>NZ_CP150490.1:0-143452 GCF_041228765.1 Rhodococcus wratislaviensis | reverse complement strand
GTCGACCCCGGCCGACATCTTCACCAGCGGCGAGAGCTGGTTGTTCAGCTCACCCGCCACCTGGTGTGCGGCCTTGACGTTTCCGGCCAGCAGATGTCCGACCAGGGCTTGTAGGTTCGTCACCACACCCGGGTAGTCCACCGACGTCACACCGGCCACCACGTTGAGGATCTGGTTGATGATGGTCACCGGCTTGATCGCCGAGAGCACCGACGTCGCGGTCTGGAGTTGATCGATCGGGGTGCTCGCGATCGGCGCAAGTCCCGTGGACAACTGCTGCGCCGGAGCACTCAGGTCCGCATACGAGGCGGGGGTTGCCGCCGTTCTCGGTGCGCCGCCACCACCGGTAGAGCTGAGGATGGTGTTCGCCATCTGCACGACCGAATCCGCGGCATCGAGCACCTTCGGAATGTCGACCTGGTCGAGCGAGTCGACTACCGAGTTCGTCACCGACTCCGGCGAATCAGCCGGAGCCTCCCGTAGGCCTGCGCGGGCCGCAGGATTCGCGGCCATCCATGCGCTCGTCTCGGCGATCGGGGCGAGCGTGCCCTGCACGAGCTGGGCCTGCTGGCGCACCGCGGCGACATCGACGGACTGCGACATCGAATTCGGAGTCGAGGCGGACTGGAGTCGGTCGACGGCCGAGGCCAACGACTGCGCCGCACCCGGTGCGGACGCCAGATCGGCGATCCCGTAGTCGGAGCTCACCCCGGTGATGAATTGCCCGGCATCGCCGCCGGGCGGTGCAGTATTCGCGGTCGCGGTGGTTTCCGAGATCGGGGCGGTCGCGGTGGTCGCGACCGCTGATGCTGCGGTCGGAGCCACCGCGCCAGGCGGATTGGCCAGCACCCGCCCCAACGAGGCGAGGAACGTGTCCTGACCAGCATTGGTGTTGCAGTACTTGTCGCCCGGGTTGCAGATATCGAACACCCGGCCCGACAGGGCACCGAACCCTTCGGCCGCGGGGCCGGCGATGCCCTGGCCGTCGAGCTTGGGCCCGACCAGCTGGGAACCCTTCGTACCGTTCTTCGGGTTCGCCACCAACACCACCGAACGGATCGCCGAGGCGGGAACCGGTCCGCGACCGGCGCCGATGTTCACCGCGACGTCGTTGGCGACATCGGCGCCCTGCGAGTAACCGGCAAGGACGAAACTCGACGCCGGGCAGCGTGCCATCACGTTCGACACCGACTGCACTCCCCCGGTCTTCGACGTCGCATACGACATGCCGGTTTGCACGAACGCCTGCGCCGCGTAGTTCGGGTACACCGTTTCGATCGAGGCGCCGTAGCGCTTCTCGAGTTCGTCGCCGACCGAACCCAACAGCCCCGCCGGTCGCGACGGATCCGCGGACGCCGTCGTTTCGGTTGTCCCCGGGACCAGGACCGCGATGAACCGGGCACAGTCGTTGCCCACGGCCGCGGCCGCCGGTACCGGTGACATCACCGCGGCCGCGGCCGCACCAGCAATCACTACTGCGGTAGAAATCCTTTTCCGCATCATCAGCTACTTCCCCACGGATTCGACGGACGCGATGAACACCCGGCCATCGACCACAGCGGTCGTGACCTTCTGCAGGTACTGCTTCTCTTCGCCACCAGGCGCGTACTCGGTCAACCCGATCGAGTACGTGTCCGGGGCAACACCGGTGACCGTGAGGCAGTACGTCGTCCCTGCCGGGACCGAATCGATACCGCGCTGAATGGCTTCGGCCGAATTGAACGGGACACCCGGTGCGACCAGCGCCCGCACCGCCGGACCGGATCGCTGCACGTAATAGGCGTGCTCGAACGCAGCGATCACACCCTCTGCACTGGCCTGATGACCCTGCTCGGCCGGACATTCCGCCTGGGCGGCCGTCGCCGGTGACGACGACGGCCGCGCGGTCGGGGCAACGCTGTCGAGCGAGACCGGGTCATTCGGTGACAGGCGGCTCAGGAACGAGACCACCACGATCACCAGCGCCGCGAGCACCGCCACGACCAGCGCCGTCAGTACCAGGAACCCGATCCGACGACCTCGTGGACCGGCAACACCGGCCTGTGCGGTGCCGCCGGTTGCTGACAACACGCGCGAGCTGCGCGCCGCCGAAGCAGTTTTCTTCCAGGTCACGCCGCTCACCCGCCCTACACGCCGGCCGGAACGAGTCCAGCGCCGACCGCACCGCTGATCAGCTGCGAGGCCAAACCGGGCGTCGATTCCCCGAAGAACGCATCTACGGCCCCGTCGACTTGCTCAAGCACCTGCTCACCACCCGGCTGAGACGCGGCGAAGTCGCGGACCTGCGTATCAAGCTCCGGTGCCGACTCGACGGTCTCCTGCACCGCCGACACGACCTGGGAGCCGACAGGATTCGAATCCCACTGCTCGACGACCTGCTCGGTCTGCTCGGTGACCGCGGGCTGGTCGATGTCCGGGACCTCGACCACCTTCGGTTCGCCCTTGTCGCCAGCCGCGAGCGGCGTCACCGCTGCAACAGCGAGACCGCCACCCACCAGGGCCCCACCCACAGCGGCGGGAGCACCAGCTACTGCCGCGCCGATCCCAGCACCTGCGGCTGTGCCGACAATGCCCACCGGCACCCAACCGACGCCGGGGAGGAACACGTTGCCCGCGGTCATCCCGGCAAGACCACCGATCGTGCCGCCGACCAATGCACCGGCAGTGGCCGCCGTGGCACCAGCGGCGACAGCGCCGACGGTCGCTCCTGCCGCACCGGCGGCGACCTGTGCCGCCGCGATCCGGTCGGCCCGTTCCGTTTCCACACCGATGGACCGCCAAGCCGTCGACACACCGGATTCGACCAGTGCGAAGGTGTTGTTGGTCCGGTCCTTGTCCCCGTTAGTGACCCAATTCGGCTGCTTGACGTGCAGCTCCCCGATGCGCAGGGTGTCGCGCGGCGCGATGAACGGCTTCGTCGGCTCCACCGGCGTCGGCAGATGCAGCTCCTCGAACTGCACCGGGGCGACGTAGTAGTCATCGGGCACTACGTACGCATTGGAGTCGTAGTCGTAGTTCGGAATCGCCTGGTACTCGATCTCCTGGGTGGGTGCCGGACCCCAGTACACCGGTTTGGGCTGGGCCGGTTCGGAAAACTCTGCCGGTGCCACCTCAGCGGGTGTCGACGGTGGCGAGGTGATGCCTGCCTGCTCTGCCGGAGTTTCTGGAGTCGTGATCCCGGGCTGGTCAGGTGCGGCGCTGGCCATCCCGTTGGTGGTGAATCCGATCACCACCGTCACGGCACCGAGGAGGGCAACCCGCTGGGCTACCCTCTGCTTCTGGAGGTGGTGCCGCCCGCCGGATTCGTTGTGGTTCATACGTTTCCCTTCGTTATGTTGCGCGTCATCCGAGTCCGGGCAAGTACCCGAGGCTGTCGAAGAAGAAGATGAGGAAGTTGAGACAATTGCGAAAGTCCTTATGTGAGAACGCACCTCAACGAGAGGAGTGAGGAATTGGGAGCGCGTCGAGGTGTCGTGCCAGTGAGGTAGTCAGAAGCTGGGGATCAGCGCGTGCCCGACCGGGCGCGTCGGATAGCCAGGTAAGTGCAGCTGGTAACAGGTGTGGCCGGGTGCCCTCCCTGGGCAATGCTCGACGAGGCCGAGGGGCCGCCCCGCGGTGCTCGTCACGGTCGCACTGTGCGGTGTCGTCGCTCGCGGTGCCTGTAACGGCAGCGGGGCATAAGTACGATCAGCAGGTGGGTATAGCGAATGCCCGAGGTCATCGGGTCCTCCATATGGGTACGGCAACGGCCCGCGAGGATCCGAGATCCTGCGGCATGGATGCGCAACGCGTTAAAACGCTGCAGGGAGTGGAACCCCAGGTGCGGGCGAGGACGCCAATCATCACCGCACCTGGGGTTTTCTGCGCAGCACGAGTTGGCCCGCGTGCGAGCCACGAGCTGCGAAGTGAGACCACTGAGCGGTGACTTGGGCAGAAGTTCAACCGCACAGTGGAAGTCTTGGGGATTCGGGATTCCGTCCGGAGCGAATGAGCCTGAGCCAATTCGGTTTCAGGGACTCGACGAGGGGAATCGCTGGTCGCCGCAGTGGTGACCTGGAGATTTTGGACGTCAGAAGCACGCGAAGGTGCGGCTCTACGCGAGCCGCACCTTGTGTTAGTTGCTTCCGACACGATCGCCCCCGAGAGTCCAAAGGGCACACCAAATAGACGGTGTGCATCACCTTTTGCGCTACAAGCGGACCCGACGTGTACAAAGCCGCAGGACTCCCCGGTGGGGCGCGCGGAAGGATCGTAAACCGCGGCAGCTTCTGCGCGCAACCTATTCACGCTTTTCATTCCCGCCCCTTCCTCTGAGCTGGGCCGCTAGCAGCGCCTAAGATCTTCGCAACAATAACACGCAACTATAAAACTCGCTAGCGCCTGATGGCGCTCCGGGAAGGGCAACAATGGTCGGATACAGAAGCGGTCGGACCCCGGGAGTTGATGAAGTGCCTCGTAGCGGAGTCAGAGGATTCCGGGGTGACAAGCTCCGCGAACAGCGTGTGAAGGCACGGCTCACGCCAGACGATCTCGCGGCCCGAATCGGTACAACTCGTCAGGCAGTCTCGACCTGGGAAACTGGACGGTCAAGGCCGGCACCGGAAATGCTCGGCCTTCTTGCCGAGGCCCTAGACACATCAATCTCTGTGCTCGTGCCGATTCCGGCGGGCAAGCTCAGAATGAGCGACCTTCGAGTGCGGGCAGCACTGAATCAACGAAACGCAGCCACCCGGCTCGGAATCGGGGCCACTACGTTGGCCGAGATCGAGAACGGGGTAAAGCCGGTCCGCGATGACCTTGTGCCCAAGATCGCCGAGCTCTACGGGGTCGACAAGCGAATCATTGCAGAAGCATGGAAGCGCGGTTGTGAACAGCGAGAGACACGCGCGAAGAACCTATAAATAATCACGCAACTAAAGCACGGATTCAGCATCTCTGAGATCTTTCGACGGCGTGTCTTCATCGTTATCGGTCCAACTTGTGACAGGTTTGGTTCGGATCCTGTCGATTGGGGTCCGAAGTTGGACGGTCGGGGTCAGGGAAGGAGAAGGGGATGGGAAACCCATACAAGGGAGACCGAACTCGCGTAACCAGCAGAGTCCCTGACGTGGTGTTCGAGGAGCTCGAACGTAGGCGGATGGCAGCGGGTGTGAACATGAGCCAGTTCCTGGCAGATCTTCTCGCAGCCGCTACCGGCCATACCCAGCTCGTTCAGGAGACCAACCAGGAGGTGCTGAAACTTTCCGCGTAAACGCGATGGCGGCCTTAACGCTGCACAACCGAACACACACCACGTAGTGCATCACACCAACTAACCAAAAAACCCCCGACCGGGCAGGGCCGAGGGCATTGGGTCTTTGAAGTTGGTTGAGAAACGAGTTTGCCGCTCGATTCTCTGTACTGCTCTTCCCCGGAGGGACTGTCTTGCTGGACAGAGCCCAGGGTATCGCACACCCTGATGCAGGTCTAATAACTCATGCGCGTGTCACCCCGCCAAGTGGTGACCCAGAGAGCACACAACGGCTCTATGACACGTGCACCCGCGTGTGGTCGCCGCGGCGGCGTGTCCGCGTCGACCCGGAACGAAAACACAGCTACGACGCCACTGTTTCCATGCCCCTGCAGCAGCCCGAATTTCCCTGGGCGATCTATCTCGCCAGCTCGGACCACCGCTTTCGGCTTCTCGCGTTCGACTTCGACACCTCCCGTTTTGGCGCCGATCAGGCTCGTTCCGACGCGGATCGCCTCGCCGCTCACCTCGACGACTTGGGTGTTTACTACCTGCGTGCGCACTCCGGCCCGGCGGGCGGCCAGCACATATGGCTTCGACTTGGCGCGGACGGTGCCGATCCGACCGCTGTCCGCGAACTCGCACGCGTGCTTGGGCAGCATTACCCAACCTTCGACAGATCCCCCTTGGGGAACCCCGATAAGGGGGTTGTGCGGCCTCCAGGCGCACCACATCGCCACGGTGGACGGTCCATCCCCCACCTGGCCGGTGCCAAGCTGCAGCAGGCTCTCGAGCGCGTCAGCCGCGGGACGGCGCCGGATGTCGTCGACTGGCTTCTCGCGCGGCATCCCCATGTCGAGCCCGCTACACCGCTTGACGAACAGCGAAGGCGTCCGCAGCGGATCATTGAGGATGCTGCCGGTCCGAGACTCGACCGACCTCGTCGGCCACTACCCCACCGAACTGCGGCTTTGCTCGCGACGGTGCCGTCTAAAGGCGCGGACCGCAGTGCCCTCGCTTACACCATCCTTCTTTCCATGGCTCACGCCGGACATACACTCGACGACGCCCGCGCCGCCGTTGCCACTGCGCCAGGTTTGATTCGGCTTCGTGAGGACGCGGCGCGCGGCCGCGACGACACAGAACGCCAATGGGGCCGCGCCCTCGCCCGAGCCGCTACCTTCACCGCCAACCCCGGCCAGGCGCCACGTGAACCAATCGACGGCGAACTCGACGAGATTGAACATGCCCTCGCAGCGACAACGGCGCACTGGGGCCGGCGAGGAGGAGCAAGTGACGAGCGGATCCTGCACGCACTGACCGCGTTTGCGCGCACCGCCCGGACTCGGGTCGTCGATATCGACTGCCGTCGGCTGGCGCAGGCCTGTGGAATTGATGCCTCCACCGTCTCGAGGAGACTGCGTGTACTGGCAGCGGAAGGGTGGGTGACACTGGCGACTCCAGGAACAGGGAGTCGGGCAGCGACTTGGATTCTCAATCGTCCAGTTGATGCCGAAGACTTTCGTGCAACACAAGGGGAACCCGCCCCCGCCTCTGGAATGGGCCTAACCCTCCTGGCGCACCACACGCACGACGTCTGGAGTTACCGACGGTGCGGTGGTCTCGGTGCAGCGGCCGCACGTGTCCACTGGTTCTACCGTTTGGGAGCAGAAACTCCCGAAGCCCTGGCAGAGATGACAGGCTACGGTCTCGCGTTCACCGTTCACATACTCCGACAGTTAGCTGCAGCAGGGTTGCTCAACACGATGGTGAAAGGCAAGCAATTGCTTTGTGCATTCGAGCATGCCGCAAAGGCCCTGGGGGTTTCTGGGATCAACGCTCGTCGGATCGCACGACATCTGGCTGACCGAGAGCTTTTCGCCTGGTGGAACGAAGAGCAGCAGTGGCGCACCACGCCGGGCAAGAAGCGGGGGACCCGGCGGCCGCAGCTCGCCAGCATTCTGACGCTGCCGATTTCAGCACCTGCAAGAGTCCGTTACGGCCGATTCCCCACTAAACAGAATGGCAAGGCTGACTACACAACAGCTCGGAAGATTGTGGCTCTCGCATGTGATCGTCCCACCTGCGTAGCAGCCTGAGAGTCACCGGTTCGTGTGCGTGGCGCTACGGCGCTGCTGACACGGTGACAAGTCCACCAGTCGTGTGCTGGTCGAAGACCATCAACGAGACCTCTAGGTGCAATGGCTTCCACTCACCATCCAACCCGAGAAAACGTACAACACCGGAGGTGCTACCACGCACCAGCTCGGCCGACAGACGCTGAGCAACGACGACGTCATCGGGGTGCATCGCAGGAGTCGGCTCCCCTATCCCGCCTTCCCAAGCAATACCAGGCATCGGGTTGCCTCGCCATTTGATCAGGCTCAGCTTCTTGAGATCCACGTAGGCCAGATACTCACCAGGCTTCAGCTTGGCGTCCAAAACACGATGTTCCAGAATGACCGGCGGCGGTGCGGTCGGCACATCGTCCGCCGGTCCGATGTCATGCGTAACACCGCGAAGAATCACGACCTTCCGATCACTGTTCGGATCGGGCTGTTCCTCAACAGCGCGGCACGAGAAATGCGCAGCACGGCGGTCGCCGTCGTCGCGTTTGACCGTCCACACTGCCTGGTGTTCCATCCCCGGGGTCGACTGAACGATCTTGGCTAGTGCTTCCCCCTCGTCAACACCGGTATCCAACCGATCGAACGCCCCGGCCATTGCAGCCTCAGACCGACGATTCTCGGGCTCCACCCCATACAGATCGAAAAGGTCCTCGCTACCACTGACTTTGAGGTCAGTTAGATTGAAGTACCAGGCTCCAGCAGGATCACGTTGTGCAACCTTCTCCTCAGCCGATCCGACCCACAGGTAGACAGCGTGCAGTCTGCCCTCAAATGTGCACAGGGGGTCCGCGATAACCCGGCGCAGGCCGTCACTGGAAAGCCTGTCGATCTTAGTCGGGTGCGTCATGACCTCGGTGATCGCCGAAGTCGCATCTGCAAACGACCGCCGGCTCTTGATCACTTGCTCCAACGGCACGAAAGGCTTGGGTGTGCGGCCCTGCCCCACAATCGAAGGCAACGCACCCCCGAACGTGCTCACCAGCAACCACTTTGTCGCCATCCAAAACCTCCCCGACCGAATGAACGAGGAGATCCTAGCCTGCCCGGATTGAACGTTGTTCAGGTCGAACGTCCAGCTAGGCCCCAAGCCTTTTCAGGGCGGGCAGAATGGACAGATAGCGTGATCCGAGTGTTCGCGTAACCATGTCAATCACTCGGGCGTCTGCGCCGATCAAGACTCGCGCAGACCCGCGTTGTACGCCACGCAGGATCGTCCGAGCTGCGGCATTCGGATCGGTTCTCGCGATCCGCCGCTCGAATGAATCAGCGAGTTCGGTCCCGTCTACTCCTGCCGCGTGCCCAGCAGTGCGCGCGATGGTGGTCCGAATTCCACCAGGGTGAACACAGGTCACCTTTACGCGATGTCCCCCGAGAGCCATTTCCTGGCGGAGCGACTCAGTGAAGCCCCGCACAGCGAACTTGGCTGCGTTGTATGCGGAATATGACGGAGCAGCCATCAGCCCAAAGGCCGACGAGATATTGACGATGTGCCCTCGGTCCGAGCGCATCACGTGTGGAAGAAACGCCTTGGTTCCGTTGACGACCCCCCAGAAGTCAACGTCGACGACTCGCTCGTAGTCCTCGAAGGTCGTGGCAAGTACGTCCCCGGCGAAAAGCACGCCGGCATTGTTGATCAGAGCGTCGACGTGGCCGAACCGGGAAGCGACATCTGCTGAATGGGCGAGCACTGCAGCTCGGTCCGTCACATCGACGACCGACGTATAGATGTCTCCAGGTCCGCCTGCGCACAGGTCAGCGGTAGCGGACAGTTGAGACTCCGACGAATCTGACAGCGCCAGATGTGCGCCAGACTGAGCGAGCTGTAGAGCTAGCTCGCGTCCAATTCCTGCCCCCGACCCTGTTATTGCGACGACACGACCCTCGAAGTAGCCCATCTATTCCCCTTCACCTCACCGGGCGGCGTCCCTGTCTCCACCCTATCCAAGGTGCTAGGGCCGTCCGGGTGTGGAGAAGGGCCTCCCGAGATGACGAGCATCACGAGGACGGTCCGTCCGCAAACTGCAACACCCGCAAGGCGGCCCGTTCGGCGATCTTCCTAGGCCCGTGAGCTGTGGGCCCGACCAGTTGCTGGGAGTTTCTAGCGCGCACCTACAAGCTCGTACGGTGCCGCGTCGGATTCGTCGCTGCCGTTGTCCGTCTCGTCGGTAAGCGGGAGTGGCGGGGTACGGAATCCGGCGTCAACTGCGAGATCTTTGGCCTTGTTGTATCGGCGCAACGCAGTGCTCGCCCACTTCTCCCCCGTCGCCTCCGCAAGTGCTGCGAACGTTGCGTCTGGATGCTCGATCTTCAGTCGGGCGGTCTCCTTGACTATCGGATCGAGCTTGCTCGACTCGATGAAGGCGAGCAGGTATTCCGTGGTTTGCAGCTCGTCCGGCAACACCAGGGTCTCGGGCGTTGCGATCTCGTTGCACGCAACGTCCAGGTCGTCGGTAGCGCCCTCTGCAACGACGTCATCCTCGCCAGCGCAACCGTCAACGCGGGTAGTTCCGTCCTCTGCAATGTCGTTACTCGTTGCATCACGTGACGCGTCCATCACCTGAATCTCTGCGGGATCGACACCGACGCCAGTATTGCTGGCATTGCTGTCGATACTGTCAATACTGGTGAAATCGTGCCGGCCGTTGTGGCCTGGGACCTGCGGGTTTAGCTGAGAGCTGACTGTGCCTGAGCTCTCTCGCTCTTCGTCCGCACTGCTGGTGATGTCGTTGCATAGGGCGTTGTACTCGGTGTGTGCTGTGCCGATTGCCTTGATGAGGATGCCTACACCGTGGGTGAATGCCAACACCAGCAACGGCGGAATGATCGCAATGAGCGATGCGCCTGTCGGCGTCAGCGGCGTGAAGCCCAGGTCGATACCGGCCGCAATGTTGCGGGCAGCTTCTTCGCCGGCTCGGCGGGCATGGTAGGCGTTGCCGAAGACGCTGATGAAGACCACGACTACGGCGAGCCAGAGGAAGAACCTCTTTCCCGTTGCGCTGCCGCCGATTTTGCTCAACGCAACGACCGAGATCGTTGCACCGAGGATTGCGCCGTCGACGATGGCCGGGAAGATCCAGGTGAGGTAGTGCGGGATGCCCGCCTGCAACGCCAGGTCACGCTGGACGGCGAAGGACAGTACAAAGGCCCCTGTGGTGATGCCAACTGCAATGGAGATCGCAACAATCAGAGCCGCAATCAGGGCGCGGACCTGGATTCGTGCTGCTCGAATACTAAGGTCATTCATGACTGGTTTTCCTTCCACGGGGTACCGGTCGGAACGAGGCCCCTGCCGACCCAAACGGCAGGGGCCTCATCGATTTGCTAGTCGTCAGCGAGCGGACGGCCAGGCGGGAGGGGCTTGTCCTCCCCCACGAACGCGTTGCCGTAGTTGTGTTGCGCGGCGCGGCGCTGCGTTGCGTCGGCGAGCGCCTTCTCCACGAAGTGGGACCAGTTGCGGTCGGACTCGGCGGACTGCGTTGCTTTGAATGCCAGGCGCGCTTGCTTCAGGACGTCTGGGGCGATGTAGACAGTTGTCGGCTTGTTGCTTGGCTTCTTCTCCGGTTCGACCGGCTGTTGCGCGGTCGCAGCCGTTGGGACCGGATCCGTTGCGACCTTGTTGCGTTGCTTCCTCAGTGCTGACACATCAGGGGTCGCAGCTCGCGCGGATGCCCCAGGTCGCGGCGGCAGCCCCGTGATGGCTCGATTCGTTGCGCTCACGATGCCGCCACCTCCGCGGCCTCAGCCTCTGTGATGCGTTGCACCATCTCTTGGCATACGGCCAGCAAGTCCGCCGCGACGTCTTTCGCGCTTTTTGGTGCGTGTTCCTGGGCCTTTGCGTCACCGCGGATGACTTCGTACCACTTCGGTCCGCTCTGGACGACGTCGTCGAGTTCGTGGACCAGCACTCCCCGCTCCCGGATTGCGAGCGCTGTGGCTTCTGAATGCCTCACCATCTTCTCGAACACCACATCGTCGGCGTCCCCACCGAACGCCGTGGCGATTCCTTCACGAGCCGTTCTCTGCACCGACGTGGAGTTCGCGCCAACACCGACCAGGACAACGCCGAGGAGATCCAGTTCCTCGTTGACGTCGATGACCGAGGTGAGGCGGGCCGCGACGGCCGCCATGCCTTTGCGGCTCGACCCGTCTGTCTTCGTCGGGACGAGCAGCCACTTTGCGGCCGCAGCGGCAGCAGTTTGCAGTGTCTCGTCGCCGGGCGGGCAGTCGATGAGCACCATGTCGTACTCGCCGGCCAGCGGCGCCAGAGCCGTCGCGAGGGCCAACTTGGCACCTAGCGGGTCTTTCGTCGCTTTCGAGGCCAGCGCGGCGGTAGCCATCGACAGATGCGTTCCGCCCGGGATGATATCGAGGTTGGGACGAACATCGCGGACAGGCATGATTGGATCACCGAACGATAGAGCCTGCGCGAGATTCTTGCCCTCGTCGTCGATCTCGGCGTACGTGTAGCCGAGATCCTCCGCGATATTGCCCTGTGGGTCGAGATCGACGAGAAGGACCTTGTAGCCAGACTCGGCCAGCAAACCAGAGATGTTCGCGGCCAGGGTCGTCTTGAACACTCCTCCCTTCCCGTTTATTACTGCGGTGACCCGATGCAACGCGACCGCATCGCGTTGCGGGACTACGTGCGTGCGAGGTGGTGGCATCGGCGTCTCCCTTGTTGTCCCGGAGCGGGTTTCACTGTCAATGCTGGCATTGCCATCAACGATGGCTATTGCTGCAACCACAGCATTGCCGGTGTTGCAGGTGTTACCAGCGTTGCTGGTATTGCGAATGTTACCGGCAACGAGGTCATTGAAAGCATTACTGGCATTCCCGGCGTGTCGTCGTACCTGCAATGCTTGCAATGCTTTTATACAGTTCAGATACGGTATGCCGGTATCGCTTTCAATGCCAGCATTAAATTGCTGCGCTTCGCAGGCAGCAATCCCAGTATTGCTTGCAACGCTGGCAAACTGATGCAACGGATAGATGTGACCAACCGTGCATGGCGTCGAGCCCTTGCAACAGCAAGCTTTGCCGGTATTGCTGGCAAAGCTGTGATTCCACCCATTGCCAGCAACGCGTTTGGCGCAATGCCGGCCCGTTGCATGCAACAGCATGGCCCGTTGCATGCAACAGCATGACGTGCACGTTCGCCGATTGCGTGCAACGTTGATCCCGCGCAACAGTGGGGCCGCGGTTCGCGGATTCCCGAGCGGGACGTTCGCAACAAGTGCTCTCCAACATCCCAGAACGACCCGACATCTCATATCGTCCGTCTTCCGGCGCGTCTTACCGGAATTTTCAACCGGACATCTATAACGAACGTGTCGGGGTCGACTCACCAGCCGTAGGTTCGCCGTGGAGCGCCGATCTCCGGTGTACCGGTATGGCCATGGCTAAAACGGACCCGATTACCGCAGAACGGCGCTCAGCCCGTTTCGCCTGGATCGGCCCCTGACCGTCCGAGCCGACGGTGGAGCCATGGTCGGTGGGCCACGAAAAGTCGTTCGTCGGCCAATGACCGCGGCTCTCGTTCAGGGCTACACAACAACAGAGGGAGCTCGCGATGCGGTTGTCCACCCAGTCGTGTCAAGATGACCGATCCCTGGACAGCTCACCATGGGGAGGGTGGAGATTCGGGAGGCTGCCGCATTTCGAGGACGTGTAGGCCCAGGGACTGGAAGCGGTTGAGCAGTCCGTAGAGATGGGCTTCGTCGGTCACGGTGCCGTAGAACAGGGTCTGATCGTGCAGGGCGGTGTGGTTCAGTTCGGGAAATGCTTCGGCGAGTGCGTCCGACACGAGGTCGGCGACGCGGAATTCGTAGCGCATGTGCACTCATTTCTCGAAACACGACTCCACAATCTGGCCCGAGGATTACCAACCACCACCGACGGGCGTTGACGGCTGCCCACCCAAACTAGTTGATTACCGATATGACGTTGGCCAAAACGGATCCAGGTGACCGCAGAACGGCGCTCAGCGCGTCCGGGCCGGCCTCGGTAACAGCTAACGAAGCGGATGTCCGCGACCGTCAGCTACTGCTCGTCCTTAAAATTGGCATAGTCGACGAAACGTGCGGACGTCGTTGGGAAGCGTTAGGCCGTCCGCACATTTGCGCGGACGGCCTAACGCTTCCCAACGAGCGTCTCGGCATTGGGGCTGTTCACCGCGGTGAGAAGCCCAGGACGAATCCCGAATTAGTGTCGATCGGTGAGTGCCTGGATGAGTGTTCGCAATCCGTCGGCATCGAGGTAGTCGACGAGGGCGTCGGCGAGCGTGGCCGGGTCGGCTTCCAGTCGACGGAAGGTGCGCGTGACCTTCGCGGCAGTGACGGGAGTTCTTGTTGGCATACGATTTTCGGGTTCAGGGGTGGGATCCGGATCGGGCTTCTTGTGTTCCCGCTCCTTCTCTGCCGCCCAGGCCTGGACTTGGGCCTCGGGCGGGACCTGGGCGAGTGAGCGAGCGGTGCGGACGGCGAGCTCGCCCTTGCGGAGTGCGGTTTGCAGTTCGGGGGCGAGGTTAAGCAGGGATCGGCGGTACGAGATCCACGCCTTGGACTTATTGAGCTTGAGCGCCGCCTTGTCGACGGTTCCGCACTCGTTAATCAGGAGTTCGACGGCCTTGGCCTCTTCGATGACGTCGAAGTCGCGGCGGCCGACGTTCTCGATAACCGCCGCGGCGAGCAGGGTCTCCCGGTCCTTGGCGACCTCGTCCTTGACGACGATGTCGAGGTTGGGGCGGCCGAAGTTTTCTGCAGCAGCCAAGCGCCGGCACCCGTTGATCACCACCCATCGGGCCAGTCCGATCTTGGTTTCGTCTTCTGGATACAGCCGCAGATACGCGTCCCGGGTGACGACGAGGGCGGGTTGCAGCTGGGTTCCGGTGATCGAGACCAGATCGCTGAGATCGCCGAGATCGTCACGCGGATTACGCGGATTCGGGGCCAGCTCACTCAGTGGCACGTTGGTCGGTGTCCCGCCGACTGCGGGACGGTCGACGGGGGAGTTGTCGCCGACGACGCCGGCGAGGGTCGCGAGATTGGTACGGGTGCCGCGTGCCATCACCGACCACCATCGATCCGCAGCTCCAGTGCCAGCCGGTAAAAGTCCTCCCGGGCCTGCAACGCCACCCGGTTGGCGGGGTACTCGGTGACCACCAGGCCGTCGGCGCTCGCCCTGGCATGCAGTTTGTAGTGGCGGATGACGGTCTTGGCGAGCGGCCACTTGTTCGCGCGGACGAAGTCCTTGGTCTCCTCGAGGTCGGACTTTCCGTCGCGGGGATCCCAGTTGTTGATCACCACGGTGTATGGAATTCCGCGGGGCTCGAGGATCTTTCGGATCGTGCGGGCGGTCGGGTCGAAGGACAGCGGTTCGGTTTCCATCGGCACGATGACGTGATCGGCAACCTCGAGGACCGTTCGTAGCGCGTCGGCGGCGGGGCCACGGCCGAGGGGGTCGGAGGTGTCGTCGGCGGCATTGAGGTCGATCCAACCGGGAGTATCGACGTACACGTGGCGGATGCCGGGCAGCTGACCCAGCTGGCGGAGCCCGTTGAGGTCGTCGTGGGCCTGCACGACGTGAAAGGGTAGGTTGTCGAGGCGATCGGCCCACCAGATCGCCGAGCCCTGCGGGTCGACGGAGACCGCGGCGACCGGGGAGGTGGCATCGGGATCGTCGTCCTGGTTGAGAACGTCCGCGGTGACGGCGGCGAGATTGACGGCAACGGTGCTCTTTCCGACGCCGCCCTTCTGATTGAGAAGGACATGAATGGTCATGGGACCCTTTCCGTTTGCTTCACCCACTCGTGTGGGCTACTTCGGACGGAGAGCACGGTACCGGGCATCAGGTGGCAGCGGCGGGTCCGACACGCGGCGGGATGGAGAAATGATGCGCGGACCGTCCAACGCACCTAACGATGTCCGTTTTGTCCGTTGTTCACCGCGGTGAACAACGGACAAAACGGACATCGTTAGTTCAGTGCTGCGTGAAAAGCATCTCGACAAATGCGGCCGCCGATGCGGTCTTCGCCGCGGTTTTCGTGG
The DNA here is from genome assembly GCF_041228765.1 of Rhodococcus wratislaviensis. NCBI lineage: Bacteria > Bacillati > Actinomycetota > Actinomycetes > Mycobacteriales > Nocardiaceae > Rhodococcus > Rhodococcus wratislaviensis. The sequence goes on along the minus strand of NZ_CP150490.1, from coordinate 128,048 downwards.
TCGCGTCGGCGGTGGCGGTATGGCCGGCGAGGCGCACGGTGGCGGTGAATCGGGGTGCGTGCGCAGGACCGTCGGTGCAGAACTCCCACTCGGGCGGGGTCTGATTGTTGTTCTGGGCGAGGCTCATCAGCCAAGCGGTGGGGTTGGAGAGTGCCTTGGACTTCTTCGCCCCGTCCAGGTTTAGTGCGGCCGGCGCGGTCGTCCGATGCGGTTCGAGGGACTTGGTGGGATCGGAATCCTGCAGCGCCGATAGGGGAGTCGCGGGTTGGGGGGTGGGCTCGGTGGTGGGCCAGTCCGGTTCCGGGTCGGGGTGGTCGGTGCCGGTCAGCTGCGCGCGCACTGCCGCCCAGATTGCGGCCTGTTCAGCGGGTTTCTTCGCGGCCGCCATCGCCCAGGGTCCGCGGACGCCGAGGTGGGTGGCGCGGGCGGCGAACAGTGGATCGTGGTCGGCGCCGTTGCGCCGGATCTCGAGATCGGTGGACGGTTGGTCGGGGTGGGCTTGCCGCCACACCGACGCCACGCTGGGGCTCATCTCCGGATGGGTCTCGGTCAGGGTGTCCAGGACGCGGAGTTGGAGGGGAAGCCAGCTGGGGGCGGCGTCGATCAGGACCGCGACGTCCGGAGCGGTCATCAGGTCGGCATCGACACGGCGGGCGAGCTCGGCGGCGAGTTCGGCCCGAAGTGGTCCGGCGGCTGCGGCTTTGAGGACCTTGTGGAATCGGCGACTGTCCAGAGCGGTGAGATCGGCGGTGGCCGCCTGCTCGGCGACGACGCGTTGGTCGGCGTGTTTGAAGTGATTCTTCTTCGCCTCCCGGGCGGCGCGGGTGCGCCGGTTCAGGTCGGCGCCGAGGGCGGCGAGTTGCTCGCCGGTGTAGGGGGTGGGGGAGTGGTCGAGGTGCGCGAAGATGATCCGCTGGTTGATCAGGTCGGCCACCCGGCGCAGCGGTGAGGTGACATGGGTGTAGCCGCTCAGCCGGAGGCCGTAATGGCCGTGGACCGTCGGATCGTAGGTCGCGGCACGCAGCGTGGACAGCAGTCGCCCACGCAGTTTCGCGAACAGGTCCGGATCCCCCGCCGCGGCGGCGATCTCATGCATCAGGTCGTCGGTGCTGCCGGCGACCGGGTTGGGCCGGTGGTTGCGGAACAGGATCGGCAACCCCTGCTCCACACACCAGAGGGCGACCGCCTCGTTGGTGGCGATCATCAGCTCCTGCACAATGACGTAGGCGACGGTCCGCAGTTCCGCGGCGATCGCCACGATGGCCCCGTCCTCATTGGCCGCCCATCCCTGGGTGAGGTCGTAGAACGCCAGCGCCCCGCCGTCGCGGCGGGCGGTCAGCAGGACCTGCGCGGCAGCATCCGCCGCGGCCAACTGGGGGTGCAGTGAGTGTGCCGGGTCGGTCAGGATGCCGGGCACCTCAGCGTGATCGACCGCCACACACCGGCCCGACGGAATCTCTCCGCGGCCGACGGTGACATCGACCAGCCGGCCGCCGGTCGTCAGGGTGCCGGTAACCCGCACGCTGGTCCGCGCGGCTTCGGCGGTCAGGGTGGCCGCATGCTCGGCTGTGTCGCCGAGCATCGGAATGGTGCGGCTCCGCAGATACCGCGTCTCCGCCCGCAGGAACGCCTGCTCGTCGGCGACCGACCCCAGTCCCACCACGTCGGCGACGCCGGCGATATGAACCTCCACCGCCCACCCGCGGCCACCGGCCAGCGGGATGACAGAGAACGCGTCGTCCCGGTCCCGCGCCGACACCGAGTCGATCATCAGCAGCGTCGACACGTCGGTGACTGTCGAATATGTCATGGTCGCCGCACCCCCTTTGGTTCTACAGGCCACCGACGATAACCAATCCTCAGCAAGCACCGTCAGCGACGCGCCCCTGGAGCATCGCCCACGCCTCCTGAAAACCGGCTTCAGGTACGGTTTGTTCACCGCGGTGAACAACGGACAAAACGGACATCCTCGGTGTTGCGGGCCTGTGGGCCAAACCATCCGGTTGGTGTGCCGCGCGAGCTGGAGATCCTACTTGGGGAGAACTGACTGGCTCACGATCTTCGGGGTGGTGTGGTGTCAGTCGCGGATCTCGCGAGATGGTCTTGTAGCTCGGCATGCCGGAATTGGTAGACCGCTCCTGCCGTGCGGAGCAGGCCTAGTCGGTGAGCGTCGTCGAGAAAACCCATCACCTGCCAGGGTAGTTTGCCTCGGATTGTCAGCCATCGGGATCTCACGACGAAACCGATCCATGCAGGCTCGATCATCAGCCCGACCATCGATCCGACAACCAGCCCAAGAAGCCCGTACGCCAACATCATCTGCACCATGTCCTCCCAGCCCCGCCACGAGCCCACATACACCCCTAAGAGGCCGACCGCGAACCATCCCACCAGCCCGATCGTCACCACCAATACGGCGGTCAAGTTGCGGGAATCTCGATACGTCGAGATTGGAGTCCGAGATCTATCGACGATCCCCGGTGACCTTGCCCACCGTGCCAGTCCGACCGCCGTGCCGATCGGCGCCCCGATCGTCAACCCGATTCGCAGCGCGAGCATCAGGTTGAAGCCCAGATCCTCTACCGGCTCACCCCTCGACCAGCCAATTAGTGCGGCCGCTAAGGGAAACATCACCACGGTCATCCCGACCATTGAACCGCCGACCAGCCCGTACGCTGCCTCCCGGGCAAGTCGACGGCCGCGGCCGCGGAGACGTAAATTGATGTATCCGGACCCGGAGACTCTGCGAATCCTTGCCCCGACGATCAACGCGCCAACCAGAGCGATTGCCCATAGCATCGGCACCGCTCCCAGCATGAACGTCTCCGTAATCCTGACATCGGGATAGTCGTATGCGAGTTCGTCTGTTCCGATCGTTCGTACGCCCTCCAGCGCTAGCATCAGCACATACGTCAAGCCAGACGCGACCATTGCTACCAACCCGAACGTCAGCCAGGTCAGAGTTATCGTGACTATGAATGTGACGGCGGTCGGTAGGTGCCACCATCGAAGGTCGCGGTTATCGTGCAGTTGAACCGCCAGGTATGCCAGCCGTTGTCGGGTCGCGTCGGGTTCCCAGATTCTCCGTGGGCGCAGCGGATCGGTTCCGTCGCTTTTGTTTAGCCGCTTGGTGATGATGGCGGGTATCAGCCCGTCGAAGAGGTGGGCCCGGATTGCGTCTGCGTCGGGGTAGTGGGCGGGATCGACGAGCGGGGTCGGATCGGTCTTGTTCTCGACGTGCACGGTGCGCAGCAGCCACAGCCCGAGCGGGGTCGCACAGATCTCAGCCAGGGGCGTGTCGTCGGTGCTGCGCAGCTCCTCGAGAATCGGCTTCCAGTCTGCGCGCTGCCGGGGTGGAAGACAGTTGTCGAGATAGCTCGCCGCATCTCGTGCGGTGAGGGGTCGGGCCTCGATGACCGCGGCAGCGGTGAGCACATCCGTGTCGTTGACGGCGTCGGCGTATTCATCGGTGCGGCAGGTCAGCACCAGCGGGTCGGCGGCGCCGAGGGATTCGTTCAGCCCTTTAAGAATTGCGGATCGGTAGGCGGGGTCGAGCTCGTCGAGACCGTCGATCACCGGCAGCACCATGCCGTTGTCGACGAGCGCTCTGGGTACATCCTTGTGGATCGCGCGGAGCGCGGGGTAGTCCTCGTACAGACGGAGGGTGAGCCAGTCCTGCATGCGCGGATGGGCGGTGGTATTCCAGCTGTTCGCGGTCAGCAGCACAGGAACCGGGTCCACCGGCTCACGAACCTGGAGCAGCTGCAGGGAGTAGCTGCACGGCCAGCGTGGTTTTGCCGGATCCAGGCCCGCCGAGGATCACCAGCCGGCGGCGCTGCAGAGCGAGGAACCGTTCTGTCAGGTCGTCGATCCGGTCGCTGCTGCCCTCGAATCCCGGCTGGCCGTGAAAGATGTGGTGGGGGTGGTCGGACACGTCGTGCTCGGTGAGCGTCCAGCGCACCGGCATCGGATCCGGGTCGGCCAGACCTCGGCTTTTCGCTTCGTCCTCCCACTGGACGTGCACCGACTCGGCCAGCCTCTCGACGGCATACTCGCGCTGCTGCGTCCGCGGTATCACCGCCACCGGGTGGCGGGACAGGTAGAGACCCCCCGCAGACAGGAGCAGACCGCACGCGGTTGCGACCGCGCTGAATTCGATCCGTCCGACGGCGAAAAGTGCGGCGCCGAAGAGTGCGACCACCCCAGCGACCACGAAGACAGGACGTCCGAATCGCATTGCGCCCCCTCACCGCGGGGTGTCTGCCCGACCCTGCGCGGGCAGGTCGCCGAGCACCCTGCAGATCTAGCAGTTGTCGCTCACTGGAGGCATCATGACAGAACAACCCCCGCCCCTCTGCCGATTGCATGATCCGCAGGCACTTGCTGGCATCCGGATCGCCGCCCCGGAATACGAAGAGTCCCATTGGGGCCCTAACCGGCCCGTCCGATTGTCGCCCTATGACCGGAACTCGCTGACCTGCGAGGCCCGTAGAGGTCGTCCGTTGACCATTTCCGCAACGGGGGCGGTAAGTGGTACATCGCCAATGCGGATCATGGCCGTCCAGAGCTCGGGTCCGTGTCACTCATGATTTGTGCGGGGTGACTGATGTAAAAAAACATTTACGCAGCGTCTCGCTCGAACCACGAGGTCAGCATGCTTTTTGCTCTGCAGAGTCCCGGCGCCGCGCCGCGACCATGGATTTCGTGCAGGTGGGGGCGGAATATCCGTGATGTGCCGGCGCGGGCGGCGTTCGGTAACAGCACAGCCGGCGATCGCGAAGTTGATCTTGTGCGAACACTGATACTGATCGGAACGGCCCTCGGTCTCGGCGCGGGCCTGGTGTGTACCAGCCTGTTCGCCTGGTGGCTGTCGTACCCGGTGCACGTCTACACCGCCAGCTACGAACCGCTCGGCTCCGACGAAACCACCGGGCGGATGGGATCGGTGAATCCCATCCCGTTTCTCGCGGCCGGCCTGATAGTCAGCGCGGTCCTCGGCGCGATTTCCGGCTTCGTTGCCGCGCGCCGTGGCTGGCGGCTGACACACCACGGTGCGTGATCTCCGGTGTGTCGAAGCGGATGTCCCAGTCTCGTTCCCGTTCTGCGGTTTAACGACGCCGTCCGCGGGACTGCGGTCTACACCGGGCGCCGGGCGCCTTCGTGCGCGGTGAGCAGCAGATGATCGAACTGAGTGCGCAGACCCGTCCCCGTCTCGCACTGACCGAACCCGGCGATGATCAGTTCCGCGAGGATGCGTAACCGAGTGTTGGTCTCTTGCGAGCGCCAGACGAGGACGTCGAACGCCCGGTCGGCGGAAATTCCGTAGACCAGCATCAGCGCACCCTTGGCCTGCTCGATCACCGCCCGCGACTCTTGCAGTTCGGCGACCGCCTCGTCGACCGACTCGTTCACCTCGTCACGGTAGGTCTCGGTGAGGTCGATGTAGAACCCGGTCGTCCCGACCACCGCGCCGGAGTCGTCGCACAGACGGTCCCCGACAACCACGACCCGGTGGACTTCGCCGGCGGTGTCGAGGATGCGGTGCTTGCTGCTGAACGGTTCGGCGGCGCTGATCATCCGGTCCAGGACCCGCGCCACGTGCGGGTGGTCCTCGGGGTGCTTGTGGGCGAGCAGTAGTTCGGTGGTCGGAACGATCTCCCCGGGCCGGTAGCCGTGCATCCGGGCGACGGCATCGGACCATTCCCACCGCTGCCCGTCCAGGAAGAAGCGGAAGCTGCCCACCCGCTGCGGCTCCCCGCCGAACACCTGCTCTGAACTCACGCCCTATTTCTAGCGCATCGCGGTAGCCGCAGAGTTGCCCCGGTCCCACGGCGGCGACCGGTCCCCGCCGCCGCCGCCACTCGGAATCGCGAGGACGTCAACTGTGCTGCGGCAGGGAAGAGTTGGCGTCGATCGCCCCGGTGATGTACAACCTTCACTACAGAAAATGTGAAGCGGATCACATCACTGTGACGGGATGGCACACCACCGGTGTGCCGAGTCCGCGGACACGATGAAAGGCAGGGCGCGCATGACCACAGCCTCGATGATTCCGGCGTCTTCGATCACCTCGCGGCCGCCGGTGCGGCGCAGCAGCGGCGGCATGAGCACCGCGGAGATCAAAGCGAGGATCGAGGCCATGTACGCCGACGACCGCCGACCGATGACCCAGACGGGTCCGCGCTGATACCACAAGGGGTACACGATGAATGTGCTGCTTCTGCTGGGTTTGCTGATCACCGCGTTCGCTGTCGTGTTGGCGATGCAGACCGACGAGCAGTCTCGCTCTCGGCACTGACCGGCGCGTCACTGCTGGTGTCGGTGACCATGGGTAGATTCCCGGTGTGACGATCGAGGTAACCGCCAGCACCCCAGCAGGGTCGAGTCCCGATCATGGGTGGGGTGCGGTTCCGGAGCTGTCGGAGCAGACGGTGGCGCAGATCGCCGGGGCGCTCGAGGCATCGCAGTCGGCGGGCACCCGCCGTGTGTACGCCTCGGACTGGCGCCGCTTCCGCAGTTGGTGCCGCACCCACGGCCACCATCCGTTGCCGGCGCATCCGGCGACGGTGGCCGCGTATCTGGTCGCCGCCGCCGACACCCTCACCGAGGTGGGGGAGAAGGCGTACTCACCGTCGACGTTGAACCGGTGGGTCTCGGTGATCGGGCACTACCACCGCACCGCGAACCTGCGAAACCCGTGCACCGAGGCCCTGGTGGCCTCCACTCTGTCCGGGATTCGTCGCACCTATGCCACCAACGGCGACCGGCCCCGCAACCCACGGGCCCCGTTGCTGACCTCGGACATCGTCACCATCGTCCGATCCGCCCGGCAGACTGTTACCGGCTGGGCCGCTGAGGTGCACGAGCGTCGCGACAGTGCATTGTTGTTGATGGGGTTCGCCGGAGCGTTTCGGCGCAGCGACCTAGTCGCCCTGCACTGCGGGGACGTGACCGTGCACCGACTCGATGGGGTGCACGTGCGGTTGCGGCGGTCGAAGACCGACCAAGAAGGTGCCGGGACGGTGCGGGCGCTGCCGTCCACCACACACCATCACAGTTGCCCGCCGTGCGCGTATGTGCTGTGGGCGCAGGTCGTTGCCGCATACGATCTCGCCGGCCGCCCCGGGGTGATCCGGTTGCTGCGCACCGCCCCACCCTTCGAGAACCACATCTGCCGGACGGCGCTGCCCCGCATGCGCGCCCGGGCGCCGTTGTTCCGCGCGATCGCCAAGAACGGCAACCTCTCCGACACCGCGCTGTCGGGGGCGTCGGTGCACGCGGCGATCCGCCGCCGCGCCGCCGCGGCCGGCTACGACGACAACATCGTCGCCCAGCTCGGTGGGCACTCGCTGCGGGCCGGATTCGTCACCCAGGCCTTCCGCAACGGCGCCGACGCACACGCGATCATGCGCCAGACCGGACACACCACCCCTGGGATGGTGGAGCTCTACGCCCGCGAACACGCACCCCTAGTCGGCAACGCCGTCACCGACATCGGCCTCTGAGCATGTACGTCGACGCCGCCACCATCACGCAATCGGTGGGTAACAGCCCACGACTGGCGGTGCCGCGCCGTTACCGGCACGACTGGGCACTGTTCGCTGACTGGTGCCAGGCCTGCGACCACCGCGCCCTGCCCGCGCATCCGTCGGTGCTGGCGGAGTTCCTCGCCGATCACCCCGCCGCCGACGGAACCCAACGTCGGCGCATCACTGCGATCAACACCGTCCATACCCAGGCAGGACTGTCGGCTCCGGGCCGCGCCGAGACCATCCGTCAGTTCCTGAACACAGCACGGGCAGAGCGCATCGGGCGGCTCGCAGCGATCGCCGCGGAGCGAATCGCGCGGATTCCGGTAACCGGGTGGCCGTCCGGGTTGTTCGGTCGCCGCGACACCCTCATTCTCGCCCTGGCCGCCGCCGGCCTGGGCTTCGAGCAGATCGCCCGACTACGGCGCACCGACGTCACAGCCGAGCATGATTCGCTCGCTGTACAGCTGGGGGAAAACTGGATTCGTGTTACCGCCGAATCCGGCGTCGAACCTACTGCCGCGTATCAGAATTGGGTGGAGGTGCTCGGCTTTTTGGACCGATATCCGAGCACCCAGCTCCTCGCCGGCCGCCTCGACAAAGGTGCAGACCTATCAGCGTTCGCAGCCAGCGCACGCCGCGACGAACGGCCGCTGCTCACACCCATCGACAGGTGGGGCCACACCCCCTTCGATCCGACTCCGTTGACCGGGCACTCCGTCGCCGCCCTGGTTCGCGCGCACCTGGCCGGGGAGGCGCCGGTACACAAGCGGCCGCTGACCAGGCGATTCGCGACGCGGTCGCGCGAGAACGCGCGGGCCCCGGACTTGGTCGATGTCGAACTCGACCAGGGGTACTACGAACGCGGCATCGCCGCCCGCCGTGGTGCCCACACCCACCTGACCGACGTCGCCGACATCCTCGACGGCATCGAGGAGGAAGCCGACAAGCTTCTCGCCGACCTATTTGCGATCCTTGACCGCACCGAAGGTGACTGACGAAGAACAGCCTTCCGACGTCCGGGATTGGTTCGGGGACTGTGCGATAACTGAAATTATCTCCCGACGGGCGCCACCGGCAAGGTCCTCAAGCACGAACTGCGCCGAGGCTGAATTCGATCCGGCTCATCGCCGCTACGGCGGAGAGATGAGCCGGATCACCCCATCGAGTATCTGCTCGATCTTGTCTGCGCCGAAGTTGTGGGGCTCGAGGGGAGCGATGATCGCCAACCCGTCACCCATCGCCCCGATTTGATCGCCGAGAATCACCGCGGATATGTCATCGCGGATCGTGCCGCGCCGCTGGCCTTCCCGGACAACGTCGGCGAAGCGCGCACGGTAACTCGCGTATCGCCGAGCGATTGTCTCCCGCAATTTCGCGTCGAATTGCGTATTAGCCAGCAGTTGCGACATCACATGGGAGAATTCCGGTTCCCCGACCGACATTTCCAGCCATTGCTGCAGCAGTCCACGAATATCTGCCTCCGGTGCGGCGGCATCGAGCAGTGTGTCGTAACGGTCGAAGCGGCTTTCCGCGATCGCGTGGACGAGGTCGCTTTTGTTGGCGAAATAGTAGGTCACCGCCCCCGTCGTATATCCAGCGCGTTCGGCGACTTTTCGAAGCGACGCTCCCGCGAACCCCTGCTCGGCGATGACGCTGGTTGCCGCTCTGAGCAGCTCCGCCCTCTTCTCCTCGTGATCGCCTACCGGGCGCCCGGGACCTCGCATCGGTCGTGCCGTGTGTTCGGCACCACCCGGGTCGTTCGTCTGCGTCAGCATGGTCCCATCATCACATCGCCGCCGCCCCGGATCGACCCGCAGGCATCTGCACGGTGCCGAACAGCCGTTTAACGTGGTTTCGGTTCGCATCCTGGCGACACAGGCCGCTCGGGCGTTTCCAGACCGGGGCCTGCGTGTACGCGACAGTGGTCAGTCGGCAGGTCGCAACTCGCGCGCCGAGACTTCTTCCAACGACTTGTTGGCCGTCTTCGGGCCGAACCCGAACACCACGATCGCGGATACGATGTACACCGCGGCTGCGCTGATCATCAGGCCCGACCGGTCGAGACCCCATTCGTCTGCGCTGTAGATGGCGGCGCCGAGCACGCCTGAGAGAACGCCACCCAGTCGGCCGAGACTGAAAATGACGCCGGTGCCCAGACCTCGGGCCTCGGTGGGCATTGTTTCGGGAATGTAGGCGTAATAGACGGAGAACACGACACCGGTGAGAATGCCCGCGGCGCCGCCCGCGATGGCGACCACGACATTACTGGTAGCGAGGCCGAGCGCCAGGATCGGGAGAGCCGAAGCCGCCGACGACCAGAGAATGAGCGTTTTACGCTCCATCCGGTCGATCAGCACCACGGTGACGAGTGGAGTGAGCGCATACACGAGCGACCAGACGAACTGGATTGTGTAGGCGTCGGTCTCGGAGTATTGCAGCGAATCGATCAGCACATAGACCGACCAGTTCTGATACATGTAGAGCCCGAGCGTGGCGCCGAACCAGCCGAAGCCGACGACGGCGACCAGCCGGAGCATTTTCTTGTTTCGCACCAGTTCGCGCAGGGTGTATTGGGTGCCGGTTTCGATGCGTACGATGGGCGTCGGCAGCGGTTTGCCCGCGTGCCGGGCCCTGCCTTCGAGGTCGGCGACCTGCTTGTCGGCGGCGTCGAGGTCTCCTTGGCCGACCTGCCAGCGCACCGATTCTGGGAGCAAGAGGCGGACGGCGGGGGCGATGAGCAAGCTGATTGTGCCGAATAGGAACAGGTAGCGCCATGTTCCCGGCGCGCTGTTGGGCAGCATGTACAGCGACAGTGCGCCGAGAATGGGGGCTGTGAGGGTGAAGGCGATCGTGGCGATGGCGACGAAGCGTCCCCGCGATTTCGACGGGAACATCTCGGCGATGTACACGAGCAAGACCGAGGTCGCTGCCTGCACACCTATGCCGGTGATGATCCGGGAGACCAGGAGCCAGGAGTATTCGGGCATTGCCGCCGACATCAGTGAGGCGAGGGAGTAGACCACAGTCGCCCACACCAGCACCGTGCGGCGTCCGAACCGGTCGGCCAGTCGCCCGCCGATGAGCGCGCCGACGAGCATGCCGACGAAGAAGGCGCTGCCGATGGTGCCGATCTGGCCGGTGGTGAGATTCGCGTCGGATTGCAGTGCCGGTGCGATGTAGATGAAAAGCCCGTTGTCGTAGTACTCGATCATCAAATTGATCGCGATGAGGGCAATCCACAGGATGTGTGGTTTCAGTACCGGGAGCCGGTCCAACCGGGCGACGATTTCGGGCCCGTGCAGGGGTGGGCTGACACGGTCGGAAGTGGTGGGCTGCTGTGTCAAGGTGTGCTCACTGATGTCGATCACACCGTCGCGGTGTGATGGGGATGGAGGCGTCGACACGTGGGGGACGCCTGCGAGCGGAACGGTCTCCCTCGCCGGGGCTCCGGCCCTTGTTCTTCGGGGTGACGCACGCCACATTATCGACTCGTCATGATTAACGCAACAGTGGTTATGTAAACTCCGAGTTGCCGGCCGCGGAGGCCGGCTCGTCACGAGCTGGTCAGCGGGCGGACCCTGAGAAGTGAGCAGGTGAGGTGAATGGGCACATCGCAGGTCATCGGAATTCCGTTGCGTTGGAACGACGTCGATGCCTATCGGCACGTCTCGCACATGGCCCTGGTGGCAATCCTCGACGATGGCCGCGGCCGCTGGCTCGACAGCGTCGTCAGCTCCCTGGTTCCGGGCTGGGGGTATGTCGTCGCCCGGCTCGAGCTGGACTTCCGGGCCCCCGCCTCACTTGGCGAACGGGTGCTTTTCGGCTCGTTCGCGGTGGAGCACGTCGGCTCGTCGAGCATCCGGCTGCAGGAGCAACTGACGACCGATTCGGGCACGGTGGTGGTCGAAGCTGTTAGCGTGATCGTCGCCTGGGATCAGGACCAGGCGGTCGGCCGCCCACTGACCGGTGCGGAGAAGGCAGCGCTCACTCGCGAAATAGCGCCAGCTCACGGTGTGTCGAAATTTCTGACAACATAGTTGTGCAAACTCTCCTGGCTTGCTGCAGTGATCTGCGCACCAGGGATTCCGATTCGGTCGCCACGATGTGGGGCCGAGCTCACCGAAATCTCGGCTGACGGCACGGCGGTGGCCGTGCGACTCACTCACCGAGGAATCGGCGACCTCAGCTTCTTGCTCAGCTCGGTGCTGTAACACCGCAAATGTGTGGCTGTCTGGTTCGGGCCAGGTCGAAATCGCTGGCGCCGGAGCCGATGTCAGCTGTGGGCCGTCGCTTCGGTCCCGGGCAATCACCCGTTCAGCTCGGCAGCGTAGATCGCAGGCCGGGATGATCTTCACCCCGCAAGCCATTTACAAAACGACTGTTGTGCAAATATTGCCTAGCCGTTAGCGTGGTCTGCGTCACCCACTAGGGAATTAGGAGACCCCCATGATCGACGAATCCGTCAAGAAGGCCTTCTGGGAAGACGGCGCCACCGTTGTCCGCAACTTCCTCAACCCGGAACAGCTCGCGGAGCTGTACGAGGTCTTCAAGTGGAATGTGGCCAACCCGGGCCCGTTCGTCTTCCGTCGTCTCGACGGCACGAGCCTGCAAACCCACATCGACAACGCCAACCCGGCCGCCAAGGAACGGCTCGACGAACTGATGACCAGGCTTCCGTTCGGCGAATTCTTCGCCGAGCTGTGGGACTCCGAGCACGTCTGGTACTACGCCGAAGAGGTGTTCGTGAAGGAGAACGGCGCGAGCGGTCGCGGCCCATTTCACCAGGACACCTCGAACCTGCCGTGGGCGGGCCCGGACTGGGGCAACGCCTGGATCTCGTTCCAGCATGTCCCCAAGAAGAATTCGCTGGAAATCGTACGTGGCAGCTGGAAGGGCATCGAGTACGACGGTGCCAGCTTCGCCAACGCCGACGATCCCACCGAACCGCTGTACGGCGACGGATCGCTGCCGCGGCTGCCGTGGATCGACAAGGACCTGGAAAAGGACCCGAACTCCTGGGATCTCGTCTCGTTCGAAGTCAACCCCGGCGACGTGGTGTTCCTGCACCCCCGCTCGCTGCACGGCGGCGCCGCCGTCGACGCCGATTGCCCTGATCGCCACACCCTGGTGCTGCGATTCTTCGGTGACGACGCGACGTTCCGCGAACTGCCGAAGTCGAACCCGCGCTACGCGCGCAACGGCGTGCTGTTCACCGACGAGATGGCGAAGCTGAACGCCGGCGACGCGTTCCGCTCACAGGTCTTCCAGCAGCTCGTCTAATCCATCCCAGAACAGGAGACCCTTCCCGATGTCGAAGCGTCAGAACTTCAATCCCGGACCGCGTGCCGAGCGTTACCACAATGACCTGCACTTCTCGACGGCCACCCGCGTCGGTGACCTGATCTGGGTGTCCGGTCAGGTCGGGATCGACCCGGCCACTTCGGCGCCCGCCGACGGCATCGAGGCCCAGGCACGGTTCGCGTTCGACGGCGTCAAGCAGGCCCTCGAATCGGCCGGGTCCTCGATGGACAACATTCTCGAACTGCTCACCTATCACACCGATATGGCCCGTGACGGTGAAATCTTCGGCCGGGTCAAGGACGAATACATCAAGGAACCGTACCCGTGCTGGACCGGCATCGGAGTCACACACCTCGCCCGCCCGGAGCTGCTGTGTGAAGTCCGCGTCGTCGCCTACGCCAACGACTGAGAGGCGGCTATGAATTCGACGCAGTCACGCCGGGTCGGACTCTACGGAACCGGACGCGCCGCCGCCCAGCTCGTCGGCGCCATCGAGGCCAGCCCGCACACGCTGACCACCGCCATCGTCTTTTTCGACGAGCAGGCCGCCCAGGACATCGGCACACTCACCGGGGGTCGGGCCACCGGGATCACGGCGACCACCGACCTCGAGGGCGCGATCCGCTCCGGAGACTTCGACGTCCTGGCCTACGCCGGCCTGAAAGGCGAAGTCCTGCAACGGGCGATGGAACTGTGCGCCGATGCCGGTGTCGACCTCGTACACGCCTGCTTCGTCCATCCCCGGGTCAAGCTCGATCCCGAGAGGTACTCGCGGTTGCAGAAGCGCGCCGAGGAAACCGGTGCGCGCATCGTCGGCACCGGCATGCTGCCCGGATTCTGGCTCGACGTGCTGCCTGCACTGCTGAGCAGCGCGCTGCCCGCGCCGGTCTCGATCATCGGCGAATCCCGCTCCGACATCACCGCGTGGGGCCGAGGCGTCCTCGCCGACGAGATGGGCCTCGGCACACTCGCAGACGGTCAACCCGGTCCCGTGGGCGGGGTACTGCACGAATCCGCGGAGATGATCGCCGATATCCTCGGCCTCACCGGGTACGAGTCGAAGGTGTACGGCGGATACGTCACGGCCCACGCCGCCACCGAGGTGGCGGGCATCCAGATCAGCCCGGGCGACCGGGTGGGTTTCGACGAGGCCGCGACGGTGGTCCACGACGGTCGCGAACGCGTCCGCATCGCCTGGAAGGGACTGCCCAAGGGGTCTTTCGAGGGCTACGAGCGCTCGTTGACGGTCACCGCGATCGGCGGCGACGGCTCCGAGTGCACCCTGAGCATCACCCCGGCACTCGATCCCTACCCGGGTACCGCCGCACGCATCGTGCACGCCGTCGGCGCGCTCGGGGCGCTGCCGGGCGGCCAGCACACCCCCGTGCAACTCGGTATCTGAACCAACAAAGTAAGGAGCGGGCGCTGTGCGCCGCGCGAACGACGACGACCACGAAGCCTTCGAAAGACCGCCCGCGTCAACATCGACACCGAGATCGTGCCGGTCTTCGACGAGTGGCTCGCCGCAGGCATCGTGCCGAGGGACTTCTATCGCACAGTAGGGGAGGAGATGGCAAGGGCCGGAGTCACGTTCGGTGGATCGCCGGTGCACATCCCGCTGTGCCCGTCCTACATCACCGAGCACGCCACCGACGAGCAGAAGCGACGGTGGCTGCCAGGCATGGCGTCAGGGAGATCAAGTTCGCGATCACGATGACCGAGCCCGGTAGTGGCACGGACCTGGCGGGGCATGCGCACCACAGCGAAGCTGTTGGCCGACGGAACACGCCACGATTGCCCACCTCTACGCCGACAGCCGCGTCAACCGCATCTACGGCGGCACCAGCGAAGTCATGCGCTCGATCATCGCCACAGACATCGGCCTCTAGGTTCCATCCGAAACACAAGGAGTGCATCATGAACGGGAGTTCGCTACCGGCCGAAGACGCCGACACCAGATACATCACCTTCACCGGCTGGGTCGACCGGCCCACCGACCTCACCGCACCACTAGACGCCACGATCAGCTGTGACGTCACCGTAGTCGGTGGCGGTCTCGGCGGCATGGCGACCGCGCTGCGACTGGCCGAGCACGGCATCGATGTCGTCCTGCTCGAATCGGATTTTTGCGGCTACGGGGCGAGTTCGCGCAACGCCGGACAGATCTCGGCCAAACCGACCGGTGAGCCCCAGATCCTGGCGAAGGCGAATCCGCAGCTGCTGCGTGACCTGGTCCGGTTCGCCGGGTCGTCGGTGCAGTTCGCGGAGGACCTGATCAAACAGCTCGGTATCGAGTGCGACTACGAAGCGGTCGGCAATGTCGGGGCGGCAGTCACCAAAGGACAGATGCGTAAGGCGCTGCGCGACGCGCAAGCGCTGTCCGACGCCGGTGCGACACTGCAATTCGGAGACCAGCACGAACTCGGCCTGCCCGACACCTTCCTCGGCGGCCTGCTGACCCCCGCCGGCGGCACGATGAACCCCGGCATGTTCACCCTCGGCCTCCGGGCGGCCCTGCTGGAATCGGGGGTGCGGGTATTCGAGCGATCGCCCGCACAGTCGGTGGACGACATCGGTTCCGGCGCGACAGTGACTACCCCGCTCGGCCGGGTGCGCGCGAAGAAGGTGGTGCTGGCCAACAATGCATGGGCGCCCGAACTCGCGATCACGCCGCAGCGGCTGTCGCGGCCGGTGTGGGTCAACATGATCGAGACCGCACCGGTCGAGCGCGAGCGTATCGAGGCGACCGGCTGGACGAGCCGTTCGGGCTTGGCGACCAAGCACAACGTGATGGAGAGCTATCACGTCACCCCGACCAACACGATCGCCGTCGGGGTGCGTCGGCTGCAGATCGGGAAGAACCCGATTGCCGACCGCATCTCCGATCCCGTAGTGGTGGCCGACCTCACCGATGCCTTCCGTGCGCGATTCCCGTCGCTGCGTGATGTGCCCGTGACCAAGACCTGGGGTGGCTGGATCGCCATGACGTCCTCGCGGGCGCCCGTGGCCGGTAAGGCGTCGAAGAACGTCTACTACGCCATCGGTTGCAACGGTCACGGGCTCGGCCAGGCACCCTACCTCGGTAGCCTCCTCGCCGATTGCCTCACCACCGACGAAATCCACCCGGACATAATGCCGTGGTGGCAGTCGGAGAACCACTTCCCCCGTTCGCTGTACCTGCACAACCCGGTGCTGCGGGCGGCGTGGCTGGCCGACCGGATCGGTGACCGCCGCGCGGGCCGTTAGTGGATGGCCGTCGCGGGGCGGGCCCCCGTGCTCGCGACAAACCGAATCGGCTGGCCCAGAGGTCGCGACTGGGTCCATGCGTGGTGTTCGGCGCGCTGCGAGACTTGGATATCAGCCGTCGGCGGCGCTTGGCGTTGTGGTGCGGGCTGTCGGTCGGGTGACCGCGGCCCCAGTCGTCGACGACTAACTGTACTAACCCCCGTCTCGGACCTCGCGCAGGTGCAGACACACCTCGTCGATCGCTTGCTTAGCCTGCGCGAACGCGCCGATCTCGGTGACGAAGCCGTGGAAGACGCCGGCATACCTGGTCAGCGAGACGGGGACGCCGTCGCGCCGCAGCCGTGCCGCGTAGGCCTCGGCGTCGTCCCGGATCGGGTCGACCTCTGCGGTCAGGATCAGGGCAGGCGGCAGACCGCGCAGCGACTCGGCGCGCATCGGTGCGGCGAGATGGTCGCCGCCCGAGTGGTGCTCGCCGACGTATTGCTCCCAGAACCAGCGGGCGTCCGCGGCACTCAGGATCGGTGCGTCGGCGAATTCCGACCACGACGGCGCGGTGAATGTCTCGTCGACGGCGGGGTAGGCGAGTACTTGCGTCACAGGGAGGGTGCTGTGCTCGTCGCGTCGGTGCAGGCAGAGGGCGGCGGCGAGATTGCCGCCGGCGGAGTCGCCCCCGATCGCGATGCGTTCCGGATCGATACCGAACTCCGGTGCTGTTCGGGTCAGCCACGCGTAGGCGTCGAGGCAGTCTTCCAGCGCTGCTGGGTAGGGGCTTTCGGGAGCCAAGCGGTAGTCCAGTGACACGACCGTCCATCCGGATCCGGCGGCGATCGCGCGGCACAGCTCGTCGGCGCCGTCCAGGGTCCCCAGGACGAAACCTCCGCCATGCAGGTAGACGAGAGCAGGACTGTTGCCGTCAGGGCCGGCACCGTCCGCGCGGTACAGGCGAGCCCGGATCGAACCCGCACGGGTCGGCACGGTCAGTTGTTCGACATGGTCCAGCGACGTGATCGGCTCCGCGGCCGATGCAGTGTTCACGAGCGCTCGGGCCTGCTCCGGTCCCAGCTCACGAATGGGTCTCTGCAACACGCGGGTGATCATCCGGGCCACGGCCTGAGCCTGGTCGTCGAGCAGATTCCACCAGGTGGGAGCGTCGTCGTTCAATGGGAAACCTCGCAGGTCGTTGACAAGTAGTGATCTGTGCCTCACCATCATAGTCACGTGATCCAGTCGTTTGACAGTGTCACGTTTCCATTTGGGATCCACTGCTGACGGGCGTACCGCGCACACGATCTCGTCGAATCGAAAGGACAGAAAGATGACCGAAACGACGATCGGCCACGCGACACGCGGGGCTGACGCGGTCGGTGGGGTCGACATTCGGATCGAGGACGATGCGAGTCCGATCGTCCGGCTGATCGGTCGGACCATCGCCGATTCCGTCCGCGCGAACGGTGCGGACTCCGTCGTGGCGGCGGTGGCAGGCACTGTGGCCGTCCGCTCCCACGACACCCCGCAGGCTGCGACGATCAGCATCTCCGACGGTGTCGTTGCGGTATCGAGCGGTGTGTTCGTCGAGCCCGACCTCACGTTGACCGTCGACCTGAACGGCCGGTTCGCCCTGGTCGGTGAGCCTGTTGTCGCCGGCGACGACGATCTCGCTGCCGCGGCGCTGGCACTGCTGGCGCCGCCGCTGCCGGATTGGAAGGTCGCCGCGGATTCGTTCTGGGCCGCGGCCCGGTCGGTGCCGGGGATCCCCGACATGCTCGTCGCGATCACGGAGGGCCCCGAGGGGCTGGATCAGCACGTCGTCGGCGAGGGCGAGACCCACTACGTCATCGCCGGCCCCCCGGAGCTGCTGGCCGGCATCTTCTCGGGCGCCGACGACCTGATCGCCGCCCTGTCCACCGGTCTGATCGGCGTGCGCGGCACGTTCTCTCAGCTGTCGGTGCTGGTCGCCGCATCCTGGAAGGTTCGTTACGATGTCTGAAACCACCTACACCGCAACAGAGCTCGAGACGCCGGTGCACACGATCCGGCTCGAGTCCACCAACCACGACGGCAGCTTCCTCGGCAAGAATCTGGCACCCAAGAAGTTCGCCACGAGCGCGGGCTCGGGCTTCGCGATGGCCGACCTCCTGTTCGGGCTCGACCTAGGCAACGCCCCGACCTTCGGCTTCGCCTTCCCCGAGTGGCGTGGGCACGTGTCCGACGTGCAGTTCCGGCCTGACATGTCGACGCTGGTGCAGTGGGAGCCCGGTCTGCAGTCCGTGATCGGTGATTACTGGCAGGCCGACGGCAGCCCCATCGGGACCTGTCCGCGCAACCTCGCCCGAAAGCTGGTCGACCGACTCGCCACGCGCGGCTTCACGGCAACCGTTGCGGTCGAGATCGAGGCGACTCTGTTCCAGGAGTCCATCCACGAGGCCCGGGAAAAGGGATATCGCGACCTGACCCCTCTCGGCGGTTCAGCCGGAACCGCGTACCACCTCGCGAAGTCGAAGGACTGGATCGACTACATGTCGGCGGTCGCCCGTCGCCTCGACGAGATCGGCATCGAGTGGGAAGCGTGGAGCGACGAGGACGCGGCGGGTCAGGTCGAACTCAACCTGGTTCCCGGTGACCCGATCTCGGTCTGCGACAACTGGGCTCGTGCCCGTCAAGTGATGCGCGAGGTGGCCTTCGAGCGCGGTCACACCGTCACCTTCATGGCCAAGCCGACCGCGGGCTATGGCCAGGCCTCGCACGTCAACCTGTCTCTGAAGCGCGACGGGGTCAACGCGTTCTACGCCGAGGACGGGCCGTCGCCCACGATGCGGCACGCGGTCGGCGGACTCCTCGCGACCATGCGCGGGGCGGCATCGGTCATGCTCCCGCAGATCACCTCGTACCGCCGCCTGGTCGACTTGAGCGGCCCTCCGACGACGATCACCTGGGGCATCGCCAACAAGAGCACCGCGGTGCGCGCAGTGTGCGGTCACCCGGCGTACTCCCGCCTCGAATACCGAGTTCCCGGCGCCGACGCGAACCTGTACCTCGCGGTCGCGGCGATTCTCGCCGGGGTGATCGCCGGCCTCGACGGCGAGATCGAGCCACCCGAGCCGGTCAGCGACCTGGCGTGGTGTGTGCCCGACCTCGAGCGGCTGCCGAACACCATCACCAAGGCGGCCGCCGCGCTGGAGACCGACCTGATCCTGCGCGAGCAGCTCGGCGACGAGTTCGTTGATTACTGGGTCGGTACCCGGCGCTGGGAGTGGATGCAGTTCCACACCGCAGGCGGTGATCCGTTCGCCGAGCTTTCCGAATGGGAGTCGGCGCGATACTTCGAGTTCCCGTGAGCGCGGGGAACGCGACGCCGGGCACGATCCGGCCGATGATCGGCATCACCGGCCGACGGGTCCGGCTGGGGCTGGTCGACGGGCTGGACAAGCGCTACGGTCACCTGCTCACTGACACCTTCATGTCCGACTTCTCGGACCGGATCGCCAGGGCCGGAGGGGTTCCGGTGAACCTGCCCTACGATGCCGACCCGGAGGCACTCTGCCATTGGCTGGCGGGCGTGGTCATTACCGGAGGTCAGGATGTTCATCCCGCCTACTGGGGCGGCGATCTGTCGGTGGTCCGTGACGTGGATCCACGGGATAATCCGATGGTCCACGACCCCGAGCGGGACGAGTACGAGATCGCGCTCGTGCGTGCCGCACTCGCCAGACATATCCCGGTGCTCGGGGTGTGCCGGGGCCTGCAGGTCCTGAACGTCGCTCTGGGTGGCACGCTGATCGCGGACCTGCCGCCCGGATCCGTCGGGCATCTGTCGAGTTCGTCCCCGCTCACCGACGGTGCCGACGACCACAAGGTGACGTTCGAGCCCGGCTCGATCGCGGAAGGTCTGTTCGGTGCCGGCGCGGTGACCAACTCGTGGCACCACCAGGCGGTCGACCGCTGCGGGACCGGTCTGGTGGTCACGGGGCGCACGGCCGACGGCGTCGTGGAAGCGGTCGAGCTGCCGGGTGCCGCGGTGCTCGGTGTCCAGTGGCATCCCGAGTGGATGGAACGTGACGATCCGGCGTTGAGCTGGATCGTCGCCGAGGGCAACCGGCGGATCTGACTCAGGGAAGACTGTCGGCCGCCACCGAAGGGTGGCGGCCGACAATTACTTTCAGGTCAGCGCGGTTTCACTCGACGCTCACCCAGGACACGAGTGAGCGCATGGCTTCCTCGGGCGAGGCCGCCTTCGGGGCCGGGGCCGCAGGCGCGGGGGCATCGCCGAGGTGGGCGGCCATCCAGGTGTCGAGCACGCCGAGGATGAGGTCGATCTGTCGTTCCGCCGCTGTGGGGTCGGTGAACACCAGCCAGTTGAGCGCGAATCCGTCCGACAATGTGGACACGATGTACGTCAGTGCGTCGATGGTGCCCGGGTCGAGCGGCTGGCCCGCAGCGGTTGCGGCGGCCTCCAGGATCGCTCGCAGGGTCGCGGATGCCTCGTTGTACACCATCTCGGCCTGCTGGCCTTCCTGGCGCTGGCCCCAGCTGATCAGCTCGACGATCGCCGCGCCGAAGTCCGGATTCGCCAGGTACCACTCCATCACGCCGCGTAACAGGGCGCGCGCGGTGATCGCCACGTCGCCATGGACATCGTTGCGCGTCAGCACTTCTCGATATTGTCCGGCGACGTGCTCGAAGACCGCCGCGAACAGCACCTCCTTCGTGGCGAAGCAGTAGTGCAGGGTGGCCAGCGGGGCGTTCGCCTCCTGTGCGATGCGGCGGGTGGTGGCGCCGTCGACCCCATCGGCGGCGATCACGCGCACGGCCGCCGCCACCAGTTCGGCGCGGCGTTCGGCGGCGGGAATGCGAGCCATGCCCTCTCCTGTCAACAGATCTGAACGGATGATCAAGTCGGTTCCACGCTACCAGTCGCAACGGTAGGCGGGCTGCCATATTTTCCCAAAGAACCGTCGTGCGGTGCGGGCAACAACGCGAAACAAATAGTCATATGCCTTGATCAGACGACTCACTTGGCTTACGGTATGAGCCGGATCACATGGACGGGTCGGCGCACTCCGATGTGACCAACACCGGTTTCGAAGGGCACAGACCCGTCATGACCGACGAACTCACGTGTCTGACTCCCGACGCCACCACCGAAGCCATGGTCGACATGATCATGCGAGACGGCGGCGTGCTTATCGAAGGAAGCAATTCATGACAGAGATCCACCAGCAATCCGGACCCGGCCGTGCGGGGGACTGCCCCGCGCCGAACAAGGCAGTGCTCATCGGTGTCGGCACGCTGCTGATCGTCCTGACCAACGCGGTCATCTTCATCCTGCCGCCGCTGTTGCCGATCATCCAGGCGCAGTATGGCCTCGCCACAGTGGCCGAGACGACGTGGCTCTACACGGCGCTGACCCTCGGCGGGGGAGCGGGCTTCATCTTGCTGCCGCGCCTCGCCGATCTGTACGGCGACCGTAACGCCGCGGTGGCGGCGTCCACATTCCTTGCGGTCGGCGCGCTCGTTCCGGCTGCCGGCGACTCGTACTCGACCCTTCTGGTCGGCTGTATTCTCATGGGATTCGGGGGCGCGGCGCAGCTGCTTCCACTCGGTTTCCTGCGCCGCAATCTCGGCGAGGACGGCATCACGGTGGGTGTCGCGGTTCTGGTCATCGCCACCGGTGTCGGCATCGTCGTGGGCATGATCGGCGGTGGCTTCATCGTCGAGAGTCTGTCGCTGCGAGGCTTTTTCGTCATCCTCACCATAGTGTGCGCAGTGACGGCCATTGCGTGCTGTGCCGTGATCCCACACACCCCGCCTGCTGAGCGTTCCGGCCGCATCGCGGTACTCGGCACGGTGTGGATGATCGCTTGGGTCGCCGCGATCCTGCTGACTCTGACACAAGGACTCGTGTGGGGCATCGCGGCACTCATTCCGTTGATGGCCGGCATCGTCGGCGGCATCGCCTGGGTGCGCGTCGAGCGCCGCTCGACCTCGGCGGTGTTCGACGTCGCACTGATGAAGGCGCCTTTGGTCACCGCGTCGTGCTTGTGTATCGCATTGTTCGCGGCGGTGAACTCGGCCTTTCTGCTGCTGCTCAGCACGTACGCCCAGATCACTCCCGAAAATCTTCGTCCCGCGGACGCCTACGGACTCGGGCTCAGCGCGCTGCAGACCGGCTGGCTCATGGCACCTTTCGCGGCGGCGTTCCTGATCCGCGGAAGCGTACTCGACCGCGCCTTGTTCAACGGCCGTGGTGTGACCGTCTTCGTCATCGGAGCGCTCATCAGTGCATCGGGGCTGGCCTGGCTCGCCGTCGCGCACGACCAGCAGTGGCACTACCTCGTGGGTGCTGCCGTCATGGGTCTCGGGATCAGAATCGGCTACGCAGCGGGGTTCACCATGGTGCAGATGGCAGTGCCCGAGGAGAAAGCCGGGATGGCGGCCGGTATCGCCGGCACGTCCATGGCCGTGGGGTTCGCCTTCGGCACGGCGCTGGTCAGCGCCGACCTCAGCGCCTCGCTGGTTCCGGTGGTCGGAACCGGTCTCGAGGTCGCTGCCAAGGGCCTCTACGGCATCGGCTACTGGTTATCGGGACTCCTCGCCCTGCTCGTCGTGGTGAGCGTGCTGGTCTCACGCGCCCGGTCCGGTCGGCGCGTCGGTGCTGCCGCGTCCTGAAAGTGGCTGGCTCCGTTGCCGCCCCAGACCTGGCGCGATGATTCGTGCGGGCGGCCGCTGCCGTGGCGCTCATCATCACTCCACGCTCATTCAGGACACGAGCTTGGCGGGGGAGGCCTGCGAGGGACTGGCCGCCGGGGCGGAGGTGTTGCCGAGGTGGGCGGCCATCCAGGCGTCGAGCACGCCGAGGATGAGGTCGATCTGTCGTTCCGCCGCTGTGGGGTCGGTGAACACCAGCCAGTTGAGCGCGAATCCGTCCGACAATGTGGACACGATGTACGTCAGTGCGTCGATGGTGCCCGGGTCGACCGGCTGGCCCGCAGCGGTTGCGGCGGCCTCGAGTTTCGTCCGTATGGTCGCGAACGCCTCGTTGTACACCATCTCGGCCTGCTGGCCTTCCTGGCGCTGGCCCCAGCTGATCAGCTCGACGATCGCCGCGCCGAAGTCCGGATTCGCCAGGTACCACTCCATCACGCCGCGTAACAGGGCGCGCGCGGTGATCGCCACGTCGCCATGGACATCGTTGCGCGTCAGCACTTCTCGATATTGTCCGGCGACGTGCTCGAAGACCGCCGCGAACAGCACCTCCTTCGTGGCGAAGCAGTAGTGCAGGGTGGCCAGCGGGGCGTTCGCCTCCTGTGCGATGCGGCGGGTGGTGGCGCCGTCGACCCCATCGGCGGCGATCACGCGCACGGCCGCCGCCACCAGTTCGGCGCGGCGTTCGGCGGCGGGAATGCGAGCCATGCCCTCTCCTGTCAACAGATCTGAACGGATGATCAGGTCAGCTGCCGGTTACCAGTCGGAACGGACAATCAGGCCGCCATATCGGCGAGTAGACCACCTCTCGGTGAGTGATCCTACCCGATCATGGTCATAGGTCTTGATCATTTGACTGTGTTCTTCTAGGCTATGACCGAGACCACAGTCCGGCGCCATCGGTGATCGGAAGGTCACGGGCCTCGAGCTCACTGCGGATGCGCCGTCACGACGAGAGATCGCGAGCGGCATCCGCATCGCACCCGACAAGCGTGAAGAGGATGACCATGACCGGAGTCGAATCAGTTCCCCGGGGACGCGCGATCGCACTCGATCGCATGGCTGTGGACCCGCCGATCGACACCGTCGTCGACCTGCTGGCGATCCAGGCCGCCCGCTTTCCCGACCGCGAGTTTCTTCGGTTCGCGGAAGGATCCTGGACCTTCGGCGAGATCGACGACTGGACGTCGCGCCTGGCGCAGCGTCTGGTCTCCGAGGACGGGGTCCGCGCCGGCGACCGGGTCGCAATCATGCTGCCCAACGTGGTGCAGTGGCCGATCGCCTGGCTCGCGATCCTCAAGGCCGGCGGCGTCGCGGTGCCGGTGAACTCGTCGTACCAGCGTGCAGACCTCGAATTCGTCCTCCGAGACTCCGGTGCCCGGGTGATGTTCACCGACACCGGTCACAGCCCGCTCGTCGACGAGGTGCGCGCCGCGAACGGTGATCTGGCCGATGTCCGTATCGTCGACGCCGCGTCTCGCGGCGAGCTCGCGCAGTACCCGGCGGACAGGCCCGATGTCGCGATCACCCCGGACACGCTGGCCAACCTCCAGTACACCTCGGGGACCACCGGATTCCCGAAGGCGTGCATGTTGACCCACGACTATTGGGTCCGGCTGGGGTGGATCTGTGCGGGCGCGGCGGGCCTCGGGTCCGGCGACGTGGTTCTCACCTCGCAGCCGTTCTCGTACATGGACCCGCAGTGGAACACCTCTCTGTGCCTTACGATCGGCGCGCCGCTGGTGGTGCTACCCCGGTTCTCCGCCTCGGGTTTCATGGCGGACGTCCGTCGACACCGGGCCACGTTCTGCTACGTGCTCGGCTCGATGCCCACGCTTCTGTTCAAGCAGCCGCCGAGCCCGGAGGACCGGGACAACGACCTGCGCCTCGTGCTGTGCTCGGCCATCCCCGTCGCGCTGCACGCGCAGCTCGAACAGCGTTGGGGCGCGCCGTGGCGGGAGATCTTCGGGATGACCGAAAGCGGGGCCGACCTGGTCAGCCTCCCCGAGAGCACCGTCGACGTCGGCAGCGGACGACTGGGGCAGCCGGTTCCCACGAAGCAGGTCCGGGTGGTCGATCCGGAGGGCCGGGAAGTTGCCGCGGGAGAATCCGGCGAGCTGATCACGTCGGGCAGACCGATGATGCTCGGCTATTGGAACCGACCCGAAGACACCGCGGAGGTCTTCCGCGACGGCTGGCTGCACACCGGCGATGTCGCGGTCCGCGAGCCGGACGGCTACCGCCTGGTGGGCCGGATCAAGGACATGGTCCGCCGCGGCGGGGAGAACATCGCGAGCGCCGAGGTCGAACGCGTCCTCGAGCGCGACGACACCGTCGTCGCGACAGCGGTGGTCGGCGTCCCGGACGAGCTGTTCGGCGAGGAGGTCAAGGCCTTCGTGCAGCTGGCCCCCGGCGTCGAGGAGAGCCGCGCGACCGCAGAGCGAATCGTCGACGGCGCACGAACGCAGCTGGCGCGCTTCAAGATTCCTCGACACATCGAGTTCGTCGCCGATTTCCCGCGCACGCCGTCCGAGCGCGTGTCGAAGCCGGCCCTGCAGGCGCGCTCCGCCGAACATCCCGGCATCACCTACGACCTGCAGCCGCCGCGCACCGCCGGCAACGGCAACTGAGGAGCCGGACATGACCGACAATTATCTGGACGTGCACATCGACGACGAGGTCGCGGTGCTCACGCTGAACCGCCCCGCGAAGCTGAACGTGATGGACGTGGCAACGAGGGTGCGGCTCGCGCAGACCATCCGCCGGTTCGGAACGGGTGATCGCGTCCGCGGGATCGTGCTCACAGGCGCCGGGCGGGCGTTCTCCGCAGGTGAGGACCTGCAGGCGGTGCCGACCACCTACGACGAGATCCGCGAGGCCTTCGCGACCTTCCACGACATCACCCGCGCGATTCTCGAGACGAAGGTCCCTGTGATCGCGGCCGTCAACGGGATCGCGGTCGGCGGCGCCTCGGAGATCACGTTGTGCTGCGACTGCCGGATCGGCACTCCCGCCGCCGAGTACTACCAGCCGGAGAACCACCGCGGAATCATCATCTCGAACGCCTCGAGCTTCCTCATGGGCCGCCTGGTACGGAACCACGCGATGCGAATAATTCTGGGCTCCAACCGGATAGACGCAGGCGAGGCCCTGCGGATCGGGCTGCTCGACGAGATCGTGGCCCCGGAGGCACTGGTGCACCGCGCGGCCCAGGTGATCAGGCAGTGGAACTCCGATCCCCGGACCACCGCGCTGCACCTGGGTCTGCTGCGGCCGCCCCCCGAAGACATCGAGGCCGCGTTTACCCGCGAAGACGACGCCGCCCGCCAGTCGTGGGAGTCCGGCGCCTTCACCGAAGGCATCGAGGGCTTCTGGGCATCGAAGAACGCGGCGCCGACGGCGCCCGCGCAGAGCAATTGAGATCGGAGACGATGATGATCACCACCGAGGCAGCGCTTCTCACCGCGCTGAACGAACCGCTCGAATTCACCGAGATCCAGGTCGACGACCCGGAGCCGAACGAGGTCCGCGTCGCGGTCTCGAACGTGGGCCTGTGCCACAGCGACCTGCATTACATGACCGGCACCGTGGGCGCCGACCTGCCCGTGGTTGTCGGGCACGAGGTGGCGGGCATCGTCGAGTCCGTCGGCTCCGCGGTGACCTCGTTGCGCCCGGGCGACCGCGTCGTCGGTGCCCTCACACCCTCGTGCGGGTTGTGCCGCAACTGCCAGGTCGGGCACTCGACGCAATGCCAGCGTGTCTCGCAGATCCGACAGCGCCCCCGCCCCGCTTTCCAGTTGCCGGGAGGCCAGGTCGTCGAACGGCTCGGCGACATCGGCGCGTTCTCCCGCCACACCGTGATGCGGGAGAACGCGCTGGTCAAGGTTCCCGACGAGGTGGGACTGCACGTCGGGTGCCTGCTGTCGTGCTGCATTGTCACCGGCGTCGGCGCCGTCTTCCGCGGCGCGCAGGTACGCCCCGGCGCCACCGTGGCCGTGATCGGCTGCGGCGGTGTCGGATCGGCCATCATCCAAGGCGCGCGCCTCGCCGGCGCCTCGGCGATCGTCGCAGTCGATCTCGACGATGTCCGGCTCGCGGCGGCGCGGACCTACGGTGCCACGCACGTCGTGAACGGTGCAGCCGATGTCCCGGCCGAGATCCGGAAGGTGCTCGGCGACGGCGTGGATTACTCGTTCGAGGCCGTCGGTTCCGCCCGGACCGCGGCTACCGCGCTGGCGGTCCTCCGCGGGACGGGCACGGCATGCCTGGTGGGCATCGCGCCCGACGGCACCGACCTCACTGTTCCGGCGTCGGATTTCTTCTTCGGTGAGAAGCGCCTCATCGGTTCCTACATGGGCTCGGGCCAAGCGCACGAGGACATCACCCAGTTCGCGCGTCTCTACCTGCAGGGCCACCTGCTGCTCGACGAGATGGTCAGCGACGTGATCCCGTTCCACGAGATCAACAAGGGCTTCGAGGCGATGAAGTCGGGCGAGGTGACCCGCATCGTCGCCGACCTCACCGCGTGATCACCCCGACCCCATCCACAATTGCGCACCGAAGGAGGCCGCAGATGTCGAATACGCAACTGCCTCAGCCGATCAACTACATCGCGGACGGGTGGTCCGAGTGCCGGGCACTTCCGGACGCGTGGAATCTCGACCCCAACACGGGGCAACCCATCCACCGCGCCGTCACCACCAGCGCGGACGACGTGGAGCGCGCGCTGCGCCATGCCGAGCGGTCCTACGGCTTCGAACACTGGGATGACGCGGCGAGCGAGGATCGCGCCGCCCTCATCGAGCGTGCAGCCGACATCGTCGAGACCCGGATCGAGGACATCGCCCGGACCGACGCCCTCACCAGCGGCGTCCCGATCGCGAAGGCCCGGCTGGTCGCGCAGTTCCTCCCGCACCGGATCCGCTCGTCCGCTGCGGATCTGCGGGCCACCCCGCGTCGCACCGCGCTGGCGGCCGGCGGCCGCGACGTGCGGTTGTACAAGGTCCCGTGGGGCCCCGCAGCCATCCTCACCCCGTGGAACGGCCCCAGTTTCATTCCCGCCGCGAAGATGGTGAGCGCCCTCGCCGCCGGCTGCCCCGTCATCCTCAAACCGTCGGAGCACGCGCCGAGCAGCGCCCAGATCATCGTCGAGTGCTTCGTCAAGGCCGGGCTGCCCGACGGTGCGCTGCAGCTCGTCCACGGCGGGGGAGACGTGGGCGCAGCGATCACCCGCGACCCCCGCGTGAAGATCGTCTCGTTCACCGGCGGCCCGAACGCAGGTCGTGCGATCGCCCGCGCCGCCGCGGAGGACTTCAAGGTGCTCCAGCTCGAGCTCGGCGGCAACAACCCGGCCCTCGTGCTGGACGACGCCGACATCGACGTGGCCGCCGACGGGATCCTCGACGGGATGACCAAGCTCAACGGCCAGTGGTGTGAGGGACCGGGAAAGGTGTTGGCGCACAAGAGTCTCGTCGAGCCGCTCCTGGCCGCGCTGCTCGATCGCATCTCACGCATCGAGATCGGCCACTCGCTCGACGAGAACACCCAGCTCGGCCCGATCTCGAACGCCCCGCATTTCGCCACCCTGCAGAGCCGCATCGACGGGCTGCGGGCCCACGGCGCGACGATCCATCAACCTGCGCAGCTGCCCGCACTCGACGGGTTCTTCCTTTCGCCCACCGTCGCTTCGGGAGTCGACGCGTCGGTGGCGACGGCCGAGCTGTTCGGACCGCTCGTCAGTCTGCACGCCGTGGAGTCCGACGAGGACGCGCTCCGCGTTGCCAATGCCAACCCGTCGGGTCTGGACGCCTACGTGTTCGGCGGCGACCTGGATCGCGCCGTCGAGGTCGGATCCCGTCTGCTGTCGGGCGAGGTGCGCGTGAACGGTGCCAAGGTCGCCGATCTCGCAGACGGTTCGGCACAGAGCTTTTGGGGCACTGCCGGAATCGGCGGTCACGCCCCCGGCGAGTCCGTCCGCGTGTTCTGCGGCGACCGCGTGGTCGGCGTCGATTCACCCGACCTTCCGATGTAGCGACCGAACTACTTTCGCGTCACCCCTTGACTGTGACCGGGACCACTGGTCTACTAAACTAAGTCAATTGATCCAGTCAAATGACTATTTTAACGAAAGCGGCAAACTCCATGTACCTCCCCTCCACCTCGGATACCGGGATCGTCGATGTCATCGGCGTCGGCGCCGGCTTCTCCGGCCTCTACCTCTCGCACCGGCTCACCACCGCCGGGTGGACCTTCGCGGGCTTCGAGGCCGGACCCAGTGTCGGCGGCACCTGGTTCTGGAACACCTATCCGGGCGCGCGCTGCGACGTCGAGAGCATCTACTACTCGTACTCGTTCGACGAGGCGCTCCAGCAGGAGTGGACGTGGAGCCAGCGATTCGCGCCGCAGGCCGAGATCCTCAGCTACATCAACCACGTCGCCGACCGCTTCGACCTGCGCAAGCACTTCACGTTCGATACCCGAGTGGTCGGCGCGACGTGGAACGCGGCCGACCGGCTGTGGGAGGTGCAGCTGGACAACGGCGAGACGCGCCGCGGCCGCTACCTGATCTCGGGCGCCGGCGGTCTGTCCACCCCCAAGGACTTCGACGTGCCGGGCCTCGGGAACTTCACCGGACTCCAGGTGTCCACCAGCCGCTGGAACATCACGCTCGACGACCTGGCGGGCAAGCGTGTCGCTGTGATCGGCACCGGATCGTCCGGCGTGCAAGCCATCCCGCTGATCGCGGAGGTCGCCGAGCACGTCACGGTGTTCCAGCGCACCCCGAACTATGTGATGCCCGCGCGCAACGCCGACCTCCCCCCGGAGCAGGTCACCGCCGTCAAGGACGGCTACCCGGCGATCCGTGAGGAATGCCGGCACTCGCCCGGCGGCATCCCCGACCGCCCCGTCACCGACAACGCCTTCGACGTCTCGGACGAGGAGCGTCGGCGGCGCTACGAGGAGGCCTACGAGCGCAGCGGCTTCCAGGGCGTCGGCGCCGAGTTCGCCGACCTCCTCACCGACGCCGAGGCGAACCGGACCGCGTCGGAATTCATCCACGACAAGATCCGCGAGATCGTCGAGGATCCGGCCACCGCCGAGCTCCTGGTGCCCAGGTATCACCCTCTCGGCGCCAAGCGCAGCGTCTTCGGTACGGACTACTACGAGACCTACAACCGGCCGAACGTGTCGTTGGTGTCGCTGCGTGACGAGCCGATCGAGACCATGACCGCGAACGCGATCGTCACCTCGAAGGGCACCTACGAGGTGGATGCGGTGGTGCTCGCCATCGGTTTCGACGCCTTCACCGGCCCGCTGTACGGGCTGGGTCTCACCGGCGCGTCCGGCAAAACGCTGCAGGAGACCTGGCACGACGGCATCCGCACCTATCTCGGATTCATGACCACGGACTTCCCCAACTTCTTCATGGTGGCCGGCCCCCTGAGCCCCGCGTTGGCGAGCAATGTGGTGGTGACCATCG
This sequence comes from Rhodococcus wratislaviensis, assembly GCF_041228765.1. Classification (NCBI taxonomy): domain Bacteria; kingdom Bacillati; phylum Actinomycetota; class Actinomycetes; order Mycobacteriales; family Nocardiaceae; genus Rhodococcus; species Rhodococcus wratislaviensis. Next base: position 97,787 of record NZ_CP150490.1, on the reverse strand, counting down.
AGCAGGCCGTCGACTGGATCGCCGATCTCATCGAGCACGCCCGCGACTCCGGCGCCACGCTGATCGAGGCCACCCCCGAGGCCCAGAACGACTGGGTGGACATCACCGAGGGGACCGTCGCCCAGACGCTGTACGCCACCACCGACTCCTGGTACCGCGGCTCCAACATCGAGGGCAAACCCAACACCTTCATGGGCTATGTGGGCGGTGTGGGCAAGTACCGCCGGATGTGCACCGAGATCGCCAAGCGCGGTTACCCCGGCGTCGAGATCGACGGCGAGGCGCAGTCCCGCAACCTCGGCCCGATCCATCAGGAGATCTCATGAGTAGGACGGTCCACCGGCGCTATGTCGCCTTCTCCGACGCGCACTACGCCGGGAACCTGGTCGACGGTGCGTTCGCCCTGAAGTTGTTCGGCGACGCCGGCACGAACCTGTCGATCGAGATCGACGGCCACGAGGGGCTGTTCGCCGGCTACTCGTCGGTCGAGTTCCTCGCCCCGGTCCGCGGCGGTGACGTCGTCGAGGCCGAGGCCCGGCTGGTGAAAAAGGGCAACCGCAGCCGCACGGTCGACTTCGAGCTCCGAGTGATCTGCCGCGGCTCCGACGACACCGGCCGCGCACACGTCCTCGAATCGCCACTGGTTGCGGTGCGCGCTCGCGGCACCGCGGTCATCCCTGCAGACGAGACGGAGAAGTAGCCATGGAGCTGATTCACGACACCGGTTGGGCCGCACCGCCCGCCACCGTCGAACAACCCCTGACCGGTGACATCGACTGCGATGTCGTCGTGATCGGCGGCGGCGGGGGCGGCATGACGGCCGCCATCCGCCTCGCCGAGAAGGGCGTCGACGTGGTGCTCCTCGAGGCGCAGACCCTCGGCTGGGGCGCCAGCTCCCGCAACGCCGGATACATCACGAACTCGGTCGCCGCCGATCCGGAACTGTTGGGTTTTCTGCTGAAGCGCGAGCGGCTGCGCGACCTCTACCGGTACGCCGAGAACGCGGTGCACTTCGCCGAGGACGCCATCACCCACTACGGGATCGACTGCGGCTACCAGCAGGAGGGCATCGTGATGGCCGCCGTGTCCAAGGGGCAGCTGCGGCACGCGCGCCGCAACGCGAAGGTCATGGCCGAGGCCGGATCGGCGGCCGAATTCGTCGAGGGCCGCGCAGCAGGCCTTCCGGCCGGCTTCCTCGGCGGAGTGCGCGAGGGGGTCGGTGGCACGCTCAACCCGGGTGAGTTCGTCCTCGGTCTGCGGGCCGCGACGATCGCGTCCGGCGTGCGTGTCTACGAGCGCACCCCCGCCCACGACGTCACGGACTCCGGCGACGGTGTCACCGTCGACACACCGGACGGACGGGTTCGGGCTCGCAAGGCGCTGCTGACCACCAACGCCAACAGCAACGGCTTGTCCATCGCGCCGAAGAATCTCGCCAGCCCGGTGTGGACCTCCCTGGTCGAGACCGAACCCGTTCCGCCCGAGCGACTCGACGCCATCGGCTGGACCAGCCGCGCCCCGATGGTCACGCTGCACATGATCATCGAGAGCTACCGCGTGACCCCGCGGGGCACCATCGTGTTCGGCACCCGCCGCGTACAGACCGGGCAGAACCCACTGCCGAACCGCACCCCCGCACGGAACGTCACCGACGACCTCGTCCGCGGCTTCCACGACCGCTTCCCGGGTCTGCGCGACGTGAAGCTGCAGCAGTCATGGGGCGGCTGGATCGGTATGAGTTCCACGTGGCTCCCCGTCGCCGGCGAGGCCTCCGACAACGTGCTCTACTCGCTCGCCTGCAACGGCCACGGGTTCGCCCAGGCACAGTATGTGGGCCGTCTGCTGGCGGATCGGGTCGGTGGCGCGCCGCTGCACGATGACCTGGCCGCGATCTGGCACGGCCGCAAGCGTTTCTGGCCCAGCTTCGTCAGCGGACCCGCGCTGCACGCGGCCTGGCTCGCCGACCGCGCCTCCGACCGCCTGGCAGCCCTCACGAACTAACCATCGGCGCAAGCCACCCCTCAAGGAGAAATCATGTCCATCAGAGAACTGCTCTTCGCGGTCGCGGACATCTGGATGATCGCCGTCGGATTCACCTACGGCATCAAGTTCATCCGGAACTACAAGAACTACCTGCTCGGCATCGAGTGGATCATCGTCGCGACATCGGGTTCGAACTTCCTCATTTACGGCCTCGTCAAGGCTGGTCACGACAGCCCGATGTACGCCTTCGCCTACTTCCTGGACGCTTTCTCCCGGTCCGTCGGCATCACGCTGATCCTGGTCCTGGGGCTGATGAAGGTCACCCACCGGTACAAGCCGTCCGCGGCGGTGGACATCGGCGCATTCGCCCTCGCGGCCGTGGTGGGCTTCCTCCTCAGCCAATTCGCCGTGGAGATCGGTCTGCCCGGCAAGATCTTCTACATCGTGGTCAACGTGCTCACCACGATCTTCCTGATCTACTTCGTCAAGCGCCTCTGGGGCATCGGCGAGCGCGGGCACGCCATCTCCGCCGCCGTCGCCACCGCCTGCGGATTCGTCATCGCCGCGACCTACGACTTCGTCCACATCCCGGGCGACGACGCGGAGCACACGATCTTCTACATCTTCGCGCTGTCCACGTGGGGCCTGCAGATGTTCACGTACTACCGCGCCTACCGAGCGTTCGACGCTTACAACAAGCGCGTCGATGCGCAGACGGTCAGCGGCAGCGCTCCAGCTACGGCCTGAGTGCCCGCACCGTCCTTGCGATCGATCGAGAGTCAGGAACCTAAAATGACAACGCACGACGTGCACGAAGAGATCACCGAGGTAGTCGTTGTCGGCGCCGGAATGTCGGGGCTGATGGCGGCCACCACGCTGGCGCCGGAGACCGACGTGGTGGTGCTCGAATCCACCGATCGCACGGGCGGACGAGTCGAGACCGTCCGTCGAGGCAACTACTGGATCAACGTCGGCACCCAGTTCACCGAGGGCACCGGCACGCTGATCGATGCCCTCGACCGGCACGGCATCGAGATGGGCTCGCTCGCAGGCAAGAGCGTCGCGCTGTACTTGAACGGCGAGGTGGTCGACACCTCGAACCCCGTCGCGCTCATGTTCCGCACGCGGATGACCATGTTGGACCGTCTCGGGATGGCCATCGTCGGCGCGCGCATCCTCTCGGTCATGCCGTTCCTGGAGTCGCAGAGCCGTATCGCGCAACGGGTTCGCGCCAAGCTCGACACCATGCTGGCGTCATACCTGCTGAAGGGTGTCCGGTCGGAGTTGGCCGCCGCCGTCGTGCGGTCGTGGTCGGCGCAGTGGATGGGATGCGAGGTGGAGGAGACGGCCGCCACCCAGTTCGTCACGTCCGTCGGCCTCGCGCTGGCCGACCCGGAGAAGATCCCGAACTTCTCGCTGCCGGTGGGTGGCAATCAGACGTTGACCGACGTGCTGACGGAAGATCTCGGTGGCCGGATCCGGCTGAACTCGGTGGTGCGCTCGGTGCGGCAGGACGGTGACGGCGTGGTCGTCGACTATCACGACGGTGACCGACCGGTGCGGCTGCGGGCAAAGCGCGCGATCGTGACCGCACCCGCCGATATCGCCGAGCGAATCATCCCAGACCTCCCGCAGCAACACCGGAATGCTTTCAACGACATCACCTACGGCCGGTACGTGATCGTCGGATTCTTCACCGACGAAGTCGGGCCGCAACGCTGGGACGACTACTTCGCTGTCTCGACACCGCAACTGTCGTTCCAGGCGATGTTCAACCACGCCGCGGCGATGCGGAACGGCGACGACCGTAAGCCGGGTGGAGCGCTGGCCTGTTTCGCCGGCGGCGCTCACGCCGACGCGTTGTTCGACCTCCCCGACGAGGAAATCATGTCGCAATTTGCGAAGGACCTGCTCGCAGTGTTCCCCGAGCTGGAAGGGAAACTGGGCGAGGGCATCGTGCGGCGGCACCGTCGGGTCGTGCCCTTCTGGGCGCCCGGGCGGAGGAACTCGCTTCCAACGTTGCGTGATCCGCTCGGAACCATCCACCTCGCCGGCGACTACCAGCTCGATCTGCCGTCGCTCGCCGACGCAGCGACGGCGGGCGAGCGAGCGGCGAAGGCCGTACTGGCGAGCCTGAACCAGGCCGCGAGAGAGAAGGACTCGGCAATCAGAGTTTGAGAAGTCGCTTCACCAGCTTGCCGGAGGCGCGGGGTAGTTGCCGCGTAGTCCGGGCACGCCCTCAGCCGAACAACTCGGGGTCGACGCGATCGGCATCGACGGCTTCGAGTGCGCCGGACACCCCGGCGAGGACGACGTCCCGGGCTCGTGCTGATCCCCGCCGCGGCCCGGGCACTGTCCGTCCCGATCATCGCGAGCGGCGGACTCGCCACCGGCGCCCGGCCACCGGGCCACGTGACCCATTCACCACTGCTGCAACACTTCGAGGGAGAGGCCCCAGTGAGCTTCAAGAGCCCGTTTCCGGACGTCGAGATTCCGAACCTCAGTGTCTACGATTTCCTCTTCGGCCAGGTCGATCCGGCCGATGGGGACCGGCCTGCGCTGATCGACGGTGCCTCCGGCGCGGTCACCACCTACCAGTCGCTGGTCGCCCAGATCAACGGGGTGGCCGGGGCGCTGGCCGCGCGCGGTCTCGCCGTCGGCGAGGTGGTGGGTCTGCACTCGCCGAACGTTCCCGCGTTCGCGTCGGTGTTCCACGGGATCCTCCGGGCCGGTGGTGTCGCGACCACCATCAACGCCCTCTACACCGCCGAGGACATCGCCAAGCAGCTCACCGACTCGAAGGCGAAGTTCCTGTTCACCGTCTCCCCGCTGCTGCCGCAGGCCAAGGCCGCGGCCGCGAAGGTCGGGATTCCGGTAGAGAACGTGATCGTCCTCGACGGCGCCGACGGGCACCCGTCGCTGAAAGATCTGCTGGCCGAGGGCGCCCCCGCCCCCGACGTGTCGTTCGACCCGGCCACCCAGCTGGCGGTGCTGCCGTACTCGTCCGGGACCACCGGCCGGCCGAAGGGCGTGATGCTCACGCACCGCAACCTGGTGGCGAATGTCTGCCAGATCAACCCGCGGATGGGCATCGGCGCCGACGACAAACTGCTGGCGGTGTTGCCGTTCTTCCACATCTACGGGATGACGGTGCTGCTGAACGCGGCCCTGTACAACCGGGCGAGCTTGGTGACGATGCCGAAGTTCGACCTGGTCGAATTCCTGTCGATCGTGTCCGGGCAGAAGTGCACGTATGTGTTCATCGCCCCACCGGTCGCGGTGGCGTTGGCCAAGCACCCGCTGGTCGACGAGTACGACCTGTCGAGCGTGCATTCGATCTTCTCCGGCGCCGCCCCGCTCGATCAGGAACTGGGCAAGGCCGTCGCCAACCGGCTCGGCTGCCGGGTGCGGCAGGGCTACGGGATGTCGGAGATGAGCCCGGTCTCGCATGCGATTCCGTTCGACCGCGACGACATCGCCCTGGACTCGGTGGGGCCGTCGATCGCGAACATGGAATGCAAGCTGGTCGACCCGGCCACCGGCGAGGAGGTCGCCTACCCGGCCGACGGGGTCAGCGAACCGGGTGAGTTGTGGTGCAAGGGCCCGAACATCATGGCCGGGTACCTCGGCAACGAGGCGGCGACCGCGGAGACCCTGGATGCGGACGGGTTCCTGCACACCGGCGACATCGCGACCGTCGACGCCGAGGGCGTCGTGACGATCGTGGACCGGATGAAGGAGCTGATCAAGTACAAGGGCTACCAGGTGCCGCCCGCCGAACTGGAGGCGTTGTTGTTGACGCACCCGCAGATCGCCGACGCCGCCGTCATCGGGGTTCTCGACGACGAGGGTGAGGAGGTGCCGAAGGCGTTCGTCGTCCGCCAGCCCGGTGCCGAATTGGACGAGGCCGCGGTCATCGCGTTCGTCGCCGAGCGGGTGTCGCCGCACAAGAAGGTCCGCAAGGTCGAGTTCATCGACCTGGTGCCGAAGTCCGCCGCGGGCAAGATCCTCCGCAAGGACCTACGCGCCGCCGAAACTGCCGAGAGGTAGGCCCTCCGACAAGACACACACCGACCGACCACTACCGCCACCCTCATCGACGGTGTCCTGCAGCTGCCCATCTCCACGGCGGCCGCAGGCATGTCGATGGATTTCACCCAGATCGACGAGGCCACCGAGGCCGTGCGCCTCGGCTTGCTCGACCAAATTGTCGCCGACGACGAGATCCACACCGAGCGCCCCAGAGCGCCATGCTCGACGGTATAAGGGAGCCGCCGCCAGCGTGAACGCAGCATCTGCGCTGCCACACGTGTTCGTGCAGCATCGAGTCTGTAGGTGTCGTGAGGGGGTTCGAGGCTACCGTAGCTCGCATCGTTCAGGCTACCGTCAGCGATATCCTGGAAACACGTCATCGAGAGGCTGAACGTGCAGATTTCATCGAACACATCGCGGACCGGATGAATCGATCCGGACGATGTCCGATATCGATCCGTTCGAGACCCATCGCGATGTGACCCCGTCGGTCGCGTCGGAACTGGCGGCTGACGGATTCGACGACGCCCGGGAGATCGGGCGTGGAGGCTTCGGTGTCGTGTACCGGTGCACGCAACCCGCGCTCGACCGGACCGTCGCCGTGAAGGTGCTCACCAACGATCTCGCGGAGGAGAACCGCGAGCGCTTCTTTCGCGAACAGCGGGCGATGGGCCGCCTGACCGGACACCCCAACATCGTCAATGTCCTCCAGGTCGGGGTCACCGACAGCGGACAACCATTCATCGTGATGCCGTACCACCCGCAGGGCTCCTTGGACGAACGTATCCGACGGCACGGTCCGTTAGGTGTGGACGACGTACTGCAGTTGGGGGTGAAACTTGCAGGCGCGTTGGAGGCCGCCCACGGCGAGGGCATCGTCCACCGCGACGTCAAGCCGGCGAATATTCTCCTCACCGACTATGGCGAGCCGGCGCTCACAGACTTCGGGATCGCGCATATTTCCGGCGGGTTCGAGACCGCTACCGGCATCGTCACCGGTTCACCCGCGTTCACTGCACCCGAGGTCCTCGGCGGCGCCGCCCCGAGCCCCGCCTCGGACATCTACGGACTCGGAGCCACCCTGTTCTGCGCAGTCACCGGCCACGCTGCATTCGAGCGCCGCAGCGGCGAACAGGTGGTAGCCCAATTCATCCGCATCACAACGGAATCCGCTCCGGATTTGCGAGAGCACGGCCTCGCCGATGATGTTGCTACCGTGATCGAGCAGGCAATGGCCAGTCGCCCCGAGGACCGGCAACCCTCAGCCCTAGCGTTGGGCGAGAATCTGCGCGAGATCCGACGTAGCCGCGGGATATCTGCAGACGACATGGCGCTCCACGTGCGACCCGCCCCGGAAACAGAACCACCACCGCAGGAGAGGATTCACCTGAACCCTTCCCACCACGAGAGGGGGAATCTCCCCCTGGATTTGTCCAGCTTCGTCGGTCGCAGGCACGAGATCACCGAGGCGAAGAATCTACTGGCGTCGTCACGATTGCTGACGTTGGTCGGAATCGGCGGAGTCGGGAAGACACGTCTCGCACTTCGGCTTGCAACGACTATCCGCCGCGAGTTCGCCGACGGAGCATGGTTCGTCGAGCTCGACGAGGTCCGCACTGCGTCCCGATTGATCGACGTGGTGGCGTCCACGCTTGGTTTGCGGGACCAAACTGACCGGTCGCTACGCGAGATTCTGCTGGACTTCCTGTCGTCGCGAGAACTGTTGCTGGTATTGGACAACTGCGAGCAAGTGGTCGACGCGGTGGCCGATCTCGCGACGGTTCTGCTGCAGCAGAACCCGAATCTGCGCATCCTCGCGACAAGCCGCGAACCCCTTGCAATTGCCGGGGAGGCAGCACTGCGCGTTCCCCCACTCACCGTCCCCGACCCCGACCGCGAGCCGTCCCTGCAGGGTCTGCCCCGCTACGACGCCGTCTCGCTGTTCACCGAACGCGCCACCACGGCGGTATCGACCTTCGCGTTGACCGATGCCAACAAGTCCGCTGTAGCGCGGATTTGTCACCGGTTGGACGGGTTGCCGCTGCCGATCGAATTGGCGGCGGCGCGTTTGCGTGCGATGTCGCCCGAACAGATTCTGCAACGGCTTTCCGACCGCTATGCGTTGTTGACTCGCGGAAACCGAGGCGCGCCTTCGCGCCAGCAGACGCTTCGGTTGTGCGTCGACTGGAGCTACGACCTGTGCACCCCGCTCGAGCAACTGACGTGGGCACGACTGTCGGTGTTCCCCGGCAGCTTCGAACTGGATGCCGCAGAACACGTGTGCGGGGAGAACATGTCGCCGGAGGCGTTACTGGACTCACTGGCATCCCTCGTCGACAAGTCGATCCTGATCCGCGAAGAACACGACTCCCTGGTCCGCTTCAGACTGCTCGAGACCCTCCGTGCCTACGGCAGGGAGAAGGCCCAGCACAACGGTGACTACCACGACCTGCGCCGGCGGCACCGAGATTGGTACCGCCAGCTGGCTCGCACCGCCGAGGACGAGTTCATCGGTCCCAGGCAGCTCGAGTGGATGGAGCGACTGAGCAGTGAGCAGCCCAATCTGCGGGACGCGATGGATTTCTGCCTCGCCGAAAGTGATGCCGACGCCGGTTTACAGATGGCCACACCCTTGTTGCAGCTCTGGGGGTCGCGAGGCCAGCTCAGCGAGGCGAGGCGCTGGCTCGACCAATTCCTGTCACTCCAGAAAGAACACCCGACCGTCACCTACATCCGGGCGCTGTACGCCGACTGCCTGATGTCCGAACAGCAGCAGGACCACCAGCGAGGTGCTGCCCTTGTCGAGCGGGCGCGGATCCTCGCCGATCAGATGACCGACCCGATAGCGCACGCGATCGTCGACCACGCGGACGGCATCGTCGGATTGTTCACCGGCGATCTCACACGCGCGGCGTCACGTCTGGAGCGGGCACAGCCTGTGTTGCGACAAGCCGAGAACGAACTCGCACTGCGGATCGAGTCTCTGACGCTGCTGGGATTGGCGTATCAACTGGCCGACACCGAACCTCACCGGGCAGTCGAATGCTACGAGGAAGTTCTCGCGATCACGGAAGCTCAAGGTGAATCCGTCTATCGGGCCTACGCACTGTGGGCCATGGCCGTCGCACAATGGCGACTGGGTGATCAGCGTCGCGCAACCGACCTACTTGAAGAAGGAGTGCGGCTCGCTCGACTCGTCGACGACCCGGTCAGTTGCGCGAACTGCGTCGAAGTACTCGCCTGGATCGCCGGAACCAGTGACCCTGAACGCGCCAGCACACTGATGGGGGCCGCGGAAGCGCTCGGCCGTGCTGCCGGAAGCCCCTCCGTAATCGTTCCCGACCTGTTCGTTTATCACGAAGAATGCGAGCGGTCCGCCCGCCGGATGCTCATCGAACGCGCCTTCGAGCAAACCTGGCAACACGGCAGGGCAATGGATCTCACGTCCGTTGTCTCCTACGCACTCCGCGAGCAGACCCCGAAGACGAGCCCTCCAGGTTCCACCACCCTGACGAAACGCGAAAAACAGGTCGCCGAACTGATCGCCGAGGGTCTGACCAACAAGGCGATCGCCGCCCGACTCGTCATCTCGCAGCGCACCGCGCAAGGACATGTCGAACACATCCTCACCAAACTTGGATTCACCTCACGAGCACAGGTCGCAGCCTGGGTTGTCGAAGAGAGACAATCGTCCTAGTTGCCGCTCAGCATGAAGGTGAGGCATGGGTCAGCTCGACATCGGACCCGGCGTAGATGCCGAACGACCTCCCGGTGGCCCTAGCCTGATGCGCTCCAGGCCGCCCAGTTTACATAAGGTCCGTTATCGGTACTTCGAAAATGCCCTTCTAGCGGCACGTTCGGCACATCTTGCTGTCCAAGATGTTCGGCTGAGCGAGTGAGCGTCCAACTGGGTTCGGTACGTCGCTGGCTTCGGTATACAGCCTCGTTGAAAGTCGCCCAACTCTTCTGCCGTCACTGAGAAGCCGCCGCATGAAGACCCACGTGGGGGCTCAGAAGATATCGTCAAATAGATCTTCTATGAAGTCCCCAACGTCGCCGGGTACAGACCCTATCGCGTCGATAGTATCCTCCAACGCACCACCAATTTCCTTGCCTACTTTTTCGGTAAACGACCAACCGTCGCCGCCGAAGAAGCGCACAGCCCCTGCCAGAGGCGAGACGCATGTGAAATAGAGCGCACCCATAGTGCCGATGGCTGTGGAAATGGTGTGCTGGCTTTCCCCTTTCAGGATTCCGATTGCCGCGTCGACGATTTTTCCATAATATTCGCCTGTGTTGACTGCGAGGTTGCCGGGCCCGACACCTGATATTGCGCGAATCAAACCCTCCACTACTGCGAGTGGTTGGACGATCGCAAGCACGGCCAGCCAGCCTATTCCATAGACGGCGCCACCGATATCGGCTGCCTTGATGTTCCCACTTATGATTTTTTCTTTATTCTCCGAAAAATACTTGAGGATATCCTCCTTCATTTTCTCAAGGACCTGATCACGTTGTTGGGGTGTCAGTCTGTCTGCCAAGACCTGCACGTGAGACTGCATGCCATCCGGATGAGCAATGACTAGGGCCGAGTCCCCCTCGGTTAGCTGGTACCCACCCACAAGGTCAGAAGTCGTTCCTGACATCCACCGGCTGGTCCAGACGTGGTTGTCGAGTCCGATCACGAACAGGTCCAGGTTGACCGGTCCCCGCGCCACCGCCGCGATCTGCTGGCGCTCGTGGTCGAATACATGCTGTCCGGGAATCGGGAACCACTCCGAGGTCCAGACGGAGGAGGCCTGGTTCCAGGCGGCGCTCCAGATGTGGTTGTCGAGTCCGATGACGAATAGGTCCAAATTGCCCGTTCGCCGCGCCACCGCCGCGATCTGCTGGCGCTCGTGGTCGAATACGTGCTGTCCGGGAATTGGGAACCATTCCTGGGTCCAGCCGATGCCGTCCTTCCAGGCGGCGCTCCAGATGTGGTTGTCGAGTCCGATCACGAACAGGTCCAGCATGCCCGGTCCCCGCGCCACCGCCGCGACCTGCTGGCGCTCGTGGTCGAACACGTGCTGCCCGGGAATCGGGAACCACTCCGGGCTCCATCCGGAGGCCTGGTTCCAGGCGGCGCTCCAGATGTGGTTGTCGAGTCCGATCACGAACAGGTCCAGGTTTCCCGGTCCCCGCGCCACCGCCGCGATCTGCTGGTTGTCCTTGTCGAACACGTGCTGTCCGGGAATTGGGAACCATTCCTGGGTCCAGCCGATGCCGTCCTTCCAGGCGGCGCTCCAGATGTGGTTGTCGAGTCCGATCACGAACAGGTCCAGCATGCCCAGTCCCCGCGCCACCGCCGCGATCCGCTGGCGCTCGTGGTCGAATACGTGCTGTCCGGGAATTGGGAACCATTCCTGGGTCCAGCCGATGCCGTCCTTCCAGGCGGCGCTCCAGATGTGGTTGTCGAGTCCGATCACGAACAGGTCCAGCATGCCCGGTCCCCGCGCCACCGCCGTGACCTGCTGGTGCTTGTGGTCGAACACGTGCTGCCCGGGAATCGGGAACCACTCCGGGCTCCATCCGGAGGCCTGGTTCCAGGCGGCGCTCCAGATGTGGTTGTCGAGTCCGATCACGAACAGGTCCAGGTTTCCCGGTCCCCGCGCCACCGCCGCGATCTGCTGGTTGTCCTTGTCGAACACGTGCTGCCCGGGAATCGGGGACCACTCCTGTGCCCAACTCACTGTTCTCACTCCTTCATGTCTTTCGCGGATTTGAATGATCACGGGCGGTACGGATTACTACCCTTAGTCCGTGCCGTGCCGTGCCGTGCCGTGCCGTGCCGAGGCGATTCGTGCCGAGGTCGACTAAGAACTTCCGATCTTCATCCCCGGCATTCTGTTGCATGGACGCGGCGAGACCATCGATCGTTGTGTCCCCAATTTCGAGGACAGAGACGAACTCCCCGGTCAACGCATGAGCCATGACGCTTCAACTTTTGAGCAGGCCGAATCTTTGACCAAACCGCGCGTAGGCTGGTTCGGTAAATCTGTACTCGTTAGTTAGTGTGCCTACGCATCTCCGATTCGGACACAGTATCGAGCTTGGCTATTTGTCCCGTGCGGAGATACCCTCCCTCGCTGTGAGCCGTGCGCATACTTCGTCGAAAAGCAAGACTGGTCGGTTCACTTCGATGATCCTCCAGTGCGACGCCAATGTCACCGATGGTTCGCACATCGAAGCATCAATCAGTTCGGCGCACACGGGTTCAGCGATGAGGATGACCTTCGCACGCAGATTGACACTCAACCTTGACCTCGCGCTGACCAAGATCGGTGGACAAGCCGTGCCACTGAATGCCGGACGCCTCCGAGGAGGACGCCGTCGCTCGTATCCGATAGTTGAATTCCGTGGGTCCGGAGAACAGCTTGAACAACGCCGCCGATCCCGAGCGATCCCCGCTGCACGTGAAAGTAGCTGTGTGTCAGCGTGATAGGGAACGATCCCGAATGAACCCGTATGCGTCGGTACGAGCAATCTTCCGTGCCTGAACCACGAAAGCGCACGTCACCGATGGTGAAAAGCTGTACAGGTCATCCAGCGCTTAGCTCGATCCCGGATTCTGCATGTTGCGCGGTCATTGTGGCGGGGTGTCCCGTGTGCCTAGGTAGATCGAATAGAACTTCGGCCCGCGTTCGACCTCAACGGCGAATCGGAAGAGGCAGTCCCCGTTCTGCTGGGTAAGCCCTTCGCTCATGAACCCGGTGCCGACCACCACATCGAACTCGTTCTTAACCAGCACTCGCGCACTCTCCTCGAACGAGTTGGCCCGGCTTCGACAGGTAGTGGCTGATAGAGGCAGGTAGTGGCTGATAGAGGAACGCCGTCACCGCGGCGGCTCTCACCGCTGCCGCGAACGGCGTCATAGTGCCGACCGCCGGCTACAAGGTGAGCGACCGACATCGGGTGCAGGCGAGCCGAGCGACTGCTGAGCTCGGCAGATGCCACATGTTCCTTACCTGAGAATCCCCAACTCCCACAGCTGCTCCACCGCACGAACCAGCCAGGCGGTGACTACCGGCGGAAACGGGGACCACATGCTCCAGCTATCCCCCACCAGATGAACGAAACTGTCCATCTCACTCTCCTTTCGGCGAGAGAAGTCCGCGACCGCGTTTTCACGGCGGACGGTATGTGGTCATTCTCCCCAGTGGATCCCGGATTTGATCGGGGTGACCACCATCGACCTGTGGTTCGTACCTGGACTGCGGAATATCGATCGGGGTGAAGCTGTGGGTGCGGTGATGTTCGGCGCCACAGCACGATGATGCGCGATAGTGGCAGGGGTCCGGGCACGGGCCGCTCGATGAAGGAGGTCATCCGGTGTCACTGTCGCTGGCCGCGTTGGCGGACCTGGCCGAGAAAGAGGGCCGTAGCACCGTTGATCTGTTTTCGCCGCGGGTGCGGTTCCAGAGCGTAGGTCACAGTGATCTCGACGCGTGCCTGGACTGGTTCGCCGAACTGATCATGACGGTGGACATCGACGACGCCGACGACGTGGTCGTCGGCTCACTCGACTTCACGGTGATCCGCCTCGGCACCGAGGATCCGATCGCCCCTGTGCCTGGACCAATTCGATGGCGATCACGAGATGCTGGCCGGGTTGTTCGACGGCAATCAACTCGCCGAGCAGGTCGAGGAGCAGTACGAGACTCTGACCGTCGTCACCGAGGCAGTCCTGATCCCGAACATCGCGTTCGTCACCGAACCGCTGCGGGGCCATGACCTGGGGGCGTGGCTGGTGTCGGAGACGATTCATCGGATGCTGCCCACCGGGCTCGTGCTGATGTGGCCCTACCCGGTGCTCACCACCGGCTCCATCCTCGGCGCCGACCCCGACGCGGATCCGGACGCGGATCCGGTGCACATCGCCGCGCTCGACAGCGCCACCGGCCGGCTATCGGACCACTTCGGGCGGTGTGGGCTGACACCGGTCGAATCAGCGCCGTGGGCGCTGGGCATGTCGACCACCTTCGAGGCGCTCCCCGTGGCACGGTCGCGACTCGGTGCGGTCCGCCGCACCACGGTGTCGCTGTCGCTCGATCAGCTTCGGGCCGTTTCCCCGCCACCGGCACCGGACGAGTAACAAAAATCCCCGCCACCTCCGCCCATACAGAGGAGAACGCCGATGCGCACCTTCGTCCATCTGGTCCTGTTCGCGTGCGCCATTGCGGTCGCGATCGGTGCCTTCCTTCCCCTCGCCTGGGGCATTGCGCCGGGCGACGTCGCGGTGATCGATCTGCGCGACGGCTTTCCCACCGCAGTCACCGTCGAGCAGATCGAAAATCAGGCCGTGACCTTCTACAAGTCGATGATGATTTTGCTGCTGGGGGCTGCGGTCTTGCTGCTGGTCGCCGCGCTGGTGGGTTCACGTGCGGCCGGGTGGCTGGGCGTGATCGTGGGAATCGGCACCCTCGCGGTGTTCGGGTGGCGGCTCAATGAGCGTGTCGGCGACTACCTCCGGGACAACTACGACATCGTGCTCACCGATCGCTGGGGGCTGTACCTCGCAGGCGGCGGTCTGATCGTCGCCCTTCTTGCGCTGCTGGTTCCGAGGGAACGACTGACGGCGGCGTGATTTACGCGTCTGATTCGAGGCGGCCGGTCGAGGTGGGTGGTGGATGCTGAACCGCTTCGCAGGTGATGTCGCCGGATGCTGCTAGGTTCATCGGTCAGAGCCGGTTGTTGCACGGCTGACCCCGAGCCGCCGTGATGCCCGCATCATCATTTTCGGTGGCACCCGAGGGCAAGGTCCGCTGGATCTGCGACAGCCGATCCGTCACTGACTGTGGCGGCGGATGCGGGGCGTCGCCCTCGAGTAGTGAGTTGGACCGCCGCGATGACGAAGAATTCCGCGAAGAAGAAGGCCGCCCGCGCTTACCAGGCCACTCACCCCGGAACGACGTTCCCCGAGGCGCTCCGTGCGGTGAGAAGTTCCGCGCCCATCGCTGACGGTGACGGTGCGATCGCTCCTGTGGCTGCGCAGCCCGCTCCATCCCCGGATGAGGACTGGCCGATCGGACGCCTCGTCGAAACGATCTGGGCGATGGACGCGGATGCGAACGGCGGCGTCGACGCCCTGCGGCGGAATCGGCTCGCCGACTGGGTTGCCCGCGCCCGAGCCGTGCACCGGTGCGGGTAGACGGCCGCCGAACCCTGATCATCCGGCGAGCGGGAAGCCGCTGCCTGGATCCTGGACGATCACGACGCGATAGACAGGTTCGACACCACACCGGCAGAGATCGTCACCCGCCTCGGCTACGACATCCAGGCCCGCAGCCGCGGCGAAGCCGAGCACTACTTGAATACCGCCAAGGCCGCCTTCGCGGGCGAGCACGATCCCACCACCGGACCGGCCTCCGGCCAGAACGGACCACGAGTCGTCCGGGACCAGCCGAACACCATCTGGGCAATCCCAGGCCGTCGGTCTTACGCGATCTGGAAGCGCTCGTCGCCGAGCTCGACCTCGACGCGTAGGGCTCCGCCGACGGCTTCGACATACCGGCGCAACGTGTCGATCTGCACACGCTCGAGGTCGCCGTGCTCGATGTTGGACACCCGGTTCTGCCCGACTCCGAGCCGCTCGGCCAGCTGCTTCTGTGTCATCGCCACCGATTCGCGCAGCTCCTGAAGTCGATACGCCCGCACCTGCTCGATCATGCGGGCCTTGCGCGCCTCGACCGCGCCGCGATCGACCGGACGCTCGGCGAGCAACTGCTCGAGACTCTTCGAATCGTGTTCACCTACCTTCCAACTCGTCCAGATGGGCCGCGAAGCGGTCATCGGCGATCGGGATGTTGACCTTGTACCAGCTCTTCCACTGTCCGTGTTGCCGGCAACCAGCAGGATCGCCTTTCGCGCGGGGTCGAACGCAAACAGCACCCGCAGCTGAAGAGCGGCCACTCGACCCCGGCCGCAGTTCCTTCATGTTCTTGTGACGGGACGCCTTCACCGTGTCGACCAGGGGCCGGCCGAGCTGCGGTCCACGCTCCGCAAGTAGCTCGAGTGCGGCCACCACCTGCTCGTACGACGACCGATCCAGTGCCAGCAGCCACTCTTCGACCAGCCCCACCTCTACGGTCCACTTCCCCACCGCGCGAGATTATCACACCTATATGATATCACTTTTGGGTGATAGCTGCAGTTCGAGGGTCCGGCGTGGGATTGCGGGTTGCCGGACGCGGTGCGACCGGCGGAGTTCCGGGTCGTCCCTGGTGAGGTCGGGAAGTAACGAATGACGAGAGCGTGACGACGGCATCGGTGACCCTTCGCCGCGCCGCCGAGCGTGTCCGCGAGCGAACCGCATGAGGGTCCACATGGGAGGAAAGATCCGATGCGACGCCGTACCTCGCACGCCCTACCCGGACGCCGGATGTCGGCCACCACTGTCCTGGTCGGACTGGGTGCTCTCTTCCTCAGCGCGGCGCCGGTCGCGAGCGCAGCGCCCGCGGACACCGCCCTTCCGGTGCCAGTAGTCGGGATCACGACTCTGCCCACGGGATTGCCCAGCCTCGTCTACACGCAGGTGACGGTGCGTACCGACCCGGAGAGGCGGGGTATCACCGAGTTCGTCGGCTACTGCTCCTGCACCGTGCACTGGCGCAATATGTCGACCGGAGTGGGAGGAACCGTGGTCCCGGCGGTCAAGCCGACTCCCGTCGTAACCGGCTGGGGAACCCTGGTTGCCGCCATGACGGTCGACGGCCGGTCCGGCGTTGCCGTCACGGCACTGCCCGGCGCGGGCACCTGGAATGTCCCGTGAGATAGCGGCTTACGTAACCAGCCTGCACGGCGATCAGGGATCACCAGATGGCGAGCTGACCGGTTTCCTGCCGGCGCGATGCTGCCGGGGTGGTGTCCCACCGTTTACGGGACTGGTGGGCGGTCAGGCTGGTGGCTTCGCCGATCTCTGCCCACCCGGCGCCGGCCGCACGGGCGCGAGCAATGTCCTCGGCGAGGTCGAAATGCGCCTGGTGCGCGATCGCGATCCGCACCAGCAACCGTTCCTTCACCGAGTCCGCGGTGTTCCGGCGCGCGTACCAGGCCCTCGAACCCGGCGTGGGAGCGGCCATCACCCGGTCCGCCAGACGTTCGAGCAGCATGTCCGCCTTCTGCGTCAGCAGTTCCGCCGCGTCGGCAATCGCCGCATTCGACACTGCGCTCTCGCCCATACCGCGCAGCGTAGCGACGGGGTACGACACATCCGCCGATGCCGCCGAAGCCGCGCAGTCCCTACCCCCGCGCCACACGGCGCCGGTGGCCACAAGTTCCCGTGGTCCGATCGGGGCGCTGAGCCCAGTACTGTCGTCTGGTCCTTACCGGAGAAGGAGTGAATCTGTGGCACGCAGGGTCGTAGTTGAGATGGTCGACGACATCGACGGCACAGCCTTCGGTGAGGACGGCGAGAGCATCCACTATGCCGTCGACGGCGTCGAGTACGTGATCGACCTGAAAGACGAGCACGCGAAGGAACTCCGAGAGACCTTCGAGTACTACATCGCGCACTCCACCCGGGTCGGCGGCCGCAAGCACCGCTCGGACCGACCAGGCAACCCCACTGCCGGGAAGCGGCCGCGGGACGAAACGAAGAAGATCCGCGCCTGGGCGCTCGAGCAGGGCTACGAGCTCTCCTCCCGCGGCCGTATCCCCACCGAGGTCGAGCAGGCCTTCCACGACGCCCACTGACGGCCTCGAACAGGAGACACAAGGGGGGAGTATGCGTTTCAAAGATGAGCACCCAGACCTGTTTCAGCAACTACACCGGACCCGCAATGCCGGGATCGATCTTGATTCGGTCACGGCCTCTTCGCACGAGATGCTGTGGTGGCGTTGCCCTGTTGGTCACGAGTGGCGAGAAACGCCGCTGCAACGGCGATCGCACGCGACGTGGAAGCAGGGGGATCTCCACGCATGCCTGTACTGCGTAGCTCCTGGCTGCCTCGTCTACAGCTGCGGTCATCGTAGGTTTCGGCGCAGTGAATCCACCTTCCGTGTGCTCGCCCACCCGTGCGACAAGTGTGAGATCACAGAGCACGCACAATTGATTCTCGACGCGCTGGACGATTCGGCCGCGGCCGCGGTCCGCCTTCTCGATGAGAGCCCGTTTTACGCCCAGTTCTGCGGCAAGGCGGCCGAGGTAGTCGAGTGGTGGGACGAGATCTTCCCGCTGGTGGAGGCATATTTCGTTCGCATGGTCAGCGTGTACGCCGCCATCGCGACCGTCGAGCATCGTCCCACGCTGAGCGAGCCGACATCGAGCCTGCTCGGCGCGTGCATGCTGCGCATCCTCGATGCGCTGCCGCAGGACTGCCGCGAGGAGATGCATTCGGCCGTGCCGGAAGATGCCGGGCACTTTCATGACCGGTATCTTCCCGGCCGGCACACTGCCGAGCTCGGATGGGCGCTGAAGAAGCTCGGCTTCGACATCGTCGACACACCCCTACAAGACGACATCGAGCGGCGCGTGCAATTCTGCGAGCAACAGCGCTTCTCCGCGACCGGTGAACTGCCTCCGGACAACCTCGCAGGTAGGCACTATCCCGCCTATATCCACCTGCCTCGGGACCGCGAGAGAGGGTCGTTGTCCGAGCTGCAAGGGTTCCGCCCGAAGCAGCGCCCACCACGGACTACGGCCCTACGGGTCAGGCTCGACGAATCCTCACCCGCCGATACCGGCGACCCCCTCGGCCGAACGCACGTGGGCTACTCTCCGGATCTCACGCCGCAAGAACTGTGGGAGCGCGGACGCGGAGTGTGGAAGTTCCGCGCCGACCACGTCGCCGCCTCGACGATCGTCCTCATGGTCCACGACAAGACGGTTGTCCTGGTGGCCTCGATCACCGGACTCACCGTGCACCGCGGCGGTCTGGCCATTCTCGGTGAGCCGCTTACCGATCACCCCCTCATCGGCAAGCCTGACCCGCTGCATACACCGAACCCCCTTGCCTATGGCGTCATCAATTTCTGACCGGTCGCCCCGTGAGAGTTGGCCGGCGCATCGGAATACCACCCGCTCCGCCGCTGTTGAAGAGGCTGACGGTGGCGCTCATACCCCGGGTACCACACCAGAAAAGTCGCTGCGAGCGACCACTTGCCGAGAGGCGATATGGCGTCACTGTCACCCCCGAGCCGGGTAAGACCTACATTGCGTAGCGTTCTCGACGTAGGGGATGAGGAGGCCGCTGACGCCGGGGAAGGTGTCGGCGGCTTTCCTCTGGCCGGGCTACAGGTCCTCCACCCGAACCGATTGAAAATCGACGTCGAAGCGCCGGCCTTTCAGTGAGGGGTGCCGGAGCCCACCCGCCGTGTGCGCCCTGTAAGCGACGTCCACAACCAGCCGAGGAGTCAGCCACTGAACCCCAGGGAAGGTCTCCGCGGCCGCTGACGGGTCCGTGAGAGGGTGGCCAGGGCGTTCCAGCGGCCGGAAGTCCTCCCGGAGCTGTCGGCGCATCGAGACCGTGAGTCCGCTGGAGACAGAACCTACCTGGACTAACCGTCCTTCCGCGTCGTACGCTCCGAGGATCAGCGCCGCGACAGAACGGCTCGAGCCGACGAAGCCGATCACCAAAACCGAACTGCGAGTACGGATTGCATGCTTGACCCAGGACCGGCTCCGCTGACCCGGAAGGTAGATCGAAGTCGACCTTTTGGCCAAAATCCCCTCCATACCAGCACTTTTCGCGGCATTCAGCATGATTTTGCTGCTCTGATTTTCCCAGAACGGCGGGGCGGTGATGGGCAGGCCACCGACGTCCTGGATGACCGAATCCAGCTCGGCCAGCTCCGACCGCCGCTCCAGATATGACGCTTTCGTGAGATCGTCTCCTTCGAGCGCGAGGACGTCAAAGGGTAAAAATGTCACAGGGATTCGACGCTGCAACGGCTTCGTCGCATGGGCGACCCCCATTCGGCGCTGGAGCAGCCCGAACGAAGGCTTGCCCTGATCGAGAGCTACCAGTTCGCCGTCGAGAACGATGCGGCCGCGGCCACCGAATGCGGCCGTCAATGCCTCGGCGATCTCGGGATACGAGGGTGTCACCACGTTCATGTTGCGGGTCCACAGCACCGGCTCGCGGCCGCCGCCCACCGAGGCCAGCAACCGGCACCCGTCGTACTTCATCTCGAAACTCCATGGCCGTTCCGCCGTGTCGTCCGGAAGCGTGCCGGCCGTGGCCAGCATGGGCACAATCAGCCGCATAGCCCCGATTGTGCCCGTGACCTGGGAGCTACGCAGGTAGAAGGCTCAGGACAGCGCGTCGCCGGCGGCGCGCGATAGGTACAGGGTCAGTGCCAGGAGTTCCACCAGAGAACGATGGGCACCAGCCAAGGTGTCCACACCATCCAGCTCGTTCCCGACCCGTACGGGGGGGATCGGAATCACGGTCATCACCTCCGGGGTTAGTTGAATGGAAGCGACTGCCACCACCTCGTTGCTGCAACCATTGCGTCGACAACAGGCGTGAGCCAGGGGTACCAGAACAAGAGTTCCATCGTGATCTCCTTGGTCGGAAACGGGCTCAGTTGAATGGAAGCAACCCCCTCCTGCGCTGTGTATCGCCTGCCGGAGGCGGATCGGTACAGCTACCCAATGAGTGGGCCCTTTAGGTACAGGCCGAGTGATGGCGGGTTCACCCGCAGATCGCAAAGAGAAACAGGCCGCCACACACGCGCCAATCCGCGGAATACCGCAGATCAGGACCGGGATCGGATCACCGGTCTGGGCAGTGAGTGGCGACCTGTTGCTCGTCGCGGTTGTCAGAGTAGATCGTCCCTCTGACAGGGACGATCAGGACTACGCCGGGACGAGAAACTTCACCGCGACGCTGAAGGCGTATTTTCCTGGGCTGTCCAGTAGGGACTCGATGAGTGCATGGCCGTCCTCATCGATGCTGAGGATTTTGAACTTCGAGACCCCTTGAGGGTGGAGCATCACCGTGTCGCCAGTTGTCACGAGCCAATTCCTCCGTGCCTAAACCGCCGAAAACGCAGGTCAACGGTGGTGAAGAGTATATGCCCCGGCCGGCTTCCCTCCGAGCCGGGGCGCTGTCCACAATACCTCGAGTCGAACGCGTGTGCGAATAGAATGAGGTGGTGAAGTTCGTCGAGGAGGCTCCGGTTCGATGCCCCAACAACCATCTGTTGGTCGGCGGAAATTGCCTTGTCGGCTGGGAGGTCTGCGGCTGTGATGCCGCCGTAGCAACCGGCATGAGCGGGCATCGTTCTCACTACTGCCGGACTTGCGGGCAGACAGTGCGAACCCCGCCCTGTGATGGGGCGCAACCACAAGCCGACCGCTGGTTCACTCCTCCCAAATCCGTCTGACTGCGATTCGTGGCCACGTGATCGCCTGTCGGGGGCAAGCCGTAGACTCGGCTCGTTCTGGAGCATCCCCCCAATTTTGCTTCTGAACATCCCCCCTGTGCCCCGGCGTCACCCCCCGATGCCGGGGCACAACCATGCGCACAGGCGGACGAGAAGATCGAGGAATGACGGAGACGAGGCCAGGTCGGATCCCCGTGGGCGATCCCATCGCGCTTCGCTTCGACCCTGAGACCAAACGCAGGCTAGAGGACATGGCCGAGGGAATCGGGCCGCGCCGGTTCGGGGCGCTTATCCGTGTTGCCTGCCGGCGACTTGTCACCCAACCCAAAGCCGTCGGCAACGGCCTCGCCGAACAGCGTCGACTCTCGGAAGCGCTGCGGGCGATCCCGCTGGTCATGCTCAAGATAAAGCTGGAACCGGATACCGCGCAGAAGTTCTCGGCGCTGGCCGCCGAGCACGACACCACGGTCAGCGCGCTCATGCGGATCGCGCTGCACCGATTCCTCGAAACACCCGGTCGCTACAAGCACCCGATGCTCCGCGAGGCCGATCGCACCGGACTGTCCGACTGGGTCGACGTCATGGTCAACCCTTCCAGCAAGCAGCAAATCTCGAGACTCGCCGGCCGATACGGGGACAAGCTCAACACCGCACTGCTCCGAGTCGCCCTACGACACCTACTCGACGAGCCCGGTGACCTCACCACGGACCTGGAGACCATCGCCCCACTGCGAGACCTCCGGCCCGAAATCTATCCAGCCAGGGCGAATGTGCACTTCGACCCACCACTACGCGACAGACTCGACGCGCTGGCAGAACAGCTCGGCTCCGATCGCGCCGAGTTGATGCGCCTCGCCGCCAAACGCGTGCTCGACGAGCCCGGATTGATCGAGCAGGCCGTGAACAACGAAATCTTCCGCAGCGAGAAGAACCGGAAGCACCTCATGGCCAGGCACGCCCGCCGCCAGGCGCAACGCCACACCCGGCACGACTGATCAAACCGGCCAGCAAGCCGCTGGCCAATTCAACGGGGCGAGTTCCGTTCCCGATGTACCCGCCTCCGGCGGTTACCAGGCCACCTGCGGTGTCCTCCGAGAGGATGCTCCGCTGCGCTCCGCCCTGTTGAAGAGCAATCGTTCTTTTGACCTGCTGGCCTTCCGATTCTGATCGACGGCGGCCGGGGAACAACCCCTGGCGGCGCGAGCGCCGGCCTGGCGGCTCCGAACAAGTTTCCGCGACTCGCAGGCTCCCCGCGAAAACTTCTCCGGCCCAGGGGTTGCACCCCGTCCTGATACCGCCGATCCGACTCTCCCTTGCCAGCAGGGCAAAAAGAACGATCAGGGCGCCGCAGGTGGCCTGATCCGAGCACGGGAGGCATTCCGTTGAGCAACACCATCATTCTCGATTCCGTCTTCGACCCGTTCGACGTCGCGCGCGTGATCTACGCCGAACTCGCCATCCCCACCGATCCGGGGTTCGACGACCTCGACACCGACACCCGCACCGTCCTTCTCGGCATGGTCTTCGACCTCGAACCGGACGACCCGCGCATCCTCGCCGCCCACCGGCCGGTGAACCCGGCCGATTTCGGCCTCACCGCCTGACCCCAAACCCCCATCACCGAAGGAGAAACCCCATGACCCGCAGCACCGACACCATCACCGGCATCACCATCGAAACCGACGGAACCTTGCAGGTCACCGACATGCGCGTGGACGACTTCTGGACCAGCCGCCGGATCACCGATGGGCGCGGCGCGGCCCTGGACGCCGTTCGCGACTATCGCCTCGCCGCCTACCCGATCGGCGGCAACGGCCGACCCGGTATCGCCTGCCTGCTCGCCGGAGCCAACCACCGCTTCGACCCCCGCCAACCCGAGAACGACGCGGCCCGCGCGATCGTCACCCGCTACGGGGCAGGCACCGACATCCCGATCCGGGGTCGGGCCGTCATCCTCGCCGGATGGGAGACCGACCCGCGACCGATCCTCGAGCTGGTCGCTCGCGAGCTGGTCGCGCAGATCAACAACGACCTGTTCACAGCCTCGCCGACGCGGATGCTCCGCACCGCCTGACACCGCCAAAGCCCCACGGAGAAAAAGGAAACACCGGACAGCTGGTACCTGCCCGGTGTTCTCCTCTCACCCTAGGAGAGAGAACACCATGACCGCAAACACCACCGAAATCGCTACCGCCGCACACGCGGAACTGATTTACCTGAACCCGACCGAGGCCGAGATCGAACCCAACACCCGCGACACCGTCGACCCGGTCAAGCTCGCCGAACTCACCGAATCGATCCGCGAACACGGCGTGCTCCAAGCGATCAAGGCCGTCCGCTACGCAGACGGCACCATCCGGGTGCGCGATGGCCAATGCCGCACCCTCGCCAGCCGCGACGCCGGTGTGACCAGCCTTCCCGCCCTGGTCACACCGGACACCGCAACGAGCGACAAGGAACGCGGCATCCAGCGAATCACCCAGCAGATCGTCGCGAACGATCACCGCAACGACCTGACGGATGGGCAGCGCGCGGCCGGTGTCGCGCAGATGCTCGACCTCGGTGCATCGGTCACCAAGGTGTCCAGGGCAATTCAGCTACCCCGCGAGCAGGTCAAGGCGCTCGCCGCCGTCGGCGCATCGGAGACCGTCCGCGAGCGACTCGACCAGGGTCAGCTCTCGCTCGAGCGTGCCCAGGTCGTCGCCGAATTCGACATCGCCGGTGACGAGGACGCCGTCGCCGAACTGCTCTCACCCCAGTGCTGGAACTTCCGTGCCACCGCCGAACGGCTGCGCAGGGACCGTCAGGAACGCGCTGCCCGCGCCGAAGCCGCCGCCCCCTACGCCGAACGCGGCTACGCCATCCTCACCGAGAGCCCCAGCATCCTCGAGCACATCACCCTCGACGACCTGCGCACCACCACCGGTGAGCCGGTCACCGCAGAACACACCACCACCACGCCCGCGCTGTGGGGAGTGTGGGTCGATCTGGACGAAGGCTATTTCGACAAGGAGACCGGCGAGGAAGTCGACGGCGAGACCGTGGACTGGTCGACCGAGGACGACGACGAAGCCCAGCCCGAGGAAGGATTCCGGCACGCGAACACCGTCGAGGCCCGCCCGGTGTGGGTCCCCGAGTACGTCTTCCTCGACCCGGCCACCCTCGACGGCAGTGGTTTCGAGCTGACCGAGACCTCCGCCGCCATTCACGCCGCCAAGACCGACGGCACCACAACTGATGCCGATGCTGCCGACCCCGATGCGCAGGCCATCGAGGCCGCCCGCCGCGAACGCGAACAACAGGAGACCCAGAAGCAGGAGCGCCGCCGGGTAAGGGAGTTGAACAAAGCCTCAGAGGCAGCCACCACGGTCCGCCGCGACTTCCTGCGCACCACCTTGCTCGCCCGCAAGACTCCGCCGAAGAACGCCGCTGCCTGGGTCACCGCCACCCTCGCCACCGACCCGCAGCTCCTCGGTGAGTACCACGCCGGAGATCACCTGGGCGATCTGCTCGGACTCACCGGATTCACCCCCTGCAAGGCCGTCGCCGAGCTGGTCGCCAAGAGCAGTGAAGCCCGCGCCCACGTGCTCACCCTCGCCCTGGTCGTCGCCGCGATGGAAGGACGCATGGTCAAGGACGGCTGGCGGACCCGCCCACGCGGGGCCGCTGCCTACCTCGACATGCTCGCCGCCAACGGCCACGAGCTGACCGACGTCGAGAAAGCCATCGCCGGACAACTCGCCCCCACCGCCATCGACATCGACTGACCACCACCTGGGCCGGGGCGCAACACCAGCGCCCCGGCCCAGAGGGCCGGTCACCGCGAATCTTCGCGGTCGGCCGCATCCCGCGCGGCCCAGCCACGTCCCTCACCTGCCCGAGCGGGGCACGGGATGCGGCCGAGCAGCGGCCACCACGGGCGCCACACCCCAAGTGCACCCGGCCGCCAGGCCCCGAAAAACAAAACTCAAATACGCCACGAAACGAAACGAAACGGATTCTTTCCTGCCGTCCCCGAAATTCTTCTACCGGGCCACGCTCCGCATCAAGGACGCGAAACAAATACTCGCCCGCGGTCGCGCACTCCCTTATATCGCGCGACTATTTGTTTTCACTTTCCCTTGACGCTCCGGTGTACCGGACAGGAACGCGTCCAGTACGACAAGAAGGCGCACACCTGCAGTAATGGGCGCAGGTTGCACGGATCCGGGGTAGCGGATCGCAGATTCGGAGGTGCATATGAAACGCCGAGTGGCGCGTAGAAATTGCACAAATAAAAGGCAGAATATCACCGCATAAGCCTTGGAATAAGTGGCGATATTCGATAAAATGAAATCACTGGAAATGATACTCGGAGGGGAAATCATGACGGTCACCATTTACACCAAACCAGCCTGCATGCAGTGCAACGCGACGCACCGCGCACTCGACAAGGCGGGAATCGACTACACCACCGTCGACATCACCGAAGACCCCAACGCTCGCGAACACCTCCTCACCCTCGGCTACCTCCAAGCCCCCGTCGTCATCGCAGGTGACGACCACTGGTCCGGATATCGCCCGGACCGCATCCGCCGACTGACCGCGGCCTGAAACACCCTCCCGTGTCACCCAGAAGGGACCGACCCGCCATGACCGCAGCACTCGAACTGGTCCACACCCAGGCCACCGACGCCGGACCCGCAGAGTCCATCGAGGCCACCGACCTCGGCATCGACGCCCACGCCGACATCGAGGTCCTGTGCCTGTGCGCACTGCTGTGGGCGCCCACCGACGCCGCTCACCGTGCCGTCGCCGCACTCGACCCCGCCGACTTCCAGCAGCCCATCCACAGAGAGCTCTACACCGTCATCGCCGGCCTGGTCCGCTCCGGTGTTCCGCACGATCCCACCATGGTCGCCGCCGACCTCGAACGCACCGGCAAGTTCGCCGGCCACCACGGACGCCAACGATCCCGGCACCTCGCGAACATCACCACCCGCGGAGCCGACCACATCGCCCTCGACCATTACACCCGCGCCGTCATCTCGCAGGCCTACCGGCGCAGCTTCCGCGCCGCCGCCGAATCCCTCGCCCAAGCCGCCGAACAACTTCCCGAAGACCAACTCTTCGAGCACATGGTCGCTCTCGGCCGCCAACAACGCACCGCCACCCAGCGTCTCGACAACCTCCGGGGAGCAGACCAGTGACCCTCCACGCCGCCGACCCGACCACCGACGACGAGCGCGATGCCTGGCACCTGCACGAGAGCGGACTGTCCTGGGCGCAGGTCGGCCGCGAGATCGGCTGCACCGAATCCGCCGCACGCGCCTTCGCCGCCGCCTACCAGCAGCGCACCGACGCCGCCGCCGACGAGGCTCAGATCAGCCTGTTCTGACAGACCCCCACGGCACTCAACCGGCAGCGCCATGTCCACCGACTACTTCCCAGGACTGCACATGAGCATCGATCACCACGGACAGCACCCCGGCGACAGTGAACTCGCCCTCGACACCACCGAAACCGCCATCCTCGACACCTTCCTCCGGGCTCTCACCCTGCACACCGCGGCCGACGCCATCACCCCGAACGAGTCGTTGATGAGTGCCGCCGCCGGGATGGGGGATGACCGCCGAGTCCGCAAAGGGAACCACAGTCGGCCCCGCTGACGTCGATGCGGCGAGCTGTCCGCTCGCCATCCGATCCACAGGTACGCCCGGTACACACGCCCGAAAGGCCTCTATGACAACCGCTATCCGCGCGACTCTGTCCACCGCCGACTATCGCGCCACGGTCGCAGACCTCGTCGAACAAGCGGGACAACACGGCTAGCCGGAAGTGGTGTTCAAGCAATCGACCACTACGCCAGCCGCTCGATACGTGCGCCGCAGATACGGGCGCCGCGTCGACAGGATCGAGGTGAACCCCCAACGCATCAACCTGCCGAACGCCGAGGACTACTCCCAAGTGATCCTTGCGAGAGCGGTAGCGGACCGAGGGCACCGAGACCCGGTACGGACTGTCCTGGCTGTACTCGTCAGCGCTTTCATCGCCGCCAGCAGCGTCGCAATGATGGCCCCCCTCCTGTTGACGGGCGACCGTACAGCAGCATTCCCCGGGATCGGCGCACTCTGCTTCTCGATGGCCCTATGCGTTCTCGCGGGCATCCGCGCCGACCTGAATAGAGACAAGAACGCAGCCGAGCTGGTGGGTCGCGATGCGCTCCTCCGCTGGCTCGACCAGCAACCCCAGACCATGGACACGCGACTGCGGATCAGTCGACTCGGCGGCCGGCCGCGGCCGCGCCGGGCAGCAAATCCCACCCCGCGTCCTCGCAAGGAACTGTCCTGGAGAATCACGCTCGGTGTGCTCGCAGTGGTTTGGATCGTGCTCTACGCCACCCCCACGATCGGCGCCATCGGCGACTTCGCCACAGGGACGGTGAAACCAGACGACACATCCACCCTCTGGGCCAGCCTCCACGCGGCCACGAGACTGGTTGCGAGCGCAGTTCTCGCAGTGGCCATCTGGGTCGTAGTCCGGAAGTGGCGCAACCTCACCTGGACGCAGGTCGGCGTGCCCTACCAGCGGACACTCACCGGCAAGCGCGGAAAAACGAAGCTCACCAAATCGCGACGGAACACCACCCTGCTCGTCTTCGGAAGCTTCTTCGTCGCCGCCGCCATTGCGAGCTGGTTCGGGGGCGTAGTCGGCGGGGAACCGAGCAGCGGTATCGGCATCGACAACCCGCTGGTAGCGATCGTCCAGTGCGTCCGGGCAGGGATCTTCGAAGAACTCGGTCTCGTGGCCGTCCCCGCCGCCCTGGTCCTCTACCGCACCCGCGTGGACAGGCCGACCGGAAACCCCTGGATGTACATCCTGCTCATCGCCGGATCCGGTGTCGCCCGAGCGATCCCCCACATGTACTACGGATCCTGGGCGCTGCTCTGGGCATTCACCTGGGGATCCCTGGTCATGGCCTCCTACCTCCGATGGCGGCGCATCCTCCCGTTGATAGCCGCGCACATCACCATTGATCTCGTGGTCACGCTGTATTACCAGCTCACATAGGATCCATCGCACTTCCGCAGGGCTATGTCCGCCATCACACTTGCGCTAATCGTGGACACAGCACTATCCTTCGAGGCAGTAGCTGGAGATGAAATAGTTCTCCAAAGCGCTAATTCCGGAACCCACGCCATGCGCGTGGGTTTCCGCGTATCTGGGGGTCATAGGGGGTCATAATCGTTCCCATGCTGCTGGCGTACATCGACGAGATCGGGGAGACGGGTGCGTTCATTGCACGAGATGACCCGCGATTCAACACGAGTCCCGCGTTCGGCTACGCCGGCCTGATCCTTCCGGCCGAGCATGCCAGGGCTTTCGGCCAAACCTTCACGTTCAAGAAGCAGGAACTCTTCAAGACAGAGATCGAGAATGCAGACCATCCTGGGCGGTGGGAACGCAAAGGTGCAAGTATCTTTCGCCGGGATACTCTCGACTTGTTCCCACAGCAGATTCGAGTGTTCAACTCTCTGGTGAGATCCGTGCGCAAGGTAGATGGTGCACTCTTCTATTACGTCAACGAGAAGCCTTTAGGAACCCCCAAACAGACGAAGCTCGATACTGATGAACGAGAAACGGCAGCGATGCGAGAGGCCCTCAACCGTATCGCCCGGTACGCGAACCTCAGGGGCTCGGACGTGATGGTCATGATCGATCAGATCAACGAGAAGACGCGAGCAGCGCGACTCCCGGTCATGTACGAGCACATCTTGGGCCGAGCCGCGGGGTATCCAGAGATGAAGCGGATTGTCGAGCCGCCGATGCACATCGATAGTGTCCTGAGCTCGAACATTCAATTCGCAGACTGGGTTGCAGCATGCGTTACAAGGGCGATCGAGTACCAGCTCATCAAGGATTCTCCATATGGGTGGGTGACGAGAGACAAAGCACTCCCGGCAGTTAGAGGTGCATTCACGCACGAGTCAAAGGTCCACCTGTGGAGGCGCGACCTCCCGGATCTCAATAACTCCGACATCTTCCGGGGCGAACGACCCCTCCATCCCACTGCACAGGGACATTTGGTCGGAGACAAGATTGCCGCTGATCAGATTCGGCGGATTAAGGCCGCCGCCGAGCGTGCGCATGACCGGAAGAAAGAGACTCTCGTTCGCCGAGGTCCATGAGGATTTCCATCCTGGTTTGATACTCGGTGAGACGTCGGCTCCCTACAACTCATCGCCTCATCGCCCAGAATGTGTTCCTAGGCGGTGGAGTTTCAGCAACCCGGGCGACGACAACACGTGGGTCGGGAAACTGTCTATCCAACATAGGTGAGCTTGGCGTCGAAGATGCGACCGTCTTGATACCGGGCCTCCACGTCGCATGTTGCAGTGATAGTTTCGGCCGTGTACTCGGTATGGGATCCGCCGAATAACTCATCACCCTCGAACTGGCGATCATCGTATTCCACGTCGACTTCGACATCCACATCTATTTCAGCTTCGATAGTTACAAAGTAGTTGTCCTCAGATATGTTCTTTGCGCCGATTACCTTCACGAGGTGCAGGTCGTATGCCGATATTGGTCTGATCTCGGTAATGGATCCTCCGACGGAAATTTCAAAGCGGCTGGAATCCGCCGATATTTCGGGTTCCGAAACGAGTAAGTCATCGAGTAGGTCGCGAAAATTTTCGCGGATGTATCCGTCTCGCTGTAGCTCGACCTCGAGCCGCGCGCGGACGCCTTCGTCGGATTCTATCTGGTCCTTCACGAATGCATCTGTTGTCCGGTATATGACTACACGGTCAGCGCTCAATCCGGACTTTTCGAGGTCGGCGATCAAATCTGGATGCAGTTTCGGAGTCCCGTCGGCGCTGTCGACGAAGCCGCCATCGTTCGTGACGAGGAACGTCTTACCTTGTGGGGCGAGCTCGAGGATTGATTCCCATATCAGCACGTCTCGATAGCCGACATGCCCTTCTTTGGTGAAGGGCCGGCGGCGATCAAGTGCCCGACGCGTGATTGCCTCGTGGGTGGCTGCGGGGTACGGCAGAATTTTCGCTTTCGCCCGGAATAGGATGTCGGTGAAGGACTTTTTATGTATTGTTGTTAGGTCGTCGAAATTGGGCTTGCCATTGGTAAAATTTGACTGTTGCGATTCGGGCAAATATGCCTTGTAGCTTCGTAGTGAATTATTAAATTCTTGATACGCTTTTGGTACTGTTTCACGAAATTTATTGATGTATTCGTCGAATACTACCTGCGGGACCACCAGTTGGATGTGGCCCGCCTCGCTCGAAGCTAAAATTGACTCAAATTTTGCAGATGTCAATTTCTTGTCTTGCAATAAGATATTCGAGTCGAGTACGACGAACATTGCGCCTCCGGTGGCTGGTCGAGCTAGTCCGCTGTTCATCCTGCCATCGCAAGCCTCTCGCACTGTGGCGGGCGTTGGTGGGCCGCCACGGTGCGAGCCCCAACTGGAGCGTCATCTCTGATACGGGTTGTTCGATCGAGGTGCGAAAACGAACGTTTTTGAAACATCCGCGACTCCGCAGGCCGACCAGCGGACGGATATGTTCCGAAACTCGTGTCGCAAACTGATGTTTCACAAGTTCGCTTGTCGGTGAGTTATGGAACACTCCTGGCTCGTGAACGAACTAATGGGCTACGCGAGGGTCTCGACCGCCGAGCAGACCGCAGATTCGCAGAGAGACGCTCTCAGCGCCGCCGGCTGTTCGCGCGTGTGGACAGATACCGCGAGCGGATCAACAACGTCGCGTCCACAGCTCAACGATCTCCTCTCACACCTGAGGGAAGGAGACACGCTCGTGGTGTGGCGGCTCGATCGCCTCGGTCGATCGCTCCCACACCTGTTGCAGACGGTGGAGGACCTCGACGAACGCGGCATCGGATTCCGGTCAGTCACAGAGTCGATCGACACCACCACCTCGGGGGGCAAACTGATCTTCTCCATCTTCGGCGCCCTCGCCGAGTTCGAACGCAATCTCATCCGCGAACGC
Source organism: Rhodococcus wratislaviensis (assembly GCF_041228765.1). NCBI lineage: Bacteria > Bacillati > Actinomycetota > Actinomycetes > Mycobacteriales > Nocardiaceae > Rhodococcus > Rhodococcus wratislaviensis. The sequence continues at coordinate 66,396 of NZ_CP150490.1, read as the reverse complement.
ACCGAGGTCGGCCTCGCCGCCGCCCGTGCCCGCGGCCGCATCGGTGGCCGGCCACCGAAGATGACCGCCAACAAGATCCGGCAGGCACACAAGATGCGCGAGAACGGAATGCCGCTCGTCGACATCGCCGAGATCCTCGGAGTCGGACGCACAACGCTGTACCGGCATCTGAGATGACGACACCTGTATGGACATCAAACACCCCATCAAATGAGGAAACTCCACATGGCAGCATCGACTGAATCCCTAACCTCCAAATTCCCGGAGATCGCCGCGGAGTGGGACGAAGTGGAGAACGGTTCGCTGACACCGGATCGGGTTTCGCCTGGAAGCAACAAGAAGGTCCACTGGAGGTGCCGGAAGGCCGGGCACCGCTGGGAAGCCGTCATTGGGAGCCGCACACGTCAAGGGACCGGCTGTCCAGTGTGCTCCGGACGGCAGGCGATTACGGGGGTCAACGACCTGATGTCGAAGTTTCCGGCGATTGCAGCGGAGTGGGACGACGAGAACAACGGTTCTCTGACGCCCGATCAATTCTTGCCTGGAAGCAACAAGAAAGTCCATTGGAGGTGTCGGGCATTTGGGCACCAGTGGGAGGCCGTGATCGTGAGCCGAACACGCCAAGGTGGCGGTGGCGGCTGTCCTGTGTGTGCCGGCAAGAAGGTCGTGGCGGGATTCAATGACCTGGCGTCGCAGTTTCCGGAGATCGCCGCGGAGTGGGACGACGAGAAGAACGGTGCTCGCCGCCCCGACGAAGTGACGACGGGAAGTCAAAGCAAGGCCCATTGGAGGTGCCGGGCGCTTGGGCACCAGTGGGAGGCCGCAATCGGGAAGCGAACCCGTCGAGGTGATGGCTGCCCAGTGTGCTCCGGACGGCAAGTGGTTCCGGGGGTCAATGACTTGGCGTCGCAGTTTCCGGAGATCGCCGCGGAGTGGGACGACGCGCGAAACGGCGACCTAACCCCGGACCAAGTTGTGGCTGGCAACGGCAAGAAGGCCCATTGGAAGTGTCGGGAGTTCGGCCATCAGTGGGAAGCCGTGATCGTGAGTCGAACACGTCAAGGTGTCGGATGCCCGGTGTGTGCCGGCAAGAAGGTTTCCGCTGGGGTGAATGACCTGGCGTCGAAGTTTCCGGAGATCGCCGCGGAGTGGGACGCCGAGAAGAACGGCAACCTGACTCCCGACCAGGTGACGGCGGGAAGTCATAGCAAGGTTCATTGGAAGTGTCGGGCATTCGGACACCAGTGGCATGCCTCGATCGAGAAGCGAACCCGCCAAGGAAGGGGGTGCCCCGTGTGCTCCAACAACAAGGTACAGCCGGGGTACAACGACCTGGCGTCAAAGTTCCCGGAGATCGCCGCGGAGTGGGACGCCGAGAAGAACGGCAACCTGACCCCCGGCCAGGTGGTGGCCGGGGGCGACAGCACGGTCCACTGGAAGTGCCGGGCATACGGGCACCAGTGGAAAACCAAGATTGCGGAGCGGACCAGCGGAGGTTACGGCTGCCCAGTATGTGCCGGCAATAAGGTGCAGGCGGGATTCAACGATCTGGCGACAAAGTTTCCAGAGGTCGCCGCAGAGTGGGACGACGAAAAGAACGGTGCCCGTGGCCCTCACGAAGTGACGGCGAAAAGCCGCAAGAAGGCCCACTGGAAGTGCCGAGAGGCGGGGCATCAGTGGGAGGCCTCTATCGCGAACCGGACCCGACTCGGTAGGGGTTGCCCTGTGTGCTCCGGACTGCAGGTGCAGGTAGGGGTTAACGACCTTGCCTCGCAGTTCCCGGAGATCGCCGCTGAGTGGGACTACGTGAAGAATGCCCCGCTGACACCCCAGGACGTCACGGCACGATCGGGTTCTGAAAGACATTGGTTGTGCTCCAACGGACACAAATACACATTGCAAGTAGAGCGACGCACCAGCCCGATCAATCCGACGGGCTGCCACTGCCAGTTGCAGAGATGGACTGGCCGAAGGCTCGATGGCTTCGTGGCGGATTTGGCTGCCTACACAGTCGAGATGACTCCGGCGATGCGGTACGCCGTTTGCCAGCAAGCCGGCGTACTGACCTCCACGAAATCGGACGTGATCGGAAGGATTCTGAGCGACCCGACACTCTTGCCCAGCTCACTCCCCACCGATGATGCGGATTCGATCGACGACGGCTCTGGATCCTCGGTTCCTGCGCAATCAGAGATGGAAGAGGGTGATCTCGACGAACTCGATCCCGAGAGTCATCTGCCGACGCCTGATGATGTCGCCTCGGCAACAGCCGACGCCGAAGGAACGGCAGACGAGCAGGCGCCAGACGCCGACTCGGGCACACTCCCGAACCTCGACGTGAACCACCTACTCGGGATGGGCGAGAAATTCTTCGCGAGCGTAGACGAGGACACCGCGGATTTTCTGACGGCCGCTGCCGCCGCGCAGCTCTGGAAGGCCGCATACAGGCTGGACTCCGCCGCCCTCTCGAAGGACGAGCAAGACACGCTGCAGGTCGAACTGGACAAGACGCTCACGCCGCGGACAGACGAGTACGCAGAACGCATCCGGTGCCGGTTCCGTTCCGAGTACGACCAGGCGCTTGCCCTCGTCCCACCGGCGAACTGGTCCTTCCGGCCAGAAGCCGGCGGGGACATCGTGTTACCCAACCTGATGCAGCGACACGTCGCGACGCAGGTTGTCACGCGCAAGCGGGTCGGCAACTGGTCCGGAACCGGCGCGGGAAAGACCGTGTCGGCGATTCTCGCCGCGGGACTGCTTGAAGCCGGGCAAGCGGACGGCATCGTCCTCGTGATCTGCCCGAACAACGTCGTCCCCGGGTGGATCAGCTCGGTGCGAAACTGCTACCCCGATGCCCGCATCGCGTCGAAAACACTAACCCCGATTTGGGCCCCGGGATCGGGTCCTCGCTGGTTGGTCGTCAACTACGACCGGCTGCCCGGCAACGAGGGCACGATCAAGCAACTCATCGACGAGAATCCCATAGACATGCTCGTCATCGACGAAGTTCACTACGTCAAGGAGCGGGAGAACGTCGCCCCCTCACAGCGCAGAGGGGTACTCGCCGCAATCACGGTGGAGGCGGCACGGTCCAATGCGGACCTTGCAGTGTTGGGCATGTCGGCCACTCCGGTCGTCAACGATCTTCACGAAGCGCGGAGCCTGCTCGAGTTGATCGAAGGCGTGAAACTCGACGACATCGCCACGGCGAAGACCGTGCCGAACGCGATGCGAGTGCATCAGTACCTCACCCGCTTAGGATCTCGCTGGATGCCGGATTACAGCGCCCAGCTCGAAGCCGTCACAGTTCCGCTGGACGTAACTCACCACCTCGGCGACATTCTGGCGCTCGGAAAGCACCCCACCCCAGCTGCGCTGGACCAGACGCTGCTGACCGACAAGCTCGACACGATCATCGACAGCTGCCGTTCCGCGCGCAAGGCACTGATCTACACGCAGTTCGTCACCGGTGTCGTCGAGCCGCTCACGGAGGCACTGAACGCTGCGGGACTTCGGGTCGGACTGTTCACCGGCGATGACAAGGACGGGTACTCCCGCTTCGTGGGCACATGGCCGAATGGCGACACGGTCTCGGATGAGGATCGGGTTGACGTCCTTATCGGGTCAGAAGCCATCTCCACCGGTGTTGATGGGCTCCAGCACGTCTGCGACACCCTGATCTTCGCAACGCTGCCGTGGACGCATGCGAACTATCAGCAGATCGTTGGACGCATTCACCGGCAGGGACAGGCCTCGACAGCCGTCAAGGTAGTCATCCCGGCGACGTTCGCCGACATCACCACGGCGGAGGGTGAGGAGAAGCAGTGGTCATGGTGCGGACAGCGCTGGGCCCGTGTCGAGATGAAGGAGTCGCTTTCCGACTGCGCTGTAGACGGCGTGGTCCCGAAGGGCGTGTTGGTCAGTCCAACTGAGGCGGCACGCGCCTCACTCGAGTGGCTGCGCCGACTCAAGGAAGGTGGCCTCCAGACGGCTACCCGAGTGCCCCTTGACCGGCTTCTCGGCGAGGACATCGAACGGATGTCTTCTGTTGCCAAGCGACGTCGCTATGGTGACCTGACGACGATGCACGGCGCATGGGCTTCAACGAATTCCGCAGTCACACACAGCAGGCTCGCCGAGAATCCGGCTGAGTGGCGGCGGTACCACGACCTCTACACCGAAGCCAGGCGCAAATGGGAGACCGTGCCGGCGTACGAATTTGCGAAATGGCTCAACGACGGTCGGCGCCCGTGTGTCGTCGCGGACCTCGGGTGCGGTGAGATGCTGCTCGCCGACCGGGTGACGAGCGGTCACACAATTTTGCCGTTTGACCATGTCGCGTTCGACGACCGCGTGACTGTCTGCGACATCGCTGCCGTCCCACTTGACGACGCATCGGTAGACATCGCGATCCTATCGCTGGCATTGATGGGCAAGAACCATGCCGACTACGTCAGGGAGGCGCACAGGATCCTCCCAGTCGATGGTCATCTCTGGCTCTGTGAGCCCACCTCCAGCATTGGTTCGGACGAGACGCGGCTGAAGAATGTCCTCGCAGATTTTGGTTTCGACTTGTATCGCGTACAGGTTGCGGGGCAGTTCACGTTTATTCGTGCACTCAAATCCGACAACACGCCGAACGACGTCTCAGCGCCGATCAAAATACCTAGCCAATAATCCAGCTCTGAGTTAAGGCAGGAACGACCCGGCCCCGGACCGCCACGGTTCGGGGCCGCTTCGTGTGCGGGCGTGGGATGCGTACGCGGCTGCACCCCCCGGGTGACACCTCCCCTGCGGTCCGGTGGAGGCCACCTGCGGTGTCCCCTGAATCGAGCTCCGCTGCGCTCCGCCCTGGAGGAAGAACATCGTTCTTTTGACCTGCTGGCATTCCGATCCTGATCGACGGCGGCCGGGGAACAACCCCTGACGGCTGCGCCGGCCTGCGGCTCCGAACAAGTTTTCGCGACTCGCAGGCTCCCCGCGAAAACTTCTCCGGCCCAGGGGTTGCACCCCGTCCTGATACCGCCGATCCGACTCTCCCTTGCCAGCAGGGCAAAAAGAACGGGCAGGGACTTCGGTTCGGCCCACCGACACTTCCAAGGAGCGTTTTGATGATCCGTCTTTCCACCGCCACCGATGTTCTCGCCGCGATCCCCGCGTTGCTGGGATTCGTTCCGGTGCAATCCATCGTGGCGATCCTGGTCGGCGAGTCCGACACTGACAACGCCCCCCGAGTCATCCTCGCGGCCCGCTACGACGCCGACACGGACGTTGCGTCCGTCGCCTATCAGCTGTGCGGGATCGCCGTCCGCGAGCAGGCCACCGGCGCGGTCCTGACCGCCGTCGTCGGCGGACCGGGCGCATCCGCCGCACTCGACAACATGGCAATGCTCGGTGACGGTCTCGAGGCACACGGCACGCGCGTGATGATGTCGCTGCACACCGCCGAACTCATCGAAGGTTCCCAGTGGGTCAACCTCGACACACTAGAGCGCGGCGCGGTCCCGGACCCGAGTACCTCCGCCGTTGCCGCCACTATGGTCGCCGAGGGCCGCAGCATCGAGACCACCCGCGCCGCGATCGCCGCCCGCTACGGCATCGCCGCCGAAGCCGATCCCCGCCCCGCTCGTGAGGCGTTCCACGACCAGGGCCACGACTTTCCCCGCGCCACCATTACCGAACTTGCTGCCGTGGCCCGCAGTCGTGAAATCCCGAGCGCCGACCTCGCTGCCCGCGTCGGAATGGTCGCCGCCGCCAGCCCGCAGCTGCGGGATGCGTTGCTCTCGCTCGCCCGCTACGGGGCCGCCGAGGCACACGCCGCGATGCTGCTGGTGGCGAACCAGCTACGCGGTGTCGCCCGCGTGCAGACTCTCACCGCCGCCGGACTGTTCGCCTACCTCGACGGGCGCGGCGCAGAAGCGGGCATCGCATTCGACATCGCCCGCGAGACCGCCGACACCGCCCCGGAGGCCGACACCGGACTGCTCGACCTGCTCGACATCGCCGTACAGAACGGCATCCATCCGCACGCGATCGCGGAGCTGGTGACGATCGGCGTCGACGTTGCACAGAAGTTGGGCGTCGAGTTCGACTGACACCGACAAACAAACGGCGCGCCCCCGAACTCCCTAGGTTCGGGGGTGCGCCTCCGGTGAGCGTAGAGGGTGTTCGGGCATCGAGCCCGAACACCCTCCGCGCCTGCGTCACGCACGACACACCTCGTGTCGCGCGGGCCGCGGTCTAGAGCAGGCCGCGCAGCGCGTCCGGGTTCGGAAACGTGATGTCGGCGCCGGCGTCGGTGCGGTGCAATGGGTCGGCGGACTCGCCCGCAACGATCGCTTCCAGATCTGCATCCGACACCGACCAGGTGTGCTTGGTCGCCTGATACAACGCAGCTTCGACCGTCGAACGTGGCACGACTGCTTCGTTCTCGCTCATGTTCTTCCCTTTCGCCTAACGCTTCCGACGTCGGTCGGGTGCGTGTTGTTCAGAACAATGTCGGGACGTCGCTGTGCAAGAGGGCTTCCTGCACCTTCTCGTCGTCCCATCCGTGGCGTACTGCCTCCCGCAATGCCCGCGATCGAGCGGCCCGTGCGGCGCGGTCGGGCCCGTACCAACGCCATGTCTGGCCGCGGCCACCGCCGCGACCCTTTGCACCCATCCCCGCGAGGTTCTGTGCTTGCGTCCCGAGCACCACGTGCGGTCGCCCCGATGTTCCCGAGGCACGCACACAGATCGGGTTGTCACACACTTCGTGCAACGCCACCTCGTCCTCCGTAAGGGGTCGCCCGAGTTCGATTGCCAACGCGTATCGGTGGGGGCGCACCACCCGTTGCTTGCCGTTACGCGAGATCCAAAAGACTGGTGGTGCGCGATATTCGCAAGGTGCGGTATTCCTTCAGCCATGCCAGGCGGGTCAGCCCAGTCCCATCCACTGCCGTTGTCTCGGGACCTGGACCATTTCCTCACTACAGTTGGCGGTCGAGCAGGTCCAGTTCGTCCCATACAACCTGAACCTCTCCCGCTGCGTGATTCGAACTCTCATCCGTGAGCTCAGCGAGGATTGCGTGGACTGTGGCAACCATGGATGTCAGGGACGGCAGGGCCGCGATTCCTTCTATCGGGGCGACGATGAGGTGATCGGCATCCGCTGCGAGGGGTGACACTTTCAGGTCGGTGACGACGCTGACCGTGGCGCCACGGGCACGACCGAGCCGAGTGAGGTCGCGAAGAGCACGGGTGAGCCGCCATATGTTGAGAGTGATCAAGCAGTCCCCTGGCTGGAGCCGCGCGATTTGAGCGGCCTGGACGGTCGGGGGGCCTGCGGCAAGGCGAATGTCGTAGCCCATGACCGAGCCGAGATAGCTCAGGATATGGGCGGGGGCCGCTCCGCTTCCGGAGCTGATGACCAGGGTGCGGCGGGCAGTTCTGATCGCCTGGGCGGTGGCGTGGATGGCCTCACGGTTCTCAGGGGTATTCAACGCGGCCAGGTTGGTCGCGTCTTGACGGAGCATCTGGGCAGCGGGGTCGGTGATGTCGTCCGAGTTTGAGGAGTCCGAGGTCACCGAGCTCAGGTAGACCGCACGAAGTTCTTCGCGCAGGCTCGGCCATCCGTCGAATCCGAGTTGCTGCGCTGTGCGGACAACTGTGGAGACATTGACCTGTGCGCGTTCCGCGATTTCGCCGACCGAGGAGTAGGTCGCGAAGTGCGGGGTCCTGACCAGAACGTTGACGACACGTTCGGCGGACGCTCCACGGGTCTCTCGCCCGCGTCCCGCCAGCCACTCTTCGATGGTCACTTCCACTCTTTTCGTTGCACTGTCAGGTCAGATCGCCGGGTTGCGGTGAGCGATGTGGAATTCTTGCACAGAAGCTTTCTTACCACTGTTGAGCAGGGGCTCCGTCTCGTCGACGAAGCGCCGGCGTTGCCGACTGACCTGCCAGCGGTCGTATGCTTCGGCGTCCGTCCACAGGGCGCCGACAACAACGGTGTCGGGATCGCTCTCGATGGTCGCCACGTATGACGACAGCGCGCCGGAGGACTCCAGGACTTCCGCCGTGCGGAAGTACTCAATCACGCAATCGCGTTGTCCCGGCCGGGTGTGCAAGGTCAACATTGTCCATTCCATGCAACAACTATTGCATGGAATGGTCTTGTGCAGCTACTGTTCGACGCCGGGCGTCCCTCCTCCCCTCCCCCTCCCCCCCTGGAGATTGCCGTGAGCACATCGGAAAATATGCAGGTGGCGAACTCCGCCACCTTGTTCGACAGACTCGAGAACCTCGAACCCGGGTTGCCGCATCGGCGCCTGATGTTCAAGGCCGGGCTGGGCTACACCTTCGATTCCTTCGACGGTGCACTGATGACATATGCGCTCTCCGCGCTGATCGTGATCTGGAACATTCCAACCGGCACCAGCGGCTGGCTGCTGTCCGCGATCTTCTTCGGCTATTTGATCGGCGCCCTGGGTGCAGGAGTACTAGCCGATCGCTTCGGACGTCGCCGGCTGATGCTGTGCGCACTCGTGATCTTCACCGTGTTCAGCGTCTTGACTGCTACGGCGTCGACAACGACCGAGTTGTTCCTCTGGCGCGTACTCGCAGGTATCGGGATGGGCGCGGAGACCACCCTCATCGCTCCCTACATTGCAGAGTTCCTGCCCGCGCGCGTTCGTGGTCGATTGGTCGCTCGCACAGTCGGATTCCTGGCATTCGGTTACATCCTGGCCGGGCTTGTCGCCCCGCTGGTCATTGGCCCCAACCCCGAGACCGGCTGGCGAATCGCGGCACTACTCACGGCCGCCCCGATCGTGCTGTTGCTGTGGTGGCGCAAGAGTCTTCCCGAATCTCCTCGGTATCTGATTTCGCGTGGCCGGATTGCGGAAGCGACTGCAGTAATCGAAGAGTTCGAACGGCAGTCCGGATCTCGACCCCCCAGTTCAACTGGGAACGATGATCAGGGACCCGAGGACACCGCCCGCGCCACACCCCCGCCGCCTGCGCAGGTAAGTCTCACAATGCAGCTCGCTCAGTTGTTCTCGGCCAACTTGGCTCGAACAACCATCGTCCTGTGGGTACTGTGGTTCATTCTCATTGGAGTCAACTACGGGTTCACCAGCTGGCTACCAGCAATGCTGGTGGCAACCAAGGGCTTCACCATAACGAAGTCGTTCGTATTCGCACTGATCACCTCGATAGCGCAGGTGCCCGGATACTACCTGGCAAGCCTTCTCATCGATCGGTTCGAGCGCAAGTGGCTCATCGCGGCGTACTCCGGCGCAGCGGCGCTGGCCGCTCTGGGACTGGCGCTAGCCGAAGCCCAGATATGGCTTCTGGTCTGTGCAGCAACTCTTTCCGCCTGCACGAATGGAGTTGCCGGCATCTATTACGCCTACACTGCCGAACTCTATCCCACTGAAATCAGAACAACCGGTATGGGTGCCGCATCCGCGATTGGCCGCGTGGGCGCTATCGCAGCCCCAATCACCATCGGATACGTCTACAGCTGGGCCGGGTTCACCAACGTCTTCCTGGCTCTCGTCGGGGCGCTGACGTTCGCTGTCGTCGTCATCGTTGTATTCGGGCCCAGGACCACCGGACGCCGTCTGGACAAACTTGAGGGAGAAACCCAGTGACCGAACAGAAATCGCGCCTGCTCATCACGAACGCGCACCTTCTGCACCCCGAACGATCCGAGCTGACCGAAGAGTCATGGATCGAGGCGGTCGACGGCCGGATCACAGCGTCCGGAAGCGGTCACCCACCCTCGTCGAGCTGCGACAACGTGCGCGTCCTCGATGCCGCTGGTTCCACAGTCATGCCAGGACTGATCGATGCACATGTTCACATTCTGCTCACCACAATCGACTTCACGGAGTTCCACTCCTGGTCAGCAAGCTATACCGCCGTCCGCGCGCTGCGGGAGGCCGGGCGGATGCTGCGCCGCGGCTTTACCACGATTCGAGATGTCGGGGGAGCCGATTACGGCATGGCGAAGGTGCTCGACGAACAGTTGATGGCGGGACCTCGTCTGATCTTCGGAGGAAGTGCCCTCTCGCAGACCGGTGGGCACGGCGACCTACGCTCACTCTCGGACAGATCAGTCTCATGCTGCGGCAACGGTGTCCACTTCACCCGCATTGCCGATGGGGTCGCTGCCGTCCGGGCCGCTGCACGTGACGAATTCCGAAAAGGCGCCCATCACCTGAAAATCATGGCATCAGGTGGTGTCGCCTCGCCCCACGACGAGATCTCTGCAGTTCAATACAGCGACGAGGAACTGCGTGCGGCAGTGGAAGAGGCCGACAACCATAATCGCTACGTCACGGTTCATGCCTATCATCCGCGTGCGATAAACCGTGCCCTCAACGCAGGAGTGCGATGCGTTGAGCACGGAAACCTTGTCGACGACGAAACGATCAAACTACTCGTCGAGAAGGACGCGTTTCTCGTTCCCACACTCGTCACCTACGAACAACTCGCGTTGCAGGGCCGACAATCCGGCTTGAGTGAGTCGTCGTGCCGCAAGATCGATGACGTGCGATTCGCCGGACTGGACGGCCTGGAGCGGGCCCACAAGGCAGGGGTGAACCTGGTCTACGGAAGCGACCTTCTCGGCTCCATGCACCCACATCAACTCAATGAATTCGCTTTGCGAGCACAGGTGCAACCGAACGTCGACATCATTCGGTCAGCAACCACCACAGCCGCACGCCTTCTGAGAATGGAAGGCCAGATCGGCACCCTCTCGATCGGCGCACACGCCGACATGCTCATTCTTCGGGGCGACCCTTTGCAGGACATTTCGGTATTGACCTCCCCGGAGAAGCAGTTGCGCTACGTCATTCGTGCTGGTCTCCCGATAGAAGTAGCGGAATGACACCGTAGAACGGCGGCCAGTCCACCCGTCGCAATCACGTCGAAGACACGGCGGTTCTAGGGTGATGTCCCGCCGGAACCCTGAGGAAATCGGGTGCTGTCAGTCGTTTGGGTAGCGACTTCGATGATCAGACCGACGATGCTGAAGAGTAGGCCGAGGAGAACGTCAGGACTCGTGCGGTCCCCGATCGTGGAAGGACACGGCGTTCACACGATGACGGCGGTGCGGGTCGATACGTGGGAACGCTCGCAGGTCCCTCATCCGCATCGGGTGATGACGACCGGGGCCGATCGCCGCATTGTTGTAGTTGGACGGCCTGCCCGCGGTCGGGCCGGTATGGAGACCCGACGCGTATCGAGGCGAAGGACAGGATTGCCGTGACGAACCAGACGTTGTCCGAGGTGGCATCTCATGCCTACATCTACGGATTTCCCCTCGTGTTCAATCTGGACCAGGTCCACCGGTATGTCCACGAGGGAGTTGGAGCGAATCCGGCGGCACCGCTCAACACCTTCAGCCACGCGCGAACCTTGGCCGGCCCGGCAGACACGTTCGTGACCATCAACAACGACACCGTGTACTCGATGGCCCAGATAGATCTGTCCGTGGGACCTGTCGCCCTGCACGTTCCGGACACTGCCGGCAGGTATTACGTGCTGCAGTTCGTCGACGCCTGGACCAACAACTTTGCGTACGTGGGCCACCGGGCCACCGGCACCGGTGCCGGTGAATTCCTGCTGGTGCCGCCGGGCTGGGACGGGCGCGGTCCGGGCGACGCCACCGTCATCACGTTCCCGACGACCGTCGCCTCGATCGTCGGCAGGTGGGCCTGCTCCGGCGATGACGATCTCCCGGCTGTGCATGCGTTGCAGGATTCGACGACTCTGAGCGTGCTCAACCCCGGCACGCAACCCGCAGGTCTTCCGTCGACGGATCCGGCGGTCAGCGCCGACCTGCTGTTCTTCGAGAAGCTACGACTGTGGTCACAGGCCTTCCCGCCGGCTTCGCGCGATCGCGCATTGCAGGACTCGTTCGCACCTACCGGAATCGACCGATCCGGCTCGACTCCCTACTCGTCACCGGACGACGAGACCGCGGCAGCTCTGCGCGGGGGATTGGCTGCTGGTCGTCAAAACCTGGATACGGCTCTGACGAAGGGGTCGAGTCCCGAAGTCAACGGGTGGAAGCTGACTTTCCACGCCTTCGATTACAACCTCGATTTCTTCGAAGTCGGGGCGCTCGACGACGCACGATTCAAGATCGAGGACCCGACGTTGCGGATCGTGGAGCGGGCGGCCGCGGCCAAGGGAGGGCTTTGGGGGAACCACCCCTACGAGGCGGCGTACATCATGACCTACCTCGATGATCGGGGTCAGCAGCTCACCGGTTCGAATACGTACACACTCCGACTCGATCCGACTCCGCCCGTCGACGCTTTCTGGTCACTCACCATGTACTCGGTGCCGGACTTCTTCCTGGTGAGCAACCCGATCAACCGCTATTCGATCGGTGATCGCACCCCCGGGATCGTGCGCGACGAGGACGGATCGTTGACCATCACCATCAGCCACACCAAACCCGCGAGTGATGCCGCAACCGCGAACTGGTTGCCGTCTCCCGCAGGAGAATTCCGGCCCGTTTTGCGAATGTACGAGCCCGCCGCGTCAGTGCTGGATCAGACGTACATCGTCCCACCGATCACCAGGATCTGAGACTGCGAGCGAGCGGCTGTCCCAGGTCGGAACGGGCGCTCGCTCAATACCACTGAATTGACGCCCACCGGGATTTGCTCCGATCTCCTCCGCCGTGGGGATCGCGAACGACGGCTACCACAGGGTGAGGGGAAGTCCGGCCGCTTCGGCACATCGTATCCGCTCCTCGATGCTGTCGGCCTCGTCGCCGCACGCGAGTCCGGTGCGGATGGCGGCGGCGACCGCGCGGATACGCCCGGCCGGGCCACGGACATCGGCGAGCGGGCTGGCGAGGTTCCGGCGCCGCAGGTGGTACTCGGTGCGGTTGACGGTGTTGGTGCCCAGCCGCATGTGCGTGGGGTTGGTGCAGCCGACGAAGTCGCATTGGTGGCACAGCACCGTGTCGTCGGCGCCGGACCACCCCAGCCGCGGAATGATGCCGTATTCGAGCTGATAGGCGAACAGATGCGCGGGAACGGTGCCGCGGCGCGAGGGGCCGGGCAGGCTGGCGGCACGGAAGGCTGGTGGGGTGCGATATTCGAAGGTGTCGTATTCCATCCCCCACTGCAGCGACTCCGGTTCCCGCCTCACGCGTGATCCGGGCATAGCAGATCAGGCGTGACCGTCCATCCGGCTGCGGTGAGCCATCGCTGGACCGGCTTGGTCAAATCACCCTTTTCGGCCAGCTCAGCGAGTCTGCCGGCAAGGATGGGGCCGTCGCCGCAAACGCTGCAGGCAATGTCGAATGCTGGCTGTCCGGGTTCACAATGACGGCAGTGCTGTCGACCGATCAGCATTCCGCGGTGATCGGGGTCCGGATGGAGCCAAATCACTGCGAGGTCAGCACGTTGATGCGCGGCCTCGGCGCGAGAGGTGGGTTCATGCCCGCAGGTCGGGCACGTGCGAGACGTGGGTGCAGGTGGATCGGTAACCAGGATGATGTCCTGCGTGACCGGCACGATGTCCACACGCCGCTTGTTCAGATGCCCATACACCGTGGTACGGGGCACTTTCAGCATGCCGGCGATCTGCGCGACGGTGTGCTCGCCTGCGTCGTACAAGCGTTGAGCCAGTTCGATCTGATCCGAGCTGAGCTTCGAGGGCCGGCCACCCTTACGGCCGCGGGCCCGGGCGGCAGCCAGCCCGTCGCGGGTGTTCGCCACGATCAACTCGCGCTGGAACTCGGCCAGGACCGACAACATGCCGAACATCGCGCGGCCCTCGGCAGTGGCAGTGTCGATCCCCTGCTCGAGCACCTTCAGACCGATGCCGCGCTCGCGCAGATCGGCGCCGAGCGTGATCAGGTGCAGCATCGACCGCCCGAGCCGATCGAGCCGGGTGATCACCAGGACGTCGTCGGCGCGGAGCCGCGCCAACACCAGATCGAGTTGAGGGCGTGACGCTTTCGCCCCGCCCGCGTGATCGACGTGAACGTCCTCGGCCGCCACCCCGGCGCGGCGCAGCGCATCCACCTGGTGGTCAGGGTTCTGGTCAGCGCTCGACACCCGCGCGTAGCCGATCAGCATGTGTCGACAATACCCCGAACAGGGGTTTTTCGACATAGTTTCTCGACACGGGTTGTCGACGCTATTGACGGACTGAATCTAGTGGTCAGAAGGTGTGATTCCCAGCGGTATTTGGCACGGTTTTGCCGTCGCTATTTGGCACGATCCGGTTGGTTGCTGCTCAGGGGAGGTTGCAGTAGACGGTCCGTTTCCAAGTGCACCTCACCCGCCGGTGGTAGATGCCGACGACGAACTCGCCAGTTGATCGTTGTGGAGACCTGGGCCAAGGTCGATCCGCAGCCGTCGAGCGTAAGACGAACCACCGAGCGTGAGCCGTAGCCGCGGACACGGGAAACGTGACACCGACGACCTGGGGAAATGTCCTCGGGTTCGGGGTGTCTCGCGAACCATCGTTTCCATGACATAGAACCTGGGGCGGTTGAGTCCGAGGGGTGCTCGGGTCAGCGGTCGGGGCCGATCACGGCGAGGGCGGTGGCGGCAACGGCGGGATCCGTGCCGGTGATCTTGCCGCGTGTCTTCCCGGCGAGGAGCTCGAGGACGTCGAGCGTGGGGCTGGCGACGGCGACGCGGTCGGGGGACGGACTGCCCTGGACGCGCCAGCCGAGGCCGAGCAGCAGGTGTCGGATCTCGCGCTTCCATTCCTCGGCCGGGATGCCGCTGGCGGCGACGGCGAGTGCCAGCCAGCCCGCCTGTCGGTCGAACTCGGTTCTGCTCACCGGTAGTCGGGACAGGATGTGCCGCCACAGCACCAGGGGCTGGTTACGGCCCCGGCGGGCGAGCGCGGTCGGCGCCAGCCGGCCCTTGCGCACACTCACCAGGCCGAGCACTCGCGCGCTGTCGCGGAGCTGCGCGACCGGCCACGTGAGGTCTTCGCGGTTCGCCTTGCCGATCCACCACCCGGTTACGCCGGTCCGCTCGGCGAGCTGCTCGACCAGTGCCGGCGGAAGGTAGCCGGCGCTCGTCAGCCGCACCCCGTCACCGATCAGGTCGAGGAGTACGAGGTACGGCTCGATCAGGTGTGCGGCGTCTGCCTCGGTCACCTCGACCGCGGCGGGCGACGCCGACCGTTCCAGCAGCTGCGTGAGTGCCCGGTTGCCGCCCCGCTCCAGTTGCTCGCGCAGCGCGGCCAGTTCCCCGGCCACGGGGACCGGCGCGGCCACCGCCGCCGCGAGGGCGGTGTTGACCTGGTCGACGTCGAACTGGTCGGGGTGCCAGTCGAGCGGCAGCCAGTCGCGGGCGTGGCCGGCGTCCTCGAACGGGGGCGGGACGGACGACGGGTCGCACCCGCCGCGCACCCACGCCGCCAGCTCCGTGTAACCCCAGATCCCACCGCAATCCTCGGGCGGGCAGGCCATCCGACCGCCGGTGCAGCGCATCTCGGAGGGCGGCTCATCGAGGACCGCGTCCACCGCGAGCACGTGGTCCCAGCCGTCACCGAAGTCGTACTGGTACCAGAGGCGGTCACCGGTGCCGGTCAGCACCTGATCGAGCCGGACCCCGTCTTCGAGCACGCCGTCCTCGCCCTCCTCGACGTCGAACGGTGTGACGAAGTACGGCGACCGGGGATCGCTGCCCGTGCGGAACCGGTGCAGATGGCCGTCGAGCCACCCCATCGCGGCCTGGATCACCACGTGCAGCCGGTCGAGGGCGAGGTCGCCGGGCAGCTCGAGCCGCCGCCACACCGGGGGCTTGGCACCGACCAGGTCGAGCCGGACCCGAAAGCCGCGGATGCGGGTCGGGGCATCACCGACCATGGGCTCGGGGATTCGCAGCGCATTCTCGATCAACACCATCGAACGATCCGCCCCGATCGCGCCCAAGACCATCTGTTGCTGCTGCGGGGACAACTCGGCCATGAGCTGCTCGGCGAGCCGTCGTACGTCGTCTGAGGTCGGCACTACACCAGTCAACCATCGACCGTGAACGGCATGCCCAGCCGATCCACGAACCAGGGCACCGAGGTGCTCGGCGTGCAGGGTCGCCCGTGTTGCCGACACCTCGCCCGATCGGCACCGTGCCAAATAGCGCCGCAAAAACGTGCCAGACAGCGCTGGGAGTCACAGTCAGAAGGTATGTCGGAAAAGGATCGATTCTCGACACCTACTCGATCCGATGTTCAATGCCCTCCCAAGACACCAGGATGAAGATCGATGTCGGGGCGGGTCGTAGAAGATCGGCAGCAACGGAGGTTACGGTCGAACCGCGCCTAATCGGTGTCGTATGGTGGCCACCTGCTCGTCGGAGCCGATGAGCTGTGCGATCGCGTCTTGTTCGGCGTCGAAGGCGTCGGCCAGGGGTACACGACCGGCCATGTCAAGCAGTCGTTTTGCTTGACACAACGCGGTACGGCTGTGGGGCGCGATTTCGTGCGCCAGTTCGAGTGCGGCTTCTAGCGGGTCGTCTGCGAGTCGGGTGGCAAGTTTCATCTCCGCCGCCGCAGTGCCGTCGAACTTTCGACCGGTGAAGGTCAGTTCCTTCGCCATGCCGTCTCCGATTGCCTTGGGAAGCAGTTGAGTACCAGCCATATCGGGGACCAGGCCCCACTGGATCTCCATGACGGACAGCTGAGTGTCCGGTGCCACTATGCGGATGTCCGCACCCAGCGCGATTTGAAGTCCGCCGCCGAAGGCCACACCGTGCACTGCTGCGACGACCGGAACTGGCACCATCGACCAGACGTGGACCGCCTTCTGCCCCAGTGCTCGGGCGGCGCCGAACCGGTCGCCGATCACGACGGCATCGGCCCCGTGGTGCTGTTGCATCTGAGCGAACTGGGATAGATCCAACCCGGCACTGAAGGCACGGCCGGCGCCGGATAGGACTACGACGCGTACGTCTGTTCTGTCGATCAGATGCGAGCCGGCTTGCACCAACGCCTCGAGCATGGCGCCGTCGAGTGCGTTGAGTTTGCGCGGGCGGTCGAGGACCACATGAGCAATTCCCTGTTGCACTGAACATCTCACGCGGTCGGCGAACGAGACTTGCGTGTTCGCGGTCGTCATCGCACTCCTAGTCTGGACGGGTATGCCTTGGTGCGGCCGGGCGTATGCCGTGGTCGTCGATGGCGCCGGGGCCGGGGGGACTAACCTCGGGCTTTCACGCTGGTCATGCCCCGGCCGCGTGTTGATCATGAAGAAAGGTGCTCTGAACTGGGAGAATGTGGCTTGCTGAGGGCCGATATTCACTGCGTTCGAGGAGCACCTTTCTGGTGGGCAAGTCTACTTCGTGGTACCCGTCGCTGTCCGTTGACCCCGCCGGAACCGGTGTCGTGTCGCACGCCGGGGCGGTGTTGTTGCTACGCACCGCAGAGAAAACTGGTCTGACCACTGCGTTGTCGAGTGCGCTCGCACCCTGGCGAAAACCGACGACCTCCCACGATCCGGGCAAGATCATCGCCGATCTGACGATGGCACTCGCCCTGGGCGGCGACTGCCTGGCCGATATCGCGCTGCTGCGGGAAGAACCCGCAGTCTTCGGCCGGGTGGCGTCCGATCCCACCGTCTCGAGACTGATTACCGCATTGGCCGCTGACGCTCCGAAAGCGTTGGCGGCAATCAACTCCGCGCGTTCGACAGCCCGACGGATCGCCTGGAACGCCGCCGGTGAACAGGCTCCCGACCATGAGATCGACGCCGGACATCCGCTGATCATCGACCTCGACGCCACCCTGGTCACCGCCCACTCGGAAAAGGAAAAGGCTGCCGCCACCTACAAGAGAGGGTTCGGTTTCCACCCGCTGTGCGCGTTCGTGGACCACGGACCGGACGGCACGGGAGAGCCGTTGGCAATGATGCTGCGACCGGGCAACGCCGGCTCCAACACCGCCGCAGACCACATCGAACTGATACGGCAAGCATTGCGGCAGTTGCCGTTCACCGCCAAAGGCGGACGGATCGGACGCAAGGTACTGATCCGAACCGACGCGGCCGGCGGCACCCATGCCCTCATCGACTACCTGACCACACAGAAGTTGTCGTACTCGATCGGATTCGGTCTGACCGACACCATCGTCGCTGCGATCGAAACCCTTCCCGAGCGGGCCTGGATCGCCGCCTACAACGCCGACGGGCAACCCCGCGACGGCGCCTGGGTGACGGAGGTAACCAGTCTGCTCGAGCTGCCGGGCTGGCCCGACGGGATGCGAGTCATCGTCCGCAAAGAACGCCCACACCCCGGTGCACAACTGCGCTTCACCGACCGTGACGGGCTGCGGTTGACCGCGTTCGTCACCAACACCGAAGGTGGACAATTGCCCGATCTCGAACTGCGGCACCGGCGCCGGGCACGCTGCGAAGACCGGATCCGCATCCTGAAAGACACCGGCCTCGAGAACCTTCCGCTGCACGGTTTCGATCAGAATCGGATCTGGCTCGCCCTCGTCGCCCTCGCCGTCGAGGTCACCGCATGGATGCAGATGCTCGCGCTCACCGACGACCCAGCCAGTCGGTGGGAGCCGAAACGGCTACGACTACGCCTGTTCGCGACCGCCGGCCGCATCGCCCGTCACGCACGAAAAGTGCACCTGCGGCTGTCCGCCCACGCACCCTGGATCGACTTACTGATCACCGCATTGGCCCGTCTCAACGCAATCCCCGACCCCCACTGACCAGCACCAATCCGACGAACGAGACGAAAGGGAATCAACCTTCGGGGCCCTGGACCCCGACGACCACCCGACCGCGTCGGGCGAACGCGCGTTGCCGAGCACCGAATCCACGCCCGAAATACCCAACCTGAAACTGATCAGAGCGACACATCAGACGCATGCAAGATCGAGGCTAAAACGGACGTCACGTCCCCACCCGCAGAAATTGCGGGATGACGACCGACGGTCACCGGTCGTTGCGGCCAGCCGCGGCGGGTCGACTTTCGGACTGGCACCAGATCAGCCGGATGGTGTGTTGTGTACCAGGGCGGATGCCGTTGACGGTGTGGACCCTTGACCGGCCCCATCCTCGCCGTGCTCGTGTGCCGCCCGAATCTGTGGGCCGTGTTCGTCGAGTAGTGGGGCGCGGGTAGTGGGAACGGCGGGGGTGCGGGAGAACTTCAGCGGCTGACCGGCCACGACGAATGAGTCTGTACTGCCCGGGTGATCGAGTGTGAGGGCCATCTCGCGTGCTGCCACGTGGGGGTCTGCCATGATCTCGGCCGCGTCCCGCACTGCGCCGACAGGTACTTGACCGCCGAGGTGCGCGAGGATCTCCTCCTTGGATCGACTCCGAGCCCACCCGGCCAGCGCGTCGTAGACAGCTCCGCGACTGGCGACTCTCAGGTCGTTGGTAGCGAATGCGGGGTCGGCGGCGAGATCAGGGCGATCGATGAGTTCGCACAGCCGGCGCCAGCGGTTGTCGTTTGGCGCTGCGATCGCAACCCACCCGTCGTTCGCGGGCAGGATGTCGAATGGGCTGAGCAGTGGGTGCTTGTTTCCCTCCGGTTTGGGCACGGCACCGGTGTAGGAGTGCTGGTAGACGATCCGCTCGCACAAGGACATCACAGCGTCGTACATCGCGATGTCGACGAACTGTCCCGTTCCGCTCCCTCGCGCTTCGTAGAGCGCCGAGGTGATGCCGACTGCCAGCATCGTGCCGGGGAAAATGTCGGCGACTCCCGGTCCGACCTTGATGGGGGTGCCATCTTCGGTGCCGGTGATGCCCAGGATCCCTGCCATCGCCTGAATGACGACGTCGAAGGCTGGCCACGACTGGTACGGGCTTTCCCCGGAACGTGGATCACCGAAGCCGCGGAGAGCGGCGTAGACCAGTCGCGGGTTGTCCGCGGCCAGGGACTCGTAGGACAGTCCAAGCCGTTCCATGACGCCGGGGGTGAAATTCTCGACGAGGACGTCGGCATCGGCGGCGAGGGTGCGCAGTGTCGCGGCGCCGTCCGCAGTCTTGAGGTCCAGCACCACGCTGCGCTTGCCACGGTTCACGCTTTGGAAGTACCCGCCGAACGCCCGTGTGCTGTCGTCGGCGGGGTACGGTCCCGCCTTGCGAGAAAGGTCTCCCGAGGGGGACTCGACCTTCAGTACATCGGCTCCCAGGTCGGCGAGCAGCATGGTGCAGTACGGTCCGGCCAGGGCGTGTGTCAGATCGACAACACGCACCCCGTCGAGCGGCCCGGTCATTGTGCGGCCACCTGCTTCAGTAGCGGCATGAAGTACTGCTTGAATGCCTCCGGATTCTCCGACATCGGGAAGTGTCCTACCCCGGGCATCGTGGCGAAGGTGGCGCCGTCGATCTCCGCTGCCAGGGCCTGACCGGCCGCCGGGTAAGCGGACCAGTCGTATTCGCCGTTCAGGATGTGAACCGCGGTCTTGGTGGTGTCGATCGTCTTCGCGGTTTCGGTCAGGTCATGCTCGACGAGGTAGTAGTGGAGGTCGCCCTTGAAAACCGGCGGTGCACCTTGGCTGTAGACCCACACCGTCTCGCGTTTGAACGCCTCGGGGCTTTGCGGTGCGCACAGGGTGTACATCAGTGCGGGTTTGGTGTCGTTCGAAATGCGGGGGTGGTAGAGCCAGGGCAGGATGCGTTCGACGCCGTGGCTTTCCATCGCCGCTTCGATTCCGATCACGGCCCGGTAGACCCCGGGGTGGTGCAGTGCGAGATCGGGGGCCAGATGCCCGCCCATCGAACATCCCGCGAAGATCGGTCGGTCGAGTCCGAGGGCGTCGAGCAGTGCGAGGTGGAACGCGATGAAGAAGTTCTGCGTCAGTGAGTACTCTTCGGTCCACCACTGCTGTGATTCCGGCGGCAGTGACCGGCCGTGGAAGGGCACGTCGGGGGCGATCAGTCGATAGGTTGAGGTGAAGTCGGGGTCTTCGAGCAGGTGGCGCCACTGACGACTGTCGCAGCCGGCGGTGTGTTGCAGGATGACGGGCACCCCGGTGCCTGCTTCTTCGTAGTAGACCCGGTATTCCACGCCCTCGATATCGAGGTAGACGTAGCGTCCGGTGATGTCGGCGGTGCGGGCGCTCATGCTGTCACCTCGTCGTTCGCAACGGTGCGGAACAGATCGCCGAGGCGCCTGATGGCTGGGTAGTAGGCCATGATCATCTCCATGTTTCCCTCGATGCGGAACCCGTGGTGCAGCATCGCGGGGTAGAAGTCCTGGTAGAAGGCGATGGGTGTCGCGGCGAGCAGCGCACTCCACTGCTCGTGCGAGCCGGCCAGCTGGATGTCGTACGAGTCGAAAGGTGTGACGACAGGGTCGATCTCGGCTACCTTTCCGCCGCTCAGCACCAGCCGGAAGGACTGGGTCTCACCGATGACGACGCGGATGGTGGTGTCGAGGTGGCGCGCCTGCAGGGTGAACTCGGGGTCTGTGTCGAGGACGGCGCGCAATCGTGCGAGATCGAGCGGCAGTGTCGGGTCCATGGGATGTCCTTTCATCGAGATAGCGAGGTCAGGGTTGACGCAGCAGATGCTGGGCGATGATGGTTCGCTGAATCTCCGAGGTGCCTTCGAAGATCTGGGTCAGTCGGGCATCGCGCCAGTGCCGTTCGACGGCGTACTCGGTGGTGTAACCGTTGCCGCCCAAGACCTGTAGGGCGGAGCTGGCGACTTTCTCGGCGATTTCGCTGGCAAACAGTTTTGCCATCGAACATTCCTGCTGGCAGTCCTGACCGGCATCGAATCGGGCCGCGGCGTCGAGATAGAACGCGCGGGCCGCGGCGACCTGGGTGGCCATGTCGGCGAGCCGGAACTTGATTCCTTGGAACGAGGAGATCGGTTTGCCGAACTGAACGCGTTCTTGTGAGTAGGCGAGGGCGTCTTCGAGGGCGCCGCGGGCGGCGCCGACTGCCCGGGCGGCGGTGTGGAGCCGACCCCAATTGATCAGGTTGGCGAACAAGGCGAACCCGGTGCCGGTTTCCCCGTTGGGTCCGACCTGCATATGGGTGGCCGGAACCTCGAGGTCTTGGATCTCGAGGGCCCACGAGGTGATGCCGTGATAGCCGATTTTCGGGATCGGGGTGCCGGTGATCCCGGGCGGGAACTCACCTCGCGGTTTCTCCACCAGGAAGACGTCGAGTCCTTCACGGCGGCCCGGGGCGGTCCGAGCAAGGATCAGGATGGCGTCGGCCGCCTCGGCCCAGCCGCACCAGCGCTTGTGTCCGTTGAGTATGTAGGTGTCACCGCGGCGTTCGGCCCGGCAGGACACCGCGGCGACGTCAGAGCCGGCTTCGGGTTCGCTGAACGCGCCCGCGGAAATGAATTTGCCGGCCGCTTGTCGGCGGAGGATGTCCGCTCGCCAGGCGGGGTCGGCGACGGCGGAACCCGTCCCGTTGGCGCGGGCGATGATGCTGGCCGCGCTCATCCAGCCGCGCGACAGTTCTTCGGTGACCAGGCAGTACTCGGTCATGCCCAAACCCAGGCCACCGTACTCGCGATCGATCATGATGCCGAAGTAGCCGAGCTCAGCCATACGGTCGACGATCGACCACGGAATGTCCGCATGTTGCGGGTCCAACTTGTTTGCGACCGGGAGCAATTCGGTCGCGGTGAATTCTCTCGCCTCGTCGCGCAGCTTTTCCTGTGCGAGCGTCAGGATTGTCATAGTTCCACCGTCACGGTCTTGACTTGGGTGTAGTGGTGCAGCGCCTCAGCGCCCTTTTCGCGGCCGTAACCACTCTGTTTGTAGCCACCGAATGGAGTCTCGATGGCGGCGGCGAGCCAGGTGTTCACGTAAACCTGTCCGGCCTCGAGCCGGTCCGCCATCCGCAGCGCACGAGAGATGTCCGAGGTCCAGACACCGCTGGCGAGCCCGAAGTCGCTGTCATTGGCGATCTGGACGGCCTCGTCCTCGGTGTCGAAGGGGATCACCGCCAGCACGGGACCGAAGATCTCCTCACGGGCGATCCGCATGGAGTTGTCGACGCCGGTGTAGATCGTCGGCGGCACGAAGAAGCCGGCGCCCCGTC
Source organism: Rhodococcus wratislaviensis (assembly GCF_041228765.1). NCBI lineage: Bacteria > Bacillati > Actinomycetota > Actinomycetes > Mycobacteriales > Nocardiaceae > Rhodococcus > Rhodococcus wratislaviensis. Next base: position 43,383 of record NZ_CP150490.1, on the reverse strand, counting down.
GGGTAGCGGAGAACGGCTCGCCGCCGAGCGCGGCCGTGGCACCGTCGTCGCGGGCGATCTTGAAATACTCCAGCACCTTGTCGTACTGGGCGCCGGTGGTGAGCGGTCCGAGCCGGCCACTCGAGGTCAGGGTCTGGCATGCGTCGACGAGCCGGTCGACGAACTGGTCGTGGACGGCGCGTTCGACCAGGAGCCGCGTGCCGGCCGAACAGATCTGGCCGGTGTTGAGCGAGAAGGCGTTCAGGGCCCCGGTCACCGCACGGTCCATGTCCGCGTCACCGAAGACGATGTTCGCGGACTTGCCACCGAGTTCGAGCGTGAGCGGGATGATCCGATCGGCAGCGACGTGGCCGATGTCGCGGCCGGCGCGCACCGACCCGGTGAATACGAGCTTTCGCACGCCTGAGTTCTCCACCAGCGCGCGGCCCGCGGTCCCGTCGCCGGTGACGACGTTGAGGACTCCGTCCGGCATGCCTGCTTCGGTGGCCAGTTCGGCCAGTCTCAGGGAGGTGGTGGAGGTGAACTCGGAGGGTTTGAGTACCACGACGTTGCCCGCTGCCAGAGCCGGTGCGACGGCACGAGATGCCTGGTTGAGCGGAGCGTTCCACGGCGTGATCACGCCCACGATGCCGAACGGCTCGCGGCGGGTGAAGCAGTGATGTCCCGGGCCGAGATCGATCGTCTCGCCGTGCAATGCATTCACCAGTCCGCCGTAGAACTCGAAATAGCCGGCCGCACCGGCAATCTCCATCGGAGCTTGCCAGGCAGGTTTGCCGGTCTCGGCGCTCTCGAGTGCGGCGAGTTCGTCGGCATGGGATTGGATCATCGCCGCGAGCCGCATCAACACCCGGCCGCGTTCGATCGGCTTCTGCCGGCGCCACGCGTCGGCCGCAGCGGACGCCGCGTGGACGGCGTCCGCGACGTCCTCGGCGGTGCCCAGTGCGATGTCCGCTGCCGGGCTGGCGTCGGCCGGGCTGCGGGTGGTCAGTCGCTCGCGGCCGTGGCTGGGCGTGCTCTGGCCGTTGATCCAGTGGTCAAACCTGATGATCATGTCTGTGGTCTCTTCTCGAACGGTTCGGGTGCTCCCGGTTCGCGGTCTGGTGTCAGCGGACGAGGTCACGGCCGATGATTTCCTTCATGATCTCGTTCGTGCCGCCGTAGATGGGTTGGATGCGAGCGTCCGCGTAGGCCCGAGCGACGGGGTACTCGAGCATGTAGCCGTAGCCACCGTGCAATTGCAGGCATCGGTCGACGACGCGCTGTTGGAGGTCGGAGAGCCACCACTTGGCCTTGGCCGCATCGACGGCGGAGAGCTCACCGTCATTGAGAAACGCGATCGATCGATCCAAATAGGTCCATGCCACGTCCAGCTCGGTTCCGATCTCCGCGAGGACGAAGCGGGTGTTCTGGAAACCGTCGATACGCGTGCCGAACGCCTTGCGATCGCGCACGTAATTCTTGGTCCAATCGAACGCCGACTGGGCGCTGGCGAGGGAAGTGGCAGCAATGGACAGCCGCTCCCGGGGCAGCCTCTCCATGAGGTGGCCGAATCCTGCCCCGACGGTGCCGAGGACGTCCGCGTCGGTCAGCACGACGCCGTCGAAGAACAATTCGGCGGTGTCGTTGCCGCGTAAGCCCAGCTTCTCGAGCTTGCGACCCCGACGGAACCCCGGTGTCGTGGTGTCGACGAGAAACAAGGTGAACCCGCGTGCCCCCGCATCGGCGTCGGTGCGGGCGAACACCACGACCACGTCGGCGAGGATGCCGTTGGTGATGAAGGTCTTCTGCCCCTCCAGAATCCAGCCGTCGGCGGTGCGTCGGGCGGTGGTACGCACTCTCTGGAGGTCACTGCCCGCACCAGGCTCGGTCATGGCGAGCGCCCCGATCGCAGTACCGGCGCACATCGCCGGTATCCATCGCGACTGTTGGTCGGTGGTCCCGAGATCGATCAGATACGGCAGGACGAGATCGTCCTGCACGGAGAGCCCCGCGTTGAAAGAGGCCGAGTCGGCCGCGCAGAGCTCCTCGATGACCACCATCCGGTACCGGTAGTCGGCGACCCCACCGCCGCCGTGTTCGGAGGGGGCGCCGATCCCGAGCAGTCCCAGCGATCCGGCCATCGACCACACCGACCGGTCCACCAGCCCCGCCTGCTCCCAGCGTTCCCGGTGGGGGGCGACCTCACGGGTTACGAACTCCCGCACGGTCTCTCGGAAGAGATCGTGATCAGCGTCGTACAGGGTGCGCTTCATGACGAGCTCAGGCTCCCGGTTCGAAGCGGGTCGTCCGCTGCATGCCGAAAACTCGGCCTCGTTCGGCGGTGGGCACCGCCAGCTTGCGGCTCGCCTCGTCGATCATCTCGTCGCCGAGCATCACGGCGCCCCGGCCGCCGCCGGCCTCGGAGGTGTAGTGCGCGTAGGCCTCGAGGATCAGTTCGGCCTTGTCGTAGTCCTCTTGAGTGGGCGCGAAGACCTCGTTGGCCGTGTCGAGCTGGCCCGGGTGCAGCACCCACTTGCCGTCGAAACCGTAGGCGGCGGCGCGTTCCGAGGCGGCCCGGTAGCCGTCGGTGTCACGGATCAGTGCATACGGGCCGTCGATGGCCTGCAGGCCGTGCTTGCGGGCGGTCATGGCGATCGTCATCAGGACGGTGTCGAACGGGTCGAATCCGGACGAACCGGGTGCGCCGATGGTCAGTGCGGGCATCTTCATAGCCGCCATGAAGTCGCCGGGGCCGAAGATGAGGGTTTCCGTGCGGGCCGTGGCGGTCGCGATTTCCTCGATTTCGCTCAGCCCGGCGGGGCCTTCGATCTGCGCTTCGATGCCGATCCCCCCTTCGGGCAGGCCCTGTTCGCGCTCGACCTGGGTGAGCAGAATGTCGAGCCAATGGATGTGTGCGACCTTCTCCACCTTGGGGAGCATGATGCAGTCCAGGTTGGCCCCGGCGCCGCGGACAATCTCGAGGACGTCTTCGTGTGCCCAGACGGTGTCGGCGTCGTTGACGCGCACCACGCGGGTCTTTCCGGTCCAGTCGCCATGGTTGAGGGCCTCGACGATCGTGGCGCGGGCCGCGGGCTTGGCGATGGGGGCCACCGAGTCCTCGAGATCGAGGAAGATCTGATCCGCCGGCAGGCCCTGGGCCTTCTTGATCATCTTGTCGCTGCTGCCCGGGACGGCCATGCACGAGCGACGCGGACGGAAGGGGCGGTTGTTCAGCATTGTCAGTCAGCTTTCTGTCGAGATGAGGGAGGAAGAGGATGCGGTGGGTGCCGCGGGTTGTTCTGCGGCTCGGCGGCGGACCTGGACCCGGCGGGTGGTCTGGCAGACGATCTCGCCTCGCTGGTTGACACCGAGGTGCCGGAACGTCACGACGGCGTCACCACCGTCGAGCGGGTCGATGGCAAGCACCTCGGTCGCGGCGCCCACGGTGTCACCGTTACGCACCGGTACCGGGAATCGGATGTCGTCGAGACCGAGTTCACGCACGGCCTGCCCGGTGGTGTCCTGGGTGGCGAGACCGACTGTCAAAGAGAGGGTGAGACCGCCGAAGTTGATTCGCTCGCCGAAGGCGGTGTCGGCCATCGCTTGCTCGCTGAAATGGCCGGGCGCACTGTTCATCACCAGCAGGGTCAGCCCGTTGAGATCGAGGTCGGTGATCGTGCGTGAGCGGGCGTGCCGGAACCGTGCTCCGACCGTGAAGTCCTCGGCATAGCCGTCCGGCACCGCCAGAAGCTCGGTGGAACTCGTGCGCCGGCGCACGAGGTTGGTGCGGTGAAACTCGATCACTGCCTGTCCCGCGGTGTCACGGCCCACGGTGTGCCAGGTGACGATGCCGGTGTCGGGGCGCGTCTCGGATGCGCGTGCCTCTACGACCGTGCTCGACGCGTAGACGGTCTCGCCCGGGTAGACGTCGCGGAGGTACGTGACATCCGTTGCGCCGAGGAACGGTCCGCCGAGCTCGCTGAGGTCCTCCACGCTGAGACCGAAGACCACCGAGAACACCAGCAAAGGGTTGATCACCTCGTCGGGGTGCCCCGCCGCCTCTGCGGCTGCCCGATTGAAGTGCACAGGGTTGAACGCGAGTGTCTGGGTGCTGAAGGTCAAGTTGTCACTGGCGTGGATCGTCCGACCCCAGTGGTGATCGAAGACTCGCCCGACGACGTGGTCCTCGAAAAAGGTGCCGCGAGGGATCAGTGGCCAATTCACCGGATCCGTTGTCATGCGAAAAATCTCCTAAGCGTTTCATCTAGTGACATGTCGTGACACTGAGTGGCACGCATTGAGTGTGTATCGCCGGTCACATCGTTGTCAAGAGGCGCGTGAACCAGGCATTTCTCGATTCAGGGAGTGTTCGATGCCGCCGGGCATACCATCTGTGCCATAGAATGAACCGCTGTGCGAAGCTTCCTCACATTCCATGATTGGACGTAGCCCCTGATGACCAGCACGCGATCCGAGGTGGACCCGGTAGTCGACCAGCCGCAGGCGGCAACCGGACCGGCGGGCACGCAGACCCTTATTCGCGGTCTGCGTGTCGTGGAGGCCGTAGCCGCTCAAGGCCAGCCGATCGGAGTCGGCGACCTCTCCCGCCAACTCGACCTTCCGAAGTCGACGGTGCAACGGCTACTGCGCACTTTGCAGCAGGAGGGATGGGCGGAGACCTCGGACGAGCCGATCACCCGGTGGCAACTGAGTCCGCGGCTGCTCGCCCTGGCCCGCCGGAATGCGCCGGCGCAGAGCCTTCGTGACGTGGCGCTTCCCTATCTGACCGAGCTGGGAGAGCGCACCGGGGAAACCATCCATTTCTCCCTGCCAGATGGTGACAGCCAGTTGGTCCTCATCGAGCGAGTCGACTCGATTCATCCAGTCCGAACCTTCAACCAGATCGGGGCAGGAGTCGCATTCCACACCAGTGCGAGCGGGAAAGCGTGGTTGGCGATGCTGCCCGACGACGAGCTCGAGGCGATGCTCGCGCGACCGCTGGCCAAGCCCACTGCCAACAGCATCGTCGACCCCAAGCAGCTCCTCCACCAGATCCTCGAAGCGCGAGAACGCGGGTACGCAGTCAACATCTCCGAGAACCGTGCCCACGTGTGCGCGATCGGTGCCGCAGTTCCCGGCCCTTCCGGCCGGCCCGTCGCGGCAGTGGCGATCAGCATGCCCGACATTCGGTTCATGCCCGCCCGAGTGCCGGAATGGGGAAGCTGGGTACGGCAGACTGCGCAGTCAATCGGCGATGCGCTCGCCGATTGACCGCGCGAGTGGTCACTGAATGGAACGACCACCGTCGACGTCGAGGCACACACCGGTGAGGAATCCGGCCTGATCCGACGCGAGAAAAGCGATGGCTGAGGCGACATCGTCCGGCGTCGCGATGCGGTCCATCGGAATGTTCGCGGTCAACCCGGTGCGAGCCTGGTCGTCGAGTTCGTCGATCCCGAGCGCGTTTTTGATGAAGCCGGTCTGCGCGACGACCGGATTGACTGCGTTCACCCGGATCTGCGGACCTACCTCGGTAGCCAGACTGCGGGTAAGCGTGATGACCGCTCCCTTGGTCGCGTTGTAGATCGACAGCCCTGGTCGGGGTCGCTTGCCGGCGATGGAGGCGACGTTGATGATGACGCCGCCTCCGGCCCGGGTCAGAGCCGGGATGGCGTACTTACTGCCCAGGAACACACTGCGCACATTGACGGAGAGCTGGAAATCCACATCCGCCACATCCATGTCCACCAGGGGCATGTTCCGGTGCGGCAGTCCGGCATTGTTGACCATGACGTGCAGGGCGCCGAAACGTTCTTCGGTGACGGCGACGAGGTCACGCATGGCATCGGGATCGGTGACGTCGGTGGTCACCGCAATCGCGGACGGCAGTTGGTCCGCCACCTCTTTGGCCCTGACGCCGTCGATGTCGGACACCACTACGTTTGCGCCGCCGGCAGCGAAGGTTCGTGCAGTTGCAGAACCGAATCCGCCGGCACCGCCGGTGACGATGACGGTGCGGTTGTCGAAAGAAATTTCCATGTCGTACTCCTGATTCTCGGTGGGGCTCGGAACGTGGCGCGAAGAGCCGATCACTCCAGGCGGAGAAGGCTTGTCACGGTGGAGACATTGCTGCCGTCGGGCAGCTCCTCGATTGCCCCTATCAACGCGGTGCATCGTTCGGACCCGACCACGGGGCCGACAAGCTCGTGGAATTTCTCGCGCACGATCGCACGCCGCTCACGCGCTGTGAGAGGTAAGGCCGAGTCAGCCGAGGCATGCAGTGCCGTCCCTCCCTCGAGCACGACGCGGACATGGGTTTGCTGAGGGCGTAGTGCCGCATCGAACCTGATCCGGACGCGTTCGGCCACCGATCTCAGGTCGGGGTCGAGGACGGCCGCGTGGGTGAAATCCATGACCTGGCACGAACCCCGAACGAGGGCCAGTGCTGCGGTGAACGCCAGGCTGAACTTGCCCTCCAACGGTGTCGTGGCCACCGGGATCGCGCAGACAGTTCGCAACAGCTCCGGCACCGTCAGCTCGATCTCGCGCACGCGCCTAGGGTCGAGACCCTCGCGCAAAGTCAGCAGCGCATCGATCGCTGCGTGGGTACCGAAGCATGCAGCGTGCCTCTTGACCAAAACCTCACGTAGGTACCATCTCTCGGCAAACGGAACGATCACCGATTCAACAGCGGCCGCGTGACCGTGAGTTGCCGCGAATCCACCAGGCCCGAAGAGGGCATCACCCGGAGCTGTGACACCGGCCGCGGCCAACTGGGCCGAAAACAGTCCCGCCTCAGACGCCCGCCCCACCTGCATCGCTTTACCCATCGAGCCGAACACCGCGCGTAACCCTGCAGCTTGCGTCGCTGCGAGACCCCAGGCGCGTTGGATGCCGGCCGGCCCGAGACCGAGCAGGTGCGCGACACCGGTTGCGGCTCCGAAGACTCCCACCGTGGCGGTGGGATGGAATCCCGCCTCGTAGTGCCGGGGCGCAAGCGCGGCACCGATGCGGGCTTGGGCTTCGAACCCGGCGATGTACGCGGCGAGCAGTCGGCCGCCGTCGACACTGCTCGGATGAGCTGACGCCTCGGCTTGCGCCCACACGGCAGGAAGAAGTGGCGCAGACGGGTGGAGCCCGCCCACAGGCAACCAGTCATCGAAGTCCAGAACATGAGCCGCGATGCCGTTGACCAGCGCTGCTGAGCGCGGCCCCACACGGGCCCTGTCGCCCAGTCGCGTGCAACGACCAGAATCGTTGGCGACCTCAGCCACCAGCTTCACGACTTCATCACACGAGCCACCGATCGCAACAGCCAACGTGTCGATAATGCAATCCACCGCGATCTCGACGACGTCCGCCGGAACAGCCGCAAGTCGAAGCGCCGCCGCTTCCGATGCAATGTCGGCTTCACCAGCACCCGAAGTTTCCGTCATCAAATAGTCCCCTTCAAAGGATCGTGCCGTCAAACAGCATGGTGGTTCATTCAGTGGTGTCAATCCTTCATCAACGCGATCGCAATCGCGGGAAGTTCCGGCCCTGCCGCCCTTGACAATCGACTTCCAGCAAGCTGTGATGGGCATCACGCCACTCCATGGCACGCCGTTTTATCAGATGATACAAGCTCCGGAGGAATGAATGGAAGTCATTGATGCAACGGACGGCGGGGCGCAGTTCAGCGCCCGGCTCAACCGCATCCCTGTGATGACGAGGTCTCACAAACGCTGGCTTGCCGTCCTGGCGGCGTTGTTACTGGTCGACATGGCCGACCTGAACACCTTCGCGTTCGCCGCACCGGCCATCCGGGCGGACTGGGGTCTTTCGGTGAGCGACGTCGGCACGATCACGGCAGCGTCATTTCTCGGTATGTTCGCCGGCTCCATCGTGGGTGGGCGTCTTGCCGACCGCTTCGGCCGCAAGCGCATCATCATCGGCGCGACCGTCTTCTTCTCGACCTTTTCGCTCCTGTCCGCATTCGCAGTCGGCGTCGCAGATCTGGCCGTGTATCGAGTTCTGACCGGCGTCGGACTTCAAGCCATGACGGTGGTCGTTCTGACCTACGTCTCGGAGATGTTCCCGAAACTGCATCGTGGACGTGCGCAGACGTGGATCGTTGCATTCAGCCTGCTCGGTGTCCCCGCCATGGCATGGCTCGCACGCTGGATCGTGCCAATCGGACCCTCGGCGTGGCGCTGGATCTTCGTTCTCGGCACGTCCGGACTGCTCCTCATCGCGGTCACCGCACGCTGGCTTCCGGAATCGGTTCGCTGGTTGCAGGAGAATGGTCATTCTGAGCGCGCTGAGGAAATCGTCGCGCGGATCGAGAGTGAGGCACGGGAAATCACACGTGCCGAACTGCCGCAGATCCTGCCGCAGCCAGTCGTTGCGGCAGGCCGACCCGGCGATCTGTTCCGGGGCGGGTACTCCAAGAGGACCATCGTGCTGTGTTTGACCATGGCACTCGCACTGTCCGGGTTCTACGGCTACAACTCCTGGGTTCCGACGCTCCTCACCGAGCATGGGTTCACCACCACCCAGAGCCTGACCTATTCCTCCGTGATGTCCCTCGCGACTGTGCCCGGCGCCCTGCTCGCCCTGTTGTTCATCGACCGCGTCGAACGACGAACTGCCGTACTCGCGCTGTATTCGATGGTCGGGATGCTCATGCTGGTCTTCGGTTTCACCGACAGCGACATAGTGATGGTAGCCAGCGGGCTCCTGATCACGCTGCTGCTTCAAGCCTCCGTGCCCTGCGTCTACACGTATCTGCCCGAGATCTTCCCTACCAGCCTCCGCGGGTTCGGCGCCGGCGTCGGCAACGGTGTCGGACGCCTTGCAGTATTCGCCACGACGTTCCTCGTTGCAGCGCTCCTGTCGCAGTTGGGATTCACGGCGGTATTCCTCTACCTCGCAAGTGTGGTTGTGCTCGCAGGTCTCATCATGGGCAAATTCGGCGAACGCACCCGGGGCCGCAGCCTCGAGGAAATCACCATGACTGCCGACGAGGGCAAACATCAGCAAAGGATCCCGAACACGCAGCCAAGCGCTTCGGGCTCTTGACGTTGACGACATCGTAGGCAGTCGGCAGCGTTGACGCGGCACCTGAATCAGACCTCTTGAACAGAGCCGATTGTGCCACCCGGCGAACCACGAGAGGACGCGTCGACGTTTCCCGAGAGTGGCCGTGACGGCATGGCGTTGTAGCGCTATAACGCCATGCCGTCATCGATTGCTGTGGCCACAATCCTGCACCCACTTCGATCGCCTGCCGCACAGACCATACGTATCATCTGATCGTGCTGAACTGCCTTCGATGGCGTAGGCGCAGTAGACAAACGCTCTGGCGGGCACCGGTTGCGCTTCTGTGCAGGCCATGGGCTTCGCGGTTGCGTCGACGCAACCGTCACCGACATAATGTGGGTGCCCGAGGCAATAGCCGAGGGAAGTGGTTCGTGTAGGAGGTCTCCGGGGCGGAAGTACCCCTGTAGGCAGCCCCACCTAGCGGTTTCCAGCCTTGCGCGCCCACCCACATACGACGAACGCCCCTCGTGCATTGAGGGGCGTTCTCGTGTTTGCAGACCCTGACGACGGTGATGCGGTGCGCGATCTTCGCGCGCATGCTGCCGCCGCGCCCCCATGCCCAGGCATGCACGTCCGGGATCCACAGCAGCGGATTGGTGGGCCGGTCGTGGCCGTACCGGAACGGGGCCCCGGCACCGAGTTCGTCCCGGATGATGCGGTTGTCCTCGTGGTCCTGATCGCATGACTCGATGACCAGGTTCGTCACCGGCATCTGCGCCAGGTCCCGCACCGCGGCGGCCAGGGTGGCGTCGCGGGCCTGGCGTTCGTTGACCTTCCGCGAGCTCATCACATAGATCCGGCTGTTTGCCTCCAGCCGGGCGACCTCGGCGACGATCTTCGGTGCCAGCTTCTTCCCCACACCGGTCATATGGATGCGGGTGTGCCCGGGCGGTCGGAGCGCGTTCATCTGCTTCCGCAGGGCCGTCAGATCGCCGGTCGCCACGGTCACCGCGCACAGGGCGTAACCGCCCCGTTTGGATTCGTCGATGAACGCATGCACGCGGAGCTGTCTCTCACCCGCTCGGACAACCTTCGCAGACCCACACGGGCGTAGTCAGGTTCCGCTCTGCGTGGCTAGGGCACAGATTCGCTGTGCTGGCCAACTACCAGAGGGTGAGGGGTAATCCCGCCGCTTCGGCGCATCTGATCCGCTGTTCGATGCTGTCCGAATCCTTTCCGCAGGTAAGGCCGGTTCGGATTGCGGCGGCGAGGGCACGGGTACGCCCGGCTGGGCCGCGGACGTCGGAAAGCGGGCTGGCGAGGTTGCGGCGCCGCAGGTGGTACTCGGTGCGGTTGACGGTGTTGGTGCCCAGTCGCATGTGCTGTGGGTTGACGCAGCCGGCGAAGTCGCACTGGTGGCACAGGACCGCGTCATCGGTACCGGACCACCCCAGCCGCGGGATGACCCCGTACTCGAGCTGGTAGGCGAACAGGTGCGCGGGAACGGTGCCGCGCCGGGACGGGCCGGGCAGGCTCGCGGCACGGAAGGAGCCGTGCCCGGTGGATGAGACACTTCCGAGCCACACCGTGCACCGGCCACCCGGGCGTCGGTAGGTCTTGGCTTCGAATCGCGCCACGACGGTGGGGTCGTCGAGCCAGGACCGCCACAGCCGTTCGGGGACCCGGATCGGTTGCGGTTGGCCGATCAGGGCGAGCTGTTCGGTCTCAGGGATCGCCGGGGAGGCGGGCATCCCCGGCAGCATCGCTGTGCTGGCGGCGGTGACCATGGTTTCCCCTCCGCTCGCTGCTCATTGGTGCTGTTACCGGTGAGAGTAGGGGCGGGTACCGACACGAAGTTGCCTCGCTGGTGCTCGGGTGCGGGTGTGTCAGCGGGGTGGATGTTCGACTCGCGCGGCGAGGTATTCGGCGTTGTCGCGGGCGGCGAGGGCGCTCCAGCGGGTCGCGGCGCTGACGGAGATGCCGAGGAGGTCCGCCAGTACGGGTGCGGGCAGATCGGCGGCGAGTGCCGCCAGCGCCGCGCCGCGGGCCGGCCGCACCGGGATCCCGGCGGTGCGCAGGAGGAGGGCGAGCCGGCCGGAATCGAGGTGTGCGCCGGGGCAGCGGCCGGGAAACAACCATTCCGGCGTCGTTGATGAAGGCGGCCTGCTGGTGAGCTCGGTGATCAGGGCGGCGAGCGCCGGCGGCAGCAGGACGGGACGATCGCGCAACCGTAGGGTGCTGTCACCTCGGCTGTCGATGCCGAGATCGCTGGTGGTGAGTTCGACGATGCGGGTGGGGATCTGACCGTAGAGCAGGACGAGCCCGCCGGCTACCCGCACCCGCAGGTCGAGGCCGTCGTCGGTCAGGCACCGGCGCAGCGCGGACCAGCGTTCGCCGTCGGCGAGAAGCTGGGAGGGAAGACCGTCACGGCCGAGCCAGGACACGTGCAGGTCGGCGGCACGATCGTGTTGGTGCGCCCAGCGCAGAAAGTCCCGCAGTCGATGGCGGGTGCTGGCCCCCTCCTCCAGCCAGCGGTCGACGTCGGCCTGGGTCGCCTCGGCCAGTGCGTGGTGGTGGTCAATGAGCCAGGTCAGGAACTGAACGGCGACCTGGAGGCGGACACGCGCGTACTTGGGCGCGCTGATACTGAGGTGCCCGCGTGCGGCGCGACCGCGGGCCCGGCGCAGCACCGACCAGGACGCGTACGCGCGCACCGTGGCCGCGAGATCCGGGGGCAGGTCGGCGACGAGGGTGTCGAGCCCGGGCGCAACCGAATCGACGGCGTTGCCCCGGGGTTCGAGGGCACCGGTGTGGAGGAGGATGCTGCGCAGATGCTCGACCGGGATGTCGGTGCCGTGGTGGTCGAGCATGGCGTGGGTGATCGGGGCACCGGCGGCGGCGAGTTCGCGGAGCAACCGGATCCAGGTGCTGTTACCGGCGAGCAGCCGATGTGCGGCTTCAGTCGCGTCCGGTTCGGTGAACAGGGCGTGGAGCCCTGTGAGCTGTGCGGAGATTTTCCCGTCGGGCCCGGTGAGGAGTTGGCGGCTGCGGAGATGGGTGTCGCAGGCGAGGCAGTGAGTTCCGGCGACGAGGAGGTCGACACGTCCGCAGCGGACGCAGTACCAGTTGCGGTCGTCACCTGAGCAGGGACCGCACACCCGCCCACCGGCGTCGGCGTCCTCACCGACGAGTGGGCGCCGGTGCCCGCAACGGGCGCACGGCGAGGGATTACGCCGCAGGTGCCGGTAGCAGGCGCCGCAGATTCGGCCGAGCGGCAGGGTAGTCTGAATCGCCCTGACCTTTCCGCACCGGGAGCAGGGGTGGGCGGGGCGTTGCCGCGCGCGGCAGGTGGCGCAGATTGGTAGCCCCTCCGTGGTGCGGCGAGCGCAGGGCTTCTCCTTCCCGCAGCTGCAGCATGTTTCGGTCGGTGGTGTCCAGCAGCGGTCGCAGATCCAAGTGCCGGCGGCGCGGTCGTCGACCCGAATGTTGGTGGTGGTGCGGCCGCAGCGCCCGCAGACGTGTACCCGAGCCCGGCGGTAACAGCGCGGACAGAGCGGCCCGTCGTCCGTGATCGCGTGGGCGATCTGATTGGTGCGGCCACAGCCGCTGCAGGTGTGCCGTTTGCGCGGCCCGCAGTTCTGGCAGAACGGTGCGCCGTCGATCCGGTAGGCGACCGTGCTGGTCTTGCCGCACCGGGCACACGGTTCGTGTCGCGCCGGATCCGCTCTGGTGCAGAGGATGCAGACGGTGCCGCCGCCGGGGTTGCGGACCGCGGGGTGTCCTTGCCGGCCGCAACGTGCGCACACGATCAAATGAGTACGGCCGTAGCAGCGGCAACAGATCTTCGCTCCGTCCCGTCGGTACGGCAACGCCCGCACGACGCCGCAGCCGGCACACCGCATCCGCTGAACCTGGGGATACCGTTCGGCGAGTGCGGTGAGGAGCCGATCCAGCCCGGCCGGACCCTCGGAGCTACCGGAGGTGAGTGCGGCCGGATGCGCGCGCAGATGGTCGAGCATCGCCCGGGCCTGCGGTGTGGTCGGGTGTACGTCGCCGATCTGTTCGGTGAGCCCGTCGATATCGGCACCGGTCAGCCGCTCCGCGAGGACTGCGGCGAGGTCGGCCATCGCCGCCTGCCGCTTCTCAATGTCGGCGCCGGAGGTCACAACCCGCGGGGACGTCGGATTGTGGTGCGCCGCACGGGCGGCGGCGGTGTCGCGGCACCGGTGCCGGAGGCCTTCTTGCGGACCGGTTCGTCGGTAACAGCAACTTCGATGAGGTCTTCCACGCCGACGTCGAAGATGTCGCACAGCGCGGCGAGGGTGTCGAGGCTCAGCCGTTGCGGGGTGCGGGTGACGAGCCGGTAGACCTGTTCCCGGGACAGGTGCACGCCGCGCTCGGCGAGGAGCGGAACGAGATCAGTGGTGGCGAACATGTCGTGTTCGGCCATGACATTGCGCAGGTGCCATCGGCAGCCCAGTTTCTTGGTCACGTCTGCCCCCGGAGGTCGGGAAGTTTCGCCAGCGATCGTTGCAGCAGCCGGTTGCGGTATTCGTCGGAGACACCGGTGTAGATCGCGGTCGATGCCGCGTAGGAATGTCCCGCCTGCGCGGAGACGAACTTCTCCGGGTAGTCGAACTCGACCAGGTGGGTGATGTAGGAGTGCCGCAGGCAATGCAGGTCCAAAGTCGGGTCCAGGCCGGCGGCGTCGCGGGCGGCGGTGAAGGCCTCGTTGATCCGGCGCAGTGACATTCGGCCGGCGCGTTCGGTCACCCACATCGCGGGAATCGAGGTGGCGCCGAACCGCGGCCGCACATCGCTGCACCACTGCTCGAGCACAGGCACGATCCAATCCATTTCCGGGACAGTCAGCACCGTGCGGCGTTTCGGTGGGCTGCCGTGGGAGGACTTGCCCCAACGCACGAACAGTGCGCCGAACCGGCCGAACTGTGGTGCCTTCGGGTTGTGCCGCAGATCGGCCAGGTCCAGTCCCCAGGCTTCGCGGCGGCGGATCCCGAAGGCGTGGATCGTCTTCAGTAGTGCGGCGTCCCGCATCGCCGCGGCCGCGCCCTTGCGGTGGTGTACGCGGATCTGTTCGACCCGCGCATCGGCGGCGTCGAACAGGGCCTGGATCTCGTCGTAGGTCAACGGTCGCCGACGCGGGTCACCCTCGTGGTCGGTGACGTGCACGATCGAGTTTTCCTCGTGCAGTAGCTGTGTCGGTGCGACACCGAAACGCTCCCGGCATTCGCGCGGCCACCCGTAGCGTGGATCGGTCACATATGTGAGGAACTGTCGCAGCGTGATCTCGTAGATCCGCGCCGTGGACACCACGATCGGTTTGGTGCCGCGACGACAGTTGGCGATGAACTCCTCGAGATCCGCGCACTGCCAGTTCCACGGATAGTCGTTGGTGAACTCGGCGAGCCGTCGCACCAATGCGCGTCGCTGCTCGATCGTCGCGGGCTGGAGGAAACGTGCGCCCTGCTGCGCCGCCCACCCGTCCAACATCGCACCGAATACCGCAGTCTCCGGGTCTAGATGCGCGACACCGGGTGCGAGGACCAAGTGGGCGACACCGGGGCGATCCGCCGTGTCGGCCACGTTGCATAGAATGCATCATTGCGGCATGTAAGACAACACCCAGTCTTTGCATCCGGCCCTGGACGGTACGAGTCGATGGTGAGAGCGACTGCGGTCCTTGCTGGGTTCGACCTGCTCGTTGCTAGCACACACTGCATGCACGGTGACACGCAGTCGCAATGCCGCTGTGCCGGCGCGGGAGATCACAATCCTCGGCGCCGGCGGTTGGTGATACGCCGCATGGACCGCGGCCGTCGAGTGAATCGCGCTATGGCCACCCGGGATCCGCGGTGGCGGGATGCATGAGAAAATTCGGGACATGTGGACACCGATTGGATATGTGATTGCGGCGATCATCGCTGGTGCATTTGTCACGTACAACTCGCGTAAGAGGCCACATGAGCATCTGAAGGTTGATGCCGAGCTTTATAACCTTCTTCCCGAAGATTTCGAAGGCCGCGAGGCTCTTCGTCGCAGTATCGAGTCGCGGGTAGCCGCTCTCGAAACTCCCAACCGAACTCGTAATCACGCCAACTACGCGGTGGGTGCGGTTGCCATTGCAATTGCGATCGCGTCTGTTGCATTCTCGATGAACGCGACCTACGAGCGCCAGCAGGCTCAACAGCAAGAGCTTGAGCAGGCAGGAGCGGCCGCCCGCGATGCGGCCGCAACTGCGGCGCAGCTGAAGAAGGCCATTGAAGGCCTTAATCAAGCAGGAAGCCAGATATCGACCGTGGCTCCTCCAGCGCCCTAGTCGGATCCGGAACGCGAGGTTCCATGGACTAGTTTGCTGGCCCATTAATCCTCCGGCGATAAGTACTTCTGGGCGGTCTCGATGTATACCAACCTGGCTGCGTCGAATGCTTCCTTGGCGAGGTCTAGATCGTGTCCGGTCGTATTCGCGCGGTGCCAGCGCTTAGCTCGTCGGAATACTTTGCGATTGCGTCTGACAGTTTCAGTACTGTCAGTTTGACCGCTTGAGGCCCTGCAAGAAGGGCGGCTCCCTCGTGATCTGAGCACTTCGCCCGTGCGGCGGCGCACTCGGTCTGTGCGGATTGAGCTTGAGCGCCCTCCCGTTGCCCTAGTGCGTCGTAGTAGCGACGAGAGGCCTCCGCAAAGCCATCAACACTTCCTACCATCGCGAGATGCGCGGCGTATCTCCGGTCCTTCAGTTCGTTCGCGCGCGCATGTTTCGCTTGCTTCAAATTCGCAACCACATTAAGTCGATTCGCGCAGTAGCTACCCAAACCGCCCGCGATCGTGCCTGCGATCGCGAAGATGCCGGTACCCCAGTCCACCTCTCCACTTCAGCACGATCGGCTGTCGCTCATACTAGAAACGGGTCAGGATAGGAGAGTTCTCAAGCGTCGCGCGGTCCAGGCGGCATCTGCCAAGAATGTGGTGCTTGGAGCACGTGAGACAACATCAAATGTGAGATCGGCAGCGCAACGCGACTTAGCTCTTCGCATTGGTCCTATGAACTACGCTGTGACTGCGTCTTACTCGAGAACAGTCGAGTGTGTCATCGAGTGCAACTCCGCCTAGTTTCGGCCGTACCCGTCGTCGGCGATGGCGCCGGCGAAGATCCAGCAGTCGGTCGGCCGTGGACCGCGCACGATGAACTTCTCGAATCGTTGCCGCTCCGCGCTGCCCGCTGCGGGAAGCGTTGGGTGCTCCGGGTTCACAGCTGTCACGTCCTTTTCGCCACGCCGGTGTCGCGGACGGTGACCCACAGATGGGGACTGCGAGATCCCTCATGTGGATACCCGAGACTTCTCATTCCGCTCCGCTCGGTCTCAGGTAACGCACAATCGGTCGCAGCCCGCCAGGTGTGGATAACCGTTGGCGGTGGTCACCATTGTGGGTGTGGTCCGGTGTCAGGACGCGAGCTGCTCGGCTTCGTCGGAGTTGTTCTCCGCGACCGCCGAATCCAGGACCGGCTTCGGGGACGGTTCGGCGACAGGCTCGGCCGCAGGTTTCGTCTTCGGCTTCGCCAGGCGGACCAACTCCCGCACCCTCGCTTCGGACAGTTCGGTCATCTCCGCGATGGCCGAGGTCGACTCGCCGCGTTGCTTGAGCCCGAGAATGGCCGCGGCCTGCCGGGTTAGAGCGTTGGCCTTCTTCTGCTCGGCTTCGGCACGAATCTTCCGGATTTTCTCCTCGACATCGGAATCGGCCTTCTCGATGTCGGCAGTGGAGTTGAAGAACGCGACGAGATCGTCTTCGTTCTGCTTCAACCGGGCCTGCTCGGCAGCGAGCCGCTCCGCGTTCGCCTTTCGGACGCGCTCGCGCGCGCTGATCGTTGCTTTGTTAGAGGACGCCATGTGCGGGAGCCTACCTGCCTGCTACGACATCCCTCGTTCAAAACGCCGACCACACCTTTCGCCTCTGCCCGCCGCGATTTTGTCCAATTTCGGCTTTCGACCGTGAACGGCCTGGTCATCGATCCATCTCACGATTTCAAGCCGGGAAGTTCAGACACACCTCTTGCTGAATTTCAGACTTCGTGGGGTGTCGCACCTTTCGGCGTCGTATCCGGCGGCTACTGTTGCCCGTGTGATGACGCTCCACGTGCTGCACGCGGGCGATGGCTACGAGTACCTCACCAAGCAGGTCGCCACCGCTGACCGCGAGCTCGAGCACGGCCAGGAGCTGACCGACTACTACACCGCACACGGCACTCCCCCGGGCCGCTGGTTCGGCTCCGCACTGCCCGACCTGGCGAGCATGGACGCCGGAATCGGCGTCCCCGACGAGCAGCGAATCGCCCTCGGCCAGGTGGTATCCGAGACCCAGATGAAGGCCCTGTTCGGCGAGGGCATGCACCCCAACGCCGAACCGATGATCGCCGCCGGCATCGCCGACGGCACCCCCGCGGAGAAGGCTCTCAAGGCCGCCCGGCTGGGCCGCAAGTTCCCCTCCTTCGCCAACGAGATCCCCCTGCTGAAGGCGCACCGGGCCGCGGTCGAGGCATCCGCGATCGAGCACGGCCGGCGGCCGAACAAGGCCGAGTCCCAGGCACTGATGGACCGGGAAGCGCTGCGGCTGTTCACCGACCAGCACGCCCGCCCGCCGCAGGATCAGCGGGAGCTCCGGTCGTGGATCAGCGCCGAGAAGTCGAAGGTCCGCCAGCCCGTCGCCGGGTACGACCTGGTCTTCACCCCGCCCAAGAGTGTGTCGGTGGTGTGGGCCCTCGCCGACGACGACACCCGCCGCGAGATCGAGCGGATTCACCACGACACGATCACCGAAACGCTGGGCTGGTACGAGCAGCACGCGTGCTTCACCCGCACCGGATCCACCAGCCAGGAAACCCAGGACACCACCGGGTTCGTGGCCACCCTCTACGACCACTACGACTCCCGCGCAGGCGATCCGAACCTGCACACCCACGCCGTGGTCTCGATCAAGGTCCGCACCGAATCCGACGGCAAATGGCGCGCCCTGGACGGGTCGACGATGCACCGCTACGGCGTCGCCGCCTCGCAGCGGTACAACGCCCAGATCATGTCGAAGCTGCACACCGAACTCGGTTTCGGTCTCACCGCCCGGTCCACCGGCCGTGGCCGACAGGACGTCGTCGAGGTCGCCGAGGTCCCCGAACAGCTGCGGGAAATGTTCTCCTCGCGGCGCACCGAGATCGAGGTCCGCCGCGACCAACTCGTCGCCGAATACCGCGCCGAGCACGGTAGGATGCCCTCCCCCAAGGCCATGTTCGGGCTGTACCAGCAGGCGAACCTCGACACCCGAGAAGGCAAGCAGCAACCCCAAACTCTCGTCGAGATGCAACAGGCCTGGCGGGTCCGCTCCGCCCGGGTCCTCGGCAGCGAGCAGCACGTGCACCACCTGACGACCCAGTGGCGGCAGGTCCGCGACACACATGCCGCCGGTCAGCGGCAGCATCCCGCGATGCGCCGCATGACCTCGGTCGAGGACGAGGCACGGTCCGTCCTCACCCGCCTCGAGAATGCCCGCGCAACGTGGGCGCTCCCCCACATTCACAGCGCCGTCGAAGCGAACTTCGCCGCCGTGTCCTTCCCGACCGAAGCCGCCCGCCAGGCCGCGGTGCAGGCCGTCACCGCCCACGTCCTCGGGTCCTCGGTGCACCTGCCGACCCCGGTGTTACCACCCGCCCCGGATGCATTGCGCCGCCGCACCGGCGAGTTCATCCTCACCACTCCCGGCTCCAACCTGCACACCTCCCACGGGGTGATCGCCGCCGAGCAAACCCTGCTCGACGCGACGAAAACCCCCACCGCCTACGTTGCGCCGCAGGCTCAGCTCGACCGGGTCATCAAGGCCGGTGCTAAGGACGCCGGCCGCGCCCTCAACGCCGGGCAGCGGGCGCTGGCCGAGCATTTCGTCGGCAGCGGCGCCCTGCTCGCGGTCGGAATCGGACCCGCCGGCACCGGCAAGACCACCTCCATGAAGGCCGTCGCCGACACCTGGCAAAAGATCGGCCACCAGGTCATTGCACTCGCCCCGTCCGCCGTTGCAGCCGAAACCCTGGGCGAAGAAATCGGGGTGCAAGCCCACACCCTCGCCACCCTCACCTACCCCTGGCGCGGGGTCATCAGCGACCAGCAGCCGGGCACTCTCCCGTCCTCGATCGAGATCACCCCGGGCACCATGCTTCTGGTCGACGAGGCATCCCTCGCCTCCACCAAGGACCTCGCTGCAATCACCGACATCGCCCGCGCACAAGGGGCGATCGTCCGCCTGCTCGGCGACCCCGCCCAGCTCGACGCCGTCGAAACCGGAGGCGCTCTAAGGTTGCTCGCCGAAGAGACCAAGGCACCCGAACTCACCGACGTGGTCCGGTTCGGTGACGACCTCGAACAGGCCGACAACTCTTTGCAAGTCCGCGCCGGGAACCCGGAAAGCCTGGAGTTGTTCGACGACCGCGGCTGGATCCACAGTGGCACCGCCGCCGAGATGAAAGACCAGGCCGCGGCCGCCTACATCGCCGACACCGACGCCGGTCTGCAATCGATCGTGATGCTCTCCACCGGTGACGATGTCCGCGAGGTCAACCTCGCCGTGCAGGCCCACCAACGCGGCCGCGGCATCGCCGACGACACCCACACCACCGTGTTGTCGGACGAACTCACCGCCGGTGTCGGCGACACCGTCCTGACCCGTCGCAACGACCGGACTCTACGCACATTGGGTGGCCGCCGGCGGAACATGTTCGTCCGCAACGGCGACCTGTGGACCGTCACAGCCGTCAACCCCGACGGCTCACTGACCGTGCGCAGCAAGGCCCACGACGGCAGAATCGTGCTGCCCGCGAAATACGTGCGCCGCGACACCGAACTCGGCTACGCCGCCACCGTGCACCGCAGCCAGGGCATCACCGTCGACACCTCCCACACCGCCGTCACCGGAGCCACCAACCGCGCCGGCCTCTACGTCGCGGTCACCCGCGGCCGCACCGAGAACCACCTGTACGTGCCCACCGAACCAGGCGTCACCCAGGACACCGAGGGCATGCACCTCGGCGAACACCAAACCCCACAGGCACACGACGTGCTGCGGAAGATCCTCGCCGCCGACAACGGACACCGCGGCGCCCTCACCGAAATCCGTGAGGCCACCCGGCACGCGAACAGCCCCGAACGACTCCACGAGGCATACCTCGCCGCGCAAACCCGCCTCCGGGATCGATGGCTCGACCACCTCCTCGACCGGGCACTCCCCGCCACGATGCTCGCGACCATGGAAGCGGCACACCCCGGCGCCCTCGCCGCCCTCCGCGCGACCCTCGCCGAGATCCACGACCGCGGCGACAGCGCCACCAGAGTCCTCAACGACGCCCTCACAGCCGGCGAACTGCACACCGCCCGCAACACCGCCGCCGTCCTGAACAACCGAATCACCAAGGCCACTACGACGGTTGGGGGGCCCACCGAGTCGGCGCTTCCACCCCTGCCCCCGCGCGCCCCGCACACCGATATGGAACTCGACGACTACGCCCGCACCGTCGCCGAGCTGTACACAGAGGCCCGTCCCGCCGAACACGACGTCGACGGCATCGGCGCCAAGATCCGCGCCTACCGGCAGACCCGAACCATGCTCGACCGCGAACGCGTGCGACGCCCGGTCGCGGCCGTGTTCGACCCGGAAACAGCCACCACCATCACCAACGACAAGGCCGCGTGGCGACTCGGCCGCCAGCTCCGCAACGCCGCACTCGCCGGCCTCGACCCGACCGAGATTCTTCAGTGGCACGCCCGCCAGCTCACCGAACAAGGCAAGCGAATCACCGCCGTCTCCCTCGCCAGCGACATCGGACCCACACTGACCACGGCGACCCGAGCCCTCAACGCCCGGTGGCTCGGCGAGAACCACGAGATCCTCCGCGAGCACCTGCCCGTTGCGGCCGCGATGGCCGATCACGGCGACGACCCCCGCTGGAACGACATCGCCGGACGGCTACGTGTCCACACAACCTTGGGCGGCCGCGACCTCGGCGACCTCTGCGCAGAACTCGCCGAGCACGCCGGAACCATGTCCAGCATCGGCCGTGTCGTCGACGCGCTCGACGAGATCGCACCGGTAGGACACGAGCCGAGAAACCCGGCCGCGCCGCACTGGGTACGCTCCCCCGACGCCGACTCTCACGCTGTCGATCCCGACCTTGCCCAGCAGCTGCGCGACGAATACCGCGACATCGCAGGCGCGCACGAAGCCGCCATACGCGAGATCGGCGCCAGTGCAGCGAGGGCGGTGGAATTCGATAGGGAGGCGGTAGAACTCCCCGCCAACCTCGCCTGGACCAGACACCTCGGACCGCGCCCCGACGAGACCGACCTAGCCGCCGAATGGGACCGGGCAGCAGCCGAGATGCACGCCTACCGCAACACCTACCGCGTCACCGACACCACCTCACTCGCCGGCGACCGCCCCGACAACAAGGCCGAACTCGGCGACTTCCACTCCATCCACGACCACGCTCAGGCCTACCTGGACCACGTACGGGAACATCAGCAATTACTCCGACATCGGGCCCATCAGCAAGCGGGCGCCGAACAGCTTCGGCATGCTCAATCGCTTTCCGATGTCAGCCCAGAGGCAGGGCACGACAGACCCGAGCGGAGCGGGCGGAGGCTCTGATCCCGGTAGCCGGCCACCGTCGCACCCACTGGTTGGTGTACAACACCTGTCAATGGCCAGGTAGAAGTCCCCGCTGGTGGCCAAGTCTGAGTCCCCACCCCGTGTTGTAGTTCGGGGGTGTTTTAGGGGCGCTCCTTTCGGTGTTGGGCGTCTTTCATCCGGTAGGACTCGCCGTCGGTGATGACGACGGTGGCGTGGTGCAGAAGCCGGTCGAGGATGCTGACAGCGGTGGTCTGCTCGGGTAGGAATCGGCCCCATTGCTCGAACGGCCAGTGTGAGGCGATGGCCAACGAGCGGCGTTCGTAGGCGCCGGCGACGAGCCGGAACAACAGTTGGGTGCCGGTGTCGTCGAGTGGGGCGAACCCGACTTCGTCGAGAATGATCAGATCGACCCGCAACAGTGATTCGATGATCTTGCCGACGGTGTTGTCGGCGAGTCCGCGGTAGAGGGTCTCGACCAGGTCGGTGGCGGTGAAGTAGCGGACTTTGTGCCCGGCGTGGACCGCGGCGATCCCGAGCCCGATCAGGGTGTGTGACTTTCCCGTGCCGGAGATTATCGTCGGTTTGAGCTGAGAAGCCTTTCGTTTGCGCTGGTCATGACGTTTCTGCGATTGATGCAATGTGGTTGGTGGCGGTCCCTTGGCGGGTGAGTTGGCGGCGCAGGTCGAGGTTCTCGCCGTGGGCCTGTTCGAGGGCGTCTCGCAGGGCTCGGACTTCGGTGCGGTGCTGTTTCTTCAGCTCAATGATCTGCTGGCTGAGTGTGTGGATGAGGGTGTTATCCGAATCCGGTGCGGTGGCGGCGTCGACCGGTCGGGCGGTGGCGCGCAGCCGTTCGATGCGGGGCCGCAGTTCGGCATGGTTGTAGAGGAAGGCGTGGGAGACGCCGGCCTCGCGCTGGACGGCTTGGAAGGTGACGCGTTCGCCGCGTTTGAGCAGACGCCGGATGGCCTGCTCGGCATCGGCGGTCTTGCGGGTGGATTTGGACTTGGCGGCGGCGACCAAGGCGGCTGTGCGGTCTGCATGTGTTGTGGTCAGGGTCGTGTCCTCCGTGTGATGGGGATGAGGGTGAGTGGGATCGGGCCGGTCGTGGTGGCGTGAGTGCCACCGCCTTGGATGGCGCGGCCGGGATCGGTCGGCAGTGCTTCCAGCAGCTTGGTCAGTGCCTCTTTCTCGGCGCGGCGGTGTGTGAGCCAGACGTTGTCGTCGGGCATGGGGCTGCCGTGTCGGATCTCGAATTCGGTTGTGGTGCGGTCGATCAGGGTGGTTGTGTCGTCGAGTTGGCGTTCGAGGACGGTCCGGTGGGTGGTGTCGGTGGCGAACACCGAGCAAGTGAGGCAGGCGTTGCCCTTGTCGCAGGATTGGAGCGGTGGCAGTAGACACCAGCCGTTGGGCAGGAATCGGTCGGCTCGGTCGAACAGGTGCATGCTGTCGTGGTCGTCACGGGAGAACTGGATCCGGGTTCCGTCGGCTTTCAGTTTCACCGTCGCGAGGGAACGCGAACAGCTCACCGACCGCTCGCAGGTCGTCGTTGATCTGACGTGGATGCACCGGTCTGTCGGCGAATCGGCGGTCGTTGCTGCGCAGCAGCCGGTTGGCGGGGTCGGCATCCCAACGCCGGAACGCCGCCGCCTGTGCGGCGGCGTTGGCGGGGTCGCCGAGGACCTGCAGCGGGTCCTCGAGAGTGCCCAGCCAACGGTCGAACCTGGTCAGGCATTTGACTCGTTCCTGGCTGACCGTCGACCACCGTAAGGTCCCGGCCTCGAGTGCGGTCCCCAAATGCCATTTCGCTGCCTCTCGCAGCCAGCGATGACGGATCTGCCCGGGTGAACAGCCGTAGTTGGCCTGCGGTTCCCGCCCGGTCAACGGAATCCGCGGATCGCAGCGCGGGTGCCATTCGTCGAGATCCCACCAGTGCCCGTCATGACAGCGCGCCAGCAACGCCAGCCGAGCGAACCGGAACATCACCCGCAGCCGGGCGATGCTGCCATGGGGCGGCAGCCGCCCCCAGCGGGTCGCGTAGAACCATCGCTGCAACGCCGCGGCCTGATCCCAGTCCATCGCCCGGATCGACGGTGGGAACGGATGCTGTTCGCGGATCGCTCGTCGGAGGATGTTGGCCATCTGATTGGTGGCCAGGACGGAGGATCGGGTGCCGTCCAGTGCCTGCCAGTGCGCCATCCAGGCCAGCTCGGCAGCAATCGTCTCCGGCAGGCCGTGCAGCTTGATCCGAGCCTTGGCGTTCTCGGTGATCTTTTCCCAGTTGTCGATAGCGGGTCCGATGATCGGTCCGCGCCATTGCGGCGGCAACTCCTGCAGGAGCTGCCAGATCGGGTCTTTGTCATCGGCCGGGCGCAGATAGGGTGGCCGCTGCCCATTCATTCGGTCACCTGCCAGCCGGCCGCATATGATCGCCAGTTCGCCGCCGCCCGCAACGCCTCGTCCTCGCGAACCCAGCCGTAGAGGTCCAAAGTCGTTTGGACATGAGCGTGACCGAGCCGCCGCGATACCACCCACTCCGGTGTCCCCGCCAGCAACAACGCGGTCGCATGGCTGTGCCGGAACCAGTGCGGAGACCAACCCTCGGCACCGATGCCCCTTCGCCGCAACGCATTCGTCTTGTCCCGCACCGTCCCTTCCCGAAGCGACGACAGGAACGGCGGCCGGAAAAGATTCACCAGCAACGGCGACTCGACCCTCAGCGGCAGGCCCAGCTCGGTTGCTCGGCAGGCGATGTGGGTCAGGTAGTCGGCGAACAACCGCTCCAAGTCCGCGCCGACATAGACCCGACGCGGACGCATCATCTTCACCCGCGCCCCGTTCGCGTTGTCGTGTCGCGGCACGATCTCGACGAACGGTGTCCCGCCGCGACCCATCACGAAGTCACTGATCCGCAGACCCAAAGCCTCACCCAACCGCATGCCAGTCTCAGCCAGCAGCGCGAACAGAAACCGGTCCCGCAGATTCCCGACCCATTCACCAGTGGCCGAATCGAACACGGCGCATCCATTCAGGATCGCCTGGATCTGCCGAGGCAACAACAGAGGTGGCCGACCAGTACCGCGGTGACCGCGGCGCACCCGCACCAGCGACGACGGCCGCGCTGCCGCCCGAGCATCCAGATGCGCCAGCAACCCCCGCGCCGGCATCCGCCGCGGTGCCCCGCGCATCAACCGTCCCGCGACCGGAACACCGAAAACCGCTTCCTGCCAACGATAGAACGACATCAACGCCGCCAGCCGCGCCTCCAACGTCGAAGCTCCCGGTACCTGCTCCTGCGGGACCAAGCTGTGTTCAACCGTCCGGCCGTTGCGCAACCACGACAGGAACCCCGTCACCGCGGGGACACCGACGTCCCGCCACTTCCCGACCTCGTCGCGTTGCTCCAGGAACGTCCACCACTGAGCCAACGCCGTCGCATAGCCGCGCACCGTATTCGGCGACCACAGAGTCCGGTGAGACTCCAACCACTCCTCGACCGGATCAACGGTCCGATACGACGCATCGACCACCGTCCACGTCCGACTCCCACCAGGCGGTCGCACCGCCAGCCCGTATGCCACAAGCGCCGCTCCCCATCGTTGTTGCACTCCCTCTGATAACCGGGAAACAACGATCGCAAAGCAAGATCAACAAACATCGTCGAAGACGTTAATGAGAGTCGACGAACTCCCGTTGATAACGGCCGGTCCGATGATCATCAGATTCGACTGCGCTCGAACCCATTCCAAGCTAGTCAGGTAGTCGAACACCTTGGGCTGAATCGATGACGCCGCGACGTCGAACGACTCCAACGTCTTCGTGACCGGGAACCCGGCGACCTTGAGCCGGTTCACGATGTTCGAGGCGTCCCGTGCGGCGATCTCCGCCTCGACGAGGGTTCGCAGCACCTCTTCCGGGGTCCAGCGCTGGGTCTTCGCGGTCAGGAGGACTTCGGGTGCGGTGCGACGGATCGCGGCGAGTTTGAGTCGACGCAACCCGGCATCGAGGTCCGCCGCCAGCACCGGAACCACGGGCGGTGGAGCAGGGGTGACCGGCCCTTCTGCGGTGGTCGCTGTTTCGGTCATGAGCCGGCGCTCCCGTCCGTGCGCGGGCCGATCGCATAGTCGTCGAGCGATCGGGTCGGTGCCGTCGGAAGATCCAGAATCAACGCATCCCCAGCCGGCCTGGGATGCGGAGTTCCGGCACCGGCAGCGAGGATCGAGCGAACATCGGCCGCTCGGAAGCGTCGGAATGCCACCGCCCGGGTCAACGCCACCACCAACGCCTCGGTGCCGTGCGCGGCGCCCAACGCCAGCAGCACCTCGAGTTCGGGTCCCAGGCGGGTGTTGCCGAGCGCGGCGGCACCGACCAGGAACGCTTCGGCGCTCGCACCGAGAGCGCAGAATTGCTGCTCGACAGTCGTTCTCGGCCTAGGTGCCCGGTTCGGGGCCGGGCGGGGTCCGTCGTAGTGCTCATCGTGCACCGACGCGGTTCCCGGTGCGGTGAGGTCGTGTTCGGCGACCACCTGCCCGGTCGCCGGTTCGACGATCACCAGGGCATCGTCGGACTGAACCAGCCGCACGGAGGACCCGATCAGCCGGGTCGGGACCGAGTACCGGGCGGACGCGAACCGCACACACGAGAGCCGGTCCACTTTGCGGGTCACCGGCGCCGGCCCCATCTGCAACCGCAGAGACGGCAATGGGTGCAACAGTTCCCGCTCGTCGCGCAGTCGTTCATCAGGAATCGCGCAGATCTCAGTGTGCATCCGGGCGTTGGCCTCGGCGCACCAGGCGCGGGCGGCGGCGTTCGCGGTACGGACATCGACCGTGGTGCCGACGATCGCGGCCTCGGTGAACAGCGGGACGGCCAGGTCACGCTGGGCGTAGCCGACGAGGTTCTCCACGATGCCCTTCGACTGCGGGTCGTTGGCGTGGCAGAAGTCGGGGGCGAAGCCGTAGTGGGTGGCGAAGCGGACGTAGTCCGGGGTGGGGATCACCACGTTCGCCACGACCCCGCCCTTGATGCAGCCCATCCGGTCCGCCAGCACCTTCTCCGGGACGCCACCGATCGCGGCGAGCGCTTCGGCGATCAACGCCAGCGTGGTCGTGGCACGCTCGTCGGTGGCGAAGGCGGCGAACCGCCACCGCGAATACGCCAACACAGCGCAGAACAGGTGCAGGCCGCCGACGGTAGCCCAGTCAATGACCAGGTATTCGCCGGGTGTCCACAGCGCGGGGCGGCGTCCGCGATGATGTTCGTTGCGCCACTGCGCTTTCGCATCCGAGACGAGGCGGCGGAAGTTGCGGTCCGACCCCTCGTAGCCGGCGGTCCGTGCGATCGGGAGCAACCGTTTCGCGGAGATGCGGCCCTGGGATTTCTCCACTCGTTGGGTGACGAGTTCGGACACCGCGTCGTAGTTGCGGGCGCGTTCAGCTCGCGGTCGCGGGGTGTCACCGGCCTCGAACTGCTCGACGACTCGTTTGACGGTCTTGTGGGTGGTGCCGCAGAGCTCGGCGGCTCCCCGATACGACCCGACTTCTCGGTAGGCGGAAATGATGTCCATACGGTCCCTCGCAGACTTCAATGGAACTCCCCGGGTGGTGCGGTGTGTGGTTGGCACCTTCACCGTCACCGCCCGGGCCACAAGTTCCTGATCGACACGACGAACACGGGGTGGGGACTTTTATCTGGCCACCAGTGGGGACCTCGACCTGGCCACCAGTGGGTACTTTCTCATGGCCACGGACAACACCGAACTTACTGTTCACCAACCACTCCTGATCGGAGACGGCTGAATCAGAGACCGGTTTTCGAGACTACAAATCATGGGTCGAGATCACCCGAAGCGACGGGTACGGTGGCAGGCCGAAAGAGCTCGACTTCGGGTCACCACACGCCACTTCTTGTCACTGACAGTCGGCGCAATCCAGTCGATGGGCTGATCGCGGAAACTCAACCTCCTTCGGCACAGTCCGGCTGGGTGCACGGCTCCCGGAGGACCTTGCTCCCCCCGGGACGGTGTGCGGACCAAATCAGCTTCATATCTAGAGCGTCACGGGCTTCTCGCAGGCGAGTGAACGCGTTGTCCGAGTATTGAATGTGATTCTGTGACCCAAACTTGAAGGTCCGCGAGCACTTCGGGTCGACGTCGATGCCGTGGTGTCGACGGAGCGCTACGGCTCGCGGCGCCGTCAATCCCAGCTTCGCTGCCAAGTCTGATGCGCTCAAGTAGAACTTCTTCTGCATGTCGACTTCTCTGATTGCAGCTGCGGGCGATGACTCGTCGCTGACGTACCGAATCGGGGCGCCTTCTCGCTTCGTCACATGAACAGTGATTGTTGCGCCCGATCCTTCCACTCGGGTGTCGAGATCGTTGAGGCGGGGGAACACCTCGGAACGAGACTGCCCTTGGCGGATGCCGTTCTGAACGCGGTCAACGTCCTTGCTGGAGACACGGGTCTCCTCATTGACATGCGACTCCAGAGCAAGCAGAGCTCGAATACGTGCGCGTGCATCGTGCGTTGCGCGTCGACCAGGGGCAAGGAGCGTCTGAATGGCCTTGAACTCTGAATCCAGAAGTATTTCCAGTTTGGCGGGCGGATCAAGGGACAAAGGTAGGACGCGGTTTGGGAGGTAGTCACCGAGCCTGTCAGCAAAGACGCGAGTGAGGATTTCGTCGAAGGTAGTGATTCCAGCCCGAGCGTGTAGATACAAGATCTGCTCGCTCACATCGTTGAACCAGTGCTGCTCATCATCCCGGAGAGCATCGATGGTGCGGAGGGTCCCGGCTTCGGAGTCTCTGAGCTTAATCTCCGGACATTGCCTGGCAAGCTCGATGCATTTCTCAAACCCGATCGAGCGCCCGAGCTTCTTGTCGAATACGGAGACACCTGCTTGGACCAACGCGGCTTTCAACAGCATCTCGAAAGAGTGCTGAAGGGTTAGCAAGACCAAGGTGTGCCGACCATCCTCAGTCGGTGAATTGAATGCGGAGACGGCGGTGGTCAGAGAAGCGATGGCCTTCTTCTTCAACACGCGGGCTTCTTGCCTGAGCTTCATAGCCCTCTAACCTATCGGTGGATTTTCGGATGACGGTTCCGGCAACCTGTGATTCACAGGATGCGGCGGGTGGTGTTGACGAGATACCACAGGCGACCGCCAGTAGTGACCCTCGTACCTCCATTGCTCCATCACCGTTCCACTTCCGGCGCACTGACACGCGGGGAGAAGCAGTCTCACCCGCTAAATAGCAGCCTGAGCGGGTCACAGGTGTCGACAAACCCTCAGGACGCCCTAGAGCGTCCTGAGGGTTCCTGGTGTGGTGACCGCCGGCGCCCATGGACGGATTCCTGGGCGGGGACAAATCCGGACACCTCGCCGGTGATCACCGCGGCGCGAGCATGGGCGTACTCGCACCGAGTCTTCAGTCCACCGGGTGGTAGTCGCCTGTGTCGTCGGAGATTTCCCACCGCCGCCCTTCCCACCTGACGGGTGAGAATTCGTCGGCGGGATCTTCGGGTTCGGCCTCGCCCTGGTCGATGTAGCCCATCATCGTGGCGACGTCGACCGAGGCCGGCATCGCCGCATCGGGTCCTGACCTGGAGCCGGCGGCGGAACGGTTCGCGATGTCTGCGGCGATGAATTCGGCGAGATCGTCGAGAACCGGGCGAGGTTTCTGCTGGTAGTCGCACTTTGCGCCCGTGCAGGTCTCGAACTCGGCGCTGGTCCGGAACCGGCTCAGCATCGGCGCGAGAACCTGCTGGTGCCAGTACGCCGGGCCGGTGGAGTAGTGCGTGTCCTTGGCAGCACCGTAGGTGGCCTTCCACGCCGACATCGCCGCCGTGAGCTCTTCGACCATCGACCCGTGATGGAACCAGCACGGACGCACCTCGCGCAGCGCGTACCGTTCCCGCAGCCAGGCGACCCATTCGATCAGTTCCGTCCACAGTTCATTTGCGGCGGTCTCGTCGAGGTGCGGCCAGGCGAAGGGGCCGGGTGTGAACTTGTCATTCACGACAACGCCACCGACTTGGGAGCGTCGACGTCATCGGCCGGCTCGGACGCTTCGGCGGCCCAATCTGGCAGCTCACCGTCTTCGCAGATCTGGTTGTAGACCATCTCGGAGGCGTCGACCTGGGCTTTGATCGCGGGAAGAGCCCACACCGTCGGCAGGTGTACGAGGGCGGGAGCGGCGCCGCGGTAGAGCATGATCGCTTGATCGGCGGGCATTTCCCGCAGGTCGCGAATCGACATCACCGGCCGTGATCTCGGTGCGTGGTGCGGGGTGATCCATTCCTCGTAGTCTCCGAGCAGCCGGGAGATCGACCCCAGTTCGGCGTCGTCCATCAGACCGGGCAGGATTACCCGCACCGGTGAGGTGGTGGTGAACATTTCGCCCTCGTAGGTGCCCCACCGCTTCTTGTTCTGCAGCTCACCGTGGGAGAACGCCCAGATCGAGATGCCACCACCGCCGGAGTCGGTGATGAGCGAGGGCAGGTCTGGGATGGGTGCGACGTTGTTGACCTCGTCGAGGACCAGGGACATCGGCGGATCCAACCGCTCCTGCGGCATCTGGCGACCGACCTTCTTGCCGAGGTGGTAGATCTCGGCGGCGAGGACGGAAGTGAATGCCCGGCACGAGCCGGTCTTCCCGTCGGAGACCAGGTAGACGGTGTTCGGTCCGGCGACCATCTTCTCGAGGTCTTCGGATTCATCGATTGGCACGTCGACGGCTGCGAGAAGCCGGGGCGAGGCCAGCGAGGCGAGCAGTTCGGTGGTCGAGCCGAGGACGTCGTCGGAGGAGTCCGACTTCGAGTCGAGGATCTGCTCGAGGTCGGCCGCCCAGTCCGGCAGCTTCGCTTGCAGGAGTTCACGTACCTCCGTAACCCCCCGGGATGCTGCCCAGACCCGCACCGTCCGTAGGTCCTTGCCCAGATGTGCGGCCGCGTACAGGTAGCACCGCATCAGCACCGCAGCCTTGCCCTTGAAGTAGGCGGCGTTCTTCGCATCGTCCGCGGGCAACACACTGACCAGGGCGGCGGCCCGCCGGATTGCGGTCTCGGGGTCCTCGCAGCCGGCCAGCAGCGACCACCGCAGCCGCATGTCCTTCGGCCAACGGGTGATGTTCTCGGGGTCGAACACCCGCACCTTTCCCACGCGTAAGCGGTGGGAGACCGTCGACCACAACAGATCCGGTTTGGTCGAGGTGACCAGCGCGAACCCAGCCGAGGCGACGATGCGGTGCCAGGCGATGCGCCAGGACTTACCCGATCCGGTAGCGCCCTCGATCATCACACCGTCGCGGTACTGCAAGAACACGTCGTCCGCGGCCGATCGGCTGCCATAGAGCCGACCGAGTCGCAACGCGACCGTCTTGGCGTCAATCTTGCGATCCGCGATCATCTTGAGCGAGTTCCTGTTGGTCTTGGCGGCTTTGACTGCTTCCTTCGCGGTCAAGCCACGGATCAGCAGCTCGCGGCGGTCGGCATGGCCCCGTTCGCGGGCCTTGCGCCGCGACTGCCGGGCCGACACCTTGCCGGCCACGTACAACGCGGCGGCGACGTAGGCCACGGCAACCAGAGCGATGCACACCCAGGTCAGGGCGGGGCCGCCAGGTCGCGTTCCGTCTGGCCACGCGGCCGCAGGGTCCCCAGGTGAGCGCACCAAACCCTTCATGACGGTGAGGAATCCGTAGAATCCGTCCGGCAATGCACCGCCGTGACCGGCGAACATCCCGGAGACGAACCCACCGCCGACCACGCTGACGACGACACCTCCCGCCGCAGCAGCGAGGGGCCAGAATTCATACGGGATGAACCGCGGGGCCGGTGGTTTCGGCGTGTTCATCGAGTGCCCTCCTGGTCGGGGAACGGTTTGCCGGTGGCGGAGCGGAGGGCCCAAACCAGGGAGAAGATCGGTGACCACACAGAGCGCGCGAGGCCGGCGGCGGCGAGGGTCGGGGGCGCGTCGAGGAGCTTCTCGGACCGGATCATGCGGCTACTCCTTTGATGACTTCGTCGGTGTCGGTGAGTTCGATTTCGATGTCCGAGCGCACGTGTTCCATGAGGATCGGGTCGGCCTTGCCGTACTTGACCAGGCAGTGACCCTTGGGCAGGGACATGATGATTTCCACCGAACCGGGCGGCAGGTGGTACATGTCCACCGTCTCCTGCGCGTCCTCGACGCGGTCTTGGCCGTAGAGGAAGACAATCCCGGCTTCTTGCATCAGCGCACGAGCCGGTGAATTTTTCGGCTGGTCGGAAATGTGGTGGAACGCCGAGACCGTCGACAGGCCCAGGCCGCGGGAGAGTTTCATGTTGTCGCGGAAGACCTTGCCTGTCGATCCCTCGGCAACATGCCAGCTCTCCTCGACCAGCAGCAACGTCTGCTCATGTTCGGCGGCGCGGGCGGCGAGGACGTTGGCGAGCCAGGTGTTGATCACGGTCATGATCACGCGTAGCGCCGGTCCCTTGGTGGGCAGGTCGGAGACGTCGAAGTGCACGAACGGGTACTCGAGCGCGGCCCGGATCTCCGGAGAGGTAGCTCCGTCGACCAAGCCCTTGAGGTCGCCCTCACACAGCCGCCGCAGCGCCAGCCCGGGATCGCGCCCCCAACGGGCGGATTCGCGGTCCCAGATCGGGCCGAAGACGGCGCCCGTGTCATCGCCCGGGTTGAGGAGCTGATCGGACAGTTCGATCAGGTCCGGTTCGCGTTCGTCGCGGATCGCGCGCTCGTTGACCAGGCGCAACGCGAGATTAAGGGCGGCGATCTCGGTTTCGACGAGGGGTCGGCTCATCGTGTCTTCGATGACGGCGGCGACGAGTGTTTCCTGCCCGGCCGGGGTGACGCCGTCGACACGTGCGGAGCCGGTGCTGATGGCTGGGTCGAGCAGGTTCAGCCGGGCACCGCCCTGACCGGGCCGGAAGCGGATGGAGGCCACCCCGAGGGCGTCGGCGATGACCCCGTACTCCCCACCGCGGTTGCCCTGGCGTTTCTTGTCGATGACGACGACCTGCCGCCACAGTGCCAGCTGCCGCCAGCACAGGGCAGTCTTGATCAGCGACGACTTCGCCTTACCGATATCGCCGACGACGGCGACGTTGATGTTCTCGATTTCGGCGCCGTAGAGCTCGAACGGGTCAGTGATGACCATGGATTGACTGATCTTGTTCAACCCGGTCATCAGGCCTTCGGTGCGTACCGAGCGGCGCATGGTGGCCACGTTCAGCGCTTCGGCTTGCCGGGTCGAGGTCCAGGCGCCCTCGGCCCGTACCTCGTACCAGCCCCATCGGTCGAGCCACTTGTTGCGCTTCGGTGGTTGCCGGCGGGCGACGGGGCCGAGGGAGCTGGACTTCAACTGCTCCTTCGACAACGGCCCGGGAATGAGACGGAAGATGGGGAGGCGGAAGCCTCGCCGCGGCTTTGTCTGTCCGCGCTCGGCGAGGTCGGCCGAATCTGGGTCGAGGACGGGGTCTGCGGTGGTGGTCATGGTGCCTGCCTTACGCGCTCTTGTGGCGGGTGAATTTGCTGGCGGCCAGGCCGCGGCCGAGTGGGAGGGTGTGGAACATCGCCACGTCGTGCCGGTTGTCCTGCCATTCGATTCCGCTGATCGCTGACTGGTCGGCGGCCTGCTCGACGCGCATGCAGGCCCGCATCACGTCGTCTTCGTCACGGCCGGTGACCGACAGGGACATCGAATAGATGACCCCGTGATGACCGGAGCCGGGCTTGAGGTCTTCGCGGCGACGGGCTGAGGCGGAAGCGAGCACTTCCGAGGTGCCGTCGGTCGTCTTGCCCTTGCGTTCTTCCTCGATCTGCCGGGCTCGGTCGGAGGTGGCGTCCTTCTTTGCGGCGCTACGGGCGAGGGCCGCTTCGACGAAATCCATTCGGACCGCGATGGTGCGGATGGTAGGGCTGGCGGAAATCTCGTCGTCACCGGGATCGGGGTCGACGCCGGTCAGTAGCGGGGCGTGCCAGAGTGGGCCGAGTTCGATCGGTTCGATGTTGCGCGGTGGGACGACCCCGACGCGGGTATGCCAGCGGTCGGAGATTTCGACGGTCTCCTCGTGACCGAAGTAGGAGGGCCAGCAGTTCTCCCACCGGGCGCCGCGGTGGGAGTCCAGTGGAAAACTCGGATCGAGGAAGGCGCGGATGACGGCACAGGCGCGTTGCTCACCGTAGACCTCGACCCGGCCCATCTTGGCCATCTGCAACGAGCCCACCGCCCGCATGGTTTCGTCCCGGATGACCTGGGCGACACCGCCGATCGTCGGGGCGCCTTTGCGTCGGGCCAGCCGTGCGCCCTCGGCGAGCAGCTGCTGTGTCTTCGGGAAGATGAGCACCCCGTAGCTGCGGTGGTCTTCGGAGTACGGGGTGATCCGGTCGATGAGCTGACCGT
This sequence comes from Rhodococcus wratislaviensis, assembly GCF_041228765.1. NCBI lineage: Bacteria > Bacillati > Actinomycetota > Actinomycetes > Mycobacteriales > Nocardiaceae > Rhodococcus > Rhodococcus wratislaviensis. The sequence continues at coordinate 9,305 of NZ_CP150490.1, read as the reverse complement.
AGGCGCGGATGGCGGGGAGGACCAGCTGCGCCTTGTCCCCCATGGCCTCGACCTTGCGAGCCATCCAGTTCACGTGCGGGGCAAGGTCGGCAGGGACACTGCGGTGCAGCAGACCGATACCGCGGATGAAGCTGCCCTTGCGGGCGAAGTTCGCCAGCGTCTTCCCGAATGCCGATGAGGACACGGCCCACGCCGGATCGCCGCGCAGACCCTCGGCCAGGCCCTGGATCGACAGGACCACGCTGTAGTAGTCGTTGTCGCCGGGTGCGTTGTGCTCGACGATGAACATGTCATCGAGCCCGGTTCCGGTCAGGTCCACTGGGGATGCGGTACCCAGCGGTACCGGCTGCGCCCATCCCGGATCAGCGCTCGGATCCCCGAACATAGGATCGCCGGGGTTGCGGTAGATGTGTTCTCCCCGCTTGCGGCGCTGTTTGTTGCGCAGTTCCTTCATCTTCACGCTGGCGTAGGACTCGCGGCTCTCGAACTCGATGGTCGTACCGAACACGGCGGCGGCGAGGACGAGATCGAATGTCAACACCGGCCAGCTCTGCCCGATCACGAAGAACGCAAACAGGCAGACGCCGACCGTTGCACCCCAGGCGATCAGGACGGGTTCGGCGATCCCGAGCATGCCGCGGCGGGCGATCTCACTGCCCAGGATCGAGGTGCGCTGCTCATGTTCGAGGGACATCAGTTGCCTCCGTCGCTGTGTTCGGGTGCGCTCTGCGCCGCCGATGCGGCCTTGTTCATTGCGGCGCCGGCGGTGGTCAAGGCGATAGGGGCCGCCACCGTTGCCGCCGCTCCGGCCACTCCTGCCGTCTTGGAGGCCAAGCCCGCGGTCTTCGATACAGCGCCGAGCAGCTTCGCTTCGGCTCCCCCGCCGCCGTGGCCGCCGTGCTTGGGTGAGTTCTTTGCGCCCAGACCGACACTGGCGTGGGTGCTCGAGGCGGACTGGCCGGAATGGCCTCCGCTGGGCGCCCCTGCGCCGGGTGACCCACCGCCCGGTGCTCCGGTACGCCCCGGTGCCTGCGCTGCCGAGGCGTTGTGATTGGAGACGGAGCTGCCACTCCCGGCACGCATCGCGAAGAATCCGGCGCCCGAGCCGATGGTCTGGGCGGTCGCGGATCCCCCGGTGCCGAAGTCGGCCGAGTCCGCTGAGGTCGGCAGAATCGGCCCGTATTTGAGCAGTGAGAACGGGGCGAGACCGACGATCACGAAGCACACGGCCACCAGGCCGAGCTGACCGAGTGACTCGAGTTCGCCATCGTCGGCGACCGAGGACGTCGCGGAGATGTTGATGACGGTGAAGATGCCGGCGAGCAGGATCAACAGCAGCGGCTTGGACATCATCACGCCGAGGAACATCATCACCGGCCTCAGTGCCTTGCGCCGCCACACCGGATGCACCCACATCCCGAATGCGATGGCGCTGACGATCGCCAGGACCGGCAGCGCGGCCGAGTGCATGAGGAAACCGAAGAACATCGACAATGCCCCGATCAGCATCAGCGCGAAGCCGATGATGGCGGCGACCGCTCCGCCGACCATGGTCTCGTTGGTCAGCGACCCGAGCATGCTCGAGAGGTTGCCTACTACCTCGTCGGTGTCGGTGCCCATGCGCTCGACGATGGCGAGGGAGAGCTCGTGGATCAGTGAGATCAGCATCTGCGCGATACCGGGAGCGAACATCATCATCATGACCCCGGCAGGCATGTAGCCGAACAGATCCTTGGCCAGGTCGCCGGGCGCGCGTTGACCGTCGGCGGCCTTGGTGAGCGCAAGCAACGTCATCACGGACATGACCAGAATTCCCAGCCCGGCGGCTATGGCGTACCAGGTGAGGAAACCTTCGTTTGCGGGATCGAACTCGCCGATCCCGGCGAGACCGTGCAGGACCGCGTTCGTCGTCGAGATCGCGCTGTCCTTGAGGCTGTTCGCCCACTGGTCGATCACAGTGGACGGGTCCTTGATGAACGCCACCATGTCCGCGGTGGGACCGACGACGTTGTCCCACACCCAATTGAAGCCGTTGACGTACATCTGTCCGGCCTTGTACTGCGGCGTTGCCTTGAATGCCGATTCGAGACCGGCTTCGAGACGGTCGGAGAAACTGGTGTTCTCGTTGATCCAGTTCATCGTTTCGCCGAACAGGGATCCGATCTTGGTGTTCCAGGCCGTGCACGCCGCCTGATCGTCCCTGTCCGTCGTCTTATCGCAGTTGACGAACATTGCGTGAGTGCACAACGAGGACGGGGCGCTCGAGGCGCAGGTGTCGTTCCACGCGTCGTCAGGCACCATGTCGGCGAAGGGCTGCGACTTCATGACCTTGAGTGAGGCCGCATCAGGTGTCTTGGCCCAGTCGAACCCCCACGTGCTCGAGGTCTTCGTCGTCCAACCTGCGACGTCGTCGGCGCACGTCGGTTTCGGCGGATGCCGACGGTCGTCCCCGGCGGGGTAGACATCGGGATACACGCTGGTGAGCACGGACTCGTCAGTGATGGACAGGACCGCCTTCTTGTTCACCTCGGCATCGAGGCGGATCCCGGTCGTGGCTGAGCCCTGACCGCCTGCGGCGACGACGGCATCGATCAGTGCAGGGTTCTGGGTCATCGCGAGCGAGGGACCCCACATGGCCAGGCGGGCATCTTCGGTGGCGGTCCAGTACAGCAACCGGTTCTCCTGAGACATCACCGATCCGACGTACTGACCGATGTCACCGCCCTTGTCCTTGCACTCGCCGTTGAACCAGGGTGCAGATTTGAATTCGTCTGTCCCGGCGACGAACTTCTTCAAATCCGAGGGGAAGCCTTTGGGCAGTTCCTTGGCCGACTTTGTGGCAGCCGAGCCACCGGGACCGGCCTCCGGCACCGCGTTGGGCTGAGCGGCCGCCGGGCCGGCACATAGCAACATCGGCAACACCATGGCGAAGAACGCCAGCACGAGTTTGCGCCACATCGTCGACCAGCTCCTTAGTTGACGTAGAACGTGTAGAAGCCGCCCGCACCCTGCTGGGCTAGTGGGGAATCAGCGGCCGGGAACTGTGCTTCTTCGAGGTCCGGTCCGGGAGCGAACTTCCAGTCCTTCGCCTTCCAGTCGTCGCCCTCCCACACCAGCTGCACGGTGGTGGTCGAGTAGACAGACAGGATCCCGACCTTGTCGGTGTCCGCGCTGAGCGGAGCCTGACTCACGCCCAGCCCCCATTCCGACACCGTCGCCGAATCTTGGGTGAAGTCAGTGACGGTCACGATCAGCGGCACTCCGTTGACGGTGCCCTTCGATTCCTCGCGTCCGCTGGCCGAGTCGAGAACCGTAGTCAGGGCCGTGGTCGGGTCCGATGCGACCGCGAGCTCGCGCAACTTCGCCCCGTCGAGACGGCCCTGATGGGTCTGACCGATGGCTTGGATGAAGTTCACCGCCGCCGTCTGTGCGCCGGCCTGATCACGGGTGTATCCGCGGGGTACCCCGTCGATGATTGTGGTGGGTCCGTGGGCGGTGCGGATCGCGCTGGCACCACCGTCGGTGTCCTCGCCCCCGCCCTTGGTGGCCACGCCGACGATCACCAGGACGATCGCCACCACGACAATCGCGGCGATGATCAACACGGATTTCTTCGGCCCGCCGGTAGTGGAGGCCGCGGTGGGCACCGGTGCCGTCGTGTTGGTCCCGGGCTGGTAGTTGGTGAAATTCCTGTTCATGGCTGGTTTCTCGCTCCTTGTGAGGGGATCAGGTCACGGTTGGACGACGAAGAGGATGGAGCCGATCAGCAGTCCGGCGGAGGCGGTGCCACCGAACGCGACGCCCGCGGCCTTCACCTCGGCGCCGGCGTCGGTCATGTCGCCCGCGTATCCGCCGTTGCGGGCGGCACGCAGCTTGAGCCACGAGGTGATGAACCGCACGGCGAGATAGGCCAAGGACAGTGCCCAAATCGCCCCGGCCACTCGAACCCAGACATTGTTAAAGGCCGGCCCGAGGAAGCTCAGGTCCGGGGACACCGCGTCGAGGGGGTTGGTGATCGCCGCCGAGGCGGGGCCGGCCAACACCAGGGACGCGTACACGAAGGCGATGAAGATGCCCGCGATGGTCGATAGCCGACGCCGACGACGCGACACCAGTGGTGCCTCGGCGGCAGCGTCGTCGACGTGGATGGTGGTCTCGGACATGTTGTCTCCTTCAGGGTGTGAATCGGTGGGAGCGGGGTGGGGCATCATGCACCCCATCGGTCTCGTTTGGTCGTGCTCTGGCCCCACCGCAGCCCCTCCGTGTTCGACGGCCGCACGATCTGCGGCGCCGGCGGCTCGTATGGCTCGACCGGGTAGGGGCGTGTCGGTGTGCGACCGCGGTCGGTGCGTACGTCGACCTCGGGTGGGCGGTGCATCGCCTCCGGTGCGTACGGGTCGGAGAGTTGCTGAGTGCGGGCCCGGCCGAGCTCGGCAAGGTTGTCGGCGATCAGCGCGGCGATGTTGGTGTATGCCTCGACGGTGGCCGATTGCAGCCGGTCGTAGGCGATCCGGTCACCGGCCGCGAACATCGGCTCGTAGCCCACCTGCATGAACTGCTGTACCCCGAGGGCGGACAGCTCGTCGACGATGAGGGACTCGAGTTGCGGATCGCCGCCGGGCGGGGTGGTCAGCAGCACCACTGCGGAGGAGACCAGGTGCCCGTAGCCGCGGGCCATGATGCCGTCGAGCATGTGAAATGCCTGCTTGGCCATGTCTACCCGCACCGGAATCGGAATCACCAGCAGATCTGCATGCGCGATCGTCCACTGCCAGTTCCCCGCCAGGGGGTTGTTGCCGGTGTCGATGAAGATCAGGTCTCGGTGGCGGCGCAGCACCGCCATCAGCGCCGCGCACTCGTCCCAGCCGATACCGCGGTCGCGGGTGGTGCTGGTGTCTGCGGCCAGGATGTCGTCCAGGGTGGGCTGTCGGCGCAGGAACGCTCCCAGCGCACCTGAGACCGCCGACGTCGAGCACAGCTCGGCGGCGTGTTCGAGCACGTCCCACACCCCCAATTCCGGGTCGGTGGTGCGCGCGGCTCGGTCCCCGAGGGTGCCGATGGATTCGCTGGCATCCCAGGCCACGACGCCTTGGCCACGGTGGCGGCCAAAGGTCGCCGACAACGCCACGGTGGTGGGGGTCTTGCCAGCACCGCCCTTCGGGTTGGCCACGGCCACCACCGAGCAGCCCGGCAGCGACTGTTGGATCTGCTGGACCGACGCGCGGAACCGAACCTCCCCCGAGTCGTGCTTGGGTCGCAACTTCAGACCCGTCGCGGCGTTGATCCGCCCGCGCGCACCCCAGGTGGCGGGTTCGTCGGTGACGTTGTACTCGCGGGGATCGAACAATCCGGCCCGGGGATGGGCGGTGAACTTGGCAGGTTGGGTGTCGCTGTTGGCGGCCAATGCTTCCTGGCCGACGCCGTACGGGTCCGGCTCTGTCGGTGCGTCGACCGTCTCCTCCGGCTCAGCGGCCTGATCATCAGCCGGGGTGGGTTCGGGTCGGCGCAGCCGTTGACCGCGTAGGTTCACCGTGGCTTCGGCTTCGTAGTCCTCGAGCGGGTTGGGTGTGCTCACGGCAGGCCCTTCGTCGGTGTGGTCGCTGCTCATCGGTCGTCCTCCACGAGCAGGTCGGTCAGCCGGATCGCCTGCCATGCTTGGTAACCGGGGCGTTCGCAGTACTCGTACGCCGGGTTGGCGTCGGTGATGTCCAGTTCAAGGGCGACCCCGGCCTTCGCCGCGGTGCCAGCCAACCGGTTTCCGTCGAGGTTCGGGTTGCTGATGTGCAGGAGCAACCGCACCGCGTCGAGTCCTTGCGCCTCACGCACCTTGCCGGCCAGGAACACCGCCTTGCCTGCCGCGGAGTTGTCCGCCGAGTCCTGATCACCGGCGCGATAGATGGTGTCCTTCTCGTGGAAGGTGCCGTACCAGGCGGCGTCGTTGACGTCGGCGGCGCTGCCGTCGTTGACCGCCGGGCCGGGGAGCACCGCGAACGACCCGCGCTCGTCGCCGGCCGCATACAGCTCGACCAGCGGGGCCGCTGCGGCGGCAGCGGCGACGGCCTGCTGGCGTGCTTCGGTTTCGGTCTCGCGCTGGGTGTCGTAGTCGATGTCGAGCTGTTTGTAGAGCTCGCGCTTGATCTTCGGCCACATCGACCGGGACAGAAGTTTGTTGGTCTGCGCCCAGCTACGCAGGGCCGCTGTGTCGGCGCCGCGCAGCTCCTCGGCTGCCCCGCGCACCGCTTGCGCGGCCTTGTCCCATTCATCCGCTGCTGTGGCTGTCGCCATTCTCGTGTCCTTTCTTCGGGGATTTCCGCCCGGTGCCGGGCAGTTCTGGCGGGTGTCGGCGCCGCTGGGCGCGGTCAGCGTTCGGAGATCTTGTCGACCTCCCACCCGTCGGCGGTGTGCTTGAGAAGCACGTTCGCGGTGGTGGATCGGGTGCCGACCTCCGTGCCGTCGGGGGTGCGGGCGGTCTGGGTCACCACGAACACGCGGTAGGCCTCGGTGGCGGTTTCCTCGGGGACCAGCTCCGGGGACGCGGCGACCTCGGCGGTGAGCGTGGCGTGCTCGGTTGCCCACTGGTTCCACTGCGCGCCGGGGCCGGTCACCGACGTCGTCGAGCTCACCGCGTCGACCAGGCGGGGCGAGAGCAGCGGGGTGGCCCGCGCGGCAGCGTCGTTCGGGCCGCGGTCGGTGTTGGTGTTCCAGCCGAACCACACCGTCAGCGCGGCCCGAGCGGTGGCGTCGGGGCTGGTCCGGTCGACCCCGGCGGCCTCGGGTGGCAGGGTCTGGGCCGCCGACGGCGGGGCGACATCGGTGGTGGTGTCGGTTCCGGGTGTCCACTGCTGGGCGCGGGCACCGGTGGTCGTCGCCGCGGCTCCGTCGCTGTCCGGTTCGTGCGCGGAGCACCCGGCCAGCAGCACCGCGGCGCACGCGGCGACACTCAGGGCGGCTCGCCGCCGGGTCTGGCTGAGCGGTGCGGTGGTGCTGGTCATGGTGGTGTCCTTTGCGGTGTCGGGGTCAGGCGGCGGTGGGCAGATCGGCGGCGAACGCGGAGGCGGCCCGGCGGGGAATGTTCTTGACGTAGGCGAGGGTTTCGGCGTTCTGGCACACCCCGCCCTGGCTGGCGGTGGCGCCGGGGCCGCAGTTGTACATCGACAGGTAGAGCTCTGTGAGGTCCCCGCGGATCTGTCCCGCGGCAAGCATCTCGGCGGCGGTCCCGGCGAGTTCGCAGTCGTAGGCGGCCTGGGTCATCACCGCATCGGGGATGCTGCGGGTGTCCTTGCGGCCGTCCCCGTCCCCGTCGACCGCTTTCGCCGCCCACGTGCCGGGGATGAACTGGGTGGGCCCGTCCGCGCCGGAGCCGGCGTTGTGCGCGTTGACGTCGAACTGGGCTTCGTTCTCGATCTGCGCGGCGATGATCGGGGCCGGGACCTGCGGGCAGGTCGCGGCGGCCTTGATGATCCACGGCTCGAACGCCGGGGGCACCGAACCCGGACGCAGCATCCCACCACCGGATCCGGGTGCGGGAGCACCGGCGCACGGACCCGTAGTCGGGGCAGGTGCAGTTGGGCCGCCGGGCACGGCGCCGTAGAGCTGGCCGGGCGCGGGGAACCCGTGGCCCGAGGTGGTGACGTGGACGTGGTCGAAGTGGTTCTGCGTCGGGGATCCGCGGTCCTCCATGAGGTTTCCCTCACCGGCGGCGGGCCGGTACTGCTGACGCCAGATGATGTACTGGACGTGGAAGAGGTCCTTGTTCGCCATCACGTAGTCGGCGACCGCATCGCCCAACGCTTTGCCCTCGGGGGTGTCCCAATTCGGGATCATGATGTCGGCGGCCCGCCCGGAGGGATGGTCGGGGTAGGTGTCCTGCGGACGCCACCCGCCGATGGTGTCGACCTCGGGGAAGGTCGCGGCCACCGCCCGCGCCACCCGGACGGTGTCGACCTGCCAATGCGCTTCCGAGCCCTTGGCCGCAGGCAGCGCCGCCATCTCCGCGCCGCTGGCCGCGGCCAACCGCACCTGCGCCTCCGGTGGCGCAGGTGCTGCCGGGGTGGGAGCGGCCGAGGCGCCGTGCGAGGCCAGCCACGGCATCGGGTCGATAGCGGTGCCCCCGGACAGGCGACCGCCCGGCCAGACCTCGAAATGCAGGTGAGAGCCGGTCGATTCGCCGTTGCTGCCCATCGCGGCGATGTGCTGGCCTGCGGTGACCCGGTCGCCGGCCTTGACCAGCACCCCGTCGTCGTACATGTGGCCGTAGACGGTCGAGACCTTGCCGCCGTCGATCTCGCTGTCAACGACGATCCAGTTACCGAACCCGGTTGCCGGTCCGGCCGCCGTGACCACACCGTCGGCGGCGGCGTAGATCGGTGTCCCGGTCGGTCCGGCGAAGTCCACACCCTGATGGAAGGTGCCCCACCGTGGACCGAACGGTGAGGACAACTCGTACTGACCCTCGGCGGCGGGCATCCGAACCGACCCGGTCGGGCCGGGGGTCGCCGACCGCGTCGGGACACAGTCGGGGGCCGTGGGTGGGTTGTCGCTGCCCATCACCAGGAACCCGACCATCACCATCACGGCCGCGAGAACTGCGGCCGTGGCTTTGATGCCGGTGTTCGAGGAGCTGGGTGCATCACCCATCGTCATGTCCTTTGCGTGTGTCGTTTCCTTGCCCGCCCGGGCACGAAGGTCAGCAGCAGTGCGCTACCGCGAACTCGGATCTCCGCCCGGTGGGAAACGCTCTCGCCCAAGAGGTGTCTCACCTGCGGATGTGAAGGTTCCGGCTACCCCCCGATCGCCTTGGTCGCGATGTCCACCACGACCTGCAGAGCGGTGCGCTTCCCGTCGATCAGCCAGGTGTTGTAGGCCTCGTGGACCTTCGATCCCAGAAAGCTCGCCGCGGTGAACCCCTCGTCGAGGAGCGCGGTGAGGTTCATGGCATTCGGTGATGTCGCGGCCGTGAGCGCGGAGCTGCCCAGCCCCACGAAATCGCTGTTCGCGGCCTGCGCACCCATCAGCGTGGTCAGTGCATCGGCGGGGGCGTGCAGCTGCTCCGGCGACATCTTCTGCCCCGGAACCACCACGGCAAGGCCGACATTGGCCAGGTCCAAGGTCAGCGGCAGCAGCTGCCCGAGCGCGAGGAGATTGCCGGTCTCGGCGACCTGCCAGGCCACTTCCTGGATCTGGCCGATATCGCGCGCCAGCCGGATGACGTCGACGTTCCCGAGCAGATCGAGCACCATCGACGCGAGCGCTGCCGTTCCCGACGGGTCCGGGATAAGCCGGATCAGCCGGGAGATCGACTTCAA
>NZ_CP150489.1:0-577919 GCF_041228765.1 Rhodococcus wratislaviensis | reverse complement strand
TCCGCGCCGGGAGACGGGGCGAGTCGCTTCGCTCCCCGCCAGGGAGCCGCTGCGCGGCTCGCAGTGCGCCGATTCCCGTTGCCGTCGATCGAGTCGCTTCGCTCCTCTGCCTTTCCGAGATTAGGCTCTCACCTGCATATTTGATCGGAACGTTCGATCCGGTCCCCCACCACCCTAACGAGGCTGGGGACGCGAGGGGGTGCGCCTGATCCGCCGCCCACTCGCCTTCCCACACCGCTCCATGTCATACCCACAGCATACCACCCACCCTCCCCCAACTCAAAACAATCAAAAAACCAAGAAACATCCAAACTTATTGCTTCACAACAAATTATGAACCGTACAATCTCCCGTTTGTGCATAACGTTCGTAAACTGTTATTGCACAATTGATTACTCAAACATATTGCAGATCAACAACTTTCAAACAGGATTCCACAACGGGCAAAACGGACACCCGCGCGCCGCCGGCACCCGGCGCCGGCCCCACCCCGACACCCCGACACCTCGCCCCGGCACTCCCACACAGATCGCCGGCGACCCCACATCACAAACCGGGGACATGTCATCACACCAGGTCACAACACCATCACACCCCTCACACAGCACACGGCCCGCCACCCCGGGGTCGGGTGCGGGCCGCGCTGCGAGGCGAGGCGGGCTAGGGCTCGGAGTCCAGTCAGGGCCGATCCTCCCGGCCCTCCACATACACCCCACCCGGCGGACCATCGAGCACCTCGAGCAGCACCTCCCGCACCGCCGGAGACGCCTTCGCGAGCATCTCGTCCCGATGCTCGCACCAGTCCTCCCACACCCAACCCGCACCGGCATCGGCATCGGCATCGGCATCGGCATCGACGCAACTCACCACCGTGTCGACAGGATTGCCGTCGACGAACACCCACACGTGGGTCGGCCCGTCCGGATCACGGACCCCCCACTATCCAGCTCCCGTGTATATCCGGTCGACTACGGACACCACGACCCGGGACGTGTCATCTTCCCAGGTCAGCACGCTGACCCAGACCCCGGTCCCTGCCGTCCATCCACACGATCACATCAAAGACCCGCAGCACGGAGATCTCCTCCGCCAAACCGGCGCGGGAGCGGATGTTCAACAGCCGGCGGTGCAGGGCACCGTCGTCGGCACGCAGCGCCTCCCGCACCGGATTCAGATGTTGGTTCTCAGCACCGAGGACGACACTGACCACCGCATCCGAAGATCGGGAACAGCCGGGGACGTTTGCGGGCGATCAGCTTCGTCGCCTTCATCCCGGCCGATCCCCGGCAACGCCCACAGGGCCGTTTCCAGGTCCCAGACGGGCCACCCGGGCCCAGCGGGTCCGGTCCGTCCAAACCCCAGTCCCGACCCGGCCCGATCGCCGCAAGAAGGGCACTCAGCGCCGCCGCGCCGTCACCCGGTGGCGGCACCGATGTCGGGTGATGTGGCTGACGAACCCCACCAGCACCATCGGGGCGGCGCTCACCGTCTACGCCCGCCGGGGCGGCGCAGTGACCTTCCACAACCACATCCGATGGCCCGCCCCCACACCCCAACAGCCACCGCTCGCGCGCCGGCTACGGCTCGAACTGCTGAACATCGCCACCGAGGCCGACCACGTCGTCATCACGTTCACCACAGATCAACGCATCGCCACCACATACAACAGGGACGGGTGGCCGGCCACCCCCCAACACCGAACGCCACCAGTACACAATCCCGACAACAAATCGACACGGCGAACTCACGCGCTGGGATCTGCTGTTCGATCCCCGCGACGAACAATGCGCCGCCGCCCTCACCGCTGCACGAACCGAACTCACCACCTGAACCCGTCGGCGGCCTACTGCACCGACACCAACAGCGGCAGCGCCACTTCCAGACATCTCCCTGAAGCAGGGAAAGAGAATTTCATTCAGATGAAGTATTGACAAACTTGAGCTCTTCGTTCTAACGGTCTCCTGCGAAAACCGAAGCCACGCAATGCAGGCAAGCGAGAGGCGCCGAATACCGAGTCGCTGTCATCGTCGTGTCCCACATACGCTTTACTAACTCTGATGACTGAAACTGACCTGCTACGGGCTTCGCGCGATGGCGACCAGTTCCACTACTACTGGGCTGCGCGCCAGTGCCTGGAAATGCTTCGTCCGGGGACGGATCTCGTCGCTGTATCCATCGAGGGGGTGTCGCAAGCAGAGGCTTCCGATGGCACTGACCTCAGTGGGGGGCTGGAAGTCATTGACATCGCGGAATACCGGGGCTCTGAAGTGTTGTCGGACGCCATGTCGATTGTTTATCGGCAGCTCAAGCACTCCACCGTGCGTGTCGACCAAAAAATCACGATGTCCGAACTCGAGAAGACTCTTACGGGTTTCGCGAAGCGATTTCACCAGCTCAGGGCCAATTACGCCGACGATGTATCGAAGGTTCGATTCGAGCTTGTCACCAACCGTGTGCCGACCGCAAAAGTTCTCGAGGCGATTGACGATGTGGCCGAGGCAAGTGAGGCTCCGCGCGATCCCACCCAAGTTTCTCTGCTGAAGAAGTACCTCAATCTCGATGACGAGGAGTGCACGCTCTTCTGCAGAGCGTTCCAGTTCGACAACCGGGCACCCAACCTTCTGCCACTTATCCAGAGCTTCCAGTCCGATATCGCGAGCGTACTTCCCGACTCTCCAGTCGATGGACCGTTGCGCCTGAAAGAGATCGTGTCGATGCGGGCTACTTCGCGGCTCGAGTCATCGCCAGAAATACGCATCGACGACGTTCTCGCCGCACTCGGAACTGACATGCGCTCGTTGCTCCCTGCACCCCCGCAGTTCGAGGCGCCGCCGACACGGATTGAGCGGGCGGAGTTCGCCACGATCGCCGAGCAGATCGTTGCTAGCTGTGAGAATGTCATCGTGCACGCGTCGGGCGGAGTCGGGAAGACCGTGTTCGCCACGTCGCTCGCCTCGTATCTTCCACCCGGTTCACAGTGCGTCACGTATGACTGCTTCGGCGCCGGCGGGTACCGACGATCTAGCCAGCCCCGTCATGAGCACCGGCAGGGCATGATTCAGATCTGCAATGAGTTGGCCAGCCGCGGACTGTGCAACATCGTGTTACCCAGCCCAAGTGCTTCCGCCTCCGACTACTCGCGCTTGTTTCTGACGCGGCTAGGTGAGGCCGCACGAGCGGTGGAGGCTGCAGCACCGGGTGGTCTCCTTGTGATCGCCGTCGACGCTGCGGACAACGCTGTGATGGCGGCACAAGAGTTCGGTGACGCCGAATCGTTCGTTGTCGGAATCCTGCGTGAACGTGTTCCTGAGAATGTGCGACTGGTGCTGCTGTGCCGCACGGAACGCATCGACTGCCTCAAGCCGCCCCCGGATATCGCACGTCTCGAATTACATGGATTCACTGTCACCGAATCCGAGGCCCACCTCGCGAGCAAATACGTCGGCGTGAGTACCTCAGACGCCAGCGAATTTCACGACCGCACGGCGGCGAATCCTCGGGTTCAAGCCTTGGTCATGAGTGAATCGGACTCCCTCGACGACTGCTTGTCCCTCCTCGGGGAGAGGCCACTGCCTGCGGCGCAGGCGCTGGACAAACTGATCAAACTCTCGATCGCCAGGATCCGGGACAAACATCCCACCACATCGGTGACGGACATCGATGCCATCTGTGAGGCCCTCGCATCACTTCGGCCCCGTCTCCCGGTACGGGTAATCGCCCACCTGTACGACATCGAGCCGGCGACCATCCGCAGTTTCGTGTCCGATCTGGGTCGACCACTGCTGCTACATTCCGACGTCCTGCAGTTTCGGGACGAACCGACGGAGACGTGGTTCAGGAATCAGTACAAACCGACCGACTCAGCACTTGACTCCTTCGTCGGTCGCCTACGCCCCCTGGCGGATACAGATCCCTATGTGGCGGCATCACTTCCTCAAATACTCTGGGATGCTGGCCGCTTCGATGAACTAGTCGCCCTTGCCCTCTCTAGCGACGCCCTTCCCGACTCCAATGCGATCGAACGCGCAGAGATCGAGTTTCAACGACTTCGTTTCGCCCTCAATGCCGCACTGAGAACCAACAGCAAGTTCGACGCTGTCCGTCTGGCGCTGAAGGCCGGGACACTGTCGGCCGGGCAGTCACGTCGCCTGAAGCTGATCACTGCAAACACCGACCTGGCCGGCGTGTATCTCGACGGCCAGTCGATCGAGGACATCGTCGCCAACCGTGCGCTGCGACCAGAGTGGCCGGGGGCGAACCTCGCCTACGAAGGCGCCCTGCTGTCTGCGCAAACCGCCACCCAGTCGGCCGCCCGCAACCGGCTTCGCAGCGCACTCAGTTGGATGCAAGCCTGGACAAGGCTCCCCGCCGAACTGCACGACGACCATGACATCGAGCCTGATGACATTGCCGAAAGCGCGCTCGGCGTCCTGAACACCGAAGATCCTCAGCAATGCGCGGACTATTTCGCCCGCTGGGAGCCGGCAGACGCCGTATTCCACCCCGGTCGCATCGTCGCCCGGCGGTTGATCGACGGCGGCCGAATCGATGAACTGAACCGTCTGCTCGAAGCATCTGCCGACCTCGCGTATCTCCAACTTGCCATCACCGCGGAAGCCGCACACGCCGGTGTTCTCCTCGACCGTCCGGGAACATCGGTGGCCATCACCACGCTACGAAACCAGGTCGGGCCGCTAGACCTTCCTTCACTCCGTTACGGGGAACCGAACCACGGAATCGCGGCTGCCGTAGGTGCTCTCGTCTCTGCGAAACGGCACCAGTTGATCGACGATACGGATGCCCTCAGGATCCTTGACCTCTACCTGCCCGCCGAAGCTCCGCGTGGAATCGAGTCACGGCTCGGCAGCGACCGCCTGATGACTCTGAAGGGCTGGGGGCTGCGAGCGCTGCTGCGGGGTAGCGAGCTCGACGCTGTCGAACTAGCGCACGAGGATCTCGCCAAGGTGCTACGCGGCGAGAAGCCCAGCCGATCGGGCAAGCAGACCGAATTCACGGACAACATTGTCCCATTAGTGCCATGGATATCGGCGTGGGCGACTTCCTCATGCGGCCACGACACCGAACTGGGCACCCTGTTCGAGCAGCTGGCCGATACGCGACCTTGGTCGCGAGACAGCACACCATATGTCTATCTCCGCGAAGTTAGTCGGTTAGGCGCGGAACTTCTCAGCGAGCACCCCCACCAGGAGGCCCTCGCTGCATACACAAGATGGCTGGACCAGATCCGCGGTTCCCTGCCGATTGACACGCTCGTGGACATAGTGCGCTTCTGTGGGCGAGCCGAGCAGCTGGAGTCTGTGTTCTACCCTGCCGCGAGCCTGGCCGCCGAGAAGATAGGCGCTGCGCAGCTGAGTGCCGACGAAAGCACCGAGCACTTCGTGAGGCTCGCCCGAGCGCTCCGTGCGGCCGACGAGGCAGAGGCTGAACAATACTGGGCGAAGGCACTCGATACCGCCGACCTGATCGGCGACGACGCCCACGTCAGGTGGAGGACGATTTCGTCTCTCAGCGCCTTCGCGTCACCTGCGGCACAGTCGGGCGACTCCGACGAGCGCGCCTACAGAATGACCCAGTTGATCGAGGCTCTGTATCCGTATACCGGCGACGCTCTTGACTTCAGCGATGGCATTCGCATCATTTCCCGCCTCAGTAGGCGGTCAGCGATCGCGACCGCGGCGAGATGGCGAGACCGCGATGTCGGATACCAGTCGAGAATCATGGACGGCCTCCTCAATCACCCGGACAGCCCTCTCCACGATGTCCCCGTTGCGGCACTGGCCTTGACACCGCTCGCACCGGACACGGCTCTCATGCCGATACTCAGTCGCGCGCTGCGGTCGGCAGCGTCTCCGCAGCAGGTGCTGGATGCGATCAGCGACCACGACCGCCCTTCACAGCATCCGCCGGCTTTCTTCGAGGAACTTGACGCACTAGCGGAAGAACTGCGCCTCGACCTCGGGCACACCGTGTATGCCGCGGAGGTCCGCAACCCCTACTCACCGCCGCCCACCGCTCCCACTGGGTTCTCGCCACTGTTCGGTGCCGGCAATGACTCCGTCGACCAACGCCACGACACCGCCCTCACCGAAATCCGCACCCTCGACCTCACGGAACCAGCAGGGATGGACCGTGCCCGCGAGTTGTGTGAACAATCACGCCGCGCATATACCGCAGGCGACCTCGCTTCGGAGGTACTGTCCCGGCCTCGCCGTTCCTGGGCTGGCGGGATTGCCACGTTTGCCGCGAACACTCATTTCAGCTGGTACGACCACCGGAATTTTGTCGACGAACTGCTGAAGGTCACCGATCTGACGGCCGCGGCTCGCGCCGCGGGCCAGAACCTCGTGGACACCGGGGTGCGCCGTTTCTCGCGAGAGATCGCCACCCAGTCCTGGGGTCCGTCCGCGCTACAACCGCTATCCGTGCTCTCGGGTCGGACAGTCGACGACCTCCTCGATCTGGCGTACGCCGACCTCGGCAGTCGCGATGACTATCTCTCCAGCGAGGAATGCTTCGCGCTGGCCGGCAACCTCGCCGAACAGTTGACTCCGGAACAGGCACTACAGGCTTTCGACGTAGCTGTTGGAGACCTGTCCTACCTCATCACAGACACCACCGCCGACGGGAACTGGTCCGAAACACTTCGACCACCAACAGCTCTCGGAACATGCGTTGCCGGCTACCTCTGGTCGGCGCTCGGCAGCCCGGACGAGAAGATCGGCTGGCTCGCAGCCCATGCAGTGAAACTGATGGGGACGATCGGGCTCGACGACGAACTCGCCGCACTGTGCACCTTCGCGACGTCATCGCAATTGCAGGTAACAGCGTTCGCCGATCGACGGTTCACCTTCTACGACATGCACGCCCGGCACCGGCTTCTCCTGGCGATCGAGCGTGTCGCGAGCACTCACCCCGCCCACATTCATCCCTTCGAACACCTGCTACGTACAACCGCACTCGGCGATGAACGCCATGTCTTGTTCCGCGAGTCCGCACGCCGCGCGTTGCTGAGCATGCACACCCACGACGTCATCGAACTGACCCGAGAGGATCGAACCGTCCTCGAAAGGATCAACAAGCCGTCGCGAGAGCCGATCCACCTTCCCCAGTACGAACGACCGCATGCCAAGAAAACCTACGTGAACCGTCCCGATGTCGAATTCCACTTCAGAATGGATTTCAGCGAGTACTGGATCGAGCCCTTGGCGAGGTGTTTCGGCGCCAACCCACACGAGCTCGAACGGCGGTGCAGCGAAATCATCACCGAGCGATGGACGCATCACCACAACGGCCGTGCCAACCAGGATCCGCGACACGCGCTCAACATCTTCGCCGACAGCAAAACATCCTTCTACAAGTACGAGCGCCCCCCAGTGCACGACCTCAACTTCTACCTGGCCATGCACGCCCTGATGACCGCCGCCGGCGAACTCATCGACACCGCCGATGTGTACCAAGATTCCTACCAGGAAGTGGACGAGTTCACCGACTGGTTGACCGACCAGCTGCCCACGCGCCGCGATGGTCGGTGGCTGGCCGATCGCCGTGACGCCACCCCACCCGATCAGCACTCCGTCACAGAACTCGCAACAGCGGAGGACGATTGGGAGTGGCGAGTTCACTCCGGATCGTTCGTCGAACTGCTCACCCCCGGCCCAAGCGAACTCATCACGGTGTGGCAAGACGCCACCCAAACGGTGACAAATGCAGGTGAGACCACGAGCATCCGAAGTGCGCTCGTCAACCGTGAGCGAAGCATGTCCCTCCTGGCGGCCATGCAGACCGCCAACAGTTCGTACGACCACGGACTCCCCTCCACCGGCAATTCCTACGTAGACGAACTGTCCACTGATGGATACCAACTCCAGGGATGGATCAGGGACAACACCCGAGATCTCAAACTCGACGCACCCGATCCGCTCAACGGCAGAATCGCCTTTCCCGTCCCACGTCCAGCCGACCACATCCGGGATTTGCTCGAGCTGAGCAGCGACGCCGACGAGAGAATCTGGAACACCCCCACGTCAGCCACTCCGGCGTTCGTCAGCACTGTCTGGAACGACGAGATCGACCACGGGCACGGTCGGGTGACCGGATCTGGCGGCAGCCGACTTGCCTGTGACAGGCAAGTTCTGTCGACGGTGTTGAATGAGACCGGGATGAACCTCATTGTCAAAGTGACCATCGACCGCTCCCGCCACGATTCCTCCGGAAAAAGGGTCCATACCGATGACGAAGACGACACCCCATTCGATCGTTCCTTCAAAGTATTCATCCTCGACAACCACGGAGACTGGTTCGAGCACTGAGCGCACCATCTCGCTCGGGCAAGAACTCGCCGCTGAGCTCGACTCACACGATCGCCTCGGCAGATGGATGGCCCACTACATCGCCGAGCTCATCACCCAGGTCGAAACAGCCGAACCCGCTGACCGCCCCCAACTCCAACAGAAATGCGCCCAAGAGATCGAACGACTGTGGGCACACCGCACCCACTTCCCGTCACGCCGGCCGCCGATGGCCTCGTTCGAGCCGCTGTACCGAACACTCGAACGCCTCTCCCCCGATAATCCCGAGTGGAGCTTCTACAGCCACTTCCGCGACGACAACCAACCCGGTCACGACGATCTATTGTCCAACAACCTACTTCGGTCCGCCTGCGAACTCGAGACGACGGCACGCGATGTTGTCCGAACCTTCATCGTCGAAGCAGCCGCCATCGCAGAACAGCGAGAAAGAAGATGGATCGACGCAGCCGCACACCTGAATGACGAAGAACCCGGCTATCTTTCGATTTTGCGCCGGATGCAACGGAGGAACTCACCGGCCGAACTCACCGAAGAAGCCCTCGAAGAAGCTCTCGAAGAGGAAGACTCACCAACCGACGCTACGATCCAAGCGCTCGACGAAATGATCAAAGTCTGCACCCAAGCGAAAGCTGCTCTTCAAGAAAGCAAGACATAATCCCATCCCGGAATTGAAGAAGATCGATCGAAGGCCGTCCCGAACGATTACGTGGTCGGCGGCCGTGTCGGAGCTCGGAGCGACAAGGAGAGTGCAGGGTCATGTCGCATGCACTGTCTCGATGGCATCAACATCGGTAGCGAGCGCTCAGCCAATCGAACACGAACCATCACTCCGCTAACTGAAGAAGGGGCACAACATGAATCATCACTTGCGCGCTGCCGGACCTGACAGGCGACCATACTCCACACGGTGGCACAACATTGCTCTCGGGGTGATCGCCCTCGTCGTTCTCAGCGTTGCGATCGCCGATCCGCAGAGAGCATCCGCCGACCCGGCACCAACACAAACGACCCTTCACCGCGCCGACGGCGCCACCACCTTGGGTGTCGCCGTCAACTCGACACACGTCTATGCGGCTGACTACTACGGCAACCAAGTTCTCAAGATCGCGAAGAACGGAATCATTTCCTCACCCCTCCCCATTCCAGGCCTGCTCAAACCGGACGGCGTCGCAGTCGCCACCAACGGAGACGTCATCGTTGCCGACAGCGTCAATCGACAGGTCCTTCGACTGGTTATCGCCGACAACAGTGTCCACCGTTTGCCATTCGACAATCTGGTTCGCCCAGGAGGCGTCGCAGTGGACGACGCCGGGACCATCTATGTCACGGACATCTTCGGGAACAAAGTCGAGAAGCTCGGAGCCAATGATACGGCCGCAACCACCCTTCCCATCGATGGACTACGGGATCCCCGCGGCGTCGCCGTGGCACCCAACGGCGACATCCTGATCGCCGATAACACACACAACAGAGTCGTTCGAGTCGCTCCGGATGGGTCCGAAACCACACTGCCCTTCACCGACCTGCACTACCCGGCCGGTGTCGCTGTCGACTCCCAAAACAACGTCTACGTCGCCGACAGTGTCAACAATCGGATCCTCAAACTCGGTGCCACCGACAACTCCATCACGACACTGCCATTCACCGGCCTAAATTCACCGACCGCCGTTGCCGTCGACGACGCCGGAAGCGTATACGTCACCAGCCAGAACGACGGCAAAGTGATCAAGCTGTCCTACACAACAGCACCGAACACAGGCTCAGCGATACTCGGATCATCGTAACGCCCGGCCACCCACACGGACCATCACATCAATGCCCTCATCTGAGCAGGTTCTGCGCTCTCGCGGATCGTTAGCGCGGCGCTCCGGCTGGGTAAGTCCCGCGGAGTGGTGGGAATTCGGTGAGGCAGCGTAGCCGCAGCTCGGGCGTGTCGTGGCCGAGTTATGGGTGGGCCATCGCGTAGTGATGAACGAGTTACCTACCACAGTGACTCGACCAAAGGACCACGCGATGACCCACGACCATTCTGCCCTGATCACCCAGCTCGATGCACTCAAGGGTGCCGATCCCGCGAGCGTGTTCGCCGAACTGATCCGCACCGGCCTGCAGGCGCTGATCGACGCCGAAGCCACCCAGGTACTCGGCGCCGGCCGCTACGAACGCACCGCCGAGCGCACCAACTACCGCAACGGCACCCGGCCCAAGACCGTCGCGACCACCAGCGGGGACGTCGAAGTCCAGATCCCCAAGCTGCGATCAGGGTCATTCTTCCCCAGCCTGCTCGAACGCCGGCGGCGCATCGATCAGGCCCTGTACGCGGTGATCATGGAGGCCTACGTCCACGGTGTCTCCACCCGCAACGTCGACGACCTCGTCGCTGCACTCGGCGTCGAGTCGGGGCTCTCGAAATCGCAGGTGTCACGAATCTGTGCCGGGTTGGACACCGAAATCGCCCGGTTCCGGGAGCGCACGCTGACCCACACGAGCTTTCCGTACATCTTCCTCGACGCGACGTACTGCAAGGTCCGGATCGGCGCGCACGTGGTCTCTCATGCCCTCGTGGTGGCCACCGGGGTCTCGATCGACGGCACCCGGGAAGTGCTCGGCACCGCGGTCGGAGACAGCGAATCGTTCGACTTCTGGCGCGAGTTCCTTGTCGGCCTGCGGGCACGGGGATTGTCGGGGGTGCATTTGGTGATCTCCGATGCGCATGCAGGTTTGAAAGCTGCTGTAGCCCAGCAGTTCACCGGCGCTTCCTGGCAGCGGTGCCGGGTTCATTTCATGCGCAACGTGGGATCGGTGGTCTCGTCGAAGCATGTGCCGCCGGTGATGGCGGCGATCAAGACGATCTTCGCGCACACCGAACCCGATGCTGTTGCCAAGCAATGGGACCAGGTTGCGGACACGTTGGCTGAGTCGTTTCCGAAGGTGGCGTCGATGATGCGCGAAGCGAAGGAGGATGTACTGGCGTTTCGAGGGTTTCCGAGGGCGCATTGGCAGAAGGTCTGGTCGAACAACCCGATCGAACGGCTCAACAAGGAAATCAAACGACGAGCCGATGTCGTCGAAATTTTCCCGAACCCGGCCGCATTCTTACGTCTGGCGACGGCGGTGGTGATCGAAGCGCACGACGAGTGGCAAGTCACCCGCCGGTACGTCTCCGACGTCAGCATGGACGAACTCAAAGTGGTCATCGCTGCCAAACAACGCGCCGCAACCGCCGAGACACCGGCACAATCGTTGACACCAGAACTCGAACCCGCATAACCTACAACACGACTCGTTGATCACGAACCAGATGGTTCACCGATCCGAACTACACCATTCCGTGGGACGCTATCCTCCGGCTTCGTGAACGGAATGGGTACGCCAAGGGAGTCGAGTGGGTGAGGTTGCGCGTGACGTAGCGTCGTTCACCCCGTTTCAGGTCAAGCAATCGAGTCAGGAACGTCGGAGATCGCCGGATCCTCGAAGATGCCCTTGCACATCTCGGCGGAGGAAACCGTGCAACCCCAGTTCGATCAATTCCACACCGAACGCGGAAGTAACCCGCCCCATGCAGCCCTCCAGTGCTGCAACGTTCGCGTCGTGGCGCCAATCGTCGAAGTCGATCAGGCCGCTGCTCGATGTGTTTGCGGTACCACTGGCAACGATTCGGCAACTTGAGGTAGGGAAGGCGCAGCGACTGATTCGCCCTGTAGATTTCTCTCTACCACATAGGAAAAATGAGGAGACAGGTGAAGAAGTCGAAACCGGTAAACGACAACAGTGGTCCAAGCACCACGTCGAGGAATCAGCCAGCAAAGGTTCAAGAAACCGGTCCAGGGCTGGTCTCCAGCCTCATCGTGGGCGCGATTGCCTCGATTGCGCTCTGGTTCGGGGCCTCGTATGCCCAGGCCGAGATGATGACTCCAGACGGAGTACCCGTCGCGTCGGCGCTGGAGAACGGCGAAGCCCTTCCGATTGCACGGTCTTCTGCAATCGCTGTCGCCTCTGTCGGCGCGGTAACCGTGATAATCCTGGGCTATCGGCGACAAAGATCCACCGAGGAGGCTCACTGGTTTCAGGTTCAGACGACCGAAGAAAACTTTGAACTTGAACGCGCCAAGCAGGACGCCGATCGCATCGCCGCGCTGCACGATCGGTACACGAAAGCTGTCGAACAGCTAGCAGATCAGAACCGACCAACAATCAGGCTCGGCGGTGTTCACGCAATTGCAGCCCTTGGGGATGATTGGCACTCGCGGGGTGATCACACGCAACGACAGGTTTGCATCGACCTCTTGTGCTCGTACTTGCGAAGCGTCCCCCGCATCAACGTTGAGACTGACTCTGCAACAGGCGAAGTCGTCGACTGGGAGGCTGACGCCAGTTTCCTTGAGACGGATCGTGACGTTCGGAAGGCTGCACTGGAATGGTTGAGTCGAGTCGCTTCGGCCGAAGCTCCCCTCGCACTTCCGGACGACGATGGACAGGCCGCGAAGGAAAAGGTCGCTATCGATCTCCGGGGCATCTCGCTCCGCAAGATGGACCTCAGTTTCGCAAAACTCGCGCATCTGCCGATGGACAGCGCGGATTTGGTTAGTACGCGTCTACCCAACGCAGATCTGACCGGGACCCATCTTGCGAATGCAGATCTCAGCTTTGCGAATCTTCTTGGAGCGACCCTATCCGACGCTCGGCTTGATGCCGCGAACCTTCGTTCAACGAGAATGTCTGGATCGAACCTCAAGCGGGCACAGTTCTATACCGCTGATATGCGGGGTGCGTCGCTCACGGGGGCAAAGATTCAGGGTGCAGAGTTCGGCGGCGCGGACCTCACCAATGCGAGTCTGCGAGGCGCAAAAGTCGATGGAACAACACTCTTCACCGGCGCCACCCTTGACGACGCGGACTTCACCTTGGTGGATATCGATGCGCTCGACCTAGAGGGAGTAGACACCACCAAAGCAAAGGGGATCCGAACCCCGCGACGAACGCAGGCCGCCGACGACGGCAAACAGCATCCGCCTGCCGACGAACTGTCCGCGTCGACTCCCAGCACAGATTGAGTAGTGGTGCCCCGGACTGTGCCCGGGGCACCAGTACTCAGCTCGGCGATCAGTCCTGGTTATTGGGCTCGCCTTCCGGCCCAGCAACCGCTTTGCGGGCAGGTGGCTTGATCGAGGTCGGCGTTGAACCGGACATCGATGGCTGCCCGTATTGCTGCGGAAGTGCTCCGCATCGTCGTCCAACGGAGCGCGTCGTTCTGACGAGTCCCGTACCTCGTCAAAGGTAGACCGACAGATCAGGGAATTGGTGTTACATGCGGTTTCAGCTGATCGGCCTATACCGAACGTCGAATTTTCCTGCTCTAATCCGCGCATGAACATCAGAGCAGTCGCGGCAGGGGTGGTGGGTATCGCCGCCGTACTCCTCGCCAGCGGTTTCGGTGTCGGCTATGCGGTGGGAAGCCAGAAGAGCACCAACTCTGTTGACGTAGCATCTGCGAATACTCCGGCGCCAACACCGCACACCGCGACGAGCAGTGTCGCACCTCCGCAGAATGTTCGTGGAGCGATCGACAAGCAGTTCGGGCAGCGGTCTGGACTGGGTTGTAAGCCGAGCGACAATCCGTGCGATGTCGAGTTCGTGGTGAGTGCTCCGATCGAAGCAACTGGATGCTCGGGGCAGTATCCGATCGAGAACGGCCGCCTCATCGCGCTTCCCGTCGCTGTGGAGACGCGAACGGACGCGCAGATGGACCCCTATTCGGGCATGTGGAATCCGAACTCCTTCTCTGCCGTGACGGCGGCAGGTGTCACGGTGTCGCGCATTGCGACGACACCGACCTACGGTTGCGATCAGTCTGACGGCACGTTCCCTGACCGACTGGCGCCGGCGTCGAAGTACGAGGGATTCATCGTGCTCGACATTCCACGGGACACAACATCGGTCATGTTCGTTCCTCACATGTCCGATGGAGGCTGGGAGTGGAAGCTGTAATGGGTAGGCCCGCAAGTCGTTCGCCCTGGTCTGGTTTGATACTCGTATGACATCACCACCTCCCCGGCCGGCTCGTGACCCGGAAATGTCAGCGGGTTCGTAGTCGGTGGGACGGCTAGCAATGAGCCTCGGCGAATCGCACTATCGATAACCGCCACTCCCCGGACGCGCGACCCCCTGGCCCGCGAAGCGAAATCTGATGGCCACCACGGCCATAGTCGGCGCGATCTTGCTGGGGCAACCGGCATGTCCTGCGCCGTCAAGGTGTAACACGGCCGGGGTACGTGGGAGCAATGCCCGTAAGCCGGAAGATTCGAACTCACAGATGTGAGCGCTCAACGCCGCCAACACGCAGGTGCCAGTATCGGAACGAGAAGTAAGGACAGCCCATGCCAAGGCGAACCATGACAGTCACCCGCCTGTGGGTCCATCCACGAGGCAACCGGAAGGAATTGAAGGATCTGACGACCCTTCCCGATGGCTCGGATCTACTGCACCTGTTTCATGGCTTCGCCGCCGATGTCTCCCCGGACAAGTTGCTCAAAGCAACAACCGAGAGCTTCGCAAATGTGCATGCTGTCAGCCCGAAAGGGCGGACCATCACCATGGCGGTCGACGTGGGGCGCTACGGGGAAACCGGGGCGATCACAAACGTGCACACGATGGTCGAATCAGGTCGATTCAGCAAGGACGACGCGACGTCCGTGGTCACGCACGGAGTGTTTCTGCTGCCGAGTCCCGGCACAAGCGCGCTCCTGTTCACCGAGCGCTCCGCGAACCAGTCGGGCGTGCTGCGCATCCTCGAGCTGTTCGCAGCCAAGTTCAAGACTGCGTACCCCGACCTGATCCTCGAAACTGAGTCACTCGTCGAGAGCGAAGCGTGGCTCAAGTACGCAAAGTTGGTCAGGGTGAGCGCCTACACTCATCGGCGATCGAAGGATTTGTCGGACCGTAGCGATGTCACGCTGCAGACTCAACCGCTCGGCGAGCTCGCGCACACCCTTCTGCCTCCCCGCGGCGCAAAGTCGCTTCCGCGCTGGGTGTACGACCAACTGGTCAACGGCGACCTCCACGCCGGTCAGTTACTGCAGTTCTCCCATGACGAGGAACCCGACGAGACGGAGGTCACCCTCGAGGGAAACAACCAGAGAAAGACCTTCGTACTGGGCAGAGAGAAGCGTCCCTCGATCAGCTACCCGCTGAGCGACCACGGAGAGGACGTCTGGACCGATCATCGGATCCGCACCTTCGCCCTCGAGCAAGCCGAAGACTTGTTCGACCGGCTCGGCATAGACTGGTCCCCAGCAGATGCAATCGGAACGTGGACTCAGGCGCAACTCGACACGAGGTTGGTGAATGCCAGTGGGCAGCAAACTTAGTGTTGCGCCAACAATACGGGATCACTTCGACACCTTCCGGGACGACAGCAGTGGGGGCATGCACCTGCCCGACTACCTGATCTTCATCGGTGGACCCGCGTTCGCGGCCGCACTGATCGCGTGGTTCGACGTTCGATTGAAAGATGTGTCAGGAGTGCTCGGCGGACTCTCCGTCTTCACCGCCCTCCTCTTTGGACTAGTGATCTTCGTCTTCCAGCTCCGGCTTCAGCTCAAGTCCGACGGCGTTAACCGAACCGGCTTCCTGATGCGATTGGTCGACCAACTCTTCGCCAACGTCAACTATGCAGTCGTCGTGGGCGTCGTCACGACAACCGTCGGTGTTGTTGCCATCAACGTCGGTGACAAAGACGCAGGTGCGCCGGTATGGCTGTCGGCCATTCTCACGGGACTCGGACTGCACCTAGTGCTGACAATTTTCATGTGCGTCAAGCGAGTACATTCCGCCTACAAACAACTCGCCCGCCCGTGACTCTGGTGGTGTAGTCACCGGTTCCCGGATGTTCTCGTACCGGTGGGTCATACGGCAGCCCCTATCAGCGACGGAGCAACCCAATCCGACACAATCATCGAGTCGGATTTGCCCTCGTCAATCAGTGCAACGTCGTCCCTCTACGCATTCACCGTTCGCATGAATGGCCCTTGCCTAGGTGAACTCTCGGCATTCACGGTTATCCGGGCTCTGGCTTCATACAGAACCTGCGACTCTGACGACCTCGTGCTCTGGTGTCTCCCAGGCGCTGCGTTCATGACTCCACACCGCCGGCTCCCGGGCAGTGGGAAGCGCACCCAGGATGCGGTCGTAGCAGCGGCCCGCCGCGGCCAGCGCCACGTCCAGGTCGTACAGGTCTGCGGTCAACGGAGAGTTGCGGGCGGTCTTGGCCCACTGCGTCGCCCACGCCGGGCCCGGGCTCACCAACGTGACCGGCAGCGAGGGCAGGCCGCGCACCCGCCGCTCCCGCTCGACCGCGTCGACGGTGGAGGTGAGATCGATGGGCAGGAACATGCTGATCAGCAGCAGATCCACCAGATCACGGAACCGTCCCGACGCCGCCCCGGCCGCACCGTGCACCTCGTAGAGTGCGCAGATCTTGTCCGCGATCTGATCCGCCAGCGGATACAGCGGGACGCTGGTCTCGGGTGGGAAGTCGTCGGTGTCGACCAGCCGCGGGATCGGGCGGCGTTCGATCTCTCCGACGAGGGTGCGGCGGCTGCCGACCACATCGAGGGAGAAGCTGTCGTACTTTTTGCCGCCGAGGGAGGCGGTGACGGTGACCGTGACCCCCTTGTCGTGGCTGAGCTCGGTGGCCGGGCCGACCTCGAAGCGGAAGTGGTCGAGGTGGTGGTCGCGGACCGCTCGGCGCAGCTCGTCGACCGAGTCCGCGAGGTCGGTGGCGGCGAGGAGGTCGATGTCCTTGCTGTAGCGGGCCTGCGGCAGGCGCACCATCATTCCGATGCCGCCCTTGAGGATCCACCCGTCCGGGTCGGCATCGAAGACGCGGGTGAGGAAGCGGGCGATGACGAATCGGCGGCGCACCAGGGCGATGTTCTGGCCGTGATCGTGGGCGTACCGGTTGAGGCGGTCGGTGATGCTCGCCCGCACTGCCTGCGGGGACCGCGGCAGCGGGCTCACCGGTCGGCCGTCTTCGCCGGCCGAGCCGAGCGGCCCGGCCGTGCCGTCCGATCGGATCCGGTCGTGCTGGTGTCCTCCGCGACCCGGCGGGCGGGAGCGGCCGCCCCGGCGCCGGAGCTGATATGGCCGGCGGCGGATTGCCCGATCGCAACGGAGAGCGACCGCAGCAGCGCGTCCCGCGCCTGCGGTGACTCGGTCATCGCCTTCATCAGGGCGGCGACGTCCAGCTGCCCGGCCTCCGACGCGGCCACCGAAGCGAGGGTGGAAGCGGCGGCGGCAGTGTTCGTGCGGACCAGGTCCGCGACCGCCAGCATGGTGGCCGGCACCCCCGCCTGCGCGATCAGCACCTCCAGGAAACCCTGCCCATCCAGCGCCCGGTGACCGTAGTCGAAGGCATGCGGGGCCAGCACCGCCACCACCTCCGCCACCGTGACCATGCCTCGGGTGAGGGCGTCGCGGACCACCGACGCCAGATGCCCGGCATCGGTACCGGCGGCGGCCAGATCACCGATGGCGCGGACCGGGGTCGTCACCGGCAGCCCGTCGACGAGCTGCCAATCCTCCCGCGACAGCACACCCCGGTGCACGATCACCCCGGGCAGCGACAGCCGGATCCGCCGGGTCGCGGTCAGCTCCACCACATCGGCGTCCAGATCCCCCAGCCCCAGCAGGGCGGCGGCGGTGCGATGCGAGAGCACCCCGGTCGGGACCGGCTGATCCAGCCGCTCCCACACCACCACATCCGGGTCCAGCGCCAGCCACGCCACCCGCTCCTCCAGATGCACATCCTCCGGCATCCGTCCCAGCCGGTACAGCCCATGATGCAGCCGCTCGAGCACCCCTGAATCGACCATCCGCTTGAGCTGCTGCACCGACACCGACGTCACCGCACGCGCCTGCCGGCTGGTCACCACACCCCCCTGCTCAGCAGCCAGCGCCACCACCTGAGCAGCACGACTATCCGATCGCATGACACAATAATACACACTTCACCGAATATTCAGGGCACCTTATGTAACTATCGTGCCAATCTATGTTGACGACGATGCCGTCCAGCGCGGCGACCAGGCCGCGGGCCTGCCAGTACCCGAGGATGCTCAGCGGACGGTCCGCATCGGGACCGTGCCAGCCCCTCTTCTCCCCCGCGTGCACGTGACGAACCAGGACGAACATGCCCACCCCCTCCGCCACCCCGCCGTTCGGTGCGGTTGCCCGGCGTCAGGTGTGATCATCATCGACACTCCGGGGACGGCCGTTCGTCACAGAATTCGTCGCCAGGCCAGTTGTCACCGCACCAGCGGAGCGAGCGCCGTCTGTGAACGCGGGCGGTGCGCGCGGGCGCCGGCGAACAACGAAACCCGCCGCCCACGGAAGGGCACTGTCACGTTAGTTGAAAGGAATAGCGCCGCCATTGGTTTGGAGCGCGTGGCGATATAACACCGTTGGGGTTGTTCACGTTTCAGGAGGAAACCCCGGTCGCGGTGACTTCCCGCCAGACCGCGAATCGGTCGGCCATCTCGGTGCGCCACTCGGGCGCGGTCAGTCGGTGCCGGCGGGGCCGGAAATGCGGTGAAATGCCCGAGAAAGCCGAGAGGAAGCGTTGCGCGTGCCCGGTTGAGGTGAACTGTTTCATCGCCCGCTCCCGCTGTCGGGTCGGCTGATGGGAATTCTCGGCCCGGTTTTTCAAGTACTTGGATCGGCGATGCTCAACCGAGGCCAGCGACTCGCGGAGGGCCACGCTGTAGCTGGTCAGCTTGACCGTAACGATCACCCGCGGCACATATTGCAAGCCCACGAGAAGCTTACGGAAGAATCGTTTGGCGGCGTTGCCGTTTCGGTGCGACTGGAGCAGCACATCGAGCACGTTGCCGTGCTGGTCGACCGCGCGCCACAGGTAGTGCTGGGTGCCGTTTATGCGGATGAAGACCTCGTCGAGGTGCTACTTGTCACCGGGCCGCGTCCGCCGTCGGCGCAGCTGGTTGGCGTAGGCCTGCCCGAACTTGGCACACCACCGCCGGAGCGTCTCGTAGCTGACCAGAACACCGCGTTCGAGCATCATCTCCTCGACTTCACGGAAGCTCAGCGGGAACCGGAAGTACAACCACACGCAGTGGTTGATGATCTCCACCGGGTAGCGGTGGCCCTTGTACGACGGCATTGCTGTGGTCACGCCACTGATCCTCCCAGTTCGCCAAACTCGCCAACGTGACAGTGCCGCCCGCGGCACGCTGCATAACCAGGGGCGGAGGGTGCTTCACCTTGCATCGGGGCAACGGGAAGACGAACACACCGTGCACCGAAAGACAGCGCACTGCCAGTACCGCCTGAAAAACGACAGCGATATCCTGGGAACACGTCGCCGAGAGGTAAATATGCTGACTTCGTCGAATTCCTCGCAGACCGAATGGCCTGACGATGGCCGATGCCGATCCGTTTGAGACCCATCGTGAGGTCAGCCCGTCCGTCACCTCGGAGCTGAGAGCTGCCGGGTTCGACGAGGCCCGGGAGATCGGGCGCGGCGGCTTCGGTGTCGTGTACCGGTGCACGCAAACCTCTCTCGACAGGACTGTCGCAGTGAAGGTGCTCACCAGTGATACTGCGCAGGAGAAGCGGGAGCGATTCGTCCGCGAACAGCGTGCGATGGGCCGCCTTACCGGACACCCGAACATCGTCAACGTGCTCCAGGTCGGCGTCACCGACAGCGGCGCATCCTACATCGTGATGCCGTACTATCCGCAGGGCTCCATGGACGAAGCTATTCGAAGGCATGGTCCTCTCGGCATAAGCGAAGCGCTTCGGCTCGGGGTGAAGCTGGCTGGCGCATTGGAGGCCGCCCACCACCTGGGCATTGTCCACCGCGATGTCAAGCCCGCGAACGTCCTCTTGAGCGACTACGGTGAGCCGGCGCTCACAGATTTCGGGATCGCGCGTATCAGGGGCGGATTCGAGACCGCGACGGGCATCGTCACGGGTTCACCTGCGTTCACGGCGCCCGAGGTTCTCGGCGGCGCTACGCCAAGCCCTGCCTCTGACATCTACGGACTCGCAGCCACCCTGTTCTGCGCAGTTACCGGCCACGCGGCGTTTGAACGTCGTAGTGGCGAACAGTTGGTCGCCCAATTCATCCGTATCACCAACGAGCCAGCACCGGATCTTCGAGATCACGGTATCGCAGACGATCTGGCTGAAGTGATCGAGCAGGCAATGTCAGGTCGCCCTGAGGAAAGGCCACCCACTGCCTTCGCATTCGGTGAGGTTCTCCGCGGCATACTACGTCGGCGGGGTGTCGTCGTCGACGACATGGCGGCCCATCCATCGCACAACACACCCACGAGTGACTCACAGACACTGTCGAATATGGAGGTACCCGCGAGCCCACCCCGTCGAGTGAAGGGGAACCTACCCCAGGAACTGTCCAGCTTCGTTGGTCGCAGACACGAAATCACCGAAGCGAAGAAACTACTCGCATCTTCACATCTGCTGACCCTCGTCGGAATCGGAGGAGTCGGGAAAACACGTCTTGCACTGCGGATTGCGGCGAGTATCCAAGATAGCGTCCCACGGAATGGTGTAGTTCGGATCGGTGAACCATCTGGTTC
This sequence comes from Rhodococcus wratislaviensis, assembly GCF_041228765.1. NCBI lineage: Bacteria > Bacillati > Actinomycetota > Actinomycetes > Mycobacteriales > Nocardiaceae > Rhodococcus > Rhodococcus wratislaviensis. The sequence goes on along the minus strand of NZ_CP150489.1, from coordinate 556,972 downwards.
GTGATCAACGAGTCGTGTTGTAGGTTATGCGGGTTCGAGTTCTGGTGTCAACGATTGTGCCGGTGTCTCGGCGGTTGCGGCGCGTTGTTTGGCAGCGATGACCACTTTGAGTTCGTCCATGCTGACGTCGGAGACGTACCGGCGGGTGACTTGCCACTCGTCGTGCGCTTCGATCACCACCGCCGTCGCCAGACGTAAGAATGCGGCCGGGTTCGGGAAAATTTCGACGACATCGGCTCGTCGTTTGATTTCCTTGTTGAGCCGTTCGATCGGGTTGTTCGACCAGACCTTCTGCCAATGCGCCCTCGGAAACCCTCGAAACGCCAGTACATCCTCCTTCGCTTCGCGCATCATCGACGCCACCTTCGGAAACGACTCAGCCAACGTGTCCGCAACCTGGTCCCATTGCTTGGCAACAGCATCGGGTTCGGTGTGCGCGAAGATCGTCTTGATCGCCGCCATCACCGGCGGCACATGCTTCGACGAGACCACCGATCCCACGTTGCGCATGAAATGAACCCGGCACCGCTGCCAGGAAGCGCCGGTGAACTGCTGGGCTACAGCAGCTTTCAAACCTGCATGCGCATCGGAGATCACCAAATGCACCCCCGACAATCCCCGTGCCCGCAGGCCGACAAGGAACTCGCGCCAGAAGTCGAACGATTCGCTGTCTCCGACCGCGGTGCCGAGCACTTCCCGGGTGCCGTCGATCGAGACCCCGGTGGCCACCACGAGGGCATGAGAGACCACGTGCGCGCCGATCCGGACCTTGCAGTACGTCGCGTCGAGGAAGATGTACGGAAAGCTCGTGTGGGTCAGCGTGCGCTCCCGGAACCGGGCGATTTCGGTGTCCAACCCGGCACAGATTCGTGACACCTGCGATTTCGAGAGCCCCGACTCGACGCCGAGTGCAGCGACGAGGTCGTCGACGTTGCGGGTGGAGACACCGTGGACGTAGGCCTCCATGATCACCGCGTACAGGGCCTGATCGATGCGCCGCCGGCGTTCGAGCAGGCTGGGGAAGAATGACCCTGATCGCAGCTTGGGGATCTGGACTTCGACGTCCCCGCTGGTGGTCGCGACGGTCTTGGGCCGGGTGCCGTTGCGGTAGTTGGTGCGCTCGGCGGTGCGTTCGTAGCGGCCGGCGCCGAGTACCTGGGTGGCTTCGGCGTCGATCAGCGCCTGCAGGCCGGTGCGGATCAGTTCGGCGAACACGCTCGCGGGATCGGCACCCTTGAGTGCATCGAGCTGGGTGATCAGGGCAGAATGGTCGTGGGTCATCGCGTGGTCCTTTGGTCGAGTCACTGTGGTAGGTAACTCGTTCATCACTACGCGATGGCCCACCCATAACTCGGCCACGACACGCCCGAGCTGCGGCTACGCTGCCTCACCGAATTCCCACCACTCCGCGGGACTTACCCAGTATCCAACGAGACTTCGCCGACGGCGTATGGCTCATCGAGCTCGATGAGGTTGTTACCTCGTCTCGATTGATCGACGTGGTTGTGTCCACACTCGGTTTGCGAGACCAAACTGACCGGTCGCTACGCGAGATTCTGGTGGACTTCCTGTCTTCGCGACAACTGTTGCTGATACTGGACAATTGCGAGCAAGTGGTTGACGCCGTGGCGGACCTTGCCACAGCGCTGTTGCGCCTGGTCCCGGGTCTGCGCATCCTCGCGACAAGCCGCGAGTCACTTGCTGTAAGTGGCGAGGTGACGTTGCGTGTTCCCCCACTCACCGTCCCCGATCCCGACCGGGAACCATCGCTGGACGGCTTGCCCCGTTACGATGCCGTGTCGCTGTTCTCTCAGCGGGCTACCGCCGCGGTATCGACGTTCGAGTTGACCGATGCCAACAAATCTGCGGTGGCTCGGATCTGTCACCGGCTTGACGGGTTGCCATTGCCAATTGAATTGGCGGCGGCGCGGCTGCCCGCGATGTCGCCGGAACAGATCTTGCAGCGCCTCTCCGACCGCTATGCGCTGTTGACCCGTGGGACCCGAGGTGCGCCTTCTCGCCAGCAGACGCTCCGATTGTGCATCGACTGGAGCTACGGCCTCTGCACCCCTCGTGAGCAACGGGTATGGGAATGGCTGTCGGTGTTCACCGGAAGCTTTGAACTGGATGCCGCAGAACACGTGTGCGGGCAGAATGCACAGCCGAACGAACTGCTGGATTCAGTGGCCTCCCTCGTCGACAAATCGATTCTGATTCGCGAAGAGCACGGGTTTACAGTACGTTTCAGACTTCTAGAGACTCTGCGCGCGTACGGACGAGAAAAGGCGCGGGAGAAGGGCGACTACCAGGAGTTGCGGCGGAGGCACCGAGATTGGTACCGCCAACTGACCCGCACCGCCGAGGACGAGTTCATCAGCCCTCGTCAGCTCGAGTGGATTGCGCGACTGAGCAGTGACCAACCAAACCTCAGGGACGCTATGGACTTCTGCCTCTCTGAGAACGATGCCGAATCCGGTTTGCAGATCGCGACCCCGTTGTTACAGCTCTGGGGGTCCCACGGTCAGCTCGGTGAGGCCAGACGCTGGCTTGACGAGTTCCTGTCCCGGCGCGGTGAGCACCCGACAACCGCCACTATCAGAGCGCTTTACGCCGACTGCATCATGACCGCGCAACAGGGGGATCACGCGAGAGCTACCGTTCTTTTCGAGCAAGCACGCATCCTCGCCGAGCAGATCACTGATCCGTTGGCGCATGCGATCGTTGACCATACCGACGGCGTCGTCGGGTTGTTCAACGGCGATCTCACACGAGCGGTTTCAGGTCTGGAACGGGCACGGCCGGTGTTCGGACAAGCAGAGAACTACCTCGCTCTGCGGATCGGGTCCTTGGCGTTTCTGGGGTTGGCGTATCAGCTGCTCGACGCAGAACCCACCCGGGCGATGGAGTGTTACGAGGAAGTTCTCGCGATAACAAAAGATCATGGTGAATCCGTCTATCGGTCCTACACACTGTGGGCTATGGCCGTTACACAGTGGCAGCTGGGCGCTCAGAGCTACGCGTTCGTCCTACTCCAAGATGGATTGAGGCTTGCTCGGCTCGTCGACGACCCGGTCGGTTGCGCGAATTGCATCGAAGTCTTCGCATGGATGGCCGCGATCCATGATCCACGGCGGGCCAGTACACTGATGGGAGCCGCGGATGCGCTCGGCCGCGCGGTCGGCAGTCCGTCGGTGTTCGTTCCGAGCCTTCCTGAGTACCACGAAAAATGCGAACGGTCCGCCCGCCAGATGCTCACTGCCCAAGCTTTCGAAGAAGGTTGGCGGCACGGTCGGAGTCTGGACCTCGATGCCGCTGTCTCCTATGCACTCGGCGATCAATCTCCGAAGCGGACGTCTTCAGGTTCCGCCTCGTTGACGAAACGAGAACGGCAGGTTGCGGAACTGATCGCGGATGGCCTCACCAACAAGGCGATTGCCGCCCGGCTGGTTATCGCCCAACGCACCGCGCAAGGACATGTCGAACATATCCTCACCAAACTTGGATTTACCTCGCGGGCACAGGTCGCTGCCTGGGTTGTAGAAGAGCGACAATCGTCGTAGTCACGCTTTGGCCAGTTCGGCAAGCGTGGGCGAGAACGAAACCCAGAACCGCCGTGATGAAACGGATCGAGATTTTCAACGATGGATGCACCGTCGTTTGTCGAGACAACCAGGGCGCGACGAGACACGAGGCTCGACACCGCATGCTCTTCCGTAGGCACGCACTCACAAACGTCTGTTCGGATGGTGATCGATGATGTTTCGGCTGGCGATCTCCTCAAGAAGGCTCCGCTCGTCCGCCGGCACCTGCCATCGGACGTGCACCGTCTGGAGGAGTCGTCTAATGATGTGGTAGAACTTCGCTGGGCTCATGCCGAACCCGACGAAAATGTCGCCCGGATGGGCCCCGCCGTAGGGTGCCCAGATCCGGGCGAATTCAAGCATGGCTCGATGGTCATTGGTCACGGCATCTCCTGAAGGAGACTCCGACCTGCCGAGCGCGCTGGTGGCCAGCCACGTACCCGAATGGCGTGCACGGATCCAACTGTCTGACAGTCTCCTGGGTTCGACGTACGGGGGCGGCGGATACGGAATCTGACGACATTGACCATGTGTACGGCCAGCCAGTGATTCAGCGGACCGCTGATGCGGGAGCCGACCGGAGTTGGTTTCGCAGGATTTTGCCGGCCGCTGATTTGGGTACCGCGTCGATGAATTCGACTCGACGCACTCGCTTGTGGGGGGAGACTCGTGCGTCGACGAAGTTGAGCACGTCTGCTTCAGTCAGTTCGGTGTTGGGGTGCCTGACGACGAACGCCTTCGGTATTTCTTCACCGTTCTCGTCGAGGACCCCGATGACGGCGGCATCGGCGATCATTGAGTGCCGCAACAGGAGCGCTTCGAGCTCGGCAGGCGGGACCTGGTAGCCCTTGTACTTGATGAGTTCTTTGAGGCGGTCGACGATCGTGATGACGCCGTCGGCGTCGACGGTCGCGAGGTCACCGGTGTGGAGAAATCCCTCGGCGTCGACCGTCTCGGCGGTGGCATCGGGATTCGCAAGATATCCGACCATGACATTGGGACCCCTGACCCATAGTTCGCCGGGAGCGCTGATTCCGATGTCCGGTTGATCGATCTCGGCACCGGTGTTCGGATCGACAAGCTTATTCTCTGTGTTCGGCAGGGGAAGACCCACCGAACTGAGGGCGATGTCGTCGGCGTAGGGGTGGGTGGGGATAGCGTGGCTGACTGGGCTCAACTCGCTCATCCCGTAGCCCTGGCGCACCCGACATTTCAGGCGGTCGGCAACTTTGTGTGCGAGGTCCTCGCTTAGTGATGCGGCGCCGGAGAATACGGTGTGCACGCTCGACAGGTCGTACTCATCCACGACCGGCTCTTTGGCGAGCGCGAGTGCGATGGGCGGCGCAACGAACAGGTAAGTGCATTTGTGGGTCGCTACCGTCCCGAGCGCTTTCGAGAGGTCGAATCTCGGCATCGTGACGATGGTGGCGCGCGCATGCAATGCAGCGTTGAGTAGGACGGTAAGACCGTAGATGTGGAAGAACGGCAGCACGGCGAGGAGTGAGTCGTCGCGTTCGATGCGCGCGAGGGGTTGTAGTTGGCTGATGTTCGCGACGAGGTTGCGGTGGGTGAGCATGACCCCTTTGGGGCTACCGGTTGTCCCTGAGGAGTAGGGCAGGACCGCAAGGTGGGTGGCGGGATCGATACTGATTTCCGGCGCCGACCGCTGTTCGGTAAGGAAGGTCCGCACCGAGAGGACCGACCCGTCGGCGGTATCGTCGAGCAGGACGAGGTTCGTTTCGGCGATACCCGCCGATACGGCTGCCTGACGGGCTTGGGGGAGCAACGCGGTGGTGGTGAACAGGAATTTCGTGTTTGAGTCATGCAACTGCGTGGCGATGTCCTCGGCCGTGTAGAGCGCGTTGATCGTCGTCGCCGTTCCGCCCGCGCGCAGAATGCCGTGAAGCGCCGACGCAAATGCGGGAGTGTTCGGTGACAGCACGCCAACTACGTCGCCGGATCTGAGGCCGCGAAAAGCCAGGGCACCGGCGATTGCGTTAACCTGGTCGATGAGTTCTCGGTAGGTCGTTACCGAGTTCGTCTCACCATCCACGAGGGCCGGCTTAGCCGCATCGTCGGTGTCGACTCGTCCGAAGAGATAGTCATACACCGACACATCGGGAATTTCGACGTCAGGGAAGGGACTCTGGATAACCACAGTGGCAACTTTCGAGTTGTGCGGCGGCAAGGAGAAGTGCAGAAGGCTTTGGTGTCGTTGAAACACCGGGGCTCGGTTAGCGGGCCGAAGATCAGCGGGTGTCCGGCGTAGGCGGTGTCGAGCGTCCCGAACCACCCACAATGACAAGTATTAGGAGTGCAGAGCAACCGTCGACAGGTCCGGTTCTGCGGCGAGTGCATCGGTGACCTCGCTGGTGGCGCGGTACGCAGCGCGGATAGCACCCTCCATGTAGCCATTGAATACGTCGGATGTTTCGGTGCCAGCGAAATGCAGCCGGCCTTCGCTCCTACGGATGCAATGCCAGGAATCGAGAATCGTCCCGGGGCGGTTCGGCGACATGCATCCCGATACCCACGGTTCGTTGCGCCAAAGGTGTTCGGTGTAGTCGATGGCGTTGGGCGCGGATACGCCGAATGCGTGATGGATGTGTGCTTCGACTACGCGAGCGCGCTGCTCGGGTGTCGCCGGAAGGAACTTCTCGAGTCGCCGCGGACTAGCGAAGCCGACGAGTATTCCCGGTCCTGAGCTGTCGACGGGGGCGTTATCGAGGACTGCTCCGACTGGGCTGCAATAGTCAGAGATGATTTGCCCATTGAAGCCGAGGTCACGCCAGAAGGGGTCCTCGAAGGCGATGGCGAACTTCATCCCAGCACCCATGCACCACCGACTGTTGAGTGCACTTCGCGCGGGCGGAAGCGCAGGTTCAATGTGCATGCGCGCAATCTCTCGTGGCGAGCAGGCGAGAATCGCCTGGCGGGCAACGATTTTTGTGCCTCCGGCCGTGACTAGGCGAACATACTGTTCGTTCTGTTCGATGCGAACGACCGGAGTGTTCAGGCGCAGTCGGTCCTCGAGCATGTCCCCGACACACAGTGGAATTTGTTGTGTACCCCCGGAGACACGAGATTCGAGGGTACCGCCGGTCTGTTCGTGCCATCCTCCGGCAGCCTCGATGAAGTAGGCATACCACAGTGCTGATACGTCTTCGCCTGGGCCGGTGATGGCGCTCTCGACGCGACCACTGATGTAGTCGAGCGTCTTTCGGTCGGTGATGCCGATCCTTCGGGCCCATTCGATGACAGTCATCGAGTCGAGCTGCTTTGCGTCTGGATGCGTCCACGGCGCAGTGAGATCCAAGGACGATCCGACCTTGGTGAGGGCATCGGCGAACAGTTCGAGTGCGTTGTCATGCTCTGTTGAGATGGGTGAGACGATACGTCCCTCTTGGTTGATCGGGACGAGGGGGAGGTCGAACGCGGTGAGAAGCCCGCGCAGTGCGGTCTGTGTTGGTCCGACGAATTGAGCTCCGGCATCTACGGTTACGCCGGCCAGGCTCATATTTCGGACTCGGCCACCGGGCTGGTCGGAGGCCTCGAGGACGACGATGTCTTCGACGCCACACTGCAGCAAATCGTAGGCCGCGGCGGATCCCGATATTCCTGCGCCGACGATGGCAACCTCTGCTGCGATATCTGCGGATGCGAGTGAGTTCACCTTATTGCTCCTATACGCCATTTTGTCGATTCCGTGTATCCCGATCAATGTCCGAACGGGATGGAAGGCGGCACTGCAAGCGGCTTGTTCGTCTTCGTAATCATTTTGGGGTGGCCACATCTGTGCTGGTCAATGCATAAGCGCCTACGGGGAAGAATTCTCCGTGCGAGATCGCGGTAGGAGGCGCTCCGAGACCGGACGTGGTCGCTTCATATTGTCATGATGCAACGCAATGCCCGAACAAGTCTTTCCGATGGCGGCAGATTCAATCGACAAGGTGGCCCATACCGGAAAGGCATCCGTCGGCAGGGCGAGGCAGACCTGGTCAAACTCCGGCACGGGCGGAGCGGCGATCGCGCCGCCACACGGGCCTCCCCGGTCCCACAGATGACGCTTCTGGTCCGCCGCCGGCGCTTCTGGCCGCGTCGGATACCGCCGACGCTCGGTACATCAACCCGATTCAGCACGATGGCGCCCCGCCGAGTTGTTGGCTCGGGCAAGCGATGAGGTGGCTGACGTTGTTGTTGACCATCACTATTTTCGCTTCCTTGTCAGTTGGTGGAAGCGATCGAGGTTCCCGCAATCCGTGGTAGATACCATGGGTGCTCCGATGTGGCTGAACAGCTGACCCAGCGGCGGACCGTGCCGGGCGCGCACCACGGCGATTCCGAACGGCCCTTGATGGTGCGATCGCCGGCAGGGACAGTGCCCTATGAAACGTGCCGAGGCCTCTGGTCTGCCGCGGCAATGCCGCCGAACTGGTAGTAGTGGCACAGGACTTCCGGTTCGGTGGCGATGCCCGGGACTACTTGGCCGGCATCGATAGCCAGTGATCAGATCTCGATCAGCCGCTCGATGCGGCGCGAGAATCCTGCGAGTACGGCCGCAGCGACCACGCCCAGCACACCCACCAAGCAGAAGAAGTATCCGGTCGGAATTTTGGTGAACAGTTCACCGAGCGCACCGTAAATCGTCGCTCCGGCACCGAGAGTGAGGATCTGCAACGCCACCATCTGCGATGCGAATCGCTGCGGTGCGATTCGTGTCGCTAGTGACAATCCAATCGGGCCGACGAGAACCTCCGAGACACCGGCGACGATCAGACATGCCGCCACGAAGAATGGCGATACCGTTCGTCCAGGCCACAGTTCCGTGAGAATCAGCATGAAGAACGCAATGGACGTCACGGAGATACCGATGACGTACTTCGTTGTCGTTCGTGCGAGTCCGAGACGACTCGACTTGAACACGGACGCCATCAGTGGCGCTGCGACGATCAGTGCAACCGCTCCGACCACCGACAACCATGCCTCGGGCACGTGCCATCCGCCGACATCGAGATTGACTCGTTCGGTGATCAGCAGCGGAACGGTAGTGAAGATCTGACCGCTCAGTCCGAAGAACACCGACGCCGCGATCCACATCGGAACGTACCCGCGCACCCTCCGCTTCTCTGCGGGTGTCGCGTCTGCGGAACGGAGGATTCGAGTGATGCTAGCGATAAACACCACGACGATCACGGCACCGATCACAAAGTTGATATTGCTACCGCGGACCAAGCCGGATACGGCAGCGATCACGACGATGACGCACGTGAGCGCAACGCCGACAATCAAATAGCCGAGATGCGCACGTCCAATCGGATTCTTCACAATGCCAGATTCCGCGGGAAGCGAACGCATGGTCGTCACATATTGCGCAAGCGCGGCCGCCATCCCGAGAATGGCGAGGCCAAATGCGACGTGGAACCCCCACCGACTCTGGGTGAATCCGACACACACCATTCCAGCAACCGAACCGATGGCGAGCGCCATGTAGAAGTACGAGAAGCCTGCGTCGCGGTCCTCTTGGGTCCTGTTGTTGTACAGAATGCCCACCGTGGCAGTGATCGAGGTCTTGAGCCCCCCAGTGCCGAGAGAGACCATCGTCAGCCCCGCGATGAGACCAGCGATGCCAGGAACGAACGCGAGCGCGATATGCCCGAGCATGATCACCGTCCCGCCGATCACGACCATGGTCCGCGGAGAAAAGACACGATCAGCGAGCCAGGCGCCGGGCAGTTGGGCGAGATAGACGCACCCTCCGTAGGCGCCGACAATACCCACCGCCGTGGCCGGCTCCAACGCCAGACCTCCGTCAGCGACCGAATAGAGCAGGTAAAATGTCAAGATTGACTGCAGACCGTAGAAGCTGAAACGCTCCCACACCTCAGTGAGTGAAAGACTCCAGAGGCCGGTCGGGCGGCCGGTTATGAGGTTGTCGGCCTCAGCGCGGTGGTTCAGTTCGGCGGTCATTCTGTCCTACCTTGGAAGGTGTGAGTGATGGAGCCCAGGGGCTGGTGAAACGGTGCACGGTTGGAGAAGGCTTACGACTTCCTCTGCGGCGCGTTGTCCTGCATGAACGGCTCCATCCATGAATCCGATCCACTGCGTGGAGGTTTCAGTGCCGGCCCAGTGAATGTCGCCGACCGGTGCACGCAGTGCATCGCCGACGAGGGTGAGCAGGTGCGGCGGGAAGGGGGACTCGCATCCACCGACCCATGTCTCGCTGAGCCAGTCCTGTTGGAGCACTGTGATCGGGTGTTCGGCCTTGCGGCCGAAAAGATCGACCAGATTGTGAACGAAACGTCGTGCGCGCAGGTCGGGGTCATCGAGAACGTCCGGTGTGGGTCCGAAGTGGGTAGCAGGGTGATGCACGATCAGTGTGGTGAGGACACCGGGCGTACCGGCGGCAGGAGTGTGGTCGTATACGACCCGGGTATCGGGCCGGTCGCTGGCCACCGCACCATTGAGTCCGTCCTCGCGCCAGAACGGGGTGTCGTATACGGCATGCATTTTGATGCAACCGCCCATCGGCAGGCGGTCGTGCAGCAACTGTCGGCGCGGGGGAAGGTTGGGAGTGAACATAATTCGTCCGGCATCCTTCGGGCTGCATGCGACGATCACCTTGCGTGCTTCGATCGTGCAGCTCGTGGCATCCACCGACACACCGGAGGTAGACATCCGCAACGTTCGAACCGGAGATTCGAACAGAACGCTCCCCCCCATGCGGTCGGCGAGCCGGAGGGCCAGCTCCTGAGAGCCCCCCTCAAACCGCTGGCTTGCGCCGGCGCGGGAACTTTCGAACCCTCCGCAGGTGGCGAGAAAATACAACACGTAGAGCATCGACACCAGGGTGGGCGGCATGGCGAGCATTGCGGTGAATCGCTGTCCTAGATACTGCACGATCCGCGGATCGGTGACGTTCCGTTCGAGCCAGTCCGCCAGGGTCATCGCGTCGAGCTGTGCAGCGTTTGCGGCGTTCCACGGGCATTCCGGCGCAATAGCTCGCGACAACGAATCGAGCTCGGAGACCGCCCGCCGATAGCAGGCCTTGCCGGCCTCGCCGAGCGGCGGTTCCAGACCATCAAAGCGTTCGACCCGGCCGTCGGCATCCCAAAGCACATCCCCGGCGCGGTGGGCCTGGGACGAGTAACGACGCACGCCAAGTTCGTCGGCGAGGGCATGCACGGCGTCCTGGCTTGGCCCGGTCCATGCCCCGCCCATTTCGAGCGGAACCCCGGAGACAGGGTTCGAATTCTTCAGCCGCCCGCCGCAGCGATGAGCCGCCTCGGCGACTACCACCGTGCATCCGGCCTGCTGTAGTCGCCACGCCGCAGTCAACCCGGACAATCCCGCACCGACTACCGCAACATCCACCTTGCGTACGCTGTTCATTCGAGCACCACTGCGTCACATTCGATCTCGACTCGAGCGTCGCCATAGAGACCGGCGACGTGAAGGAACGCCCCGCACGACGGCAGGTGCTCGCCGAAGACACGTTTATGCTCGTGCGCGACGTCGGCGACGTCGTCCATCGATACGAGATACACGCGAGTGCGGACCACATCGTGGGCGGCGGCGCCGAGCTTGTCCAAAGCGGCGAGAATGTTACTCAGCGCCTGCCTGGCTTGGGGTCCAGCTCCGCCCTCCACCAGCGTCCCGTCGGGTCCGCGACCGACGACTCCGGAGATATAGACAAACGGTCCGCTGCGCAGTCCGGGGGTGGTTCCACACATCTTGTCCGCGGGGCGGACCTGCGGAAGAGTTGTTCGTTCGTACTTGGTCAACTCAGAACTCCTGTATGGGTGATCTAACGGAATGAGCCGACATCATCAATGTGACACAGCTCATAACCTCTATAGTCCAACCACATGGCCGAAAAAGTTCGTCCGATAACGGACGAACTTCCCAGCACTCTGGCCGAAAATGGGAAACTGCGGTAAGACAGATCGATGGACCGAGTCACCCTAGCCCTCACCGCACTTGCCGATAGTCTGGAAAGTGACCTTCCCGCCGCGAAACGGTTCATACATTTGCGAGTCAGCGAGGATGTGCCGCAATACTTCACCGCGGATCCCACAGTGACAGCCGCCGGATACGACAGCCTGGAGCCGATAGCGAAAGAGATTGCGGCCGCCATCCGGCCCAACCCCGACCCGCCCGCGCAGACACTCCACGGCCGTGTACGCGAGGAAATCGTGTTCGCTGCCCGGACCGATATCGCATGGGATCCGCTCGAGGATGCGCTGCGGGCGGGCATGACCGGGCTCTGGGAGTGGATGATGGCCACCATCCCGACCCTGGGTGTGGATCGCTCAACACAGTTGGCGGTGATCGACAGCGCAACACGCACGTTGTTCCGCTGGCTCGATCAGACCATTCGGTACGCGCGCTCGGAGTTCTTCGCAGAGAAGGCGCGAGTCGGGCACACGGCGGCGCGTCGGCGAGCAGAGGTGGTCCGAGATCTCGTCGCCGGCAGGCCGGTTAGGGAGGAGCAACTGGGATACCCGCTGATGAGATGGCACCGCGCGACGATCATCTGGCGCCCAGGGGGCACCATCGAACCACGTGCGATTCGACACTCGACGGAGCGCTACAGCGTTATGTCGGCCGAGGGCGACAACGGCGCCGTGTGGGCATTTGTGGCAACGACCGATGCACACCACGCAGATTCCGACGCGATCATGGCTCTCGGCCTCGACACGGACGTGCGTGTGGCGGCGGGTTCGGTCTACCACGGCTCCGCCGGCCTCGTCCGAAGCTTTCAGGAAGCCTCGGACACATATGCCCTCGCGCTTCGCAAACTGGACGGTCGTCCGCGCAAAGTCGTCAACTACAGGGAGGTCAATCTCGAGACACTCTTGATGCGTGACCAACCGGCCGCATCGCGGATGGCCAACGCCGAGTTGGGGGAGCTCGCTGAGCAGACAACCCGGGCGGAGAAGATCCGTGAGACGCTGAAGGTGTACCTGGAGCAGGCATGCAGCACGACCGGCGCAGCCCGGGAACTCGGAATCAGCGAGCGCACGATCAGACACCGTCTGGTCACCGCGGAGCACATGCTCGGCCGGCCGATTCGGGATCGGATCATTCAGCTGGGAGCGGCGGTGCGTGTGCACGACGCAGTAGCGTGGCGTGACTTTCGAAGCGACGAGTCGGTTCTTCCACTCGCAGACAGATCCGCCGTTTTGTAATCTCGACGACCGGACTGGTGCCCGCCAGGAGGAGTGGGTGCCCGTCCGACGGCCGAGGCCGGGATGTCTCGTTGGCCGTCTGGTTGTCCGGTGGCGTCAAACGGGCTTGATACCAGCTCCGACCGATGCGGCGGAGTTGGTATCAACCATGGTGTGGATTTGGGACCATCGACTGATGGCTGTGCCGAAAAGACTCAATTGCGAGAGCACCGGTGTCCGGTTCGCAAGCGGAGTGTCCGCAGATACCTAGCGGCGTTTGTCGATCTAAGTGAATCCGGGTGAGGTTCGCCGCCGAATGGGCACAACGACCGCCCACCGGGGTTCGTTCATCGACCCTGTTCTGTCGAGATCGGCACGGTCTGCCCCAGCGTGGCACATCTCACGCCGGACCGCCTGCGACGTAGAGGACTTGGCCTGAGACGAAGCCCGCGTCCGGGCTCACCAGGAACGAGACGGCGTGCGCCACATCGTCGGGCGTTCCAATCCGCTTCACCGCGATCTCTTCGAGGGATGCCTCTTTCAGCTCTTCGAATCCGACGCCGATCCGCTCCGCGGTTGCTGCGGTCATGTCAGTTTCGATGAACCCTGGAGCGATCGCATTCGCCGTGACACCGAACTTGCCCAACTCCATCGCCAGTGTCTTGGTGAATCCCTGGATCCCCGCCTTCGCCGCAGAGTAGTTTGCTTGACCCCGATTGCCCAAGGCGCACGTGCTCGACAGATTGACGATGCGACCCCACGCGGCGACGGTCATGTGCCGTTGCACTGCACGGGTCATGAGGAACGCACCTCGAAGGTGCACGTTGATGACGGCATCCCACTCGTCGGCCGTCATCTTGAACAGCAGGTTGTCCCGAAGGATGCCCGCGTTGTTGACGAGCACGGTGGGGGCTCCGACCTCCTCCACGACCCGCTGAACGGCGAATGCGACCGCCGCCTCGTCGGCGACGTCCGCCCCCACCCCGATGGCGCGACCACCGGCTTTGTCGATCTCCTGCACCACGGGCTTGCACGAATCCTCGTCCAGGTCCAGCACGGCAACGGTCAGGCCGTCCTGGGCAAGGCGTTTGGCCGTGGCTGCACCTATACCGCGTGCGGCGCCGGTCACAATGGCAACATGGGGACTTCGCATTGGGGAATCTCCTGTCATCGTCTAGCTCGTGAATAAGTGATGTTTGCTGGTAGCCGCCCGGCGCGGTCACTACCGGTTGGTGTCAATCCGAGCAAGGCCAGGCGAACAGATTGACGTCAAATGCGTCCGGTTTCCTCGATCGTCCGCAGCCCGCTCCCCTTCGCGATCGGCATGGTCACGCTGACCGCGCCAGAGAATCTCGAGGTCGGGTCGACGATGTTCACCCGAGCCGCTGCGCACCTGCCCCCACGGCGAGCAGTGCCTTGCGGTCGCCTGCGTTGATGGGCTTGGACGAACGCGTGCGGGTATCCCATTGCACCATCGTGCATGTCGCTTCTGCGCAGACTCCGCTCGTGGCCGTTCGCACGGTTTCTCGTGTTGTCACGCTGCTGCTTCCTATTCGCTCAGCTTCGATCTCGACCTCCAACGAACCGTCTGCGTAGAGGATCTCGTTCTTGTAGGAGACATCAACTCGAGCGATGACGAAGTTTTCGGAGTCACTGAGATCCAATTGACCCAACCATCGGGATCGGGCCTCGTCGAGCAATGCGACCAACGTCGCGTGATACAGATGGCCAAACTGATCCATGTCACACCAACGGAGCGGTACTGAAATCACGGTCATACACCTTCCTGTTTGTACGATCGAACGTCCTGCACGCGCGAGAGCGGCACGACTTACCCATAGGGCGAGAGATGGGACCTCGGCGGGGCGACGGGGCCTCTAGCTGGTCGCGGATGCGATCGCCTCGAGAACGTCCATGCCGTGCCGCCGGAAGTGCAGCCAGTCGTCCGGGTCGTGACCAATCCAGACCGTCGTATTCGGTTGCAGACTCAGGAGATTGAGCTTGAGCAGCGAACTTCGCGTCGTGGCGGTATCGACGTCCACCGGAGTGCCCGCCAGGCATTCGACATTGGACCGCAAGTGCGCCGCGTCTCCGGTCAGGATGAGCGTGTGACCGTCGAGTCGGAGTTGCAGACCTATCGAACCCGGTGTGTGGCCGGGCAGACTCAGCATCGTCACCGTCCCATCGCCGAACATGTCGTGTTCATAGTGGCGTGGAAGCTCGTTCCATCGGATCTGTGCAGCGGTCTCGAGGTCCTTGTCCCGGAAGAACGGAGAACTGAGAGGGTCCGGGCTCCTCGCGTAGCGAAGCTCGCCCGGGCCGATGTACCCTTCCGCACCGGGGAAATGCTGCAAGCCGCCGGTGTGATCGAAGTGCAGGTGCGATAACACAATCCGTCGAACATCCGATGTTGCGAAGCCCAATCCAGCCAGCTGCCGGTCGAGGCGGAACTCCTCCGGGAAGTGCATCGGAAACGCGTCAACCATGTCGCCGTATGCCTGCCTCGGATCGCCCGCGCCGTCTGCCGCCAGCCCGGTGTCGAAGAGTACGAGGCCCTGATCATGCTCGATCAGGAAGGTTGGTACAGGTATCGTTATGTCCTTGCCGCCGGCACCTACCTGCAGCCAGCTGATGTCACCTGAGAGTGTCGGTGCGTCGAGCGCCCAGATGTGCCTAATACCCTTATCGGTCACGATCTCTCCCTCTGTGCTCCCACGGCGGAATGTCGGTGGTCTGATGACGCTTCTCTGGTGAGGCAGTGGCTGTCGTTGATCGCTCCGGTGCGCTCTGCCTGGCGCTCTCGGATACCGTCATTCGGTCGACTCGCTGCGCACCTGGCGCAGGGTGGCCAGACTCGGGTCGGCGCAATCCGAACCTCACCTGACTGATTGAGGTCACGGAAATGAAGTGGCGGCGCTGAACCAAACTTCTATTTCATTCGTTCGAAATAGATTACTGCGTCTCGGCGGGTATGTACACCCTTCGGTCGCAATAGCAGCGTCGTTCGTGCCGGTCCGTCACATATCGGCGGCACGCGCGCTGAGCCGCGCTGGGGCGGAGTCCGGCTCGAGCGGCGCCGGGCCGCACCTAGTGGGAGTGCCCGCCTTGCGCCACCACGGTGAACAAGGGAACGCTCCCGGCGACTGGGAACTGGTAGTAGGGGTCGAGACGCTCCATGAGCAGGTCGAATGGCACGACATCTTCCGGGGTGACTACGCCCGGCCCACTGACCTCGCGCCTGAGGAGCATCTGCAGCACCACCGCAGCGGGAATTCCTGTGGCACCGGCCATCTCCCCCGGCGGCCAACGATTGAGTCCGACGGCAGCGGTGCGCTGCTGCCCTTCTCGCAAGCCGCGAGCCCACGCCCAGAGACCAGGTGCGTGTAGCGTTCGGGGCGAGTCCACTGGTTTTGCGAACCCTCTCTCGATCGTGCACGCAGCATCGTGCATGGACAGCGCACCGGTGTCGACCTGATCCATGAGTGTCGCCAGTCGGTCGAACCACCAGCCGGGCCCAGCCATCACATTCACGCAGCGGCGAAGACCCGGGAAACGTCGAGGCAGAGTGATCGCCTCGGGGTGACCAACCGTTCGTACGTCGATGGGGCCGAGGTTTGGATAGTCGAGGCGAAGCAACTGCAGGGGGCGGACCTGGGCGCTTCGCCCGTTCTCGACAGCCTGTATGGTCCCGGTGCACTGGTGGACGAGGTGCATCGCCGCCGCGCTCGGCGTTGCGCCGCTCGGCGGTGATGTGGTGCCCGCGAGCGCCCAACCGGTCACGAGATCGTGAACTTCGTCGAGTTCCGTGACTGCACGTGTGGCGAGCACGTTGGACACTCCTGGGCTTGCGCCCATTCCGATCACCGCGGTCACACCGGCCTTGCGGGCCGCTTCGTCCAGCTTCAGTACGTCAACTGTCGGTTCCCAATCATCGTTGATGTCGAGATAGGTGCAGCCCGCTTCGAGAACCGCTTCGAGCACCGGTCTGCCGAAGATCGTGAAGGGGCCCAGGGTGCTGACCACTGCGTCGACTCCGCCCAGATGTGCGGTGAGGTCGTCGTCGGTCGCATCAAATCTCACACAGTGCGCCTTCGAACCAAGGCTATTCACGAGCGCCTGCGCTCGATCTTCGTCTCGGTCGAGGATCACCAGTTCCGTTACCTCGTCGAAGCCGGCCGCTGTGGAGGCTACGGTCTGGCCCATCGCCCCGGCCCCACCGACAATCATTACGCGCATTCCCTGTCTCCCATGCTCTCTCGTATGTCGTGAGCGGCACGTTCTACGTATACCGACGTTTCCCGGCTGGTCAGCGCGCTACCTCGAAGAGCCCGGCTGCTCCCATGCCGCCACCCACACACATCGCGATCACGGCGAACTGTTCGCCGCGGCGTCGCGCTTCGATGAGCGCGTGACCCACCAACCGGGCACCCGACATCCCATAGGGGTGCCCAAGCGCGATCGCCCCGCCGTTGACGTTCATCTGTTCGGGATCGATCCCCAACAGATCCCGGCAATACACGGCCTGACTGGCAAACGCCTCGTTGAGTTCCCAGATACCGATGTCGGCTACTTTGAGCCCTGCCTGTTCCAGTAGTTTCGGAATCGCGGTGACCGGGCCAATGCCCATCTCGTCCGGGGCGCAACCTGTGACGGCGATCCCCCGGTAGAATCCGAGTGGCTCGAGTCCGAGACCGGAGGCGTATGCCTTCTCCATGAGAACACATGCGGACGCTCCATCGGACAGCTGAGATGAGTTCCCGGCCGTCACCGAGGGCTCCCACGTGAGGTCACCAGGTTCGAGCACAGTTCGGAGCGCCGCGAGCCCCTCGGGGGTCGTGCCGGCCCGAATCCCCTCATCCTGACTAATCTTCACCTCGACCATTCTCTGTTCGCCGCTCTCCCGGTCGGCTTCAGCCTTGGTGACCACCATCGGGACAATCTCGTCGTCAAAGGCGCCGACCGATTGCGCGCGTGCGGCACGCAGTTGCGATTCCAGGGCCATCTCGTCCTGCCTTCGCCGACTGACGTCGTAGCGGCTTGCGACAATTTCCGCTGTCTGCAGCATGGGCATGTACAGCCCCGGCACCGTGTCCCGTAGCCAGGGATCCTCTGCACGATAGGAATTCGCATGCCCGTTCTGGACGAGGGAGATGGATTCGACGCCGCCGCCCACCGTCACGTTCATTCCGTCGACGATGATCTGCTTCGCTGCCGTTCCGATCGCCATCAGGCCCGAGGAGCACTGGCGATCGACCGTTTGGCCCGGGACAGTGGCGGGAAGTCCCGCGCGGAGCGCTGCTTGGCGGGCCACGTTGGAACCGGTGGACCCCTCCGGCATGGCGCACCCCAGCACGACGTCTTGGACCACTTCGGGATCGAGTCCGACCCGCTGCACGGCGGCGCCGATGGCGTGGGCCGCCAACTCCTGCCCCTGGGTATTGTTGAACGCCCCGCGATATGCCCTCGCGATGGGCGTACGGGCTGTCGAGACGATGACGGCTTCTCGCATGTCGGTCCTTGCTGTTGTGAAGTGAGATTCCGTGTTGAGGTGTGGGGAGTTCCGGTGGTTATCGGATCAGGAACAGGACCTCCGCAACGCATGCCGGCTTGTCCTGCTCCTCGGCGATGACCGCGATGTCGACGAGGACTTCGAGGCCGCTGTTCTTTGGCGATACCCGGCGAATCGCGCCGTGCGCGCGCACGCGGGAGCCGACCAGCACCGGGGCGGGGAAGCGCACCCGGTTCAGGCCGTAGTTGACTGCTGCCGACTGCCCTGTCACCGAAAAGAGGTCGTCGATGAGGGCCGAGATCAGCGAAAGCGTCAGGTATCCGTGAGCAATGGTCTGCCCAAAGGGTCCTTCCGCGGCTCTGGCCGGGTCCGTATGGATCCACTGGTGGTCTTCGCTGACCTCGGCAAACGCGTCGATTCGGGTTTGGTCGATCTCGATCCAGCGGGAATAGCCGAGGTCGGCCGGCGCGACAGTAGCCAGGTCGTTGATGTCGATGGTAAGCATGTGTTCTCCAAGTTGAATCGAGTGAGTGCCAGCGGTCCGCCGACCTCAGATGTCCGGGTCCGAATCCGGCCCGGCCTTGTTGAGAAAGTTCTGAGCGCCCTCGCGTGCCTCGGGTTTCTGCCAGATCGGTGTGGTGATGCTGACATGCATCTGCCATGCCTCGGCGCCGGTCCAGCCGCTGGCGCCCATGATCACTTTCTTCGTCGCGTCCACTGCTTCGGGTGACGCTCGGTTGATGAGTTCGGCTATCTCCAAGGCTGTTTCGAGCGTGCTGCCGGGCTCCACCACAGTCGTGATAAGACCTAGTTGATGGAGTCGGTGGGCGGAAACGTGGCGGCCGGTCAGGGCCATCTCCAGCGTGACCTTCTCCCCGATGATCCGTGGGAGCCGCAAGAGCGCGCCGCCGTCTGCAACCAGTCCCTTCTGCGCCTCCGGGAGCCCCAGGGTCGCGTCGCTCGCACACACGATCAGATCGCATGTTGCGGCGATCTCGAATCCGCCGGCTAAGGCGTAGCGTTCAACGGCGGCGATCAGCGGTTTGGTCGGCGGCGTGCGGAGAAAGCCGGCGAAGCCGCGATCTTCGTACTCGGCGGTCTCCCCGTGAAGGTATGCCTTGAGGTCCATACCTGCACTGAAGCCTTCAGTACCGGTGAGAATTGCTGTGCGCAGCGACGGGTCGGTGTCGAGGGTGTCCATGGCGGCGGCGAGGAGCCCGGCAACCTCGTCGTTCACGGCGTTTCTGACCTCGGGACGGTTGAGCGTGATGATCAAACAGGCATTGTGCCGTCTGGTCAGTACGACGGGCCGACTCTCACGCACGCGGTTCCTCCACACAGCGCAGATCCAGAGAGCCGATCGACATCGCGGTCCGTTGCCGGCCGACGAGTTCGATCCGGAGGACTCCACGATCGGTGGGGTGTGTCTCGATCCGGAGCGTCGACTGTCCCCAGTGAAAGTCTTGCCAGCATTCGTCGCCAGATCCTTTACGTCCGCCGAGAAGTTCGCCGAAGACGTACTCGGCCCGGGACCGGTTGCGTACGCCGAGCACGGTGCGCACCATCGTGGTGGGAGAGCTTCCCGGGAGTTCCCTGATGTCCTTCCACCAGCGCCGATCGCGGCCGTTGGCCGCGTGCGGAATCATGGTGGCGTCGGGCAGTTCTCCTGTGATCGCGCTGTCGATGAGGCATGGATCAAGCGTCGTGTCTGCCAGTTGGATCACGATGTTGAAGGCGTCGGCCGGGGCCACGAAGGCCTCTCGCCACGGCGGATACTGCAAGTCTTGCTTGACCACACGCATGCCCCCTGAGTGGAAGGCGTTGATTGCCAGCTCGAGATCGGGAACTACGAAGGTGATGTGGTGGGCACCTTCCCCGTGGTCGCGGATGAAGCGGTGGAGAAAGCCGTCCTGCAATCCGTGTGGTTCGACGACCTCGAGCTTCATGCCTGAGTGCTGATCACCGAGATGGGTCACGGCATATCGGAAGTGGTCCATCGTCTCGCCGGCGAGGACTGTCGCACCGAGTCGGGTGCGCAGTTGCCTCAGACAGGCTCGCGCGTCGGATACCGCGACCGCGGTATGGTCGAATTTCGGAAGCGGATTGTTCATCCGTCGCCCCCCGTCGTCTTGAGCCAGGAGCGGTCCGTGACGAGGTCCGCGCAGGTCTCGCCCTTGCTCCACTGTGATGAGGACAGCAAGGCCCGGTGAAAGGGAATCAATGTTCGGACACCGGCCACCGTGAACCCGTCTAGGGCCGTGAGCATGCGCTCGGTGGCTTCTTCGCGGGTCTCGCCCCAGGCCACGAGCTTCGCGATCATCGGGTCGTAGTGAGGGTGGACCATCGCCCCGGTGGTGACGCCGGAGTCGATTCGGATGCCAGGGCCTTGGGGTTCGGTATAGGCAGTGATCCGGCCCGGTGAGGGAAGGAAGTTTCGTGTGGCGTCCTCCGCGTTGATGCGGCATTCGATTGCGTGTCCGTGGATGGTGAGATCCGCCTGTGTGAACGGAAGCGGCTCGCCGGCTGCGATCCTGAGCTGCTGCTCGACGAGATCAAGGTCGGTGACCATCTCGGTAACCGTGTGCTCGACCTGAATGCGGGTGTTCATCTCGAGGAAGAAGAACTGTCCGTCGTGCAGGAGACCCTCGACCGTGCCGGCGGAGGTGTACCCCACGGATTGTGCTGCGGTGACGGCAATCGCGCCGATGTGCTCGCGCAGCTCGTCTGGGATGCTCGGTGCGGGAGCCTCTTCGATCAGCTTCTGGTGGCGCCGCTGCACCGAGCAATCGCGCTCGAACAGGTGGACCGTGTTGCCGTGCTGATCGGCCAACACTTGGACTTCGACATGCCGGGGATTGTGCAAGTAGCGCTCGAGGTACACGCTCGGGTCACCGAAGAATCTCTGTCCTTCCGCGCTGGCGCCCTCGAGGGCGGACGCGAGGTCTTGGGGATGGTGTGCGACCCGAAAGCCTTTGCCACCCCCGCCTCCTGCCGCCTTGACGGCCACCGGGTAGCCGATCTCGTCTGCTGTCTGCCGCGCTCGGTCCAGGTCGGAGGCGTTGTCCAGCGACCCCGGGACCACTGGTACCCCGGCCGCCGACATGATGCGCCGCGCCTGCACTTTCGATCCCATGGCGGAGATTGCCTCGGCAGGAGGACCGATGAAGACCAGCCCGGCATCAGCGCATGCGGTGGCGAAGTCGGCGTTCTCGGCGAGCAAGCCGTATCCCGGGTGGATCGCCTGCGCGCCGGTTCTCACGGCCGCATCGATGACCTTGTCGATTCGGAGGTAGCTGTCGCTCACCGGTGCCGGACCGATGAGAACCGCCTCGTCGGCGAGTTCGACGTGGAGGCTGTCGGCATCGGCTTCCGAGCAAACGACGACGCTACCGATTCCCAACCGTCGCAGCGTACCGATGATGCGGACGGCGATCTCTCCGCGGTTGGCGACGAGGACCTTGTCGAAGAGTGCCGATCCCATCTCAGAGCTCCACTTCGGCAACGATCTGATCCGCCTCGACCACATCGCCTTCTGCGACGTGGAGGGCCGCTATGATCCCCGCCCCCTCAGCCTCGACGGGTATCTCCATTTTCATTGCCTCCAGTACGACAACGGTGTCCCCCTCCGCGACCCGCTCTCCGACGCTGACATTGACTTTCCAGACTGACCCCGATGTCACCGCGGCGACGGGGATTCGTGCACTCATATCTGATCTCCTTAAAGACGCATAGTCCATTGACGGGCTTGGGGCCCAAGCTTTGTTCTCATTCCGGTCAGAGCGGCCCTGACGAAGACAGCGACCATCTCCCTCGTCTCACGAGGGTCGATCATCTGCTCGATACCGAAGGCTTCGACCGTCTTCCAGATGTCGGCCATGGCGAGCATGCGGGCCTCGACCGATGCACGGAACTGCGCCGGATCGTCCGCTGCCTCGATCTCGCGGTGGAACCCGGCCTCCACACCGCCCTCGATGGGGAGGTCTCCCCACTCGGCCGACGGCCAGGCGAGTCGAAGCTGCATGCTGTCCGGGTTGGAGGTTGCCGATACCGCCATTCCGTAGGCCTTCCGCACGTGGATGGTGACGACAGGCACTTCAGCCTCGATGATCGATTGGATGGCGCGCATCCCCCACCGGATGACGCTGCCGCGCTCGGCCTCCGGGCCGATCATGAAGCCAGGGACGTCGACGAAATAGAGGATGGGCAGGTGGAAGGTGCTGCACATGTCGACGAACCTGATCTGCTTCTCGGCGGCGGCGGCATCGAGGGCACCACCGAGATGCATCGGGTCGTTGGCGACCACCCCCACCGCTATGCCGCCGATGCGTGCCAACCCCGTCGTGACGCTTCGCCCCCACTTGCCGCCGATCTCGAAGAAGCTGTCGCGGTCGACGACGGCGGCGATGAGGGCACGAACCTTGTACGGCTGTCGGCGGTTTTCGGGGATGATGGAGAGCAGTTCGTCGGCCCGCCGGTCAATGGGATCGTCCGTCGCGATCACCGGAGGCAACTCCCATACGTTTTGAGGCATGTAGCTCAAAAATCGCAGTGCCTGGGCGATTGCATCGTCCTCATCGGTAGCCATATTGTCGATCGCGCCAGACACGCCGGTGACGATCGGCGCACCGCCCAACTCTTCTTTCGAGATATCGCGACCGAGGGCACGTTTGACCAAAGGCGGACCGCCCGCGAACAGCGACGAATCCTTGGTCATGACGCTGAAATGGCTCAGGACCGCCCGACCGGCCGTTCCGCCGGCAGCTACCCCACTGACGATCGACACCACGGGTACCTCCGACATCAGCCCGAAGCAGCGCTTCCAGCTCAGAGAGCTCACCAGGTACGAATGCCCCTTTTCGGCCTGCGCGGCGACGTCGCCGCCGACGCCCTCCGAGAACATCAACAGCGGGATGCGGTAGTGGTGCGCAAGATCCTCAACAAACCCGCCGAATCCACCCTTGAAGCGGTCGAGGTACGACTGTGGAGCGCCCGCCCGGACGGTGAAGTCCTCGCCGCCGAGAGCGATGGGACGCCCATTGACGTCTGCGAGTCCGCACACATAGCTCGAGGGAAGCTGACCGACCTGTCTGCCGCCGGCGTCAATGTCGTCGAAGGTCGCAAATTCCCCGATCTCGTAGAACCGTGTGGCGACCCGGTCGATTCGTTCACGAATCGTGAAGCGGCCCTGCTCGTGTGTACGGTCAATTCGCCGCTGCCCGCCGAGTTGACGGGACAGCGCGCGACGGCGGGTGATCTCCGCGACCGCCTGATCCCAGGAAAAGCCCACTTGTTTTCTCCTTCAGATGGTCGATCGTTGGGCGTCGCCAGGCCTGCGGGCGATGACATCTGGTCCGGTGGTAGCGCGACTGAGGTTGTGCTTGTGAATCGCTCCGGATCCAGGGGCGCGGGTAAACGGTTGTTTTTGGATCTCGATGAAGGCCGGCTGCGCGAAGCGAGGTAGGAACTCGTCGCAATAGTCGAAGAAGCTGTCGATATCGAAGTGCTCAGGCGCGGTGACTTCAAGCACGAGTTTGATCTCGTCCTCGCCACCCACTTCATCGAGGACGGATACGGCCGCGCAGTCGACCACGTGGGGTGCACCGCGGACGGCGGACTCCAATTCGTAGGCGGAGATGTTTTCTCCACGTCTGCGAAGGCTGTCGGTGATCCGTCCCTGGTAGTGCAGGTATCCGTCGTCGTCCATTCGGCCAAGGTCGCCGGTATGGAACCACAGCCCCCGCCACGCCTCGACGGTCGCCTCCGGACGTTCCCAATAACCTAGAGCAATCAGGTTCGGATAGGCCGGTCGATAGACGACCTCCCCAGTCTCACCCGAAGCGAGGGTTTCCCCATCAGTATTCTGAATCGCCACGTCGAAGCCCGTTACGGGACGCCCGGCGGTACCCTGGCGTCCAGTTCCGCGAGCCTCGAACGTCACGCACCCGGCCTCCGTCTGGCCGTACAGGGACCGAATCTCGATGCCCATCGCATCGAAGAACTCCCGCGCGCCCGGCGGTACCGGAGCGCACATGATGCGGCTGAGCCTCGTCTCGTCCGCCGACGGAACGGCCTGTGCCATCAGCAGAGCGACCATTGATCCGACCCCCGCAAACCACGTGGCACCGAACGAGGCAGTCTCCGCCCAGAAACGGCTCAGGCTGAAGCGATCATTGAAGGAGAATGTCGAGCGGGACTGCAGGCACGCCGAGATCAGGATGTGCGCATCCACGTGAAAGAAGGGCACAGGGAAGTAACCCACATCGCCGGGCCGAAGTTCCATCGCGGCAACCATCGCCGCACCTTGGTTGGAGAAGTAGGCTTGGGGAAGCATCACCCCCTTGGAGGGCCCCGTGGTGCCGGACGTGTACAAGATGGTCGCCAGCTGGTGCGACGCAGTGGCGGCGTACAACTGATCCAATTGGGCCTTCGACCGCTCCGCCGCCCCGCCCACCACCGATCGCATATCGAGCATGGGGACCACCGCCGCCACTGCGTGCGGAACCAAGGCTGCCAGTTCCTGCTCGATGACGATCAAATCCGGTCGGCTGTCGCTGAGTACATACTCGAGCATGGGCCCGCGGAGCTCCGAGTTCACCGACACCTCGACAGCCCCGATCCAATGGATTCCGAACTGCCACGCCATCCGCCACACCGAGTTCCCGCTGATAATGGCGACCCGCTGCCCCGCCGTGATTCCGCGGTCGAGGAGGTGGGCCGCGCATCGGCGAGCGCCGTCGGCCAGATCGGCCACCGTCCATTCAATGGTTGCGCTGCGCAAGATCACCAGGTCGGGAGAATCTGAAGCCGCTTCGAGCAAGTCCTGGACCGGTCCGCGGCCGTTATAGGTCAAGCCGTCGAGGAGCTCGAGCTTCATGAGTGGATCAGCCTCCATGTCGTCATCAGTCGCGGAGTCACGACCGGTCATACCGACGCACCCGCAGGCGGTATTCGCGAGCAACCAGGTTTCGACACGGGAAGCAGCTGCAGACGTCGGTTCTATTTCAGATGTTCGATATCATTTCACTGCCGTCCCCGCTTTGCAAGGGTTCACACCCAGCCATTGACCTGAACGCCCCAGCCGGGGGCCGCACCGGGCCGGAAGCCGAGAACGAGCCTTCCCCGAGGACCAGCCTCCGCAAGACCTCCGATCCGGACCAGTGGCCAGGAAAGTACGCAGGGCCGAGCCCGCGGGTCTGCTATTGGGGCCCGCTCGGCGGATCACTCGACCCGCACAGCCGCATCGAATTGCCATGCAGCTTCGCCTTACAACCCGACTTGGCGACCAGAGGAGCTTTTCATCGGATCGGCGGCGCCTGAGCGACTGCCCATCGCAGCGACCAAGCACTTGCGTGATCCACCATCCACCGACCGACTCCCGCCCATCGCGACAACCTCACCGCGCGAGGTCGGCACTTGGAGCGTCAGACTCACCGAAACGCCAGAGCGCCGCGGCCGCCGGAGGGCAGATGGCAGGCGACTTCTGATATCAGCCGTATGAGATAGTATGGAACTCCGAACCGAGCTTCGGCCACGACGGATACAAGATCCCGAATTAACGCCCCACCAAGGAGATGCTCAGAGCATCCGGTGCCCGATGAGGATTTAGATGCCGAAGTATGTCGACCACGACCGCCGCCGCGACGAGATCACGGATGCCACGCTGGCAATCATTGCCAGGGATGGCATTCGAGCCATCAAGACGAGGACAGTAGCGGAAGAATCCGGATGGTCCACCGGGTCCCTCGCACACTATTTCGGATCCTCGAGGGAACTCCTGCTCGGATCGATGCGGCGCGCTACCGAAGTTCAAGGACGCATCCTGCGCACCTACCGCGATAAGAGCGGGTTGACTCCGCTGGAGGCGCTCTACGGCATTGTCGAGAGCCTACTCCCCTTCGACGACCGCCGCTTGGCCCTAAATCGAATCTTCCTGGCCTTCTGCGGCGAGGCCACGGCCGATGACAAGCTCAACGAAGAGATCAGTGAGTACTTCGACAACATCCGGCGGTTCGTTCGCCGTGCGATCGTCGCGGCACAGGATCAGGGATATGTCCGCGGCGACATCGACGCCGACAACGCGACGCTGCACCTGTGCGCGCTCATCGACGGCTTCACCCTCCATGCACTGTTCGACCCACAGATCATGAAGGATCTGCAGGCCAGAGCGGGCCTTGCACAGGAGATGGTCACCACGGCCCTGCTACCTCCGACAGCTGCACCCACTGACATGCACGCGAAGCCGTGAGCTGACGGCTCCGCTCGACAAGGTCACATCCTGTTCCGGGCGCAGGGCAGAGCGACGACCATCTCATGAAAACCCGACCCTGCTTGAGTCGTTGGGCGCAGTGGATTCAGATTCCGCCCGTGCGCCGTTCACATTGCCGTAATCACCCGTCGCCGAGAGCCACTCACGCGATATTTCGAGCGACCTCTCCATGATTCAACCCCAGGGATAGTGCAGCGCCGACGTCGCCGGCCAGGCAACGCGACGCGACGCCCGAACGGCGCGTACGAGCGAACAATCCTCGAAGACCCTTGCGTTATCGCCGCCCAAGGGGAAGTATATCGGACAGTTGAACGAAATAGAGGTGCGTTGACGGCTACCGTCGCGGGAATCGCGTGCCACTCTTCGCTGCCCGCTGGAGCACATCCGGAAACGTCGCAGCATCGTCTTTCGACCGACAACCAAAGGAGATCAGGAAAGTGACCCCACCACAGTCCTCGAGTAGCCCGAATGTGGCCTGGATCCTCGGACAGCCCGGGTTCCCCGCAGCGGCGAGGGACAGTCATGTGGCGCTGCTCTGGGAGGGACATGAGCTCAGCTATGGAGATCTCCGCTCACGCGCCCAACAACTCGCCACCGGGTTACGTGAACTCGGACTGTCCGAGGGCGACAGGGTTGCTTCGATGCTCTACAACCGGGGCGAGGTCTTCGAACTGTACTTTGCTTGCGCCTACGCCGGCCTGACATTCGTTCCCATCAACTTTCGGATGGCGCCGAGCGAACTCGCTGCAATCCTCACGGATTGCCAGGCCAAAGTGCTGTTCACGTCCAAAGAGATAGAAGGAACCTGTGCGGCTGCAATGCATTCGATGCCGGCATCGCCCCGAACGGTGGTACTCGAGGACGAGGACCCAGGCCGCGAGTACGGGAACCTCCTCGGCACGCCGATCGAGCAGAGTCGGCACACTGCGGTGCAGTTGATCCTCTACACATCGGGGACCACTGGCTCCCCGAAGGGTGTTCCCTTCACTCATTCTGGCGTGCTGTGGAACGCGTTCGAAGAGTCTGCGCTCTGCCGCATAGACGACCGCACACGGATGCTGATCACCGCACCTCTCTACAACACGGCGGGAATCAATGAATTCAGCATTCCCACATTGTTTTCGGGAGGAACCGTCGCAATCATGCCCAGCCGCGGGTGGTCCGCCGATCGAATGAGCGATCACATTCACAAATGGCAGATCGATCACTGCCTGATCTTTCCATCGATGATGGCACCGATGCTCGAGGCTGACGATCGCGCAAAATTGCCGATCGGCCGCCTGCGTCACGTCCTCACCGGAGGGGAAAACTGCCCACCCCGACTGCTAGCCGACTTTCAAAAACGTTGGCCTGCAGTCAACGTCATTGTTGGTTACGGATCGACAGAATGCGGGCTCGTGTCGGCCATCGAGGGCGAGGAGATCGGTCGACGGCCGGGATCTGTTGGTCGCGTCGTGCCCGGGCACAGGGTCGAGATTCGCGGCGCTGACGGCAAACCCGTGACAATGGGCGAGATTGGTGAAGTATGGGTTGCCTCGCCCGCAGCGATCAACGGCTATTGGGAAGCACCGGAACTCAGCGCAGACGTGATTCGCGACGGCTGGGTGCGGAGCGGCGACCTGGCCCGGGTCGATCTCGAGGGGTTTCTGTACATCGAGGGCAGAACAAAGGACCTGGTGATCTCCAAGGGGCAGAACATCTACCCCGCCGAGGTGGAGAACGCGTTGATGCGGATTGACGACATTATCGATGCTGCGGTCATCGGGCTGCCCGACGAGGAGTACGGCGAAGCGGTGTGCGCGGTCGTCGTGCTCGACCGGACCTCACGACTGACCGAACAAGACATCCTCGATCAACTGCGCGGGGAGATCGCCTCCTACAAGAGACCACGGCGGGTGCTGTTCCGCGACCAGCTGCCACGGAACGCGACCCAGAAGGTGCTCAAAACCGAGCTGCGCCGAGATTGTATTGCCCAACTACCGCTTGCGAAAGAAGGGCTCGAGAGCCGATGACCACTGGACGCGACACACAGTCGGAGTGGCAACCGCTACTCGACGAGCTGGAGCAACGACGGGCCGCAGCGTATGACGCCGGCGGCGAGGCTCGGACGCGCCGCGAGCACGACCTGGGCCGCTTCACGGCGAGGGAACGCATCGACATGCTCTGCGATCCTGGAAGCTTTCTCGAGTTCGGGACGTTCACGACAACTCCAACTCCGGATCGAATTCTACCGTCGAGCATGATCTGCGGTCTCGCGGAGATCGATGGTCGGCCGGTTGCGGTCGGCGCGGAAGACTACACGGTCGAAGCGGGCGCGGTCGGAATCCACCTCCGCAAGATAAAGGGCTCATTCGGAGGCTTCATCGAGGAGCTCGCCTACGGTTACCGCATTCCCCTCGTCCTCCTATTGCAAGGCGTCGGCGGCAACGTGTACCTGCAGGAGTTGAAGGGCTACGCGGAACTGGTGTCATCATTAGGAACGGCACCAATGTTCGACCTCCTCGACAGAGTCCCCGTCGTGACAGCGGTTCTGGGTCCAGCAGCGGGAAGCTCAGCAGCACGGGCCGGGATCTCGCACTTCTCGATCATGTCCGAACCGCACGGTTGCTGTTTCGCGGCGGGACCACCCCTGGTGAAGACCGCTCTGGGTCTCGAGGTGGATAAGTTCCAGTTGGGCGGCGTCGACGTCCACACGAGAAGATCGGGACTCATCAACAACCCCGCCATCGACGAGCCCGACGCGTTCGCCCAGATTCGACGGTTCCTTTCCTTCCTCCCGTCCGAGGCGACGAGCCTGCCGCCTACGGTCGAATCGTGGACGACAGCGGACCCGAATGACCTCTTCTCGGTTGTCTCCCCTAATGGACGGCGAGCCTACGACGTCCACGCCCTGATATCCGGCGTGTTCGATACCGATTCGTTCTTTGAGATGACCCCGAACTTCGGGCCGTCACTCCGCACCGGGTTGGCTCGCCTCGAGGGGATGCCTGTCGGCGTGCTGGCGACGGACAACCGTCATCTCGCAGGGTCGATGAACGCTCCCGCGGCCCGGAAGCAGGCCGACTTCGTGCGTATGTGTGACCGTTTCGGGTTACCGCTGGTCTATCTGGTGGACGCTCCGGGATTTCTGGTCGGCCCGGAGGCTGAAGCAGAGGGCGTGCTCACTTTCGGCGCTGACGCTCTCCGGGCGATTCATGAAGTCACGGTGCCGGTCTATACGGTCCAGGTGCGGCGGTCGTTCGGCTTGGGGGGTCAGGCGACGGGAAACCCAGGCCCCACAAGTCTTCGCTTGTCGTGGCCTAGCGGTATCTGGGGTGACATGCCTGTGCAGGGCGGGATCGAGGCCGCATTCAAAGCAGAACTCGAGAACTCGGCCGACAAGGCAGCGTTGCGAGCCGAACTGGAAGAACGGTTCCGGAAACAAACGTCGACCTGGACCACGGTCGAGCGTTTCGGTGTCGACGAAATGATCGATCCCCGTGACACCAGAAAGTACCTCGGACGGCTACTGAGATTGGCACGCCATAGCAGGGCCGCAGAACTCAGGGATACGCGACACTAGCGGCGCCGAGTCTCACCACCCCGCACCGGCCACCGGGTGAGTCGATCAGATGCCCTATGGCTGCTCCGACAGGCAGGACGATCCCGAACACAACGACTGCAGTCGGCGCTGCGACGAACCGATCGGCGTAGGCGTTCCGCAGCGCGACCTCGCTGCTGCACCAGTCCGGGGTGGTGTCGTCGTCAGTCGCGCTGGTGGGCGAGTGCGCGCTCGTGCAACCGGAACCGGCGGCACAGCCCGACCGCCATCGCGATGGCGGCGCAGGTCCAGATGAAGGTGGCGTCGATCATCGCAACTCCTCGAGGATTCTTTCTCGAATGGGCGCAGCGGGATTGCCGTAGGATGCGGTGCTTCACACCGCGCCGAGAGCATGCCGAAGGGTTCTCCACCCCCGACTCGAAAAGCGCGAAACGTCTCGTCACCTGCGAGAACTGCCGCTATCGGCTGGCGCCACGGATCGAGACGGTTCCAGTCGCCGAAGATCTGCGGCCGCCGGCCCGCCGCGGCCCGAATCAGCACCGAGTAGGCCCGGCTGGTCGCGAAGCATCGATTCGGAGAAGCCGAGCGCGCGGCGGCGGCGCATCACCTGTTTTGGGCAGGATCGAGTCCTGGTACTTGCCGGTGCTGGCGAGGTAGATCGCGAATCCCCACACTGGCGGATCCGCTGTACGCAGTCGCATCGGAATCACCGTCCCGTCGGTCAGCACGCCGTCGACGTAGGCGAAGTTGCTGCGGAATCGGGTGTTGATCGTGGCCAGTTGCGGCCACCTGGTCCGGGCCCGATCCAGCTTCCAGCGCAGCGAGCTCTTTCGTCGATTCCGGTGGCGTCGGCATGTGTGTGTGATGATGCCCGATCGTCATGACCTTCGTGGCGGCCGGCGTATCGTTGCCTCGAGGATTGCTGTGGCCGGTGTGGTGTATGTGCGGTGAGTGATCCAAGTTGTTCTCCGGTGAGCTGCCTCTGTCGCGGTGGAGCACCCCGGAGTTGTCCCGGCAGTTGTGGATCAACGGCATCAGCGCCTCGGTCACGACGGTCCGACGCTGGCTCGCACAGGACGTCCTCAAACCCTGGCGGTACCAGTCGTGGATCTTTGTCCGGGATCCGTAGTTCGAGACCAAGACAGCCGTCGTCCTCGATCTCTATGCCGGCAAGTACGACGGAGTTGGGGGTCCCTCCCGCTTGCGGGGGCGAAACCCTCCATCCAAGCCCGCCGGCGCTGTCATCCCCCGCAGCCGGCCGGCACGGGCCGACCGATGCGCGGGCGTTCCCCCCTGAGTGAGGACATCGTGAACACTGGATCGTGAAGGTCCAGAGGAAGAGATGTCACTGATGGTCATGAAGGCGTACTCGGCGGAGTTCAAGGCCGATGCCGTCGCGTTGTACCTGTCCGATCCGAGCCACACGTTCGAGGGCATCGGCAACGACCTGGGAGTCAGCCGCGAAACCCTGCGCAACTGGGTGCGGGCCGAACGCAAACGCACCGGTACCTCCACGGCCGAGCTCCGGTCCGGCGGGGCGGAGCGGGCGGCATCGCCGGGCGCGGTATCGTCCGAGTCCGTGTTGGAGGAAGAGAACAGGCAGCTCAAGGCCCAAATCCGGAAGCTCGAAACCGAGCGGGAGATCCTGCGGAGGGCAGCAAAGTATTTCGCGGGCGAGACGTCTTGGTGAGCAGCCACTTCCAATTCGTTGACGACCACTGCGACACCTTCCCGGTGAAGTGGCTGTGCCAAATCCTCGAGGTCTCCCGCTCGGGTTTCTACCGGTGGCGGGCCTCCGCGCCAGCGAGGGCCGCCCGCGCCCACTCCGATCAGGAGCTGGCCGAGCGGATCCGCGCCATCCATGCCGATTCCGACGGCACCTACGGTGCCCCGCGGGTGACCGCTGAACTGCGCGATGCCGGGATCGAGGTCAATCACAAGCGGGTCGAGCGGGTGATGCGTGAGAACGGGATCGTCGGGGTGCATCTGCGCAAACCGGTGCGCACCACGGTCCCCGCCCCGGATGCGGCCGCGGTGCCGGACCTGATTCGGCGGGATTTCACCGCGAGTGCCCCGAACACCAAGTACGTCGGCGATATCACCTATTTGCCGGTCGGTGACGGTGAGTTCTTGTATCTGGCGACGGTGTTGGACCTGGGCTCGCGACGGTTGGCGGGGTGGTCGATCGCCGATCACATGCGTACCGAGTTGGTCACCGATGCGTTGCGGGCGGCGGCGGCCTGTCGCGGCGCCGCCGGTCTCGAGGGGTCAATTTTCCACTCCGATTATGCCGAGGTTCTCGTTAAGTCGAGAAATTCCGGGTTGGGCCAGGTCAGCAGCCTGTATCTGTCGGATTCCTCGGCTTAACGTTCAGGTTCATTACAGGCTGCAGAGGGTTTGCAGGGTGCCCTCGGCGAGGTGGTGTTTGGCGGGGCACTGGGTGTTGAGGTGCGGCGTTGACGGCAGCGCGAATCACGTCGATGGTGGCGAATATTAGACGGTGTTGGTGATCACCACTTTTCGCGCCGAGAAGACGCAACTCGACAACACGAACGCACCGATCCTGGTCATCGCCGCCTCCTACCCGTAGGGGCATGGACACGACACAAACGTAAGCCAGACAACCAATCGTTAAGCCGAAGAATACTTAGAACACCTAAGCAGCACAAACGAACTCACAGTTCCTCGGCTTAACGAACACCTCGGCATAATCGGAGTTAAACCGAATTCCGCTTAACTCGGACAACGGCGCTCAGTATGCGTCGGCCGAGTTCGCCGACCTGTGTCGTGAGTTGGGGGTGACGACATCGCGGGGTGCGGTCGGGACGTCGGCAGACAACGCCGCCGCCGAGTCGCTGAATGCGACGCTGAAGCGGGAGACGCTGCAGGGGCGGAAGCGCTGGAACAGTGCGGGTGAGGCGCGCGCCGCAGTCTTCCGCTGGATCACTCGCTACAACACGCGAAGGAGGCATTCGAGCCTGGGCCAAATCTGCCCGGTCGAGTTCGAACGGCGATCGGCTATGCTGGCCACCGCCGCATAAGAATTTGGTGTCCACATCTCGGGGGGAACGCCCCTCTCGAGTTCGCCACAATCCTCAAAGGACGTGTCACAGCATCCCAGCTATTGTCCGGGTACACCTTCGACCTCACCACCGCTTCAATTGCTCCCGACGGTGAAAGGACACTGAGCGGCATCAAGCTTGAGCTCAATCCAAATCACATCTCCGACTCGGCTATCGAGCGCTTGGATGCATTTAACGAGGAAACTCACGCACCGTACAAGGTGAAGTTGCCCGAACACGAACGGTACCAGCGCGTGGTAGGAGGAGACGGGCATCTGTTCCCTTTCCCCGCCCGGTTCGCAGTCACGCCTCGCGAACGCGTAGCGCAGAACGGCGGGTAAGAGACGGCTTGGCGTGCAGGCGTTCGTCGACGACTCCCAAATAGGGCGAGTGCGCGCCCTCCGCGCCGTGACCGTCGCCCCCGGCGACCTCATTCCTCCACGCAACCGATCCACTTGCGTTCGATGTTGTTCGGATCAGAGGTTCAGATGACCGGCGAGACGACTGATCGGATGCGGTTCGATAGTCAGATTCGCCGGCGCAGCCGGGCCGGTGACACACACGCCGGCGCTTGCCCGTACATGAGCGGCCCCGTCCAACCGGACAGTGGCGGTATCCGTCGCGGCGATGATGCTCTCACCGAATGCCTGGACGTGACACTGGCAGTGCGCGAAGACAATAGCGCTGTCCTCGGCGCGGATCCTGGAATGGTCGGTCCCCACGGTCTGACTTTTTCCGCGGGCATCGACGGTACTGGTATCGAAGGCCTCGACGTGGGCGTACTCGTAGGCGGTCACTCGCGCCTCGTTCGACACCTGAAGAAAGCAGCGACCGGCGACCGCGACGGCGCCGCCGCTGATGCCGCCGCACGATTGCCCGATCAGCTTGACCGCGACTCCGCGCGGGATGCATCCGAGGTCGAACCAGAGGTCAGGATGGGCATCGATCACGATTAACTTCGCCCCCGACGCCAGGCGCCGGCCCTGGGGAGTCCGAACGACAAGCACGGTTCGTCTTTTCCTCGTCCGGCGGGGACGCGTGTGTGCTGAGCCTGCGTGAGTTTCTTCGCTGGGGCACTCATGCACCAATTTTTGCCCTTGCTGCCGGCACCGGCGTGGAGCGAGCTCCGGCGCGTCCATCACAATCTGCCATCACTACCGGTCCCACATTGCGCCGCGCACGACACCAGGTCCGTCCCTCGCCCGCGGCATCAGAGATTTTCAGGCGGCAATCCAAAGTCCACAGCGCGGACGACACCGCCGTGAGGTACGGCGCACAATCGAAGACGGGAGGAGAAGCGAAGTCCTGATGGGGGGGTGAGCAATGCGTCCGAGCCAGTCGGCACCGGTGCCCACAACGATCCGGTGGTGGCGTCTGCGGCCGTGGAGCCGCAACCACCTCATGCACCGCAGCGACCGCGTTGAGGCCACTCTGGTGCTACTCACCGCGATGCTGATACTGCTGCTGATCCCCTTCGCTGCCGCATTCGGCACCTCGACCCACACCCGGCTGCAACACCAAACCCAGGCACTGCGCACCAGCGTGCACCAGGTATCGGCCGTACTGCTCGAGGACACCTATCCCGCACCCGATACCACCGAGTACTCGTACTCGCCGCGCACCGTCGGCACCGAGAACACCGCCCGAGCCCGCTGGTCGACACCCCACGGGGACCGCACCGCCGCAGTGCCCACCGATAACCCTGCGAAGGCCGGTCAGACGGTCACCATCAGCGTCGACGCGGACGGCAACCTCACCGGCCCCATCCCCAGCACCCGGGACAACACCATGGTCGCGGTGACCGCCGCATTCGGGATTTGGGCACTCGCCGCCGGTGCCGTCCTGCTCCCCACCGCACTCGCCCACACACTGTTCAACCGAAACCGACTGCGGCGCTGGGCACACGACTGGAAACAACTCGACAAGCCACCGAGATAGTCTCGAGTACGTGGTCTGCACCCCCTGTCGCCTGCCATGAGCATGGGACCGGTCTGACTTGATTTCTGCCACCCTCATGGGACCACTCGGATTGCCAGTCATGGGACCACCCGGCGCGTCGCGCCGAAGTCCCGCCGGATCGCTCGTTTGATCGTCGTGTCGGTTTCCCCGGTCACGAAGGCGGACGGGCATGGCTTTTCGGGAGGTCAACGTGAACGAAGTCAAGGAAGTGCTCCGGGTCTGGCTCGGGGTGCCCGGGTCGCGGCCACCGGGGCTGCGCACGATCGCGGCGCACTGCGGGGTGGACCGCAAGACCGCCCGGCGGTATGTCGAGGCCGCCCAGGCCGCGGGGCTGCAGCGCACCGACGGGGTCGAGGCGCTCGACGACGGGCTGATCGGTGCGGTGATCGAGGCGGTGCGCCCGGCCCGACCGAGCGGGCACGGGTCCGCCTGGGATCGGCTGTTGGGGTTCGAGGACCAGATCACCGCGTGGGTGGCCGGCGACGGGAACCATCCGCCGCTGACGATCACCAAGATCGACACGCTGCTGGCCCGTCAGGGCTGTGTGGTGCCGTATCGGACGTTGCACCGATTCGCCACCGAGCGGTGCGGTTTCGGCCGCAGGGACACCACCGTCCGGGTCGTGGGACAGCCTAGATGGCACCATCGTCGACGAAAACCAAAGTGCCGTCATCCGTCGCGACGTCCCACCGGCGCCCACTCATGACCGGCACTCACGCCCGCCTCGGCGGCGTAGTCGTCCACCACCACACCGGACACCCACGCCGAACGCGCGCCGCCCGACCGGACCCGGACCCGCGCCCCCGGCACGATCGGGCCACGGTTCTCCTTCGGCGTTTCGGGCATGGAAACGATTGTGGCATCCCACCCCCTGGAGCGTCGGCCGAGCAAACCCCGCCGGATGGTGAGTGGTGGCGACGAAGCCCAAGCCCCGCGAAGACGGCAGTGTGTACCGCACTCCACTCCCTGTTGTCACCGCGCCACCGTGCCCGGCGCACCACGGAATCCACCCTCCTCCGCCCACGAACCCAGATGACCGCAGCCGTCACCTCCGGTAGTGCGGGCTTTCAGGCAGCACGCGCGGCACTCTTCCGCACACTCCTGGCCGCACTTCCCGCGCATCCCGCATTACCCGTACAATGAGGTCAAGGAGGTTCGCCATGCCCGGGACACGTCGACACACACCGCACACCACCCCATATGTGCGGGCACCACGCCACCTCGCCGGTCGCCGCCACCGCGCCGGTGGCTGGAAGGTGACCGTCGCCGAGGACGGCGGCGCCCTCGCGTGGTCGCGGGTCACCGAACTCACCATCACCACCCCGACACCGCGGTCACCAGCCCGGATCGTCCAGACCAAGGTCGAGGCACTCGAGATCGCCGCGCAGATCCTGCGGGAAGAGCAGTCCGCCCCGAACACCCCCACCGATTCCTTGCCGGTGCCCGGCCGTCACCTCGCGAGCGTTCCCGACGACGAATGGGGACCGGCACCGACCCCGGCGCGGACCGCGACGCTGGGGGAGGAGAACCTGCAGTTGCAGGTCGATCAGCGGCGCGAGCAACTCGCCGCCTCGTTCACCCGCACCCAGATCGCGGACATCCTCGGCGTCTCCAGGCAGACGGTGTCCGACATGGCCGCCGACGGGCGGCTCATCGGACTCAAGGACGGGCGGGAGTGGCGGTTCCCGACCTGGCAGTTCACCCCCGACCGGGCCGACCCGGTCCTGCCCGACCTCGACCGCCTCACCCGCGCATTCCCCGGCGGTGAAGTCAGCCTCTCGCGGTGGATGACCCGCCCCAACACCACATTCGCCAGCCGCACCCCCGCCCAGGAAATGGCCCGCGACAGCGACCACGTCATCACCGTCGCGACCGGCCTGACCGCCGCCGGATGGTAAAGCCCCTCCCCGCCCCGGTCCGGCCCCTGCCCTCGGCGGATCACCGCTGGACCTGGACACCCACCGACCCCACCACTACGCCCTGGTTCCGGATCTACCACCACGACAAGTTCACCCCGAACGGGATCACCTTCCGTCGTTTCGGGCCGCTGGGCCGCTTCGACCACCACACCCCCACCCCACCAGCAATGGACCCCGACGGTCGGGCGGTGCTGTACCTGGCCGTCGACCTCGCCACCAGCGCCTGCGAGGTATTCGGTGAGGCCGGAGTCGCCGCCCTGTGCCCGCACTGGCGGGTCACCCAGGTCCGCCCGGTCCGCGACATCGTCACCTACGACCTCACCACACCCGGCACGGCCATGGCGATCGGGGCGCTCCCCGCCCTCGCCGCCGGCCACGAACATCGCGCCCTCACCCAACAATGGGCGAGGGCGATCTACGAAGACCAACCGGCCGCAACGAAAGTCGACGGCATCCGCTACCGCACCGCCTACAACGACGACCACGCCCTCGCGCTGTGGGACTGCGAGAACGCGGTCACCGTCGCCCACGACCGTGCCGGGCAACCGTTGGACCTCGCCCTGACGCACCCCCGCATCCACCCGCGGCTCCTCGCCGCCCTGATCCCCCGCCACATCGCCGTCACCCACATCGACGAATCCCACTGTCCCAACTGCCAACGCGCAGCCGCGCCCCAATAACGGGCGACGACGCCACCAGGAGCACCGCCACGATGGCGAACGCAGGTCTACGGGTTCGGCGAGTTCCGTGACCGCCGCGATTGCGGCGCGAGATCGAGGTCGTCGCAGATTGCCCGCCGCGGCGGGAGGTCGTGCCCCTAGCCTCGGGATTTCGTGTTCCGCGGGGTGAGGGCGGCGTGTAACGCACGGAAGTGCCTGCCCGGTAGTGGATTCTTGGCTTGTCGAAGGTCAAGGTCCGCCACTCAGAGAGGCACTCCGCAGGTGAAGACTAACCTCTATCCGAGTCTGATCCTCGACCGCGGCCGCGAGTCGCTGATCTCGTCGTCGGGAGCGCTGCTGCTGCGCGAGTCCGTCCGGGTCGCGGGGTTGGACCGAGCCTGTCCGCAGCGTTGGAACCGTGGCGGCCACCGCGATCGATCCACGATCCGGGCAAGTACTGATCGATCTGGCGACCGCAGTTGCACTCGGTGGTGACTGCGCCGCTGACCTGGCGCTGGTGCGGGCCCAGCCCGAACTGTTCGGGCCCGTCGCCTCCGACGCGACAGTGTCACGGCTGGTCACCGCCCTCGCCGGCGACGTCGACACCGTTCGGCCCACGATCCGGACTTCCAGGCCCCGGCACGGGAAGCGGTGTGGGCACGCCGCCGGCCACTGGCCGGCATCGCCGGCAGTCGGGACGGTGGCCAGGTGATCGTCGACCTGGACTCGACATTGGCGACCGCGCACTCGGACAAGGAACTGGCGCAACCCACTCACAAGCGGACGCTCGGGTTCTCGCCGATGTGCGTGTTCGTCGACCACGGTGAACGCGGCACCGGGGAACCGCTGATCCTTCACCTGCGGCCCGGCAAAGTCTCACCGTGGAGCACCGACGATCACATCGCCGCACTCGACCGTGCACTGCACCAACTGCCCGCGGCAGAGCGGGCTCCGGTGCTTGTGCGCACCGACTCCGGTGGATGTTCGAAGGCGTTCCTGCATCACATCACCGACGCCGGGCTCGAGCACTCGATCGGGTTCCCCGCCCACAAAACCGTGAAAGGCGGCGATCGAGGCGATTCCCGTGCAGGCGTGGCGCTCGGCGGTGGACAGGGACGGCGAAGCCCGCGACGGCGCCCAGGTCGCCGAGCCGACCGTATGGATGCCGACCCCGACCAAGGGCCACCCGTCCCGGCCCGAAGGACTGGCCCGCCGGGATGCGGCTCATCGTCCGTCGTGAACGGCCACATCCCGGTGCGCAACTACGGTTGACCGATTCCGACGGCTGGCGGAACACGTGCTTCGCCACCAACACCCGCGGACCCGGGTGGACCCTGGCGACACTCGAGATCCGACACCGGCAACGCGCCCGGGCCGAAGACCGCATCCGTGGGCTCAAGGACACCGGCATGAGGAACCTGCCCTTCCACGGATTTGCGCAGAACCAGATCTGGCTCGAAATCGTCTCCCTTGCAGCCGAACTACTCGCATGGACCCAAACCCTGTTCTGGGACGAACACGAACCTGTCCGCCGTTGGGAACCCAAACGCCTGCGCCTGCGGATCCTCGCCGTCGCAGGACAAACCACCCATACGGCCGGAAGCGACTACTCCGACTCCCCCGAGGCTGGCACTACAACCGCCTCATCGATACCGCGTGGACCACGCTCCGCATCGCCTGACCACACCTCACCGACCCAACGACCATCCACGGAGAACCGGCGACCGCAGCGCCGGCGACCTCGCACGCCCATGCCCGAAGAACCTCACTTCCGGCCATCTATCCGCAGGCCAGTCCGCGAGACGTAGGGTCGGGGGCTGGCGCGGTGGCAACATCCAGATTTAGATCACGAAGCCACAGTAGCCGAAGGGTTTCCCACCCGGCTGTTCTTCTTCGTCACCATATCCAGGGTGCTCCGTTTCCAGTCCCCGCCCGTCGAACCGTGCGTGCGGTTCTCCCGCACACGGCTCACCGAGGTCGTTCACCGCCAACATTCGGTTTCCTCCGCCAAGCACGAAAAGGCCTGGGGGCATAAACAGTTCCCTCAAGGCTGATCAGGCCGAGCTGGTCGTCGGATTGGAAGTGCACCACCGACCGACCATACGCACGACTTCGCTTGTGCCGCTTTGCAATCACACCAGACAGCCGCATCAACGCGTAGTCCCTGATCTTCGCGAACCTCACAGACGAGTTCCCATAACGGAAATACCCCGTCCGCCCACGCAGGAACCGATTCACCGTTCCCACGATCGTGCTCACGCTCAGCAATAGCCGAGACCGAACCGTCAACTCACGGATCACATCCCGAGCATGTGCCATCGCCTTGTCCGATGGCCACCGAGCGAGGAACCCGATCCCCTTTGCGCCACTACGGCCCTGACTGCGCACCCAGCGATGGTGAAACCCCAGAAAATCAAGGCCCTCACCGCCTTCGGTGAGATGCACA
Organism: Rhodococcus wratislaviensis; assembly: GCF_041228765.1. Classification (NCBI taxonomy): domain Bacteria; kingdom Bacillati; phylum Actinomycetota; class Actinomycetes; order Mycobacteriales; family Nocardiaceae; genus Rhodococcus; species Rhodococcus wratislaviensis. Next base: position 516,863 of record NZ_CP150489.1, on the reverse strand, counting down.
ATCCTGGTCTTGCTCGCCTTCGGCGTCAAACCCAACTCCGCTAACAGGATCCGAAGATGCTCAAGCGCATCCTCGGCCTGCCGCCGAGTCCGGCACATCACCACCACGTCGTCGGCGTAGCGAACCAATACCCCGTGCTCGCGGACATCCCACACCCGATCAACCTGGTGCAGATAGACATTCGCCAACATCGGAGACAGGACCCCACCTTGTGGCGTTCCGGTCACCGCCTTGCGGACCACTCCGTCGCTCATCACTCCCGCACGCAACATTGCGCGCAGCAGCCTCAGCACGGACTGATCGCAGACTCGTTCCTCGATCGCCTTCATCAACCGATCATGCGGAATCGCCTCGAAACAATTGGCGATATCCGTCTCCACCACCCACCGTCGCCCCCGCCACGCTTCATCGACGAGGACCTGCAATCCGTCGTGCGCCGACCTCTTGGGACGGAACCCGAACGAGCAGTCGTGCATGTCCGCCTCGAAGATCGGCTCGAGCACGATCTTGGTCGCGGCCTGCACAATACGGTCACGAACTGCAGGAATAGATAGAGGGCGCTGTTCTCCGGTTCCGGGCTTCGGGATCAACACCCGACGCGCCGGCAACGGACGATATCGGCCCTCGCGCAGTTCGGCGGCCAGCTCATCGAGTAGTCGGGTCACCCCGTACTCCTTGACCTGATCCACAGTGATGCGGTCGATACCAGCTGCACCCTGATTGCGGTGCACCTGAAACCATGCACGCATGAGGACATCGCTGCGCACGATTTTGTCCCCCAGCGTGTGAAACCGTCTACCGGAATCTGCCTTGGCTGTCCGGTAGAGCGTGTGCTGAAAGGCACGCACCGAATCCAGCGGAACTGATCCGCTCGCGGCGGGACTAGCCACTTTCATGACACTCACCGGGCACCTCCTTCACATCAGCACGCATCGACACACGTAGCGGCCCTTCCCTCACCTCAGGTTGTGTTGTCCTGCAGGCTCAATCGGTACTATGGCCGCCTCCGACTCCCTTCCAGCAGACAACTCATTTCCCAGGATCACTGGTTATAGAGCGTCATCGCTTCCGATCACCATGTCCACGATGTCACCACCATGAACATCTCGCAGATGATCGGGCTGGGGAGGGCCTCTCCAGTTCCCGTCGTCACTGTCGATACGTTCCACGTCCCATACGCCGGAGAGTTCTTCAGCACCTGCACATCCAGGTCTTCGGTGCCTTCCATAGGCCTTCACCGTGATTTCGGCGGCTCGGCTCTCTCTTCACCTCGACCCTCACGGGCAGAGACCTCTAACGACGCCGCAGACTTCGCTTTATGCTGCGGACCGCATCTTCGCTCCCCCTTGCAGGGCTTCTGACGCTGGGCTTCGACCACATCCGTTTCCAGATGAAGCCGCCAGCCTGCTACCGGGCCACCTGGCAGCTACCCGGACCGGACTTTCACCGGCAAGCGACGACGAGCTTACGAACAAACCGATCTATAAAGACCTCCTGTTCAACTGGACGCACGAAAGATCGCGGCTAGGTGCAGATCTCGATGACATCGAGGGGTTCGACGGGGTTGCTCTATGTGTTGGGCCGCATCGAATACGAGACCCCGAGAAATTCCTTGGCGGCGATGTCGAGAATCCGGCACCGGCTCCGTCCCTGCACCGAACGCGACCACAATGGGCCGCCGCCGCCACCGAGGACAGACACCATGGCCAAGTACCTGCTGCTCAAGCACTACCGCGGCGCCCCGGCACCGATCAACGACGTGCCGATGGACCAGTGGAGCCCGGAGGAGATCTCCACCCACGTCCAGTACATGCAGGACTTCGCCGACCGACTCGAACGCACCGGCGCGGCGTCGTGCTGGCCGGTCGGCTTCGGATTGAGTGTTGCGCGTCGTCGGCGGTGTTCGGATTCCCGACGCGCGTGTGGCGTCGGTTTCCACAGCCCGTGGCCGACTCATCGTGTCGGACACGAGCACGGCTGGGCACTCATATCGAGTGCCCAGCCGGTACTGCAACAGATCGAATTGTGGCCTACAGTCGCCGAGGTCGCCACCGGCTGGCGAGTCGGGTTGGCATGTCGCTGTATAGCTCAACCCCGGCTCACCTGCTGCAGCAGCGTGCCAACTGTGCGGGTTTACTGCACATCTATGAGAGCTGCGATAAACCGCCAACAAGCCGGGAATTGACATGCTAGCAGTCCGCGTTCCGGGTTCTCCCTGTACGATCGATTCGGCCGACACGCTAGACTACTGCGTTATGCAGGCAGGAAGTATAAGTCCCGTCGCAGCGGGGGCTCAACGTCTCGGCGCGCAGGTCTACGAGTTGTTGAAGCAGCGACTTCTCGACGGCCAATGGGCCGCGGGCGAGTCCATACCGGTGGAAGCACTCAAACGCGAGTTCGGCGTCTCCAAACAGCCGATCATGGAAGCGTTGCGCCGGCTGGCCAGTGACGATCTAGTCGAGATCATTCCTCAAGTGGGTAGCCGGGTCCCGGTGTTCACGCCCCGTGAGATCTCCGACTTCTTCCTGCTGTTCGCCAGCTTGGAAGCCGAGGCGGCCGCGATCGCCACCACCCGCGGCACCGCGGCGCAGATTCAGGCGCTCGAGGAGATCAATGCCAGGATCGGCGCCGCCCTCGTACTCGACGCCGACGCGCGCGCATTGGCGTACCGGGAGTACAACCGCGAATTCCATCAGGCGATTCTGGAGATGTCCAGCTCGGCGGTGGTGCAGCGCACGAGTCGCCGCATGTGGGATATGTCCGACCTGCTGATCACCACCACCTTCGACGGTGTCCGCGCGCTCGCCGACGAGGTGTGCGACCGACACGCCGATCACAACGACCTCATCGAGGGATTCCGGCGGCGCGACGATGCGGCCGTGCGCACTATCATGCGCCACCATCTGCTGCGCAACGTTCCAATGCTCGCCGGACTACCCGGAGACGAGGGTCGCTAAATACCCCGGGGGCATCACCCCGCGACCGCACGCCGTTCCGGCGTGCAATCCCAGCCAGAAAAACTGGCATGCTAGCACTCTTGACGGTAAGCGCCTCGTGTCGTACGGTCGAGTCCTATCGAACCGCTCCGAATCGAGAATTCATCTCACTGGACGCGGTGAACCGGAAGGAACGAACGTGGAACATGCTTACGGGAACGCCGAATTGACCGAGCGATACCGGCGGGCGGGCTTCGGCGGCAGGGTGGGTTGGGGCAAACGACCCGCGCTACTCGTGATCGATATGGCCAACGCGTGGACTCGGCCGGACAAAACCTTCGGCAGCGACCTCTCGGGCGTCACCGATTCCATCGTCGAGCTACTCGCGGTTTTCCGACGAAAGGAACTGCCCCGGTATTTCACAACCATGGCCTATGACCCCGACATGCGCGAACTCGGAGAGGTATTCGCGAAGAAGATCCCCGGCACGCGAACCATGGTCCGCGGCACTGCGGATGTCGAACTCATCCCGGAACTCGGCCGGCAGCCCGATGAGACACTCATCGAGAAGCCGCGCGCCTCTGCCTTCGTGGGCACGAACCTGACGTCCCAGCTAATCTCCGATGGCGTAGACACCGTTGTCGTCACCGGCTGCTCGACCAGCGGGTGCATCCGGGCGACTTGCGAGAGCGCGATCGACCTCAACTTCCGGGTCATCGTGCCACTGGAGGCGGTGGGCGATCGGAGCAGCTACGCGCACGCGGCCAATCTGCTCGATATCGACAACCGCAGCGGAGATGTCACTCCGCTGAGCGACGTCCTGAAGCATCTCGGATAGGCGGATCCGGTCATGCCTACGAAATTTGATGAGGGACTTTCGGTTATGGGTGGGCAATCGTCGGATTCGGGGCCGCCGCTGGCGCCGTATACGCAAGTGGGCGAGATGATCTTCGTTTCGGGTCAGGTGCCGATCGATCCCGCAACCGGCGAGACCCGAGCCGGGAACATCGCCGTACAGACCGAGCAAGTCCTGGCGAATCTGCGTGGAGTTGTCGAATCGGCCGGCGCGACGGTCGACGATATTGTCAAAACAACTGTGTTCATGACCGATATCTCCCAGCTCGCCGAGATGAACGCCGCCTATCGGCTGTTCTTCTCCAATACCGCGCTCCCCAGCCGCTCTGCCGTACAGGTGGCGGCGTTGGCGCGAGGCGACTGGCAGATCGAGATCGAAGCCGTCGCCATCGGGGCGAAGTGAACGCCCTGGCGCGGCGGCCCGCGACGCTGGACAGTCGCGACCAGCGTCCTGCGCCGTCGAGCGGTCTACCGGGCTCCTTCCGCCAGCAGTTTCCGGCGATAGTCGCCACACTTGGGGTCTGCGAGCCGGTGGACGTCCATGTCGTGCCGCCCGAACCATTCCAGATCGTGGATACCGCTGACAGCACTTACTACAACGCAGACGATGCCGAAGTGCCGGATCAGTCCGGAACACATCCAGCAAGGCTTCGCGGTGGGGACCATGGTGGTCCCGGAGTGGTCGGTCCTGATAGGCGCGACCCGGAAAGCCGCCGTTTCCGCGTGAGCGGAGAACTCAACGGTTTGCCCGATCGATTCCAGTCACTACCGAGAATATTTGCGCCGGGGTCTACGAAAACCGCTCTGACAGGATGGGCGCCTGCGTCCGCACCGACCAGAGCCTCGGCCGCACCCCGGGCCAACCGGGCGGCCACGTCGCGGCTCAACGCGGTACGACTCGAATCGACAGTCATCGCGGTTCCTGTCCGTCGTGTTCGTGTGCGAGGTCGCTCGGATCGAGCATCATTTCGACATGTTCGCGATGCCGGCGCATGGCCTCGGCCGCCGAGTCACCATCGCCGCGTACGACACAGCCGAGGATCGCGGTGTACCCGTCGTGTGCCCGGCCTATTTCCGCTGGGCTGCGCAGCGCGAGCATCCGTCCGCGCGACACGGCGAGGATCGTCGCCATCATGAGCACGAGCGCCGAATTCCCGCCGATCAGCGGCCGAGATCGACGACAGACCTCCGCGGCCTGGGTCGACGGCGAGTTCAGCGAACCGGTTGCGGCGCCGGATAGCAGTGCCGCCCCGATGGAGTCGATACGCAGACGGGATTCCTTGAAGAAGAGGATTCCTTGGCATGGCGGAATCAGGCTCCGTTCGCCACCGCGATCCGCGGCACGGTCGCCCTCGTCGCACCGACACGGGACGGCAAGGGGCGCTCCCATGGTGTTCACGCGCTTCGCATTCGTTCCCGGAAACATCAACCAGCAGAACCCCTTCGGCCGCCCTTTGGGCCGAGAAGGTTCCTCTACCGGTGACAGGCACTCCGGGTATCGAAATCGTGGACGAGTTGGCGCCCCGACGGACGAGATCGTCAGCGACAAACCCGGCCGAGCGCGTTCTACGTCCCTCGTCTTGAGCCGTTTCTGTCGCCTGGGTATCCGGTCACTGGTCATCTGCGGTGTCACGACGAAGATCTGTGTCGAGTCGGGGGCACGCGGTGCCGGCCAGCGTGCCTACGACACCTAAGACGTCGAAGACGTCGTCGGAGAAGTCGGGCTCAGTAGCCACCGGCATGCCTTGCACCTTCGAACTGGCCTTCGGCTCGGTGGGCACCGTCGCCGATGTCCAGAACACCCTGGGCTGTCCGGTCGCCGGCATGCCGACCGGTTACCCGCTGAGGCGCGTTCAACCCGAATCCGACTCTCGGTTCACAACCGATTGTCCGGCAATCCTCGTATCCGGTTGAAGGCGGCCGGCCGGGGCCGCCCGGTAGAACGTTTTCCGCATGCACAGATGCTCCTCCTGGACGAACGGCGCGCAGTCGCGCCGAAATCCCGTTCCCGCCTCGGTCACTCGCTTGTCTGCGCCGCCGCTCTCCGACCGCCCCCCATAGAAAGGACCCTCACGATGATTACCGGAGATATCGCGCTGGTGAACGGTCGCGCAGTGACCGCTGAGTCCCAGTTCGACGCCACCATCGTCCTCACCGGCGGTCGCATATCCCATATCGTGCCGCCGGGTGGGGATTCACTCGAAGTCGGCCACATCGTGGACGCGACCGGCAAGCTGATTATGCCGGGCGGTGTCGACCCGCACTGCCACATCAAATGCGCATTTCGGCAATCACCGCACGAGCGACGTTCACGAGAGCGCCTCGACTGCCGCGCTCTTCGGTGGCACCACCACCGTGGTTGACTTCGCGATACCGGCACCTGGGCAAACCCCGACGGAAGCCGTCGATGAACGGATCGCCCTCGCCGCCGATTCCCGATGCAATGTCGCTCTGCACGGATGTGTGGTGGATTGGGACGCGGGCACGGCCGAGGAGTTGCGGGCCCTGTCCGCACGCGGGATCAATACCGTCAAACTCTTCACCACCTACCGCGGCAAGTTCATGGCTGGCCCGTCGACGGTGAAGAATGTGCTGGAAGTTCTCCGCTCGACCGGCGGGTTGGCCTATATCCATGCCGAATGCAACGACACCATCGAAAGGGTGATGAGCGAAGACGAGGAACGAGCGAATATCGAGCGTGCTGTCGCCTCGTTCGAGCAGACGTCCGGGCGGCGGCCGGACGGGTGGTACTGCCGCTATACGGCCAGTACCAATACTCGGCGACTGCTCGTCGAGAACGGCGGATACACCTACGACTCCGACGCCTACAACGACGACCTACCCTATTTCGTGGATGTTGCGGCAACCGAGCACCTGATTGCGCCGTACACCCTGACCTACAACGACGCGAAGATGATCGCACCCTTCGGGTCGGAGAACCCGAAGGTTTTCGCCGAGCACGTCATCTCGGCGGTGGAGGAACTGCGTCACGAAGGCCTCGCCGGCCACCCCAAGATGCTGTCGGTCGGACTCCACCCACGGCTCGCCGGACAAGCCGGCCGGGCCAGGGCGCTGCGGATGATTATTGAACATTGTCTGGAGGCGCCGGACGTCTGGATCGCCCGCCGCATCGATATCGCTCGTGCCTGGATCGATCGCTTCGGCGCGAGCACCGTGCCGGCGTCAACTCCCGAATCTGATACCGACCAAGCCACAGGCCGAAAACTACGAGGTGAAATTCATGAAGATTGAGATCACGCGGCTGCGATCCCTGATGCTGTCGGTCCTGGTCACGGCGCAGATTCCGCAGCACGAGGCCGAGGTCGGCGCCGAGATGATCCTCGACGCCGAACTGCGGGGCCATCGGTCACACGGTGTCCGGCTGATACGCAACGTCCTAGCCGAGTACGCGGCCGGCGCGGACCGCCGCAGCGAGATCACCCGGCTGACGGAGACGTCAGTATCGGCGCGGGTGGACGGTGGTTTCCATCTCTCCCTGTTCGTCCACCGCACCGCGATCGACCTGGCCATCGAGAAGGCCCGGCAGTCCGGCGTGGGTCTGGTGGGAGTGACCAATGCCGGAGTGAGCGGACAGGTTGGGTACCTCGTCGAACGAGCCGCGCGAGCGGGTTTCGTGGCGTTCTCCCTCAACACCTCACCGCTGACCGTGGTGGCGCCTGGGTCGCCGGTACCGTCGCTCGGCACAAACCCCCTCGCAATCGCCGTTCCCCTGCCGAATGCCGAACCGATCGTTCTCGATATGGCGACGTCCGCGATTCCGTTCAACCAGGTACGACGGCTGCGCGACGAACAGAAGCCGTTACCGGAAGGCGTTGCCGTGGACGGTACCGGCTCCCCTACTACAGATCCCGCCGCGGCACTCGACGCGGACTCGGGCCGCGGCCGTATCCTGCCGTTCGGGGGGCATCGGGGGTACGGGCTCGCGCTCATGCTCGAACTGCTGGTGGCAGGCGGGGTCATCGGCCGGACTGGAGAAGCAAAGCGGGGGCCCGAACTGCTCGAACCTGCCGACTTCGCCTCACTGTACTTCCTCTACCGGCCCGCTCTGGTCGGCGAGGCGGATGCCGGGGCCGCGGTTGAGGCGCTGCTCATGGAGTTACGTGACCAGGGTGCTCGCATTCCCGGTGAGGTCAGCGCGCAGCGTCGCAGTTTCGCAGTGGCAGAGGGCAACGTCGAGATCGATGGATCGGCCTGGGCGATGCTAAAAGACCTCGCCGGCGACCCGACCTGACCCGTGCCCTCCGCGGGCGTGAACGCTCCGGGCCCCGCACACCGAGGATCTCTCGGGTGCGGGGCTCATATCGGCATCACTGTTCCCCGGGACGGGTTCACCCGGGTAACAGCTTTCAGCTCTCGTGGATTGAGGTGAGATGGGTGAGTACGAGTTCGTTGAACTTCTGCGCCTGCTCCCATTGCGGCCAGTGCCCCGCATCGGCGATGAATTCGAAACGACCGCCGACGATCTTGTCCGCCATGACCATGCCCGCGGAGGCAGGACCGGAAGGGTCATCGGAGGTCCAGACGACCGTGGCGCCGTGCGGCACTGCCGCAAGTTCCTCGTCGGTGATCAGATTCCGGCGCCGCACCTCGGGGTCCTGCAGGCACAGGATGTTGCGCATCGAGTCGGCGAACCCAGGACGGGAGTAGATCGTCCGGCGCACCTCGATCAGTTCCTCGGTGACCGTGGCCGGATCGGCCATCAGCCATTCGAGGCGTGCGCGGATGCGTTCGTGGCTCGGATCGTCCGCCGCCGCCTGCGACAGCTCCCGGATTCGCTCCATCACTTCGGGCCTCGCCATCGTGCCCCCCGGTGTGTTTAGTACCAGCCGGCCCACCCGGTCGGGGTGCGCGGCGGCGAACTTCGCAGCGACCCAGCCACCGAGCGATTCACCGTTGAGATGCGCCGATCCGATTCCCAATTCGTCCATCAGGCGGACAAGCTGGTCGATATAGGCCGGTATCTCCAAGGCCTCGGTGGCGTGATTGGTGTAACCGTGCCCCGCGAAATCCAGTGCGACCACGCTGAACTGTTCGGCGAGCGGACCGATATTGTGCGCGTAGGCCTCGAGGTGCCCGCCGGTTCCGTGCAGAAGCAACAGGGCCGGGCCCGATCCGGCACGCAGTACCCGGGTACGCCACGGGCCTGCGTCCACGAATTCTAGCCGGTGCGGTACGGCAGCCAAGGCCACGGATATCGGGGTGGGGTTCATTGCGTACCCTCTTTCAGGAGTGTCGAAACGATGCCGTCGGCAGCGCGGTAGTGATCCCGAAGCCAGCGATCCATTCGGGAATCGGTTCGTAGAAGCGGGAAGTCTCGAGGTATTCCCCGGACGCAGCCAGCGCCGCATAGGCGGCGATCCAGGTTCGGGTCTCGTGCGCCGAGTGGCCGCCTTCCACGGTGAACCATTCGGTGGTCCAGGTGTCGATCGCCCGCAGGTCGCCAGCGCTCAGCGTGTTGAGGACCAGCCGATCCCATTCCGGGTTGAGTGGCTGCAGGTTGTTCTCGCCGAGCGCGAACTTTTCGCCAGCCAACAGGACCCGGCGTTCGCGCTCGGCCTTCTCCTCCGGCGTGAGCCGGCGCCCACCGCCCAATAGGCGGTGCATCACCTCCGGCGGTGCCGATTCGATACGCGGTGCGGGCGGATCATGCGATAAGCCACCCGAGGCGAGATAGAGAACCCGCCGATCCGAGTCGAGCAGGGCATTGCCAATGGCCGCCCCGAGCAGTTTCGCCCGCCGCGGCGGGCCCAGCGGTTCCGCCACCGAATTGATGAAGACCGGAACCACCGCGGTGGTGTCGATTCCGCCGAAGAACAGTTCCAGCGGCTGGGTGAAGCCGTGATCGACGTATAGTCGCATCGACAGTGCGATGTCGAGGTTGGCGGCAAGCACTGCCTCGGTGAGATGCCGCGCCATGGCCGTATCCACCGACAACGGCCCTGCCGCAGTGCCCCAGTCGCCGACCGAGATCGCCTCACTCCCAATGCAGTACGGCGGCATCATGTCGTAGAAGATGCCGTTGTAGTGATCGGGCGCGAACAGAACAACCAGGTCGGGGGCGAAATCCGTAATGAAATCCCGGACCAGGGCGAACTCTGCCTCGACTCGCGCCCGGATTCCGGGCCCTGGTTCGCGCACACTCATCAGCGGGGAGTGAGAAGTGCACACCAATGCCGTCGCTGCCATTTATCAGTCCTTTCAAACGAGTAGGTGCGTTGACCACGCGCGGGGATCAATCACTCTGGCGCGGTGGCCATCGCCCGGTCCGAGGTTCGCCGCACGGAGTCGAGAAAGCGACCCTCGCCGTAGACCAGCGGCTCCCCTGGTACCTCCCGTGCCACCGCGACCCGCCCGAGGACGATCGTGTGATCGCCCCCGGCGTAAGTACCTGCCAGATCGCATTCCAACTGGGCGACGGCACCATGCAGCAGCGGAACGCCGTGCCGGCCGGGGCGATACCCGACCCCGGCGAACTTGTCGGCTGACGGTCTCGCGAATCCGAGCGCCAACGCCTCCTGTCCGGCCGCCAGGATATTGACCGCGAAACCGTTGCTTCGTAACAGATTCGTGTGCATAGGCCGACGCGAGTCGATACACACGAGCACCAGCGGAGGGTCCAGTGAAAGTGAGGCGAATGCACTGACAGTGCAGCCGGCGGGCCCCCCGTTCGTGTCGAGTGCCGTCACCACGGTGACACCCGTGGTGAAACGCCCGACGACCTTACGGAGTGTGTCGGGCGACACCTGCCGGTCTCGGTCGTGCGAGCTCATTGCAGGTCCTGCACGGCGGCAAGCGCCTCAACCGGGTCACCAGCGAGCTCAAGAGCCCGCTGAACCAGTTCGAATGACTCCGATTTGTCGTACGCCTGGTAGTTCATCGCGAGCAGCCGCACCGGGTCACCGGCGTAGTACCGCTCGTACTGCAGCGTCCGCTGTCCGAACCCGTCGCCACACAGATCCCATGCCAGCTTGTACAGGCGAACCCGGTCGACCGCCGGCAATCCGGCGGCGCCCTGGAAGTAGGTGTTCACATCGGCGGCGATCGGCGAGGCAAAATCGGCGGCCGAGGGCATCATCAACAGGCCACCGGCGCCCAGCGTCTGCAAGGTCTCCGACACCTGCGGATAGGCCGCGGACAGGTGCATGCGCAAGGTCTGCAGCGCGTTGAACGCGGGGCGGACAGCTCCCGACGAGGACGTCTCGCAATCGGTTTCCGAAGCGATGATGAGAGCGCGGCAAATCTCGGTCGCGGCCACCGCCTCGCCCAGCGCCTGCTGGACGTGCAGAAAGCTGTCGATCTTCACCGACTGTGCAAGTTTCATCGCGACGCCGGTGGCGAACTGCATCTTCACCAGTCCACGCACGCCGGTCTGATGACCTGTGTGCTGCCGGACGCTCGTCTCGATGTACATCGCGTTGGCCAGTTCCACATCGCCGTGCAGGAAGACGCGATCCCACGGAACCAGGACGTCATCGAAGACGACCAGCGAATCGGCTTCCTCGAAATGCGCGGACAACGGGTGATCGAACGTATTACGTGAGCCGTCGTCGTAGGGCTCGCGGCTGATGAGCCGGAGCCCGGGAGTATCAATGGGGATCGCGAACACCGCGGCATGGCGCTCGTCTCCGGCGCGGAGTCCGGGGTGGTTGTAAACCAGTAGTTCGTCGGCCATCGGCGCCAGCGTTGCCAGCATGCGCGCGCCACGGACGACGAGCCCTTCGGCGGACTCGGAGACCACACCCATGTGCAGGAACTGCTCGGACTGATCGGCGGCCGTGCGTGAGCGATCGGTCTGCGGGGCGATCAGCGCGTGGGTGAGAAAGAGGTCGTTATCGCGGACGTACTCGTAGTAGCGCTGCACGTTGCCCGCGAAGCGGTCACCCAACCGGCGGAACACCGCCGGTTCGTCGGCGAAGGCCATGAGTGTCGTATTCAGGAAGTCGGGCGATCGCCCCATCAGTCCGAGAGTGGCCCGCGACCAGAGCTCGAATGCCTGACGGCGGGCGATCAGATCGTCGCGCGTGCGGGGCACAGCGAACGCCGTGCCGATCGGCCCGTTCGGGCCTGGGCGGGTCAGGACCTGGGCGTACTCCGGGTCGTGCTGCATATCGTAGAGGCGGGCAATCTGCTCGATGGGACGTTTCCAAGCCGGATGGGTGGTGACGTCTTCGACGAGCTCGCCTTTGATCCAGGCGGCTCGCGGCCTCTTTCTGAGCCCTTCGATGTAATCAGCACCGGTGCGTACAGACACGTTCAACTCCTAACGATCGACTACTGCCATGCTAGCATGTCAGTAGTCGCATGGGAATACTTCTCACTCTCGGACTGACCGGGAGATGCCCTTACCCAAGACGACAGAACCGGTGCCCTGCCATCACGACTGCGACAACAGGACACCGGCCTCCGGCCTACGAATGCATTAGACCGGATTCAACTCCTCAAGACTCCGATTGTTCGTCCGCGGCCCCATGAATCGGATCGCCGTCGCGGCCACCAGGATCGCGGCCGTGATCACCACGAACATCGCAGTTGCCCCGACTCCGTCCAGGACCGGAATGAGAATGAACGGTAGCGCCGCGCTCGTGAGCCTCGACAGCGAGTACGTCGTACCGACCGCCGTCCCGCGGATCTGCGTGGGAAAGATCTCGGCCTGGTAGACGTGGTAGATATTCGAGTAGACATTCCCGAGCATGGTGACCAGGAAGCCGAACACCACGATACCTACTGCCGAAGTTGCAGTAGCGAACAGCAATCCGGAAACCGCCAGCGCCAACAGCGACACCACCAGCATCGTTCTCCGCTCGAACTTGGACACCAGGGGCACCGAGATCGCCGATCCGACCGGGTAGCCGATGTAACTGAGGGCCACGAACAACAGCGATGAAGTGACATCGAAACCGCGACTAACCAGAACCATCGCCGCCATGGTCCCGAATCCGTAGTATCCGAACGTCTGCATGAGGTGGAAAACCGACATCATCGTGAATCGACCGGAATAGGGGCGTTTCCGCAGCAGTTGCCACGCCTGCGCCGCCGTCCCCTTCTCCTCGACTGTAACGGCCCCGATACGATCCACGGGCGCAACCTCAACCCCCGAACCCGCCGCGAAGATCCGCAACGTACGCTCGGCCTCCTCATGCCGACCGGTGGCTGCGAGCCAGCGCGGCGACTCCGGAAGGTTGCGGCGCAACACCAGAACGATGATTGCGCCCACCGCGCCGAGGCCGAGCAGCCAGCGCCACCCGTCGATACCGAACGGCATCCGCTCGATCAGGAACATCGACAGGAAACCCAAGAGCGGAATCGCAATACACGCGCAGGTGTACGCAATTGTCGCGAGTTTTCCGCGCTTATCCTTCGGCAGCACATCGGAGAGGTAGGCGTCGGCCACCGGATACTCCGCCCCGATGCCCACACCAGCGAAGAATCGGGCAATGATGAGAAACCACGCATTCGGCGAGAACGCCGCGAGTAGTGACCACACCGAGAACCAGACGAGGTTGAATACGAAGGCATTCTTCCGGCCGAACCGGTCCGCCAGACTGCCCATGAAGGCGGCACCGAAGAACATGCCGACGAACGTCGAGGCGAGGAACAGCTTCAGCTGCGTACCTTCGACACCCCATTCATTCTGTAGCGCAACACTGATGGTGCCGGACAGAAATATCTCATACAGCTCGAAGAAGAGCCCCAGACCTATCGCGACGACGACCATCCGATGGGTGCGCCCGATGGGCATACGATCCAATTGGGCCGCAACCGTATTCGTTCCGACTTTTGTTTCGATATTTTTCATGGTGCCCTTCCAGTGCGCACTAAGGAGCCGCCGAATCCTGAGCGGCACTACGTTGGAATCCGGATGAACACCCATCGGTTCACCTGGGTCACGCACCCCGGAACCGCCTAAAAGGAATCCTTGCTGGCGATAACCGGGGACGGTTGGTCTACCGCGCGACTTGCGCGCCAATTCACATCCAGGCCCTCAACATTGTAAAGCCTGCTAGCATGCAAGCAGACGTTACAATATGTTGCCTCAACCCGCAACAGGTAGGCGTTCGCTCAAGTGAAGTAGAACAAGCGATCTCCCTGAGCGGCTACACGAATAGGGCTCTAGTTGTACTGACCTGAGAGGTTGGGTATGCGGGTGGCGGGTGGTTGGCCGCCGAGTGCGGTGTGGCCGCGGTGGTGATTGTAGGCCCCGCACTTCCCTGGATGGGACCCAGGCACGGTCCCTCCCAGGACCGTCAGCGGGCTGGACGCGCCCTAGCACAGGATTCCTCACCCCGACGATGTCGGCTCGGACGAGGACCAGGTCCTCTACGCGTTCACCCGGTATACGTGGGCAGTGGATCAGTGGGATCTGAGCCTATTGAGGGACATCTTCACCGAGGACCTGACGACGAACATCTTCCCATTCGGGGAACTGCACGGACGCCGGGAATTCTTGAGCACCCTGCAGCTCTTCCGAACCGGACGGCCCTACCTCCACCACGTGATGGGTGACTACCGGATCGAGGTCATAGGAGACAAGGCAGTCCTGCAGGTCTATCGCCTTCTGCCCTACGGCGTGTCCCGGCAGACCCTCGACCGAAACATCTACGGCGCGACCTACGACTGCCGACTCCGCAAGGAGAACGGCATCTGGCAATTCGCCCGCATCACCTATACCGAGGGAACACTGTCCGAGCTGGCCTCGTACTGATGCAACGGCAGTCTGTGATAGACGCGACGGCACCACTCGGAGGCGTGGCTAAATCTCTCGGTGTGGCACCTATTCTCGCGGTTCCGAACTCGTAGATGGTCGTTCGGACTGGACGGCTGAATGTCCTGTCGACCATGAACATGCCGGCGAGCTCAGTAGAGGCGACTGCAGGGAGACCTGCCTCCTTGAGGGATACAAATCACCGAAGGTTGTCGGGGTCGTCGACGGGATTCCGATGACGCCCTTCGAAAGACCGACGAGAAGGCGCTGCGTGCGCTGTAGTGGGCGATCAGAGCATGGCACCTACCACTCACCAACGTACGACCGTCGACTGCGCCGGCCATACCATGCTCCTAGCGGACTCCGTGTCCTTCCTGCCCGAGCCGAGAGGAACGGAGCAGTCGTCTCCGCCTCCCACGGTGGAGTGAGCGCCGCCGAACATGTGCTCCGATTCGAACCGCCTTCATCGCCTTCAACGGTGCCGGCGGCGGAAAGAACGAAGCAGGGTTCAAAACACTGAAGAATCTGCAGGACCAGGGCAACGCCGTGCGTCTCCCATGATTCGGCCCGAATCGGGGACGCCGCCGAACACTGGGCGAACGGAACGTCTCGCGCGTGAACGAACTCGCCGCACGTCACGGAGCGCGGGGCCGGCATCGCTGTGGTGGAAGCCTTCCAACGACTTCTGAACGATCAGCGCCAACCCACAGAAGACAATTGGATTGCACAATGACGTGAAATTGCACGATCAGAGAGCGCCGGCCCATCTCTCGATTTGGCGTCGAACACCGACCGCTGAACGCCATCGCCGTCATCCCCGGGAGTGTGACCCGGACCTAGGATTGACTTTTCTGTGGTTACCCCAACATCATAGTGTACGCATAGTGGTTTCACTGTACGCATTGCGTAAGGGTCGGTATGCGGATCCATGTTCAGCTCTATGGTCATGCTTCGAAAGGCGAACAATGAAGCCGGTTCCACGTACCTCTGCCGGCACCCGCGGCGCGATAGTTGCTCTCGCAGGTGCTCTGTGCGTTCTGAGCGCGGGTTGTGCATCTTCCCAACCCGCCGACGAGGGCACCCCGGAGGCGTCCGCGTCCGGGGTCGCGGCGACCGCCGACGAAGGACACAGCCAGCACCCAGCATCGACGCCGCCGAGCGCCAACGAGATGCGGGTGACCTTGCTGGGAACCGGTAGCCCAGTGCCCAGCATCACCCGGTTCGGCATGTCCACCCTCGTCCAGGCCAACGGACTGAATCTCGTCTTCGACGCAGGACGCGGCGCGACCACCCGGTTGACTCAGGCCGGCGTCCCGCTCGGACAGATCGACGGAGTCTTCCTGACGCACTTCCATTCCGACCACGTCAATGGCCTCGCTGACATGTGGCTGAGCGGATACATCCCCGCACTCGGCGGACGCGAGGGCGCCTTCGATATATACGGACCGGCCGGTGTGAAGAACATTGGCGACGGACTCGTGCAGACGTTCCGCAACGACATCGACGTCCGCGTCGCGGACGCGGACGTCGACCCTGCCACGACACCGATCGTCTCCCACGAATTCGAAGGTGACCGAGTGATTTTCGATCGCGACGGTGTCGCGGTGACCATGTTCACGGTGCAACACGATCCGAAGAACGCCATCAAACCAGCCGTTGGCTACCGCGTCGACTACGCCGGCAAATCGGTACTCATCAGCGGTGACACCGTGCCAGTGGACAACGTGATCCGTTACGGCACCGGCGTCGACGTCCTGATCCACGAAGTCGCCGACTTCCAAGACCCGTCGGCGCTGCCGAACGTCTACGCCCACCACACCAATCCGCGGCAGGCGGGCGAGATCTTCGCCAAGACCCGCCCGGAGATGGCGGTATACAGCCACATCGTCAACGGAATCCCCGGACGCGTGCCCGGCATCCCTGACGAGACCCTCATCGAACGGACCCGGGAAAGCTACGACGGACCGCTGACCGTCGGCCAAGATCTAATGAGCTTCCAGATCACCGACAACGAAGTGCAGGTCAGCCAGACCTGACACCGCAAAGGGCGCAATTCGCTCCCCAGATCGCGAACCCGCCGCGTTAGGTCACTGCGGACTTCGTGCTCTCTGCTCTATCGAGTAGGTGCGGGTGAGCGGTCCGTGGGTAAAACAGTGCTGCCCGCAAAACCGACCGGGCACCGCAAAGGAGCGCGGTGGAAAAGCGGTGTGGCCTGGTTCGTTGGTGTCACCAATCCGAGTGCATCCGCAAAACTCTGAGCGCCGCGTCTGACGCCACGGGGCGAGGTGGTTCCAGTCGTCGAAGACCTGCCGCCACTGATCGGCGGCGACCCGGCTCAGGACGGGGTAGGCCGGGCTGTCGTCGTGAACACCGAGGTTCCCTCAGCATGAACCTTGACCTCGTCGCCGACATTCAGACCCGCGCGGGTTCCTGGGTTCTCGGTCATAAGACATGACTAACCCGTACGGATTCGGTGTGCAAGCCGCCGATACTTTCCGGGTTCGATCGATTGTGCTCCGACTGCCGCATCGGGGCGCCACAGCACTGTGCCGCTAGCCGATCGCTGAGCGGGCAACGGCAGACTATTCCAGTGCCTCAAGCACCCTGATTGCACCGGCCTCAACCACTTCACGGCCACCGTGCAGGTGGATTGCTCGCTCGATCAGTTTATCGATGGGGCGGCCATGTCCAGCTCGAGCGTGGATGTCATCGACGATCCACAGATGCGGGTGAGCACCCAGACCATTTGCCAATCGCTCTACCAACCGTCCGCGGCGGACTCGAACACACCCTCACCCCGATCGCTGCGGACTGGACGACGGCTGCGCCGACCCAGTCGGAAGGTCGGCCAGCGCAAGAACTGGACCCCGACATTGGCAATATCGCCGACCGCCCCAAAGACGTGAACGCCCGTTCTGCTCATGGACCTTGGGAGACAAATCGCATTGTCGGCAAGCGGAATCTGGGCGCGATCTGCACACTCGTCGAACGTTCGACGGGCACCGGCACGCTCGTTCATCTGCCCGGCGGCGAATACAAGCCCGAGCACACCGCGCCGGGTTGTCCGAACACCTCGAGACGCTGCCCGCCAACCTGCGCCGGACCCTGACGTGGGACCAGGGTTCGGAGATGCGGGACTGGAAGAGCGTCAGCGCGGCCACCGGCATCGACATCTACTTCTGTGATCCACGCTCACCATGGCAGCGCGGAACAACGAGAATACGACGGCATTCTCCGTCAGCACTTCCCCCCAGGCACGGACCTGACTGTGCACTCGAAGCGGACCTGGAACGTGTCACGGCAACTCAATCAGCGCCACCGGAAACGGCTAGGCCTTCGCACACCCATCGAAGAAATGGACCGACTGCTGTAGCGATGACCGCCACAATCCGCCGCTACGCCGGTTGCTATCCCCGCCACTCACCTCCAGCATTTTCCGGTCAGGAACCCACCGGAAAATGCCGGTAGGTTCCCTCATCATCACGCAACTGTCCGCGTTCCTGAGAATTGTATTGAGCGTCGCCATCGAATCCATGGCAACCGATTTCCGTGCGTCGGGCGCACTCACATGCGCAATTTTACGCGGTCCATCATAACCTTGTTTCAATCGACTTGGATAATCGTCTTCCCGAGGTTGCCACCTTTCAAGAGCAGTTCAAGAGCTTCAGGCGCACGCTCAATGCCTACCAAAACATGTTCTCTGTATTTTAGCGCACCGCTATCCACAAGAGTAGTAAGATGGTCAACTACGCTATCGAATTCGTGACTGTGATCTTGCAACAGGAATCCTTCCATCCGCGCACGCTTTGTCAGCAGCTGCCGATGAATCCTAGGACCAGTAGGTAAGGGATCCCAGGATTCAATCGCCGCTGTACCGCATACGATTATCCTAGCATTTTTGTTTAGATAGCCCATGACAGCGTCGCTAATTCGACCCGATGTGTTATCGAAATATATATCAACTCCATCAGCGCATGCGTCTTCAAGATGATCGAGAAACGTATCCGATTTGTAGTTAATTGCTACGTCGTACCCGAACTCGTTCAGGCAAATGTCTGCTTTTTCATCGCTACCCACGATGCCGATCGTGCGGCATCCGGCCAGGCGTGCAAGTTGGCCAACGAGAGACCCGACTGCTCCAGCAGCGGTGGACACAACGACCATATCACCGCGTTTTGGTTGCCCGATATTCATAAACCCTAGCCAGGCAGTGACTCCATTGGCACCCAACGCGCCGAGTGCGAGAGAAGGAGGGTAAGACCCGCTGACAACTCTTACTTCGGTCATGTCGTCCACAATGGCATACTCCTGCCATCCAAACCTTCCGACGACAATCTCTCCGAGTTTCAGACGAGTCGATCGGCTTGAAACTATTCGGCCCACGGCAGATGCGCGCATCACAGCACCAATGGCAACTGGATCGGCATAGTTCGACTCATCGCTAACCCAGCCACGCATCGCTGGATCAACAGATAAGTATTGGTTCTCGACTAGAGCTTGCCCCGGCCCAAGCTCGCCAACTATGTCATCAATGATTCTGAAATTCCCTCGATTCGGTAATCCGAGTGGGCGGGATGCGAGTACGGCTTTTCGATTCTTACGCAGTGTCATTCTGTCCTCACAAGCTATTCCTCAAAGGAAATAAATCTCGGAATTCGGTAGTTGACATCGGACTGTCCGAATTATTCGGAATCAATTAACTCTAATTCTAGAGACTATTCGTGCTCGAAGTCTCATAAAGATGCCTTAGCTGGTGGACACCGCGAAACATCGCTCGCGTAACGATGGACTCTGCGCTGCCGATGGCGCCGTGTACGTATGCGCAGACTCGCACGTTACATCGGGCCAACTCAGATTACCGGTCTTCCAACGTGGGCGCGCCAAGCTATCGCCTCGCTCAGCAATACACCCCGAAGAATGATTGAACTTTCTCGATCTGTTCAGCGATGAATCTGTATGTAATTGACTGCTTCTCAAGAGTATTGGCACCTTCGGCAGTGAGGATGCGAGCAGGATTGGCTTTGAATCCGGCCTTCCCTAAAAAATGCCGGTCCGTACCCGACGCTGCGAAATATTTCTCACTGATACCTGCATGTTCACTGTTTGGCGACAACCAACATCCGAGTCGGCCCCGAAATGGCGTCGGCGGATTGTCCGGGGTGCACACCGAGGAATGCAGCTAGCTCTTATTGTCAGTTTCTGCCGTCGGTACCTCAGATAGCGGTGACGCCCGCATCTACGATGAACTCCGAACCTGTCGAGTAACTTGACTCGTCTGAGGCAAGGAAGAGCACGAGGTTCGAGACCTCTTCAGGCTGAGCAACTCGACCGAGTGGGATGCCTTCCACCACACGTGCAAGCAGATCGTTGGGAGTGCCCTCGAGCATCGTGGTGGCGATCATGCCGGGGTGGACGGAGTTCACCCGGATTCCGTCGCGTCCAAGTTCGGCGGCGGCGGCTTTCGTCAGCCCCCGCACGCCGAACTTAGACGATGTATACGCCGCATAGTTCATGTTTCCGATAATCCCGGCTGCGGACGAGATGTTGATGATTGATCCCCCGCCTGCTGCGCGCATCGAGGCGAGGGCGGACTTGATTCCCAGCCACGTACCGATGAGGTTGATGTCCAAGGTTCGGCGAAACTGCTCCTCGGTGGTTTCTTCGAACGATCCGGCCGGCGCGATGCCCGCGTTGTTGACCAGGACGTTCACGTGACCGAAGCGCTCCTCGGTGGTGCGGATCACCACTCCCCAGTCATCGGCCTTGGTCACATCCTGCGGTACGAATGCGACATTCTTACCCAGCTCGTCTGCCAGTGCCTTGCCCTCAGCCTCAAGGAGGTCGCTGAACACCACCATGGCTCCTTCTCTCACCATGAAACGCACATGCGATGCGCCCATGCCGCGTGAGCCACCTGTGACTACCGCGACCTTGCCACTCAACCGACCCATGAAATGCACCTCTCATCGTGACGAACCAAACGAACAGATCCTATGTTTTGTGTCGCCGCCCTGGCGCTTGGTTGCGATCCTTAGAAGATTGCACCGCGCTACAGTTTCGCAACCTAGTCATTGTCTTCTCACCATGTTGAGATTCCCCGCTTCCCCGGAAACCGGGGCGACGATCTCGCCGGCGCAGCCGGTGCGCCCGTCCGGGGTGTACACGTCGTCGCTGCGGCGGGTGGCCAGCACGTGGGAAGTATCGCGTTCCTCGAGACAGACCCGGAGGTACTTGACCTGACCGTCGGCCTCGTCCGCGGTGAGCCAGGAGAACGGGACCTTCGCGTCGAGCGCGCGTTGCATCATGTGCTGTGCCAGCACGGGTTTGGTCGCGAACTCGACATTGTCTCCGCTGCCAGCGACGCGGCAGCGTTCTCGGTCGGCGGTCCACTATTCGGGGCGGTAGAGATTCCGGTCGATCAACGCGTGGCCGGCCGCGCTTGCATAGGCGAGTAACACCCGGTCTGACAATTTTCCACCCGCCCGGCGGTGCCCGAATACTGGCGCTGCACGCCGGCCATATCGCCGAGCCGTTCGACTGCATAATCACGGACATCGTCACGGACCCCGTCGACGTCCCAGTCCGACTGCCGCAGCAAACGTTACATCCCGTTCGGGCTCACCTCGCCGGCACGCTCGGCGAGGGTCCACCCGTTCTTGCGTTCCAGACCCGCAACATACTCCCGCACCCGGGTCCGCGGCTCCGACGGAACGAACCGACCGGAGATCCGCTCTTGCAACGCTTCCAATTCGGCAGCAACCAGATCGACAACCACCCAACCAGTGCCGTTGCAGTACTAACCCCCGTCCGCAAGTTTTTGGAACCCGCCGGACCGTCATCCGCCTGGGCCGTTGGTTCGGCGGTTGTGCGGGTATGCGCTCGCTAAACTGCGTATTTGTTCTTGGACACAGTTTGATTCGGGGATGACCTGCCACAATCGCTCGATAAACCGGTGCGTTGTCATTCCGAAGTTCACAAGGATTTCCTGCGCGGGAGCGCCCCCAAATGGTGCCCACCTGCTCGCGAACTCGATGAGGTGTTCGGTCTCGGTGTCGGTATGGTTGTGCTTGTGGTTGGCTTCGATCGAAGCGGCACCACACCTCTGGCGCCATTTGCGATACTCACGCGAGCTCATGGGAATTCTCACATCTCATCGGGATTATGTAAGCCTTGAAAGTTGATTCTTGGGGTGGCCCTTGCCGTACCGAGGGAAATTTGCGGAGTGCCAGTCGCTCTCGCCGTGACCGTCAGGGTTGCCTATGCCCCGCGAGACTAGAGAGCAAGCGTTGCACGTGCGATGACTACTTGATCGATGCCCCACCGCCGATAGGAAGTGCCACCCCTGTAACGTAATGCGACTGGTCCGAGGCAAGGAAGAGCGCTGCATTGCTGACGTCGACTGATTCCACTCATGGAATAGGCAACGTCTCTCCAGTCGAACGAGCGAAATCATCCTTGGTTGGACTCTCAATGTCAGATGAGAACAGTTCGGATATCTGTGAATTCTGGACCATCTCCGCATCGACCTGAGTAGAAGTAACAGCGATCGGCCGAATACTATGTGCTGCAGACACAGTCGCGACATCTTCATCTACCCGAATGCCGGGCGGCGACATAGTGCGCAACCCTCGCGCATGGGCGGAGTCCAGCCACCGACGACGTGAGAACAATAGAGCCAAACTCTCCACTTGTCCTTACTGACCCGACGAGGAGTCCACCCATCTGACGTCGATCTCTCCCGATCATGACCGAGTGCTCGGACGCGCTTATGTCCCCTCGATAAAGGACGTCACGATCCGATTGAACTCATCTGAGTGTTCGAGCTGCACCCAGTGCCCGCACCGGTTGATGATGACCAGTCGTGCATCTTTGATAGTCGATACCAGTCGCAGCGAATTCTCGACGCTTAACACTCGATCATCTCTGCCGTGAAGCAAAAGGACTGGCACCTTGATTCCTGCGATCTCGCTTAGAGTCGCAGGCTTTAGAATGATGGGGAGGTGCTCGTCCAGATCGGCGACGAAGTTCTCGCGATGCTCGGGATACATCAGAGTGTTGGTCGAGCGCTCGACTGCCACTTCCTCCGAGTTGCCACTCGAGTCGAAGGTCATCACATCAACCAGCCGCATCATATTCCGCGGAGAGGGATCGCGGTATGCCTGGAACAGCACCTTCAGTCCCTCGGTCGGACCGTCTGCCGGTCCGAATATCATCTGCTGCCCAACCATCGCCGCCCCCATCGTCACCACGTGCGTCACGCGCTCGGGATGCCGCGCTGCGAATGCAAGCGCAGTGACCGCCCCCATCGAGTTGCCCACGACAGCAACACGCCCTATCTCGAGCGCGTCGAGAACCTCAAGAAGCGTGGCCGCATGGTCCCGTTCTCGCACTCTCACCGCGTGGGATCCACCCCAACCCGGCATGTCAATTCCCAAAACTCGGAACCGCTTCGACAGGACTTCGATGTTTGATCCGAAGTTGCTCCACGCTGTCGCACCGGGACCACTTCCGTGAAGGAGAACCAGGACCGGCCCGTTACCGATGTCGTGGTAGCGGATATCACCGGTCGATACGGTGACATATTGCTCTGACCGCTTCTCGAGCATTGACGCTGTCATTCGAACACCTCATGGTCGTCGTGCTTTGGGAGTTTGGAGGAGAGGGAGTCGCGCTGGGTTCAAATAGTCGCCCCGACGGGTGATCCCTTTTTGGCGAGCGCGGCGTTCACTGCCGGCACCACGTCCTCGGACATCAATTGCATCGAACGGATCCAGAGATCTTTCTGGTCCTCGTAGTCAACGCATTCCAACAGCAGCGTGCCGAATCCGCCTGTCTCTTCCTGCATCTGGATGAGCTGCTCGGTCACTGTAGCGACTGAGCCGACAAGGAACTGATGCTTCAGCAGGTACTCCATATCGATATCCTCGGATTTCACTGCCTCATCGTGCTTCCAACTCTCACTGAATCCGAGAAACTTGAAAATGGGAAGCAAGAACCCATTCTGGAACTCAGCAAAATAGCCCTCTCGCGCAAGGCTGAGTGCTTCATCGTCAGTGTCCGCAACGATGACTTCCCGCGAGATCCTCCAGTCGTTACGGTCAGCCACGCGGCCCCGGCTCTCAGCTGCGGCCCGATATGTCTCCCACTGGCCTGCCATGAATCGAGTGTTCATACCCTTCGAGATCGGCAGGAGACCTTCTTCGCCGGCCCACTTAAGTGTGGCGGAGTTAGCGCTGAGCCCAGCAACAGCGATCGGCGGATGGGGACGCTGGTACGGCAGCAGGTGGTGACCGAGCGTTCCTGGGACCGAGGGAAAAGCCTCCGAGGCCACCTTTTCACAGGTCCAGAACTCACCCTCGAAACGCCATGGGCCTTCGTCCGTCCAATACTTCTTCATGATCTCCAGACCCTCGGCTGCCCTCCGCCGATGCTCGCCGGTTGACATGTCGATGTCGAACATCTGCGCATCTGTCGGCGTTCCACCCGAGCCGATCCCGATCATGTAGCGGCCCTCAAGCAGCTGATCTTGGTAGGCGATGCGAGCCGCCAGCTCCGCTGGATGGTGGAAGCCGGGAACGTGTGCGCCCGCAGCGAGAACGATGTTCTCAGTCTCCGTGATCGCCGCCTGGATCAGTAGATCGGGCGAGGGGAGAGGTTCCCAGAGATTCGTGAAATGCTCTCCTACCCATGCCTCCGAGTATCCGAGCCGGTCGCCCGTCTTGATCATCTCGAGGTCCCATTCGAAACCCTTTTTGTACCCGCCGGGGGACATCGATTGCGACGGCCGGTGGTTCGTCATCAGAAACATTCCAAGCTTCATACTGTTCTCCTTGTGCATTCAGAAGTGAAAGGCTTTGATCGTGTGGGCGATTACCGACTGAGACGTACGCTCGTCGCTTTGCCCGGCATCTCCGCTCCGGGTAGCGGGAGGCGGGGACGAGGGCCTGAATTACTCGCTTGTGGCGGCGGCTACGAGGTCCCGAAATTGCGCCCTGTGCCAGACAAGTGGATCCTCACCGGAGAAACCCATCTTCTTTGTCTCCAGAAGAATCATCCAGTGGTCACCGGCTTCGACTTCGTCGTGCACGACACACTCGAGCCACAGGGCGGCATCTTCTATGAAGACCGCTCCCGAGTCAGCGACCTCTACCGCGACTTCGTCGAATCGAGCGGCCCGGTTCTTGCCCGCGAACTGTCGGGTAAGAGGTCCCTGCCCTCGGCTGAAAACAGACACGCCAAGCGTTTTGCCGCTCCTCACCAACGGCCACGTCTTGGAGGATCGTTGCACGGCGACCGCCACCAAACACGGATCTAGTGAAACTCCCACCATGAACGACGACGCCACCAGAGCGTGCTTTTGCAGATTATGTTCGGTCGCCACCACTACCACACCGGAGGGGAACCGGCCGAACGTCTCGCGAATAAGCGCCGGGTCATCACTGCAAGTGGTCACCTTCGAAGTCGAAGTTGTAGTCTTCGCTAATGCTGTGATTGTCATTGCTTGATTCCTTGCTTCCGCACGTACCTGCAGTTGATATGCGCCGTGCTTGGATGTTGATCTTCGCGACAGGGAGAAGAATTGTCAGTGCGTCACCCTGAGCCGTACAGATCAAATTCTTCTGACCGACGACTGGCAATATCCCGTACCGACATGATCAGGATCACATGGGCCGACCGAAAGGGCTAGACATAACTGTGGTATCGCTCTGCAACCGATGCGGTATCACGATGACGTGAACCGCTAGCACGGTGAACGCTAGGACACACTGTCTAGGGTGCGTCTATGCGCACCGGCCGACCTGTTGCCTACGATGCCCCCGGCCACATCGTCTGCAGAGCGAGCGGTGCCCGGCTACCTAGATCAGGAGTTCTCCTCCAGGGAGCAGATTGATGTGCTTGTCGGCGGAAGCTGCGATTACGTCGATCGCGTCCCGGACCAACCGTCGCGTATCGGATTTGCGCTGCGCAACGGCGAACACCGACGGCAACAGTCCTTCGACAATCAGTCCCCGAACAACGCCGGATGGTGCGAGTCGCATCGTCGACTGCGACATCGTGATCGCGGCGTCAGTCGTCGTCAGCGCCAGTTGAGCGCCCAACACCGTGCGCACGTGCCCCATCGACTTGTCGAGAAGCGAGCTTCCCCGAAGATCGTCGAGTTGCCACTCCCTCGCCCACTCGGGTGGAGCGTCCAGACCGAGCATTCGCAGCTTCAATACTTCTTCAGCGCTGACCTGGCCAGCCTCGGCCAACGGGTGCTGCTGCCCCACGACAAGGCACCGTGGCTCCTGTGCTATCGGCACCAACGCCAGGTCCGAGGCGCCGACCGGAGGGCGAACGAAGGCGATATCAACTTCACCGCTACGCAACGACTCGACCTGATCGGCGAATGTGGTCTCGTGCAGGACCACCTCCGTATTCTCCAAGCCGGCCTGCAGGTCCATGAGAATCGGGGCCGTCAGTTCACCCGCTACGAATTCACCATTCAGGACTGCGATCTTGAGGACTGTTCTGGGCACACCAGCGCCGAACTTCATCGCATCGCGGGCCGCGTCGACCTGCGCGAGAATCTCCCGCGCGCGTCGCACTAGCTCCCAACCTGCGTCCGTCGGGACAACGCCCCTTGTGCTCCGCTCGAAGAGCGTCACTCGAAGTTCAGCCTCCAGCTGCCGGATCGCCGCGGACAACGGGGGTTGAGCGGTGTACAACCGCCTCGCCGCCGGCCGAAACCCACCCTCCTCGGCCACCGCAACCACGTATTCGAGCTTTCTGAGATCCATGTCGGAGTCCTCTTCCGTGCGTGCGATCGAGTGCCTCAGCTCGCTGAGGGCTCGGACGCTGGTGGAGAGAGTAACATGGAGCTGTCGCACTTCCAACGTATCCGCAGAAAATGCAAACTTCCTGGAACATAGTGGAATTCGATTCCACGGCGTGATCACGCCGTGCGGTCGACAGCGCTTCTGGCAGCCTTTACTAAGCCGCTCCTTCCGGGCTCTGCAGCGATGGCCCCCGAGCGGATGTGGCGTGTGCCCACTGCAAGGTCGCCCCGATGTCGGTGCGCAGTGTGGCGTCCTCGGCAGTTGTCGACGTCGATTGGATGCTGCGGTGTCCGTGCAACTTGGCGCCCAACCAGACGGTCACGAGCTCATTCGGGAGCTCGTCCCCTGAATCGACTAGGTGAGCCGAGAGGAATGTGGCGTCACGACCCGGACCATGGGAGCCGCCGATCGAGACGACGGCGAGGTGTCGTCTCCCGTCCTGTCGGTCGAGCCATCCTGCCCAGACGCCCGCGGTGTCAGCGCTGGGGACATCGTCGCTGCTGAGTCGCACGGCCGGCGCGGAGGAGTCTGGATCTCGGCGCGGCGGGTCGGTGATACCTTGCACCACAAAAAGCAGCGGAGGCAGCTCCGTACCGGCTACCTCACCCCCTCCCGTCGTCGGTGAGCTGGCGCGCTGCGGCCGCGACGACGGGCGGGTGGTGACATCGAGCGGCATCATTCCCAGGCGGTGAACCATCCGGCTGGTGGCCGGGTCCGGAACGAAGGTACGCCCCGGGGTTACAGCGTGGGGGTCGGTACCGCGAAGGTAGAGGAGTGCGCCGGATCCGTCCGCGGCCAAGCGCGCCATGGCAGCGTCAAGGTCAGTCGCACAACCACAATCGGTCGAACCGAAAGTGTCGCCGGTGTCGCAGCCGTGGTGGATTCTAATCGGTAGCGGTTTTCCCGGGGTGACGGTGCCGGCGATCAGTGCGCTGTGTGTGACCCCGGTGCGGGTGTCATGGAAATCGATGATGCCGAAGTTCCCGTGCGTGGTGTTGATGCGGCGCAGCGGTGTGGTCACCAGGTCTTTGTTGCGGAGGTGCAGGTGTGCGGCAAGGTCGTCGATGGTGACCCACTGCATGCTGTGGCGTTCGGCGAACTGCACGAGTTCTCGACGGTCGGCCATCTGGACGGGGTTTTCGGGGGAGACGAGTTCGGCATAGACAGCGCCGGAGTGTTGGCCACCCATCCTGGACAGCTCGAGCGCTGCACACGGCAGAGAGGGTCGCCGCTCGCGGTGACCGGTCGGTACCCGAACAGGAACGACATGACCTGGTCTGGTGAAATCCTCAGGGACACTGATCGGGTCTGCCAGAGCTCGCACTGTGGCTGCGCGATCGGCCGCGGAAATTCCGGTTGTGATCCCGGCTCGAGCGTCGACGGTAACCACCATGGACGTGGTCTCCGCAGATACCGCTCCTGCCATATGCACGAGCTCAAGTCTGAGACAATCGGATTCAGGCAAAGCGACGCACAGGAATCCCGAAGAGTGTCGGATGGCGAAGGCGGTGTTCTCGACCGTTGCCATGGCTGCAGAGTAGATGATGGCGCCTTCGTCGATGCGGTCGTCGACGAGCACGATGCTGTGGCCGGCCGCCAGCGCACTCGTTGCTGCATCGACACGGTCGAGCGCGCCGCTACGGCGCCCGATTTGGATCATGACCTCTAAGGTCCTTTCTGAGCGAACGAGGTTCGTCTCTGCACTTTGTTCCGGTGCCGAGCTGCGTCTCGGGGCGCAGAAGGACCATCGAGCGGACGGCCGCGCGCAGCACCTGTCGCCACATCAGTCGTGCAGCGTCAACCCCGTTCTATCCTCAAGGTCGGATACGGTGACGCCGCCGAACGTCTCTCGAATCCGAAATCCGACGGCCGTCACGTCGAATACCGCGTGATCGGTGTAAACCCTTTCGACGCAGCGTGCGGCGGTCAATGGATATGTGCACGACGCGACAAGTTTCGGCTCACCGGATTTCGTGAAGAGATCAGTCATGACGTAGACCTTCTTCGCACCACGTGCAAGGTCCATCGCACCGCCGACCGCAGGCACTGAGCCAGACTCCCCTGTCGACCAATTGGCCAGATCGCCGTGTTCCGAAACCTGAAACGCGCCGAGCACACACAGGTCGAGGTGACCGCCACGCATCATCGCGAACGAATCCGCATGGTGAAAATAGGCTGCACCCGGACGTTCGGTCACGGGCTGTTTCCCCGCGTTGATGAGATCGGGATCGATGAGATCGGATAAGGGTTCCGGGCCCATCCCTAGCATACCGTTCTCGGTGTGCAGCACTACCTCTCGATCAGAGGGGATGAAACCGGCGATGAGCGTCGGTGCACCGATACCCAGATTGACGACGGCTCCTTCGGGAACATCCCGGGCGATTTTGGCTGCCACTTCAGCACGGCTGAGTAGTCTTGTCATCCAAATCCCTCCTCACGACCGGCGTCGGCGTTCCGGCCGCGTCGGTGCCACCGATGAATTTCCCGTTTGCCAGCCACAAGCGCTCCCCGACCGGCACCACACAGTCGACAAATATTCCGGGAGTGATGATGGCCTCGGGATTGAGCTCACCGAGGTCGACGCACATATCGACTTGAGCGATCGTCGTAGTGGCGGCCGTAGCCATGATGGGACCGAAGTTCCGGCCAGTCTTGCGGTAGATCAAATTGCCGAATCGGTCACCCCGTAGCGCACTGATGAGCGCCACATCCGCGAACAGTGGGTGTTCCAGTATGTATTCGCGCCCGTTAAGTGTGCGGTGTTCCTTACCCGACGCAAGGGCCGTACCGACGCCCGTGGGCGTGAAGAAGGCGCCGATACCGGCGCCGGCCGCACGAATTCGTTCCGCGAGGTTTCCTTGCGGAACGAGTTCGAGCTCGACCTCACCCGCTCGATACAGGCGATCGAACACCCACGAATCGCTCTGCCGCGGGAAGGAGCAGATCACTTTTCGGACACGGCCCGCCGCGAGGAGAGCCGCGATCCCAGTGTCGCCGCTACCGGCGTTGTTACTCACTATCGTGAGATCATCGGCTCCGTGTTCGATAAGTGCGTTGATCAGTTCAACCGGCTGGCCTCCGCGACCGAATCCACCGATCATGACAGTCGAGCCATCAGAGACGGCCGCGACCGCTTCGCGGATATCCGATCTAATCTTCGATATCACAACACACCTCAGGGGCCGACGTGTTCCATCGCATGGACTTACCTCTGTCCGGAGCCACTGAAAATGGTGAACTCTCGTGCCATCGGCGACCCATACCAGATGAGCGACTTGTCCAGGTTCTCCTCGGTCCAGGTGAGCGGCTTCCAGGCCGGATCGAAGATCAGGTAGCCGGTGTCGCCGAACAGCTCGATACGGTTTCCACCAGGCTCAAAGACGTACAGGAACTGGGCCTGCGTCGCACCATGCTTGCCGGGTCCGATGTCGATGGTGAGGCCGTGATCAGTGAACATGTCCGCGGCATCGAGCAAATGCTGGGGGAAGCCGTACCAGAATGCGAGATGGTGCAGGCTCCCCTTTCCGTCCGCCGACTTACCCGTACGATCGGCGAGATTGGCGATCTCGTGGACAAGCGGACTCACGCTCATCCAAGCCGCGGCCTCCCGTCCGCCGACCACGATGTTCTCGCGCAGTCGGAATCCCAGTGTGTCCCGCAAGAATTCACGGTTCTCGGTGACATTGTCGACCAAGTGGTTGACGTGATCGAGTCGCCGGACGGGGACACCCTTCAAAGGGCGCTTCTGGGGGCGGCTGAGCAGCCTCGACGCTTGATCACTGGGTGCTTCGTAATACTCGACGTCCCACAGAATCGAATGCGCATGACCGGACGGCGACCTGAAGTCGACGGTCGGCCCCTGTCCGAGGTCACCGTCCCTCCATCGGAGGGGCACACCGCTCGCCTCGAGGGCATCAACGCGCCGGCCGAGTGCCTGTGGGGAACTGCTCCGCCAGGTGGTTCTCCCGATCCCGGGCTCCCGGCGATAGGTGACCTTCAACGAATGGTGATACCAGTCCTCATATGCACGAAGGTAGACGGAGTCGCCGTCGCGGTCCGACACCGACATTCCGAGTAGCTCTGTGAAGAACCAGATGGTTTCGTCAACCTTGGGCGAGAACATCTCCACGCTTGCCAGCTGCGCGACATCGAAATTGGGTTCGGGGTAGGTGTTGTCGATTTGATTGCTGAATGTCATTGTCTTTCTCAGTTCTCATAGTGGATGCCGCACAGCGGGCAGCCGAAATCCTGGGGTTAGGCGGGGAACACCGCCGGCGGGGATTCGCTTCGTGGACGAAAGTCGCCGGGCGTCTGCGCCGAGCAGGCTAGTGGGTTACCAGATGCCGCTATACTGCAGCAGAAGCCGCGTCCTTCACCCGTGGCGCAACCTCTTTGGCTAGTAGCTCAAGAGAGCGGAACCACGCGTCCTTGTCGTCCTCATAGTCCATGGCTTCCACTAGAAGCGTCCCGAAACCACCAGAGTCTCGTTGCATGTCCAGGATCTTCTGGGTGACCGTTTCAACCGATCCGACGACGAACATATGCTCGATTAGATAGTCGAGTGTGAGCTCGTCGTAGGTCACCGAGTCGTCGTGCTTCCAGTTGTCCGCGATGCCGCCGAGATTCTTGAACACCGGCAGCAACTGGTCGCGGTAGAAACGGCCATAGAAGCCGCTGCGCACGTGATCGATGGCCTCTTCGTCGGTATCTGCGACGAATACCTCGCGTGCGATTCTCCAATCATCCCGGTTCGCAGTGCGACCAGACTTCCGCGCACCCCGTTCAACGGTTTCCCAGTGCCCGGCCATGAATCGATTGTTCATGTTGAGTGAAATCGGGAGGTATCCCATCTCTCCGGCCAGTTCCAGTGACGGTGAGTTCGGGCTCAAGCCGGAGATCGCAATGGGAGGGTGCGGGTCCTGGAATGGACGAAGATGATGGCCGAGCGTGCCTGGAACCGGACCGAAGGCGTCCGGTGCGATCTTCTCACACGTCCAGTATTTGCCTTCGTACCGCCATGGGCCCTCTTCGGTCCAGTACTTGACGATGATTTCCACTGCCTCGCGATTCATATCGCGGTGCTCGCCGGCGGCCATGTCGATGTTGAACATTTTCAGGTCGGTCGGCACGGATCCGGCGCCGAACCCCACCATATAGCGGCCCTCGAACAATTGATCCTGATAGGAGATGCGTGATGCGAGCTCGGCGGGGTGGTGAAGTGGCGGCAGGAACGTGCCGGCGCCGAGCTTGATGTTCGTGGTCTCCCGTGCGGCGGTCTGGAGAATGAGGTCCGGCGAAGGGACAGGCTCCCAGAGGTGAGTGAAGTGCTCGCCGTACCAGATTTCCTCGTATCCGAGGGTGTCGGCGTGCTTGATGACCGAGATGTCCCAATCGAACATTCGCTTGTAGCCGCCGAGTTCCTGTGTACGCTCTGGGGGGTGGGCCGGCGCGAAGAACAGTCCGAGTTTCACATTTGTCTCCCTTGTTCGTTGATGTGGTTGGTGCGTTTGGTCGTTGCGGCTAGAGAATCACCCTGCGGGTGACGATGGCGGAGTCATCCCACATTTTCACGAAAGAGGATTCGGCCGACGACGTCCGTGAGAGTTTCTGCTGCGTCGGCCGGATAGCTGTCAGACCGCCAGGCGACGTGACGATCGGGACGTACAAGCACGCATCCGCTCTCGCCGACTTCCCGCCGACTGGCCCACTCGCCGTACAGATCTCGGAATCCATCATGCTGGCCGATCACATGTACGTCGATCTCGATTCCTGACGCAGCACTTGCTGCCGCAGCAGCCTCGAACCAGTCTTCACCGCCGAAACCCGTGAGCAGGCAGAGACGGGTGCCCTCCACGAGATCGAGCGTCGAGCATTCCCTGGTGCCACGGCCCAGGCGAGCGTGCGGAAGGCGTGCTCCCGGTTGGGTCGTCGGACGAAAATAGAGGTCGGGGTCAGAAGAGGGGTGATCTTCCGGCAGCGCATCATCAACGATCGCACCACACTTGTAGCGATATCCCAGTTCTACGCCGTGAGCATTGAACTGGTAGTTCGTTTGCTCGATGGCCTTGCGGAGCGATTCTCGACGCTGATCACCGACCGGGCCCGGTTCGGTGAGTTCATCGAGACGACTCTGGCCTTCCTCGACACTCTGACCAGGCTCGTATCCGAGCGCATCCGACACCGCCGCGAATTCTCTTCGACTCTGCAGTGCACGCGCCACCCCAGCTGCGCCGACGGGCTGACGTTCCGAGGAGTACGTATTCAGCAGCTCGGGACCGGCTTGCCCCTTCAGCACCAGGGCCATCTTCCACGCCAAATTGAAGGCATCCGCGACCGACATGTTGAGACCCAGGCCGTTGGCGGGCGGATGCCGGTGCACCGAGTCTCCCATGCTGAAAGCGCGGCCCGCCGAATACGTGGGAGCCACCTGACCGCTGACAATCCACGGTGCGCTTCCCAAGATCTCCACATCGACACCATCCTCGCCGATGAGTGCGCGCACCCGTGAGATCAGCGCTTCATCATCGAACGCAGTCGAATCCTCGGCTTCCGGGTCATAGTTGATGACCAAGACGAATTCCGTGAACGGACGATGGCAGATCAAGGTGCCCAATCGTCCCGTCGGAAGGGGCCCCGGAGCGAGATTCCACGCGAGTACCCCTGGCCGATGCGCGAGGTACTGGGTCAGATCTGCGCGAAACCAGATGTTCAAGGCATGTGCGATTCCAGCTTCTCCCGCAACCGCGAGCCCGGCCTGAGAGAGCACCGTGGCTCTTGCGCCGTCCGCTCCGATCAGGAACTGCGATCGAATACGAAGGGTCTCGCCGGTTTCAAGGTCCTTTACGATACTGACGACACCGTGCTCGTCTTCTTCGTACGATTCGAACTCGTGACGCATGCGTACATCGCAGTCCGCGTCGCGCACACTCTCCAACAGGAGTGGTTCCAATATGGTCTGGGGGCAGTTGAGCATCGGGCTCGGGCTCGCAGCAGCGTACTCCCCGGCGCGTTCGTTGCCGGTGCCCCAAGCTTCGAGACGCCCGACCTCGGGGGCTGCGAGCGTCGTGATCCACAGATTGTTGCGCATCAACGCGGGCGGAGTCGAGATCTCGATGAGGCGGTCATCGACTCCCAGGTGACGCATGATCTCTACCGTCCGCTGATTGACGATGTGAGCCCGCGGGGTGTGAGCGGTGCCAGCGTACTTCTCGACGAGCAAGCATTCGATCCCGTACTGGCGAAGCGCCAACGCAGTGGTCAGGCCAGATGGTCCCGCCCCGACGATCAAAACAGGCACATTGACTTCTTGCATCGGATCAGCTCCCAGATTTCCTGAATGACATGCGGTTCGAATTCCGGCGCGTGAACGGCCCCGTCGAATCGTCGTTGCCAGTTGCGCCCCGCTTTGCGACTGTTAGCAGACTCACATGTCACGGCGGTTGTGACTAGGTCGTGATTTCATATCGCGGGTGCAATCGCCTGAGACTCACCAGAGCACGATTGATAACTGCATGAACCACGTAGTGATGACGTTCAAGACGATTGCGGCGCGGTAGTCGCACTGGACTTCGGGAACGCAATAGCCGAACGCCAGCAAACCCAAGGGTGGGGAGTCAGGTCATCGACGCCGCCGACCTGCGATCGGCGTTTCCCCAGATGCTGCGCGGCCTGTCCCGCAGCAACCTGAAATGCGCGCCGCCATGACCGCGGTCCGCAACTGGGCAACAACCCGTTGGCCAACTGCCGTGGGGACACATCACCGTGCTGTTGGACAACCTCGACGACCAGGACCAGCGCATCTGGTACGCGCCGAGATATGCGTCGACACAGAACCCCCGGACGGGCGGGGCTGAGTTCGCCTCACGGTGGTGGCAAGTTGCCCACGTCGCCGCAACCGGCAGATCGCGGTCGGACTTACGCATGGCGGGGCCGAGATATAGGTCGCGGCATCCGACTCGTCAGCGAGCACCAGGACCGACGCCGGGTCCACCCAGTGCATTCCAGCAACGCCCACTGCAGGTCGAGATTGGTGCAGCGCCACGCGTTCGGGCAACGATTCGACCCGAAACAACAGGTTACTACGTTCGCGGGTAGTTTGAGGCGAAGTACGGACGGCGTAATCAACGTCGTCCACGGCAACCGCGACGTCG
This sequence comes from Rhodococcus wratislaviensis, assembly GCF_041228765.1. Taxonomy (NCBI): domain Bacteria; kingdom Bacillati; phylum Actinomycetota; class Actinomycetes; order Mycobacteriales; family Nocardiaceae; genus Rhodococcus; species Rhodococcus wratislaviensis. The sequence goes on along the minus strand of NZ_CP150489.1, from coordinate 482,380 downwards.
GGACGGTCCTCATTGCCGGTGCGAAAGCAAGGCAGGGCTTCACCGTACGCACCGCCATCGCTCGACGTAATGACCTGCGCCGCAGACACCAAGGCTCACGCTCGAACTCGGTGACAACGATCCGGCGATCGTCCTCGACGAAGTGAACAACAGCGCCGCGCGGGACCGGACACCCGAGCCGGGAAGAGCTTCTCGCGGTTGTAGCGAGTCGACCAGTACGCCGGCCGGCCACCGCCTGGCCGAGGACGCGAGCCTCGGACTCCGAGTGTGATCCGGTACATCGAAGAGACGCTGTCGACAGTCCGATCCGTGATCTCCTCGCCGTCTACGACGACAGGTCGTGTTGGGCTAACGAATCCGAGTACGGCTGGGACCCGTCCACGGCGGACGTCCGATATGGATCGCGGACTTGCAATCGTGTCAGATCGAAAACCGGCAGTACCTTCTTCAGTTCGCACGCATTCGAATCACTCGGCCTGCGTGCGCCTTTCGAAAGGGTGAAGCAGAGCGGTATCGGCCGCCAAGTTTCGACCGAAGCCGGCATGAGGGAGTATGCCGAGGACCACACGATCCCCGTCGTGAGGTAATCAGCCCCTTGCTGCGGCGGGCCGAGTCTCCGCCGCCGCAGCCGGACTCAGCTCGCTGCGGGCTCAGGGTTCGTGGCGAGCAGGTCGAGGGCGATGTCGACGATGAGGTCTTCCTGTCCGCCGACGAGGCCGCGGCGGCCGACCTCGAGGAGGATGGTGCGCACGTCGATCCCGTACCGCTGTGATGCGGTTTCGGCGTGCCGGAGGAAGGACGAGTAGACACCCGCGTAGCCGAGGGTGAGGGTTTCGCGGTCGACGCGCACGGGCCGGTCCTGCAGGGGCCGGACGAGGTCGTCGGCGGCATCCTGCAGGGCGAACAGGTCGCTGTTGTGCTTCCAGCCCTGCAAATCGGCGACGGCGATGAACGGTTCGATCGGGCAGTTGCCCGCACCGGCGCCGTGTCCGGCCAGGGAGGCGTCGACCCGGGTGACGCCTTCCTCCACCGCGACAACGGAATTCGCGACCGACAGCGACAGGTTCTCGTGGGCGTGAATGCCGATCTCGGTGGCCTCGTCGAGCACGCCGCGGTAGGCGCGGACCCGTTCGCGGACACCGTCCATGGTCAGCCTGCCACCGGAGTCGGTGACGTACACGCAGTGCGCGCCATAGGATTCCATCAGCTTGGCCTGCGCGGCGAGTTCGGCCGCGCCGGTCATGTGGCTCATCATCAGGAAGCCGGACACGTCCATGCCGAGCTCGCGGGCCTTCCCGATGTGCTGGGCGGAGACGTCGGCCTCGGTGCAGTGGGTGGCCACGCGGACGGACCGCACACCCAGACGGTAGGCCTGTTCGAGTTCTGCGATGGTGCCGATGCCGGGCAGCAACAGCGTGGTCAGCCGGGCGTGGGTGAGGTTGGCGGCGGCGGCCTCGATCCATTCCCAGTCGGTGTTGCTGCCGGGACCGTAGTTGAGGGAACCGCCGGCGAGTCCGTCGCCGTGCGCGACCTCGATGCCGTCGACACCGGCGGCGTCGAGGGCGGCGACGATCTTTCCGACGTCGTCGGGGGTGATGCGGTGGCGGACCGCGTGCATGCCGTCGCGGAGGGTGACGTCTTGGATGAACAGTTGGGTGGTCATCGGGTGGCTCCCTGTGCTGCCGTCGGGGCGGCGATCGTGTCGGCGATGCTTTCGGCGTAGCGCACGGCGGCCGACGTCATGATGTCGAGGTTGCCGGCGTAGGCCGGCAGATAGTGCGCCGCTCCCTCGACCTCGAGGAACACCGACACCTGGTGGGTGGGGGCGGCGGGGTCACCCGACGCGAGCAGGGTGTGGACGGGTTGGCCGTCCGGGACGGGCGTGATCTGGACCTTCTGCTTGAGCCGGTAGCCGGGCACGTAGGACGCGACGTGCTCGACCATCGCCCCGATCGCGTCGCGGATCGCGTCGTGGGTGCTCGGGTCGGGGTCCGAGATCAGGCACAGGACGGTGTCGCGCATGATCAGCGGCGGGTCGGCGGGGTTGAGGATGATGATGGCCTTGCCGCGGTGGGCGCGGCCGACGGATTCGATGGCATGCGAGGTGGTTTCGGTGAATTCGTCGATGTTCGCGCGGGTGCCCGGGCCCGCCGACTTCGACGCGATGGACGCGACGATCTCCGCGTACGCGACGGGTGTGACCCGGGAGACGGCGGCGACGATCGGGATGGTGGCCTGACCACCGCAGGTGACCATGTTGACGTTGGGGGCCGAGCGGTGTTCGTCGAGGTTGACCGCCGGCACCACGAACGGGCCGATCGCGGCCGGGGTGAGGTCGATCAGCCGCTTGCCGCGCGGTTCGAGCAGGGCGGCGTTGGCGGTGTGCGCCTTGGCGGAGGTGGCGTCGAAGACCACGTCGATGTCGTCGAAGTTCGGCAACTCCAGCAGACCCTGGACGCCGTCCGCGGTGGTGGGGACGCCGAACCGGCGGGCGCGGGCGAGACCGTCGGAGTCGGGGTCGATGCCGACCATCGCGCCCATCTGCAGGACGTCGGAATGGCGGATCACCTTGATCATCAGGTCGGTTCCGATGTTGCCGGATCCGATCACCGCGACGGTGACCTTGCGGGGGCTCTCGCTCATGGTTGTCACTCCTGGGTGAAGGTTGCGGCGACCGATCCGAGACCGGTGATGTCGGCCCGGACGGTGCCTGCGGCGGCGATCGCGGCCATCGGTCCGAGCGCCCCGGACAAGATCACCTGGCCGGCGCGCAGTGGCTGGCCGAACTCGCGTGCGGTGCGCGCGAGCCAGGCCAGCGCGTGGAGGGGGTCGCCGAGGCAGGCGGCCCCGGTGCCGGTGGACACCTCGGTGCCGTCGATCGACATCTGCATCTGTGTGGCGACCGGGTCGAAGGAGTCGAGGGTGCGACGTTCGGCGCCGAGGACGAACAGTCCGCTCGACCCGTTGTCGGCGACGGTGTCGGCGAAGGTGATGTCCCATCCGGCGATTCGGCTGTCGACGATCTCGAGGGCGGCAACCGCGTAGTCGACGGCGGCGCGGACCTGGGCGTCGTCGAGCGGTCCGTCCACCAGGTCGTCGGCGAGGACGAACGCGATCTCCGCCTCGGCCTTCGGCTGCAGCAGCCGCGACAGCGGGATAGGGGCGGACTCGTCGCAGCGCATGTCGTCGAGCAGCACACCGAAGTCCGGTTGGTCGACGCCGAGCTGCTGCTGGACGGCCGGGGAGGTGAGGCCGATCTTGCGTCCGACGACGCTCGCACCGGCCGCGATCCGGGCGGCGATGTTCCGCTCCTGCACGGCGTACGCGGCCGCGACGTCGTCGGGCCCGATCAGGTCGCGGATCGGGGCGCACGGTGTGCCGGTTCCGGCGGCGGCGCTCAACCGCTCGGCGGCGGCGGCGATCGCGTCGGCCGAGGCCTGCGCCGTGGGAGGCACGCTGGTGCCCTGAGGTGTGCTCATCTGACTTCCCGATGTGATCGTGGGGGAACGGACTGTGGTTCCACTGTCGCTGCCGGGCGGTCGCCGGCCAAGCATTGCGTTCCACTGAGTCGAACGCTGCCCCGTATCGTGGACGGCATCGCCGGGAACAGCGGCAACGGAGGTGGCATGCACAGTGTCTGATCAGGAGTTCGACCGGACGACCGTCCTGGGCAAGGTGATGTCGGTGCTGCACGCGTTCACCGTCGACGACTCCGCCGTGTCGCTCGCCGAACTGTGCCGTCGGACGTCCATCCCCAAGGGCACCCTGCACCGCGTCCTCGCCGACATGGTCGCCGTGCGGATGCTGGACCGGACCGACGCCGGCTACCGGCTGGGCGGTTCCCTGTTCGAGCTGGGAATGCGGGCGTCGGTCGAACGCAGCCTGCTCGAGGTGGCCATCCCGTTCATGGAGGATCTGTACGTGCGCACCCACGAGACGGTGCACCTGGGGGTCCTCGACGGGACGGAGGTCGTGTACCTGTCGAAGATCGGCGGGCATCGGCAGGCGAGCGCGCCGTCGAGGATCGGAGGTCGAATGCCGGTGCACTGCACCGCGATCGGCAAGGTGCTGGTCGCGCACGCCGACAGCGCACTGCAGGAGCAGGTGCTCGCCGCGCCGCTGCCTCGCTATACCCCGCGCACCGTCATCCTCCCCGGATCGCTGCGCACTCAGCTCGACCGCATCGCCGCCGAGGGCGTGGCCTACGAATACGAGGAATCCGCCACCGGCATCGTGTGCGTGGCCGCCCCGGTCCGCGACGGCGAGAACGTCGTCGCCGCGATCAGCATGACCGGCCCGTCCCACCGATTCCGCCCCGAGGCCCACACGAGTTCGGTGCGCGCCGCCGCCGAAGGGATCGGTGTCACCCTCGCCCGACGGTCTCGACTACTCGCCGACTCCTGATGCCGATTGTGAAGTTCGAGTCTCGTGACACTCGCGGTAAGCCCCACTCCAAGTGACTCAGCTCGCGAGAGTCTGCGAGGGCGAGACGCCATACTTACGTCTGTATTCTGCCGCAAATCTCCCAGAATGGGTGATACCCCAACGGTAGATGATGTCGAGGACCGTCGTGGGCGGTGCGGAAACGATCAGGTCTGTGTGTGCGCATTCGAGCCTGACGTCATGCAGGTAGGCGAAGGGCGTCATCCCGACGTATTCGCGGAATGCCTGTTGCAGTCTGCGCACGCTGACTCCCGCTATCTCGGCCATGTCTCCGGGTGTCCATGCTCGGGCGGGATCATCGTGAATTGCTGTGAGAACACGCTTTACCACGCGGGGGCGGTCGGTGAACCGTCCAGGTTCCTCGTCGGGTATCGCTGCGAGGACGAAACCTGTCGTGATGGCCCCGGACAATTGGTCGAGCATCAAGTTGTTACGCAACAGGTTGTCGTTGGACTCGATCTGGTCGTAGGTCGAACGCAGAAATTTCAACCAACTCTGTGCGGTGTCGCTGCGGAGATCGAGTTGCAAGGGCAGTTGTCGTCCAGGCCGGTCCAGAATGCGGTCCATTTCGCGTCGCAAATAGTCTTCGTCGATCTTGAATCCGATCAGGCGGCACTCCGCGTTCCAGTGCGGGATCACGGTGCGGACGTTCGGCGGGCATGCGGTGGCCTGTCCTACAGCGGAGACGACTTCGGTCTGCTCGATCACCGACTTCATTTCTCCGCTGACCGGGATGTTGATGCCGTAGGCGCCGGGATGTTCCGACACCACGGTGACCTCACCTCCGAGCGCCATGTGCGTAATGCGACATGATCCGAGATCGACACTTCCCAGTGACGCATGGGGTTTGGCTCCGGCAGCCAGTGGTCTCATCACATGCGGGAAGTACGCATCGGCGACCGCTTCGTGGACGTGGTGCCAGTCCTCGAAGGGTGGGGTATCGCCTGTGTTCTCCACGAGAGTCGTACCAACCTCTCCAGCGCGGCCCTCGATGATGCTGCGCCTGACAACGTCGCTTCTAGTGAGTTATATCACCAGGAAAGCCTGATCGGGTCCGCGATTTCCTCGTTGCGTTGAGTGGATAGCCCCTTCGCTGAGTGGATCGCCAGTCCTGTGACCCCAGTCATACCTTGGGTTCGTACCCCGAAGTCGAGCGACTCGACAAAGCGAACGAAAGCAGGTGGCCACGCATGGACGCACGCGCACTACGTGACATTTTCGGGCGGTTCGCCAGCGGTGTCACCGTCATTACCTGCAGAAATGCCGACGGTGAACCCCACGGCGCGACGGTGACCGCATTTACCTCGGTATCGCTCGAACCCGCGCTGTGCCAGGTGACGCTCACCCGCAAGTCGAAGGCGTGCGGGTTCCTCAGTGACGCCCCGTTCGCGGTGAACATCCTCGGCACCGACCAGGTCGACACCGCCATGCACTTCGCCGGCCGCCCGCAAGTACCGGGTCCGGTATGGGCAGACGGACCGACCGCCCCGCTGCTCTGCGGGGCAGCCGCAACACTGTCCTGCACACCATGGGCGCAATACGACGGCGGTGACCACATCATCTTCATCGGCGAGATCGTCGACGTCACCACCAGCAATGATGACCCACTATTGTTCTACCGCAGCAAATTCCACAATCTCGGCAGCCCCTCGGCCGGCTCCGCATGGAACGGGTCGATGGACGACCCGCACAGCGGCTGGTTCGACGCGACCACCTCCTTCACACCACTTCACCTCCTGGCGGGGCAACCGGCGTAGTCCGCACCTCTGCCTCACAGCTCGGACATATCGAAGGGAACACCATGACCACCACTGCCCCTGTCATCGACGTGGCCTCCACCGACCCGACCCAAATCAATCCGGCGGCGGACGCATCCGTCAACCAACCCCAGACCTATGCGACGCGGCCGATGACCGGCGATGAGTACATCGAGTCGATCACGGACGACCGCGAGATCTGGCTGCACGGCGAGCGGGTCAAGGACCACACCAACCACCCCGCGTTCCGAAACTCGGTCCGCATGATCGCGCGGTTGTACGACAACCTGCACACCGGTGAGCACGTCGACACCCTCACGTGTCCGACGGACACCGGCAACGGCGGCGTGACGATGCCCTTCTTCCGTACCGCGAAGACCACCGAAGACGTGCTCGCCGACCGTGACGCGATCGCCACCTGGGCGCGGATGACGTACGGCTGGATGGGCCGGAGCCCCGACTACAAGGCCTCGTTCCTCGGGACGCTGCACGCCAACAAGGAGTTGTACTCGCCGTTCCAGGCCAACGCCGAACGCTGGTACCGCGAATCCCAGGAGAAGGTCCTGTACTGGAACCACGCCATCGTCAATCCCCCGGTCGACCGGCAACTCCCACCGGATGAGGTCGGCGATGTGTTCATGAAGGTGGAGAAGGAAACCGATTCGGGCCTGATCGTGTCGGGCGCGAAGGTCGTCGCCACCGGGTCGGCGATCACCAATTACAACTTCATCGCCCACTACGGGTTGCCGATCAAGAAGAAGGAATTCTCGCTGATCTGCACGGTGCCCATGGGGGAACCGGGGGTGAAGTTGATCTCGCGAGCCTCCTACGCGCAGAACGCAGCAATCACCGGAACGCCGTTCGACTACCCGCTGTCGAGCCGGTTCGACGAGAACGACGCCATCCTCGTCTTCGACAAGGTGCTGGTGCCCTGGGAGAACGTCTTCATGTACGGGGCCGTCGACAAGATCAACACCTTCTTCCCACAGTCCGGCTTCCTCCCGCGCGCCATGCTCCAGGGCTGCACCCGGCTCGCGGTCAAGCTCGACTTCATCGCCGGCCTGCTGATGAAGGCCCTCGACTGCACCGGCGCCGGCGGCTTCCGCGGCGTGCAGACCCGTGTCGGCGAAGTCATCGGCTGGCGGAACCTGTTCTGGTCACTGACCGAATCGATGGCGCGCGACCCGGAACAGTGGATCGGCGATACCGTCATCCCCAAGCTCGAATACGGCCTGACCTACCGGATGTTCATGATGCAAGGATACCCCCGGATCAAGGAGATCATCGAACAGGACGTCGCCTCCGGGCTGATCTACCTCCCGTCCTCGGCGGCCGACTTCAAGTCGACGGAAATCCGACCGTACCTCGACAAGTATGTGCGCGGCTCGGACGGAATCCCGGCGGTGGACCGTGTGAAGGTCATGAAGGCACTGTGGGATTCGATCGGCAGCGAGTTCGGTGGGCGCCACGAGCTGTACGAACGCAACTACTCCGGTAACCACGAAAACGTCAAGGCCGAACTGCTGTTCGGTGCTCAGGCCACCGGTGTGGTGTCCGGCATGAAAGGCCTGGCAGAGCAGTTCATGAGCGAGTACGACCTCGACGGCTGGACCGTCCCGGACCTCATCGGCAACGACGACGTGTCCTACTTCGGTCACCGGTAACCGCCCCGGATTTCCTGAACCGTCCCGCCTACGCGGGCACTTGCAAGGAGAGGGACATGGAGAATTCCGGCGGTCGCGTGATCAGTGCTGACAGCGCGGACGGGGAGCATGTCGTCACCGTCCTACCGAGCCGGATCCGCATCACTGTTCAGGCGAACGAGACGATCGTCGACGCATTGCGCCGAAACGGGTATCGGACTCGATACAAGTGCAGACGAGGCGGATGCGGCGCCTGTCGAGCGACATTGATCGACGGTGACATCGTCTATGTCACCCAGGTCAGCCCCCCGGTGATCGACGCCGGCAACAGCACGGTCCGTAGCCAGAAGTGTCTGCCGTGCAGAGCGACGCCGACATCGGATGCAACCATCGAGCTCGGCCCACGGGACCGCATCGTGGACGTCGTGCCCGGACTCAGGCGGACAGCATGCGACCCCGCCGACGCACCTGCTAACAATCCACCCAATTCATAGGAGACGTCCATCATGTCCGTTCTACGTCTGGGCTACGTCCACATCAACGTGACCGACCTGGAGGAATCCAAGAATCACTACATCGACACCCTGGGCATGGACTGCGTCCACGAAGAGGACGGCACGGTGTACCTCAAATCCTGGGACGAAGCAGACCACCACTCGGTCGTTCTCACCGAGGGTGGCGTCGGACTGGTCAAGCTCGGCTACAAGGTCGCCGATGACGCGTCTCTGGCCGAGATCGAGAACCGGGTCCGAACGTTCGGCGCCTCGGTCGAACGTATGAGCAAGGGCGACAATCAATCTGTCGGAGACGGTTTACGAATCACGCTGCCGTCCGAGCACACGTTGGAACTGTACAGCGACATCGAGTACGTCGGCACCGCCACAGGGCTCTGGAATCCGGATCCATGGCCGCGCAACGGCATCCGCGGGATCGGCGTCCCCCGTCTCGATCACACACTGATCACCACCGAAGACCCGACCCTGCTCGAACGATTCTTCTCCGAGGTTCTCGACTTCCGGCCGGCGGAACGACTGGTCGGCGGCGAGGACAATACCGAACTCGTCGCATCCTGGATGTTCTGCGGCGAACAACCTCATGACATCGCGTTCGTGCAGGGCGAGAACGGCAAACTGCACCACTTCGCGTATCACATCGCGGATTGGTCGGCCCTCCTGCACGCGGGCGACGTCTTCTCGATGCACGACGTCCCGATCGACTTCGGTCCCGCCCGGCACGGCATCACCCGTGGCGAAACCATCTATTTCTTCGACCCAGCAGGAAACCGCAACGAAGTCTTCTCCGGCGGATACCGCACCGGGAAGGATTTCCGCACCATCACCTGGACCATGGACCAGGCAGCCCGGGGCATCAACTTCACCCACCGTGAACTCGATCAGGACTTCCTCACGGTCGTCACGTAATCCCTCACTAGGATCGTCAGTCTTTTCGTCACGGTCCCTTCCCGCTCAGATGACCACCGTCCCAATGGAAGCAGAAGCACATGACTACATCGATTCAACACAGCCCGGAGATCGCAAAGTCCATTGACGTGAACGGGATCGCCACGAACTATCACGACGAGGGTGAGGGTGCCCCCGTCATACTCATCCATGGATCGGGACCAGGGGTCACTGCATGGGCGAATTGGCGAACGACGATCCCCGTCCTTGCAGAGAAGTTCCGGGTCATTGCTCCAGATATTCTCGGGTTCGGATACACCGAACGTCCCAACGGGGTCGAGTACAACTCCGCCACGTGGACGGACCACCTCGTCGGATTTCTCGACGCCCTCGGACTCGACAAGGTTTCGATCGTCGGTAACAGCTTCGGTGGCTCACTCGCGCTGCGCATCGCGACCGAGCACCCGGATCGGGTGGACAAGCTGGTGCTGATGGGAAGTGTCGGAGTGCCTTTCGAGATCACGGTCGGTCTCGACGCGGTGTGGGGTTTCGAACCGTCGCTGCCCGCCATGCGGAAGTTGCTCGACGTCTTCGCGTACGACCGATCGTTGGTCAACGACGAACTCGCCGAGCTCCGGCTCGCCGCCGCTACGCGCCCCGGCGTACAGGAAGCGTTCAGCGCCATGTTCCCCGCTCCCCGGCAACAGGGTGTCGACGCGATGGCCGTCGCCGACGATCGGATCGCCGCCCTCGAGCACGAAACCTTGATCGTGCACGGACGCGACGACCAGGTCATCCCCCTGTCGAACTCCCTCCGACTGCTTGAGCTGATCGAGCGCTCGCAACTGCACGTCTTCGGTCGCTGCGGACACTGGGTCCAGATCGAACACGCGGCAAGGTTCAACAGCTTGGTGGCCGGATTCCTGTCAGTAAGAATTTAGTGTGTTGTGGGTCAATTGATTTGACGGCCACTTCGAGGAACGCGTCGCTTCCCCACGTACCCCGTGCGGCGCGGACCCACAACATAGAAGGTTCCCCCAACCCCGACTAGATGTCTGAAATCCCATTAACCGTAGCGAGTCTCGCCATTGGCGCCAGTGGCGTCGCGCTGCCTGGGTCCAAGCCAACCGCACTCGCAAACACCCTGACACCGAGGCGGAGAACCTCATCGATTTCGCCTGCATGTGGGCGCAGTACGGCGGCCCGACCGAGGAGGAAACCCTGGTCCACACTTCGGAATGACAACACACCGGTCATCGAGCGATTGTGGCAGGTCATCCCTGAATCAAACTGCGCCGAACAAGAGATACTCGATCTAGCGACCGTCTACCCGCACGCCGGGGAACGGCCGGCTCCGTCGTCGGCGCTCCGGTGATGACGATGCTCACCCGTTCCGTAGGACGTCACCGTTGCCCCGCCGCATCCAGCAGAAGTGCGGCCAGCCGTGTCCGAGGGCGCATCTACTAGCAGGTTGCCATCATGGGCGCCCCGTCAACGAATTGCGACGCATGTCAATACCCCGTCGCGCGGCGGAGACCATCGCAACCCTGCATGCCTCGGCAAGCTCTTGTCGGCATCCTTCACAAATGCCTACGTCACCCGCACTGACTACGAGGGCGACTTCCTGGGTCACCGGATCGAGCCCGGGGCCACGGCGTGGGCTCCGGGCATCGAATTACCTAGCAGAATCCGGGAACGGAATCCCAGGCGCGGCCGGCGTCGGGAGCGTCCTCGCGCTCGACGGTCGCCTCGATCAACCCGTAGGGGCGGTCGGCCGCGAAGAACACCTCGCCGGGGTTGTCGAGTCCGAACGGTTCCAGGTCGACGAGGAAGTGGTGTTTGTTCGGCATCGAGAACTTCACCTCGGCGATCTCGGGGTGCGCCTCGAGTACCGCCGAACCCATCTGGAACAGGGACTGCTGCAGCGCGAGCGAATGCGTCGTGGCGAAGGCCTCCAGCATGATTGCCCGCACGTTCTCGAAGGTCTTGTCGAAGTCGACGTCGGTGGTGAGGTACCGCCATCGGGCGCTCACCGACGTCGCGAGGATCCGGTCGGACGTCTCCTGCAGCGTGGTGTACTTGCCCTTCGGGTATCCGCGGAACTCCGAGCCCGTCGACTTCAACACGACCATGTTGCTGAGACCGGACACGATCCACGTCCGATCGCCGTCGATGGTGACCACGGTGTTCCGCCGTTCGTCACTGGATCGGACGAAGGAATGGTCGTGGCCCTCGCCGTCGACCGGGATCCGCGCCCACGAGTACTGCTCGACCTCCCAGCGGCCGCCCGTGATCCACTCGAACTCGCCGGTGAAGTGGTTCCCGAGACGCATCGCGAACGTCTCGATCGCGCCGACGCCGTCGCGAGCGAACGCGTACACCGTGTTCTTCTGGGTGTCCGTGGCCACGACGTGCGCGTTGTCGCCTTCGGTGTGTACCGCGTCGAGGTCTCCGCGCAGTTGCGAAGTCACGCTGACGTCTTCGATCTCGTGTCGCTTGGTGTCCCGGGTGATCTTGACCAACCGGACTTCCGCCTTGCCGTACTGGTTCTGGCCGAGCACGATCTTGCTCATGATTAGCTCCCTCGGTAGGTCGAGTATGCGAATGGGCTGAGAAGGACAGGTACGTGGTAGTGCTGTTCGCTGTCGGTCAGCGCGAACGTGATGGTGACGTCGGGGTAGAACGTCGGACGTCCCTTTGCGGCGAAGTAGCGTCCGGTGTCGAACACGATCCGGTAGGTGCCCGGCTCGAGTCGGGCGGGGCCCAGGGTTGTGACGCGTCCGTCGTCGTCGGTGACAGCGTCGGCAACGGTGATCCAGGCGGAGTCGCGCTGGACCGTCAGCGACACCGGCACCTCCCGCGCGGGCATGCCTTCGGCCGCATCCAGCACGTGAGTGGTGACCTGGCTGATCTCGCTCATGCGTCCAGCATCCCGGCGAGCCGACGTGCGGCGATGTCGCGCAGTTCCTCTGCGACAACGGCTAATTCGCTGTCCTCGTCGTTGAGTAGCCGACGGTCGAGTGCGGTGAGGATATCGGACGTGCTGCGGCCGGCGGCGCGGACGAGGAAGACCCGGCCGAACTTGTCCTCGTAGGCGCGGTTGCCGTCGGTGAGCCGCTTCTGCGCCGCCGCATCGGACGAATCGACGTTCGACTGCTCCGAGCGTGCCAGGTGCGCCTGGGTGTCGTCGCCTCCCGGGGGCTCACCGATTCGGGGATGGTGCGCGAGGGCTTGCTCGATCTCGTCCGCCGTCAGCGGGTCGGCGGCGGTGCGTGCCGCGGTGAGTAATGCCCCACGATCGGGGTAGGGGCGGGAGTCGACGACGACGTCCACCCATCGAGGGATATTCATGCAGGTCCGTACCCACTCGGTCGCGTCCTGCGACGAAGCGGTGTTGAAGCGGTGAAGCCCTGAATCGACGATCATCGCGGCTGTCAGTCGGTGCTTCCGCCTAGGTACGCCTCTTCGATTTCGTCGATACGCGGCAGCAGGTCGGATGTGGATCCGTCGAGAACGACCCGGCCTTGGTCGAGAACGTAAGCTCGATCGGCTACGCGGAGGGCTGTTCGAGAGTGCTGTTCGACCAGCATCACTCCGACGCCGCGGTCGCGGGCGTCGTTGATCGCTTGGAATATTCGTTCGACGACCATCGGTGCAAGACCGAGCGACAGCTCGTCTACCAAGAGAACCTTCGGCTGTGCGGCCAGTGCCCTGCCCACGGCGAGCATCTGCTGCTGTCCGCCAGACAGCAGCCCTGCCGACCGCGTCAGGTGCGGCTCGAGCTCGGGAAAGATTGCTATTGCGTCTTCGACAGTGCCCGATCCGAGGCGGAGGTTCTGGAGCACGGTCAGGCCGCTGAAGACGCCGCGTTCCTCGATGACATATGCGAGGCCTTGTTTCGCGCGGCGGTAGGCCGGTGTCGTGCATTCTCGTCCGCCCAGTTCGACATGACCCGCGGACGGGCGCAGTATTCCGCCGAGCGTGAGCAGGAGAGTGCTCTTTCCTGCTCCGTTCCGCCCGAGCAGGGCCACGATTTCTCCTTCTGCGACCGCGACGCTGACGTTGTGGAGCACCGGGATCTCGCCGTATCCAACCGACAGGTTGCGCGCGGCCAAAACCGAACTGTCGATGAGTTGCTGCATCACACTGTCTCCGTTTCTCCGAGGAAGGCCCGCCGGACCTCGTGATCGGCCCGAATCTCGGCCGGGGTTCCCCGTGCGACGACTTTTCCGAATTCGAGGACGGTGATGTGGTCGCAGACTTTCATCACGAGGTCGACATCGTGTTCGACGAGGAGAATTCCCATTCCGTGCTCGTCTACGAGATCCCGGATCAGTATCACGAGTTCTTCTCGCTCGTGCGCGGAGAGCCCGGCCGCCGGCTCGTCGAGCAGGAGTACCGATGGTTGAGCCGCGACCGCTCGTGCAATTGCGACTAGGCGCCGTTGGCCATACGGAAGTTCGTGGGGGCGACGGTCGAGGACGTGCGCGAGCCCGAAACGATGGACCGCTGCCACCGCCCCCGGTGAAAGCTCCATTTTTTTCGGCCACACGAGGTCGCGGAGATACGCCCATTTGCTTCGTTGGCCGGAGCCGACCTCGAGGTTCTCGAGGACCGTCAGCTCGTCGAACAGTTCGAGGCCTTGGAGTGTCCGCCCCAGGCCTGCGCGAGCCCGTGCGGCGGCCGATTCATGCCCGAATGGCTTGCCGTCGCAGAGTACGGCGCCGCCGTAGCGGCGGGTCACCCCGGTCACGGCGTCGATCAACGTGGTCTTCCCTGCTCCGTTTGGTCCGATCAAGCCCTCGACGGCACCCGCGGGAACCGAGAGACTGACGTGGTCGAGGGCGGTGACGCCGCCGAAGCTGACGTGCAGGTCGCGGATCTCCAGTGTTGCTCCACGACGAGGAATCGTGTGGGACGGCGTCGGGGGCGCCGGCACGGCGGGCGGAGCATCGGCGGCCGCTCGGCCGGGCCACAGATGGCGGGCAAGAGCCCTCACCATCGCGGCGTTCTGGGGTACGAGTCCGTCAGGGACGAGTACAAGGTTGATGAGCAAGAGAACGCCGAGGGCGAGTGGCAGATACTGCTGCCAACCGGTGAGCGTCAGAAGGTAGTAGACCAGTCCCCCGGTCACGGCAAATCCGGCCATCGGGCCTGCTGCGATGTAGCCGGTTCCCGCGAGCACGACAGCGACGAGAAGTGCCATTGCTGCGTCGATGGTAAACCCGGTGAAGACCAGTTGCGGTTGGCTGAACGCCTCGACACCACCTGCGAGGCCCGCCAGTGCGCCCGCGACTGTCAGCGCGTATACCTTGGCGCCGGTGGCGCTGACGCCAAGGGTGGTTGCGGCCCGTTCGCCGCTGCGCGTGGCCAGAAGCCGCCGGCCCGCCTCCCCGCGACGAAGGTTTGCTACTGCGAGACAACACAGGACGAGAATTGCCGCGCACAGGACGGCGAAACGGGTCGGGTGCACGACGCTGTCGAAGCTCATACCGAGCAGAGTCGGCGGCGGAACGGGAAGTCCACTGATTCCTCCAGTGAATACAGGATTCGCGAGAACGAGAGCTTGGAAGGCGAGTGCGACTCCCAGAGTCACGATCGCTACCGTGTCACCCCGCACCCGCAGGGAAACCGCTGCGATCAATGCACCTGCCAGGGCACCGGCGATCGCGCCGGCGAGAAGTGACAGGATGAACGGTAGTCCGACCTCTGCGGCCAGGCGGGCGGCGACGAGGGCGCCGAGTCCGGCCACCGCATACTGTGCGAGGGACAATTGCCCTGCGTATCCGGTGGATACGACAACGGACAGGCCGATGATCGCGGCAATCAGTGATGTGGAGAGTGCGTCCAGCATGTTTCCGGACAGCAGGAGTGTGCCGAGGCCCACAACTGCCGCCACGACCGCCATGGACGAGGCTTTGATCTGGCCTGCCCCGACGGCGGGGAGTTGTTGCTTGGCGTCACCGCGTGTGGAAAGGGTGTTCTTGCGCAGCAATACTGCGCCGATGATCACGAGGAACGGGATGGCGGTCGACCAACCCGCGTCGCCGCTGATCCGGACGGTCTCGGCCTGTGCGACTCCGAGGAGCAGGCCGCCGGCCATTGCCCAACCGAACGACCGGAATCCGCCGATCAGTGCTGCTGCAAGTGCCCCGTATACGACGTTGCTCATGGCCACGACGTTCAGTCCGTTGATCGGTGCGATCAGGATGCCGGCGCCTCCCGCCAGCAGGGCTCCGAGGGCCCAGTTTGCGAGTGAGATCGTCTGGGATGACCACCCGAGTACTTCTGCGGCCCTAGGGTTCTCGGCGACCGCGATCGTTGCCGTTCCGAACCGGGTATGGCGGTACACGCCGATCAGGGCGAGGGTGACGATTATCCCGATGGCGAGTAACAGGGCTCGGTCGGAGGTGATGATGAGCCTGTCCGTGATGTGCCATGTCGTGCGCGGAAGTACACCCTTGACGAACTGGGTGGAGTCGCCGTATCGCAGTAGGGCTGCGGACTGGATGACGGTGAGCAGACCGATCGTCGCGACCAAGCGTGTCACGGAGGATGCGTCGCGAAGTGGGCGCATGATGACGACTTCGATCACGGCACCCAGGGCGGCGCTGCCGAGCAGCGCGAGAAGAACCGATGGCCACATCGGTACACCTGCATCGGAAAGTTCGAAGTAGGTATAGGCCGCCAGGAGGGCGATCGCGCCCTGCGAGAAGTTCAAGACCTTGTTCCCCAGGAAGATCAGCACCAGGCCTTGTGCAGACAGCCCGTAGATGGCGCCTACCCCGATCCCGAGCAGAGCGAACCTCAGAAAGTCGTTCATAGCGTGTTTCCTGTCTTGTCCCGGCGAAAGTGGCTAGCCGGAGCTCGTGGTGATCAGGTCCCCGACGGGGACGAAGGGCGACTGCTCAGGATGTTGGAGCACCGTCTGCCCGTTCTCGATCTTCTGGAAGACAACGGTCGGATTGAACAGTCTCGGGTAACGCGGGTCCTGTGCCATCGTGGAATACGGCGGGGTTATGCCGCCCATGTCGAGGTTTCGAAGGTTGCTCATTGCATCCTTCACGGTGGCTGGGCTGAGTAAGTCGAGCTGTGCCGCCACCCGGGCGAAGGTCGACATCGCCAACCATTCGTGAAGACCCGTCGCAGTGACCGTAATCGACGGGTCGTAGGCCTCCATGTCCTCCCTGAACTGTCGGGTTCCCGGAGTGTCCGCGGTGGGCGGAACGAAGCCTTCCACCGACATCACTCCCTCGGCATCCTCACCGACGCTCTCGAGCACCTTGGAGGTGAGGTTGAACGGGAATGTCGTGACGAAGGAATCAGGAGCGAGCATGCGCATCGACCGGACGAACTCCGCTTCGTCATTGGCGAAGCCGGCCACGCTGGCACCGTCACCGGTCGCGGCCGCCACCACCGCGCTGAGGTCCGGTGACTTGGCGGGTACCTGGACCAGATCCCCAAAGGGCACATCTGCTTTCGCGGCGCCGACCTCGACTGAATCGCGGATCGCGGTGGAAATGCCCCCCATACCGCCTGGGACGACAACGCTTACCTTCTCGGCACCGGCGGCCCCCAGTTGCAGTCCCATTCCCACCGTCTGCCCGATGAACCCGGAGACGTCGGGGAAGGACGCGGGACTGCTGAGACCTACTTCGGTGAAGGGGTAGACGCCGACCGCGGGAATTCCTGCCGACTCGAGGATCGGCAGAATGGTTGTCTCGTTCACCGTCTGCAATCCGACCACGGCGACGACTTTTTGCTCGACCGCATCGCGGGCGCATTGCCGGGCAACGTCCGGAGTGAGCTCGTCGCTGCAGACGATGACCTGAATCGGGCGACCGTTGATTCCGCCGGCCGCGTTGACCGCGGCGGCGGCAGCCTCGGCGCCGGCTGGGAACTCCGGATTGGACGTGCCCAACAGTGGTTGCGTCCAGTTCCCGATTGTCATCACCGAGATGGGAGGCTCGGTCAGCCCCGCGTAGGGGTTGTCCTTTCTCGTTGGCACAGAATCAGAGGGGCTTGTGGGGTTCGCACTGCACCCGACGAGAAGGGTGGCCAGCATAGCGCAACTCACTGCCCCGGCGGTCCGCGTGTCCAGTCGCTTCTTCATGGGTTGTCCTTTGCCGGAAAGAAATGGATTCTTAGGCGCATTACTGCGCAGCTGACGACGCATTCGCGCAGCCGGAAAGGGTGACGACGATTTTGCCGAACGCATCGGGATCCGCGCGCCGCAGGTGCGCGCTCGCCATGTCGTCGAATGCAAATACGGAGTCGATGGGCATGCGGTAACGACCAGACTCGAAGCCGCTGAACCAGTCCTGCACCATCTCCGGCGTGCGAGGTGACCCGTGCACGCCTCCAACCGTCAGCCGGACGGTCGGAGGAATGAATTCGAGGGGATGCGGGAAATTGTTCGTGGAACGATCCTCCCGGACACCCGTCCGAATGGAGTTCTGTTGATCTTGCAGGAGCCCGGTGAGGCAGACGACACCGTATTCGTGCACAGACTTCAAAGTGGCTGGCAAAGTTGCCAACCCGAGTAGGTCAACGGCGAGATCAGCACCCCCTGGGATGAGGGCGTGGACCTGCTGTGCGAGATCTGGGCCATCCATCACGACCGCATCGACTCCGTGGTCCAACAGTTTGTCACGTTTGTTAGGAGCTCGAGTGCTCGAGATGACCCGTGCTCCGGCATCGGCCGCGAGTGTGGCGATCGCCAGACCCACCCCGGCTGTTCCTCCGCGTACCAGCAAGCTCTTACCCCGAACGTCTCCCAGCGCGACAATGCTTCCCGCGGCTGCCGTAAAGGAGGCCGGGATCGCGGCGAGGGTCACCGAATCGAGATTGGATGTGAAAGGTATCGCGTCGTGGGCCTCGACGCAGATGTACTCAGCCCAGGCGCCGTCGCGGGTGTAGCCGTAACCGCCGTAACCGCCCGCAACCCTTGCTCCAAGCGGTATTTCGCCGCCGGGTGCCGACACCACGCGCCCAATGAACTCGTTGCCCAACGTCAGCGGAAGCACCGCGGTGGAGACGCCTTCCCTGCTCGCAATTTCCGAGGAGATCACAGTGGTGGCTTCGACTTTCACCAACACCTGGCCGGCCGTGGGCACCGGGACGGAAATCACCTCGTGCGCTAGCGCCTCTGGACCACCTCCCGCGACGCCAACCCGCACAGCCCGCATTCTGCGGGGAAGGCCCTGGTGCTGGTCGTCGCTTGCGGATGTGGTCGCCAATTCGCTGTAGATCACGCTTCTACCCTTCTTCGAACCGATTGAATCTCATATGGAAATGTGCATACCCGGTCCTTGCATCGACCGATTCCGCGATCTCGAGCCATGGCGCGTCGAGAACTCGTGAAGTTGCTCCGCCCCAAATGATGTGGGCCCGGAGAGTAGGCGCGGCATCGAGGCGAGACCGCGAAAGAAGGGGTTAGGTCAGCCCGTCGAGTCGGGGCTCAGAACGGGCATCCCGTGCGCCTCGAGCAAAGTCGGCCGGGTCAGATGCTGCATCAGGGTGAGCCGGTCGCCCCGCACTCGCGTAAAGGCATACTCGAGCGGGATACCCTCGACATCCCGCAGGAGCCGCTCGAACAGGAGAAGCGGATGCCCGACCCTGACATCGAGAAGTTGCGCCACCAGATCGTCGGCAACGACCGCCTCGATCGAGTGGTCCGTAGTACCCAACTCGATACCTGCAGTCTCGTAGAGCGAGAACCACTCCATCTCCGCGTCCATCTGCGATACGACCGGCAAGAATGTGGCCGGAACATAGGTGGTGCAGGCGTAGAACGGTTCATCGTCCAGCGTCGTCAGGAGGTCGATGACCCCACAGCCGACACCGGTGTCGATGCCGAGGCGCTGGGCAACCTGCGGGGCTGCCGGCTCCTCATTGACGGCCAGAACACGATGCCTGATGGTTGAGTCGGCGCCGTCCGGGCCGTGGAGAAAGCCGAAGTTGTGGCGGACCTTGGAAGCGGTCGACAGGGTACCGGCACCCTGCGCCCTCCGCACGAGTCCTTCGTCTCGAAGAAGCTCGAGAGCGTCCCGGATCACTTGTCGGCTCGTCGAGAACGCCAGCATGAGTTCGGGCTCGCCTGGCAACGTGCCTGCAGGAAACTCGTCATGCACGATGGCCGCGCGGAGCAGGTCCCGCACACGCCGTGCGGCGGCGTGTCGCCGCCCCGTTCGCGGGTGTTCGTCTGCTCCGTGCCGAATCATGCGATCAATGTAGAGAGAAACGGCCGGTACCGCATTAGCTCTCTGTAACCAACAAGTTAAGCGGTCTGATGATCGTGGTTCGTGCGCCTGAACTGGGACAATGCCGCCGAAGCGACGCGATACGCCGGGAAGGGAGCTTGGTCGAGCTTGATCGATGCCGGAATCCAGGCCGACACAGGCGTCGGGGACGAACGACTTGTAGGGCGACGGCCCCGGGAGCTTGTCACGGCGACCACAGCTGTCGAGATGCGTGTCGCTGCCGACTCTCGCCGGGCGCCTCGTCGCGGTCTCAGGTATCCGCCACAGGACGGGCAGCACAATCAGCGCGACGGCGGTGACTATGACGACGGGGGCGATCGCCGACCCGCTGGCATGGACCAGCGCTTGGGAAAGGTAGGGAGTGAGACCACCGAAGATGGTCGTCGCGACCGTGCCGACGGCCAGGGCGGACAATCGGCCGGGCCGGTAGACGAAGCAACGCAGGCCAAGACCGATGGATCGAGCTTGTCAGGCAAAATGGGCTGCTCAACCAGCTGACCGCGAAAGCACTCGAAACCATGCTCGATCTTGTCACAACAATCTGCTCGGGTGCTGGGTGCGCCCCGATCCGGACGTACGAAGTGACTGCGCCTGAATACCATGATCGCGCTCGTCGCAATGGGATCGGCGTGTCTGTCGCCTCGGGCGAGTAGTCCGCACAACCCCCGCCTGGAGTATCTGTGACGCCGCTCCGCTGACCGCACTCCGGCCACCGCCCTTGCCCTGGTGTATCGCGCGGATGACACTCGCCCCAAGATCACTGAACTGGCATCTGCGGCAATCGCTATTGAGAATCAGCAGTGCCCGTATGGAGTCGACCAGAAGAGCCGGGCATGGGCGGTAGTGCACCTCCCACGCGCTCGGCGTGTCGGATGGATTCGATAATGGCGCACTGTGCCTGGGCCCCGCGGGGCTCGGTACCACCGAACCAGGTTTGCGGCCGAGGCTCCAATCATCAACAAAGAGCGCGACGGAAGGATCATTTGACCCGCCGCCCACGTACCGGCACACACGTTGTTGAGTTGTCAGTGCGGCGTCATAACCAGTGCGGAGGCTCCGGAATCTCCCCGCCCGCACTCACCCCGGCCGCACTCACCCCGACCGCGCCGCGCCCGGCGGCCCACCGCACGACGGCGGCGAGGGGCCCGGACACCTTCTCGGTGGGTGGTGACTCCGGCTGCACCGCAACCGGTTCACCTCCGTCGACCGCGAGCACGAGGCCCGCGCCGAGGTCCTTACGACGCCACATGCCGACGATGTCGGCGAGCAGCGAATCGAGCACGACGTCGGGGAAGTCGCCGAACCGGCCCCCGTTCCCCAGGTCCACGGCGTGGATCCACACCTCCCGGGTCCGCATCCACGCCGTCTCCGACACCGGCACCAGACGGCCCTGCGCGGTGCGCACCTGCGCCTCCCACGCCGCGGCCGGCAGATGCCGCCACTTCTCGTCGAGCCGGGCGACGGTGTGATCGAACAGGTTCCGCAACGCCGCCGCCGACAGGGTGGCGCCCTCGCCGATCTCCCGCCCCCGCTGCTCCGGCGACGCATACATCGGGGTCTCGATCCCGGTGGCCGCCCAGTCCAGCAGCCGGCACAACGCGGCCGCATTGTAGCCGACGTGCGCGAGCAGATGTCGCCGCGACCACCCCGCCAACCCGGTCGGCTCGTGCAGTTGCTCGTCGGTCAGCTCGGCGAGACGCTGCGCGAAATACGCCGTGCCGCGGCGGGCGATCAGCAACTGCTCGTTCAGGTCGAGATCGTGGAAACCCACTGGGTGCGTCCTTACTTGATGATCGTCTTGTTGCGGACGGTGCCGAGGCCCTCGATGGCGACCTCGATCGTCTGCCCGTCCTGAATGTAGAGCCCGGGCTTGCGGGCGTGCCCGACGCCACCCGGGGTGCCGGTGATCACCACGTCACCGGGCTGCAGCGTCACGATGTGCGAGATGTACTCCACCAGCCTGGCCGGGGTGAACACCAGATCATCGGTCGTGGTGGACTGCACCACCTGCCCCTCCAGGGTGGTGACCAGGGTGCCGCCGAACGTGTACGAGTCGGTGGTCGTCAGGAACGGCCCGAAACCGCTGGTCTTCTCGAACGTCTTGCCCTGATCCCACTGCAACGTCCGGTACTGGTAATCCCGCATCGTGTAATCGTTCATCACCGAATACCCGGCAATGTAGGACTCCGCCTCGGCCTCCGGCACCTGGTACGCCTGCTTCCCGACGACGAACGCCAACTCCCCCTCCCAGTCCAGCTGCGCCGCCGCGTAGGCGGGGACGACCACGTCGTCGTACGGGCCCGTCAGCGCCTCCCGGAACTTCGCGAACAGGGTCGGGTACTGCGGCAGGTCCCGGCCCATCTCCTTGATGTGGTTGGCGTAGTTCAACCCGACGCAGATGATCTTCCCCGGGTGCGGGACCACCGGCGCGTAATCCGCACCGGCGAGGTCCACGGTGTCACCGGAGGCGTTCTCGGCGATCGACCTCCAGTCCGGGTCGGCGAGCAGCGCCGACAGGTCCGCGAACCCGTCGATGATCGTGGCGGCGGTGTCGGAATCGACGCGGACGGCGACGGTGGCACCGGTGTGGCGCAGGGTGGCAAGCTTCATGAGATTTCAGGCTCCTTCGGAAATGTAGGTGCGATCAAAGTGCAGGCGCTCGACGATCGGGGCGTCGGAGAACGCGAACAGGTCGAACTCGGTGTCGGCCTCGATCGACCACTCCGTCCAGGACGGGACCACGATCATGTCGCCCTTGCCGACGGTGCGGGTCTGACCGCCCAGGACGAACCGGCCCGAACCCTCGAACACCTGATAGACGGTCGAGCCGACGTCCCGGCGCGGCCGGGTGTGGGCACCGGCCCGCAACCGGTGGAACTCGGCGCGGATCGTGGGCATCACGTCCCCACCGGTGGTCGGGTTGGTGTAGCGGACCGCGGCATGACCGGGTTCGGTGGTCGCCGCGTACCCCTCGTCCTCGAGCGCCAACTGCTCGCGCAGCGCCGCGTCGGTGTGCTCCCACCGGTACGCCGCGATCGGCGACGACGTCTTCGCGTCCAACCCGACCAGCGGTCGCAGCCCCGGATGCGCCCACAACCGCTCCGACCGGGACACATCCGGGGTCGAGTCGTCGGTGACGTTCTCGGACCCGAATTCGAAGAACCCGGTGTCGGTGTAATGCACGAACGGGATGTCGAGGCCGTCGATCCAGGCCATCGGCTGATCGGTCTCGTTGTGGTGACCGTGGAAATGCCAGCCCGGGGTCAACAGGAAATCGCCGCGCCGCATCGCCACCGGATCACCGTTGACGACCGTCCAGACCCCCTCGCCCTCGACGACAAACCGGAACGCGTTCTGCGCGTGCCGGTGCTCGGGGGCCACCTCCTTCGGACCCAGATACTGGATCGCCGCCCACAACGTCGGCGTCACATACGGCACCCCACCCAAACCGGGATTCGCCAGGGCGATCGCCCGCCGCTCCCCACCCCGGCCGACCGGCACCAGATCCCCGGCCCGCCGCGCCAACGGATACAACGTCGACCACTTCCACACGAACGGCACCGCCCGCGACGTCGGCGTCATCGGCATCAGATCACCGAGCTGCGTCCACAACGGATTCAGGTGCTCGGCCTCGAAATCGTGATAGAGCTGTGTCAGCTCCGGAGCGTCGTCAATGGAGGGGTCGGGGGTATGCATGGAGGGCTCCTTCGAGTGGAGACCGAGGATCGGCGACGGCGCCATACACGTCGCCGATCCTCGGAAGTCTTACGACGCGGTGTCTTCGCGGGCGAGGCGTTGGCGAATGTCTTCGCGCATGGCCTTCTTGTCGATCTTTCCGACCTTGGTGGTGGGCATCTGATCGACGATGACGAGCCGCTCGGGGAGTTTGAATCGGGCGACGCCGGCCTCGTTCATGAGGGTGACGACGTCGTCGAGGGTGACGTGGTGGCCGTCGGTCAGCGACAGGTACAGACACAGCTTTTCACCGAGTTTGGGGTCGGGCATGGCGACGGCGGCGGCCATCTCGACGCCGTCGATCTGATACGCGAAGTTCTCGACTTCCTCGGCGGAAATCTTCTCCCCGCCGCGGTTGATCATGTCCTTGTCGCGGCCGGCGACCACCAGGTTTCCGTCGGGGCGGCGGACGACGATGTCGCCGCTGGCGTACCACCCGTCGGGAGTGAACGCCTTCGCGTTGTGTTCGGGTGCCCGGAAGTAGCCGCGCGGGGTGTAGGGGCCGCGGGTGAGCAGGGCGCCGGGGGTGCCGTCGGGTACCGGTTCGCCGATCTCGTCGACGACGGCGATCTCGTCGGCCTCGCTGACCGGTCGGCCCTGGGTATTGGTGATGACTTCCGGGTCGTCGTCGAGACGGGTCATGTTGATCAGACCCTCGGCCATCCCGAAGACCTGCTGCAGGCGGGCGCCGAGGACGGGTTCGACGCGGGCGGCGAGTTCGTCGGGCATGCGGGATCCGCCCACCTGGAGCACCCGCAGCGTGGTGCCGGTCATGGTGTGATGCTCGCGTTGGTGCTCGATCCAGGTCTGGGCGACGGCGGGAACGACGGTGGCGACGGTGACGCCTTCGGCGTCGATGGTGCGCAGGGCCCGCTCGGGGGCCGGCGACGGCAGCATCACGGTGCGGCCGCCGGCGAACAGCGCACCGAGAATGCCCGGACACGCCAGTGGGAAGTTGTGACTGCTCGGCAGGGTCCCGAGATAAACTGTGTCGGAGTCGAATTCGGTGACATCGTTGCAGCGGAGGACGTTGTAGACGTAGTCGTCGTGGGTGCGGACGATCAGTTTGGGCAGTCCGGTGGTGCCGCCGGAGAGCAGCAGGCAGGCCACGTCCGCGCCGGTCGGTTCGTACTCGGCGTCTGTGAACCGAACGGGAGTGTCCATGCCGGCGGCGAGCGCGCGCTCGGGTGCGTGCGGCGTCGGGTCGTTCGAGAGTTCTCCGTGGACGAGCACCGTCCGGATGCTGGGGACCTCGGCGGCGACCTGCTGGGCGATCTGGCGCAGGTCGGTATCCCGGTCCGTGTCGGCGACGACGATCGCGGTCGCCTCGGACAGCGACGCGAGGTGCGTGAGTTCGTGTCTGCGGTGCGCGGGCAGCGCCATCACCGGGACGATCCCGGTCCGGAAGCACGCGAGGGTGAGGGCGACGAACTCCCAGCTGTTGGGCAGTTGCAGCACGATCCGGTCACCGGGGGCGATCGACAGGTCGAGCAGGTACTGGGCGCAGGAGGCGGACTTGTCCCACAGTTGCCGGTAGGTCAGGCGCGTGGAGCCGTCGACGAGGGCTTCGTCGTCGGGTCTGCGCTCGACCTGTCCGGCGATGTGTGAGCCGATCGACGTTCCCTGCCAGTACCCGGCCTTGCGGTACTGCTCGGCGACATCATCGGGCCAGGGCACGACACCCTCGATGGACAGCGGGGTGCGGGTGCTCATTGCAGCTCTCCTTCGAGTGCGGTGGGCCGGTTCGGCGCCGGGAGGATGACCGCGTCGAGGGCCGTCAGTCCGGTCGGGGTCAGCCGCAGTGGATTGATCTCGATATCGCTGATCTCGGGATGGGCGGCCAGGTAGCCGGCGACGGTGACGGCGAGGTGGGCGAACTCGTCGCGGTTCAGGACGGGGCCGCCGCGCCAGCCGTCGAGCAACGGCGCGCACTGGAGGTCGTCGAGCATGGCGGCGGCCGCTGCGTGGGTGAGGTGGTGGCTGCGGATGGCGACATCGCCGATGGCCTCTGCCGCCGTGCCGCCGAGTCCGGCGACCACGATGGGCCCGAACACCGGATCCCGTCGGGCGCCGAGGAACAGGTCCACCCCGGAGGTAGCCATGGTCTCGACCAGATACGCGGGTGCGCCTATGGCGTCGAGGGCGTCGAGGGCGAGGTCGAGGTCCTCGGCGGTGCGGATCCCCAGGTGGACCCCGCCGATCTCGGTCTTGTGCACGACCGTGGCGTCGAGGATCTTCACCGCGACCGGGAGCGTGAGTTCGGTGAGAGCCTGGTGTGCGGCGGCGCGGTCGGCGCAGACGCGCCTCTGGGGTGTGGCGATTCCCAGGGCGTCGAGGAGGTCCTTGGCGGCGGCCTCGTCGACGGGCAGCGACAGTGCCGGGGCCGTGACGGTAGCGGTCGGCCGGGGGTCGGCGGCGCGCAGGAAGCGACTCCGTGCGTCGTGTACCAGCGCACTGATGCCGGTGGCGAGGGCGGTCGGGCTCGGCAGTACCGGGACACCGATCTCTGCGGCCGACGCGAAGGTCTTGCCGACTGCCTCTGCGGGGCCGCCGATGCCGAGGACGACGGGCACGTCGGTGTGTACTTCGGATTCGCGGACGGCGGCGGCGAGATCGATGGCGTCGGGTTCGGCGAGGGCATAGACCGCGAGGGCGTCGATCCCGGGGTCGGCCGCCGTGGTCGCCAATACGTTGCCGAAGGTGGTGCCGGGCCGACCGGTGTCGACGGGATTGGCCTGGAACGTCAACGGCGGCAGCAGTTCCGACAATCCCGCTTGGGTCGATCCGGTGAGGGTCGGCACCTGCACGTCCTGGGCGAGCAATTCGTCGAGGATCATCAGACCGGGGCCGGCCTGGGCGGTGACGAGGCCGATGCCGGGGGCCGGGGCGGCGGGCAACCGGGTGCGGCTGAGCACGGCGAGCGCATCGACGAGTTGCCGCTCGGAGTCGACGACCACGGCGCCGGCCTCGGCCAGCAGCGCCCGGGTGGTCTTCCAGGACGTCGCGAGGGCGCCGGTGTGCGATTCGGAGAAGGCGGAGACGTCGCTTCGCCCGACGACGATCGCCACGATCGGCTTCTCGGCAGTGACCTTGCGCACCGCGGCGAGGAGGGCCTGGCCGTCGTCGACGGATTCGACGTGGAGCGCGATGGCGGTGACGGTCGGGTCCTCGCTCAGGTATTCGAGTACGTCGACGCTGGTCACGTCGACACTGTTGCCCAGCCCGACGCCGAGTCCGACGCCGACGCCCTGCTCGGAGAGCAGGAACGACAGGGCGTGGTTCATGCCGCCGCTGGCCGCGACGACCGCGACGGTGCCGCGGTTGATGTGTTCGACCGTCGGCACGAAGCTCACGGTGGTGTTTCCCGGGCGGAAGAAGCCGGAGGTGTTGGGGCCGAGCAACCGGATCCCGGTCTCGGCAGTGATGTCGGCGAGCTGATTCTGCAGCGCGATACCGTCGGGGCCGGCCTCGGCGAATCCGCCGGAGCAGATCAGCGCGGCGCCGACGCCGCAGTCCGCGGCCTCACGCAGCGCGGCTGGGGTGGCCGCGGCCGGAATGCAGAGCACGGCCAGGTCGATTGGCGCGCCGTGGGCTTCGGTGGCGGCGGCCAGCGACACGTGGAATCCGTCGCCTGCACCCTTGGGGTTGATCCCGTAGGCGGTCACGGTGCCGTCGCTGCCACGATTGATCGCGTCGAGCATCACCGACCCCAGTTTCCCGGGGGAGGCGGATGCTCCGACGACGGCGATCGACGTCGGGGCGAACAGTCGGTTCAGTGGTGTGTTCGTCGGCGCGGGAGTGTGTGTCAGTGTCATTTCGCGACCTCGGCGGAGGTGAGGACACGCGGATGCGCGTCGGCGGTGGGTTCGAAAGCGACGGCGTCGGCGCGACCGGACAGGATCAACGTTGCGGCGCAGTCCCGTTCGTCGACAGCGCGCCTGGCGCGCAGAGACGTGGGCTGGTCGACGACGATCACCGGGATGCGATGGGTGAAGCGGATGTGTTCGGCGCACAACACCCGGGAGAGGGCAGTGCCTCCGCGGACCGCGACAGCAACCGGTGTCCGCGCACACAGCTCATCGAGTTCGGTGCGGGTGACGACGTCGAGCGAGGTCCGGTCTGCGTCCGGTGCGGTGAAGATCGCCGCCACGTCCGGTTCGCCGGTGGATGTTCCGGCGACCACCGAAGTCGTGCCGTCGCTGAAATGCAGGGAATCGTTGGAGAATTCGGTGATCTGCAGCAGCCGGGACCCGAGCGTGACGGCTCCGATGGTCAGCGGGGTATCCAAGGGGGTAGCACCGTGCTGGGTGTTCCAGGCGCGCTCGGCGTCGGAGACGAACCGGGGGTCGCGCACGCGCATCTTCTCGGCCGAGATGGCGCGGCTGAAGAAGTGGAATCCGAACTGCCACGGTTCGAGTGCGCGGTAGTACTCACCGAAGTGGTCCCACCAGGACAGGCTCGGCATCGCCGAGTCCTGGATCTTCGCGACCTGCGGGCGACGGATGTCCTCGAACGCGGCCAGGGCGGCATCGAGGTCGCCGCGATGATCGGCGACGGTCTGGGCGAGGACGGCGGCATCTTCCATGGCCATCTTGGTGCCGGAGCCGACCGAGAAGTGGGCGGTGTGCACGGCGTCGCCGAGGACGACCACGGGGGTGCCCTGCGCGGCGCGGGTGTGCCAGCGGCGGGTGCGGCGGGTACGGAAGTTCGCCCATCGGGAGTTGTTGGCCACCAGTTTGTGACCGTCGATCTGATCGGCGAACAGTTCCTCGAGGTAGCGCTGGGTCACCAGGTCCGACTGCCCGGGCGGGGTGGACACGTCGAAGCCGTCCAGGCCCGCACGGCGCCAGGTGGCCTCGTCGGTTTCGACGATGAACGTGCTCAGGTCGGAGCCGATCGGGTAGGCGTGCACGGCGAAATTGCCGTGCTCGGACTTCTTGTGCAGGAAGGTCAGTCCGTCGAACTGGAACGTGGTGCCGAACCAGATGAACTTGACCGCGGCCTCGTCGACCGAATGCCCGAGCTCGTCGACGAAACGTTCCCGCGACGCAGAGTTCGCGCCGTCTGCGGCGATGATCAGGTCGTACTCACCGCCGGCGTCGAGCGCGTCGACATCCACGGTGGTCGAAAAATGAAGGCGAGCGCCCAGTTCGGTCGCGCGGTCCTGCAGCGCTCCGAGCAGGACCCGTCGGTGCACGGCGGACATTCCGTTGCCGCCGGCGGAGGTGGTCACACCCTTGCCGCGCACCTCGATGGTGTCCCAGTGCCGGCCGTGCTCGGCCAGAGCGTCCCGCAGTACGGGATCGATCCGGTCGACGTTGTCGAGCGTCGCGTCGGAGAACACGACCCCGAACCCGAAGACGTCGGATTCGTTGTTGCGTTCGAAGACGTCGATCGTCGAGCCCGGCACGGTCTGTGCCAACGCGATGGCGGAGAACAATCCGCCCGGTCCACCGCCGATGCAGGCGACGCGCAGCGGTGCTGCGGCAGGCGACGAATTCTGATCTGGGATGGACATCAATGTCGGCCCCTCATGTGACTGTGGCCCGGATCTCGGGCGAACTCTCACCCAATTATGTGACATAAATTGTCGAAAGGTCAAGAGGTTTGTTACATGTTTGCGGCGATCTCGGCGACGAACTCCTCGGAATCTGCGCGCAGCGTGTCGTGGCACTCGGTGAACACCTCGTGCGCGACCCGGCCGCGCCATCCCGGAGGCAGGAGCGATTCGGGCAGGTCGGGGTCACGGAAGGGGTACTTCCGATACTCCTGAATCAGCTGCATTCGCTCGACAAGGGCCTCGCGTCCGTCGAGACCCCGGCGGTAGCGCGCGAGCCTGGGCAGGAACTCCTCGATGAACCCCTGATAGTCGGCGCCGAGCTCACGCAAGTCCCAGCACCGTTCCGCGATGAGTCGGTCGAACGGAAGCCCCGCCGTCTGACTGCGCAGGAACTGAATATGAAGCTCGTCGTCACCGGAAAGCATTTCGCGCAGCTGCTTCTCTCGGTCGTGCGGCGAGAACCAGGCGGTGCCGCCGTGATGCCCGAACCCCCACCACGTCAGTGCCGTTTCGATGCGTTTGCGCCGCTCGCGGCTCAGGTCGGATTCGTCGACGAGCGCCTGCGTCCAGGTGCGGTCCCAGTCGTCGAAGTGCCGCTCGAAGATGCGGGCACGGCCGTCGTCGAGCAGGTGCCAACTCTTGTCGTTGAGCAGGTACGACACCTCGCGCCCATTCTTCGCCGAGTCGAACCACCCCTCCTTGCGCAGCCGGGTCATCACCACCCGCACCGTGGCCGGCTCGACGCCGAAGACCCCCATCAGTTCGGTCAGGGCCCCGAGCTTGGCCGCCCCGCCGGTATAGCGGAAGTATTCGCCGTACAGATCGAACACGAGTGCCCGTGGTCGCATGTGTGCCATCCCTTCGCCCGCGATCGATCCACTCGACCAGCAACATGTGTCATTGGTATTGACTTCAGAGGCAATTATGTCACATAGTGACTGTGCTCACATAGTCTCTTCGCGGTCGTCCCACCGACCACGAACCGCCCGACGTCACGCAAGTGTGTCGGACTCCCCCATCACCTCCAGACACCCACCCACAACGGAGGAAACAGGTGACCCCCCTGACCTCGGCCACGAACACCGGTTCCACCCGGCGTTCGAGCGCCTCGATCGTCGCCCTCTGCTTCGTCATCATCGTCTACGACGGCTACGACCTGGTCGTCTACGGCGCCACCGTTCCGTCACTCCTCGCCTACGAACCCTGGCAGCTCACCGCCGGCCAGATCGGTGCGATCGGAAGCTACGCGCTCGTCGGCATGCTGCTCGGCGCCCTGTTGTCGGGTTGGCTGGCCTCGCGGGTCGGCGCCCGCGCCATCGTGCTCGGCTCACTGATCTCCTTCTCGGTGATCATGGGCCTCACCGCGCTCGCCCCCAACCCCGAGGTGTTCGGCCTGCTGCGATTCCTCGGAGGTCTCGGGCTCGGTGGAGTCGTCCCCACCGTCATCGCACTGACCGTCGAGTACTCACCGCCCTCGCGCCGGCAGTTCAACAACGCACTCATGTACAGCGGATACTCCGTCGGGGGCATGCTCTCCGCCCTCGCAGCGCTGGCTCTGCTCCCGGAGAACAGTTTCCGAATCATGTACGCCCTCGGTCTGTTGCCGCTGGTCACCATCGTGCCCCTGGCCTGGCGGTACCTCCCCGAATCCGCGGCGTTCCTGGCCGGCAAGGGCCGAATCATCGAAGCGCGGGCGCTCGCCGACAAGTTCGGGATCGACCTCCCCGCACCGTCGGCCACCACGTCGAACGGAAGCATGGCATCGCTGGTGACCGGGCCCCGCCGGATCCCCCTGCTCCTTCTCGTCGTCGCCTCGTTCTGCGGCCTGCTCCTGGTCTACGGGGTCAACACCTGGTTGCCGAACATCATGCGCCAGTCGGGCTACTCGCTGGGTAGCTCACTGAGTTTCCTTCTGGTGCTCAACCTCGGAGCCATCGTCGGCGCACTCGCTGCCTCGAGAGCCGCTGACCGATTCGGCAGCAAACCGGTGACCGTCACGTCCTTCCTGCTCGCCGTCGTAGCCATCCTCGCCCTGGGAACAGGACTGCCGGTGTCCGCAGCCATGGCCGTGGTCGCCGTCGCCGGGCTCGGCACCGTCGGCACCCAGATTCTCGTCAATGGCTACGTCGCCACGTATTTCGGTGAGAACGAGCGCGCCGCCGCTCTGGGCCTCTCACTCGGACTCGGCCGGGTCGGCGCCATCGTCGGGCCGATCCTCGGCGGCTGGATCGCCTCCTCCGCGCTCGGCGTCGAGTGGAACTTCTACGCGTTCGCGGCCTTCGCCGCGCTCGGCTGCCTCGCGGTCGCGCTGGTCAGCCGATCGGCTGCAAGCACACCTCACCCGTCGAGCACCGTTCCCGCTACCTCGCAGCCCACTGCCTCGGCATCGTCGGAACGACGCTGACACCCCTCGATAGGAGACACCATGTCCACAACCTTCGTGCTCGTCCACGGCGCTTGTCACGCCGGCTGGTCCTGGCGGCCCGTGGCCGGCTATCTGCGCGCTCAGGGACATCGCGTGTACATGCCGACCCTGCCCGGTCTCGGCACCGAAGACACGAAAGCCGGCATACACCTCGCCGATACGATCGAATACCTGGTCGACTACGTGGAGAAGCGAGATCTCACGGACATCGTCCTCGTCGGTCACAGCTGGGGCGGCTTCCCCGTCTCCGGCGCCTCCGCACGGCTCGCGACACGCATCTCCCGGTTGGTTTACTGGAGTGCGTTCGTTCCGCACAGCGGTGAGTCGTTGATCGATCTGTGCCCGCCCGCCTACGGCGACATGTTCCGCGCCTCCGCGGCAGCCTCCACCGACAACTCGGTGACGTTCCCGTTCGAAGTGTTCTGCGCCGCCTTCATGCAGGACGCAACCCCCGAGACCCAACGCATCGTCTATCCACTGCTCGAAAGCCAACCGTTCCACACCATGAACGAGTCCCTGGACCTCGACGAGTGGGAACGACTCCAACTGCCCTCTACCTACGTGCTGTCCAAGGATGACCTCGCCCTGCCGCCCGGGGAATTCGGTTGGGCCCCTCGCTTCACCGAACGGCTTCCAGGCGCACCCGTGATCTACACCCCTGGCAGCCACGAATCCCAGCTCACCCAGCCGGAGCCGCTCGCCGCCGCCCTTGTCGAGGCCGCAGCGAGCTGACCGGATAGCCGTTTCATTCCGAGAGAAGAGAGTTCATGACCACGACCGTCACCGCCGCCGTCGCCCGCAACACCGGCGAACCACTCACCATCGAGCAGCTGCAGCTCGACGGGCTGCGTTCGAACGAGGTGCGGGTGCGGATGGTCGCCACCGGCATCTGCCACACCGACGCCATCGTGCGCGACGGCATCTACCCCACCCCTCTCCCCGCCGTCCTCGGCCACGAGGGTGCCGGCGTCGTCGAGGCGATCGGAGAGGAAATCACCACCGTCGATGTGGGTGATCACGTCGTCCTGTCCGCCGCCTACTGCGGGCACTGCAGGCAGTGCCGGTCCGGTCGAATGGCATACTGCGAGAACCTCTTCGAAGAAGACTTCGGCGGCCGCCGACACGACGGCACGACGGCACTGTCGGTGGACGGCGCGCCGATCTCCTCCCACTTCTTCGGGCAGTCCTCGTTCGCGACGCACGCCAACGTCGTCGAGACCAGCGTCGTCAAGGTCGATCCCGGAGCGCCACTCGCCACCCTCGCCCCGCTCGGCTGTGGCCTGCAGACCGGTGCCGGCGCCGTCCTCAACGACCTGCGTCCCGAGCCGGGAACCTCCCTCGTGGTGTTCGGGACCGGCGCCGTCGGCTCGGCCGCGATCATGGCAGCCCGCGTCGCCGGATGCACCACCGTGATCGCCGTCGACCTCCACGATTCCCGGCTCGAGCTCGCCCAGCAGATCGGCGCCACGCACACCGTCAACGCCGGCACCGTCGATGTCGTCGACGAACTGAAGAAGATCACGAACGGGGACGGCGTCGACTACGCCATCGACACGACCGCGGTACCGGCGGTGCTGCGCCAAGCCGCCGATTCCCTCGGAATTCGAGGAACACTGGCCCTCGTCGGCGCCGCCGCACCGGGCACCGAGGTGAACTTCGAGATCGGCGCGTCGCTGGTCAAGGGGTGGACGTTCAAGACGATCATCCAGGGCAGTTCGGTGCCCCAGGTGTTCATCCCCCGATTGGTCGAACTGTGGAAACAAGGCAGATTCCCGTTCGACAAGCTGATCCGCACCTACTCCCTCGCCGACATCAACACCGCGTTCGCCGACTCCGCGGACGGGTCGACGATCAAGCCAGTTGTCGTCTTCTGAGCACACCTCCGCACCGGCAAACCCCAATCCCGCAACCAGCCAAGGAGCAAATCTCATGACCACCACCCACGATGTCCTGTCGATCGGCCACCTCATCGGCCACACCCTGACCGACGTCGACAACTACGACGAGGTCCGTGACCCCGGCCGCCTCGACGACATCGTCGCCCGCGTCGCAGTCGGCACCCCCGCCGATGTGAACCAGGCGGTGGAACTGGCGCACCGCGCGTTCACGTCGTGGAGAAACGTCCCGCCCGCCGAGCGGGCTCAGCTGTTGCTCAGCGCCGCAGACGTGCTCGCCGGCTGCGCGGAGGATCTCGCGCCGCTGCTCGTCCGCGAGCACGGCGGTGTGCTGTGGGAAGCTCAGACCGACTTCGCCCTCGGTACCGGTGTGCTCCAGCACACCGCGAGTCTCGTCGACGGGTTCTTCACACCCGTCCAGTACGACGACGAGCAGAGCTTCATCAGCATCGAGCGCGTTCCCCGCGGCGTCGTCGCAGCGGTCGTGCCGTGGAACATGCCCGTGGTGCTGACCATGATGAAGCTTGCGCCCGCGCTC
This sequence comes from Rhodococcus wratislaviensis, assembly GCF_041228765.1. Taxonomy (NCBI): domain Bacteria; kingdom Bacillati; phylum Actinomycetota; class Actinomycetes; order Mycobacteriales; family Nocardiaceae; genus Rhodococcus; species Rhodococcus wratislaviensis. The sequence continues at coordinate 448,722 of NZ_CP150489.1, read as the reverse complement.
GCCACAGGCAACACCATCGTGCTCAAGCCGTCCCCGTTCGCGCCTGCCGCGCTGACCCTGGCCTTGCAACGCATCGCGCAACAACTTCCCGAGGGTGTGGTCAACGTCGTCCACGGCAACGCGGACGTCGGGCAGGCACTCACCTCCCATCCCTTGGTGCGCAAGGTCGGCTTCACCGGCGGCACCGCCACCGCCCGGCACGTCATGGCCTCGGCCGCAGGCACGATCAAGAATCTGACGCTCGAACTCGGTGGCAACGACCCGGCGGTCGTCCTCGACGATGTCGACATCGACGCGGCGCTGGACCGAATGCTCAAGGGCGTGTTCACCCGATCCGGCCAGATCTGCTTTGCGGTCAAGCGCATCTACGTGCCCCGCTCGCTGTACGGCACCTTCGCCGACGCCTTCTGCGAACGAGTCGACCAGTACGCCGTCGGACACGGCTTGGACGAGAACGCAAGCTTCGGCCCCCTCAACAACAAGGCACAATTCGACAGTGTCACGAACTTGATCGAGGGCACAAAAAACTCCTCCGCGAAGATCGTGCAGCTCGGAAAGAAACTCGACTCCGCGGGCGACGGGTACTACGTACTCCCCCACGTCGTACGGGACGTCGAACACTCGGCGCCGATCAGCAGCTGCGAGCAGTTCGGCCCCGTGATCCCCCTCATCGCCTACGACGACGAGGCCCAGGTAATCGAGTGGGCGAACGACTCCGAATACGGACTCGGCTCCTCGGTATGGACGACCGATATCGATCGGGGACTTGCCATCGCGCGTCAGATCGAGGCCGGCAGTACGTTCATCAACTCGCACGCATTCGAATCCCTCGACCTGCGCATGCCTTTCGGCGGCGTCAAGCAGAGCGGTATCGGACGGGAGTTCGGCGAAGCGGGCATGAGCGAGTACGTCGAGGACCACGCGATCCGCGTCGTGAAGTAACCGGCCCAAGGTGTGGCGGTGCGTTCGTCATCACGCGCACCGCCATACTCGGCACTCTTGCATCCGCCGGTTCCGTGGTCGCTCCACTGCTGCACACGGGCGGCAAATGGACCGGGCCGAGCCCGGCACCCGCATGACAACTCCGGACCATGAGGCACTCACCGCGCACCAACGTCCACATGGGCAACAGGAAAGGCTGATTTCGTTGTGTGACATAGTTGCAGGACTCGAATCCAGGGGAATCTCGCGCAGGAGGATTCTTGCCAGCCTGGCGATCGGCGCTGCGGCGACCGCCACTGCGGCGGCATGCTCGTCCGATCCCGACACCGGTGGTGGCGACGTCGCGCTCGACGCACGCCCCTACGGTCCCGAGCCCTATGCCAATCAGCGCACGCGCCTCATTCTCCTCGGCACATCGGGCGGGCCACCGTACTGGCCTGGCGGAACTCGTGAAGGTATTGCATCCGCAGTTGTGGTCGACGATCGGTTCTATCTCATCGACGCCGGCCACGGGGTGATGCGTCAGCTCCGAAACGCCAAGCTGGGTAGGAACTACGACACGGATTTCGATGGTCCCCTCGATGTACTGGCCGGAGTGTTCCTTACTCACCTCCATTCCGACCACATCGTCGACCTCAATAACATTCTCAGTGAGGGAATGTACAACGGCCTCCAGTTCGTGAACCGAATCCCTATCTGGGGGCCAGGAAACCGCGGACAGGTTCCACCGTTCTTCGGCGGCGGTACGCCCCCGACTCCGGTCAACCCGGAAAATCCCACGCCCGGTACTCGCGAGATGACCGACTTGCTGGTGCAAGCCTTCGCCGCCGATTTCAACGACAGGCTGTTCGACAACGCCAAGCCGCGGCCGGAACAGATGTGGGAGGCGAACGACGTCCCCGTCCCCGCGCAGTATCTGTCCGATCCGAATGGGCAACCTTGCCCGAAGATGGATCCCTTCGTCTTCTTCGAAGATGATCACGTCAAGGTGTCCGCAACACTCGTCAACCATGCGCCGGTCTTCCCAGCCCTGGCGTACCGCTTCGACACCCCCGACGGCTCGATCGTCTTCTCGGGTGACACCGGAAAGAATCCCAACCTGGTGCCGTTGGCCAAGAACGCCGACGTCCTCGTCCATGAGGTGATCGATAAGTCCTGGCCGGAATCGCTCTTCCCTGAGCCCCGGGACGCGAAGCAGGAATCGATATTCCAACACCTGATCAACGCTCATACCCTCGTCGAGGACGTCGGACGGGTCGCGCAGGAGGCGAACGTGAAGACGTTGGCACTCTCCCACATCGTCCCGGGGAACGGCGCGGACGACCGTTTCGAGGCGGCCAAGGACGGTTTCGACGGCAAGCTGATCATCGGCCGGGACCTGGATGTGATCGGTGTGGGCGCGCCCCGAAGCGGGGGCTGACGACCAGCGCCGGAGACCGAGTTTCACTGAGCCCTCTCGGAGACAATGTATTCGCGCGGCCCGACGCGCTTATCGATTGGAACAAAGTCAATGTGCAATACCGCCGGTCCACTCGCCGGAATCTCCCGGCGCTCCTTCGTCCAGGCAGCACTTGCCATGTCCGGTGCCGCCGTAGCATCCACCACTCTCAGTGGATGCACGGATAATGGTGACGTAGCCGCAGCGGGACCGGCCGGTTCCTCGATCAGTGCAGCGGACTTTCGGACACGACTCGTGTTGCTGGGGACCGCCGCCGGCCGGACCTGGTGGAGCGGCTCGGAGCGGAAGGGGATATCTACCGCTGTCGTGGTCGAAAACTCGGTGTACCTGGTCGATTTCGGGGAAGGATGGGCGAGGCGGTATCTCCAGGCCGGGCTAGGGAGGCAGGAGGAGTTCCACGGCCTCGAGCGGCTCGAGGCAGCCTTCGTTACCCATCTTCATTCCGACCACATCGTCGACTACCCGAATATCCTTACCTTCGGATCATCCGACGGCCTGGCGAACCGGCCAAAGCCACTTCAGGTCTTCGGCCCGGGACCCCGCCCCTCACTCGTACCGCTCGGCAACTCCGACGCTCCGGAGCCTCCTGTTCTGAATGCGTCGAACCGACGCCAGGTCTACGCGATACCACCGAATACCTCTACCAGGCGTTCGCGAACGATCTGAACGACAATATGCGGGACAGCCTCAAGCCCGACCCGCACTCGCTGATCACCGTTCACGATATCGAACTTCCGGTCGGCATCACCGTCGATCCGAACATCGATGTGGCACCACGCATGTCACCGTTCCCTGTGTTCGAGGACGAACGGGTGCGAGTCACGGCCACGCTGGTCGATCACGCACCGGTGTTTCCTGCCTTTGCCTTCCGCTTCGATACCGCCGACGGATCGGTTGTAGTGTCCGGAGATACAAACGCATGTGACAATCTTGTCGAGCTTGCCCGGGGCGCGGACATACTCGTCCACGAGGTGATCGACATTGCGTGGGTGGAAGGACTCTTTCCGAACCCGCCCAGCCCGGCACAGCAAGCGAAGATCGATCACCTCGTCAACTCGCACACACCGATCGAGGATGTCGGGAAAGTGGCTGAGCGAGCGGGTGTGCTGACGCTCGTGCTCACCCATCTGGCACCAGCGCACAATCCGCCCGAGCGGTGGCTCGAAGCTGGAAGGGACTTCTCAGGCGAGATACTCATCGGAGAAGACTTGATGGAACTCGGTGTCGGCGCCGCACGGAAGAATTGATTCCGGCGTCGCCGCTTCTGTATCGAACTCTGGTTGACTCCACTTCCGAGTGCGCAGGCCGAATCACATCGCACTTCACCTCGACGGCGCATCGCCGACGGTGTCCGCGGGGTTGTAGAGCCCGGTCATCCGTCCTTCTGGATCGAGTTGCGTCAACAATGCTTCACCGATGCGGCGGAGTTGGGTCAGCTGTGCTGGCGTCAACGGGTCGAGGACGTTGCGGCGCACGGTACGGACGTGTCCGGGCGCAGCGGCGACGACCTCATCCCACCCTGCCGCCGTAAGTCGCGCATTGCTCGCCCGGCCATCCTCGGGGCACGGGATTCGCTCCACGAATCCTCTCCTCTCCAATCGCCGGATGACATGGGACAGTCGGGGCAAAGTTGCGCTGGTGCGTTGGGCCAGCAAAGTCATCCGCAGGGTGTGGTCGGTTGCCTCGGACAGCATGGCAAGTACGAAGTACTCGAAGTGAGTGACGCCTGCGTCCCGTCGCAATTGCGAGTCCAGGACGCCGGGTAGCAGTTCGACGACGGCGACCAATCGGAGCCACGTTGCCCGTTCATCCGCGTTCAGCCATCTCGTTTCCACTCCAGGAGCCTACCTCCATTACTTGACACGACAACTAAATCAACTAGGCTTTACTTGAAGCATCAACCATGATGCGTGCAGCAGGAGTTCCTCGCCGTCGGCATCTCCGCCGTCGGCTGCAACGCCGTCACCAGGCAACAGCTGTTCCGTGTGCGAAAAATCGCCCTGTAACGACACTTTGCCGGTTTCGGCCGGAACGACCAACTGGAAGGTGGACACCCAGTGACCGTCGACTACATCGAGCAATCATGAGCGCAGTGGCCTTCGGCCAACCCGTCACCGCCACGTACGGCTCCGCCGACCCGACCGCTCCCCTGGTCGTGCTCCTCCACGGCCGTGGGTCGAACGAGCGCGAGATCCTCTCGCTGGCACCCCACTTGCCGGGAGACGTCGCCTACGCCGCGGTGCGCGCCCCACTTGCCGAGGGATCTGGGTTCGCCTGGTTTGCCAATCGCGGGATCGGCCGGCCTGTTGCGGCCTCTATCGCTCTGTCCATGCAGTGGTTCCTGAGCTGGCTCGACTCCGTCGCGCCGACCGGGCGTCCGGTGATTCTCGTCGGTTTCAGCGGTGGAGCAGCGTTCGCCGGCGGCCTGATCCTCGACGACCCTGCCCGCTTCACCGGCGCTGCTGTCCTGTACGGGACACTGCCCTTTGGCGCGGGCCTTTCGGTGGAGCCTGCCCGTCTCGCTCACCTTCCGGTCTTTGTCGCCCAAGGTGACCAGGACCACGTCATCCCGGCCGAGCTGCTCGAACGCACCTGGAACTACCTACTCAGCGATTCCGGTGCACCCACAGAAGCGCACCGCGACCCCGGCGGACACGGGCTGTCCGCGACCGTGGTGTCAGCTCTGGGAGAATGGATTGCGCATCGACTGCGCTTCGTGAAGCACCAGCACGTGCCTTCCGGCGGCCCGCGAGCCGCTGTCCGGTGGCCGACCGTCCCGGGCGGTCGGCTACCAGACCGTCGTGGGCCCCACCCGCGTGTGTCGTGGTCGATCCCCCAACAGCAGCAGACCGACAACGCACCGGTCGACTTGCAAGAACGGCTGCTCGCCCACGTCCGCGGGATGGCCGGTGTCACCGTCGGTGCATCACACATCTCGGTCCCCGGAGCAGTCGGTTTCAGTCTCGAAGACCGAGGGCCCGACGAGCAGGCGTATCTCGTTCCGTCGGCAGGTGAGTTCGCGCATCTGCATCCGCAGTACGACGGCTCGTTGCACCTGACGCTGCCGGCCGACCTCGCGGCCGACCTCGTGGCCCATGGGTGGGGGCGGATGCATCCGTGGGCGGGAACCCGGCTCTCACCCGGCTTCGTGATGGTCTACGGACCCCGCGACGACGACGAGCTCGCAACGATCCAGGGCGTCGTCGCGGCAAGCCATGCCTACGCCACCGGCCGGCTCACCGACTCGCCTTCCTCCGAGAGCCTCCCCTTGCCGAGCCGCATCCAATAGAGAGACGCCTCATGACCAACCTCACGCTCGACTCGGACCGCACCGCACTGGTCCTGATCGATCTTCAAAACGACAACGTTCACCGGGACGGCGCGTACGCGTCCTTCGGCGCCGCCGCACACGCGGAGGAACAACAACTACTCACGCACGTCGGCGAGTTGCTCGACTGGGCTCGGACGAAATCCGTACCCGTAGTCCACAACCACATCGTGTCGTTTCCGGGTCGCCCCTTCGGCGGCCGCAACGCCCCGATCTTCCGGATGATCGGTCCGGACTCACTCCGCCTCGGCTCGTGGGGCGCCCAGGCGCTGGACGGACTCGAGGCTCGGGACGACGAGCCCGTACTGTTGCGTAACCGGATGAGCTGCTTCAACGGGACACCGCTCGACAGTCTGCTGCGAAACCTCGGCGTCACCGACGTCGTCGTCTCGGGCGTGTGGACGAACATGGCCGTCGAGCACACCATCCGCGACGCAGCCGACCACGGTTACCGCGCAATCCTCCCTGCCGACGCCACGTCGAGCCTGAGCGCGGACTGGCAAGCTGCAGCGGTCGGCTACGCCCTGACGAACATCGCAGAGATCGTCACCACAGCCGATGTCATTGCGGAACAACGCGACGAGACCAGATGAGCCGCGACTTCATCTGGACTGTCGAGACGGCAGCCGATGTTCTCCTCGAAGCCGAGGCAACTCGCACCGATCGACACCCCATCACCGACGACTGGACTGCGCTCGACCTCGAGACCGCCTACCAGGTGCAGGACCGACTGATCGCCCGCAAGCTGGCACTGGGTGAGAAACTTGTCGGCGTCAAACTCGGCCTCACGTCCCGCGCGAAGCAGCAGCGGATGGGCATCAGCTCGCCACTCACCGCATGGCTCACCGATGGCATGGTTCTCGCAGCAGGGGCACCGGTTCCGACCCGCGAACTCATCCACCCCCGCGTCGAACCCGAGATCGTCTTCGTCCTCGGCGAGAAGCTGGAAGGCCCAGGTGTGACTGCGGCGTCCGCGATGGCCGCTGTCCGGTCCGTGCATGCCGGATTCGAGATAATTGACAGCCGCTACACCGACTTCCGTTTCACTCTTCCCGACGTCGTTGCCGACAACGCCTCCTCAGCGAGATTCGTACGTGGCGAGATTGAACGCCACCCCACCGACCTAGACCTCGCCCTCGAAACATGCATCCTGTCAGTGAATGGTGTCGTCGTCGACACCGCCACCGGCGCCGCCGTCCAAGGCCACCCTGCCAACGCACTCGCTCTCGCCGCGAACTCGCTCGCCGAACGCGGCATCGCACTCGAACCGGGCTGGATCGTCCTCACCGGCGGAATGACCGACGCCGTCTCCATCGAACCCGGACACCAGATCGTCGCCGAGTTCACCAACCTCGGTGCGATCACCGTCGCCGGCGCCTGACACAAGGGACATGCGGAGCCCCGCTGTGAGGACTCCCCGTCGTCGATCAGGCCCACCGCGTCCTTCGGATTACCGGCGGTCGTGGCGCGGCGGCGCTGTACCGCCTCCTGATGCCCTGAACCAGCGCCAGCGGCGACCAGCATCTCGCCGAAAGATGAGGCTCCGTGCGATTTCGGTGGCTTAGTGCGTAGTTCATTGTTCATCGTTGCGGACAGGGTTCGCGCCGTGGCTTTCACCCCCGGAGCGGAACTCGGTGGTCGAGGGTATGCCACGGCCACCGAGTGCGTTTCAACTCTTCGTGGGCACGGCTACCGGTTCCGCGTCTTCGATGATGTGCACGTGCAGCAGGCCTCCGGTGATCTTGTCGGTCCAGCGGCTCATGGTGAAGGCGAGGATCGCTGCGGCGACGAAGAAGCCCGCCATGATGAGGAGTCCGGTTGACGTGGAGCCGGTGGTGTCCTTCAGTAAACCGAAGAAATAGGGGCCGACCAGGCCGCTGAGGCTGGCGAGGCCGTTGATCATTGCGAGCGCGACGGCGGCGAGTCCACCGGTGAACAGCTGGGCGGGCATCGAATTGAATGTCGGGAGTGAGCCGAAGAAGCCGGCCGCCGCCAGGCTGATGCCGACCAGCGCGAGGTAGGGATTGCCGCTCAGCGCGGCAACGGCCAATCCCAGGGCACCTGCGAGTTGCAGGAGGGTCATGTGCCAGGTTCGTTCACCGGTTCGCGACACGTTCTTCGAGACGAAGATCATGACGACCGCAGCGAACAGCCACGGAATTGCCGAGACGAATCCGGCACCGGCAGCGCCTAGGTCGAACTGGTCTCGGACGATGGTGGGAAGGAAGTACGCGATCGTCCAGTACCCGATCGTCATACAGAAGTACAGCACAGTGAACACCCACGCTGCGGGCCGCCGCAGTACTGCCCACAGCTGTGAGATCTCGTGACCGGCGCTGTCAGGACTCTGAGCGGCTGCTTTCGCGAGGTATTCCTTTTCCGACGCGTCGAGCCACTTGGCATTCGAGGGGCCGTCGGGAAGGCGGAAGAAGATGTAGATTCCGAGCACGATCGCCGGTATGCCTTCGAGCAGGAAAGCCCAGCGCCACCCCGCCACGCCCAACAATCCGTCCAGTGACAGCAGTGCCGAGGTCAGCACCGACCCGACGGCAAGTGCGATGGGAACGGCCAGATTCAACATGGAGTACGTCCGCGGAAGCATGCGCGGTGTGCACCAGAAGGCGAGGAACAGCAGTGCGCCCGGCGAGAATCCGGCTTCCGCGATGCCGAGCATGATGCGCACGATGTAGAGCGTCGTCTCGTTCTGGACGAGGCCCATGAACATCGTGGCGATGCCCCAGGTGACCATGATGCGGGCGAGCCACACACGCGCACCGAACTTGGACAGGGCCATGTTCGAGGGAATCTCGAAGAAGCAGTAGCCGATGTAGAACAGCCCGGCGGCGAGACCGAAGGTTGCCGCGGTGAGGCCTAGGTCTTTGGACATCGGTCCGGCCAGGACACCGATGTTCGCTCGATCGATGTACGAGATGAACATGCCGAGCATGATGATCGGGATGACTCGCAGGAGCATCTTCTTGTAGATGCGTGCTTCCATATCGATGTCCGGGTCGGCGGTGATGAGGGGATTGGTCATGGGATCGGCTTCCTCGAGGTCGCGGCGGCGCGGCGAATGTGCCGGAACGGGTCGTCGCGAGGACTGCATGGCGTAAGGGGTATGCGGGCGGCAGGCACCGATGAGCAATTGCTGAAATCGCGGAAGGGGTTTCCGGCCGCGTCCACCGCCTGTAGCGGGAACGGTTCGTTTCAGTTGTCGGTGCGGTAGTGCTCGAGCTTGGCCGGGTCGATCGCGATGCCCAGACCCGGACCGGGCCGCACGCTCATCTTTCCGTCGGTGATGCGCAGGCGTTCGGTGAGCAGGTCGTCGCTCATGTCGAGGTAGTTCGACAGCTCGGCGGCGTGGTGTGCGGTCGTGCGTTGGGAGGCACCGAAGGCGAGCGAGCAGGCGGTTCCGATCTGGCCGTCGATCTGGTTGCCGATGACGACCTCCACCCCGAGGCCTTCGGCGAGGTGTGCGACGCGCAGCGAGTCCGAGAAGCCGGTGCGGGCGGTCTTGATGCTCACAGCCGTTGCCGCGCCGGCGAGGATCTCGCGGGTGACATCCGCTGGGGTGGGGACGCTTTCGTCCGCCACGAAGGGAATCGGGAACTGTCGCACCAGCCATCGGCGGCCGAGGACGTCGTCGGCGGGACACAGTTCCTCGACCCGGGACAGACCGAGCTCCCCCATCCGTCGCAGCGCGGTCGCGGCCTCGGACGCGGTCCAGCCGCGGTTGCCGTCGAGATAGAGTTCGGCTCCGTCGCCGACGGCCTCGCGGATCGCCCGGCACACGGCGATGTCGAGGTCGATCGGGCGCCGTCCGACCTTGATCTTGAACGAGGTGATTCCGTATTCGCCGGTGATGCGGAGGGCCTCGTCAGCCATGACTGCGGGGTCGGCGAAGCCGAGCATGTGACTCACGTTCAGGTGATCGGTGTAGCCGCCGAGCAGCTCGTGCAGCGGCCGGTCCACGGTCTTGCCCCAGGCGTCCCACATGGCCATGTCGATGGCGGCCTTGGCGGTGGGATTGCCGACCGTGCGGTTCAGTTTCTCCCGCACCTGTTCACGTCCGAGCAGTGACATCCCCACGATGGCGGGGGCGAAGACGGTCTCGATCACCGCGACGATGGATGCCTGGGTTTCGCCGTAGGTGTAGGGGCGCGGGGGTGCCTCGGCGATACCGACGATGCCGTCTTCGGTGACGACCTCGACCAGGACGTGGTCCGCGACGTCGATGTGGCCACTGGCGAAGTGCAGCGGTTTGCGGTATGGAATGGCGAACGGAATCGCCCGCACTCGAGTGATTTTCATGATTTTCATCCTGTTTCGGGCATCGGGAGGCGGGCCCCGTCGTCGGGACGGGACCGGCAATCGTTTGGGAGCTGCTGTTCGGGCCTCGTCGCCCGGCTGGTCTTCGGTGCTGTCGTCAGGTGAGGTAAGTCCGGATGATCTGGCTGTCGTCGGCTTCGAGCAGGCCTAGCTCGGCCGCACGCTGATACTGCTGCCTGGCGGCTTCGAGCAGCGGGACCTGGGCACCGTGCTCGGCGGCTTCCTCGTGGACGAGTCCGTTGTCCTTCGCGAGGATCGCCAGCCGGGTGAGTACGTCGGGGACGATGCCGAGTTCGGCCATGCGGGGTCCGCGCTCGTCGAAGAACCACGAGGCACCGGAGCCGCCGCTGATGATGCCGACGGTCTTGACCGGATCGAGGCCGAGGTGGGTGGCAAGGGCGATGGCTTCGGCGGCCGCGGCCAGATGGACCGAGCTGCAGAGCTGGTTGACGATCTTGGTCGCCTGACCGTCGCCGGGACGGTCGCTGACCAGCGCGACCTCGCCGAGCACGGCGAACAGGTCTCGCAGTGCCTCGACCGGCGCGGCTTCGCCGGCGGTCAGGAAGCGCAGCATTCCCTTCTCGGCGCCCGGGACACCGCCCGTGACAGGCGCGTCGATGACCGCGGCGCCGGATTCGGTCAGCATCTGCGCTGCCTCCTTCGCGGCGCGCGGTCCGACGGTCGAGCAGATCACCCAGGTCTGGTGATCGACCTGCCGGTTCGCGGTTCCGGCCTTGACCGTGTCGAGGAGTTGCTGACCGGTGGCGACCAGCACCAGAACAATGTCGCTGACCGGGGTCGCGGCGATGTCGTCGAAGGACTGCATGCCGTCGGCTTCGGCTCGTGTGCGGGCTGCCGGATTCGGGTCGACCGCGGCGACGTCGTAGCCGCGGGAGACCAGGCGGTGGGCCATCGGTAGGCCGATGGCGCCGATTCCGACGAACGTGACTGTGGGGAGGTTCTTTTCGGTTGCATTCATGCTGTTGTCCGTTGCTCTCATGATTGGATCCAGGTGACGATGGTGTAGACGGTGAAGGCGGCGTAGGCGACGGAGGCGACGCCGAGCACGATTCGCCGGGGACGTGAGATGCCGATCCGGTGGTCGAGCGCTCCGTTGACTCGGATGATGAGCACGCAGTACACGACCATTACGAGCCCGTTGAGCAGGGCCGCGATCGCGATCAGCACCAGGGGTTGATCGAGGCCGAGTGCGAGGATTCCTGCGCCGAGCCCGACCATCACCCAGACGGCGGCCATGTAAGTCTTGGCCTCGGTCCAGGTGGTGTGGTCGCGCAGATAGGTGGTGGCGAGGATGTTCGAGGTGATGCGGGCGACGAGGTCGACCACCACCAGGTTCGCGAACACGAGCGAGACGGCGCCGATGGTCCAGAACAGGATCTTCAGCCATTCACCGTATTGCTCGCCGAGGGCGGTGCCCTCGAACATGATGAAGCCGAGGTCGGCGGGACCGGTGTAGCCGCCCACGCCGATGATCTTGTACGCCAGAAGCGCGAACACGACGATGGAGACCAGGGTGACGAGGTAAAACGTCACGAATTGCTCGATGCGGACGGCCTTCCACCACTTCTTCCACCGGGACAGGCTGGTGTCGGTGATCTCGAACTGGTAGCCGGTCGCGGTGCCGGCCTCTTCCTCGCCGGTGACCGGGGAGACGACGCGCGGGGCGTGTATTCCCATGCCCCAGCCCTTGTCCCGTGCCCAGTTGCTGACCGCGAGGTTCACGGCGCCGCCGCCGCCGGCGAAAACCAGTGCGGACATCAGTACCCCGACGGGTACCTCTTGGGGCAGTCGGCCGATGCCCTGGACGGTGGCGTGGGGAAGCTCGGTCCATGGCTGCCACCCGATCAGGACGACGGCGAATGCCACGAACAACAGCACCATGATGATCTTGAACATCTCCAGCTTCTCGACCGTTTTGTACACCACCGGTGAGAAGGTCAGGACAGCGCCGATCAGGACGAGACCGCCGACCGCGATCCATCGAACATTGCCGCCGCCCAGGGGAAAGGTGAGCATCTGCGCGGAACTGGTCATCCAGGCGGGCCAGGCGAACGGGATGACCGTCATCGCGATGAACAGCGGGGCCCAGCCCCGCCACAGCCGCAGGAATCCGGTCAGAATCGTTTCACCGGTCGCGAGGGTGTAGCGCGCGACCTCGGTGTTGATGAAGTACTGCAGGCCCAGGCCGATCGCGGCGGCCCACAGGAAGGTCAGACCGACCCGGCTGGTGATGAACGGGTGCAGCAGGTATTCGCCGGTGCCGATTCCGACGGCCGCGATGATGACGCCCGGGCCGACGATCTTCCGCAATCGCGGCGCCGCGGGCAGCTCCCGCGTCGGCATGGCCGGCAGCGTGCCGCCGTCCATCGCGCCTGCCGACCCCGGGTGCTTCGTTGCCTTGTCCGCCATTGGTTTCACCATGATCCAACTCCCTCGAACGGCGACTCGTGATGCCCGCCACATGTAGGGAAGTTATCGGCTCAAGATCTATCTTGTCCAAGACTCATTTCTCAATTGTTCATATCCAAACCGTATGAATCGAGATCGGGTGTCGGCAGTGCGTTTTCACCGACCGCGAGCACGCGCTGCAAGGCGGGCGAGGTGTTGTCGGTTCGCCAGGCGAGAGCCGGGAAGAGGTGACTGGGCTCGGTGCCCTCGATCGGCTTGTAGATGATCCCGACGCTCTGCGCCTGGCAGACCGAGCTCAGCGTGATGGTCACCCCGGCGCCCGCCGCAACCAAGGCGAGCACCGTGCTCGAATCCGGCGCCACCTGGGTGATTTTCGGCCGGAACCCCGACGACATGCACATCGAGTACATGGTCAACCGGAGCATCGATCCGCTGTCCTCGGGGAGGCTGACGAAGTCCTCGTCGATCAGGTCCTCGAGGCGCACGCTGTCGCGATCGGCGAGCCGGTGCCCAGCCGGCAACGCGCAGAGCACCTCCTCCACCTCGACGACCCGATAGCTGAGTTCGGGACGCGCCACCGGTATCCGGACGAACGCGAGATCCAGATCGCCCGCTACGAGCAGGTCGAACGCCCGGTAGACGTACGTCTGGGACTGCAGGACCAGATCGATCCCGGGATGCTCTGCCCGGACCGCACGGGTGAGCAGGGGCAGCACTCGCTGACTCGACGCACCGGCGAAGCCGATCCGGACCTGACCTTCCTCGCCTGACGCGATCGCGGTCGCCAGCTCCCGCACCGACGCCGCCTGGTTCACCGCCCGCCGTGCGGGTCCGAGCAGCCGCTCCCCCGCGTCGGTCAACCGCACGTTGCGCGTCGTCCGCTGGAACAACTTGAGCCGGAACTCGTTTTCGAGCTGGGTGATGCGATTGCTCAGCGGCGGCTGCGCCATGTGCAGACGGGCCGCGGCCCGACCGAAATGCAGCTCTTCGGCCACCGCGATGAATGCTTCGAGGTCACGCAGGTCCATGAAATGCCACACTAATACTCTGACGATATTAGTTGCCACAGGATTCGTATTGGATTTGCCGGTTCAGGTGGGTAATCATGTGAGTAGCGCCACCTGGCGCGGTACTCGCCACCACCGGTCACTCCCGTGAGAGCACATCCGAGCGTTCCGGCGAGGCACACCCAGCACAGGGGCCAATACTCACGGAGCCGTCGCGCACCGTGCACGAAGGAAGGAAACACGATGTATCTGCGCCTGCACCACGTGAACGTGACCTCGGACGATATGGGGGAGTTGGGCAAGTTCTACTCCGACGCCCTCGGACTCAGCGAGATCGCCAGCCCCCCGATGATTGCGACGTCTCGGTCGGCGGACAGCGGCGATTCGGGTGACGAGGAGTGGGCGACGCGCGCGCGCTTCTACGATGCCGGCGACAAGGACGAGCTTCAGCTGCATGCCACACGCCGCCAGCCGTATCTCGCTCTGACAGAGGGCCATACGGTGAATCCCCTCATCGGCGGACATGTCGCCTTCCGCACCGACGATATCCAAGCCGTGATGGAGCGTCTGCGCAACAACAACATTCCGTTCGACGATTGGGGCATCTGGTCAGTCGAGGGCTGGTACCAGATCTTCCTGACCGACCCGGCGGGAAACATGATCGAGATCCATCAGGTCATGGAGCCCGACGACGAGTCATGAGCCACCGTCCGACCGGCACGTGCTCGCTTCCGGACTAGGAGACCGCAGGATCTGGACTGCAGCAGGAGAGGTAGAGGATGACACGCTGGCGGAACCGACCCGAAGGTTCGAACTGGGGGGACTTTGGCCCGGAGGATGTGCTCGGACGGCTGAACCTGCTCGGACCCGACCAGGTCCGCAAGGGCATCGCCGAGGTCCGTGACGGCCTCGTGTTCTGCCTGTCCTTGCCGCTCGATCTGCCCGGCGGCACTGCCCTCAACGCCAACCGGTTCCCGCCCGTCGTGCGTCCCACACTGCGGGCCGGGGCGGTCAATTTCAACTGCGACATGGCCGTTGCCCATTCCGGCGCGACCGACGTGATGAGCGACGATCTCGTGGTCTTGCATACCCAGTACTCGACGCAGTGGGATGCCTTCGGTCACGCGGGTGCGTTGTTCGACGCGGACGGACACGGTGTGCCCGAGCGGGTCTATTACAACGGCTGGCGCGCCGGTGTCGACGTCGTGGGACCGGACGGAGCCCACGGTGCCGGAATCGGCAGCCTCGGTCGACTCGACGGCGCCGAGGACGGTCTGGCGTCGACCTCACACGCGGGTCCGGTCGACATCAGCCACATGGCGCGGCACGGCGTGCAGGGCCGCGCCGTCCTGGTCGACCTCGAGGCCCACTTCGGCGCCGACCGCACGGTCGTCGGGTACCAGGACCTCGCACGCGTCCTCGCGGCCGACGCCGTCGTCGTCGAACCCGGCGACCTGCTGGTCCTGCACACCGGCTTCGCCCGGCACGTGTTCGCCCAGCAGGGCACTCCCACCGCGGAGGCGCTCCGGGTGTGCGCGGTCCTCGACGGTTCCGACCCTGCCCTGCACGACTGGATCCGCGACAGCGGAGTCGTCGCGATCGCCGCCGACAACTACGCGGTCGAGGCGTTTCCCCCTACCATCGAGCTTCACGATGCCCCCGCTCTCCCGCTGCACGAGTTGTGCCTGTTCCGGCTCGGCGTGCACCTCGGTGAGCTGTGGTGGCTGTCCGATCTCGCGAACCATCTACGAGCGCAACGACGCTCGCGGTTTCTGCTTACTGCCCCCCCACTTCGGTTACCCGGCGCAACCGGGTCGCCTCTGACCCCGATTGCGACGGTATGAACGTGTCTTCCTCTCCCGAACGTCTTCTCGTGACCGGTGGTGCCTCCGGCATCGGCCGTGCCATCGCCGAGGAAGGTCTGGCTCGCGGATGGGACGTCGTGGTCATCGACCGCGACCCGTCGCCGATCGGCAAGAGTGTGCTCGCCGACCTTGCCGATACCGCGTCCACCGCCACAGCACTCGAGGAGGTACTCGCCAACGGCCCCGTCACCCGGCTCGTCAACAATGTCGGCGCTGTCTTCCCCGGCCCGCTCCGCGAGCAGACTCTCGCGGAAATGGACGCCGCATTCGCTCTCAACCTGCGCTGCGCCGTCCAGTGCACCCAGGCCCTGCTACCCGGGATGACCGACGCCGGCTTCGGGCGAATCGTGAACATGACCTCCCGGGCGGCACTCGGAAAGGAACTGCGCACCGCCTACGCCGCATCGAAGGCCGGACTCATCGGCCTGACCCGGGTGTGGGCGCTCGAACTCGGGCCGCTCGGAATCACCACGAACGCGATCGGCCCCGGGCCGATCGCGACCGAATTGTTCACGAAGGCGAACGATCCCGAACGCACCAAGCAGATCGTCGACTCCGTCCCGGTTCGGCGCATCGGACAACCAGACGACATCGCCCACACCGCGGGGTTCTTCCTCGACGCCCGGGCCGGATTCGTCAACGGACAGATCCTCTACGTCTGCGGCGGCCTGACCGCAGGCATCGCCGCCGCCTGAGCGAGCTCCTCGTTGGTGGCCAATCCGCAGGGAGAACGCTGTGAAAGCCATCGTCAAAACCACCCCCGCAGAAGGCTTCGACTACATCACCGACCACCCGGAACGCCCCGTCACGCACAATGAGGTCCGCATCGCGGTCGCCGCCGCGTCACCGTGCGGCACCGACCGCGAACTCGTCCGCTACAGCGCCACCGCGAAAGCCTTCGGCCTCGAGCTGCCGGTGGTCCTCGGCCACGAAGTCGCCGGAACCGTCATCGAGGTCGGATCGGGCGTCGAGACCCTCCGGCTCGGCGACCGCGTCGCCCTCGAATCGCATATCGCGTGCCGGAACTGCTACCACTGCCGCAGCGGTCAAGGACACAATTGCCTGAACATGGCGCTGCTCGGCCTGCACGTCGACGGTGGGTTCGCCGAGCGGCTGGTGGTCTCCGAGCACGCCTGCTATGCACTGCCCGACAACGTGCCCACTGAAACCGGTGCCCTGTTCGAGTCAGCCGGTGTTGCGGTGCATGCGATGCTGCGCAGCCAGGTCACCCTCGCCGGGTGCTCGGTGATCATCGCCGGCGCCGGACCGATCGGCTTGGCACTTGTTCAGCTCGCCCACCTGTCGGGGGCCAGTCGGGTCGTCGTGATCGAGCCGAATGACTTTCGTCGCGGCATCGCCGAATCCTTCGGCGCTGTCGCCCTCGAGTCCGATCAAGCGGCCGTCGAATGGTGCCTGAACGATGCCGCCGACCGGCACGGGTTCGATGTGGGTTTCGATTGCACCGGCGCCCCCGGCGCACTCGACATCGTTCTGCAGTCGTTGCGCCGCGAGGCCACCGCCGTGTGTATCGGGGTGCCCAGACAACCTTTCGCCCTCGACATCACCCGTTACGTCATCA
Organism: Rhodococcus wratislaviensis; assembly: GCF_041228765.1. Taxonomy (NCBI): domain Bacteria; kingdom Bacillati; phylum Actinomycetota; class Actinomycetes; order Mycobacteriales; family Nocardiaceae; genus Rhodococcus; species Rhodococcus wratislaviensis. The sequence goes on along the minus strand of NZ_CP150489.1, from coordinate 431,783 downwards.
AGCACGGCATCACCCTGAAAGGCAGCTTCGGCCGATCCCTCTGGGAGACCTGGGATGTCCTCGGCTCCCTGGTGTCGCGAGAGCGCCTCGATCTGAACTCGCTTGTCACTCACCGGATGGGGCTGTCCAAGTTCCAGGAAGCCCTGGACCTGCAAGGCGGAAGTGCCGGAAAGATACTACTCATCCCCGGCATCGACTAGCCACAGCACCGAAGATCACGCCCATTCACGTTGCTCGACAACTTCATCAACTTTGATGGCCCAGGACGTAGCAACGTCCCGGGCCATCGTCGTTTCGAGAAATTCGAGCGCGCACTTCGAGTATCGGCGCAGGTCGCAGCATATGTTCGGCCGTTGTTTCAGATTGGAACAACTACGGCACCTGTGTTCCCTTCCATGATGGTCCCAAGCAAGTGGCGCACGCCACACCACGCGAGACCGAAGGAACATGTGCCATGGATGCAGCCGCCCACGATCAGATCCACGACCTCGACGCCCTTGTCGTCGGAGCCGGATTCGGCGGGATCTACATGCTGTACAAGTTGCGCAACGAGTTGGGCCTCGACGCCGTCGCCATCGACAAGGCCGGTGGAGTTGGTGGAACCTGGTACTGGAACAAGTATCCCGGAGCGCTCTCGGACTCTGAGGGTTTCGTCTACCAGTACTCGTTCGACCGCGACCTGTACGAGCAGACCCCGTGGAAGACGAAGTTCGTGACCCAGCCCGAGATCCTCGAGTACCTCAACGGCGTCGTGGATCGCTACAGCCTGCGTGAGCGCATCGAGCTCGAGACCGGCATGACCGACGCCGAATTCGACGAGCTCTCGGGCCGCTGGACCGTGCGGACCGACCGCGGTGTCACGTACCGGTGCCGGTTCCTGGTTACCGGCCTCGGTCTGCTGTCCGCGACGAATATGCCCAGTTTCCCGGGCATCGAGACGTTCGAGGGCCGCCTGGTGCATACCGGCGCGTGGCCTGAGGACCTGGACCTGACCGGCAAGCGGGTCGGTGTCATCGGTAACGGATCGACCGGCAACCAGGTGATCACTGCCAGCGCCCCGATCGTTGCGCACCTGACGTCGTTCCAGCGCACCCCGCAGTACAGTGTGCCCGCCGGTAACCGCGAGCTCACCCCGGAACAGATTCAGCATCACCGCGACAACTTCGACGCCATCTGGGAGCAGGTCCACAACTCGAGCACCGCCATGGGTTTCGTGGAGAGCACCGTCGAGACCTTCAGCCTCGATGAAGCGGAACGCGAAGCCGTGTACGAGAAGGCGTGGAACGAGGGCGGCGGGTTCCGGTTCATGTTCGAGACGTTCGGTGACATCGCCACCGACGAGGACGCGAACGAAGAGGCGGCAAAGTTCATCCGTCGCAAGATCGCCGAGATCGTCAAGGACCCGGAGACCGCCCGCAAGCTCACGCCCACGGACCTGTACGCGCGTCGCCCGCTGTGCGATTCGGGATACTACGAAACCTTCAACCGGCCCAACGTCACACTGGTGAACGTCAAGGAGAACCCGATCGCGAAGGTGACGGAGAAGGGCATCGTGACCGAGGACGGCACCCTCCACGAACTCGATGTCCTCGTGTGTGCCACGGGATTCGACGCCGTCGACGGAAACTACGTGCGCGTCGACATCCGCGGCCGCGGGGGTGAAACCCTGAAGGAACATTGGAGCGACGGGCCGACGAGCTACCTCGGCATGACCACCGCAGGGTTCCCCAACATGTTCATGATCCTCGGCCCCAACGGTCCGTTCACGAACCTTCCCCCGTCGATCGAGACTCAGGTCGAATGGATCGGCGACGCCGTCCGCCACGTCTCGGCCACGGATGCGGGCTGGATCGACGTCAAGCCCGACACCGAAGCCGAATGGACGCAGACCTGCACGGACATTGCCAATCAGACCCTGTTCTCGAAGGCCGCCGGTTGGATCTTCGGCGCCAACATCCCGGGCAAGAAGCGCACGGTCCTGTTCTACCTGGGCGGACTCAAGGATTACCGCTCGACCCTCGCTGCCGAATCGTCGGCCGGATACCCGAGTTACACCACCAATGACGACGTCCTCGAGCCGGCGATCTGACACACCCTGCGAGGCCGGATTCGATCTGCAACGAAGGACGAGGAATGACGAAGTACGCAACAGTCGACCCCACCACCGGCACCGTGGTGCGTGAGTTCGCCACGATGTCGGACGCCGACGCCGATCAGGCGCTGGTACGAGCCGCCGACGCCTACCGGCTGTGGCGTGAGGTCGATCTGCCCGACCGGGCGGCGGTGCTCGCGAAGGTGGCCGAGCTACACCGACAGCACGCCACCGAGCTGGCCAAGCTGATGACCCTCGAGATGGGCAAGCCGATCGCACAGGCGGAGGCGGAGGTGGAGCTGTCGGCCTCGATCTACGACTACTACGCCACCGCCGGGCCGGCGCTGCTCGCCGACGAGGAACTCGACATCGCCGGCGCCGGGCGGGCACTGGTGCGTACCGCGCCGATCGGGCCTCTGCTGGGTGTGATGCCGTGGAACTTCCCCTACTATCAGGTCGCCCGATTCGTCGCGCCGAACCTGCTGTTGGGCAATACGATTCTGATCAAGCACGCCGGCTCCTGCCCGCAGCAGGCCCTGCGGATCGCCGAGATCATCGACGCGGCCGGAGCACCGGCCGCGATCTACCAGAACGTGTTCGCCACCACCGATCAGGTCGCGACGATGATCGCCGACCCTCACCTGCAGGGTGTGTCGCTGACCGGATCCGAACGAGCCGGCAGCGCAGTAGGCGCGCATGCCGGACGCCACCTCAAGAAGTGCGTGCTCGAGCTGGGCGGTTCCGACCCGTTGATCGTCCTGCCCGGCGCAGACGTGGACAAGGCCGTCTCCGCTGCGGTCGCCGGCCGGTTCTGGAACGCGGGCCAGGCCTGCACGTCGTCGAAGCGGATGATCATCGAGGCCTCGGTGTGGGACCAGTTCGTCCCGGCGTTCGTCGAACAGGCCGCGCAATGGCGGGCCGGGGACCCGATGAGTGAAGACACCCGTCTCGGGCCGATGGCGTCCGTCGCCGCCCGTGCCGACCTGACCGCCCTGGTCGACGACGCGATCGCCAAGGGCGCCGTCGTCCACCTCGGCGGTGAGGTCCCGGACGGCCCCGGCGCCTACTACCCGGCCACGGTGCTCTCCGGTGTCACCCCGGCGATGCGCGCGTACCACGAGGAGTTGTTCGGCCCGGTCGCCGTGTTGCACAAGGTCGAGTCGGTGGACGCGGCCATCGAGTTGGCCAACGACTCACCGTACGGGCTCGGCAGCGCGGTGTTCACCCGCGACGAGAACGAAGCCGACTACGTCGCCAACCGGCTCGACGTCGGCATGGTCGGTGTCAACACCACCATCCGAAGTGCCCCGGATCTGCCGTTCGGTGGCGTCAAGAACTCCGGAATCGGACGCGAACTCGGCCGCTTCGGCCTCGACGAGTTCGCCAACAAGAAACTCGTCCGCATCGTCTGAGCGGCCGACCCCACCACTGCGACACCAGGAGTAGTCATGCGCGCTGCCGTCTACTACGGCAACAAGAAGCTCGAGATCGAAGACGTTCCCGAGCCGACACCCGGAGACGGGCAGGTCAAGGTGCGGGTCAGCCGCAACGGAATCTGCGGAACCGACCTCCACGAGTACTACGACGGGCCGATCTTCATCCCGCCGTCCGACCCGCACCCGCTCACCGGCAAGGCCATGCCCCTCGTCATCGGGCACGAGTTCTCCGGTGTCGTCACCGACGTCGGCAGAGGTGTCACGGATGTGCACGAGGGCGACCACGTCGCCATCGAGCCGGTCTACCGCTGCGGTGAGTGCCGCCCCTGCAAGTCCGGTCGCTACAACCTGTGCACGTCGGTGGGTTTCCACGGCCTCATGGCGGACGGCGGCATGGCCGAGTACACCGTCGTCCCCCGCAACCAGGTGCACGCCCTCCCCGAGAGCATCCCGCTGGAGATGGGCGCACTCGTCGAACCGATGGCCGTCGCGTACCACGCCGCCGTCCTCGGTGAGGTGGGCGACCAGTGTAGTGCGCTGATCTACGGCGCCGGCCCCATCGGCATCGGTCTCTGGTTCGCGCTGCGGGGCATGGGTTTGACCGAGATCGACGTGGTCGAGCCCTCACCGACCCGTCGCGCGTCGATCGAGGCGCTCGGCGCGCGGACACTCGACCCGACGAGCCAGGACGTGTCCGCACTCATCGCCGACCGCACCAACGGTGACGGTGTCGACGCCGCATTCGACGCCGCAGGGGTCGCCCCGGCGGTCACCTCGGCGCTCGAGTGCGTCGGCGAACGCCGACCCCTGATCAGCGTGGCGATCTACGACAAGCCACTGCCCACTCCGCTGATCAACCTCGTTCTGCGCGAGCGTCGCATCCAGGGAACGATCTGCTACACCGGCGACGACTACCGGGCCGTCATCGACCTCATGGCCCGGGGCCACTACGACACGACCGGATGGGTCGACACCGTGCCCCTCAGCGGTGTCATCGAGCAGGGGTTCGAAGCGCTCCGCGCCGGCCAGAAGATGAAGCTGCTCGTCGATCCCACCCTCTGATCCCACCCACTTTCACTACAGGAGAATGACAATGACAGTTGCACATGTAACCGGTGCCGCCCGCGGCATCGGGAAGGCCATCGCCCTGCGCCTCGCCCAGGACGGCCACGACGTCGCCGTCTCGGACCTGCCCTCGATGAAAGACGAGCTCGACGTCACCCGCAAGGGCATCGAAGCCCTCGGTAGACGATCGGCTGCCCTGACCGGCGATGTGTCGGATCATGATTCGGTCCGGCAATTGGTCGTCGACACGGCCGATCAGCTCGGTTCCCTCGACGTCTTCGTCGCCAACGCGGGCATCGCGCAGACCAAAGCGCTCCTCGACGTCACCCCGGAGGAGTACGACCGGGTTCACGCCGTCAACGGCCGCGGCGTCTTCCTCTGCTACACCGAGGCGGCGCGGCAGATGATCAAGCAGGGCACCGGCGGCAAGATCATCGGCGCGTCCTCGATCGCCGGCCACAAGGGCTTCCCCCTGCTGGGCGTCTACAGCTCGTCCAAGTTCGGTGTACGCGCCCTCACCCAGGCGGCCGCGCAGGAATGGGCCGAGCACGGTATCACCGTGAACGCATACTGTCCCGGCATCGTCGACACCAACATGTGGGTGGAGGTCGACCGCGACCTCGGCGCCATCAACAATGTCGGCGAGGGCGAGTCCATGAAGGCCATGGCCGCCGGCATCACCCTCGGGCGAGTGTCCCGGGGTGAGGATGTCGCAGGGTTCGTGTCCTACCTCGCCGGACCCGACTCGAACTACATGACCGGCCAGTCCGCCCTCATCGACGGAGGCATGCTCTTCGTCTGACACAGCACGACCCGAATACCCAGCCGCGCGGCCTGAGCAGACCTGCCCCGCCCGACCCCACGATTCACGTCGTCGGGCGGGGCAGCACCACCCGTGCTCTTCTCCCAAGCGGAGAGCACGCACCCTACCCCTCCCCACCGTTGTGGAGCCCCTCATGACCTCATCTCACGTCCCGACCTTCGGCCTCTGGTACGACTTCCGAAACCCGGCCCAGTGGCGGCAGCCACTCGGCAGTCTCTACCGCGAATCCATCGACCAGGTGGTCTGGGCGGAGCAACTCGGATTCACCTCCGCGTGGCTGAGCGAACATCACTTCGCCGACGACGACTACGCATCCTCCCCGCTGACGGTCGCCGCGACGATCGGCGCACGGACGTCGACGATGCGGATCGGCACCAACATCATCGTCGCGGGTCTGCACGAGCCGGTGCGCCTCGCCGAGGACGCCGCGGCGTTGTCGCTGCTGACCGGCAATCGGTTCGAGCTCGGCGTCGGACTGGGCTACCGCGCAATGGAATTCGCCGCCTTCGGGCGCACGGTCAAGCAACGCCCGAGCCTACTCGAAGATGCCATCGCCGTGATCCGACGTGCCTGGAGCGGCAGCGGGGAACCCTTCGACGGCAAGCGCTTCTCGCTGCCCGGGGTTCCGGTGACACCCCTGCCGGAAGTGTCGCCGCGGCTGTTGATCGGAGGCCAGTCCGAGCCGGGCATCGATCGGGCCGCCCGGCTCGGCGACGGCCTGATCACCCTGTCGAACGACCACTGCCAGGTCTACCTGGACGCGATCGAACGTCATGGCGGAAATGCTGCCGATGCGCGGATCTACGCGAGTCAGTGGGCGATCGTCGCCGACGATCCCGAGAAGGTGTGGTCGCAGGTGGGCGAGCACGCCCGGTACCAGCTCAACAAATACATCGAGTGGGGATCGTTCGAGGGCCCGAATCAGCCGTCACAGTTCCCCGACACCCAGTCCATCCTCGACGCCGGCGCCTACCGGTTGATGGACGCCTCGATGGCGGTCGACGAACTGGTGTCGCTGGCGACCACCTATCCTCAGATCCGCGACTTCCACTACTGGGCGCAACTGCCCGGCGAGTCCGTCGAATCCGGATCGGCGCGCATCCAGTATCTGGCCGACAAGGTCATCCCCGTGGTGACCGAGAAACTCAGCGCCCGACTGACGTGACGAGAGGATGCAGGCTCACACTTCGATGTTGTGAGCCTGCATCTTTCGATACAGCGTGGTTCGACCGATTCCCAATGCCTCCGCGGCCTTGCTGCGATTGCCCGAGAACTGTTGGAGCGCACGCAGAATAGTCTCGCGTTCGGAGGTTTCGATCATGGACAGCCGACGCCCCGTCCGCGCCCCTTGAATCTGAGCCGGCAGGTCGGCAATCTGGATCACCCGGCCGGGCATACGGCGGACGAGTTGTTCTACGGTCCGGCGCAGTTCGGCGAGGTTTCCGGGCCAGCTCCAGCGAATCAGCAATTGCTGCGCTTCGGAGGAGAATTTCGTCGAGTGCTCAGAACCTTCCAGTTCCGACAGGACCGCATCGATCAGGCCGGGGATGTGTTCGCTCATGTCTCGGAGGTCGGGTAACGCGACGGTGGTGGCCATCTGACTGATCAGGGAACTGACGTGCGCGGGGGCGCTGTCGCCTTCGACGGTGACGACTGCCGGAACGTGCGATTCTGCCGGGCGCATGAGCGCCTTGACCCGATTCACCTGCAGCGGGGCGAGGTCTTGCAGGTGCTGCACGATCACCGGACGTCCCGATTCGAGGGCGGCGGTCGCTGCGACGAACCATTGCGGCCCCTCGTCCGGCAGAAGGGTTGCGACATCGACCACGTGGGGATCCTGCTGCGCGAAGTGCGTGCGCAGGAACGCAGTGGCCGTGTGAAGCTTCCCGGTGCCCGGGCCTCCGTCGAGTGCAAGGCATTCACGGTGCCGAGCCACCAGGGACAGCTGCTCGTCGACCGCGGGCACCGGATGCACCGGCGGTCGGGGTGATCGCTTCGCCTTGGGCGATCGGCGACGCGCAGTTACGGACTCACCCCGGTCCAGTCGCAGGCCGCTGTCCTGTTCCGGCAGCACTCGAATCATGTAGGTGGGGCTCGATCCGGACCCACGGTCGATCATCTCCACCTCGGCCTCGTGCCACTCGGACTGCAGTGGTATCGGCATCCGGCACTTGTCCCGGGTGGGTGCGTTGTCGTTCAGGTAGTGCCACAGCATGGCGTGCGTGCCAGGACCCAGATGGGACAGGCCGGCGGTGTTGGCGAACATGGTCTGCTCGTTGATCACGATGACCTGATCGCGCTTGTTCCGATTCGCGTAGAGGTATGACCGGACCAGGGCATGATCGTGCATTTCGAGTGTCGCGGCGAGGTTGCTCTCGATTTGCCGCCCGACGTCGACAGTGATCGCCCCCATCAGAGGGGACGCGTCCTCGGTGTTGGCGGCGAGTGAGAACGTTCCCAGCAGACGACCGGTGAAGGGCTCGAAGACCGGGGCCCCGGCGCAGGAGAACGCGGCCAATCGCTCGCTGAAGTGCTCGTTACCCTGGATCACCAGCGGACGTCTCTCGGCGAGGGAAGTCCCCATCCCGTTGGTGCCGATAGTGCGCTCCGAGAAGTCGAACCCCTCTGCAGCGTACGCACTGTCGAGGCGAGAGCGCTGGCGCGGTTCGCTGGCCTTGCGGCTGAGGATGTTGCCGCTGCTGTCACTGAGGAACATCGCGACACGCACGTCGGCCAGGTGATCCGCCAAGCGCGCCAGCACCGGCTCCGCAGCCTCCTCGAGAGCGGAATTGGTGACCAGACTCCCCCGGTACGGCGGCTGGACGGACTGCACTTCCTCACCGATACAACGCCGCCAGCTACGGTCGATGACCTCCCGGACCCCGGTGTTCAGCGTGCCCGAGTCCAGCAACCCTTTGGCGAGCAACTCCTCTTTCGCTCGTCGGATCCGCTCCTGATCGAGTGGACCGGCTACACGACCGGATTTGCCTCCACCGGTGCGCTGAGCCATGTGCTCCCCTTATCCGATGCAACAGTGTTCCACGTCACATTGTTGGTCAGTACAAGTATGCGCGGTTGTTCCGAAATGAAACACCGACGGTTTATCAGGAGAAGTGAGGCATCTACCCGACAGCCCCCCCGGTACGCAATGCGGCGATCGTGGCGTCGGTGAGGCCGAGTTCGGTGAGTACGGTGTCGGTGTGCTGTCCCAGTGCGGGGACCGGTCCCATGGGCAGTTCGACGTCGGTGAACGTCATCGGTGGCAACACGGCCCGGACCTGGCCTGCTTCGGTGTCGATCTGGCGCCACCGGTCGCGCTCGGACAGCTGCGGGTGGTCGATGAGATCGCGCATGTCGTTCAACCGTGCGGCGGGCACCCCCGCGGCGGCGAGCCTTTTGTCGAGTTCGTCGGTGTCGAACCGGCGGGTGTGTTCGGCGACGACCGCGTCGGTCTCGGCTCGGTGCCGGACCCGGAGGATGTTGGTCGCGAACTTCGGGTGCTCGACGAGGTCGGGGCGGTCGAACACCTCGGTGACCAGGGCCCGCCAGCCGCGGTCGTTCTGCACGCCGATGAGGATCCGGCCGTCGATGGTCGGGTAGGCGTCGTAAGGGGAGATCGAGGCGTGACTCAGCCCCATCCGTTGCACCTGCGTGTCCTGGTACATCTGCAGGTACATCGGATGCCCGAGCCACTCGACGGTGGCGTCGAACATCGACACATCCACAACGGCGCCGACGCCGGTCCGCTCGCGGCGGAACAGCGCCGCCTGCACGGCGGTGAGGGCATACATGCCGGTGGCGATATCCGAGGCCGGAATACCGGTCTTCGTGGCGGACTCGGGGGTGCCGGTGATCGAGCACAGCCCGGTCTCGGCTTGGACGAGCATGTCGTAGGCCTTGCGGTCCTTCAGCGGCCCAGCGGTGCCGTATCCGGACATGTTGACCACGATCAGCTCGGGCCGATCCCGGCGCAGTTCCTCCGCGCCCAGACCGAGCCGGTCCATGGCGCCGGGCGCGAGGTTCTGGACCACGACATCGGCCCGGTCGACGAGTTTGCGGATCACCGAGACACCCTCGGCCGCTTTCAGGTCGACGGTCACCGATTCCTTGCCGCGGTTGAGCCAGACGAAATGCGAGGCAATTCCGTGCACGGCGCTGTCGTAGTTGCGGGCGAAGTCGCCCTCACCGATGCGTTCGACCTTGATCACGCGGGCACCCAGATCGGCCAGGTGCCTGGTGGCGATCGGAGCGGCGACGGCCTGCTCGAAGCTGACGACCGTGATCCCGTCGAGGGGCAGTGCACCGTGCAGCTGCTCGCTCATTTCGGCGTACCCGCCGCTTTGCGCTCCTGCTTGACCAGGCCGCCGCCGATGATCAGGCGCTGGATCTCGCTGGTGCCCTCGTACAGGCGCAGCAGCCGGACGTCCCGGTAGATCCGCTCGACCGCGACCTCGCGCATGTACCCGCTGCCACCGTGGACCTGCACCGCCAGGTCGGCGACCTTGCCGACCATTTCCGTGCAGTACAGCTTCGCGACCGACGGGGCGATGCGCCGGTCGGTGCCCTCGACCCAGGCGCGGGCGGCCTCACGCACCAGGGCCCGCCCGGCCATGACCCCGGTCTGCTGGTCGGCGAGCATCGCCTGCACAAGCTGGAAGTCCCCGATCGCGGTGCCGCCCTGGGTTGCGGTCGCCGCGTAGGCCACCGACTCGTCGAGCGCACGCTGCGCCTGCCCGACCGCCAGCGCCGCGACGTGCACCCGGCCGCGGGCCAGCGACGTCATCGCGGCACGGTAGCCGACCTCCTCACTGCCACCGACCAGCGCCGACGACGGCACCCGCACGCCGTCGAAGTGCACGGTCGCCGTGGTCGATCCGGCGTGCCCCATCTTGCGGTCCTTGCTCCCCACCTGGACGCCGGGGGCGTCGGCCGGCACGAGGAAGACGGCGATACCGGGGCCGTCGCCGTCGGCGGGCCGGGTACGGGCGAACACGACGAACAGGTTCGCGATCAGGGCGTTGGTGATGAAGCGTTTCTCCCCAGTGATCAGCCAGTCGTCGCCGTCGCGTACCGCCTTCGTGCGCAGTCCGGCCGGGTTGGATCCGGCGCCGGCCTCGGTCAGGGCGAACGAGGCGACGACCTCACCTGACGCAATACCCTCGAGCCAGGTCGTCTTCTGCTCCTCGGTCCCGTAATTGACCAGTACCTGACCGGCGATGCCGTTGTTGGTCCCGAACATCGACCGCAGCGCGAGGGTGGTGTACCCCAACTCCATCGCCAGCTCGACGTCCTGCACCAAATTCATGCCGAGACCACCCCACTGCTGGGGAATGGCGAACCCGAACAGGCCCATGTCCTTGGCCGCCGCCCGGATCTCCGCCGGGATCGCGTCCGTCTCGTCGATCTCCTGCTCACGCGGAACAACGACGTTGCGCACGAAAGTCCGGGTGTGGGCCACGATGTCGCGGAAATCGTCGTCGTCCAACTCGGTGTTCGGATCACGGGTCGCGGTGGCGGTCACGGTTGTCTCCTGAAAATCGAAATGCGAATTGATCGTCAGTTCGCGCGGCAGGCGAACTTCGGGACGCCGGATGCGGCGTGTGGTGTGTACTTCCAGGATCGGTCAACCAGGGGGCGTCCGGTTGTTCCAAATCGGAACACCACGGCGCCGCAGAATCGGACACGATGGAGAGGCGACAACGGAGAAGACCGCGACACCCGCAATCAGCATCCGAGGAAAAGGGTCCATGAGCACGTCCCAGCAACACCAGCCATCACCGACAGTGCGGTACGGGGTACGCGACGGCGTCGCCGTCCTCCGCCTCGCCAACCCACCCGTCAACGGCCTCGGGGACACCGTCCGCGCCGGACTCGCCTCCGCCGTCGCCCGTGCCGCTGCCGACGACCACGTTGGTGCTGTCATCGTCGTCGGTGAGGGCAAGGGGTTCTGCGGTGGCGCCGACCTGCGCCAATTCGGCACCCCCGCAGCGACCGCCGACCCCACCCTGCCGGACGTCCTCACCACCATTACTCACTCACCGAAACCGGTGATCGCAGCCCTCCACGGTTTCGCCCTCGGTGGTGGACTCGAGCTCGCTCTCGCCTGCCACTACCGCATCACGCACCGGGACGCGAAACTCGGCCTGCCCGAGGTGAACGTGGGACTGATCCCCGGGTCCGGCGGGACTCAGCGCCTGCCCCGGCTGATCGGTGCCGCGGCCGCGCTGCGGCTGATCCAGCAGGGCACGCCGGTGTCCGGCGCCCGGGCGTCCGAACTCGGTATTGCCGACGACTGCTTCGACGGCGATCCGCTCGGCGCCGCCCTCGATTTCCTCCGCACCCAGGTCGACACCAGCGTCTCGGGACCGGTGGTCGACAGCCTGCCGCCGGCCGACGCGGCAGGTGTCGACTTCGACGCCGCCCGCCGGACGGTGCGGCCCAGCACCCGCAACGGTCTGGCCCAGCTCACCGCGATCGACGCCGTCGAGACCGCCACCCGGCTTCCTACCGCCGCCGGGCTCGCCTTCGAGCGGGCCGCCTTCCTCGGCCTGCTCCGGGGTCCGGAATCCGCGGCCCTGCGGCACGTGTTCTTCGCGGAGAAGACCGCCCCCAGACTCTCCGGCGTTCCCCCCGTGTCCGCGCGGCCGATCTCCCGGGTGGCGGTCGTCGGCGCCGGCACCATGGGCAGCGGGATCGCCATGGCGTTCGCGAACGGCGGACTCCCGGTCACGTTGATCGAGCAGAATCAGGACGCCCTGACCCGGGGAACAGCCCTGGTGCGCAAGACCTACGAATCATCCACCGCCAAAGGCAGACTCACCGAGACGCAGGCACGAGACCGCATCGCGTTGATCGAACCGAACCTCGATCTCGACGCCGCCGCCGAGGCCGACCTCGTCGTCGAAGCAGTCTTCGAGGATATGGGCGTGAAGAAGGAGGTGTTCAGCAAACTCGACACCCTCTGCAAGCCGGGTGCGATCCTCGCGTCGAACACGTCCCGACTGGACCTCGACGAGATCGCCCGTGCCACCAGCCGTCCGTCCGATGTGATCGGTCTGCACTTCTTCAGCCCCGCCAACATCATGAAACTCGTCGAGGTTGTCCGCGGGGAAGCCACCGCCGACGACGTCGTCGCCACCGGCCTGGCTCTCGCCCAGCAGATCGGGAAGATCCCGGTGCTGTCGAAAGTCTGTGAGGGTTTCATCGGCAACCGCATGCTCACCCCCTACCGGCGCGAAGCCGAATTCCTCCTGGAAGAGGGTGCGACTCCGCAGCAGATCGACGCCGCGCTGCAGGCCTTCGGTATGGCGATGGGTCCGTGCGCGATGTCGGACCTGGCCGGCCTCGACATCGCCTGGGCTGCGCGCAAGCGACTGGCCCCGACCCGTCCGAAAGACGTCCGGTATTCGCGGGTCGCCGACACCCTCTGCGAGAACGGACGGTTCGGGCAGAAGGCTGGTGCAGGCTACTACCGGTATGAGAAGGGCAGCCGCACACCGGTTCCGGACCCCGCCGTCGACGAGATAATCCGCACCTGCGCCGCCGAAGACGGCATCGAATGCCGCACGATCACCGACGAGGAAATCATCGACCGCTGCGTCCTGGCCCTCGTCAACGAAGGCGCCACACTGCTCGGTGAAGGAATCACCCAACGCGCCTCCGACATCGACGTCGTCTACGTCGACGGCTACGGATTCCCAGCCTTCCGCGGCGGGCCGATGTACTACGCCGAAGCCCTCGGCCTGGACGTCACCCTGCAGAAGATCCGCGACTTCGAGAACCTACACGGTCGAACGTGGACGCCGGCACCACTACTCACACAACTCGTCGACGCCGGTCGCACCAGCTTCTAGTCTTCGGCTGCAACGGGTTCCGTCCTTCGATGGAAGGGCGGAACTCGTTCCGCTGGGTCGCCCACGGACCAGCCACCGTGGTGGGCGCCATAGTTGACCTACGATATGATGTGGTTCACACCAACAGGCTCTCTGGCGAACAGTGATGAACACATGCGCGACACATCAGCACACGACAACCCCTCGGCCACTCGCACCTTCGTCGATGACGCACCGGGTAACCCGTTCAAGACGAGCCATCTGCCGTGGAACCTGGAGTTCGATCCCGCAGTGGCGCCCACCACCACCCGTGTCGATCTCGGTGAACCGTGGGTGGTCGGCTGCCGCGTCGGGCGCATGAGTGGACGTCGCCGTGCTCCCGAGATACGAAACACGCAGGGTGAGTATGCCGCGGTCCTGATGGTGCACAGCGGGACCGAAATCCTGACCCAGCAAGGCAGGACAACCGAGGTGCGGGCAGGCACTGCTGCGCTGTGGGACGGCGTGCGTCCCGTCGAGTGCTTCAGTGCCGCAACGCTCGTCAAGAGCACGATGTTCATCCCACGCGCGTCGCTGGCCGGGATCCCCGACCTCGACTCCGTGTTCGTGCGCACGATCGAGAATTCGGCGACCCTGCGACTGCTGACCGGATGGCTCGATGTGTCCATGCGGCAGAGTGCCCTCGATCGGGATGCCGCGCACACCGCAGGCCGGATGGCGCTCGAGCTGCTGCATTCCGCCCTCGCGCGCACTCGCGGCGGCGCCAGTGACTCCCGGGAAGTCCTGTTGTTGCAGATCAAGGACTTCCTCGACCGCAACCTCGGCGACCCGGATTTGACGCTGGACACGGTCGCGCGGGCGAACGCGGTCTCGGTGCGCTATCTGCACATGCTCTTTCAGGGCACCGGCGAGACCGCCCGGGAATACCTGCGCCGCCGCCGTCTCGAACGCGCCCAGCACCTGCTGCTCGGTCCCGGGCCGGAGTTGGCGGTGGCCGAGATCGCGATCCGGAGCGGCTTCGACAGTCCCTCGTCATTCAGCCGCGCGTACCGCACCCGATTCGGTGTGGCACCGCGCGAGGCGCGGCGGCAGTTCGCTGCCGCGTAGGGGTGTGCGCTTCCGGTGAAGTTTCGTGCTCACCACGCCAAGACTCGCCCCCCGGGTGCATGCCAACCTGTGATCAGCGCCTCATTTCAACGACGCAAAGGCAGGCACCATCATGACGATCACGACACCCGATCCCACCGGCGTGCGCGCGCCGCAGGACGGCCCACTCTTCCAGCCCGGCCGAATCGGAAAGATGACACTGCGCAACCGGTTCGTCCAAGCCCCGATCTTCACCCAGTTCGCGAGCACCTTCGGCGAGGTCGACGAACGACTGATCGAATATCACCGCGCACGTGCACGCGGTGGTGTCGGACTGATCATCATCGAGAACACGTCCATCGACTGGGAAGTCGGCCGCACCGTCGGCCACCCGATCCGCATCGATCACGACCGGTTCCGCGCCGGCCTGTCGGACCTGGTCGAGGCCGTCCACAACGAGGGCGCCAAGATCGCCGTCCAGCTCCATCACACCGGCCGCCAGAACTCGCAGGGCAACACCGAGCGCAACGAACCACCCCTCGCCCCGACCGCAGGAATCACCAGCGCATTCGGGACGCCGCCGCGGGCCATCGAGGAACACGAGATACCCGGCCTCATCGACCGCTACGCGCAGGGCGCCCGCCGCGCCGTCGCCGCCGGATTCGACGCCGTCGAACTGCACGGCGCCCACGGCTACCTGCTGGGACAGTTCCTGTCCCCGTTCACCAACCGCCGCACCGATGACTGGGGTGGCTCTCTCGAGAACCGGGCCCGGTTCGCGCTGGAGGTCGTCAAAGCCGTCCGCGCGGAGATCGGACCGAACGTCCCGTTGCTGTACCGCCTCAGCGCCGAGGAACCCTACGAAGGTGGCCTCAGCCTCGACGACGGCCTCGCGTTCTGCGAGATGCTCGACCCGCTTGTCGACGCACTCGACGTCAGTGCGGGCAACTACGACACGGCCGCGACCCTGCTGCCGATGATCGCCCCGGGATCCCTCGTCGGGTACGCGAAGGCGGTCAAGAGGCGGGTGTCCGTGCCGGTGATCGGCGTCGGTCGCCTGACCTGGCTGCTCGACGACATGCACAAGGCCGTCGGCGACGGAGAACTCGACTTCGTGGCACTGGGTCGCGCACAACTCGCCGACCCCGAGACGGTGGCGAAAACCCGCCGGGGCGAACCCGATCGGGTGCGACGCTGCCTGGCCGTCAATGAATGCATCTCACGCTGGATGTTCAACGGCAAACGTACTCAATGCGTGATCAACCCCGCTCTCGGCCAGGAACGACGCGCAGCAGAGGCCCGACGGCCCGCGGCGGTGCGACGACGGGTGCTCATCGTCGGAGCCGGCCCCTCAGGCTGCGAGGCCGCCCTGCTCGCCGCCGCCCGGGGTCACCACGTCGAACTGATCGACCGCGCCGACCGCATCGGCGGGCAGCTTCACGCCTGGGCCGCGCCAGGTGCGTTCCGCGCCGAGATCGAGAACCTTATGGCCTTCTACGAGACCGAGCTCGACCGGTCGGACGTGACCCTGCACCTGAAAACCGACGCCGATACTCTCGACCTCGATGCGTGGGACTCGGTGCTGCTGGCAACCGGCACCGTCCCCAACCACGATGGCCTCGACGCGGTCGCCATGCTCACCGAGCGGCGCGCACCGGAGGCAGATGCGGTCACCGTCTTCGGCGAGACCGAGACGGCCATGTTCGCCGCCTTGTGGCTCGCCGAGCAGGGTAAGCGTACGACCCTGCTCTCCCCGAAAGACGTCGTCGGCATCGACACCAACGACATGGAGCGAGAGCACCTCACCGGCCTGCTCACCGAGCGCGGAGTCGAGATCCGACTCGATGCGTCCGCCCCCGACACCGGCACCGTCGTCTGGGCCACCCCACGGGTCCCGTCCACAGTGTTGTCCGCTGCCGTCGACGACGATCGTGTGCAAACCATCGGCACCCGCTTCCGCGGCGGCCGCCTGTACGAGGCCACCCAGTCCGGTTTCTGGACAGCCGCACGAATCTGAGGGGGAACAAGATGACCGTCCGAGCGATCGAACACATCGGCATCACCGTGCCGGACCTCGAACAAGCGACCACCTTCTTCGCCGACGCGTTCGGCGCCGAGAAGATCTACGACATGATCGATGCCCCGCTGTCCGGTCCCGGCATCGAATCCGGTCTCGGTGTTCCACCGGGAACCGCGATCGAGTCGATCCGCATGCTGCGGTTGGGCAACGGCCCGAACCTCGAATTGTTCGTCTACTCCGGGACGAAACAGCGAGAGCCCGTGCTGCCGAGCGATTTCGGCATCCAGCACTTCTGCGTCTACGTCGACGACATCGACGCCGCCGCCACAAGACTCGAGAAGGCCGGCGGAACGTTGCTCAGCGCCCCGGGTGACTTGCCCGGCGGCGACGCCGGGCCCGGAAACCGATACCTGTACGCCAGAACTCCCTGGGGAAGCACGGTCGAGCTGGTGACGTACCCCTCCCCGCAGGCCTACGAAGCCGACACCGAACTACGACGCTGGCGGCCGCCGGTCACCGAGTCCACGGACAGTCGACGGCAGGATTCGTGATACTCCCCGACTGATTTGCATGTCGGTGGTGGTGCGCTGCGCCCGTCTGCAGCCGGTGCGCCACCGCGGTGACAAGTCATTACGGTCGTCCAAGGCAGTCATGACTCCGACAGCAGTGGGGTGCCGGTACGAACACGGTGCCGGGACGGTCGCCGTGTTGCTCGTCTGGATCGTATTCCGATGCAGCCTAATCGAGCAGACCTGCAATCGATATGCGCTCCCGGTGCCCGCATCGGGTACCCGATGCTAGGCAGCAGCGCACAGATCTCACTCTGCGCTTGCGGGTGTGGGGGTCGGCGCGTTGCCTCGGGCGCCTGAAGCTATCGATCGACGGTTGAGAGATCAATCGGAGTTGAGACCCCACGACTTGCCGACAAGCACGTGGATGCTGGACAGCGTGACGGCAGGAATCCGATTCCGCCGCGCGATCTGAAAGGCCTCGTGCATCGTCGCCATTTCCGTGTCCCGGGAGGGTGAAGTCAGCTCACAGTGCACGGCAGCGGGGACATTCGTCGCTTCACGAGTGAGGGCGAGAGCACCAGTTCTGAGTGATTCAGGTTGACGGCCCGCGAGGTCACTGATCAGGACAGGCAATAAATGCCCTGGTCGGCGCAGATCCGCTGACGTGCTGTTCGGTGACGCAATCACGCGTGCGGTGCGTGCCCGATCAGCAGCCGAGATACCCGTCGAAACCCCGGTGGTCGCATCGACTCCAACTCCGGAAAATTCCCCTTGCACGGTCGGCGTGTCGTTGAGATCGATGCCCGCCATGATGGGGATCTGCAGTCGGCGGGCGATCCCGTAGTCGACGCCGATTTCGACGAAGCCCGAGCCGAGTCGTATGAGCGTCGCCATTCGGGTGGTGGTGATTGTGCGTGCCGCAGCGACGATTGTGGCTGCGCCAGTCGGAGAGAGATCATCGATGAGCACCACACATTCCTCGCCGGCAAGGGCACAGAGAGCCCGATCAACCGTGTCGGCTTCCGCAGAGGGTTTGATATCGGCGTTGCTCAGAATCATGTTGGGCTCCTGTACAGATGTGAGGACAGAGGGCATGGTTGGCAGCTGTCGGCACTTGAACAAGCAGCGAACGGAGCGCACGTAAGACCTTCGCGACCGACGCGTCTGGCGCGCATAACTTCGTAACCCGAGTTATCAGTGCCCGACTTGTGCGCCTCCTCTGTTGTACAGCGAGGCTAAGGCCGTGATCGTGCCAGGACTGTTTCATTCTGGGCCACCGAGGCGCAGTGTCCGCAAACGCCCTGCCGGTTGGGGTGTTTCCTGGCAACGAACAGTGTGCGCCCGCGCGATGCAGCCACGGCGGGCCCCTACTGCGGGCATCGATCACGATTTGGCGAACAGGCCAGCCACGCTCTCTGGATGTTGGCGCTAGGGCCGGCCGTTCGGTCTGCCGTCGGCTATCGGAACGCGCTTCTCCCGGCAGGAAACACCGACCAGCAGGTTTGCGTTGTCATGCGCGCTGTAACCAGTTGTACCAAGTTGAGACACTTTGCGATGAGCCCCTTCCAACGACCGACGCCTGTTCCTATCGTGATTCTCGTCACGGGGAGCACCCGCTCCTAACAGCAAGGGGATATGAGATGACAGGTCGAGTTGGTGGGAAAGTAGCCCTGATCACGGGGGCCGCGCGTGGGCAGGGGCGAAGTCACGCGATTCGCCTAGCTCAGGAGGGCGCCGATATCATCGCAATCGATATCTGCGACGACATCAAGTCTGTTCCGTACGCCGGAGCCAGTGAGGACGATCTAGCATTAACGGTGAAGCAGGTCGAAGCCGCCGGTGGTCGCATCTTGACCAAAGTCTGCGATATTCGGAATCTTGCTGCGCTCGAAGAAATCGCGGCAGAGGGGGTAGCCACGTTCGGCAAGATCGACGTGCTCGTCGCCAACGCCGGAATCTTCGGCTTCGGACCCGCGTGGGAACTCGATGAGCAGACGTGGCAGACCATGATCGACGTCAACCTCACCGGCACGTGGAAGACGACCCGAGCCGTGATCCCCCACATGCTCGAGCAGGGATCCGGGGGATCGATCATCCTGACGAGCGCCGGCGCTGGACTCATCGGTCTACCGAACGGGGTGCACTACGCTTCCGCGAAGCACGGCGTGACGGGGCTGATGCGCACCTTGGCGATCGAGTTGGCGCCACATCAGATTCGATGCAACTCGGTGCATACGACGACTGTAGATACGCCCATGGTGAACAACCAGGCGGTCTATTCCTTGTTTATGGGCGGGAATCTCGATGTAACGCGTGCTGACGCAGAGCAGAACATGAAGGCTATCAATGCCCTTCCTGTTCCGTGGCTCGAACCCGCGGACGTCAGCAATGCGGTCCTCTATCTCGCCTCCGAGGAATCCAGATATGTCACAGGGGCCACACACGTCGTGGATGCCGGCAACAGCTCGGCCTTCAAAATTCCCCACCTCCAAGCGTAAATCTGCCGCGGGCACCTCTGACATCCTCGACTGCCTCGAACCATAGTGCGCTGGCACCGTCCGCAACAGTCACCTCACTCGCGCGAAGAACGCTCGCCCCAGCTCTTCCGGCGAATGTTCCGAATCTCGGATGCCTGAAGTAGGCATCGACGGACGCAGGCCCGCTCGGCGGGTTCGACAAACATAACCGTGTGTGCCAGTTACGCCGCGTCCAATCTGACGAGCGACAACAGTTCATCGACCGTCCGGCATTCTCGAGCGCGGCGGACACGGCCCGTTTACCGGCCACATCGAAAACAAGCTTGGGTGCACTCATTTCCCTTCGCGGGCACCCAGAGAACACCGAGAACCCGAACACAATAGGAGAAGAACATGGCAAGCAATGCGAACGAACGAGTTTCGGAGTACAAGGCACTGGGAATTCCGGCTGGTACCTTGCCTGGCTCCGTGTTGGTCGACACCAATGAAATGAAATGGACGCCCTTTCCCGGTGCCGATGCCGGTGAATTCCTGCTCTTGAGCCTCGACCCCGCTAACGGGGGCTGGACTGGGATCGTGCGGTTCCCCCCTGGGATCAGGATTCAGATGCATCTCCACGCCGGCGGCGTCGACGTCTACAACCTCAGCGGTCACTGGACGTACGACGGTGGTGATATGAAGCCGGGCTCCTACTTCTATGAGCCCGCCGGCATCATCCACGAGCCAGACATCGAAGATGACGTCACGATGTTTGTCGTCGTGCGTGGCATCTCCATGTACTTCGGGGATGACGGTCATGTGTCGTCCTGGCTCGACTCTCACATGCTGTACACGTTGTGCAAGGCAAACGGCGCAGCAGAACACCTCAAGCACTACGACGGCCTGATGACCGAGCGCGCCCTGCCCAGCGCGTAGAGATTGATGTAAACCTCGGGGTGGCATCGTTTTCGCTTTCTACCCCTGTCGTGATCGCTGACTCGGCGATTGAGAAGCCGCCGAGTCAGCGATCACCCTCCCGTCGCTACAGACCGGCGTTTGACTTGCAACCCTGACCGGCAGAGCGAAAATGTTTGGGCCCTCTATACTTTCGAGGCACGGATACTTATGAACTCGCGTGAATATCGCCTACTACGTCAGAGACGCCGCACTGCCGGGATCGAAGCGGACCGCAAGCGCCACCATCCTGATACCGAGGCGGAGCACGTCATCGAGTTCGCCCGGAGGTGGGCACCGTACGGGGGCGCTTCAGAGGAAGAAATTTTCGTGCACTTCGGAATGTCACGGTACCGGTTCGTCGAGCGACTTTGGCAGGTCATCGCCGAATCGCGATTCGCCGAAAACGAGATATTCAGATTAACGAGTGCATATTCTCACCGATCGCTGACCGGATACGCTGGGGACACCCAAGATTAATGCACTTCTCAAGCTTGCGAAAAGCACTCGGAGCGAGGTTAACATCGGCAGGAATAAATCGGACAGGCGGATTGCGGCGACGCAAGGTAACGATAAAGAAATTCTCAACTTTGCGAGGCCCCGCCCGGTCGATAATATCGACCACCGGGCGGCCGCACTGTGACAACAGTTTTCAAATCCGCGACGCAATAGTGAGCGATCACGGGGATCCACGGCCATACGGCGCGGACCGTGTACAGGTGATCGCGGTGTACGCGGCTGTCCAACGCCCTCCGATGGACCTCAGCGACGGTGGCGTTCGACCTCACCTGGTCCGCCCGTACGACACGAGAGGCCGGACAATCACCCACAGCAGCGCGCGTCCCATTATCCAGCCGACAAATCCCAAAGCGATTGCCGTAATCGCTCGGAATATTCATGATCGGCCTCGTCTGCGGATTCGCGCCCTTCAGTCACTATACTCCATAATCGTTCGGATTGATTCGAACTGTTCAGCGGTCATACCGCGATCCATTATTTCAAATTCGATATGCCACACCATCATATTAGGTATTGGACTGATCTCGCTCTCCGCGCGATAGTTATGTCATGCACATTATTAACGTTGAGTTCGTGTCATGAGTCTTCCTCTCGACGGAATCACCGTCATCGCCCTTGAACAGGCAGTGGCTGCGCCGCTGGCCACGCGCAACCTCGCAGATCTCGGCGCTCGGGTGATTAAGGTCGAACGCGTCGACGGCGGTGACCTCGCCCGTGGCTACGACCATGTCGTCCACGGCACCGGTGCACACTTCGTGTGGCTTAACCGAGGGAAAGAATCAATCGCAGTCGATGTCAAGAGCCCCGCCGGGCGCTCAGTTGTCCGGCACCTTATCGACGGTGCCGACGTCTTCGTACAGAACCTCGCTCCTGGGGCTGTCGAGCGACTCGGACTCGGAGCACATGAGCTACGGGTGGACCACCCGGAATTGGTCGTGGTAAATCTGTCCGGGTACGGGACCGGCGGGCCGATGGAACTGCGTAAGGCGTACGACCTGCTTATTCAGGCCGAGGCCGGTTTGATCTCGATTACCGGCACACCTGAGACTCCGGTGAAGACGGGGATCCCGACGGCGGACATCGCATCTGGTGTCACCGCCTCGCAGGCCGTCATAGCGGCTCTATTGCGTCGATGGCGTACCGGAGAAGGCGCGACGATCGAGGTCTCGATGCTGGAGGCGACCGTCGAGTGGATGGGCCATTCCTTGTATACCCAACTGCATACCGGAACCCAACCTCCTCGAATGGGGCTGAGCCACAGTTCGATCGCGCCCTATGATGTTTTTCCTACGCGTGACGGCGAGATGTTGATAGGTATCCAGAGCGATCGCGGTTGGCGCACGCTGGTGACTGAGGTCCTTGGTATCCCGCAGTTGGCCGACGACCCACGGTTCGTCACCAATGTTCAGCGGGTGCGGAACCGCGCCGAGTGCGACGCCCTCGTTGCTGCTCAGACGGCCAGCTGGCGCACCGACGAACTTGACACCAAACTCTCCACCGCTGGCATTCCAGCAGCACAGATCAAGCGACTCGAGCAAGTCGCCGATCATCCGCAACTGCAGGCGCGGGATCGGTGGCGCACTATCCGGATCGAAAACGCAACGGTTGAAGCCCTCCTGCCACCCGCGACGTTCGCCGACATCGAAGCACCTATGGGTGACGTCCCGGCGCTCGGCCAGCATACGCACACTCTGCTCAGCGAATCGGGGCTCGATGCCGACGTCGTCGATGAACTCATCGCCGCCGGCATCGCACTTCAGGCCGAGGCGTTCCATCCCACCTCGCCCCGATAGCGCGGCCGATCGCGTGAGACTTGCGCAAGAACACGAGAGTCGTCGCTCACGATGGAACTTCGCCCGCTGTGCGCCGACCGCGGAATTTTCGTGCCCCCGCCTACCGGCACGAGAAACGGATCGAGGAGTTCCGTCGCGCCCGGGGGTACGGGACGAACATCGCGCGGATGGTGTTGCCGTGTTCGGTGAGTGACAGCCGAATATCGGCCAGCGGGGGCGCGTTCCACGTGCCGCTTGCGGGCACACGGCAGAGATGCGTCCACCACTTCGGGCTTACCGCCGCGGACTTGCTACGTGCCGTCGAAACTCATGCGGCGTGTCCACCGATCCGAGGACAGGGGTGTCGTCCCCGAGCACCGGTAATCACCACTGGAGACGGTGAGCCTCGTCCGCCGCGGGATGGGCCGTACTGGTCGGATCGCGAACCCGACCAGTCGTCCCCTGTCCTGGTGAAATTTCAGCTAACTGCGGTTGCGGTCGCACGCTCCTGCGCGTGCCGCTCGGTGGCCTGGGCGATCGCGTCAGCCTGACGTCGGTCGAGCTCGCTCCAGCGGGAGACCGCGTAGTCCTTGGCCTGAAGGAGGCGGTCGACGCTGCCCTGGAATCGGGGTTTGACGAAATCAGCGAATAGCTCGTAGCTCCTCAACGTGGCTTCGTGGCGTGCCCATTCGTGGTGGATCAGCAAGTAGGAACCGAAGCCGCCTGATTGGTTCTGCAGCCGCTCGATCTGCGCGATTGCGTCGTCAACGGTGCCGATGATTCCTAGCCCGCTTTCGTTGACCCATTCGACTCGCTCTTCGAACGTTTTTCCGGCAGCACGGAAGTGGGGTGCAGCAAGGACGTCCTGGGTGTAGTCGCACCATGCATCGAGGCCGTGGCGGACGTCCTCGATAGCCTGCTCTTTGGTCTCTGCCAGGTGCATCGGACCACATAGACGCCACTTGCTGCGGTCCGGGGAGTGACCGAACTGGGTGCTACGTTCTTCCATGACGTCCCAGTGAAGGCCGAGAGCGTCGAAGCCGCCTTTGGCAGTGGCACCGACCGACATCAGGTGGATACCATTCTTTGCCGCCGTGCGCGGTCCGGTCGGGGATGCGATTGCCGTGATCGCAATCTCGAAGTCGCTGTACGGCGAGTATTGAGTATGGGCATCGACCAGGTTGTATCGGTTGGTCTTGGCGGTGACCTTCTCACCGCGCAGGATGCGCATGAGGACATCGACATCTTCTTCGAACGCCGTCCGCTGCTCTTCCAGGCTGATTCCAATCATGGTGGCGTCGGTCGGTAGGGCGCCTGGACCCAGACCGAGCATGAACCGGCCGCGGAGCAACCGGTCGAGGAAGAGCGCACGGTCGGCGACCCAGAGCGGGTTGTGGTAGGGCAGAGAGAGCACACCCGTACCGAGCTTGATGTGCTTGGTCTGCGGTGCGACCCATGCGAGGAAGGACATCGGATCAGGGATCAGCTCATGGCCGGCGGAGTGGTGCTCCCCGACCCACGCTTCATCGAAGCCGAGCCGGTCCATATGCTGGATGACTTGGAGATCCCTTTCGTATGCCGCGGTTGGGTCCTGACCGACCGGGCAGTGAAAGGGAGCCATGAAGGTTCCAAACTTGAGAGTCATTGACCAGTCCTTCGTGTATGAGGTGCGAGTTGCAGCGGCCCCTGTTGATGCCGCTTGGTGTGGACTTTCACACGGACGTGGTCGGGGTGGTTGTGCGACTTTGGGACGCTCTCCAGTGTCCCAAGAGTGAACAGTCATGCGGACCGAAGACGGGTTTAATGCGGCCATGACTACACAGCCCGTACCCGAGAGCATTGCCTCTCCCCCGATACCCGATCAGGTTTCACACACCAACCAGTCCGAGGCGCAGGTCTCGCCGGCAAGGCTGCGCCAGGTCGTTCACCCCGTCGACGACGTGCCCGCGGCCGTCTCGTTCTACACTGCCGTGTTGGGAGTTCCGACGCGGTTCGTCGATGGCAACCGCTATGCGGCCCTCGACGCTGGACCGGTCACTCTTGCGCTCGCCGCAGACACCGAGGACATTGCCGGGATCGCCGCGGCGGCGTTCAAGGTTGACGATATCGACTCTTTCGTCGATCGGCTGATCGCAGCCGGTGGTCATGTGATCCAACTGCCGACCGACGGTCCGCACGAGCGGCGCGTCGTCGGTAGCGACCCATGGGGAAATCGGGTGATCGCATATGCCGCACTCTGACTCGCCCCCCACAACCGGAGTTCACCACTTCTCTCCGACCGTCTCCGACGTGGAGGCATCTGCTGACTGGTACTGCCGAGTCTTCGGGCTCGAGCGACTCACCAGAGTCGCTCCCCACCATGACGACGAGGAGGGCGGCTACGCGGTGTTGTTGACCGATCCACGCACTGGCTTCCTCATCGGGCTGCACCATCACGAAGCTGTCATCGCAGGCAACTTTGACGAGCGGCGGGTCGGGCTCGATCACATCGCGTGGGGTGTTCCCGAGCGCCGTGACCTCGACAGCTGGGCAGCATGGCTGAGTGAGCTAGGTGTTCTGCACTCCGGTGTGATCGATAAGGACAGTGCGCGCCCTTACTCCGTAATCGTCTTTCGCGATCCGGACAACATCCAGCTGGAGTTGTTCCACAGGTCCTGACGGACCGGGCCGCCACTAGGATCTCAAACTCCGTCGTCGCGGGTCGGAGTCGGGCCCGGTGCCGAGGATGTTCCGGGCAGTGCACAGACCAATTATCGACGACCCGCGAACAGGGCTCCAGATCTCGGACCGGCAACCGTACGAGCGCAAGGTCGGCTACACCGACGGCAACCTGCTCGAGCGCCGTGTAGACGCGTAGGTCTGCGTTCGACTGCGAATTCGATCCCCCGGTACGCAGTACGAAACCGCCGCGGCAAAAATGGGCAGCACTCTTTGACTCGACGCCCCGGGAAGCCGATCCGCACATAGCCTTCCTCACCCGGGCGATGGCGCTTGCGACCCGCCGGGCGTACTCAACTTCGTCGAGGCCCGCCGCGCAGAGGGTTGGAGTCGAAGGCCAAGCATCAGTGAGCAGGCCTCTGCGAGTACTCCGCTCGAACAGCGCAGGCCGATCTCCGTTTCCAATCCGCGGATCCGGTTACTCAACGACGGCTGGGCGAGGTGCAGGCGCTCGGCGGCACGCCCGAAGTGCATCTCCTCGGCCACCGCAACGACGGCCTCCATTCACGTACTTCTATCCCATGATTATTACGAAGCACATATCAATACGTATCGAATTGGAATTGGACCGCGAATGCGGATCGTGATTGTGTGAAGCGACACACCTTACAATGTGTGGGCGAGCACAGCAGGAGGTGCGAGAACGGTGATCGACGCGTATTGTGACCGCCCCGCTGAGAAGGACCCGGGCTCGTGCATGGTGAGAAACGAGATACTCGAGTCGTGGCGCCGTTCCAAACTCAGCGGTGTCGACCCGGACCATGTTCGCAGCGTGGAAGGCGACGTGAGTCTCGACAGGCGCATCACCCGAACTGCGATTCCAGTCCTGACCTCCACCGCTGAAGCCCTGGTCGGCGCCAATACCAGCCTGCTGCTCAGTGCACCGGATGGAACACTGCTGTGGCGGTGGGATGACGACGGTCGACTGAAGAAGAGGCTCGATCGTCGCAACGTCTTTATCGGTACTCGTATGTCGGAGGACGTCGTCGGCACCAATGGGATCGGTACCGCGCTCGAGACTGCACGGGCTGTCACCATCAACGGCGTCGAGCACTTCAGTGAGGCTCTACGTGACTTCACGTGTGCGGGTTCCCCCATCCGCCACCCCGTGACAAACCGGGTGACCGGCGTTCTCAGCGTCACAAGCCTCGTCGAGGACGCAAGTCCGTTGATGGCACCCACCCTCCTGCGGTTGGCGCGCGACATCCAGGACGAGCTCTACGGCGAGAGCACGATGCACGAGCGTCAGATGCTGCGACACTTCCTCGCGGAGCGACGGCGTACTCGTAGCTCGGTCGTCGCTCTCAGTGCCGATGTCGTCATTGCAAACGCAATCGCCACCGCAATGGACCTCGACCATTCGGCACTCTGGCAGCGAATCCAGGACGCTCCCCACGACATCATCGGCGTCGAGATCGCGCCCGGCACCCTTGTCACTGTGTGCCGTCCCGTGCACAGAGGCGGGAACCTGGTCGGGGTTGTGGTTGTCGCCGAACAGACCCCCAGCGTCGAGGGTGCCGGCGTGTCAGCGAAACGCGCTCGCGACGGCGCACGCGTGCCGTTGCCCCGGGAGCGGCCATGGCCTCGCCTATTGTCGGACTTGCGTGCAATCGCGAACAACACCGACCGCCTACTAGTAGTAGGGGAAGACGGCGTCGGCAAGCGCACAGCGTTACGCGCAGCGGCCAACGACTCCGACCGCGGATATCGAGAAATCGACTGTGTGACAGTGGAAGAAATCGGTCGAGAGGGCTGGCTCTGCCAGGCTCGTGCCCTCGTCGAGCACTCCGAAGAGCTGGTCGTGTTTGCGCACCTCGACGGCCTCGATCAGAGCACCTGTCGTGCGCTCGCCGCGATACTCGACCGCGCTGATCGCGGCACCGACGCAAACTTGCAGATTGCGGCAACGCTCTCCGCGACGGCCCACCAGGGTGGAGCGCTTCCGCGTGTCATCCTCGACCAGTTTCCGCCCCACATCTTTGAAGTGCCACCGCTCCGCAAACGCACCGACGACGCCCTCGCACGCCTCGTCGACCAAGGATTAGGAATGCCGGCTCTCTCACGCGAGGTGATCCAGATGATCCAGCGCCATCCCTGGCCTGGTAACCACCGTCAGCTTGAGGCCTTCCGCCGCTGGATGGCACGGCAAGGGCGACCCACGATCGTCGCATCCGATTTACCGATCCTCTGGCGCAACGAACTGATACGCGGGCACCTCACCACCATGCAGAGCGCCGAGTACGACGCGATCGCGGCTGCGCTACGCGAACACGCCGGAAACAAAGCGGCGACGGCTACCGCACTAGGTATCTCGCGATCTTCGCTCTATCGGAAGATGCGTGAGTACTGCATTCGCTGAACCGGCACGCCTCACGGTACGGCGCGAAGATGTGGGGCCCGACAACGGCCGCATCGCTTGCGACTGTGCCATATCGAGACATCCAAACAACCCAACCGCGTGCGAAATTGACCGGGTTAGGCAAGCACAAAGGGTGGCACCGAGGATAGCGGACTTCAAGTTCAGTACGGCGCAGCTCCTTTACCGTGAGCTGCCCTGCGCGGCTGGAGCCGCCGGCGTCGCGTGAGCGCGCTCGGCACCTGAGAATCAGGAAGGAAGAAGATGGTCCGCATCCAGCAAAAGTCGGGAACGAAGCAGTTGCGCAAAGCATTCGGCGCATTCCCCTCGGGAGTAGCAGCCCTTTGCGCGCGAATCGACCAGGTACCAGTCGGCATGGCGGCAAGCTCGTTCACCTCCGTGTCCGTGGATCCACCCCTGGTTTCGGTGTGTATTCAGAAGACGTCGACGACGTGGCCGCTGCTGCGCGGACGGCACCGCCTGGGCCTCAGCATCCTGTCGCAGTGGCACGACGTCGCGTGCCGCCAACTCGCGAGCAAGGAAGGTGATCGGTTTGCCGGTGTGGAGTGGGATGCCAGTGAACACGACAGCATCTTCATTCGACGCTCCAGCGCCTGGATGGAGGTTTCCCTATACGACGAAGTTGAGGCCGGTGACCACACCATCGCTCTTCTCGAGGTCCACGGGATCGACACAGCACCTGACACACCTCCGCTGATCTTTCATGCCAGCAAATTCCGCCAGATCGCACTAACGCGTGATGAGGAGCTCCGACTTCACGCCCACCAGTGGTGAACACCTCTCGCACGTGAAGCCGGCTTTCTCGCTGGCCAGTCATCTCCCAACCAGAGGACCCTTAGATGTATGCAACCATCGACCCCACCACCGGTGGTGTCGTCCAGAAGTTTCCCACCCTGACCGCTGCAGAGACAACGGATGCCCTCACATCCTCAGCGAGAGCGTACCGAGAATGGTCACGGACGGCGCCAGCCGACCGGGCAGAGGTACTCCGCCGCATGGCCGAGCTGCATCGGGCCAACATCGAAGAACTCGCCGCGACTGCCACACTCGAAATGGGTAAGCCCATCACTCAAGCACGGGCCGAAGTCGAACTCGCGGCATCGATCTACGAGTACTACGCAACCGTATGGCCCTCGCTACTCGAGGACGAAGTACTCGATATCTCAGGAACCGGTCGAGCCCTGGTCAAAACCGAAGCGATCGGGCCGCTACTCGGCATCATGCCGTGGAATTTCCCCTTCTATCAGGTCGCACGTTTTGTGGCCCCGAATCTACTTCTAGGCAACACCATCTTGCTCAAGCACGCACCGAACTGTCCCCAGGCCGCTCTCGCCATCGAGGCAATCGCCACCCAATCCGGCGCCCCAACCAATGTGTACCGCAACCTCTTCGCGACGCACGAGCAGGTCGCAACGATGATCGCCAGCCCCCTCCTCCAGGGAATCTCGCTCACTGGCTCTGAGCGAGCAGGACGAGCCGTCGGCGCACTCGCGGGCCAGAACCTGAAGAAGTGCGTGCTCGAACTCGGCGGGTCCGACCCCCTCCTCGTGCTGCCCGAAGCAGACCTCGATCGTGCGGCCCCCGCAGCCGCGAACGGCCGGTTCTGGAACGCTGGCCAGGTATGCACATCGTCGAAACGCGCAATCATCACCGAACCTGTATGGAGCGAATTCGTTTCCCGGTTCCTTAAGGAGGCCGCCACATGGTCAATCGGTGACCCTAGAGCCGACGAAACCCGCCTCGGTCCCCTCGCCTCCGTCGCTGCACGAGACGAAGTCGCCGCCCAGGTAGCCGACGCAATCGACAAGGGCGCTGCCCTCCATCTCGGAGGCGAGATCCCCTCCGGCTCCGGCGCCTACTACCCGGCTACCGTGCTTTCCGGCGTCACACCCGAAATGCGCGCGTACCACGAGGAAATCTTCGGACCCGTCGCCGTCCTCTACCGCGTCGAGAACACCGACGCCGCAATCGTCCTAGCGAACAACTCCCCCTTCGGTCTTGGGAGTGCCGTCTTTACCACCGACCAAAATGAGGCAGTGGACACCGCCGACCGTCTCGACGTCGGAATGGTCGGACTTAACATGCTCATCCGCAGTTCTCCCGAGATGCCATTCGGCGGCGTCAAGAACTCGGGATTCGGCCGCGAACTCGGGCGCTTCGGTCTTGACGAATTCGCCAACAAGAAGCTCATCCGCATTCACTGACCAACGACAAAACCATCAGCACCCCCGGATTTTCCGGGCCGCCCTACCGATCTGTGCGATGTGCGCATGGCGCACCGTTATTCCCAGCCGTTGGACGCTGATGGATGTGGGTGTGGGTGGGGTCGATTGCAGTAGGTGTAGTTCGGGGGGCGTTGTCACCGCCGACGCGGTCAGTCGATGTGCGATCGCTGGCATTCGCGGGCGCTCTGGGCGCGGTCTCGGGCATATGCCACAGGACGGGGAGAGCCAGGAGGGCGACGGCGGTGACCATGGCTCCAGGGAGGATCGCCGAACCGCTGTCCTGGACCAGGGTTTGGGCGCCGTACGGGGTGAGGCCACCGAAGATGGTGGTTGCGACGGTGCCGACGGCCAGACCGGACAACCGGCCGGCGACCGGGAGTTGTTCGGGAGTGGCGGAGGCCCCGACGGCGCTCAGGCCGCCGGCGATGCAGGCCAGGGTCACCGCGCCGGTCAGCGCGAGAGCGAGCGAGCCGTGGGCCATGAATCCGAACATGCTCAGCGGCAACGCAACCGCGAGTGCGCCGAGGACGATCAGTGTCGGTCGCCGCCCAAAGCGGTCGGCCAGTGCTCCGGCGATCGGGGTGACCACGACGACGGCCACCGACGCGATCGTCGTCAGCCCGAGTGACCACCGTTCGTCATAGCCGCTCACGGTGGACAGAAAGACGGGCACGTACGTGATGCCGACGTAATAGGTCACCGAGGCCAACGCGGAGATCGCGAACGTTCGATACAGCGCGGGCCGATGAGATCGCAGAATGGAACTGAGCGGGCGCGAAGGCGCCGACCCGGATTTCTGCAGCTGCTCGAAAGCCGGGGACTCCTGCATGACCGACCGAGCGGCCACGGTGCCGGCCGCAAGCATGGCTCCGACCAGGAACGGGATGCGCCAGCCCCACTCCTCCAGCGCGTCACCACTGACGAAGAACACGGTCAGTGCGGAAATCCCGGCGGCGAGCAGACCGCCGATCTCGCTCGCCGCGGCGGCAAGTGACGCCACCAACCCCCGACGGCCCGGAACCGCACCCTCGACGAGGTAGGTCATCACGCCGGTGTACTCCCCGCCCACGGAGAACCCCATGACGCACCGCAACAACAGCAGCAGGACCCCGGCGGTGGGCCCGATCTGCGCCTGGGTGGGTAGCAGCGCGGTCGCGAGCATCGCGGCGGTCATCACGGTCATCGATGCGAGCAGGACAGGGCGTCGGCCGAGTCTGTCACCGAAGTATCCGAACACGAGCGCCCCAACCGGTCGCATCACATAGGCGATCGCGAAGACGGCGAGGGTGGTGAGGATCGATTCCGGTCCGTCGCCGAAGAACACCCGGGAGAGCACCGTGGCCATGAACAAAAAGAGGGTGAAGTCGTACCACTCGACGACGGTCGAGAGGGCCGCGACCACGATCGAGGCCCGCGGGAGTTGATGGTCGGTGGCCGCGTTGCCTGCGGTGGGCGGCCCCTGAGGGTCGGGGGCAGCGGGATTGATCGTCATGAGGATGTGCACTCCGGGGTGTCGAAGAGTCAGGCGCCGAGACAGCGCAGGACAAACGATACCTCGTATCGAGGTATCGCGTTTCGAGGTGTACGGTTGCGACATGCTGGAGTTGGCAATCCTGGGTTTCCTCACCGACGGTCCGTTGCACGGTTACGAGCTGCGCCGCCGCGTCACCCAGTTGTCCGGTTACACCCGCCCGGTCAGCGACGGGAGCCTGTACCCGGCGATCAAACGCCTGGTGCGGCAAGGGCTTCTCGAACAGCGGGTCGAACCGGGCTCCGCGGCGGCCCCACGGCAGGTGCTACACCTGACCGACGACGGCCGTAGCGAACTGCTGCGACGCTTGCGGCAACCGAACGAGCACGAGATCACCGACAACACCAAGTTCATGACCATCCTGGCTTTCCTGTCCCGGTTGCCCGACCCCGCCGCTCGGGCGGCGGTGCTGCGGCGACGCCTCGCGTTCCTCGAGGAACCGGCCAGCTTCTTCTACGACGGCGACCGGCCACTGCGCGCCGAGGAGGTCGGTGACCCCTACCGCCGCGGGATGCTCCGCGTCGCCCGGGCGACCAGTACCGCCGAGCGAGCCTGGCTGCACGAAATCCTTGCCGAACCGGAAATCGATCCCAAGTAGAACGTCCGCCGCAACATCATCGCGTGCGCGTCACTCCTGTGGCGGGCGAGAGAAAGGCCCCCCTGTGCTGGCAGTCTGGTACGACCTGCAAGGCCCGGCCGAGCAGGTGCTGCAATTCGCGAACCTGCCGACACCCGAACCCGGCGCCGGTGAGGTCCGGGTGCGGGTGACTCGTTCCGGGATCAATCCCGGTGACACCAAGAAGCGTCGAGGCTGGCTGGGGTCGTCGATGCCCTTCCCGCGGGTCATCCCGCACAGCGACGGCGCCGGCGTGGTTGACAAGGTGGGTGCGGGTGTCGATTCCGCCCGCATCGGCGAACGGGTCTGGGTGTTCGGTGCGCAGTCCTACCGCGCGTTCGGCACAGCGGCCCAGTTCACGGTTGTCCCTGCCGGCCAGGCCGTGGCCCTTCCCGAGACCGTCGGTGACGATGTCGGTGCCTGCCTGGGTATCCCCGGCATCACCGCCCACCGCGCGGTGTTCGGTGACGGCCCGGTCCGCGGCAGCACAGTCCTGGTGCACGGCGTGCTCGGCGGCGTCGGAAGCCTTGCGGCGCAACTCGCCGCCTGGGGCGGAGCGACCGTCATCGGGACCGTGCGCACACGCGCCGATTCCCAGGCCGCCCACCGCCGCGGAATCGAGCAGGTCGTCGCACTGGATGGCCCCGACCCCGCACGCGAGATCCGCAATCGTGCGCAGGGCGGGGTCGATCGCATTGTCGAGGTCGCGTTCTCCGACAACGTCGACCTCGACGCCGCGGTAGCGAAGAACAACACCGTGATCACCGCCTATGGCACCAGCGAGGACCGACCCAGCTTCCCGTTCTGGCCGATGCTGTTCGACAACATCACCATTCGCTTGCTGGGTAGTGACGATTTCCCGGCCGAGGCTAAAGAACAGGCCGCCACCGACCTGACCGCTGCAGCGGGGGGCGGTGCCCTGTCGATCGCGATCGACGAGCCCCTCCCCCTTGATCAGGCCGCGCGCGCCCACGACCTCGTCGACCGCGGCACCCGCGCCCGCATCCTGCTGGCTATACCGGACTGAACGAATGACACGAACTGCGGGCTAGCCAAGGGATCGGACCGGACGGATCAGTGTCGAAACCACCACTACCACAACACAAACTCCAGCCAGCGTCGACGCCAGGATCGGCGCCAAGCGCAACCGGCACGGACGGAAGTCTGCAGAGTTGGACGGTATTGGCGGTGGCCCAGCCCGCGCGATTATGGCTGTCCCTTTCCCACCTCACCTCGATCGAGAAGTAGAAGCCGGTCTTGTTCGCGTCGGAAAAGAGAGGAGCGTGTCGAGGTGAACAAGACTCTCCGTCGCAACAGATGGCTATGTTGGTACGGGCGTCGGTTGGAACGCAGCGAGCGTCTCTGTCATCGTCGGCGACCCACACGGCGAGGACCTCGCTGTGCAGGGTCTTCGCGGTGCAGTGCATCCCGATCGCGCCCTTCATCGTGCCGTGACGACGGCGGTGGCCGGGTAGAGGTCGACGCGTTCGGTGGTGTGCGTCAGTGCTGAGTTAACGAGTTTGCCGGATCACAACAGTTTCAGATATTCGTCCTTGGTGTCGGTCACTGCATTCAAATGTGTGTAACGGCGCCGCAGCAACGTGGAGCGGTTGAGAGCACTCCTAGCGACAGCGCTAGCCGCGCACCGGCTCGCGCGGCCCACGCGAGTTCGATCCGTTCGAGGATCTACTGGGCACAGTGGGTCGGTGTCGGGAATAGTACCTGCTCAATACATCAATCCGCTCGGCGAAAGTCCGTCGACTGTACTCGACGGACGGGCATGAGAGCCGACTGACGTGACGGCGAGAGTGCGGTCGTACCGACTGTGAATCCGCCGCGACAAGCCTTCACAGTCCGGGCACGAAGCAATTGTGCCAGCAGAGACGCTTGGTTTCGGATCCCGCCGGCTGTTTCGTCGATGGAGTCGATCGCGACTCGGGTCAGGTGGGAAGCAGGACAAGCCGGTCACAGTAGTTCTGAGCGCACCAGCAAGATCATCTCGGGCGCGTTCGACGTCGCCGCGGAGCGACACGCGGACCGTCACCGTCACGGAAAGTCAGTCAGAACCAGTCCGTTCGGTCCGACCAGCTCGACGCCCTCGGCTTTGGCCTGGGCCAACAGTTGTTGGGCCAGCTTCTGGTGGTCAATCTTCGACTGATCCATGTGATCAAGTGTTTCGGTCATCGTCTTGCCTTCTCGCCAAGAGAACTCGGCGTGTCGGCCAGATCCAGTTCAACCGTTATCCCGACAGTCCCGGTCGAATGTCCTGATGACCGGGTGTTCGGGCCATCGTTCGGTCCAGCTGTCGGTGTTCATCACAGTGCAGCTCGCAGTGGGGCGTGGCTGGTGGCCGGGATCTCGGGGATGGTGCGCCAGGCCACCGAGCCGGAGTCGCTGCGGATCTCCATGCGCCGTGTGCGCCGTTGGAATCCTTTGCCGGCGGCCGCGACGTCGAGTTGTATCCCGGTGACGGATAGAGCCCCGTGGGGTGGTGGGCTTTGAGGTCGAATCCTCGGTGCCTACTCGCCACGGTTGATCGCGGCGATGGTCCCAGTATCGCCGCTGGGATCCAGCAACGCCATCGACCCCTCGGAGAGGTAGCGGCGCTCGCCGGACTGCCACTCATCGTGCATGTCGGCCAGGACCGCACCGACGAGTCGGATCACGGCCGCCTCGTTCGGGAAGATGCCCACGACACGGGCTCTGCGCTTGATCTCCTTGTTTACCCGCTCCAACGGATTGGTCGACCAGATCTTCGACCAATGTGCCCGCGGAAACGTGCTGAACGCCAAGACCTCCGCCTTCGCCTGGTCCATCAAGGGACCGATCTTGGGGAACCGGCCGGCCAACTGATCGCGGACCTCGTCCCACGTGGAGGCCGCGGTGGCGGGATCGGGCTGGGCGAAGATCGTGCGAAACACGGCGGCGACCATGTCGGAGTGCGACTTGGGGACGTGCGCCAACAGGTTTCGCGCGAAATGCACTCGACACCGCTGGTGCCCCGAGCCCTGGAACGAGCGCCGCAAGGCCGCGACCAGGCCGGCATGCTGATCGCTGATGACCAGTCGGACACCGGACAGGCCGCGTTTCTTCAGCGAAGCGAGGAAGCCGCGCCAGAACACCTCGTCCTCACTGTCCCCGACATCGAGGCCGAGGACCTCACGCGCACCCTCGGCGGTGATCCCCGTGGCGACCACGACCGCCATCGATGTCACCTGCGAAGAGGAGTTGCGTACGTGCAGGTAGGTCGCGTCGAGGTAGACGTAAGGAAACGCGGTGTGGTCGAGCGAGCGGGTGCGAAATGCGCCGACGACCTCGTCGAGGCCAGCGCAGATCCGCGACACCTCGGACTTGGAAATTCCCGAATCGATTCCCAGAGCCGCTACGAGGTCGTCCACGCTGCGGGTGGAAACTCCGTGTACGTAGGCCTCCATCACCACCGCGTACAGTGCCTGGTCGATCCGTCGGCGGGGTTCGAGGATCGAGGGGTAGAACGAGCCCTTGCGCAGTTTCGGGATCCGCAATTGGACGTCGCCGGCTTGGGTGGCCACCAGCCGGGACCGGGCTCCGTTGCGTTCGGTCGTGCGGGCCTCGGTGCGTTCATAGCGGCCGGCGCCGATCTGTTCGGTCGCTTCGGTTTCGATCAGTTCTTGCATAACCATCCGGACCGATTCACGGATCAGATTCACTCCATCTCCGGTACGGAATGCGTCGAGTAGCTCGGACAGGGCAGACTGGGACAGGGCCATCGGTGGACCTCTTTCTTCGATGCGTGCTTGGCCGTACACACCGAAGATCCCGCCGATGGCCCTCTCTACGTCGGAGCCGCGCCGCTCAGCCCCAAACCCCACCACTCCACGGGACGCCTACCGGTGACGCGGCCGTGCCCTTCGCCGAGACCCTTCGGAGAGTCCCGTGTTGTGAACGAGGTGGCCGAGGCCGGCCGCGCAGAAGCCGTGTTGTTCGAACCCGGACGCCGCTGGTGAAGGATGGCCATCCGGGTGATCTCAGCGCTCGGAGCGGTCCCGACCTGTCGGGTCTCACGAGGTGCTCGCGCGGTCACCGTTGCGTCGGCTGATGCCCCTGTTGTGGTTGCCGTTTTCACCAGAAATGGGTCTTTCTGTTCAATTTGTAGGGGTCGGTGTTTGGCATGCCCCTGGTACGGGTCGGGGTGTTCGTTCCTCGGTCAGCGGGGGTAGCTTTCCTCGCGGAATGCGCGTGGCGATATCCCGTAGGTTTCCTTGAACAGTTTGGAGAAGTGCGAGGAGTTGACAAGTCCGAAGCGGGCGCAGATGGTACCGATATTCTCGGATCGCAGCGCCGGATCGGCCAGGTCGCGACGACATTTTTCGAGGCGTCGGTAGCGGATCCATCCGGCGACCGTGGCGCCGTCTTCTTCGAAAGTCTTCTGGAGGTGTCGGGTGGAGACGTGGTGGTGGGTTGCCACCATGGTGGTGCCCAGCGCGATGTCGCCGAGGTGGGTTTCAATGAACCCTTTCGCCTGTGTGAGCAGGGTCGCCTCGGTCACCGCGGTGGTGGGGGTAGATGTTTCTGTATGAAGGGCGGATTCGAGCAGATTGATGACACCGTCTTCGAGGTCTCGAGACGAGGTGACGGATTGGGTCATCGCAGTCCCGTGGAGGTTTCGCAGAAAGGGGGAAACAAGTGTCCCCACACCGGTGGAGCCACGGATCCGGCGTGCTGCCATGGTCTGCAACTCGGTGGTTCCGAAACGGAACAAATTTCGGGGAAACATCAGCACCAACATGTTGAAGTCGCCGGTGAAGTGCAGGTCGTAGGGCGTACTCGTGTCGTAGATCGCGAAATCTCCTGGAGTGAGGATAGTTTCGCGATCGTGTTGGGTGAGTATCCCGGTGCCTGCACGTTGGAGTCCGACTTTGATCATGCCAGGGTCGGACCGTTTGATCGTCCGCGGTGTGCGTTGGACGTGGACTTGTCGTCCGGCCACCTCGCTGAACTGAAGTTTGCCCAGCGAGGTGGTGTGCAGAGAACCGCGAAATGGTGGGGTGTCGGCGGCGGCGATGCTTCTGACTTCGAGTGGGACGAAGGCTTCCGAGACGGCGTGTTGCCATGGTTCGAACGGCGTATGTTTACACGCCGCCTCGGCGTTGTCGGCCAGAAGCACGGGGATCATCTCACAGAGCAGTTCGGTTGTCGATCAGGCGTCGGGCTTTGCCGATGGAGCGTTCGAGGTCGCCGGGGTCGGTGACGTCGACCTTCACGCTGACGCCGATGCGGTTTTTGATCAGTTTTTGCAGTTCTGTTGCGGCGCCGGTGTGATCGTCCGTGGCGGCGTCAGGGCGTGCTTCGACCCGCACGGTCAGCTCGTCCATGCGGCCCGGGCGGTCGAGGATGCACTGGAACTGGGGGGCCAGCGCCGGCACGGCGAGGATCAGTTCCTCGATCTGGGTGGGGAAGAGGTTCACCCCGCGCAGGATGATCATGTCGTCGGTGCGCCCGGTGACCTTCTGCATCCGCCGCACCGACCGCGCCGTCCCCGGCAGCAGCCGGGTGAGGTCGCGGGTGCGGTACCGGATGATCGGCATCGCTTCCTTGGTCAGCGACGTGAAGACGAGCTCGCCCTCCTCACCGTCGGGCAGCACCTCCCCGGTGACCGGGTCGATGATCTCCGGGTAGAAGTGGTCCTCCCAGATGTGCAGGCCGTCCTTCGTCTCGACGCATTCCATCGCGACACCCGGGCCCATCACCTCGGACAGGCCGTAGATGTCGACGGCGTCCATGTTCAGCTGCTTCTCGAGTTCGGTGCGCATCTCCTCGGTCCACGGCTCCGCCCCGAACACACCGGTCCGCAGCGACGTCTTCGACGGGTCGATGCCCTTCTTGATCATCGCGTCGACGATCGTGAGCATGTACGACGGCGTCACCATGATCGCGTCGGGTTCGAAGTCCTCGATCAGCTGGATCTGGCGGTCCGTCATGCCACCGGACATCGGGATCACCGTGCAGCCCAGCCGCTCGGCACCGTAGTGCGCGCCGAGACCACCGGTGAACAGGCCGTACCCGTACGCGACGTGCACCTTGTCCGTCGGCTTCACCCCACCCGCCCGCAGGCTCCGCGCGACCAGGTCGGCCCAGTTGTTCAGGTCGCCGGTGGTGTACCCGACGACCGTCGGTCGCCCGGTGGTCCCGGACGACGCGTGGATGCGCGAGACCTTCTCCTGCGGCACCGCGAACATCCCGAACGGGTAGTTCGCCCGCAGGTCAGCCTTCGCCGTGAACGGGAACTTCGCCAGATCCGACAGGTCCTTCAGGTCGCTCGGGTGCACACCGGCGTCGTCGAACGCCTTCCGATAATGCGGAACGTTGGTGTACGCGTGGAGAAGTGACCACTGCAGGCGTTCGAGTTGCAGCGATGAGATCCGGTCGCGCGTGGCGAACTCGATGTCCTGCGAGGGGGTGGCGATACTGGTCATTCTAGTCTCCGGGGTGTGCGGGCTGGGTATGGTCAGGCGTCGAAATCGACGGTCACGTCGTCGCTGACCGGGAAGGTCTGGCACGTGAGCACGAAGCCGGAGTCGACCTCGTAGTCCTCGAGCGCGTAGTTGCGGCGCATGTCCACGTCACCGCACGTGATCTTGGCGCGGCACGTTCCGCAGACGCCGCCCTTGCAGGCGAACGGAAGGTCCGAGCGGTACTTCTCGGCGGCATCGAGGATCGACTCGTCCCGCGGCAACGTCGCGGTGGTCGAGCGACCGTCCAGGACGAGGGTCACCTCGCTGCTCGGCCCGGTGACACCGGGTTCGCGGTGGGTTTCCATCGGCGGGGGACGTCGTCGACGAAGAACAGTTCGTGGTGCACGCGGCTCTTGTCGATCTGCAGCTCACCGAGAACCGTCTCGGCGTCGGTGACCATCCCGAACGGGCCGCAGAGCCAGAAGTGGTCGATGTCGGCGAGCGGCACGATGGACGTGAAGAGGGCACGCAACCGGTCGGCGTCGAGTCGCCCGGTGAACAGCTCGACCTCGCGGGGTTCGCGGGACAGCACGTGCACCACGTCGAAACGCGACCCGTACGTGTCCTTGAGGTCGGCGATCTCCTCGGCGAACATCACCGAGCGGGTGCGCCGGTTGCCGTACAGGAGAACGACTTCGGCCTCGGGATTCGCGAGCATCGATGCAGCGATCGACAGCATCGGCGTGATGCCCGAGCCGGCGGCGATCAGCACGTGGCGACCGCCGGCCGCCGGGTCGGCGACGAACGTTCCGCTCGGGCCCTGCACCTCGATCCGGTCGCCGGGGCGGACGTCGCGCACGAGCCACGTCGAGAACAGACCGTCGGACACCTCGCGCACACCGACCCGCGGCGCGGAACCGGCAGGCGCGCAGATCGAGTACGAGCGCCGGTGTTCGACGCCGTCGATCGTCCGCCGCAGCGTGAGCGACTGTCCGGGACCGAACGCGAACTCGTCGGCGAGCTCGGCCGGAACGTCGAACGTGACCGCGACCGCGTCGTCGCACAGGGATTCGACGTCGGCGACGGTCAGGGTGTGGAATGCCCTGTTGCGCAACGCCGCACCGGGTTTCGGGGAGATCGCTGTGGTCATGGTCAGATTTCCTTCACGTGATCGAAGGGTTCGAGGCAGTCGAGGCACCGGTAGAGCGCCTTGCACAGCGTCGCCCCGAATTCCGAGTCGAGCCGGGTGTTCGCCGAGTGACACTTGGGGCATGCCACGGCTCGCGGCTTGACGATGAGCGTCAACGGCACCGGACCCGAGGTGCGTCGCGGCGCGGGACCGGGTGTCGAGTAGCCGTTCTCGCGGAGCTTGCGCCTGCCGTTCTCGCTGATCCAGTCCGTGCTCCACGGCGGCGACAGGACGGTCCGGACCTCGACGCTGCCGAACCCCGCGTCCTGCAGGGTGTGCTCGATGTCGTCCCGCATGGTGGCCATGGCGGGGCAACCGGAATAGGTGGGGGTGATGGTCACGACCACCGAGCCGTCGGCGAGTTCCTCGACGTCGCGCAGGACACCGAGATCGGCGAGCGTGAGCATCGGCATCTCGGGGTCGAGGACCGATTCGGCGAGGCGGCGGGCGTCGCTGCGCACTGCCGTGGTCATGTCACCACACCCCTTCGGGATGTGCGCGGGCCACGCTCTGCATCTCGGCGAGCAGCAGTCCGAGCGTCTCGGTGTGCAGCCCCTGCCGGCCTGCCCGGCCGCCGACGGTGCCGACGGTCCGGCCGGTCGGTGCGGTGAGCTCGGCGGCATGCAGCACCTGCTCGAGCACGGAATCGAACTCCTCGCGCACGTCCCGCGGGTCGACCCCCACACCCACCTGTGCGAGCGCGAGCTCCTCGGTGGTCGGGGCGAACAGTTCCTCGACGTACGGCCACACCCGGGCGAGGGCGTCGACCATCCGCGACTTCGACTCCTCCGTGCCGCAGCCGAGCGTCACAACCCAGCGGGCCGCGTAGTCGCGGTGGTAGGTGAGTTCCTTGACGCCCTTCACCGCGACCGCCGCGAGGACCGGGTCCCGGGACGTGCGGAGACGATCGAACAGCGCGAGACGCCACGTCGAGAACACCAGCAGTCGCGTGATCGACTGAGCGAAGTCGCCGTTGTCGAGTTCGGCCAGCCGGGTGTTGCGGAACCGATTCTCGTCCCGGAAGAACGCGAGCGCGTCCTCGGCGGGAATCGGGCTCGTCTCCGAGATATACGGCACCACCGACGCGTCCGCCGCGGCCGCACGGGCGAGCAGCAGTCGCGCCTGACCGAGCAGGTCGAGCCCGACGTTCGCGAGCGCCACCTCCTCCTCGAGTTCCGGTGCGCGCGTGCTCCACTCGGCGAGACGCTGCGAGCTGATCAGTGCATCGTCACCGAGCATCAGGCAGTACCCGGCCAGCGCGGAGAGGTCGACGTCACCCGGAACCGTGGTGTCGACACCCGCGAGGGGGTCGTCGAAGCTGGTGCCGAACGCCCACTGCCCGTGGCTGTCTTCGTCGACGAGGCCTTCGTAAGCATTGTCGTGGTCGATCATCGATTCATCCTTGGGGTCAGTGAGCATGTGTCGACTGGTGCGGTGGACGCTGGATCCGCCGAGAGCCGTGATTGCCGGGACAAGATGTCGGGCGTCACATGTGGGGAACGTTGTCGGGGATCTCGTAGAACGTGGGGTGCCGGTACACCTTGTCGCCGCTGGGCGCGAAGTAGGGATCCTTCTCCGACGGGCTGGAGGCCACGATCGAACTGGACCGCACCACCCAGATGCTCACGCCCTCGTTGCGGCGGGTGTAGACGTCCCGGGCGTGCCGGACGGCCATCTCGTCGTCGGCGGCGTGCAGGGATCCGACGTGAACGTGGTTGAGTCCGCGCTTGCCGCGCAAGAACACCTCGTACAGGGGCCAGTCCGCGCGCACTGCGTTGTCGTCCGTGCTCATCGTGCGTTCTCCTTGCTGCTCTCGCGGCGGGCGAAGGCCGTCGCGGCCTCCCGCACCCACGCCCCGTTCTCGTGTGCTGCCCGCCGGTTGGCGACGCGCTCGACGCTCGATGCGCCGTTGCCCTTGATCACCTGCATGAACTCGCTCCAGTCGGGCTCACCGAAGTCGTGAGCGCCGCGCTCGGCGTTCCACTTCAGGTCCGGATCCGGGAACGTCACGCCGAGCACCTCGGCCTGCGGGATGGACATGTCGACGAACCGCTGACGGAGTTCGTCGTTGGTGTGCCGCTTGATGCGCCACTTCATGGACTGCTCGGAGTTGGGCGATTGATCGTCCGGCGGTCCGAACATCATCAGCGCCGGCCACCACCAGCGGTTCACCGACTCCTGCACCATCTCGCGCTGGGCGTCGGTGCCGCGCATCATCGTCATCAGCAGTTCGAAGCCCTGCCGCTGGTGGAACGACTCCTCCTTGCACACTCGGATCATCGCCCGCGCGTACGGCCCGAAGGAGCTGCGGCACAACGGAACCTGGTTGCAGATCGCGGCGCCGTCGACGAGCCAGCCGATCACGCCGACGTCGGCGTAGGTCAGCGTCGGGTAGTTGAAGATCGAGGAGTACTTCTGCTTGCCTTCGATCAGCTTCTCGGTGAGGTCGGCGCGATCGGCTCCGAGCGTCTCGGCGGCCGAGTACAGGTACAGGCCGTGCCCGGCCTCGTCCTGAACCTTCGCCATGAGGATCGCCTTGCGGCGCAGCGACGGCGCGCGGGTGAGCCAGTTCCCTTCCGGCTGCATGCCGATGATCTCCGAATGCGCGTGCTGCGCGATCTGCCGGATCAGCGTCTTGCGGTAGCCGTCGGGCATCCAGTCCCGCGGCTCGACCCTCTGGTCAGCGGTGATGGTGTCATCGAACAGGTGCTCGAGCTCTTCTGGTGCGTGTGACGTCGTCATATGTCCTAGCCTCCGTAGCCGAGTGGTTGGCGGTTCGAGCTGGGCTTGCAGGTAGTGCCACCCGTGGGGGCGGTATGCCCCGGCCCGGGGGTGCTCCCGGGGTGGTGCACGTGCTGAGGCGGGGGTCAGCGTCCCTCGAAGGTGGGGGTCTGTTTGTTCAGGAAGGCGTCGACAGCGGCACGGTGGTCCCTCGATTTCCCGAGGCACTCCTGCGCCTCCCGTTCGCGTTCGAGAGTCTCGGCCAACCCAGGTGCGGATGCCGAGACCAGCGCCTTCACCAGCGCATAAGCACCGGTAGGCCCGTCAGCGAGTTGACGGGCCAGCGCGGTCGCGGCGTCCCGAAGTTCGGCGTCGGGCACCACGCGGTGCACCAGGCCCCAGTCCAGCGCCTGTGTTGCGGTGAATCGGTCACCGAGGAGCATGAGCCCGGTGGCCCGGCTGGGGCCCAGGGCCGCGACCAGGGTGTGGCTGAGGCCGGAGTCGCTCGCCAGCGCGATCCCGGTGAAGGCGGTGGCGAACTTTGCGCCCTCGCCGGCGACGCGAATATCACCTGCGAGGGCGATACCGAGTCCGGCACCGACGCACGCTCCATTGATGGCCACGACGACAGGAACCTGGATACGAGAGAGGACTGTCAACAGGGGGTTGTAGTGCTCACCGACGGTGTCCATCGCATGTGCCGGGTCAGCCTCGAGGCCGGCGACGTGCTCGGCCAGGTCCTGCCCCACACAGAAATTCTTGCCGTCGGCAACAAGGAGCACAGCCCGCACCGAGTCGTCGGCGGCCACTGCCTGCAGCGCAGTCAATAGTTGTATTTTGGTTGCCCTGTCGAGAGCGTTGGATGCTGCGGGTCGTTGGAGTGTGATGGTGGCCAGGCC
Source organism: Rhodococcus wratislaviensis (assembly GCF_041228765.1). NCBI lineage: Bacteria > Bacillati > Actinomycetota > Actinomycetes > Mycobacteriales > Nocardiaceae > Rhodococcus > Rhodococcus wratislaviensis. The sequence continues at coordinate 388,506 of NZ_CP150489.1, read as the reverse complement.
TGCGTCGACGGCCGATGCCACCACCGGGACGTTGGTTGTTGCGGTGTCGGTGGTGCTCATGGGCGCCTCCTGTTGGTTGTGGTGTGGGTGGCCCGTCAGGACCAGGTGAAGAACCCCTGGCCGGTCTTGCGGCCGAGTTCGCCCTTGGCGACCTTCTCGCGCAGCAGCGCGGGCGGCGCGAACCGGTCGCCGAGCGTCTTCGCCAGGTGCTCGGCGATCGCGAGCCGGACGTCCAGTCCGACCAGATCGGTGGACCGCAGCGGTCCCATCGGGTGGCGATAGCCGAGTTCCATGGCCCGGTCGATGGACTCGGCGTCGGCGACGCCTTCCTCGAGCATCCGGATCGCCTCGAGCCCGAGGCACACGCCGAGACGGCTGGTCGCGAAGCCGGGAGAATCGTTGACCAGCACCTCGGTCTTGCCGAGCTGGGCGACCCACTCCCGGACCTTCTCGACGACGCCGGCATCGGTGGCCGGGGCGCGGACGATCTCGACGAGCGTCGACGCCGGAACCGGATTGAAGAAGTGCATGCCGATCAGCCGGGCCGGGTCGCCGAGGGCACTGCCGAGTTCGGCGATCGAGATCGAACTGGTGTTGCTGGCGATTACCGTCGTGGGCGACACCGTCTTCTCGACGAGCGAGAGCACGGATAGCTTGAGGTCGACCAGTTCGGGCACCGCCTCGACCACCAGATCCAGGGCCGGCGGGAGCGCATCGGGGGCGGCCACCGTGGAGACCCGTCCGAGGATCGTCGCGGGATCGACGTCGCCGAGCTTGCCGCGTTCGTGCGCGCGGTCGAGTCCGTCGGACACCCGCTTCAGGGCCGCCTGCCGGTCGCCGCTCTCGGCGATGGTGACGGTGGAGCCGAGGGTGGCGAAGACCTGCGCGATACCCGCGCCCATCCGGCCGCCGCCGACCACTCCGACGTTCTTCGGTGCTGTGCTCGTCATTTCTTCTTCTCCAGAAACGCAGTCATGCGGTCGTGTTTGTCGCGGCTCTCGAACAGCACCGCCTGCGCGATGTCGTCGGCGAACGGGTGCGAGCCCGGCGCGTCGACGATCATCTTCGTGAGCTTGAGCGCCAGCGGCGCCGAGCGCGTGATGCGGTCGATGACCTTGTGCGCTGCATCGATGTGCTCGCCGGGTGCGACGACACTCATCACGAGTCCGCTGCGCAGCGCGTCCTGCGCGTCGAGGTTCCGGCCGCCGAGCAGAACCTGCTTGGCGACGGACGTGCCGACCAATTCGGGCAACCGGTAACTGGCCCCGGCCGCGGCCATGATGCCCAGCCCCGGCTCCGGGTTCCCGAAGACCGCGGTCTCGGTGGCGATGCGGATGTCACAGGCGTAGGACAGTTCGGCGCCGCCGCCGAGCGCGTACCCGCTCACCGCGGCGACGGTGGGCATCGGCAGCTTCGCGATGCGGTCGAACAAGTTGCGGTTGATGCCGGCGAACGCCTCGTCGCGGCCGCGCTCACGCAGTTCGGCGATGTCTGCGCCGCCGGCGAAGTGATCGCCCTCGCCGGTCAGCAACATCGGCTTCGGCGTGGCCTCCAGCGACGCGCACACCTGGTGCAGTTCGCCGATCATCTCCGCGTTGATCGCGTTGCGCTGTGCGGGACGATGCAGCGTGACCACCATGCGGTCGTCGCGGTCCTCGATCTTCAGTGTGTTCACGGCGCCTCGATCAACATCGCGACGCCCTGGCCGACGCCCACGCACAGCGTGGCCAGTCCGCGGCGGGCGCCTTCGCGTTCCATCCGGCCGAGCAGCGTCAGCAGGATCCGCGCACCCGAGCAGCCCAGCGGGTGGCCGAGCGCGATGGCGCCGCCGTCCGCGTTGACGATCGACTCGTCGAGCTTCAACTGCCGGATCACCCCGAGCGACTGCGCCGCGAAGGCCTCGTTGAGTTCGGCGGCGCCGAGGTCGGAGATCGACCAGTTGGCGCGGGCGAGGGCCTTGCGGGTGGCCGGGACCGGGCCCAGACCCATGACGTTGGGGGCGATGCCCGCGCTGGCGCTGGTGACGATGCGGCCGCGGACGGTCAGGCCGTACTTCTCCACCGCCGCCTCGCTCGCGACGACCAGGGCCGCGGCGCCGTCCGAGAGGGACGACGACGAGCCGGCGGTCACGATGCCGCCGGTGCGGAACACCGGTTTCAGCGAACCCAGCTTCTCCAGCGTGGTTCCCCGCCTGGGGGTTTCGTCGGCGGTCAGTTCACCGTCGCGCACCGGCACGGGCACGATCTCGCGCTCGAACCGGCCGGCGTCGACCGCCGCGATCGCCCGCTCCTGGCTGCGGAGCGCGAAGGCGTCGCTCTCGGCGCGGGTGATGCCCTCGAGCGCGGCGACCTCCTCGGCCGTCTCGCCCATCGACAGCGTCACCTTGCGGACGTCCGGTCCTGCCCCGGCCGGAACGTCGCGGTCGGCGGCGGTGAACCGCGGGTTCGTGAAGCGCCAGCCGAGCGAGGTGTCGGCCACCTCTCCCGGGCGTGCCCACGGGGTGCCGGGCTTGGCCATCACCCAGGGTGCGCGGGTCATCGATTCGACGCCGCCGGCGATCACGATGTCGGCCTCGCCGCTGCGGATGGTGTGCGCGGCGGACGCGACGGCGGTCAGACCGCTCGCGCACAGGCGGTTCACCGTGTAGCCGGGAACGCTGTCGGGCAGGCCCGCGAGCAGCACGGCCATGCGGGCGACGTCCCGGTTGTCCTCGCCGGCCTGGTTGGCGGCACCGAGGATCACCTCGTCGACGGCGTCGCCCGGGATTCCGGCCCGGCGGGCGGCCTCGGCCACGACCAGACCGGCAAGGTCGTCGGGGCGCACTCCTGCGAGCGCTCCGCCGTATCGACCCTGCGGGGTACGGGCTCCGTCCACCAGAAACACTTCGGCCACGCTTACTCCTTCACGGTGGGTGTCGTACATCTATTAATAACCGAATCTTCGGTCGGTAGACAAGGAGAATTGCGAACAATTACTTGGACTGGAGCGAACAAATGGAGCGACCGACACATTTGCCGAACCGTGCTGCAGGATGAACCCATGACCGCATTGCCCGCGAGACGCCCTTCGGGACTGCCCGGCCGACCCGGATACGACCTCGATTCCCTCCTTTCCGTGGCGGTCGAAGTCTTCATCGAGAAGGGTTTCGACAGCGCCAGCATGGAGACGCTCGCAAGCAGGCTGGGCATTTCGAAATCCTCTATCTATCATCATGTTTCAGGTAAGACCGAACTGCTCCAACTCGCTTTGACTCGGGCCCTGAACGCCCTGTTTGCGGTGCTCGCAGAACCTGGGACGGGGACCGGGCGCGCGATGGACCGTCTCGAATACGTCGTGCATCGAAGTGTCCACGTCCTACTCGACGAGCTGCCGTATGTCACGTTGCTGCTTCGGGTTCGAGGAAACACCGCGGTAGAGCGCCGCGCCCTGACCCGGCGCCGTGAGTTCGATTCCTTCGTCACCAATCTGGCTGTTTCCGCAGCTGAGGAGGGCGATTTGGCGACCGGCGTCGATCCCGCCCTGCTAGGTCGCCTGATATTCGGCACGGTCAATTCGTTGATCGAGTGGTACCGCCCCCGCACCGGCGAGTCGGCCACCGAGTTAGCGGATGCGGTCGTGGCATTCACGTTCGAGGGCTTACGTCGCCGGCACGGCGGTTACCAAATTCAAGGCTCATAATTTCAGACTCTTGACAACGGGCGCTAATTGCGACAATTCTGATTACCGACCGAACGTACGGTGAAATGGAGTTGTCGTGAGCAAGTTACTGGAAAGCTACGCCGCCGGACGCTGGTACACCGCGCCGGACGAAGGAACCCCGCTGCTGAGCGCGGTCGACGGCTCCGAGGTGGCGCGCATCTCCGCGACCGGACTCGACCTCGGCGAGATGGTGACCTACGCCCGCGAGGTGGGCGGAGCGGCGCTCGCGAAACTGACCTTCCACGAGCGTGCCGCTGTCCTCAAGGCGCTCGCCCTCACCCTCATGGCGGGCAAGGAGGAGTTCTACGCCCTCTCCACCTCGACCGGCGCCACCAAGCGCGACTCCGGCGTCGACATCGACGGCGGCTTCGGCACCCTCCTCAGCTACGCCAGCAAGGCCAGGCGGGAACTCCCCAACGACACCGTCTACCTCGACGGCGCCTTCGAGCAGCTGGGCAAGAAGGGCACCTTCCTCGGCCAGCACGTCTACACCTCGCGCCGCGGCGTGGCCGTCCAGATCAACGCGTTCAACTTCCCGGTGTGGGGCTTCCTCGAGAAGCTCGCCCCCGCGTTCATCGCCGGCGCCCCGTCCATCGTCAAGCCTGCGAGCCAGTCGGCCTATCTCACCGAACTCGTGTTCCGTCGCATCATCGAGTCCGGGCTGCTGCCCGAGGGTTCGGTCCAGCTGCTGTCGGGCAGCGCCCGCGGGCTGCTCGACCACCTCGGTGGGCAGGACTCCGTGGCGTTCACCGGATCCGCCGACACCGCGGCCACCCTGCGGGCGCATCCGAACGTCGTCGGTGAGGGCGTCCACTTCAACGCCGAGGCCGATTCGCTCAACGCGTCGATCCTCGGCTCCGACGTCGAACCGGGCAGCGAGGAATTCGACCTCTACGTCAAGCAGCTCGTCACCGAGATGACGGTGAAGGCCGGCCAGAAGTGCACCGCCATCCGGCGCGCCTTCGTGCCGTCGGCGTTGATGGACGACGTCATCGCCGCTGCCGAGGCCCGGCTGTCGCGCGTCGTGGTCGGCGCCCCCGACACCGAAGGCGTCACGATGGGTGCGCTCGCCAGCCTCGAACAGCGCGACGAGGTCCTGAAATCGCTCCGCGGCCTGACCAAGACGGCGCAGATCGTGGTCGGCGACCCGGAGAACTTCGACGTCGTCGGCGCCGACAATGCGACGGGCGCATTCCTGCCGCCGATCCTGCTGCGCTCCGACGACAAGGACGCCACCGAACCCCACGACATCGAGGCCTTCGGCCCCGTCAGCACCGTCATCGGATACGACAGCACCGACGAGGTCATCGAACTCGCCGCCCGCGGCAAGGGCAGCCTCGTCGCCTCCCTCGTCACCCGCGATTCCGCACTCGCCCGCGACATCGTGCTGGGCCTCGCCCCGTTCCACGGCCGCGTCCTCGTCCTCAACCGCGACGACGCCAAGGAATCCACCGGCCACGGCTCACCCCTGCCCGTCCTCGTGCACGGCGGCCCCGGACGCGCAGGCGGCGGCGAGGAACTCGGCGGCATCCGCGGCATCCTGCACCACATGCAGCGCACCGCGGTCCAGGCCACCCCCGACATCCTCACCGCGGTCGGAAACAAGTGGGTCACCGGTTCGCAGCGCAACGACGACGGCATCCACCCGTTCCGGAAGAACCTCGCACAGTTGCGGATCGGCGACACCATCGTCGGCGGCCCCCGCCAGGTCACCCTCGCCGACATCGACCTCTTCGCCGAGTTCACCGGCGACACGTTCTACGCCCACACCGACCCCGAGGCCGCGGCCGCCAACCCACTGTTCGGCGGCATCGTCGCCCACGGATACCTCGTCGTCTCCCTCGCCGCCGGCCTGTTCGTCGAACCGAATCCCGGTCCCGTCCTCGCCAACTTCGGCGTCGACAACCTCCGGTTCCTCACCCCCGTCAAGGCCGACGACAGCCTCACCGTCACCCTCACCGCGAAGCTCATCACCCCACGCAGCAACGCCGACTACGGTGAAGTCCGTTGGGATGCAGTCGTCGTCAACCAGGACGGCGATCCCGTCGCAACGTACGACGTTCTCACCCTCGTCGCCAAGGGCGACCCCGAATAGACCGTCGCCTCTGGCGGCGCCGATGAGAAGGAAGAGATATGAGCTTGAAAGTTGTCGTTTGTTACGGCCATCCCGATGACTCGGACGCCTTCGATGCGTACTACCGCGACACCCACATGCCGCTGGCCCGCAAGATCCCCGGGCTCACCGAATTTACATGGGGCAAATGCAGTGCGCTCGAGGGAGATACGCCGCCGTATTACGGTGTCGCGAGTCTGTTCTTCCCGGATGCCGAAACGCTGCACAACGCCCTGACGTCGGAGGAGATGGGGGCGGCTGCCGCGGACGTGGCGAACTTCGCCACCGGCGGAGTGACGATGTATACCCAGGAAGAGCGTTCGGTCGTCACCGCATAAGACTTCGGCCGGATCCCCGCCCTTTCGAGAGGGGGTCCGGCCGAATTTCAACGCGCCAGTACGGGAAGAGGACGTATGCCAGTCGAGGTTGAGGCAGGTCAGTGCCGGGTGGCGCGGAAGATGTTCGAGTCCGATGTCGCGTCGAAGGCGCTCGGCATCGAGATCCTCGAACTCAGCCCCGGTCACGCGGTCGCGTCGATGGTCGTGGGTGAGACCATGGTCAACGGCCACGGCATCACTCACGGCGGGTTCGTGTTCACCCTCGCCGACACCGCATTCGCGATGGCGTGCAACGGGTACGACTCCCCCGCCGTCGCCGCCCGCGCCGACATCCGATTCCTGACCGCCACCCGCCTCGGCGACACCCTTGTCGCCGAGGCCGTGGAACGGGCCCGCTACGGGCGCAACGGCATCTACGACGTCACTGTCCGGCGCGGGGACGACGTCATCGCCGAGTTCCGCGGCGACAGTCGCGTGATCGGGCGGACGAAGGCGACACCGCCGGACCGGGCGTGAGATCGGCGGCCCCACTTGGTGTCAGGGTCCTGTGCCGCGGAGCAGCCCGGTGAGGTAAGCGTCGGCAGCATCTGACCAGCCAGGCGGCCAGGGATGTGTGTGCAAGGCGCTGTCGAGGGCAGTGAGGATCTCGCTGATTCCCGGTCCTGCGTCGAGCAGCGGGCGGACGAGGCCGTGCCTGGTGCATGTGAGGATGGCGGGCACGAGTTCGCTGACGGCGTCATCGGTACGGCCAGCGGCTTGCAATGCGCAGGCGCGAAGTAGATGCGCCCGCAGTTCGGCCCGCGGTCGCGCCGATCGTGTGGCGCAGGTGACTAATTCGGTGGCCAACGTGATGGCCTGATCGGTGTTCTCCGCAGTGGGGTCGACGAGCAGAAGCCGGATGGTCGAGTCGGTGTCGAGTTCGGCGGTAATCGTCGCGATGCCGTCGGAGCCCGCACCGGTCAGCGGTGGGCGTTCACTGGTGCGGCGTTTGGTGATCAGACCTGCGCGGATACGCTCGTTCTCGATCCGGGCCGCCAGCCGTGGAAGGGACAAGTTGGCGGCGACCTCGGCTCCCTCTCGTAGACGCTGCTCGGCTGCGGATCGGTCACCCTGCACGGCCTTGATCCGGGCGCCGGTGCCGTAGGTGGCGAGCATGAAGTCCACGACCCCGCCTTCGGATCCGAGTTTGTAACTCTCGTCGAGAAGCTGTTCGGCGTCGTCGATATGCCCCTGCTCGTACATCAGGTCGGCGAGGATCGCCCCGGCCAACCGCACGGCATGCGAGGAATGTCCGCCGATCTGCCGGGCGAGTTGTTGCGCGGCGCGAAACGCATCATGAGCGGCGGTGATGTCGAGTTGCTCCATGGCGGCGATGCCGGTGAAACATGCCCCGTACATCACACTGAACGGACCGGTGGTGCGTTCGTGGTACGGGGTGGCCCACTCCTGCCAGCGGCGTGCGCCGGTGAAATCGAAGGTATAGATCGCTTGAAATGCGGCAACGTTGGCCGCCGCGGAGACGACGAACGGGCGCAGTGTGTCGGGGCGGGCGAGGCATTCGGCGATCCGTTTGTCCAGGCCGACGACGTGGTCGGCGAACAACTCACTGACTCCCCGGACGAGGGAGACCTCGGCGAGCAGATCGTCGGCGTCCTCGGTGGTGGTGCGCATGTGTTCGAGTGTGGACTCGGCGCTGCGGAGGGCTTCCTGGATCGGATGGGGCCGGTGGTGCAGCAGAACGTGGGCCCAGGCCACCGCGATCTGCAGTCGTGGGCGGGCACGCACGTGTTCGTGGGTGAGTTTGGCTGCCAGTCCCAGCAGTGTGGCCATCTGGGAGTGTTCGATGAGCAGCATGCCCTGGGCCTCGACGAGGTCTGCTGCAGTATCGGGATCGCCGGCGGCGAGGGCGTGGTCGACCGCCTCACTGAGCATGGCGTGCTCGGCGAACCACTGCCCGGCTGTGGCATGCAGGGCAACCACCAGCTCGGGGTGGTCACGTTCGAGACGGCACCGGAGGAAGTCGGCGAAAAGGTGGTGATAACGGAACCATTGGCCGTCGTCGTCGAGCCTGCGCAGGAATAGGTCGCGGCCCTCGATGTGTTCGAGCATCGCCTGCCCGCGGGGGATGTCGGCCAGCCGCCCAGCGAGGGGGCCGCAGAGTCGTTCGGTGATCGAGGTGCGTAGGAGGAAGTCGAGGACCTCGGGTTCGAGGGTGTTGAGGACATTCTCGGCGAGGTATTCGCCGATCGCGTGGTGCCGGCCGGACAGGTGCGCGATCAACTCGGTGGGGTCTTCGCGGCCGCGCAGTGACAGTGACGCCAGTTGCAGGGCAGCCACCCATCCATCGGTGAAGGTGCGCAACCGGGTGATGTCGTCAGCGGCCAGAGTGAGACCGGCCAGATCGACGAGGAAGGAGCGAGCCTCCTCGTCGTCGAAGCGCAGAGCGGCGGCATCGATTTCGACCAGTTCGTCGCGGACCCGCAATCGGCTCAATGGGAGCCCGGTTCGGCTGCGGCTGGTCACCACGACCTGCAGGTGGTGGCAGCTGTTGGTGAGCAGGAAGTCGATGGTCTCGAGGGTGGTCGAGTCGGTGATGCGATGCCAGTCGTCGATGATCACCACGAGTAGTTCGCCCGTCTCGTGGATGTCGTTGATCAGTGAGGTGAGCACATACCGTTCCGCGTCGTCCCCGTGTTCTTCGAGAACTTGTCCGAGTTCGTGCGCCAGGGCAGGACGCACCATGCGGATGGCCTCGATCAGGTGAGCGAGGAACCAGACTGCGTTGTTGTCGTCTGGGTCGATGCTCAGCCAGGCCACCGGGATGCCGGCGATGATCAGGTGTTCGCGCCACTGGGCGGCGAGGGTGCTCTTCCCGAAGCCGGCGGGAGCGTGGATGAGGACCAGCCTTCGGCGCTGCCCGGCCTGGAGCAGGTCGAGCAGCCGGGCCCGGGGCACGAGGGCACGGGCCGGGGTGGGGGGCCGGAACTTCGTCGAGGCGCTCGGTGGCACCGTGGCTGTGGGGGTGCGTGGTGGTGACGAGGTGGCCGCCGCGGCGGCCTCGACCGGTTCGCGTGAACCGGTGAGGCCGTCGGGTAGCGCCATGTCGTCGGTCGGTAGGCCCAGCTGCCGCTGCGCGTCGCGCAGCTTTTCGGCGAACTGGGCGACGGTATCGGGACGCCCGGCGGGTTCACGGGACATCGCCTGCTCGAGGATGGTGCAGACCGTGTCCGGGACGCCGGTGGGGCGTAAGTCGGGAATCGGTTCACCGGTGATACGCAGGAACTGGGCGACGATCCGTTCGCCGGGCCTGCGTTCGAACGGGGAGTGACCGGTGAGCAGACAGTAGAGGGTGACCGCGAGACTGTAGACGTCCGAGGTGACGGTGGGGGTTTCTCCCTTGAGGACCTCGGGGGCCGTGAACGACGGGGAGCCTGCGACGGTGCCGGTGGTGGTTTCGAATCCGCCGCTGACCCGGGCGATACCGAAGTCGGTCAGTTGCGGTTCTCCGTAGGCGGTGATCAGGATGTTTGCGGGCTTGACGTCGCGGTGCACGATGCCCGCGCGGTGCGCGAGGTGCAGGGCCCCGGCGAGTTTGACACCGATGGTCAGGACTTCGTGCACCGATAGTGGGCCGTGCTCACGGATGCGGGCGTCGAGTGAGGCGCCGGGGTGATACGGCATGACGATGTAGGGACGGCCGCGAGAGGTCACCCCGGTTTGCAGGACGTCGACGATATTCGGGTGCCCGGACAAGGTGCCCATTGCCTGTTGCTCGCGCAGGAACCGCGCACGATGGTCCTGGTCCGTGTCCTCGGTGAAGAGCACCTTGATCGCCACACTGCGGTGCAGCTCCGTTTGCCGGCACCGGTACACGACCCCGAACCCGCCGCGGCCGACTCGCGGGCGTCCTCGAATCCCGCCTCGGCGAACTCGTCCTCGAGCGTCGGGCCCGCCTCCGCCTGGGTCGGCTCGGGATCACCCGGATGCAAAGACATCTCATCCGTCCGACGTCGCACCCAGCACGGGCAGAACGCTTGCCGCGCGGTGTCCGGGCACCGCCGGACGGCGGCCGCGTCGTTGTTGTGGGTGTGAGCGCATCTCTCCTCGACCATCGCCATGCACAGACCGGTGGGCGATCGTTCCACCACGACAACCCCAGTGCCCCGGAGATGGTCCGGCCACTTACGGTCACCGTCCTGGATCGACCCACTTCAGTATGCGCGTGGGCGGTCAGCCTGCAGGCGAAGTCGCGTAGTTCCGCTCCCACGTCTGCGGAGCGTCGTCGTGGCCGCTGGCGAGTGCCTGTGCCCGGTACTCCCGGGGTGAGATGCCGTAGCTGGTTTTGAACAGCTTGGAAAAGTACGAGGAGTCGAGCAGGCCCCATTGGGCGGCGATCGTCGCGATCGGTGTCGTACCGTTTCGAGGATCGACCAGGTCACGGCGGCAGTGTTCGAGACGTCGGCGGCGGATCCACTCGGTGACGGTGGTTCCTTCGCCCTCGAACATCTTCTGTAGATAGCGAGATGAAATGTTGTGGGCGCGGGCGATCAGCGCCGAACTGAGCTCGGGATCGTAGAGCCGGGCGTCGATGAACGATTTGATCTGCAGCACCAGGGCAGCCCGGTGCGTTTCCGGGGGCACATTCGATTCGCAACCGAGCTGCTCAGAAAACGCTGCGGCCAGCAGATTGAGGACCCCATTCGACAGTTGTTGGTTGGCGGCGAGCTCTTCGACACCGCGGAGTTGCTCGGCAATACCGACTAGGAACTTGGACACCAGTCCGCCGACGCCCCGGCGACCGGAGACACGCCGAGCTGTCATGTCCCTCAACGCGTCGGGCCGCAGATGAATCAGCTCGGACGGAAACATCACCACCAACTGCGCGAAGTCCCGTTCGAACGCAACTTGGTAGGGGCGACGGGTGTCGTAAATGCTGAAATCTCCCGGGGTCAGCGCCGCCTCACGGTCGTCCTGGGTCAGGACGCAGTATCCGCGCAGCTGCATCCCCAGTTTCAAATACCCGGGATCGGATCGGCGGATCGTCTCGGGGCTACGGCGCACCTCGACCGCTCCCCCGGTCACCTCGGAGACCTGCAGCGCCCCGATCGCTTCGGTCAACAGGTGTCCATCGAAGACGCCGGGGGCGTGAGACTCGGCATCGAGCGGTACGAATGCGTTGGATACCGTTTCCCGCCACGCGCCGAACTTCTCCTGTGCGGGAATGTCATTGAACGAATACAGGGAACTCACGGATCTGTCCTCACTCCCAGCTGGCCGCGGCGCCGTGCGGGCACCGCCCGGTGGCTGTCGTTGCTCGTCGCTCACGCGGCAAGCAAGTTTCAGAAGCAGACACCCCTTCGGGAACAACATTTTTGGCTTCTGCTCAGGGCGTTTCTGTCCTCTGTCGGCAACGGTAGTCCTGTCAGGGGTGGGGCATTGTCCGCAGACCGCAGAGACTATCCATTCTGCGCAGAGACTTTGTCACCCTGCCGATCTGGCAGTAGGTCATGCCTTGGTCAAGGTCACCGACGGAGATTGGCCGTATCGTTTGCGATACTCGACGGAGAAACGACCGAGATGCCGAAAACCCCAGCGGTAGGCGATATCCGACACCGCGATATATCCCGGGTCGGCCGCGACCAGATCCTCGTGCGCGCGTTCGAGGCGGATACCACGCAGATACGCCATCGGCGCAGCACCGACGCACCGGGCGAATCCATCCTGCAGGGTGCGCACACTGACACCGACCAACTCGGCGAGGGTGCGCACGGTCCAGGGCTCCTCGGGGTGCGCGTGCATAGCATCGAGCGCCGCCTTGACCGTTCGCGGGCGGGCCGCCGGCACCCGCGAATCGAGCAATTCCCGCTGATCGTGAACCGCCGACACCAACAAACCCCTGGTCAAGGCCTCGACGAGGGGGCGGGAGACGAGCGGCGAGTACAGCATGCTGTGGCCGGTGTCCAGGTCCGACACCAGGGTCTTCACCAGCGCCAGCCAGCTGTTGACCTGCGGATTCGTCAGATCGAGCACTGGGTCGAACGTCACCGGTGCGCGTGCGGGCCGTCCGACCATTTCCTGAAGTTCGGCTTCAAGGTAGTCGCGATCGAATTTGATTCCGTATTGGGCGCCGCCCGCGCTCCACCTGGTGATGCTCGTGGCCCGGTGAGGGAGGTAGATGCACGCCTGACCGGGGGTGAAAATATGTCTTTGACCAGCCGATTCCGTGTCATGTCGACCGGCGACGGGGATAGCGACGTTGTAGGCGTTGCCGAGTTCACCGAAATCGAGGCTGACTTCGACACCGTAGGAGAGCCGCCCCACCGTCAGCGGGCCGAGATGAACCAGATGCAGGGACATGTCCATGCCCTCGCCGCCGCTGAGCTGGTGCAATCGGTGCGGAAAGTAGGTACGACCGAGCGCTGCCTGAGCCTCGTCGCGGTCGTGGGCGTCGAACGCCCGGACCTCGCGTTCTTCCGCTTCACCGGCGGCGCCATCCGCCGCATGCGGTGACTCCTGCATCGTCTCTTCGCCTCCAAAACCCCAGGCTACGCGCCCGACAACGTCACAACCGAAACACCGAAACCGGCGGTTTCACACCAGATCTTGGCAGGTTGGTGCCGCCGCCGAGGCAAGATACCCGAGTGCGGTGCGATCGGGCATACCGGTCCGGGCGCACCGGACATCGCCGACGCACCGGCCATTCCTCCGCACGAACAGGGCTCGGATTACCGAGTTTTGGTGAGGGTTGCGCGTGTACGCAAGCCGGTGTGCGGTTTTCTCCAATTATTCGTGCGCCCTGGTGCATGACGGGGCGGTGCGGACGTGTACATACTCGTGATGCGGGTCACAACTGACCACAGTAATCGGGTGCAGCCACCCTCGAGCGCATGAAACAGGCGCTATCGACTCACCCAGAAATCCCGTGTCACACACACCGACGCGTCCGACGCGTCAGCAGGAGGAGACCTTCCATGAGCAAGCGAATCGCCATCGTCGGGGCCGGCACCGCCGGCCTGCACCTCGGTCTGTACCTGAACGAGAAGGGCATCGATGCAACGATTTTCACGGATCGCCGCCCCGAGGAGTACGCGAACATCCGGCTGCTCAACACGGTGGCGCACCACTCGGTGACCATCGACCGTGAGGACGCGCTCGGGATCGACCACTGGCCCAACGACGGCTACTTCGGCCACTACTACTACGTCGGGATCCCCGGCATGCCGATCCGTTCCTACGGAGATCTGGCCAAGCCGAGCCGCGCGGTGGACTACCGAATCCTGCAGCCGCAGCTGATGCGCGACTTCGAAGAACGAGGCGGGAAGATCGAATACCGCCCCATCGGGGTCGACGACCTCACCGATCTGTCCGACGACTACGACTTGGTCGTCATCGGCACCGGCAAGGGCGGGCTCGGCACCCTGTTCGCTCGTGACGAGCAGAGCTCGCCGTTCACCGAGCCGCAGCGTCAGCTGTGTGTGGGAATCTTCAAGGGCATCGCGCCCGCCGAGACCCGGGCCGTGACCTTCTGCATCTCCCCCGGCGCCGGTGAAATGATCGAGATCCCGACCGTGACCTTCAGCGGTGACGCCACCGCCCTGGTGTTCGAGAACCACATCGGCAGCGACCTCGAGGTCCTCGCCCACACCCGCTACGAGGACGACCCGCGGGCGTTCCTCGACCTGATGATCGAAAAGCTCAAGCAGCACTACCCGATCACCGCCGAGCGCCTCGACGAGAAGGAGTTCGATGTGGCGAACAGCCACCTCGACATCCTCCAGGGTGGTGTCACTCCCACGGTCCGGCACGGACACGTCAAGCTCGACAACGGCAAGCTCGCCGTTCTGCTCGGCGACGCGCACGCGACCGTCGACCCGGTCCTCGGCCAGGGCGGCAACATGGCCTCGTACGCCGCTCACGTGCTCGGCGAGGAGATCGCCGGCAACGAGGTGTACGACGAGCTGTTCTGCGAGCGTGTCGACGCACGCCGGGCCGGCCGCGTTCTCGGCGCCACCCGCTGGACCAACTTCATGCTCAGCAACCTCAAGGAGTTGCCGAACCACTTCGTCGAGTTCCTCGGCCGCGTGATGATGGACCGCCAGCTCGCCGACCGGTTCACCGACAACTTCAACTACCCCGAAAAGCAGTGGGACATCTTCTCGAGCCCGGAGAACATGGTCGCCTGGATCGAGGCGAACGAGACCGGCGCGGAGGAGACCGAGCGCCCTTTCGCACAGACGGGAGCACAGTCATGACCCGCGCGGCCGAGGCTCCCCCCGCGCCCGAGGTTGTTCCCGCGCCGGTGGAGGTCGCCGCCGACTCGACTCAGTTCCGAAATTCGGTTGCGCTGTTCGCCACCGGCATCGCGGTAGTGACCATGCAGGACGGTGAGGGCGGTGTGCACGGCGCCACCATCAACAGCTTCACCTCGATCAGCCTCGACCCGCCGACGGTGATGATCTCCCTCAAACCCGGCTACGCCCACGAGCTGATCAGCAAGAGTGGCTGGTACGGGGTGAGTGTGCTGAGCAAGGCCCAGCAGGAGCACTCCCGGTACTTCTGCGGCACCCGCGACAGCGACTGGCGTCCCCAGTTCGTCGCCGGCGAGAACGTGCCCACTCTGTTCGGCAGCCTCGCCCGCTTCGAATGCAAGGTCATCGACACGATCACCGTCAACGACCACACCCTGTTCCTGGCCCGGGTGGCCCGGTGTGAATCCGAGGACGGTTCACCGCTGATGTTCTTCGCCAGTACCTACCACCAGCCGGCGCTGGGCGAGAGCTGACGTCAGTAGTCCCGGGCGGCCGCTGACGCGATTTACCCACACAAACCTGAGATACACGGAGAAACCATGAAAACGCTCGAACGGAAGATTTACGGACACGGAGTGCTGATGATCCTCAGCACGCTGATCTTCGGGTTGTTCCTGTGGATGAACCTCGTCGGCGGCTTCGAGATCGTTCCGGGGTACATCATCAACTTCAACATCCCCGGAACCGCCGAAGGCTGGGCGAAGGCCCACGTCGGGCCGGCACTCAACGGCATGATGGTGATCGCCATCGGCCTGGTCCTGCCGAAGCTGGCGTTCCCACTCAAGACCGCCAAGAAGCTCGGGTACATCATCGTGCTGGATGGCTGGGGCAACGTGTGCTTCTACTTCTTCAGCAACTTCGCCCCCAGCCGCGGCCTGAGCTTCGGCTCGAACCGCCTCGGTGAGACCAACATCTTCGGCGTCCTCGCTCTGGCACCGGCCTACGTCTTCGGTGTCCTGGCGATCGGTGCACTGGCGATCATCGGGTTCAAGGCCCTGCGGCAGACCGACGCCGAGGATCGTGCCATCGAATCGGCAAATGCCTGAGATCACCTTCACCGAGCGGATTCGACGACTCGGGTCCCGCTTCACCGCCCCTCGACCTACCCAGAAAGAACTCGCGATGACCACTGCAGACACCCTGCCCGGCGTCGGCACACCGCTGCCTGCCGGGACCCCCACCCAACTGTTCCTCAACGGCAACTGGCAACCGGCCTCCGACGGCGGCGTCTTCACCAACATCAATCCCGCCACCGAACAGGTCCTGGCCGAGGTGTCGGCCGGAACCCCCGACGACATAGACGCCGCCGTCCGCGCGGCCCGAGCTCAGCTGGGCGGTCAGTGGGGCGCGACCCCTGGGGCCGTGCGCGGACAGATCCTGAACAAGATCGCCGATCTGATCGAGCGCGACATCGACATCCTCGCCACGCTCGAGGCGCTCGACGTCGGCAAGCCGGTCGGTCAGCCCAAGATGCTCGACGTCCCCAATGCGGCCGCCACCTTCCGGCACTTCGCCGGCTGGGCCGACAAGATCACCGGATCCTCGATCCCCACCGCCGGGTACTTCGGCAAGCCGACCCACTCGTTCACCGTCCGGGAACCGGTCGGGGTCATCGGGGCGATCGTCCCGTGGAACACCCCGCTGATGATCGCCGCCTGGAAGCTCGCCCCAGCCTTGGCCTGTGGCAACACCGTGGTCGTCAAGCCGCCGGAAGAAGCCCCGCTCTCGATCCTGCATTTGGGGAAGATCTTCGAGGAAGCCGGCCTGCCCGCGGGCGTGGTCAGCATCGTGCCCGGTAACGGTGCCGTCACCGGCAACGCGCTCGTCGAGCATCCCGACGTCGACAAGATCAGCTTCACCGGTTCCCCGGCGGTCGGCCGCCTGATCCAGCAGCGGGCAGCGGCGACGTTCAAGCGCGTCACCCTCGAACTCGGCGGCAAGTCGCCCCAGATCATCCTCGACGACGCCGACGTCGAGGCCGCCGTGCAGGGCACCGCCATGGGGTTGTTCTTCAACCAGGGCGAGGTCTGTGCCGCCGGCACCCGCGTGTTCGTGCACCGCTCCCTCTACAACGACGTCGTCGACGCGCTCAGCGGGGCTGCCGACGCGCAGGTTCTCGGAGATCCGTTCGATCCGTCGACCACGCTCGGTGCACTGGTCAGTGCCAAGCAGCGGGACACCGTCCTGAGCTACATCGAACAGGGCAAGAAGGAAGGTGCCCGCGTCGCCGCCGGGGGCACCCGACCCGATCACTCCGGGTACTTCGTGCGGCCGACGATCTTCGCCGACGCCAACAACGACATGACCATCGCGCGGGAAGAGATCTTCGGTCCCGTCGGCACCGTCATCGCGTTCGACGATCCGGAAGAGGCGATCCGCCTGGCCAACGACACCCAGTACGGTCTCGCAGCCAGCATCTGGACCCGCGACGTCTCCCGTGCGCACACCCTGGCCCGCCAGGTGCGTGCCGGTGCGGTGTGGGTCAACGGCTGGGCCGCCATCGACCCGGCACTGCCCTGGGGCGGCATGAAGACCTCCGGCATCGGCCGGGAACTCGGCTATGCCGGCATCCTCGCCAACACCGAGGAAAAGGTCGTCACGATCGTCCTCTAGTCCGATCGGCTGGTTGACCCCTGCCCTGCAGCGGTCAACCAGCCGACCCCCACGATTTCCCTCTGCCCTCCGGAGTAGCAATGAACGCCTATCGCGCCCACACCGACCAGCCCTGTCTGCAGCTGAAGGGAGTGGTGAAGCGGTTCGGGAACACCACCGCGGTGGGCGGGGTGGACTTGCAGCTCGCACCCGCTCGGATCCTGGCCCTGCTCGGCCCCAACGGTGCGGGCAAAACCACCACGATCGAGATGTGCGAGGGATTCACCGCGCCGGACGAGGGGGAAATCTCCGTACTCGGGTTGAACCCGAGCACCGACGCCGATGCCCTCCGTCCCCGCATCGGGGTCATGCTCCAAGGTGGCGGTGGCTACCCCGGGGCCCGCACCGGTGAGATGCTCCGGGTCGTCGCCGCCTGCGCCCTTAACCCCCTCGACCCGGAATGGCTGCTACACACCCTCGGGTTGGCCGACGCCACCCGCACACCGTTCAAACGTCTCTCCGGTGGCCAACAACAACGCCTGTCCCTGGCGTGTGCGCTCGTCGGCCGGCCCGAACTGGTCTTCCTGGACGAACCCACCGCCGGACTCGATCCGCAGGCGCGCCACGTGGTGTGGGAGTTGATCGACAGTCTTCGTCGCGACGGTGTCGCCGTTGTGCTCACCACCCATCTGATGGACGAAGCGGAAGCTCTCGCCGACGAGGTCGTCATCCTCGACCACGGACGAATCGTGGCCGCCGGATCCCCGGGCGAACTGGTCCGCCGCGGAGCCGAACAGCAGGTGCGTTTCACTGCGCTCCCGGGCCTGGACCTTTCGACCTTGCAGACGACTCTGGCGGGCACCCACCGGGTCGACGAAACCAGCCCCGGCTCCTACCTGATCGAAGGCCATCTGAGCCCGCAGCTGTTGACGACCATCTCCACCTGGTGCGCTGCGATGAACGTGCTCATGACCGAATTGCAGGTCGAGCAACGCAGTCTCGAGGACTATTTCCTCGACCTGACCGGGCGGGAGATGAGCTACCGATGAGCACCCTCTCCCCCGGCCCGATGTTCACCGCCGGCACCTTCACCCCCGCACCGCGACGAAACACCGTTCCGGCCATGCTCGCCGCCCTGACCCGACTCGAAGCAACATTGCTGCTCCGCAACGGTGAACAACAGCTGTTGACGATGATGCTGCCGGTCACCTTCCTGATCGGATTGACTGTTCTGCCGATCGGAGCTATGCCCGACCCCCGCATCGACACGGTTTTCCCCGTCGTTCTCGCGGTGGCGATCATGTCCACCGGGTTCACCGGCCAAGCGATCGCCATCGGCTTCGACCGCCGCTACGGCGCCCTGAAGCGGCTCGGCGCCAACGCCATCCCCAAATGGGCGATGATCACCGGCAAGAGCGCCGCAGTCGTGGTCGTGGTCAGCCTGCAAACGTTGCTGCTCGGCACGATCGCGGCAGTCCTCGGCTGGCGACCGAACCTACTGGAATTGCTCCTCACTGCCGCGGTGATCATCGTCGGCACCGCTGCTTTCGCCGCGCTCGGGTTGTTACTCGGCGGCAGTCTACGTGCCGAAATCGTTCTGGCGCTGGCTAATGTCCTCTGGTTCGTGCAGCTGGGATTGTGCTCGATGTCGATGCTGCCCGGTACCTCTTCCACCGTGCAGAACCTGGTCGAACTCACTCCCGCCGGCGCCCTCGCCGACGCGCTGCACCAGGCGAACGACGGCGGCCTCGCACTGTCGAGCCTCATCGTTCTGACGGTGTGGGCTGCTGCTGCAACAGCTTTGGCGCGACGAACCTTTTCTTTCTCCTGAACCTTCTCGTGCTGGGCTGAGCCTCACCGTGATCCCCTCTGACGGGACGAGCTCGCACCACACAAGCATTGGGGAAGACATCATTCATTCTGGTAGAGGCGCGATCTGAGTTCCACGCGAGTGTTCGGAATCGTCGCACAATCTGAGCGCAGAATGACAAGACCTGACTGCATTGAATGACACAAGATGTGAGTGCAGTCACAAAGCGGAACGTGTGTGTTCTACACCGCGACTGTTGTTGGCCTGAGTGCCTCGGATGAGGGTCGCGGACTGCGTTCGTTCCCCGCAACACCGCACAGGTACCGCTCAATCCGCTGACCGCCTCCGCGAAATTTTCTTGCGGATGCACCGCCGGGATTTGGAGACCACCGAATCCCACCGCGGACTCCACCCCGAACTACATCGCGACCGGCTCGATGCACGAGCTGGCGAACAGAAAAGGAGATGAGATACATGACCGACAAGCTGAAGTTCTTCTCGCAGGAGTGGTGCGACGCCGCACGCGAGGCTGTCAACGCCAACCCCGACGTCCTCGCCGGATTCAAGGACGCATCGTCGTTCACCAACAAGATGGAATTCGGCGTGATCGGCCGCGACGACGTCGCCAGCCACCTCGAATTCAAGGAGGGCAAGGTCGTCTCCTGGTCGCCGCGCGTATTCGACCAGAGCGAGCTGTGGCTGGTCATCAACGGCAGCTTCCAGACCTGGCAGACCGCGGCCGCCGGTGAGGAAGAGGGCGGAAAGCTCCTGATGAAGGGCCTGATCAAGTTCGCCAAGGGACCGATGTCCGCGGCGATCGAGAACGCCGGCGCCCTCAACGCATTCCTGCGCACCTGGGGACAGATCCCCACCGACTGGGACGTGTAATCGACCTCCGTCAATTCGCTCACACCAGTTAGCCCCTCGCGCGGGACTCATGTCCTCCGCTGGAACGAGTCCCGCGCGGGTCCGAACCCTCACCGAACACCATGCTTGGAAAGGCCTTGACCCATGACAACCGTCGAGAAGGGCTACGCCGTCACGATGTACGACGGCGAGGACGCTAACGGCGTCGCCGGTATTGTCGGGATGCTGCTCGGGCAGAATCTCGAGAACTTCCCCTCCCGCGTGAAGTTCGCGCGTCGCATCTCCCGGCCGGTATCGATCTACAGCACCGACACCGAGACCGCCTGCACCATCATCTTCGGCAGTGACGAGGCCGTCGTCTACAACGACATCGTCGGCAAACCCGCCGTCACGGTGATGGCGACCGTCGATCAGATCCTCGACGTCTCCCAGCTGCCGATGAAGGCCGGCGGTCTGGTGCCGGTCGGATTCTTCACCGGCCGCGGTATGTCCGTTCTCGGGGAGATCCTCAAGCACAAGCTCGTCGTCAAGGGACTGCTGACCCACACCGTGACAGCGCTACGCACGATCGCGTTGGTCTCGGTCGTCGACGCATGACCGCGCTCTCGGGCCGAGGGCGCCCGTCAAGTCACGCCCTCGACGATCGCACCGACGTCATCGAATTGCCCTATGTCGGTGACCCCGAGGCATTCGAACCGGACCCGCCGCGGGCGTCGGCGAAGATGAACATCGCCCGCGGGCTGCTCGTGCTCGCGTTGATCCCGATCGGCGCGTTATACCTGTATCCACGTATCTACGATCTGACGGCAACGCCGTACCGGCTCGATCAGGCCGTGGTCTCGGCAGGCAATTACAACCCGGCCCTGGATCAGATCGTCGAGCACGAGAAGGTCACTCTCGCCGCGTTCGATTCGCTCGAGAAGATGAAGACCTCGCTGGCCAGTGTGCTGAGCACCGACGCGGCGGTGACCGCGGAATTGAACACCTTGACCGGGCAGATCAGCGGCGACGTCCAGGCGACCCTGAATCAGGCCGGTGCGAACGTGACCGACCTGGTCGCTTCCCTCGATACCTTGACCGCGCACATCAATTCGCTGCAGCCCGCGGCCGATGGTGCCACTGCGGCCGTCACCGGTAACCGGGCCACCTTGGATGCGATCCTCGCCGACGCCCGATCGACCGCCGAGAAGGTCCACAGCGCCCGTCTGTCCGCGGAAGAGTCCGCCAACGATTTGTCCGGAAAGTAGGAGATGTACCCGTGATTTTCTTCGGACGCCGCGGCGGCCCGGCCCGATTGGTGCTGTCGGTTGTCGCGGTAGGCGTGCTCGGCCTGCTCGCGTTCGTGGTGTTCAACCTCAACACCCGACTCGACAACCAGCAGCGGGCCAACGAGACCAGCATCACCGCATCCTCGGCGATTGTCGACGTGAACGACCGGCTGACCAACCAGCTGCAGCAGCTGACCGAGCTCACCCACACCGCGCAGACCGCCCTCGACGCCACGGCGGCGCTGGGCCCGTTGCTGGTGAAGCTGGACGAGGCGATCTCCCCGGCCGCGCAGATGCTGGCCAGTAACACCGAAGGGGCGCAGCTGACCAATGAGCAGTTGACGAACATTCAGGGCATCCTCGGCGAGGTTCAGAACACCGTGTTACCGCTGGTGGAATCCGCCCGCGCCTTCGGCGATCAGGGACAGCAGCTGTTGGTGGTCGTGCAGGGCCTGGTCAGTGACCTGCAAGGGTCGGTCGCTGCGGCGCAGACGATCAACCAGATGCTGCCGCTGCCGGGCTGATCGACCTTCCCCTTTGAACCGACAACCGATCGATGACTGGACGTGACATGAAGATGGGCACCGACCTGCCGGACGAGGCATATCCACGCCGCGGCCTGGCCCGATTCCAGCGTTTCGATGTTCCCGCATCAGCGCTGCCGTACCGCAAGGGCGTGATACCACAACGCCCGGATGTACCAGTGACCGCCGCAGCGGCCTCGAATGGTTTCACTGTGGCCACCGAATGGATGGGGCGACTGGCCGCGGTCCTGGCACTGATCCTGTTCGCCTTGGTCCTCATGGCCATCCACAAAGGCCAGCTCGTTCAGGACAGTGCCCGCACCATCGTGGACAACTTCCGGACCACCAACGGTTACTTCGCCGACCGCGCTGACTTGACCGCGCCGGCGACCGCCCGCAAGCAACTCGACGAACTCGCCGGGGTGCTGGCGGATCTCAACACCGCCACCGCGGCCGATGTCGACCACCTTGCGGCGCTGTTGCCGGACGCGCGGGCGTTGCTTGCCGCCGGGCAGGGTGACACCGCGATCGCCGGGCAGCTCGAAGGTGTCGCCACCACCCTGCAGGGGTCGGCGGCGTCTCTGCACCAGATCTCCGCGGACGCCAACACCACGGTCTCCGCCGTCAACAACGAGCTCACCACGGCCATCGACCTGGTCAACCAGCTCAACGGTGAGCTCACCCGCACAACCAACAAGCTGGCGCTCATTCCCGCCCAAGACGCCATCATTCCTGCACCCGGAGGCAACTGAATGATCACCAAGAAGGCATGGTTCGGGGTTGTCCTCGGTCTCGGCGTGGCACCGGCGGTGCTGCTGTGCGCGGTCAACGGGTTCCTTCCCGGTCTCGACGATGTCGTCGACCCTCTCGGTCGGCCGTCTCAGCTCAGCCTCGAGGTCATCGACTCCGCCGGCCAGTTCGACACCCTCACCGGCATCCTCGTTCCCAAGCACGCCCAGCTCTCCGGAGACATCCAGACCCTGGGCCCGTTGGCCGACGACCTCGAGGGTCTCACCGACAAGGCCGGCGAACTGACCGGGCAGGCGAAGACGCTCAATTCCTCCACCGGCGATGTCAGCACGATCGCCGGTCCCCTTCCGGATCTGGTCGCGAACGTGACCGGTCGCGCTAATCAGGCCGGTCCCACCGTTGCGGGACTGTCCACGGCTGTCGGGTCGGTGACCACCCAACTCGAGGCCGTCAACGATGGTTTGATCACGGTCGGAGGCACTCTGAGCACCCTCGGGCCGAAGGCCACCGCCATCGCCGCGACCCTGGCGAACGTGGAGGAGGAAGCACGCCACGTCCAGGAGTTGGGCCCGGTGCTCGCAGTAGTCGGACCTCCGGTCAACTCCCTCAACCTTCCAGCACTCGGTGTCGCACCCACTCCCACCCCGTAACGCTCGCCGCGGCCACCCGGCCGCACACGAGTGAAAGGCAGAACACAGACGATGTTTCGGCTCTCCTGGGCAATCGCCGCAGCCTTCACCATCGCGCTCCTGTGTGGCATCTTGATCGTCACAAGGGACCTCGCCATCACCAACGACATCTTCAAAGACGGTGTGGTACAGGCGCAAACGGTCGACAAGACCACCAACGACGCGTTGGCGGGTGCGAAAGAGCTTCCTCCCGCCAATGCCGCCATCAACCAGGGTCTGCCCGAGGTGGTGGGAGTCCTCGATTCCCTCACCCGCGCCGACCACACTCTCGGCGACCTCGGCACGCAACTGCAGGCGCTCGGTGACGCCCTGACAGCCGCCGACGCCCCTCTGGGCGGCATCATCGACGCCGGTGCCGCTGCGACGGATCAGGCCAACGCCGCCGCCGTGCCGGCAGAACAGATCGTGCAGACCCTCGCCGACGCCGACGGCAAGGTACAGACTCTGGGTCCGCTGCTGGATCAGTCCCTCGCCCTCGGCCAGGAAATCGACTCGAAACTGCGGATCGCGCTGATCCTTCCCGTCATCGGGGAGTAACCGGGCGATAGCGACGGAATCTCGCTCGTGCTTGTCGGAGGAGCACGAGCGAGACCGCACCTCGTGCGGAGCACCTCATGTATCAACCATCCGAAGTACGACGGAGAACGACATGGATCCCTACGACCAGGCCCTGCTCGAGCACACCCTGAGGTGGTGCAACTACGGCGGCGGCGACGAACACATCTTTCCCGAGTTCGGTCTCACCCCGGAGATGTTCTACCGTCGTGTCCTCACCGTGGTCGACAGCCGCAGCGAACTCGAGTTCCCCGCCAAGCAGTACCTCCGTGCGTACTGCTCCGAGAAGGTCACCAG
Source organism: Rhodococcus wratislaviensis (assembly GCF_041228765.1). Classification (NCBI taxonomy): domain Bacteria; kingdom Bacillati; phylum Actinomycetota; class Actinomycetes; order Mycobacteriales; family Nocardiaceae; genus Rhodococcus; species Rhodococcus wratislaviensis. Next base: position 364,695 of record NZ_CP150489.1, on the reverse strand, counting down.
TTCCGCTCGCCGCCGCAGGACCCACCCGTTCGGACTCTGACCATCGGACAGTCCGCTGTCCACCTCTGGCGGATACAGCGGCTGGAGGGACGGACTCGGCACAGGAGAAATCATCATGGTGTTCGCAGCGAGAATGGTCGATGCCGAGCCCGGTACCCACCACGGTGGGTTCGAGCGGCGTCTTCGGGAATGTCGGGAGTTCTTCGCGATGCCCGAACTGTCGCATCTTCCGGCCACGCGATTGCGGCAGGCGCTCTACGAGTTGTATGCGACCGGAACGTACACCCATACCGCCGAGGAGTTGCTGATCGGCGCGAAGGTCGCGTGGCGCAACCATGCTCGATGTGTGGGCCGACGGCACTGGCGGACACTGAAGTTGCTCGACGCCCGACACGCAACCACCGCGGAGGACATCGCTGCCGCGTGTTGGAAGCACCTGCGCATCGCGACCAACGGCGGGGCACTGCAATCGGTCATCACGGTCGGACCGCCGCCCCGAGCAGACGGTCGCGAGTACCGAATCCACAGTCCGCAACTGATCCGCTACGCCGGATACCGGCAAACCGACGGCAGCATCCTCGGCGACCCCGCCCATCTGGAGATCACCGAGACAGCACTCGAGCTCGGTTGGCGCGGATCCGGGACGGCCTTCGACGTCCTCCCTCTGCTGGTCTCCACCCCGGAGGAACCACTTCGCCAGTTTCCGGTGCCCCCCGAACTCGTGCTGGAAGTCGACATCACCCACCCCGACTATCCCTGGTTCGGCGAACTGGACCTGAAATGGCACGCCGTTCCGGCTGTCTCGAACATGGACCTGTCCATCGGCGGAGTGATCTACCCGTGCGCGCCGTTCAGTGGCTGGTACGTCAACACCGAAATCGGTGCCCGGAACCTCTGCGACGAAGACCGCTACAACATGCTCCCCGCCGTCGCCGCCGAACTCGGACTCGACACAAGTTCGGCCCGCACCCTGTGGAGAGACCGGGCACTGGTCGAGCTCAACCGCGCCGTCATCCACAGCTTCCGTACCGCCAAGGTCATCATGGTCGACCACCACACCGTGGCCCGCCAGTTCATCGACCATGTCGAACGCGAAGCCCGCGAGGGGCGCCTCTGTCCGACCGACTGGTCCTGGATCAACCCGCCGATGTCAGCCGGCCTGACCCCCACCTATCACCGGCTCTTCGACCGGCCCGATCCGACGGTACGACCCAACTTCCTCGCCCGACCACCCGGCGTCGGGTGCCCAGCCTCCGGAACGGAGTGATTACGGTGCAACCGCGCGTACACCCCGGTGCCGGCGGCCGACAGGAGCGAACCCGGCCGAGCGCAGGCACCGCGCTCGTTGGCACTGGAGATCGTGTCGGCGCCGTGCCGATTCTCGCGATCGGCGCTATATGGCCGCGGCGGCTACTAGCGTCGCTTCCAAGGGCTGCAACTCACGACTTCGTCATCTAGAGAGCGCCGATACCGTGACCGAACGCAAGTCGCACCGGCCAGCAGGCGACGCCTTGGGCGCGATACATCCGCCGGGCATTCCCTGCCGAGTCGGCGGCACCGCCGAACCCGTCGGGGTGGGCGACGTGTCACCCCGGGGAAGAACAGACCTCGTACGTCCGGATCCGGACACCACGAAAATGGAGGTGGAAGTAATGGAAACCCTGCAGAGAAAGATGGCCGGGCACGGCATCTTGATGATCTTCTCCACACTGATCGCGGGGCTCGTTCTGTGGGCAAAGCTCCTCGGAGGGTGGGAGGTTCGTCCCGGTAAGATCGTCAAGTTCGATGTACCGGGAACCGACGAGGGATGGGCTCGCGCGCACACCGGCCCGGCACTGAACGGCATGATGGTCATCGCGGCAGCATCGGTCATGCCCCACACCGGGCTGCCCGCCAAGACCGCGAAACGCCTCGGCTGGATCGTCGTCGCCGACGGTTGGGCCAACGTGCTGTTCTACTTCGCGTCGAACTTCACCGAGAACCGGTCGCTGAGCTTCGGCCCGAACAAGCACGGCAAGCAGAACATCTTCTCGACCATCGGACTGCTGCCCGCTTACGTCTTCGGCGTCCTCGTCACCATCGCGATGCCGATCATCGGATGGAAGGCCCTTAAGAACAACACGGCGACGAACAAGATCCTCGAAAAGATCTGAGACGCCGCAACCGCGACCACCCAGGTCGCAGGAGTCTCGAGTTCAGCCCAGCTCGAACGTAGCACTTCTGTGGGCGCCGCCCGAACCGGGTGGCGCCCACGGCTCCTGTGCCCGCGTAAACACACTGGTCCGGCGGGCGAAACCCGACGCCAGCCCTCCCTGACCCTCCGAGGACCCCCGAACCCGAAACCACCGCAGTGGAATCGTCACCGGATCACCGTTCTCAGCATCGATCAAGACAAAGGCAACGATTGTCGTGGATCCCCTGACGACTTCACTGGTCAAATCGAGCTTCAAATCCATTGGTGCGACTCACGGGGGCGAGAACGCATTCGCACGATCCTTCTATGCCGTCCTGTTCGCCGCGCATCCCGAGATCCGCCAGTACTTTCCGGCGGCCATGGACTTACAACGCGACCGGCTCATGCGAGCTGTCGGGTATGTCGTCGAGCGGCTCGACACACCGGAGACCGTTCTGCCGTTGCTCGCGCAGCTCGGACGTGACCACCGCAAGTACGACATCACCGATGACCACTATCAGGCAGTGGGGGAAGCGCTGGTCACCGCACTGGCGGGCCTGGCCGGACCTGAACTGTGGACCGATGAGACCGCACACGCCTGGCACAGTGCGGTCGCGTTGATCGTCACCACCATGACGGAAGCCGCGCGCGGCGAGCCTGGACCGCCGACCTGGGTGGGCACGGTACTCGACCACCGCCGCGTCCTCGATGACCTCGCCGTCGTCCGGCTCGAACTCGACCAGCCCATGCCGTACGCACCCGGCCAGTACGTCAGCGTGCAGGTACCAGGCCGTCCACGAATGTGGCGTTACCTTTCGTTCGCCACCCCACCCGGTCCCGACCGCATGGTCGAATTTCATGTCCGCCGGGTATCCGGTGGCTGGGTGAGCCCGGCGATCATTGGAGAAACCCGCGTCGGCGACACCTGGTTGCTCGGTTCCCCGCTCGGCGGGCTCGGAGTGTGGCAGAACCCCGAGCGGAGTCGGCTGATGATCGCCGAGGGAACCGGAATAGCTCCGTTGCGAGCGCAACTGATGAACATGCCTCGCCTCTCCGAACATCCTCGGACCCATCTGTTCGTCGGTGGGACCTACCCCTATGACCTCTACGACCTCGACCTTTTGTGGGCACTGTCGCGGACAAGTCCCTGGTTGACCGTCGTTCCAGTCAGCGAGAACAATCAAAACCCTTGGTGGTTCAGAGGAACATCAGACATTCCGGCGGGAATGCACGCCCGACTCACCGGGCAACTCGGGCGCGTCGTCGCCGAGTACGCGGACTGGACCGACCACGACATTCAGGTCGTCGGCTCGCCAAAAAAAAAAAAAAAAAAAAAAAAAAAAAAAAAAAAAAAAAAAAAAAAAAAAAAAAAAAAAAAAAAAAAAAAAAAAAAAAAAAAAAAAAAAAAAAAAAAAAAAAAAAAAAAAAAAAAAAAAAAAAAAAAAAAAAAGCACCATGGTCCGCACCACCAAATACCGGCTGATGGCCGCGGGTGTCGATTCAGATGACATCCACCACGACCCCCTGTACTGAGTACACCGCAGCGCCTAGCTGCACGCATTGCGCGGAAAGAATGCCGCACAGGTATCGCTCAACCAAATTTTTCATCATTCGAGATACGGAGTAGTTCATGGGTTCTCTTGTGCGTCGGACTATGGGCGGCGCCGTCGTGTGCCTTGCCCTGGCACTGGCCGGGGCAGGTGAGTCCGGCGCGGACCCGGTTTCCCCCGCAGTACCGTTTCCGGTGCCACAGTTGGAACTGACTCCCGACGTCGCCTCCTTGGTTCCCGACCCCGACCCGTTCTATGCCGCGCCCCAGGATCTGGCGTCGCACCTGCCCGGTGACGTGTTGAAGATCCGGCAGCTCCCGCCGTCCTACTACTTCCCCGGTAGCGCGGTGTGGGAGTTACTCTTTCGCACCACAGATTCTCGGGGACTGCCGATCGCGGCAAACACCACCTTCGTTCTGCCGCCAAATCACGTCCCCGACGGCCCTCTGGTGTCGTATCAGCACATCATCAATTCGCTGGGGCAGAAGTGCAAGATCGCCAGCGAGTTGTACACCGATGACCCGATGCACCAGATCCGTGAGGCAGCCGGGCTGAATATCGCGCTCGCGCGCGGGTGGGCGGTGGCGTTGCCCGACCACCTGGGACCGAGGATGGCGTACGGCGCCGCGAAGCTGGGTGGCCAGGTCACCCTCGACGGCATCCGGGCGGTTCAAAAGGTACCCGAACTACAGGTGCAGTACAGCAACGTCGGCTTGGGCGGATATTCCGGGGGCGGGATGGCGACGGCGTGGGCGGCGGCGCTGGCTCCGACCTACGCGCCGGAGCTGAACATCGTCGGGGCCGCCGCCGGCGGCGCTCCGATGAATCTCGTCAAGATGGGCGAAGCGCTGGGGGCCAATCCACACCCGGCCTTCGGCCTCGCCATGGCTGCCGCGTTCGGCCTCGAGCGGGAGTACCCCGACCGCGTCAACGTCACCGGACAGCTCAACAACAACGGTCGCTGGATGCGGCAGATGATCGGCAATGGTTGCACCAACGAGATCATGTTCTGGGGTCTCGGGCGCAGCGCCGCCGAGATGACCGATAACCGGAATTTCATGGATGATCCCGAAGCCTGGAAGGTGATGGAGGAGAACAGCCTCGAGCTCTATCCGGGAGTTCCGTCCGTGCCCCTCTTCGAATGGCACAGCCCCACGGACGCCCTGATTCCCGTCGACTCGGTCGACCGCACCCTCGAACGCTACTGCGACGCCGGTGTCGCGGTGCAGTCGTTGCTCACGCCCAGTCCGGACCACCTGTCGGCGGCGGTGCTCGGTCTCGTGCCCGGACTGGACTGGATGGACGCCCGATTCCGGGGCGACCCTGCACCGAGCACGTGCTGACGGGGATAGCTAGGACTTCGCGTTTATCCGGACTGCCTGGTATCCAAGTTCCGGCATCCGGGTAGGTACCGGATCGCTGACTAGCGTGATCGTTGTGGAGCCGTCGAGGATGGCGTCGAGGCCGACGCTGATGATCCCGCGGGCCAGGTGCATTCCGACGCACTGATGCCTGCCGATTCCGAAGCCGAGGTGTTGGGCGATGTTGTCTCTGTCGAGCACGAACTCGTGCGGATTGTCGAAGATGGCCGGGTCACGATTGGCTGCCGCGTAGGTCAGGGTGATGGGCTCGGTGGGTGTGATGGTTCTGCCCCGGATCGTCGTCTCGCGGCTGACTGTCCGGGCGAACCCGCGATAAGGCGTGAAGAGTCGGATGTATTCCTCTGCCGCCGATGGTCGGATTTGGCGGTTGGAACGGAGTTGTTCCTGCAGTGCGGGTTCGGTGGCGAGGTGTTTGGCCATGGAGCCGATGAGCAGAGGTGGTGCCACCATGCCCACAACCAGCGATTGGCGGATCGCGCCGATGACGAGGTCGGACTCGAGGGGTTGACCGTCGACGCGTTCGCTCAACAGCGAGCTTGCAGGGTCGGATACGATATCCCGGGGGTTGCTGGTTCGGTCGTCGACCAGCCAGCGCGCGACCCGGTACATCTCCTCGCTGAATCGGGTGACCTGCTGAGAGTCCTGGTTGCGCCATGCGTCGACCCAGTCTGTCGCTGTTGTGGCAAGCCATTCGACACGCTGCTCGTCGAGGTTCAGCCACGTTGCTGCGGCGTACGCGGGAAGTAGAGTTCCGAAAGATCGCGCGATGTCCTGGTCCTCGCCATCGACGAAGTCGGCGAACAGGGCGGCGGCGCGGGGGCGAAGGGCCTGGACGATCTGTTCGACCCTGGTGGTGGACAGGGTCCGGAGAAGTGCACGTCGGAATGGAGTGTGCTTGGGTGCGTCGAAGTTCAGGGGTGGTCGTCGGATCCCGCGGGGATCGCTGGGCACTACGGCCTTCACGGAGGAGATGAAAAGATCCGCGTCTACCGCGGCGTCGCGTACGTCCTCGTAGCGTGTCAGAGCCCAGTATCCGCCGTAGTCGGAGGTGTGTGCGACGGGACAGTGAGCTTGCAGATCCTGATACACCTTGAATACGTGGTCGGGATCGTCGTTGCCCGCAATGCTGAAATCGTCCGTCGTGGTTCTCATGATTGGTTCCTTAGAGTCCGATGAATTCCAGCGGAACCGAGCGGGTGCCCCACTCCGCCCACATGGCCATGCCAGGTGAGTCGGTGAGGAGGAATTCGGCGCGGGAGAGGGCTTCTTCGAGAGTGACTGTGAGCATGATGCGCGCAAGTGGGGCACCGGGGCAGCTGTGGGTTCCTCTGCCGAAGCTGATGTGGTCTTTGATGTTGGAACGGTCGAGGATGAACTCGTCGGGGCGTTCGAACACGCGGGGGTCCCGGTTGGCGGCCGTGTACACCAGCGCTATCGGGTCGTCTTGCAGAATTTCTTGGCCACCGACCGTGGTGGTGTCGCGGGCAGTGCGTGCCATGCCGCGGTACGGGTTGTACAGACGGAGGAATTCTTCGACCGCGGCGGGAATCTTGTCGGGGGTGGCACGGAGGAAGGACTGAAGTTCGGTATCGCGGCCGAGATGGACGAACATGTTGCCGATGAAGACGCTGGGTGCGACCATCCCTGTCACGATGAGTTGCCTGACGCATCCCAGGATCATCGCGGGTGGGAGGGGTTCACCTTCGTGGGTGCCGTCGAGCAGGGCTGCGGTGAGGTCTTCATCGGGACTGTAGAATCCGCTCGCGCGGTCGTCGATGATGGCCTGGGCGACGTCGTACAGTTCGCGGCTCAGTCGGCGGACGGTGTCGTGATCGAGGACCTGGATGGCGTCGACGTAGGTTCCGCTGATCCGCTTGATCTCGGAGCTCAATTCCACTGACAGATTGAAGAACTCGGCGAAGACATGCGCGGGAAGCTTCTGGGAGTATTCGAGTGCTACATCGACTTTTCCCTTGTGGATGAGGGGGTCGAGGAGTTCGGTCGAGCAGCGGCGGACCTTCGGCTCGATGGCTCTCATTTTCGGTGGTGTGAAGAACTGGTTGATGATTCGTCGATAGGCCATGTGTTCGGGAGGATCCAGGTGGAGCGGTGGGCGGACGCCGGTGAACGCGAAGGATGGGATCGCGTTCTGTTTGGTGGTGGTGAACCGGGAGATGTCGGTGATGACCTCGAGCAGTTCGGGGTATCCCAGCATGGCCCAGAAGCCGCCGAATTCTTGGCTGCGGGCGACGGGGCAGCGATTGCGCAGTTCCCGGAACTGAGTGTGCGCGGTGTCGAATGTCTCGGATACCTGAGGGTCGAAGTCGTGGTCGTCTCGTCGTGAGCGGCTGGTCGGGGCGGATTCGTTGGTCACTTAGTTGACTCCCAGTAGTGCGTTGATCTGAGCCGAGTCGGCCAGTTTGATGTTTTCCACCCGCGTGAATCGCTTCGTTCCCTCGGGGTCGTACGGTGAGATGCCGTCGGAGTCGTCGTTGAGCAGTCTGTTGCCGGCCTCCGACATCAGGTAGCTGGCGAGAAGCTTGGCGCCGGCAGGGTTGGATGAGTTCTTGGACAGGGCGAGGGTGGCCTCGGGACCCGTGGTCGGGGCCAGGTTTACCAATTGCACGGGCGCGCCTTGTTTGGTCAGGTTGTTGACGATCGCGGCGACTCCGGGGAAGCCGACTTGCGCTTCACCGGCCGCAATTCCCTGTGTCAACGGCACAGCGCTGTTCATGAACTGTGGCTGGTTGGCTGCAATCTGCTCGAGGAAGTCGTCGCCGTACTGCTGTTTCATCAGACTCCAGAACGCGATGTTGGCGGGTGAGGAGTCCGGCTTCGTCAGCATCAGCTTGCCTTTGAACTGGGAATCGGCGTACGCCGTCCAATCCGACGGAGTGTCCGATGTCTCGTCGGAGTTGATCACCATCTCGCTGGGAATGAGGGAGACCACCGCAGCGGACCCGTCGTGGGTGAGGTAGTCCTTAGGGAAGGTGTCGGCGGCCGGCGGCAGGTCTTGTTGAGCGATCGGGGTGATCCAGTCCTTGGCAAGGGCATCGGCGACGAAGCCGGAATCGGTCAGCAACATGATGTCGGCGGCGCTCTTGCCCGATGAGGCTTCGGCCGAGTAGCGCTGGACGAGATCGGCGGTCACCAATCGGACCGGTTCGACGCGGACTCCGTAGTTCTTGCTGAAGTCTTCGGAGATCACGCGCAAGGTACTTTCATCGAGCATGCTGTAGAAGGTGACCGGCCCGGCGTTCTTCGCCTCGGCGATCAGGGCTTGGGTTTCTGCGTCGAGATTGGCTGCGGTGCCCCCGCTTGCGGACTCGGTGCCGCCTCCGCCGCAGGCGGCCAGCACGGAGGTTGCACATGCGAGCGCGAGGAGAGTGAGTTTCTTCATGGTCGTTCCCTGTTCACGAGTTGAGGATCAGTGAGTAGATCGAGATTTGGCGACACCGAATCGTTTCGATGTCCAGATCACCAGCAGCAAAACTGTTCCGGTCACCAGGACAAGGACGGCAGACAGGGCGGCGAGTGTGGCGTACGAGCCCCCATTGAAGACTTCGAGGATCCGAAAGCCGAGGACGACATTGTTGGTCCCGGACAGGATCGCCGAAGCCGTGAGGTCACCGACGATGCGGATGAACAGCAGCGCCCATCCACCAACCAGTCCGGGCAGCATGAGGGGTGCGTAGATGCGTAGGAACGTTTTCCAGTCCCGGCCGCCGCTGACCCTGGAGGCCTCGGCAAGTTCGCGGCCGACGACGGCGACTGCCGCGTCGGAGGCGATGGAGGCCTGCGGGAGATATATCGCCAGGTATCCCAGTAGCAGGATCAGCCAGGTGCCGCCGAGGTGGAAGGGCGGGCCGCCGAGGAGGAGCAGGATTCCCACGGCGATGACCATGTGGGAGATCGAGGAGGGAAGTTTGATGGCTGCGTCCAGGATTTGCGTCGAGCGAGTGCGGCGCTGGGCGATGTAGATGGACACGATTGCGGCAGCCGAGATGCCGATCAGCCCGCCGACGAGGCCCAGTCCGAGGCTGTTGGTGAACGCCTGCTGTGTCTTGGGATCGGCGAACAACGCGGTGTGGAAGGCCTCGAAGCCCAGCGAGTCCCATTTGATCTTGGGGGTCCAGTAACCGTTGAGGGCTACGAGAAATAGTCCGGCCATCGGCAGTACGGTCGACAGGGTGACGTAGAGCAGAACGACTCCGCGGACGACGGGGCGCCATCTGCCCAGGCGAGTGATTTTGTGGGTGGAACTCTTGCCGCTCATACTGCTGAAGCGTGAGGTCTTGAGAATTCTGTACTGGACGAAGTACGAGATCCCGACGAACACCATCACAATTGCGCTTAATCCGAGTGCGAGATCTTCTTCCGGGGGGTAGGAGAAGGTCAGTAATTGCACGATGCGCACCGCGATGACGTCGATATGCGCGGGAGTTCCGATGATGGCGGCGATCGAGAACATGCCAAAACCGAACCATGTGCAGAGCAGGAAACCGGCACCGATCGAAGGAGCGAGGGCGGGAATGGTCACGCGGCGCAAGGTAGTGAGGTAGCTGGCGCCGCTCAGTCGCGAGGCTTCTTCGAGACTGGAGTCGAACGTGGTCATCGCCGCGGAGACGTTCATGTAAACGTAGGGCACTGCGTAGATGGTGTAGACCATGATCAGTCCGTACCAGGTGTTGATATCGAACGGTCCGCTGTCGAGGTGAATCCCGACTAGCTCGAGGCCATCCCGTAGCCATGCGTTGATCAGTCCGGCCTTGGGTGAGAGGAGCATCGTCCACCCGACCGCTCCGGCGATGGGAGGCAGCAGGAACGGCAGGTACGGCAGTACGTCGTTGAGAATTCCCATGCGGGCGTCGGTGCGTTCGTTGGCCCACGCGATGAGAGTGCCGATGATGACCGCCATCAGACTGCTGGCGACGACGACAACGACCGTGTTCAGGATCAATTTTCCGAGATCGGGAATCGCCAAGGTGCGTCGAATGGCCCCGAAGCTGAGAGCGCCGTTCTGCCAGAACATGTCCACCACGACGTTCATCAGCGGAACGCACACGATGACGATCAACGCCGTGGCGATGAGGAGAGCGACGAGGTTGAAGCTGGTGGGCGTTTTGAGTTTGCGCAGACGCGGGTTCTGTGCCGGCGCGTTGTCTGTGGGCGGGAGAGTGTCTGTGGTCGTCACGAGGCGGCCGTCTCGAGTTCGCGTGTGTCGGTGTTGGAGGTACTCGAGGTGTTCGGGAAGACCATGACGTCTTCAGGTCGGATTCCGATCCAGACTGTGTCGTCGACCTGGAAGCCTCCGTGTTGGCTCGTCCAGACCCTGGATCGCACCTCAGCGGACCGAATGATGTATTCGGTGTGTGTTCCCATGAACAAGGATGCGACGATCCGGCCCTTGAACCCGTTCATGTGGGTTGGCTGTTCGTGAAAGAGGCGACCGGCTTCTGGTCGCCAGAGCAGGGTCGCCTGCTCGGGTGAGCCGGATGCCGGGCCGGTGTGTACCGCCCCGGCCTCGGTCGCATACACGGCGGCGGCGCCACCTGTGACCCGGCGCCCGGGCAGCTCGTTGGTGTTCCCGATGAATTTCGCGACGTATTCGGTCGACGGGCGGCTGTAGATCTCCGCGGGTGTACCGAGCTGCTGCACTCTTCCCTTGTCGAGCACGGCTATTCGGGTCGCGAGTTCCATGGCCTCGGCCTGGTCATGGGTGACGAACAGGGCGGTGAATCCGAGCCGACGCTGGGTGGCGAGCAGTTCGATACGTAGTTGCTCACGAACTTTGGCGTCGACATTGGACAACGGTTCATCGAACAGCACGACATCGGAATCGTTGACGAGCGCGCGGGCAAGCGCGACCCGCTGCTGTTGTCCACCGCTGAGCTGGGCGGGGTATTGGTCGCCGAGGTCACCGATACCCACCAGGGTCAGCGCAGCGTCGACCTTGTCCTTCATCGCTGCGCGGGAAGGGCGTCGAATGCGCTGATTCTCGAGGGGGTACTGGACGTTCTTGCGGGCCGTCATGTGTGGCCAGAGCGCGTAGGACTGGAACATCATGCTCAACTGGCGTCGTTCGGGCGGTACGCAGATTCCTTCTGCGCTATTGAACACGGTGTGGCCGTTTACCTGGATTGTTCCCGAGTCGGGGGTCTCGAGCCCCGCTACCGAGCGCAGAAGGGTGGTCTTGCCGCATCCGCTCGGTCCGAGAAGGACGATGAACTCGCCGCGGTCGATGTGGATGGTGGCGTTGTCTATCGCACTGACAACGGCGCCGTCTCGGCGTCGGAACCGTTTCGACAGATTTTCGATGGCCACGGAGTGATTCATGCTTCCTCTTTCCCAGTTCGCGCCTGGAGTTCGACCCTTCCCTGCCCGGCAGGATGAGATCGGCGTCACTGCCCGATTATTGTCGGCGTATTTGTGACGATCGTCAATGTTTTTCGGTTAATTTGTGGGTCTACGCTAGATTCACAACAACCCCCTCCGAAGGAGTCGCATGGTCAGCCCAGGTCAGCACCACTTTCTCGAGCACATGCGAGTCCGCACCGCCGACGGGACACGTGCCCGACAGATGCTGGTCACCTTGATGGCCGACTACTGGTTGACAGAGGGGGCGCTTGCACCGTCCGGTGTCCTGGTGGATCTGATGTGCGATTTCGGTGTGTCCGAATCAGGCTGTCGCACGCTGTTGAGCCGGCTGACCAAAGAGGGGCGCCTCGTCGTGGTCAAGGAAGGTCGGCGAACGTTCTACCGCCTGTCCGAGCAAGCAAGAGTCCGCCTGGCGTCGGGACTGCGGCGAATCGCCGACTTCGATCAGGTCCGACGTGAGGGCCCGGACCAGTGGACCTGCGTCGGCTTCTCGGTTCCCGAGCAACAGCGGGCGCTGCGACAACAACTCCGCAAAGGGCTGTCCTGGTTGGGTTTCGCCCCACTCTACGATGGCCTGTGGATTACCCCGAGGCCGGCGGCCCGGGATGCGGCGGCACTGATCACCAAGCTGGGCATCGATTCCGCCTCGCTCTTCGAGGGAAAGATCGACGGCATCGGACTGGGCCACGGTAACCCGACCGACGCCTGGGACCTCACCGTGATCGAGAGCTTGTACCGGGAGTTTCTCGACGGTGCCGAACCACTGCTCGGAGGACTCGACGAGGCCAGCCTCGACCCGGCCTCGGCGCTGGTACTTCGGACCGAGCTCGTCAATGTGTGGCGATCGTTTCCGCGGATCGACCCCGATCTGCCACTGGATCTACTTCCGGAGGACTGGCCGCGGTCGGAGGCCCAAGCCGTGTTCGTCCGCCTCTACGACTCACTCGCTCCGGTCGCGATGCGCCGGGTACGGGACGTGCTGGATCGCAACGCCCCGGACTACGGGCAGCATGTGTCGGCGCACATCATCGGGACGCGCACCAGCACCTGGCGTGATTGACGCAAAACGCCCAATGCATCGCATTCTATAGACGATCGTATTGTTATTGAGATACGTTTGAGGGACAGTGCTTCACCCTCTGGAGGAAATTATGCGACGCGCGTTGGACGGTGTGGTTGTGCTCGACTTGACCACGGCTTTGGCGGGACCTTATGCAACGATGTTGCTGGCCGGTCTGGGTGCGCGCGTGATCAAGGTCGAAAATCGGTCCACGGGCGGCGATGCAGCACGAAACAACTCCCCCTATCTGACCGGTGACGGCCTCAGCTTGCGGCGCACGTGTGAAAACGACATGTCCCTCTCGCACCTGTCGAGGAGCCGGAACAAGGAGAGCCTGACCCTCGACCTGAAATCGTCACGGGGGCACGAGATCTTCTTGGATCTGGTCGGCAAGGCCGACGTAGTGGTCGAGAATTTCAGCGCCGGGGTAACCGGACGGCTGGGGATCTCGTACGAGGACCTCGAACCAGCGAATCCGCGACTGATCTACACCTCCATCAGCGGCTTCGGTGCCGACGGAGGCGATGGGCGCGCAATGGACACCATCATTCAGGCACTGAGCGGGATCATGCTGACCGCCGGCGACCCGGATGGACAACCGATCCGCTGCGGTCTTCCCATCGCCGATCTCGCGGCACCATTGTTTGCTGTCATCGGCACGCTGGGCGCGATCGCCCATCGCACACGGACCGGGGAAGGCCAGCAGGTCGACGTCTCCATGCTCGGGGCGTTGACCTCCCTGGTCGCCGCCGAACACTACGAAGCGTCCGTCAAACTGGGCATGCCCACTCGCACGGGACAATTCGTCCCCAGGCTCGCGCCTTTCGGAACGTTCGAATGCCACGACGGGTGGATCGCCGTCTGCGCCCCGTTGGACAAGTTCGCCCACGGCGTCCTGGCTGCGATCGGGTCCCCGGAACTGGTGCGCGACCAGCGCTTCGCCTACCGGGATGCCCGGGTGGAAAACGCCGACGTACTACACAAGCTCATCGCCGAGTGGGCACGAACCCAGGCCACCGCAGAGGCAGTGGCCACCCTCGACTCCCACGGCGTCCCGGTCGCCCCTGTCCGGGATCCGGTACAGGCGATGCGAGATGAACGGGTTCGCGCCCGAGGCGAGGTCATGCCGCTGAGCGGCACCGATGATCCTGACGGCGAGAAGCTCCTGGGCCCTGGACTACCGTTTGTGCTCTCGAAGTCGGCCACCTCGCTCGAGCAACGCGCACCGTACCTCGGCGAACATTCCCGAACGATCTTGGCCGAGCTCCTGGGGTACACCGAGCAGCACCTCGACATCCTCGAACAGGATGCCGTCCTGTGATCGACGTGGAGCAACTCTACAACGACCGGTGGGCATGGGCCCGCGCGCAGGCAACGAAGGGCAGCGTCGTCGTTCTCACTGTGGGAGCGGACATTCCTCATGAAATTCTGCACGCTGCAGGAGTGTTGCCGGTCGACATCTCATCGGGCTACGACCCGAGCGCATCCCCGGTGTCTCTCCGTTCCAACAAGTCCGGACTGTCGTCGGCAAACTTGCTGGGCGCTGCCGTCGACCCCGTCGCCGCCGTCATTCTCGATCATCTGCTTCGTGAAGATCTCGACTTCGCCGCGGCAGTCGTCGTCTCCTCCGAACGCGAGGCCTGGGTGCGTCTGTTCCAAGTTCTTCGGGAACTGGCCCGGATCGGGGAGAAGCTCCCACCGATCCATCTGGTCGACGCGTTGCATTTTCCGCGCGCCGCCTCGCGCAGCTATACCCGCGAGCAGTTCATACGCCTTCGCGACATCGCGACCGGCTGGACGAACACCGCCCCTGACCAAATCGACACGGCCGCAGCGATCGCCGCCACCGCGCCGGTACACACGCGTCTCTTCACACTCCGGCGTGCGCGGACCGCGGGACGGATCTCCGGACTAACCATGCTGCATTCGTGCGCCGCCACCCGGATACTCCCACCGAAAGAGGCTGTCACCATGCTCGACGCCCAGCTCGAGACGGCGAGCGCCGCCGAAACCGACAACCGACCGGGTCTCTACTTGTGGGGTTCCCCCCCACACAGTGACCGTCTATTTCGGATCGTCGAGTCCGGTGACTGGCGCATCAGCGGTGACGAGGCCGACGACTGTGCAGTCACGAGCGCGTACGACGACGCCGCCGACTCTGCCGACGACCCGATCGGATTTCTGGTTGACGCCTACTGCCGCCGCGGGCCCCTTCCCACTAGTGCGTCACCGCGATCGCGGGCCATCGACACACTGTGTGCAGTTCGACGCTCCGGGGCGAGAGTGCTGTTGGGGGTGATCCGCGAACACGATGAGGCACCCCGCTGGGATGCTCCGGCACTGCGCACCGAACTGGACACAGCCGGCATCCGGTCTGCGTTCCGTGAGCACCAGCCGATGGAGCCGGACCACGCCGTCCTCCACTCCTGCTTGGAGGAGCTGTCGGTCCATCCCGTTGGGGCGGGCGAATGACCGGCCGTCGCATCGAATCGGCCGAACGCGCCAGCGCCTACCACAAGCAGTGGTTCGCCGCGATCCGCGAGCGCGCCGCAGACGGGGATCCGCTTGCCCTGGTCAATGCCGATGCCCCGCAAGAAATCCTGCGCGCGATGGACATTCCCTACGTTGTCAACCAGTGGTGGGCAGCTCTGGTCGGCGCTAAGCGTCTTGCCGATCACAGTTTGGACGCGGTCCGCGCACTCGGGTATCCGGACGACTCCCGACAGTACGACGCGATCGCGCTGGGTTCGACCGGACTCGCATCCGCGGACGCCCCGTGGGGTGGGCTCCCCCGCCCCACCATTGTGATAGCCGAGAACAGCGGCGACGCCGGCCGCAAGGTGTTCGATTTGTGGGGTGAGTATCGCGATACCGAAGTGTTCCTGTTCGAGCGAACCACCGCACACGACGCACCCCATCGTTGGTGGGAGCTCGTACCGCGGCGGTGGTCGGAGGCTTTCGATGCCGACCGTCTCGACCTGATGGTGGCGGAGAACTGGTTGCTGGTCGACAAGTTGGAGAGGATCACCGGTCGGACCCTTTCACTTGATCGGCTTGCCGAGGTCATGGATCTGGTCAACCAGCAGGCCGAGTGGAACAGGCGATCACGCGACATCCTGGCCAGCGCCCGGCCGACCCCGGTCAGCGTGCACGAATCGATCAACAGCGTCATGATCCCGCAGTGGCACAGGGGGACGCAGTGGGCGGTCGACGCGGCCGAACGCTTCTGCCACGAGGTCGAAGCGGCGGCCGCCTCAGGGCGGGCCGTCTGTCCCGGTGAACGGGTCCGATTGATGTGGGTCGGCCGCGGATTGTGGTTCGACATGGACCTGTACGAGCGCTTCCAGCAGCGTTACGGTGCCGTCTTCGTATGGTCGATGTACCTGGCGATCGCCGCAGATGGCTATCCCCGTTACGGAGGGGACCCGATGCGTGCTCTCGCCGCGCGCTTCACCGGCTTCACCGACCAGTTGTACATGCCTGGCTGGGCGGCAGACTGGTACGTGAAAGAAGCACGGGGCCATGGCGTCGACGGGGTGATCCACTTGGTTGCCGACGATGTCCCCGGCCCCTACTTCGTTACTCGGGCCCTGGAGGAAGCCGGGATACCTGTCCTCGAAATCCGCGGCAACAACGCCGATCCACGCGCGCTGAACTCAGGCGTAATCGGACAGCGGATCGAGGAGTTCATCGCGTCCCGATTCTCGAGGTAACCGAGAAGGATGGGTACGTGCCCATCGGGAGTGCGAACATCGTCGCGGGTGGGGAGGCGGCGTCCCTCGAACGTGCTAGTTGCGAAGCCTGCGGGCAGTAGCTCAGAGTCGGCGTCACCAGGTCGTTGATGCCGCCCGATGAGGCACTTCGATATCCATCAGTTCCAGATTGGCTGCAACGGCGGAATTGTCCTCTTTCAGAAGAGTTCTGAGCCTGGTCAGGGCAAGCGGGCCCAATCCCGTCCACAGAGTCTCGAAGACCCGGCGCGCGTCACCTTGTGGCCAGTCCGCCGGTAGCAGCTGTTGCGGCAGCGAGGGGTCCAACGCGGCGATTCTACGCCAGTCGCGTAGCACGGTCGTTCGCAGCATCAACGCCCGGTCGGCGGTCAGTTGTCCCCGGACGATCGCGGTTGCCTCGTCCGAGTGGGAGGCAAGGAAGGTGTCGTACTCCTTGCGCACTTCTCGAAGGTCGAAGGCTCGGCTGGGCGCCATCTCGGAATCGGCGCCGGAGAGGAACTCTCCGCGGAACAGCGCCAGGTGCACACCTAGATCGGAGCCGATCCGGGACGCGTTGTCTCGTCGGTCCCAAGGACAGACCCAGACTGCATCTGCAAACATCGCAAACCCGTTGCTTTCGAGCAACGTTCGAAGGCGTTGACGAAGAATCCGCTGGGTTTCAGGGACCGAGAACATGGCCACGGTCCAGAGCCCGTCCCAGTGCGGCGCGGTGGTTCCGAAACGCACGACGGCGCCGAGTTTGGCGCGGTGGGTGAGCCGAGCGGTGTCACTGATGTGGTAAGTCACCGTCCGTCCGCGACGATGCGGGACGAGCAGTCCACGTTTGACGATACGGCTCAAGGCCGATCGGGCTCCGGAGGCGGATATGCCGAACTCGGCGAGCAGCTGCACGACTGCTTCGGATGTCAGGCCGCCCGCATCCTCGAAGGTGTAGTCCGCCAGTAGGGCTCCCAACAGGGCCTGTGAGCTGGACCCGGCCTGGTGCCGTGGCAAATCGACGACCTCGGGATCGGGCCATGGGTCGTTGGCATTGGTCATCTGGGCTTCCTCCTTATGTCGTGTCTCATCTTCACAGATCCCACCAAAGCATTGCACTACAAACGACGGTCACATATTATTATGCAAACATTCGTCCGGTCATCCACCCGAAAGAGGCCACCCGATGGCACCAGAGACAATGTGTCACGGCGACTGGGACCCGCTCGCCGCCCCACACGAAACCGATCCCACCGCCGAACACGCCAGACTCCGAGAACAATGCCCGGTCGCGCACACAGACCGATTCGGCGGGTTCTGGACCCTCAGCCGATACGAGGACGTGGTCGCGGCGGCACGGGACACCGACCTCTTCGCCAGCCGTTACAAAACGACCATCCCAGATTCGACGGGACCCACCCGACCTCCCCGGCCGCCCCTGGAATCGGACCCTCCCGAGCACCGCCAGTACCGCGATCTCTTGAACAAATACTTCTCCCCCCAACGTATTCGAGCCATCGAGCCGGCGATTCGGCGAATTGCACGGGACCTGATGGGCTCGGCAGTTGCGGCAGGACAGGCGGAAGTCGTCGAGTCGATCGCCTTTCCGCTGCCCGCACAGGTGTTGTGCACCTTTCTCGGGATCCCCACCGCGGATGCCGCCGGAATCAAAGAGATGGCGAACGCGGTGCTGACCGCCGGCACCCAAGGAGACGCCGCTCGACACAGCCAGGCCAACGACCGGCTCTACGCCTACGTCGAGGCACTGGTCGAGCAACGTCGCCAGCGACCACTCGCCCCGGAGACCGACGTGGCCACCGGCCTTTTGGTCGGTGAGATCAACGGGCGTCTGCTGAGCAACGACGAAGTGGTCGCTGTCTTGCGACTGCTCCTGCAAGCCGGGCACGGCACCACGACCAATGGCATCGGCAGCGTGATCGCCTTCCTCGCCAGCCATCCCGAAGAGCAGCAACATCTGCGCGAGAACCCGCATGCCATCCCGACGGCGATCGAAGAAATCCTGCGCGTGTGGTCACCGGCCCGACTGTTGGCCAGGACCGCCACCCGAGACGTCGACCTCCACGGGCACACCATCCGAGCGGGCGACAAAGTGGCCCTCCTGTGGTCCTCCGCCAATCGGGACGCGACGATATTCGAGGACGCCGACCGTTGCGTGATCGACCGCCGCCCGAACCGTCACGTTGCCTTCGGCCACGGTATTCATACCTGCCTCGGCGCACCATTGGCGCGTGCCGAGTTGCGAATCGTAGTCGAGGAACTGTTCGCGTTGACCGACGAAATCGTTCTCGACGGCGAGGCGGCACAGGCCGGTTGGCCCCATATCGGCCTGTCCAGCCTGCCGGTCCGGTTCACCCCGGCATCTGGTCACCGAACACTCGACTACGGGCTCGGTCTCCGTTCGGGTGAACGCATCACCGTGGTCGCCGAGGTGCGAGATGTGGCCGATGGCGTAGTGGAACTGACCCTAGCTGATCCCGGCGGGAACGCACTGCCTCGGTGGGAACCCGGCGCGCACATAGAACTGCGCCTACCCACCGGACTGGCCCGTCAATACTCGTTGTGCGGAAACCCCGACGAGTCCGACGCATGGACCATCGCTGTCCGTCGCGAGGACCACAGCCGCGGCGGTTCGGCGTTCATCCACGAGATGCTCAAGGCCGGCGACTCCCTCACCGTTGCAGGCCCGAAGAATCACTTTCCGCTGGTCGATGCCGATCGGTACCTGTTCGTGGCCGGTGGGATCGGGGTGACCCCCATGCTCACCATGGCGCGGCAGGCCCTCGATCGGCGCCGTCCGTTCGAGTTCCACTACATCGGCAAACAGCGCATGTCGATGGCCTATGCCGATATCGTCGCCGACCTACCCGCCGCTCAATTACACGAATCCACCGTGTCCGGTCGCCCCAACCTACTTGCGCTGGTTACCGCACAGGAACCCGGCACGGTCGTATACTCTTGCGGTCCTGTATCTTTGCTGTCCGAACTCGAAGAGGTCAGTAAGGCCACAGGCTTGGAACTGCATGTGGAATGGTTCTCCCCGAAGCCCGGCGCGAATGTTGCCGGCTATGGTGCGCTCGAATCGTTCCGGGTGCATCTGGAGCGCTCTGACGTACAGGTGACGGTGCTTCCTGGTCAGTCGATCATCGACGCGTGCGCCGAATCGGGTGTGGTCATTCCCGGATCGTGCTTCGAAGGAACGTGTGGCTCATGCGAGACTCGCGTGATCGAAGGGACACCAGATCATCGCGATTCGGTACTCGAGCAGTCTCAGCGTGAGTCGGGGAAGGTGATGATGCCGTGTGTGTCCCGTTCATGCACCGAGGCGCTGACCCTCGACGCGTAGACACTGCTGGAGCAGAACGTGTGCAACGACCCTGCGGTTCCCTCGCGGCCCTGATGATCAGATCTCGGTAAATCAAGTTGCCGACAGTTTCGCGGCAAGGCCACCCGACCCGGTGATGCGAGTAGCGCCCATCAGGGCGCTGCTGATACCGGGTTTGGGGTGGTGCGCCGCCGCGATCGTGTGGGGTTCACGACCGGGCCCGGGGTCGCCAGCGTAGGCCTGCACGATTGCCAGCCACCGGTCGGCGACGGCGCCGTCCGCCGACAGTGCGCAGTCGTCGCGGTGCCGGCGGCGGGTGGCCAATAGTGCGAAATCCAACGTGGATCCAGCAACACGCTCGTCGGCGTCGGCGGGTCCCGATTCCCATCGCAATCCGCCGTACTCTAGTTCGACGCGGAACGGTGCTGCCGGAACGGGTAAGTCGTGATTTCGGAAGGCGAAGTCACGGGCAGCGACGGCGAGGTGCGCGACGTGATGCAGACGCTCCGAAGCGGCCGGCTCGATCGCGAAGGTATCGCGAATGTCCTGTCCGTGGCCGAACGTTTCCATCACGCGCGCACTGATCGCGGTGGCGGCGCCCATTGGCGGGCCGAACCACGGTATGCGCTGCCTCGGTGGACACGTCAGCAGCGCCGATCGCACGGCCGCGCGCCCTTCCCGCCATCTGGTCAGCAGCACCGTTGGAGTTTCGGTGGCGCCATCCGTTGCGGCACGGTCGACGGTGTGCGGGTTCGCCGCTACCTGCGCGGCGAGCGCGGAAAAGGCTTCCGGGGTGCGCAGCGCGGAGACCAGCGCGGCGTCGGTCCATGCCAGATGGGCGACTTGGTGTGCGACGGTCCATCCCGGGGCGGGTGTGAGCCGGGTCCAATCCCGGGGATTCAGCGCGGTGAGGATCGAATCGAGTGAGGAGCTTTCCTGCTCGAGGTCGGCGAGCAGTGCCTGCAGGTCCGGTGCCATCAGGCTTGCTCGTTGCGTAGTTTGTTCTTGACGATCTTTCCTGTGGCGTTGCGCGGCAAGTCGGAGCGGAATTCGATCTGACTGGGGACTTTGTACGGGGCTAGGCGTTCTCGGCACCATGCCCGCAGCTGTTCGGAGTCGACGGTGCGGCCGTCGGCCGGGACTACGTAGGCCTTGCCGGTTTCGCCCCATTTCGTGTCGGGGATGCCGATGACCGAGGCTAGAACGATGTCCGGATGCTGGTAGAGGACGTTCTCGACTTCGGCGGGGTAGACGTTCTCTCCGCCGGAGATATACATGTCCTTCCAGCGGTCGACGATGTGGAAGATGCCGTCGGGATCGACGCTGGCAGCGTCACCGGTGCACAACCATCCATCCTCGGTCAGTGCTTTCGCGGTCTCCTCCGGCTTGCCCCAGTAGCTGTGCATCGTCATGGGCCCCCGGAGCCAGAGTTCACCTACTTCGCCGACTGCAACTTCGGTTCCGGAGTCGTCGCGGATCGTTGCTTCGACGTGGCGAAGGGGGATGCCGATTGCCGCGGTGCCCGAACTGCCCCGCGGTGGCATCGCCAGTAGGGAGGATCCGGCTTCGGTTGCGCCGTAGATCGGCATCATGTTCACGCCTCGATCGCGCCAGGTGCGGATCATCGCGGCAGGGACCGGTGAGCCGCCGACGGTAGCGAGCAACGGCGGAAACGCGAGGTGCTGGAAGTCCGGGTCGGCTGCCATGAACTGGTAATGCGCGGGGACACCGCAGAAATGGGTGATGCCGAGTGCGGTGTCGGCGAAGAGGCGCAGCGTCTCGGCGGGGTCGAAGGTCTTTGCGATGAGCACGGTTCCCCCGTGCATGAGTGCCGCGTTGGCGTAGAGATGTAGGCCGGCGACGTGGAAGGTCGGAAGCACGGTCAGCGCCACCGAATCCGCGTGGACGTTGCCGGCGAACGCGGAGTTCTCGAGATTTGCGGTTACCGACCGGAGGGTGTGTACCGCCCCCTTCGGCTGTCCGGTCGTACCCGAGGTGTAAATGATGACCCAGGGATCGGTCTCCGCCGCCCTGTGGGCCACCGAGGTCGGCTCGGTGGCCGCGGCGATCGCCCTCTCGTAGGCGTTGTCGACTCCGTCGTCCCAGCAGACCTGGTGCAGGTGCGGCGCGCCTTCGGTCAGTGCGGCAACGGCTTCGGCGTTGTCGGGGTCGAAGAAGATGGCGGACGGGGTGAAGTCGCGAGCGATCGCGCGGAGTTCGTGGGTGGACAGCCGCCAGTTCATCGGCACCATGATCGCCCCGATGTGGGCACACGCATACAGTACTTCGAAGACGTTCGCGCTGTTGTGGCTGAGCACTGCGACGCGGTCACCGCGACCGATTCCCAGGCCGGTCAGATGTCTTGCGAGACGGGGGATCCGGTCGCGTAGTTCGGCGTAGCTGCGACTGCGTCCGGTGGACAGTTCGGTGATGGCCGGCTTGTCCGGCACCCGGCGGGCTTGGTAGTCGATCCATCCAATCGGGGAGGTCGCCGCCTCATGTTCGCTCGTAGCGGTATGTCTCGCCGTTGGTCGGATCGGTGACACGGTTGCCATGGGCCCTCCGTTGATGCTTCGGGTGTGATCTGGACAACACGCTAAAGCCTCAGGCGACGGTTCGGAATGACGATTTTCTCGACGTTTCACGACGATTTATTGCGCTTGACCTGGAATTTTTCTCAACCCATGCTCACTGGAGCCGGTGTGACCTAGGACACGGCACCGGTATTCGCGACATCGTCGCCATGCCCGTAATCGAAGGAGTTCCGCAATGAGCGAAGAGCTGACCACTATCTCGGTGGGGCCACTGCCGCGCGTCCCGCCCTTGGCGCAGGGGGTGAGTCGGCGGCGCCGCGCCAAGGATTTGGTGGCCGTGAACATCGGCAACGCCATCGAGTGGTTCGACTGGAACGTCTATGCGATCTTTGCTCCGTTCTTTGCGGTGCAATTCTTCAACCGTTCCGATCCCCTCTCGGCCATGCTTTCCACCCTGGCGATATTCGGTGTCGGGTTCTTGATGCGTCCGATCGGCGGGTGGGTCTTCGGGCTGATCGCCGACAAGAGGGGCAGGCGTTTCAGCCTGACGTTGGCGATTCTTCTGGCGGCGGCCGGAAGCTTGATCATCGCCCTGGCTCCGACATTCACCCAGGTTGGCGTCCTCGCGTCGGCTGTCCTGCTCATGGCACGCCTGATTCAAGGACTTTCACATGGCGGCGAAACGGGGTCGGCCTTCACCTACCTTGCCGAGATCTCCCCGGACGGCAAACGCGGCCTATGGGCGTCGACGCCGTGGGTCGGTGTCGCGATCGGCACGATGACCGCTACCGGTCTCGGGTTCGCGTTCACAACCTTGCTGACTGCAGATCAGATGAGCGACTTCGGCTGGCGTATACCGTTCTTCGTCGGTGCCGCGCTTGGCGTCTACGGTCTCGTCATCCGATTCCGCATGGCGGAGTCCGACGTGTACGAGCAGCAGGATGAGTCTCCGCACAGCCTCACCTTGAAGGACACCTGGCGGATTCTGGTCGAGCACCGCACGGCGGTGAAGTACATTGCGATCCTGTCCACGAGCGGTGTGGCAATCTTCTACACCTGGTTCATCTTTGCGCCGTCCTATGCGACGACGGTGCACGGTGTCCCTCCCGGCCAGGCCCTGCTGGCTGGTCTGCTCGGTCAAGCGGTGTTTCTCGCGTTGATCCCGGTGATGGGCGCCCTGTCCGATCGCATCGGCCGACGCAAGATGGTCTTTGCCTACACTCTCGGCTTCGCCGCACTCGCGTTCCCCCTCGAGCTGATACTCGGCTCGTCCGCGGTGCGTCTCTTCCTGGCCATGGCCGTGGCGTCGACCATTCTCGCGGTCTGCTGCGCCCCCTTGGGCGCTATCTTCACCGAACTCGTGCCCACGCGAGTACGAGCAACCGTCGTCGGAATCACCTATGGCGGGTTCTGCGCCGTCTTCGGTGGCAGTGCTCCGTATCTGAACGCGTGGCTCTCCAGTGTGGGACTGCACTATCTGTTCGTAACGGCTCTCGTGGGGTTGTCGCTGCTGACTGCAGTCATCTGCCGGCGAATGCCCGAAACCAAAGGCACACCGATTCGCTAGAGTACGAGCACCCTGTTCTAGCGAGAGGCGGCGCTGATGCCCCGATTCACGTTGCGGCAGTTGGCCTACTTCAAGGCTATCGCCGCAACAGGGAGCATCAGCGCCGCAGCTGCGGCCGAGTCGGTTTCGAGGTCTGCCCTGACTTCAGCGCTGGACGCGCTCGAACAAAGCCTGCGGACTCAACTCTTCGTTCGCCACAAAGCGCACGGCGTCATCCTCACCCCCACCGGTGAGCGCATCCTCGAGATGGCCAATGCCCTTCTTCAAGATGCCGAGCAGATCGAAGCGTCCATCGATCAGAGCCATCTCACCGGCAGCGTGGCAGTCGGATGCTTCAGCTCGCTGGGCCCGACCATAGTGCCGACGTTGTTCGACGCACTGGCGGCCGATCACCCGGGTGTCACGGTGCGCGCCTACACCGAATCGGCGGATCGGTTGATGCAACTTCTTCTGTCCGGGGAGATCGAGATCGCCATCGGGTACAACACGCACCTGGACAGGGCGCTCCAAACGGTGCCACTGTTCGAGACTCGAATGCACGGGATCGTCTCCGCCGACCATCCAGCCGCAGCTCAGCCGGTGATCGCTGCGATAGATCTTGTGGAAGAGCCGCTGATTCTCCTCGACGTCCCGCCGAGTCCGGAGTATGTCTCGAACTACTTCCGGGAGCTGGATCTGTCCCCCGTCATCAGGCACCGGTTCCCGAGTTTCGAAGTGGTTCGTTCCCTTGTGGCGCGTGGCTACGGATACTCGCTGTTCATTCAACAGCCGGCCTCCGGCGTCAGCTACGAGGGCGTGCCCGTCGTGGCGAAGCCATTATTGCCTGCGCCGCGAAGGGAGCGGGTGGGGGTGGCATGGCCCGCCGGGCGACGGCTGTCGACGAACGCCAAGGCCGCGGTCGATGCACTTCGGGCCCACGTCGACCGCATTCAGCCGCCCGACCTGTACTCCTGAATTTCCACCCCCATACTCTGTTGACATCTACAACCATTGATGATTGTCTGTGATCCCCATTACATCCCCTTCCCTCCAGTTCCAGCTCAGCTGAAATAGGCCACACAAATTGTGGTGACCGAACGAATCTAAGCAGACCATCTCCTCATGTGAGCCGACTTTCAGACGGCAACGACGACGAAGGACGACCATGCGAAACACAATCTTCCGGGCCGCGCTGGTCGGTGGTGCGCTCGCCTCCACCGTGGCGCTGACCGCCTGCGGGACCGGGCCCGCCACCCAACGCAGTGCCGAATCCCCCACCAAACTCGTGTTCGCCGCGATTCCGTCCGAGGGCTCGGAGGAGCTCCAATCCTCCTTCGCACCACTCGTCAACGCCCTGGAGAAGGACTTGGGAATGCCGGTGGAATTCCAAGCCGCAAACAGCAACTCGGGCGTCATCGAAGCGCAGGTCGCGCATCGGGTAGACATCGCAGTGTACGGCGCATTCAGCTACTTTCTGGCCCGCAACGTCGCCGAGGTCGAACCAGTTGCCGTTCCCGTGCAGACGCCCGCCGCTGATCCCGGAGTTCATTCCTACGGCCTCACCCGCTCGGACGATACGGGCATCAACGAACTCGGCGATGCGGCCGGCAAGGACGTCTGCTTTACGGATCCGGCATCGACGAGCGGGTACCTTTCGCCGGCAGCGGGCCTGATCGAAGCGGGCGTCGATCCGGCGAAGGACCTGACAGCGATATATGCGGGAGGTCACGATACGGCCGTGTCCTCTCTTCTGGCGGGAGACTGTGCGCTCGCATTCGCCGCCGACGCCTTCGTCGATGACATCCTGCCCGCTCGGGGTCTGCTGAGCGCGGGAGACGTGCGTAAGGTGTGGACCTCACCGTCGATCCCCGGACCCCCTGTGGTGGTAGGGACATGGCTGCCCGAAAAGCTGCGACAGAAGATCGCAACGACCATTACTTCCTACACCGCCACGTCCGCTGCCGCCGCCGGCTTCTGCGAGGACGGTCAAGTACCCGGCCCTTCTGCATGGGGCGAGTTCGCAGGACAACCATCGTGCAAGTGGGGGGCCAACAACGGCTTCGCCTACGTTCCGGCGACTCAGGCGGATTTCGATCCGATCGTCGAGATCTGCGAGACGACCAAGGCCGAAGTGTGCACGTCCGGAAGCTGATCCCGCTTTTCGAGTCCGAAACGAGAACAACATGACACGCGCCACAGGAAGCCGCCCGGACGTGGTCGCGGGCAGCCTCGACAACCTACGCGTAAACGGTCACCGCCGCGACGAGCGTGGGGCCGCCATCACGGTCCGCGATCTTGCCAAGCAATTCGGCTCCAACAACGTCCTGCACTCGATCGACCTCGAGGTCGGACGGGGCGAGTTCGTGGCGCTGCTCGGCCCGTCGGGCTCGGGTAAATCCACGCTGCTACGCATGCTCAACGGAACGCTGCGACCCAGTAAGGGCACAGTGGAGATTCTCGGTACCGACCCAGCCACCTGCTCCCGATCCGACCTGCGTGCTGTGCGCACCCGCGTCGGGTTCGTCTTCCAACAGTTCGGACTGATCGGCCGAATGTCTGCCATGGAGAACGTATTGATGGGCGCACTGGGCCAACTCAGACTGCCGCGCTACGGAATCGCCACATATCCCAAAGATCTGCGTCTGAGAGCCGTCGAGAAACTCGACCGGGTCGGTCTGGTCGACTACCGCTTTCAACGCTGCGACACCCTGTCCGGTGGCCAGCAGCAGCGTGTAGCCATTGCGCGATCGCTCATGCAGCAGCCGTCGGTGATTCTGGCCGACGAACCAGTAGCGTCACTCGACCCAGTGACGAGCGAGCGGGTGCTCGCGATCCTGCGGCGCATCAGCACCGAGGACGATCTCACTGTGGTGTGCAGCTTGCATCAGACCGAACTGGCCCTGCAGAGCGCCGATCGCATCGTGGCTCTGAGTGACGGCGGAATCGTTCTCGATTCCGCCACGCAAGGCCTGACCACCGATGATCTTCATACGATCTACGCACCCAGGGCAGCGTCATGACCGCGCGAGCCACTGCCGTACTCGATCTTCCTACCTCGAGCCACCAGCCGGGACGCGGAAAACAGGGGATACTGGTCGCGGCACTGCCAGCGGCTTTCCTCGTGATCACTCTGATCGGATTCTGGTGGATGGGGGTTTCGGCCGCATCACTCGCCGAGGGTGTGGGTGATTCGTGGCGACTTCTCCAGCGCATGTTTCCACCGACGTTCGGCGACCCCGTCACTTTGACCGGCCTGATCATCGAAACCCTCCTGATCGCAGTCGCCGGAACAGGTCTGGCCACACTCGCCTCCATACCGTTGGCTCTTGCGGCCACTCGGTCTGATTCGGGTCGGAACATCGGACGCGCAGTCGCCCGCGGCACCATCGTTCTGACCCGGGCGATCCCGAGTCTGATCTTCGCCATCTTGTTCGTTCGGGCCTTCGGCCTCGGTCCGTTCGCGGGGGGTCTCGCGATAGCAGTGCACTCGATCGGGATGATCGCCAAGCTTGTCGCGGACTCTATCGACGAACTCGACCCCACTCCCTCGGAAGCGGTGACGGCGGTCGGTGCGCGTAGATTGCAGGTAGAAGTTGCCACGGTGCTGCCGCGCATCGCGCCTGTTCTGACCGGCGCGGTCCTGTACCGACTCGACATCAACATTCGAGCTTCCGCGATCCTCGGAATCGTTGGCGCCGGCGGCATCGGCGTAGCCCTCGAGACCGCACTGGGAAGCCTGAATTATCGCCGAGCCGCGGGGATGATCCTAGTCGTCATCTGCATCATCCTGGTATTGGAACTGGTGTCGGCGGGCGCGCGACGACGACTATCGATGCATCACAGCGATCGAGCACATCGCGATCTCTTCTCCGCCGCGAGAGAGCCACATGACGTCGGCTGGGACAGCGTCCGGATCCGACGGATTCTGCTCACGGCGGGAATGCTCGTCTTGTTCCTCTATTCCCTCTGGGCCCTCGACGCCGATCTCGGACGGCTACGCGACGCGGCACCCAGAATGACCGAGATTCTTTCCGGTATGTGGCCGCCGGCCTTCTCGATCGCTGTGTACCAAGGTGTTCTGGAGAGCCTCCTGATGGCCGTGTCCGCGACGACGGTCGGCGTCGTCCTCGGACTCGGGCTCGCGGTCGCCGCAACGCAGCTGCTGGTGCCGTCCATCATTTTGTCGGCGGCGGCACGCGCGGTCGCTGTGCTGCTGCGCGGCATTCCGGACATCGTGTACGCGATCATCTTCGTCGCCGCGCTCGGTCTCGGCCCATTTCCGGGATTTCTGGCTCTGTCCATATCCTGCACTGCGTTGGCCGCAAAGTTCTTCACAGATTCGCTCGAAGTCCTCGATCCGGCTCCACGCGAAGCCTTGCAGGCGCTCGGAGCGACCAGGTGTCAGGTGTTCGTCTGCGCAGTGTGGCCGCAATTCGTCCCGTCGCTCACCGGCAACAGCTTGTTCACCACCGACCTGGCGCTCCGCGAATCGACTGTGCTCGGGGTCGTCGGTGCCGGCGGTATCGGATTCTTGATGTACGAGTCGGTCTCCACCCTCGATTACCAGACGACCAGCGCAATCCTGGGCTCGCTCGTGGTGGTCGTCACGGCCCTCGAGGCCATTGCGCGCAGCCTTCGCCAGCGCATCATCTGACACATCACCGATCCCCAGGATGACACTCATGGACCAGCACTCCGCCCAAGTCAGCACTTCTCGGGGCCGCTGCCCCTTCCGCGCCTCGGAATGGGACCCGACCACACCGGAGACTTTCGACAGCGCCCACACCGTGTACACCGACTTGCGAAATAGCACCCCGGTGCCATGGAGTAACGCCTACGGCGGCTTCTGGGCCGTAACGACGTACGACGACGTGATCCGAGTGACGAGCGACTCCGACACTTTCGTGACGTCAGTCCAGAATGTCGTTCCCGCGGTGCCCCGCACCACCCGGCGTCCACCGCTGCACTTCGATCCTCCTGATCACGCGAGGTATCGCGCTCCACTCGACAGGGTCCTCCGCAAGTCGCTCGTGCAGCGACTGGAAGGCAATTTCCGCTCTGTAGCAGAGGATCTCACGAAGTATTTCATCACCTCCGGTGGCGGCGACTACAGCACTGACGTCGCGTTACCCTTTGCAGCGGGAGCCTTTGCCTGCCTTCTTGACGTGCCCGCCGACCGGGTAATGGAGATCCGCAAGATCGGAGTGGACTACTCGCTGGCCATCCAGGCGATGGACACGGCGCAAATCGCAACCACAAGTGCCGAGCTGTACGAGCTGGCCACGGCGATCGTCGATCTCCGCCGCCGCGATCCACGATCGCCGGAGCAGGATCTGGTATCGAGTCTCCTCGCCGCCGGCGATGATCCCGATGCTCCGATTTCGGACGAGATGGTGGTCGCGTCGGTCCGTCAGCTCATAGTGGCGGGTATCGGTGCGCCACAGGCTGTTCTCGGAAGCATCGTTGCGCATCTGTCCCGAGATCACAATCTGCAAGACCGTCTGCGTGCCGACCGCACCCTTCTTCCGAGAGCCATCGAGGAATTCCTGCGCCTCTACGCTCCCTACCGAGTATTTGCCCGCACTCCGGTCGAGGACGTGGTCGTCGGTGGGCGGACGATTGCAGCGGGGGAGCCGATCGCCATGATCTTCCCCTCGGCGAACCGGGACGCTGCCCGATTTCCGAATGCACAGGAGTTCGTCCTCGATCGTGCCCCAAATCCGCATCTCGCGTTCGGTCGAGGTCCCCACCGCTGTCCAGCTGCAGCGATGGCGCGCCTCGAATTGGGCTGCGCACTCGATACCCTTTTGTCGGCGACCACCTGTTTCGCACTCGACGGTGAAATCGAAATGTTCAACTGGCTCGAGTTCGGGCCACGCGTCCTCCCGCTGACGATCACCCCGCGTGCTACAGGATAGTTCAGATCGCTTTGTCTTCAACATCTTCCGGCAATCTCGCAAATAGGCTACAGTTTTCATTGCGAGAGCTATTACTAGTGCATCTAATTTCGCCCGATCTTCCGAAGGAGACACATGACACTCGCCGACTCATCTCAATCACCCCCTCGAGAATCCGACTG
The DNA here is from genome assembly GCF_041228765.1 of Rhodococcus wratislaviensis. NCBI lineage: Bacteria > Bacillati > Actinomycetota > Actinomycetes > Mycobacteriales > Nocardiaceae > Rhodococcus > Rhodococcus wratislaviensis. The sequence goes on along the minus strand of NZ_CP150489.1, from coordinate 334,943 downwards.
GAATCCGATTGGAGAGGCCGCCGACCAGAACCCACTCGCCGAGCAAGCGCGCCTCCGTCGCGAATGCCCGGTGGCGTGGACCTCGGTACTGGGCGACGGCTTCTGGGCGATCACCCGCTACGACGATGTGACCCGGGCCGCCCGTGACCGGGACACCTTCTCCAACAAGCCAATCGGAGGCCCACGCCTCGGCGCACAGCCCGCTCCGCCACTCGAAGTCGATCGACCGGAACACACACCGTATCGGCGACTGCTCAACAGCTACTTCACCCGCGATCGACTGCAGGTGTTGGAACCGTGGATCACCGACCTCGCCGACGAGATGATCTCGTCCATGGTAATCGCCGAACAAGTCGACGCCGCTCAGGTCTTGACCTATCCCTTTCCGGCTCGGGTTCTCTGCCATCTACTCAAGCTGCCTGACACCGACTGGGCGAAGATCAAGCAATGGTCCGAAGAAGTCTTCCGCTACATGGAGGAACGCGAGAACGACCCGGTCCGGCACGCAGAAGCCAACAGAAAACTGCACGATTACGGCGCACAGATGATCAAAAGCCGCCTGCCGATGGGCCTCGACCCGAGCGAGGACATCGTCACTGGGCTGCTTTCCCATAAAGTCGACGGTCAGCCACTCACCTCGGAAGCTGTGTTCGGGATTGTTCGCCTACTGCTATCCGCCGGCCACAACTCGACCACGAGTTCGATGGGCATCAGTCTGCTGCGGATCGCCGAAGACCAGCAATTGCAGGACCGACTCCGCGCCAACCCGGACCTGATTGCTACAGCGATCCCGGAGTTCCTCCGACACGAGTCGCCCGTCATGGCCACACCGCGACACATAACCCGCGACATCGAGTTCGCCGGGAAGAGCATGAAGGCGGGCGAACTCGCCATGCTGGTGTGGTCTTCCGCCAACCGCGACAGCGACCACTTCGATGAGCCCGAACAGTGCAAGATCGGCAGATCCACCACCGATGCGGTCACGTTCGGTCACGGTATCCACAAATGCCTCGGCATGCCCCTCGCTCTGATGGAGATCCGCATCGTTCTGCAGAAACTGCTCGCGTCCACCACCTCGATCACCCTTGCCGGACCGGTTGAGCGTACGACCTGGGAACGCTACGGCGTCTCGCGTCTTCCCTTACTCCTCCGAAAGTGACCCCGACTCAAAGGAATGCACCATGCACATCGATGTCGATATGACCTTCTGCCAAGACCACGGCCAGTGTGTGATGGTCGCCCCGGAAGTCTTTCGCTTCAACTCCGACGGTAACCTCGAGTACTCTGAGACTCCCTCCCTTGCCGGAGATCTGATCGATCGAGTGGAAGAAGCAGCCGATATCTGCCCCGTCCAGGCCATCATCATCTCCCGCGCCGCGAGCTGACATGGCGCACATCACCGCACCAGTCCTGGTGGTCGGCGCCTCGATGGGCGGCCTCCGCTTCGTCGAAAATCTTCGATCCCGTGGATTCGACGGTCCCATCGAGATCGTCGGCGACGAAGTCCACGCCCCCTACAACCGGCCTCCGTTGTCGAAGGACGTACTCCATACCGCCACCACAATCGACGAACTCACTTTTCGCCGCCGGGCATCCACACGACACGAGACCTGGCGACTCGGTGAACGGGTCCGGCAGGTTCGGATCGCCGATCACGTCGCCGTCCTCGACAGCGGGAAGGAGCTGCGCTACACAGCACTAGCCGTTGCCACCGGTCTTCGCCCTCGAACGCTGGAGACACCCGGACCGACAAAGGGGCGCTTCGTCCTCCGAACCTACGATGATGCTGTCGCACTCAAGACCAGACTCACACCCGGAATCCGCGTGGTGGTCATCGGGGCCGGTTTCATCGGTTGCGAAGTTGCCTGCGCTGCAATACGCAACGGGTGCACAGTCACCATCGTCGCACCGGAAGCCGCGCCCATGATCCGCCCCCTCGGGTCCGTACTGGCAACAGAAACGCTCCGCCACCACGAATCCGCCGGCGTTCAATTCCGGCTCGGCTCCGGCGTCCGAGAGTTCGCCGGCTCGAGGCGGGTCGAGGAAGTAGTGTTGTCCAACGGCACCGTAATCGACGCCGACATCGTGGTCGAAGCAGTCGGATCGATCCCCAACGTCGAATGGCTCGACGGCAACGAGCTCGACCTCTCGGACGGCGTTCTGTGCGACCACTGGATGCGGGTCGAGGGGCTCCCCGACGTGGTAGCGATCGGAGACGTCGCACGTTTCCCGAACCTTCGGTTCGATGACATACCCCGACGAGTGGAACATTGGTCCATGCCGACGGAGACAGCACGTCGCGCAGCCGAAGGCCTTGCGACCCATCTCGCCGGCCAACCCCTGCCCGCCTCGCCGTTCACCCCATTGCCCCACTTCTGGAGCGATCAGTACGGCTACCGTGTACAAGGATTCGGCACCCTGTCACTCGCCGAGCAAACATCCGTGCTGGAATCGGACTCATCCGGCAGCCTCGTAGTCGGGTACTTCAAGGCCGACAGACTGGTTGGAGTGGCAGGAATCCACCCCCGGAAGGACGCACACAAACTCCTCAAGTACCGGGCGGACGTCGAAGCAACGCACCACGCCGCTTAACCTCGGTCATACAGAGCATCAGCGTGAAGGGAAGAAAACCCGGGTGACACCGTCGGAGATCGACTACCACTACGCCGGTCTGCCGCGACCACGTCACGGCGCGGAGCCCCAGCGACTGTTGAGCACCCTGCTCGGCGACTACTGGTTCTGGCGGAACGAGCACATCCCCTCCGCGGCACTGATCGGCTTGCTCGGCGAGTTCGAAATCAGTCCGTCCGGCGCACGCGCCGCGATGCAACGACTGACCGCACGCAACCTCCTGGTGTCCTCGCGTTCGGGCCGCACTACCGCGTACGGCCTCCTTCCCCGCAGCCGAACGGTACTGATCACCTATCTCGATAAATTGTTCATGCTGGGCAGCGGCGAACCGGCCTGGGACGGCAACTGGACTGTTGTCACGTACTCGATTCCAGAGGACGAAAAAGACAGCCGACGAGCCCTACGCGAAGCCTTGCGAGAACTGAAGTTCGGCATCCTCTACGACGCGGTATGGATTTCTCCCCGAGACAAAAGCCTGGACGTACTTGCGGTGCAGGAGGAAATCGGAGTGTCGGTGACAGTCTTCCGAGCGAAGTGTGTGTCGCCGGAGCACCCCGTCACGGTCGCGACCGAAGCGTTCGACCTGGGGGCTCTGGGCAGTCGGTATCAGGAATTCATCGACACCTACCAGCCAGTTCGCGAGAGTCTCCGCAGCACGAAGCCCACCCCCGCGCAGGCCCTCAAACTTCGCACCGCCGTCATGACGGACTGGCGCGACTTCCCCCAGCTGGACCCGAACCTGCCCACTGCGCTACTGCCGCAGGAGTGGCCCGGTCGTGACGCCCTCGAATGCTGCGCCGGCATCTACGACAGCCTAGGACCGTTGGCTGAAGAGTGTTTCCGCAGCACCATCGCGGAGTTCGATCCTGGTTTGGCGCTGCTGTCCAGCCACCACACCTTCGCGGGTGCACGCGAGCTGATCAGCCAAGGTTGCACTGGGCACAATGGCCGTTGACTCAAACGCGGTGGGTAGGCGGCATTGACGGCGCTCGCCGAAAGCGGATCTGGCGCAATTTTCGTGATTGCTATGGGGCGCTTAGCTATCCAGCGTGGATGACGCGTTTGCGGAGTAGGTCGAAGTTGGCTCGCCCGTACATCTGCCGTTTGAGCATCTGATCCTGTTCGCGTGCCCCTCGACGGCGCCGGAACTGTGCGGCAGTTCAGCCCGGCGGTGACGGCATCGAGATCACGGACCAGGCCTGCAGCAAACGACCGGAGTGCCGGTGACCCTTCTCGCCGGGCGCGGCCGATCCAGGCGTTCAGGTCCTGGTCACGCCGATCAACCATGATCGGCGAAGTCCCGGACCAGTCCACCGGTGGTGGCGAGCGCGGGGCCGCGCGCCAGGAGCGCGTCACGCCCGGCCCGGTCCTCGTCGGTGAGCCGGTCCGGTCGTCGGGTCAGCCACCCGGTGACCCGCCGGACGCTGGGCGCGGCCGGCCTCGAGGGCGGTGCGGTGTGGGCGGCGCGCAGTGGCTGCAAGAATCGGCGCACGGTCTTGGTGCTGCCGCGGTAGCCGAGTTCGGTGATCTCGCAAGTGAGGACGGCCGCGTCGACACACCCGCCGGTGGGCTCGAGAGCATCAAGCGGCTCGTGCACGAAGCGCGCTACATCGCCCAGCGGCGAGTGAACACCGAACTGCTCAAGCTCTACTGGCAGATCGGGGCGACGAACATCGAGCGACAAAAGACAGCCCCCTGGGGCAGCAAGGTCCTCTCCCGGCTCTCCGCGGATCTGCGCACAGAGTTCCCAAATGCGAAGGGATTCTCGCCGGCCAACCTCAAGTACATGCGGAGGTTCGCCGAGGCGTGGCCCGACGAGGAGGCAATCGGTCAACGACCCGTTGGCCAATTGCCCTGGGGTCATGTCATCGAGCTGCTCGAGAAGCTCGACGACGCCGAGTTACGCGACTGGTACAGCGCCAAGGACATCGCACACGGCTGGAGTCGTCCCGTGCTGGCACACCAGATCAAGACCCGACTGCACTGCGCGAGGGCGCGGCCCCGTCCAACTTCCCGCACGCGCTCGAGCGCACCGACTCCGAGCTCGCTCAGCAGATCACCAAGGATCCGTTCACGCTCGAGTTCCTCGCCATCGACGGCGATGCCGCCGAGCGGCAACTCGAGGATCGGCTCGTCGAGCGCATCATCGATACCCTTCGCGAGCTCGGCCCCAGTTTCGCGTTCGTGGGCCGCCAGGTCCACTTCGATGTCGAGGGCGATGAATATTTTGTCGACTTGCTCTTCTTTCACGTCGAGCAACTCCGGTACGTGGTCATCGAACTCAAGACCACGAAGTTCGACCCGCGCGACGCCGGCCAGCTCGGCTTCTATGTCGCCCTCGTCGAGGACCGGCTGCGCAGGCCGCAGCACCAGCCCACGGTCGGGATGCTGCTGGTGGCGGACAAGAACGAGTCCGTCGTCCGGTACGCACTGGCCGGCACCACCCAGCCGATCGCCGTCTCCCGCTACGATCTCTCGCCCGCCGAGCAGGCCGCGCTCCCCGCCGAGGACGCCCTCACGCGCGCGGTCGCCCTCGAGCTCGACGACCACACCCCGCCCTCGACACAACCCCATCGGAAACACTCATCACGCAGTGGATCCGGCGGGTGACGCGGGACACGGGACGTGCGTGTCCGACAGGGGATCCGCTTTACGGGTCGCGCACCGCACCTGACGTGGGTGTCAGAGCAACCGGATCGCCCGGCGCGGCAGGGGCACCGGCCCGGGCTGCACGGACCGCGGTCGTCGCCGGTGTGGCGTCAAACCCCAAGGTCCGGGCATTAAGGTGCCCCGACGTCGGGGGGTGACGCCGGGGCGAGAGTTCCGAGAACCAGTTTGGGGGGGATCCCCGGAACGGCGCCAACAGTACACAGCGCCCCGGACATGTGATTGTGCGAATACGGCGGTCACGCCTACTCGGGCGGGGTGTACCACCGATCCTGCTGGGGGCAGGCGCCGTCACAGGGCGGGATGCGCACGGTCTGCCCGCACGTGGAACGCCAGAAGGTGCGATGGCCGGCCGTGCCGGTGGCGGCGGCCGCGGAACACCCGCAGACCTCCCAGCCGACCAGGCATTGCCCGGCAATCAGGGGATGGCCTGAGGGGCACCGCAACGGTGCGGCCTCGAACTTCACGAGCTCAGGGGAACATATGTTCGATTTGAGGTAACCTCGATGCTGCCCCTATCCGGAGGGAAGCTGGTCGGGGCACACAACTATTACCGCCGACATGACCTACCATTCTGGCGGCGGAACTGGAGGAATGGCTACGTGACCAGCGGAGATACGGTGATGCTGCACGTTCGAGGCATCGCGAAGTTCACGATCATCTCCCGTCGAGGACGGTGATGCCGTCATCGAGTCCTTGGTGGACAGCCCGGGAACATTCCCGCTCCGGGTCCAGCTGAAGTTCCTGGTACCCGCGACCTGATCCAGGCTGCCCGCGGCACCCCGCCGCAACGGCCTCCTACGCGTGACTGATGCAGAACGGCCCCTGCGGAACTCTCCAGGGGCCGTTCTGGTGTCTCTACGGTTGCGACGTACCTACCTGAGGGCGTGCCGGTCCCGGTCCTGGATGATCCGGTCGGCCAACCGGTAGACCGCCAGCTCGTCGGGGATGCCGACCTGGGTGGCGGCATCGCGGGCCGCGAGGAACGCCCGGACCTGCTCGTCATCCCGTGATGTGCGGTCTCGGTTCAAGAACGCCTGGCGTGCGTCGGCGAGATCCTCGAGCACCCACCACTGGAAACGGTCGAGACCGGCGGCGATCTCGGCGACCCGCGCCCGCTCCGACCGGCGGGTGCGCCAGCGGTCCGCCAGTTCGGAACCCCCGAGCAGGAGACCGAGAACGACGGCGCAGACCGCGGTGATCACTGCGCGTCCCGGCGCGCGGCCACAGACCGTGCCGGCTCCCGGGTGACCGGCTGTGCCGGCTGCCGGGTGACTGTAACCAGGGCGACGGTCGCCGCGATCGCGACCACGAGGATCAGCAGCAGCGGCAGCGAGAACTCGGACGTGAACACCGCCGAGGCGGCCGTGGCCACGAAGGCGAGCACGGCGAGCACCCAGAGGGCCCGGGCCGCCACTACCCGGCGTGTGAGGTGGGCGGCCGAACCGCCGACGACCAGCACGGCGCCGATCCAGAGGGTCCAGGTGGTCATGGCGGTACGGGTCCTCCAAGGGCCGGCGGGCGTGAAGTCACGTCACAGGGTGTCATGCCACTGAAGGCCGACAGCCGGGCAGGCCATGAGCGGGGATAATCGGGCCGCACTATCGGCGAAGACCGTCGGAGCTGCGCACACAGGCGCACAATCGGCCCATGCGGCTGATTGTGCCGATGCTGGTCACCCCGTGGGGGGAGCCAACTTCGACCTACTCCGCAAACGTGCCATACACGCCGGATAGCTAAGCGCCCCAAAGCAATCACGATAATTGCGCCACATCCGATGACGTGACGGACAAACCCCTCAACCTGGGGAATTTCGTGACCAATGACAGATGTGGATAGCACACGCCACCATCACCGCGCCATCACCTCACCCCTGCCCGATCTCCTTCACCACATCTGACAAGGCCGACTTCAGCCCTCCAGGTGTTGCGAATCCGTCGAACCGACTGCACGAAACGCGCGGGACGCCTTCAACCCCTTTCGCACAACTCGGAGCTGAAAAATCGCCACGACAACCGACCCCGCCGCGAAGACCATCGCCAGATACCACCACCACGCGTCAAACACGAGATAGAGCACCGCACAGGCACCGGCGGCGGCAATGAACGCCCACTGCACGCGGTCCAGCGTGCGAGCCTTCTCAGTGGCACGAGTCATCACCGCAAGATAAAAGCCCTGGCTGTGCGAATGAATGTCGATCTCCCGTCCTCAACTGATCCGACACCGGTGGCAAGCGTCCACGACGACCGTGGCACAGAGTCCGCGTCATTCGTCGCGACCACCAGCCATCGTGCAACCGTAAGCGTAGAGGTCGCCACCGACACTGCACAGCGGCCAATCACGAGCCGGCCTACCCCAGACCATCCGGTGTGCTGCGTCGATCTCCGACGGAAGCTCCGGGCTGGAGAGCTGTGTGGCGCATCCGCGCATAGCGCCCAAAACGTACCTTTAGGTCGGTTATGGTCCGTTTGTTCGCGCCAGTAACCGCCGATCGAAGAGGTACGCATGCCGACCGCTCTGCCGAGCCTCCTCCGCCGCACATCAACCGTCCTGACCATGACCGCCGCGACGTTCTCCCTCGTGGCCACTACCGCCGGTGCCGCCCCGGCATACTCCTTCGCGGTGGCCGCGACGACGCCGGTGGGCGCGGCGCCGTCGCAGGTCGCTGTCTCCCCCGACGGCGCCGCCGCGTATGTCACCAACGCCCAGAGCAACGACGTCTCGATCCTCGACACCGCCACCAACACAGTCACCGGGACCGTTCCGGTCGGCGAAGCACCCGGCGGGATCGCCATCACGCCCGACGGTTCGGGGGTCTACGTCGTGAACGCGACCGGCAAGACCGTCTCCGTCATCGATACCACCACGAAAACGGTGACCGCCAGTGTCCCGATCACCGGTAGCGCGTCCTGGGGAGCCGCCGCCTCCGCGGATGGTGCGCACGTCTATGTGCCGACCGGTGATGCGATCTCGGTGATCGACACCGCCACCAACACGATCGCGGCCACGATCCCGGTGGGGTCGTTCCCGATTCTTACTGCGACCAACTCGACACATCTGTACGTCACCAATGCCGGCGACTACACCGTCTCTGTCATCGACACCGCGGCGAACACCGTCGTTGCGACCATCCCGGTCCCGGCAGCCGGCCGCCCCGTCGCGGTCACCGCCACCGACCAGGCTGTGTACGTCCGCAGCGGCACCGAGGTGTTCGTGATCGATGCCGTCACCAACACGGTCAGCACAACCTTTCCCGTGAAGGGCACCCTCGGCGGGGTGGCCGTCACCGGCGACGGAAACACGCTGTACGTCATCGACTCCGAAGGCGGCGCGGTCGCGGTCTTCGACACCGCCACCAATACCGAGGTCGCCTATCTTCCCGTCGGCGCGATCACCGGTGGCGTTGCCGTCTCCCCCGACGGCAACAAGGCCTACGTCACCAGCTCCGACAACATCGTTGCCACCATCACCCGCGGCGGTGCGAACGAAGCGTGCACCGGATCGCTGTGCCTTCCGATCCCCGGTCGCTGACGCGAACAATAATGAGTGAGGGCGGAACCCCGAAGGGCTCCGCTCTCACTCATTCAGGTCAGTCGCACGCGGTCATCGGGCATCTCCAAGCTCCGTGGCCATCGCGGAGCAATGACCAGAGCTTGCAGACGGTCTGCTGCGCAAAGTGACGGGGTGCGCCCGTCCAAGGAGGTCGGCTGGCCGGTGAACAACCCTCCCGCCCGTGTCCCCGCCGGCGCCCGCTACGAGCTGGCTTCCGCGGCCGCGCGGGTCGGCAGCGCGACCGCGCTGAAGCTGTACGCCACCGGGGTTTCTTTAACGGGATCGCCCCTCGCATCGGTCTTCTCCACATCGAGTGGCGCTGGATCACCGGCGGCAGTCCTGCAGGCATGCTCAAGGTCGCTGTGGACAAGCGCTGTCCTTCGGATGATGATCCCGCCACGCTTCCCCAGGCGCTTCAGCTGAGAACGCGGGCCTGCCGTGCCGCACGCAGCCAGTCCGGGTACTCGCTGAGCAGCAACTCGTACAGGGCCGCGTTGCTGAGCGTGTCGACGTTCTCGACCGCGAAGAACCCGGCGTTGTCGACGAGTCGGCCGGTCAGGTTGTCGAGCCTTTCGAGGACACCGAAGCTGGACTTGCCGATTCCGATGAACTGCCAGAACGCCGGCAACGCCGACGCCGTCCGCATCAGGGTGGTGATTTGAGCTTTTGCGTGGAATCCGCCGTCGGTGAAGAACAGCACCAAGGTCGGGACCGCGGCGGACTTGTCGAGGGTGCCGATGATCTCTTCCATGATCGGGATCTCGTTGTTGGTGCCGCCGATCGCATCGAAATCGATGTCACCGTGGCGGCCGTGCAGGTGGACATAGGTGTTCACCCAGGTGTCGGCGTCGGCGACGGTGACGTCGGGCAACTTCACGAACCGCTGGGCATAGGCATAGGCCTCGAGGTTCCCGTCCGAATCGAGCTGCGTCGCGACCGGCACCATCCGCTCGATGATGCGCTTGACCTCACCGGACCGGTACCGCTTGGACATCGACCCCGTGTTGTCCATCACCAGGACGACCCGGCCGACCGGGTTGGAGGCCCCCTTGTGCAGGAGCACTTTCGCGACCTCCCGTTTCTGCAGGTTCAGCTTCTCCCGCTTGACCAAAGAGAGCGTGGCTTCGCCGGGAACCGTTCGAACACCGTCCCCGTCGACGGTCGCCGAAGTGCCCGCCGCGCCAGCGGTTCGTACGAGTTCGGCCGCCTGTGTAGGTGTGGGTGTGGGTGTCTGCGCGGGGGTTTCGTCGACAGTGACACCGTGCTCGGTGACCAGGGCGCCGAGTCCCCCGCCCCAGCCGGCCGACCGGTTACGCACCTTCCAGGACCCGTTGCGCCGGTACACCTCGAGCAGCACCGCCGACCGCTCGGTGGTCAGGCCCTCCGCTGGGATCTCGAACGAGGTACCGCCGGTCTGGGTGACCGTCACGGCCAGGCCGGGCACCTGGGACAGGCTGCCGGGCGCGTTCTCATCCAGCGCGACGGCTACAGCGAGGGTGTCGATCGCTGCGGGGACAGTGCCGAGGCTCAGCGTGACCTGCTCGCCGGCGAGAGTGACCGCACCCTCCGGGGTGCTGGGGTTGTTGAAGAACACCAGATCGGCGTCCGTCCGCACCTTCAAATCGGCACCGAGCTGGAAGACGAACAGATCGACAGTTCCCTGCCGGGCGCCGGTCACCTCCACCGTCGTGGTTGCCGTGTCGATCGGGCTGTTCGCTCCGCGAGTCAGAGAGGTCATGGTGTGTGCCGGCCCCCTCAGGTGGGACCGAGTCCTTTCCTTCGTCAACTGGTGTGGCGCAGAACCGGCTGTCGCCGGGGCGAATTCATGTCCAGCCCTCGATACTCCATCGTGGGGGTAGCGACCGGCCCCCGTTACGCAGTTCGGATCCCACGGGCATCAGTTCGACGAACCGACCGAGTATCGAACTGGTGCCCGCTCACCGTGTCAGGTTGATGACGCAGGTGTCGAGGGCTTGGACGATTTCGTCACCGGGGGAGATTTTCAGCGGGGCGTCGCTGGCCTTGGGCCAGGTGGTGGTGTTGCGGGCTCCGCCGGTCGAGGAGTAGACGGCGCCGTTCGCGATCACCCAGACGTCGGAGCGGTTCTTCATCTTGCCGGTCGTGTCGACGGCGGTGCCGCCGTGGAACGTGTACGGGCCGGAGTCGATCACCGTGCCGTTGATGAGCGACAGGCCGGACGCGGAGAACCCCGACTCGACGAGGGCAACGAGCGTTTCGTTCGCCGGGGCGCAGCGCGGGTCGGACGCGGGAACCGCAGGTCGCGGGGCCGCGGCCTGTGTTGTGGTCGGTGCGGCCGCGGCCGGTGGAGTGGCCGACGAGGGTGCCGCCGATGTCGTTGTAGGTCGTGTCGTTGTAGGTCGTGTCGTGGTGACCTGTGTCGTTGTGGCGGTCGTTGTCCTGCGGCCGCCGGCCTGTCGTCCTCCTTGTCACCGCCACCGAAGACCGATCCGAGAATTCCCATGACTACCAGCACCGCGACCAGAATCAGCAGGACCTTCCCCACCCCGCCCTCCTTTTGTGGAGTGGGTGTCTGGGACGGCTTCGGTTGGGTCTGCTCGGTCCACTGTGTTCCGTCCCAGTAGCGCAGTAAGTTCGCATCTGCCGGGTCCTGGTGCCATCCGGGCGGGGGTGTCGGAGCGGTCACTGTGGGAGTTCTCCTCGATCTGCGCTGGGGCCCGCCTGCCTGTCAGGCGCCGGTGGATCCTCCGTTACCCCTCGAGATTCGGAAACGGTTGTGGATTCTCCGTGGATTGTGACACCTTCACCGCCGCGCTGCGTCCGGTGACCTCCTTCTACCCTCAGCCTGAATATCGCGCGAATGACACCGAGCGACACGGCCTTTCGGCGGGGGGACACACCCTCCGTCGATGATTCTATGGTGGGCTATGACGACGCGGCCGCAGGTAATCGGCGCACATACACCCACACACCGCGAGGCACACGAAACTACTGTCAACGGACACGAGGAAGCCCGGGCGGGCGGACATGAGATCTCCGGATCTGTGGACATCAAAATTCCGGATGTGTGGTCGTGGAAGACCGGTTGCGGCCGGTGCCGTTGGTCCGCGTCGTTAGTCGAGTGGGTGCACGCCCTTGCCGGCGAGGGCGTCGGCGAGGCGGTGTGAATCGCCCTTGGTCACGATGACGTGGGCGTGGTGCAGGAGCCGATCGACAGTAGCGGTGGCCAGGGTCTTCGGCATGATCGTGTCGAATCCCGAGGGGTGAATGTTCGACGTCACGGCGACCGAGCGGCGCTCGTATGCGGCATCGACGATGCGGTAGAACGCCTCGGCGGCGTCCTGCCCGGCGGGCAGCATGCCGATGTCATCGACCACCACGAGATCGCAGGAGCAGACCTTCGCCACCGTCCGGGCGACCGACCCGTCGGCCTTCGCCTTGTTCACCGTCTGGGTGAGGGTTTCGAGGGTGAACCACAGCACCCGCAGGTCGGCCTCGATCGCGGCGTGCGCGAGCGCTTCGACGAAATGACTCTTCCCCGTCCCGGACGCTCCGGACACGGCCAAATTCTCCCGGCGGTGCACCCATTCGAGCGTGGTGAGCGCGTTCTGGGTGGCCTCGGGAATCGAGGATTCCTCCGGGCGCCACGACGAGAACGTCTTGCCGGTCGGGAATTTCGCGTTCTTGCGGCGCATCCGCCGGGTGGCGGCGTCCCGGCCGACGACTTCCTCCTGCAGCAGCACCCGCACCACCTCGGCCGGGTCCCAGCGTTGGGCCCGGGCGGTCGCGAGCACGTCGGGGGCGGCCTTGCGCAGATACGGCAGCCGCATGCGGGTGCAGATCTTGGCCAGCTCGTCGGGGAGGGGCGGCGCCGAATTGCTGTTCATGCGCCCACCCGGCCCCATCCGGCGGTGCCGGGTTGCGTGGAGTGGGTTTCGTCGACCACAACCACAGGTCCGGGCTGTGCGGCGGCGGCAAGGTGGTCGAGGATCGAGGCGAGATCCCCGTCGCCGAACCGGTCCGCCGCCGCGGCCACGGCCAATGCCTGATCGACCCGTCCGGCGCCGAGGACGTGGGCGAATTCGACTGCCCTGGCCATCTTGTGGCGGATCCGGACGACCCCTCCGGCGGCGGCCTCGGTCAGCCAGCGGTGTGCGCCCTCTCCGAGGGCGAGGAAGTCGATCTCGGCTGCGGTGCGCGGGCGGGGTTTGGGCAGGCGCAGCACCGATCCGTCGTCGGGGTGATGCGGGTAATGCGCGGCGACGATCCTCGGGTTCCCCGGGGTGGACAGTCGGTGGCGGGCGATCTCCGCGACACCGCTTCCGGTGCGGGCGACGATCACCAATTCGTCGCCGGTGACCCGGCACCGCACCTTCGTCCCTTGGTGCCCGTCCGGGGTCGAGTACCGAACGTTTCCCCAGCTGACGGTCTGGTCGAAGCCGACGAGGCGCTCCTCACCGAGGGCAAGCAGATGCGGATCCTCGGGCAGCACGTGCAGCCGCCCGAATTCGGTGGCCAACCGCTCGGCCGGGGCGGCCCCGACGGCGCGATGCGGGCGGGCGTTGACCTTCTCGCACCACCGCTCACATGCGTCGACGAGCTCGGCGAAACTCGGGTATTCCTCGAGCAAGTTCGCCTCGGTCGGCACCAGATCGGCCTTCGCGATCTTGACCGTGTGCTCGGCGCCGCCCTTCGATTCCGGGTCGAACGGTTCACACGTGTGCACGACGCAGCCGTAATGCTTTCCTGCGGAGACGATGTCGGGGTGTCGGACGGGGACGCCGGCGATCCGGTCCATCGTGACGGTTCGGGGATTGTCGGTCAGCAGATACGTCGGTGCCCGACCGATCCGGCGCAGTGTGGTGTCCAGGCAGGCGATCAACGTCGGGAGCTGCTGGTCCCACGCCGGCACCACCACTCGGAACCTCGACCACGACAACCATGCGCAGAACAGTTGGGTTCGCCGGCCACCGACCCGCGGGCCCTCGCCCCAATCGAACTGCAGCCACATGCCCGGCTCCGGGATCCAGGGCCGATACTTCCGGCGGTGCCCGGCCCGGTAGGTCGCCTTGAGCTCGGCGACCGCGCGGCGGGTGGTGCGGTCGGTGCCGTCGAAGCCCATCGCGGTGAGCTTGTCGTGCACCACGTCCGCCCGGATCCGGCCCTGTGAGGCCTCCACCAGCTCCTCGATCTTCCCGAGGAAGGGGTCGATCGAGCGTGCGCGGCGCTCACGCTCGGCCGGGTCACGGCCGGCGTCGCGGAGCTCGACATACCGGGCCACCGTCTTCTCGTCACACCCGACCAGCTGCGCCGCCGAATGCGCACACTGGGTCAGGTCGTAGGCCTCCAAGATCTCCATCACTTCCCTGGCACACTTGGTCATGGGGTTCCTTCGGTCGGTTGGTTTGCGCGGCAAACCAAGCCAACTCGGGCGAAGGAACCCCGCCCGGTATTTACGCCAGCGTGTCAATCAGCTGTTTCGTGTCCGCCGACCCGGAATTCTCGTGTCCACTGATCCGGAGAAACCGTGTCCGTCCAACCGGAGCGAACTGACCGCCTACAAGGAGTCTGACGTGTCCGTTGGCAACTACCCGAGTCCCTGAAGTCGGTTCCGTTTACGATCGGTGACGGCGGGGGAACGCCATCCGGCGCACAACGAGGGGGAACACGCATGTCTGCAGTCGCACAGGCGGAGAAGGCCGACGCCGCCCCATACAGTCGGGCGCTGCTGGGCCTGGACAGCTGATTCGCCGCGCGGGAGCGCTGGCCGCGGTTGTCGCCCGCGATCGCGACCATCGTGGTCACGTTCATCTTTCATCCCCCAACCGAGATCTGTCGCGGACACCACCCCTTCCCCGAGGACGTGCTCGCCCAGTACGGATTCGCCGTCGCCGAACAACACTTCACCCGAGCACGCATACCCATCGTCGCCGCCCACTGCACCCTCCGGCTCGTTTCCGGCCCCCGAACCACCCCCACCGCGTTCGTGGCCGACTGGCCGGCGACCGGACTGGCCCTCGCCGGTGTCGTCCTCGCCGCAGGTGGCATCTGGCTCGGGTGGCGATCCCGACTTCGCAGCTCGGACCGAACACGTTAGGCCAGGCGCGAACACACCACCCCGTTGTGCGTGATCCGCCGATGCCGCCTGCCATACCGAGAGGAACCCCAGCGCCGACACCCGAACCCGACGACCACAAAATCGTCAGCCTGAACGCCGTGCGTCAAAGGAGAACCGACGACCTACTGTCCGGACACATACCGCCAACATCGCTGCCGGACCGCCGACGCGACCGAATCGCCGCCGACCTACTCGTCACCGACGTCCTCACCACGTACATGCGCGGGATCCGGGATCGAGCCGGCCGGGGTCATGGTCACGCTCGGCATCGCCGACGACGCCCGGCTCCGCGACCTGACCGCCGAGCAGCGCGGGCAGATCACCGACGCGATCGCCGCGACGAGCGAGCGATAAGGGACGCGTATCTCCGCTGCCCAGATGGCACTACTCGTCCGGTTCAGGACTCGACCGGGACCAACCGCTCCAGGCGGGCATGACAGGGCAACCGACCAGGGATGTCGCCGCGCACCGAATCGATCACCTTGTCCCCGCCGTCGACACATGCGTACGGACGGACTGGCGGAGATCTTCGACCAGAGGCGCTCACCGAGCACTGCGCCGTCGACTGCGTGCCCTGACCCCTTTGCTTTCGTGCTGCGCGTTTCGTAGGCTTTAACCCTACGAAACGCGCCTGAAGGAGGGTGACATCATGGCTCTGGCACACAGCACCGCCGTACCCGCCACCTTGGCCCGCCGGCCCTTGCGCACCTTCCGCCCCCAAGACGCCACCGACGTCTACGCCCACCCCCGCCCCGAACTTGCCCGCCTGGTCACACGCGGCGTCTTGCACCGCGCCGCCCCCGGCTACTACATCGTCACACCGCCGGAACAGGCCGGGCGCCCGTGGATCCCGAACCTCGAAGCCACCGCCGCCGGCATCGCCACCACGATCTACGGACCCGATCATGCGATCGTGATGGGCATCAGCGCCGCCCGCCTCCACCATGCGATCCCCCGGGCGCTGGCCACCGCGGTCGTCGCCGTCCCCCGCCGGCACCGGAACATCACCCTCACCGACCGGACCGCCACCATCCGTTTCCTCCGCCGCGACACCCCCGAACTCGACGCCGAACGCCTGAACACCCCCCTCGGGTCGGCGCTGGTGACCACCCCGGAACAGACCGTCCTCGACCTGGCACGGTGGCCGGCCCTCGGCGACGCCGAAAACGAAATCCCCACCGCCGTCACCTCGCTCTACCGGCGCAGCGACCGCGAACGCCTCACCACCCTCGCCGCCGAGCAGAAACTGACCGCCGCCCTCGCCCGCGCCGAAACCTGGGTGCAGGCAGCCTCGTGAACCTCGACGAACGCGACAGCGTCGCCGACCTGTTCGGCGTCGCCCCCGAACAGGTAGAACGAGACCACCTCATCTCCCTGCTCCTCGCCTACCTCAGTGACCATTTCGCCGACCGACTCCACTTCATCGGTGGCACCGCCCTCGCCCGAACACACCCGCCCGACGGGCGCCTCAGCGAAGACATCGACCTCATCGCCCTCGACCCACGACGCAGTACCCTGGCCGCCGACCTCGACAAAGCGCTCCCGAGAGCGTTGCAACGCGCATACGGTCGCCTCGCATGGGCGCCCCCGCTCAGCGCCGGCACGAGTGTGGACGCCGCCACCCTCCACACCACCAGTGGCCTCGCGGTGAAAATCCACCTCCTCGCCTCCACCGACCGCACCCTCTGGCCCACCGAACCCCGCACCCTCATCCAGCGCTACACCGACTCCCCACCCGCCCGGCTGCTCGTGCCCACCCTGCCCGCATTCGCCGCCTCCAAAACCGCCACCTGGTGCGACCGCGCCGCCGCCCGCGACCTCTGGGACCTCTGGGCACTGACCAACATCGGCGCCATCAACCCCGAGACCGCCGCACTGTTCCGCAAACACGGGCCCACCGGGAAGAACCCCGGCACCTACGTCTTCACCCGCCCACCCAGCGACAACGAATGGCACATACAACTCGCCGGCCAAACCCGACTCACCATCACCGCACCCGACGCCCTCCACACCGTCCGCACAGTATGGGACCACCTCACATCCCACCCCTGACGCATCCCGAACCCATTTCCCCGGTGGGGTTTTCGCGCTCGCATACCCACAGCTCACGTCAGCATCGTCGGTCATGGTGCCCGTCGGTTGCCGTCATCGATCTGGGCCTGCCGAGCCCCAGGTCCGCAGCACCTCTCGATGCACACCGAGCTGGTCCGCGATCCGCGCGATCGCTCCAGCCGATGCGCTCGGGTCGCGACGGGCCTCGAGCGCCTACCCGCGTCGCCCGCTCCTTCAGCTCCTCTGGATATTTCCTCGACGCTCCCATGAATCTCACCTTCCGTGTGATGAGACCTTCCGTCAGAGTCGGGGCGCACCACGACGGACCGCCCCGCCGCCGGGGCCGATCAGCCCTGCCGCAGGATGTAGCGCTGGATCTTGCCGCTGGGCGTCTTCGGCAGCCGGGGCACGAAGTGCACGGTCCGCGGGTAGGCGTGCGCCGCGAACTTACGCTTGACCAGCTGCTGCAGTTCCGCCGCGAGCTCGTCGGTGCCCTCGACACCGTCGTGGAGCACCACGAACGCCTCGAGCACCTCACCGCGCAGCTGATCGGGCATGCCGACGACGGCGGCCTCGACGACGTGCTCGTGCGACCGGGCAGGTCGACTCGGCCAAAGAGCTGGTGGCCTCGATTGCCTCTCGGTGCGCCGATGCGGGTCTGGCACAGTACCTTCTCGACGGCGGACCGCACGTGCTGGCGCTGCTGCACGGGCTTCGCGACGACCAGGTCGCAGGCCGCTGGCACACCGGATGGGAATCCGTCTCCACCGCCTTCCTCGATCGACTGGTCGAGGAAGACCACTGACCCGGATGACATCACGCGGTTCTGCCGCAGCGCCGGGCCGTTCCCGTTTCGCTCCTGCCCGGAGTGTCACGGGTTTGCACCGTGGCGCCGGACAGCTTCGCCCCGCCGCGCACAGCGGCACCGGTTTCGGCACTGCCCGACACCGAGGCCCGGGCGAACGCGGTCGTCGAGAATCCGGGGCGGTGCCGAACGGGCGGTGCACCGGCGCCGGATACTGTACTCGCCAGCGCGTTTTCGCGTCATGATGCCGATTGCGCGCGCATCTTCCGCATCCGACACCGCGGACAATGCACCCAGTTGCGGTGGCGACCCCAGCTCGGGAATTGATGCAGGGTCCCCGATTGGGGGCCGGTTCGCTGCATAGGTCGGCGCAGGTGGGCGGACGGGAAGTACCGGGTGTGGCTCCTCTCGTAACCCTCGGCGTGGCACAACTCAATGTTGTCGACATGGAGGCCAGGGCGAGTCGGTCGGATGGTCGGTGACCCGGAGTCGCCGATCGTCCACTTCACAACTCGAGGACAAGGGCCCCCGCCACCACGCACAGGATAAGCCTGTGCTGCCCTCAGGGAACTGCCATCTAGACCTGTGACGGAACGAGCACCTACCGTACTGCCATGTCGAGCACCAGTCGCCAGCCACCCCCACCCCGACCCGTCGGGGCCGCCACGTCAAGTTCGTCGCGTCGACCCGAGCAGCGCCTGAACCTCGGGTGCACGGTCGCCCGGGACGGGCGCCACCGGGCTCGCTCGTCGGATTCCGGCTGCGGCTCGGCCAGCCCCACTTCATCGACCCAAGGAGTGAGATAGTGCGCACTGTCGAGGTCGCGGCGGTCGAGCCCGATATCCGTGTCGGCGATATGGACCACAATTTGGAGAGTATTCGCGCCGGTTTCGCCCGCGGCGCTGCGGCCGGTGCCCGCTTGATCGTGTTGCCCGAGCTCGCCACCAGTGGGTATGTCTTCGAGGATGCGTGCGAGGCCCGATCGCTGGCACTGACCGCCGACGATCAACAGCTCATCTCCGTGGCATCGCAGCTGCCCGACGGTACGGTCGGTGTGGTCGGCTTTTGTGAACTCGCCGGTGACCGCCTGTTCAATTCAGCCCTCGTGCTCACCCGTCACCGAATTCTCGCGCGATATCGGAAGGCCCACCTCTGGGCGGCCGAGACCGAAATCTTTACGCGCGGTTCGGAGGCCGGCGCCATCGTCGCCACCCCCATCGGCAGGATCGGGATCGCGATCTGCTACGACAACGAGTTCCCCGAGGTACCGCGTCGGCTCGCTCTGTCCGGCGCCGAAATCCTTGCCCTTCCGGTGAATTGGCCCCTCGTTCCGCGCCCGCCCAGGGAACGGGCACCGGAGACCATCCAGGCGATGGCGGCCGCCCGGTCATCCCGGCTGGCGATGGTCATCGCCGACCGCCGCGGCCACGAACGCGGAGTCGAGTGGACCGGAGGCAGCGCCGTGATTTCCCCCGATGGCTGGGTATGCGCGGAGGCCGACGATCGTGCCAGGATCGCCCATGCTCTGGTGGACCTGCCGGAGCCGGGAGACAAAGCCCTCGGCGACTACAACGATTTGTTCGGCGACCGCCGTCCCGACCTCTACGACCTGACCCCCACCCCGCACTCACCCGCGAGGTCGACCCTGTGAGCGAGGATGCCATGCCCGAGGACTCCGCGACCTCCCGACAACCCATCGCCACGCCCGCGCGCGGCACGGTCGAGACCAAATCGATCGACTGGATCCCGCTGACCGAGCGGCGCGGCACGCCGTCGACGCTGTTCCCGCTGTGGTTCATGTCAAACGCCAACCTCACTACCCTCGCCACCGGCATGGTGGGGGCGGCACTGGGCGCGACGTTGATGACCTCGGTGTTAGCGATTGTGCTCGGCGTCGCAGTCGGAACGGTGTTCACCGCGTTCCATTCCGCGCAGGGCCCCCAGCTGGGGCTCCCGCAGATGATCCAGTCCCGGGCCCAGTTCGGCTACCGCGGCGTCGTGGTGATCTGTGCGGTGGTCGTGTTCAGCATCGTCGGTTTCAACATCTTCAATCAAATGCTTGCCTCGGACGTCCTGACGATCACGACGGGCATCGACGCGCACGATGGGTGGTGTGTCCTCGTCACGGTGCTTGCGCTGACCCTCGCGATTTTCGGCTACCACTGGATCCACCGGACTCAGACCTGGCTGACCTGGCTGTGTCTGATGACGTTCGGTGTCTTCACCGTCGCGGCGATCATCGTTCTCCCGTTCCCGGCCCAGCAGCTCGGCCTCGCCGGATTCGACTGGGCCGCGTTCCTGGTGCAATTCGGCGCCGCGGCGGCCTATGCGTTGGGGTGGGCACCGTATGTCTCCGACTACTCCCGCTACCTTCCACCCCAGACAAGTCCCCGCAGAGCCCTTCTGTTCACCTACGGTGGCATCTTCGTCGGTGCGGGCTGGCTGATGACGCTCGGCGCGCTGGTGGCCGCCCTGTTCGCCGGCCTGTCCCCACTGCAGGCGGTGCAGCACACGGCGGACCAGATCCTGCCCGGGTCGGGGTTCTGGCTTCTGCTCTCGGCGCTACCCGCGCTGATCACGGTGATCACCGTGAACATCTACGCGGCCTCGATCGAGTTGATCACCATGGTCGACTGCTTCAAGGCACTCCGGCCCACCCGCGCGATGCGGGTGATCGCCTGCACGATCGTCGCGTCGGCCGGGCTCGGCGGCGCGGTCGTCTCGAGTGGTGAGTTTCTGGCGAATTTCGGCAGCTTCCTGGTGGTGTTGCTATACCTGCTCGTGCCGTGGACGTCGGTCAATCTGGTCGACTACTACTTCGTGCGGCGCGGGCACTACGCCATCCGCGAGATCTTCATCCCGCACGGAGGAATCTACCGCACCTGGGGATGGCGGGGACTGACCGCGTACGCCTTCGGCATTGCGGCCATGATCCCGTTCGTGGTCACCATCTGGTACACCGGCCCGGTGGCGTCGGCGATGGGAGGGGTGGACGTCGCACTCTTCGTCGGCCTCCTCGGCTCCGCCGTCGCGTACGGAATACTCGGGCGATCACTCGACCTTGCCGCCGAACGAGAGCGCGCCCAGGCCGATGCCCGGTCGCACGGAGTCGAGGCCGTCAGTTTCGCCGGTCTCGCTGCGCCGGTGGAGACTTAGAGCGCGCCCCGGACACTGGAAACCCGGTTGGGTGGGTAGCCGACCCGACAACACTCGTCGGGCACGTATGTGCCCATCGCCGGGATGGCGCCGCTTCGCCGACCGTGCTGCGGGCGTCTGGGATCCGCCACCGAGCGTCGCCATTGAGCCCGCCGGAGTCGGCTCGCGCTGTCCAGGCCACCGCAGCGCACGGACACTAGCGTGCGCATATCGGCTGCAAGGCCCAAGGATTCCCTGGCGGGTTCTCGTCGCGGATCTCCTGCCGCAGCGCTTGGCTGACCCCATGCACAGTCACGATTCGCATCAACCCGGATTCCCACGTCGTTTCGAGGGCGGGAAAGGGTTATCCCTTACCTGAATTATTCTTGATAGGGTCGTCCTATACTTACAGTTCCCAATGCCTTGGCGTCCCGGGTGCGCGTGCGGTATTTCGCCTGTGGTGGTGCACCGTCCGCCGGGAGGGTTTGTCGGACTGCGGAGCCCGACGAAGAGGTAGAGAGGTATCGTGACGACGCTGAATCAGCTTCGGGCCTTCGCGGAGGCCGAGCGGCTCGGGTCGTTTACCGCGGCGGCAGACATCCTGCAGGTGGCGCAGGCATCGATCTCGGAGTTGGTGCGCCGCCTCGAGGATGAACTCGAGGCGCAACTGTTTGTCCGCGGCAGCCGCCGGCTCTCGCTGACCGCGGCGGGGCAGGAGTTGCTGCCCTACGCGCAGCAGGCTCTGCACGCCGCGGACGCCGGGACCCAGGCGGTCCACTCGCTCGGCTCCCTGGAGGGCGGCACCGCAACCTTCGGCGTTCCACGCAACGCCGACTATTACATGCTGTCGAATCTGGTGCAGACCTTTCACTCCCGGTACCCCGCCGTGCGAGTTCGGCTGGTGGGTCAGAACTCCGCGGAGACTGCCGCGTCCATCGCCGCCGGAGAGATCGAGGCCGGCCTTGTGGTTTTGCCGATCGACGACGACGAATTGACCGTGCGACCGCTGATGCGCGACGAGGTCTTCTACATCAGCGCCGACTCCGCCCGCACCGCCGAGCCGGTGACCATCACGCGCTTCGCGGCCGCGAAACTCGTGTTGTACGATGTGCATTACGGATGGAACGACCCCACCCGCCGCCAGCTCGCCGAACGGGCCCAGCTCGCCGGTGTCCGCATCGAACCGCAGATCGAGATCGAACATGTCGAGGCGGCACTGAAACTCGTGGCGGCAAAAGTAGGCGACACGATAGCCAGTCGAGCCGTCATCGCTGGCGCAACGTTCCCGAAAGGCTTGCACACCGCACCATTCGCAGAGCCGCTCTACGACACCATCGCCCTGGCTCAGCACCGAGGCCGGCCCCTGTCGAATGCCACCCGAGAGTTCGCGCGACTGGCCGAGGACACGATCCGCGAGATTTCTGGCGGCGAGCACGCACGAACCCAGCCCGCACGGCGCTGATCCCGCAGACCGAGGGACCCACCGACCACCCGGTCCGCTCGCGCAATGGTGGCACGCAACCACTCTCGGTCTGACTGTGCACCCCACTTCCCTACAGCAGAACGCACTCTTTGCTATAGGGTTTTCCTGTGATACCCCTAGGAATCACTCCTCTAGTCCTATAGCCGCGGAGCGCCTACCGTCACTGACATGCAGATCACACCTGAAGAAGCCCGGGCCCTCGGCCCCCTCACCTGGCTCAAGAAGCCCGCCGTCGACGGTCCCCCCGCACAGCGCGACCCGAAGGTCGTCGAACGGGTCTCGGAAATGTTGTCGCACATCGAGCGCACCGGTCTCGACGCCGTCCGCTCCTACTCCCGGGAGCTCGACGGGTGGTCCGGCGACCTCGAGATCAGCGCCGAGCAGCTCCGCAAAAGCGGCGACGCCC
Organism: Rhodococcus wratislaviensis; assembly: GCF_041228765.1. NCBI lineage: Bacteria > Bacillati > Actinomycetota > Actinomycetes > Mycobacteriales > Nocardiaceae > Rhodococcus > Rhodococcus wratislaviensis. The sequence continues at coordinate 312,115 of NZ_CP150489.1, read as the reverse complement.
TTCCCTCCGATGTCCGTGCCGCCCTCGAACTCGGCTACGAGCGCACGAACCGGTTCGCCGTCACCCAGCGTGAGCACCTGACCGATTTCGAGATCGAACTCGCCCCCGGCGTGGTTGGCGGTCAGCAGTACATCCCGATCACCCGCGTCGGCGCCTATCTTCCGGCGGGCCGATTCCCGCTGCTGGCCAGCGCGTTCATGACCGTCGGGGTGGCCAAGGCCGCGGGTGTGCCCACCGTCCTCTCGTGCACCCCGCCGTCCGGTGAGCACGGCGCGCACCCTGCCGTCCTCTACGGGGCGTACCTGTCTCGGGCGGACCGGGTCTTCGCGATCGGCGGCGTGCAGGCGCTCGGCGCGATGGCGTTCGGGTTGCTCGGTGAGGCTCCGATCGACATGCTCGTCGGCGCCGGCAATGCGTTCGTCACCGAGGCCAAGCGGCAGCTGTTCGGTCAGGTGGGCATCGATTTGCTTGCCGGCCCCTCGGAGGTGGCGGTCCTGGCCGACGAGACCGCCGACCCGGAATGGGTGGCCGCGGATCTGCTCGGTCAGGCCGAGCACGGGCCGAACTCGCCCGCCGCGTTGATCACCACCTCGGAAGAGCTGGGCCGCAGGGTAATCGAGGCGGTCGACCGGCAACTCGACAGCCTCGCTACCCGCGAGGTCGCGGGTGCGGCCTGGCGGGACTTCGGTTCGGTCATTCTCGCGACCGACCGCACCCAGGCAGTGGCGGTATCGGATGTCCTCGGGCCCGAGCACCTCGAGATCCAAACCGCGGACGACGATTTCTACCTCAAGGAACTGCGGAACTACGGGTCGTTGTTCCTCGGGCCGTGGAGCACAGTGGCATACTCCGACAAGGGAATCGCCGGAACCAACCACGTGCTCCCGACGGGTAAGACCGCCCGCTACAACGCGGGCCTGTCGGTCTCGCGGTTCCTCAAGCCGCTGACCTACCAGCGGGCGCAGAAGGAGGCCACCCCCGCGCTGGCTCCGGCCGTGGAACGGATTTCGGCGTTCGAGGGCCTGGCCGCCCACGAGGCGACCGCGACGATCCGAATCGACAAGGTCGGCCGATTCTCCGGCACCTTCGACGGCACCCCGGCGGTCACCCGCGACCAGCGATAGCCGCTCACGGCGTCGGCGGCGAGAGGCAAGGCCGCCGACGCCGAGCCCCGATGCTCGCGTCGATGTCGCGACGTCAGCACGACACGCATGTCGGTTGCACCACCCCTATCAGGGGTGACACCGCACCTCACCCCGCCGGATCCGTGCAGTGGCCGAATCCAGGGCAAGCGCGCAGGCTCCGGCCGGCATCACCGCACTCGCGGGCACTCAGTCACACGATCGACGAGGATCCCATGTCAGAACACACAGTTTCTTCCTCCCCGCCCGGCGCGGGTGGGCAGCTCAGCCAAGGTCTCAAGGGCCGCCAGATCACCATGATTTCCATCGGCGGCGTGATCGGTGCCGGCCTGTTCGTCGGCTCCTCCACCGCGATCGCCGCGGCCGGCCCCGCGGTAGTGATCTCCTTCCTCGCCGCGGCGGCGCTGGTCGTGCTCTGCATGCAGATGCTCGGTGAGATGGCGGTCGCGAACCCGGACACCGGTTCGTTCTCGACCTACGCCGACCGCGCGCTCGGACGGTGGGCGGGGTTCTCCATCGGCTGGCTGTACTGGTGGTTCTATGTGCTCGTCATCCCCATCGAGGCGATCGTCGCCGGTGAGGTGCTCGGTGGCATGCTCGCGATACCCGGCTGGACGGTCGCATTCGCGGTGATCGTCCTGCTCGCCGGGACCAATCTGCTCAGCGTCCGCAATTACGGCGAATTCGAGTACTGGTTCGCACTGCTGAAGGTCGTGGCGATCGTCGGGTTCATCGGGCTGGGTGTTGCGGCCATTTTCGGGTGGCTGCCCGGATCCGGTGTCAGTGGCATCTCCAACCTGTGGACCAATGGCGGGTTCATGCCCAACGGTGCCGTCGCGGTCGTGGCCGGTCTGCTCACGGCCATGTTCAGTTTCCAGGGCAGCGAGATCGTGACCATCGCCGCGGCCGAGTCCGAAGAGCCGAAGAAGAACATCAAGAAGGCCATCCGCGCGGTCGTGTGGCGCCTGGGCCTGTTCTACCTGGGCTCGATCTTCATCGTCGTCAGCCTGGTGCCGTGGAACGCCGACGGCCTCGCGTCCGGCTCGTACCAGGCGGTCCTCGAGCGCATGAACATCCCCGGCGCCACCGGCATCATGGATGTCGTCGTCCTCGTCGCCGTCTGCAGCTGCCTGAACTCAGCCATCTATACCGCCTCCCGGATGGCGTTCTCCCTCGCCACACGGCGGGACGCCCCGGCCGCACTTGCCGTGACCGCGAAGGGTGGGGTCCCCCGCAATGCGGTCCTCGCCTCCACCGCTATCGGCATCGTTGCCGTCATCGCGAACTATCTTCTGCCGCAGATCTTCAACTACCTGCTCGCCTCGAGCGGCGCGATCGCGTTGATGATGTACATGGTCATCGCCCTCACCCAGTACGCCACCCGCCGCAAGACCCGCCACGAGGACCACACCCTCGAGGTCAAGATGTGGGCGTTCCCGTTTCTGACGGTGGCGACGATCGCATTCATCGCCGGTGTGCTGCTGCTGATGGCGATTCTGCCCGGCCACCGTCTCGAACTGTGGCTCTCCCTCGGCCTGGCGGCGGTCGTCGTCGCTCTCGGCGTGCGTCTGCAGCGCAAGTACGGGGCACACCGCCCTCCCACCGGTGATGCGGTATCGGCGGTCAGCCATCATGCGGCGTCCCCGACACCGGAACCGCAGTCCTGACCACACCACAGACCCGGGGTGGTGGCCACCTTGCGCCGCCGCGGTCGCCACCACCCCGCTTCCACTCTTCTTCGCCCGCTTCGGCACCAGGTTCACTCCGACGGAGGACAGCGCACATGACCACCGACACCGGCCGGCTCTGCCCAGCACATTCGAGCGAGCAGAGAGCGCCGGTTGCCCCGAGTGGGTATGACGACACTGTCGCCGCCCTCTCCGACGGTGACGTCGACTTCCGCCTCGACACGATCAGCGCCACGGACAGCGCCCGCGGGATCGTGCGTCTGACGATCTATCTCGCCGGCCACAGCGCCTCGCTGAGTACGATCATGCCGATGCTGCACTCGATGAATATCGAGGTGCTCGACGAGCGTCCCACCGAATTCACCCGTGGTGACCGATTGCCGTGCTGGCGGTACGACTTCCGGCTCCAGATCGATCCGGCCGCCACCGCCCGTCTCCACTCGGATACCCTCGCCGAGGCGGTCACGTCGACCCTGCGGGCAATCTGGACCCGCCGTATCGACCTCGACCGATTCAACGCCCTGGTGTTGGGAGCATCCCTGTCCTGGCGCGAAGCCGAGATGCTGCGGGCCTATGCCCGCTACCTGCGGCAGATTTCCCTTCCGTTCAGCCAGAGCTACATCTGCTCGGTGCTGCTGGACAATCCGGGGACAACCCGCGCCCTCGTCGCCCTGTTCACCCGCCGTTTCCATCCCGCCACCGCAGCCTCCCTCGAACAACTTCAACCGGACATCGACGCCCTGAGCCAGGCCATCGACACCGTCACCGGTCTCGACGCCGACCGGATCCTGCGCGCCTACTCGTCGTTGATCCAGGCCACCGTCCGCACCAACTACTTCGCCGACCGGGCGGCCGAGGCGCTGGCCCTCAAGCTGACCCCCCATGCGATCGGCGAAGCACCGCACCCGCGGCCGCTGAGCGAGATCTTCGTCTACTCCCGTCGGGTCGAGGGTGTACACCTGCGGTTCGGGAAGGTCGCCCGCGGCGGACTGCGGCACTCCGATCGCCCCCAGGACTTCCGCACCGAGATTCTCGGTCTGGCCAAGGCACAGTCGGTGAAGAACGCGGTCATCGTGCCCGCCGGAGCGAAGGGCGGATTCATCGTCAAAGAACCCCCCGCCAAGACTGGGGATGTCGGCGCCGATCGGGCACGGCAACTCGACGAGACCATCGCCTGCTATCGCATCTACATCGACGCACTGCTCGACGTCGTCGACAACCTCGACGTCACCGACCGGCGGGTACTCGCCGACCCCGACGTGGTGCGGCACGACGGGGACGATACGTACCTTGTCGTCGCCGCGGACAAGGGCACCGCCAGCTTTTCCGACCACGCCAATGCCGTCGCCTGCGCACGCGGCTTCTGGCTCGGCGACGCGTTCGCCTCCGGCGGATCGGTCGGCTACGACCACAAGGCGATGGCGATCACCGCCCGCGGCGCCTGGGAATCGGTCACCCAACATTTCCGCGAACTCGGCCACGACGTCATGACAGCCCCGACGAGCGTCGTCGGGATCGGCGACATGAGCGGCGACGTGTTCGGCAACGGCATGCTGCTCAGCCGGCAGCTGAAACTGGTTGCCGCGTTCGACCACCGGCACATCTTCCTCGACCCCACCCCCGATGCGGCCACCTCGCACGCCGAACGAGCCCGCCTGTTCGCCCTGGACCGCTCGAGCTGGGCCGACTACGACACCACCCTGCTCTCCGACGGCGGCTTCGTCGTCCCGCGCACCGCCAAACGAATTCCACTGACCGCGGCCGCCCGCACCGTTCTGGGCATCGACGCCGCGGTCACCGCCCTGACCCCCAACGAACTGATCACCGCCATCCTGCAAGCCCCGGTGGATCTGCTCTGGAACGGCGGCATCGGCACCTACGTCAAGGCCTCCACCGAAACCCACGCCGATGCCGGGGACAAGACCAACGACACCGTCCGCATCAACGGCCACCAGTTGCGCGCCCGGGTGATCGGGGAAGGAGGCAACCTCGGACTGACCCAACGCGGCCGCATCGAATACGCCCGCGCCGGCGGCCGGATCAACACCGATGCTCTCGACAACTCCGCCGGTGTCGACTGTTCCGACCACGAAGTCAACATCAAGATCGTCCTCGACTCGGCGATCCGCAATGGTCGCCTCGACCCGAACGCCCGCACCCCCCTGCTGGAAGCGATGACCGACGACGTCGCCGACTTGGTCCTGGCCGACAACCGCAACCAGAACGAACTACTCAGCATGGTCCGCGGCACCGGGGACAGCCAGCTCCCCATGCACGCCCGGCTCATCAGCGAACTCGAGGAGACCACCGGCTTGGACCGCGAGCTCGAGGCGTTGCCGTCCAAGGCAGCGATACGGGCACTGAACACCAACGGCGCGGGCCTGACCTCCCCGGAACTGGCGACCCTCCTCGCGTACGTGAAGTTGTCGGTCAAGGCCGCCGTACTCGCCGGCAACCTGCCCGACGTCGACCACGTCCACTGGTTGTTGACCGACTACTTCCCCAACCGGCTCCGCCGCGACTACCCCACCGAGATCAGCTCGCATCCGCTGCGCCGGAACATCATCGCCACCACCCTGGCCAACGACATCATCAACGTCGGCGGCCCCACCTACATGATGCGAATGCGCGACGAGACCGGAGCCGACACCACCGACGTGGTGCGGGCGCACCTGGTCGCCTCGGAAGTCTTCGGTATTCGGCAGCTGCGCGAGACCATCCGCCGTACCGATCCGCAACTGCCCGCCGCCGCGGTGGCCGCACTGCAACGCGAGATCACCCGGCTGCTCGACCGCGCCACCCGCTGGTTCCTGACCAACCGGCCACAACCGGTCGCGGTCGGCGCCGAGATCAACCGGTACCAGGGGGCAGTGACCGCGCTGTCCGCAACGATGCCCCAATGGCTCTCCGGCGCAGACGCCGACGAAGTACGCGCCAAAGCCGCCGCATTCGTCTCCGCCGGAGTCCCCACCACGATCGCCGACCGGGCCGCGGGACTGCTCGACTCGTTCAGCCTGCTCAACATTGTCGACGCCGCCGAACTCTCCCACAACGCCGACCCCGAGGTTGTCGCGCCCGTCTACTATGCGCTCTCGACACACCTGCGGATCGGACAATTGCTCACCGCCGTGTCCGCACTGACACCCACCGACAAATGGGACTCCCTCGCCCGCCTCGCACTGCGCGACGACCTGCACTTCGCACTGCGGGCGTTGACCCTCGACGCGCTCGCAGTCAGCTCCCCTGGAGATACCACCGAGCACCGGATCGCCGAGTGGTACTCGGTCAACCGATCACGAATCCACCGAGCCCACAACGTCCTCGACGACGCCGACTCCGAATTCGGGCCAGCGAAAACGATGTCCGCCCTCGCGGTCGCGACCCGCCAGATCCGCAGCATGGTCGGCGCACCCGGGAGCGGATCCACACGCGATATGGCCTCGCTGCTCGTCGCACTCGACAATGCACTCGGGGCCCCCAATCCGCCCGCGCTCGAGGGATAGACCGAAGTCACAACGACGGCTAAAACCGTGTCCACCGGAACACTCCGAAGCCCGACCCGCACAATCCTCCTCATGAGGAGGGACCGATTCGTGAGCGGTCGTGGTATCCGCAACCGAGGATCGCCCATCGCCTGGCGAAGCCGGCACGACCATCGAAGTCGGACCCTCCCCGGTATACGAGCACCCTCACCATGTAACACCGCCGCAGCGGCGCGCCGACGATCTCCCTCCACCACGGTTTGATCCGCGCTGCCATGGCTGAGCGACGCGAGACCGGAGGCAGGGCGAAATGCAGGCCGCATGATCGAATGCATACGGAATCTGAGCGCGATCGGCGACGAACCGGGAACCGCAGCCCCGGCGGCACGATACAACCACCACCGAGCTTAGGGCGACGTGATCCTCGGCGGAGCGAAATCCAGACTGAGCGAATGATTCCGGCGATCGCGGGACCCTCCGGTCCGCGAGCAAAAATGGACCGGTTCACGCCTCGCCACCCCTTGAAAGCCACGCATACGTATGTATACTTGGCGCATGGATTTGAAGCCGATTGCCTATGAGCCCTATGCAGATCCCGACGATTTCATCCGGGAGGTGACCGACCTCATCTGGATCAAACGGGCGATCGGACACATCCGGGAGAACTACGTGGACGATTCGATCGTCCACGGTGTGTTGGGCACCTCGGTGACCCGCGAGGAGGTCATCCAGGGATGCCTGATGCGCATCTCGAACACCCCGAACCGGGTCGGTCAGGCCGAGGACATCATTTGGGAGGCCCGGGGTGACGACGCCTTCCTCAGCTCGCACCTCGTGCTGAGTACCGATCTGGAGAACCTCGACTTCCGCACCCGCGGGATCGCCAATTGCTTGTACCGCCGCGGCCGGATGGTGGAGGAATGGGTGGTACGTGACGGCGTCGCGGTCGCCCGACAGCTGGGCCAGGACCCCGACGAACTGGCCCGGTTGAAGGCATTTCGCGGATTCAGCGGTTCAATGGTGCAACCAGCGCCCGCCGATGTCATCGCCGTCGGTGACAGCGGTCCGCGCCCGGATGATCACCGGAGCGAGGTGCAGATGGTGCTCGAATTCATCGAGGCAGTCTGGAATGGGCGCGAACTCGAACGAGTCGAAGAGTTCTGGATCCGGGATCTGGTCCTCAACACTGTCGACGACCGGACGATCGTGCGCCCCGAGGGGTACCGGCGGGCGCTGCTGCGGATGCTGAGGCCGTTCCCGGGCGGAACGTTCGAAATTCGTGATGTCGCCACCCATGACTCACCGCGGTACGCGGGACTACGGGTGGCCGTCACCTGGAAATTCTCTGGAGTTTACGACGGGGCCGCCGATTTCGGGCCGCTGACCGGATCGCCGGTCGAGATCCTCGGCATCTCGCAGTTCCTGATCCAGTCTGGCCGTATCGTCAAGGAGACCCGGGTCTACGACGACATCGCGACCCGCGCTCAAATCTTCGCTGCGCGCGGGGACGAGCCGTTCCTGAGCCCGAACATCTACTGAGGACGACCCAGTGCGGTTGCCCGCGACCGCCACTCCGGCGAGCGCGGGCAACCGTCCCACAGCTCCACGCCGACTCCGCCCGAACAGCGTCGGCTTGAAGCCGGACCTCATGCACCGACGCCCGGAAGACGCGATACTTTTCGACCGCAGGATCGATCCGCACCCCGGGGCCTCCGGCCCTCGCAACCTGCCCAGGATGCGGCCCACCGTTTGCATCCGAACCCGCCCCTCGCCACACGCCGGCGATCCCGACGAGAGAATCGGAACAATGCCCGATACGAATCGGGCATCCATGGCAGCCAGGGAAAGTTCCGGTCTTGATGGTTGTCAGCGATCTTCTCGGTTCTTGCCGCGGTAGATACTCCCCGTCGCATCCGCCATCGATCGGGACGGCACACGACTCGAGCACCACGCCGGGCGGCCCGTCATCGACGGCCTCTTTGCAGTCCCCCGACCTCCAGGTACAACGCCGCCTTGCGATCCACACTCCAGCCGCCATGTCGCGCGCAAATCTCGTCGACCAACTCGCCCCACACCCTGACTCGGAGTCCATCCGTGGCTCCGTCCGGCTCGATGGCCATCACCTCCGCGCCGACGCCATCCACGGCGCCCGATCTGGCATGACAGATGGAGTCACCCTGGAGGCTGTCCCGGCGCGGCACGGCTTGCGTGGTCGTGGTGTGCTCGACGCCGGTGACACCACACGGGTCCGGTGATGGACAACGGTGAGCGCACGACCCCGGTTGACCACCGCGTCACAACGTGGTGGTCAACCGGCTGTCATGCCAAATCAAACAGGGAACCGTGTTCCAGCAGATGTCATCGCGATGCATCCAGACCGGGCCGCCGGCCGGGTTTGAACGAAGCGCGTGGGATCGACGAAATCCATTGCACAACACTATTCGATAGGTAAGTGCGAGACCGCGAGGCTAGATTCCGGCGAGGTATCCGGTCCCCCGCGACGTCGAGGAGACCGTCGACGAGGTCGAGATCCCTACTGCACCCCATTTCAGTGTGCCGTGGCGGGAGGGCTGCAGCACGGATGGAGGCTGCACCGACTGGGAACTGAAGGTCTCCAGAGAGCAGGTGGTGGCGGGGGTGGTTCCTCGACGCCGCACGGACTCGAAACGGATGCAGCGCCGCCGATCCCGTGCCCGCGTATGACGTGCGGGCACGGGTCGAGTCGTGGGAGTCGATGGTGACGTCGAGTAGTTCGCGCTCCCCGTGTCTTTCAGGCTCGTTCTCTTCGGTTGTGGCATCGTTGCCGAGCCCTTGCGGGCGGCGAGACTGTCCGGCGCTGGTTACCGCAGGTGAGGAGGAACGAGGACAGGTACCGTCCCCTCTGCCAGCACGCGAGCCACGGGACGGTCCGACCGTCGGTCGGGTCGGACTGCCCCGATGCTCTGCATTCACGCGGTCGACCACGTTGGCGACCACGTGCGCAATGCACGGTGGACGCGCTGCCGCTCACGGAACTCGATCAGGTCCGTCACCGGATTCTGCGGAGTCCGCCGAACATATCCATCAGCACGTGGCTGAGGTTGATCACCACGAGTCCGGCACCGGCATCGAATGCCTCCTGTGCGCGCTTCTCACTGGCGACGATCTCGAGCCACACACGTTCACCCGCGGAGACCGCGGTGTGCACCCGGTCCAGCGCCCCGACCACCTTCGGGTCGGATGATGTGGGGACACCCATTGACACGGCGAGGTCGGCGGGCCCACCCATGACACCGTCGACCCCGGGCACCGAGACGATGTCCTCGACGTTGCGGCACCCGATCTCGGATTCGACCATCACGATCACGACCGTTTGTTCCGTGTCGGCCGTCAGATGGTCTGCGGCGGAGACACTTCCGAATCCTCCCGCCCGCCCGTAGGTGGCAAAGCCGCGGTCCCCCACGGGCGCATACCGGGCGGCACGAACGACGTCGGCGGCTTGCTCCGCATCGTCCACGTGAGGAACCACGATCCCGGTCGCCCCGTGATCGAGCACCCGCTGGATCAGGGCCGGCTCGTTCTGGCCGACGCGGACCAGCACATCCATCCCGTGCAGTTGCGCGGCGGTGATGTGCTGACGCAGGGGAATCAGGTCGGCGGGCCCGTGTTCGCAATCGATGAGCACGTAGTCGATTCCCGACATACCCGCCATCTCGACGAGTTCCTCGGCGGGCATCCGGACCAGCACACCCAGCAGTTGCTCCCCGGCCGCGAGGCGCTCCTTCATCCGGCCGGTCATCGTGCCACCATCCCGGCCGACAGGTCGATGTCCGCGGCACACAGACCGGGCATCGCGAGCATCGCGAGCACCGAACTCGCTACCTCCTGCTCCGTGACCATGCGCCCCAGGGCCGCGCGCGAGACGAACGCCTGCTCCGCCTGCTCGTAGTTGGTGCCGGTGCGCTCGGCCTCGAGCCGGAAGTTGCGGTGCATGCGGGCACTGTCCACCGGTCCCGGGGACAGCGAGTTCACACTCACACCGAGCGGTCCCACCTCCGCGGCCAGGGTGGTGGTCAGCCCGATGACGGCCATCTTCGACGCACAGTATGGAGTCCTGCGGGCCAGCGGACGCTTACCCGACACCGACGCCAGGTTGATGACGTCTCCCCGCCCGGCGGCCACCATGCCGGGAACGAATTCCCGGCACATCAGGTAGACACCGCGGACGTTGACCGCGAACACCTCATCCCACTCGTCGGGTTCGATGTCGGTCAACGCTGCCACCGGACCCGGGATTCCGGCGTTGTTGACCAGGATGGAGATGTCCTCGTCCGCCAGCTCGGCCGCCAGCCCCGCCACCGACAGCGGTGTTGCCACGTCGGCGACGGCGACCCGGACCGCACCACCGTGCTTCGCCGCGACCGCGGTCAGCTTCTGTTCGTCCCGGCCGACGACGATCACGCGTGCACCGGCCTCCACCAGCGCCCCGGCGATGGCGGCACCGAGCCCGCTGCCACCGCCGGTCACGAGCGCGGTGCGGCCGCCCACGTACGGGTTCACGCCGATGCACCCGCGGACATCTGATCGCTCCACGCCAGCGGTGCGCCGGCGTATTTCGCGGCCCGGACGTCACCGGAGCGTGCGTGGCCCTCGAAGAGTTCGACGCGTGCGGCCCGGCCGCAGACCTCGCCGAGGTGTGCGCTCGACGACCGGTCGGTGACCTCGGAGTAGGTCACCGTCTTGAGGTATTTGCCGACCCACAGCCCTCCCGTGTAGCGGGCGGAGCCGCGCGTCGGCAGCACATGGTTGGTGCCGATCACCTTGTCGCCGTATGAAACGCACGTGCCTTCACCAAGGAACAGGCCGCCGTAGTTGGTCATCTTCGCCAAGGCCTCGCGCGGGTTCGCGGTGAGGACCTCCACGTGCTCGCTGGCGTACGTATCGGCCAGCGTGTAGGCCTCGTCGAGGGAGTCCACCACGATGACCTCACCGTGATCACGCCAGGCCGGTTCGGCGAAGTCCTTGGTGGGCATGTCGGGCAGGATCTTCTCGATGTGTTCGAGCACCTTCCGGCCGAGTTCGGCGGAGGTCGTGATCAGCACCGCCGGCGAGTCGGGTCCGTGCTCGGCCTGGGAGAGCAGGTCGACCGCGACGACGAACGGATCGGCGTCGGCGTCGGCGATCACCAGGACCTCGGTGGGGCCGGCGAACAGGTCGATACCGACCTCACCGAACAATTGACGCTTGGCCTCGGCGACGTAGGCATTGCCCGGGCCGGCCAGCAGGTCCACCCGACCGACCGTCTCGGTGCCGCAGGCAAGCGCGCCGATGGCCTGGACGCCGCCGAGCAGGTAGATCTCGTCGGCGCCGGCGAGGTGCATGGCCGCGACGGTGGCGGCGGGGATCTCGCCCCGGATCGGCGGCGTGCAGGCGGCGACGGACGGAACACCCGCCACCTTGGCTGTCACGATGGTCATGTGCGCGGACGCCGTGAGTGGGTACCGCCCGCCGGGAACGTAGGCGCCGACGCGGTTGATCGGAATGTGCCGCTGGCCGAGATGAACTCCGGGGAGGGTCTCTACCTCGAAGTCGGTGAGCGAATCACGCTGATGCTGAGCGAAGGTGCGGACCTGTCGTTGGACGAACTCGATGTCCTCGATCACCTGCGCGGGCACTCCGGCGATGATCTCCTCGATCTTCGCCTGCGACAGCAGGAACGATTCCGGGCTCCACTGGTCGAATGTCTGCGACCACTTGCGGACCGCGGCGTCGCCGTTGGCACGGATGTCGTCGAGGATCGATGTCACCTTCGCGCCGACTTCGGTGCGATCGCGCCGAACCGACTCGGCGACAATCGGCTTCTTCAGAACTTCTGACATGTCAACTCCTGTGAGGTGGTGGCGGGTAGCCAGTCGTGGATGAGTGCGGCGATGTCGTCGGGACGCTCCCAGGTGCTGACGTGGCCGGCGCCGGGAAGTGAAGCAAGACAAGAATATTCGACCGACGCCGCGATGCTGTGATGATAGGGCGGGGGGCACAGTCGGTCCGCGCCTGCGGAGATGACCAGTGTCGGGCACCGCGTCTGTGTCAGGGCGGCGAACGCACTGCGCCGGGTGTGCTGGGCGGCGAGCTGCGTGATGAAGACCTCGGGTCCCACCCGGTCCGCCATGGCGAGGAACCGCTGCCGCAGCTGCGTGGGCGGGGTCGTGGTGGCGAACATCTGCGGGAGTATCGAGGTGGCCACCACCGCGGCGAAGTCGCCGGCCCGGGTGCGCCGCGCCAATTCCGTCCACTGCTGCTTCTGCGTCGTCGTGGGCGCGGCGGCGTTGGTGGAGAGCGCGCAGAATCCGGCGACCCGTTCGGGGGCCAGCCGCAGCACTTCGAAGCCGACGATCGCACCCAGACTCAGTCCGGCCAGGATGAACGTGCCGGGCACGCTCGAGAGCACCTGCTCGGCCATTGCGCGGATGGTCGGTGCGTCGATCACGGCGTCGACCGTCGGTACGTCCAGGCGCGTGCGGACATCGGACCACAGGTCGGCGTCGCAGAGCATCCCCGGAACGAGGACCATCGGTGGCTGCCCGCTCACGTCACGACCCGATCCGCCGGGGCACCAACGCGTACGGGGCGAGGTAGCCGTTGTGGTCGATCGCGTCGCCGGCGTCGGCAGCGGCCTTGACGACCTCGTCGTCCCAGTCCAGCCGGACGCGTCCGTCACCGCTGTTGACGACCAGCAGTAGTCCGGTTCCGGAGCCGACATTGCGGACCGAGCGGTAGGCGCCCCGGGGGATGGACACCATGTCCCACGGTCCGAGGGTGATGGTGAGCGCGTCGGCACCGCGGTTGAGCGTGATCTCCCATTCGCCGTCCTTGACCATCAGCACCTGGTTCTCGTCGTGCCGGTGCAGCGAGACGCCCTGCTCCGGTTCGGCGCGTAGCCAGGCGATGTTGTGGCCGTGCGGGTTGTAGATGCGCGGCTCCTGATCGACGTCCTCGCTCATGCCGAAGCCGATGACCAGACCGAGTTCGGCGCCGCCGCCGGGAATCTTCGAGTCGAGGAGGGCGCGGGCTGACCACTGAATGTTGTCCGGTGTCGCGATCCGCGAGGCCATCTTCGCGGTGCTGAAGGTGCGCAGCCCGGCGATCTGCTCGGCGCTGATCGGCTCGAGGAGATCGACGGCGTCGGGTAGTTCGTCACCGGCGACGGTGTCGATCAGCTTGTTGTCCGATGTCAGATACAGACCGTGCCCCTTGGCCTCCTCGAGGACGGACGGTCCCCAGATGATGCCGCCGGTGTCGTCCATGCCCAGGGCGGTGAACAAGATGCCGTCGTCCGGGCCGATGTTGGTGAAGCCGCGGAAGATCCAGGTGGGCATCGACGCGATCTCGCCCTCGCGGAGCAGAATTTCACCCTCTTTCCCGTCGGCACCCCAGCGCAGCAGGTACTCGCCTCGGAAGCAGAGGAAAACCTCCGCCGTGAAGTGCAGATGCAGATTGTTGGTGACGCCGTTCGGCATGGCCGCGGCGCCGATCTGGAATCCGTGCGGCTCGCGGAGGTTCACCACCTGACTCGAGCTCTGCGTGACGCCGCGGCCGATCATCGAGTAATTCTGCTTCTTGTCCGAGCCGGGTGTGCGGCAGTCGATGAACGCCTGGTTGCAGGACACGAAGTCGGACTGGCGGATGGTGCGGCGGGTGAGTTCTTCGGCGGTAACGGTGACGTCGGATGACATCGGGCCTCCCAAATCGACGGGTGGGTCGAAGCGCTGATCGGATTCGTCGGGCCGCGGTCTGAGACCAGCGAACCCGGAAGATTTATACGTATGTATCGTGGCAGAGCCGCCGTCTCCTGTCAACGACACACCGCCGCCGACGGCCGTTTAGTCGATGTTTTCGGCGGTTAACGCCGCTACCACGCCCGTTCTCGGCGCCGCGGCGCCCGGCGGAGGGCGAGCCCGGCGCCGTTTCGCCGCGCGCCATCTATGATCCGTATACATCGGATAGCCCACCGGTGCGCGAAGGCGCGACGGTCCACACTGATCAGGAGCGAAATGGCCATCACCAGTCGTGACGTCGCCCGGCTGGCCGGAGTGTCGCAGCCGACGGTCTCCCGGGCGTTGCGCGGAGACCCGCGCGTGGCCGCCGAGACCCGCGCCCGGATCGAGAACGCCGTGGCGGCGCTGGGCTACGTGCCCAGCGAGGCGGGCCGAAGCCTGGTGACCCGGACGACGCGGCGGATCGGCATCGTCGTGAGCGATCTGACCAACCCGTTCTACCCCCACCTCCTCGGCCCCTTGCACGACACCCTCGAGCAGCACGGCTACCGGATGATGGTGTTCGCGGAGCGGTCCGACAGCCAGGTGTCCATCGAGCAGCTCGTCGACGGCTCGGTGGACGGGGTGGTGCTGCTGACCAGCAACGTCGGCTCCCCGCTCCCGCATGAGCTGCACCGTCGTGGACTTCCGTTCGTGTTCCTCAACCGAGAGAGCAGCCTCGGACTGGGCGACGCCGCGGTGGTGGACAACGAACAGGGCGGTCGACTTGCCGGGATCCGACTCGCCGAACTCGGGCATCGGCGCATCGCCGGGATCTTCGGACCTCAGACCACGAGCACCGGACGCGACCGCGAGATGGGTTTTCGCCTCGCGCTCGCCGACTCCGGCATCGGCCTGCCACCGGAGCTCACCCGGCGCGGCCCGTTCGAGTTCGACACGGGATACCAGGCCATGCAAGAACTTCTCTCACTGCCGACGCGTCCGACGGCGGTATTCTGCGGCAATGACGTCGTCGCGATCGGCGCGATGAACGCCGCCCTCGCCCAGGGCGTCGAGGTCCCCGCCGATCTGAGCGTGATCGGCTTCGACGATATCCCGATGGCCGCGTGGGAGACCTTTCGGCTCACCAGCATCGGTCACAACCTCGAAAAGATGGCCGCGGCAGCTGCAGGGCTGCTGGTCGAGCGGCTCGCCTCCCCCGCTGCCGGCGCGCCGCCGCGCCGGGTCGTCCTCGAGCCCCATCTGGTCGAGCGGGCGACGCTGGCACCGCCACCCGCCTGACCCGCAACGTCACATACGTACTTCGGTGCCATTTCTTTCGTCGGCGATCACGACAGCGCCAATGAGGGATCGCAGCGTGGGCCCGGCACATTACTGCAGGTAAAGGCCCTGTAGGTCCCGCAGGACACCCGGATACCCCGCGGCGTTGCCGCAGATCCGCTCTTGCGAAACCGCTATACATACGCATACACTCGGGTTTCCCCTTGTGAGCCGCGTTACATCGCCGGCGACACTGGCCCCAACACCCCTCCCTTGAAGGAGTTCCGAGTGACCACCCGATGCACCCTGGCCCACTCCGAATCCGTGGACAGCCACCGATCATGTCCGTCCGGAAGCCGAGCACAGCGGTGAGCACGACAACGGCCGCCCGCGCGGGCGCGACGGACCGCAGACGCCCCTCCGCGTGGCGTCGGGTGGGCGTCCCGTATGCACACCTGGCGCCGGCGCTGATCGCCGTCGCGCTCACCACGATCTATCCCCTCGGGGTCGCCCTGTCCAACAGCTTCCGACATTGGCGGGTGAACGAGACCCGCACCCCGCAGGAATTCGTCGGCCTGCAGCAGTACGAAAAAGCGTTCACCGACAGCAACTTTCACAACGCGGTGTGGGTTACCCTGATCTTCACCGTCATCTCGGTCGTCCTTTCGGTCGGGCTCGGACTCGCGATGGCGCTGGTACTGAACCGTGTGAACTGGCTGTCCGGTCTCACCAAGGCGCTGCTGATCCTCCCGTTCGCCGTTGCCCCGGCACTGAAGGGCTATTCGTGGCGATTCATGTTCAGCCCCGACTACGGCGTCTACGACAAGATGCTCAAGACGTTGCTACCGTTCACCGATTCCATCAACTGGCTCGGTGAACCGTTCTGGGCATTGATGGTGATCGTGCTCAGCGAGGTCTGGGGCTGGGCGCCGCTCATCGCGCTGATGTTCCTCGGTGGCCTCGGATCCATCTCCCCCGAGATTCGCGACGCCGCCCGCGTCGACGGAACCAACGCCTGGCAGGAGTTCTGGAAAATCAGTTTCCCGTTGTTGCGGCCACTGATCCTCATCGTCGTGTTCCTCAAGGCCGTCTTCTCGGTCAAGATCTTCGACCAGGTGGTCACGATCACCTCCGGCGGACCCGGTCGGGCGACGGAATCGCTGAACTTCTTCGTGTATTCGCAAGGATTCACCTTCCTGGACATCGGCTACGCCTCCGCCGTGTCCTGGATCCTCGTCGTGATTCTCGGCGCCCTCGCCGCCGGGTACCTCTGGCTCATGGGAAGGCAGGAGTCGAAATGACCGACACACTCGACCGCGAAGGAGCGCGGACCCGACCCGCGGTTCCCAAGCGCCACAAGCCGCGCAAGACGGGCATGCAGGCTGTCACCGGCGTCGCCCGCACCATCGCCACACTGGCCATCCTGTTCTTCGTGATGTTCCCGATCGTGTGGCTGACGCTCACCGCGTTCAAGCCGGAGAGGGAAGTGTTCGCCACATCCATCTTCTTCAGTCCTTCCCTGGACAACTTCCGCGGAATCATCGGCGGGGCCAACGATCTGGTCCACCCGATGCTCAACAGCATCATCATCGCGGTGATCACCACGGTCATCTCCGTGCCGCTGGCCCTGCTGGCGGCCTATGCGTTCTCCCGGTACCGGTTTCCCGGCGCGAAATCCGTGCTCCTGGGAATCGTTGCCACCCAATTCATTCCGGGGGTCGCGATCGCCCTCCCGTTCCTCACGATGTTCCGCGACCTCGGCCTGCTGGACACCCACCTCGCCCTGATCATCACCAATCTGGCCATCGTGGTGCCCTACAACACCTGGTTGCTCAAGGGATTCGTCGACGGGCTCCCGATCGAGGTCGAGGAAGCCGCCAGGCTGGACGGATGCGGACAGCTGATGCTGCTGTGGCGCGTCATCACCCCGCTCGCCGCACCCGGGATCTTCGTGTCCGTGGTCTTCGCCTTCCTTCTTTCCTGGAACGAATTCCTCTTCCCGACATTCCTCGCCAGGGCCAACGCCGTCACCCTGCCCGTCTCCCTGATGACACTGGATCAGCCCAACGGTGTCCTCTGGGGCCAGATGGCCGCGGCCGGCCTGCTCGTGATGGTTCCGATGATCGTCCTGGCAACCCTCGTTCGTAAACACTTCGCACAGGGCATGACACTAGGAGCGGTCAAATGACCCGACGAACCCGCCGCCTCCGGAGCGTCGTTCCGGCCACCATCGCCCTCGTCGTCGCGCTACTCGCGTCCGCCTGCGGATCCGGTCCCACCACCGAGGACTTCCTCTCCCAGGTGAAACCCGGATCCGTGGACGAACTCGGGCTTCTCGAAGGAAAGCCGTACGACGGAACCCACATCCGCTTTCTCACCTGCTGCACCGCGGTGCCGCAATTCGCCGCATTGAACGAGCGGACGAAGCAATTCACCGAACGCACCGGCATCACCGTCGAGTGGTCCAACATCCCCTATGCCGCCTTCTTGCAGAAGATCGTTGCGGAAAGTGCCATCGGAGGCGGTACCTACGACGTCCTGATCTGGCCCGACGCCTGGGGCCCCTCACTGAAGATCGGCGTCCAGCCCCTCGACGAGGTGATGAAGAAGGACGGCATCACCCTCGACGACTTCTCCGGGCCCTTCCGCAATGCGGCAGGCGCCGGTGACCCGGAGGCCACCTACGGTCTGCCCTTTCGAGGGTTCTCCTACAACCTCTTCTACCGCAAGGACATCTACGCCCAACTCGGACTGGAACCGCCCACCACCTGGGACGAGTACTACCAGCAGTTGGAGCTGATCAAGAACCGCACCGACAAGAGTCCGCTCGCCGGGCAGTTCAGCCGCAACAACGGCCAGGACCTCTACACCTGGCTGACCATGCTGTGGAGCAACGGCGCAGAACTGTTCGACGACGCCGGGGCGCCCGCATTCACCAGTCCGGAAGCAATCGCTGCCACGCAGAAATATCTGGAAACGGTCCGGAAGGGATACACGCCGCCGGCGTCCACCAACTGGGGTGAACTCGACGCGACGAACGCCTTCATGAAGGGAACCGCCGCGACTGTGCTCACGTGGTCCTGGTGGCTCGAGGACTTCACGAATCCGAGCAAGGCCGCACCCGAACTCGCCGGCAACGTCGGGGTCGCCTCACTGCCCGGTTTCCCCGGCGAGGACCCGTCGAGCTACGCGTTTACCTGGCTCACCGGGGTCCTCGATACGTCGAAGCATCAGGGCGCGGCGTGGGAATACGTCAAGTGGCTGACCGGCGCCGCAACCGAACGCGAGATCGCCCTCGACAAGAGCGATCCGGCCACCACGACCGGGATCACCGTCCACAACTCGAACATGCTCGACCCGCAGGTCAACGCGGCCAACCAGGGACTACCCCAGCTCCAGTACGGCACGCTGCAGTCGGCGCGGGCGATCCCGATGAATCTCGACTGGCCACGCATCATGGACATTCTGGCCGTCGCCGTCAACGAGATGGCGAACGGAGCGGACGTCCGAAGCAAGCTGGACGAGGCCGCACACGAGATTCGGGAACTCGACCGATGACCACCGCCACGAAGACGTCCGCTGGTCCCCCGGTCATCGTGACGCGCGGAAGGAGCGGAGCGCCCGACCACACGACCAGCGCTTGCCGTCTCGCCACCGCACGGTACCGGCCCGCACTCGACACCGATGCTGCCGAGTGCACATGCGTAAGCATCACCGACCCCGGGGTCCTGGACATCACCTGCCACACCCCTCGAAACCGCTCCGCCGACCCACCGCAGACCCCTTCAGGAAGGGCATGACATGGCCACCGTCAGCTACGACAGCGCCACCCGCCGCTACCCCGGCACCGACATCGCCGCGGTCGACCAACTCGACCTCGATATCCAGGACGGCGAATTCCTCGTCCTGGTCGGACCGTCCGGATCGGGAAAGACCACCGCCCTGCGCATGCTGGCCGGACTCGAGGACATCGACGAGGGAGGAATCTCGATCGGCGGACGCGAGGTGACGACCGTGGCACCGAAGGACCGCGACATCGCGATGGTGTTCCAGTCCTACGCGCTGTACCCACACATGTCCGTCGGCGACAACATGGGCTTCGCGCTCAAACTCCGCGGTGAGGACAAAGCGGTCGTCAAGGAGAAGGTCGCCGAAGCCGCCCGCCTCCTCGATCTGACTCCATTCCTCGATCGCAAGCCCAAAGCATTGTCGGGCGGTCAGCGCCAGCGCGTGGCGATGGGGCGCGCGATCGTCCGCGATCCATCGGTGTTCCTGATGGACGAACCGCTGTCCAACCTCGACGCCAAACTCCGTGTCGAGACCCGCGCCAACATCGCCGCCCTCCAGCAACGGCTGGCCACCACCACCGTGTACGTCACCCACGATCAGGTGGAGGCGATGACGATGGGGCACCGGGTGGCGGTACTGAAGGACGGCCTCCTGCAGCAGGCCGCCACCCCCCGCGAACTCTACGAACGGCCGGCCAACGCCTTCGTCGCGGCCTTCATCGGCTCACCCGGAATGAACCTGACAACGGTGCCGGTGTCCCCGGTGGGCGTCGAGTTCGGCGAACTCACCGTTCCCGTGCCGCGGTCCGCCGTATCCGGTCTGGACGAAGTCACCTTCGGAATTCGGCCGGAAGCACTGCAATTGGTCGGGCCCGCCGACGACGGATTCGACCTCGCCGTCGAACTGGTCGAGGAACTCGGCGCCGACGCCTACATCTACGGCACCGTTCTGAGCACCTCCGGGGCACATCGGGTCAACGTGCGCGTGGACGGCCGCACGCCTCCCCGGCTCGGGCAGAGGGTACGGGTCGGCATCCGCAACGTGGCCGAGACCCACTTGTTCCACCCGGTCACCGGGGCACGATTGCTCGGTTGAGCAACCAACCAGCAGTCGACGGCCGCCGCCCACCCCGATCGGCCCTGCACGACATGACCGACACCGCGCCCGTCGATCCGTCGATCTGTCCACCAGCGCGCGCTCGTAGCGCCGGCTTATTATCAGATAATCACGAAGGACACCCACCATGCCCAAGACTGACGACCAGTCGCCCGCCATCGCCGCAACGGCGACAAACGGCAATGCCAGTGCCACGACGGCGAAATCCGGTTCGCCCCGCACGATGCCGCCGAACTTCGACATCGCCGTCCGGCCCGCCAACGGTGCGGACATGCCCGGCTATCCCACCGGGGAACGTCGACATTCGATGCGCGGCTTCGAAGACCAGTACACCGACATCGTCGACTACATCGTCCGCATCACCCATCGCATCTGGGAGGACCAGGACGTGGGCTACATCTACGACACCTACGCCCCCGGCTGCCGGGTCTCCAACGACAGCGGATTCGCCTTCGGTGTCGAACACATGGTGGAAGGCACCATCCAATCGATCAACGCCTTCCCCGATCTGCGCCTGTACTCCGACGACGTCATCTGGGCCGGCGACGACGACCAGGGATTCGTCACCTCCCACCGGGCGATCAACATCGGCCACCACACCGGACCGTGGCAATGGGGGCCGCCGACCGGCCGCAAACTCGAAACCTGGGTCATCGCAAACTGCCTCGTACGCGAGAACGAGATCGTCGAGGAATGGGTGCTCTACAACATGGGCGCCAAGCTCAAACAGCTCGGCATCGACGTCGTCGACGCGGCGCGGGCTTACGGCAACAACGGAGGCATCGCACCGTTGACCGAACGCGACTACACCGAGGTCGCCCGACTGGCGGGGGGCCGCAAACCACTGCCCTACCCACAGGCCAGCACCCGCACCGGCTTCGATGTCGAGCACACCGTGCGTGCACTGTTCCACGACGTGTTCAACCGGCGCGACTTCAGCGCCATCAACAAGGCCTACTCCCCCACCGTCCTCTTCCACGGCGCAACAAATCGCGAAGGACACGGCCGAAACGACGTCCGCGCCTTCGCCCGCGGACTGCTCTCGACGTTCCCCGACCTCGGAGTAGCCGTCGACGAGGTGTATTGGATGGGCAACGACCGCGACGGATACCGGGCCAGCGTGCGGTGGACCGGCACCGGAACGCACCGCGGCTACGGGTTCTACGGAACACCGACAGGACGGCGAGCTCACCTCTGGGGAATTACCCAGTTGTACATCGCCGACGGACGCATCACCGAAGAATGGAACCTGTTCAACGAATTCGATGTTCTCGCACAGCTTCTCCGAGACGACGAATCAGCAGGTTTGCTCCGCTGACTGCAACACCCGATCGATAGAGACTGCAGCGGAGGGCGGTGTGCGCACTCGACGAGTTCCCGTCTGGGCACACCGCCCCCATCGCTGACGCCCCGAATACACGGCGCTACAACCCTTGAGCGAGTTCGCTCGCCCGAATGGCCGGGGCGGGTTCCCCCGCGCACAGAAGCGTCAGAGAAGTTCTGGCCACACGAGAAGACGGAGAGGCCCCGCACCTCCCACCCCACACGCGGCGGCGGCGCCGCTCGGGCGCGCCGGATCGGTCACGGTTCACCGAGTCAGCCCGCGATGACCGCCCCTTACGAGTCTGGGCGTCCAACCGCCGTCCACGTGGCGGGTGCAGCACGGGGATTCGTCTGCGAACTCCGGACTTCGTCTGCCGCAGCGGAGTCCTTCTCCGCACCTCACGTAGTGGTGCGCCGATCTGACCGTCGGCAACGAGGAACCCCCGGCCCCGGCGGGGCGGGAGCTGCGCCGACAGCACCGACCTGGTGTCGGGCCTACTCCGTGTCGTCCACCGAAGAATGGAACACCGTCTGATGGCCATCAGTGTTTTCGATTTGTTCTCCATCGGCATCGGGCCGTCGAGCTCGCACACTGTGGGACCCATGCGCGCCGGCGCGTTGTTCGTCGAGGAGGTCGAGAACGTCGTCGGCGTCCGGTCGGTCACCCGCCTGGAGGTTGATCTCTACGGTTCGCTCGCGGCGACCGGGCGTGGGCACGGCACCCTTGGCGCCGTGCTCCTCGGGCTCGAAGGCAACACACCGGAATCGATTGAGCCCGCCTACGCGCACAACCGTGTCGCGCAGATCGAGGCCGATGGTCGCCTGGACTTGGGATCGGCGAAGGAGCTCGCCTTCGACCCCGGGAACATCGGGATGCACCCGCTCACCGTCAGGGACCGCCACACCAACACCATCCGGTTCGCCGTCCACACCGACTCGGCCGCCGCCGACTACACCCGCGAGGAACTCGCGGCGGTCATCCCGGCGCACGAGGCGGTGTATTACTCGATCGGCGGAGGATTCGTCGAGCGACACGGCCAGACCGGCGGCGACTCCCCTACCGTGCCGGTGCCGCTGCCGTTCCGCACCGGGGCGGAGCTCTTGGCGATCTGCGCGAGGGAGAATCTGTCGATCAGTGACGTCATGTGGCGCAACGAACTCGCATACCGCAACTCGGACCAGGTCCGTGCGGGTCTGCTCGAGATTTGGCAGGTGATGGCCGACTCGATCCGCAGTGGTTTCACCGCCGAGGGGTTTCTGCCCGGGGCGCTGCGGGTGAAGCGGCGGGCACCCGAGTTCCACCGTCGGCTGATCACCCGCCGGACTACCGTCGACCATGCCGACTCCATGGATTGGCTCAACGTCGCCGCGATGGCCGTCAATGAGGAGAACGCTGCCGGCGGACGCATTGTCACCGCGCCGACCAATGGCGCCGCCGGCATCGTGCCCGCCGTACTGTTCTGGGCCCTGCGCTACCTCCCTGGTCTCGCGGACGCCGACGCGCGGGACGCCGCGGTTGTGAGGTATCTGCTCACCGCCGCGGCGATCGCCGTCCTCTACAAGGAGCAGGCATCGATCTCCGGAGCCGAAGTCGGCTGTCAGGGCGAGGTGGGCTCGGCCTGCTCGATGGCCGCGGGGGCCCTCGCCGGCCTCCTCGGTGCTACCCCCGCCCAGGTCGAGAACGCCGCTGAGATCGGCATCGAACACAACCTCGGCCTCACCTGCGACCCGGTCGGCGGCCTCGTGCAAATCCCCTGCATCGAACGCAATGCCATCGCCGCCGTCAAGGCCGTCAACGCCGCGAAGATCGCCGTGCACGGCGACGGTACCCACCGAGTCTCGCTCGACCAGGCCATCGAGACCATGCGCCAGACCGGTATGGACATGCTGTCGAAGTACAAGGAGACCTCCCAGGGCGGCCTCGCCGTCAACGTCCCGCAATGCTGACCACCCCGCCCGGGCCCGACCCCACGTCGGGTCGATCACCGGTTCTCGTGGTGCCAGATCCCTCCTCCTTCCACCGGGAAGTGGATGGACGGCACGAGTGGGATCCGAACTGCGATCGGCGAGCTCGCCGGCGTCACCCGTGCAGGTTGGACCTCTTCGGCAGGGCGACATCCACGAGGAGTTGATGCGGCCGGCGATCGCGGCCGCGCACCGCAGGAAGAGACACTCCACGCCCCTGCGTCGGGAGGTGGCCTCGGTGCCGTCGGCCAGACCGGCCGATCCCGCGCTCATACCAGTTTCTGGTCCTTCACTAGGGCACGCACAATGGCGCGATCGGTCGGACGCCACGGCCACTGCCTGTCCCGCGGACCGATATCGGTCGCGGCGCCGGCCAGGAAGGTGCCGAGCCGCCTTCGCGTGGCCCTAGACGGCGGTCGATTCCGAGATCTGTTTCTATGACTACACGCGCGGATAGCCCGGTACCGCCCCGGACGCAGTCCTTGGGGAAGATCGGTGACCACCCGGCCCGCGAAGCGTTCGAGTTCCAGATCCAGGCCGTTGCCGGGTCGAGGAACTGAGCGCCACCGACGGGATCGTAATCGGCCTGTTCTGCGGTACGACGTCTACCCTGTCGACCCCTCCCTGGTGTCATCCCGTCGTTCAAGCACAGCGCGGTGCCTACTTGACGATGCGCTGAGGTCGGCCCCGCAACCTTCCCGCCGATGGCGGGAAGCAATCTAGGCATCGCGCGACTCTGCCTGCCGGAGGTTGCTTCCCATGCACCGGGCTCCAGCGGCGTCCGACCGGGCGAGAATCGCCAACTCGCCCGACGGGTACGGATTTCCCGGAAGAGGGCCGGAGAGTGCCCCTATCGCGGTGTCAGTGTCAACAGGTCCGTTCGTGGTGTGGCCCAGTTCTCATTTCCGGGTTGACTCCCGACGGGCGAAATAGCACACTTACAGTCACATACAGTCAGTCGCCCACAAGGACGGTCACCGATGCTTCCCGTTGAACGCCACAAGGCCATCGTGAACGCACTCAATTCCGCGGGCGTGGTCAGCACTGAGGGGCTGGTGCAGCTGTTGGGCGTTTCCCAGGAGACCGTCCGGCGCGACCTCGCGTTGCTCGAGGAGCGCGGCACACTCCGGCGGGTGCACGGCGGAGCCGCGAGCCTTGTTGCCCGCGGCGGTGAGGAGCCGTCCTTCACCGAGCGCTCCCAACTCGAACACGAGGCCAAGGCGGAACTCGCCCAGGCCGCGGTCAGCTTGATCCACACCGGTCAGACCATCGTGATCGACATCGGAACGACCGCGGTCGAGGTCGCCCGCGCGATTCCCCACAGCTTCCGCGGAACCGTTGCGACGCCGTCGCTACTGGTGGCCGCGGAACTCGCCGAACGTCCAAGCGTCGACCTGCTGGTCTGCGGCGGCCGGGTACGCAAAGGCGATCTGGCGTGCGCGAATGCTCACGCCAAGGCGTTCTTCACCGATCTGTACGCCGATCTGGCGTTCGTCAGTTCCGGTGGGCTCGACACGGAGATCGGTTTGACCGACTTCCATCTCGACGAGGTCGATGTCCGCAAGACGATCCTCGCCAACAGCGCACACAGCTACGTGCTCGCCGATTCCTCCAAGATCGGCCGGGTGGCTCCGCACCGGGTATGCACTCTCGACACCTTGGATGGCCTGATCACCGATTTCCCTGTCTCACAGGACATTGCCCAGGCATTCAAGGACGCCGGTGGAGTGATCCTGACGGCGTGAGCGCGGGAGCCACCACCCCAAATGAAAGCGGGCGACGTTGCAGCGTCGCCCGCGGGATCGAACACCCAACTCCAGTCAGAAAGACGATCCATGAGCCATCATTCCACACCCCCAGATTCCACTGGTGTCGGTGAGTTCGGCTATACCGAGTCCCTCGAGCGCTCCACCGGCCGTTTCGCCTCGTTCGCTGTCGCCTTCGCTTTCGTCTCCATCGCTACCGGCATCTTCACCACCTACGGCAGCGTGCTCACCACCTCCGGCCCGCTCGGCATCTGGACCTGGCCGATCGTCGTCGTCGGACAGCTGGCGGTCGCATTGATCCTCGGGTCCCTCGCCGCCCGCATCCCGGTGACCGGTTACGCCTATCAGTGGGTGTCGCGACTGGCCAACCCGGTGCTCGGATGGATCACTGGATGGATCTCGTTCACCTTCTTGGCCATCGTCGTCGTCGCGGTCGACTACACCGTCGCCTCCACCGTGCTACCCGCATTGTTCGAGTTCCACGGCACCGCCACCACCAGTTTCGTCATCACCGGGATCGTGCTGATCCTGCAGGGCCTGTTGGTCGGGCTGTCCACCAAATGGACCGAGCGGGTCAACAATTTCGCGGTCACCGCGGAACTGATCGGCATGGTGGCGCTGGTCGCATTGCTGCTGATCGTGGGCGTCGTCGCCCACAAGCTCAACATCGGCAACCTGTTCGAACGTGGGGACATCCCCGCGGAGGGGTACTGGAGCTTCGGTACAGCCACCTCCGCCGGGCCGTGGATGATGGGCTTTCTGCTCGGCGCGTTCACCATCGTCGGCTTCGAATCCGCGGCCAATCTCGCGGAGGAGACCAAGCGGCCCGAGATCGTCGTTCCGAGGGCGATGTGGCAAGCAGTGCTCGCCTCCGGCGGTCTGGGGTTCCTGTTCCTGCTCGCGGTCACCGCATTAACCGACGACCCGGTCGCACTCGCGCAGTCCGGCACACCGGTCGCCGACGTCATCCGTTCGGTGCTGGGCTCCTACGTCGGAACCGCGCTGCTGGTACTGGTCGCCGTCGCGATCTTCGCCTGCGGGCTGGTCATCTTGATGACCGGTGTGCGGCTGGTGTGGGCGATGTCGCGAGACGAGCGCTTCCCCGCCTGGCAGTACCTGCACAAGGTCTCGCCCCGGTTCAAGACCCCGCTCAACGCGACCGTCCTCGTCACCATCGTCGCCGCGCTGATCCTCGGGATCTTCTCCACCCGCACCGACGCCCTGTTCAACCTGTTCGCCGCCGCCACGTTGTTGCCGTCGATCATCTACGCCATCACCGTCGCGCTCTACATCGTCAAGCGACGCTCACTCCCCCCGACCAACGGATTCCAGTTGGGGCGCTGGGAAATTCCCGTCCTCGCGGTCTCCGTGGTGTGGTTGGTGTTCGAGCTGTCCCTCTTCCGCGACGCCTCGTTCCGCGACCCGTGGCTGTACGTCCTGGTCATGGTCGTCCTCGGCGGCCTCTACCTCGGATTCCTCCTGATCACGCGCGGCACCCACGGCCTGCGGATGCCCGAAATGCGGTCGATCGACGCCGAACTCGACGCCACCGCCACCGAGACCGAAGACACTGGATTGGAGTCGGCGAAATGACCGTCCTCGCCATCGACCAGGG
Source organism: Rhodococcus wratislaviensis (assembly GCF_041228765.1). Lineage (NCBI taxonomy): Bacteria > Bacillati > Actinomycetota > Actinomycetes > Mycobacteriales > Nocardiaceae > Rhodococcus > Rhodococcus wratislaviensis. The sequence goes on along the minus strand of NZ_CP150489.1, from coordinate 285,215 downwards.
CACCTCGGGCACCAAAGCGGTCGTCCTCGACCCCGAGGAAGGAGTGGTCGGGGTCGCCGAAGTCCCGATCCACCCGCACTACCTGGACGGTGGTGGCGTCGAGCAGGATCCGGGCGAACTGCTCGAATCGGTCCTCCACGCCGGACGCAGTGCCATCGCGGACGCCGGCCGCCCCGTTCACGCCATCTCCCTGGCCAACCAGGGCGAAACCGTGCTTGCGTGGGACCCGCAGTCCGGAAGACCGCTGACACAGGCCATCGTCTGGCAGGATCGGCGCGCCGAAGGCCTGTGCCGGGACCTCGACTCCCACAAAGAGGAGATCGCCGCTCGCACCGGGCTGGTGCTCGACTCGTACTTCTCCGCCCCGAAAATGGCCTGGCTGCGCCGCAACGTCGAAACCGCCGGCGTGGTCACCACCTCCGACAGCTGGCTGATCCATCAGCTCACCGGAGCCTTCGTCACCGACGCCTCGACCGCGAGCCGCTCGCTCGCCGTCGACCTCGACGGATCCGACTGGAGTGGCGAACTGCTGGCACTGTTCGGCCTCGAGGGCGAACACCTCCCGCAGATCGTCGCCAACGACGTCGTGGTCGGCACAACATCGGCGTTCGGCGGGGACGTTCCGGTCGGCGGCCTGGTCGTCGATCAGCAGGCCGCCCTGCTCGCCGAGGGATGCCTCGACGCCGGAATGGCCAAGTGCACGTTCGGCACCGGCGCCTTCCTGCTCGCCAACACCGGAACCAGCGCGGTGCGCTCCGGTTCCGGACTGACCTCGTCGGTGGCCTGGCGGACCGCGGACACGACCTCGTACTGCATCGACGGGCAGGTCTACACCGCGGCCTCCGCCATCCGATGGCTGTGCTCGCTGGGCATCATCAACAGCGCCCACGACCTGGACTCGGTCGCCGCCGCCGACAGCAACGGGGTGCTGTGTGTGCCCGCACTGGCCGGCCTGGCCGCCCCCTGGTGGCGCTCTGACGCCACCGCCTCGCTGGCGGGGATGTCGCTCTCGACCGGCCGCGGACACGTGGTCCTCGCCGTTCTGCAGGGGATCGCCGCCCAGGTCGGCGAGTTGATGTCGGCGATCGAATCCGACATCGGCACTCCGCTGGCACGGTTGCGGGTCGACGGCGGTCTGACGCAGTCGAAGGTCCTGATGCAGGCCACCGCGAACATCCTGCAACTCCCCGTCGACGTCTATCCCTCCGCACACGCGACCGCGCTCGGCGCCGCCGCGCTGGCCGAGCTGTCGCTGAACCCGAGCCGAGGCGTGCGTGACGTCGTCCCGGCCTGGGATCCCGCCTCATCCTACGAACCGCAATGGGGTCCGGACCGGGCCGCCGAATTCCGCACGGCATGGCGCGAGCTCGCCGCCACCACCCACAACACTCAGGAGTCATTGTGAACACCCCGCCAGTCCACGACGTAGTCGTCATCGGGGCGGGCATCGTCGGCTCGGCGATCGCACGCGAACTCGCCGGCTACGAGCTCTCGGTCGCCTTGCTCGACGCCCGCGCAGACGTCGGCGACGGCACCAGCAAGGCCAACACCGCGATCTTGCACACCGGATTCGACGCCAAACCCGGCACCCTCGAATCAAAGATGGTCAGCCGCGGCTACGGACTGCTGTCCGAGTACTCCGGGCGGACCGGCATCCCCGTCGAGCACACCGGCGCCCTGCTGGTGGCCTGGGATCAGGAACAGCTCGACGCGTTGCCCTCGCTGAAGAAGAAGGCCGAGGCCAACGGCTACACGAAGTGCCGCATCATCGACGCCGACGCCGTCTATGCCCAGCTTCCCCACCTCGGCGACAGGGCACTCGGCGCCCTGACCGTCCCTGACGAATCCATCATCTGCACCTGGACCACCAACCTCGCGCTGGCCACCGACGCCGTCAACCGCGGTACCACCCTGCTCACCAGTCACGCCGTCGGCGCCATCGAGGTCGGCGACGAGGTGACCACGCTGCACACCGGTCGTGGCCTGGTGCAGGCGAAGTGGGTCGTCAACGCCGCCGGACTCGGCGCCGACGTCCTCGACGAACAGTTCGGGTTCAAACGCTTCACCGTCACCCCCCGCCGCGGCGAGCTGCTCGTCTACGACAAGCTGGCCCGTCCGCTCGTCGACAAGATCGTCCTGCCGGTTCCCACCGCCCGCGGCAAGGGTGTGCTGGTCTCCCCCACCATCTACGGCAACGTGATGCTCGGCCCGACCGCCGAGGACCTCGACGACAAGACCGCCACCGGCACCTCGCAGGCCGGCTTCGACTTCCTCCTCGACAAGGGCCGGAAGTTGATGCCCCAGCTGCTCGATGAGGAGGTCACCGCCACCTACTCGGGGCTGCGCGCGGCCACCGACCACGGCGACTACCTCATCGAAGCAGATCCCGAACAGCGCTACCTACTCGTCGGCGGCATCCGCTCCACCGGACTGACCTCGGGAATGGCCGTCGCCGAATACGTCCGCGACCGCCTCGAAGACGCCGGACTGAAACTGGTCACCAGAGCCGAACTGCCCGCCCCGCCGCACATGCCCAACATCGGCGAAGCCTTCACCCGCCCCTACCAGGACGAGCAGAAGATCGCCGCCGACCCCGCCTACGGCGAAGTGGTGTGTTTCTGCGAGCGCGTGACCAAGGGCGAGATCCGCGACACCTTCGACTCGGTCATCCCCCCGTCCGGGCTCGAAGGACTGCGGCGCCGCACCCGCGTGATGAACGGCCGTTGCCAGGGATTCTTCTGCGGCGCGGAGGTGCAGAACCTGATCGACCAGCGCGGACAAACGCCCTGCGGACGTGAACGACACAGCGCCCCCCAGACAGGCACGATGAAGCAGGAGATCGGACGATGAACACCGCTGTGACCACCGACGTCGCCATCGTCGGCGGCGGACCCGCAGGACTGACCGCGGCGGCCGAACTGGCCCGAGATCGGTCCCGCAGTGTCCTCGTCCTCGACCGTGAATCGGTCGCCGGCGGCATCCCCCGGCACTGTGACCACCTTGGCTACGGCATCCGTGACATGAAAACCTTCATCACCGGCCCCGCCTACGCGCACAAGCTCGTCGACAAGGCCACCGCTGCCGGCGCCCAGATCCGGACCAACGCCACCGTCACCGGCTGGGCCGACGACCGCACCCTCGAGGTGACCTCCCCCCAGGGACGCCTGACGGTCGACGCCCGCGCCATCATCCTGGCCACCGGCGCCCGCGAACGACCCCGCCCCGCCCGGCTGATCCCCGGGGACCGCCCGTCCGGGGTCTACACCACCGGGCAACTGCAGAACCTGGTCCACCTCCACCAACGCAAGGTCGGCACGCGCGCGGTGGTGGTCGGCGGCGAGCTGGTCAGCTGGTCGGCGGTGCTCACCCTCAAGCACGCCGGCTGCAGCACCGCCCTGATGACCACGACCTATCCCTCGCCCGAGTCCTACGGCGTGTTCAACCTCGCCGGCAAGTCCCCCATCCTCGGCGTCGAGGTCGCCACCCGCACCCGGGTCACCAACATCATCGGCAAGCCCGCACTCGAGGCGGTGGAGATCGAGAACATCGACACCGGGGAACGCCAGATCATCGACTGCGACACCCTGGTGCTGACCGGAGACTGGATCCCCGACCACGAACTCGCCCGCATCACCGGCCTCGACATGGATACCAAAACCAAAGGCCCCCTGGTTGATACCGCACTGCGGACCAGCCGTGACGGTGTCTTCGCCATCGGCAACCTGCTCCACCCCGTCGACACCGCCGACATCGCGGCCCTCGACGGCCGGCACGTGGCCGAGTCGGTCCGGAACTACCTCGGCGGCCGCCCGCCGGTGCACGAAGGTGTCCGGATCCTGGCGGATGCTCCACTGCGGTGGATCTCCCCCGGTGTGCTCCGCCCCGGCGACAGCGCCCCGGCCCGCAACCGGCTCCTGTTGTGGACCGACACCCTGGTGCGGATCCCGAAAGTCGTGGTGCGGCAGGACGGCAAGGTCATCGCCCGCAAGACCCTCCTGTGGCCGGCGTCGCCCGGCCGGGTTTTCCGGGTGCCCTCGAGCGTCCTGGACAAGGCCGACACCCGCGGCGGGCCCGTCACCGTCTCGCTCGGCTGATTCCCCTCGAACCCGGGGCAGGCTGGATCGGTCTGCGCGGTCCAGCCTGCCCCGTACCAAGAGAACACCCGTGATGCCTGAATCTATGCACTGCAACATGATTCGAACACGCTGGCAGCGACGATCGCGAGAAGGGTTCCCTCCGTGCCGGTGCACTCGGCGACGCTGAGGAGAGGAAGGCCGAGAATGTTGGCGGCGGCACGGCCCGAACCGCGTGCGAGACTCTCGCCCAGCTAACACACACAGGACACCTGCGCAGCCCATCCACGACTGAATGAATGCACACACCGAAAGGAACGCTATGAGGAAGATCTTCCTGGCCTGCCCTTACAGCCACACCGACCCGTCGGTCACCCATGATCGGTTCATCGAGTCGAACAAGGTGGCCGCCGCCATCATCGAATCCGGCAGTGCCGTCTTCAGTCAGGTCTCGATGTCCCATCCCATCAACCTGACCTTCGAGGGTAAGGACAAAGCCGAGATCGGCGACCTGTGGGCGCCCGTCGACGAGGTTTTCATGGACATGCTCGACGAGCTGCTCATCCTCGACCTACCCGGTTGGGACCAAAGCTCGGGCATCAAACGGGAGATCACCTTCTTCGAAACCCGCGGCCGCCGTGTCAGCCTGTGGTCGAACGTCTCCCACGAATTCGGTCAGAGCACCGTCACCGCCACCACTCAGTAACCCCGACCCACGGCGATGGGCACGTGCGTGGAATCGTCCATGCCCAGGTGAAGTACTCGGCATCCACAACCGGGTCTCTTCGGTTCGTACGCCGTGATGGTCGTCCCGCCTACCGATCTCGGCCGTCCGGCGGGACGAGCCACCCTAACTCCAGCTCATCCCCCGTCCCAACTATGGGAGAGAACCCGGCGACGGTGCCCCCTCGGGCCTGCGACAGTCCCCTCGGACAGGAAGGGACACCACCGCCGACGTCGTCGTCGCGCTCCCGAACGACCCGCCGGCACAGCTCCAGACCCTCGAACGCAGCGACAGTTCTTCTCCGGTCCGGTGACCTGCCCGTCGTGATCGGTCGACGACTCGGCGTCACTCCATCAGTCGGCGGCGTGTCGAGGCCGACCTCACCCTCGGGATGACTCGTGCACCTGTCACCTCGCGGATCCGCCGATCATCTGAAATAGTCTCCCTAACTTCGAGCACCGGGAGCGTGGGCTTTGACTGTCAGCGCGGCCACCGATCCGCGGCCTACACACACTGCACATCGTCGCCGCCCACCCGCCGATCATCGGTTCCTCGGATTCGACACCCGCGTCTTTTCCGCATGCGCTGGCAATCCTCGCCGTCTGGCTGGTCTGGGCAGTCATCGTTCCGGCCATCGATTCCGCGGTGAGGAGCCAAGATTCGACGGTTGCGCGCGACCGCCTCGCCGTCACCGACACGGTCTCGCTCGTCCCTGCCCCCGATTGGAACATCGACAGCGGCTTCCGCGTCGTCGACCACGGTGCCGACGATTCGTTCCCGGCGATCGGGCTCATCTATCAGCATCTGGGTCGTGACCTCATGTCGGCTGTCGGAAACGCTCAGGAGCAGTTGCCGCGACGTCGATGAACGCCGAACAGGACTGTGCGCTCGAACAGGTACGGGACACGTGCGCGGTCCTTCGAACCTTCACGGACGCCGAGAACATGGGGGGTTCCCACGTTGGTCTGGTACGGCACCTACCGGCTGCCCATGAAGCGATTCCCTCGCAAGTCCATAGAGCGACTTGGCAAGGACACCGTCGAAACACGAGCCCACCCTTCCCATACCCGGATCGCCCGCATGGGCCGCGTACAGACATCAACGAACGCCCCTGCGGTGTATTGAGATCCGCGAACACCGACCCGGGCGTCCCACCCGCGCGTTCAGGTCTACCGCGAGTTGTGTCACGGTTTCGGTGGCTCAGCTGCGGTTGTCGCCGACACCGCCCGAGGCTCCCCGTTTCGCCCAGCCGACGACATACAACCGGCCGTGGGTGCCCGCTCACCCTCACCATCAAGGCGACGGAGCTCCGCGGTCCGCCAACTGCCGGAACCTTAGCCCGGTTCGTCACACGCGTCCCGAGTCAGAGTGTTGACGAACGGTGTCGTGATGTTGTGTACGTAGCGGATTTCGGTCACAGATCCCTGGGAATCACCCGTTCCGGCACCCGGGACCCGAAGGGTGCTGGCACAGTTGAACCATGGCGCTTCGTTGGCGGTCGGCCATCACCATCTGGCCCCTTGTGAGTCCACCGGTCGCGATGGCCGTGCTCGCCGCCACCTGGGGACGCGACCTCGGCCCCGCGCTGGTGCTCGCGGTGGCACTGGCACTGATCGGCGCGGTCCTGGCGGCGGTCCATCATTCCGAGGTGGTCGCCCGCCGGGTCGGCGAGCCATTCGGGTCCCTGCTCCCTGCCGTCGCGGTCACGGTCATCCAGGTGGGGCTGATTGTGGTCTTGATGATCTCCGGTGGCCCCTCGACGGCGTCCCTCGCACGAGACACCGTCTTCGCCGCCGTGATGATCACCCTCAACGGCATCGTCGGGCTTTCGCTGTTCGTCGGCGCAGGGCGCCGCGGGGTCGTGTTGTTCAACGCCAAGGGTACCGGCGCCGCCCTCGCAACCGTAGCCTCGCTCATCACCCTTTCCCTGGTGTTGCCCACGTTCACCAGCAGCCCGCCCAGGCCCGAATTCTCCCCTTCCCAACTCGCTTTCGCTGCGGTGGTCTCGCTCCTGCTGTTCGGGATGTTCGCCCTTTCCCAGACTGGATCCCATCGCCGATTCTTCCCTCCGGCCGTCGCGGAGAATCTGCCCACTGAGATCGGACAGAGTCCCCGACCACCGACGGCCGCCATGGCCGGGCTGAGCCTGACCCTGCTGGTGGTGGCGTTGGGCGCGGTCGTGGGGTTGGCGAAGGTCGGAGCCCCCGCGGTCGAGGGCGCGGTCAGGGACGCCGCGCTGTCGCAATCCCTCGTCGGCGTCGTCATCGCCCTCCTCGTGCTGGTGCCGAACACCCTGACCGCCGTGCGGGCAGCACGGCGAAACCAGGTCCAGGCCAGCCTGAACCGGGCACTCGGATCGGCGATGGCCAGCATCGGGTTGACCATTCCCGCCGTCGCGGTCGCCTCGATCTGGATGGACGGACCATTGCTGCTCGGTCTCGGCCCGACGCAACTCGTGCTCCTCGCCCTCACCGTGGTGGTGGCGATCCTGACGGTGGTCCCCGGCCGCGCTACCCGACTGCAGGGCGGACTTCACCTGGCGGTGCTCACCGCCTATGTGGTCCTGTGCATTCACCCGTATCCGGCATCGGAGGTGCCGATGTGATGGAATTGGGCCGCCCGACTGCCAGCCTGCGCCTACGGCGTGCCGGTGAGTCGAGGTAGGTGTGCTGAGACCGGGGAATTCGCCCGTCGTTTCGGGTCGGAGGGTGGGAGTTTCACCGTCCGGCCGTGGGCGTCACGCGGAGTACCTGGTCGCCGTCGCCGTTGTCGGTGGTGACGAGCAGCGACCCGTCGGGCTGGGCGGTGACCGTGCGGATTCGGCCGTAGTTGCCGGCCAGTTCGGGTGGCGCGGTCTCGGCGACGACATGCGCGCCGGTGGGGTCGAGTCGCAGAAATAGCACTTTGCGGCCTTTCTGGACGCCGACGGCGAGGGCTCCGTCCCAGTCGCCCCAGCCCGGGCCGGTGACGAATGTGCCGCTGGCGGTGGCGATGGTGGCGGTTCCGGAACTCCATACCGCCTCAATCGCGGCGGGTACCCGGTCGAGGTCGGTCATCGGCACGGATTCGTCGTAGAACCCGTCGCCGGTATCGGGTTTCCATCCGTAGTTGCCGCCGGCGACGAGTCGGTTGACCTCGTCGTCGCGGTGGGTGCCCTGTTCGACGGAGTAGATGTCTCCGGTGCCCGTGTGCACTGTCAGCCCTTGGACGTTGCGGTGCCCGAGGGTGTAGACCGCACTACCGGGGAATGGGTTGTCCGCTGCTGGTGCCCCGGTGGCGGCTTCGATCCGTAACACCTTGCCGCCGAGGGAATTCAGATCCTGCGGCGCCGCCGCTTGGGTGGCGTCTCCCGTGGAGATCAACAGCGTCCCGTCCTGGTGCGGGAGGAGGCGGCATCCGCCGTGACGGCCGCGGTTACTGAGGGGCAGGCCGTCGATCAGCACGCCGGTGGGCGTCAGAGCGGTCCACTGGACGTTTGCGGTCCAGGATTGCACCCGGATGTCGGTGACCTCGCCCGCCGCATGGGTGTGACAGGTGTAGAGGGTGCGGGTGACCTCGAAGTCGGTGGCGAGGGCGATGCCCATCAGGCCCAGTTCGTGGTGTACGACGAGGTCGGGCAGATCCGCGGCGAGCACGGCGGTGGAACCGTTCGGGTGTTTGACGACGAAACGTCCGGAGCGCTCGCCGGTCAGCAGGGTGCCGTCCGGCGCGGCGACCACGTCCCAGGGATGGTCGAGATCGTCGATTTCGGTGACGACGTCCAGTGCTGGGAAGGCGAGCGCACCGTCCGGTGAGGGTGCGCCGCATGCTGTCGCAGCCGCGCAGCAGACTGCGAGCCCCGCAGCCCACGATGGCAGATACCGGTGTGGGTGTGTCGTCATGAGCGGCTTCCCTTTCTACTCGTGACGAGTCTGTGGCCTGCATGCAGGCGACACCACCATGGGATGCAGGAGTACAGCCTTGATGCACTGCGGAATCGAAATATCCATTGGGTGCTTCATTGCATCACCCAGCGTGGGCGATGGTGTTCCGGCGTCGGCTGCGGATCACCCACTTTTCGGCCTCGGCGACGAAGAACACGACGAGTCCCACGCCGAGGACCTTGACCCATTCGGTCGCCGTGAGCCCGGACGAGCCGAAGATCGTCTGCATGAACGGGGCGTAGGTGAACAGCACCTGCAGCACGATGCACGCGGTGATCGCGCCGAGCACGTATCTGTTGCCGAACAGCCCTTCCCGGTTCAGAACCGACGCTTTGATATGCCGGCTGTTGATCAGGTAGAACATCTCGGTGATCACGATCGCATTGACCGCGATGGTGCGTGCCACCTCGACGGTGGTGCCGGATTCGAGTTCCCACAGGAACAACCCGAGCGCACCGGACATCATGAGCACCGACACCAGGGCCACCCGCCAGACAAAGAACCCGGACAGTAGTGACTCGGTCGGTGGGCGGGGTGGCCGGCGCATCACGGAGGGTTCGGTGGGCTCGAACGCCAACGCCAGCCCGAGTGTGCTGACCGTGGCCAGGTTGATCCACAACACCTGCGCCGGGGTCAGCGGCAACGTCAGTTGGAACAGGATCGCCGCAATCACCACCAGTGCTTCGCCGCCGTTGGTGGGAAGCATGAACAGCACGAACTTCTTGAAGTTGTCGTAGACGCCGCGTCCTTCGCGGACCGCGGCGGCGATCGTCGCGAAGTTGTCGTCGACGAGCACCATGTCCGAGGCTTCCTTGGCGGCCTCGGTGCCGGCGCGGCCCATCGCCACCCCGACGTCGGCGCGGGTCAGGGCCGGGGAGTCGTTGACTCCGTCCCCGGTCATGGCGACGACCTGTCCACCGTCTTGGAGGGCCCGCACCAATCGCAGCTTGTGTTCGGGGCTGGCGCGGGCGAAGACGTCGGTCTCGGCGACGACGCGGCGCAGTGCCGGGTCGTCGAGTTCGTCGATCTGCGCACCCGTCACGGGCCGCGTCCCGGCGCCGAGGCCCATTTGCGCCCCGATCTCCGCGGCGGTGTCGGCATGGTCGCCGGTGATCATCTTGACGGTGATGCCCGCCCGGTGGCAGTCCCGCACCGCGTCGATCGCTTCCTGCCGCGGCGGATCGATAATCCCTACCAGGGCAAGCAGGGTGAACCCGTCCTCGACGTCGACGGCGTCGAGGATGCCGTCCGCGGAGGGGCGGTCCCGGTAGGCGAGGGCCAGAACCCGCAGTCCCTGCGCCGCGGTCTCGGTGGCACGGCGCTGCCAGTGGGTGCGGTCGATGCGGACCGCTTCGCCTGCGTCGAGGTGATGTGTGCACGCCGCGAGTACCCGCTCGGGGGCACCCTTGACGTAGATCCGCTCATCCCCCGCGGTGTCGCCGGGATGCAGGGTTGCCATGAAGCGCCGCTCGGATTCGAACGGGACCACGTCGAGCCGGGGCCACGCCGCCGCCGCGTCCGCCCGGGACAGCCCGGCCTTGACACCGAGCACCAGCAGGGCCGCCTCGGTCGGGTCGCCGTCGATCTCCCAGGAGTCGTCGGCCTCATAGAGCGTGGCGTCGTTGCACAGCACTCCGGCCCGCACTGCCACCTGCAGCGCCGGGTCGGCGTTCGGGTCGACGACAACCCCGTCGTCTTCGGTGAAGTCGCCGACCGGGGCGTATCCGACCCCGCCGACGTCGATGGAGCGGTGCGCGATGACCACCTTCTGCACGGTCATCTCGTTGCGGGTCAGAGTGCCGGTCTTGTCCGAACAGATCACCGTCACCGACCCGAGAGTCTCCACCGCCGGCAACCGGCGGATCACCGCGTGGCGCCGCGCCATCCGCAGCACACCCAGCGACAGGGTCACCGTCATGATCGCGGGCAGCCCTTCGGGGATGGCGGAGGCAGCGAGAGCGACGACGAGGGTGAACATCTCGGAAGGTGATTCGCCGCGCCAGACGATCCCGAGGAGAAAGGTGCCCGCGGCCGCGGTGAGGATCACGACGGCCAGCCACCGGCCGAACCGGTCGATCTGCCGCAACAGCGGGGTGGTGGTCTTGGCGATGCCCGCGAGCAACGCATTGATCCGGCCCAGTTCGGTGCCCACCCCGGTCGCGGTGACGACGCCGTCGCCCTGTCCGAACACGGCCACCGTGCCGGCGTAGGCGGTGGATCGGCGGTCGGCCAGTTCGGTGTCGCGGTCCACCGGGTTCGAGGTCTTGTCCACCGGCGCGGACTCCCCGGTGAGCGCGGCCTCGTCGATGCGGAGCTCGCGCACCCGGATCAACCGCACATCGGCCGGGACCCGGTCCCCCGAGACCAGGCGGACCACATCCCCGGGAACGAGGTCGGCGGCGGGGATCTCCACAATCTGTCCGTCGCGGTGGACACGAGCCCGAGGAGAGAGCATTGCGCGGATCGACTCGAGCGCGGATTCGGCTCGTCCCTCCTGGATGAAGCCGAGGATCGCGTTGATCACCACCGCCCCGAGCAGTACGGCAGTGTCCACCCAGTGTGCGAGGAATGCGGTGATTGCCGCGGCAGTCATCATGACGTACAGCAGCACGTTGTGGAACTGCCGCAGCAGCCGCCACCACCACCGGTCACTGCGCCCGGCAGGCAGCGCATTGGGGCCGTGAACGGCCAGGCGCCGTGCGGCTTCCTCCGAGGTCAGACCGGTTGGTGTCGAATCGAGCAGGTCCAGCGTCCCCGGCGCTTCCAACGCATGCCATGGGGGATCCATTGCCTGCACCTCATCTTCGGTGGGGTGACCCGTCGCATACCGGATTCACAGACCAATCCTGTTGCGCTGCTGCACCTATCACGGATTCGTGGCCGCGACCGCGCCTCGAATCCGCGCGACTCTCACACCGCTGGTGGTGTTGTGCAACGCTCCTGTGGGTGACTGGCCCGTGCTGATCGGCGACCGCTCGCGGGTGGACGGGTTCATCGTCACCCACACGAACGCACCGGCACAATCGGGTCTGACACCCATTTCTCGGGGGGTCGGACATGTAGCCGGGTTGACGACGGCACCTCGGGAGCCGGAAGAAATGGGTGCCGCCACCGATTGACGCCGGTTCGACTCCACCGGAAGGCTGATACTAGGGCAATGCCGACGGTCACCGGCAACCAAAGGGCACTGGACACGCGGGGCGCGGCGGTCACCGGAGACTCAGGGATGCGCACCACGTTCGCAACGAGGAGGCCGAGGATCGTGTCGTTGTTCTGGCGGATCTTCCTTCTCAACGCGGCGGTCCTCGTCACCGCGACCGCATTGCTGGTGTTCCTGCCCGTGACGGTGTCGACGCCGGTCCTGCTCACCGAGGCACTCATCCTGATCGCCGGCCTGGCGGCCACGCTTGTCGCCAATGCTGCGCTTCTGCGGATCGGGCTCGCCCCGCTGCAGCGGCTCACCCGCGCGATGAACACCATCGACCTCCTGCGCCCGGACCCCCGACCGGCAGCGACGGGACATGCAGGGATCGCGGACCTGATCGAAACCTTCAACACGATGCTCGACCGCCTCGAGGCCGAACGCGCCACCAGCAACGCTCGAGCGCTGTCTGCGCAGGAGGCCGAACGGCACCGCATCGCCCAGGAACTCCACGACGAGGTCGGTCAGACGTTGACCGCGGTCCTGCTCGAACTGAAAAGAGTCGCCGACCGCGCACCCGAGCCGACCCGCACGGATCTGCATCGTGTCCAGGAGATCACCCGCGAGAGTCTCGACGAGATCCGGCGGATCGCCCGCCGGCTGCGCCCGGGCGTGCTCGACGAGCTCGGATTGGTCAGTGCCCTGAAAGCCCTCGCAGCCGAAACCGCCGATCACAGCGGACTCGCGGTGCACCGGTCCTTCGAGGCCGATCTGCCCGACCTCGGAAACGACACCGAACTGGTCGTGTATCGCGTGGCTCAGGAAAGTGTCACCAACATCGCCCGGCACGCCCACGCCCGCCGCCTCGACATCGCTCTCCACCGTGCGGACACGGACGGAATCCAGCTCCGCATACGGGATGACGGATGCGGACTCGGCGACACCGCCGAGGGGGCCGGCATCCGGGGAATGCGCGAGCGGGCACTGCTGATCGGCGCGCACCTCACGCTCGGACCCGGCGTGAACGGCGGCGGCACCGAGGTGCGACTGGACGTGCCACAATCGAAACGAGGCCAGTGATCATGCCGGACACGACGACCCGCATCCTGCTCGCCGACGATCACGCCCTGGTCCGCCGCGGCGTCCGCCTCATCCTCGACAACGAACCCGACCTGACCGTCGTCGGCGAGGCCGGTGACGGCGCCGAGGCCATCGAGATGACCCGCCGCTATCAACCAGACCTGGTCATCCTCGACATCGCGATGCCGCGCCTGACCGGGCTGCAGGCCGCGCGGGAACTGTCCAAGTCGCGAGGCGATCTGCGCATCCTCATCCTCACGATGTATGACAACGAACAGTATTTCTTCGAAGCCCTCAAGGCCGGGGCGTGCGGATATGTGCTCAAATCGGTGGCGGACCGCGACCTCGTCGAGGCCTGCCGCGCCGCGATGCGCGACGAGCCGTTTCTCTATCCGGGGGCGGTGACCGCCCTCATCCGGAACTATCTGGCGCGCGCCGAAGACGGCGACGACATCCCCGATAAAGCCATCACGGACAGGGAGGAGGAAATACTCAAACTCGTCGCCGAAGGGCACACGTCGAAGGACATCGGCGACATCCTCGCCATCAGCATCAAAACCGTTGAGCGGCACCGGGCCAACCTGCTCCAGAAGCTCGGCCTGCGGGACCGCCTGGAACTCACCCGCTACGCGATCCGTGCGGGCCTGATCGAACCCTAGCGACGCCCGGTGTGGCCGGGTCGTCGCCGAAGAAGGAGGAGTTGTCCGTCATGGCCAGCCCACCGACCGAGAGAGTGCAGTTGCCGCGATCGGCAAAGGTGGTGCTCACCGGGGTGTTCGCCTTCACTACCGTGCTGATCATCGGACCGGTGGTGATCAACACGTACGCGGACTGGTTGTGGTTCGGCGAGGTCGGATACCGGACCGTCTGGGGCACGGTCATTCTCACCAGGCTCACGTTGTTGGTCCTGGTGACGATAGTGGTCGGCGGCACGCTGTTCGGGTCGATCGTCCTCGCCTACCGCTCACGGCCGGTGTTCCTCCCCAAGCCCCCAGGCCGTGATCCGGTCGAGCCCTACCGAACCGCCGCGATCAGCCGGAGACGGCTTCTAGGGATCGGGATCCCCGTCGGCTTCGGTGTCATCTGCGGCCTGATGTCCCAATCGCAGTGGACGACGGTGCAACTGTTCATGCACGGCACCTCGTTCGGAACGGTCGACCCGCAGTTCGGGCACGATGTCGGCTTCTACGCATTCGATCTGCCGTTCTACCGGTTCGTGCTGAACTGGTTGTTCACGGCGATCCTGCTCGGGTTCCTTGCCAACCTGACGACGCACTACCTGTTCGGCGGGGTCAGGGTGACCGCCACGTCCGGCGCCCTCACCCTGGCCGCGCGGGTCCAACTCGCGGTCCTCGCGGGGACCCTGGTCCTGCTCAAAGCCTTCGCGTACTGGCTCGACCGGTATTCCCTGGTGTCGAGCAGCCGCAAGGAACCGACCTTCACCGGCGCCGGATACACCGACGTTCACGCGATACTGCCGGCGAAACTGATCCTGCTCGCCATCGCCGTCATCTGCGCGGCCGCGTTCTTCGCCGCAATCGTCCTACGCGATCTACGGATCCCCGCGATGGCCACCGCCCTGCTGGTGCTGTCCTCGATCCTCGTCGGCGGAGTCTGGCCGCTGCTGATGGAGCAGTTCTCGGTCCGCCCCAACGCCGCCGACGTCGAACGCCCCTACATCGAACGTAACATCGACGCCACCCGGCAGGCCTACGGAATCGGCCCCGACACGGTCGACTACACCAGCTACCCCGGTATCGGGACGACATCGCCGAGAGATGTCCCCGCGGACCGCACGACCATCGCCAACACCCGACTGCTCGACCCCAACGTGCTCTCCCGCACCTTCACCCAGCAACAACAACTCAAAAACTTCTACAGCTTCCCGGCAACACTGGACGTCGATCGGTACGTCATCGACGGTGAACCCCGCGACTACATCGTCGCCGCCCGCGAACTCTCCCCGGACAGTCTCACCGGCAACCAAACCGACTGGATCAACAAACACACCGTCTACACCCACGGAAACGGGTTCGTCGCCGCACCGGCGAACCGGGTGAATGCCGCCGTGCGCGACGCCACCCGCGACACCGCCAACAGTGACAGCGGCTATCCGATCTATACGGTCAGCGACATCGCCTCCCAGGGCTCCGACCGACAGGTCATCCCCGTCGACCAGCCACGCACCTACTTCGGCGAAGTGATCGCACAGGCCAAGCCCGACTACGCCATCGTCGGACACGTCGAGGGCTCCGAGGCCCGCGAATACGACACCGACACCTCGAAATACACCTACACCGGCTCAGGTGGCGTGCCGATCGGGAACTGGTTCCACCGCTGGGTTTTCGCTGCCAAGTACACCGAACGCAACATTCTGTTCTCCCGGGCGATCGGGCCCGATTCGAAGATCCTCTACAACCGTGACCCCCGCGACCGCGTCGAGCGGGTTGCCCCGTGGCTGACGACAGACGCGAATCCCTATCCGGCGGTCGTGGGCGGCAAAATCGTGTGGATCATCGACGCCTACACCACCCTCGACGCCTACCCCTACTCGACACCCAACTCCCTACAAGCGGCGACCATCGACGATACGGGACGGGTCATGCCGCGCAACGAGATCGCCTATGCACGCAACTCCGTGAAAGCCACCGTCGACGCCTACGACGGCACCGTCACCCTCTACCAGATCGACGAACACGACCCCGTCCTGCACACCTGGATGAACGTCTTCCCCGGCACCGTCGAACCCCCATCGGCGATCTCCGACGAGTTGCGTGCCCACTTCCGCTACCCCGAAGACCTGTTCAAGATCCAACGCGAGATGATCGCCAAATATCATGTCAACGACCCCCGAGAATTCTTCACCACCAACGCCTTCTGGTCGGTGCCCAGCGACCCGACCGTCGACGACAACCCCCACCAACCCCCCTTCTACGTCCTCGTCGGGGACCAGGACACCGCCGGGCCGTCATTCCGATTGGCAAGTGCCATGGTCGGATACAACCGCGAATTCCTCTCCGCCTACATCTCCGCGCACTCCGACCCGGAAAACTACGGCAAGATCAGCGTCCTCCAGTTACCCACCGACACACTCACCCAGGGTCCGCAACAGATCCAGAACTCGATGATCTCCGACACCCGCGTCGCCTCCGAACGCACCCTGCTCGAACGATCCAACCGAATCCAGTACGGCAACCTGCTGACACTCCCCATCGCCGACGGCGGCGTCCTGTACGTCGAACCCCTCTACACCGAAAGGATCTCCTCGGCACAGGACAGCTCCACCTTCCCGCAACTCTCCCGCGTTCTCGTCAGTTACCGGGAACCCGGAACCGGCGGCGTCCGCGTCGGATACGCACCCACCCTCGCCGAAGCCCTCGACCAGGTCTTCGGCCCCGGCACCGGCCGTGCGGCGACCGCACCGGGCGGCGACGCCGCCACCGCACCACCACCCCCGGCGGAACCACCGCCATCACCGCAGGAATCACTGCCGGGCGGCCCAGCCGCGCCACCATCACCCCCGCCACCGGCGGCGGACACCACCGCGGCTCTCGAACTGAAAGCCGCACTCGAACAGCTCCGCGACGCCCAACGCCGCGGCGACTTCAGCGGTTATGGAGCCGCCCTCGACCGCCTGCAACAAGCAGTCGACGCCTACCTCATCACCGGCGGATAAACACTTCGGCCGTAATGAGATGAGGCACTGAAGACGCTTCATCAAGCGCCGCTGAAAGGACAGTGCATGTCGATGACCCATATAGGTTCCGCCGGAGGAGGTTCGCCGATGGGCAGATCCTCAGATCACACTGTGCTCAACCGAACGAGCGACCACCCGTGCCTCAGTGGGTCACAATGAACTCGACCCGGTTCCGGTACGACCCAGCCTGAAATGTGCGGTTCGAGTGCGATGAACACCAGGCCAATCGAGATCCGCGACCTGCAACCCTGGTGGGTGGCGGCCGCATTCGTATGCGGCTGTGTCGCGGTGATCCTGATCTCGCCGATCCGTGTTCTCGTTGCCGCGACGCTCATCACCTTCGCCGGACTCCTCGCCTTCCACACCAGCCGGTACCGCCGCATCGGTGCACGGGCAGCATCCGTCAGCGCCGGTTTAGCGATTCCCGCACTGCCCCTGTCCGTACTCCACTTGGTCGACTCGCTCTGACCACCCGAACCAAGGTCCCTCGCTCCGGGGACGTCGCCGGCCTCGCCCGCGTAGTGAGTGCGTCCCCTTCGGCGGACGGGCGCGGACCACCGAACCTCGATGTCCGATTTGTCCGATTTGACTACACTGAAGGTCACCGCAGATCGACGTCGCCTCCGAGGGGAAAGGACCATGGGTCACCGTCACAGACCCCGGCCGCTTCGAGGTAAGTGGCCCCGATGAACGCCACTGTGGTCAATACCGGACTGGTGCTGATTTTCGTGCTGGTCGGCGGCGTGTTCGCGGCCACCGAGATCGCGTTGGTGTCACTGCGCGAGGGCCAGATCCGACGCCTCGAGCGGCGCGGGGGCCGCGGGGCACGGACCGCCGCACTGGCCCGCAACCCGAACCGCTTCCTGTCCGCGGTGCAGATCGGCGTCACGGTGGCCGGGTTCCTGTCGGCCGCCTACGGCGCCTCCACCATCGCGCCCGCCCTGGCGCCGACCCTCGAGTCGTGGGGGCTGCCGCCCGGGCCCGCCTCGGCCATCGCGCTGATCGGCACCACCCTGACGATCGCCTACCTGTCGCTGATTCTCGGCGAACTCGTCCCCAAACGCATTGCCCTGCAACGTGCCACCGGAGTCTCGCTGCTGACCGCGCCCGCGCTGGACCGATTCGCTACCGTGATGCGCCCGGTCATCTGGCTGCTGTCGGCCTCCACCGACCTGCTGGTCCGCATCCTGGGCGGCGACCCGAGGACCACGAACGAGGCGATCACTCACGACGAGTTGCGCGATCTCGTCCTCGGTCACACCGCAATCGCCGAGAACGAGCGCCGCATCCACTCGGAGGTCTTCGACGCCGGCCAACGGTCCCTGGCCGAGGTCATGCGTCCGCGGACCGACGTCCGGTTCCTGTCCGCCGACACCCCGGCGGCGAAGGCGGGGCAGCAGGCGCTGGAATGGGGGCACAGCCGATACCCCGTCATCGGGTCCTCCTTCGACGACATCGTCGGATTCGTCTACCTCCGCGACCTGCTCCGCGCCGACCAGTCCGAGGCCACCACCGTGGCCGACGTGTGCCGGCCGGTCCTGCAACTGCCCGCCTCGAAACCGGCGCTGGCAGCGCTGGCGGACATGCGACACGACAATCGTCAGATCGCGATCGTCGTCGACGAATACGGCGGCACCGCAGGCATTGCCACCCTCGAGGACATCGTGGAAGAAATCGTCGGCGAGATCGGTGACGAGTACGACGACCCCACCGGCGCCGAACCATCACCGATGCCGCCCCACCGACCCGTCGACGGGCTACTGATCGTCGAAGATTTCGAGGAGGCGACCGGCATCGCGCTGCCCGACGGCCCCTACGAGACGGCCGCCGGCTTCCTGCTACACCGACTCCAGCGCGTCCCCCAACTCGGTGACAGCATCACCTTCGACGGCCACATTCTCACCGTCAGCGCCCTCGACGCGCGCCGCATCTCCCGCATCCGGGTCACCCGCCGGGCATCGGATCCGCGGCGCCCCGCCACCGACCGGCCCTAAGCCGAGGGTCATCCCGCGCTCGACCACAGTCAGAGCTGATCAGGGCGATCCGGGCGCGCCGCGACGGCCCGAGAAGACACTCCCACGATCCGCCCGCCGCGCATCGACAGAGGCGCGGGGCAGCCGAACACTCTCACCTCATCGGAAGTGAAGGTGGGTGCTGGAATCGACAGCCTCCGATGCTGAGCTGCCGTCCTTGCCGGTGACTATCGCTTGCCCCTCGGACCCGACTTGCTGCTGCACGTCGTCACCTCGCCTCCGCGCTCACGCAATCCTCGCCTGCGCCGACTACGCACGACAGAACAGCAGGAACCAATTTCCTCACGGCCGGCCTGCGGACGGAGTCGTCGAACACCGGTCCATAGTTGGCACTCCACATAGGAGTCGCCGTGCGGAGTGACGGAACCCCACCGGCCCCGGCTACCCAACATGGGGGTGGCCGGTGGGATTCCTCTCGCCAGCTCATGATGCCCGAGTGCCTCACCCCAGTTCAAACGAGGGTGACACAACTGCTGCGGCACGCCCATGGAGCAGCAATTTATGCTGGCGGAAACCCGATCAGCCCAGTCTGCGAAGCCAAGCCGATGGAGCCCCCGCCCTCGCCCGATCCCTGAAATCGGACGAGACTCGAAACCCACCATGAGAGGGCGACATCTCGAGGACTGCAGCCAGCCCAGTAGTACAAAGACTAGACCTAGACATAGTCAAGTACAAGTAAAGGAGCGGGACCGTTGCGGACCCCTTGAAATCCACCCCAGCCCCGCATCCTCAGGGTAACGAATCGCATGAGCGGACGTGTTCCTCCCTCGCCGACAGCTCCTGTGCGGGCCCGCTGCTCACCTACAACACTGCGAGACATCACCATGCACCCGAGAGCGTTCACCGTCACACCAGATCTCGTACGTTCGAAAGCCGGACCCGAGGAGAGCGATCGAAGTTACACCAGTCTACAGTTAAATCGTGTGCTGAAGTCCAGCGACCCAATTGTCGACCGCACGTGAAAACTAGTGGCGGTGTAAGCGGCCGCTGATGCCTACGCGAAAACCGGAGTCGAACTCCTCAGTTCAGATCGGTGTGGTGGTCGCGCACGAGGTGGTGGTGGCATCGCGTCGGGGATCGTCGCGCGAGTCGGTGCGGCGCTGCCCCGGCGCGCCATCACCGTTCGCGACCGCTCGACGGTTGACGATTGTGGCGTGAGTTGGCGGGCTGCGGTGCTGCCGTGGGTCCCGGTGCGGTGTCACGGCACAACGCTTCGGCCCGCTGTTGTGCCTCGGCTAGATCCGTGAAGTCCTCACCGGCCCAGTAGTTTATCTTTCGGCGACCGGATCCGCGCCGGAACGGCGGGCGAACCCGCTGCTGAGCGTAGTCCAACCAGCCCTGCGACAGCCGCGGATTGACCGCGTCCGCCTCGGTCACCACCGCCTTGAGATTGTCCGGGATCAGGACCCTGAAGGCACCGTCGAAGAAAGTCCACGCCGCCTCGCAGCCGGCGATCACCGCCGCCGCCAGGGTCTGCGAGTACGTCAGCCACACGAACATGTGCCGCGAGTACACGGCGGTGAAGATCAACGCGTGCACCTTGCGGCGCCGCCCGGTGTCCGATCGGGCAGGTAGCCCAGGTAGCCGAAGTCGATCTGGCATTCACTGGCTTCGATCGCCGTCGACGACCCGGACGGTGGTGTCCTTACGGCCGAAACCGCAGCGCTCGGTGGCGAATCGGTGCAACGTCCGATACAGCCGCCACGCAGCCCTGGCGGGCCAGCAGGGTTCCCAATTTGGTGATCGTCAGCGGTGGATGGTTCCCGTCGCCGGCCTCCCACACGTTGATCTGGTCCTCGAACCCCAGCTACCCGTCCCAGGCGGGCCCGTGCCCGTTCGGTCGTTCCGGGCGCACCGTCTCGATCACCGCACCGATCAGCCCGTCGTCGAGGGCCCAGGCCCCGTCGTTGCGCTGCAGGCCCGCGGCCTGGGCGGCCTCGACATACTGGCGCGCGCGTTTGCGGTCCACCCCGCAGTGCGCCGCAATCCCGGTGTACGGGACCCGCGTACTCCGAGCCAGATCCGGAGCACTTCCTTGACTTCGTTCGCGTTGACCTCCCGAAATACCCTGTCCGTCCGCCTTCGTGACCGGGGATACCGACACGACGATCAAACGATCGATCCGGCGGGACTTCGGCGCGACGCGCCGGGGTGGTCCCATGACTGGCAATCCGTGGTCCCATGAGGGTGGCAGAAGTCAGGTCAAGGCGGCCCCATGCTCATGGCAAGCGACACAGGCAGATGACCCCTTCTCGTCCACACTCGATCTGGCTCGACGCCGAGTAGGAGGAGGAGGTTCATGAGCTACGAGTCGTCTACGACGGGAGCCGCTACCCGCTCGCCGATGCAGCCACCGCCCACAGCCTCAAGGAAGCAGTCAAGGGGATCTTCACACGGGCCGGCACCGGAGGATTCGTCGGCTTTGTCAGCCACAATTCGACGGTCCGCCTCCTCGCTACGCCGGCGACTCCGCTCGCGATCCGTGGCAGCAACGAACCGGATCCCAACGTGGTCTACGACTGGTAGCCCAGCCTGTGCATCGAACTACAGGCGTCTGATATCTCCGGCAGCGGAAGAACACATTCAAAGTACAGAGCCAGCAATCACGGGTAGCTTGGTCATGTGCCGATGCTGCTGCCTGCACCTCCGGAATCGGAAACCTCACCTGGCACGATCGATCTCGCTGAGTGGACGGTGAACTCGGCGCGCTCCTCTGAGCTGCCTCTGCTCGTGAACACACACGGACAATTTCCCGCTGAATGCGGTGCCTAGAGGCGCCCGACTGGCGACAGTACGCCTTTTCGGTTTTGGCTGACCACCCGACTTCGATGACGCCCGGCTCGGGCCATTATCCTCTCCGGCAACACTATTCGGTCTGTTTGGGATGTCCTGTACCCGCATACTTCAGCCACAACGTGCGGTGCTCGATGTCCAGCACGTACCAGACCCGACCACCGGCGGTGACCTCGTACTGCCACTGCTCCATCTCCACCCGGTTGTGCACTCCGGTCGCGAGCTTGCCCTTCAGCCGGTGATGACGGGTCGTTGACTCCTGCGTGACCGTGCGGCGTCGCAGTTCCTCGTACGCCACCAGCGTGTTTGCCGGTGCCTGCCGGCACAGCTCGTCCCACCCCTTTACCGCATCAGTGGTCGCGAACCGCAGGTCCCACAACTCTCCGGCCGCCGGCGGCGCGACGCGCTCACCCCGCTTCGGGCTCACAGCTCCGGCACCGGCACGGCCCCGAAGTCACCAGTAGACGGCGTCGACAGGATCCGGGCGAGCTCCGGATCTGCATACACCTCCGCGGTGTGGCGCCACGTCTCGATCGTGCGAGCAGGGGGAGCCGGATTGTCCAGCGACGAACCCGCCCGCAGCGATGCGATCAGCTCGTCGACGAAGTCGGCGAGCTCCTCACCCGACAGGTAGCTCACCCACGGGAAGGCCGCCGCGACGACTTTGCGGACCAGAGCGCCGTCATCGGAGTGCAGCAGGGCGTCGACCATAGCCGTCGCCGCCGCGAGTACCTCCCGTTCCTGATCCGCCCGCGCCGCCGTCATCAGCACCAGGTCCTCGTCGTCGCGCCGTGTCACCCGCAGTGGCCGCGCCCCCGACCGCTGCCACTCCGACAGTGTGGCCTTCCCCTTGTTCTGAATATCCGAGAACGGCACCTCACCCACAGACATACTTTCAATGTACTTTTAAAGTACCGGGTCGGCAAGGTGCGGGATGACGAGGCACCGACCATCACGCTTGCGCAGGTGACGATGGGCGGACCCGAGTCCGCCGAGGCAGGCTTGACGGATCTGCATCTGTTGGACGAGCTCAGAGTGTGTAGCGGATCAGCCGCGAGCTGTTTCCGACCACGGCGACGGACGAGGCATTGTGCAGGACGGCGGCGAGGACCGGGGAGAGGGCGCCGCCGGCGCTGACGAGCAAACCAATGGCGTTGACAGCGATGGACATTCCGTAATTTTGCGCGATGACGGCGACGGCGTGTCGGCCGAGGTCGCGGACATCGAGGAGCCGGTCCAGATCGTCGCTGGCGAGCGCGACGTCGGCCGTCTCGACGGCCACATCGGTGCCGGCCAACCCCATCGCGATCCCGATGTCCGCGGCCGCCAGCGCCGGGGCGTCGTTGGTGCCGTCCCCGACCATGGCGACGACGTAGCCGGCATGCTGTAGTGCGCGCACCGCTTCGAGTTTATCGTCGGGCATGACCTCGGCGCGCCATTCGTCGATGCCGAGCTCGGCGGCGACCGCGGCCGCGGTGTCCGGGTGATCGCCGGTCAGCATCACGATCCGTTTGACCCCGTCAGCGCGGAGTTTACCCAGCACGGCGGCGGCATTCGGTCGGGCCTCGTCGCGGAGGCTGATCAACCCGACGAGGGTTCCGTCGACGGCCAACAGGAGCGGGGTTTCCGCCTGGCTGCGGAGCCGGCTGACCCACTCGGCGGCCTCGCCGGTGACGGTGATGTTCTCGGTGCGCAGCAGCGACGGGCTGCCCAGGAGGAGGATGCGACCGTCCGCGATGGTCCGCATCCCGAGTCCGACGAGGACCTCGCATTCCTCGTGCGGAGGAATCTCGATGTGCCGTTCCTCAGTGCTACGAATGACGGCGGCGGCCAGAGGGTGGCGGGAGTGGATCTCGGAACTGGCGGCGTAGGCGAGCACTTGCTCCGGTGTCCAGGCGTCGTCGAACGCGACGATGTTGGTCACCACCGGCCGCCCGACGGTCAGGGTGCCGGTCTTGTCGAACACCACCGCATCGACGCGGCCGGCGTGTTCGAGGTGCGAGCCGCCCTTGATGAGAATGCCGCGGCGGGCACCGTTTCCGATGGCCGCGCTGATCGCGGTCGGGGTGGACAGGCCGACGGCGCAGGGGCACGCCACCAGCAGCATCGTCATCGCCCGGCGCACATCGCGGGTGAGCAGCAAGGTCACCGCCGACAATACGAAGGAGGCAGGCACGAAGCGGCGGGAGAAGTTCTCTCCGACGGTCTGGATCGGGGCCCGATCCTCCTGGGCCTGCTCGACCCGGGTGATGATGCGTCCGATGGTGGTGTCCTTGCCCACGGCGGAGGCGGTCACCACGAGGCGACCGCGGATGAGAACGGATCCGGCATGGACACGATCGCCGGTCTCGATGCTGACGGGCAGGATCTCACCGGTGATCGCCGACTGGTCCACGATGGCGTGACCGTCGACAACGATTCCATCGACCGGGAGGGCCACGTGGTCGTGGACGATGACCTCGTCGCCGACCTCGAGTCGCTCGACGTCCACCGACACCTCGGAGCCGTCGGCGAGGCGCACCCAGGCGGTGTCCTGCGTTCCGGTCAGCAGATCCGAGATCGCCCGGCGGGTGCGGCGCAGGGTCAGGTCCTGCAGGTACTCCCCGATGTTGAGCAGCCACAGCACGGTCAGGGCCACCACGTTCTCCCGGAGCACCAGGCTGGCGATGGTGGCCGCCGATACCAGCGCATCGGTTCCGGCGGAGCGTTTTCCGACGAGCGAACGCAGCGCCCCGCGCAGGAACGGGTAGCCGGTGAAGACGGTGGCACCGGTCGCGACAAGACGGCCGGTGGTACCGAGCATCGGTGGGCGGCGCAGGGCGTACCGGCGGAAACCCAGCAGGGTCAGGGCTGCGCCGCCGATCGCCATGCGCAGGACGTCGCCGTTGGTGACGTCCGCCGATCGGGGCGGCCGATGCGGAACGTGTGATGGGGAGGTCTTCTGCCCGGTGGCGATTGCGTCGAGGATTTCGTGCAGGTCGGCTCGTGTGCGGGAGTACCAGATAACGACCGCTGCGGTGCGTGGGTAAGCGTGGACCGCCCGCACCCCGGAGATCATGGTGACGGCGTCCTCGACGGCGACTGCCCGTCCGGGGCTGGATTTGAGCCAGTCTGCCTGGATCCGGAGGCGCCCACCGGCATGGGCCACGACCCGCAAGCCTTCCGGCAGGTCGGCATCGGTCAGCGCACCGGTGGGTGCGGGGGCGGCGCCGACGTCAGTGAGCGTGCCCATGCCCATGCCCATGCCCGGGTTCGGTGGGCAGGGATGCCTCCTCGCCGATCCGCTCCTTGGCTTCTGCCACGACATCGGAGACCGCGAGCCGGGCGGACTCGGCGCCTTCTTCGGCCTTGCGGACCCCGCGCAGGCCCCAGGCCGTCGCCGTCACCGCGGCGCCCCGCACCGGGGTCTTTCCGACGAGTTTCTTCACCCCTTCGTATGCGGCTACCCCGACCGCGCCGGTCACGACCGTCGACGCAGCCTTCACTACCAGTGCGTGCAACATGAACCCACTTCTCGTCACGGATCCCGTGCCCGCACCCATGTGCCCGAGCCGGCAGGACCTCTCTACCGGGGACTTGCGTCCCATGCTAGTTCGCGCAGCGCCGCTCGACCTGCACAAAGAGGGAACGGCCTTTGGCTACTTTTGGCGGCTGCAGCTTGTGGCCTGTGGGCTGCCGCGCACCGGTCGCGGCGCACCGGATGATCGTCGTTCGTGCATGTCGATGACCTCGTCGGCGACGGTCTGTACGACGTGGGCGTCGTGGCTGATCACCATCAGGGAGATCCCCCGGGTTCGGGTGAGTTCGGACAGGATGTCGAGCACGCGCCGCTGCGAGACGGGGTCCAGGCCGGTGGTGATCTCGTCGCAGATCAGGACCGACGGGTCCACCGCCAGTGCCCGCGCCAGCGCGGCGCGCTGCGCTTCACCACCGGAGAGGGTGGCGGGGCGTGCGAGCGCGATCGTCCGATCCAGGCCCACCTGCTCCAACGCGGTGTGGGCCGCCGCTGCTGCCTCCGCGGTCGTGGCGCCGCGCAGCCGTACGGGTCCGCGCACGATCTGTTCCCACACGCTTCGGTACGGGTCGAAGGCCGCTTTGGCGTCCTGGAAGACGTACGCGATCGCGGCGATGTCGCGGCGGGTGCGGTTGTATATCGTTTCTGCCAGTGGTCGGCCGTCGAGGAGGACCCGGCCGGCCGTGGGCCGGTGCAGGCCTGCGACGACTCGGGCCGCGGTGGTCTTGCCGCAGCCGGAGGGACCGACCAGGGCCACGCATTTCCCCGGATCAACCGAGAGTGAAAGATCCCGCAGCACCGGGGTGGTGCGGAAACCGGCCGAGACGGCGTCCATCGTCAATCGGGTGCTCACCCTCGTGGTGGGGCGGTGGGTCCGGCTGGGTCGCACCGCTGGGGACTGCGCCTGAACCAGCGCCCGGGTCTGCTCCTGCGCCGGCGCCTCCAACACCCCGGTCTCACCGGTTTCGATCACCCGCCCGTCTGCCATGACGATCACCTGCTGGGCCACCGCCCGCACCGCGTCCAGGTCGTGCGTGAGCAGCACGACCGTCAGACCCTCACCCGCCAGCCGGGCGATCTCGTGAAGGACGGCGGCCCGGTTCGCCGGGTCCTGCCCGGTGGTCGGTTCGTCCGTGATCAGGCAGGTCGGGTTCGTCAGCAGGGTTTGGGCGATGACCAGGCGTTGCTGTTGACCACCCGAGAGTTGGTGCGGGTAGCGGCGCAGCATGGCCGGATCGCTCGGGAAGCCGGACCGCTGCAGTGCTTCGGGCACCGACACCCGGTGTCCCGCCCGGTGGGCGGCGCGTTCGATGTCACGGAGCACGGTGCCGATCCGCAGAACCGGGTTGAGCACCGAGGATGGTTGCTGCGGTACATAGCCGAACCGCACCCCATCTGCGCGCACGTCGTCAGTGGTCACCTCGACGCCGGGCCGGTGCTCGCCCATCAGGGCGAGTGCGGTGGTGGTCTTTCCGCTGCCGGAGCTGCCGATGATCGCGGTGACGCCACCGTCGGGGATGTCGAGGTCGACGCCCGCGACGAGGACCCGGTCCGGGGTCCGCGCGGTCAGTCCGCGTACCCGGATGGCGCTGCGCCGAGTGGGTTCGGCGACGGTCACCGGCACTGCCTCGGCCACCGGCACTGTCTCGGTCATCTCGAACTCCTCGGGGAGAACTCTCGCGTCACCGAGCGGGCGCCCGCGTCGAACAGCAGATTCACGCCCATCGCCAGCGCGATGATCATCACCGCGGGGACGACGACGCCCCAGGGCACCAGGGTGATGCCGGCGCGGTTGCGGTCGATCATCACCGCCCAGTCGGTGCCGGCGGAGTCCACGGTCAACCCGAGGAAGCTCGCGGAGGCGACCAGGTAGATGGCGCCGACGAACCGCAGTCCGGCGTCCGCGGCGAGCACCGGGAGCAGCGACCGCCCCAGGTAGCCGATGTTTCGGCGCCACCACGTTTCGCGTTGCAGCCGTAGCGCCTCCATCGCCGGGGTGTGCGCCGTGTGCAGGGCCGAGGCCCGCACCAGACGCGCCGCGTCCGGGAACAACAGGACCGCCACCGTCACCGCCAACACCACCGCGTCGGCGTCGGTGAGCGCGACCACCAGGAGCAGCAGCATCATCGAGGGAAGCGAGAGCAGCAGATCCAGCGGGCGCATCAGCGACTCGTCGACCATCCGGCGCCGCGCGGTCGCCGCGGCCACCCCCCACGGCACCGCGAGCAGGTAGGTCAGCAGGACCGCCGCGGTGGCCACCAGCACCAGCGAACGCCCGCCCAGGAGGAGCTGTGTGAACACATCGCGCCCCTCGGAATCGGTACCGAGGAGCCACTTTTCGCCGAGGGTGAACGCCGGACCGCGGGCCGCCGGTTCGGCAACCAGCGGTCCCAGGACCGCGATCAGCAACGGGACGGCGGTGAGCAACAGACCGACGAGGTAGCGCGACTTCGGAAGTCGGCGCCGGGCGACCTCCGGTCCGAGGACGGTCATGCGGCCTCCCCTGCGGTGGGGTTGAGCCGGAACGCCGCGATGTCCGCAATCGTGTTCACCGTGACGGTGACCAGGGCGAACAGCGCCACCAATCCCATCAGCAGCGGGAGGTCGCGGCTGCTGACAGCGCTGACCAGGACCTGACCCAGTCCACCGAGCGCGAAGACCGCTTCGACGACCACGACCCCGCCGAGCAGCCAGTCCGCCACGCGGGCGAGATGTTGGACGGCGGGGGTGAGCGACCCGGGCAAGGCGTGCCGCCACACCACCCGACGCAGCGGCACCCCCAAACGCACAGTGTGCCGGATGTGTTCGGAGTCAAGGGTGGTGATCATCGAGGCGCGCACCAACCGCGACAGCGAGCACACCGGCCGGATCACCAGCACCGCCACCGGCAGCACCCATAGCTCCGGCTGCCACAGCAGCGGCCCGCTCGCCCCGACCGCAGTGGGGGCGAACACCCCCAACCCCACCGCGAACACCGCGACCAAGATGACCGCCAGGGCGAACTCCGGCGCCGCGTACAGGGCCACGGCCACCCCGGAGACCGTCCGGTCGACCCGGCGGCCCCGTCCGACCGCGGCGGCTACCCCCAGCAGCACCGCCAGCGGAATGAGCACCATCAGTGCGAGCGTCGCCAGGGTGAGCGTCGGTGCCAGTGCCGCGGACAGAATCTCGGTGACCGGGCGGCCGGAGACCGCCGAGGTGCCCAGATCGCCTCGGAGCAGGCCAGCCATCCAGTCACCGAATTGGGTGAGCAGCGGTCGATTGAGCCCGAGGGTTTCCCGCAGCTGCGCGATCCGCTCCGGGTCCGCATCATCGGCGGCGATCACCACCGCGGCGTCCCCCGGTAGCGCCGCCGCCACCGCAAAGACGCCGCCGAGCACCCCCAGCACCTGGGCCAGGCCGAGCGTGACCCGTACCCCGGCGTACCGGGTGAGGATCACGACAGCCAGGCCTTGTCGAAGCGGGCGTAGCCGAGGGTGTTGGAGGGTGCGTTCTGCGCCATGCCGGCCAGGTTCGGGGCGAGTCCGTGCAGGCCGTCGGAGAACCCCCACACCAGTAAGCCACCCTCGCTGTGCAGCTGCGCTTGCATCTGCTGGTAGGCGCGGGCGCGCACCGCGTCGTCGGTGCTTTCGCTGGCGGTGGCGAACAGGGCGTCGAAGTCGGGTCGGCGCCACTGGGTGTAGTTCTTCGACGAGGTGGACAGCATCCGCTGTGCCAGATGGGTTTCGATGGGCATGGCCCCGGACCGGAAGCTCGACAGCACCCCCTCGTCGAGGGTCCGCGTCCAATACGTGGAGCCTTCACCGACTTTCACGTCGATCTTCAGTCCGGCCCGTCCGGCTTGTTCGGCGAGGATGTTGGCGGCTTCGACGAATCCGTTGGTGGCGCTCGTGGTCTGCAGCTCGATGGTAGTGTTCTGCGCTCCGGCCTTGCGGATCAGCGCCTTCGCCTCCTCCAGGTCCAGGTGGCGCTGGGCCAGGTCGGCGGCGTAGTACTTGGTGTCGCGGCCGAACAGGTCGTTGCCCACCACCCCGGTGCTGCCGAGCACGGTGGAGACCAGTTCCTCGCGGTCGACCAGGGCGAACATCGCCCGGCGTAGGTCCAGGTTGTCGAACGGCGGTCGGTCCACCTTCATCGCGAACCCCGACATCGCACTGCGGGGTGAGCGGAGGATCTGCACCCTCGCGTCGTGTTCGTAGGTGCGCGCCGAAGTGACCCCGAGGTCATCGGCGTACTCCACCTGCCCGCCGAGCAGGGCGTTGATCCGCGCGGTCTCGTCCGGGGCGGTGAGGATTTCGAGTTCCTGCACGTGCGGGGCGCCGTCCCAGTAGTCGGCGAATCGGGCGGCGACGAACGAGCGGCCCGGCTCGAACGAGGTGAACGTGAACGGGCCGGACCCGACCGGCCGGGTGAAGTCGGTGGCGCCCTCAGGGATGATGTACGCGCCGAACGCGGCCAGCACGTTCGCCAGGTCACCGCAGGGCCGGGCGCACACGAATTCGATGCTGCGATCATCGAGCTGGCGGGACCGGGCGATGTCGATCACCTCGAGCGAGGCCCGCGGTCGCAGCGCGTTCTTCGGGTCCAGGATCCGCTGGTAGGAGTACAGCACGTCCGCCGCCCGCACCGGCCTGCCGTCGTGGAACACCGCCGGGCGCAGCCCCACCGTCCAGGTGGTGGCGTCGACGTTGGGGCGCCAGGCGATGGCCAGCCGTGGCACGGGACCGAGGTCGTCGCCGTACTCGACGAGCTTGTCGTAGAGGGCGTTCGAGCGTGCCACGTCGGCGTACAGGTTCGCCTTGTGCGGATCCAGCACTTCCTGCGCGCCGCCGCCGGCGAACACCGCCCGCAGCCGGCCGCCCTCGCGGGGCGCGGCGGTCGCCGCGGTGGTGCTGTCGCCACCCGTGCTGCAGGCACCGAGCAGTACGGCGCCGGTCGCGGCGGCGCCCAGGCCGAGGAACGAGCGCCGGTTTAGGACCGGCAGTGGGGACATCGGTGATCGGGGGGCCGGATTCATCGGGTGTATCTCCTTGACAGGGGAAGGAAGAGAACGGTGGTTGCCGGCTGAGCGCGGGCTGGGTCAGATCGCCTGCGCGATGACGTGCAGCCGGTCCCCCGACATCAGGCTCTCACCGAGGTCGGGGAGGGCGCCTGGGGCGGATCCGGTCGGCCAGCCGGCATCGGTCCGGGGGCCGGGCGTGTCGAACATCGCCCGCACCGCGAACCCGGCGCGGCGCAAGTGCCCGGTCAACTCCAGCGGGAACAGCAACCGCCACGCGGATGTCTGGACGAGTTCGTCGGCGGTATCGGGGATGCGCCAGTGCCGGCGCCGGCGGAGCAGTTGGGCGGCGTGGTCGATCCACAGGGTGGTCTCCGCCCGCCAGGTACGGCCCTGCCACGAGAAGAACGAGTGAGTGGGGTGGTCGAGCAGCTCGGTGTTGCCGAGAAAGAACGCGCCGTTACGCATCTCCGCCACCAGCAACCCACCGGTGCGCAGGTGGGCACGGCAGCAACGCAGGCACGACTGAAGCTCGCTGTCGGTGTGGCAGTACAACAGGGAGCTGTCCAGGCAGATGACCGCGTCGAGTGTCTCGTCGACCTGGAAGTCCCGCAGGTCGCCCAGCGCCGCCGTCACCCCCGGATAGAGTTGCCGCGCATAATCCACCATCGCCGCCGACTGGTCGAGTCCGACACAGCGGTATCCGCGGCCGGCCAGATAGCCGAGATCGCGGCCGGTCCCGCACCCCAGGTCCAGCACCGCGGCGGGCCGGGTGGGTGAGCACGGAGCGACGTCCGGCAGATACGCCTGCAGGACGTCGTCGACGAACCTCGCCGCCGTGCGGTCGGGGTCGGGAAACCGCGCCTCGTACAGCGCCGGGTTGTCGGTCAACAGATTTCGGGCCTCGGCAGCGGTCATGGCCGCGCTCCGACCGGGTCGGCCAGCAGACCACGGCGCTGGAGCAGCCACACTCCGGCCGCCGATCCGAGCCCGAGCGCGATGCACACCAGCGCACCGGGCCACCCGGATCCAATGTCGATGCCGTACCCGATCAGGGCGTTGCCCCCGGCGGCCACGATCCCGGACACCAGATAGAACATCCCGAACAAGGTTCCGGAGATCCGTGAATCCCCATACGCCGGAATCAGTTCCATCACAAACGGTTGTGCGATCATGATCCCCGATCCAAGGACCAGGGCGGAGAGCACCAACGCGGCCAACGCGGCCACGACCCGCCAGAGCTCAGCTCCGGGGTCGGCCCACAGCACCGGCAGCAGCACCACGAACGCGCCGCCCATCAGAGCCAACCCGGTGGTGATCGCGGTGCCGCGGCTGGTCCGGCTATCGAACCACCGGGTCAGGCGTACCTGGAACAGCAGGCTGAAGACGGTGGTGGACAGGAACACCGCCGCGACCGCCCCGCCCCAGTCGGTGATCCGCCCGGCCAGCACCGGATACACCAGATACATCTGCGTCTGCAGGGCGAACATCCCGAGCATCGCCAGGGTGAACAACACGAAGCGGCGATTGGCCACCACCACCCGCCAGCCGCGGAGCACCGTCGTCTCGGCGGGTTCCACGGGGTGGGCGGGCAGGAACCGCATCTGCGCCAGGGTGAGCGCGGCGAAGATCACCGC
The DNA here is from genome assembly GCF_041228765.1 of Rhodococcus wratislaviensis. Lineage (NCBI taxonomy): Bacteria > Bacillati > Actinomycetota > Actinomycetes > Mycobacteriales > Nocardiaceae > Rhodococcus > Rhodococcus wratislaviensis. Next base: position 253,600 of record NZ_CP150489.1, on the reverse strand, counting down.
CGACGCAATCGCGACGGTGCGGAAGTCCACCGCCAACAACGCGCTACCGATCAGCGGCCCGGACAATGCCCCGGCCTGGGCGAAGACGTTGAACACCGCGAACGCCTCCGCCCGCCGGGTGGGTTCGGCGACCGCGATGTAGGAGCGCACCGCCGGGTTGAACAACGCCCCCGCCAGTCCCGACAGGATCGACGCGAGCAACAGCAGCAGCACACTGGTGCCGAAAGCGAACACCGCGAACCCCACCGACCGCAGGGCGCAGCCGGCGATGATCACCCGGTGCGGCCCCAGCCGGTCGGCGGCGGTGCCGCCGATCAGGAACAATCCCTGCTGGCTGAGGGTGCGGACCCCGAGAACCAGGCCGGTGATCGCCAGGGACAGGCCGAGGTTTCCGGTCAGGTGCATCGAGAGATAGGGCACCAGCATGTAGAAGCCGGTGTTGACGCCGTACTGATTGAGCACCAACAACTGCACCGACCGGGGGAAGCTGCGCAGCAGCGCGAACGTCCCGGGCTTCGAGACGAGTTCGGTCATCGCGGTTCCTCACTGTCTTGTCGGTGCACGCCGAGACCGGGCCGCCCGCTCGGACGCAGCACCCCGTCCTCACCGCCCAGCCCGGTCCACGGGTCCCGGGCGAGCAGCAGGTGACCGTCCAGGTCACACCACCGCGCAACCGACGCCAGGTGCACCGCCGGCGCGATGCTCAACGAACTACTCGCCAGGCAGCCGAGCATCACGTCCATCCCACGTTCCCGGGCGGCGGCGGCGAGCCCGTGGGCACGGTAGATTCCGCCGCACTTGGGCAGTTTGATGTTCACCGCATCCGCGAGCCCGTCGAGGTCGTCCAGGTCGGGCAGGGAGTGGACGGCCTCGTCCGCGATCACGGGCACGTCCGTGCGGCTGCGCAGCTCACGCTGTCCGTCTCGGTCCGACGCCGGAAGCGGCTGCTCGAGTGCGACCACCGGCAGTCCGCGAGTATCCGCGAGCACCCGCAGCGCGGTCGCCGCCGTCCACGCTTCGTTCGGGTCGACGATCAGTTCGGCATCGGGTGCGGCCGCGGCCACCGCGGCGAGCCGCCGAACCGACGCGGCCTGGTCAGCATCGGTCTTCACCTTGAGCAGCCGAAATCCCTGGGCCATCAGGGAGGTAGCCTCGGTGGCCATCGCCTCGGGTGTTCCGATCCCCAACGTCCGGGTGATGGGAACCTCGGTCCGCAGTGGCAGCCCGAGATGAACAACAAGAGGCTGGTCGTCCGTGCGTGCCCGCAGTTCCGCGACCGCCGACCACACCGCGGCAGCCACCGCCGGATGCACCGCCGCGAGCGCGCGGTCCAGATCGGCGCCGTCGCGGCCGCAGTGCTCCCGGGCGTGGTGCAAGTGCTCCTCGATCCGGTCCACATCCAGCTGTGCGTGGGGTGAGGTGACGACTTCGCCGCGGCCGAAGTGGTCCGAATCCGGGCCGGTCACCGTCACGGTCACGGCTTGCCGGGTGGACATGACACCACGACTGATCCGGAACGGATGCGTGAGTTCGAGGGTGTCGACGGTCCAGGTCAGTCTCATACTGCGGATACCTCCGCCTTGTCGGTGAAAGGGTGCGGTGATCGCACTGTTCGGCATCGGGTCCAGCACGCGGTGGGGTCGTGGCAGTCGTCGATTTCGTGGGGTGAGGCGCGGGGCGGGTCGAGGAGACCGCGACGGCGGCACCAGTCGTCGTCGAAGATGCTGCGCAGGTAGCGGTCCGGGCCGTCCGGGAAGATGGTGACCACGGTGCCCGGCCACCGGGCGGCCGCCCACCCGGCGACGGTCGCCGCCGCACCGGTGGACCATCCGCCGGTGTGGAAACCGCCGCGGGCCAGGCCGCGGCAGGCGTGCACGGCCTCTCGTGGACCGACCCAGTGCACCTCGTCGAACATCTCGTAGCGCACATTCCCGGGGTGCACGCTGCTGCCCAGTCCGCGCATGACGCGGTGCGTGGCGGGTTGACCGAAGATCGTCGATCCGAGCGCGTCGACGCCGATGATCCGCAGGTCCGGCCATGCCTGCCGCAGCCTCAGCCCGACCCCGCTGCTGTGCCCGCCGGTGCCGACACTGCACACCAGCACCTCGGCCCGGTCGACCCCCGCCTCCGCGAGTCCGGCGACGATCTCATCGGCCAGTCCGTAGTAGCCGGCCGCATTGTCCGGGTTGTCGTACTGATTCGGCCAGTACGCGCCCGGATCCACTGCCAGGAGGCGGTGCAGGGTGTCGAGACGGGCCTGCTGCCACCCGCCCGTGGGATGCGGTCTCTCGACGATCTCGAGGGTCGCGCCCAACGCCCGCAGCAGATTCCGCATCGGCGGTTCCAGTTCACGGTCCACCACCAGCGTCACCGGGTGGCCCAATGGTTGCGCCACGTACGCCAAACCCACGCCCAGGGTGCCACTGGTAGATTCGACGATCCGCGCGCCCTCGCGCAACTCCCCGCGCCTGCGGGCACCGATCAGCATCGACAGCGCCGAGCGCGCCTTGAGGCCGCCGAACCCGAGAGACTCGATCTTCGCGAAATAACCCGGATGCGGCTGCGGCACCGCGGTGTGGATGTGCACCAACGGGCTGTGACCGACCCGTGCGAACGGTTCGATCACGGTCATCGGCGACACACCGCCCGGTAGAGGTAGAGCCGGCTCGTCTCACCCGTCAGCCAGAAGAACGGATACGGCTCCGCCGAGAGGGCATCGACACCGCGGCCGAGCAGCTCGCGGGCCACCGCCGCCCCACTCTGCGCAAACAGGGTGACCGGCACCGGCCGCCCGCTGGCCGCCACCGATTCGAGGAGCCGGTCGAAGCTGCCGTTGCCGAGCATCATCCCGCTCGCCAGCACCGCATCACAATGGTCGAGGACCTCGGCGAAGTCGGTGACGATCGGCTCACCCCACTCCGTGGTGCCGCCCTTCAGATCGCACGGCGCATACCGCACACCGCGCTCGCGCAGGCAGGCGAGCAACGAGTTGACCACCCCGATCACCAACACCCGCCCGCCCCACGGTGCGTCGACCAGCCCCGTCACCGCCTGCGCCCGGGCGAGCGATCGCTGCAACGAATCCCCCGGCTCCACCTGCACTGTGTCCGCGCGGGCATCGGACGCGTGCGGGCGCAGGTGCGCAAGGTAGGCGTCGAGGGCTGCGACCTGAACCGAACGTTCGTGGTGGCCGAGTAACTCGGCGACCGGCACGCCGGCGCAGGCGTGCACCACCTCCGGATCGACCGACCCGGGCTCGACCGCACACGAACCCGTCGCGGCGCCCACCCGCAGGCTGATCACCTGATTGCGGTAGCCGCCGCCGCGCCCGGTGTGCCGAACACCCTGAAAGGTGGTGAAGGCCGTCGACACCGTGACGCCGCCCGCGGAATTCAGGGCCGGGTCGGTGCGGTAGCGGTCGAGCAGCGCGGCGACGGCACCGGTCTGTGCAGAGGCGGTCACGGTGTGGGCTCCGCGCCGTAGCTGACCGAGATCGACGACAGCAGGGCCTCGGCGAGCGGCCGGGCCCCGGCCCGCTCGGAGGACACGGTCACCACGGAGCCCAGATAGCTGTTGTTGTCCTCCCCCACCGTCGTTCGGTGTCCCGGCGCCTTGAACACCGACGCCACCACCGCCGGATGATCAGCGAGCGCTCCGACGCCGTGCAGGTCGGTGAGGACTCCCACCTCGGTCGGTACCAGCATGCTCACTGCGGCGCTCGAGGGCCTCGCCGCGCCCTGTCCGGGGTCCGGGGCAGCGGCGGGTTCGCGGCCGAGGGCGAGTTCGACCGCGACCGTCGGCAGGTTGATGCCGGTGACGTGCCGGATCAACTCGGTGATCTGATTGCCCGCGGGGCGCGGGTTGATCTCGATGATCCGCGGCCCGGCCGCGGTCAAGCGGAGTTCGGTGTGCACCACCCCGTGATCGAGCCCGACCGCGACGATCGCGGCTTCGGCGGCGGCCACCAACTGCGAGCGGTCCTGCTCTGTCAGCTCGGCGGGAAACATGTGCCCGGTCTCGACGAAACCCGATGCACCGCCCAGGCTCTTGTCGGTCACCCCGACCGTGCGCACCTGCCCGTGCCGAATCCAGCTCTCCACGCTGAACTCTCGGCCGTCGAGCAATTCCTCGAGCAGTATCACCGGTTCGCGTCGTTGCCCGCGCGCGTTGACCTCGAATCGGCGCAGGTCCCCGGCTGCGGCTTCGACTGTCTTCCAATCGCCGGCGCGGCGCACGAACATCCCCGCGCACAGATCGGTCGGCTTGACCACCAACGGGAAACCCACGGTCTCGGCCGCGGCCCGCAGCGCCGCCCGGTCGTCGACGGGCGCCGTGGCGTGGCGGGGCCCCGGGATGCCGGCCCGCTCCAACGCCGCACGGGTGCGGGCCTTGTCGCAGGCGATGTCGACCGCCTCCGGTGTGGGACCGGGAACCCCCAGCTCGGCGGCGATCGTCGCGGCCGTGGGCAGGTAGTAGTCGCAGCTGGTGAGGACACCGTCGAGCGGCGCCTCCGCGTGAATCCGGCGGGCCGCGTCCAGGGCCGCGGCCGGGTTGTTGGTCTCGGCCGTCACCACGGCCCGGCCCGAGCGGAGTGGATGCGGGGAGCCGTCCGGTAGAGCGTCCGGGTAGTGCTCCGGTCGCCTTGTCAGGAAGGTGAACTCGACCCCCAGGTCGGCGATCGCCCTCGGCAGCAACGTGCCCATCGCACCGACCCAGCTCTCCACCAGCAACAGGTGTGCCACACGTGTCCTTCCGCTTGCGTGTTCCGAACAACCGACCCCGCAAAAGCTACTGACAATCGTTATCGTTAGCAAGATGGAGTTCCGGAACGCCGTTCGACGACCTCGCACGTTCGGCCGCGTCGTCCACGCGTCGACCGTGGCCCTGACCACCCTCAGACTGGCGAAGCTGACCACCCCACTGTCGCCGCCGGGCCCGCAGCCGGCGCGAGGATCGCTCAGCGCCGCCGAGGCCCTCCGACAGCTGTCACCGACTCATCAGGCGCCGACAGACAACACCCCCATCCCGCTCTGGCACAGGGCCATCGGTGGACCTCTTTCTTCGATGCGTGCTTGGCCATACACACCGAAGATCCCGATCGCCCTCTCTACGTCGGAGCCGCGCCGCTCAGACCGCAGGCGCGCCTTCCGGCAACAGCTCAGCCGAGATCCTTGGCTCCGAAACCGTGGTCGAGTCCGTGTGACCCTGCTGCAGATTCTCTGCGAAAGTCCGAGGAGATGGAGCGCGAATCGTTGAGACCGTCTTCACCGCAGCGGCTTCCACTACTTCCTCCGCGGACGCCGGACCCGCCTCCGCCCGATCCGCGAGGGCAGACGCGGTCGCCGCCCCTACAACCAACTCTTCATGCGGTGAGCGAACCGGGCGGGCAGCGCCCTGATCCGGGTCGGACACCGGAGGCTTGACAGCGACAATCCTAGACATTTATTGTCCAGATATGCAGATGAGTCGAGGCGTCGAGTGGGCGGTACACACACTGCTCAACCTCGCCTGGCTGGGAACCAACGAGCCGGTCTCCACCGCCGACCTCGCCGCCGGCCATGACCTGCCTCCCGCGTACCTCAACAAGCAACTGCAACTGTTGGTCAAGGCCGGCCTGCTCAGCTCGACCCCGGGGGTGCGGGGCGGGTTCCGGCTGATACGGTCCCCCGAGTCGATCACCATGCTCGACGTGGTGGACGCCATCGAGGGGACCGGCCCGGTGTTCCGGTGCGCGGAAATCCGCCGGTGCGGTGTGATCGGTACCCGCAGTCGCGCAGCCGATTTCACCACCGCTTGCGCGGTCAACAGCGCCATGGGCCGCGCCGAGGTGGCGTGGCGGGACGCGCTCGCCGCGCAGACACTGGCGGCCGTGAAGGCAGGGGCCGAGGCGCATGCCCCCACCGTGCCCTCGGTGGTGCAGCGCGTCCTCGGACACGACTGACCGTTCGATCCCCCTTTCCCTTTTTCGCGCGCGGTGATCCGGGCGCCTACTCAGGAGGTAATTCTGGATGAAAAGTATCCTGGTTATTGGTGGCGGTTTCGCCGGTGTGTGGAGCGCCGCCGGCGCCGTCCGGGTCGCCCGCGCACACGGCGTCCCGGCGTCGGAGCTGACCGTGACCCTGGTCAGCAGCGGTGACGACCTGGTGATCCGGCCCCGGCTCTACGAGGCCGACCCGGAATCGATGCGGGTGGCCCTGGACCGGGTCCTCGGACCCATCGGCGTCCGGCGGATCGCCGCAACCGTCACCGACATCGACACCACCACCCGCACGGTCACCGCCCTCGGACGCGACGCCCACCCCCTGGCCCTCGATTACGACCGGCTGGTCCTGGCTACCGGCAGCCAACTGGTGCGCCCCACGCTGCCCGGCAACCAGCATCTGTTCGACGTCGACACCCTGACCGGTGCTGCCGCCCTCGACCACCACCTGCGGCGCCTGCCCGAACGACCCGCCCACGCCGGACAGTTCACCGCCGTCGTCGTCGGTGCCGGCTTCACCGGCCTCGAGATCGCCACCGAACTGACCGGCCGACTCGACGAACTGACCCCCGACGGTTCCCGGCCGCGGGTGCTGCTGGTGCAGCGGACATGCGAGCTCGGACCCGAACTCGGACCCGGGCCCCGCCCACACATCACCGCCGTGGTCGACGAACTCGGGATCGAGAAGCGCCTGAACACCACCGTAGAGAAGGTCACCGCCGACACCGTCACCCTCTCCGACGGCGAGGTGATCCCCGCCGCGACCGTCATCTGGACCGCCGGCATGACCGCCAGTCCCCTGACCGCCCGCATCCCCGGCCAGCACGACAGGCTGGGCCGCCTCGCCGTCGATCAATACCTGCGGGTGGCGGGCGTCTCGGACGTCTACGCCGCCGGCGACACCGCCGCCGCCGAAGCCGAGGCCGGTCACACCGTCATGCAGAGCTGCCAGCACGCGGTCCCGTTGGGCAAAACCGCCGGACACAACGTCGCCGCCGGATTGCTGGGCCTGGAACAAGTCCCGTTCGCACCGGACCCCTATGTCACCTGCCTCGACCTCGGCCCAGCCGGTGCCGTCGTCACCGCAGGCTGGGACCGCACCGTGCAAACGACCGGGCCCGAGGCCAAACAACTCAAACAACAGATCAACGCCGACTGGATCTACCCACCCATCGACGACGCCACCACCATCTTGACGCTCGCCGACTACCACACCACCTGGCCCACCGCCGACGTCAGCGCCTGACCGACGCCCCGACAGGGTCGGATCGCCACCTCGATGCGTGCCTGAATAGTCGGCGAGTCGACTGTCCGCACCCCGGATATCCCCGCGTCAACGGCGCAGACTTTCCCCGGTGGGACACGACGCAGCTCCCGAGATCAGCGGTCCGACACGGGTACACAGTGGATACGGACGAATTATCGGAAGCACATGTCACAACGCGGTTACCCTGCGGCACAGGGACACCCCTCAAGGAGCTGCGATGAAGGTGTCGCCGCATCCCCCCCGGGGACCAGCGGTCGGCAGTACCCCCTCTACCGGGGCGATTGTCGATGCGCGTGGCCACTCGACGGGGCAGCGTGGTGGCGATCATCGACGAGGTTCTCGTGCACGCGGCGGACAACTGATGCTGCAAGTCTCAGCCGATCGTGCCGACACCACTGATGCTGTCCCTCCCACCCCGGATCCGTCGACGACAGGCGATTCGGCCGTTGACCACTGCCCCCACGGTGCCCGACCACCCTAAAATCGCCCGCAGCGGGCAGGGATGGGGAGAAATCAAGTCAATGCGCCGCATACGTCAGCATCTGCGGTTGAGCATCCGCTTCCGTTTCGGTCTCGGTTGGTTCCGACTTCCTGGTGTCGGTGAGCCACCGGGACAGGAGGTGTCCGATCGTGTCCGGTCGCTCCAGCGGGGACAGATGCCCACTCTCCGGCACGATCTCGAATCTCGACTCGGGAAGTTGCGCCGCAATGTCGCGCATCGTCTGCACCCCGCACAGAGCGTCTTGTTCCGCGGCGAGGACCAGGCTGGGGCACCGGATGTGGCGCAGAGCGTCGCTGTAGTCGATGCGCGATTCCTGCGCGTGCAGTTGAGCGCGCAGGCGTTCCTCTCCGGTGTCCTGGGCCATGGCCAGGACTCGCGAGGCCAGCGTGGGGTCCGCTGTGAGGGAGTGCGTGGACACGAGCTGGGACAGGAGGCGTTGTTGTTCCGATACGGCCGATGCGCCGTTGTCGAGTCGGGTGGCCGCCTCCTGCCACCCGCGGAACTGGTCCGGCCGTGGGGACCGTGCGTTCGTGGAGAGCAGGGCGAGGCCGGTGATGCGCTGCGGTGCAACCGTGGCCAGGTGCATGGCGACGATGCCGCCCAGGGACAGGCCGATCACCGTGAACTTCGGGGGCGCGCTCGCCAGGATGTTGTTCGCGATCGACGAGATCGAATTCCGTTCTAACACGGCGTGATGGATGCGGGCTCGGCGGGGGAACTGGGTGACGACACCGGCCCAGAGCTGTTCGGTGCACAGCATCCCGGGCAGGAGCACCACATGGTGGGGCTCGGCGTGGTCCGGCTCGGTGGTGTCAGTCATCCTCGGAGCTCCGGGACACCACCGACCAGGGTGCGACGTACCCGTTGGCGTCGAAAGCGACGTCCTTGTCGCGGGCACGTTCGATCACTTCCAGGTCCCATTGGATCCGAACGCGGCCGTCGCCGCCGTTGACGACCACGATCTCGCCGTCGCCGTCGTCGAGTTGTTCGAAGCGGCGCCATGCTCCGGCGGGAATGGACAGGGTGTCGCGGGGGTCGAGGACGACGGTGCGTTCGTCGGCGCCGGTGTTGAGGGTGATCTTCCATTTCCCGCTGCGGACGATGAGTGCCTGCGGGGCGTCGTGCCGGTGTTGCAGTAGGCCTTCACCGGTGTGGGCGCGCAGCCATGCGAGGTTGAACCCGTGGGGGTTGTAGACCCGGGGTTCCTGGTTGCGGTCTTCGGTCATGCCGAAGCCGATGACGAGCGCGAGCTGGGCCTGACCGCCGGGCAGGGTGCTGCACAGGAACGGGCGGTCGGACCATACTCGGTCGTCTTCGGTGGTGACCCGCCGCCGCATCTGCTCGGGGGTGTAGGGGCGCAGTGCGTCGATCTCCTGTTGCGGCATCGGCCGGATCAGGTCGACGTCGGCGGGCTCGCCGTCGGCGGATTCGACGAGTTCGTTGTCCCGGGTCAGGTAGAGCCCGTAGTTCGCCGCGTCGCGCAGCACCGAGGGACCCCAGAGGATGCCGCCGGTGTCGTCCATGCCGAGGACGGTGAAGAGCCAGCCGTCGTCGGGGCCGATGTTGGTGAAGCCGCGGTAGATCCACGTCGGGACGGTCACGACGTCGCCGGCGGTGGAGTGGTAGTCGCCGGCGTTGCCGTCGACGCCCCAGCGGAACAGCCATTCGCCGCTGAAGTTGAGGAAGACCTCGGCGGTGAAGTGCATGTGCAGGTTGTTGGTGATGCCGTGCGGCATGGCGGCGGCGCCGACGTTGAAGCCGTGCGGCTCCCGCAGGTTGATCACCTGATCGGAGTTCTGTGAGACCCCGGATCCGATGAGGGCGTAGTTTTCCTTCTTGTCCGATCCGGGGGTCTTGCAGTCGATGAAGGCCTGGTTGCAGCTGACCAGGTCGGCGCGGCGGATCGTTCGGCGGTCGAGTTCTTGCTGGGTGACGATGGTGTTCACGGGTCGACTCCTCGCGAGGTTCGGGTTCAGTTCGGGATGGTCAGGCAGGCAAGCAGTTCCGCGTCGGTCGGGTCGAGTTCGATCGTCAGCGCGGTCCAGCTGCCGTGCAGTTGTTCGACGGTGCGGCAGCCGATCACCGGGACGGTGGGGATGTCGCAGTCGATCAGCGCGCGCAGCGCGAGCGCGGTGGCTTCGACCGCGTACTGGTCCGCGAGTCGGTGCAGGCGGTCCGCGGTGCGGGTGTTGTCGGGGGTGTCGTAGCGTTCGACCGACTCGGGCAGTGCTGCGGTGTTCCGCATCTTGTCGAAGTAGCCTTTGGCCTGGGCCGAGTACGGGACGGCCGGCAGCCCGGTGGTGCGGTGGAAGGTGAGAAGGTCCGCGTCCATGTAGGTCAGGTCGGGTGCGACCCGTTCCGGCTTGGGTGCGGCCAGGCTCCATTCGAGCTGGTTGGCGACGAATCCGCGGGCGCCGGTGCGGTGCGCGCAGTCCGCCGCGGCCGTCAGTCTCGCGGCGGAGAAGTTGCTGGCCGCGTAGTACCGGATCGCACCCTCGGCGACGAGGGATTCCATGGTGTCGAGGATGTCGTCGATGGGACGGGCCGGGTCGTCCCGGTGCAGGTAGTACAGGTCGATCGGCGCGCCGCCGAGGTTCTGGACGCTGGCATAGGCGTCGGCGCGCAGTGAGGCGGCGTCCAGGCGCGGACCGGCGGGGTGGTGCAGGTCGGGGTGACCGCCTTTGGTGGCGATCACCATGTCTCGTCGGCCGCGGGCCGAGAGCCAGCGCCCCACCGTCTTTTCGCTGCAGCTGCGCTCGACACCGGGCACCCAGTCGGCATAGGCCAGTGCGGTGTCGAGGAAGTTGCCGCCGAGTTCGGCGTATGCGTCGAGAAGGGCAAAGGACTCGTCTGCATCGAGTGCCGAGCCGAACCGGTTGCCGCCCAGGCACAGCCGCGAGACCGTCAAGTCCGTGCCTGCCAGGGCGGCCCGGTCGTGGAGGACGGCGGCCACTACGACTCACCGCCATCAGTAGCTCGGACATCTGCCGATCGGTCCAGGGCGGCCATCTCTTCGAAGGTCTCGAGCATCGACCAGATGTCCTGCTTGCCGGAGCCGCCGGCCTGGCGTTGGGTCATGATCTGGCGTACCGCGGAGGTCAGGGGCATCGGGATACGCTGCTCGCGGGCAGCGGAGAGCACGATGTCGAGGTCCTTGGCGGCGGTGTCGATATCGGACGGTGGATCGTCGAAGTCCCGTTTTTTGAGCATCGGAGCCTTCAGGGCGAGTTGCACGGAGCCGAGCGGCCCCTCAGTGAGGATATCGAGCATCTGCTCGAAGTCCACGCCGCCCTTTTCCCCCAGCGTCAGAGCCTCGCCCATCAGGGCCGCGTACACACCGACGATGGTGCTGTGCACCAGCTTCAGGTAGGCGGCGACCTCGCCGGAACCGACGTAGAGGATCCGCTTGCCCAGCGCTGTCAGGACGGGTTCGGCGCGACCGAAATCGGCGGAGGATCCGGAGGCGAAGATGGTGAGCTCACCGGCCTGCGCCAGCCCGATGCTCCCGGCGACTCGCCCGCGAAGGTAGGCGATGCCCGCCGTCGACAGCGCCGCGCCGACCTCGGCGGACGCGGACGGAGACACGGTACTCAGGTCGCAGTACAGGTGTCCGGGCCGGGCGCCGTGCACGATCCCGGACTCCCCGAGCGTCACCTGTCGCAGCACTGCGTCGTTCATGATGATGGAGAGGCTGATATCCGACGCTGCGGCCACCGCGGCGGGCGAGTCGGCGATCTGCGCCCCGCGCGCGGCAAGCGGTTCACACTTGGACCGATCGATGTCGTACACGACGACAGGGTGGCCGGCTGCTACGAGGTTTCCGGCCATCGGACCGCCCATGCGTCCCAGTCCGATGAAACCGATTACGGGTGATCTGTCCATACCTGGAGACCGTACTGCGAAAACCACCCAAGGTCAACCGGTCGACCAATTTTGATACGTGGGCAGGTAGCCACGAGCTCCCCGGGCCTCTAGTGGCCGATTGTGTTGGCCAGGTTGCGGTTTGCGCTTCGCATGTGGGCGAACATGGCCGCCCGCGCGGCCTCCGCGTCGCCCTCTTCGATGGCTTCGAAGATCGGCAAATGTACCGAGAGCGAGGATCGGGTCTCCCCCGCCGCGGTGATGACCCGGTTGGTCCAGACCTGCAGGAGTGAGCGGATGCTCGAGAGCACACCCGCCAGCACCGTATTACCGCTGAGTTCGGCGATCTTGAGGTGGAACTGGACGTCGGCGGCGATGTAGCGGGCGAGGTCGGTGTCGGCGTCCTTCATCTCGTCGACGATGGCGCGGAGTTGCGCGAGCCCCTCCGGGGAGCGCCGTTTGGCCGCCAGTCCGGCCAGGATCACCTCGACCTCGGCGCGGGCCTCGGTCAAATCCTGCACTCGGCGTTCACCCAGCAGAAGACCCCATTCGATGATGCGCGGCAACAGATCCGAGCTGGATCCGGCCAGGTAGGTTCCGTCACCCTGGCGCACATCGAGCAGCCCGAGGAGGGTGAGCGATTTGAGGGCCTCCCGCACAGCGGAGCGCCCGACGTCGAGGGTGTCCGACAGCGCTCGCTCGGACGGGATCTTCCCGCCGGGCGGTATCTCCCCGGAGAGCAGGAATTCGATGAGACGATGCGCCAATTCGACGCTCGCCGGTTGCCGGCGTTCGACCTTCGCCAGCATCGATCCGACCTGCTGAGACATGACCCAGCCCACCCTTCGAGTTCACTGGAACGAGCGCACGACCGTCATGTGCCCGACCGGTCGACCATACTACGAGAAGTGGGCACCGGGGCATAGCGCCCCGATGCCCACATGATGCGGTCAGTTGTCGTAGGTGGCGTCGGCGAGTCGGGTGCCCTTGGTCTCCCGGAACCCGAGCGTCACACAGAGCAACGAGATGAGCGCGATGGAACACACGTAGATCGGGACGGACCAGATGGTGCCGGTGACCGAGTTCAGGAAGGTCGCCACCAGCGGTGCGGTACCACCGAAGATGCCGAATCCCAGGTTGTAGGCCAGGGCGCTGGCACTGTAGCGGACCTTGGTGGGAAACATCTCGGCCATGCTCACGGTCAGCGCCACCGAGATCAGCATGATCGGAATGATGTAGATCAGCTGGGCGATCAGCGCCGCGGTGAAGGTGTGCGCCAGCAGCACCCGGAAGGCGAGCGGAACGCAGACCAGGGTGGACAGACACGCGGCGATCAGCATGGGCTTGCGGCCGAGTCTGTCGACCAACAGCCCCGAGACGACCAGGCACGGGATCAGCACGCCGAGTGCGATGAAGTTCGCCGCCAGCGCCTGCTGCTTGGGCATGTTGATCGGGTCGCCCTGCAGGTAGCCGGGCAGGAAGGTGGCCCAGGTGTAGGAGAGCACGGCGTTGGTGATGGCGAAGCCGGCGAAGATGAGGATCGGCTTCCACTGGGTCCGGAAGGCGTCGAGCAGTGGTGCCTGGGAGATCTTTTCTTCGTGCCGGCCCTCGGCGATGGCCAGTTTCTGCTCTTCCTGCAGGCGGCGGAATTCCGGGGTCTCGGGGATGCGCAGCCGCAGGAACAGGCCGAACAGGGTGAGCGGCATCGCGACCAGGAACGGGATCCGCCAGCCCCAGGTTTCCATTTGCCCGTCGGTGACCAGGCTCGCGACCAGCACGGACAGTCCCGCACCGCAGAGCAGCCCGAAGAACACACTGACCGACAGGAAGCTGGTGTAGAAACCGCGCCGTTTCTGGTCGGCGTACTCGACGATGAACGCCACCGCGCCGGCGTATTCACCGCCTTGGACGAGGCCCTGCAACAGTCGGACGATCAGCAGGAACATCGTGGCGGCGAAGCCGACGGTGGCATAGGTGGGCAGCACGCCGATCAGCGTGGTGAGCACACCCATCGAGATGATCGCGACGGCGAGGGCGTTGCGGCGGCCGAGCCGGTCGCCGAAACGTCCGAAGATCATGCCGCCGAAGGGGCGCACCAGGAAGGAGACGGCGAAGCCGGCGTAGACACCCAGCATCGCGGCGGTCTGGTTCTCGCCGGGGAAGAACGAGGCGGCCATGTACGGGGCCAGATAGCCGTAGATTCCGTAATCGAATTGTTCGATGAAGTTGCCGACGGTTCCGGCCAGGATCGGCTTGCGCAGCGATGTCGTGTTCCCATCCGGTGGACGGGGATCTGCCGTGGTGACGGGCGCGGGGGTGGTCTCGCTCCGGGTGGTCATGGTGGGGGCCTCCGAGAATGGTGTGGGCAGTGTATCGGGATCGCCGGTGGATCTGAAGGAGTGTCAGTAGCCGCTGGCGTCGGCGGTGAGGGTTCGGTGGCCGCGCACCGCGTCCAACCGGCGGGTGGCGGCGTCGCGTAGATAGGAGATGTCGTTCCCGGGGGTGATGAGGTCGAGCCCGAGATCGACCAGGTCGCGGGCAGCATCCTCGCCGCCGCAGAATGCGCCGACATACTTTCCCGCGCTGTGGGTGGCCCGGGCGATCACCTCGATCGCCTCACGGACGCGGGGGGAGATTGCGCCGCCGGCCGGCTCCCCGAGGGAGAGGGCGAGGTCGTTGGGGCCGATGTAGATCCCGTCCAGGCCGTCGACGTCGACGATCTCCTCGAGGTTCGCCAGCGCCCGGGACGACTCGACCATCGCCCAGGTCAGGATGGTCTCGTCGGCGAAATCCACGTAGTCGGCGCCGCCGTAGAGCAGCCCGCGGGACGGGCCGAAACTGCGCGTGCCGGCCGGTGGGTATCGGCAGAACGACACGAACTCGGCGCAGGCGGGTGCGTCGTCGATCGAGGGGCAGATGATCCCGTAGGCACCCGCATCGAGCAGCTTGCCGATCTCCGCGGAATCGCGGGACGAGCACCGCACCATGGGTATGGCGGGCCCGGCCGAGACTGCCTGCAGCAGATCGATCGCGGTGTCGATCCCGAACATGCCGTGTTGCAGGTCGACGGTGACGCTGTCGAAACCCATGTGCGACAGCGCTTCCGCGGCGTATGTACCACCGTTGGAAATCCAGGCGTTGGCTGCGACGGCGCCACCGGCCATGGTGGTGCGCAGAGAATTGGGGCGCATGTGCGGCCTCCTGATGAGTGAACGAGTCTGGCTGTTAGTCTAGGTAGATTGGTCTTCCGGTCGACCACTACGGGTGAGGTTCTATGGCGTCCGCGGTGGGGCGGCCTCGGGCCGCCCCACCGCGAACCCGTCAGGTGGTGGCCGGTTCTTCGCCCTGGGCGCGCTTGATCTGGGACAGGAGGGCGAGTTCGTCGTAGATGCGCCATTCCTTGTAGATCTTGTCGTCGCGGAACTGGAAGTGCGAGACCCCGAAGATTTCCACCGGAGTGCCCGTGACCGGGCCGTACTGCGGGACACCGCTGTAGGTGCCGTTCAGCACCCACAGGATCGACACCCGGGTGCCGTGGAAGGGGTCTTCGTTGAACGCGACGTCATAGATTTCGACCTGCGCGTCCGGGAAGGGACCGAAGAGGTGATCGAGTTCGGTCTTGTAACCGTCGTCGCGGGCATGGGTGCGGTGCCGGGTGGTCTCGATGACGATGTCGCGGCTGAAATAGCTGGGCACCAGGTTGCGCAGGTGCTGATTCCACACCTCGTCGATCATCGCGACGACGCGGGCATCCTCCTCGCGTCCGTGCTGCGGGCGCTTGCCGGACACCCCCTCGAGCAGCGGATTCGCGGGGGCGGCGCCGAGAAGTTTTCCAGCCTTCTCCCCGAGGAGCCCGGCGCTCGGGGCGAACGCGATCTGGCGGGCGATGGCGTCGATGTCGTGGCCGGACTGTTCGACCACCGCCCACTCGTCGCGGACCACCCATTCCTCGGCGATCATCGCATCGCGCACCAGGCAGACGGCGATGTTGCGGGAGGAGGTGTGTTTGAAGGTCGGGGGTCCGTACTGCCAGAAGCCTTCCTGCTTGCCGCAGTTGACGATCCGGTGCGAGCTGATCCAGCTGTTCTCGTCCCGCGTCTCCCAGATGACATCCTCGCCGGTGAACAGCCGGTGCGGATAGGCGGCGTTCTTCTGCAGGCACGCCTTGATGATGGGTTCGTTTCCGACGATGGTGCCGTAGGCGCCGTGCACCTTGATGTCGGGCAGGTAGTGCTCGCGGATCTGACCCATCCCGCGCGGCTCCCAGATCCGATCGGTCCACGAGAGGATGTAGTCCTCGGGATCGTCGTAGGGCGCGTACGCCGACGGCTTCAGCTCGATCATGATGCTCCGTTCCAGCAGGTCGTTTGTGATCGTGGCCACAGTAACCCCTCCCCGCCAAATTGGTCAACCGCTCGACCAATGCGTTACGGTGGGCTGCATCACGACGGCACACACGCCACCGAGAATCCACATGCAGGAGGACCGCCGAGATGGTGGGACATGGCTTGGTCGAACACCGTTCCCTGACCGATCGAATGATGCAGGCCCGTCGCCGGATCCTGGTCCTCGACGACGACCCGACCGGATCGCAGACCGCGGCCGGCGTACCGATCGCGACGGACTTCTCCGCGGAGTCGATCGAATGGGTGCTGCGCGAGGCCGCACCCACCGGCTTCGTCCTCACCAATTCACGCGCCTTGGACGCGGTCACGGCACGCGAACTCATCGGGGAGATCACCCGAACGGCGACCGAGGCCGCCGACCATCTCGGACTGGACCTGTCGATCGTCAGCCGCTCGGATTCGACGTTGCGCGGCCACTTCCCGCTCGAGGTGGATGCGCTCGCCGCCGCCACCGAGGGTGCTCCCGCGGTGGTGGTGCTCTGCCCGGCCTATCCTGCGGCCGGTCGGATCACCCGCGACGGCCTGCACCTGGTGCGCGCCGGCACCGAGTGGATACCGGTCGGTGAGACGGCATACGCGGGCGACGCCACGTTCGGGTTCACCAGTTCCACCCTGCCGGACTGGATCGAGGAACGCACGCACGGACGCTGGCCGGCGCGCGAGATCCGGGTTCTCACGCTCGCCGACATCCGCGGCGGCGGTCCCACCGGTATCGCTCGCATCATCGGCGAGGCCGCGGCGGCCCGCCCTCCGATGCCGGTCTGCGTCGACGCCGAGACCGAGGCCGATCTCGACATCGTCGCCGCGGGCCTCGAACTGTGCGAGGAGGACGGGGTGCGGACCCTCGTGCGCTGCGGGCCGTCGCTGGCCCGCGCTCGCGGCGGACTGCCCCACAGCGTCCGCGCATCCCGGCACAGCCTGCGGTCCGCACTCGACCGGGCCACCGGCGACCACGGCCTCGTCGTCGCCGGATCACACGTGGCGCTGACCACCGCGCAACTTGCCCATCTCGACACCCTCGCCGACATCACTACTGTCGAACTGCCCACCACCGAGTTGCTCGACCCGACGCGCCGCCAGGATGCCGTCGACGAGGCGGTCCGTCGCAGTGTTGACGCCCTCCGCGAGTGTGATGTCGTGCTGCGCACCGGCCGCACCGTCCAGGTCGGCCACGACGGCGCCGACAGTCTCCGCATCGCCGCCGCGGTGGCGTCGGCGCTCAGGTCGGCGGCCGCCGCCATCGTGGCCACGACCTCACCACGATGGCTCGTCGCCAAGGGCGGTATCACCTCCGCCGACGTGGTCACCGATGTTCTCCGGATGCGGCGGGCGAAAGTCCTGGGCCCTCTTCTCGACGGCATCGTCCCGGTCTGGGTCGACGAATCGGCATCGGGGCCGCTGTGTGTGGTGTTCCCGGGCAATGTCGGAGGCCCGGAAAGCCTGCGCGAGGCGGTCACGCTGCTGCGGGAACTCGACTGACACCGACAACGGCACCGATCACCACGTTCGTCAGTGCCACCACAAGGAAGGAGTGCCCATGCCCCGCGTCGCCCTGACCGAGGTCGTCGCCAGCGCCGAGCACGAGGGAGGGATCGTCGGTGCCTTCACCTGCTACACGCTCGAACAGGTCACCGGCGTGCTGCTGGCGGCCGAGAGCGCCCACCAGCCGGTGTGTCTGCTCCTCGCCGAGGCCGCCATGCGCCGTCCTGGCGGCCGGTTGCTGGCACGCACGCTCGTCACAGCGGCCGACAGCGCGCTGGTGCCCGTCGCGGTGCAACTCGATCACACCCACGATCTCGAGCTGATGGCACAGGCCTTGGACCTCGGCGTGACCGCCGTCATGGCGGATGGCTCTGCACTCCCCCTCGGTGAGAACGTCGAAGTTGTCACCGCCGCCCGCCGGCTGGCGGAACCCTACGGCGCCTCGATCGAAGCCGAACTCGCGCACGTGCCCGGGGACGAGGACTCGGCCACTGCCACGGAGGTGCAGTCGGTGACCGACGTTGCCCGCGCCGCCCAGTTCGTGGATCGGACCGGCACCGACCTGTTGGCCGTCGCCATCGGTAACGTCCACGGAACATACGCCAGTGCACCGAATCTCGATCTCACACTCCTGGCCGAACTATTCGCCGCGGTACCGGTGCCGCTGACCCTGCACGGCACCTCCGGAGTTCCCGAAGAACAGGTCCGCGGGGCGATTCGCCACGGGATCCGAAAAATCAACGTCAACACCGAACTTCGACAGGCGTACATCCGGGCCGCCCGGCGTGTCACCGCCGATGAGGTCCGCGGCTGGAACCTCCTCACCCCCGCGGACCGGCTCATCGAAGCCACCCGCGCTGTCACCGCCACCCACATCCGCCGCTGCCGCAACGCCCTCGCATCGATCAGCTGAACGTATCGGTGCCACCACCCCATACCCCTACCCGGTGAAAGGAAGCGCCCCTCATGCCACTCGCCTCCGACGTCTATGCCCCGTTCGACACCCCCGAGGACTACATCCTGGGCTGGACCGACCTGATCTGGGACGACTTCGGTCTCGGCCGCCTGCCCGAGCACTACGCGAAGGACGTGGTGGTGCACGGGGCGTACGGGCCGATCCGCGGCGTCGACGACGTGATCGCCGGCTCCCTCGTCAAGAAGAGCGCCTTCCCCACCCGCATCGGAACCGCGGAAGACGTGATCTGCGAACCCCGCGGAGACCGGGCCTTCATCAGCCACCACCGGGTGTTCCACTCCGGACCGCAGGCCGGTCTCGGCGTGTACGGTCCTGCCACCGTGAACAACTCGGAATCACGGAACATGGCGATCTGCCTGGTGCGAGATGGCCTGGTGGTCGAGGAATGGGTGGTCCGCGACGAATACCGCGTGGTCACCACGCTGGGACTCGATCCCGAAGCCGTCGCTCGCCAGGTCGCGTTCACCGACGAGGCTGCCGGCCTGTTCGGGACCGCGGCCCCCGCGGACGCGGTGCTGATCGGCGAGTCCGGGCCGAGGCCGGACACCCATCGTGTAGAGGCGGAGTTCATCGGCGAGTTCATCGCGGATGTGTGGAACAACCGCCGTCTCGAGCGCGTACCCGAGTTCACCCAGCGGGACCTGTTTCTCGAGACCACCCGCGCACGCATCCGCACCCGGGCAGTGAACTATCAGATCGACTTGACCCAGATGCTCGCACCGTTCCCGGACGCCGTGATCGAAACTCGGGACATCGCGGTCAGCACCGCCCCCGAACAGGGAACCCGAATCGGAGTCCTGTGGCGCCTGACCGGAACCTACTCGGGCGCACCGCTCTACGGGCCGGTCACCCACTCCCCCGTCGAAATCATGGGATCGTCCCAATTCCTGCTGCGCGAGGGTCGGATCATCCGCGAATGGCGGGTGTACGACGAGATCGCCGTCATGGCGCAGATCGCCACGGCCCGCGGCGACGTTCCCGCACCGCACTGACCCGGCGCCACGCGTCCCGAAGGCCGTGATCGTTCCGGCCGTCGGGCGCGGGGGCAACTCAGTCACCGCCACACCACCATTTCCGCGCAGGAGTTCCGCGTCACCCGAGAGGTCGACATCCATGGCCCACACCCACACCCCCAGGACGACCCAGCCGCTCTATGGGGAACAAACCACTCTGTCGTTGCACAACTTCCCCGGTCCGGGCCGCACCCTCGGCGATGTTCCCGCGTTTGTCCGCAACTATGCGAGGGTCAAACTCGCCGCGGCGCAGGCCAATCATGCTCTCGGCGTTCTCGATTCCCGACGGCGCGACGCCATCGTCGCCACGTGCCAGGAGATCGCAGCCGGTGACCACGCCGCCCAGTTCCCATCGGCGTTGTTGCTCGGCGGGGGCGGAACGACGACCAACATGAACGTCAACGAAGTCATCGCGGCGCGGGCCACCCAGCTGGCCGGTGTGCCGGTACACCCGAACGACCACGTCAACGCCTCACAGTCGACGAACGACAGCTACCCGACCGCGATGGCACTGACGGTGTTGGAGTTAGCCGAATCCCCCGTTCAAGCATTGAACGAATTAGCGGCCGCTCTAGAGGACAAAGGCACCGAGTTCGACGACACCCCGCACCTCGGGCGCACCTGCCTTCGCGACGCGGTCAGCCTCACCGCGGGCCAGTCGCATCGCTCCCAGGCCGCCGCGATTCGGCGGACCGCCGCCGGGTTGCGCGCTGCGGTCGACGCGATGCGCACGGTGCCCCTGGGTGCGACCGCGGTCGGCACCGGAATCGGAACCCCGGACGGGTACCGTGAGCTCGCCGTCGCCGAGCTGACCACCGTGACCGGCCGGCAACTGCAGTCGGCACCTGACCTCTTCGACGCCCTCGCGCACCTCGACCCGTATGCCGCCGTCGCCGCGGCCGGTGCCCGCACCGGTCTGACCATGGCCAAGGTGGCCGCCGACATCCGATTACTCTCCTCCGGGCCCGCAGGTGGATTCGGCGACCTGACCATCCCCGCGGTTCAGGCGGGGTCCTCGATCATGCCGGCAAAGGTCAACCCCGCCATCCCCGAATACGTGATGCAACTGAGCTACCGCATCCGCGGTGCCGCCCATACGATCGAATTCGCTGTCAGTGCTGGCGAACTCGAGCTCAATGTGATGGAACCGGTCATCGTCGACGCCCTCATCACCATCTTCGACGACCTGACGGCCGCAGCAACATCGTTCGCGCGGCGCTGCGTCAGCGGAATCACCTGGCACGGTCGACGGCGCGAGGAGAATCTCGCCGGCGCCTTCGATACCTGGGTCGCCCTTTCCGCCGCCGCCGGTTACGAGGCCACCACGGCCCGGTATCGGAGCGAACCCGTGTGCGCTTCGCCGACATCCTCGACGCACGATGAACAACGATCACCAGTCGGTCCGCTCGCGCAACAGGAAGCGTCGAACTAGTGGTAGACCATCGGCGAATCGTGTTGTGCACCCTCGGGGGAACCATCGCAGCTCGACCGCACCCGGCTTCGGGCCCTGGGGTGGTGCCCGGAGACCTCTCCCCACCACTTCGTTCCGCGTCCATCGTTCGTGGCGTCGACGTCGAGGTCTCCGAGCGCAGATTCGAGCAAGTAGCCTCGGCTGCGGTAGATTTCAGTACCATCCGCGAGGTTCTCACCCACGCAGAGTGGGAAGCCGACCGAGGGGCGACGGGAATCGTCGTCACGTGCGGCACGGACATGCTCGAGGAGATCGCCTTCGCACTGGACGTGCAGTGGTCGAATCGAGTGCCGCTTGTCGTGACCGGTGCCATGCGACATCCTGGCATCCCGAGCGCCGACGGACCGGCCAACCTCACCGCCGCGTTCCGTCTCGCGGCCGAATCCTCGTTTGCCGACCTCGGGTGCCTCGTGGTGATGAATGATCGCATCCACGCACCCTGGCAGCTGCAGAAACGGCATACCTCGAACACGGACGCGTTCACTTCTGTGTACTCCGGCCCGGTCGGCGAGGTCTGCGAGAACACCGTCCATTTCTATTCACGACCAGTCCGGAGACGTTCGATCACCGTCGCCCCGGACGCGCAGTTCCCCCCGGTCGCCCTGGTCAAAGCTGCCCTGGCCGACGACGGCCGCATGCTGGGAGCGCTGGTCGACCTCGGCTTTCGAGGACTGGTCGTCGAAGCTGCGGGAGGCGGATCGGTACCCCCGGCGTGGGCGGCCCCGCTGGAGATGCTCGCCCGAAAGTTTCCCGTTCTGTATGCCACCCGGACCGGAGCCGGGCCCGCCCTGCGATCCACCTACGGGGGTACCGGCGCCGAAATCGACCTGCAAATCCGGGGACTTATCCCCGCCGGCGTACTTGACGGCCTCAAAGCACGAGTGCTGCTGTGTGTCCTCCTTGCCGCAGGCGCCGACGACACCGTCATCCGCCACACGATCGACGACTATTCGGCTTCGGCGTCCAGTCAGTGAGTCAATCGCCAACCTCCCGGGGGGACATCCAATGTTGTATCGCGGGACGACGGAATCAGTAGCACCGGGCCCCGCTCGCGACCCAACGCAATCCGAACCGGAAATCCCTCTGGAAGTCGCGCATCACTCCCAGCGGGAACGGTGCAGGGTCGACTGCACAGGGTTCAGCCCGCTGCCGACACGGAGTTCACCTTTTTCGAGATCGCATCCCCACTAGTCCCCCAAGCGGAAGAGGCTCGACCTTTCAAGCACCTCGCGTACGGGTAACGCCAACGAACTCCCATCGATGGTTCCCCTACAGGGTCCGGGGTGCATCGTCGCGGTCACTAACACCAACCTCGCGGCCGAGGACACCCCGCTGTACTACCACGCGCTACGGCCCGCCCTTCGACCAGCGTCGATGTCGGAATATCCGCCGAGTGTGTGATCCACTGTGGTACCCAATCTCCGGGATCGCGGCGGCTGCCGATTGCTAGCTCGCGGCTCCACGATCTTGACGAACAGCGTGCGGCGCGGGCTTCAGTCGGTTCCGACCTTGGTCTACTCGCACCTCTACGCTTCCACCGATGTCCGCGTTCACGTTCACGTTCATAGGACTGGGACCGGGACGCGTCGCCCTCGAAAAGGACCGAGCCAGAAGGCCCCGCGGTTGCGTTGGGCACCAGGGGGACCGGCGCGGCCGTTCAGTTTCCTTCCGCGGAATATTTGGCGAGCAATCGTTTCTCGGTTTCGCCGACCATGCGAATGATTTCCTGCCGACATTCGTCGTAGCGCCGCACCTTCCGCAGTTCGTAGTCCCGGCGGTGCTCGTCGACCACCGGTTCGCCGATCTCGGCGTCGCGCCGCGTGGAGAGCAGCTGATTTCACACGCCGATGATGCGCCGACTCTTGCTCACCGACACCACTGAACGGTGAACTATTCTGTCCGCCCATGAGATTCGATGGGTATCGTCGTTGCCGAGGGAGGCGGTCAGGTCGCCCAAGGCATCGGCGATCGGTCCGAGCGCCTCCGGTCCCGCGGCCTCGCATCCGTCGATCGCCGATCCGCGGCCTCTGGAGGATGCACGGAAGGTTCTCACCGAACCCCGATTGAAGGGGCAAGAGCTCCTGCCCTCAGATCCGAACGCGATTCCAGAAGGAGCGACATCTGTTCCGCGATAGTGATACTCGGCATGCGAGTCTATGTCTACAACGCCGCGACCCTTCACCCCGAAGAGGGGCGACCACGCTGTGGTGTACGAAGGAACTCGCCGTCCGGAACATGGCCCATCGCCGCCGGGCGGAGATCGTCAGGCCGGAATTTTCTCGCGTGGCACAGTAAGCCGGAACGCCGATGGGAGGGCGTGCATCGCACACCGTCCCTGGTATCCGTCTTGAGTCGTTCGCGGATTTCGGCGGATGGAAGGGTGGGTCACCTGACTCGCGCGTCTGCTGGTCGTAGACCGCCTCCTCTGGGCAGACGACCCCCAAAGCCGTCACGAGACTTCAGCGAGATGGCATCCTTCTTCCCGTAGCCCGGACTTCAATGCACCAACACCCACAGCCCACTGAAACTCAGCAGTACGACACTCACGGCCAACAACGCTCCAACACCCGTTGCTGGGGAAGCCTGCTCGACACCGAAACGCAACATCCGAGCAGACCGCGAGCGCCGCTCGTATATTGTGCCACCGGCAACGAGAAGCCCCGCGGTCGCCGACCCGATCAGTGCCACCGAACCGCTCGGTGGGAGCCAACGCAGACATGCCACGACCAGACCGAATATCGACAGGCTGGTCCGCACGAAGGACAGCGACGTGCGTTCCGGTTGCAGCCCGCGGTCCGTCACCTGTACGGCACTCATTCAGACACCGACCACTTCCACCACCAGGACGACGGCACAGATGACGAGGACTACCCCCACAACCGGCGCCATCACCGGCCCCGGCAGACTGCGTCCCATCCGCAGTGCACGCTCAGCACTGATCCACTGCGTGAACGACGCGATCGCAACGACGGCACCCGCAACCAGAAGCAGTGCCGCCAACCCCGTACGAACGGCTGGAGCGAGCAGAGTACCCCCGAAGGCCTCGATCCCGAGCCCGGAGGCGACGAATGCTGTGGCCGTACGCATCCAAGCCAGATAGGTTCGTTCGTTCGCGAGCGTGAAGCGCGGGTCGGGATCCTCCCCGGAACGAAATAGCGTCCAGTTATTCATCTGGTCCCTGGCCCTTCCCAGTTGCGGTTTCTGTTTGATCCCGTTCGGATGCTCGCGAAGGGCTGGTCACTGGTCACCCATAGCGAACGGCTTGTACGCGTGAGCAGGGCGTGCGCGCACCACCGGGAGGCACCGATCCACACCGAACCGTTCTACGTCCTCTCCTCATAGCTGCGCGCCGCGGTGGGTGGACGGCCAGCAGCACAATCAGGATTTGATTCGCGTGTCCGATCGGGCGGCTGTACATGAGGTCTCCTGGCGGGCCTTGCGGTAGATTCCGGGCCGGACGGCCAGGGGCGCAGCGTTTTCGTCGATGATGCGCCGGATATAGCGCCGCGTGGCGACCATGCGGACGGTGCACCGGTGCGCCGTCCGTACCGAGCACCTGCTCGATTTCCTCCCAGACCCGGTCGACGGTTCCGATCTGTCGACGGGTAGTGCAAGGCGAACGACAGCATCCCTGGTGGTCTCGTAACCGACGATAAGGAAGGTCAGTGCCCGGTTACGGATGTTCCGGCCCGATATCAGTTCCCCGGTCTCTTTGCCAGGGTTGTCGAGCATTCGCTGCGTAGGATCAGGCTGGCGTGCGATTCGAGTAGTGCTCCCTGAGCAGACGCTTGTAAAGCTTGCCCGTCGGATGCCGAGGCAGTTCCGCCTCGAAGTCGATATGCCGGGGGCACTTGTACTTTGCGAGCCTCGTCTGGCAGTAGGCAAGCAGTTCCTCTTCAAGGTCGGGGGTTACATTGACACCGGTGGCCGGCTGTACAACAGCGTGCACAATCTCGCCGAGCTCGTCGTGTGGGATCCCGAAGACCGCGGCGTCTGCGACCTTCGGATGGACGATCAGAGCGTCCTCCGCTTCCCTCGGGTAGATGTTCACCCCTCCTGACAGAATGAGGTCCGCTCTCCGGTCGGACAGATACAGGTACCCGTCGTCATCGAGATACCCGAGGTCACCAACTGTTGTCCATCCCTTCTCGTTTCGGGAAGAGGCGGTCTTCTCGGGATCATTTAGGTACTTGAAGGCAAGGCCGCCTTCCGACCAGATGGTGCCAGGCTCGCCATTGGGCACCTCCTGCCCTGCGTCGTCGAGGATGTGGGCAGTACCCACCAATGATCGCCCCACAGATCCGGGATGCGATAGCCACTCCTGCGAGTTCAGTGCGGTGAACAGGTCACTTTCCGTGCTCGAGTAGTACTCGTGGACTATGGGCCCCAGCCAGTCGATCATGGCGCGTTTGATGTCGGGCGGACAAGGAGCGGCAGCGTGGACGACGGTGGTGAGCGACGACAGGTTGTAAGCAGACCGCGTCTCGGCGGGAAGCTTGAGTATGCGGACGAACATGGTCGGAACCATCTGGGTGTGAGTGACTTGATATCGCTCGATCAGTTCCAGGGCGCGCTTCGTGTCGAATCTCTCCATCACCACTGCCGTACCTCCGTAGCGATGGACTGTCATATTGAAGCGCAGGGGGGCAGCGTGGTAAAGCGGTGCAGGAGATAGGTAGACGGTGTTGCCGTCGAATCCCCATTGTCTGTGCAACAGCTCAGCGACGCCGGGCGGAGTTCCCAAAGGATGCAGTGGTAGCTCAGCGACAACGCCTTTTGGGCGCCCGGTGGTGCCCGACGAGTACAGTAAGTCCACCCCTTCGCGCTCTGTGGGTAGCACAGTCTCATCCATAGATTTGGTTGCGGCGGAGAGACTCTCGAATCCGTCGATGGGATCGTCCACGATGAAACGATGCGCCACCGAGGGTAGCTCGGCAACCGCTGCAGTGGCAATCTGCTGAAGGTCGCGACTGGTAAACAGGCATCGTGCCCCCGAGTCGCCGAGAATATACGCGACATCGTCAGCGAGGAGTCGCGTCGATAAGGTCACGTATCGCAGGCCGATGCGCTGAGCCGCCCACGCAACCTTCAGGAGCTCCGCCTTGTTCTCCATCAGGATGGCGACACAATCACCGTGGCGCATTCCCCGAGACCACATCAGCTTGGAGATAGACCGGGATTCGTCGACCAGTTCACGATAGGTCACGACTGTGCCGGTGTCCGCCATAATGTAGGCCGGCCGCTCGGGGTGTGCCGCTGCGTGGGTGTCTGGAAAGTCCATGGTTGGAATCGCTCCTGTGCTGCTTGGAATGTCGTACTGCTGTTGCGGTGGCGAAGCCACGGGCTTTGGGCGCTGGTCGATCGTGAAACCGCAATCAAGAACACCGAACGGATTTCATCCTCGGGTCTCGGCCAGCGTGCGTGTTGCGGCGAACTCGGCGCGCGCGAGCGAACGCCGGTGAACCTGGTCAGGACCGTCGGCAATCTGCAGGAATCGGGCCTGCGAGTACAGCATGGCCAGCGGGGTGTCCGCGGACAGGCCCGCGGCACCGAAGATCTGAATCGCGTCATCGATGATCCTCTTGACCGTGAGCGGCACCAGGACCTTCGCGGCGGCGATGTCGTGACGGGCGGCCTTCGCTCCCTCCGCGTCCATCCGCCACGCCGCCCGCAGCACCATGAGTCTCGCCGCGTCGACCGCAATCCGCGCGTCCGCCACCGTGGCCTGCACGACACCTTCGTCGGCCAGCGGATGGCCGAACGCAACCCTGGTGCGGGCCCGCTCGGTCATCAGCGCGATCGCCCGCTCCGCCATCCCGACCAACCGCGACCAGTGATGGATCCGACCCGGACCGAGACGGGCCTGCGCGACCACGAAGCCGTTACCACGCTGGCCGAGTAGGTTCGACTTCGGCACCCGTACCTTGTCGTACACGATCTCGCCGTGACCACCCTCGTGCCGGTCGTCGAACCCGAGCACCGACGTGGACCGAACGACCGTCAACCCCGCGGTGTCCATCGGCACCAGCACAATCGAGTGCCGCGACCCTACCGGCGCATCCGGGTCGGTGATACCCATCACCATCGCTACCCGGTTGTCCTCCCGCAACGCCGCGGTCGACCACCACTTGCGGCCGGTGAGCACCCACTCGTCCCCCTCCTCGGCGATCTCGAGCCCGACGTTGTTCGCGTCCGAACTCGCGACATCGGGCTCGGTCATCGAAAAGCACGACCGGAACTCACCGTCGAGCAGCGGAGCAAGCCACCGCTGCTTCTGCTCCTCGGTGCCGTAGCGGGCGAGCATCTCCATGTTGCCGGTGTCCGGTGGGCTGCAGTTCACGGCCTCCGGTGCGATCGTCGGACTCCACCCGGTCAGCTCGGCGAGAGGGGCGTACTCGAGGTTCGTCAGTCCCGCTTCCCCGCTCGCGGAAAGGAAGAGATTCCACAGACCCCGCCGTTTCGCGGACGCCTTGAGCTCGGCCATGACCGGCGGTGCACCCCACCAGCTGGGCTTGCTCGCCAGTTGCTCGGCGGCGATGTGCTCGGCGGGCAGCACCCGCTCCTGCATGAATGCGGTCAACCGGGACTGCAGATCTTTGACCTCGGGGCTGTACTCGAACAACTCCATGGTGATGCCTACCTGTTCGAAGGGTCGTCAGCGTCAGCGACGCGGCTAGGTCGAGGGCGCGCTGCAGAAGCGGGGCCGTCCATGTCCGTCAAGTCATCAAATCCGTAGCCGGCGATCTTGCCTTGCTCCGTGGGTGGGCCATCCGCCCCCAGGCGGACCGGTGGCGGACGGTCGATGATCCGGTCCTTGGTTCTCAGGCTTGAATCGACTTGACCTCGAGGAACTCCTCGAGTCCCAATGATCCGAACTCGCGGCCGTTTCCGGACTGCTTGTAGCCCCCGAAGGGAGCATTCGGATTGAAGTCGGCACCGTTGATCGCCACCTGACCGGCGCGAATCTGGCTGGCTACCGCGCGTGCCCGCGCTGGATCCTTGGACCAGACCGAAGCGGCGAGCCCGTACTCGGTGTCGTTGGCGATGCGAACGGCCTCTTCTTCGCTGTCATAGGCAATGATCGACAGCACAGGACCGAAGATCTCCTCGCGGTGAATGACCATGTTCGGTGTTACCGAGGAGAAGACGGTCGGGCGGACGTAGTAGCCGACCTCGAGCCCGTCAATGGGGTCGGTTCCACCGGTCACCAGGGTGGCACCCTGCGCAATCCCCTGGCTGATGTACTTGCGAACTCGATCCCACTGTGTTTTCGACACCAGTGGTCCCAGGTTGGTTTCCGGTGTGTCCGGTGCTCCGACCACCAGCGATTCTGCTACCTGCTTCGCCAAACCTTCTACCTCGGCCAGCCTGTCGCGCGGCACCAGAAGTCTGGTCAACGCCGAGCAGGTCTGACCGGAGTTCAAGAATGCCCATTGCACCGCGTGGGGCACGACGTCCTCGGGATCGGCATCAGAGAGCATGATGTTGGGGCTTTTGCCACCGAGCTCGAGAGCCACGCGTTTGACCGTGTTTGCGGCCAGCGCCCCTACCCGTCTGCCGGCACTGGTGGAACCGGTGAACGAGATCATGTCCACCTCGGGGTGGGTCACAAGTGTTTCGCCGACCACCGGACCGGTTCCGCTGACGAGATTGAACACACCATCGGGAAGACCGATGGAGTCGATGATCTCTGCGAGAATCCAGGCGTTGAGGGGCGCTACCTCACTGGGTTTGACGATGATGGTATTCCCCGCCGCCAGGGCGAAGGCTGCCTTGGCAGCGACCTGGTGCAGAGGGTAGTTCCACGGGGTGATCGCTGCGACCACCCCGATCGGCTCGCGGACGATCAGAGAAGGGCCTTCGCGGCGCTCGAACTCATAGCTCTCGGCGATGTCAGCTGCTTGGAGGAAGCTGTTGATAGGCAACGGCACTTGCAATTCGGCGGCGAACGCGCGTGGTGTTCCCATCTCGTCCGAGATCAGCTGGACGAGTTCGTCCGTGCGTGCGGCCATTGTCTGCCCGATGGCTCGCAAGTACTTGGCGCGCTCATCGGCCGGTGTTTGCCACCACGATTCGAAGGCCGCACGTGCGGCGGTGACAGCGTCGTGCACATCGGATGCGGTGCCGTGCGGGACCGAGGCGATGATGCCCTCGGTAGCTGGATTCACGACGTTGATCACTGAGGTGCCGTGGGAGGGCACCCAGCGTCCGTTGATATACAGTTCGGTGAAGTGGTTCTGTGCCATCGGTTCTCTCGTTCCCTCTGGTGGAGCGTCGGTCAGTAGTCGGCGTCTGTGTACTTGATGAGGCCTCGCAGGTTCCTACCGGCCAACATGTCGTCGTACCCTTGGTTGATGTCTTCCAGTCGGTACGTCTGGGTGACCAACTCGTTGAGCTTGAGCGCACCGCTTCGATAGTGTCTGAGCAAAGCCGGAATCTGAGTGCGTGGTCCGATGCCACCGAAGATCGCTCCCTGCAGACGCTTCTGGAGAAGTGTCAGTTCGAACAGGCTCAAGGTGACCTCGCTCTTTTGCGCGTCGCCCATCCCGGTCACGACGACCTGGCCTGCCTTGGCGGTCAGGTTCAACGCGGGTTGGATCATGTCGCCTTCGATATCACCGACTGCCACAACTGTCACATCGGCCATGAGTCCCCAGGTAAGCTCGCGAAGTGGTTCGAGCGCGTCCTCCATGGATGCGTAGGCATGGGTCGCGCCGAGTTCCAGGGCCTTGTCCCGTTTGAATTCCACCGGATCGACGGCCACAACGAAGCGAGCGCCGGCAGCAGCCGCACCTTGCACGGAATTGATGCCCACTCCTCCGCAGCCGACGACCACCACGGTGTCGCCGACGGAGGTGCCACCGATAGCTGTGGCAGAACCCCATCCGGTCGCAATTCCGCAGCCGAGAAGGGCTGCCACGTCGAGGGGAATGTCCTCGTCGATCTTGACTACCGACGCGTGGTTGACAGTGATGTACGGCGAGAAGGTTCCGAGTAGACACATTTGGATCAGTGGTTCTCCATTTGCAGTCACTCGATATCCATCGTCGGAAATCGCCTTCCCGGTGAGCAATCGGGCTCCCTCGTCGCACAGGTTCTGCAGACCGCGTGAGCAGGGGCCACAGGATCCACAGGCGGGGATGAACGCAGTCACGACGTGGTCGCCTTCGGTGACTGTGGTCACTCCGGCACCGACCTTGGTGACCACTCCGGCGCCCTCGTGGCCGCCAATGATCGGAAGGGGTGCGGGACTGGCGCCGGTGCGCAGGTGGTGGTCGGAATGGCACATACCGGAGGCAGCCAAGCGAACCTGTACTTCACCGGGTGCAGGATCTGCCAGATCGACCGTCTCGATCTTCCAGTCCTCGTTCACCCCGCGCAGGACTGCGGCTTTCGTCTTCATGGTTACTCCCTAAATCTGTATGGTGTCTGGGTAGGTGCCCTGGATGCTCAGTGCGGTAGGACGGTTCGACCGAGGTCGCGTGGTCACGGAGTGACGATGTTGAACGATCGGCTGAAGCTGTCGAGGAGTGAGAAGAGGTCGTGCAGGAGTTCCGCGCGTCCTGAAACGTCGATCTTCCCGGCGACCGTCGCGTCTTCGATGGTGATTGCACCCAAGACGAGTTCTGCCAATGCTGCGCTCGTCAAATCGACGGACACGTCAGCCGTCGTGCCGTCGATCACGGGCGAGCAGATGAGAACCCCATTGGTCACCTCGACAAGGCGGTCCTCGCCGGTGTCGATCACGTGCAGATGTACGGCGAACTTCCGCGTGCCGGCCTTCGGACCGTTCAGCCGGATCGCCAGATAATCGAGGAGCATGTCCGTGGTCATCGCGGCCAGAACGTCCGATGTGGTCAGGGATTGATCATCGGTATGAACCCCGTTCCGCAGATCCTGGGCACCGGTAAGGTAAAAGTTCCGCCATGGCGCGGATTCGGCCTGGTATCCGAGCTGCTCGAGGGCATCGGCCTGCAGCTGGCGAGCCAACTCGTTGTCCGGCTCGGCGAATACGACGTGGTTGACGACCTGCGCAACCCACCGATAGTCGCCCTCGTCGAAGGAGAGTTTCGCCTTCTGGAGCACCGCGTCTGCGCCGCCCATGAACTCCACGTACCGTGTGCTGGACTCGACAGGCGGATGGGGATGCAGATTCGCTGGATTCGCGTCGAACCAGCCGAGATACCGCTGATACACCGCCTTGACGTTGTGGTTCAGGGACCCGTAGTACCCACGAGCGGACCAGCAGGTCGCCAGCCCTTCTGGCAGCTCGACTATTTCCGCTATCTCAGTCATTGTGTAACCGTGCGCAGCCAGACGCAGGGTTTCGTCGTGGATGTACCGGTAGAGATCACGCTGCTGGGTCAAGAACCCCCGGATCGCCGTTTGTCCCCAGACCGGCCACTGATGACTGATGAACAAGACGTCGGACTTGTCTCCATATCTCCGCAAGGCCTCGTCGATGTAGCCGCTCCAGGCAGCGGCGTCGCGGATCTGGGCACCACGAGGTGTATAGAGATTGTGCATATGGTGGGAAACGTTCTCGGCCATGCACAATGCCCGCATCTCGGGGATGTGAAAGTGCATCTCTGCGGGTGCTTCAGAATCCGGGGTGTACTGGAATTCGATCCGCACTCCGTCGAGCACCAGTTCCTGGCTGCTCTCGGTGATGAGGTCGGTCGGCTCGAGTAGGGTGATCTGTCCTTCTGACAGGGCGATTCCGAGCCCAGTCGAGATCATTCCGGCCGACCCGACAGGGAGATTCTGGCCGTACATGTACTGAGCACGCCGATACATTGCGTTTCCCGCGTAGACGTTCTCGCTGACCGTGTGCTCCATGAATCCGTACGGAGCCACGACCCGAACGGCGCCGCTGCGAACATCCTCTTCCGACACGATCCCCTTGACGCCACCGAAATGATCGGCGTGACTGTGGGTGTAGATCACAGCGCGAACTTCTTTGTCCCCCAAGTTTTCGCGCACCAATCGCATCGCCTCCCGTGCGCACTCGGTGGAGGTCAGAGGATCGATCACGATGTACCCCGTCCGACCCTCGACAATGGTCATATTCGAGATATCGAACCCGCGAACCTGGTGGATCCGGTCGGCAACTCGGAAAAGACCGTGTTCCAGATGTAGTTGGGAAATCCTCCACAGGCTGGGATTGACCGTCTCCGGCGCCTCCGTTTCGAGAAAGCGGAAGCGTTCGAGGTCCCAGACGACGCGGCCGTTCTCGTCCTTGATCACCATCGGGTCCAAGGTGGCAATGAACCCCCGGCGCGCATCATCGTAGGCACTGCGATCGTCGAACGGCAGGTGGTCGAGAAGTGCCTTGTTCGCAGATCGGGTGAATGCGGTAGCAGGTTTCGGATTGTTCGACATCGTTGCTCTCTGTTCGGTGATGTGTGAAAAGGGATGCGCAATGGCGTGCGTGGTCAGCGAGTTCGAGTTCCCGCTGCCACCAGCCCGAGAACATCACGTTCGGGGTGAATCAACACCATCGCGAGTACCCCGCCGGTGACAACAAGGAAGCCCGTGATGGTGAAAACGGTGTTGTAGCCGGAGAGCGGAACACTGCCCGCTTGCCCAACGAAGATGCCCGCGACGTACGGAGCGATAACCCCGGCAAGGGAATAGACGGCCACGAAGGCGCCGAGAACTGCCCCACGCTGACCCACAGGCGCTATCTCGCCACAGACCGTCGTGGCGCCGGCGAAGATTGCTCCGGACAGGCCGAGGCCGAGGGCAATGAGTACGATCTTGAAAGCACCGTCAGGTGTGTGGACAAATGCAAGCGTGCACACCCCCGAGGCGACTACTACTGCTCCGCCCAAGACACCTCGAGCCCATCTGCTCGAGACGCCCTTGCGCATCAGGCGCTGCGTAACGAGACCTTGAATCAACAGGATTGTGCTGGATACGATCCAGGGCAGGGTTGTGAGAGTTCCGGTCGTGGCCTTGCTGTATCCGAGGCCATCAGTGAGAAAAGGTGGGAGCCAGGAGATCAGCAGTGCTACAGACCAGTAGGCAGCAAACGAACTGAGCGCGCACCCAAGCCATGTCCGCGACACAAGGATTCGCCAGAGGGGCACGTGGACCCCATCGATTTCCCGAATAGCGTGCTGGCCTCTGCCATCCTTCCGATCGCCGACCGGTCCATCCCGCCCAATCAGAAACCACAGTGCACTCCACACGAGGCCAAGCACAGTCATGAGGATGAAGGCGGACCGCCACCCGTGATGAATTATCATCCACGAAAGACCAGGTGCAGCGAGGATGATCCCGACCGATGTCGCAATGGTGAGTAGTGCCGTCGGGACACCGCGCTCGGTGTCCACGAACCATTTGTGCAAGGCGTGTTGCGCGACGCCGAAGGCAGGACCTTCCGCGGCGCCCAGCACGATCCGCGAGGCGAGGATAACCACGAATCCGGCAGATCCGATCACCGGCAGCATCGACAACGACCACACCAAGGACAGCGCGAAGAGTACTTTTCGAGTGCTGAAACGGTCGGCAAGGTGACCCACGACGAGGGCCGAGATGCTGAAGAGGAGGAAGAAGGCACTGGCGATGGTGCCGTACTGCTCCGCAGAGATCCCGAATTCCGCGCGAATGTTCGTTGCAGCGAGCCCCAAGACAGCCTTGTCGGCGAAGTTGATCATCATCAATGCCATCAGCAAGGCGGTGATCATCCACGCCCGTCGCCCCCCCGCGCCGAACGAGGCCCCCATGGTGGTCTGATTGGGGCGGTTGCCTTCACCGGCTCGCACCGCGACTGCAGATCCGGAATTTTCTTGCTGCTCAGGAGGGTGCATTCAGGGCTTCCTAATGTGGGATTCGAGGGCTGACCACGGCACGAGAGTTCACTTTGTGTGAGGGGGCTTCGTAGCGCCAACCCTGCGATCGACGCATAAGTCGACGTCTTCACCAATGAAAGGGCCGGATGTGGCTTCAGTCACAGGGTTGGCATGACTAGACACTATGATGTGCGAATTACCACTGCAATAGCTGCTGAGCACAGCCATAGCGCGCTGACGGTGTGCTCGAGCACAACATGACGGAGACTTGATGAGCGAGTTGGTGCCAGCAACGCAGCCGCCCTCTGCGGTGGGCAGAATTCTCGATCAGCTACAGACCCGGGTTGCGATACTCGTCAAGGAGTCCACGATGGACAGACATGGCGCGTTGCAGTCGCTGCCGCCGGCGATCAGGCAGAGCGAGTTGCCTGCGATCACTCGCAGAAGCCTGTCGGTCATTCTCCGCTCGATACGTGTGAATCGCTCTCCGTCGGCCGACGACCTGCGGTCGGCGCGGGAGATCGCCGCGCAGCGCGCCGATGAGGCGGTTCCACTGCCACTCGTCATAGGTAATTGGCAGCACGGCTTCGAGCGGATCTGGCAAGAAGTCTCGAGTATCGCGAATCCGGATGAGATCATTGAGATCGAATACATTGGCGCTGCACTTTTTTCACTTCTCGGGATCTATATCGAGACCGTTGTCGAATCGTACCAACGTGAGCGTGCCGTCATCGACAGTGAAGTGAGCAGCGCGAACCATCTCGTCGCGCGCATGCTATTGGACGGTCAGGACGCCCAGTCTTACGCCGACCGCTTCAGGATCGAGCTGGCTTCTTCGTACCATGTTGTCGCTCTCGCGATCGAGCCGTTGCCGGACGAACTGGTCGAGGACCCGACTGGTAGAACAGTGGCCGGTCGACGAAAGCTTCGACACATTCTCAGAATCGCGGACTTTCACCGAACCCCACCGGTCTTGACGACACTCGGCCCGAGCGGCGGTCACCTCCTCGTGGCGGCGGCCGCCGAAGCGAGCTCGCCGCCACCCTACGACGTCGTCCGCGACTTGGTGGTCCGGATTCAGTCTTCTGCGGGAGCGCAGGTCCGAGCCGGCTTTATCGACAACGTTCCGCTCGACGAAGTTTCCCGATCCGGACAGCTGGCCACCGAGGTCCTGACCTTGGCCGGAAGTCGGCATCGCCCCCCACAGGTGTGCAGGCTCGCTGACGTCGCACTCGAGTATCAGCTTTCGAGGCCCGGCGAGGGAAGTCAGCTCCTCGATCTGCTCCTCGTACCACTTGAGCCTTTCCCTGAACTCCTCGAGCTACTGGAATGCTATCTACGCCGCGACATGGACCGGATGAGCACCGCCAGAGCCCTCCGAGTGCATCCCAACACGGTCAACAACCGGCTGCGCCGCATCACCTCCCTCCTCGGAACGGACCCGAACACCTTCGAGGGTGTAATGACGTTGGGCGCTGCGCTGGCCCGTCGTCGACTCAACGTGCATCGGTCAGGGAGCAATACCGCATGCTCGTGAATGTTCGGTCAGATTGGCGTGCGGCGGCGGTCAGCTAGACACTGTCACTGCCGCGTGCACGCTCAGGTCCGTTCCTGCGTCCGGTTCTGCGCGAGAACGGACGTCCAGGTACGGCGGTCCAGGAACCCGAGTGCACGTTTCCTCAGCTCCCTGGATGAAGCAGAGCGAATTCTGATATCCGTGGTCAGCGGTGCTGTGCACTCTCGCCATTATCGGTGCGCGTCAGGATGGATGTGCTCGGACCGACCGGTGGCGAGGTCTTCGCCCCGGCAGGCGTGCCAGGCCTCAGTGCACCAGAAACCACAGTCCGCTGAGGCTCAGCAGTGCGACACTCACCACCAGGAACCCTCCGGTGACGATGGCCGGCGTTGCGGACTCTGCGGCAAACCGCGTCATTCGGCGGGGCCGTGAACGGTGCTCGTTCACCGCGGCGCCGGCGACGAGTGTGCCGGCGATCGCCGGACCGACCAGCGCCGTGGGATTGCTGGGCGGAAGCCAACGTAGGCAGGCCACGACCAGCCCGAGTATCGACAGACAGGTTCGTACGAAGGACAGCGAGGTGCGTTCGGGCTGGAGCCCCGCGTCAATCGAGTGAGGCACGCTCATCAGGAGTTCACCACTTCGGCAATCAAGACGACGGCGCAGATGACGAGCACCCCGGCGACAACCGGTGCCATCACCGGTACCGGCAGGGTACGACCCGCACGCAATGCTCGCTCGGCGCTGATCCAATGCGCGAATGCGGCGATGGCGATCACGCCGCCGGCCACGAGGAGCAGAGCGGCCATCGCGACACGGATCGCGGGAGCAAGCAGATCGCCGGCGAAGGCCTCCAGTCCGAGACCGGAGGCGACGAGTGCCGTGGCTGTCCGAATCCAGGCCAGGTAGGTACGTTCGTTCGCGAGTGTGAAGCGCGGGTCGGGGTCCTCCCCGGAGCGGAACGGTGTCCAATTCGGCATCAATCGACGGGCCCTTTCGGCATGGTGTGTTTTCTCGAGTCCAATTCGTCGTCCGCCGTCAGGGCAGCGTCGAGTAGCGCCGCCCCGGCGGCTTGAAGTTCGGTGATCCGTGCGTTACGCCGGGCCAGATCCGCGTGACTCTGTACGACGAAGCTGCGCGCCGCCGGGTTCAGGGCTCCGGGGCGGTGCACGATCCCGAACGGGGTCCGGATACCGGGGCTGGTTTCGACGACGACGGCACCGAGTCGGTGCGCAGCGGTCGCCATCCTCAGGGGAAGAAAGGCGCTGGCGGCGCCATTGAGGACCAGGGTCATCTGCGCGTGCCGGTTCGGCACCTGGGCTCTGATCAAGGGAACCACCGATTCCCGCCGCAGTATCGAGGTGACGATGTCGTTCTCGCGGCGAGCCGAATTGCT
Organism: Rhodococcus wratislaviensis; assembly: GCF_041228765.1. Lineage (NCBI taxonomy): Bacteria > Bacillati > Actinomycetota > Actinomycetes > Mycobacteriales > Nocardiaceae > Rhodococcus > Rhodococcus wratislaviensis. The sequence goes on along the minus strand of NZ_CP150489.1, from coordinate 216,933 downwards.
CACCGCCAGCGGAACGTCACGGAGTCGAGTCAACTCGAACGGCCCGGTTGTGTCGGTGGGGGTGCCCGGCGGCATCACGAGCAGCAACCGCTGGACCCCCAGTTCCACCCGCTCGAGGTTGTCCATCGGAACCGGGAAGGTCGTGAATCCGAGCTCGCAGTGTCCGGCCAGTACCTCGTCACACAGTTCCCGGGCGGAGGGAAACTCCGACAGGTCGATTCGTATGTCGGGGTACAGACGGGTGAACGACGCGCTCCATGCGGCGACGGCCTCGCTGGACATCTCCGGCATCGTTCCGATCGTGATGGACCCGACCTGCATTTCACGGGCCCCCCGCATGATGTCTTCCGCAGCGACGATGTCGCCGAGCACTCTGCGAGCGGGCTCGACCAGCAGTTGGCCTGCCGGGTTGAGGACGAGATTTCGTCCGGTCCGGTGGAACAAGGACAGCTTCAGTTCGCGTTCGAGCTGACGGATGCCCTGTGACAGGGTCGCCTGTGCGACGTGGAGATGCAGGGCCGCTCGGTTGACTCCTCCGTGCTCGACGATGGCTAGGAAGTACTCGAGCTGTCGCAAGTCCATGAGTCCATCTTCCCTCTCGCCTCAGGCGGGATCCGTGCGGCGCCGACACCGTGAGGAACGGCCGTCGGGGGCTGCCGCGGCAACTGTTGCCACCAACTGCCGGGATCAGACGCGGTAGGAGTCGGGCAGTGTTCCGTCGACGCCGACCTGTGTGATCATGGCCTTGGCGAGGTTCCGCTCGTGGATCGGCGAGGATCCCTCGTAGATGCGCAGCGCACGAACGTCTCGCCACATCCGTGGGACGGGATGCGGGCCGACGATGCCCTCACCTCCCAGTAGCTGAACGCAACGGTCGGCGACCCGGCTCGCCATCTCGGAGCTGTACAACTTTGCGGAAGCAATGCGGTGGCGTGGGATGACACCGTCGTCGAAGGCCCGCGCACATTCGACTGTCAGCGCACGTCCGGCCTCGAGTTCGGCGAAGCTGGCTCCGAGTGCCGCCTGAACCGCGCCGAGATCCGCCAACGGAGCACCGAACTGTTTGCGGCCGTTGACATGTGAGGTCGTCTCTTCCAGCATTCGAGTGGCCTGACCGACACAAGTCGCGGCGACATGCAGACGCGCGTGATTGATGCCGCGCAGTGCCATCGTCAGCCCCGCGCCTTCGGTGCCCCCGAGAAGGTTCGCCGCGGGCACCTCCACACTGTCGAAGTAGATCTCGCCGACCGGCGCCTCGGCATGCCCGTTCATGATCGCGGGCAGGACCGTCCGCACGCCGGGAGAGTCGGCGTCCACGATGAGGGCTGACACTCCCGCGGCGCCGGGTTCGGCTTCGTCGGTGCGGGCGAAGACGATGAACGCATCCGCCCAGGCGGCGTTCGTGATGTAGCGCTTGCTGCCGTTCAGAACGTACACATCACCCTTGCGCACGGCGGTGGTGCGCAGGTGGGCTGCATCGGAGCCGGCCGCTTCCTCGGTGAGAGCGAATGCCGTGACCAACTCGCCTGCGGCCATGGCGGGAAGCATCCGTCGGCGCTGTTCCTCGGTTCCGTGATCGAGGATGGCCTGCGAGCACAGGCCGATCACCGTCGAGAAGCGGGAGCGGTACACGCACGACGCACGGGTGAATTCGAAGGTCAGCTGTACCTGCTGTTCCATGGTCCATTCGAGGCCGCCGTAGGCACGGGGGATGGAGATGCCGAACAGGCCGAGTGCCGCCATCCGGTCGAGGATGCGGGCGGGAACCTCACCCGCATCGACCATCTCGTTCTCGGCCGGAACGAGGTCGTTTTCGGTGAAGTCGGCAATTGCCTTCAGGTAGGTGGGGAAGTCGTAGTCGAGGACCTCAGGGTCGATCATGAGGGGAACCTTTCGAAATAGTGTCAGTGGGGTGCGCAGTCGCCGACGACGCCGCGGCCGAGGAGTCCGGCTACTTCTTCGTCCGTGTAACCGAGTTCGTGCAGAACGGCCGCGGTGTGCTGGCCGGTGGCCGGGGCGGCGACCGAGGTGGCGCGGCGACGGCCGTCGAGGGTGAAAGCCAGCCCGGGACTGGTGAACGACGAGCCGTCAGCCCCGGCGACGTCGACGAGGACCCCGGACGCGATCACGTCCTTGTCCTCGGCGATGTCGTCGAAGGATCGGATTGCGCCGCAAACGATCTGGGCGGACAGCAACCGCTCGACGGCTTGATCGCGCGTCATCGCGCCGAACGCCTCGGAGAGGGTCGCCAACAGTTCGCGCCGGTGCGCGACGCGCGCCGGGTTGTCGACGAACCGCGGATCGTCGATCATGTCCGGGCGATCGATGAGATGACACAGCGCAGACCACTTCTCGTCCGTGTAGGCCGAGAGCACGATCTTTCCATCCGTCAGGGTGACGACATCCGCGGCCGGTGCGGCGTGCGCCTGGCCGTTGCCCTTGCGCCGCGGTGCCTGCCCCGTGATCGTGTATTCCCCCCAGTTCGCCGCCTGCATCGCCAGTGTCGCCTCCATCAGCGAGGTCTGGATGTGCGCGCCTCGACCGGTCGAGGTTCGTTGATACAGCGCGGCGAGGATGCCGGTGGCGAGTGCGTTGGCCGCGGTGACGTCGGCGGCGGGGAGCCCCAGCCGTTGCGGGTCACCGTCCGCTTCCCCGGTGACGTGCATGAGCCCGAACTCTGCCTGTGCTGCGATGTCGAGTCCCGGACGGTCGCTGGAGGGACCGTTGACCCCGAATCCGGTCACGCTCCCGTGCACGAGTCGGGGGTAGCGCCGCCTCAGTTCGTCTGGGCCGATTCCCAGGCGTTCAGCGGAGCCGTTGCGGAAGTTCTGCACCAGCACATCGGCTTCGGCCAGTAACTTGTGGAGAATCACCCGGGCGTCCACTTGCCTCAGATCGAGGGCGATGCTGCGTTTGTCCCGGTTGTAGGCCTGCACCATCGCTTGACCGAACGTACCGATGCCGCGCGCCTGGTCGCCGCGCACGCTCTCGACTTTCAGGACGTCCGCGCCGAGATCTGCGAGGGTCTGGCAAGCGCTGGGGCCGGCGATGTATTGACCGAGGTCGAGTACCCGGATGCCGGTCAGGGGTCCATTCATGGTAGTCACCGCGCCTCTCGCGCCGCGTATTCGACGGTCAGCTTCTCGAGCCTGGCCTTGGCCTTCTCCGGGTTGAGCATCATGCCGCCGACGACACCGAGCACGCACACCGTGATGCCGACGAGCATGAAACCGGCCGAGTAGCCCTGCGCGGCGTTGGATGCATGTTCGACGATCAGTCCGAGGGCGTACGGGGCAACGATGCCCGCGACGCTGTAGGCGGCGATGATGCAGCCGAAGAACGCCACCCGCTGCCGGGCCGGCAGGAAGTCGGACGCTCCGGCGAAGGCGACGGAGAACGCGACGCTGTTGACCGCAAACGCGGCAATCACGAAAACCAATTGCACCGGACCGGCCGCGAGTTGGGTGAAGATCACCATCGAGACGCCTCCGACCAGCAGATAGGCACCGGTGAGGTAGCCGCGCGCGACCCGTGAGCTGTAGCCCTTGCGGAGCAGCCGGCCGGACAGCAGTCCCGCCGAGAGCAGGACCGCGACCGCGACGATGTACGGCAGCGTCACCAGCATGCCGACGGTGCTCGCCGAGTACCCGAGCCCCTCGTTCATGTACGCGGGCAGCCACGCCACCTTGAGCGAGGAGATGAGGTAACCGGCGAAGGAGAGGAGGACCAGCCCCCAGAAACTCTGCAACGTCAGCAGGCGGCGGAAGGGAACCACGATCGTGCCGTTGGGGTCTTCGATCTTCGCGACGCCCTCGACCGCAGCCTCGGTTCGCTTGAACGGCAGCTTTTCGGTGTACCAGAACCACCCGATCACCCACAGCACTCCCACGCCGACGAGGACCATGAAGGCGGCGTGCCACGACCAGGTCAGGATCACCCAGGTCAGCACAGGAGCGGCGATCAGCGGCCCCACCGACGACCCGGCATTGACCACCGCCCCGGCCGTCGCCCTCCTCTCGGGAGAGAAACGGTCGGCGACAATCGACTGGCACAGCGCATGTGCGGGACCTTCGAAGAAGCCCAACGCAATTCGGCACGCGAGGAGCACACCGAATGACGTCTGGACGGTCAGGGGCAGCATGCTGACGATCCAGGTGATCATCAGCAGGCCGGCACCCCAGGTATACGAGATCTTGCGGAGCACCGCGGTGAGGGCGACCGCACCGACCGCGAACAGCCAGAAGAAGGCACTGCTGAGTAGCCCGTACTGACCCGCGGTGAGCCCGAGATCTGCACGGATCTGCTGACTTCCCAAGCCGATCGCCGCTTTGTCAGCAAAGTTCAGCGTAAAAAACAGGAACAGCAACACAACGATTCCCCACGCACGCCGGCTTGCCTGGCGCGGCGGCCGGTGTCCGGTGTCGCCGGGACGGGTTTCTGTCGTCACCATCAATTTCCTTCGGAAGTGTGAGCGCTCAGGCAGTGGAGGCCCGGGTTGTGTGATGGCGGCCACTGGAGCGGTACTCACATCACATCCAAGTCCCGGTGCCGGATCAACCGGCAATACGCGGCCGGACCATACGGTTCTGCCTATATCCACAGGTCAAGCCGCACAGCGCCCTCCCATAACGCCACATCACCGATCATAAGGAAGGGCGCGGTGCGTTCGGCGCACGTGACCGGCGCTTACGCGTCGGCGCACACCTGGTCCGGTTCGGTGCCGCAGTCATTCACCCCACGAACGCTCGATGATCCGACCGAAATCCTCCCGAGGATCAAGCGTGCCGAACGCGAATCCCCAGTCCCCACCCAGGCGTGAGGAGCAGAAGGTCTGCGCAACATAGTCCGGGCTGTTACGCAGCAGCAGGGATGCCTGCAGTGCCAGCGCAAACTTCTCCACCACACGACGGGCCATCGGTTCGATGGTGGCGCGATCCGACGTCGCCCGGCGCAGCCACTGCGTCGTCCGGTCCAGATGGCGATCAAGGCCTTTGGCCTTCTCGATTTCCGCGAAGACGGGTTCGAATGCGTCGGGGTCATGGTCGAGCGCTCGCAGGACGTCCAGACAGATGACGTTGCCGCTGCCCTCCCAGAGGCTCTGCACCGGTGCTTCGCGATAGAAACGCGGCATCATGGAGTCTTCGATGTAGCCGAAGCCGCCGTGACATTCGAGGGACTCGAACGCATTCGCAGATGCCCGCTTGGCCAGCCAGTACTTGGTGATGGCCGTGACGACCCGCGCGAAACGCTTTTCGTCCTCGTCGCTGTCGGCGCGGTCGACGCTGCCGGCCAGCCGCATCGTCAGTGCCGTGGCCGCCTCGGACTCCACTGCCAGGTCTGCCAGGACGTTGCGCATCAGCGGCTGGTCGACCAGTCGGGTCCCGAACGCGGCACGTTGCTGGGTGTGGTGCAAGGCACGGAACAATGTCTGGCGGATGATGCCCGTCGAAATGGCGGCGCAACCAAGCCGTGTCAGGTTCACCATGTCGATGATGGTGCGGACGCCGCGGCCTTCGTCGCCGACGCGCCAGGCCAGGGTGCCGTTGTATTCGATCTCGCTCGACGGGTTGGAGCGGTTCCCCAACTTGTCCTTCAGGCGCATGATGGAGAAGCTGTTGCGCGTGCCGTCCGGCAACCAAAAGGGGACAAGGAAGCACGAGATACGTCCGGGCGTATCGTCGGCCTGCGCGACGGTGAGAAAGCAGTCGACCATGGGTGCCGAGAAGAACCACTTGTGACCGGTCAGTTCGTAGACACCGGGTTCTGCGGTCGCCCGGGCCCTGGTTGTGTTGGCGCGCAGGTCGGAGCCCCCCTGTTTCTCCGTCATGGCCATGCCGATCAGCGCGGCCGATTTCTCGGAGCCCGGCCGGTAGCGGGGGTCGTAACCGCTCGCGGTCAGCAGCGGTTCCCACTGTGCGCTGAGTTCGGGGACGTTGCGCAGCACGGGCACGCCGGCGTAGGTCATGTGCAGGGGGCACAGTGTGCCGCTCTCGATCTGCGCCATCAGCACACTCATGGCCGCCCGCGCGACATGACTGCCCGCCTGCGGCTCCGTCCAGGGAAGTGAATGTACCTGGTGCCGACGGCCCAGGCGCATGAGTTCGTGCCAGGACGGATGCAGGTGCACCTCGTTGATCCGGTGCCCGTAGTTGTCGTGGGTCGCGAGTTCAGGGACATACCGATTGGCGAGGTACCCGTGCCGGATGATCTCGGGATCCGCTAGTTCTCGGGCGAAACGTCCGAGGCGCTGCGCCGCCCATTGCGCACCTTCCCGCTCGACCGCCGCCTGCAGCGCCCGATCACGGGAGAACAGGTCGTAACCGCCGAAGGCCTCGGGTTGGTTGAAGACGTCATGGGTTGCTCGGTCGCCAGTGCGCTCGCCGTCGCCAATGATCCGGTCCTGTACGTGACTCATCGCTGCTCCTGTTCGGTTGTGATCGATTTCGACCGGGGGTCGAGGTCGCCCTGGTGGTGCCGTGGATTCGAGCCCGGAACGGGTGGTGGCCGTCGTGGGCGGCCGTGGCCCTGCGTGTCGGGGTGGTGGTCAGAGCCTTTCGAAGATGGTGGCGTTCGCCATTCCCCCGGCTTCGCACATGGTCTGCAGCCCGTATCGCAGGCCTTCGTCCTGCATGTGGTGCAGCAAGGTGGTGGCGAGTCGGGCACCGGATCCGCCCAGTGGGTGGCCGAGGGCGATCGCTCCGCCGTTGGGGTTCACCAATTCTGGCGGCGCCCCGGTCTCGGCGAGCCATGCTCCGACGACGCTGGCGAAGGCCTCGTTGACCTCGAAGGCGCTGATGTCGTCCAGGCGCAGGCCCGCCATGCGCAGTATCTTCGCGGTCGCGGGGATCGGTCCCGCCAGCATGGTGACGGGGTCGCCGCCGACGGCCGTAGCCGCGTGCACCCGCGCCAGCGGGGAAAGACCTAGCTGGCCCGCTCTTTCGCTGGTCATGATCAGCAGTGCGGCGGCGCCGTCCGAGATCTGTGACGCATTGCCCGCGGTGACCACTCCGTCTTCGGCGAACGCGGCCTCGAGCTGACCGAGGGATTCCACGGTGCCGCCCCGCCGGACTCCCTCGTCGACGGAGAACACGGCTCCGTCCGGCAGCGTTACCGGGGTGATCTGCTTGACGAAGCGGCCCCCGTCGATTGCCGCGGCGGCCCGCGAGTGTGACTGCAGGCTATACTCGTCCAACGTTCGCCGCGACAGTCCGTACCGGTCGGCGAGGATCTCGGCGCCGCGGCCCTGGTTGAATTCGACGCCCGGATAGCGTTGGGCCACGGCGGGACCGAAGGGTAGTCCGGGACCGTTTCGTTTTGCCGACCCCATCGGAACGCGGCTCATCGTCTCCACCCCGCCGGCCACCGCCACCTCGCAGTGGCCGGCGATCACCGAGGCGACCGCGAAGTGCAGGGCCTGCTGGCTCGAGCCGCACTGACGGTCGATGGTGGTGCCCGGGACCGATTCCGGCCACCCGGCGGCCAGCACGGCGTTGCGCGCGATGTTCGCCGACTGCTCCCCCACTTGGCCGACGCAGCCCCACATCACGTCGTCGACCAGGCCCGCGTCGATGCCCGTTCGGTCGACGAGCGCCCGCAGCACCGTCGCCGACAGGTCGACGGGATGAACGGCTTCGAGTGCGCCGTTGCGGCGCCCGATCGGTGTCCGGACGGCTTCGACTATCACAGCGTCACGCATAGTGTGTTCCTTTGTTCAACAGAGGTTTTCGGGTGTGTTTTCAGGTGCCGGACCACAGTGGCGCCCGGCGCTGTGTGAACGCCGCTGCTCCCTCCCGTGCGTCGTTGGAGCCGAATACCGGCTCTGCCACGGCTCGGGTACGGGCGAACAGTTCCTGCTGCGGCCATCCCGGTGACTCCACCACGACGCGTTTGCTGGCGGTCACCGCGAGCGGCCCGTTGGCCGCGATCTGTTCGGCCAATCCGATCGCGGCAGTACGGGCCTCACCGGGCGCGACGAGGCGGTTCACCAGACCGAAGCGGTGCGCAGCCTCGGCCGAGAGCTCGCCGCCGGTGAGCGCCACTTCGAGTGCGATTGTCCGGGGCAGCGCGCGGGGCAGCCGAAACAGGCCGCCACCGGCAGCCACCAGCCCGCGGGTGACCTCCGGGAGACCGAACCGTGCCGCGGTCGATGCCACCACCAGGTCTGCCGCGAGGACGATCTCGAAGCCGCCGGCCAGGGCCGGGCCCTCTACCGCTGCGATCAGCGGTTTCGCCGGCGGCGATTCGACCAGTCCGGCGAACCCACGTCCGGCAACCACCGGCCGCTCCCCACCCAGGAACGCCTTGAGATCCATTCCCGCGCAGAAACAGTCACCGGAACCGGTGAGCACCGCAGCCGACAGGCCGCTGTCCCCGTCCAGCAGGTCCATCGCCGCGGACAACTGCTCGGCAACAGCAACATTGATCGCGTTGCGGGCGCGGGGCCGGTTGATGATGACGGTCAGGACGCGGCCGACCCGTTCGGTGAGGACCACCTGTTCGGTGTCGGCGGCCGGGGTCATCGGGGCGCCATCCGAATGGCACCGTCGAGGCGGATGCTCTCACCGTTGAGCATCCCGTTTTCGATGATGTGGGCGGCGAGGGCGCCGTATTCGGCCGGGTCACCGAGCCGGCGAGGATGCGGCACCGTGGCGGCGAGCGAAGCACGAACGTCGTCACGAAGTCCGGCAAGCAGTGGTGTGTCGAAGGTGCCGGGGGCGATGGTGCAGACCCGAATACCCACGCTCGCGAGGTCGCGCGCCGCAGGCAGGGTCATTCCGACCACCGCAGCCTTGGCGCTGGCATAGTTGACCTGACCGATCTGGCCTTCGAACGCCGCCACCGAGGCCGTCAGGACGCAGACGCCGCGATCGCCATCGAGTGGCTCGTTGGTCGCCATCCGCGCGGCCGCCAGTCGGAGCACGTTGAACGTGCCGACCACGTTCAGCCGCACCACGGTCTCGAACGGCTCGAGATCGGCCGCTGCTCCGTCCCGGTCGAGTACCCTCATCGGTCGGCCGCGGCCCGCACAGTGCACGACAGCCCGGATCGGTCCGCGCTCACCCGCCGCGTCAATCGCGGCGACGAGCGACTCGGAATCGGTGATGTCGGCGGGCTCGAACGAAGCCGCCCCTCCCAGAGCTGTCGCCACCTCGGCTCCGTTGGACGTCGGAAGATCGACCAGGGTGACCGTCGCCCCGCCCTCGAGGAGCCGTTGCGCCGTCGCGCGTCCGAGGCCGGACGCTCCGCCCGTGACCACCGTGTTGATGCCTTCGATACGCATAATTGTGTTCCTTCGTCTCAAAGGTCCAACGACTTCGAGATCACGCTTCGCATGACCTCGCTGGTGCCGCCGAAGATGCGGGAGACGCGGGCGTCGGTGTAGAGCCGCGAGATCGGATATTCCCGCATGTAGCCGTAGCCGCCGTGCAGTTGCAGGCACTTATCGATGACACGGGACTGCATCTCGGTGCAGAACAGCTTGGCTTTGGCTGCGTCGGCGTCGGTGAGGGTTCCGGCGTCGAGTGCGACGATGGCGCGGTCGACCAGCGCCTGACCGGCCTCGAGTTCGGTGGCGCAGTCGGCGAGCACGAACTTGGTGTTCTGAAAATCCGCCACCCGCTGACCGAAGACCTTGCGGTCCTTCGTGTAGTCGATGGCCATGCTCAGTGCTGCGGCGGCTGCCGCTTGTGCGGTGACCGCGATGGTCAACCGCTCCTGGGGCAGGTTGGCAGTGAGCATCGAGAAGGCCTCACCCTCCACACCGAGCAGGTTCACCGCCGGCACCCGAACGTTGTCGAACAGCAGTTCCGCCGTGTCCTGCGCCTTGAGGCCCATCTTGTCGAGGTTGCGCCCCCGGGTGAAACCGGACATCCCGGATTCCACGACGAGCAGGGACAACCCCTGTCGCCGGTTCTCGTGGCCCTTCGAGGTGCGGGCCACGACCACGATCAGGTCGGCGTTGATGCCGCCGGTGATGAAGGTCTTGGCGCCGTTGAGGATGAAGTCGTCCCCGTCGCGCACCGCGGTGGTGGCCATACCGGCCAGATCCGATCCTGTGCCCGGCTCCGTCATCGCGATGGAGCTGACCAGCTCACCGCTGGCGAAGCCCGGGAACCAGCGCGCCTTCTGCTCGTCGTTCGCGAACTCCAGGAAATACGGGAGGACCGTGCTCAGGTGGACCTGAAGGCCACCCAGTGTCGCTGCCGCATAGCCGTTTTCCTCGAGCACGACGGCGTTGAATCGGAAGCTGTCCACTCCCCCGCCGCCGTACTCCTCGGGGATCTGCAACCCGTTGATGCCGATCTCGGCGGCCTTGGTGAACAGCTCGCGCGGGACGATCCCGGCGGCCTCCCACTCGGGAATGTTCGGCACGATCTCCTTGCCGATGAACTGCCGGACGGTCTCACGGAACGCATCGTGATCCTCGGTGTAGATGTCCCTGATCATGGTCTTTCTCCTGAAAATGGTATGTGGAAGTTGGGATTCGACGGTTGTCGAACCCCCGAGTGATGTGGCGGTGTCAGCGGGCGGCGCGGACCACGGCATCGGTGTCGAGGTCGGCGATGTCCTGCGTGGTGTATCCGAGTTCGGTGAGCAGTTCCGCGGTGTGCTGCCCGAGGTCCGGTGCCCCCAGGCCGGTCTGCTCGACCATGCTGCCGAGGCGCCACGGCGACTTGAGTGAGGTGTACCGCGCGCCGTCCGCGCCGGCGACGTCGATGAACAGGCCCGAGGCCTCCACGTCGGGATTCTTGCGGACCTCTCCGTAGCTGCTGATCCTGCCGGCCACCACCCCGTGCTGGGCGAGCCGTTCCAGCGCCGTGTCGCGGGTCATCCGGCCGAAGGCCGGACGTAGCTCCGCCAGTAGCGCCGCCCGGTTCGCTACCCGGGTCGGGTTGTCCGCAAATCGCGGGTCGTCGAGCAGGTCCGTACGATCGATGAGGCGGCAGAGCGCGGCGAAATGAGCTGGGGAATAGGCCGAGACGACGATGTCGCCGTCGAGAGTGGGCATGATGTCGGCGGCAGGGGCGACGGCCGGCTGGCCGTTTCCGCTGCGCAGCGGCTCGGTGCCGGTGAGCAGGTACTCGCCCCAGTTCGGGCCCTGCAGGTGCACTGCCACCTCGAGCAGCGACACCTCCACCTCGTCACCGATCCCGAACCGGAGCCGGCGGATGTAGGCACCGAGGATGGCCTGCGCGAACACGTGCGCGGCAGCCGCGTCGACGACCGGGAATCCGACGCGCTGCGGTTCGCCGCCCGCCTCGCCGGTGACCCACATGATGCCGCTCTCGGCCTGGGCGGCGATGTCGAAGCCGGGGCGCTGCTTGGACGGACCGTGCAGACCGAATCCGCTGACCGTGGCGTAGACGATCTCCGGGTGGGCGGCGCGCACCGCGTCCGCGCCGAGCCCGAGGCCGTCCATCACACCCGGACGCAGGTTCTGCACCACGATATCCGCAGTCGCGATCAACTCTCGGGCGATCTGCAGACCACGAGGGTCCTTGAGGTCGAGAGCGATGCACTTCTTGTCGCGGTTGTAGGTGCGGATGATGGCCTCGCCGTAGATGCCGATGATCCGGCACGCCTCGCCGTCGACGGCCTCGACCTTGATCACCTCGGCGCCGAGGTCGGCCAGGACCTGAGTTGCGGCGGGGGCGGCGATGAACTGGCCGAAGTCGATCACTCGCACACCGTCCAGCGGCTTGTTCACTGGGAAACCTCCACTCGTGTAGTGATTTTGATCAGGTCGCGTTCCGGGCGAACCAGGAACATCGCCAGCAGACCGCCGGCGGCCATGAGGATGCCGGTGATGGCGAATCCCTGCCCGTAGCCGGTGGCCTTGTCGGCGGCCTGACCGACGAAGTGGCCGAGCACCAGCGGCGCGATGACGCCGGCCATGCTGTAGAAGGCCACCAGGGCGCCGAGGATCGTGCCCCGCTGCTTGGGGTTGACCAGATCGCCCACTGCGACGAAGGCAACCGCGTAGGCGGCCGAGTTCAGCGAGAATGCCAGCGTGATCAGGACCATCTGCACCGGGCCCGCGCCGATCGTGGTGAAGAAGTACATCGACAGGCCCGCGGCCACCACGAGGCCACCCGTCAGGTAGCCGCGAGTGATCCGGCGCGAGACGCCCCGCGCGGTGAGCCAGTTGGACAACAAGCCCGAACTGATCGCGGCAACGGCAGCGACGGCATACGGAATCGTGATGAGCCGGCCGGCGGTGATGGTGTCGTAGCCGAGACCGTCGGAAAGGTAGAGCGGCAGCCAGGCGATCTTGAGGGTGGTGGCCCAGTAGGCGAAGAAGGTCAGCAGTCCGATGCCGGCGACGGTGCCGGTGGTCAGCAGGACCCGGTACGGGGCCTGCGGCGGCAGAGCCTTCTCGGATTCCGCCGCGGACTCTTCGCTCAGCAGTTCCTGTTCGGGTGCGTCCTTGCCGAGCAGGGCCCATGCGACCAGCCACACCGCGCCGGCGGCGATGAGCACCCCGAACGCCGCATGCCAGGACCAGGTGACGATCACCCAGGTCAGCACCGGCGCCGCGAACAGCGGACCCATCGAGGCGCCCGCGGTGACGATGCCGGCGGGCAGTGCCCGCTTCTCCGGCGGGAACCACGAGTGCACGACGTGGGTGGCCAACGCGTAGGCCGGGCCTTCGGCGAACCCGAGCACGATCCGGCAGGTCAGCAGCACGGTGAAACTTACCGGGCCGAGCAGCGGCAGCATCGTCAGGATCCACACCAGCATCACCGCCGCGAGGAGCCAGCGGACATTGATTTTCGCGGTCAGGGCACCGACGACGATGGCGCCGGCCGCGAACAACCAGAAGAATGCGCTCTGCAGCAGTCCGAACTGCTGAGGGGTGAGCCCGAGGTCCGTCATGATGTGGACACCGGCGAACCCGAGTACCGCCTTGTCGGCGAAATTCAGGAGCATGAAAGCCAGCAGCAGCAGGGTGACGGTCCACGCCCGCCCCGCTGTGAACGACGTCCCCGCAAGTGTGCGGCGTCGAGAATTCGTGACGGTCATCAGGTCAACTCCAGGGGGTGTGCACGCTTAACTGGGCTCATCGGGCGGAAAAGACCGGCCGGCGTTTGCCCAGAAACGCCGACGCCGCCTCTGTGGCGTCCTCGGTGTGGAAGCAGCGGACCATGCGGTCGACTTCGGCGGTGACATAGTCGCCCAGGGAGCAGGCCTGGGCCTGGATCAGGTTCTGCTTCATGGCGCGCATCGCGAGGGGCGCCGAGGCCGCCAGTCCATCGGCCAGTTCCGCGGCAGTCTTGGCGAGCACATCCGACGGCACAACCGCACTGACGAGACCCAGTTCCGCGGCCCGACCGGCATCGAACTTGCCCGGTGTCAGGAACAGCTCCCGGGCCCGCGCCCCGCCGAGGGCCTGGGTGAGGAACCAGATACCGGCGAGATCACCGGAGAGTCCGGCGGTCAGAAATGCGGTGTTGAAAACCGCGGTGTCCGAGGCGATTCGGAAGTCCGTGGCGGCCGCCAGGGACAGGCCCGCGCCCGCGCAGGCACCGCCGATCGCGGCGACGGTCGGTTGCGGCATCCGGTAGAGCAGCTCCGCGACCTGGGTCGCTGCCCGCAGGCGCGCGGTATCGCCCTCGATGGAATCGCCACGCAGCGAACGATTCTCGGCAGGCGCAGCGAGGTCGGCGCCGACGCAGAACGACGAACCCGCCCCGGTGAGCACCACTGCCCGAACTGTGGTCGAGGTTTCGAGTTCGCGGAGTGTGGCGCCCAGCTCGTCGAACATTCGAATCGACAGTGCGTTGCGGCGTTCGGGATTGGTGAGCGTGATCGTTGCGGTGGCGCCGCTGATCGCGCAATGGACGTGGGCTGACATCGAAGACCTCCTGTGGGGTGTCGGCCAGGTCGCAATCCGCTGGGGCGATGGCCTACATCACATCTAAGGTCGATCAACCGGCAGGGTCAAAGACGTGAAGCTGCCCATATTGACTGCGATTGCCTATCTATCTGGGTGCTCTTGCGCGAGGGGTGCGCGCCGGAGCGGCGATTGGCCGTGGAAGCCCTCGAGGTTGCGGCGTTCCATGGCGGCCACGGTCAGTGCAGCCGCCTCGATCCAGGGGTGACCGCCCGCCCGACGGCGTCCGACGGCGCGCTCCCACTGTTGGACCAACTCCTCGGAGTAGGTCAAGAATTCCGCCGCGGCCTCGCTGATCCGGCCCAGCCGGTGGACCGCCCCGATTTCTCGGTCGAGTGCCGGCACGACCTCCTTGACCACCGCGCCTCGCTGGTGCGCCTCGAGGGCCACCCGAAGCGGCAGAATCGCCGCGCCGGCGCCGGCGACCACCATCGGCAGCACGGCACCGCGCTGGGGGACCTCCACTGCCACATATGGCTCGATGCCGCTGTCGCGCAGCATCCGCTCGATGTAGTCGCGGCTGGCGGTGCGTCGTTCACCCATCACCAGCGGGATGCCCTCCAACATTTCGAGGGGGACCGTGTCCGGCAGATCGGATTCCGTCCCGGGCGGCAGGACCAGCACGAAGGTCTGCGTAACCAGGCGTCGTCCGGAGAACTCGTGCTGTGGCTGCGGCAGTGTGGTGACGCCGAGTTCGCAGGCGCCGGAGTGCACCAACTCCAGGACGCCGGCGACGTCGTCGCGTTCCTCGACCCGTAGCCGCATGTCGGGATACCGGACACGAAACCGTGCGACCCACACCGAGAGCGGGTCGGTCGACATGTCCGACAGCGCGGCGATGTCGATCCGGCCCCGCTTGACCTCCCGAACCTCGCGAACTGCCGCCTGAGCGGCTTCCATGTCCCGCAGGACCTGACGGGCCGGTCCGACCAACGCCTCCCCTGCCGGTGCGAGCACCAGGCCGCGGCCGACCCGGTGGAACAGCTCTGTTTTCAGCTCGCTCTCGAGCTTGCGGATGGACTGCGACAGCGACGGCTGCGCGACGTGGAGCGCTACCGCAGCCCGGTTGATGCCGCCGTTGTCCACGACCGCGAGAAAGTACTCCATCTGCCGCACATCCATGCTGGCAAGGTAGCGCACCCGGCTGGTCAGTCCAGGAAGATGTCGACCTCGAGGTCCGATAGGCCGGGGGTCACCGCGTAGCGTCCGAAATCGGTGACCCCGGCCTCCCGCAGGACGTCCTCGTCGATCACCGCGTGACCGGTGTACTCCCGGGCAGGACGGTTCAGAATCTCGTAGGCAGCATCGGCCACGATCTCGACCGTTCGACCACGATCCGCCCGGTTCTGCCCGCCGAGCAGGTTCTGAACGGCGGCAGTCGCGATCAGGGTCCGCGGCCACAGCGCATTGGACGCGATTCCGTCCTCCCGAAGTTCTTCGGCCAATCCGAGTGCACTGAGCGACATCCCGTACTTGGACAGCATGTAACCGACGTGCTTGCCCAGCCAATGCGGCGCCAGGTTCACCGGCGGTGAGAGGGTCAGAATGTGCGGGTTCGACGCCCGACGCAGATGCGGAATGCAGGCACGAGACAGGGAGAAGGTCCCCCGCACATTGATGTCCTGCATCAAGTCGTAGCGCTTCATGTCGAGCGCCTCGGTACGGGAGATGTCGATGGCGCTCGCATTGTTCACACAGACGTCGATGCCACCGAACTCGGCGACGGCCTTGGCCACCGCAACGGCAACGTCCTCGTCGTTGCGGACGTCCCCCACCACCGGCAGGGCCTGGCCGCCCGCCGCCTCGATCTCACGCGCGGCGGTGAAAACGGTTCCCTCCAACTTTGGATGGGGTTCTGCAGTCTTCGCCAGCAATGCGACATTGGCCCCGTCTCGGGCGGCGCGAAGCGCGATACCTAGACCGATCCCGCGACTGCCGCCGGACATGATCAGGGTCTTGCCGGACAGATTCGAACTCACAGAAGTCTCCTTCGATATGGGGACTCCCATCACATCGTGTCGACTACCGGAAAACCATGACGCAATTCGACTCGAAGACATAGGAATATGCGATCGATCGCCGTGCACCATTTAGCCGGGGCTCGGTGAAACAGGACCGAGTCGACGGCCACCTATGTTGCCTGCGAACTGGCCGTCGCGGCGCACGATGTCGGTCTCGGCCAGGCGGTCATTGCGCATGATGGTCACCGGCCGGGGTCTCGGCGGCCGGATGCGGTCGGCGGAGCCACGCCGACTTGTAGCGCAGCATCCGGGTGGGGATCCGTGGGTGCATCGGCGGGTAGCGCAGGCTCAGGGTGGAGGCGAGGGTGAAGTAGCTGCGTAGCAGGCGGAAGCATAGGTAGGCGGGAATGTACTTCACCGAGCTGGGACGCCAGATCAGGCAGACGGCGACGGTCATGATCATGGACATGCCGAGCATGGTGGCGACGATGGGTTGCCATTGCAGCGTGGTGAACGTCGAGGGGAAGACGAATCCGGCGATGGCGGCGAACATGAGCAGGGGTGCGAGCATGGCGCGTCGGGCGGCGTTGACCAGGTTGAATGGGAGCACGAAGGTGCCGATCATCGTTTGTCGGTCCAGCAGGATCGCGCGGTTGCGGGCGGTGAGGTGGTAGATGCTGCGGAACCAGCGGGTGCGTTGTTCGCGTAGGTGCGCGTAGGAGGCGGGGGTTTCGCTGTAGTACAACGCTTTCGGGTCGGCGACGCTGTGATAGCCGGCGGCGGTCAGTCGCATGCAGATGTCGGTGTCTTCGCCGTTCATGCCCTGGACCATGCCGCCGACCGCGAGGACCTGGCTGCGGCGGTAGACGGCGAACATGCCCGGGATGCCCATGACACCCTGGTAGCCGTCGAGGGAGACCTGGAAGAAGCCGTGCCGCATGTACACCTCGACCAGCCGGCATTTGTCGATCCAGGTCTTTTCCTCACGGGGCATCGGGATGCCGCCGACGCAGCCGACTCTGGGGTCGGCGAAGTGCCGCATCGCGGTCTCGAGGCAGCCCGGCCCGATCACCGTGTCGGCGTCGATGCGCGCGACAAACTCTTCGGTGATGTGTGCGATCCCCAAGTTCAGGGCGTGGGCCTTGCCCGGCGTCGGGCAGTCGAGAACGGTGCCCGCAATGTGGGTGCACTCGGCGATGACCTGTTCGGCGACCTCGTGGGTGGCGTCGGTCGAGGCGTTGTCGACGACGTAGAGGTGGATGCGCCCCGGGTAGGTGTGCGCGGCCTCGTCGACGGCGGCGATGGTGTCGCCGATGTCGTGGGCCTCGTTGTGGGCGGGGACGAGAACAGCGGTGGGCGGGGCGAATTCATGCCGGCGGGACTTCTTCAACGCGCGCACGCCCAACAGCGCGGTCGAAATGGCCAGCAGTTGCTGCATCAGGAAGACACCGGCGCCGAGGCCACCGAGGATCGCCCAGCTCTTCAACACTTCAACGAGGTCGTAGAGGACGGTCAGCGCGATCGCTGCCCCGGCGATCGCCAGCGCCAAACACGCCGCCAGGGTAAAGAAGGCGCGCGGGGGTATACGCGGGTCGAGGGGCAGCGGGCCCTGGGGAGGGAGCTGGGCTTGCTTCAGGATGGTGTGCGGGAAGATGGCCAGCGCGATCAGGCCGGAGATCATCTGGGCGCCGAACACCGAGATCGAGATGATCCCGGCGTCGTGGAGTAGCCAGGCAAGGGTGTCGACGACGACACAGAACAGGGCGTACTTGCCCAGCAGTGACACTCCGATGAAGACCCTGCGCCAGATGTTCGAATAGGCATGAATGGCGTAGGTCAGGAAGAACATGACGAGGAACAGTCGCAGTGGGAAGACGACCTTGCCGCGGTCCTCGGACAGGATGACCAGGTCCCCGGGCACGTGGGCGAAACCCGAATGCACCAAGAACGTGCGGATGCACATGACGATGATGGACAACCCGGCGAAGGTGATCAGGAAACCGTTGGTGCCGCTCTCGGGCCGGTCGACGGCATAGTCCACGGGTGCACTGTCCACCGACCGGAAATGGTCGGTGATCGCCGCGGGGTCGTCGTGTGGCACAGGTTTGACGTCGGTCATCGGGGTGTCCCGGTTCATCGGGGTGCGGTCGTCCGGGCTGGGATGTGGGGGGCGGTGGTGCCGTCGCTGTTGACGATGACACTGCCCTGCGCCGTGATCACGCGGGCGGACTCGGGGCCGAACGCCGGTAGTGGGATCGTCCCGGGCGCCCCGACGTACTGGATCACGAGTCCGCCGGCGCCGGTGGTGCTGGTGGCGGTTTCGACGACCATGCCGTCGTCGAACGACGAAATGTTCAGGGCGCCCGTCCCGGGTCCGGCCACGATCCGGCCGTCCTGGATCCGCACCGGCGGCGTCACCTCCGGGCTGTCGCCGATCAACACGAACGGGCGGCCTGGTACCGGCTGCGAGTTCCATACGAACACCGGATCATACTGTGTGGGAATGAATTTCGTTAGCACCGGCACGGTGGCGTTGAGCTCGTCGACCGCACTCGCGGCCTGGGCACCGGGCCAGTAGACGGCGAACCCGGGTGCCAGCGCCCGGGGCAGCCCGGTGAAACCGGAGCCCGGGTCATCGCCCAGAATCAGCGCCGAGGTGGCGCCCAGCTGGATCGGGTACGTGGTCACCCGCACGTCGCAGCCACCGAGGTCGCGGTCGCGTTGGACGGTCAACGTCAGGGTGTTCTCCAGCAGTTGCGCCGCCGCGGGCAGCGCGATCACGGCCGGCGGCGCGCCCTGGTCGAGTCTGCGGCTGTCGATGAGTTGTCCGTTGAGTTCGGCGTTGAGGATCCAGGTGAGGTCATCCGGTGAGGCGGGCAGGGTCATGGCCACCCGAATCGATTGCGGCAGCCGTCCGCCGGGCAGGTCGGCGAGGGAGTAGTTGATCCGCCAGCGGTGGTCCTCGGCGATCTGCACCACGGCGGTGTCGGCGCCGAGCCCGTCGAGGGTCACCTCGTTCCCGCCGACCGGTGTGCTGGTGAGCGCCTGTGGATCGCCCCGGTCGGAATCGGCGGTGGCCGCGAGTGGGTCGGTCAGAAACTGCGAGATCAGGCCGCCGTTCGGCGCCAGCACTCCGACGACCGGGGTGTCGTCGACGGTGCCGAGGACGATGCCCTCGTCGGCGGCGCCCGAGTCTGCTCCCTCCGGGGCGGACCAGCCGAGGTCGGCCACCGCCTCGCCGGGGCCGACGACCAGCACATTCTGCGGACCGGAACTGGGCAGCGTCTCCGCATAGGTCACCTGGTATCCGGCGGCGGTCAGCGCGATCCCCAGCTGTGCTGCAGCGGTGCGCCACCGATCGCTCTGGTCGGCGAGCACCACGGTGAGGCGCCGGTCCCAGGAGACGACCGCATCCCGCACGGTGTGCACCCGGTCGGACAGGGCCGCCTCGACCACGCTCGCGGGGTCGAGGTGCACCTGCATACCCGCGGAATGGTCGGGGGTGCACGTCCGGTCGTCCAGGGTGCCCTCGACCTGGACCTGAACCCGGACCTGCCCGTCGCTCGACAGCTCCTTCGGAACGTCCACCATCACATCCAGGTCGTTGCTCCCGCGCGGCAGCTCACTCTTGTAGACCTGTTGCCCGTCCATCCGCACGGTCAAGAAGACGACGCTGTCCTGGGCCACCTGGGTCGTCCCGGTCAGTCGGATCCGGGTCTCGCGGCGGTCGGAGTCGGCCGGGAAGGTGACCGGGAAACTCGTCGACGGGGAATCGTCGGTGAGCCACACCCCGTCGTCGTATCCGGCCCCCGACAACGTCTTGGTGTAGTGCCGGTCCGCGGGCACGTCGAGACTGGTGTCGTCGACATCGCGGGTGAACCACAACGGCCGCACGAGCACGAAAACCAGGAGCAGCGCCACCGCGGCCGCCAGGATCCACCAGGCCGACCGCGGGACGGTCCGTCCCCGCTCACCTCGGAAATATCCGGGCTCGGGCGAAGCCGGCTTCCCGGGCCGCCCGTCATCGGATGAGTTCTCCGGGGCTGTGCCGTCGTCCGGAGGGGT
This sequence comes from Rhodococcus wratislaviensis, assembly GCF_041228765.1. Taxonomy (NCBI): domain Bacteria; kingdom Bacillati; phylum Actinomycetota; class Actinomycetes; order Mycobacteriales; family Nocardiaceae; genus Rhodococcus; species Rhodococcus wratislaviensis. The sequence goes on along the minus strand of NZ_CP150489.1, from coordinate 197,013 downwards.
GTCGCCGCCGTTCACTCGATCTGCTCCGCGGCCACCGCTCTGCGGTCCCGGTTCCAGTACGAGGTGCACGGGATGCGGGCCACATCGACGCGGTCGGCGTATTTCTGCGCGATCTCGACGGACTCTGTCAATAGGCCCGACGCCAGCCTGGTCGGTTCGAGACCGAGCCCGAGGAGGTGATCGTTGCGCGCGCTGAGCTGGTTCTCATCCGCCTCGGCCCGGGGGTTGGGGACCGCGCTGACACGCGCTCCGACCGTCTCGGCGACCAGGTACGCCAGGTCGGAGACCCGGTGGGTCTCGGTCACCTGATTCATCACCCGCACCCGGCCACCGAGGTCCGCCCCGGACTCGGCGGCCAGTCGGATACACCGCACGGTGTCCCGGATGTTGATGAACGCCCGGGTTTGTCCGCCCGTCCCGTGCACCGTCAGCGGATATCCGACGGCCGCCTGCACCAGAAAACGGTTGAGCACCGTCCCGAAGTCGCCGTCGTAATCGAACCGGTTGATCAGGGCCGGATCGAGGACGGTTTCGTCGGTTTGCGTGCCCCACACGATGCCCTGGTGCAGGTCGGTGATGCGCACCCCGTCGTTGCGGGCGTAGAACTGGAACAGCAACTGGTCCAACGACTTGGTCAGGTGATACACGCTGCCCGGCTGGGTGGGGTACAGGATGTCCCGGGTGTGCGGGCGGCCATGGCGATCGGGATAGCTGACGGTCAAATACCCCTCGGGCAGATCGACCGGCACCGACTCGTAGCCGTACACGCCCATCGTCCCGAGATGCACGACGTGGGCGTCGACACCGACCTGCACCACGGCTGCCAGCAGATTGTGGGTGGCGTTGAGGTTGTTGTCGATCGTGTAACGCTTGAGGGCCGGGGATTTCATCGAATACGGGGCGGCCCGTTGCTCGGCGAAGTGCACGACGGCGTCCGGGCGCTCGGCCGCCAACAGTTCGGTCAACTGCTCGTACTCGTGGGCGAGGTCGAGCTCGACGACGCCGATCTCCCGCCCGGTAACCGCAGACCAGGTTTGCACCCGCTCGGCAAGCGGCTCGATGGGGGTGAGCGACTGCACCCCGAGTTCCTCGTCGATCCGGCGCCGCACCAGACTGTCGACGATCGTGACCTGATGCCCGTGCGCCGAGAGGTGCAGTGCGCTCGGCCACCCGCAGAATCCGTCGCCTCCGAGGATCAGTATCCGCATACGCCTCACCCTTTGCATCAGCAGACGCACGGTGGGACGGCGCGCCGTCGGATCCGCCGGGCTGCGGACGTGCAGGTCGGCGTGGGTCGCTCGACCGCAAACAATACCGGACATCCTGCAAGTTCGAAGAGGTTTCGGTCCCGATTCCCGACGGGAAGCACGGCGAAAGGGAACCACGGGGAGCGACGAAACTCGTTGCCTTCGAGTCAATCTGGAGCCCCTCCTCGCCGGGAGGTCCGCTCGAGCGCGCGGAATAGCGCTGCACGGGAGTTGATCTGGGCTTTCGGCGTTCTTTGATGCCCGGCGGGGTCGCTGGGGGTCGGAGATGTGGGGCGAGAGGTATGTGGCGGACCACGCGGGTCAATTCGCTACGAGTCGAGTCCCGACGGTATGGACGACCTGCACGTCGGGGTTCCACGGGATCAGCGCATCGACCGAGTGCTCGAGTTCGCCGAGCGGCGGCAGTGTCTCGGGACCGAGGACCGCGACGGTGGCAGTGCCGCCCTGCCAGGTGACATCGGTGACCTCGGCGCCGGGGGTGCCGGCGAGCCATTGCTCGGCTGCGGTGTTGATCTGCCGTGCCCAGACCGAGGACAGGGTGTTGACCACCATCGGGATCGCGACCATGAGCAGGACCACCGCCAGGACGATATAGGCCCGTCGCCGGTGGGGACCGGTGCCACTTTCGATCTCCCGGGTGTATCCCGCGGCGACGAGCACGGCCGTCGCGGTGATGACCATCGCCACGACATTCGACGCGAACAGCACGAACGCACCCACCGCCAGGGAGGGAGCCCCCGATCCCAGGCACACCCCTACCACCGCCAGCGGAGGTACCAGGGAGATGGCGATGGCGACACCGGGCAGGACGTCCCCGACATCTTTTCGGGCGATGGCGATGGCACCGACCAGGCCGGTGGCCAGCGCGGCAGCCAGGTCCATCAGCGTCGGGGAGGTGCGGCCGAGGACCTGCGAATTGGTCAGCACGTTGCCCGGATTCGGTAATACCTGCGCGAACACCGCACCCAACACGACGACCAGGACGATGCCGGCCGCGACGTAGAGCAAGCTCTGTCCGATCAGACGGCCGTGGCCGGTGGTGATGCCCAACCCCACGCCGAGGATGGGTGTCGACAGCGGTGCGACGATCATCGCGCCGATCACGGTGGCGGTGGAATCGCCCACGACTCCGGCCACCGCGATCACCGCCGACAGGGTCAACATCACCCAGAAGGCGGACCGCTTCGCACCGGGGTCACCGACCGAAAAATTGAGGCGGTCGTCGAGCTGCGCCAACGTGCGACGTTGCCCGTCGGGAACGATCTTCTGCATGCAACCCCCTCACCGTTGCGGCCGGGTGCTCGGTCAGTACCTGGCCGTTCGCGAGGTCTGCGCCGAGCCTGCGACACCGGAGAGCAGGGTGACGATCGCGATGCCGATGGCGAAGTAGATGGCCGCGCTGCCGATCCGTGAGGCGGTGCTGGCGTCGGCGGTGAACGGCCACAGCGCGGCGGCGAGGGTGGCGAGCACACAGATCCAGCCGAAGAAGCTTGCCGCCCGGGGTGTCGAGATCATGAGCACATGCAGCAGCGCGGTGGCGAGCACGGCGGCGAGCGCGGCGCCCACGGCGAGGGTGCTCGCCTGGGAGTTTCCGATGGTGGTTGCCGGGGTGATCACCGGGATGTCGAGCAACCCGCGCACGATCAACAGTCCGACGACCGCGGTCAGGGCGGCAACGAGTGCGGTGGCGCCGCCGCCGGCCCACAGCCGCTTCGCGTTGACGGCGGGAGCGGTCGGTCCGCCGGGCGGGATCTGGCTCGTCATCGGGTGGCTCCTTCGACGATGCGTGGAGGTGGCCTGCCGACACGGTATGCCGTTCGGATCGGTGAAGTGTCATCCTTCGCGGGTGAAGGGCCGTGGGGTGAGCAGGTGCGAGATCAGGAGTTGCCGTTCACCCGTCCCGGTTGCCACGAGCGTGTCGTGGTCTCGATCCCGAGCTTGTCGGCGAAGAGACGCCGTTGGACGATCCATCCCGCGACGCTGATCGCGATCCATGCCAGGGTCGAGAAGACCTGCTGCCATCCCGCATTCGGATCCCGCAAGAAGTCGAGTGGGTCGGCGGTGCGACCGAGTCCGCCCAGGATCATGCTCGCGCCACCGATCGAGGTGAGCCAGAGCAGAGCGCGGGCACGGTACTTGTCGGCGAGGAAGGCGGCCGCGACCGCAACGGCGAGGACGACGATCGCGCTCAAGGCCCAGTTGTTGTCACCGGGCTGCAGGACGTCGGCCAGGCGTGCCCCCGCCACCGCACCGGCCAGCCCGCCGATGAAGTACGCGGACAACTTGAAGACCAGCGTCGTCACCACCCATGCCGTGACGGCGCCGATGAGTGCGAACAGCAGCAGTGCGGTCAGTGAGGCATGGAACAGGTCCGCGATCAACCATCCGAGTCCGAATCCGGCAGCCAGCACCGCCAGGTGCAGCGAGCGGATCCCGTAGAAGCACAGCAGTGCCCCGACCAGCAGGATCACGATTCCGTTCATGAGCGCTCCTCAGGTCGTGCGGTGCAAACCACCCGAAATGGGTGATAGGCACGGGCCGGATTCTCTGTAGCGTGCGTCACAGGGTAGTTCGCTGGTGGTTGCAGCCGGAAAACGGGAGTTGTGGGATGGATCAGAACGAACCGACAGCATCGATCAAGGCAGCACACGCGAGACTGCTGGAGTCTCTGCCGATGGCAGATGTCGACGACTTCGACGATGTCGCTCGGGGGTTCATCGGAACGCTCGAGGATCCAGCAATCCGGAACACCGTGGGTGAGGTCGTATGGGACGCATCGACCTTCGATTTCCTGTCGGGTGACGTGCCGACCTCGGTGAATCCGAGCCTGTGGCGCCAAGGACAGTTGGTCTCCAAGCACGGACTGTTCGAGGTTGTCGAGGGTCTGTACCAGGTCCGGGGTTTCGATCTGTCGGTGGTGTCGTTCGTCGAGACCGACACAGGCGTCATCGTCATCGACCCACTGCTGACAGCCGAGACCGGAAAATCCGCACTGGGACTCTATCGCCGGCATCGCGGCGACCGGCCGATCGTGGCGATCATTTACACGCACTGCCACATCGACCACTTCGGTGGCGTGTTCGGCGTGGTGACCCAGGAGGAAGTCGACTCCGGCCAGGTGCAGATCGTCGCCCCGGAAGGGTTCCTGGAACACGCCATCGCCGAAAACGTGTACGCCGGCACCGCGATGTCGCGGCGGTCCGCTTACATGTACGGCGCGACGCTGGCCCGCGGCCCGAAGGGCCAGGTCGGCGCTGGACTCGGTCAGAGCACGTCGACCGGCGAGCCGGGAATCCTGGTCCCGACCCTGCTGATCAAGGAGACCGGCGAGAGCCATACCTTCGACGGGGTCGAGGTCGAGTTCCAGATGGCCCCCGGCACCGAGGCGCCAGCCGAGATGCACTCCTATTTCCCCCGTTACCGGGCGCTGTGCATGGCCGAGAACGCCACCCACACCCTGCACAATCTGCTCACCCTGCGCGGGGCGGTGGTGCGTGACCCGCACGGGTGGTCGCGCTACCTCAACGAGGCCATCGACCTGTTCGGACACAAGAGCGATGTCATGTTCGCCCCGCATCATTGGCCGAAGTGGGGCAACGAGAAAGTGGTCGCCCACCTGGCCATCCACCGGGACCTGTACGGCTACCTGCACGACCAGACCCTGCGAATGATCAACAAGGGCATGACCGGCGCCGAGATCGCCGAAGTCATCGAACTGCCGCCGGCGATCACCAAGACGTGGAGCACCCACGGCTACTACGGTTCTGTCTCCCACAACGTCAAGGCGATCTACCAGCGCTACATGGGCTGGTTCGACGGCAACCCTGCACGACTGTGGCCTCATCCGCCGCAGGCCTCAGCCGAGCGGCACGTCGCTGCCATCGGCGGGGTGGAACGGACTGTCGAGCTCGCACAAGAGGCATACGACAGCGGGGACTTCCGCTGGGCAGCGACGCTGCTGGACTATGCGGTTTTCACCGACACCACGCACGCGGGGGCGCGGTCGCTGTATGCAGACACGCTCGAACAGCTCGGCTACGGCTCGGAGAACGGCACCTGGCGCAACTTCTTCCTCTCTGGAGCAACCGAGCTGCGCGACGGCAACTTCGGCACTCCGCTGGTCGCGAACTCTCCAACGATCATCTCCGAACTGTCACCGGAGCAGGTGTTCGACTCCATCGCGATCACCGTCGATGGGCCACGGGCATGGGATCTCGACCTCGCCTTCGACGTCACCTTCAGCGATCTCGAGCGCAGCTTCCGCGTCACCCTTTCCAACGGTGTACTCATCTATGCCGAACGAGAGCCGGACGGTTCTGCACAGCTGCACCTGACGCTGACCAAGCCGCGTCTGCTCACACTCCTGGCAGGTGACAACTCCTCTGACGGACTGTCCATCGATGGCGACATGGCGACCCTGGAGTCCCTCACCGGTGTACTCGACCCCGGAGACCCCGACTTCAACATCGTCGTCCCGTAAGGCTGATTGCGCTGGGGAGCGGCGGCCCCAGTCCCGACCGCTCCTCCACAGGGACGCCTCGGTTCTCTCGCGTCTGACCGCAGTGCTCGATCCCAGGGACAAGAACTTCGCAATCGTCACACCGGACTGAACCTTTGACTCAGCTGCGCCGCGCTGCGCCGACGATGGGGGCAGGGACCCAGCCGGACTGGGAGGAACGCCACATGCACGTCGAGGCGACATGAAGGGGCTGGTGCGCCGGGTGCGTGCCCTGTTGCCCGCTGAGCGCATGACCCGATCCGACGTGATCGCGGGGCTCCCCGGCGCGATCGGCAGTGTCCCCGACGGCATGGCCTCGGGTGTGCTGGCCGGTGTCAGTCCCGTGCACGGTCTCTACGCGAGCATGGCCGGCCGGGTCTTCGGCGGGCTGTCCACCAGTACCCGACTGATGGTGGTCACCACCACGAGTGCGTCGGCCCTGGCGGCGGGGTCGGCGCTGACCGATGTCCCCGATGAGGACCGGGCCGCGGCTCTGGTGCTGCTCACCCTGATCGCCGGCGCCGTCATGATGCTCGCTGCGCTCCTGCGGCTCGGGCGGTACACGCGCTTCGTCTCGCATTCGGTGATGACCGGGTTCCTCATCGGCGTCGCGGCCAATATCGCCTTCGGCCAGATCCCGACGCTGGTCGGGGTGGACACCGGCGGCGGGTCCGCCCTCGCCAAAGCCATGTACGTGCTCACCCACCCCGGGCAGATCGACTGGCAGTCCGCGGTGGTGGGGGTCAGTGCGCTGGCACTGATGGTGGTGCTGGCCCGGACACGGTTGCGAATGTACGCATCACTGGGGGCGCTGCTGGTGCCGACCGTCCTGGTACTCGTGGCGGGGTGGGATTCGGTGAGCCGGGTGTCCGGGGTGGCCGCCATCCCCTCAGGGTTCCCGACCCCGAGTCTTCCCGATCTGACCGTGCTGAGCCCGTCGCTGATCAGCGGCGCCCTGGCCGTGGCGGTCATCGTGCTCGTCCAGGGTGCCGGGGTGGCCGAGTCCGCCCCGAACCCGGACGGTTCACGCTCATCGGCCAACCGGGACTTCACCGCCCAGGGCGTCGGCAACGTCGCCGCCTCGCTGCTTCACGGAATGCCGGTCGGCGGGTCGGTGGGCCAGACCGCCCTCAACCGCACCGCCGGCGCCCGCACCCGCTGGGCGGCGATCTGGTCCGGGATCTGGTTGCTCGTGCTGCTCGCCGCGTTCGCCTCACTGGTCGGGCAGGTGCCGATGCCGACACTCGCGGCCGTGCTGATCGTGGCGTCGGCCGGGTCCCTCGATCCCGCCCGGATCTTGGCGATCTGGAGCAGCGGCTACACCTCGCGGGTCGTGTTCGCCACCACGCTGGTGGCGACGCTGCTGCTGCCGGTGACGGCCGCGGTCGGCATCGGTGTCGCCCTCTCGCTGATCCTGCAACTCAACCAGGAGGCCATCGACCTCAAGGTGGTCCGGCTGCGGGTCGAGGGCACCCGACTGATCGAGGTCACGGCACCGAAACGGCTCGCCGACAACGAGATCGTGGTCCTCGACGTGTACGGCAGCCTGTTCTACGCCGGGGCGCGCACACTCCAAGTGCGCCTGCCGGACCCGGCCGGCGCGGCCTCGCCGGTGGTCATCCTCCGGCTGAGGGGACGTACCACGGTGAGCGCAACGTTCTTCACCGTCATCGCGGACTACGCCCGCCGCCTCGACGCGGTCGGCGGCCAGCTGCACCTGAGCGGCATCGACCCCCGCATCCGCGACAACTGGACCGACGAACTGCTCGCCGCGCACGGGGTGCGCATCGAGTTCCATCCCGCCACCGCAGCCATCGGCGAATCGACCCTCGCTGCCTACGCCGAGGCGAGGGTGTGGTTGCACGACGGCGACACACCCGACAAGGGCGGCCGCTGAACCTTGGGTTCACCCCCAACGTGTGACGGCCACCGGCCCCACCGCTTCTACTGTGGCGGGACAAGGGATCACCGAACCCGCCGCGGCGGGAGGGAAGGACTCGAGAAGGGACGGGCAACGCGGTGGCAGCACACTGGTGGGTGTTCACGTCCCTGCAGAACTACCAGCCGAAGTGGCTTCGCGCCGACGTGATCGCGGGCCTGACCGTGTGGGCGGTGATGGTCCCCGAAGCTCTGGCCTACGCCTCCATCGCCGGGGTGCCACCCGTCGCCGGTCTCTACGCCGCACTGCCCGCGCTCGTGCTCTACGCCCTCGCCGGCAGTTCCCGTCACCTCGTCGTCGGCCCCATGTCGGCGACCGCGGCATTGTCCGCGGCCATCATCGCCCCCCTCGCCGCCGCGGACAGCGACCGCTACATCGCCCTGTCGGCGGGGCTGGCCATCGCTACCGGTGTGGCCGGGCTGCTCGCCGGACTCGCCCGCCTCGGGTTCGTGGCATCGTTCATCTCCGAACCGGTGCTCAAAGGATTCATCGTCGGTCTGGCGCTGACCATCATCATCGGACAGGTTCCCAAGTTCCTCGGCATCGACAAAACCGAGGGCGACTTCTTCACCCAGGCCTGGGGCGTGCTCACCGGCCTCGACGACACCGACTGGCGCACCTTGCTCGTCGCGGTCATCAGCCTCGCCCTCGTTCTCGGACTGCGACGATGGTTGCCGCTGGTGCCCGGATCCCTGCTCGCAGCCGTTTTCGGGATTGTCGCGGTGTCCGTCTTGCACCTCGACGAGCACGGTGTGAGCATCGTCGGACACATCGACGCCGGACTCCCCGCCATCGGGTTACCCCAGGACGTGGGGCTCCACGACTATCTCGATCTCCTCGGGCCCGCCGTCGGTGTGCTGCTGATCGGGTTCGCCGAAGGACTCGGTGCCGCGAAAATCTATGCGGCGAAGGCCGGATACCAGATCGATGCCAACCGCGAACTCTACGGCCTCGGCGCCGCCAACCTCGGTTCCGGCCTGTTCTCCGGCATGGTCGTCAACGGGAGCCTGTCCAAGACGGCCGTCAACGGCTCCGCCGGCGCCCGAACACAGGTGAGCGGATTGGTGGTGGCCGCGCTCACCACCGTGACCCTGCTGTTTTTGACCGGTCTGTTCGAGAAGCTGCCCGAGGCGACCCTCGCCGCTGTGGTCATCGCCGCCGTCATCGAACTGGTCGACATCGCGTCCCTGCGCCGGCTGTACCGGGTGTGGACGCAGCGGTTGGGCAGCATCTACGGGGTAGCCGCGCGCGCGGACTTCGCGGCGGCTCTGGCCGCGATGCTCGGCGTGCTGCTCTTCGACACACTGCCCGGCCTGCTGATCGGCATCGGTGTCTCGATGCTGCTGCTGGTCTACCGCTCGTCACGACCACACATCGCACCCCTCGCCCAGCAGGGGCGGCTGTGGCTGGACGCCGACCAGCATCCCGACTTGCCCCGGAACCCGAACCTCCTCGTTGTTCGGGTCGAGTCCGGCCTGTTCTTCGCCAACGCCGACCACGTCCGCGACAGCATCGAAGCCATGTGCACCGACCGCACCCGTCTGGTCGTGCTCGACGCGCAGACCTCCCCGACCGTCGACGTCACCGCTGCGGCGATGCTCGCTGCGCTGCGCGATTCACTCGCCCGCCGCCGCATCGACTTCCGCATCGCCCGGTCCATCGGCCAATTCGGTGACGAACTGGGCGCCGCACCCACCGGCACCGCGGCGATCCCGGTGTACCCGACCATCCGCGCCGCAGTCGCGGACACACCCGACAGCACCGGCGGACCGGAGGCCGACAGGTGAACGAACCGTCCCGCCGCCGCAAGCTGGGAGTCGACCATGGGTGAACTGTTCGCCGAGTTGCTGCCGGAGATGATCGGCTTGATCCTCACCCCCGGGGCGGTCCTCGGCTGCATCCTGCTGCTCCGAACCCCACGGCCGGTGCCCAGTGCCGCAGCCTTCGGCGCCGGATTCCTTCTCGTGTACCTGTTCATCGCGATCTCGGCGCTGCTCGGTGGCGCCTCCGATCCCGACGCGACCGCCCCCGAGGTCTCCCACGGCGCAGGCCTGGTGGTCGGAGTGCTCTTCCTGATCGCCGGCACCTGGCTCTCCACCCGCCCACGACGACCACTCCAGGAGCGGCCCAAACTGCTCCGCGAACTCGACATAGCCGGACCGCGAAGGGCTTTCGTCATCGGCATCGCACTCGGGGTCCTGAACCCGAACCTGTTCATCATGATGTCCGGCATGAGCATCATCGCCAGCTCACCCGTCGGCACTGCCGGCGCCCTGCTGGCCGCTCTGTTGCTCCTGCTCTCGGCATCCCTGGACTTCGCGATTCCGATCGGGTCGTTCCTCGTCCTCGGCAACCGTGCCCGCACCGCACTCGCCACGGCAGAGAACTGGATGCTCCGCCACAGCCGTACCCTCACCCTGGCGATGTTTTACGTCTTCGGTGCGCTGTTCACCATCCGGGGCATCACCAACCTCACCTGAACCGGGCTCTCGCGGCGGTACCTTCGCTTCGCCGCGCTCGAAACAGCACCAACCGTGACCGGCTGGGACTGCGCGTTGTCGTGCGCTAACGACCGATGGAATCAACCCGCGGCCCGATCTGCCATTGACCCGAGGCATGTTGTCCACATAATCGAGACGGAAGGAGACACCGAGGCCGTCGACAAGCTGATGACCGCTGGCCGGTACCAGTTCCGCTACATCGCGCAACGACTGCTCGACGACCGCGCGGAGAAGGCCGAACGCGCCGCCGCCGCCCAGCCCCACCTCGACAAGGGATACACGATCCTCGCCGAAGAACCCCAGTACGGAACCGATGTCCTGCTCGCCGACCTGGTCACCTCCGACGGCAGCGAGGTCACCGCCGCCCACACCGAGACCGACCCGGCCCGGTGGGCGGTGTGGCTGAGCAAGGACGAACGCTACTTCGACACCGACACCGGCGAGGAAGTCGACGGCGAGGAGGTGGACTGGTCCACCGAGAACCACCCCGACGCCACCCCGTACGAGGGGCACCGGCACGCGAACACGGTGCAGACCCGCCAGGTCTGGACACCGGAGTACGTGTGCCTTGACCTCGACGGTGCCGCAGTGGCGCTCTCACCGGTACTCGCAGCCGCCCGAACCGCAACCGAGGGTGAAGGCACCGAGGACGACGCTGCCGCAGCCCTGCGGATGGAAGCCGAGTCCAAGGAACGCCAGCGCAAGGAACGCCGACAGGTGCGGGAGCTGAACAAACAGGCCGCCGTTATCTCAAGCTGACTTCGCCATAGCTGTTGTGACCAGTAGCGTTTCGACGAGGACGTGTCGCCGACGCAGTCGGCAATATCGCCCGATGTGGGTTCGATTCTTTTCTTCGGCGTGTCGCGAAGTTTGACGCCGGCGACCACGCCATCGGTGCCCCGGTCTGGCCTGTCGAAGTGGATCCGAGCACCAGAGAGTGGTGGACAAAGACAACACCATCATCTGTGCGGCACAGCGTTCGGTACACCACTTAGCCTTCGGATACCACCCGCGTCGCGGTGTCGGACGGTGCCTCCCCATAACGTTTACGGTAGGCGGCGGCGAAGCGAGAGAGGTGAACGAACCCCCAGCGGTGGGCAATCTGGGTCACCGATTCCGGCGACGTCGGATCCATTTCGAGGAGATCTTGCCGCACCTGAGCCAACCTCAACGATTGGAGATAGCGAGTCGGTGAGGTGCCGAGTTCTTCCTGAAAGGCTCGTTGAAGGGAACGTGCACTGATTCCGACGTACTGGGCGAGGTCCCCGACGGTGATGGGATCGGCGAGATATTCATCGCAGAAGTCCAAGGCCCGTTGGAAGGTTCGACGATGAATGCGCGGGTGGTCTTGTTCTTGCAGGTCCCTCGTGTAACTGTGCCGGTGGGACAGGAGCAGACCGGTCAGCAGCATGTCCTGCCAGCTCGCGGCAGCCAGGGGCTGGCGGGTGAGGCCGTCTTCCTTGTCGAGGTCGTCGATCAGCAATCGCAGCGAGGCCATCCAGGTCGACAATTGCGGCGAGGACAGATCCATCGTGAGGTCGAAGATGGCCGGGTCGTGGGGGGGCCGTCCGAGAAGGTTCTCCAGACGTTGATTGAGGACATGCTGGTCGATCCGCAGGTGCATTTGATGGTAGGTGGCGTCCATGCGCATCTGGGCGCGCATTCGGGGAGACAGCAATGCACCGTGGGCGGCGCCGACCTGGGTGAGCTGGTCTGAGCAGGTGATTCGGTTGGTTCCGGAGTACGCCAGCGTCACGTCGTAGTAGTCGAGTCGTTCGAGGATGTCGACGTCCATGTCCACCCCTTGTTCGAGGTAGACGAACTGGATGGCGCCCAGAGACGTTGCCCGTACCTGTCCGCGGAACGGGGTCGTGTCGAGGGCGTTGGTGCGATGGATGTCGTGCACGCTGAGGATCTGCGAGGCCTGGGAGCAGAACTCGTCGACGTCTGCCGTGCGGAGCAGGCGGTGACGGGCCAACGGCCCCCTCATCGACGCCCACACGGGTGCAGTGGGCCGTCGGCACTCATCCACAGACTCACGATCGCTCACATCAATCTCGGCCGCCCTTTGCGGCCACCGCTCAAACTGTTGCCCCAGAGTAGCCACGTACCCGGGTGGGCCGCCAGAACCCGGCAGGCAAATCCGTGGCGCAATGCGGATGACCCTGTCGCCTTGCGGATAGCGACGCAGATCACACCTGCCTAGCGTGGGGGCATCGGGCGAAGAAACCCCAGGTACAAGGAGTGTGCAGTGTCTTCAGATTTCGATGTCGCAGTGGTGGGATATGGGCCGACCGGCCTCGTGCTTGCGTCGCTTCTGGGCCGGGCCGGCCACCGTGTGGTCGTGCTCGAACGGTGGCCGGAGCTGTACGGGTTGCCCCGGCTGACCCATATCGACGGCGAGACCGCACGCATCATCCAGACGGCCGGTGATATCGAGTTCGCCCTCCGGGACGCCTCACCGAAGGACACCTACCAATGGTGCAACGGCGCCGGCGATGTCCTCCTCGAGGTCGACTGGGCGGGAAGGTCGAGCGGGTTCGCGGCCCATTACTCGATGTATCAGCCGGACATCGAGTCGGCGATTCATCAGCGCATCGGGAGCTACCCGAACGTGGAGGTCAATCAAGGTTTCGCGGTGGTAGCCGTCGAACAGCAAGCTGATCACGTTGCTCTCCATGTGCGGCCCTGGTCCCGCGACCGGGACGAGCAGTGGTCGAGCGGGACGGATCGGGTTGTGACCGCGCGGTATGTGGTGGGAGCCGATGGGGCCAACAGCTTCGTGCGGACCGCCCTGGGCATCGAGGCCACCGATCTGGGAGTGAACGATCGCTGGCTGAACATCGATACCGAGTGCGTGCGTCCGCTCGGTCCGGACTTCGATGTGGCGCGGCAGTTCTGCGACCCAGCGCACCCCAACATGTTCATGCCCATCGGCGTGAGTCGTCAGCGTTTCGAGGTCGCGGTTCTCCCGGGAGACGACGCCGCATTTATGGAGACCGAGGAGTACGCATGGCAGTGGTTCCGCGAACGACACCAGTTGGGGCCGGAGAATGTCCAGATCCTTCGGCAGATCATCTACACCTTCTCGGCCCGGAATGCGGACACCTGGCGAAGCGGGCGGGTGTTCTTGGCCGGCGACGCCGCGCACACCATGCCGCCTTACATGGGCCAGGGCGCCTGCTCGGGGATGCGCGACGGCATCACACTGGCATGGAAGCTGAACCTGGTGCTGACCGGCCGCGCGAGCGAGGAACTGCTCGACACCTACGAACTCGAGCGTCGTCCCCATGCCGAGGCCATCCAACAGTGCGCGATAGCTCTCGGTGAGATCGCGAACCTCAAGGATCCGGCGGCCGCCGCCGCCCGCGATGCGGCGTTCCTGCGCGGAGAGGTCCCACCGCTTCCGCCGTTCCCCACTCTCGGTGCGGGCGTCGTCGCCACGAACGCGGACCACTCACCAGCGCGGTTGGCGGGGACACTGTCCCCGCAGGGCGTCGTCACCGCCGGAGAGCGGGTAGGCCGTTTCGACGACGTCTTCGGCTGGGGGTTCTCGATCATCGCCACGCGTGATCCCCGCTCGGTGCTCGATCCCGACCAACTGTCGTTCCTCGATGACCTCGGTGTCATCGTGGCCACCACCGAGCCCGGAAGTGCCGGGTCGTTCACCGACACCGATGGAACCTACGCCGACTTCCTGCGAGCCCACGGTATCGAGGCCTACATCGCCCGCCCCGACTTTCACCTCTTCGGATCTGGTTCGATGAGCGAGCTGCCGGTCCTCGTCGACGCCCTCCGCGCGGCACTCTGTTACCAGGACCAGCGGGCACGCCGGACCGAGCGGGCGGCGCTGTGACCGAGGAAACCATCGTAGAGACCACGGTCTCAGCTGAGACCGCGGCGCACTGGCGGGCGATGCCGGCAACCAGGCTGCTCGACGGGGGCATGGACCACGCCGACGTCGTGTTGCTCGAACACGCGACCCGGGATGGGGTTGCGTGGGATGTCGCGGCCGAACGACTGGGCAATCTCCGGCTCGAGTTGGCGGAGGCCGCCCGAGATGCCGGGCACACCGTGACCGCGCGCAATGCTTTCCGGGCAGCGGCCGCCGACTTCGTGTTCGCCCAGATGGCGATCAACGCGGACACCGAGCGCAAGCGGGACCTCTACGAGTCGTTCAGCGCGGCAGTCGGCGCGACGGCAGCATTGTCACCGGCGTCGATGCACAAGATCGAGTTACCATTCGCCGGCGGACGGCTGGTGGGCTGGCACGTCCTTCCCGATCGATCACCCGTCCTCGGGACCGTGATCGTCTTCGGTGGACAAAGCGGTTGGGGTGCCACCTACCTTCGGTACGCAGACGCCCTCGCAGCCCGGGGCCTGGCGACGATCCTGGCCGAGGGCCCCGGGCAGGGGGAAAGCCGGCTACGGTACGGCACCCATCTGGATGTCGACGTCGCCGCCGCGTATGGCGAATTCGTCGGCTACGCCGCGGAATCCGGGGCTCCGGTGGGGATCTGGGGGAACAGTGTCGGTGGACTGTTCGCCGCCCTGACCGCCGCACGCAACGACGACATCCGCGCCTGCTGCGTCAACGGCGCCTTCGCCGCGCCGCGTCTGCTGCCGTTCCGCACCTTCCGGGAGCAGGCGGCGGCGATGCTGGGCACCAGCGACGAGGCCGCCATCGAACGGAACTTTCAACGTCTTGCGTTCGACCCGGCGAAGGAGCAGATTCGGTGCCCGCTGCTGGTGCTGCACGGCGGGGCCGATCCCCTCGTCAACCTCGAGGACCAGCAACCGTTCCTCGACGGCGCAGACGATGCGACGCTGCAGGTCTGGGACGACGGCGAGCACACGATTTACAACCACGCGGACGAGCGGAACGATCTCGTCGCCGACTGGTTCGCCGATCGCCTCACCACCCCATCGCGTTGTGACGCGCAAGAAATCAGCCTCGCAGATCGAGAGGTGTAGCGCAGTGTTGCATTTCGAGCATGAAAGCCTGCCGCAGCGGGTGTGTTTCGCCTCGGGGCAGGCGGCGACGATGCTCGCCGGGGAAGTGCAGCGACTGGGCGCATCGCGGGTGATGGTGATCGCGTCGCAGTCCGAGGCTGAGCGCTCGGAGCGGCTCACCGCCGAACTTACGGTCGTATTGCACCACAACGAGATAGCGATGCATGTGCCCGTCGAGGTGGCCGAGCGGGCCCGCTCCGCCGCGGGCCGGCACGAGGTCGATGCCATCGTCAGTGTCGGTGGTGGCTCCACCACCGGGTTGGCGAAGGCGATCGCGCTGACCACTGGGTTGCCGATCGTTGCTGTGCCGACGACCTATGCGGGATCGGAGGCCACCAACGTCTGGGGTCTGACCGAGGGGGCCCGCAAAACCACCGGAGTCGACGCACGGGTGCTGCCGCGGGCAGTGATCTACGACCCAGAGTTGACGCTGTCACTGCCCGTCCCGATGAGTGTCGCGTCCGGGCTGAATGCGTTGGCGCACTGCGTGGATTCGTTGTGGGGCCCACGCTCGGATCCCATTGATCGGGCGTTGGCGCAGGAAGGGATTCGGGCGCTACGAACTGGGCTGCCGATGGTGGTGGCCGATCCGACCGGCCTGATCGGCCGGGAATCCGTCTTGTATGCGGCGTACCTGTCGGCGGTGGCGTTCTCCTCGGCAGGCTCGGGACTGCACCACAAGATCTGCCACGTGTTGGGCGGGGCATACGAACTGCCGCATGCCCAGACCCATGCGGTCGTGTTGCCGTATGTGCTCGCGTTCAACGCCCCGGCGGCACCGGAAGCCGAACAACGGATCGCCACCGGGCTCGATGCGAGCACGGCACTCGCCGGCCTACAGGAACTACGGCACCGGCTCGACGCCCCGCGGGCACTGCGTGACTACGGCTTCGACGAGTCGGACATCGACAGTGCGGTGAACGCGATCTTGCCGACCGTTCCCACGAGCAACCCACGTCCGGTCACCGCCAAGAACCTTCGCCGTCTACTCCAGGCGGCGTGGCAGGGCGCCGACCCGTCGACGATCACCAGCAACACGGAGAAATGACGACATGATAACCGAGCACAGTACGGACCCGGCGCACATCACCGCAGACCAGCAGGCCGTCGAGGACGACCTCGTGGCCAGGGTCGTAGCCTCGTTCGACAACACCCCCGATCCGCGGCTGAGGCAACTGATGCAGTCCCTGGTCCGGCACCTGCACACCTTCATCCGCGAGGTGCGGCTCACCGAAAAAGAGTGGAACACGGCGATCGAGATCCTCACCGCGGCCGGGCACATCACCGACGACAAACGGCAGGAGTTCGTGCTGCTCTCCGACGTGCTCGGTGCGTCCATGCAAACGATCGCCGTCAACAACCAGGCACACGCCAACGCCACCGAGGCAACGGTGTTCGGCCCGTTCTTCGTCGCCGACTCCCCGCGAATTCCGCTCGGCGGGGACATCGGCGGCGGCGCGCCGGGGCAGCCGTGCTGGGTCGAGGGCACCGTCACCGACACCGACGGCCGCCCCGTCCCGGGCGCCCGTATCGAGGTGTGGGAAGCCGACGAGGACGGCCTGTACGACGTGCAATACCCCGACGGCCGGGTCTCGGGCCGCGCTCACTTCTTCACCGACGACAATGGCTCCTACCGGTTCTGGGGACTGACCCCCACCCCGTACCCGATTCCGCACGACGGCCCGGTCGGCAAGATGCTCAAGGCCGTGCATCGATCCCCGATGCGGGCGTCGCACCTACATTTCATGGTCACCGGCGAGAACCTGAGGACCTTGGTGACCCACATCTTCGTCTCCGGTGACGAGTTGTTGACCTCCGACAGCGTGTTCGGGGTCAAGGCCTCGCTGGTGCAGGACTTCCTCGAACAGGCTCCCGGCACCCCCACTCCCGACGGCCGCAAACTCGGCGACCGTTCCTGGTCGCGAGCCCATTTCGACATCGTCCTGGCGCCAGCGGGTACCTGACCATCGCACCAATCAACGGCACCGATCACCGCGGGTCCACCAGCAAACCATCGCCTCCCACCCATGCGGCAACCCGGAACACGGATGCCCGGCCAAAAGGAACCCACGTGACCCTTTCCCCTAGGGTGTGTCTCCCAATGATTTGTGGTGTTGTGCTGCAGACTCTTCGGTGTGGCAGACGTTGTTGATCGGTTTGAGGTGTTGACGGACAAGCAGTGGGAGTTGCTCGCGCTGCTGTTGCCCAGTTCCGATGGGCTCCGGGGGCGGAAGTTCCGGAACAATCGTGTGGTGGTCGAGGGGATGCTGTATCGACTGCGGACCGGGTTGCCCTGGCGAGATCTCCCGTCGCATTTCGGGCCGTGGAAGACGGTGTGGAAGCGACATCGCCGATACGCCGGAGACGGAACCTGGGATCGGGTGCTGACGGCTCTGGTCGCGATGGCCGACGCCGGCGGGAACCTGGACTGGGCGGTATCGGTCGATTCCACAGTGGTCCGTGTCCATCAGCACGGTGCGAACGCCGCCCGCCACACAGGGGGATCTACCGAATTACACGAACCTGCGTGACGAGCCTGCCGATCACGGCATCGGCCGGTCGAGGGGCGGGTTGACCAGCAAGGCGCACCTGGCGTGCGACGGTCACGGGCGCCCGCTGTCGGTGCTGGTCGGCCCAGGCCAAGCCGGTGACAGTCCGATGTTCGCCCACGTGCTGGAGGGCATCTGCGTGCCGCGGCTCGCGGGCGGAGCGCACCGCACGCGCCCCGTCGAGGTCCGGGCCGACAAGGCGTACTCATCACGGGCAAACCGGGAACTGCTGCGCAGCAGAGGCATCAAGGCGGTGATCCCCGAGAAGACCGATCAGGCAGCGAACCGGGTGAACAAGGGCCGCGCAGGCGGGCGGCCACCGAACTTCGACCCGGAGTCCTACAAGGGGCGCAACGTGGTCGAACGGGCCTTCAACAAGGCGAAACAGTGGCGTGCGGTGGCCACTCGCTACGACAAACTCGCCCTCACCTACCGCGCCGGATTCCTGCTCGCCGGCATCGTCGAGTGGCTCAAGTTATTGGGAGACATGCCCTAGTAGTTCCGCGGGGATACACCTCACCACCGAGGACATTTTCCAGGCACACCGCGACGGCAAGCTGGAAATTGGTCTGACGACCACCCTCGAGGACAAACGCGACCTGTCCATCGCCTACACCCCCGGCGTCGCCGAAGTCAGCCGCGCCATCTACCGCGATTCCGCGGTGGCGCCGGCCTACACCTGGGCGTCACGGTTGGTCGCCGTGGTCAGCGACGGCAGTGCAGTCCTGGGCCTCGGTGACATCGGGGCTACCGCCTCACTGCCCGTCATGGAGGGCAAATCCGCGCTCTTCAAGAAGTTTGGGAATCTGAACTCCATCCCGCTGGTTCTCGAAACCACCGATGTCGACGAGATCGTCGAAACGCTGGTACGGCTGCGCTCGAGCTTCGGGGCCGTCAACCTGGAAGACATCTCGGCGCCCCGGTGTTTTGAACTCGAGGCCCGCCTCGTCGAAGCCCTGGACATGCCGGTCATGCACGACGACCAACATGGGACCGCGGTCGTGGTGCTGGCAGCCCTGACCAACGCCGCGATCGTGGTCGGACGTGAACTCACCGGGCTCCGGGTTGCCATATCCGGAGCGGGCGCCGCGGGCATAGCTGTAGCCGAGATGCTGCTCGCTGCCGGAATATCGGACGTCACCATCCTCGATTCCCGCGGAATCATCCACTCCGATCGCGAGGATCTGACCTCGGTGAAAGCCACCTATGCCGCAAGAACCAACCCGCGCGGTCTCACTGGCACCTATACGCAGGCATTGGATGGGGCGGACGTTCTCATCGGGGTGTCCTCCGGCACCGTACCCGAGGAAGCCCTGGCGACGATGTCCGGTGACGCGATCATCTTTGCCCTCTCCAACCCCGACCCCGAGGTCCATCCCGCTGTCGCCGGCAGATATGCACGAATCGTGGCGACCGGTCGCAGTGACTTCCCGAATCAGATCAACAACGTACTCGCCTTCCCTGGCATCTTCCGCGGCGCCCTCGACGCCAGGGCCACCAAGATCACCCCGGCCATGAAGATCGCCGCAGCCGAGGCCATCGCGGCGCTCGCGGCCGACAACCTTGCGGCGGGTTACATCATCCCCAGCCCGCTCGATCCCCGGGTCGCCCCTGCCGTGGCAACTGCAGTGATGGCAGCGGTAGAAACTTCCACCGGCGTCATCAACGACCCGCTACGACCATGACATTCTGCCCAAGCCGTTCACTGTGGGGTTGGCAGGTACATGCCCGGTGCCGACCCACAGTCGAGCACCTGTTCTTCGCCCAGGACACCGAACGTTCGGGTGAACGGATCCGTAGAGAACGTTCAGCGAAGAGAATCTGCGAGCACTGCCCGGTGAGAGTCGAATGTCGCCAGCATGCGTTGGTCCATCCGGAGGAATTCGGAATCTGGGGCGGCGCCTCAGAACGAGACCGCCAAAAATCGTTGTTTCCCCGAAATTCCAGTCATCACCCTAAGACAGGGTAACCCGCATCACCGGACGCGGAGGTCGAGCTGCCTGGCGGGTTCCTGCGCCAAAGCTTCGGGTAACTGCGCACCCACGGACCTCACATCTCGATTGAATTCGTAGAAGTGCCCGAGACGATCACTCGCCTGAGTGGTGATCGGGTTTACAAGGCGTCATGAGCATCGCCGAGAATGGCAGCCACCCGTTGTTCGCCGAGCGCGATCGCGAGCGCGTCGCGGAGCTGGTGGTTCTCCGCCTCGAGGTGCCGGACGCGTTCGGTCGCGGATTCCAGCCGTCGCAGCAGTGACGCATCGGAAGCGCGCTGCCGATCAGGAACAGGGGGCGGTTCCGGAGCTGTTCCGTTTCTGCGGGCGCGGAGACGTTCGACCTGCGCCCGCAGATCGGGTTGGTTGTATAGCCAGGACCGGGAGACCTTCGCTTCCCTGGCCAGGGCATCGAACGTGACCGGTCGCCCAGCGTTGTCCATGCGCCGCAACGCGACGATGGCGCGTTTGCGGGTGACGGCCGCCCGCTTCCGGGCGGCGGCGGTGATGTGGTGAGAATTGTCAGCGCGCATCTGCGACGTCCTCGTCCTTCTCGACTTCGCTGATGATGCGGTCCAGATTGGCGGCGACCTGCTTGTTCATCTCGACCACCCGTGTGTTCCCGTTGCCTTCGGAGACATCGATGAGAGTGAGGGTCCGTCGGCGTTGCTCACGGAGCTCGGGCAGGAACTCCGGTCCTGTCACGAAGACAGGGCACGTCAAGCACGCATTGGCGTGCGGACAGGACCTCTGCAGCGGCAGCCCGCAATAGCCATTGGGCAGGGTTTGGGTGGCCATGCCGTAGCGGGTCTTCGCCCATTGGGCTTGAGCGAGCGGCCCGTCCGGGCCCAGTTCGACACGCTCGCCCTTGACGTTGACCTTGGTGGCCTGCTGCCAGCGCCGGCGGACGGTCGTATCCGTGATCTTCGCGTAATGCGATGTCATGTGGCTTGTTTCATGATCGAGGAGGACGCGGATCACCTCCAGTGGGACATCCCGATTGATCAGCCTGGTCGCGAAGGTGTGCCGCCATTGGTGCGGCGTCAGGTGAACCGGCCGGCCGTGTTCGTCGTGAATGTCGCAGGTCTCGAGCCAGCGATTCAGCATGCCCCGGTAGCTGCGGGAGAGAAGGGGGTGTCGGCCGTCGGTGTTGGCGGTCGGGCGGGGGAACAGGTTCGGGCTGCCACCGGGCCAGCGGTCGAGCACCCGTCGCTGTTGGTCGCGGATCTCGGCTTCGAGCTCCGCGTCGATGGGGACCGCGGCCTCGCGTTGCATCTTGTTGTTGTAGTAGCGCAGGTACGGGGCCTGCTGCCCGTCGTGCAGCAGGCAGTCGAACTGCAATGTGCAGGCGTCCGACACCCGCAGTCCGCAGCGAATCAGGATTGTGGTGACCAGCCGACCCTCGGGGTAATGCCAGCGGTCGAGGTTATCCGGGTGTTCGACCTGCGCCATGACGTACTCGGCCAGATGACGGGTGACGTGCTGGTGACGACGCCGGGGGTAGTCGCCGGTGAAGAAGGCGGCCGTGGTGGGCAGGCTGTCGTCCCAACCGTACTGCCGGATGGCCTGGAAGAACAGTTGCAGGCTGCCGACGCGGCTTCCGATCCCGCGGGCGCTGCCGGGTTGCCCCTGCAGCCAGGCCAGGTAACGCTCGAGCAGAGGGCGATCGACATCCGCCAGCGCCTCGACGTCGGGGACGGCGGCGGTGAGGAATTCGCTGAAGCGGGTCAAGGCTTGGACGTCGGTGGCGGCGGTCTCTACCGACAGACCCGAGACCAACCGCCATCGCACCCATCGTTTTCCGAGGTCCCGCAACCAGGGTTGGGTGACGCGGTCGAATCGCAGGTGGCTGCGCGGTCGCGTGCGGTCGATGCTGATCTTCAGACCGGGCAGCATCCATATCCGCCAGACATCACGCCGATACTCGACCTCCCAGCCGGAGCCGTCCCGCAGAGATTCCACCGTCTCGCGGGCGTAGAGCAGCAGCGAGTCCGCCCGTTTGGGACGTCTATCGCGTCCCCCGAGGGGGCGTTCACACCATGCCCGCCATTGCTCTTCCGATCGCTCGAGCAGGGAGGATGCTCCGCTTTCGGCCAGTTGACGGACCAGGAGCCGAAGCACGTCGGGGGGTGCGACCGCCTGTTGCTGGTCGTGCCGGTGCTGGACGGCGTATTGGAGTTCGAGTCGCATCTGTGCCGGCAGCGCCCGGAAGTCGATGACTGGGAGACCCCGGTGTTCGCAGTGGGCGATGAACTCCTTGGTATCGAGGCCTAGGCCTCGCCAGCGAGTGGTGTGGGATGTGCAGAAGATGGTGCGGTCGTTCTCCACCCACAGGGTGCAGAACGACAACGCGCACTCGTCGTGCGCGATGACGTCGAAGACGGGGACTGTCGTGATCCAGGCATCGAAATCGGGGTAACCGGCTCGTCGCCACCGACCGCCGTGGCGGGTGCACAGTCGCCGACTGTTGATGCCGTAGCGGCAGCCGGGCACTGTGCAGCTGTCGAGTTCGATTCGGCCGCGCAGCGGGGGTCCGGGATCAGCCAGGAACTCGGTCAGATCGGGGCAGCCGCGTTGACGCCAGCGTGGGCTGTGGCCGGTGCAGATGCCGTGCTCGTGCTGCGGGCGATCGCAGCCGTCGACTATGCAGAGTTTGTAACCCAGGACCGGGTCGTCCGGGTTTGGGACGAGGATGTCGACCCGGAACTCCGGGCGGACGGCACCGAGGAGCTTTTCCAGCAGTCGCGCATGCCCGGAGGTAGTGTCTGTTCCGGAGATTGTCACAACCGCACCTCCCGGCCGGTGAACCAACCGGCGGCTTCGAGGGTGTTGCGGGCGTCCTCGGCGGTGAGGTGGCCATAGGTGTCGATCGTTGTGCTCACCGAGGCGTGACCGAGCAGCTCCTTTACCGACTCCATCCCGGCGCCCCGGCGCAGTAGCCAGGTCGCGTAGGTGTGTCGGTAGTGGTGTGGCTCGAAATCGATGCCCGTGCGGCCGCGTAATCGGAGTACCAGGTCATACACGGCCGGGTAGGCCCAGGGCTGCCCCAGCGGTGCGGCCCACAGGTTGACGAACACGTAATCCGAGTCCAGGGACCCGTACTCGCGGTTGAGGTAGTCGGCGTACAGGCGCATCAACTCCGGGCTGGTCGGGATCGTCCGCGGGATGCCGGCCTTGGCGCGGGCCCGGTTGTCGTTGTCTCGTGGTGTGACAGTCACGGTCCGTTCGGCGATCGCAAGGTCTTCGTGACGGAGGCCGAGGGCTTCGCCGATACGGACGCCGGTGTCGAGCATCAGGGCGAACAACAGGCGATCGCGGAGATGGTCGCATGCGTCGAGGATCGACTGAACCTGTTTTGCGGTAAGAACTTTCGGTCGCAGCCGCCCAGTTTTCAGTTTCACCGTTCGGTGACGTTGCGGCTTGTGCTTGGTGATGTGCTCGAGGAACGGCTTGTATGACGTTGCCGCGTTTCGGCGCCGACCCGCCGGCTGCATGCTCACCAGCAGGCTGCTGACGTCGACACCGTGGCGGGCGTGGAACTCGTAGAACGAGGTGACCGCGGCCAGTTTGCGGTTCACGCTGGACGCCGCGCAGTGATGTTCCACAGACGGCAAGACCACCACCCGCCCATCGCGGGCTTCGGGCGGTAGCCGTAGCCATGCAACGAAACCACCGATCTCCTCCAACGTCACCGCCCGCCAATCAAGCCCGAGCCCCGCGAGGTAGGACAGCCAGTCCTTCAAATCATGCGCGTACGCCTTGATGGTGTTCGGTGACCGCTCGATCGAGGCGAGATACGCCAGGAACCGCTCGACCGGCTTCACAGGGACATGATCATCGCCCAGGAGTGTCCACGACTCGACCGCTGAGTCGGGCATCTGCACGCGTTGCACTCGCATCGAACCTCCGCTTTCCGTGATGGACAGCACTAGGTAATCCCATCCATGACGCAATCCCTGGGATTTCCGAACCTCGTCATGCACGTCATGGACGACACCACCTCAGCTCGAGATAACCGCCGCCGCGACCACCGTCCGCCGCGACTTCCTGCGCACCACACTGCTGGCACGCAAGACCCTGGACGACGCCCGCCAACAACGACTCGAGCAACCTCGACGTCATCAATTCGTCATTCCTGGACGGCTGCAGTCCATCGTGGCGATACTGCTCGGTCAGTTCGAGGCCGACGGCATCACCGGAACCCGCATCGTGGTTGCGGCCCGCTACGACGCCGACCAGGACGCCGAAGGGACCGCCGATCAGTTGTGCGGCATCGCCGCCCGCGAGAACGTCACCGCCGTGATCCTCGCCGTGATCGCGGGCGGACCCGGCGCGGCCACCGCCCTCGACAACATGACGACATTGCGCGACCGTCTCGCGGCCGAGGGCGTCGCCCCGTTGTTGTCGTTGCACACCGCCGAACTCACCGAGGGCGCAATGTGGGTCAACCTCGACACCCTCGAGCGCGGCGCAGTTCCTGACCCGACCACCTCCGCCGTCCACGCGGCCGCAGTGTTCGACGGCCGCAATGTTGCCACCTCACGCGCCGCGATCGCCGCCCGCTACGGTCTCGCCGCCGAAGCGGATCCCCGCATCGCGGCCCGGGCCGCCGCCGAACAGGGCGACGACTTCGCGCGCGCCACCATCACCGAGTTCGCCGCCGTCATCCGCAACGGCGAGATCCCCAGCGCCGATCTCGCCGCCCGCGTCGGACTGGTCGCCGCGAGCGGACCGACGCAGCGCGACGCGTTTCTCGGACTCGCCCACTACGGCGCGGCCGAGGCACACGCGGCAATGATTCTGGTTGCCAACCAAGTACGCGGCCACGCCCGCGTGCAAACCCTCACCATCACCGCGTACTTCGCCTACATCGCCGGAACCGGACCGGAGGCGGGCATTGCAATCGATGCCGCCCGCGCCAGCACCGAGGAGGCACCCGAGGCGGAAACCCGGTTGCTCGACCTGCTCGACATTGCATTGCAACGCGCAATGCACCCGGACACGATCGCCGGACTCACCGCCAGCGGCATCGAGTCCGCACAGAAGCTCGGCGTCGAGTTTGACTGACACAAACAAGGAGCGCGCCCCCGAACTAGGAGGGTTCGGGGGTGCGCTCCCGGACAGCGTAGAGGGTGTTCGGGCATCGAGCCCGAACACCCTCCGCGCGTCTACATGCGCACCACACGTCGTGTTGCGCGGCCGCCGGTTCTAGAGAAAGTCCTTCAACGCGTGCGGGTCCGGAAACGCAAAATCAACTCTCACATCGTTGGACGGACCTCGGGTGACGGGTTCGCCCGCGACGACCGCCTCGAGGTCCGCGTCGGACACCTCCCAGGTGTGCTTGGTCAGGTGATACAACGTCGCCTCGACGTCCGACCGATGCACTGGTGTTGCCTTCTCGCTCATGCTCTCCCCTTCCGTCGGCCTAACGTCGTGTCGTCGATCCTTCTGCTTTCAGAACAAGGTCGGTGTGTCGGTGTGCAGGAACGCGGCCTGTACGGCTTCGTCGTCCCACCCGCCGCGCACCGCTTCGCGCAATGCACGCGACCGTGCGGCGCGTGCCGCCCGATCGGGCCCGTACCAGTGCCATGTCTGCCCGCGGCCGCCGCCGCGTCCCTTCGCGCCCATCCCGGCGAGATTCTGTGCTTGCGTGCCGAGCACGACGTGCGGACGACCTAACGCTTCCAACGACGCCCGCACACAGATCGGGTTGTCGCACACTTCGTGCAACGCGACCTCGTCGTCGGTCAGTGGGCGGCCGAGTTCGATCGCCAGCGCGGGTGCGGCCGCACCACCTTCTGTCGGCCGTTGCGCGAGACCCAGAAGACTGGTGGGGTGCGATATTCGAAAGGTGTCGTATTCCATCCCCCACCGCAGCGGCTCCGGTTCCCGTCTCACGCGTGGTCCGGGCATAGAAGATCAGGCGTGACGGTCCATCCGGCTGCCGTGAGCCATCGCTGGACCGGCTTGATCAGATCACCCTTTTCGGCCAGCTCAGCGAGTCTGCCGGCGAGGATGGGGCCGTCGCCGCAGATTCTGCAGGCGATGTCGAATGCCGGTTGCCCGGGTTCGCAATGCCGACAGTGGTGTCGGCCGATGACCGTTCCGCGGTGGTCGGGATCGGGATGGAGCCAAATCACCGCCTCGACCGGCTCGGGCGGTCAACGCTGCACCTGATCACCCTCGGCGCCGACCTGCGCGAGCGCGGCATCGGGCTGAAGGGTGATCACCAGGACGTCGTCGGCGCGGCGCCGCGCCAGCACCAGATCGAGTTGAGGGCGTGACGCTTTCGCCCCGCCCGCGTGGTCGACGTGGATTCTCGACAGCTTGAGAGCGAAGTCGGCAGTGTGATCGCACTGTAACCTTGGGCGTCAGGCCACGGTTGAGCCCGCATGGCCACCGTCGGCGCCGCTCAGCAGTCGGACCGCGATCAGCAACTCCTGGACGTCGACAATTCGCCGCAGGTCATATCCGGTGCGCGCGGCGATACGGTCGAGTCGGTAGTACATGGTGTTCACGTGGGTGTGCAGGCGTTCGGCCGCGATCTTTGCGTTCAGGTCCGCGTCGATATAGGCGAGCAGTGTCGCGATCAGAACACCGCCACGACGTAGGTCGTCCTCGACGAACATCCGTAGCTTTGGGCGGATCAGGCGGTGCACTGTCGGGTCGGGTCGGCTTACCAGGTAGTCGAAGGTCGACAGCCGCGGCATAGCCCGGATCCCGGGCTCGCGGGCCAATCCGTCACGGGCGACACACGCTTCGGCGTATGCCTCGGACACCGAGCCGTGGCCGGCGTGCTCGGTCGAGACACCGAGGCACAAGCTCAGGCCGGCACGCTTCAGCTGCGCGTGCGCGCGAGTGAGCCGATCGATGAGCGCGTCGACCGAGCCCACCACGGGCGAGACACCGATCAACTCGTCTTGGCGGACGACGGTGAGTCCACGGTTTCCGGTTCCGAAGGCGCTGTGCAGCGTAATCAGCGCCTCGCGCAAGCTCTGGCCCGGGGCCAGCGACTGCGCCGGCACGGCAGAGGCTACGACCAGGCGTGTCGAGGTCTCGAGGCCGACTTCGCGAAGCAGGCCCCGTCGGGGCCCCGCCGCCGGCTCCCGCCCGGCCAGCAGATCCTCGAGCAGGTCGCGGCGCGCCCGGTCGCCGTCGGCGACGTCCAGCTGCTGGGCCTTCAGGTAGGTCTGGGCGGCGACCGAGGCTCCGGCCTCGATTACCTGCATCACGTGCGAGACCTGACCGAGCGCCGCGTCGCGCAGTTGCCGATCCCCGCCGCAGGCCGTGACGATGCCGTGCCACAGATTCTCCTGGTTGAGTCGGTAGGCACGGAGGAAGTCGGCGAGGCCGACGCCCTGACGCACCCGCCGCGTGGCCTGCGAGGCGGTCATCGGGAAGTCCTCGGGCCTCGCGGCGCGGCCTTCGCGCAGGGTGTCGAGCACCACCCGAAAGACCGCGTCGATGTGGCGGTGAAGGTCGTCCCGCAGACTCGCGTCGGGACTTGCGGAATATGCCCCCACTTCGTCCCAGGTGCGCTGCACGGACGACTCCACGATCTCCTGGAGTGAGCCATGCACCCGCTCGGCGATTCGTACGACCCGCGGGTCGGCTGCAGAGGTTGCTGGCACGTTCACGACACTCACTCTCTCTTTGTGTGGTTCGACCACAAGCCCTCCCCGAAGATCCTGTGACTGGCCCATCGTGTGTCCGGGGTCACGTCCGAGGACAGTTCTGTTCTGAGGGCCGGCGGGAGCCCTCGACCGAGCCCGCCGACTACCGAACGCCGCGGCAGCGGCTCGACCAGTGAGGCATTCATGACGACTAGAACCAGCAGGGGCGCGGCCCCGGGGCAGTCTTCCGCCCTCCGACGTCCGATGGCTCGCATCGCTGCGGCCTCGTTGGTCGGTACGACGATCGAGTTCTACGACTTCCTGATCTATGGCACCGCAGCGGCTCTCGTGTTCGGCCCGCTGTTCTTTCCTTCGCTCGGTCCGGGCGCGGCGACCGTGGCCGCGATCGCGACCTTCGGAATTGCGTTCGTGGTGCGCCCGCTGGGCGCGATCGTGTTCGGACACTACGGAGATCGGCTGGGCCGCAAGCGCACGCTGGTCACCAGCCTGGTTGTCATGGGCGGCTCGACCTTCGCGATCGGTCTGGTCCCGACTGCGGACGCCATCGGAGTTGCCGCGCCGTTGATGCTCGTGTTTCTGCGCGTTCTGCAGGGCCTTGCGCTCGGCGGCGAGTGGGCGGGAGCGGCGCTGCTGACGTCGGAATACGCCGACTCCGGCGAGCGCGGGAAGTACAGCATGTTCCCGCAGCTCGGCCCCGGGATCGGCGTCGCGCTGTCGAGTGCGACCTTCCTGCTGACCTCCTTGACCATGAGCGGTGCCGCGTTTGCGGCGTGGGGTTGGCGGATTCCGTTCCTGATCAGTGCCGTGCTCGTCTGCGTGGGCCTGTGGGTCCGACTCAATATTGCCGAGACGCCGTCGTTCACCAAGGTCGTGGAGGGTCGGCAGCAGCTCAAGCTCCCGTTCCTCGACGCGATCCGCGATCAGTGGCGGCAGATTCTGCTCGGCGGTGGCATGCTGTCGATGACATTCGGCTGTTTCTATATCTCGATCGTCTTCCTCACCGGCTATGCCAGCGCCGCGCCGGAGGTCGGCGTCCTCGGTCTGCCTCAGCGGTCGATTCTCGTGGTCAATATCCTTGCTGCCCTTGTCATGTGCGTTGTCGTCGTCGCGTCGGCGATCCTGTCCGACCGGTTCGGGCGCCGTGCCGTCCTGCTCACCGGCACCTGCTTCGGCATCGTCGCCGGACCGCTCGCCTTCGCGGTCATGCAGCCCGGCAACGCGGTCTCGTTCTTCATCGCGATGGCGGTGCTGATGATCACCCTCGGCATCCCTTACGGTCCGGCCGCCGCCTACCTGCCCGAGCTGTTCCATGCCCGCTACCGCTACAGCGGTGCCGGCATGGCATACAACCTGGCCGGCATCCTCGGCGGTGCCGTGCCCCTGCTCCTCGCCGACCGGTTGGTCGACGCCTTCGGCAAGGCGGGCATCGCCGGGTTCCTCTCTGCCCTCGCCGTCCTCAGCACGGCCTGCCTGATTGCGCTCAAGGAGCCGCTGGGCGAAACCATGGACGACGAGTGAAGAACGTCTCGGGGACGGCTGCAACCAGCGCCGCACCGATCCCCCGGCCGGTGCACGGGCGAGCCGATCCCATTGGTGGTGACGGGGAGAACCCAGTACTCGAGATCGGCGGCGCACACACCGGCGACTGGATGCACGATGACGCCAGTGCCCACAATCGCTCCGCGGCAGTCGGGAAATGCTCGGCACCAGGCCGACACCGAGATGCGAGCACGACGGCCCTACCCGGTCGCGGAGCCTTTCGCGGCGCCGACAACAACGTCGACGAGCTGGGTGGCCAGTTTCTCCGAGGACTGCGGGTTCTGCCCGGTGTAGAGGTTGCGGTCGACGACCACATGTGGGCGCAGCGGGATCAGTCCTTTGGAGTACTCGGCGCCAACTTCTTTCAGTTTGTCCTCCAACAGCCACGGCGCCTTCTTGGCGAACCGGTTCAGCAGTTCTTCGCGGTTGGACAGCCCGGTCATTCGGTAACCGGCGAAGGCCGAGGTGCCGTCGGGGTTGGTTGCGGCCAGGACCGCGGCCGGCGCGTGGCACAGCAGGGCCAGCGGTTTACCCGATGCCAGACGGTGGGTCAGCAGTTCGCCGGAGGTCTTGTCGTAGGCGAGATCTTCCATCGGGCCGTGTCCGCCCGGGTAGAACACCAGGTCGTATTCGTCCGAATCCACCGAATCCAGCGACGCCGGGTGGGAGAGTACGTCGGCGATGCTGTCGAGGTAGTTCTTCACATCGCGGCGCTTCCACGGCATTCCCCCGGAAATGCCGAGGCTGAGCTGATCGAGCGTCGGTGCCTTGCCGCCGGGGGTGGCCACGGTGATGTCCCATCCGGCTTCGGTGAAGATGCGATGGGGAACCGCGAGCTCCTCGGCCCAGTACCCCGAGGGATGCACGGTGCCGTCGTTGAGGGTCCACCGATCGGCTGCGGTTACTACGAAAAGGACCTTCGTCATGATGTGTTCCTCTCGAACGGGGCGTCAACGGGCCACGTGGGATGGTTTCGGTCTCGGCACACCGCCGAATGTGCACACTGCTTACATTATGCGGGTGGTGTGCGCGCGTCAACAGGTGGATGCCTTTGCCGCGAGGGGCAGGGCGCGGAGTAGTGGGAGGTTCGCCGCGCTGGATGGAGAGGTAAGCGCGGGATCACACGCGGGAGGCGCCGGTCTCGCTGCGCGGCTGGGAAGCGAGCCACTTCGAGTACTGCCGGAGCGCGCGGCGTTTGACCAGCTGATCGGCGACGAGAGCGCGGGCCGGGCCGACGCCGACCGCGGGCTGCTTCCCGCGGGCCAACCGGCGCAGCTGATAGCGCACCATGCCCATGCCGGCGAGGGACGCCAGCGGCTTGTCCTTCCACGTGACCGGCTTGAGCGACGCCGTGGCGTCGGTTCCCGCGCGCCAGCGCGCCGGCAGATCGGGGGTGACGGCGAGGGCGGTGCCGATGCCGACGAGTGCGACGTTGTTGGCGAGTACGTGCTCCGCGGTCTCGCGGCGGGTGATTCCCCCGGTCAGCATGAGCGGTACGGGGCTGTTCTGGGCCAGTTCGGCCGCCAGTTCCAGGAAGTAGGCTTCCCGGGCCGCGGTGCGCCCGTCCACCGGGCGCCCGGACATCGCCGGGCTTTCGTAGCTACCGCCGGAGATCTCGACCAGGTCGACGCCGAGTGGGGCCAGCATGGCGATCACGGTGCGGGCGTCGGCGGCGTCGAACCCGCCGCGTTGGAAATCGGCAGAGTTGAGTTTGACCGCGATCGCGAAGGTGGGCGAGACCTGTGAGCGCACCTCCCGCACGATGTCGAGGAGCATTCGCGCCCGATTCTCGAGTGAACCACCCCACTCGTCGGTGCGGGTGTTGACCAGCGGCGAGAGAAACTGCGACAGCAGGTAGCCGTGTGCGGCGTGAATCTCGACACCGTCGAACCCGGCCGCTTCCGCTCGCCGCGCGGTGGTCGCGAAGCGGGCCACGGTGTCGTGGATCTGCTGCGGTGTCATGGCGGTAGGACGACCGAAGTTCTTCGAGTGCTTGCCGACGTCCACCGCCTTGTCGGACGGCCCCCAGATGACACCGGGCATGTTCGCCTGGATCTGCCGACCGGGGTGGCTGATCTGCATCCACATGGCGGCACCGCCGGCCTTCCCCGCCTTCGCCCAGGCGGCAAACGGTCCCAGCGGCGAACCCTCGTCGAGCACCACCCCCCCGGGGCCGGTGAGCGCCTCCGCGTGCACCATCACGTTCCCCGTGATCAGCACGCCGGCCCCGCCGGCGCCCCACCGGCGATACAACTCGATCAGCCCCTCGGTGGGCAGCTGCCCCATGGCGGCCATCCCCTCCTCCATCGCGGCCTTCGCAATCCGGTTGGGCAGCAATTGCCCGGACCGCAACGTGATCGGCTGGAACAAGTCGGTGGCGAATATTTCCTTGGACACCTCGAACCCTTTCGGTCAAAGGCTTCCGGGCGACCCCGAAAGCAAGTAAGCGCCGCTTACACTAAGCTGGAATGTAAGCGGCGTCAACAACCGAGGAGGTTGAGTACATGACTGTCACGCCCTATCACCGCGGCGACCTACCCGATGCGCTCGTGCGTGCCGCCATCGAACTGCTCGATGAAGACGGTGGCGCGTCGGGCCTGTCGCTGCGCGCGGCCGCACGCCGCGCAGGCGTCTCGGCGGCGGCTCCGTACCGCCACTTCAGCGACCGCACCTCACTGCTATCCGCAGTGGCCGCCGTGGGTTACCGGGAACTCGTCACCACCCTGGAGGGGGCGCACCCGGCGCCCGAGGACCCGGGCGACCTTGCCGACATCGCGGTGGCATATGTGCAGTTCGCGCTTGCCAGGCCGGCGTTGTTTCGGGTGATGTTCGCCGAACCGTGCCATCCGGCGGACGCCGAGCGGCAGGGCGCCGCCGGCGAGATCGAGGGCTACCTGCAGACGCTGGTGCAGCGCGCCATCCCGTCCGCCGACCCCGCGGCGATGGCCACCGCAGTCTGGGCGCTGGTGCACGGCCTGGCGTTCCTGCACCTGGACGGCAAGTACGCCGGTAGCTCGACCCCCGATCTCAGGGCCCGGATTCGTGGGGTCGTGCACGCCACGCTCGGCCCGCATCGAGAACGCTCACCCCAACCTCAACAGCCCACGAGGTGTTGACATTGCTTACATCATCGGTCTAGCATCATGTAAGCAGTGCACACATACCGATGGCGAAGGACCGACACATGACTTCAACAAAGCAGAACACCATCGAGGTCGACCTGGGTGGACACACCGTCACAGTCCCCGCCGGCGGCCTGTTCGAGCGCTTCCGGATGGACACCGACCTGGACGAGGTGGCGCGCGATCCGCGGGTCAGCGGAGTCGACTTCTTCCGAACCCTTCCCAAGACCCGAGTCGAGTCCCGCATCGGGCCCACCTTGACCCCGAACTTCTACTACGCGATGTCGTCGGCACGTCTGACGATGATCGCGCCCAGCAAGGCGATCCGGAACCGGATCCCGCGCGAGCTCACCCCACTGGAGATCGTCCCTGGTCTCGGCCTGGTGTCGGTGATGTTCTTCCGCTACGACGTCTGCGACATCGACTTCTACACCGAGGCTGCGGTGGGGGTTGCGGTGCGCCCCGCCCGGCACGGCAGACTCCCCGTTGCAGACGTCGCGGCCGCGCTGGCGAACGACCACCTCCACTCGTACGTGCTCTCCCTGCCGGTGAACACCGATATCGCCCAGGTGCGCGGCCACCACGGCTACGGCTTCCCGAAATGGGTCACCGCACTCGACGTGAACATCGACGAGCGCCGGACCACCGCCCGCATCGCCAACACCGATGGCGGCGTCGACATCGCCTTCTCCGCCCCGACACCGGCCCAGAAGCGCACCCGGAGCGGCGAAAAGGTATCCACCCTGACCTCGTACACGAAGGTCGACGGCGCCTGGCACTCCACCCTGAATCAGACCCACGTGCTGGCCGGCGGAACCTCGATGTTCCCGCGCGGTGTCGACCTGACCCTCGGCGCGGGACGCATGGCCGACGACCTGCGCGCACTGAAGCCGATCCGCACCATCGCGTTCGACGTCAGCACCGAGGCGCAGGCTGCGCTGCACATGCCGGTTCCGTTCTCGGTCCGCAGCCGGTAATCGGCCATCGCATCCGCTCCGACATTCGACACCCTCAACGGAGTCCCACCATGTCCACCAAATACGCCACCCCCGAAAGAGTTACGACGACCGCCGGCCTCCCGTCCTCGCTGACCGCCCAGCTGCGGGATCGTCTGACCCGTCAGGTCGCCGCGGGTGCTGACGCCACCCGCGTCGCCACCACCGCCCCCTACACCGGCGGGCCACTCGCCGACTTCCCGGTCTCCACGCCGGGCGACGTCGAAATAGCCTTCGTCCGGGCTCGTCGCGCCCAGGCCACATGGGCAGCCACCCCGATCGGTGAGCGCCGCAAGGTGCTGCTGCGGTTCCACGACCTGGTCCTCGCACGCCAGAACGAAGGCCTGGACCTGATGCAGGCGGAGAACGGAAAGACCCGTCGCGACGCGTTCCTGGAGATCACCGACACCGCCATCACCTCCCGGTACTACGCGCGCAGCGCCGAAAAGCTGCTGGCCCCCCAGCGCCGGCGCGGAGCGATCCCGATCCTGACCCATACCACCGAACTGCACCATCCCAAGGGCGTGGTCGCGATCATCTCACCGTGGAACTACCCCCTGTCGATGGCCGCCGGCGATGCGATTCCCGCCCTGCTGGCCGGTAACGCCGTGGTACAGAAGCCCGACACCCAGACCGCGCTCACCGCGCTGTGGGCCATGGATCTGATGTACGAGGCGGGGCTTCCCGCCGACGTGTGGCAGATGGTGGTCGGCCGCGGCAGCTCGATAGGCGAGCCGCTGATGAACAACGCCGACTACGTGATGTTCACCGGGTCCACCGCCACCGGCCGCCAGATCGCCCGCGACGCCGGCGAACGTCTGATCGGAGCCTCGTTGGAGCTGGGCGGCAAGAACCCGATGCTGGTGCTCGACGACGCCGACCTCGATCGTGCCGCCGACGGCGCCGTCGCCGCCGCGTTCCCGTCGGCCGGGCAACTGTGCGTCTCGATCGAGCGCATCTACGTCGCCGAATCGGTGCGCGAGGAGTTCGTGACCAAGTTCGTGGAGCGGACCAAGCAACTGAAGCTCGGCGCGGCCTACGACTACAGCACCGACGTCGGAAGCCTCACCACTGCGTCCCAGCTGGACACCGTCACCACGCACGTTGCCGACGCCGTCGGCAAGGGCGCCACAGTGCTGGCAGGCGGGCACGCCCGCCCCGATCTCGGTCCGCTGTTCTACGAGCCGACCATCCTCACCGACGTCACCGCGGAGATGACCCTCCACGCGCACGAAACCTTCGGTCCAGTGGTCTCGATCTACGGCTTCGACGACGTCGAGGAGGGCATCGCGCAGGCGAACGCCACCTCATACGGGCTGAACGCCAGCGTGTGGAGCCGCAACGGCGCCCACGGACGTGCGGTGGCCGCCCGGGTGCACGCCGGCACCGTCAACGTCAACGAGGCGTTCGCGGCGGCGTGGGGCAGCATCGACTCTCCGATGGGCGGAATGGGTGACTCGGGCGTGGGACGCCGCCACGGCAAGGACGGCATCCTCAAATACACCGAACCGCAGACCGTCGCCCATCAACGCGCCCTCGGCTTCACCCCGCCCGCACGCATCCCGTGGACCACATGGGCGCCGGCGCTGAGCGCGGTACTGCGCGTCTGGAAGCTGATCGGCGCCCGCTGACCGGTCTCCGCATCCCTCATCCCTCAGAACCCGCGATCCGGACCAAGACGCATCCTGTTGCCGCACATCGGGATCCGCCGGTCATCGGACGACCCAACTATTCATCGCAGTCGCAGCGCGCCTGACCTCGCCGCCGCGGTTGCACGGAAGGCACTGACATGACCACCCCCGACACCGTTCCCGACACCATGCGGGCCATCGTCGTCGACAATGACAAGAACATGAACATCGAGCAGGTCTCCACACCGACCCCCGCCGCCGGCGAGGTCCTGCTCGAGGTCGCCGCAGCCGGCATCAACCGCGCCGACCTGATGCAGCGCCAGGGCCTTTACCCGCCGCCGCCCGGAATCACCGACATCATGGGCATGGAGGCCTCCGGGACCGTCGTCGCGGTCGGCGCGGGAGTCGACGGGTTTCGGCCGGGCGATGAGGTGTGCGCTCTCATCGCGGGCGGAGCATACGCCGAGTACGTCGTCGTCCCGGCTGCCCAGCTGTTGCCGATCCCGGACGGGCTCTCCCTCGTCGACGCGGCCGCGCTGCCCGAGGTGGCGAGCACCGTGTGGTCGACCATCGTCATGGACGCCGGCCTGAAGGCCGGGGAAACATTGCTGGTGCACGGCGGCGGCAGCGGCATCGGCACCCACGCCATCCAAGTCGGCAAGGCACTCGGCGCCACGGTGGCGGTGACCGTCGGCTCGGAGGCCAAAGCGCAGCGCTGCCGCGAGCTCGGAGCCGACATCGTGATCAACTACCGCGAGCAGAACTTCGCCTCCGAGCTCGCCGGACAGGTCGACGTCATCCTCGACATCATGGGCGGCCAGTACGTACCCGGCAACGTCGATGCGCTCGCGATCGGCGGACGACTGGTGATCATCGGCATGCAGGGCGGCCTCACCGGCGAACTGAACGTCGGAGCACTCATCGGCAAGCGCGCCCGGGTGATCGGCCTCAACGTCCGGAACCGGCCGCTGACCGGTCCCGGCTCCAAGGCCGAGATCGTCGCCGCGGTGGCCGAGAAGGAGTGGCCACTGGTCACCCAGGGGCTCGTGCGGCCGGTCATCTCGGCCAAGCTGCCACTGGCCGACGCCGAACGAGGACAGGCGATGCTCGATTCGAAGGACTCGGTCGGCAAGGTGCTACTGCTTCCCACCCAATCCTGACCCCCACGAACTGGTGCCGTCGACGGCAGGATGTACCGACCACCGACGGCACAGGACTTCTCGCGAAGAAAGGAGGCAGGAACCATCCCGGCTTGCCCAGAATTTACTGGTCGAGCCGAAACAGGTAGCACCGACGATGGGGCCGTGCCCCACGGTGATTCGCATACCGGCAGTGCACCCCGCAGCGCCGGAACCCGCGACAGGAGAGTGACATGACCGACATCAAGCCCGTCCTCGAGCCCGAGGCTGCCGAATTCGCGAAGGCGACCGACACGCCCCCGTTCCTGTTCCAGCTTCCACCGGCCGAGGGGCGCAAAACGGTCGACGAGGTCCAGTCCGGGGAGATCGACAAACCGGCGATCGACGAAGAGTGGATCACCGTCGAGGGCGGTCCGACCGGATCGGTGAAGGTGCGCATCGTGAAACCGGCAGGCGCCACCGGCACCCTTCCGGTCCTGTTCTTCATCCACGGGGCCGGTTGGGTGTTCGGCAACGCGCACACCCACGACCGACTGGTCCGTGAGCTCGCCGTCGGCGCCGACGCCGCGGTGGTGTTCCCCGACTACGACCTGTCCCCGGAAGCGAAGTACCCGACGGCGATCGAGCAGAACTACGCCGCCGCCCAGTGGGTGTTCGCGCACGGCGCCGAGAAGGGGCTCGATGCCACCCGGTTCGCGGTCGCCGGCGACTCGGTGGGCGGCAACATGAGCGCCGTCCTGACTCTGATGGCCAAGGATCGCGGCGATGTGCACATCACGCAGCAGGTGCTGCTCTACCCGGTGACCAACGGTGCATTCGACACCCCCTCGTACCACCAGTTCGCCGAGCACTACTTCCTCGCTCGCGAAGGCATGCAGTGGTTCTGGGACCAGTACACCAGCAACGAGTCCCAGCGTGCCGAAATCTACGCCTCACCGCTGCGCGCGACCGTCGACCAACTGCGCGGATTGCCCCCAGCCCTGGTGATCACCGCCGAGGCCGACGTGCTTCGCGACGAAGGTGAGGCCTACGCCGCCAAGCTCCGCGAGGCCGAGGTCCCCGTCACCCACGTTCGTGTCGGTGGCGTCATCCACGACTTCATGATGCTCAACGCGCTTCGCTCGACCCAGGGTGCGGCCGCCGCCATCAAGCTGGCGCAGGACACTCTCCGAACCGCCCTGCACTGATCGGTTACCGGTGGTCGCTCGGCGTCTGTCGAGCGACCACCAAACCGCTGCACCGCGGCATCCGCTGTTTCACCGATCCGCATCGACAGTCACGCGGAGTCCCGCGTCCACCTCGTACGTCCGGGGCCGAAATGACCGCGACATCAGACAATCTCGTGCGGCCCTGTACCCAGCTCGCCCGGATAACCCGTCCGCGGCACACGGCGTCACGGCGAGGTTCCGCCGTCACGCCCGCACCCGACCGGTCGAACTGCGCCACAGACACACCACCACCACCGCGCAAGTAAACCCACCGACCGCACAACCCGACTTCAGTGCCGCCCCTCGAAAGACCCGATCCCGGCACAGATCAGTCAGCCGCATACCTCGTAGGCGTCGGAAGT
The DNA here is from genome assembly GCF_041228765.1 of Rhodococcus wratislaviensis. Taxonomy (NCBI): domain Bacteria; kingdom Bacillati; phylum Actinomycetota; class Actinomycetes; order Mycobacteriales; family Nocardiaceae; genus Rhodococcus; species Rhodococcus wratislaviensis. The sequence continues at coordinate 159,622 of NZ_CP150489.1, read as the reverse complement.
CGCCCTATGCACAACTTCGACCGGCTTCGGCGCGCGCGCAACGCGGCGTCCGATCCCATTCAGCGTCACCACCTACTCAACGAATGACCGAGGAGTCGCGCAGTGAGCGAACCCAGCCCAGCAGCCCGGACCACGAAACACGCAGTGCCCGAAGTATCTCCCTCGGTAGTCGCCGAACCCGTCACGCGGCGATTCCTTTGGCACCCGCGTACCTGGATAGCGTCCGTAACGATCCTGATCCTCCTCGGGCTCACGCTCCCCGCCGTCTACCTCGGCGGCACCATCGACCCGCAGGGTGACCTGAAGGACCTTCCCGTAGCGCTGGTCGTGGAGCCGCAGACCGTGCAACTCGGAGCCGCCAGCCCCGCCGACGCTGTGGCCGACGGCATCGAGCAACACGTCGACGACAACAAGATCACGCTGACGTCGATGTCCACCGACGAAGCCGACCACCAGATGCGAAACGGGCACATCGTCGGCATCATCCGAATCCCGAATGACTTCAATGCCCAGGTGGGCGCGCTGACCCGTCCCGGCCCGGGTGCGCCGACACATCCGGTTGTCCACTTGGACACCACGTCCCGGTCCGGTGCGATGACCGCCGGCATGTTCACCGGTAACGTCGGCCCGGTTGTCGAGGGGGTACGCACTGCACTCGGCCGGCAGCTCATGGCCACTGGTGGAGCACCTGTTGACACCGCCACCGCCACCGCCCTGGCGACTCCGTTCGCCATTGCCATCGCACCACTCGATCCGCTGCCCTCCCACACCGGCCTAGGCACCAGCGTCTTCTACCTGGCAATCGTCCTGATCATCGTGGCATTCATCGGCGCCTCCGCGGTACATCCACTCATTGACACCGTGATCGGGTTCATCCCTCAGGAGACAGGCCCCCGTGTCCGTCGCAACCCGTACCGCCATCTTTCCCGCACCCGCACCTTGATCCTCAAGTGGCTCGTGATGCTGGCTGCCACTCCACCAACGACGGCCGCGATCCTCCTCGTCGCCGGGCCGTGGCTCGGTATGCCGCTGATCTCACCGCTCACACTATGGCTCTTCGCGACCGCTACCGTCGCCGCGGTCGGCGTTGGTGGGCTGACCGTTTTCGCTCTGTTCGGATCCTTCGGTCCGCTCGTCAACACCTTCTTCTTCGTGGCATTGGCGATGACGTCGTCGGGTGGGGCCATCCCACTGCAAGCCACCCCGGACTTCTTCCGTGCGATCGCCCCATTCGAGCCGATGCGTGCAGTAGTCAACGGACTGCGCTCGATCCTCTACTTCGACTCGACGCCTGGCTCAGGAATGGAGCCCGCCTGGTGGTACCTACTGGTGCTTGCCGCGATCAGCATCGCGACCGGGCTGATAGCGACCCGCGTCTTCGACCGCTTCCCAGCCTTCACCCGGCTTCCAGACGACGGTGCGTCTCGCAGCGTCGACAAGGCTCAGCGCACAGAGGTGCACCAGGTCACCGCCTGAGAGCAGCCGGAATCACCGGTATTACCTGCGCCGGTAGGAAAGGAGGACCGCCGCCCGGGGAGCGCCCACTGGCGGTCGTCCGTACCGCCGCCGGGGCCGCACGATTGCGGATCACCGCGGACGCCTGGACCGGACCGAATTCGGCTCGCTGAGCTGAACACCGAACACCGGGGCCGCCCGAGGTACCAACCCCAGCACGGCCAGGCACACCGACCCGAACTCGAAGGAGACTCCACCATGACAGAGAACGCGCCAACCCGGATCGTCGTCTTCGGGGCCACCGGATACGCCGGTGGCCTGTCCGTCGAGGCGCTCGTGCGGCGAGGCGTGCGACCGGTGCTCTCCGCCAGATCGGAACACAAGCTCGCACACTTGGCGGCCGCGCACGGCGGCCTCGAGTATCGGGTCGCCGACGTCTCCGACCCCGCCAGCGTGCAGGCACTGATCGAGCCGGGCGAGGTGCTGGTAACCGGTGTCGGACCGTTCGAGCGGGTGGGATGGGTCGCGGCCGAAGCTGCCGCCCGATCCGGCGCGCATTACGTCGACTCCACCGGCGAGATCGGGTTCGTGCGCGAACTCCACCGCCGCCACGACGCCCTTGCCCGCGAGACCGGATCGGTAATGCTTCCCGCCTTCGGCTACGACTACGTTCCCGGGGTGCTCGCCGGTGCGCTCGCCGCCGAACAAGGCGGCGCGGCAACGTGGTCCCTCGACATCGGCTACTTCGCAACCGGACCTCTGTGGAAGGGGTTGAGCCAGGGAACCCGGAAGACGGTCGCAGAGGGGATGACCCTCCCGGTCACCGTGTACCGGGACGGGGCACTGGCAGACCGGCGCGCCGCCCAGGACGTCAGGCGCTTCACGGTGCGCGGTGCCACGCGGAACGCAATCCTCGCATCCGGCACCGAGGTGCTGCAGCTGCCGGCCCGGTACCCGGGGCTTCGCCAGGTGCGGGTGTTCAACGGATGGTTCCCCGAGCTCGCGCGACCCATGCAGGCCGCCTCGCTCCTGGCGACCACCCTGTCCCGCACCGCCCTCGGACGCCGCGTGCTCGACGGTGCCTTTGCACGGATGGCCGGCCCGGCCGGCGGTCCAGACGCGGCAGAGCGCGCCAAGACCCGGGGACTCGCGGTCGCAGTCGCCCGTGCGTCGTCCGGGAAGGTCCTGGCCGAAGTGGAGGTGGAAGGCCCATCCCCGTACACGGTCACAGCCGAACTCATGGCAATGGCAGCACACCGCCTGGCACTAGGTCTGGGACGAACCCCCGGTGTCGTCGGCCCGATCGACGGACTCGGCGCTGACGAGTTCCCCGCCGCCTGCGCCGAGGTCGGCCTCGCGCGCATCTGACTGGACGGCCTCGGCCCTACTCGCCGATAGGAGATAGACGATGTTGTCGTCCGGAAGGACTTGGCGCGCGAAGCTGAGTACGCGGCGCAGGAGAGAGGGATGCAGGTCACCGGCATCGGCTTCGGACCTTGGCACCGGATCCTGCGTGAGCGCTGGGGCGCTCATCGGTGGATTCTGCCCGGCGCGCCCGCTCCGACAATGCCGCCGCGGTCACGACACCGGCCACCGCGATCACGGCACCGAGGCTGCCGCGTGCCTGTGCCGCGCCTCGAGGACACGCTACCTGCCGGCGCCCTGCTGACGATGATCACATCATGCGTCGCGTCACTAACACCAGGCGGGTATGTAAGCGTTGTCAACACTTGCTAAATTGAGATTATGGCAACGACGACCCAGCCGTATCACCACGGCGATCTGCGCAACGCGCTGGTGCGCGCGGCGGTGGAACTCCTCGAGGAAGACGGAGCCGCCGAACTCTCGCTCCGCGCCGCCGCTCGACGCGCCGGCGTGTCCACGGCCGCGCCCTACCGGCATTTCTCCGACCGCGATGCGCTGCTGTCCGCCGTCGCCGCGGTGGGCTACCAAGACCTGGCCGGCCGGCTGACCGCAGCCCATCCCGCCCCGACCACCGCAGACGACCTCGCCGCGATCGCCATCGCCTACGTCCAGTTCGCGCTCGCCCGCCCCGGACTGTTCCGTGTCATGTTCGCCGAACCGTGCGACCCGACCAACCCTGAACGGGTAGCCGCGACAACGGCGATTCACGAGTACGTCAAATCTATTGTGCAGCAGACATTTCCCACTGCCGCCCCGGATGCGATGGCTGATGCGGTGTGGGCGCTGGTGCATGGTCTGGCGTTCTTGCACCTCGACGGCAAGTTCGATGCCATCTCCACCGGGGCCGTCGCCGAGCGAGTCCGCGCCGCGGTCCACGCGATCCTCGGGGCGTCGGGCTCGTTCGCAGCCCCGCCCGCCGCACAGCCCTGACACCACCTGTTCATTTGCCGAATTGAGGCGAGGATCAGTCGGGGCAGTCAACTCTGTGAGGGCACATACCGGACGTTGATCTGTTTGCATTCGGTCGGACGCCTCGGCGACGCCGACCTGGCCGACGGGCCGCGGTACTGCGACGACCATCTGTGTGGGATAGGCGACCCGGCCGGGGGAATCGCGGCGCGCTCACGACCGCTCCAACCCGATGCGCCGTGCAGCGGTTCCGGCTCGACGGCGGCGTTCGATCTCACGGATGATTCGGCGGCAGCGCAGTTCGAGGGCGACGACGGCAATCCCGAAGGTCCGGAAGGCGGCGTTGGTGGTCTGACGGTGGTAGTAGCGGTAGTAGATCTGCTGACAGATTCCGGCAAGTCGAAATAGGCCGAAGACCTCGTAGAACGCCCATTGTTCCTCGGTGACGTCGATTCGCGTCCGTTCGGCGTAGTGGGCGACGACCTCGCGTCGGGTGAGCATGCCGGGAACATGGGTGGGCTGGCGGCGGAACTGCCGGAACAGCCAGCCGTCGTCGGCTTGGACCCAGTACGCCAACGCGCTTCCCAGATCCATGAGTGGGTCACCAATGGTGGCCATTTCCCAGTCCAGCAACGCGACCGGGACGGTGGGGTCCGCCGGGTCGAGGACGATGTTGTCGAGTCGGAAGTCGTTGTGGATCAGTACCGCGGCACGGTCGGCGGGTTGGTTCACCCGCAGCCAGTCGATGACCCGGGCGAAGGACCCGACGTTGCGGGTGCGGGCCGCGGTGTAGCGCTTGGCCCAGCCCTCGACCTGCCGACTCACATAGCCATCCCCCTTGCCCAATGCCGCGAGTTCGGTCCCCTCGATCGGAACACAGTGCAGATCGACGAGCACGTCGACCACCCGGTGACACAGCCTGCTCACCTGCTCCGGTGCCTCCGCGTTTTCTCGGGGAAGATGCCTGCGGGGAATCGGCCCATCGACGCGCTCCATGAGGTAGAACGGGCTCCCGATCACGCCCGAGTCCTCGCACAGAGCGATAGTTTCCGGAGCGAGCGGGAAATGCGGACGCAGTGCGGTCTGCAGCCGGTACTCCCGCCCCATATCGTGGGCCCCGTCGGATTTAGTTCCCGCAGGCGGGCGCCGCAGGATCACCTCTCGTCCTGACGGAAACCTCAGCAGATACGTGAGGTTCGAGGCTCCCCCCGAGAACTGCGTGACCCGCGGGGTGCCCGACAGCTCCGGCGCCCACTGCGGGCCGACATGCTCGGGCAGCCAACCGGCGAGGGCGTCGACGTCGAAAGCATCCTCGCGGCGAACCTCGCCGGCGGCCTCGGGTCGGCGGTGGTGCTGCGTGTGCTCGCGGGCGCGCCTGCTCATGACAGTTTCCTGACCACCACGAGCGGCAGGAACCGCATCGCGGCACCCACGAGAACCCACGGCCAGACCGGTACGTAAGCCTTCTTGCGGCGCTTCTCGATCGCGGTGACCATAGCCTGGACGCCGGTGGCCGTGTCAACCAGGAACGGGGTGCGGTCGCGGACATGTGCGTTCATCTCCGAGGCGATGTAGCCGGGGTAGATGACCGAAATGTCGATGCCGCTGAGTCCTTCGGCGCGCAGCCCCTCGGCAGCCACGGCGACGCCAGCCTTACTGGCGGCGTAGGTGGTCATTGCCCGGCGCATACCTCGAACCGCCGACATCGATGAGATCAGCACCAGGTGTCCACGCCCTTGCCTCCGGAAGACCTCCATAGCGGCGTCGGCCTGAGCCAGTACTCCGACGAAGTTGGTCTCTGCCGTGATCTTGTTGGCGTTCCAGCCGCCGGTGCCGAGCGCGGCCCCCGTGCCGCTGCCGGCGTTCGCGATCAGTCGGTCGATACCGCCGAGGCGCCGATCGAGCTCGGCCACGACGGTATGCACCGCGTCACCATCGGTGACATCGAGCGCGGCAACCTCGACTCGACGATCGGGATGGGCGGCGAGAATCTCCTGACGAAGTTCGGCGAGTCGTTCCACCCGCCGCGCCGCCAACCCGAGGTCGTAGCCGAGGGCGGCGAACTGGCGGGCCATCTCCGCCCCCAAACCTGAACTGGCGCCGGTGATGACGATCGAACCACGCCGCTGCTGCCCCGCCCTCATCGGCTGGCCCCGTACTTGCCGAGCTCGACTCGCGCCACCATGCCCAGGTGCACCTCGTCGGGGCCGTCGGCGAGCCGGACCGCTCGGGCGGCGGTCCAGGCGCCAGCCAGCGGAAAGTCGCTGCTCAGACCGGCGCCGCCGTGCAGTTGAATGGCGAAGTCGATGACCTGCTGGGCCATGTTCGGCACCGCCACCTTGATCTGGGAGACCTCCGACAGCGCGTGCAGTGCCCCGCCTCGGTCGAGTTTCCACGCGGCATGCAGCACCAGCAGGCGTGCCGAGTCGATCGCGATCCGGGCCTGGGCGATGCGCTCGCGGTTGCCACCCAAGCTCGCCAGTGGCTTTCCGAACGCGGTGCGCTCCAATCCACGGCGACATGCGAGCTCGAGTGCATGCTCAGCCAAACCGATCAGGCGCATGCAGTGATGCACCCGTCCCGGACCCAGTCGCCCCTGGGCGATCTCGAAAGCGCGCCCCGGCCCGGCGATGATGTTCTCGACCGGCACCCGGACGTCGGTGAAGCTGACCTCCCCGTGTCCGTAGGGCTCATCCTGAAAGCCCATGGTGTCCAACAGGCGCTCCACCTTCACGCCGGGCGTTGCGACCGGCACCAGGACCATCGAGTGGCGGCGGTGGCGGTCGGCTTCGGGCGCAGTCACCCCCATCACCAGCAAGATCTGACAGTCCGGATGACCGACACCCGTCGACCACCACTTACGGCCGTTCAAGACGACCTCGTCGCCGTCGACGACCGCCGAAAGTTCCATGTTCGTCGCATCCGACGAGGCAACACCCGGCTCGGTCATGCAGAACGCACTGCGGATCTCTCCCGCGAGCAGGGGATCGAGCCACCGCGCTTGCTGCTCAGTGGATCCGTATTTGAGCAGTACCTCGGCGTTGCCGGTATCTGGCGCGTTGGAGTTGAAGACGTACGGCGCCAGGAACGAGCGGCCCATCGTCTCGGCCACCGGCGCGTAGTCGACGTTGCTCAGGCCGGTTCCACCGCGGGTGCCGTACCGCTCGGCATAGTCCCGCTCATGCCCCGCGGGAAGAAACAAGTTCCACAATCCCGCCGCCCGGGCCCGCGACCGCAACTCCGCCACAATCGGCAACTGGATCCATGGGTCGCCACCGCCGGCCCGCGGCTGCGCGACCTCCTGGTGATACTCGTGCTCGATCGGGGCGATGTGCTCGGCAATGAACCCGGAGACCGCCTCGGTCAGTTCCTGGGCGCGTGCCGAAGGTGTGAAATCCATGGCCCCAACGTATGGACGCGCCGTCCATCGAACTTGACGAATCGCGCCAACAATTTGACTGATCACGCCAACGGCCGCGACACTCTTCGCTATGGCGTGGGTGAGATCTGCAGGCCTGCGTGGCGTCCGCCACGTCATCGAGGAACTTGGCGGCGACGCTGATGAACTCGCGACCCGTGCAGGACTCCCCCTTGCCTCCCTGGACAGCGACGAACTCCTGGTCAGAGACACAGCCATGGCCGCGATGCTCGAACTCGCGGCCCAGAAACTGAACTGCTCCGATATGGGACTACGGGTAGCGCTGCGCCAAGATCTCGACCTGCTCGGCCCCCTGGCAATCGCCGTTCGCAATTCCCGATCGATCGCTGAAGCACTCGACTGCACTGCCAAATACCTCTTCGTCCACGCGCGCGGCCTCAGCGTCGCACTCGTCCCCGACCCGCGCGGCGTCCGCGGTGTCGTCGGCTGCCGCTACGGATACCCGCCCGGCGTCAGCGCCCCACCCCAGAGCATCGACATGGGACTCCTTTTCCTCCACCGCACGCTCCTCTACCTCAACGGCGGCAGCTACGGACTCCGCAGCGTCGAACTGCCCCATGCTGGGGTCGCACCCCTTGCCCGATACGAGTCGCTGTTCGGCACCCACGTCACATTCAACCGCGACGCCGCCGTGCTGCGTGTCCCCCAGTCGCTGTCCCGACAACCCATTGCCGGTGGCGATCGCACCACCCGACACCTGGCACTGACCTACCTCGAACAGCACCTCAGCCCTCCCGACCTAACCGTCACCACGCGCGCCAAGACCCTCCTGCGTCAGTCCCTCGGCACCAGCCACCTCAGCATCGAGGCGACCGCGAACCTCCTTGCCATGTCGACACGTTCACTTCAACGGCACCTCCATAGCGAGGGCACGAACTACGGCACAATCCTCGACGACGTCCGACGCGAACGCGCCGCGACCCTCCTCACCGAGACCCGATTGCCACTCACACAGATCGCCGCGACCATAGGGCTGGACAACCAAGCAACCCTCAGCAGGTACGCCCGCCGCTGGTGGAACACCACCGCCCGCCAGAAGCGGCAAACAGCATCGGATCCCACCTGAATCTCACGCCGAAAGCGACCACGCCACGAACCTGTATCGGACGGTGATCCTGCTTCGTCCTGTCCCGCTGGCGATGACCTTGTGAGAGAAGGAGTTGGGCGATCAACTGGCCCAGCGCAGCAGGCGCGGTGAGGACAATGACGTCCCCGGGGCGAACGCTCGTCGAGTCGGCCAAAGGCTGGCATCATTGCTCGCGACAGTTGAGCGCTCCCTACGGCGCCTACCGCGCCGTGGGAGCAGAGCGAATACCTGGCCACCACAACCGGCCCTCGACCTGATTGAAACCCTCGGACCAGGATTTCGCACGCCCCATCAGCAGTCGATGGCACTGCCTGGCGGTCACCAGAGGGTGAGGGGAAGTCCGGCCGTTTCGGCACACCGGATCCGCTCTTCGATGCTGTCGGGATCGTCGCCGCGCGCGAGTCCGGTGCGGATGGCGGCGGCGACCGCGCGGATGCGTCCGGCCGGGCCACGGACGTCGGCGAGGGGGCTGGCGAGATTGCGGCGCCGCAGGTGGTATTCGGTGCGGTTGACGGCGTTGGTGCCCAACCGCATGTGCGCGGGGTTGGTGCAGCCGGCGAAGTCGCATTGGTGACACAGCACCGTGTCGTCGGCGCCGGACCACCCCAGCCGCGGAATGACGCCGTACTCGAGCTGGTAAGCGAACAGGTGCGCGGGAACGGTGCCGCGGCGGGAGGGCCCGGGCAGGCTGGCCGCCCTAAAGGAGCCGTGACCGGTGGATGAGACACTCCCGAGCCACACCGTGCACCGGCCGCCCGGGCGTCGGTAGGTCTTCGCTTCGAATCGCGCCACGACGGTGGGGTCGTCGAGCCAGGACCGCCACAGCCGTTCGGGAATTCGGATCGGTTGCGGCTGGCCGATCAGTGCGAGTTGCTCGATCTCGGAGACCGCCGGGGAGGCGAGCATCCCCGGCAGCATCGGCGCGCTGGCGGCGGTGACCATGGTTCCCCTCCGCTCGCTGCTGATTGGTGCTGTTACCGGTGAGGGTAGGGGCGGGGACCGACACAACTCGCCCGCTGGTGCTCGGGTGCGGTATGTCAGCGGGGCGGATGTTCGACTCGCGCGGCGAGGTATTCGGCGTTGTCGCGGGCGGCGAGGGAGCTCCAGCGGGTCGCTGCACTGACGGAGATGCCGAGGAGGTCCGCCAGCACGGGTGCGGGCAGATCGGCGGCGAGCGCCGCCAACGCGGCGCCGCGGGCCGGCCGTACCGGGATCCCGGCGGTGCGCAGGAGGAGGGCGAGCCGGCCGGAATCGAGGTGTGCGCCGGGACGCAGGCCGGGTAACAACCATTGCGGCGTCGCCGACGACGTGGGCGCCCCGCGACGGCGGCGATCCGGCCTGCTGGTGAGCTCGGTGGTCAGCGCGGCGAGCGCCGGCGGCAGCAGGACGGGACGATCGCGCAACCGCAGGGTGCTGTCACCTCGTCTATCAGCGACGAGATCGCTGGCAGTGAGTTCGACGATGCGGGTGGGGATCTGACCGTAGAGCAGGACGAGCGCGCCAGCTACTCGGACTCGCAGGTCGAGGCCTTGGTCGGTCAGGCATCGGCGGAGCGCGGACCAGCGTTCGTCGTCGGCGAGAAGCTGGGAAGGAAGACCGTCACGGCCGAGCCAGGACACGTGCAGGTCGGCAGCACGATCGTGTTGGTGCGCCCAGCGCAGGAAGTCCCGCAGTCGGTGGCGGGTGCTGGCCCCCTCCCCCAGCCAGCGGTCGACATCGGCCTGAGTCGCGTCGGCGAGGGTGCGGTAATGGTCGGTGAGCCACGTCAGAAACTGAACGGCGACCTGGAGGCGGACACGCGCGTACTTGGGCGCGCTGACGCCGAGGTGCCCGCGTGCGGCGCGCCCGCGGGCCCGGCGCAGCACCGACCAGGACGCGTACGCGCGCACCGTGGCCGCGAGATCGGTGGGCAGGTCGGCGACGAGGGTGTCGAGCCACGGCGCAACCGAATCGACGGCGTTGTCCCGGGGATGAAGGGCACCGGTGTGGAGGAGGATGCTGCGCAGATGCTCGACCGGGATGTCGGTGCCGTGGTGGTCGAGCACGGCGAGGGTGATCGGGTCACCGGCGGCGACGAGTTCGCGGAGCAACCGGATCCAGGTGCTGTTACCGGCGAGCAGCCGATGTGCGGCTTCAGTCGCGTCCGGTTCGGTGAACAGGGCGTGCAGGCCGGTGAGCTGCGCCGAGATTTTCCCGTCGGGCCCGGTGAGGAGTTGGTGGCTGCGGAGGTGGGTGTCGCAGGCGAGGCAGTGGGTGCCGGCGACGAGGAGGTCGACGCGTCCGCAGCGGACGCAGTACCAGTTGCGGTCGTCGCCAGAGCAGGGACCGCACACCCGCCCCCCAGCGCCATCGTGGGCGACGAGCGGACGCCGCTGCCTGCACTGGGGTGCAAGGCTCCGGGTTACCCCGCAGGCGTCGATAGCAGGGCCCGCAGATACGGCCCAGCGGCAGCGTGGTGTGGATGGGCCGGACGTCGCCGCATTGCGCGCATCGGTGCGAGGGGCGTTGCCGGGCGCGGCAGCGGGAGCAGATCGGCCGGCCCTCTGTGGTGCGGCGGTCGCACGGTTTCTCCCTCCCGCAGCTGCTACACGCCGCAGTTGGCGGTGTCCAACAGCGGTAGCAGATCCAGGTACCGGCAGTGCGGTCGTCGACGCGGACATTCCTCGTGCTGCGGCCGCAGCGCCCGCAGTCGTGTACATGGTCGCGGCGGTAACAGCGCGGACAGAGCGGGCCTTCGTCGGTGACGGCGGCCGCGATCTGATTCTGACGGCCGCAGCCGCTGCAGGTGTACCGCTTGCGGGGACCACAGCTCTCGCATCGGTCACCTCCGGCGATCAGCAGTGCTTCGCACCGCGGCAGCCGGAGTGCCGTCGCCATCTCGGGATCCTGCACGGGACCATCAGCTACCTGGTGGTGCGCTCGTAGTTCCTCGGTGCACCCGAGCAGGCACGGGACGGTCTGGCCGAGATCGGCTTCGTCACAACCGCCCCCACCCACCAGAGGCGGGGATTGGAAACGCACCGATACAGTGCATCGTCGATCTTCCCAGCTACGACGAGTTCATCCTGCGCGACATCACCGACACCAACGCACCCGCGCTCGGTCTCTATCGCGAGTTCGTAACCGAATATCGCCGACGTCCCGTCCGCCTCGCGCGTCGCGTCGGCTTCAGCAACTACCTGTCGCTCCGCCTCAGCAGGGCGTAGACCCGCGCCTGCCACGATCGCTGATCGAGCACAGCGACAAGTTCTCACACTGGCCATGATTGGTAACCGACCAGAACATCTCCGCATGATGCGGCGGTGCTGATCACGCCGGACTCGTCGAACCGGCAAACCGTGAACGACTTGGTGCGGATCCACGGCCGAGACCGGACTCGACAGGACCGTCGATGTCTCGCGCACCAGACCGCGACCACCCTGGTCCTGCGCACACATCCAATGTCGTCCCGAGTGACACGAAACCTAGAAAGTGACACGCGAGTGACATGAAATCTGGAAAGTGACGCCGCTTCGCGGAACCTACTGGCGAGGACAGCCGATCGGGGGACCGCCTCCGAGGAAATGTCATTCCCGCAGTTCACTTGCCGATTTGGAGGGGGCGGGAGCAGCCGTGGGCTGGTCCTATCGGATGTGCACCCGGGTGTGCGCCATGGGACCGAGCGTGAAGTAGATGGGCGGCGGACACAGTGCGATGGAGGGCAAGAAGGTGGGCACCTCCGGCCCCCAACACGGTGATGGCGTTGACGGGATAAACAATGTTGGTGAACGGGACGCACACCAGTTCCAATTGGTGAGTATTCACCGATCCGGGTGCATTGGTCGACCTGGCACCACCGACCGCGAAGAACTGCATGTCGCACCCACTCGGAGCTGGGGCAGCGTGTGCGGGCGCCGCGTTCGAGGATAGGGCGGCGGCCGCCGTGGACGCGACGAAGGCGAGCCGCAGGAACCGAGACATGAGCCCTCCGGTGTTGCGGGCCCGACCCACCGCACATTCTCCCAGGTCAGGTATCGCTGCCGCGGTCCATCCGACGAATCCGCTCACGGCGGGCATGTCTGGCCAGCAGGTGTTTCCGGCTGGTCGGGGCGCGGAACATCTCGTCGAGCATCTGGTTCTCGATGTCTCCGCGGGAGCGGAGGATGCGTTTGGCCGCGAGATACACCAACTCCTGCCGGTCCGAGCCGAGCCGGTCGGCGAGGGCGTCGAGGTGCGCGAGGAGTTCGTCGTCGAGGGCGAGGTCGACCCGGGCGGTACGGTGCGCCGGGCGCAGGTCATGCACGGGCGCAACGTTTTCCAGGTCACCAGCGAGATCGCCAGAGTTGTCGAGGAGTCGGCGCACCGCGACGCGCACCAGCGCTGAGCTGAGCCGTGTGCCGTGCCGGTCGGCGAGCCGGTCGATGTCGCGTCGGGCCGACGGGCGAAGGGACACCTTGAACTTCTCGTCGAGCCCGGACACGCCGGCCTCGTCGAGCAGGGTCGGCCGGTAATGGCCGGGGGCGGTGAGGAAGCGGTGCACCGCCACCGCGACCAGGTCCCGAGGCGACGCCTCGTGGCAGGCGGCGAGGGCGCGGAAGCGGGCGGCCGTCAGAGAGTCCAGTTTCAGGGTGACCGGGTGATGCGGGAGCGCGCGGGCCTGGGCATCGGCCCGGCGTGCCTGCGCGAGAGCCTCATCGGCCGCCGGGTACGCGATGAGTCGGCGAATTCCGACGCGGAGCAGCGCGGAGACCCGGCGGGGGCCGTACTCGTCTGCCAGCTCCTCCAGGCGACGTTTGGTGTCCTCGTCGAACCGGAAGACGTGCCGGCGCCCGAACGGGTTCCCCTGCGGACTCGGTGCTCGACTGGGCGTGTGGGCAGGTTGGTCGGCCGCGGCCTGCCGACGGCGGGCGTCCCGGGCGAGGAGCCTGGCCCGGTTGGCGTCCCCGCGGTAGATCTCTTCGGTCACCGCCTTCTCGAGGCCCCGCGGGTTCGCCAGGAGCTGGCGGGCGGCCAGGCGCATCAGTTCGGCTCGGTCGGAGTCGAGTTGGTCGGCAAGGGTGTCGAGTTGGTCGCGCAGGTCGTCATCGAAGTGCACGTTCGTGCGCGGGCCGAGGACTTCCGGGGTCAGGTCGCGGGCGGCGCCGATCGTGGCCAGGTCGGCGGCGAGGTCTCCCAGGTCGTCGAGGAGTCGGCGGACCGCGACCCGGATCGCTGCGGCGGTGAGGGCGTCGCCGTTGCGGCTGATCAGCTTTTCGAGGCGGACCAGCGTGGAGCGGTTGAGGTACACGCGGGTGCGGCAGGTCAGATCGGTGCGGGCGTCTTCGCGGAGCACCGGGTGGCGGAATCGGCCGGCCGCGGTGAGGAAGCGGTGCAGTGCGACGCGGACGATCGCGCTGCGGTCGGTGTGAAACTCGTGGGCGAGTTCGTGGAGGCGAGTGTTGGTGGCGGGGTCGAGGTCGAGAGGCCGCTCCCCCCAGGGGATGCGGCGGGCGTCGGCGGAGGCGCGGCGGGCCTGGGCCAGGGCGTCGGGCACCCGGTCGGGGTCGGCGAGAAGTCGTCGGGCGGCCACCCGCACCAGCGCCCCGAAGCGGCGCGGGCCGATGCCGGCGGCCACCTCCTCGAGGCGTTGTTTGGTGGTCGGATCGAGCCGGAGCGGGATCGGATCCCCCACCGGTACGCGGCCCATGTTTGTCTCGCTCATCACCGGCAATTGTTCCGGTAGGGCCGGGGACCGCGAGTCGCACCCCACGGCGCCCGACCGCCGCCACGATCGGTCACGGCGCCTCGGCGAGCCGGTAGCTGCGAAATGCGGTGCACCCCAGCATCCGGGGGCGGGTGCTGGCGGTCGCGGGGAGTGTGACTGATACTCAGGAGAGGTTGAGCGGTTTGTACGGGGCCGGGGGTGGCGGGGTGTACTGGCTGACCGGGACGCCGCCGATCGTGCCGAACTGGTCGAGGTCCATGCGGAACACGATTCCGCGCTCGGGATCCCACTCGTAGGTGCCGAAGCCGTTCTCGGTGTGCTGCGGCACATTGTCGGCGGGCTCGGTCTGGTTCTCGTCGCTGCTCGGCGCGGGTTCCGTCATGTCACCAACTTTACAATGCTGCATTGTTATGTTGCAATCCGGTTCGAATAGCTCATTCATATCACTGGCTCGGCCCCGGTCGGCCGATACCAGCGGGTTCACTGATCGGTGCCGGCGCGTGGCGACGGGGTTTCCGCCAAGTGGGTGAGGGTCTCCCCCACTGCGGAGGCGAGTTCGTCATCGGTGGGGACGAGTTCCCTCACCGGTGCGGGCAGGGTGTCGTAGGTGTAGTCGGCGACCGCCAACGGTGCGGTGGTTCCCGCCAGGGAGTAGCGGACGACGTTGTCATTGCGTCCGGCGCACAGCAGGATCCCGATGGTCGGCGCGTGCTGGTTGTGGTCGCGCAGGTTGTCGTCGATCCAGGACACGTAGAAGCCGAGCTTGCCGACGTACTCGGGCTCGAAACGGCCGACCTTCAGCTCGACGACGACGAAGCGGGCCTGGATCCAGTTGAAGAACAGCAGGTCGATGTAGAAGTCGTCGCCGTCGACGTCGAAGTGGTACTGCCGGCCGACGAACGCGAAGCCGTGCCCGAGCTCGAGCAGGAACCGTTCCAACCGGGCCATCAGCGCGGCCTCGAGCTCTCGCTCCGCGACCCGATCGGTCAGATCCAGGAAGTCGAAGACGTACGGGTCGCGGACCAGTTGCTGCGCCAGGTCGGAGTCACCGGTGGGCAGGTGGTCGGTGAAGTTCGATGGTGCTGCCCCGATCCGCTGGTCGAGTCGGTTGCGGATCTGATGGGATAGGACGTTGCGGGACCAGCCCCGCTCGAACGCCGCGGCCGCGTACCAGTCGCGGGATTTCTGGTCGTCGAGACGGTCGATCAGCACGGTCACGTGTCCCCACGGGATTTGTCCAACAGCTTGTTGGACGAATGCGCTCCGGGGCCAGGCCGAGGCGATCTTCCGCATGTAGTGCAGATTGCTGCGGGAGAACCCGCGCATCTCGGGGAACTCGGACCGCAGGTCGACGGCAAGTCGGTCGATGACCTTGCTCCCCCACCCCTCGGCTGCCTGGCGGTCCAGGATCGCGCGGCCGATGTCCCAGTACAGCAGGAGCAACTCGGTGTTGACCACTCGTGTGGCCCGGACCCGGGCTTGGCGGACCTGGGTTTTGAGGTGCTCGAGGAAGTCGCGGTAGTCGTCGGGCAGCAGTGGAGAGTCACTCACCCTCCCATCCTCCCGTACGACCGGAAACGCGAATGTTGGGCACCGCCGATACGTACCGTGCATTGCGGACGGATCACGCGTGGTCGACTCACGGGTCGATTGCGGGTGCGAGGAGTGTGGCCAGTTGTTTGCGGGCGCGGTGGATTCGGGTTTTCACGGTCGCGACGGTGACGCCTTGGTGTTCGGCGATGTCGGCGTACGGCAGGGAGGCGAATTCGGCGAGCACGATGGCGACGCGGAAGTCTTCGGGGAGTTGGGCGAGGGCGCGGCGGACCGCGTCGATGGTGGTGATTTGCTCGTCGAATCGGGGTGTGGGATCTTCGAGCAGGATGCCGTATTCGCCGTCGGTGTCGTCGAGGCTGTCGGTGTTCTTGCGGCGTCGGACGACCGCGAGGGCGGCGTTGGCGGCGATGCGGTGCAGCCAGGTGTTGAAGCGGGCGTCGCCGCGGAATTTCGGCAGGTTCTGCCAGGCGGCGGTGAGTGTGTCCTGCAGGGCGTCTTCGGCGTCGTGGGTGTTGCCGGTGATCTGCAGGCACACGTGCCAGGCGTTGGTGCGGTAGCGGCCGGCGAGTTCGGCGAAGGCGTGGCGATCGCCGGCTTTGCACGCCGCGATCAGGTCCGCGTCGTCCATGTCTCGTCCCCCCGTGCCGTGATCACTGTCGTTGCCGCCCCCGGGCGCCGAGGGAATCGTACCCGCCGTCACATACAGCCGCCGGAGCCAGGAATTCGGTGTCCGACCGCGCCCGGGGCGGTGGGGACGTGCTGGTGGTCAGAGCGGGTCGATGTCGTGGTGCCCGCCGAGGTCGATGCCGAGGTCGGCCGGGTCGTCGGCGCCGAGGGTGGACGGGTCGACGCTGTCGTCGCCGAGATCGAGATCCTGCCCGGCGGGTAGGTCGAGATCCGGGTCGTCGGCGGCGTCGGTATCGAGGTCCGGGTTTGGGACGTTGCCGTCGTCAGCATCGGTGTCGAGGTCGGTGTCGTCGTCGAGCAGGATGATGTCGTCGTCCTCGGGTACGACCGGTACGTCGTCCGTGTCGGGGACGAGGTCGGCGTCGACGGGTGCGGTGGTGGGGTCGAGGGCGATCTCGAGGGCGCGCGCCCACACATCGTCGGGCACGGGCGGCAGGGCGCCCGATACCCCCAGTGCTGCAAGGACGGAGTCGTCGTCCACTGCTGCTCTCACCTCGTTTCCCTCAGTATGTCGGCGCCGACACAGACGCCCGCACTCGTTGGATGCACCGGACCGGCGAAAGGTTCCCGCCGAACCGACCGCATCTTTTGGAGCACCGCCACCCGATGTCGGTGATGGCCTCTCCAGTGTGCACGCCCAACCTGTTGTCGGTGGGTAGCGACTACCGCTACAGGTCGATCATCGCCCACCGGCGATCGGGTGCGGCCACCGACATTTCCACCGGGTCCGGGTGGTCGGCCAGGTCGGGATCGGGGGTGTCGGCGACCAGCATTTTGCAGCCCGAGTCCGCCCAGGCGTCCTCGAACTGGTCGATGGGCACCTCGAGCTGGTTTCCGTTCGGGGCGCCGGGGTCGGAGAGGATCACCACTCCGCGGGTTTCGTCGATGCCGGCGACGACGAGGAAGTGGTCGGCCGTCTCGTCTTCCCCGGCTTCTTGGTCCGGGTTCCAGATCTCCCCGGAGTCGACCATCGCGATCACCCCGTAGCCGTCTTCGAGCTTGGTTTTCAGGTCGTCGATGGAACTGTCCTGCACGGTGCAGGGCACCCCTTGGTCTTCGAGGAGGATCTCGAGGTTCGGCAAGGTCATGCCCTGCGCGGGCTCGCCGTCCTGCATGAGTCCGAGTTCGAGTGCCCGGTCCACCAACTGTTGGGGGTCGTCGATGACGACGCCGGTGTACTGGGCGATCACCTGCGCGGCGCTCGATGGCCCGCAGTAGCCGTCGACCTGCTGGAAGAACCAGTTCACCGACCATTCCACCGGGTCCCCGTACACCCCGTCCCCGCCAGCACCGTCGACCGCGGACTCCGGTGCGGTGTCCGGGTCGGCCGCCGGTCCGGTCGCGTCCTGCGGCGGTGACAGTTCCGGGGGTTCGGCGAGATCCGGGTCGAGGGCGCTCAGGTCGATGACGGACAGATCCACCGGTCCCGGCCCGTCGGCGACCTCCGCGAACGGGTCGTCCTCAAAGACCGGTTCGGGGATCGCGTCGAGGCTCTCGTCGATCGGGACCGGCGCGCCGAGGTAGGTGTCGTCGTCGAGTGGGCTGGCGGACCAGGCTGCTGCGTCCAGGTCCGCGGCGATGTCATCCATTCGGTACTCTCCCGGTGTGAGGTTCGGCCGCAACATAAATCGGGTGGGTGCGGGGTGTGCTGCGCGCCCACCGGCCGTTCGAGGTTGGTGGGCGCCGCCGGCGCGGCGCCGCCCAGGTGTGTTGGGTCAGGCCAGGTCGGTGGCGGTCTGGTCGGCCGGCGTCTCGGTCGGGTACGTACCGGCTTGCTCGTGGTAGTGGTCCTCGGCGGGGATGAGGGCTTCGAACTGCTCGATCGACCCGAGGTGCCCGTCGGTGGCGGTGTCGAACGACTCCTGGGTGCCGTCGTTGTCGGTGTCGGCGGTGCGCAGGTCGAAGGTGCCGTCACCGTTGGTGTCGACCAGGGTGTCGTTGGTGATGCCGTCGAGGTCAGTGTCGAGGAGGGCGGTGTCGAAGCGGCCGTCGCCGTTGCTGTCGATCAGGTGCACGTCCGGGTTGCCGTCGGCGGTGGTGTCGAGCCGAGTGTCGGTGATCCGCCCGTCCTCGATGACGTCCTGGCGGACCGGTGCGCCGGTGGCCGGGTCGAGATGGGTCGCGAGATCGACGGTTCCGTCGTCGTCGAGGTCGTCGGCGAGGCGGATCCCGGTGGCGGTGGGGGCGATACCGGTTTCGTAGGTGCCGTTGCCGTCGGTGTCCTGCTCGACGAGCGTGATGGAGCCGTCCTCGTCGATGTGGGTGATTGTTTCGACCCCCTCGATGCGGGTGTGGATCAGGTCGACGTTCCCGTCGCCGTCGACGTCGCGCGGCGAGTAGTACTCCCCGCCGGTGCCGGCGCCCGGATCGGGTTCGCCGGCGGTGCCGGATCCGAGGTCGGTGTCGCCGGCGGTGCCGGATCCGAGGTCGGTGTCGCCGGCGGTGGGGCCCGGAGCGGTACCGGCTCCGACCGGATCGGCTGTCACCGGCGGCTGCTCGCCCGCGGCGGGGGCGGTGGTGTAGGTGGCGTCCTGCGGGTCCCCGGTCAGGTTGGGGCTGGGGCTGGGCGAGGTGGTGCCGGTGGTGGTCGGGTTGTCCTGTGCGCCGCGGGGGTTGCTCATCTCGAATCCTTGTCCGTCGAAGGTATTGGCCGGGAAGCGAAGTTTCCCTGTTGTCGAGAGTTGGATGCGGTGAGTGCCCCGAAAGGTTCCCGGCCTGCCCGAAAAACTTTGCGGCCGGCCGTGACCGGGGGCGAAAGGCCTGCACAGACAACTGCGCCCGCCCCGAATCAGACGGGGCGGGCGCAGGATGTCTCTGCGGCTGCGGTGGGAGTTAGTTGATCAGGCCGGCGCGGGAGAGGAACGTCTTCGCGCCGTCGAGGCCCTGGGCGTCGCTGAAGCTGGCCATCACCCCGGTCGAGCTGTTGGCGTACCAGATCGCGTAGGTGTTCGCGTAGCCCGGACCGTCGATGTGTGCGGCCGCGGTCCGCGGGATGTTCTCCACGATCTCGTTGTCGGTCGAGGTGGTGTCGTTCTGGAAGCCCTGCCGGATGCCGAGGACCCGCTTTTTCGCCTCGGCGGCATCGACGCTGACGATGATCGATTGGTAGTCCTGGTCGGAGATCCCGGCGGTCAACGCGGTGCCCTCTTTCAGGGTGCATTGCATCTGGAGGCCACCGTTCTCGGTTTCCCCGTTGGTTTTGCAGTTCTCCAGATCTGTTCGCAATGCGGCCGGAAGGGCTGCCAGTACAGCCTCTTTCGTGGTCGGGACCTGAGTGTTTCCGGTTCCGGAGGCGCCGGCCTGCGCCGCGTTGGCGGTGTCACCGGCGGCGGCGGCGGTGTCGGCGGGCGGCACCTGGTCGGCGGCGCCCTTGTCGCCGGTGAGGGCAATCGCTCCGATGACGCCGGCGGCGATCACCACGGCGGCGGCCGCGGCGCCGATCACCGTCCACTTCTTTCTACCCGTACCGGTGCCCGCTGGCGCCGGCGTGGGTGTGGGTTGCCATGTCGCCGTCGTCCGGTCCGGACCGGACGACGGGAGGGGTGCCGTTGCCGGCGGCGCGCCCGGACTGTCGGGCGGCGACGGCGGGGTGGGATGGGTGTACCGCGCCCCGGCTCCCCCTGCGGCGGCGGTGTTGCCGAGGCCGCGGACGATCGGCGCTGCGGCCGCGATCGCCCCCTGCGCGACGACGGTTTTCGGGTCGTCGAGGGTGGCGATCGGCCCGAGTGCCTTGAGGTGTTCCTGCACGATCGGGATGCGGGAGGAGCCTCCGGTCAGATACAGCGCGTGCAGCCCGCTGGGGTCGGTGACGTGGGCGTCGGCGAGGGTAGCCCGGGTGAGGGTGACCGCCTTCTCCAATGCCGGGGTGATGAGTTCCTCGAACTCTTCGCGAGTGATCTGGAACTTCTCGGTGTGCCCGCCGCCGGCGACGGTGATGGTTGCCGACGGTGCCTCCGAGAGCAGTTCCTTGGCGCGGCGGATCGAATCGTCGAGGGCGTGCCGGATGTCGATCGGTGCCGATCGTAGGTAGTCACCCAGTTCGGGGTTGCGGGCGTCGAGTTGTTCGTCGACCCACCGGCGGATGTAGGCGTCGAAGTTCTTGCCGCCGAGGCCGTTGTCGCCGCGCGCGGCGACCACGTCGAAGGTGCCGTGGTCGTTGGCGGCCAACACGGCGATGTCGAGGGTGCCGCCGCCGAAGTCGAATACCGCGATCTTCGCGCCTGGGGGCAGGGTGTTCGACCGCGAATAGTAGTGCGCCGCTGCCCGTGGTTCGGACACCGTGGTCACCTGGGAGGGGTCCAGCCCGAGTTGGGCGGCGGCGTCCAGGAGTACCTGGATCTCGCGTGGGGACCAGGCCTCCGGGTGGGTGAGCACCAGCTGGGCGGGGGCCTGCCCGGCGTGTGCGGCGCGGGCCCGGGCCATGACCGAATCGAGGACCGCGGCGACCGGTACCGATGAGGGGATGGCGTAGCCGTTGACGTTTACCACGCCCTGGCCGATCACGCGCTTCGGTGAGGGCATGTAGGCGGCGGGGTTGGTTTCGGCGCGGTTGGTGGCCACGTCTCCGACCGCGATCTGGTGTGGCGATTCGACGAACACCGCCGAGGACATGGTGGTGCGGTTGTGGCTGAGTTGCAGTGCTTCCACGGCGCCGCTGACTGCGCCGGTGTGGGCGGCGGCGGTGTTGGAGGTGCCGAAGTCGATCCCCAGCAGCCAGTCCGGCCTAGACATTGATACCCCTCGTGATCGAACCCCACGGATTACGCCCGGCGGCCTGTGCAGCGCGGCCGCGCCCGGGCATCATGTCACGGCGGCGCGGGGGCGGTGGCTGCGGCGTTCGGTAGAACATCACGGGTCGGTCCTTCCACAGGGGTGTGCGTCGGCGGGTGATAGTTCGATGCGCGTCGCAGGCGAAAGGTTCCCGCCCCACACCCATTGATTCGCATGGGGCTACCGTCTGGAGGTTCGGGTCAGGTGGCGGCGAGGGTGCCGTAGGTGTGCGCCAGCACGATCAGGGCCGCGTCCTCGGCCGCGGTCATCGTCGACAGCGCCTGCGTGTGCGCCCAGCTCAGCTTCTGCTGCGCCGTTGCCCGCACCTGGTCCGGGCCCGCGCTGTCGGGGAGCCCGAGCTGCCCGGCCGGGGTGTGATGTTCGAGGAGCCTTCGCAGTTCGGTGGTGACCGGGGAGCGGGGATCGGCCTCGAGCATGGATTTGAGGTGTTCGAACAGCACCACGGTGTGTAGGGCGGGGTCGCGGCGCAGGTGGTCCACGACGCCGCGGATCTGGTCCCGGGCGGGGTGGGTGAAGGCGAGTTGGTCGAGTTCGCGGATGATCCGGCTGGCCCGGTGCACGGCGGCGAACCGGCCCAGATGCTGCGAGAGCACTCCCCGCAGCTGTGGGATCCCCGAGTGGGCGGTCAACCACTCGTTCAGGGTGGCGGCCCCTTGGGCGGCGACGTCGCGGCCATGGATGATTCCGTATTCGCCGACCAGATCGAGGAGCCGATCGCGCACCGCCGCGGGCACCACGGTGGGGGTGTCGGTGTCGAGGAGGTCGAGCACCTCGAGCGGCCCGTACCCGGTCAGTGACGCCAGCGCGCGGGCGTCGGCTTCGGTGAGGGCCCCAGTGTGGGAGGTTTCGGCGAGCAGCCCGGCGATCGGCATCACCGTCATGACGGTGTCGGCGAGCCGGTCCGCCAGGACCCGGGCGTGGGCGATCGCGTGCTCGAGCGGATTGCGCTGCCCCAGTGCGCCTTCCCCGAATCCGTCGGCGCGGGAGAGGACCCCGAGGGTGTTCAGCGGGGTGAACCCGAGTTGCTTGAGGAAGGAGATCTCGTCGGCGCGGGGCGCGGAGTCGAACAGGAACACCGCGGCGTCGGCGTCGACGGAGGCGGTGCGGGTCTGCTCGAACCCGTCGATGAGCACCCGGCGGGTGCGGGCCTCGTTCTCGGCGGTCAGCGTGGCCAGCCCGGGGGTGTCGACCAGGGTGTAATCGCGGATCGCCGCCGAGGGCAGCCACCGGTGCAGGTAGGCAACCTGCTCCGGGTCGACCCCCAGGTCGGCGGCGTGGCCGCGGGACAGGTGCAGCGGGCGGCGGGAGCCGTCCAGTAGGACCACCTCGGCGCGGGAGGGGGCGCCGTCCTGGTAGACGGCGACGATGCTGGTGGCCTCGAGGGCGGCGGTTTCGGCGACCGGCGCCCCGATCAGGGCGTTGACCAGTGTCGACTTGCCGGCCTTGAGTCGGCCGACGATCACGATCCGCGGCGGGGACCAGAGGATCTGACCGATCCGGTTGGCGTGCGCGGCCAGATCGGGGGCCAGGCCGGCGAACGCGTGCAACGCCCGGTCCAGGCCGGCGCGCACCGGATCCCAGGCCGGTGCGGTGGGGGTGGCCGTCACCGGAGATCACCGCCCGCGCCGGCCGATGGTGTGGTGTGCGTGGACAGTTCGGAGATCAGGGATTCGGCGCGGGTGATGTTGTTCTCGACCACCCGCAGGTTGTTCTGCAGGCGGGTCAGCTTTTTCTCCCGGGTGGCCTTGTCGGCCCGGGCGGTGTCCTCGGCGTCTTTGATCTGCGCCTGCAGGGTTGCGATCGAGGCTTTCACGTGTTCGCGGTAGCGGATGACGATTTCCGGGCGGGCAAGCGCCAGGGTGGATTCGAGCATCCGGGCGGTGGTGGTCTTCGTGGTCGCGATCGTCTCCCGCAACCAGGACAGCAGGTTCGTCTTTCCGGCCCGCATCGCCTTGAAACCGAGATTGAACCCGACCCAGGCGACGCCGACGACCGCCCCGACGCCCATCATCGCCGAGACCCCGATCAGGCCGCCGAGCATCGACGAGCCCATCACCCCCATGGTGATCATCGACGGATCGAGGAGTCCCTGCCGTTTGTCGGCGACCTGGTGGGTTTCGAGGGTGCGGTTCGACAACGTCGCGAGGACCTGCTCGGAAATTTCGTGCCAGATGACCTCCGAGGCGAACCTCGGTTGCACGATCTGGGTGTAGAGCTGCTCGAGGAACAGGTTGACCGACCCGGCCATCGCGGCCTGGAAGTCGTGCTCCATTTCCGCGGTGAAATGTTGCGGGTTCCGGCGCAGCACCGCCATCCCGTTCTTGTTGATTCGGGTGGTCCACTTCTGGCGGATGTCGTCGAGGCGGCGGTCGAGGTCGTCGGTGGCGTGCTGGCGGATCAACGTCAGGTCCCGTTGCAGGTACTGCTCCCACTGGGTCGAATGGTCTTTGAGGCCCTGCAATTCGGCCAGCTGTGCGGTCAGATCCGGGATGACCTCACCGCTGCGGGTGATCGCCGCGATTTGGGTGCGCATGTCCGTCGCCAACGTCCGCAAACCCTCGACCGCGGTCCGCAGCCCGGCGATCGCCGGAAGGTGTTCGGCGATGGCGAGTTTCGAGTCGATCAGGTTGCGCAGCTCGACGATCCCGGACCGTGCCTCGGCGTGGTCGCGCTGCGGGCCGGGTGCCATCTCGGCGGCGATCACCGCACGCACACTCGACACCGCGACCACCGGAATCTGTCGGCCCAGGTGCCGGACCAAGAGTTCGCGGTCTTCGTCGACGATCGGAGGCCAGCGGCGGATGTTCTTGTCGGTCTTGGTGACCGCCACGATCAGTGATTCCACCGCGGACCCGGTCTTGTCGATGAACGCCATCTCCGGCGCCGTCAGCGGGGTGGTGGCATCGCACACGATCACCAACACGCATGCCTGCGACGCCGACGCTTCCGCCAGGACCGCGTAGGACGGGTCCAGTCCGCCCACCCCGGGGGTGTCGATCACGGTGACGTCACCGAGTCGGCTGCCGGCCACCGGGACGATCGCCCGGGTGGGCAATTCCTCGATCCGGCTGTCGGTGACATGGGCGCCCTCGCACGAGACCCAGTCCGCCAGCTCCGTGTGGGGGATTTGCTCGGTTCGGTCCGGGAACAGGATCTGTGCCGTGCCACCGGGTTGCTCGGCGGTGGCCTCACCGAAGCTGATCGTCGTCGATGTCGTCACGTCCACCCCCACCGGTGAGGCGCCGCGCCACCCGACCAGCGCATTGACCAACGAGCTCTTTCCCCGCTTGACCTCGCCGACCACGACCACCGAGCGGGTCTGTTCCCGGCTTTGGGCTCGCTGTTCGGCGAGGTCGCTGATTGCGTCGTACCCGAACGGGCGCAGGATCTTGTCGGTGATCGACGAGAGCAGCACCTCGGCGCGCTCCCGCGGCGGCGCTTCGGCGGCTGGGGAGCCGACGGTGGCCGGTTGCCCGGCCTGGGCTGCGGATTCCACGCCCTCTCCCCTTCCCCGTCGATCTGTGTGCGCCCGGGTATTGGGCGCCGTCGAACCCTAGCGTGACCGGGCCTGGGCCTGCATCGCCAACCGGCCACCTCCCCCAAGAGCGGTGGGTGTGACGGAGGCCACCGGAAAGGTGTGGGAACCTTCCAGGCGGTCGCGGCCTCCAACTACCAAGACCACACGCTCCCGCCCGGCGACGCCGACACTCGCGGGGGGTGAGACAGGGAAGGGACCGACAAGACGATGAGGACAACCACGTGGATGCCGGCGGCAGTGCTCGCCACCGCCGTGCTACTGGCCGGCTGCACCAACACCACCGCAGAACCCACCGGTAAATCCGGCGGAGACCAAACTGCGACCGCGAGTGTCGATCCAGCCGCCCTCGACACCGGCAGCTACCCGACCAGCCCGGCCCCCGAGTTCGGGCGGGCCACCCAGGAAACCATCCTCGACGTCGACGGGCAGCGGCTCGCCGAGTTCACCATCGTTCCCTTCGAGATCGACCAGGAACTGACCTCGGTGAAGATGCCCACGATGGTGATGCGCAGCGGCAAGAACCTCGGTGTCGTCCTCAGCGACGCCGCCGGGGACATCGCTCACAACCACCAGATGCTCTACGGCTACGTCTCGACCGCCGCCACCCCCACCACGAAAACCACCGACCCGTCCCGGTCCGTCGTCCAAGCCGTGATGCGGTTCAACAACCCCGAGGACGCCGCCGCAACCGCCCGCGAAATCCACCAGAACCTGCTCACCGTCGACGACGGCACCGGCCTTGAGACCGCCGAAAACATCGACATCCTGCCCAACACCCTGGTCTCGACCGGACAGACGAACTTCGATGCCGGACCCGAGGTGTCGGTCAACGCGTTCACCCCCCACGGTGACTACCTGCTCTACACCTGGGCGAAAGCTCCTGCCGCCGACAAGGACTGGACCGCGAAGGCCATCGCGAAGTCCCTCCAACTGCAAGAACCGCTGATCGACCAGTTCCCGGCCACCCCGACCCGCGCCCAGAACGGAGGGCAGTCCGCGCAGCTGCCCATGATCGACCAGGACAAGGTCCTGATCTACGCCCTCCCCGAAGAGGACGCCCAAGCCCAACTCGGCGACGACATGGCCGCCTACGGCCCCCGCGGCATGGCGCACCGCTCCACCAACCCGCCACTGACCTACAAGATCCTCACCGACGCCGGATCCGAGCACAACGCCGTCTACAAGACCACCGTCTACCGCGCCAAAGACGATGCCGGCGCCGAGACGATCCTCACCGAGTTCTACAACGACCTGCTCGCCGAAGGCTTCACCGCAGCCCCCACCCCGCAGGGCCTGCCCGACGCGAAATGCGCCACCAAGGACACCGTCAACGGCACCCAGGACTACTGCATGGTCGCCAACGGCCGTTACGTCGGCGAAGCCAGCGGCACCGACAACAAGAAGGACGTCGATCAGCAGATCTCCGCTCAGTACCTGATCCTCGAGCTCGCCGACCAGAACGCCGAATAACCCCGGACCCGAATCCAGCTGGCACCGCACCCTGTGGCTGTGGCCTCGCCGACAACGGCGAGGCCACAGCCACACTCATCCGACGGCGTCGGGAAACAACGTCAAGAACAGCGGTAGAGACCTTCGGACGCCGATCGCCGTCGAGGACGCCCACTGACCACGATCTGACCCGCGCAGGCCAAGCTCGTGCGTTCGAAGAGCTACCTCACCCCGATGCCCCGGCACGTGTCCGTCACCGCCCACCGACCACGACCGATCTCCCAACATCCCCTTGCTACCGTCGGACAGTGCGCTCATTTCTCAGCCGTCGTGGCCCGTTGTACTGGAACCGGATCCAGCACGAAGCCAGCGACCGGTGGCTCACCGACGGCAGCCGCGGATTACGCGGCATGACACGCACACCGCCACCGCTGAGCGACCATGAGTGCGCAACCCTGATTGCGGCGCTGGTCGAAACAACGGGTGGCAGATGGCCCGCCAAGCAGGGTCGGATCGCCCGACTCCTCACCAGACTCGACATCGACGGCAACGCACCGGAAATGGCACGAACAATCCACACGCTGATCGCCGATCCCGACTGGCCCGCCCACGCTCTCGAAATCGAATCCAGTGCCACCGAGTGGTGGCTTCAGGCATCCCGCTGATGTGAAAGCTCGAGACCAGGATTCCCGATGGTGGGCATGCCCATCGTCTGAGCGATCGCGGGAATGCCTAGGTTGAGATCGTCACCCGACCGCGCGATGGTGCGAGCCGAGCTCTTGCCGATGCACTGCCACGCCACGGTCGAGCTTATCGGCAGTAGGAATTGTCACCCGCGGCCACGGGTCTGGCCGCGCAATCGAGAACAGAAACAGGATGCAACCTGGTGATCATCCCAACGATCGCACTGATCACCCTGCAGTTTTTCCGAGCAATAAGTCACGGCCGGTCATCGGCAAGAGGGATCTGCTCCAGCAGCGCATCCCCTTACGTTCTGTGGGATAGACCGGCTTTCTTGCAGAATCGTCAAACCGATTGACATACTTGGAATAATGACAAATTCGAAGACGTGCGACGGGTTTCGGAAGGATGCGATATCAATGCGCACCACCCAGTCCGCAGCATCCCCCCTGCAGCACTACCGCATTTTTCGGCGTCAACATCCTCGCACTGCGATCCCGGCCGACTACGTCACCGAAGACGGCTTCCGACTGGGGCGTTGGCAAGAGCGCCAGCGAGTTGCCCGCATGCTCGGCACCCTGCCGCCCCAACGCATCGCGCAACTCGATGCGATCGGGTTCATGTGGAGCGACGACGACGAGGTCCCGGTTCCGGCTGTGTCACCTACCGACAGCAAGCAGCGGCGAATGCTCACCGAAATCGCTGCGTACCGCGAAGAGCACGGCAACGCGCTGGTGCCCGCGAACTATGTCACCGCCGACGGCGAACAGGTAGGCCAGTGGCTGTATCGGGCGATCAAAAAATGGCGGGCCGGCGCATTGCCCGACGAGGAGCGTCGTCCGCTCGCCGCTCTCGGGGTCTCCCCCGGTCCACGGCCGCGGGGGCCGCGAACCTCGGCACAGCACACCGGAGCGGGAGCCCATCGCCGCGCCCGGCGGCCTGCGGCTCAAGCGCGGAGCTGAGCGCGAATCCGCTGGCTGCACATCCATTCCCGCAGATGAACGAGTGCTCTCGTACGTCGGGGCAGCGATGGTGTCCACCACTGCCCCCGCGGCCGAACCCAGGGGTGGGTGTCGTTAGCAGGAGTGCAGGACCTGGCTCATCGCGTCCTTCTCCGCCTGGGTCACCCACAGCCGGTAGAGCGCTTTGACGTCGATCTGCCGCGAGACGTAGGTGCACCGGTAGCTCTTGTTCGGCGGCAACCAGGATGCGGCGTCGGAATCGGACTTCTTCGAATTCGTCGGCCCGTCGACCGCCTGCAGGTTCCGTGGGTCGTTGGCCAGGTCGCGGCGCTGCTCCGGGCTGAGCTGCTGGGCACCCTTCTGCCACGCATCCGACAACGCGACGACGTGATCGATCTGCACCGCCGTGGAGGTGTCCTGACCCCGGACGAACGCGATGGTGGTACCGGTGTAGGTGTCGTGCAGGGTGCCGGTCGCCACCACACAGTCCCGGGTACTGGTTTTGTAGGTCAGGTCGACCAGGTCGCGGCGGAGGATGTCGTTGCGGGTGTCGCAGCCGTTGTGGCCGCCCTCGACGCTGTTGTCGTCGGACCACGACGGGCCGAACTGTTCTCGCGTGTAGCCGGTCTTGGGGGCGCGTCCCTTGACCGCCAGGGCGTCGAGCTTCGCCAACGCCGGTGCCGCATCGAATGCCGGTGCGGGGGTGGCCGGGGCGCCGCCGAGTGACCCGGTTCCCGGATCCGCATCGGCGATGGCCGAGCACCCCGACAGACCGAGGACGGATGCCGCAGCGAGAGCGAGGAAAGCGGCCCGGGGGCGATGGCGCATGATGTCTGTTCTCCTGTTACCTGTGGGGCTGTTGTGATTGCAGTATTGCGGGTGCCTCTGACAACTGTGCGAGTACTACCGGCTGAGGCGGACCCGGTGACGGAGTGGTATGAAGCCCGTCGATGATGCCGGATGTTGCACCGCGAGCCGCCAGAGAAGGAGGGTAGGGCAGGGAATGTTCGAAATTGTCCAGCAGCCTGCTGGACAATTTCTACAAGGATGGAACCGGCTTGCTGCTGCTCGCGTCCAAGCGAGTATGACGATGCGCCACGATGACCCGAATCTCGACGCCTGATCCCGGCCCGGTGCTCGCCTATGCCTACCGGACAAATCATTAGCACTCCACCATGGAGAGTGCTAAATTCGTCGTACTCGGTGACACGACCAGCGAGAAGCCGCTGGGCCCAGTCACAGTCGCCGGTTACAGGTGCAGTGCACTTGTTACCGGGTTGGGGCAGTGGCTGGAAGGTGATTGATTGGCACATCCGGCTTCGCAACACCGATGACCGGGCCACCCGACGTACTGGAGGAGGATCAGTGACCGACGCTACCTCGCGCCCATCAGGTGTCACCAGTGACGGGTGTTCCTCCGGGCGCGCACACCCGCGAGCGCCGTGTGATGGATCGCGGTTGCCCTCCGTGTCGATCGCCTTGGGGGCGTTGTCCATCGCGTCGTTCTGGGTGGTCGGACTCGGGTTCGTCCTGGGCGTGAGCGCCGTGGTGTGTGGCGCTTTCGCCACGTCCCGGTCCGGCGTAGCGGACGATGAGTCCGCATCGCTGCGGGCGTTGCTCGGAGTCGTCGCCGGAGTCGCGGGGATCACGATGTCCGCGATCGCGCTCTTTCCGGTGCTGGAGTACCTGTGACCCGCGCATCAGCCTTTTACACCTCCTGCCCTCGACTTTTGGAAGGATTCGCACCACCCGTGACCGTCGTCCCCGGCCCACATCTGCCCACCACACATGCCACCCTCGACACCGGGCGCGACGACCCCGCGGCGTCCGACGCTGCGCTCCTCGAGACCTGGGAAGCGGGTATCGCCGTGACCATCGGCTTGGCGCTGCTGACCACCCTCGTGTGCACGGTCCTCGGATCTTTCCCGCTGGCCCTTCTCGCGCTCGTCGCGGTGGCCGGCATTGCCGGCCTGATCACCGCCGCCCTCTGACACTGCCTGCATGCCCCGTCCGCCGGCGTGTGTATTCCGGTAGTGCGCGGTGTCACCCAGCATCCTGCGTTCGTCGTGCTCTGTGGACCTGGAGCAGACACGACCCTCTTCGGCGACAGCACAGGGGCCGGCACCCTGGTCTCAGTTACCGGGCTGTAGGTCTCGTTCTCAAATCGTTCTCGCGGGGAGGGACTCTCAGGAAATTCACAGACACCGCGGGGCCGAGTGATGCGACGATGAAGCATGCGCCGCCATCGTTGGCCGGCCCTCGCGCCGCCCACCACCGGAGGGATCACCGTGCACGCGGGCATGCCGATCGTGGCCGAGAACGACCTCACCCTCGAACTGTCCGCCGCGACCGCGTTCGCGTCCGGGCTTCTGCTGCGGTTCACGCTATCCGTCACCGGTATCCGCGCCGACTTCGCGCGCTACGAAACCCGCCCCCTGACCGACCCCCACGACTGGTCGGCGCAGTGGTCCTATCTGGCCGTGCGCATCCTCGCCGACGACCTGGGCGGGCTCGCCGATCCGTTCCACCCGGTCCCCGACTCCGGCCCGGAGGGATCCGGGCCGTACCGAACCACGCCGCAGTACTGGATCGGCACTTACCCGACCACCGGATCAATGACCGTCACCACCAGCTGGCCTCAGGTCGGACTCCACCCCACCTCGGTCACTCTCACGCTCGGTCCCAGCCCCTTCCCCACCACCTTCGGGTCCGATGCCCGTCGATGACTGTGTCCGAGTGCGCTCGGCGAGCGAATGTTCAGCCGCTGGTGACGATTCCTGGTTATCGGAACCCACCCGAGACATTGTTGCTAGCTATCCTAGCTAGGATTGCGTCTAATCAAGTGTCGGCGATCATTCCGGCACAGCCCCCAGTTGCGACGACCGACGCCGATGCTGTGACGAATTTCGTCAACTGCGCTAACCGGCTTTCAACCAGACGATCGCAACGTGCGGCCCTAACTCTCGCCACTTTCGTCACCGTGATGTAATTCGAGCGTCGGCCCGCCGTAACACCCCTTCGAGCGCCCACGACCTGCGGCCGACCCATGAAGCCGCGGAAGCACTCTCGACCTACACGTGCGGCAGCAATGCCATTTCTCGCGCCGGATGCAGTAGTGCATGTGCCACCTCCGCTTGTGCACACCACCACTCCCCCGCGAAAGGCTCCGCTGGCCCGCCCTTCAGGTGTGGGTGAACTCCCGCGGAGCGGCCTCCAGGTCGTCGACGTCGCAACGAGGAAACGCGCTCACTCGGCGCGGCGCCGGCGCGGTTTGCGGATGTCGGTGCGCGCGCCCTGGCCCGGCCTGTTGTTCGCCCACTCAACGATTTCCGAGCGCTTCCACAGCGGGGTGCGGCCGATCTTTTCCACCGGCGCCGGCGCTTGCCCGCGGGAGACGTATCCGCGGAACGTCGAGACTGACAGCTCGGTACCGGTTTCCTCCTTGATCAGGTCGATGACCTGATCGGTGGTCAGTCGATGTGGGTTGGCCATCTGGTGAGGGTCCTTCCTGTTCATCGCTCGTCGACGATGCGGCGAGTAGTCCGGTTGCCGCCGCCCGGGGGTCGACCGGCAGACGGGCTGCGACACGACGTCAGGCGGTGCGGAACTTTCCTCGGCATGACTCTACAACGGCGTGCTGTAATGCTCACGCACGCGTTCAGGGGTCAGATAGCGGTCCATACGGCCGGATCCCGCTCGTGGGGCGGATGTTTTCGTCGTCGTTACCGCAGGGGTGTGGCCCGGCATCGGGGGGGTGATGCCGGGCCACAGGGGGGTGTTCTGGAAACAAAATTGGGGGATGTTCACCAGAACGCCCATCAGTCTAATGACCGCCCGGGACGATTACGTCGCGGGGTCAGGCGGATCCGGGCAGCACGCTTCCCGAGGTTGCCCGATCTCCCAGACGAGGAGATGGCAGGCATCTGGGCCCCAAATCACGCCCGACTGCGCCTCCGCGTGGCTGTTGACTCGATGTCGAGCGCGACGAACGCCATTCGGGATCAGCGAGTGGATCGTTCCTGCCATATTTGGCTGCGCTGTCGTCGATGTCGAGTCCAGGCAGGAGGCGGTTGATTTCGGCTCCGAGTGACCAATCCCCGGCCGCGGTTGCTTCGACCAGCGCGGCATATCTGGGTTGCGCACTCATGTCCGGTGATTGGTGGGGGTCATTCATTCCCTGCAGTCCGCGGCTGGCCGCGATGAGGAACAGGTTGCCGGCTTCTCACTGGATCCGAGTGCAGCAGATCGGGTCACGGGTACCTCAGGAATTGACCACCGCCGGGCGGGAGGAACGCAGTGGATGGGTCAGTCCTGGTCGGCGGCGGTGACGGCCGCTGCGGGGCACCAGTGGGTGACCTCGAGACTTCCCAATTTGTTGCCGGTGGGGATGGTGAAGGTGCACGATGCGAGCCATTCGCCGCGGGAGGTGCGTGCCCAGGCATGGAGCATCCCCGGGACTCGGACGTCGAGGTCGAGTCCCTCGGCGCGGACTCGAAGGGGAAGGTCGTTCGCGGCGCGGCCACCGTGGTGAGCCATTGCGGCAGAGACGTCGATGGTCACCGGCCGCGGTGGGCGCACTTCCCGCCACGGTTTCGGGTCGTACACGGCTCTCCATCGTTCGAACATATATTCGACTCTAGTGTTCTCGTTGATCGTGCCGCCAGCGGTCGGCGAGGGAAGCGCCGACCGTTGGCGTCCCTTACGTCGGCGCCTACGTTAAGTGGCGCGATCCCTATCCGTGGCCGGCTGATCTGGGCCGGTCAGAGCAGTAAGGAGGTCCATTGATGGCATTGCCCGTTCTGACGCCCGAGCAGCGCGCTGAAGCATTGGAGAAGGCCGCTGTGGCCCGGAAGGCGCGCGGGGAGCTTCTCGCCGCGGTCAAGTCCGGTGAGCTCACGGTCTCCGATGTGCTCGCGAAGGCGGAAACCGACGAGGTTGCGAAGAAGACCAAGGTGTCGGCTCTGGTGAAGGCGCTTCCCGGTGTCGGTGCGGTGAAGGCGGCGCAGATCCTCGAGGAGCTGTCGATCGCTGAGACCCGGAGGATCGGCGGTCTCGGGATGAATCAGCGTCACGCGCTTCTGGGCATCATCGCCTGACTCGCTCGTGGTGGTCGGCCGTCGACGCCTGTGTTCCGGCGCTTTGTCGGTGGGACGATCTACTGTCACGATCGCGACGAGCAACAGGTCGCCACTCACTGCCCAGACCGGTGACTCGTTCCCGGTCCTGATCTGCGGGGTTCCGCAGATTGGTGTGTGGCGGCCTGTTGCTCTTTGCCTCTAGCTGCGGGATGGTCCGAGCCGAGGATCAACCTGCTGTCCCTGGCATTTACTCGGGCGCACCCGGGCGGGCCTCAAGATTCGGGGCCGTTCCGCTGCGTGAGCGTCTATCTAAGTGGTTGCTGGTTCCGTTCCCGGGTGTGCCGATCAGCTCCGGCGCACCGCTACCTCGTCGGGGATCCCGCCCCGGGTGGCGCGGTCGCGGGCGGCGTTGAACGCCCGGAATCTCGTCGTTTCCTGATGCATGGTCTCGGTGTACGACATTGTGGCGTGCTTCGGCGAGGTCTTCGAGCACCAACCCAATGGAAGCGGTCGAGGCTGGCCGCGATCTGGGCGATCGGCGCGGCTCCGGCCGACCTGTGCGCCACCGGTCAGCCGGTCCGAGCCGGCGAGCAGGACGCCGAGGACCCCGGCGCAGATCCCACTGCTACTCCGTGCCCTTTCGCGCGGCCGCAGCCTTTATCGGTTCCTTGGTGACCGCGACCAGGGCACAGGTGGCCGCGATCGCGACCACGAGTGTGAGCAGCAGGGGCAGCGAGATCTCGGACGCGGCTATCGCCCCGACGGCCGTGGCCACGAAGGCAAGCACGGCGAGCACCCAGAGGGCGCGGGCCACTCCCGCTTGATGTTTGATCTGGGCGGTTGAGCCGCCGACGACCAGCAGGGCGCCGAGCCAGAGGGTCCAGGTGGTCATGGGTGGCGCGGGTCCTTCCGGCGTTCGGCGGGTGTGAAGTCTCGTGGGACAGGGTGTCATGCCGGCGGTGGCCGAGCAGGCCGGCGGGTGGACGGTCGTGTGATCGCGTCGCACTCTCCGGGTAAGAATCGGAAGGGTCGTCTCAGCTGCGGATATGGGCGCACAATCGGCCCATGCGGCTGATTGCGCCGATGTTGGCCACTCCGGGTGAGCTCCCGGAGACAATGGGCAGCGGCTGGGCGGCGGAAATGAAGTACGACGGGTGCCGCGTCGTGGCTGCGGTCGGCGGCGGTCAGCCGCCGGTGTTGTGGACCCGCAACCTCAACGTGGTCACCTCCTCGTACCCGGAGGTGACCGCGGCATTGAGCGACGTGTTCGGCGGCCGCGGCCGCATCGTGTTCGACGGCGAGGTCGTGGCCCTTGCCCAGGGGCGGCCGTCGTTCGCGCAGTTGCAGAAGCGGATGAATACCCTGCGCCCGACTACGGCCCTGCGGCGGCAGGTGCCGGTCACCTACCTTCCGTTCGACGTTCTCTCTGCAGACGGTGGCGATTTGATGGCAGCTCCGTATCTGGAGCGCCGTGCCGCGCTTTCCGACCTCGGTCACGAGCTGCACGGGCCCGGCGTGCCCGTGCAGATCTTGCCGCATTGGGAAGGAGTGGACGGTGCCGTCATTCTGGAGGCCGCCAGGAATTCCGGGATGGAGGGCGCGGTTTTCAAACGGGTGGCGTCGCCTTACCTACCGGGTCAGCGCACCCGGTCGTGGCGGAAGGTACTGCTTCGCACGAGGAGCTCTTGCTTGATTGTTGGTTGGATCGCGGGCGGGGGTGCACAGCGCAATATGGTCGGCTCATTGGTCCTCGGCGCCTACGATGACCAGGGCGTTCTTCGGTACGTTAGCAATGTCGGGACCGGGTTCACGATGGCCGTGCGCCGCCAGTTGCAGGAGAAGCTGGCCACCCTCGAACGCCGCACCAGCCGGCTCGGCACCGCGGCCGCGGCCGCGGAGGTGCATGGGATCGTGCGCTGGGTCGAACCGGTGATTGTGGTGGACGTTGCGTATCGCGAATACCGGCCGGGCGGGCTTCGGCATCCCAGTTTCAAGGGGCAGCGAGGAGACCTCGATCCGGGGTCGATCACCCGGGACTTGCTGTGACGGAGCGTATCCGGGCATAGGGAAGCCGCTGTCGCCTTCCCCGGTGACAGCGGCTTCGTTTCCTTCCCGGGAACGCTACGCAATGTAGGTCTTACCCGGTCAGGGGACGGTGACGCCATATCGCCTCTCGGCAAGTGGTCGCTCGCAGCGACTTTTCTGATGTGGTACCCGGGGTATGCGCGCCACCGTCAGCCTCTTCAACAGCGGACCATCGGGTGGTATTCCGATCGGTGTGTCCGTCGAGCGTCCACGGTTTTTGCGCGGGTCACACCAGTGGTCAGTGGGCGTCCTCGACGGTGATCGGCTTCAGCAGGTCTTCGCCGTTGTTACGGACGTTGTTCACGGCCTTGGATACCGGGTAGGTCTCGAGGCTGCCTGGTGCCGGCGGCGCCATCAAGGATCGGGCGTAATCGACGTCGGTGTTGGTCGGGTCGAGCCAGTCCGCCCAGTTTTCCGGGGCCACGCTCATCGGCATCCGATCGTGGATATGTCCCACATCGTCGGTGGAGTTGGTCGTGATCACACAGAATGTGACCAGCCAGGCGTCCGGATCGTCGTCGGGGACGTCGGGGTTGCGCCAGAAGTCGAAGATGCCGGCCAACGGGAGAATGTCGCTCTCGGCCGGGTGGATGTAGTACGGCTGCTTGAGCGGTTTCCCGGACTTGCCGACCTCCTCGGTCGGGAACCACTCGTAGAACCCGGACACCGGGACGATCCCGCGTCGCGACTTGAAACACTGCCTGTACGCGGGCTTCTCGTGCACGGTCTCGGCGCGAGCGTTGATCATGCGTGAGCCGATCTTCGGATCTTTGGCCCAGAACGGTGTCAAGCCCCATTTGAGGTTGCGGAGCTGTCGTTGGGGTTGCTTCTCGTCGGTGTCCTTCGGCACCCGCGCGATCACAACCGGGGAGGTCTTCGTGGGCGCCACATTGTAGTCCGGCGCCAGTTTCCGGATCGGCCCGGTCAGGGTCGATCTCGAAGGTATCGAGCAACGTTCCCCGGCTCGTCGTCGATGCGTAACGACCACACATACCGACAGCCTGCCACGACCGACCACCGCGACGGGGAAGGCTGCGCATGTTCAGTGGGCGGCGTCGAAAGCCTGCTCGATCTCGGTGGGGATACGTCCACGAGAGGACAGTTCGTAGCCCTGCTCGAGCGCCCAGGCGCGGATCTTCTTCGTTTCGCCTGATGGCCGTCTCTCGGCAGTAGGGTTGACCGGTCGGTCAGAGCGGTGCTTGCGGCCGCCGACCCGGGTGGAGTGCGCGATGTAGTACTCGAAGGTCTCTCGGAGTTCCTTCGCGTGCTCCTCCTTCAGGTCGATCACGTACTCGACGCCGTCGACTGCATAGTGGATGCTCTCGCCGTCCTCACCGAAGGCGGTGCCGTCGATGTCGTCGACCATCTCAACTACAACCTTGCGTGCCACAGATGTCACTCCTCAACTCTCCGGTACGGACCAGATAACAATACTGGCAGTACCAGTAACTTCGTGAGGTCCAACCGGGGGCAGTGGGTACCCGTGGGATTACGAGAGCTGTGGCAGCTCGATCCGGTGACGCGAGAGCAGTGTTCGACACCCTAATTCGTTTCTCGCGGATCGGGTGTCGCTCACGTGCGGTGTGAACGAGCGCGGAGTCGGGGTCGCTTATCCGACGGCAGCGAACTGCCGGGCCCTCAGGGCCACCGACGGCGAACACCTCGGTCGTCATCAGCGTGGCGGGAGAATGTCATATGCCGGCAGCTGCGTCGTGTCCGTGCAGGATGTGTCCGGCTTCTCCGGATTGTCGAAAAACGACGCGATTATCTCGGCTCCGCACGGTGGCTCTGCATACACACCGTGTGCAGCTCCGGGCACTACCGCGACAATAGATTGCGAGAGATCCTTCGCGATGTAGTCGCCCCACACCGCTCCGGTCTGCCCGTCGTAGGTACCCGACAGCACAAGCGAAGGGATGTCACTGACGGTGATGTCTCGGATCGAGTCATGGGCCTTCGGCACGTCCCACACCTCGCAGGCGTCGCGCAGGAACGGCAGCTGTGGCGCTTGGGCCCGAACGGACTCCGGGAGTTCAGGGAATTCCTTTTCCGCCTGTTGCATTGACTGCTCGACGGTCTCGAACGGGATCCATTCACGGCACCAAATGCTCAGGGTAAGGCCCCAATGGAGGACGCCCCTCTCCGGATGCCCCCACACTTCGGCCCACCGCGACGCAATGGGCTGCGCATTCCCGTGTGCGAGCTCATCGACCGTTGATGGGAACTCTTTCGGTAGATGGGTAGCCACGGGGACAAACCAGTTCAGCAGCATTCCGCCGTCGACGACAACCTTCGTCTCTCCTACACCCTCAACGTTGACCGTCGTGGCGATGGGCTTCGCTTCAAGCTCATTGACCAGCCGGATGAACGTTGCCCCCAGGTCGGGATAGCGCTCTTTGCATGCTGGCTGGTCCTCGCACGCCTTGACCATGTTGTCGAATGCTTGGCGAGCGCTGGCCCAGGTCCACCCCAGGGCAGCAGCCGATGGGGGCGTCACTCCGTCGAACACGATCGACTCGACAGCGTCGGCGTCGTGACGCATGTAGATCAGCGCAAGGTCGGTACCGTACGAGTGGGAGAACACATTCCACTTCTCGAGGCCGAGTGCTTTGCGTAAATCGATCAGGTCATGGGTGCTCTCGGTCGAATTGAATGCCGAGAGGTCAACGGTGGGAGCCAGGCGGTCGTGGCACTCCTTCACCGCTTCTACGTACGCATCCCGTGTGGACTCAGCGTTCCACGCCATTCCGATCCTTTGGGCGAAGAACTCGAAAATCTCCGGGCAGGGCAACGGCGAGCTGGACGTTATGTTGCCGCGCTGTCCCATCAGGATCAGATCGCGATCATGGTTCAGCGGCAAGTCGGGGTTGACCGGGGGATCGGTGACCGCATCCTGACCGGGCCCGCCCATGAGAAAGACGATCGGAGCCTTGGCCGGCGGCTGTGTTTCCGACGGAACGATCGCAACTGCCAAGCGCAAGGATCCGCTGTCTTCTCTGGTGCGGTTCACCGGTACCAACAATTCCCCGCAGCGAGCATTCTCCAGCAGTGGGACCGGATTTGGCGTCTTCGCGCACGGCCCCTCGACAAACTCCGCCGGCGGATGAGCCACAGTCGTCGGTGGCGCACCGGACGGATCGGAATTGCTGCTACATGCTGAGCTGGCGAGAATCGAGACAAACGCAATCGCCGTTATTTGGTTCACAAACCGCATGTCAACCACCCTGCATGGCGACCGCCCGAACCTTGTGTTCGGGCTCGGCCCGAGTATTTACTCGGATAAATCCTGGCACACCCATAGCAGTGGGAGCGCCGTTACCGGTGAAGCGGCCACACAGGCCGCTGAAATCGCGAGGGCAGCATGCTACCCAGCCATCGCCATGCCCCCGCCCACCCTCGGTGCGACAATCGCCGCCCTCGTCGAAGTCGCCGCCCTCACCGGCGCCAACACCGGTCCCGGGGAGCCGGCGACAGCGATGTCGATGTTCTCCACCCTCGCGTCCCGACCCGAGACCACGCCGCGACCGCCCTACCGTCCGAGTGCCCGAGTCACTCCCCCATGCGAGCGGCGCGGCTTATCGACAACACCGCCGACCTCGCACACCAAGACTGCCCACTACCACCAGACGTCACCGAGGAGGCCCGACCCCACCCACAGAAAGCGCTGAGCGGCGACGCTGAACAGCTCCGGGCACTGATCCCCGACACCGGCCGACGGACCGGACGGGGCCTGTGGGCGGTTCCCGACGATCCATCGTGAACACACCGTGACTGTCGCGAGGCGCATTCGTGAGCTGCAGAAACGATAGAAGCGGAGCCGATCTCCGCGACGGACTGATCCTGGATGCGGCTCGTCGCGCGTACCTCAGCGAGTCGCTATCACCTCGGGACCGTTGTGCACCAAATACGCTGGCAAACAAGACTTTCCTCGGCCGGTAACAATTATTATGTCAACTAGTAAGTTGGTTATTCGCATGGCCTGCGAATACAACCGTCCACTGATGGGACAGTTGGCATTCTTGACAGGTTTGCGAGTGTTCAGTCCTGGATGCGTTCCCGGAATGCGTGTGTCGCCACTCCCTCCCGCGCGGGCGACCTCGCGCGCCTGCCAGTGCCGGGAGCGCGAACGAGCGAGCGGCGCTCGATGGAGGGCCCGCGGGCACGATCCGCTGGCTGCGGTTGCGCGGCCGCGCTCGCCCAGCGCTAGCCCTGCGTCGGCAGGGCACGATTCCTCTGTCAACGTCCCAGGCCCCGCGGCAAACGACTATCCAGGCCTTATGCGTCGGACAGGGGTGAGGATCATCGCATGCGACGCGCGCGCGATACCAGCGCGCACGCACGAATCTTGCGCCACGCGGGAATCGTTGTGATCGCCGCGATACGGTGGACGAGGCCTTCGCCTACCGCCGGTAAGTCGGTCCTGCCGTTGGTTCAACCGCTGAACGGGATTCGCAGCTGAAGCGCTTCCCGGACCTGAGCGGAGGAACAGGAGCTGCTTGTCGCACGGGGAGCGTCATAGATGAGCCCCCTTGACACCTGGGCGCGAAGCTGAAGGTGCGTAATAGCCACTTCGGCCGCGGGTACAAGCATCACCACTCGCCTGCATCGCCAGGTCGTCGCCAGTTTACCCGCTACCCATCCAGTCAACCCAGGAGCCCTCCGGCGACACTTCGCTCCGTTCTCGACTCCATGGCACCGCCTGGCCGGCTGCGGCGGATACGCGTACCCGCCCGTTCACGGTCCTGCTAAACAATTAGTCAACGACTCGATCTGGGCACACAGTCTTCACCCGGTCCGACCAGACATTTCATCAATTTGCAGGTGAGGCTTCCACGTTCAGACTCAGCTATACTCGATGAACACTTAGTCGGGTGATCATCTTGACGGATCGGACCGTCTGACAAAGCGAGGAGGGCGCGATGACGCGCGTGTCGAACGAGCAGCGACGGATTGATCTGATCAACGCGGCGGTCGAGGTGATCGCGGAGCGCGGGGTTTCGGGCGCGACGACGCGCATGATCGCCGACCGGGCCGAGTCACCGTTGACGATGATCCACTACTGCTTCGGAGCCAAGGAGGACCTGTACTTCGCGATCTTCGAGCACCTAGCCACGTCGCAGTTCGACGAGGTGCTCCACATCCTCCCCGGCGTCGGGCTCGGGCGCGCCGCGGCGTCCCTAACGCGCCAGGTCGGGGCGTGGGTCTACGACACCACGGCGTACGCCCGCGCCCAGACGGAACTGTTCGTCTGGGCGACGCGGCAGGACGTGGACAAGGCGAGGCGGGGATACGCCTTCACGGTCGATGTCTTCGCCGCGAAGCTCCGTGAAGGGCTGCGCCCGGAGGACGACGATCACCTCGTCGATGTCATCGCCCGCATCATTGCCTCCTACGGAGACGGGCTGGTGCTGCACGATCTCGCATACTCGGACAAGGCGATCCACCAGACGTGCGTGGATGCGATGGCCGAGTCGCTCGAGCACCTCGCGGACGCGCACCGTGCGCTGCCGGTCACAACCAGCTGAGGTGCCGCAAGATCATGCCGCACTTCGGCGGTGCCGCAACCCGATGAACGCCGTCATGACGGCGAGCACGACGATTGCGACCCAGACGGTGACATCCGTCGGCGGCGCGGGTGGGTTGATCCATCCATTGAGGTATACCCAGATCATCCCGGCGCCACCGATCGTCGCTGCCACTACGACCGTCGGGCTCAGTTCGCGCACCCGACGTGACACGAGCACCGATCCCACCGACACCAGGACATACGGCGCGACGCATCCGTAGACGACCAGGGGCGCGATCATCGAGTAGGCCTTCACGATGTCGCCGGTGGACAGCAGCAGCGCGAAAATGGTGGCGAAGCCGAGGATCAGAAGGGCGACAACTGCGCGGTGCGGGCTGTGGAAACGCGGGTGCACGGCGCCGACCCATGCCGGCAGGAGGCCGTCCTCGCTGATGGCCATGGCGATCCGTGAGCCGTAGTTGGTGAAGCCAATCAGTGCGGCGAAGCTGGCGACCGCGAGAACGAGGTCGGTCGCCGCACCCACGGCCGATCCGAGCCCCGCTTGCTCTGCGAGCGCCGCCGGTGCGGACGTGCCGGCAGACAATCGCCCCTCGGCCGCGAGCAGGCCGGGAACCTGCAGGATCGTGGTGACGACGTAGGTGGTTCCGAGCACCACGGGCACGCTCATCACCGCCATCGGAACGTTGCGGGTGGGGTTCTTTGTCTCGGCCGCCATCGCGGCGCAGCTCTCGAACCCGACGAGCCATGCGGCGCCTGCCGCGACACCCTTTAGCGCTCCGCCGATCGAGAACTGCTGGGCGTCGAACTGCTGACCGAGGTCGAGCCCGGTGTGCAGCGCACTCGCGACGGTGATGACGGCCATGAGCGGCACGGACACAGCGGCGAGAGTCACCGCCACTCGCACCGACGTATCGACGCCGCGATAGGCGACGACCCCCGCCACCACGATCGCGGCCACAAGGAGCACCGTCTGCACGACGGGGCCGAGCGCGTCGTTGACGCCGCGCCCCTCGAGGAAGCTGCCGCCGAAGATGCCCACGGTCGCCGCCACGCCGCCCACCTGGGCGACGAAGCTGACCATCAACGCGGCGGCGGTCAGGTACCTCGCCCACGACCCGAACACCTCCTGGATGTACGAGTACAGCGAGCCGGTTCCGACGTACCGGCGGGCGAAGGTGATCACCGATCGGCCGATGCAGATCACCAGCACAGCGGCGACCGTGGCGGACAGCCACGCGGTGGGGCCAGCCAGCGACAACATCAGCACCGGCAGCATCCCCATGCCGACGGCGGGAATGAACGACGCCAACGACAGCGAGACCAGCGACCGACGGCTGAGACGGCTGGTCTCGAGCTGCTGCTCAATGTGGGGTTGAGACGTACTGGACATGGGCATACGGCTTCCTTCATGAGATCCGGAATACGCGCCGACGCGACGCTGATCGCCGAGACGAGGTCGAGCACGGCGACGCGGGCCCGAGTGCGACACCGGACGGCGACTGAGGTCGCCCGACCACCGATTTCGAATTGATCGTGCGACTAACGCAGTCTGCACATGGCGAGATGGACCGTCAAGAGGTTCGTTCCCCGATCGCCCAATGTTAGGCAATCCGCCCACGTCATACTTGCAGAAGTATGCAGGTAGAGGGGTCTACCGAAATTCTGCTTCAGGACCGGCGGCAGCATCCGACTCTTGACAGGGGCAGTGTGGTGCTCAACACTCAGTTTGTCGTACGACTAACATGTGACGAGAGACTCACATGCCCCCGAGTATCGGAGACAACCATGGGTCTGACCACTCTGAACCCGCGCACCACCGTTGACGAGGTCATCGCCGTCATCGAGCGCGACGGTGGCGTCATCGTCCGCGACTTCCTGACCGCCGACCAACTGGCAGCCCTCAACGCCGACCTCGAACCCGAACTCGACGCTCTGCCGTTCGGCATCGATCCCGACTTCTCGGGGAAGAGGACCCGTCGGTTGGGCGGCGTCTTCGGACACACCCGGGCGGCCGATGTCATCGTGCGCAACCCGCTGTACTCCGGTGCGGCGGCGCACTACCTGCAGATCCCCGAGCACGTCTGGTTCGGAGAGGATCGGGTCGAGACTGTCCCAAGCATGCAGGTGGGCCTGTCCCAGGTGATCTCGATCCATCCGGGCGAGGGGGCGCAGCCGCTCCACCGCGACGACGCCGCGTGGCAGTGGCGCCATCCCGAGGGCGGACGCCAGGCCCGGGTCCAGATCATGGTCGCGCTCACCGATTTCACGGCCGAGAACGGCGGCACCCTCGTAATCCCCGGCAGCCACCGGTGGGACGACGAGCGCTCGCCGAAGCGGACCGAAGCGATCAACACGGTCATGCCCGCCGGCTCCGCGCTGATCTGGATCGGCGCGACCTACCACGGCGGCGGCACGAACAACACCGACCGTCCGCGCACCGGACTGTCGCTGAGCTGGGACCTCGGCTACCTCCGGCAGGAGGAGAACCAGTACCTGACCATCCCCGTCGAGAAGGCCAAACACCTCCCCGAGGACATCCAGCGGGCTCTCGGCTACGAGGCCTGCCCACCGCTCATGGGATGGGTCGAGGTTGAGGGTGTCATGCGCGACCCTCACGTCCTGCTCGAGGACGACTTCGACCGCAACGCCCAGGCGTCGACCGGCACTCGTACCGCCGTGTAACAGACTCCGCCAGAACATCATTCGGAAACACCTCACAGAGAAGAAGAATCGAAATGCCGACCACAGCAGATGTCGCCACCGTCGGAGGCGGACTCAGCGGATTCTCCGGATCCATCGACGGAGCCATCGAGACGGGCCTCCGCGCCGCCCGCGCGATCCTGTCCACGCAGGCCTGACGATCCGCCCCAACGCTCCGAAGGAGACGCACCATGTCCTATTGCGCTGAAATCATCACCTTCTCCACCTCGGTGGAGCCGAACAAGTTCCTCGCACGCCGCGCCGCCGTCGTCGAGATCGCGGTCCGGGAGGCGGACGGCCTCGTCGCCGTCCCGTTCTGCGGTCGACGCCAGGACGGGACCTGGCTCGACGTCTGGATCTACGCCACGCAGGAGGCCGCCGAAACGGCCGCCTCGAGCGGCGCGGACTTCCCCGAGTTCGTCGCCCTGATGGAGACGGTGACCGACATGGAGATCGAGTTCGTCGACGTCCCGGACGACGCGCTCGCCGCGGTGATGGCCCGATGAGCGCCACCGCGACCCACGTTGAGACCATCACGGCCCCGCGACAATTCGATCGCCTCTACCACGACGACTTGAGCCCCGCCGACGTCCGCCAGGTCCGCGCGCGCGTGCGTGCACTCGCCGACGAGATCGTGGCGCCCGAGGCCCACCGCATCGCCACCGGCGACGAACGCGTCGACGGGTTCCCCCGCAGAGTGTTCGACGAT
This sequence comes from Rhodococcus wratislaviensis, assembly GCF_041228765.1. Classification (NCBI taxonomy): domain Bacteria; kingdom Bacillati; phylum Actinomycetota; class Actinomycetes; order Mycobacteriales; family Nocardiaceae; genus Rhodococcus; species Rhodococcus wratislaviensis. Next base: position 115,863 of record NZ_CP150489.1, on the reverse strand, counting down.
CTCGCACGCGCGGGCCTGCTCCGCATCCCCTTCCGCGGCGACGTCGGTGGGGACGATCTGGATCACCCCGCGACGGCCACGGCCGCGGCCGCGGAGGAACTCGCCTACCACTCGAACAGCATCGCCGCGATCTTCGACGTCGACTGCATCCTCGCCGGCAACGCCCTCACCCACGGCACCGCCGAACAGCAGGAGCGTTGGCTGGCACCGCTTGTCGCCGGCGAGCACATCGGCTCCTTCGCGACCAGCGAGCCCGGCGCGTCCAGCGACCTGTCCCCCGCCGCAGTGCAGACCATCGCCGAACGCACCGACACCGGCTGGATCCTCAACGGCCGCAAGCGATGGATCACCAATTCGCCGGTGGCCGCCTTCGTCGTGGTCCTCGCCCGCACCGGCGACCGGCTGACCACCTTCATCGTTCCCACCGACACCACCGGCGTCACCGTCGGGCTCCCGGACCGGAAGGTCGGCAACCGCGGACAGCTGACCGCGGACGTCGTATTCACCGACGTGGCCCTCGACGAGGCGCACGTCCTCGGCGAGATCGGCGGCGGCCTCCGGATCGCGCTGCAAACACTGGTGTACGGCCGCATCGGGATCGGCGCCGCGGGAGTCGGCATGGCGCAGGCCGCGTTCGACCAGCTGGCGAAACACCTGTCCGAACGCCACACCTTCGGCAAGCCGCTCGGCGCGCACCAGCACTGGCAGTTCGTCATCGCCGAGTACGCGACGCAGCTCGAGGTCGCGCGCAGCACCTACCTCAAGGCGGCCCTGCGACTCGACGCCGGGCACTCCTTCCCCGAGCCGGAGGCCGCCATGGCGAAGCTGCTGGGTACCCGACTGTCCGTGGACATCGCCCGGGACGCCGCCCAGGCGTTCGGCGCGATGGGATTCGTGGAGGAACGCGGCGCAGATGCGGTTACCTCCGTCGTCGCCACCATCTACCGCGACAGCAAGATCGGCGAGATCTACGAGGGCGCCAACGAGATCCAGAAATGGGTCATCGCCCGCACCGTCCTGGGCCGCGACATCGCCGGCTGACACCACTCGACCTGACAAGGAATACAACAATGTACGACGCAGACGTGATCGTCGTGGGCGCCGGCCTCGCCGGACTCAGTGCGGCCCGGAAGCTGCGCGCGGCCGGCCGGTCCGTGATCCTTCTGGAGGCGCGCGACCGCGTCGCGGGGCGCACCTACGGCGGCAGCCTCAGCAACGGCGTCTCCGTGGAACTCGGCGGCCAGTGGGTGGGGCCTACCCAGGACGCGGTGCTCGAACTCATCGACGAGCTCGGGCTGAAGACGTTCCGCTGCTACGCCGACGGCGACAACATCAACGTCATCGACGGTCGGGTGGTCCGGTGGACGGACGACCAGATGTTCGGCCTCTCCGGGGAGGCCGAGGCCGAGGCCGTCCGACTCTGGGAGGCCCTGCAGACGCTGTCGCAGACCGTCGACCTCGATGCCCCGTGGAACACCGACGGTGCCGCTGACCTCGACCGGCAGTCACTCGACAGCTGGCTGGTCGCCAACACCGCGAACGCGACCACCCGTGCCCTGTTCCGGCTCCTCGTCCCGGGCATCTTCTCCGCGGAGTCCCCCGAGCTGTCGCTGCTGCACTTTCTGTTCTACATCAAGTCCGGCACGAGCCTGGACACCCTCGTCTCGCAGACCGGGGGCGCACAGGAGTCCCGCGTGGTGGGTGGCACCCATCGGATCTCCGAGGCGATGGCCGCCGAACTGGGCGATGTCGTGCGCCTGAACACCGCGGTGCACACCGTTCGCCAGGACCACGCGTCGGTCACGGTCGAGTTCGACGGGGGCAGTCTCACCGCCCGCCACGCCATCGTCGCCATCCCCACCACCCTGGCCGGCCGCCTCCGGTACGTCCCGCCCATGCCGAACCAGCGCGATCAGCTCACACAGCAGATGCCGGCCGGATCGGTGATCAAGTTCCACGTCGCCTACGACACCCCGTTCTGGCGCGCGGAGGGCCTCAGCGGCTTCGCGGTCAGCCTCGAACACGAGTTCAACGTCGTGATGGACAACAGCCCCGACGACGCCTCATGCGGTGTCCTCGTCGGGTTCTTGGAGGGTGCCCACGCGCGTACCGCCTGCGAGCTGAGCCCCGAGGAACGCCGCGACATCGTGCTTTCGGCCCTCACCACCTACTTCGGCCCGAAGGCGGCGGAGCCCTTCGACGTGGTCGAGCAGGACTGGGCCGCTGAGGAGTTCACCCGCGGCTGCTACGGCGGACGACTCGGCGCCGGCGCCTGGACCCAGTTCGGCAAAGCGCTGGCCGCGCCGGTCGGGCGCATCCATTGGGCCGGCGCGGAGACCGCCACGATCTGGAACGGGTACATGGACGGCGCCATCCGCTCAGGACGCCGCGCCGCCGACGAGACGCTCGCCGAGACGCCCTGACCGGGCGCCGCGTCCCCACCTCGACAAAGGAATCAGCATGGACCACATCACCGGACCGTCGTACGACACCGTCTTTATCGGCGGGCGCTTCGTCCCCGCCCACGGAACCGACACCCTCACCATCGTCGACTCCACCACGGAACAGCCCGCCGGCAGCGTTCCCGCCGCGGACGCGGCCGACATCGATGCCGCTGTCGCCGCGGCCCGCGCCGCGTTCGACTCCCCCGACGGCTGGCGCGCCCTCACCGGTGCACAGCGCGCTGCGGCGATGAATCGCTTCGCCGACGAACTCGATGCCCGCAAGGAGGCGATCGCCGCGATCGTGTCCAGCCAGAACGGCATGCCCCTGGCGTTCTCCAGCCAGTACGAGGCCGGGTACCCCGGCGCCGTTCTGCGCTACTACGCGAGCCTCGCGACCTGCGTCGACGATCTGGAGCACCGCCCCGGGCTCATGGGGATGGGCGACACCCTGGTCCAGCGGAGCCCGATCGGCGTCGTCGCGGCGATCGTGCCCTGGAACTTCCCGCAGGCGATCGCCGCGTGGAAGCTCGGCCCCGCGCTAGCGGCCGGCTGCACCGTGGTGCTCAAGCCCTCCCCCCAGACCGCGCTGGACGCGTACCTTGTCGCCGAGGCCGCCCAGGCGGCGGACCTCCCGCCGGGAACGGTCAACATCGTGCCCGCGCTCGGGGACGCCACCGCCCGCCTCGTCGCGCACCCGGGCGTCGACAAGGTGACTTTCACCGGTTCGACGGAGGTCGGGCGGACCATCGGCGAGGTCTGCGGCCGCCTCCTACGACCCGTCACGCTCGAACTGGGAGGGAAATCGGCGGCGCTGTTCCTGGACGACGTGGACCTCGACCTCAGCGTGATCGGCGAGGCGCTCACGGGTGCGACGATGTTCAACAACGGCCAGACCTGCTGGCTCAACAGCCGCATCCTCGCGCCCCGGTCCCGCTACGACGAGGTGGTCGACACCATCGCCGCGCTGGCCGGCTCGTTGCCCGTCGGCGATCCGCTCGATCCCGGGACCGTCGTCGGCCCCATGGCCACGTCAGCGCATCGGGACCACGTCGAGCGGTACATCGCGCGGGGCAGGGCCGACGGTGCGCGGATCGTCGTCGGCGGTGGGCGTCCGGCCGGGCTCGACACCGGCTGGTTCGTCGAGCCGACCGTGCTCGCCGACGTCGACAACGGCTCGGCGATCGCCCAGGAGGAGATCTTCGGCCCGGTGCTGTCCGTCATCGCCTACGACGACGAGGACGACGCCGTGCGGATCGCCAACGACTCCCAGTACGGCCTGGGCGGCACCGTGTGGACCTCGAACCCCGAACGCGGGCAGGCGATCGCACAGCGCGTCCGCACCGGCACCGTCGGGATCAACCGGTACCTCCCCGACCTAGCCGCCCCGTTCGGCGGGGTCAAGGCCAGCGGCCTGGGCCGCGAACTCGGCCCCGAGGCCCTCGCCGGCCACCTCGAAGTGAAGTCCATCTACATCTAACTCCGTCTCTCCGAAAGGAACCGACCATGACGAACGTCGCCACCGGACTCCCGCACCTCCCGACCACCGAATCCCTCGCCGAGATCATGCAGGCGATCGACAGCACCGGAGGCGTCATCATCGACGGACTGCTGTCCGCCGACCAGGTCGCCCGGTTCAACCGCGAGATCGACCCCCACATCAACGAGGTGCACAGCGGGTCGAGCTCCAGCAACGCCGATGTTCAGGCCTTCCACGGCGCGCAGACCAAGCGGCTGACCAATCTCGTCACTCTCAGCGAGACCTTCCGAACCGAGATCATCGACAACGACGTCGTGCACGCCATCGCACGAGAAGCCCTGCGCGGCACCTACGACGACTACTGGATGGGAACAGCCCAGGTCATCGACATCGGCCCCGGCAACCGCGCACAGCCCCATCACCGCGACATGGAGAACTACCCGGCGTTCCTGGAACTGGGCCCGGACGGCCCCGAGGTGATCTGCAACTTCCTCATCGCGCTCACGGACTTCACCGAGGAGAACGGCGCCACCCGTGTCATCCCGGGCAGCCACAAGTGGTCCGACTTCGAGAATCGCGGCACCCCGGAGCAAACTGTGCCGGCGACCATGAAGACCGGCGATGCCCTCTTCTTCAGCGGCAAGCTCGCGCACGGCGGCGGCGCCAATACCACTGCCGCGGAACGGCGCCGAGGTGTGGCGTTCACGTTCAACGCCGGCTACCTCGTGCCGGAGGAGGCGTTCCCCTTCACTGTGGACCTCGCGCTCGCCCGGACGCTGACGCCCCGGGTCCAACAGCTGCTCGGCTTCCGGTCCTTCACGGACAACGCCCGCGGCAACCCTGGGCTCTGGCAGAACAACTACGACAACATCGCCGCATTCCTCGGACTGTGAAGTCCCCCAATAGAACTGGGCTGAACTCGCCGGTCGCCTCTTCTGCGCTGGCACAACGAAAGGAATTGCTATGAGCAACAACCAGTATGACGCCATCGTCATCGGTGCAGGATTCGCAGGAGTCAGCGCCGCGCGTGACCTCGCAGACAAGGGCGCCCGCGTGCTTCTCCTGGAAGCCCGCGACCGCCTCGGCGGACGCACCGAGAGCGAGACCATCACGCTCGGCGATCACACCTTCATCGCCGAGCGCGGCGGACAGTGGATCGATCTGGAGTACTCCCCAGCGATCGAACCCGATCTGGAGCGGTACTCCGTGGAACTCGCCAGCAGCCCGCACCCCGAGAACTACCACTCGTCGTACGCAGGTATCCGCCATTCGGGCCCGGAGCTGTGCTCCGCCGAGACGATCGGCGACGTCAAGCGGGCCTGCCGCCACGTGGTGGACACTGCTGGCGAGCGGCTCGCGTTCGGCGTGCCCCTCGACGCCCAGGACGTTTCCGACCTCGACGTCTCGTGGACCGACTACCTGCAGACCCTCGACACCTCCGATCATGCCCGTGCGTTCCTGAGCACCTACAGCAGCTGGTTCAGCGGCTCATTCCCGGACCAGGTGAGCGCACTGCACTGCCTCTACCTGTTGAACGGCGCCGACGTCGACACGATCAGCCAGGGCATGGAGTACGAGACGAAATTCGCCAAGGGCACCGGCCATTTTCTCGAGTCCATGGCCGCCGACATCAAGAAGTCCGGCACGGTGAAGCTGTCCACCCCGGTTGCCTCCGTTTCGCAGGACGACTCCGAGGTCCGCGTCACCACGGACGCCGGGGAACTGTTCACCGCTCCGACCGTGATCATGGCAGTCCCCATGGCCTCCTGGAACGACATCGAATTCGAGCCGCCGCTCAGTGCGGCCAAGCGCGAGGGCTCGGCCCTCAAGCAGGGATCACGGGGGGTGAAGTCCCACATCCTGGTGCGCAATGTCGCTCCCAACACGTGCGCCATCGGCGACGTCCGCACCAACGACGGTGTCTTCGCCGTCCTCAGCGAGGAGCATCTGGCCAACGGAGAACAGATCATGATTCTGTTCAGCTTGCACCACGACGACGATCCCGACCGGCCCCAGGCCACCTTCACCGACATCGAGGCAGCGCTGCACACCCTGCTTCCGGACGCGGAGCTGGTGGACTACGTCACCCGCGACTGGAGCACGGAGAAGTACAGCAGCTACGTCGACTTCGTTGCCTACGCACCTGGCTTTCCCAGCCGCGCGCACTCGCTCATCGGCGCGTCCGAGGGGCGTCTGCAGTTCTGTGGCGCCGATCTGTCACAGACCTTCTTCGCCCACATCGAGGGCGCCGTGGAGACCGGCAAGACCGCGGCCGTCAACGCACTGCAATTCATCCACCAGGACGCACTCGTTCCCGAGGGGGCCTGACGGTCCGACTCACACGCCGACCGCTGGGGTGATGCCCGAGCGGTCGGCGTGCGAGTCGGACTCGAGCGCGACGTACAGGAGTTCCCATGACCAGCTCGTCCGATCCAGCGGCGTCCCTCGCCCTGCCCCTGGCCCTGGCCCCCGACATAGCATCATCGCTCGACGAATCCGTTCTGCCCGAACTCACCGCCGTCGATGTCCTCATCGCCGTACTGAGTCGGGCGAGCGGCGAGGCCGACGACCGGGCGCCCTGGGCAGGGCGGTTCGGCGCAGTGATCCTCGACCTTGAGGAGCACCTCCGCCGAGAGGGCCGGAACGTTTCGTCCGCCGGGAACGGCACGTCATTGCTTCGATCCTCGGCGCACGAGGCCGTGCGCCGCGGCGATGACGCCGTCGCTCTCGCTCATCTGCTCCTCGCCGGCGCGCTCGACCGAGCTTCCTACACGACGGTTCTGCACGTCCATGAGATATCCCGCACGACCGTCAGCGCTCACCTCGACGCCGCGACAACGCCCCGCATCGCACGGAACCTACCGTGGGACCCGGTCGCTCTCGCCCCTGAGCTCGCCGAGTTCGGGCGCGACATGACGGCAGCCGCAGCCGCAAACGAGCTCGATCCCATCGCCTGCCGCGACGGTCACATCGTCCGATTGGTCCACATCCTGTCCCGCCGCACCAAGAACAACCCTGTTCTCGTCGGCGACCCCGGTGTCGGCAAGACGGCGATCGTTGAGGGGCTCGCCCAACGCATCGTCGCGGGCGACGTCCCGCGACTTCTGCGCCACCGTCGGATCATCGAGCTCGATATGGGACGCCTCATCGCCGGCGCGAAGTATCGAGGACAGTTCGAGGAGCGGCTACAGTCCGTTCTCTCCGCGGTTCGGAACTCAGGTTCCTCGATCATCCTGTTCATCGACGAGTTGCACACCATTGTCGGCGCCGGGGCTGCGGAGGGCTCGCTCGATGCCGGGAACATGCTCAAGCCCGCCCTCGCCCGCGGTCTGCTCCGCACCATCGGTGCAACGACCTCGCACGAGTACCGGGCGCACATCGCGAAGGACGGCGCATTGGAACGTCGATTCCAACCCGTCCACGTCGAGGCGCCGGATCGCGGGTCGGCACGGATCATGCTCGCGACCCTCCGTCCCCGCTACGAGGAGCACCACGATCTCACCATCCTCCCATCGACGCTCGACGCCGCAGTGGACCTCAGCGACCGCTACATCCCCGAAAGGCTCCTGCCCGACAAGGCCATCGACCTGCTCGACGAGGCTTGTGCGTCCCGACGCATCCGGATGGACAGAGCCGGGGTCGCGCACGATGCAGTCACCCCCGAAGACGTCGCAGTCGTCGTGGCCCAGTGGAGCGGGATTCCGGCGGCGAGACTCCGCACCGGCTGCGGCGATCCCCTCCGCGCGATCCACGCCCTGACGCGGCGTTGCGCGACGGCAATCCCGCTGATCAACCTCGCATCGCACACCCTACGAATCCGTTAGGACATCATGAGACTCTTCGCCCCCACCGTCGTCGCCCTCGGCGCGTGTGCCGCACTCGCCCTACCCGGCATCGCCGCGGCGGAACCGGCATCGCCACCACAACCGACACCGGCCAAGCCCGCCGCACGGCCTGCGACCGCACCCACCGCCACGCAGCAGGACCCGCTCACCGCCCTCGTCTGCACGCTCGTATCCGCCTATCCCGGTGGCCTTTCCGCCGTGGAGGCCGACCTGACCGCGTTCGGTGCGGTAGAGCACCGTGTGGTCTCGACGGTCGCGCTGCACGTACCCGGAGTCGAGCAGGCGTACACCGCGATCATGACGCCAATCAACGCGCACGTCACCGCGATCCTGGGCGGGTGTCGGCCGTGAGAATCACGGTCGTGGGTACAGGCCTCATGGGAAGCGCCGTAGCGCGGCACCTCCTCAAGCAGGGACACAAGGTGACGGTCTGGAACCGCACGTACGAACGGGCCCGTCACCTGGAACAGCACGGCGCGGTCGCGCACGAGAACCTGGGCGGCGCCCTCGACGATGCCGACGCCATCCTGACAGTACTGCTCGATTACGAGCAGACCACCGACCTGCTCGCACCGCATGCCGCCGCCATGAAGGGCCGGGCGCTCGTCAACATGTCCACCGGCCGGCCCAGTGAGGCCGAGAGCTTCGCGGGCCGCGCCGCGAACTGGGGCGCGAACTACCTCGACGTCGCGGTCGAGGCCTATCCGGAGGACATCGGCACCGCACACGCACTGCTCAACTGCAGCGGATCGGGCACCGCCTGGCACACGGTCGAACCCGTGATGCTCGCGCTGGGCGGCGGCGCCGTGTACGTCGGGGAAAAGCCGGGGACCGCCAACGCCCTCGACGCCGCGATGGCCGGGGCGTTCCACAACATCGCGCTCGGCGGATTCCTCGAGGCCATCGCGTTCGTCGCCCACACGGGAGCGGATCCGTCGGTCCTGCGCAGTTCTCTCGACTACTACGTGACCCTGCTAGGCGAAGTGCTGCGGGAGGCACTCGATGCCGTCGAGGCAGAGGACTTCACCACCGATCAAGTGACGCTGGACGTCTACCTGGCGGCGGTGAAGTCGTGGCGGGACAGCATGCTGGAGGGCGGCGCCCGCGCCGCGCTGATGACCGCCAACATGCACAACCTGGAGCTCGCTCAGGCGAACGGGCACGGTGCCGACTCGATCTACTCGCAGGTCACCGTGCTTTGAGCAGAGCACTATGCCGGTCACCGTCAAGCACTGCGGGTACCCAAAACAGGCCAGGCGGGCGTAGCGGCCACTAATCAGTAGTCGGAACTCGCGTGGCAACAACGGGTTCGGCCGGATCGACCGCACTACTTCCGCGCCGTGACCGCCTCCATCGCTGCCGCGCACTCGGGCGGTGAGCCCGACTCCTTTTTTGCAACTTATTGCATAATCGGCACGATCACAATACCCTCCTGCTAGCTACCCCGCGCGGCGCGATCAGCCGCAGGACACAGACTCTCGAAGGAGCCCCCAATGGCTTTGCCCGCTGCCCTTTCTGGCCGCTTCTCGTTACCCGTGCTCGGCTCGCCGCTGTTCATCGCGTCGGGCCCCGAGCTGGTAATCGCTCAATGCCAGGCCGGAGTGGTCGGTTCGTTCCCAGCTCTGAACGCTCGCCCCGCCTCGATGTTGACCGACTGGCTGGACCGAATCGCCGAAGAGAATGCGGCGTATGCGGCAGCGAACGCGGATGCCGTTGTGGCGCCCTTCGCTGTCAACCAGATCGTCCACCGCTCTAACGACCGTCTTGAGCGCGACATGGATGTCATCGTGCAGCACAAAGTTCCTATCGTGATCACCTCGCTTGGTGCGCGCCCGGAGATCAACGAGGCTGTCCACTCCTACGGCGGAATCGTTCTCCACGACGTCATCAACAATGAGTTCGCCCGCAAAGCGATTGAAAAAGGTGCCGATGGCATCATCGCCGTAGCCGCCGGGGCGGGGGGACATGCTGGCACCCAATCGCCCTTTGCGCTTGTGCAGGAGATTCGCGAGTGGTTTGAGGGACCGCTTATGCTGTCGGGCGCAATTGCCCATGGACGCTCCATTCTCGCCGCGCAAGCCGCCGGTGCGGACCTCGCATATATCGGCTCAGCCTTCCTTTCAACCAAAGAGTCCAACACCCTCTCTGACTACAAGCAGATGATCGTGGACTCCACAGCCAAAGACATCGTGTACAGCAACCTGTTCACTGGTGTGCATGGCAACTATCTGCGCGACAGTATTGTCGCCGCCGGGCTGGACCCGAACAACCTTCCCGAGTCCGACCCGTCGGCAATGAACTTCGGTTCCGGCGGAAACACGAGTGCAAAGGCATGGAAGGACATCTGGGGATCAGGACAAGGAATCGGCGCAATCAAGGAAACCCTCACAGTGGCCGATCTTGTTGCGCTCTTGAGGCGGCAGTACGACGATGCCGTCCAGGCGCTGGCAAACACAACTCCAGCCCCCGATCTGGTTGCCCAGCCCTCCTGATCTGGGCGACATCGCGATGGCGCCGGCGAAGTCGCGGACCTCGACCTAGAGGTAACCAACGGACACGACCTGGATTCTCACCTTCAAGGGGTCCGCATCACAGATAAGGAACTGGATGACTAGCAACCTCGTGATCGAGACCCTCTCCGCGGGTGGCATCACGACGATCCGACTGAATCGGCCCGACCAGCTGAACAGCCTGGACGTGGAGACCAAGACGCATCTGCTAACAGACCTACAGGCGGCTGGGGCGGACCCGGAGGTGCGCGCGGTGGTGATCACCGGAACCGGAGCAGGGTTCTGCGCCGGACAGGACCTGGGCGAGACTCACGCCGCACCGGGCGGAGTGCATCTGGGGGATCTAGTGCGCCAGCAATACAACCCGATCATGCGAACAGTCGCGACCATGCCGAAGCCGGTTCTGGCGGCAATCAATGGCACTACGGCAGGGGCCGGGTTGTCCCTGGCCTTGGCCTGCGATATCCGCATCGCCACTGAGTCCGCAAAATTCACCACGGCCTTCGCAGGGATCGGACTGTCCTGTGATACCGGAATCTCGTGGACTCTACCTCGCATCATCGGGCGAGCGGCGTCGCTCGATCTGCTCCTGCGCCCTAGGGTTATCGATTCGGCTGAGGCGTTGCGGCTCGGCCTTGTTCACACGGTGGTCAACGATGAATCGTTCACCGAGGCCGTGGGTAAGGCGGCGGCGGAACTGGCTGTCGGGCCGACGCTGGCGTTGGCCTCGATCAAGGCCGCGGTCAATCTATCTTCTACCGCGCCACTCGACGGAGCCCTCGAGTTCGAGGCCTCGCTGATGACCCTGACGGGGGAGTCCCGCGATCACAGAACGGCGGTCGAAGCCTTCCTCGACAAACGCAAACCGGTTTTCGAGGGCTTCTAGTGCCCAACCGCGGGGTCGGATTCGACGATGGGTGGCGGCCTCGCCGAGCATGGGGGACGTCGCCGGCGCTCTAGTGCGTCGGCATCCACTACCGGTTGAGGCGCCGTCGGCGCCGCTGTTCCTGCATTTGTCAGCCGCCGTCGTGGTTCGAACTGGATACAGCCGCCGCGGCCGAGTTAAGGGGCAACATCCCGCACCGTGTCCAACGCCACGGTGAGCCATTCGATCCAGAACGTTTCGAGACCCACCCCGGCACGAAGGACGAGATGCTGGAGTCTCGTCTCAGCAGTTGTGTAGTCGACGAAATCGCGTCGCTCGATCTCGAGGTATTCCTCTAGTTGTCGTTTATGCTGCGCAAGATGATGTTCGAGCTCGCCGGTGAGCCCGTCTACGCCCACAACCGCCGCGGCCCGTACACGCAGCAACATGGGATCGCGTGTCGGCTTCAGATCCTGTGCGGCCGAGACCCATCGTTTGAGTTCCTCGCGCCCTGGTCCCAGTACCTCGTAGGTCTTCCGTTGCCCTTGCGCGACTACTTCTTCGTCACGCGCACGGATCAGACCCGCCTGTTCGAGCTGCTTGAGTTCCCGATAGATCTGCTGGTGAGTGGCAGACCAGAAGTACCGGATCGATCGATCGAATCGCCGCGCCAGCTCGAGCCCGGACGACGGTTTCTCAATCAATGCAGTGAGGATGGCATGGGGCAGCGACATCGCACACCTTCCTCTCACAAGTTAATCTCGCAGCTAACGCAACGACGCCGCTCTGACGCACCACCTTATACATAAGGTTGCATAAGGTGGCGCAGGCGGCCAAAGGCACGTGATTGGGCCCAGCGAGCGGGATTCCATTTCAATCGACAGGCCCGCGATGAAGTGACGGCCGTTGTTGACAAACACTTTTCGTCGGCGAATGCGGATTCCCAGTCATCCTCCCGGCTTGACCTGGCGATTTGCTAGGGCGCAGCGCAGCAGAATGACTGTGATGCACGTCTATGCCGCGGCGGTCCGGGGCCTGGCTCACAGTCCCGCTTGGGTATGCACACTGCCGAGCGGATTCTTGGTCTTCCCATGGGCGGGCAGCAGACTGTCCTGATCACCGCGCAGGCCGCCGGTGCGTAGGCCTGTTGCGTAGCGGTTGATCGCTATCGTCGGACGTTCAGGGCATGCGGCGTGGGTGACCCTCTCAGAGCTCACGCCGCAGGAGCTGTGGGAGCGGGGACGCGGAGTGTGAAATTCCGTGCCGATCACGTTGCCGCCTCGACGATCGTTCTCATCGTGTCCGACAAGACGATCGTCCTGGTCGGATCGATCACCGGAATGACCTTGCACAGCGGCGGTCTGGCACTCCTCGGAGAGCAGCTGACCGACCACCCCTGACCGGCAGACCCGACCCACTGCACACACCGAATCCCCTTGCCCATGGCGTCATCGAGGAGGCAGTTGACCGGCTTGGATTTCGGACGGCGTAGGAGTGTGTCGACACGGCCCTGGGCCCGACGTCGGGAGCAACCGGACGACTGCCCCAAGTGAGTCGAAAGACCGTGTCCTACGCGAGGAGCCGTGGTGTCGGTCGGTCGGCGGGGTCGACACCACGGCACCAGCGGTTCGCCGGGACGTGATTCCTCACGGGGCGTGTGGTTCGCCGGGTTTCATCGGAGGTTCTTGCGGAGAATCTTGCCGGAAGCGGACTTGGGGATCTGCTCGATGAACTCGACAGCGCGGACTTTCTTGTGCGGGGCGACCTGGTCGGCGACGAACTCGATCACCTCATCGGCGGTGAGGGCAGTGGCGGGCTGGCGCACGACGAAGGCCTTCGGGATCTCCTCGCCGGTCTCCTGCTCGACGATGCCGATGACTGCGGTGTCGGCGATCTTCGGGTGGGTCAGCAGGAGCGCTTCGAGCTCGGCGGGCGGCACCTGGTAGCCCTTGTACTTGATGAGCTCCTTGATTCGGTCGACGATGTAGACCACACCCTCGGAGTCGACTTGGGCCATATCTCCGGTGTGCAGGAAGCCGTCGTCGTCGATGGTGTCGCGGGTGGCTCGCTCGTTGTCGAGGTACCCGAGCATCACGTTGGGGCCTTTGATCCACAGCTCGCCCGGGTCCGAGAGGCCCTCGCTGGGGAACGGCACCTCCGCTCCGGTTGCCGGGTCGACGATCTTGTTCTCGGTATTCGGGATCGCCCATCCGGTTGACGACAGCGGCGGGTCTTCACGTCCCAGTGCGGTGCGGGTATCGAACGGGATGAGGTGGCTGACCGGCGAGAGTTCGCTCATGCCGTAGCCCTGCAGCATGTGCAGGTTCAGCCGCTCGGCGACGGCCTTGCCGAGCTCGTCGTCGAGCGGTGCAGCGCCCGACAACATCGTGTGTAGCGAGGATAGGTCGTAGTGGTCGACGATCGGGTGCTTGGCCAACGCCACCGCGACCGGCGGCGCGATGTAGGCGTAAGTGACCTTGTAGTTCTGGATGTTTTCCAGGAACTCGACGAGGTCGAACCTGGGCATGATCACCAGCCGCGCACGGTTGTACAGCGCCGCGTTGAGCAGCACGGTCATGCCGTAGATGTGGAAGAACGGCAGCACCGCGATCACCACGTCGTCGGGGGTCATGCCCTGGATCGGTGTGATCTGGGCGACGTTGGCGACCAGGTTGCGATGGCTCAGGGCCACGCCCTTGGGATTGCCGGTGGTGCCCGAGCTGTAGGGCAGCGCGGCCACATGGGTTGCCGGGTCGATGCCGATCTGCGGCGCCGGCAGCTGCGCGCCGAGCAGGTCGACCGCGTTCGGGTGGCCCGAGTTCTCCTGCCCCTCGCCGTCGAGGACGATCAGGTTCTCGTCGGGGATACCGGCCTGCCTGGCCGCGGCGGCGGCCTGCTCGGCCATCAGCGAGATGGTCACGAGCATCGTCGCCTTCGAGTCGGTCAGCTGCTTGGCGATCTCCGGCGCGGTGAACAAGGCGTTGATGGTCGTCGCGGTGCCACCGGCGCGCAGGATGCCGTGGAAGACCGTGGCGAACGCCGGGATGTTCGGTGCGAGGACGCCGACCACGTCGCCTACCTCGATGCCGCGCGCGGCGAACGCACCGGCCGCGGCGTCGATCTGCCCGATTAGTTGCCGATAAGTGGTCTGCGCACCCGACCTCGGGTCGACGAGCGCGATCCGATCGAGATCCGCCTCGGCGATCGAGCCGAACAGGAAGTCGTAGACGCTCAGTTCCGGGATCTCGACGTCGGGAAAGGGACTTGTGAAGCTCATGACACCTCCAGGTGCAGGTTCGGGTCAGTTATCCGGTGATGTCTCGACCGAGAATAAGTCGGGCGCGGACCCATGTTGAATTTCGTTGGCGTCTTTGGCGCCTTCGTAGATTTAGCCGGTCCATCTGACGTGTGACCGCGGGTGTGGGGAGCCCTGTTACGGGGCTGTTCGTTGACATAGTGGGCGTTCCTTGGTGCAGGTGGGAGCAGCGAGGTGACCGCGCGGCATACCGAGGCCGGGGTGCCACGCGGTGCGGAATCAGGTGAGAAGTGGGGTGCGGGTCTCAGCGTTGCCGGCGAGTGTTCAGGGTGCGCTGCAGGCGGTACTTGGCCAGGGTGACGACTACCTTCGGGGCGACGGTGAGCAGCCGCAGTGTCGCGACTGGCGATGAGCTGGCGCGGACATCGAGATAGGAATGCATCTGGTGGTGCACGATCAGTCCGTCGCGATAGGTCCAAATCTCTGTTCCGACTTGACGATCGGCATCGGCGAATCCGCCTGTCCAGGTGATCACGACGGTGTCCGAACCGGCGCACACCACGGTCTTGCGGACCCGGAGCCGAAGCGCGGTGCACACCGTGAACAGTTCCGTGGCTGCGTCCCGGATGGCCGCGATGCCCTCGTGTCTGTCGTGGGCGCCGTCCATGATCCAGTCGGCGACGGCATCGGGGGCGTACAACGCGAGCAATTCCTCGAGAAGGCCCTCGTTGGTGATCCGCTCTACCTGAGCGGCGAAGTCGGTGGGGTCGCCGGTGATGTGCTGCGGGGAAGATGCGGTGGGGGTGTTCACGAGCGTATCCGTCCTGGTTCGGCAGGGTGCGCGCCACCGGTGTGCAGGTGGACGTCGGGTGCGGGTGGAGGTGACGGCAGGTGGTCAGCTACCGGGGTGCTGTGGCGGCAGGGTGCCGATGACTTGACGGGCTGCTCGCTCACCGGATTCGATGGCACCTTCGATGTATCCGGCGTGCTCACTTGCGGTTTCGGTGCCGGCCCAGTACAGGGTGCTGTCGGTCGGGTCCGAGGGCAGCGGGAAGAACCCGCCGGTGTGGGCGACGGTGGGCAGGGCGGAGTATCCGCCGCCGACGTGTTCGTCGAGCTGCCAGGACTTCTCGTGCCAACTCCTCGGCTCGAGGATCGAGGGTGAGCCGACGGCGGTGGCGAGTGCGCCGATGACCGCCTGTCGACGAGCGGATTCGTCGAGGAGATCGAGCGTGCGGGCTTCTCGGCCGCCGATGAGCACGCACAGGTGGCCGGGACCGTCCGGTGGGGAGGTGTCGAAGACTGCGCCGCCGGGGCTGTCCAGCAGTACGAACTCGGCATCGACCGTCGCACGCCAGAACGGCTGGTCGTAGACGGCGATGGCCTTGTACACCGACCCCATGCACGTCTCGTCGACCAGACGGGCGCGGGCGGGCGGAAGAGGTGGATCGAAGGTGATGGTGGCCAGCATGGGGGGTGGTAGGCAGATGATCACCTTGGACGCCCGGACGACGGTGGATGGTGACTGCACCACCACACCCCGATCGCCGCGATGGATCGCCGTCACCGGGCTGTTGGTCAGCACCCGTGAACCCAGTCCTGCGGCCAGCTTGTCGGTGAGCGTGCCCGCACCCTCGACGATCAACCTGTCCTGAGCGCCGCCTTTCGTCGACAGCATCGTCGACAGGCCTCCTTGGTAGCGCACCATGGCCGCGAACGCGCTCATCGTGAAACGGTCGAGGTCGGCGGTGGTCGAGACCTCGACGAACACCTCGAGCAGGCGGCGCGCCGTGGCCGAGGGCACCTTGTGCAGCCAGTCCGCCACTGTCGTCGACTTCCACCGCTCCGGGACCCGGAGCTTCGCGCGGAGCTCCACGGCGAGCAGTGCGGCACCGGCCGCGGCGGTCGCCGCGCTGAGCACCGGAACCGGGTGGCCGTCGTGGACGATCCCGGGTCGTTTGGGGGTGTGCATCGCGAACACCGTGGCTCCCAGCTCAGCGGCGAGCGCCGAGAACCGGTGATGGCTGTGGCCGACCCACTGACCGCCCAGATCGAGCCGCGAACCCAACGCGGATGTCTCGGCCATCATCCGGCCGCCGACTCGATCTGCGGACTCGAGCACGCGCACGTCGATGCCCTGCCGATGCAGGGCTCGTGCGGCAATCAGACCCGCCATACCGGCGCCGACGATCGCGACGGTCGTGTTGTGTTCGGTGGTGCGCTGCGGGGTGTGTTGCGCCATGGGACTACTCCGAGGTTTGCCGATCGAGCGACGCGAACGAGGGCAGCCGGTCGGAACAGATCCGGACTACTTCGCTGCGGCCGATCGAAGTCGTGCGCTCGACGCCGTCGAGCGCTTTGTCAGTCTGTCCGAGACTCGCGCCGATCGTGACCGGGATTCCCCTCGATCACAAACCAAGTCGGACAGCTGTACGAGTTACGTTAGAGAGTGATTCGCGCGACCGCAAGGAATTCGGCATATTCGGGTGGCGGCGGCGATCAGGCGGGCTCCGATCGAAGCGCTTTCGTGCGCGCGACCGGCTGAGGGTCGGCGTAGAGCACCAGCATGTTGAGGACATGATCGAGATCGCGGCGTGCACGGTCGGTGTCGGGCTTGGCGATGTACTGCAGAATCAGTCCGTCGAGTTGGGCCAGCGCGATGCGGCCGAGGGTGTCGAAGCCGACGGCGCAGCGTTCGCCCGCCGCCTGCGCGGCCTGCTCGCAAAAGTCCGTGACCAGGGCGCTGTACCGCTCGTACTGCATCTGCACGAGGTCGCCGTCGGTGTCGCTGCGCAGCGAGTAGGTCAGCAGCTCGTATTGCATGATCTGCAGCCCGATTCTGTTCGAGACCAGTTTGTTCCAGAAGTTGCCCACGCCGTGGCGCAGCGCGTGTTCGACGCCCTTGTCGACCGTGAGTTCGGCGCGCAGCGCCTCGGCGATCTCGTCGATGACCGTGGTGATGACCGCACGAAGCAGTCGGTCCTTGCTGGGGAAGATGTAGTGCAGCGTGCCCAGGGGAATGCCGGCCCGCGTGGCGACGGCCCGAAGCGTGGTTCCGGGGACGCCGTTGTCGCTGAACTCGGCGATCGCCGCCGCGACGATCTGTTCCTCGCGTTCTGCCGCCTTGACGTACGCCATCGCTTCCTCCTGATTTCACCGCCGACCTGATGTCACCCGCCGACTCGATTTCACTCTTGCACAGTATGACGCGGTGACCTAGATTACTGTCGGACAACCGACCGGCTTTTATGGAGGAACCGAGATGGCGGATTTCGATGTGGTCGTGGTCGGCGCCGGTCTCGCCGGACTCACGGCCGCGAGGGCTCTGACCGCCGCCGGACGCCGCGTGCGGGTACTGGAAGCCCGCGACCGGGTCGCGGGGCGCAACCTCGGCGGACACCTGGCAGGCGGCGTCCCGGTGGAGATGGGGGGACAGTGGATCGGCCGGACCCAGACCGAGGTGCTCGAGCTGGTCCGCGAACTCGGACTCGAGACGTTCCCGACCTACGACGAGGGTGCCGCAGTCACCCTCTACAAGGGAACGGCCACCCGGTACTCCGACGAGACCTTCGGCCTCTCCGATGACGCCGCCGGAGAAGTCGGCCGGCTCCAGCACGAGCTCGAGGCATTCGCCGGCACGGTGTCGCTGTCCTCACCCTGGGCCTCGCCCGATGCCGCCGAGCTGGACCGACGGACGCTCGACGAATGGCTGCGCGCCCACACCGAGAACCCCGAGGCGCTGGCATTCTGGGACGCGGTCGTGCCCGCCCTGTTCTCCGCCCAACCGGCCGAGATGTCGCTGCACTTCCTCTTCTACATCAAGTCCGGCGGCATGATCAACAGCCTCCTCGACACCACCGGCGGCGCCCAGGAGCTGCGCGTCGTCGGCGGCACGCACCAGATCTCCGAGCGGCTCGCCGCCGACCTCGGCGACGAGGTGATCCGGCTGAACAGTCCGGTGCACACCATCACCCACCACGACCACGAGGGCGTTCGGGTCGATTTCGACGGCGGGAGCGTCACCGCTGCGCGGGCCATCGTGGCGATCCCCCCGACCTTGGCCGGACGTTTGCGCTACCGGCCCGCGCTTCCGGGTTCCCGCGACGGCCTGACCCGGCAGATCCCGATGGGATCGGTGATCAAGGTTCAGATCGCCTACCCGACGCCGTTCTGGCGGGAATCGGGACTCAACGGGTTTGCCTTCTGCCTGGACGACGAACTCAGTGTCACCCTGGACAATTTGCCCACCGATGGCTCGTGCGGTGTCCTCGTCGGCTTCTTCGAAGACGCCCACGCCCGAAGCGCTGCGCGCTGGACCCACGCCGAGCGTCGAGCCTCCGTCGTGGCGACGGTGGTGAAGCTCTTCGGGCCCGACGCCGGCGAACCCATCGACTACCTCGAACAGGACTGGATGGCCGAGGAGTACACCCGGCTGCTACGGCGGCCGACTCGGGGCCGGTGTCTGGACCCAGTACGGCGCCGCCCTGTACGCACCCGTCGGACCACTGCACTGGGCCGGGTCGGAAACCTCCGACGTCGGGAACGGATACATGGACGGAGCAGTCCGCTCCGGCCGCCGAGCCGCCACCGAAATACTCGCACAACTGGATTCGTGAGGCACGACCAATGACCACCACCGAACACACCGCACCCCTCGACACCCTCGTCGAACAACTCCAACATGGCGAAAAAGTGTGGGCGACACTGTCACCGCGTGACCGCATCGACCTGCTCGGCGCGCTCACCGACGCTGTCCACCGACACGCTCAGGAATGGATCGACGTCGCCTGCCGCATCAAACAACTACCGTCCCACTCGCCGCTCGTCGGAGAAGAGTGGCTCAGCGGCCCCTACGCACTGCTCGGCGGCGTCGCCGCCCTGTCTGCCTCGCTCACCGCCCTCGAGGAGGGCGGCAGCCCCCTCGACGGCTACCACCTCACCACCGCCCCAGACGACCGGATCGCGGTCCGGGTCCTGCCCCACACTCTGTTCGACCGTCTCCTGCTCAACGGCTTCACCGCCGAGGTGTGGTCGCGACCGGGCGTGTCGATGGACGAGTTCCGCCAGGGCGCCGGGCTCGCCCAGAGAACCCCGGCCTGGACTGGCGGTATCGGAGTCGTCCTCGGCGCCGGAAACATCTTCTCGATCGCCCCCTTGGACGCGCTCTACCAACTGTTCGCCCACAACCGGGTGGTCCTGCTCAAACTGAACCCGGTCACCGACCCCCTGCTCCCCGTGCTGGAAAGGGTCTTCGCCCGATTCATCGAGCTCGGCCTGGTGAAGATCGTCACCGGCGGCGTCGAGGTCGGCGCGGCCGCGGTCACCCATCCCGCGGTGACACACGTGCACATCACCGGCAGCATCACCTCCCACGACGCCATCGTGTTCGGTCCCGGCGACGAGGGCCAAGCCCGGAAGGTTCGCGGCGAACGCCTCCTCGACAAACCGATCACCAGTGAACTCGGGGGTGTGTCCCCGACCATCGTCGTCCCCGGACGATGGTCCACCCGCGACCTCGCCTACCAAGCCGAACACATCGTCACCCAGAAGCTGCACAACAACGGATACAACTGTGTCGCCTCCCAGGTGCTGATCATCAGCGACGACTGGACGCAGAAAGAGGAGTTCCTCACCGCAGTGCGTGCCGCCTACGCCAAGGCCGTCACCCGCCCGGCCTACTATCCCGGTAGCGATGACCGGACCACAGCGGCGCTCGACGATCACCCCACCGCCGAACGCAGCGGCGACGGCGACCGGATCCTCGTCGAACTGGACTCGACAACCCACGACGCCGCGTTCGACGAAGAATACTTCGCACCCGTACTCGTGATCACCAGCCTGCCCGGCGACTGCCGCCAATTCCTCAACAGAGCAGTTGATTTCGCCAACCAGCGACTGACCGGCACCCTAGGCGCCAACATCATCGCGCACCCACACACGATCCGTCACCTCGGCGACAGCTTCACCCACGCACTCACCAACCTGCGCTACGGCACCATCGCCATAAACGCATGGACCGGCGTCGGATACCTGACCGCCCGAGCCACCTGGGGAGCATTCCCGGGCCACAGCCCCGACGACGCCCAGAGCGGCATCGGCATAGTCCACAACGGACTCCTCCTCGACCACACAGAACGCACCATCGTCCGCGGACCTTTCCGACCCTTCCCCCGCTCCATCCTCACCGGCCAACCCACCATCTCGCCACGACCGCCATGGTTCGTCACCAACCGCACCGCCGCCACCACCGCACGACGACTCACCGCCTTCACCGCACATCCCGCGTGGAGAAAACTGCCAGGAATCATCACATCGGCACTTCGGGGATAAGAGTTCTTCTCGCCGGAAGCCGGTAGAGCCGGCGGAGCTCGACGACCACGCCGTAGCAGCCGAGAAACTCGGCTTCGCCGGGGTGATGGCCGGACCGCTCGTCCGCTCATCTTGTCGAGCCGGGCACCTCCACGAGCGCGCAAAGAAGGACGGAAGACAATATTGGAGAACGGAGAACGAACAGATGGTTGACATGCACCCCGATGCGGTACTCGCAACCGGGCACCCGAGGAGCGGAGAACCAACCTCCACTGGTGGAACCTGCGTTCAATCGGTCCAATACCCGATCCCATCCAGCGTCGACGATATCCGGATACTCGGGCATGCCCTGCGCTGGCTTCCCTAGGGCGGATCGACCGACGATGTACTGGTCGAATTCGGACTGACACCCAACGGCTACTTCACCCGGCTCGCACGGATACTCAACAGCCCGGCCGCACGCCACCTGGATCCCGAACGTCACTCAGCGCTACAAGTCTTTGCCACCGGGGGCTCGACTTTGACGCCGCCATCGCCTATGCACTGGGCGACCAGCGCCCCCACCCGACAACAACCGCGGGTTCATCGACCCGACTGGCCAAACGCGAGCGTGAGGTCGCAGAACTGATCGCCAAGGGACTGACCAACAAGGAGATCGCCGCCCGCCTGACGATCTCGCCCCGCACCGCACAGGGACACGTCGAACACCTCCTGAACAAGCTGGGATTCACCTCCCGAGCGCAGATCGCGGCGTGGATCACGCAAGCACAGAACACAATCTTCTAAGAGCGCGTCCGACGACTCCGGGCCTACAGGACACCTGCTGCATCGAGTCAGAACAGCATCGCTCCGTGTCGCATGATTTGTGCGCACTCGGCCAGGTCAATTCAGTGATCGTACCCGTCGCCAGCTTCGGACTCCTTCTCTGTCAGTCACTTTCGTTCCGGGTCAAGGATGGTGAGCAGCTCGGCGAGGAGTTTGTCGGCTTCGCCTTCGATGCCGTCGAGGATGTCGGTGACGTTTTCGAGGTGGGTGTGGGCGTTTCGGCGAGCGGCGATGCCGCGGTCGTAATAACCCTGGTCAAGTTCGACGTCGACCACTACCGGGACCGGCGCCTTCTCGTGTGACAGCGTCGTGGGCCGCCTTGCCGGAGGCCGCTTGTGTTCCGGCGCCTGCCCGGCCAGGTGCTCCCGGGCCAGGGCGGCGACGGAGTGCCCGGTGAGCGGGGTCGGATCGAAGGGGGTATGTCCCCATCGATCGATGGGTGTGAGCAGCGGTTGGTCGTCGCGGCGCGCACTGTCCGCGAACGCCGACAGGCTCGCGTCTTTGTCGAGGCGGCCGGCGAGGAGTTGGGTGCTCGGATAGCGGTCCAGAAAGCCGAGCACCTCCGCCCAGTTCCGATACACAACAACAGGTTCGACACCGGATGAGGCGGTGACATGCACCCAGCCCTCCCCCACCTTGACGACCAGTGCGTCGCGCTCGGCGGTGACATCGGTGCAGCGGAGCCGGGCGATCTCCTCGAACCCCAGACCAGCGGCGGCCAACGTGAGGAGGAGGGCGTCGCGGCGGCCGAACAACCCGCCCGGCCACCCGGTGACCGGAAGCCGTGGCACCACCTGCGCCACCCGCTCCCCGACCCGGGCCAGCCGGACGGCGCGCGCGGTGCTGAGTAGCTGTCGGATCGTCTCCGCGCGTCCCGGCGCCGGCGACCCGGCGCTGGTGTGGACGACATTGATCGCGGTCACGCGACGACGCTGCGTCCCGTCGGCGGCCGGGTGGTCGGCGAGGAACTCCGCCAGCGCGGACGGGTGCGCGGGTAGTGCCCGGTGGTCGCAGGCTGCGCACCAGTCGGCGAACAGTTCCCAGTCGTGCCGGTACCGGCGGGGCACCACCAGTCGTGGGCTGTCACCCACTCCTGCCGTGATCGTGGCGGCGTCGACGTACATGCTCAAAGGCCGATCTCGGTGACGGCGTTCCCGACCAGGGGGGCGTGTTCGCGGGCGTAGAGCTCCACCGTGGCGGGGTTGGTGTGGCCGGTCTGTCGCATGATCGCGTGCGCGTCGGCGCCGTTGCGGAAGGCCTGGGTGACGAACCCGGCACGCAGCGAGTGCCCACCGAGCTGCGCGACCACATTGTCGTCGTAACCGGCCGCGGCGGCGCGGCGGCGGATCGCCGCGTGCACCGACGCCCCCGAGAGCGCGGTGTCGGAGAGGTTGCCGTTCTTGGCGATCGCCCGGAACAACGGTGCCCGGGCGCGCATGCGCGGCAACGCCGATCGGCAGACATGGTTCTCGAAGGGTGGTCGGTGCGCAGCAGCCGGATCACCCCGGGGCGGCCGGCGGTATCGTATGCGGCGACGACCTGCGCCCACCGCACGTACGCGCACGGTGGGCAGCTGTGATGGTGGGTGGTGAACGGCAGCGCCCGCACCGTGCCGGTGCCTTCTTGGTCGGTCTTGGACCGCCGCAACCGCACGTGCACCCCGTCGAGGCGGTGCACGGTCACGTCCCCGCAGTGCAGGGCGACGAGGTCGCTGCGCCGGAACGCGCCGGCGAATCCCATCAACAGCAGCGCGCTGTCGCGGCGTTCGTGGACCTCGGTGGCCCAGCCGGTAACAGCTTGTCGGGCGGATCGGACGATGGTGACGATGTCGTCGACCAGCAACGGAGCCCGGGGATTGCGGGGCCGGTCGCCGTTGGTGGCGTAGGTGCGGCGAATACCGGACAGGGTGGCGGCCACCAGGGTCTCGGTGCACGGGTTTCGCAGGTGCGCGGTGCGGTGGTAGTGCCCGATCACCGACACCCACCGGTTCAGCGTCGACGGGGAGTACGCCTTCTCCCCGGCGTCGGTGAGGGTGTCGGCGGCGTCGACCAGATACGCGGCCACGGTCGCCGGATGCGCCGGCAACGACGGGTGGCCGTGGGTGTGGCACCAGCTGCGGAAGCGGCGCCAGTCCGAGGCGTAGACACGGCGGGTGCCCGCCGATTGTGATGCCTCGAGCGCCCCGGCGATCTGCGCCACCGACTGTTCCGACAGTTCCGGAACCGCACCCCACGAACGATCGGGACTCGACCCTGCGGGTGTGCTGGCGGTTACCTCGATCGTCACACCGGGAATCTACCCACGGTCACCGACACCACCAATGACGCGCCGGTCAGTGCCGAGAGCCGGACCGCTCGTCGGTCTGCATCGCCAACACGGCAGCGAAGGCGGTGATCAGCAAACCCAGGAGAAGCAGCACATTCATCCTGTCCCCCTTGTGGTGTCAGCGCGGGCCCGTCGTGCTCACCGGTCGGCGGTCGTCGGCGAACATGGCCTCGATCCTCGCTTTGATCTCCGCGGTGCTCATGCCGCCGCTGCTGCGCCGCACCGGCGGCCGCGAGGGGATCGAAGACGCCGGAATCATCGAGGCTGTGGTCATGCGCGCCCTGCCTTCCAATCGTGTCCGCGGACTCGGCACACCCGGTTGGTGTGCCACGTCGTCACAGTGGTGTGACCCGCTTCACATTTTCTGTAGTGAAGGTTGTACATCACCGACACTGTCGACGCCAACCCACCTGTCGCAGCACAGTTGACGCCCGCTGCGCCTCCGAGTCGCGGCGCGGCGGGAGGCCGTCTGCGGCCGCGGACCACGGCAACTCCCCGGCTACCGCGATGCGCTAGAAATTAGGACGTGAACTCAGAGCAGGTATTCGGTGGGGAACCGCAGCGGGTAGGTAGTTTCCGGTTCTTGCTGGACGGGCAGCGGTGGGAATGCTCCGATGCCGTCGCCCGGATGCACGGCTACCAGCCCGGCGAGATCGTCCCGACCACCGACCTGCTGCTCGCCCACAAGCACCCCGAGGACCATCCGCACGTCGCGCGGGTCCTGGACCGGATGATCAGCGCCGCCGAACCGTTCAGCAGCAAACACCGCATCATCGACACCGCCGGCGAGATTCACCAGGTCGTCGTGGTCGGGGACCGCCTGTGCGACGACACCGGCGCGGTGATCGGGACGACCGGGTTCTACATCGACCTCTCCGACTCCTACCGTGACGAGGTGAACGAGTCGGTCGACGAGGCGGTCGCCGAACTCCAGGAGTCGCGGGCGGTGATCGAGCAGGCCAAGGGTGCGTTGATGCTGGTCTACGGCATTCCCGCTGACCGGGCGTTCGACGTCCTCATCTGGCGCTCGCAGGAGACCAACACCCGGCTACGCATCCTCGCCGAACTGATCGTCGCCGGCTTCGGTCAGTGCGAGACCGGGGTGGGTCTGCGCACGCAGTTCGATCGCCTGCTGCTCACCGCCCACGAGGCGCCCGGCGCCCGGTGTAGACCGCGGTCCCGCGGACGGCGTCGTTAAACCGCAGAACGGGAACGAGACTGGGACATCCGCTTCGACACACCGGAGATCACGCACCGTGGTGTGTCAGCCGCCAGCCGCGGTGGGCGGCAATGAAGCCGGAAATCGCTCCGAGAACCGCGCTGACTATCAGGCCGGCCGCGAGAAACGGGATGGGATTCACCGATTCCATGCGCCCGGTGGTCTCGTCGGAGCCGAGCGGTTCGTAGCTGGCGGTGTAGACGTGCACCGGGTATGACAGCCACCAGGCGAACAGGCTGGTACACACCAGGCCCGCGCCGAGTCCGAGGGCCGTTCCGATCAGTATCAGTGTCCGCACAAGATCAACTTCGCGATCACCGACTGTGCTGTTACCGAACGCCGCCCGATGCCGGCACATCACGGATACCTCCGCCCCACCTGCACGACATCCGTGTTCGAGGCGCTGCGCGATGCTCTGCAGAGCAAAAAGTACGCTCACCTGCGCTTTTAAGAGAGACGTTGCGTAAATGTTTTTTTACAGCAGTGATCCCGCATGAACCATGAGTGATAGCGGTTGCGAAGTCGTATAGACACACGGTTGCATTACGTTGCCGCTCCGGCGGCCATAGTTGCCCGGGCTGAGCCGGAACTTTTAATGCCGGCGAAGACGCCGATCGAGCTGGTCACACCACTAGCCGCATCGGTTTGTCCGGCTGTGTAAGTTTGGCCTAGTGCCGACATCTAAAACTCGCAAGAAGAAGTCCGGCCCACGTCGCGGCCCGACGCCACCGCGGCAGATAGTCTCGATGACGAGGGATACGCCACCGGTCAGGACTCTCCCGGATCGCATACCTTCACTGGCCGATCTGGACCCGAACTATCCGGTGTGTATCACCGTCCACGGGGAGCCGCGTCTGTTTTCGTTCCCGGTTTACTACCTGGCTGGGCAGTGCATCGGACGAACAGCTCAAGGACGCAGGTGCCGTAACGCGGTGTGGGATAAGGGGCAAGTCGCGCCATACGTGCCTACAACTGTCTCCGGCAGAAATGTGGCCTATTACGGTCCGCTGCCTGAGGATGTCGGCGAGCAGTATCTGGCACAACGGTGTCGCGTGCACTATCGGCTGGATGCGGCGGCCTTCTGCGATCCCGAGTGGGAACCGTTCGATGTCGAGCGTCACGTTGCTCACTACACGACACCCGCCGACTACTTCTGAGTGAGTTCACCTAGCCGAGCCGATGCCCATCGTTTGGCTTCGTCTAGGAGGTTGTCGCCTGCCATGAGCATGGGACCGGTCTGACTTGATTTCTGCCACCCTCATGGGACCACTCGGATTGCCAGTCATGGGACCACCCGGCGCGTCGCGCCGAAGTCCCGCCGGATCGCTCGTTTGATCGTCGTGTCGGTTTCCCCGGTCACGAAGGCGGACGGGCATGGCTTTTCGGGAGGTCAACGTGAACGAAGTCAAGGAAGTGCTCCGGGTCTGGCTCGGGGTGCCCGGGTCGCGGCCACCGGGGCTGCGCACGATCGCGGCGCACTGCGGGGTGGACCGCAAGACCGCCCGGCGGTATGTCGAGGCCGCCCAGGCCGCGGGGCTGCAGCGCACCGACGGGGTCGAGGCGCTCGACGACGGGCTGATCGGTGCGGTGATCGAGGCGGTGCGCCCGGCCCGACCGAGCGGGCACGGGTCCGCCTGGGATCGGCTGTTGGGGTTCGAGGACCAGATCACCGCGTGGGTGGCCGGCGACGGGAACCATCCGCCGCTGACGATCACCAAGATCGACACGCTGCTGGCCCGTCAGGGCTGTGTGGTGCCGTATCGGACGTTGCACCGATTCGCCACCGAGCGGTGCGGTTTCGGCCGCAGGGACACCACCGTCCGGGTCGTCGATGGCGATCCCGGCAGCGAATGCCAGATCGACTTCGGCTACCTCGGCTATCTGACCGACCCGGAGACCGGTCGGCGCCGCAAGGTGCACGCACTGATCTTCACCGCCGTGTATTCGCGGCACATGTTCGTGTGGCTGACGTACTCGCAGACCCTGGCGGCGGTGATCGCCGGCTGCGAAGCGGCGTGGACCTTCTTCGGCGGTGTCTTCAAGGTCCTGATCCCGGACAATCTGAAGGCGGTGGTCACCGAGGCGGACGCGGTCAATCCGCGGCTGTCGCAGGGCTGGCTGGACTACGCCCAGCACACCGGGTTCGTGACGGACCCGGCCCGGATCCGGTCCCCGAAAGACAAACCTAGGGTCGAAAGAGCCGTTCAATATGTACGCGGGAACTACTGGGCCGGTGAGGAATTCGCTGATCTAGCGGAGGCGCAACGGCGGGCCGAAGCGTGGTGCCGTGACACCGCCGGGATGCGGACTCACGGCACCACCGCCGCCCGCCCGCTCGAGGTGTTCGACGCGGACGAGGCGCCGATGCTGCTGCCCGTCCCGCCAACTTATGACGTGCCGATCTTCAAACAGATCAAGGTGCACCGCGACTTTCATGCCGAGGTCGCCAAGGCGTTGTATTCGATCCCGGGACAGTGGATCGGCTCGATCCTCGAGGTGCGGGCGGACAGTGCGCTGGTGAAGTTCTACGCCCGCGGAACCCTGGTGAAGGTGCACCCGCGCCAGCCCGCCGGTGGGCGCAGCACCGACCCGGAGGACCTGCCCACCGAGAAGGTCGGGTATGCGATGCGGGACCTGGACCGGTTGATCGGCACCTGCGCCGGGCACGGCCGCGGCGTCGGGATCTACGCAGAAAGGCTGCTCGACGATCCGCTGCCCTGGATCCGGATGCGGGCGGTCTACCGGCTGCTCGGACTGGTCCGCCGCTACGGGCCCGGCCCGGTCGAAGCTGCGTGCAGCACGGCGCTGGATCTGGATGTGGTGTCGGTGAGCAAGATCGCCTCGATGCTCGAACGCGCCACCGAGACCACCACGCCGCTGCTGCCGGCCGCCGGGTCGGCGGCCCCGTCCCGCTTCACCCGCGACCCCGCCGAGTTCGCCACCGACCGGACCGGCCCCGCCACTTCTGGGACCACTGTCGCCACTGCAGGGACCGGCGTTGCCACCGAAAGGACCACCCCTGCCACTGCCGGGACCGGCGTCGCCACCGAGAGGACCGGGCATCTGACGGTGATCGCCGGCGGCAACACCGACCCGAAGGAGCCACGATGACCACCCCACCCGCACCCATTTCCGGCCCGGTCGATCCGATCGGCGCCGACCTGATCACCCTTCTCAAGGCCCTCAAACTCGGCGCCCTCAAGGACACCCTGCCCGAGCGACTCGCCCTGGCCCGCCAGCACCAACTCAGCCACGTCGCATTCCTGGAACTGCTCCTCGCCGACGAGGTGTCACGGCGGGAATCACGCTCGGCGGCTTTGCGGTCGGCGAAAGCCGGTCTGGATCAGTCGATGCGAATCGACACCTGGAACGCGCTCGACGACCTCCGCTACGACCGATCCCTGCTCTCAGATCTGGTCTCGCTGCGGTTCGCCGAGGCCGGCCACTCGGTTCTGGTTCTGGGACCGGTCGGGGTCGGCAAGACGCACCTGGCGACCGCTCTCGGGCACGTCGCGATCCGGCGCCGGATGACGGTGCTCTGCGCCCGCGCCGACAAGCTGTTCGCCCGTCTGCGCGCCGCCCGGCTCGACAACTCGGTCGAGGCGGAGATGCGGCGCATCGCCACCGTCGATCTCCTGGTCCTCGACGATTTTGCGCTTCGCCCCCTGGACGCCACCGAGACCAACGACTTCTACGAGTTGGTCGTGGAGCGCCATCGTCGCAAGGCGACGATCGTCTCCTCAAATAGGTCCCCTGATGAGTGGCTGTCGATGACCACCGATGCCCTGCTCGCGCAGTCGGCGATCGACCGGCTCACCTCCGCGGCGCACACCCTCGTCATCGAGGGCCCGTCCTACCGGCAACGCACCCGCCCCGGGCGTGGTGCCATTGACAGTTCAGAAGGCGAGGTCGATGCTCGATGACACCTTCGGGTGGTCCCATGCTCGTGGCAACGAGGTGGTCCCATCAACCTGGCAAGCGACAGAGGTGTGCGGCGAGGCCTTCGCGGCCAGGCCAGGGGGACGTGGAGGTGGTGAGGTGGCGGGTGTTCGTCCGGCGGATGGAGTCGCGGTGGCGTCGGCGGGAGGGGGCGCCGGCGGCCAGCCATCGGTCGATGTCGGTTTGGGGGGCGTCCCAGTTCTGCTATTCGAACCCCCGCCGGCCTCAACCAACGCAGTGCGGCTGAGCTCATCGGGGTGTCAGCATCCGTGCTGCAAGAGGCAGTGAAAGGTCGGCGAGAGCCGTCGAACGACTGGCTACACGCGATGGGCAGGGCGTACGGCATCAGTGTCGAGGGCGTCGCGAGCGCCTGGGATCGCACTTGGTCGGCGCGTGACAGGCACCATGAGATCGGGGAGACGTGCGACAACGACTACATCGCGGCTTATTGCGGCCGACACCGGCCTGACGAGCTGGTGGCGCCGATTCAAGAAAACAGGCCGCTACACACCAATCCGCGGGATCCCGTAGATCAGGACGGTGACGGATCATCACTGGTCTGGGCAGTGAGTGGCGACCCGTTGCTCGTCGCGACAGTCACAGTAGATCACGGAACCGACAGCAACCGATCAGGATTCCGCCGGAACGAAGACTTCACCGCACACTGAACCGGTTTTCCCACACTGACGGCGGTGCGCAGGAGTCGGCGTCCTTGGTCGTTCGGATCGGCGTGGGCGAACGGGACCACAGTCGGTGAGCCTCTGTCTGGTGAACTACCGAAGCGAGTGCGCGCGGCCGATTGGTAGGCACATGCGCTTGATGTCGCGTCCTGGGAGTGCCTGTGTCGTTGGTGTGGAGGGGATCGAGCCGCCGGGCCCGGGGCAGATTCTCATTCTGGATAGTTCTTTGTCCGGACCGCAATAACGATCAGTGTTCGTTTCATCCGTTGTTCATCGCGGTGAACATGACATACCTGAAACCGGTTTCAAGGACGCGCAGGTGATGCGCCTACAGGCGCGTCGCCGACGCGCCAGGTGGAGATTAGTTATCGTCGAAGTGCTGTAGAACCAAAAAGGGGGTACGGCGACTATGACATCTTCGAAAGCGACCGATATGTCGACGCTGCTGATGATCGACTCGCAGCATGCACGGGACCGGGACGACGCCTTCTCCGTCGTCCCGCGGGCCGACGGCCGCGGGTGGGCGGTCGAGGTTCATATCGCTGGAGTGGCCGATGTCGTCGGGCTTGGGTCGGTCGCCGACGAGCAGGCGTTCCTGCGGGCGGAGACGCGGTACCTGCGCAGCCGCACCATTCCGATGCTCGGCGAGACGGCGGAACAGGCCGCCACCCTGACCGCCGAAGCCGTGCGGACCAGCCTGCGGGTCTCCGGCACTATCACCACCGACGGGCAGTTGGTCGACGTCACCGTCGGGCGTGGACAGGTCGCGTCGGGTCGGTGTGTGGCGGTCGATCACGCCGAGGTGCCCGCCATCATGACCGACCCGGCACATCCGCTGCACCCCCAGTTGGCCGCGGCGGATGCTGCCGCCCAGGTCTTGCTGACCGCTAGGCGTAACGGCGGTGCCCTCGCGTTCTACGACCTCACCCGCGGCTGGGCAGCGAATGAGGACGGGGCCATCGTGGCGATCGCCGCCGAACTGCGGACCGTCGCCTACGTCATCGTGCAGGAGCTGATGATCGCGACCAACGAGGCAGTGGCGTTGTGGTGTGTGGAGCGGGGGTTGCCGATCCTGTTCCGCAATCACCGGCCCAACCCGGTCGCCGGAAGCACCGACGAGCTGATGCATGAGATCGCCGCCGCGGCCGGGGACCCGGACCTGTTCGCGAAACTACGCGGCCGCCTGCTGTCGACGCTGCGGGCCGCGACCTACGATCCGACGGTCCACGGCCACTACGGATTACGGCTCAGCGCCTACACCCATGTCACCTCCCCGCTGCGTCGGGTGGCCGACCTGATCAACCAGCGGATCATCTTCGCTTACCTCGACCACTCCCCCACCCCCTACACCCCGGATCAGTTGGCTGCCCTCGGCGCCGATTTGAACCGGCGCAACCGCGCCGCCCGGGAAGCGAAGAAGAATCACTTCAAACACGCCGACCAACGCATCGTCGCCGAACAGGCGGCCACCGCCGATCTCACCGCCCTCGACAGTCGACGATTCCACAAGGTCCTCAAAGCCGAAGCCACTGGACCACTTCGGGCCGAACTCGCCGCCGAGCTCGCCCGCCGTGTCGACGCCGACCTGCTGACCGCCCCGGACGTCGCGGTCCTGATCGACGCCGCCAAGCCCAGCTGGCTTCCCCTTCAACTCCGCGTCCTGGACACCCTCGCTGATACCCATCCGGAGATGGGTCCGAGCGTGGTGTCGGTGTGGCGGCAAGCCCACCCCGACCAACCGCTCACCGACGTGGAGATCCGGCGCAACGGTGCCGACCACAACCCACTGTTCGCCGCCCGCGCTACCCACCTGAACATTCGCGGGCCGTGGGCCACGGCGGCCGCGAAGAAACCGGCCGAACAGGCAGCCCTCTGGGCCGGACTGCGCGCGCAGCTGACCGGCACCGACCACCCCGAACCGGAACCCGAATGGCCTGCGGCACCGCAGAACCCGCAACCCCCTGCCCCGCCCGCGTCCGAGGATCCCGGTCCGGTCATCCCCCGGCCGCCGCACGATACGACCACGCTGACCGTACTGAACCTGGACGGGGCGAAAAAATCCAAGGCCCTGTCCAACCCCATCGCCTGGCTGATGAGCCTCGCCCAGAACAACCATCAGGCCTCACCCGAATGGGAGATCCGCACCGACGGACCCGCGCACGCACCCCGCTTCACCGCCACTGTGCACCTCGCCGGCCACACCGCCACCGCCGACGCGACCGCGAAAACCGCGGCGAAGACCGCATCCGCAGCCGAGCTCGTCGAGGCACTCTTCGCCCGGCAGTAATGGCGCCGCGCGGTCTTGTGGATACCGCGGCAACACCAGTCGGGCGCCGGGGCAGCTGAACCGCTGCCGGTCACTCTCCAGCGAACAGCCCCTGAGGCGCGCCGACCGAAACGGCGACGGCACTCTCGTGGCGGCCCGGACAAGAACGCCGTCGATCGATCCGAGCATCGACATCCCGACGCTCTTCGGTCCGAGTACAGAATGACGCAGGGACCCCATACCGCGGTTCGGGCGAGAGCGGGTCGGGTCTGCGATCGAGGCCAGCATGGATGCCAGATGTCCGACCGAGGCGTCAGGGGAGTGTCCGCACCGCGGCATTGCGGTGTCGACGGCGACTGACCGGCATCGCCGACATCGGCGCTACCGGCCTGATCGAGTGTCTTTGAACCTGCTTCGGTGCCGCTTTTCACCCCTCGCTCCCCACCCATTGACAACTTATTTATCCCTCTTGAACTGCAACTGTATTGCCACTCCCCCACTCCCCACCTGAATCGACGAGCCGTGAAAATATGTGTCGCGGTTCGGCGACGAATACGGGCCGGGAACCGGTGGCTGGAGAGTATGGCCCGGCTCGGCACAGGGAGAACTGAGTGTCTGGCGGCGGCCCCGTGCAGGACCACGTGGGCCACTTCGAACGTGTAGGAGCTCGAACGCCGGCACCGAGAGTGCATCTTCTACAGCTCAGTCCCACACGCTCGATGTCACACCTCGAGCGAATTCCGAGATCCCGACCCGCGCCCCGTCTCCACCGAAGAACGACGGGAGCCGCGGACCTTGCTGGGAGGGCGGCCGCCGACACTGCTGCAAAGAAGCTAACAGTGATCATCCCGCTACTCTTTCCGCGTATGGGGACCACCTTCCACGGGCCGAGCCCCTGGCCGCACATCACCCGCGCCATCCGCACGCGCGGACCT
The DNA here is from genome assembly GCF_041228765.1 of Rhodococcus wratislaviensis. Taxonomy (NCBI): domain Bacteria; kingdom Bacillati; phylum Actinomycetota; class Actinomycetes; order Mycobacteriales; family Nocardiaceae; genus Rhodococcus; species Rhodococcus wratislaviensis. The sequence goes on along the minus strand of NZ_CP150489.1, from coordinate 82,968 downwards.
CGGCACGCCGCGATCGCCTACCTCGGCCAGGACGCCCCGACCTGCTGCCGCTGCGCGCCGGAGACGTCCTCGTCGTGAACGCCTCGAGGGCCGCGGTGCGCACGCACGCCACCTCCCCGGCCGCGCTCGCGCACTACGTGGCCGCCGGGGTGCGGGTGCTGTCGTCACCTAACCTGCACGCTGGAGAGCTTGCCGGCGCTGACCCGTTGGACGGTGGCCGGGCTGATGCGCACCCATGCGTGGTGATCGGTGAGGAAGGTGCGCACGGCCTCGCGGGGCGGCAGGTTTGCCGGCGAGGATGGCCCCGTCCTCGGCTCCAATCTGGACAAACCGACTGTCGCACCCGCCCGGGACGAAATGGCGGAGTGAGCTATGAAAACGATTCTTCGGCTACCGCAGTTCTGTCAGCTTCGACCTCGACAGCGCGAGTGCTGCAGCGCCCCCGAGTAGGAGAATGACCGCCGGACCGCCCACCGCCAATCTCGCCGTGAACGACCCTTCCAGGTCCAGCACGAAGAGCGCCGTGATGCCCACGACGATGAGCACCAACGCCGCCTTGACCAGGACGCGCGCCGAAGTCATGAAGAACCGCAGGGCCGGAATGTTGATCCGTCCCATAGGGTCATGGTCGTACATGGAAGCCCCACCTTTTGTCGTTGTGTGTCAACGCATCCTATTAACAACAGTGGCGTGCCGCCACAACCGGCGCAGGCGGGTCGCAGACGGGGCAACCCAAAATCGTCAGCGGCCGTGGTGGACGAGTTGCACCGTGGCCGCACCCAAGTCGACGAATGCGTCGCCGTTCGCCGTTCGCCGTTCGCCGGGCGTGGACCTGGGCTCCAGCGACTACAGCATCGGCTCCAACGCAGAGTGGGCGAATGGAGACTGAGCCGCCGTCGCCGAGACCGCACTTCGACGGCGGATCCGAGGCGCGTGTCCGCTCGGGGAGGGATGTGCCTGCACGGTCACAGGTCAGTGGGCGTCGTGGAAGGCTTGCTCGTTCTCTGCGGGGATGCGGCCGCGGGAGGACAGCTTGTGCCCCTGCTCGAGCGCCCAGGCACGGATCCTCTTCGCCTCGCCCGACGAGCGCCGCGCCGCGACCGGGGTGGCCGACCGGTCCGAGCGGTGTTTGCGGCCCCCACCCGGGTGGAGTGGGCGATGTAGTACTCGAACGTCTCGCGAAGCTCCTTCGCGTGCTCATCCTTCAGGTCGATCACATCTCGACCCCGTCGACGGCATAGCTGATGCTTTCGCCGTCCTCACCGAACACGGTGCCGTCGACCAGCTCCACCACGACCTTGTGTCGCCACAGATCCACTCCTCACGTTCGTCGGTACGGACCAGACGGCAGTACTGGAAGTACCAGGTAGCCCCGGCGAGTTCGGCAGGGTGGGAACGGACCTGATTCGCCGCCCTTCGCCACCACCTTCGGGTCCGAGGCCCGTCGGTGACGGTGTCCGACCACGCTCGGCCAGCCGAATGTTCAGCGGCTGTGGGTGATTCCGAGTTGCCGGAACCTACCGGTACGCCGAACCGCACAGGGGGTCTGACGCTCAGCCGATGCGGGCAGTCGCGCACATCGGGCACCGGGTGGTCTCGCCGACGACCCACCCGTTGATCCGGGCGAACGCCACGGCCGCTGTTTGTCCGGCGACCGCGGTCTCGAATCGGTGCTCACACAGATCGCACCGCACCGCCCACCCGTTGTGTCCACTGGATTGGATTATCTGCGCAGTCATGTCACCCTCACGTCGAACACCGAATCCAAACTGTGGCAACAGAATCGCATACCCGACCGACGAAGTAGCCCCCGGAGTCCGAACCCGACAGATTCGTGACACCCAGCATTGGCGGACCATGACCTCGAGTCGGCGCCACCAAGCCCACTTTGTGAGGGTGGCCGTGCCGGACGAGGCACCATCGCCGGCGCGACCACCTCAGTCGACGCACTTTGCTCGCTACGCTAGCTATCAAAGCTTCCTCGCAGCTTTGCCCTGTCGGGCGGGGCGCCATGACAGCACATGGCTATGCGCACCCTGCCGGCGGCAACCCAGCCGGTCTCGGCACTTACGACACCGTGATGGATTTGCCCTCACCTCTCCCCTGCCACACCGTCGACCCATCGGGATTCGGTGCACCGCCACACACTGGTGACGCAGCCGCCTCATACCGGTAGCGGCGACGCGGGTCGGTCCCCGGCGCGAAGGGGGACATGTCGTCGGTGCAGTTCATTGGCCTGCAACCGGCTATTCGCACCGATACCGTTGCCAGGTATGGGGACCACCTTCCACGGACCGAGTCCGTGGCCGCACATCACCCGCGCGATCCGCACCCGCGGTCCCCGGCATGCTGCGATCGCGCACCTCGGCCAGGACGCGCCCACCCTGCTGCCGCTGCGCGCCGGGGACACCCTCGTCGTCAACGCCTCCCGCGCCGCGGTACGCGCACACGCGACCTCCCCGGTCGCGCTCGCCTACTACCTGGACGCCGGAGTTCGGGTGCTGTCGTCACCGAACCTGCACGCCAATGTCATCGCCACCGGCCGGCGGACGGTCATCGGCTCCGCCAACGCCTCCCACAGCTCCACCCTCGCCGACGAGGCCGCCGTCATCACCGACGACCCCCAGGTTGTCGCCGCCGCCCGCACGTTCATCGACGGCATCGAAGAGATCACCGAGGTCGATCAGGCGTTCCTCGACAACGCGATCGCGCAGTGGCAGATCGGTCGGGCGGTACCACTGCCCGGGGTCACGAGCCGCGGGCGCGCCGACCCCGGGTTCCTGCCCGCAAAGATCCCCCGGATGTTTCTTCGACACACCGTCGACTACACGCCCGGTCCTACCGAGCGGCACACGTGGGCAACGCAGGCCCCGCCGGCATCGCGGCCCTGCCGGGCCGGCAGCGAAGTACCATCTCGAATGGTTTCACCACGACAAGTCCGACACCCGCCTCGAGCGCGGTGACGTGTTGGTCTTCTCACCGCCGACAACGACTGGATTCACGCACCCGCGGTGGTGGATTCCGAGGCGATCGCGATCCCCCACACCTCCGGGGCCATCGGACACCTGCTACGTAGCCGGGTGGACCTCTCCCCCATCGCGGTGCCGGACGCCGAACGGGCACTCGCTGACCTCGGGCACCCCAATCCCCGCCTCCGGGCCGACCATCGGATCGCCTCCGCCGGACTGCGGACCGCTCTGCTCCAACTCTGGAACCTCTGAACCGTCCAGAGATTGATCCGCCTTCACCAGTGGGAACGACACGTCCCCCACGTGCTCGGCCAGCCGCCTCATCACGGACAACACAGGCCACACCGGCAATGCTGGCAGGTCGCTCCCTCGGATTGCGGGTTTACCGATCCTGCCCGATGGCCCGCCGCCGGCATTGGCTGACCCGAGGGTGGGGTTACACCAGGGCCAGAACGCGTGAACGCGCTTCCAGGTAGCGGGCGAGGAGATCGAGCATCTCGGCGTCCGGGTGCGCGAGTTCGGGAAGGTCCTTCGCGCCGATGATCGTCTGATCGACCGCGGCGACCTGCCGACGGCACTCGCCGAGCGCCTCCGGTGTGACGGCGGCGGCGTCGAGCCGGTCGGTGAGGTACCGAATCGACTGCTCCAGACCCAGATTCAGACCCGGGTTGCGGGTGCCGTTGCCGGCCCTGCGGGTTTCGACCATCTGCCACCACTGGTCCAGCTCGGCCAGCACCGCGGGGTCGGCGACCGCGATCCGTAAGGCCCGGTCGATCGACTGCGGGTCGGTGATGTCGACCTGGTCCACACCTGCTGCGCGGGTGAGGATCTGGCCGAGCTGGTGGTTGACGAGACCGTCCCCGCGGCTCCACCAGTACGACACCATCACATGCGCCTTGCTCGCCGCGGCCAGCTCCCCCACAACATTTCCCTTCAATGCAGTCGACAATGTTCGAGTTCATCCTCACAGCCCGGCAACCCCTTCGGAGTTCCGGATCACGGCTGGGGGTCGGTGGGTCAGGCTGTGCGGCGGGCGGTGTGGGCCGCTGCGCACATCGGGCACCAGGTGCGCTCGCCGACGATCCACCCGTTCGACTCGGCAAAAGCTACTGCCTGGGCTCGACTGGCGACCGCGGCGGCGAAGGTGTGCTCACACTGATCGCACCGCACCGTCCAGCCCCGCCGGCCCGTGGATCGCACCAATGTATGAACAGTCATGTTGTCCCCCGACGTCGACTCTCTGCTGCCCCCAGCATGACACAACCCGCGGCGGTGTGTGGACCCAGCAAGCGGCGTGGCCGTCACATACTCGTCCCGGTCGTCTCCGGTCTCGTTCGCATCCCTGCCCGGAGGAGGAAGGTCGTGAGTGTCCTACTGCGGCGGGGTGCGCCGCGGTCGGTGCGCCGCGAACACCGCCACGGTTCCGATGACGGTGATGTCGACAGTCTCGAATGCTGCCGACAGCGCGGTGCGCAGGCCATCGAGGTCGTCGGCCCGGTTGTCGAAGGCCTTGATCGGCCCGTTGTAGAGGGCGCAGAGGGTGCGGCCGAAGAAGTTGTGCTCCACACCGGTGCCGAGGATGGTGGAGCCAAAGAACACCCCGTCGTCGGCGACGACCCGGGCGATGTGCCCGAACGCTGCCCCCTTCTGCGCCCAGGTTCCGGGAACACAGTGGAACACGAAGTTCGCTGCGACGGAATCGAATACCCCCACGGCGGGGTCGATGGGGGCGAGGATGCTTCCGGTGTGAACCTCGGGGGTGATGTTCCGGTCAGCGAGCCGACCGGTGGTCATCGCCATCGTGTGGGCATTCAGGTCCATCAGCGTGATCTGCGGCGCCGCGGTCGGGTAGGTGGCCTGGTGGAGGTACCAGCCGGTGCCGGGGCCGATGTCGAGGTGCCGGCCACCCAGGTGGGTGTTGTAGTGGGCCAGGAGCCGTTCGCGGGGGCAACGCCAGGCGTAGGTGTTGCTCCACTTCAGGACGAAGGTGTCGTACGCCGCGAGGACGGCGCGGCTGTACTTGTTGGCTCCGTCCTCTTCCGCCTGAGTGACCTCACCGGCTGTCATGTGCGTGCTCCCCCTGATCGTTGATCTGTCATGGATATGCGAAGCCGATCCCCCGCAGGCCGTGGACGATCCTAACGGTCACAGAACCTTCCGTCGCGGGGCACCACATTCACGCACTGCATTCCCTCATCTGAGAAGTACGCACACGGCACCGGGATTCGTTGGGTATCATGATATTCCGTCGGCATGTCGACTCTCCGGTGTCCCGGGAACGAGGGTGATTATCCGGCGCGGCGCCGGCGTGATGTGCGCAGGTCGGTGCGCGCGCCCTGGCCGGGCCTGTTGTGGGCCCACTCGGTGATCTCCGAGCGCTTGAACAGCGGGGTGCGGCCGATCCACTCCACCGGTGCCGGCGCTTGCCCACGGGAGACGTAGCCGCGGAACGTCGAGGCGGACAGCTCGTTACCGGTTTCGTCCTTGATCAACTCGAGGGCCTGAGCGGTGGTCAGTCGATGTGGGTTGGCCATCGGTGAGCCCCTTTCTGTTCATCGCCTTTGTCGGCGATGCCGGCGGGGTGTCCGGTTGCGGTCGGTGCCGCCCCACGATACAGCGATACGTTGCAAGGTTCGAGCCACGCGAACAGGTTTTGCGGAGCACGTTCCGGCGGAACGTGCTCCGGGGGCCAGGCGCGTCACGTATTCGAGGAAGCGAAACGCTCAGCGGCCGAGCGCCGCGCGGCGGAATAGGGCGAAGAGCTGGGGAGATGACATGTCCCCGACCTCTCGCGCCTCTCCTCCGGGCTGCCGGCGAAGGCTTCTCCTGTGCCACACCGCGGCCCCGACCGCGGTGGCCGAGGCCTCCACGGCAGCCGCGCAGGGGCGCTTCAGCTCGGCTCCCGAACGTAGGCCGGCCGCCGGCTGTCGGGTCCCCTTGTAGAAGGGCGTCCTGGACGCACCCACACCGATTACCTCGGCGGCGACGATGCCCGCCCAGGCGCCACAACGGCCGAGGTGCGTGACCATCGCTCGGAGATGATGATGCGCGCTTAAGGCCGGTCGGGGCACATCTCCCCCCGGGCGCGGATCGGCCCGGCGCCGTGCGCGCTTCACGTCAGAGTTTTCGGGCGGAAATCTCCACCCCTGCCTTGCGCAGCCTGTCGACGAGCGCGTCGCCGAGCGCGGTGGCCGGGGTGAGGACACCGGCCTCGTCGGGGAGCCGGTCGCGGTCGAGTACCAGGCTCAGGGCGGACTCCCCCAGCAGGACCGCGGTGGCCCGGTAGCCGGGATCGCCCTGCGCCGCCACCCGGGACGCGTACCGGGCGCCGGTCGTGGTGGTGGTGTAGATGTCCATCGCGAAGTAACCATTTTTCTGCGTCTTCTCGCTGGGGCCCTCGCCGGGTGCGGGCAGGATCCGGTCGAGGACGTACCGGGCGGGCGGAACGCTGAGCCCGAGCACGAGGCCGCCGAGGATCGCCGCGACACCGGCCGCGTAGAGCCGGGACAGGCGCGAGTCACCGACGCTCATCACCTCCCGGTACCTGAACGTCCGGCCGTACACCCAACCTCGGAGCGCGTTGCTGCGCCGCACGATGCGGGTGTTGTACGCGCCCATCACGAACGGCGCCTTCCACCCGCGGACCCGCGGGGCGATCTCGGTGCCGTCGACCATGGGGACGTCGGATTGCCGGCCGAGGTCGGGTTCGGTCGTCCGGTCGGGGCTGAGCGAGTACGGGGAGGCGGCGAGCCGGCGCAGGGCCGCATCGCCCCGGGAGAGGTCGATCTGGGTGCGCAGCGAGTCGATCGTCCCGCCGGAGACGCCGCCGCTCAGCGACGCGACCAGGGTGGTGTCGGTCAGTTCCCCGGCACCGTCGGCCTGGACCTTCTCGTGCAGGACGTGCACGCCCAGGTCGGAAGGAATCGAGTCGTAGCCGCAGGAGTGCACGATCTTCACACCATTGGCGCGGGCCTTGTCGTGGTGGGCGTCGATGCTCTCGCGGACGAACAACACCTCCCCGGTCAGGTCCACATAGTCGGTGCCGGCCGCGACGGCGGCGGCGACGAGTTCGGTGCCGTACTTCGCGTACGGTCCCACCGTGGTCGCGACAACCCGTGTGCGGGAAGCCAGCCCGGCGAGCGCGACGGGGTCGTCGGCATCGGCGAGGACGATCGGCCAATCGGCCGCGCGGGGCCCGAGCGCCGCCCGGGTGGCCTCGAGTTTCGCCTGGGACCGTCCGGCGAGTCCGATCCGCACACCGCCGGGGGCGGTGCGTGCCAGGTAGTCGGCGAGCAACCGTCCGACGAACCCGGTGGCACCGTAGATGACGAGATCGAGTTCACGTCCGCTGTCAGTCATGCGCGGAAGCCTACAAGCGACGCGGATCAGACAGAAGAGGTAGATGTAACCCTACGTAACCGTATGCCGGGGTGGTGGGGCAGATCCCCTCGAACCCGAATTGATGGGGACGTGTCATATTCCCAGTTCACGACCCGTTCCGGGCGCAGGCGGCGACGGCGCCTTCTCGATGAGTTTGCCCTTTCCGCACGGGTGTGTGGCCCGGCATCGGGGGGTGATACCGGGCCACAGGGGGGTGTTCTGCGAACAAAATCTGCTGGCCCCAGCGGGTGGCCGTTGGTTATCTACCCCTCGCGCTCATGTGCGCCGGTCAGAGGTCTGCTTGGCGTCAGTGCTTGTCAGCGCTGTTGGAGGTTTCAGGTCGATCACCCGCGGCGGACCGGTGTTCCGATAGGGCAGGTCGGTCCGTGACACCTGGGGGCGGACGTGAGTGATGCCCGCGCCGCTGGGAGATCAGCGTGGTGGACACCGATGCTGCAACCGTCCCGGCCGCCGCTCGCGGACGTGTCCGCGTGCCCCGGTGGGTGATGGCGTCGGGTCGGCCGGTCGGGGCCGTCGCATCGAATCGGGCGACATCGACAGCCGGGCGGCGTGAGTTTCAGTGGCGGCGCGTCGGGGTTCACGACCTCGGGGCCGTGACCGCGTGTGCGGTGACGGCCCCGAGGCGGAATATCGAGTGTCAGTGGCCGGTCGGGAGGGTTAGATGACGGCTCGTTCGACGAGGGGGGTGTTGTCGGCGATCCGCTGGTAGGTCAGCGGTGTGAGGTCGAGGGTGCGGAACTGTCCGTAGGTGATCAGTTCGGCGACACCGCGGCCGCAGGCCGGTGCCTGCTGGCTGCCGTGCCCGGAGAACCCGGCGCACATGACCAGGTTCGCGACCTCGGTGTGGGGGCCGAGGATCGCGTTGTGGTCGAAGGTGTTGAACTCGTAGTGGCCGATCCAGGAGTCGGTCACCTTCAGGGTGCCGAGTTCGGGCAGGCGGCGGGTGAGCACGGGAAAGATCTTGTCCTCCCAGATGCGATCCTCGTAACCGAAGTCGTCGACGTCCACGGCCGGGTCACCGACCAGGGGTGGGCAGCCGACGAGATAATCGCTGTCGCCGTAGGAGCGCATGTGCACCCCGGTGGGGTCGATGGTCAGGGGCAGATCCTGATCGAGCGGGGTTTCCGCCGAGAAGATGTAGGTGTAGCGACGGCGGGCCTCGATGGGCAGGTCCGCGCCGGCCAGACGGGCGATCGCACCGGCCCGGGTGCCGGCGGCGTTGACGACGGTGCCGGCGGCGATGCGCTCCCCGGTGGCCAGGGTGATGGTTTCGATGCGCTCCCCGGCGCGGGCCATGGCGACGACGTCGTTCTCGATGTAGTCGACGCCGTTTTCGCGGGCCTTGCGGCGCAGCCATTCGACCATGACAGGGGCGTCGAAGGCACCCTCGTCGACGGTGTTGAGGCTGCCGGCCACGATGTCGTCGAGGTGGAAGAACGGGTACTTGCCGGCGATCTGCTCCCGGGAAAGGATTTCGGTGCCGGCGCCGCAGGACGCCTGCAGCCGCTGGTCCTGCCGCAGGGTGTCGGCGAACTGCTCGGTGTCGGCGAGGTAGAGGTATCCAAAGTTGCGGATCGGCAGGTGCGGGATGGCGGGGTCGCCGCCCAGGTTTTCCCGGAAGTTCTTGACGAATTCTGCGGCGTACTGGGCGATCTCGACGTTGATCCGGGTGGCGAACTGCTGGCGCATGCAGTTGTTGCTGGCCGCGGTGGCTGACCGGGTCAGCGCCGCGTCGCGTTCGACGACCAGGATGGAGCCGGTGAAGTCGGGGTTGGTGCTCAGGTACCAGGCGATCGCGGAACCGCTGGTGGCGCCGCCGACGATGACGACGTCGTAGGAGCCGTGGGCGGGCTGTGTCCGGATGGGGGCAGTAGTCATGAGGTGAGTTGCTTTCCTTGCGGGCAGTGGTCAGGGGCGGAGTTCGCGCCAGCGGTCTCGGATTCGGTCGCGGCCTCGAACTCGGATCGTGGTTCAGCCGAGTTCGAAGACCTGGCCGGTCTGGGCGCCTTCGATCGAGCGGACGTAGGCCTGCGCGACGTCACCGAGGTCCACGGACGGGAAACCCGGGAAGTAGTCGCCGTAGGCGGTAAGGGCCTCGGTGAAGACGGTGGGGCTGACGGCGTTGATGCGCTGCGGAGCGATTTCGATGGCGGCGGCGCGCACGAACGCCTCGAGCGCCCCGTTGGCCAGTGAGGCGGCGGTGCCGGTGGGGATGGGGGTGCGGGCGAGGATCCCGGTGATCAGGGTGAACGACCCGGTCGGTGCGATCCGGTCGATGCCCTGGCGGACCAGCTCGATCTGGCTGCGGACCTTGCCGGTGTAGGCGGCGGTGTAGTCGTCGGCGGTCATCTCCTGGATGGTCTTGTAGGGAACGGTGCCGGCGGCGCTGGCGACGGCGTCGACGGTGCCGACGCTGTCGTAGAGGGCTGTGACCGACGCCGGGTCGGTGAGGTCGACGCGGACGTCCCCGGCGTTGCGGCTGGCGGTGATCACCTTGTGGCCGCGGTCGGTGAGGGCGGTGTGGAGGGCGGAGCCGAGGGTACCGGTGGAACCGATGAGGAGAATGTTCATGAACCTGAAGTTATCGACGCCGCGAAGCGAAGAGAAATACTTTCCGACGACCGGTTATGCTTGATTGTTATGAATATCGAGTTGCGGCACCTGCGTGCTCTCGCCGCGATCGGGGACGAGGGAAGTATCACCGCGGCGGCCGCCGCGCTGCACATCGCGCAGCCGGCCCTCTCACGCACTCTCAGTCAGCTCGAGGACCGGATCGGCACCGAGTTGGTCGAACGCACCACCCGCAGTCTGACGCTCACCGACGCCGGCAGACTGCTCTGGGAGCGATCGCACCGCATCCTGCAGAGCGTGGAGGACGCCATCGCCGAGGCGACGTCCGGGCCCGCTCCGCTGCGGGTGGGGTATGCGTGGTCGGCGCTGGGCCGGCACACGGTGACGTTGCTGCGGACCTGGAAGGACGCCCATCCCGCGACCACCCTCGTGGTCCGGCAGGTCGACAACCCCGACCTGGCCCTGCGCAAGGGCGAGATCGACGTCGCGTTCTTCCGGTCCGTTCCCGGGCCGGACACCTTCGAGCATGTCCTGCTCGGGTACGAGGACCGCATCGTGGCGATGGCCGAGGACGATCCACTGACGCGGACGGACGCGGTGACGCTCGGCGAGCTGTCCGCACGCCGTATCGCGTTGTGCGCCACCGCAGGAACCGCGGACCTCGACCTCTGGCCGGACGAGCAACGACCCACGGCAACGGTGGTGGTGGCGAATGTGGACGAGTGGCTGACCGCGATCGCCACCGGGGAAGCGATCGGGCTGACCAGCGACGCCACCGAATACAGCCATCCACATCCCGGGGTGAGCTACACGCCGCTGCCCGATATCGCCCCGGTGCCGGTGTATCTGGCATGGCCCCGGCGCGACCCTCACCCGATGACCGACCGCTTCATCGCCCACGCCGGCCGGTTCCTGAAGAAGGTGCAGAATAGACCCGCCGCTGCGGCGGACAGCACGTGAAGCCGTCGACGCGGATCGTCATTGTTTCCCTGCTGTGGATTGTTTCTTGCTGTGAATTGGGACGGCTTCGTCCGCGCTGTGTCGTGCGATGTCCTCGGTGTGCGCGCGCCGGGAGGCGGTGAGGTCTTCGCGAAGTTCTGTGATGAGGATGTCTTGTTGTTGCACCCGCTGTTGTAGCGAGGTGTTTTCGCCGGCACGCCGGTCGTGGTCGGTTTGCAGGCGTTGGTGATCGCTGGGATTGACGGACCGGGTGTCATGCCACCGGCGGTCGAGCAGTCCGGCCGGTCCCGGATGGGTCCGGGATCGCGCCGCACTCCCGGCGTCGTGACCCGGAAAGACCGTCGGAGCTGGTCAGATGGGCGCACAATCGGCCCTATGCGGCTGATCGCGCCGATGCTGGCCATCCCGGGTGAACCACCGGAAAACACCGACGACTGGGCGGCGGAAATGAAGTACGACGGCTTCCGCCTATTAGCTGCGGTCGGCGGCGGCGAGCGGCCGGTGTTGTGGACCCGCAACCTCAACGTCGTCACCTCCTCGTACCCGGAGGTGGTCGCGGTGCTGTCCGAGAAGTTCGGCGGGCGTGGCCGTATCGTCTTTGACGGTGAGATCGTGGCTCTTGCCCAGGGGCGGCCGTCGTTCGCCCGCTTGCAGAAGCGGGCGAACGCCTTGCGCCCGACGACGGCCCTGCGCCGGCAGGTGCCGGTCACGTATCTGCCGTTCGACGTTCTTGCTGCCGACGGGGAGGATCTGATGGCGGCCCCGTATCTGGAGCGCCGTGCCGCCCTGAGCGACCTCGGGCACGAGCTGCACGGCGCGGGCCTGCCCGTCCAGTTCTTGCCGCACTGGATAGGCGTCGATGGTCCTGTCATTCTGGATGCCGCCCGAAATTCCATGATGGAAGGCGCGATTTTCAAGCGGGTGCCTCGCTTTACCTGCCCGGTCAGCGCACCCGGTCGTGGCGGAAAGTGTTGTTGCGCAGCAGAAGTTCTGCCCTTGTGGTCGGCTGGGTCCCGGGTGGCGGTGTTCAGCGCAACATGGTCGGCGCTCTCGTCCTCGGCGCCTACGACGACGACGCGGTTCTCCGCTATGTGGGTGCGGTGTCGACCGGATTCACCATGGCGGTGCGCCACCAGCTCAGGGAGAAGCTGGCCCTCCTCGAACGCCGTACCAGTCCGCTCGGAGCAGAGTCCGAGGTCGCGGCCGCACAGGAGCACGGGATCGTGCGCTAGGTCGATCCGGTGGACGTCGCGTATCGCGAATATCTTCCGGGCGGGCTTCGGCATCCCGGTTTCAAAGGGCAGCGAGGAGATCTGGATCCGGGGTCGATCACCCGGGACTTGCTGTGACGGAGCGTATCCGATCAAGGGAAGCCGCTGTCGCCTTCCCCGGTGACAGCGGCTCCTCATCCCCCTTCACCCGGGAACGCTACGCACTGTAGGTCTTACCCGGTCGGGGGGACGGTGACGCCATATCGCCTCTCGGCAAGTGGTCGCTCGCAGCGACTCTTCTGGTGTGGTACCCGGGGTATGAGCGCCACCGTCGACCTCTTCAACAGCGGACGATCTGCTGGTATTCCGAAGGCTGGTGTCCCGGCGAGGGGTGGCGATCCTGCACGGGTCACACGTGGTCAGTGGGCGTCGTGGAAGGCCTGCGCGATCTCTGCGGGGATGCGGCCGCGGGAGGAGAGCTGGTGGCCCTGCTCGATCGCCCAGGCGCGGATCTTTTTCGTTTCGCCCGATGCCCGTTTCGGAGCAGTGGGGTTGACCTGCCGGTCCGCGCGGTGTTTGCGGCCGCCGACCCGGGTGGAGTGGGCGATGTAGTACTCGAAGGTCTCCCGGAGTTCCTTCGCGTGCTCGTCCTTCAGGTCGATCACGTACTCGACGCCGTCGACGGCATAGTGGATGCTCTCACCGTCGTCGCCGAAGACGGTGCCGTCGATGTCGTCGGCCAGCTCTACTACGACCTTGCGTGCCACAATTTCCACTCCTCGAGTTCTTCGGTACGGACCAGACGACACTACTGGCAGTACCGGAAGAAAAGAGTGTTCTGCCGCCGGTGGGCTCTCGGTCTACCTACCGTGAAGTGGCACGGGGTCCGCGACACTCGTGGACTCACCGGAGGAGGAGCGATGACTGCGAAGTTCGAGCTGTTCAAGGACACCGCCGGACAGTTTCGGTTTCACTTGAAGGCTGCGAACGGCGAAATCATCGCGGCCAGTCAGGGTTACACATCGAAGGCGGCGGCCCAGAACGGGATTGAGTCGATCAAATCCAATGCGGCAACCGCCCCGACCGACGACCTGACCTGACACCCGCTCCATGTCGGGGCCGTAACGTCGCGAGAACAAGACGCGGCAGGAGTGTCAGTCGGCCGGAGCACCGACGGGGAGCTGGCTGGCCGCAGCCATGATTTCCTCGGCGTAGCGGGGCTCGAAGGTGGGTGTCAGGCCCGCTGCGGCCCAGTAGTCCTTTTCGGGGTGGGCGGAGCCGATGAGGCCGCCGGCGATGCAGGCGATGGAGTCCGAGTCGCCGTTGCTCGTCGATGCCCAGGCGAGCGCCTCCGGCCCGGTCAAGGCGGCGGTGCCAGCATCGTCGGAGGTGGTGGCGAGGTCGGCGACCAGCAGGGCCAGGGCGACCGCACTGGCCGACTCCCACCCCTCACCGATACCGGCACAGGGGTCCCCGAAGTCGGCCGGCGGCAGAGGGCACAGCTGTTCGAGTCGGCCCGCGGCGGCGGTGAGGATATCCGCGGTTCCGTCGTTCAGCCCTTCTACCAGGTATGACGACACGTCCCCGGTGATCGGGGCGAGGACATCCCGCAGGTAGGGATCCGCGGTCCAGGCGCTGGTGCCATTGTGGATCTGCGCAGCCGCTGTCTGGGTGTGCTCGAGGAACCGGCCGCGGTACTCGGGCGCGTGGCGGATGGCGTCGGCGAGCAGCAATGCGGGCACCACGGCTCGCGGGTGTTTGTGGGTGATCACGGCCTGCAGTGCGGTCAGGCCCAACCAGTACGGGTCGGGGGCGAAGGCGGTGGGGACCAGGCGCATCACGGCCCCGCAGCCGGCGGATTCGACGGCGCCGGCGGTGTCGTACCAGCGGGCACCGGCACGCAAGTTCCTCAGGGAATTCATGCAGGTGCGGCCCGGCGCCCGGGTGTTGTCGGGGTCGACCTGCCACAGCAGGAACTGCCGGGTGATCGCGTCGGTGACGGCTTCGATGTCGTCGAAGTCGGTGACCTCGGCCAGAGCCCAATGAAGGGCAAGGGTCATCTGAGTGTCGTCGGAGATCACCCACCAGCCAGCGGGTGGGGCGACCGGGTAGGCCGGCATCTGGGCGTAGCTGGTGAATTCGACCTGGTAGCCCCAGGCATCGCCGGCAGCCAAGCCGGTCAGGGCGTTTCCGTAGCGGACGAGTAGTGCGGTGTCGCTGCCGGCGGTGGGTGCGGTCATGGGGTCTCCCCACGGGAGAGGGCGACGGCCGCGGAGCGGATGGTGACGATGTCCATCAGGTCGAGGTCGGCGACGCGGCCGAGGTAGTCGGCGATGGCGTCGGGGGTCATGCCTTCGTCGAGGTGCCGGCGGATCTCGTCGAGTTGCTCGTCGGTGAGTGCGGCCATGGTGATTGGTCCTTCCCTCGTCGCCCCTTCTTCGGGAGGGGACGTGTCATTTTAACTGGTAGAGAATGGGTTACGCGGCCTTGGTCGCGCTGCCGCCGGTGCCGTCGTCGGCTTCGGCGACGAGGTCTTCGGCGACCATGTAGACGGTCGGTCGGCCGCCGATGCCGTGGTGGTCGACCTTCACACAGCGCAGGTGGGTGCCCATCGGGAGGACGACCTCGTCTTCGGAGGAGTAGCTCGAGATCGATTTGACCGGAAGCCCGTCCCTAGTGCGGACGACCATCATGTACGGCGGGTGGCCGGCGAAGTTGTGTGCCGTGCCGTGGTTGGTGGAGAAGCTGGTGACCTTGCCGATCTCCATGCGGGAACCGACGGTGAATGCCGAGTCGATGTATTCCTCGGTGCTGCCCGTCCACCCGCTCGGGACCTGGGTGCCGCGGACCAGGGTCATCGGTTGTGTGTTCGGGTTGTGGCCGCGGAACTTGTCGAATGCGGAGTCCAGCTGGGACACCACGGTCTTGATGTGCCCGGACGGGTTCGCGTCGCGGCCGGTGATGGCGGCGTTGATCGAGCGGTAGCTGCCGCCGGTGTAGGTGGTCAGTGCGCTGCGTTCCTTGTAGCTGAGCATCTTCTGCACGAACTGCGCGTTGGAGGTGGTCAGCGCGCCGATGTTCGAGGTCTGCACGTGCCCGCCGGGTGCGGTCGTAAATCCCCAGGCCTTCAGGTCGCCTGCCCGCTGGGCGATCACCGGGTAGTCGTCGGCGGTTTCCTTGCCGTAGGCGCGGATTCCGCTGCGCCACAAGCTGGCGTGCTTGTCGGCGCCGAGGCTCTGCGGTGGGATGTCGTGGTCGAAGTGCGGGATGGTGCCGCCGCCGACCGTGGGGGTTCCCAGTGCGCGCCGGTGCGCCTTGGCGTAGGCGGCGTCAGCCTCGGCCTTGGTGGCGCCGCCGGCCAGTGCTGTCGCCCGGGCCTGCTCGCCGGCCTCGACCGCCGACCGTTGGCGCAGTACCCGCCGGTGCCGCTTGATGCCGTCGTGGATGTCCGCGTGGGCGGGGCCGCCGCCGACCGAGTCGGTCAGTTTGTCCCGCGCCTCGGCCATCTCCTCGTCGATCGTCGCCTGTTGAGCGGACGGTGTGGAGGCGTAGCCGTCGACGGCTCGGCGGGCCACGACGAGGGCGATGTCCCCCTTCATGGCGTGGGCTTGTTTCTGCATCTCGGTGGCCTGCGCGGGCAACGGATCGGGCCCGGTCATGAGGGGGATACGGTTGGCCTTGGCCAGGGCGTCGTTCTTGCCGTGCGCCTGGGCAACCGGATGGTAGGCGTCGCCGTTGCGTTGCAAGATGACGAAGTCCGAGGCGCCGCGCCGGTAGATGGCGGTGCCGCCGTCGAGGATGCGCCCCTCGACTTCGGTGACACCGGATCCGGTTTCCATCGCGATGGTGCCCGCGCTGTAGACGGTGGTGTCGCGGGGAGTCGACGCCAGGGCGGGCTGGCCGCCCTCGGTGAGCGCCTGCGCCGCTTCAGCTGCGGAGCGGCGGTTGAGCGCGCGGGTGATCGTGTCGACCTCGTCATCCGAGAGCGACGCGTAGTAGGCGTCGCGTTCGGCGTCGGTGGTCATGTCGTCGCGCATCCCGAACTTCGCTGCGGCCAGATCTTCCCGGGCCTCGACCTGTCGGCGCTTGGCGTCGAGATATGCCTGTTTGGCGTCGTCGAGGTCCTTCTGCTTCGCTGCGATGTCGAACGATGAACCGGTGCCGTCCTCGACAGCCTTCTTTGCCTTCCTCAGTCGGGCCCGAATCCGGTTGACCGCCTTGCGGGCTTCCTCAGCCTCCGCGTCTGCGTCGGCGACGCGTTGCTCGGCTTCATCGAGAGCGGCCTGCGCCGAAGTAATCTGCGAGCTGGCCAGCTTCACGCGCTCGGCCTCAGCATGGGCGATCAGCAGCTTCGCCGACGGGGGCTTGGCGTGGGTGCTCGGCATCGGGGTGTCCCCCAGCACCGAGGGGTCGATTCCCAACGCGGCCATCAGCTCCGGCAGGACGCTCGGTGGTGCCGATTGCACCGCGGCCGCGGTCAGAGCCATGCCTTGCTGTTTCAGGTGGTCGACCACCTTTTTCCGGGCTTCGCGGCCCAGTCGTCTGTTCGCGTTGGCTTTTGCGGCGGCCTTGTAGCTTCCGCAGCCGGGGCAGCGGCGCCCATTTCCGTGGGCTTTCGAGCGGCACATCGGGGCATCTTTCTGGGCAGACGGCACGTCCCCACACGCGGGTCGGCCGCCGATCACATGGCGGGCGAGTCGGTTACATCGCCGTGCTGCCGGGTGCACGCGCGTAATGAGTACGTTGTCGTGGGGCATGTCGTTCACACCCCCGCCCCGGTCCGCTTCGCGCCAGCCTGCCTCGGGCAGCAGATGTCCGAGAATCATCTCGCCGCCCGCCAGGCCCATACTTTACAAGTTCACGGCTGTATGTTGCAAGCGAGATCCTTACGTGAGACGTGTCATTCGTCCAGGTGGCAACCCCATTGTGGTCGGCGATGCCAGGGTGGTGGCCGGCGCCCCCGAAGCAACCGAGGGCACCGGGCGCGAGGGCGAGCGGGGGTCGGAGCGTGGTGCTGTGGCGGCTCACTGCCGCTGACCTCGTGCTGCTCGCACTGCTTGGCCCCGGAGTCGTTGCCGGTCGATCTGCCCGCTGGTCAGCGCGTCTGGGCGGTGACCGATATGGAACAGTCCCGTGGTGTGCGGGCAGACGAAGACGGCGAGTCCCTTCTCGCCGGGGTGCCGTTTGCGGACCGCTTTGGCGTCGGCGCGGCTGTGATAGCCGCGGTGATGACACAGGTGGCAGAAGGTCCAGCGGGCGGCCGGGTTGTAGGCGCGGGAGGTCATACGGACCGTTCGATCTGAAGATTGAGCCAATCGGACAGCCAGGTGATCGCGTTGCGGCCGACGTTGTCGACGACGAGCGCGTTGTAGTTGGTGTGGGCGCCGGAGGTGAAGAAACTCGCGGCCTTCAGGCCTTCGCCGACCAGGGCGGTCAGGTCCTCGGCACCCTGTGATTGGGCCATGGTCGTCAGTGAGCCGGTCAGCGCCGGAAGATCAACATTCTCCGTTTGGGTACTGATGCTGGTCGCCGCTGTGTTCGAGGCTTTGCCGAGTAGTTCCGGTGGGGTCTTGGAGGCTTTGCCGGAGAGCATGTTCACCGCCACCGAGGCCAGGTCGAGGCCGACGGGCAGCAGGCCGGCCATCGCGGCGCCCGCTCCGAGGGGGTCGGGTGCCTTCCCCGGGGGTGGCAGCAGTTTCTCCACCGCGGTCCAGGCGATTTCCTGGATCTGCCCGATGAGGGTGGCCAGCCGGATGACGTCGACGCCTCCCAGGATGGACGCCACGAGTGCGGCGATCTGGGTGTACCCGGTGGGGTCCGGGATGACCGAGAGCACCTGCGAAACCCAGCGAAGATCCACGGCCGCGGCCATCTTCACCAACGGCGAGAACTGGTTGTTCAGCTCCCCCGCCACCTGGTGCGCACCGCGGGCGTCGAGGGCGGCGACCTTCCGCGGCAACACCGTGAGGTTGCGGAGAACGCCCGGCATGTCGAGAGCGGTCACCCCGGTGGCGACATTGAGAACCTGACCCACCACCGTGGCCGGCTTCAGCACCGACAGCACAGTCGACGCGCCCTGCAGCGCATCGGCTGGAGTGGAGGTCAGCGGGGCGAGGTGATCACCGAGGGTGGTGGCCGCGGCCGACAACTGCGCCGCATCCCCTGACGTGGCGGCCACGGTCGAAGTCCCCGCATCGGTCAGCTTCCGTGCGGTGTCGGCGATCGTCGTCACGGTGGTCAGTGCGGCAGACAGATCCGATGCCCCGGCCTTCGAAAGGACCTCGGAGGCGCCATGTTCGGGGCTACCTACTGGGGCTGCGGACAGCTGGGCGGTGGCGGCGTGCGCGGTCCCGGAGTCGATCAGGTCGGCGATCGGGGCGAGCGTGGTGGCGAGGGACGATGCCGTCGCCGCCACGCCGCCGATGTCGATGTTCGGGGCGGAGAGCTGCTGGGAGAGGGTGGCGACGTTGCGGCCTAAGGCGGGCAGGTCGGCGCCGGAGAAGTCGGAGGTCAGGGCGGTGGCCAGCCGGGCGTTGCCGCCGTCGGTGCTGGTGTCGCCATTGTTGCTGGTGTTGCCGTTCGTGCCGGGGGTCTTGGACAGGATCGACCCGAGCGAGCCCAGGAGTGGGTTGTCGCCCTTGCGGATCGAGCAGTACAGGTCCCCGGGATCGCAGATCGAGGCGACCCGGCCGGAGAGCGTGCCCATCCCGTGGGGGCGTGGGTCGGCGATGCCGTGGCCGGAGGTGCGAGGACCCACAGTCGCGGAGCCTTTGGTGCCGGCGCCGGGGTCGGCGAGCAGGCCGACGGCAAGGACACGGTCGGCGGGCATCGGTCCGTTGTCGTTGCCGATCCGAGAGGCAAGATCGCCGGCGGCGTCGGCGCCCTGTGAGTAGCCGGTAATCGTGAACTTCGTGTTCGTGCACTTGCGGGAGACGTCGGTGAGGACCGCCGTCGCCCTGGTGACGGCGTCAACCTTGCTGTCGGCGTAGGTGTGTCCGTTGTCGAACGCGCGGGCCATGTACGGGAGGGTATAGACCTGCGCCCGGTTACCGTGGGCGACGGTGATGGCGTCGGCGACCGGTGCGAGGATCCCCACCGCTTGGTGGGGGTCGGCGTTCTCTGATGTCTCCCAGGTACCGGGGATGAGCAGGTTGAACGTCGCCGCACAACTGGTGGGGTCGGCGTGCGCGATAGCCGGGGCGGTCACCGCGACACTGCCGGCGACGGTCGCGCACACAACGAGAGCGACCACGTTGCGGGCTCTCGAACGTCTTGCGGGCATGGGCACCTCATCTGTAGCCGCGAGCTATGAAGCTCACCCCTCGATGCGGCCCCGGGATGCCACACGCAGCCTCCGAAGAACACACACCGATGAGGTGAGGTGCATACGGTGACCGAATCCGGCAGCGGAATTCAACGGGGTACGTGGATAACTTCTGCTGCCCCGCCACCATTCGCGGTCGCCTGCCACCCGGCCACCGCCGCGTACCCCCGTAGCGTTGCGAGAACCGCTAGCTGCAATAGCAGGGCTTCCGCGATCGGACTGCGGACACGACACGTCCCCCCGAATTTCCTAGGCCTGTGATGCCTGCGATCAGATCCAGTCGATGTGGACGGAGTCGATGTGGTCGAAGTGAAATCCGAACTGGTCGCTGTACTTGTCGAAGCCCTTGTTCTCGGGGTAGTCGAGGGTGGCGTGCCTTTCGAGCAAGGCGACGACCCGGGCGTGATCGTCGTTGGCCAGTGCGGCGGCCAGTTCGCGGGACTCCTCACTGGTGAACGGTGTGTCCGAGTTCGCGAAATCCAGGGTCCGGACCCGGTAGTCGTAGCCCTCGTCGGCGCCGTTGCGGACCATGACACCACCCTTGACCCGGATGACCGCTTTTTTGGGGGTTCCGTCCGGGCGTAACACGCCGGCGCGTTTCATGATGTCCTGCGCCTTGACGTTTTTGAGTTTCTTGCTGGCGTCGGCGCGCAGCTCGTTGGTTTCCCCGGAGCGGTATCGGGAGACGGCGGAGCGGGACCGCCCGATCTTCGCGGCCACGGCATCGACGCCGCCGAGACGTTCGATCGCCGCACGGCGTTGCGCACGCTCGAGAACATCGGCATGCGGGATGCGGCCTTGCTGCGCCCACCGGCGCAACGTACGAGCCGACGGCGGGGTGCGGCCGGCATCGATCGCCGCCTGCCGCAGGCCCTCGTTGCCGAGTTCCGTGCGCAGTTGCTTGACGGAGACTTTGCTGGTCAGCCCCGCCAGTCCCCCACTTTTGACCTGCTTCGACTTCTCGACACCGCTGGTCGCGGCGTTGGCGACCGAGACCTTGAGGCCGTCGAGGCCGACCGCCTCCTGCGCGGGCTTCTTGGTGCGCGGCTTCGGGAGATGCAGTGCCATCAGTCGTCTTCTTCCTCGGCGAACGCCGCCTTGATCGCAAGGTTCACGTCGTGAACGTCCTGCGCCGAAGTGAAGGCGGACAGGAGTGTGTCGGCGAGGACCACGTCCTTCTCCACCGACATCTTCCCCAGCGCCTCGCTTGCGTCGGCAATGTCCTCGCCATCGGCGAGGAAGTACACCCAGGAGTCGGTGACGGTACGGACCGGCCAGCGGCCGTGCTCGCGGGCAATCCGCATCGCCACCCGGCGGCCGCGCCACCGGCAGTGCGCGATAATCGCCGCACGCCAGAGCGGTTGGTGGTGATGTTGCATCTGCTTCGCAGTCCACATGTCCGGGTTGACCATTCGCCCGATGTAACCCTTGTAGCAGGTGCCGAGGAACCGCTTCGTCGCTTCGTCGTCGGTGTCCACCGCGGCCTTCCGGGCCTCGCGCAGGATTTTGGCCCACTTGTCGAGGGCGCGGCCCTGTTGTGGGTAGACCCAGGCCTCGGTGATGTCCAGGTCGTCGAGTTCGGCGCCGATTCCTCCGTCTGCCACTGGTGAGCACAGTCCGTCGAGGCTGACCGTGGTCACCCAAGTCTGGACCGGTTGGTCCGCGAGCATGTGGGGGTGCGGCAACGGGAGTTTCTCGGGCAGCGAAAGTGCCTGCCCGGGAGGCAGGGTGATCCGCCACAGCCCGAAGGGTGCACCCTTCTCCGTCACCGCCGCGGCCGCGGCAGTGTCACCAGTCAGGTGTTTGGGCTGCCCGTAGCCGAATTCGAGCATGCCGGCGGATGCGAGGTAGGCGGCGCGTTGATCGATCGAGACCAACCGGTGGGCGTTGTCGAGGTCATCGGCCTCCGGGACGCGGGTCCAACCGACAGCGGGTTCGAGGTCTCCACGTGGCGGGCCGTCCAGCGGTGGGACCGAGCCGGGTGTGGTGACGACGATGCCTTTGCCGCTGCGGATGCGTTCACGCTTGATCTTGTCGACGAGAGCGGCGCCGGTGCGCGCGGGCGTTGGTCCCGGGAGCACCCCGAGGTGCTTGGCGCACCAGGCCAACCGGCGACCGAGTTCCCGTGCGGCGGGTAGGTCGTCGTCCGGGAGATACGTTCCGGCCGTCGGTGCGCCGAGGATACCCATGTCGCCGACCCGGTTGTGCCAACCGAAGTCCTTGTTCCAGTAGGTCCACACGTACGGTTCTATTACCACATCGACCATCGAGGTGAAGTTCCCGATCGAGCGGGACAGGTGCACCACGTGCCCGGGGTCGCCGCGCAGTTCCCAGCCCGCGTTCAGCAGTGGGGTGAGGGTGGCGTGGAGGACGGCGGTCAGTTCTTGGGCGGCGCGGTTGCGGAGGGCTTCCATGTCGTCGACGTCGTCTTCGCTGCCTGGGTCGATGATCCACCCGAGCAGCTCGCACGCGGCCTGTCCGACGATCCAGATCTGTGCGGGGGCGCCCAACGGTGTCAGCGAGGCCCAGCGGATCAGTTTGTCCAGCTTCTCGACCGAGTCGACCGGCCCGGTCAACTCCCGCCCGGACGGCGTGTACGTGCCCGCAGCGGTCACGATCAACGCATGACCATCGGCCTCGTCTCCGGCCGGAAGCGCCTCCCACACCGGCGGATCCGCCGCGGCGCTGCCAGCCTCGTCGTCATCCCCCTCGTCGCCGTCCACCGCTTCGTTGTCCACCGCTTCGTTGTCGTCCACCTCGAGAGACGGCGGAGCCGGGGCGTCGTCGGCGTAGTCGGCGTCCGACTGCTCGGACGATTCGGGGTGTGCGGCAACGGCTGGCTCGGAGTCCGCCTGATCGGCTGCGACGAAGACACCAGCTTCGACGGAGGCAGAGTCGTCGTCGGGGACAGCAGCATCATCGGTGGAGGCGGGAGACGTCGTCAGGGTCGCCTCGGGCAGTGCGAACAGAGGCATCTGCTCCCACGGACCGCTCATGACTCCTGCTCGGCGATCCGGCCGTCATGATCTGCCGGAGGGACGCTGTAGCGGTCGAAGAACTCCTGCAGGGCCACGTCCACCACGTTGGTCACCGTGGATTGGCGATCGTTCACCAGCCAGGTCAACCGGGCCTCCGTCGAGGCCAGCACCCGGGTATTGAGCGGAACCTTCGTTGGTCCCTTCCGCGGTTCCAACTTCGCCGTCAATTCCGGACTCGGCGTTCCCGCATCGGAGGAACCTTTCGCGCCGGGAGCGCGCGTCCCCGACCCCGCGGCGCCATCTCGGGCTCTGGTCGGGCGGCGGCGGGCGCCGCCGTCGGAATGTCCTACCTTCGCCATACCCACCCACTCGTATTCCGCGTGTGCCGCCGTGTGCTTGCGCGGACATCACCCTACCCACTACGGGCCTTATTGCAGGTATCTTCGCGGGCATGTTTGCGTGCAGATTTGTGCCCGAGATGTGACGGGGTGCTACGGGCGCAGGCAGTGACGCCGCCGGTGGTGACATCGCCGGAGACACTGCCCGGGTACGTCAGTCCAGGAAGCCGTCACGACTAGACACTCTCGGATTCGTCATTCCACCGGCGTGATCGGCACCCCGGGCGTGATGAACAGGTAGTGCCGGGCGCCGTCGTGGGTGAGGGACATAGCCACCCCCGTGGTGTGTCCCTCGGCGAACCGTGCGAGCAGCATGCAGGTGGCTCGAATCCGGTGCGGCTGATGCCGTAGGTGACGCCGCCCAGAGATGAGGCCGGGCACCCTACCCTCCTTCGCTGGCGGTGGATCGTCGCCGAAATCTCGCTTACACCCGGTCCTCCGGGCGGACGGACACACCGCCGCGGTCCGAAGGTACGCCTGCGGGCGGGGTTACCAGCGATGGACGACGCTCGGGTCCGGCTCGTCACTGCCCCGGATCGCGACCGGAGTCGCCGGCGTAATCAGCAGGCGAACCGTCGAGTTCTGGCTGACGAAACCGACGAATCCGCCGTTGCCGTTGTCTGCGAAGAGGCCCGGATAGCTTCCTCGAGGCCGTGCGCGGCGGCCGCATCGGCGAGCGGATAACGGACCCCGTCGTAGATCGCTTCGTAACTCATCATCCTTCTCCCGCTGGTCTCGTGGTGCCCACAAGCGTAGAAGCGTCGGGCCGACGGTCGTGGCCGATGCCGATGCCGATGCATTTTCCGCAACAAAGTGATCCGACCGGATCGCCGCACCTCGGGCGCGGTCAGCCCGCCGCACGCGCCACCGTCGACCCGCGCCGGGAGCGACGGACCGACGGCGTCCCCCTTTAGCTTCTTTAGCGTTGCCAGGGACCGGCACCACACGCAAGGCGGCCCGGTTACCGTCTGTCGGTATGGGGACCACCTTCCACGGGCCGAGCCCGTGGCCACACATCACCCGCGCCATCCGCACCCGGGGCGCCCGGTACGCCGCGATCGGCTACCTCGGCCAGGACGCACCCGAACTGCTCCCGCTGCGCGCCGGGGACCTGTTGGTCGTCAACGCCTCCAAGGCCGCGGTCCGGGCGCACGCCACCTCCCCCGCCGCCCTCGCGTACTACGTGAACAAGGGGGTGCGGGTGCTGTCGTCGCCGACCCTGCACGCGAAGGTGATCGCCACCAGTCGGCGAGCGGTGATCGGGTCGGCGAACGCGTCCGAAAACTCCACCCTCGCCGACGACGCCGTGGTCATCACCGACGACCCCGACATCATCGCCTCGGTGCGGACATTCATCGACAGCCTCGACGAGCTCACCGAGGTCGATGAGGTGTTCCTCGACGATGCGATCCGGGAGTGGGAGATCGGCCGCGCCGTCCCCCTGCCCGGGGTCACCGGCCGCGTCCGCACCGGGACGGACTTTCTGCCGACGCCGGTCACCCGGATGTTCGTCAAACACGCCGTCGACTATCAACCCACCCGCACCGAAGAACATGTGCTCGAGCAGCACCGGTCGCGGCAGCGGACCACGGCAGGGCCGGCGGCGAAGTACCAGCTCGAATCGCTGCGCCTCGACAAACCCAGCAGTGTGAAGCGCGGCGACGTGATCATCTTCGTCTCCGCCGACGACGCATGGATTTACCCACCCGCCGTCGTGGTATCCGACCCCATGAAGATCCCGCGAACCGGCGGGGCGGTGCTGTACTTCCTCCGCACCCGCACCGACCCGCCACCCCTGCCCCTCACCGACGCCGAGAAGGCACTCACCGACCTCGGACACCCCGGCTCACGGCTGCGGACCGACCACTACGTCCGCTCACCCAGCCTCCGGACCGCGCTGCTGGGACTGTGGGACCTCTGAGCAGCCGCGCCACCAATTTGAGCGGCGCACACCACCACCGAGCCGCCTCGAATGCGTCGAGGTCTGCGTGGACCTCGCTGGCGTTCTCGTCCTCGAGATCGATCCCGTACTCGGGCATTGTCGAGCGGGTAGCTGATGCTGTCGCCCTCATCGCCGAACACGGTCTCCGTCGATGCCATCGACCAGTTCCGCCGCAGTCCGCTCGCCACGAGAATGACTGCCGGGGTGTTCGATAGACACGAACCACACAACGGGTGCCGTGCGTTGCACAACACGCAACCCCCACTGCGACGCTAGCTAGCGTAGCGAAGTTAGCTATCCTCGCTTTGCGGTTACCGTCGCGGAGCTTTCGGCGCACGATCGATAACGCCGCGCACCGGTCCGGGTGTTGCAGCCCAATCGATCTGAGCCTTGGCGCAGCCACCACCGCACGTGATGGCGATCCGCGGCTGGCCATCCGGTCGCCGACGAAGAAATAGACAACCGACCCAGACTCGGGCACATACGTCACCGTGATGAAATTATGCCTGCTCTCCCCCTGCCAGAAGAGCCGCACCAGACGGGTTCGCCAACCGATCAGCAACTGAAACGTACCCGCGTCGAGACGCGCACCGATATGCCCGCGGCACCGTCGAACGACTTGGGCGGCCGCGATGGCATTTGGCGGGACCCGGACTCGACTTTCGTGGCGCGATCGATCGCGGTCACCGTCGTGTTCGATCATCATTCAGATCTACTCCCCCACTTCGGGGATCGAGTGGCGGTGTGTCTCTGCGGCGCGGCCGTCAGCTCGCCAGGCTACCCCAGAGGAGACCCGACTAGAGCTCGACGGATATCCGTTGCTGCATCGTGCGGGCGTGTTGTTGCTTCGCGGTGATGGCAGCCTCGATGCGGCAGCGCAGGTTTTCGTCGTCCAGGCGTGGACTGTCGAACCCGGTCACCACCGCCAGCTCGGTTCCGATGCGGATGTGGGCAGTCTTATTGACCACCGATCCGTCGTCACGGCACGCCAGCTCGCGCCCAGCGGCGATGACCTGAGCCATGGCGTCATCGCGATCGGATGCCTCCCCTGCGCGCACCGATGTCCGCTGAATCTCCAGATCCCAAAATGACACGAACCACTCCACAACCGCTCCCTCATCCACTTTTCTTGAGTGAACTGTATGAGTCACCGGCGTCCAGCATGCAACGCGGCGCCCCGCCCACCTGCAATGCGCAGATGATCGCCGACGTTGTGATGGTGTTGCATCTGCATTGCGGTCCACATGTCCGATTGTCTGTTGCATCCGAATCGGGCGCCGGCGTTGCCAACCTCGTACTGTCGGCGTTGCGTTTCCGCAACCACGCGTTGCGTTGCCAACCTCATCTGGTTGGTCGGCAACGTCGGACTGTGTTGCGGTCAGAGGCGCTGGGTGTTGCGGAAGTTCGGAATTTGCTGGGCGGGACAAGCTTCGTTGCTGTTGGTCGGGTCGTCTCCCCGGTCGAGCCGCGGAGAGTACGAACCGGCCGTCGCCGCATTGCCGGGGCGGGTGATCAGGGTGCGCCGACCAATGTGTACTGCGGATCGAGCGTTGCCGCATTGCGTCCGTCCGCCATCTCCTCGAGCTCCGGCAACGGGGGCGTCCGGAACCCGGCGTCGACCGCGCGTTGCGCAACCTTGTCGAATCGGCGCATTGCGGTGCTTGCGGCCTTGGCCCGCGTGAGCGTGGCGATTTCCGCGTAGCTGTGCTGTTCGATGATTCGCAGTCGGGCCGTCTCTTTCACAACAGGCTCGAAGTCGGCGCACGTGTCGATGAAGTCGAGGAGGTTCTCGATGGTCTGGGCTTCGTCCGGCAACACGAATGGCTCTTGCGAGTCCTCCGGCGCATTGCCGACCTTCAGGGCATCGGCGTTGCGCCCGTCCAGTGCGCTGCGCGCAACGTGCTCCTCAGTGAGGGTCGCAACGTCGGTGAGGTCATCTGGGTTCGCTTCGGTTGGTTGCGCGGCATCCGCAACGCCAGTGGAACCCTCGGGTCCGGCCGCGGCGGTCTCACGGCTGTCGTCGGGTGCCGAGGAGTCGTCTGCTGTTGCAGCGTCGGCGAACTGCGCAACGGCGTGAGCAATGCGAGGCGCAACGTTCGGGTCCTGTGCAACGTCGAGGTCCTGTGCAATGTCGAGATCCGGCGCAATGCTCGGGGCACCGAGGGACGCAATGTGGCCGACGTTCCGTGTCGATGCCGGCATCGACTTAGCCGCCACCGTCGGGTAATCGGTCGTGATGTCCTCACCGTCCGGCTGTTCGAGGTCGCGGGTGTCTCGGACGACCGCGGTGTACTCGGTGTGGGCGGTGCCGATGGCCTTGATGAGGATTCCGACACCGTGGGTGAAAGCCAAGACCAAGAGTGGTGGAATGACTGCAATGAGGGAGGCGCCGGTTGGAGTCAGTGGGGTGTATCCCAGGTCGATGCCCGCTGCAACACTCCGCGCAGCTGCTTCGCCGGCGCGGTAGGCGTGGTAGGCGTTGCCGAAGACGCTGATGAAGACGACGACCACGGCGAGCCAGAGAAAGAAGTGCTTACCCGTTGCGCTGCCGTTGATTTTGCTTAGCGCAACGATGGCGATCGTTGCGCCGAGGATTGCGCCGTCGACGATGGCGGGGAAGATCCAGGTGAGGTAGTGCGGGATTCCGGCCTGCATTGCGAGGTCGCGTTGCACGGCGAACGAGAGTACGAACGCTCCGGTGGTGATGCCGACCGCAATGGCGATCGCAACGATTAGGGCGGCAATCAGGGCGCGGAGCTGGATTTGTGCTGCTCGGATACTAAGGTCGTTCATGATCGGGGTTTCCTTCCACGGGGTCCCGGTCCACGAGGCCCCCGCCGGCGCAATCGGCGGGGGCCTCCTTATGTTGGTGCGGCCAGTGCGTCGCGGTGGGCATGTCTCGAACCACAAAGTGCCCACCTAGCACCGATAGCTAGTGTTGCTATCGGTGCTAGCAGCCGTTTTTGGTCAGGTACTCGATAAGCGCGGCGTCGGTGACCGACGAGATGGTGATGCTCCGGTCCCCGGTCTCGTAGCGCAGCTTGTCCACACCGCGCGTCAGGCGCGCCTTGGTCGAGGGCCGCAACCGCACGTTGTGTTGTTCGCTGAGCTTCTCGACAGGCGATGCCGTCTCGGGCGCAGGAGACAAGACCGGCGTGACGGGCACGTCGGCGACAGACCTGATGGTCGATTCGGTCGGAAGTTGCGTCGGCTGCTCGTCGACGGCGGCCGGGGTGGGGTCTTTGACGACCCGGGGGCGCTCAGGAAGATCTGCGGCAGGGTGCGCCGGCCTGCGGATAGCGGGTTCACGTTGGACGCTCATACGGTTGCTCCTGCGGTCTTGATGGGTAGTTCGTTGAGAAGGTCGGTGTAGGCGAGCTGCAATGACAGGGATTTTCCGCCGGTGAATTTGTGGATGGGGGTGCGCGCGCTGTGTGCGTCCTGCCGGGTGGCGTATTCCGGGATGGTGGTGCGCGCGACGAGGTCGCCGTAGACCTCGCGCAGTTCGCTCTCCCGGAATCGGTGTTCGCCTGTCCCCCGCTGTCGGCTGAGGACGATCTTGTCGATAGCCAGGTTCGGGTTGGGGCGTCGCTGGACGTTCTCGACGGTTTCGAAGAGCTTGGTGACGCCTTGAACGCTGTCGATGGTGGGCTCGGTTACTGCGATGACCCCGTCCACTGCGCAGAAGACGGCGAAGAGGAGTTTGCCGAGCGACGGTGGGCAGTCGAAGAGGACGGCGTCGTAGGCGGAGAGGTCGAGGCCTTCGAAGGCGATGTCGAGGCGGAAGATGAGGTCGTTGGCCCCATCCGATTCGATGTTCGCGAGCGTCTGGTCGGCCGGGATCAGATCGACGCCGTCCCATGGGGTGGCAATGATGGCGTCGATCGCCGTGCCCGATTCGGTTCGGCTCATCAGGTCGTAGGTTGTCAGCATCTCGTCGGTGATGGTGACGCCTACGCCGTTGGTGGCGTTGCCCTGGGGGTCGACGTCGACAATGAGGACGTGTCCGCCGGCGTTGCTTATTGCGCTCGCGAGACCGAGGGTCGTGGCGGTCTTGCCCACTCCCCCCTTCTGATTGCAGATCGCGCATTTGCGTGTCATGACTTGGTTTCCGTTCCGTCGAGGCCAGGAGACTTCCAGATGCGCGCGATGAGCGTTAGTGCAACTCCGCACGCTCGCGTAGGGAGCATAGCCAGGCTTGGCCGCTGAACTAGCTCGACACGCCGAGCAACGCTAGCGCTCTTTGCTAGGTGAGCTAGCGTTCATAGCCTAACTAGTGGCTCTAGTTTGGCTTTCATAGCAATCGACGCTTCCGACGCAAACATAGCTAGGACGTCTATGGTTGCGACCCTATCTACAGTCTCTGTAATAGCTTTGCTCACAACAGTTACTGCACTAGTTTTCATAGCGACATTAGATACGACTGCGCTTATAGCGATGACAGCAACGATCGATAGCCAAACTTCCGTCGCAAGCATCGCGCTCTTAGCTCTGTTCGCACTCATAGCTCTGCAAGCACCCCTACGCCCCCTAGGCTGCATAGCCAGCTTATTAAGGCTAGAACGCCTAGAAAGGCTCGAAAGGCAAGTCGGACTAGACATGCAAGCGACCATAGAAAGCGGCGCAACTATAGCGCTCATACGGCGTCTAGCTCCGATAGATATCGTTGCTGATGTCTCTCTGATAGCGACGATTGCGGGAATTGCTGCGCTACAACGAGTAGCTGCGATCGTCGCCATAGCAGAACTATCCGCGCTATGAAGACTAGAGTCGATAGCCCAGTTAGACCGGATATTTGCGCTTCCCTCCCTGCTACCAAAGCGGATCCCGTCAATGCTATCGGAGCTAGCGTTGATATTTCAGCAGGTCAGGAAGTCGTCGGCGGCAACTATGCCACGAGGCACCGTCACGCGAAACGCACCCCTCCACCAGATCGCATCCGCCTAGGCACGGGCGGAACCCGGGGAAACAGAACAGGCCGGCTTCGAGTCTTCATAGCTCGACATGCCGCCCGAGCGGACCTCGCCCCGGATCCACCAAGTACGATTCTCGAGCTAGCGGCGCTCCGCTAGCTAGGCTAGCGGTCCAATCTCTGTGAGCGAGAACTGCTATTTCCGCCAGCGGCGTAAGTGCAACGGTCGCTATACCGCTAGCTACTATGTCGCTCCTAGCAGCCGTCGGCACGCGAGCAATCAACGCTCGCATAGATAGAGCCCCGTGGAGTGGTGTAAATCGTTGAGCGCGTGGCGCTGTGATTGCGGTGATCATACCGTAAGGGCGGTGGATTCCTCCTTCTTCGCGGGGATGTCGGCGTGCCCGGCCGAGGATTCCGGCTCGGGGGCGCGCAGTTGTGCCATCGATTCCTCGGATAGGTAGCGGCGGTCACCGACCTGCCATTCCTCGTGGGTTTCGATGAGCACACAGGTCGCCAACCGGAGCAGCGCCGCGGGGTTGGGGAAGATCCCCACCACGTCAGTGCGGCGCTTGACCTCCCGATTGAGGCGTTCGAGGGGATTGGTCGACCACACCTTGCACCAGTGCGGTTTGGGGAAGTCCGCGAACGCGGTGATCTGCTCCTTGCAGTCGCTCAACATCGTTGCCACCGCGGGAAACTGGGGTTCGAGCATGGCCGCGACGGTGTCCACCTGTTGCCGCACATCTTTCCCGGCGGGTTGGCTGAAGATGGTGCGGATGGCGGCGGCGACCATCTCCGCCTGCCCCTTGGGGACACGGGCGAGAACGTTGCGCAGGAAGTGCACCCGACACCTCTGCCACGCCACCCCGAGCAGCACGGTGTCGATCGCGGCCCGTAGACCGCTGTGGTGGTCGGAGATGACCAGCTGAACCCCATGCAGGCCGCGTGCACGCAGACTCCGCAGGAACTCGGCCCAGAACGCCTCGGTCTCGCTGTCCCCGACCGCGCAGCCCAGGACCTCGCGTCGCCCGTCGGCGGCCACCCCGGTGGCGATCACCACCGCCTGTGAGACCACCGCAGCTCCTCGCCCGCCGCGCCTGCCACCGGCACGGGCCTTGCAGTAGGTGGCGTCGAGGAACACGTACGGAAACTCCTGTCCGCCCAGCTCACGGGTGTTGAAGGCGGTCACCTCCTCGTCCAGGTCGGCGCAGATCCGCGAGACCTCGGACTTGGAGATTCCGGTGTCCGATCCGAGAGCGGTGACGAGGTCGTCGACCTTGCGGGTCGACACCCCGTGCACGTAGGCCTCCATGATCACCGCGTGCAGTGCACGGTCGACGCGCCGGCGGGGCTCGAGCAGCGACGGGAAGAACGATCCGGACCGCAGCTTGGCGATCTTGACGTCCAGGTCGCCGCTGGTGGTGGTGACCGTCTTCGTTCGGGTGCCGTTGCGGCTGGTGGTGCGCTCGTCGGTGCGTTGGTAGCGGTCGGCGCCGATGTGGGCGGTGGTCTCGGCCTCGATCAGTGCCTGCAGGATCGTGGTCAGCAATGTCCGCATCACGTCGCCGCCGTCGGCGGTGCGCAGTGACTCGGTCAGGGCGAGTAGGGCAGACTGGTCCAGGGCCATCGCGTGGCTCCTCTCGTGGAAACTTTGGTCGGTTTCTCACAGAGCCTCACGCGGTGGCCGTCCTCATAGGGAACGACACGCGGTCACCCTCGGGCCTTCCGGATTTACACCACCCGAGGGGACTCAAACCTCGCATAGCTAATCGAGATCTCTGCAATAGCGTTACTTTGCTATCTAGCGTCTCTAGCAACGCTACGTAGCATGACTAGCATCGCACCGTGGGTTACATCGCTTTCGCAACGAGCGCACATTCGCTGGACAGCGCGTCGCAGAGAAGCATTCCCCCGGGTTAAGAAGGAAGCGGCAGGACGTGTGAATCAGGTGTGCACAGAGCCGACGGTTCAGGGCAGTAATCGGTGGGCGAGTTGTTCGGCGTTGAGTTGCCGAATGCCGTCGTCGACCGCTTGGCGGTCGGTAAGGTCGACGCCTCGCTCGATGAGCGCTGCGGCCACCTGTTTGGCCGGGCCCCAGGTAGTTTCATCGTCGAATGCGTCATGGAACTCGGTAGGAAGGTGTCTACAGCATCAACGACGCGGCTGATCCATTGGCGGTCGATCTCCTGTTGGGTCAGCGCGAAGGTCAGCCATCGGCGCAACACGAAGGGCAGTGCGTTGCGTTGGTCGGCGTCGAGGACTGCTTTGCGGGGAAGCCAATCGGTGAGCAGCAGCATCACCTCGCCCGGGCTCCAGCACAGCGGTCCGGCGCCTATGTAGCCGTCGCCGTAGTCCAGGAACAGCTCTGCCAGCGACCGGCTCACCTCGTCGTCGCTTCCGATGTCGTTGAGGAAGTCCTCGACCAGTTGGCGGCGCCATTGCTCGGGAAGTCCGACGTGTTCGGGCCATTCTGGCAGGTAGTTCCGGCAGCGGGACCATGCCAGCGCCCGGTGATCGCAAAAGTCCTCGTCGGCGGTGCGGGGCCAGGTCATGTCGGTGGTGCGTAACGCGTGCGCGAGATCGGCGAGCACCTCGGCGACCGGGACCGACTGGAGCGGCATCGGTGCCTCGTCGGGCTCGCGCAGCTGGTCCCACGTGGTGGCTGCGCCAGGATTCAAGAGAGCAAGCTTGTCGATCATCAGCCCGCCGACCTGGTAGATATTCGCCATCAATGTGTGTGGGTGCGGTCCGTCGTAGTCAATGAACAGGACCCGTTCGCTCTCGTACACGTCGACCGCGCGCCACGCTGCGGTCGGAGTCCACGCCGCGACGGTGTGCCAGGCCGGCAGTGGTTGGGTTTCGGCCAAGATGCCGAGGGTGTCGGTCAGCATGGAAAGGTCGGCCGCAGGTGCGACCCGCGCGAGCGCGTCGACCGCGGCCAGCGAGTGCGGGGACGGTGTGGAGCATGCTCGGCCGGTGACCTGCATGCACAGTAGGTGCTCGGGTTCGTGTTCGGTCAGTGCCGCCATCGACCACGCCTCGCCGAGCCACCCGCTGGCCCAGGTCTCGGCGGTGAGCACATCGTCGATTTCGAGGAGTTGCCGGGCGTCGAGCAGCAGAAGATCGGCTGGGTGAAGTTGCCGAGGAGCACGGCGAACGGGTCGGCTTTTGCCGCCCTTGCGGCGGCCACGGCTCTTGGGCATATCCGCAGTCCACCACAGACATCGACCACGGCGCCATCACGACGCGCCGTCCGGTGAGATTTCGGCGACGTCCATATCTGCCGTCACGTGACAGAAACCGTAGGTAGCCCCGGGTATCAACGCTCGCCTAACTATTCGCAATAGCCAGAACTACCTAGTGTTGCTAGCTCGCATTGCTAGCAACACTAGGTCAGCGTTACTTGGCTGCCGAATAGCCGGGGAGGACGCGGTGCCCGTTGAGCGCGACCGCTGGGGTCGTGCGCCGTTGAAAAGTCTTCATCCACGAAGATGGGGGGGTGAACCGCCTGCTGTGCGAGAGGGTCGACTTCGATTACCAGGCGTACGAGGCCATCTCGGAACTGCTGGTGGGCAGGTGGTGCGGTGTCAGAGTTGCGTCTGCCCACGCTCAGGCATCATGTGTCCCTCATAGTGACGTTCTTGCGAGCTGGACCGCGAACCACGACTGCGGTTTCCACGACTGCGCGTGCCTCATCGGAAAGGGCGAGAATCGCGTGATCTCTAGCCTGGACCGTGGCCTCGTCGTAGGCGTGGACAACGACGTTGTCGTCGGCCCACACAACCGAGTGGTCACACGCTCTGATGAATGCGTGATTATGAGCTACAACGCGGCACTGGTCGAAGGCAGTAACCGTCGCGTGTGTGTAGGCCCAGACATGAACTTGCCCGGTGACTTCCACGGTCGTCGCGTCAGTGGCGACGATGTGCGCGGTCGCGGGTAGTGGTGAGTCGAGATGAATCCGTGCCTGCGATCCAGCGGTAAACCGCAAGGTCCACTCGTCGCCGGCCGATGCGAAGGTTTTGTCGTCGAGTTCGATTAGCTGACCTGCAGTGTCAACCACGACTGTTTTGGCGCCGTTGCGGAGACGCTCGCGGATCGAGTCTGCGTTGCGGCTGATGCGGGGAGGCGCCTGGACTCGGCTGACATAGACCCGTGGGTGGCGTTGGGTCGATCGGGACACGGTGTTCTTCTTACCCACGAGCGCACTCCGTTCTGTGCGAGTCGGCCACGATGATTGCCGCAGTATATGGCCGAGACTCGGTGGGGAGTGGTACCTCGCTCGGCGCGGTGGTGATCGTCCGCGGCCGGTCCGACCAGCGTTGCCCTATGTGCATGGTGCGCCGAGGATCGATGGGCATGGTTACGCCGCCTGCCTTTGGGGTGCCAGGGTGGCGCGGATCTGTTCCATGAGCGCTTTTCGGTGCTCAGGCGACGCCGCTGCGCGACGGGATCGTTCGCGTTCGGCGTCACGCTCAGCCCTGCGCTGTGCGCTGTGCGCAGCCTCTGCGGCGCGTTGCTCGCTGGGGGAGAGGCCCGACCAGTCGATTCTGGACAAACGCCAGGTCAGATATCCGATCGGCGAGCGAACAGTGTCTGGCCAGAGCTCACCTCGCGAGACGGTGTCAGCGGTCAAAGCTTGGGCGATATCCCGTCCTGTCCAGCGGGTGGTGTCGATTCCTGCGCGATCGATGACGTCGCACACCGCGCCGATGTGACCGCTGGGTGCGACGACTGGAGCTGCGGCGACCAGGGCAGAGGCGGCTCGTTGGAGATTTATCGGGCGCGGGTTCGTCTGATTCGAGGATGAGGGTTGGCTCTCGCGCGCGCCCGCGCGTTTGGTGATTACTTCTCTACAAGAGATCCCCTTCGGGGAAAAACCACTCAAAGATAGGGGGTCACGGTCACGGTCGCGGGCTTGGGGATTGGGATTCGAACCCGTCGGGGTGGTGTGGCGAGCGTGCTTCGCCGCGCGGTGTGTCCTGCGGGGGGAGCTGCCGCGCTTTTTTGGTTGTGGGGGAGCGGGGGTGGCTGCGACGAGGTCAGGTGGGGAGGATAGAGCCCATACGCTCGCAGCGCGGTGCTGACGCCCACCGTGGTGGACTTCTGCAGCTTGGAATTCACGCGTAGTCAGGGTGCGGCCCCGTACCAGCTCGAAGCCGAGGTGTAGTGCTTTCAGCACGCGGCGACCTCGTTTGACCACCGATTCAGACACACCAGCGCGGGCGGCGAGATTCTGGACGGTGGCAGTAACGCGGCGCCCAGTTTTCGAGTCGGCTGACGACGCGTGCACGGCAGCGACGGCGACCATACTTTCGACGCCGATCCTGTGTCGGGCGGCTGCGGCGCGTCCGGCGGCGGTCTTGGTGACTGCGTACCGGACCTGTCGCATCCATCCGTCGCGACTTGTCCAGATCGGGATGCTTGCTTCTTGGCCGGGATTGACGGGCAGCGTCCAAGATTTGCCGCGCTGATCGGTATCCGTATTGAGTTGTCGCAGCTCGTCAATCCACGGCGTCTGAAGTGGTTGCGTCGCCGGTTGCGTGGTTTGGGGAACCGGCGAGTGTGATTTATCCCACGACACGCCGAAATCGGAATGTTCAACCGTGGAAAGGGCATCAGGGTATGCGTTACCCTGGGACGTACCTAGTAGCACAGGTAATCCCTTCGGGGAATGCAGTACCGAGTCGAAGAGGCTGCACACTTCTTCTTCTCACCTCAGGGAATGACCGTCCTGCCAGACGATCGCCCTAGACGGGAGGACCTGCCAGTCCTCCCAGCGGGATTCATTGACTAAACCCACCCCCGCCCGGGGGTCCCTTTTGGGTGGTACCGCTGCTCTTGAATTAGCTATCGAGGTAGTTCCGATCCGCTAGTCGCCAGGCCCACCGCCCTCCTCCGCTGGAAGGGCCGGTACGCGCATACGCAGCACCGGAAGTCGCAGATCAGAACCCGCAGATTCCGTCGCGTAATAGGCGCCCTGGTAGGCCAACACAGGTGTAGCGCCGTCGAAAGGGTCTCGCCCGTGCGGGAGTGTCGTAGCCGGCACGTGGTCTCGTTGAGACAGACACGTGACTGACTGGAGGTTCGCAGGCAGGGCAGAGTTGCGGCCGTGCGTTATCATGGAGTAAGCACCGCCTCTTCCTTTCGAGGTAGTGGTGGTCAGGGAGCTGGTAAGGTCCCGAAATTTCATACACGGACAACCCCCGACGCCGCCAAGCCCTGGGGGTTGTTCCGTGTTCAGGTATCGTTCATGCGCCCATCGCCAATTGCTCGATGCGATGCAGCGACCCTGCAGCTTCGATTTCAAGTAGCCGGAGTTGTTCCGGTCGAATTTTCTCGCTGATGTAATCCGGGATGTCCAGTCCGTGCGTGATGGCGAGGATAAGCACGGAGTAGTCGCCAGCAGGGATGCCGAGTTCGGCTGCCCGACTCTCGTAAACCTTGTGGTGTCTGAGGGGCGCGCGGGTAGCGATTTGCCCGCGGGGGCCCTTGTTGTGCTGTGCCATGAGGAAACCCTAGATCGAACCTGTAACCGATACGGGTAACCCGCACTCTTCGGTGTGTCGCATGTGACTGAAGTGGTCATCACAGGTGGCTGCCTTTCGTGCACGAATCGGTGGGTCAGGATTGAATGGATGTGGCCGCGGGGGTTCAAGCAAGCCTGCTTCCAGCAGGCGCGACAAGATTGGGTGATCGGGACCGATCTGCCCTGCTCTGAAGCGCGCTGAACCTGTACTGCTACGCGGGATGTCGGTGGAGAAGTAGACGGGCGAGCGAAGCGACCTCACGGATCTGCTCAAGGGAAGCCGTTTCAGGATCCGTCACGACCAAGTCGATGACATCGACAAGCTTCTCTCGGGCGCCCACACTCAGGGTCAGCGCCTCAGCTGAGATCACCAGAGGACCGCACTTGGCGAGAAGTTGCTCGGAAAGCACGGTAGGTGTCGCGACGCCGTCCGAAACGATCCTGGCGCAGATGACATCCTGCATCGGGACGAGTTCCCACCGGCGCCCGAGGAAGTCGACAGCACCGACGGCGGTCATGCTGCGACTCCTGTCGCCGAACCCTGAAAACAGGCCTCCCAGGCATCGATAGCGGCGTTGATGCGGGCCTCCGCGACATCGGAGGGTCGAGTGGCGAGTTGCGCCCAGAACGCGCAGGAGACGGTCTCGGCACCGCTGAACTCGATGCCGGCCAGATAGTCGCAGGCGTCGATAGCGGAATCCGACACTGCAGCCCAGGCGTAGTCGGCGGCCTCGGATCGTGCGCGGCCGCCCTTGATCGTCGCAATGCAATCGATGACCTGCCAGCGTGCTTTAAGCGCGCTGACCTGGTCTGCAACTGAGTCAGCACCCGCTGACCAGTCGATAGACGTTGCCCGACAGAGTTCGGCCACGGTGTGTGCTGCCGATGCACTGAAGCCCGGGATGGTGCCGAGGCCCCAGCGTGGGTTGGCGTATAGATCTGCGAACCAGTTCCAGCGAATCTCCGCTGGCCCTTCGGTGGCAGGGGTCAGTGCTTGTCCGCTGGCCATCAGATAGACCCGGTCGGTGAGTGACGTCATGCCGCGACCTCGCAAGTCTTGGCTGCACTTGATGAGAGTCGTCGAGATGGTGCGGCGGGGCATTTGGTGCGGGCACTGCGGCCGCGGCGGATCGCATACTCGTTGAGCTCGGCGCGGGTGACGGCTCGTCCGGTAGTGGTGAACAGCAGGCCCGCGATGATCTGCTCCAGGGGGCGTTGGCCGGAATCGAGTTGGATGTTTAGTTCCTTCCGGCACTTCGTCAGGAGCGGGCATTCAGAGCAGATATCCATGGCCTTCCGCCACGACGGGAGATCGATGTCCTTGACCGTCCAGTCGGACCCCTTCCCAGCGCAGAGACCGCGAGTGGGGGACGAGCTGGGGGTGACGTGCATGAGTAGCCGGGACTCAAGAACATTTCGAATCCGGCGATAGGTGGGGCAGAATCGGACGGTCGCGGAGTACACGAAGCCGCAGCGAGGGCACCGATGATTGCCGGTGTGCTCGTCGGCCAGCCTTAACAGCTGCTCGTCCGAGTGGTCGGCGAGCGCTCGAACGTGGGTCGACCGCATGCCGCGGTCGGCGAGTACACGCAGTGCTCGAGCGGCTGCGGAACATAGCGGTTGGCTCTGGGTGCCGACGTATCCGCACCCGGAGCATTTCCCGTCTACTCGCTTATGCATAGCGAGTACGCGTCGCGGATCGGTCTCAATCTCAGGAGGCGCTGGGCGCGTAGTTGACGCGCCAACTAACGTATTCATGGCAGAGGGTCCATTTCTGCATTCGAAGTGAGGGCGGCTAACCCTTGACTTCTCGGCTCTTCCGGCTGCGGCTAACAGTCGGTTTGGCTGCGGGATCCCCTGGTCGGTGCTAACGACCAGGGGATTTCTCATTTGTTCTGGTGGCTCATCCTCCCCGGTGTGAGCAATGATGTACCGATAAACCGTACCGTTATTGAAGGACGGTGTGTCGAGCCTATATCTGGAGGCGCATGGTGTCTAGCAATGAAGGTCACCCTGTCGCACGGAGAGCCCGGCTCGTGTCTCGAAAAGTAATCCGCGGCTTCGTCCCGACGCGCCTCAAGGCGGCGCGGGAGAAAGCGGGCATGTCGCGCGGAGACCTCGCGCGCATTTCCGATGTCACCGAGACCGCGATCGGCCGGTGGGAGACCGGCGCCCGATCTCCGCAGATCGACCACCTGGCGAAGGTGGTGCGCGGGCTCGGCCTCCAGGTGTCGGACCTCGTCATCGTCCCGTCCGAGGGGCGATACCCCGGTGACTGGCGCATTCTCCTCGGCCTCACCCAGCCGGAGCTCGGCGTCAAGGCTGGCATCAGTACAACGATGGTCGGGGCGATCGAGCGCGGCGAGGCTCGCCTCACCGAGGACGTTGCCGCGAAGCTGTCCGCCGCCCTCGGAATCACGGGCCGCGAGCTGCGTGAGTCGTATGAACGCGCGCGAAGCCGCCCACCGGGTACGCCCGCCTGACCGATGAAGCGGAGCCGCTGACGACTCCGGCCAGG
Organism: Rhodococcus wratislaviensis; assembly: GCF_041228765.1. Taxonomy (NCBI): domain Bacteria; kingdom Bacillati; phylum Actinomycetota; class Actinomycetes; order Mycobacteriales; family Nocardiaceae; genus Rhodococcus; species Rhodococcus wratislaviensis. Next base: position 44,252 of record NZ_CP150489.1, on the reverse strand, counting down.
CCTTCGGTGGCGAGCTGGGTGGCGAAACTGGGTGCGCGGTGATAGCGGCCGACGAGTTACCGCCGAGAGGTGAAGTGAGAGTAAGCATTACCGGTTCCCCTGATTCTGCGTAGCTGAAAGCGGACCCAACGCGCTTGCCGCGCGGGCCATCTGCTTCCAACCAGGAATCGCTCACCGGTCGGTGCTCGCGGTCCGAGAGTGCCCTGCACCCTCAGTCGCAGCGGAAAACATACCAACCGGTGTAACGCATGTGCAAGACGAAACGATGGAAAGCCGCTGCGGGTCACGGAACCTGGAGGCCGGGCTATTTCAGAGCAACCGAGAACCTGTTATCGAACCGTCGAGGATTAGCCAGGCACCGCGAAATGTCAACGGGTACCTCCCATATGCTGAGGCAATGGCTATCCAGGGGATGTGGCTGGCTGTCGATATCATCGGCACCCGGCATACAGGGGAAGTGTTCATCCACTCGGCGGCGGGAGAGCGGGTCGCCCGTCGGCTGAAGCGATGTGCGAGCGAACTCGGTCTCGACAGGGCCGGGGAGGCAGTCGTGCGCGCGGTAGTGGAAGCGACTCTCGACGGGCGATCCATTCCGGCGGTTGAAGGGCTGAATGTCGAGACACATCAGATCGACGCGGCCGACGGCACACCCGTGGGACTGATTCTCTGGGTGGGAACTCGCAAGCCGGATCCGCGCCCGATCTACAACGCCTGGGTCCTGGATATGACGGCAAAGACCACGCGCACGAGCGGCGACGATCCCGGCATGATCGGGGACGGCCGGCAGTCCGGCGAGGAACGCCATGTCCAACACCTCTTCACCTGGCTCAACCCTGAGGACGCCTTTTCGATGGTCGGCGGCTACTACGACGCCTTGACCGGTGACGACGGCGATCTCATCCAGAGCTACTGGAGCCTGCGTCCCGGCGGCGAAGAGTACGTCCATATGTGGTCGAGCTGCCGCCTACGCGTCACCAATGAGGGCAACCAGCGGCATCTCTACGGTCTCACACTCAAGATCGAACACCGTGAGCTGGAAGCCAATATCTCGTCCCTCATCCGGTTCAGCAACGCCACGCTGCTTCTCGTCGAAGCCCGAGACAAGATCCCGCTGACCACGATCGGCCGTCTCGCGCCGCTCGGGGAGGATCGGATCACGCAGGTCATGGAGCAAGTCAATCTCGACGAGTTGACCCGAACCGACGGCCAGACGCCATCTGACCAGAAGCTTGAAATCAACGGCGAGCGCTTCATAGCGTCGACCTTTGCGCTGCACTCGGCGCGTGAGAAGCATGGCGACCCGGTCGCCATCATCCTGCTGGTCGAGGAAGACGCAGTTCCGGCACCGGTCTGATATTTCCCACTACATCTTTCCGAACGATGAAATCACTACCTGGAGGTAAACCCTTGCGCGTCCTCGTCACCGGAGCCAACCGAGGAATCGGCGCCGCGATCGCCAGCCATCTCGTTAAAGAGGGGCACACCGTGTGGGGCACGCACCGTGGTTCCGCCGTACCGGACGGCGTCCACGGCGTCGAATGCGATGTGACCGATGACGACTCGGTCGACCGCGCGTTCACCCATGTCGAGACCGAAGACGGTCCCATCGAAGGCGTCGTCGCCAACGCCGGCATCACCGACGACACCCTCGTGATGCGCATGAGCAGCGAGCAGTTCATCCGCGTGGTCGACACCAACCTGACCGGCGTCTTCCGGGTCACCAAGCGAGCGACTCGCAACATGCTCAAGCACCGTGCCGGCCGCATCGTGGTCATCGGCTCGGCCAGCGGCCTTTCGGGCATGCCAGGTCAGGTGAACTACACCGCGGCCAAGGCCGGCGTCGTCGGTATCACCCGCTCGCTGGCCCGCGAACTCGGCTCCCGTGGCATCACGGCCAATGTGATCGCTCCCGGCTTCACTGAGACCGACATGGCCGCGGCGGTCAGCGACAAAGTCGTCGAGACGGCGCTGTCGCACATTCCTCTGGGCCGGTTCGGCAAGCCGGAAGAGGTCGCTGCCACCGCGGCATTCCTGCTGAGCCCGGGTGCTGCATACATCACCGGAACCGTCATCAATGTCGACGGTGGCATCGGTATGGGGCACTGAAATTTAGTATCTGAACTGCATAGACGACACGTCCCTGAGGCTGGGGCCCTTCCTCGGAAGTGCCCCAGCCTTCTGCGTCCGGGGAAAATGCAATCAGCTTCGGTGAGATGACCGGTCCGGGCGGAAGTCGCTGAAGATCCTGGAATGGATCATCTCGGTCGTTGACGGACCATCCTGCGGCTGCGCGGCGCTTTGGGGACGTGGTCGTCCGGTGATCGGCGGCGCAGGGCGTGAGGGTCCGTACTGAGTGTGGAATGCCATCGAGGTCTCCTCGGGTACTTGTAGTTGGAGAAGCGAAGCGAGCAAACTGGTGTTGATCAGTGCAGATGACACGTCCCTGACAGATGGATGTCGGGAAGGTGTCAACTTGCGCAGGTGATGTGGGCGTACATCGCGAATTCCTTGTACGGCGAGTCGACCACCCAATGTGGGGGTGTCTCGTCCTCGAGTTGGACCTCGACCTCGCCGGGCCCGGGCTTGTCCCAGGTGACGCCCATCGAAAAGCGGTTGGGCTCATCCTTCTTAGGCTGAGTCGCCTCGATGATCCCTTCTCTGGTCTCGAAGTCGTGCTCGGGGTAGCCGAGATCGTCGTTCTTCACCTTCACGATCTGAGAGCCGTGCGTGAGCATCGCCTGCCAACCGTCCGGCGCCGTGAACTCGATCTTGAGGTTGTCACCGTCATGGATGCAGCGCGCGGTGACCTGGTCAGCCGCAGACTGGGTGACGAGGCCGTTGCCCTGCTTGTTGCCGACCCCGATGGAGATCGCGTCCTCCCATTGGTCTTTGACCGACGTGTCCACGGGTGGGGAAACCGTTCCGGCGTTGCCCGTCTCGGGCTCCGAGCTGGAGCAGGCTGCCAGGGATAGACCGACCGCCGTGACGGTTGCCGCAGCGAGTGTGGATTTCCTCATCTCAGCCCTTCCCGATCAACGGTGGGGAGTGAAATCCCCTGATGCAGAACATAAGCCAGTCCACTGACCTGGGAAGATAGCATATCCCTGGTGGTAAAACCCAACGCCTACCGCCTGTCTCGTGTTTCTTGAGGGCCGGCCGCGAGCGTTGCCGGAGCATGTCGGTGGTCAGTAGCGGATGTTGTCGATGAGCCAGCGTTCGTTGTTTCGGGTAAGCGTGATCCACACGTTGGTGTCGGGAGTGACCTTTTCGGTCTGGTCGCCGACGATGGCGGTTTGAGAAATGGTGGCGACACGGTGGACGACGGTGTCGGAGTCTGGTGGGCATCCCGAACAGCCAAGGTCGACGTTGGCAACCACTTTGGTGCCCTGGTTCGCCCACTGGTCCCACTGAATGCCGGGCCCGTGCTCAGGGCCGCCGTCGACGATCGTGCGGGCAGAGAATGCCTCGGTAAACCATGGGTGGGCGCGGGCATATGCATCGGAAGGGGAACCGTCAGTTGCCGGGTTCCAGGTGAATGCCACCGTCAAGCCTTGACGGGCCGCATCTTCGGCCGCGCGGGTGCCGGGCGATTGCTGTGGGGTCGTGTCCTCTGGTGCGACGGTGGCACTCGTTGTCGTTGGGTGGCTGCTTGTGGTTGGCGGCGGGGCGCCCGCGTCCGGGTCGTCTCGGTCGTCGCGAGCGAACTGCAGGTATACGAGAAGACCGGCCGTTATAGTCAGGAAGAGAACGACTAGGACCTTACGAACCGTCATCTCCAGTTCCTTTCTGTCCGCGAATATGTGGTTTGACCTGCATAGATGGCATGTCCCCTGGTTAGGTCATTCGCCGGGCCTTCATCCCCGATTGCAACGGCGCCACATTGACGACGTCGCCGGTGGTTGGGGCGTGAACCATTTGGCCGTTGCCGGCAAAGATGCCGACATGGCCGGGGCCACCCGGGCCCCACGAGCCGAAGACGAGATCGCCGGGTTGAGCGTCGTTGATCGGGATCTCGACGCCTACCGTCCACTGCTGCTCCGAGGTGCGGGGGAGCGTGGTCTTACCTCCGCTGGCAGCGAACACGGCGTAGCTGGTCAAACCTGAGCAATCGAACCCGCCACCGGATGGGCCGCCGGTACCGCCACCACCCCACACATACGGGGTGCCGAGGTACTCGCGGGCCGCGTTGACGACCTGTCCGTTGGCCGACTGGCTGGGAATGAATCGTCCGGTCGAGTTTGGGTTCGTGAACTTTGCCCGGGCCTTCATGATCTTGGGAACGTAGTGCTGCGTTTCGGGATACGGAGGAATGCCGCCGTACTGCTGCACTGCGCCGGGGCCGGCGTTGTACGCGGCGAGCGTCAGCTCGACCGGGTCCCCGGTGGCCTTTCCTGCGCCGATCATGCCGGTGACGTCCTGGTGGAGCGCGCACATGAAGTGGGCTTGGGAGAGCACCGCGTCATCGATCGAGTTTGGGTCGGCCTTGCCGTCCCCGTCGTAGTCCTTGCCCCAAGTCGCCCAGGTTCCGGGCATGAACTGGGCCGGGCCCATCGCCCCAGTGGATGAGACCGGTGCGCCCGCGCCCCAGCGGAATCCGTTCTCCTGCTCGAGCTGCGCGGCGATCAGCGGGGAGTCGATCTCCGGGCACACACCACCGGCCTTGCGGATCGGTTCCTCGAACTCGGGCGGAACGATGCCGGAGGCTAGTTCGCCGGCACCGGCGATGCCGAAGCCGGCGCAGTCCGCTGTCGATCGTGATGCGGCGGCGAGCTGCACGTTGTCGCCGCTGTGCGGGGCTGCGGGAGCACCGCCGGCCTGTGCGTTCAGATCGCCGAGCTTGGTCTGCGGATCAACCGCGGTGCCGCCCTGGAGTCGGCCGCCTTCCCAGTACTCGAAGTGCAGATGCGGACCGGTGCTCCCGCCGTCGTTTCCGATGTCGGCGATGTGATCACCGGAGCGCACTTGCTGGCCTTCACGCACATGTAAGCCGTCCGCGAACATGTGGCCATAGACCGTGGAGACGGGCTTCCCGTCGACGTTGCTGTCGATGACGATCCAGTGTCCGAATCCGCTGGCAGTTCCTGACTTGACGACAATGCCGTCGAGCGCGGCGAGGATCTTCGTGCCGACGGGGCCGGCCAGGTCGACACCCTGGTGTAGGGCGCCCCATCGTTCACCGAATCCGGAGGTGAACTGGGTGGTGCCGGGCTCGACCGGTATGCGGATCGGTCCGGACGGGGTGAGGGGGCCGGCTTGACCGTCGGCACGAATGTCGGCCTCGGAGGAGTCGGCCGGAACGGTCTTGCAGTGATCTTTCGGGATTACCGGGATTCCGGAGAACGAGCACGCCGATGTGCCGAGTACGACTGCGAGCGACCCGGTCATCAGCAGCACCCGTGCGGCGCGGCTGACGGTCACAACGCCCCTGGGAGTGGCGTGTCGAGTTCGGGGAGAGGGATCGGTCCGGGGACCGGGACTGGGGCGGGGGAGGGGGTCGGCTTCTGGCTCGGGAGCTCTTCGGTGTCCTCGCTGGCCTGCGGAGTCGTCGTGGGGGCCGCAGTCGGGGTGGTCGGTTCCGGAGTGGTTGTGTTCGGAGTTGGTGTCGAGGAGTTCGGGCCGGGACGATCAGTGGTGTCTGGCGCGAGCATCGCCACCTCGGACATGTCGAGTGTCGGCAGGGGAGTGTCGACCACCCAACGCTGTTCGCCGCCGGTGGTGTCTTCGACGATGAGCGTCACTCGGAGGTTCCCGGCCTGCGTCGGGATCGTCACCTCAGCCTTGCGTGTGCCACCTTCTGCGTTGATCAGTTCGCTGGCTGTCGGACCGGTGATAGCCACCATGGTTTGCGGCCTTGCCGCCAGCAACGTGTCGCCCGGTTGGGTGGAGGTGTATCGGGCGATCACCTCGGCCCACTTCGTATCCGAAGGCGAGGTGTCGACGTATGCGTGTGCGTACGCCATCGCGGTGGCAGTGGCGGTGGCGGCCACCTTGTATGCCGGTTTGCCGGCCACTTCGGACTCGCGGACCGGAGTCAGCTCGTAGCTGATGGGCTCCACCTTTGCCGACGTGGTGCTCGAGGCGGCGGGCGCGGCGGTCTTCGCAGTGTTTGTGGCCGGCTTCTGCTCGCCGAAGACCATGCCGATGATGAACAGTCCCAGGATCGCCGACACGACGGTGATTGCCAGGTTGGCGCGTGAATAGAGCACCCATCGGCGGATCGGAGCGAGGACGGGGTTGGGGCCAGAGGATGTCATCAGTTGTACCTGTCCGTGTTCCGGGGGGAGGTGGACTGATTGCGGAGCGAGGCGTCCCATAGCCGCGCGTGGGACTGCTGGCTCCGCACGCGCTGGCGCGGCGCCGAGTTCGCCACCGACGCGGTGCCGTCAGACGCGGCGGTGCCGCGGTGGGAGGTGTAGACCCGCATCGGTGCGATGGCCGAGCCGAGTCCACCGTCCCAGCGTTGCCCGACCGAGGCGGTGGCCAGTTCCCGACGTGCGCGCCGTTCCTGCTTCTGGGCCTCGGCTTCGTCCTTGTCGAGACGTCGCCACGCGGAGGTACCGGCCAGCAGGGCGCGGTCGGTGTCGCGGTCGCTGAGCTTGTTTCGGCCCTTGGCTATGTCGCTGCTGGCCCCGGCCGCGATCCCTGCGATACGGGCGTCGCGGTCCTCGGTGTCCCTGGCCGAGCCCAAGCGGTCACCGCGACCGAGTTGCTGGCTGAGCAGGTTCTTGCGGGCTCCGGCGCGGGATTCGGCAAGTTCTTGGCGGCGCCGGTTGTTCAGGCCCCGGCCTTCCGGGCGTACCGGGGTGACCGAGGTGTCGTTGTCGTCGAGGTCGCGGCCACCGCGCCGGGCGAACCGCTCCGCGGCCTTCTCAGCGATCGCCGAGGCGGGACCGCCGGCGACGAAGCTTCCGGCCTCGAACAGCTTGCGCTTCATCGACTTCTGGGCGCCGCGGGCCTTGCGGTTGACCATGCTCGCGTTGTTCTGGGTGAAGGTCTGCGTCATCCGCTTGAACGGGCGCATGGCTGACCAGCACACGACAGATAGCAACACCATGAACCACAGGCGCCAGCTGCCGTCGACGGCTCCGTTGCTGGTGACGTAGAGCTGCACCACCATCATCAGGTACAGCGCCACAATGACAGCGCCGGCAACCCCCCACAGGTAGGCAGAGGCGAGCATCCGGAATGCCCGGGCGAGCAGCCCGCCGTGGGCGATGGCGATCGGCACCCACACCGGTGCGAACAGGATTGCCAACCGGATGGCCAGCAGGGCGGTGAGCTTGAGGAGCGATGCGCCGATCCACAGGATCGAGGGCAAGCCCAGTTTGATCATTGCCATGAATCCGGTCGTGGACCGGCCGGATTCTTTGCCCTGGAACTGGTGATATGAGAGCTTGTGGTCCTTTTCCAGGGACGCGACGATCTCGCGGAACTTGTCGGCCTTCTGATCGGCCAGCTCGCTTTGTGCGTTCGGGTCGTCGGCGACCGCTCGCTGTTCGGCATAGCTGAATGCCAGTGCATCTCGCAGCTTCGGACCCAAGCCCGCGGCGTCCTGGGGGTCGTAGTTCGTGCCGAACCACCCCTTGCGCCAGTCCTCGAGGAAGATCTTGTCGAGCAGCACGTTCCGCGGGTCGGTTTCGCCGCCGGCGAGAGTTCCGGCGCCGTCTCCGTTGCCGAACGAGACCGAGAAGATCTCGTCCTGGGTTTCGGTGATCACCGCCCCGAAGGTGCCGTCGGCGATGTCGATGGCTTTCTGCGGCGCCCCGACCATCAATGCGCCCAATGTCAGTGCGGCGGCCGCGACGCCTGCGGTCTTGGTGACCCCCGCGGCGTCCGCCTTGAATGCCTTCCACAGGATGATCGTTGAGGCCACGGTCAGGCCGAGTCCGAGCCAGATTCCGTATACGCCGGACATTCCGGTGACGATGGAGTTGAGGATGCGGTCGAAGTTCTCGAGCGCGGAGCCGACGCCGTCTTCGGCGGCTTGCTGGCCGGTCTTGGTCTGGTCGTCGAGCCAGAATGCGGCCGCCGCGAGCGACTTGCCGATGGTCATGAACATGTTGCCGAGTCCGGTGTCACCGACGGCGTCGGGGGCGCGGACGAGGTCGTTGCCGCAGCCGAGGTCGTAGGTGGACCAGTTCAGCCCCGCCCAGCCGTAGGACTGATAGCCGGTCGAGCCTGGGCCGCCGCCTTCGGGCATCGGTGTCCGGTCGGCGCTGGTGGCGTCGAAGTACGTCTCGAACACGTCGTTGGGGAACTCCGGGCGCGGCACGTCCTTGCAGTCGAACCCGTCGGCGGCGGCGACCGGGCCGCCGGGAGTGATCACCGGTGCCAGCGCCAGTGCCAGCACGACCGCAAACCGCGCCCAGATGCTCACATAGCGCCTGAGACGATCTCCCTCAGTAGCGGTGGCCACGCGGGGGAGACGGGGGCGCAGCGAGCCGATCAAGCGGCACCCCCGAAGGCGCTTCGGGTGGCGCGCGAGTTCAATGCGTCGAACACGTGCGCCAGGTGCGTGAAGTGCGTCCAGTCCGACCGGACGAGTTCGATGTCGTCGGCCATCTTGATCACGAACCGGCGGGCCTGGTCGAAGTCGCTCGTGTCGGTGTCCTCGTCGAGGGTGTCCTCGCCGCCGCTGCCGAGATTGGCCAGCAGGTCTTCGTATCCCTCACCGAGGGGCAGGTTCAGCAATTTCAGCCCACCCTCGATCGCGTGGGCATTGCCGCCGAGGTCGCCGATGATCACCTCGTACGACAAGGCGGACTTGTCGTCGGACCCGTCGACACCGAGGAAGTCGTCCGGCAACTGGCTGCACACCAGCGCCCGGACGTACCACTTGCGGGAGTCGCGAGAGATCCGCTGGTTCAGGGTGCGGCCGGCGCCGGTCTGCTCGAGGTACTTGTTCTCGTCGAGGAAGAGAACCTTGCGCACGTGCCGGGGAAGCTCGTAGACCAGTCGGTTGGCCAGCCACGCGGCCATGTGCATCAACGGCCCGGCCATCCGCTGCTGCGGCGTCCACTGCGACGGATCGGTGTGCTCGGGAGGAAGCTGCAGGCCGGGCATCGTCAGGACTGTCAGCCGGATGCTGCTGTCGACGTCGTCGACCTCGCCGCGCGTGCCCTCCTCGGGAAACAGCACGCGTGCCTCGGCGAGGTCCGCCATCATCACCAGGTCCTGGTGAACGCTCCTCGCGCAGGTGCGCAGATCGACGTTCTCGTCCTCGCCTCCGATGACGGCGATGGCGTCGAGGACCTCGCGCAGGTTGTGATGTCGTTCGCCGCCGACTCTGTTCGCCGCGGTCTGCAGAACGGTCTCGGTCCACTCGTGCTCGAGCCGGGCCGGGGTGAGCATCATCTTCAGTACCGACACCGCGACCGAGATTCGTTCAGCGGCGGCCGCGCGCATGTCCGCCTCGTACTGAGCGGCAGCGGCCGCGGCCGGGTCGAGGTCGTCGAGGTAGTCGGGGCTGGCCGGGTCGTACTCGGGATCGGTGCGGCGTGGGTCGACGATCACTCGATACGGGTTGAGCGACCCGGGGCGTGAGCTGCGACCGGTGAGCGCGTGAACTTCTGCGATGCCGCGGAATTCGGGCAGTTGCGCAAGCTTCTTGAGTGGTCCCGACGGATCGAGCACCACACCGTAGGCGCCGGCCCGTACCGCCTGATAGACGGTCACCCCGGCGAGGAACGTCTTGCCGGAGCCGGGGACGGCGACGACCGGAGTCAGCCCGGACTTGTCCTTCTTCGAGTGCGCGGCAAACAAGTCCCAAATCACGGGTCGTGGGGCGATGCTCGCGGTCTGGCCGAGCACCACGCCGGTGCGGTCACCGAGGCGATCTCCCACGGCGGCCATACCGGCGGAGAGGGCTTCGACGTTCATCCGGCGGCAGTGTGCGTAATTCGCTAGCCGCTCGCCGGGCATGAACTCGCGCAGCAGTTGGTACTGGCCGTGCTCTTGCTCGAGAGAGATGTGTGGGACGTACATCTCGCGCAGCATCGCGACCTTGTTCTTCGCCTCCTCGGGGGACGCACCTACCACCAGGAGCCGGTAATAGCCCTCGGTGCGCACTGACAGGCCCGAGTGGTCCTCTTCAATGTCGGAGATGACGTGCTGTGCCCGCGTGTGCTGTTCGGCCAACTCCTGCGGAGGCGACTCGTCGTGCTCGACGGTGTAGTGATCGAACTGCGCCTCGATCTTCGAGGTCAGTCGGCGCATCTTGCGCAGCGTTTCTCCCTTGCTGTGCACGCGGATGCGTTCGGACCATTCGATCGGCTCGCCCGATGGGTCACCGATTACCTGCCACGGCAACATCCGCTCGGGGATCGGCAGCGGTGCCATGCGCCCGACTGTCAGCACGATCGCGTACCCGGTGTAGTCGCGGCCGTCCACCAGACCCGAGACGGTGGTGTACCCGTCACCGGGGGTGAGTGCGACCCGAGCGAGGTCCTCGAGTGCCGGGATGTCGGACGCTTCCCAGTCGCCGCCGCCGGCGAGGACGCCGTCCGCGTCGAGGGGCAATCCGAGTGTGGCCGAGCGCCGAAGCAGATAGTCCATCTGCCCGGGTGTCGCGGGCCGCGCCCGCACGCCCTGTCCGGCGAGGTGGCGTTCGATGGTGGCGAGATGCTCGGCCATCGTGTCTCGCTCATTGATGAACGCGTCGGCAGCCCATCGGCGCACCAACCGAGCCAGACGTCCGAGCAGCGGCCAGTCGAGGACGTTTCCCAGAACCTGCGCGATGGCGTCGAGTGCCTGTCCGAGTCTTGATCGCGGCGGCAGGTCGATGCCCCAGTACCGACCCTTGAGGGTGGGGTTGTCCCACAGCATCGCGTGTTGGTGACCGTGAAGGTAGTCCGCCCAGGACAGGGCGCCGGGCACATCGTCGATCGGCTCGGCCCACGCGTCGTGTTGCTGCGCCCACTGCCGCACCGGCCACGGCGTTCGAACCACCCGCCGATGCAAGGTCGTCACCCCGGATTCGGCGAGGTTGGCCAATACCAAAGCCTCGCTGCGAATGTACTGGCGCTGACGGCCGACCGGTCTCATATTCCAAGGCCCCGGAGGCTGGACGAACCATGCCGTCGAGGTGCTGCGGGTGCGGGTGATGTTGCCCTCGACGCCGGCCAGCGCGAGCCGGATGGCCTTGCGGTCGCGTTTGGCCTGCTTCTTCGCCGCGGTGCGCTGCCGATCGAACTCGGCTTCGGAGGTCTTGCCACGCTTGCGGCCTCGCCGCGGGCCCGCGGGGTCGTCGACGACGGGCGGTTCGGTGGCTGCGGGGCTCGCCGTAGGTGTTCTGAGCGGTTCGACCGGCGGCATGCTGGCCTCGGGGACCTGGGACCAGGCCAGGTGCTGCGGTGCCGGTTCGGCAGTCGGGGCGGTCGGGGCGGCGTTGCGCATCGCAGCGGCCCAGGAGGGAGGCAGGGCACCCGGCGGCACGACCGGCGGTTCCGGCTCGTCGAAGTTCGGGTCGAACAGGGCGGCGATGTCCTTGTTCAGACTCATCGGATTTCACCTTCGATCGGGATAGTGGACAGGTCGAAGACGGCGGGCCGTGAGGCAGCTGGCACCGGGGCCAGGACGGTCTGTCCGGGCTTCGGCGACCGTGGCGCCACCAAGTCGTTCCACGCCGCGATGAACACGGAATGCAGGGGGCGGTCGGCGTTGATGTACCGGGTGATCTTGGTCGTGAGAAAGACGGTGAGCGTGACCATCACGGCCAGTGGCGTGAACCCCAGAGGGACGTGCACGATCATGCGGGCGACAACGAAGACCGTGACCAAGATCGCTGCACCCACCCCGACGGCGGAGTACCGGATACGAATCGGGAGGGTTCTGCCGGAGGGCCCAAGATAGTGCGAGTCCACGCGATAGAGCAGATCGTCGTTGTCGATCACGCGCTCACTCCCTTCGAGGATTTGTTCACAGGGACGAGCACGCCTCAGACGTCGACGCCGAAGAGGCTGAGGAAAAATGCCCCGAGCCCGTTCATCGCGCTCTGGCTACCGGCGAGCACGAAGAAGGTGATCGCGACGAGAGACAGTCCGCCGACTGTAAGCACCTTCGAGAAGTTGCTTTTCAGGGCTCCGAGCGCGATCGCGCAGACAACCAGCAGGAAGATCACGACGAACACGTTGTCGCCGATCCAGTCCTTGAGGTTGTTGGTGTTCACCTCGGTTTCCTGAGCAAGAAAGTCACCCCCGATCTGGGTGGGCTTGGGCGAAGCGAGTGCGGCGTCGACGACGGTGGACGCAAGCGACATGGGGTTCTCCTCGGGTCGGATCTGGCGAGAGCACCTGAAACTTGGTGCGGGCGACCGTAAGGAAAATCCCGCGCCGACTTCAACGGGGTATGTGGATAACTTCTGCCGGGAAGGTGTTGCGGTGGTCGGCGCCGCATCGGTGGTACTTGTTTTTCGACAATCTGGTGACACACAGATGTGCTGGGCGCGGGTACCGGTTGCGTGGGCCGTGAGGGTGTCATGCGCAGACCCCTGACGGGTCGTATGGCGTTCGGCGTGCGACGCCTTGCCCATCAGTCTGAGATGAGGGTCCGCAGAGCAGCTCAACAGGCAGTGCACGGGAGCGCGACGGAGCGGCTGCAGCATGGCGTGGCAGCGCCAAATTCAGCGCGGAAACGGTGGCTTGGCCGACCGTGTTCAGGGGCACGCAAGCACGCGTCTTCTCGCCCTCAAAATGAGGATCGAAACAGGGTGGGGTGCGGCACCGATCAGAGGGCGCTCTGCGAAGACATGAAAACGGGCGTCCGAGCAGTCGAATCCAGCGTCCGGAACAGCGGGGAAACCCACCCCCTCCGGGGGTCACTCCCCCCGGCCCTTCGGGCCTAGGGGGGAGTGTAGTACTAGAAATTGCGCCGCGCCAACCTATTTCGGAACGCCCATGTCACACGCTTCCTGCGGTGCTGTTTCGACTGCGCAGCGGGACGTTGTAAAGCACGCCCTCCACGGACCCCGCGGCGGCATCGGGACCGCTTCGACCGATAAACGCCTGCCCCTGCCCGTATCGCTCGCAGCAAGGCGTCTCACACGCATGCTCGGGCGGGTATTGGACCTGCTCGACGCAGCGGTCGGAGAACGGTGGAAACGCCTGCCACTCGACCGCTCATTCGGGCGCTCTGCAACGTGAGCCGCGACTGCTGTTCGGAGCGCTGCGACGGGCTGGTCTATGGCTGCACCCGCGCCGCTCCGCCAAGTGCGGCGAACACCGCCACGCGGAGGCCACATCGACACAGCGAACGAGTTCCCCGGATACCGACCTCGCCCCGACTTGCGAAGCACACACCGGGTCTCGGTGAGCCACGCGCAGACTGCTGTGATCCGGGGTCGCCGGGATGCTCTACGTGGGCACCAACGGGCTCGGGACGATTCGTCGAACGCGTCGCTCGGAAGTTATCCACATACCCCGTTGAATCCGGCGCGCGTTTTTTGCCACAGTGCTCCCGCATCACTCCCGCATCAATGTCGGACCGAGCGAAAGGGGGACGCGGTGAACGCGAGTCGTGACCCGGTAAAGGACTGGGTGGTTCAGCAGTACCGCGAGATCTTCGGCGACTCCGACACCGCACGCGCAGGCAAGCAGGTCGATTCGGACGGCAACCCGACGCGCATCGGCCGGTTCACCCCCACCTCACCGATCGCTGTCGCTGGCGCTGCCGCGGCGGTGTACGCGCCACGGCTGCTGCCGGCCGTCGACGGCAGTGAGACCGCGACGGGCCTCCTCACCCAGCTGCACGGCTACCAGTGGCCTTTGCTCGCTGTCGCTGTCGCTGCCGCACTGTGCGCTGTCGATGTGTCCCGCTACCGCGCGCACAAGTCGACTCAGATGCTCGAATCCGTGGTACGTCAGACCACCGGTCACCTGCCCCGGAAGGTCATCGTTTCACTGGCTCCCGGACGACGGGCCATCCGCAGGGCAACGATCACACTGCATCCCGGCACCGTTATCCGGCCCAAGGCGTTCGACGAGCTGACCCGGGCCATCGAGGAGGCATGCCCTGGCCGCGGCAAGTGGGAGGTGCGCGTCAAGCATGAGGCGCACAAGAATCGAATCCTCATCACCCGCGCCGAAATCATCCCCGACACTCGCTCCCCGCGGCACAAGGCGCTGCAGGCGGCGCTCGATGCCGGCGCGATCCTCAAAGACGCGAAGGTCACCGTCGACTCGGTCGACGACACCGGCGTCGAAACCGGCTTCAAGATCACGTTCGAGCCGTCGATGAACTCCGGTGCGCGCGGCTTCCAAGCAAAGGTTGACGAAGCACTGGCATCTCTTGCGGGCGTGCACGAGTCCGGCCGCACTTGGACCACGGAGTGGACCCCTTCGCAGGGCCACCTGGTGATGCGGCTCGTGGCTGCGATGCCGACTAGGGTGGACCACCCGCTCGCCCTGGTCGACGAGGACCTGCGGCACCTGCCGTATGCGACCGGCGCGGCGGACCTGACGATGTTCTGGGATGTGTCAACGAGCTCGAACAAGCCGCATTGCTTGATCGTGGGCCCGACAGGCGGCGGCAAGACATCCGTCATCCGCACGTTGCTCACCGAGGCGGCGCGCCGTGGCATCCCGTTCGTCGGCGTCGATCCGAAGATGATCGAACTCGATGGCCTCGAGGGTTATCCCGGCTGTGGCGCGATCGTGTACGACGCGCTCCGCGCGGCAATGTTCGTGCGCGCGCTGCACACCGAGATGATGGCCCGCAACGCTTACATTCACCACAAGAAGATCGAGGGCTCGCAGCTACCGCTGATGATCGCGGTCCTCGATGAATTCTTCATTCTCTCCGGCAAGTGGCAGCGGTTGGCGAAGACGGGTGACGACGAGACCCGAGAGCGACTCAAGGAACTCGACCCGCTCGGGGCGTGGGCTGACCTCGCCGTCCTGGCGCGTTCGGCCGGCATCCGCTTGTTGCTCGGTGTCCAACGGCCGGACGCCAGTCTGTTCGGTGGCGCCAGCGGTAACGCCCGGGACAACTTCGGCACGCGCCTGAGCCTCGGGAATCTCTCCCAGGACGGTGCGCTGATGATGTGGGGTGACTCCACGGTCGGACGCGAGGTCGACACGTCGGTAAAGGGACGCGGTATCGCGCTCGGCACCGACGGCAGCCCGGTCGACGCACAGATGTGGTGGACCCCGAACGTCGACCGGCACCCCAACAAGTGGAGCCAGCTCTCCGAGTCGGAGAAGGCAATCATCGACGGGCTCCAGCCAGCCGAAGCGCCGGAGTTCACCTGCTACTCGCGTGAGCTGGCTGAGTTCATCGAATCCGAGCGCGCATTGGCCAAGCGAGCCCGCGAGCACGGCGACGTTCCGGAACCAATCGTGCTCGGCGACAGGCCGGTCAGCGCTGCCGCCGACGATGACGATGTCGCCGACGCGATCCCGGCCTCCGCGATCACCGAGGGCATGGTCGTGCTCATCGACGACGGCCAGGGCAGCGAAGTGCCCGTCACCGTCGATGCGGTCACCGTCATCCGAGACAAGGACACCGGGGACGTCTTCGAAACGACGTTGTCCATCAACACCGGCGGACGGGTCAAGACCAATGTCCACTACGGCCCCACTGACGTCGTGTTCCTCCCCGTGCCGGACCGGGTCCCCGCGACCGTCTGAAACACCCCACCCACCCCAGGAAAGGAATCTCGATGACCGAAGACACCGACACCAATTCCACCGCCCCGGAGCAGCAGCCCACACCGCGTGTGCCCCGACCGGCCATCGGGTCGATCGCCGCGGCTGCAGGACTACTCGGATCGACTATCGGCGGTTCTTTCCGGCCGCTCTCACACGTCAGCCAGACGGCCATCCACGACGCCCATTACGGCGACTGATTTCCACCCCTCCACCGATCACAACCAACCCGAGAGGACACACCATGAGCCGCCGCATCTCCCAGTCGATCACCCCGACCACCGCGGACATCAGCGCGCTGCGCAGCCCGTTCGTCACCAAGGGTGTCAGCGATCCGGTGATCACCGAACTACGCGGATACCTCAAGGATTCCGTGCCCGGATGGCTCGCCAAGCTCAGCGAGACGCAGGAGCTGACCCGCGACCGCCTGGTCGAGATCAAAGACGCAGTCGACAAGCGCCGCGCGGTGTACGAGGCACTGCCCGAAGGCGAAGCCCGCGACAAGGCGCTCGCAGCTCTCGACCGCACCCAAACCATCGTTGACGAGATGGACACCGAGCTGTCCGGCGCCAACGCCTTCAGCGGGATCAACTAACGATGACACCGACCATCGATGTCGAGATCACCTCCGAAACGACTGCCCGCGCGATCCTTGCTTCCGCCGAAGTGGACCCGGTGGACCTGCACGCGACCGAAACCGAGACGCTCGAGGCCGTGGTGCACAGGTTCCTGCACTCAGTCGCCAAGGACCAGAACGTTGATCTGGAGGTCGTGTACCGGAAGGGTGAGAACAGTCGCCACCTGACCGTCCTCCCGAACGGCAAGGTGGAGCCGCGCACGCCCAGCACACCGATCCCCACCACCGCGCCCACGGCACCCCCGCCGGCACGGGCGCAGGACTCCTCCGCACCACCGACGGGGCCCGTGGTCGTGGCTGCCGAACCCATCACGTACGAAACCCGGTCTGAGGTTGTTACGCACCCGCAGACGCCGGCCCCCAGTCGGCCGCAGGCCCACTCGCAGACCCGTTCCAGCACTCCGCAGTACCAAGGAGCCGACGAGGCCGTCACCGGCCCACTGGAGGCGCTGGCGGATCTGGTGGCGGAGCCGGCCTCGCCCGTGGCAAGTGATCCGGCACGGCTCGGCCTGCGAGGGCGGCTGAATGCAGCGCTCGGGCTGAAACTGGTGCCGAAAGAAGCCTCACTGGAGATGCGGCTGCGGGATGCGCAGACCATCATCGCAGGCCCGCTGCCGGACCGTGCGCTGATCGGTGTCATGCAGGTCAAAGGTGGTGTCGGGAAGACGCCTCTGTCGATTGCGCTGACCGACAGCATTGCCACCTATCGCGGCTCCCGCCGCGTTGTATGCGCCGACCTCGGGGAAGTGGGTGGCAGCTTCCCCGATCGGGTGGCGGTTCCGCCCGCTCATGGCTCGGATGCGCTCGGCTTGCTGGCGGAGATCAGCCCCGCGGCAACCGATGTCCGTCCGACGACGCTGAGGCAGTACCTGACCCAGCAACCGAGCGGGGCGGATGTCGTGATTGGCGGTGCGGCCGCGCCTCTCAGGTACGACCAGGCGCAGGCGCTGGGAATGATCCTCAGTGCGCACCGGGACCTGATCGTCGCCGATACCGGGAACTCGAGCCTCGCCGAGAGTTGGCAGTGGGTGGCCGGCGCCGCGCATGTGGTGCTCATCCCGGTGCCGATCCGCACCGACGCCGCCATCGGCGCACAACGCACACTCGAGGCCCTCGCCGCCGTCCGGCCCGACCTGTTGAGCCGAACAGTCATCGTGATCACCGATGGCCCCGGAGACATCCCAGAAGACGAACACGACATCGTCGAGCGGTTCAGCAACCTGAAGGTGCCGGTATGCCGGATGCCGTACGAGCCACGGTTCGCCGGCGGCAAGCGCATCGCGTTGTCTCAGTTGCGCCGTCAGACCCAAGACGCGCTGACCGTGCTCGCCTCGACCGCCATCGGCCTGATGGACCGTGCCGCTGGCTGATGCGTTGGTCCGGCCAGTCCCGAGCCGGACGTCACTTCGAGGACTTTTTCCGACCCACCTCGTTCACCGGCCGCATTCGGGCCGACCCCAGCTGAAAGGCACATCCGAGATGAGCAACCAGATCCCCGCCGGCAATCGGGCCGCGCGCCGCGCAGGTGGCCGGCACCGTCGAGCCAACGCTACGCACGCGGCCACTGCCCTGGCGGTAGCCACGGCTGCCCTGGCCTCCGGTATCGCCCTGTCGCCGTCCGCGGTGGCCGCGCCGATCCAGGGAGGTGTCACCGGTGGAAGCAACCAAGAAGGTGTGACCGGAGCCGACACCCCAGGCGGAACCACCACCTCCACCCCGGCACCCGCGGCCCAGCCCGCATACGTCCCCGAGGCGCCGGCGGAACCGGAGTACTGGGTCGCCCCGCCCGCCGCGTACCAGGACATCGAATGGCGAGCATTGCCGAACTACGACTACGACAACGACTCGTACGTCATACCGGACGACTACTACGTCGCACCCGTCCAGGTGCAGGAGTTGCACCTGCCCACCGCCGTCGCGCCGACCGCTCCGATCATCGCTCCACGCGACACCCTCCGGATCGGTGAAATGCACATCAAGCAGCCGAACTGGATCACCGACGAGGACAAGGACCGCACCAACAACACCTTCGCGGTGGTCGAATCAGGGGTGTCGACGGCCTGGCGATCGATGGGTGTCGAGACCGACCGAGCCGACCGGATCGCCGCCGCCCAGGTCGGTGCCGGAGCAGCAGGGGCGAGCGTCGGTGCCCTCACCGCAGGCGCGACGGCCGCCACCGCAGGCGCTCTGGTCGGCGGCACTATCGGCGGCATCGCCGGAATGACCGCGGGCACCGTCTTCCTCCCCGGAATTGGATGGGTGCCGGTCGGCGTCATCGGCACCGCCGCGGGCGCAGGTATCGGTGCCGCCTCAGCGGGTCTCCCCGCCGCTGCTGCTGGCGCCCTGGTCGGCGGCGGCATCGCAGTGGCCGCGGTCACCCCGCTCGCGGCGGGCGACAAGAGCGAACCCCACGAGGTCGAAGTCCCGGACATCGACCAGGAGGCAGTGACCGCTCAGACCGAGACGGTCCTCACCGACTGGGAGAACTCCGGCCCGATCGGACAAGCCGCCGCCTCCGCCGTGCAGGACACCGTCGAGTCTGCGCCTGCGATCGACCAGCAGGCCCGCGACTTCGCCTCGGCCCAGCCCGGAGGACAGCAGGCGATCGAGCAGGTCGAGGGCACCCTCACTGCGTTCTTCAACGACGCCACGCCGGGTCTGGCGGGGAACCTGCTGGCCAGCGCCGTCGGTGGCGGCGTCGCGCACGGCAACTGATACCGAGAAAAGTGGGTGCAACACCATGAAGAAGCCGAACCTCGGACGTAAGTCCTCACGGCATCCCGCCGTACTCGACCTTCTCGGTGGTACACCCACCGGCGACGTCCCCCCAGGCACCCCCACCAGTGGTGCGGTGC
The DNA here is from genome assembly GCF_041228765.1 of Rhodococcus wratislaviensis. Lineage (NCBI taxonomy): Bacteria > Bacillati > Actinomycetota > Actinomycetes > Mycobacteriales > Nocardiaceae > Rhodococcus > Rhodococcus wratislaviensis. Next base: position 25,119 of record NZ_CP150489.1, on the reverse strand, counting down.
CCGGGGGGCCGGCCAAACCATTACCGGCAGCAGCCCGGAGAACGCGTGGCCCTTCCGGGGGTCGCCGCCCATACGTGAAGACCGCAGCCGTAATGGGCATGGCCGCCGCCATCGTTGCGGCCGTGGTGGTGGCGAACGAGATGCGCGAGGACAACCCCGATCCGGCTCAGGCGGCGATGACGGCGGCCGCCCCGACCGACGAGAACGGACTGCCCACTCTCAACCTGCCCGAACCTGAAAGGGTCGAGGAACCGGAGGCCACGGGGGACGGCGAATGCCGCGCCGATCGCGGTGACCAGAAGAGCGGTGCGGGCGTCATCGCAGCGTTCAACCATGCCTATTACAGCCAGCGCAACGGGGAAGCCGCGCGAGCGCTTGCGACGCCTACTTCATCGGTGCAGCCCGCACCCGAGTTGCAAAAGTTCATCGACGCTGTGCCGGTCGGCACCAACTACTGCATCCGCACGATCAAGCTGTCCGACGGGGTCTACCTGGTCGACCTCTCCCTGATGAAGCCCGGACAACCGGTGGACCGCGGCACCCAGACTGTCACTACCCAGAAGACCGATGGCCGCTGGTTCGTCGACGTCTTCACATAACCCCGCCCACCGGGCGGCATGGCCACCGATCACCGAAAGGAACCACGAACCGATGACCCTGTCCCACAGGCGGCCCCGCCGGACAGCTGCCGCTGTCGCTGTTGCCGTCGGCGCCACCACCGCGCTGACCGCCTGCGGAAGCGACGAGGGCCGCATGGCCGCGGCGGTCTCAGCCTCGACCAGCGCAGTGATCGTCACCGATGCCAGCACCGATCTGGGCAGCATCATCATCGGCTGGGGACAGGACCACTCGGACACCGAAATCACCACGCCACGCCCCGACCAACTCGACGCTCGCTGCTACGGAAGCGGAGACGCACTCGCAATCGACATCACCGCCCCGCACGGATGGAAGATTCACGCCAGCAGCGGCTCTCAGATACTCGCCATCGAGAACGTCGACCAAGGCCTCGCCCGAACCGACGTCGACGCCACCAACAAGTACCTCGACATCGCACAGTCGATTGACTGGTCCCAGCCAGACGAGGTCGATATCGCGGCCACCGCTGATGCCCCACGGGGCTGGAACGCACCGGCCGGCCCGGCACGCGTCTACCTGTCCTTCCACATCGACTGCCGCTGACCTGCGGAAATGACACGTCCCGCCGAATCCTCAGAGATGTGAAGCGTTAGACAACCGGAGGAAACACCTTTCCCACATTGGGAAGGGGCTTTTGGGTCGTCGCGACGAGGCGGCACCCCATCGACCACTTCGGAAAGGGGAAGACGAACCGGCGCCCATCGGTGTCTCGGGGTGGCCTGGCTTCAGATGCTGCCGGGGATGTGAAGGACTTCGATGCCGGCCGTCTCGTACAGCGCATCCCAGAGGTCGGTGCGATCGGGCAACGCGTCGGTGCCGAGCACGGTGAAGTCTGTGGGGATCGCCACTGTGCTGGTCTGGTCCCCATTGGGTGCGAACAGGGCGTAGCAGGCGTGCACGTGGGTCATTTCGTGCCGCGCCCAGTAGCGGATTCCGTCGAACCCGGCTGCGCGGAACGCGTGCGCCCATTGCTGGGTGAGGGCGTAGTCGGTAGTGGTCGAGATCTCGGATGTCATGCCGAATCCGATTGCGGCGTTCGAGGTTGCGTCGGCGAGGTACAGGTCTCGGGTGACTGCTACCGCGGAGATGACGCGGTGTGCGATCTCCGGGCTCGGGATGATCGCGATGCCGCACCAGGTCTCGAGGAGGGTGATCAGTTCGGATTCGGCGGTGTAGCAGGGGCCGGGGAGGTCGAAGCGGCCCCCGAGGCTGGTGCCGAACCACCACGGGGCGAACTTGGCCCCGTGTGTGCGGTACGTCGTCGTGCCGGCGGGCACCGCGTGCACAGGGAACCGTCCCCGGAGTGTGTCCGGGGACGGTGAGACGGCGAGGTGTGGTGTCGCGCGGGATACGCTCACGAAGCCAGCCGTTCGGCGGCCTGCCGGGCGAGCGTCACGACATCGGCGGTGTCGCCGTCGAGAAGGGCCTGCCTCGGGGTGCGATCGTCGAGTTCGGGTTGTGGGCTCGACAGCCACGAGGCGATGGTCCAGGACTGGACGTCGGCGGACGCCCACACCTTCAGGACGTCTTTGATACCCCGGATCGGGACGTGCGGCGCGGTGTCGGTCAATCCGCCCGACCAGTAGCCGATCGTCCCGTCGGCGGCCTCGAGGCGCAGCACCCGAGACTCCCTGACGGCTTGGCTGAGGGCCTGCTTCGTCCAGCCGGTGGCGTCGACGGCCTGCTTGTGGGTCAAGATCGCGCCGAGGTGGTTCTCCCAGGCGCGACGGGCCTTGAGGTTCGAGAGCACGTTCTTGACGCCGGCGGCGACGTATTTGGCGTCGACGTCGTCGAGCTGGTCTGCGGCCATTCCGCTGGCGGTGAGCTGGTCGTCGACGACCTTTTTCAGTGGTGTGCTCATGCCACCATGATCCTCGGTCAAGTAGGTCAAGTCAAGAGGTCAAGCATAGTGCTGTGTGTCGCCTCTCCGGCGCTCTGGTCAGGGATTTTCTTCACTATCGAGTGAGTATTACCGTGGTCCGCTCGATCCTGTGGTCACTCGCATACCGAACCTCCGGTCCCGCTCAACCAGACACCGAAGTTTCCAACCCCCGAAGATCCTCCCTGGCGCCGACGCATACGCTGACTGGCCTCGACTCGAACGCGGGAGGGCCGTTGGCGGAGACCAGCACGATGTGGCACTACACCGACGCAGCCGGACTGCTCGGAATCCTCGGGAGCAACCCCGAGCAGCGAGATCCGAGTGTGGTCGGGCCGCAGAGCTGCCAGCCATCCTTCCGGGCAACCGCGGTCCAGTACCTCAACGACAGCCGCGAACTCATCCACGGCCTCGAGATCATCAAGAACGAGGTACTCCTCAAACGTGCCGCCGAGCTGGACGCGATCGACTACCAGCCCCACGAGCGCCACGAGATCGCCAATGCTCCCGCCAAAGCGAAGTTCCTCCGCGCGCTCTGCGAGACGATCGAACAGGTCGAAAACCGCACCTACGAGCACCACATCCACTGCTACATCACATCGTTTTCGAAGAACCCGGACGCACTCAGTCAGTGGCGGGGCTACTGCGGAGGACTCGACGGTTTCATCATCGGCATCGACAGGGACAAGATTCCGGAGACCCCCGAAACACAGGTGAGGGAGGTCTCATACAGCGACAGCCTCCCGACGTCGTCGGTGGTGACCGACAACGTGAATGACTGGCTGAACTGGCGGCTCTCCTCCACGCATGCGCCCGAAACAACCTCTGGGATGCTCAATCAGTGCGTTCGGGAACTATCCGCGTCCGCCACCCAACTCAAGCATCAAGGCTTCGAGGAGGAAGCCGAATGGCGAGTCATCCACCTCGGATACCGCCAGGGCGCATCGTATCGAAACCGCGGCGCGCAGCTCATCCCGTATGCCACCTGGTCGGTGCCGGCCGACGCGGTTGTCGGTGTTCGTGTCGGCCCCGGCCCGAACCAGCAGGAGAACTACTTGGCGGCCAAGGGTGCGCTGTACTCGTTTGGGTATGCCGAGGTGGCGGAGAAGCTCACGAAGTCTCCCACGCCTTTCCGGTAGCTCCTATCGGCGACGGAGTCGAGAGCATGTCGGGCATCCGGAACCCAACCCTGTTCTGGATTTCGGAATGGCATCCCACTCGTGAGCGAGTTGGCATCTCCACCAAACCTTCTTGCTGCTCCCGGGTTTGACTGCATCTGGTCGGAGGTCGGCGTTGAGGTGGGGGTGCCATTCGGCTGCGATCGTCGGATACAGGTCTGCGAGTGACTGGCCTGGTTTGGGAAGCGCACGTGCGAGTCCTGCACGCATATGTCCGCAGGGTGGGCAGCCTTGACCGTTGAGGCATCGCGCTTTCGGCGTCGCCGACCACTCGTTGCTGCATTCCGGGCAGATCCACCAGATCTTCACACTGCTACCGGGCTTGAGTTTCTGTGGGGTGAGGGCATCGTTTCGGTCGGGGTGCCACTGGGCGGCGATCTCAGGGAAAAGGTCGGCGACGGATTCCCCGTCCTTCGGTGTTGAGCGCTTCTTCCCGCGAGTGACGTTGGCGCACGTCGGGCAGCCTTCTCCTCTGCTCCGGCCGGCAATAGGTGCTTCCCACTCGTGGCCATCGTGGCACTGCCACCACACCTTCTTCATGCTGAAGGGCTTGGCATCCATTGCGGTGAGGCTGTTGTTCATGGTCGGATGCCATTGCGCGGCAACATCGGGGTATCGGTCGGCGAGTGATTGTCCGTCTTGCGGTCTGGCTGAACGAATTCCGCCTTCCTTGGCGGCGCACTTCGGGCATCCGTGGTTGTTGCTGCGGGTGCTGACTACCGCTTCCCAGTCGTGAACACAGGTGGTGCATCGCCACCACACCTTCTTGCCGCTGAACGGTTTCACGTGCGACGGCTCGAGTGGATGATTTCGCGTGGGGTGCCATTCGTCGGCAGCCTCTGGGTGCAGGTCGGCGAACGATTCCCCTGCGCGTGGTGTCGCGAGCGTGGCGCCTCCGCGGCGGTGACCGCAGGCCGAGCATCCATGCCCAGCGGCGCGCGTGACCGGGGCTGCTTGCCACTCCCGCCCGCATGTTCGGCATTCCCACCAAAACTTTGTTGAGCTTCCTGGGTGGACTTGGTCGGGCGTCGTCGATCCGTTGCGCGTGGGGTGCCATTCTGAGGCGATGTCGGGCAGCGAGTTGACGATGCTCTTGCTGCGGTTCTTGTAGACGGCGAGGTCGGCTGCTTCTGTGGCCCAGCAGTTGTCGGACGCCACGTAGTGGTCGTGGTGGTCGACCTTGTAGCCGTATTTCGCTGCTCCGATCAGGACGGTGTCTGCCAACTGTTTGATCGGGCAGCTCGCCGAGACGAACACCTCCATGCCGCCGAGGGAGTCGAGCGGTAGCTCTCGGACGCGAAGGACAGCCCATCCGGCACCGATCAGAGCCTGGGTTTGCTTGAGGTCGGCCTGCTGCCCTGTCCGGTGGTAGTGCGCCCCGTCGTATTCGATGGTAAGACGGAGGTCGGGGATCGCGATATCCGCTCGTACCGGTCGCCGACCCGCCACGGGGATAGGGGGATGGTCGTGGTCGACGCCGAACCCGGCTGCGGCCAGTTCGTGCGCGAGTCGGATTTCACGCTCGGATGCGCCCACCGTTGAGCATTTCGGGCACCCGACCCCGACGGACCGGGGAGCAACCTGGGCGTTCCATTCGTGCCCGTGGGCACATTTCCACCACACTTTCCTGCTGCTGCGCGGTTTGACGTCGAACGCTGTCAGCTCACCGTTGCGGTCGGGGTGCCATTCCGCAGCCAACGTCGGATTCTTATCGCCCAGTGATTCACCAGGTTTCGGGGTCGATTTGGACTTGCTGATCAGGGCACGCCCGCACTGCGGGCACCCTCGGTTGGAACGCGTGCGGTGATCGGGGTCCGTCGACCACCCCCAACTGCACACGGCGCAGATCCACCACCGGTTGGTCTTGCTTCCGGGATTCACGTCATGAGCGGTGACGGCACCGTTCTTCTCCGTGTCCCAGTCGGCGGCGATGTTCGGATACAGGTCGGCAAGGGAACGCCCAGGTTTCGGGGTCGACCGCTTCACGGCCCTCAAAGTTTTCGCGCATTCCGGGCATCGCTCCCCGCGAAGGCGGTTCTGCGGCTTCGTCTGCCACTCGTGTCCGTTCTTGCATTGCCACCACACCGTCTTCGCGCTCGCCGGTTTGAGATCGAATGCTGTCAGCGGAGCGTTCTTGCTGACATGCCACTCACACGCGACAACGGGATGAAGATCGCCGAGTGACCGCCCCGGCTCCGGACGCACGCTTGACATACGGAAGGTTCCTTTCGTTAGTGGCTCGGAGCCCGAAGGAGTAGCAGGTGAGCTCCCGAGCCGTGCCGGCGCCGCTCGGTCGTTGCGACCGTGCCGAACGCGGTGCTCGTGTGGGTGAGGAGCCGTCGACGGGGCATCCGCGCTACGACCAACATCGGACCATCCTGCTTCGCCTCGGGATGCCCTGGCCTCATGAGCTCGTCGCAACTGGGTCTAGGGCACTGGCGCAGGGTGAGGGTCCGGCCCACGGCTGGTGGTCGACGGCAATCGCGGCCATTTCCAGCCGGTCAACTCTTCGAGACGACGTTGCCGGTCGGTCAGAAGGGTTCCTCGGGTATATGCGGCGCGTTGTTTGCGGACCCAAGAACCGAGTCGATAGTCCTCGATCACATAGGACTGGGGGACGCGAGGGTCACCGTGGTTTTCGACGTAGTCGAGGAGGCGGCGGAATCCTTCCTCCCATTGGTCGTTCCGGGCGCCCCAGGTCCATCCGGTCACGGCCTGGAGTCGGCGTTCGCGGGCGGTGTCGAGGGTGCCTTTGGCATGGCTCGCGCGTTGCGTGGCGACCCAGGCACCGAGCTGGTAACCAGCGGCCCGGTAGGCGTAGGGGACGAGGGCGTTACCGTGGCGTTCGACGTAGTCGAGGAGCCGGCGGAAATACTCTTCCCAGTTGTCGATCCGGCCGTCCCAGGTCCAGCCGGTCAGTTCCTGGAGGCGGCGTTCGCGGTCGGCGTCCAGGGCACCTTTCGCGCGGTTGAGGCGTTGCGTCGTGACCCACGAACCGAGCCGGTAACCATCGACGACGTAGGACTGAAGTACGCGGGCATCGCCGTGGGTTTCGACGTAGTCGAGGAGTCGGCGGAACCCTTCCTCCCATCGGTCGGCCCTGTGGTCCCAGGTCCAGCCGGTCAGTTCCTGGAGGCGGCGTTCGCGGTCGCCGTCCAGGGCACCCTTGGTCCGGTTTGTGCGTTGGGTGCCGATCCACGCGCTGAGCTGGTAGCCCCCGACCGTGTAGGAGTGCGGGACGCGGGCGTCACCGTGGGTTTCGACGTAGTCGAGGAGTCGGCGGAACCCTTCCTCCCAGAGGTCTGCCTGAGCGTCCCAGGTCCAGCCGGTCACCGCCTCGAGTCTGCGTTCACGGTCGGACTCGAGGGCCCCTTTCGCACGGTACGTGCGTTGCGAATTCACCCACACCCCGAGCCGGTAGCCCTCGACCTCGGTCACGTATCGCGCCGGCACCCGGGCGTCACCGTGCTGCTCGACGTACTCGAGAAGACGCTTGAAGCCTTCTTCCCATCGGTCGGCCCTGTGGTCCCAGGTCCAGCCGGTCAGTTCCTGGAGTCGCTGTTCCCGGTCGGGTTCGAGGGTGCCTTTGGCGCGGTTCGTGCGCTGCGTACCGACCCACCCACCAAGCCGGAATCCGTCAGTCGTGTGAGACGTCGGGACGCGGGCGTCTCCGTGGCGCTCGACGTACTCGAGGAGGCGTTGGAAGCTCTCCTCCCAGTGGTCGGCCTTGTGATCCCAGGTCCAGCCGGTCAGGGCCTCGAGTTGCCGCTGACGATCGGCGTCGAGGACCCCGTCGGCGCGCTTACCGCGAAGCTGACTTACCCACGCGCCAAGGCGGTACCCCTCGATGGCGTAGGACGCCGGGACGCGGGCGTTGCCGTGGGTGTCGACGTAGTCGAGGAGGCGGGCGAGGCCGTCCTCCCATTGGTCGACCCGGGGAGACCACGTCCAGCCGGTCAGGGCCTCGAATCGTTCCTGACGATCGGTCCGAAGGGTTCCTTTGGCGTAGAAGTGGCGTTGGTTGTTGACGAACACACCCAGCCGGTAGCCCTCGACGGTGTAGGACGCCGGGACGCGGGCGTTGCCGTGGACGTCGAGGTAGTCGAGGAGGCGTTGGAAGCCGTCCTCCCATTCGTCGGTCCGAGCACTCCACGTCCACCCGGTCACCGCCTGGAGCCGACGTTCCCGATCAGCCTCGAGGACGCCTGTGCTGCGCCCCGTGCGTTGAATATTGACCCAATTCCCAAGTGGGTAACCCTCAACCCTGCAGGACACCGGGACCTTGGCATCACCATGGCGGTCGACGTACTCCAGGAGCCGGCGGAAGCCGTCCTCCCATTGGTCGGCTTTAGGGTCCCAGCTCCAGCCGGCCAATTCCTCGAGCCGGTGTACCCGATCGAGGTCGAGGGTGCCATCCGTCCGTTTGCTGCGCTGCTTGGTGACCCACGGGCCGAGCCGGTAGCCATCAATGATGTACGAGTTCGGGACACGAGAATGTCCGTGATCCCCGACGAACTGTTCCAGGAGCCCGAACCAGAACTCCCACGGTGCGGTGGTCTGCTCGACCAGGCGCACGTCGAAAGCGCGGGCGAAATCGGCGCCGACCTGTTCGGGCAGGTCGAGATGAATTTTGGTGGGCAGTCGTGGCTGTTCGCCCTGCCGGCCGAGCTGTCGCCTGAGTCCGTCGAGGTGCTCGCCGAGTTGGCTGTCGTGTGACCGGAGCGCCTTGATCACGTCCCACACCGGTTTGAATACCGAGTTGTCGAGGGCGACCGCCGGGTCTTCGTCGGTGTCGACGAAGACCGGAATGACGATGGTGCCGATGGTCTTGTCGGCGGCGAGCCTGATGGCGCGGCCGACGGCCTGCACGATGTCGACCTCGGAGCGGCGCGGGTCGATGAAGGCCACGCTGTCGAGGGTGGGGACATCGACGCCTTCGGCGAGACACCGCGCGTTGGCGAGCAGTCCCCTTTGGCCGTGGTCGAGCCGGCCGAGGTGGTGCAGGAGCGCATGACGCTGCCCGGCGGGCATCTCGCCGGAGGCGTAGTCCGACCACACCTGACCCAAGGGTTGCTGGTCGGCGGGCATCCAGGAGATCACCTCGGGGAGGGACCGGGCGAACTCGTGGGCGCGCTTGACCCGTGAGTGGAAGGTGATCGTGCGGTGCAGGTCGTAGCGGCGCATCGCCTGGGCGAGACCGATCTGTCCGGCGAGCGTGCGGGCGTCGGTCACCTCGGCGCCATCGGTAGTGACGAACCGGCCGCGCTGGGCCCAGTCCCGGTAGGTGGCGTCATCGACTGCGACGACGGCCACCTGGTAGTCGGTCAGCAGTTTACGTTCGATCGCCTCCGCGAATCCGAGCCGGTGAAATACCGGCCCGAACACCTCCTCGTCGTCCATCGAGGCGACCTCGAAGTCGGCGTCCTTCGCTTGCCGCACGACCCGGCCGGTGAAATAGCGCGGGGTGGCGGTCATGAACAGTCGACGGTCCGCCTTGATCGACTCCGCGTCGAGGATGGTGCCGAAACCGGAGGAGACGCGGCCAGCGCAGCGATGCGCCTCGTCGGCGATGACCAGATCGAAGGCGGGCACCCGCCCCAACCGGAACGCGTCGGCGATCTGGGGAGATGACTGGTAGGTGGCGAACACCACCCGCGGACCGGACCGTCGCCGCAGAAATGTCGCGATCTCTTCCGGGGCGGTCGTGACCGGGAAACCCAGGTCACTCGTGTTCGCGACCGCGGCATCCGGGTCGGCGACCGTCTCATCGGAACACACTGGCAGGAAGTCGAACGCCTGCGCGGTGTGGGAGGTCCACTCCCGCAGCGTCTGAGCCAACAGCGACAACGAGGGCAGCAGCACCAGCGTGCGTTCGGCGGCGAGCTCCTCATTGATGAACAGTGCGGTCAGGGTCTTTCCCGTGCCGCAGGCCATGATCAATTGGCCGCGGTCGTACTCGTCGAAACCCTTGATCACCTTGTCGATGGCCTCGCGCTGATGCGGGCGCGGACGGTTTGGTACCAGTCTCGGCGGCCGCAGATCGGCCGGAGATCGGGGCCAGTCGACCGCGGCGACCTCGAGGTCACCGCGGAGAAGGACACTCGCCTGCTTCTCCTGCGCTTCCAGCGTCCGTTTGGCGGTGCGCCCGATCAGGTTGGTCGTCGCGATCAGCAGTCGGAAGGCGAACTCGGGCCGCCCAGACTCGGCCAGGAAGGTGTCCACGTCCCGTTTGGTGATCGAGACGGCCGGGTTGTAGGCCTTGGCCTGGATCGCCCACAGGCGCCCGAGGCGATCCTCGGCGACGAGGTCGATGCCCGCATCAGCGCCCCAGCGCTGAGGCCAGTCCTTCCACAGCCACACATGTCGCAGCTCGCGCGCGTAGACCGGATCGTGCCTCAGGAACCAGTGGCAGATGCGCTCGAACTGACTGCCACGCCGAACGGGATCAGTATCCAACTGTTCCAACAGATCACCGAGTGCCGCCATAACGAGCGAGATTAGCCTGCCGTACCGACGATGACCGGTAGCTCGCTGGAAAGCCGGGACTGCCGCCGAACGATCCCACTCGGCGGCCTGGGCCGGCGCGCCCGCGGATTCGAAAATGTAAAGGGTGTGGCGGTCGGGGAGCGCACGCTGCAGGCCAGCCTGTGGCGTTGCTCTTGTCCCGGAGGGGTTTCGCCCTCCGAAGACCGGCGGATTCAGTCGCGCAGTTGTCGGCGCCTCGGGTGGTACCCCGCCGATACATTCACGCGACCTATACCGCTGCACCGGTTCCTCTGGTTTGATTTGCCGGTGAAGTATGCAGTTGCCGTGGCCAGCATCCTCGGCGTGATATCCCTGTCCGCGTGCGGATCCGACGGTTCCGCAGCGCCGGCGTCGACTCCCACGACGACTACCGCCGCACCCACGACAACGAAGAAGTTGACCGGTGACGACCTCTTCGTCCAGAAGCTTCGCGACGGTGAAATCTTCCCGACGGCAGGCCAAGTACCTCTGTTGACCCCACTCGCGCGACAAAACTGCAGCGCCCTGGCAAGCACCACGCTCCCCGATATCCAGAAGTTCGACAAGATGGTGGAACTGTCGATGATCCTGGGAGCAGGCAAGAACATCTTCGACAACCAGGTGACCGCCGACGCGTACATGAAAGCCTCGATCACGGCGTACTGCCCCCAGTGCCTGGCGTTGATTCCGGCATGACGACACCGACTCCTCCTCCGGTGGACCGACCCCGAGGGCACCCAGCAGCTGCGGTTGGTGGGACGGCACCCAGTGGACCTCGGCGACCAGGCCGCGAGCGCTGCAGGAGGACCGAAAGATACCGCCACCGCCGATCGATCGGGCGCCGGTGCCTCCGCCGTCGACCGGCAGTCTCGACGGCCTCAACTTCGGCAGCTAGCACGCGTGTTACCCGCGCGTATCAGCTAGTTGAAGGCTGTCGTCGCCTCGGTTGTCGCCGCGGACCCACCTCACCCACCGACCGGAGAAACAATGCGTAGGAACATTCTGGCAGTAGCCCTAGCTGCCGCCGCCCTTGCGATGGTAGCGGGTTGTGCATCGGAAGAGGCCGCGCCGCCACCGCTGTCCAGCCTCACGCCCACACCGGTGGCGACCACAACTACCGAAAAAATCAGCGCGACAACCGAATTACCTCCGCCTTCTGAACCGATCGTGGATCAGGTCGCTCCCGCGCAACCAATCGAAGTGGTGAAGACGTTCATGTTCTGCGATGGGCACCCGCTGGTTGGTGTGTACAGCGGCTCCGACGGTCGGCAGTACTCGGTCCCGGACGATCCGCAGTGCGAGCAACTCATCCCTGAGGAAACGTTCGCTCCGCCGGCTGAAGTGGTGAAGACGTTCATGTTCTGCGATGGGCACCCGTTAGTTGGTGTGTACAGCGGCTCCGACGGTCGGCAGTACTCGGTTCCGAATGACCCGCAGTGCGGACAACTCGCACCTGTCGAGACCACGCGTCCGTACCCGACGGAGGACGAGTCGTTCCTCGAAACGTGCATGGTGAAGTCCGGGCAGACTCGCGAGGAATGCGTCGCCAATATCCAGGACAGTATCGACAAGGGATATATACGGGTCCCGTGACCTGAATACTTCTTCGAACTGGGCCGCTCCTCGAAGTGTTCAGTGCTCACTTATTCTGGTCTGCAGTGTCATTCACGTGGATGACACTGGTTGGCTCGGGAGAGTCGACCCGTGGACGCCGTGCGGTTCCACGGTGACACGATGTTTGCCAGAGGGTGTCCGAGGGTGAAACGAACCGATTAGTATGCGCAGTTGATGCGACGGACGTCGGTAGCCAGGCTTCGGCTCTTGTCCGGCCGCGCAGGTTGGTGCGGTTTCGGGTCGAACGAGGGTGGTTCTGGTGGAGTTTCCGATGCTGTCCAAGGGACAGAACGTGTCGCTGCCCGCTGAGGTGGAGCAGATCGATGTGGTGCTGGGGTGGACCGAGTCGGAGGTCGAGGTCGATGCCTCCGCGCTGTTGTTGAACGCGGAGGGGAAGGTCCGCTCCGACGAGGATTTCGTGTTCTACAACCAGCCCGAGTCGACAGATGGGTCGATCCGGTTCCTGGGTACGAGCGGCACCGAGGAAGGTGCGCAGGCGCGGATCGCGATCGACCTGTCCGCCGTGCCGGAGGACGTGCACACGGTGGCCCTGGTCGGCAGTGTGGGCGAGGCCAGGTTCGGTGATCTCGGAAAGCTCGCTCTGCGTGTCGTCGACGGGGCCGGGTACACGTTGGCGGAGTACGTCACCGCCGATGCCACGACCGAGTCGGCGTTCGTGTTCGGCGAGGTGTACCGCCGCAACGGGGAGTGGAAGATCCGGGCGGTCGGGCAGGGCTGGGAGTCCGGGCTGGCAGGTTTGGCCACGGATTTCGGTGTCGACATCGACAACGAGCCGGATCTCGAACCCACAGGTGCCCCCGATACCTCCTCCGGCAGTGTCGAACCCGCCGCGCCGTCGCACGGGTCCGCCGGTGACGCCCCGCATCTGGTGCCCGAACTGCCCGCCACACCCACCGCACCGGCGACACCGGCGAAGCCGAGGACCCGGGGTGTCCGCACCGCCAAGCGAGCGGTGAAGAAGTCGAAGCCGGTCGAATTCACCCTCGCCGAACAGGACACCTGGCAGCCGGCGCGGTTGTTCTCGGTCATCGGTGTCGGGACCGGTGAGGAACAGGAGCGGCGCGCTACCTCCGCGCTGATCGCCACCATGCAGGCGGTGCGCCCCTTCGCACGGGCGGTGTGCGCCCGGATAGGGGCACCGGTCGGTGTCTTCGAAGGTTATGTCGAGGTGGCGTACGAGCGGGGTGAGAGCAAGGTGATCCCCGACGCGGTGCTGAAGGTCTCCCGCGGCGCCAGGGTGTGGACCGGCCTGCTCGAGGTCAAGACCGGCAACGGCAAGCTCAAGAAGGAGCAGCTCGAAAACTATTTGGATGTGGCGCGGAAGAAGAAGTACGACGTGGTGGTCAGCCTGTCGAACGACGTCCCCGCCAGTGCCGGGGAGTTGCCGGTGGAGGTCGACCGCCGCAAGCTCGCCAAGGTCGCGCTGCGCCATCTGTCGTGGGCGGAGGTGGCGCACGAGGCACGGATGTTGCTCTCGCACGGCGGTATCGACGACGACCTGCAGGCCTGGATCCTGGCCGAATTCCTGCGCTACCTCGACCACCCCCGCTCCGGGGCGGCGGAGTTCGTCGACATGGGCCGGCACTGGGTGACCGTCCGCGACGCGGTCACCGCCGGTACCCTGCGCGCCGGCGACCAGAAGGCCGCCGCCGTGGCCGACACCTGGGTGTCCCTCTCCCGTCATCTCGCGCTGCGGTTGACCGCCGAACTCGGTGTCACCGTCAAACACATCCTGCCCCGCCGCCACGGTAGCGACCCGGCCGCCCGCAATGCGGCGGTAGCCGAGAGGTTGGCGACCGACGGGGTGTTCGAAGCGGTGCTGCGGATCCCGGAGACCGCCGGTGATCTGGTGGTGATCGCGGATGTGCGGACCAACAAGATCCGCTGCCGCACCACCGTGGAGGCACCGAACGAGGGAACCTCCGGTCGTCGGCTGTCATGGCTACTCAAGCAGCTCAAGGACGCACCCGGCGACGTTCAGGTCGAAGCGGTGTTCTCCGAGCGCGGCAACGAAGCCTGCGAGCACCTCGACACGGTGCGGGCGGACCCGAAGGTACTGACCAATGGGCGCTCCGGCGACATCGTCTCCTTCTCCCTCGAACAAACCTTCCCGATGGGCGGCCGGCGGTCGGGCACCGCGGCGAGCTTCATCACCAGCGTGACGTCATCGACCGACGCGTTCTACGGCACGGTGGTTCAACAACTGCGGGAATGGGTGCCGGCAGCGCCGAAACAGAATGAACAGCCGAGAACCGACATCGCCGAATCCTAGACGGCGAAGGCGTGTCCGCGCCGCCACGTTCGTATTCGGGGGCAGGCAGCCTCAGTTCGGCGGACAAGTCGTGCGCAACCTGCAGGGGCCGGGCGCAGATGTCGGTCCTCGGGTTGCGGTCGGTAACCTCTCGGCCAGGCTATGGATCCCTCGGCCACACCAGTTATCGAACGCCGGTTCATGGTCGAATACGCAATCCGAAACCGCTCCGGGTCCGCACGAGGTCCGCACGAAAGGTCAAGACCAATCTGCGTGACCGTCTGCGGCGCTATCGACCTCGGATGACATACTGTCCAGGTGAATTTCGGTGCGACATTCCGACGGATGCCCAAGTTCGTTCTTGTGATCCTCGTGACGCTTTTTGTGACTGGTGTAGGTCTGACGGTGTGGGGGTTCCTGTGGGACGCGCAAGGAAAGTGGGATAACCATGGATTTGGACTCAACTTTCTCACGTCCGGCGTCGGATTCTGCTTCGGTGCACCCATCGCCCTAATTATTCTGGGAACCGTTACCAACGAGGTGCAGAGCAGAGGCTCAGAGCATGATGTCGCGGCACTGTCGAAGAACGCGTGGTCTGACCTCGTAGCCTCCGTCGAGGAGTACTGCACTGACGATCGCATAAGCGGTCTACGCATGGTCGCGCAACGGATCTTTGTGGAATACGAGGGTGCGACCGGGCCGCTGATCGAGTTCGCAAAGTCGAGAAATATGGTTCGACTTGGAACGACGAGTGGGCATGGATACGTTCCTGAGCGGAGCACCGATCACGAATATCTATTCCTACTGCGCACGGACTTGAAAATTGCGGCTAAAAATATTGATAATGATCTCGCGATTCTCGATAGTAAGATTGGGGCAATGGGAATCGTCGACTACGACTGGGCCGACATATGTTCCAAATGGAGTCTAATCAACGGGCATGTCCGTATCCGCCGCCTTGAGAGCGGGCTGCCACGGCTACCGCGGACCGTTGAAAGCGGTCTCGGCTACAACTTACGAGAGGACAGAAATCCCATGGCGGAGTTCCTGTCTCACCTTAACGGATCAAGTTCCCAGTATCACCCTGCGTTGAACGGGATGCGCAGCGCACCCCACTTCCTTCGGATGCTTGCTGAGAAGGAAGAAGGCCCACTTCTGGACAATATTGTGTCTAGTTCGATTTCAGACCTTGATACACGTACGCCGCGCGAGTTTATGGACGCGGCGGTCGGGTCATCTAATAGACTAAATATGATTCGGAATCACGTTCGGTCCGTCGCTGTGATGTCGTAACGCCGGTGATGCCGCATTTGCGGTATCGAGTTGTACTCTCATATTAGAAACCAGTAGCGTTAAACCGCTCGATTTACATTCTCGTTGCCTGCTTCGGCGTCGCCCATTTGAGTTGCATCTAATTCCCACCGCGGGTCGTGCAGGAGGTGCTCGGGTGCTTGCAGGCTCAATCCCCACAGTGGCCGGATGCTTTCCGGAAGTCGGCGTTGCGGCGACCATACGAGCGGTGACGTTGACGACGATTGCCGTGCATCTGACTTTCGCGCAGTTGAAGCTGTCGGTGAGCGGACGACGCCTGCGCGGCGACCACCGGCGCCGCGAGGTCGGGTCGGCGGTCCGACGCTATTTAGCTACACAATTCGCCGAGGATTTGGGGGAATTGACAGTGACGATTCCCCGGGTATGCGGTCCCCGCAACATTATTGCTCTTGGACTATCTCGGAAGATGGGTGCCAATCGCGATCCGTGATGATATCTATGACGGATGACAACCAGTCCCGATGAAGGGGAAGAACTCCAGCCGCCCTACGTGAAGGGCTTTGTGATGATCCTTCCGGACGGCATACCTATTCCGGACCAAACCGTTTGGACCTTTGAGACACAGGAGCTTGAGCCACTTCTCGACGATATCCACTTCGCCCCCACGGCCAGCTTCCGTGCGCCGGTTCCCTCCGATGGCGTCGGCCGCAACTTCGTCTCCTTGCGCTTCTGGCAAGTTGACGATGAATCAGAGTCGCCGTTCGGAGCTGATGTCAGGCACCTTTTGAAAGCCTTTAATCGCATCCATCCACCAGAGGATCGGAACGTGGCACTGGCACCCTCGGAGGCAGTGAAAGAGGTTGACCTCCAGCGGCATAGGACCATCGTTGAAGCGGTGACGTTCGTAGCATCCACGGACGACCTGATCGCCACTGCGACCAAGCCAGATCCCCTGACACGATGCCTCGACGCACTGTTCGAGTTTCACCGCGCGTATCGAGTCGCTGCCAAGACGCCGACTGAGGAACTGACGTATGCGCAGCTCTTCCCCTTGATCGCGACGTTCAGGCGTCGTGTCGACGACGACAAGGTTACTCCCGACGGGACCATGCACCTGTCAGACAACATACGGTTTGGTGCCCTCGCTGAGCACATAGGCAACGTGGACTTCGAACTGGTCGCTGCGCAACTCTCCCGCCTTCGACTGGGCGATCCCGTCATGTCGTTCCTAGAGCGCCGCGTCGACGCGCATTACGAGCTCTCAGTGAAGGGTAATTTCGGTGGTGCGATCGTCCAGCTTGCGATCGCCTGTGAGGTCATTCTTGACGGCCTGCTGGGGATGGTGCTCTGGGAGGGAGGCGTCAGCGACGCCGACGCCGCGACGATCTTTTCCCTCGACATAACTCCTCGCCTGAAGAACGAGTATGCGCCTCGGTTAGGGGGGAACTGGGCGCTGGACACTGGAATTCTAAGTTCTTGGTTCGATGATGTCGCCGGCATGCGGAATCGAGTCGTGCATGGTGGGTACAGACCGACGTTCGTGGAGGCACGATGTGCCAGTGAGTCCGTTGACTCATTGGCCAAGTCAATAGGAGATCGCCTGGTTGACAAGTTCAGGGACTACCCGAAGACGGCCTGGCTCTTTCTGGGGCCTAAGGGGTTCGAGGACCGAAACCGACTTACGAGGCGAGTAAGGGAATGGATCGATGTGCAACAGCCGAATGCAGTCCTCGACTGGGTGCGCGAATATTCGGAATGGCGCGACAAGGTGAATGCTCAGGTCCAGGGGCGCAGGCGGAAGACACCGTAAAGGAGACGCTCGGAGCGCCACCGTATCTGCCGCGGCTGTCCGGCCGCGAACACCGCAACCGTGCCGACCACGGTGTTGAACGCGGCGGGGAGGGAGGCGTTGATCGTCACCTCGGTCGTCGAAGAATCTGCGAGGGCCGCTGGAGAGCGCGGAGATCGTCTCCCCGCCGGGTTGTGGTGCATCCCGTGCCGACTCCCCTCGACAACAGCCTCAAGGAGGGGCACGACCCGGTCAGCCAAGCACCCAGAGCTCGGCGCAGCTGACGCCTCAGCCATCATGTTCGGTTCACCCGACACGATGTTTCCTATGTAGGCCGTACTCGGTGTCATCATTCAGCAATGACTTTTCCCGGTGGCGATACCGAACTGGATATTCCCTCAGGGACCCCACGCTCGAAGTTCATTCGCTATGTCCGGACTGCTGGTAAGGACCACGATCCGCTATTCCCGATCACTCCGGCGACGAGACCGATACGTGTGGGCGTGGATCTGCGGACGCTCGGTGCGGATCCGGACAGTTTCATAGAAGCTGTGCAGATCCTTCGTCGACCCGAGGTCACCCCACTGTTGCTGGTGCATCGCGGAGATGACGCCGACGTCGCGGCGCGGTGGATGGCCGCCCTTGAGACCGACGAGCTGCACACAATCGGGTACACGGACCGCGAGTCCTCGGGGAGGATCGCTGATTCTCTCGAGTTCTGGGTGAGAACGACGAAGGGCGGCGAAGCCGTCGCCAGCCGCCGGTGCGGCTTCTTCGACGTGTATGCACTTCTTGACGAGAACGAGTCCACCGTCGGGGGACTCACCCAAGACGAACGGTGGCGGACCGCAGCCTTGGCATCGACCGCCCTGCGGCTCGGCATCGACGCCCTCGTCTCGACAGCATCGACGGTCGGGCGCTCGGACGTCGCCGACAACGACCTAGTAGCGATGATTCGCCCGGAGGAGCTGCATGCGATCTTCGGGCACTACCTACGGATGACCGGCAACCTGATCGTGAAACACACTCGCGAGGGCATGGGAACGGAGATCGAGAGGGCGCCGTCGGTGGCCGACCTCTATCACTACGGCATCGACAGCTACCTGCCTTGCCTGAGCCTGGTCCAGCTGACCGCTCGCCTGCAGGGTGACGCCGCGGTGGTATCGGAGGTCCATTCGGTGTTCACACGACTGCGCCGTGCGGCCCGAGCTGTCGACGAAGTGCTGGCCGCTTTGTCTCGGACCAACGGACAAGGCGCACCTACGGTGGATACCGTCGAGCACGTCAGTGAGGCGTTCGACCGGGAGTTGCTCTACCTCACGGCGGCATTCGACACCTACGGGCGCCTCTTCAGGCGCCTGCTCGATCCGGGCGACAACCTCCGCAACGGTGCGCGATCGTTGCACTCGAAGAAGCTGATCGACGATTACATCGAACCGAACTACCCTGACCATCCCGCGCTCGATGCCGTGCGCGCGCTGCAGCCATATGCATTCACCTGCGCCACACTGCGTAACCGGATCCATGAATCTGTACTCCCGACCGGCGCGTACCTGACACGCAGCTACGGCGGCGCGAGCACCGTCGCGATCGACCTGTCTGAGATCGACAAACTCGAACTCGACCAGGACCACGTGGACCGCCTCGGCGTGTGGATGTCGACACCACCCAACGCCCTGCTCGCGCCGTCCCGCCCGGTAAGCGATATGGCGACCACCGCCATTGGATTACTGACGGCTGGCCTCGAGTACATCGACGCATTCTCCCGCCTCATATTGTGCACACCGCCCGCAGCGGCACCACGTGCGAACGGATTGCTGGGAGCGGCCCCGGCTACCCCGGAGGAGCAGATACCTCGGAGCCCCGAGGAGCAGTTTTATCGGGACTTCTTCGGATGGGACTCAGCGTTCCGGATCTCCGGCACCGATGAATAGGGCAAGCCGCGCGCGAGGCTAGGCGGTGATGTCATTCCTTGCCCCGCAGGCCTGAGAGGGCACGAGCGAGGAGTTCGAGGACTCGTAGTGCGTTGTGGCCCGGCCCGGGTGTCGGCCCGAATACGGCGGTGATGAGCAGCACGATGATTGCGATCACCACCGCGCTCACACACCCGGCGACGAGGATCGTGAACAGCAGTGGGTAGGTCTTCGTGAGGTGGGCGAGTACATCGGTCATCGGGTGGCTCCCTCGTGGGTTGGCGTTGATGTCAATCAACGCCACGACGCCCCCGAGGCCGAATGCCGACGGAGTTCCGGAAAGTTGGTGGCCGGTTGTTGTCGCAGTTCGGCGGCCGTTTATGGTGTCAGGAAAATTCTTTGTTGCCGCAACGTTGAGGCAACGTGGAGGTCCAGGATGGGAGCCGGGCGCGTGACAATGGATGGACGCGTCGGGCTGAGGGAGGCCCTGTGCGGTCTGCGCGAAAAGGCGCGAAATCGACACTCCCAGGCGAAGACGACGAACACGGCGCTTGCGAAGAGCCTGCCGAGGCGGGGCTACAAGGGTCCGAAAATCTCGCCGTATGCGGTGGCGTCGTGGTTTCGCGAGGGAACGCCCGCCCGGTTCGAGGAGCAGCTTCTCGCCCTGGTGGATCTTCTGACTGACCTAGCGGGACCGGATGCGCCGCCCATGCGGCGGGATGAGTGGACAGCGCTATACGCCGAGGCGCAGAAACCTGATCCACCGCGGCCGAGCGGCCCGGTGCCCGGCGACGTGCTCGACCCGGAGACTGAGGGGGCCCCTGGAGACCGTGCACCGTTAGAGGTCGATGACCATCACGACGAACTACCGGCCGAGTCGGCACATAATGCGGACCGCGAGCATTGGCTCGATGCGGAGTCGGCCAGTGCCCTTCGGGCGGCCGTCGGCGGGCAAACCCCGTCGGCGTCAGTCGCGGTGTTCGGGCGATGGTGGCAGCTGGAAACGTGGCTGCGCGAGCTCCTCTATCTTGAGTTGCGCGCTAAGCTCGGCGCATCCTGGACGTCAGTGCTGGACCCGGATCTCGTGACTGCAGTGGAGGAGCGCCGCACGCTCGATGTCCCCGACGACGCGAACCCTCTGGCGCAACTTCACTATGAGCAGCTCGTCGAAGTCATCGATGAACACTGGGATGTGATGTCGTACGCTTTGCCGACGCGACGCGCATGGAATGGTCGGCAACATGAACTCGAGCAGATCCGCGGCCGACTCGGCTACCTGCGCAGACCGCATCCTGATGACTTGGTGCGCGTCGAGCAGATTCTCCGGGACCTCGAGCACGGCGCCTTTGTGGCGGTCGATTCGTACACCCACCGTTGGCGTCCGAATCCCGGGAACCATAAGGACGTCGTCACACAGGGTTGGATCGCCGGTAAGCATGAATCCGCCCTCCGCCTGCTGAGCGAGCACGTAGACCGAGACTATGGGGCCCTGGTGGTTCAGATAAGCCGTCGGCCGTGGATCACGACAATTCCGGCCGATCTGTCCAGTGCGCCCGGAATCCTCTGGCACGCAGATGTTTTTCTTCGTCAACGGTACGTTGATCCGGTGGACCTTTGGTCGGCACTCACTGATCGGACACTGCGCCGGCTGCTGGTCCACGTCACGATGGATACATTCCAAGTGGGTTTCACCTTCTCCGCGGTTGACGATGAAGGGGAAGTGGCGGATGCGATCGGGCGCGCATTTGATGCGGTCCTTTCGGTGTCGCACACGGGGCGATCGCCCGAAGACTTCAAGGCTTATCGAGCCCGTGCACAGAGTCTCGATTTCCGCGTGCAGTCGGGGACGGGCTGGACGATCGGTGCCACGGCACCGATGACGACCTTCGGCGC
This sequence comes from Rhodococcus wratislaviensis, assembly GCF_041228765.1. Lineage (NCBI taxonomy): Bacteria > Bacillati > Actinomycetota > Actinomycetes > Mycobacteriales > Nocardiaceae > Rhodococcus > Rhodococcus wratislaviensis. The sequence continues at coordinate 4,166 of NZ_CP150489.1, read as the reverse complement.
GGGCGGTGGGGTGGACGTCGCACCGACATGGTGAAACCCGCTCCTATGTCTACACGTCTCACATGAGGCGGGCAGCACCTCGGTCTTCAGCACGCCCTGATGGGCATTCGAGGCCGTCTGAGGCATCCTGCGCCGACACCAGCGGCAGGTCTATGGCGTTCGATGAGGCGGTCGAAATCGGCGGTGGTGAGCACCCACAGTGAGCGACACGGCCACGGGTACATTCCCAGGACCGCCAGCCGTCGTGGCATGCCGCACCGATTCCCGCGGGGATGGTGAACACGACCCGGCGTGACCGAGTTCCGAGCGTGCGGCCGCGCCGCTGTACTCGGAGATCGGACCGAGCAGCGCACTCACGCTGCTCGCAAGGCCCTGGCCGGTGTCTACAGCAACTCTCCCGGAGGCAAGTAGGTCGAAGGTGGCGGGCACGATCCCTGACGCGGGAAGGACGTTGGCATGATCAGTGGTCCATGACTGGACAACTACGATTCGCGTTCGGTATCGAACAGACGCGCGCGCTCTTGACCGTGCCTGTCCGCGATGTTACAACCCGGGAAACTTCTGCGACTCAAGGGCCTTGAAACCGCCGTTGCAGAATGCCTGCGATTTGGCGAGCGTCTCTAGAGTGACCGGCCACCAGTGGTTGGCGCCGTACATGTCCTCCTTTGATTGCCGTTCGATCTGTAGTTGTTTGGTGACCTCTGCTGCGCCGCCGCGATCGAAGTGGCTATGGAGTGAGCCGAGCATCGACGTCATTGTCTCGACCGCTTCTTCTACGTACCGAATGCCCAGTTCAAGATCGGCGAACTGGTTGCGCAGAACCTCCCAGATTTCGTCGGACATCGAGGGAGGCTGAACGAGCTCGAAGGTAATCGTCACAGAGGAGCTGACCGAAAGTGTCGCCGTCAGGTACCGGGCCGGGCTTGTTGGCAAAGTATCGAAGTATGGATGGAGAAATCGGCGACCGCCACCCAGGCGCATGTATCGACTCAGCTTTTTGCCGTTGCAAGTCCTGCAGATGGGCACTAGGTTCGGTGCGTAGACGGCGTACTCGCCAAATTTGGATTTCGGCAGGTAGTGATCAATCTCAGTCGCCTTGAACTGGTAGCAGTATGGGCACTTGCTCCTGTAAACCGCATTTAGAATGGCTGTCCGCAGAATCTTAAAATGAGCGAGTTTGAGAAAGTAGGCGGTGGCCTCCAGTTCGTCCTGATCAAAATCTGAAATGCTGGGATCGGCTACCGGACCGTCCTTGTCCATGACGCGAACCAAGTAGGTTTCATAAAGTTCAAGAACCTTCGGGGCGAGGGCATCCGGCCGCAATCTTCCTTCGCGTTTCCGCTCATTGGCGACGTGCCGATAGTTTGCGATATCGTCGGCCACCGGCTGAATAGCCCTGATCACAGCAGCTCACGATAGTTCGCGACGAGCGCTCTGCCCTGCACGCTGAGTCCGTTTTCGAACATCTCGTTGATCTCTTCCGTAGTATGCTCCGATGAGAGGGCCCGTAGGATGCCTTGATAGTCAGTCGCGCTGCTGTCGAGTGAGAAGACATGTCTGGTGATTGCACCGATATTTTCGGCGAATGTTTCGATTTCGGGTTGTCGAAGGGTCACGCCACTTTCATCCCGTTCGAGGATATGTACACATTGCGACGGCATTTCCTGGACTACTACGGGACTGTGTGTCGCAATGATGGCGAATGAGTTGGACGCTGCGAGTAGTACCTGGATTGAGCGGAGCAGTGCTGCAACTAGCGGTGGGTGTAGATGTGTCTCTGGCTCATCGATGAGGACCAGTGATCGGGTACGAAGATGGGTGGCGAGCTGGGTGACGATGTTCAGGACGATCTTGTGTCCAGTGCTGAGTTGATTGAATGCGATGATCGCGTCGGCTCTACCCATCCCGCTTCCTAGTTGCGTCAGGTCGACACCGGCCTGTCCAAAGGATGGTTCACGGGCGAGAGCTTCAAATGCAGAAATCAAGTGTATGCGTGTGTCTAGACGCCCAATTTCGTTCAGCGCACCAACGAACTCGGACTGGACCTCATCGATCGACTTCAGCTCGAACGCGTCATTCGCAACGGTTGTTTGGCGACGCAGACCGCAGTACACGTATCCAAAAGCGACGTTCGACGCGGCATCTGAATCGACCGTATTCCTGATACCGCGGATGCTCTCTGGAGTTCGAAAGGTATCGAACGCGCTGTAAGAGATGGCTACGACCGCGCCGAAGGTGGTGTCGCTTCCCGAAATCGTAGAGTCACGCTGTTCGGAGTTTGATTGGGCGCGTCCTCTACTCGCTGCGAGCGCAAGATCGGCGAGCAAAGTCGTTTTGCCAACCCCGTTGTAGCCGATCAAGACATGGCACCTGCCCGGCAACTCTTGCGAGTCATCGAACTCGAACGGCATCGGACTCGTAAATCCGTCTCTGCGCCATTCGAACTCAAAGGACAATCGATCAGTTGGCAGAGCACTGCCTCGAAGCAGTTGTCGACCTGCGGTGAGGTTGTTGACAGCCTCACCGAAACGAAGCAAAGACGTGTTCCAACCCGGATTTCTGTCACCATCACTGAATTTCTTCTCAATCGCCGGGTCGTATGCCGCATCCTGAAGAGCGATCAAGTAATTCAGTCTCAGCGTTTCGGGAAGCCGCATCAGGCTCTCGTAGTATTCAATGTTCTGCCCGAGTGAACAGAAGTTTGAATCCAGCTCTGAGAAGGATGGCGACAGCTCCGGACGACCTGACTCCTGATCCCGTTGAAGAATCTTCACATTCCCCAGTGTCAGTTCGTCAGATGCGCTGAGCATCAGAGTTGCGGAGTACGTGGTCTTGAAGCCGTAGTCGTCCCAGTTATCTGCCCATAGTCGTACGTATGGGTGCTGAATTGCAGGCCTTGCATTTCGTGTACCGACTAAAACGAATCGCAGCCGGTTGTTTGTAGGTTGCACATCTCGTAGGTTATCTGGTTCGAATGTCGAGTACCTGCTGGGTCGGGGTCTCGGCGGGCCATGTTGCTCTGTGGCGGGTGGGGCGCCGGCGAATTTGGAGGCCGGCTGATGGGGCGGGCTGGGTGTTCAGGCTCGGTGGTGGGGAGCGTCGCCCGTCGGGGGTGGTGCGATGCCCGTTTTGGGGGTCGCTGGGCGAGCCGCCCACCGGATGGACCAGGTGGCCTTGCCCACGGCGGATGATCTGCACCTGCTCGCGGACTCGCTCGGCTACACCGTGACGAAGGCGGTGCAGGCGTGACGGTGGAGGCGGTGATCGTCCGCGATCCCGACGGGCCGACCAGTGTGTGGGTGTTCGTGGACGGTGAGCCTGTCGAGGCCGTGGAGAGCTGCATCGATGCCGGTGCGGGCTGGGACTGGGACGACTGGACCGAGCACCGGGACGAGATGCTCGCCGGTGCCTCTCCGGCGGCCCGTGAGCTGATGCTTACACTGCTCGATGGTCCGCCCGGCGGGGTCTATGTCGAGGGCCGCGACGATCGGCCCTGGCTGGACGCCGCGGCCTAGTTCGCCTCTCTCCGTGTACGGCCCGCATCCGACTTCCGGGGTGGGGGCCGTGTGCCGCGTGAGGGCCGTAATAGTGCTGTGACCTGGTGTGATGACATGTCCCCGGTTTGTGATGTGGGGGCGCCGACGACGTGCCGGGGAGTGCCGGCGCCGACGACGTGCCGGGGAGTGCCGGCGCCGGGGTGTCAGCGGGCGCGCGGGGTGTTTGTTTCGTCCGGTATCGAGCTAGTTTTGAAAGTTGTTGATTCGAAACGTGTTTGGGTAATCATTTGGGAAATAAGTATGTACGTGTTTTGTGCACAAACATTAGGTTGTGAGATTCGTAATATGTTGCTAATCAACATGGTTGGGTGTTTCGATATTTTGGATTGTTTCGGAGTGCGTGGGTGTGAGGTGGTAGGCTGTGGGTATGACATGGAGCGGTGCGAGTGGGCGGCGGGTCGGGCGGACCTTCTTGCCTCCCCAGCCTCGTTTGGGTGTGGGGGCGGATCGAACGGGACGATTAAAAACGCAGTTGAGTAACCTAATTCCGGAAACTCAGAGGAGCGAAGCGACTCGATCGACGGCAACGGGAATCGGCCCACTACGAGCCGCGCAGCGCTCCCTGGCGGGGAGCGAAGCGACCCGCCCCCGTCTTCCGGCGCGAAGCGC
>NZ_CP150488.1:3985000-8513930 GCF_041228765.1 Rhodococcus wratislaviensis | reverse complement strand
CTTTGTTGGGGGGCTTTCGGCATTCCCGGAGACTTCGCCGACCGCGACTTTGATAACGCTGCGGTAACGTCCCCCCGGTTCCCCTATGGCAGATCCTTCGCCTGCGTAACGTGGCCCGGGCAGATCCGTTGGGATCGTGCCGTGCGGTGCGCGTCCTCCCGGATCACCCGAGGTGACGAAGGGAATCTGTGGTGACGAGCACGATGTCGAAACAACGTCCGGCGGTCAGAGCGGCTGTCGCCTTCGCAGGCATGATGGTGGCCGCCGGCTCCCTGGCGGGGTGCACGAAAACCGACACGACCAGTGGCGGATCGCTCCTCCAGCAACTGCAGGACAGCGGAACGGTCACCGTCGGCTTCGCCGGCGAGGCGCCGTACAGCTTCGAGCAGGATGGTCAGTTGACCGGCGCCACCGTGGCCCTGCACCGCGAGATCTTCAAGAACCTGGGCATCGACAACGTCGAGGGCGTGAGCACCGACTTCGGAGCGCTCATTCCCGGACTGCAGGCCCGCCGCTTCGACGTCGTCAGCGCCGGAATGTCGATCCTCCCGCAGCGGTGCGAGCAGGCAGCGTTCAGTGAGCCGGAGTTCAACTACACGACCGCACTGATGGTGCCGAAGGGCAATCCCGCGAAGCTCACCGATATGCAGTCGGTGCAGCAGAGTGGGGTGCGGATGGCCGCGATGACCGGGGCGATCGAATCGGACTACGCGCAGCAACTCGGGATCGATGCGATGCAGGTGGCGTCGCCGCAAGACGGAATGGACGCCGTCGCCAACGGGCGAGCGGATGTCTTTGCGCTCACCGGGATCTCACTGAACTGGCTGGCGCAGAACAACCCGCAGGCCCCGGTGGAAGTGACGAATTCCTTCGTCGCCGAGATCGACGGGGTACCCCAGGTCGGTGCCGGCGGCACGGTCTTCCGCAAGGAAGACACCGAGTTGCGGGACGCCTACAACGCCGAACTGGCCAAGATCACCTCCGACAAGGACAAGTACCTTTCCATCGTCGGACCGTTCGGATTCACCGCGGAGGAACTGCCCGATCCGAACCTGACGACCGCCAAACTCTGCGGCGGCGCCGGCTGATCGTCGTAGAGGTCTACTGCCTGTGAAGGGGAATATCGACGCCCTGCTGGATGCGTGGCCGAGCATCCAGGAAGGCATCGTCGTCACACTCCAGCTGACGGCAGGCGGCGCCCTCCTCGCGTTCGTACTCGCGCTCGCGCTCGGGTTGGCCGCCCGTGCGCACAGCATCGTGATCAGGGGATCGGCTCGCGCGTTCATCGAATTCTTCCGGGGAACTTCGCTGTTGGTGCAGCTCTTCTGGCTGTTCTACGTGGTTCCGCTGTTCGGCTACCTCATCGACCCGGTGCTCTGCGGGATCCTTGCGCTGGGGCTGAACTACGGCGCCTACGGTGCCGAGGTGGTGCGCGGCGCGATCAACTCGGTGCCGCAATCGCAGTGGGAAGCGGCCACGGCACTGGACTTCAGTCACTGGCAGCGGTTACGCCGGGTGGTCTTCCCCCAGGCCTGGGCCGAGATGATTCCTCCGCTGACGAACCTTCTGATCCAGCTCCTCAAGGGCACGGCCCTCGCGAGCTATATCCTGCTGCAGGACTTGACCTTCGAAATCGACCAACTCCGGCAGACGACCGGAAACACCCTCTTCGCGTTCGGCGTCGGGCTCGTCATCTACTTCGTCATCGGCTACGTGCTGACACTGGTGATGAACGCACTGGAGGTGCGGGCGAAGAACCGCCTCGGCACGGGGCCGTCCCTGCGTGAGATCTTCAGCCTCGCGCCCTCCGATCCGCGGGGACTGGAGGCGGCGAAGCAATGAGCGTCCAGTGGAGTTGGGATCGCGCATTCGAGGCACTGCCCGTGCTGCTCGACGGTTTCAAGATCACCCTGATCGCGACCGTTCTCGGGTTCCTGATCTCGGTCATTCTGGGACTCGTCATCGCGTTGATCCGGCAGGCCGCACCGCGGTGGGTGAGTGTCCCGGTCCGCGCGGTCAGCGAGTTCATCCGGCTGACCCCGCTCGTCGTGCAACTGCTGTTCGTGTACTACACGTTCACCGGACTGTCGCCGCTGCAGATCGGTGTCGTCGTACTCGGAATCCACTATTCGACGTACATGGCCGAGGTGTACCGGGCGGGTATCGAAGCGGTGCCCGTCGGCCAGTGGGAGGCGGCGCGGGCGTTGTCCATCGCGCCCACTCGGACGTGGCGGGCGATCATCCTGCCGCAGGCCATCCGCCGCGTCGTCCCGGCGCTGGGCAACTATGCCGTGTCGATGTTCAAGGACACCCCGTTCCTGTTCGCCATCACGGTGGTGGAGATGGTGACGGCCGCGCAGCAGTTCGGCGCCCGGCATTTCCAATACCTTGAACCATTGACGCTGGCGGGTGTGATCTTCCTGGTCGCCAGCTATCCGACGTCCCTGCTCATACGGCGATTGGAGAGACGTCTTGCCCGATGACGCGAGCACAGCAACCCCGATGATCCGATTCGACGACGTCGTGAAGCAGTTCGGCGACCACGTAGTGCTCGACCACCTGGACTTCCAGGTCGCGCGCGGCGACCGGGTGACCCTGATCGGTCCGAGCGGTTCGGGCAAGACGACGATCCTGCGACTGCTCATGACCCTCGAGAAGGTGAACGACGGCGTCATCTGGGTGGACGGGACACCTCTGACGCACGAGGAGAAGGGAAGCAAACTCGTGCCGGCGTCGGAGAAGTACGTGCGCCGGATACGACGCCGGATCGGCATGGTCTTCCAGCAGTTCAACCTGTTCCCCAACATGAACGTCATCGAGAACATCACCGAGGCGCCGATCCATGTGCTCGGGATGGACAAGGCCGCGGCCGTGCAGCGGGCACGCGAGTTACTCGAGACGGTCGGTCTTTCGGACAAGGAGACCGCGCACCCGACGCAACTGTCCGGCGGCCAGCAGCAACGGGTCGCGATCGCGAGGGCGCTGGCCATGGATCCCGACATTCTGCTGCTCGACGAGGTCACGTCGGCGCTGGATCCGGAGTTGGTGGCGGACGTCCTCGACGTGCTGAGGAACGTCGCGCGCACCACGGACATCACGATGCTGATCGTCACGCACGAGATGCAGTTCGCGCGGGACGTGTCGAACCGGGTGATGATGTTCGACGCCGGGCGGATCGTGGAGGAAGGCGACCCGGCAACGATCTTCACTGCGCCGAAGAACGAGCGGACCAAGACCTTCCTGAAGGCCGTGCTGGCCGACTGATTCCCGGCTAGCTCGAGCTGGTCGCGAGTTCCGTCTCCTCGGTGGCGGCGCGTCGGGCCAGCCGGCCCGCCATCCACGCGCACACCAGCAGTTGCAGTTGATGGAACAGCATGAGCGGCAGCACGATCAAGCCGATCGGCTGGCTGGCGAACAGGACGGTGGCCATCGGAAGACCGGTGGCGAGGCTCTTCTTCGACCCACAGAACGTGATCGTGATCTGATCGGCCCGGTCGAAACCGAGTCGCTTCGACCCGAACCAGGTGACGGACAGGACGATCGCGAGAAGCACCGCGCACACCGCGAGCAACGCGAGGAGCCGGCCGACGGACAGCGTGCCCCAGATGCCCTCATTCATTCCCTCACTGAATGCGACGTAGACGACCAGCAGGATCGATCCCCGGTCGACGAGCTTGAGCGGTGCGCCGTGCTTCTTCACCCAGGGACCGATCCACCGCCGCACTGCCTGGCCGGCGATGAACGGGAGCAGGAGCATGACGAGGATGCCGATCGCGGAGGACGCGTCGAAGCCTGCCCCCTCGCTCGTCATCAGCAATGCCACGAGGAGTGGGGTGACGAAGATGCCGAGGATGTTGGAGAACGAGGCGCTGACGATCGCGCCGGGCACGTTGCCTCGGGCGATCGACACGAAGGCGATCGACGACTGGACCGTCGACGGCAGCAGGCAGACGTAGAGGAGACCCAGGTACAGCGGCTGGGTCAGGATCGTCGGGACCAGCACGCGCGCAGCCATTCCGAGTAGCGGGAAGATGACGAACGTCGCCGCGAGGATGGTGACGTGCAGACGCCAGTGACGCAGGCCGTGCAGCGCCTCCTGGGTGGACAGTCGGGCGCCGTAGAGGAAGAACAGAAGTCCGACGGCTACCTTCGTGGCCCAGGTGAACGCGGTCAGGGCCGTGCCGTCCGCGGGGACCAGGCTGGCGATCCCGACGGTGATCAGGATGCCGAGAATGAAGGGATCGAGTCTTCCGAGCAGCGGGATCTTCGTCAGCATGGTTCGACCGTAAGCAACACGCGCATATTCCGAAAGGCGATAGGCGCGTTTACTGTAATGCCGAATCGTGATAACAATGGGTGATGTTCGATCCGGTCCATCTGCGAAGCTTCCTCGCAGTCGCGCGCACCCGGAGCTTCACCGCCGCGGCCCGGCGCCTGAACCTGCGGCAATCCACCGTCAGTCAGCACGTGGGGAAACTGGAACTGGCTGCCGGGCGCCGCCTGTTTCTGCGGGACACACACTCGGTCGAGCTGACCGCGGACGGCTCCGTGATGGTGGGTTTCGCGACGTCGATACTCGAGCGGCACTCGGACGCCGAGCGTTACTTCACGCAATCCGGCGTGCGCGGACGGGTCCGGTTCGGGGCGTCCGAAGATCTGGTTCTGCACGAGCTTCCCCGGATTCTGGGCGAGTTCCGCCGCAGCCATCCGCTCGTGGATCTCGAACTGACGGTGGCGTTGAGCGAAGTGTTGTTCCGACAACTGCACGAAGGCCGGCTGGACCTGGTCTTCGGGAAGCGTCGCCGAGGGGACCGGCACGGCGAACTGGTGTGGACCGACCGGTTGGCGTTCTTCTCGGCCCCAGACTTCGTTCCGGATGCAGAGGGGCCGGTGCCCTTGGTGACGTATCCGCCGCCGTCGATCACGAGGGAAGCGGCGCTCGACGTCCTGGAGAAATCCGGGCGCGGTGCGCGGGTGGCCTGTGTGACCGACAGTTTGAACGGGTTGCGGGCCGCCTGTCTCGCGGGGCTCGGCGTCGTGTTCCATGCCGAGACGCTGCCGCCCGCGGGACTGGTGCCGGTGCGGATACGGTCGCGGGACGAGTGGGTGGATGCCGTCGACGTCGAATTCGTGCTGGAGGCCCGCCGGAGTGTTCTCAGCGAACCGGAGCAGGCGCTGCGTGCCGCCATCCTCGAGAATGCGGATCGACTGCGCGCGTGACCTCGGTGGGAAATGCCCACCGAGGCCGTCGAGCTGTCAGAAGATCAGTACGGACACCGCGGTGGAGAGCACCAGACCGGACACCACGGGCACGAAACACTTCCTGGCGAGTTCGAGGACGGGAACCCGGGCGAAGCCGGCCACCGCGATCAACGACGACCAGGCGACCAGCGTTCCACCGCCGGACCAGATGTTCCCCATCTGACCGATCGCCGCCAGGGTTGCGGGGTCCATCCCGACAGCAGGCCCGAGCGCACCCGCGAGTGAACCGGTGAGCGGCAGCCCGGTGAATCCGGAGCCCTCGAGGCCCGCGATCATCCCGATGGCGAGAATCCCGAACGACGTCACGAACGCGTTCTGCGGCAGGTGGGACTGCGCGGCGTTCACCAGGTCGAACAGCAGCGTCGGACCGGTCGCATCCGCGGGAAGCCCGAGAATGGCGGCGGAGAAGTCGCCGTTGCCGATGAAGAAGAATCCGGCGATCGGGATCACGATGCCCATGGCCTTGAATGCGAAGACCAGGCCGTCGATCAGATGCTCGGACGTCGTCTCGAGGAAACCCTTCTTGTCGTTGGTCGCGGCAGCGGCGAACAGGATGAGCGCGGCGATGCCGCCGACCATCGCCGCGGCGTCGCCGCCCTTGAGGTCGGGCACCAGGTCGGTGAACTTGCCGACCATGAGGTAGACGATGAAAGCCAAATAGGCGGTGGGGACGAGGACTGCGAAAGTCTTTGCGGCACGGATGCTCTTGAACGGGTCGTCGATGACTTGCCGCGCGGAGGCCGTGACGGGTTCGGCGAGAACAGCCGTCGACGTCGGGGGCGCCGCACTCGTCGCCGCTTCGGCGGGTACGCGAGCGATCGCGCCGCCGCCGGTGGGGGTCGCACCGCTGTCGGGAGCGTCGACGGGCTTGCCGAAGTCGCTCTCCGCACGTGACTCCCAGTCGGAGAGTAGTTCCGGTGCGGGTCGGCGCATGTGCCTGCGCTGTGTGAAGTAGGCGATGAGCAGGGCGGTGATGCCGACGATCAGGGACATCACCAGGGCGCGGTCCGCGACAACGTCCGGATCGACGCCCGCCGACTTCGCCGACAGGCCCGGCGCCACCTTGATGATGTAGTCCGAGGACAGCGCCATACCCTGCCCGCAAATGGCGATCGCCATGCCGACCGCCATCGGGGGAAGGCCGGCGCGGATGGCGACGGGGATGAGGACCGCTCCGATCAACGGAACCGCGGGGGTCGGCCAGAAGAACAGCGAGATCGTGTAGGTGACGACGGCCAGGACGATGAAGCTGCTGGTGCCGCCGCGCATGACGCGCCGGAACGGGGCGACCATCAGCCGGTCGGCCCCCATCTGCCGGAGGGCGCCGAGCATCGCCGTCACCAACGAGATGATCAGGAAGATGTTGAACAGCTCGCGGGCGGCGACGAGGCTCGCATTGAAGATCGACGCGAGACCGGTGACGAGGCTGTCGGAGAACACGAACGCGGTCAGGAAGGTGCCGATGACGGCGGGGACGACGATGTTCTTCCGCATGAGCATCGTCGCGAGGATGACAATGATTCCTCCGAGATACACCCAATGTGCGGCGGTGAGACTTACATCCACAGTGCGCCCCTTCGAAATAGGTACAGACTAGTGGCACTAGTCACAGTGCAGTGATACTGCGCGGGGCGTTTTCCAGGGTCAACGTCCAGAGTGCACATCGATAACCAGCGTATTTGTGCATTGTGCCCGGCATTTTTCGCCGGGATTGCTTGTTGTCACGCGCAAGTAAAGGAATGCTCGGCAGAAGCCATTTCACGGAATCTTGTGTTCATAATTAGGCTTGCCTAACCAAAGTTTGACGGGCGGGTGCGGCAAGGGTTTCCGGTGCGAACTGGCATCGCCGGAACGCGAACTCTCGGATGAAAGTGGACTCTATGAACACGGCGGTCGGTCAGGCTCAGAGTGCAACCGCGGGTGACGAACGCGGACCCGGCACGTCGCTCGCGCTGGCGGCGCTGCTCGCCGGAACGTTCGTCGGCACCGTCAGCAACAACATCGTCAACGTCCCGTTGAACGCGATCCTCACGGACTTCGACGCCGGCCTCGGCAGCGGCATCTTCGTCGTCGTCGGATTCCTCCTCACCTTCGCGGCGACGATGCCGCTGGCCGGGTGGATCGGGGACCGGTTCGGTCGCAGGCGCGTGTACTGCGCCGCCCTCCTGGGGACGGCGGTCTGTTCGCTCGGCGCGGCCCTCGCGCCGTCCCTGCCCGTGCTCGTGATCTGGCGGTCGCTCGGCGGGATCGCCGCGGCCGCGTTCGCGCCGGCGGTCATGGGACTGATCGCGTGGCTGTTCGGGCCTGCGCGGCGGGCGCGCGCCGTCGGCGCCTGGGCGGCGGTGAACGGAATCGGTCAGGCCGTCGGTCCGTCCATGGGCGGAATCGTCAGCGACTGGTGGGGCTGGCGGTGGGCGTTCGTGCCGCTGGTGCCGGTCGCGCTGATCGGGTTCGCCGCGACCCTCCGCTACATCCCGCGATACCCCGGCAAGAAGATGCGGCTCGACGTGATCGGGGCGTTCGCTGTCACGCTCGGCGCCGTCCTGCTGATCCTCGGCCTCACGACCGTCTCGCAGGAGCAGGTTCCCGCCTGGGTCAGCATCGCGACCATCGGCGGCGGAGTCGTCGTCACGGCGGGATTCGTGGTCCACTGCCGGCGGGCGGCGAACCCGTTCGTGCCCATCGACCTGGTGATCGAATCGCGGTTCCTGCGTAGCGCGCTCGCCGCCTTCACTCAGATGTTCGCGCTGGGGGCCCTGCTACTCGCGCTTCCGCTCTACCTGACGGGCTCGGGCAGTTCGACCACACAGGCGGGGCTGATGCTCTTCGTGCTGCCGGTCGTCATGACGTGCGTGGCGCCGGTCGTCGGGCGTCTCGTCGACAGGATCGGCGCCCGAGTGGTGATGCGGTCCGGGCTGGGTGTCTTGATCAGTAGTGAAGTGGCACTGGCGATCACGTTGTCCGCCGACGTCCGGAACCCGGTCGCGATCGGCGCTGTGCTCGTCGTCGCCGGAGTGGGGATCGGCATGGTCCAGACACCCGCCGCGGCCGGTTCGACCCGATCGCCCGCGGGCGCTGTCGGAACCGGTCTGGGACTGTTCAACCTCATCCGCTTCGGTGGCTCCGCGGTGGGCGCCGCCTGGGTGGGCGTGGCCGCGCACCTGGCGGCCGATCCGTACGGACTGCTGTTCGTGGTGGCGGCCGTCGTCGTGCTCGCCGGATTGGCCGGGACGTTCGCCGGCGAGGACCCGGTGGCCGTCTGAGGGTCAGCGGGTCACGATCTCGTGGTTGACGGTGTCCTGCACCTGGGAGAGCAGATCGAGACGGAGCGCCAGCCACAGGGTGAACTGGTTCTCGGGTTCCCGGATGTCCATGCCGATGAGCCGCGACGTGCGATCGAGCTTGGCGATCATCGTGTTCCGGTGGATTCGGAGGCGCCGTGCGGCGGCGTTGATGTTTCCGCCCTCCTCGAGGTAGGCGAACAGCAACTCCTCGGTGTCGGCATGCGAACTCGACGCTCGAAGGGGCCCGAGGACGTCACGGATGAGCCGTCGGCTCTCGTCGGTGTCGGTGGCGCGGGCGAGCACACTGAACCCGCGCAGGTCGTTGTACGCCACCGAACCGGACAGCCCGAGCCGCTGGGCGATGCCCAGAGTGATGCGGGCCTCGCGGTAGCTTTCCCCGATATCGCGGGCGCCCGCCGCGGGGCGTCCGTGGGCCACCGGAATCCGCTGACCCAGACGGGTTTCGAGATCGAGCGACATGGCGTGCGCATACTCGCTGATCTCGGATTCGACGCCGGGCGTGTCGACGGAGCTCAACGATCGGATCACCACGAGCACGTCGCCGATGACGGTGACGTGTGAACGGACGCCCGGGCGTGGGAGGACGCCGGCGGCGTACCGGGCCAGCCGGACCATGCTCGCTCCGGGCCGTCCCGACGCCCGGTCGACGAGGCCGGGTGCGACGAACACGATGTAGTGCAGGTCCAGATCGATCTCGTGCAGCGCCGCCCGGGTGCGCAGGTCGTGGTCGTTGGCGAAATTGCCGTGCACGAGGGCCTGGACGAAATCGCCGCGCGCCCGCTCCTCGGCCTCGTCCACGCTCCGCTGCCGGAGCATCTCGGTGCCGATGATCGTCCCGGCCTGTTCGACGACCACCCGGTGCTGTGCGATGTCGTGCCGACGCGGGTTCGCCCCGGGCACGACGACCACGATCCAGCCCTCGTAGCGGCCGGCGAGTTGCATTGCCCCGGCGACCGCCGTCGTGGGCGCGAACAGTCCGTCCGGATGCTCCAGGCGGAGCACATGAACGTTGTGCATCCGTGCCGGTGGTGATTCCTCGAGCCGCGGCAGCGCGTTCGCGAGAGCCTCCAGGAGGGCGACGGTCCCCGCGTCCTCGGCGTCCGGGAGACCGGCGTGCGCGAGGAGGCGCCCCCGGACATCCAGGGCGACGGCAACGTCCGAGGTCAGCGCCGCGACCTCGCGGATCAGCATCGGCAGGCCCGCTCCACGGTGCAGCAACCCCGCCAGCGACTGGTGCACGGTGAGGGCATAACGCATCACGTGCGCTTCCTGGGTGAGTGCGCGCTCGGCGAGGAGCCGGTTGAGTGCGGTGAACCCGACGGGAAAACCCAGCTCCACGACCGTGAGTCCGGTCGGCCAGACCGTGTCCGCGGGCGCCGACCCGTCGACGAGAAGGACGCCGGCTCCCCGTGCCACCAGGGATTCGAGTTCACGTCCGTGCGCGGACAGGGTTTCCGGCCGGGTGTACACAGCGACCTCGGCGAGGGAGTCGGGCCGGCTCATCACCTCACCCCACGGCAGGCACCACGTCACCGGACCGCTCAGGGCGTCTGTGCCGGACAGCAGCCGGGCCGACGCGAGCAGGGGCTCTTCCAGCAGGCCGCGTAACGACAACCGCTCGTCCTCCGCGTTCGGTGTCGTGGTGTCGTCCACTACGGACCCTCCTCGGGAGTATCGGATGTGCAGTATGGCGGAGCGCACGCCTGCATTACCTATGCACTATGCCCTGAATTCGCCGAGATTGCCGGATAGTTTGACCATGGTTCCTCCGGTCATCCCGGTGATAGAAATCGGTGCATCACTTCCTCCCGAAAACGCAACGGAGAAGACAATGCATCAGGTTCACCGAATCACCCTCGACGACGCACTCCCACTGCTCGCCGCGGGACGCGCGAAGGCCGAGGAAATCGGCGTCAAGCAGACCCTGTGCGTCTGCGACGACGGTGGCAACGTGCTGGCCCTGCATCGGCTGCCCGGAGCGCGCCTCACCGGCGTCGACATCGCGATCGCCAAAGCGTTCACCGCTGCCGGTCACGAGCGGGCGACACATCTGTTCAACGAGGCTCCCGACGGTCCGGCGTTGCCCGGGAACGAAGCCTTCGGCATCAGCCAGATGCTGCCGGGCAAGTTTGCGGTGTTCGTCGGCGGATTTCCCCTCGTCTTCGACGGCCAGATCGTCGGCGGCATCGGCATCAGCGGAGGAAACGGCAAGCAGGACAAGGCAGTCGGAGCGGCGATGCTGGCCGAGTTCGAAGCCCTCGCCGCGGTACCCAGCTGAAACTCCACGATGTGCCGACAACGTGCACATCGAAACCATTCCAACGCAGTCACTTCGACCGTGGTCGGGCAGACCTCGAGTCGATAACGTCGAATTCACTCCAGTCGGAGCATCCCCAACCATTCTCACACTCGAGGAAGACGAGGCACATCATGACCGAACTTCTAGGCAGGGACGAATTCCGCACAGCTCTGGAGAACGCCATCAAGGGCCGCGAGGCGAAGAACGCGTCGTTCAGCAAGGCGTGGGCCGAGGGCAAGCTCGAGAAGCACCATTTCGCGCGGTGGGCGGAGAACCACTACCACTACGTCGGACCCTTCGCCGACTACCTCGCGAACATCTACTCCAACACCCCCGACACCTTCACCAACGCAAAGGATTTCACCCTCCAGAACATGTACGAGGAGGAACTGGCCGACATCCGGCACACCGACCTCCTCATCAAGTTCGCCGAGGCGTGCGGCACCACGAAGGAGCGCGTCGAGGACCCGTCGAACATGAACGCGATCACCCGCGGACTGCAGTCGTGGTGCTACGCGGTGTCGCAGCGTGAGCACTTCGTCGTGGCCACCGCCGCGCTCGTCGTCGGACTCGAGTCGCAGGTACCGAGCATCTACAAGAAGCAGATCATCCCTCTGCGCGAGGTGTACGGATTCACCGAGGACGAAATCGAGTTCTTCGACCTGCACATCACGTCGGACGTGGTGCACGGTGAGCGTGGATACCAGATCGTGCTCGACCACGCGGATACCCCGCAGCTGCAGCAGCGTTGCCTGCAACTCGTGCAGTGGGGGGCCGAGATGCGCTTCTCGTACACGAAGGGGCTCTACGACACGTACGTGGCAACCGACCTCGAGCTCGCGACCGCCTGACCGTGCGAAGGGAGGGGCCCGCATCGGGCCCCTCCGGACGCAGGCATCCCGCCCGACAGGAGAGAACGATGGAGACGAATTGGACCCGGCTGGTCACCGTGCGTGAGCTCGGCCGCCGCCGGAAGTTTCGCGTCGAGGTCGGGGACACCGCGGTCGCCCTGTTCCAGGCCGACGACCGGATCTATGCCTTTCGTGACCTGTGCATCCATCAGGATCGGTCACTGGCGAAAGGCACCCTGCTGCACGGGCGGGTCATCTGTCCGGGCCACCAGTGGGCGTTCGACCTCGACACCGGCTACGAGGAGGACCAGGACCTGTGCCAGCCGACCTACGCGGTGAAGGTCGAGGACGACGTCGTCTACGTGGATCTCACCCGCAGCCCCGATTACGCCGAGACCGTGACTTCGCCGGCCGAAGTCGACTGAGAGAGCGAGTGACCCCATGACGCTGAACACCATCGTCACCATCGGCGCCGGCCAGACCGCTGCCGTCGCGGCGCGCACGCTGCGGCGCCGAGGGTTCGACGGCAGGATCCTCCTCGTCGGCGACGAGCCGCACGCGCCGTATCAGCGCCCACCGCTGTCCAAGGAATTCCTTGCTGGGCAGGAGGATCGCGAGTCGCTGATGCTGCTGCCCGACGCGTGGCGAGACACGCAGAACGTCGAACTCCTCACCGGCACGACGGTGACCCGGATCGACGCGAGTGGCGGTTCGGTCGAACTGTCCGACGGCCGAAGCCTTGCGGCCGACGCGGTACTCGTCGCGACCGGCGGCAGGCCGCGCACGATACCGGTGAACGGTCCGGCACCCGAACGGGTGCACTACCTGCGGACGATCGACGACGCCGAACGGCTCGCCGCCCACCTCCGCCCCGGCGTCGGTCTGGTGCTGATCGGCGGGGGCTTCGTCGGACTCGAAATTGCCGCCACCGCAAGAACCCTGGGAGCGGACGTGACCGTCCTCGAAGCGGACGCGTTACCTCTCGCCCGAATTCTCGGACCCGAGATGGGTGAGGTCTGCACTCGGCTGCAGCGGGACAACGGAGTCACCGTCCGCGGCGGCGTCCGGGTCGACACCGTGACGACCCGGACGGACGGCGTGCTCATCGCCCTCGAGGGCGGAGAGGTGCTTCAGGCCGACGTCGTGGTGGTGGGTATCGGCATCGTCCCCAACGTCGAGGTCGCGCAGGCCTCCGGACTTGCCGTCGACGGCGGAATCCTCGTGGACGCACAGGGGCGGACATCGGTTCCGCACGTCTACGCCGCCGGCGACGTGGCAGCGCGATTCTCCGACGCAGCAGGACGACACGTTCGCGTCGAACACTTCGACAACGCGAGCAAGCAGGGGGCGGCGACCGCGAACCTCATGCTCGGACGCGTCGGGGTGGTGGACCCCGCGCACTGGTTCTGGTCCGATCAGTTCGGCAAGAACATCCAGTTCACCGGCACCGCCCGCTACACCGACCTGGTTCTCCGCGGCAGCGCCGGCGACGGCGAGTTCACCGCCTTCTATCTGGACAGCGGTGTCGTGCGCGGCGCCTTCACGCTCGACCGCGGCGACGAGATCAGCGCAGCCAGAGAACTGATCGGCCGGTCGATCGCGCCGGCCCGGTTGGCGGATCAGGACGTCGACCTGTTCGACCTGATGGACGAGGACGACGAGGAATTGGTGACGGTGTCATGATCGAGGGTCTCAATCTCATTGACGGGCAGTGGGTCCCGTCGTCCACCGGAGCGACGTTCGAGCGACGAAATCCTGCCGACCACGACGACGTGATCGGCGTGTTCCCGGACTCGACCGCGGCGGACGTGGATGCCGCCGTCAGCGCGGTGGCCAAGGCGGCGCCGCAGTGGGCCGCGACGCCCCCGGAACGCCGCGCGGCGATCCTGGAAGCCGCGGCCGCGCACCTCGAGGCGCGGGCAGACGACCTCGTCGGCGAACTCGTCCGGGAGGAGGGCAAGACCCGGGCAGAGGCGGCCATGGAAGTCGGCCGCACGCCGATGAACCTGCGCTTCTACGCGGGCGAGGCGCTGCGCACCACGGGCAGCACGTATCCCACGCCGGGGGAGGGCCTCGTCATCACCCTGCGCGAACCCGTCGGAATCGTCGGGGCGATCACCCCCTGGAACTTTCCGCTCAACATTCCGTCGCGCAAACTCGGACCGGCCCTGGCCGCCGGAAATGTCGTGGTGTTCAAACCGTCCGAGCTCACGCCGTTGATGGGACAGCGGCTGGTCGAGGCACTGCTCGCCGGGGGACTTCCGGCCGGGGCCCTCGCCCTGGTCCAGGGCTCCGGTCGTGCCGGTGCCGCGGTCGCGGCGGACGAGCGCGTCGATGCCGTGACGTTCACGGGCTCCACCCAGGTGGGCCGCGCGATTCACGCGGCGGTTGGTCCGTCTCGTCGCAGTCAGCTCGAGATGGGCGGCAAGAACCCCGTCGTGGTTCTCGACGACGCCGACGTCGACAAGGCCGCTGCGCTGATCGTCAAGGGCGCCTTCGGGTTGTCGGGGCAGGCGTGCACGGGTACCAGCCGGGTGATCGCCGTGGACGAGATCCACGACCGGTTGCTGGACCGCGTGGTGGAGCTCGCCGAAGGGATCACCGTGGGCCCGGGCGCGGACCCTGGTGTGGGCATGGGGGCTCTCGCGAGCGAGGGGCAGCTCGCCAAATTCCTCGAGTACGTGCAGATCGGCCGCGACGAAGGGGCCGAACTGGTCTGTGGTGGAGTACGTCTCGACAGTGGGACCGGCTATTTCGCCGTCCCGACCGTGTTCGCCGGCGGCAGCCCGGACATGCGGGTGGTCACGGAAGAAGTGTTCGGCCCACTGCTGGTCTTCCTGCGGGCGTCCGGCTTCGACGAGGCGGTCGCACTCGCGAACGACACGGAATTCGGGCTCAGCGCGGGAATCGTCACCAACGACGTGACCAAGGCGCTCGCGTTCGCGGGCCGTTCCGAATCGGGTCTGGTGAAGATCAACCAGCCCACCACCGGCATGAGCATGAACGCGCCGTTCGGCGGATACAAGGCATCGAGTACGCAGACCCACAAGGAACAGGCCGGGGACTCGATGATGCAGTTCTACCAAGCCGAAAAGACCGTCTACCTCAGCCCTTCGGCCTGAGATCTACCTGTCGACAGAGGGAGAAGACCATGGAATTCACTCGCGTTGCGCGCTCCGGACAGGTTTCCGAAGGCATCGTGCGCCGCTTCTTCGCCGGCGAACACGAGTTCGCCGTGGCCCGCCTGAACGGGAAGGCCTACGCCACGTCCAACTACTGCACACACCTGGACTGCCTGCTCTCGTCCGGGAAACTCGTCGACGACGGCATCGGATGCTCCTGCCACGGAAGCGTGTTCGATCTCGAGACCGGGGAACCCGTGTGCCCACCGGCGACGGTGGCCATCAAGACCTACCCGGTCGAGGAACGTGACGGCGAGATCTTCGTCGGCATCGACCCCGACGACACCAGCTCCATCCCGCGCCGGCGGGCCGCCCGGGGGTGCATGAAGTGAACCCGCGACCGTCCACTCTCTCCGCCGACGGCATGGTCTCGTCCAGTCATCCCGCGGCGAGCACCGTAGGTGCCCGAGTACTGGCCGACGGCGGCAACGCCATCGACGCGACGCTCGCCATGGCCGCGATGACCTGGCTGACGTTGCCGGGGCAGTGCGGGATCGGCGGTGACGCGTTCGCCGTCGTCCGCGAACCGGACGGATCGGTGTGGACGGTCGGGGGCAGCGGGTTCGGGCCCGACGGCGGTGACGTGGACTTCTACGCAGAACGTGGGCTGCGGTCGATTCCCCTCGACGGGGCGCTGGCGGTGGCGGTTCCCGGAGCGCCGGCGGCCCTCGGCGCGCTGCACGCGGGCGGCGCCACCCGCTCGCTGACGGATCTGTGGGCGCCGGCGGTGCGCGCGGCGGAGAAGGGGCTTCCCTGCTCGGCCAAGACGCGTGACGACGTGAGAGAAGCGCAGACCGCGATCGCCGCCGACCCCGGCCTGCGCGCGGTGTATCTCCCGGGCGGACGGTTGCCGCAGGTCGGGGAGCTGCTGCCGCAGCACGACCTGGCCCGGTCCATTCGTGAGCTCGCGCGCGACGTGCACGGTTTCTACACCGGCTCGTTCGCTCGGCGGGCTGTCGAGGCCCTCCGCGCCGGTGGGGCGCCGTTCGGCGGGGACGAGTGGTCGGCAGGCGCCGACGCGCGACCGGAGTCGGCGATCACCGGGCACTACGCCGGTGCAGTCGTTCACCAGACACCCCTGCCCACGCCGGGGTGGATGGTGCTCCAGCAGGCGGCGCTGAACGACGGCGTCGTCGGATTTTCCCCCTGGCTCACCGCTCCGGCAGTCGATCGCATGGCGAGGGCGGCGCGTCTGGCCTTCGAGGACCGGTTCGCGACCTGCGGCGCCGGCAACGACGGGTGGAAGGCCGTGCTCGAGCCGGCCGCGATCGGGGCGGCGAGAGACCGGCTGGACGGCCGCCGGGCGTCGGCGGGCGCCTTCGGTGTGAGCGCCGGAGACACCACCTCGACCGTCGCGGTGGACTCCGACGGCCGTGCCGTCAGTTTCATCCACTCGCTCGCCTTCACGTTCGGCGCCAAGATGACCGTTCCCGGCACCGGAGTTGTGCTGAACAACCGATACGGCCGCGGGGCCTACCTGATTCCGGGACATCCCAACGCCGCGGCGCCGCGGCGTAAACCGCTGCACACCCTCAACGCGTGGGTGATCACCGATACGGCCGGGAATCTCCTGCACGTCGGAAACACCCCGGGCGGGGACGGGCAGGTGCAATGGAACATGCAACTGATCTCGCACCTGCTCGATCACGGGCTCGACCCGGCGGAGGCCGTCGCGGCACCCCGCTTCACGGTCTTCCCCGGCAGCGACGCCGATGTGGTCGGTCGCCCGGCGGAACTGCGGTGCGAGTCCCGCATTCCGGAAGAGGTGCGCACCGAGTTGGGGCGTCTGGGTCACGACGTCGCACTGCATGGTCCGTGGGCAGCCGGTGGAAGCGCGCAGATCATCTCCCTCGACGCAGCGCGCGGGCTGCTGTCCGGCGCCGCCGACCCCCGCCAGGAAGGAATTGCACTCGGTGTCTGAGCAGGAATCCGTCGCTACCGCTCCACGGCCCCAGGGCCGCTACGTTCCCGCTGTCGTGCACGACGGGATCGCGTACAGCGCCGGGATGACGCCACGCCGTGACGGTGTGCTGACGGTTACCGGTGTCGTCGGACGGGACCTGGACATCCCGCGGGCCCGGGAGGCGGCCGGGTTGGCGGCGAGGAATGCCGTCGCCGCCGTCGCCGCGGCCGTCGGCGGCACGGCGGCCATCTCCAGGTGCCTGCGCATGAGCGTCTTCGTCGCGTGTACCCCGGACTTCCGCGAACTGTCCGCGGTGGCCGACGGCGCGTCGGATGTGCTGGTCGAATGCCTGGGACCCGACGCGCTGCCGGTGCGCAGCGCGATCGGTGTGTACGCCCTGCCGTCCGGCGCACCTGTGGAGATAGAGCTCACAGTGGCTGTCTCTGCATAGACCCGAATCCGTCTCCGGAGTATAAATACATCTTGTGTCTATGTTGTATTCCGCCGCGGAGCAGGCCTATCGCGAGGTCAAAGAGCTCATCCTGTCGGGCGGTCTGCCCGGCGGTGAGCTGATCAGCGAGGGCGAGATCGCCGGACGCATGGGGCTCAGCCGCACCCCGGTGCGCGAAGCGTTCCTCCGGCTCGAGGCCGAGGGCTGGATGCGGCTCTACCCGAAGCGCGGCGCGCTCATCGTGCCCGTCGCCGACGGCGAGGCAGAGCACGTCGTCGACGCCCGGCAACTCGTCGAGACGCACAGCGTCCGGGTGCTGGCCGACCAGCCACACGCCCGTGAACTCCTCGTCGCCCGCCTGCGCGAGAACCTCGCGGAGCAGCGGACGATCGCCGAGCGCGGCGACGTCGCCGCCTTCAGCGCGGCCGACGCCGACTTCCATCGGATGATCGTCGAGGCCGGCGAGAACCCGCTGCTCGCGACGTTCTACTCCAGCATTCGCGAGCGTCAGCGCCGCATGACGGCACACTCGATCACCCGCGACCCGGGACAGCTGCCCAGGATCATCGCCGACCACGAGCAGCTGACCGAACTCGTCGAGGCGGGTGACGTCGCCGGGTACGACACCGCCGTACTCGTCCACATGCGCCAGGTCCACGCCCTCAACCCGAGAGGAGTTGCGCGATGACCGTCGTCCGCGAATCCCCGAGGGAGGCGCCGGAGGCCCTCGCGTCGCCCCGCGCCTGGCTGCTCGTGGCCGCGACCATGTTCGCGGTCGCGTGGGGCGGCAACGAATTCACGCCGCTCCTCGGCATGTACCGCGCCGACCACGGTTTCTCCCCGGTCACGGTCGATCTGTTCCTGTTCGCCTACGTTGTCGGGATCGTGCCCGCCCTGCTCCTCGGCGGACCCCTCTCCGACCGGCTGGGACGGCGGCCGATCCTGCTCCCGGCACCGTTCCTGACGATCGCCGGTTCCGCGCTCCTGGCCCTCGGCGCCGACTCCGCGGCGATGCTCATCGTCGGCCGCGCCCTGTGCGGTATCGCGCTCGGCCTCGGCATGGCCGTCGGTGGCAGCTGGGTGAAGGAACTGTCGTCCGCGCCGTGGGATCCCACGGTCACGGACGGTGCCGGTGCGCGACGGGCAGCGATGAGTCTGACCGGCGGCTTCGGCCTCGGCGCGGGCGTCGCCGGCGTTCTCGCGCAGTGGGCGCCACTGCCGAGCGTCCTGTCGTACGTCGTGCACAGCGCGATCGCCGTCGCCGCTGCCGTCGCACTGTGGCGGGCCCCGGAGACCCGCGCGGCCCAGCCGGTCGCCGAGCGCGTCTCGCTCGCCCGCGACCTCGCGATCCCGTCCGCCGCACACAAGCGATTCCTGTTCGTGATCGCGCCGCTCGCACCGTGGGTGTTCGGGACGGCGGCCGCCGCCTACGCGGTGCTGCCGTCGCTGATGTCCGGGAACACCGGTGGGCTGCCGCTCGCGTTCTCGGCGCTCATGTGCGCGGTCGGCCTCGGGGCGGGATTCGCGATCCAGGCACTCGGCCGCAAAATCGACACCCCCCGCAACGCGCGTGCCGTCGTGGTGTCACTCGTCGTCGTCCTCGCCGGAATGGGCGTCGCCGCCGTCGCAGCGTCGGCGCTGACCGTTCCGCTCGCGCTCGCCGCCGCCGTCGTGCTCGGCTGCGGATACGGCATGGCCATGGTGTCCGGACTGCAGGAGATTCAGCGGATCGCAGGACCGGACGACCTCGCCGGACTGACCGCCGTCTTCTACTCGCTCACCTACCTGGGATTCGGGACACCCGCCGTGATGGCCTACCTGTCCGAGACGTTCCCGGCGGTGACGTACCCGAGAATGTTCGTCTTCGGCGCGGTCGCAGCCGCCGGCTGCCTCGCGCTCGCACTCACGAAGTGGCGCGCGCACCTGCCGAACCCGCAGTGACCGCAGCTCACATCGGCGGCAGGGTCTTCTCGCCGAGCCAGGAATCCCACAGCCGGCGCAGCGGCTCGTCGGTGTAGTGGGTGGCCAGGTCGGTGAACTGCTCGCTCGTGACGGTCGAGTGGCGATGGGCCAGCGTCCACTGCCGAAGCAACCCGAAGAACTTGTCGTCGCCGAGCCGGCGTCGCAAAGCGTGGAGTGTGAGAGCGCCGCGCTTGTAGACGCGGTCGTCGAACATCAGCTGCGGTCCCGGATCGGCGATCACCAGGTCCTGCGGTTTGCGGGACAGGCCCTGATGCGCCTGCAGGGCGAGCTGGTGCGCGGAATGTCCACCGGAGTTCTCCGACCAGATCCACTCCGCGTAACAGGCGAAGCCTTCGTGCAGCCAGATGTCGCGCCACTGGCCGAGCGTCAGGCTGTTGCCGAACCACTGATGAGCCAGTTCGTGCGCCACCAGGCGTTCGGACCAGCGCCGGCCGGTGCAATGGTTGGCGCCGAAAATCGACAGCCCCTGCGCCTCGAGCGGGATCTCCAACTCGTCGTCCGTCACGACCACCGTGTAGTCGGCGAACGGGTACGGGCCGAACAATCGGGAGAACACGTCCATCATCTGAGGCTGCCGGCCGAAGTCCACGTCGAACGGCGCGCGCAATCGAGGCGGATGGACGGCGAACATGGGGACACCGCCGGAACCGAGGCTCCGGCGTTCGTACGGCCCGATCTGGATGGTGGCCAGATAACTCGCCATCGGCTCGGTCTGCTCGTACACCCACGTCGTCTGGCTGGCCCGAGTCTGCTTGCTGACCAGCGCACCGTTGGCCACCGTGTAGTACGGCGAATCGGTCGTGATCGCGATGCGGTAACTGGCCTTCGAACTCGGGTGGTCGTCGCACGGGAACCAGGACGCCGCCCCGTTGGGCTGACTGGCGACGAGCGCGCCCTCGGACAACTCCTCCCAGCCGACCTCACCCCACACACTGCGGATCGGTTTCGGCGAACCCCCGTACTGGACGGTGAGCACGAGGGCGCCGCCCGCGGGGACGGTCTGCGCGGGCGTGACGATCAGCTTGCCGTTCCGGTGCAGCCACTTCGTGTTCCGGGAACCGTTGGTCGCGACCTTCGTGACGTGCAGGTTGGCCGCCAGATCGAGGGCGAACCGCGAGCGAGCCTCGGTGGTGACCGCGGTGATCGTGGCCTTGCCTGTCAGCCGGTTGCTGTGAACCTTGTAGGTGAGGTCGAGTTCGTACCGGGACACCCGGTATCCGCGGTTGCCGTTCTGGGGGAGGTACGGGTCGACCGGCTCGTCGATCCCCTTCTCGGACTTCACCTCGCCGCCCAGGGGGCGATCGGATTCCCCTGCCAGCGCGTGGACTGCGGCACGGTGTCGCCGCGCATGACGAGTGAGGCAGGGCCGACCGTGGCGCCTTCGCCGATCCGGGCGGCGGGCAACGCGACACAATGCGGCCCGAGGGTGGCGCCGGCCCCGAGGATGACGGTGTCCATGGACATGATCCGATCATGGAACAGGTGAGTCTGCACGACACACCCCCGTTCCACGGTCGCGCCGTCGCCCAGCGTCACGAGATCCGCCTCGGGGAGCCAATAGGTTTCACACCACACGCCCTTGCCGATGGTGGCGCCGAGACCCCGCAACCAGACGTTGAGCACGGCGGTGCCGGTGGCGGCACGGGCGAACCAGGGTGCGGCGACGGTCTCCACGAAGGCGTCCGACACCTCGTTCCGCCACACGAACGAACTCCACAGCGGGTGCTCGATCTTCCCGATCCGACCCACCACCAGCCACTTCGCGATCACGGAGATCAGCCCGGCGACCGCGCCCGCGACGAGGAGGACGACACCGCTGGCCAGCGCCGCGAGCCAGAAGCCGATGTGGTGAGCCATCACCTGCAGCGCGAACAGCACGCCGAGGCCGATTCCGAACGTCACCGTCACCGGGATGAGGCGGCACGTCTCCACGACCGCACGGGCGATCTTGAGCCGGACCGGGGGACGGAATGTGCGGGAGGCGTCGGCGTCGCCGGGCGCCCTGCGGAGCCGGACCGGGGGACTGCCCAGCCAGGAGGAACCGGATTTCGCCTTCGACGGCGTGGCCGAGAGCACGGCGACGAGGCCGTTCTTGGGCACGCGCCGACCGGGTCCGGTCATCCCGGAGTTGCCGAGGAAGGCGCGCTTGCCGACCTTCGCGTGTTCGATGTGCATCCAGCCGCCGCCGAGTTCGTAACTCGCGATCATCGTGTCGTCGGCGAGGAACGCGCCGTCCGCCACGGTGGTGAACTTCGGCAGCATGAGGACGGTCGACGCTTCGACGTTCTTGCCGATCCGGGCGCCGAGCAACCGCAGCCATCCCGGCGTCAGGAGACTCGCATACAGCGGGAACAGGAACGTGCGGGCGGAGTCCATGAGTCGTTCGGTGGCCCACACCTGCCAGCCGATGCGACTGCGGACCGGGTGGTAGCCCTCACGCAGCCCGATGGACAGCAGCCGGACGGACACGACGGTGAGGAGGGCGAACACGGCGAGGCTGACGAGCGTCGCGACGGGAAGGATCACCAGCGACTGGAGTACGGCGGATCCGATCGTGCCTGCGTCGCGGATCCACCAGCCGATGACCACGATGCCGGCGACGAGGGCGAAGATCGGCAGTCCGGCGATGAGCATCGACGTCACGCCGAACGCGGGAACCCAGTAAGCCGCGCGGCGCGGGGTCTCCTCGGGCCACGGGTGGACGGCCTTGCCGACCTTGACCGCCGGTGAACCGGCCCAGTGCTGATTGGCCTTGACGCGTCCGAACACGGCGGAACCGGCCTCGACTTCGGCGTTTCGGCCTATGGTGGCGCCGGGAATCAGCGTGGACCGGGCTCCCACCGACGCACCCGGACCGATCTTGATCGCACCGATGTGGACGACGTCGCCGTCCACCCAGTGCCCCGACAGGTCGACCTCGGGTTCGATGGAGCAACCGTCGCCGAGTTCGAGCATGCCGGTGACCGGCGGGAGCGTGTGCAGGTCGACCCCCTTGCCGACCTTGGCGCCGAGCGCCCGCGCGTAGTAGAGCATCCACGGCGCGCCAGACAGGTTCGCGGCGCCGCTGGCCTCGGTCAGGCGCAACGCCACCCACAGTCGCAGGTGTTCGCTGCCGCCTCGGGGATACGTTCCCGGCTCGAGTCCGCGCAGCAGGATCCGTGAGCCGATCACCGAGATCGCCATCCGGCCGACCGGGCTGATGAACACGAAGAACGCGAGCAGAATCCACCACCACGACACCGTGGGCGCCCACGACACCGTCGTGAACCACGAGAAGGCGTTGTTCGCGATGGCCAGCCACGTGACCCACTGCAGGCCAGTGAGCGTGGTGAGCGGAACCGTGGCCGCGATCTGCGCGAGCTGGCTCCGACGCGGAGTCGGCGTGACGATGCGGGGTTCGGCGGCGTCGATCGGCGCCAGCTCGTCGAGGTATTCCGCGAGCGAACCGAGCCTCGGATGGTCGTAGAGCTGCGCGACCGTCACTTCGGGGAACCGTTCGCGCAGTGCCGTGACCAGCTGGGCTGCCGAGAGGGATCCGCCGCCGAGCTCGAAGAAGTCGTCGTCGGGGCCCGTGATCTCGGCACCGAGGATCGCCGTCCACAGCCCCGCGACCCAGGCCTGTGTGCCCTCGAGGCCCAGTTTCTCCGCGGCATCGTCGATACCCGGCGGGGGCCAGGGCAGGGCGTTCCGGTCGACCTTGCCCGACGTGCGGGTGGGCAGTTCGTCGACGAGGACCAGCCGGGGAACCAGCGCCGCCGGGAGTTGCTCCGTGAGCGCGGTGTGCGCCGCCTTGAGGTCGAAGTCGGGGTTGGTGCTGGCCAGATAGCCGACGAGGATCTGGTGCCCGGCTCCGGTCCGGCGCACGGCCGCGGCGGCGCCGCCGACGCCGGGAAGGTTCTGCAGGGCGTTGTCGACCTCTCCCAGTTCGATCCGCCTGCCACCGAGTTTCACCTGATCGTCCGCGCGACCCTGGAACAGCAGTCCGCGGCGGTCGAGGCGGACGAGGTCGCCGCTGCGGTACGCGCGGTCCCAGCCGAGTGTCGGCATCGGGGCGTACTTCTCGGCGTCCTTATCCGGGTCGAGGTACCGGGCCAGGCCGACGCCGCCGATGACCAGTTCGCCCACCTCGCCCTCCGGGACGGGTTCACCGGTTCCGTCGACCACTGCGAGGTCCCAGCCGTCCAGCGGGAGACCGATGCTGACCGGACTCCTGCCGTCCATCAGGGCGCCGCAGGCCACGACGGTCGCCTCGGTGGGCCCGTACGTGTTCCATACCTCGCGTCCGTCGACGGCGAGTCGCTCCGCGAGCTCCGGTGGGCAGGCCTCGCCGCCGAAGATCAGCAGGCGCACGGCCTCGAGGGCCTCGGCGGGCCACAGCGACGCGAGGGTCGGCACGGTCGAGACGATGCTGACGTCGCGCGCGACGAGCCACGGGCCGAGGTCCATGCCGCTGCGCACCAGGGACCGGGGTGCGGGCACGAGGCAGGCGCCGTGACGCCACGCGAGCCACATCTCCTCGCAGGATGCGTCGAACGCGACCGACAGTCCGGCCAGCACCCGATCGCCGGGCCGGATCGGGTCTTCCTGCAGGAACATCCGGGCTTCGGCATCCACGAACGCCGCCGCGTTGCGATGGTTCACCGCGACCCCCTTGGGGGTGCCGGTGGAACCGGAGGTGAAGATGATCCAGGCGTCGTCGTCGACGGTCGGCGGACGGGCGCTCGGCGACTCGGCCCTGTCGGGGGCGGTGCCTGCGGTGATCCCGGCGCCGGTCATCACGCACCGGACCTGCGCCTCACCGAACACGAGTTCGGCGCGTTCCTCGGGGTCGTCCGCGTCGACCGGCACGTAGGCGGCGCCGACGGCGAGCGTCGCCAGGATCGCGACGTAGAGCGAGCAGGATCCGGACGGCATGCGGATTCCGACGCGATCGCCGGCCCCGACTCCCGATTCGGCCAGGACCTCCGCGGTCTGCCGGATCTCCTCGAGCAGTTCCTGGTAGGTGAGCGACGTCGAGCCGTCGTCGATCGCCGGGGCTTCGGGGTTCGCCTCGGCCGTCGCGACCAGGATGTCGACGAGTGTGCGCGGCGCCGGTGCGAATTCACGGCGGAGGAATTCCCGGGGTATACGGAGCGACAGGTCCGAATCCGTCGGCGACTGGAGAGACAATCCAGAATTCCTTCTCTGAGCGGGTGGTGGTGCGTACGGCTCGTTATCTCACGATCAAGTGGCCAGATGGTGAACAGTTGGTGGTCGGTAGGGCTTCTTCGACCATTCTTCACCCGCAGTTGCCGGTTCTCGCACCGCGCATGTAGAAGTTCGCTTCTCTTCTTCGTCGTCTGGTCAGAAGGAGCACCCGGGTTCCTTCGATTAGAGGAAGGATGACCTCATGTACTACCTGGCATTGCTGGCGGACGAGAAGAACGCCACCGAGTGGGCACCGGACAGTCCGGAGTTCGCGGTGGCCGTTGCGCGCCACCAGGCGTTCACGGAAAGAGCGGGCTCCGCGATCGTCGGAGGTGGTGCCCTGTATCCGAGCGCGGAGGCGGCGACCATCCGGAACGAGGGCGGCCGCACACTGATCACGGACGGTCCGTTCGCGGAGACCGCGGAGGTGATCGGTGGTTTCTACGTCCTCGAGGGACCGGACCTGGACGAGGTGCTGAATGTGGCGCGGCACATCCCCGAGGCGATCATCGAGTTGTGGCCGATGTTCGAGTGGATGCCCGTGACCGATCAAAAGGGCTGCTGGATGGCGCTGCTCCGCGAACCGGTGGCGGCGGCGGTGGCGCCGGGCACACCCCAGTGGGACGAGGGAATGGCCGAGCACGAGAAGTTCGGTCGCCTCGCCGGGTCCGCGGTGCGTGGCGGCGGCGCCCTCTATCCGCCGGACTCCGCGACGACGATCCGCGTCCGGGACGGGGAACTCCTTCTCACCGACGGCCCCTTCGCCGAGACAGCCGAGGTCGCGAACGGCCTGTACGTGCTCGCGGCCGACGACCGGGAGAGCGCGATCGCGTTGTCGGCGAAGATCCCGGTGACGCCGAAGGGCTGCATCGAACTCCGGCAGATCGTCGCCTACACCGAGTAATGGACGGCGACACGCTGGGCCGCGTCTTCCGGGAGGAGTCCGGTCGGGCGCTGGCGACCGTGGCACGGATGGTCGGCGACCTGTCCCTCGCGGAAGATGCGGTCCAGGAGGCGTTCGCCGAGGCGATCCGCAGCTGGCCGGAGGCGGGGCTGCCGAGGAACCCGGGAGCCTGGATCACGACCGTCGCACGCAACCGGGCCCTGGACCGGTTGCGCCGGGAGTCGTTGCGCGGCGACAAGGAGCACGATGCGGCGCGGCTCGTTCCGCCTCCGGACGAGGAAGAGGTGTGGCCGGTGCGTGACGACCAGTTGCGGCTCATGTTCACGTGCTGCCATCCCGCGCTGTCCCCGGAGTCGCAGGTCGCGTTGACCCTCCGCCTGGTGGCCGGGCTGAGGCCCGCGGAGATCGCCCGGTTGTTCCTTGCCCCGGAACCGACCGTGTCCCAACGGCTCAGCCGCGCGAAGTCGAAGATCCGGACCGCCGGTATCCCCTTCCGGGTCCCGCCCGACCATCTGCTGCCGGAGCGCACCCCGCAGGTGCTCGCCTGCATCTATCTGGTGTTCACCGAGGGCTATTCGGCGACGTCGGGCGACACCGCGATCCGGGACGAACTCTGCGAGGAGGCGCTGCGGCTCGGCCGGTTGCTGTGCGAGCTGATGCCGGACGAGGGTGAGGCGTGGGCGCTGATGGCGCTCATGCTGTTTCACGACAGTAGGCGCGCCCAGCGAACGGACGGCGCTGGCGATCTCGTCTCCCTCGAGGACCAGGACCGTCGGCGCTGGGACCGGGCGAAGATCGAGGAAGGCGTCGTGTGCCTGCGGGCCGCACGGCGCAGGGGAGGCGGTCCGTACAGCGCGCAGGCCACGATCGCGGCCGCCCACGCGACGGCGCCGAACTGGGCGGCCACCGAGTGGAACGCCGTCGTCGCCGGATACGACGAACTCGGGACGTACGGTGACTCACCTGCAGTCCGTCTCAATCGCGCTGTCGCAGTGAGCTTCCGCGACGGCCCCGACGCCGGCCTCGCCGAGTTGGACGCACTCGCCGGGGAGCCGAGGCTGGCGCGGACGCACACCGTGCACGCGACGCGCGCCGACCTGCTGCGCCGAGCGGGCAGGCCCGCGGAGGCGAGAGCGGAGTACCGCGCCGCGATCGGCCTGGCGGCGAACGAACCGACCCGGCGATTCCTGGCGAGGCGGCTCGCGGAAGTGGACAGTGAGAACAGTGCCCGCTAGATCCGGCCGCGAGGCTGGTGCTGGGTGATGCAGTGGATGCCGCCGCCCCGCGCGAAGATCTGCCGGGCGTCGACCGTGACGACGCGGCGACCGGGGTAGACGCTCGACAGGATGTCGCGGGCGAGGGCATCGTGGGGGTCGTCGAAGCCGCACGCGATGACGCCGCCGTTGACGACGAGATGATTGATGTAGCTGTAATCCACCCAGCCCTCCTCGTCACGCAGGACCGTCGGGGCAGGCACCTCCACGATCCGCCACGACGCACCGGAACGGTCACGGCTGTCGGAGAGAACTTTCAGGATCTCGGCGGTCACCTCGTGGTCGGGGTGGGATCGGTCGCGCTGGGAGTGCACGAGAGCCACCCCGGGTGCGGGCAACGCCGCGACGATGTCGACGTGGCCCTTGGTGCCGAACTTCTCGGAATCCCGCGTGAGGCCGCGGGGGAGCCAGACGACGTGCTCGGCGCCGATCGTGCGCGCGAGTTCGGCCTCGACTCCCGCCGCGTCCAGGCCGGGGTTGCGCAGCGGGTCGAGTTGCACGGTCTCGGTGACGAGCACGGTGCCGTGACCGTCGACCTGGATCCCGCCGCCCTCGTTGACCATCGACGACGGGACCGGCTGGGCACCGGACCACCGGGTGACGGCCGCGCCGATCGACCGGTCGCAGTCCCAGGTGGCCCACTCCTGTTGTCCCCAGCCGTTGAACGTCCAGTCGACGGCACCGAGGCGGTCGTTCTCGTCGAGGACGAATGTGGGTCCGATGTCGCGCATCCAGGCGTCGTCGAGGGGAGCCTCGACCACATCGACGTCCGGGGACAGGTACTGCCGGGCGACGTCCCGGTCCGCCGGATCGACGACCATGGTGACCGGTTCGAATTCGGTGATCGCGTGGGCGACGGCCGTCCACGCGGTCCGCGCCTCGTGCGCGTCGTCCGCTGTCGCGGTCATCGAGGCCCCGAGGGGCGGGAACGCCATCCACACCCGTTCCTGAGGTTCGGTCTCGCTGGGCATACGCCAGGTCATGACCGGGTCTCCGCGGCCGATACGGTCGTCGGGAGCCCGTAGGGGTGCTCGTGGTCCACGGGATCCGTCAGCCGGGTGTACGTGTCCGGCCTGCGGGTGGTCAGGAACGGGAAGAGATCGAGCCAGTCCTTCCGCTGATCGAGGTCGAGATCGGCCACCAGGACCGCCTCCTCGTCGCGGGGCGCCGACACGAGCACCCGGCCGTACGGGTCGGAGATGAACGAGGAACCGTAGAAGTCGATGCCGCCCTCGTTGCCGCAGCGGTTCGGGACCACCATGAATGTGCCACTGGTGATGCCGTTTCCGACGATCACGTGCTGCCAGATCGGCTGGGTGTCGAAAGACGGGGCGCTCGGCTCCGACCCGATCGCGGTGGGGTAGACGAGGATCTCGGCGCCGCCGAGTGAATACATCCGCGCGACTTCGGGGAACCACTCGTCCCAGCACGTCGGCAAACCGAGTGCGGCACCGTTCAGTTCGGCGGGGCGGTAGACGGGATAGGCGTCGTCGGCGGGACCGCCGCGGAAGTAGGTGTCCTCGTAGTAGCCGGCGCTGACGGGGATGTGCAGCTTGCGGGTCCGGGAGAGCAGTTCACCGGACGGGGACACGAGGATGGCGGTGTTGAAGCCGAGACCGTCCGGGCCGTCGGCTCGTTCGTAGAGGGAGGCGTGGACGCAGACCCCGTGCCGGGCAGCGGCGGCGGCCGCGAAAGTGTAGGTGGGCCCGGTCGTGAGGTTCTCGGCGTCGCGGCCGGGGGTCCCGGTCGCGCGGGTGTCGGCGGGGTACTTCGACAACGTGAGTTCCGGCAGGAACACCACGGCAGCGCCGAGGGCGGCGGCCTCGCCGATCGCGTCGGTCAGCTCGGTGCGGAGTGCGTCGGCATCGGGACGCCAGCGGTGCTGCACCAGCCCGACCCGCAGCGGCGTGCGGGCGGATTCGGTGAAGCGCGCCGGTGAGGACGGAGCGGGCAGTGCGGTGATCGTGCGAATGGTCATCGTTATTCCTTCGGTCTGGATGTGATGGGGGTGTCGGAAATGTGGTGGGTCGGATCGGAGTGGTGGGTGGGCTCGGACATCACGACGTCGATCGCGCCGAGCAGATGGGAGCGGGCGTCCTCGGTGGAGATCTCCTTGCAGAGCCACCGCCCGGACAGGCCCTCCACGAGGGCGGTCATGGTGACCGCGGTGCGCCGGGGGTCGAGGGAGGGGGCGATCTCACCGGTGCCCTGCGCCTGCGCGATCGCGTCGGCGATTTCCGACACCCACGCGGCGGTGGTCCGTGCGAGGGGCTCCCGTAACGCCTCCTCGTACACGGCGGATGCGCGTAACTCGTTCCAGGCCAGCGAGTTCTCCACGACCTCGGGACGGTCCTGGATCTCGCCGAGGAGGGAGCGGGTGAGGCGGTCGCGGGCGGAGTCGCCGGATCCCTCGCCCTCGCCGCGGTAGGCGCGGGCACGGTCGTTGATGTAGTTCAGGGCGGCCTCGAGGAGGCCGATGCGATCCTTGAAGTGGTAGTACAGCAGGCCCGGCGACACGCCCGCGACCTCCGCGACATCGTTGACGCGAAGCCCGCGGATGCCTCGTTGGGCAATGGCCGTCGCGCTGGCCTTCAGAATCGCATCGCGTCGCTCGCTCATCGGTGAATCTCCTTCGGTCGTGTCGTCCTAGGACGTCGGCGCCTCGACCGGGGCCACGTGTTCGGGCCACAGTCGCAGCGCGACGAGGTAGCCGGCCACGGCGATGGCCGACGATCCGACAAGACTGACATCGACACCGTGCGCGATGTCGGCAAGGGGCCCGGAGTACAGCGAGGTGTCCACGGCGAGGACGCCGAAGACCGATCCGGCCGCCCAGGGGATGACGGCGCGCAGATTCCAGCCGCCGGTGAACCAGTACCGCCCACCCTTGCGGCCCAGGTTGAAGACCTGGAGGTCGACCGCGTCGTACTGCCCTCGCCTCGCAACCAGGAAACCAGCGACGTTGATCGCCACCCACGGCGCGGCGAAACCGTTGAGCACCAGGGTCATCGCGGTGATCGAATCGACGGCGTCGACGACGAAGACACCGATGTAGAGCAGGGCCACCGCGAGCGCCGACGTGATCAACGTGGTGTGGACGCGGCGCAACCGGGGGATCAGAGCCTCCAGGTCGAGGCCGCTGGCGTAGACGTTGAGGACGCCCTGGCCCAGTCCTCCCGCGAGTGCGACGAGGACGATCGGCAGCACGTACCAACCGGGCGCCTCCGCCACCAGGTCGGCAACGTAGGAGTCGCTCAGCGTGGTGAACGTCGACGCGGTGAACGATCCGAAAGCTGCCGTCAGGAACAGCCCGAAGAAGATACCTGCCATGGTGGCCGCGACGATCGAACGGTCGCTGAACCGCACTCGGGAGATCCGCCTGCTGTAGTCGCCGAGCGTCGGGGCATACGACAGCGGACCGCCGACGGCGAGCACCACGGCCAGAATCCAGGTGGGCCAGAATCCGCCGAGGAGATAGTCGCCGCTGCCCGCTCCGCCGTCGAAGCGACCCGCGAATGCGAAGACACCGAGCAGGAGCAGCGCGGCGACGACGGGCAGCACGAACTTCTGGAGCGCGACCACCGTGCCGTGGCCGAACAGCGCGACGGCCACGATCTCGGCGGCGATGATGCCGTAACCCAGGGCGAGCATGCCGTTGTCGACCGGCGTGCCGAGCAGGCGGTGGGCGGCCGCGATCAGCGCGTCACCCGACGTCCAGACCGCGATCGCGGCGTATGCGAGGGCGAAGAGCAGGGTGAGCCCCGAGCCGATCATCCGTCCGCTCACTCCGAAGTGCGCACCACTCGACACGGTGTTGTTCGTGCCGGTGCGCGGGCCCAGAAGTGACAGAGGGGCGATGAGGAGCGTGCCGAGTCCGATGCCGACCGCGCTGGCCGCGATCGCACTGCCGAACCCGAGTCCGAACGTGATCGGGAGCCAGCCGAACACGATCACCGAGAACGCCAGGTTGCCGCCGAAGAACACGGCGAGCATGTTGAGCGGTCGCGAATCGCGTTCCGCTTCGGGGATGTACTCCACGCCGATCGTCTCGACGTGTCCGAAACGGTCCTCCGGCGGGGAGGGGGCGGTGTCGTCGAGGGGCGTCGTCGGGTCGAGATTCGTGGACACTGCGGACCTCACATTCTCGGCGGAGGTGACCGTCATCACGTCCTGTTGAGTACCGAAGATATTCCAAACTGAAAATTCAGTCAAGACCTGCGCGTGACGTGCACCACCGCGGGTGGTGCGGAGTTTGCGCTGCTACGGCTACCGGACTAGATATATGTGTAACTGTTCGTCTCATGTATCCCTCTGCCATCGGAGTACCTGTGCCTGTCGCTGCCATCAACAGTCGTTTCGCGAATCGGTGCCGGCTCGCCGCAGCGGGGACGGCGTTCGCTCGACGCGGGATCGAGGGTGGACGGTGAGGTCGCCGCTCGTCCGGTGGCAGCTGATCGGATTCGTTCTCGTGGCCCTCATGGGCCTCGTCTACGTGGGTGCGACCCGGCATTCCCGCGTCCGCGAAAGCCCTCGTGGCGAACAGGTCGGCGATCGGCGAGCAGTACGTCGACCTTCAGCCCGCCACCGATCGCGGGCCGTTCCTGGCGAACGGGTCCCGTATCGCCGCCGAGGATGCGTCGACGCCGGTGCCCGTCGAAGAGTTGCTTGCCGGCACGCAGGGGTTGACGGAATCCGTGCCGATCGACGCGCTCCACACGGTCGTGACGGAACTCGGCGCGGCGTTCGACGGCAAGGGTGAAGACCTGCAATCGCTCGCGGATTCGTTCTCCGGGCTGTCGGCATCGGGCGCCGAATCGCTCGATCGGACAATGGCTTTGGTGCGCGACAGTCGCGCAGTGCTGGACACGCAGTCCGAACAGTCCTCTGCAATCAGGGATTTCAGTGCCGACCTGGACTCGCTTGCGGATCGGCTGCGCAGCAGCGACCCCGACGTCCGGCGGCTGATCGACAACGGAAACTCGGCGAGTGATCAACTGGGGCAACTTGTCTCGGCGGTCGCACCGAGTGTCACGACGAACCTTGCCAACCTGTCCGCCACGACGAAGGCGATCGCGGTGCAGGCCACGGCCCTGCAGACCCTGTTCGTGTACCTGCCGGGGGTGGCGGCGGCGTCGTCGACCATTGCGCCCGGCGACGGAACCGTTCACCTGGGCCTGGTGGCCGAGACCAACAATCCGCCGTCGTGCACCGTCGGCTACGAGGGCACCCAGGCGATCCTCGAGGAGATGAAGCGGAAGGACCCGAACTTCGACGACACGCAGCAGGACTTCCCGCAGAACACCGCGGCGTCCTGTGCGGCTCCGCAGGGCAGTCTCACCGGCGTCCGCAGTGCGAACCGGATCGTGTTCGGCGACCCCGCCACCGTGCAGCCGTGGGACTCGAAGCCGAAGAAGGACCCGAACAGGCTGGACCTCAACCCGATTGCGAACCAGCTCGCCCCGCTCCTCGGGGTGACCCCGAACTGACGCGGGTTCTTGCGCCCGGATGCCGGATCCTCCCGGGTTCGGGTTGACAACCGCGCGTCGATCCTGCAATCTTCGAAACAGGTCACGAGTACCAGCGTCAAGCCCCGGCTAGCTGGTCGGCAACCCTCCACCGCGGCGGGGTGCTCCGGGTGACGACCAGGCTGAGGTTCATACCGAACCCGGCAAGCGCGGACTCCGAGAGGGCACCGACCCTGCGACGAGTCCCTGACTACGAGGGATGTCGTGATGACTGCTGTATTGACCGCTGACGTGTGTGTTGCCCCCCTGGCCCAGGTTTCGGGCTCCGACCTGCGGGTTCCGCTCGTTCAGGGCGGCGACTGCGCCTACGTCAACTTCGACTACGCCGCCAGTGCCCCGGCGTTGGCGCAGGTGACCGACCGAATTGCGGCACTGCTTCCGACGTACTCCAGCGTGCACCGCGGCGCCGGCTACGCGTCGCGAGTGTCGACCGAGTGCTACGAGAAGGCCCGCGACTCGGTCGCCCGGTTCGTCGGAGCGGGCGAGGACCAGGTGGTGGTCTTCACCCGGAACACGACCGACTCGCTGAATCTGCTCGCCGGCTGCGTCCCCGGCAGCACCGTGGTCCTCGACATCGAGCATCACGCGAACCTGCTGCCGTGGAAGAACTCTCGCGTCGTGAGGGCGGCGGACACGCTGGACGAGACGGTCCGCCTGCTCGTCGCCGAACTGTGCTCCAAGCCCACCGCCCTACTCGCGGTGACGGGTGCGTCCAACGTGACCGGCGAGGTGCTGCCCATCGCCACCCTCGCCGAGGTGGCGCATCGTTGCGGCGCACGGATTCTCGTCGACGCCGCTCAGCTTGCACCGCACCGCCGCATCGATGTCGAAAAGTGGGGCGTCGACTACCTCGCATTCTCCGGACACAAGTTGTATGCCCCCTTCGGCTCGGGCGTGCTGGTCGGCCGCCGGGACTGGCTCGACGCCGCCGAGCCCTACCTCGCGGGCGGCGGAGCAGTCCGGAACGTGACCGTCGAATCCACCCAGTGGGCGCCCGCCCCTGCCCGGCACGAGGCGGGAACCCCCAACGTGCTCGGCGCGGCGGCGCTCGCCGCCGCGTGCGATGCGCTGTCCGAGCTGGACTTCGGCACGGTGGCCGAACACGAGGCGGCGCTCACCGGCCGGCTCCTCGACGGCCTCGGCTCCGTCGACGGCCTGGAGTTCCTGCGGCTGTGGTCGGACGCCCCCGACACCGTGGGGATCGTGACGTTCACGATCGACGGGTTCGAGCCGGGAGAGATCGCCGCCTACCTGTCCGCCGAACACGGAATCGGAGTTCGCGACGGGCGTTTCTGCGCCCATCCGCTGCTGGGACGCCTCGGCAGGCCCGACGGCGCCGTGCGGGTGAGTGTGGGTCTCGGAAGCTGCTCCGAGGACGTGGATCGGCTGGTCGACGCGGTGCGCACTCTGGTGGCGGGGCGTCGGAGCTGGACCTACGCCAACGAGAGCGGCCAGTGGAATCCGGTGCCGGAGACACGTTTTTCGCAGGACGCGCTAGTATGACCGCATGGCATCGCAGGCTGGGAGCGCAATGATTGCTCACTGGTGCCGTCGGCATGTCGATCTGTGCCGAACCGCCTCGGGTATGTGTTCGAGCTGACCGTTCTTCCAGCTCCGTTTCATTCACACGTCATTCCCGAGGAACCCCTATGTCTCGAGACAATGCCTTCGTTTCCCGTCCCCTCCGCGTCGCCGTCGAACTGACCGGATCGGGCCACCACCCGGCGGCCGAGGGCGCCGCAGGCACGCGGCCGATCAACGGTGCGGACTACTGGGTGGACCTGACCGCCGACTCGACGGATCAGCTCGACCTCACATCGTTCCCGCCGAACGTCGTTCGGATCCGGGCATCCGATCTGCGTGAGGCGCAGCAGGAACGCGCGCGGATCCGCGCCGAACTCGTCGCCGACGGTCGCGACCCCGACGGCGTCACCGTCCTGGTGGACCTCGAGGTGCTCATCGCCGGAGAGGCCCGCGCCGCACGCAAGGAGCTGGCCCTCCTCGACAGCGCCCTGGAGACACCGCGTGCTCCGGTGTCGTTGCAGTACATCGGAACTCCGGTCGGCCTCGCCGGACTCATCGCCGACATCCAGGCGGCAGGCGTCGCCGACGGTGTGACCCTGCTGCCGCTGTCGCTGCCCAGGGTTCTGGAGCAGCTCGTCGACGGCACCCTCCCGTGGCTGGAGGAGCGCGGTCTCGTCACCTCCGCCGACGCCGTCGACGAAGCGCTGCGTCGCTTCGAGCTCCCCCTCCGCGAGCGGGTGCTGGCGTCCTGACCAGGTCAGCTGCCGTTGTTCGCTGAGCCGAGCGGAGTGGGCCGGTAGTACCGGCCTTCGTGATACAGCAGGGGAGCCGAAGCGGAATCGTCGTCTGCCTCGGCATGGACGCGGGTGACGAGGCCGATGACGAGCGTGTGATCGCCGACGGGAATCAACTGGTCCACGATGACCCGCAACCAGCTGGGAGTTCCGTGGAGGACCGGTTCGCCGGTGTCGAGTCGCGCCCAGAGGGACACGTCGGCGAACCGCTGGTCGGCGCTCCGGGAGAATCGCTGAGCCAGGTGCTGCTGGTGCTCTCCGAGAAGGTGGATCACCAGCGAATCCGCGGAATGAAGTGCATCGATGCTGGACGAGGTGTTCGCGATGTTGAACGACACCAACGGCGGGTCCAGTGAGACGGAGGAGAACGAGGACGCGGTGAAGCCGACCGGGCCGGACCCCGAGTCGAGGGTCACGATGGTGACCCCGGCCGGGTGACGGCGGAGGGCTGCGCGGTAGTCGTCCGCGCAGATTCCGGGGGCGAGTTGAGGGTCGCGGGGGAGGTCCGAACCATCGACGGTTTCGGCGTTCTCGGCTCTGTCGGACAAATCATTCTCCGGGTCGGCCCGTCTGGGCACTGTGTCATTCTCGTTCACGTCACTCTCGTTCACGAGATCTGACGTCAACTATAGGGGCGTGGACCGACCGGGATTCAGTCGACGTCGATCGCCAGGCCCGCGGTGATCCGCACCAACTCCGAGAACGACGTGCGGAAGACGGTGTCCGGGTGGCCGGCGGCCGCCCACAGTTCGGCGTACTCGGACAGGGCGTTGTCGACGTACGTCGGAAGGTTCGTGGGATGTCCGAGCGGGGCGATACCCCCGATCGGCTGGCCGGTCGCGATCCGCACCATGTCGAGGGGTGCCCGGGTCAGATTTCCCTGCAGTCGCTTGCCCGTGTTCGCCAGATCCACCTCGTGCGCCCCCGACACCAGGAGCAGGATCGGATCGTCGTCCAGGAGGAACACCAGCGACTTGGTGATTGCCCCGATATCGACCCCCAGAGACTCCGCCGCCTCCGCCGCGGAGTGGGTGGAGTCGGGCTGGGTCACGATCACCCCGTGGTGTCCTCGCGCGATCAGAGTCTCGGCGACATGCGCGGCGTGGGGGTGCAGGGGCGTCGGCATGAACCAAGAGTAGGTCCATTCCTCCGGTACGACATCAAGAAGCGTCGTCCGACACGACATCGGAACGGGGCGTAGTCGATTCCGGCTTCCGGAGGCGCCGGACGGTGAACCCGAACAGCAGTCCGAGCCCGACCGCCGAGTAGAGCGCGAGGGCGAGGGCGGGCTGCCCCAGTCCGACGTCGTCGAAGTACACGATGCTGCGAATTCCCTCGGTGCCTGCGCCCGGGGTGATCCAGCGTCCGATGGCCGCGTAGAAGGTGGGGATGACGTTCGAACCGAACGCACCGCCTGCGCTGGGATTGCCGAGAATGACGAAGACGGCGATCGCGAGGGGCACTGCGAGGACGCCGACCGAGGCGCGCAACCCCAGCGTGAACACGGCGGTGCCGAAGACGACACCTGTTCCGAGAAGCCACAGCGGGAACCAGTGGCCCGCGAACGTGCCGAGCACGTGAGTGGTGATCAGGGCGCCGAGGGCACCGGACAGCACGGCGTACCCGAACAGGACAGCCGTGTGCACGGAGGCCTGACGCAGGGTCCGCGGGGCGCCGATGAACAGGCCGATCGCCGCCGCGAGCAGGTAGCCGCCGACCACCCATCCGACCGCCAGATAGAAACCGGACAGTCCGCGGTTGTCGTGCGCGCCTACCGGAATTTCGTCGCGCACCGTGAACTGGCGACCTTGGCTGTTCTCCACCTCCGCGAAGACCGATTCGAGCGCGCTGGAGATCGAGCTGCCGCCTGCACTCGCCGTGATCAGGGTGTCGGGGCCGACGGGATTCATGACGAATGCGCCCTGGATCTCACGGTCGTGGAGGAGTCGCCGGGCTTCCGCGGTGTCCGAGACGACACAGCCGCGCAGCGGCCTGCCGTCGATTGCATCGAGCCGGTCGGCGACCTGCTGGTCCGTGCCTGCGGGCAGTCCCTCCGCCGCGACGACACCGATCTCGATGTCGCGGGGCGTGGGCTGATGGAACGCGGCCACGTAGCTGAGGATGAAGCCGAGCTGGAGGAGGAGAACGCCGAAGACCAGCGCGACCATCACCCTGGGAGCGCCGTACTTCGACACCGGACTGTCGTGGTGCACGGGAGCCGGGGTGGGGGATTCGCTGTCGGTCATGGTCATCGGACGTCCTCGATCCTTGTCGATACCGTAGGTATTGAATACCCTAGGTATCGTGACTGAAGATCGTCAACCGGACAGTCGTCACACCGAATGGGCGCCGACGACGCGTCCCGGTCGTGATGTCGTGCGTCAGCGCCTCCTCGACGCGGCGGCGGAGGA
The DNA here is from genome assembly GCF_041228765.1 of Rhodococcus wratislaviensis. Lineage (NCBI taxonomy): Bacteria > Bacillati > Actinomycetota > Actinomycetes > Mycobacteriales > Nocardiaceae > Rhodococcus > Rhodococcus wratislaviensis. The sequence goes on along the minus strand of NZ_CP150488.1, from coordinate 8,477,075 downwards.
ATTCGCGGAGCGGGGCTTCAGCGCGGCCAGGCTCGCCGAGGTCGCGCGCCGGGCCGGGTTCACCAAGGGGGCTGTCTACTCGAACTTCGAGTCGAAGCAGGACCTGTTCGCCGAACTCTTCGCGGCGCGCTCACTCGAACTGGCGGGACGGGTCCTCGCCGAGATCGCCGGCCTGAACCCGTCGGACGCCGCGGGCAAAGGCGGCGAGGCCATAGCGTCGTGGATGGTGCGCGAGCCGGGCTGGTCGCTGCTGGTGCTCGAATTCGGCGTGCTCGCCGCACGTGACCCGCAGATCGCCCAGGCGTACCTGCGGGAGCGGCGGCAACTGCGGGGAAAGCTCGTCGAACTGATCGGTGAACGCGCACGGGAGTGGGGGGTCGACGACACGTTCGACGTCCGCATCACGGCCATCTCGCTGATGGCCCTCATCTCCGGCCTCGTGCTCGAACACTCCGTCGACCCCGAGGAAGTGGATCGGTCGACGATGGGCGCCGCGGTCACCGCACTGTTCGCGGGGGCCGTCGCGAGGGCCGGGCTGACCTGATCTCAGGCGGTCTGTGCGACGACACCGTCGAGGAAGCCGTCGATGTGGGCCCACGTGGACTCCTTGGCCTTCGGGCCTGCGACAAGTCCGAGGTGGCTGCCCGGCGCGGACTCGAACCGCACCGACGGAGAACCGGTGAAGACGTCCGTCGCCGCCCGGACCGACGGGATCGGCGCGATGACGTCCTCGGTGCCGCCGATCGCGAGAACCGGCACCGCGAGATCGGCCAGCGTGATCGAACCGTTCCGGGTATCGAAGCTCCCCGCGGCGAGCGTGTTCCCGAGGATCAGCTCGGTGCAGACCTGGCGGAAGAACCGGGCCGGATAACCCGGCATGTCGGCCATGAACCGGTCGATGGACTCCATCCGTGCGAGGGTCTCGGTGTCGTGCAGGTTCCGGGCGATGAACCACGGCTTGGTGAGCTCGCGCTGAAGTGCGGTGAAGCGGTAGCTTGCCTGGACCAGCGGCGCGGGCAGCCCGCCCATCGCCCGCGTCGCGGTGGTGAGGGGGCGATCGCCGGTGAACCGGCCGACCATGCGCAGCGGCGCGATCATGGTCACCGACTCGTAGTCGATCGGCGTGCCGATCGCCGTCACCGAGCCGATCGGCAGATAGTTCCGGCCCGCAGCCGTGAGCAGCGACATCGTTCCCCCGAGACTCCAGCCGATCAGGTCGACGGGTGCACCGTCGTGGAGTCGGGACACGCGGTCGACGGCCGCCGGGATGAAGTCGTCGATCCAGTCCTCGAATCCGAGGCCGCGGTCGGAGTAGCCCATGGTGCCGTAGTCGAGGAGATACGCCGCCTTCCCAGAATCGGCGAGGTGTGCGGCCAGGCTCTGGCCCGGACGGAGGTCGAAGCAGTGTGCGGGCGCCGCGAGCGGGGGCACGAGGAGGACGGGCCGGCCGCCGTCGGTCTCGGTGGTGTCGAATCGGTACAGGTCCTGATGGGGAGCCTCGTGGATGCGCGTCGACGGGGTTCGCTGGACCGGCGCGATTCCGCCGCCGAAGGACAGTCGCCAGGCGTTGCGGGTGAGCGTGTTCAGCGTCGGGTTCCAGGCGATGTCGAGCACGGATTTCCTCTCGTGGCGGCGCAGATCCTTCAGGTATCTGTGACGTCAACATACAGGTAATCTCGCGGTCGTCCGTCAGCGGGCGGCGAGCAGAACCCGCAGCACCGTCGCCGGCCGGAGCAGCGTCCCCGGACGCTCGAGAAGATGCGTCACCCGGAGGAACGCGGACCCCACCGCCGGGTCGACGGCCGCCGCCCGATCGAGCCGGGACGTGTACGCATTGACCAACCGGACCCGCGCCGACCGCCGTCCGGGCACGGCCGGAATCCGGAGGTCGTTGTCGACGGTGAGCGTCCACGCGGCGTCGATGCACCGGTTCGCCCCGCGGAGAAACCGGCGAGCGAGATGCGTCCGACCCGACCGCAGGCAGTCCCGCAGGATCGTCGCCTCCACCGCGGCGACGCTCATGCCCTGGCCGTAGATCGGGTTGAACGAGCAGATGGCGTCCGCGAACGGCAGATAATTCGACGGCAGATCGTCCGCGGAATAGTGCCGCCGGACCGTCGTCGGGATCCGGTACCGCACGCCGTCGTCCACCGGCTCGGCCGTGCGCAGTGCGTCGTACATGTCCGGGGCGGGGAACGACTTCACGAAGTCGAGGAATCCGTCCGGATCCAGTGGCGGCACGTCGTCCCCGTACCCGGCGAGAGTGACGATCCAGGTGCCGTCCTCCTGCACACCCATGAATCCACTGCGCGGACTCGACGGTCCCGGCGCCATCCCGATGCCGGAATCCCCGTCCAGGTGCGGCGGGTCGAGCCGGAAGTGTCGCGTCGCGTAGCTGACGTCCACTGCCAGCTGCGACTCGGCCGGTGGCGCGAACCCCAGTTCGCCGAGCCGGGCGACGGTCTGCGAACTGCGGCCGGACGAGTCCACGACGAGATCGGTCTCGACGACCTCCGGTGGGACGCCGCCCCGGTGCTGCACGGTCACCCCGGTCACCCGCCCGCCGTCGACGGTGAGACCGGTGACGTCGGAGCGGTCCAGTATCCGCACATTCGGCAGGGCCTCGACCCGCCTGCGCATCTGCCACTCCACGAGCGGCCTGCTCGCGAGAATGCCGGGGACCCCACTGATCTCGCGGGCCATCCGGTGCCCGTCGACGATCCACCGGATGTCGCCCAGCGCGTCGCCTGCGGTGGCGCCGAGGGCCAGGAGTTCGGACACGAACCCCGGCAGGAGGTCCTCCATCGCGGCCTGCCCGCCGGCGAGAAGGGCGTGCACGTGCCGGGCCTGCGGCACGCACCTGCGCGCGGTGGCCGTATCGGGCAGGACGTCGCGGTCGAGGACGACGACGCTCCGGAACGAGCCGGTGAGAGCCGCCGCGGCAAGCAGTCCCCCCATTCCGGCGCCGACGACTACGGCGTTGCCAACCGGGGTCGTCCGGTGCGTCATGCGGCTGTCCGTTCACAAGACGGTGCAGAGACCTCCAGGGTATTTCGCCTGACCTCGATCAGCGGTGGTTACTCTTGAGTAATGACCGAACAGAAGACCTGGAATGCGTTCACCGTCGAGCGCAAGGATCACGTCGCGCAGGTGACGCTCATCGGACCCGGAAAGGGCAACGCGATGGGCCCGGATTTCTGGAGCGAGCTCCCCGAGATCTTCCGTGAACTCGACACCGATCCGGACGTGCGCGCGGTGGTGATCGCCGGCTCCGGCAAGAACTTCTCCTTCGGTCTGGACCTGCCCGCCATGAGCGGCAGCTTCGGCTCCGTCCTCGCGGACAAGGCGCAGGCCGGCCCGCGTACCGCGTTCCACGACATGATCAAGCGGATGCAGTCCGGCATCAACGCGGTCGCCGACTGCCGCAAACCGGTGGTCGCGGCCATCCAGGGCTGGTGCATCGGCGGCGGCGTCGACCTGATCTCCGCGTGCGACATCCGCTACGCCAGCACCGACGCGAAGTTCAGCATCCGTGAGGTCAAGGTCGCGATCGTCGCCGACATGGGCAGCTTCGCCAGGCTTCCCGCCATCATCGGCGACGGTCATCTGCGGGAACTCGCGCTCACCGGCAAGGACATCGACTCCGGGCGCGCCGAGAAGATCGGTCTCGTCAACGGCGTCTTCGCGGACGCCGACGCCGTCCTCGCCGCCGCGCACGAGACCGCGGCCGAGATCGCGGCGAACCCGCCGCTCGTCGTCCACGGCATCAAGGACGTCCTCGACCACTCCCGCGCGGCCGCCGTCGACGACAGCCTGCGCTACGTCGCCGCGTGGAACGCCGCGTTCCTGCCGTCGCAGGACCTGACCGAGGCGATCACCGCCGTCTTCGAGAAGCGCGCCCCCGAGTTCAAGGGCGAATAAACCGTCCGTCGGTACAGCCGCACTTCCGGAGCGGGTGCGGTTGTACCGGTCGCAGACGCTTATCCGCAGGTAAAGCCCAGTTCATCAGTTGCCCGAAACCTCGCCGCGCTCGCATACTTGCGGACTACAAGTAAACGACAGCGCAGCGAGGAAACAGTGTCGAATTCGGTCGAAACGCCGGTGGCCTACACCCACCGGCAGATCCTGGCTGTACTCAGTGGATTGATGCTCGGTATGTTCCTCGCCGCGCTCGATCAGACGATCGTGGCAACGGCGATCCGGACCATCGCCGACGACCTCGACGGGTACTCGCTGCAGGCGTGGGCAACCACCGCGTACCTCGTCACCGCCACCCTGGCGACGCCGCTCTACGGCAAACTGTCCGACATCTACGGCCGCAAGCCGTTCTTCATGTTCGCGATCACGGTGTTCGTGATCGGCTCGGTCCTGTGCACGTTCTCGACGTCGATGTACATGCTCGCGGCCTTCCGTGCGGTCCAGGGACTCGGTGCGGGCGGCCTGTTCTCGTTGGCGCTCACCATCATCGGCGACATCGTCTCCCCGCGTGAACGGGCCAAGTACCAGGGCTACTTCCTGGCCGTGTTCGGCACGTCCAGCGTCCTCGGTCCGGTCCTCGGCGGCGTGTTCGCCGGACAGGACGAGATCCTCGGAATCGACGGCTGGCGTTGGGTTTTCCTCGTCAACGTGCCGGTGGGGCTGGTCGCGCTCACCGTCGTCTCCCGCGTGCTGCACCTCCCGCGACGACCGAGCGGAAGCCGGCGGATCGACTGGTGGGGCGCGATCGCCCTCGCGGTGGGTGTGGTGCCGTTGCTCGTGGTCGCCGAACAGGGGCACAGTTGGGGATGGGGCAGCTCGAAGTCGTTGGTGTGCTACGTGATCGGCGTCATCGGTGTGCTGGCCTTCGTGCTCGTGGAACTGGCGATGAAGGACGACGCGCTCATCCCGATGCGCTTCTTCCGCAACAGCACGTTCGCGCTCGGCGTCGTGATCAGTCTCGTCGTGGGCGCTGTCATGTTCGGCGGCATCACCCTGCTACCGCAGTACCTGCAGGTGGTGAAGGGCTCGAGCCCCACCCTGGCCGGGTTCCAGATCCTGCCGATGGTCCTCGGGCTCATGGCCGGTTCGGTGGTCAGCGGACAGATGATCTCGCGGACCGGGCGGTACCGGTACTTCCCGATCCTGGGCACCGCCCTGATCGTGGTCGGCGCGTTCCTGCTGCACACGCTGGCCGCCGACACCCCGATGCCCGTCGTGATGGTGTTCATGCTGATCCTCGGACTCGGTCTCGGAAACCTGATGCAGCCCCTCACCCTCGCCATTCAGAACGCGCTGCCCCCGCAGGACATGGGGGTGTCGACCGGAGCGGCCACGTTCTTCCGGCAGATCGGCGGCACCGCCGGCGTCGCGATCTTCCTGTCGATCCTCTTCTCCCGCCTCACCCCGGCCATCGGTGAGCGAGTGACGGCCGCCGCAGGCACACCCGACTTCCGTCGAGCCGTGGTGGCAGCCGCACAGAGCAACGACCCCGCCGAGGCCGCCATGGGGCAGGGGATCCTCAGCCCCGACCACGCCGGAGTCAGCGGAGTCCTCACGGACAGCTCGGTGATCGGGAAACTCGACGACGTGCTGGCCCTGCCCTTCCGCGAAGGATTCGCCGACGCCATCGGTTCCGTCTTCCTCAGCGTGTCGATTCTCGCGGTCGTCGCCTTCGTCCTCACCGTGCTGTGGAAGGAAGTACCCCTCCGCAGCGAGTCCGGACTCCAGGCCGCGGCGCGGGGAGCCGCGGAGGAGTGAGACGACAACGGCGCCCGACCCCGAAACCGGAGTTGGACGCCGTTGGCGTAAACGGCGAACCGCTCAGTGCCCGCCGTTGTCCTTCAGACGCTTGAACGAAGCCTCGACCTCGGCCGTCGCCTCGGCGAGCCCGACCCAGTCGGCGGCCTCGACGTGCTTGCCCGGCTCGAGGTCCTTGTAGTGGACGAAGAAGTGCTTGATGGCGTCCAGTTCGAACTGCGGGACGTCCCCGATGTCCTGGATGTGATCCCAGCGCGGGTCGCCGGCCGGCACACACAGCACCTTGTCGTCGCCGCCGGCCTCGTCGACCATCTTGAACATGCCGACGGGACGTGCCTCGACGATGACGCCGGGGAACACGGACTCGGGGAGCAGGACCAGCGCGTCCAGCGGGTCGCCGTCCTCGCCGAGGGTGTTCTCGATGAAGCCGTAGTCGGCCGGGTAGCCGAACGCGGTGTAGAGGTAGCGGTCCAGCTTCACGCGACCGGTCACGTGGTCGACCTCGTACTTGTTTCGCTGACCCTTGGGGATCTCGATGGTGACGTCGAACTCCACGCCGATTCCTCGCTGTCGTGTCGATGATGATTCGGGGAGAGGATATCGGGTCGAGGATAAGGTTGGTTGTCTGACCACCCACGAATCACAGTGAAGACGGAGGCGCGTTGCCGGGCCAGGGAAAGAAGAAGATGGGCTCGTTGGCGGGACGCCACCGTCGGAACATGCGAATTCTGTTCGCGTCGGTCGTCGTCGTGGTGCTCGCGATGGCGGCTGTTCTGGTGGTCGCGGTGACCGCGCACAACGCGTCGGCGGGCCGCGGCGAACTGACGATCGCGCCGGAACCTGCGCCGATCACGGCGGCCCCGCAGGTCACGCCGGTGCCGGACGACGCACCGATGCCGACGGCGCAGGGGATCGCCGCCGCGGTCGGTCCGGCCGCCGCCAACCCCGACCTCGGCAAGTTCAGCGGAACGGTCGCCGACGCGGTCACCGGTCAGGTCCTGTGGAGCGTCAACCCGCAGACCCCGATGACCCCCGCGTCGACCACCAAGGTCCTCACCGCGGGATCCGCGCTGCTGGCGCTGCCGTCCGACCGGCGCGTGACGACGAAGGTGGTGCAGGGAGCGACTCCCGGCGAGATCGTCCTCGTCGCCGGTGGTGATCCCACTCTCACCGCGAAGCCGGTCGGCGAGAACGGCTACTACCCGGGTGCGGCGCACATCTCGCAGCTGGTCGACCAGATCCGGAACGCGGGCATCCAGGTGACGAGCATCGTGGTCGACACGAGCATCTACTCGGGCGACACGATGGCGCAGGGGTGGTTCCCGACGGACGTCGGCGCCGGATTCATCACTCCCACCGAACCGATCATGATCGACGGCGGACGCGCCGACCCGCTCGTGGACGAGTCGCCGCGCAGTTCGACGCCCGCGCTCGACGCCGGGCGAACGCTCGCCGGTGCGCTCGGCGTCGCCCCGTCGGCGGTCACGTCGGGGGTCGCGGCGCCCGGTGCGGCTACCGTGGCGAGTGTGCAGTCCGCGCCGCTGCGCGACCGGTTGCGGCAGATGATGGAACACTCGGACAATGTGCTTGCCGAAGCGATCGGGCGGGAGGTTGCCATGAATGCCGGCGCGGAAGCATCGTTCACGGGCGCCGTCGCGACCATCGGCCAAACGCTGACCGCGGCCGGATTCGATCTGTCGGGTTTCACGCTGCACGACGCGAGCGGGTTGTCCGTCGACGACCGCATCGCCCCGCACACACTCGACCAGGTTCTGACGGCCGCCGCGGGCGAGGGCAATCCCGCCCTGCGGCCGATGCTCGACTACCTGCCGGTGGCCGGTGCCACGGGCAGCCTCTCGGACCGGTACGCGTCGGGGAACCGCACGGGCGCCGGCTGGGTGCGGGCGAAAACCGGCACCCTGTCCACGGCCAGCGCGCTCGCCGGCTATGTGGTGGACCAGAACGGGCGCGTCCTCACGTTCGCGTTGATGTCCAACGACCGCCCGCCGGAGGTCAGCCGACCCGCTCTCGACGCACTGGCGGCAGCGCTCCGCACGTGCGGGTGCCAGTGATGGCCGCCGAGGGAAATGCCTTCAGCGGTGCCGTCGACTGGAAACTCGCAGCCCGGACGGGGGTGAAGCTCGCGCGCAGCGGACCCGTGACGTCGCGGTACACGGCGGAAACCGTGGTCGCGGAACTGGCCGACGCGTCGATGCGCGCGGAACTGCCCGTCCGGGAAGTCACCGGCCTCGCCGACGGGCTTCCGGTGCCTACCGCCCAGATCCTCGACCGGGCCGGGTGGATCCACGCCGCCGCGCATTCGATGTCGCAGCTCACGGGCGGCGACGCCGCTCCCGGCATGCTGGTCGGCAAGCCGGCGGGCATTCAGGCCGGGGCGATGCTCGCGTACCTGTCGTCGGCGATCCTCGGTCAGTACGACCCGTTCACCGGCGACAACGGAACCCTGCTGCTCGTGGCGCCCAACGTGGTGTCCGTCGAGCGCACACTGCGCGTGCGGCCCAGCGACTTCCGGCTCTGGGTGTGCCTCCACGAGGTGACACACCGGGTGCAGTTCTCGTCCTCACCGTGGCTCACCGGGTACATGCAGGAGTCGGTGGAGACCCTCGGGTCCGCCGAGGACGAGTCCGTCACCGACATGGTCGGCCGGTTGACCTCCGCGCTGCGCGACCGCGGGCGCACGGAGGCGGACGAGTCGGGCGCACCGGGCGGCATCGTCGGACTGCTGCGCGCGACCCAGGCCGAGCCGCAGCGTGAGGCACTCGACCGTCTGCTGGTGCTCGGCACCCTCCTCGAAGGACATGCGGACCACGTGATGGACGCCGTCGGTCCGGCGGTCGTGCCGTCGGTGGCCGCGATCCGGGCGGCGTTCGATCAGCGGCGCCGGCGCAAGAGCAACCCGGTGCAACGCCTCATCCGGGCGCTGCTCGGAATGGACGCCAAGATGGCGCAGTACGTGCGCGGCAAGGCGTTCGTCGACGCGGTCGTGGACAAGGTCGGGATGGACCGGTTCAACGTCGTGTGGACCGGCCCCGACACGTTGCCCAGGCTCGCGGAGATCGATGCGCCGGACGCCTGGGTGTCCCGGGTACTGGGCTGATTCGAGAAGGGCTGAGCCGGTGATGGTGCTTCCCGAGGAGCCGGCGATCCTCGAGGTTCGTCACGCCGTGCGGCGCTGGATCGTGGCGCACGCCCCGGACGGTGAGATCGCGGTCGCGTTGTCCGGTGGCGCCGACTCACTGGCGCTGACGGCGGCGGCCGCCGCCGAAGCGCGATCGGTGCGTGCCCTCGTCGTCGATCATCGGCTGCAGCCGGGTTCGGCGGACGTGGCGGACGAGGCGGCAGCCCGTGCCCGGACTCTCGGCTGCACGTCCGCCGAGGTGCTTCCCGTCGACGTGACCGGGTCGGGCGGGCTGGAGGCGGCTGCCCGGCAGGCCCGTTACCGCGCCCTCGACTCGGCGCGCGGAACCCGCCCGGTGCTGTTGGGGCACACCCTCGACGACCAGGCCGAAACGGTCTTGCTGGGGTTGTCGCGCGGTTCGGGTGGTCGATCCATCTGGGGGATGAGCGCGTACGACAGCCCGTGGGGGCGGCCGCTGCTGGACGTGCGGCGCGCGGTGACCCGGCAGGCCTGCGCGGAACTGGGACTCGGCCCGCACGAGGATCCGCACAACGCCTCACCCGACTTCGTGCGGGTGCGGCTGCGCACCGAGGTGCTGCCGCTGCTCGAGGACGTCCTGGGCGGCGGCGTCGCCGGGGCCCTCGCCCGCACCGGGGAACACCTGCGCGAGGAAGGGGCGGTCCTCGACGCTATGGCCGCCGACGCCGAAGCGAAAGTCGAGGTGGACGGTGAAATCGACGCAGCCCTGCTCGCACTGTCGGCGCCGCCCGTCCGCCGGCGCGTGCTGCGCAGCTGGCTCCTTGCAGCCGGTGCGCGCGGTCTCGGAGACACCCAGCTGCGGGCCGTGGACGACCTCGTCGCACGGTGGCGCGGACAGGGACAGGTGGCGATCGGGGGCGGAACACCGGACGCGAGGTTGGTGGTCCGCCGACGACGTGGCAGGCTGAACGTCGGATTGGACGACCGACGAAGGGTTTGATCGCGTGTACGAAGGCGACATCGCATCGGTACTGATCTCCGAGGACGAGATCCGTCGACGTACCGTCGAACTGGCCGAGGAGATCGCCAAGCGCTACCCGGAGGGTGCCCCGGAAGGGGATCTGCTTCTGGTGGGTGTCCTCAAGGGCGCCATCTTTTTCATGACCGACTTCGCGCGGGCCCTCCCCATCCCCACCCAGATGGAGTTCATGGCCGTCAGCTCCTACGGTTCGTCCACGTCGTCCTCCGGCGTCGTGCGCATCCTCAAGGACCTCGACAAGGACATCGCCGGCCGCCACGTGCTGATCGTCGAGGACATCATCGACTCCGGTCTGACGCTGTCCTGGCTGATGCGCAACCTGTCGAGCCGCAACCCCGCCTCACTCGAGGTCGTCACGCTGCTGCGCAAGCCCGACGCCATCAAGGTCGACGTCAACGTCGCGAACGTCGGCTTCGACATCCCCAACGAATTCGTCGTCGGGTACGGCCTCGACTACGCCGAGCGGTACCGCGACCTGCCGTACATCGGGACCCTCGAGCCTTCCGTCTACGGCGGCTGATCTCCGCTCTGCTCGTCAGCGGACGGGTTCGTGGGACACGGCGAGCTCCAGTGCCCGCAGGTCCTGTTCCAGTTGCCGGAACAGCCAGTACACGCCCACGAACGCGAAGATGCCGCCGACGCACAGGATGCGGACTGCGATGATCACCAGCGTGATCTCGTCGGGTGACAGGAACGTCACCCCGGCCACCCCGGCCAGCGGAACCGAGGCGGCCACCGCGAGATACAGCGTGCTCCGGCGGTCGAGGCCCCGCAGTTTGTGGGCGTCGGCGCTGCTGGCGATGTCCTGCGGCAGCAGGGTCGGGTAGATACAGCGCACCGCGAAGAACGCCACCACGAAGAACGGGTACGCCACCGACACGGCGCCGCACACGATCAGGGATGCGATGAAGTGCACGTACGCGCCCGGCGGCACATTCCCCGCCGCGAGCTGCAGGGAAATCGGATAGGCGATGCCCGCGATGACCCACAACCCGAACACCACCAGCACGACGCGGTCGCCGAGCAGCAGCGTGTCGGTGCGGGCCCGGGCCAGCGTCTGGCGGTCGTACGTTTTCCCCTTGCGCAGACCCCGGGGAACGAGCAGCGGATATCGGCACCAGTAGAGCAGCATGATCGCACCCAACGGGAACGCGATCGAATTGATGACCAACTGGATCCCCTCGAACGAGTGCTGCGCCTCCGGCGTCAGATTGCTGATGATCAGCATCTTGTTGTGGTGGTAGTTGTAGGCGCCGGCGAGCGCGTTCGGCACCGCGATACCGATCACCAGAATCGGCAGCGCGAAGCGGCGCAGCCGCATGCGCCAACTGTTCGGCGGTGGATCGACGAGGTCGCGGGCCCGGGGATTCAGGCACAGGTCGAACTGCTGGGCCAGTTCGGCACCGGACGACCACCGGTCCTCCGGCTTCGGTGCCAGACACGTCAGCAGTACCCGTCGCAGGGACGGCGGACAGTCGTAGGGCAACTGGTCGAGAAACTCCGGGTCGATGTCGCGGCTGCGGCGGTCCAGCATCGCTTCGAGTGCGACGAGCGACTCGCTGGACACGTCCTCGTCCTCGAACGGACGCCGACCGCACATCAGCTCCCACAGCATCACGCCGAGCGCGAAGATGTCGCTGCGGGTGTCGAGGTCCGCCGCCGTCCCCGGCATTCCGCGGTGACACGCCTCGAGCTGTTCGGGGGACATGTAGGCCAGGGACCCGCCGAAGTAGGCGAGCGGTGACGCCCCGGTGACGGTGTCGCTGAAACTGATGTTGAAATCGGCGAGCTTCGGCACCCCCTCGGCCGTCAGCAGGATGTTGGCGGGTTTGATGTCGCGGTGCAGGACGCCGCGCTTACCGGCGTAGTCGAGGGCATCCGCCAGCCGCCGCCCCAGCCACGCGATCGTCTCGGGCCAGGTCAGTGAACTGATCTCGTCCCGCACACTCGAGTCGGTGGGCCTGATCTCGCCCTTCTCCCGCATCTCCTCGTCGACCACGTCCAGCAGCAGGCTGCCCGTCCGGTCCTGTTCCGGGGTGACGCGCACGCGGCGCAGAACCCGCAGCAGGGTGCCACCCGGCAGGTACTGCATGTAGAGAAGGCGCAGTTGGCGGTCCTCGAGTAACCGCTGGTCGAACACGCGCACGATGTAGTTGTGGTCGAGCTGTGCGAGGGTCTGCGGCTCGTTCCCCTTGTCGTGGGAGATCTTCACCGCGACGAGGCGCTGCATCGACCGCTGCCGTGCCAGGAACACGCGGCCGAACGCGCCGCTGCCCAGGCCCATCAGCAGATCGAAGTCGTCGACCTGCTGACCGACCTCCACATCGTCGAGAGCCGCATTGCCCGGCGGCCTGGTGATGAGCGTGTCCGGCTGCCGGGCGGTCACGGTCGGACCGGCGGCCGCGGTCTGGTCGGCGTCCGCGGTCTGCTCGGCGGCCGCGGTCTGCTCGGCGTCCGCGGTCTGCTCGGCGGTCAGCGTCCGTGCGGACACGGTTTGCTCAGCTACCACCGTCGACGGTCCGGCCGCGACCGTCGATTCGCTGCTCTCGTGTTCGGAGTTCGTGACTCCGGCGGTCCGTTCGGCAGAGTCCGATCCAGCGGCCGATCCGTCTCTGCCCGACCCGTTTCCTCTGGTCATTGCACATCGAGGGTTCTACTGGGCGGGTTCTCTGGGCACATCGAGGTTGTCTGGAGCGGTGTGAAGAGTCCCATCCAGGGACAAGCGAATGGTAACCCCGCAGACCTACCGTATCCAGCGCGAATACTCGAAATGACTGCATCCCTGCGCCATATACTCGGATGATGGGGGACTCCCCGTTCACCTCAGCCGTCGTCGTCGCCGAGCAGGTTCGCTCGGGCGTCTCGAGCCCGATGGAGCATGTCGAGGCCGCGCTCGCGGCCATCGACGAGCGGGAACCGAAGATTCAGGCGTTCGTCACGGTCCTCGCCGAACAGGCCCGAGCCGCCGCGCTCGCCCTCTCCCGCCGGCCGGATCTGTCCACACTTCCGCTGGCAGGAGTGCCCGTCGCGATCAAGGACGTCATCCCGGTGGCCGGACTGCCGATGCGTGAGGGATCGGGCGCGACCAGTGCCGAACCGAAGGTTTCCGACCACCCGGTCGTCGCGCGGCTGCGGGCGGCCGGTGCGGTGGTCGTGGGCCTGACCACCCTCCCCGAACTGGCGGTGTGGGGAACCACCGACGCGCCCGGCCACATCACCCGCAATCCGTGGAATCCGTCGCGGACCTGCGGGGGTTCGTCCGGGGGAGCGGCCGCCGCCGTCGCCGCGGGGATGGTGCCCCTGGCCCACGGGACCGACGGTCTGGGTTCGATCCGCATCCCCTCGGCGAACTGCGGAGTGTTCGGCATCAAACCGGGCAGGGGAGTCGTGCCCTCCGAACTCGGCGCCACCTCGTGGTTCGGCATGGCCGAGAACGGGCCCATCGCCACCACCGTCGACGACGCCGCCCTCATGTTGTCCGTCCTCGCCGACCGACCCGAACTCGCGCGGATCGGAGCATCGGAACCACTGCGGATCGCGGTCGCGGCAGGGTCGCCGACGTTCCTGGCCACGGTCGATCCGCAGTGGCGGGACGCGGCCCTGCGCGCGGGCACGGAACTGACCGGCTCGGGCCACGACGTCGAGCCTGCGACGTTGCCGTACCCGGTCAACCTGCTTCCCGTCCTCGCCCGCTGGACCGCGGGAACGGCCGCCGACGCGAAGGGGCTCGATGTGCGGCAACTGCAGCCGCGGACCCGCAGACACGTCGCGGTGGGCCGGGCGCTGGGCCGATTCGTCCGTCCCGAGCAGGTGGGCAGGCTCGAAGAGTCGCTGCGCACATTCTTCGAGAACTACGACGTCGTGATCACACCCGCTCTCGCGCAGCCGCCGCTCGCGGCGACGACGTGGAGCGAGCGGTCGTGGCTGTCGAACGTCGTGGCCAACGTGCGGTATGCCCCGTTCAGCGCGCTGTGGAATCTCGTCGGGTGGCCGGCGGCGAGTGTGCCGGTCGGCACGCACTCGCATTCGGGCACCCCGCTGGCCGTGCAGATCGCGGCGCCGCCCGGGGGAGAGGCCCGGATCCTGGCCCTGGCCGCTCACATCGAGCGGGTGGGCGGCGGCTGGCCGAGGGTCGCGCCCGCGCGGTGAACTCCCGCACATTCGGACCCGGATCGAGTCCGGGGGAACCGATGGGACACCGCATGCGTTGAAAGAAAAGAGACCGCTCCCAACGGCGGTTGGCTGCTACCTGGAGTCGCCGGGGTGCCTTCGCGGTAACCTGGTTTGTCCGGTTGGCAGCCGGAAGGCGCACCCGGCAGACCCGCACTCTCGAAAGGACCGGCCATATCGGCCGACCTGTATGAACCGTAAGACTGTGTTTCGAAACCTGGCGATAGTTGCCGTCATCCTGCTGGTGATCTACGCCTTCAGCTACTTCGGCAACGACACGCGCGGATTCCAGGGTGTCGACACCTCCGTGGCGATCGCGCAGCTCGACGCGAACAACGTCGACAAGGCGCAGATCGACGACCGGGAGCAGCAGGTCCGCCTGTGGCTGAAGGACGGGAACGACGCGACGGACGGCAAGACCGAGATCCTCGCGAAGTATCCGGCGTCGGCGTCCGAGCAGATCTTCAACGAGATCTCCGACAAGGGCCTGCAGAGCTACAACACCACGGTCACGCAGGAGAGCTGGCTCACGTCCATCCTGCTGTTCGTCCTGCCGATGGTGATCCTGCTGGGCATCTTCTTCTTCGTGATGAGCCGCATGCAGGGTGGCGGTCGCGGCGGCGTCATGGGCTTCGGCAAGTCGAAGGCCAAGCAGCTCAACAAGGACATGCCGAAGACCACGTTCGCCGACGTCGCGGGTGCGGACGAGGCCGTCGAAGAGCTGTACGAGATCAAGGACTTCCTGCAGAACCCGATGCGCTACCAGTCGCTGGGAGCGAAGATCCCGCGCGGTGTGCTGCTGTACGGGCCGCCCGGAACCGGTAAGACCCTGCTCGCCCGCGCGGTGGCAGGCGAGGCCGGTGTTCCCTTCTTCACGATCTCCGGTTCGGACTTCGTCGAGATGTTCGTCGGTGTGGGTGCGTCCCGCGTGCGCGACATGTTCGACCAGGCCAAGCAGAACAGCCCCTGCATCATCTTCGTCGACGAGATCGACGCCGTCGGACGCCAGCGTGGCGCCGGCCTCGGCGGCGGCCACGACGAGCGTGAGCAGACCCTCAACCAGTTGCTGGTCGAGATGGACGGTTTCGGCGACCGCACCGGCGTCATCCTCATCGCCGCCACCAACCGCCCCGACATCCTGGACCCGGCGTTGCTGCGTCCGGGCCGCTTCGACCGGCAGATCCCGGTCGGCGCCCCCGACCTCGCCGGTCGTCGCGCCATCCTGAAGGTTCACTCGCAGGGTAAGCCGATCGATCAGCACGCCGACCTCGAAGGTCTGGCCAAGCGCACCGTCGGAATGTCGGGTGCAGATCTGGCCAACGTCATCAACGAGGCCGCGCTGCTCACGGCCCGCGAGAACGGGACCGTCATCACGGAGGCCGCGCTCGAGGAGTCCGTCGACCGTGTCGTCGGCGGTCCCCGACGCAAGAGCCGCATCATCAGTGAGCACGAGAAGAAGATCACCGCGTACCACGAGGGCGGGCACACGCTCGCCGCGTGGGCGA
Source organism: Rhodococcus wratislaviensis (assembly GCF_041228765.1). Lineage (NCBI taxonomy): Bacteria > Bacillati > Actinomycetota > Actinomycetes > Mycobacteriales > Nocardiaceae > Rhodococcus > Rhodococcus wratislaviensis. Next base: position 8,461,507 of record NZ_CP150488.1, on the reverse strand, counting down.
TGCCCGACATCGAGCCCGTCTACAAGGTCACCATCCTCGCCCGCGGCCGCACCGGCGGTCACGCGATGACGGTGCCCGAGGACGACAAGGGTCTGATGACGCGGTCCGAGATGATCGCTCGACTCGTCATGGCGATGGGTGGCCGCGCGGCCGAGGAACTCGTGTTCCACGAGCCGACCACCGGGGCGTCCTCCGACATCGACATGGCGACGAAGATCGCCCGGTCGATGGTCACCGAGTACGGCATGAGCGCCAAGCTGGGTGCCGTGCGCTACGGCCAGGAGGGTGGAGACCCGTTCCTGGGCCGGTCGATGGGTCAGCAGTCCGACTACTCCCACGAGGTCGCGCGCGAGATCGACGAAGAGGTCCGCAACCTCATCGAGGCCGCGCACACCGAGGCGTGGGCGATCCTCAACGAGTACCGCGACGTGCTGGACATCCTGGCCACCGAACTGCTCGAACGCGAGACGCTCACCCGCAAGGATCTCGAGAAGATCTTCCACAGCGTCGAGAAGCGCCCGCGCATCACCGCGTTCAACGACTTCGGCCACCGGACGCCGTCCGACAAGCCGCCGGTCAAGACGCCGCGGGAACTCGCGGTCGAGCGCGGCGAGCCGTGGCCCCAGCAGCCCGAGCCGGTGTTCGCCCAGCAGCAGTCGCAGCAGGCTTCGCCGCAGCAGCAGTACCCACAGCCGGCGCCCGCCAACGGTTACTCGCAGCCGGCACCGGCCCGGCCGCAGGGTGGGATGACGCAGCCGCGTCCGGACTATGGCGCCCCCGCGGGTTGGTCGGCTCCGGGCTGGCCGCCTCGCGATCCGGGCAACCAGAACCCGGAGGGTCAGTACTCCGGGAACCAGGGTCCGGGCAATCAGTGGAACCCGCCGCACGAGCAGCGTGGCACCGGCGACGACGACGCGCAGACGAGGGCCTGGAAAGGACCGGACGGATCGAACTGATCCGCCCGACACTAGGCTGTTGCTTCGGGACGATCGGTCCCGGTACTGGAGGAGTTTCGGTTGTCGGTGAATCATCTCGGTAGTGAGCCAGTGGCACTCGAGACAGGCCGGGTGTTTGATCAGCCGCGTGCCGAAGCTGCGGTGCGCGAACTGCTGATCGCGATCGGTGAAAATCCGGACCGTCCCGGACTGCGGGATACGCCCGCCCGCGTGGCGCGGTCGTACCGCGAGGTCTTCGCGGGCCTCTACACCGACCCGGACACCGTGCTGAACACGACGTTCGACGAGGGGCACCAGGAGCTGGTGCTCGTTCGCGACATTCCGCTGTACTCCACGTGTGAGCACCACCTCGTGTCGTTCCACGGGGTCGCCCACGTCGGGTACATCCCCGGTAAGACGGGCAAGGTGACCGGGCTGTCGAAGCTGGCGCGCGTGGTCGACCTGTACGCCAAGCGTCCGCAGGTCCAGGAGCGTCTGACCAGTCAGATCGCCGACGCGGTCATGCGGAAGCTCGACCCGCGCGGTGCGATCGTGGTCATCGAGGCCGAGCACCTGTGCATGGCGATGCGGGGGATCCGCAAGCCTGGCGCGAGTACCACCACCTCCGCGGTGCGTGGCCTGCTCCAGTCCAGCGCGGCCTCACGTTCCGAGGCTCTGGACCTTATTCTGCGGAAGTGACCGTGATCGAGTTGCCCTCGCCAGGCCGAACCGTGGTGATGGGCGTCCTGAACGTCACCACCGATTCCTTCTCCGACGGCGGACGTTTCCTGGACCGTGACGCGGCGCTCGCGCGCGGTCTGGAACTGAAGCGTCTCGGCGTCGACATCGTCGACGTCGGCGGCGAGTCCACCCGGCCGGGCGCGGCGCGGGTCGATCCCGACGTCGAAGCCGGTCGCGTCGCACCCGTGATCGCGGACCTGGTGAGCGAGGGCATCTGCGTCAGCGTCGACACGATGCGGGCGTCCGTCGCGCAGGCCGCGATCGAGGCGGGTGCGTCGATCATCAACGACGTCGCCGGTGGCCGCGCGGATGCGGCGATGGCCTCGGTCGTCGCGGAAGCCGGAGTTCCGTGGATCCTGATGCACTGGCGTTCGGCCGCCGACTATGTGCACCGCGGCACCGCCGACCATTACGAAGACGTGGTCCGTGAGGTCCGGGACGAACTGATGGTCCAGGTCGACCTGGCCGTGAAGGCAGGGGTGGATCCGGGTTCGCTGGTGCTGGATCCGGGTCTCGGTTTCGCGAAGAACGCCGACCACAACTGGGCGCTGCTGAAGGCGCTGCCCGAGTTCAACGAGCTGGGATTCCCCGTCCTGATCGGCGCGTCCCGCAAGCGGTTCCTGGGTTCGCTGCTGGCGGATTCGGACGGGGAGCCGCGCCCGCCCGCCGGACGGGAGATCGCGACCGCCGTCGTCTCGGCGCTCGCCGCGACCCACGGAGCGTGGGGAGTGCGTGTGCACGATGCGCAGGGTTCCCTCGACGCGATTGCGGTCGCCGAGGCCTGGGCAAAGGGTGCAGCCGGACGTGAGTGATCGAATCGAGTTGCGCGGGTTGAAGGTTCGTGGCAATCACGGCGTCTTCGAGCACGAGAAGCGGGACGGTCAGGACTTCTACGTCGACATCACCGTGTGGATGGACCTCGCCCCGGCCGCCGCATCGGACGACCTCGACGACACCCTGGACTACGGCGGACTGGCCGAGCGCGCGGCCGCGATCGTGGCGGGACCCTCACGGGACCTCATCGAGACCGTCGCCGCGGAGATCGCGGACGGGGTGATGACCGATCCTCGCGTCCGGAGCACCGAGGTGGTGTTGCACAAGCCGTCCGCGCCGATCCCGCTGACGTTCGCGGACGTCGCGGTGGTCGCGCACAGGTCGCGGCCATGAGTCGCGCGGTGTTGTCGATCGGATCGAACGTCGGCGACAGCCTTGCCCATCTGCAGTCCGTTCTGGACGGTCTCGGTGACGCGGTCGTCGCGGTCTCGCCGGTGTATTCGACGGCGCCGTGGGGCGGTGTCGAGCAGCAGGACTTCCTCAACGCGGTCCTCGTCGTCGACGATCCCGCACTCGACGGCTACGGCTGGCTGCGGCGCGGGCAGGAACTCGAGGCCGCCGCCGACCGGGTGCGGATCGAACGGTGGGGTCCGCGCACGCTCGACGTCGACGTCGTCACGTGCGACGACATCCGCAGCGACGACCCGGAATTGACGTTGCCGCACCCGAGAGCGCACGAACGTGCCTTCGTGCTGATTCCGTGGCTGGATGTCGAACCCGAGGCGGTGTTGCCGGTCGACGGGACGACGACCCGGGTGGACGCGCTGCTGCCGCTGCTGGACGACGAGGAACGGGCCGGTGTGCACCGGACGCGGCTCGTTCTGGACCGGCGGTCGCGATGAAGCCGGAACCGACGGGCACGATGAAACCCACGCGCATCTGGGATCTGCTGTTCCTGTCCGCGCTCGCCGTCGCCGCCACCTGGATTCTGGTCCGCGTGTTCTACGGATCGTTTCCGCCGATTCCCGTGTACGCCGGGGCGTCGCTGTATCCGGTTGCGCTGATCGAGGTCGTGCTCGCGTTCATGGTGCGGTCCCGGATCAGCAACCATCAGCTGGGCGACGGACCGCGTCAGCTGCACCCGATCACCGCCGCCCGGGTGGCGGCGCTGGCCAAGGCATCCGCGCTCGTCGGTGCCGCGACGGCCGGGGTATGGGGCGGGTTCCTGCTGTACCTGCTTCCGCAGCGTTCGGTGCTCCGGGCCGCGGTCTCGGACACTCCCGGCGCGTGGGTGGGTCTCGTCGCCGCGCTTGCGCTCGTCGGCGCGGCGCTGTGGCTGGAACACTGCTGCCGCACCCCCGACGACCCGTCGGACGAGCCGGCGCATTAGGGCACCAAGGATCGCCGCAGGTCCGAACGAATGCGCGGTGCACCCTTCGCGGCCAAGTACCCTGGCACCATGACGAATCCTGGTCGCCTCAAGTCTGCGCGCCGCAACAGGCGCAGCGCGAGCCAGATGATCGTTGCGGGGTTACTCGCACTCGCGGTGATCGCGTCCCTCTTCCTGATCTTCAGCGACAGTGTCCAACTCCTGCGGGTGGGCCTGGTGGCCGCGCTGTGGGCTGCCACGGTCGGCGCCATCGCCATGACGAAGTACCGGCGCGAGTCGGCGCTCGACAAGGCGAAGGTCAACGACCTGCAGACCGTCTACGAGTTGCAGCTCGAGCGGGAGATCTCGGCACGGCGCGAATACGAGCTCACCGTCGAGAAGAGGGTGCGCAGCGAGGTGCGCGCCGACGCCGAGGAACTCGCCGCGCTGCGTGCCGAACTCTCGTCGCTCCGCAAGAATCTCGAGGCCCTGTTCGACGGCGCGATGCCGACCGAGCGGATCGCGCTGCGGGCGGATTCGACTCGGGTGCAGGAACTCGCAGGCGGCTCGTACAGCAGCTACCAGCCTGCGGCGTCGGGCCTGTACATCCCGGGTGCGGGGCATGCCGCCGGTGCCGGGCATCAGAGTGGTTCCGCCCAGTCGTCTCACCATTTCGCGAATCCGGACGACGATCCGGTCACCGCGGAGACGTCCATCGTGGAACCCGCGTACGCCGGACATACCGAACCCGAGATCGAGGTCGAACCGGAACCGGAACCCGAGCCGGTTGCCGAGACCCGGCCGGCGCCCGAGCCGGAGCCGGTCGCGGAGGTCGAGCCCGAACCTGTCGCAGAACCCGAACCTGAGCCCGAGCCCGACTCCGAGTCAGAGGAAGAGGCAGAGCCCGAAGCGCGGCGGGGCCGCCGGCGGGCGCCCGAGGACGACGAACCGTCGGGTGCGCACTCGAACGGGCTGTCCGTCGCCGAGATCATGGCCAACATGCAGTCGGCGTCCGGGACCGCCCAGAGCGCCGGAGGCAGGCGTCGCCGGGCCGAATAAGGCCGGACGCGCCCGAGGATCAATCCGCATCGTGTGAGGCATATATCACTCCGCCGGCGCATGGCGGGGTGAGTTCGAGCCGGGCTATCCTCACTCGAGAACGTCTGGTACCCGCCGAGCGGGACTGGAACGAACGAGAGGACGAAGGTGACCTCTTTCGGGATCACTAATGGCCCTGCGCCTGCGAGGTTGACGGTAGGAATCGTCTCCGCCGGCCGGGTCGGTACAGCAATCGGTGCCGCGTTGGAGCGGGCAGGTCACGTCGTCGTCGCCTGCTCGGCGGTCTCCGACGCGTCACGTCACCGGGCACGCACCCGGCTTCCCGAGACCGAGATTCTGCCGGTGGCAGAGGTCGCGGCCCGCTCCGAACTGCTCATTCTCGCCGTCCCCGACGCCGAACTGCCGTCATTGATCGCGGGGCTGGCCTCCACCCGTGCGGTGCCGAGCCGCGCGATCGTGGCCCACACGTCCGGCGCGAACGGCATCGGGATCCTCGACCCCCTCACCGAGCAGGGAGTCGTTCCGCTCGCGATTCACCCCGCGATGACGTTCACCGGGCACGACGAGGACACCGTCCGTCTCGCGTCCGCCTGTTTCGGCATCACCGCGGCCGACGACATCGGTTACGCGATCGCACAGTCGCTGGTCCTCGAGATCGGTGGCGAGCCTGTCCGGGTCCGTGAGGACATGCGGCCGCTCTACCACGCCGCACTCGCTCACGGCAGCAACCACCTGGTCACGCTCGTCGTCGACGCCGTTGCCGCGCTGCGCGTCGCCCTCGAGGGCCAGGAACTGCTCGGCCAGGAGCTGATCGGCGACGATCCGAACGGCCTGGCCGAACGCGTCCTCCAGCCGCTGCTGTCCGCGGCCCTCGACAACGCTCTGCGCCGCGGGCCGTCGGCACTGACCGGGCCGGTCGCGCGGGGGGACTCGGAAGCGGTGGCGACGCATCTGCGGGTACTCGAAGAGGTCGATCCTCGGATCGCGGCCGGCTACCGCGCCCTCTCTCTGCGATCGGCGCAACGCGCCGGCGCGACACCTGAACTGCTGGAAATCCTGGAAGACCGGAGGTGAGTTCCGTGAGCGATCTGCAGGGCGGATACAAGCGCGGCGAACTGACCGTGCACCACGACCCGAACGTGCTGACCCGGGTCTCGAAGGCGCTTCGCGGCGTCGGCCGCCAAGTCGCACTCGTGCCGACGATGGGGGCTCTCCACACGGGTCACCTCGAGCTGGTGCGGCAGGCCAAGCTCACCGGCGCGGTAGTGATCGTCTCGATCTTCGTCAACCCGTTGCAGTTCGGGGCCGGCGAAGACCTCGACGCCTACCCGCGCACCCTCGACGCCGATCTCGAACTGCTGCGCGAGGCCGGGGTCGAGCTGGCGTTCGTACCCACCGCAGCCACCATGTACCCGGCAGGACCGCGGACGACGATCCATCCCGGCCCGCTCGGCGCCGAGTTGGAGGGCGCGTCCCGGCCGACGCACTTCGCGGGGATGCTCACCGTCGTCGCCAAGCTGCTGCAGATCGCAGCGCCGAACGTCGCGTATTTCGGCGAGAAGGACTACCAGCAGCTGACGTTGATCCGGCAGATGGTGACCGACCTGAACTTCGACGTCCGGATCTTCGGCGTGCCCACGGTACGCGAGCACGACGGACTGGCACTGTCCTCGCGCAACCGCTACCTCGACGAGGCGCAGCGCAACGCGGCGACGGCACTGTCCGCGGCCCTGATCGCCGGCGCCCACGCCGCCGCCGGTGGCGCCGAGGCGATCCTCGCCACCGCCCGCGACGTGCTGGCGTCCGTCCCGGAGATCGAGGTCGACTACCTCGAAGTACGGGGCGTCGATCTCGGCCCCGCCCCCGAACGAGGCGACGGCCGGCTGCTCGTCGCAGCCAGGCTCGGGACCACCCGGTTGATCGACAACGTCGGTGTCGCCGTCGGCGCCGGATTCCTCGAACGCGATGCCGAACCACCGTCCGACGCGTCGGACGCAGACGAACTTCTTTCCCGCTAGAAGAGTAAGGACCGGAACATGTTTCGCACCATGATGAAGTCGAAGATCCATCGCGCCACCGTCACACACGCCGACCTGCACTACGTGGGCTCGGTGACGGTCGACCAGGATCTGATGGACGCCGCCGACCTCCTCGAGGGCGAGCAGGTGTGCATCGTCGACATCGACAACGGCGCGCGGCTCGAAACCTACGTGATCGCCGGTGAGCGGGGAAGCGGCGTCATCGGGATCAACGGTGCGGCAGCGCATCTGGTCAAGCCCGGCGACCTCGTCATCCTCATCGCCTACGGCGTCATGAACGAGCAGGAGGTGCGCGACTACGAACCGCGCGTCGTGTTCGTCGACGCCGCCAACTCGCCGATCGAGCTCGGCGCCGACCCGGCGCACGCCCCGGAGGGCTCCGGTCTCATCACCCCGCGCATGCTGTCGACGCTCGACGCCGAGCGCGAATCCAGTTTGGTGTAACCCATGCTCCTCACCGTCGACGTCCGGAACACGAACATCGTTCTCGGACTGTTCACCGGTACCGGTGAACACTCGAAGTTGGTGCAGGACTGGCGGATGCGCACCGACGCGCGCATGACGGCCGACGAGTTGGCCCTCATCTTCCGGGGGCTCCTCGGCGCGCACACCGATCAGATCACCGGTGTGTCCGCGCTGTCGACGGTGCCGTCGGTGCTGCGGGAGATCCGCGTGATGCTGACGCGGTACTGGGGGCACGTCCCGCACGTGCTGGTGGAACCCGGGGTGCGAACCGGTGTTCCGCTGCTCGTCGACAACCCCAAGGAGGTGGGCGCCGACCGGATCGTGAACAGTCTTGCGGCGCATCACCTCTACGACGCACCGTGCATCGTGGTCGACTTCGGGACGTCCACGTGCGTCGACGTGGTGTCCGCCAAGGGCGAGTTCCTCGGCGGCGCCATCGCGCCGGGCCTCGAGATCTCCTCGGACGCACTCGCGTCGCAGTCGGCGGCGCTGCGCAAGGTCGAACTGGTTCGGCCCCGCTCCGTCGTCGGCAAGAACACCGTCGAATGCATGCAGTCGGGTGCGGTGTTCGGTTTCGCCGGACTCGTCGACGGGCTGGTCCGTCGCGTGCGCAAGGAACTGCCCGCCTTCTCCGGTTCCGACGTGGTGGTGATCGCGACCGGTGACCGCGCGCCGCTGATCATGCCCGAGACGGAGACCGTCGACGAGCACGAACCGGATCTCACGCTGGAAGGGCTGCGCCTGGTCTACGAGCGGAATCAGGCTCGCCGGGGTGTGCGTCGCAGCCCGCTCGAGTGACGGGTTCCCTCTTCGCGGAAGTTATGTCAGAATGGTCCCCGTGAATCTCTGCACGAGTGCTCAGGAGTGTTGTCGAGGCTGAACGCTGCCTTGACCAATTCACACTTCTGGGAGTCTCTCTCGTGCTCGCAACGTATTCTTCTGCATCTGTACCCACCCGTCTTCGCCCGGCTGACCTGCTGCGCATCACCGATCAGGGTGCTTCCGAGGTCCTCGACGGCCGTCACGACGTCCTGCTCCCGCAGAGCTGGCCCACCGACGAGCGCTGGTCGACCCGGCTCTACTCGGACGACGACGTCGACGTCTGGCTGATCAGCTGGGTTCCCGACCGGAACACCGAATTGCACGACCACGCAGGATCTTTCGGCGCACTCACTGTTCTCAGCGGCGCGCTGTCCGAGTTCCGTTGGGCGGGTGACCGACTGCGCCACCGCACTCTCGACGCCGGCGATCAGGCGTCGTTCCCGCTCGGCTGGGTCCATGACGTGGTGCGGGCGCCGGACGCACACGGAGCGGAGGTGGTGACGCCGACGCTGAGCGTGCACGCCTACTCGCCGCCGCTGTCGGCCATGTCCTATTACGAGGTCACCGACCACGGCACGCTGCGCCGTACCCGGACCGAGCTCACCGATCTCCCCGAGGGTGGTTCGAAGTGAACATCGACCAGATGCTCGAAGAGGCCCGCAACCAGATCGACCGCATGTACGCATTCGAGCTGCCCGAGGCCGTGGCGCGCGGCGCGATCGTGGTGGACATCCGCCCGCAGGCGCAGCGAGCGGTCGAGGGAACGCTGCCCGGTGCGCTCGCCATCGAACGCAACGTCCTCGAGTGGCGGTGCGATCCCACCAGCTCGGCGCACCTGGCGCTTGCGGTGGACCACGACGTCGAGTGGATCATCGTCTGCTCCGAGGGCTACACGTCCAGTCTCGCCGCGGCGGCGCTGCAGCAGCTGGGTCTGCACAAGGCGACCGATCTCGTGGGCGGGTACAAGGCGATCAAGGCGGCGGGGTTGCTGGGCTCGCTCATCGCCACGCAGCACTGCGTGCGGGAGCTGGCCACCGTCTCGGCACACTGACGGCGAGCCGTCGAGTTGGTCCCGACCTCTGAATAGGGGCACGCCCGGCTGTCGATTAGGCTGGTGACCCGTGAGTGAAGTAGCAGCCCAGCCAGTCGACGACACCCCCGAGCAGCTTCGGATCCGCCAGGAGAAGCGTGAGCGCATCCTCGCGGAGGGACGCGAGGCGTACCCGGTGTCGGTGGCGCGCACCCACTCGCTGGCGGAGATCCGGGCCAAGTACCCGGAACTCGAGCCCGACACGGCCACCGGCGACCAGGTCGGTGTCGCCGGCCGGGTGATCTTCGTGCGCAACACGGGCAAGTTGTGCTTCGCGACGCTGCAGGAAGGCGACGGCACCCAGCTGCAGGCGATGATCAGTCTCGCCGCCGTCGGCGAGGACGCTCTCGCGTCGTGGAAGGCCGATGTCGACCTCGGTGACTTCGTCTTCGTGCACGGTGAGGTGATCAGCTCCCGTCGCGGTGAACTGAGCGTGATGGCCGATTCGTGGCAGATCGCGTCCAAGTCGCTCCGGCCCCTGCCGGTTGCGCACAAGGAGATGAACGAGGAGTCCCGGGTCCGGCAGCGCTACGCCGATCTGATCGTGCGCTCCGAGGCGCGGGAGAATGCGCGTAAGCGGGTGGCTGTCGTCCGTGAGCTCCGGAACGCGCTCGAGCGTCGCGGGTTCCTCGAGGTCGAGACGCCGATGCTGCAGACGGTGGCGGGCGGCGCGGCGGCCCGTCCCTTCATCACGCATTCCAATGCCCTCGATATCGATCTCTATCTCCGTATCGCTCCCGAACTGTTCCTGAAGCGGTGCGTCGTCGGCGGTATCGAGAAGGTCTTCGAGATCAACCGGAATTTCCGCAACGAGGGTGTCGACTCGACGCACTCGCCGGAATTCGCGATGCTCGAGACGTACGAGGCGTACGGCACGTACGACGATTCGGCCGTCATGATCCGCGAACTCGTCCAGGAAGTGGCGCAGGCCGCTTTCGGTTCGCAGGTCGTCACTCTCGCCGACGGCACCGAATACGACCTCAGTGGTGAATGGAAGACCCTCGAGATGTACCCGTCGCTGTCGCAGGCGATCGGTGTCGAGGTCACTCCGGATACCACCGTCGAGGAATTGCTGGCGCTCGCCGAGAAGGTGGGCCTGGAGGTCCCCAAGGACAAGGGTTACGGGCACGGAAAGCTCGTCGAGGAACTGTGGGAGCACCAGTGCGGCGACCAGTTGTTCGAGCCGACGTTCGTCCGTGATTTCCCGGTCGAGACGTCGCCGCTGACTCGTGACCACCGCAGCAAGGCCGGGGTGACCGAGAAGTGGGACCTCTACATCCGCGGGTTCGAGTTGGCCACGGGCTATTCGGAATTGGTCGATCCGGTCATCCAGCGTGAGCGGTTCGTCGATCAGGCGCGTCTCGCGTCGGCCGGGGACGACGAGGCGATGGCCCTCGACGAAGAATTCCTCGCCGCAATGGAGCAGGGAATGCCGCCGACCACCGGTACCGGAATGGGAATCGACCGTCTGCTCATGGCTTTGACGGGTTTGGGAATCCGCGAAACAATCCTCTTTCCCATTGTTCGGCCTTCTTCTCGCTGATTCACCAGGGTGAATTCACGCGGATGAATTCGATCCATTCCTCGTATTCCGAATCGGAAGAACAGGGGTATGGTTACCTCCGGGTCGTAGCTCACGTTGACGATGAGACGTCGCTTCATTCGAGAGGAATTTCATCCCATGGCTAAGAAGGTCACTGTCACCCTGATCGACGATGTCGATCAAGAGGCGTCTGCCGACGAGACGGTCGAGTTCGGACTCGACGGTGTTCAGTACGAGATCGACCTTTCCTCGGAGAATGCGGCGAAATTGCGCGAGCAGCTCGACGTGTGGGTTTCCCACGCGCGCAAGGTGAGCTCGCGCAAGCGCGGGAAGGCCGTGGCGGCTCCGGCCGCCACCAAGTCCCGAGTTTCGGTCGATCGGGAACAGAGCGCCGCTATCCGTGAATGGGCGCGCAAGAACAACAAAAAGGTTTCTGCGCGCGGGCGTATCTCCGCGGAAATTATCGACGCCTACAACAAGGCGAACTGAAAGTTAGCTGGGAACAGAATTCGCTGATTCGCTCCGCGAGGTGACCTGGACTGTTACCGTCCCGCTCTGATCCGTTAATCGGGAAGTCTGGGGGTAGCCGTGCGCCGCTGCGTGGCCGTTTCAGGGATTCTGTTCCTGGCGTTCGTGATGTGGGCCGGGGTGGCGTCCGCAGCGCCGACCTATCCGGTGCCGGATTCGTTCCTCGCCGGCGTCCCCCTCGAATTGGGAAATCCGGGCGGTTCGGCCCCGGGTTCGAACGACTGGTCCTGCCGGCCGAGTGACGCGCATCCCGAACCGGTGGTCCTGGTCCACGGCACGGGAGGCGCACGCCAGACCAACTGGGCGGTGTACGCACCGCTCCTCGCCAACGAGGGCTACTGCGTGTATTCCCTCACCTACGGCAACTTCCCCGACCTGCCGTGGCCGCTCGATGCGATCGGCGGGATGACTCCCATCGACACCGGCACCGCTCAGATCGCCGCATTCGTCGATCAGGTGCTGTCGAGCACGGGCGCCTCGAAAGTCGACCTGGTCGGACATTCCCAGGGCACCCTGCAGGCGAACAACTACGTGAAGTTCTTCGGTGGTGCAGACAAGGTCGCAAAGGTCGTGTCACTGGCACCGCCGTGGCACGGCACGTACGGCAACGACCAGATCAGCGTCGGGCGGTACATGCGGTCGCTCGGCATCGACGACGAGATGGCGGCGGGTTTCCCCGTCTGCCGGGCCTGTCCCGAGATGCTCCAGGGGTCCGCGTTCATCGACCGCATGCGGGCAGACGGGGTCTACGTCCCCGGCATCGAGTACACCAACATCGCGACCCGCTACGACGAACTGGTCGTCCCGTACACGAGCGGCATCGAGCCGGGCCCGGACACCACCAACATCGTCGTCCAGGACGGTTGCGAGCAGGACTACTCCGACCACGTCGCCGTCGCCGGTTCGGCACGGGCCGCCGGATTCGTGCTGAACGCCCTGGATCCGGCACACCCGCGCGACGTGCCCTGCAGTTTCGTCGCCCCCGTCGCGGGGTAGCTCTCACCAACTCCTCTCGCGCCGGGTGGCGCCGGTTACCGGGGAAGGCCTGCGCAACCCGCTGGGTATCGCCGCGAGGCCGGCGGAAACGTATGGGTGGCGAACTCACAGCTCATCGACATACCCTGTCCGGACACGCAGGTCTCGCTTCCTTCGGGGAGCGGGCCTCGAACTTCGCGGGCAAAGCGGTCGTCGCATTTCTGCGACACCACGGTCACGACGTGCCCGCCGGGTCCCGTCCAGGAACGTCTGGATGGCGAACAACTGGAAAGAAGTGCCCATTCGAGCCATCCCGGCGGCTACGAAATGGTGGTCCACATCGGCATCGCGGGACCTGTTCGCTCCAGGCGTACAGCGAAGGGGAAACGATTGCCGGAGCTGGGGCGTTAAATACGGGTAAGCAGGCCTGCTCTTCTACCTAAAGGGGTGGAGGGGCAGCAGGTCGATCGGCAGCCAACTAGAGTAATAGCTGGGGTCGTGGAACCTTCGTCGGTTCGGGGCTTCTGCCCTCGGAGCAGGCGCTGGCGATCTGCTTGTAGTGCCGGAGCGAAACGCGGCGAACAGGGACGAGACACCCGGTCTCGTGACTGCACGTCGGAAAGTGTGAGGGAGAGCGATGTTCGAGAGGTTCACCGATCGCGCACGGCGCGTTGTTGTCCTGGCTCAAGAAGAAGCCAGGATGCTCAACCACAACTACATCGGTACGGAGCACATCCTGCTCGGCCTCATTCACGAGGGCGAAGGTGTCGCTGCCAAGTCGCTGGAGTCGTTGGGCATCTCCCTCGAAGGAGTGCGCAGCCAGGTCGAGGAGATCATCGGCCAGGGCCAGCAGGCCCCGTCCGGCCACATCCCCTTCACCCCGCGTGCCAAAAAAGTCCTGGAGCTCAGCCTGCGCGAGGCACTGCAGCTCGGACACAACTACATCGGTACGGAGCACATCCTGCTCGGCCTCATCCGCGAGGGTGAAGGCGTCGCAGCGCAGGTTCTGGTCAAGCTCGGTGCCGACCTCAACCGGGTGCGTCAGCAGGTCATCCAGCTGCTCTCCGGCTACCAGGGCAAGGAGCCGGCCGAGGCCGGCGGCACTCGCGGCGAGGCGGGCACCCCGTCCACGTCGCTGGTGCTCGACCAGTTCGGTCGCAACCTCACCCAGGCAGCCCTCGAAGGCAAGCTCGACCCCGTCATCGGCCGCTCGAAGGAAATCGAGCGCGTCATGCAGGTGCTGTCGCGCCGTACCAAGAACAACCCGGTGCTGATCGGCGAGCCCGGTGTCGGTAAGACCGCAGTCGTCGAGGGTCTCGCTCAGGCCATCGTCAACGGCGAGGTCCCCGAGACGCTCAAGGACAAGCAGCTGTACACGCTCGACCTCGGGTCGCTCGTGGCCGGCAGCCGCTACCGCGGTGACTTCGAAGAGCGCCTGAAGAAGGTCCTCAAGGAGATCAACACCCGCGGCGACATCATCCTGTTCATCGACGAGCTGCACACCCTCGTGGGTGCAGGCGCGGCCGAGGGCGCCATCGACGCGGCCTCGATCCTCAAGCCGAAGCTCGCCCGCGGTGAGCTGCAGACCATCGGTGCCACCACCCTCGACGAGTACCGCAAGTACATCGAGAAGGACGCCGCACTGGAGCGCCGCTTCCAGCCGGTGCAGGTCGGCGAGCCGACGGTGGAACACACCATCGAGATCCTCAAGGGTCTTCGCGACCGTTACGAGGCGCACCACCGCGTGTCCATCACGGACGGTGCACTCGTCGCCGCGGCCACCCTGGCCGATCGCTACATCAACGACCGCTTCCTGCCGGACAAGGCCATCGACCTCATCGACGAGGCCGGAGCCCGGATGCGCATCCGCCGGATGACCGCACCGCCGGACCTCCGCGAGTTCGACGACAAGATCGCCGACGCCCGCCGCGAGAAGGAGTCCGCGATCGACGCGCAGGACTTCGAGAAGGCCGCGAACCTGCGCGACAAGGAGAAGACTCTCGTCGCTCAGCGTGCGGAGCGGGAGAAGCAGTGGCGTTCCGGTGACCTGGACGTCATCGCCGAGGTCGACGACGAGCAGATCGCCGAGGTCCTGGGTAACTGGACCGGCATCCCCGTGTTCAAGCTCACCGAGGAGGAGACCACGCGTCTGCTCCGCATGGAGGAGGAGCTGCACAAGCGGATCATCGGTCAGGAAGACGCGGTCAAGGCTGTCGCCAAGGCCATCCGTCGTACCCGTGCCGGCCTGAAGGACCCGAAGCGTCCGTCCGGTTCGTTCATCTTCGCCGGCCCGTCCGGTGTCGGTAAGACCGAGCTGGCCAAGTCGCTCGCCAACTTCCTGTTCGGTGAGGACGACGCTCTCATCCAGATCGACATGGGTGAGTTCCACGACCGCTTCACCGCGTCGCGGCTGTTCGGTGCCCCTCCCGGCTACGTCGGCTACGAAGAGGGCGGCCAGCTCACCGAGAAGGTGCGCCGCAAGCCGTTCAGCGTGGTGTTGTTCGACGAGATCGAAAAGGCACACCAGGAGATCTACAACACGCTCCTGCAGGTGCTCGAAGACGGCCGTCTCACCGACGGTCAGGGCCGGACCGTGGACTTCAAGAACACGGTGCTCATCTTCACCTCGAACCTCGGTACCTCGGACATCTCCAAGGCAGTGGGTCTCGGCTTCACGTCCGGCAAGGGCGACGAGTCGAACTACGAGCGGATGAAGCTCAAGGTGCACGACGAGCTGAAGAAGCACTTCCGTCCCGAGTTCCTCAACCGCATCGACGACATCGTCGTGTTCCACCAGCTCACCACCGAGCAGATCGTTCAGATGGTGGACCTGATGGTGGCACGTGTCGAGGTGGCCTTGAAGAACAAGGACATGACGATGGAGGTCAGCGACAAGGCCAAGTCGCTGCTGGCCAAGCGTGGCTTCGATCCGGTCCTGGGTGCGCGGCCGCTGCGTCGCACGATCCAGCGCGAGATCGAGGACCAGCTGTCGGAGAAGATCCTCTTCGGCGAGGTCGGTCCCGGTCAGATCGTGTACGTCGACGTCGAGAACTGGGACGGCGAAGGCGCGGGCGAGGACGCGAAGTTCACGTTCCGCGGCGAGGCGAAGCCGGTCACGGTCCCCGACGAGGTTCCGGTCGACCTGGCCAAGTCCGGCGCAGCCGACTCGGAGTAGTCAGGCAGTAGTCGAACGACAACGGGCCGCCGGTGGTAATCCACCGGCGGCCCGTTCGTGTGCGCGGGGTCAGTTGCTCTTGCGTCCCGACCAGTTGGCGAGGCGCTCGGTGGGACCGGCGGTGGAGTGCGGATCGACCACGTCCGCGAACGGCACGTGGCCGCCGCGCGTCTCGGCCGGGATCGCGTGCCGGGCGACGGCGAGCACGGCCTCGGCGAGTTCCGGGCGGGTCTCGGAGGGTTGGCCGGTGGCGACAGCCAGGTCCCAGCCGTGCACGAGGGTCTCGTTGATGTACCCCCAGATCGCGGCGCGGCCGGGAACAGTGCCCCACGGCGCGGTCACTGTTGCGTCGAGTCGGCTGTCGTCGGTCCAGACGGGCCACATGCGGTCCGCGGCGGACCGGTAGGCGTCCGCATAGCCGTCGCCGGGGATGTCGGTGACGACGAGCGGAACGGTGCCGGGGTCGCCCCCCTCGCCGATGACGCGTGCCCTCTCCACGGTGGCGACGAGGTGGCCGAGCAGGGTGCGGACGTCGAAGTCGGTGCAGGGAGTGGACGCCGTCAGCTGGTCTTCGCGGACCTTCTCGATGAGGCCGGTGGTCCAGGTGAGGGCTTCGCGGTACAGGGGTCGGGGATCTGTTGTGTTGGTCATGAGGCAACTATCGCCGCGAAACATGACATCTTCTGTCATGTATTTCTGCCAGACTTTTCCCATGCGTGCCGACCGCCTGCTCTCACTCGTCCTTCTGCTCCGTAATCGTGGACGCATGTCGGCGTCGGCGCTGGCCCGCGAACTCGAGGTGTCGCCGCGCACCGTGCTGCGGGACATCGACGCATTGTCGACTGCGGGGATACCGGTGTATGCCGAACGCGGTCGTGACGGCGGCTTCGAGTTGCTGCCGGGATTCACCACCGACCTCACCGGTCTGACCGTCGACGAGGCCAAGGCCCTGCTGGCGGCAGGCTCGGCGATGACGTCGGAATCGCTGGGCATGGCGCCGGCATTCGCGTCGGCGATGCGCAAAGTGGTGGCGGCGATGCCGGACGCGCACCGGGCGGCGGCGACGAAGGTGGCGGAGCGGGTGTTCGTCACCCAGGGAACGTGGCTGACCGACCCGGAACCGGTGGACGATCATCTCGGGCTGATCCAGCAGGCGGTGTTCGTGGGCCGGCGGCTGAGCATCCTGTACCCGTCGCGGGGCAACGACGCGGTGTGGCGCGTCATCGACCCGCAGGGGCTCATCCATGCGGCGGGACGGTGGTATCTGGTGGCGACGGACGCCGGCCGCGACCGGACGTACCGGCTCGAGCGCATCGAGGACGTCCGCGAACTCGACGAGCCGGCGCAGCGATCTGCCGACATCGACCTCGCCGCGATCTGGGAGCGTCGCCGTTCGGCGTTCCGGGCGCGCGGGACGCCGGTGGTCGCCGACGTTCTCGTGGGCCGTGAGCGCCGCGACGACCTGGTGGAGCGTGCCTATGCCGTCCGCTCCGAGCAGTCGGTCGACGACGACCGGGTGCGGCTGGAAGTGGTGTTCGGTGACGACTCCCACGCACGCGGGGTTCTGTGGGCGTTCGGCGAGGACGCGGAAGTGCTCGCACCGGACGCTCTGCGGGCCGCCCTGCGTTCCCGGGCGCTGCGCATGTCCGCCCGGTACGAGTAGGTTCGACACGTAAACCGAAGAACCACGAGAGGATGTGGCATGCCGACACGTACCGCACGGACCGCTTGGAACGGATCGCTCGAACAGGGAAGCGGCCAGGTGGAACTCACCAGTTCCGGTGTCGCGACCTTCGACGTCTCGTTCCCGAAGCGGGCGGCCGAAGAAGCCGGTGGAACCACCAGCCCGGAGGAACTGATCGCCGCGGCGCATTCCTCCTGCTATGCGATGCAGCTGTCCGCACTCATCGCGGAGGCAGGCGGGACCCCGCAGAGCCTCGAAGTGAAGGCGGATGTCTCACTCGGACCGGACAACCCGGGTTTCAAGCTCACCGGAATCAAGCTGACGGTCCGCGGTGAGGTGGACGGTCTCGACGCCGACGGGTTCGCCAAGGCAGCTCAGGCAGCCAAGGAGTCCTGCCCGGTGAGCAAGGCGCTCACCGGAGTCGAGATCACGCTGGACGCGGCACTCGAGTCCTGAGTCCAGCCGGCTACTGACGGTTGAACCGTGCGCGCACTTCCTCCATCTTCGCCTGGAGTTCGTCCGGGCTGATGACGCCCTTGTCCATCAACGCGTGAGCGGTGGCGACGACGGACCGGGAGCGGACGGGGAAGTCGCGGTAGATGGTTTCGCCCAGCTGGTCCTCGGTGTGGCGCCTGTCGAGATTGTCCCAGGCGCCACGCCAGGACAGGCATTCCGCGGTGGCCTGCATACTCGATTCCCACGGGTCGGGCTTGCGGTCGAGGTCCGGTAGCGTCACGTCGTTGCGGGTCGTCTCCGGTGTCAACGTGTTCAGGATGACGTCGTATGCCTTGTCCGTCATCATCGTGCGGTTCCTCCGTTGTCCGAGGGTGGTGTGGTCGCGGTCCAATCGACCTGCGGGACGGCGACACCGATCATGGTGTCGCGGGTGACGATCGACGCAAGTTGTTCCTCACTCCACCCCTCGGTGCCCTCGGGGCGCATCGGCATCACCATGAACCGTGATTTTTGATTCGAATCATGCACGCGCACTTCGACATCCGGCGGGAAGTGCAGACCGAACTCCGCGATCACCTCGCGTGGCCAGCGCACCAACCGGCGGCGATAGTTGGGGGTGCGGTACCAGTCCGGAGACATACCGAGAACGGGCCGCGGATAGCACGAACACAACGTGCAGACGATGACGTTGTGGACGTTCGGGGTGTTCTCCAGCACGTAGAAGTACGTGTAGTCGCTGGGCGTGCCCGACCCGGTCGGGTCGCGCCAGTCGATCCCCACTTCCTTGCAGGTTTCGGTGCCGTCCGCCAGCAGTCGCTTCTTGAACTCCGGGTCGACCCACGCTTTCGCGACCAACTTCGAACCACCCGAAGGCCCCACCGACTCGGCCCATTCGGAGAAACGGCGGTGATCCTCGCGGGAGAACAGTCCGTGTTCGATGGACAGTTCCCGAATGGCGGTCTCCAGGATCTCGAACTCGCTGACCTCTTCGGAGGCCTGGATCGGGGCGTGATCGCCGTGCGAATGCGTCATGTGTCCGCCTCTCCTGCCGGCTCGAGCCAGCGCTCGGAGCACTCGGTTTCCAACGTGTCGATCTCGAATCCGGTGTAGCGGGGCCAGAGGTCGGTCTGCCGGAAGCGGACGACGTAGAACGGCTCGGTCCGGCCGTCGTCCACGCGTCCCCACGCCTCGTCCTCGGGGATCACCCACTCCGGGCGGTGTTCGACGACGACGCCGGTGCGCCCGCGGATGAATGCCTGGGTGCGGGTGTGGAACATCGACGTCGCGTCCTTGACGGTGACCCGGTCGCCGATCTCGAACTTCGTCATGACTGGCCTCCGGTCGCTTTCCCGCCGGCAGACCTGGCCCGGACCTCGTCGATCTTGGCGGAGAGTTCGTCGGGCGTGATCAGGCCCTTGTTGATGAGCGTCTTGGCGGCCACCGTGATCCACCGCGCGTAGTACGGCAAACCGAAATAGAGCGTTGCGCCCAGGTCGTTCTCGGCGCGACGGCGCTCTTCGGAGTTCCACACACCGCGCCACCCGAGGCATTCGCACGTGACGTATGTGCTCATCTCCCAGTCCTCTTCGACCTTCTCCTCGTACTTGACGGGAAGGGCGGTCTGGCCGCCGACGTCGTGGAGAACGTGTCGCAACGCGTCGAACGCGGAATTGGACAGGTAATACGGCGAATCCATCTCTGCGTGATGGACCGGGCCGTACTCCGCGACCCTGTTCGCCTGTGCTTCGAAATCTGCTGGAGAGTTCATCGCGTGCTCCGGTCGTGGTGGAACTAGTGACAGGGAACTCCCAGGAGATGGCGGCCGTCGTGCATCAATTCGTGCAGGTACATGCCACTTCGGGAGATCGCACCCTGGTCGAATCCGACCAGGTAGAGGGTGAGCAGAGCGAGCAGGACGACTCCGACGGCGATCAACACGATTCCGAGTGACTCGACGGACTTGCTCGGTGACGAGACGTAAACCATGGCTACTCCTGGAGCAGTTCGGGTTCCACGATCATCGAGTCGCCGATTGTCCGGGCATCGCAACGAGCGCCCCTCACTCAGCGGCACGATCGATACGACGTTACTCCCGCCGTGTCGATCCCCTCACCGTACCGTTCGGTCGAATCCGGCGTGCGGAAATGCAGCACGGCGAACCAAGACAAACATCGTGACGAACCCGGCGGAACAGAATGCGCCGGCGATTCGTTTTACCGAACTGTGACGACACAGCAGAACACCGACGGCGACATCGAGATCGAGATCTGGTCCGACGTCGCCTGCCCCTGGTGCTACATCGGCAAGCACCGTTTCCTGGCCGCCCTCGCGGAGTTCGAGGGGCGCGACCGGGTGAACGTGGTGTGGCGGTCGTATCAGCTGTCGCCGGAGACGCCGGTCGGGGAACGGCGCAGCGAGCTCGACGCCCTGGTGGAGAGCAAGGGCATGCCTGCCGAGCAGGTCCGTCAGATGTTCGGTCACGTTGCGCGCACGGCGGCCGACGAGGGGCTGCGTCTCGACTTCGACACCGTGATCGCCGCCAACACGTTCGACGCCCACCGGTTGATCCAACTGGCGGGCGACAAACGAGATGCCGTGGTGGAAGCGCTGTTCCGCGCCCACTTCGGCGACGGCGCCGTGATCGACGACCGAGAGGTGCTCGTCGACATCGCGGCGCGGGCCGGGCTCGACGCCGACACCGTGCGCGCCGAACTCGAGTCCGATGCCGGCGCGGACGCGGTCCGCGCCGACCTCGACACCGCCCGTCGACTGCAGGTGTCGGCGGTGCCGTTCTTCGTCGCCAACCGCCGCGTCGCCGTGTCCGGCGCCCAGCCGAAGGACGTGTTCCTGCAGCTTCTGACGCAGGCGAGCACGGCGGCGGTGAACTAGCGGCGCGTGAAGTACCGGTTGGCGTCGGGCCGGAACATGAGTGCCACCGCCGCGATCACCGCCACGAGGTGGGTGAGCCGGGCGGTCGCGATCACCGCGACGTCGAGCGTCAGACCGGAGACGGCAGACATCGGGTCGTTGCCTGCCGATACCCACGCGATGGGTTCCATCACGAGTGATGCGACGCCGAACACGCCGAGACCGATCGCGAGGGTGTTCCGCGCCCACGCCCCGCCACTGCGGAATCGGGTCATGACGAACAGCACCGCGCCGTAGACGACGACGCGGACGATGAGTTGTCCGGCGAGGCTGCCGACGTCGGCGCCCGGGCCCTCCAGCGCCGTCGACGTGTGCGCGATGGCCTCGACCATGCCGGCGAACAGGGCAAGTCCGAGCAGCCAGTGCGCGCGCTCGACCGTCTGCGGGATCGAGGGTGCAGTGCGAGTGGTCATGTCCCCATGCTGGTATCGGTGACGTCGCGGCACATCACCCCCGAGAGTGGAGTCCACCCCTACCCGGGTATCGGTGCGACGCGCTTGCCATCACCCCGCACGAGGGGCACATTGAAATGCACGTCGTCGGCAGGGAGGCACTGTGCGCGAGCAGACACGATCCGGAGATGCATGGCCGGCGTTGAAGGTGGGCGACTGGACGGCGACGCGGGACACCGTGCACATGTGGACGCAGATCGTCGGGAAGATCCGCTTGGCCCACGCACCGTTGATCAACCACTGGTGGCAGGTCCCGCTGTACGTGAGCCCCCGCGGTCTCACGACGTCGACGATCCCGTACGGTACCGACTGTTTCGACATCGAATTCGACTTCGCCGAGCATCAACTGGTGATCCGCACGAGCACGGGCGGCACCGGGACGGTTGCCCTCGAACCGAAGTCGGTGGCCGATTTCTATGCGGAGACGATGGACACGCTGGCCGAATTGGGTGTGGTGACGACCATTCTGGCCCGGCCCAACGAGGTGGACCCCGCCGTCCCGTTCGCGGAGGACACCCAGCACTGTTCGTACGACGGTCAGGCGGTGCACCAGTTCTGGCGGCAGCTCGTGCAGGCGGACCGCGTCCTGCACGAGTTCCGTTCCCATTTCATCGGGAAGGTCAGTCCCGTGCACTTCTTCTGGGGTGCGCTCGACCTGGCCTGTACGCGGTTCTCCGGGCGAACCGCACCGACTCACCCTGGGGGAGCACCGAACTGCGGAGACTGGGTGATGGTCGAGGGCTACTCGCACGAGCTGAGCAGCTGCGGTTTCTGGCCCGGTGGTGGCGTCGAAGGTGCGTTCTACGCGTACGCCTACCCGGAACCCGATGGCTTCGCCGACTACCCGGTCGGGCCCGACGGAGCTTTCTACAGCAAGGAGAACGGGCAGTTCCTGCTGCCGTACGAAACCGTCCGCACCGCGGACGATCCCGATGCCGCACTGCTGAAGTTCCTGCACAGCACATACGACGCGGCCGCCGAGCGGGGTGGCTGGGACCGGGCCGCCCTGGAGGCGGACCCGGCCCGATGGGACAAATCCCGCTGACGCCCTGTGGGTCAGGCGGCGTTCGCCGGCGCGGGCGTCGTAGCCCGGGTGGCGCGCTCCGTGAGGAACGCGAACGCCAGTCCGAGAACCAGCCACAACGTGGCCTGAGTCGCGAGGGACGAAAGGCGGAACTGCCACAGCAGCACTGCGGGGAAGTCGTCGCCCACTTCGTTGACGGTGGGCAGTACGAGGTAGCCGACGGTCACCACCACGAGGAAGGCGAGAACCGGTGCCGCGATCCGCACCGACAGGAACTCCTGAGCTGCGACGGCCTTCGCCGCGAAGACGGAGGCCACCACCGCGAGCAAGCCCAGCACGACTGCGGCGAGCCACAGCCAGGTTCGCTGGGTGATCGTTTCGGGGTCTCCGACAGCGGGCGGGTTGGCGGGGTACTTGAAGAACGGCACCGCCTCGATTGCCAACCAGCCCAATGTGGCCAGTGTCAGCCCGAGCAACGGTCCCGACAGCGTCGTCACCCGACGCGCGTAATTCGCGACGACGGCGAAGATTGCTCCCAGTGCCAGGCCCGCGAGGGACGTGGCGAGGAACAGTCCGAAACGCTGTCCGTCACGGCTGACCAGTGCCTCTTCCTCGTCGTGCGAGTGCCCGGCCGGCTCCTCTGCCTGCGTGGCGTCGTGCGAGTGGACGTCGGCTTCGGCGGCGCTGTTCGACTCTTCGATGGCGATGGCCGCATCGATGTGCGACTCACCGAGGACGAAGGCGACGCCACCGGCCAGGATGCCTGCGATCAGACCGGCCAGCAGGCCGCGGATGAGGAGTTTTGCGAAGGAATCGGTCAGTGGCATGGCAGACCCAGGAGGTGGCGGCCGTCGTGCATCAATTCGTGCATGTACATGCCACTGCGCGAAATCGCGCCCTGGTCGAATCCCACGAGATAGAGAGCGAGCATCGCGAACAGAACGATCGCGAAAGAGATGACGGCGAGACGGGTCGTATCGACCGACGAGCCGGGTGCGTAGGCGAGTGCCATAGTTCCTCCTGGGATTTCGCGTCCCCTAGGTCCAGGCGATGGCCGCAGTATCTGGCTGTCGGGTGGCTCCCGTGAAGGACTACTCCGATTTACAGTGGCGCGACCGCTCCGGGATTGCACCGGATTCCTGCCGAACCATCGCTTTGTCCTGCGAACTTTTGCACCCGGCGGGCCGTCGTGTCAATCTTCCCGCTCGGCCCCGTCTCTCAGCTCTTGTTCGCTGCCGCGACGTCGAGAACGACCTCGAACTCGAGCAGCGAAGCTCCGGACGCAACCGGCTTCTTCTGCTCACCCGCGTGTGCTTCCCGGGCCGGACCGTCGCGCCACGCCGCGAATGCCTCTTCGCTCTCCCACTGGGTGACGACGAAGTAGCGGTTCTC
Organism: Rhodococcus wratislaviensis; assembly: GCF_041228765.1. Classification (NCBI taxonomy): domain Bacteria; kingdom Bacillati; phylum Actinomycetota; class Actinomycetes; order Mycobacteriales; family Nocardiaceae; genus Rhodococcus; species Rhodococcus wratislaviensis. The sequence continues at coordinate 8,438,056 of NZ_CP150488.1, read as the reverse complement.
GCCCTTGACGGGGCGCAGAAGCTGGAATCCGAGGAAGCCGGGGGAGTTCTCCACGGCGTGCGCGCGCGCTGCGAAGCGCTTCTCGAGTTCGGGGCCCGCGCCCTCGGGGATTTCGATTGCGTTGATCTTCACCACTGCCATGCGGGCGAGATTACTCCGCTAGCGTCGGAGGGGTGGCGGGTGAGAGTGCGTTGCACGACGAGGGTGGGGCGGGACAGCCGATTCTGCTGTTGCACGGGCTGATGGGCAGCGCCCGGACGTGGGGGCGGCACGTGTCGTGGCTGCGCGAGCACGGCCACGTCTTCACGTTCGACGCCGCAGGTCACGGCAGGCCCGCACCCGCGCAGCTGACGACGGAAGCGTTCGTGGAAGACCTCGTCGCAGCACTCGCACCCTTCGCCGAACCGTGGGTGGTGATCGGTCACTCGATGGGCGCCCTGCACGCGTGGTGCCTGGCCGCCGAACACCCCGAGAAGGTGTCGGCGCTCGTCCTCGAAGACATGGCCCCCGACTTCCGTGGCCGGACCGCCGCGGACTGGGCGGCGATGATCTCGAACTGGCCGCAGCCGTTCACGACGCGGGAAGACCTCTTCGAGTTCTTCGGTCCGGTTGCCGGACAGTACTTCCTGGATTCGTTCGAGAAGCGCGCCGACGGCTGGTACCTGCACGGCGACGTCGACACGTTCCGCGACATCTCCGAGGAGTGGGGCGGCAGGCACTTCTGGGACCAGTGGGAGTCGATCACGGTGCCGGCCCTGCTGATCGAGGGGGAGTTCACGATCACCCCCGACGGTCAGATGCGGACCATGGCGGAGCGGCATCCCGGCGCCCAGTACGTCCGCATCGAGCAGGCCGGTCACCTCGTCCACGACGACCAGCCGGAGCAGTACCGGAAAGTGGTCGAGGCATTCCTCGACGGGCTCGGCTGAGCCGACCGGGGGTTAGCTTCCCTCGCCCGCGAGGGCGAAGAGCCCGTTTTCGGTCTGCTCGACGAGTCCGTCGATCAGCAGGGAATGGAGGGCGCGGTCGCGTTGGCCCGGATCGCCCGGCCACACCTGGTCGAGCCGGACCCGTTCGACGGGGGCGGAGCTCTCACGGAGTACGGCCATGAGCTTGCCGCGCACCTGACGGTCGGTGCCTGCGAACTTCTGGACCTTCCGGCGCTCGCCGGTGTGCGCGGGACGTCCGGCGTCCAGCCAGGCGCAGCTCGGCAGCGGGCAGCGAGCGCATTCGGGCGAGCGGGCGGTGCACACGGTGGCCCCGAGTTCCATCAGGGCCGCGGAGAACGTGGCGGCCCGCGCGCGGGTCCTGGGGAGCAGCGCGGACACGTCGGCGAGGTCACGCGTGGTCGACGGATTTCCCGGCTCGGCGCTTCCGTGCACGGCCCTGGCGACCACCCGCCGGACGTTCGTGTCGACGACGGGGACCCGCTGTCCGTAGGCGAAGCAGGCGACGGCCCGCGCGGTGTAGGCACCGATACCGGGCAGGCCGAGGAGAGTGTCGACGTCGCTCGGAACCACGTCGCCGTGCTCGGCGGCCAGTACTCCGGCGCACTCGTGGAGCCTCAGCGCGCGGCGCGGGTAGCCCAGCTTGCCCCACGCGCGCAGTACGTCGGCCTGACTCGACGCGGCCATGCGGGACGGGACGGGCCAGCGCTGCACCCATTCCTCCCAGATCGGGGCCACCCGGACGACGGGCGTCTGCTGCAGCATGATCTCGCTCATCAGGATGTGCCAGGCGGTGACGCCGTCGCGGCGCCACGGCAGATCCCGGGCCTGTACGTCGTACCAGTTGATCAGCGCGGAGGAGTCAACGGCCACTTCGTCCTCACAAGTCCCTTCGTTCACGGGGGAAACAGATTTTCCGCGGTCGTCACATTCCCGTCGCGACGGTGCGACATGCCCGGTGCACAATGATCCCATGCCTAATTCCAACCCCGTGTCCGCGTGGAAAGCCCTGCGTCAGGGTAACGACAGATTCGTGAGCGGTACCTCGCTCCATCCCAGCCAGGGCATCGCCGATCGCGCGAAGCTCGTCGGCGGCCAGCACCCCACGGCCGTCCTGTTCGGATGCGGAGACTCCCGCGTCGCCGCCGAAATCATCTTCGACCAGGGTCTGGGCGACATGTTCGTCGTCCGCACCGCCGGTCACGTGATCGACGACGCCGTGCTCGGGTCCATCGAGTACGCCGTCGGCGTGCTGAACGTGCCGCTCATCGTCGTGCTCGGACACGACAGCTGCGGTGCCGTCAAGGCGACGCTCGACGCGCTCGACGACGGCAACGTGCCGCCCGGATTCATCCGCAGCATCGTGGAACGGGTCGCGCCGTCGATCCTCATGGGACGCCGCGAGGGCCTCAGTACCGTCGACGAACTCGAGGGCCGCCACGTGGTGGAGACCGGGGCCCTGCTCATGCAGCGGTCGCGCATCATCGCGGAGAAGGTGGAGAGCGGCGCGTGCGCCATCGCGGGTGTCACGTACAAGCTGTCCGACGGCCGCACCCACCTGCAGGGCGCCGTCGGCGACATCGGTGAGCTCACGGACTGACCGCGACACGCCGCACCCGCTGAGCCGTTGCCGCGCGACGCCGAACTACCGTTGACGTCGTGCTGGAACCGAATGGACCGTTGCCCCCCGAGATTTACTGGCGCCGCAGGGCGCTGGCGATCGGCGGCGCCATCGTCGTGTTGCTGCTCGTGGTGTGGTTGATCAACTCGCTTCGTGGTGGCGGTGACTCCGAGACGGATCCGGCGGCAGCGAGTTCCTCGTTGACCACTCCTGTGTCGATTTCCCCGACAGCCTCGGGTTCGTCCACGTCCAGCGGCAGTTCGGGCGGTTCCGGTGGCGGCGGCGGTGGCGCCGCTGCCGCCGGCGGCGAGGCCTCCTCGGGCACGTCCAGTTCGTCGGGGGCGTCGAGCAGCGGCGCCTCGAGCAGCGCGGCTGCCAGCGGCCAGCCGGTCGCCGCGGGACAGTGCCCCGACCAGTCGCTGGCCATCAAGGTGGCCGCCGACAAGCCGACGTACCTGGCGGGTGAGGAGCCGAGCTTCACGACGGTCGTCACCAACATCGGCACCACACCGTGCGAACGCGATCTGGGCAGCAGCCTCCAGCAGGTGCTCGTCTACACGATCGACGGTGCCGTGCGGCTGTGGTCCAACATCGACTGCTTCCCGCAGTCCGCGGCCGACGTGCGCACCCTCGCGCCCGGCGAGCAGGCTCAGTTCACCGTGAAATGGTCGGCCAAGACCTCCGCCCCCGACTGCCTGACGCAACCGGAACCCCAGCGTGATCCGGTGGGGCCCGGCGCGTACACGGTCGTCGGTCAGCTGGGTCAGCTCCGCAGCGCGCCGGAGCCGTTCAACCTCAGCTGATCCTCGGTGCGGGATCGATGCGCGAGCGTCGATCGAATTCCTTGTCGAGGTCGGTGTGCTCGGGGTCGGCGAGCAGCGCCGCGAGAAGGATGCGGGCCTGACCTGCTCTGAGGTCGGTGGAGAACAGTGCGCCCGCCGAGACGAGGTCGTGCCCGCCGCCCCCACCGCCGTACGTGGCGGAGGTCGGGCCCTGCGGCACCCGGGTGGTGACCACGACCGGGATCCCGGCGGACGCGCAGTCCCGGACCGCCTCGACGATCGCCGGGTTCGCGTTCCCGGATCCGAGGCCGTCGAGCACCAGCCCCTGGGCGCCGGCAGCCCGGCACGCGTCGATCTGGACGCGGTCGGCCCCCGGGTAGGCGGCGACGATGTCGACACGGGTTCCGGAGATCGGATGCCACGGCAGCGGATCGAGGCTTCGCCGCGAGTGGTCACCGGCGGGGTGGACGGATCGGAACGCGTCGAGTGACGTCGTGTCGACCTTCCGCGTTCCCGACGCCCGGTGCAGGGCGCCTCCGAACGCGATGAGGACACCCGCTCCGCGCAGAGCGGGGTCCGATCCCGCGGCGACCGCGTCGGCCAGATTGGCCTGGGCATCGGAGTCCGGGTGGTCGAAGGTGCGTTGCGCACCCGTGAACACCACCGGCCGCGGGTCGGCGTGGTGGAGGTCGACCAGGAATGCGGTCTCCTCCATGGTGTCGGTTCCGTGGAGCACGACCACCGCATCGAGTTCGGGGTCGCGCAGTTCCGTGGTGACGGCGTCGCGGACCCGGTCCATATCGGCGAACGTCATGCTCGAACTGTCCTTCGACATCACGTCGACGACACGGAGTTCCGTCCCGGTCCACGCACTGCCCAGCAGGTCCGGGCCTGCGACCACCGGTCTGCTGACACCCTGCCCGTCCCGCCTGCTGGCGATCGTCCCTCCGGTGGTGACGACGGCGACTTTCGGCACAGTTGTCCTTTCGCTAAACGGTCGGGCGGTCCGAGGCCAGGGTGCGGATGCGGTTCCGCGCGCCGAACCAGCCGATGACCAACAGTGGGGCGATGATCGCGATGGACCCGACGGTCCAGGTTCCGACGGGGTGATCGAACGCCATCAGTATGACGACGCACCCGAGGAAGGCCAGGGTCAGGAGCCCGGTGTAGGGGGCGCCGAACATCCGGAAATCGGGCCGGGCGAGCTTCCCCTCCTTGGCGAATTTCCACAGTTTCAGCTGGCACAGCACGATCACGGCCCAGGCGCTGATGATCCCGAGCGCGGCGAGGTTGAGGACGATCTCGAACGCCTGCGCGGGAACGACGGCGTTGAGTCCGACGCCGAGCAGGATGACGACACCGGTGAGGGCGATGCCGCCGTACGGCACTCCGGCCTTGTTCATCCGGGCGGCGAACGACGGCGCCGATCCGGCCATGGCCATGGAGTGCAGTATTCGGCCGGTGGAATACAGGCCCGCGTTGAGTGAGGACAGCGCGGCCGTGAGCACCACGAGGTTCATGATCGCGTCGGCGCCCTGCACGTTGATGGAGCCGAAGAACGTGACGAACGGGCTCTCGCCGGCGTGGTACTCGGTGTAGGGAAGCAGCAGCGACAGCAGCAGGACGGACCCGACGTAGAAGACGAGGATCCGGATGATGACCGTGTTGATCGCCTTGGGGATGACCTTCTGTGGGTTCTTCGTCTCGCCCGCAGTGGTTCCCACGAGTTCGATCGAGGCGTAGGCGAAGACGACGCCCTGGACCACCACGACGGCGGGCAGGATTCCGTTGGGGAAGAGTCCGCCGTTGTCGGTGATCATGCTGAAGCCCGACGAATGTCCTTCGATCGGTGTTCCGAACAGCACGAAGTAGATTCCGAAGCCGAGGAACGCGGCGAGGGCGACGACCTTGATGAGGGCGAACCAGAACTCCAGTTCACCGAACACCTTGACGGAGACGAGATTCAGCCCGAGGACCAGAACGACCGCGGCCAGGGCGAAGACCCATTGGTCGACGTTCCCGAGCGGTGCCCAGTACTTCTTGAAGAAGTTCATGTACAGCGCGACGGCGGTGACGTCGACGACGGCCGTCATCGCCCAGTTCATCCAGTACAGCCAGCCCGCGGCGAACGCCATCTTCTCGCCGAAGAATTCGCGCGAGTACGACACGAACGACCCGGAGGTGGGTCGGTGCATCACGAGTTCACCCAGTGCCCGCAGGATCAGGAAGGCGAAGAACCCGCAGAGGGCGTAGACGAGAACGAGTGCGGGACCGGCCTGCTGGAGGCGTCCGCCCGCACCCATGAACAGGCCGGTGCCGATCGCTCCGCCGATCGCGATCATCTGGATCTGTCTCGGGCCGAGCGCTTTCCGGTAGCCGAGGTCTTCCTCGACGAAGATGTCTGCGCCGGAGGTGTCGTCCTTCTCGATCGTCACGAGACGACCTCCGCGGCAGCGGCGACGGGTGTCGGCCGTGGCGAACCGGACGCTCTCAGGTTGGCGAGATGCTCGGGGCTGAGGAGGCGGTCGAGTTCTTCACGGTCGAGCAGACCCGCCTCGATCACGAGGTCGGCGACCCTGCGGCCGGAGACCAGCGCTTCCTGCGCGATCCGGGTCGAGGCGGTGTAGCCGATGTACGGGTTGAGCGCGGTGACGAGTCCGATGGAGTCCTCGACCCGGGCACGCAGCAGATCGGTGTTGGCCGTGATGCCGAGTACGCAGCGGTCGGCCAGGATCCGGCAGGCGGCGCCGAGGTGGCGCATCCCCTCCGAGAGGGAGTGCACGATGATCGGTTCGAACGCGTTGAGCTGGAGCTGGCCGGATTCGGCGGCCATCGTGATGGTGACGTCGTTGCCGATGACCTCGTAGGCCACCTGGTTGAGGACTTCCGGGATCACCGGATTGACCTTGCCGGGCATGATCGACGAACCAGCCTGTACCGGTGGAAGATTGATCTCGTTCAGGCCTGCGCGCGGCCCCGACGACAGCAGGCGGAGGTCGTTGCACACCTTCGACAACTTGACCGCGATCCGCTTGAGCACGCCCGAGAGGTGGACGAACTGTCCGACGTCCTGGGTCGCCTCGACCAGGTCCGTGGCCAGGACGAGGGGAAGTCCGGTGAGTTCCCGCAGCGTGTCGCAGGCTGCCTCGGCGTAGCCGACGGGTGCGTTCAGGCCTGTGCCGATCGCGGTGGCGCCGAGGTTGATCTCGTGGACGAGGAGAGCGGCCTCGTCGAGACGGGTGCGGTCCTCGTCGATCATCACCGCGTACGTGGCGAACTCCTGGCCGAGAGTCATCGGTACCGCGTCCTGGAGTTGGGTGCGCCCCATCTTCACGGTGTCGGCGAACTCGACGGCCTTGGTCGAGAAGGCCTCCTGCAGGACGCGCATCGCGTCCAGCAGGTCGTCGATCGCGAAGATCGTCGCGATGTTGACCGCGGTGGGGTAGACGTCGTTGGTCGACTGGCTGAGGTTCACGTGCTCGTTGGGATGGAGTTCCGCGTACTCCCCGCGCCCGTGGCCGAGGATCTCGAGTGCCCGGTTGGCGATCACCTCGTTGGCGTTCATGTTGGTCGACGTTCCGGCGCCGCCCTGGATGACGTCGACGACGAACTGCTCGTGCCAGCGGCCGTCGACGATCTCCCGGCACGCCTGCCCGATTGCGTCGGCCCGGCGGTGGTCGAGGATCCCGAGTTTCTCGTTGGCGCTCGCCGCGGCCCATTTGACGTAGGCGAGCCCGCGAATCAGGTAGGGGTTCGTGGAGATCGGCCGGCCGGTGATGGGGAAGTTCTCGACGGCCCGCAGCGTGTGGATTCCCCAGTAGGAATCCGCAGGCACTTGGCGGTCGCCGAGCAGATCGTGTTCTGTTCGCGTTTCGAGCACTTGATCATTCCTCACGGGGATTCGCGCGAGCCGTTGCTCTGCACGGATGCGGTGGATGGAGTCTGCTGCTCGATGAGGGTAGATTTCTCGGTCGAGCCACCCGGCTATCCACCTGCCAGGCTGTCAGACAGGTGCAATTGTTACCGCGCTCACTCGCGGGCGTCAACCCCGGCGGCGTCGTCTATTGACGTTGCGGCCGGGGCATGAGAAGAATGTCCCCATGAACCTGTCGGACAGCTGGGCAGCCAGGCGTCCTGCCACGGCGCGGGTCAGCGCCGCGGAGGCGGTCCTGGCGGATCTTCGTGACGCGATCACGTCCGGTGAGCTGTCGGTCGGTGAACGACTTCCGTCCGAAGCGTCCCTCGCTGCGCGGCACGGGGTCAGCCGGTCGGTGATCCGGGAGGCCCTGCGGTCCTGTCATGCGCTCGGACTCACGGAGACGAAGTCGGGCCTCGGGACGTTCGTCGTCAGCGATTCGATAGCCCGCGACCTCGACTTCGGGAACTACGCGGCCAACGAACTCGTCGAGGCGCGCCCGCACGTGGAGATTCCCGCCGCCGGATGGGCGGCGCAGCGGCACACCGGCGAGGACCTGGCCGCCCTGCGCGGCCTGGTGGACCAGATGCGGGACGAGGACGATCCCCTCGTGTGGGTGTCGCTGGACGCGCAGTTCCACGCGTTCATCGCCCGGACGAGCCGGAACCGTGTGTTCGAATCGGTGATCGTCGATATCCGCGAGGCACTCACCCGGCAGTCCGAAACGCTGAATCTCGTTGCGGGGCGTCAGCAGAAGTCGAACGACGAGCACGACCGGATCGTGGACGGCATCGCGTCCGGAAGTTACGACAAGGCCGCCCGCGCGATGGCCGAACACCTGGACGCGGTCCGGATCGCACTGGAATCCGTGGTGGGAGAAGCCGGCCCGGAGCCCCGACAGTAAGGACGAGAACAGGCCCTAGTCGTACGGGCCCGAGATCGACGTCTCGGCGAGCCGGGACAGGCCCTCGCGAATGTGCCGGGCCCACAGCCCGCCGATCCCCTCCACCGACTGCAGGTCGGCGGCCGTCGCGGCCAGCAGTGACTGCAGCGTCCCGAACGAGCCAACGAGCCGGTGAATCTGGTTGAACTGCAGTCGGGGAACGCGGGTGAGGACGCGGTAGCCGCGAGGACTCATCGGCGCCTCGAGCGCTTCGATGGTGCCCGGGTAGCCGAACGCCCGGGCCAACGTCGTGAGGTCGAGAAGATCTGCGTCCGTGATCCTGTCGAGCGCGGAGAGCGACTTCTCGACGTCGTCGGCGGGCGCCGGGCCGGTGCCCGCCAGGTAGTCGCGCACGATGAGTTCCCTCGCCACGTCGTTGTCGCCGACGAGTTCCTCCAGTTGCAGTGCGAGCTGACGTCCGTCCGTGCCGAGCTCGAGCACGTCCTGCTCGATCTCGACGGACACGCGCCGCACCATCTCCAGGCGCTGCACCACCGTCAGGGCGTCGCGGAGCGTGACGAAATCCTCGATCTCGACCACCGACAGCTGGCGGGTCACCTCGTCGAGCCGCGCCTTGTACCGCTCGAGGGTGGCCACCGCCTGATTGGCACGGGACAGGATCGTGGCGGAACCGTCGATGACGTGCCGGATGCCGCCGACGTACACGCTGACGATGCTCATCGACTGGCTGACCGACACTACGGGGTACCCGGTCTGCATGGCCGTCCGCTCGGCGGCGCGGTGACGCGTGCCGGACTCGACGGTCGGGATCTTGTGGTCGGGGACCAACTGGACGTTGGCGCGCACGATGCGGGACCCGTCGGTCGACAGGACCACGGCGCCGTCCATCTTCGACAGCTCACGCAGGCGGGTCGGGGCGAACTCCACGTCGAGCTCGAAGCCGCCGTCGCAGATCTCTTCCATCTGCTCGTCGTAGCCGAGGACGATCAGTGCGCCCGTGCGACCGCGCAGAATGCGCTCCAGGCCGTCGCGAAGTGCCGTTCCGGGAGCCAGCCGGGCAATCGTTTCCCGCAGCGCAGACGACGACTCGGCATCGTTCATCGCGCAATACTCCCGCTGAGGTAGACGTCACTTGTCGGGGACCGCCGCGGAAACACGTCCGGACCCGCGTTTAGATTACCTATCCATGAGTAGTACCTGGACTTTGCCCGACGACCTGACCCTGCCCGAACCGGTCGGCAGCTTTCCCGCCGCAGGTCAGCCCGTGCCGCAGCACTGGTCACGGTGCTTCGGGTGCGGCGACCAGTCGCCTGCCGGGATGTCGATGAGCTTCACGGCCGGGGAGGGGCTCGACGTGTGGGGACGGCTCGAGGTGGCCCCCCGCTACCAGGGCGGTCCGGGAGTGATCCACGGCGGCATCCTCTCGACCGCGTTCGACGAGGCGCTGGGCATGGTGTGCCGATCGATCGTCGACGGTCCGGTGGTCACGGGTCATCTGGAGATCGACTTCGCCAGGCCCATCCCGCTGGGTTCCGTCCTCGAATTCCACGCACGCATCGACGGATCGATCCGCCGCAAGGTGTATGCGAGCGCCGAGGCGCGCATCGTCGAGGGGCCGACGGCCGATCCCGACGTGGTGGTGGCGACGTCGCGGGGACTGTTCCTCACCGTCACCGCCGAGCACTTCGAGAAGACCAAGGACTTCGTGGACGGCGTGCCGGAGCGCCCGTTCGGCACGTCGTCGATCTGAGCGTCACCGCAGTGACGCGATGGCGGCCCCCAGGTTCCCGACCTCGGTGACCTTCATGCCCTTCGGGGCCGCCCCGGAGTCGAGGGGAACGATGGCGCGGGTGAATCCGAGGCGGTATGCCTCCGCGAGCCTGCGCCCGACGCCGGGTACCCGGCGGACCTCGCCGGCCAGTCCCACTTCGCCGAGGATCACCAGTCCGTCCGGAACGGGCTTGTCCCTCACCGCGGACGCGACGGCGAGGGCCAGCGCGAGATCGGCGGACGGCTCGGTCATCCGCATTCCGCCGACGGTGGCCGCGTAGACGTCGTTCTTCGCGATCGGCACCCCGCACCGGCGGTCGAGCACGGCCAGGACCATGGCCACGCGGGCGCTGTCGAGCCCGCTCACGGCGCGCCGGGGCGCGGGCATGGACGTGGCGGCCACGAGGGCCTGCACCTCACCGAGGAGGGGCCGTTTGCCGTCCATCATGACGGTGACGGCGGTACCGGGAACGGCCTCGGCGCGGTGGTGGAGGAACAGTCCGGACGGGTCGCTGATGCCGGCGATGCCGTCTTCCCGCAGTTCGAAGCAACCGACCTCGTCGGCGGCGCCGAAACGGTTCTTGACGCCGCGCACCATCCGCAGCGTGGAGTGTTTGTCGCCCTCGAAGTGCAGCACCACGTCGACGAGGTGCTCGAGCGACCGCGGTCCGGCGACCGCACCGTCCTTGGTGACGTGGCCGATGAGGAGCACCGGCACGCCGCTGGCCTTCGCGAGGGAGGTGAGGGCGCTGGTGACGGCCTTGACCTGGGTGACTCCGCCGACCACGCCGTCGACGTCCGCGGCCAGCATGGTCTGGACCGAGTCGACGATCAGCAGGGTGGGACGCACCTGCTCCACGTGACCGAGGATGGTCGCGAGGTCGGATTCGGCGGCGAGATAGACCCGCTCGTGGACGGCGCCGGTGCGGTCGGCCCGCAGCCGCACCTGTCCGGCGGATTCCTCACCGGTGACGTAGAGGGAACGGTCGTCCGGGCCGCGGCGGGCCCACTGGTGGACCACCTCGAGGAGCAAGGTCGACTTGCCGACGCCGGGTTCGCCTGCCAGGAGAACGACGGAACCGGGTACTACGCCGCCGCCGAGAACACGGTCGAGTTCGTCGATGCCCGTGGGCTTGGCGCGGGTGGACGTGCTGTCGATCCGCGTGATCGGAGTGGCCGGGGTGGACGGAAGTACCGCTCCCGCTCCGGCTTTCGCGAGCGAGGCGCCGGGCCGGCTCGCGACGGACGCGACGATCGGGGCCTCGTCCATCGATCCCCAGCTACCGCACTCGGGGCACCGGCCGACCCATTTGGGGACCGTGCACTGGCACGACGAGCAGCGGAAGCTGGTTTTGAGTTTGGCCACCCGGCCAGCCTAGGTATCGGGTCCGACAGCGGACCCGGTCCGGCTGCTAGTGTCCGCCGCCCTCGGCTTCGGATCCGGGGGACGTGTCGGAGACGTGGCGCTCGGTCTCGTGGCCCGCGTCGACGGGAACGGACACGGTGACGTCGCCGGCCTTCTCGAACGCGAACGTGACGGGGAAGGTGAGGCCCGGGCGAACGCCTTCCTTCAGGCCGTCCAGGGTGACGAGGACGACGTCGGTGGGTGCGTCGGCGCTCTCGTCCTTCTGGCCGGCGGCCTCGGCGCCCTCAGCGGCTTCCTCACCGGGCTGGCCGGCGACGAGCGCGGTCTGCGGCGCGATCTCCAGCCCGCCGGCCTTCTCGCCGAGGGTGACGGACTGCGCGAAGTCGGTGCTGATCCGGGTCAACTTGTCCGGGGTGTCTTCGTTGTTGTTGATCGCGGTGAACGCGAGGACGGCGTTGCCGCCCGGCTCGAGGCTGTACTCGGCGGAGTTGGGGTAGACCACGTGCACGTTGCGCAAGGCGATCGACTCGGCGTCCGCGCTGTTGCCGTTGACCGCGGCGACCTGACTCGACGTCTGAGTGATCTGGCCCGCGCTGCAGGCGGACAGCACGAGTGCTGCGCCGGCAGCGAGAGCGACGGCGGTAGCGACTCGGCGAGTCGACTTGTCGAGAGCAGTCACGAGTTGTCCTCCGGTGTCAGGTTCGCACTTCAACTAGGCAGAGTAGTAGTTCGCCCGCGTGGCCTGCTCGCTGGGTACTCACAATGGTTGTCTGCGTGCGGTTTCGGCGCTGGAGAACCGCCCGATCGGGGTGTCCGGAATGCACGTATCGGGGGCCCTGTCAACCCCTACGGTCAGGCCATGATGCCCCTGACCTGCACCGTTGATGCGACCAGGTTCCGGACACGTGTTAAACTCGAATGATCGAAAGGGGCACGGGACAGATGATTTTTAAGGTCGGAGACACCGTCGTATACCCCCATCACGGTGCGGCGCTGATCGAAGCTATTGAAACCCGCACCATCAAGGGTGAGCAGAAGGAATATCTCGTTCTCAAGGTTGCTCAGGGCGATCTCACCGTACGGGTTCCCGCAGACAACGCAGAGTACGTGGGCGTACGCGACGTCGTCGGCCAGGAAGGTCTCGACAAGGTCTTCCAGGTACTGCGGGCACCGCACACCGAAGAACCCACCAACTGGTCACGCCGCTACAAGGCGAATCTCGAAAAGCTCGCGTCAGGTGACGTCAACAAGGTCGCCGAGGTCGTTCGGGACCTGTGGCGTCGTGAGCAGGATCGCGGCCTGTCCGCAGGAGAGAAGCGCATGCTCGCGAAGGCGCGGCAGATTCTTGTCGGCGAACTCGCACTGGCCGAAGGCACCGACAGCGACAAGGCCGAGACCATCCTCGACGAGGTCCTCGCGGCCGCGTCCTAGACAGCCGCGATACACACAGTGACCGAGGGAAAAGGTCCTGTAGTCGCGCTGGTTCCCGCCGCAGGTCAGGGAGTGCGTTTGGGTGAGAACAAGCCCAAGGCATTCGTTGATCTGGGTGGGACGACCATGCTTACTCGCGCGGTCGACGGGCTCCTGGAGTCGGGGGCTGTCGACCGCGTCGTCGTGATCGTTCCCGAGGAACTCGTCGAGTCGACGCGAACCCTCGTCCCGAGTGAAGTCACCGTCGTGGCCGGTGGAAGCGAGCGGACCGATTCGGTTCGTGCCGGGCTGGCCGTCGCCGACGATGCCGAGTACCTGCTCGTGCACGACGCCGCCCGCGCCCTCACTCCGCCGTCGCTCATCGCGCGGGTGGTCGCGGAGCTACGATGCGGCCGCAACGCGGTCATCCCGGTCCTCCCCGTGACGGACACGATCAAAACCGTCGACGTTCTCGGTGCGGTCACCGGCACCCCCGAACGGTCCGAACTTCGGGCCGTGCAGACACCGCAGGGATTCACCGCGGAAGTGCTCCGGCGCGCCTACGACGCCGCCGACGGCATCGCCACGGACGACGCCGGGCTGGTGGAGCGCCTCGGGGAACGGGTCCGCAGCATCGTCGGAGAACCCACAGCATTCAAGATCACCACGCCGCTGGACCTCGTACTGGCCCGCGCGCTGGTGGAAGAGGGAGCGCACTAGTGCGAGTCGGAATCGGGACGGACGTCCACCCGATCGAGCAGGGGCGGCCGTGCTGGATGGCCGGCCTGCTGTTCGAGGACGAGAACGGCTGCTCAGGCCATTCGGACGGCGACGTGGCCGTGCACGCACTCTGCGACGCCCTGCTCTCCGCCGCCGGACTCGGCGATCTCGGCTCCGTCTTCGGAACCGGGCGGCCCGAGTGGTCCGGGGTGAGCGGTGCCGCCATGCTCGCCGAGGTACGCCGTCTCCTCGAAGAGGACGACTTCGGCGTCGCCAACGCCGCGGTCCAGGTGATCGGGAACCGGCCGAAGATCGGCCCGCGCCGAAACGAAGCGCAGAAGGTGCTGAGCGACATTCTGGGCGCGCCGGTTTCGGTGTCCGCGACCACCACGGACGGGCTCGGCCTCACCGGCCGCGGCGAGGGGATCGCCGCCATGGCCACCGCGTTGGTCATTCCCGATCGAAGCGCCAGGTAGGATCGCTGGTCGTGACCCTGCGCCTATTCGACACCGAGACGCGGGCCTTGCGTGACTTCGTTCCGCTGGCCCCTGGACACGCATCGGTGTACCTGTGTGGCGCCACGGTGCAGGGCGACCCCCATATCGGCCACGTACGCAGTGGCGTCGCATTCGACGTGCTGCGACGCTGGCTGCTCGCCCACGACTACGACGTGGCATTCGTCCGCAACGTCACGGACATCGAAGACAAGATCCTGAACAAGGCCGCGGAGGCAGGCAGGCCGTGGTGGGAGTGGGCCGCCACGTTCGAGCGGTCCTTCACGTGGGCCTATCAGCAACTGGGTGTGCTGCCGCCGTCCGTCGAGCCGCGAGCCACCGGCCACATCACGCAGATGGTCGAGATGATGCAGCGCCTCATCGACAACGGCCACGCGTACGCGGCGGGCGGGGACGTCTACTTCGACGTCCGCAGCTACCCCCGGTACGGCAGCCTGTCCGGGCACAAACTCGATGACGTCCACCAGGGCGAGAGCGCCGGCGAATGCAAGCGCGATCCCCGCGACTTCACGCTGTGGAAGGCGGAGAAGCCGGGCGAGCCGTCGTGGCCGACGCCGTGGGGCCGGGGCCGGCCGGGCTGGCACCTCGAATGCTCCGCGATGGCCGAGTTCTATCTCGGGGCGGCGTTCGACATCCACTGCGGTGGCCTGGACCTGGTGTTCCCGCACCACGAGAACGAGATCGCGCAGGCCAAGTGCTCCGGTGACGACTTTGCGCAGTACTGGCTGCACAACGGCTGGGTCACCATGGGTGGCGAGAAGATGTCGAAGTCGCTCGGCAACGTTCTCTCGGTGCCGAACGTGCTGAAAAAGGTTCGGCCGCAAGAGCTTCGCTACTACCTGGGCAGTGCCCACTATCGGTCGATGCTCGAATACTCCGACACCGCGCTCGACGAGGGGGCCGCGGCGTTCCGCCGGATCGAATCGTTCGTCCTGCGCACGCAGGAGCGTGCCGGTGAGGTGCCGGTCGGACGGTGGACCGAGGCGTTCGCTCGCGCGCTCGACGACGACCTCGCCGTCCCCGCCGCGCTCGCCGAGGTGCACGGCAAGGTCCGCGAGGGCAACATCGCCCTCGACGGTGGCGACCTCGAGGGTGCGCGCGAGATCGCGTCGCAGGTCCGGGCCATGCTCGGAATCCTCGGCGTGGACCCGCTGGACGAGCACTGGACTCAGGAGACCGCGGACGCGTCCGCGGCAACCGATGCCCTGGACGTTCTGGTCCGGGCCGAACTCGAGCGCAGGCAGAGTGCCCGCGCCGAGAAGAACTGGGCTGTGGCCGACGAGGTGCGTGACCGTCTCATCCGGGCGGGCATCGAGGTCACCGATACCCCCAACGGGCCCGAGTGGTCTCTCAAGGCAGGACAGTAGTAATGGCTGGAAATTCGAGTAGGCGCGGAGCCATCCGCAAGGCCGGTACCAAGAAGGGGCAGGTCGCCGGTTCCGGTGGCCAGCGCCGCAAGGGACTGGAAGGCCGCGGCGCCACCCCGCCCGCGGAAGCACGCACCAAGCACCCCGCCGCCAAGCGTGCTGCGCGCGCAGCCAGGGAAGCCGACAAGCAGCCCGGCCGCGGTCGTCAGACCGCCGGACGCAAGGTGCTCGACGGCCCCGAGAACGTGCTGGGCCGCAACCCCGTCGTCGAGTGCCTGCGCGCCGGTGTCCCCGCGACCGCGTTGTACGTCGCGGTCGGGACCGAGAGCGACGATCGCCTGAAGGAATCCGTTCAGCGGGCGGCCGACGCGGGCATCTCCATCCTCGAGGTTCCCCGGACCGATCTCGACCGGCTCAGCGCCAACGGCATGCACCAGGGCATCGCATTGCAGGTGCCGCCGTACCGCTACGCGCACCCCGACGACCTGATCGCGGAGGCGCGCAAGCATCAGGAGGCGCCGCTGCTCGTGGCCCTCGACAACATCACCGATCCCCGCAACCTCGGTGCCGTCGTGCGTTCGGTGGCCGCATTCGGTGGTCACGGTGTGGTGATCCCGGAGCGGCGCAGTGCGTCGGTCACCGCGGTCGCGTGGCGGACGAGCGCCGGCGCGGCAGCCCGTCTACCGATCGCCCGAGCCACCAATCTCACTCGCACGCTGAAGGATTGGGCGTCCAAGGGTGTTCAGGTGGTCGGTCTCGATGCGGGTGGCGACACCACCCTCGACGAGTTCGACGGCAGCGGCCCCGTGGTGGTCGTGGTCGGCTCCGAGGGCAAGGGACTGTCGCGTCTCGTCCGCGAGAACTGCGACGCCATCCTCAGCATCCCGATGGCAGGCCCCGTCGAATCGCTCAACGCGTCCGTCGCCGCGGGTGTCGTGCTCGCCGACATCGCCCGCCGCCGCCGCGGCTAGGCTCCCGGACCCGTCCAAGCCCGCACGGTCGGTAGTGGGCTGAGGGCGGCGCTGTCAACGCTGTCGACACCTACCGTAGACCTACAGTGTTGACAGGCTGCTACCACCGGCGTTCACTGAGGTCATCAGTGGCCGCGAGGTTGGAGGCCGGTCATGGCAATCACCGATATCAAGGAGTACGCGCACCTCACCCAGCAGGACGTCGAGGCGCTCGGATTCGAACTCGACGCACTACGCCGCGACGTCGCGGAGTCCCTCGGCGAGAAGGATGCGACGTACATCCGCCGCACCATCGCGTTCCAGCGGTTGCTCGACGGCCTCGCGCGACTGGTGATCCACGGCAGCCGGACGTCCACCGGGGTGGTCCTCGGTACGACGGCACTGGGTGTGGCCAAGAGCGTGGAGAACATGGAGATCGGGCACAACGTCTCGCACGGGCAGTGGGACTGGATGAACGATCCCGAGATCCACTCGAGCACCTGGGAGTGGGACCAGGTGGGGCCGTCGTCGCAGTGGAAGTATGCGCACAACTTCCGGCACCACAAGTACACCAACGTGCTCGGAATGGACGAGGACGTCGGGTTCGGCGTCATGCGGGTCACCCGTGATCAGGAATGGCGCCCCATCCACCTGGTGCAACCGATTCAGAATCTTCTGCTCGCGGCGTCGTTCGAATGGGGCATCGCGCTCCACGATCTGCTTCCGCCCAGCGCCGAGGACAAGGCGAGCCGGCGTCTCCGTCCACCGGTGCGAGATCTGCTCGGCAAGATCGCGCGGCAGATGGGCAAAGATTACGTGCTGTTCCCCGTTCTCAGTGGGCGTCGGTGGCGACGAACGCTGAAGGCGAATCTCGTCGCCAACCTGCTACGGAACGTGTGGTCGTACGTCGTGATCTTCTGCGGTCACTTCCCCGACGGAGCAGAGAAATTCACGCTCGCGGAACTGGAGGACGAAAGCCGGGCCGAGTGGTATCTGCGCCAGATGCTCGGCACCGCGAACTTCCGGGCCGGAGCCGTCATGGCGTTCATGAGCGGCAACCTGTGCTATCAGATCGAGCACCATCTCTTCCCCGACATCCCCAGCAATCGGTACGCCGAGATCTCGACTGCGGTGCGCGGCCTGTGCGAGAAGTACGACCTGCCGTACACCACCGGTTCGCTTGCGCGGCAGTACCTTCTGACGCTGCGCACCATTCACAAGCTGGCGCTGCCCAACCGATTCCTCCGGGCGACGTCCGACGATGCGCCGGAGACGGCCTCGGAAGCGAAGTTCCGTGGGAGGTCGGTGCTCGGAGCCGATCCCGTGACCGGGCGTCTTCGCGGGCTCAGGACCGCGCTCGCCGCGAGGTAGGCCGTCACCGCGGAATGCTCGACGCCACCATTCGGTGGAATCGGACCCGGTGCCCGGGCCGCAATTGCGCGGCCACCGGAAGATCGGCCTCGGCGACCACGGCGATCACCGGATAGCCGCCGGTCACCGGATGATCGGCGAGAAACAGGATGGGCTGACCGTTGGGCGGCACCTGCAGCGCCCCCGCCACCATGGCCTCGCTCGGCATCTCTCCCGGTACAGCGCGGTGCAGCGGTCCGGGACCCTCGAGCCGCGCCCCCACGCGATTGGTGTCGGAGCTGACCGTCCACGTCTCGCGGAGAAGCGCCTCCACCGACGCTGGTGTGAACCAGTCGTCCCGCGGCCCGAGCCGCACCCGCATCATCAGCGGATCCTCGGGAGCGACGGGCGGGGGGATGATCTCGTCCGCAGGCCAGTCGCCGGCATCCGCACCGACCAGCAGCCGATCACCTTCGGCGACTGGATCGGGGCCGATACCCGACAGAGTGTCGGTGGACCGGCTCCCCATCACCGCCGGCACGTCGAAACCTCCGCGCACCGCGACGTAGCTTCGGAGTCCCTCCGAGGCGAACGCGATCTCCAGCAGGTCACCGGCAGTCAGGTGCAGCATCGTGTAGTCGGGCCGGGGTTCGGAATTGACGGTGATGGGATTGCGGGCGCCCGTGACGGCGACGGAGACGGTCCCGGCCGCACGCACCGCGAGCCCACCGAGCGTGACCTCCAGCGTCGCTGCGTCGGAGTGGTTACCCACCAACCGGTTTGCGCTGTCGTGCGCGTCGCGGTCGGCGGCACCCGACTCGCCGACGCCGATCGACGCGTAACCGGGGCGGCCCCGATCCTGCACGGTGGTGAAGGGTCCGGTGCGCACGACCTCGAGCCAAGCCATCGTTCGATTGTCCCGCATCCACAGCGCTTCTGGATACGCTCTCGCCGATCTCGATTCGCGCCCCGTGTGTACGCGTCGCACCGTTACGGAGGTGCGCGACGCGTACACACGGGCTGCAGATCAGCCGCTCAGGATAATGCTGCGGCCGTATAGCCGTGCGCGGCAGCGACTTCGGTGGACAGCAACTGGCCGTCGTGGGTGGACAGTCCCTCGGCGAGGCCGGGGACGGTCGCGGTGGCCTCCTGCCAGCCCTTGTCGGCGAGGGCGACGACGTAGGGGAGGGTGGCGTTGGTGAGGGCGTAGGTGGAGGTGCGGGGGACGGCGCCGGGCATGTTCGCGACGCAGTAGAACACGGAGTCGTGGACCTGGTAGGTGGGTTCGGCGTGGGTGGTGGGTTTCGAGTCCTCGAAGCAGCCGCCCTGGTCGATGGCGATGTCGACGAGCACGGAGCCGGGCTTCATCCGCGAGACGAGGTTGTTGGAGACGAGGGTGGGGGCCTTGGCGCCGGGGACGAGGACGGCGCCGATGACGTGGTCGGCGTCGAGGACGGCCTGTTCGAGTTCGAGGCTGTTGGAGGTGATGGTCTTGACCTGGCCGTGGTACTGGGCGTCGATCTCGCGGAGGCGGGCGATGGACAGGTCGAGGACGGTGACGTCGGCCTGCATGCCGTAGGCGACGGCGATCGCGTTCTTACCGGAGACGCCGGCGCCGATGACGACGACCTTCGCTGGGCGCACACCGGGGACACCGCCCATGAGGACGCCGCGGCCACCGCCCTGGCGCATGAGGTGGTACGCGCCGGCCTGCGGGGCGAGGCGTCCGGCGACCTCGCTCATCGGGGCGAGCAGGGGGAGGGAGCCGTCGGCGCCGACGACGGTTTCGTAGGCGATGGAGGTGGTCTTCGACGTGAGCAGGGCGTCGGTGCAGTCCTTGGAGGCGGCCAGGTGCAGGTAGGTGAAGAGCACCTGGTCCTGGCGCAGTCGGGCGTATTCCTCGGCGATGGGTTCTTTGACCTTCAGGAGCAGGTCGGCGGTGTCCCATACCTGGTCGGCGGCCTGGAGGATCTGTGCGCCTGCGGCTTTGAAGTCCTCGTCGGCGAAGGACGAGCCGATGCCGGCGCCGGATTCGATGATCACTTCGTGGCCGCGTTCGCTGAGTTCGTGCACACCGGCGGGGCTGATGGCCACGCGGTATTCGTGGTTCTTGATCTCGCGGGGGATGCCGATCTTCATGAGAGCTCCGTGCTGTCGGAAATTCGATTGGTAGGTGCCAATAGTGAAGAAAGCGTCCTTTCATGCCAACAGTTGTGAAGATAATTCTCAACATTGGTGCGCTGGCGCGCGACTATTCGGACACGGGCACCCTGAGCTGGTCCTCGTCGAAGGATGTTCGGCCCAGTGGCTTCGCCCCCGTGAGTACTTATTAACCGCCCGCCGTTAATAAGTACTCACGGGTGGCGGAGCCGCAGGATCAGCATGGCCGTGTGCAGCGACGTCCGGGACTCGGCGTCGTCGAGGTCGACGCCGAGCAGCCGCTGGATCGTGGCCAGTTTCGCGTAGAGCGTGGGGCGAGAGAGGTGGAGCTGTTTCGCGAGTTCCGTCTTGTTGCCACCGAGTTCGAGGAAGCTGCGCAGGACGTCGACACTGTCACCGCCGTGTCGCGCCTGATGTTCCAGCAGGCCGCGGAGTTCGGTCTCGGCGAATGCCTGCACCCGCGGATCGGTCCGGATGAGGGCGAGGAGACCGCGCAACCGGATGTCGGCTGCTCGGTGAAAAACCTTGTCGCCCGGTGGCAACGACAGCGCGACCTCGGCGATGTGAGCGGATTCCGTCAGGCCGCCCGCGGCGTCCAGGAGTCGGGTCGATTCGGGACCGACACCGATCGTGCAATGGAGGACGCCGTCGAGCCGGGTGAGCGCGGCACGAATCGCCTCGCAGAGCTCGAACAGCGCGTCGGGTGTGGACGCCGGCGGATGGGACAGGAGCAGGTCGATCTGTCCGGCCCGGGTGTTCGCCGTGAGTGCCGTTTGCCGCGACGTCCGGACCGCGTGGCGGACGGCGTCCAGCATGTTCACTCGGCGTCGCTGCGCGAGAACCTGGTCGGCGCTGGCGGTTTCGCCGACCCGGACCGTCATCGGCAGGTAGGTCAGTGCCGGCCGGAGGCCGAGCGCATGGGCGCGCGCCGTCGCCTCGGCCTCGTCCTGGATGCGTCCGCGGCGGAGTTCGTCGACGAGTCCGCTCTGGGCCTGCTGCTCGAGCGCGGTCCGGTCCTGCTCGACCATGCGGTTCAGTGCGAGCGCCTGCGCGGCACGCTCGAGGGTCATCCGCGCCCGACCTTCGGCGGCGACGGGGCGAGGAGCGACGAGTCGTCCCCACTCCTGCCGATGCGCGCCGACGGGCGTCGCCGTCCACGACTCCGGGCCGTCGACCGCGGTCTGATGCGACACGGGTGTCAGCCGCGACCGACGTTCCCACTCGGCGAGGAGATCCGCCGCCGTGGTTCCCTGCGCCGCGAAGGCCAGTACCTGCCGGTTGAGGTCCTCGAGCACGATCGGGGCGCCGAGCATGCCGGCCGCGGCGTCGACGATCTCACCGAGCGACGCCCGCTTCATGCTCAGGTCGGTGAAGACCTCGTGCACGTGCCGGGCGAACGCGACCTCGTCGTACTGCTCCGCGACGATCGATCGGTGCACTTCCTCCGTGACCTCGACGAACCGGATCTGGCGGTGCAGTGCGATGACGGGAAACGACAGTCTGTCGGCGGCGCGTGCCACCCCGTCCGGCACGGTGTCGACGTGGACGCCGAGTTCGACGACGAGTCCGGCTGCGCCCGCCGCGGCCAGTCCCTCCAGGTAGGCGACGCTCGACGAGTCGTCCGCGAGCGGCTGGCCGGTGGTGAGGACGAGTTCGCCACCCTGGAGGAGGTTCGACAGATCGGGTAGATCGCTGACGTGTACCCACCGGACCGGTCTGTCGAGCTGTCCGCCGCCGATCACCTCGGGCGCCCCCGCCTGCACGACCGGGAGCCCCAGGATGTCGACGATGGTGGGCTGCATTTACGCAGTGTAAATCAGAAGTCGTATTTCTATACAGATCGTCGGGCTCCGGGGGCTGGTTGACGGACCAGAGTGAAGACATCGCACTCCGCGCGGACTTTCCGCGTATCGGCTCTCTCGGTAAGGACACCCATGACACACAGCGATGGCGCAGCGCAGACCCGGACCATCTCGCACTCCGCCGAAGGCCGGACCATCTCGCATTCCGCCGAAGGCCGGACCATCCCGCATTGGTTCGACAACAAGAGTTTCGCCGGCACGAGCGGCAACACCGCCCCGGTCACCAACCCGGCCACCGGTGCCGTGACCGGTCAGGTCGCCCTGGCCAGCGTCGAGGACGCCCGCGCCGTCATCGATGCCGCCGCGGCCGCGTTCCCCGCCTGGCGCGACACCTCCCTCGCCAAGCGTTCCTCCATCGTGTTCAAGTTCCGGGAACTGCTCAACGCCCGCAAGGGCGAACTCGCCGAGATCATCACCGCCGAGCACGGCAAGGTCGTCTCCGACGCACTCGGTGAGGTCTCCCGCGGCCAGGAAGTCGTCGAATTCGCCTGCGGCATGCCCCACCTGCTCAAGGGCGGCATGACCGAAAACGCCTCCACCAACATCGACGTCTCCTCCATCCGCCAACCCGTCGGGCCCGTCGGGATCATCTCCCCGTTCAACTTCCCCGCCATGGTCCCGATGTGGTTCTTCCCCATCGCCATCGCCGCCGGCAACACCGTCGTGTTGAAGCCGTCCGAGAAGGACCCGACCGCCGCGATCTGGATGGCCGAACTCTGGGCCGAAGCCGGACTCCCGGCCGGGGTGTTCAACGTCCTGCAGGGCGACAAGACCGCCGTCGACGAACTGCTCACCAACCCCGCCATCAAGGCCATCAGCTTCGTCGGCTCCACCCCCATCGCCCAGTACGTGTACGCCACCGGCACCGCCCACGGCAAACGCGTCCAGGCACTCGGCGGGGCCAAGAACCACGCCATCGTCCTGCCGGACGCCGACCTCGACCTCGCCGCCGACGCCATGGTCAACGCCGGCTTCGGCTCCGCCGGCGAACGCTGCATGGCCATCTCCGCCCTGGTCGCGGTCGGGGACATCGCCGACGAACTGGTCGCCAAGATCAAAGAGCGCACCGACACGTTGAAGATCGGCGACGGCACCCAGGACTCCGACATGGGTCCGTTGGTGACGAAGGTGCACCGCGACAAGGTCGCCTCCTACATCGACGCCGGCGAACAGGACGGCGCCACCATCGTCGTCGACGGGCGGACCGTGCAGGCGAATGGCGGTGCGGACGGGTTCTGGCTCGGACCGACCCTGATCGACCACGTCACCACCGACATGAGTGTGTACACCGACGAAATCTTCGGACCCGTCCTGTCCGTGATCCGGGTCGAGTCCTACGACGAGGCCCTGGAACTGGTGAACTCCAGCCAGTTCGGCAACGGCATCGCCATCTTCACCAACGACGGCGGCGCCGCGCGCCGGTTCCAGAACGAGGTCGAGGTCGGCATGGTCGGCATCAACGTCCCCATCCCCGTCCCCACCGCCTACTACTCGTTCGGAGGCTGGAAGAACTCCCTGTTCGGCGACAGCCACGCCCACGGCACCGAAGGCATCCACTTCTTCACCCGCGGCAAGGTCGTCACCACCCGCTGGCTCGACCCCAGCCACGGTGGCATCAATCTCGGCTTCCCCCAGAACAACTGAGCCGGAAAGGACCTACGGTCATGACGACGACAGTCTCCCAGGAACTTTTGCCCACCGGTCAGTCCCTCGACGCGGCCCGCGTCGAAGGGGAGCGCGCGTATGCCCTCGACCGGGCGCATGTGTTCCACTCGTGGTCCGCGCAGGAGCAGATCACCCCGATGACGATCCTCGCGTCCGAGGGTTCGTACGTGTGGGACGGTGCCGGGAACCGCATGCTCGACTTCTCGTCCCAGCTCGTCAACACGAACGTCGGGCATCAGCACCCCAAAGTCGTTGCCGCCATTCAGGACCAGGCCGCGAAGCTGTGCACCATCGCGCCGCAGTACGTGAACGACGCCCGCTCCGAGGCCGCGCGGCTGATCGCCGAGCGGACTCCGGGTGACCTGAACAAGGTGTTCTTCACCAACGGCGGCGCCGACGCCAACGAGCATGCGGTGCGCATGGCCCGGCTGCACACCGGCCGCTACAAGGTGCTGTCGCGGTACCGCTCGTACCACGGCGGCACGGACACCGCGATCAACCTCACCGGCGATCCGCGCCGGTGGCCCAACGACTACGGCAACAGCGGAGTCGTCCACTTCCACGGACCGTTCCTGTACCGGTCACAGTTCCACTCGGAGAACGAGCAGCAGGAAACCGAGCGCGCGCTCGAGCACCTCGACCAGCTGATCCGCCTCGAGGGGCCGAACTCGATTGCAGCGATCGTGCTCGAATCGGTTCCCGGGACCGCGGGGATCATGGTGCCCCCGCCCGGTTACATGGCCGGTGTCCGCGAGATCTGCGACCGCTACGGCATCGTGTTCATCGCCGACGAGGTGATGTCCGGGTTCGGCCGGACCGGAAAATGGTTCGCGATCGACCATTTCGGTGTCGTTCCCGACCTGATCACGTTCGCGAAGGGGGTCAACTCCGGTTACGTCCCGCTCGGTGGTGTCGCGATCAGCGAGAAGATCGCGGCGACGTTCGCCAACCGGCCGTACCCCGGCGGGCTCACCTACTCGGGACATCCGCTCGCCACCGCGGCCGCCGTCGCGACGATCAACGCGATGGAGGACGAGCGGATCGTCGAGAACGCGGCCCGGATCGGCAGCGAGATCCTCGGTCCGGGACTGTGTGGCCTCGCCGACCGGCACCCGTCGATCGGTGAAGTCCGCGGACTCGGCGTGTTCTGGGCGATCGAACTCGTCGCCGACCGCGCCACGAAGGAACCGCTCGCTCCGTACGGCGCCTCCAGTCCGGCGATGAACGAGGTGATCGCGGCGTGCAAGGCAGGAGGATTGCTGCCGTTCGCCAACTTCAATCGGATTCACGCTGTGCCGCCGTGCACCGTCACCGAGGCCGAGGCCCGCGAAGGACTCGCGATCCTCGACACGGTTCTCGACATCGCGGATGCACACCGCAACTCCTGACACACCCCGTCTGCCGACACACCCGTGTCCTGACACTCGATCCGTCCCGCGGTCAATGGCGCCCGCGGGGCGGATCTTTCCCTTTTCCACGACAACCACACGGCGCCCGGATCTCAACGGAGAGAATCTATGAGCTCGACCACGTCCACGCTCGCACTGTCACTGCCGGAAGGCTACGTCGAAGAACAGGGTCGGCCGCCGGCTCCCGACGTCGCTATCCTCGGCCGATTGACTGCCGATGCATTCGACCTGCACGTCGACACCGTCGGACCGCGCGAGAACCGGCAACTTCGGGTCACGCTCTACAGCGGAGGCTCGACCGTGTCGCTCGAGCGGGTGCTCCGGCTTCTCGGGAGCCTCGACCTCGAGGTCGTCGACCAGCGGACGTCGGTGTTCCGCCGCACCGACGGACTGGTGTGCCGGCGCTACGACTTCCAGGTGTCCGCGGGACCGCTCGTCACGTCCGCGGTGGCGTCGGGATCCGTCGAACCCGAGGCTGTCCTGGAGACGTTCCGTGCGTTGTGGTCGGGAAGGGCGGAGGCGGATCGGTTCAACGTGCTGGTGCTCGCCGCCGGCCTGGACTGGCGGGAGGTCGTGCTCCTGCGCGCGTACGCCCGCTTTCTGCGGCAGAGTGCTCTGCCCTACGACCAGGGCCGGATCGAGGCGGTCCTGCTGTCGCGTCCCGAGTTCGCGTCGGCGCTCGTGGATCTGTTTCACGCGCACTTCGACCCATCCCGTCCCGGCGGCGGCACGTCCCGCGACGACGAGGTCGAACATCGTGCCCGCCGACTCGAATCGCTGCTCGCCGACGTGGAGGGCCTCGACGCCGACCGCATCCTGCGCGCCTACTCGGGCCTCGTCGCGGCGACGACCCGCACCAACTTCTATCGGGACGGAGCGCTCGGTCCGGATCGTCCCCAGTTGTCGCTGAAGTTCCGTTCCGCCGAGATCGACGAGCTTCCGCGTCCGCGGCCGTTCTACGAGGTCTTCGTGTATTCACCGGACATGGAGGGCGTGCACCTGCGATACGGACCCGTCGCGCGCGGCGGGCTCCGCTGGTCCGACCGCCTCGACGACTACCGCACCGAGATCCTCGGACTCGTCAAGGCGCAGGCCGTGAAGAACGCCGTCATCGTACCCGCGGGCGCCAAGGGCGGTTTCGTCGTGCGCAACCCGTCGTCCACCGGCCAAGTGTGCTACCGGCAGTTCATCTCCGGGCTGCTCGACGTCACCGACAACCGTTCGGACACAGCCGAATCGGTTCACCCCGACCGGGTCGTCTGCCGGGACGGCGACGACCCCTACCTCGTGGTGGCGGCGGACAAGGGCACGGCCACATTCTCCGACACCGCCAACGAGGTGGCCCGGACGTACGACTTCTGGCTCGGTGACGCGTTCGCGTCCGGCGGTTCGGTCGGCTACGACCACAAGAAGATGGGCATCACCGCGAAGGGTGCGTGGGTGAGCGTCACCCGGCATCTGGCCGAACTCGGTATCGACGTCGACCGTGACAGTTTCACGGTCACGGGGATCGGCGACATGAGCGGCGACGTCTTCGGGAACGCCATGCTGGCGAGTGCCGGCATCGGGCTGGTCGCCGCGTTCGACCACCGCCACATCTTCGTCGACCCCACTCCCGGCGGGGAGCAGGCCTGGCAGGAACGCCGCCGGTTGTTCGAGCTGCCGAGGTCGTCGTGGGCCGACTACGAACGGACCCTCATCAGTGCAGGCGGCGGCGTCTGGTCGCGGGAGAGCAAATCGATTCCGGTGAGCAGCCAAATGCGGACGGCGCTCGGTCTCGCTTCGTCGGTGACGACGTTGACGCCGCCGGAGATGATCCGCGCCATCCTCGCCGCCCCGGTGGATCTCCTGTTCAACGGCGGAGTCGGGACGTACGTCAAGGCCTCGTCGGAGTCGCACACGGATGCGGGTGACAAAGCGAACGACACCGTCCGGATCGATGCGGGCCGGCTGCGCGCGCGGGCCGTCGCCGAGGGCGGCAACCTGGGCATGACGCCGCTCGCCCGCATCGAGTTCGCCCGCACGGGTGGGCTCGTCAATACGGATGCACTGGACAATTCGGCCGGAGTGGACTGCTCCGACCACGAGGTGAACATCAAGATCCTGCTCGACTCGCTGCCCGTCGACCGGCGGCTGGATCCGGTGCGGCGCTCGGACCTGCTCGGGGCGCTCACCGACGACGTGTCGGAACTCGTGCTCGCGAACAATCGCGCGCAGAACCGGGTGCTCGGCGACGCCCGGTCGAACGCCCACCGGATGGTGGACGTGCACTCGAGGATGGTGAACGACCTGGTCGACAAGCGCGGTCTGGACTGCGACCTGGAGGCGCTTCCGAACCCCGACGGTTTCGCCGAACTGTCGGACGCAGGGTTCGGGCTGACCTCGCCGGAACTGGCGACCCTCCTCGCCCACGCCAAGCTGGATCTGAAAGCGGAACTCGAGGATACGGACGTCTTCTCCGACGGGTACTTCTCCGTACGGCTCGGCGCGTACTTCCCGGCCGCGCTGCGCTCCGTCCTCCCCGTCGACGCGCATCCCCTCCGCCAGGAGATCCTCGCCACCGAGATCGTGAACGACATCTTCGCCCGCGGCGGGCTCACGTACGCGTACCGGCTGCGCGAGGAGACGGGGGCCGGGCCTGCGGATGTGGTGCGCGCGTTCGTCATCACGTCGGAAGTGTTCGGGCTTGCGGAACTCTGGTCCGACATCGCCGCGGCGAAGCTGCCACCGGCGACGGAGTACGAACTGGTCGTCGAGGCCCGCCGGCTGCTCGACCGGGCGTCGCGGTGGTTCCTCGCCAACCGTCGTCAGCCGCTGTCGGTGGACGACGAGATCGACAACTTCCGGTGCCACGTCCACACGCATTCCGGCGATGTCGGCGGATGGCTCCGCGGCGCGGAGGCGCTGGCGATGGAGGACACGCGTCGCTCCTACGACCAGGCGGGCGTCGAGACGTCCATCGCCCGGCGTATCGCGGACGGCCTCTACCGGTTCAGCCTGCTCGACATCGTGGACGTCGCCCGCGAACTGGAGCACGACGTCGCCGAGGTGGCGCCGCTCTACTTCGCCCTCTCCGATCACCTCGGCGTGGATCGATGGCTGATCAAGGTGTCGGCGCTTCCGCGGGGTGAACGGTGGCACACCCTCGCCCGGGTGGCGCTGCGTGACGACCTGTACCGCTCCGTCCGGCTCCTGACCCGGGACGTCCTGTCCTCGGGGGAGCCCGGTGATGCACCGCACTCCCGGATTCTGCTGTGGGAGAGTGCGAATCGAGCGAGGATCGAACGTGCTCGCCGGACGCTGGGGGAGATCGACGCCGCGTCCACCCACGATCTCGCGTCACTGTCGGTCGCGGCGCGTCACGTGCGCTCGATGGCGGATCTGCACTGACACAATGCGCTTCGCGCCTGTGAGTACTTATTAACCTCGGGCGGTTAATAAGTACTCACGGGCGAAGCTACAGGGTGCGTGCAGGATCGATGGTGGGTGCTTCGTCCTCGTCGTCGTCGGGTACGAAGTCGGCTTCGACGGCGGAGGCCGGTTCCTTCCAGATCCAGGGCTGACCGTCCTGGACGACGCGCCGGTAGGCGTACAGCACGATCGACAGCGACAGGACGACGACTCCGACGATGAGTTCCTTCGTGCTGCCGTATCCCGTGATGGAGGCGCTGAGCGCGCCGACGACGACCATGATCGTGTCGACGACGACCAGGAGACCGGCGATGTACACCCACTGCTTGCCGAGCTTGATGGGGCGATGGGCATCCGGTTCGTCGCGGCGCAGGTTGAGGAAGCCGGTCAGCGACAGAATGTGGCAGATGAGGTAGCCGACGATGCCGGCGACGATGACTGCGAGGGCCTCGCCGACGAACAGGATCAGGATGACGTTGACGAGCAGATCCAGCGACATGGCGCGCCCCGGGACCTTGAAACGGTTGAGCTCACCGAGTTGCTTGATGGTGAGGCCCTCCCGGGCGCTGCCGTGGAGTACGCGTCCGCCGTCGGCGGTGGTCATGACCATCAGGAGGACGAGGCCGGCGATGAGGCAGATCGCCATCATGATGTCGCCACCGGGGAAGAGGCTTTCGAACACGGTGAGGTAGAAGGAGACGGGGTTTTCGGCGACATCCGCCTGGTCGACGAGTCCGCCGACGCCGAACGGGACGAGGATGTAGACGGCGATGACGAAGAAACCGGCCAGTCGCAATGCAATTCGGCTGTCTCGGATGGTGTCGCGGAATTCGGGCACGAACGAGGCGACGGCCTCGATGCCGTACACCGACCAGGCGAGGACGAACATCCAGGCGATCGCGGTGCGCCAGCCTGCTTCACCGCTGGCGGCGATGTCCCAGTGCAGATTGCTCATCGACCAGTTGTCGGACAGGAGGGGAGCGGCCGCGAAGACGACGATCGGGACGAGGACGAGCGCGCCGGTCGCGTACATCAGCCACATCGCGGGTCGCATGCCCAGGACGTTCAGGCCCCAGCCCATGACCAGCACGCCGAGTGCGATGAGGTGGGGGAGTCCGATGGTGGCCAGGCCCGTGGAGAATGTCCACGTCTCTTCGGGGAACCATTCGGCCTGGACCAGCTTTCCGATCTGCAGACCGTAGATGGCGAGTGAACTGGACCAGGAGAACCAATAGCCGTACGTCGCGAGCGGACCGACGAGGGTCGACCGGGTCCGCCAGCCCTGGTGGGCGTACATCGAGATGCCGCCGACCTTGTCGACGAACATGCTGGCCATCTCGGAGTAGATGAAGTTCTGTAGGCACGCGAGGACCGCGACGGCGCCGAGGAGGACGAGCGTCGTCCACGCGCCGATCAGGCCGATCGCGTACCCCATGCCGACGAAGAGTGCGGCGGGGATCGAGAGGCTGATCGTGAAACCGTCCCACCACCGCAGGTTCTTCTCATAGGTGTGGTCGTCGGCGAAGGAATCGTGCAGGCTCACGGGATTCTCCAGTTCTGGGCCTTGTCGGCGCAGTGTGTGTATTCAGAATGCGGCCCTCGGCGACTCGAGTCGAGTGGAGGCCGACGGACCGCCGCAAGTATGTGATTCAAGACACTAACACCGCGCAATGCGTCGCACAAGACGAAATGTGCCGCGCAATGCGTACTCGCTGTTCGCTTACATTCACGAAATGCAGCCTTTTGGCCCCGCAACGCCACTGATCTCGTCGTTCTGGATAGAGTCGGTCCATGTCTCAGCACACTCTGGACGAACTGGACCGCGCGATCCTGCGGCAACTCGAAGACGATGGGCGGCGAGCGTTTCGGGAAATCGCCCGAAACCTGGGGTCCTCCGAGGCGACGGTACGGGCGCGCGTGAAGCGTCTGCAGGATCTGAACATCCTGCGCATCGTCGCGTTCGCGGATCCCGAACGGCTGGGCGACTCGCAACTGGCGCTGGTGTTCCTGACGGTCGACCCGGCCCGGCACCAGCAGGTCGTGGACACTTTGACCGAGATGCCGGAGATCACGTACGTCTCGACACTGCTGGGGCGCAGCGACATCTGCGTCGAGGTCGGCAGCGCCAACAATGCCGAGCTGTGGGCTTTCCTGAATCAACACGTCAGCACCATCGAGGGCGTGCGCACCACGGAGACCATCTCGATCCTCAAAGTGCACAAGCTGCGGTACGGCACGCCCTCGAAGGAGTAGTCCTACCGTCCGTCGCTGAAGACCGTGCGGTGCCAGGCTTTCCGGGAGACCCCGGTGATGTCGCTCATGACGTGCCTGACGGTCAGGTACTCCTCGAACGAGTACGTCGACATGTCCTTGCCGAAGCCGGACGCGCCGACCCCGCCGTGCGGCATCTCGCTGATGATCGGGATGTGATCGTTGATCCACACACACCCCGCGTCGATGTTCCGCGATGCGCGCTGCGCGCGGTACAGGTTCGTCGTCCAGGCCGACGCGGCGAGACCGTAGTCGGTGTCGTTGGCGCGGCGAATCGCGTCGTCGTCGCCCGAGTGGCGGCTCACGGTGAGCACGGGTCCGAACACCTCGTCGCGGTAGATCTCGGCGTCCTCGGTGACGTCGGCGATCAGGGTCGGGAGGTAGAAGGCCCCGGGCAGGTCGGGGGCGGATCCGCCGGTCACGATCCGGAACCCGGCGGCGCGGGCGCGCTGCACCATGCCGTCGACCCGGTCGCGATGAGCAAGCGTGATCAGCGATCCGAGATCGGTGTCCGGATCCCAGGGATCGCCCACGACCACCCGTTCCATCAGTTCGGCCACACCGGCGACGAAGTCGTCGTACAGCGAGTCCGCCACGATCGCGCGGGTCGCCGCGGTGCAGTCCTGGCCGCCGTTGATCAGGGACGCCGCCACCGCACCGTGTACGGCCGCATCGAGATCGGCGTCGTCGAACACGACGAAGGGGGCCTTGCCGCCCAGCTCGAGCTGCACGCGGGTACCGTTCGCGGCCGCCTGCGCCATCACCGTCCGGCCCACGGCGGTCGACCCGGTGAAGGTCAGGACATCGATGCCGCGATGTCCGGCGAGCGCGGCCCCGACCTCGCCACCCGTACCCGTCACCACGTTGAACACGCCGTCGGGCACACCGGATTCAGTGGCCAGCCGGGCGAGGCGCAGCGTGGTGAGGGGAGTGAGCTCGCTCGGTTTGAGCACGACCGTGCATCCGGCGGCCAGCGCCGGAATCACCTTCCACACCGCCATCTGCAGCGGATAGTTCCACGGCGTGATCGACCCGACGACGCCGACGGCCTCACGCCGGATACTCGAGGTGTGGTCGGGGGAGTACTCGGCGGAGGCCTTGCCCTCGAGATTGCGGGAGGCCCCGGCGAAGAAGTCGATGTTGTCGATGCTGCCCGGGACGTCGAATTCGCGTGCGAGCCGGATCGCCTTGCCGGTCTGCGCGACTTCTTCGCGGGCGAACAGTTCCGCGTCGCGTTCGAGTGCGCGGGCGAGGGTGGTGAGAACGGCTGCGCGCTCGGCTGGGACCGCTCCCGACCAGGCCTGGAAGGCGGCTCGTGCCGACCGGACGGCGGCGTCGACGTCCGATGCGGTCGCCAGCGTCAGTGTCGTGACGAGTGCGCCAGTCGCCGGATCGAGGATGCGGTGGGTGTCGCCGGATCCTTGGGCCGGGGATCCGGCGATCCAGCAGCCGGGCACGGTGGTCGGCAGGCCGATCGGGGGAGAGGACGGGCAGGGGGCCGAGACGGTCATGAGATCACTCCAAGACGGGGGCGACGAAAGATTTCCTCACAGTAGAAGAGCGATCTCGTGTTGGCTACCCGTGTTCGCGAATTAAGTCGATAAATCCGGCAAAAATCTGCGTATTGCGTCAACATTCTCGCCGTGACTACTTGAATTCGCGGGGAAATGCGGTCAGGATTGACGCATGCCGGATCCAACCTCGGTGTTCGACGATCCGCCGAGTGGCCATCCCGGGTCCGGCCGATGGAACCCGAACCGGTCCGAAATAGACTGAACCAAAACGCAATTGAGGATAACGATGACTGCTGTCACCGAAAGAATCACGACCGGACTCGAACGCTCGGCTGCGCGCCACCTGTGGGGGCATTTCTCCCGTCACGGGCAGAACATCACCCCGCCGATCATCACCCGCGGTGAGGGCGCCCGGATCTGGGACTCGACCGGCAAGAGCTACCTCGACGGACTGTCCGGGTTGTTCGTCGTCCAGGCCGGGCACGGCCGCACCGAGCTCGCCGAGGCCGCCGCCAAGCAGGCCGAACAACTCGCGTTCTTCCCGCTCTGGTCCTACGCCACCCCGCCGGCGATCGAACTCGCCGAACGCCTCGCCGGCTACGCCCCCGGTGATCTGAACCGGGTCTTCTTCACCACCGGCGGCGGCGAGGCCGTCGAAAGCGCCTGGAAACTGGCCAAGCAGTACTTCAAGAAGGTCGGCAAACCCGGCAAACACAAGGTGATCTCCCGCTCCATCGCCTACCACGGCACCCCGCAGGGCGCCCTGGCCATCACCGGCATCCCCGCCCTGAAGGCCCCGTTCGAACCGCTCACCCCCGGCGCGTTCCGGGTCCCCAACACCAACATCTACCGGGCCCCCGAACCCCTCGGCGCCGACCCGAAGGCGTTCGGGATCTGGGCCGCCGACCGGATCGCCGAGGCCATCGAATTCGAGGGCCCCGACACCGTCGCCGCCGTCTTCCTCGAACCGGTGCAGAACGCCGGCGGCTGCTTCCCACCCCCGCCCGGCTACTTCGAGCGGGTCCGGCAGATCTGCGACGAATACGACGTGCTGCTGGTCTCGGACGAGGTGATCTGCGCGTTCGGCCGGATCGGGTCGATGTTCGCGTGCGACGACTTCGGATACGTCCCCGACATCATCACCTGCGCCAAGGGCCTGACGTCGGGGTATTCGCCGATCGGGGCGATGATCGCCTCGGACCGGCTGTTCGAACCCTTCTCCGACGGGACGTCGATGTTCGCGCACGGCTACACCTTCGGCGGGCACCCCGTCTCGGCGGCGGTGGCGTTGGCGAACCTGGACATCTTCGAACGCGAGGGCCTCAACGCCCACGTCGCCGAGCAGGCGCCGGCGTTCCGGGCCACCCTCGACAAGCTGACCGATCTGCCGATGGTCGGGGACGTGCGCGGGGAGGGCTTCTTCTACGGCATCGAACTGGTCAAGGACAAGACCACCAAGGAGTCGTTCACCGACGACGAGGCCGAACGGATCCTGCACGGGTTCCTCTCCACCGCCCTGTTCGACGCCGGCCTGTACTGCCGGGCCGACGACCGCGGCGACCCGGTCATCCAGCTCGCCCCGCCCCTGACCTGCGGTCAGGCCGAATTCGA
Organism: Rhodococcus wratislaviensis; assembly: GCF_041228765.1. Classification (NCBI taxonomy): domain Bacteria; kingdom Bacillati; phylum Actinomycetota; class Actinomycetes; order Mycobacteriales; family Nocardiaceae; genus Rhodococcus; species Rhodococcus wratislaviensis. The sequence continues at coordinate 8,404,535 of NZ_CP150488.1, read as the reverse complement.
CGAAATCGAAAACATCCTCCGCAGCGTCCTCACCGAAGCCTGGAACCTGCTGTAACGCAACGGGTCCCATGCCGGAAGGCGGCACCTCGACTACGGCGTCGAGGTGCCGCCTTCGTGTTTTCCGGTGGGCCGAACGCGCACATCGGGAGCGAGGCTGCGCAATGCGCAGCCGGATCGGCAGTATCGACGCAAACCGGGCATTTTCGGGGTTGTGTAGCGGTTTGCGCACTGTTAATGTGTTCTGAAACACGCAAAGCGTTGAATCTACCCCGCTGGATGCCGAAATGCGCAGCATCGAGTTCTCTCAGCCGCCGGGAGCGGCACAATCGACGAGGAGCACGTCTTGACGATTCAGGAACTTCCCACTGCCGACTGGCCGGACAGCAAGGCGGCCGCGGTGTCGTTGACATTCGACGTCGACGCGGAGGCCGGCTGGCTCGGCGAGGGCGACGAGTACGAACGCCGTCTGACCATCCTGTCCGAGGGGCGCTACGGCGTCACGCGCGGAGTGCCGCGCATCCTCGATCTGCTCCGCCGATACGACATCTCGGCGACGTTCTTCGTCCCGGGGCACACCGCGGAGCACCACCCCGCGATGGTGGCGAGCCTGCTCGACGCCGGGCACGAGATCGGTCACCACGGCCACCTGCACCTGCGCAGCGACAAGGTGAGTGAGCAGCAACAGATCGACGAGATCGACAACGGGCTCGAGGCACTCGAGCGGCTCGGCGTCCCGCGGCCGAAGGGATACCGCTCCACGTCCTGGGAACTCACCCCCGAAACGTTCGCTCTGCTCGTCGAACGCGGGTTCCTCTACGACTCCAGCTGTATGGGCGACGACCGTCCCTACATCGAGTCCTGGGACGGCCGCGAGATCCTCGAACTGCCCGTGCACTGGTCGCTCGACGACTGGCCGCGCTTCGGCTGGAACATCGACGGTGGCGGCAACGTCGCCGACCCGGAAGAGTTGCGTCGCTGTTGGACAGCAGAATTCGAGTCGGCCCGTGCCGAACGCAGGCACACGAGCTTCACCATGCATCCCGAGGTCATCGGACGCCCCTACCGGCTCGCCCAGTTCGAGCAGGTGGTGGCGCACATGGCCGAGTCCGGTGACGTGTGGTTCGCCCGCCTCGACGAGGTCGCCGAGTTGGTGGCGCCGCGACTGCAGGTGGCGTCGTGACCCGCCGGTTCCGTTCCACACAGGTCCGGCCGCGGGACCGCGGCTACGAGTTCGGCAGTGCCCATACGGAACAGGTCGGCGCGTCCGTTGCCGCATACCGGCAGTTGTTCGACCGCGCTGCCGGCTCGGCCGTCGACCTGGACCACTGGGGGACCCTCGCCCTCGAGCGGATCACGGCCGCCGCGCCCGCGATCGCCGACGAGATTGCCGGCATCGCCGACGGCGCCGGTCTTCCGGTGACCGCGGTCGCGGCGATCAACGCGCGTACCGAGGTGCTGGCCGCGGTCGGCGGAGTCACGCCGAGCGAGTGCTCGACGGTCGTCCGGCTCCGGGACGGGGACGCACCGGTCTCCGTTCAGGCGTGGGACTGGTTCGCCGAACTCGCCGGCCTCTGGTTCGTCTGGGAAATCCCGCACGAGAACGGTCATCTGACCACCACCGTCACCGAATACGGCATCGTCGGCAAGATCGGCGTCAACGACCGCGGGCTCGGCGTGCACTTCAACATCCTCCACCACTCCGAGGACGGGAACGGGATCGGTGTCCCAGTGCACGTGCTGGCTCGCGCCGTCCTCGACGAGTCGTGCGACCTCAACCACGCGCTCGTCCGGCTCGCCCAGGCGAAGGTCTCGGCGTCGACGTCGCTGACACTCGTCGCGAACTCCGGCGGCGAATCCGCCGCCGTGAGCGTCGAACTACACCCCGGCGGGATCGGATACGCCCTGCCGGACCGCGACGGCCTGCTCGTCCACACCAACCATTTCCTCAGCAGCCCGGCGAACCTGCACGACACCGAACTCCGGGACGGCCCGGACACCGTGATCCGGTTCGACATGCTCCGCCGTCGACTGTCCGGCAGACCGGACGTCGATGCCCCCGCAGTCGTCGAGGCGATGACGTCGCACCTGCTCGGCGGCGGTGCGACGTGCTGCCACGTCGACCCCGCCCTGCCCACGGCGGCACGCTTCGAAACCCTCGCCACCGTCTCGCTCGACGTCGAGAACGGAACCCTGACGGCCCATTCCGGTGGGCCCTGCACCATTCCTGCCGATTTCGCGGCACCGACCAAGGAGAACACCGTGCTGAAATTGAAGCGCATCGACAACATGGACATCCTCACACACGATGTCGACGCACTCGTGGAGTTCTACCACGGCGTCCTCGGCCTGCCCTTCCACCTCCCGTACGAGAAGGAGGAGGAGTGGGCGGCGATCGACATGGGCAACGTGACGCTCTACATCTTCAAATCCGAAGTGGGCGAACATGCGCCGCGCCGCACCGCGGTCAACCCCGACAACGCACCCGGTTACGACTCGATCGCGTTCGAGGTCGACAGCCTCGACGAGGCCGAGGCCGCGCTGGACGGACGCGTCGAATGGGTCGACGAGCGGATCCAGTGGAAGCACCCCAGCGGCACCTGGTACCAGTACCGTCCGTTCTTCGACCCCGACGGCAACATGCTGTACGTCACCGAGCCGCACATCGTGGGAGCGGGCGTATGAGTCCGGCCGCCATTCCGAGTGTTCGGCTGGATGACCGCGTCGCGCTGATCACCGGCGCGGCACGCGGCATGGGCGCCGCACACGCGCGGACCCTCGCGTCCCGCGGAGCCGAGTTGATCATCGCCGATCTCGACGTCGCGGAACTGTCGGCGGTCGCCGAGGGGATCCGCGACAGCACCGGGCGCCGCGTCGAATGCCTCGAACTGGACGTCACCGCACCGGACGCCGGCGAACGCGTCGTCGCCGTCGCGGACGACAACTGGGGTCGTCTCGACATCCTGGTCCACAACGCCGGCATCATGCACGACTGGAAGACCCTCGACGAGACACCGGTCGAGAACCTCCGGCCCTATCTCGCCGTCAACGTCCTCGGGCCGTACGCCATCACCCGAGCCGCCACACCGCTCCTCGCGCGCAGCGCGGCACCGCGTGTCATCTTCATCTCCTCGCAGTGGGGGCAGGTTCCCGACGGCCACTCCTATGGCTACATGGTGTCCAAGACCGCGCAACTCGGGCTGATGAAGGCGCTGTCCTCCGAACTCGTCTCGCAGAAGATTCTCGTCAACGCAGTAGCACCGGGCGCGATCCACACCCGGATGGTTCCCGATGACGTCTATGCCGAAGAACTCGCAGCAGTCCCCCTCGGCCGTCTCGGCGATGCCCACGAAATCGCCGCGGCCGTCGCCTTCCTCGCCTCCGACGGAGCCGCATTCATCACCGGTCAGACCCTCGCGGTCAACGGTGGAGCCCTCGTCGTCGGCGCCTGATCTCTCCGAAAGGACCCTCGTGACAACCTCGATCCCCACCCCCACCAAACGTGAACTTGCCGAAGCGTCCATGCGCCGCTCCTGGTTCCCGGTCGCGCGCCTCTGCGACCTCGACAAGCCCCAGACGGCCACACTTCTCGGCGTCAGCCTGGTGATCTACCGTGACGGCGAGGGACGGATCTCGGTGCAGTCGCGGCGCTGCCCGCACCGCGGCGGCGACCTGTCGATGGGCGAAGTGCACCAGAGTTCGATCGGCTGCCCGTACCACGGCTGGGAGTTCTCCAGCGCCGACGGCAGCTGCAGCCGAATCCCGTCCCTGGCCGATCAGGCCAAGATCCCGCCGCGGGCCTCGATCGCCACCTACCCCGCGGTCGAGCGGTTCGGACACGTCTGGACGGTGCTCGAGGACCCGATCCGCGACCTGTACGAGATCGAGGAGTGGCAGGGCCTCGACCTCGAATGGCTTGCCGCCGACCCCATCGACTCGTCGGTCGGTGTCGGCGTGACGATCGAGAACTTCCGCGACGTCGCACACTTCCCCTTCGTCCACAAGGTGTCGATGGGCCCGACGCCGGAGGTCGTCGAACCGCTGAACGTCAACCGGGACGGACTCGACGTCTGGATGGACCGCCCGCTCGACGCCGGCTCCGGCGACTGGGCCAACGACGGCGACTGCATGATGCGGTACCGCTGCTCCGCACCGGGTCTCGCGTCCATCACCTACCACTACGAGAAGCTGGGACGCCGCGTCGTCGCCGGGTTCCCGTCACCCATCGACTACGAACACGTCAAGATCTTCTGGGGCGTCGCCAACGAGGTCGGCTACCGCGGCGCAGACTTGGAGGAATGCCTGCGCGTCGAGGAGATGGTGTACCTCGAGGACATCCCGATCGTCGAATTCATCGAACCCCGCGAGATCCCCTGGGATTCCGAGTACCAGGAATTCTCCGTACCCGCCGACCTGTTCACCCTCAACTACCGGCGCTCGTTCACCGAGCTGATGAACCGCGTCGAGGACGGCAGTCATGTCAACCAGTTCGTCTGATACGCAGACCCTTCCGCTCCGCGTCGTCGCCGCCCACTGGGAGGCCCGGTCGATCACCTCGTACGAGTTCGCCCGCGCGGACGGCGGTGAGCTGCCGGCCTGGGAGCCGGGTGCTCACGTCGACGTGCATCTGCCGTCGGGGATGGTCCGGCAATACTCGCTGTGCGGCGACCCAGCCGACTCGACTCGGTACCGCATCGCCGTCCTCGAACTGCCCGCGGGGCGGGGAGGCTCGGTGGAGGTTCATCGCGAGCTGCGGCCGGGTCGCCCGATCCGGATCGGCAGGCCACGCTCCAACTTCGGGCTGGCAGAGGCGGACCGGTACGTGTTCGTCGCCGGCGGGATCGGCATCACCCCAATGCTGCCGATGATCCGGGAAGTGCAACGGCGCGGCGGAACCTGGGAACTGGTGTACGGCGCGCGCACCGCCGAGCACTTCGCATTCGTGAGCGAGCTCGACGCGTCGGCGGTGCAGTTGGTGCCGCAGGACACGAGCGGTCACCTCGACCTGGAGTCCATCGTGGCGTCTTCTGCGGGGGCGGCGGTCTACTGCTGCGGGCCCACTCCGCTCATGGACGCGTTGGTGGAAAGGATGTCGAAGGCGGGCCGTGCCGACGACCTCTACCTCGAGCGGTTCGCCGCGTCGGCACCCATGGTCGCGTCCAGCGGTGAGTTCGAGGTCGAACTGGCTCGCAGCGAGAAGTTCGTCCAGGTACGTCCCGACCAGACTGTGCTCGAGGCCGTCCGCGACGCCGGCATCGACCATCCGTCGTCGTGCGAGATGGGAATCTGCGGGTCCTGCGAGGTGAAGGTCCTCGGCGGCGACGTCGACCACCGTGACGACCTCCTCACCGAAAGCGAACGCGCGCAGTGCAACAGCATGATGATCTGCGTCTCCCGCGCTAGGGGGGACCGCCTGGTCCTGGACCTGTGAGTACTTATTAACGTCGGGCGGTTAATAAGTACTCACGGGCGCGAAGCGCACGACGACGCCGGGGCGGAGCAGGGCAGGGGGAGTGCGTTCGGCATCCCAGATCGGTTCGTCGGTGGTGCCGATGAGTTGCCACCCGCCGGGCGAGCTGCGGGGATAGATTCCCGTGAACTCCCCGCCCAGTGCCACGGTCCCGGCGGGGACGGAGGTCCGAGGCGTCGAGCGGCGCGGCACATGAAGTTCGGGTGCGCCGCCGGTGAGGTAACCGAAACCCGGTGCGAAGCCGCAGAACGCGACCGTCCACGGTGTTCCGGTGTGTGCGGCGACGACGCCGTCGACACCGAGACCGGTCAGCTCGGCCACGTCCTCGAGATCGGGACCGTCGTAGCGCACGGCAATCCGGATCTCGTCGGGGGCGTCCTCGGCGACCATCGCCTCCGGTTCCGTGGTCCGCACCCACTTGGCGATGCGGTCACGGCTGGTTGCGCCGTGGTCGAACCGCACCAGGATGGTGCGCGCCGCCGGGATCACCTCCACGACCCCGGGTGGCCGGGAGTCGTCCAGCGCACGGAAATGCGCGAGCACGGTGGCGAGATCCTCGAACTCGGCGAGGACCGCGCTTTCTCCGACGTCGAGGATGCGCATCACACGAACGGCTCCACCGTGATGCCCTCGGTGTCGAGTAACGACCGGATGGCGGTGGCCATCTCGACGGCAGCGGGCGTATCGCCGTGGACGCAGACGGATTCGGCGGTAACTGGCAGGACTGTACCGTCGACCGCTTCGAGGGTGTGATCGACGACGAGCTTGCGGACCCGTTCGGCCACCACCGCGGGATCGTGCAGGACTGCCCCGTCCGTCGTGCGCGGCACCAGCGTTCCCTCGGGCGTGTACGCGCGGTCCGCGAACGCCTCGGTGACCGTCCGCAGCCCGGCCTTCTCGGCCTCCTCGAGGAACACCGAACCGGGCAGGCCGAGGACCGGAAGCGTCGGGTCGTACGCGCTGACCGCCGCGACCACCGCGCGGGCCTGCTCGCGGTGGTGGACGATCGCGTTGTACAGCGCGCCGTGCGGTTTCACGTACGCCACCGCGGAACCGGAAACCTGGGCGAGCCCGTCGAGGGCGCCGATCTGATAAATGACGTCGGCCGTCAGGTCACGCGGGGTGACGTCGATGAACCGGCGCCCGAACCCGGCGAGGTCGTGGTAGCCCACCTGCGCGCCGATCCGGACCGTCAGCTCGGACGCCGCCGAACAGGTGGACAGCAGCGTCGCGGGATCGCCCGCATGAAAACCGCACGCCACGTTGGCGCTGGTCACGAGCTTCAGCATCGCCAGGTCGTCGCCCAGGGTCCAGGCGCCGTAGCTCTCGCCGAGGTCGCTGTTCAGATCGATTGCCGGCACATATTCGATACTAGGGTTCCGAGTGCCGTCTTGTAGATTCTCTCGCGGGGGCGGGCGGAACCGGTGAGGGTCCTGCTGCGTCAGAACAATTGACCGCGCGTGGTGGACTGCGCCATCGGAGGGGGAAACGTGACCGACCCGGCATACATCAAGGATCCCGAGAACTTTCACTCGGATCAATGGGATCACGCGCGGATCGCGAGCGCCGTCGCCGGCATGAACGTCGAGAACGTGAGCGGCATCGCGAGGGCCTGGGCCGAACTGGGGACGACGGCCCACGACGCGATCGTCGAGTTCAGCGACGCGATCAAGAAGACGATCAGCGAGAGCTGGCAAGGTGCTGCCGCGTCGGCCGCCTACGGCGAGACCGAGCGGTACTCGTCGTCCGCGTCGCAGGCGCAGGCGCAACTTCACGGAGTCGCGGGTGCGCTGACGCCGCTGGCGGAGACGGTCGCGTCGCTCCGGTCGCAGGTCCCCGAAACCATCGGCACCGGACTGTGGGACAAGTTGACGCCCTGGGACACGGACACCGAGGACGAGTACTACCGGCGCGAGGGCGAGGCGCGCGAGAAGATGGCCACGATCTACAACCCGGGACTCGCGACCTCGGACGGCAACGTGCCGTCGTTCACGAAACCGGAGAGCATCGTCGACGTTCCTTCGGGTCCGTCCGGGCCCGGTGTCGACCAGGCGAGCGGCACCCCGAGTTCGAGCGATCGGGTCGGTGGACCGAATGTCGGGCAGCCGAACTCCGGCGACGCTCCTGTGAGGGACCCGTCGGCTGCGGACACCCCATCCGCTGCGGATGGCACGCAGCAGAATGCAGCAACCGCGCCGTCGGCGGCCACCACGCCGGCGGCGACGGCCCCGGCCTCGGTGACGGGGGATCAGGCGCAGGGTCGGTCGGGCATGCCTCCCAGCGCCGATTCGTCCTCGGGTGCCGGTTCGCGCTCCGCGGGTGGGGGTTCTGGTGGCGGCGGACTGGGAGTCGGCGGGCTCGGCGGTGGCGTCGGCGCCGGGAATCGGCCGGGGGCCGTAGCCCGGCCCGGCACCGCACCCGGGGTCGCGGGGGTCAACGCCGGAGGTCGCGCGGGTGCCGGAATGCGGGGTACCGGCCCGATGGGTGGGGGAATGATGGGCGGCGCAGGGGCCGGTAGGGGCGGCGGCGAGGACAAGGAACACAAGACGCCCGACTACCTGATCACCCTCGACAACGGTAACGAGTTGATCGGCAAACTGCCCCTCGTCTCGCCGCCGGTGATCGGCGCATGAAGATACGGAACTGGCGGCTACGTCCCGAACTGTTCGACGCACTGTGGGCCGGCACCGGGCAGGACCGCATCCCGTACCCGTTCCGGATCGTGAGCGCACACCCCGGGCTCAATGCCTATGTCGCTGAGCAGAACCGGATACGCGAAGCCTTCGCGGGAGCCGAGCACGACGAGGTGCGGTCGGCGTTGGGCGTGCTCGCCGAGCCAGAAGTGTATGTCGAGATCTCGGGTTCCACCGCCGACGAAACCCCGATCCGCATCATCGGTGCGCAACACCGGCAATGGGTGGTGATCGCTTCGCAACTCCCCGGCCGGGCACCGCAGATCGGTGGCGACGTCGTGGTCGGCGCCGGTGCGGCGGGGCAACTGGGCGCCCAACTGATCGGGCTGATCCCGCAGAACGCCGCCGGCCGACGCCGGTTCCAGCGGCGCGACGAACAGGACACCCACTTCTCTCGGGGAATCCTGCAGGAGGTCAACCGGGTGGCCCCCGCACCGCGGCTCGAATCCGCCGTGCAGAAGGGATACGCCGGCCGCGGGAAGATCCGAGTCTTCCGCGGCCCTCGCTACGGCAGCGGCAGGGACGTCGGCGTCATGCACTGGATCGACATCGCCGGCGACGGACGCTACGTGATCGGACCGCACGATCCGGCCGCCGCGCACCCGGCAGAACCCGACCAGCTCGTATCCTCGCTCGACACCCTGATCAGGGTCGGTACCACTCCACGAGCGGGGTCGGTCGGTCCCCGCGGTTGGTAGATTGCCACGCGCCGGCGATTGCACAGGTGGGGACACAGCACGACACACGGAGGGGACACCGACATGGCGGGGCCAGAAGCACCGGAAGCCGGATGGAAGGCTTTCACCGAGAACATCACCGGGGGAGGCAGGCTCGAACTCGACCCCGCAGGCATAGAGCAGTGCATCAAGCTGTGCCAGGAGCATGCGGAGTTGATGGGCGACTTGGCAGACAACGCTCGTCAGAAACTTCGTGCGGCTGATCTGGGAATTGGAGAGCGGGACATCGACTCGGCGAAGCAACTGGCACGCAAATTCGACGAGAAGGCCATCGGAGGTGGCGCCATCGAGTTCGCGAATACGGCGGTGGGTCTATTCGGTGCGCATCAAACGTATGCGAAGGACATGAAGTCGATGTTCGAGGCGGTCCTCGCGCGATACAACGAGCAGGATGCGGCCATCGCGTCGAGTCTGGGGTCGGTCGGAGGGAACTTGTGAGGCGCCGGTCCGGCGGAATCGCCTTCGTCACCGGCCTAATGGGTATTGGCGCAATTGCCGGCTGTTCAACTCCGGTGGATGGCGCAGCTGCGCAGCAACCGGCGAAGGCGATCGCGTTCCACCCCTGCGACGGTCTTACCCAGGAGGCACTCCACGCGGCGCAGATCGACGTGCGCGCAGGATCGCGGCTTTCGGATGAGCCGGCGAATCGTTCATGCTCATTTCGATCGCGCAATCCTGACTACGGCGTTGTCATTTCCGCGCTTGCTGAAACCGTTAGCAGCGTCGAGTCGAGCGACCGCTTCAACGTCTTGAGTGAGACCGAGATCGGCGGACGGGCTGCTCTGGTCTCGGATTTCCGCGGCGGGAGTGCGTGCACGGTGTCGGTGGCGATCGAGCCGGGGATTCTCGAGTTCATGATCGGGTACAGCGAGCTGGAGGATTTCACGACAGTCGACGCGGCGTGCGATCAGGCGACGAAGGTGGCGACGACGTTGGCGCCTTATTTCCCCGACCACTTGTAGGCAGGACTTGTACTGAGCCTCCACTCTTCGGCGTGTGAGGGCCGGTTCGGCCGTCGGATCGCGGAGAGTGGCGGCTCAGTGCGTGTGTGCGTGGGTGGGGGCGATGCGTCCCGCGTTCTTGCGTCGTGAGGAGCCGCTGAGCCGGCATACGAGGTAGATGACGAACGAGATCGTGGTGACGAAGCTCGACACCGGCACACCGGGTGCGAGGGACAGCAGGATGCCGCCGACGGCGGCGAGTTCGGCGAACACGATCGACAGGATCGTGGCCTTCAGTGGGCTGGCGGTGACGTAGGCGGCGGCCGCGGCGGGGGTGATGAGCAGCGCCATCACCAGCAGCGCCCCGACGATCTGGACGCCGAGGGCGGCCGTGATGCCGACGAGCACGGCGAACACGATCGACAGCGCACGCACCGGGACGCCGCGGGCCTCGGCGACGTCGGGGTCGGTGCTGGCGAAGAGGAGGGGTCGGTAGATGAGGCCGAGGACTCCGATGACCAGCACGGCGCAGAGCAGCAGCAGTTGCAGGCCGCTGTCTCCCGGCGCGACGATCTGGCCGATCAGCAGCGAGAAGCTGGTGCCGGTGCGCCCTTGGTACGACCAGATGAACAGCACCGACAGGCCGAGCCCGAACGCCATGATGACGCCGATGACCGAGTCGCGGTCGCGGGCCTTCGCGCCGAGCAGTCCGAACAGGACCGCCGCGACCACCGACCCGGCGATGGCTCCGGCCCCGACGCTGACTCCGATGAGCAGGGCCGCCGACGCGCCGGTCAGCGACAGCTCGCTCGTGCCGTGCACTGCGAACGACATCTGCCTGCTCACGATGAGCGGGCCGATTGCGCCTGCCAGCAGGCCGAGGATGGCGCCGGCGATCAGTGCCTGCTGGACGAAGTCGTAGTGCAGGAGGTCGACGGTGGCCGAGACGTCGAACATGCGTGACATCGCGTCGGTGAATTTGTTGCTCATGCGTGTCCCTCGTCCGTGTGGTGCACGCCCTCACCGGGGCGGAGGCCGCCCGCGCTGCCGAGCGCGTCGATGGCGTCGCCGGTGCCGATCACGACGAGGCGGCCGCGGACGTGCAGCACCTCGACGTCGGTGCGGTACAGCTCGGACAGCACCTCCGACGTCATGACTTCTTCCGGTTTGCCGATGCGGAACTGTCCGTCGACGAGGTAAAGCACGCGGTCGACGAGGGGGAGGATCGGGTTGATCTCGTGGGTGACGAACAGCACGGCGGTGTCGTGGGTGCGGCGCCGCCGGTCGATGAGTCCCGACACGAGATTCTGGTTGGCCAGGTCGAGGCTGAGCAGCGGTTCGTCGCACAACAGGATCTGCGGGTTGCCGACGAGGGCCTGCGCGATACGCAGTCGTTGCTGCTCACCGCCGGACATGGAACCGATCGGTGCGTCCGCGTAGTTCTGGGCGCCGACTTCGGCGATTGCCGCGTCGACGATCGCACGGCGCCGGCCGCGCCGGAGGAGACCGGTTCCCCACTGGTGGCCGTCGACTCCGAGGCCGACGAGGTCGCGGCCCCGCAGCGGCAGCCCGTCGTCGAGCGACTTTTGCTGGGGGATGTACCCGACGTGCGAATTGCCCTTCCGTGCCGGTGATCCGGCGATGCGCGCGGTGCCGGAACTGAGGGCGAGCTGGCCGAGCAGCACCTTCAGCAGCGACGTCTTGCCCGACCCGTTGGGTCCGAGGACGGCGACGAATTCGCCGGGTTCCACGGTGATGTCGAGGTCCTGCCAGAGTGTGCGTTCGCCGAAGGACAGTCGCGCCCCCGTCAGTTCCAGTGCGGGGACGCGACCGTTGCCGTCGTTCTTCGAAGTGGGTTCTGTCACAAGCCGATCAGTTCTATTGCAGAGCCGCGGCGAGCGACTCGGCGGTGTTGGTCTGCCACTGAATGTAGTCCAGGCCTTCGGGCAGGGTTTCGGTCACCTCGACGACGGGGATTCCCGCCGACTCGGCCGTGGCCCGCACGTCCTGGGTGACCCGGTCCTGCGTCTGCACGTTGTAGACGAGGGCCTGCACCTGCTTGCCGGTGAGCAGCTGTCGCGTGGCGGCGATGGCGGCGGGTGCGGGGTCGTTGCCGTTCTCGATGGCGCTCGTGAAGTCGGGCGGGGTGACGTCCTTCAGGCCCGCGGACTGCAGCAGGTAGTAGGCGATCGGTTCGGTCTGGGCGACGGGCGCGTCCTTGTGGGCGGCCGCGATGCCGTCGGTGATCGCGGAGATCTGTTCGAGCTGACCGTGGAAGGTGGCGGCGTTGGCCTTGTAGGCGTCGGCGTTGTCGGGGTCGAGTTGGCCGAGCTTGTCGGCGATGGACTGCGCGGTGGCGTCGACGGTGTCGACGTCGAACCAGACGTGTTCGTTGACGTCGCCGTGGTCGTGGCCCTCGTGCGAGTCACCGCCATCCGAGTCACCGCCGTCCGAGTGCTCGTCCTCGCCGGCGTGCGCGCCGCCCTCGAGGAGGTCGAACGCGTTGACCGTGAGCTGGTCGCTGTTGCCGGTGCCGATGATGTCGTCGACGAAGTGGTCGTACCCGCCGCCGTTGTAGACGATCAGGGAGGCGTCGGTGAGTTTGGCGGCGTCGGTGGGGCTCGCCTCGAACGAGTGCGGGTCGGACGACGGTTCGGTGATGATCGAGGTGACGTCCACCTTGTCGCCGGCGACGGCCTGCGCGACACTGCCCCACACGTTCGTCGACGCGACGACGGTCAGGGTGCCGTCGCCGGTCGTGTCGGAGCCGCACGCGGTGAGGGTGAGGGCCGCGGCGAACGACAGCCCGACGGCCGCCGTGGCGGCACGAAAACCTGAGGAAGCGCGCACAGAAAACTCCTGACCGAGACGAACGCTAAACGCTATTGGAAACCGTTACCGTTGCACTTTAGCGGATAGGTCCTGGTAGTGCACTTTCGGTGCAGCCCCGACGCGCCCGAACGCGGGCCAGGTACTAACGTCCCCCTATGCCCAGGTCTCGACAGCCTCGTCGCCAAGCCACGCTGGCGTCGCTCGCGGCCGAGCTCAATATTTCGCGAACGACGGTGTCCAACGCCTACAACCGGCCGGATCAACTCTCCGCGGAACTTCGCGACCGGGTGCTGCAGGCGGCCAAGCGCCGCGGCTACCCCGGCCCCGACCCGGTTGCCCGATCCCTGCGCACCCGCAAGGCCGGAGCCGTCGGACTACTGCTCACCGAGGCCCTCAGCTACTCCTTCCGCGACCCCGCCGCGATGAGCTTTCTGTCCGGACTGGCCGAGTCGTGCGAGGCCGCCGGGCAGGGCCTGCTCCTGATTCCGGCGGGCCCGGGCCGCGAGGAGGCGGACGCCGCCGCGGTCGTGCAGCAGGCGGGCGTCGACGGGTTCGTCGTGTACTCGGTGGCGGACGACGACCCGTACCTTGCGGCGGTGTGCGAGCGTCACCTGCCGATGGTCGTGTGCGATCAGCCGCGGGAGATCCCGGGGGCGTCGCTCATCGGCATCGACGACCGCGGCGCGATGCGGGGCCTCGCCGACTATCTGATCGGGCTCGGCCACCGCGACATCGGCGTGCTGAGCATGAGGCTGGGGCGCGACCGCTCGGACGGGGTCGCCGACGCCGAGCGCTTGCGGTCGCCGAATTTCCACGTCCAGCGCGAACGCATCGAGGGAGTGCGCGACGCCATGTCCGACGCCGGCCTGGACCCTCGGACGCTCACCGTCGTCGAACGGTTCGAGCACACCGGAAAGGCGGGGCACGCCGCCGCCGCGCAGGCACTCGGCGTGAATCCGCAGATCACCGCGCTCGTGTGCACGACGGACGTCCTCGCGCTCGGCGCGCTGGACTGGGCGCGCTGGCAGGGCATCGACGTGCCCGGCCGGCTGTCGATCACCGGGTTCGACGGCGTCGACGACGCACTGCGTGAGGGCCTGACCACCGTGCGGCAACCCCAGGAAGAGAAGGGTCGCCGGGCAGGCGCCCTGCTCATGTCCCCGTCGCACTCCGGCGTCGCGACCGTCGAGATGCTGGAGACCGAACTGCTGCGCGGTTCGACGGCCGGGCCCGCCAGACGCTGACCCGGCCGCCCCGAACGCCCTAGGCCAGCAGCTGAGCGCAGCGCAGCAGTCCCAGGTGGCTGTACGCCTGGGGGTGGTTGCCCAGCGACCGCTCGGCGACGGGGTCGTACTCCTCGCTGAGAAGCCCCGTCGGCCCGGCGGCGTCGACCAGTTGCGCGAACAACGCCTCCGCCTGTGACCGCTGACCGATCAGCAGGTACGCCTCGACAAGCCAGGCCGCGCAGAGGTGGAACCCGCCCTCGGTGCCGGGCAGTCCGTCGTCGTGGTGGTACCGGTACACGGTCGACCCGCTGCGCAGTTCCGCCTCGGTGGCCGTGACGGTGGCCGCGAACTTCTCGTCCGACGGGTCGATCAGCCCGGACAGTCCGATGAACAGGGTGGCGGCGTCGAGGTCGGTGCCGTCGTAGGCGGCGGTGTACGAGCGGACCTCGTCCTTCCAGCCCTTCTCGCGCACCTCGTCGGCGATCTTGTCGCGCAACGGCGTCCACCCGGGCTCGATGTTCCGCCCGAAGTGTTCGGCGAGCGCCACCGCCCGGTCGATGGTGACCCAGCCCATCACCTTGGAATACACATGGTGACGCGGGTTGTCACGGATCTCCCAGATGCCGTGGTCGGGTTCGAACCAGCGACGTTCGACGGCCTCGACCATGGCGCACACCAGTTCCCAGTCGCGGTCGTTGAGCGCCACCTCGACGCCCTGCTTCTCGCGGGCGTGGGACAGGTCGTGGATGAGTTCGACGATGGGGCCGAACACGTCGAGTTGCACCTGCTGATTGGCCGCGTTGCCGATGCGGACCGGTCGCGAGCCGGCGTACCCGGGCAGCGAATCGATGACGGCCTCGGGCGGCAGACCGCCACCGTGCAGCGTGTAGAGGGGGTGCAGGCGTTCGGGGCCGGGCAGCGTCTCGAGGACGTCGTGCACCCAGTCGAGGTAGCCCTCGGCCTCGCTGAGGGAGCCGAGGCTGACGAGCGCGGACGCGGTGAGCGCTGCGTCGCGCAGCCAGCAGTAGCGGTAGTCCCAGTTGCGGACGCCGCCGATCTCCTCGGGCAGCGAGGTGGTCGCGGCCGCCATGATCGCTCCGGAGTCGACGTGCACCAGGCCGCGGAGGGTGAGCGCGGAGCGCTTCATCAGGTCGGGTTTGAGCGTGGGCAGGGTGAGGCTCTTCGCCCAGTCCGACCAATACGATTCGGCGAGTGCGCGGCGCTCCTCCTCGGGAGTCTCGGAGGGGCCGATTTCCTCGGTGCCGCAGCGCAATTCCAGGACGACGTCGCCACCGGACGGGTCGACGACGGCATGCGCGGTCTGCTGGTTGCCGTCGGACGTGACGTTCCACTGCACGCCGGGGGAGCGCAGCACGATCGGCTCGTTGGTGCCGTGCACGCGCAGTCCCTCGCTGACCGCCTCGAGGATGACCTGGCCCTGCCCGAACTCGGGCCGCGGAGCGAACGTCACGACGGCGGCGGCCTGCCCGCTGATCACCCGGGTCAGGTCGGTGCGGCCCTGGCGGACGTCGTGCGGCAGGTAATCGGTGACGGAGAGGCTGGCCCAGCGTGTCTGCACGGTCATGGTGCTGTCGATGTACCGCTGGCTCAGCGGCAGCGCGCTGCGGTGCGGGCCGACACTGAAGTGGCCGGCCTCCGGTCCGCCGAGCAGATGCGCGAACACGGATGCCGAGTCGGGTTCGGGATGACACAGCCAGGTGAGAGTTGCGTCGGGGGTGACGAGGGCGACGGTCCGCGGACTGGCGAGCATGGTGAGGCGCTCGATCGGCGGCGCATGCGCCCCGGACAGCCAGGTGCGGCGCTCATCGAGCAGGAACGCGAGGGCCGCGGCCACGTCTTCGGTGGTCGACACCCGGAACTCGGCGAGGCTTTCGCCGGGGCCCACCTTCACGCCGAGGTCGGGGCCCTGGAGGCGCGCGAACGCCTTCTCGTCGGTGACGTCGTCGCCGACGAAGACCGCTGCCGTCGCGCCGTCCTGGTGGCGGATCAGGTCGAGCGCATGCCCCTTGTCGGTGGCGACGACGGCCAGTTCGATGACGGACTTGCCCTCGGTGACCTGCACACCCACGCGCTGCCCGGCGTCGGCGCGCACCGCGGCCAGGGCCTGGGCGCCTTCCTCGGCGTCGGCGTTGCGGACGTGGAGGGCGACGCTCGCCGGCTTCGCTTCCACCGACGTGCCGGCGTGCAACGTGGCGATCCGGGTGAGTTCCTCGGTGATCTCACCGAGAAGTTTCTTGGCGTCGGCGTCGATCGCATGGATGAACCCGATGTCGAATTCCGAGCCGTGGCTGCCGACCAGTTGAACCTCGGCGGGCAGCCGCGACAGTGCGGCGAGGTCCTTGAGCGCGCGGCCCGAGATCACGGCCGCCGTCGTTCCGGCGAGGCTGGCCAGGGCGCGGAGCGCGCGCACCGATTCGGCGTGGGGAAACGCCTTCTCGGGGTCGGAGACGATGGGGGCCATCGTGCCGTCGTAATCCGAAGCGACGAGCAGGCGAGGGGTTCGCGCAACCCTCGAGAGGGCACGGCGAAGTTCGATGGGCAGATCATGGGCGCTCACATGTTCAAATCTAGGGGATGTGACGGCTGTGAGCGCGTTCTCGGCCGGGGCTGTGCCCCGATCGCGTCCTACTCGGGTCTGCGGCTTCCGTCACCGAGCAGCAGTTCGACGGTGAGTTCGAGCCGATTCGCGACATCGGTTGCGGACGAGCGGCGTGTGAGCCAGGCCACCAGGTTCGACAGCCAGACGTCCGAGATGACGCGGGCGACGGCCAACTGGTCTTCGGTGGGCTCGGTGTCCGTCATCGCGCGGGCGAACAGACGGTCCATCAGCTTGCCCACCTGATCGACCTCGGCAGCGGCGGAGGCGTCGGCGAACATGAACGCGCGCGTCATGGCCTCGGTCAGCAGTGGGTCGCGCTGCATGGCCCGGGTGATCTGGCTGAGGATCAGCTGCATCCGTTCGAGCGGGTTCCGGCCCGGCGGGTTCTTTCCCCGCGAGTCGATCCGCTCGAACTCGCGGGCGAGCGCGGACACCAGCAGGTGCACCTTGGACGGGAAGTAGCGGTACAGCGTCCCCACGGCGACGTCGGCGCGTTCGGCGACGGCCCGCATCTGCACGGCTTCGTATCCGCCCTTGGAGGCCAGGGCCAGGGTCGCGTCGAGGATCCGCTTGCGCCGTTCCTTCTGCGCGTTGGAACTGAGATCGTCCTCGCCCAGCGTCGCCGCAGCGACCGTCGTGGACCGTGATCGAGAGCTGGTCGTCATTACCTGTTTTCCTTCGCGCCTTGACTCATGGCCAGGTGTCATATTAGAACACGTTCTAGACGAATGTGTCATTCAGGAGAGGCGGATACCCGTTGTGACAATCGCCACCACCGAGGAACAGAGGGCTGCAGCGGGTTCGATCCAGGCTTGGGCGCGGTCCACGGACCCGCTGGTCACAGTACGGCAAGGACCAGCAGATTCGTGGCGTACGTCGTGGCCGTCCTTCGCCTCGCTCGGAATTTTCTCGGTCGCCGTGCCCGACGAGGTCGGTGGGTCGGGAGCGGAGATCGTCGATCTCGCCGCGATGCTCGAACAGGCCGCGACTGAACTCGTCCCGGGTCCTGTTCTCTCGACCGCTCTCGCCGCTCTGATCGTCGGGCGCAGCTCCGGTGCCGCCGCGAAACGGTGGTCCGAGGATCTCGCCGACGGCGCGATGCCGTGCGCGGTGGCTCTCGGCAGCAACTCCCCGGTGAACGCGACCCTCGGGGCCGACGGCGGGCTGACGGTCACCGGCGACGCGGGCTTCGCGATCGGCGGGGACACGGGGGTGTCCGTGCTGCTGCCCGCAGACGCGGGCGAGGGCGTCGTGTGGTGTCTGGTCGACGGCGCATCCGCCGGCCTGGACATCAGGGTCGCCGACACGATCGACAAGAGCCGTCCGCTCGCGCGGGTGCGCTGCGACGACGTGGCGGTCGCGGCCGACCGGGTGGTCACGGGTGTGCGGGAGGGGCTCGTGCTCGACCTCGCCGCGACACTCGCCGCAGCGGAGGCGTCCGGGATCGCGAGCTGGTGTCTGCGAACGGCGGTGGAGTACGCCAAGATTCGCGAGCAGTTCGGCAAACCGATCGGATCGTTCCAGGCGATCAAGCATCTGTGCGCGGAGATGCTGTGCCGCGTCGAACAGTCCGGGGCGGCGGCGTGGGATGCGGCCGTGGCGGCGGAGGACGCGTGGGATGCGGACGGCGGCGAGCTGCCGATCGCGGCCGCGGTCGCGGCGTCGATCACGCTCGACGCCGCCGTCGAGACCGCCAAGGACTGCATCCAGGTGCTCGGCGGGATCGGCTTCACCTGGGAACACGACGCACACTTCTACCTGCGCCGCGCGACGTCGCTGCGACAGCTGCTCGGCGGCTCCGCCCGCTGGCGGGCGCGGGTCACGGAACTGACGCGGGACGGCGCACGCAGACACCTGTCGATCGACCTGACCGGGCTCGACGACGAACGGGCGCAGATCCGCGCCGAGATCGCCGAACTGGTGGCGCGGCCGAAGTCGGAGCGACGCGCGGCCCTCGCGGAATCGGGTTACCTGGCTCCGCACTGGCCCGCGCCCTACGGGCGGGGTGCCCGCGCCGCGGAGCAGATCCTGATCGAGGAGGAGCTGGCGGCCGCTGGGGTCGGAAGACCCGACCTCGTGATCGGCTGGTGGGCCGTGCCGACCATCCTCGAGCACGGCAGCGCCGAGCAGATCGAGCGTTTCGCCACCCCGACGCTGCGCGGCGAGATCATCTGGTGCCAGCTGTTCAGCGAACCCGGCGCCGGCTCCGACCTCGCGGCGCTGCGGACGTCCGCGGAGAAGGTGGACGGCGGGTGGCTGCTGAACGGCCAGAAGGTGTGGACGTCGAGGGCGCAGGAGGCGGACTGGGCGATCTGCCTGGCCCGCACCGACCGGGACGCGCCGAAGCACAAGGGCATCAGCTACTTCCTCGTCGACATGACGAGCCCCGGTATCACCATCTCGCCGCTGCGCGAGATCACCGGCGACGCCCTGTTCAACGAGGTGTATCTCGAGGACGTGTTCGTGCCGGACGAGCTGGTGGTCGGGAATCTCGGCGACGGCTGGAAGCTGGCCCGCACCACGCTGGCGAACGAGCGCGTCGCAATGGGCGGGGGCTCCTCGCTCGGTGCGGCGATGGAGGAACTGCTCACGCTCGCGGGGGACGGCGACCCGGTGACCGACGACAAGCTCGGGCATCTCATCGGCAACGCGCTGGTCGGCTCGCAGCTCGAACTGCGCACGACCCTCCGGCATCTGGACGGCCAGGACCCCGGACCCGAATCGAGTGTCCGCAAGCTGGTCGGTGTCCACCAGCGGCAGGCGGTCGCGGAGTTCGCGATGGAACTCGGCGGCGCGGACGGCTGGGTGGAGGGTCCGCTGGCGCGGGAGTTCCTCAACACGCGCTGCCTGTCCATTGCGGGCGGAACGACGCAGATCCTGCTGACGGTCGCGGCCGAGCGGATTCTCGGGCTGCCGCGGGGCTGAGCCTGTCGCGATGGTCTTTCGCGAGGTCCGGGATGGTGATACAACTAGAACACGTTCTAAATTGAAAGTGGGATTGTCAGCGTGGACTTCACTCGAGACGAAACCCAGGAGGCCGTGGCCCAGGTCGCGGCCGGACTGCTGGCCCGCGACCTCGACGGCGACGCCCTCTGGGCCGCATTCGCCGACGCCGATCTGCTGACCCTCGCACTGCCGGAACGTCTCGGCGGCGAAGGTCTCTCGGTCACCGACGTCGGTGCGCTGCTCACCGAGGTCGGGCGGGAGGCGGCGCAGGTTCCGGCCCTCGCAACCCTCGGATTCGGTGTGCTGCCCATCGTCGCGCTGGGCGACGACGCACAACAGGACGCCCTGCTCACCGGTCTCGCCGACGGCCGCACGTTCACCGCGGCCCTCGCCGAACCGGGGGCGCAGTTCCCGGCACGGCCCTCGGTGACCGCGGTCGCGGACGGAGACGGCTACTCCGTCACCGGACGCGTGCTCGCGGTGCCGTACGCCGAGCAGGCGTACCGGATCCTCGTGCCCACGGACATCGGAGTGGTGCTGGTGGACCCGGGCGCGGACGGCGTCACGCTCGCGCCGACACCCTCGGCGTCGGGTAGCCCCGAATTCGCGATCACGTTCGCCGGTGCGCGGGGCGAACTGCTCGCGGCCGGCGACGACGCGGTGCAGACGCTGTACCGCATCGCACTGGCGTCCATCGGTGCAGTGGCGGACGGACTGCTCTCGGGGGCAACGGTTCTGGCAGGTGAGCACCTCGCCACGCGCCACCAGTTCGGCAAACCGCTCGCCACGTTCCAGGCCGTGTCGCAGCAGATCGCCGACGTCTACGTCACGTCCCGCACCCTCCACGTGTCGGCGCTCGCGGCGTCGTGGCGGGTGTCCGAAGGCCTGGACGCCCAGGACGATCTGGACGTGATGGCGTACTGGATCGCCGCCGAAGTGCCTGCCGCCATGCAGGTTCTGCACCACCTGCACGGCGGGATCGGCGTCGACGTCACGTACCCGCTGCACCGCTACTACTCGACCGCCAAAGACCTGGCCCGCCTCGTCGGCGGCGCCTCGTACCGACTCGACCTCGTGGGGGCCCGGTGTTCATCGATCTGACCGACGAGCAGCGTGAGCTGCAAGCGGAACTCCGGCGCTACTTCTCCGGACTGATCTCGCCTGCCGAGGCCGAGGTGATGCGCACCGAGCGGCACGGCAGCACCTACCGCGACGTCATCCGCCGGATGGGCAAGGACGGCTGGCTCGGTGTGGGCTGGCCGGTGGAGTTCGGCGGCCGCGGTTTCGGCGAGATCGAGCAGCAGATCTTCGTCAACGAGGCGACCCGCGCCGACGTGCCGCTGCCCGCGGTCACGTTGCAGACGGTGGGTCCGACGCTGCAGAAGTACGGGACCGAGGAGCAGAAGCGCAAGTTCCTGCCCGCGATCCTGGCCGGGGAGGTGCACTTCGCGATCGGCTACACCGAACCGGAAGCGGGCACCGACCTCGCGGCCCTGCGGACCACGGCCGTGCGCGTCGGCGACGAGTACGTCGTCAACGGGCAGAAGATCTTCACCACCGGCGGTCACGACGCCGACTACCTGTGGCTCGCCGTCCGCACGGGCTCGGCGGATTCGCGTCACCGCGGCATCTCGATCCTGATCATGGACACGAAGGACCCGGGCTACAGCTGGACGCCGATCATCACCTGCGACGGTGCCCATCACGTCAACGCCACCTACTACTCCGACGTCCGGGTTCCCGCGGACATGCTGGTCGGTGAGGAGAATCAGGGCTGGCGACTCATCACCACCCAGCTCAACCACGAACGCGTGATGCTCGGGCCGGCAGGCCGGGTCGGCGGTCTCTACGACCGCATCCGCAACTGGGCCGTCGCGCACGAACTGCTCGACGAGCCGGACGTGCGGCGTACGCTCGGCGAGATCCACGCGACGTACCGCCTCAACGAACTACTCAATTGGCAGGTGGCGTCGAGTGAGGCGGATGCCATCGACATCGCCGACGCGTCCGCGACGAAAGTGTTCGCCACCGAACGTATTCAGCGCATCGGCCGACTCGTCGAGGAGATCGTCGGACGTTACGGCGACCCGTCCGAGCCCGAGACCGCCGACCTCATGAGGTGGCTCGACATGCAGGTGAAGCGCAACCTCGTCATCACGTTCGGCGGCGGCGTCAACGAGGTGATGCGCGAGCTGATCGCGACAGCCGGTCTGAAACTTCCCCGAGTCCCGCGATAGGAGCGCCGCGCGAAATGAGTTCCGAACAGATTCTCGCGGCCGCGGAAGAGGTCCGGTCGGCGGGCCCGAGCGCCCCTCGCCCCGGGCGTGACCCGATCAACCTGCCGATGATCCGCAACTGGGTGGAGGCGATCGGCGACCGGAATCCGATCTACGTCGACGAGGCGGCGGCGCGGGCAGCGGGACACGACGGCATCGTCGCCCCGCCCGCGATGGCGCAGGTGTGGACGATGCAGGGCCTGAACGCCGTTCGGCAACCCGACGACCCGCTCGGGCGCATGACGACCATCCTCGACGAGGCCGGATTCACGTCCGTCGTCGCCACCAACTGCGATCAGATCTACCACCGCTACCTGAAGGTCGGCGAGGAGGTCACCATCACCACGACCCTCGAGGACCTGGTGGGCCCGAAGAAGACGGGCCTCGGTGAGGGATGGTTCTTCACCACCCGCAGCCTGTGGCGGGTCGCGAACGGCGACGGCACCGACGAGGTCGTCGCCGAGATGCTGTTCCGCATCCTGAAGTTCGCGCCCAAACCCGCCGAACCGAAGTCGCAGTCGGCGAACGGTCGGGGCGCGAGCTACGACGACCTCGACCCCACCAAGTTGATGCGGCCCAGCGCCTCACAGGACACCCAGTTCTTCTGGGACGGCGTGGCCGCGCACGAACTGCGGATCCAGCAGCGTGAGGACGGTGCGCTGCAGCACCCGCCGGTGCCCGCACTGTGGAAGGACAAGGCGGAGACGACGGACTACGTCGTCGCATCGGGCCGCGGCACGGTGTTCAGTTACGTCGTCCACCACGCGCCGAAGGTCCCGGGACGCTCGCTGCCGTTCGTGGTGGCGCTGGTCGAACTGGAGGAAGGCGTCCGCATGCTCGGTGAGCTGCGCGGTGTCGACCCCGCCGAGGTGACGGTCGGGATGCCGGTGGAGGCGATCTACCTCGACTTCCCGGGCGACGAAGAGACGGGTGGCACACCGTGGATCCTGTACGCCTGGCAGCGCGGAGAAAAGGAGCAGTCATGACGTCCACTCTCGATGTCGCGGTGGGAACGACGCTTCCGGAATTAACCGTCACCGGCGACCCGACGTTCGTGGTCTCGGCCGCACTCGCGACACGCGACTTCCAGGACGTCCACCACGACCGAGACCTGGCGCAGCAACGCGGGTCGAAGGACATCTTCGTCAACATCCTCACCGACACCGGTCTGGTGCAGCGGTTCGTCACTGACTGGGCGGGACCGAACGCGGTGATCACGTCGATCGCGTTGCGCCTCGGGGTTCCGTGGTACGCCTACGACACCCTCACGCTGAGCGGCACGGTGGCGTCGGTGGTCGACGGCGTCGTCACGCTCGACGTCGTCGGGAAGAACGGTCTCGGCGACCACATCACGTCGAAGGTGACCCTCGTCCTGGACGGACGCACGAACGGAGCGGGTGCATGAGCGGGCTGTCGGGCAAGGCTGTCATCGCCGGTATCGGTGCCACCGACTTCTCGAAGAACTCGGGCCGCAGCGAATTACGGCTGGCGGCGGAGGCGGTCACGGCGGCGCTCGACGACGCCGGGCTGACCCCCGCGGACGTCGACGGCCTGACGTCCTTCACGATGGACACCAACACCGAAGCGGCCGTGGCCCGTGCGGTCGGCATTCCGGACCTGAAGTTCTTCAGCCGCATCCACTACGGCGGAGGTGCGGCGTGCGCGACGGTGCAGCAGGCGGCGATGGCCGTGGCCACCGGTGTCGCCGACGTGGTGGTGGCGTACCGGGCGTTCAACGAGCGGTCGGGAATGCGGTTCGGGCAGGTGAACTCCGGTCTGGTGCAGCAGGTGAACTCGTCGGGTACCGACAACGCGTTCTCCTACCCGCACGGCCTGTCGACACCGGCGGCGTTCGTCGCGATGGTCGCACAGCGGTACATGCACGAGTACGGCGCTACGAGTGAGGATTTCGGACGGGTCGCGGTCACCGACCGCAAGCATGCCGCCACCAATCCGAACGCCTTCTTCTACGGCAAACCGATCACCCTCGAAGACCACCAGAACTCCCGGTTCATCGCCGAACCCCTGCACCTGCTCGACTGCTGCCAGGAATCCGACGGCGGCATCGCGATCGTGGTCACGTCACCGGAGCGGGCGAAGGATCTGAAGCAGAAACCGGCCGTGATCGCCGCGGCGGCTCAGGGGAGCGGCAGCGACCAGTACATCATGACCAGCTACTACCGTCCGGAGCTCGCGGGACTGCCCGAGATGGAGCTGGTCGGCAGGCAGCTGTGGGATCAGGCCGGGCTCGGACCGCAGGACATGGATCTGGCCGTCCTCTACGACCACTTCACACCATACGTATTGATGCAGCTCGAAGAGCTCGGCTTCTGCGGCCGCGGTGAGGCCAAGGACTTCATCGCCGACGGCGCCATCGACCTCGACGGCAGTCTGCCGCTCAACACCCACGGAGGCCAGCTCGGCGAGGCCTACATCCACGGGATGAACGGCATCGCCGAGGGCGTGCGTCAGATCCGCGGCACGTCCGTGAACCAGGTCTCCGGTGTGCAGAACGTCCTCGTCACCGCCGGGACCGGTGTGCCTACGTCAGGGTTGGTGCTGACGGCCTGAGCCCGGCCCGAGTCTGTCTGCGCGCAATGTGTTTCGCGACGTATTGGGCATCCCTGCCTACCCCGCCGGTGAGCATCGACGCGAATGCCTGCAGGAACGGCAGCCCCACGAAATACAGTCCCGGATGGCCCGGCGAGACTCCGCGGGACTGCTCGGGCCACCCGTCGGATCCGGTGACCGGGATCTGGATCCACGACGTGTCCTTGCGGAACCCGGTGCACCAGATGACGTTGCGGACGTCGAGTGCGGTGCCGTCGTCGAGGACCGGTCTGCCGTCGTGGACGTCGGTGACCTTCGCGGGGAAGTGCTCCACCCCGGCGGCGGCCAGGTCGGCTCGCTTGACCCGCAGGAGTGGTCCGCCACCCGAGCGGACGTGGGTGCGCATCTTCCGGCCGACGGGTGTGCGTTCCGTCAGAACGTGATTGGCCATGAACCACATGATCGGGATCGCGATGTGGGCGAGGCGCCCCTCGAGGTCGAACGGCACCTCCCCGCGGACGGGCCCGCAGATCGTGGTGCGATGCGAATGGGAGACTTCCAGCGCGATGTCCGCGCCGGAGTGGCTGCACCCGACCACCAGCACCGGCCCGTCCTGCAGCTGGGACGGATTGCGGTAGTCGCTCGAATGCAGTTGCCGGATCCGGGGGTCGAGGCGCTCGGCGAGATCCGGGAGGACCGGGGACTGCCACGTTCCGGACGCGACGACGACGTTGTCGGCCTCGAATCGGTCCGTCCCGGCCGTGACGACGTACTGGTCGCCGACACGGGACAGGCCGTCGACGGTGGTGCCGGTCCGGATCGGTAGCGCGAATCGCTCCGCGTAGGCCTCGAAGTAGTCGGCGACCTCGTCCTTCCCGGGCCAGGACCAACCCCGGGCGGGAATTCCCCAGCCGGGCAGACCGTCGTACCGGGCGGGACTGTAGAGCCGGAGCGAGTCGAACCGCTCCCGCCACACATCTCCGACGCGGTCGTGGGCGTCGAGGATCACGAAGCGCTGCCCACATCGTGTGAGGTGGTATCCGGTGGCGAGGCCGGCCTGTCCGGCGCCGATCACGATCGTGTCGAAGCGTTCTGTGGACATCGTCTGCCTTCTTCCCTCGGGTGATCGGTGGTCATGCTCAACGCTATGACCGGGCCGAACTCGGCGCGTCGGGAGAAAGGCGCAGATACGTACGACCGTATGGGTACTTTCATGCAGACGGCCCGACGAGACGATGCTCGTAGGCATAGGCCGTGGCCGCCGACCGCGACGAGATCCCCAGCTTGACGAAGATGTTGCTCAGGTGCCGCGCGACCGTCTTCTCGCTGAGGAACAGTTCCGTCGCCACCGCCCGGTTGCTCTTGCCCGCTGCCACGAGGCGCAGCACGCACACTTCTCGCGGGGTCAGGGGAGTGCTGACCGTCGGGTCGGGGCGGAACTCTGCCCGCAGTCGCTCGAGGTCCGGGACCGCACCCAGTTGCCGGTAGGTGGCGGACGCGAGGTCGTGCTCCATCTGCGCGGTGTCGTCGTCCCCCAGGTCGCGGCACACCAGCGCGACCGACTCCCGGACCCGCGCGCACTCGTAGGGCGCGCCGATGTCCTGCCAGCGCCGCCACGCGTCGCGCAGAACGGTCAGTGCGTCACTGCCCCGGCCCTCGGCGTGCAGCACCGATCCCGACGCCTGCGCGGACAGTGCGGACAGGTAGGGGATCGCGAACCGTGTTGCGGTCGAGTCGAGTTCGTCGGCGGCTGTTCGGGCTGCCGGGACGTCGCCGGCGGCGAGCAGGATGTCCACGCAGGCCGGCAGCAGCCGGGCGCGCTCCACGGCGCCGGTGGACGCGTCCACCGCACAGCGGATCGACGCGGCCGCGCTGCCGACCCGTCCCTGCGCCATCCGCAGCAGCGCGAGGCCGGGCTGCGGGCGCCTGCCCCAGCGGTTCGCCTCCAGGAACAACTTCTCGGCCTGGGCGACCTCGCCGCGCAGGCGGTGGAGGTCGGCCATCACGTAGGCGGCGGACCCCGCCGCGGCATGCGAGGAAAGTCGCTCATGCGCCCGCCGCGCCGAGTCCATCGCCGTGGGCCACTCGCCCTGCAGTTGCAGGATCTCGGCGCGGTGGACGAGGCACTGACCGCGGTAGGGGACGAGGTCGGGTTGCGAAGAGCACCACTCCTCCAGCGCCACAGTCCATTCCCTGGATCGCCGGAGATCGCAGATGTTCTGGCACTGCTCGATCACGGCGCAGTAGACGATCCCCGCCACCACCGGGGACACCTCGTCGGACGTCACCCCGACCATCGCCTCGTCGAATGCGGACACCGCCTCGGCAACGTCCCCCAGGAGGACGAGCGAATGGCCGGTGCCCAGCACACCGAGCGTCGTCAGATCCGGGTCGGCGAACCGGGTGCCCGTCTCCATCACCGTGCGGAAGATGTCCCGGGCGGCGGTGCCGTCACCGTCGTCGATCCGTTGCAGTCCCTGCGGCACCAGCAGATAGCCGCGCTCGGCGCAGTCCGTGCCCGCGGTGTCCAGTAGCCGCTGGGCCTTGCCCAGCCAGCCGCCGCCGCGCGCCTGCTCGCCCCGCATGATCAGGACGAACGCGAGCCAGAACGCGCACCGAGCGGAGCGCACCGGTCGACCCGCGCGGGTCCACTCGTGCACCGCCCGTTCCCACCATTCGGTGCTGGCGTCGTCGTCGCCGAGCAAGTATGCGGCGGTGGCGACCAGTTCGAGGTCGTCACCGGACAGCGGGGTCTGCCGGTCGGCGTCCGACAGACGTGCGTAGGTGCCGCGCCAGTCCCGTCGTTCGTAGGCCGCACGGCCCGTCCGGAGTTCCGACGCCGCGTCGGACATCACTGTCTCCTGCCGAAGATCTGCGCGCTGACCTGCTCGGATTTCAGACTACCGCCGCACCGGGCCTGCCGGGAACGTCGAATATTCCCTGCAACCTGTCGGTGCCTCGAGTCACACTGGGTCGACACGCCAACGGATGGGAACTTCTGATGGTCGATGCGATAACGGCAGAGGGTCTGGTCAAGAAGTACGGCAAGGTCACGGCACTGGACGGGGTCGACCTCGCGGTCCCGTCGGGAACGGTGATGGCGCTGCTCGGCCCGAACGGCGCAGGCAAGACGACGGCGGTGCGGGTCTTCACCACGCTTCTCGTCCCGGATGCCGGCCGGGCGCAGGTGGCCGGTCTCGACGTCGTGCACGATGCTCGGGTGCTCCGATCGCGGATCGGCGCGTCGGGGCAGTACGCGGCGGTCGACGAGTACCTCACCGGTTTCGAGAACCTCGAGATGGTCGGGCGGCTCTACCACCTCGGGGGCAAACGCAGTAAGGCGCGCGCCCGTGAACTGCTCGAACAGTTCGACCTGGTCGAAGCGGGAGATCGCCCCGTCAAGGGCTACTCGGGTGGCATGCGCCGGCGTCTCGACCTCGCGGGTGCGCTCGTGGCCGAGCCGGAAGTGTTGTTCCTCGACGAACCGACCACGGGGCTCGACCCCCGCGCCCGGCTGGCTCTCTGGGACGTCATCGACAATCTGGTCGCGAGGGGCACCACGCTTCTCCTGACCACCCAGTACATGGAAGAGGCCGAGCGCCTCGCCGACCAGATCGCGGTGATCGACCACGGTTCGGTCATCGCCCGCGGAACCGCCGACGAACTGAAGGACCGCGTGGGCGGTGAGCGCATCGAACTGAGCGTCCGGGAGGGCATCGAGCTGTCCGTCGTGCGCGACGAACTGGCCCCGCTCGCCGCAGGCGACATCCTGGTCGAAGAGAACGTCCGGCGCGTGACGGTGCCGGTGACCGGCGGCGCGGACGCCCTCGTCGAGGCGCTGGGCCGACTTTCGAATCGAGGAGTGAAGGTGTTCGACGTCGGTCTGCGCAGGCCGACTCTGGACGACGTCTTCCTCACCCTGACCGGACACGAAGCCGAAGAGGAGCACGTCTCATGAGCGCACCACAGACGGCGTCCGTGCACACCGCGCTCGCGGACGGGCTCACGATCGCCAAGCGCAACATGATCAAGATCAAGCGCGTCCCCGACCTCATCGTGTTCACCACGTTGTCGCCGATCATGTTCGTGCTGCTGTTCGCGTACGTGTTCGGCAGCGCCATCCAGGTTCCGGGAATGTCCTACCGGGAGTTCCTGATCGCCGGGATCTTCACGCAGACAGTCATCTTCGGGGCCACGTGGACGGGCCTCGGGATGGTCGAGGATCTGCAGAAGGGAATCATCGACCGGTTCCGGTCGCTGCCGATGGCCCCGTCCGCCGTCCTCCTCGGTCGCACCTCCACCGACGTCCTGATCAACATCGTCAGCCTCGTCGTGATGTCGCTGACGGGTCTGATCATCGGGTGGCGCATCCACTCGAGCCTCGGCGAAGCGGTGCTCGGCTACCTGCTCCTGCTGTTGTTCGCCTACGCGCTGTCGTGGGTGATGGCGGTGGTCGGCCTGTGGATCCGGACACCGGAGGTGTTCAACAACGCCAGCTTCATCGTCATCTTCCCGCTCTCGTTCATCGCGAACACGTTCGTCGAGACCACCAACCTGCCCGGCCCACTCAAGGTGATCGCGGAATGGAATCCGGTCTCCGCGGTGACGCAGGCCGTGCGGGAACTGTTCGGAAACACCAACCCGGCCATGACCGTTCCCGACGCGTGGCCGTTGCAGCACCCGATCATCGCCTCACTGGCATGGTCGGCGGTCCTGCTGGTGATCTTCGTGCCGTTCGCGATCCGGCGGTACAAGAAGGCCGTCAGCCGCTGATGGTGGCCGGACCAACGGGACGCCCGTTGCGTCAGATCGAACGAGCCCCCGTTCGGTCCACAGGGCTAGCGGAGTTCGCGCGGCGAATCGACGTCGCGGCCCGACCCCAGGTCGGAGCAGTCGACCGACTCGGCACCGTGTGCCCCGAGGTACTTCTTTGCGCCGGAGTCCCCGGTGAGGCTGCGCCGCAACGGGAGCCAGTGGTCCCGGCCGATCAGCACGGGGTGGCCCGGACGTCCGCCGTAGTGACCCTGACGGAGCGCCGACCGGGCGTCGCCCGGTGGCACCGACGCCACCCGCCGGATTGCGTCGGCACCGAGGTCGGGGAGATCGACGAGGGTGATGACGACGGCATCGACGTCGTCGAACGTTGCCGCGACCTCCAGCCCCCGGCGCAGGGAGGCCGACAGTCCCGATTGCCAGTCCTCCGCGATCCCGACGGTGACGGGGACGTCGCCGGGCAGTAGGTCCTCGGCCTCCTCGGCGCGGGCACCGAGCACCACGACGGTGGGCTCGCATCCGGCCTCCGACAGCACTCGCACTCCGCGCGCGAGCCACGGCTGCCCGTCCGCGCCGACGACGAGTGCCTTGGGCAGGCCCATGCGCGAACCGGCCCCGGCGGCGAGCAGCACGCCCCCGATCGTCATCGTGGTCTCACCGGTCCGCGCAGCATGCGTTCAACTTACTTTTCCTTCGCGAAGTTCGCGTTGACGCGCTGGTAGAGGTAGTCCTCGGCGGTGATGTCGGGGTACTTGCCCGCCGGTCCGGAGATGACGACGTCGCGGTTGGCCTGGGCGAAGAACGCGAGGCTGTAGCGGGCGCCGTGGTCGCCGTCCGGTCCGGGGTTCTTGACCCGGTGGAAGTTGGACGGCAACCGGTCGTCGCTCCACCGCATGAGCATGTCGCCGATATTGCAGGTGATCGCGTCCTCGGACGGCTCGATGGGCGTCCACTCCTGGGTGTCCATCTCCTTGCCCGGCAGCACCTGCAGACCGCCCTGGCCCTCCTGCTGGAACAGCAGGGTGAGGCAGTCGAAGTCGGTGTGGGCTCCGGCGCGCCACAGGCCGAGGTCGCCGCGAAGGTGCTCCGGGATGGCGAAGTAGTGCAGCATCCGCAGGGTGCTCTGGTAGCTGTCGACCGCCGGGTCGTGGGCCTCGGCGAAGAAGTTGCGCTCGAACCCGAGTTTGTCGGCGAAGCAGGACAGCAGTCGCATCGCCACGTCCCAGCACTGCGCCTCGAATCCGAGCATCGTGTCGCGGAAACCGGCGAGTTCCTCCTCGGTGGGCCACAGGTCGCCCATGTGCGGCCGGGTGATCTGGTACGACTCCTTCTCGTCCGGGACGCCGATGGACGGGCGCACCTGGGTTTTGCTCTCCCACCCGGAGTTGAAGCCCTTCTTCAGCGGGTACTGCGCCTTCACGGCCGAATCGAGGGCGAAGAACTGCTCGGACATCGCGAACGCCCTGCGCACGTCGGCGAGGTCGATGCCGTGGTTGTAGACCTGGAAGAAGCCGACGTCGACCGCCGCGTTCCACAGCTGTTCGGTGATGTCGGAGCGTCGAGCTTCGAAGTCCGAGAGGTCGATTCGGCGGATCTCGCGGTCGGTGGTCTCCGTCCCGAGCCCACCCATACGGGATTCCTTGGTGAGTTCGTTCAGCGTGTGGCTGCCGGCCATCGTGTCTCTCCGTTCTTGATTACATGCAATCTGGCGTGATTGGACCACTATTGCGTGCAAACGTGACGAGCGGGGTCTTTGATGTGACGTGAGCGTTAAATGTATAACCTATCGATAAGGCTGGTATCGGGAGACGTGACCGCTCGGTGACCCCGCAATAATTACATGCAATCAATGGTTCTCGCCCACGCCGCGAGGTGCGCCGTACACTGGCCGGTGGCCTCGACACGCCAACAGTCGGAACGGACGGACACATGGTGGATCCGAACAGAATCGGCGAACCCGCCGGGCAAGAGTTCGCGCAGCAGTGGGGCGGCTCCGGCAGCGTCGTCGACATCGACGGTCCTGTCCACTGGGTCGAATACGGTGACGACACCGGATCTCTTCCCGTGGTCATGGTTCACGGTCTCGGCGGCTCGCATCTCAACTGGGTCCGGATCGCACCGGTCCTCGCGGAGCGCACCCGGGTGCTGACCGTGGATCTTCCCGGATTCGGGCTCAGTCCGTCCGGCCGCCGCCGAACCGGAGTCGGCGCCAATGCGAAGGTGCTGCATCGCTTCCTGAAGGACGTCGTCGGCGGTCCGGTGATCCTGATGGGCAATTCGATGGGCGGCATGATCTCGCTGTTCGAGGCGGCGGCGCACCCCGAGACGGTCTCGGCCCTCGTCCTTGTCGATCCCGCACTGCCTGTCGCGCAACGGATCCCGGACCCGCGGATCGCGGCGCAGTTCGCGATGTACTTCACGCCGTTCGTGGGGGAGCGGTTCCTGCAGTACTCGAGCAGGAAGTTGACGGACCGGCAGTTGGTCGAGCGGATGATCGACCTGTGCTTCGCCGAGCCGAGCCGGGCGTCGGAAGATTCCCTCGATGCGGCAGCGGCTCTCGCGGGATACCGGCGCGGGCTGCCGTCCGAGGATGCGGCGTTCCTTCAGGCCAGCAGGTCGCTGATGCGGGTCCTGGCTCGCCCACGCCGCTACCTCGACACCATGCGGTCGATCGCACAACCTGTTCTCCTGCTTCACGGCGACCGCGACCGGCTGGTTCCGGTCGCGGCGGCCCGCAAGGTGGCGACCGCAAACCCGCGGTGGGACAGCGTCATTCTCGGGAACGTGGGGCACACCCCCCAGCTCGAGGTTCCGGGCACGATGCTCGACCACGTGCTCACGTGGGTCGACCGGCACGGACTGATCGACGCCTAAGCCTCGGTCGCTTGGCCGGATCCGGCGATCGACTGCGCGAGCGCGCGGAACAGGTGGGTGAGTTCGGGTCTCGTCGCCGTTCCGCTCCGGACCACCCCGCACACCGGGATGCGCAGTCGGTCGTGCGCCTCGCGCAGAAAGCTCAGTCCCCGTCGGGGAGTCGCGTCGGCGGTGTCGGCGTACAGCACGGTCCACGACCGCGGGGTCGTGAGCACGTCGAGGGTGGCCGTGTGGTCGCTGGGGATCGACGGTCCGAGCATGACTCGCTGCCCGACCTGCCGGAACGCGTCCTCGACCACGTTGTGGATGAGGATCTGACTGCTGCGTGGCGGTAGCAGCAGGGGGTACGGCGCCAGTTCGCTCAGGTCGACTGTCGAGACCCCCGCCAGTGGGTGTTTGCTCGACGTGACGATCACCAGGTCCTCGAGCCCGAATTCCACGGTTTCGAGCCCCGGCCGGTCGACGCCGCCGCGGATGAGCGCGAGATCGGCGTCCCCGGACGCGACGGCGGTCATCCGGTCGGTGAAGTCCTTGATGACGAATTCGATGTCCAGTTGCGGGAAGTCTTCGCGGACAAGCGATATCGCCTCGAGGCTCTGCGTCGCGAAGCTCATGCTCGCGCTGATGCGGAGCCGGTTGCGGGGATCGAGTCCCACCGACAGCGCGCGGGCCTCGAGGCCCATCATCTCGGCCGCGATGGGCATCAGGCGCTCGCCGGCCGCGGTCAGCCGGGTGGCGCGAGTCGACCGTTCCAGCAGGGTGGTGCCCAACTCGTGCTCGAGTTTGGCGATCTGATGACTGATCGCCGACTGGGAGATGAAGCAGCGCTGCGCGGCGCGCGAGAAACTGCCCTCCTCACCGACCGCGAGGAAGTAGCGAAGCTGTCGGAACTCCATGACCTGAGGTTACGTCTTTCTGGCGGATCTATGAGCAATCGAGATAACACAATTTCGATTTCCCCAGCTTACTGGCGATTAACAACGGACGATCCCTAATGTGGAGCTCATACGCGGCGCTAAGTAGACGCCTGAAGCAGGACTGAAGCAGTAGGAGGTTTTCGGTGGATCGCACACAGGTCGTCATCGTGGGATCGGGATTCGGCGCCCTCGCGGCGGCGAAGAAGCTCGGCAAGGCCGGCACGCCGTTCGTGCTGATTTCCGAGACCACCGAGCACCTCTTCCAGCCCCTCCTGTACCAGGTCGCCACCGGTGTCATCTCGCCCGGCGAGATCGCCCCGTCCATCCGCGCGATCCTCGCCAAGTACCCCAGCGGCGACGTCCGGCTCGGCCGCGTCGTCGACGTCGACCCGGACAAGAAAGTGGTCGTCTACGAGGCAGGCGGAGTGAGCCACACGATCGGCTACGACAGCCTGATCGCCGCGACGGGCGCCCGGCAGGCCTACTTCGGTCGCGACGAGTTCGCCGAGGTCACGTACGCGCTCAAGACCGTCGCCGACGCCGACCGGCTGCGCAGGCAGATCGTCCGCTGCTTCGAGGAGGCGCACACCACCTCCGATCCGGAACGTCGCCGCGACCTGCTGCACTTCATCGTGATCGGCGCCGGTCCGACCGGTGTCGAACTGGCAGGTCAGATCAAGGAACTGGCGGGCCGCTACTTCGAGAAGTCGCTCCGCGACATTACGTCCGAAGACGTCACCGTCACCCTCGTCGAGGGTGCGGGGGAGACGCTGCCGGTGTTCGGCGGCAAGCTCAGCAAGTACACGCAGGACTCGCTGGAGAAGGCGGGTGTCGAGGTGGTGCTGGGCACGATGGTCACCGACATCGACGAACACGGCGCCACCCTGTCGTCGCCGAGCACCGGCTTCGAGAAGCGCCTCACCGCGGACACGATCATCTGGTCGGCAGGCATCCAGGCCAACGACTTCGCCGCGGTGCTCGCGGAACGGACCGGCTGCGAGACCGGCCGCGGCGGCCGTCTGCTGGTCGACGAGGACCTCACGGTGGGCCGCTACGACGACGTCTACGCGATCGGCGACATGGCGTCGCTGAACAACCTGCCCGCCCAGTCGCCGTTCGCGATGCAGGGTGGACGCCACGTCGCGGCCATCATCACCGGGAAACGTGCCCTCGGAACTCCGTTCACGTACCGCGACAAGGGCAGCATGGCGATCATCAACCGGTTCCGTGCGATCACCCGCGTCGGCAAAGTCGAGCTGACCGGTGTGCTCGCCTGGTTCCTGTGGCTCGCCGTGCACCTCGTCTACCTGGTCGGATTCCGCAACCGGTACGTCGCGGTGATGTCGTGGTGCGGTTCGTTCCTCGGACACCGGCGCCCGCACTTCCACTACGCCCAGGAAATCGAACCTGCCGAGCTGCGCGACCAGCGGGAGGACGCCGCAGCCTAACCTGGGTCCATGACCGTCACCAGCGCTGGAGTACTCCTGTATCGCACAGACGATGCGGGGGTGCTCCAGTTGTGGATCGTGCACATGGGCGGCCCGTTCTGGGCACGTAAGGACGAGGCGGCGTGGTCGATCCCCAAGGGCGAATACGTCGAGGGCGAGGACCCCTACGCGGCCGCGTTGCGCGAGTTCGAGGAAGAGATCGGCGCGCCGCCACCGGCGGCGGAGTACGAGTTGCTCGGCGAATTCCGGCAGCCCTCACGCAAGGTGATCACCGTCTATGCGGCCGAGGTGAGCGACGACGTCGCCTTCGTCGCGAGCAACACGTTCGAGCTGGAGTGGCCGCCACGGTCGGGGAAGGTTCAGCAGTTCCCCGAGGTCGACGACGCCCGCTGGTTTCCGGCGGACGTCGCCGAGACGAAACTGGTCAAGGGGCAGCGTCCGATGGTAAGAGCATTGCGGCTTCGCCGCCCGTGAGTACTTATTAACGTCCCGCGGTTAATAAGCACTCACGGGCGCGGAAGCGCACGCCAGACGGCGGCGGGGGTCATCGGGATACGACGAAGGCGGGCGCCGGTGGCGTCCGCGATCGCGTTGGCCAGGGCGGGGGCGACCGGGTTGTACGGGGATTCGCTCATCGACTTGGCGCCGTGCGGGCCGAGTTCGTCGTAGGTGTCTACGAAGTAGACCTCGGTGTCCGGCACGTCCACGAGCTGCGGGAGGTGATAATTCCGGAGCTGCGGGTTGAGTACCGTCCCGGCGCCGTCGAGCAGGATCTCCTCGTACAGTGCGCTTCCGATCGCCTGTGCGACGCCGCCCTCGACCTGCCCGCGGCACTGCTGCGGATTGAGGACCGTGCCGGCATCCGCCGCCTGGATGGACTGCAGGATCCGGACCTCCCCGGTGACCGTGTCGACCGCCGCCCGGAACGCGTGCACGTTGAACACCACCGAGCGGGGGGTGCCGTCGTGCCTGCCTTCGGCGCGGATCGGTCCCTCGGGCACCAGCTTGTCGAGTTCGACAACCCGCCCGGCGACCTCGACCGCGTCGGGTGTCAGTGCGCAGTCGCTGTCCTCGGCGGCACCTGCGATGCGGCGGGCGACCTCGAACAACTGCTCCCGCAACCGGGTCCCCGCAAGATGGACCGCCTTCCCCGCGACCACCGTGCCTGCCGAACCGAACGCGCCGGTGTCGTGCCCGGCGACGTCGGTGTCGGATTGCAGGACGG
The DNA here is from genome assembly GCF_041228765.1 of Rhodococcus wratislaviensis. NCBI lineage: Bacteria > Bacillati > Actinomycetota > Actinomycetes > Mycobacteriales > Nocardiaceae > Rhodococcus > Rhodococcus wratislaviensis. The sequence goes on along the minus strand of NZ_CP150488.1, from coordinate 8,369,010 downwards.
TGATCCGGTCGGCGGTGGTGCCCAGCGCGGACGCGGCGAGCTGGGCGTGGACGGTGGTGGTGCCGTTGCCGAACTCGGCTGTGCCCACCCGAAGTTCGTACCGGCCGCCCTCGACGAGGGTGCAGGACACGTCCGCGAAGTGCCCCCGCGGCGGGATGGTCGCGATCATGGACGCCGCCATGCCCTCACCGACCCGCCACTGCGGTCCGTCCGGCGGGCGCACGTCGTTGCCGCGGCGCAGTGCGGCCTCCGCCAGGTCGAGGCACTGGTCGAGCCCGTAACTGCCGTATGTGAGGTCGCCGTGCTCCACCTCGAAGTTGACGAAGTCGTCGCCCGGAACGACCACGTTGCGGCGGCGCAGTTCGAACGGATCGATGCCCAGCTGCGTCGCCAGCTGATCGAGCGCGGACTCCACCGCGAAGATGACCTGGCCAAGTCCGTAGCCGCGGAACGCCCCGGACGGCAGGTTGTTGGTGTAGACGGCCTGGGCGTCCACCCGCTTGTTCGGCGACCGGTACAGCGCAACGGATTCGCTGCAGCCGTGGAACATCACGCCCACCGAATGATTGCCGTACGCCCCGGCGTCGGAGAGCACGTCGACGGCGAGTGCTGTCAGCTTTCCGTCGCCGTCGGCCCCGACCTTCACCGAGACCCGCATGGGGTGCCGGCACGGGGCGATCGTGAACTGGTCGGAGCGGGTGAACTCGTACTGCACCGGTCTGCCGGTGCGAAGAACGGCGAGGGCGACGAGGTCCTCCACCAGCATTTCCTGCTTGGCGCCGAAGCCGCCCCCGATGCGGGCGGTGAACACCCGGACCTGGGAGCGGTCGAGCGAGAACAGGTGGGCGAGTTCGTCGCGGACGAGGAAGGGCACCTGGGTGCTGCTGCGGAGAGTGAGCCGCCCGTCGGGGTCGAGCCAGCCGATGGCCGAATGGGTTTCGAGATGCGCGTGCTGCACGCGTTGCGTCTGCCACGTGCCCTCCACCACCGCGCCCGTGTCCCGTGCCGCGGCGAGCCCGGCGGCGAGGTCGCCGACTTCGCCGTGGACCTCGGCCACCAGGTTCCGGGCCGGGTCCGCGATCCGGGAATCGGCGCCCTTGTCGCCGTGCAGCAGGGGTGCACCGGGGCGGCGTGCCAGGTCTGGGTCGAAGACCGGTTCCAGTACTTCGTACTCCACGTCGATCAGTTCCACTGCGCGCCGGGCGATGTCGACGGAGTCCGCGACGACGGCCGCGACGCGCTGTCCCCGGAACCGGAGGGTCGTGTCGAACACGTAGGTGTCGTCGGGGTCGTCGGTGCGGAACTCGTGGCGGGCCGTGGAGAAGGCGACGTCGGGACTGTCGTGGTGGGTGAGCACCGCGTGGACGCCGGGCAGCCTCTCCGCGGCGGACGTGTCGAGGCGGGTGATGCGGGCGTGCGCGTGCGGGCTGCCGAGGATCTGGATGTGGGTCAGGCCCGCGACGGCCAGGTCGAGTGTGTAGGGCTCGGCGCCGCACACCACCCGGGCGGCGGCAGGCGCGGGAATGGAACGGCCGAACGACTCACCGGCACTGTCCGATTCGGTGGTGCACACGCCGCAGACGGCGTCGCGAATGGCGCGATAGCCGGTGCAGCGACACAGATTCCCCTTCAGTGAGCGCGGCAGGTCGACGCGTTGACCGGAGTCGAGCGCGGACGCGGTCACCACCATCCCGGGTGTGCAGAACCCGCACTGGAAGCCCGCCGCATCGACGAACTCCTGCTGCACGGGATGGAGTCGATCAGGACTGCCGAGACCGGCCGCGGTGGTCACTCCGCGGTTCTCGGCCCGATGCGCCGGCACCACACACGAATGCACCGGAGCGCCGTCGAGCAGCACGGAACAGGCGCCGCAATCGCCGGCGTCGCAACCCTTCTTGACCGCGAACCGCTGCTGTTCCCGCAGGAAGGTGCGCAGGCACTGACCGGGCCGTGCGTCGGCATCCACCGACTGTCCGTCGACCGTCAACTTCATTCCAGCTCCCTCCTGATCTCCTCGGCGAGGACGCCCGTGACGTGACGACGCCAGTCGGCGGCGCCGTGCGCGTCGGTCAGGTAGTCGTCGGGGGAGATCCGTTCCGACAGAGACTCGCTCAACGCGTCGGAGCCGGGAACGGCGGGGAAGCGGAGGACGAACGGGCGCACGGTCGACGCGGTGACGGTCAGCGCGAAACCGTCCGTGTCGACACGCCCCGCCAGCAGGGCGCCGGACCGTCCGAGCGGCGAGTACGCGATCTTGCGCAGCGACGTGCGGCCTCGCAGCGCGGCCGCGGGGAGGTGGATGCTGCGGATCAGGTCGCCGGCTCCGAGCACCGTGCGACCGGCGCCGGTGACGAATCGGTTAACCGGGACTCGGCGTTCACCCCCGTCGGCCGTCCAGATCAGGAGTTCGGCGTCGAGGGCGCAGCACAGCGTGATCATCGCCCCGGCCGGGAGTGCCAGCGCGAGGTTGCCGCCGACGGTCGCGGTGTGCCAGATCTTCCACGAGGCGACCAGGGACTCGGCGCACGGCCGGAACAGGTTCGTCGCCGTCCACTCGGCGGGAAGCGGTGCGTTGCAGAGATTCTCGATGGTGCACGTCGCGGCGAGCTCGAGTCCGTCGTCGTGGACGGTGATCGCCGGCCAGTCGAGGGTGGTCAGGTCCACCAGCCGGGTGACCGTCGGCTGCGGTTCCGAGTACAGCCAGGTGCCGCCCGCCAGGTACGCCGTTCCGGGTTCCGGGGCGGGCAGGTCGTCACGGCTGCGCGGGGCCGAGAGTGCCGTCACGAACGACAGATCCATCGACTCACCCCGCCTTGCGCACCAGGGCCCGGTGGGCCTGCTCGACCTCTGCGGCGACGTTCTCCTCGTTCACGGTGATCACTCTCCCACGCTCGACGACGGCTCGCCCGTTCACCAGTAGCAACTCCAGCGGCGGTGTGACTCCGAGTACGAGCGCCGCCACCGGATCGGTGATGCCGGAATGTGCGAGGGTGTCGACCCGCCACAGTGCGAGGTCTGCCAGCTTGCCCGGCTCGAGGGAGCCGAGGTCGTCCTCCCTGCCGAGGACGCGGGCCCCGCCGCGCGTGGCGAGTTCGAGGGCGGTGCGCACCGTCATCTCACCCGGGCCGCCGCGGGCCCGCGCGAACAGCACGGCGTGCCTGGCCTCCTCGAGCATGTTGCACGCCTCGTTGCTGGCGGCGCCGTCGACTCCGAGCCCCAGCGGGACCCCCGCCGCCCGGAGGTCCTTGGCGCGGGCGATCCCGGCGCCGAGGCGCGCATTGGACGTGGGGCAGTGGGCGGCCCCGGTGCCGGTGCCTGCCATTGCGGCGATCGCGACGTCGTCCAGGTGGACGGCATGCGCGTACCAGACGTCGGGGCCCACCCAGCCGAGTTGCTCCATGTACTGCACCGGGGTGCAGCCGAACCGCTCGAGGCAGAAGTCCTGCTCGTCAACGGTTTCCGCGAGGTGGGTGTGAAGCCGCACTCCTGCGGAACGGGCGAGGGCCGCGGCCTCGGTCAGGAGGTCGCCGGTGACGGAGAACGGGGAGCAGGGGGCCACCGCGATCCTCAGCATCGAGTCGGGAGCCGGGTCGTGCCACCGGTCGATGACGTCCTGGGTGCCCTTCAGGACGTCCTCGAGGCGTTCCACCACCGAGTCGGGTGGCAGTCCACCTTGACTGTGACCGAGGTCCATCGACCCTCGGCTGGGGTGGAACCGGAGCCCGACGGTCTGCGCGGCCTCGATCTCGGCGCCGAATACGTCGCCGCCGTCGCGTGGCACGACGTAGTGGTGGTCCGTCGTGGTCGTGCACCCGTGCTTCGCCAGCCAGGCGAGACCGCCGGTGGCCGCGGTCCGGACGGCGTCGGCGTCGATCCCCGCCCAGATCGGGTAGAGCGTGGTCAGCCAGCCGAACAGCGTGTCGTCGGCGGCGAGCCCGCGGGTGATCCACTGGTACAGGTGATGGTGTGTGTTCACCAGCCCGGGAGTGAGCAGGCAACCCCGTCCGTCGACCACTCGCGCACCGTCGATCACGGGCGCGGGACCGGCACCGACGTCGACGATGCGGTTGCCCCGCACGACGACGTACCCGTCCGGGTACTCGGTACCCGCCGCGTCGACAGTGGCGACGTACGCGCCGGAGACGACGACGGTGCCCGGGCCGGCGTTCATCAGCTGAGCCAGCCCGCGTACGCGGACCACGCGGGTCCGGCGTCCGGGGCGTCGGACCGCTGCACCGTCGCCTGGATCAGGCCGTACGGGCGGTCGGCGGCGTGGAATACCTCGTTGTCGTTCTCCACTCCGAAGCGGGCGAGGTCGTGGGCGAAGTGGTGCTTGTTGGGCGCGGACAGGCGCACTTCCGCGAGCACGGGGTAGCGCTCGAGGATCGCCTTGCCGATCTCGTACAGCGTCTGCTGCAGGGCGAGCGAGTGGACGGTCGCGAAAGTCGCGACGATCTGCTCCTTGATGCCCGCGTAGACACCGTTCCAGTCGACGTCGGTGGTGACGAACCGCCATTGCACGACAAGCGAAGTCGCCATCACCCGGTCGTGGGTCTCCTCGAGAACCGTGTACTCGTCCTTCAGGAATCCGAAGAACTCGCTGCCCGTGGACTTGAGGATCACCAGATCCTTCAGCCCGCCGACGACCCACGTGCCGTCGGCGTCGACGGTGATCGCCGCGGTGCGCACCTCCTCACCCTTGCGCACCCAGGTGTGGTCGTGCTCCGCCCCGTCGACCACCGCGCGCTGCCACGCGTATCCCTCGATCTCGATGCGGGCGCCCTCGACCGGGGCCACGTCGTCCACGAAGTGTCGTGCCAGTGTCAGCCCGTACTCCTCGATGGAGTCGAGCCCCTTCTCCTTCGCGTAGGAGTACGCCGTCTGCTTCTGGGTGTCGGTGGGCAGCACCGAACTCTGGTCGCCGGCGAGATGCGCCGCCGAGAAGTCGCCGCGCAGGCAGGTCGACACGCTGACGTCCCGGATCTCGTGCCGGGGGGTGTCGCGGTAGATCCGCACGATGCGGTTCTCGGCTTTGCCGTACTGGTTGTCGCCCAGGACGATGGCGCCGGTGAGGTCGGTCATTCTTCAGCTCCCGCGGTAGGTGGAATAGGCGAAGGGGGACAACAGCAACGGGACGTGGTACCCGCGTTGCGGGTCGTCGAGGACGAACGTGACGCACACCTCCGGGTAGAACGTCTCCTGGCCGCGGGCGGCGAAGTATTCGCCGGTGTCGAAGGCCAGCGAATAGGTGGCCGCGATCAGACCCTCGGGTGCGATCTCGGCGATCCGGCCGTCCGTATCGGTCGCCGCGCTCGCGATGACGTCGCCTTCGGGTGACAGCAGACGGACGTGCATCCCGGCCGCGGGTGTGCCGTCGGTGGCGTCGAGCACGTGGGTGCTGAGGATCTTGGACATCAGTGTGCCGTGTCTCCGATCTCGCCGAGAAGGCGTTCGAGGCGTATCCGGTTGATGGCGGCCAGTTCGGTCCGCAGGATCTTGCGCTCCGTCGCGCTGTCGTTGCCGAGGCGGTCGCGCAGCACGTCCAGCAGTTCGTGCGCCGACCGGCCGGACGCGCACACCAGGTAGACGTGCCCGAACTTCTGCTCGTACTCCTCGTTACCGGCCCGCAGGCGCGCGCGGACGTCGTCGTCGGCGGCGGCGACCGCCGATTGTTCGCGAGCGGACGACGGGTTGTCCGCCCGGTCGCCGATCCTCGGGTGGCCGGCCAGGGCCGCGTCGACCTCGGACTCCGTCAGGTCGCCTAGCACGTTCTCGGCGGCGGTGTACAACGCGTCGGCGGACGGAAACGGACGACCGGCGGCCATCCGCTGCGCCCACACCGTCGACGAGCAGCACTGCACGAGCAGGTCGACGGCCCGCGCGACGCTCAGTGCGTTGAACGCGATCAGGCCGGGCGGTTCGGTCATGAGGGCTCCTCGCTCGTGCGCCTTTTCGGTACCTCTGGCTACCACTATGGCGCACCGGTGGCGGTCAATTCGGCGATAAGCCCCGCTTCGTCGACCCTGGTGCTGTGTCCGTCGCGGATCAGCACTTCGCCGTCGACCAGCACGGTGTCGACGATCTGCCGGCTCCCGGTGGTCAACAGCGTCGCGCCCGGGTCGCGGACCGGTAGGCAACCGAAGTCGCGCTCGAAGCGGATCAGCGTCAGGTCGGCCGCGCCGCCGACGGCCACACCGTTCGGGCGGGACGCGAAACCGAGATTCTCGTTCGCGCCGTTCGTCGCGAGGTCCATCATGGCGTCGAAACCGAACAGGTCGGCCGTCTTGCGATGCGCCCGCTGCACGTACGCGCCCATGCGCAGCGTTTCGAGCATGTCCTGGGTGTCGTTGCTGGCGGCGCCGTCGACGCCGAGCCCGACCGCGATCCCCGCCTCGAGCATCTCCGGGACGGGGGCGACGCCGCTGCCGAGACGCATGTTGCTCATCGGGTTGTACGAGACGGCCACACCACGACGGGCCAGCACCGCGCGCCCGTGGGCGTCGAGTTCGCAGCAGTGCACGGCGAGCAACCGGTCCCACAGGAACCCGCTCCTGTCGAGGTAGTCGACCGCGCCCGCGCCGGCGTGTTCGCGGCACATCACGTCGTCGGTGGTGGTCTCCAGCAGGTGGATCGACACGGTCATGTCGCGTTCGCCCGCGAACTGCCGCACCGCCGCCATCCCCTCCGGTGTCAGCGACCGGGGGTTGGGGACGGCCAGACCGACCGTGACGCGTGTGCCGTCGGCCTGCTTGACCAGCTGGTCGGTGTGCTCGAGCACCCCGGGCAGCGGCTGCAGGAGGCGCGGGTCGACGCCCCACTTGCGCGTTGTGTCCGCGCGGTCCGCCACTCCGCGGCCGAGGAGCGCCCGCACGCCGGTGTCTTCCAGGGCACGCAGCACCGCGTCGTGCACGTCCGGAGACGGATGCGGCCACATGTGCTCGACCAGCGTCGTCGTGCCGCTGCGCAGGGCGTCGAGGCTTGCGGCGACCGCCGCCAGGTAGGCGCGCTCCGGGGTGATGACCGCGGATTCCTCACCCACGGTCAGCAGCCAGCTGAGCAGCGGCTGCCCTTCGCCGATGCCGCGCATCAACGACTGCTGCAGGTGGGTGTGGGTGTTGACGAATCCGGGGATCAGGTACGCCCCCGACCCGTCGACCGCCGTGGCCCCCGACGGTGCCGGAGCGGTCGGGCGGATCTCGGTGAACAGACCGTCGGCGATCAGGACGTCGCGGTGTGGCAGCCAGCTGCCGTTCGAGTAGACGGTGACATCGGAAATCAGATCGGCATGCATCCGCATCCTCCATGGGTGCTCGGGAGTGCGGCTGGTTCGCGCCCGCCGGACACGGGTTCGCACATTGCTCGTTTCAGCCATGGGCAATGTGCTCCGAAATATAGCGAGATCGTGTTTCCATCAGATTTCCTGTGCAGAAACAGGTTTCGGGCCGACGACGGCGCAGAAATCGACGAGTGCCGCGACCAGGGCCTCGCGCGCCGACAGTTGCGGGGCGTGATCGCTGTCCAACGTCACCACCCGCGCGCCCGGCACCCGGTCCTGCATCGCACGCTGCGTCACGAGCGGCACCGAACGGTCGAGCGTCGCCTCCACGTACAGGCGGGGGATGGAGCCGAACCGCTCCGGCGTCCACGCCGGGGCCATGAGACGCGCAGTCTCGAGTTGCGGCAGCAGCTTTCGCGCGGCAGCGATCGCATCACCGGCCGACGATTCGTGAAAGAACACGGCGGCCGCGGCTTCCGGGGGCACAATGGTCCCGGATCCGTCGGGGGTCGACTGCAGCCAGGCCGAGATCCCGACCGGTTCCGGTAGGCGCAGGTCTGCGCAGAGGTCGCCGAAGTTGCTTCCCGAGGGCAGCATCATTCCGGCGACGTACGCCACACCTGAGATCCGGTGCGGAATGCGCTCGGCCACTTGGGTGGCCACGATGCCGCCTCCGGAGTGTCCGACCACGAACACGGGCCCGTCCAGCGAAACGATGTGCGCCACGACGACATCCGACACGGCGTCCAGATCGGTTCGCGCACCGTCCGGCCAGGTTCCCACGCCGGGAAGGTCCAGCGGGTGCGGCTCGTACCCGCTGTTGCGCAACGGCTCCAGAAGTGTGTCCCACACCCAGTTGCCCGCCCAGGCGCCGTGGATCAATACGACGTGCCCACGGGTCACCGGGCGGCCGCCCGGTCCGCCGCGGCGAGGACTCGCTCGGCCTCCCGACCCGCGGCTGTGTTCTTCTTGCCGTGACGCGAACCCGCCAGTTTCGCCTTGATGTGCTCACGGACCGTCACCGGTGCGTATCCGTCGTCGGAGTGTTCGCACAGTCCCGGCAGGGTCGCGATCACCGCGTCGACGTTGCCGTCGTGGAAGAACGCCGCCGATCGCCGGCGCTTGATCGTTCCGTCGACGACGGGCGGAGTCACCCGGTGCAGCGTCGACATCCACCGGTCGTTCGTGAGCCGGGCGGTGAGATCGCCCAGGTTGACGAGCAGTGCGCCCGCCGCGGGGCTCACATCGTGCCAGCGCTCGTCGCGCCCGAGCACCTGCAGGCCGGCCACACGATCGGCCCACAGCACGGTGACAAGTCCGAAGTCGGTGTGCTCACCCATGCCGGTCAGCTCGCCGTCGAGGGTGACGCTGCCCTCCGGCAGCGCGTAGTTGTTCATGCGGAGGACGTCGATGGAATGGTCGGTCAGGGCGGTGAAGAAGCCCGGATCGAGCCCGAGGGCGTCGGCGAAGATCCGTGTCAGGGTGCGGGCGACGCGCTCGCCGTGCGCGTAGTAGGCCTGCACGGCGTCCGTGAAGGAGGGCACCTCGGGCCACACGTTCAGCCCGTAGTCGTCCTCGGACAGGTCCAGGTCCGGGAACGACCGGGCCTCCGTTCCGACGTTGTAGGCCTCGAAGAAGTCGTTCATCCGGGTGGCCGATTCGACGCCCAGGCTGAGGCTGAGCGACTCGCTCTTCGGCGGGCTGTACCCGCGGTTGGCGCCCTCCACGCGATACGTCTTCTTCGTCTCCAGGGGCAGCGCGAAGAAGTCGTCGACGGCGCCGGCGAGTCCCTCGATCACCGGTTCGGGGATGCCGTGACCGAGGATCTGGATGAATCCGACAGTGGCGCACGCCGAGTCGATTTCGCGCGCCACCCGGGCGCGTTCCGTGTCGGACCCGCCGGTCACGTACGGGGAGATGTCGATGACGGGGACGTCGAACGGCTCAGGCACGGGCGGCAACATGCGGCTCCTCGGAGGTCGGGGGAACGGGTTCGGTTGCGATGACGGGTGCGGAGGCGGCGCGGGCGGCAGCGCCGATCCGGGTGTGGTTGAACAGCAGGTTCAGGGAGAACGCGGAGATGGCGGCGAGGGTGATGCCGCTGCCGAGCAGGATCTGGGCGGACGAGTCGAAGTGCTCGAACATGCCCTCGGCGAACTCGGGGAGCAGGCCGATGCCCACCGACACCGCGACGATGGTGGTGTTGATCCGGTCGCTGAGATCCACCTTGCGGAGCGTGTTCATCCCCACCACCGCGACCGTCGAGAACAGGATGATGCCGACACCGCCGACGACCGGCGCGGGCAGGGCGGCGACGACGGTGCCCATCTTCGGGATCAGTCCGAGGACGATCAGGATCGCACCGCTGGTGGCCGTCACGTAGCGGCTGTGGACGCGGGTGGTGGCGACGGCTCCGACGTTCTGCGTGAAGATCGTGTCGACGAACGCGTTGAAGATGCCGCCGAGTACGCCGGACAGCGCATCGCCGACGAGGCCGCGGGCCACGTCGCCCTTGGTGAGGGGCTTCCCGGTGATCTCGCCGAGCGCCAGCATGCTCGCCGTCGACTCCGCGAACACCACGGCCATCACGATGCTCATCGCCACCACCGCCGTGACCGGGAACTGCGGCGCCCCGAAGTGGAACGGAGCGGTGATGCCGAACCAGGGGCTGCCGGACACGCCGCCCAGGTCGATCAGGCCCATCGGAATCGCGACGAGCGTGCCGATCACGAGGGCGAGGAGCACGCCGAGTTGGGTCCAGATCCCGCGGCCGAGGCAGAGGAAGGCGATCGCGACCAGCACGACCACACCGGCGAGCATGATGTTGCCGGGATCCGCGAAACCGTCTGCCGTCGGATCGTTTCCGACGATGAGGCCGGCGGCGACGCCGATCAGAGAGATGCCGACGACGGTGAGGACGACCCCGGTGACCAGCGGTGGGAAGAACCGGATCAGCCGCGCGAACGGCACGGCGAGGGCGAGTCCGACCAGGCCGCCTGCGAGCATCGAACCGTACACCGCCTGCAGCCCGTATTCCTTGGCGATGAGGATCATCGGAGTCAGCCCGGCGAACGTGGCGCCGCAGACGATCGGCAGCCGTGCGCCGGCCAGCTTCCCCACCCCGAGGCTCTGGATGATCGTGATGATGCCGGCGATCAGAAGGTCGGCGCTGATCAGCAACGCGACGGTGGACTTGTCGAGTCCTACTGCGGCACCGAAGACCAACGGGACGGTGATGCAGCCGGTGTACATGATGAGCACGTGCTGCAGACCGAAGGCCGCTTGCCGCACCAAAGGCAGGCGCTGGTCGACTGCGTGGAAGGACATGGGTCGATCTCCGTCCGAGTGAAGGGAGCGTTCGAGTTCACGTTCTATTGAGCACGCCAATCTTTACTAAGCAGGGTCAATTTCGTTTCGTCCGTGTTATCAGTCGCGGTTTCCGCGAAACACGGTGCTAGCGTTTGCCTCATGGACGAGGATCAACGCCAACTGGCCGTTGCCATCGGCACCGCGATCAGGTCGGCCCGGCGTGACGCGGGACTGACCCTGCGCGACGTGGCGGCCAAAACGGGACTGTCGCAGCCGTTCCTGAGTCAGGCGGAGAACGGCCACTCGGTGCCGAGCGTCATGAATCTGCACCGGGTCGCCCAGGTGCTGGGAACCACGGCGCACGCCCTGCTCGAACAGGGCGCGCGCACGCCCACCAGCCTCGTGCGCAGCCGGGAGGGCAGGCGCTTCGCGCTGTCGGACGGCGCCGTGCTCCGCTTCTGCTCCACGGGCGTACGCGCGATGGAACCGAACGAGGTGACCGCGCAACCGGGTTCGCAGGCCGGCGAGCACACCGAACATGCCGGCGAGGAGTTCATCTACGTCATCGACGGCAGCATCCGAGTGGAGGTCGGCGTCGAGGAGAGTTACGTGCTCGACCGGGGAGACACGCTGTACTACCCGGCCACCGTGCCGCACCGGTGGTTCAACGACGCCGCGGAACCGGCACGGTTCCTCATCACGAGCACCCCGCCGTCCTTCTGACGGTCAGCGGCCGAAACCCTCGAGCAGCCCGGTGTACTTCTTGGGCAGGGGAGTCGCGAATTCTCCGCGCGCGCCGGTCCGCAATCCCAGCGTCACGAGGGACTGGACCATGAGGGTGGCCGCCGCCACGCCGTCGACGACCGGCACCCCGAGTTCCGCCGAGATGACGGCGCACAGGTCCGCCATGCCCGCGCATCCCAGCACGATCGCGTCCGAGCCGTCCCGGTCGAGGGCGACGCGGCAGGCCTCGAGGATCACCTTCACCGCATCCGGGTCGCGGTCGAGGTCGAGGACGGCGATCTCGCACGCGTGCACACCGAGGCAGAACCGTTGCATGCCATACCGTTCGGCCAGTTCCCAGGCCCGGCCCCGGGTGCGTCCCAGCGTCGTGACGACGCTGAACCCGCGGCCGAGGAAGCTCGCGGCGTGCATGGCCGCCTCGGCGATCCCGAGGACGGGTCCGGAGGCCAGTTCGCGGGCAGCGTCGAGGCCCGGGTCGCCGAAGCAGGCGATCACGTAGCCGTCCACCCCGGCCTCCTCGCCGCGCGCGATCTCCTCGAGAAGCCCGGGGACACTGAGTGCTTCGTCGTAATGGCTCTCGATCGACGCGGGACCCATCTGCGGGCTCACCGCCTCGACGAGCGTCCCCGGCCCCGCGACGGAGCGCGCACAGTCGCCGATCTTGTCGGTCATCGACTGGGTGGTGTTGGGATTGACGATCTTGATATGCACGTTCGTCGACCTATGTTTCGATCGGGGCTGTGCGATGCGCGCGACGGGCACCGGTGGACAACCCGAGGTAGCAGACGAATCCGACGCCCATGCCGAGGAACCACGAGTACTGGGCCGCACCCGCCATGCCCCACACGTCGAGTCCGAACGGCTGGGCCTTGAGGATCACGGGAATCATCGCGACCAGGGCTCCGACGACGGTGGAGATGATCGCAGCGGGGTTGTAACCCTTCTTGTACCAGTATGTTCCGCCCTCGGACATGGTGAACATGTCGTCCAGGATCACTCGCTGCCTGCGCACCAGGTAGTAGTCCGCGATGAGGATTCCGAACAGCGGTCCGATGAACGCCCCCAGCGTCTCGAGCGTGTAATGGATCACCTCGGGATTGTTGTACAGGTTCCACGGTGTGATCAGGACGGATCCGACGGCGGCAATCATTCCGCCCGTACGCCAGCTGATGCGCTGCGGACTGACGTGCGAGAAGTCGAATGCCGGGGAGACGAAGTTGGCGACGATGTTGATACCGATGGTGGCGACGATGAAGGTGAGGAGGCCGAGGACGACGGCGAACAGGTTGTCCATCTGCGCGACGGTCTCGACGGGATCGGTGATCAGGCGGCCGTACACGGGCAGGGTCGCGGAGGCGGTGACGACGGTGAGGATCGAGAAGAACAGGAAGTTCACCGGGAGGCCGAGGAAGTTGCCGCGCTTGACCGCGCTGAACGTCTTTCCGTATCGGGAGAAGTCGCCGAAGTTGAGCATCGGGCCCGAGAAGTACGACACGACAAGGGCGATCGCGCCGAGCACCACGGGCACGGCAGACCAGCCGGTGTAGTTCACCTCGCCGAGGTTCAGGCTGATGTTCGACCAACCGGCCTCGCTGATCAGGTAGATCGCGAGCATCAGCATCACCACGTAGACCGCGGGACCGCAGAAGTCGATGAACTTGCGGATGCTCTCCATGCCGCGCCAGAAGACCAGCGCCTGCAGCACCCACATCGTCATGAACCCGGCCCAGCCGAGCGCCGACAGTCCGAGGAATCCGTGCTCGTGCACGTCCGCCCAGGGCGCCAGGCCCGGCCAGATCTTCAGGCCGAGGATCACGAACGCGTGCGACGCCAGGTACGTCTGGATTCCGTACCAGGCCACCGCGATGAGGCCGCGGATGATGGCCGGGACGTTGGCACCGAGAACGCCGAAGGCGCTGCGGCACATGACCGGGTAAGGGACGCCGGTGACCTGGCTGGGCTTGGCCACCAGGTTCGCGAACACGTTGACGATCGCGATACCGACCACCAGGGCGACGAGGACCTGCCAGCTGGTCAGCCCGAGCGCGAACAGGCTGCCCGCGGTGACGTAGCCGCCGACGCTGTGCACGTCGGACATCCAGAACGCGAAGATGTTGTACGAAGACCACGACTGCGTCGCGAGCGGCGCGAGATCGTCGTTGGTGAGTCTCGGGTGATAGCCGGGCTTGATCAGCCCGGCGCCGGCCAGGTGTGCACCGGGGACGGTTTCCCCCTCGTTGGAGGGCGCTGTCTGAGTCATCGTTTCGCTCCCTGGTGCAGTACGGACACGACTGCGTCGACGTAAGGGTGCCTCGGTGAAAAGCACACCACCGAAGTGCTGGGAGCAAAAGTAGTTTTCGGATATTTCCTGGTTGTGACGGCGAAGATATATTCTCGCCGGCGCACGGTCCGAGCTGAGAATATATCTTGCCGGACGGCCTACCCGGGCGTGTCCCGGAAGATTCCGGTGTCCGTCGGCAGGGCCGCGATCACCGTGTCGAGTTGTTCGTTGTGCCGGTCGGTGGCCGCCTTCAACGCCGCGGCGTCGCGGGCGAGGAACGCCGCGAGCATGTCCCGGTGCCCGAGGTGGAGGCGCAGCCGCTCAGGCGTTCCCACCTGCGACATCGGCTGCACCGGCTCGGTGATGTTCCACGCCGACTCGAACATGTGCAGCAGTCGCTGCATCCGGCACGGCGACGCCAGGGCCAGGTGGAAGTTGCGGCTCTCCCGGTGGTACGCGGTCAGGTCGTCCTCGAGAACCGAGCGGTCGAGCGCTTCGTAGGCCTCCCTGGCCCGGGCGTCGTCGGCCTCGTCGGCGAGGGTGATCGCTACGGAGTGCGCCGCCGACTCGAGAACACCCCGCACCAGGTAGAGCTCCTCGAGTTCGTCGACGGTCAGCCGGGCGACCGTGTACCCGGCGTTGGCCCGGTGGTCGACGAGACCCTCGCCGATCAGCGTCTTCAGCGACTCCCGGATCGGGATACGGCTGACGCCGAAATGCTCGGCCACGTCGTCCACCGGGATCGGGGTGCCCGGCGGGGCGCCGCCGCTGAGGATCACCCGGCGCAGCTCCTCCAGGATCACGGTCTGAGAGCTGCCGGGATCCCGGTTGGCCAGATTCGTGACCAGCATCGACGGTCGTCGCGGGGGCATCGGACCGTCCTCAGGCGGGGTGGACGTCGCGCCAGTGGCGGGCGATCTCGATGCGCCGGGCAACCCAGACGTCGTCGTGGGACTGCACGTGATCGAGGAAACGCTCCAGCGCCGCGGTGCGGGCGGGTCTGCCGACGATGCGGCAGTGCAGACCCACGGACAGCATCTTCGGCGCCCCGGCCGTTCCCTCCGCGTACAGGACGTCGAACGCGTCCCGCAGGTGCGCGAAGAACTGCTCGCCGCTCGGGAAACCGCCGGGCGACGCGAACCGCATGTCGTTGGTGTCGAGGGTGTACGGCACCACCAGATGGTCGACGAGACCCTTCCCGGGGGCATCGACCTTCACCCAGTAGGGCAGGTCGTCGGCGTACGAATCGGAGTCGTATTCGAAACCGCCGTGCTCGACGACCAGCTGCCGGGTGAGCGGGGAATCGCGGCCGGTGTACCAGCCCAGCGGTGCCTCACCGGTGAGGTCGCGCAGGATCTCCACCGCCTCGGCCAGGTCCTTGCGCTCGGCGTCCTCGTCGGAGAGCTGGTACGACTTCCACCACAGGCCGTGGCAGGCGATCTCGTGACCGAGTTCGCGAAAGGCGCTGACGGCCTCGGGGTTCCGCTGCATCGCCTTGGCCACCGCGAAGATCGTGAGCGGCAGCCCGCGTCGCTCGAATGCCCGGAGCACGCGCCACAATCCGGCGCGGGATCCGTATTCGTAGATCGATTCCATGCTCATGTGCCGGTTCGGGAACGGCTGGGCCCCGACCATCTCGGACAGGAACGTCTCCGATGCCTCGTCGCCGTGGAGCACGTTGTTCTCGGCGCCCTCCTCGTAGTTGAGGACGAACTGAACGGCGATCTTCGCGCCGCCCGGCCACTGCGGATCGGGCGGGTGCTGCCCGTATCCGACCAGGTCACGGGGGTAGCTGGAGTCGAAAGCGTGGGTCATGATTCCAAGCCTGCCCGACCGGCCGCGGTCAGGGAACCCCACAGGCGCAACCGCGCCGTGCCGCCGTCCCGTTCGCTCGCCTCGCCGGGGGGCGGACTGTGGAAGCTGGGCGCGGTCAAGGTGTTCGGGGTCACGGGTGCGGCTACCTCCTGATCGGGCGTGGGGGCAAGTGTAGGGCGTCGGAGTGGGTGGTGCGGGCGGCCCTCGTGCGCGCCGAGGTGCTCAGCTGCCCGGAACCACCGCCCGGGTGAGGAGGTCACGCAAGGTGTCCACCGTGCATCCGGGGGCCTGCGTGCGGACCGCGTCCTCGTCGAACGCGCCGCACGCCAGCCCCCGCAGGATCACCGTCGCGAGCGCCTGCGCGGTCGCCGGTTCGTCCATCACCCCGCCGCCCTGGCGGTCGAGGTAGGCCTGCACACGGGTGGCCGCGGCGGGCAGCGCACCGCGGTAGAAGTCGAACGTCGCGAGCCAGCGGGTGATCAAGTGCCCGGGATGCATGTCCCATCCCTGGTAGTACCCGCGTTCGAGCGAACGGGTGACGAGCCGGTGGTGCCGGGCGAGCGCGGCGTGGACTTCCTCGTCGCTGCCCTGCGGGACGACCTGGGTGGATCCGTCGCATACCCACACCCCGGTCTGGGCCGCCGCCACCAGCATCACGGACTTGGCGTGATCGGCCACCGGATGCTCGAGCGACTGGAACCGGGACGCGATTCCGCAGGCCGCGCTGTAGTCGTAAGTGCCGTAGTGCAGTCCGGTGCAGCGCCCGTCCGCGAGGTGGATGGCCTTCGCGACGGTCACGGTGCCGTCCGGTCCGAGCACGGCCTGCGGGCTCTCGATCTGCAACTCGAAGAGCAGCGACCTGTCGGGGAGCCCGTACGCACGCTCGAGTTCCTCGCACAACGCGACGACGGCGGTGACCTGCTGGGCCGCACGCAGTTTCGGCACCGTGAACACGAAGCCGTCGGGAACCCCACCCGCGCCTTCGAGGACGAGTTCGAGGGTCCGGATCCCGCGGCGGCGCTCGTGCGGGGCCAGGCCCTTCGCCCGGATGCCCAGCGACCGCGGGCCGGACGGGTCGGACGAGAGCAGTCGCAGCGTGCGTCCCGCCTCCAGTGCGGCCGCGTCCTCGACGTCGTCGCTCCGCCAGCCGTAGCCGTCCTCGAAATCGATCCGCAGATCCATGATCGGACGGTGTTCGAGCATCGCGCGGACATCGGGAAGCGCACCGGTCGTTCCGATTTCGGACAGCGCGTTCGTGTGCCTGTCCAGCAGTTCGACAGCCTGCTCACCCCACACCCTCGGGGTGTCCGGTCCGGCGTCCGCCGCACTCACGTAGACGGTGTGGATGGGCTGCGGTTGCTGTCGATCACCCGGAAAGGCGTCCGCGAGGTCGGTGTCGACGGGGTCGAGGAGTGCGTCGACGCGGTCGAAACCGCTGTCGGGGAGACGGCTGAGGTACTGGGGGTTCACGCCACGATCTTGGCAGAAACGCGGGATTCCCGTCGTCCACACCGCGCCGGGTGACATTCGTTCAGGCCGTCACACCGCGCAGATACGACTCGACGGCGCGGGCCAGTTGCCGCACGCTGCGTTCGGTGCCGGGCTCGATGCCGTCGAGTGAGCGGGCGCCCACGAAACGGTCGAAGACCAGGCCTTCGACGACGCTGACGAAGTCCGCGCCCGCGTTCTCGGGTTCGGCGACGCCGAGGGCGTCGAACAGTTCGGCGGCGCGGGCACGGGAGAACAGGCACGTCGCGAGGAGAGGGTGCAGGTCGGCGTCACCGGACAGTTCGACGGTCAGCGCGTGCCGCGCGACGAGGTCGTCGTGGCGGGTGTGCAGCAGCCGGTCCAGGGACCGGGCCACCCCCTCGGCGAGGGATGCGAGGTCGAGCGACGGGGCCGCCGTGGTCTCGAACTCCTGCCGCGACCGTTCGGCGAGCCGGCGGACGGCGGATTCGATCAGTGCACGCCGGGTGCGGAAGTAGTAGGACGTGGACCCGCCCGGGAGATCCAGTGCGCGGTCGACGGCTCGATGCGTCAGCGCGCGCATGCCCTCGCGCGCGACGATCGTGATCGCCGCGTCGGCTATCTGCTCACGCCGCTCGGGCACGGTGTCTTCCTCCTCACATCGGCTTGTCGCACGAGACTCTACATTCGTAGTGTTTCCTCTGTGGATGTAGAGGTTCTGTTTGACGACGCGCAGCGCGCTGCCGCGGCCGTCCTGGACGAGACCGCCGCGGGCCTGGAGCAGGGGAGGCCCGGAGTTCGCGGCGTGTACCTGTGGGGACCCGTCGGACGCGGCAAGACGTGGCTCATGGACGGCTTCCACAGGTCGGCGGAGGTCTCGAAGCGGCGCGTGCACTTCCACTCGTTCTTCCGCCGGCTCCACGCCGACGCGCACACGCTGGGGTCCATCGACCTCGCGATCGATGCGGCCCTCGGGGATGTCCGGCTGCTGTGTTTCGACGAGTTCCACCTGCACGACGTCGGGGACGCGATGCTGGTCGCACGACTGCTGAAGGCCCTGTTCACCCGCGGGATCACGTTGGTGGCGACATCGAACTATCCACCGGACGGGTTGTTGCCGAATCCGCTGTTCCATCACCTGTTCGCGCCGTCGATCGCCGTGCTGGAACAGAATCTGACCGTCGTGCGGGTGGCCGGTCCCGTCGACTGCCGCACCGTGGCCGCCGCGGACACCGGGTTCGCTTCGAGCCGTTTCGTCCGGGCTTTCGAAAGCGAGCCCCCGGACCTGACCGAGCGCGTGGCGCTGACCGTCGGGACGCGCACGGTGACGGCCTCCGCCGTGCGGGACCGCACGGTCTGGTTCGAGTTCGCGGTGCTGTGCGGCACCCCGACGGCACCCGCCGACTACCTCGACCTGTCGGAGCGGTTCGGATGCTGGGCGATTACCGGCGTGCCCCGACTGCGGGAGGCCGGCGCGGAGACCGTCCGACGGTTCGCGAACGTCGTCGACGTGCTGTACGACCGGGGTACCGCGCTGACCCTGGTCGCCGAGGCGTCGTGGGACGACGTGGTCGCCGGAATCGACGGCACGCTCGACTTCGACCGCCTGGTGAGCAGACTGTCCACACTGATCCGGTGACCACCGAGGCAGACCCGTACGTGGGTCTGCCTCGGTGAATCGATCAGACGTGCCGGCTGTACGCGGGGAGGTCCAGCTGGCCGTTGCCGGACAGTCCGATGACCACGACCTCCGGTTCGGTGACCGTGCGGGCATGCTCTATGGCCGCGGCCACGGCGTGCGTGGATTCCGGCGCGGGGATGATGCCCTCGGCGCGGGCGAAGAGCAGGCCCGCGGCGAGTGCGTCGTCCTGTTCGATCGCGGTCGCGTCCATCAGTCCGAGGGCGACGGCGTGCGAGACCATCGGCGACATGCCGTGGTACCGCAGACCGCCCGCGTGGATGGCGGGCGGAACGAAGTCGTTACCGAGGGTGTACATCTTCAACAGCGGCGTCAGGCCTGCGACGTCACCGAAGTCGTAGCGGTACTCGCCCTGCGTCAGCGACGGGCAGGCCGCCGGCTCACACGCGACGAGGCGGGTGGTGGTGCCCTCGCGCAGATTGCGACCCAGAAACGGGAACGTCAGGCCCGCGAGGTTGGAACCGCCTCCGGCGCAACCGAACACCGTGTGCGCGACAGGCTCACCCGCCTCCTCCAGCTGGGCCATCGCTTCCTGGCCGATCACGGTCTGGTGGAGCATGACGTGGTTGAGGACGCTGCCCAGCGAGTAGTGCGCACCGGGATCGTTGGCGGCCACCTCGACGGCCTCGCTGATCGCCATGCCCAGGGAACCCGTGGTATCGGGATGCTCGGCCAGGATGGCCCGACCGGCTTCGGTGAGGTCGGACGGAGACGGATGGCAGATGCCGCCGTACGCCTCCATCTGGAGCCGGCGGTACGGCTTGGCGTCGAAGGATGCGCGGACCTGCCAGACCTCCACCTCGAGGCCGAGCAGGGCGCCGGCGAACGACAGCGACGCGCCCCACTGGCCCGCGCCGGTCTCGGTGGTGAGCTTGGTCGTGCCCTCGAGCGCGTTGTAATAGGCCTGTGCCACAGCCGTGTTCGGCTTGTGCGATCCGACGGGGCTGACACCCTCGTACTTGTAGTAGATCCGTGCGGGTGTGCCGAGCACTCGCTCCAGCCGGCGCGCACGCACCAGCGGCGACGGTCGCCACATGCCGTAGATCTCGCGGACCGTCTCGGGGATCTCGATGTACCGCTCGGTCGCGACCTCCTGTTCGATCAGGCTCGCGGGAAACAGCGGTGCCAGGTCTTCCGGTCCCAGTGGCTCGCGTGTGCCGGGATGCAAGTGCGGCGGAACGGGTTCCGGAAGATCGGCGGCAATGTTGTACCAGTGCGTGGGTACGGCCGAGGGAACCGCAACCCCCAGAGGTTCCAGCGATCGAGCCAGGTCGGCTCCGGTTACCGGGGACGTGGTCAAGTAACTCTCCTTCATGGATGGATACGTCCCGAACATGCTGCGCTGTCCGCCGCCGCGAACGGGTGATTTTCCCGGTCCCCGCGTGTCACGATGGAGAGGCAACTCGGGAGTGAGGATGCCGGACCGTCGCGTGCGCAGCAGGGTCGTCCACACGGTCGCCCTGCTGGCGGCCGTCGTGACGGTCACCCTTGCGGTCCGGGTGGCCCCCGCGCCCGACACCCCCGCGACACCGTCGGAGCCGGGCGCAGGTGCGACGCGCGCGCTGGTCATCCTCTCGGCGATCGCCGTCGTCGTCGCAGCGGTGGCGCTGGCGTCCGCCCTTCGCAGCGGTCGGCCGCGAGTCGCCCCCGACCCGCCGCCGGCAGGGCTCACCGGAAACACCGGGTCCTCGGTCTCGCGCCGGCACATTCTCGGCTGGGCGGCATTCGCCTCGCTCCTCGTGGCCGCGGCGTTCCTCCTCGGGTCCGCCGGTGGTGACGGGCCCCCGGACCGTCAACCGTCGCCGGCGATCCCGGCCGCCGACGACGGGGCTGACCGAACCGACGAGTCCGTGCCCACCGAGACTCGTCCGCCGCCCGGCATTGTGGACGAGACCCGCGAGGACCTGACGGAATTGTGGACCGCGGCAGCGATTGTCGGTCCGGTACTGGTGACCGTGCTGATCCTCGGCGCCGTGGCCCGGCGCCCCCTCCGGTCGCGGGTCGGCGCCTGGACCGCGGCGAGTTCCCCCGACGGTCCGGCTGCCTCGCAGTCGCTGGCCCGGGCAGCGGAGGAAGGTCTCGCCGTGGTCGTCGCGCCGAGTCTGCCGCCGCGTGAGGCCATCATCGCCAGCTACGCCGCCATGGAGGATGCGCTGCAAGGGGCGCCGGGCGCCGAACCGCGGGAGTCGGACACCCCGTCCGAAGTGCTGGCTCGTGCAGTGCAACTCGGAGCGCTGCGCTTCGAGGCGGCGGCGCCGCTGGTGCGACTGTTCTCCGAGGCACGGTTCAGCCTGCATCCGATGGGCGAACAGCACCGCGACGAGGCCGCGGATCTGCTCCGGCGTGTGCTCGACGACCTGGGGAGCGACGCATGCTCGCCGTCGCGGTAGCCGGTGTCGGGGCGGTGCTGGCCGTGGAGGTCCCGCTGGTGGCCGCCGGCCGGTACAGTGCGGCCGTGCTGGTCGCGGGAGCGGTGACCGCGCTGGTGCTCTTCGAGATTCGACGACGCATGGCACCCGGGGACGTCGACGACCAGCCGCCGGGCCTGGAAGCCGAACGGGCCGAGGCGACGGCCCGCTGGATGGCACGAACGGAATCACTGATCAGCTGGGCGGACGGTACGCGCGGCGACTGGGATCACCATCTGCGTCCGCTCCTGGCGCGCGAGTTCCAGCAGTCCACCGGACAGCGGCAGGGACTGGACCCCGCCGACACCGCAGCCGCGGGTGAGGTGTTCTTCGGCGACTTGTGGCAGTGGGTCGATCCCGAAAGCGTGCAGCGCTCCGACCGGGCCGCACCCGGGCCGGGCCGGGATGTCCTCGACCGGATCCTGCAACGGCTGGAGCAGCTGTGACGATGCCCGCCGAGGTCACCACCGCGCGCGCCCACGCGGTGCTGGCGGAGGTCGAACGGGCGGTGGTCGGCAAACACGACGAACTCACATCCATCCTGCTCGCAGTGCTCGCCGGCGGGCACGTGCTCATCGAGGATCTGCCCGGACTCGGAAAGACCCTGGTGGCACGATCTTTCGCAGCAGCGCTCGGGCTCGACTTCACGCGGGTCCAGTTCACCCCCGACCTGCTGCCCGCCGACCTGCTCGGCGCCACCATCTACGACATGCCGTCGGGACGCTTCGAGTTTCGTCCGGGTCCGATCTTCACCAACCTGCTCCTCGCCGACGAGATCAACCGCACCCCGCCCAAGACCCAGGCCGCACTGCTCGAGGCGATGGCCGAGGGGCAGGTCAGCGTCGACGGCACCACCCGGATCCTGCCGCGTCCCTTCATCGTGCTCGCCACCGACAACCCCGTCGAATACGAGGGCACCTACCCGCTGCCCGAGGCGCAGCTGGACCGGTTCGCGCTCCGGCTGCGACTGGGGTACCTCACCGAGACCGACGAGCACGAGATGCTGCGCCGACGGCTCGACCGGGGATCCGCCGCCGTCGTCGTCGAGCAGGTGGTCGATGCGGCCGACCTCCTGGCGATGCGCGAATCGCTCGAGCAGGTCAGCGTTCATCACGACGTCCTCGGGTATGTCGTCGCGCTCGCGAACGCCACCCGGCACCACCCGCAGGTCGAGGTCGGGGCCAGTCCCCGCGCGGAACTCGACCTGGTACAGCTGGCTCGGGCACGCGCCCTCCTCTCGGGCCGGGACTTCGTCATTCCGGAGGACATCAAGGCCCTGGCCGTTCCCGCTGTCGCACACCGCATCAGCTTGCGCCCCGAGATGTGGGTGCGCCGCATCCGCAGCGACGACGTCCTCGCGGAACTGTTGCGCCGTCTCCCGGCGCCGAGGGCACGATGACCGAGCACCAGCTGACGTGGCGGGCGTCGCCGGCAGCCCTCGCACTGACGACCTGCGCCGCCGTGGCGCTGACGGCGGGTGTCGTGGGGCGGTGGTGGGAACTGATCGTGTTCGCCGCCCCGATGCTGGGTGCGCTCGGCACGGTGATGTGGTTGCCCCGTCCGGCCACCGGTGTCCGGGTCGAGGCGTCGGCGCGCATGCTGCGGTGTTTCGAATCCGAGTCCGTGCACCTCTCGGTGGACGTGACGGCGTGCGGTGGTGCGGCGGAACTCGAGGTGGCGCCGGCACCGTCCGACGGCTACACGGTCGAGCAGGTCGGCGTCGGCGACTACGTGGTGTCGGCGAACCGGTGGGGTCGGTACGAACCCGCACTGACGGTCACGGCACGTGCAGGCGGCGGCCTGCTCACGGCGTCGCTGCCGGTTCCCGTCACGGAGCTGCGGGTGTTCCCGTTGGCGCCGCCGATGCCGACTCCGTTGCCCCACGCCACCCTTCCGGACCGAATCGGCGCGCACCGCACCCGCCGATTCGGTTCGGGCGTCGAGTTCGGGGACATCCGCCCGCACGCGCCGGGAGACCCGCTGCGGAGCGTCAACTGGCCGGTGAGTGCCCGGCGCGGCCGGCTCCACGTCACCGAACGGATCATGGACCGCGCCGCGGACGTCGTCGCCGTACTCGACACCACCCCGCAGGCGCCCGGCCCGGCGTCGGAGAGCCTGCACCGGACCGTGCGCGGGGCGACGCAGGTGGTGCAGACGGCCCTGCAGCGCGGCGACCGGGCCGGGGTCGTCGTCCACGGGCTCCGGCTGCGATGGCTCGGCGCCGACATCGGGCGCAGGCAGTTCTACCGAATCCTCGACACCGTGCTCGACTCCGACGCCGGCGCCTCCGAAGGCACACTCGTCCCGCGTGTCGCGTTGCCGCCGAGGGCAGTGGTCCTCGCGTTCTCCACCATGCTGGACACCAATTTCGCGCTGTCGCTGCTGGAGTTGAGGCGACGCGGTCACGTCGTGGTGGCTGTCGACGTGCTCCGAGGCCCGCCGTTCGAGTACGAACTCGATCCGATGACCGGCAGGATGTGGCGGCTCGAGCGGCGGAACATGTACCGGAACATGGGCGTTCTCGGGGTCCCGGTGGTGGCGTGGGACGACGATTCCGCGCTGGACCTGGCGCTGGCTCTCGCCGATCGTGCCCGCCGGCCGTCGGGGGCACCCCGATGAGATGGATTGGGGTGGTCGTGGTGCAGGCGGCGTTGATCGCGCTCGTCCTGGGCGACGCGTCCGCGCTCGCGGCGGCGGCCGCGGGTGTCGCGGCGACGGGATTGCTACTTGTCGCGTATACCGGTCTCGCACCCGGAATCCCGACGCTACTGCTGGGCGCGGTCGTCACCGGTGCCGCGGCCGGTCTGGCAGCGACACTGCCGGACGGACCGGCATGGGCGTCCCTGCTCGGACCCGGTGCGGTGGTGGTGCTGTTCCTCGTCGCGGTGTGGCCGTACGTCCGCAGACGCACGCCCACGACCGAGGGTCAGAACCGGCGGATGCTGTAGATGTGGAACTGCGACAGCGGCGCCAGACCCACGGGCACGCCGCGCCCGTACGCATTGAAGACCTGACCGAAGCCGGCGTAGATGCCGATGTGCGACGCGTCCGGGTTGAGCACCACGATGTCGCCGGGAGCCAGCGCCCACAGCGGAATGGGTGCGCCGACCTCGGCCTGCTCCCACGTGGTGCGTGGCAGATTCACCCCCGCCTGCCGGAATGCCCACTGCACCAGTCCCGAGCAGTCCCACGCGTCCGGGCCCGTCCCACCCCACAGATAGGGCTTGCCTGTCTGGGTCGTCGCGGCCGCGAGTGCGGCCAGCCCGGTCGGGGTGGGAATGGGTGTCGGGAGTACGGACGAACCCATCGAACTGCCGCCGGTGCTGCCGCTGTCGGAACTCCCCGCCACCGGTGCGGCGTTCGCGGGGAGAGCGACGAGGGCGGTCGCACAGAACGCGAGAGCACCGGCAACGGCGGCGCGCCGCACGGGACGGAGATGTCTGCGCTGGGACACGAGGTCCCCCCTTTGTTCGCTACTGCTCGTGGAGAGCCGTGGAACCGCCCCGACCATCGGTTGACACGTCTCGATGAGGTCACGGAAAGCGTACAAAGTGTTGCGGCATCGTGCCTGATATTCGCGAATATCCGCCCGAACTGGGCACATTCGGTCAAATTTCGGTAACTGTCACCCCTGGGCCAGGGTCAGCACCACGTCGGCCAGGGCCGGAGCATCATCACGCTCGGGAACGGTGGCCGAGATGAGGAGCCTGCCCTCGTCCCGCCAGATCCGCGTGTGCAGCGTCTCGCCGGGGAAGACCACGCCCGCGAACCGGACTCGGAACCCCGCGACCTGCGACGCGTCCGAGTCGAGTACCGCATCCACGGCCGCTTTGCACACCATCCCGTAGGTGCAGAGGCCGTGCAGGATCGGGGCGGGAAACCCTGCGGCGGAAGCGAACTTCGGGTCGGAATGCAGGGGGTTACGGTCGC
This sequence comes from Rhodococcus wratislaviensis, assembly GCF_041228765.1. NCBI lineage: Bacteria > Bacillati > Actinomycetota > Actinomycetes > Mycobacteriales > Nocardiaceae > Rhodococcus > Rhodococcus wratislaviensis. Next base: position 8,344,081 of record NZ_CP150488.1, on the reverse strand, counting down.
CGCACATCCGGTACATCAGCGCCTGCTGCGGAAGGACGGGGGTGTCGGCCTCGACGTCGGCGGGCCGGTCGGGCAACTCGACGGACTGGGACGGTCCGCGCTCGCCGCCGAAACCGCCTTCGCCGCGGGCGAAGATGGACGACCGCCCGGTCCACAGGGGAGTGCCGTCGAGGTCGGTGGTCGTCGACTCCTGCACGATGACGGCGGCCTTGCCCTTGTCCCACACCTCGGCGATACGGGTGGTGGTGCGGGCCCTGCCCTCCGGGGGAATCGGCTGGTGCACGGTCACTTCCTGGCTGCCGTGGACCACGTTGGCGAGGTCGATCTCGACGCCCGGGAACGACACGCGCGGGGCCTCGGTCGCGTGGAAATTCGCGGCCACGGTGGCGAACGTGGGGAGCACCTGCGGCTTTCCGTCGGTCAGGTACCGCAACTCCCTCTCGTCGAGCGGACGGGATCCGGCGCCGAGAGCGAGGTGGTAGTGCTGCACGTCGGAACTGGTCCAGGAGAACTCCTGAACGGGCAGTTCGGCTCCGATGGCGATGTTCGGATCAATGGGCATTGGTGGTGTCTCCGGTAAGTGACGTCGGGGAATCGGCCTGCGAGGACTTGTCGAGGATATCGAGAACCGCGAGATAGCCGAACGTCATCGCCGGGCCGATGGTCGCACCGGGGCCGGCGTAGGTGTGGCCCATCACCGGGCCGCTGGCATTGCCGACCGCATAGAGGTTCTCGATCGTGCTTCCGTCCTCCCGCAGCACGCGGGCGTTGCGGTCGGTGCGGAGACCGCCCTTGGTGCCGAGGTCGCCCGGGACCATCTTGACGGCGAAGAACGGCGCCTTCTCGAGCGCCCCGAGGCTCGGGTTGGGCTTGTTGCGGGGATCCCCGTAGTAGTGGTCGTACCCGCTTTCACCACGGCCGAAGTCCTCGTCCTTGCCGTTGCGGGCGAAAGTGTTGAAACGCGAGACCGTTTCGGTGAGCGCGTCGACCGGTACGCCGATCTTCCCGGCCAGCTCGGCGACGGTGCCCGCCTTGACGATGACACCGGCCTTCAGCCAGCGACCGGGGAACGGGGACCGCGGGGTGACTCCGGCGAACGCGTACCGGTCGCGGTAACGCTGGTCGAGGACGAGCCAGCACGGCACGTTCTCGCCCGGTCCGTCGCCCTGGCCGTGCGTGCCGCCGTACATCGCGTGCGTCGCCTCGACGTACGGCGCGGATTCGTTGACGAAGCGCCTGCCGGATTCGTTGATCATGATGCAGCCCGGCAGGCTCCGCTCGGACAGCGCGAACCACGGGCCGCCGGTGAGCGGGATGGACGGTCCCCACCAGGCGTCTTCCATCAGATCGAGCGCGGCACCGAGCTTTTCGCCCGCCCAGATGCCGTCGCCCGTGTTGGCCTTTGCGCCGACGGTCCACTCGGTGCCGATCGGTGCCCGCTGGTACTTCTTGCGGGCCTCGTCGTTGTGCTCGAAACCGCCCGACGCGATCACCACGCCGCGGCGTGCCCGGAACACCTGTGGCTGTCCGTCGACCGTGGCGGTCACACCCTTGACTACGCCGTCCTCCACATAGAGGTCGGTGAGCGGGGTGTCGAGCAGGATCGGGACGCCTGCGGCCTTCAGTCCGGCCTGCAGTCCCGCGACGAGCGCCTGACCGCGGACGAGCAGGCGCTTCCCGGTGAGCTTGGCGCCGAGGAAGCGGAGACCGACCCGGGCTGCGCGAAGGGGGCCGCGCGGGTTGCGCATCAGGAGGTTCAGCCAGCGGTAATCGGCCTGGGTGATCACGAAATTGGACGGGGCCTTCACGTAATCGGGTTCGAGCTTCGCGAGGTCGGCGCCGAGCTTCCTGCCGTCGAACGGTGTCGGCTCGACGGACCGTCCACCGAGCCGCCCGCCGGGGGCCTCGGGGTAGTAGTCGGAGTATTCGGGCACCCACTGCAGTTTCAGCGGGCTGTTCTTCAGCACGAACGACAGCATCTCGGGGCCGCGGTCGATGTAGGCGTCGATCCGGTCCTTCGGGACCACGTCGCCGATGATGCTGTGCAGGTAGGTCCGCGCGGCGTCGGTGGTGTCCTCGACTCCCGCGGCGATCAGCGCCTCGTTGTTCGGGATCCACACGCCACCGCCGGATCGTGCGGTGGAGCCGCCGAAGTGTGGCGCCTTTTCGAGGATGACGACGCTGAGTCCCTTGTGGGCCGCGGTGAGGGCCGCGGTCATTCCACCGGCACCGCTACCGACGACCACGATGTCGTATTCGTGCTTGCTCATGTAGAACACGTTATAGAATGATGGGGTTGTCAGTCCATCCTTTCTGCCAGGAAGTATTACTGACGCCAACAAACAAGAACGAAACACGTTGCAGTGGAAACCGGTGGGCGTGCGCACGCAAACGAACTTCAGGGAAGGTCCTCTAACCATGCTCTCGACGCAACTACGCACCGAGTTGGCGAATCAGCTCGACGCCGCGGAACGGGGCCGCGCTCCCATCGGCCCCCTGACCGCGGACCATCCCGACATCGACGTCGTCGACGCCTACGAGATCCAGCTGATCAACATCCGCCGCCGGCTGCAGGACGGAGCGAAGGTCGTCGGGCACAAGGTCGGCCTGTCGTCCCTCGCCATGCAGCAGATGATGGGCGTCGACGAACCCGACTACGGCCACCTGCTCGCCGACATGGAGGTCTTCGAGGACCAGCCCGTCGACACGGCGCGGTTCTGCTTCCCGCGCGTGGAGGTCGAGGTCGCGTTCGTGCTGGGCGCCGACCTCCCCGGCGCAGGCTGCACCGAGCAGGACGTCCTGGACGCCACCGTGGCGTTCGCACCGTCCATCGAGCTGATCGACAGCCGGATCACCGATTGGAAGATCACACTGCCGGACACCATCGCCGACAACGCGTCGTCCGCCGGTTTCGTGCTCGGCAAGAACCGGGTGCGGCCCGCGGACATCGACATCAAAACCATCGACGCCGTCCTGACGAGCAACGGTGAGACCAAAGCCGAGGGACGCAGCGACGCGGTGCTCGGCAACCCGGTGACGGCCGTCGCCTGGCTCGCGCAGAAGGTCGAGAGCTTCGGCGTCCGGTTGAAGGCCGGCGACATCGTGCTGCCCGGCTCGTGCACCCGCGCCATCGACGCTCACCCGGGCGATCATTTCCGCGCCGAGTTCAGTGGGCTCGGAACCGTATCCCTGCAGTTCAAGTAGGAGTTTGTTCATGACCAAGGCAAGTGTGGCGATCGTCGGTTCGGGCAACATCAGCACCGACCTGCTCTACAAACTGCAGCGATCCGAGTGGCTCGAACCCCGCTGGATGATCGGGATCGACCCCGAGAGCGAAGGCCTGGCACGGGCCCGCAAGATGGGACTGGAGACGTCGGCCGAGGGTGTCGACTGGTTGCTGAACCAGCCGGAGAAACCCGATCTCGTCTTCGAGGCCACATCCGCGTACGTGCACCGGGAGGCCGCACCGCGGTACGAGGCCGCGGGCATCCGCGCCGTCGACCTGACACCCGCCGCCGTCGGACCGGCCGTGGTCCCGCCGGCGAACCTGCGTGAACACCTCGGCGCCCCCAACGTCAACATGATCACGTGCGGAGGGCAGGCCACGATCCCGATCGTGTACGCGGTCTCCCGCGTCGTCGACGTGCCGTACGCGGAGATCGTCGCGTCGGTGGCGTCCGTCTCCGCAGGCCCGGGCACCCGCGCGAACATCGACGAGTTCACCAAGACCACCAGCCGCGGCATCGAGACCATCGGCGGAGCGCAGCGCGGCAAGGCCATCATCATCCTCAACCCGGCCGACCCGCCGATGATCATGCGCGACACGATCTTCTGCGCGATCCCCGAGGACGCCGACCGCGACGCCATCACCGATTCCATCCACCGCGTCGTCGCGGACATCCAGCAGTACGTCCCCGGCTACCGGCTGCTCAACGAACCGCAGTTCGACGACCCGAGCGTCGTGTCGGGCGGGCAGGCGACGGTCACGACGTTCGTCGAGGTCGAGGGCGCAGGCGACTTCCTGCCGCCGTACGCGGGCAACCTCGACATCATGACCGCAGCGGCAACCAAGGTGGGCGAAGAGATCGCCCAGAAGCTCCTGAGTGTGGAGGCATGAGCACTATGGTCCATTTCGACGCCAGCTGGGACATCCGCGTCACCGATACCTCGCTGCGGGACGGTTCGCACCACAAGCGGCACCAGTTCACCGGTGAGGAGGTCCGGGCCATCGTCGGTGCGCTCGACAACGCCGGGGTCCCGGTCATCGAGGTGACGCACGGCGACGGACTCGGTGGGTCCTCGTTCAACTACGGGTTCTCCAAGGTGCCGGAGCAGGAACTCATCTCGATCGCCGTCGACACGGCGAAGAACGCGAAGATCGCCTTCCTGATGCTGCCCGGTCTGGGCATCAAGGACGACATCATCGTCGCCCAGGACAACGGCGCCTCGATCTGCCGCATCGCGACGCACTGCACCGAGGCGGACGTGTCCATCCAGCACTTCGGGCTGGCCCGCGACCGCGGACTCGAGACCGTCGGCTTCCTGATGATGGCGCACTCGATCGCGCCGGAGAAGCTCGCCAAGCAGGCCCGCATCATGGCCGACGCCGGCTGCCAGTGCGTGTACGTGGTCGACTCCGCAGGCGCGCTCGTGCTCGAGCAGGTGTCCGACCGCGTCGAGGCGCTGGTGCAGGAACTCGGCTCGGACGCGCAGGTGGGTTTCCACGGTCACGAGAACCTCGGACTCGGTGTGGCGAACTCGATCGCCGCGGTCCGGGCGGGTGCCAAGCAGATCGACGGCAGCACAAGACGATTCGGCGCCGGGGCCGGAAACGCGCCGGTCGAGGCGTTCGTCGGCGTGTGCGACAAGATCGGCGTCAAGACGGGCATCGACTTCTTCGCGATCGCCGACGCCGCCGAGGACGTCGTGCGTCCGGCGATGCCCGCCGAATGCCTCCTCGACCGCCAGGCGCTGATGATGGGATACGCCGGCGTCTACTCGAGCTTCCTCAAGCACGCCGAACGCCAGGCCGAACGGTACGGCGTCTCGTCCGCCGAACTCCTCGTCCGCGCCGGCAAGCGCAAGCTCGTCGGCGGCCAGGAAGACCAGCTCATCGACATTGCCCTCGAACTGCAACGCGAGCGCCTGTGAGTACTTATTAACCGCCCGCGGTTAATAAGTACTCACAGGTCAGCGGGCGGTCTCCCACAGCCCGACGACGTTGCCCTCCGAGTCGGTGAAGTATGCGGCGAATCCCATGTTCCCGACGGGGGTCCTGCCGGTGACGGTCTTGCCGCCGAGGGATTCGATCCTTTCGAGGGCGGATTCGATGCTCTCGACGTCGACGGTGACCGCGGGAGAGGTCACCTCCCCGCGCTGCATCATGCCGCCGTTGATGTACCCGGGTTCGTCGGGCATGCCGCTCTCGCCGACGGGTCCGGTGGTGACCATGCTGTAGTCCATGTCGGGGATCTCGGCGATGGCCCACCCGAAGGCGTCCCGATAGAACGCTCGTGCGCGGTCACCGTCGTCGAAGGGGATCTCGAAGTGCACGATTCGGCCTGTCATGGCACGCCTCCGGTTCGGCTGGAACCGCCGAATCCGACGGCATGTCCAGCCTAAAACACGTGCGCCCAATGTGACATTCGTGTAGCCCGACTGCACGAATGTCACATTGGGCGACGCAACCGCCGCAGCGGCACCGACGACTATTCGACGCGATCTCGCACGTCGATGAACCCCTCCATCACCGCGTGGTTGATGCTGTCCCACAGTCGCGGGCACCCCTCGCGGAGCGCGGTGGACTGTCCCTCGCCGACGGCGTCCCGGAATGTCGGGCACGTCTTCGCAGGGTCGTCCGTCCACTGGACGCTCGTGTGCTTGAGGCTGTTCTTGCGCACCAGCACACAGGTTCCGCACGTACGGCACTCGACTTCGTTCATGCCGTCGTCGAGGTAGTTGGCCTTGTCGGCCAACGTTTGCGCATGAATGGCCTCGAGCCGAGCAGGCTGCCCGGCGAAGTCGGGAGCTTTGGCCCATTCGATCGAGGCACTCATGATCAGACCTGCGCTTCCCTGTTCTCGGACCGCGCCGCAGTCGTGTTCTCGGACCCCTCGGCGGCCTCGCGTTCGGCCTTCTGCCGGGCCAGGTTCTCTTCGACCTCGTGCTGCCAGGCCTCGTTGGCCTTGGTGGTGTCGACCTCGAACTCGAAGCGCTGCGTCATCTTGTCGGTGACGTCGGCGACGTCGACGTAGAACTGGTCGTACCAGCGTCGCAGCTGGTAGACGGGACCGTCCTCGTCGCAGAGCAGGGGGTTGTCGATCTTGGTCTTGTTCTTCCAGATCTCGACGTCCTGCAGGAATCCCTCGGCGATGCCCTCGGTGAACTTCGCGGCCAGCTTGTCGGCCGTTTCGTCGTCGATGCCGGTCGGCTTCTTGACGGTGACGCCGTACTGGAGCATGAACGAATTGTTCGTCACCGGATAGTGGCAGTTGATGAGGACGCTCTCGACCTCGTACCCGCCGTAGCTGTTCCACAGCGGATTGATCATGTAGGACGGCCCGTAGTAGGCGGCCTCGGAGCGCAGCAGCGATTCCATGCCGTACTGCGTCGCCATCCCGACGTCGGGGCGACCCTTCGTGTTGAGGTACTGCGTCGCGATGTGGCCTTCGAAGACGTTCTTGAAGTACGTCGGGAACGCGTAGTGGATGTAGAAGAAATGCGCCATGTCGACCACGTTGTCGATGATCTCGCGGCAGTTGGAGCCCTCGATCAGCATCGAGTTCCAGGTCCAGTCGGTCCATTCGTCGCTGTACGCGCCCTCGATGCGGGGGATGGTCACGTTCTCCGGCGGGGGATTGCCCTCCGGGTCGTTCCACACGAACAGCTGACCGTTCTGCTCGAGGGTGAGCCAGGCGCGGGTGCGGGCGATCGGGGGAACCCGGCGTGCGTAGGGAATGCTGGTGCACTTGCCGTTGCCGCCCCAGCGCCAGTCGTGGAACGGGCAGGCGACGGAATCGCCCTTCACCGTGCCCTGCGACAGGTCGCCGCCCATGTGCCGGCAATACGCGTCCAGAACCTTCAGTTCGCCCTTGCTGTCGGCGAAGACGACGAGTTTGGTGCCGAAAGCCTCGATCGAATGCGGTTTGCCGTCCTTGAACGTCTTGGTCAAACCGAGGCAGTGCCAACCACGCGCGAAGCGGGTCTGGACCGTGCCCACATCGATCTCGCGAATCTGCGCCATTGTGCCCTCACATCCCTTCATGCTGTTAGTAGAACACGTTATAGAACTTCGACACGATCCGCCAGATTTTCGAGGCCTTTCTTCCAGACCCGGGCCGTCAAACAGCACCTTTGCCGGTGTCTCGACATAAATGGGAACGTGTTCTAGTCTCAGAAGACAAGTGAACCATCGAACGAGACAGGAGCGTCCTGTGGGTGACCATGACAGTCACGAGGTGATGCAGCGGCTCGACGCACTACTGCCGACGCTGCGAGAGCGTGCGCAGGAGACCGAGGATCTACGTCGTATCCCCGACGATTCCATGAAGGCGCTCCAGGAGACCGGATTCTTCCGGTTGCTCCAGCCCGAACAGTGGGGTGGTTACCAGGCGGATCCGGTGCTGTTCTACTCCGCGGTGCGGAAGATCGCGAGCGCCTGCGGTTCCACCGGCTGGGTCTCGTCGATCATCGGTGTCCACAACTGGCACCTCGCCCTGTTCTCGCAGCAGGCTCAGGAAGACGTGTGGGGCAACGACACCGACGTCCGCATCTCGTCCTCGTACGCGCCGATGGGTGCCGGTCAGGTCGTCGACGGCGGATACACGGTCAACGGCGCCTGGGCCTGGTCGTCCGGCTGTGATCACGCGAGCTGGGCGGTGCTCGGCGGGCCGGTCATCAAGGACGGCCGCCCCGTCGACTTCGTCAGTTTCCTGATCCCCCGCGAGGACTACCGGATCGATGACGTGTGGAATGTGGTGGGACTCCGCGGAACCGGCAGCAACACCGTGGTGGTGGAGGACGTCTTCGTCCCGACGCACCGCGTCCTCAGCTTCAAGGCGATGAGCAACCTCACCGCACCCGGGCTGGAGCGCAACACCGCACCCGTCTACAAGATGCCCTGGGGAACAATCCATCCCACCACCATCTCCGCGCCGATCGTCGGGATGGCCTACGGCGCCTACGACGCGCACGTCGAACATCAGGGAAAGCGCGTCCGCGCGGCGTTCGCCGGTGAGAAGGCGAAGGACGACCCGTTCGCCAAGGTTCGCATCGCCGAGGCGTCGAGTGACATCGACGCCGCCTGGCGCCAGCTGTCCGGGAACGTCGCCGACGAATACGCACTGCTCCTCGCGGGTGAGGAAGTGCCGTTCGAGCTGCGGCTGCGGGCACGCCGGGACCAGGTGCGCGCCACGGGCCGCGCCATTTCGTCCATCGACAAACTGTTCGAGAGCTCGGGGGCCACCGCGCTGGCCAACGGCACGCCGCTGCAGCGTTTCTGGCGGGACGCGCACGCCGGACGCGTCCACGCGGCCAACGATCCCGAGCGCGCCTACGTCATGTACGGCACCGGCGAATTCGGTCTGCCCATCACCGACACGATGGTCTAGGAGAACACGTGACGACTACCGAAGAGGCCCTCACGTTCGAGTCCACCTCGAAGTTCGCCCAGGTCCGGCCCGACCTGACGTTGCACTACCACGAGGCCGGCGTCGGCAACGACACCACGATCGTGCTGCTGCACGGCGGCGGGCCGGGCGCTTCGTCGTGGTCGAACTTCGCCAGGAACATCCCGGTTCTCGCCGAGAAGTTCCACGTCCTCGCCGTCGACCAGCCGGGATACGGGTTGTCGGACAAACCGACCGAGCACCCGCAGTACTTCGTGCACAGTGCGTCCGCGTTGAAGGATCTGCTCGACACCCTCGACATCGGCGGACGCGTCCACCTGCTCGGAAACTCGCTCGGCGGCGGTGCCGCAGTGCGTTTCGCGCTGGACTACCCGGACCGCGCGGGCCGGCTGGTGCTCATGGGCCCGGGCGGACTCAGCGTCAACCTGTTCGCCCCGGACCCGACCGAGGGTGTCAAGAACCTCGGCAAGTTCGGCTACCAACCCACCCGGGAAAACCTCGAGGCGTTCCTGCGCATCATGGTGTTCGACCAGAAGTTGATCACCGACGAACTGATCGACGAACGCTTCGCCGCGGCGAGTACACCCGAGTCGCTCGCCGCCGCCAAGGCGATGGGAAAGTCGTTCTCCTCGGCCGACTTCGAGCTCGGCATGCTGTGGCGCGACGCGTACAAGCTGCGCCAACGGGTGCTGCTGATCTGGGGCCGCGAAGACCGGGTCAACCCGCTCGACGGGGCGCTGGTGGCGCTGAAGATGATTCCGCGGGCACAGCTGCACGTCTTCGGCGGGTGCGGACACTGGGCCCAGCTGGAGAAGTTCGACGAGTTCAACCGTCTGGCCACCGATTTCCTTCTGGACGGGGGTAAGTGATGAGTATTCGTTCACTGGCGTACATGCGCATCGAGGCCACCGACATGGCCGCGTGGCGTGAATACGGTCTCAAGGTGCTCGGCATGGTCGAGGGCAAGGGCTCCGACCCGGACGCCCTGTATCTGCGGATGGACGACTTCCCGGCGCGTCTCGTCATCTTCCCCGGGGAGCACGACCGGCTGTCGGTGTCGGGCTGGGAGACGGCCAATGCCGCGGAGCTGCAGGAGGTCCGCGACAACCTGTCGGCGGCCGGCGTCGCGTTCAAGGAGGGGACGGCCGAGCAACTGCAGGACCGCAGGGTCGACGAGCTGATCACGTTCGAGGACCCGTCGGGCAACACGCTCGAGGCGTTCCACGGCGCGGCCCTGGAGCACCGGCGCGTGGTCAGTCCGTACGGGCACAGGTTCGTCACCGGTGAGCAGGGCCTCGGGCACGTCGTCCTCTCGACCACGGACGACGAGGCGTCGCTGCGCTTCTACCGCGACGTCCTCGGTTTCCGCCTGCGCGATTCGATGCGGTTGCCCCCGCAGATGGTCGGGCGGCCGGCCGACGGCAAGCCGGCGTGGTTGCGGTTCTTCGGCTGCAACCCGCGGCACCACAGTCTCGCGTTCCTGCCGATGCCCACGCCCAGCGGCATCGTGCATCTCATGATCGAGGTCGAGAACTCCGACGACGTCGGCTTGTGCCTCGACCGCGCGCTCCGCAAGAAGGTGAAGATGTCGGCCACGCTCGGCCGCCATGTCAACGACCTGATGCTGTCGTTCTACATGAAGACCCCCGGCGGATTCGACGTCGAATTCGGTTGCGAGGGACGTCAGGTGGAGGACGAGAGCTGGATTGCGAGGGAGAGCACGGCCGTCAGCCTGTGGGGTCACGACTTCAGCGTCGGGATGCAGCCGTGAGCGAGGTGACCGGGGACGGGGCCGTCGCGGCCGAGGCGATCGATCCGCGACGGTTCCGGACGGTGCTGGGCCAGTTCTGCACCGGCGTCACCATCATCACGACGATCGACGACGGCGTGCCCGTGGGGTTCGCGTGCCAGTCGTTCGCCGCGCTGTCGCTCGAACCCCCGCTCGTGTTGTTCTGCCCGACCAAGACGTCGCGGTCGTGGGCGGCGATCGAGCGCAGTGGCATCTTCTGCGTGAACGTGCTCGCGGAAGAACAGCAGTCGACGTGCGCCCGATTCGGTTCCCGGGACCCGGACAAGTTCGCCGGGATCGACTGGACGGAGTCGCCGCTGGGCTCACCGATCCTCACCGGTTCACTCGCCCACATCGACTGCTCGCTCGAGAGCGTGCACGACGGCGGCGATCACTGGGTCGCGTTCGGCCGGGTCTCCTCCCTGAGTGAGATCAGGGAGGAGCGACCGCTGTTGTTCTACCGCGGGCAGTACACCGGCATCGAGCCGGACAAGACCGTGCCTGCGCCGTGGCGCGACGACCTCGAGGCGTTCCTCACGACGTCGTCGGAAGACACCTGGCTCTAGTTCCTAGACGGCGACACCGATGTACTTCGTCTCGAGGAACTCGTCGATGCCGGTGGTCCCGCCTTCGCGCCCGAGCCCGGATTCCTTCACACCGCCGAACGGCGCGGCCGGGTTCGACACCACACCCTGGTTGAGTCCGACCATGCCCGACTCCAGCGCCTCGCACACGCGGATGCCGCGCTTGAGGCTCTCGGTGTACACGTAGGCCACCAGCCCGTACGGGGTGTCGTTGGCCCGTTCGACGGCCTCGGCCTCGGTCTCGAACGTGCTGATCGCGGCCACCGGGCCGAAGATCTCGTTGTGGCACATCTCGGCGTCGTCGGACACACCTGTCAGGACCGTCGCCGGGTAGAAGTTGCCCGGGCGGTCGAGTGCCGCGCCGCCGGTGAGCACCGAGGCGCCGCGTTCGACGGCATCCGCGACGAGACTGCTCACCTTCTCGACGGCCGCCTCGTCGATCAACGGTCCGACCACGACGCCGTCCTCGGTGCCGCGCCCGACGGGCAGGGCCTCCATCCGCTGCGTGAGTTTGCGCGTGAATTCCTCGGCGACGGAACTGTGCACGAGAATTCGATTGGCAGCCGTGCAGGCCTGGCCGATGTTGCGCATCTTCGCCGCCATGGCCCCGTCGACCGCGTCGTCGAGATTCGCGTCGTCGAAGACGAGGAACGGCGCGTTGCCGCCGAGTTCCATGGACGTGCGCATGACCGTGCGGGCGCACAGTTCGAGCAGATGCTTCCCGACCTTGGTCGAACCGGTGAACGAGAGCTTGCGGGCCCTGCCGTCGAGGATCAGGGGAGTGATGACCTCGTCGGGGCTGGACGTGGTGACGACGTTGACGACGCCGTCCGGCAGCCCGGCCTCGGTGAGGATGTCGGCGAGCGCCAGGATCGACAGTGGCGTCTGGGCCGCCGGTTTGATGACGGACGTGCACCCGGCGGCGATCGCGGGCCCGATCTTCCGGGTGCCCATCGCCATCGGGAAGTTCCACGGGGTGATGAGCAGGCTCGGCCCCACGGGCTGCTTGGTGACGAGGAACCGCGAACCGCCCCCGGGCGCCGTCATGTAGCCGCCGTCGATGCGGACGGCCTCCTCGGCGAACCAGCGGAAGAACTCTGCGGCGTACGCGATTTCGCCCCGTGCCTCGGTGAGTGGCTTGCCCATCTCGAGCGTCATGACCAGCGCGAGCCGGTCGACGTTCTCGAGCAGCAGTCGGTGCGCGTTCATGAGGATGGTGCTGCGTTCGCGGGGTGTCGTGGCCGCCCATGACGGTTGCGCTGCCACGGCCGCGTCGAGCGCCTCGCGGGCCTCGTCGGCGTCGGCGTCGGCGACCGTGCACAGGATCTGTCCGGTGGACGGGTCGTGGACCGGCATGGTGCGCGCGCTGTCGCGCCACTTGCCGCCGATGAACAAGCCGGTCTGCACCGATGCGATTGCTGCTTCCTCGAGCATGATTTTTCCCCATTCTCCGTTGCCGAAGGGACGGTCCCCATGTTATACAGATTGTCAACAATCTGACAATGCACTTGCCGACATCCGCCGGCATCTACGCGTGGGAGGGTTCTCGTGACTCGGCTATCTCCACTGCTCGCACAGGCCACACCCGTGACGGTCGATCACGGTGAAGGGTGCTACCTCTACGGCACCGACGGCAGGCGCTATCTCGACTTCACCGCGGGCATCGGCGTCACCAGTACGGGGCACTGCCACCCACACGTAGTGGAGGCCGCGCGCAGGCAGGTCGGCTCCCTGATCCACGGCCAGTACACGACAGTCATGCACCAGCCGATGCTCGAACTGGTCGATCGACTGGGGTCGGTGCTGCCCCCGGGACTCGACTCGCTGTTCTTCGCGAACTCGGGGAGCGAGGCCGTGGAGGCGTCGCTGCGACTGTCGCGGCAGGCGACCGGCCGCCCCAACGTGATCGTCTTCCACGGCGGATTCCACGGACGCACGGTCGCGACGGCGACGATGACCACGTCCGGCACCCGGTTCTCCGCCGGCTTCAGCCCGCTGATGGGCGGCGTGCACGTGGCACCGTTCCCCAACGCCTACCGCTACGGCTGGTCCGAGGAGGAGGCGACCGCGTTCGCGCTGAAGGAACTCGACTACATCTTCGCGACCCTCACCGCGCCGAACGAGACGGCGGCGTTCGTCGTCGAGCCCGTTCTCGGTGAGGGCGGGTACGTGCCCGGCAACACCGCGTTCTTCCAGGGTCTCCGCGAGCGCGCCGACCGGTACGGCATCCTGCTCGTCATCGACGAGATCCAGACCGGATTCGGCCGCACCGGCAAGTTCTTCGGGCACCAGCACTTCGACGTTCGGCCCGACATCATCACCATCGCCAAGGGTCTGGCCAGCGGCTTCCCGCTGTCGGGCATCGCGGCGTCCGAGGAGCTCATGGCCAAGGGCTGGCCGGGGTCGCAGGGCGGAACGTACGGCGGCAACGCCGTGTCCTGCGCGGCCGCGGTCGCGACACTCGAGGTGATCGAGAAGGAAGACCTCGTGGCCAACGCCGCCGCGCGGGGCGTCCAGTTGCTCGACGGTGCGCGCACGCGAGCCATCGACGGGATCGGCGACGTCCGTGGTCTCGGACTGCTCGTGGGCAGCGAGTTCACGGCGGCCGACGGCAGCGCGGACCGTGCGAAAGCGTCTGCGGCGCAGCAGCTGGCCGCGAAGAAGGGGCTGCTGCTGTTGACCTGCGGCGCCCACATGAACGTGGTACGGATGATTCCACCGCTCATCGTGACGGCGGAACAGATCGAGGACGCCCTGAAGATCTGGTCCGAGGTACTCGACGAAGTGTGACAAGCACCCGTGAGTACTTGTTAACCGCGGGCGGTTAAGAAGTACTCACGGGCTCCGAAGGAGGAATCGTGGCTCGCTACATCACCATCAGCCTGGACAAGCGCGGCGTGACCTGCCGTGCCCGGCTTCTCGACGAGGACGCACCGCTCACCTGCGACGCGGTGTGGAACGTGCTCCCTCAGAGCGGCGACGCGTACCACGCCAAGTACGCGCGCAACGAGGTGTACACGCTGATCCCGCGGATCACCGCGGCGCCGCGGCGGGAAAATCCCACCGTCACACCGATTCCCGGTGACGTGTGCCTGTTCGACTTCGAGCCCTGGGAGATCGGCAACTCCGCCTACGGGTACGAGCCGGGCTCCGAGGCGCACGCCGCGCAGGGCGCCACCGACCTCGCGATCTTCTACGGCCGCAACAATCTCCTGCTCAACGGCGACGTCGGCTGGGTGCCGGGCAACGTGTTCGCCGCCATCGAGGAGGGGCTGCCGGAATTGGCGGCTGCGTGCAACGACCTGTGGATGCGCGGGGTCGAAGGCGAGACGATGAGCTTCGCCCGAGCCTGACGTCGGCGCGACCGGTCCAGCGTGTGCGAGATGGCCCTCGACGGTCGCCGGATCGTCCACCACCATCGGACGCTATGAAGCTGGACATCTATCAGATCGACGCGTTCGCCGCCGGACCCTTCGAGGGCAACCCGGCGGCGGTCATGCCGCTGACCGACTGGCTGGACGATTCCGTTCTGCAGCAACTCGCCGAAGAGAACAATCTGTCCGAGACGGCGTTCTACACCGCGCGGCTTCCCGTGGGCGCGGGGCAATACGACCCGGCCCACCCGGCCTATCACCTGCGGTGGTTCACACCCGCCGTCGAGGTGGACCTGTGCGGCCATGCCACTCTCGCCACCGCCGCACAGATCTTCGAGGACGTGCACCCGGACGCCGACCGCATCCAGTTCTGGACGCGCAGCGGTTGGCTGCACGTCGACCGGGGACCGAACGGGACGCTGGTCATGGATTTCCCGGCCGAGCCGCCGGTGCCGACCGCGGCCGATCCCCGGATCGTCGCGGCACTCGGCATTCCGGTGCGGGAGTGCCTGAAGGCCACCGACCTCGTGTTCGTCGCGGAATCCAAACACGACATCGCGTCGATGGCCCCCGACTTCGCCGTGATCAGCCCCCTGAAGGTGCGGGGCATCGTCGTCACCGCGGCGTCGGACTCCGAGGGACTCGATTTCGTGTCGCGATGGTTCGGCGCCGCGGCCGGCGTGCAGGAGGATCCGGTGACGGGGTCCGCGCACTCGCAGATCGCGCCGTACTGGGCTGACGTCCTGGGCCGGAACAGCCTTGTCGGACGCCAACTGTCGGCGCGCGGAGGAACCGTGCACTGCGAGGTGCGCGGCGACCGCGTCCACCTGTCCGGAGCCTACCGGCGGTACCTCAGGGGCACCGTCGAGTTCTAGCTGAAGACCTCCGAATACAGCGTCTCGATCTGACCGGCGGTGGGCGCGACCGGATTGTTGCCGGGCGATCCGGACGCCAGCGCCTGCTCTGCCATCAACGGAATGAGGCCGTCCCAGGCGTCGCGGTCGATCCCGTATGCGAGCGGCGTCGGAACCTTCAGGTCGTGACACAGCGTGCTCAGGGTCTCGACGAGGAACTGCGCGGCG
Organism: Rhodococcus wratislaviensis; assembly: GCF_041228765.1. Lineage (NCBI taxonomy): Bacteria > Bacillati > Actinomycetota > Actinomycetes > Mycobacteriales > Nocardiaceae > Rhodococcus > Rhodococcus wratislaviensis. Next base: position 8,328,625 of record NZ_CP150488.1, on the reverse strand, counting down.
ACGGAATCGCCCGCCGATTCCGGTGCAGCGCCGAATGCACGCGCGCAGTCGGCGTAGCGGCTCTCCGCTCCCTTCACGGAGAACGCCGTGATCGCCGGAAGCAGCATGGCATTCGACAGTCCGTGGGCGACATGGAAATGCGCACCGATCGGCCTGCTCATCCCGTGCACCAGCGCCACGCTCGAATTGGAGAACGCCATACCGGCCTGCATGGACGCGACCATCATCGCTTCTCTCGCGGTGCGGTCTTCACCGTCCGCGTACGCCGTGCCGATGTGCCTACCGATCGTGCGGATCGCGGAGAGCGCGAGTCCGTCGGTGAACGGCTGGGCCTTCTTGCTGACGTAAGCCTCGATGGCGTGGGTGAGCGCATCGATTCCGGTGTCGGCGGTCAACCGCGGCGGCATCGACATCGTGAGTTCGAAATCCACAATCGCGGCGATCGGCAGGAAGGAGAGTCCCGGGCACAGCATCTTCTCGTCGGAAGCGCTGTCGCTGATGACGGTGAATTGCGTCGCCTCCGAGCCGCTACCGGCAGTGGTCGGTATCGCGATGATCGGCAGCGCCTTCCCGGTGTACACGTGAGGTGCCTTGTACGACCGCATCTCACCGCCGTTCGCGGACAGCACGGCCAGTGCCTTCGCGGTGTCCATCGGACTACCGCCGCCGAACCCGATCACCGAATCCGCGTTGTGCTCGGCGACGATCCTCCGCCCTTCCTCCAGGGAATCGGTGGTGGGGTCGGGCACGGTGCCGGAGAACAGTGCCGGCTCCTTGCCCGCCGACCTGAGGAGGCTCATGATCCGGTCGGCCGCGCCGGTGCCGGTCAGGTACGCATCGGTGACGAGAACCGGCCTCTGCAGACCCAATTGGTCGACAACCGAGCCGATCTCGTCTACTGCTCCGGCCCCGATCCTGGCGAATCGGGGGAGTGAGAGGTGTGCGGTCATGGGAGAGGTTCCTTAGTTGTTCTGGGGGAAGCCGAGGTTGAGGCCACCGTGGCTGGGGTCGAGCCAGCGGGTGGTGACGACCTTGCCGCGGGTGAAGAAGTGCACGCCTTCGGTGCCGTGGGCGTGGGTGTCGCCGAACAGCGAGTTCTTCCAGCCCCCGAAGCTGTAGTAGGCCATGGGGACGGGGATGGGAACGTTGATGCCGACCATGCCGACCTCGACCTCGTTCTGGAACCGGCGGGCGGCGCCGCCGTCGTTGGTGAAGATGGCGGTGCCGTTGCCGAACTGGCTGGAGTTCACCAGTTCCAGGGCCTGGTCGTAGGACTCGACCCGGATCACGGACAGGACGGGTCCGAAGATTTCGTCGGTGTACACACTCATGTCGGTGGTGACGTGGTCGATCAGGGTCGGTCCGAGCCAGAACCCGTCCGCACCACCATTGGGCTGCACGGTCCGCCCGTCGACGACGATGGTGGCGCCGTCCTGTTCGCCGGCGTCGATGTAGGAGGCGACCTTGTCGCGGTGCACCTTCGTCACCAGCGGGCCCATGTCGGAGTCCTGGGTGCCGTCGCCGATCTTCAACGTGTCGGTGCGCTGTTTGATCTTGGCGACCAGTTCGTCGGCGATGTCCCCGACCGCGACCAGCGCGGAGATGGCCATGCAGCGTTCGCCGGCGGACCCGAAGCCGGCGTTGACCATGGCGTCGGCGGCGAGGTCGAGGTCGGCGTCCGGGAGGACGATGGCGTGGTTCTTGGCCCCGCCGAGTGCCTGGACGCGTTTGCCGTGGGCGGTGCCGGTGGCGTACACGTACTGGGCGATGGGGGTGGAGCCGACGAAGCTGATGGCCTTGATGGCGGGGTTGGTGAGCAGTTCGTCGACGGCGGTCTTGTCGCCCTGCAGGACGTTGAACACCCCGGCGGGCAGTCCGGCTTCGGCCCAGAGTTCGGCCATCCAGATCGCGGCGGTCGGGTCCTTCTCGCTGGGCTTGAGGACGACGGTGTTGCCGGCGGCGATGGCGATGGGGAAGAACCACATCGGGACCATGGCGGGGAAGTTGAACGGGGAGATGATCCCGACGGGGCCGACGGGTTGGCGGATGGAGGAGACGTCGATGTTGGTGGAGGCGTTCTCGGTCATGCCGCCCTTGAGCAGGTGGGGCATGCCGCAGGCGAATTCGACGACTTCCTGGCCGCGGGAGACCTCACCGAGTGCGTCGGAGACGACCTTGCCGTGCTCGGAGGTGATGATCTCGGCGAGTTCGCCCTTGCGGGCGTTGAGCAGTTCCCGGAACTTGAACACGATGGAGGAACGCTTGGCGAGGGAGGTGTCGCGCCAGGCGGGGAACGCGGCCGCGGCGGCGTCGATGACGGCGCGGGCGTCCTCGACGCTGGCCAGGGCGACCTGACCGGTCACGGCACCGGTCGCCGGATTCGTCACCGGAGCGGTATCGACACGCGTTCCGGGGTAGGACTTGTTGTTGAGCCAATGCGAGATAACGGCCATGGGGTTCACTCCTGGAAAAGGTGGGGTGCCACGAGTCTGCTGGGCAACAATGCCTGCGTCAACGAGTAAAATGGCACTTCGGACTGCACTTTTGCACGAGGGATGAGGGCGATGTTCACCGCAGACAACATGCGTTACCTCCTGGAGTTGTCGAGAACCGGCCGCCTCGCCGATGCGGCGAAGCGGCTCGGTGTCGATCACACGACCGTCTCGCGGAGAATCACTCGACTCGAGAAGGACACGGGCACGAGACTTTTCGATCGTGGCGTGTCGGGGTGGCAGCTCACCGAGGCGGGCCGGCGACTGGTTCCCCATGCGGAGGCGGTGGAATCCGCGGTGCTCGCCGCTCTCGACGAAACCTCGTCCCTGGGCGGGCTGACGGGCACCGTCCGCATCATCACTCCGGACGGCTTCGGGTCGTTCGTGCTGGTGCCGGGGTTGGCCGCACTGCGGTCCGAGCACCCCGACCTGTTCACCGAACTCGTCACGTCGACCACCCACGACCTGCTCACCGGGCGCGACTTCGACATCGCGGTCACCCTCGAGCGTCCGTCGCCGCGGTCCGTCGTGGTCCGCAAACTCGCCGACTACGACCTCCGTCTGTACGCGTCACGGCGCTACCTGGACGAACACGACCCCATCACGTCACTCGACGATCTCCGGCACCACACGCTCATCTGGTACGTGGATGCGTTCCTCGACGTCGAACCGCTGCGTATCCTCGACGCGCTGATCCCGGACTTCCAGGCCCAGATCCAGACCAACAACATCGCGGGCCATTACCAGGCGGTGAAGCACGGAGTCGGGATCGCGCCGCTGCCGAGTTACATCGGGGCGCTGGACGAGGATCTGGTGCCGGTACTGCACGACGACTTCATCGCCCACCGCACCTACTGGCTGGTGGTGCCGCGGGAACTGACACGACTCGCGCGGGTGAAGGCGATCACCGAGGCGCTCTACTCCATCGTCGACGGCAATCCCGAACTGCGTGGCGCAGCAGGATAACTCACCGATCCGCGGGAACGGGTCCGGAGCTCTCGCGGACGACGAGTTCGGTGGGGAGTGTGATTTCCCGTCCCGCTCCGCCTCCGATGATGTCGAGCAGCAGTTGCGCGGCCTCGCGGCCCTTGTCGACGAGTGGTTGCCGGACCGTCGTGAGTCCGGCGGCTCGGGCCGCGGGAATGTCGTCGAACCCGACCACCGACAGATCCTGCGGCACCCGGAGACCACGTTCGTGTGCGACGTCGACGGCCGCGAGGGCCAGCAGGTCGGAGGCTGCGATGACGGCCGTCACGGGACCGGCATCGAGCAGCGTCTCGACGGCGGTGCGCGACAGTTCGTAGTCGAACCCGCCTGCTTCGACAACCACGGCGGACGACCACGGCACCGTGAATTTACGGCAGGCGGACGCGTATCCGGCGAGGCGTTCCTTCATCACGTGGTCTCGTGCGGCCCGGGTGCGGGCGGCGTCGACGGGACCACCCTTGCCGTCGGGCACGAGCCGGTCGACGAGAAATCCCACACGCCGGTGTCCGAGTGACAGAACGTGCTCCGCGATCTCCTTGGCGGCCTGCCGATCCCGGATTCCGACCCGCGGCAGTCCGCCAGGATTGGGGCCGTCGATCACGACTATCGGCAGCCGGCGGCTCATCGCCGTCTGCATTCCGGGGTGACCGTCCGGCATCGCGTACGCGAGGAAGCCGTCCACCGCGCCCCGAACGAGCACGCCGGACCCCTCGGCCACCCGGGTCGACTCGAGTGGGCAGGGCAGCAGCGTCAGCGCGACCTCGGCGAGTTCACCGACCTCCGATATGCCCTTCAGCAACTGCGACGTGGCCGGATCGTCGAACGCGTAGCGCAACGAGTCGGTGAGCATCAGCCCCAGCGCACCGACCTGCCCGGTGCGGAGGTTGCGTCCCGCGGGGTTGGGGCCGGCATAGCCGAGTTCCGCGGCCACCTGGAAGATGTGGGCGCGCCGGGCTGCGGACAGCTTGTGGGGCTGGTTGTACGCGTACGAGACCGCGGCCTGGGACACGCCTGCCGCTCGGGCGACGTCGTGCATCGTGGTCACGAATGCCGATCCTCTCCGTCGCACGGTTACCGAGCCCAGCTTATCGGCCGGGCCGCGCGCGTCCCCCGGGTGTCAGCTCGCTCTGGCGACAACGGTGTCATCGTCGTCCTCACACCGATCGAGGAGAACGAGTTTGCCCATGACGTTGCGTGCCACCACCTGTTGATCGGTGACCGTCATCTGTCCCCGCCACGACCCGAGGAAGGTCCACGTCCATGACATGAGCGTGGACAGCCGGCTGCGGAACCCGACGACGTAGACGACGTGGACGGCCAGCCACAGGATCCAGGCCGGCAGTCCCGCGAGTTCGATGCCCCCGACCTTCACGACCGCGTGGAATCTCGTGATCGTCGCCATCGACCCCTTGTCCCGGTACCGGAAGGGAACGCGGTCGGGTGAGGAGTCACGCTGTCGGGCGCCGGCTGCGATCTGCCGCGCCGCGTATCGGCCACCTTGGATCGCGACCTGCGCCACCCCGGGAAGGCGGTCGCGCGCCATCATGTCTCCGATCACGAACACCTCGGGGTGTCCCGGCACCGTCAGGTCCTCGCGGACGGCGATCCGCCCGGCGCGGTCGAGTTCGGCTCCCGACTGCTCGGCCAGCTGCCTGGCCAGCGGGCTGGCTTCCACACCCGCCGACCACACCTTGCACGCGGATTCGATGCGGACGGTCTCGCCTCGCCCGTCCTTGATCGTCACGCCTTCCGCGTCGACGTCGGTGACGGCCGCCCCGAGCCGCACCTCGACGCCGATCTTCTCGAGGCGCTCGGCGGCGGTGGACCCGAGCCGGTCGCCGAACGGCGGCAACACCGCGGACGCGGCGTCGAGCAGGACGATCCGGGCGTCGCGGGTGTCGATGTTCCGGTACGCGCCGACGAGGGTTCGGTGGGCCAGTTCGGCTATCTGACCGGCCATTTCCACCCCGGTAGGACCCGCGCCGACGACCACGAACGTCAGGAGGCGGGCTCGCTCCTCGGGGTCCATGGACAGCTCGGCGCGTTCGAACGCGCGCAGGATCCGGCCACGGAGTTCGAGTGCGTCGTCGATGGTCTTCATGCCGGGGGCGTGTTCGGCGAAGTGGTCGTTACCGAAGTACGACTGCCGGGCTCCGGCCGAGACGATCAGACTGTCGTACCCGGTGGTGGTCGTTCTGCCCTGGTGGGTCGACGTGATCCTGCGCGCGGTCAGGTCGATGTCGGTGACGTCCCCGAGCATCACCGAGGCGTTCGACTGCTTCTTCAGCACCATCCGGGTCGACGGTGCGATCTCTCCCTCGGACAGGATTCCCGTCGCCACCTGGTACAGCAGCGGCTGGAACAGGTGGTGGCTGGTGCGGTCGACGACGAGGACGTCGACGTCGACCCGGCGTAACGCCTTCGCGGCGAACAGACCGCCGAATCCGGAACCGATGATCACCACGCGATGACGTGCCTCGGTGCGGGCAGGAGTATTCATGACAAGCTCTTCCCGGATCGCGTCGATCGCCATCCGCGCTACTGGTTGGGGTGAAGCGTGCCGCCCGACACACGGGGTGTCGGGCGGCACGGTGGACACGACGCACCGGATACTCGAATGTCGGTTCAGGACCCAGCGTGCCGCGAGATCACCTGCAGGACAAGCGACGCCGTTGTCAGCTGCCCTGGATGCGGGTGATCAGATCTGTGAGGTAGGTGTAGCTCTTCTTCGCGGCGTCGAGGCCACCGCACTCGACGGACAGGACGACGTCGTGGTCGGCGTCGTGCAGGGTCTTCACGATCCGTTCCCAGTCGATGACGCCGTCGCCGCAGGCGCAGCCGAGCATGCCGCGGACCTTGCCCCGCAGTCTCTTCGCGTCCTCGACGCCGATGTCCTTGGCGTGCAGGTGTGTGACGCCGCCGACGATCTGCTCGAGCCACTCGTGCGGGTCGTTCTCACTGAGATAGCTGTTGCCGGTGTCGAGGTTGATCGTCAACGCGGGGCTGTCGATCAGCGTCATGATCTTCTCGAGGCGCTCCGGGGTCGCGGTGTACTCGCCGTGCGTCTCGATCGCGATCTTGATGCCGCGCGGTTCGGCCACCTTCGCCGCCTCCTGCAGTGTGTACCGCATCAGCGTGTAGTTCTCCGCCTCGGTGGTCCACGTCGGCAGTGGCCCGTCGTCGACCATGATCATCGGGGAACCGACCTCGGCCGCGTAGCGGATCGACTGCTTCAGATAGTCGACGCTCACGTCCGGCTTGGCCAGCGGTGCATGACTGGACAGCGACGAGATGGTCAGCCCGCGTGATTCGGCGGCGTCCCGCATGAGGAGCGGGTCGTCGAGCATCGACCGGGTGTGGAAGTACCCGGCCGTGCTCAGCAACTCGCGGCCCCAGTAGACCATCGGCTCCACGTACTTGTAGCCGATCTCGGCGGCCTGGTCCATGGCCCAGTCGAACGACCCGTTCTCGAATCGGGCGAACTCCAGGTTCAGGCCGAGCTTGATCTCTCCCATGCCGGTCTCCGATCAGAATCCGCGTTGCGCGACGTAGTCGTCACGGACCTCGCCGTGGTAGGCGGGAACAGTGATGTCCCACCAGCCGGTCGGGTGCATCTCGGTCCACGGCAACTCGTGGGCGCTCATCGCCTCGATGATCACCGGGCCCGGCGTCGCGAAGGCGCGCTCGATTGCGTCGGCCAGCTTCTCCGGATCCTCGACGCGCTCGGCGCTGCAGCCGAGCGACTGGGCGAACCGGGTGATGTCGGCGAAATACGGTGTCCCGTCGAGGTTCTTCCACCCGGAGATGATTTCGCGTTCCTCACCGAACAGGCTGATCTGGAGGTCCTTGATTGCCTCCCAGCCGCCGTTGTTGAGCACGACGATCACCAGCGGCACTCCGAGCATCGCGGCGGTCGCGATCTCGGTGCCGGTCTGGAGGAAGCTGCCGTCGCCGACCATCGCCAGGACCGGGGTGTCCGGGGCACCGATCTGCGCGCCGATCGCGGCGGGCACACCGAATCCGATACCGGAGAAGCCGCCGGCCACGATGTTGGTCTTCGGGCCGTAGATCGGGAACTCGTTGAACGCCTGGTTCGCGGGGTTGGACGAGTCGGTGACCAGAATGCCGTCGCGCGGAAGGGCCTTGCGGATCTCGACCATCGCACGCGAGTTGGTCATCGGCAGGTAGTCGGTGGTCCGCATCGGCCGCAGGTGCTCGTCCCACTGCGCCTTGAGGTCCTGCAGTTCGGCGAAGTACTCGGTGCTGCGGTAGTCGCGTCCGGGGCCGAGGTCGGCGAGTGCATCCTGCAGGCTCTGCAGGGAGGTTTTCGCGTCACCTACGACGCCGACCTCGACCGGGTAGTTGCGGCCGATCTCGAAGCCGTCGATGTCGATCTGCACGAGCTTGGTGTCAGGGATGTCGAATGTGACGCCGGGACGGTACGACGACGTGATGCGGTCGCTGAACCGGCAGCCGACCGCGAGGATCACGTCGGCTGTGCGGGTCACGCCGTTGCCGGGGATCGAACCCATGTCGCCGCACGGCCACGCGTAGAGGTCGTGGTCGGCGGGGAACGCGCCCTTGCCCTGGAACGAGTGCGTCACCGGCGCTCCGAGGTGCTCGGCGACGGCCATCAGTTCGGCGGCGGCCTCGGCGTGGATGACGCCGCCGCCGGCCACGATGACGGGACGTTTCGCGCCGGCGAGCAGGCGGGCGGCCTCGGCGATCACGGCCGGGTCACCGGTTGCGCGGGTGGCGGGCCTGCGGGCACCGGTGTCGGGGGTGTAGTCGCCGTACTCGGCCTGCAGGTCCTGCGGGATGTCGACGAGCACGGGTCCGCGCCTGCCCTCGTGCATGGTGTTGAACGCCTGGGCGAGCGCCACCGGCAGCTGTTCGAGGCGGCTGGGCTGCCACCAGCGCTTGACCACCGGTTCGACCATGCGGGGAAAGTTGTTTCCGTGCGGGCGGTCGATCTCTTGGAGCACCCCGCGGTTCTCCATGTAGGTGTGCACGGCGCCGGTGATCAGGAGCATCGGCATCGAGTCGGCGAAGGCGGTCGCGAGTCCGGTGAGGGTGTTGGTTGCGCCCGGTCCGATGGAGGTACAGATCGCGGCGATCTTGCCGGAGGCCCGGTAGTAGCCGTCGGCCATGTGGGCGGCGCCCTGTTCGTGCATGGCGGGCACCAGTTCGATCTCGTCGGCGCGGTCGACGAACGCGTCGAGGAGGGCGGTGTTGCCGTGTCCGGGGATCGCGAAGACCTTCTCGACTCCCTCGCGGATGAGGAAGTCGACGACCATCTGTCCGCCGGTGAGTTTCTGTGTTGTCATCGAAGAGGCTTTCTGGGTGTGGTGGGGGCGAAGCGTCACAGGGACGCGGACTGGGCCGGGGTGTCGTGGGAACTGGTCTTGCCGATTCGGTCGGCGATGCTCTCGGCGACGCGGAAGGCGTTGGCCGCGATGGACAGGGCAGGGTTCATCACGGGCAGGGACGGGAAGAAGGACGAGTCGACGACGTACAGGTTGTCGACGTCGTGGGCGCGGCAGTCGGCGTCGAGCACGGAGGTCGCGGGGTCGGTTCCCGCCCGCACGGTGCCGGCCTGGTGGGAATTGACCTCGATGCCGGTGCCCTGGCTGAAGACGAACGGATAGCCGATCTTCCGGAGGATCTTCCGCACCTCGCGGACGAGGACCTCGTGGGCGCGAGTGTTGTTGGGGGTCCAGGCGATCTGGATATTTCCCTCGGCGGTGAGGGTGACGCGGTTGTGCGGATCGGGCAGGTCCTCGGTGAACAGCCACCAGTCCATGCTGCGGGCGGTGGCCTGGCTCAGCGCCCACTTGGGGATCAGCGGTCGTTGGCCCTTGATCATCTCACCCTGCAACTTGCCGATGAGTTGCACGTGCCCCAGCGGGTAGGGGTGGTCTTCGGTGCCGTGAGTGTAGAAATCGTTGATGTACAACGTCTTCTGGAACTCGGATGTGTTCTTCTTCAGTGGGTTGATGCCGACCATGATGGAGTTGTTGTGCACCATGTAGTTTCGTCCGACCATGCCGGAGGAGTTGGCGAGACCGTCCGGGTGCGCGGCGTTCGCCGACCGGAGCAGCAGTGCAGCCGAGTTGACGGCCCCACAGGACACCACCACGGTGCGGGCGTCGACGACGACTTCGGTACCGCGGTGCCGAAGTCGTACGCCGGTGGCCTGTTTCCCGCTCTCGTCGGTGAGCACGCGCTCGGCGTACGCGTTTGTCAGCAGTTCCACCGAGCCGGACGCGACGGCCGGCCGGACACAACGCACATCCGCGTCCGACTTCGCCAGCAACCGGCAGGGGAATCCGTCGCAGGTCTGACATCGGATGCAGCCGCCGCCGTCCCGCAGGTCGATGCCCAAAGGGATGTTCGACGGCGTGTACCCGAGACGCCGCAGTGCGTCGGCTGCCTCCTGCACCGGTGGCTCGTGTCCGATCGCCGGGTAGGGAAACGGCTCGTCGCGAGGAAGGGTCGGGTCGTCGGTGTGATCGCCGTGGACCCGGTACACCTCTTCTGCCCGTGCGTAATACGGAGCGAAGTCGTCGTACGAGAACGGCCACTCGGGAGATTCGCCGGCCTCGTGTTGCGTCGACTGGAAGTCTTCACGCCGGAACCGCACCAGCGACGAGCCGTACAGCTTCGTGTTCCCGCCGACGTAGTAGTACGTGCCGGGGCTGAACGGTCTGCCCTCGGTGTCGTACCACTGCTCGGCGTTCGCGTACCGGTGTCCCTCGAAGACCTCCTGCGGGTCCCAGTTCTGCTTTTCCTGCGGCAGGAAGTCGCCGCGCTCGATCAGAAGCACATCGACTCCCGAGTCCGCGAGCGCATAGGCGAGCGTTCCGCCGCCCATTCCGCTGCCGACGATGACGACGTCGTAGCTGTGTTTGCTCGGGCCTGTGGGCTCCCCCACGGATGCGTCTCTCATGGGTCATGCTCCTCGGTCGTAGAAAGTGGTGTCACGGTCCTGCCGGGCGAGTCGATGCGAACCGGCAGCCGGTGAATTGGTTATACGTATAACTAAAGGTTAGCGGCAGTGTGGTGGATGTCAACCCCACGCGAGCAACTCATCCCGGCGGGGATGAGCTGCCCGCGACCGTCAGGGCACGAGCGGTCGGGTGAGTTTCTCCGGCCGGAGCACGTCGTCGAGTTGCTCTCGGCTGAGCAGACCCCGCTCGAGTACGAGCGCGGCGACGGTGCGCCCGGTGGCGAGGGCGTCGGCCGCGATCGCGGTGGCGGCGGTGTACCCGATGTGCGGGTTGAGGGCGGTGACCACGCCGATCGACGCGTCCACCATGCTCTTCAGGTGGTCGATATTCGCGCCGATGCCGACCACGCAGCGCTGCTGCAGGACGGTGCATCCGCGGGTGAGCAGTTCGATCGTCTCGAACAGGCTGTGCGCGATGACGGGCTCGAAAGCATTGAGCTGAAGCTGCCCACCCTCGGCCGCCATCGTCACGGTCAAGTCGTTGCCGACCACCCGGTAGGCGATCTGGTTCACCACCTCCGGGATCACCGGGTTCACCTTCCCCGGCATGATCGACGACCCCGCCTGCACGGGCGGCAACGTGATCTCACCGAAGCCGGCGCGCGGCCCCGACGACAGGAGCCGAAGGTCGTTGCAGATCTTGGACAGCTTCACCGCGGTGCGCTTGAGCACCCCGGACAGCTGAACGAACGCCCCGACGTCCTGGGTGGCTTCGATCAGGTCGGACGCCGTCGTCACCTCGATCCCGGTGATCGCGGCAAGATGCTCGCGCACCCGCCACGCGTACTCGTGGTGCGCGTTGAGACCGGTCCCGATCGCGGTTCCGCCCAGATTGATCTCGGAGATGAGCGTCGCCGCCTCGCCGAGCCGCTGAGAATCCTCGTCGATCATGAGAGCGAACGTCGCGATCTCCTGGCCGAGGGTCATCGGAACCGCATCCTGCAATTGGGTGCGGCCGACCTTGAGGACGTCGGAGAACTCCGTCGACTTCACCGCGAACGCCGCCGCCAAGTCCTGCATGGCCGCCCGCAGCCTGGTCAGGGCGGTTTGCAGGCCGGCCTTGATCGCGGTGGGGTAGACGTCGTTCGTGCTCTGGCTCAAGTTCACGTGCTCGAGCGGATGGAGATACTCGTAGTGGCCGCGCCGGTGGCCGAGCAATTCCAGCGCCCGGTTGGCCACCACCTCGTTGGCGTTCATGTTCGTCGACGTGCCGGCACCGCCCTGGATGACGTCCACGACGAACTGGTCGCGCAGCGCGCCGGCCCGGATCTCCTCGCACGCCGCGACGATGGCGTCCGCCTCGCGCCGCGGCAGCAGGCCGAGGCCGGCGTTGGTCTCCGCCGCCGCCTGCTTGACGGCCGCCAGCGCCGACACGAGGTCTGGATGGCTGGCCAGCGGGATGCCGGTGATCGGGAAGTTCTCCGTCGCCCGCAGAGTGTGGATGCCGTAGTAGGCGTCGTCGGGGACCTCGCGGTCGCCGAGGAGGTCGTGTTCGATGCGGGTCATCGTTCGGACGTCACGCGGGTCGGGAGGTCGCCCCACGGGAGCGGGGCGTTGCCGAACTTGGCGGCGCGGAGGTCTCCGGAGCGGGCGTGTCCCTCGAACTTCTCCAGGCGCGACAGGCGGCCGCAGACCTCGCCGAGCTTGGCGCTGCTGCCGAGGTCGCGCACCTCCTGGTAGGTGAGCGTCTTGAGGAACTTGCCCACCCACAGACCGCCCGTGTAGCGGGCCGCACCGAGCGTCGGGAGGACGTGGTTGGTGCCGATCAGCTTGTCGCCATAGGGAACACACGTGCCTTCGCCGAGGAACAGGGCGCCGTAGTTCCGCATGGAGGTCAGGGCCTGACGGGGGTCCTCGGTGAGGATCTGGACGTGCTCGGACGCGAAGACGTCGGCGAGCCGGTATGCCTCGTCGAGGGTGTGCACCACGTGAATCTGACCGTGATCACGCCACGCGGGACCGGCGATGGCGTTGGTCACCAGGCCGGGGAGCAGGGCCTCGATGTGGTCGATCACCGCTCGTCCCACGGACTCCGACGTGGTGATCAGCACGCACGGCGAATCGGGGCCGTGCTCCGCCTGGCTCAGCAGATCGACGGCGATGGTGAACGGGTCGGCCAGGTGGTCGGCGACGATGAGCGTTTCGGTCGGTCCGGCGAAGAGGTCGATCCCGACCTCGCCGAACAGCTGGCGCTTCGCCTCGGCCACGTAGGCGTTGCCGGGGCCGGTGAGGATGGACACCGGGTCGATGGTTTCGGTGCCCAGCGCGAGTGCGGCGACGGCCTGTACTCCGCCGAGGACGAAGATCTCGTCGGCGCCGGCGAGGTGCATCGCTGCGACGCTGATCTGCGGTGGCTCGCCTGCATTCGGGGGCGTCGTCGCGGCGACGCGGTCGACACCCGCGACCTTCGCGGTGAGCACCGTCATGTGCGCGGACGCGGTCAGCGGGTAGCGCCCGCCGGGGACGTAGGCGGCCGCCGCGTCGATCGGGACGTTGCGGTGCCCGAGGAACACGCCCGGCAGGGTCTCGACCTCGAGGTCCTGGATGGAGTCCCGCTGCGCCTGGGCGAAGTCGCGAATCTGACGCTGCGCGAATCGCAGATCGTCGAGGACGGTCTCGGGAACGGACTTCACGATGTCCGCGACGCGGTCCTCGCTCAGCCGGAACGATTCGGGGGACCAGCCGTCGAACTTCTCGGAGTACTTCCGGACGGCCTCGTCGCCGTTCGCGCGGACATCGGCGATGACGGCGGCGACGGTGTCGACCACGGCGGGGTTGCTCGCCCGCTGCGCTGGTTCACCGACGGCGGCCTTGAGAACGAATGACATGGGATGCTTCCTTCGGATGAGCGAGGGGCTGGATCTGTTGTCACTCAGCATCGGGGTGCCACCCGTGTTTCCGACAGTTGCATTGTGGGAACTGTTTACGTCGGTTCATGCACGTTCTGTGTACCATTGAGCATGGTCTTCACCGTCGCCGACGCTCTCGACATCGATCTCCTGAAGGATGCGGGAGCCCGAGTCCTGACCGGATCGGGCAGCCTCGATCGTGAGGTCCGCTGGGTGCATTCGTCGGAGATCTCGGATATCGCCCGCTTCCTCCGGGGTGGAGAATTACTCCTGACCGCCGGGCTCGGAATGGGCCGGACGGACGCTCTTCAGCGGGTGTTCGTGCGCGCAGCCGCCCATGCCGGGGCTGCCGCTCTCGTCATCGAGGAGTCGGGACGGATGTTCGACCGCGTACCGGATGCCGTAGTCGCCGAAGGGCAGGCCTGCGACCTGCCGATCATCGCCCTCGCCCGCGAGGTGTCGTTCGCCGGTGTCTCGTCGCAGGTGCACGAGATCCTGACCGACAAGCGCCTGCAGGCGCTCACGCACGAGAGGGAAGTCGAGTCCACGTTCTCGAACCTTCTCCTGGACGGCGCCGACTACCTCTCGATCGTGCAGACGCTGGCCGAACTCACCGACGGCACGGTGGTGCTCGAGAACATCGCGCATCGCGTGATGGCGTACGTCGGCGAGTTCGACGAGGAGGTAGGCATCGAGGACTGGGACCGGCACGCGCGGGGCCTCCACAGCGACGACAGCGGATGCGTCCGCAGGCCGGTCCTGATGCGCGGTCAGCCGTGGGGCTGGATTCACGTCTTCACCGACCGGCCCGCGACCGAACGGTCCACCGCTGCCTTCGCGACCGAGCGTGCCGCCGCGGCCGTCGCGATCTCGTTGCTGACCGACCGTAGCCGGGAAGCGAGGGACGATCAGCGGAGCACGGCACTGATCACGCGACTGCTGATCGGCGATCTCTCCGGGGCCGAATTCGTCGACCAGGCAGGCAGACTCGGATACCAGCTGGGGTCGGGTCAGATCGTCGTCGTCATCGCGAACAAGGACGCCCGAGACGAGTCGTCCGGTCCGCGCGCCGGCCGTCAGATCGACACGGGTGCGATCAGCGCCGACATGGGCGACTACGTCGTCGCCGTGGCGGCGGAGTCCGGCCGGACCCGCGCCGAACTCGCGGGCCTGCTCGGGAAAATGGAGCACGGCGGTGGCATGAGCCGCGCGGTGCCCGCATCGATGCTGCCGGTCGCGGTCACGCAGGCGAAGAGTGCCGCCGCGGTGTCGCGCTCCCTGCCTGCCTCACCCGTGCTGCATTTCGACGACCTCGGCGTCGAACGCCTGCTCGTGACATTGGCGCAGGGTCCCGAGCTCGCCAGCTTCGTCGAGGACGAGCTCGGCCCACTGCTCACGAAGGACGCGCAGTCCACGACCCCGCTGTTGCCGACGCTGCGAGCATTCCTTTCCGTCGACGGCCGCAAGACCGAAGCGGCGGAGAAACTCTTCATCCAGCGTCGGACCTTGTACAACCGGCTCGACCGCATCGCCGCGATCCTGGGCAAATCCCTGGATGACGCCGCCACTCGCCAAAGCCTGCTGCTCGCGGTGAAGGGACTGGATCTGCTCGAGGGGTCGTCGGTCGTGGCTCGACGGAGCGGGCGACCATGATTCGGAGTGGACGACCATGACGCGGCCGACGCCGGCTTCTCATTCTGTGCAGTCTGCGCGCAGGAGGTACACGCTCTGTACCTGTTGTGCGGCGCGTCACCTTCGTAATGTTTTCTTCGAGATTCCGGCCATCCAGTCGGCGTTGATCGAAAGTTCACGCACTCGCTACTCGCTGAACGGATGCCTACCCCCGTAGGCATCCGCGGCGGTCCGAGACCTACCGCAAGGACGAAATCATGGCAACACATGGAGCAGGCACCGCTCCCGTGCTCGACCATACACGCGTGCGAAAGGCGCGAATCGCAACATTCTTCGGCTTCTTCCAGCTCGGCGCCGTGATGTTGATGTGGTCGACGAGCACCACCTCGTTGCGTAGTCACCTCGGATGGGAAGGCGACGGCGGCGACTCCCAGTTCGGCCTCCTCGCGCTGTCGATCGGCATCGGCGCAGCCGTCGGCTGCTTCGCCATCGGCCCCTTCATCGATCGGTACGGCCCGAGAAACACGGCCATGCCCACGATGGTCGTCTACCCCCTCTGTTACATCCCCCTCGCCTTCCTCGACGGCCTGGTCGGAGCGATGGTGATCGGCGTGCTCATCGGACTGCTCCGCGGTGCCTTCGACACGGCGTTCAACACCCACGGTGTGCAGGTCGAGCGGTACTACGGGCGACCCATCATGTCCGCGTTCCACGCCGCCTACCCGGCGGGCGGCTTCGTTCTCGGCCTCGTCGGCAGCGCCCTGGCCCGGCACTTCACCGACAGTCCGGCCGTCGCCTACATCTCGATCGGCGTGGTCCTATCGGTCCTCGGTGTCGTCTTCGGCAAGTGGCTTCTCTCCCTCGACGAGTTGCTGCCTCCGGAGCAGGACGAGATTCCGGGCGCCGCCGATCCCGCGCACCCGGGGAAGCGGTCGGCCACCACGGCGACGCTGCTCGTGATGATCGGATTCGGTGTGCTCCTGCTCGGATCGATGTTGAGCGAGGGCGCGGTCCTGGACTGGGGCCAGGAATTCGTTCGCCGCGCGGTCGGCACCACGGCAGGCCTGGCGGCGACGGCTGTCACGCTCTACTCGGGGGCTCAGTTCGTCGGCCGGTTGTTCGGCGACAAGCTGGCCGAGTACTTCGGTGCTCGACTCATCGTCGGCGCGAGCGGTGTCATCGGTGCCGCCGGTGCGCTTCTCGCGATGCTGGGCGGCTCGGCGCCACTCGCGCTCACCGGCTTCGTGCTGCTGGGGCTCGGCCTGGCGTGCATGGCGCCGCTCATGCTGTCGGCGGCCGGGCGACGCGATCCCGAGAACGCGGGACGGAACATCGGTCTGGTCAACGCAATCGGCTACGTGGGCATGCTGGTCGGGCCGGCCGCGATCACCGTCGTCGTCGACAACCTCGGAATCGAATGGATGCCGCTTCTGCCGGCCATTCTTCTCGCGCTGATCGCGATCGGCGGTCCCGCGCTGATGCGCCTGGTGCCGCGCTACCACAAGCCGGCGTCGGAGACGAGCAGGCACGAGGTCGCGACCGGCTAGGTCGTCCACACTTCCGGTTACTGCGGTCCGGCACCTTTCGAGGTGTCGGACCGCCTTTCGTGTCGGTCCCTGTTGATACGATTAACCATTCCCGACCCGAATGAGGAGACAGCTGTGCCTACCGAGAGTCCGACGTTGAAGCACGGTGAACGTGGCTGGAAAACAGCAACTTTCGTCATCTTCGTCGGAACGGGGATCACCTATGCGTCCTGGGTGACCCGCACCCCCGCCATTCGCTCGTCCCTGGGAGTCGGCACGGGCGACATGGGTCTGATCATTCTCGGTTTGTCGATCGGATCGATGGCGGGACTGCTGCTCGCCGGTCCCGTCGTCGCGCGGATCGGTGCCCGTCACGTCATCACGGCCGCGGCCGCCGTCGCGAGCCTCGGCCTGTTCACGGTGGGTCTCGGTTCGGGTGTCGCGATCGCTGCCCTGGTCGGTCTGGGACTCGCATTCACGGGTGCGGGCTTCGGCATGTGCGAGGTGGCCCTCAACGTCGAGGGTGCCGCGATCGAGAAGCGCATGGGACGCAGCTTTCTGCCGTCGCTGCACGGTGCGTTCAGTCTCGGAACGCTCGCAGGCGCCGGCCTCGGGGCGATCGCCGAACTGTTCGACATTCCGGTGCCCCTGCATCTCGGGGTGCTTGCCGTCGTGGTCCTCGTGTCGAGCGGGAGTGTCGTGGCACTGCTACCGCCGGCTACCGGACGCGAGGCCACGCGCACGCGCCGGCGGGCAGGGATATCAGGCGGCCTGACGGTCTGGCGGGACACCCGGATCGTTCTCCTCGGCCTGATCGCGCTCGGCATGGCGTTCGCGGAGGGAAGCGCCAACGACTGGCTCCCGCTCGGGATCGTCGACGGATACGGCGTCGGCTCGGCCACCGGTGCCGCGTTCTACGTCGTGTTCGTGGCCGCGATGACGTCGGGCCGACTGCTCGGCGGCCGCGTCGTCGACCGGTACGGCCGCTCCGTGACCGTCCGCTGGTCCGCGGCGCTTGCGGTGGCGGGGATCCTGACGGTCATCCTGGCGGGGAATCTGATACTCGCCGCGGTCGGCTGCGCGTTGTGGGGTGTCGGTGTGGCCCTGGGGTTTCCGCTGGCGCTGTCCGCGGCAGCCGACTCGGGTGCCGACGCGGCGCGACGCGTCAGCGCGGTGTCGACGCTCGGGTACATGGCGTTTCTGGTCGGGCCGCCGCTTCTCGGGCTGCTCGGGGAGCAGTTCGGACTCCTGCAGGCCTTCTACGTCGTCCTGGCCGGCGCCGTCCTCGCCGGGCTGGTGGCGAGTGCAGCCGGAGAAGCCCGCGAGACCGACGAGGTTCCACTCGCCGAGGAACAGATCTGCTCGAAATGACGACGTGATCGCCCGGCCTCCGAGAACGAGGCCGGGCGATCACGTGGTCGGGCTACATCACACTGCGGCAGAGGCGATGTGGGGTGCGACGCGCAGCGCGTTGGCCGCGATGGTCAGCGCGGGATTGAGCGCCGCCGACGACGGGAAGAACGATCCGTCCACGACCCACAGGTTGTCGACGTCGTGACTGCGGCAGTTCGGGTCGAGGACGCTCGCCGCCGGATCGGTACCCGCGACCGCGGTTCCGCACATGTGCGAGTTCGTCGCGATCCCCATCCGCTCGGTGAGGATGATCGGATACCCCGCCTTGCGGACCGCCGCGGAGACGCGGCGAACCAGTTCACTGTGCGGCGCAGTGTTGTTGGGTGTCCAGTCGACGACGATCCGGTCGCCGTCGACCCGGACCCGGTTGTCCCGCGTCGGCAGATCCTCGGTGGTGAGGTAGATGTCGAGGCTGCGATCCACCACCGCCTTCAGCGCCCACATCGGGGCCCAGGGCCGCGCTCCCTTCACGTGCGCGGCCTGCAGCTTGCCGAGCATCTGCAGATTACCGAGCGGGTACTCGTTGCTCGGGCCCGCGACGTACCAGTCGTTGATGCCCAGTGTCTTCTGCCATGCAGTCGTGTTCGTCCGGAACGGGTTGACGCCCATGAAGAACGTGCTGTTGTGCACCATGTAGTTCCGGCCCAGCAGTCCCGACGAGTTGCCGAGGCCGTCCGGATTCCGCTCGTCGGCCGATCGGAGCAACAGCGCCGCGGTGTTGACCGCGCCCGCCGAGACCACGAACTGGTTGGCCGCGATCCGGATCGTGCGACCACGGAACTCGGCCTCCGCGGCGACGATTCGCGTGCCCTTCGCGTCGGTGAGCAGACGCGTCACCTTTGCCTCGGTGAGCAGGCGCACCCGGTCCGACTCGAGCGCGGGCCGCAACGCACGGTTCTCCGCCTCACTCTTGTGATCGGTCTGCGACGGGGTGCCGTCCGACGCCGTCGACTGCCGGCGATGCTCCTGCGTGGTCAGGTTCATGCCGTTCGGTGTGTGGAAGGGGTGCAGGCCCTGCCGGCGGAGAGAGGATGCGAAACGTTCGATCGTCGGCTCGTGCGGCAGCGGCGGCAACGGGAACGGAGACGACCGCGGCGGTTCCGTCGGATCCTCGCCGTCGATGCCGTGCACCTGGTAGAGACGTTCCGCCTCGGCATAGAACGGTTCGAGATCGGCGTAGCTGAACGGCCACTTCGGTGAGATGCCGTCGTAGTGCTGCGTCTCCTCGAAATCCGTGACGCGGAAGCGGGGGAGGCTGCCGCCGTAGAACTTGGTGTTGCCTCCCACCCAGTAGTACACGCCGGGCTGGAACGCTTCTCCGTTGCTGCCGTCGAACCACGGTTCCGCGGTCTTGTACCGGCCCTCGAGGAACATCTCCGCGGCCTGCGAGTTCTCCACCTCACGGGGGAGGAACCGCCCGCGCTCGACGACCAGGACGTCGACGTCCCGATCGCGGAGCGCCCACGCCAGTGTCGAGCCACCCATCCCGGATCCGACGACCACGACATCGGCGGTGACCGTGTCGGAGTCGCCCACATCGACCACCGCGCCTTCGCGCAGTGGTGAATACGCGTCGATCTGATCGTGTCCCGACGTTCTCACAGGTGCTGTTCCTTGGCTCGCGTCGCCCAGTACTCGTCCTGACGCTCGTCCTCGATGTACGCGGGAACGGGGAAGTCCCACCAGCCGGGAACCCAGGGGCCGGCCGCATCGCGATCGGTCGGGATCTCGATCAGCGCAGGCGCTTTCGAGTCGAAGGCCTTCCGGTAGGTGCTCTCGAGGTCGGCCGGGTCGTCCACCCGGAACGATTCGAGTCCGAAGGACTGGCCGAGCGCCTTGAAGTCGGGACTGTACGGGGTGCCGTCGGGGCGGTTGAACTCGGTGCCGATGTGCCGGCTGGTCTGCTTGCGCTGCCCACCGCGGATGGACATGAAGCCCGCGTTGTCCTGGACCACGAAGACCACCGGAATGTCGTGCTGCACGCAGACACCGATCTCCTGCGACGTCATGAGGAAGTCGCCGTCACCGACGACACACGCCACCTGCCGGTCGGGGGCGGCGAGCTTGGCGCCGATCGCGGCGGGCACGGCCCAGCCCATGGACGAGAATCCGCCGGACGTCAGGTGGGTGCGCGGGTGATACACCGGGAACGTCTGTTTCACGGCGCCCTGGGTGTTGCCGGAACCGGCGACGATGATGCCGTCCCGCTCCATCACCGAGCGCAGGCCGCCGAGAGGGCGTTGCGAGGTGAACGGGAAGCGGTCGGAATCGCGCCGGCCGGCGAGCTTGGCCTCCCACTCCGCCTTCAGCTGCTCGAGTTCGGCGAGGTATTCGGACCGGTCGGCGCTGCTGCGGGGGAGGGAGGCGACGATCGCGGCGACGGTCGGCTTGGCGTCGGCGACGATGCCGACCTCGGCCGGGTAGTTCTTGCCGATCTCGTGCGGATCGATGTCGATGTGGATGAGTTTGGCGGGCGGAATCGAGAACGTCACTCCCTGCGCGTAGCTGGAGGAGGACCAGTCGGTGAACCGGCATCCGATGGAGATCACCACATCGGCGCGGGAGGCGACGGCGTTGCCCACGATCGTTCCGGTCTGGCCGACGCTGCCGGCGAACAGCGCGTGGTCCTCGGGGAACGCGCCCTTGCCGTTCCACGTGGTGACCACGGGGATCTGCCACGCCTCGGCGAGGGCGAGCACTTCGCCGGCCGAGTCGGACGTGATGGCGCCGCCGCCGACGACGATCACCGGCCGGCGTGAGTCACGGAGCACGTCGACGGCCTTGTCGATCGCCAGCGGGTCGGGCTGCTGGAGTCCGACCGGCAGCCGTCGCGCGAGGTCGTGGAGGGAGACGTCGGCGGCCTCGGCCTGCACGTCCATCGGCACCTCGATGTGCGCCGGCCCCGGGCGACCGGTCAGCATGGTGCTGAACGCGCGGTGCATGATGAACGGCAGTTCCTCCACGCGGGTGGCGACCCAGCTGCGCTTCGACACCGCGTCGGTGACCTGCGGAAAGCCGTTGTCGGTGTGCCGCTCGAGTTCCTGGAGCAGGCCGCGCCCACGCATGTGGGTGGGCGGCCCGCCGGTGATGCACAGCAGGCTCGTCGAGTCGCTGTACGCGGTCGCGAGACCGAGCACGGTGTTCGCCGCTCCCGCCCCGATCGACGCCACCGCGGCCATCGGCTTCCCGGACACCCGGTAGTACCCGTCCGCGAGGTGGGTGGCGCTCTGCTCGTGGTAGACCTGGATGAACGGGATCTCGGACCCCTTCTCCAGGAACGCATCGGTGAGCGACCAGATGCCGTGGCCCGGAATGCCGGTGACGTACTCGACGCCATACTGCTTCAGGACCTGGGCGACCACCTGCCCGCCGGTCAATTTCGCCATGATCGTTTCTCCTTGCTGTGTCAGTTCGCTACGCGGGCGGCGTAGCGCAGTCCCTGCTTGGTCAGTCGGCGCACGTTCGGCTCCGACAGGTCTGCCGGCGTGTGGCCGATCGAGTGGTAGAAGACCCGGCCGGCGCCCAACTGGCGCACCCACGCCACCGGGCTGTGGAGGCCCTCCAGCCAGGGCAGGTGCTCGCCGCTGAACTCGGTCTCCGCGAGTACCCGGTTGTTCGGGTCGACGTGCATGTAGTACTGCTCGGACGCCACGGCGAAGTCCTCGACACCCGCGGTCACCTCGTGCTCGCGGTCGGTGATGCTCACCTTGTACGGCTGCGGGAAAGCCTCTCCCGCAGGATGTTCGACGAAGTCGCCGCCGAGAAGGAAGTGGTACTTGAGGCTCGCCCGGAACGCGGCGGCGGCGCCGTGCCACGCCGCGACCCCGGTTCCGGCCGCGACGGCGTCGAGCAGGTTCTTCTCCTGCGAATCGCTCAGGTCTTCGGTGGTGAGCGCGTTGTTCCAGCCGAGCACGATCAGGTCGTACCCGGTCAGGTCGCGATCGAGGGTGAAGATGTCCTGCGACTCCTCGACCTGGTAGTTCAGCTCGGAAAACAGTTCGCGTGCCCATGCGGCGATGTCGTACGGATGGTGGCCGGGCCAGCCGCCGTAGAGGTAGAGGACCTTGGTCATGAGTGCTCCCATGGATGGTGAAACCGGAATGGTGAAACGATTAACTTATGGTGGTGAATCGTATCACCGAGCGGAGGTCTGTCAATGGGGGAATTCGAGGGGAGAGTCGAGCGCGCAGGGACGCGGGCTAGGATCGGTCCCGCCATGTGTGCGCTGCGGTGCGCGCCGGTTGTGGCCGATGATCGCCGACGAGGGAGTTCGACTTGGTCACGATGAAGGACGTCGCCCGAGCGGCCGGAGTATCGGTCGCCACCGTCTCCTACGCCTTCAGTAAATCGTCGAAGGTCTCTGCGACACAACGGGAACGCATCTACTCCGTCGCCGCGGAACTCGGCTACGCCGGCCCGAACATCGCAGGGAGCAGTCTGCGGTCGGGGCGGATCGGCGCGGTCGGCGTGATCGTGCCCGACTCCCCGGTGCAGGCGCTCGAGGATCCGTCCGTGACCCTGCTGATGAAGGGCATCGCGGAGATCGGGAACTCGGCCGACATCGCCCTCACCCTGTTTCCGGCCTCACGCGGTGGATCCCCGGATTCACCACCGAACTCGCTGGTTCTCCGGGGGCTCGTGGACGGGGTGGTCATCCACAACGTCCCCGACGGTCATCCTCTGGTCGAGGCGATCATCGCGCGCGGTATCCCGGCCGTCGTGGTCGATTCGCCGCGAAGCGCGGGACTACCGTTCGTGGCCATCGACGACCGGCACGGCGCCTACCTGCAGATGGACCACATCCTGAGCCTGGGCCATCGACGCATCGGGATCATCGTCGACAAGCTCGGCCAGGATTCGGACTGCCGGATGGTCACGGCAGACGACGTCGGCGCGGCGACCGAACGCAACGCGCGGGAGCGCCTCGCCGGCTACTTCGCCGCGGCCCGGGACCACCACCTCCCGGTGGAGGAACTGTCGATCGTCGTGGCGGGCAACATCGACCGCGCCGCCGGCGACGAGGCCACCCGGATCCTGCTCGACGCCGCTCGGCCGACCGCCCTGGTGGCGACGTCCGATGTGCACGCGGTGGCGGCGTGGCAGGTACTACGCGAGCGCGGCCTGACGGTGCCCGGCGACATGTCCATCATCGGGTTCGACGACGCACCCGTGGCAGAACTTCTCGGTCTCAGCACAATTCATCAGCCGATCGTCGAGAAGGGCCGCGCGGCCGCGACGATCCTGCTCGATCGCCTGGGCGGCGGCACCCGCACACGGTCGTTGATGAAGACGTCGCTGGTCGTCCGCGCCAGCACCGCGCCGCCGCGCGAAATGTGACGATGCTCCGCAACGGCCGGGCGTTATCCCGCATGATGGATCGATGACGAGTGCGGTGCCGCGACTGGGCGTGACGTTCATCCCGACGATCGAACCCGAGCGGTTGAAGGACTTCGCACGGGCCGCCGAGGACAGTGGCCTCGACGAGATCTGGTTGTGGGAAGACTGTTTCAAGGAGAGCGGCGTGGCTTCGGCGGCCGCAGCGCTCGCGTGGACGGAGCGAATCCACGTCGGTGTCGGGTTGATGCCCGTCCCGCTGCGCAACGTCGCGCTCACCGCGATGGAGATCGCCACGCTCGCTCGGTTGTTTCCCGGTCGAGTGATCGCGGGTATCGGACACGGAGTGCAGGGATGGATGGAGCAGGTGGGTGCCCGGGCGGCGTCGCCGATGACGCTCCTCGAGGAGTACACGGTGGCGCTCCGGGCGCTGTTGGACGGTGAGTCGGTGAGCACGGACGGCCGGTATGTCCGGCTCGACGACGTGAAACTCGACTGGCCTCCCGTGGAGCGGGTTCCGCTGATGCTGGGCGGCGAGGGCCCCAAGTCGATTCGCCTGGCGGCACGACTGGGTGACGGCAACCTCGTCACCTCCGCGGTCGCCGACGACGACATCCGGAGAACCCGCGACCTGATCCTGGACGAAATCGGAGCCGACGGTGCCGCCGCGCAGCGGGTGATCGTGCCGAAGATCGCCGCCACCGGTGACGGTGCGCAGCAACGGGTGGACGCGGAAGTGGCGCGGTGGGGGAAGCCGGCCGACAGGGGTATCGGGGTCGCGGGCGATGCGGGCACCGTTGCCGCGGAGGTGCGAAGGCTCGCCCGGCTGGGTGCGACGTCGGTGGCGTTCGCACCGACCGAGGACGAACCGGACCTGCTGGGCTTCGTCGAGTTCCTCGGTCGCGACGTCAAGCCGCTGATCCCCACGTGAGTGGCAATGCGTGCCCGGGCACACTTTGCCACTCACGTGTCAGGTGGCGGTCGGCCAGGTGTCGGACAGGGTGTAGCCGGTGGGGAACGGGTCGGCGGGGTCGAGCCCGACCTGACTGAGTTCGGTGATGTACGCCTGGCCGCTGACGCGGGGAACCACGGCGTCGTACGTTCCGACCTTCGTCAGTCTGTCGATCCGGCTCTCGAAGCGACTGCCGATCACCGATTCGTGCACGAACTTCTCCCCGACCTCGATGAGGCCCTTCGCCTTCAGCACCGCCAGTCGAGCGGACGTGCCGGTGCCGCAGGGCGAGCGGTCGAGCCGGCCGGGGGAGACCACCACGGCATTCCGGGCGGTCAGTACCCCGTCGGTGCGGGAGAGCGGGCCGACGAACTCGGTCTGGGTGATTCCGGCGAACTCCGGATTGGTCGGGTGCACCGCGGGGATCTGCTCGGCGGCGGCGGTCTTGAGCTTCTGTCCGAGGTCGCAGATCTCGCGCGCCTCGTCGGGTTGCAACTTCAATCCGAGTTGGTCGGCGTCTGCGAGCACGTAGGCCATGCCGCCCCACGCCACGTCGACGGTGAGGGTGCCGTAGCCGTCGAGTTCGAGCGGCACCCCGACCTCGTAGGCGAACGCGGGCTGGTTCTCGAACTCGACGCTCGTCACCTTGCCGTTCTCGCAGGTGCAGCGAATGCGGATGAGTCCGGCGGGTGCTTCCAGCACGATGTCGGTGACCGGTTCGACCATGGGAATCATGCCGGTCTCGAGCAGTGCGGTGGCGACACACATGGTGTTGCTCCCCGACATGGCCGGGTATTCCGTGGACTCGGCGATGACGTAGCCCATCTGGGCCTCGGGGTCCGTCGCCGGGACGACGAAGTTGACGCACTGGGTCACCGAGCCCCGCGGCTCGTGGAGCAGAAGCTGACGGAGGTCGTCGCGATGCTCGCGGAAGTGCTTCATCTTCTCGAAGACCGTGGCGCCGGGGACGTCGCCGATTCCGCCGGTGACGACGTTGTTGATCTCGCCCCCGACGTGACACTTCACTACGTTGACTACTCGACTCCAGCGCACGATCTTCCTCCGTGTATTCGTCTGCGTTGCGGTGGCCTGGTTCTACCCTGCCAGGGCTGAACTCCTCCTCGCCTGCCGGCGAGAGGCGAGGCCGGCAGCGGGGGTGATTGCTGCCGGCCTCTGCGCACGTGTCGGGGAAGGGTCACTCCGTGATGAACGCGCGCGGTCTGGGACACACGCCCTAGCTGCCGGCGTAGGTGAGTCCGGTCTCGGCGATGAGCTTGGTGAGCTCTTCCTTCTTGTCCGCAGGCAGCTCACCGTACGGTGCGCGGGGCACTCCGAGGTCCACGCCGACGGCCTGGGCGGCAGCCTTGGTGGCCACGGCGTAGCCCTCCTTACCGAGGAAGTCGAGGACGTTCCACAGCCGCTTGAAGATTTCGAGGGCCTCGGTGTACTTGCCGGCCTTGGCGAGTTCGTAGATCGCGACGCACTCCTTGGGGGCGAAGTTGGGCGCACCCCAGATGGAACCGGCGGCACCGGCGGAGAAGGCGGGCAGCACGATCGTGTCCCAGCCGACGAAGGTGTCGATGGCGTCGCCGAGGTTGAAGATGAGGTCGAAGGCCTGCTCGATCGACCCGGACGTGTCCTTGATGTACTTGACGGCGTCCGTGCGTTCGAGCAGTTCACGGTAGAACGGGCGGTCGAGGTTCATTCCCGTGACACCGGGCAGGTTGTACGCGATCACCGGGATGTTCGCCGCTTCGCCGACGGTGGCGAAATACTCGATGACCTCGTGGCGCGTGGGGGCCTCGTAGAAGGGCTGCACCAGCAGGACGGCGTCGGCGCCTGCGTCGGCTGCGTGCCGGGACAGTTCGATGGCCTCCGCCGTGCGGGTGGAACCGGTCTGGGGTGCGACGGGCACGCGACCGGCGGCCTGGTCGATGACGACCGTGTTGACGAGCTTGCGTTCGTCGAGCGTGAGGGCTGCGAACTCTCCGGTGCTGCCGCCGGGGACCAGGCCGTGCAGTCCGTTCTCGATCAGGAAGTCGACGTGGTTGCGCAGTGCGCCTTCGTCGACGGAGCCGTCCTGGGCGAAGGGAGTGGAGACGGCGGCGAGGATGCCACCCAGCTTCTTGGTCATGTCGTGTCCTGTTCGGTGGTGGTGGTCGATGCCCGTTGTGGGGTCCTCGACTGGTGAACTTCCGGGAACTCGCTCTGGCCTTCGACAATTGTTAAATTGGCGATTGTCGACAAGAGAACGATGTCAAATCTAAGGTCGATCCCCGGTGGTGTCAAGGGATCGGCCGGGGTTCTTCGGCCGCTATTCGCCGACGGTGATGGGATCGCGGTGGAGGGGTTCCGCCTCCACCCTCGCATCGACTTTCCGGCCTGCCGTTTCGTGGAGCGTTGCCGCCGCCACGATGGCCATCACGCCCGTCACGATCAGGATGACCGAAGGCGACAACGGACTGCCGGTTGCCGCGATCAGATACGTCGCCACATACGGCGCGGTGCCGCCGAAGACTGCGACCGAGATGTTGAATCCGATCGAGAATCCTGCGTACCGAACACGACTCGGGAAGATCTCCACCATCGCTGCGCCGGACGCGGACATGAACATGGCGAGGCAGATCCCCATCGCGGCGTGCGCAACGACGATTGCGGGGACATTCCCCGTCGCGAACACCATGAACGCGGGATAGACGATCAGCGTGCTCGAGACGGCGCCGAGGATGATCACCGGTTTGCGACCGTAGTGGTCGGAGAAGCGGGCGAACACGAAGATGGCGACCGCCGCCGAGCACAGGCACGTGACCGTCGACGCGGAGGCCAGGCCGAACGAGAATCCCACCTCCGACTGCAGATACGTCTCCATGTAGACGAAGATGAAGTAGAAGGCCGCGGCCTGCAGCGCAATGCAACCGACCACCTGCACGATCTGCCTGCGACTGGTCGCGAGGGCGTCCTTGACCGGGGACTCGCTGACTTCACCCGACGACTGAAGTCGTTCGAATTCCGCTGTGTCGCTGAGCTTCAGGCGAATGTAGAGACCGACCAGCCCGAGCGGTCCCGCGATGAGGAAGGGGATTCGCCAGCCCCATTCGAACATCGCCGTTTCGCTCAGTGCGGCGTTGAGGCCGAGGATGAGAACCGACGCCGCCGCGTTGGCCAGGTAGCTCGAGCAGTGCCAGAAGCTGACGGTGCGCGCCCGCCTGCCGCGTTTCGCGGATTCGACGAGGAACGTCGCCGCGCCGCCGGGTTCGCCGCCGGCGGCGAAGCCCTGGATGATCCGCAGTGTCACCAGCAGTGCCGGGGCCGCGAGGCCGATGGTGGCGTATCCCGGCAGCAGGCCGACCGCGAAGGTCGACAGCGACATCAGAATGATCACTGTCGCAAGGATCTTCTTGCGGCCGACCTTGTCTCCGAGCCGGCCGAAGACGAAGCCGCCGATCGGATTCATCAGGAACGCGACTCCGAACGCGGCGAACGTCGCCAGCAGGCTCGTCGCCGGATTCTCGGAGGGGAAGAAGATCTGGCCGAGCAGGACGGCGAGGAATCCGTATGCCGCGAAGTCGAACCAGGTGATGAAGTTTCCGATCGCGGCGGCCGTGATGGCCCGCCGCATCTCGGGGCCGTGCAAACCGCCCTGTACTTCCGTCATGTGTCTTCCGATCGATCGTTGTTGATTGTCGACAATCCGGGTGGTGCCGAACGAGTTTCGGTGATGTGTGCTCAGCTGCAGCGTGAGGGGATGAATTCCCCGACCGCGTTGCGGGTGGCGTCCGGCCGAGGCGCGTTGGCCAGCCCGACGGTCACGGGTCCCAGCGCCGGGTCGACGGCATCCATGATCGACCACGGCACCCGGAAGACCCGTCCCGGTGAGGCTGCCCACGGCAGCAGCGTGGTTGCGACGACGCGACCCCGCTGCGAGATAGTCACCTTCGGGAATCGGACCAGCTGTTCGGTCCACAGCAGCAGGCGCCGGCGTGGTGGGGCGGGATCGCCTGCCCGGAGCAGTCCCGGGGACACCCAGCGGAACGGCGGCGCCGCGAGGATGCGCACCGCGGCCGCACCCGGGTCGATCACTTCGCCGGCGTCGAGGAACGCCGCGACCCGATCGGCGGCGAACGTGCCGTCGAGGGCCGCGATGTCGGCGGTGTCGACGGGGTGCAGCACGTTGCCCGCGGCGAAGACGCCCGGCCGGCTGGTGCGCAGAGCGGCGTCGACCAGCGGCCCCTTCGTTCCGGGGTCGAGGGCGATACCCGCCGTGCGCGCGAGTTCGTGGTCCGGGATCCAGTCGCCGGTGAAGACGACGGTGTCGCATTCGACGATCTCGCGTGCGCCGGTGTCGAGGTTCTCGATCTCGACCGCCTCCAGATTCCCGCGACCGATGATCCGCACGACGCGGGTGCGGGTGGCGATCGGGAGCCGGAACAGCGCCTTACCGGGAATGGTGAAGGCGGCGTAGGACTCCGGCGACGGGTACTGCGTCGTCATGAGCACGGTCCTGCACCCGGCGTGTTTCAGCGTCATGACGGCGGACCAGCTCACCAGTTCGCCGCCGACGACCACCGCGCGTCTTCCGACCCGTCCGTGGTGCAGGTGCACGATGTTCTGCAGCTGTCCGGTGGTGTAGACCCCGGACGGTCTGTCGCCGGGAATCATGCGGGCCGGACGGGCACGCTCGCGGGCACCGGTGGCCAGGACGAGCGCCCGGGACTCGATGCGGAGGAGACCCGCCGGTGAGGTGACGTCGAGGGCGCCGTCGGGATGCACCGCCGTCACCATCGCGTTCGTCATGATGTCGGCGCCCGCGGACTTCGCCTGCCGCACCAGGCGTTCGGCGTAGGCCGGGCCGCCGATGAACGTGTGCATGTCGCGGATGCCGTAGCCGGGGTGATCGCAGTGCCGCGGGATCCCACCCGCACGGTGCTCGCGGTCCAGGACGAGGGCCTGGCGCCCGTGGGCGTTTCCGAGTTGCGCGGCCGCAGCCAATCCGGCGGGACCTGCGCCGACGATGGCGACGTCGGCGGTCACCACGGTGCGTGAGGTGTCGGGAGCGCTCATCGGACGGCTTCCTTCCGGGTCTCGGTCGCCTCGGGCGAACCGGCGGGGCATCGATGTGCATCGACGAGCGAACCGACCTCGGCGCCGCAGAAGAAGCCCTGGCACCGGCCGTTCATCGCCCTGGTGCGGCGACGGAGCCCTTCGAGTCCGGCCGGGGGGATCAGCGACTGGTACGCGTCGCGGATCTCGCCCGCCGTGACGCGCTCGCAGAAGCAGACGACTCTGCCGTATTCGCTGTCACACGCGATGAGTTCGGCGTCCTGATACGGGCGAGTGAATGCTTCGCCGATGTTCGGCATCCGGGGTGGCGGCGGCAATTCGGTGCGTGCGCTGTCGAGAACGCCTGCTTTAATGAGCAGTTCGCCGACGTACTCGGCCACCGCCATTCCGGATGTCAGCCCGGTCGAGCGGATTCCGCCGACCAGGACGTAACGCTGATCGTGGTCGACCTCGACGAGGTAGTCGCCGTGGTCGGTGGCGGCACGGAGGCCGGCATACGTGGCGGTGACCTCCTCCTCGAGTAGGCGGGGCATCAGCGTGCCGCCCTTGCCCAGCAGGAATTCGAAGCCGGCTTCCGACGTCGCCGTCGCGGAACGGTCGGTGAGGTCTTCCGCGGTGGGGCCGAGCATCACGTTGCCGTAGATCGTCGGGCTGACGAGAACCCCCTTGCCGCGCGACGTCGGGACGGGGAGCACGATCTTGTCGATCAGCGGTCGCGCGAGCTTGTCGAAGACGAGCAGTTCGCCGCGCCGCGGCGTGACGTGGAATCGGTCGTAGCCGAATTCCCCGTCGACGTAGTCGGCTCCGAGCCCGGCGGCGTTGATCACCCATCGCGCGCTGATGTCGCCGCTCGACGTGTGCAGGATCGTCCGCTCGGGCAGGACGGTCACCGACTCGGCGCGGGTCCGCGTCCGCAGTGTCACTCCGCGGGCGACGGCATCGGTGGCCAGCGCGAGGTTGGTTGTCCAGGTGCAGATGATCGACTCGTCGGGGACGGTGAGCCCGCCGAGCGCGCCGTCACCGAGCGCAGGCACGAGCCGGTACACCTCGTCGGCGTCGATGATGTCGCAGAGGGTGTAGCCGTTGTCGGCTGCCTTGTCGCGCAGGCCCGGCAGTGCGGCCAGTTCCTCGTCGTTCCACGCGACGAGGATGGCGCCCGACCGCTCGACGGGAATCCCGGTCTGCTGGGCGTATTCGGAGAGCAGGGTGTACCCGCGGCTCACCATGCGGGATTCGAGCGTGCCCGGCTTCGCGTCGAATCCGGTGTGCAGGATCGCCGTGTTCGCCTTGCTCGTCCCGTCGCCCACGTCGTCCCGCGCCTCGACGAGTGCCACGGTGTGGGGGTATCCGGCCAGCTCCCGTGCGATCGCCGAGCCGACGATGCCCGCACCGAGCACGACGAAATCGTAGTCGGGGGGAGGAGGGGTGTCAGTCATCGCTCTTCTCCTGTGGCAGCGCCGCGCGTGCGGCCGCCCGCCAGTGGTGTCGGAATTCCGCCGCGCGGTCGACCGACCACCGCGGCTCGTAGGTGGTGGCCGGTTCCCAGTCGGCTACCGCGTCCTCCAGGGACAGGTCGGGGTTCAGTGACAATCGGGCGCAGGCCGCGGCACCGAGCGCGGTGGCGTGGGACGACGGATAGACGTCGAGAGGGATCTGGATCAGATCGGCCGTGGCCTGCATGAGGCGGCGGGACCGGGTGAGCCCGCCGTCCACCCGCAGCCGGGTGAGTGGAGCGCCCAGGTCACCTTCGACGGCAGACACCAGCTCCGCTGTTTGCGCCGCCAGTCCCTCGAGGACGGCGGCCACCAACTGAGACCGATCGGTGGACAACGTCATCCCGGAGAACGACGCCGTCGCGTCCGGCCGCCACCACGGTGCGGCGAGACCGGCCAGTGCGGGCACGAAATACGTTCCACCGGAATCGTGCGCGGCCACACTGTCGAGGTCGCGCGCCGACTCGATCAAGCCGAGGTCCTGGATCCACCGGATGGCGGAGGCGGCGGTGTAGGCCTGGCCGTCGACGCAGTACGACGTCTTTCCGCGCACGCTCCACGCGACACAGGACGCCAACCCGGCGGCCGACCGGACCGGGAGCGTGCCGGTGTTGGCGAGCAGGAACGCCCCGGTGCCGAACGTGCACTTGGCAGTGCCCGCGTCGAAGCACCGCTCCGCAAGGAGGGCCGCCTGCTGATCGACGACGAGACCTCCCACGGCAGCGTCGGATCCGAAGACATCGGTGGTTCCCACGACGACGTCGTTGGCGACGATGGCAGGCATCCGTTCGGCGGAGAGCGCGAACAGATCGAGGAGCTGCGGATCCCACGCGACCGTGTCGAGATCGGTGAGGAGCGAGCGGCTGGCAGTGGCGGAATCCGTGACGAACTCCCCGGTCAGGTAGTGCACGATCCAGCTGTCCGTCGTGGTGACCACACCCGATGCGGTGGCGTTCTGCCGCAACCACTGCATCTTCGGCGCCGAGAAGTACGGATCCAGCACGAGGCCCGTCCGCTGTTCGACCCATGCCTTGGACTCGGACTTGTCGCGGCACAGCTGGTCCGACCGGCGGTCCTGCCACACCACGGCCTGGCTGAGCGGGCGGCCGGTGTCCGGGTCCCACACCAGGACGGTCTCACCCTGATTGGCGAGCGAGACTGCGGACACGGGCACACCGGCCTTCGCGACCGCGCTCCGTCCCGCTTCGAGGACCGAGCCCAGCAGTTCCATCGGGTCCTGCTCCACGCCACCGGCGGCGAGATATGCCGGACGGACCGGTGTTTCGGCGATCGCGAGGACGTCGCCGTCCTCGGAGACGACGACCGCCTTCGTGCCGGACGTGCCCTGGTCGATGGCAAGGACTGTCACAGCTTTTCCTTTCGAATCGGAGGGGTGGACCGGATCTAGCCGGTCCGAGTGCGAGAATCGAACTCGTATCTCGCAGTCGTGTCGTCGACCCGCCACACGTCGACGTTGCCGTCCCACAGCGTCACCAACCAGCACTCGCGCCCGCGCGACGGCACGACCATGGTGGCGTGCGCCCAGGGCGAGGCCGTACCGCTGCGCAGGTCGATCCGTCGGATGGCCCGTCCGACCGCGTCTTCCGGCTCCCACGTGCCCCACGCGGTGTCGTGGCGGCTCGGCGCCGTCACGACAGGCTCACGATGACGTGCTTGACCCGGGTGAATTCCTCGAGACCGGCCGCGCCGCCCTCTTTGCCGTAGCCCGAGCCCTTGAAGCCGCCGAGCGGTCCTTCCGGGCCGACCGCCATGTGGTTGTTGACCCACACGACCCCGGACTCGATCGCGTTGACGTTCCGCAGCGCACGACCGATGTCGCGGGTCCAGACGGACGCGGCGAGACCCTGCTCGACCGCATTCGCCTTCTCCAGCGCGTCCGCCTCGTCGGTGAACGTCTGGACCGTCGCCACCGGGCCGAAGATCTCTTCCTGCACCAGCCGATCGTCCTGCTGCAGGCCGTCGATGAGGGTGGGCTCGTAGAAGTAGCCGGGGCCGTCGACGATCCTGCCGCCGGTCACGACCCGTGCGTGGTCGGGCCTGCCGTCGACGAGCTCTGCGACGCGGGCCCGCTGGCCCTCCGAGATGAGAGGTCCGAGAACCGTCGAACTGTCGGCCGCATCACCGATCCGGGCCGCCCTCAGGCTGTCGGCCAACGCCGCGACGAACGTGTCGTGGATGGTCTCGCTCACCAGCAGCCGGGTTGCCGACATGCACTCCTGGCCGGCGTTGAACAGGATGCCGTTGGTGAGGATCGGGAGTGCGGCCTCGAGGTCGACGTCGTCGTAGACGACGACGGGAGCGTTCCCGCCCAGCTCCAGCACCAGCCGTTTGGGTGTGGCACCCGCAGCTTCGGCGATCCGCTGTCCGGCCGACGTCGAACCGGTGAAGGACACGAGGTTGACGTCGGGGTGACGAACGAGAGCGTCTCCGACCACACTGCCCTTGCCGTGCACGACATTGAGAACACCCGGGGGCAGCAGCTGCTGCGCGAGCTCCGCGAACCGGGTCGTGGCCAGCGGGGTCAGCTCGGCCGGCTTGACGACCACGGTGTTGCCGGCGACCAGTGCGGGTGCCAGCTTCCAGATCGCCTGCCAGAGAGGGAAATTCCACGGCGTGATACCGAGTACGACGCCCAGGGGTTCGCGCCGGACGAAGCTGGTGTTGCCGGCGGTGAATTCACCGGCGGCCTGGGCGGACAATGCCCGCCCCGCGCCGGCGAAGTGCCGGAACGCCGCGACGATGCCGGGAAGCTCGTCACCTTTCGCCGCCGTCGTCGGCTTGCCGGCATCGAGGGTCTCGAGGTCGGCGAGTTCGTCCAGGTTCGTCTCGAGGAGGTTGGCGAGGTCGTGCAGAATCTGCGAGCGTTCGCCGGGCGTCTTCGCGGCCCAGGCAGGGAAGGCCGCGCGGGCTGCATCGACGGCGCGGTAGCCGTCCTCGACGGTCGATTCCCGGAGTTCGGCGACGACCTCGCCGGTGGACGGGTTGCGGACCTGTCGCACCTGCTCGGAGGATCCTGCCACGGCCTTGCCGTCGATGATGTTGGTGACGGAACGAAGCGTGGATGACATGAAGTTCCTTTCGAAGGTGGATCGGTTCTCGGGGGAGTGGATTGTCAGAGGTGTCCGGCCTGGGTGTCGATGGACTTACCGCGCCTGCTCTTGGGGATCATCATGTAGATGACGGCGCCCGACGCGATGACCAGCAGCATGCCGAGGCCGACGTGGGTGGGGTCGGAGTAGATCAGGAGTGCGCAGAGCACGACCGACCACGCGATCGCCAGGACGAAGATGACCGGGCTGACGATGCCGTAGTGCCACGGGTGGGACGGCAACTTGCGCTTGACGAGTCCGTAGAAGCCGACGACGACCACGACACCGTAGGCCATTCCCCAGGCGAGTGCCGTCATCGCTGCGAGCACGGACAGCAGCGAGGACCACAGTGCGAACACCACGGAGATCGCGAAGATCGTGAGGGTCGCGTTGATCGGGATCCGCTGGGCACTGACCTTGCGCAGCCAGGAGGCCGCCGGGATCTGGCCGTCGCGTGCCTGCGACCACAGGACGCGAATGCCGGTGAGCTGCAGCATGACCAGAGCGGCGAACAGGGCGACGATCGCGACGGCTTCGAAGATGTTCGCGAATGCGGTGCCGACCGCGGTGTC
This sequence comes from Rhodococcus wratislaviensis, assembly GCF_041228765.1. Lineage (NCBI taxonomy): Bacteria > Bacillati > Actinomycetota > Actinomycetes > Mycobacteriales > Nocardiaceae > Rhodococcus > Rhodococcus wratislaviensis. The sequence continues at coordinate 8,294,195 of NZ_CP150488.1, read as the reverse complement.
GAGGATCAGCTTGACCGGGGTGGTGCTCTCCATGACCGCGGGGAGGTCCTGGATGGCGAGCATGATCAACGCGACCATGAAGATGCCGACGACGTAGGAGGAGACGTTGGCCATCACCGACGCCATCGGCGCCTTGCGGGCGGCGTCCTTGGTTTCCTCGGAGGCGTTTCCGGTCGCGTCGAACGACGAGATCGCATATGCGGGAAGGATCATCGCGAGAAGGAAAGGTACGAACCAGTTGCCGCCGGTGGTCGTTCCACCGGACTCGCTCAGGAACGACAGCGGCTGGGTCGGATGCTTCACGATCAGTAGTACCGCCACCAGTGCGACGACGCAGAGTACTTCCGCCACCACACCGATGTTGTTGAGTACGGCAGCGACCTTGACTCCGGCGATGTTGATGACGGTGCCGAGCACGATCAGGCCGAGCGCCCAGGGGAGTGCGTCGGTGTTGTCCTCGAACGTGACGCCGAACCAGCCGGCGACGAAGGGGGCGATGCTCACGGCGACGGTGGTGACGGCGACGGTGTGGGCGATCAGCAGCCACCATCCGGTTTGCCAGGCGAGCCACGGCTTTCCGGTGATCCGCCCGGTGATCTGGTACACGCCGCCTGCCAGCGGGTAGGCGGAGACCAGCTGCGCGACCGCGAGTCCCACGGTGAACACCTGCAGGCCGCCGCCGACGAGGAACGACCAGAACGACGCGGGCCCGAAGAATCCGAATCCGACGATCAGGGTCGTGAAGATTCCGGAGGCGATCGCGATCGAGGTGAACTGGACTCCGAAGGCGGAGAACAGTCCCAGCGTTCGGTTGAGTTCCTGCTTGTAGCCGAGCTTCTCCAGGTATGCGGAATCGGTGTCCGCCCCGGAGTCGAGGAGCGGACGTTCGGGCTCGGTGGGCGGTTGGGTGGACACCGGGGGCTCTTCCGGGGTTATGGCCATCGTGACCTCGCTGGTCTCTGTCGCGGGTATCTCGGCGGGGGATGTGCCGAGACGAGGTTCGGTTGTCGTGGAAGAAGGCGACGGGATGCGTCGCGCTTGTTCTACTGTCGACAATCTACCACAAATCGGTGTGACCTCAATCACCAGTTGTTTCGGCCGTATTACCTTTGCGTCAACCGCGCCCGAGGCGACGGTCGCCGGCACTCAGATCGACGAGGGAGCGCGCGGTGTCGTAACCGCGGTGCTCGAGCCGGGAGGCCAGCGCGAGGAACACCTGTGCCGTGGTGACGGCATCGCCCAGCGCGTGGTGGGGATCGACGACCGGCAGGGCGAGCGTGTCGGCGAGCCATTCCAGGTTCGGCTCGTGCGGGCGTTGCCGCGGCGCCACGCCCACCGCACGGGCGAGGGCAGCGGTGTCGACGACCGTCGGCCGGAACTTCAGCCCACTGTCGCGGAAGGCGCGGGAAAGGAAGGCCGTCTCGACCCACGCCGCGTGGGCGACGAGGACACGGTCGGTGAGGATATGTCTCAGGACGCCGACGGCCTCGCTCACCGGTGGGGCATCGGCCACGTCCGCCTCCCGGAGGGTGTGGACGGCAACGGCCTCCGGGCGGATGTCGCACTCGGGGTGAACCAGTCCGTAGACGCTCTCCGACATGACGATGCGGCCGTGCCGGACGACGACCGCCCCATAGGACACGATGGTGTCCCGCGCGAGGTCCAGTCCGGTCGTTTCCAGATCGACGACCGCGAACTCGGCGTCGCGCCACGGGCACGACAGCGTGTCGGGGCGGCGGAACATCCGGTGCGCCCTCATGGAAGACGCGCCACCCATTCACTTTCCAACCGGTTCTGGACCTCGGCCACCGCACGGAACGATTCCCGCAGATACCGGCGGGTGAGCGTGTCCAATTGGTTGGGCGCGACCCACGTCGTCGCGGCGGTGCTGCCCTTGATGGCCTCGATCTCGCGGCCCAGAATCAATCCGTACACGTACTCGAACGCGCGCACGAGCGTCTCCGTTTCGTCCGCGGTGAGCAGAGCGGCGGCCTCACCGCGCCGCAACCGGGTGAGGGTGGAGCCGCGATCGTCCCCGGTGACCACGGCGATCCACCGGCCGAGTGATGCAATGGGCACGAGCCCGCCCGCCTTGAGGTCCAGGTGGCCGCGGTTGGCGCCGGAGTGCTCGACCACGAAGTTGCGCACGAACCCGACCGGAGGTCGCCGGGACGTGGTGAAGCGCAGCAGGGCCGACAGATACTCGCGACTGCGGGTGGTCGCGAGCATGGCGTCGGACACCGAACGTCCGAGCGACATCCCGCTGACGGGTCGGCTGTCGGCGATCATCGACGACAGCAGCAGAGCGTTCTTCTGGGTGGGGTTCGTGATCCACGACGTCGCGGCGGCGACCGCGTCGGTGCGCGAGCGCGCGAACAGGGGGTTGGTCGCGTTGGCGCCGTCGGCGCAGCGGGGCAGGCCGCAGCGTTCCATGTTGTCCAGGACGCGCCCGGCCCAGTTCTGCAACTTCCGGGCGGGCGAGTCCGTGCCGGGCAGATCCTCCCAGACCAGGCCGGTATCGACGTCCGACCTGGGGAGTGGTTCGCGCCGGGCCACCGACCCGAGAAGCAGCCAGGACGTCCGGTGGGGAACGTGGTCGGCGCCGACGTCGGTCAGCTCGACGAGCCGCCTGATGATCGCATCGATCACCGCGGACATCAGGCCCGCGACGTGCATGACGGATGCACCGGTGTCGTACAACTCGACCCAGGTTCCGGGGAGCAGGGCCGCCGCGGACGCCAGGTCGTCCACCGAGGTCGCGTCGTCGATCGCCCGGCGGACGACCAGGGGATTGCGCACTTCGGCCGAAGCGAGGTCGACGACGCGGAGAATCCCCACCGGTCTTTCACCGGTGCCGGTCACGACCAGGTGATGTACCCCCGACTCGACCATCGTCAGGAACGCATCGCCCACGAGCGTCTCGGCGGGGACGGACCGGGCGGGGAACGAGGCGATGACCGATGCCGGGCTGTGCGCGTCGACGTGCCCGTCGGCGAACGCCCGCCGGAAGTCGTTGTCGGTGACGATCCCGATCGCGCCGCCCCGGTCCATCAACGCGTACGACTGGCCTGCCTCCGTGATCACGGACGCGGCCTCGCCCACGGTCGCATCGGCGGGGCACCAGACGACGGGGCGCATCTGATGACGGGCCGCACGCAACGCCTGATCGACCAACCCCGAGCGGGCCAATCGTTCCCGCGTGACGAGGGTGCCGTAATGCCCGAACTGGAGTCGCTGCGGGTGCCGCAGCACCGGCCGCGGGTCCGGGAAGCGGTAGCAGAGTGTGTCTTCCGAGGCGCGGATCGCGAGAGGCGGCGGCAGACCGGACAGCACCGAGATCTGCCCGAAGGTTTCGCCGGGGCCGAGAAGATCGACGACCCGGCCGCGGTCGATCACCTCGACCTCTCCGGTGCGGACTACGAAGAAGTGATCGAGTGGGGCCTCGCCTGCCTCGACGATCCGTGCGCCTGCGACGAAGTACTCGACCTCCACCGTCCGCGCCAGGGCGTCGAGGTCGGCGGAATCCAGCGCGTCGTAGGGCGGCTGACTGCCGAGGAAGTCGACGTATTCACGCATTCGACGGCTGAGAACCGTCGACTGCAGCGGTTGCGGCCGGGGCAGCGTCGGTCGAACCGTGGACGTGCCGGTCGATCTCGCGGGTGATCGCCTCGAGGTCGCCGGTATCGATGATGGTGAGCAGGCGCTCGTGTTCGGCGACGACGTCGTGCAGGTCGGGGAACGACTGATGATCCGCCGAGAGGAACAGCTGGAGCTGGGATTCCCAGCTGCGCCACAGGTCCAGCAGGAGGCCGTGCTCGGACAGTTCGTAGATCACCCGGTGGAAGCTCATGTGCGCGTCGATGGTCCGGGTCAGGTCACCGTCGTCGGCGCCCCGGGCCATGTCCTGGAGGGTCCGCACGATCTTGGTCCGGCCGGCACCCGACAGTCGGGGCAGTGCCAGCTCGATCGCGTAGGGCTCGAGCCGTTTGCGCAGGCTGGCGATCTCGGCCATCCCTTTCGCGCTGACCTCGGCGACGAACGCCCCCTTGTACGCGATCTTCACCACGAGGCCTTCGTCGGCGAGGATGCTCAGCGCCTCCCGCAGCGGCGCCCGGCTCACGCCCAGGTCGGCGGCGATGTGTGCCTCGCGGAGCTGACTGCCGGGGGCCAGGGTGCCGTCGAGGATCGCCGTGCGCAGGACGCCCGCGACCGTGCCCGGAGTGGTGCGCTGATGGATCCGTCCGAGGGAGATGTCGCCGTCCTCGCGTCGACCCACAGTCGATCCCGGTGGACGGTTCGGTGACAGAGTCATCGGGTTGTCCTTTCTGATGCTGGTTGATTCGACGTTGACCACGCCGGGAGCCTCTTGTCGACAATAGATCAACAGTGCGGAACGGGGGAGCGTCCGAGCAGGCTATTCGCCGTTCGCGGACACGTAGAAGTGGCCGCGTTCGAGCACCGGATCGAGTATCCCGGTTTCCAGTTCGTTGGCCGCATCCTCGAATCCGGCGGCGTCCCGATGTTGGCCGGGATACCCGATCAGCGCTTTGACCTGGGGAGTCATGAAGTAGGCACCGGCGAGGATCGAGGACAGCGGATCGAACGTGAACTTGTCTTCGGCCCACATCCGCTTGATCTCCGCGCGCAGGTCGTCACCGCGGAGACCGGCCGCCTTGTCGACCGCGGAGAGGACCGCGTCGAAGACGTCGGCCCGGGCGGCCAGTGCCAGATTCAGATAGCGGAGGTACTCGTCGGCCTCACTGGCGGCGGGATTCTCACCGGACGCGGGGATCAGACAGTCCGCGATCCGCAGGAGCGTCGTCAGCTCGGAGTCCGTGAGCGGCCGCGGCGGAGCCGTGTGCCTGCCGGGCACCGACAGACGCCGCTTCGGCGCCGAGTGCAGGTCGAGGGGTGTGGTGCTCATGCCGATGCCTTCCGTGCGGTGACGTCGTCGACGACCTTCTTGCCCACGCGCAGGGCGAGGGCGCTGATCGTGCAGGTCGGGTTGGCGGAGCCGGACGTGACGAAGATGCTGCCGTCCGCGATGTAGAGGTTGTCGACATCGTGGGCGCGGCCGTACGAATCGACCACGGACGTCGTCGGGTCGTCGCCCATCCGGGCCGTCCCGAGGAGGTGCCCTGGCTGGTCGACCCATAGTTCCTGCGTGAAGATCTGCTTCGCGCCCGCCGCCTCGTGGAGTTCGACCATCCGGTCGACGGTGTACTTCAGGATCTTCCGGGTGTTCTCGCTGACCCGGTACTCGACCTTCGGCGCCGGCAGACCGTCGGCATCGAACTCCTCGGTGGAGAGGGTGACCCGGTTGTGTTCCTCGGGTAGATCCTCCACGTTGGCCGCCCAGAGAATGCCGTTGGACGCCGCGCGCGCGACGTCGTGGATGGCCGGTCCCCACAGGTCGTCGAAATCGAGTTGCCGGTGGGTCTCGATCGTGTTCAGCGGTCCCGGAGTCGGGAGGGCGTGCAGCTTGGCGCCGCGGACGAATCCGCGGGAGGTGTCCGTGTCGTAGAACTGCATGGAGTGGATGAGCTGTCCCGCCGGACCGCGCCAGCTCTCCAGGTTGTCCTCGTAGTACCCGATGGCGGTGCAGTTGGGGTGCAGCATGAGGTTCCGGCCCACCTGACCCGAGAAATTCGCCAGGCCGTCCGGATGCTTCTCGTCGGCTGACAGCAGGAGAAGTCGTGGTGTTCCGATGCCGTTCGCGCAGACGATCACTGCCCGGGCCGGCTGGAAATGGACGGCGCCGGTGCGGTCCACCCATTCGGCGCCTGCGGCGCGGCCGTCATCTCCGGTGACGATCCGGCGGACACGCGCACCGGTCTCCACGCGGGCGCCGGCCTGCTGCGCCTGCGGCATGTAGATCAAGTCGAACGAGGCCTTCGCGCCCTGCGGGCAACCCCATTCGCAGACGCCCCAGCGACCGCACTGCTCGAGTGTCTTGTTCTTCTGACTGGGAATCGCGTTGGTGCCCGGCCACCAGTGCCAGCCGAGCGTGTTCGCGGCTTCGGCCGCCTTCATGCCGGGCTTGCCCAACGGGTGTGGCGGCAACGGGTATTCGAGTCCCTCGGGGTAGGCGGTGTCGCCGTCGACTCCGGAGACGCCGATGAATTCGTCGACCTCGTCGTGGTACGGCTTGAGGTCGTCGTAGCTGATCGGCCAGTCGTCCGCGACACCGTCGAGCGTTTTGACCCGGAAGTCCGAGGGCAGCAGCCGTGGCCACTCCGCGCCGTAGAAGATGGAACTTCCCCCGACGGCGTTGAACATCACCGGCCACATGTCGGATTCCGTCACGTCGACCGGGTAGTCGGACGGCAGGGCCCGGACATTCGGATCGTGCGCCCAGTCGTGCTGGATGAGCAGTTCCCACTCGGGGTGGTTGGCGGGGAAGTCGCTGGGGTTGACCCAGTCACCCTGCTCGAGGCAGAGGGTGCTCAGTCCCGCCGTGGCGGCAGTGTGCGTGACCACCGCGCCGGACGGACCCGCGCCGATCACCAACACGTCGACAACGTCGTGCTGGGTGACATCGGAGTCAGTGGAAGTCATCGGGGTCGACCTCATTTCGTCTAATTGTCGACATTGCATCAATAGTGATGGGAGTCACGTCGGCTGTCAAATGGGGTTGCGGCGGGAGCCCGAGGCGACAGGGCCCCCACCGCAAGACTGGGTGCTCAGGCCCCGGCGAGAACGCCGCCGTCGACGACGAATGCCGTCCCGGTGATGGCGGTGGAGTGGTCCGACAGCAGGAAGGCGACGGAGTGCGCGATCTCGATGGGGAGGATGGCGCGTCCGATCGGCTGGAAGTCGGGGAGCCCGGCCTCGAGTTCCTCGCGGCCGCCGAGTGCCGTGTAGTGCGGCACGTTCAGCGGGGTATCGACGAAGCCCGGGCAGAGGGTGTTGGCGCGGATGCCCTGCGCTCCGAAGTCCAGGGCGATGGCCTTGGTCAACGTGAGCACGGCGCCCTTGCTCGCCGTGTACGTCGTGAGCAGTTTCTCCGCGCCGATCGAGTTGATGGAACCGAAGTTGACGATCGACCCGCCGCCTGCTTTCAGCATCTCGGGAATCGCATACTTCGACCCCAGGAACACGCCTTTCACGTTGACGTCGAACGTCTTCTGGTAGTCCTCGACCGACGCGTCCAGAATGGTGCCGGGCTTGAGGATGCCGGCGTTGTTGACGATGCCGTCGAGCTTGCCGAACGTCGCCACGGTGAAGTCGACGAGGTCCTTGACCTGCTCTTCTTCGGTGACATCGACGACGCGGCCGATCAGGCGATCGTCGTCGACCTTCAGCTGGGGAAGGCTGGACTCGGAGTGCACGGTGGCGACCACCTGTGCCCCCTCGTCGTGGAGATGCAAGGCCGTGGCGAGGCCGATGCCTCCGCCTGCGCCCGTAACGATGACTGTCTTGCCCTGCAGCAGCTGGCCCATGGTTTCTCCCTCGAGGGTCGTATGGATGTGGAAGCGCGTAGACGTGGGGAATCGATTGACTCTTTGTCGACAATCGACCAAGCAAGTGTGCGCCCATTCACGACGATCGGTCAAGCGCCGAGTCGGGATTCGTTCAGCGCTTGACCTCAGGGCGGGAGCGTCCTAGATTTTTAGTCGATTGTCGACTAGAGCACATTCTGTGCCCGGTGCGTCGCACCGCACATCCCTCACGGCCTCGATCGAAGGACGAATCCCATGGCACCGAAAACCCGATTGCTGCACGAACGCCTGGCCGCTGTCGTGAGCCAGCTCCGGCACGGCGAGATGATCTACGTCGCGGACGCGGGCAGCGGCACGTCTTCCGCGAGCCTCGTTCCCCTGTCACCGCAGGTCGAGACCATCGATCTCGGCATCGCACCAGGATTGCCGTCGGTCGGGGATCTGCTGTCGGTGCTGTGCGAGGTGGGCGACTTCGAAGCTGCCATCGTCACCGAGGACATGGTGACTGCCAACCCCGAAGCCCGGAAGTTCGTCTCCGAATTGGTGGGGGAGGAGAACGTCCACGAGCTGCGGTACCTCCCCGAGTTCTACAACTTCCGTGACCGCGTGAAGGTCTTCGTCCAGACCGGCGACTACTCGGTGCACGGCAACGTCGTTCTCGTCGCGGGCTACCCGAGCCCGCCGATTCCGCTGAACTGGCTCACGTCACCGACCTGGTTCGAGGACCTGCCTGCCGCGCCGCCGTCGACCGATCCGGGAAGCCCGGAGGCCTGACATGCCCTTCTTCGACGGTGTCAGGAACAAGATCTACTACCGGCAGTGGGAAGTCGCGCAGCCGTGGGCGCAGATCCTGCTCCTGCACGGATTCGGTGAGCACTCCGGTCATTATCATCGGCTGGCGGGACAGTTGAATTCGGCCGGTCTGGACGTGTGGGCACCCGATCATCTCGGCCACGGTCACACCGGCGGACCGGCAGGGATCTTCCCCTCGGTGGACGAACTCGCTTCCAATGCAGGAGTTCTCGTCGACATCATGGCTGACGACGAGCCCGACCTGCCGGTGGTCGTCCTGGGCCACTCGCTCGGCGCACTGACCGGGGCCCTTCTCTCGGTTCGCACCCCGTCCCTGCGCACCGGATTGATCATGACGGGAGCACCCCTCTGGGGTCTGCCGCGTGAGGCGGAGGGCCGGACGGACCTTGTCATGGCGAAGGACCGGTCGTACCTCGATGCACTCGAGAACGATCCGCTCGGCTTCGACACAGCTCCCGCCGAACCGAACCTCTGGCAGGCGCTCACCGTGGCCGGAGGAAAAGTGCGGGCGTGTCTGCCCGCGATGACGATGCCGATCCTGTTGGTCAACGGCGAATTCGACGCGTTCGCGACTCCGGACCGGGCCGCCGAATTCGCACGAGAACTGCAGCACGGACAGAGCGTCGTCATCCCGGGCGGCTACCACGACATTCCGAACGACGTCGCCCACCGGGAGGTCGCGTCGCTGATGATCGAGGCGATCTCGGGATGGTGCCCAACCGTGCATCCACTGCCGGCGGGGTCTCGATGAGCGGCCGCCCTGCACCGGGGCCTGCGCCCCACGAATCACGAGGAACCATGCGAAAGATCTTTCTGGCCTGCCCCTACAGCCATGCCGACCCGGCGGTGACACACGAGCGGTTTCTCGCCAGCAACGAAGTAGCGGGATACATCGTCGAATCCGGCCATGCGGTGTTCAGCCAGGTGTCGATGTCACATCCCGTCAACCTGACTTTCACCGGAAAGGACACCACCGCGATCGGCACGATGTGGGGACCCGTCGACCGGGTGTTCATGGACGCGATGGAGGAGCTGATCATCCTCGACATCCCCGGATGGGATCAGAGTTCCGGCATCAGACGCGAGATCGAGCTCTTCGAGAGCCGGGACAGGCGGGTGAGCCTGTGGTCCGAGGCCTCCGCCGAGTTCATCGCACCCGAAAGGTCCGCGGTTCGCTGACAGTCATCCAACTCCGCATGCCGGGCGGTCGTTTCCGTGGGACGGTGGACGGGTAGCCGACCGGTGCGGCGGAGCAGACGAGATGACGACGGAGGACCATGAACCCCGAGATCCATCACGAGCCCAGCGAGATCAGCTACGACGAGCAGTTCTACCCGGCGCGCCCTCGGCCGTTGAAACCGTCGGTCCGCCGTGCGACCAGGGTCGATGCGCAGACGGGTGAGCCGGTGCCGGACAACCCGAACTATGTGGAATGGCTGATCAATCAGTCGATCCTGCACGATGCGAAGTTGATCGCGGAGCAGTTGTCCGGCAAGGGCAGCATGTGGCAGAACCCGTATGCCGACCCGAATCCGCGCGCAGCGGTGGAACGGGGATCGGTGTGGTTCACGGCGTACCCGATTTCGATCATCACGGCGCCGCGCGCGAGTTTCCTGAGTTCGCTCGGCGACGAGTCCCTGTGGCAGGCCTTCTCCGAGATCGGGGTGACCGCGGTCCACACCGGGCCGGTGAAACAGGCAGGCGGCATCAACGGGTGGCGGGCCACGCCCTCGGTGGACGGCCATTTCGACCGCATCAGCATGCAGATCGACTCGGCCTTCGGAACCGAGGAGGAGTTCCGCAAGCTCTGCGTCGTCGCGTCAGCGTACGACGGCATCGTCATCGACGACATCGTCCCCGGTCACACCGGCAAGGGCGCCGACTTCCGGCTCGCCGAGATGGCGTACGCCGACTACCCCGGCATCTATCACATGGTGGAGATCGAACAGCAGGACTGGCACCTGCTTCCCCGTGTGCCGGAAGGCCGGGACTCGGTCAACATCGACGCCGACACCGAGGCGCAACTCGCCCGGGCCGGGTACATCATCGGTCAACTCCAGCGCGTCATCTTCTACGAACTCGGTGTCAAGGAAACCAACTGGAGTGTCACCCCCGCGGTGAAGGGGGTGGACGGCATCGAGCGGAGGTGGGTGTACCTGCACTATTTCAAGGCGGGGCAGCCCTCCATCAACTGGCTGGATCCGTCGTTCGCGGGCATGCGCCTCGTCATCGGGGACGCCTGCCACTCGATCGCGGACCTCGGTGCCGGCGCGCTTCGACTGGACGCCAACGGTTTCCTCGGAGTCGAACGCCGGACCGAAGGACTGCCCGGCTGGTCGGAAGGGCATCCACTGTCGGAGGCGGCGAATCACCTGATCGCCAGCATCGTGCGGAAGATGGGGGGATTCACGTTCCAGGAACTGAACCTCACGATCGACGACATCAAGGCGATGGGGACGACCGGAGCCGACCTGTCCTACGACTTCATCAATCGTCCCGCCTACCACCACGCCCTCGTCATGGGGAACACCGAATTTCTCCGGCTCACCATGAACCTCGCCCGCGATCACGGTGTCGATGCCGCATCGCTCGTCCATGCCCTGCAGAACCACGACGAGCTGACGTTCGAACTGGTCCACTTCGCGACGCTGCACAAGGACGACGAATTCGTGTACGGCGGTGAGTCGATCACGGGGTCCGATCTCGGTGACCGCATCCGGAAGGATCTGTGCGAGCGGCTCACCGGACGCTGGGCCCCGTACAACCGCACATTCACGACGAACGGGATCGCCTGCACGACCGCGAGCGTCATCACCGCTGCGCTCGGCATCCGCGACCTCGACAGGATGGATGCCGCCGACATCGACACCGTCAAGCAGGCGCATCTGCTCCTGGCGATGTTCAATGCGCTCCAGCCCGGTGTGTTCGCCCTGTCGGGCTGGGATCTGTGCGGGCTGCTGCCCGTGCCGTCCGAGGACGTCGCCGACCTTCTCGCCGAAGGCGACACCCGCTGGATCAACCGCGGCGCCCACGACCTCATGGGGGTCAATCCGGAAGCCGCCCGGTCGGAGTCGGGCATCCCCCGGGGTACCAGCCTGTACGGGAGTCTGCCGGTGCAGCTGCAGGATCCGGCGTCCTTCGCTCGCGGTCTCGCCCGCATCATCGACGTCCGCAACCGGTTCGGCATCGCCACCGCGGTCCAGCTCGACGTGCCCACGGTGTCGCACAAGGGGCTGCTCGTCATGGTCCACGAACTGGCGGATTCGAGTCTCGAGGTCACCGTTCTCAACTTCACGTCCGAGGAGATCGCCGCGACCGTGCAGTCCCAGTTCCTGCCGGCCGGATCACCCGCGGTCAACCTGTTCACCGACGAACAGATCGGCACCGTCGACGAACTCCACAGCTTCCCGATCACCCTGGCGCCGTACGAGGGGGTCCCCGTCGTCGTGAGACCGGGCCGGTCGGACGACGCGGGCTGAATCCGGGCCGATCGGGGGTGCGTGATCCCGAGGTTCTCACCCGGTACGGGTGATGTGGCCCGGGGGTGCCGGGAGCAACGTCAGGACTGCGAATCCCCCGATGATGCGAGGAGAGACAGATGACGGACGCGAAACCCAACATCCTGGTCATTTGGGGAGACGACATCGGTATCACCAATCTCAGCTGCTACAGCGACGGACTGATGGGGTACCGGACACCGAACATCGACCGACTCGCCGACGAGGGCATGAAATTCACCGACTCCTACGGTGAGCAGAGTTGCACCGCGGGTCGTGCGTCGTTCATCACCGGGCAGAGCGTGTACCGCACCGGCATGAGCAAGGTGGGAATCCCGGGAGTCGACGTCGGATTGTCGCCCGAGGACCCGACCATCGCCGAACTGCTCAAGCCCCTCGGGTACGCCACGGGACAGTTCGGGAAGAACCATCTCGGCGACCTGAACAAGTATCTGCCGACCGCGCACGGATTCGACGAGTTCTTCGGCAATCTCTATCACCTGAACGCCGAGGAAGAACCCGAGCTCCCCGACTATCCCAGCGCGCAGGACTATCCCAGACTGCACGAGGTGATGATGCCGCGCGGCGTCCTCCATTGCTGGGCCACCGAGGAGGATGCCGGCGAGGTCGACCCGCGGTACGGGGCGCTCGGGAAGCAACGCATCGAGGACACCGGGCCGCTGAGCAAGAAGCGCATGGAGACGATCGACGACGAGACGGTCTCCGCGGCAATCGACTTCATCACGCGGCAGAAGGAAGCGGACACACCGTTCTTCGTGTGGATGAACATGACGCACATGCACCTGCGGACCCACACGAAGCCGGAAAGCATCGGGCAGGCGGGGCACTGGCAGTCGCCTTACCACGACACGATGATCGATCACGACAAGCACGTCGGCCAGCTGCTCGACACGGTCGACGAGCTGGGTCTCGCCGAGAACACCATCGTCATCTACAGCACCGACAACGGTCCCCACGCGAACACCTGGCCGGACGGCGCGACCACCCCGTTCCGCAGCGAGAAGGACACCAACTGGGAGGGTGCGTTCCGCGTCCCCGAGGTGATTCGCTGGCCGGGCAAGATCCCCGCGGGCAGCGTGTCCAACGAGATCGTTCAGCACCACGACTGGCTACCCACCTTCCTCGCCGCCGCCGGTGCGCCCGACATCGTCGAGCAACTGAAGTCCGGGTACGACGTCGGCGACAAGACGTTCAAGGTGCACATCGACGGTTACAACCTGCTCCCGTACCTCACCGGTGAGGTCGACACGTCCCCGCGCCGGGGAATGGTCTACTTCTCCGACGACTGCGACGTGCTGGGCATCCGTTTCGACAACTGGAAGATCGTGTTCATGGAGCAGCGGGCGCAGGGCACCCTCGGACTGTGGGCGGAGCCATTCACCGCCCTGCGGCTGCCGAAACTGTTCAACCTGCGCACCGACCCGTTCGAGCGTGCCGACATCACGTCGAACACCTACTGGGACTGGTTCCTCGACCACGACTACATCGCCATCTACGGAACCTTCATCACCAGTCAATTCCTCGAGACGTTCAAGGAATTTCCCCCGAGGCAGGAGCCGGCGAGCTTCACGATCGACCATGCGGTGGCGAAGCTGCACGCCTTCCTGGCGAAGGACTGACCGACATGGGGGCCGGGCTGAGTGGTTCCTGGACGGACGGAGCGACGCGGTCCGCGATCGAGGACTTCGTCGGGCGGGTGACGGCACGCGGGCCGGACTTCGTCGACTCCGCGGACCGGGTGGCCGTGTTCGACAACGACGGCACACTCTGGTGTGAGAAGCCGATGCCCATCCAACTCGACTTCACCATCCGGCGCTTCGCCGAGATGGCCGCGGACAATCCCGATCTGCAGCAGACGCAACCGTGGAAGGCGGCCCACGAGCGCGACCTTCACTGGCTCGGTGCGGCGATGGTCAAGCACTATCACGGCGACGACGGCGATCTGAAACTGTTGATGGGCGCAGTCACCGAGGCATTCGATTCGGTCACCGTCGAGAATTACGATGCGCGGGTCCGGGCCTTCTTCGACGACGCGGACCACCCGACGCTCGGACGCCCGTACTCCGGCTGTGGATACGTGCCCATGGTCGAATTGCTGCGCTACCTCGAGGCGAACGACTTCACCGTCTACATCGCGTCCGGCGGTGATCGCGACTTCATGCGCCCGGTCGCCGGGCGGCTCTACGGGGTTCCGCCGGAACGCGTCATCGGCAGCGCCCTCGGCCTCTCGTACCGTGAAGGGGCGGACGCAAGCGACCTGCTCTACAAGGCCGCGATGGACTTCTTCGACGACGGTCCGGAGAAACCGGTCCGAATCTGGAGCCGGATCGGGCGACGGCCGATCCTGTCGGTCGGCAACTCCAACGGCGACCTGCCGATGCTCTCGTTCTCCGGGCAACCCGACCGCCCGTCGCTTCGGGTGTTGATCCTGCACGACGACGCCGAACGCGAATTCGACTACGTCGCCGGCGCCGAGCAGGCCCTCGAACACGCACGAGAGAAGGGCTGGACCGTGGTAAGCATGAAGAACGATTGGACGAGCGTCTTCTCGCCCGCCGTGACCTGATCAGGCAGAAGGGAAGGCGTGTGGAAACCCAGACCGTCTCCGAAGTCCGGCACGTTCCCGCCCAGACCTTCACGATGGGCTCGGATCGGCACTATCCGGAAGAAGGTCCGGCGCATCGTGTCGCGGTCGACGCCTTCGCCGTCGAGACCCACCAGGTCACCAACGCGCAGTTCGCGCGATTCACGCGCGATACCGGCTACGTGACCGTCGCCGAGCGCCCGCTGGACCCCGCCGAATTCCCCGGGGCTCCCGCGGAGAACCTGCAACCGGGATCGATGGTGTTCACCCGCACTCGGGGCCCGGTCGATCTCCGTCATCTGAGCCAGTGGTGGACCTGGACCGTCGGCGCGTCGTGGCAGCACCCGACAGGCCCCGGGTCGTCGACGGCCGGCCTGGAACAGCATCCCGTCGTCCACGTCGCCCACGAGGACGCGGCAGCGTACGCAGAGTGGGCCGGGCGGTCCCTCCCCACCGAGGCGCAATGGGAGGCCGCGGCGCGCGGCGGACTCGACCGCGCCGAATTCACCTGGGGCGACGCCGCCGAGAGTGAATCCCGTCCGCTGGCGAACTACTGGCACGGGGAGTTCCCGTGGCGCCCGGACCCCGGCTACGGCACCACGACCGCCGTCGGTAGCTATCCGCCCAACGAATACGGTCTGTTCGACATGGCGGGGAACGTGTGGGAGTGGACCGCCGACTGGTACGCGGACCGGCACAGCGACACAGCGGAGTCGTGCTGTGCGCCCCGCAATCCGCGGGGGCCCGGCATGTCGGAGAGCTTCGATGCCCGGCAGCCCCAATTCCGGGTGCCCCGACGGGTCATCAAGGGTGGATCGTTTCTGTGTGCGGACAGCTACTGCCGTCGGTATCGGCCCGCTGCCCGGCGGCCGCAGATGGTCGACACCGGGATGAGCCACATCGGATTCCGCTGTGTCACGGCCCTGCCCGGGTCAGAGTAGGACCACCACGGCGAGGAGTGCGAGCACTGTGACGACGCTGGAGGTGACCACGGCGGTGAACGTCGCCGGTGCGAATTCCCCGGATTCGATCTGCCGGCTGATGACCCGATAGCGGACGGTGCCGTAGACGGACACCAGTAGCCCGGCGCCGATCAGGATCAATCCGGCAGCCACGGCGTGGGCGCCGCGGTGCGGTGCGAACTTCGCCACCGCCACGCCCAGCGCGGCAACACTGATACCGGTGCGGTGCCAGGCGAGGTAGGTTCGCTCGTTGGCGAGATGGTCGCGTGCGGTGCTACCCGTGTTCGGCTGGGTGGGACCGAAGATGTTGGGGCTCATGCGCCGCTACCCAGGAAGCCGATCTCCGACAGGCGCGACTGGAACCCGGACTCGCCGCCGGACAGTCCCGAGATCCAGATGAGGACCCGACGGGTGGGTGTGGGAGTCCGGGCCACGATCTCGGTGACCCCGTCGCCGAGCGTGGCGGCGCCGATCACCTGAGTGCGTTCGATGTTCGCCCACGCGACGGGGGCGGTCCGGATCTCGACCGTGGTGCCCGGTGTCGGGGAGTCGATCCAGACGGTCCGCAGATCGACGGGCTCGGGAAACGACACGATCAGACCCACTCCTCGCTTCGTCGCCGACAGTTGCTGCGGGTAGCGGTCGGTCGCCCAGGATGTCGCGGGGTTCGCGTCGACGGCGAGGGAGGCAGTGGCACCGTTGTCAGGAAAGCGCAGCGGGGAGTAGACGGCCGCGGATGACGGGGTGAGCGGTGTCTGAAAGGGATCCGGCACCGGCGCGATCTGGCTGAGCATGCTGTCCGCGACGGCGGCCGGGGGAGCGTCCGACGCGGTGAATGTGGCGCCCGCCGCCCACCCGGCGGCGCCGAGCGCGACGATCAGGGCGAGTGCGCCGCTCAATGCGGGAAGTGGGGCGTTCGGCCTCGGGGGCCGGTTGACGGATGCCGGGCGGGCTCTCTTCGTGGTCGAAGCGAATGCGGATGCGGTGCGAGCCCGCGCGTCCGCCAGGATTCGGTCGAGGGCTTCGACGACCGCCTGCGCGGTGACCATGCCTGGTCGCCGAGCGAGGGCGTTCATGGCCACGTCGGACAAACGTCGTGGAATCGCGGGCCGCACACGATGCGGCGGGACGACGGAACCGTCACCGCGCCTGCCTGCCGGGGGCAGTCCGGCTGCCCGGGTTTCGCCGGACGAGGACAGCGGCCACGTGCCGAGCAACAGGGCGTACAGCAGCGCGCCGAGCCCCGCGACGTCGTCGGCCGCGGTGCCGTCGGCGAGAGTGGCAGGGAAGGCGAGGACTGCGAGTCCTTCCCGGGAGATCCGCACCCGGTTGGGATGATCGAGTGAGAGGCGGGCACCGAAATGGTGTGCGTCTGCGGTCGCCGCGGCGAGGTGCCGCACCGTGCGAGCGGCATCCAACGGACGCGGGACCGTGCGAGCGACATCCGCGACACGCCACCCGGGCGTCCATTCCGCGACCACGGCGATCCGGTCGCCGACCGCCGCGATGTCGTAGACCTGCGCGATCCGGCCTTCGTGGCTGAAGCTGGTTCCGGTGGTGTTCCGGCAGAAGCGCGCCACCGGATCCGGACGTGTGTCGGTGGCGCGGACCTGCGCCGAGTCGATGAGGCTGAGCGCGACGTCCCGGCACAGTTCGGTGTCGTGCGCGTGCCACCACTGCACCCAGTGGGGGCCGGCGAACCGTCCGAGGAGCCGGTATCGGGTGGCGACGAGCATGCCCGGGGCGAGCGGATCCGGGCCCTGCGGCGAATGCGGCGGGACCCCGGACACCGGCGTCGCTGTCATCTACTCTCCCGGGCTCGCCCCGACCCCGAAAATCCCTGTCAGCCAACTGTCACCCGGGCAGCAACGCAGACGTTCGCGCAGCACCGGGCCTAGTGCTGATCATCCTCGGATGCAGCGCGAATCGTGCGCTTTTCGGTCGACCTAGCCGAGGACGTGTTCCGCATATCGCGCGACCGCAAGTACGAGGTCGTCGGAGTGGCGGGGGCCGATGATCTGCAGACCCACCGGCAGTCCCGCCGCGGTGCGGCCCACCGGGATGCTGATCGCCGGCTGCTGCGTCAGGTTGAACGGGTAGGTGAACGGCGTCCACTGCGGCCAGCTGGTGAGGTCGCTGTCCGGCGGCACGTCGTAGCCGGCCTCGAACGCCGGAATCGGGACGGTGGGTGTGAGCAGGACGTTGTGCGTCAGATGGAATTTGCCCATCGTGATGCCGATGTCCGCGGCCACCGCGCGAGCGTCGAGATAGTCGACCGCGCTGAACTTTTCGCCTCGTTCCCAGATCTTGCCGAGCCCTGGGTCGACCTTGTCGCGCGCGCCTTCCGGGAAGTTCTTCAGCATGGCCGCGGCCCCGGACGCCCACAGCAGCTCGAAGGCCTCGATCGGATCGCTGAAGCCCGGGTCGGCGGCGGTGACCGGCAGGCCTGCGGCGTCGAGGGCCTGCACGGCGCGGTCGACGATCGCCCGGACCTCCGGATCGACCGTCACGTAGCCGAGCGTGGGGGAGTACGCGACGCCGAGTCCGACCACGTCGCGGCCGATCTCGCCGCGGAAGGTGGTCGCGAACGGGGCGAGCGACGTCGGGTCGCGCGGGTCCGGCAGCGACAGGATGTCCATCAGCAGTGCCGCATCCTCGACCGTGCGGGTGAGGGGGCCGGCATGCGCCAGCGGTCCGAACGGGCTCGCCGGGAACAGGGGGATGCGACCGTGGGTGGGTTTGAAACCGACGACGCCGCAGAACGAGGCGGGGATGCGCACACTGCCACCGCCGTCGGTGCCGACGGAGCAGGGGCCGAGACCCGCCGCGACCGCCGCGGCACTGCCGCCCGACGAACCACCGGCCGTCTTGGTCGGGTCGGCCGGGTTGCGGGTGATCCCGCACAGGGCGCTGTCGGTCACGGCCTTCCAGGCGATCTCGGGGGTCGTGGTCTTGCCGAGGAACACCATCCCGTCTTCGCGGAGCCGGGCGGCCACGGGACTGTCGACGTTCCACGGCTGGTCCTCGTCGACGGCCTGTGATCCCCGGAGCGTCGGCCAGCCGTCGGTGAGGAAGATGTCCTTGATCGAGATCGGTACGCCGTCGAGCAGTCCCTTGGAGTAACCGGTGTTCCAGCGCTCTTCGGACTTCCGCGCCTGCGCGAGCGCCCGCTCCTCGTCGACGAGGCAGTAGGAATTGATGGTGCGGTCACGCTCGGTGATGGCGTCGAGCATCGCCTGCGTCGCTTCCACCGGCGAAAGTTCTCCGGACGAGTAGGCCGTGACCAGTTCGACGGCGGTCATGTCGGTGGGATTCATGAGAACTCCTTCAGCCTGGACGTTCGGGCCCTGTCTTCATCGGCTCGGTACGTAACCGAGGTGCTTGTCAACTACGTTCTCGAGCGGGTACCCCGCAACCCAGCGTTCGAAATTGTCGGTGAACACGGTTACGAGGTCATCTCGCCAGCCGGCGAAGTCGCCCGAATTGTGGGGGGTGATCGAGACGTTCGGCATGTCCCAGAGTGGATGGCCGGCGGGGAGCGGTTCCGTGTCGAACACGTCGAGCGCGGCGCCCGCGATCGTCCCCGTCCGGAGCGCGGCGACGAGGTCGTCGGTGCGGACGAGCTCACCGCGTCCGACGTTCACGAACCGGGCACCCGGCTTCATCGCGGCGAACGTCGAGTCGCGGAACAGGTGGCGGGTCTGCTCGGTGAGTGGTGCCACCGCGATCACGTAATCGGCGACGGCGAGCTGCTCCGGGAGGTCTTCCGTCGCGGCGACCGTCCCGAAGTCGGGGTCGGCGTTGCGTGCGGCGCGGCCGGACCCACTGACCTCCATCCCCGCCGCGCGGAGAAGCCGGGCGATCGCGCGGCCGATGGGGCCGGTGCCGACGATCAGGGCGGAGCGGCCCGCGATCCGCTCGGATTCCCGGTGCTGCCAGGTATGAGTCTGCTGCAGGCGCAGCGAACCGGGCAGATCCTTCGCGAACGAGAGAATCTGGGCGAGCACGTACTCGGCGATCGCCCCGTCGAACACGCCCCGTGAGTTGGTGATCGTGACGTCGCTGTCGCGGGCCTCGGGGAACATGACGGGATCGACGCCTGCCGCGGCGATGTGCAGCCACTGCAGGGAGCCGGCGGCGTGCCAGGCTCCGGGCACCGCGTCGGTGAGGAAGTCGTAGAGGAACAGCACGTCCGCGCCGTCGAGGGCGTCGCTCAGCCCCGCCTTGCCGGTGTAGCGAACTTCGGCACGGGACGCGACGGGTGCCATGAGTTCGTCGCTCGGCAGGACGTGGGCATGTAGCACCGCGACGATCGGGTTCCGACTCACGTTGACACCGTATGAGTAACTCGTATGATTGTCAACAATCTGATAATGCTCGGGCGCGGCCGAAACGAAGGTGAGGCCTGGTGTTGGAACTGAACATTCCCGAATTCGAGGGGCCTATCGCGCAACGGGGAATCGGCATCATCGCCCCGTTCGACTTGGCGCTCGAACGAGAACTGTGGCGATGGGCTCCCCTCGAGGTGAGCCTCCATCTGGCGCGCACGCCGTACGAACCCGTGCCCGTCAGCCTGGAGATGGCCGAACTCGTGTCCGAGCGAAGACACCTCATGGCGGCGACGCGCGACGTCCTGCACGTCGAGCCCGAGGTCGTGGCCTATCTGTGCACGTCGGGAAGCTTCATCAAGGGTCTCGAATACGAGCGAACCCTGTGCGACGCGATCTGCGAGGCAGGCGCCCAGCACGCGATCACCACGTCCGGCGCGCTGGTCGAGGCCATCGAACACCTCGAGCTGAGCAGGCTGTCGGTGATCACGCCGTACGACGCCCCGCTCACCGAACGGCTGCACGCGTTCCTGAACGAGGCAGGCACCGAGGTGGTTCGTTCCGATCACCTCGGACTCGGCGGCGGCATCTGGAAGGTCAACTACCGCACGATCGCCGAGCGGATCATCGCTGCGGACGACCCCAGGTCGGAGGCGATCTTCGTCAGCTGTACCAACCTGCCGACCTACGACGTCATCGCCCCGCTCGAGCAGGAACTCGGCAAACCGGTCCTCACCGCCAACCAGCTCACGATCTGGGCCTGTCTCGGCCGGATGAAACTCCCCATGACGGGCCCGGGCAAGTGGCTCCGCAACGTCTTCTGACATCACCCCACACGACACGGAAAAGAGGAGAACGCATGACGAGCACGCCGACCCCCACTGTGGGATTCATCTACCCCGATCACGCCGCCGAGGACGACTACCCCTTTGCCGCGGAGATGCTCGGAGTGGATCTGCCGGTCGTGCACATCTACGGAACCGACCTGCACGCCGTGCCCGAACTGCTCGACCTCGGGAGCCCCGAGAAGCTCGCCGGCGGGGCCGCACTCCTCGCCGAGGAGAAGCCGGACGCCGTCGTGTGGGCCTGCACCTCGGGCAGCTTCGTCTACGGCCCCGACGGGGCGAAGCAGCAGGCCGAGACGCTCGCCGCGGCCACCGGTGTACCCACGTCCAGCACCAGTTTCGCGTTCGTCCACGCCCTGCACGCACTGGGGATCACACGCGTCGCGGTGGCCGCGAGCTACCCGGAGGACGTCGCGAAGCTGTTCGTCGAGTTCCTCGCCGCCGCAGGCATCGAGGTGCTGTCGATGTCGAGTGCGGGAATCGACACCGCGGCCGAGGTCGGTCTGCTCAGCCCTGAATCCGTGGTGGAACTCGCGGTGGAGAACGACCACCCGGACGCCGAAGCCCTGCTCATCCCCGACACGGCCATGAGGACGCTGGGTGCGCTGAGTACTCTCGAGCAGCGCCTCGGCAAGCCGGTCCTCACGGCAAACCAGGTGACCATCTGGGAAGGCCTGCGTCTTGCGGGCCACACGGCGGTGCACCCGTCGTTAGGAACCTTGTTCGAGAAAGGCCACAGTCATGGCTCTGACTGACCTGGAACCCGTCAGTCGTCAATCGACTGCCGAATTCATCGCGGACCGCCTGCGGGTCGCCATCATGAAGGGTGCGCTCGAACCGGGTGCGCAGCTGGGCGAGGCGGAACTCGCCGCGCATTTCCAGGTCTCGCGCGGGCCCCTGCGTGAAGCCATGCAGAGGCTCGTGTCCGAGGGCATACTGCACAGCATCCGTCATCGCGGGATCTTCGTGACGGAGCTGACCCTCGACGACGTCGTCGACGTGTACCGCAGCCGCTCGGTCATCGAGCGCGGGGCGCTCGAGATGATTCTCGACGACGGCCGCCGGGAAGCCACATACCTGGCACTCGAACCCACCGTGCTCGTGATGCAGGCCGCGGCCGAGCGCGGCGACGCCGCCGCCGTCTCGGACGCCGACCAGCAGTTCCATCAGATCCTGGTGGAGAGTTCGGAGAGCCCCCGGCTCATTCGGGCGGCGAGGACGCTCCTGATCGAGACCCGGATGTGCCTGGGTGCGTTGCAGACCACCTACGACGACATCCGCGAGCAGGCGCAGGAACACGCGACCCTGCGCGAGGCGATCCGGTCGGGTACAGCTGGAGAGGTGCAGAAACTGCTCGCCGAACACCTGGACGACGCCGTTCAGCGGCTCCGCGCCGACCAGAAGACTCTGTCGTCGTAGCGACAGTGAAGTAGAGGTAAGTGCCGAGGAGGGGCAATGACTCAGGTAGCTGAGGTTCAGGGATACACCAACCGTCACGATCGCTACCCGACTCGGATCGCCGCCGAGCCGTCGATGCTCCAGCGGAGCGAACCCGCCGTGTGGGGCGGGCCCGCCGACGGGCCGTTCGATTCGTCGGCCCTCGCCGGACACGAGTCACGCGGCTTCACGATCATCGACAACGTGCTGAGCGCCGGCGAAGTGATGTCGTGCCGGGAGGAACTCGACCGGCTGTCCCGGGACCCGGCGATGCGCGACAGCGGACGCGTCATCATCGAACGCGGCACCGACGAGGTTCGTTCCGTCTTCGACGTGCATCGGCGCAGCGACGTGATCGGCGAGCTGATCCGCGACGGCAGGATTCTCGACCGCGCGCGGCAACTCCTCGGCTCCGACGTCTACATCCACCAGAGCCGCATCAACTCGATGCCCGGTTTCAAGGGCACCGGCTTCTACTGGCACTCGGACTTCGAGACCTGGCACGCCGAGGACGGTCTCCCCGTCCCGCGGGCCGTCAGCTGCTCGATCACGCTGACCGAGAACTACCCGTTCAACGGGTCGTTGATGGTGATGCCCGGTTCGCACAAGCGGTTCGTCCAGTGCGTCGGCGCTACCCCCGACGACAACTACACGTCGTCTCTCGTTGCGCAGGAGGTCGGGGTTCCGCGTCGCGAGGACGTCACCCGGATGGCGGCGGAGTTCGGGATCGACCAGTTCACCGGTGCCGCGGGCACCGCGCTGTGGTTCGACTCCAACGTCATGCACGGGTCGGGGAACAACATCACGCCCTACCCGCGGTCGAACCTGTTCCTCGTGTTCAACAGTGTCGAGAACATCCTCGTCGAGCCGTTCGCCGCGGCACGTCCGCGGCCGGAGTACATCGCGTCGCGCGACTTCACCCCGCTGTCCTGACGTGAGTGGCAAAGCGTGCCCCGGCACGCTGCGCCACTCACCTATGCGGGGACTTCGTGCAGGGCTCGGGCGAGGTGGGCGAGCTCGGGAATTTCGGCGGCCTGATCGAGCGCCGCTTCCAGCGTTGCGTCGTGGGTGGGACGCGCCTCGTCCAGTGCGGCCCGGCCCGCGGGTGTGAGCTCGGTGTAGATGCCGCGACGGTCGTCGTCGCACAGAATGCGGGTGAGCAGTCCGCGGTTCTCCAGACGGTTCACCAGCCTGGTGGTGGCGCTGCTGCTCAGCGCCGCCGCGCGGGCGAGTTGCGCCATGCGCATGTGCCAGCCGTCCTGGCGGCTGAGGGCGTCGAGGACCGTGTACTCGACCACCGAGAGATCGTGCCCACGCTGGAGGGCGCGTTCGAGCTCCGCCTCGAGTAGGCCGTGCAGGGCCGCGAGCGTGCGCCATCCCTGCGACCGGATCTCGACGGCGTCGTCAGCGACTGCCATGGGCCACCTCCTGTGGTTACGACTGCCACTTCAGAATACCAGCTTGCGCACATAGCAGGCGTATGCAACTATTTATGGCGCGCCTGCAACTACTGCAGGCGCGGTATTCGAGCTAGTGCTCTTATCTCCCAGTCTGTACGAAAGGAGTGGCTGCGATGCCACTGGGTCTGCTCGCCCTCGCAATGGGCGGCTTCGGGATCGGTCTCACCGAATTCGTCATCATGGGATTGCTGCCGGAAGTGTCGGCCGACTTCCAGGTGAGCGAGTCGGTGGCCGGCTACCTCATCTCCGGCTACGCCCTCTCCGTCGCCATCGGAGCGATCGTCATCACCGCGGCGGTCACCCGCTTCGACCGCAAACGCGTCCTCCAGGCGCTGATGGTGCTGTTCATCGGCGGCAACCTGCTGTCGGCGCTGGCCCCGACGTACGAGGTCATGATGGGCGGACGCGTCCTCGCGGCCCTGTGCCACGGCGCGTTCTTCGGCATCGGCTCGGTCCTCGCCGCCGACCTCGTACCCGCGAGCAAGCGGGCAGGCGCGATCGCGACGATGTTCGCGGGACTGACCATCGCCAACGTTCTCGGCGTCCCGTTCGGCACGTTCCTCGGCCAGCAGTTCGGCTGGCGGTCCACGTTCTGGGCCATCACCGTCATCGGCGTCGTCGCGCTGATCGGCATCGCAACGCTGGTGCCTTCCGTGTCCCGTCCGGCGGACGCACCGGAATCCGCCGGTCTGCGCAGCGAACTGCGGGCCTTCCGGTCTCCGCAGGTGTGGTTCTCGATCGCCGTCACCATCCTCGGATTCGGCGGCATGTTCGGTGCGTTCACGTACATCGCGTTCACCCTCACCGAGGTCGGCGGATTCGCATCGACGAGCGTCCCGTGGCTCCTCGTGCTGTTCGGTGGCGGTCTGTTCGTGGGCAACGTCCTCGGCGGTCGTGCCGCCGACAAGGCACTCACCCGCACGTTGATCACGATCCTCGCCGTGCTCACCGTCGTGCTCGTCGTGTTCGCCCTCACCGCGGGGAGCAAGCCGATGACCATCGCGGCCCTGTTCTTCATGGGCCTCTTCGGTTTCGCGACCGTCCCCGGACTGCAGATGCGGATCATGAACTACGCGGCGCAGGCGCCGACCATGGCGTCCGGCGCGAACATCGCCGCCTTCAATGTGGGCAACGCACTCGGGGCATGGCTCGGCGGCATCACCATCGCCGCGGGACTCGGCTTCACGTCCCCGATCTGGATGGGTGCGGCGCTGACCGTGGGTGCGCTCGGCGTTCTCGTCCTCGCCACCGCACTCGACCGGCGGTCGAAAGATCAGCCGGTGGAGGAGGATCCGGCGGTGGTGTCGGTCTAGCGTCAGCGCGGCAGCGTCGCGTCGCCCGGTGCGCGCGTGATGGTGGCGATCGTGTCATCGTTCTGACTGGTGGCGTAGGCCCTCGCGCCGTCGGCGGAGACCGCGACGTCACCGGCGCTGCCGCCGACGGCGAGCGACGTCACCTCGGCGTTGGTACCCGGATCGAAGACCGTGACGGCCCCACCCTCGGAGTCGACGACGTACAGCGTGTTCCCGTCCCCGGTCACCGCGGCGCCGCCCATCGTCCCGTCGACGCCGAACGTGGCGGTCACCGTGTTGGTGGCCACGTCGATCACCGACATCTCCGCGCCGCTCCGCACGTAGGCCTGGTCGTCGGTGGCCGTCACCGCACTGGGGTGGGAGGCGACGGGAATCGTGTCGACGACGGTCGTCGTGGCCGTGTCGATCACGGTCACCGTGTTGTCGGAGGAGTTGGTGACATACACGTGTGTGCCGTTGGTCGCGAGCTGGATGGGGAAGGCGCCGACCGGGACCGTGGCCGTCACCGTGTTCGTGGCGGTGTCGATGACGGAGACAGTGCTCTCGACGCCGTTGGTGACGTAGGCGTGGGCCCCGTCTGCGGATACCGCGACCGCCAAGGCGAATTCGCCTACCGGAATCGTGGCCGCCACGGTGTTGGTGGCGGTGTCGATCACGGACACGGTCCGGTCGGCGGTATTCACGACGAACGCCCTCGCACCGTTCGGGGCGACGGCGATCCCGGTGGGTCCGCCGCCCACCGGGACGGTGGCGGTGACGGCGTTCGTGGCGGTGTCGATGACGGAGACGCTGTTGGCCCCGGAGTTCGTGGCGTACGTGACGGCGCCGTTGGGTGCGACCGCCACCTGCATCGGCGTCTGCCCGACGGGAACGGTGGCGGTCACGGCATACGTCGGCGCCGCACCGGCGGTGGTGGCCAGGAGGCCGAGCGTGGCGACGCCGATCGTCAGGACAGTCGAAGTGCGGGCGAACATCACCGTCGTAGTGTCTCTCGCACCGTGGCCGTCGTCCGGGATGTCCGCAAGATCACGTGGCAGGCCCGGCGAGTCCCCCCGAGTTCGTGGTCGCGCGGGTTCGCTGCGCCAGTTCGCTGAGGCGACGAGCGCGGGCGATCTCGGCCGGTGTGAAAGGCTCGTCCGCCGGCCGCACGAAGACGAGCGGCTCACCCTCACCCGACGGGATCGCAACGGACGCCGCCGTGGTCGGATGGTCGCTCACGCGCGAATCGACGTACTGGGCGCCGAGGAGTTCCGCGATCGACAGGGGCAGTTCGGAGGGATCGGCGGCTACCCGCGACGCCAACGTCAGTGCCTTGGTCTGGCCGTCGATCAGCGCGAGCGCCGACGCCGGCCAGATGCCCACACTGCTCCCGCCTCCGGCTCGGACGGCATGCGCGAGCGCGTCCGGCGACGTCTCGCGGCACGCGCCGACGATCAACTCGTCGAGCGAACCGCCGTCCAGGTGATGGACGTGCACGGTCAGGATGTTCGCGTCCAGCTTCGCGAGGTTGTGGGCCAGCGATTCGAGCTGTCCCGGTTGGTCGCTCACCCGGACACGGATGCGCCAGAGCGACTGCCCGGTCGGGAGAGGGCCGTGCTTGCCGTCGGGCGGACCGTGCAGCCAGCCGCCGAGCAGTCTCATCGCCGACGGCTCCACCACCCAGATCACGAGCACCGTGGTGCTGACGGTCAGGACCGTGACGGTCATCAGATAGGAGGCGTGGAAATGAACGACCAAGGCATGGAGCGCTAGTTCGACGGGAAAGACGGCGCACAGTTTCGCGAGCGCCAGGCGGACGCGACGGGGGTGCGGAAGCCGACCGCACGCCTCGCACGCGTTGACATGAACTCCGGGTTCCCTCTCGGCATCGTTCATGCCTCCACTGTCGTCCCGAAGTATTGCCGGGTAGTTTCATCGCACGGTCGGTGGTGTGACGGATGAACGTGAAATGTGTTGGGGTGCAACGCAGATGTGGTGGGCGAGACACCGCGTCACCGCGTGTGATCGGGCGCACCATTCGCGGTGGCCGATGCGCACCGGACATGGTGACGCCGCTGCCGCCGGGGACTGTCGCCCGGCAGCAGCGGCGTGATCAGGAGCGCTCAGCGCAGTGATCAGGAGCGCTCAGCGCAGTGATCGAGAGCGCTCAGCGCAGTGAGGCGGCGTCGCTCAGGTCCGTTCCCCGGGTCTCGGGGGCCATGAGGAAGCTGACGAGGGCTCCCACCCCGGCAATGCCCGCGGCGATGTACATCGTTGCGGAGAGTCCGAGATTGGACAGCGCCCACGGGGTGGCGAAGGTGCCGATCGCCGCGCCGATCCGGCTGATGCCCGTGCAGAGGCCGACCGCAGTGGCCCGCACCTCGGTGGGGAACAGTTCGTTGGGGTAGATCCATTCGAGGATAGAGGGTCCGCCGTTGAAGAGCGCGTAGATGGCGAACGCGAACGCGATCACCCACAGGCCTGCGTCCGGCTTGATCGCGAGGAACAGCAATCCGAGACCGGAGAGTACGAACCCCCAGATCAGGATCGGCCGGCGACCGAGTCGATCGACGAGCAGCAGTGCGACGATGTTGCCGATGAGGAAGAACAGGTTGATGAGCCCGTAGCCGATGTGGGCCAGATTTCCGGAACCGAGGTTGAAGAGTTCGAGGATCTGCGGCCCGAATGCGTAGATGGCGAACAGGGTCACGATCGTGCACGTCCAGAAGATCGAGATGAAGACGACCCGCTGCAGGTACCCTCCGCGCATCAGTCCGCGGATCGAGGTGGTCCCTTCCTCGTCGGGCAGATCGTCCAGGGTCGCATCGTTTCCGATCGTCTTTCGCAGCACCGTCAGTGCCTCCGCGGAACGTCCCTTGCTCAGAAGCCAGCGTGGCGACTCGGGGATGCTCGTCCGCGCGATCACGATCAGGGTGGCGGGGACTGCCGAGGACAGCAGCATCCATTTCCATCCGTCGGGATGGTCGAGCAGAAGGTAGCCCACGAAAGCGGCGGTGGTAGCGCCTACGAACCACATGGCATTCAGGCCGCCGACGAGTTTGGCGCGCCAGGCCTTCGGTGCGAACTCCGTCACCAGGGCGGTGGCGATGGGGTAGTCGGCGCCGACTGCGATGCCGATGATCAAACGCAGAATGAACAGTTGCATTTCGTCCGCCGCGAAGAATTGCAGCACCGAGCAGACGATGATCACGATCAGGTCGATGGTGTACATCAACTTTCGGCCGATCCGATCGGTCACTGCGCCGAACACGGCGCCACCGAGGAAGACGCCGATGAGAGCCGATGACCCGATGAGGCCGGCCCACAGCGCGCTCATGTCCCATTGCGCCTGGATCTGAACCATCGCGATGCCGATGATGCTGAGGATGTAGCCGTCGAGAAAGGGTCCGCCCGAGGAGAAGAGGGCGAGTTTGGCGTGAAAGCCGTTGAGCCTGGCGCTGTCCAGTGTGACGCCCGATCGGGCGGTGACGGTGGTGTCGAGGTTCATCTGAGGAATCCCATCGGGGGTGTGGGCTTGAGGGTCGGTCCCCACGTGATGTGGTTGCTGCCACATTAGGAAGTGAATCAGCGGCGCGGAATTACCAATCTCCTACCAATTCATGCTCCGTGCTTATCAATTCGGTGGTCGACGGCTGCGACCGCGTCGATTTCGATTCTCTTGCTGCCGCGGAAGCGCGCGACCTCCACGGTCGTTCGTGGCGGTAGCGGAATCCCTTCCAGTCGATCGAGATACGCGGTGTTGTATTCGTCGAACTCCGAGAGATCGGCCAGGTACACCGTGGTCTTCAGGAGCGTGTGCAGGCCGCCACCCGAAGCCAGGAGCGTAGCTTCCAGATTGTCCAGTGCGACCTTGACCTGCTCTCCGATCGCGGCCGGGGTCTGTCCGTCCGCGGTGGTGGGGATCTGCCCGCACGCCCAGATGGTGCCGGCGAACACGGCGGCTCTCGAGTACGGTCGTTCGATCCCGTGCGGATGAGCGACGAGCTCACGCTGGTCAGTCATGCTGGGCCTCCGGAACGAGGAATCGCCTGCCGAGTGCGTACGCCCGCGACCACGTCGCGGTGTCGACGAAGACGCCGTAGGAGACGGCGTGGCGGTATCGCGTCTCCCGTTCGGCGGCGGTGTGGACGGGACGGGACGAGTTCGCGGCGAATGGTGCCGTCCAGACGAGCGTGCCTCTGTTGGATTCTGCGCCGCATTCGAACGTGACGGCGACGTCGCGGTACATGTCGCCGGCGGCTGTCACGACCGTCGCGCGCCGCTCGTGGTCATCGAGAGCGACCAGCCACAGTGTCGTGCCGGACCGGGAGGCGGCGCGGAGGGCGTACCAGTCGGCGGCCTCGTGGTCGTCGATCTCTGACAGCAGGACCGGTCGTGCTTGCGACAGCGCGAGGTCGACCGCCAGGGGTCCCGACAGCAGGCCGCTCCGGGGCGAGTGGTCGACGATGTCGACAGCGGAGCTTTTCGACAGCGTCGCACCGGTGGGATCGCTCGACGGATCGAGCCGGTCCAGCGTGTCCAGGAGAGTGTCGATCCCGGTACGCGCGTGGAGTTGCATCGCCGTCACTATGTCGGCCGCGGCGCCTGCCTCGCCCGAACTGACACCGGCCGCGTACAGGGCGCGGAAAGCGGTCTCGCGAACCTCACGTACCGCCAACCTGATTCGGTTGTTCGTGGTGGGGAGTGTGTCGCGCTCGGACGTATGAGTGAGCATGTCGGTCATCGGCGTTCCTGTGTCTCGTGCAGGCCGGGAAAGACGTCGTCGAAGAGCCGCAACCAGTTCTCGCCGAGAATCTTCGCGATGGTCTCGTCGTCGAGTCCGACATCGTGCAGGCACTCGGTGAGAACCGGGAAGTCGGACGGGCCGGAAAACCAGTTCGGCCACATGGGCCACTCGGGTTCGACCGGATTCTGGCTGGGCGGGCGCCAGCGACCGTTGCGCAACCACGCGACGTAGTCCTCCGACCAGTTTCTGGTGCAGTCACTCCCGATCGCGACGTGGTCGGGTCCGATCTGGTCGACGAGTCGCGCGACCATGACCGCGAAGTCGGAGCTGGAGGTGGTTTCCCCGCCGAGAACGTTGGGGTAGAGGCAACATCCGATCACGCCGCCACGGGCCGCCAGCGCATCGATGACCTCGTCCGGCTTGTTGCGGGGGCTGTCGACGAACCACGTCGGGTTCGAATGGGTGATCGCGACGGGCCTTTCGGATGCGTCGATCGCATCCAGGCAGGTACGGTTTCCGACGTGCGAGAGGTCGACGAGCATCCCCACGCGATTCATTTCGCCGATCAGTATTCGCCCGAACGCGGTGAGTCCCGAGTCGTGCTCGTCGTAGCAGGCGCCGCCCGCCAGGTTCTGAATGTTGTAGGTGAGTTGCGCGACACGAACGCCCAATCGATGGAAGATCTCCACCATCCGGTAGTCGTCCCCGAACGGCGAGGAGTTCTGGAACCCGAGGAGTACGGCGATCCGGTTGTCCCGCTTCGCAGTGCGAATGTCTTCGGACGTCTCCGCGAGGGTGACGATGTCGTTGTTGTCGGCGGCGAGTTGATACCACTGCGCGACGGCGCCGAGAGTGTCGGTCGGCCCGTCCCAGACCGCGCAGGTGGCGTTCACACCTGTGACACCACCGGCTCGGAGTTCCTCGAGGACCTTCCGATCCCAGTTGTTGATCTGAAGACCGTCCACCACCAGCAGGTCGGAGTGAGTGAGCGTGTGCACTAGGAATCCTTTCGCGGCTTGCGGGTGAAGATCCAGTCGTCGTCGACTCCGGCGGCGACGTCGTCGGCCCGTGGGGCTCCCGAGTAGAGGGTCACGCGGAGCCAGTCGGTCGATTGCGGGCTGTAGTTGTCCATTCCGTACATCGCCAGCTGGAATCGCTGCAGATTCAGGGGAAGGAACTTTTCGGCGAGCAGGTTGTCGTGTGCCTCCGAATACGGGACGTCGGCGAGTGTCTGGACGCGGGCGACGATTCCGCGGTGCCACGGGTGCTCGACGAGAAAGGCGGCGACCGGCGTTTCGTCATGCGTCGACGCGAGATCGCGGTCCAGAGCGGCGACGGACCGGGCGATGTCGATCGGATGCTCGACGTTCTCGCCGGGATCGATACCTCTGCGTCCGCGACGCGGCTCTTCGTTGTTCTCCGAGGAGAACCAGAAGTGGGTCAGCTCGTCGGGATTGTCGAAGTCGAAGCGCCGCACCCACGCGTAGCGTTCTCGCAGGACGGAACGCAACTGGGCGCAGGTCTGCGCGGGATCGACGTCCTGCCGTTGATCGCAGCACAGCAACTCCTCGACCTCGGCGTCGAGTTGAGGATGTACCTCGACGATCACGCTGTCCATCACACTGCGGGCCTCGGGGCCGAATGTCGCCGCCTGCCCGTGGAGTTCCCGCCACGCATGGGTCGTTGCTTCGCCGCCGATCGTCCCGCTGTCGATGTACTCGGCCAGCATGGCCCGGAGTGGTTCGAGCTGGGACGAGAGTTCGCCGCACGGGACGAAGGGCTCAGTCGCCAGGTCTGCGCGTTCGCGGAAGTAGTGGGTGGCTCGCTCGAGCAGGTCACCGGCAGTGTGGATGCGCCGATCGTCGGGTGTGGTCGCCTGTGCCAGGGCGTGCGCGAGTGGGAGCTCGCGCGTGGCGCACCAGGCGTCGAGCACGTGCGGGTGGTTGATCACGTAGGGCACCATGCCGAGACCCGTGGCGTTGCCCAGCCCGAGGTAGCGTCGCCAGTCTCCGGACAGCCGCACCGACAGAGGGTTTCGGGCGCGGGCACAGTGCTCGACGAGGTCGTAACTGAGCTCGCGCAACAGCCAGGCGGTCAGCATGTGTGCCCGGTAGGGGAGACGCAGGGGATGGCCGGCATCGAGCCGATCGAAATCTGCGAGCCCGAACTTTCCGTTGCTGTAGAACGCGGTACTCCGCAGAATGTAGGCGGCATCGCCCATGGTCGTGATGTCCGGTTGAGTGCCCTCGGAGAGGCGGTCGACGACGTAGTCGAAGAATCGGGCACTGCGGTTTGCCCGCGTCCAGATGAGAGTGCCGTCGTCTGCCCGGCCTTCTTCCTGACGCGGTACCTGCGAGCGCAATGCGTTCGCTCGGCTCTCGGTCAGCGGTCCCTCGATCAGGGCTCCGGTGACGTCCCAGGCCTTGGCGATGACACGATCGGTTCGATCGCTCTCGATGAGGGTCGTCGAGAACACGACGAATCGCACCTCGTGTGAACCGATGACGACGCGGTACACGATCTCGCCGCGGCCGGCATCATCGACGTCCCAGCGCTCGCGTTCCACCCGCCAGTTCTGCGCGGCCGCCGTTCGGAGGAAGGACCGGGCGAAGCTGTGCCGGGTGTAGCGTGCCGCTCCCATGTCGGCCGGGTCCAGGACCTGCTCGGGCGATCGCGCCAGGGTCTGTGTCCGGCGGAGGGTATCGGTCGGCCTCATGCGTCACTCCTCGGCGTTCCGGTGCGGGCGTAGGCGATCTTGCTCCAGGTGAAGAACTCGGCACTGGTTGCCGCATTCTGCTCACGGGGAGCAGGGAAGGAGGAGTCCTTGAGTCCGCCGAAGGGAGCATGGAGTTCGGACCCGGTGTTGGGGGCGTTGACTTTGATCAGTCCCGCTTCGAGGTCACGAATGCAGCGTCGAACGGCGCGCTCGTCACACGTGAACACTGCGGCGGTGAGGCCGAAGGGTGTCGCGTTCGCCATGGCGATGGCCTCGTCGAGGTCTTCCGCGCGCAAAATCGTGGTCACCGGTCCGAACACCTCCTCTCGGCAGATGGTCAATTCGGTGGTGCCGGCGAGCAGAGTGGGGGCGACGAAGGCGGCACCCGACGTGGGGAGTGGTGCGCGCGCCAGCAATTCGGCGCCCTCGGACAGCGCCTGGTCGACCGCGGCCGTTACCTCCTTCGCCGCGCGGGACGAGACGAGCGGGCCGATCTGCGACTCGGGTGCCAGTCCGTCGCCGACCACCAGTTCCTCGACGCGGGCGACGAGTTCGGGAACGAGTGCGTCGTAGGCGTTGCCGACCGCGATGATCCTTCGCGTCGCCGTACATTTCTGACCGGTGCTTCCCATGGCACCGGCGATCAGCACGGCTGCTGCGTCGTGCGGATCGACGTCGGGGAGCACTATTGCCGCATTGTGCCCGCCGAGTTCCATCTGGACCTTGGCGCCGCGGGGGACGGCGGCAGCCTGGATCGACCTGCCCACCGGTACCGACCCGGTGAAGGTGACTCCGGAGATCTCTTCCCGGGCAACCAGTTCGGCGCCGATCGGGCCCGGTCCCAGGACCATGTTGAGGACACCTGCCGGGACACCCGCTGTGGCAAGGACTTCGGCAAAGGCCGCGGCGACCGCAACCGTGTCGCTGGCGGGTTTCCAGACGACGGTATTGCCCCAGAGCAGTGCAGGCGCCAGCTTCCAGGCCGGGATCTGGAGCGGGAAGTTCCACGGGGTGATGGCGGCGACGACGCCGAGCGGGCGCCGGACCGTCCGAATCACCTCGTCGGGATGGGACGAAGGGTAGGTGGCGCCGTCGGCGTTCCTGGCCTGCGCTGCGTGGTAGTAGAGGGTCTCGACGGTGGCCCCGACTTCGGCGCGCGACTCGGGGAGGGTCTTGCCCTGCTCCCGGGTCATCAGCTCCGCGATCGCGTCCGCACGTTCGGCCAGGATCTCGGCGGCCCGGCGAAGGACCAGTCCGCGGGCGATGATCCCGCGGTCGTCCCACTCCCGCCGTGCCGACACTGCCGCGGTCACCGCTGTGTCGAGGAGCCGGGTGTCGGCGGGATGGTATTCGGCGACCGCGGTCTCGTCGGCCGGGTTCGTCGTCGTGGTGACCGGACCGTCGCCGTCCACCCATTCACCGCCGATCAGGTGGCGTAGAAAGTTGTCCGTGTCCGGCGCGGTGACGTGGTGCTCCACTGCTGACTCCTCGAAGGCATGGTAGTTCGGTGCCTTCAACGCTAGGCCGGGCACACACCGTGCAGAAGTACCTATTGTCAACCGACTGATAAGTTGCAAGTATCAATCGCGTGGAACTGCGGCAGCTTCGATACTTCGTCACGGTGGCCGAGGAGATGAACTTCAGGCGCGCTGCGGAACGCCTGCACATCGCGCAGCCGGCACTGAGTCAGCAGATCAGCAAGTTCGAGAAGGAACTGCGAACCACCCTGTTCGAGAGAACCACGCGACGCGTCGAGCTGACCGACGCGGGCCGGGTGCTCCTGGACGAGGGCCGACGCGTCCTCGCGGAAGCCGATCACGCGCTGGCGGCAGTGGAGCAGGTCGCGCACGGTGAGGTCGGGCTGCTGCGCATCGGCTTCGTCAGTTCCGCGGCGCTGAGGATCGTCCCCGCCACGGTGCTCGCCCTGCAGAAGGCATGGCCCGGTGTCCAGGTCGAACTGTCCGAGTCGACGACCGACCGTCAGCTGTCCGGGATCGCCGACGGAATTCTCGACATCGGACTGGTGCGTGAGGTCGACCGTGCGGAGGGCATCGTGGTGCGCCCGCTGACCCGCGAGCCGCTGCTGGTCGCGATGCACTCGTCGCATCCCTTCGCGAACCGGACGTCGGTGCGGCTCGTCGAATTGCGCGACGAACGGTTCCTCACCTTTCCGCGAGGCCAGGTTTCGCGACTCTACGACCACATCGCCGCCCTGTGCCACCACGCGGGCTTCCGGTTGGAGGCCGCCCAGGAGGCGCTGCAGTTTCCGACTCTCCTCGGGTTGGTCGCCGCGAACACCGGCGTCACCATCGTCCCCGCAAGCCTCAGGGCCCTGCACCTACCGGACCTGCGGTACGTTGCGCTCTCCGATCCGCAGGCGGCCTCGACCGTCTCGGTCGCGTATCGCGCCGACAGACAACAGGTCCCGGCGATCCGGCACTTCCTCGACGTCGCATCGTCCCTCGACCTGACGGACGAAACCCGATAGGCGGTTATCCGACCTCGAAGTCGTTCGACGTCCCGGTGAATGCGGTGATCGCGCCTGCCGCGTCGCGGCTGTTGCCGAAGTGCTGCACACGATAGCGACCGGCGGGGGTACCGTCCGGGACGTCCCACGTGATGCGCGCGAGCGACTGGTTCGGCCCGGTGCGCGTCCAGCGGTACTTGGTCGACCAGTCGCCGTCGTCGGCGTGACGCACCCAGCCGTCGCCGACCCGGCGCTGGATCTCGAGGAACGTGCCACGTCGGCGCGCATCGTTCCGGGGGTGGCCGGTGACGAACTCGACCGCGATCTGTTCGCCCGCCGACACTTTCGCGGCGGGCTGGGTCAGCACGTCGCCGAAGACGCGGCTTGCGGGCGGTTCGTCGCGGTCGATGCCCGGACCGAGGTAGGGCTGGAACTGCGACAGGTCGCGGGGTGCCGGGCCGCGGGGAACGTCGCGGCCGGTGCGCAGAGCGTCGGCCAGTGCCGCGAACCCCTGCTGGTACGCGGGCAGCGTGTACCGGCCGAAGAGGGTCGAGCCGCCCTCGTACTGCTGCGCGTCGTACTCCTGCGGGGTGGTGCAGTAACTCGCGTACGAGTTGGCGTAACCCTGGAAGATCACGTTCTCCAGGGGCACCCCGAGTCTGTCGGCGACGGTGCGGCGGATCCGCAGCCCGGATACGATCGTGAATTCCGCTGGGCCGCCCACGACATACACGCCGCCGATGCGGATGATCTGAATCTTCAGCACGTGCGGAACCCACCCGTCGGGTGGCAGCAGACCGACGGCCACCAGCACGAGTTTCGGGGCCTGCGCGTCCTGCAGCCACTGCGGGATCGGCGCGTCCATCCCGCCGAGTGCGTCGACGAGCGGGTTGGTGGTGCCCTCCGGGAAGATCGGGATGGCCGGACCGTCCTCGGTGCTGCCCGCGCTCATGGCGGCACCGACACACGCGGGGGACGTCCGGTAGGTGCGGCCGTCAGGGGTGTATTCGCCGCCGACCTCCTGATTCGCCATGTCGAGGTACATGATTCGGCTGTCCATGCCGCCGGTGAGGGACTCCGACGCCGACTCCCACGCCGTCCGGGCGGCCTCGACCTGCCGCTGCCCGATGATGCGGGTGTTCTCGAACTCGTCGTCGGTGGGACCGTGGCCGGGCCGGAGGTCGAGGTTGGGGGACATGTCGCCGGTGTTCGTCTGCGGGAACGCGGCGACGAAGTGCGGCTTCCGATCGTCGAGGTAACGGACACCCTCGTGGTCGTGCTCCCAGAAGTAGGCGGCCGCACCCTTGTTGTCGCCGGAGATCAGATGGTTCGTGTCGGTGAGCGAGGCGCCGTGGGTGGGGAACCAGTTGATCGCCCCGACGTCTCTGCCGCCCTGGGTGATTCGCAGGACCCGCATCGACGTGTCGATGCCCAGGGGGTAGTAGTCCCTGTCCTCGGCGGGGTTGCGGTCGAACGCGATCCGCGAACGGTTGACGCTGGCATCGGTGAGTTCGCTGCGGCCGTACGACACCGAACCGGGAGCGAGGGAATCGTGCGCGGCGGTGATCGCCTCGACGATGCCGCCGACCTCGGCGTCGAACACCTGACGATTGTGGCCGAGCACGGCGAGGTTGTAGGCGTAGTCGTGGGAGGCGCCGCCGCACGCCGCGTGGGAGTGCACCGCCGTGAGCATGACGTTCCGCTCGGTGTACAGGTCGCCGTGGAGTTCCGCGAGCCGGGCCAGCACCGCGTCGTGCACGGACTGGAAGATCATGCAGACGTCGACGCAGACGTAGACCACACGCTGCCGGCCGGGCTCGGCGAACACGAACGCCCGCGCACGGGTTCGCTGATGCAGTCCCTCGGCGCGCTGCTCGAAACTGGAGTACCCCATCATCCCGACGTCGGCGACCGGTCCGGTGGCGTCGGAAATGCCGACACCGACGAGGAATTCATCCGAACCGTCGGTGCCGGGATCTGCGGCCGCCGTCCCGGAACCGAGCGCGGCGAGCGCCGGAGTCAGCGCCGCCCCCGCGAGCACGCTGCGTCGTCTGATCTGCACTACCGATCGTCCTTCCGGCGGCCGTCCCCCCCCGGGGGTGCCACGAATCGGTCAAGCGTCCAGAACTGTAGCCGGTATTGGACCCCAGTTCGGTAATCGGCGCAACCCCACCCCACGTGAGTGGCAAAGCGTGCCCGCGCACACTTCGCCACTCACGTGCGGTCAGACGGGCTGCGCGTCCCCGAACGTCATCTTCAACTCGGGGATCGAGGACGTGACGAGAGCACGTTTCGGAAGTCCCAGCGACCGCAGTTCGTCGGCGATCGGGTGGCTGCCCAGTTTCAGCTCCGCGCCTCCGGGCCGGGAGCGAACCCCGGTCGGGCTCATGTCCCAGGTGGTGAACCGGGTGAGTCCGTCGAGGTGCGAATAGGCGGCGAGCGACGTGCCGGCCCCCGAGCCCGGCACCGGGATTCCCGGCTTGACGCTCAACTGGGCGATCAGCCGACCGCCCTGACTCACCGAACCGCGCTTGACGGAACCGGTGTGGTCGACGTCGAAATCGGCCAGGACCTTCGGGAAACCCCAGATACCGCGGCCGGCGGCCAGGGTGAAGTCGCCGTCGACCGGCAGCTGATGAATCAGAGCACCCGCCCTGCCCCGGGCCAGCGCCTTCAGGTCCTTCGGGACCGAGGCACCGTCGGAACGGTGGTCGCGGACGAGGAACGCCACCCCGAATTCGTTGTACGGGCCGAGGTCGCCGTCTACGTAGTCGACGAACACGAGAACGCACACTCCGCGTCCCGGCCGGAACTGCAGGATCTCCAGTCCGCTGTAGTCGATCAGCGACTGGGCGGCGACGGTCGGCACCGAATGCATCGCCATGAACGCCGACGCGGCCCGGATCTCCACGGGCATGTCGACCTGCTTGCCGAGAACCTGATGCGACGTCACGGCGCGACCACCCCGCGCAGACCGTCGGTGCCGAACATGGGCTCGAACATCGACCCGAAGTCGGGTCCGCGACGCAACATCTGGCCGCCGTCGACGTTGATGATCTGACCCGTGATCCAGGTGGAGTCGGGGCCGAGGAGGAATTTCGCCAGCGCGGCGATGTCGGTGACCTCGCCGACCCGTGCGATCGGGGTGTTGGCCAGGTAGTCGTCCAGGACGGGTCCGCCGTCGGTGATGAGCGCGACGAGGTCGGTGCGGGTCAGGCCGGGGCGGATGCAGTTGACGCGGACGTTGCTGGCCCCGAGTTCGTCGGCGGCGAGTTGCGTCAGGTTGTCGACTCCCGCCTTGGACGGACCGTATGCGCCGAACCAGCGGTGCGTATTGCTGCTCGCGATCGAGGAGATGGTGACGATGGAACCGCCGCCACCGGCGACGAGCGCCCGGGCGGAATGCTTGATCGTCAGCATGGTGCCGGTGACGTTCAGGTCCACGGTCCGCCGCCACGCATCGACGTCGAGTTGGGTCACGGGTCCCACCGATTCGTTCCCGCCTGCGCACGTGACGACGCCGTCGAGCAGCCCGGTGCGCTCGCCCGCCTCGGCGACCGCGCGGATGACGTCGTCCTCGTTCGTGACGTCGGCGGTGACCGTGTCGACCGTCCCCGCGGGATCGTCGGCGGTGATCTGCTCCGCTGCGCGTGCCAGCTTCTCCTCGTTGCGACCACAGATCGTGACGTGGACGCCCTCGGCCGCCAGGGCGGTGGCTATGCCCAATCCGATGCCACTGCCGCCGCCGGTGACGAGCACGGACGTCTTCGCGAGCCCGCTGCTGCCGTCGTTGGTAACCACGTACACCTCCAGTTAGTAGAACTCGTGCCAATTCCCGAGTCGAGGATCTGCGAAAACTGTCGCTATACCACTGCGTCATAGCGAGAACACGTTCTATTATCAGGGCACGAACGGCGGGATTCAATGCTGAGGAGTACCTCGATGACGGACAGGCCGGAGTTCGATCTGATCGACGGGCGGTTCTACTCGGGCGAGCTCGGCGACCCGCGGCAGGCCTACGCGTGGATGCGCGCCCACGAACCGGTGTATCGCGCGGACGGGATTCTCGGCGCCGCGTCGTACGAGGCCGTCCTGGCGGCCGAACGCGACCCCGAGTTGTTCTCGAACGCGGGCGGAATCCGGCCCGGGGTGGGCCCGCTGCCGCAGATGATCGACATGGACGACCCACAGCACCTGCAGCATCGCCGACTCGTCAACGCCGGCTTCACCCGGAAACAGGTGGAAGCGAAGATCGGCCGAATCCGCGAGATCTGCGATCACCTCATCGACGCCGCCTGCGACAAGGACGAAGTGGACTTCGTGCGCGATCTGGCCGCGCCGCTCCCCATGGCGGTCGTCGGCGACATGCTCGGGGTGCGACCCGAGGAACGCGACACGTTCCTGCAGTGGTCCGACGACCTCATGAACGCGCTCGGCAGCAACGCCACCCCGGAGGAACTTCAGGCACAGGCGAATGCCTACCTGGCATTCAACGAATTCACGCTCCGCACCATCGAGCAGCGGCGGCAGAATCCGACGGACGACCTCACCAGCATCCTCGTCCACAGCGAGATCGACGGGCACCGGCTCAGCGACCCGGACATCGTCGGCGAAACCCTGCTGATCCTGATCGGCGGCGACGAGACCACCCGGCACGTCCTCAGCGGTGGCATGGAACAGCTGATGCGTCACCCCGACCAGCAACAGCGGCTCGTGAACGACCCAGACGGCATCCCGGCGGCAGTCGAGGAGATGCTGCGCTGGTCGTCGCCGATCAAGAACATGTGCCGCACCCTCACCCGCGACGTCGAATTCTTCGGAACCGCCCTGCGCGAGGGCGAGAAGATGATGCTGCTCTTCGAATCCGCCAACTTCGACGAGGCGGTGTTTCACAATCCCGAGGTGTTCGATATCGAACGGTCGCCGAACCCGCACGTCGCGTTCGGTTTCGGCACCCACTTCTGCCTCGGCAACCAACTCGCCCGGCTCGAAGCGAAGATCATGTTCGAGCAACTGTTGTCGCGGCTGCCGGACATGGTGCTCGTCGACGACGGCCCACTGCGGCGTCGCCCCGCCAACTTCGTGTCCGGGCTCGAGGAGATGCCGGTGAAGCTCTAGGCGCTTCGCGCCCGTGCGACTTTTTGGTAGCTGGAGCAGCCAAAAAGGCGCACGGGCCCGGAGGGCCTACTCCGGTGCGCCGATGTTCAACTCATTCGGGTGGGCTCCGACACGGGTGCCGTCGTCCATCGTCTCGATCTCGCTGAGGTCCTGCTCGCTGAGCTCGAAATCGAACACGTCGATGTTCTCGCGGATCCGCGACTCGTGGACCGACTTGGGAATGACGATCAGCCCGCTCTGCAGATGCCAGCGGATCAGCACCTGCGCCGCGCTCTTGCTGTGCCGGTCGCCGATGCGGGTGATGATCGGATCCGTGAGCAGCGTGTTCGGCTTCGAGTCGTCACCCCACCCCGAGTTGCTGGTGCCGCCGAGCGGGCTCCATGATTCGACGGCGATGCCGTGGTCGACGGCGAACCTCCGGATCTCCTGCTGGGCGAGATGCGGATGCAACTCCACCTGATCGACCGCCGGTACGACGCCGCCGCGGTCGATCAGCAACTGCAGGTGACGCGGTTCGAAATTGCACACACCGATCGCCTTGGCACGACCGGACTCGGCGATCTTCTCCAGCGCATCCCACGTGCGGAGGATGCGGTCGTCGTCCTGCAGCGGCCAATGGATCAGGTACAGGTCGACGTAATCGACGCCGAGACGTCCGAGGCTGGCATCGAACGCTTTCAACGCCGGCTCGTAGCCCTGGTCCGCGTTCCACAATTTGGTGGTGAGAAAGATGTCTTCGCGGGCGACTCCCGAGTTCGCGATGCCGCGGCCCACACCTTCCTC
Organism: Rhodococcus wratislaviensis; assembly: GCF_041228765.1. NCBI lineage: Bacteria > Bacillati > Actinomycetota > Actinomycetes > Mycobacteriales > Nocardiaceae > Rhodococcus > Rhodococcus wratislaviensis. The sequence goes on along the minus strand of NZ_CP150488.1, from coordinate 8,253,683 downwards.
GTTGCCGTAGGCGGAGGCGGTGTCGATGTGCCGGTAGCCCGCCTCGTCCAGGGCGAACCCGACGGCGTGTTCGGTCTCGTCGTTGTCCGCCTGCCAGACTCCCAGGCCGAGCTGCGGGAGGATGGTTCCGGAATTCAGCACGATGCTGGGTACTCGAGGACTCATGCTGTCCAGGCTATCGACTGTGGTGGCGTCGTGAGGGGTACATGCGCTGCCTGGCATCATGCGGAGGTGACGCAAATTCGGCTGTTGGCGACGGACCTCGACGGCACCCTGCTGCGATCGGACCGCACGATTTCCCCGCGCACCGCGCAGGCCATGGAGGGCGCGCGACAGTCGGGGGTCGAGGTGGTGTGGGCGACGGCCCGCGCCAGGCATTCGGTGCACGAGCTTGCGCAGTCGTGCGGATTCCGCGGCAAGGCGATCTGCGCGAACGGGGCGGTGGTCCTCGATCTGGCCGACGGAACCCCGGTGATCACGACGACGACGACCATCGCGATGGCGTCGGCCGCGGCGGCGATGGACCGGGTGCGGACGCTGATGCCCGGTGTCGTGTTCGCGAACATCGGCCCGACACGCTTCGTCGCCGAACCGGCGTACGCGGCGTTGTGCGAGTTCGCCGACCATCACCGGCACCCGCACGAGATGACGCTGTCGGAGCTGCTGCCCGACATCGACGAGCCGATGGTGAAGATCGTCGCGCGGCACCCGGAGGTACCCAGCTCGGAGCTCTACCGGGCGGCGGTGGCGGCGGGTGTCGACGGCGTCGAGCTGACGCATTCCGGCGCGCCGTACGTCGAGATGGCGGCGTCCGGTGTGTCCAAGGCGAGCGCGCTCGCCGAGCTCTGCGCGGTCGACGGGATCTCGTCGGAGGAGGTCGCCGTCGCCGGGGACGCCATCAACGACGTCCCGATGCTGAGGTGGGCAGGTACGGCGCTGTGCCCGTCCAACGCGCTGCCGGAAGTCCTCGCCCTGGCCGACCACGTCCTGCCCAGCAACGACGAGGACGGGGTCGCCGGCTACCTCGAGGCGCTGGCAGGCGCTCCGCGCCCGTGAGTGCTTGACGAGTGCAGAGACTCGTTAACCACGCACGGGCGGCGAAGCCGCCTACAGCCCGGCGGCGGTAGCGAGCTCGGGCAGGTACTCCCGCGGCTGCCCGAACAGCTGTGCACTCCCGTGCGCACGTTTGAAGTACAGCTGCGCGTCGTGTTCCCACGTGATCGCGATGCCGCCGTGCAGCTGGATGGCCTCGGCCGCGACGTGCTGCAGCGCCTCCGAGCAGTACACCTTCGCGATGACGGCGTCCTCGTGCGTCCCCGACAGCGCCGCGGCGTACGACATGGACCGGGCCGTCTCGACGAGGGCGTACATGTCGGCCATGCGATGTTTGAGCGCCTGGAACGACCCGATGGCCCGTCCGAACTGCTTGCGCGACTTCGCATACTCGACCGTCTGCTCCAGCGCCGCGGACGCCGCGCCCACCTGTTCCGCCGACAATGCGATCAGCGCGACCGTGCGCAACTGCTCGACGAGGTCGGTGGGGGAAACGAGCCTGCGCGCCGCGACTCCGTCGAAGACCACCTCCGACAGCGGACGCGTCGGGTCCATCGCCGGGACGCGGCGACGCGTCACGCCGTCCGCCGCCGCGTCCACCTCGAACAGGCCTTCGGACGTGAGAACCAGCAGCACGTCCGCGACGTCACCGCCGAGCACGTACGACGCCGTCCCCGACAGCGTCTCGCCCGACGCGGTGACCCCGAATCCGGACCAGCCGTCCGCGTCTGCCCAGCACAGCGCGGCCACCGAGCCCGCCGCGATGCCGGGCAGCAGTCGGGCACACGCGTCGTCGTCCCCCGACAGCACCAGCGCCTGCGCGGCCAGCACGGCGCTGCCCAGCATCGGCGACGGCGTCAGCGTGCGGCCCAGCTCTTCCTGCACCACATGGACTTCCAGCAGCGACGCCCCGACGCCGTCGTACTTCTCCGGCACGGCCAGCGCGGCGACGCCGATCTGCTCGCACAGCTTCGACCACAGCGTGTCGTCGTAACCGTGGTCGGTGGTGATCGCCCGGCGGACGGCGGCCGAGTCGGAGTGCTTACCCAGCAGATCCCGGACCGACGACCGGAGCGCGGCCCGCTCCTCGTTGTCGAAACTCATGACGCCTCCACGAGCGAGTCGACGACGCGACCGCGGTGGAACGCCGGCGTTCCCCAGGCCGTGACCAGCGCCCGGACCTTGGTGAGCCACAACGAGAGGTCGTGCTCCTGCGTGTACCCGATGGCACCGTGCACCTGAAGCGCCACCCGCGCGGCCCGGTACGCGGCATCCCCGCACGCGACCTTCGCCGCCGAGACGTCCCGGGAACTGTCGACGGACCCGTCCCGCACCGACAGTGCCGCACCGTGCAGCAGCGGCCGCGACATCTCCAGCCCGACCGCGACCTCGGCGAGGTGGTGTTTGATGGCCTGGAACTGCCCGATCACCTTGCCGAACTGCTTGCGCTGCTTGGCGTAGTCGGTGGTGACGTCGAGCAGGGTCTGCCCGAGTCCCTGCAGCTGGGCGGCGGTGGCCAGGGCGCCGAGATCGAACGCGGGCGCGAAGTCGACGTCGCCCAGCGTGTCGCTCGCGGTGAGAGGGAACAGCCGTCGCGACTGATCCACCGAGTTCTGCGCCGCCCCGGTCTGTCCGAGGCTCACCGTCGCGCCGTCGACGAGCAGAACCAGGTCGGCCGAGTCGGCATCGACGGCGAACGGCACGTGCGGGGCGGCGGCGACCGTGGCGAGGGAACCGGAGGCCAACGCCGCCAACCGGTCCGGGGCCACCTGCGCGAGCAGGGCCGGCGCCACCGCGACGGTTTCGGCCACCGGCCCGGGAACGGCATGACGTCCGAGTTGTTCGACGGCCACGACGAGGTCGACGGCGTCCGCGCCCAGGCCGTCGTGCTCGTCCGCGATGAGCAGTCCGTTGACGCCGGTCTCGGCGAGACGCTGCCACACCTTCAGGCCCGGGTCCGTGTCGCCGGTGTTCCACGACCGGATCACCGACGGCATGTCGGCCTTCGACAGCAGGGCGTCGATGCTGGACGCGAAGTCCTGATGGGAGGAGTCGAGTGTGAATCTCATCGATCCGCCTTCGGTAGGCCGAGCAGCCGCTCGGCGATCACGTTCTTCTGAATCTCGTTGGTGCCGGCGTAGATCGGACCGGACAGGGAGAACAGGTAGCCGTCCATCCAGTTGTCCGCGAGCTCCGCCGAGGCGCCCTGCAATTCGAGTGCCGTCTCGTGGGTGGCGATGTCCCACTCCGACCAGAACACCTTGTTGATCGACGATTCGGCACCCAGTTGCCCGCCGTCGGCCAGTCGGGTGACGGTGCCGAACGTGTTCAGCTGGTAGGCGCGGGCGCCGATCCAGGCGTCGGCGACCTTGTTTCGCAGGGCCGTGTCGTCGGTGCGTCCGCTGTCCCGGAACAACTCGACCAGCCGGTCGACGGTCGTGAGGAAGCGGCCCGGGCTGCGCAGCGACAGTCCGCGTTCGTTGGACGCGGTGCTCATCGCCACGCGCCAGCCCTCGTTCACGCCGCCGATCACTCCGGATTCGCCGGGGTTCGCGGGGTCGTCCGGGACGAAGACGTCCTCGAGGAAGATCTCGGCGAAACCGGGCTCGCCGTCCAGCTGATCGATCGGGCGCACGGTCACACCCGTCGAGCGCAGGTCGAACATGAAGTATGTGATGCCCTTGTGCCGCTGGGCGTCCGGGTCGGACCGGAACAGCCCGAAGCCCCAGTCCGCGAAGCTCGCCCGCGAACTCCACGTCTTCTGCCCGTTCAGCACCCAGCCACCGTCGACGCGCCGGGCGGTGGACCGGAGCGACGCGAGGTCGCTACCCGACTCCGGCTCCGACCAGGCCTGCGCCCAGATGTCGTCGGCGCGGGCCATCCGCGGCATGATCCGGGCCAACTGTTCGGCGTTCGCGTGCTCGAACAGCGTCGGGGCGAGCAGGAAGATGCCGTTCTGACTGACGCGTCCGGGCGCACCCGAGCGGTAGTACTCCTCCTCGAACACCACCCATTCCAGCAGCGACGCGTCCCGTCCGCCCAGTTCCTCCGGCCACGACACCACCGACAGCCGGGCGTCGGCGAGGGTGCGTTCCCACTCGCGGTGCGCCTCGAAACCCTCGGCGGTGTCCATCGACGGCAGCGGCTCGGCGGGAACGTTGTCGCGCAGGAACGTTCGGACCTCCTCGCGGAAGGCGACGGTGGCGGCGTCGAACTCGAGATCCACTTATTTCGCCCTTTCGTTCGAGTTGCGTGCACTGGCCGCCATCGACTTGGCATCCATGCCGCCGAGCGGATCGGTGTCGATCTCGGCGTTGTGCGCGTGCGCGAAGTGGTGGAGGCCGAAGACGGAATCCATGCCGTTCCGCATGCCCATCTGGTCCTCGCACTGGTTGACGGCCTTCTTGGTGAGCGCGAGACCGAACCGGGGCATGGCGGCGATGCGTCCGGCGATGGCGAGGGTCTCCTGCTCCAGGTCCTCGCGGGGCACGACACGGTTGACCATGCCCACCTCGTACGCGCGCTGCGCGGTGAACCGGTCGCCGGTGAAGAGGATTTCCTTCGCGAACCGCGGTCCGAGCATCCACGGATGCGCGAAGTACTCGACCCCCGGAATGCCCATACGTACGACCGGATCGGAGAAGAACGCGTCGTCCGACGCGACGATGAGGTCGCACACCCACGCCAGCATCAGGCCGCCGGCGATGCAGGCGCCCTGGATCATCGCGATGGTCGGCTTCGGGATCTCGCGCCAGCGAAGGCACATCCCGAGATAGACCTCCATCTCGCGGGCGAACCGCTGGTCGCCACCCGGCTTGTCGACGTGGTCCCACCACATCACGGCCTTGTTGTCGTAGTGCACGTGATGGTCGCGGCCCGGGGTGCCGATGTCGTGCCCGGCGCTGAAGTGCTTTCCGTTGCCGGCGAGGACGATCACCTTCACGTCGTCGTCCTCGACCGCGCGCTCGAACGCGGCGTCGAGGGCGTACGTCATCACCGAGTTCTGGGCGTTGCGGTAGTCGGGGCGGTTGAGCGTCACGAATGCGACACCGTCACGCACCTCGTAGGTGACGACGTCACCCTCGTCCGGAATCGTCATTTCTTCTCCTCACGCAGAACGTTTTTCATGACCTTCCCGGAGGGATTCCGGGGGAGGGAGTCGACGAAGCGCACCGACCGGGGCACCTTGAAATTGGCGAGTCGTTCCTTGCAGAACGCGACCACGTCGTCCTCGGCGAGCGTGACGCCCGGCTTGGCGACCACGTAGGCCCGTCCGACCTCGCCCATCCGCTCGTCGGGAACACCGATGACGGCAGACTCCGCGATGCCGTCGAGTCGGGCAAGGGCGTTCTCCACCTCAGCGGGATACACGTTGAAGCCGCCGGAGATGTACATGTCCTTGAGGCGGTCGGTGATGTCGACGTAACCGCGGTCGTCCAGGGTGCCGACGTCGCCGGTGTGCAACCAGCCGTCCGCATCGATGGTCTTGGCGGTCGATTCGGGGTCGTCGAGGTAACCGAGCATCACGTTCTCGCCGCGTACGAGGATCTCGCCCTGGTCGCCGATCCGGACCTCCATCCCGGTGATGGCGCGGCCCGACGTGGTCGAGACGGTCACCGGGTCGTCGTCGGTCCGGCACATCGTGACCACCACCGCTTCCGTCTGACCGTAGGCGGTGAGGACGGCGTCGAAACTCAGCTCCGACTGCATCCGTTCCACCAGGGCGACCGGCACCGCGGCCGCGCCCGTGATCGCGACCCGCAGGCTGGACAGGTCGTACTTCGGCCGGTCGGGGTGGTCGAGGATCGACTGGAAGATCGTCGGGGCGCCAGGCAGCACGGTGATCTGCTCGTCGTGCACGGTCGCCATCACCCTCGGCACGTCGAACACGGCCATCGGCACCACCGTGGCCCCGTTCAACAGGCACACCAGGAACCCCGCCTTGTACCCGAAGGTGTGGAAGAACGGATTGATGATCAAGTAGTTGTCGTCGGAGGTCACCTCGGCGCACTCACCCCACGCCTGCGCGATGCCCACCGACTGCCGGTGCGCACTCATCACGCCCTTGCTGCGGCCCGTGGTGCCCGACGTGAACATGACGTCGGAGACGTCGTCGGGGGAGACGGCGGCCGCTCGGGCGTCGGCCTCGGCGCGGGTGTCCTCGTCCGCGAGTGCGAGGAAGTCGTCGAAGGCGAAAACGCCGGGCAGCTCGACGTCGCCGCCGTCGACCGGAACCCGGACGACCGTCGGCAGGTCCAGGGTGCTCGACTCGTCGCGGAGTGTCGCGTACCGGTCGGTGCCCAGGAAGTTGCCCGCGACCACCAGGGCGGTGGTCTTGGTGCGCTCGAGAATGTCGAGGGCCTCGGTCGCCGTGTACCGGGTGTTGATCGGGACGAGGGTCGCACCGGCGTAGTGGATGCCGAGCGCCGCGACCACCCAGTGATACGTGTTGGGCGACCACACCGCGACATGGTCGCCGGGCCGCACGTCCTGTGAGCTGAGTGCTGCGGCGAAATCGCGGACACGGTCGTGCAGTTGTGTGAAGGTCAGACGGACGTCGCCGTCCGCCACGGCTGTGAGCTCGCCGAATTCGCGTGCGGCCCGTTTCAGGGCGGACGGGGTGGTTGTCGGTTGTTCGGTCACTGGGCTCCCTACCTACCTAGCAAGTGCTTGGTAGGTTATCTTACAGACGTGGACCAGAGCGAGAGCCCGGACGGGCTGATCACCGACGACGACTTTGCGCAGACCGTCAGGACGTGGCTGAACGACAATCTCACCGGCGACTTCTCCCGGCTGAAAGGCAAGGGCGGCCCCGGCAGCGAGCACGAGTTCTTCGAGGAACGGCTCGCCTGGGACCGTCATCTCGCCGCGGCGGGATGGACCTGCCTCGGCTGGCCGAAGGAGCACGGCGGGCGCGGAGCCACCCTGGCCCAGCAGGTGGTGTTCCATCAGGAGTACGCGAAGTCGGGGGCGCCGGCGCGGGTCAGCCACGTCGGCGAGGAACTGCTCGGGCCGACGCTCATCGCGTTCGGCACCGAGGAACAGAAGCGTTGCTTCCTTCCCGGAATCAACACCGTGACCGAACTGTGGGCGCAGGGCTACTCCGAACCGGGCGCCGGTTCCGACCTCGCGAACGTATCCACCACGGCGCGCCTCGACGGCGACAAGTGGGTGATCAACGGGCAGAAGGTGTGGACGTCGCTCGCGCACGTCGCCCAATGGGCGTTCGTCCTCTGCCGCACCGAACCGGGATCCAAGCGGCACCAGGGCCTGAGCTTCCTGCTCGTCCCGCTCGACCAGCCCGGCGTCACGGTCCGGCCCATCCAGCAGTTGACCGGCACGTCCGAGTTCAACGAGGTGTTCTTCGACGACGCCGTCACCGACGCGGATCTGGTGGTCGGGGAGCCGGGCGACGGCTGGCGGGTCGCGATGGGTCTGCTCACCTTCGAGCGCGGCGTGTCCACGCTCGGGCAGCAGATCGGTTTCGCCCGCGAACTGCAGGGCGTCGTCGACCTCGCGAAAGCGAACGGCGCGGCGACCGACCCGAACATCCGGGAGAAGATCGCCCGCGCGTGGGTCGGGCTGCGGGTGATGCGGGCACACGCCCTGCGCACCCTGGAAGCGGTCGACGCCGGGACCTCCGGCGCGGAGGCGTCCGTCGCGAAGCTGCTGTGGGCCAACTGGCACCGCGACCTCGGCCAGCTGGCCATGGAAGTGCAGGGCGCGGCGTCGCTGCTCGCCCCGGCCGATCCGTCGTCCGACGTCACGGACCCCGAACATCTGGAACTGGGCGAGTGGCAGCGACTGTTCCTCTTCACCCGCGCCGACACGATCTACGGCGGATCCAACGAGATCCAGCGCAACATCATCTCCGAGCGCGTGCTCGGACTCCCCCGAGAGGCCCGTTCATGACTACTACTCCACTCGCCACCGCGCCCGTCGAGACCCCGGGACACGATCTTCTGAAGGGTAAGAAGGTCGTCGTCACCGCCGCGGCGGGCACCGGCATCGGCTACGCGTCCGCGCGGCGTGCCCTGCTCGAGGGCGCCGACGTGCTCGTGTCCGACTGGCACGAACGCCGACTCCTCGAGACGAAGGAGAAACTTGCCGCCGAGTTCCCGGGACAGGTGGTCGAGGCGCTGACGTGTGACGTGTCCAGCACGGAACAGGTGGACGCGCTGATTTCGGGGGCGGCCGATGCGCTGGGCCGGATCGACGTCCTCGTCAACAACGCCGGACTCGGCGGCGAGACCCCGCTCGTCGACATGACGGACGAGGAGTGGGACCGCGTCCTCGACATCACGCTGAACGGAACGTTCCGGGCCACCCGCGCGGCCCTGCGCTACTTCAAGGGGGTCGAGCACAACGGTGTGCTGGTCAACAACGCGTCCGTCCTCGGGTGGCGGGCCCAGCACTCGCAGGCGCACTACGCGGCCGCGAAGGCCGGAGTCATGGCGCTGACCAGGTGCAGCGCGATCGAGGCCGCCGAATACGGGGTCCGGATCAACGCCGTCGCGCCGTCCATTGCGCGGCACGCGTTCCTCGCGAAGGTGACCAGCGAGGAACTCCTCGACAAGCTGGCGTCCGACGAGGCGTTCGGCCGCGCCGCCGAAGTGTGGGAAATCGCCGCCACCATCGCCGTGCTCGCCAGCGACTACACCACCTACCTCACCGGCGAGGTCGTGTCGATCTCGTCGCAGAGGGCGTAGGCGGCTCCGCCGCCCGTGCGTGGTTGACGAGTGTCTGGACTCCTTAACCGCGCACGGGGCCGAAGGCCCTAACAAGCGCTTGGTTGATAGGATGTGACGATGACGCCACCCCCCGCCGACGACACGTCCGGCAAGTCCGGACGCCGCACCGAACTCCTCGACATCGCGGCCACCCTGTTCGCCGAACGCGGCCTGCGGGCCACCACCGTGCGTGACATCGCCGACGCCGCGGGCATCCTGTCGGGCAGCCTGTACCACCACTTCGACTCGAAGGAGTCGATGGTCGACGAGATCCTACGGGGCTTCCTCGACGACCTGTTCGGCAAGTACCGCGAGATCGTCGCGTCCGGACTCGACAGCCGCGCGACCCTCGAAGCGCTGGTCACCACGTCGTACGAGGCGATCGACGCGTCGCACTCCGCGGTCGCGATCTATCAGGACGAGGTGAAGCACCTCGTCGCGAACGAGCGCTTCGGGTACCTGTCCGAACTGAACACCGAATTCCGCGAGCTGTGGATGGGTGTGCTCGAGGCGGGAGTGACGGACGGCAGCTTCCGGTCCGACATCGACGTCGAGCTCGCCTTCCGATTCCTCCGCGACACCGCCTGGGTCGCCGTCCGCTGGTACCGGCCCGGTGGCTCGGTCACGGTCGACACCGTCGCCAAGCAATACCTTTCGATCGTCCTGGACGGACTTGCCAGTCCCCATAACTGACTAGGAGTTTCACATGACCGAGGCCTACATCGTCGACGCCGTTCGCACGCCGATCGGCAAGAAGAATGGTGGCCTGTCCGGCGTGCATCCCGCCGACCTGGGTGCGCACGTCATCAAGGCCGTCGTCGAGCGCACGGGCATCGATCCGGCCGGTGTCGACGACGTCATCTTCGGTTGCGTCGACGCGATCGGCGGACAGGCGGGGAACATCGCCCGCACCGCGTGGCTGGCCGCCGGCTACCCGGAAGAGGTCCCGGGGGTCACGGTGGACCGGCAGTGCGGGTCGAGCCAGCAGGCCGTGCACTTCGGTGCGCAGGCGATCCTGAGCGGCACCGCCGACCTGATCGTCGCCGGCGGTGTGCAGAACATGAGCCGGATCCCGATCGCCTCGGCGATGGTCGTCGGTCAGCAGTACGGGTTCGACACCCCGTTCGGCGGGTCGACGGGCTGGACGGAACGCTACGGCGACCAGGAGGTGTCGCAGTTCAACGGCGCCGAACTGATCGCGGACAAGTGGGACATCAGCCGCGAGGAACTCGAGCGCTGGGCGCTGCAGAGCCACGAGCGGGCGCGGACGGCCATCGCCGAAGGTCGCTTCGACCGCGAGATCGTCCCGTTCGGTGACGTGACGACGGACGAGGGTCCCCGCGAGACCAGCCTCGAGAAGATGGCCGCGCTGAAGACCCTCACCGATGGGGGTCGTCTGACGGCCGCGGTCGCGAGCCAGATCTCCGACGGTGCGAGCGCGGTGTTGCTGGCCTCACCGGAAGCGGTCGAGCGGTACGGCCTGACGCCCCGGGCCCGCATCCACCATCTCAGCGCCCGCGGCGCCGACCCGATCTTCATGCTCAGCGCCCCGATCCCCGCCACGCGCCACGCGCTGGAGAAGACGGGCTCGAGCATCGACGACATCGACCTGGTCGAGATCAACGAGGCCTTCGCGCCGGTCGTCCTCGCATGGATCAAGGAGATCGGCGCCGACCCCGCGAAGGTCAATGTCAACGGCGGCGCGATCGCCCTCGGCCACCCACTCGGCGCGACCGGCACGAAGCTGATGGCCACACTCCTCAACGAACTCGAGCGCACCGGCGGACGCTACGGCCTCCAGACCATCTGCGAGGGCGGCGGCACAGCCAATGTCACCATCATCGAACGCCTGTGAGTACTTATTAACCGCCCGCGGTTAATAAGTACTCACGGGCGCGAAGCGCTACGCTCGAATCACAGGTGACGAGTCCTGAACGGGGCCGTGATGCACGAGTTGGCAATCACCCAGAGTGTCGTCGACGCCGTCTGCGAGACCGCCGCGGGACGGACGGTCCACAGTGTGCGTGTGCAGGTGGGGGCGTTGACGGCCGTGGTCGCCGATTCGATGCAGTTCTGTTTCGAACTGGTCACCGAAGGGACCGTCGCGCACGGTGCCCGTCTCGACATCGACCACACCCCGGGCGGTGCGCACTGCCGTGAGTGCGGCGAGGATTTCGCGCTCACGGACCTGGTGTTGCTGTGCCCGTGCGGAAGTGCGGACGTGGAGGTCACGTCGGGTCGGGAACTACGAATTCTCTCGATGGAAGTGAGCTGACGCAAATGTGTGCCACCTGTGGATGCGGAGACGAGACCGGAACGAGGATCACGGTGCCCCACGAGCACCCGCACGACCACGAGCACCAGCACGACCACACGCATCCGCACGAGCACGACCACCCCCACACTCACGAACACCCCCACGAGCACGCGACCGAGACGGTCACCCTCGAGCAGAAGGTGCTGGCGAAGAACGACCTCACGGCGGAGCGCAACCGGGGCTGGCTGGCCGGCCGCGGCGTGCTCGCCCTGAACGTGATGAGCTCACCGGGGTCGGGGAAGACGACGCTTCTCGAACGCACGATCGCCGACATCGGTGGGCAGCGACGGGTCTCGGTGGTGGAGGGCGACCAGGAGACGATGCTCGACGCCAACCGCATCAAGGCGACGGGATGTGCTGTGGTGCAGGTGAATACGGGCGCCGGGTGTCATCTCGACGCCGAGATGATGCGGGACGCGCTGACGGCCCTCGACCCCGAGCCGAATTCGCTGCTGTTCATCGAGAACGTGGGGAATCTCGTCTGTCCGGCCCTGTTCGATCTCGGTGAGAAGAGCAGGGTGGTGGTGATCTCGGTGACCGAGGGGACGGACAAGCCGCTCAAGTATCCGCACATGTTCGCGGCGGCGAACCTGGTGATCGTGAACAAGGCGGACCTGTTGCCGTACGTGGACTTCGACGTCGACCTCTGCACGAAGTATGCGCGGTCCGTGAACCCCGACCTTCGGATGATCACGCTGTCGGCGACGACGGGTCAGGGCATTGCGCAGTGGTACGACTGGATTGCGAAGCAATGACGCCATTACACGACGGGGTCGAACTGCGCGGTGCGACGCGCCGAGGACCGTTGACATCCGCTCGGCGGCGGAGCTAAATAAATATCAGCGCCACACAGGTGGGCCGACGGTCGACTCCGGTGGCGACAGGAGTTGTGTTCACTCCGGAAAGCGACCTGATATGCCGACACAGGAAGCAATCAACGCCGAGGACACCCTGATTCACGTGCTGTGGATCAATGCGGGACTCAGTTGCGACGGCGATTCGGTGGCCTTGACGGCTGCGACGCAGCCCAGTGTCGAGGAGATTGCTCTGGGAGCCCTGCCGGGTCTGCCCAAAGTGGCCGTGCACTGGCCGCTGATCGACTTCGAGAACGGCCCGGAGGGCGGCGCCGACGACTTCCTGGAGTGGTTCTGGAAGGCGGATCGCGGCGAACTCGAACCGTTCGTGCTGGTGGTGGAGGGTTCCATCCCGAACGAGCAACTTCACGACGAGGGTTACTGGTGCGGTTTCGGCAACAACCCCGAGACTGGCCAGCCGGTGACGACGAGTGAGTGGCTCGATCGTCTCGCTCCGAAGGCGACGGCGATCGTCGCGGCGGGGACGTGCGCCACGTACGGCGGTATCCACGCGATGGCGGGCAATCCGACCGGTGCGATGGGCGTTCCCGATTACCTCGGCTGGGATTGGAAGTCGAAGGCGGGCATCCCGATCGTCTGCGTTCCCGGTTGCCCGATCCAACCGGACAATCTGTCGGAGACGCTGACGTATCTCCTCTACATGGCGACCGAGCAGGCGCCCATGATTCCGCTCGACGACGCCTTGCGTCCGCAATGGCTGTTCGGGGCCACGGTGCACGAGGGCTGCGACCGCGCCGGCTACTACGAGCAGGGTGACTTCGCCACCGAGTACGGCTCACCCAAGTGCATCGTGAAGCTGGGGTGCTGGGGCCCTGTCGTCAAGTGCAACGTCCCGAAGCGGGGCTGGATCAACGGTGTCGGTGGGTGCCCGAATGTGGGCGGTATCTGCATCGGGTGCACGATGCCGGGCTTCCCGGACAAGTTCATGCCGTTCATGGACGAACCCCCGGGCGGCAAGATCTCCACCGCGGCGTCCGGACTGTACGGATCCGCCATTCGGAGCCTCCGCAAGATCACCAAGAGCACCTTGGACAAAGAGCCGCACTGGCGCAGTCGCGGTACGAAACTGACCACGGGCGCCACACGCACCTGGTAGTCCCGCTCGGGGTCTCGGGCGGTAGTCCGCCGGCCTCGAACACTGAGAGGTACGTCGATGACAACGATCATTCCGGAACCTTCGCACAAGTCGGAATCCGACGGCCTGGTCGAGATGGCGTGGGATCCGATCACGCGCATCGTGGGCAGCCTGGGCATCTACACGAAGATCGACTTCAAGCAGAAGGAAGTCGTGGAGTGTCACAGCACCTCGTCGATCTTCCGCGGCTATTCGATCTTCATGAAGGGTAAGGACCCCCGCGACGCCCACTTCATCACGAGCCGCATCTGCGGTATCTGTGGTGACAACCATGCGACGTGTTCGTGTTACACCCAGAACATGGCCTACGGCGTGCAGCCGCCGCACATCGGCGAGTGGATCGTCAACCTCGGCGAGGCCGCGGAATACATGTTCGACCACAACATCTTTCAGGAGAACCTCGTCGGTGTGGACTTCTGCGAGAAGATGGTCTCCGAGACCAATCCGGGGGTGCTCGCGCAGGCCGAGAAGACCGAGGCGCCGCACGCCGGCGAGCACGGCTACAAGACCATCGCCGACATCATGCGGTCGCTCAACCCGTTCACCGGTGAGTTTTATCGGGAGGCGTTGCAGGTCAGCCGGTGGACACGAGAGATGTTCTGCCTCATGGAAGGTCGGCACGTCCATCCGTCCACCCTGTATCCGGGTGGTGTGGGCACGGTCGCGACGATCCAGTTGATGACCGACTACACGACGCGTCTGATGCGCTACGTGGAGTTCATGAAGAAGGTCGTCCCCATGCACGACGACCTGTTCGACTTCTTCTACGAGGCCTTGCCCGGCTACGAGAAGGTCGGCCTGCGCCGGACTCTCCTCGGCTGCTGGGGGTCCTTCCAGGATCCCGCGGTGTGCAACTTCTCCTACAAGGACATGGAGAAGTGGGGACGGGCCATGTTCGTGACGCCCGGCATCGTGGTGGACGGCAAACTGATCACGACGTCCCTCGTCGACATCAATCTGGGCATCCGAATCCTGCTGGGCAGTTCGTATTACGACGACTGGACCGACCAGGAGATGTTCGTGAAGAACGATCCGCTCGGGAACCCGGTCGACCGCAGGCATCCGTGGAACCAGCACACCAACCCGCACCCGCAGAAACGCGACATGGAGGACAAGTACAGCTGGGTGATGTCGCCGCGATGGTTCGACGGCACCGACCACCTCGCGCTGGACACCGGCGGCGGACCGCTGGCCAGGCTCTGGAGTACCGCCCTCGCCGGCCTCGTCGACATCGGGTACGTGCAGTCGACCGGTCACAGCGTCAAGATCAACCTGCCGAAGACCGCGCTGAAGGGCCCCGTCGAGTTCGAATGGAAGATCCCGCAGTACGGCAGCAACACCATCGAGCGTGACCGGGCGCGGACCTACTTCCAGGCGTACGCGGCGGCGTGTGCGCTGCACTTCGCGGAGAAGGCGCTCGCCGAGATCCGGGCCGGGCACACGAAGACGTGGGAGAAGTTCGAGGTCCCCGACGAGGGCATCGGCTGCGGATTCACGGAGGCGGTACGCGGTGTCCTGTCGCACCACATGGTGATTCGCGACGGCAAGATCGCGAACTATCACCCGTATCCGCCGACCCCGTGGAACGCCAACCCTCGCGACAGCTTCGGGACACCGGGCCCGTACGAGGACGCGGTGCAGGGTCAGCCGATCTTCGAGGAGAACGACCGGGAGCACTTCAAGGGTATCGACATCATGCGGACCGTCCGCAGTTTCGATCCCTGCCTGCCCTGCGGTGTGCACATGTATCTCGGTGAGGGGAAGACGCTGGAGAAGCTGCATTCGCCCACCCAGTCCGTGACCGGCGAGTGACGAGGTACGCATGGAGAGTGGTGGATCGGAGACGTGGGGGAGTGACGAAGTAGGAGACGACCCCGATCGGTGGCGGACAGCCGGCGAGAGGATCGACAGCCTGTTGGACGCGAGTTCGACAGGTGGCTCGGTGGCACGTGATCGCGCCGAGCAACTGGTCCGTGAGGTGGTCGAACTCTACGGCGCCGGGTTGCAGCGCGTCCTCGAGATCATCGGTGACCGCGACGAGGACCTCGTCGAGCGGCTCGCCGACGACGAACTCGTGGCCAGCCTGCTGCTGGTGAACGGACTCCATCCGCACGACGTCGAGACGAGGGTCGCGACCGCGCTCGACAGTGTGCGCCCCTATCTGGGCTCCCATGGCGGTGACGTCGAATTGCTCGGCGTGATGGACGGTGTGGTGCGGCTTCGGTTGACCGGCAGCTGTAAGAGCTGTCCGTCGTCGGCGGTGACGCTGGAATTGGCAGTCAAGGACGCCGTACTGGCTGCCGCGCCGGAGACCGTGGACATCGAGGTGGTGGGTGCCACGCCCGTCGCCGGATCCGGGCTGATCGCCGCGGAATCGCTGTTCTCCCATGTTCATCCGGACGGATCGGACGGGTCGAGCGGCACCGGGACGTGGGTGTCGGTGCCCGAACTCGAGGAGCTCACGCCCGGGGAGGTGGCGGGATTCTCCGTTGCCGGGCTACCGATTCTGGTGTGCCGGATCGGGGAGCAGTTGTTCGCCTACCGCGACCGGTGCGCCGCCTGCACCAACTCGCTGGCCGGGGCCACGCTGCAACGCAAGGCGGGTGGGCAGGTGGGAGACGCGGTGCTGCGCTGCCCGTCGTGCCGGGCGCACTTCGACCCGCGCCGGGCGGGCCTGCGCCTCGACGGTGACGCGGACGCCGAAACGCTGTCGCCGCTTCCGGTCCTCGTGCGTGACGGCGTCGTCTCCGTCGCGGTGCCGGCCGCGGAGGTGGCGTGATGAGCCCGTCGGGGAACGGACTGCGCATACTGCAGCGCATCGCGTCCGAGCGGCCCACACCGGTGGTCGGGGAGCGGTGCGACATGTGCGCCGTGCCGATCGCCGACGCCCATCAGCACGTCGTGAACGTCCAGGACCGGCAACTGATGTGCGTGTGCCGTGGGTGCTACCTGCTGTTCACCGACGAGAGCGCCGAACTGCGGTTCCGGGCCGTCCCGGAACGCTACCTGTCGTTCCCCGACTTCGAACTCGCACCGGGACGCTGGGACGAACTGGAGATCCCCGTCGGGCTCGCGTTCGTGTTCCGGAACTCCCTGCTGGGCAAGACCGTCGCGTTCTATCCCGGCCCGGCAGGTGCCACCGAGTCGGAGCTGCCACTCGACGCCTGGGACAGCGTCCTCGCGGCGAACCCGGCGCTCGGACGGCTGTCCGCCGACACGGAGGCGTTGCTGCTGCGGGTCCCGGAGCGCGGCGGCGGCGACCCCGAGTGTTACCTCGTCCCCATCGACGCCTGCTACCAACTGGTCGGCGAACTGCGGCAGGTGTGGCGGGGGTTCGACGGCGGCCAGGACGCCCGCCGGGTCATCGACACGTTCTTCGAGACGGTGCGTGCGCGCAGTCGCGTCGCGAAGGAGCCGACGTGACCGAGCTGTCGTTCCACGTGGAGGACGTGTTTCCGGAACCGTTCGCGGTTGCGCCGAATCTTACTGCGCGAGTAGAAGTGACGGAGTCCAGCGATGCCGTCGTGCACGCGATGGCCGTCCGGTGCCAGGTCCGTATCGACCCCCAGCGGCGCCGCTACACGGACGGCGAGGCGGAGGGCCTCCTCGACCTGTTCGGGCCCCGTGAGCGGTGGACGTCCACACTCAAACCGTTCCAGTGGATGCAGACCAGCACTGTGGCCCAGGGGTTCACCGGGTCCAGCGTGGTGGAGTTGCCGCTGCCGTGCACGTACGACTTCGAAGTGACGGCGTCGAAGTATCTGCACGCCCTGGACGAGGCCGGGTCGACGGTGCCGCTCGTGTTCCTGTTCAGCGGAACGGTCTTCACCCGCGGGGTCGCCGGTTTCGGTGTGGAACGGATCCCGTGGGACCGCGAGTCGACCTACGACCTGCCGGTGTCGGTGTGGCGCGAACTTGTTCAGGCGCACTACCCGAACACGGGGTGGGTGCGCCTCGACCACGACACCCTCGCAGCGCTGGCGCGCTACAAGGCGGCGCACGGGCTGATCGGCCTGGACGTCGCCATTTCGGACCTGCTGCAGGGAGCCGGGGAGGTGATCGCATGATCTCCCCGGCGTCCCTGCAGCGAGTACGTGCCGTGGCCGACGCGGTCCTGTACGAGGGCTACCTGCTGTATCCGTATCGTGCGAGTTCGTCGAAGAACCAGTCGCGGTGGCAGTTCGGCGTCCTCGGACCGTCGGGTGCGGCCGAGTCGGGGATCGGCGAAGAACCACGCATGTCCTGCCAGACCCTGATGCGGGCCGGCGACGGTGCGGGGGTGAACGTCACCCTCCGATTCCTGCAGCTCCAGGTGCGCAGCATCGAACGCGCGGTCGCGGACTCGGCGGAGTTCGTTCCCGTCGACGAACTGACCGTCGCGGGCGCGAGCTGGCTCAGCTGGGACGAGGCGGTGGAGCGCGAATTCGATCTCGGCATCCAGCACCCCGCGCAGTGGCCGGGCGAACGCAACCTCGACGTTCACATCGACGGCGGCACCCAGGTGGAGGAACTGCGGGACGAGGACGGATCCCTCGCCGGCCGCGTGGTGCGCACCCGATGGCCCGCACACGCCGTCGTGACGGTGGGGAGCGACAGCGTCGACGGGCTGAACCGCGTGCGGGTGTCCGTCGAGAACACGACCACCGCGCAGGACGTTGCCGGCTGGGACAAGGACTCGGCGATCCGGCAGTCCCTGATCGGCGCCCACCTGATCCTGGCGGCCGAGAACACCGAGTTCGTCTCACTCCTCGAACCTCCCTCGGAGGCGGCGCAACTCGCGGGGACGTGCGCGCACGAACGGTGCTACCCGGTGCTGGCCGGGCTGCCGGGGGAGACGGACCTCGTCCTGGTGTCGCCGATCATCCTGTACGACCACCCGGAGGTGGCCGAGCAGAGCGACGGGGCACTGTTCGACGCCACCGAGATCGACGAGATCCTCACACTGCGCGTCATGACCCTCACCGAGGAGGAGAAGCGGCAGGCCCGTGCCACCGACCCGCTCGCCGCCCAGATCATCGACCGGTGCGAGCAGATGTCGCCGGCGACGCTCGCCCAGATGCACGGCATCCTGCGAGACCCGCACCTCCCGGACCCGCACCTCCCGGACCCGGGCCTCCCCGACATGGGGCTCGTCCCGGAACTGACCGACGACATGCCGTGGTGGGATCCGGACGCCGACACCGCCGTACGCCCGGACGTCGACGGCGTGATCGTGAACGGCATCCGGGTGGCGAAGGGCACCGTCGTGCGGATCCACCCGTCGCGGCGCGCCGACGCCCAGGACCTGTTCTTCGCGGGACAGCTGGCTCGCGTGGTGACCGTGCACGCCGACGTCGACGGTGGCACCCACGTCGGGGTCGTGCTGGTGGACGACCCTGCGTCGGAGTTGCACGAGTGGTACGGACGGTATCTGTACTTCGCCCCGGACGAGGTGGAGCCGGTCTCGGCAGACACCGGAAAGGATGGACAGCCATGAAGATTCTCGGAGAGATGACCACCGCGGCTCTGGCGTTGGTTGCGGTCGCGGGCGTCGCGGTCGCCGTCATCGCGATTCCCGATATCAGGCGATATCTGCGTATCCGGAAAATGTGAGACGCACGTGACGGTGGGCAGGCGAGTACTGGTTGCCGGTGTGGGCAACATCTTCTTCGGCGACGACGGTTTCGGGCCCGAGGTGCTGCGCGGGGTCGCGGCCAGGTCGCTGCCGCCGGGAGTTCGCGCCGTCGATTTCGGCATTCGTGGAACGCATCTGGCGTACGAGCTGCTCGACGGGTGGGGCGCTCTCCTTCTGGTGGATGCGGTGCCCGACCGCGGTGAGCCCGGCGCGCTGAGGGCGTTCGAGGTGGGCTCCGACTCCGTCCCGGCGGCGCCGCTGGACGCGCACAGCATGGATCCGGGGGCGGTGTTCGCGAGCTTGCGCGCGCTCGGCGGAACCCTGCCGCGGACCGTGGTCCTCGGCTGCCAGGTGGAGAACACCGGCGAGGGGATCGGGCTGTCGCCGCGGGTCGAGGCCGCCGTCGGACCGGCCGTGGACATGGTGTTCGAGGTCGTGGACCAACTGCTGGAGTCCGACTCCGATCAACAGCTGGAGTCCGACTCCGCGGCAACGCTGCAACCGGACGGGACGGAGGGCTGAATCGTGTGTCTCGGTATTCCCGGTCAGGTCGTGCGGATGCTGGAGGGCTACGGCAACCAACTCGCGCTCGTCGACGTCGTCGGCGAACAGCGCAGGGTGAACATCGGCATGCTGCCCGAGGACGTCAGCCTGGAACCGGGCGACTGGATCGTCATCCACATGGGATTCGCCATGGAGAAGGTGGACGAGGCGGGCGCC
This sequence comes from Rhodococcus wratislaviensis, assembly GCF_041228765.1. Lineage (NCBI taxonomy): Bacteria > Bacillati > Actinomycetota > Actinomycetes > Mycobacteriales > Nocardiaceae > Rhodococcus > Rhodococcus wratislaviensis. The sequence goes on along the minus strand of NZ_CP150488.1, from coordinate 8,234,239 downwards.
GAAAAGGCGATGGCGGGACTGGAGATGATGGGGCGGTCGCGGACGGCGGACGAAGACTAGCCCTGCGTGCCGGCATGATGCGGGTCCGGTGGTCCGGCAACGAAGTCGCGCGCCCGGTTCCAGCGGGCGTGGTAGCGCTCGTCGAAACGTGCCTGGGACCGGGCCATCCGCCGCGGTCGGGTCCGGTAGCGGCGCACCGCCCACCAGGAATCGGGTTTGGCCAGGCGGATCGCGCCGACGATCGCGACCGGCTGGAACACGACCCCGACGATCCCCGTGACGAACTTCCCCTTCAGCAGGCAGATCACCGAGATACCGAGCGTGACGAACAGGTAACCGATCGACACCCACCATTCGGTGGTGCCGATCCGACCGGTCACGAGTTCGGCGCCTCCGATCATCAGACCGGTGATCATCAACGCGCAGAAGATCGCGTCCACCGACTTCCTGCCGGCAGTGCTCCAGTACACGTCGTCGAGGTGCACCCACAGTGCGAACTCGTCGAAGGTGAGCGCGAGGCCCACTCCGAACGCCGCCGCGAAGACGTTGAGCGCCGTGCCCTCCGGGGTGGTGGCGATGAGTGCCACCCCGGCGAGAGTCATGAGGAGGATCCCGAGGACCTGGTGGTGAACGTGAACGCCGCCGATGGTGATGTCGCCGATCAGACCGCCTTCCGGCTCCACCGCGTCGTCCGGTTCCGCCGCTCCCGTTTTCGCGCGGATTCGGCGGGTGATGATCCGGGTGACGACGAACGTGACCAGGACCGCGATGAACAGCCACATCACCGGAACCAGCACCACTACCCGGCTGTCGCCTTCGGTATCCACGACGATCTCGGCGAGAAGGGCCATCTCGACACTCCGTCAGGTGGGGGACATCATCTCCAATCTGGGTATACACCTCACCGGCGGGCTGCGGACGAAGACCGGCCCTTCCGTGTGCCCGCCGTGACGGCCGTTGTCGAGCCTTGACCTCGGCTGGGCGCTGGAGGAGCGTGATGAGTCCCGGCTCGGGATGAGGTGATCGGTTGTGCGGAGATCGCGTCGGCTTTGGGTGGGGGTGCTCGTCGCGCTGATGGTGGCCGTCTCGTCCTGCGCGTCGGACTCCGATGACGCTGCCGCGCGAGACGTTGCAGGCCCGGTGGATATCGGAGGGGGCCGCAGTGTGTATCTGACGTGCAGCGGCGAGAGCCGTGACGGCGACCCGACTGTGGTCCTGGTCTCGGGGTATCACGATTCCTCGGATGTGTGGACGCAATCCGACGTGCTGAGCGTGATCGGTTCGGCGGCGGGGCCGCCGGTGTTCGAGGGCGTCTCCGCCACGCATCGGGTGTGCGCGTACGACCGGCCCGGCACCGTGCGATATGTCGAGGGAACTCCGCTGACCGACCGCAGTTCTCCGGTCCCGCAGCCGCGCACGGCCGAGGACATCGTCGCGGAACTGTCGGCGGTTCTGAGCGCTGGGGAGGTGGCCGGGCCGTACATCCTGGTCGGGCATTCGCTGGGCGGGTTGATCGTGCGCCTCTACGCGCACACCCATCCCGATCAGGTGCGCGGGGTCGTGTTCGTCGACGCATTCAGCCCCACCGTGCCCGCGTTGTTCGGGCCCCAGTGGCCCAGCTATCGCGACGAACTGTTGAATCCACCGATCGACCAGTTGCCCATACCGTCCATGCACAGCCCCGAGTCCGAGCGCGTCGACCTGGACGCCAGTGTCGCGCAGGTTCTGTCCGCGCCCCCGCTGCCCCCGATGCCGCTGGCGGTGCTGACCAAGACCGAATCGTTCGCGGGACTCCAGTCGCTGCCCGGTCTCCCCGCCGAGGACGTGAACCGGGTGTACGAGAAGGCGCAGGACGACCTCGTCGCGTTGGAACCGGCGACGCCGCACACCTTCGCGACCGGTAGTGACCACTACATTCAGTTCTCGCAACCCGATCTCGTGGTGAGCTCGACCGAACTGGTGATCTCCCGGGCCGGGCGGTAGTGGCTACCGTCGGGACGGGAAATGGTGCAGGGCGCCGACGCCGACGCCGACGCCGACGCCGGCGGCAGTCCACAGGCGGGCAGGGTCGTACCAGTGGTCGCGGCCGATCAGGTCGAGGTGTCGTTCGGTCAGACCGTGCCGGGCACCGGCGGTGACTGCTTCGTCGAAGGTGAGACTCGTGGCCGGCAGTCGGAGACGGCCCGAGTCCGCGAGTGCCTGACCGAGTTCGCGGACGGACACCGGGTCGGGATGGCAGGCATGGAACACGTCGCCGGGGCGCGCGGGGGACTGCGCGGCGAGGCCGGCGAGGAGCCGTGCGAGATCGTTCACCGCGATGATCGAGATCCGGGACCGTCCCTCGTCGACCCAGGCCCCCAACGTCTCGAGGATCCGGGTGAATCCGGGAACGAACCAGCGGTCGCCGTGGCCGTGGACGAATCCGGGCCGGACGACGCAACCACCCCGTTCGAGGACGCGGTGTTCGGCAGTCAGCCTGCTCGCGCTCAGTGCCGAGACGGGTGCGGGCGCGGCCTCGAACTCGCCGATTCCGCTGTGCGGCCCGGACCCGTACACGCCGATGGTGCTGACGTAGATCACCTGGTCGATGCCGTTTCGGGCCGCGGCGGCAAGCAGATTCTCGGTGCCCTCGACGTTGACGGCGACGCACTGCGCCGGGTCGTTCCCGGTGTAGGAGGCGGCATGGATCACGACATCGGCGCCGATGAGCGCCCTTTCGAGGCTCGCCGGATCGGCGAGAGTCGCCCGGGCCGACACGACGCCCGGAATCTCGGTGTGTGACGGTGTGCGCGCCACCGCGGTGCAGTGGATTCCGGCCGACGCCAGTGCCGTCACGGTGGCCGATCCGACGAAGCCGGTGGCTCCCACCACCGCGACACGGACCGGCGTGGAGGGTGTTCGACCGTCGTCGGTCGCGGTCGACGCTGGTACCGTCTCTCCGGGCAATGGGCGTGTGGTCCGTGCTTTCATCGTCATCGTTCTTCTCTCGTGCGGCAGGGAAAGGTGTGAACGTGGTTCAGCAGGCGCGTGCTGCGGCGACCCGACAGCAGATCGTCCGCGGGGCGGCGGAGATGTTCGAGAAGTCGGGGTTCGAAGGAGCCAGGCTCGGCAACATCGTCGAGAACGCCGGAATCACGAAGGGGGCCTTGTACTTCCATTTCCGCTCGAAAGAGGATCTCGCGCGGTTCATCATCGGTGAGCAACACCGGATCTCCATCGCGTCGGTCGAGGCGATCGGCCGTGAGCAGGTTTCGGCGATCGAGCAGATCGTGATGCTCTGTCACGAGATGGCCCGGCAGATCGTGAACGACCCGATCGTGCGAGCCGGTATCCGGATCACCCTCGAACTCAGTGCCGACGACCAGGGCCCCGCCGATCCCTATCTCGACTGGATCAACAGTTGCGAGATGCTCGCCACGCGGGCCGTCGAGCAGGGAGATCTCCTCCCGGACATCGATCCGCCGAGGCTGGCGCGGTTCGTCATCGGCGCCTTCACCGGCGTCCAGACCGTCTCCCAGGTGTTGACGCAGCGCACCGACCTCGAGCAACGCGTCGACGACATGTGGGGGTTCCTGCTCCCCGGGATCATGCCCGCGACCCGGCATCAGGACATCGCCCGGATCCGCCGGGCCCGCTGGACACCCGACGACGCCGATTAGCGCGCGCATGCGCTCACCGCGGTAGGGGCCAGCGCCGCGGTTCCTCGCACGACCGCCACGCCGCCCTGCACTAGCGCTCCGCGGATCGACAACGCGCCGTCGTCGACCACATCCAGCCGGATCGTGGCCCGCTCGTCGAGTTCGGCGAAACGGTGGAACGTGGCGCCCAGGGACACGAGGTGCGCCTCGGACACGCCGAGCCGCGCGTAGGCTGCCTGCCGCAATGCCTCGAGCAGAAGCATCCCGGGAATGTGATCACAGGGATGGTCGAACAGCACGGGGTGCGCGGCGTCGATCCGCAACTCCCACTCGTTCTCGGAACACCGGGGACCCAGGACCACGTGCGCGTCGTCGACGTGACCGACCAGCCCCGCCGGAACGGGGTCGGGGCACCACGGCGCCCCGACCGTCCGCGGTCCGCGCTCACCCCACCGGGCCCGCGAGTACGCGGCCGGCGGAAACACGGCCGCGTGACCCGTCGCGGTGCCCACGTCCTGTCCGCCGAGCCGGAACCGCAGGTCCACGCGGAACGCGGACAGCGCACCGCCGCGGTACACGTGCTCGGACACGGTGACCTCGACGACCACGTCGGCGGCCGCCGCGCCCACCGCGAGCGTTCCGGGCACCGCCTGCACCTGGAGGTGCTGCATGACGAACCGGTTCGGCAGCGGAACGGAGTAGCGGGTGTGTCCCAGGTAGATCGCAGTCTGCCGGAGCGTTTCCGCCAGCAGCATCGTGTCGTAGCGCCCACCGCGGGCGCGGTAGAAGCCGTGCAGGCGGGGCCACTGCGCGGCGACCACGAACTGATCCGGCCCCGCTAGCGAGACGCAGTCGGTGAGGAAGACCTCGGCCACGGACTGGCGATGCACGTACCTGCGGGGCACCGTCCGCTCGAACGACATCGGGGGAAGCGCATCGGGCATCGGACGGGAAACTCGAACCACAACCCCATCTCCCCACGAACCGGTCGGCCCGATGCCGCGGACCGCCGAACTATAGAACACAGACCGCGCGGTCTGTGATGTGGGGAGTGCGTTGCTACTGGCCCTTCAAACTTCCGATTCGCAGTGATCCCGCGCTGCTACCCTCGTCGAGGTCCTCTTCGATCTCCCGGACGTACTCTCTCGGATCTTTGTCCGAGGTATCCACATCCCTCGTGGAACGGTGCACGAGGAAGTATTCGGCGAAGCGCCGCCCGAGCGACTCGCGAAGATCCCCCGGGGCGGTCCGGAAGTCAGCCAGCCCCTCGCGTTCCTCCTCGGCCATGTGCTCGTCGTTGGCCCGGCGCGTTCGGCCGACGGCCGCCCACCACTCCGCGGAGAGGACGGGAAACCCCGCCGCCGCACGGACGCCGTCGCGGATGTCGTTGTGGTCCCCGATCGCGTCGAGGGTTTCCGCCTCCGCCTCCGCGTCTTCGCCGACACGCAGCAGCTGGGGATAGAAGATTTCCTCCTCGGCCGCGGCGTGCAGATCGAGGCGTTTCGCCAACGGCGTCCACACCGCCTCGACGGCAGTGACATCCACCCGGCGGTGAGCCTTCAATTCGTCCAGTGCGGCGAACTGTCGTCGGAACCACTCGTGGTCGTCGAAGATCAACTCGATGATGTCAGGCATGATTCGATCCTTCGTTGCATCTCTCCCTCGGGCAAGGAACTCAGAATCTTCCTCGTGTCGGCACCGTTCCTGGCGCGGAGCGCCTATCGTTCCCCGGTCGCGGCTTTGAGATGCGCGGCAGAGGCGGCTTTGAGATGGGTGAGGTCGGACGCGACGGTCGCGAACGTGTATCCCTCGGCGAGTCGGCGAGCCGCCACCGCACCGTCGGGGGTGTGGATGCCCGCCGCGATGCCTGCCGCCGCGGCAGCCTCACGGACGCGGACCAGGGCCGCCTCGAACTCGTCGTCCACGCTCGGATCGTTCGGGTGCGCACCACCCACGGCGAGGCGCAGATCGGACGGCCCGACGTAGACCCCGTCGAGTCCGGGGACGGCGCAGATCTCTTCCACGCTCGCCAGTCCCTGCGGTGTCTCGATCATCACGACGACGACCGTGTCGCGGTTGGCGTCCTCCGGGTTCGGGCCGATCCGCAGTTGGGAGCGCATCGGCCCGTACGAGCGAACGCCGGCAGGCGGGTAGGTCGCGGCCGCAACGGCCTGGGCAGCTTCCTCGGCGGTGTTCACCAGCGGAACGATCACTCCCGCCGCGCCGGCGTCGAGTGCCCGGCCGATCGGTGTCGGATCGTTCGACTCGACCCGGATCATGCCGACCGTTGAGCCTGAGGCGTCGATGGCGGTGAGCCCCGCGACCATGCCGGAGTATCCGATCAGGCCGTGCTGGAGGTCGAGGGCGATGTAATCCCAGCCGACGTGGGCGAGCCATTCCGTCGACACCGGGCTGTCGATCACGGACCAATAGCCGACGATCCGTTCCCGGCCGCGGAGTCGGGCGGCGAATTCCTGGGCGCTCATGGGGGCGATGTCTCCTAGCGGTTGTAGTTGGGCATGGGTCCGCGCAGGGCGCTGCCCACTTCGTCGCACGCGTCGATCAGTTCGTCGTCGAGTGTGCCCTTCGCGACGGCGGCGATGTTCGACTGCAGGTGTGCCACCTTGGATCCGCCGAGGAGGATCGGGCCCGCCGCGGGCTTGGACACGAGCCAGCGCAGAGCCAGTTCAGTGAGCGGGATGCCGGCCTTGTCGGCGATCACGGACAACTGCGTGATCGCATCGAAGATCGCGGTGTTCCAGTACCGCTCCTTGTACATCTGCGCCAACCGCGAATCACCGAAGCGGCCGTCGGCCGGCTGGGCGTCGAACGAGTGCCGTCCGGTGAGGAGACCGCCGCCGAGTGGGTTGTAGACCATCGTGATCAGTCCGGTGACCGCGGCGAATTCGACGTACTCCTCCTCGATCCGCCGGGCCAGGAGGTTGTACAGCTGCTGGGCCACGATCGGGCGGGGCGCGCCGACGGCGTCGGCCGTGTGGTTCAGTTCCGCGATCTGCCAGGCCGCGAAGTTGGAGACACCGAGCGCGCGGATCTTGCCCTCCGACACGAGATCGGCGACGGTGGAGAGAGTGTCGGCGAGGGGGGTGGCCCGGTCGGGCTGATGGAGATAGAACAGGTCGACGTAGTCGGTGTCCAGTCGCTTCAGGCTCGCCTCGACGCTCGCCCGGAGGCCCGCGGGAGACAGCGGAGAGTTGCCGCCCGCGTCGGGGTGGGGCATTCCCGCCTTGGTGGCGAGGGTGACACGGTCGCGACGCGTGCCCAGCAGTCGGGCGAGGATGCGTTCGGACTCTCCGCCGGCGTAGCCGTTGGCGGTGTCGACGTGGGTGATGCCGGCGTCGAGCGCGGCGTCGACCATTGCGGCGGCACCGTCGAAGTCGACGGTGTCCCCGAACGTCATCGTGCCGAGAACGAGTGAGGTCAGGTCGAGTTCGGGCATCAAGCTACTCCTCGGGATACGGTTCGGGGAACCTCGGTTGCGCCGGGCGGGCGCGAGACGATGTGACGGGGTTTGATCCCGACCATGGTGGTGGGATCGAGCGCGGCGGCGCGGAGGGCCTGGGTGTACGGCTCGGCGGGACGTTCGAGAACATCGGTGGTGGAACCGCTTTCGACCACCTGCCCGCGCGACATGACGATCACGGTGTCGCTGATCTCGCGGACGACGCCGAGGTTGTGGGAAATGAAGACGTAGGTCAGACCGGTGTCGTGCTGGATCTCGCGGAGGAGGTCGAGCACCTGAGCCTGCACCGACACGTCGAGCGCGCTGGTGGCCTCGTCGCACACGAGGAGTTCCGGTCCGCTCGCCAGAGCCCGGGCGATACCGATGCGTTGCCGCTGACCGCCGGAGAACTCGGCGGGTCGACGGTGGAGCGCCGTGGCGGGCAGGCCGACCTGATCGATCAACGCCGCCGCCCTGCGCGCTCGCTCGGACTTGCTCCGGACACCTTGGAGGCGGAGGGGTTCGCCGACGATGTCGACGGCGGTCAAGTGCGGGTCCAGAGATCCGTACGGGTCCTGAAAGACCATCTGCACGCGGGACCGGAAGGGACGCAGCGCCTTCTCCGACAATTGCGCGATGTCGGCACCGCCCACGAGGATGCGGCCGGACGTGGGCGTGAGGAGCCGGACGATCGCCTTCGCGATGGTCGATTTCCCGCACCCGGACTCGCCGACGACGGCGAGCGTCGCCCCCTTGTGCACGGAGAAGCTGACGGTGTCGACCGCGCGGAACACACCGTCGGGGACGGGGTATTCGACGACGAGATCTTCGACGGACAGCAGCGGTGCGCTCATGTCGATGCTCCTACGGTCGTGGTGTAGTCGCCGAGCCGCGGCACGGCGTCGAGCAGCTTCTTGGTGTAGGCGCTGCGAGGATGGAGGACGAGGTCTTCGGCCCCGCCGTTCTCGACGAACCGCCCGTCCTTCATGACGTAGATGCGGTCCGACATCAACCGAGCGACGCCGAGGTCGTGGGTGATGACGAGCAGTCCGACGCCCGTGCGCTCCTGCAGTTCGAGCAGCAGGTCGAGGATGCTCGCCTGCACGGTCACGTCGAGGGCGCTGGTGGGTTCGTCGGCGACGATCAGTTCGGGACCCGACGCGAGCGAGCAGGCGATCAGTACACGCTGCAGCATGCCGCCGGACAGCTGGTGGGGGTACTTCCCGAGTTGGCCCGCCGGATTCTGGATCCGCACCTGCTCGAGCAGTTCCACGGCCCGCGCGGTTTCCTTCGCCTTCCCGGTGATGCCGCTGTGGCGCACCGCCTCCCGCAGCTGGGACCCGATGGTGTGCACCGGGCTCAGTGCCGTCATCGGATCCTGCGGGATCAGGGCGATGTGCCGTCCCCGGACCTTCGCGAGAGCCTTCTTCTGTCCGAGGATGTCGCAGTCCTTGAACCGGACCGCGCCCGAGAGGACGGCGAGGTCGTCGGGCAGCAGGCCGAGGAGGCCCATCGCGGTGGTCGATTTACCCGACCCCGACTCACCGATGATGGTCACGGTTTCGCCGGCGTCGATACAGAAGGACACGCCGTCGACTGCGCGGATGACGCCCCGGGCGGTGATGAGTTCGATCTGCAGTTCGTCGACTCTGAGGAGATTCCCCATGTCAGACCTCTTCCTTTCGCAACGAGATCCGGTGCAGGAGCCCACGGCGCTTCCCGGGCGACCGTGCCGGGCGGTCGCGGAGCCCGTCGCCGAGCAGGTTCACGCCGATCACGAGCAGCACGATGACGAGGCCGGGGAGGGTCACGAGCCACCATGAGGTGGTGATGTAGTCCTGGCCGTCGGAGATGATCCGGCCCCAGGTGGCGAAGGGGCGTTGCGGTCCGGCGCCGAGGTAGCTCAGTGCGCTCTCGAGGAGGACGGCCTGCGCGAGCAGCAGCAGGACGACGAGGGATGCCTGCTTGATGATGTTGGGGATCACGTGGCGCAACAGGATGGCGGTGCGTCCGAGTCCGAGTACCCGGGAGGCCGCCACGTACGGTTTCTCGCGTTCGACGAGGACGAGTGAGCGGGTCAGCCGGGCGATCTCCGGCCACTGGGCGATCGCGATGACGAACGTGATGACCGGGATCGACGGGCCGAACAGGGCGACGACGAGCAGCAGCATCATGAGGAGCGGCAGCGACAGCTGGGCCTCGAGCAGCCTGCTCACGACCGTGTCCGTCCAGCCGCCGAGGTAGCCGGCGAGTGCGCCGAAGCACAGGCCGATCAGCCCGGAGACGACGACCGCGAGAATTCCGATCGTCAGTGACACCTGTCCGCCGTAGAGGACGCGGGAGAGGAGGTCCCGGCCGAGTTGGTCGGTTCCGAAGAGGTGACCGTCCGTCAGCGGTGGCAGGCGCCGCTGGGCGAGGTCGGTGGCGTCCGGAGAGGGCAGGGGAAGCAGTTGCGCCAGTGCGACGGGCATGATGACGGCGAGGGCGCAGACGGTGCCCACCCAGATCTTCACGCGGCTGTCGCGGGCGCGCCGGGTGGCACCGGCCCGGGCGATGTCCCGGGTGGTCACGGCGCTCGGCCGCTCCTGTGCCGGGGGATCGATGACGGTGGTCATTTCGTCGTTCCCTTTCCGAGTCGGACGCGCGGGTCGAGGAGCGGATAGCAGAGGTCGACGAGGAGCTGGACGAGGACGGCGAGAACCGCGGTCACCAGGACGGTGGCCTGGATGAGGGGGTAGTCCCTCGTCTCGAGTGCACGCACGACCAGCGATCCCACGCCGGGCCACGCGAAGACGACCTCGACCACGACGACGCCGTTGAGCATCGAGGCGAACCGGGTACCGAGAGCGGTCAGAACCGGGATCGCGGAATTCCGCAGGGCGTACCGCCAGATGAGTTCGCGCTCCGGGACGCCCCGCGAGCGGGCCACGGTCATGTACGGCGAGGAGAACGCGCCGACCATCTCGCGGCGGACCATGCGGGAGATCAGGGCGATCTGCAGCACGGCCACCGTCACGGTGGGCAGCACCAGGCTGGACCAGGTCGTGAATCCGGCCGCGGGAAAAATCGGGATCAGCACCGCGAACACGGTGATGAGCATCAGTCCGGTCCAGAAGTCGGGCATGGACTGACCGGCGATCGTGACGACGTTGGCGCCGAGTTCACGCCTCGTGTCGGCGCGGCGCGCCATCCACACTCCGAGCGGGATGGCCACCAGTGTGGTGAGCACGATCGCCGCGACGGACAGGGTGATCGTGTACGGCAGCCGAGCGAGGACGACGTCGAAGGCGGGCGCCTGGAACGAGTACGAGGTGCCGAGATCGAGGTGGAGAAGGCCGCGGAGATACAGCAGGTACTGGGTGAACACGGACTGGTCGAGACCCATGTCCGCCCTGATTCGGGCGAGGTCCTCGGTGCTGGCCAGCGGGCCGGCCATCGAGTAGGCGGGGTCGCCGGGTGCCATCCGGATGAGGACGAACACGGTGGTCAGTGTCAGGAAGACGGCAAGCGCGCTCTGTGCAAGGCGTTTTGCGACGTAGCGGGGCATGGCCGCCGTCAGGACCCTCGGGACACGGGAGGTCGGGGTCCGGCGGGGCGCCGGTGATGCCGAGCCGGCGGGCTGGGCTGCAAATGCCGTGTCGGCGGCGTGCTGCGTCATGAGGTCACCGGCCGTTCGGTGTCTGCGTGAGGGGTCATCGTCGACCTTTCGATAACGCCGGCGATGGAGGTGTCGACACCGCGGCGTGTCGGGTACAGCAGCTTCGTGTGTAACTCAGCTCACAATCGCACTAATGCGCGTTGTGCGCAAGTCTTGCCCGCCATCTTGCGCATCTCAAGCAACTCTGAGTAGAGTTCGGATGTGCCGGCGATCACATCGCGTGATGATCAACCATCTCGCGCCGTGCCTGATCGCCGCGCCCCACACCCTTAGTCCCGAGAGGTCGACGATGACCAATTCTCTTTTCGAACAGCGTTTTTCGAGGAGAACGCTGCTCCGGTCGGGTCTCCTCCTCGGTGCCGGCCTCACGCTCGGATCCGCCGCTGGATGCGCGACACCGACGGGAACCCCCGGACCGAGGACGGTGAGCCTGGCCCTGAACCGATCGCTCGTGAGCCTCGACAACAAGCTGAACCAGTTCGATGCCGCACTCACCGTGCAGCGCGGCGTGCGGCAGGCCCTCACCGAGATCGACCGGAACCTGCGGCCCCAGCTGGTTCTGGCCGATCGGTTCGAACTCGTCTCGCCCACCCAGTGGTACGTGCACCTGCGGCCCGGAATCCGCTATTCGGACGGCAGTCCGGTGCAGGTGCGGGATGTCGCGACAGCGTTGCAGATGTACAGCCAGGTGGACGGGTCATTCGTCGGCGGGTTCTTCCCCGAGTGGCCGACGGTCGACCAGATCGACGACACCAGCTTCACCCTGAACACCGAGCGTCCGGTCCCGGTGCTCGACTACCTCATGTCGAATATCCTCATCACCCCGGCGGCCGCGAACGTGCCGGAGGAACTGCAGTCCGGCGTGGGATCCGGACCGTACGTCGTGACGGAGAGTGACCGCGGCACCGGAAACTACACCCTGGTGCGCAACGAGAACTACTGGGGAACACCGGCACAGATCGAATCGGTGCGTGTCCGCTTCGTTCCGGACGAGTCGAACCGTGTCGTGACCTTGCGGAGCGGCGAGGTCGACGTGATCGACTCGATCACCCCCGATGCGGCCGACCAGCTCGCCGGTCTGTCGGGTGTCGCGATCGATCGGATCGACGGTGTCCGGCTCAATCAGCTCTTCTTCAATTTCCGGAAACCCCAGGGGCACCCGCTGGCCGACGCGCGGGTGCGCAGGGCGCTGACGTATGCGATCGACGGGCGGGCCCTCGTCGACCAGGTTCTGCAGGGCTCCGCCACCCAGTCGCGCGGCGTCATTCCCCTCACTCTCGACGGTGCCGTCGAGACCGGTGAGTACAGCTACGACCCGGCCCGCGCCCGCGGGGAACTCGACGCTCTCGGAATCCGGGATCTGGAGTTGAAGATCATCTGGGAGACGGGCGAGTTCGCGGCCGACACCGACATCATGGAGTCGGTGCTGCAGATGCTGTCCGCGGTAGGCGTGCGAACCACCCTCCAGCAGTTCGAACCCGGCGGCGACATCTCGCAGTGGCGGCAGGGCAAGGTCGGCGACTGGGACGTGCTGGGCAACGGCTTCCCGAGCCCGACCGGACTGGCCCTCACCATCATGCAGGGCATGTACGCCGGCACCGCGGAGAAGGAAGCGACCCGGGATACCTACCACGGATACATCTTTCCCGAGATCACCCGGACCATCACCCAGGCCTCGGAGGAGGCCGACGCCGTCCGGCGCGCCGAACTCCTCGCGGACGCGCAGCGCCAGATCTGGGACACGTGCCCGTGCCTGTGGGCGTTCGTTCCGAAAGCGGTTCTCGCGCGCCGCTCGCGGATCGACGGTGTCGCGCTGCGCCCGACGAACTCCTATGACCTCAGTGTCGCGGCGCTGCGTGCCCAGACGTGACGTGACCGCTGCCCCGAGAACTCGCCCGCCCCTATCCACGCACTGGAGACGCAGATGACCACACCGAGTCCCGCAACCGATACCCGAGCCACCGACGGCGTCGTCCGTGACGTCGAGACGGGTCGACGCGACGCGCTGCTTCCCGCACCGCAGGTGCAGAACCACGCGGCGAATCTCACCGTCCTGCCGGACGGCTCCCTCGGTTGCGTGTGGTTCGCGGGCACCCAGGAGGGCGTGCCGGACATCAGCGTCTGGTTCTCCCGGCTCGCCCCGGATGCAGACGCGTGGTCGGAGCCGGTGCAGCTGTCCGGCGATCCGACTCGTTCGGAACAGAATCCTGTTCTCCACGTGACGAATACGGAAACCGTGTGGCTACTGTGGACGTCCCAGCACGCCGGCAACCAGGACACCGCACGTGTCATGCGGCGCATCTCCGCCGACGGCGGCCGAACGTGGGGCGAGGCGCACACGCTGCTGCCGGAGACGGACGCCGGCGGTGTGTTCGTGCGACAGCCGGTGGTTGCGCTCCCGACCGGGCGGCTTCTGCTCCCCGTGTTCCACTGCGTCCGTATCGAGGGCCGGAAGTGGGTGGGCGATCGCGACTACAGCAGCGTGATGATCTCCGACGATCACGGCGACTCCTGGCGTGAGGTGACTGTGCGGGGCAGCGTCGGCTGCGTGCACATGAACATCGGCCGCCTCGCCGACGGCACCCTCGTGGCCCTCTATCGCAGCCGCTGGGCGGACTCGATCTACCGCAGCGTCTCGACGGACGACGGCGATACCTGGACCCAGCCGGAGGCGACCGAGCTTCCCAACAACAACTCGTCCGTTCAGTTCGTCGTGCTTCCGGGCGACCGTCTCGCCCTGGTGTTCAACGAGTCCAGCGCGGCGAACGCCACCGCGCGGCGGACGTCCCTGTACGACGAGATCGACGACGACGGTCTCGCCGACGGGGTGCCCGAGCAGGCGGACACGGAGCTCGAGCCGCTCGACGACGGGGACAGTCGCAGCGCGTTCTGGGGTGCGCCCCGCGCCCCGATGACGCTGGCGATGTCCGAGGACGGGGGCCGGACGTGGCCGGTTCGCCGCGACATCGAGATCGGCGACGGGTACTGCCTGTCCAACAATTCTCGTGACGGGCTGAACCGCGAGTACTCGTACCCCAGCATCACCGCCGGGAACGACGGCCGCCTGCACGTCGCGTTCACCCGGTTCCGGCAGGCGATCGAGTACGTCGAGCTCGATCAGGCCTGGGTCGCCGACGGGAGCCGGTCGTGACGCACGGCGACTCGAAGCGTGCGGTCGTGACCGGGGTCAGCTCCGGCATCGGCGCCGCCACCGCCCGGCAGCTTCTCGGCGACGGATGGTCGGTCACCGGATTCAGCCGACGCGACCCCGGCATCGACGACGACCGATTCTCTTGGACGGCCGTCGATCTCGGCGACCTCGACGCACTCTCGGAGCACGCGGCCGCGGCCGGTTCGGTGGACGCCGTCGTGCACGCGGCCGGTCTGCAATCGTCAGCACCTCTCGGGAAACTGCAGGTCGACGACGGCCTGAAGATGTGGCGGATTCACGTCGCAGCCGCGGAGGTTCTCGTCAATGCACTCGCTCCGTCGATGCGCAACGGTGGCCGGGTGGTCCTGGTCGGCAGCCGCACGATGTCCGGAGCGGCGGGCAAGAGTCAGTACGTCGCCACCAAGTCGGCACTCGTGGGAATGTCGCGGTCCTGGGCTGCGGAGTTGGTGGACAGAGCGATCACTGTCAACGTGGTTGCCCCTGGTCCGACGGACACCCCGATGCTGAACGATCCGGCTCGCACGTCGACGCCTCCGCGGGTCCCACCGCTCGGTCGCTTCATCGCCCCCGACGAGGTGGCGGGACTGATCGGATTCCTCCTGGGACCGTACGGCGGGAGCATCACGGGTCAGGCCATCGTGCAGTGCGCGGGAGCATCCCTGTGAACGTTCTGCGCGTAACGCGCAAAACTGCTACCATAAACTGCACGAAACACGCATATTCTCCATCGAAGGCGGCATCATGAGACCGAAATCGATCGGATCCGATCCGACCGTCGCGGTCCTCGCCGACGACCTGTCCGGTGCCGCTGAAGTGGCGAGCGCGTTCCTCCATCGGAGTGCGCCCGTATCGCTCCTTCTCGGCGCCGCCGAAACTCATGAACCGGGCGGAGTCGTCATCGCGGATCTCGATACGCGGTCGATGAGCCCGGAGGATGCGGCACGCGCGGTTCGACACGCGCTCGCCGGAGTTCCGTCCGATGCGCTCGTGGTGAAGAAGATCGACTCACTACTCCGCGGAAACATCGGGCCCGAGGTGGGAATCCTCGCCGACACCGGTCCGGTGGTCGTCGCAGCAGGGCTGCCGGCACTCGGCCGGACCGTTCGCCATGGCGTCGTGCACGTCGGAGCGACGCCGCTCCACCGGGCTGGGGTGTGGTCGGCGGAATCCACGCCGCCGCCGGAGTCGATAGCCGGTCTCTTTCCGGACAGTCCCACGCAGTGCGTGCGCCGCGGTCCCGGTGTCGAACGGTCGCTCGCCCGCGCGGTGTCCGCCGGAGCCATCGCGATCTGCGACCTCGAGACCGACGAGGATCTCGACTCGATCGTCCACGCCTGCCGGGCAATCCCCAGAGTGCGACTGGTCGGGACTTCCGCCCTCGCGGCGGCGGTGGCACGCACGCTGCCGCTCCGGCACGTCCCCACCACGGCGGCCAGGCGGGCGGAATCCGTCCTGATCGTCGTCGGGACCGCAGAACCCGTTGCCGTGCAACAGGTTGCGTCGCTGGTCGCCGACGGTGTGCGGCACGTGCCGGTCGACGCGACGCAACTTCTCCGCGGCGATGTGGACACGACACCACTGCGGCACGTTCTCGACGACGGGCCTACGGTCGTGACGGTCTCCGGCGCCGTGGAGCCGTCGAATGGCCGGGCGTTGTCGGCGGCGCTCGGACGGCTGGTCGCGGCCCTGCAGAACGACCGCCGAGCCGACCTCGTGCTCACCGGCGGTGAGACGGCCCGCGCCGTCGTCGACGCGCTGGGGATCACGTCGCTTCGACCGGTCCACGAAGTGCACCACGGCGCCGTCGCCTCCCTGGCGTCCGACGGACGGCGAGTCGTCACGAGGCCCGGCAGCTTCGGCGACCCGACCAGTCTCTCCGCGATCGCGGCCTACCTGCGCGGCGCTCAGCCGCCCACCCATACCCCCACACAGCGAGGACCTCACATGACAGCGTCAACTGATACCGCGAACCTTCCCGTCGTCGCCGTCACCATGGGCGACGGCGCCGGAATCGGCCCCGAGGTGATCGTTCCCGCCTTGCTGGACGAGGCCACCCGGTCCTGGTGCACACCCGTCGTCATCGGCGACGCGAAGCGGCTTCGTCTCGCGGCGAATGTGCTCGGCCTCGACGTCGACATCGTGACCGTCGAGTCGGTCGCGGACGCGCAGTCGGTACCCGGGCGCGTCAACGTCATCGATCTCGACCTCCTTCCCGACGACCTGCCGTGGGGTGAACTGTCGCCGGTCGCCGGTCACGCGGCGTACGAGTACATTCGCGTCGCCAGCGAACTCGCGGTGCGCGGGGAGGTGCAGGCCATCTGCACGGCCCCGCTCAACAAGGAGGCGCTGCATGCCGCCGGCCACATCTTCCCGGGCCACACGGAACTTCTCGCGCACCTCACCGGCACCGAGGAGGTGTCGATGATGCTGTCGACGCCGAAGCTGAAGGTGATCCACGTGACCACCCACATCGGACTGCTCGACGCCGTCGCGAAGATCGAACCCGGACTCGTCGAGCGGACGATCCGGCGCGGGCACGACGCGCTGGTGCGCTCCGGAATCCCGGAGCCGAAGATCGGGGTCTGCGGCATCAACCCGCACGCCGGGGAGCACGGGCTGTTCGGCTACGGAGAAGAAGAACAGAAGATCATTCCCGCGGTCGAGGTGCTGAAGGCGGACGGCATCGACGTCCACGGTCCGTTGCCTGCGGATACCGCATTCTTCCTCGCGGGACGCGGGGACTACGACCTCATCGTGGCGATGTATCACGACCAGGGGCACGGGCCGGTCAAGGTCCTCGGCATCGAGGCGGGGGTCAACATCACGGTGGGACTGCCCGTCATCCGGACCTCCGTCGACCACGGCACCGCCTTCGACATCGCAGGCAAGGGTATTGCGGAGGCCGGTAGTATGGTCGAAGCTCTTCGTCAGGCTGCCGAATTGGCAACCAGCACAGCGGTTGTGAAGTAGGGGGACGAAACATGGCGGTTCGCGAGTCGGAAGCACGCCGATCCGAGATCGTGCGACTGGCCCGCTCGAGCGGGTTGGCGAGTGTCGACGACCTGTCGGCGCAGTTCGGTGTCACCGCCTCCACCATCCGGCGGGACCTGAGCCAGCTCACGTCCCAGGGTCTGATCGCCCGGACCTACGGTGGGGCGATCGCCCTCGACCCCCAGCAGGAATCGTCACTCCGCCAGCGCGCGCTCGAGGGATTCGACGCGAAGCGTGCGATCGCGGAATGGGCCGCCAACCAGGTTCGGCCGGGCGAGACGATCCTTCTCGACGCCGGCACCACCGTGGGCGCGATGGGGGAGTTCCTACGCGACATCGACGACATCACCGTCATCGCTGCGGGCCTGACCGCCCTCGAATCGCTCGCCGACGCGGACTCCGTGCGCGTCGAGTGCATCGGCGGAACACTCCGGCACCTCAGCCAGGGGTTCGTCGGGCCGTTGGCCGAGGCCACGCTCCAACGAGTCACCTTCGACCGCGCGTTTCTCGGCGCGGACGCCGTCACCGCGGATCTGGGGATCTGTGAAGCAGAACTGGAACAGACGCGCCTCAAGGAGATCATGATCGCCCGTGCCGACGAGGTGTACGTGCTCGCTCACGCGGCGAAGCTCGGGCAGCGCCCCTTCCACGCCTGGGCACCGATCCCGCCGGGAACCACGATCGTCACCGACGCCTCGGCCGCGACCGGGGAGACGGCGCCTTTCGAAGCCGCGGGGATGCGGGTCGTGCGCGTCTGAGGAAGGGCGACGGGGACTTACCGCTTGTCCTTCTTCGCTTGCCGTCGTGCGCCTGCGGCGATAGTGGATGCTTCGAACTTCCTGCGGCCGGAGGATTTCCGGGTGGCGTCGACGCGTGCCTTGCCGGACGAGGCGACCTTTCCGTCGCTGTCGCCGAGCTCGCTGAAGGATGGGGCGTCGCTGCGGGCGCGGGCGAGTCGCGCGTCCTTCAAGTCCCGAGCGCTGGCGCGGGCCGCCGTCGCCAATTGGCCGCTCACCCTGCTCAGCGCGGCCTCGAAGACCTCCACCTTGTCGGCATTGCGCGTGTTTGCCGCCTTACCGGCCCCACGCGCACCCTTGTCCGCGACCTTCGCCGCGCCTTCTTGGCGGTACAGCTTGACGTGCTTGTTGCGGGCACGGCGAACTCGGGTGTGCAATTTGATCAGCTTGTCCTCGTCCAAGTCGGCCATCTGTGCCTTCTTGGTCTCGCGGATCAGGACGAACTCGTCTTCGGACAGTGAGTTCAGGATCTTCTTCATGTCTGCTCCGATCCGGCCACAGGCCGTGAGTTGTAGTCATGGTAACTGGGAAACGTTCGTGCCGGTCCGTTTCCGCGAGGTCGAGGTCGCTTGCCGAAAAAGGCGCTGATTGGTCTGTGCAAGTTGCCATTCCGTTTGCGCGCACAACCGGTCCACCCGATCCGGGTCGAGACGGTCGCACACGAAATCCCAGTGCACCGCCACCTGGTCGCCCACAGTGAGGTCGTTCACGAAAGTTCCGTCGGGAACGCGGTAGTCGGCCCGGTCGTCCTGTTCGGGCCCGAGGGACAGCCGGCTGCCGTCCCAGGACAAACGGCGGGATCGGACGACGGCACGGTCGGTGTCGAGACCGATCACCTCACCCCAGCGGATGCGGCACGAGTCGAGAACCTGCAGCGGCTGAGGCATTCCGGTGTCCAGTAGCCGCGACCACGGGTACACGCCGAACACGTGAAAGTTGTGGGTGGGCGCCGCCTCACCGAGCAGGTCCTCGGTGAGGTGCTTCCAGTAGTGTCCGGCCTGAGATGCGAGGCGGGCGAGCAGTGCCGCGCCGAACTCGGCCCGGTCGATGCGGTCGGAGAGTTCGCCCGAGGTCCAGTAGGCTCGAACGACGTTCTCGTCCAAGGGATCCGGGATTCCGGCGAGCTGGGCGATCACCTCCTGGTACGGCCAGGCGCCGCTGAACTGCTTCGCCAGCACCACCACGTCGGTGTCCGGCGCCGCACCGCACGCGACCGCCTGCAGTCGCTCCGAACCGGGAGGGCCGCAGTAGCCCAAGGCATTCGGGGCGTGCGCATATTGCGCGAACACGCGGTGCCCGGACGGCATCCTGTGTTCGCGCCGCATCACCGGTCAGCCTCGCTGACCCAGCAATTGGGCCGTCTCGCGGTGGAGTCGGCCGAAGTTGTAGTACGCGGCGCACGCACCCTCGGGGGACACCATGCACGTGCCGATCGGCGTCTCCGGAGTGCAGGCCGTCCCGAAGACCTTGCATTCCCACGGTTTGATGACGCCCTTGAGAACCTCACCGCACTGGCACGCCTTCGGATCCGCCACCCGCACACCCGGCATCGAGAACTTCTCCTCGGCGTCGAACTCGGCGTAGTTCCGGTGGACCTTGAGCGCGCTCTGCGAGATGAAACCGAGTCCGCGCCACTCGAAGTGCGGGCGCAGTTCGAACGTCTCGGCCATCAGCTTCAGCGCCTGCACGTTGCCCTCCGCGCGCACCACCCGCTTGTACTGGTTCTCGATCTCGCAGCGGCCCTCTCGGATCTGCTGCAGCAGCATGTGTACCGACGCGAGGATGTCGAGTGGCTCGAAGCCCGCGACCACCATCGGTTTGCCGTACACCTCGGACACGAACCGGTACGGGCGCAACCCCACCACGGTGGACACGTGGCCCGGTCCGAGGAAGCCCGACAACCGCAGGTCGGGCGACTCGAGGATCGCCTTGATCGGCGGCACGATCGTGACGTGGTTGCAGAACACACTGAAGTTCTTCACGCCCAGCGCCCGCGCGCGCACCAACGTCACCGCGGTGGACGGAGCCGTCGTCTCGAACCCGACGGCGAAGAACACCACCTGGTGGTCGGGATTGTCGAGCGCCACCTTGAGCGCGTCCAGCGGCGAGTACACGAAGCGGACGTCCGCGCCGCGGGCCTTGGCCTCGATGAGATTGCCCTTGGATCCGGGCACCCGCATCATGTCGCCGAACGTCGTGAAGATGACGCCGGGCTGTTCGGCCAGCCACATGGCGTCGTCGACGCGGCCCATGGGGATGACGCACACCGGACATCCCGGTCCGTGCACCAGTTCGACCGACTCCGGCAGGAGATGCTCGATGCCGTGCCGGTAGATGGTGTGAGTGTGGCCGCCGCACACCTCCATGAACTTGAACTCGTCGCCACGGGCCAGTTCGGTGATGGATTTGACCAGGGCGCGAGCCGCCGCCGGGTCCCGGAATTCGTCGACGAACTTCATCCCTGTTACCTCGTTCTTGCTGTTGTCACGCGATTTCGGACGAGTTGAACGCGTCGATCTCGTTCACGTAGTCGGCGCCCATCTTCTGCACCTGATCCAACGTCAGCTGCGCCTCGATCTCGTCGATCTTCGCCATCGCGAAACCGACGTGCACGAGCACCCAGTCACCGACGACGAGACCTTCTTCGGCGAGCAGTCGCACACTGATCGTTCTCTGGACGCCGTTCACATCCACCTTGGCCAGATGCTGTTCGGCGTCGACGATGTCGACCACCTGACCGGGTATCCCCAGACACATCGTGGTTCTCCTTCTCGGGCTGTTCTTCAGCAGATTCGGGGAAGCGGGTCGCCGACGAGCATGTCGACGATCCGGCTGCCGCCGAACGAGGTTCGCAGTGCGACGATGCCCGGCGGTTCGGCCAGGATCTCGCCGACCACGGTGGCATCGGCTCCCCGCGGGTGGGCTCGCATCGCCGCGACGGCCGCATCCGCCTCGTCCGCCGCGACGATGGCGACGAACTTGCCCTCGTTCGCGACGTACAGCGGGTCGATGCCGAGCATGTCGCAGGCGCCCAGCACCTGCGGCTCGATGGGCAGGGACTGCTCGTCCACGATCACGGCGAGCTGGCAGGCGTGAGCGAGTTCGTTGCACACGGTGCCGACGCCGCCGCGGGTGGCGTCCCGCATCCACCGCGTCGACGGGGCCGCGTCCAGCAGCGTCTCCACCAGCGAGTTCACCGGGGCCGTGTCGGAGGCGATGTCGGCCTCGATAGCCAGGTCACCGCGGGCGAGCATGACCGCCATGCCGTGTTCGCCGATGGTGCCCGACAACAGCACCTTGTCGCCCGCACGCACGAGATCGGCCGACAGCCGCCTGCCCTCCGGGATGACACCGACACCGGCGGTGGAGATGTAGACGCCGTCGGCGGCGCCCTTGCCGACGACCTTGGTGTCGCCGGTGACGATCTGCACTCCGGACAGGACGGCCGCTTCGCTCATGTCGGCGACGATCTCCCGCAGTTCGGCGATCGGGAAACCCTCCTCGATGACGAACGCCGCCGACAACCACCGGGGGCGCGCGCCGGACACGGCGAGGTCGTTGACGGTCCCGTGCACCGCGAGATGCCCGATGGAACCGCCGGGAAAACGCAATGGCTGGACCACGTACGAGTCGGTGGAGAACGCGAGCCGCTCACCCGAGGGCATGGTGAGCGCGGCCGCGTCACCGAGTTGCTCGAGTTCCTCGTTGCGGAA
Organism: Rhodococcus wratislaviensis; assembly: GCF_041228765.1. Lineage (NCBI taxonomy): Bacteria > Bacillati > Actinomycetota > Actinomycetes > Mycobacteriales > Nocardiaceae > Rhodococcus > Rhodococcus wratislaviensis. The sequence goes on along the minus strand of NZ_CP150488.1, from coordinate 8,212,810 downwards.
CGCCTCGACGAACACCGCGTCGACGAGGGCCGCCGACGACTTCCCGCCCGCACCGTGAGCGAGGGTCACCACCTCGTCCAGCAGCCGCGGCCGGCGCTGCCGGAACTTGTCGATCCGCTCGAGGACCCGGTCTTCGCGTTCCGCCGAGGTGGCCGGTTCGGTGGTGCTCATGAAGCCTCCACGGAGTTGGGAGCGGGCCGCGTCATGTGTTCCTGGGCCACCGACCACAGCCGGTACCCGAGCATCGCGTGGCTCTCCTGGATCCGGTGGATGCTCTGCGAGTGGACGGTGTAGCAGAAGTCGAGTTCGCCGGCGGACGCCATCGCCGCCATCCGGCCGCCCTCGTGCCCGGCGAACCCGATGGTCAGCAGGCCTCTCTGCTTCGCCTCGGTGAGCGCGGTCATCAGGTCGTCGGAGTTGCCCGACGTCGACAGTGCGATGGCGACGTCGCGGTCGCGGGCGTGGGCGATGATCTGCCGCTTGAAGATCAGATCGAAGCCGACGTCGTTGCCCAGCGCCGTCACCACGGCCTGATCGGCGGCGAGCGACCATGCCGCCACCGGGCGTCCGCGGGCGGGACGGCTGAACAGCGATGCCAGCGTGGCGGCGTCGGTGGAGCTGCCACCGTTGCCGAACGTGTAGAGCCGGCCGCCGCGACGGAACCTGTCGGCCATGTCGATCCCGGCAGCGGTCAGTCCGTCGCCGTACTCGTCGAGGGACTCCTTCTGCAGGCGAGCGCTCTCGGCGGCCTTCCCCCGCGCGGACGCCGCGAGGTCGTCGAGGAGGCTCTGGGCGTCGGTTTCCTCCGAGTCGATGAACGGGTAGAGGAAGCTGGTGCTCTCCGAGTCGTGCGTCGTCATCGGTTCGCCTCCTGACCTGCGTCGTCGAGTCGGGTGATCGCGGCCCCCGCATGCACCAGCACGAGGTCGTTCGGCTGGACGTCGCCGAGGATGCTCACGTCCACCCATTCCTCGCCCGCGGCCGTGCGGACCAGGGCGGGCCCCAGCGGTTCGGCCGGCTCGATCACCACCTCGCCGAGACGACCCTCGTCGCTGCACGTGACGCAGACCGTCTCGTCGCACTCCTCGGCGTCGGGCTTCAGCAGTCCCGAGTGCTCGAAGCAGACATGGGTGAGTTCCCACAGCAGGTGATACATGAGGACGAACCGCCCGGTGGCCGGCACCATCGGATCCTCCGAGTCGACCCAGAGGATGTGGTTCGCCGCACCGGCCGGAGGTCGGGGGCCTGCCCCGATCCACAGCGTCATCGCGCCCCACGCCGGTGCGCGGCGCATCGCGTCGACCACGGCGGGCTCGTTCGCCGACGCCACGGCCAGCAGGATGTCGCCGGGCCTGCTCGCCACCCGTGCCTGCGCCACCGGATCGGGTTCGACGAGTGCCACCGACGGCAGCGCCCGTTTGCCCATGATCACGGGATGGACGAATTCGACGGCGACGTGATGGGCGTGCGGCTCCCACTGGGGTGAGATCACCCAGAGCGTCGCGCCGTCATGGAATCTGCGGGCGAGTGACAATGCTGCGGCAGCGAGATCCGCAGACAGGTCCGTGTCGACAAGGTGCCCGCCCGCCTCTGCGGTGGTGGTCATTCACTAGCTCCCGTCCCGGACCGGCCGGTCGGGGGCTGCCGACGTCACGGTCCGCGCATGGTCGCCGCGGCACCGATCACCGCCTGGCCGAGGGAGAGTCCTCCGTCGTTGGGAGGCACCCGGTGGTGGGTGAGGACTCGATAACCGCTGCTCTCCCAGTGTGCTCTCACCTGTGCGAGGAATAAACGGTTTTGAAAGACTCCTCCGGTGAGTCCGATCGTCGACGCTCCGGTCGCGGTGGCGGCCCGGTCGACGAGGTCGGCGGTCGCGGCGGCGAGGGCATGGTGGAAGCCGAGTGCGAGCGCCGCGGGCGGGGTCCCGTCGCGGAGACCGGTAACCAGTCCGGACACCAGAAGAGGCAGTCTGAGCTGGTCGTTCTCCACGTCCATGGCCAGGGGAGCCGGGTGCGGGGCCGTCCGGGCGAGGGCCTCGAGTTCGATGGCCGCCTGCGCCTCGTAGGTGACCCGGTGCCGGACCCCCAGCAGCGACGCGACTCCGTCGAACAGGCGGCCCGCGCTCGTCGTCCTGACGCAACCGAGACCCGACCGAAGTTGCGACTCCACGGCCGCGCGTTCCGCGGTGGGGATCGCCTCGACGCACGGCAGCCCGTCGACGTCGGTGATCCCGCACTCGTGCAGCAGAGCCAGCGCCACCCGCACCGGATTCCGGACCGCGGCGTCACCGCCCGGCAGTGAGAAGGGCTGGACGTGTCCCACCCGCCTCGTGTCGAGGATGTTCGGGCCGACCAGGAGGAGTTCGCCGCCCCACACGGTGGTGTCGCAGCCGTACCCCGTCCCGTCGAACGCGACACCGAGCACCGTCGTCCCGACCAGTCCGTGTTCGGCCATCAGCGACGCGACGTGCGCGTGGTGGTGCTGCACGGTGAGCAGGGGGACACCGGTCCTCTCGCTGTAGCGCCGGGCCCAGTGGTGCGTCGAATATCCGGGGTGCCGGTCGGCGACCACGGCCTCCGGCGTGATCCCGTGCAGATGCGTCAGCTGTCGCACCGACGTCTCGAAGGCGCGCTGACTCTCCAGGCTGCCCATGTCACCGAGGTGCGCCGAGCAGAACGCGTAGTCCTGCCGGGTCAGGCAGAAGGTGTTCTTGATCTCCGCGCCCACCGCGAGGATCTCCGGGCCGTGCGCGGGAAGCACGACCGGCAGCGGTGCGAACCCGCGCGAGCGGCGGATCGGCAGCACCGCGCCCGCCTCCACCGCCAGGACCGAATCCTCGCAGGGCACCGCGATGCGGCGGTCGTGCATCAGGAACACGTCGGCGATGTCCCGCAGACGGGTACGGGCGTCGTCGTTGTCGAAACAGAGAGGTTCGCCGCTCAGGTTGCCGGACGTCATGACGAGCACGCGCGGTGGGTCGACGTGGCTGCCCGGCGTCCGGGTGAACAGGAGATGGTGCAGCGGGGTGTAGGGGAGCATCACCCCGAGATCGTCGATCCCGGGTGCGATGCCGTCGGCAACCGACACAGTGTTCTTCTTGCGCAGCAACAGGATCGGCCGGGCCGCGTGTCGAAGCAGTGCGCTCTCGGGCTCGGAGATCTCGCACAGCTCGGCGGCGGCGGACAGGTCCGCGGTCATCACCGCGAACGGCTTGTCCGGGCGGTGCTTGCGCGCCCGCAGGGTCTCGACGGCGGTGGGGTCGGCGGCATCGCAGACGAGATGGAATCCGCCGAGGCCCTTGACCGCCACGATCCGGCCGTCCCGCAACGCCCCCTGCACCGCGGTGAGGACGGCGTCGTCCCCGTCGACCCGGTGCCCGTCGACCTCGGCGAACAGGTGCGGACCGCAGTCGGGGCAGCACACCGGTTGCGCGTGGAACCGTCGATCCGCGGGGTCCCGGTACTCGGCGAGGCACGCCGCGCACAGCGGGAACTCGGCCATCGTGGTGTTGGGCCGGTCGTAGGGCAGGTCGGTGATCACCGTGAACCGCGGCCCGCAGTTGGTGCAGTTGACGAACGGGTGGCGATACCGCCGATCGCGCGGATCGGCCAGTTCGCGAAGACAATCCGCGCACGTCGCCACGTCCGGCGACACCAGCGTCCGCGCGCCGGGGACGTGCCGGCTGTCGATGATCCGGAACGACTCGTCCCCGCGCACCGGAACAGGCTGGGCGGTTGCGTCGACGATCACGGCCATCGGCGGTGCATCCGTGCGGAGCCGGCGCACGAACTCGGACACCGACGCGGACTTGCCCTCGACCTCGATGAACACGCTGACGTCGTCGTTGCCGCAGTGGCCGTGCAGTCCCAGATCGTCAGCGAGACGCGCGACGAACGGGCGGAAGCCGACCCCCTGCACGACCCCGTGGACCGTGATGCGCGATCGTTCGACCGTCATCCTCGGATGATTCCCCCGTCGAGGTGCGGGGCGCAAGAGCCCTTCCCGCGGCGGGCGGCGGCACAGACGCACCCTTTCTCGGTTCGCGCACTCGAAATTGGGCCTGAATTCGTGCGCGCGAGCCGAAAACGAGTGCGTCCGCCGGATTACTCCCCGTCGACCGAGCGTGCGCCGGTGACGGCGTCGATCAACCCGTAGTCGCGCGCCTCGTCGGCGGTGAGGATCCGGTGGTCCCGCATGTCGGCGATCACCGTGTCGACGGGACGTCCGCAGGAGTCGGCGATGCGCTGCTGCAGCCTCCGCAACTGCTGCTCATGGTGTTCGGCGGCGATAGCGACGTCCGACGCCGGACCGGTGCACGACGTCTGCGGTTCGCGGAGGTGGAACGCGGCGTGCGACGCCGACGTCCGGCGGTCGGCGGGCGCGAGGAGGGCGATCGCCATTCCGCGGACGTCGCCGCGGCAGTGGACGTGCAGCGGGACCCCCATCAGGTCCAGGGTGTCGAGGAGGGTGGCGGCCGCGTCGACGTCGGCGTCGACGCCGTGCAGCCACAGCTGGACCTCCCCGTCGTCCGAGGCGTCGAGCAGTGCCAGCGACGCGGCCGCGCGGTTGGTGGCCTCGGCGTCGAGTCGGCCGGTCAGCGACACGATCCGTCTGTCGAACAGCCGCTCGGCCAGCCAGTCGGGACCCGGAGTGGGGACGGACGTGACGTGCAGCGGCGCGGGCGGCTGCTGGGGATCCGGCTGCCAGGGGGTGTGAAACGGCGGGACCGATGGTGGGGTGGGTGGTGGCCAGATCATGGTGGTGACTCCCGGTGCGCTGAGATCGTCCAGTCGACCGTCCGGCCCACGGCCTCCGCATACCGTTCGAGCGTCGACAGGCGGGGATCGACGTCGCCGCGTTCGAGCCGTGCCACGGCCGACTGCGACGTGCCCATGTGGGCGGCGATCTCCGTCTGTGTCAGGCCGCGCTCGCGGCGAGTGGTGACGAGCTCGTCCAGCAGCGCTCGACGCCGATCGGACAGGTGCTCCAGTCCGGGAAAAGACGTGCGTCGAGGGGTGGTCGACATACCATCGATGATATCTCGAAAACGGTATACGGAGGGGTGCTCATGGCGAAGGTTCGTGCGGCCGTCATCGGCGGCGGCATCATCGGTCTGGCGGTCGCCCGGGAACTTCTGCACCGGATGGACGATGTCGAGGTAACGCTGTTCGAGAAGGAATCCCGGGTCGCGGCCCACCAGACCGGCCACAACAGCGGCGTCGTCCACGCCGGCCTGTACTACCCACCGGGCAGCCTCAAAGCGCGCCTGTGCCGCCGTGGCGTCACCCTCCTGCAGCAGTACGCGGCGACCAAGGGCGTGGCCTACGAGGAATGCGGCAAGGTGGTGGTCGCCCACGACTCGTCCGAAGTGGCGCGGATGGACGCCATCTTCGACAGAGCGGTGGCCAACGGCGTCCCCGGCATCCGCAAGATCCCGGGGGAGGAGATCCCCGAGATCGAACCGCACGCACGCGGAGTCGGCGCCGTGCACTCGCCGCACACCGCGATCATCGACTACGTGGCGGTCGCGGAGGCCCTCGCCGCGGACATCGCCGCCGCGGGCGGACGCGTCCTGCTCGGCCGGGAGGTCGTGGGCCTGGACAGCCGGACCGCCGAAACAGTGGTCACCACCCGGCAGGGCAGTGAGGCCTTCGACCTGGTGGTCACGTGCGCGGGATTGCAGTCCGACCGGGTGGCACTGATGTCGGGTGAACCGCGATCGCCTCGCGTGGTGCCCTTCTTCGGCGACTACTTCCTGCTCGAGCCCGAGCGGTCCTCGCTCGTGAAGGGGCTGATCTACCCGGTTCCGGATCCGCGGTACCCGTTCCTCGGCGTTCACCTCACCAAGCGGATCGACGGGCGAATCATGCTCGGACCGAACGCGTTTCTCGCCTTCGGGCGGGAGGCGTACGACCGGCGGGGATGGTCGGCGTCGGACGTGATGTCGGCGGTCGGGTTTCCCGGATTCTGGCGCTTCGCCGTGCACAACACCGCGGCGGCGGTCCGCGAGGCCCGCACCGTCCTCAGCACGGGCCAGTTCGTGAAGGAGGCGCAGAAGTACGTCCCCGACGTGCGCCGCTCCGACGTCACCCGCGGACCCCGGGGCATCCGCGCTCAGGCGATGAACGCCGACGGCAGCCTCGAGGACGACTTCGTCATCACCGGGTCGGGACGCGTCGTTCACGTCCGGAACGCACCCTCCCCGGGTGCGACGTCGTCCCTCGCCATCGCCGAACACGTCGTGACGGAGGTTCTCGCCCGCGCGACCACCTGACGGCTCCGCCCGATGTCACACCGGTGCAGTCGAGGTAGACCGATGCGACATCGGGCGCCGGGTCTACGACGTGGCACGCCCGAGCGGCAACCCGTCCTCGAGGAATTCCAGTGCGCGCAGGGCGAGCGGCAGATCACCGGGCAGCAGATCGACGACACCGAGAACGACGCCGACGATGGCCCCGGCGAGCGCGCGGACCTCGAAATCGTCAGCGGAGCGTCCGACCCTGCGCGCCATGACACCGGCGATCATGTCGATGCTGCGCACCATTTCCTGCATGATGGCCCCACGAAGTTCCGGGACCGAGTACAGCAGTTCCTGACGCTTCCGCTCGAAGTCCATGTCTGCCTCGGACAGGCCGGCGAACACGGACTCGGCCGCCTTCCGGAATGCGGTGATCAGCGGGACGTCCGGTGGTTGTGCCTCGATGGCCTCGATCATCAACGGATCGAGGTCGTCGGCGAGCACCAGTTGTTCCTTGGTGGGGAAGTAGCGGAAGAACGTGCTCGGCGACACGTCCGCGGCCTCCGCGATCTGCTCGATCGTGGTTTCCGGGTAGCCCTGCTCCCGGAACAACCGAAATGCCTCGGTCCGGATGGTCAGCCGGGTGCGCGCCTTCTTCCGCTCCCGCAGGCCTGGTCGAGCGTCAATGGACATGTACCGATTTTGACTCATTCTGCTCCCGGGCCGGGGTATCGCGGGGCGTGAAGCGTGCTGCGAGCACCATCGCGACGGCGCAGATGCCCGCGCACACCCACAGCATGAGGCTCATCCCGGACAGGAACGACGCCTGGACGTGCGCGAGCATCGACGGGTCGCCGGTCGCCTCGGCCACCGCGACGCCTGCGTTGACGCCGTCGCGGACCGGGTCCACGTCGAGGGCTCCCAGTTCGGTCCGGTAACGGGTGGCGAGGACGGTGCCCAGCACCGCGACCCCGATCGTTCCACCGGCCTGCCGCAGCGCCTGGATCAGTGCCGAACCGGAACCGGAACGTTCGGCCGACAATGCGCCCAGGGCCGCACCCATCGCCGCCGGCATCACGAAACCCATTCCCGCGCCGACGAGTGCGATCCATGTCGCGCTGAACCAGTACGCGGAATCGACGGAGGTCAGGGCGCCGGTCGCGAGTCCCGCCGTGAGGAGGGCGAACCCGATGACGATGACCGGCCGGGCGCCGGCCCGCCGAAGCAGTCGGTCGCAGAGCCGGGTGCCGACCAGCAGTCCGCCGATCAACGGCAGCAGTCGGAGGCCGCTGCCCAGCGCGTCCACGCCGAGCACGGCCTGGAAGTACTGCGGCACCGTGAAGAACAGCCCGAACATCCCGAAGTTGACCAGCGTGGTGAAGATCGTGCCCCAGCGGAATCCGGGGCTGGCGAACAACGACGTGTCGATCAGTGGATGACGCGACCGACGCTCCCACATCGCGAACAGTCCGAGCGCGACCACGGCCACTACGATCGACGCCCACACCAGTGCGTCGCCCCAGCCGTCCTGGCCTGCCCTGATGAAACCGTAAGTGAGGCAGAGAAGTCCGAATGACGACAGTGCGGCGCCGAGATAGTCGGTGGGCGACTGCTCCTCGCTGCGCGATTCCGGGACCAGGGTCGCGACGGCGATCGCGCCGACGACGACCAGGGGCACGTTGATCAGGAACACCGATCCCCACCAGAAGTTCTCGAGCAACCATCCGCCGAGAATCGGGCCGAGGGGCAGGCCGATCGCGGTGGACGTTACCCAGATGGTCAGTGCCCGCGATCGTTCGTCGGCGTCGGGGAACAGCACGGGCAGCACCGCCATCGACAGCGGCATCATCACCGCGGCCCCCAGCCCCAGCAGGGTGCGTCCGGCGATCAGCTGACCCGATGTGCTCGCATAGCTGCAGAGCAGTGACGCGACGCCGAACAGGACGAGGGCGCCGAGCAGGAGCTTCTTGCGGCCGTACCGGTCGCCGAGCGCACCTGCAGGAAGCAGCGCGGCGGCGAGGACCAGCGTGTATGCGGAACTGAACCACTGCAATTGCGAGTTGTCCGCTCCGAGATCGACCGCCAGTGTCGGCAGCGCCACCGTCAGGACCGTGATGTCGAGACCGATGGTGAGCATGGCCACGGACAGGGCTCCGAGTGCCCACCAGCGGCGAGGGGCGACTTCGATGACCGTCGTTTCACTCATGACAGCTCCACTCGAAAGGAAGTTACTATTTTTTGATAGTAGCTCTCACTTTGTGGCTGTCAAGGGCTGTCGACGGTCAGCGCCGGCGGAGCTGCAGCGTGAAGCCCTCGGGCATGAGGGTGAGCCGCTCGGCGACCTTCAGCCGATAGCCGGGGTCGCCCACGATGTCGTATCGACGCAGGATGGTGCCGAGGACCAGGACCGCCTCGTGGAGGGCGAACTGCCTTCCGATGCAGGCGCGCTCGCCCGTCCCGAACGGCTTGTACACGTGCGCGGGACGGGACCGGATGCGCTCGGGAAGGAAATGGTCGGGGTCGAACGCCTCGGGATCGTCACCCCACACGGGGTCGCGGTGCAATGCGGGGATGAGGACGAGCATCCAGTCGCCGACCTTCATCGGGTACTTGCCGACGAGGGTCGTGTCGACGGTCGCCTCCCTGCCGTACGCGGGCGCCGTCGGCCACAGCCGTAACGACTCGTCGAGCACCCGGCGCACGTAGCGGAGCTTCGCGATCTGCTCGAACGCGGGCTCCTCGTCGCCCCAGACCGCATCGACCTCCGCCTGCGCCTGAGCGAGGACGTCGGGGTGCCGCGACAGGTAGTACAGGGCGAACGACAGTGCACCGGAGGTGGTCTCGTGTCCCGCGACCAGGAAGGTCACCACCTGGTGGCGGATGTTCAACTCGTCGATCCGATGGGGGTCGTCTTCCCGGGCCGCGCGCAGCATGAGTTCGAGCAGGTCCTCGGGACCGGCCTCCGCGCTGTCGCGGCGGGCGCGGATCACCTCGTCGACCACCTCGGCCATGTGTTCCAGGTTGGCGACGTTGCGGCGATCCGATCGTCGGGCCAGCAACCGTCCGAGCGCCGAGGACTTCACGAACGTGGTGCGCTGCGAATGGCTCAGCGCTCCGACCATCGCCTGCACGAACGGGTGCGGGCGCTCGCGTCTGAACGAGTCGAAGGAATAGCTGAAACCGGTGCGGCCGATGGTCTCGAGCGTCAGCTTCGTCATGTCGGAGGAGACGTCGACGGGGGTGCCGTCCACCCGCTCGTCCCAGTGCTCCGTCAACTCGCCCGCGACGTCCAGCATCGTGCGGTGATACGACCGCATCGCGGATTTCGTGAACGCCGGGGCGAGGAGGTTGTGCGCCTTGCTCCAGTTCGGCTCGTGGTTGTAGGCGGTGAACAACCCGTCGCCGCCGACTTCGCGCAGCGACGCGACGCCCGGTGCCAGGTGCTTCGCGAACCGGGATTCGTCGGAAAGTTCCGCCACCATGTCGGCGCCGGACGCGAACACGAACCGATTGCCGAGAACGTTGCGCTCGAAGATGGGCCCGAGTTTTCTGCCGATCTCCATCGAGTTCTGCAGGGGAGTGCGGATGCTGATCCCGAAGACGTCGCCGACGACGGGGAGCCGCCATCGAGGATGCGGGATGGTCGCCTCCGCCGTGGTGTGCAGTGATTCGACGCTCATAGTCGACCCCCGTGTCGATGTGGGCAGCGTTACTGAATTGGTGTCTAGTACGCAAGGTACGCCTTACTGAACCGGTGTCAAGCAGTACGGTGACTGGCATGACCAGCGCCCGCCGACGACTCGCCCCGGAGCAGCGGCGCGCGCAGTTGCTCGACATCGGCGCGCGACTGTTCGCGGACCGCCCCTACGAGGACGTGTGGATCGAGGAGGTCGCGGAACTCGCCGAGGTGTCGCGCGGCTTGATGTACCACTACTTCCCGACGAAGCGGGACTTCTTCGCCGCGATCGTCGAACGCGAATCCGAACGCCTGCTCGACGTGACGGCCCCCGACTCCACCCTCCCCGTCGAGGAACAGGTCGCGGCCGGCCTCGACGCGTACTTCGAGCACGTCGCGAGCCACCGGCACGGAGTCCGGGCCATCAACCACGGCGCGCTGTCGGCCGACGCCGACATCCGGGCCATCGTGGAGCGGGAACTCGACGCCCAGCAGCGCCGCATCGTCGACGCGCTCGATCCCCCCGACAGTGAGCGGGAACTCGTCGGCGTCGCGGTGCGCGGGTGGATCGCCTTCGTCCGCGCCGTCTGCATGGACTGGCTCGACCACCCGTCGATCGCCGAGGGCGAGTTACGTGAACTCTGCCTGCGCTCGCTGCGGGGCATGCTGGGTGGGCGGCTCGACTGAGCCGAGGGCTGGCACTTAAATAAATCAGTTGATATATTTAAGCCGAAATCCCTTCGGTGATCAAGGAGATCCCGCATGAGTGCACCCACTGTTACGTCGCAGGGCCGAACGAGCCCGGCGAAGACCGAGGCGGAACTGCGTCGTGAACTCGCGGCGGTGTACCGCCTGCTCGCGCATTTCAAGATGACCGACCTCATCTTCACGCACGTCTCGGTCCGGATTCCCGGGCCCGAACATCATTTCCTCATCAACCCGTACGGCCTGCTCTTCGAGGAGATCACCGCCTCCAACCTGGTGAAGATCGGCCTCGACGGCGAACTCGTCGAACCGTCCGAATATCACGTCAACCCTGCAGGATTCGTGATCCACGGCGCGATTCACGAGGCCCGGCCGGACGCGCAGTGCGTGCTGCACACCCACACGAAGGCCGGGTGCGCAGTCGCCGCGCAGGAACAGGGACTGCTGCCGCTGAACCAGATCTCGATGGAGTTCTACAACCGGGTCGGCTACCACGACTACGAGGGCATCGCCCTCAACACGGCCGAACGTGTGCGGTTGGTCGAGGACTTGCGCGACCATCCCGCGATGATCCTGCGCAACCACGGGCTGCTCACCGTGGGTGAATCCGCCGCCGAGGCGTTTCTGCGAATGTTCTATCTGGAGAAAGCGTGTGACATCCAGATCGCCGCCCAGGCGTCGGGTGACCTGCGCGTTCCGTCGCCCGAGATCGCCGAGCACACCGCTCGCCAGTTCGCCGGCGAGGCCACGGACGACTACACCGACGATCAGGCCTACGAGATGGCGTGGGCGGCGCTGCTGCGGATGCTGGACCGGACCGCCCCCGATTACAAGGACTGACAGCGGCTTACCGAGACTGGCAGGGCGGTCACATCCCCGGTGCGGCAACGACTCCCGCCGGGGATGCGCCCGTCAGGACCGCCGCGACATTGCGCGCCGACTGCTGCGCCAGGGTGTGCGCGACCTGCGGTGAGTACCACGCGGCGTGCGGGGTGATCACGAGGTTCGGGATCTGCAGGATCGGATCATCCTGTGCGGGAGGTTCGTTCGGAAGGACATCGACGGCCGCACCCGCGAGGTGTCCACCGCGAAGTGCGGCTCCGAGTGCGTCGTGGTCGACGAGTCCGCCCCGGGAGACGTTCACCAGATACGCGCCGCGTGTCATCGCCGCCAGCGCACGTTCGTCGATCAGCCCCTTCGTCTCGGGAGTCAGGGGGACGTGCAGGCTCAGCACGTCGGAGCGGCGCAGCAGTTCCTCGAACCCGACCACCTCGATGCCCTCGGCCGCCAGGTCCCCGGCGCGGTCACCCAGCCCACGGCCGCTGACCAGCACGGTCATCCCCACGGCTCGGGCCCGCAGCGCGAACGCGCCGGCGATCCGGCCGAAACCGTAGAGGCCCAGCACGGTTCCCGCGATCCGTCGCGGCGGCGCTGCGGTGACGTCCCACCCGCCGGCATGTACGGCTCGGTCCAGGGCGTGGGTGGATCGGAGTAGTCCGAGGGTGAGACCGAGTGCGTGGTCCGCGACCTCCTCGGTGCAGTAGTCCACTGCCCGCGTGACCCAGAGGCCGCGTTCGTGGGCCGCCGACACCGGCAGGTGGTCGTACCCGGCGGACGTGGCCGAGAGCAGGCGCAGGTCCGGGAGATCCACCAAATGACGGGGCTCGAGTCCGGTGTTCTCCGGGCCCACGAGCAGGGCGATTACGCCGGGTCCGGACGGGAACTCGGACTGGTGCACGACGTCCGCGGAAATACCCGCGGCGGCAAGCGAATCGGACAGCGCTTCGGCCGGAATGAAGTCGTCGAGGACGACGACGCGGTCGGTCATCTGCCTACTGCTCCCGCTTCTTCGGTGGTCCGTCGCACGGCGGCGTCGACGCAGCGGGCGGCGGCGTCGCCCTCGCTGATCGACTCCATGACGACGGGATCCAGGATGGCCTGCAATGCCAGACCGTCGGTCAGTGCCACCAGCGCGACGGTGACGGCGTCCGCGTCGAGGTCGGCGGAGACGGTGCCCTCCCGCTGTGCGGCGGTGACCGCCTCGCGCACGACGCCCCGCCAGCGGGCGAGGAAGGCCGCGATCTCACCGCGTGCCGTTTCCTCGGCCGCGCCCTCCGCGTAGAAGAACAGGAACACGCGGGTCATCGCGAGTCGGCGTTCGTCGAGCGGCAGGATGGTGGCGGTGATGTTCCGCAGCTTCTCGAGCGGGCCGGCGCTCTCCTCGTCGAGAATCGCGCGGTACAGGTCGCCCTGGATGTCGCCGGCCCGGCGCAGCGCCGCGAGGAGCAGTTCGTGCCGGGACCCGAAGTAGTGGTTCAACACTCCGGTCGACCACCCGCTCTCCTCCGCCACCGCTCGCGTGGTGACGGCGGAGATCCCCTCCCGGGCGATCAACGCGAGAACGGCGTCGGCGAGCGCCCGTCTCCGCTCGTCGTGGTCGACGATCTTCGGCACGATTTTCCTCTCGCTGGTGCGCATTCACTCTCGTGCGCTGGTGCCACTCAGGCTATCGGTGCCGGCACCGGAACCGGATCTTCCTCGTCCTTTCCCGACACTCGCGCATTCCACACGGACATCACGTTCGCCGGGGTGGGTTCGGTGAACAGGCTGGTGGCCACGAACACCACCAGCGCGCTGACCAGTCCGACGTACACCGGCTCGTTCGCCATGACGTCGCCGACGACGAACATCGTCGCGATGGTCCCCACCGTGCCCACCGCCATGGCCGCCATCGCGGCCGTTCCGGTGGCGCGCTTCCAGACCAGTCCACCGAGGATGGGGACGAGGAGGCCGCCGACCAGGATGTCGTAGGCGATCGTGAGTGCGGAGACGATGTCGTTGATGAGCGCGGCGATCACGATGCTGACGAGGCCGATCACGATCACGTAGAGGCGGTTGCCGCGCACGTCGGCTTCCGGATCGGACGTGTCCAGTTCGGGGCGTGTGCGGCCGAAGATCTGGGCGACCAGCGGAAGGACGTCCTGCCGGGCGACCGTGGCGGTGGCGATCAGCGCGCCGGAGGCGGTCGACATCATCGCCGCCACCGCGGCGGCGAGGACGATGCCGCTGAGACCGACGGGCAGGACGTGGACGGCGACGTCGGCGTACACGTCGTCGGACGAACCGATGTCCGGCATGAGTGCCGACGCGGCCAGACCGATCAGGGCGCCCGCGACGCCGTACAGCAGGCAGTAGACGCCGGCGGTGACGCCGCCCCACCGCGCGACCTCGGGCGACTTCGCGGTGAACACGCGCTGCCAGATGTCCTGTCCGATGAGGATGCCGAGGGTGTAGACGACGAAGAACGTGACGATGGTGCCGGTGCCGATGGTGCCGAGCCCGAGTGCCTGTTCGCCCACGCGCTCCTTGATGCCGGCGTAGCCGCCCGCCTTGCTCCACGTGAACGGGAGAAGCAGGACGAAGACGCCGATGGTCTTGATGACGAACTGGACGACGTCGGTGAGCGTGATCGACCACATGCCGCCCATCGCGGAGTAGGCCACGACGATGAGGCCGCCGAGAATCACCGACAGGGTCCGGTCGAAGCCGAACAGCACGTTGAAGATGGTGGCGTAGGCGATCGTGGAGGTGACGGTGAGCATGAGCGTGTAGGCCATCATCACGAGACCGGACGCGCCGGTGGCGTCGATGCCGTACCGGAGCTTCAGCATCCCGGAGACGGTGTAGACCTCGAGGCGCTGGATCCGCGCGGCGAAGAGCAGGCTGAGCAGGAGGACGCCGGCGGCGATCGACACGACCAGCCACATTCCGGAGATGCCGTACTTGTAGCCGAGGCCGACGCCGCCGACGGTGGAGGCGCCGCCGATGACGACGGCCGCCATCGTGCTGGTGTAGAGGAATCCGCCGAGGCGGCGGCCGGCGACGAGGTATTCGCTGGAGTTGCTCGCCCGGCGTTTGCCCCACCAGCCGAACGCGAGCATCGCGCCCAGGTAGATCAGGATGATGGTGATGTCCATGGTGCGTCCTTCACGTGTCCTAGCGGATCGGTGATGACGGGCGCGGTGGTCCCGTCGGTGCCGGTCTCGTCAGACCGTTGCCCTAGACGGTAGGAGAACATTGACGTGAAATAAATCACTTGATACAAATAATCACTTCAGAAATTCGTGAAGTAATGGTGCGAGCCAGCTCACACCCTGTTTTCGACCCCGACGGAGGAGCGCGATGCGCAGCTCGCTACCCGATCTGAAGCTCCTCCAGATCTTCGCGGCGGTCGTCCGCCACCAGGGGTTCGCGCCCGCGCAGCAGGAGCTCGGACTGTCCGCCTCCGCGATCAGCACCTACATGAGCCAGCTCGAACGCCACCTCGGCATCGTCCTGTGTCATCGCGGCCGGGGCGGATTCGGCCTCACCAGCAAGGGCGAGCTCTACCACAAGGAATGCCTGCGCATCCTCGGCGAACTCGAGGGCTTCGAACGCTACGGCGCAGCGCTGCAGGGCGAGCTCCGGGGAACCCTCACCATCGGCGTTCTCGATTCCACCGTCACCGACACCACCCTGCCGCTCGCCGACGTGATCGGCGTCTTCAGCCAGGACCACCCCGCCGTCTACCTCGACCTGAAGATCCAGACCCCGCACGAACTGCAGGTCGGCGTGCTCGACGACCGGATCGACGTCGCCGTCGGCGCGTTCGCCTCACCGATGAACGGCCTCGTCTCCCAGGCGCTGCACCGGGAACAGCACTGGCTGTACTGCAGCGACAAGCATCCGCTGTTCGGCAGGAAGCGGGTGCCGTCGGAGGTCATCACACAACAGCGGATGGTGACCCGCGGCTACTGGTCCGAGCAGGAACTCGCCCGCCAGGGGTTCCCGCAACCGTCGGCGACGGTGGAGAACATGGAGGCGCAGCTCATTCTCGTGCTGTCCGGCGCCTACATCGGATACCTGCCCGAGCACTACGCGGAGTACTGGGTCGACCGGAACCGGCTGCGGCCGATCCTGCCGGCGTCGTTCGGCTATCAGGCGCCGTTCTCGCTGATCTACCGGCGGGGCCGGGCCCGCGAACCGATGGTCCTCACGTTCCGCGAGTTCGTCCGGACCAGCATGGGGAGCTGACCGCGGCTCACGGGACCGGGGAGCCCAGTTCCGCCGACAGTGCCCGGCAACGCTCGACCAGGACGAGACCGTGCTGGGCGCAGAGTGCGTCGTCGAGACGGAACGTCGGCCCGACGACGCTGAGCGCGCCCACGATCCGCCCCACCGCGTCGTAGATGGGGGCCGCCACACCCGTCGAGTGGTCCTCGATGGTGTCGTGGGCGATCGCGTACCCCTCGCTGCGCAGGTCGCCCCGCAGCGCGGCGCCGACGGCCGTGCCCACGAGCGGCACCGTCTGACCCACCCATCCCATGTGCCGAATCGCGTGGGTGCCCTCGATCTGCGCGAGATACAGGGCGGTGCCCTTGGGGCCGTGGGTCGACAGGTAGGTGGATTCGCGCGTTTCCTCCGCGATCGCGACCATCGCGGGTCGGGCCCGGGACAGCAGCTGATTGTCGCTGATCGCCCGGGCACCGATCTGGAGAAGTCGCGGCCCGGCCCGGTAGACGTTGTCGTCGCCGCGGACCAGGAACTCGCTCTGCTCCATGCTGCGGATCAGGCGCAGGGCGGTACTCGTGGCGAGACCGGCGGCTTTCGCGGCGTCGCCGAGTGTCAACCCGCCCTGCTCGGTGATCGCGCCGAGCAGTTCGAAGGTGCGGCTCGCGCTGCGGGTCACATCTCCGGGGGCCATGGGTCGTCTCCTGACGGTCGCGGGTGTCGGCGTGAATCTACCGCGACGCGATCTCGGACAGCAGGGGCTGCCGGTGTTCGTCGAGCAGCGGGCTGCGGCGGACCCCGGGACGTGCGCTGTCGCCGAACACGACCGGCTGCCGGACATAGTCGATCGTTCCCGCGACCGGATGATCGAACGACTCCACGAGCCCCCGGTGCCTGCTTTGCTCGGACGACAACGCCTGCTTCACGTCCCAGATCTCGGAGCTCGCCAGTCCGGCCGCGCCGAGGAGCGCGACCGCCTCGGCGACCGTCTTGTCCTTCGCCCAGATCTCGATCTCCGCGCGCAGGGCGGGTTCGTGATCGGTGCGGGACGTGTCGTCGGCGAAACGGTTGTCGCCGAGAAGGTCTGCCCGATCCATGGTGTAGGCGAGCTTCTCGAATCCGGACTGGCTGGCGACGGCGAGGACGAACAGGCCGTCCGACGCCCGGTACGTGTCGAACGGGGTGGAGACGGGGTGGCGATTACCCACACCCACCGGCGCGACACCCGATGCCTGCAACTGGCTGTGCGCGGTGGGAAGCATGGCCAGCATGCTGTCGAACATGGCGACGTCGAGGTGTTGCCCCACACCCGATTCCCGGGTGCCGACCAGGGCGGAGCTGATGCCCCACGCCGCGAACAGTCCCGCGACGAGGTCGCCGAACGATTCGCCGAGCCGGGTCGGCCCGGATTCGGGGGAACCGGTGATGCTCATGATCCCCGACATCGCCTGCACGACGAGGTCGTAGGCGGCCGAACCCGCGAGCGGCCCGTCCTGCCCGAAACCGGAGATGGACGCGTAGACGAGCCGGGGGTTGCGGGCGTGGACGGTGTCGTAGTCGATGCAGAGCCGGGCGGTGACGCCGGGCCGGAAATTCTCGACGAGAACATCGGCCGTGTCGAGGAGGTCGAACAGCACCTTCCGATCCGCGTCGTCCTTGAGATTCAGTGCCAGTGAGCGTTTTCCGCGGTTCAGCACGTTGAAATAGATGCTCTCACCGTCGCGGAACGGGCCCAGGTGCCGCGAGTCCTCGCCGGCGGCGGGCTCGATCTTGACGACGTCGGCACCGGCGTCCGCGAGCAGCGCCGTGCAGTACGGTCCGGCCAGGACGCGGGAGAGATCGACGACGCGGATGCCGTCGAGGGGAGGCAGGGTAGGCATGACGGGCCCCTCTCAGAATTCGGTCGAGCGCGGCGAGGGCGCGTTGGCGGCGATGGTGAGCAGCTGGATCTGCGAGGTGCCCTCGAAGATCCGGAGGATCCGGCAGTCGCGGTAGAGGCGTTCGATCTCGGATTCGCGCATGAAACCGGCACCCCCGTGAATCTGCACGGTCTGGTCGACGATCGAGAAGCAGGCCTCCGTGGCCACGTACTTCGACACGGACGCGGCCCGGCGCAGGTCGGCCCCGGCGTCCTTCACGTCCGCCGCCCAGTCCGCGGTGACGCGGGAGGCGACGAGTTGCGCGTCGCACGCACCCAGCAACAGCTGAATCGCCTGGAACTCGGCGATGGGGTGTCCGAACTGTTTGCGCTCGGCCGCGTAGGAGCGACCCAGTTCCCAAGCGCGCAGCGCGATTCCGTTGGCCATCGCGGCCACGTCGATGCGGGCGCGGTTGAGGGCGGTGAGCGCGATGTTGCCGCCGCGGCCCTCCGTTCCCACCACGGCGTCGTGCGGGAGCACCACGTCGTCGAGGTAGACGGTGTAGGTGGGGGCAGACCGGATGCCCAGCTTGTCCTGGGGCTCCGAGTAACTCACGCCGGGGGTGCCCTGGGGGAGGACGAACGCGGTGATGCCGCGGAAGCCTGCGGATGGATCGGTCTTGGCGAAGAGGACGACCAGGTCGGCCTCCTTGGCGTTGGAGATGTACGTCTTCGAACCGGACAGGTGCCACCCGTCGTCCTCGCGCCGCGCCGTCGTGTGCATCGAGGCGACGTCGGAGCCGGCGTCCGGTTCGGTGAGGGCGAACCCGGCGAGCAGTTCACCGGACGCCAGCCGGGGCAGCCAGCGGCGCTTCTGCTCCTCGGTTCCGCCGACGAGGATCGGCTCGAGCCCCAGGTAGTGCGCGGTGTAGATCGAGGCGAGGGCGGCGTCGGTGCGGGCCACCTCCTCGATGGCGATCAGCTGTGTCTTGGTGGACAGGCCCAGTCCGCCGAATTCTTCGGGCACCGAGATGCCCATCAGGTCCTGTTCGCCCAGGCGCTTCACCAACTCCGCCGGGAACTCCCGCGTCTCGTCACGGAAGGCCGCGCCGGGGTGGATCTCACGGTTGGCGAATGCGCGCACTGCGTCGCGGAACTCGGCGGCGTCGAGCAGCTGATCGGTCACGGAAACTCCTGTCGGATGATCAAAATTGCCACCTAGTGAAATGGCAATGCCACTTGGTGGCATATCGACTATGAAGGAGGCCGACGAATTTGTCCAGAGCTGCCGGTGTCCACGGCACGGGAGCGGGTACTCGACCACGGACGGCGGCGCACAACCCGTGCGGCACGGCAGAGGGAGGCATCATGCGCGCGATCACGCGAGGGATCGTCACCGTGGGAACAATGATCGGCGCCGTACTCGCAGGCGCGGGGACGGGCGTCGCGGAACCCGGCGCCGTGCCGTCCGGCACCTATCAGGGAACGACCACCGCGCCGGCGGGGGAGTTGATCTGGAAGGGCAAGACGTTCCAGGGCGGCACGGTCGTCAACAACTTCGCGTTCGGCCTGACCGGACTTGCAGGCACGACCTCGCGGGACGGGAACGGAAACACCGTCATCGATTACAGCCCATCCGGTCTGGGGTTCCTGACCGACAGGATTTCCCCCAACGCAGACGGGACCTACACCGGGGCCGTGTACGTCAACGGCAACCAGGTGGGAAGTTTCGGCCTCTCGAGATAGCTGTCCCGGGGCCTACTACGACAACGAGGCCGCACCGCTCGGGTGCGACCTCGTCGTCACAGTGGCATCTGCGACCTCGTCACAGTGTCATCGGGGCGTCGGTCAGACGGCCCGGACATTCTGGGCCTGCGGGCCCTTCTGGCCCTGTCCGACCTCGAATTCCACCCGCTGGTTCTCCTCCAGCGACTTGTAGCCGCTGCCCGAGATCTCGGAGTAGTGAACGAACACGTCCGCGCTGCCGTCGTCCGGCGCTATGAATCCGAAGCCCTTCTCGCTGTTGAACCACTTCACAACACCCTGCGCCATACCGTTCACTCCCTGCAGTTGCCGCCCGGGACCTCACATCGAGATCCCGTTCGCGTGGATATCATCCTCGCATCCTGGCGCGCGTGCTTCCAGTGGTACGCCCACGATTCCTTCGGATCCGGGGCGCCGTACCAGGTCTGCGCAAGAAATTTTCCTGGACGACCGATGATTCTGCCCGTCGGCGGCGGTCCTACCTGCGACCGATAATCATCGCCCCGAACGAGGAGAACCCGATGAATCGCACACCGACCGCCACCGCCGCTACCCGGATCCTCGACGTCCCCGGTGCCAGGCTGTACTACGAGGTCCGGGGCACGGGCCCCGTCCTGGTGCTCGTCGGCGCTCCGATGGACGCCGACTCCTTCGCGCCCGCGGCCGATCTGCTCTCGTCCGACTACACCGTGCTCACGACGGACCCGCGGGGCATCCACCGCAGCCCGGTCGACGACCGCGACCGCGATTCCACCCCCGAGATGCGTGCCGACGACCTCGCCCGGCTCCTGAGGCACCTCGACGCAGGCCCTGCCGTGGTGTTCGGCTCCAGCGGCGGCGCCGTCAGCGCGCTCGCGCTCGTGCAGGCGCATCCCGAGCTGGTCCACACCGTGATCGCCCACGAACCGCCGCTGGACGAGCTCCTCGACGACCGCGGGCAGCTGCGCGTGAAAACCGACGAGATCATCGACACCCACCTCGCCGGGGACGTCGTGGGGGCGTGGAGGAAGTTCCTGGCCCTGGCGAACATCCACATGCCCGAGGAGGCGTTCCAGCAGATGTTCGCGGGCGAACGGGATGCGCAGACCGAGGCGGACGACTACTTCCAGCATGCGCACATGCTGCGCCCGACCACCCGCTGGTGCCCGGACGTCACCGCCCTGCGCTCGGCGCTCACCCGCATCGTCGTCGGTATCGGCGAGGAGTCGGGTGGCCAACTCTGCGACCGTACGTCGCGGGCGCTCGCCGCCGAACTGGGCGTCGATCCCACCCTGTTCCCCGGCGACCACATCGGCTTCGCCCACGACCCCGCCGCGTTCGTCACCCGCCTGCGCGCCGTGTTGCGGGCGGCCTGAACGGACCGGCCTCAGCGGACGATGGGAATCCGCTTCGTGACGATCCGATGGATCAACCGGGCGGCGGTGCGGGCGGTGCGGTTGTCGACGTCGAACGACGGATTGAGCTCGGCCACATCGCACACCGCGAGTTTTCCGCTGGCGGCGACCGCGTCGCACACGAATTGGATCGTCTCCGCGGGCACGCCGTACGCGGCGGGAGCGCTCACTCCCGGCGCGACCGCGGCGGGAAGGACGTCGAGGTCGATGGTGAGGTAGACGAGATCGACGTCCGACAGGAACTCGCTGACGAAGACGGCCACCCGGTGCCGGTCGGAGACCGAGCAGTCGTCGTCCAGGAGGTACCGGACGTCGTATCCGCGTGCGGTGTCGAACAGCGCGGTGGTGTTGCTCGGCTGGCTGATCCCGAGCACGGAGTACTGCAGGGCGGTGCCCGCCGCATGCTCCTGCTCGAGGATCTGCCGGAACGGTGTGCCCGAACTCGGGACCGGATCGGACCGCAGGTCGAAGTGGGCGTCCAGGTTCAGGATCCCGATCCGCCGCTTGGGTGTGCGGACGGCTGCCTGCGCGAGACCGAGGTACGTGCCGTAGGCAACCTCGTGGCCGCCGCCGAGGACCACCGGGAACTGGCCGGCGTCGAGGGTTGCGGCGACCACGGCACCGAGAGCCATCTGCCCCGCCTCGAGGCGGTTGTCGGTGACCGCGACGGTGCCGGCGTCGTACGCGCGGAGCGGCTCGGCGAGCGCCATCGACGACAGCGCGCCCCGCAGCGCGTCCGGGCCGCGGGCCGCCCCGCGGCGGCCCTTGTTCCGCTCCACACCCTCGTCGCTCGAGAAGCCGACGAACACACAGGCGCCGGGCTCGGCGCCGTCGTGAAACGGCGTGACCGCCTGATGCCAGCGGAGGTGGTGACTCGACGTGCCGTCCTCCCTGCCGACCCAGGGGGGTGGGGGAATCAGCAGGTTCTCCATCATCGCAGGGCCCTCGCTTTCTCGTGACCGGTGTGCGCGGACCAGGCGAGTTCGCCGCCCCGCCACACATCGCTGACCAGGGGGACGCCGGGCCGGTAGGCCAAGTGTAGGTACGACGGCGCGTCCAGGGCGAGGGCGTCGGCCCGCGCCCCGGGACGCAGGACCCCGACGTCGGCACGTTGCAGCGCGCGAGCCCCGCCCGCGGTCGCCGCCCAGATGGCTTCGTCCGGGGTCATGTGCATGTCCCGCACCGCGATCGCGATGCAGAACGGCAGGCTGGTGGTGTAGCTGGTGCCGGGGTTGCAATCCGCACCCAGCGCCACCGTGACACCCGCGTCGAGCAGGGCCCGGGCGTCCGGGTACTTGTTCCGGGTCGAGAAGTCCGCGCCGGGCAGGAGAGTGGCCACCGTCGAACTCTGTGCCAGCGCATCGATGTCGGCCTGTGTGGTGTAGCAGACGTGGTCGACGGACGCGGCCCCCAGTTCGACGGCGAGCTGGACTCCGGGGCCCTCGCGGAGCTGGTTGCCGTGGACGCGGGGGATCAACCCCTTCGCCATCCCGGCGGTGAGAACGGCGTGTGCCTGATCGCGGTCGAACGCGCCGGTCTCGCAGAACACGTCGATCCATTTCGCCTGCGGTGCACAGGCGTCGATCATTTCCGCGCACACCATGGCGACGTAGTCGTCGGCCCGCCCCGCGTATTCCGGCGGCGGGACGTGGGCGGCGAGCAGCGTCACCTCGTCGGTGAGGGACGCCGCGATCTTCGTGCTGCGCAGTTCGTGCGCGACCGTCTGCCCGTACCCGGTCTTGCATTCCACGGTGGTGCTGCCGGACCGCAGGGACTCGTCCAGCAGCCGCCGCGTGTTCGCCTGCAGCTGTTCGTCGGTCGCATTCCGTGTCGCCTCGATCGTGTTGCGGATGCCACCCGCCGCGTACGGCTGGCCCGCCATCCGCGCCGCGAATTCCTCCGCGCGTTCCCCGCCGAACACGAGGTGCGAGTGGCTCTCGACGAAGCCCGGGAGCACCGCCCGGCCGTCGAGATCGTGCCCGACGTCCCCGGCCGGCGCCGAGTCGGCGCTGCCGACCCAGGCCACCACGCCGCCGTCGAAGACGACGGCGGCGTCGCGGATCAGCCCGAGCGGACCTTCCCCCACTGTCGGGTCGTTGGTCACCAGGGTGCCGATGCCGGTCAGCACTGTGGAGCGGGAGGTGTTCGCTGTCACTGCTGTTCCTTCCAGTGGTTCGAAAATGCGGTCGCTCGGGCCTGCGGTCATCCTTCGGACATCGGCACGCGCACGCCGCGCTCCTTGGCGACGTCGATGGCGTGGTCGTATCCGGCGTCGACGTGCCGGATGACACCCATGCCGGGATCGTTGGTCAGGACCCGCTCCAGCTTCTCGGCGGCCAGGTCGGTGCCGTCCGCGATGCACACCTGACCGGCGTGGATGGACCGTCCCATGCCGACGCCGCCACCCTGGTGGATGGACACCCACGACGCGCCCGACGCCGTGTTGACGAGTGCGTTGAGCAGCGGCCAGTCGGCGATCGCGTCGGAGCCGTCGAGCATCGACTCGGTCTCGCGGTACGGGGACGCGACGGATCCGGAGTCGAGGTGGTCGCGGCCGATGGCGACGGGCGCGGACAGCTCGCCGGACGCCACCATCTCGTTGAACTTCAGGCCGGCCTTGTGCCGTTCGCCGTAGCCGAGCCAGCAGATCCGGGCGGGCAGACCCTCGAACGCCACCTTCTCGCCCGCCATCGTGATCCAGCGCTTGAGGTGCTCGTTCTCGGGGAACAGTTCGAGGATCGCCTTGTCGGTGGCGGCGATGTCCTTCGGGTCACCCGACAGCGCGGCCCAGCGGAACGGGCCGAGGCCCTCCTCGAACAGCGGACGGATGTAGGCGGGCACGAATCCGGGGAAGTCGAATGCGCGGTAGTAGCCGGCCTTGCGGGCCTCGTCACGGATGGAGTTGCCGTAGTCGAACACCTCGGCGCCCTTGTCGAGGAAGCCGACCATCGCGGCGACGTGCCGTGCCATCGACGCGCGGGAGTCCTCGGTGAACTTCACCGGGTCCTTGTCGGCCATCGCCTTCATGTCGGCGAAATCGACTCCGAGCGGCAGGTACGACAGCGGGTCGTGCGCCGACGTCTGGTCGGTGACGATGTCGATGGGGGCGTTCATGGCGAGCAGTTCCGGGAAGATCTCCGCGGCGTTGCCTTCGAGGCCGATCGACAGAGGGCGCTTTGCGTCGCGGGCCTCGATCGCGAGACGCAGGGCGTCGTGGATGTCGGTGGCCTTGGTGTCGAGGTACTTGTGTGCGATCCGGCGGTCGATGCGGGTGACGTCGCAGTCCACGCAGATCGCGACGCCGTCGTTCATCGTCACGGCGAGGGGCTGGGCGCCGCCCATGCCGCCGAGTCCCGCGGTCAGCGTGATGGTGCCGGCGAGCGTGCCACCGAAGCGTTTCCGGCCGACCGCGCCGAACGTCTCGTACGTGCCCTGCAGGATGCCCTGCGTGCCGATGTAGATCCACGACCCGGCCGTCATCTGCCCGTACATGATCAGGCCGAGGGCGTCGAGCTTGCGGAACTCCTCCCAGTTGGCCCAGTCGCCCACCAGGTTCGAGTTCGCGAGGAGGACGCGGGGAGCCCACTCGCTGGTGCGGAACACACCGACCGGCTTGCCGGACTGCACCAGCATCGTCTCGTCCGACTTCAGGGTCTTCAACGTCCGGACCATCGCGTCGAACGCCTCCCAGCTGCGCGCGGCCTTGCCGGTGCCGCCGTAGACGACGAGGGAGTCGGGATGCTCGGCGACCTCGGGGTCGAGGTTGTTCATCAGCATGCGCAGGGCGCCTTCTTGCTGCCAGCCGAGTGTCGTCAGTTCGGTGCCGCGGGGCGCCGACACGTGGCGGGGTCCGGAAACCGGAGGCGTCGTGGTGGTCATGTCGTGTACTCCTTGATGGTCGAACGTGGGAGAGGGGAAAGTCTGGGGGTCGGCGTGATTCACAGTCGTGAATCCGCCATCGCGGTATTCGCGGGATAGATCATCGAGGCGGGTGGGTTGCTGTTGCGCCGGGCGAGCGGGTAGTAGATGGCGCCGGTGAAGACGATGCCGACGATCCACGAGATGTCCGCGCCGCCCAGCATTTCCGTGACGGGTCCGGTGTAGAGCTTCTGGGCGAGGAACGGGATCTGCGCGAGAACGCCGACGGCGTAACAGATCATCGCCGTCTTGTTCCAGCGGCCGTAGCGGCCCGCCGGGTCGTACAGCGCCGGGATGTCCACGCGCTCCTTGGAGATGAGGTAGTAGTCGATCAGGTTGATGGCGCTCCAGGGGGTGAAGACCATCAGCAGCACGAGGACGAAGTTCTTGAAGTTGTTCAGGAAGTCGGCGCTGGCGCCGATCGCGATCAGCATCGACACGGCGACGAACCCGATGATGTACAGGGTGCGGGCACGGGACGAGATACGCGACTGTCCGTTGAAGGCGGTCACCGTGGTGAGGATCGACATGAAACCGCCGTAGGCGTTGAGGCAGTTGACGGTGAGCTTCCCGACCAGGATCACCAGGTAGATCATCAGGGCGATCGCGGCGGGTCCGGCGAGTTCACCGATGAAGCCGACCTGGTCGCTGAGGAACGCATCGCCGGCGACGGCGGCGACGAGCGCGCCCAGCGTCATCGACCACTGTGAGCCGATCACGCTGCCCGCGAACGTCGACCAGAACGTCGTCCGCTCGCTGGTCGAGCGCGGCAGGTAGCGGGAGTAGTCCGCGACGTACGGTCCGAACGTCAGCTGCCAGCCCGCGCCGAGCGAGATCGCGAGGAGGAACGTGACGATGTCGAAGCCCTTGTTCCCGACGAACGCGGCCACGTCGTACTCGGCGAACAAGCGGATCGCGAGGTAGGTGAATCCGAGGATGCCGACGACGGTCGCGATCTTGCCGACCACGTGGATGAGTTTGTAGCCGGTCACCGCCACGAACGCGGTCATCGCGCCGAAGATGAGGATGCCGACCGTCGGGCTGTCGATGTGGAGGATCTCGTTCACGGCCTGACCCGCGAGGACGCTGCCGGTCGCGGCGAAACCGAGATACATCAGGACGACGAGAACCAGCGGTAGCACGGCGCCCAGAACGCCGAACTGGGCCCGGCTCGAGATCATCTGGGGCAGGCCGAGGCGCGGTCCCTGGGCGGAGTGCAGTGCCATGACGGCACCGCCGAAGACGTTTCCGATCAGCAGGCCCACGATGGCCCACAGCGCGTCGGCGCCGAAGACGACTGCGAGGGCGCCGTCGACGATCGCGGTGATCTGCATGTTGGCGCCGAACCAGAGTGTGAACTGGCTGCGCGGAGATCCGTGGCGCTCGTCGTCCGGGACGACGTCGATGGTGCGACGCTCCGGCGCGAGGCTGATCTCGGGAGGTCCCTCGTGTGTCATAGGCCCTGTGTCTCTCTGTGACGAGTCCGGCGCTGCTGGGTCGGTCCCGGGTGCTCTGTCCCATGTCCTGAATCCAGTGTGCTCTGACTCACGTTTTTTATCGCCTTAGATGTATAGTCCTGTATAGACAACCCCCTGTCAAGCGTTCTCCAAGGACCCAGCCGAGAGGCGTGCCGGCCCGCCACTGCACCAGTCGGGAGTGTCGATGCTCCCGACGGAAGGTACTGACATGAGAGTAATTTCGACGTCCTCACATTCGCTCGAGCGCGATGAACAGCAGTTTTCCGCTCCGGAAGCGCCCGGGCGCTTCCGTGACCTCTACCTCCGCGCCGCCGGTCATCCCTCTGCCGACGGCGCAGATCCGGAGGCGCGTGATCGCATCGCGAACACGCATCTCGAGACCGGGTGGAACCGGAACCCCGGGACCGCGGTGGTGCGCGGAATCAACGCAACAGACCCCAGCGGGATCGGGCCTGCGGTGCAGATCGTCACCGACGACATGGCCCTGCTCGTCGAATCGGTACTGCTGACCGCGGCCAGGGTCGGCGCCCCGATCGAGGAGGCGCTGCATCCGGTCCTCGTCGCCCGCCGCTCGGAGTCGGGCACCCTCACCGACCTTCTGCCTGCCACCGACTCGGGGACGCCGGAGTCGTGGATTCACGTCGGTCTGCGCTTCGACACCGCGAACTCCCTCGTCGCCGCGCTGGTCGAGGCGTTGAACACCGTCCTCGTCGACGTGCGCCGGGTGGACCGCGATCTGGCGCGCATGCGCGAACTCCAGATCCAGGTCTCCGAACAACTCGACTCGCAGAGCGGGCAGGACTCGTTGTCCGAAGAACTCCGCGAGGCCGCCGACTTCCTGCGCTGGTGCGAAGCGGGCAACTTCACCGTCCTCGGGTACGCGCGGTACGGCGCCGACGGTGCACCCGAGGAGAGTCTCGGCGTGCTCCACGACCGGGAGGGCGATCGGGCGCCGGCCACGGAACCCGGCCCCGTCCTCGCGATCGGGCAGGCGGCCCTTCCGGTGTCTGTGCACCGTTCGTCGTACCCGTCGGTGGTCGGTGTCCGGGCCGGAGGGGTGGAGCACCGCTTCGTCGGCGCGTTCACCCCGGCGGGCAGGCACGAGAACGTCCTGGACATTCCGGGTGCGGGACGCCGGGTGCGGGCCCTGCTGGACCGTGCCGGTTTCGACATCGACTCCTTCTCCGGGCAGGCCGTGCTGCAGGTCGTGCAGGCGCTGCCGCTGACCGAGTTGTTCGCGGCCAGCCCGGACTCGCTGCATTCGGCCCTCACCGAGGTCGCCGGCATCACCGCGCGTGAACACATTCACCTCTTCCTGCGCACGGACGTCCCGGGCGAGAGCATGTCGGCACTGGTGTTCATTCCGCGAGATCGGTACAACACGCGCACGCGCCTGGCGGCCCAGCGCGTCCTGCTGGACGAACTGGACGGCACCGCAGTCGAATACACCACGAACGTGTCCGAGTACCCGCTGGCGATGGTGCACTTCACGATGCGGGTCCCGGCGGACACCGAGGTGACGGACACCCGGCGACTGGTGATCCAGCGTCGGATCTCCCGGGCCTGCCGGACCTGGGACGACCGATTCCACGACGAACTCGACACAGCCGAACGCGATCTCCTCGCGCATTATTCGGAGCATTTCCCCGAGGTGTACAAGCACGACTTCGACGCCCGGCGCGCCCGTGCCGATCTGGCGGTGTTCGAGAGGCTGACGGACGGCGCGATCGAAACGCGGCTCGACGCTAACGCGGCGGAGTGGCGCTTCACCTTCTTCGTCGGCGGTGCACCCGCCTCCCTCAGTGACGTTCTCCCGATCCTGCAGAGCATGGGTGTCGCGGTTCTCGACGAGCGTCCGTACACGGTCGCGAACAGTCGCGGAACGGTGTGCTGGATGTACGAGTTCGGGATTCGCTACCCATCGCCGGGGCCGGTGGACGACGCGCTGCCGGGTCGCTTCACGGAGACGTTCGCCGCGGCCTGGGAGTCCCGGGCCGAGACGGACAGTTTCAACGAACTCGTACTCCGCGCCGGCCTGGACTGGCGTCAGGTGGAGGTGCTGCGGGCATACGCGCGGTACCTCCGGCAGGGTGGATTCCCGTACAGCCAGAACCACATCGCGACGGTCCTCGGTGATCATCCGGAGATCTCCCGGGCACTGATCCGGCTGTTCGCCGCGAGGTTCGATCCGGACGGCACAGCGGAGTGCGGTGACCTGATCGCGTCGCTGGAAACGGCGATCGGCGACGTCCTCGGCCTGGACGCCGACCGCATCCTGCGCGCCTACCTGAACGTGGTCCTGGCGACGCTGCGCACCAACCGCTACGCCCCCTCGGGCCGGGAACGTCAGGTCCTGTCGTTCAAATTCGATCCGCAGCGGATCCCGGAACTGCCGCAGCCGCGGCCCCGCTTCGAGATCTACGTCTACTCGCCGTGGGTCGAGGGCGTACACATGCGGTTCGGCGCCGTGGCGCGGGGAGGGTTGCGGTGGTCCGACCGCAAGGAAGACTTCCGCACCGAGGTGCTCGGCCTGGTGAAGGCACAGGCGGTCAAGAACTCGGTGATCGTGCCCGTCGGCGCGAAGGGTGGGTTCGTCGTCGCGCGTCCGCCGGCTCCCACCGGCGACCCGCTGCGGGATCGGGACGCCCAACGCGCCGAGGGCGTTCGCTGCTACCGCAGCTTCATCAGCGGACTGCTGGACGTCACCGACAACGTGGACCTCGCGACCGGTGCCGTGATCCCGGCGCAGCGGGTGGTGCGGCACGACGGCGACGACACGTACCTCGTCGTCGCCGCGGACAAGGGCACCGCGACGTTCTCCGACATCGCCAACGACGTTGCGGCACAGTACGGGTTCTGGCTGGGTGACGCGTTCGCGTCGGGCGGATCCGTCGGCTACGACCACAAGGTGCTCGGCATCACCGCCCGGGGCGCGTGGGAGAGCGTGAAGCGGCACTTCCGCGAACTGGGCGTCGACACCCAGTCGCAGGAGTTCACGGCCGTCGGGATCGGCGACATGAGCGGCGACGTGTTCGGCAACGGAATGCTCGCGAGCCCGCACATCCGGCTCGTCGCCGCGTTCGACCACCGTCACGTGTTCCTCGACCCGAACCCCGACGCGGCCACGTCCTTCGCGGAGCGGGAACGGCTCTTCGCGCTGCCGAGGTCGTCGTGGGCGGACTATGCGCCCGGTCTGATCAGTGCCGGCGGCGGGGTGTGGGAACGATCGAGGAAGAGCGTTCCGATCAGCGAGGAGGCGAGGCGCGCTCTCGGACTGAGCCCCGGGACCTCCGAACTGTCCCCACCCGACCTCGTCCGCGCGATCCTGCAGGCTCCGGTCGATCTGCTGTGGAACGGCGGCATCGGGACCTACGTGAAGTCGGGCACCGAAACCCATCTCGACGTGGGAGACAAGGGCAACGACGGCGTCCGCGTCGACGGCGCCGACGTCCGGGCACGGGTGGTCGGAGAGGGCGGCAACCTCGGCTTCACCCAGCTGGGACGCATCGAATTCTCCCGCTCCGGAGGACGAATCAACACGGACGCCCTCGACAACTCGGCGGGCGTGGACTGCTCCGACCACGAGGTCAACATCAAGGTCCTGCTCGATGCTCTGGTCAGCAGCGGCCGTCTCGCCGCCGACGACCGCGCCGGCCTGCTCGCCGAGATGTCCGGGGAGGTGTCACGTCTCGTGCTCTCCGACAACGTCGCCCAGAACGACGTGCTGGGCACGAGCCGGGCCGATGCCGCCGCGTCCCTCACGGTGCACGGACGGCTCGTCGGCCATCTGGAAAGCCGCTACGGTCTGGACCGCGCCATCGAGGTGCTGCCGTCCAGGAAGGAGATCGCCGCCCGGGAGCGCGCGGAGACGGGACTCACGTCGCCCGAACTCGCGACCCTCATGGCGCACGTCAAGCTGGCGCTGAAGTCGGACCTGCTCGCCGGCGACCTGCCCGACAGCCCGGCATTCGCGGACGCCCTCGCCGGGTACTTCCCGCGCAGGCTCCGGGAGTCCTTCGGCGACGCCGTCGGCGACCATCCGCTGCGCCGGGAGATCGTCGCAACGGTCCTCACCAACGACGTCGTCGACAACGGCGGCATCACCTACGCCTTCCGGCTGGGCGAGGAGGCCGGAGCGAGCGGCGCCGACGCCGTGCGGGCCTTTGCGGTGGTGTCGGCCGTGTTCGACCTGCCGTCGCTCCGGCGCGACATCCGGGACGCCGACCTCGACGCCGCGCTCTCGGACGACCTCACGCTGTTCACCCGGCGGCTGCTCGACCGTGCGTCGCGCTGGATGCTGACCCGCAGGCCCCAGCCGCTCGCGGTCGGGGCCGAGATCAGCCGATTCCGTGACCGCGTCGCGGACCTGACACCGCACGTCGCGGGCTGGCTGTGCGGTGAGGACGCGGAGAATCTCCGGAGTCGCACGGCCGCGCTGGTGGCTCGCGGTGTCCCCGTGGACCTGGCCGGGCGGGTGCAACTGCTCCTGGATCGGTTCGCGCTGCTGGACATCGTCGAGATCGCCGACATCACCCAGCGCGATCCCCGCGAAGTGGCCGAGGTGTACTACCGGCTCGGGGAGTGCCTCGGGTTGGTGCACCTGCTCGTGGGCGTCTCGCAACTGGGACGGGGAACCAGGTGGAACGCGCTGGCCCGGTTGTCGCTGCGCGACGAGTTGTACGACACCGTCCGGGCGCTGTGCCTCGACGTGATCTCGGGCAGTGAAGTGATCGACACGGCGGAACAGAAGATCGGGGAGTGGGAGGACCGCAACGCCGCCCGGCTGGCGCGCGCCCGCCACACGCTCGACGCCGTCACGGAATCGGGGGAGCACGACCTGGCCGCCCTCTCCGTCGCGACCAGACAACTGCGCAGCATGGTGAGGTGACACGGGGCGCACCGCGCGATGAGGGCTTGCCCGTGCAGTCGGCCGATAGACTGCAACGGCCGACTGCACGGGAAGTTCATCGGTGTTGCAGAGGGATGGGTGTCAGTGGTGGTGGAGATCGCAGTAGTCGACGCGGAGCTTGCTGCGTTGTACAACGGACCGGGGACGGAGTCGGCCCCGGCGTACGAACGCGTCAAGCAGCTGATCGTGTCGCAGATCAACGCCGGCCGCTGGCAGGAGGGCGATCAGCTGCCCTCGGAGAATCAGCTCGTGGGCGCTCTGGGTCTGTCCCGCATGACCATCAACCGCGCGCTGCGCGAACTCAGCGCCGAGGGCCTCGTGGTGCGCCTGATGGGTGTGGGGACGTTCGTGGCGGCCACGAAGACGGCGTCGTCCCTGTTCGAGGTCAAGAACATCGCGGACGAGATCCAGCAACGCGGACACCGCCATCGCACCGAAGTGGTGTACGTACGTGAGGAAGACGCCGATCCGGCGAACGCGTTCATCCGGGATTCGATCCGCGGCAAGGTGTTCCACTCGCTGATGATCCACTACGAGGACGACACACCGATCCAGCTCGAGGACCGGTTCGTCAATCCCGCCGAGGCGCCCGGGTATCTCGACCAGGACTTCACCCAGCAGACACCCAATCACTATCTGAGCGTGGAAGCTCCGCTGACGAGGGGCGAGCACGTCGTCGAAGCGATCCTCGCCTCACCCGACGAATGCCGGCTCCTCCATATCGAGCGCACCGAACCGTGCCTGATGATCCGGCGTCGCACATGGTCCTCGCGGGGGCTCGTCAGCGCCGCGCGTCTCGTCCATCCCGGTTCTCGGAATCGGCTCGAAGGGACGTTCGGGACGGGCTGACATCGTGTGGGGCGGGCCAGGTGAGGCGGCCCGCGTGGATGTCGGAGATCGTCGACGCGATCCAGGCGAGTTCGCCCCGCGCCGCGTGGAGTGCGTAGTCCGCTTCGACGACGAACAGCGCAGGCACTCCGTCGTCGAGCGCTCGGGTGAGCCGTTCCTGGTCGGATTCGATTCTCGCGGTGAGTCGTTCGGCGCGTTCGGTCAGCGCGTCGACGGCGCCCGCGCGTCCCAGCGCGCCGAGGTAGCTGATCGCCGCGAAGAACGGGGAGAACTCTCGTGCGGCACTGCGGATCTGGAGGTCGAGGCGGTTCACGAGTTCCGCGCGCCCGGTGTCGGTGAGGGCGTAGACGGTGCGGGCGGGCCGACCTTCCCGTTGTGCACGTTCGTGTTCCTCGATCCAGCCGACCGCGGCGAGGGCCGCGACGACATTGTTCAGCGAGCCGCGATTGAGCGGCCACTGGCCCTCCTCGCTGCGGTCGCGCAGCGTGACCTCCAGTTGGTACGGGTGCATCGGCGATTCGAGGAGCAGGCCGAGCACTGGCAGGACGAGGGGATTGTCGAGGACGCGTCCGGGCATGGTTGAAATATATCGGTCTGAATAAACTATGACGAAGTGCGCGCTTCGGGCACCATGACCTCGCCTTTGTCACGATTGGGTCACGGCCCGCTACGGTGGATCGTTGACCACGACGCCGATCATGAAAGAACAAATTCTTGTTACAGAGTGAATCGAAGTTCAGGGCTTATCGTCTCCACGCCGTCGCGCTCCTCGTGGGCGTCCTCTCCTTGGGGGCGGTGGCCTACCGAGAGTTCGATGCGGCGACGGGCTACCTGATGGACCTCTCCGTGTTCCGCGACGCCGGCTACGCCTTCGTCAGTGGACTGCCGCTCTACTCCGCGGACTTCCCGAGCAGTTCCGGGTTCAGGTTCATCTACGCACCCTTCGCGGCGATCCTCTTCGCGCCGATGGCGGAGATCGACCCGGCGGTCCTGCAGGCGCTGTGGTGCGCCCTCAACCTCGGGCTCGTGTGGTGGATGGTCAAGGTGGCGCTGTCCAAGCTCGACGTCGGACGCCCCGAACTTCTCGCTCTGCTGTCCATGGGGCCGGTGCTTCTGCTCGAGCCGATGCGCTCGAACTTCGACTTCGGTCAGATCAACATCATCCTGATGGCGCTCGTGGTCGCCGACTGCACCGGTGTGATCCCGAAGCGGTTCCGCGGAGTCGCGATCGGCCTCGCCGCGGCCGTCAAGATCACCCCGGCAGCCTTCCTGCTGGTCCTGCTCGTCCGCCGCGACTTCCGCTCGATCGGACGATCCCTCGCCACGATCCTGGTCACCGTCGGCCTCGGCTTCTGGCTGCTGCCGCAGTCGTCGATGTGGTTCTGGACCACCGAATTCTTCGCCACCGGCCGTGCGGGTGCGCCCGACTTCTTCCGCAACCAGGCCGTCACCGGCGTCATCGCGCGGCTCGGCGCGGAGGGCCGGCTGGCCAGCATTCTCTGGGTGCTCAGCGCAGCCGTCATCGTGTCCGCCGCGGCGTGGTCGGCGTATCGCTTCACCCGGTCCGGTGAGCACCTGATCGCGCTGTCGATCGTGGCCCTGGCGTCCCTGCTCGCCGCGCCGTTCGCCGTCACCCACCACTGGGCATACAGCATCCTGTTGATCCCGATCCTGATCGCACCGCAGTACCGCAGCTGGCGACCCCTGATCGGCACCGCGACCCTGATCTTCCTGATCGGCCCGAACTTCGTCCTGCAGTCCTCGTCGTCCGGCTGGGTGGAGGCGGCCGTACGTGAGGTGATCGGAAGCTCGCAGTGTCTCATCGCGCTGGTCCTGCTCGGAGCGGCAGTCGTGGCCGCACGGTCCCGCACCCCGCTGCCGGACGTCGAGACGGACGCCGTGCCGGCGGACGACGACGCGCTGGAGCCCGCCCGCAGCTGAGGCCGCCCCACCCCCCGGCGGGCGAATGTACCTTCCGGCGCCTCAGGTGCGCCGAAAGGTACATTCGCCCAGCGCCGAGGAGCCGCGGAGAGGGCCGAGCGGCGCTATCGTCGAGTCATGTGCCGAAACATCACCGAGCTGCGCGGACTCGAACCGGCGGCCACCGCGGAGGAGATCGAGGCGGCGGCGCGTCAATACGTCCGGAAGGTCAGCGGAATCCAGAAGCTGTCGGACGCCAACCGTGAGCCCTTCGAGGAGGCGGTAGCCGTCGTCACCGAGGCCACCACGAAGCTGCTCGCGGCACTGCCGCCGCGGAAGCAGCCGCCGCAGACGGTGCCCCCGCTGCGACGGCCGGAGGTCCGGGCGCGCATCGCGGCGAAGGCCGCGTCCTCCTAGCCGGACGAACGGGACGCTCGTTGCGTCTGATCGAACGAGCGTCCCGTTGGTTCAGGCGCGCAGGGCGCCGAGCGCGTCGATGCGTTTGATCGCGTCGGCGACGATGCTGTCGATGAGGTCCTTGCACGTGGGCAGGTCGTCGAGCAGTCCGACGACCTGCCCGGAGGCGAGGACGCCGGCGTGGGTGTTGCCCTCGACGAGCCCGGCCTTGAGCAGCATCGGGGTGTTGGCGGCCATGATGATCTGCTGCCAGGTGCGGTCGCTGGACTTCTTCATGGCGAGGCCGTCCTTGACGAGGGTCGACCATTTCATGCCGGTCATGGCCCGGAACTTGGACGCGTTGCGGGCGGCCGCGACCAGGCCGCGCACGTTCCCGGAGTGTTCGAGGCTGTTGACGAGGTCGGTGTTGAGGACCCGGTGGGGCATGCCGTCGACCTTGCGGGAGACGGTGGTGTCCTGCAATCCGCGGGCGAGGTATTCCTGTTTGACGGAGTCGGGGACCGTCGATTCCTGGGTGAGCAGGAAGCGGGTGCCCATCGCGACGCCGGCGGCGCCGTAGGCGAGGGCGGCGGCGAGCCCGCGTCCGTCGTAGAAGCCGCCCGCCGCGACGACGGGGATGTCGACGGCGTCGAGCACCGACGGCAGTAGCAGCGTGGTGGCCACCGGGCCGGTGTGCCCGCCGCCCTCGCCGCCCTGCACGATCACCGCGTCGGCGCCCCACGACGCGACCTTCTTGGCGTGTTTGGCGGCGCCGATCGACGGTATGACCACCACCCCGGCGGCTTTCAGCTTCGCGATCAGTTCCTGCTTCGGTGCCAGCGCGAACGACGCGACGCGCACGTTCTCCCGGATCAGCAGGTCGATGCGTTGCGGGGCGTCGGACGCGTCGGCGCGGATGTTGACCCCGAACGGTCTGTCGGTGAGGGTCTTCGTCTTGGCGATCGCCGCCTCGAGTTCGGCGTACGTCATCGTCGCCGACGCCAGGATGCCGAGACCGCCGGCGTTGGCGGTGCCCGCGACGAGCCGCGGTCCGGCCACCCAGCCCATCCCGGTCTGGACCACCGGGTGCTGCACGCCGACCAGTTCGGTCAGCGGCGTTCTGAGACTGCTCATGCCGACACCTCCCGGTCGCGCAGGCTGCGGGGGTCGAGGACCTCGCGGATCAGCCGCAGTTCTTCGTCGGTGGGGTCGCGGGTCACGCCGGCGTCGGCCAGCCCGGCCACCTCGAACGAGGTGTTCTCGGCGACCTGGTCGGCGGTGACGCCAGGGTGCAGCGACAGCGCCCGGAACGTGTGGTCGGGTCCGCCGAAGTCGAACACCCCGAGGTTGCTCACCACCCGGTGCAGGTGATGGAAGCGGTAGGCGGGGTTCTCCGGGTCGATCTGGTCGTAGCCGACACCGGAGACGATGTCGACCTTGTCGCAGAACACCCGTGAGGAGTGTTTGCCCACCCAGTAGCTGGTGGGATGGTTGATCGTGTTGCCGGGAGCACCGCGGACGCCGAACATCTGACGTGTCGGCTGCTGCAGCGGACCGAACGCCGACAGGTTCTGGTTGCCGTGCCGGTCGATCTGGTTGGCGCCCATCACCACGTGCCGCCGGCCGGAGGCGACGACGTCGAACACCTTCCGGAACGGCATCCAGCCCTCGATCGGGGCCTTCGCGCCGACTGCGGGGGTGTCCGCGAAGATCAGGGCCTCGCCGTCGGTGATCAGCAGGTCGGGTTCGGTGGTCAGTCGCGCGAGCCGGGCGCCGATCAGGGGCAGGGTGGCCATCG
This sequence comes from Rhodococcus wratislaviensis, assembly GCF_041228765.1. Classification (NCBI taxonomy): domain Bacteria; kingdom Bacillati; phylum Actinomycetota; class Actinomycetes; order Mycobacteriales; family Nocardiaceae; genus Rhodococcus; species Rhodococcus wratislaviensis. The sequence continues at coordinate 8,176,858 of NZ_CP150488.1, read as the reverse complement.
GGCTGGCCATGATCTCGCCTGCCCCGGAGAAGATTTCGGCGCACGCGATCGCGCAGTACTCCGCGCGGGTGACTTCGGTGATCGTCTCGCTCATGCCTGCTCCTCTGCAAATTTCTTCACGGCGGCCTGGTAATCGTCCTCGCTGCCGGACAGGTAGGTGTCGACGAACTGCTGCCACGCCTCGGGGGTCTTCGCCGATTCGGCGTAGTGGCGCTGGAACTTCTCGTCGCGGCCGTAGCTGTCTCCGGCGAGGGTGAAGTGGGCGCCGTTCGGGGCCTCCACCATGCCGTCGACCATCATGCGGTTGAGGATGAGGTTCTGCAGCGGAACGGTTTTCACCAGTTCCTCGGTCTCCACCACGCGTTCGACGGAGACGAACCGCTTCTCGGCGGCCGCGCAGTACAGGTCGTCGAAGTAGGGGTCGACGCCGGTGTAGGCGGCGTTGCCGTGCTTGTCGCCGAGGTTCAGATGTACCAGTGCCGCATCGAGTTTCAGGGCGGGCATCGCGATCAGCGTCTCCGACTTGCCGGACGCGTCCGGGTAGGGGGAGGTGACGGTGCGCAGTTCGTCGCCCCAGAAAGCCCGGACGTCGGAGCCGAGCCCGGCGCGGATCGGCAGGAACGGCAGCCGGGCGGCGGCCGCCTCGAGGCCGCACTTGACCATGCCCTCGTCCATTTCGCGGACCTCGATCTCACCCGCGGTCCGCGCCTTCGCGAACCACGGGTCGTAGAACGGTGCCGAATCGAGGGACACGAAACCGTAGTACGCCTTCCTGACCTTGCCCGCCGAGCACAGCAACCCCAGGTCGGGGCCGCCGTAGGTGACGACGGTGAGGTCGGTGACGTCCGAGCGCAGCAGCGCCCGGACCAGCGCCATCGGCTTGCGGCGCGAACCCCAGCCGCCGATGCCGATGGTCATGCCGCTGCGCAGTTCCCCGACCGCGTCGTCGAGCGACATCCTCTTGTCGCGCTTGCTCGCCATCGATGTCAGCCTTTCCTGTTGTTCGAGTTGGAGCGGGGCTTGCCGGTTTCGACGAACTCGTCGCGGTGCTGGTCCGAGACGCCGGCCAGGTTGAGTTCGAAGGTGTAGCCCTGCTCGAGGCGGTAACTGGTCTTCACGTCGACGGGGTCGATGCCGTTGATGGCTTCCTTGGCGCAGCGGATGACCCGGGTGTCCTTGGCCGCGATCTTGGCGGCGATGTCGCGGGCGGTGTCGTCGAGTTTCTCGCGCGGCACCACCTCGTACACCGATCCGAAGTGCTGGAGTTGCTGGGCGGTGACGTTCTGCGCCGTGTAGTACAGCGTGCGCATCATGTGCTGGGGGACGAGGCGGGCGAGGTGGGTGGCGGCGCCGAGCGCGCCGCGGTCGACCTCGGGCAGTCCGAAGACGGCGTCGTCGGACGCGACGATCACGTCGGCGTTCCCGACCAGGCCGATACCGCCGCCGACGCAGAATCCGTTGACCGCGACCACGACGGGCACAGCGCAGTCGTAGACGGCGGCGAACGCGGCCGCGCAGCCGCGGTTGGCGTCGACCAGTGCGCCGTATCCGTCGGTGGCCTGCATTTCCTTGATGTCGACGCCGGCGTTGAACCCGCGTCCCTCCGCTCTCAGGATCACCACGTGGGTGTCCGGATTCCGCCCCGCGTCGAGTACGGCGTCGGCCAACTCGAACCAGCCCCGGGACGGGATGGCGTTCACGGGCGGGTAGTCGACGGTGACCGTGGTGATGCCGTCTCCGTCGGTGGTGGAGGTGATGCCCATGGCATGTTCCTAACGTCTTGTACCGAACCAAGCGATTGCTTGGTAAGTTAGCACATGTGCGGGCCGGAGAGCTCTGAGCTGGGCCTGCGAGAACATGCAACAGCGGAGGTATTCGTGGATTCAGGTCTGGACGGGGCGATCGTGCTCGTGACCGGCGGCGTTCGCGGGGTGGGCGCGGGCATCAGCCGTACCTTCCTGCGGGCGGGTGCGACGGTGGTGGCCTGTGCCCGCCGCCCGGGGGAGGCGGCGGTGGAGGCGGACGGCCGGGAGGTCGAATTCCTGCCGTGCGACATCCGCGATCCGGAACAGGTGCAGGGCCTCGTCGATCGGATCGTGGAGCGGCACGGCCGGCTGGACGTCCTGGTCAACAACGCCGGTGGAGCGCCCTTCGCGCTCGCCGCGGATGCGAGTCCGAAGTTCCACTCCAAGATCGTCGAGCTGAATCTGCTCGCCCCGCTCCTGGTGTCGCAGATCGCGAATGCGGTGATGCAGAAACAGGATTCGGGTGGCGCGATCGTGAACATCTCCAGCGTCAGCGGCTCGCGACCGTCGCCCGGCACCGCGGCGTACGGTGCGGCGAAGGCGGGCGTCGACAGTCTCACCAGCAGTCTCGCGGTCGAGTGGGCGCCCAAGGTGCGGGTCAACTCGGTGGTCGTCGGCCTCGTTCGCACCGAACTCGCGCATCTGCACTACGGCGACGAGGCGGGCATCGCGGCGGTCGGGGACACGGTCCCGCTGGGCCGGATGGCCTGCCCCGAGGACATCGGCAACTGCGCGGTGTTCCTGGCTTCACCGCTGGCGGCGTACGTCAGCGGATCGACACTGACCGTCCACGGCGGCGGAGAACGTCCCGCCTTCCTGGCGGCAGCTACAGCATCAACAGAGGAGAAGGCATGAGTGGAGTGGTCGACGGTCGCGTCGTCATCGTGACGGGCGCCGGGCGCGGAATCGGACGCGCCCACGCGCTGGCGTTCGCTGCCGAGGGCGCGAAGGTGGTGGTCAACGACATCGGAGCCGGTATCGACGGATCCGCCACCGGTGAGAGTCCCGCCGAGCAGGTGGTCGCGGAGATCGTCGCCGCGGGTGGCGAGGCCGTCGTCAACGGCGACGACGTCGCGGACTGGGCCGGCGCCGAGAATCTGATCAACACCGCCATCGACACCTTCGGACGCCTGGACGTCCTGGTGAACAATGCCGGGTTCCTGCGCGACCGCATGCTCGTCGGGATGAGCGAGCAGGAGTGGGACGCCGTCGTGCGCGTCCATCTGAAGGGGCATTTCGCGACGCTGCGCCACGCCGCCGCGTACTGGCGCGCCGAGGCGAAGGCGGGCAACCCGGTCGACGCCCGGATCGTCAACACCAGTTCCGGTGCCGGACTGCAGGGTTCGATCGGGCAGGGCAACTACGCCGCCGCGAAGGCGGGGATCGCGGAGATGACCATTCAGGCGGCCGCGGAACTGAAGAACTACGGCGTCACCGTCAATGCGATCGCCCCGGCCGCACGCACCCGGATGACGGTCGGCGCGGGCGGTGCGATGGCGGAGGCTATGGCCGCGCCCGAGGAGGGTTTCGACGCGATGGCGCCGGAGAACATCTCCCCGCTCGTCGTGTGGCTGGGCAGCACGGAGTCGAAGGACGTCACCGGACGCGTGTTCGAGGTGGAGGGAGGCAAGATCACCGTTGCCGAGGGCTGGCGGCACGGCCCCACCCAGGACAAGGGTGCGCGCTGGGAACCGAAGGAGATCGGGCCGGTCGTCGCCGACCTGCTCGCGAAGGCCGAAACCCCGGTTCCGGTGTACGGCGCCTGAGTACGTGAGTGGCGAAGTGTGCCGGGGCACGCATTGCCACTCACCTGCGCCGGACGGACGGGACGCTCGTTGCCTCAGATCGAACGAGCGTCCCGTTCGTCCGGCTGCGCGGAGAACTAGAGTGGTGTTTGGACACATTGATAAACAGGTGTCCAGAAGTTAGGGTGCAGGAAGGAAAAGGCTCTCGGCCAAGGAGAATTCGTGAAATTCGGCATAACGTTGTTTACGAGTGACCGCGGGATCGGGCCGGCCTCGGCCGCGAGGGGTGCAGAGGCCAACGGATTCGACTCGTTCTACGTGCCCGAGCACACGCACATTCCGGTGAAACGCGATGCGGCGCATCCTCAGACGGGTGACGCGTCGCTGCCCGACGACCGGTACATGCGCACCCTGGACCCGTGGGTGGCGCTGGCGTCGGCATCGGCGGTCACCGAGCGGATCGAGCTGGGGACGTCGGTGGCGCTGCCGGTCGAGCACGACCCGATCACGCTGGCCAAGACGATCGCCTCGCTCGACCACCTCAGCGGCGGACGGGTGACCCTCGGCGTGGGGTACGGGTGGAATCTGGACGAGCTCACCGATCACAATGTCCCGCCGGGACGGCGCCGGACGATGCTGCGCGAGTACCTCGAGGCGATGCGTGCGCTGTGGACGCAGGACGAGGCGTCCTACGACGGCGAGTTCGTGAAATTCGGTCCGAGCTGGGCGTGGCCCAAGCCGGCCCGGGTGCCTCCGGTGATCGTCGGCGCCGCCGGTAACGACAAGAACTTCCGGTGGATCGTGAAGTCGGCCGACGGGTGGATGACCACTCCGATCGAGCAGGACATCGACGACCGCGTCGCCACGCTGCGACGGATGTGGCGAGAGGTCGGCCGGGACGGCGAACCACGGATCGTCGTGCTCGACGGCAAGCCGGACGTGGACAAGTTGCGTCGGTGGAAGGACCTCGGCGTCACCGAGGTCGTGTACGGACTGCCCGACCGCAGCGAGGAGGACGTCCTGGCGTATCTGGGGCGTCTGTCCGGAAAACTCGAGGGATTGCGCGAGTCGACCGCGGTGGGGTGAGTGAGTGCGGTTGGATGGGATGAGGGCACACCCCGAGTAAGAACGTGTTCTAGTATTGCTTGCCAACTGCTCGAGGAGAGGCCGAAGTCCGTGCGCATCGCACTCTTGTCGTATCGAAGCAAGCCCCACTGTGGTGGGCAGGGTGTGTACGTACGCCATCTCAGTCGTGAGCTGGTCGAACTCGGCCATCAGGTCGAGGTGTTCTCGGGGCAGCCGTACCCCGACGTCGACCCGCGGGTGACTCTGACGACGGTCCCCAGCCTCGACCTGTATCGCGAGCCGGATCCGTTCAGAACGCCGCACCCACGCGAGTTCCGCGACGCCGTGGACGTGCTCGAGGTCGCGACGATGTGGACGGCCGGTTTCCCGGAACCGCTCACGTTCAGCCTCCGTGCCGCGCGACTGCTGAAGGAGCGCGCCGACGAGTTCGACGTGGTGCACGACAACCAATGTCTCGGCTACGGGCTGCTGCAACTCCAGAAGGCCGGACTTCCGGTCGTCGCGACGATCCACCATCCGATCACCCGCGACCGCGAACTGGACCTGGCGTCGGCGAAGTGGTGGCGCCAGGTGACGGTCCGGCGCTGGTACGGCTTCCTGCGCATGCAGAAGCGGGTGGCGCGTGCCATCCCCGCGCTGGTGACGGTGTCGCAGTCCTCCGCCGACGACATCAGCGCGGCCTTCGACGTTCCCGCCGACAACCTGCAGACCATCCCGCTGGGCGTCGACACCGAGATTTTCCGACCCCCGGTCACCGCGCGGGTCCCGGGCCGCATCGTGTGCGTCGCCAGCGCCGACATGCCCCTCAAGGGCGTGTCGACGCTCCTCGAGGCGGTCGCGAAGGTGCACACCGAGCGCGCCGTCGAACTGGTGCTGGTCACCAAGCTCGCGCCCGGGGGAGTGACGGAGAAGCTCATCGAGGAGCTGGCCATCGGCGACGTCGTCCGGACGGTGTCGGGTATCGACGACGCCGAACTGGCGTCTTTGCTGGCGTCGGCCGACGTCGCGTGCGTCCCGTCGCTGTACGAGGGCTTCTCGTTGCCCGCCGTCGAGGCGATGGCGTGCGGCACCCCGCTGGTGGCGAGCCGCGCCGGCGCCATTCCCGAGGTGGTGGGAACGGACGAGGAGGCGTGTGTGCTCGTGACACCCGGCGACCCCCAGGAACTCGCGGACGTGCTGGGCGCGTTACTCGACGATCCGCAGCGCCGGGCCCGGCTCGGTGACGGTGGCCGTCGACGCGTGCTCGAGCGCTACAGCTGGGCCGCCGTGGCCGCGAGAACCGCACAGACCTATGCCGATGCGATAGCGCAGACCCGTGAAGGAGGCCGACCGTGCTGACCGTGGACTTCGACCGGCTGGGTGTGAAGCCCGGCGACAAGGTGATCGACATCGGGGCGGGCGCCGGGCGGCACTCGTTCGAGCTGTATCGACGCGGCGCCGACGTCATTGCCTTCGACCAGAACGCCGACGAACTCGCGGACGTCGAGAAGATGTTCGTGGCGATGGCCGAGGTCGGTGAGGTCCCGGCGGGCGCCTCGGCTCGGGTGGAGGTCGGCGACGCGCTGAACCTGCCGTACGAGGATGCGACGTTCGACGTGGTCCTCATCTCCGAGGTCCTCGAGCACGTGCCGCGCGACGGCCGCGCCATCGCCGAGCTGACCCGCATTCTCAAGCCGGGTGGTGTTGCGGCCGTGACTGTTCCGCGGTGGCTGCCGGAGAAGATCTGCTGGGCGCTGTCCGACGCGTACCACGAGGTGGAGGGTGGCCACGTCCGCATCTACCGCGCCGACGAGCTGGCGGAGAAGCTGACGGCCGCCGGTCTGGAGGTCCGGGGACGGGATCACGCCCACGCCCTGCATTCGCCGTACTGGTGGCTCAAGTGCGCGGTGGGGGTGGAGAACAACGACAACCCCCTCGCGAAGGCCTATCACCAGGTTCTGGTGTGGGACATGATGAAAGCCCCCTGGCTCACGCGCACCGCCGAGAAGGTCCTCAACCCCGTGGTCGGCAAGAGCGTCGTGCTCTACCTCGAGAAGCCGAGGGAACCGAGCGTGGTGAAGGCGCCGCGGTGAGAGCCGCCGGCGTCCCGTCGGTACCGAACGTGTTGTCGGAGAGCCAGGTCAGGCAGACAGCACGGTCGATCGCGGCAGCGCAGGAGTCGTCGGGGGCGCTGCCGTGGTTTCCCGGTGGGCACACCGACCCGTGGGATCACGTCGAATCCGCCATGGCCCTCACCGCCGCCGGCCTGATCGACGAGGCGGAGGGCGCGTACGAGTGGTCGCGGCGCACGCAACGATCGGACGGTTCGTGGCCGATGACGTTCCGCGACGGGGCCGTGGAGAATCACGACTCCGACAGCAACTTCTGCGCCTACCTCGCGGTGGGGGTGTGGCACCACTATCTGATCACCGGTGATCGGGATTTCGTCGACGCCCTGTGGCCGTCCGTGCAGGGCGGTCTCGATTTCGTCGTCGACATGCAGTCGTCGAGCGGCGAAATCTGGTGGGCCCGTGGCGAGAACGGTCAGGACTGCACCGAGGCACTGCTCACGGGGAACTCCAGTATTCATCACAGCCTGCACTGCGGGCTCCTCCTCGCCCGGTTGGTCGACGACCCGCAGCCGGAATGGGAGTTCGCGAAATACACGCTGGGCCATGCGATCAGGCAGCACCCGGAGGCGTTCGCGATCAAGGACGAGTACTCGATGGACTGGTACTACCCGATCCTCGGGGGCGCTGTCCGCGGTGAGGTCGCGTCGGACCGCATCGCGTCGCGGTGGGACGACTTCGTGGTCGAGGGACTCGGCATCCGCTGCGTGGACCACCGGCCGTGGGTGACCGGCGCCGAAACGTGCGAACTGGTGCTGGCGCTCGACGCGATGGGGGAACACAGCCGCGCGCTCGCACAGTTCGCCGCCATGCAGCACCTGCGGGATCCGGACGGCTCGTACTGGACGGGTCTCGTCTACAGCGACGGCAAGCGGTGGCCGGTCGAACAGACCACGTGGACGGGCGGGGCGATGATCCTCGCCGCGGACGCGTTGTCCCGCACCACGCCCGGACACGGAATCTTCCGGGACGCGGCGCTGCCCGTGGGACTACCGATCGGCCTCGACCGCTGCGGCGACTACTGTCACGCCAGCGGTTCGCCCGTCTGACCGCCCACCCGCTCGAGAACGCGCAGCGACCCGGTGACGGACGTCTCCTTGAATTGCCCTGTCCCCAGGGCCCGTTCGTAGATCTCGAACGGCGGTCGTCCGCCGTCCGCGGGGTCCGGGAACACGTCGTGGATCACCAGGGCGCCGCCGACGTTCACCCACGGCGCCCACCCCTCGAGATCCGCCGACGCCGCTTCCGACGTGTGGCCGCCGTCGATGAACACGAAGTTCACGGGAGTGCGCCAGAACGTCGCCACCGTCGACGACCGGCCCAGTACACCCACGACATACTCCTCGAGTCCGGAATCGGCCATCGTGTGCCGGAACCGGCCGACCGTGTCGAGCAGACCGGTGTGCGGGTCGACGAACGCCGGTTCGTGGTACTCCCAGCCGGGCTGATGTTCCTCGGAACCGTGATGGTGATCGATGGTGACGATGCGGGCGCCCCGTGCTCTCGCCGCCGCCCCGAGGTAGATCGTGGAGCGGCCGCAGTACGTGCCGATCTCGACGCCCACCCCGCCGGGGGTCAGGTACTGCATCGCGGCCTCGTGCAGGGCGGTCCCCTCGTCCTCCGGCATGAAGCCGGGGGTGGAGTCGGCGAGTCGGAGAAGCTCTGGTGTCAGGTGTTCGGTGCTCATGTGGCCTCTGCGTCCGGGGCGGCCGCTCTGGCCGCTTTCTTCCGCTTGTGTAGCACCCCGCCGATCATCGAGTCGAGTTTCGTCCCCAACGGCCAGCCCACGTAGTGGCACAGGAACAGGGCGATCTCCCGGAGTTGGTCCTCGTCCAGTTCCTCGTTGTGGAGGGCCGCCCCCACCTGGATCTCGGCGACGTCGACGAGCCCCTGCGCGGTGAGGGCACCGAGGAGGAGAAGCCGGCGGTCGCGGATGCTCAGCCCGGGCCGCGACCAGATGTCGGCGAACAGGTGGTCGGCGGTGACGGCGAAATGCGCGCCGGGTCCGTCCTGCATCTCGAATCCGTAGACCTTCTCCATCATGGCCAGTCCACGGGTGCGGGTGTCGTCGGTCATGGTTGCTCCTTCTTGTCCACGGTGCTGTCGACGCCGAGTCCCGGTCCCAGGCCCGTGAGCGCGAGTCGTGCGAGCGGCAGCGCGACGTCGAGTCGTTCGCCGAGCCCGATCGCCAGCGACAAATCCTTCTCCCCGAGGTCGCGGACGTGGGTCATGATCGGGTACCAGTTGTCGTTCTCGTCGAGAGCGTCGGTGGTGTCGCGGAGCATGATCGCTCCGGCACCACCGGTGATCGCGTCGGTGTGCCGGACGACCTTGCCGAGTTCGGTGATGTCGAGACCGGCGGCCTCGGCGAGCCGCTGCGCCTCGGCGGCAGCCGTGAACGAGACGAAGTGCAGCAGGTTGCGGGCCAGCTTCATCCGCGTACCCGCGCCCACGTCTCCGGCGTGCACGACGAGTTCGGCCCAGTGCCCGAACGGCTCCCGCACCTTCTCGAACGCGTCCTCGCTCGCCCCGACCATCACCGCGAGCGTCCCCTTGTGCGCGCCGGGTGCACCGCCGCTGACGGGCGCGTCGATCAGGTCGACGCCGTGCGCCCGGCAGCGGTCGGCGAGTTCGACGGCGGTGACGTCGCTGATGGTGGAATGCACCGCCACGACGGTTCCCGGCCGCGCGGCGTCGAGGATCTGTGTGACGACCGCGCGCACCTGCTCGTCGTTCAGCACGGTCACGGAGATGACGTCCGCGTTCTCCGCCACCTCCCGCGGACTCGACGTCACCTTCGCGCCCGCCTTGCCGAACGGTTCCAGCGCCTCCGGCCGGGTGTCGCACACGATGAGTCCGCCGGGACGGTCCAGCAGCCGCTTGGCCATGGGTGCACCCATGTTGCCGAGGCCGATGTAGCCGACGGGCACCTGCTCGGTCGTGGTCATGATCTGAAGATCTGTCCGCCGTCGACGTTGAAGATCTGCCCGGTGATCCAGCTGGCCTCGTCGGAGAGCAGGAACAGGCAGGCGCCGACGAGGTCGTCGGGGGTGCCCATCCGCTTCAGCGGCAACGTCTTGACCATGTCTGCCACCATATTTCCCGGCGTGACGGTACGGGTGGCTTCGGTGTCGATCGGTCCGGGCGCGATGGCGTTGACCCGGATGTTCATGCCGCCCACCTCGTGGGCGAGTTGCTGGGTGAGGCCGTTGATCCCGACTTTCGCGAGCCCGTAGAAACCGGAGTACAGCCAGGCGGCCGTGGACGACTGGTTGACGATCGAGCCGCCACCGCCGCTGTTCATGTGCGGCCACACCGCGCGGGTCACGTTGAGGGCGCCGTCGAAGTTCACGGCCATGAACTTCTTGTAGTAGTCCCACGGCACGGTGATGAGGAGGTCGAGTTTCATGCCGCCGTAGATCGCGGCGTTGTTCACGAGATGGTCTATGCCGCCGAACTTCTCGACCGTGAACTCGGCGAGTTTCTTCGCCGAGTCCTCGTCGGCGACGTCGACGTCCTTGAACATCGCGGTCCCGCCGTCCGCGCTGATCTGCTTGGCCACGGTCTCGCCGAGCTCCGCATTGAGATCGGCCACCACCACGTTGGCCCCCTCGCGCGCGAGGGCGCGCGCGTAGCCCTCGCCGATGCCCTGCGCGGCACCGGTGACGATGGCGGTCTTCCCGTCGAAACGTCCCATATCGATTGACTCCCTCTACTATTGGGCCGGTTCCGCGACCAGCTTGGTTTCCAGGTATTCCTCGAACCCGGCCACACCCATTTCGCGGCCGATTCCGGAGTGCTTGTAGCCGCCGAACGGCGCGTCGGCGGAATACCAGACACCACCGTTGACGCTGAGTGTTCCGGTGCGCACGCCGTCGACCACTCGCTTCACGCGTGCGGGGTCCGTGCCCCACACCGACCCGGACAGCCCGTACGGCGAGTCGTTGGCGATGCTGATCGCGTCCTCGTCGCCGTCGTGGGGAATGATCACCAGCACGGGTCCGAAGATCTCTTCGCGCGACACCCGGGCGGTGTTGTCGAGGCCGGTGATCAGGGTGGGTTCGACGAAGAATCCGCGGTCCCGATCGGCCGGGCGGCCGCCACCGACGACGATCGTGCCGCCCTCTTCCCGCGCGAGTCGCAGGTAGTCCTCGACGCGGGCGCGTTGCCGCGCGGAGATGAGGGGACCGCAGATGGTGCCGGATTTCGTGGGATCGCCCGCGTGCAGTCCGCTGAGCGTCCGGGCCGTGGCCTCGACCGCCTCGTCGTACTTCTCGCGGGGAACGAGTAGCCGGGTGGTGATGGCGCAACCCTGCCCCGCATGGGTGGAGACGGTGAACGCGGCGACCCCGCACGCGCCGGCGAGGTCGGCGTCGTCGAGCACGATGAACGCCGATTTGCCGCCGAGTTCGAGGAACACCTTCTTCAACGATTCGGACGCCGCCGCCATCACGGCCTTGCCCGTGGCGGTCGACCCGGTGAAGGACACGAGGTCCACGCGGGGGTCGGTGGAGAGCTGAGCGCCGAGGGAGTGGTCGCTCGACGTGACGATGTTGACCACACCGGCCGGGAGGTCGGTCTCCTCGGCGATCAGGTGCCCGACGAGGGCGGCGCACCAGGGGGTGTCGGGCGCGGGCTTGAGGACCACCGTGTTGCCGGCCGCCAGTGCGGGGCCGATCTTGGCGAAGTTGATCTGGTGCGGGAAGTTCCACGGCGTGATGGCTCCGACCACGCCGACGGCCTCCTTGAGGACGCGTCGGCGGGTCTTGATGCCCATCGGTTCGGCGATGCCCAGATCCTGTTCCCAGGAATAGCTTTCGGCGAGGTCCGCGAAATACCCGAGGTCGGCGACCGGGCCTTCGAGTTGGGGTCCGCTGGTGAGGAAGGCGGGGGCGCCGACTTCGGCGATGGTGATGTCGCGCAGTTCCTCGATGTGGGATTGCAGCACGTCGCGCAGCTGCCGCAGGCAGCGGGCGCGGAAGACGTGGTCGCGGGACCACGTGGTGTCGTCGAAGGCCCGCCGGGCCGCGGCGATCGCGGCGTCCATGTCGGACGCCGTGGCGTCGGCGGCTCTCCCGAGTACCTCCTCGGTGGCCGGGTTGATCACCTCGAACGTGCCGCCGGAACCGGGAATCAGTTTGCCGTCGATCAGGAGAGCAGAGCTGTCGGTGGGGCGCAGAGTCATGGATTTTCGCTTCCGAATCGGGTGAGTGTCACAGCGATCTCTGAAAACTGGACATGTGTCTGGACTATAGTTTGAACAACTGGATGCCGCAATGACGAGTTGCCGGAGGTGCGATGAATTCACGCGACGAGAGACGGCTGGACGGGCGAGGCGCCGTCGTCACCGGCTCGAGCCGGGGGATCGGCCGTGCGGTCGCGCACGCTCTCGCGGCCGAGGGGGCCGGTGTGGTGGTCAACGGCCGTGATCCGGACGCGGCGGAGAAGGTGGCCGACGAGATCGTGCTCGGCGGTGGCCGGGCGATCGCGGTGGCTGGTTCGGCCGCCGCCGACGGCGTCGCGGAGGCCCTGGTCGACGCCGCGGAATGTGTGTTCGGCCAGGTGGACGTGCTGATCAACTGCGCCGGCGTCGCGGAGCCTGCCGGGTCGTCCATCCTCACCGTCACCGACGAGCAGTGGCGCGAACTCGTCGATGCGCACCTGACGGCGACGTTCCGCACGTGCCGGGCCGCGGCGCCCCTGATGGCGGAACGGGGGCGCGGAGCGATCGTGAACACGAGTTCGTTCGCGTTCCTCGGCGACTACGGCGGAACCGGATATCCCGCCGGCAAGGGAGCGGTCAACAGTCTGACCCTCGCCATCGCGGCCGAACTGGCCGAGTCCGGCGTCCGCGCCAACGTGGTGTGTCCCGGCGCGAAGACCCGACTGTCTGTGGGTGCGGAGTACGAGCAGCACATCGAGGAATTGCACAGGCGGGGCATGCTCGACGACGCAATGCGCAACGGCTCGCTGCATCCTGCGCCCGCGGACTACGTCGCCCGGCTCTACGTGTTCCTGGCGAGCGACCTCGCCGCCGGAATCACCGGCGGGATCTTCGCCGGATCAGGGTGCTTCGTCGGCAGGTTCGACCGGCCGGATCCGACTCTGCTGGCCTACCGCGACCACGAGACCGAGCCGCCGTGGTCGCTCGACGAGCTGGCGGAGTTGGTGGGTTCCGGGCACTGTGAGCGTGATTGAATTTGTCCGGCATCGCATGGGCCGAGACTTCGTTCGTAGGCGGCCGACGACATGTCCCGGAATGAGCAGCCCTACGTCCCGTAGGGATAAGTCTTTCGGATTCCGTGCCGCTACCATGGAATGCATCACGCCGCGGGAACTCGACGCCTACATCGGCAGAACCCGCGGCCCGCACGGACGAGTGAAATCGTCCCGGCGCACGCGGCGGGCGACGCTGCGTACGGATCAAGGTCGAAAATAACACGAGCGCAACGGATTCGGTAATCACGTCGCTCTGGCGGCGGAAAGCGGCTCGCGCAGTTGTGGACCGAGCGGAGCGGCCGGGGCACGGGTACCCCTCTCGGTCACCGCCAGTGTCGCCTCTCCACGTGACGGCGGGCTAGGGGACAAGGTCATCTCCCTCCGACGTACCGAGGACCAGGGCGCGCGAGGGATTCGCGGCAACCGAACAGTCTCGCCGGCTGTGTCCGGTGGCCTTCTCGACCGGAACATTTGGATTCCAGGTGGGTGGGAAACCCCGCGGTTTCGACGCGAACGCACACCGAATCGGCGGACAATGAATGCACCCGGCAGTGGGTTGCGGCGAGGAAGGGGCGTCATGTCCGAAGGTTCGTCGGTCAAACAGGGCGTCGCGGCGGGGACCGTGATGGGTGCAGCGGTCATCATGGTCACCGTCGGACTCCTGCAGTTCTTCCAAGGGCTCGCCGCGGTCTATGAGAACGAGGAGTTCGTGGTGGGGGTGGAGTACCTCTACAAGTTCGACTTCACGGTCTGGGGCTGGATCCATCTCGTGCTGGGTGCGGTGGTCGCGGTGACCGGCCTCGCGTTGTTCACCGGCGCCGCGTGGGCCCGGGTGTCGGCGATCGTGATCGCCGCGATCTCGATCGTGGCCAATTTCCTATGGCTGCCGCACTACCCGTGGTGGTCGGTGCTCATCATCGCGCTCGACGTGGTGGTGATCTGGGCGATCTCGACGTGGCGGCCGAACCCTTCTGACGCCTGGGCCTGAGAACGGTGACAGTAGGGGTGGTGGCCTTTCAGGACGGGGTGTGCGTTCGCTCCGGCCACCCGACGTTGGACAGTGCTCCGCGCAGCACCGATTCGTAGATCGAGTCCAGGTCCAGCTCGTCGCCGAGGAAGTCGGTGTTCACCAGCATGACGAAGCCGTGCATGGCGGCGAAGATGCTGACGGCCGCGTCGAGGGTGTCCTCGGGCGGCAGTCCGCACGACGCGAGCATCGTGCGCAGTGCCGTGTTGGCGTCCAGTGCGGCGGAGATGAAAGCGTCCCGGTCGACGGGGCTGGTGGTCAGCGTCTGATACCGATGCGGATGCTCGGTGGCCCAGACGCGGTGCGCGTCGACGAGTGCGCGGAGGCCGTCGGGACCGGTTCGGCCCATGGCGATCTCGCGCAGGTGTGCACCGAGTTCCGCCATGGTGCGCACCTGGACCGCGCCGCGGATGTCGTCGAGGTTGCGGACGTGGTTGTAGAGCGACGCGGTGACGACGTTCAGCCGGGCGGAGAGGCTCGTCATCGACAGCGCCTCCCAGCCGAGTTCGTCGATGATCTCGATCGCGGCATCCACGACCTTGTCCCGCGTGAGTGTGCGACGTCGGATCGGTCCGTTCTGCCCTTTCGCCATGGGCCCAGCATAAGGGCTTCCATTACAAATGAAAGTGTGTAGTTTAAGACGCATCCCATTCGTTTATCGATCGAGGAGCAGTGTATGACCGCGTCTCGGATTGATCTCAAATCCCCCGACGTCTACGCGGAAGGGGTCCCCTACGCGTTCTTCGACCATCTGCGGGCGAGCGAACCCGTCTATTGGCAGCCCGAGGAGAGCGGCACCGGGTTCTGGGCGGTGACCAAGCATGCCGACGTCGTCGCCGTGTCCCGCGACAGCGCGACGTTCTCGTCGGCGGTGGGCACCACCCAGATCGACGATTTCGACGAGCAGACCCGAGCGAAGCAGGCCGCCATGCTCGTCAACCTCGACCCACCCGACCACACCAGGCTGCGACAGCTCGTCAGCCGCGGATTCACCCCGCGCACAGTCAAAGTGCTCGAGGGTCACATCCGCGACATCTGTGCCCGGATCGTCGATCGGCTGCTCGAGGCGCGCGACGTCGACTTCGTTCCCGAGGCGGCGGCGCCGTTGCCGCTCGAGGTCATCGCGGCGCTGCTGGGTGCGCCGGCTGGGGACGTGGACAGGCTGTACGACTGGTCCAACCGGATGATCGGTTTCGACGACCCCGAGTACGGCACCACCCAGGCGGACGGCGAGATGGCCGCGGCCGAGATCTTCCTGTACGCCAACGAGCTTGCGGCGCAACGCCGCGTCGAGCCTCGCGACGACATCGTCACCAAGCTCGTGCAGCCGGACGAGAACGGCGACACGCTCACCGAGATGGAATTCAACATGTTCTTCGTGCTGCTCGTGGTGGCGGGGAACGAAACGACGCGCAACGCGACCGCCGGCGGGATGCAGGCCTTCATCGACCATCCCGACCAGTGGCGACGACTGCAGTCCGAGCCGGAACTGGCTGCGAGCGCGGTGGAGGAGATCCTCCGATGGGTGACCCCGGTGATGGACTTCCGGCGCACCGCCACCCGGGACGCGTACATCGGCGATCAGTTGGTCAGGGCAGGCGACAAGGTGGTGATCTACTACCCGAGCGCCAACCGGGACGAGGATGTCTTCGACGAGCCGTACCGGTTCGACATCGGCCGGAGCCCCAACCCGCAGATCGCGTTCGGCGGTAGCGGGGTGCACTTCTGCCTCGGCGCCCACCTGGCGCGGCTCGAATTGAAGATCCTGTTCGAGACGCTCGCCGCGCGGATCGACCGCGTGGAACCGACCGGGCCGGTGGTCCGGCTGCGGTCGAATTTCATCAGCGGCATCAAGACGATGCCCGTGCGAATTCACCCACGCAGTCCGGTGTGAGAGCCCGATTTTCGTTGCCAGCCGACGTTAACTGTAGTAGCGTCCAGACACGTGTCCAGTAGTATGAATTTCGAGTCCACCCGCCGCCGTCTGACCGAGAAGCAGGCCGACACCGTCGACCGCCTCACCAAAGCGGCAGTCGAAGTACTGCGTGAAGAGGGATTCGCCGGACTCACCGTCCGCTCGGTGGCCGGCATCGCCGGGGTCGCGCCCGCGACGGCCTACACGTACTTCTCGTCCAAGGAGCACCTCGTCGCCGAGGTCTTCTGGCGCCGGCTCGCCGCCTCACCGCAGCCGGTGGACGAGGGACTCGATCGCACCGGACGCGTGGTCGCCGTGCTCCGCCACATCGCTCTCCTGGTGGCGGACGAACCCGAACTCGCCGGGGCCGTCACCAACGCGCTGCTCGGCCGTGACCCCGACGTGGAACACCTCCGCGCCCGCATCGGGCTGGAGATCCGCGACCGCCTCGCCACCGCACTGGGCGACGGCCACGATCCCGACGTCCTCGAGGCGCTGGAGCTGCTGTACGCCGGCGGCCTGGTCCGCGCCGGAATGGGATACGGGTCCTACGCCCAATTCGCCGATCGACTCGAAACTTCCGCCAAGCTGATTCTGGAGTAGATGCCATGACCGCAGCCTCGATGCCCGGGGTGTCACACAATCCGGTGACGTTCAACCCGTACGACTATGGCTTCCACGAAGATCCGTACGTCACGTATCGAAGACTGCGGGAAGAAGCACCCCTCTACTACAACGAGGAACTCGACTTCTGGGCATTGTCCCGGCACGAGGACGTCGTCGCGGCGTTCCGCGACAACCAGCGCCTGTCGAGCGCGAACGGGGTGTCGCTCGATCCGGCGGCCTACGGTCCGCACGCCCACAAGACGATGTCCTTTCTCGCGCTGGACGATCCGCGGCACATGCGGATGCGACAGCTGGTGTCCCGCGGCTTCACCCCGAGACGGGTGAACGAACTCGAGGGGCGGATCCTGGATCTGACCCGGCAATACCTCGACCCGGCGCTCGCGGCGGGCGAGTTCGACTGGATCGGCGAGTTCGCCGGCAAGCTCCCGATGGACGTGATCTCGGAACTGATGGGGGTGCCGGAGGCCGACCGCGTCGAACTCCGGCGGCTCGCCGACCTGGTGGTGCACCGCGAGGAGGGCGTCCTCGACGTGCCCCACGCCGCGATGGAGGCGTCGCTCTACCTCGTCGGCTACTACGCCGACATGCTGGCCGAGCGGCGCAGGAAGCCGACCGAGGACCTCACGTCCGCCCTGCTCGAGGCGGAGATCGACGGCGACCGGCTCACCGACGACGAGATCATCGCGTTCATGTTCCTGATGGTGGTGGCGGGCAACGAGACCACCACCAAATTGCTCGGCAACGCGCTGTACTGGGGTTTCCGCTATCCGGGCCAGGCTCGGCACGTGTTCGAGGATGCGAGTCGCGTGCCGGAGTGGGTGGAGGAGACCCTGCGTTTCGACACGTCCAGTCAGATGGTCGCGCGGACGGCGTCCGTCGACCTGGACTTCCACGACCGGACGATTCCCGCCGGCGACAAGGTGCTGATCCTCATCGGCTCCGCGAACCGCGACTCGGCGGTGTTCGAGGACGCCGACGAATACCGGATCGGCCGGGACACGTCCAACAAGCTCGCGAGCTTCGGCGGCGGCACCCACTTCTGCCTCGGCGCCCACATGGCGCGGCTCGAAGCGCGGATCGCCCTCACCGAACTCGTCTCCCGCATCGACGACTACGACATCGACGAGGCGAACAGTGTGCGCGTCCACTCGACCAACGTGCGCGGTTTCGCCACCCTCCCCATGAAAGTGCAGGTCCGCGATGCCTAGGTTCGAGCCCAACCCGCAGCGCCGCCCGTCGATCGTCGCCGGGGCGTCTTCGGGCATCGGCACGGCGACCGCCTATGCGCTGGCCGACGCCGGTCATCCCGTCGCGCTCGGGGCCCGCCGGGTGGCCGAGTGCGAGGAGATCGCGGAGAAGATCCGCAGCAACGGGGGAGAAGCGTTCGCGCACTACCTCGACGTCACCGACACCGCATCCGTCGACGAATTCGTTTCGGCGGCGGAGAAGGCGCTCGGCCCCACCGAGATCGCGTTGTCGGGGGCCGGCGACCTGGAGTTCTCCGTCGCCCACGAGATGGACCCCGACCAGTTCCTGGGACAGGTCGACGTCCACCTGGTCGGTGCGCAGCGTCTCGCGCACCGCCTCCTTCCCGGCATGATCGAACGCAGGCGCGGAGACTTCGTCCTGATCGGATCCGATTGCGCCGACACCCCCCGGCCCCGGATGGGCGCCTACAACGCCGCGAAGGCCGGCGTCGAGATGATGGGCCGGCAGATGCGAATGGAACTGGAAGGCACCGGCGTCCGGGCGTCGGTCGTGCGTCCGGGACCCACGCAGACGTCCATGGGGATGAACACCACCGAGGAGGTCATCGGACCCGTCCTCGAAGACTGGGCGAAATGGGGATTCGCCCGGCACTCGTACTTCCTGCGCGCCTCCGCGATCGCCGACGCCGTCGTCGCCACCGTCAGTGCGCCCCGCGGCGCACACATGGTGCTGATCGAGGTGCAGCCCGAGGCGCCCCTGCGAAAGGATGGAGAATGAACCTGGCTACCCCGCAACGTGTGTCCGGCGGTGAGCACGAGCACGGACACCTCGAAGAATTGCGCACCGACCCGATCGCGCTGATGCGCCGCGTGCGGGAGGAATGCGGCAACGTCGGCGTCTTCCAGCTCGCGGACAAGAAGGTGGTGCTGCTGTCCGGCGCCGAGGCCAACGAATTCTTCTTCCGCTCCACCGACGAGGATCTCGACCAGCAGGCCGCCTACCCGTTCATGAAGCCGATCTTCGGCGAGGGCGTCGTGTTCGACGCGAGCCCCGAGCGTCGCAAGGAGATGCTGCACAACCAGGCGCTGCGCGGCGAGCAGATGAAGGGCCACGCCGCGACGATCGCCCACGAGGTCGACCGCATGGTGGCGCAGTGGGGCGACGAGGGCGAGATCGATCTCCTCGAATTCTTCGCGGAGCTGACCATTTACACGTCCTCGGCCTGCCTGATCGGCACGAAGTTCCGGGAGCAACTCGACGGCCGGTTCGCGCACCTCTACCACGAGCTCGAGCAGGGCACCGACCCCATCGCATATGTCGACGCCTACGCCCCGATCGAGAGCTTCCGCCGACGGGACGAGGCGAGGGTGCAGTTGGTAGCCCTCGTCCAGGAGATCATGAACGGGCGCATCGAGAACCCTCCCCAGGGCAAGGAGGACCGGGACATGCTCGACGTGCTCGTCTCGATCAAGGACGAGGACGGCAACGAGCGCTTCACCGCGGACGAGATCACCGGCATGTTCATCTCGATGATGTTCGCCGGGCACCACACCACCTCCGGCACCGCGGCCTGGACCCTGATCGAGCTGCTGCGGCACCCGGACTATGCGAAGCAGGTGGTCGCCGAACTCGACGACCTCTATTCGGACGGCTCCGACATCAGTTTCGGGGCGCTCAGGCAGATCCCGAAGCTCGAAGCGGTACTGAAGGAGACGCTGCGGTTGCACCCGCCGCTGATCATCCTGTTGCGCGTCGCGCGGGGCGAGTTCGAGGTCGGCGGCTACCGGATCGCCGAGAACGACCTGGTGGCGGCCACACCGGCGATCTCCAACCGGATCGCCGAGGACTTCCCGAACCCGGACACGTTCGATCCCGAACGTTACATCGACCCCAACCAGGAAGACATCGTCAACCGCTGGACCTGGATTCCGTTCGGCGCAGGCAGGCACCGCTGCGTCGGGGCCGCGTTCGCGCTGATGCAGCTGAAGGCAATCTTCTCGATTCTCCTGCAGGACTGGGAGTTCGAGATGGCGCAACCCTCCGAGACGTACCGCAACGATCACAGCAAGATGGTGGTGCAGCTGCAGCAGCCGTGCACGGTGAGGTACCGGAAGCGAAGCACGTGATGAAAGTCGAAGCCGATCTCGACCTGTGTCAGGGTCATGCCGTGTGCGAGATGGAGGCACCCGACGTCTTCGTCGTCCCGAAACACGGCAAGGTCGAGATCCTCGACACCGACCCACCCGAGAACCTGCGCGCGGAAGTCGAGAGCGCCGTGCGTTTCTGCCCGACCCAGGCCCTGCGGATCCTCGCGGACGACGACTCTGAAGGAGATAGCTGATGGTGCAGTTCGATCGTGCGGAGCTCGACGAGATGGTGCAGCGCTGGGTGGACGAGAACAAGCGGTGCGAATCCCTCGGCGACTGGAAGCCGCTGGCCGAGATGTACACCGAGGACGCCACGTACGGATGGAACTACGGGCCGAAGGACGACTTCATGGCCGTCGGCCGGGACGAGATCCGCGACCTGGCGCTCGGGCAGGAAATGGACGGGCTCGAGGGCTGGGAGTATCCGTACCAGCAGTTCGTCATCGACGATCGCAGCGGCGACGTCATCGGATTCTGGAAGCAGGTGTCCGAACGCACCCGCAACGACGGCACGCACTATCAGGTCACCGGAATCGGCGGCAGCTGGTTCCGGTACGGCGGAAACTTCCAATGGTCCTGGCAGCGTGACTTCTTCGACTTCGGCAACGTCTCGAGCCTGTTCCTCGAGATGATCACGAACAACGCGATGTCCGACGGCATGAACGCGCGGATCCAGCGCGCGACGTCCGGCCGGCTGCCGGGGTGGTATCCGGTCGGCAAGGCCCCGGTCCCGCTGTGGTGAGTACGGTGAAGGTTCCGGTGTCATTCGCCGATCTGTCCCGCGCGGATCTCGCGATTCTCGTGCCGGAACTGCTCCTGTGCGGTCATCTCATCGATCGATCCGGTATGCCGCACCTGATCGGGGCGTTCGGTCGCGAGGGCATGACGCAGGTCGCGATCGAGGAGTGGATGGCGTCGAGCCCCCTCTACACGCGGCGGATGCAACGCGCGCTGGGATTCGAGGGCGACGGCGTCGTCACGATCTTCAAGGGTCTGCAGCTCGACATCGGTGCGCCGCCCCAGTTCATGGACTTCCGGTACCGCGTCACCGATCACGATCACGGCGAATTCTGGCTGGATCACTGCGGCGCATTGATGGACGTCGAACCGATGGGCGACGAGTACGTCACGGCGATGTGCCACGACATCGAGGACCCGACGTTCGACGCCACCGCCCTGGCCACCAACCCGCACGCGCAGGTGCGTCCCGTGCACCGTCCGCCCCGCAGACCTGCGGACCGGACACCGCACTGCCTCTGGACGGTCACCATCGACGACACCAACGTGCCACCTCCGATTCCGGAAGGGCTGGTGACAGTGGGGAAGTCGCAGGCAGCGACGGTCGAGTTGTCGCCGATCGACACCGTCGGGCCGGGGCGGCACGACTACGCGGGCGCGCTCCTCGACGACCTGCGGTTCCCGGACTTCTCCCATTCGGCTCTGACCCGGATGGCGGAGGAGGTGTGCCTGCAGCAGCACCTGCTGACCCTCGGTTTTCTGCTCGCGGTGCGGGCCCGCACCGACGCGGCGGCCGCACTCGACATCGCACGCAAGCAACTCACCGGCATCGCCGGCCTCACGTCGGAGCGGATCCGGAACGCGCTCGGGCTGCCCGCGGACCTCGAGGGTCTCGCCGTCGTCCTCGCTGTGCATCCGGCGTTCAATCCCCATCAGTACGTGGACGTCTCGATCACCCTCGGCGACCGTCTGCTGCTGACTCTCGGACGCGACTGCGGAGCCGGGGAGGACGGGGCGTGGCCGTCCATGATCGACGGCGAGCACCTCGGGCCGCTGAATGCGCTCGTGCGCGGGGTGTCGCCGCGCTTCGCGGTGCGGGTGGTCGAGGAGACGGATACGGCGCTGACCGTGGAGGTCGTGACCGGTGAGCCGCCCGCGAAGGAAGCACCCGAGGTGGCGCTCACCCGGTTCAGCACCGGAGCCGACTTCGCGTTCACCGATCGAGGAATACCCCTACCCCTCACAGTCGTCTGAGAGAGGACGCCCCCGTGGCCTACAACCTTGCAGACCTCTTCGAGCATTCCGTCGACGCGATGCCGGAACGGGTGGCGCTGATCTGCGGCGCCCGACGCGTCACCTACCGGGAACTGGAGGACCGCGCCAACAGGCTGGCCCACCACTTCCTGGAGGTTGGGCTGACCGCCGGCTCGCACATCGGCGTGCACCTGCACAACTCCATCGAGACCATGGAGACGTTGCTGGCGGCGTACAAGATTCGCGCGGTCCCGATCAACATCAACTTCCGCTACACCAGCGACGAACTCGCCTACGTCTACGGCAACGCGGAACTCGACGCCGTAGTCCATCATCGGATCTATTCGCCGCGCATCGCGGAGGTCCTGCCCTCGCTGCCGAGGATCCGGCACACCGTCGTCGTCGAGGACGATCTCGGCGGCGCCGGTGTGCCGAGCGACTCGGTGCCGTACGAGGAGGCGCTGTCCGGCAGCGGAGACCGGGACTTCGGCGAACGCAGCTCCGAAGACCTGTTCATGATGTACACCGGCGGCACCACGGGGCGTCCCAAGGGTGTGGTGTGGACGCACGAGGCCATCTGGCGCGTCCTCGCGGGCGGTCTCGACTTCTACACCGGTGAGGCAATCGACGACGAGTACCAGCAGTCGCGGGTCGGGTCGCAGGGGGACCCGACCCTGTGGTTCGCGTTGCCGCCGTTGATCCACGCGGCCGCGATGATGCCGACCTTCACGGCGCTGTTCAGTGGAAACACCGTGCTGCTGGAATCGAAGTTCGACGCCGACCGCACGTGGGAGCTCGTCGAGCGGCACAAGGTGCAGATCCTCATCATCACCGGCGACGCGATGGGTCGGCCGCTGATCGAGGCGCATCAGCCGTCGCGCACCGACACGTCGAGCCTGGGTGTGGTGGCATCGGGGGCCGCGCTGTTCTCACCGGTGATCAAGGACGCCTTTCTCGACGCGTTCCCGGGACTGCTGGTGTCCGATTCGATCGGCGCGTCGGAAACGGGTTTCGGCGGAATCGGTTTCGCGACCAAGGGGGAGAAGCAGGTGGGCGGGCCCCGGGTGCCCGCCGGCCGGTACGCCCTGGTGATCGACGAGAACGACGTCCCCGTCGAACCGGGGTCGGGGAAGGACGGCTGGTTCGCGAAGGGCGGGTACGTCCCACTCGGCTACTACAACGACCCGGATAAGACCCGGGAGATCTTCCGGGAGGTCGACGGGCGACCCGTCGTCGTCACCGGCGATCGCGCGCGGATCGAGGCCGACGGATCGATCACCCTGCTCGGCCGCGGCAACATGGTGATCAACACCGGCGGCGAGAAGGTGTTCGCCGAAGAGGTCGAGAGCGCGGTGAAGGCCTACCGCGACGTCTACGACGCCATCGTGGTCGGCGTCCCCGACGAACGGTGGGGGCACCGGGTGTCCGCGGTCGTGCAGGCGCGGGACGGTCGGGGCGTCGACTTCGCCGGACTCGAGGACCACGTGCGGCAGAGCCTGGCCGGCTACAAGATTCCGCGTCTGGTGTGGGTGGAAGACACCGTCCAGCGCACCCCGAGCGGCAAGCCCGACTACCGCTGGGCCCAGGGCGTCACCAAACAGCGCGACCCCGACCACCGCACGTGAGTGGCGAAGTGTGCTCCCGCACGCTTCGCCACTCACGTGCGGGTCAGGCGGGAGCGCGGACGACCAGGACCGTTCCCGGGAATTCCGCGGCGAGTTCCTGGCGGCTGTGCTTCACGGCCGCGGTGCCGTAGCCCTTCTTCCTGGCGTCGGGGGAGATCCAGATGGCGACGTCGACCTCGCGTCCCGACAGTTCGCCGAACACCATGCCGACGGCAGTGTTCTCCGCGGTGTCCTCACACACGAACCAGGCGGCGGACTCGTCGTCGACGCGGCTCAGGCCTTCCGTGCGTTCCTTCTCGACCCGCTCCTCGGACCACTGCGTGCCCGCGTCGTCGACCTGCTCGCCGCAGCGGCGCCGGAACAGTTCGGCGTCTTCGTCGGTCTCGGTGAACGGACGGAGGCGGAAGTTCCGCCCGGTGCTCGCCGGCCGGTCCGTCGACGTCCACTCGAGCGTGGCGTCGAGGTCCTTCAATTCCGTCTGGATGCGGAGCCGTTCGACCTTGGTGAGGCGGCGGAACGTCAGGTTGAGGACGGCTTCCGCGTACGCCTCGGAGGTGTCGAGAAGCCCGGCGACGGTCGTGAGGGCCTCGGCGTGGTCCTCGCTGTCGACGATGGCGTCGAGCACCTCGTGGCGCCGCTCGAGTGCACGCAGCAGGACCGCGGTGAGCTCTCGACGGTCGTGTATCCGATCTTGAACCTGTGTACTCATGTCTGCAATTCCTCGCCCTCGGCCGTCGTACAAGTCCGTACGCGTCAATACTGCAAGAAGTCCTCCGACATGGCACCCGTTACCCGGCGGTACATACAAGTGCTATCGGGGAGTGCAGACCACGACGGGGATCGTGCGGTCCGTCCAGGCCTGGTAGTTGTCGAAATCCGGATACATGTCGACGAGCCGCGGCCACAGGCGCGCGCGTTCCTCGGGGTCCGCCACGTGGGCGGTCATCGGCCGCACCCGCGACTTCACCTGGACGGTCACCTCGGGGTTCGCGCGCAGGTTGAGGTACCACATCGGGTGCTTCGGCAGACCGCCCTGCGAGGCGGCGAGGATGATGCGGTCACCGTCCTCGAGGAACAGCAGCGGGCTGATCCGCGGCTCGCCGCTCTTCCGTCCGGTGGTGGTGAGCAGGCAGACAGGCAACCCGCGGGGGAAGGCGCTGCCGACCCGCCACTTGCTGCCCAGTCGCCCGCCCGTCCGCCGGTACAGCACGACGTTGACCTTCGACATCCACTTGATGAAGGAGACCGTCCACTTCGAGTCGAGGCCGGGCGGTCGGGCGGCGGCGGGCGCATTCATCAGCGGATCCTAGATCCGCTCGATGATGGTGCCGGTGGCGAGCGCCCCGCCGGCGCACATCGTGATCAGTGCCGTCGATCCGTCGGTGCGCTCGAGTTCGTGCAGCGCGGTGGTGATGAGTCGAGACCCGGTGCTGCCCACGGGATGTCCGAGTGCGAGCGCACCGCCGTTGACGTTGACCCTGTCCGTGTCGGGCTCGTGCACCGACGCCCACGACAGCAGCACCGAGGCGAAGGCCTCGTTCACCTCGAACAGGTCCAGGTCGCCGATCTTCATGCCGCTGCGTTCGAGGACGCGCGCCGTGGCCTGGACGGGCCCGTCGAGGTGGAATTCGGGTTCGGAGCCGACCAGCGCCTGGGAGACGATGCGGGCCCGGGGCGTCAGGCCGAGAGCACGCGCCCTGGCCTCGTCCATCAGCATGACGGCGGCGGCACCGTCGGAGATCTGCGAGGACGTGCCCGCCGTGTGGATGCCGCCCTCGAGGACGGGCTTCAGCTTGGCGAGCGACTCCGCGGTGGTATCGCGCAGTCCCTGATCGCGCGTCACGACCCGGGTCTCCCCGGTGAGGTTGCCTTCCTTGTCCACCACGGGTGCGGTCACGTGCAACACTTCCCGGTCGAAACGCCCTTCGTCCCACGCCTGCTTGGCGCGTGCCTGCGAACGGACTCCGAGAGCCTCGACGTCCGCGCGGGTGATTCCGCGGCGACGGGCGATGCGCTCGGCGGCCTCGAACTGGTTGGGCATGTCGATGTCCCAGTCCGTGGGCCTGCGCGGCCCGGCGTTCTCGCCGACGTTCGCCCCGAGCGGCACCTGGCTCATCGCTTCGATGCCGCAGGCGATTCCGACGTCGATCGCGTCGGTGGCGATCAATCCCGCGATCAGGTGGTTGGCCTGCTGCGCGGAGCCGCACTGGCAGTCGATCGTGGTGGCGCCGACCTGCCAGGGCAGTCCGGCGTGCAGCCACGCGGTCCGGGTGATGTTGTTCGACTGCGCGCCCGCCTGGGTGACGCATCCACCGATCACCTGCTCCACCAGTTCGGGGTCGATGCCGGAGCGGTCGAGGATGCCCCGCTGAGCGGCACCGAGGATCTCGGCGGCGTGCAATCCGGCGAGCCAGCCACCGCGCTTTCCGATCGGGGTGCGTACTGCTTCGACGATTACTGGTGTGCCCACGGTGGGCTCCTTTCCTTGTTCTCAGAAAATAGAACAGGTTCTGCTATCCGGGCAAGGTCTGAATGAGCTTTCCTTTGCTAGTCGCCCGGCTTGTGCTTCAATGCTAGTAGAACGTGTTCCACATCACGGAGTGGTGTATGGCTTAGGGCAGGAGACAGCAGTGGCGCAGCCCAATCTTCCAGAGGGTTTCGACTTCACCGACCCGGACATCTACGCAGAGCGCATCCCGTACCAGGAGTTCGCCGAACTGCGGAAGACTGCCCCGATCTGGTGGAACCCGCAGCCGCCGGAGATCGGTGGCTTCCACGATGACGGCTACTGGGTCGTCAGCAAGCTCGAGGACGTCAAGGAGGTGTCGCGGCGCAGCGATGTCTTCTCCACGCATGAGAACACCGCGATCGTGCGCTTCGCCGACGACATTCCGCGCGAGAACATCGAGATGCAGCGTTTCATCCTCATAAACAAGGACGCTCCCGAGCACACCAAGCTCCGCAAGCTCGTCTCCCGCGGCTTCACGCCCCGCGCAATCAACAGCCTGCGCGAGGAACTCACCGAGCGCGCCGAGAAGATCGTGAAGGCTGCCGCCGAATCGGGGGCCGGCGACTTCGTCACCCAGGTGGCGTGTGAGCTTCCTCTGCAGGCGATCGCCGAACTGCTCGGTGTGCCGCAGGAGGATCGACTGAAGGTGTTCGACTGGTCGAACCAGATGACGGGCTACGACGACCCCGAACTGGACATCGACCCGCAGGCCGCGTCGATGGAGATCCTCGGCTACGCGTACCAGATGGCGGACGAGCGCAAGAAGTGCCCCGCCGAAGACATCGTCACGACGCTGATCGAGGCGGACATCGATGGAAATGAGCTTTCTCCCGAGGAATTCGGCTTCTTCGTGATCCTGCTGGCGGTCGCCGGCAACGAGACCACGCGCAATGCCATCACACACGGCATGATGGCGTTCCTGGACCATCCCGATCAGTGGGAGCTCTACAAGAAGGAGCGTCCCAAGACGGCGGCGGACGAGATCGTCCGGTGGGCGACTCCGGTCAACTCGTTCCAGCGCACCGCACTGGAAGACACCGAACTCGGCGGAGTGCAGATCAAGAAGGGGCAACGAGTCGTAATGCTCTACGGCTCCGCGAATTTCGACGAAGACGCGTTCGAGAACCCGGAGAAGTTCGACATCATGCGGGAGAACAACCCGCACGTCGGATTCGGCGGAACGGGCGCCCACTTCTGCCTCGGCGCCAACCTGGCGCGACTCGAGATCGACCTGATCTTCAATGCGATTGCGGATCACCTGCCCGATATCAGTAAGCTGGGAGATCCGCGGCGGTTGCGCTCGGGCTGGCTCAACGGTATCAAGGAATTTCAGGTCGATTACAAGACTGCGTCAGGCGGTTGCCCGGTCATACACTGACCCCCTGATTCAGCGGCGTCGGAGGGCACCCTCATCCTCTCCGACGCCGCTGTTCTCTTTCTGATCGAGGAAGGTGGGAGCAGGTCATGACCGTGCAGGCCACCGTCCGCGACGTGGGTGCCGTTTTCTCGGCACCGGGGGACCCGAGCGTGACCGCTGCCCTCGGCGCATTCCTCCGCCGCCTGGACCCCGCGCCCCGACTGCTCGGGTTCGGCGAGCCCATGCGCGGGGAGGAGAGCTTTCTGCTGCTCCGCAATCAGATGTTCCGGTTCCTCGTCGAACATGAGGGCTACCGGTCCATCGCGATCGAAAGCAGTTGCCTGAAGGGGCTACTCGTCGACTCTTTCGTGCGGGGTCCGGACCGCCGGCCACTCGACGACATCATGGAACGCGGTTTCAGCCACGGCTTCGGTGAGTCCCGGGCGAACCGCGACCTGATCGGGTGGATGGCCGAATACAACCGTCGGCGCGAACCGGACGAGCAACTCCGATTCTCCGGATTCGACGCCCCCATCGAGATGACGTCGGCAGACAGCCCGAGGCAGGCCCTGACCTTCCTCGACACCTACCTGAGGACCCACCTCGACGAGCAGGATCTGCCCTGCACTCCGGGCAGGATCTCCGCACTGATCGGCGACGACGACCGCTGGAGCAACCCGGCTGTCGCGATGGACCCGACCCAGGCCGTCGGTACCACCCCCGAGGCCGTCGAGTTGCGTCTCATCGCCGACGACCTGATGACCCTGCTCGCGTCGCAGACGCCCCGCCTCGTGGCCGACGGCACGCGAGACGAAGTGTGGGAGGCCGAGCTTCACGGTCGCGTCGCGACCTGCCTGCTCAGTTATCACGCAGGCATGGCTGAGAACTCGCCACGCCGCATCGCCCGGCTCCTGGGAATCCGCGACACCCTCATGGCGGACAACCTGTCCGCGGTGGTGCAGAGGGAGGCCGATCGAGGCCCGACGTTCGTCTTCGCTCACAACGGCCATCTGTCGAAGGGTGAAACCCACTGGGATCTCGCCGGACTGCATCTGCACTGGTGGTGCGCCGGCGCTCATCTGGACGTGCGGCTCGGCGACGCCTACACGGTCATCGGTTCGGCCGTCGGGGAGGCGCCGGGTCACGGTATCGGGCAGCCGCCACCCGGAACCCTCGAGGATCGGCTCTTCGCGGTCGGGGAGAGCTGTCTCGTGCCTGCCGCGCCGGTGGCGCGCAGGATCGGAGATGTGGAGAAGCGCGCCGATCCGTCGGGCAACTCCACGTACTTCCCGCTGGACCCCGCCGGCGTCGGCGAGCTCGACGGGATCCTCTTCGTCCGGCACATCGACGACGCCGGCACGTGATTCGGGGCGTTCAGGCCTTGCGCAGTGTCTTCATCGCCCGGTCGACCTCCCAGAAGGCCCGCAGGGACGTGATCTTGCCGTCCTCGTTCACGCGGTAGATGAACACGCCCTCGGCGTCGATCTGGGATCCGGCCACCGTGGACCGGATGGTCCCGATGTTCACGTTCTCGTTCCCGCACACCAGTGAATCGGTGATGAGGAACTCGAGCGATTCGGTGGTCGCGATCGTCATGTCGTAGAACCGGGAGATCGCGTCGAGTCCGTGGTGACCCTTGCCCTCAGGGTCGAAACCCGAAGGGCCGACCGGGTCTTCGACACAGGCGTCCTCGGCGAACAGGGCAAGCCACTCGTCCTTGCGCCTGCCGCTGGCCGCCTCGCGGGAAGCCTGCCCGGCGAGGCGGGCGGGATGGTCGGTCGTCGTCATGTCCACACCCCTATCCGATGTACTGATCGGCGAATTTGCGCAGCGACTCCTGCTTGGCCTCGAGCGGTCCGTCGAAGCCGATGCCGTCGAAAACCCACGGGACGACGATCGTGTCGGTCACGCCGGCATCCGCCAACTCGGCGTAACCGTCCTTCCCGAAGCGGTCGATGCACACGGTCTGGATCTCGTACGGCAGATCGGCGCGGCCGTACTCCTCGCGGAGTTCCCGCAATCGCGCGATGACCTGGACGAGATCGTCGAACTTGATCATCGCGGACGTCCAGCCGTCGCCCACCCGCGCGGCGCGGCGCAGCGCGACGTCGGTGTGTCCGCCGACGTAGAACGGCACCGGTTTCGTCGGCGCCGGGCTCATCTGCAGTCGGTCGAAGTCGTAGAACTCACCGTGATACTCGACCATCCCGCCGCCGAGGATCAGCTTGATGACGTCGATCATCTCGTCGACGCGCGCGCCGCGCTTCGCGTACGGCACTCCGCACCATTCGAATTCCTCCGGTGCCCAGCCGATCCCGACGCCGAAACCGAAACGGTTACCGATGAGGTTGGCCACCGAACCGACCTGACGGGCGAGGAGTACCGGGTTGCGGGAACCCAGCTTGAGGACCTGGGTGTAGAACTCGATCTTCGACGTCACCGCACCCATCGCGGCCGCCGCGATCAGCGGATCCACCCACGGCGTCTCCTCGTTCCACATCCGCGAGCCGTCCGGTGTGTACGGGTAGTCGGCGCTCTGCTTCTCCATGAAGAACAGTGAGTCGGGGAGTGCGATGGACGAGAATCCGCACTCCTCAGCTGTTTTCGCGAGAGCGATCAGTTGGTCGAGGGGATTCATGGCGATGCCGACGGTGAACTTCATGGTGATGTCCCGCTCCTATTTGTTCGGCCGGTCGGAACCGACCACCCACATCGAGAAGTACTGCGAACCGCCGCCGTAGGCGTGGCCGAGTGCCTTGCGTGCGTCCTTCACCTGATGGTCGCCGGCGCGGTGCATGACCTGCATCGCCGACTCGGCGAACCGGATCATGCCCGAGGCGCCGATGGGGTTGGACGACAGGACGCCGCCGGACGCATTGAGCGGCAGCCGGCCGCCGATCGCCGTCTCGCCCGCCTCGGTGAGTTTCCAACCCTCGCCCTCCGAGACGAAGCCCAAATTCTCGAGCCACATCGGTTCGAACCAGGAGAAGGGGACGTAGATTTCGGCGACGTCGATCTCGTCGAGCGGATCCTTGATGCCCGCTGCCCTCCACAGTGCGGCCGCGGCGTCCCGGCCGGCCTGCGGATTCACCTGGTCGCGTCCCGCGAACGTGGTGGGCTCGGTGCGCATCGCAGTGGCGTGAATCCACGCCACCTCACGACCGTCCGCAATGACCTGCTCGGCAGCCTCCTCGTTGCCGATCACCAGCGCGCAGGCGCCGTCCGAGGAGGGGCAGGTCTCGTCGTAGCGGATCGGGTCCCACAGCATCTGCGAGGCCTGCACGGACTCGAGCGTGATGTCGGGTTGCTTGAGGTGGGCGTACGGGTTGAGGCTGCCGTTCAACCGGTCCTTCACCGCCACCATCGCGCCGATGTGATCGGGTGCGCCCGACCGCCGGATGTACGAGCGGACATGCGGCGCGAAGTACCCGCCCGCGCCCGCGCCGACCGGCATGTGGAACGGAATCGGGGTGGACAGCGCCCACATGGCGTTCGATTCGGACTGCTTCTCCCACGCCACCGTCAGTACCCGCTTGTGCACCCCCGACTTCACGAGGCTCGACGCCACCACCGCGGTCGAACCGCCGACCGAGCCTGCGGTGTGCACGCGCAGGAGTGGTTTGCCGTTGGCGCCCAGCGCGTCCGACATCGCGAGTTCCGGCATCATCGACCCCTCGAACAGGTCGGGGGCCTTCCCGATCACCACCGCGTCGATGTCGTCCCAGCCCACCCGCGCGTCTTCCATCGCGCGGTCGATCGCCTCGCGAACCAGTCCGGACATGGACACGTCGTGCCGCTTCGCCACGTAGTGCGTCTGACCGGTGCCGAGCACCGCGGCCAATTGATTCGCCATCAGTTGCGTCCCTCCAAGACTGCGACCAGATTCTGTTGCAGCACAGCACCACTCGTAGCGTGCGCCAGCGTGCGCCCGGCGTTGCCGTCCATGATGGCCTTGGCTGCGTAACCTATGCGTTCCAGACCCGCGGCGAACATCGGATTCCCGCTCAGCGGGCCGCCCGACGGGTTGATCACCGTCGCATCGGACAGTCCGATGGCCTCGCGGAGGATCAGTTCCTGATGGGTGAACGGTCCGTGCAGTTCGGCCACGTCGATTCCGCCGACGTCCCCTCCGGTGGCACCGCGGGCGGAGGCCGTCGTGGACGGCGAGACCGTCAGGTCGCGGGCGCCGAAGTTCGGGGAATCGATCCGATGCTCGATCCCGGTGATCCACGCCGGCCG
Source organism: Rhodococcus wratislaviensis (assembly GCF_041228765.1). Taxonomy (NCBI): domain Bacteria; kingdom Bacillati; phylum Actinomycetota; class Actinomycetes; order Mycobacteriales; family Nocardiaceae; genus Rhodococcus; species Rhodococcus wratislaviensis. Next base: position 8,145,248 of record NZ_CP150488.1, on the reverse strand, counting down.
CTCGCACAGCTCACGGGCACGGTCGCCGGCGGCGAGCACGACGGCGGCGGCGCCGTCCGTGATCGGTGCGCAGTCGTGGGCGCGCAACGGATCCGCGACGAACGGGCTGGCGAGCAGCGCGTTGATGTCGACGTGCCCCGACAGCTGGGTGTTCGGATTGCTCTCCGCCGCGGCCCGGCTGCGCGCGGCCACGGCCGCCATCTCCTCGGCCGTCCACTTCCCGGCATCGAGTCCGAGGCGGGCCTGCAGCCCGGCGAGCGACACGGAGTCGAGGGCGAGTGGCGTGACCAGGTAGGGGTCGAGTTGCATCGACAGGATCTTGCGGAGGTTGCCCGCCGACGACTTGCCGAAGCCGTAGACGAGGGCGGTGTCGACCTCGCCGGTCATGATCTTGATCCAGGCCTCGTAGAACGCCCACGCCGCATCCATCTCGACGTGCGACTCGTTGATCGGCGGAACCGCACCGATCGAGTCGACCGCGGAGATGAAGGAGAACGAGCGTCCGGCCAGGTAGTCCGACGACCCGGAACACCAGAAACCGATGTCGGACTTGGTGATTCCGAGCTCCTCGTACAGCTGCTGGAAGCAGGGAACGAGCATCTCGACGCCGTTGGTGGTGCCGGTGGTCTCGCGCACATGCGGTGCGTGCGCGAACCCGACGACTGCGATATCTGTCATTGTGCCGCGCCCTTACAGGTGATGTTTGTAGGTGTCGTACTCGGCGTCGGGCTCGCCCGTCGGCCTGAAGTACTCGATGTTCTCGAGGGTGTAGCCCCACTCCTCACGCGGTTTCCACTTGGCCTCCACGCGCATGCCCATCCGCACGTCGGCGGCGTCGCAGTCGAGGATCAGGTGCAGAAACGCGATGTCCGCGCCGTCGAGCAGCACGTAGGCGGCGACGTACGGCGGCTTGATCCGCTGTCCGAGGAAGGGGACGTTCACGATGCAGAACGTGGTGACGATGCCCCTGTCCGGCAGTTCCACCTGCTCCTTCGTCGGGATGCCGTCGGTGGGATTGGCGCTGCGCGGCGGGATGTACACCTTGCCGTCCGGTCCGGTGCGGCCACCGATCAGCTTGCCCGCCTTCAACCCTCGGAGGTAGTAGCTCTCCTCGGCGGAGGCGGAGTGCATGTAGTCGAGATCGATGGGCGTCGTGACCATCGTGACCGGTTCCGACTCCGAGGACGGCTCGGGTTCGTTCGTCGACTCCCCGGGCTCGAAGCACACGATGTCCTGGATGCGCCCCACCCGCTCCTGCGCCCATCGCGCCCGGACCCGCATGCCCGTGCTCATGGCGGCGGGAGAGTGGACGTCCACCGCGTGTACGAGGGACGTGTCCGCGCCGTCGAGCTTGATCAGGGCCCACGCGAAAGGCGTGGTGAGTGGCTGTCCGGCAATCGGTTCCGGCATCCACGTCCAGCTCACCACGGTCCCGGCGTCGGAGACCCCGACGAAGTCGGTGAGAGGTTCGGCGGTGTTCGGGTCGAACTCGGGCGGGGGGACGTAGACGCGTCCGTCCGAACCGCGGGCGCCGATGACCTTGCGGTCGCGCAGCGCGGTCACGAAGGCGCCGATGGTCGGACCCACCGATCGGGTGTAGTCGAATTGAAGTTTCAGCGGGGCGCTCAACGGTTCGTTCGAGAATTTTTCAGCCACCGCGCTCTTTCCCATGCTCACAACTTCGAGTAGAACAGGTTCTAGTGTTTGTGGCAAGGGTCACTTCTGACGACGGTCGATGCGGAGGCACACGATGAAGCTCGGGTTGCAACTGGGATACTGGGGCGCACAGCCACCGGCGAATGTCCCGGAGTTGATCGCCGCGGCCGAAGCCGAGGGATTCGACGCCGTCTTCGCCGCCGAATCGTGGGGTTCCGACGCCTTCACCCCCCTCGCCTGGTGGGGTTCGAGCACCGAACGCGTCCGCCTGGGCACGTCCGTCGTCCAGATCTCCGCGCGCACACCCACCAGCACCGCCATGCACGCACTCACCCTCGACCACCTCAGCGGCGGCCGGGCGATCCTCGGCCTCGGCGTGTCCGGGCCCCAGGTCGTCGAGGGGTGGTACGGGCAGCCGTTCACGAAACCGCTCGCCCGCACCCGTGAATACGTCTCCGTCATCCGGAAGGTGCTGTCGCGGGAGGGACCCGTCACCAGCGACGGCCCGCACTTCCCGCTGCCCTACACCGGACCCGGCAGCACCGGTCTCGGGAAGCCGCTCAAGCCGATCACCCACCCGCTGCGGGCCGACATCCCCATCTGGCTCGGCGCCGAAGGTCCGAAGAACGTCGCACTCACCGCCGAGATCGCCGACGGCTGGCTCGCCATCTACTACTCGCCCCGCCTCGCGCCCATGTACAACGAATGGCTCGACGAGGGCTTCGCCCGGCCCGGCGCCCGTCGCAGCCGCGAAGACTTCGAGGTCGCGGCCACCTGTCAGGTAATCGTCACCGACGACCGCGCCGCCGCCATCGCCGGCCTCAAACCGATCACCGCGCTGTACGTCGGCGGCATGGGCGCCCCCGAACTCAACTTCCACGCCCAGGTCTACACCCGCATGGGCTACGGCGAACAGGTCGAGGAAATCGGGCGCCTCTTCCGCGCAGGCCGCAAGGACGAAGCCGCCGCCGTCGTCCCCGACGAGATGGTCACCGAGACCATGATCATCGGCAACGTCGACGAAGTCCGCGCCGACGTCAAACGGTGGGCCGACGCCGGCGTCACCATGCTCCTCGTGTCCTGCCGCGACGCCGACCACGTCCGCGAACTGTCCGCGGCGGTCCTCGGCTGACCCCCGCTTTCGGGCGAATGTACCTTTCGGCGCACCTGAGGCACTGAAGGGTACATTCAGCCGCGCGCTGTGAGCATCCGGACCTCCGGCCGGGGTCGGGACGACGCCAGCTGGAAGTGCGATCGGAGGTCGGCGATGACTCGGTCGGCGTTGTCGCGGACTGCGCTCGGTAGCGTCGGCAGCACGATGATGCCGTGGTTCTGCATCCGGGTGCGGCGCTCGACGGTCGATTTGTAGGCCTTCGGCGCCAGATGCCAGTCGAGCGAGTCGATGTCCCAGGCGAATGCGACGTCGTCGATCCATCCGTCCGGCATGGCGATGAACTGTCCGGCGGCGTCGACGATCCTGCGGTTGAAGACCATTCGGGGCAGTCCGCTGCGCAGCCACAGTCTGCGGGCTTCGGCTTCGGACACCGAGTGGACGTCTGCACTCACTTCGTGCAGCACCGCACGGGGGAGTGCTGCACCCCGGCCACTACCCGAGTCCAACTCTGCGATCAGCTCGGCGACGCTCACCTCGCCTCGCTGGACCACCTCGGCGATGAGGGATCGAGCGCTGTCCAGGGTGCGGCACCGTCGTGCCGCGTCGAGCAACGCGCGCGGAAGCGGCGCGCAGGGAAGCCCATTGCGCGTCACCGGGGCCGGCAACCGCGTCGTACGTTCGACGAGAACGAAGCCCGTTGACTGCACGCGCCGATGCGTGGCGATCAGAACATGGGCATCGCCGGAGTAGGACGTTCCGTACCCGTATTCGTGCAGCGCTGCACGACCGGTGAGGACTGCGTCCTCGCCGCTGAGCACGATCGCGGCCACCGCGCGCTGACGTGCGGTCGGCCGGCCGTTGCCGAGCATCACGACACCCGGAAGGATGCGTTGCCACGGCCCGCCCGGACGGCATCGAGCGTCGATCGCCGAATTCGACACACCCCACTGCCTCAACTCGGCGGTCCGGATGATTCCGGACCGGCTCACTCCGTACAGATCTTCGAGGCGATGCCCCCACTCTCCCCGTCGCATGCAGTCGATGATGACCCACCCGGTGCCGACGGCAGGTCCGGTCACCTGGCGATTTGATGAGGCCTGTGGATAAGTAGGGGGCTGTGGATAACCCTCGCATCTCGGGCGAATGTACCTTTGGGCGCCTCAGATGCGCCGAACGGTACATTCGCCCGAAGGGTCAGCGACCCTCGAACTTCGGCGCACGCTTCTCGGAGAAGGCGCGGGGACCTTCCTTCGCGTCGGCGCTCTTGAAGACCTCGGTGCCGAGGGCGGCATCGATCTGAAACGCCTCCTCCTCGTGCATGCCTTCGGTGTCGCGGATGGTCTTCAGGATCGCCTGGACGGCGAGGGGTCCGTTGGCGGCGATGAGGTCGGCGAGTTCGAGGGCCTTGTCGAGGGCCTGACCGTCGGGGACGACGTGTCCGATGAGGCCGATCTCCTTGGCCTCGGGGGCCTTGATGTGCCGTCCGGTCAGCAGGATGTCGGCTGCGACGGTGTACGGAATCTGCCGGACGAGGCGCACGGCGGAGCCGCCGAGTGGAAAGAGTCCCCATTTGGCTTCGGAGACACCGAATTTGGCGCTCTCTCCGGCGACCCGGATGTCGGTGCCCTGCAGGATCTCGGTGCCGCCGGCGATGGCGGGGCCCTCGACCGCGGCGATGAGGGGTTTGGTGAGGCGTCTCCCCTTGAGGAGTGCCTCGATCTTGGACAGGTCCCAGCCGCCCCCGGAGAACGAGTCGCCGGGGTGCTGCGACGTCATGGCCTTGAGGTCGGCGCCCGCGCAGAATGCGCCGCCGGCGCCGGTGAGGATGGCGACCCGGATGTCCGGGTCGGAGTCGACCTGATCCCACGCGTCCCGCATGATCGCCATCATTTCGCCGGACAGCGCGTTCTTCGCCTCGGGTCGGTTCATCGTCACGATGAGGACGTGTCCGCGCTTCTCCACGAGGCAGTGCGGCGACTGTGCCGAAATGTCGGATTTCTCGGTCGTTGTAGAGGACACTGAAGTCTCCCGAAGGGTGTGTGAGCTGGCTCTCAAATTGGGTCTTGCCAGAAACGGTAACACGTTCTACTTTGTTGACGTGGCCCTTAATATCGCAGACCTCGTAGAGCACGCAATCGACCTCGTTCCGGACCGCGTCGCGTTGGTGTCCGACGATCGGGAAGTGACGTACGCGCAGATGGAGGAGAGGGCCAATCGCCTAGGCCACTACCTGCGCGAACAGGGTGTCCAGCCCGGCGACAAGGTGGGCATCTACTGCCGGAACACCATCGAGGCCATCGAGGCCATGGTGGCGGTCTTCAAGATCCGTGCCGTGATGGTGAACGTCAACTACCGGTACATCGAGAACGAGTTGCAATACATCTTCGACAATTCGGACATGGTCGCGCTCGTTCACGAGCGCCGCTACTCCGACAAGGTGGCGAACGTGCTCCCCGAGACGCCGCTCCTGAAGACCACCGTCGTGGTCGAGGACGGCACCGATCTCGCCTATGAGGGCCTCGAATACGAGGCGGCGCTGGCGCAGGGTTCCCCCGACCGCGACTTCGGCGAGCGCAGCAACGACGACCTGTACATGCTCTACACCGGTGGCACCACCGGAAAGCCCAAGGGCGTCATGTGGCGTCACGAGGACGTCTGGCGGGTTCTCGGTGGCGGCATCAACTTCATGACCGGTGAGTACGTCGAGGACGAGTGGGACCTCGCGAAGCTGGGCGCCGAGAGCCCCGGCATGACCCGCTTCCCGATCCCGCCGATGATCCACGGCGGCAGCCAGTGGGCGGTGTTCCAGAGTCTGTTCGGCGGCGGAAAATGCGTGATGCACCCCGAATTCGACGGCCACGACGTGTGGCGGATCGTCGATCAGCACAAGGTCAACCTCATCTTCATCACCGGCGATGCGATGGCGCGCCCGATGCTCGACGCGCTGGTGGAGGGCGACAAGGCGAGCGGCGAACCCTACGACCTGTCGACACTGTTCCTCATGGCGAGTTCGGCGGCGCTGTTCTCGCCCAGCATCAAGGAGAAGTACCTCGAGCTGCTGCCCAACCGGATGATCACCGACTCCATCGGTTCGTCCGAGACCGGTTTCGGCGGCCTCAGCGTGGTCGCGAAGGGCGACTCGCACGGCGGCGGCCCGACGGTGAAGATCGACGCGTCCACGTCCGTCCTCGGCGAGGACGGCAACCCGGTGGAGCCCGGGTCCGGCGTGGTCGGCATCCTGGCGCGCAAGGGGCACATCCCGATCGGCTACTACAAGGACGAAGAGAAGACCAAGGCCACGTTCAAGGAGATCAACGGCATTCGATACTCCATCCCCGGCGACTTCGCGCAGGTGGAGGCGGACGGCACGGTGACGATGCTCGGCCGCGGCTCGGTGTCCATCAACAGCGGCGGCGAGAAGATCTTCCCCGAGGAGGTCGAGGGCGCACTCAAGTCGCATCCCGACGTCTTCGACGCCCTCGTGGTCGGCATTCCCGACGAACGCTTCGGCCAGCGTGTCGCCGCCGTCATCCAGACCCGGGGAGGGGCGCGTCCGGGCCTGCACGAGATCGCCGACGCGGCACGCAAGGAGATTGCGGGATACAAGCTTCCACGCAGCCTCTGGTTCGTCGACGAGATCAAGCGTTCGCCTGCGGGTAAGCCCGACTACCGCTGGGCCAAGGAACAGACCGAGACCCGTCCGGCCGACGACCACAACGGCAACGGTTCGCCCGAAAGCAAAGGCGCGTAATGCACACGAGTTTGAGCGAGAAGTTCGGCATCGAGTACCCGGTCTTCGGGTTCACTCCCTCCGAACACGTGGCCGCGGCGATCTCCCGCGCCGGCGGTCTGGGTGTGCTCGGCTGCGTCCGGTTCAACGACCCCGAGGAACTCGAAGCCGTCCTGTCGTGGATGGACGAGAACACCGACGGCAAGCCGTACGGCGTCGACATCGTGATGCCCGCCAAGGTTCCGACAGAGGGCACGTCGGTGGACCTCGAGTCGCTGATCCCCGCGGAACACCGCGCGTTCGTCGACCGGACCCTGGCCGAGCTGGGGGTGCCGCCACTCGATTCGGGTGCCGAACACGCGACCGGCGTGCTCGGCTGGCTGCACTCGGTGGCGCGCTCACATGTGGACGTCGCCCTGAATCATCGAATTGCGTTGATCGCCAACGCACTCGGCTCGCCCCCGAAAGATGTCATCGACCAGGCCCACGAGAAGGGCGTTCCGGTGGCGGCGCTGGCCGGCGCCGTCGAGCACGCGCGCAGGCACGTCGCGAACGGTGTCGACATCGTCATCGCGCAGGGGTACGAGGCCGGTGGGCACACCGGTGAGATCGCGTCGATGGTGCTGATTCCCGAGATCGTCGATGCTATCGGTGATTCCGCCGCGGTCCTCGCGGCCGGTGGTATCGGCAGTGGACGTCAGGTCGCCGCTGCGCTGTCGCTGGGGGCGGCGGGGGTGTGGATGGGGTCGTACTGGCTCACCACCTCCGAGTACAAACTCGGCAGCGCGTCGTCCGAGGGACCGTCCGCGATCCAGCGTGCCCTGCTCGGTGCGACGTCCGCCGACACGGTGCGGTCCCGGATCTACTCGGGTAAGCCCGCGCGCCTGCTCAAGACCAAATGGACCGACGCCTGGTCGAAGCCGGACGCGCCGGCACCGCTGCCGATGCCGCTGCAGAATCTGCTGGTCAGCGAGGCGCATCAGCGGATCGCCGCGTCCGAGAACCCGGATGTCGTGGCGATGCCGGTGGGTCAGATCGTGGGCCGGATGAACGAGATCCGTCCGGTGGCCGAGGTGATGGACGAACTCGTCAAGGGCTTCGACTCGGCGGTGTCGCGGCTCGACACGCTCCGCTAGGCACGTGAGTGGCAAAGCGTGCGTCAGCACACTTTGCCACTCACGTGCGGGAGTAGGCGGACCCGGCGCGGACCCATACCGGATCGGCGCAATTGTCGGCCTCTGCGCTCAACACGCGGGTGAGGACCTTGAACGTGGCGGTCCGCGGGAACTCGGCACACACCCGGATCAGGCTCGGGCGCTGCTTCGGCCCCAGATCGGACTGTGCGTCGAGGAAACTCGTGAAGGCCACCGGATCGAAGTCACGCGTCGGGACGACGGCCGCCATCACCCGGTCCCCGACGTCGGGGTCGGGCACCGCGTACACCGACACCTGGGCGAAGCCGTCGTACCGCATCAGGATGCGTTCGATGGGCGCCGAGCCGATGTTCTCGCCGTCGACGCGCAACCATCCGGAACTGCGTCCCGCGAAGTACACGAACCCGTCGGCATCCCGGTAGGCGAGGTCGCCGCTCCAGTACTTGCCGTCGCGGATCCGCTCGGCGTCGGCCTCGGGATTGTTGTAGTAACCCGCGAACGCCCCCGACCCCGCGACGTTGACGAGTTCGCCGGTCGCGACCTCGGCGTTGAGCACCCGGCCGGCGGAATCGAATTCGGCCGGGGGGCAGGGGTTGCCGGTCTCGGGGTCGAGGATCGCGATGCCCTCGGGGAGCCTGCCCAGCGAGCCCGATGGCGACCCGGGGGTGGCGGAGATGGCGACACCGCCCTCGGTGGAGCCGAATCCGTCGACCACCGCGGTGCCGAAGCGGTGCGAGAACGCCGCGACCGCGGGCGCGGACCCCTCGTTGCCGTACATGACCCGCAGCGTGTTGTCGGCGTCGTCGGGCATCTCGGGGGTCGCCAGCACATACGACAGCGGCTTTCCGACGTAGTTGGCGTACGTGACGCCGAACTTCCGCACATCGGACAGGAAGTTGGATGCGGAGAACTTCCGTCGCAGCGCAATCGAGCTGTGTCCCGCGAGCGCCACGGACCATGCCGCCATCATGGCGTTGGAATGGAACATGGGCATCGACATGTAGACGACGTCGTCCGGGGTCAACCCGAAGCGTTCGGCGAGCATGATGCCGGGGCCGGTGATCTTCGCGTGGGTGCAGCGCACCGCCTTCGGGTCGCCGCTCGTGCCGGACGTGAAGATGAGCATGAACAGGTCGTTGGCGGCGGCGACCCTCGGCCTGAATGCGGGACGCTCCTCGGCGAGCAGGGCGGACCATGCCGGCGAATCCACGTCGACGACGGGAACACCCGGATCGAGACCGTCCCGCAGCGCGGACCGCCCGGATTCGGTGAAGACCACCTGGCAGTCGGCCAGCGCGATGTCGCGGGCCAGCGCCTCCCCGCGTCGAGTGGTGTTGAGCCCCACGAGGACGGCGCCGGACAGCGCCGCCGCCCCGGCGAGGAGGGAGAACTCGGGGACGTTGTCCATCAGGACACCGAAGTGCCGGGGCCGCTGCGCATCGAGCAGGTCGTCGAGGATCGCGGCGCGCCGCAGGCTCGCCCGCACGTGCTCGGACCACGACAGGAACCGGTCTTCGAAGTACAGGCCCTGGGCGTCGGACTTCGAGACGCCGAGGAGCAGGTCCGATACCGTGCGCGCGAGCGTGGCGGTCATGCCGGGACGGTGGCCAGTTCGGCGCCGAGGATCCGCAGCTGCTGCGTGGCCGAACCGAGCCGGAACTCGAGTGCCTTGGCGGCGAGGAAGTACCGGTGCACGGGGTGGTCTTCGTCGAGTCCGACGCCTCCGTGGACGTGGACGAGGGTGTGGGCCACTCGGTGTCCGGCGTCGGACGCCCAGAAGTTGGCGGTCTGGATGTCGCCTTCGCTGGGCAGGCCTTCTCTGAGCCGCCACGCCGCCTGCCACAGCGTGAGCCGCACGCCCTTCACGTCGATGTAGCCGTCGGCGAGTCGCTGGGCCACGGCCTGGAAACTGCCGATGGGCCGACCGAACTGCACCCGCTCGCGGGCGTAGGCCGCGGTGAGTGTCAGGGATTCGTCGAGGACGCCGTACTGAAATGCGCAGGCGCCGAGCGAGCCGCGCTCGACGAGCCAGTCCACGATCTCGCCGCCCTGGTCGACGGCGCCGAGCACGCGGTCCTCGGTCAGCGACACTCCGTGGAGGGTCACCTCACCGGTGCTGGCCAGGTCGACGGTCTGCTGGCGGGTGACGGTCACTCCGGCGTCGTCGGGGCGGACGAGGAAGACGGCCACACCGTCCGGGGTGGTCGCCGGGACCAGGAAGAGGTCGGCGGACGGTGCCGCGTCGACCACGATCTTGGTGCCGTCCAGTGTCCAGCCGTCCGCGCCGCGTTCGGCACGCGTGACGGGCGCACCCGGGGTGTCGTTGAGTTCCTCGTCGAGCGCGACGGTGAGGATCTTCTCGCCATCCGCGGCCGGAGTGCCCCAGTCGGAACGCTGCTGTTCGGTCCCGTACTTCGCGATCGCGCCTGCCGCCATCACGATCGACGACAGGTAGGGAACCGGCGCGACGGCGCGGCCCAGCTCGACGAGGATGCTGCACTGCTCGAGGACGCCGAAACCGTCGCCGCCCACCGACTCCGGCAGTGCGGCGCTCAGGACGCCGGACGACGCGAGTGCGGACCACAGCCGGCGATCGAGGCGGTCGTCCGCGTTGTCGAGTTCGCGCAGCCGGTCGTTGGTGACGAGGTCCGAGACGATTCCGTGGGTGAGCCCGGCCAGATCCTGCTGGGCCTCGGTGGGGGTGAAGTCCATTGTCGTAGTCCTAACGCTTCGCTGGGGGCAGGCCGAGGGCGGTCATGGCGATGATGTCGCGCTGCACCTCGTTGGTTCCGCCGCCGAACGTGAGGATCAGCGACGACCGGTGCATCCGTTCGAGTCGCCCGCGCAGCAGGACCCCGGGGGAGTTCTGCCGCAGCGTGGCCGAAGGTCCGAGGATCTCCATCAGCAGCCGGTACGCCTCCGTGGCGAACTCCGTGCCGTAGACCTTGTTGGCGGACGCCGCTTCCGGGCCCGGCGCGTGGTCGGTGGACGAGGCGATCTCCCAGTTCATCAACTTGAGGTACTCGGCCTTGGCGTGGACCCGGGCCAGGTTGATCTGCACCCATTCCTGGTCGATGACGCGGCGGCCGTCCGGCAACTTGGTGTTCTGCGCCCATTCGCGCACCTCACGCTGTGCGGTGAGGACCGGCCCGGCGGACGTCAGGGCGACGCGCTCGTGGTTGAGCTGATTGGTGATCAGCGCCCACCCGCCGTGCTCGGGGCCGACCAGCGCGGACGACGGAACCCGAACGTCCTGGTAGTAGGTGGCGCTCGTGTCCGGACCCGCCATCGTGTGGACGGGGGTGTACGAGAAGCCTTCGGCGGTTGTCGGGACGATCAGCATGCTGATGCCCTTGTGCTTCTTGGCTTCGGGATCGGTGCGGCACGCCAGCCACACGTAGTCGGCGTACGCGATCAGGCTCGTCCACATCTTCTGGCCGTTGATGACGTAGTCGTCGCCGTCCTTGACGGCGGTCGTGCGCAGGCTGGCGAGGTCGGTGCCCGCTTCGGGCTCGGAGTAGCCGATGGAGAAGTGCAGTTCGCCGGCCGAGATCCTGGGCAGGAAGAACGACTTCTGCTCGGGGGTACCGAAGTGCATGATGGTCGGCGCCACCGAGTTGATGGTGAGGAAGGGGACCGGGGCGCCGGCGATGGCGGCCTCATCCGTGAAGATCAGCTGCTCCATGGCCGACCGCTCCTGGCCGCCGTACTCCTTGGGCCACCCGAGCGTCAGCCAGCCGTCCTTGCCCATCTGGGCGACGACCTCGCGGTAGACATTGCCCTCGCCGTATTCGCCGGTGGTGGCGGCCAGTGCCTCTCGACGCTCCGGCGTCATCAGCTTCGCGAAGTACGCGCGCAGCTCTTCCCGCAGCTGCTGTTGCTGCGGTGTGTAGGTGATGTGCATCGAAATACCTCTCCAGTCCGAGAGCGGAATCAGCTGAAATCTGGCACAGGTTCCAGTCTCTGCGGTGCATTCGCGGAGTCGGCCCCGGCCGGCCCCGGAGCGTGCCCGGTAGGCGTGCTCGCAGTCGTGGAACGAATCATTGCACACGACTGGAACAGGTTCTAGTGTTATCGCAGGAACGGAGTGCGCCACAGCCCGGCGGCACCTGGGTCCACGAGTGACGAGACGAGGAGAAGTGAGGGTTACCATGGAGGTCAGAGTCGATTTCGACCGTTGCGAGGCCAATGGTGTGTGCGTGGGGATCGCACCCGACATCTTCGAGCTCGACGACGACGATCAGCTGCACATTTCGAGTGCCGTTCCTCCCGCTGACCGGGAGGAAGACGTGCGCACGGCGATCGCCCAGTGTCCGAGGGCCGCGCTCACCGAACACCCCTGAGGATTGTTGCCCGGAATGAGAACACGTTCTACAGTGACGTCGACCTACCGCCGTGTCGTGTTTCGCGACCTCCGGCGAGTGCACAGAACCAGGAGAGCGTGTTCATGAATGCTGTGGCTGACCGCGATGTGAACGTGGACGGCAAGGTCGCCGTCGTGACCGGCGCCGGATCCGGCCTCGGAAAGTTCGAGGCGATCGCACTGGCCCGCGCGGGTGCGTCCGTCGTCGTCAACGACCTGGCCGCGAACGACGCCGTGGAGGCAACGCTCGAGGAGATCCGGGGCCTGGGCGCGAAGGTCGAGTTCGTGGCAGGAGACATCGGGGAACGGTCCACCGCCGACGCGATCATGGAGGCGGCGCAGAGCCGGCTCGGCAGCCTCGACATCCTGGTGAACAACGCGGGTATCACGCGGGATCGCATGCTGTTCAACATGTCCGACGAGGACTGGGATCTGGTGCTGAAGGTTCATCTGCGCGGACACTTCCTGCTGTGCCGCGCAGCCGCGTCGTACTGGCGGGGCAAGTCGAAGGAGGCCGGTGCGCCGGTGTACGGGCGCATCGTCAACACCTCGTCCGAGGCGGGACTGCTGGGCCCCGAGGGGCAGGCGAACTACGGCGCCGCCAAGGCGGGCATCACGGCGCTCACGCTGTCGGCGGCCCGCGGGCTGTCCCGGTACGGCGTCCGAGCCAACGCGATCTGCCCTCGGGCCCGCACGTCGATGACGGAGAACGTCTTCGGGGAGGCACCGGCCGAGGGGATCGACCCGTTGTCGCCCGAGCATGTGGCCGCGCTGGTCGCCTACCTCGCCTCGCCCGCCGCCGACTCGGTGAACGGTCAGGTCTTCGTCGTCTACGGCCCGATGGTGGCGTTGATGGCGGCACCGGTCGTGGAGCGGCGGTTCGACGCCGCCGACGGTCGGTGGACACCCGGTGCGCTCGCGGCCGAGCTCGGAAACTATTTCGCGGATCGGGATCCTGCCGCCATGTTCTCGGCCTCCGCGGCGCTACGCGAACTGGGCTGACTGCGTCGCCGGGGTCGAATAACCGACACGAAGGTTGTTTCCGTATCGTTTCCGCAGGTAATGCCCGCGCGATGGGCGATACTGAAGGCAACTGAAGAGCGGCGGAACGGGGGCCGGGAGACCGTGGTGGGGTGTTCGAGAGGTGTGCCGGATATGACTAGATCGTGTTCTAGTTCTGCTGTCGTCGACCAGTTCGATCGCGCCTGCCCATCCGGCGCGGCAGCTGCCGAGGTCGGCCCGTGTGCGTGGCAGCTGCAGAAGGTGTATCCGCCGTTCGCCGACATGCGGTGAAATTCTCTCAAAGTTCTTGTGCTATAACATCTTAGGGCCACGACTCGGATTCCCGCTCGGCGCGAATCATCGAGTTCGATCGGCTGGGGACACGCCCGGAATTTCGGTCGAATTCGGCACTCCGAGCGTGCTGAATGTGGGACGATTCTTGCTGATGAGCGACCACCTTTGACAGGTGAACACGTTCTAGTTAATATGACCTGAGTCACAGACCGTCGGGGGGCTGGGCTCGAACTGACAGTCGGTGCTGGGCGAGATCATGGACGAGGAGGACGGATGGTAGACCTCCTCGAGGTGCCGTTGCGTGCGGTCGGCGGGTTCTTCACGATGTCGGGCGAAACGTTGAGGGCAGTCTTTTCGAGGCCCTTCCAACGTCGCGAGTTCGTCGACCAGGCGTGGTTCGTCGCCCGGGTCTCGATGGTGCCCACCGTGCTGGTGGCCATTCCGTTCACCGTGCTGGTGAGCTTCACGATCAACATCCTCCTCCGTGAGATCGGCGCGGCAGACCTCAGTGGCGCCGGCGCCGCTCTCGGCACCGTGACCCAGGTCGGTCCCATCGTCACCGTGCTCATCGTGGCGGGTGCAGGAGCCACTGCCATCTGCGCAGACCTCTCGGCCCGCACCATCCGCGAAGAGATCGACGCGATGCGGGTGCTGGGCATCAATCCGATCCACCGCCTGGTCGTGCCACGAGTGCTGGCGTCGACCGTCGTTGCGCTCCTGCTCAACGGCCTGGTCTGCACCATCGGCATCCTCGGCGGCTTCGTCTTCTCGGTCTACATCCAGGACGTCAACCCGGGTGCGTTCGTCAACGGCATCACCCTGCTCACCGGATTCGGGGAGCTCGTGATCTCGGAAGTCAAAGCCGGTCTGTTCGGCATGATCGCCGGCCTCGTCGCCGCCTACCTCGGCCTGAACGTCAAGGGTGGCGCGAAGAGCGTCGGTGACGCCGTCAACCAGACCGTCGTGTTCTCGTTCATGGCCCTGTTCGTGGTCAACGTTCTCGTCACCGCCGTCGGCATCAAGCTGACGGCAGGGTGATCGACATGGTGGTGGAGTAGATGGCACTAGCGGCGGCCGGGCGCTTTCCCCGAACTCGGAAACGGTTCGCGTCGGCGTCCCGCTCGATCGACCGGCTCGGTGAGCAGGCGCTGTTCTTCGCGCGTGCCATCGGATGGGCGCCCCGCGCCCTGATGCACTACCCGAAGGAGACGCTGCGGCTCATCGCCGAGATCAGCATGGGCACGGGTGCCCTCGCGGTGATCGGCGGAACCGTCGTCATCGTCGGCTTCCTGACCCTGTTCACCGGCGGCACCATCGCGGTGCAGGGGTACAGCTCGCTCGGCAACATCGGCGTCGAGGCCCTCACGGGCTTCTTCGCGGCCTTCATCAACGTGCGGATCGCGGCGCCGGTCATCGCGGGCATCGGTCTGGCGGCCACCATCGGCGCCGGCTCCACCGCCCAGCTCGGCGCCATGCGCGTCTCCGAGGAGATCGACGCGCTCGAGACGATGGCGATCCCGTCGATCCCGTACCTGGTCAGCACACGCGTGATGGCGGGCATGATCGCCATCATTCCGCTGTACGCCCTGGCGGTGATCGCGTCGTTCATGGCCAGCCGGTTCGCGACGGTGGTGCTGTACGACCAGTCGTCCGGCGTGTACGACCACTACTTCTCGACGTTCCTGATACCCACGGACATTCTGTGGTCGTTCGCCCAGGCCATCGTCATGGCGATCGCGATCATGCTCATCCACACCTACTACGGATTCAACGCCTCGGGCGGTCCGGTCGGTGTCGGTGTGGCCGTCGGCAACGCGGTGCGCTCCTCGCTGATCGCCGTCGTCACCGTCACCCTGCTCATCTCGCTCGCCATCTACGGCGGGTCCGGCAACTTCAACCTTTCGGGATAGGAGTGCCGGTAGATGTCTGATTCGAGTGGGAAGAAGAAGCTCGCGGCACTCGTTCTCGTCGTGAGTCTTCTCGCGATCATCGGTGTGTCACTGGCCATGTTCAACGGAACCTTCAGCGAGACCACGCCCGTCACTGTCACGTCGGATCGCTCCGGGCTGGTGATGGAACCCGACGCCAAGGTCAAGCTCCTCGGCGTCGAGGTCGGCCGCGTCGGCTCCATCGAACACGTGACGGACGGCGCCGAGCTGAAACTGGCGATGTACCCCGACATGATGTCGCTGATCCCCTCCAACGCCACCGTGGAGATCAAGTCCACCACCGTGTTCGGCGCGAAGTACGTCAACTTCGTGATGCCGGAGAACCCGTCGTCCACCCCTCTTCAGGCAGGTGACGTCATCGCGTCCGACAACGTCACCGTCGAGTTCAACACGGTCTTCCAGCACTTGTCGGACGTGCTGGCGCAGGTGCAGCCGGAGAAGCTCAACGCCACGCTCGGGGCGATCTCGTCGGCGCTGCGCGGGCGCGGCGAGGAACTCGGCGCCCTGCTCGAGCAGAGCGACAGCTACCTGGCGAAGATGAATCCGAGTCTGCCTCAGCTGCAGGAAGATTTCGCGAAAGCCGCGCAGGTCACCGACGTGTACGCCGACACGGCACCGGATCTGCTGCGAGTGCTCGACAACGCGACGGCCACCAGCGGCACCGTCGTCGACGAACAGGACAACCTGGATGCCGTGCTGCTCAACGTCACCGGGCTGGCCGACACGGCGAACACCGTACTCACCGAGAACGAGCAGAACCTGAACTCCTCTCTCGACCTGCTGCTCCCGACGACGGACCTGTTGGCCGAGTACTCGCCCGAGATCTCCTGCTTCATCGTCGGCCTGAACAACGTGATTCCCCTCGCCGAACAGCTCATCGGCGGCAATCAGCCGGGCATCGCGCTGAGCGCCAGCTTCATGTACGGGCAGGAGCCGTACACCTATCCGAAGGACCTGCCGAAAGTGAACGCGACAGGTGGGCCGAACTGCCACGGTCTTCCCAACCCTGATCTCAGCAAGCATGCGAACTTCGTCGTGGCCGACACCGGAACGGTGCCGTTCGTGCCGTCGACGGAAGTCCAGGTGCACCTGCCCAAGGTGTTCCAGCTGCTGTTCGCGGGTGTGTACCCCGGGCAGGGTGGGCAGTGACAGTGCGAGCGACCACGGTCAAACTGCTGATCTTCGCGACGGTGATGTCGGTGATCTTCGCCGGACTCGCCCTGGTGTTCAGCCAGTACCGGTTCAGCAGCTCCGACGGCTACCACGCCACCTTCACGGACGTGTCCGGGCTCAAGCCCGGCGACAAGGTGCGCATCGCCGGCGTTCCCGTCGGCGCCGTCGAGAAGGTGAGCATCGACGACGACAACCTCGCCGACGTCGACTTCACCGTCGACACCAAGTACTCGCTGTTCGACGGGACCAAGGCCACGGTGCGGTACGAAAATCTCGTCGGCGACCGGTACATGGAACTTCTCGAAGGCGCCGGTTCGGTGGAACCGCTGCCGGACGGTGGATCCATTCCCGTCGAGAACACCTCTCCCGCACTCGATCTCGACCTTCTGCTGGGTGGGTTCAAGCCACTCCTGCGGGCGTTGGACCCGCAACAGGTCAACGACCTGTCCCAGGCGCTGGTCCAGGTGTTCCAGGGGCAGGGCGGAACCCTCGTCTCTCTCCTCGGCAGCACGAGTTCGTTCACGAACACCCTGGCCGACCGGGACCAGTTGATCGGTGAGGTGATCACGAACCTCAACCAGGTGCTCGGCACCATCAACGACCGCGGCGACCAGTTCCGGTCGACGCTCGACCAGTTGCAGCAGCTGGTCAGCGGGCTCTCCCAGGACCGCGATCAGATCGGCGACGCCATTCCCCGCATCGCGGGGGCAACGGGGGATCTCGCGAATCTGCTCGAAGGTGCGCGGCCACCGTTGCAGAGCACGATCGCCGAGGCCAACCGCACTGCAACCCAGCTCCAGGCGGGGGAGGACGACCTCGACTGGGTGTTCCAGAATCTGCCCGACGCCTACCGGAGGCTCATCCGCATCGGCACCTACGGCAGCTTCTTCCAGATGTACGTCTGCACGGTCAAGTTCAAGTTCTCCGGCCCGGACGGATCGGATCTGCTCCTCAACATGCCGGGCGGTCAGACGGCAGGGAGGTGTGCACCGTAGCCATGAAGCGCGAACGTAATCCCGTACAGGTGGGAATCATCGGTGTCGCCATCGCGAGCATGATCGTGATCGCGACCCTGCAATACGATCAGCTGCAATTCCTTTCGGGCGGAACGCAGTACTCCGCCTACTTCGAGGACGCGGGTGGGCTGATGACCGGCGACGCGGTGACGCTCGCCGGTGTCGACGTCGGGAAGGTCGCCGAGGTCGAACTGGACGATCAGCACGTGCTCGTCACGTTCACGATCCAGGACGGCATCGTCCTCGGCGACGCCACCGAGGCGAACATCAAGACGAACACGGTTCTCGGACGGAAGTCGCTGGCCGTCACCCCGCTCGGGTACGACACGATGTCGGTGGGGTCGACGATTCCATTGGAGCGCACCAACTCTCCGTACTCCCTCAACGACGCGCTCGGCGATCTGTCGAACACCGTGTCCGAGCTCGACACCGACGAGGTCAACAACGCGTTGAACGCGATGTCCGGCGCTCTCGAGAACACACCGCCCGAGCTGCGCACCGCTCTCGACGGCCTGACCCGGTTGTCGGAGAGCATCAATTCGCGGGACGAGACGCTGAGACAGCTGCTCTCGCGTGCCGAGAACGTGACCGGAATCCTCGCCGAGCGCAGCGGGCAGATCAACTCGCTGATCGTCGACGGGAACCAGCTGTTCGGCGAGCTCGACCGTCGCCGCACGGCGATCAGCCAGCTGATCGTGAACATCTCCGCGGTGTCCCGGCAGCTCACGGGACTGGTCCAGGACAACGAGGAGCAGATGAAACCGACGCTCGACAAGCTGAACTCGGTGGTCGACGTCCTGCAGCGGAACAAGGACAACATCTCGCAGGCACTCGACGGCCTCGCCCCGTACGCGACTCAGCTCGGCGAGTCGGTCGGTAGCGGTCCGTTCTTCATGGCGTACGTCTACAACATCGGCATCGGCAACCTGTTCCAGGGGCTCAGCGACGCGGTGACGTGGCCGGAGCATCTCCCCAACGACCTCCAGGCCTACCTGCAGACAGGTCCGTCCATCGAGCTGAGGGAACCGCCGCGATGACGACGAACCCGGAAATCACCAACACGCGGAAGAAGTGGCTGATCCGCGGCGGCGTCGCCGCGGTCGTGGTGGTGCTGATCGTCGGCGCCGCAGTGATGTTCGTGCCCAAACTCTTCCAGAACACGATCACCGCGTACTTCCCGGCGACCACCGGCCTGTACTCGGGCGACGACGTCCGTGTCCTCGGTGTGAAGGTGGGGACGATCGACTCGATCGAGCCCGGCGCCGACTTCGCACGGGTCACGATGAACGTGCAGAAGAGCGTCGAGATCCCGGCCGACGCGAAGGCCGTCATCGTCGCACCCAGCCTGGTGTCGGGACGGTTCGTCCAGCTGACACCCGTGTACGCGGGTGGGCCGACCATGGGCGACGGCGCGAGCATCCCCGTGGAGCGCACCGCCGTCCCGGTGGAATGGGACGAGATCAAGACGGAGCTGAACAAGCTGTCGGAGGCGCTCGGACCGCAGGGCGCCGACCCGCAGGGCTCGCTCGGCACGTTCATCGACACCGCCGCCGACAATCTCGACGGCAACGGAGAGTCGTTGCGGAACACGCTGCGGGAACTGTCGGAGACCATGCGGACCCTGTCCGACGGCCGCACCGACCTGTTCTCCACCATCCGCAACCTGCAGACGTTCGTGGCGGCTCTGTCGTCGAGCAACGAGCAGATCGTCCAGTTCGAGGGACGGCTCGCGTCGGTGTCGAACATGCTCGCCACCAACTCCGACGAACTCGGCACCGCCCTGAACGATCTCGACCTCGCGCTCGGCGACGTCAACCGGTTCGTCGTGGAGAACCGGGCGAGCCTCAGCGAACAGGTCGGCCGACTGGCCGACGCCACCCAGGTGCTCGCCGACAAGAGGCCGCAGATCGAGCAGGTGCTCCACGTCGCGCCCACGGCGTTGGCCAACTTCAGCAACATCTACAAGCCGGCGCAGGGATCACTGGTCGGTGCGGTCGCGATGGCGAACTTCGGGAACCCCGTGAACTTCATGTGCGGTGCCATCCAGAGCCTGCAGGCCAACGAGGCGAACCGGAGCGCGGACCTGTGCACCCAGTACCTGTCGCCGGTCCTGAACTCGCTGACGGCGAACTACCTGCCCATCCTCACCAACCCGACGACGGGTGTGAACGCATTCCCCGACCAGATCGAGTACACCCCGCCGAGCCTCGAGGCCTCCGTACCTCCGCGGTCCGCGCCGCCGATGACCGGGACCCTCGCCGGGATGCCGACCGTCGCCGTGCCCAAGGACCTGAACGATCTGCTGCAGCCGGGAGGTGGGCGATGACGAAGCACACACGGGTGCGTCGCGGTGCCGTCGCGGCCGTCGCGATCACGTTGTCCCTCACCCTGACCGGGTGCGAGTGGGAAGGGCTGAATTCTCTTCCCCTGCCGGGCACCGAGGGCCAGGGCGACGACGCCTACACGGTCGAGATCCAGATGCCCAATGTCACGACGCTGTCGCAGAATTCGCCGGTCCGCGTGAACGACGTGACGGTGGGTTCGGTGACGGGCATCGACGTGCAGGACTGGCATGCACTGGTCACCGTCTCGATCAACGGCGACGTCCAACTGCCCGCGAACGCGACCGCCAAGATCGGCCAGACCAGCCTCCTCGGCTCGCAGCACCTCGAACTGGCTCCGCCGACCGACACCGAGCCCGAGGGCAGGCTCGAGGACGGCGACGTGATCCCCATCGAGCGGGCGGGCGCCTACCCGACCACCGAGCAGACGTTGTCGTCACTGTCGGTGGTACTCAACGGTGGCGGCATCGCCCAGATCCACGACATCACTCTCGAGCTCAACGCCGCACTGGGTGGCCGGGAGGACTCGATCCGGGATCTTCTCCCGCAACTCGACCAGCTCGTCACGAGCCTGGATCAGCAGCGCGGAGACATCATCGGGGCGATGGAGGGACTCGACCGGTTGGCGGGCACCGTCAACGCGCAGAAGGCCACCCTGGACGCGGCGCTGGACGGCATCCCGCCCGCGCTGGAAGTGCTCGTCACCCAACGGCAGAACCTCACCACCGCGCTGGTCGAGGTGGGCAAGCTCAGCGACACCGCTTCCCGTCTCGTGGAGAGCAGCGGCGAGGAACTGAAAGCGAACCTGGCGAACCTGACACCGGTGCTGCGTGAACTCGCCAACTCGGGGAGCGCGCTGACCGAGGTGCTGACCCTGATGCTCACGTACCCCTTCCCGATGAAGACGATGGACAAGGCGATTCAGGGTGACTACGCGAACCTCATGATGACGATCGACATGACCAACGAACGCGTGGACAGCAACTTCCTGACCGGAACCGGTCTCGGCGGATCGCTCGGCGGCGTCGAGGGCGCCGTGGGATCGCTCGCCGGGGTGGCCGGGCAGTCGGGCGATCCGCTGCAGGCACCCCTGCAGCCGGCTCCGAAGCCGGCACCCGCACCGCCGGTGATTCCCGGGCTTCCGCAGATACCCGGACTGCCTCAGATTCCGGGCCTTCCGCCGCAACTGGGAGGGGCACCGACACCATGAGAATGACGAGATTCGTTCGCATTCAGCTGATCATCTTCTCGATTCTCACCGTCATCGGGCTCGTGGTGATGTCGATCCAGTACGTGAAGGTGCCGGTGCTGTTCGGCGTGGGGCGCTACGAGGTGAGTGTCCGACTGCCGTCCACCGGTGGGCTCTACTCGCACGCCAATGTCGCCTATCGCGGCACCAACATCGGTGTCGTCGAGTACGTGACGCTCACCGGTGACGGTGTGGAAGCGAAGATGTCGCTCGACAGCGACTACAAGATTCCGGCGGACGTCGACGCGGCGGTCAAGAGCGTGTCGGCGGTCGGCGAGCAGTACGTCGACCTGATTCCCCGGGACGGCGCCGCCGAGGCCGACGGCCCGTACCTCGCGAACGGCGACGTGATCCCGTTGGATCGGGCCACCATTCCGCAGGATGTCGGCGAGATGCTCGACCAGGCCGAGGAACTGCTCGCGAGCATCTCGGACACCAGGCTGCAGACGGTGATCGACGAGGCGTTCACGGCGTTCAACGGATCCGGTCCCGACCTGCAGCGGCTCATCGACTCGGCCCGGTTGTTCGTCGAGGAGGCCGACGCGAACAGCGACGCGACGAAGGCCCTGATCGACCAGGTCGGCCCCCTGCTCGACACGCAGACGGTCAGCAGCGACGCCATCCGGTCGTGGACCCGGGACCTGGTGACGTTCACCGACCAGTTGCGGGCGAGCGACCCGAGCCTGCGGTCGGTGCTGGAGAAGGGCCCGGGAACGGCGCAGGAGGCCACCCAGCTGTTCCAGGACCTGCAGCCGACCCTGCCGATTCTGCTGCGGAATCTGGTGAGCGTCGGCCAGGTCGGGGTGATCTACAACAAGAGCATCGAGCAGGTTCTGGTCATCTACCCGCCCCTGACCGCGGCACTCGTGACGGCGGCGACGGGCGGGCCGGTGGAGGACGGCGCGATCGTCGACTTCGCCCTGCAACTGCACGACCCGCCGGCCTGCACGACGGGCTTCCTGCCCCCGGAGCAACGCCGGTCGGGAGATCAGACCGACCCGATCGCGACACCGAACGACCTGTACTGCAAGGCCGCTCCGGACGACCCGTCCGTGGTGCGCGGCGCGCGGAACCTGCCGTGCATGGAATTCCCGGGACGCCGCGCACCGACGGTCGAGGCGTGCCGCGAGGGCTGGGAGGCGTCGGGCAACAACCCGCCGTACGGGCCGATCATGCCGCCGGATGTACCCTCGTACACAGCCGTTCCGAGTTCCTACGAAGGCGCCGCGGGTGCACCGGTCGCGGCCGTGCCCTACGACCCGGCCACCGGTAGCTTCATTGGTTCGGATGGAAAGACGTACACCCAACCGGATCTGGCGGTGCAGGGAAAGGACTCGACGTGGCAGACGATGATGACAGGTCAGCAGATTTGAGTTCCAGCACAGGCGAACGCGCCACCGACTCCACGGAGCAGGCGACCGACTCCACGGAGCAGGCCACCGAGCAGACGTCCGCGGCGAAGGACCGGAGCAGGCGCAGGGCCGTCCGGCACGCCGGCCCGCCGGTGGGGGAGACCGAGGCACCGAAGCCGGTGGTCCTCGCCAAGCCGGTGGGCGCGCACGCCGCGCCCGAGGCGGCGAAGGTCGCGTCCCCGGAACCTCCGGCGCCCGACGCACCGAAGCAGGGTCGACCGCTGAAGTCGTTGCTCGCGTGGGGCGTTACCGCGGTGGTCGTCGTCGCACTGGTCGTCGCGGCGGTGGTGCTTCTGCTCGACCTACGGTCCGCGCGCGAACGGGACGATCGCCGTCAGGCGTTCGTCGACACCGCCCGGCAGACGGTGCTCAACCTGACGACCATCCATCCCGCGACGGCGAAGGAAGACGTCGACCGGATCATCGCCGGCGCCTCGGGTCAGTTCCTCGAAGAGTTCCAGGGCCGGGAGGATCCGTTCGTCGGTGTCGTGCAGGACGCGAATGTGACCACCGAGGGCCAGGTCGTCGAGGCAGGAGTCGAGAACGGGAGCGAGACCTCGATCTCGGCGAATGTTCTGGTGGCCGCCCGGACGATGGTGAGCAGTAAGGAGCAACCGGAACCCTCACCGCGCGATTTCCGGATGCGAGTGACGGTCAGCGACGTCGACGGCAAGTTGACCGCATCGAAGGTGGAGTTCGTCCCATGAGCGACAACAACGAAGACAAGCGAAAGTTCGCCGTCACCAAGCAGACAGCGCTGAAGATCGCGGCCGCGGTCGTGGTGGTCGCGCTCGCCGTCGGGGTGGGTTTCCTCTGGTACGACCACCGGCAGGATCAACTCTCGGAGCAGGCGCGCACCGAGGCCGTCGACGCCGCGGGCAAGCAGGCGGTGGCGATGCTGGCGTACGATTTCGCCGACGTCGACAACCAGTTGGCGGCTGCCGCAGACGGACTCACCGGCTCGTTCCGCGACGACTACACCACGCTCGTGCAGGAAACCATCGCGCCGGGCGCCAAGGAGAAGCAACTCACCGTGCAGGTGTCGGTGCAGGCCGCCGCGCCCGTGTCGACCACACCCGACGAGGCGGTGGTCCTGCTGTACCTCAACCAGACGACGACGAGCGCCGACGCTCCCGACGCCCGAACGTCGGGCAGCCGTGTGCGGGTGTCGCTGCAGAAGGTCGACGACCGCTGGCTCGTCGATCAGTTGACCCCGGTGTAACGGTGCCGGACCCGACGCCGACCGTGGCGGAACTCCTTGCTGTCGTTGGGCGTTCACCGTCCGCGGTCGCGGTGCACGACCGCGCCGCGTGGGTCGGGCTGTTCTCGGACGGCGCTCGGGTCAGCGACCCGGTGGGCTCGCGGCCGCACGTCGGCACGACGGCGATCGAACGGTTCTACGACACGTTCATCGCCCCCAACTCGATCACGTTCCACGCGAAGCGGGATGTGGTGTGCGGGATGACGGTGGTCCGCGACCTCGACCTCAAGACCCGGATGTCGACGGGAGTGGTGCTGACGGTGCCGATGCACCTGCGCTACGACCTCGTGGTGGAGTCGGGTGTCGTGACCGTCGACGGGTTGTACGCGCACTGGGAACTGCCCGTGATGATCGCCCAGCTGGCCGGGGCGGGGTGGCGGGGCGCGGCGGCGTCGGTGAAGCTGGCGCCGCAACTGCTGTCGAATCAGGGCGTGCTCGGTGTAACAGGTTTCATGCGAGGACTGCGGACCGTCGGACGTCCGGGCAGGAACGCCGCCACCGGATTTCTGGTCGCCGTCCGCCGTCAGGACACGGCCGCAATGTCGGAGCGGCTTGCTCCCGGTGCGGTTCTCGAACTGTCGTCGGGTTCCCCGATCTCGCTCGCTCACTTCGCGGAAAGCCTCCGTGAACTGCAGTGGAGCAAGATGATCGTGGCGGGGTGTGCGGTCACCGCATCCGTGCGTTCGGCCGCGTGGGAGGGGGTCGCCCTGCTGGAGTTCGCGAAGCGATCTCACGAGATCTCGCGGGTGCGAATGTTCGTCGAGGCGGTCACCCCCTTCACAAAGTGAAACAAGTTCTAGTACTGTCGGGATCTCCTGGCCGATTGCCGACGCACGACGCTGCGTCGCGGGGCCACAACCGAACGGGGAGTCGTCGATGAAGGTTGCAGTAACCGGCGCCGCGGGATTCGTGGGCAACAATCTGCTGAATCTACTGGTCGAGGCAGGCCACGAGGTGACCGCAATCGACCGCGTGCGTTCCCGGTACGCACCCGAGTACGGGGTCACGTGGGTGAACGCCGACGTGCTCGACGTCGAATCCATGAAGCGGGCGCTGGAGGGCGCCGAGGTGGTCTACCACCTGGTCGCGATGATCACCCTCGCGCAGAAGGACGACCTGGCCTGGACCGTCAACACCAAGGGCGTCCGTACCGTCGCCGAAGCCGCACTCGCAGTGGGTGTTCGGCGGATGGTGCATTGCAGTTCCGTGCACTCCTTCGATCAGGCCAGTTGCGGTGGAACGCTCGACGAGAACTCGCCCCGGTCCGTCGACGCGTCGATCCCGGTGTACGACAGGTCCAAATGGGCGGGCGAGATCGAACTCCGCGAAGTGGTCGAGGCCGGGCTCGATGCGGTGATCTGCAATCCGACCGGGGTGTACGGGCCCGTCGACTACGGACTGTCGCGGGTGAACGCGTTGCTGCGCAACGCCGCTCGCGGCCGCGTTCCCGCTGCCGTGCAGGGCGGGTTCGACTTCGTCGACGTCCGCGACGTCGCCGCCGGACTGATCGCCGCCGGGGAGAAGGGCCGGACCGGTGAGAACTACCTGATCTCGGGGCACATGCTCGGCATGCACGATGCCGTGAGGAGGGCTGCGCGTGCGGCGGGTCGTCGGGGGCCGCTGTACTCGTTCCCACTCAGCGTCATCGAACGCGTGCTGCCGATCGCCGAACCGATCGGGACCCGGTTCGGCTCCGACGTGCTGTCGCGGTCGGCGATGGCGGCGCTGCTCGCGGCGCCCGTCATCGACGGCAGCAAGGCGCGGTCCGAACTCGGCTACGTTCCGCGTCCCGCCGACGAGACGATCCGCGACTTCGTCGGCTTCCTGGTGACGTCCGGTCAGCTGAGCCGGGGAGGTCAGTTCTCCCCGGTCGCGTCCTCGTTGTAGTCGGATTCGGAAGCCTCGGCGGGAGCGATCAGCGCGGGGCCGGCGGCGCCGCCGTGAGCGAGGGCGTCGAGGAAGGACCTGGCCCACCGGTCGACGTCGTGTGCGAGGACCTGCCTGCGCAGGGCCCGCATGTGGCGTCGGCCGTCCTCCTTCGGCTGACCCAGGGCCTGCTCCATCGCGTCCTTGACGCTGTCGAGATCGTGCGGATTGCACAGGAACGCCTGACGCAGTTCGGCGGCCGCGCCGGTGAACTCGCTGAGCAGCAGCGCGCCGCCGAGATCACTACGGCAGGCCACGTATTCCTTGGCGACGAGGTTCATGCCGTCGCGCAGCGGAGTCACCAGCATCACGTCGGCGGCGACGAAGAAGGCGATCAGCTCCTCGCGAGGGATCGGCCGGTGCAGGTAGTGCACGACCGGCCGGCCGACCTCGCTGTACTCGCCGTTGATCCGCGACACCTTGCGTTCGATGTCGTCGCGCATCTGCACGTAGCTGTCGACCCGCTCGCGGCTCGGCGTGGCCAGCTGCACCATCACGGTGTCGGCGGGGTCGATGCGGTGCTCGTCGAGCAGTTCGTGCAGCGCGGCGAGGCGGACGTCGATGCCCTTCGTGTAATCGAGGCGGTCGACGCCGAGCATGATGTGTTTGGGATTGCCCAGTTCCTTGCGGATCTTCTTGGCGCGGTCCCGGATCGACTTGGACCGGGACTGTTCGTCCAGCTGCCCCGAATCGATGGAGATCGGAAATGCGCCGACGCGCACCGTGCGGAACCCCACCTGCACGACGCCCAGCTTGGAGCGGACACCCACGTTGCCGCGGGACGTCTGCTGACCGGCGAGTTTGCGGGCCAGGTACAGGAAGTTCTGGGCACCGCCCGGGAGGTGGAACCCGATCAGGTCGGCGCCCAGCAGGCCCTCGATGATCTCGGTGCGCCACGGCATCTGCATGAACAGTTCCACCGGCGGGAACGGAATGTGCAGGAAGAACCCGATCGTGAGGTCGGGGCGGAGCATGCGCAGCATCTTCGGAACGAGCTGCAGCTGATAGTCCTGGATCCACACCGTGGCGCCGTGCGCGGCCGCCTTCGACGTGGCCTCCGCGAAGCGCCGGTTGACCTCGACGTAGGCGTTCCACCAGTCGCGGTTGTACTCGGGCTTGACGATGACGTCGTGGTAGAGCGGCCAGAGGGTGGCGTTGGAGAAGCCCTCGTAGTAGTCGGCGATCTCCGCGGCGCTCAGCGGAACGGGGTAGAGCTCGAGGTCGTCCTCGACGACGGGATCGAGCTCGGCGTCCGCGACCCCCGCCCAGCCGACCCATGCACCCTTGTTGCGGCGCAGGATCGGCTCGAGCGCGGTGACGAGGCCACCGGGGCTGCGCTTCCAGCGCGTGGTGCCGTCCGGAAGGCGTTCGAGGTCGACGGGGAGTCGGTTCGCTACGACGACGAAGTCGGCTTGCCCGGAAACAGGATCAGAAGTCGAGCGTGATGACGATGCTGACGATTCCGAACTGGCAGCCACGGGCTTCCTTCGCAGTCGAAGTGGATGAAATTCTCAGTCGAGCTTGCCGGTGGGTCCGATTCCGAGCATGGAGAGCAGCATCCTGCACTCGTCGGCATCTTCGGCGTAAGCAGCGACAACGCGCTGCGCCTGGCGGGCGGTCTCGTCGGCTAGGGGTTCGAGATCCTCGTCCGCGATGTCGTTTTCGGCGGTCGTCTTCGCGGCCATCTTTGTCCTCTCGGGCTTGCTGCTGCGTCACGCGCAGTAGTTCGTATCGGCGACTCTATGAGAACCGGGCATGTCAACGCTAGTTGCCCATCGATTAGGGTTCACCTAGTTAGGGTCTGCTTACTTGGTTGGTGGGTGGGGAAGCGTCGGCGTTGGGAGTTACGCGCGTGAAGACTGGTGGCACCGCAATTCTGCGTCGCACGCTGGTGCGGAATCGTGTTCGGCTGGGGATCGGAACCGTGCTCGTCTGCCTGCATCAGGTGGCGGAGACGCTGGTCCCGATCTCGATCGGCGTGATCGTCGACCGGGCCGTCGCCACCGGGGACGTGTTCGCACTCGCGGTGTGGCTGTGCGCCCTGGCACTGCTGTTCCTGGTGCTCACCGCGGCGTGGCGTTTCGGCGCGCGGTTCATCGTCGTGGCGATGCAGAACGAGGCGCACCAGCTGCGGATGGAGGTGGCGCACCGCATCCTCGACCCGCGGGGAGTGCGCACCGACCTGCGTGCCGGTGAGCTGCTGTCCGTGTCGACGTCGGACGCCGACCGCGCGGCGTGGATCGCGGACATCACACCGCGGGCCGCGGCGGCCCTCACCGCCGCGATCGGATCCGCCGTCGCCCTGCTGCTGATCGACGTGCCCCTCGGGCTCGCCGTTCTGATCGGCACCCCCGTCATCCTCGGTCTCCTCCAGCTCGCGGCGCCGCTGATCACCCGCCGCGCCACCGATCAGCAGGCCGCCGTCGCGCGGGCGTCCGCCATGGCCACCGACCTCGTGAGCGGGCTCCGGCCCCTGCGCGGGATCGGCGCCGAGGTGTCGGCGTCGCGGCGATACCGAACAGCCAGCCGCGACGCGCTCGGTGCCACCCTGCACACGGCGAAGAGTTCCGCCGTGTTCGCCGGGGTGTCGATGACCGTCAGCGCCCTCCTCGCCGTCGGTGTCGCGGGTTTCGCCGGCTGGTTCGCCCTCGAGGGACGCATCACCATCGGCGAGCTGATCACCGTCGTCGGACTGTCCCAGTTCTTCATCGAACCGCTCGGCGTCCTGGCCGGGCTGCCCGGTTTCCTCGCCCTCGCCCGCGCGTCGGCGGACCGCCTCGCCCTGGTCCTGGACGCCGAACCGCTGCTGCCCGAGGGGTCCGGAAGGACACTCGACGGCAGCGAGCTCAGCCTGAGCGGCGTCTCGTACCGGTCCCTGAGCGCAGTGGATCTCCGGGTCACCCCCGGCGAACTGCTCGGCGTCGTCGCGTACCGCCCGCAGGACGCGGAGGCGCTGGCCGCGCTGCTGTCCGGGCAGGTTCCGCCCGACCGGTACGACGGCGAACTGACGGTGGGCGGAGTCCGGCTGTCGGACGCGGATCTCGCGCAGGCCCGCCGGGCGCTGCTCGTCGAACCGCACAACGGGGACCTGTTCTCCGGAACCGTCGCGTCGAACGTGACCGCGGGCCGACCCGGCGCGACGGCGTCCGAGGTGCAGGCGGCGCTGTCCGCGTCCGCGGCGGTGGACGTCGTCGACGCACACCCCGAGGGCCTCGACCACGAGGTCGCCGACCGGGGGTCCTCGCTGTCCGGCGGTCAGCGGCAGCGAGTCGCCCTCGCCCGCGCACTGGTGGCGCAGTCGCCGGTGATGGTGCTGCACGATCCGACGACCGCGGTGGACGCCGTCACCGAACACACGATCGCGGGCGGCATCGCCGACCTGCGACATCGCGGCTCCGCGGGCAGCCAGACGACGATCCTCATCACGAGCAGCCCCGCGCTGCTGTCCGTGACCGACCGCGTCGTCGTGCTCGACGACGGAACGGTGGTCGGCGAGGGCACACACTCGCAACTGGCGACCGAGAACGCGAACTACCGTCAGGCGGTCCTGCGATGAGTGAACTACTGCCCATCGCCAACGCGCGCGACACGTGGGCGTGGCTGAAGTCCGAACTCGGACGCCGCCGCGGCCGGAGCGTTTTCACCCTGCTGGTGGCCGCTGTCGCGGCCGGTATGGCGCTGGTCCCGGTCTACGTGTTCGGTGTCCTCGTCGACCGTGTGCAGGACGGTGCGCCGCCGTCCACCATCGGGTGGGTGGTCGCGGTCATTGCGTCCGCCGCGGTGATCGGCGGCGTGTGTGCCGGGTTCGCGTCGTTCCTGATCCGCAGCCTCGGCGAGGGAATCCTGGCGGACCTGCGCGAACGCACCGTCGACCGGGCGCTCCGACTGCCGATCCAGACGGTCGAACGCGTCGGCAAGGGCGACCTGCTGTCGAGGGTCGGCGACGACGTCGCGGTGATCGGCAAGGCCGTCACCGACGTCGTCCCCAACCTCGTCACGGCTGTCCTGCTGGTGGTGCTGAGCATGGTCACGATGCTCGGCATCGACTGGCGGCTCGGGCTCGCCGGCATGGTGGCGCTGCCGATGTATGCCCTGGCGATGCGCTGGTACCTGCCGCGGTCCGCACCGGTGTACGCCGCCGAACGCGTCGCGATGGGGGAGCGTTCGCAGGCGCTGATCAGCAGCATGCAGGGCGCCCGGACGGTGCGCGCCTACGGTCTCGAGGACAGCCATCTGGGGCAGATCAACGGTGCGTCGGAGAAGGCCCGCGACCTGTCCGTCGGCGTCTTCGCACTGTTCACCCGGTTTGCGGGACGCGGCAACCGGGCCGAGTTCGTGGGACTCGCCACCATTCTCGCCGCCGGATTCGCACTGGTGAACGCCGACATCGTCACCGTCGGGCAGACCACAACCGCGGCACTGCTCTTCCACCGGCTGTTCAATCCGATCGGCATGCTGATGTACACGTTCGACGAGGTGCAGTCGGCGGGTGCGAGCCTGGCACGGCTCGTCGGCGTCGTCGACCTCGACGACGAGTCGGGCACCGGAAACGCCACCATCCGGGAGTTCGCGGATTCGACGCTCGAACTCGCCGACGTCCGGCACACCTATGACGGCAGCCACGAAGTGGTGCACGGCATCAGCCTGCACGTGAAGTCCGGCGAACGCGTCGCCCTCGTCGGTTCGACGGGAGCGGGCAAGACGACGGTCGCGGCGATCGCGGCCGGATCGATCGTCCCGACGTCCGGTTCGGTGCGCATCGGCGGCACCGCGCTGCCGGACCTGGAGCCGGGCGGTCTCCGCCGCCGGGTCGCCATCGTCAGCCAGGAAGTCCACGTGTTCGCCGGACCGCTGATCGACGACCTTCGGCTCGCCGCACCCGACGCCTCCGAGGAGGACGCGGCGATGGCATTGAAGGCCGTCGGCGCCGACGGCTGGGTCACCGCGCTGGACGACGGCGTCCAGACCGTGGTCGGGGAGGGCGGCCACGAGCTGACCGCCGCCCAGGCGCAGCAACTGGCTCTGGCGCGACTGGTCCTGGCGAACCCCGCGGTCGCGATCCTGGACGAGGCGACAGCCGAAGCAGGCAGCGCGGGTGCGCGGGAACTCGAGGCGTCGGCCGAGGCCGCGACCCGCGGTCGCACGACGCTGGTGGTGGCCCACCGGTTGACACAGGCGGCCGCCGCGGACCGGGTCGTCGTCCTCGAACACGGCCGGATCGTCGAGCAGGGTCCACATGCCGACCTCGTCGCCGCCGGCGGACGCTACGCCGAACTCTGGTCGGCGTGGGAGGGGCGGTAGCAGGGCGTCAGCTGAGGTAGCCGCCGCCGTGGGGGAAGAAGTCCGTTCCGGCGAGTTCGGTGCCGTCGTCGAGCCGGACGCGCTGGATCTTCAGGCCCTTGTTCCGGCCTGTGCGGGCGTCGGGTCCGGCGACGATGACCATTCCGTCGCCTTCGTGGATGAAGACACGCCCGGGCGTGCCACCGTAATTTCCCTCGGATACGGCGGCCTGCAGAACCCGGACACGCTGTCCCTTGTAATGGGTGAAGGCGTTCGGGTACGGGTCGGACTGCGCGCGGACGAGCCGTTCGATGGCGTCGGCGGGCCACGTCCAGTCGATGAGGCTGTCCTCGGGGGCACGCTTGTGGAAGAACGTGGCCTGCGAGCGGTCCTGCGGCGTCCAGTCCGTGCGACCGGACGCGATCAGCTCGAGTGCGTCGAGGGTGATCGGGCCGATCATGTCGACGGTGCGGTGGAACAGATCGGTGACGGTGTCCGTCGGTCCGACGGGCGTCGACCTCTGCAAAACGATGTCGCCGGCATCGAGTTCCTCGTCCATGAGGTGCGCGGTGAGGCCTACTTCTTCTTCACCGTTGATGAGCGCCCAGATGAGCGGGGAGAATCCTGTGTACTTGGGCAGGAGCGAGTCGTGAATATTGAGGGTGCCGTAGCGGGGAGAGTCGAAGACGTCCCGTGGCAGCCAGGTGCGCCAGTTGTTGGCGACGACGATGTCGGGGTCGGCCTGCTTCAGCGCGGCCTTGAAGTTTTCGTCGGGCTTGGTGGCGATGTGCACGGGGACCCCGTGCTCGGTGGCCAGGTCGGCGACGGAGTCCGCCCACATCTGTTCGTAGACGTGGTCACTCTTGGGGTGGGTGATCGCGAGGACGACCTCATGGTCGGACTGGAGCAGGGCCTGCAGGGTACGGTGACCCCAGGTTTGATATCCGAGTGTGGCGACTCTCAACGCGGTCCTCCTGGACGAGCTTGTCGGTCAGCGCCGCATGCGAGCGGCAGCGAAGCCAGCTTAGGCTATCCAATCTATTTCGGTGAGACCGGCCATGGAAGGAAGGCAAGATGACGATCGCCACGATCAATGGGATCCCCCTGAATTACCAGGTCAAGGGATCCGGCGATTTAGTGGTGCTCATCATGGGAACCGGAAGTCCGGGACGGGTGTGGGATCTGCATCAGACCCCTGCGCTCATCGACGCCGGTTACCGCGTCTGCACGTTCGACAACCGTGGCATCGCACCGTCCGGTGAGAGCGTCGACGGGATCACCATGGACGACCTCGTCGCCGACACCGCGGGCCTGATCGAGCATCTCGGCGGTGGCCCGGCCCGTGTCGTCGGCACCTCGATGGGTGCCCGCGTCGCGCAGGAACTGGCCCTGACCCGCCCCGATCTCGTGCACAAGGCGGCCTTCCTCGCCGGTCACGCCCGCATGGACTACTTCCAGCAGACCCTCACCGAGGGTGAGCGCGCCCTGCACGACAGCGGTGTCGAACTCCCGGCCAAGTACCGGGCCGCGGTGACTGCCGTGATGAATCTGTCGCCCGCATCGCTCGTCGACCCGCACACGGCCCGCGACTGGCTCGACCTGTTCGAGTTCAGCGGCGGCCGGACGTCGAACGGCGTGCGCGCGCAGATGGAGATGGACCGCAGCTTCGATCGCAGGCAGGCCTACCGGGCGATCACGACACCGTGCCTGTCCATCGGTTTCGCCGACGACCGGATGATCCCGCCGTATCTCTCGCGCGAGGTGGCCGAGGCGATCCCGTCGGCTCGGTACTACGAGATCCCCGACGTCGGGCACTACGGCTACCTCGAACAGCCCGAAGTGGTGAACAAGGTGCTGCTCGAGTTCCTCGCCAACTAACAGTTCCGAGCGGCTGGGGGCGATCACGGTGACGGCGAGGTTCTGATGGCGTTGGGTATTCCGCGCCTCGGGGTGGGCATCGTCCGGTACGACATCGTGAACGGGACGTTGTGGTGGGATGAGAAGGCCGCCGCCATCTTCGGGGACGACGGTTCCCGGCCACCGCTCGAATTGTGGCGTCAGCGTGTCCATTCCGAAGACATCGGCGCGGTGCGTCGCATGTTCGGTGACACCGCCGGGTCCGTGGGCGCGGAATGCGTGTTCCGCATCGTGCTGGCAGATCGGTCGACCCGATACATCCTCACCCGCAGCATCGACGTCACCACCGATGCGTCCGGTGCCCCTGTCGAGCTGACGGGGGTGGTCATCGAACTGGGACACGTGGCCGGCCGGGACGCGCAGCTCGCGTCGTTGCTCGATCGGGTGGGCCTGGGGTTCATGGCGCTCGACGAGGACCTTCGGATCATCTACGTCAACTCCGGCTGCCTGCGGCACGTGCGGCGGTCGCGGGACGAACTGCTCGGCCGTGTCGTCACCGAGGTTCTTCCCGAAACGCAGGGCAGCTACTTCGACGCACTGTGCCGCAAGGTTCTCGCCACCGGCCGCGAGCAGCGGACCCGGGTGGACTCGCTGTATTCGCCGGGGATGACGATCGAGGTGACCGCCGCAGCCGATTCCGGCGCGCTGGTCGTGCATTTCCGGGACGTCACCGCGGAAGTCACCGCTCAGCAACAGGCGGACGAGGCGCACGCTCTTCTCCTGCACGAGGCCACGCACGACAGTCTCACCGGACTGCTCAATCGCGCCGCCATCACGGAGCACCTGCAGCGCCTGTTCGAGCCCGGTGCGGGGCCTGCGGTCGCGTTGTTCCTCGACGTCGACGGCTTCAAGGATGTCAACGACACCCGGGGGCATCACGTCGGAGATCGCATCCTGCAGGGGGTGTCCGAGCATTTGCGCCACGCGATGCGCGCGCCGTCCGCGGTCGGCAGGCTCGGTGGCGACGAGTTCGTGGCCATCCTTCCCGACGTCGACGAATACGACGTCGACGACGTGGTGACCCGGATGCTCGCGTCGATCACGACGCCGATCGACGTCGGCGACGAACTCCTCGTCGTGACGATCAGCGTGGGGATGGCGCGCAGTACGTCGGCTCGCACGGTCGACGAACTGCTCCATCACGCGGACACCGCGCTGTACGCCGCCAAGCGTCGCGGCGGGAACACCGCGGTCTGGCACCACTAGGTTGCTGGGCGGCTGCCCCGGGAGGTCGACGCCGCCGGTCGTGTGCCGACGCCGCGGATGCACGGTATGTTTACGCGGTCGAACGCGACGTCGGGACCGTTTTGGTGCGGTGAATGCCGTCGGCGGTGCGGGGGACACGCGATCGTGGAGATTGAACTCGAATTACGGCTGTGATATCCGGCACCTGTGAAGTTGCTGGCAACCGGCTTGTTGCTGGTGGGTAGCCTAACCTAAACTCCTTCGGGTGCCCGTCGTTGGACGGGCGCTCTCGACGGACGATCGGATCACCCCATGTCTCCGGACCACTCGGCGGCTGCTCGCCCACAGCGCTCTTCGGCTGAGGGCATTTCTTCCCCTGCTCGCGTCGGTTCGACGCCTGTCGCGTTGCCGGTGACGGCCGCGCAGTCCGAGGTGTGGGTCGGACAGCAGTTGAATCCGGGCAGCCCGGTCTACAACCTCTCGCTCGTCGTCGAGGTCGCGGGCCGGATCGACCTGGACCGTACCGCCACCGCGATTCGTAAGACCGTCGAACGGGCCGAAGCCCTGCATGTGCGTTTCGAGCGAGGCGCCGACAACGAACTGCTGCAGGTGCCGACGGCCGCGGGCGAGTGGACCCTCGCTGTCGTGGACCTGCGCGGCGACGAGGATCCCGAAGCGAGTGCGCGCGCGTGGATGGACCGCGACATGGAGATCGTCGTCGACATCGAGGGCGACGAACCGCTGTTCCGGCACGCCCTGCTGCGTACCGGCGACGAGTCGGTGATCTGGTACCAGCGCTACCACCACAGCATCATCGACGGATACGGCATCACCCTGCTCGTGGCCGATGTCGTCGATCGATACGAGCACCCGGAACTCGAAACGTCGACGGCGCCGTGGCCCCTCGACACGATCGTGGCGTCCGACCGCGACTACCGTGCGTCGACGCGCTTCGAGTCCGACCGCGACTTCTGGATCCAGCAGGTGATCGACGCGCCGGAGCCGCCTCGGCTGCTCCCGCAGGTCGTCGACCACTCCGGGTCGCCGATCTCCGCCCTCGTCGAGATCGACGGCGACGACGCCGACGCGATCTACACCTTCGCCTCCGACGCCGGGATCAGGCGCACCCGGCTGCCGCTCGCCGCGGTCGTGGCGTACATCCACCGGTTCACCGGCCGCCGCGACCTCACGTTGTCGCTGCCGATGACGGCCCGGGTCGGACGCGAACTGCGCCGCATCCCCGGAATGTGCTCGACGATCCTGCCGCTCCGGGTGCAGGTGGATCCCGAGATGACCGTGGGTGAGCTCGCCACCCGCATCGACACGACACTGATCTCGGTGCTGCGGCACGGCCGCTACCGCGGCGAGGACCTCGCCCGCGACCTGCGATCGATCGATCCGGACCGTCAGATCTTCGGTCCCGGAATCAATTCCATGATGTTCGAGCACTCGCTGACGTTCGGCGGTTTCCCGGCGTGGGTGCGGGGTTCGGCCACCGGACCGGTCCGCGACCTCGATTTCTCCATCCGCGGTGGGCAGGATGCGGAGCCCATCCAGATCGATCTCCGGGCGCCGGCCGGTCTCGGCGCCGAGCTCGAGGAGCATCGCCGCAGGCTCGAACACTTCGTCGGGCAGTTCGTCGCCGACCCGTCGCAGCCCATCGCGTCGCTCGATCCGATGACCGAGGCCGAGCGCACGCAGTTGCTGGTGGAGTTCAACGACACCGCGTCCCCGCAGGAATCGGTGACGGTTCCCGACCTGTTCCACGCTCAGGTGTCGCGGACACCGGATGCCGAGGCCGTGATCGCCGGCGACACCCGGCTCACCTACCGGGAACTCGGGGAACGCGTGGCGCAGCTGTCCCATCACCTGCGCGCCCGCGGGGTCGAGGCGGAAACAGTTGTGGCGATCGGTCTCCCGCGTTCCGCGGAGATGGTGATCGGACTGCTCGCCGTCATGTGCTCGGGTGGGGCGTTCGTGCCCCTCGACCCGTCGTGGCCGGAGGACCGCCGGATGTCGGTCCTCGCCGGCGCCGGGGCCGCGCTCGTTCTCACCGGTCCCGGCGGAGTCGCCGACGCGGGGGAGCGGGCCGTGCCGGTCGACCTCGCGGCGTGGGCGTATGCCGAGCAGCCCACCGAGCCGCCCGCGGTGACCGTGCAGGGTTCGCGGCTGGCGTATGTCATCTTCACGTCGGGTTCGACAGGCAGGCCCAAGGGCGCCATGATCCGTCACGAGGCCGTCTGCGCGCGGCTGTTGTGGCAGCGTGACGAGATCCTGGGCTTCGGGCCCGCGGACGCGTCGCTGTTCAAGGCCCCGCTGTCGTTCGACATCTCCGTGAACGAGATTCTGCTGCCGCTGGTCGCGGGTGGCCGGCTGGTGGTGGCCGAGCCCGGCGGGGAGCGGGACCCGCAGTATCTGCTGGACCTGATCGCCGGCGAGTCGGTGACGTTCGTCTACCTCGTGTCGTCGATGCTGGACGTGCTGCTCGACCTGGCGCGGGGCACGGATCGGCTGGCGGCGCTGAAGCACGTGTGGTGCGGCGGCGAAGTCCTCACGCCGCGTCTGTTCGAGAGGTTCCGATCGCAGCTCGCCATCGCGCTGTATCACGGCTACGGCCCGGCGGAGGCGACGATCGGTGTGTCGCACGTGATCTACCGGGAGGACGCCGCGCGGATCGCGACGTCGATCGGTCGCCCGAACCCCAACACGCAGCTGTACGTGCTGGATGAACACCTGAACCCGGTGCCGCTCGGCACGGGCGGTGAGCTGTACGCCGGCGGATTCCTCCTCGGCCGCGGATACGTGGACGCCCCGGGGCTGACGGCGTCCCGCTTCGTCGCCAACCCGTTCGCGAACGACGGCTCCCGGTTGTACCGAACCGGTGACCTCGCCCGGTGGGCGGTGGACGGTTCCCTCGACTTCCTCGGCCGCGCCGACAATCAGGTGAAGATCCGGGGCATGCGACTCGAACTCGAGGACGTCGAGGCGGGCATCGTGTCGCATCCCGCCGTCCGGCACAGTGCCGTCGTCGTGCGGGAGACACCTTCGGGTGCACAGTATCTCGCGGCCTACGTGGTGGCGAAGCAGGATTCGGTGCCGGACGTCGCCGAGCTGCGGGTGTGGGCGTCGTCGAAGCTGCCGGAGTACATGGTGCCGTCGGCGTTCGTCGTCCTCGACCGGTTCCCGCTCACCCCCAACGGAAAATTGGATCGGCGTGCGCTGCCCGAGCCGGATCTCGGCGCGGCCGGTGAGAACGTCGCGCCCCGCACCGCTGCCGAGGAAACCCTGTGTGCGCTGATGGCGGGTGTCCTCGGGGTGGAAGCGGTGGGCGTCACCGACGACTTCTTCGCGTTGGGCGGCGACAGCATCGTCGCGATTCAACTGGTCAACCACGCTCGGCGGGAAGGTCTTTCGATCAGCCCGCGGGAGATCTTCCAGCTCCGCACCGCCGAGGCCCTCGCCCGGGTCCAGGACGGCCGGACCGGGGCCGCCGTGGACTCCGATGACGTCGCGATCGGTGACGTCCGCAGCACCCCGATCCTCGCCCGCACCGCGGAGCGGGGCGGCGAGATCGCCGCGTTCCACCAGTCGGTGCTCGTGCAGACTCCGGCCGCTCTCGACGGGCATGCCGCGAAGGCGGCCCTGGCCACGGTACTCGAGCGGCACGACGCCCTGCGCGCGACGCTCGTCCGCGGTGACCGCTGGACGCTGTCCGTGCCGGAGCCGTCCCCGGCGGCGGTCGACGGAATCCTGCGGGTGGTCGAATTAGACGGCAGCGCCCAGCAACTCGACATCGAGACGCGGGCGGCCGTCGGAAGGCTCGACCCGGATGCGGGCACGATGGTGCAGGCCGTCCTCTTCTCCGCAGCCGACGGGCCCGGCCGGTTGCTGCTGATCGGCCACCACCTGGTGGTCGACGGGGTGTCCTGGCGGATCATCCTCGAAGACCTCGCCCGCGCGGGCACCGCCGTGGCGGCCGGGGGCGTCCCCGAACTCGCTCCGGTCGGGACGTCGCTGCGCCGCTGGTCCGAGCTGCTCGAAGAGCAGACGCGGTCGGGTGCCTTCGACCACGAACTGTCCTTCTGGGCGGACGCGGCGACCACGGAAGACCCGCTCCTCGGCTCGCGCGCGCTCGATCCGGCCCTCGACCTCGCCGGTGACGCCGAAACCCTCACGGTGACACTGCCTCCGGAGTTCACCCGGCCGCTGCTCTCCACCGTGCCCGCAGCGTTCCACGGCCACGTCA
Source organism: Rhodococcus wratislaviensis (assembly GCF_041228765.1). NCBI lineage: Bacteria > Bacillati > Actinomycetota > Actinomycetes > Mycobacteriales > Nocardiaceae > Rhodococcus > Rhodococcus wratislaviensis. The sequence goes on along the minus strand of NZ_CP150488.1, from coordinate 8,106,979 downwards.
ACGACGCGCTCCTCACCGGTGTCGCGGTGGCGCTGCAGAGGTGGCGCGACGGAGGGCCGGGCCCCGTGCTCCTCGACCTCGAGGGGCACGGACGCGAGGAAGGCCTCGTGCGCCGCAGCGACGGGCCCGCCCTCGACCTCTCCCGGACCGTCGGCTGGTTCACCACCGTCTACCCGGTGGTGCTCGACCCCGGTGCGGCGGTCGGCGAGACGGGGCTCGCCGACGCGCTGAAGGCGGTGAAGGACCAGTTGCGCCGCATCCCGGGTTCCGGGTTCGGCTACGGCGCGTTGCGTTACCTCGGTGTCCCGCAGCCGGCACTCGCGCACACGCCGACCCCGCAGGTGCTGTTCAACTACCTCGGGCGGGTGACGTCCGCGGAGGGCGTCGACTGGCTGCCCCGCGCCATGGGCGGTGCCGACGACCCGCGGATGCCGCTCGGGCACGCGCTGGCGTTCGACGTGATCGCGGAGGACGGCGCCGACGGCCCCGTCCTGCGTACGACGTTGACGTGGGCGCCCGGTGTGCTCGATCGTGACGCCGTCGTGGCGCTCGCCGACGAGTGGACCGCGGTGCTGCGGGTGCTGGCCGGAGTCGACCGTCTCGGCGGTCACACGCCTTCGGACTTCCCGCTGGTGTCGTTGACGCAGCCGGATGTGGACGCGCTGGCGGGTGCGGTCGACGTGCTGCCGTTGACACCGCTGCAGGAGGGCATCTACTTCCAGTCGGCGTTCGAGGACACCGGCACGGACCCGTACGTGGTGCAGCAGGTGATCGAACTGACCGGTCCCGTCGACGCTGCCGCGTTGCACCGCGGGCTGCAGGCGGTCGTCGACCGGCACGCGGCCCTCCGCGTCGGAGTGCGGGCGGTATCGGACGGCCGGGTCGTGCAGGTGGTCGGCGACAACGTCCAGGTGCCCATGGAGGTGCTCGACCTCACCGGCGTCGCGGATCCTGAGCAACGCGTCGAACAGGTGCTGGCGGCGGACCGGGCCCGGGGTTTCGACTTCGGCCGCGGACCCCTGCTCCGCTACACGCTCACCCGGCTGGAGAACCGGAAGTTCCTTCTGCTTCAGTCGATTCACCACATCGTCGCCGACGGGTGGTCGGTGCCGGTGATGTTGCGGGAATTGATGGTCCTCTACAGCGTCGAGGGGCAGCCGCTGGCACTGCCGACGCCCACCCCGTACCGGAGCTACCTCGAGTGGCTGGGAGCCCGCGACCGTCAGGCGTCGCTCGCCGTGTGGCGGGAGGCGCTCGCCGACGCCCCCGAGCCGGTGGAACTGCCGAAGCCCTCGTCGAAGGGGGAGTCCGGGATCCGCAGTGTCCGGGTGACACTGCCGTCGAACGACACCGTCGCGCTCTCCGCGGTGGGCCGGGCCCGCGGATTGACGCTCAGCACACTCGTGCACGGCACGTGGGGCCTGGTCCTCGGCCGGCTCACCGGCCGCGAGGACGTGGTGTTCGGTTCGACGGTGTCGGGCCGCGGCGGTGACCTGCCCGGTATCGAGACCATGGTGGGCCTGTTCATCAACACCGTGCCCACCCGGCTGCGGTTCCGGCCCACCGACACGGTGGCCGAGGCCCTCGCCCGGTGGCAGCACGAGCAGGCGACGCTGCTCGACCACCAGTACCTCGGCCTGCCCGAGGTGCGCCGGGAAGCGGGACCGCAGAACCTGTTCGAGACGCTCGTCGTGTTCGAGAACTATCCGCTCGGCGACGGCGCGGTGGCGGATCCCACCGGTGCGGTGCAGGTGACCGGTATCCGGTTCGACGAGCACCCGCCGTACCCGATGACGCTGATCGTCGTGCCCGGTGACGCGCTGACACTCGAGCTGAAGTACGACGCCGCCCGCATCGATGCGGCGACCGCGACCCGGTTCGCGGAGTCGACGGTGGCGTATCTCGCGGAGCTGACGCGGGACGTCGACCAGAACGTGTCTTCCGTCGCGCTGACGTCGCGTGAGCCGATCGACGCGGCGCTGCGCGACGTCGAGGTGGAGTTCCCCGAGACGACGGTGACGGCACTGCTCGAGGAGCAGGCGGAGCGGACACCCGACGCGGTGGCCGTCGTGTTCGAGGACGAGCACCTCACCTACGCGGAGCTGCACGCGCGCGCCAACCGCCTGGCCCGGCTGCTCGTCGACCGCGGGGTGGCACCCGAGTCGAAGGTGGCGGTGGCACTGCCCCGTTCGCTGGACCTGATGGTGGCGCTCCTCGCGGTCGGGAAGGCGGGCGGCGCCTACGTTCCGCTTGACACCGGTTACCCCGCAGACCGGCTGGCGTACATGCTGGAGGACGCGGAACCGGTCTGCGTTCTCACCGACGGCACCGTGCCGTTCTCCGGGTCCGGCGTTCCGCAGGTCCGGGTGTCGGACGCCGACCGGTTCTCGCCCGAGCCGCTGACCGGTGTCGCGCTCGCGCCGCAGCACCCCGCCTACGTGATCTACACGTCGGGTTCGACGGGACGGCCCAAGGGTGTCGTCGTGCCGCACGGCGGCATCGTCAACCGTCTGCTGTGGGTGCAGCGGTTCCGGCCGATCACCCCTTCGGACAACATCTTCCAGAAGACGCCGTCCAGCTTCGACGTGTCGGTGCTGGAATTCTTCGGGCCGCTGCTCGCCGGGGCGACCCTCGTGCTGGCGCGGCCGGACGGCCACAAGGACCCGGCGTACCTCGCCGAAGTCATCATCCGGCAGTCGATCACGCGTGTGCATTTCGTGCCCTCGATGCTCGAGGTGTTCCTCGCCGAGCCCGCCGCCGCCCGGTGCACCGGGCTCCGGATCATCTCGTGCAGCGGTGAGGCGCTTCCCGTGGCCTCCGCCCGGCGCGTCGCCGACATCCTGCCGGGAGTGGAACTCGACAACCTCTACGGCCCCACCGAGGCGTCGGTCGACGTCAGCTACGCCGCATCCGTTCAGGGAATCGACGCGTCCGCGCCGTCCGTGCCGATCGGCCTGCCGACGTCCAACACCGGCCTCTACGTGCTCGATCGGTACCTGCAGCCGGTGCCCACGGGCGCTGCCGGTGAGCTGTACCTGTCGGGACCACAGCTTGCCCGCGGCTACCTGGGCAGGCCCGGGTTGAGCGCCGAGCGCTTCGTCGCCGATCCGTTCTCCCGCACCGGGTCCCGCATGTACCGCACCGGTGACGTCGCCCGGGTCGACGCAGACGGAGCGGTCGAATACCTCGGCCGGATCGACGATCAGGTGAAGTTGCGCGGCTTCCGCATCGAACTGGGCGAGATCGAAGCCCAGATGGCCGCCTGCCCCGGAGTGCGGCAGGCTGCCGCCGTCGTGCGCTCGGACCGGCCCGGTCAGCAACAGCTGGTCGGGTACATCGTCGGGGACGCCGATGTCGACGACGTCCGCGCGCGCCTGACTGCGGCCCTGCCGGAGTTCATGGTGCCCGTCGCGTTCGTGACCGTGACCGAGTTCCCGCTCGGCCCCAGCGGGAAGCTGGACCGCAAAGCTCTTCCCGCGCCGGACTTCTCCGCGCACACGAGTTCGGGGCAGGCGACGTCCGCGCCGGCCGTGGACAGCGGACCGGCAGCGGTCCTGGCCGGCCACTACGCCGAGGTCCTCGGTCTCGGGGCCGTCGGGGTGGACGACGACTTCTTCGCGCTCGGCGGCGACAGCATCCTCGCCATCCGCCTGGTCAATCTCGCTCGCCGGGAGGGAATCACCGTCACCCCGCGGCAGATCTTCGAACAGCGGACGCCGGCCGCGCTCGCCCGGCTTGTCGCGGCCACCGTCGTCGCGCCGGCCGCGCGCGTGGAGGAGTCGGGCACCGGCAACCTGTCGCCCCTACCGGTGGTCCATCGGCTGTCCGAATGGAGTGGCGGTAAGAACCGTTTCAACCAGGCCGTTCTGCTCCACACACCGGCGGGCACCAGCGCCACCGTCCTGACGGCCGCCCTGCACTCGGTGATCGGTCACCACGACGGCCTGCGGCAGAAGCTGACCCGGCACGCCCAGGGCGTGTGGTCGCTCGAGATCACCGAATCCGCAGACCTGGAACTGCGTCGTGTCGACGTCACCGGACTCGACGCCGTGGCGCTCCGCGAGACGGTGGCAGCAGAATCCGACGCCGCGACCGACCGGCTCGACCCCGACGACGGCACCATGCTGTCGGCGGTGTGGTTCGACGCCGGCCCGCAGGAGCTGGGCAGGCTCCTCCTCGTCGCGCACCATCTGGTGATCGACGGGGTGTCGTGGCGGACGCTGATCGAGGATCTGGCCATGGCGTGGGTGGCGGCCGACAGCGGCCAGGACGCGGCGCTCGACCCGGTGCCCACGTCGCTGCGCGGGTTTGCCCGCATCGTCACCGAGCAGGCGCAGGACCCCGCCCGGCTCGCCGAACTCGACCACTGGGTGCGCGTCACCGAACCCGGTGCCGATCTGGTGCCCGGCACCGACGGGCACGCGGTGGTGAGCAGCGGCGCACGGCGGACGGTACTGCTGGACCCGCAACTCACGACGGCGCTGCTGACCCGCGTTCCCGCCGTGGCCGGCGCCGACGTCACCGATGTGCTGCTCGCGGCGCTGCGGCTGTCGGCCGACCGATGGCTCGCGGGCCGTGGCCGCGAGAACGACCTGCTGGTGGACCTCGAGCGGCACGGCCGCGAAGAACTCGCCGAGGGCGTGGACCTGTCCCGTACCGTCGGCTGGATCACCAACGTCACCCCCGTCCGGTTGCGCAGCCGCACGGGCGCGCTCGAGACGCTCAAGGACGTCAAGGAGCAGCTGCGCGGCGCCCGCGACGGCGGCATCGGCTACGGCATGCTGCGTTACGTCAACGCGCGCACCGCGGGTCTTCTCGCGGCCCGGGCGGAATCGCAGGTGCTGTTCAACTACCTGGGCCGCATGCCGCACGCGGTGCCCGGGGCCTGGACGCCCGCGGTCGAATCCGACTCGCTGGCAACCGATCCCGATGCCGATCTCGGTGGCCCCTACCGGCTGGTGATCAACGCCCTGTGCGAGGAGTCCGAGCGGGGCACCGAACTGCAGGCAGTCTTCGCCTGGTCGGAGGCCGACCTGAGCGAGGCCGACGTCATCGCGTTGAGCGACGGCTGGGTGGCCGCACTTCGTGAGCTGGCCGACGCCGCAGGAGAACACGACGGACCGGCGATGCTCACGCCGTCCGACCTTCCCCTCGTCACGCTGACACAGGAGGAGATCGACCGGATCGTCGAGGCGAGCCCGAGTGGGGTGGACGCGGTGCTGCCGCTGTCGCCGCTGCAGGAGGGTCTGTACTTCCAGGCCGGGTTCGACTCCGGCGCCGACATCTACACGGCGCAGTTCTCACTCGACTTCGCGCACCGCCTCGACACCGACAGGCTCGCCGCCGCGCTGCGCACCCTGCAGCGACGCAACCCCACGCTGCGAGCGGGATTCGTCAGCGCAGGCCTGCCCGCGCCGGTGCAGTTCTTCGGCGCCGGGCTGGACGTGCCCATCGTCGAGTTCGACCTCCGGGAACTCGACGAGCCCGAACGCGCGTCCTACGCCGAACAGCTGACCGCGCAGGACCGGCTGACACCGTTCGACCTCACCTCCCCGCCGCTGTGGCGGGCAATGGTGTTGCGGCTCGACGACGCCCACGACCGACTGGTGATCAACCGGCAGTTCCTGCTGTGGGACGGATGGTCCAACGGCCTCGTCGTCAGCCAGCTGCTCGCCCTCTACGAATCGGGTGGCGACGACTCCGGATTCGCCGCCCCGGAAGGATCTTTCGAGGACTACCTGCGGTGGCTGGCCACCCGGGACGCGGACGCCGCGCAATCTGCGTGGACCCACGCTCTCGGCGGGCTCGACGAGCCCACGCTGCTCGCAGCGACGGTTTCGGGGGAGCCGCAGCCTCCGCAGCGCCGGGACGCCGTGCTGTCCGAGGAACTGAGCGAACGACTCCGGGCCGGCGCACGCGGTGCCGGTGTCACGTTCAACGCGGTGCTGAACGCCGCGCTGGCCGTCGTCCTCGGAATCGAGACCGGACGCCGGGACCTCGTGTTCGGCACCACCGTGGCCGGACGCCCACCGGAGGTCCCGGGCATCGACGCGGTGGCGGGAATGTTCCTCAACACCGTCCCCGTCCGGACGACGCTGCGCGCCGACGAGACCGTCACCGACCTGCTCCGGCGAATCCAGTCGGAGCGGTTGGCGCTGACCCCGTACGACTACCTCGGGCTCGCCTCCATCCAGCGGGTATCCGAGCACCGGCAGCTGTTCGACGTGCTGTACGTGCTGCAGAACTTCGTCGACGAGAAGCAGGTGTCGGCGCTCAATGCGGCGCACGACATCAGTGGCGGCGACAGCATCGATCACACGCACTACCCGGTCACGGTCGTCGTGACGCCGGGCGCGAGCGTGAAGGTGAAGTTCGAGTTCCACCCCGAGAAGATCTCGGAGTCGCGGGTCGAACGCATGCTGTCCCGGTACCTGACCGTGCTCGAGAAATGGTCCACCGACCTGTCGGGTGTGGTCGGCGCAATCGCCGGTGCCGCAACGCCCGTGCCGGTCGAGCCAAAGGTCCTGCCCGACGCGACCATCGCGGACCTGTTCGCCGACGCGGCCCGCGGCCGACCCGAAGAGACGGCCCTGGTGTTCGGGGACCGCACCGTGAGCTACGCCGAACTCGACGCGGATGTGAACCGGATGGCCCGGCTCCTGCTCGGCCACGGCGCGGGCCCGGAGCGGATCGTCGCACTCGCACTGCCGCGGTCGGTGGAGATGGTGGTCGCGCTGTTCGCCGTGCTGCGCACCGGATCCGCATATCTGCCGCTCGAGCTGGACCACCCCGCCGAGCGTCTGGTCGCGATGCTCGACGACGCAAGTCCGACGGTCCTGGTCACCACGTCGGACGTCGCCGGAACGCTCGCCGCAGCGGCGGTCGACACGCTGGCCGTCGACACCCTGGACTTCGGCGCGGTCGCGTCCGGACCGTTGTCGGGGGCCGAACTCGGCGGATTCGCGCCCGGAATGCCCGGGCGCCTGGACCATCCGGCGTACGTCATCTACACGTCCGGGTCCACGGGCAAGCCGAAGGGCGTCGTCACCCCGTACCGCGGCCTGACCAACATGCAGTTCAACCATCGCGAGGCGATCTTCGAACCCGTCGTGACCGCGGCGGGCGGTCGGCGACTGCGCATCGCGCACACCGTGTCGTTCGCGTTCGACATGTCGTGGGAGGAACTGCTGTGGCTGGTCGAAGGCCACGAGGTCCACATCTGCGACGAGAACCTGCGGCGCGACGCCGAGGCGCTCGTGGCCTACTGCGACACGCATGCGATCGACGTCGTGAACGTGACGCCGACGTACGCGCAGCACCTGATCGAGGAGGGTCTGCTCGACGACGGTCCCGGGCGGCACCGGCCGCCGCTGGTGCTCCTCGGCGGCGAGGCAGTGTCGGATTCGGTGTGGAACCGGTTGCGCGACACGAACGGAACCTGCGGGTACAACCTGTACGGTCCCACCGAATACACGATCAACACCCTCGGCGCCGGCACCGCCGACAGCGCGACACCCACCGTCGGCACCCCGATCTGGAACACGTCCGCGTATGTGCTGGACCCCTGGTTGCGTCCCGTTCCGGACGGCGTTTCCGGTGAGCTGTACATCTCCGGGGTCGGGTTGGCACGCGGCTACCTCGACCGGTTCGCGCTGACGGCGGAGCGGTTCGTCGCCGACCCGTACCAGGAAGCCGTACGTATGTATCGGACGGGCGATCTCGTGCGCCGCCGCGGAGACGGTAACCTCGACTTCCTCGGCCGCACGGACGATCAGGTGAAGATCCGCGGTCACCGGGTGGAACTCGGCGAAATCGCGTCCGCGCTCGAAGCTCTGGACGACGTGCGCCAGGCGGCCGTCGTCGTCGATTCGGGCCCGGGTGGTTTCAAGCGGCTCGTCGGCTACGCCGTACCCGTGAGTACTTGTCAACCGCGGGACGTTAACAAGTACTCACGGGCGCTGCGCGCAACGTTGCCGGACTACATGGTGCCCGCCGCGGTCATCGAGGTCGACAGCCTGCCGATGACGGTCAACGGCAAACTCGACGTCAAGGCGCTGCCGTCGGCGGACGACGCGCTCGGGCGCAGTGGCGGCGCGCGGACCGAACCCCGCACCGACACCGAACGGGTGCTGTCCGCGTTGTTCGGCGAGATCCTCGGCGTCCCCGCCCCCGGCGTCGACGACGACTTCTTCGACCTCGGCGGGCACTCGCTGCTGGCCACCAGGCTGATCAGCCGGGCACGGGCGGCGCTCGACACCGACCTCACCATGCGCGACCTGTTCGAGGCGCCGACGGTCGCCGAACTCGCCGCCCGGATCGGCGACGACACCGGTTCGACACGCCCGGTGCTGGTGGCCCGGCCGCGGCCCGAGCATCTGCCGCTCTCCGCTGCGCAGCAACGGCTGTGGCTGCTGCAGCAGATGGAGGGTTCGTCGGCTGCCTACAACTTCCCGATCGTCCTGCGCCTGCACGGTGCACTCGACCCCGGGTTGTTCGAGGAGGCGCTGACCGACGTCGTGTCGCGGCACGAATCGCTGCGAACCGTGTTCGGGGAGCACGACGGCGAACCGGTGCAGGTGATCCTGGACGACGCTCGCCCCGACGTCGCGGTGATGGACGGCACCGAGGCGGATCTGGTGCGGCTCGTCACCGAGACCGTCGGCTGCCCGTTCGACCTGACCACGGAGATCCCGGTGCGCGCGAGCCTCATCCGGGTCGCGGACCAGCAGGTGCTGGCCATCGTGCTGCACCACATCGCCACCGACGAATGGTCGGACCGCCCGTTCCTGCGGGACCTGATGACGGCGTACGCCGCTCGCGCGCAGGGCTCGGCGCCGGCGTGGGAGCCGCTCGACGTGCAATACGCCGACTACACGCTGTGGCAGCGCGACGTCCTGGGTGACCCGCAGGACCCGTCCAGCCTCGTCAGCCGCCAACTCGACTACTGGGCGAAGACTCTCGACGGTGCGCCGGAGGAGTTGGTGCTCCCCACCGATCGCACCCGTCCGGCGCGGCCGAGCTTCGCAGGCGGCGCGATCGAGACGACGCTCGACGCCGCGACGACACGGGCCCTGCGTTCGCTCGCCCGGACGTCGGGCACCAGCATGTTCATGGTGCTGCACGCGGCGTCGGCGGCGTTGCTGCACCGCCTCGGTGCGGGCGACGACCTGCCCATCGGAGCGCCGGTCGCCGGCCGCAGCGAACAGGGTCTCGACGACCTGGTCGGATTCTTCGTCAACACCGTGGTGCTGCGGACGGACGTGTCGGGCAACCCCACGTTCGACCAGTTGCTGGCACGGGTCCGCGACACCGACCTGGCGGCCTTCTCCCATGCGGACGTCCCGTTCGAAACCGTCGTGGAGAAGGTGAATCCGGCGCGCACCCTGGCCCGGAACCCCCTGTTCCAGGTGATGGTCGGCTACCACAGCCGGACGTCCGATTCGGCGCTCGCGCCCGGGTCGGCCCTCACCCCGGTGGCGTTCGAGGAACGCACGGCCAAGTTCGACCTGGTGTTCAACTTCACCGAGTACCTCGACGACGACCGCGTGGAACTGCGTCTCGAATACGGTTCGGACCTGTTCGACCGGGCCACCGCGGAAGACATCGCGCGCAGACAGGTCGTGGTGCTCGATGCTCTGGCGTCCGACTCGGGTCGCGCGGTCGGCGACCTCGACGTGTTCCTCGGCGAGGAACACGAACTGGTGGTGTGCGGTTTCAACGACACGTCACAGCCGGTGGCGGAGGAGACGTTCTCCGAGGCGTTCGCGCGCCACGTGGCGGCGACCCCCGGCGCCGTGGCCGTCGTCGATGCCGACGGTGTGGTGACGTACGCGGAACTGAGTGTTCGCGCCGACCGGATCGCGGCCTTGCTGCATCGTCGCGGGGTCTCCGTCGAAGACGTTGTGGGACTGGCTGTCCCGAGATCGGCGCAGATGGTCGCGACCGTGCTCGGGGTGCTGAAGCTCGGGGCGGCGTACCTTCCGCTCGACCTGACCCACCCGTCCGACCGCATCTCCTACATGCTCGCCGACTCCGCCGCGCGGGTGCTGGTGACCACGGTGGGGGAGAGCCCGCGCATCGCGGACGTCGACGGTCTCGCTCGCGTTCTCCTCGACGACGAGTCCGTCGTCACGGAACTCGAGACCGGGCCCGCCCTGCAGGTGCCGCAGCCCCCGCAGGGCCTGGACCACGCTGCGTACGTCATCTACACGTCGGGCTCCACCGGAAAACCCAAGGGTGCGATCCTCACTCACGACGGGATACCCAGCCTCGTCGCCACCGCCGAACAGCGGATGAAGCTCGTGCCGGGTTCGGTGGTGATGCAGTTCGCGTCGATCGGATTCGACGTCGCGGTCTTCGAGTTGTCGATGGCACTGTGCACGGGCTCCCGCCTGGTCATCGTGCCCGACGAGTCCCGCGTCGCCGGACCGGAACTCACCGATTTCATGGCCGCACACGACGTCACGCACGCGATCATTCCGCCGTCCCTGCTGGCGGCGCTGCCGTCGGGATGCGACGTCCCGGAGGGATGCACCGTGCTGGTGGGCACCGAGACCGTGCCGCCGGAACTGATCGGACGCTGGGCGGAACGCCTCAACCTGCTGGCCGCGTACGGTCTCACCGAGGCCACCGTCAACAACACGTTGTGGCAGGCACAACCCGGATGGAACTCGGCTGTGCCGATCGGTATCCCCGATCCGAACGAGCAGGCGTACGTCCTCGACGACCGCCTGCAACCGGTGCCGCCGGGCGTGGCGGGCGAGTTGTACATCGCGGGACGCGGACTGGCCCGCGGATACCTCGGCCGGCCCGACCTCACGTCGGCCCGGTTCGTGCCCAGCCCCTTCGGCGAAGCGGGCACCCGGATGTACCGGACCGGCGACCGGGCGCGCTGGCGGGCCGACGGCAACATCGACTTCCTCGGACGCGTCGACGACCAGGTGAAGATCCGTGGATTCCGCATCGAACTCGGCGAGATCATCGCGGCACTCGGAAGCCATCCGGCGGTGAAACAGTCGGCGGTCGTCGCCGACCGGTCCGGCGACATCGTCCGGCTGGTGGGCTATGTGACACCGGCCGACGGTCACGGAGCCGGGCGGATCGATCCGCAGGCGGTGCGGGATCACGCCGCCACGCGGTTGCCCGACTACATGGTGCCGACTCTCGTGGTCGTGCTGGACGGCGATCTCCCGTTGACACCCAACGGCAAACTCGACCGCAAGGCGCTTCCGCTGCCGGACTGGTCGGCCCTGACCGGGGACGGCACGCCGCAGACGCCGGAGCAGAAGGAGATCGCGGCCGTGTTCGCCGACATCCTGCACCTGCCGTCGGTGGGCATCCACGACAACTTCTTCGACCTGGGTGGCAACTCCATGGCGTCGATGCGGTTGGTGGGACGGATCCGTGGGCGGTTCGCCGTCGACATCGGCATCCGGGACGTGTTCGACAATTCCACGGTGGCCGAACTCGCCGCGATCGTCGCGGGGGCCTCGTCCACGGGCAGGCCGGTCCTGACGGCGGCGGACCCGAGGCCGGAGGCGCTGCCGCTGTCCGGGCCGCAACGCCGGTTCTGGAAGCAGTTCCGGGCGGCAGGCGCCGAGTCGCGAGCCAGTCACGCACTGTCGCTGCAGCTTCGCGACACCGTCGACCCCGAGATCCTGGCGCAGGCCCTCGACGACGTCACGTCCCGGCACGAGCCGCTGCGGACCGTGTACGTGGAGGCCGGGGACACCGTCGTCGCGCAGGAAGCGGTGCGGCCCGCCCTCGAACTCGTCGACGTCGGGGACGGAGACGTGCACCGCACGGTCTTCGAATTGGCGCAGGAACCCGTCGATCTCACCGAGCACGCACCGCTGCGCGTGCATCTCGTGACCGGCGCCGACGGCACCCAGGCGTTGCTTCTCGCGATGCACTACATCGCCGTCGACGAGTGGTCCGTGGTGCCGTTGCTCGGCGATCTGATGGGCGCATACGCCGCCCGGTCGCACGGCGAGGAACCCGCGTGGGAACCGCTGCCCGTCGGATACGCCGACTACGTCGTGTGGTCGCAGGCACTCGTCGGCGATCCCGAGGACCCGGACAGCCGTCGGTCGCGTCAGCTCGACTACTGGCGGGAGACGCTGGACGGCATGCCGTCCCGGCTCGCACTGCCCGCCCCGGCGGTTCGCGGACCGCGGACGGCGGAGATCGTCCCGGTCGAGATCGACGCAGATCTCCACGGTGCGGTCGAGAAGTTCGCGAGCGACACGGGCACCAGCCTGTTCATGGTGTTGCAGGCTGCACTCGCCACCGTGCTGACACGACACGGCGCCGGCACGGACATTCCGCTGGGGTCACTCGTCGCGGGTCGCACGGAGGAGGCGCTGGACGCGCTGGTCGGCTGCTTCTTCAATATCGTTCTGTTGCGAACGGATACGAGCGGTGATCCCGATCCCGTGGAGTTGCTGCGGCGTATCCGCACCGCGAATCTCGACGCGCTGGACAACCAGGACGTGGCGTTCGCCGACGTCGTGGAGGCGGTCGGTGAGACGCCGGTGCTCCGTCCGCAGATCATGCTCGTTCATCACGAGCAGGCCAGGCTCGGTCATCTCGACGCGCTGGGCGGCGTGATGCCGGTGCCGGTGGGTGTTCCGGATTCGGACCTGACGCTGAGCTTCTACGAGCCGATCGGTGACGGGCCCGTCCACGCATATTTCTCGTTCTCCTCGGATGTGCTGGACGCCGAGAAGGTTCGTGGCTGGGCGTCGGAGTTGTCGTCGCTGGTCACCGCATGGGCGGAAGGATCCCGATGATCAAGAGTGATCTAGATCGCAGTTCCGGGGCGGAGTTCGCCGCCGCGAGGGCCGGAAGTACTTGGTACTGTGCTGGAAATAAGGATAGGCTTCACTATCTTTTCGGAAGGCAGACGGCGGCTGGGTCGGGTGCGGCGCGGCGTCGAGGACGGACAACGAGCTATGAGTGAATCGCCGGAAACGGTCGGTACAGATCTCCCAGTGCGAGATGTCGTGGGTGTCGGATTCGGTCCCGCTAACCTCGCCCTGGCCATTGCCATCGAGGAACACAATGCGGAGTGCCCCCCGCGTGAGCGGATCAGCGCGCAGTTCTTCGAGAAGCAGGATCGATTCGGGTGGCATCCCGGGATGCTTCTCGACGGCGCGACGATGCAGATCGCGTTTCCGAAGGACCTGGTGACGTTCCGGAATCCGCGTAGCGCATTCACCTTCTTCAATTACCTCTTCGATCAGGGTCGCCTCGTCGACTTCGTCAATCACCAGACCTTCTTCCCGACGCGTCACGAGTTCCACGACTACCTGCAGTGGGCGGCACGCCGAGTGGACGCCGACGTGCGATACGGCACCGCAGTGGAGACCGTACGCGGAATCCGCGGCGACGACGGGGTGATCGACCGTTTCGAGGTCCGCACCGCCGACGGCAGCACGGTGATCGCGCGCAACGTCGTGATGGGCGCCGGTCTGCGGGAACGAATCCCCGAGTGGGCCAACCCCTCTGCGCGGTGCTTCCACAATCACCAGTTCTTGTTCCGGCTCGGCGAGATGCCGGCCCCGGTCCACCATCGATTCGTCGTCCTCGGGGCAGGCCAGAGCGCCGCCGAGATCGTGCAGTACCTGCACGGAAACTACCCCGAAGCCGAAGTCCACAGCGTCTTCTCGCGTTACGGCTACAGCCCGGCCGACGACAGCCCGTACGCCAACCGCATCTTCGATCCGGAGGCGGTAGACGATCTGCACGGCGCCCCGGAGGCGGAGCGACTGCGATTGCTGGATGTCCATAGGAGTACTAACTATTCGGTGGTCGACATCGAGCTCATCAACGAGCTCTACGCGACCGAATACCAGGAACGCGTACGGGGGCGTCGCCGCCTGTTCATGCGCCGCGCGTCGGAGATCATTGCCGTCGACGAGACTTCGGACGGAATCGAGGTGGCTGTCCGCAGCGGTGTCGACGGCCTCACCGACACTCTCGCCTGCGACGCACTGATTCTGGCCACCGGCTTCACTCCCGCACCCCTCGAGCCTCTGCTCGGCGATCTCGCGCCGAAAACCCACCCGCCACGTGAAGTGGGCCGAGATTACAGATTGGCGGTTTCACCGGACGTCACAGCGGGAATCTATCTGCAGGGCGGCACGGAGAAAACGCACGGAATCACGTCGTCGCTCCTGTCGAACGTTGCCGTGCGGGCGGGAGATATCGTTACATCTGTCGTAACAAGGCGTGGCCGTAACGGCGCGCTTGCTAGTGTGAACGCACAGGACACGTATGCGACAAGCGAGGCGAGATGAGCACCAATCCATTCGATGACGAAGAAGGCCGCTTCTACGTGCTGGTGAACGATGAGGACCAGCACTCACTGTGGCCCACGTTCTCTGAGGTGCCGGCAGGCTGGCGCGTGGTTTTCGGCGAGGAAAGCCGGGCCGCATGCCTCGAGTACGTGGAGAAGAACTGGACCGACATGCGGCCGAAGAGCCTGCGTGAGGCCATGGAGGCCGACGAGAAGTCGGGCGGACGGCACAGCGTCGACAAGAGCTGACCTCCCCGTCGCCGCGTGTCGGCGACGACGTGCCGGGACGACCGTCCGGTGAGACACCGGCGGTCGTACCCGGCAGACGGCCGAGAGGCCGTCACCTGAAACTGCCTCACGCCGCTTTCTGTGTGTGTGTTTCGACCGCCTTCCGCCGCCTCGTCTTGAAGACTGGGCGGCGGATGTCGTCTGTGCGACGCAGGATGCGCGGCCTCCGCAGGGTCCGGGCGATCCATTCGCCTAGCGTGACGCCCGCCGCGAGCGCGCAACCGATACCGAACGCCGCCAGCAGCGAGCTCAGTCCGATCACCACTTCGTTGTTGAGCAGGGCGTAGAGACCCCGGTACAGAGACAGGCCCGGCAGCAGTGGCGTGATACCCGCCACCACGACGACCAGCGGCGGCGTGAGCGCGCGGCGGGCCATCAGACCACCGGCGAAACCGACCACTGTGGCCGCGAGCGCCGAACCGATGATGGGGCCGATGCCGAACTGGTGCGCCACCATGTAGACCAGGGCGCCGGCCGCGCCGCCGAACCACGCGGCCGTGAGGGCGCGCTGCTCGGCGTAACAGGCCAATGCATAGAACATCGACGCGAAAGCGCCCGACATCACCAGCACCGGTAGCTGCACGAGTTCCGTGATCTCGACGTTGACGGGCGGCAGCGTCGAACCCAGCACGCCGGTCAGACGCAACGAGATGGCCACACCGGCGATGATGCCGCCGGTCATCATGACCACTTCGAAGAATCGCGCCGCCGCCGTGATCGGTGCCCCCGTGATGGCGTCCTGCACGGAACCGACCAGCGACAACCCGGACAGCAGCACCACCACACCGGCAGAAATGATCTGCGAGGGTCTGATCTCGACACCCAGCTGATCCTGGAACGTGTAGAGCGTCGCCGCCGGGGTCGCCGCCACCAGACCGCCCGCCACCTGCTGGAAGAAGAACGGCAGGCCGATGCGGTTGAGGACCCGGTTGACCCGGTAGATCACCATCGTCGTCAGGAAGGCGACCGATGCGACCAGCACCCCACCGCCCATCAACACGGAGACCGACGCGGCCATGGACGCCCAGGCGAGCGTGGCGATCCAGCGGTTGTACGGGTGCGGCGCCGTGGTGACCGCGGTCAGGGCCTCGTGCGCCTCGCTGGGGGTCACGGCCTCACGGCGGATCCGCCGCGTGAGCCGGTCCACGGCCGCGAGACGGGTGAAGTCCATCGAGCGGTAGTGCACTATCCGCATCGTGCTCGCCGGCGGGAGGGTCGGCCCGCGGTACGCGGACAGCACGATGGAGTTGTACGTGACATCCACATCGCACTGGGCGAGGCCGTACGTGGCGGCGATGAACTGCACCTGCTCGGCGGTGTCCATCGCACCGGTGCCCGACGCAAGGAGCACTTCACCGACTCTCACGGCGAGGTCGAGTACTTCGGCGACCACCGCGTCGTCGGTGAGGTCGATCGGCTGCAGCGGTGTGGGTGCAGCGGTGACCGCATCGACCGTTGCGCGACGGTCGCCTGTGAGCCGTTGGAGGGATTCTGTGAGCTTGGCCATACTACGTGTCGGAGACAAGATCTTTCTCGGTCAAATCGGTAGCGGAGAGTGCAGACTCGAGTGTCTCGTGGCGGAACGTGGAGATGACCTGATCGTGGACGACACGGAATGCAGAGGCCAGGATACGCGTCTCCGCGGGGTCCGCCCACGTGGCCTGCTGTTCGACCACCAGCACGCCGTCGTAGTAATACATTCGCTGCGGAATCAGCGTGATGCCCGCGGTAGACGCCCATTCCCGCAGCGCCGCCAGGCCCTGAGTCGCGCCTTTCGGGCCACCCATCTCGATGTCGTCGCTCGACAGCGACAGCAGAGTGTCGATGTCGCCGGAGTTGAGGGCGTCGTGCCAAGCGAGGACGGTGGCGATCTCCGAGGTACTCATGGCTCCAACGCTATCCAATGTGGGCGGAAGTAGCCGACGTTCCTGCAATGGATATGATGGGCGCGCGTGTCCGCCTCCTTAGCTCAGTGGTAGAGCACTCGCCTTGTAAGCGAGCGGTCGTCAGTTCAATCCTGACAGGAGGCTCCACCGCGGAATCGCCTCCGCACACAGAGGGCCACCTTCCCCCGGAAGGTGGCCCTCTGTCTTTGCCGCACGGTCACCCCGGGGTGGGCGGTTCGTCACCCTGGGGTCCCTGTTTCCGACCCCGCCGGTGATTGACGATGAGTGCATGCAAGTGAATTCGTGCAGGTCGGCGGTACTGGATGCAGTGGAATCGTTGCCCGCCCTCGAAAGGGAGACACTGGCCCTCGTGTATTACCGGGGAATGTCCTGCGACGAGGTGGCGGACACGATGCAGACCAGCGTCGCCACCGTCCGGGACCGCCTCCACGAGGGGGCGCGCAAACTGCTCGCCGGTGTCGGCGGCCTCTGAACCCGCGCCCTCACGTACCGATCGGCTGACCGAGCAGACTCGCGATCGTGTCACCGACGATCGACGACCACACCGGCCACGTCGCCTGGTCGAGGGCCATCGATCCCACGTCGCGGGTGGTGCATCCGGCGTCGGCGGGCACCCCGTCGAACCGGTCCCGCAGCCACAGCAGTGCACTCGCCGCCGCGACCGGTTCGAGGGACAGGTGCTCGCTGGCGTGGTCGCGGGTGTACGTCACCCGGGCGTTCGGATCCTGGCAGTAGGTGTCGACGAGTGCGTCGACGGGCCCGACCGGTACCAGCCAGTCCGGGTTCGCCTGGTACATGAACATCGGCACGTCCGGGACCCGATGACCCATCTTCGTCCGGTCGAGGACCGATTCGACCACCGGATCGCGCAGCGGGTCGCCGCCGGGGCTGTCGAACAGGCCCCTCAGGTTCGCGAACGGCAGGAGTGCTGCCTGATAGCTGACACAGAGATTGCCCTTGGCGGCCAGGAGTTGCTTGCCGAGTGGATTCAGGTGCGTGTCGAGATACTCGGCGAGTTCGGGATAGTCACGGCTCACGCCGAACACGCCGCCCAGCACGATTCCCGCACCCAGGTTGTTGTCCGCGAGATCGACGAGGGCGCCGAGGTCGGCGGGGATGCCGCCTTCGGCCGCGCCGACGATGTTCAGGTCCGGCGCATAGCTCGAGTGGAGTTCCGCGGCGTGACCCGTCGCGATCGCGCCTCCGGAGTAGCCCATCAACCCGACCGGAGTCTGCCGGCCCGACAGCCCCAGTGGGGCGAAGTTCTCCGCAGCCCGGATCCCGTCCAGGGTGATGCGGCCGGCGAGGGGCCCGGCCGCATACGCGGCGTTCGGGCCCTGGTGATCCGGCATCACGACGGCCCATCCCTGGGCGAGGGCGGCCTGCGCCTCGAGGAACTGCAGCGGCGCGACGATCTGACCGGTCAGCGGCGCGGGCACGGACCACTGCTGTAGTGCGTACGAGGCGGCGCAGTACTTGCCGAGGGAGTCCTCCGCCGGCTGGAGCGAGAGCAGATTGCGGACGCCGTCGATCGTGCCCCTCGGTTTGACCACCGTCGCGACGGCGGGGATCGGCTCGTCCCGCGAGTTGGTGGAGCGGTAGGACAGCTGCCACGCGTCGACGTTCACCGGAAGCACCGACAGGTTCGCCAGGTGGACTTCGCGGGCGGCGATGACCTCGCCCGGCTCGGCCGCCGCGACCACGTCGGCCGGTGGTTCGTAGAAATCCCGGTCGGCCTCCGGCCAGGCGGGAACGGTAGGTGCCGGCTGCACGTCCACGGACGTTCCGCCGTCGACGGGACCCCCGACCGACGGCGGGGCGACGGCGAGCTGTGCGCCCACCGCCATCGCTCCCACCAGCAGCATTCGCCGTCGAAGCGCTCTCGATCCGATCATGTGGTCCTCCCCGGGCCGAAGTGAGACACCTATGTCTCACTTTGAGGCAGACCCTAGATCAGGTGTGACGGGTATCGCAATACTCGCGAGTAAGTTCGGCTCAGGTCTGATCGGTGACCAGCGCGATGAGCATCGTGCTCAGGATGTCCACCAGGACCGACGCAGACGGTCGGGGGGAGGCGGTGCTCCAGTGGTGGGCGAGGTCGTTGACTGCCCCGATGAAGGCGATCGACACCATCGCGAACCGCTCGGGCGGGTCGACGACGCCGCCGTCGATCGTGCGGGTGACGGTCTCGAAGAGTCGCGCCCACTGCGTGCGGCGCTCGAGTCGGTACTGCTCGACCCGGGGGCCCGCCCCGACCACCTCCACGAAGATGATCCTGGCCCGCCGTTCGTCCGTGCCGACCGATTCGATGTACGCCGTCATGACGGTGCCTGCGACGGTCCGCGGATCCCGCGAGGGCGCCCGGTCGTTCGCGGCCAGGACCGCGTCCCGGGCCTCGTCCTGAATCGTGTCGTAGAGCGCCAGGAGGATGTCCTCGCGGCTGTCGAACTCCTCGTAGAACTGGCGACGCGACAGTCCGGCCCGGGCGCAGATGTCGCTGATCGAACTGCGGGCGTACGTCTTCTCCGCGAAGACCGACAGGGCGGAGTCGAGGAACCGTGCCCGGCGGGCCACGCGACGTTCGGCAACCGGTTGGCCGCTGTACGTCCGATTCGACTCTGCTCGGGACACGATCTCAGCCTACGGTGACGGGACGTCGGATCCCGTCCGGGCTCACATCAGTTCCCGCATCCGCTCGTGGAGGATGATGCGACCCGCGGCCTCGATCAGCGCGAGGTGGGAGAACGCCTGTGGGAAATTGCCGAGATGGCGGCCGGTGCTCGTGTCGAACTCTTCGGCGTACAACCCCAGGGGCGAGGACACGCTGAGCAACCGCTCCATCAAATCGGTTGCCTCCTGCACCTGTTCGACCACGGTCAGTGCCGACACCAGCCAGAACGAGCAGATCAGGAAGCTACCTTCCTTGCCCGACAACCCGTCGTCGGTTTCACCGGTGCGGTAGCGAAGGACGAATCCGTCCTCGGTGAGATCGTTGGCGATGGCGTCGACGGTGGCGCGCAGGCGTTCGTCCCCGCGAGGCAGGAATCCGAACACCGCGGCGAGCAGGGTCGACGCGTCCAGCGCCTCGGTGTCGTAGTGCTGGCGCAGCACCCCGTTCTTCACCCCGTGCTCGAGGATGTCCGCGCGGATCTCTTCGGCTGTGGCACGCCAGGTTTCCCCGGCCGAGCGATCGCCGCGGATGCCCGCAATCTTCGACGCCCGGTCCAGTGCCACCCAGCACATCAACTTCGACGACACATAGTGCTGCGGTGCGCCCCGGGCCTCCCAGATCCCCTGATCGGGGTTGCGCCACACCGCGGACGCGCACGTCGCCTGCTGCTGCACGAGCGGCCACAGCCGGCGGGGGAGCCGCTTGCTGCGCACCGTGTGCAACAGGATCGAGTCGAGGACTGCGCCGAACACGTCGTTCTGCCGCTGGTCGAACGCCCCGTTGCCGATGCGCACCGGGCGCGCCCCCGCGTAGCCGGACAGGTCGTCGCGGGTCGACTCCGTCAGGTCGCGGGTGCCGTCGATTCCGTACATGATCTGTAGTGCACCATCGCCGTTCGACTCGAGGTCGGCGACGAACTGCATGAACTCGTCGGCCTCCCAGTCCAGATTCAGGTAGTGCAGCGCCTGCAGTGTGAACGTGGAGTCCCGCATCCACGTGTACCGGTAATCCCAATTGCGTTCGCCACCCGGGGTTTCCGGCAGGGACGTCGTGAGGGCCGCGACGGTGGCGCCGGTCGGCATGTACGTGAGTCCCTTGATGGTCAGGGCGGACCGCTGGATCGCCTCCCGCCACCGGTGATCGGGGAAACGTGCGTGGCTGAACCAGCGCCGCCAGAACGCCGAGGTTGCATCGAGTTGCGCAACAGCCTCTTCCGTCGTTTCCGGCGCGGCGAGTCCCGCAGCCCACGACAGCGCGCAGTACAGGGTTTCACCTTTCTCGAGCACGTGGCGGGCGCGAATCCGCCCACCCTCGATGCCGAGCGCCATGTCCGTCCGCAGGCGCAGGGTCCGACCCGCGCCGCTCGCGTCGGCGGTGTGCCGATCGCCGTCCACGAGAACCCACTCCGCCGGTGTGCGTCCGTAGTCGAACACGGGCTCGCACACCAACTCCACCTCCACGCTGCCGTCGAGGCAGGTGACCGTGCGGACCAGCATGTGATCGGCGTCCTCGTCTGCAGGCGGTCGTGTGTGGGGAGTGACGGTGTCCTCGCCGCGGCTCGGACCCATCGTCAGCGCGCTGCGCACGGTCACCCAACCGGTCGGCGTGTTCCACACCACCGAAATGGTGTTGCTTCCCGGCTCGTACTGCCGGGACGCCGGAACATTGAGCCCGAACGGGCCGATCCGGAACATCCCCGCCTCGCGGTCGAGGAGGGAACCGAACACGCTGGGCGAGTCGAACCGGGGCACGCACAGCCAGTCGACGGAACCGTCCGGTGCGATCAGCGCCCCGGTGTGGCAGTTCGAGAGGAAGGCGTAGTCGGCGATCGGCGGGAACGGCGACGGCGCGGCCGCGCTCTGAGGTGGGGCATCGTCGTCCGAGGCAGTGGTCACGTTCGCGCCCCTCTCCGCGCAGTGTCGGCAACCTCCATGCTGCGGGTCGGGGCGCGCAGGGGCATCACCCGGTAAGGGTGACCGGGGTCCCTTCAGTCACCGAGGACCGCGAGATCGAGTCGGCCGACGCGATCGGGTTCTGCGATGACGTCGATCTCGGTGATCCTGCCGTCCTCGATCGTGAACGCCAGCACCAGGTGCAGCCGTCCGTGGAGAGCCATCACGAGTCCGACCGCCCCGTTCACCAGGGCGATCTGAGTGAACCGGGCCCGTTCCGAGGAGGCGAGCGCGCCCTTGGCCACGACACGGGAACCCCGGATCACGAGAGGTGCCGGGGTGGGGCCGACAGCCGGATCGGCCCGGAGCACCACGTCCGGATCGAGCAGGGCGACCAGAGCGTCGAAGTCGCCGCCGCGGGTGGCGGCCAGATAGGCGTCGACGACGCGGCGCCGGCGGTCCAGATCCGCCGTGTCCGGGGCAGGCGAGGCTCCCTTGACCCGTCGCCGGGCCCGGCTGGCGAGTTGCCGCACCGCAGTGGAGGAGCGACCCACGATGGGTGCGACGTCGTCGAAGGGCACGTCGAACATGTCGTGCAGCACGAACGCGAGCCGTTCGGCCGGGGTCAGCGTGTCGAGCACCACGAGCAGTGCCAGACCGACCGAGTCGGCAAGCATCGCTTCGTGTTCGGGATCGCCACCGTCCTCGCGGCCGACGACCGGGTCGTGTGCCTGCACGTCGAGAGGTTCCTCGCGCCGCTGCTCGCGTGAGCGCAGCACGTTCAGGCATACCCGCGACACCACGGTGATCAGCCAGGCCTCGAGATTGTCCACGTCGCCGGTGTCGGCGCGGCTCATGCGCAGCCACGCCTCCTGGACGGCGTCGTCGGCCTCGCTCACCGAGCCCAGCATCCGGTACGCGACAGCCCGCAGCCGGGAGCGGTGTTCCTCGAAACGCTCCGTCAGCCGATCGCGGTCGTCCACCGTGTCACATTCCTTCCTCGCCGCGTGTCCTAGCAGTAGATCCAACGAAAACCAGCTGTCGAGACCGGGAAACCGAGTCCCGCACCCAACGAATCTGGAGAGATCATGACATCACCCATTCTGATCACCGGCGGTACGGGCACGCTGGGACGTCAGGTCGTCCCACTGCTGCGGGCGACGGGACGGGACGTGCGCGTTCTCAGCCGGCACGGCCGCGAGCCCGGCGACGGCGTCGAGTACGTGACCGGTGACTTGTTCGAGGGCAAGGGAATAGAGCCTGCACTGGAGGGGGTCGAGACCGTTCTGCACCTGGCGGGCGGCCCCAAGGGGGACGAGGTGGCGACGCGGAACCTGGTGGAGGCCGCCTCGCGCGCCGGGGTGCAGCACCTGGTGTACATCTCGGTGATCGGCGCCGACGGAGTTCCGCTCGGCTGGTTCGGATCCAAGCTGGCCGCGGAACGCGCGGTGGCCGACTCGGGTGTGCCGTGGACGACGCTGCGCGCGGCCCAGTTCCACGACCTGGTGCTGGCCATGCTGCAGAAGATGGTGAAACTGCCGGTGATCCCGGTCCCGGGCGGATTGCGTTTCCAGCCGGTCGACTCGGGGGAGGTCGCGGCGCGTCTGGTGGAACTGACGCTCGGCGCCCCGGCCGGCCTGGTTCCCGACCTGCCCGGGCCGACCGTCTACGGAATGGCCGATCTGATGCGCGGATACCTGCAGGCGACCGAACGGCGTCGGCTGATGATGCCGGTCCGGATGCCGGGAAAGGCCGGCCGTGCCTACCGAAACGGCGCGAATCTGTCCCTCGACGTCGCAGCGACGGGCAAGCGGACGTGGGAGGACTTCCTGGCCGCTTACGAGAGCATCTGACCCCCGGCGTCGGCGAGTTTCCCGCGCAGGTCCGTCAGGGTCTTGGACAGGAGCCGGGACACCTGCATCTGCGAGACACCCACCCGAGCGGCGATCTGCGACTGGGTCATGTTGCCGAAGAAGCGCAGGACCAGCACGGTGCGTTCAAGGTGGGGAAGCGATTCCAGCAGGGGGGCGAGGACCACATGGTCCTCGACGTGGGCGAGGGCCGGGTCGACGTCGCCGATCGTCTCCGACAGTGGTCGTTCGTTCTCGCCGAGCGGGAAATCGGTGGAGAGGGTGCTGTACGCGTCGGCGACCCGGAGCCCCTGCACGACTTCGTCCTTGTCGATCCCGACGGCCTCGGCCAGTTCGCTCGCCGTCGGGGCGCGTCCGAGTGTGGTGGTCAGTTCGGTCGTCGCGTTGGTGAGGGAGAGGTGCAGTTCCTGCATGCTGCGCGGGACGCGCATGGCCCAGCCCGTGTCGCGGAAGTGCCTGCGCACTTCGCCGGTGATGGTCGGCACGGCGTAGGACACGAAGTTCGCTCCGCAGCGGGCGTCGAAGCGGTCGACGGCCTTGACCAGACCGAGGCGGGCGACCTGAATCAGGTCGTCGAGTGGTTCGCCACGACCGTGGAAACGCCGGGCGATGTGTTCGGCGAGCGGCAGGCAACGTTCGATCAGCCGCTGCCGCAACACTTCGCGGCGGGGGTCGGAGGCGGAGAGCCTGCCGATGGCCGCGCACTGCGCGGGTACGTCACGGTACTGGTCGCGCTCGCGGCGCCCGGCCTCCGGGCGTTCCGCCCGGCGGTCTTCCGCTGCGACATCCGGCGCAGGCA
Source organism: Rhodococcus wratislaviensis (assembly GCF_041228765.1). Lineage (NCBI taxonomy): Bacteria > Bacillati > Actinomycetota > Actinomycetes > Mycobacteriales > Nocardiaceae > Rhodococcus > Rhodococcus wratislaviensis. Next base: position 8,083,252 of record NZ_CP150488.1, on the reverse strand, counting down.
TCGTGCGATGCGTCGGCGTCGTCCGCGAGGGGATGCGACGGATTTCGCAGGATGGTGCGACGAGCTGGGTGGACACATTCATGGCTCTGCCCTTCTCTGACCTGCCGGCATCGGCAATGGCGTCGCTATTCGACGAGTGCGGGGGAGGTATCGGTGGCCTCGTCGGCGAACATCGCCTCGATCCGGGCCTTGATTTCCTCGGTGCTCATCGTTGCTCCGCCTCGCGAGGCAGTAGTGGTGGCGGAAGCGTGGGATGTGGAGCTCGCGGGCATGAGCGCTGTGTCCTGTCGGGTGCGAAGGGTCGGGGTGGAAAAGGTGGCCGGGCCGGCCGTCAGGTCGGCAGGGACGAAAGGAGAGTGAGCGCGCTGAGCGCCAGCGTGGCGATCAGGCCGCCGGCGATCGCTCCGCCGCTGCCTGCGCCGAGAACGAGGACTTCTCCGTCGTGGGGAGCGTTCTGCGGGTCGTGTGTGGTCATCTGTTCTCCTTGGTGCCCACCTCGTGGTGAGAACTTATCTGCGTTGAAGAATATAGATTTGTTCTACAGTCCTAGCGCAGGAAGTTCAAGCGGAATCGGCAAGATTGCTGCTCGAGGGGCGATCATCGGACGGGGAACTGGACCAGGAAGACATCAGGCGAGGCCGTGTGGCCCTCCGGGCCGCCGAGATCCGTGCGACCGGACTGCGGGACGGCAGTGCATGCATAACGAAGCGAACCTGTACCCCCTGCGGCACATTGTGTCGTCCGGGCCTTGCTAAGATTGATGCGCCCTGAGAAGAAGGGAGATCCGGTGACGTCCTCTCATGTGCCCCTTCGTTCGCAGCGGGGTGTGTACGGGATCTCGGTAACGTCGGAGCTGACGGGTATCGGGCCGCAGACGCTGCGCTTGTACGAGCGGCGAGGGTTGATCACACCGACTCGCACGGGCGGTGGAACACGCCGGTACAGCGAGGAGGATGTCGCCCGCCTCCAGAAAATCACCGAACTCGTCGCGGCCGGTGTCAATCTGATCGGAATCGGTCAGATCCTTCAGCTCGAAGCCGAGAACGCGATCCTCGCGGCGCGCAACGCCGAGCTGGAGCTGCTCGTGCAGTCCGAGGTCCCGGGTCGCGCCTGAGCGGCGCTGACCGGCTCAGCTCGCAGACTGGTCGTTGGTGGGGTTGAATTCGTCGAACGATGCGTCGGCCGTCTGCCATTTGCCCTCGGCCCGGATGTCGGCGAACGCCAGGTCGAACGCGTCGACGAGCCATGCGTGCTCGGCGGCGGCCAGCAGTTCGTCGGAAGTGCCGTCGGCGGCGCCCTGGTACAGGCGGACTCGCCATTCGGACGTGTCCTCGGCGGCGTCGGTCAGTCCGTCGGCCGCGTTGGATGCGAGAAGGTAGCGGTTGTACTCGAAGTCGACCCGGATCGCGTAGCCCGTACCGGTGTTGACGACATTTGCCGGTCGCTGGGTGGCCGCGGCGAGCGCAGTGAGGGCGTCGCGGTAACGATCAGCGTGTTCCTGAGTGCGGGGCACCGTCTTCTCGTCTCTGGCGCTGAGGCCGTGGCACTCGCGGCCACGACACCTCCACGAACCCTGCCGGGGCGGCCGCGGTTCGTGTTCGGTTCGGACCCGAGATTACGTCACCCGGTCCTGGTCCTCGCCACGGCCGAGCCGTCATGATGGGCGGAATATGCAAAATCTATATCCCTCGTTATAGATTCGTTTCATTCGTTTGTTAATATCAGGTGTTCCTTAAGCAGAAGGGAGCCTGTTGTGACCATCGACGCCCTACCCCGCTCATGTCGCGGGGTCTACGGAATTGCGGTGACGTCGGAGTTGACGGGCATCGGCCCGCAGACTCTGCGGCTGTACGAGCGCCGCGGATTGCTGACCCCGGCCCGGACCAGTGGCGGCACCCGCAGATACAGCGAAGACGATCTGGTCAGGTTGGCGCGCATTGCCCAGCTCATGGAGGACGGAGTGAACGTCCCGGGCATTCAGCGCATTCTCGCGCTCGAATCCGAGAATGCGGATCTGGCGTCCCGGTTGGAAGGATCGGAGCGCGGCTCGGCCGGAGAGTGACCGTCAGGCCGGCGTCCGCCTCCGGTCTTCTCGGGAAACGGGATCCCGTGGGTGTGTCATCCGCGCTGGTCCTGGTGGTTTCAGCACGCGTAATCCCCGCGTCGGCCGATTCACATGCTTCAACGGGTTGACCTTTACTGCCGAGTAGATAAGATGAAATCTGTATCCGCCAGAGCAGATAAGTTGACGACCCGAACGAGCCGCACACGTACGAGCATGTGACGTTGTGGCAGGGAGAGAACAAGCAATGGCCGAACGAGACACCGCCCGTGCAGTCGATGTCGTCAGCGCACTACCGCTGTAAATCGCGAAACCCGGGCCCTGCACGAAGGCGCCGACAGCGTCGTCCGGCGAATGCCCTCTCGTGTACGCCCCGACTCTGGTCCGCATTCGACTCCAGACGGGAAATCGAACCATGACCCTTGCCCACAATGCACTCCGCACGCACGCGCCCCGGCACGCGAAGAACCAGCAGGACGAGCCCGACCGTCGTTTCTCGCTCGGGACCGCTCTCGTCGCTGCGCTCGTTGCCGCCGTGCCCGCGATGTCCGTGACCGGATCGGCGGTCCTCGCGGCCGTCACCGCTGCGGCCGTTCTGGTCGGAGTCCTCCTCGCTGCGTATCTCATCTCCAGCCTGATCTGATCGCACCCCACGAACCGGAAGGACACACTATGACCCTCACCACCGTCCCCACACTCATCACCCAGCTGCACGCCGTACTCGATCTGACCAACACCGAAATCCAGGTCGCCGAAACCCGCGTCGCGCAGGCGCGCACCGAGGCCGTGCGCCGAGAACTGACCGAGAACGCCGAGAACGGACGCCTCCGCGCAGCGGCGATCGAACGCGCCATCCGCGATCTCGGAGGAGTGCCGGAGATCGTCGGCCCGCTGCTCGGCCGGCTCGCAGCGGCGCTGAAGGCGATGGCGGAACAGGCGCAGCCGTTCGACGAGGCTCTGCTCGGCGACCTCGTCCTCGAGCACCAGCTGCTCGACCGGGCGCGGTACGTGAAGGCCCTCGCGACCACGGCCGGGAAGCAGGACGTCGTCCGGTTGGCCGATCGACTGGTCACCGCGCACGCGGCGACCGTCGACTGGTTGACCACGGTGCTCGCGGAGGAGGCGCTCGGCGGACCGGCGGCATTGCGACGCACCCCGTTCCAGGCGGCGACCGGTGCCACGATCCGGCTGATCAACGTCCCCGTCTCGTGGTCCGCGCGCGGCATCGACCGTGCTCTCGACACGGCCCGCACCACCCCGCCGATGCTGAGCGCGTTGCTCGGGCGAGGCGCCCACGCGGGCGACGTCGCGGTGAAGACGCTTGCCGCCTCGCGTGATGCCGCCCTCGAAACGGCCGAGCGGGTCACTCGCGACGAAGGCGCCGACGGAATCGCCGATGCGATTCATTCCGCACGCACCGCCGGCGGCGTCCTGGAGGCAGACGAACTGCCGATCGCCGACTACGACGACCTCAACGTGTCCCAGGCCGTCGCCGCGGTCAAGGAACTGACCGATCCCTCCGACGTGCGCACCGTCGTCGCCTACGAGGAAGCCCACAAGGACCGTCAGGGTGTGGTCTCCGCGGCCCAGACGCGGCTCGCCGGTATCGCCCAGGAGGTTGCCGGTATCGGCAACTGACGCAATACCATCGACGAACTCGCCGGTCCCGCTGCTCGGGGCCGGCGCTTCGTCGTGTCCCGCTCAGCGGAGTCCGGCGAAGAATTCCCGGATGTCCGCGGTCAGCGTCTCGGGCTCTTCGAGTGCGGCGAAGTGACCGCCACGGTCCTCGACGTCGGTCCATCGCGTGATCGCGTGTTCCTGTTCGGCGTAGCGGCGGATGCCGACGTCGTGAGCGAAGACGATGACCGCGGTCGGGATCCCGGACGCGGATTTTTCGGCGCCCCAGGACGATTCCTGCGCGTAGCCGACATACGCGGACGACGACGCGGTGTCGGAGAGCCAGTACAGCATGACATTGGTGAGAAGTCGGTCGATGCCGACGACGTCGTGGGGGAGCGCCTCCCGGGGATACGTCCATTCGCGGAACTTGTCGACGATCCACGCGAGCTGACCCACTGGCGAATCGGCAAGCGCGGCACCGAGAGTCGCGGGTCTCGTGGACTGGATGGAGATGTAGCCGAACTCCTCGGACATGAACCGGGACACCCGGTCCAGGCGGTCCTGTTCCAACGGTGACAGGCTGGACCGCTCCGCCTCGTCCAGCTCGTGGAACGGAACTCCGACGTTGCCGTTGAGATGCACCCCGACCACCGCGTCCCGGGCGATGCGGGCGACCTCGGGGGAGACGGCCGCACCGATGTCCCCGCCCTGGACCCCGTAGCGGTGGTAGCCGAGCCGGCTCATCAGCTCTGCCCACGCGGTAGCGATACGGCTGGTGTCCCAGCCCGGTTTGCGGACCGGTCCGGAGAATCCGAATCCGGGAAGCGACGGCACGACCACGTGGAACGCGTCGGCGGGGTCGCCCCCGTGCGCCGCGGGGTCGGTGAGGGGTCCGATCACGTCGAGGAACTCAACGAACGAACCCGGCCAGCCATGGGTGAGGACGAGGGGCAGCGCGTCCGGTTCGGGCGAGCGCGCGTGGAGGAAGTGGATGTTCTGCCCGTCGATCTCGGTCACGAACTGCGGGATGGTGTTGAGCGACTTCTCCTGAGCCCGCCAGTCGAACTCGTCGCGCCAGTACGTGACGAGTTCGACCAGGTAGGACGTGGGCACACCGCTCGCCCAGTCGTCACCGGGGAGAGGTGTGCCGAGCCGGGTGCGCGCGAGGCGATCGGCGAGATCGTCGAGTTGCTCCTGCGCGATGTCGATGCGGAACGGACGGATGGTCTTCGTCGTGTCGGTCATATCGAGCACGCTACGAAGGATTGAGGACAGTTCGGGTCCTCGATTGCGAAGCCGGGTCAGCAGGCCCCGGTCTTGGCGGCGTCGTAGGCCTGGATCATCTGGTCCTTGCGGTCCTGCGGAGCGTCCTTCCACTCCGGCGTCTCGGCCGACTGGGTGAAGAGGTCGTCGAGGGCCTTCGTGCGGTCGAACGTCTCGCCGCTCTGCTGCGCGCGAGCCTCCGCGCCGTTCGCGTACTGGAGCAGGCCTTTGCACAGGTCAGCGACTGCAGGCAGGTCCGCGGAGGACGCCTCGGTGGCCTCGGTCGTTGCGCTCGCCGGGGACTCGGCCTCGGTGGTGGCCGATTCGGAACTGCACGCCCCGAGCAGCAGGGCAGCAGGGATCAACAGCGCAACGATGGTTCGTGTCATGCGAAATACATACCAGAGGCATCGGTCGGCTGCTGTCGGCCGGTCGGTCCTATGCGCGAAGCGGCAGTAGTCTCGCGAGCTGCCGGGCCACCTCGTCCGGCTCCTCACCCAGTTCGCTCACGACGACGTGATCGGCGCCGGCCGCGAGGTGGCTGTGGACCCGCGCGACGATCGCGTCCGCGTCGCCCCAGGCGACCAGGTCGTCGACGAGCCGGTCGCTCAGCCCCGCGATGTCGTCGGCGCCGAAACCCATCCGCACGAAATTCGTGGCGTAGCCGCCCACCCCGGACAGGAAACGGAGCGGTACGCGGGCGGTGTCGCGGGCACGCGCGGCGTCGGTGCCGAGGACCGTCATCAGCGAGACGACGAGCGTGGCGTCCGGACCGAGGATGCGCCGCGCCTCGGCGGTGTAGTCGGGGGTGACGAGGAGCAGGATGGCCCCCGCGGCCCTGTCCCGCGCGAGTTCCAGCTTGCGCGGGCCCAGCGCGGCCAGAATCCGTCGCTCCGCCGGCACCGGCGGAGCGGACCGGTCGAGTTTGTCGAGATACTCGTTCAACCCCCGGAGCGGCCGGGGGACCTGCGGGCCGCCCAGTCCGACGACGAACCGGTCCGGCGCCGTGGTCTGTAGATCCGCATGGAGCTGTGCGACGGCCTCCGACTCGTACACGTCGACCGGGATGATGCCGGTCGCGACAGGTATCGAGTCCGTCGCCCGGACGACAGCCGTGATCCGGTCCAGGCTGTCGATCTGACCGCCCCGCAACCAGATCGCCGAATAGCCGAGGGATTCCAGCCGGGCCGCCTCATCGAGATACGTCTCGTCCGGTGTGATGTTCAGTGAGATGCCGACGGGTCCGAGGCCTTCGATGCGAGTCATGACCCGACCGTAAAACCTCGAGTTACGTTCAGGTCAAGGGATCAGGCGGGCCCGAGTGTGTAGTCGACGCCCGGGCGGTCGCCCTTGCCCTTGAGCCAGCGGCCCGGCAACTTGCCGGCGAGATCGCCGAGCGGCCCGACCGCGGCACTGAGAATCCCCACCGTTTCCTGCAGCAGGTCGATGCTGGCGCTCATCCGCTCGAGGTTTGGCGCCAGCGCCGTCAACGTCTCGGACAGCGCGACGATCTGGTCGAGTGGGCCGCCCTCGGCGATGAGACGTTCGAACGCGCCACCCTCCGACAGCAGGGTCTCGAGGATGCCGTTCTCGGCGAGCGCCCGGTCCACGAGTCCACCCGGCGCCGTGAGCCGCTCGACGGCGCCATCCTGCGCGGTCAGCCGTTCGAGCGGTCCCTGCTCGGCGGTGAGACGGTCCAGCAGACCGTCCTTCGCGAGAAGCCGTTCCAGGGTGCCGTCCTCGGCGAGCACCCGGTCGAGCGGGCCGTCCTTGGCGAGAACCCGCTCGAGCGGGCCGCCCGGCTCGAGCAGCCGTTCGAGGGTGCCGCCCTCCGAGGTGAGACGGTCGACGGGACCACCCGGAGCGAGCAGGCGGTCGAGCGGACCCCCCGGCTGGAGGGCCTGCCCGAGCGGCCGGTCGTTGGCCGCGAGCGACGACAGCTGGCTGATCACCTGCAACGGGCTGCCCTGGGTGCTCATCCCCGTGACCACGCCGGTCCCGGCGACCGCCGTCCGGACGGTCACCAGGCTGGCTTCGGCGATTCCGAGACCGACATCGGCCGCCGCAAGACCGACGCGCACCGGGAGGGTCATCAACGACACCAGGTTCATGGAATTACTGTAACCCGCGACACACAAGCATCGAGTGTCACGATCCGGTCAGTGCAGAACCTTCAGTCCGACGACGCATCCCACGATGCCCAGGATCAGGAGGATCTTCACCAGCGAGGAACTTTCGGCGCCGGTCACCATCGCGAACCCGACCGTGAGGGCTGCGCCGATGCCGACCCAGACCGCGTACGACGTTCCGATGGGGAGACTGCGCATCGCGAACGCCAGACCCGCCATGCTGAGAATCAACGCGACGCCGAAGACGACGCTGGGTCCGAGTTTGGTGAAGCCTTCCGACCGGCCGAGGGCGGTGGCCCAGACGGCCTCCAGGATTCCCGACAGCACAAGCACGATCCACGCCATGACAAACCTCCGGGCACCGTCTTGTCGCTGGCCGGGTACGGTGCGCTCGTCCGGATGTCGTGTCGACGATTTCCACGGTACCCAACGGGGCGCTCCGCGCCCGTGAGTGGTGAGCGAGTACACACACTCCTCCGGCGCGCACGGGGCGCGAATGCGCCGAATATCTCGCAGATCGATGTCGCCTCATTTATTGTCGAGCGAAACAGTGAATTCTGTGCATATACCACGGAAGATAACGAGGCACATCATGATGCTCGGACTGCTCGCCGCAATCAACAGCGCATTCACCCTCGGACTCGCCAACACGATCGGAACGTTCGGTGGAGTGGTGCTCAACCTGAACGTCGTCGCCTGAACTTACTGCCTGTCAAGACAACTCCACTCCCGCAACCCCGCTGTCGGCTCGACAGCGGGGTTGTCACGTATGCGACGCCCGGAGGCGCCGGCCCGCGGAGCGCAACTTTCCCATCCTTGCTCATGCGCCGAGAATTTCGCCCCTTTTTCGACGAAGAAGAATGGGTAATTTTATTCAGGGAAATTGCTCGCGTGTGTCGCCGCTAATTCTCCGGAGTTGACCTAGTGTCATCCGCAACGCGCACGGACAGCGCGCAACCACCCCTTCCCAGGGGCGACGATGGAGGTCATGATGCTCGGACTGCTCGGGGCACTCAACAGCGGCGTCACACTCGGCTTGGCCAACACGATCCTGACGTTCGGCGGGGTAGTACTCAACCTCAACATCGTGGTGAACTGACGAGCGGAATCCCACCCGCACGGGCCGGCGGTACCGGCTCACAGGAATCTCCCAGGAAACCTACAGCGACGATCCAGCGTCACGAGTGATGATGGGTTCCGTGAATGAGAAGCCTGTCGAAGCCCGCGTCCTCGTCGTCGACGACGAACCGAACATCCTCGAGTTGCTCTCCGTGAGTCTGCGATTTCAGGGATTCGAGGTGGCGACGGCGCCGACTGGGGCCGAGGGACTCGACACGGCCCGCACGTTCCGGCCCGACGCCGTCATCCTCGACGTCATGATGCCGGGAATGGACGGATTCGGGCTGCTCAAGCGGCTGCGTGCCGACGGTATGGACGCTCCGGTGCTGTTCCTCACCGCGAAGGACGCGGTGGAGGACAAGATCAGCGGCCTCACCCTCGGCGCGGACGACTACGTCACCAAGCCGTTCAGCCTCGAAGAAGTGGTGACGCGGCTGCGCGTCATCCTGCGGCGGGCCGGCAAGGTGTCGGTGGAGGAGCAGTCCGCCCGCATCAAGTTCGCCGACATCGAACTCGACGACGACACGCGGGAGGTCTGGAAGGCGGGCGACCTGGTGTCGCTCTCGCCGACGGAGTTCACTCTGCTGCGGTACTTCATGGTCAACGCAGGCACCGTGCTGAGCAAGCCGCGGATCCTCGACCACGTCTGGAACTACGACTTCGGCGGTGAGGTCGGGGTGGTCGAGTCGTACGTGTCCTACCTTCGTCGGAAGGTCGACACGGGCGAGACTCCGTTGATCCACACCCTCCGCGGGGTCGGCTACGTGATGCGAGAACCGCGGCGATGACCGCGCCCGCGGCTCCTCGGGAGCCGGCCGAGGCGGTCGCCGCTATCTCGAACAGTCCTGCGCGACGGTGGATTCGCGCGATGCCGCTGCGCATCACCCTCGTCGGCGCCGTGCTGCTTCTCTCGGCGCTCGGGCTCCTCGCATCCGGTGTCGCGGTGACGTCGGCGCTCGAGAATTCGCTGACCAACCGCGTCGATCACCAGTTGCACGACGCGGCGCAGGGGTGGGCGAAGCCCGGCAAGTCGCGCCCCCTGCCGCCGCCGGACGAACCGAACCCCGGCCGCCCGCCGAGCCCGTTCTACGTCCGCACGACACTGGCGAACGGAACGGTGCTGCGCGAGATCAACGACGAATCCGTTTCTCCCGCACTGCCCGAGGACCCCGCGTCCGGGCCCGAGACGGTCGGTTCCACCGACAACTCCGACGTGCGGTGGCGGGTGCTGACGACCACCGCGCCGGACGGAACCGAGACCACCGTCGCGATGACGCTCACCGAGAACGACGAAACGGTGAATCGGCTGATCGTCCTGCAACTCATCATCGGCGTGGTCGTGCTGATCGCGCTCGGAGTGGTCGCGTACTTCGTGGTCCGGCGCAGTCTGCGCCCCCTCGTGGAAGTGGAGGAGACCGCCGCGGCGATCGCCTCGGGCGACCTGCACCGGCGTGTTCCGGAACGGGACGATCGTACCGAGATCGGTCGACTGTCCGTTGCGCTCAACGGAATGCTCGCCCAGATCCAGCACGCGTTCGCCGCCACCGAGGCGTCGGAGGAATCGGCGCGCCGCTCCGAGGAGAAGATGCGGCGATTCGTCGCCGACGCGAGCCACGAACTGCGCACCCCGCTCACCACGATCCGCGGTTTCGCCGAGCTGTATCGACAAGGCGCGATGACCGACACGGAAACCCTGATGAGTCGCATCGAAGGCGAGGCGTCGCGGATGGGGCTCCTCGTCGAGGATCTCCTGATGCTCGCCCGGCTCGACGCCCAGCGTCCCCTCGAGACCAGGCCCGTCGACCTGCTGTCGGTGGCGTCGGACGCCGTGCACGGCGCACGCGCCGTCGCCCCCGACCGGTCCATCGCGCTCGACGTCCGTCCCGGTCCCGGGACACCGGAGGTGATCGGTGACGAGGCCCGGCTGCGGCAGGTCCTCGGCAACCTGCTCGCCAACGCCGTCAAACACACCCCCGCCACCGCGGACGTGACGGTGCGGCTGAGCACCACCGAACGCAGCGTCGTGCTCGAGGTGGCCGACACCGGACCGGGACTCAGTGAGGAGGACGCGGCCCGGGTGTTCGAGAGGTTCTACCGCACCGACGCCTCCCGCACCCGGGAGAGCGGCGGCAGCGGCCTGGGCCTGTCGATCGTGGCGGCCCTGGTCGCCGCCCACCGCGGGTCGGTGACCGTCGACAGCCGGCCCGGCGAGGGTGCGACGTTCCGGGTGGAACTGCCGCGGTCGAGCTGACCGTCAGTCGGGGACGTTGTCCGCGTGGCCGAGTTCGCGCAGCGCTGCCTTGAGCTTCGCCTGCGCCTCGTCGAGCGATTCCTGGGACGGGTTCTGCTCGGCGTTGCTGATGTTGAAATCACCGAGGTCGTAGGCCGGGAACACGTGCACGTGCAGGTGCGGCACCTCGAGGCCCGCGATCAGCAGACCCGCGCGCGGCGCGTCGAACGCGGGGCGGACGGCCTGCCCGATCGTGCGGGCGACGTCCATGACCTTCGTCCAGATCTCACCGTCGACGTCCTGCCACTGGTCCACCTCCTTGCGGGGTACGACGAGGGCATGGCCCTGCGTGACGGGGGCGATGGTGAGGAACGCGACGACGTCCTCGTCCTCCCACACGAAACGTCCGGGCAGATCTCCGTTGATGATGGCGCTGAATACAGATCCCATGGCCGCCATTATGCGGCTTCGCCCCCCCGTGAGTACTTATTAACCTGGATCCACCGATGTGGTGTCGGGGTAGGTGAGTCGAAACGGCGAGATGCCCTTGCGTGCTGAAAGAATTGGACTTCTCACAGAACCAGTTCGATCGACACGAAGGGCATCTCTAGGGTGCAACTATCCCACACCCACCCGGTGACGGCCTCGGCGTTCGACGACCGCAATCTCCTCGCCGCGGCCGGACTGGTCCCGGTCCTGGGGTTGGCTCAGGACTGCGGCCTCGATGACCTGGCAGACGAGCATCTGACGCTGCCCACCGACAAGGGCGCACACGCGGGCCGGAAGGTGACCGCACTGGTAGCGGGCATGGTCGCCGGCGCCGACAGCATCGACGACATGGCGCTGCTGCGGCACGGCGCCATGCCCACGGTATTCGACCGCCCGTACGCCCCGTCGACGCTGGGCTCCTTCCTGCGGACGTTCTCCTTCGGGCACGTCCGCCAACTCGACGCCGTCGCCGCCCGATTCCTGCAAGGCCTGGCCGAACGAACACCGCTGGTCGGTGGGCCCGAATCAGGTGGGCGGATCCTCGTCGACCTCGACGACACCATCGTCGAGGTGCACGGGCACGCCAAGCAGGGTTCGGGCTACGGATATACGGGGGTCCGGGGGTTGAACGCGCTGATCGCCACCGCCACCACCGACGGGCGGGCACCGGTGATCGTCGGCCAACGCCTGCGCCGCGGCGGCTGCGGATCCCCACGCGGGGCATCCCGGATGGTCAGCGACGCCCTCGCCACACTCGGCCGCCTGCGCCCGCAGCTGTCACCGGGGTCTGTGCTGGTGCGGGCCGACTCGGCCTTCTACGGGCACCCGACCGTGTCCGCGGCACTGCGCTCCGGCGCCGACGTCTCGGTCACGGTGCGGATGACCGCGACGGTGAAGGCGGCGATCGCCGCCATCGACGAGGATGCGTGGACCCCGATCGAATACACCGACGCCGTCTACGACGAACAGGCCGGCCGGTGGATCTCCCGCGCCGAGGTCGCCGAGATCGACTTCACCGCGTTCACCCGCCTCGCCTCCGAGCGGACACCGGGCCGGTTGGTGGTGCGCCGCATCCCCGACCTGCGGGAACACACCGATGGTCAGGGCACGTTGTTCGACGCCTGGCGGTTCCACGCGTTCTTCACCACCACCGACCCCGCCGTCCTGGACACCGTGGCCGCGGACAAGATCCACCGCGGGCACGCGATCATCGAGCAGGTCCACGCCGACCTGAAGAACTCCGCGCTCGCGCACCTGCCGTCGGGGCGGTTCGCCGCCAACAGTGCCTGGCTGGTGCTTGCGGTGATGGCGTTCAATCTCACCCGCGCCGCCGCCACCCTCACCGGGGCCCGCCTGGCCAAGGCGACGACCGCCACCATCCGCCGGACCCTGATCTCGGTCCCGGCGCGGATCGCGTCCTCGGCCCGCCGCCTCACCCTGCACCTGCCGCGGCGCTGGCCCTGGGAATCCGAATGGAACCAACTCTTCACCCACACCCGACATCGAAGACCCCAGGTCACCTAATCCGCCCGGCCACCCCCGGCCCCGACCCGAAAGACCCAGTGGAACAACCCGACACATCGGTCGGGCGATCACCCACACCCCTGACAGCCCATCAACGGCCACAACCGAACCCATCACCCGACCCGCCCCTATCGGTGGATCCAGGATTAACCTCCCGCGGTTAATAAGTACTCACGGGCGCGAAGCGCACAGGAAACTCCCAGCCTCCGTCCAGAGTCATCGGAGCGTACGGGACGAATCTTGGACGCATGACGACGAATTCCCTCTCCCGCGCACCGGGCGCCATGGGACGACTCGAGACCCCCGAAACCTCCGAGACCGCGCCCGTGCTCGACGTTGTCGTGCCGGTCTACAACGAGGAAGCCGGACTCGAACGTTGCGTGCGCCGGCTGCGGCGGCACCTCGACGAGAACGTTCCCTACTCCGCCCGCATCACCATCGCCGACAACGCCAGCGTCGACGCCACCCTCACCGTGGCCCACCGGCTGGCCGCCGAGATCGACGGCGTCCACGTCGTCCACCTCGACGAGAAGGGGCGAGGCCGCGCTCTGCGTGCGGTGTGGAGTGCCTCCGACGCCGAGGTGGTGGCGTACATGGATGTCGACCTGTCGACGGACCTCAACGCCCTGATGCCGCTCATCGCGCCCTTGTTGTCGGGGCACTCGGACCTCGCGATCGGCTCCCGTCTCGCCCGCTCGTCGCGGGTGGTCCGAGGCCCGAAGCGCGAGTTCATCTCCCGCAGCTACAACCTCATCCTCCGCAGCGCCCTGCACGCGCGGTTCTCCGACGCCCAGTGCGGGTTCAAGGCGATGCGGGCGGACGTGGCGCAGCGCCTGCTGCCGCTGGTCGAGGACACCGGATGGTTCTTCGACACCGAGCTGCTGGTGCTCGCGGAACGCGCAGGCCTGCGCATCCACGAGGTCCCCGTCGACTGGGTGGACGACCCGGACAGTCGCGTCGACATCGTCGCGACCGCCGTCGCCGACCTCAAGGGGGTGTGGCGGGTGGGCCGGGCCCTGTCCACCGGATCGCTGCCGCTCGGCAGCCTCCGCGACAGCTTCGGGCGCGAGCCGCTGGTGCCCGGAGTTCCCCGCGGCATGGTTGGGCAGCTGGCCCGGTTCGCCGTGATCGGCATCGCGTCGACCGTCGCGTACGCGCTGCTCTACCTGATCCTGCATCCGATCATGGGCGCGCAGTGGGCCAACGCCGTCTCACTGCTCGTCACCGCCGTGCTCAACACGGCCGCGAACCGCGCGTTCACGTTCGGTGTCCGCGGATCCGAAGGCGCGGCCCGGCATCAGATGCAGGGCCTGCTCGTGTTCGCCTTCGGACTGCTCCTCACCAGCGGTTCGCTGTACGTCCTCCACTCGGCGGCCCCGGACGTGTCCAAGCACGTCGAACTCGCCGTCCTCGTTCTCGCCAATCTCGTTGCCACCATCAGCCGTTTCATAGCCCTTCGCTGGGTGTTCCGGAACGCACGCCCCGAAGGAGCTCACGCATGACGACGACCCTCGAACAACCGAAGGTCGACGCGGCCGAACCACCCCCGGCCCGGAGGCGGTGGGAGCCCTGGGCGCTCGCCGCACTGCTGGCCGGGACTGCGGTCGCGTACATCTGGGGGCTCGGCGCCTCCGGCTGGGCCAACTCGTTCTACGCCGCCGCGGTCCAGGCGGGTTCGGAGTCGTGGAAGGCGTTCTTCTTCGGATCCTCCGACGCCGCCAACTCCATCACCGTCGACAAGCCGCCGATGTCGCTGTGGCTGATGTCGCTGTCGGTCCGGATCTTCGGGCTCAGCTCGTGGGCGATGCTGGTACCGCAGGCCCTGCTCGGCGTCGGTTCCGTCGCCCTGCTGTACGCCACGGTGAAGCGGTGGTTCGGCGCCCCGGCCGGTCTGCTCGCGGGTCTCGTGCTCGCGCTGACGCCGATCGCGGTGCTGATGTTCCGGTTCAACAACCCCGACGCCCTGCTGGTGCTGCTGATGATCGCCTCCGTGTGGGCGATGCTGCTGGCCGTGGAGGACGGACGCACCCGGTGGATGGTGCTGACCGGCGTGTTCGTCGGTTTGGGATTCCTGACCAAGCAGCTTCAGGTGATGCTCGTCGTCCCGCCGCTCGCTCTGACCTATCTCGTCGCGGGACCGCCGAAGTTCGGCAAACGCCTCGCCCAGTGCTTCGCGGCGCTCGGCGCGATGATCGTCTCCGCGGGCTGGTGGCTGCTGATCGTCGAACTGTGGCCGGCCTCGTCGCGGCCCTGGATCGGTGGTTCGCAGAACAACTCGATCCTCGAACTCACGCTGGGCTACAACGGTCTCGGCCGGTTGAACGGTGAGGAGACCGGCAGCGTCACGCCCGGCGGCGGTCGCGGTGACGCCACTGCGGCGTTGGGAGGTGCCGGCGAGGCCATGGCGGACGGCGGCTTCCCCGCAGGTGGCCCCGGCGGCGGTGGCGGTATGTGGGGCAGCACCGGCATCACGCGCATGTTCGAGTCGGCTCAGGGCGGTCAGATCGCCTGGCTGATCCCGGCCGCGCTGATCCTGCTGGTCGCCGGTCTCGCGCTGCGCGGCAGGGCGCCTCGCGTCGACACCCAGCGTGCGTCGTTCCTCGTGTGGGGGTTGTGGCTGCTCGTCACCGGGCTGACGTTCAGCTTCATGGCGGGCATCTTCCACGCGTACTACACCGTCGCGCTCGCACCGGCGGTGGCAGCGCTGGTGGCGATCGGTTCGGTGACGCTGTGGCGTCGACGGGGCGCGCTGTGGGTGCGGGCGGTTCTCGCGGTGACACTGCTGGCCACCGCTGCCATGTCCTGGGTTCTGCTCGGACGCAGCGCGTCGTTCGTGCCGTGGCTGAAGTGGGCGGTGGTCGTCGTCGGCGTCGTCGCCGCGGTTGCCGTGCTGATCCCGGCGCTGACCCGGGGCCGCATCGCTGCCGTGGTCACGCTGGCCGCACTGTTCACCGGGCTCGCCGGACCGACGGCCTACGCCGTCGACACGATCGCGACGCCGCACACCGGTTCGATCGTCTCGGCCGGACCCAACGTCGAAGGCGCCCGCGGCGGCCCCGGCGGAATGGGTGGCCCCGGCGGTATGGACGGTGCCGGACGCATGGGCGGCCGCACCGACGGTGCCACCGCACCGGCAATGCCCGGCGGTACCACCGCACCCGGCGCAACCGACGGTGCGACGGCAGGTGCCACCGACGGCATGGGCGGTATGGGTGCCATGGGCGGCGCCGCCGGGGGACTGCTGTCCGGTAGCACCCCCGGCGCGGAACTGGTGTCGTTGCTAGAACAGGATTCCGGCAACTACACCTGGGTGGCAGCGGCCATCGGATCCAACAGCGCATCCGGATACCAGCTGGCCACCGAGGACCCGGTCATGCCGATCGGCGGTTTCAACGGCAGCGATCCGTCACCCACGCTGGAGCAGTTCCAGCAGTACGTGGCGGACGGCAAGATCCACTACTTCATCTCCGGCGGCCGAGGCGGCGGAATGGGTGGCGACGGAACGGCATCGGAGATCTCCACCTGGGTGCAGGAGAACTTCACCGCGGTCACCGTCGACGGCGTGACCCTGTACGACCTCACGTCCTGACCGAAACCCCCTGTGAGTACTTATTAACCGCCCGCGGTTAATAAGTACTCACAGGGGGTTCAGAGGTCGAACGAGATTTCGGGGGTGCGGCAGATCAGCAACCTCCGTACGCGGCCCGATCTGTCGAGCTGCGCCGAGGTGTTGAACGAGGCCTCGAAATCGCCGTTCCGCGTGGTGCGTCCCAGCGCCAGTTCGACCTCTCCGACACGAGCTCCCGCGAGGATCTCGTGTACGAGCACACTCTTCTCGCGTTGCTGCAGGTACTCGACGAGACCGGCGCGATCCCCGACGAACTCGGCGGCATTTGCACCGCCTGTGGAGAATTGCACCGACATCCGGAAATCGTCTGTGATCATGTTCAGGACGCGGTCGGGATCGTCCGAATCCATGATCGCGAACCACGCGACCAGCACGGGTGTCGCAGACGTCGTCTCGTTCAGGTCAGTCGCGCTTCCCATGGGCCAACTCCTTTGTGAGAATGCTGAATTCCGTATCGAACGACACCTCGTACGCATCGATGGCGCCGTCGCTGTCGAGGTGCATGGCGGCAAGGAAGTAGCCGGTCGTCTTCACGTCGTTTTCCACGACGGAACCGTAGGCGAACTGGACGTCGCCGGCGCTGCTCGTTCGGAGCAGCACGTGTCGTCGATCGACCGGGGGCCGTCCCTTCAGGTAGTCGAGCATGTCGGCGCGGCTGTACCCCCGGCGGACGGTACCTGGGAGGACTATGGCGAACTCGATCGATTCGTCGAGCAGGGCCACCGCGTCGTCGATCCGGCCGCTGTCGAGGATTGCGTAGTACCGCTCGATCACGAGTGCATCGGTCATGAAATGAACTTAGTTCAACCCGGTGGGGCTTGTCGAGGGTTCTTGCCGCGGCAGCTTCCGCGAAACTAAACTGAACTCACGTCAATTTAGAGGAGAGTTCCATGCCGTCCCCCCATGCCCGTCCCTGGCCCGAGACCGAACCCCCGGCGATGACGCCCGTCGCCGAGCACGACGATATCCGGGCCGTAGTCCGCCAATTGCTGGATCGACATTCGACGCTCGAGGCCGGCCGTCTCGCCGCCGAGTCCGAGATCGGCTATTCCCCCGAGTTGTGGTCGCTTCTCGTCAAGGAGATGAACGTCGCCGCGCTGGCGGTGCCGGAGGATCGCGGGGGCCTGGGTTGCGGCGTGGTCGAACTCGGGATCGTTCTCGAAGAATGCGGGCGCGCGCTGGTCTGTGAACCGGTGCTCACGTCCGCGACGCTGGGAGTGCGCGCCCTGCTCGCGGCCGACCGGTGCCCGCAGGTCGACGACCTGCTGGGGCGGGTCGTCCAGGGCGAACTCGTCGCCACCGTGACAGCTCTGAGCCCGGACACCGATTTCGTCGACGCCACCCGAGCCGGAGGTCGCTGGTCGGTGTCCGGCCGCGCGACCAACGTCGTGCAGGGCGGCGCGGCCGATATCGTCGTGCTACTCGGGCGCGGTGACGAGGGGCCCGGCCTCTATGCGGTCGATCTGCGTACCGCCGCGATGCGGCGTACGGAGCTTCCGGTCATCGATCCCAGTCGGCGGCAGGCGAATCTGCTCTTCGACGACGCGGACGCCGTGCGTCTCGTCGGACCCCGCGACGCACTGCGGACGGCCGCATCACTGCACAGCCTGGGGGTGATCGGGCTGGCCTGCGAACATGTGGGAATCGTCGATCGTTTACTCGAAAGCACAACGGACTACACGATGCAGCGCCACCAGTTCGGGCGAGCGATCGGCTCCTTCCAAGCCGTCAAGCATCGACTGGCCAACACTTTGGTCGAGTTGGAGAAGGCTCGATCGGCGGCGCGGTATGCGGCCGCCGTGTTCTCGGAAGACCCGGACTCCGCGGCGCTCCCGGCCGCGGTCGCGGGGGCAATCTGCACCGAGGCCGCGATCGGCACCGCCCTCGAGGCCGTGCAATTGCATGGCGGTGTCGGCTTCACCTGGGAACATGCGGCGCATTCCTACGTTCGCCGCGCGCTCGGTGACGAACCGCTTCTGGGTGATTCACGGGCGCACCGCAGACGCGTCGCGGATCTCGTCGGGCTCTGAATCGTGGCACCTGCCCCCGGCTGAATCGAAACCTCTTGCTCCGCCCTATTGACGGACCATCCCCCAGCCAGTAGAACTGAAGTGAATCCAGTTCAGTTTCTCCCCTCGAAAGGACACCGACATGGTGGACACCGACCACATCGTGCTCGAGAAGGACGGCGACGTCGCCCGCGTATGGCTCAACCGCCCGCACAAGAAGAACGCGGTCACCGTCGAGCTGCTGCATCGCCTCGACGAGATCATCGTGGAGGTCGACAACGACCCCAGCCTCAAGGTGCTCGTCCTGCGTGGACGCGACGGCACCTTCTGCTCGGGCTTCGATCTCGACGAACTGCGCGAGAAGTACGTCGGCTCCACCACCGCGATGGACGTCGCCGTGCTGTCCGCCAAGGTGTGCGACCGCCTGTACTCGATGAACACGCCGTCCGTCGCGGTCCTCGAAGGCTTCGTCACCGCAGGCGGTTTCGAGCTCATGATCTCCTGCGACTTCGCCGTCGCCGCCGAGGACGCTCGCATCGGCGACTTCCACATCCGCCGCGCGCTGTTCGGTGGGGCAGGCCCGATCTACCGGCTCCCGCGGATGATCGGCATTCGGAAGACCAAGGAGCTCATGCTGACCGGGAAACTCCTGACCGGCAAGGAGGCGGAGGCCTTCGACCTGATCAACGCCTCGGCGCCGGCCGAAGACCTCGACAAGCTTGTCGCCGAGTTCATCGCCCCGATCGTCGACAAGAGCCCGTTCATGATGAAGCTCACCAAGATGTGCATCGACCGCGGTCTCGACGCGGACATCCAGTCGTTGATGGTGATGGAGCACCTCGCCGTCGGCAATGCGCTGCAGTCCGAGGACGCACGCGAAGGCGTGAACGCCTTCCTCGAAAAGCGTGAGCCGGTCTGGGTCGGTCGCTGATCCGACACCGACGACGAATCCCGAGGAGAGGATGAGGATGGGCGAGACACACACCGCGCCGGCGCTCGGCGCGAGCCGGTGCTCCCACTGCTCGACTGTCGCGTTCCCGGCCGCCAGTCTGTGCTCGCAGTGCTCACGACCGGCGATGTCGCCGTTCACTCTGAGCACACGCGGAACGGTCTGGGCGTACACGGTTCAGCGGTTCGCCCCGAAATCTCCGCCGTACGTCCCGCCGCCGAACGGCTTCGCGCCGTTCGCCGTCGGATACGTCGAACTCCCCGAGGGAATCAGGATCGAAGCCGTGCTCGAATGCCACGACTTCGACGAGTTGGACGACGGGGCGCCGGTGACCTTGATCGCCACGGCACCGGTGCCCCACTTCGCCACCGACGCCTATCTGAAGGAGATCCGCTGATGTCCGCCGTGTCGATCGTCGGGGCCGGACTCTCGAAGTTCGGACGTCAGCCGGGCAAGAGCGGCCGCCGGCTGGCGCTGGATGCAATTGCGTCCGCGCTGACCGACGCAGGCATCGCGTGGACCGATGTTCAGGTCGCATTCGGTGGCAGCGACGGGTCCGGGCTCGCCGACACCCTGGTCGCCGAGCTCGGGCTCACCGGCATACCTTTCACCAACGTCAAGAACGGTTGCGCGACCGGCGGTAGTGCGTTGGTGTCGGCCGTCAACGCGATTCGCTCGGGGGCCGCCGACATCGCACTCGCGGTCGGCTTCGACAAGCATCCGCGCGGCGCCTTCGACCCGGCACCGCAGGATTGGGGTCTGCCCGTCGGCTACGGCGAGGCAGGCCTGATGGTCACCACCCAGTTCTTCGGCATCAAGATCGCGCGCTACATGCGCGAACACGGGATCAGCGCACCGACTCTGGCCGCCGTGGCGGAGAAGGCGTATCGCAACGGCTCGCTGAACCCGAATGCCTGGCGCCGCGAACCGATTTCCGCTGAGACGATCGCCGCAGCGGACATGGTCAACGACCCGCTGACGCGATACATGTTCTGCTCGCCCGGCGAGGGCGGAGCCGCCGTGGTCGTGGCGAGTGAGGCCGCCGCCCGGCGCCTCGGCGGAAGACCGGTGCACATACGGGGAATCTCGGCGGGTACCCGCCGGTTCGGTTCCTTCGAGGTGTTCGGTCCGTCGATTCAGGGCCAGGGAACCCCGTCGAGTGTGAGCACGTCCACCGCCGCCGCCGCATTCGAGCAGGCCGGACTCGGTCCCTCGGATGTGGATGTCGCGCAACTCCAGGACACGGAGAGCGGTGCCGAGATCATGCACATGGCCGAATGCGGATTCTGCGAGCACGGCGAACAAGAAAAACTGATTGCGGCCGGCGAGACGGAGATCGGCGGCCGAATCCCGATCAACACCGACGGCGGATGTATCGCCAACGGGGAACCGATCGGTGCCTCCGGCCTCCGGCAGATACACGAGATCGTCACGCAATTGCGCGGGGAGGCCGGTGCCCGGCAGGTTCCCGGACACCCGCGCGTCGGATTCACCCACGTCTACGGTGCGCCCGGAATCAGTGCCTGCACCGTCCTGTCCGTCTGAGGAAGAGCCATGAATCAAGCAACGATGCCCGACCTGGACCAGTTCGTGGATGAAGCGCGGGCGTGGCTGAGAACTGTCGCGGAACCGCGCACCCAGATCAAATGGGGAGTGGGATCCGACTCGGTCGCCGTCTTCGAGAATTGGACGGCCGAGCAGGAGCGCGACGAGACCGACCATATCCGGGCGTACGAACAGACGAAGTTCGACGCCGGCTGGGGCTCGATGAACTGGCCGGCCGAGTACGGTGGCCGTGGTCTGCCGATGTCCTACGTGCTCGCGTTCCGGCGGGAGGAGAACGCATTCGACGTGCCGCGCCGGACCGAAATGTTCTCGGTGACTCAGCAACTGGTCGCTCCGGCGATCGCCCAATGGGGAACACCGGAACAGTGCGAGCGGTATGTGCGTGCGATGCTTCGGACCGACATCATTGCCTGCCAGCTGTTTTCGGAAACCGAAGCCGGATCCGACCTTGCCGCGGTACGGACGAGGGCAGTCGAACGGAATGGCCGGTGGACGATTACCGGGCACAAGGTCTGGACGTCCGGCGCCCGGGTCGCCGACGTCGGGGTCGCGGTGTGCCGCACCGACCCCGACGCGACCAAACACGCAGGCCTCACCGTCTTCCTGATCCCGATGGACGCTCCGGGAGTCACCGTCCGGCCCATCCGCCAGATGACCGGGGGCAGTTCCTTCAACGAGGTCTACCTCGACGGCGTCGAACTGTCGGACGACTACCGGCTGGGGCCGGTGGGGGAGGGTTGGCCGGTCGCCCTGACGGTACTGGCAGCCGAACGACTCGACGCCGGGAACCTAGGTCTGGCCAATGCCGATCACGCCGTCGAACTGGCCCATCACCTCGACCGGCAGCTGACCGAAATCGAACGTGACAAGGTCGCGGATCTCGTGACGCGCAGCTACGTCCAGCGGGTGACCGGTATGCGGGTGGCCGCGGCAGTCGTCGCCGACAAGGACCCCGGTCCCGAGGCATCGGTGGGTAAGTTGCTCGCCACCGACACCATGGCACGTACATCGGAAGTCGTCCGGCTGTTGCTGGGGCGCGATCTGATCGCCGACTCGGGCGAGTGGGGAACGTTCGCGTGGACGGAGCATGTGCTCGGCGCGCCCGGGTATCGCATCGCGGGCGGTACCGACGAGATCCAGCGAAACATCCTCGCCGAGCGCGTGCTCGGCCTGCCGAGGGAGCCGCGCGCGTGAGCGCAACGATCACCCTCGACGACCGTGTGGCGCATCGGCTGCGCGAGCAGAACCCCGGTCTGGACGTCGGCACACTCGAGCCGCTGCTCGGGGGGCATTCGGGTCTGACGTACAAGGTGCAGACCAGCGACGGCGACCTCGTGGTCAAGGCGGTTCCCGAGGGGCAACGCCCCATCGGGCGACACGACATGGTGCGCCAGGCGAGGATCATGGAAACTCTGGGGGCGACAGAGGTCCCCGTACCCCGGATCGTCGCCGTCGACGAGGACGGCCCGGCGTGGTTCGCGATGGAGTGCGTGGCCGGGGAGTCACTCGAGCCGGTGCTCGATTCGCCTCCGGTCGAACCGGCTGTCGCGGCGGCGCGGATGCGCCGGGCCGCCGCGGTGCTGCCGCTGCTGCACGCGGTGCCGGTCGACACGATCCCGGCGGCCGGAGATCCGTTGTCGCCCGGTGCGGAGCTGGCGCGGTGGAAACGAACCCTGGATGCCGTTCCCCCCGACCTCGTCAGCGGCGGCGACGAACTCCTGCGCCTCCTCGCCGCAGATCTTCCCGACGCGCTGGCACCGACGTTGGTACACGGTGACTACCGGCTCGGCAACATCATCGCCCGTGGCACGGAGCCGGTGGCTTTGATCGACTGGGAGATCTGGAGCCTGGGCGATCCGCGGGTCGAATTGGGCTGGTTCCTCGTGTTCGCCGACGGTGCGAACTTTCCCGGGGTGGGGCGCGCGGTGCCGGACCTGCCGTCCGAGGACGAACTGATCGACCTCTACACCGGGGATCACCCGGCGCTGCCGGACATGAACTGGTTCAACGCACTCGGCCGTCTGAAGATGGCGGCGATCATGGGCCACAACCTGCGCCGGCACCGCGAAGGCCGCCACCACGACCCCGACCAGGAACGGCTGCCCGACACCATCGCGCAGCTCATCCGCAGCGGGACTGCGCTACTTGCCTGATCAACCTCCGTCCACCGCGTGACGCGATGACGGAACAGAGAGGACCTCACGTGGACTTCGAATACTCCGCGCGCACCGAGCGATTGCTCGAGCAGCTGCGGAACTTCATGGAAGAGCACGTCTATCCGGCCGAGGCCGTGTACGACGAGCAGATCAAGTCGAACGACAACCCACACGAGCAGCCCAAGGTCATGCTCGACCTGCAGGCGAAGGCGCGCGAGCTCGGATTGTGGAATCTCTTCATGACGCACGGCGGGTGGGGCGCCGGTCTCACCAACCTCGAGTACGCCCCGCTCGCCGAGATGGTCGGACGCTCGGTGATCGGCAACGAGGCCATCAACTGTTCGGCACCCGATACCGGCAACATGGAGATCCTCGCCATGTACGGCACCGAGCAACAACAGTCACGGTGGCTCGCGCCGCTCCTCGACTGCACGATCCGGTCGGCGTTCGCCATGACGGAACCGGATGTGGCGAGTTCGGACGCCACGAACATCACGTCGACCATCCGCCGGGACGGCGACGAGTACGTCCTGAACGGCCGGAAGTGGTACACCTCAGGCATTCTCGACCCTGATTGCAAGCTCGTCATCTTCATGGGCAATTCCGATCCCGAGGCTCCGACCTACCGGCAGCAGAGCATGATCCTGGTGCCCGCGGATTCTCCCGGTATCGAGGTCCTTCGCGATCTGCCCATGTTCGGGTACCGGGACCGGCTCGGTCACGGCGAGGTCCAGTTCACGGATGTCCGGGTGCCGGCCGACCACATGCTCGGCGCCGAGGGAGACGGTTTCGCGATTGCGCAGGGCCGGCTGGGGCCGGGGCGCATGCACTACGCGATGCGCGCGATCGGCATGGCCGAGCGCGCCCTCGAGCTGATGTGCCGACGGGCTCTGCAGCGCACTGCCTTCGGTGCGCCGCTCGCTGATCGCGGTGTGGTACGGGAGTGGATCGCGCGCAGCCGGATGGAGATCGACCAGATCCGGCTGCTGGTTCTCCAGTCGTCGTGGCTGATGGACACCCGCGGCAACGCCGCCGCCCGGTCGGAAGTCGCCGCGATCAAGGTTGCGGCCATGGAGGTCGCTCATCGAGTGGTCGACCACGCCGTCCAGACCTACGGCGCGGCCGGGGTGAGTGACGACACGATCCTGGCCCGGCTGTATGCGATCACCCGGGCACTGCAGATCGCCGACGGTCCGAACGAAGTCCATCTGCGCACCATTGCGCGTCTCGAACTGAAGAAGTACGCATGAACACCACGCGAGAACTGACAGGCAAGGTCGCACTCGTCACGGGGGCCACCCGAGGGCTCGGATACGCCATCGCGAGCGGGCTGGCCGCCGCGGGAGCCACCGTGATCGTGTCGAGCCGCAAGGAGGACGCGTGCATCTCCGCGGCCCTCGCGATCACGAGGGACACCGGTGGCATCGCCGAACCGCTCGCACTGCACGTCGGGAAGTGGGACGCGATCGAACTCGCCGTCGACCACATTCTCACGCAGTTCGGAAGTCTCGACATCGTCGTCAACAACGCCGGCATCGCTCCGCTGTCGCCGAACCTCGAGTCGGTCTCCGAGTCGCTCTTCGACAAGACGATCGAGGTCAACCTCAAGGGTCCGTTCCGGCTCATGGCGGTGGCCGGTGCCAGGATGAGCGCGGCCGGAGGCGGTTCGATCATCAACATCTCGAGCATCGGCGCACTGCGGCCCAGCCCGCCGGAGGCGATGTACGCGGCGTCGAAGAACGGTCTCAACGCGCTGACGATGGCCTTCGCTCAGGAATACGCGCCCCGGGTACGGGTGAACTGCATCATGCCGGGCGGATTCGCAACCGACATGGCGGCGGACTGGGACGACGAGTTCGTCGGCAAGATCATCGACCGACTCCCGGCCGGCCGACTCGGGCACCCGGATGAAATCGCGGGCCTCGTCGTGCATCTGGCCGGCGACCGAGCCGGCTACACCACGGGTGCCGTCATCCCGGTCGACGGCGGCCGCACCGCCGTCTACTGACGCGCGCGTGCCACGAACACGAGTAGGAGCCAACCACATGCAGGTACCCGAGCTGTTCCAGCTGAGCGGTCGCGTCGCCGTCGTCACGGGTGCATCGTCCGGACTGGGAATGGGCTTCGCGCGGACGCTGGCGTCGGCAGGCGCGACGGTCTTCGCCGCCGCCCGCCGAGTCGAGCGTCTCGCGGCGCTGGCCGGCGAGGTCGACGGGGTCGTCCCCGTCGAGTGCGACATCACCGTGGACTCGGACCGGCGCGCGCTCGTGGATCGGGCCCTCTCGCAGGCCGGGCGGATCGACGTCCTCGTCAACAACGCGGGCAGACCCGGCAGACCGAACGCCGAGGACGAGAGCCCGGAGGAATTCTCCTCGATTCTCGACGTCAATCTGGCCGCGGGATTTCATCTCGCCACGTGCGTCACCTCGGCCACACCGGCGGGCGAGACAACATCGATCATCAATATCTCCTCCGTCGTCGGGCTCGTCTCGACGGCACCCATCGGCGGTGCGAGCTATGCGGCATCGAAAGCCGGCGTGCTCGGGCTGACCCGTGAGCTCGCCGGGCAGTGGGGTAGACGCGGCATCCGCGTGAACGCCATCGTGCCGGGTTGGTTCGACACGGAAATGACCGATGGACTGTTCAGCAACCAGCGCTCGGCGGACTGGGTGCGCCGCAACACGATGCTCGCCCGCGGCGGACGCCCCGGCGAAGTGGACGGCGCCGTGCTCTTCCTGGCATCGGACGCGTCGTCATACGTCACAGGTCAGACTCTGGTGGTCGATGGCGGCTGGACCGCCCGGTAGGCAAAGGTGACACTCATGGCAGTTCCGACGATGCGCGCAGTACGCCTGACCAGCTGGGGCGACGGTCCGCGCGTTGTGCGCATCCCTGTTCCCGAACCGCAGGGGCATCAGCTGCTCCTCCGCGTCGACGCCGCCGGACTGTGCAGATCCGATCTGCACGTGATGGACGCACCCGCGGGAGTATTCGACTATTCCCTCCCGTTCACCCTCGGGCACGAGGTGGCGGGAACCGTGGTCGGCGCAGGCCCGGAGGCCGACAAGTCGTGGATCGGCGAATCCGTCGTCGTCCATGGTGTCTGGTCGTGCGGGCGATGCCGCAACTGTCGCCGAGGCCGCGAGAACTATTGCTTCGAATTGAGCAAACGCGAGGACGGCCGTCTCGCCGCGATCGGCAACGGCATCGGCTACGACGGTGGTCTGGCCGACACCATGACCGTTCCCTCGGGACGGTGCCTGGTCCGCACCCACGGACTCGCCCCCGAGAGTGCCGCCCCACTCGCCGATGCCGCCCTGACGGCGTATCACGCAGTTCGTACCAATCGGGATCTCGTCGACGCCGACTCCGTTTCCGTGGTGGTCGGAGTCGGGGGACTGGGCCACATCGCGGTCCAGGTTCTCCGCGCACTGGGCGCAGGCACGATCATTGCGGTCGATCCGCGTGAGAGCTCACGCGACCTTGCGCGTCGGCTGGGGGCGGACGTGGCGGTGTCGGACATTGCGGAGGTTGCGACATCTCGGTCCGGTACCGCCGGCTTTCACTGCGCTGACGTCGTCTTCGATTTCGTAGGAGCGTCGGACACGATGGAATCGGCGGCGCAGCTGCTCGCCCCCGGGGGACGACTGGTGACTGTCGGCAGCGCCGGCGGCCGGCTCACGGTGGGCAAAGACGTCGGACTCGCGACGGGCTGGCAGGTGACTGCGCCGTTCTGGGGAACTCGCGCAGACCTCGAGGCCGTGGTCGACCTCGCAAACAAGGGTCTGCTGGCCGTCGAGGCGACCACGTACCCATTGGACGACGTCCTCGACGTGTATGCGAGGTTGCGGCGCGGCGAGATTACCGGGAGAGCCGTCGTGATTCCGTGACGGACGAAAGCTGGGTACGGTGCGTGTCATAGTCAATAATGAAACTAGTTCACTTCAATGGAAGGTCGGCGGAATGTGGGAGCTGGCACGCGATTTCGTTGCTCGCGCAGCGAATTCTCCGGATGACATCGCAGTCGTCGATGCAACGGGGGAGCACACGATGGCGGAGGTTGTCGCGGCGGCAACCGAGCTCGCCGCCCAGTTGGACGCCGCGACGGGTGGCTCGCCGACCGTGCTCGTGCAGGCTGACAACACGTGGCGCACGCTCGCCGCGGCAATCGCCGTCGGACTGCGCGGCGGTCTGATTGCGGTGTTCAGCCGGCATGCCACCCCGTCGGAATTCATCGTGGCGTTGAACGACATCACACCCGACGTCGTGATCGCCGACCGGCAGTCGCTCGCGCACTGGGGTGTACCGGAGGACCGGTTCTGCGAGGAAGCGACCGCACCGGCCGGCTGGGTGATGCGCTGGTCGCGATCACCGGTCAGTGACGTCGAGCGGTGGAACGGCGGAATTGCGATAGCGATGACGTCCGGGTCGACCGGACATCCCAAGTGCGTGGTGCAGTCGGAATCCGCGATTCGTTATGCCTGCCGTTGCACGATCGAGGCGGTCGGCCTCGAACCCGGAGATCCCGTCGCGGCGTTCGTACCAC
This sequence comes from Rhodococcus wratislaviensis, assembly GCF_041228765.1. Taxonomy (NCBI): domain Bacteria; kingdom Bacillati; phylum Actinomycetota; class Actinomycetes; order Mycobacteriales; family Nocardiaceae; genus Rhodococcus; species Rhodococcus wratislaviensis. The sequence continues at coordinate 8,055,962 of NZ_CP150488.1, read as the reverse complement.
TCTCGTCGGTAGCGGCATTCTGCTTCGGGCTCTATCTCCCCGCAATGCTTGCCGCGCCAATGGTCTGCATGGACGGCTGGAAGCCTGCGACAGCCCTCCAGATCGTCCGGGAACACCGGGTCGCCTGGACGATGCTCGTCCCGACCATGGCTCTTCAGCTTGCCGTCGCGCCGGACGCTGCGGGAGCACTCGCATCGCTGCGCGCAATGACCGTCGGCGGCGGTCCAATGGATGCCGGCGCGCTCGGTCGCGCCGAACAGACCCTCGGCACCACGTTCCTGCGTGTGTTCGGTATGTCCGAGTGTCTCGGGCACACGACCCCGCTGCCCGCGGACGTACCGGACGTTCGGCTCGGGCGGGACGGTCGTCCCTTCCCCGGGACCGTCGTCCGAGCGGTCGACGCACACGGCGCTCCTCTGCCACCGGGCCGGGTGGGCGATGCCCAGGTCAAGGGGCCCTCCCTCTTCGTCGGCTATGCACGGGCAGGTGTTCCCGCACCCCCGGAACTCACCGCGGACGGATTCCTGCCTACCGGCGACCTCGTCGAAGTGGCCGAAGACGGCAGCATCCGGGTGATGGGGCGCCAGAAGCAGATCATCATTCGCGGGGGCCGCAACATCGACATCAACGAGGTCGAGGCCGCGATCGCACGCATCCCGACCGTGTCCCAGGTGTGCGTGGTCCCGGTGCCGGACGAGCTACTCGGTGAACGTGCGGCGGCCCTGGTCGTGAGCACCGGCGATCCGATTACCCTCGACGAGGTCGTTGCGCACCTCGGGGACATCGAGTTCCCGAAGTTCAAGTGGCCGGAGTTCGTCTTCACGATCGACGATCTGCCGCAGAACCGGGTGGGGAAGCTGTCTCGACCGGATGCGGTGGACCTCGCAACACGCCTGCTCACCAGTAGCGGGAGCCGCTGATTCGACCCGACCTGACCTCAGTTCAGGTAGTCTGACCGGTACCGACCCGACAACCAACCGATGGATGGGGATTCAGTGTCCGTAGAAGCCATGACGCTCCGCGATGGTCCGCGTTCGAAGCGCGGGTTGATCCTGACAGCCGCGATCGAACGCTTCGGGGAGGTCGGCTTCGAGCATACGAAGTGGGCGTCGATCGCCGACGAGGTCGGCATCGGTCAGACGGCGCTCTATCACTATTTCGAGTCGAAGGGTCACTGCCTGCTGACCATCATGCGTCTCGAACTGGCGCAGTCACTCGAGCGATTCGCTGCCGCGATCGAGGGCGTCGACGACCCGGTCGAGGCGTTGAGTGCCGCCGTCACCAGCGCTCTGGAAGCGACCCCGCGGGACGCCCTTCAGCGGCGCATCCTCCAGAGTCATATGGACCTGCTCGCCACTCCCCGCCAATCCGAGAAGGAAGAGGCCGAGCGCCAGACCTCACGCGCGCTGGTGAACTCGATCGAAGAAGAGTGGTCGCTCCTCATCGCGCGGGGGATGGGCGCAGGCGTATTCGCCGACAGTGATCCGCGACTGATGGCCCGGCTGATCCTCGGACTCGTCGTCAGCGTGTGGCGTTGGTACCGACCCGACGGGGACATGACCCTCGACCAGCTCAACCAGCACGTTCGAGACGCCACCCTGCGCATCGTCCGCGCGTGATGCGGGCGTGTGCGGAGGGGTGGCCCTCCTTTCCCTCGAGATTTGAACCAAATTCAGGTCAGTTACGGAGTGATGATGTACAACTTGATCGTCTTGGCCGCCCGTCCGCACGACTGGAGCCATGAGCAGTTCATCCAGTGGTGGCGCGGCGAACATGCCGACGTGACCTACCCGCTCCCAGGGCTGCGGCGATGGCAGCACACCGAAGTGCTCGACGCGATGGACGACAGGTCACGGGAATGGGACGGCGTCTCGATTCTGAGCTTCGACTCCCGCGAGGACCTCGATGCCGCGCTCGCAAGCCCGGAATGGCAAGCCGCAGTGGACAACGTCGGCCAGATGCGGGGAAAGCGCATCCTCGTCATGGGCGAGGAGAAAACGATGGTCGAAGTGGACAGCGGTCGATCATGAGGGCGCACTGGATGGAACCGGGCTGCTACGAGGTGGCGCCCGGTGTGCATCGAGTGCCCCTCCAGATGCCCGATGACGGCCTCGGAGCGGTCAACGTCTACGCCCTCGAGACCGAGGACGGCCTGGCCCTCGTCGACGGTGGCTGGCGAGTCGACACGACTTTCGACGAGATGGAGCGCGCACTGTTCCACATCGGGCACAGCACCGAGCAGATTCACGACATCTATGTCACTCACGTGCACCGCGATCACTACACGTTCGCGATCGAACTCCGCCGTCGTCACGGCGCCCGCGTCCACCTCGGGATGGCCGAGGCCGACGGATTGGCAGCCGTCAGTGCACTCGGCAGTAACGTGCCGACGGATTCTCTGCGCGAACTCCGCCGCGCCGGTGCCCCCCTCCTGGCAGACACGGTCGAGGTCTTGACCGCCGCGGAACCCTTCTACCCCTCGGACTGGGAACAGCCCGACCACTGGCTCACGGCCGGTCCGCTCCGGATCGGACGGCACGCACTCGACGTCGTGCACACGCCGGGGCATACTAAGGGGCACATGGTCTTTCACGATGAACAGCAGGGGCTGCTCTTCAGTGGCGACCACGTCCTGCCCACGATCACACCGTCGATCGGCTTCGAACTCGGTGAGTGGGATCTGCCGTTGGGGCGCTACCTCGAGTCGCTGACCCGACTGCTCGAACGCCCCGACTCGCAACTGCTGCCGGCGCACGGAGATCCGACACCGAGCGTGCACCTGCGCGTCGAAGAACTTCTCGCGCATCATGACCGGCGTTTCGCGGCCATGCGCGACGCGCTGGTCTCGCTCGGGCCGGCGACCGCGACTGCCGTCGCAGACGCGGTCACGTGGACCCGTCGCGAAAGGCCGTTCTCCACGCTCGACCCGTTCAATCAAATGATCGCCATCTGTGAGACCCTCGCGCACCTCGACACTTTGGTCGATCGCGGTCGGCTCGCAGTCCGAAGACGAGACGACCGCGACGTCTTCTCCGTGGTCTGAGTGCGGAAGGATTCCTGTGCAGAGTCATGAGCTGAAACTGGCGCGCCACCCCCAGGGGAAGGTCCGGCCATCGGACTTCCACCTCGACGTGGTGACGGTTCCCGAAGAACTGGAGCCCGGTGAGATTTTCGTTCGCAACTCGTGGTTGTCGATCGACCCGTCCGTCAGGATACGTCTCGGCCCTTCCGGCCCGGCAGGCTACCTGCCGCCGTTCGGCATCGGGGAGACGCTGACCGGATTGGCTGTCGGCGAGGTACTCGAGTCCCGCGACCCCGGCTTCGAGCCGGGCGATACGGTTCTGCACATCAAGGGTTTCCGTGAGTTCGCGGTGGTCCGGCAGGGCAGCGAAACCTTGGCCGGGGCCGGCGGCGTGACTCGCCTCGACACGAGCGTGCACCCGCCGCAATCCTATCTCGGAGCGCTGGGCAGCTCCGGGCTCACGGCGTACGTGGGATTGCAGTGCATCGGTGGACTCACGAGTGGAGACGTCGTGTGGATCTCGTCGGCCGCGGGTGCGGTCGGCAGTCTCGCCGCCCAGATTGCGAAGCTCAGAGGTCACCACGTGGTCGGCAGCACCGGTTCCGGCGAGAAGGTCAGGTTCCTCCTGGACGAACTGAAACTCGACGGCGCATTCGACTACCACAGCCCGGACCTGGCCGAAACCCTCGCAAGCGCGGCACCGAACGGCATCGATCTGTATTTCGACAACGTGGGTGGAACGCATCTCGAGGCCGCCCTGTATCACCTCCGACCAGGCGGTCGGGTGGCCATGGCGGGCGCTGTCGCCTCCTATGACGCGGACACGGCGGCGGCAAGTCCGAGCAATCTTTTTCAGATCGTGGCAAAGAACCTCACGGTGCGGGGTTTCCGAGCTGGTGCTTACGACCATCTGCTCGGCGACATGCGGGCCGAGGTCGGGAGCTACCTCCGCGACGGTCGTCTCGTTGTCGAGGAGACCGTGTTCGACGGCCTCGAGTCGGCGCCGGACGCCATCGTCGCGATGCTGCACGGCCGCACCGTGGGAAAGACGCTGTGCCGCCTACGCTGACGCTCCAGCCGCTACACAGAAGAACATGGCCTCCGCATCACGCGGAGGCCATGTTCTTCTGTCTCGCTCAGGCCGCCGTCCACCCACCGTCGGCGTAGATCTCCGACCCGGTGACGAAGGTGGAGTCGTCGCCGGCCAGGAAGGCGACTACGGCCGCGATCTCCTCACCCCGCCCGAGACGGCCCATCGGGGTGCCGGCCAGCATTTCGCGGTGACGCTCGCTGCCCTCCCAGCGCTCGAGCAGCGGGGGCGTACCGATGAATCCCGGGTGCAGCGAGTTGACGCGCACTCCCGCTTTCGCCCAGTGCAGGGCGGCGTTCTTCGTCATCGTCCGGACTGCGCCTTTGGCGGCTGCATAGGCAACGCTGTTGCCCAGACCGCCCACGGTGCCCAGTATCGAGCACATGTTCACGATCGAACCGCCGCCGCTCCGCTCGATGAGCGGGCCGGCATGTTTCATACCCAGCCATGTGCCGGTCTGGCCGACGCCGATCACCCGATCCCAATGGGATCGGGTTTCCTCGTCGACCGTTGCGACGCTGCCGATGGCGGCGTTGTTGACCAGGGCGTGCAGCGCGCCGAACGTGCTCTCGGTTGCTGCCACGACGTCTTCCCACTGTTCCTCGGAGGAGACATCGAGGGCGAGCGCCGCGTGTCGCTCGGGCTGGGTGAGAGTATCGAGCAATTCCTGGCAGGCCGATTTCTCGAGATCGGTCAGGACGACGTGAGCACCCTCGTCGGCGAGCCTTCGCACGATCTCGGCGCCGATACCACCGGTCGCACCCGTCAGCAGGACGACCTTGTCTCGAAGTCGGTCAGGGCCGACAGTCATCTGGACTCCTTGTCACTCGTTCGGATCGGGCGGGGCAGATCGACATCAGAGATTGCTCAATACGTTTCGGCCGCCGACGAGCATCGCGATCACGACACCGATGCTGGTCACGGCGGTCATGAGAAGGGCCATCGCGGCCACCAGGGGGTAGGAGCCGTTCTCCCACAGGTCGAACAGCAGCGTACCCATCACCTGTGTCGTGGCGGCACGGACGAGCAGTGAGGCGGCGAACTCGTGGGTCAGCAGGATGAACATCAACGCGACGGAACTGAGCACGGTGGGCCTCATCAGCGGCAGAATCACCCGGATGTTGGTGACGAACGGGCTCGCACCGCTCGTTGCCGACGCCTCGGCATAGGTCTCTCCGAGTGACAGCATCGCCGTCATTTGCATTCGGGTCGAGAAGGGCACCATCAGCACGATGTAGACGAGGATGATGACCGCTTTGGTCCCGTAGAGAATCAGCGGAGGCTGGGTGTACGTGAGCAGGAACCCGACGCCGAAGATCACCGCTGGAATGCCCAGGGGGAGAGCAGTGATGACGTCACCGATGGTTGCCAGCACCCTGTGTTTGCGACCTCGCACGAGCAGCGTGGCGGTGAGGTAACCGATCGGCACGCAGATGGCGACCGCCACCACGGAGGTGAGGAGACTCGTGTACACCGAGTCGACGATGCTCGCCGTCCGGAAAAGCGCCCGGAAGTTGTCCAGTGTGAAGAGATTCCAGGACAGTGTCTCCGACCAATAGGGAGACACGGCCACGATGGCGAGTCCGATCAGCGGAACGACGAGTGCGAGCATCGCGTATCCCGAGATGCACACGGCGGCCCACGCCGAACGACCGGTATTCGGTGCGAACGCTTTTCCCCCGTGAGTGACGAAGCGTGACTGATTACCGAGAAGCATCTTCTGCGCCAGCACGACCACGACGCCGAAGATGACGAGCGGCGAGCCCGCCGCGGCTGCAGCGGCGAAGTCCGCCGGCGACTCGGACACCCGCCGATACATTTCGGTGGTGAGGACTTTCACGCCGGTGTTCTGTCCGAGCAGGAGCGGTCCGGTGAATTGGCCCAGACCGAGAAGCAGTGCAATGCCACCGCCGTACACCAGGGAGGGGCGAAGCAGCGGGAGCACTACACGAAAGAACACCCCGAGCGTCGACGAACCGCTGATCTGTGCTGCCTCGAGGTGCTCGGAACTGATGTTCTGCATTCCCGCGCTGACGAAGAGGTAGACGAAGGACGTGAGTCCGAAACCCGTGAGAATGATGATCCACGGTGTGCTGTAGACGTCGATCGGTCCGGAGTCCACGTGGTTCCACCAGGGAAGCTTGCGCAGGAGCGCGTTCAGATACCCGGGTCCGGGGGAGAGGAGAAATGCCCACCCGACCACATTGGCCACCGCCGGCATCACGATGGGCAGGATGGGGACGATCCTGAGAAAGCTCAGCCGGCGTGGCAGCCTGGTCGCCGCGAACGCAAGAATCGTTCCCAGGACCATGGCGATGGCGAGTGACGAGACAGCGAGCGCGATGGTCGTCCGGATGGTTTGGCCGATGTCGTACCGGCCGTACTGGGCTTGATATCCGCGACCGCCGTCCTCGAACGCCAGCGACTGCAATCGGAAGAGCGGTAGCACGACGAGATACGCCAGAACCGCCAGCAGCGCGCCGTACCCGAGCCGGGTACGCCACACCGTAGTGACGACGAACGGACGTGCGCCGCGGCTCACCGCAACCGTAGCCATCACGCCTCCGATCGGGCGGCCTGGGCGAGCACGGGAACCTGGAGATCCACGTGGCCGTCCGGATGCGGAAACACTCGCAGCTTGGTGGGCGAGAAGCTCACCACCAGAGGAGATCCGATGGCGGCACCACGCAACCAGCGTCCGTGCAGTTCCGCATCTGCGCGGACGAACAACTGCTCACCTCCGGCATCGACCGTCACGTCGAAATAGCGGCCTCCGTACTCCGAGGTGACGAGATCGCCGACGAAGCCGACGTCACCCGCACGGACCTCGTCGAGTGAATGATGAAGTGCGAGGTCGTCGGGCCGGAGCCTTCCCAGAGCCGTATCGCCGCTGATGTAGTCGCCCTGGACTCCGGCCGCGTCGAGATCGACGGGAGCCCCCGCTCGCGTGGTCCACCCCTCGTGCCGGCGGACGAGTTCGAGCCGGTTCGCCATCCCGATGAACGCCGCGACATAGTCGGAGGAAGGGGTCTCGTAGACCCGCTCCGGGGTGTCGTACTGTTCGATCTTGCCCGCCTTCATGATGGCGAGTCGGTCACCGAGCGCAAACGCCTCGGCCTGATCGTGGGTGACGAATACGGCAGTGAAACCCAGTCGTTGGTGTAGTTGATGAATCTGAGACCGCACCTGATCACGCAGCCGCGCATCGAGATTGCTCAGCGGTTCGTCGAACAGCACCAGGTCGGGTTGGGCGACCAGGCCGCGGGCCACGGCTACTCGCTGTTGCTGTCCACCGCTGAGCTGGGACGGATACCGGTCGAGCAGGGCGCCGCAATCAACCATGCCTGCCGCGGTCTCGACCTGTCCGGCGGCGATGGCGCTCTTCATCCCCCGAACCTTCAAGGGGTACCGGATGTTTTCTCGCACCGTCATGTTGGGCCACAACGCGTAGGACTGGAAGACCATGCCGATGTTGCGCTTGTACGCCGGAACGTTGATACGGCTCGACGCATCGAACACAGTGTGGTCCTTGAACGTGATCGACCCGCCTTCGGGTGTCTCGAGACCGGCGATGCATCGTAACGTGGTCGTTTTCCCGCAACCGCTGGGGCCGAGCAGGACGAGAAATTCACCGTCCTGAATGTCGAGGTCGAGTTGATCGACGATGGTGTTGGACCCGAAGGTCTTGGTCAGGTTGGAAACCCGGAATTGCGATGTCACCTTGGCACCTGCTTGGTTGCGAGTGGGTTGTCGAGGATTGGCTGTGGGCGCTTCGGAGTCCTGGCGCCCGCGGAGGTTCCGCCGTCGATCATGAGATCGGAGCCGGTGATGTAGCTGCTGTCCTCGCACGCGAGAAACAGGATGGCCTTCGCGACCTCGAGCGGTAGACCCCGGCGTTGCAGCGGAATGCTTTTCACATACGCGTCCATGTCGTCGTCGGCGAAGTCGGCACCGGCGGTGATTGCCGTCTCGATGCTGCCCGGGCAGACCGCGTTGACCCGGATATTCGATTCCGCGAACTCCAACGCCGCAACGCGTGTCAAGGCACGAACACCGAACTTCGACGCGCCGTACGCTCCGAGCTCGGCAGTCGCGAGGACGCCACGCAGCGAAGACAAGTTGACGACGGACCCGCCGGTGGTCATCGCGGCGCCTGCGGCTTGCAGACCGAGGAAGGTGCCCACGAGGTTGAGGTCGATCATGCGTCGTAGATCTGCGAGCGACGTCTGCATGATGGACGCTTTGGATGCGGCGCCCGCGGAGTTGACGAGAACACGCATCGAATGCCCGCGATCCGCCATGTCGGTGGTGACGCGCGTCCACTGGGATTCGTCGGTGACGTCGAGGTGCCGGTAGTGCGCTCTCGCACCGATTTTCGCCGCGACACTTTCGCCCAGCTCGTCGTCGACGTCGCCGAGGTAGACCGTGGCCCCGTGGGCGTGGAAGAGTTCCGCGGTCGCGGCGCCTATTCCTCGTGCAGCACCGGTGACGAGTGCGCAGGTGTCACGCAGTCGCCCGTCGTTGGTTGTCACTGGATGAACCTCTTTTCCCAGCCGGACTGATATTCGGTGAGTGATTCGGGCGTCAGATCGGACGGGTTGGGCAGCGCGATGTCCTGGGCTCGCGCGACGCTTCCTTCGATGTCGGGAAGGGCGCTCGCGTAGCCGAGTGACAGCGCCTTCTGGCCGGCGGGGGTGGCCATGAAGTTCGCCAGCACCTGTGCCGCATTCGGGTGCGGCGCCGCGGACAGTGCGTGTGTGAACCAGGGGGTCCCCCACGGAGGGGACGGCAATGCCCAGTCCACCGGTGCGCCCGATTCCTTTTCCCGCACCAGGGGTTGCACCACGGGGGTCGCGACGATCTCGCCGGAGGTCAGGGCCTGAGCGACACCCAGTGCGCTCGGGTAGATGCGTGGTTTCAGTTCCGCGAGCTTCTGAAGATAGTCGGCGCCGAAGTTCTTCTCGAAGAATCGGTAGAAGTCGACGTACGAGGCGATACCGGACGGGTTGACGATTCCGATCTTGCCCTTCAACGCCGGGTCGAGGAGGTCTGCCGGCTTCTGCAGCCCTCCCGGAAGTGCCGACGTGTTCCATCCGAGAGAGAACACCGCCGCACTCGTCAGGAAGAATTTGTCGGAAATGATGCTCTTCTGCGGTTCGTACTCCGGCGCATCGAATGCCGGGCCGACGAGATCGGTCGAGTAGGTGCCCGACTCGGCGGCCGTCTCGATCCACGCGGCGTCCGTCAGCATGTGCACGTCAGCGGTACCGCGCTTCGTCTGATTCTCGACCTCGACCTTCGGGTTGATATCGGCGTCGGTTCCCCGGACGTATTCGAGGGAGATCTCGGGATACTCCTGCTCGAAGGCCACTTTGAGAGCGTCGAGATTGGCGGGGTTCTGGCTCGAGTACAGGAGCACACTGCCTTCGCCCTTAGCGGCTGCGACGACGTCGTCCCATGTGCCGGACACGGGTCCACTGGAACCGGAACCGCCGGATCCACAAGCGGCCGAGGCGAAAGCGGCGACCACCGCGACGGCCATCAGCTTTATCGGCATACTTCTCATGGCATGAAAGCCCTTCCGGTATCGGTTCGACGAATGCGAACCCGTGTGTTCGGTGATGGATGGAGGAGTCGAATGAGGCCTACGACGCGACACCGTTGAGCAGCGCGGCAACGCGATCGGGGATCGTGACCATGGCCATGTGACCGGATTCGAGAAAGACGGTGTCGCCGCCGACGAGGGCAGCCGACCTCTCCTGCAGTTCGGGTGGATAGCAGGTGTCCTTGGTCAAACGTACGTATGTACGGGGTATGTCGGCGCGGAGACCGGACAGATCGACGGACTCGGTGAGTAACGCGCCGCAATCGTCGACCAGCTGGTCGATCATCCAGTCGGTCTGCTCCGCGTCCATGTCGTTGCAGAGCATCGCGGCGGCGCCCATCGGATCCTGGCGATACACACCATCTTCTATCGAGGCTTCCACCGCGGCGCGGACGCCCGGGTCGATCTGGTCGATCACTCGCGTCCCGTCGGGCGGGACGACGGCGGAGAGGAAGACGACGTGCCGTAGTCGGTGCGCGAGTGCCTGTATGACCCGAGGGGCCGTCACTCCAGCGAAAGAGTGTGCGACGAGGACGACGTCCTCGAGGTTTGCCGCCTCCACGTCATCGATGACGGCGGCAGCGCAGTCGTCGAGAGTGACGGACCGTGGGTCGATGGAGCGTCGTCGTCCCCGACCTGGGAGATCGACTGCGAGAGTGGCACCTTCGAGCAACGGGAGAAGTGGTCCCCAGCAGGAGGCACCCATTCCTGCGCCGTGGACGAGAACGAACGACATGATGCTCCTCAGCAATTGAACTGATATCAGTTTGAATGTAGGGAAATCGCCGTGTGATGTCAATCACCTGATAACATGAACTGAATCCAGTTCACTTAGGAGGTTGCATGACGACTCCACGTGCGGCGCGGCCGCTCCAGCTAGGCCCGATTCGGCTGGCAAACCGGCTCGTCGGTACGCCGCACGCCTCGGGAGCCGTCGCCGGCGGCATCCCCTCACGCGGCGACGACGACTACTGGCGGCGCTGCGCGGCCGGCGGTGCCTCGATGCTCATCGTCGGCGGCACCGTGGTGTCGCCTGGTTCGACCAATCGCAACGGCAACATCACCGAGGCCTGGCGTCCCGAAGTCCTCGCCGGCCTGGAGGCTCGGGCGCGGGCGATCACCGAGGAAGGAGCCATCGCCGCCTGCCAGCTGGTGCACCTCGGACGCGAAACGCTCGGTGCCGAGATGTGGAGTCATCCCGTCGGGCCGTCCGCTGTCCGCTCGCCCCGCGAACCGACGCGACCGCGCGCCCTCTCCGGCGCCGACGTCGAGGGGATCGTCGACGCATTCCGCATATCCGCTGTCCACGCCTGGTCGGCCGGCTTTCCCGTCGTCGAACTGCACGCGGCCCACGGATACCTACTTGCGCAATTCCTCTCACCGAACACGAACCTCGGCCGAGATGCCGCGACAACGTCTCAGCGGACGCAACTCCTCGACCGCATCGCCCGTGCGGTCCGCGACGCCTGCCCCGGTATCGTCCTCGGAGTCCGCGTCTCCGCTGACGGCAGCGACGAGGCCGGCCTGAGCATGGACGGACTCTGCGACGTACTGCCGTACCTCTCCGATTTCGACTACGTCAACGTCACGGTCGGCGTCCGCAGCACCTACGTCCGGGACATGGCTGTCACCGACCCGCCGCTGCTCGATTCGGTCGGACAGTTGCGCGCCGCCGCAGTGACCCCGCTGCTCGTGTCGCAGTCGTTCCGGACCGGTGCGTCCATCGAAACCGCGCTGCAGTCGGGTGCCGACCTCGTCGGTATGGCACGACCGCTGATCGCCGACCCGGACTTCCCGCGGAAGATACTGACCGGCCGCGAGGCGTCGATCCGCCCGTGCGTGTCCTGCAACGAGGACTGCCGGGCATTCGACCCCGTCCTACTGTGCTCGGTCAATCCCGACCTCGCGCCGCCGGGTCATTCCGCACGTCCCGCCTACCCGCTGACGCTGGGGCCCACGCGCGGGTCGAGAGAGCGGAGACGGATCGCCGTCGTCGGTGCCGGTCCCGCCGGGCTCGAGTGCGCGATGCGGCTCGGACCCGACCACGACGTCACGCTCTTCGAAGGGCGAGAGCGGATCGGAGGCCAGCTGGCGACAGCGGCAGACGCGCCACACCGCAGCGGCTGGCGTCGCCTCCTCGACTACTACTCCGACAACATGCCGAAGGTCGCAATCCATCTTGCGCGCACCGTGAGCGCCGTCGAACTGGAGAACTTCGACGACGTAGTGCTGGCCGTCGGTGCCGTGGAAGAACTGCCCCAGACGTTGGCGGGAACGGCGTCCGTGCTCACCTCTCACGCCCTGCTGGGTGGGGGAGAAGCTCTTCGCGGGGCCGGCCACGTCGTGGTGGTCGACGACGGATTCGGGCTCTGGCCCGCAGCGAGCACCGTCGAAGCGGCGCTTGCCGCGGGTGCCGACCGCGTGACGGTTCTGACGCCCGCCGCGGCCTTCGCCTCGGGTCTTCCGGCGGAGGGCCGGGTGCAGTACCTGCGTCGGCTGTCGGGCAAACCGGTCGACGTGCGCGTGCTGTCGTCTCTCGTCGCGGTCTGCGACGGTTCGGTCGAATTCGAGAACACCCTGTCGGGGCAGAGGACGCGTCTCGACGTCGACCGGGTGGTCGTGGCCGGTGAGCGACGCCCACGCGACTGGTCGCAACTCGCACCGGACAACGCACGCGTGCACGTCATCGGCGACGCGCTCGTGCCGCGCAAGGTCGCACACGCCATCTCCGAAGGCCGTGCCGTCGCCCGTGAGTACTTGTTAACCGCCCGCGGTTAACAAGTACTCACGGGGACGGAAGTGTGGTTGCGCTCACACCCAAGGTCCTTTACGTTACTTGAACTGAAGTCAGCTCAATTTGATATCCGGCCGCCCCTCGGAGGCATCGTGGACCAGTTGTTCATCACTTTGACCACCGGCATCGCCAACGGTGCCGTGTACGGTCTCATCGGACTCGGATTGGTCATCATCTTCCGATCCACCGACGTCATGAATTTCGCAATGGCGTCATTGTCGACCCTCGCCATCTACGTTGCCCTCAGCGCGTACGGGGCCGGCGTGGGCATTGCTGTCGCACTGGTGGTCGCAGTGGCCTTCGGAGCTCTCAGCGGAGTCGTGGTGCGGGAAGCACTGATTCGACCGCTCGGGCAAGGGAAGCTCTTCGCTGCGCTCGTCGTCACAATGGGGCTGTCGATCATTGTCGAGCATCTGATCGGCCACTACTGGGGTGAGCAGCCGCGTCGATTCCCGCAGCTCGTCGACGGCACGATCTCGATCGGCAATTCGAACCTGATGCTGCAGGACATCGCCACGATTCTCCTCGCCGCGGTGGCCGTGTCGGCCATTGCGTATCTGTTCACGCGTACGCCGGTCGGATCCGCGATGCGCGCGGTCGCCGAATCTGCTGAGACCGCAGAGATCTTGGGCATCAACGCGCACAAGGTCGCGCGGATCGCCTGGGCACTCGGCATGGCGCTGGCGGTGCTGGGTGTCTTCTTGTACGCCCCGAAGACCGGGGGTTCGCCGGTGATCCTCGCCCCCGTGTTGTTCCGTGCCTTCGCAGGCATCCTGCTCGGTGGCCTCACAAGCATGTACGGCGCGGTCATCGGTGGGCTCGTCATCGGTGTCCTGGACAACCTCGCCGCAGCGTATATCTCCGCCAGCTTCCGAGACACGTTCGTCTTCTGCGTGGCGGTGCTCGTGCTGCTCATCCGTCCCCAGGGCATCTTCGGCCGCCAAACCTTCGAGAGGGTCTGATTCCATGGTCACAAAAGATGACTCGGCGCAGCGTCCCGGACGCTCTGCCCAGCGCCTGTACGGCGCCGCTCAGTTTCTCGGCGGACCGGCTGCGGCGATCCTGACGATAATGATGCTGTCTGCCGGACTCGTGCCCGGCTACCAGATCTACACGGTCGGACTCGCTGCGGTGTACGGACTGATCGTCTTGTCCATCTCGTTATTGGCCGGGTGGACGGGTATCTGGTCGATCGGGCATCCCGCAATGGTCGCGATCGGCGCGTATGTGACCGCCTACGGCAGCGGTAACGGTTGGGGACTGGCCTTCACGTCCGTTGTCGCCGTGGCTTTGTGCGCAATGCTGGGAGGCTTCCTCGGGTTCGCCGGCTCCCGCTTCTCCGTGCTGTACGTCGCGCTTCTCACGTTGGCGTTCACATTGGTGACTCTCGAAATCATCGGTGCGTGGAAGAGCGTCACCGGCGGCGACCAAGGAGTGCCGGTCGACGCATTCGACACCGCGCTCGGCGAACTCGTTCCGTCATCCGACGCAGTCACCTACCTTTCCGTCGGAGTCCTCGGTCTCGCTGTGGCAGTGTCGGTGTTCCTGCGCCGCACGACCATACGTATGCGCATGGTTGCGGCCAAGACACACCCACTGGCGGGCAGATCGATCGGTATCGCTCCCGAACTGCAGGCGAGCCTCGGTTTCGCGATCAGCGCGGGTGTCGCCGGCTTGTCCGGTGTGCTTCTTGCCTTGCTTTCGGGCTTCATCAGCCCGGAGGGCTTTTCGATGGTCTTCGCGGTCAACCTGATTGCCGCGACCGTTCTCGGCGGGACCGGCAGCGTGATCGGAGCCGTTCTCGGTGGTGCGTTCCTCGCATCCGCACCAACTCTGGCGTCGTCGCTGTCGATCGACCAGCCCTACCTGATCGGGGGTGTCCTGATTCTCACCCTGCTGTTTCTCGCCGATGGAATCGTCCCGACGGCCGGGAGATTGCTGCGCCGATTCGTCCCGCTCACCCGTGCGCTCGGCCGCCCCACGCTGTCCACCTCCCAACCGAGCCTTCTCGACACTGAGGGATCGGTTCCGGACACGCGGGCCGATACCGCCGCGGCGGCCGTGCTGAAAACGGAGGCACTCGGTGTTCGATTCGGTGGCCTTCAGGCCGTGCACAACATCGACCTCCGCGTAGATGCAGGTGAGGTGCTCGCGATCATCGGGCCGAACGGCGCCGGCAAGACCACCTTCGTCAACGCCCTGTGTGGCCTGATCGGTGGCGGTGAACTCGTGGGGACAATGGAACTCGGTGGCCGGCCCCTGCACGGCGTGCGGGCGACGCGTCGACGCTCGCTCGGCCTCGGCCGGACTTTTCAGCATGCTGAGCTTTTCGCTGAACTGACCGTTCTCGAAAATGTCAGTGTCGTCAACCGTTGGGGGCGGCGCGCTGATCGCGACACGGCGTTGCAGGTCCTCGAGAGTGTCGGATTGGCCGACCACGTGCACCGACTCCCCGCAGAACTGCCGTTCGGGCTGCAGAAACGGGTCGATCTGGCCCGTGCGATCGCGGCGCTGGCCGACAACCCACGATTGATCGTGCTCGACGAACCATTCGGTGGCCTCGACGCCGACGAACGTCACACCCTCGCCGACCACATCCGCCGGCTCTCGCATTCCGATACCTCCGTCGTCATCATCGACCACGTCCTCGACGACCTGTTCTCCGTCGCAGATCGGGTGGTGGCGTTCGACTTCGGCGAGCTGATCGCCGATGGAACCCCGGACACGGTCCTGCAGAACCAACTGGTCCGCGACTCGTATCTGGGAAACACCGACACCACACTGATCGCACCCGACATCGATCGCACGGAGGCGCCGTTGATCTCCGTGCGGGGGATCGAGCACCACTACGAGGGTGTGCAGGCATTGTCCGGCATTGATCTCGACGTCCATGCAGGCGGAATCCTCGGCATCGTGGGCGCGAACGGCGCCGGCAAGAGCACGCTGGGGCGGATCCTGCACGGCGATCTGCAGTCGACCGGCGGCACCCGGACAGTCAATGGCACAGACGCACTGCGGCTCAGCCTGGTTCCCGAGGGGCGCGCCTTGTTCCGCACCCTGTCGGTGCGCGAGAACCTCGAGGTCGCGGCGTATGCCGCGGGGATCTCCGGTCGTACGCTGCGTGATCGGCTCGACGAGTTGCGGCAAGGCCTTCCCGAACGGGTCCGCACCCGCATGGACATACCGGCCGGCTCGCTGTCCGGCGGCGAACAACAGCTTGTCGCCATCGCCCGGGCGCTCATGGCCGACCCCGAAGTTCTGATCCTCGACGAACCCGCGCTGGGTCTGTCCCCGGCGATGGTCGACGAAGTGTATTCACAGGTGAACGACATGGCGCGCCGGGGCATTACGACCATCCTGCTGGACCAGTCGCTCGCCCGCGCGCTCGAAGCCTGCAGCGAGGTCATTGTTCTGCGCCAAGGTGAGGCCGTCGCGCGCGGCAACAGCAGTACTCCGGGCTTCAGCCGCATCGCCGAGGCTGCCTACTTCGGTACAGACATCCCTGCAGTTGTCGGCGAGATCGACCGGTGACTGCAGTGCGCTCGATCAGGCTCTGACGAAGGGAATACCGACGAAGATGGACAGAACAGCAGGACACGGCAGATTCGAGGGCGCGGTTGCCCTGGTCACTGGAGGCGGATCAGGAATCGGAGCGGCCGTCGTCGCGCAACTCGTCGGTGAGGGAGCTGCCCGCGTCTACGTGGCCGACATCGTGGTCGAGAATGTGCGCCGACGGTACGGGGACGACTCCACGACGGTCGCACGAGGGGTCGACGTCTCGGACCCGGGGGCCGTCGATGCCGCGATGGCGGAGGTCCTCGACGCCGAGGGGCGGCTCGACGTCGTCGTGCACGCCGCCGGCGTCGACGACGCGGAGTCCAAGAAGATCATCACGGAGGCGACCGCCGCCGGCAGACCGATCGACCTGACGGCGAACCTCACTGATACGCAGTGGCGCCGAGTGATGTCGGTCAATCTGGACGGAACATTCCATGTCGTTCGCGCCGCCGTACGGGCGATGAAACCGAAAGGCGGCTCGATCGTCGTGATCGGCTCGTCCTCAGCGTTCGATACCTTGACGGGATACCCGCACTACGCGGCGTCGAAAGCTGCTGTCCATGCCTTCTGCCAGGCTGTCGCCAAGGAGGTCGTGGCGTTCGGTATCCGACTCAACCTCGTCGCTCCCG
This sequence comes from Rhodococcus wratislaviensis, assembly GCF_041228765.1. Lineage (NCBI taxonomy): Bacteria > Bacillati > Actinomycetota > Actinomycetes > Mycobacteriales > Nocardiaceae > Rhodococcus > Rhodococcus wratislaviensis. The sequence goes on along the minus strand of NZ_CP150488.1, from coordinate 8,039,264 downwards.
GCCCGACGGAGACCGGGATGGCCGCTCGCACACCAGAAGAACTCAAAGTGCAGTGGGTCAACAACACACCGGTGCCGTACGCGACCCCGGACGAGATCGCGGACAATGTGCTGTTTCTCGCTTCGGAGCAGGCCAGAAACGTCGTGGGTGCGGTGCTACTCAGCAACCGTGGACGGTTCACCGTCTGACTGGTCATCCGAGCGGAACAGGAAGACGGTATTCGCCACGAGCGCATCCAGGTCGGACTCGTCGAGCTGGATGCGCTCGACGTGTTACTGCGGTGACACGAAGTCTCCGATGGGAACGAACTTGCCGCCCTCTACCTGGACTCGGACCACGCTGTCGGTACCGAGGTGCTCATCCGCACCGAACGTGAGTGGAGGCATCACGCCGGTGTCGAGGGTGCCGCTCGTGACTATCGCGTCGGTGATTGACTTGGACGTGATCTCGCCGTCGATGCTCGCGAGGACCTGAGCAAACGCTTTCGCCGAGCCATAGGTTGCCAGCGAGTAGAAATCGGGCTTCTCGCCCGGCTTGTACTTCGCAAGCGCTTGTCGGTATTCCTCGACCGCAGGGTTATCGGCGGTGGGCGGCAGCGTCAGTGAGACGGCGCGGAACCCTTCCGCGTTCGTACCTGCGAGGTCGAGCAAGCTGTTACCCACCGTGGGGGAGTAGCCGTAACTGGGAATCTCGACACCCTGCAGAGCCATCTCGTTGAGGTACGCAGCGGCCTCCTGGATCGGCAGGATCGTCAGGACTGCATCGGGTGCAGCCGAACGGATCTGGGACACGAACGGGCTGTAGTCCGTGGTACCGAGCTTGACCTCCACCGTCGAGACCTCCGCGCCGGCCTTCTCGAGTTCGGTCGTGGCGACTGCGCCCACATTGACGAACGCTGCCGGATCGTTGCGGATGATCGTGACCTTCTTGGCACCCTCGTGGAGCGCCCACTGCGCGGCGGCGCGCGCCTGGTTCTCGTAGAGCGTCTGGCTGCCGAACAAAGCGTCCCGCGGCGGGTCGTACCAGGCGGTGGAGCCGCCGTAGGTTCCGAAGATGGGTATGTCGTTCTGTTCGAGCACGAATGGAAACGTCGCCTCCGTGGTTGCCGTGCCGTTTGCGTTGACGATCGCGACAACCCGGTCGCGAGAGACCAACTGTCGAGCCACCTGAATCGTCTGCTGTGGGTCGAAAGCGTTGTCGACTGGGGTCCACTCGACGGGGCGACCGTGGATTCCTCCAGCCTCGTTGAGCTGATCGAAGAACGCGTGGGTGCCGGCTTCCTGGGGCAGACCCCCCGAGGCCTGTGGCCCCGAAAGGGGAAGCCATGCGCCGAGTTTGATCGGCCCGCCCGCATCGCCCCCGCCGGCTTGTGTTCCGCATGCCGTCAATGCCGTGGCGAGGACTACACCGACTGTGAGAAGGGTTTTCCGCACATCCACTCCTTGAATTGAGTTCAGTTCAAAGTATGCTATCGAGGAATTGTTGTGTCGGCAATCACATCGCGGACCGAAATGTGGATTCCTGCCAGTGGTCGATGTCGTCACGGGGCATGGGGGGTAAGGGGGTGGGGTGATTGTTCGTCGCAAGTGCGTCCCCCAATGCTTGAACTGACTTCAGTTGAGGAACTACGGTGTTGGGTGACAATGCAACTGTTCGCACTATGAGGAGCACCAGATGCCAGGAATCGACACCGATCTACTCGTCATCGGCGCCGGCATGGCCGGGTTGACCGCGGCGGCTCGGGCGGTGGCCGGAGGACGGTCGGTCGTCGTCGTCGAGAAGTCTGCAACGATTGGCGGGTCCGCCCAGTTCGCGGGATACGCGTGGACTGCGCCCTCACACGAGGTCATGGAAGAGGTCAACCCGAACGGCGACCCCGCACTACGTCGGGCGCTCGTCGACCGATTTGCGGACGGAATTGCCTGGATCCGCTCACTCGGCATCGAGTGCGCCGATGCGGTGACAGTTCTCCGTTACGGCACGGGTCACCAGTTCGACACCAACGGATACATCGACGAGTGTCGTCGGCGAATTCGCGATCACGGCGGTGAGTTGTACATGAGCGCCGAGACCCTGTCGTTGCTCACACGAGACGGCGGAGTCATAGGTGCCCGTGTGCGCCTGGCGACCGGAGAGGAATGTGAGATACGTTCCCACGCGACGATTCTCGCGACCGGGGGATTTCAGGCGAGTCCCGAACTGTCCGGTGAGCACATCCATCCCGCCGCGACCGAGATGCAACTGCGCTCGAATCCTACGAGTGCGGGTGACGGACTACGTCTGGCCGAGGCCGTCGGGGCTGCCTCCGGCACGGACCGGTCCGGCTTCTACGGGCATCTCATCCCGACGGGCGTGCGTTTCCGCGACACGGCCGACTTCGTCGCGCTGTCGCTCTACTACAGCGAGCACGCGCTGCTGTTCAATCTCGACAACCGTCGTTTCACCGACGAGACCGTCGGTGACCATCTGACCACGATGGATCTGCTGGAGCAGCCCGAGTCGCGTGGATTGCTCGTCGCCGACGCACGGGTGTACCGCGAGTGGATCACCGGCAGCTACGTCGAGGGCGCCGCGGCGCTCGACAAGTTCGACCTCGCGCAGCGCCGGGGTGGGCGGTGCGGAATCGCCGAGAATCTCGACGAGTTCGCCTATCTTCCCGAGGAATGGGGCTACGACGGTGCCGCGATCGCGGATCAGATCCGGGCACTCGACGCGGCAGGTCCGGACAGTCAGCCACCGCGTCGCTACGACTCGCAGGCACTTGATGAGGGGCCCTACTACATCGTCGAGGCATGCCCGGCGCTGACATTCCCCTTCCACGGCATCCGCATCGACGAGCATGGCCGTGTCCTGAATGCGAAGGGCGAAACGATCAGCGGACTGTTCGCGGCCGGGTCGGATACCGGCGGCCTCTACAACCGCGCGTACACCGGAGGTATCGCCCCTGCACTGGTGTTCGGCCTGGCCGCCGCGGATCGAGCGGTGGCCGACCTCACCCCACCTGTGAGTACTTGTTAACCCCCCGCGGTTAACAAGTACTCACAGGGGGTGTTCCCCGACATCCGCTGCGGCGAGGGTGATGACCAGCAACGGCACCACCTTCGCCGCCGCGATGCGGTAGTGGTTCCTCGACTCCTGCTCGACGATGCGTGCGCCGCCGAGGGCGCGCAGGTGGTGGTAGAGCTGACCGGGCGAGGACAGCCCGACCGCGGTCTGCAGTTCGGCCGCGCCGGCAGGACCGCGCAGCAGTGTGCGGACGATCTCGAGTCGGGTCGGATGTCCCAGGGCGGCGAGCACATTCGATACGGCGGTGGGGGACAGGTCGAGGGTGGCGCCGGCGTCGTAGCGGATCGTCCACTGGATCTCGCCGCCCAGGTCGACGGCGCCCTGATACCCGATCTGTCCGAGGCTCTCGCCGACGTCGGCTGTCGGGGATCCGGCGGGCCGGGCCGCTTCGAGGGCGTGGACGCGCGCCTCGAGGTCGGCCAGCCGGGCGTCGTACTCGTCGTTCACACGGCACAACTTAGCTGCGACGCCGCGTCGGGATCGGTCATCGCCTCGAGAAGCAGCTGCTGGTGTGCGAAGTTCCCGCCGATGACGTTCAGGTAGTCCTCGCTCGACAGGTGCGACGTCAGCAGCACCGCGGTGGCGACGGTGCCGTCGGAACGACGGATCGTCATCGCTTCGGTGACGACCCCCGGAAGGTTGCCGCCCTTGAAACCCAGGCCGTCCAGCCCGGGTGGGGCGGGCTGCCATTCGAGGCGTTCCCGCGCGACGTCGGATCCGGGGCCGAAGTCGCCGGTCGCGATCGCGCGGTGCAGCGAGGCCAGGCCCGCGGCCGAACCCGTCACCCCGGATTCCTGCACCCGGGCCGTGACCGCCGGAAAGTCGTCGCCGGGCGCCATCCGCATCACCTGTTCGCGGTAGGCGCCGTCGTGCGCGTAACGCTGGGCGGCGTCCCACCGGGCATCCCGCGACATCGCCGGGTCGAGGAGGGCGATGGTCGAGCCCAGCAGGGTCGGCACCTCCAGGTCGTCCCAGCCGCCCTGCGCGGCGGCGTCGGCGAGGGCGGCGTCGCCGAGCCGGTCGCGCAGATAGTCGGGGACGGCGTTGTCGCTCTCCTGGATCATCGCGGTCACCATCTGCTCGAGCGGGACCGTGGCGTCCGGATCGGTGACGCCGAGTCGCTGCAGGGCCTTCGGGTGGGCGCCGCCGTCGGTGTTCGGGAGATACCACCGTTCCCACTCGGACAGCGGTACCGGTTCGGCCGGGTCGAGTTCACCCGACGCGACGGCCCGCGCGTAGGCGGCCAGGTGCACCACCTTGATCGCGGACGCCAGCGGAACGGTGTCGGCGGCGCGGTGCTCGACCGTTCGGCCGCGACCGTCGTCGACGACGAAGGCGACGTCGTCGGGGTGGGAGCCGACGTATCCGACCCATCCGGAGGCGGTCGTGATGTCGGCGGGCGGCAGGGGTGCGCATACGGCCGGCGGCGCTGCCTGCTCGCTGGAGGAGGCGGCGCCGCCATCGGTGCTGCACGCGCCCAGGCTCACCGCGACCGCGACTGCTGCTGTGATCGTGCCCAGCTTCCTGGTCATCGAGTAGATCCCTCCACCTGTGGAAATTCGATAATTCGGAATTGCGGAATTCTAGAATCACGGTAGCCCGAACCGGCGGGACTGTCGAGACCGCACGCTCCGAACAACCCGTTCGGCGGGGCCCGTAGGCTGACACCCGTGCGCGTACTCGTTATCGGCTCCGGAGCCCGTGAACATGCCCTCCTTCTCGCCCTCGCCCGCGATCCGGGTGTCAGTGCCCTGATGTGCGCGCCCGGCAATGCCGGGATCGGCAAGATCGCCGAGCAGCACCCCGTCGACATCGCGTCCGGGGAGGCGGTGGCCGACCTCGCGAAGAAGCTCGACGCCGACCTCGTCGTGGTAGGCCCCGAGGTCCCGCTGGTGCTGGGTGTCGCGGACGCCGTCCGCGCGGCGGGCATCGCCTGCTTCGGCCCGTCGGCCGACGCCGCGCGCATCGAGGGTTCCAAGGCATTCGCCAAGGACGTCATGGCCAACGCCGGCGTGAAGACCGCGCACAGCGAGATCGTCGATTCGCCCGCCAAGCTGGACGAGGCGCTCGACCGCTTCGGTCCCAACTGGGTGGTCAAGGACGACGGCCTCGCCGCAGGCAAGGGCGTCGTGGTCACCACCGATCGGGACGCCGCCCGCGATCACGCGGCCGAATTGCTCGAGAACGGTCACCCCGTTCTGCTCGAATCCTTCCTCGACGGTCCCGAGGTGTCGTTGTTCTGCGTCGTCGACGGCGAGACCGTCGTGCCGCTGCTGCCTGCCCAGGATCACAAGCGCGTCGGAGACGGCGACACCGGACCCAACACCGGCGGCATGGGCGCCTACACGCCGCTGCCGTGGCTGCCCGAACAGACCGTGACCCAGATCGTCGACGACGTCGTCAAGCCCGTCGCGGCCGAGCTCGTCGCCCGGGGCAGCGCCTTCAGTGGCCTGCTGTATGCCGGTCTGGCGATCGGCAAGGACGGCCCCGCCGTGGTCGAGTTCAACTGCCGCTTCGGCGACCCCGAGACGCAGGCCGTACTCGCGCTGCTGAAGAGCCCGCTCGGCGAACTGCTCAACGCGGCGGCCACCGGAACGCTCGATCAGGTCGCGCCGCTCGAATGGCAGGACGGCTCGGCGGTGACCGTCGTGGTCGCGGCCGAGCACTACCCGGCCACCCCGCGCACCGGTGACGTGATCACGGGCGCCGACGGTGAGGGTGTCCTGCACGCAGGCACCAAGCTCGTCGACGATCAGGTGGTCTCCGCCGGCGGACGCGTGCTCAGCGTGGTCGGAGTCGGAGCGGACCTCGACGAGGCACGCGCCGACGCGTACTCCAAGATCTCCGCGATCAAGCTGCCGGGAAGCCACTTCCGCAAGGACATCGGACTGGCCGCTGTCGAGGGACGCATCGCCATTCCCTGAGGTCGAGGCACTCCGACGACTGACAGGCGTGCACCCCCGGAACATCCGGGGGTGCACGCCTTTTTCGTCACGTCAGCGGGCGGTCCATCCTCCGTCGATCGTGTAGGAGGCGCCGGTGACCATGCCGGCGTCGGCGGACGCGAGCCACGCGACGAGGGACGCCACCTCCGACGGTTCCACCAGTCGCTTGATCGCGCTCTCGGTGAGCATCACCTTCTCGATCACGTCTGCCTCGCTGATGCCGTGCACCTGTGCCTGATCCGCGATCTGCTTCTGCACCAACGGTGTCAGCACGTAACCAGGGTTGACGCAGTTGCTGGTGACGCCGTGCGGGCCGCCCTCGAGCGCCGTCACCTTCGACAGTCCCTCGAGTCCGTGCTTGGCGGTGACGTACGCGGCCTTGTACGCCGAGGCGCGGAGCCCGTGCACGGACGACACGTTGACGATGCGCCCGAATCCCGTGGAATACATGTGCGGCAGGGCGGCACGGATCAGCAGGAAGGGTGCCTCGACCATCAGCGTCTGGATGCGCCGGAAGTCCTCGGGGCGGAATTTTTCGATGGGACTGATGGTTTGGATACCGGCGTTGTTGACCAGGATGTCGGTCTCGAGCCGCAGTTCGGTGAGCGGATCGGTGTCGAGGAGGTCGACGTGCCACGCGGTTCCGTCGATTTCGTCGGCGAGGCTCTTGGCGGCCACGTCGTCGAGATCGGCGACCGTGACGTGGGCTCCGCGTGCGGCCAGCGTCCGGGCGCAGGCTGCGCCGATCCCGCTCGCGCCGCCGGTGACGAGCGCGGTGCGTCCGGTGAGGTTCTGCTCGGTCATGCGGGGACCCCGTCCTTCGCGCCGGCCGCCTTCTCGTCCGCCAGGATCTGGGCGTCCGCGGCGTCGATCGATTCGAGCGAGATGCCCTTGGTCTCCCGGGCGACGATCACGGCGACGACGGTGACGAGGCACGCGATCGCCAGGTAGATCGCAATCGGAACGGACGAGTCGTACTTGCTGAGCAGGCTGGCCGCGATGATCGGCGCCAGCGAACCGGCCACGATCGACGTCACCTGGTAGCCGAGGGAGACACCCGAGTACCGCATGCGCGTCGGGAACATCTCGGCCATGATCGCGGGCTGGCCGGCGTACATGAAGGCGTGAAACACCAGGCCGATGATGATCGCTCCGAGGATGACGGCATTGTGCCCGCTGTTCATCATCGGGAAGGCGAAGAAGCCCCACGTGCCCGCGGTCAGCGCGCCGATCATGTAGACGGGACGCCGGCCGATGGTGTCGGACAGCCGCCCGACGAGCGGGATCACCGCGAAGTGCACGGCATGCGCGATCAGCATCCACCAGAGGATCTGCGCGGTGTCCGTGTGAACGACCACCTTGAGATAGGTGATCGAGAACGTGACCACCAGGTAGTACATGACGTTCTCACCGAAACGCAGGCCCATCGCCGTCAGCACGCCACGCGGGTAGCGCTTGAGCACCTCGAAGACGCTGAACGACGTCTCCTTGATGTGCTCCGCTTCCTTCTGCGCCTGGATGAAGATCGGGGCGTCCGTGACCTTTGTGCGGATGTAGTAACCGACGAGGACGATCACGGCCGACAGCCAGAACGCCACACGCCAGCCCCAGCTGAGGAATGCCGCGTCGGACAGCGTCGTCGTCAGGATCAGCAGGACGACGGTCGCGACGAGGTTGCCCGCAGGCACGCCGGCCTGGGGCCACGACGACCAGAAGCCGCGGGACTTGTTCGGGCTGTGCTCGGCCACCAGCAGCACCGCGCCACCCCACTCGCCGCCGACGGCGAATCCCTGGATGAAGCGGAGGGTGACGAGCAGGGCCGGGGCCCAGTACCCGATCTGGCCGTACGTGGGCAGGCAGCCCATCAGGAACGTGGCCGTGCCGACGAGGAGCAGGCTGAACTGGAGTAGTTGCTTGCGGCCGAACTTGTCGCCGAAGTGACCGAAGACGATGCCACCGAGAGGCCGGGCGACGAAGCCGACGGCGTAGGTGACGAATGCCGCGATGATCGCGTCGAGTTCGTTGCCTCCGGCGGCGAAGAAGACCTTGCTGAACACGAGCGTCGCCGCGGTCCCGTAGAGGAAGAACTCGTACCACTCGACGACGGTGCCGGCCATGGACGCGCCGACCACCTTCTTCAGCCCGGACGGCGGGGCTTCCTTCGCGTGCGCTGTTTCGTCGACGCTCATCTGTCGCTCCTCGTTACACTCCGTACCCCGTTGTGACTGGGGACACAGTTCATTGGTCCTGCCGAGTATTGATGCATATTTGTGCGCACACAATGACGCAACCTGCAGTCGGCATGTGCAAATATGCAGAGATGAGCTCTGGAACAGCCCTGCCCAGCGCCGACGACCTGCTCGTACTGCTGGCAGTCGGGCGAACCGGCCGCTTCAACACCGCCGCCGACGACCTGGGTGTCAACCACACGACCATCTCGCGTCGCATCGCGAGTCTGGAGAAAAGCCTCGGCGGCCGGGTACTCGTGAAGGCCGCGGGCGGGTGGGAACTCACCGACCTCGGGCGGCAGGCGCTGACCGCGGCCGAACGCGTGGAGGCCGCTGTCCACGGGCTCGTCGCCGAACCAGGCCGCGCCGACCACCTGAAAGGCGTGGTCCGGGTATCGGCGACCGACGGGTTCAGCGCCTACATCGCGGCACCCGCCGGCGCACTGATCCGCAGCAGACACCCCGAGGTGTCCGTGGAGATCGTCGCGATCACCCGACGGGCCTCACAACATCGCTCGGGGCTCGACATCGAGATCGTCGTGGGCAAGCCGCAGGTCCACCGGGCGGAGGCGCTGTGGCTGGCCGACTACACCCTCGGCCTGTACGGCGCGAGGTCGTACCTGTCCGAACACGGCACACCGAGACAGGTGGGGGATCTGGCCGATCATTCACTCGTCTACTTCATCGACTCGATGCTGCAGGTCGACGAACTCGATCTCGCGCGCCGCCTCACCGTGTCCATGCGCGAATCGGTGACGTCGACCAACGTGTTCGTCCACGTCGAGGCCACCCGGGCGTCGGCGGGCATCGGACTGCTGCCGTGCTTCATGGCCGACCGCCACGACGACCTCGTGCGGGTGCTGCCCGGGCAGGTCGAGGCCACGCTGGCGTACTGGCTCGTCGCGCGACCCGAGTCGTTGCGCCGACCGGAGGTCGCCGCGGTGGTGGGGGCGATCCGGGAGACGGTGGAGTCGCAGCGGGACGCGTTGGCGGGGCAGTGAGCGCGTCACGCTAGCGTCAAGGGGTGCGTCCCGAATCCCAGCGGTCCAACATCCAGACCTTCCACGTGATGGACGTGTGGAAGGCGGCCACCGAGCGTCAGCGCACACACGGTGACGTGCTGACGCTCGCGGCGGGGCAGCCGTCCACTCCCGCACCGCAGCCGGTGCTTCGCGCCACGCGGGAAGTGCTCGACGGGCACCTGCTCGGCTACACGGAGACGTTCGGGATCCTGCCGCTGCGGGAGGCGATCGCCGGATACCACTCCGCCAAGTCCGGTATCGACGTCGACGCCGAGGACGTCGTCGTGACCACCGGATCCTCGGGCGCGTTCACGCTGCTGTTCCTCGCCGCCTTCGACGTCGGCGACACCGTCGTGGTGGCCCGCCCCGGCTACCCCGCATACCGGAACACGCTCGCCGCGCTCGGCTGCGACGTCATCGAGATCGACTGCGGAGCGGACACCCGGTTCCAGCCGACGGTCGCGATGCTCGACGCCCTGCCCGAGCCGCCGGCCGGACTGATCGTGGCCAGCCCGGCCAACCCCACCGGCACCGTCATCGACCCCGACGAACTGGCCGCCCTCGCCCGCTGGTGCGACGATCACGGGACGCTGCTGATCTCCGACGAGATCTACCACGGCATCGGGTACGGCGAGCAGGCGATGACCAGCTCCTGGGAGACGTCGCGCGAATCCGTCGTCGTCGGATCGGTGTCCAAGTACTTCTCGATGACGGGCTGGCGGCTGGGCTGGATGCTGGTCCCCGAGGGACTGCGCCGCGCGTTGCAGCGCCTGGCCTCGAACATGACCGTGTGCCCGCCTGCCATCTCCCAGTACGCCGCGATCGCCGCGTTCACCGAGGAATCGAGGGCCGAGCTCGACGGCCACGTCCAGCGCTACGCCGTCAACCGGGAGCTGCTGCTCACCGGTCTTCCGGAACTGGGCATCACCGACCTGGCGCCCGCCGACGGCGCGTTCTACGTGTACGCCGACATCGGGCACCTGCTCGGCGGAACCCACGGCGCGACGTCGACGGAATGGTGTTCGCGACTGCTGCAGGACACCGGTCTGGCACTGGCCCCGGGCATCGATTTCGACACAGTCCACGGCGACCGGACGGTCCGGCTGTCGTTCGCCGGATCCACCGCCGAGGTCCGCGAATCGCTGGTGCGCCTGAGTCGCTGGCTGTAGTCGGAGTTTCCCGGCCACGGCTCTTGCGGCGCCGCCGCCGCAGTTGTTCGATGGACTTGGGCGCACTGCGTGTTCGGGCGTGCCAGGCAAGGAGAACGGCGATGCTGTACGTCGCGTTGTTCGCATTCGTGTTGTGGGTCCTGTGCTTCGCCGACGCCATCACCACCGACGACGACCAGTTCCGGAACCTCTCGAAGGAGGGCTGGCTGGTGATCGTGCTGCTGCTTCCGCTCGTCGGTTCGGTGCTGTGGCTCGTCGTCGGGCGGCCGCAGAAGGACCCGGGCGATCGGCTGCCCGCCGACCCGGAGGAAGCCGAGTTCGTGCGGCGATGCCGGGAACGGGCCGAGGAGCAGCGCCGGGAAGGTTTCCACGGGCGCGACCAGGAGTAGAGGGCCTACACTGTGGCTAGGATTACAGTGTTACACACCGGCCCTGAGGCGACGACATGAGCGACATCAGTCATCCACAGCCACCCGTTCCCGGCGGAGTCCGCATCGGGACCGTGGAACGGGAGCAAGCCGCGGCGGCACTCGCCGAACATTTCGCAGCCGGACGGCTCGAGACCGACGAGTTCGACGCGAGGGTGCGCCAGGCGTACCTCGCCAAGACCGCAGCCGACCTCACGCCGCTCTTCGCGGACCTTCCGGACAAGCAGCGCTTCGCACCCGAACCCGATCGCGTACGACGCGATCCGGGACGGGAGGCAGCGGCGTTGCGGACACTGGTGTTCGTGGTGGCCGTGCTCGCCGCGATCCTGTGGGTCGCCCTGGTCCGCGTCCCCCCGCTCGTCTTCCTGCCCATCGTCTGGCTCGTGCTGGCCCGGCGCGGCTTCGGCAGGCGGTCGTGCCGGGCGTGGTGACGCCCTGACTCGGACCGGCGAGAACTGCTGAAAACTACCGCGAGGTCGGTTGTCGCTCCCGTACTCTGACAGGCAGGTCCACGCCGTCGAGCGATCGAGGAGCCACGATGACCACCAGAATTGTGCGATGTGCGAGCCTGATTCCGATTGTCGCGGCCTCCGCGCTGCTGCTGGGCGGATGCGGTTCCGACAGCAGTGACACCTCGTCGACATCTGCCAGCGCCACGGCGTCGGCCACGGCCACGACGGCTGCGCCGACAACGACGGGCACCGCGGCGGCGTCGGCGGTCGGCAAGCAGCAGGCGGAGCAGATCGCTGTGGCGACGGTGCCGGGCGGCACGGTCGTGAACTCCGAGGAACAGCAGCGGGACGGTAAGACGGTGTGGCACGTCCACATCCGCGATGCCAAGGGCTGGGACTACGACGTGAACGTCGACGCGGCGACCGGCGCGGTGGTGCCCGACAGTCAGAACCGGGAGACCACCGCGACACCCGCACCCGCGCCACCCGCCGGCGGAGCGGTGACCCAGGAGCAGGCGGAGCAGATCGCCGTCGCGGCGGTGCCGGGCGGCACGGTCGCGAACGCCGAACAGCAGCAGCGGGACGGTAAGACGGTGTGGCACATCCACATCCGCGATGCCAAGGGCTGGGACTACGACGTGAACGTCGACGCCTCGACCGGAGCCGTCCTGCCCGACAACTGACCGCAGTGGGTAGAACGACCCATGTGACAGCCTCGGGAAGATGGGTACGTTGCCCGATGCCCGGGCGCTGACGGCGCTCTAGCGTCGATTCCATGGTCATGACGTCAGTTCTCGTGTCGCGCAACGGCTTCCAGCGGTGGTCGGCCCATGCGGGCGTGGCGGGTCCGCTGCTGTTCACCGCGGGGTTCGTCGCCCAGGAGACATTCCTCCGGGACGACTACAGCCCGATCGCCGACCCGATCAGCGCTCTCGAGGCGGACCCGACCGGGTGGCTCCAGCAGCTGAACTTCCTGGCTTTCGCCGCGCTACTGCTGATCTTCGCGGCCGGACTGCACCGCGGTATCGCGGCGACGCGATTCGGCTGGGCAGGACCGGCTCTGCTCGGCGCCGCGGCGGTGGGGCTGGTCCTCGCCGCCGTGTTTCCGTTGCGTGAGGATCAGGCCGGGAACGCCTACGACCCCGGCAACCATGTGATCGCGGGTGTCACATTCTTCTCCTGCAGCGCGCTGGCGCTTCTGGTGCTGTCGCGCCGGTTCGCCGCCGATCCGCGGTGGCGCGGCCTGGCGCGGTACGTCGGGGTCGCCGGGGTGGTCGGTCTGGGCTGTTTCGTGATGCTGGGCCGGTTCGCGATGCCGGAGGGTGCCCCACTGCACGACGTCGCCGGGCTTCTCCAGCGATTCACTCTTCTCGCCGTGACGTTCCCCGCGCTGCTGACGATCGCCCTGCGGCTCCGTCGCCTCGCCTGAGGTCAGGGAGTCGTGAACGTCGGCGCCCGTACCTGTTCGAGGCAACTCGTGTTGCCACCCGCAGATCCGCGACGTCGGCGGCGTTCGCGGTGGTGTCGTAGGTCCCGAGGTGGTCGTACCGCGGCCGGCCACGCGGTCGCGGCACGACCGGGTGGCCTGGACGTCGAGCGGTGCGGTTGCCGGATCGAGCGGGCTCAGACCTGTCTGAGCCATCTGGAACTCGTCGATCCCGGGGCACCCGGACCTCCCGTGAGATAGACGAGCGGGTCGGGTCGCGGAGTCGGAGACGTGGCAGCCGGCCGCGTCACGGCGCGGTCCGGATCCGGTGTCGAGGCACCCCGGGATCCGCACGCCGACACCAGGCCGATCGGCGTCATCGCCGCACATCCCAGGGCCGGCATCCGCACCGACACCGGCATGGTTGCGAACGCGACGCGGGTGGACTGAACCGCCCACATACTTCGGGGTCTGTCGTCCAATTTGCCCTGGTTCGGCGCCCGCGGCTGGCAGGATGAATTGGTGTCATCTGCGGCAACTCCGAAGGGCGAACGGCGCCGACAGGCGCTGGTCGAGGCTGCCGCCGATCTCTTGCTCGAGGGTGGATTCGACGCGGTCCGGCACCGCTCGGTGGCTACCCGGGCCGACCTTCCGCTCGCGTCGACCACCTACTACTTCGAGTCGCTGGACGACCTGATCGCGAAGGCCGTCGAACGCAACGGCGACCGCGATCTCGCGGTCATGCGCAGCCGCGTCGACGACGTCACGCACCGGCGCCGCGGCCGGGAATCCACCGTCGACCTCCTCCTCGACCTCCTCGTCGGTCCGGCCCTGATCAGTGAGGACTGCCGCGAGCGGCTCATCTCCCGGTACGAGCGGTTCACGGCCTGCGCGCGTCGCCCCGAACTGCGCGAGGTGCAGTCGCGGTTACGGGGGCAACTCGACGACGTACTCACCGAGGCCCTGCGACGCTCCGACCGCGACGTCCGGCAGGAGCAACTCCGGCGGCTCGTCGCCGTCGTCGACGGAGCCCTCGTGACCGCCCTCGGCGAACACGACCCCGACCTGCGGGCCCTCGCCCGGGCCATGCTGCTCGACGTCGTCGACGTCGTCGCGCCCGCCCTGGACCGGCCGGACCACGTCGAGCTGTAGCACCGCCGTAAACTGAGGACTCGTGAGCCGCATCCCGAACGTCCTTGCCAACCGTTACGCCAGCCCCGAACTCGTCGAGTTGTGGTCGCCCGAGCACAAGATCGTCCTCGAGCGTCAGCTGTGGCTCGCCGTGCTGCGGGCCCAGGCGGAACTCGGGATCGACGTGCCGGCCGAGGCGCTCGCCGACTACGAGCGGGTGCTCGAGCAGGTCGACCTCGACTCCATCGCCGACCGTGAGCGCGTCACGCGCCACGACGTGAAGGCCCGCATCGAGGAGTTCAACGCACTCGCCGGGCACGAGCAGGTTCACAAGGGTCTGACCAGCCGCGACCTCACCGAAAACGTCGAGCAGCTGCAGATCCTGCGGTCGCTCGAACACGTCCACGCACACGGTGTCGCGGTCGCCGCCCGGCTCGCCGAGCGGGCCGCCGAATACGGCAGCCTCGTCATGGCAGGCCGGTCGCACAACGTCGCGGCGCAGGCGACCACGCTGGGTAAGCGGTTCGCGTCCGCCGCCGACGAACTGCTCGTCGCGCTCACCCGGCTGCGCGAGCTGATCGACCGCTACCCGCTGCGCGGCATCAAGGGCCCCATGGGCACCGCGCAGGACATGCTCGACCTCCTCGACGGCGACGCGTCCAAGCTGGAGGCGCTCGAGCAGAAGGTCGCCGAGCACCTCGGTTTCTCCCACGTGTTCACGAGCGTCGGTCAGGTGTACCCGCGGTCGCTGGACCACGACGTGCTGTCCGCGCTGGTGCAGGTGGCGGCCGGGCCGTCGTCGTTCGCCCACACCATCCGCCTGATGGCCGGACACGAACTGGTCACCGAGGGCTTCCAGCCCGGCCAGGTCGGGTCGTCGGCGATGCCGCACAAGATGAACACCCGCTCCTGCGAGCGTGTCAACGGACTGCAGGTGGTGCTGCGCGGGTACGCCTCCATGGCGGCCGAGTTGGCGGGCGCGCAGTGGAACGAGGGCGACGTGTTCTGCTCGGTGGTGCGCCGCGTCGCGCTGCCGGACGCGTTCTTCGCGATCGACGGACTGATCGAGACGTTCCTGACGGTGCTCGCCGAATTCGGCGCCTACCCCGCCGTCATCGAGAAGGAACTCACCCGGTACCTGCCGTTCCTCGCCACGACCAAGGTCCTGATGGCCCTGGTGCGGGCCGGAGTGGGCCGGGAGACGGCGCACGAGGTCATCAAGGAACACGCCGTCGCCGTCGCGCTGGCGATGCGTGAGGAGGGCAGGGAGCCCGACCTCCTCGACCGCCTGGCCGCCGACGACCGACTGCCCCTCGACCGTGCCGCCCTCGACGAGGCCCTCGCCGACAAGAAGGCGTTCATCGGTGCCGCCGAGTCGCAGGTCGCCACGGTCGTGGCGCAGGTGCAGAAGCTCGTCGACGCCAACCCCGAGGCAGCCGCCTACCAGCCGTCCCCGATCCTGTAGGCGCTTCGCGCCCGTGCGTGGTCGACGAGTGCAGGCACTCGTCAACCACGCACAAGCACCGGAGGTGCCTACCCCGTGAACTGCATTTTCTGCGATATCGTGTCGGGCCGATCCGACGCCAGCGTCGTGCACGAGGACGACGACGTGATGGCGTTCATGGACATCCGGCCGTGGACCTCCGGACACCTGCTGGTGGTCCCGAAGCGGCATGCGAGCGGGCTCGCCGACCTCGACCCGGGCGACGGCGCGGCAGTGTTCGCGGTGGGGCAGCGCATCGCGACCGCACTGCGCCACGGGCCGATGCGCGCTCAGGGCGTCAACCTGTTCCTGGCCGACGGGATCGCCGCCGGCCAGGAGGTCTTCCACGTTCACCTGCACGTCGTTCCCCGGACGGCCGGCGACGGGTTCGGGCTGCGCGGTATGCCGAAGTCGCCGAGCCGGGTCGCGCTCGATCAGACGGCGGGCGTCATCCGTTCCTCCCTCACCTGACACGTGAGTGGCAAAGCGTGCGGGAGCACACTTTGCCACTCACGTGGGGAGGGGGCCGTTCTCGTCGAACCGTCGTTCGGTGATGTCGAAGGTGCCGTCCGACCTCACCCGCAGCAGAGTGGACGCCCGCGTCCCGTAGTCGCGGTAGTGAATGAACCGGGACGACAGGGCGCGTTCGAGTTCGGGCTCGATGCCCGTGTCGGGCAGCGAGTCCCACGGTGCAGGATCGCTGTCGGCGAGCACGTCGAAGTACGCCCCCGGATCTGCATCGGGGCCGCCGTCGTCGGCGGCGAGCGCGGCGGCGAACGCCTGCTTGCCGCCGGTCACCTTCGGCCACGGGGTGTCGAGTTCGGCGTTGGACAGGCCGTGGACGCCGGGTTCCACCCGCTGCCGGCGACCGTGGGGCCGGTTGGTGGCCCACCACAGTTCCGCGGGGTCGCCGACGAGCAGGTTGAAACTGCCGTAGTCGGCGCCCGTCGCGGCCACCTGCTCGGCGTAGTCGGCGGGGGACAGACGACCGCGGAGGTAGTCGACGGGCAGGGACCCCCGGGACCGTGCCCCGGTCGAGGGGGCGCCGTTGCGGACGTTGGTGACGGCCGCGAATCGCAGGGAGTCGGCAATTCCCATCCAGGTGCCGCCGGCGAGGAGATCGCGGCCCGCGAGGAACCCGTCGTCCCACCTGCTCAGCGGTTCGGTGGGGCGGGCGTAGAACTCGTCGCGGTTGGCCGCGACGACGAGGGGGAGATCGGGGCGGGTATGCCAGGCGAACAGGACCAGGCACATGCAGATATCTCCTCGTCACCTCGATCATCCGAACTCGGTTTGCACGCCCGAGCGTAGCCGCCCTCGTAATACCTCTGAAACAGAGCTATATTGTTTTCATGGCACAGAACGAGTCGGCTGCCGAACAGCTCTTCGCCGCAATCGGATTGCTGCGCAGGCACACGCGCCGCCGGGTCGGGCGGCCGTGGCCGGAGACGCCGTTGACGGGGTCGCAGGTGGAGTTGGTGCGTCTGCTCCGCCGCAGGCCCGGCACGTCCGTCGCGGCGGCCGCGGCGGCCCTGGGCCTCGCGGCGAACACCGTCTCCACCCTCGTGCGGCAACTCACGGACGCCGGGCTGGTCGAACGAGTGCGGGACGAGTCCGATCGCCGCGTCGCCCGCCTGGCGCTCACCGACGACGCCCGGGCCCAGGTCGAGCGTTGGCGCGACCGCCGCAACATCGAGGTCGCCGCCGCATTCGACGGACTGAGTGCCGAGGACAGGAAGGCCATCGAATCCGCCATACCCGCCATCACCCGCCTCGCCGGAGTACTCCACCCGGACCAGGCCGGGCCGAGCGATCAGGAGGTCGTCAGATGATGTTTCGCAGGGCGCAGACCGCCGCACGGCAGCGACCATCCGGCAGCGCACTGGAACTGTCGCACGTGACCTACTCGTTCGGGGACCACACCGCGGTGAAAGACCTGAGCCTCGTGATCGAGGCGGGGGAGTGCTTCGGCCTACTCGGCCCCAACGGGGCGGGGAAGACCACCACGATCCGGCTGCTCAACACGCTCCTTCCGCTGCAGGGCGGTGACGTGAGCATCTTCGGGTTCGACGTGCGCACCCGGGCCATGGCGGTTCGACGGCTGCTCGGGTATGTGCCGCAACAGTTGTCGATCGAAGGCGCGCTCACCGCCCGGGAGAACGTGTCCTGGTTCGCCCGCCTCTACGACGTGCCCCGGTCCGAACGTCGGAACCGGGTGGACGAGGTGCTGGAGATGGTGGATCTCGCCGACGTCGCCGACCGGGTGGCGTCGAGTTTCTCGGGCGGCATGGTCCGGCGCCTCGAACTCGCGCAGGCGTTGGTCAATCGACCGTCGTTGCTGGTGCTCGACGAACCGACGGTCGGGCTGGATCCGGTCGCGCGGGATTCGGTGTGGACCCGCGTCACCGAGATGCAGAAGCAGTACGGGATGACGGTCCTGCTCACCACCCACTACATGGAAGAGGCCGAGGCGCTGTGTGATCGGGTCGCGTTGATGCACCGCGGCGAACTGCGGGCGGTCGGTTCCCCATCGGGACTCGTCGCCGAACTGGGGCCCGACGCGACGCTCGACGACGTCTTCCGCCACTTCACCGGTGACAGTCTCACCGCCGACGAGAAGGGAGGGCTCCGGGATGTCCGTAGCGCCCGCCGCACTGCCCGCCGTCTGGGCTGAACCGCCGACCCGGGGTGTGCTCCGGTTGCTGTCGCGGATCGTCACGTTCTGTCTGGTGGAGTTGCAGAAGCTCCGCCACGACCGCACCGAGTTGGTGACGCGTGCGATCCAGCCGATTCTGTGGCTG
The DNA here is from genome assembly GCF_041228765.1 of Rhodococcus wratislaviensis. NCBI lineage: Bacteria > Bacillati > Actinomycetota > Actinomycetes > Mycobacteriales > Nocardiaceae > Rhodococcus > Rhodococcus wratislaviensis. The sequence continues at coordinate 8,021,113 of NZ_CP150488.1, read as the reverse complement.
GTCATCTTCGGGGAGACGTTCAGCCGCATCCGCGCGATCCCGACCGGCGACGTCCCCTACCTGGACTACCTGGCGCCGGGCATCATCGCCCAGTCGGCGCTCTTCGTCGCGATCTTCTACGGCATCCAGATCATCTGGGAACGCGACGCCGGGGTCCTGACCAAACTCCTCGTGACTCCCACTCCGCGTGCGGCTCTCGTGACGGGCAAGGCGTTCGCGGCCGGTGTTCGCGCGGTGGCCCAGGCCGTGGTCGTCGTGGTCGTGGCGGCGCTGCTCGGCGTCGGAATGACGTGGAATCCGGTGCGTCTTCTCGGTGTCGTCGTGGTCGTGGTGCTGGGAGCGGCGTTCTTCTCGTGCCTGTCGGTGGCCATCGCCGGGGTGGTGCTCAAACGCGACCGGTTGATGGGGATCGGCCAGGCGATCACGATGCCGCTGTTCTTCGCGTCGAACGCGCTGTACCCGGTGGAACTCATGCCGGGGTGGGTCCAGGCGATCAGCCGCGTCAACCCCCTGAGTTACGAGGTGTCCGCACTCAGGGGGCTGCTGATCGGCCAGCCCACGAACTACTGGCTGGACTTCGGGGTGCTCGTGGCGGCCGCGGTGCTCGGGATCGCCGTCGCGTCCGCGCTGCTGGGGAGGCTGTCCCGATAGCCGGGTCGAGTTACGAAGTCACAAAGGTCTTCTCCAGTGCCCGGCGCAGGTCGGACTTGCTGATCTTGCCGACACCGGTGACCGGGAACTCGTCGACGAACACCACCTTGTCCGGCACCTTGTAGTCGGCGAGTCCGCGGCCGCGGACGAACTTCTTGAGTTCGACGGCCTTCGGCTGCTCACCCTGGACCACGACGAACGCGCAACTCCGCTCGCCGAGATACGGGTCGGGCATCGACACCACCGCGACGTCGGCGACGGCGGGGTGTGCGAGCAGATGGTTCTCGACCTCTTCCGCAGCCACCTTCTCGCCGCCGCGGTTGATCTGATCCTTCGCGCGGCCCTCGACGACGAGGTAGCCGTCGTCCGTGAGCCGGACGATGTCGCCGGTTCGGTAGTAGCCGTCCTCGGTGAATGCCGTCGAATTGTGTTCGGGGGCCCGGTAATACCTGCGGATGGTGTACGGGCCGCGGGTGAGTAGATGACCGGCCGTGCCGTTCGGGACGGGCTCGCCCCGGTCGTCGACGACCCGGACCTCGTCGTCGGGACTGATCGGCCTGCCCTGGGTGGTGACGATCGTGTCTTCCGGGTCGTCGAGCCGGGTGTAGTTGACCAGTCCCTCCGCCATCCCGAAGACCTGCTGCAGCGTGCACCCGAGTTCGGGACGCACCCGCTTCGCGGCCTCGGCGCTGAACTTGGCACCGCCCACCTGCAGCACCTCGAGGCTCGAGAGGTCGCGTTCCGTGCGACCACTGGCGGCCAGCCATGCCAACGCGAGCGGCGGCACCAGCGACGCAATCGTGACGCCCTCCTTCTCGATGAGCGCGAACGCGGTGTCGGGACTCGGATCCGGCGCGAGCACCACGCGACCACCGGCGTGCAGCACGCCGAGGATGCCCGGTGAGCTCATCGGAAAATTGTGCGCCGCAGGCAGAACGACGAGCATGCGGGTGCTCTCGTCGACGCCGCAGATGCGGTCCGATTCGCGCACCGAGTACAGGTAGTCGGTGTGCGTGCGCGGGATCAGCTTCGACACCCCGGTGGTTCCGCCCGAGAGCTGCAGGAACGCCACCGATTCCGGACCCACCGCCGGCCCGTCCGAGATCGGTTCCGCCGCCCGGAGTTCGTCGAGTGACGTGAACTCCTCCGCGTCTCCGGCCACGATGATCCGGGGCGGATTCTCGGCCGAGGACACCACGTCGCGGGCGAGGGTGCGGTAGTCGAATCCGGCGTGCGTATCGGTGACGACGTAGGCCGCGGCGTCGGTGAAGCTGCAGAAGTAGGAGATCTCCTGGGCGCGGTGCGCGGGCAGCGCGAACACCGGCAGTGCGCCGAGCCGGAAGACCGCGAAGATCACCTCGACGTACTCGACGATGTTCGGCAACTGCACCACGACCCGGTCGCCGGGCTGCACCCCCGACGACTGCAGCCCGGCGGCGAGCCGGTCGGCGCGGTCGGACAGTTCCCGGTAGGTGAGGGCGCGGTCGGCCCCGGACGCGTCCGGTCCGGTCACGGCGATCGCGTCCCCGAATTGCTCGGCGCGGGCGCCCAGGAACTGCTGGAACGTCTCGTCCGTCCAGTACCCGGCGTCGCGGTAGCGTGCGGCGAGGGCGGCGGGGTAGCCGGTGGTGGTCTCCAGGGGAGCGCGAACGCTCGTGGTCATCGAAAGTCCTTTCACGGGCATGGCTGTTCGGGTCGTCAGGCTCGGAGGGTAGCGCCGCCGTCGACGTAGAGGGCCTGCATGGTGATGTGACGCGCCCGCTCCGACAGGAGGAACTCGACGGAGTCCGCGATGTCGGCGGCGTCGGCGATGCGGCCCAGCGGGATTCCGACCTTGTACGAGCCCAGGTCGCCGTCGATCGCTCCGCGCGCTCCGGTGTCGTCGGCGGGGTCCGACCACAGCGAACGCTGCATGGCGGTGTCCGTCGAGCCGGGGGCGACGATGTTGGCGCGGATACCGTATTCGGCCAGTTCGAGGCCGAGTACCCGGACGATCATCGAGACGGCGGCCTTGGACGCGCCGTACGCGCCCATGCCGGTGCGGGGGACTCCCGCGGCGTTGGAACCGACCACGACGATGGAACCGGCTGCACGCTCGCGCATTCCGGTGCCGACCGCCCGTAGCACGTTGACGAGCCCGGTGACGTTGACGTCGAACACGCGCTGCCAGCTCTCGGGGTCGGCGTCGAGCACCGAACCGGTCTCGAGCACACCCGCCACGTGCGCGAGTGCGGTGATGGGACCGTGCTCGTCCTCGATCCGTCGGACGGTGTCGGCGACGGCGTCGGTGTCGCGGATGTCGGTGACGGCGGTGCCGAGCGGCGCGGTGCCGAGCAGTGCCGCGGTGGCGGCGAGGCCGTCGGTGTCGCGATCGAGAAGTACCAGGCGGTGACCGGACCGCGACAGCGTGACGGCCGTGGCCCGCCCGATGCCCTGGGCCGCCCCGACGACCAGTGTCGTGCCGCTCATCGGGTGAGTCCCAGCGCGGCGAGGACGGTGCCCAGTTTGGTTGTGGTCTCGGCGAGTTCGTCGTCCGGTTCGGATGCGGCGACGATGCCGCCGCCGGCGTACGCCGTGACGGTGGTGCGGTCGGCGTCGATCTGCGCGCACCGGATGGTGACCATCCATTCGCCGTCACCGTCGGCGTCGGCCCAGCCCACGGCGCCGGCGTAGAAGCCGCGGTCGCCCTCGAGTTCGCCGATCAGCGCACGCGCGGCGTCGGTGGGTGTGCCGCACACGGCCGGGGTCGGGTGCACGGCGACGGCGAGGTCCAGTGCGGTCACCGAGCGGTCCCGCAGCCGTCCCGACACGGGCGTGCCGAGATGCCACAGTTGCGGTGTGCTGGTGAGGGTGGGCCGGTCCGGGATGTCGAGTTCGGTGCAGAACGGCTCGAGGCTCGCGCGCAGTGCCTCGACGACGAGGGCGTGTTCGCGCAGGTTCTTCTCCGACGACGCGAGGTTTTCCGAAGTCAGCCGGTCGATCTCGGGATCGGTGTGCCGGGGAGCGGATCCGGCGAGAGGATGGCAGGTCACGGTGTCGCCGCGGCGGCGGATGAGCACCTCGGGACTCGAGCCGACGAGGTGCCGTCCCGACCAGCCGGTGCCTGCGGCGCTCAGATCGACGCTGAAGCCGTTGCCGTCGAGGTCGTTCGCCACCAGCTGCGCGAGTAGTGCGTGCGGATGCAGCGGTTCGTCGGCGTGCAGGACGACCGATCGGGCGAGCACCACCTTGTGTAGTGCGGCCTCGGGTTCCCGCAGCACGTGAATGGCGGCGGCGACCCGGGAAATGTGCTCGTTCTCCGGGGGAATCGACTCACCGGCGCGCACGTGCGGAAGGGTCTGCAGACGAGGGATCCAGCTTCCCGGGTGATGACGCAGCGTCTGTGGTGCGATCAGCGCGGCGGGATGTGACGGGTCGAAGGCGAGCGCGCCGACCACCGACGTCGCGGTGCCGCTCCGCAGGGCCGCGGCGGCGTCGCGGGCGGAGTCGTAACCGGTGCGGATGCCGTCGGCGATCACGGTGCCGTGCGGGCGGGAGAGAACGAACGGCGCGCCCGGCGGGAGGTCCGCCGAAGTCTCTGCGGACTCGGCAACGGCCGTCGATTCCATGTGTGATCACCTCTCGATTACGGACAACTCGGACACTCGTCACGGTGGGGGCACCGCGACCCAGACCTTATACGGTAAGGCTAACCTTTGGTATTGTTCCCTCTCGCCCGGCGCTCGCTTCGCAGGCCGTGATGTCCATTCGGACAGTTGAATTCGTCACCAAGAAGAGGATGTCAATTCATGTCGACCGCAGCAGTGCCCTTGACACGTGCCCAGTCGGGCGTATGGTTCGCCCAGCAGTTGACCCCGGACAACCCCGTGTTCAACACGGCGGAGTGCATCGAACTGCGGGGATCCGTCGACCTGGCCGCTGCTGCTCGTGCCGTTCGCGGCGCCGCAGACGACGCGGAGGTTCTCACCGCCGGGTTCGGAGTGGAATCCGACGGAACGGTGCTCCAGTATCCGGGAGCCCGCCCGCTCGCCGAGCCCGGGCGCGTCGATCTGAGCCACTCCGAGGATCCGTGGGCCGCCGCGCAGCAGTGGATGGCCGACGACGTCGCCGGAGTCATCGACCCGCTCGCCGACCCGTGTGTGCGTGCCGCCCTGCTCGTTCTCGCCGACGACTGGGTGATCGTCTACCTCTGCGTCCACCACCTGGTGATCGATGCGTACGGTTTCGGCCTCTTCACCCGGCGGATCGCCGAGCGCTACACCGCCGACATTCGCGGTGCCGACATGCCGGCGTCGAAGTTCACCCCGGTCGGGCCGGTCGTGCAGGAGGAACTCGACTACCGCGACACCCCCGAGTTCCTCACCGACCGCGAATTCTGGTCCGGCTACCTGGCCGACGTCGACGAGGCCGTCCTCCTCGGCGGGGAGAGCGCCGACCCGGACGACGTGTCCGGGGGGATCGCCCGCCGGTCCCGCGCGGCGCGATGGACGCTCACCGCCGACCAGCAGCGCGGACTCAGCGCGGTCGGCAAAGCACTGTCGGCCAGCTGGGGTGACGTGGTCACCGCGACCGTCGGCGCGTACCTGCGGGCCGCCACCGGCCGTTCCGACCTCACCATCGGCTTCCCGGTGATGAACCGTCTCGGCAGCGCGTCGATGGGCGTGCCCATGTCCGCGGTGAATGTCGTTCCGCTGCGGTTGCAGCCGACGGCCGCGCACACCCTCGGCGATCTGATCGGGGACGTCCGCTCGGCAGTGGCCGACTGCCGGTCCCACTACCGGTACCGCGGCGAGGACATTCAGCGTGACCTGCGGCTCCCCGCGGGGTCCCGCGGTGTGATCGGGCCGTCGATCAACGTCAAACCGTTCGGAGATCGGCTGCTGTTCGGCGACATTCGCGGTGGGGTGCACTCGGTGGCGCGCGGGCCGCTGCAGGACTTCATGGTGACGGTGCGGCCACTCGATGCCGTCGGCGGTCTCGAGGTCTGGGTCGACGCCGATGCCGACACGTTCACCGAGGCCGACCTCGACACGCACGCCGAACGCCTGCAACGGCTCTTCGCGGCCGTGGCCGACCTCCCGGACGGTGCCGGACCCGCGATCCCGCTGGCCCGCCTCCCGATCCTCTCCGAGGCGGAACTGCAGCGGGTGCTGCACGACTGGAATGCCTCCGACCTACCGGTACCGCCGGGCCTGACGCTCGTCGACCTGTTCCACGCCGTCGTCGACCGTGACCCGGACGCACCCGCCGTCATCGACGCGAGCACCACGCTCACGTACGGCGAACTGGAAGCGCGGGTCGGCCGGCTGGCCCGGCACCTGCTGTCGCACGGGCTGGGCCGGCATCGCCGGGTGGCCGTCGCGCTGCCGCGGTCGGTCGACACGATCGTGGCCCTGTTCGCGGCACTCGAAGCGGGCGCGACGTGCATCCCCCTCGACCCCGACCATCCGGTCGAGCGCCTCGGTCACGTCCTCGGGGAGACGGAGCCGGGGTGCATCCTCACCGGCGGCGACGCCACCGCGCGCATCGCCGAGATCGCCGCGGCGGCAGGGCTGTCCGAGCCGGTGGCGCTGGACGACGCCGCCCTGATCGCCACGCTGACCGCGCTTCCGGGCGACCGGGTGTCCGACGTCGAACGTGGACGCCGGGTGCACGACCTCGACACCGCGTACATCATCCACACGTCCGGTTCGACCGGGCGGCCGAAGGGGGTGGAGGTGCCGCACCGCGGCGCGGTGAACCTGTTCCACAGTCACCGCCACCACGTCTTCTCCCGGGCCTGCGCGGCGGCGGGAAAGAACCGGCTGCGCGTCGGTCACGTGTGGTCGTTCTCGTTCGACGCCTCCTGGGGTCCGCATCTGTGGATGCTGGGCGGGCACTCCCTGCGCATCGTCGACGAAGTGACGCAACGTGATCCGGATCAGCTCGCGGTCCTTGCGCTCGCCGAGGGCTGGGACTTCGTGGAACTGTCACCGTCGCAGCTCGAGCAGGTGATCGACGCAGACCTGTTCCCCGCAGGGACCGTGCCGACCGTGGGATTCGGCGGCGACGCCGTCACCGACCGGCTGTGGGAGCAGCTGCGCACCAGGCACGGCGAGGCGTTCAATTTCTACGGCCCCACCGAGGGCACCGTCGACGTTCTCGTCGCCGCCGTCGCCGACAGCGCGACACCGGTGATCGGGCGGCCTGTCGCCAATCTCCGCGCCTACGTGCTGGACCACAGCCTCGCCCCGGTACCGCCGGGTGTGGACGGCGAACTCTACGTCACCGGACCGGGCGTCGTGCGCGGCTACCTCGGTGCTCCCGGACTCACGGCGGGACGGTTCGTGGCAAATCCGTTCCCGGGCGGGGAGTCCCGCATGTACCGAACCGGCGACGTCGTCCGGTGGGTGCCCGATGCGGAGGGGGACTCCGCGCAGATCGTGTACCGCGGGCGCGGCGACAACCAGGTGAAGATCCGCGGATTCCGGGTGGAACTCGGCGAGGTCGAGTCCGCGCTGACCCGGCTGCCGGGGGTGACGCGCGCTGTCGCGGTGGCCCGCACCGACAGCAGCGGAGTGTCACAACTCGTCGCGTACCTGCTGGTCGACGAGGACTCGGAGGCCGCGGCATTCGACGTCGCGGCGGCGCGGGCGCAGGTCGGCCAGTGGCTGCCCGCCTACATGGTGCCCGCCGCGTTCACCGTCCTCGATGCGCTGCCGCTCACGTCCAACGGCAAACTGGACCGGAAAGCCCTGCCGGACCCCGACTTCGGATCGCTGGTCACGTCCCGGCCGCCGTCCACGGAGCTCGAGGCCGGACTGTGCGACATCGTCGCGGAGGTGCTGGGCATCCCGTCGATCGGCATCGACGACGACTTCTTCCTGCTCGGTGGGCACTCGCTGTCCGCGGCGAAGGTGATCGCGCGGGCCCGGGACCGGCTCGGTGTGGAACTGAGTATCCGCACCGTGTTCGACAACCCGACCGTCGTGGCGATGGCCGCGCAGTGTGCCCGGGGCGTGGACGGCCCGGGTCGCGCCCCGCTGCTGCCCGTGGCACGCACCGAGACGATGCCCCTGTCCTTCGGGCAGCAGCGGCTGTGGTTCCAATTCCTGCTGGAAGGACCCGGTCCCACCTACAACGTCCCGGTGACGATGCGGTTGCACGGCGCCGTCGACGAGACCGACCTGCGCGGTGCACTCGCCGACGTCCTCGCCCGGCACGAGACGCTGCGCACCGTCCTGACGGACATCGACGGAGTGGGCCACCAGCGCGTGCTGGCCGACATCCCCGCGCCGCTGGTCGTGGAGAACGTGACTGCGGCCGAACTCGACGAACGGCTCGTGGCCGCCGCCCGTCACGGCTTCGACCTCGAGACGGAGATCCCGATTCGGCTGCGGCTGTTCCGCGTGTCGGCGGAGGAATCGGTGCTGCTGCTGCTCGTGCACCACATCGCGAGTGACGAACTGTCCACCCCGATCCTGTTGCGCGACCTGGGTGCGGCCTACGAGGCGCGCACCGGACGGCGGACGGCCCGGCCGGAACCGCTGCCGGTCCAGTACGCCGACTTCGCGGTGTGGCAGCGAAACCTGCTCGGCGACCCGTCGGACCCGGACAGTCTGTGCGCCCGGCAGATCGGGTACTGGACCGAGCGGCTGGCGGGTCTGCCCGAGGAGCTGACACTGCCCGTCGACCGTCGCCGCGCCGCGGTCGCGACGTTCGCGGGCGCACACGTGGAGCGCACCCTCGCGCTGGAGACCGTCACCGCGCTGCGAGGCCGTGCCCGTGATGCGGGTGCGACGATGTTCATGCTCGTGCACACCGCCGTCGCGGTGGCGCTGTCGGGCAGCGGTGCGGGCGAGGACATCCCGATCGGGACACCGACCGCAGGCAGGCCGAGCACGGAACTCGACGAACTGGTCGGGTTTTTCGTCAACATGGTGGTGCTGCGCACCGACCTGTCGGGCGACCCGACGCTCGCCGAGTTGCTCGGACGCGTCCGGGCGACGGACCTGGCGGCCTACGCGCATCAGGACGTGTCGTTCGACCGTTTGGTGGAGGCCCTCAACCCGGAGCGCAGCGCCGCCCGGCACCCGCTGTTCCAGGTGCTCGTGCAGCACCAGGCGCCGCCGCCGGTCAGCCTGTTCGAGGAGTTCTCGCCGGAGGTGTCGTTCGTCTCGAACGACACGGCGATGTTCGACCTGACCTTCGACGTGATCGACGAGCCGGACGGATCGATGCGCGTGCGTGTCGATTACGCCCGCGACCTGTTCGACGCCGCCACCGCCGACGCTCTCGCTGCGCGCACCGTCCGCGTGTTCGAGGCGCTCGCCGCGGATCCGGGTGTCCGGGTATCCGCGGTGGAACTGCTGTCCGAGCAGGAGCGGTCGTGGCTTCGCCGGGGGAGCCCGGCCGCGGCAGCGGACATCGAGGACGACGCCGTCACCCTCGACGTGCTGTTCGCCCGCCAGGTGGAACGCACGCCGGACGCTCCCGCCCTCGTCGGCGGGGACCGCGAACTGACGTTTGCGGAGCTGGATGCGCACGCCAACCGGATCGCACGACACCTGGTCGGCCGCGGCGTCGGACCGGAGTCCGTGGTCGCGTTGATGCTTCCCCGCGGGATCCCGGTGATCGTCTCGCTCCTTGCCGTCTGGAAGGCGGGCGGCGCCTATCTGCCACTCGATCCCGACTACCCGGCCGAGCGGCTCGCGTACATGCGAGGCGACGCGAAACCCGCACTCGTGCTCGACCAGTCGACGTTCGATGCGTGGTCGGCGGCGGCCGAGGTAACCGACGCACCGATCGCGCCGCACGAACGCGGTGGTGACACCACGCCGGACAACGCCGCATACCTGATCTACACGTCGGGTTCGACCGGGCAGCCGAAGGGCGTCGTCGTCCCGCACCGCGGTGTCGCGGCGCTGCTCGCCACGCAGCGCGAACGCACCGTCGGGGACGCGTCGGTCGAGCGACTGCGCGTGCTGCTCACCTATTCGCTGGCCTTCGACTCGTCGGTCGATCCGCTGCTGTCGATGCTCGGTGGTCACACTCTCCACCTGTTGGAGTCGGAACTGCTCGCGGACTCGGCGGGCATCGTCGACTACGTTCGGCGTCACCGTATCGACGCGGTGGACTGTGTGCCGCTTCTCATGAGCGAACTCCTCGCGGACGGGCTGATCGACGCGGCCCATCACCGTCCCAGCGTTCTCGCCGTCGGCGGCGAAGCCGTCCCCGCGGATCTGTGGACGGCGCTCGGCGACGCAGCGGCGGACGGGATCCGCTCGCGAAACATGTACGGCCCCACCGAGGCAACGGTCGACGCCGCGGTCGCGGACATCCTGCCGGGCGCCCGGCCGACCATCGGCACACCCGTCGCCGGTGCGCGCGGATATGTCCTGGATCGGCGAATGCGTGCGGTGCCGCCCGGAGTGGCGGGCGAACTGTACGTCGGGGGTCCGGGCGTGACCCGCGGCTATCTCCGGCGTCCCGGGCTGAGCGCGTCGCGCTACGTGGCCGACCCGTACGGTGCGCCGGGTGAACGCCTGTACCGGACGGGCGATCTGGTGCGGTGGTCGGCGGACCGAACCCTCGAGTACGTGGGCCGCGCCGACGACCAGGTGAAGATTCGCGGATTCCGCGTCGAACTCGGTGAGATCGAGCAGGTCCTCGCCCGGTGTGCGGGGGTGGATGCCGCGGTGGTCGTGGCCCGTGAGGACGATCCCGGACGGAAACGCCTCGTGGCGTATGCGGTGGGGACGGGCCTCGACACGGACGCGTTGCGCGCGCACGTCGCGGCCGCGCTGCCCGACTACATGGTGCCCGCCGCGACCGTCCTGCTCGACGCGCTGCCGGTGACCCCGAACGGCAAGGTGGACCGGAAGGCGCTCCCGGCGCCGGACTTCTCGGCGCTCGGCACGTCGCGGGAAGCCGCCACGGATCTCGAGCGCCGGCTGTGCGCGGTCGTCGCGGAGATCCTGCGGCTCGACACGGTCGGCCCCGACGACGACTTCTTCGTGCTCGGCGGCGACAGCATCGTCTCCATCCAGCTGGTGTCGAAGGCACGGGCTGCCGGATTGCGGTTCACCGCGCGGGACGTGTTCGAGCACAAGACCGTCGCCGGCCTCGTGCGGGTGCTGGAGATCGACGCCGGCGAGGTGGACGAGGCCGAGCTGGAAGCGTCTGCGGCGGGACGGATTCCGGCCACCCCGATCGTGCACGACCTGCTCGAGCGGGGCGGACGGTACACCCGGTTCGCGCAGTCCCGGCTGCTGACCGCGCCGGTGGGCCTGACAGCGGAGGCCCTGGAACGCGCGGTGCAGCGCGTGCTCGACGTCCACGACATGTTGCGGGCCCGATTCGACGGCACGGAATTCGACGTGCCCCCGGTCGGTGCCGTCCGGGCAGCCGACGTCGTCTCGCACGTGGACATCGGGGGCCTCGGATCCGCCGAGCGGGAGCGTGTCGTCGCGCATGTCACCGAAAGTGCATACGCTGCTGTCGATCCCGAATCCGGGGCCATGGTGCGCGTGGTGTTCTTCGACGCGGGCAGCGGCGCCGACGGCCGGGTCCTGATGGTGGTGCACCACCTGGTGGTGGACGGGGTGTCGTGGCGCATCCTGGTGCCGGACCTCGCGGCGGCCTGCGCGGGTGAACCGATTGCCCGGGCGGGCACGCCGTTCCGGCTGTGGTCGACAGGGCTCGCCGAGCAGGCCGCGGACCGCGCCGGGGAACTGCCGTTGTGGCAGCGTGCGACCGCCGGCGGCGCCCACCGGGTCCGGCTCGCGTCCGGCCCACTCGATCCGCGGCGCGACACCATCGACGCGACTGATCGGATCCGGGTGGAGGTGCCCTCCTCGGTGACCGAGGCGCTCCTGACGACGGTGCCGGAACGCTTCCACGCGAAGGTCGACGACGTGTTGCTCACGGCGCTCGCGTTGACCGCTGCCCGGCACGGCGGCGGTGCCGTCCCGGTCGATCTCGAGGGCCACGGACGCGAGGAGCAGGCCGTCCCCGGTGCGGATCTCGCCCGCACCGTCGGCTGGTTCACCACCCTGTACCCGGTGCTCCTGGACGCGCAGGGGATCGACCTCGACGATGCGTACGCCGGCGGCGCCGCGGCCGGTGACGCCCTCAAACGGATCAAGGAACAGCTGCGCGAGATACCGGACAGTGGAATCGGATTCGGCATGCTGAAGTATCTGCGCGCCGACGGGCCGGTGGTGGCCGGAGGTTCGGTGGCGCCCGAGATCGGGTTCAACTACCTGGGTCGATTCACGCTCGGTGAGACCGACGGCGGGGACTGGTCGACGGCACCGGAAGGGGCCGCGCTCGGTGGGGCCACCGACGTGGCCATGCCCGTCAGCCATGCCCTGGAGATCGGTGCGCTGACGGAGGAGTCGGAGGAAGGCCCGGTGCTGCGTGCCACCTGGGGGTACAGCCCGTCCGTGCTGTCGGAGGCGGTCGTCACCGAGCTGGCCCACGGCTGGGTCGCGGCGCTGACGGCACTCGCCGGGCACGCAGGTCTGGAGACCGCGGGCGGGTACACGCCGTCGGATCTCACTCTGGGCGAACTGGACCAGTCGGAGATCGACGAATTCGAGCTCGAATTCCAGTGACCAAGAGTTGGTAAATCGTAGGTATTGGCGAGGATGGCTGGTTCGGATAGCCTAACCAACCGAGCCCGGGCAACTGTCCGGCAATTCGAGATGCGGAGTGGGTCATGCAGTTAAAGGAACTGTCGCGGTTGCGCCAGGCGGTGGTTTTCGGTGCGACGGCAATCTTGGCCGTCGGAGTCGTGGGCTGTAGCAGCTCGGACGACAGCGCCGGCAGCGACTCCGGTGCTACGTCCGCGGCAAGCTCGCAGACGCGGACGTTCGAGGCGCAGAACGGCGCAATCGAGATCCCGTCCGAGCCGCAGAGCATCGTCGCCTGCGGGTACGCGGTACTTCCCTTGATCCAGGCGAAGGCGAACCTGTCCGCGGTGTGTGAGTGGACGCGCGAGATCGACAACATGGACGCCGAGACGAAGGCGGCCTACGACGCGTTGCCCAAGGTTGCCCAGGACGCGGACATTTCGACCCTCGACTACGAGGGTGTCTCCGCCGCGGACCCCGATCTGATCATCATGGGCGTCCCCGCCCGTGCACAGTCGATGGTCGACATGGGCAAGCTGCAGTCGCTGGCTCCGGTCGTCTTCCTCGGGCCGAAGGCTCCGGGGGAGTGGCGCACGCTCGGTGAGCAGTTCGCCGACGCCGCCGCAGTCTCCGACAATTACGGCGAGTTCAAGCAGCAGTACGACGACCGGGCCGCGCAGATCGCCGCCAAGTACAAGGATTCGCTGGGCACCCTGACCTTCGGTGGTGTCTGCGACTCGTGTGCCGGCGATCCGGGCGAGTTCTACCGTGAGTTCGCGTCGTCTTTCACCACCAACCTGTTCGACGATCTCGGTTTCCAATTCCCCGGTCAGCCTGCCGATCCGGCGGATGTCCACGGTGAGTTCGTGTCGACCGAGCAGATCGCGGCCAGCCTCGGCAACGTGAACGTCATCGTCTACGGCGTCGGCCCCGATGGCAAGGTCTCGCCCGAGTTGCAGGCCCTGATGGACTCCCCGCTGTGGAAGTCGCTGCCGGCCGTGCAGGCAGGCAACCTCGTGCCGGTCCAGCACGCTCTGGCCGCCACCTACCAGACCGCGCTCCTCGCACTCGATTCCATCGACGAGGGCCTGTCGAAGCTGCCCGCCAACAAGCAGTAACACAGTCGGGTTCGGCCCCCGGGTCCATCGGGCCCGGGGGCCGAACCGTCTCCGATCCTCCCCACCCGTCCGCTCGCGGCGGTCCACCCGAACCGGAAAACTGAGATGACCCGCACTTCTGCGCTCGAAGACATCGTTCCGCTCTCGCCGCTCCAGCAGGGCCTGCTGTTTCTCAGCACGGTCGCCGCACCCGACGACGGGGACGGAATGGGGAGTGCGGAACCCGATGTGTACACCGTGCAATCGGTGATCCGGCTGGACGGACCGGTGGACGACGACCGGATGCGGGTCTCCGCGCAGGCACTCCTCGATCGTCACGCGGTGATGCGCACGTGCTTCCGGCCCCGCAAGGACGGGCGCCACGCGGGGCTCGTGGTCCGGGCGGTGGAGGTGCCATGGCGGACTGTCGACCTCACGGGATACGACTCGGCCGAGCAGGAACGGCGGATCGCCGAGCTGCTGGACGACGACCTGCGCACCTGGTTCGATCTCGCCCAGCCGCCGCTGGTCCGCTGGCTGTTCGTCCGACTCGCCCCCGGCACCGTCCGGCTCGTCTTCACGGCGCACCACATCGTGGTCGACGGCTGGTCCACCCCGATCCTGGTCCGGGAACTGCTCGAGATCTACGCGGCGGGCGGCACCACGAACGGCCTTCCCGCCGTGCGCAAGTACAGCGACTACCTCGCCTGGCTCGGGCGACAGGACCACGACCGCGCCCGGGCACTGTGGCAGGAAACCCTGTCGGGCCTTGTCGAACCGTGCCTGCTGACCCCGCCGGGCTCGACGCGCGTCACCACCGACTCCCGGGCCGTCGAACTCGACGTCCCGGCCGAGCTCGGCGACTCGCTCGCCGAACTCGCCCGCACGAGCGGGGTCACCCTGAACACCGTTCTGCAGACGGGCTGGGCACTGCTGCTGTCCGGGCTGCTCGGCCGCGACGACGTGGTGTTCGGTGCCACCGTCTCCGGACGTCCGCCCGAGTTGGCGGGAGTCGAATCGATGGTGGGGCTGTTCATCAACACCGTGCCCGTGCGGGTGCGCCTCGACGCCGCCGAAACGGTGCGCGACCTGCTGCAACGAGTGCAGCAGGGACAGGCCCGCACCCTCGACCACCAGTACGTCGGACTCTCGGACATCCAGCGCGACACCGGACTCGGTGAGCTGTTCGACACGCTGACCATCTTCGAGAGCTACCCCGTCGACCGCGACGCCCTCGAGCGGGCCCAGCGTGACGGCGGCGTGACCATCGCCGGTGTCGACGGCCACGACGGCACCAACTATCCGCTGGTCCTCACCGCGGGTGTCGCCGAGACGCTGAAACTGATCGTGGACTACCGGCCGATGCTGTTCAGCGACGCCGACGCCGAACGGATCGGCGCACGGCTGCTGCACATTCTGGAGGCCCTCGCCGCCGGTGGCAGTGCACGCGCCGCATCCATCGCGGCGCTGACGATCACCGAGCGTGACCTCGTCCTCGGTGAATGGGCGGTGGCGAAACCCGCTGTCGAATCCGGTTTCCCGACCGTCGCCGACCTGCTGTCCGAGCAGATGTCGCGCACCCCGCACGACACGGCCGTCGTGCACGGCGACACCTCCCTGTCCTTCGCCGATCTGGCGTCGGAATCCGCGCGCCTCGCGCGTCTGCTGATCGCCGCGGGTGTCGGACCCGAGTCGAGAGTGGGCCTGGCGCTGCCGCGGTCCGCCGAGACGGTCGTCGCGATCGCCGCGGCCCTCACCGCCGGCGGCGCGTACGTGCCGCTCGACCCGTCGTACCCGGTGGACCGGCTCGCACACATGGTGTCCGACTCGGCCCCGACCGTCGTGGTGACCACGGAGGCCGTGTCGCAGCGGCTCGCTGCGGTTCTGGACGGCGTTCGCGTCGTGAAACTCGACGCCCCGGAGATCGCCGCGGAACTCGCCGCGCTGCCTGCCGGCCCCGTGACCGACGCCGAACGTCGCACCCGGCTGCACACCGACAACGCGGCCTACGTCATCTACACGTCGGGTTCGACGGGACTACCCAAGGGCGTCACCGTCAGCCATGCGAATCTGCTCGATCTGCACGGCGCGCAGCGTGCGACGACGATGCAGCCGGCCAGCGACCGCACCCCGTCCGACGACCCGTGGCGGGTGCTGCTGACCTACCCGTTCGCGTTCGACTCGTCCGTGGCTGCGCTGACGTGGCTGTTCGAGGGACACGCCCTTCACATCCTCCCGGAGGAGCGGCGATCGGACACCGCGTTCGTCGTCGATTACGTGCGGACGCACCGCATCGACTACGTCGACAGCGTGCCCGTTCTGATGAATCAGCTTCTCGACGAAGGACTCCTCGATCCGTCGGCTGCCCACCGGCCCGCGAAGGTCACGGTCGGCGGCGAGTCGGTCACCCCCGCGCTGTGGGAGAGGCTGGCGGGCACCGGCGGTGTCGAGGCCTACAACTTCTACGGGCCCACCGAATGCACCGTCGACGCGGCGTTCGCCCGGATCTCCGGTGCGACCGTGGCCATCGGCGGCCCGACGCCGGGGACGTCGGCATACGTGCTCGACGGGTGGCTGCGCCCCGTCCCTCCCGGAGTCGCCGGTGAGCTGTACGTGGCGGGGGCCGGCGTGGCCCGCGGGTATCTCGGCAGGCCCGACCTGACGTCGGGACGGTTCGTTCCCGACCCGTTCAGCGCCCCGGGACAGCGCATGTACCGCACGGGCGACGTGGTGCGGTGGACCGGATGCGGGGTGCTCGAGTACGTGGGCCGCGGCGACGATCAGGTGAAGATCCGTGGTTTCCGGGTGGAACTCGGTGAGGTGGAGTCGGCACTCGCGGCCGTCGCCGGGGTGCGGGACGCCGTGGTGGTCGCGCACACCGACGATCGGGAGATGCGCCGCCTCGTCGGCTACGTCACCGTCGACGGGACGCCGTCGCCGTCGGATGTGCGGTCCGCGGCCGGTGAACGGCTCCCGGACTACATGATTCCCGCCGTCGTGATGGTCCTGGATTCGCTTCCCGTGACCGCGAACGGCAAGGTGGACCGGAAGGCTCTGCCGGAGCCGGACTTCGGTGCGCTGGCCGGTTCGGGAGAACCCCGTACCGACACCGAGGCCGCCCTGTGCGCGGTGTTCGCGGAGGTGCTCGGACTCGATCGGGTGGGGGTCGAGGACGACTTCTTCGCTCTCGGTGGCGATTCCATCGTGTCCATCCAACTCGTGTCGCGGGCGCGCCGCGACGACATCCGGGTGACGGCGCGGCAGGTCTTCGAGCTGCGGACGGCCGAGCGGCTCGCCGCGGCGGTGGACACCGAGTCGGGCGCTGAGAACCCGGACACGGTCGAGGTACCCGCCGAGGGCGACGTGCCGGTGACACCGATCGTGTGGGAGGCCCTGCATCAGGGCGGCGATCTGGACCGCTTCGCGCAGGCCCGCATGCTGCTCGCGCCGGTCGGGCTGACCGAGCCCGTCCTGGCCGGTGCCTTGCGGGCGCTTCTCGCGACGCACCCGCTGCTGCGGTCGCGGTTCGCCGTATCGGACGGGAAACCGCGGTGGACGGTACCGGATTCGGTCGATGAGGGGCTGAATCCGGTACGCCGCGTCATGGTGCCGGATGCCGACCCCGATGCGTGGCAGGCGGTGTTCGAGGCCGAGCGGGAGCGGGCCTACGCGGCCCTGGACCCGGCGGCCGGTGTGATGCTGCAGGTGGTGTTCTTCGACTTCGGACCCGGCACGCCGGGCCGGGTCTTCGCCGCCGTCCATCACCTGGTGGTCGACGGGGTGTCGTGGCGGATTCTGGTGCCGGACCTCGCGTCGGCGGTCGAGCAGATCGGGGCGGGCCGTCCGGTGGCGCTCGAACCCGCCGGGACGCCGTTCCGCGGCTGGGCAACGGGACTCGTCGAAGCGGCGGCATCGGACCGGGTGACGGCCGGCTGGCCGGTATGGGAGGCCGCGGTGAACGCCGGCGAACCCGCGCTCGGGCACCGGCCGCTCGACCGCGACCGCGACACCGTCGCGTCCGCCCGGTCGGTCGAGGTGCACGTCCCCGCGGACGTGACCGCGCAGGTGCTCACCACCGTCCCGGCCGCGTTCCGCGCCGGGGTCAACGACGTTCTGCTCACCGCACTGGCCGTGGCGGTGGCGTCCGTGCGCGGAGGAACGCTCGTGCGGGTGGATCTCGAGGGGCACGGCCGCGAGGAACAGGTCGTGCCGGGTGCGGACATCTCCCGCACCGTCGGCTGGTTCACCTCGCTGTACCCGGTGGTGCTCGACCTGCAGTCCCTCGACCTGAGCGACGTGCTCGCGGGCGGGCAGGCCGCGGGACTCGCCCTCCGCCGGGTGAAGGAATCCCTGCGGGCCGTGCCGGACAACGGCATCGGATTCGGGTTGCTGTCCCGGCTCAACGCGGACTACGCCCCCCGGTTCGACGGCTATCGGCCGCCGTCCGTGATGTTCAACTACCTCGGTCGAATGACACTGGGGGAGAACACCGACGGCGCCTGGTCCGGCGCCCCCGAGGCGGATGCGCTCGGCGGCACCGTCGACCCGGGAACCCCCCTCGACCACGTACTCGACGTCAATGCGATCACCGAGGACACCGCGGACGGTCCCGTCCTCAGCTGTGTGTTCACGGCCGCGGACGGGGTGCTGGACGCCGGCGACGCCACCCGCATCGCCGACGTCTGGGTCGACGCGCTCACCGCGCTCGCCCGGCATGCCGGGAACCAGGAAGCGGGCGGGCTGTCCCCGTCCGACCTCACCCACGACACCCTGCCGCTCACCGAACTCGTCGCCCTCGAACACGAGGCGCGGGACACCGCCGGCGCGACACTCGAGGACGTCGTCCCGCTGACCCCGCTGCAGCAGGGCATGTTCTTCCTGTCCGGACTCGACACCACCGGTGTGGACGTCTACACGATGCGCACCGTCCTGGACATCGACGGCGCGCTCGACACCGCGGTGCTACGCCGGTCGGCGGAGGCGCTCGTGGAACGGCACGCCAATCTGCGCACCGGATTCCAGATCAGCGAAGCCGGTGAACCGATCGGTGTCGTCCTGCGCGAGGCGATCCTGCCCTGGCAGGAGACGGACCTGCACCGGCTGCCTGCGGACGACGCCGCCGCCGAGTGGTCCGCCCTGCTCGACGAGGACCGGAACCGGCGTTTCGATCCGGGCACGGCGCCGCTCTTGCGCTTCACGCTCGTCCGGTTGGGGGAGAGCCGGTACCGGCTGGTCTTCACCGCCCACCATCTACTGCTCGACGGGTGGTCGACGCCCCTGCTGATCCAGGAGTTGATCCAGCTCTACGGTGCGGCGGCCGACCCGTCGGTACTGCAGCCGGTCCGCCCCTACTCCGACTACCTGACGTGGCTGAAGGCCCAGGACACCGAGCGCGGCCTCGCGGTGTGGACGGAAGCCCTCGCCGGGGTCGAGGAACCCACACTGCTGGCCGCGGCCGGATCATCCCTCGACCCGCAGATCCCCGGTGAGATCACCGTTTCCGTGCCCGAGGGGCTGTCGGGTGAGCTGCTCGAACTCAGCCGAAGCCTCGGCATCACCGTCAACACCGCGGTGCAGGCTGCGTGGGGTCTGCTGCTCGGTTCGGTGCTGAACCGCCCCGATGTGGTGTTCGGCGCCATCGTCTCGGGTCGGGTGCCGGACGTGCCCGGGATCGAGTCGATGGTCGGGTTGTTCATCAACACGGTGCCGGTGCGAGTCGGCGTCCGCCCGCAGGAGACGGTCGACGAGTTCCTGCGGCGGGTGCAGGGCGAGCAGAACCGCGTGATGGACCACCAGTACGTAGGCCTGTCCGACATCCAGCGCGGTGTCGGCATCGGCGAGATGTTCGACAGTCTCATCGTGTTCGAGAGCTACCCGGTGGACACCGAGGCGCTGGAGGCGGCGCAGCGATCCGGCGGGATCCGGGTGTTCCACTCGGAAGGGCAGGACGCCACCAACTTCCCGCTCGTTCTCGTCGCCGGGCTCGAAGGCGAACTCGATCTGATGCTGGAGTACCAGCCCGCCCTGTTCACGAACGCCGAGGCAACCCGGCTGGGTGAACGGCTGGTCCGCATTCTCCAACAGCTCGTCGCGAACCGGACACTGCCGACAGCGCGCATCGACGTGCTGTCGCAGGACGAGCGCGCGCAGGTGCTCGGCGAGTGGGCGACCACGGAACCCGCTGTCCCGTCCGGTGTCCCGACGGTCGCGGAACTGTTCGCCGCGCAGGTCGACCGCACACCGGACACGACCGCGGTGGTCTGCGGCAACGACACGCTGACGTTCGCGGACCTCGGCACGCGGGCAGCGCGACTCGCACGACTGCTGATCGACGCCGGCGTGGGTCCGGAGTCGAAGGTGGGGCTGGCACTGCCGCGGACGAGCGACATGGTCGTGGCCATCTTCGCCGTCATGTCCGCGGGCGGCGCATACGTGCCGATGGATCCCGCATACCCGGCGGACCGCCTCGCGCACATGGTGTCGGACTCGCAGCCCACCGTGGTCCTGAGCACCGCGGCCGTTTCCGGGGTACTCGGCGCGATCCTGTCGGGCTCCGGGGCGAGCCTGGTGGTGCTCGACGACCCGTCCGTGCAGGGGCGCCTCGCCGTGCTGCCGGGCACTCCTGTCACGGATACCGATCGGCGCGCACCGCTGCGCGGCGCCAACACCGTGTACGTGATCTACACGTCCGGGTCCACCGGTGTGCCGAAGGGCGTGTCGATCACTCATGCCAACCTGCTCAACCTCTTCTACAGCCACCGGCAATCCCTGTACTTGCCGACGGTGGCCGCAACCGGTCGCGACACCATCGGTGTCGGTCACGCGTGGTCGTTCAGCTTCGACGCCTCCTGGCAGCCGACGCTGTGGCTCCTCGACGGTCACACCGTGCACGTGTTCGACGAGGAGACCATGCGTGACCCGGACCTGATGGTCCGCGAGGTGACCGAGCAGCGCCTCGACTTCCTCGAGGTCACACCGTCGTTCCTCGACCGGATGGTGGCCGCCGGACTCTACGAGCACGAACACGTGCCGGCCACCGTCGGATTCGGCGGTGAGGCGGTCAACCCGGCACTCTGGAGGACACTGCGCGATGTCGCGGAAGGCCGGGCGTTCAACCTGTACGGACCCACCGAGTGCACCGTCGACGCGCTGATCGCGAAGGCCGCCGACGCCGAGGAGCCGCTGCTCGGGCGGCCCGTGCACGGTGGCACGGCCTATGTTCTGGACCGCCTGCTGCGACCGGTGCCCGCCGGCGTCGCCGGCGAGCTCTACCTCGCCGGCGACGGTGTGGCCCGCGGCTACCTCGGCAGGCCGGATCTGACGTCGGGCCGGTTCGTGCCCGACCCGTTCGGCGCTACGGGAGAGCGCATGTACCGCACGGGTGACGTGGTGCGCTGGGCGCCGACCGGCTCCGGTCTCGAATACGTCGGGCGCGCAGACGATCAGGTGAAGATCCGCGGGTTCCGCGTCGAACTCGGTGAGGTCGAATCGGCGCTCGCCGCAGTCGAAGGTGTCCGCGACGCCGTCGCGGTCGCGCACACCGATGATCGGGGGGTGCGTCGTCTCGTCGGCTACGTGACCGTCGACGGCGCGCTCGACCCGTCCGTGGTGCGGTCCGTGGTCGCGGAGCGTCTGCCCGACTACATGGTGCCCGCGGCGATCGTGGTGGTCGGGGCGTTCCCCGTCACCGCCAACGGCAAGGTGGACCGGAAGGCGCTGCCGGAAACGGACTTCGGCAGCCTCGTCGGTTCGGGTGAGCCGCGGAACGAGACGGAGGCGACGCTGTGCGCGGTGTTCGCGGACGTGCTCGGGCTCGACCGGGTGGGCGTCGAGGACGATTTCTTTGCTCTCGGTGGTGATTCCATCGTGTCGATCCAGCTGGTGTCCCGGCTGCGGACCGCCGGCCTGCAGGTCAGTGCCCGGCAGGTCTTCGAACTCCGCACGGCCGCGGGACTCGCCGCGCTCGACGGCATCGCGGAGGTGCCGTCAACGACGGTCGGATCCGCGGAGGCGGACGCCGTCGGCGACGTCCCGCTCACCCCGATCGTCTGGGAACCGCTCGAATGGGGTGGCGACATCAGCCGCTTCTCCCAGGCCCGGCTGCTGGTGGCACCGCTCGGCCTGGACGTGCCGGTGCTCGAACAGGCCGTCGAGGGGCTGCTCCGGACGCATCACCTGCTGCGGTCGCGGTTCGTGGTCGCCGACGGCGCACCGGACTGGGTGGTGCCGGAGACGGTCGGTGCGGTCGCACCGCTCGTTCGGCGGGTCGATGCGTCGGCATTGCCCGCGGACGGGTGGCAGGCACTCTTCTCGGCCGAACGCGAGCGGGCCTACGCGGCGCTGGACCCGGCGGCCGGTGTGATGCTGCAGGTGGTGTTCTTCGACTTCGGACCCGGCACGCGAGGACGAGTCTTCGTGGCCGTGCACCACCTGGTGGTCGACGGGGTGTCGTGGCGGATCCTGGTGCCGGATCTCGCTCTGGCCGTCTCGCAGGTCACCGCCGGGGAACAGGTGTCGCTGGACCCGGCCGGAACATCGTTCCGGGCCTGGGCCGCCGGGCTCGCGGAAGCCGCGACCACCGGGAAGATCACCGCGGGGTGGTCGCACTGGCAGAGTGCGGTCGACACGGACGAGCCGCAACTCGGCGTGCGACCGCTCGATCCCGCACTCGACACGGTGTCGTCCACCTGCTCGATCTCCGTGCGCGTGCCGACGGACGTCACCGAACGGGTCCTCGCGGCGGGAGCCGTCAACGACGTCCTGCTGACGGCGCTGGCCCTGGCGGTGGCGTCCGAGCGCGGCGGCGACGTCGTCCGCGTCGACCTGGAGGGGCACGGACGCGAGGAGCAGGTGGTGCCGGGCGCCGACATCTCCCGCACCATCGGCTGGTTCACGTCGATGTTCCCGGTCGCACTCGACCTGGGCGGGATCGACGTCGCCGACGCACTCGCCGGTGGATCCGCGGCCGCCGACGCACTCGACCAGGTCGGCCGGTCGCTGCGGTCGGTGCCGGACAACGGAATCGGCTTCGGTCTGCTCCGACGTCTCAACCCGGAGTTCGCTTCTCGCTTCGACGGATACCGGGCACCGGCGGTCGTCTTCAACTATCTGGGCCGCATGACGCTCGGTGAGTCCGCCGGTTCGGCGTGGTCGGGGGCACCCGAAGGTGTGGCGCTCGGCGGCTCGGTGGACCCCGCCACCCCTCTCGATCACGTGCTGCACGTGGACGCGATCACCGAGGACACCGAGGACGGCCCGGTGCTGGACTGCGAATTCGCGGCAGCGGACGGTGTTCTCACCGCGGAATCCACCCGCGTCCTCGCGGACCGGTGGGTGCAGGCCGTGACCGCGCTGGTCGCGGTCTCGTCGGAAATGAAGTAACCGAAAATCATTCAGGTAGTCGACAAGGGAGATGGCATGACCGACAACAACGGAACGCTCGACCGGGCACAGATCTACGCCGACACGGCGCGCGTCCTGGACGTCGAGTTGGACGAACTGGTGGCCGACGTGAGCCTGGTCGATCAGGGGCTCGACTCGGTGCGGCTGATGGCGCTCGTCGAGGAGTGGCGCAGTGCCGGAGCGGATGTCGACTTCGTGACGCTGGCCAGCACACCGGTGCTCGACAACTGGGTCGACGAGCTCGTGGCGAAGTGACCCGGGGCTCGATCACCGTGCAGCTCCTCGACAAACTGGTCATCGACATCGACCCGCTGCGGACCAGCCGCGAGTTCCGGTACATCTTCGTCGCCCGGGTGGTGTCGATCTTCGGGCTCGGCTTCCTCGTCGTGGCGATCCCCCTGCAGATGTACGACCTCACCCGCTCGACCGCGCACGTCGCGGCCGTCGCAACGGTGCTGGGCCTCACCACGTTCGGCGCCACGTTCGTCGGCGGCGCACTGGCCGATCGGTGTGATCGCCGTCGTGTCATCGCGATCGCCCGCGGCTCGGCCGGCGTGTTCTTCGCCGTCCTGGCCGTCAACGCGTTCCTTCCCGAACCGCAGGTGTGGGTGATCTACCTCTGCGCCGTCGTGGACGGGGCGTGTGGCGGTATTTCGGCGACGGCCCTGATGGCTGTGACCCCCAGCCTCATTCCGCGGGACAAGCTGGCCGCGGCAGGGGCGCTGATGGCCTTGACCGCCGACCTCGGGTCGATGATCGGTCCCGCGCTCGGTGGCGTCGTGATCGCCCTCGGCGGGGTGGGTGCCAACTACACGCTCGCGGCGATCACCACGGCGGTCACGACGTTCTGCATCACCCGGCTGCCCTCGCTCCCACCACCCACCGAGGTGTCCGAGTCGCCGTTGCGTTCGGTGGCAGGGGGATTCCGGTTCGCGATCGGTGACCGGGTGATCGGCGGATTGCTGCTCGCCGGATTCGTGTCCATGCTGCTCGCCGGCTGGGCGGTCCTCATTCCCGAGTACGCCAGTGAGGTGCTCGGAGTCGGCCCCTCGGCCGTGGGTCTGCTGTACGCGGCGCCCGCGGTCGGTGCGGTCGTCGGTTCGCTCACCAGTGGGTGGACCGGGACGGTGCGACGCTCCGGGCTCGTCGTGTTCCTCGCGATGCTGATCTCCGCGGCGGGTCTGGTGGGGGCAGGCGCTGTGGGGTCGGTGATCGTCGCGGTGCTCGGACTCCTCGCGCACGGCTTCGGCGAAGCGGTGGCCGACATCCTCCGCTTCGCGACGGTCCAGAAATACACGCCGGACGACTATCACGGGCGCATCGCCGGGGTGTGGACTGCGCAGGTCACCGCCGGTGCGTCGGTCGGCGCGTTCGTGGCGGGGGTGGTCGCGGCCGTGGTCCCGGTGCACCTGGCGCTGACCGTGTACGGAGCCACCGGGTTGGTGGCGACGGTGCTGCTCTGGGCGATTCTCCCGACCCTGCGCCGGCTGGACGAAAGCCGGACACCGACGCCCGTGGCCTAACATCGCATGCACACGTGGCATGGAGGGCAGGCACTGCAATGACCGAACGCAGGTTCTCGCTCGATCAGCGGATCGTCGCCGCCCTCCAGGTCGACGGGCGGTGTTCCTGGAGCCGCATCGCCCAGGCGCTCGGCGAACCCGAGCGGAACGTGACCCGGCACGGTATCGCGCTCCTCGAGTCCGGCCGGGTGGCCGTCACCGCGGTCGCGAACAGCGGCGGCACCGCGATCGTCCGCCTCCAGTGCTCCCCGGGAACGGTGCGGGTGGCAGCGAGCGCCCTCGCTCAGCGCAGCGACTGCATCTTCGTGTACATCCTCACCGGCACCGCCGACTGTGTGGCCGAAATACATGTGTCCCGGGACCGCCTCCCGAAGCTCGTCATGGACGAACTGCCCGCGACGATGGGCGTCGTCCGAAGCTGGACCGACCCCGTGCTGCGGTACTTCCGCACGGTCCGAGAATGGGAGGCCGGGGTGCTGACCCCCGCCGAGAAGGAGGCGATCGGCGGGGTGGCCCCTCTGGCGAACTTCCTCACGGACCTGGAACGCGGCACCCGGGATCCCGTCGACCGGACGATCATCCGCGAACTGATGCAGAACGGGCGGGTGGGCACCACGGCGCTCGCCCGGACCGCGGGTGTGTCCGAGGCGACGGCGCGGCGACGCGTCCAGTCGCTGCTCACCGAGGGTGCGATCAGTCTCCGGGTGGTGGTGGATCCGGCACTGTTCGGGCTGCGTGCCGAGGCGATGCTGTTCATCAAGACCCAGCGCAACCGGATCGAACCGCTCGTGCGGGGGATGCTCGAGATGCCGTACGTGCGGTACGCCGCCGGCACGGCCGGCGAGTACCAGGTGGTCGCCAACATCGCCGCGCCGGACGAGTCGGTGCTCTACGACTACATCACCACCGCACCGTGGGTGGCGGACGCGCTGGCGCTGGAAACCAACATGGTGGTGCAGGCGGTCAAACGCAGCGGCCGGGCAATGTGACGGATTTCGACATCGGATGGTCCCTCAGGCGCACCTGATTGCGATCTCCGACTGGCTGGTGGCCGATTTCGCCGAACCTCGTCCAGCGGTTGAGTGCTGTGATCCGCACCACGCATGCTTCCTCTACTCCCTGGATGGAAGAAGGAACAGCATGCAACGAGACGCCATTCTCGGGGCGATCGAGGATTCGCCGCAGCGCCGCTGGCTGCTGCTCGTCCCGGTCGCCCCGGTGCTCGCACTCGTCACCGCCGTGTGGCTGCCGTTTGTGAATACGGCCGATCTGTGGCTGGGGATGCCCCGGCTGCTCGTGTGGTGCTCGGCCTGGGTGCTCCTGCTGCTGCCCGCGCTGGCGGCGGTGGAGTTCGGCCTCGTCCGGCCGCACGAGGAGGCGACCCTATGACGAACTCAGCTCTGTGGATCACCCTGGCCGGGATGATCGGATTGGCCGTGATCGCGGTCGGTGGACGCCGGAAACGCGCTCAGAACCTGAGTGAGTGGACGGTCGGCAAGCGAAACTTCGGTGTGGTCACCAGTTTCTTCTTGCAGGCCGGCGAATCGTTCACCACGTTCACGTTCCTCGGGGTCGCCGGTATCGCGTTCACCGCGGGTATCGGTGCCACCTACGCCATCCCGTACATCCCGCTCGGCTACGTGGCCCTGTATTTCATCGGACCGCGGATCTGGAAGCTCAGCAAGGACCGCGGCTACATCACCCAGGCGGACTTCTTCGCGGACCGGTACCGCAGCCCGCTCCTCGGCCGGCTCGTCGCCCTCTGCGGCATCATCTTCCTGCTGCCGTACCTGCAGTTGCAGATCACCGGCCTCGGGCTGATCGTCCGTCTCGTCACGGGCAGCGCGAGTTCGGGCACGCTGAGCATGATCGTCGCGACCGTCCTCGTCGTCGGGTTCGTGCTGTGGGCCGGCATCCACGGCCTGGCCCGCACGGCCTATGTCAAGGACGTGCTGATCCTGCTCGCCGTCGTGGTGCTGTCCATCGTGATCCCGTTGCATTTCGCCGGTGGCATCGGCGACGTGTTCGGCCAGATCGCCCAGACCCACAGCGAGATGCTGACCGTGAACCCCGGCGACTACGACAGGGTCTGGTGGACCACCAGCCTGCTGATCTCCGCGATCGGCTGCGGGTTCCTCACCACCCCGCACCTCTGGCCGCCGCTGCTGGCCGCCAAGAACGGTCGAGTGATCCGCTCCAACAACACTTTTCTGCCGATGTACCAGGTGGTGATGATTCTCCCGATCATGCTGGGCTTCGTCGGGATCCTCGCCCTGAATCCCAACACCAGCAGTAACGCCGTCCTGCTCACGCTGGCCGGGGGAGCCCTGCCGAACTGGGCGCTCGGACTGATCGCGATCGCCGCCGCGTCCGCCGCGATGCTGCCCGCCGGCGCCATCTGCATCGGCATCTCGACACTGGCTTCGCACAACCTGGTGAAGATCGAGAGCGAGCGCACGAAGCTCCGGTTCAACCACCTGGTCGTGATCGCGGCTGCCACCATGGCTCTCGTACTCGGCCTGACGCGCCCCGATCTGCTCGCCAACCTGCTGCTGCTCACGTTCGGTGGTCTCAGCCAGCTCGCCCCGGGACTGGCGCTGGCCCTGCCCGAGAAGCCGTTGCTCGCCAAGCAATCCGTGTTCGCCGGTCTCGTCGCGGGAATGCTCACCGTCATCGTGATGACCGTCTTCGAACTGAACCTCGCCAACATCGACGCCGGCATCTGCGGACTGGTCCTCAACCTCGCGGTGATCGCCGTCGTGGAGGCCGTCGTCCGCACCACTCGTCCTCGCACCCCGACCGCCGCGTCGTCGGAAGGCCTTTCCGCCGCCACCCCGATCCTGGAGACCTCGAAATGACCATCGATCACTACTCGACCGCGCGAGAGATGCTCGCCGCACTCCGTAGCAAGGACATCTCGGCCCGCGAGTTGCTCGACCTGCACACCGACCGGATCGCGCAGGTGAATCCGACGGTCAACGCGCTCGTCAGCCTCGACCTGGACCGCGCGCACGCCACCGCTGCCGCCGCCGACGCACAGACGGCCGCCGGGACCCCGGTGGGACCGTTGCACGGACTGCCGTTCGCGTTCAAGGACACTCACGACGTTGCCGGATTCCCCACGGTGGCGGGCTCACCGCTCCTCGTCGACAACGTGCCCGAGACCAGTGAGCTGATCGCCGAACGCGTCACCGCGGCGGGCGCCGTCACGATCGGCAAGACCAACGTCCCCGAATTCGCCGCCGGCTCGCACACGTTCAACCCCGTCTTCGGGACCACCACCAACCCGTACGACCCCACCAAGAGCGCGGGTGGCTCGAGCGGCGGCGCCGCGTCCGCGCTCGGTGCGGGACTCGTCGCGCTCGCCGACGGCAGCGACATGGGCGGTTCGCTGCGCAACCCGGCGTCGTTCTGCAACGTCGTCGGATTGCGCCCCACACCGGGCCGTGTTCCGTGCTGGCCGAACAGCGCGCCCTGGGACGCACTCGTGACGCAGGGACCGATGGCCCGGAACGTCGACGACCTGGAACTGCTGCTGTCGGTGATCTCCGGACCCGACGCGCGAATCCGCAGCTCGCTCAGCGCCGAGGCCCTCGCGCCGCGCCTCGGCGTCGCCGGCCTGCAGGGTCTGCGTGTCGCGGTGTCCGCGGATCTGAACGGCATCTTCCCCGTGGACGCGCCGGTCCGCGAGATCCACGACCGGCAGTCGTCGATCTTCGCCGCCGCGGGTGCGGTGGTGGCCGAGGACGCACCGTCGATTCCCGACGCCGAGTGGGTGTTCCGCACGCTGCGGGCATGGCGGTTCAAGATCGACCTCGGCGACCGCGCCGACGCCACCCCCGAACTGCTGAAGCCGTCGCTGCTCGACAACATCCGGCAGGCAGACCGGCTCTCCGCCGACGACATCGCGAAAGCCATGGTGGCGCAGGCGGATATCCAGAATCGCGCCGTCGACTTCTTCACCCACCACGACATCCTGGTGATGCCCGTGTCTCAGGTGCTCCCGTTCGACGCCGAACTCGAGTACCCGTCAGCGGTCGACGGTCGCCGCTGCGACGACTACCTCGACTGGATGACGTCGGCGTTGACCGTGACGGTGCTGGGTTGCCCGTCGATCTCCGTTCCCGCCGGGTTCAGCGCCGACGGTCTGCCGGTCGGCGTGCAGATCGTCGCGGCCCCGGGGAACGACCTGTTCCTGCTCGACGTGGCGCGGGCCTACGAGCAGCTCAACCCCGTCGGAGCGACGCGGCCGCACCTGCTCGACGGGGCAGCGCACGTCTAACTCTGCGTGAAGTCGTCTTCGCCGATCCGGTGGACGTGGATGAGGTTGGTGGATCCGACGGTGTGCGGGGGTGAGCCGGCGACGATGACGACGAGGTCGCCGCGCCGGTAGCGGCCCAGTCGGAGGAGGGCGGTGTCGACCTGGCGGATCATTTCATCGGTCGATTCGACCGGGTCGACGAGGAAGGTTTCGGTGCCCCAGGTGAGGGCGAGTTCGTGGCGCACCTGGGGTACCGGGGTGAACGCCAGCAGCGGTAGCGGGGTGTGGAGCCGGGCGAGACGTCGCACGGTGTCCCCGGACTGGGTGAACGCCACGAGCGCGGTGGCGTTCAGCCGTTCGCCGATGTCGCGGGCGGCGAACGAGATCACGCCGCCGTGGGTTCGCGGAATGTGTGTCAGGGCGGGAACGGTGGTGGATTCGTGTTCGACGGCGGAGAGGATCCGCGCCATCGTCGCGACCGTCTCGATCGGGTGGGCGCCGACGGAGGTTTCCCCGGAGAGCATCACCGCGTCCGCGCCGTCGAGGACCGCGTTGGCCACGTCCGACGCCTCCGCCCGGGTGGGCCGGGAATTGTCGATCATCGACTCGAGCATCTGCGTCGCGACGATCACCGGTCGGGCGTTCTCCCGGGCGATCTGCACGATCCGCTTCTGCATCAACGGCACCCGCTCGAGGGGGACCTCGACCCCGAGGTCGCCGCGCGCGACCATGACCGCGTCGAAGGCGCGCACGATCGCCTCGATGTCGTCGACGGCCTCGGGTTTTTCGATCTTCGCGATCACCGGCACCCGCCGGCCGATCCGGTCCATCACCTCGTGGACGCGGTCGATGTCGGTGGGGGCGCGCACGAACGACAGGGCGATCAGGTCCACCCCGAGGCGCAGGGCGAATTCGAGGTCGTCGATGTCCTTGTCGGACAGGGCGGGAACGGAGACGTTCATCCCGGGCAGACACACGCCCTTGTTGTTGCTGATCGGGCCGCCCTCGGTCACCCGGCACACCACGTCGTTGCCGTCGACGTCGATGACGGTCAGCGCGATCTTGCCGTCGTCGACCAGGAGGCGGTCACCGGGCCGCGCGTCCTCGGCGAGCTGGCGGTAGGTGGTCGAGACCCGGTCGTGGGTGCCCTCGCACTCCTCGACGGTGATCCGGACCTGTTCCCCGGCCGCCCACACGGTCGCGCCGTCGGCGAAGCGGCCGAGGCGGATCTTCGGTCCCTGCAGGTCCGCGAGGATTCCCACGGCCCGGCCGGTGCTGCCGGCCGCGGCGCGGACGCGCCGGTAGTTGGCCTCGTGGTCGGTGTGGTCGCCGTGGCTGAAATTCAGGCGGGCGATGTCCATCCCGGTTTCGACGAGGGCGTGGGTGCGTTCGTCGGTGGCGGTGGCAGGGCCGAGCGTGCAGACGATCTTCGCCCTGCGGGACAACAGGGCAGACGTGTCGATCACATCGGTGAGCGGCGATTCGATGTCGGTGAGAGTCATTGTGGTCCTTCGTTGTGCGGAAACGGCGGAGCGTGTCGTGCAGAGCGTCAGCGGGTAGATGCGAATCGCGGGAATGCGACCTCGCCGGCGTAGCGGGCGGCGTCGCCCAGGTTCTCCTCGATGCGCAGCAGCTGGTTGTACTTGGCGACGCGCTCGCTGCGGGCGGGGGCACCGGTCTTGATCTGACCGCTGCCCACGGCGACCGCGAGGTCGGCGATGGTGGTGTCCTCGGTCTCACCGGACCGGTGGCTCATCATCGTCTTGTAGCCGTTGCGGTGCGCGAGGTCGACGGCGTCGAGGGTCTCGGTCAGCGTGCCGATCTGGTTGACCTTCACCAGCAGCGCGTTCGCGGCGCCCTTGACGATGCCCTCTTCCAGACGCTCCGGGTTGGTGACGAACAGGTCGTCACCGACCAGCTGGACCTTGTTGCCGATCTGATCGGTCAAGGAGACCCAGCCGTCCCAGTCGTCCTCGTCCAGCGGGTCCTCGATGGACACGATCGGGTAGGCGTCGACCAGCTCGGCGTAGAACGCCGCCATCTCCTCCGCGGTCCGGTTGCTGCCCTCGAACTTGTAGCCGGTTCCGTCGGTGTAGAACTCGGTGGCGGCGACGTCGAGCGCCAGCGCCACGTCGGTGCCCAGCACCAGGCCCGTCTTGCCGATCGCGACGCTGATCAGATCCAGCGCCTCCTTGGTGCCCGCGACGTCGGGGGCGAAGCCGCCCTCGTCACCGAGACCGGTGGCCAGGCCCTTCTCCTTCAGCACCGACTCGAGGGCGTGGTACACCTCGGCGCCCCAGCGCAGCGACTCCTTGAACGTGGCGGCACCGATCGGGGCGACCATGAACTCCTGGACGTCGACACCGGTGTCGGCGTGCGCACCACCGTTGAGGATGTTCATCATCGGGACGGGAAGGACGTGGGCGTTGGGGCCGCCGACGTAACGGAAGAGATCCAGACCCGACGACTCGGCGGCCGCACGGGCCACTGCCAGCGACGCACCCAGCAGCGCGTTGGCGCCCAGACGCGACTTGTCCGGGGTGCCGTCGGCGTCCAGCAGGGCCTGGTCGACGGTCCGCTGCTCGGTGGCGTCGATCCCGATGATGGCCGGAGCGATCTCGCTCAGGACGGCCTCGACGGCCTTCTCGACACCCTTGCCGCCGTACCGGTCGCCGCCGTCACGCAGTTCGACGGCCTCGTGCTCACCGGTCGATGCACCCGACGGGACCGCGGCGCGAGCGAAACTTCCGTCGTCGAGCAGCACCTCGACCTCCACCGTGGGGTTACCACGGGAATCGAGGATCTCACGGGCTCCGACCTGGACGATGTGGGACACGAAGAATGCTCCTGACGATAGGTGTGCTGACTGTTGTTCAGCAAGAGAGGGTTTCGAGCAGTCGGCGGGGATGCAGTGCGCGTTCCCTGGCGGTCATCCCACCCCAGACCCCGTAGGGTTCGCCTGCTTCGAGAGCGTGTTCGCGGCATTCGGTGAGGACGGGGCAGTCCTGGCAGATCCGTTTGGCACGGTATTCGATTCGCGTCCGCGCCGGCCCGCGCAAGTTGGTGGGCGGGAAGAACACGGCGGTGTCGCTGCCGCGGCACAACGCGTGCAGCTGCCAGTCCCAGAGTTCGGTGCGGGGGCGGGGGAGTTCGGCGGCGGAGGTGGTGTACCGCTGGATCGCCTTGTGGGCGAGGACGGGATCCACGATGTCATCCTTCGGCTCCGCAACCGGCGGGGTATGCCGCTGCCACGGCGTGATCGGGGGCAGGGCGCGGCGCCCGGTTGGACCGGTCATCGCGCGATGGCCGGGGCTGCCACGTTGTCTCCGATGTCGTGCCCGATCCGGGCAAGGAGTTCGGCGGTCAGGTCGGGGTCGGCGGCAGTGTCGCGATCGGTGTAGTCGCCGAGCGCGTAAATGAAATCGAATCCTGCCGCCGCCCAATGAGTCCGGGGAAGGGTGTTGCGGCCGGCGACCGCGACGACGGGCACGGGGTGGGCGCGGCGAGCCAGGATGGTGAGGAGTTTGCCGTGCTCGGTTTGGTCGTCGATGCTTCCCTCGCCGGTGACCACCAGGTCCATTCCTGCGAGGTAGCCGTCGAAGTCGAGCAGGTCGAGGAAGTAGTCGGCGCCGGAGACCATGCGCGCGCCGAGCAGCATGGCGGCGAATCCGATCCCGCCGGCGCTGCCGGCGCCGGGGGAGTTCGCCACCCTCCTGGCCTCGGGATAGCCGCTGCGGGTCAGGGCATCGATCAGGGTGTTCAGGCCGGTGTCGAGGAACTGCACGTCGGACTCGGTGGCGCCCTTCTGTGGACCGTAGACCGCGGCGGCACCGGTCGGCCCGGTCAGCGGATTGGTGACATCGCCGGCGACCACGATCTCGACTCCGGACAGGTTCACCGCGCGGGATGCATCCACCGAATGGACGTCCGGCAGAGTCCTCCCACACGCCCGGAGCTGTCGGCCGTGGGCGTCGTAGAAGATGAAACCCAACGAGGCGAGCATGCCCATACCGCCGTCCGTGCCGGCGGACCCGCCCAGGGCCAGGACCAACCGTGTGGGGTGATGGCGCAGGGCGTGCCCGATCGCCTGGCCCATACCCAGACTCGCTGCGTCGAGAGGGACTCGGCGGCCGCCGGGAAGAGTCGCGAGACCGCACGTGTTCGCGACCTCGACGACCGCGGTGGTTCCCGCGACAGCGATTCGTCCGCGCTGCGGTGTTCCGGTCGCGCCGGCAACGGTGATCGGGTGCGGGGTGAATCCGACCGCCACCGCTGCGTCGACGCTGCCGTCACCGCCGTCGGCGAGCGGTAACCGCCTGCTGTCGAGACCCGCGGCGGCGAGCCCGGCCGAGAGATGCTCGGCGACCTGCGCCGCGGTGAGCGATCCCTTGAACTTGTCCGGGGCAACCAGAACCCTCATCGGCCTTCCCTTCTCGTGTGCAGTGCGGGGTGCGGTCATCGCTGGGTGGAGTGCGCGGGCGTCGTCGCCGCGTGGTCGAGCCGTTCGTGGTCGATGCGGACGGTGTCGCCGTGGCGCGGTTCGTGGTGGTGATGCTTTTCCCGCGGTTCCTGTTCCAGGATCTCCATGTCGAAGTCGTTCTCGACGTCACCGTCCGGTGGGGGAAGCACTTCACCGGAGAACACGCGGCGGGCGCGGTCGACGTCGAGTTCGTGGTTCCATTTGGCGACGAACAGGGTGGCGACGGCGTTGCCGATGAAGTTCACCAGGGCGCGGCATTCGGACATGAACTTGTCGATACCGAAGATGAGCATGATGCCGGCTGCGGGGATGGTGCCGAGTGTGCTCAATGTTGCTGTCAGTGCGATGAATCCGCCTCCGGCAACACCTGCGGCACCCTTGGAGGTGAGGAGCATGACGCCGAGGAGGCCGAGCTGCTGCGGAATCGACAGGTCGGTGTTGGTGGCCTGCGCGATGTACAGCGCGGCGAGGGAGAGGTAGATGGCGGCCCCGTCGAGGTTGAAACTGTAGCCGGTGGGCACGACGAGCCCGACCGTGGGCTTCTTGACTCCGGCGTACTCCAGCTTCCGCATCAAACCGGGCAGCGCGGGCTCGGCAGTGGAGGTGCCGAGAATGAGCAGGAGCTCCTCCTTGAAGAAGCCGAGCATGCGGAAGATGTTGAGCCGCAAGTACGCCATGACCGATCCGAGGACCACGAAGACGAAGAACGCGGATGTGACGTAGAACAGCAGGATCAGGCTGCCGAGGCTGGTGAGGGTGGAGACACCGTACTTGCCGATGGCGAAGGCCATGGCGCCGAACGCACCGAGGGGTGCGAGCTTCATGATGAAACTCAGGACCTTGAAGACGACCGCGGTGAGGCGTTCGACGGCGTCCCGGATCGGTGCGGCGATCTGTCCCACCGCGTTGATGGCGACCCCGAAGATGACGGCGAGGAATATGACCTGGAGGATGTCGCCCTCGACGAACGGGCCGAACACGCTGTCCGGGACCAGGTGGGTGATGAACTCCCACCACTGTTTCTCTTCACCGGTCTGAATCAGTTTGTTGGCGGAGTCGGTGGTTTCCAGCGAGGCGGCGTCGGCGTTCACCCCGTCCCCGAGTCGGAAGAGGTTGATCGCGACGAGGCCGGTGAGCAGCGCGAGGATCGTTCCGACCTGGAAGTAGGTCAGCGCTTTGATCCCGGTCAGCCCGACCTTCTTCAGGTCCGCGACACTCGCGATGCCGCCGACGATCGTCAGGAACACGATCGGGCAGATCAGCATCTTCATGGCCGTGATGAAGGTGGTGCCGATCGGCTCCATCGCCTCGCCGGTGTCCGGCCAGAGCCACCCGACCAGGATGCCGAGCACGATCGCGATGAGAACCCAGAAGTACAGTTGCCTGTACCACGGTTTCTTCACCGTCGCCGGGTGGTAACTCGCTGCGCTGCTGGGTGTTTCCATGACATTCACCTCGGGTGAGAGTGTTCAGGGTGTGAAGACGGGGTGGTCGAGAGTTACCGACCGTTCGAGGGGTGGGGGCCCGACCCGGCAGATCCTGCCGAGTCGGGCCGGCTGCACATGTGGATTGCAGGTCAGGCCGGGGTCAGCGCGGTCTGCAGAGCGTGCACGATCGCCTCGGTGACAGCGTCGGTGTCCGACGAGCCGCCGATGTCGCGGGTCAGTGCCCCGCTCGCGGTGGCGGCCTCGATGGCGGCTTCGACGCGGCGTGCCTCGTCGTGCAGTCCGAAGTGGTCGAGCATCAGGGCGGCGCTGGCGATCGCGCCGATCGGGTTGCTGATGCCCTGGCCCGCGATGTCGGGTGCAGAACCGTGGACGGGTTCGAACATGCTCGGGAAGCGGCGCTCGGGGTTGAGGTTCGCGCTCGCCGCGACACCGAGGCTTCCCGCGAGCGCGGAGCCGAGGTCGGAGAGAATGTCGGCGTTGAGATTCGACGCCACCACCACGGACAGGTCTTCCGGGTGCAGGATGAACTTCGCGCTCATGGCGTCGACGAGGACGCTTTCGGTCGCGACGTCGGGGTAGTCGAGGGCGACGCGGTTGAAGACCTCGTCCCACAGGACCATGCCGTACTGCTGGGCGTTGGACTTGGTGACGCTGGAAACCTTCTTCACCGTGCGGGTGCGGGCCAGGTCGAACGCGAACCGCATGATGCGCTCGCAGCCCTTCTCGGTGAACAGCGCTGTCTGCAGCGCGACCTCGTTGCCCGGTCCGCGGCCGCTGAGGTTACGTCCGCCGAGGCCGGCGTACTCGCCTTCGCTGTTCTCCCGGACGACGACCCAGTCGAGTTCGGTGTCGTCGGCCTTGCGCAGCGGGGACTGCACGCCGGGGAGGAACTTCACGGGCCGCACATTGGCCCACTGGTCGAAGTTCTGGGTGATGTTGAGCCGCAGTCCCCAGAGGCTGATGTGGTCGGGGACGTTCTCCCAGCCGACCGCGCCGAAGTAGATGGCGTCGAACGCCTTCAGGGTGTCGAGGCCGTCATCGGCCATCATCTTCCCGGTCTGCTCGTAGTACCCGCATCCCCAGGGAAATTCTTCCCACTCGAAGGCGAAGCGCCCACCGGACTGATCTGCGAGGACGTCGAGCACTCGCCGTCCGGCAGCGACGACCTCCTTGCCGACGCCGTCGGCGGGGATCGATGCAATCTTGAACGTCTGCGGTGCCATGTCGTTGCCTCCATCGTGTTGTGCTCGTCACAGTGTGTGATGCATTCATTAACCCGTCACAATCGCGCAGCGTCCATGACCAAGACTCGATCCGGCTTATAGGTTTCACCTAATCGAAACGTGTTTTCGCAGGTAGAGTGAGTGTGCACGCTTGCAGGCGCCCGACGGTCACCCTCGAGGGGTCGGCGCAGATCGACGGAAATGAGGGGTTCGGATGGACGCACGTCAGTTGAGGTACTTCCTGGCCGTGGTCGATCAGGGAGGCATCAACCGGGCAGCGGAAACGCTGCTGATCGCGCAGCCCTCGCTCTCCCAGTCGATATCCGCGCTCGAACGGGAACTCGGGGTACCGCTCTTTCACCGCGTCGGACGCCGGCTGGTGCTCAGTGACGCCGGCGAAACGCTCGTCGGTCCTGCCCGCGTGGTGCTGCGCGATCTCGAGGACGCGAAGGCGTCCGTCGATGCGCTGAAAGGGCTGCGCGCCGGTCGGGTGGACCTGATCA
This sequence comes from Rhodococcus wratislaviensis, assembly GCF_041228765.1. Lineage (NCBI taxonomy): Bacteria > Bacillati > Actinomycetota > Actinomycetes > Mycobacteriales > Nocardiaceae > Rhodococcus > Rhodococcus wratislaviensis. The sequence continues at coordinate 7,984,910 of NZ_CP150488.1, read as the reverse complement.
CGATGCCGTCACCCGGGATCGAACCCCTCACCACGATCCTCACCAGCTTCAGCCGCACCTATCCTTCGGTCACCGTCAACGCCGAGGCCGCGTTCACTCCCGAGGAGGTGCTGCACGCCGTCCGCACCGGCGTCTGCGAGGTCGGGATCCTGGGTTCACCCGCCGCGGTGCGCGCCCCCGAACTCGACGTCGTCGCGCTCGAAAGCCAGCCGCTGATCCTCCTCTCCGGGCCGGGCGCCGAAACACCGGCCCGCCCGGAGATTCGGAGATCCGAGCTGTCCGGATTCCGGTTGATCGTCTCGCAGCGCGGATCGTTGATGCGAACCCTCGTCGACGAGGTCCTCGCCAGCGGCGTCGCAGCCACCATCGTCGCCGAGGTCGCCCACCGGACGTCGATCCTGCCGATGGTGCTCAGCGGATTCGGGCAGGCCGTCATGCCGTCGTCGTGGGCGCCGTCGGCCAGGCAGGCCGGCGCCACCGTGCACCGCATCGTCCCCGAGTCCTACCTGCACGTCGCCGCAGTCTGCCGGCGAACCCACCTCACACCACCCGCGCGTACGCTCATGGACGAGGCACGACAGTATGCGGCGCGAACACCCGCCGCCTGGGAAGCGCCTGCAGCGGAGAGCCCGCAAAACTCCTGAACGACAGTCGTGCCCACGACCCCTTGCGGTGTCGACTGTCGGGGATTCAGCCCAGATCTGTCCCTTCGCCCGAGTTCTGTGGTGTCGGGTCCGGGATCCGCCTCATGCGGAACGAGTTGAACACCCCGATGAGGCCGGCGAGGATGGGGATGAGCAGTGCGACCTGAAGGGCGAGGGGTCGTGCGTCCGTGTTGATGCGGACGATCTCGTCCTGAATTTCCGGGGGTTGGTCGACGAGCAGTTGTTCGAGCTGGGTGTTGCTCATGACTTCGGCGTCGTCCTCGAGCACCTGCGCGACCTGTTGCTGCTCTGCAGGCGGGAGCACGGTGCTCGATTCCGCCATCGCCGTGAAGGTGAGCGACAGTGTTGCCAGCATGATGGCGCCGGCGAACGCCAGTCCGAACGACAGTCCGAACGATCCCGCCGCAGAATTGACGCTGGCGGCTTCGCTGATCCGCTCCTCCTCGATCGGGGCGAGTGTGTAGTTGTTGAGTTGAGACACCAGCAATCCCAACCCTGATCCGGCAACCATCAGGGGGATCAGGAGGCCCCAGCCGAACTCGGCGCGCGGCACGATCGGGATCAGTACCGCGATCCCGATCGTGAGAAGCACGAATCCCCACCGGATGATGCTGCTCGGGCGCCGGTCGCCCGCCTTCTTGCCCGCGAGCAACGCCACCGCGAACATGCTGAGGGAGAGGGGTGCGAGAGACAAGCCCGCCTGCATCGCGTTGTACTCGAGCACCATCTGCAGGTAGATCGGCAGCGCGATCATCGTGCCACCCAGGGCGATCTGCTGGAGCATCTGCCCCGAGATGCCCAGCCGGAAGATCTTGGAGCGGAACAGGTCCGGGTCCAGCAGTGCTGGCTTCCCTTGACGTTTGCGCCGCACGAGCCAGTACGCCAGCACGGCCATCGCAGTCGCACCGATCACCAGGAGCGCCGCTACGGATTCGCCACCCTCCTGCCACACCAGGATTCCCAGCACGATGCCGCCCATCCCCAGAACGGAGAGGGCCGCGCCCACCAGGTCGATGACTCGGGGTCCGGTGTACGGCACATCGCGGACCAGTTTGATGCCGGACAGGACGACCGCGATGATGACGACCTCGAGGACGAACCCGACGCGCCACGAGAGGTAGGTGGTGATGAAACCGCCGAGCAGCGGTCCGACGGCGGCGGCGATCGCGGCCGCCGCCCCGACCAGGGCGTAGACCTTCTTCTGAGCGGCGCCTTCGAAGTTGCCGTGGATGAGGGACTGCATGGCGGGCAAGAGGAGTGACGCGCCGATTCCACCCAGCACGGCCCAGAAGATGATGATCGCGGTCAGGCTCTGTGCGAGTGCCATCGCCGTCGCACCGACTGCGTAGCCGAGCAGGCCGAGGACATACGCCCGTTTGCGTCCGATGAGGTCGCCGACCTTGCCACCGATCAGGATGAACGCGGCGGATACCAGCGCCTCGAGCGCGATCGCCGCCTGGACGCCGCTGACGGTCGTGTCGAGGTCGCGGACCACCGAGGAAATCGACACGTTCATCAGCGACGTGTCGACGACGAGCACGAACATCGCCATCGCCAACAGAATCGCGAGGAGTCGTGGTGGGCCGGCTGCCCGCTTCGAATCACTCGTCGTCGGTTCTTCGATCATAGGAGGCCCACCGTCCGTCCATCGAGCGCTGCACCGAGTGTCCCACTGTGGGGACGACGAAGCTACAACTTCACTTTGTTATCGGTTCGATCCGGCCACCGGTCTCGCGGCAGTTACGGTGATCAGACACTGCACCGAGGTGAGGAGTCGCCGTGCCCAAACTGGAGATCAAGAGGAAGTCCGAGCTCTCCCGGAAAGAGGTGTCCGACCGGCTCATCGCGCTCGGACAGGCCCTCGCGAGCGGCTCCGAGGTGGAACTGGGCTCGGGTGGCGACTCGATTTCCGTCGTCGTCGGCGACCGGGTCCGGTGGGAGCTCGAGATAGAGGTCGACGGCGACGAGACCGAGATCGAAATCGAAATCAGTTGGCGCGACGATCCGTCCGAAGAATCCACCGCCGACGCGGAACCGGAATCGGAGAGTCCGCCTCCCGTCAAGACCGCGCGTCGGGGGCGGCCTCGCAAGAGCACCGCCAAGTGAGCTTCGCGAAGTCAGGCCGGTGAGATCGGTTCGAACGGCCGGATTTCGTCCTGGCCCGGTCGGACCACCCCGGCAGAGGATTCCGGCACTTCGTTCCACGCGTCTTCGAGGTCGCGGAGGGGCTCGGAGACCACGAAGCGGGTCTCCCCACTCAGTTCGCGCAGCACCTCGACCTCCGGGTGCAGTGCGCGCACCTTCGCGACCTCGGTGGAGAAGAACAGCGACCTCGACTGCCGCTCACTCGAATAGCGGAAGACCCACAGCGATTCACCGTCGGTGGTCGCGACGGTCATCTGCACCGGATGCTCGACCCCGTATGTGTGGCCGACGTCTTCGACGAAGCCGACCGCCCGGGCAACGGCACCGAACGGATCGTCGACGAGACCGAACGTCAGGGCGAGGAAGAACAGCGTCTCGGAGTCGGTCGACCCTTCGATGTCGGAGAACAGCGACGGGTCGACGGCCATCACCAGGTCGCGTCTGATCTCGTGGAATCCGCGCAGTGCGCCGTTGTGGACCCACAACCACCGCCCGTGCCGGAAGGGGTGACAATTGCTGCGCTGCACGGGCGTCCCGGTCGAGGCGCGGACGTGCGCGAGCAGCATCGGTGTTCGCACCTGACCGGCGATCTCCCGCAAATTGCTGTCGTTCCAGGCCGGTTCGATGCTCTTGTACACCGCCGGCTCACTGCCTTCGCCGTACCAGCCGACACCGAACCCGTCACCATTGGTGGTCGTCGCCCCGAGACGCGAGTGCAGACTCTGATCGATCAGCGAATGCACCGGTCGGAACAACAGGTCCTCCGCGAGGATCGGCTCACCCGAGTACGCCATCCACCGGCACATACATCAATTCAAGCAGAACGGCACCGCGATCACACCCCCCGTTCACCGACGAACATGCTGGTATCTGCCGCCGACCCCCTCCGGGCGGAGGAGAATGGGAACCAACCGGCCATATCGCGTCGCTCGAGGAAGGCGGAGAGCCATGTCCGAGGAATCTACGGCCCGATGACGAACTACGCGGAACACGACGAACCGGCGGCGCGTCCGGGCCGGTCCGAGCGCGCGCAACGAGGGGCGGCGGCGCGCCGAGACACTCCGCCGGCTGCCCTCGCGGAGCACGGCGTCGCCGATCGGCGCGATCCGGTGGGCCTCCTCGCGAGGCAGGCACAGGAGAGAGTCGCGGAACTCGTTCCGATCCGGTACGGGCGCATGGCGGCGACGGCGTTCGCCTTCTACCGTGGTGCCGCCGCGATCATGGCCGACGACCTGTCCCGCTCGCCCACCACGGGCCTGCGCACGCAGCTCTGCGGCGATGCGCACCTGAGCAACTTCGGAATCTTCGCGACCCCGGAACGCCGGCTGGCATTCGACATCAACGACTTCGACGAGACACATCCCGGTCCCTTCGAATGGGATGTCAAGCGCCTGGTCGCCAGCCTCGCGATCGCGGCGCAGGAGAACGGGTTCAGCGGCAAGAAGACCAGGAACATTGCCCTCGCCTGCGCCGCCGAGTACCGCGAAACCATTGCCAAACAGGCGGAACTGGGAAACCTGGCCGTCTGGTACTCCCACATCGAGCCCACAACGGAACTCGTGGAGCTTCGAGCCGAGCTGGGCAAGGCAGACACGAAACGCGCCCGCACAACTCTCGAGAAGGCGAGGCGCCGTGACAGCGTCCAAGCGCTCTCCAAGCTGACTGCCGTGGTGGACGGTGAGAGGCGGATCATCAGCGACCCACCACTGTTGGTCCCGGTCGAGGAGTTGTACGCGGGCGAGGACCTCGAATCGTTGGACCGCGACATCCGACACCGTCTGAACGTGTACGCGCAGTCTCTGCGATGGAACCACCGCATCCTCTACGACCAGTTCCGGATGGTGCAGATCGCCCGCAAGGTTGTCGGGGTCGGCAGCGTGGGCACCCGCACCTGGATCATCCTGATGCTGGGAGCAGACGACGACGATCCGCTGTTTCTCCAGGTCAAGGAGGCGGGTTCGTCCGTGCTGTCGCGTTACGTCGACGGACCGTCGTTCGCGACGGAAGGCGAACGGGTGGTCAGCGGACAGCGGCTGATGCAGGCCGCGAGCGACATCTTCCTGGGCTGGGAACGTGGCGTGGGTCCCGACGGCGTCGAGCGGGACTTCTACGTGCGCCAACTGCGGGACGGCAAGGGTTCGGCGGTGGTCGAATCCCAGACACCCAAGGTCATGATGTTGTACGGCCGAATGTGTGCACGGGCCCTCGCCTATGCACACGCCCGGGCCGGCGATCGGATCGCGATCGCCGCCTATCTCGGGGACGACACCGAATTCGAACATGCGATAGCAGAATTCGCTGAAACGTACGCCGAGCAGAACACCGGAGACCATGCGGCCCTGCTCGAGGCCATCGCCGCGGGCCGCGTCGTCGCAGCCACCGGTTTCTGAACAGCGACGTCGGTCGGCTGGGTTCGGCTTCGCCGGCCGGGACGGTTCAGAAGATCTGCATGAAGCGGTACCAGTCGCCTTCGATGTGCTGATAGCCGATCTCACCGTCGCGCCGGGGTCGGCCGAGCTTGTCGGTGCCGTGCGGCAGATGAGCGACTCCGACCAGGTTGACCAGGCCGCCTTCGAGGAAGAAATGGCAGCCGGTGTCGAAAGCCTCGACCCGCCAGGCGTCGTACAGGCCGATCCGCTGGTCCTCGGACGATGGGGTGCACGTCTGCGCGTACGCGGTCAGTTCACCCACCGACAGCCGCCACCCGAGGTCGGACGGCACACCGAAGAACACGAGGGTCGCCGTCAGCACCACGATCGCCGGTGCAAGGCAGATGCGCCGATCCCACCGGTACCGCCCCAGCTGTACGGCGGCGAGGATCAGCCACACGGCACCCAGAATCAGAAGGGCGAAACCGGCAAGTACGACGTACGGGAAGACCGGGTCGAGCGGAATCGTGATCACCAGCGTCGCAGCGCAGGCGAATGCGACGAATGCAGTGAGAACGATTCCGGTCGCCACCCGCCACCACCGCGGCGTTTCCGTTCGGTGGCGAGCTCTGCGTTGTATCGACTGTTCGTCGCGGCCGTCCGTCATGGGTCTCCGTTCGCCGGCGCTCTCTGTGAAGTGGTCGGGCCGTCGACTCCGGTCAGGCTCGCGTGGGCGGTGGGCCGCCGAAGCCTCGAAGGTCGCGTGCGGTGGCACCGGGTTCGAAAGCGCTGCCGCCGGGGCCGAATCGTCCGATCACGGTGTGCCGGCTGTCCCACAGCACTCCGCGGGTGGGGAGTGCCCAGCGGGCCGAGAACGCGGACGCGTCGTCCCGGTCGTCCGCGACAGGATCGTGCGCCGAGGCGATGTGCGCGGCGTAGGCGCGCAGCGCGACGGCGAACGCGTTGGGTTCGCGGCCGGTGTCGAGGAAGTGCACCCTGCTGTGATCGCGGACGTAGCTGTATGGCGGGTCGAGAGCCCGAGCGTGCCGCATCTGCTGCATGCGTTCGGTGATGGCGAGTCCGTGCCATTCGCGTCCGCAGTGCGGGCACAGGGCCTGGTTCACGTTCGAGTCGTACCCGGATCGGTTGTCGTGGTGCGCGAGTTGATCGTGCACGAGCCGGTCGATCCGGTCGACGAGGTCACGGTCGGTCATGGCGGATACCCACGGTAGCGGGGGCGGCCGTTCGGCGCAGTCAGTATCCCGCGTCGAAGTCGAACTCGTTGAGCAGCGCGGCGTCACCCGACAGGAAACGTCCGAGGTTCTCGACGAAGAGATCCACGACCTTCCCGTTCTCGGACGGCACGTTGGCGGCACTGTGCGGGCTGAGGATGACGTTGTCGGCCGTCCACAACGGTGAATCCTCCCGCAGCGGTTCGGTGGAGGTGACGTCCAGGACCGCCCCACCCAGCCGGCCCGTCGACAGTGCTTCTGCGAGAGCGTCTTCGTCGATGATCGGCCCCCGGCCGAGATTGACGACCAGTGCGCCGTCGGGGAGGGCGGCGAGTTCCCGGCGTCCGATCAGTCCGCGAGTGTCGTCGGTGAGGGCGCAGGAGATCACGAGAATGTCCGCGGTGGGCAGGTGCTCGGCGATCCGGTCGGTGGTGGTCATGCTGTCGAAGGGCGCGCCTGCGGGTCGTGGGTTGCGGGCGACCCCGCCGGCGGTGACGGAGAAGCACCGGAGGAGTTCCGCTGTGCGCGAGCCGATCTTGCCGGCACCCACGATCAGCGCGTGACGTCCCGCGAGTTCGGTCGTTTCCTGCTTGCGCCAGGTCCGGGACTGCCGGTCGGCGATCAGCCGGGGGAGTCCGCGCGCGAAATGCAGGATGCCGGCGAGCGCGAACTCCGCGAGCGGATCGGCGTGGACTCCCGCAGCGGTCGTCACCGTCAGCGGCGCCCGCGACAGCCCGAATTTGTCGATCAGTTGCCCGGCGCCCGCGGACGTCGCCTGGATCCATTTCAGCTTCGGCGACTGTTCGAGTGTGCGTTCGGGGTGGCGCCAGTCGAAATCGAACATGACGTCGGCGGTCCGCAACATCGACGTCCACCGGTCGTGCTCGCCGGCCGTCAGCTCACGCGGCACCCCGACGTGATCGCTGTGCCATCGCGGCTGGGGGAGCAGTTCGGGTGCGTACGACACCCGGATCCGAGGGTCGCAGCCTGCGATCCTCTCGACCAGGTCCTGCTCCAGATACGACGCGATCAGCACGTCGACGCACGGGTCGGGCACGGTCACTCCTTCACAGCCGGCGGTCGGACGTCGGCGCGCTCGTCCTCGACCTGCGGCGCCGAGGCGGACTTCGGCATCGCTGCCGCGGCGACGACCAGTACGACGGCCGCGCCGAGGGCGGCCACGAACACCAGATGCAGGGCGCCGGCCAGATCACCCGGGGCGGGATTGTCGGCGCCGCCCAGTCGCGCGTTGACGAGGGCGCCGAACAGGGCGACCCCCACGGCGCTCCCGATGGACCGGGCGAACATGTTGGTCGACGTGACGACGCCGCGTTCCGACCAGTCGACGCTCGACTGCGCCGCGATGAGGGTCGGGCTCGCGACGAGACCCATTCCGCCGCCGATGACGAAGCAGCAGATCGCCACCTGCCACACCGCCGACTCGATGGACAGGCTCAACGTGAGAGCGGTGCCCGCCACCACCAGCAGGCTGCCCGCGGTGGCGGTGACACGGAAGCCGAAACGCAGGTACACGCGCCCGGACTGCGACGCGGCGATCGGCCAACCGATGGTCAGGGTTGCCAGCGCGAACCCGGCCACCAGTGCGCCCGTCCCGAGGACGCCCTGCGTGAAGGTCGGCACGTAGGTGGTCAGGCCCAGGACGATCGCCCCGACCAGAAGTGACACGAGACTGCTCGCCGCGAGAACCCGCCGGGTGAACACCCACAGCGGCAGCACCGGTTCGGCGGCGCGCCGTTCCACGAGCACGAAGACGACCAGGAACACGAATCCCGCCGCGAAGATGCCGAGGCTGATCGGTGAACTCCACGCCCAGGCCTGCCCGCCTTCGAGGAGTCCGAGGATGAGCAGTGTCGCACCGACTGCCAGGATTCCGGCGCCGGCGTAGTCGATGGAGCGCTTCGTGCGGATCTGCTTCTCGTCGAAGTTGCGGATCAGCATCACGGCCGCGAGCAGGCACAGGGGAATGTTGACGAAGAAGATCCACCGCCACGACAGGTACTCGGAGAACACCCCGCCGAGGGTCGGGCCGACCACCGCCGACATGCCCCACACGCTGGCCAGATAGCCCTGGGCCTTGGCGCGTTCGGCGAGGGTGTAGATGTCTCCGGCGATGGTCATGCTCATCGGCTGGACGGCTCCGGCACCGAGACCCTGCACTGCACGGAACGCGATCAGCGCGGGCATGCTCCATGCGATCCCGCACAGCACCGACCCGACGCCGAACAGGGCGATGCCCAGGAGCATCACCGGCTTCCGGCCGAAGATGTCGGCCAGCTTGCCGTAGATCGGCACCGACACGGCCTGGGTGAGCAGGTAGATCGAGAACAGCCACGGGAACTGCGAGAAGCCGCCGAGGTCCCCGACGATGGTGAAGACGGCGGTGGAGATGATGGTCGCATCGAGCGCGACCAGTGACGTCGTGAGCATCAGCGACACGAGAATCGGTCCGCGTTCCGAACGGAACCCGACGTCGACCGGGGTCGTGTCCGTCGCCATTACCCACCTTTTCCGGTTACCGCGCTCACAAGAGTTCCTGACCAACGGTAACGACAAGGGGAGACGAAGTGTTCCGCGGCTGTGCCCGCGCAGCCGCTACGCGGTCGCCGAGGATCCGCGGAACGCCGCGCGGTAGGAGGCGGGGCTGGTCCCGACGACGCGCTTGAACCGGTCGCGGAACGCGGTCGGCGACCCGAACCCCACCTGTGCGGCGATGCGGTCGACCGAGTGAGCGGTGGTCTCCAGCAGATACTGCGCCTGATGAATCCGGACGCGGTGGAGCCACTGCAACGGTGTGGTGCCGGTCTGCTCGCGGAATCTCCGATTGAGGGTGCGGGTGCTCATCCCGGCTCGCCGGGCGAGGTCGTCGAGCGTCAGGTCTTCGCGGCTGTTCTCGTGCATCCACAGGAGCAGCGGTTCGAGGCTCGTCAGCTCCGCGGACGGTGGACGTTCGTGAACGATGAACTGTGCCTGTCCGCCTTCGCGTTCCAACGGCATGACCGACAACCGGGCAGCGTCGGTGGCCACGGCCGACCCGTGATCCGAGCGGATCATGTGCAGACACAGGTCGAGGCCTGCCGCGGCGCCTGCCGAGGCCAGGAACTGGCCGTTGTCGACGTAGAGCACGGCCGGGTCCACGTCGATCAGCGGGTGGCGCGAGGCGAGGAGTTCGGCGGCCGCCCAATGCGTCGTCGCCCGCCTGCCGTCGAGTAGTCCGGTGGCGGCCAGAGTGAATGCTCCCACGCAGATCGACGCGATTCGGGTGCCGCTGTCGGCGGCCCGGCGCAGCGCCTCGAGAACTTCGGGTGCAACCGGAGCAGTGGGGTCGGCCAGCCCCGGCAGGATGATCGTGTCGGCCGCGTCCAGAGTGCTCAGATCCCAGGGCGCGCGGAGTGTGAATGCGCCGGCGTCCACGTCCCGGTCCGGGGCACACACCTTCACCCGGTAGGCCGCGCGTCCGTCCGGCAGCCTGGTGCGGCCGAAGACCTCGATCGGGGTGGCGAGATCGAACGCGATGACACCGTCGAGTGCCAGGACTGCCACGGTGTGCATGGCTACAACCTACGCAGTCGATCGATTTCCGCCAAGGCAGTATCACAGCGCTGAATGGCGGTGCGCGTTGCAGAAAGCTGCGGATATGCGGTGGCGACAATCTGTTGCTATATGGCGAAAATGCCAGTTCTCAGGTGTCGATCGGCTGGCTAGCGTCACTGGCGGCCCCATGAACTCGACATGAGGCAGACAGGGAAAGGCACCACGGATGCATGTCCAGATCGCGCTGTTCGACGGCTTCGACCCGCTCGACGTCATCGCTCCCTTCGAGGTACTGCACGCGGGTGGCCTGCACGCAGGCGGCGCGCTGACCGTCGAATTGGCCTCCGCGGAGGGTGCGCGTGAGGTACCGAGCGGAACGGCGCCGCTGAGCTTGCGGGCGACCGCGACGCTCGACGCGGACATGGCCGACGTGATCGTCGTGCCCGGTGCGTCGGGGCGCGTGGAGGAGCGCGGCGAAGGCGACGACACCATCGCCAGAATTCTCGCGCGGACCCTCCAGACGCGGCTCCCCGACGTGCTGCGGGAGGCCTGTGCCGACCCCGACCTGATCGTCGCCACCGTCTGCGGCGGCTCGCTCGTGCTCGCGATGGCCGGACTCGTCGAAGGCCGCCACGCCGTCACCCATCACCTGGGGATGGATCTGCTCGACGCCACCGGTGTGGTCGTCGTCGATGCCCGCGTCGTCGACGACGGAGACCTCGTCACCGCGGCCGGCGTCACCTCGGGTCTGGACCTCGGGCTGTATCTGCTCGAGCGGGAGCTGGGACCGCGCATCGCGCACGCGGTCGAGACGCTGTTCGCTTACGAGCGCCGCGGCACCGTCTGGTGTGCCCGCGGGCTCGAACCCACCCCCATCTGAGGAGCGCAACCATGTCTGTCGACGGCACCTGGAACGTCGTGATCGCCACGCCCATCGGGAAGCAACGAGTCGAACTGACCTTCGTCACGCAGGACGGGGAACTCCGCGGCACCGCTCGTGGAGACGCGGAGGAAGTGCCGCTCACCGACCCGGCGCTCGACGGGAACCGGCTCACCTGGTCTCAGTCCATCACCACACCGCTGCGTCTCCACCTGAAGTTCGATGTCGTCGTCGAGGGCGACGAGATGACCGGGAAGTCGACGGCGGGCCGTCTGCCCAGCTCGAAGGTCAGCGGCCGCCGGTCGGTGCCCGACCGATAGGCTGGACCACCGTGCGCCCCTCACTCGATTCATACGCCCATCTGGCCGGTGGCAAGGTCCGCGACCTCTACACGATCGACGACGAGCACCTCCTGTTGGTCGCGAGCGACCGGATCTCCGCCTACGACCACGTCCTCAGCACCCCGATCCCCGACAAGGGGCGGGTGCTCACCGCGATGAGCGTCTTCTTCTTCGGCGTCCTCGGCGGCAACAACCACCTGGCCGGGGAGCCCGACGACAGCCGGATCCCCGACGAGGTCCTCGGCCGCGCGCTGGTGGTCCGGAAGCTGGACATGGTCCCCGTCGAGTGCGTGGCCCGCGGCTACCTCACGGGGTCGGGGCTGATCGACTACAACGAGACCGGCGCGGTGTGCGGAGTCGCACTGCCCGAGGGTCTGGTGGAGGCGAGCCAGCTTCCCGACCCGATCTTCACGCCCGCCAGTAAGGCCGAACTGGGCGAGCACGACGAGAACATCAGCTTCGAGGCCGTGGTCGAGAAGGTGGGCCAGGATCTGGCCGTGAAGCTGCGCGACGACACCCTCGACGTCTACGGCCGGGCATCCAACTTCGCCGCGGACCGGGGCATCATCCTCGCCGACACCAAGCTCGAGTTCGGCCTGGATCCGCAGGGCAACCTGGTTCTCGCCGACGAGGTCCTCACCCCCGATTCGTCCCGGTACTGGCCGGCCGACGGGTACGAGGCCGGGAAGGTTCAGCCGAGCTTCGACAAACAGTTCGTCCGTAACTGGCTCACCGGGCCCGAATCCGGCTGGGACCGTGCGTCCGACACTCCGCCGCCGCCGCTGCCCGCGGAGATCGTGGAGGCGACCCGCGAGCGGTACATCGAAGCGTACGAGCGGATCTCGGGTCTGTCGTTCGCGGACTGGGTGGGCTGAGACATGACCTCCGAAGGTGCGAACCTCACCCCGCCGGTCGCGAAGACCGTCCCCACCGAACGCGTCCACCACGGTCACACGTTCGTCGACGAATACGAGTGGCTGCGCGAAAAGGAAGACGCGGAAGTCATCGCGTATCTCGAGGCCGAGAACGCGTACACCGAGCAGCAGACCGCGCATCTCGCGCCGTTGCGGGACCAGATCTTCCAGGAGATCAAGTCCCGCACGCAGGAGACCGACATGTCGGTTCCCACCCGCATGGGCGACTGGTGGTACTACGCCCGCACCATCGAGGGCAAGCAGTACGGCGTCCAGTGCCGGGCGCCGATCGCCGGCCCCGACGACTGGACCCCGCCGGAACTGGCTCCGGGTGTCGAACTTCCCGGTGAGCAGGTGCTGCTCGACGGCAATGCCGAGGCCGAGGGGCACGACTTCTTCTCCATCGGCGCCTTCTCTCTCAGCCACGACGGCACGCTCCTCGCGTACTCGGTGGACGTGGTCGGCGACGAGCGGTACACGCTGCGCTTCAAGAACCTCGTGACCGGCGAACTGCTGCCCGACGAGATCCCCGACACCGCGCCCGGCGCCACCTGGGCCATCGACCACAGTCACGTCTTCTATCTCACCGTCGACGAGTCCTGGCGCCCCGACACCGTGTGGCGGCACAAGCTCGGCACCGACCGTGCGCAGGACGTCACCGTGTTCCACGAGCCGGACGAGCGGTTCTGGGTGTCGGTCGGATCCACCCGGAGCGAGAAGTACCTCATGATCTGGGTGGGGTCGAAGATCACCAGCGAAGGCTGGGTGCTCGAATCGGAGAATCCCGAGGGCGAGTTCCGGGTGGTGCTGCCGCGACGCGAGGGCGTCGAATACGGCGTCGAGCACGCGGTCGTCGCGGGGGAAGACCGCTTCCTGATCATGCACAACGACGTCGTCGACGGGGAGAAGGCCGAGAACTTCGTGCTCGCCGAGGCGCCGGTGTCCGACCCGACGTCGCAGACCATTCTCATTCCGCACCGTTCCGAAGTGCGGTTGGAGGAGGTAGACGCGTTCGCCGATCACCTGGTGCTCGGCTACCGCCGCGAAGCGTTGACCCGGCTGGCCATCTGGCCGCTCGGCAAGGACGGCTACGGCGAGTTCACGGAGATCGAATTCGACGAGGAACTTTTCAGCGTCGGGCTCGGGGCCAACCCGGAATGGCGGCAACCGACCCTGCGGATGGCGTTCGCGTCGTTCATCACGCCCGGCCAGGTCTACGACTACGTGCTGTCGACGGGTGAACTCGCCCTGCGTAAGTCGCAACCCGTGCTCGGCGAATTCGACGCCGGCAACTACGAGCAGCAACGCGACTGGGCCGTCGCCGAGGACGGGACGCGCATCCCGCTCTCGATCGTCCGGCGCAAGACGAACGGCGTCGACGACCCCGCGCCCACGCTCCTCTACGGCTACGGATCGTACGAGGCCAGCATGGATCCCGCCTTCTCCGTCGCGCGGCTGTCCCTGCTCGACCGCGGAGTGGTGTTCGTGGTCGCGCACGTGCGCGGCGGCGGCGAGATGGGCCGACACTGGTACGAGACCGGCAAGACGCTCACGAAGAAGAACACTTTCACCGACTTCGTCTCGAGCGCACGGCATTTGATCGACACCGGACGCACCACGCCGCAGCAGATGGTCGCCGACGGCGGCAGCGCAGGTGGCCTGCTGATGGGTGCGGTGGCCAACCTGGCACCCGAACTGTTCGCCGGCATCCTCGCCAACGTTCCGTTCGTGGACCCGCTGACGTCGATCCTCGACCCCTCGCTACCGCTGACCGTCATCGAATGGGACGAGTGGGGCAACCCGCTGGAGAACCCCGAGGTCTACGAGTACATGCGCTCGTACAGTCCGTACGAGAACGTCGAGGCCAAGGACTACCCGGCCATCCTCGCGATCACCAGCATCAACGACACCAGGGTGCTCTACGTCGAACCGGCGAAGTGGGTGGCCAAACTGCGCGCCACCAAGACCGGCGATTCGCCGCTGCTCCTCAAGACGGAGATGAGCGCCGGGCACGGCGGTGTCAGCGGACGCTACGAGAAGTGGAAAGAAGTAGCGTTCGAATTCGCCTGGGTGCTCGACACGATCGGCAATTAGGTACTGCGGCACCCGCGCCGAGGATGCGATATCTCGGCGTGTGAAGAGCATCGGCGGGCGAGGCGGAAATCGGCTTGTCAGGAGGCTTTCCGCCTCGCAGGGCTCAGATGCAGAAACTGATGCTGGCCGACCCCAGTGGCAGGTTGAGGCAGACCGAGATCGAACCGACTGCCGGGGTCGGTGCGGGAGCGAGCGGTGCGGCGACAGCTGCGGGGGCAGCGAGAGCGCCGAGTGACAGGGTCATTGCAATCGCGGCGAGTGTGGTGGCAATTCTGCTAGACATGTGAAGGTCCTTGACTGAGTTACTACGAGCCGGAGGTGACTCCTCTACAATCGTCCACCGATGTGATGCAGGTCACAACCTCTAGGTGAGGTTTTCTCGACTCGGCACGGGTTGGTCTTGCGGCGTCCGATCAATGCTGGTGCGCCACAGTGGTAGTCGGATGTCACTTGTAGGAGTCGAGCATCTCCTGCGGTAACGGCTGCTCCATGACAACCCGGGATCCGTCCCAGGAGTAGGTGACGACCGCAGGTCCGCCCGACGGGCAGCAGTTGGCGTCCTGCTCGCCGAGCCACCTGTACTCCACGGACACGGAGTCGTCGGTGGATCCGACCACCTGGGTGTAGGCATACGATTCGGCTGTCGCGGTGCCCCGATACGTGCCGTCGTGGAAGAACAGCACCTGGGTCGGCGAGCTCACCGTTCCCCCGGGCGTCTCCGCCGTGGCCCACAGCAGTGCGGGGCAGTTCTCACCGGCGGCATCGGAGCCAGTTCCCGGTACCCACGGATCGCCACCCGGTGCGGTACCGAGCGACGCGAACGCGTCGGTGACCAGCGCGGAATCGAGATCGAGGCAGAGCCCGGCCTGCACTACGGCCGGGGTGGGTGCCCCTGCGGTGCCGTTTCCGGTGCACCCGGTGAGCGCGGTCGCGGCCGCGACCGTCAGAAACGCTGCTGCCATGTGAGTCTTCATGCGTTCTCCCTGCGTCGTCCCCCGACAGGAATTACTTCGCCTCACTCACTGTCCCGCGTGGCGTGGCCGGTCCGTTACGGGTCAGCGCAGCGCGTACCGAATCTGCGGGCGCCCCGCCCTGCCGTACTCGGTGTGCCGGGTCAGCACGCCGTCGTCGGCGAGACGTTCGAGATACCGCCAGGCCGTGACCCGGGAGACCCCGATACTGGCCGCAACCTCGGCCGCCGTCAGCGGTCCCGCAGCGTCACGGACGCAGGCGGAGACGTGGTCGAGTGTCTGTGGTGCAACGCCTTTCGGGGATGCCGCGCGCTCGTCGGAGGTGCGCAGCGCCGACATCGCCCGGTCGATGTCGTGCTGGCTCAGCGCGTTGCTTCCGGCGGGCAGGGCGTCGCGGAATTCCCGGTACCGCTCGAGTTTGTCGCGGAACGCGGCGAACGTGAACGGCTTCAGGAGATACAGGGCGATTCCGCGCGCCACGGCGGTGCGGACCATCTCGAGGTCGCGGGCCGACGTCACCGCGATCACGTCGGGACTCGGTCGCACGCCGCTCAGTGCCGCCGCCACGTCGAGTCCGCTGGCATCCGGCAGGCCGATGTCGAGGAGGACGAGGTCGATGGGGTCGTCGCTGGCGTTCGCGGCGGCGACCGCGCGCATCGCGCCGTTACCGTCGTGAACGACGGTGTGGACCGAAAAACCCGGAATGCGTTCCACATACGCCCGGTGGGCCTCGGCGATGAGTGGTTCGTCCTCGACGATCATCACACGGATCACGAGGCGGCCCCGTCGATCGGGATCTCGACGACGATCATCGACCCGAGCGACGGCTCCGTGTGGATCGTCCCGCCGTGCCGCGCCACCACCTGGGCCACCAACGCCAGCCCGAGCCCGCGCTGACCCGACTTGGTGGAGTAGCCGCGCGTGACCGCCTTGTCGAGTTCGTCGGCGGGAATGCCGGGTCCGCTGTCGGCTACCCGCACCACCATCATCGAATCCTCCTGACGGACGGTCACTTCCACCCACGCATCCTCTCCGGGGGACTCCGTCGCACCACGAGCGGCGTCGATCGCATTGTCCACGAGATTACCCACCAGCGTGACGAGTTCCCGCGCACTGAGCGGCGCGACGGGCCCGAGAGCGGTGTCTTCGGTGACGGTCAGGTCGACTCCCCGCTCGGCGGCCACACCCACCTTGCCGAGCAGCAGTGCGGCCAGGGCGGGTTCGTGCACCGCCGTCATCAGGCGGTCGATCAGTTCCTGCGACAACCGCAGATCCTCGGTGGCGAACGCGATCGCGTCGTCGTAGCGGCCCAGTTCGACCATCGTGATGATCGTGTGCAGACGGTTCGCCGATTCGTGGGCCTGTGACCGCAGCGATTCCGCGAATCCGCGTACCGAGTCGAGTTCGCCCATGATGCTTTGCATTTCGGTGCGATCACGCAATGTCAGCACCGTCCCGAGGCGCTGCCCCTCCCACTTCACGGGCTCCCGGCTGACCAGCAGCACGCGGTCGGGGGTCACGTGCACCTCGTCCCGCGAATCGTCGTCCTGCGATTGTCGCAGCGACTCCGGAAGCGCGGTCACCGGGACGGGGCCCTCCGGGAGATCGAGGAGGCGGCGCGCTTCGTCGTTCACCACTTCGGCCTTCGCGGTGTCACCGCTGTCGCGGCCGAGCACCACCAGGCCCTCGCCGATCGAGTGCAGGACGGCGTCGTGATGCTCGTACATCTGCCGCAGTTCGTCCGGCGCCATCCCCAGTGTCTGACGGCGCAGGCGCCGGCTCAGCAGGAACGAGCCGGCCGCCGACACCGCCAGACCGATCGCGGCGACCGCGAAGATGGTCGGCAGACTTGCGGCGAACTGGTCGCCGATCTTCTCACGCGTGACGCCGACGGACACGAGACCCGCGACCCGGTCGCCGTCGTACACCGGGGCCACGGCCCGGATCGAGGGTCCCAGCGAGCCGGCGTACGTCTCCGTGAACGTCTCCCCGCGGAGGGCGCGCTCGATGTTGCCGGAGAACACACCACCGATCAGCTCCGGGTTGGTGTGGGTGAAGCGGATGCCTGCGGGAGTCATCACGACGATGAAATCGGTGCCGGTCGCGGCGCGGATCCGCTCGGTCTGGGGCTGGAGAACCGCCGTCGGGTCGGGGGACCGCAACGCCTCGACGGTGCCGTCCGACAGCGCGAGCGTGGTCGCGACGGCCGTGACGGCACGTCGGGTGGTCTCGTCGCTGTCGCGGCGCTGATCGACGATGGCCAGCGCGGTCCCGGCGCCGATGACCAGCACCAACACGACGAGCTGCAGGAGGAAGAGCTGCCTCGCGACGCTCATGGGCCGTCTCGGCGGATGGTGAGGCAATGCATTTCTCCTGAACGTAATGAACACAAACTTCTCCAGCCAAGCGATCGCTTAGAAGATTCTTCCAAGACGTGATCGCGGTCACTAACCGGCCTCACCGATCAGCTTGCCACTCGAATTGGAGGACAATCCCATGAGTACTGCGACAGGGAAGACCAAGAAGCGCGACCGGACACACTGGTTGTACATGGGGGTCATCGTCGCCGTCGTCGCGGGCGTCCTCGTCGGATGGCTGGCTCCGGGAGTCGGCAAGTCGCTCGGCGTGCTCGGCACGATGTTCGTCGACCTGATCAAGATGATGATCAGCCCGGTCATCTTCTGCACGATCGTGCTCGGCATCGGATCGGTGAAGGCCGCCGCGAAGGTCGGCAAGGTCGGCGGACTCGCCCTCACCTACTTCATCGGCATGTCGACGGTCGCGCTCGGCATCGGTCTGGTGGTGGGCAACCTGCTCAACCCGGGCTCCGGCCTGAACATCAGCGCCGACACCGCGGGCACCGGAGCGGCGCTCGCCGAGAAGGCCCACGGCGCCGGCGGCACCATGGACTTCCTCCAGTCGATCATCCCCACGTCGCTGATGTCGGCGCTGACCGAGGGAAGCGTGCTGCAGACCCTGTTCGTCGCGCTGCTCGTCGGCTTCGGACTGCAGGCCCTCGGCAAGCAGGGTGAGCCGATCCTGCGCGGTGTCGCCTCCGTGCAGAAGCTCGTCTTCAAGATCCTGTCGATGATCCTGTGGCTCGCACCGATCGGTGCCTTCGGTGCCATCGCGAACGTCGTCGGCCAGACCGGTCTCGGCGCCGTCGTCCAGCTCGCCACTCTCATGCTCGGCTTCTACCTCACCTGCTTGATCTTCGTGTTCGGTGTCCTCGGATCCGTGCTCCGCGTCGTCGCAGGCGTCTCCATCTTCAAGCTGGTCCGGTACCTGGCCCGTGAGTACCTGCTGATCTTCGCCACGTCCTCGTCCGAGTCCGCACTGCCCCGCCTGATCGCGAAGATGGAACACGTCGGCGTCGAGCGCACCACCGTCGGTGTCGTCGTCCCCACCGGCTACTCGTTCAACCTCGACGGCACGGCGATCTACCTGACCATGGCGTCGATCTTCATCGCCGACGCAATGGGCCAGCCGCTGTCCTTCCCCGAGCAGCTGTCGCTGCTGGTGTTCATGATCATCGCGTCCAAGGGTGCTGCCGGAGTCAGCGGCGCCGGGCTCGCCACCCTCGCAGGCGGCCTGCAGAGCCACCGTCCCGAACTGCTCGACGGCGTCGGCCTCATCGTCGGTATCGACCGGTTCATGTCCGAGGCCCGCGCGGTCACGAACTTCTCCGGTAACGCCGTCGCCACCCTGCTCGTCGGATCCTGGACCAACACGATCGACAACGAGCGCGTCCGCACCGTCCTCGACGGCAAGCTCCCGTTCGACGAGTCGACGATGGTCGACGACGGCCACGGCGAGGTCGTCGAAGAGCAGGCCCCCGAGACCCTTGCCGCCGACGAGCAGCGGGTGCTCGTGAAGAGCTGACACCCACTCCGAAGTAAACCTCTGTGCGCCCGGGCGATTCGAAGCCTGGGCGCACAGAGGTTTGTTGGCTACGTTGGTTCGCATGACGACACCTGTTCAGAACATCGGCATCAACACACTCGGCGGCACCCCGACCTCACTCGGCGAATACGACGGTCGCGCCGTCCTCGTCGTGAACGTCGCCTCGAAGTGTGGACTGACCCCGCAGTACAAGGGCCTCGAGAAGCTCGCCACCGACTACGCCGACCGCGGGCTGACCGTCATCGGCATCCCGTGCAACCAGTTCATGGGTCAAGAGCCCGGCACCGCCGAAGAGATCGAGACCTTCTGCTCCACCACCTACGGCGTCACGTTCCCGTTGCTGGAGAAGATCGAGGTGAACGGTGAGAACCGGCACCCGCTCTACGAGGAACTGACCAAGGCCGCCGACGCCGAGGGCGCCGCGGGCGACATCCAGTGGAACTTCGAGAAGTTTCTCGTCGCACCCGACGGCACCGTCGTGAACCGGTTCCGTCCCCGCACCGAGCCCGACGCCCCCGAGGTCGTCGAGGCCATCGAGGCGGTCCTGCCGCAGTAGGCGCTTCGCGCTCGTGCGCCTTTCCGGTAGCTCCCATTACCGGAAAGGCGCACGAGCACTTTGCCTCTTGTTCACGTTCACCTGTCACGCTGGGACCATGACCGGACAGCTGATCGTGTCGGTGTCAGGAATCAAGGACGAGACGCGTGACTTCGCGGCCGCGTTCGCCGAGGAGATGGATGCGCGCGGCGTGCCGCTGTCGCTGCTCGTCGCCCCGCGCCTGAAAGACAAGTATCGACTGGTCAACGACCCCGCGACGCAGGACTGGGTCCGCGCGCGCCGATCCCGCGGCGACGCCGTCGTCCTCCACGGATACGACCAGGCCGCGACCAAACGTCGCCGGGCCGAGTTCGCCTCCCTTCCCGAGCACGAGGCGCGGTTGCGACTGCTCGCGGCGGACCGGGTGATGGAACAGACCGGACTGCGCACCAGACTGTTCGCTCCGCCCCGCTGGCTGGCGTCGCAGGGCGCTGTCGCGGCTCTGCCGTCCGCCGGGTTCCGGCTGCTGGCCGCGATGACCGCCATCCACGACCTCGAACGCGAGACGTCGGTGCGGTCGCGCGTGCTGGGGATCGGTGAGGGGTTCCGCGCCGAACCGTGGTGGTGCCGGGCGCTCGTCCTCGGGTCCGGGCGGACCGCCAGACGTGGGGGTGTGGTGCGCCTCGCCGTCACCGCGAAGCAACTGGGCACGTCGGGACCGCGGCAGGCGATGCTCGACGCCGTCGACCTCGCGCTCTACCACGACGCGCGGCCGCAGGTGTACCGCTGGGAGCCGCGGATCCCGCAGATCGGCGCCGCCTGACCCGTGAGTACTTGTTAACCGCGGGCGGTTAACAAGTACTCACGGGGCCGTCAGGCCACCTCGACGCTCGACTCGCTCGGCATCGTGCGGAACTCGGTGCCCTCGGGAGCCATGTCCGAGTAGCGGCCGTAGAAGATGCCGGTGGCCTCATTCGCGATGATGGCCTGGTGGATCGGCACCGCGACCCGCGGTGCGACGGCGCGCAGGTAGTCGATGGCCTCGGAGATCTTCAGCCACGGCGCCGCGGCGGGCAGCGCCAGCACGTCGACCTTCTGCTCCGGGACGAACAGCGAGTCGCCCGGGTGCATCAGCCGGGCGGGGTTGCCGGCGTCACCGAGCAGGAACGCCGTGTTGTCGATCACGGGGATGTCGGGGTGGATCACCGCGTGCCGCCCGCCCGTGCCGGTGACGTGCACGTCGCCGACGTCGAACTCGTCGCCGGCGTGCACCCCCGTCCACGCGCCGCCGAGCTGGGCCGCGGTCTGCGGGTCCGAGTACAGCGCCGCGCCGGGGTTCGCCTCGACGAGGGCGGGCAGTCGTTGCTGGTCGACGTGGTCGGGGTGCTGGTGGGTCACCAGGATCGCGTCCAGTCCGGTGATGCCCTCGAATCCGTGGGAGAAGTTGCCCGGGTCGAAGAGGATGGTGGAACCGTTCAACTCGACGAGGACGCAGCTGTGGCCGAAGTGAGTCAATCGCATGAATTCGAGTATGCGCCTGCATGCATGGCTCGTCCCGTTCGTCCGATGCGAACCGCAGGCAGGTAGCCCGGTAAACTTCCGGGTGCCCGGTGTTCCACTCTGGGCTCGCGCACTACTACAAGGAGCAGCACGTGGCCCGTGTCGTCGTCGAAGTCATGCCCAAGGCCGAGATTCTCGACCCCCAGGGGCAGGCCATTGTCGGAGCGCTGCCGCGGCTCGGCTTCGCTGGAGTTTCCGATGTCCGTCAGGGCAAGCGGTTCGAGCTCGAAGTCGACGGCAGTGTCGACGACGCTCAGCTGGAGAAGATCGCCGAGGCCCTGCTGGCCAACACGGTGATCGAGGACTGGACCGTGAGGCGCGTCGAAGCATGAGCGCCCGCGTCGGAGTCATCACTTTCCCCGGCACCCTCGACGACGTCGACGCCGCCCGCGCGGTGACCCTCGCCGGCGGCGAAGCCGTGAGCCTGTGGCACGGCGACGCCGACCTCAAGGGTGTCGACGCCGTCATCGTCCCCGGTGGCTTCTCCTACGGCGACTACCTGCGGTGCGGCGCCATCGCACGGTTCGCGCCGGTCATGGGCAAGGTCGTGCAGGCCGCGCAGGGTGGCATGCCCGTCCTCGGTATCTGCAACGGCTTCCAGGTTCTGTGTGAAGCGGGCCTCCTGCCCGGCGCGCTCACCCGGAACGAGGGCCTGCACTTCATCTGCCGCGACGAGTGGCTGAAGGTCGAGGCCACGTCGACGGCGTGGACGTCCCGCTACGAGTCGGGTGCCGAGATCCTCGTCCCGCTCAAGTCCGGCGAGGGCCGCTACCAGGCGTCGGAGAAGGTCCTCGACGAACTCGAGGGTGAGGGTCGCGTCGTGTTCCGCTACGTCGGCGACAACCCGAACGGTTCGCAGCGCGGAATCGCAGGCATCTCCTCGGCCAACGGCCGCGTCGTGGGCCTCATGCCGCACCCCGAGCACGCCACCGAGGCCCTCACCGGCCCCAGCGACGACGGACTCGGCATGTTCTACTCCGTCCTCGACAGCGTCATCTCCGCCTGAGCCGACCGGCACCGTGCGTGGCCGAGTGCCTAGCGCGGTGCCGGGTCAGACGGCGACGGTTCCCTCGCCGTCCTGCGTGATGCTGCGGCGTTCGGACGCGGTGAGCCCGCCCCAGATTCCGAACGGTTCGGTCACGCTCAGGGCGTGGTCCCGGCATTCGACGAGAACCGGGCAGCGCCGGCAGATCGCTTTCGCGCGACGTTCGCGGTTGCTGCGGGCATAGCCCCGCTCGCCGTCGGGATGAAAGAAGACGGACGATTCGACGCCCCGGCACAGGGCGTGTATCTGCCAGTCCCAGGCCTCGGTGTTGGGGCTGGGAAGGCGAGTGGATGACGGCATGTCGACTCCCTCGGAGTGTCGTCGGTACTGAAAAGCGTTGTGGCACAGATTCGATGTCTACTTGACGGCGCGAATCACCACGATCTCCTCGCGGGTCTGGCCGACCTCGATGAGCCCTCTCCGCTCGAGCATGCCTCTGCGTTCGACGAGGACCGGTCCGAAGGGGATCTCGGCGGTCGCGGCGATGTCGACCCGCATGTTCTGTTCCTCGAGCATCGTCAGAGTCTTCTCGACTCCGCTCAGGCTGGACTGAGCCAGCAGCAGGACGCCGCCGGCGACGAGAACGTCGGGGGCCTGGCAGCAGATCCGATCGAGCAGTGCGCGACCGTTCTTCCCCGCGTCCCAGGCCCGTGCCGGACCGCGGTCGGGGACGGAGTCGACCAGTGCCGGAACGTACGGCGGGTTGGACACGACGACGTCGAACCGTTCCTCGCGAACCTTCTCGATGAGATCGCCGTGAATCACCCGGATCCGGTGCCCCCCGACAAGGGCATTGAGTCTGATGCTGATCGCGGCTCGCCTCGACACGTCCACCGCGGTCACCCGGTCTGCACCCGCGGCGGCGGCGCATACGCTCAGCGCGCCGGTTCCCGCACAGAGGTCGAGCACCCGGGAGTGGGGACCGAGTGGCTCCGCGGCCAGGACGTCGGCCAGCAACTGCGTATCGTGTTGCGGGCGATAGACTCCGGGAAGGCGTAGCAGCATCGAAGACTCCTCGGTCGCCGGTCGCATCGTGGTGCGTCCACGGCATGCCCCTGCGGACTCACCGTGGACGCCGTGCGTCTGATTACTCCACAGTTACCCCGGTCGACGCAGGGCCAATCACGCCGATGCGCTCCGACTGCCGTGGCAGGGGCCGGAAGCCGCGCAGATTCCGAGGTGAACTGGCACGATCGACGGGGTGACGTATACCGAGCAGTTGCGTGACCTCGCGGCCCGGCACGGGGTGGCGACGTGGTACCGGGGTTGGGATCAGCAGCGCCACGACGTGCGTGACGACACGCTCCGCAGCGTCCTCTCGGCCTTGGACGTCCCCTCCGGAACGGAGGACGAGGTGCGGCGGGCCCTGTCCGAATGCGACACGGCACCGTGGCGACGGACGCTGCCGCCGGTCGTCGTCGGTAGAGAAGGTTCGGAGACCCGTTTCGTGGTCCACGTTCCGCACGGCGAGCCGGTGGATGTCACGATCGACACGGAGTCGGGCGGGACGGTCCCGGCACGCCAACTCCAGGTGTGGGTCGATCCGCGGGAGGTCGACGGCGTCCTGGTCGGCCGCGCGACGTTCGTCGTCCCAGCCGACGTTCCGTGCGGGTGGCACACAGTGCGGGCGTCCACCTCGCTCACGTCCGCGTCCTGCACCCTCGTGATGACACCGGCACGACTGTCGACGTCGGACGCACTGAGCGACCACCGACGCTGGGGTGTGCTCACGCAGTTGTACTCGATCCGGTCGCGTCGGTCCTGGGGTGTCGGGGACTTCGGCGACCTCGCGGATCTCGCCTCGATCTTCGGTTCCGTTCACGGCGCCGACTACGTTCTGGTCAATCCACTGCATGCTGCGCAGCCCCGGCCGCCGATCGAGGCGTCGCCGTACCTGCCGACCACCCGCCGCTACGTCAACCCGATGTACATCCGTGTCGAGAACATCCCGGAGACGGCGTACCTCTCGACGCGGCGCCATGCACGGATGCGCGACGCCGCAGCGCGATTCGAGCGGGCGAACGACCGGTCCGACCGGATCGACCGCAACCCGTCCTACCGGGCCAAACTCCGGGTGCTCGAACGGGTCTTCCGGATCGAGCGCAGCCCGAGCCGGCAGCACGCGTTCGAGGAATTCTGCCGCGTCGAGGGGGACGGACTGCGGGATTTCGCGACCTGGTGCGCGCTCACCGAGAAACTGCCGCCCGGCGACCCGCGATGGACGACGAAGGCCGTTGCGCCCGACAGCGACTGGGTGCAGGCGCAGCGGCGTAAGCTCGCGCCGCGCATCGCGTTCTACTCGTGGCTGCAATGGGTATGCGACGAGCAGCTTTCCGACGCCCAGGATGCGGCACGCGCGGCGGGCATGGACATCGGGATCGTGCACGATCTGGCTGTCGGGGTCCAGCGCGGGGGCGCGGACGCGTGGTCGCTGGGAACGGCTCTGGCAGAGGGCATTACCGTCGGCGCTCCTCCCGACGACTTCAATCAGCAGGGTCAGCAATGGAATCAGCCGCCGTGGCGGCCGGATCGGCTGGCCGAACTGGGATACGCCCCGTACCGCGACATGCTGCGCACCGTGCTGAAGCATGCGGGTGGGCTGCGGGTCGATCACATCCTGGGGCTGTTCCGGCTGTGGTGGATCCCCGCCGACGCGGAGTCGCCGGCCGACGGAACGTACGTCTCCTACGACCACGAGGCGCTCATCGGGATCCTCGCCCTCGAGGCCGAGCGGGCAGGCGCCGTGGTGATCGGCGAGGACCTCGGGGTCTTCGAACCCGCGGTCCAGGACTACCTCGCCGAGCGCGGGATCCTCGGGACCTCGATCCTGTGGTTCGAGCACGACGGCGAGCGGCCGACACCACCGGAGCGATACCGGACCCTGTGCCTGACATCCGTTACCACGCACGATCTTCCGCCGACCGCGGGATACCTGGCCGGCGAACACATCGAATTGCGCTCGCGGCTCGGGCTCCTCGAACGCGACCTCGAACTCGAGAAGGAACACGACGCCCGGCAGCGCGAGGCCGTCCTGCAACTGGCGCGCGACCGCGGACTGCTGGCCGACGACGCATCGATACCCGACACCGTGAAGGCGTTGTACCGGCTGATCGACCGGAGCCCGTCGTTGCTGACGGGTGTCGCACTCGCCGATCTGGTGGGGGAGTACCGCGTCCAGAATCAGCCGGGCACCGACGAGACCCAGTATTCGAACTGGAAGATTCCCCTCGCGGACGCGTCCGGGCGTGCCGTCCACGTCGAGGACCTGGCGGACGGCGATTTCGGGTTCGTCGACGACGCCCGCTGATCCCGGACGTCAGGGGGCGAGAGCGCGCATCGCCAGGTCGACGACGGCGTCCGCGTGGTCGTGGGTGAGGGGATGCGCTCCGCTCTGCCAGCGGTAGAACATCGGCGCCATGAACAACTCGAACGCGACGGCGAGGTCGGCGTCGGGCCGCACCTGCCCGGCGTCCTGCGCGGAGCGGAACCGCGCCGCGACGAATTCGAACTGCGGCCGGTAGATCCGCTCGACGATCTGTTGCTGCAGTGCGGGGTCCTGCAGCGATTCGATGGACAACGCCCGGAACAGCGGTTCGAAATCGGGTGAGGTGAACTCGTCGACCGTGGCCCGCAGGACCAGGCGCATGTCGGCGGCGAGGTCGCCGGTGTCCGGCAGTGCCATGGCCTCCTGGGCGCCGGCCGCGTTCTGTTCGTGCAGGGCGTCCACGACCAGCGCGCCCTTGGATCGCCACCACCGGTAGATGGTCTGTTTCCCGACCTTGGCGCGCGCGGCGATGCCTTCGATGCTGATCTTCCCGTACGGCAGTTCGCGGATCAGTTCCTGCGTGGCCTGCAGGATCGCGGCGCGGGACCGTTCGGAACGGCGGGGATTGTCGGCGGACGGCATGAACGAATCGTAGACGAGACGTATCGTCTTGACTGAACTTCGGTCACCTGTCACCCTTGATCGAGACGGACCGTTCCGTATCGAAAAGGATGAAGATGACCCGCTCACATATCGCCATGGTCAGCATTCCGGCGCCCGGGCACGTCAACCCGAGCCTGGAGATTCTCCGTGAACTCGTCACGCGCGGGCACCGCGTGACGTACGCCAACGACGCCGCCGTGAAGGACGTCGTCGAGAGCACCGGAGCGGAATTCAAGGAGTACGCCTCGACGCTGCCGCGGGTGAACACCGGGGGTGCGACGGAGGAGTCCGAGAACTCCTGGGACGGCGACACCATCGATCAGCTCACCCTGTTCCAGGCCGAATACGAGTCGATGCTGCCCCAGCTGCGGGCGCTGTACGAGGACGACCGCCCGGACCTGTTCCTCTACGACATCGCGGGAGGCCCCGCCCGGGTCCTCGCCGGGGAATGGGGCGTTCCGATCGTGCAATTGTCGCCGACGTACGTGGCGTGGGAGGGCTACGAGGACGACATGAAGTCGTTCGTGGACACGATGCGGGCGGACCCACGCGGGGCGGCACTGTACGAGCGGCAAGGGAAGCTGCTGCGGGACAACGGTGTCGAGACCGACCTCGACGAGTTCTACGGGCGCCCGGCGCGGGCGGTCGTGCTGATCGCGAAATCGATGCAGCCCAATGCCGACCGGGTGAACGAGGACGTCTACACGTTCGTCGGACCGGCCCTGCCCACCCGGCGGCCCGCCGACGGCCGGTGGCAGCGTCCGGCAGGCGCGCGCAAGGTGCTGCTCATCTCGCTCGGCACCGCGTTCACCGATCAGGCCGACTTCTACCGGCGCTGCATCGAGGCGTTCGGCGACCTCGACGGCTGGCACGTCGTTCTGCAGATCGGGCAGCACGTCGACGTCGCCGAACTCGGACCCGTGCCCGGCAACGTCGAGATCCACCGGTGGGTGCCCCAGTTCGACATCCTGCAGCAGGCCGACGCGTTCCTCACCCACGCAGGCATGGGCGGATCCAGTGAGGGAATGTTCACGGGAACACCCATGATCGCCGCGCCGCAGGCCACCGACCAGTTCGAGAACGCCGACGCGCTCGTCGCCGCGGGAGTCGCGGTGCGAGTGGAGAGTTCGGACGTGTCGGCAGCCCAGTTGCGGGACGCGCTCGCGCACCTCGACGCCGAGCCGGTCCGGCGCCGCAGCGCCGAGCTCGCCGCCGAGTTGCGTTCTGCGGGTGGAGTGGAGGCCGCCGTCCGGGTGATCGAGGAGTTCCTGTGAACCCGCGAAACGTGTCGGTGGTCACGTCTACTCTGCGGGCATGGCACTCACACTCGGCATGATCACGTTCGACACCACGGATCCTGGACCGCTCGCGAAGTGGTGGGCGAAGCAGACGGCGGGCACGGTCGAGCAGGAGAACGACGGCTGGTTCTACGTCGTCGCCCTCCCGGATTCGGCGCAGAAACTGGCGTTCCAGAAGGTCGGCGATCCCACTCCGGGGAAGAACCGCATCCACCTCGACCTGGCGTCCGACGACCTGGACGGCGAGGTGGGCAGGCTGAGCGCCGAGGGCGCGACGGAGGTCGCGCAGCACGAGATGGGCGATTTCCGGTGGGTCACGCTCGCCGATCCCGACGGCAACCAGTTCTGCGTCTCGGGTCCCCACACGTGACAACCGGTCCTGCATGATTGACCCCATGCCTTCCACTACGTGGGCCGACGCCCAGGGACTCTGCACCTTCGTCGATGCATCACCGTCGCCGTTCCATGTGTGCGCGACGGTGTCGATGTTGCTGACCGGCAACGGTTTCACCGAGTTACACGAGACCGACTCGTGGCCCGGCGAGCCCGGCCGGTACTTCCTCGTGCGCGGCGGATCCCTGATCGCGTGGAGTACCGAAGGGCTGGGCCGGACGGCGCCGTTCCGCATCGTCGGCGGGCACACCGACAGCCCGAACCTGCGCGTCAAGCAGCACCCGGACCTGTCGTCGGCGGGGTGGCAGCTGGTGGGTCTCGAACCGTACGGCGGTGCGTGGCTCAACTCGTGGCTCGACCGCGACCTGGGCATCTCGGGGAGGCTGAGCGTGCGGGCCGGTAACACGGTCGAGGAGAAACTCGTCCGCGTCGACGAACCGATCCTGCGCGTCCCGCAGCTGGCGATCCACCTGTCCGAGGACCGCAAGGGCGTCCACCTCGATCCACAGCGCCACCTCAACGGGGTGTGGGGTGTGGGGTCCGAACGCCGCTCGTTCATCGACTTCGTGGCCGACCGGGCCGAGGTGCCTGCCGACGCGGTGCTCGGATGGGAACTGATGACCCACGATCTCGCGCCCAGCGCTCTCGTCGGAACCGAACAGGACCTCGTCAGTGCGCCGCGGCTCGACAACCAGGGCACCTGCTACGCGGGCACCCAGGCGCTGCTGGCGGCGGCCGAGAACCCCGGGGACCGGGTGCCGGTGCTCGCGCTGTTCGACCACGAGGAGGTGGGGAGCATGTCCGCCCGGGGCGCGTTCTCCGACCTCCTGAGCACCGTGCTCGAGCGCATCGTCCTCGGCCGAGGCGGCGGTCGCGAAGAATTCCTGCAGACGATGGCCGGATCGATCTGCGCGTCCGGAGACATGGCACACGCCACGCACCCCAACTACCCGGACCGGCACGAGCCCGCGCACCACATCGCCGTCAACGGGGGACCGGTGCTCAAGGTCAACCAGAACCTGCGCTACGCCACCGACGCCGCCGGAGCCGGTGCGTTCGCCCTCGCCTGCGACCAGGCCGGCGTGCCGTTGCAGCGGTACGTGCACCGGGCCGATCTACCGTGCGGTTCGACCATCGGCCCGATCACCGCGTCCAGGACCGGACTGAGCACCGTCGACGTGGGCGCCGCCCAGCTCGGAATGCACTCGGCGCGGGAACTGATGGGTGCCCGTGACGTGCGTGCCTATTCCGACGCCCTTGCGGCCTTCCTCACACCGACGGCGTGAGGAAGCGGGGCGAGGAGCGCCAGGTCGGTGCCGGAACGAGCCGCCGGATAGACTGACGTACGGCTCGTCGCCACCCGGCTTGCGCCGACCGTGACTCCCGGCTTGCCTCTCTTGACTCCCGTAGGGAAGGGACCCCACCTCCAGTGTCAGCACACCCGGTCGACACCGTCACCGCCGCCACCGCGACCCCCGACGTCGCACAGCCCTTCAAGGAACTGGGTCTGAAGGACGACGAGTACGCCCGCATCAAGGAGATCCTGGGCCGCCGCCCCACCGAGGCCGAGCTCGCGATGTACTCGGTGATGTGGAGCGAGCACTGCTCCTACAAGTCGTCCAAGGTGCACCTCAAGTACTTCGGTGAGACCACGACCGACGAGATGCGTTCCTCGATGCTCGCGGGCATCGGCGAGAACGCCGGCGTCGTCGACATCGGCGACGGCTGGGCGGTCACGTTCAAGGTCGAGAGCCACAACCACCCGTCCTACGTCGAGCCCTACCAGGGCGCGGCCACCGGCGTCGGCGGCATCGTCCGCGACATCATGGCCATGGGCGCGCGGCCCATCGCCGTCATGGACCAGCTGCGCTTCGGTGCGGCGGACGCCCCCGACACCCGACGCGTCGTCGACGGTGTGGTGCGCGGTGTCGGCGGCTACGGCAACTCGCTCGGCCTCCCCAACGTCGGCGGCGAGACCGTGTTCGACGAGTCGTACGCTGGTAACCCCCTGGTCAACGCCCTGTGCGCCGGCGCAATGCGCGTCGAGGATCTGCATCTCGCGTTCGCGTCGGGTGCCGGCAACAAGATCATCCTGTTCGGTGCGCGCACCGGCCTCGACGGCATCGGCGGCGTGTCCGTCCTCGCGTCGGAGACGTTCGACGGCGACGAATCAGGGGACGAACACGAAGCCGAAGGCGGAGCTGGAGCATCGAAAAGCAGGAAGAAGCTCCCGGCGGTGCAGGTCGGTGACCCGTTCACCGAGAAGGTGCTCATCGAGTGCTGTCTCGAGCTGTACGCCGCGAAGCTCGTGGTCGGTATCCAGGACCTCGGCGGCGCCGGCCTGTCCTGCGCCACGTCCGAGCTCGCCGCGGCCGGTGACGGCGGCATGCACATCAACCTCGAGCAGGTCCCGATGCGGGCCACCGGCATGACCGCGGCCGAGGTGCTGTCCAGCGAGTCCCAGGAACGCATGTGCGCGGTCGTCACCCCCGACAACGTCGACGCGTTCATGGAGGTCTGCAAGAAGTGGGACGTCCTCGCCACCGTCATCGGTGAGGTCACCGACGGCGAGCGGCTCACCATCTCCTGGCACGGCGAGACCGTCGTCGACGTGCCGCCGCGCACCGTCGCCCACGAGGGCCCGGTGTACGAGCGCCCCGTGCAGCGTCCCGCGAGCCAGGACGCCCTCGTCGCCGACACCACCGCCGGACTGAAGCGTCCCGAGTCGGCCGACGAACTGAAGGCGACCCTGCTGAAGATGCTCGCGTCCCCGGCGCTGTGCAGCCGCAAGTGGATCACCGAGCAGTACGACCGCTACGTGCGCGGCAACACCGTCCTGGCCGAGAACGCCGACTCGGGCGTGATCCGCGTCGACGAGAAGACGGGCCGCGGCATCGCGCTCGCCACCGACGCGTCCGGCCGCTACACCGCGCTCGACCCGTACGCCGGCGCCCAACTCGCGCTCGCCGAGGCCTTCCGCAACGTCGCCGTCACCGGCGCGACCCCCAAGGCCGTCAGCAACTGCCTGAACTTCGGGTCCCCCGAGGATCCCGGCGTCATGTGGCAGTTCCAGCAGGCCGTCCGCGGCCTGGCGGACGGCTGCGCGAAGCTCGGCATCCCCGTCACCGGCGGTAACGTCAGCTTCTACAACCAGACCGGCTCGACCCCGATCCTGCCCACCCCGGTGGTGGCCGTGCTCGGTGTCATCGACGACGTGCACCGTCGCATCCCCACCGGTCTCGGACTGGAACCGGGCGAAACGCTGATCCTGCTCGGCGACACCCGCGACGAGTTCGACGGGTCCATCTGGTCGCAGGTCGAGCACGGACACCTCGGCGGCGTTCCGCCGAAGGTCGACCTCGAGCGGGAGCAGTTGCTGGCCGACATCCTCCTCGCGGCGTCCCGCGACGGACTGGTGTCCGCGGCGCACGACCTGTCCGAAGGTGGTCTCGCGCAGACCGTCGTCGAGGCCGCGCTGGCCGGGGAGACGGGCTGCCGGATCCTGCTTCCCGACGACGCCGATCCGTTCGTCACCCTGTTCTCCGAGTCGTCGGGCCGCGTGCTCGTTGCGGTCCCGCGCACCGAGGAAACTCGCTTTACCGGTATGTGCACGGCCCGTAATCTCCCGTGGGTGCGCATCGGTGTGGTGGACGAGGGGTCCGATTCCGTCGAGGTCCAGGGCCAGTTCTCGGTCTCGCTGGCCGAGCTGCGCACGACGTTCGAGGGAACTCTGCCGGCATTGTTCGGGTGATGAATGGTCGAATCGGGGGCATTGGAGAGGGTTGACAGGGGGCCGCGGGAACTCTCGCGGCTGGTTGATCCTGCACTCCTCCACGGTCCCCGACTCGACCGGACCTGGCGTTTCCTTCGGCTCGACTTCACCGGCATCGCGTTCGCGACGCTGTTCTTCTGCTGGTCGCTGACGCCGTCGCTGCTGCCCCGCGACTGGCTGTTCCAGGGGCTGATCGGCGGCATCAACGCCGCGATCGGCTACACGGTGGGAACGGCGATCGGCTGGCTGGTGCGTCGGTACTTCCTGCGGCGCCGGTCGTGGTGGCCGTTGCCGGAACCGTGGTCCACCGGCCTGCGCGTCGTCGTGACGGTGACGTGCGTGGTCGTGAGTCTCGTGATGCTCGCGTACTCCGCGGCATGGCAGCGCGAGCTCGCCGCGCTGATGGGGGCGGAGGGCACCACCACCACCGGGTACATCCGCACGGGCGGGCTGAGTCTGCTCGTGGGCGCCGCGATCATCTCGGTGTGGCGGCTGCTGCGCGAACTGGTGCGGTGGATCGCGGCACGACTCATCCGGCGGTGGCACCTCGCGATCCCGACGGCCACCACCGTCGGCATCCTCATCGTGACGGTGCTGTTCTTCCTGCTCGTCGACGGTGTTCTGATGCGCGGCATCTACGCCGCCACGAATGCGGCGTTCAGCCTGCAGAATTCGACCACCCGGGACGGCGCCGAGCAGCCACTCGACCCCGAGAAGTCGGGCAGCCCCGAGTCGCTGGCGCCCTGGGACACCCTCGGCTACGAGGGCCGCAACTTCGTGTCCCGAGGCCTCGACGCCGACGAGCTCACGGCTGCCAACGGCACACCGGCCAAGGACCCCATCCGCGTCTACGCCGGCCTCGAGACCGCCGAGGACCCGGACGCGCGCATGGACATCGTCATCGACGAACTCGAGCGGACCGGCGCGTTCTCGCGCAAGGTCCTCGTCGTCGTCCCCACCACCGGCACCGGCTGGATCAATCCGACTGCGGCGCAGGCGATCGAGCTGGTTCACAACGGTGACACGGCGTTGGTGGCCAGCCAGTACTCGTTCCTGCCGAGTTGGATCTCGTTCCTCGCCGACCGCGACAAGGCAGCGGAGGCAGGGAAGAAACTGATCGACCGCGTGCACGAGCGGTGGTTGCAGGAGCCCGAGGCGACGCGTCCCAAACTGCTGGTCTACGGCGAAAGTCTCGGCACCCAGGCGGGGGAGGGCGCCTTCGACACACTGAGCGACATCCGGCAGACCGTCGACGGCGTGCTGTGGGTCGGGCCGCCCAACTCGAACCGGCTGTGGGGACAGCTGATCCAGCGCCGGGACCCCGGCACACCCGAGGTGGACCCCGAGTACGCGGCGGGCCTGGTGGTGCGGTTCGCCGACGACTCCGCCGACATGGTCGAGAACACCGGCGAGTGGCTGTCGCCGCGCATCCTGTACGTCCAGCACCCGTCCGATCCCGTCGTGTGGTGGTCGCCCGACCTCGCGTTCACCCGGCCCGACTGGTTGAAGGAACCACCGGGCGAGGATCGCTCGCCGTCGATGAAATGGTTTCCGTTCGTGACGTTCTGGCAGGTCTCGGCCGACCTCACCAACGCCGCAGGCGTGCCGGACGGACACGGCCACAATTACGGGACTCTCGTCCTCGACGGCTGGATCACGGTCGCCCAGCCCGAGGGGTGGACGCCCGTCGACACCGAACGAGTCCGCTCCACTCTCGAATCCCTCTCCGGGACAGAGGGTCCGGAGAAGTGAGCAGGCTCGCCTCCGTTGCCGGTGCGACGGCGGCCGTGCTGTGGAACAACGTGGTGCTGCCCGGTTCGGGCCTCGGCCCGTACGGGCGGGCTGTCGCGGGAGGCGTGCTCGGACTGTCGGTCGTGGGAGCAGCACGCGCCGCGGGGTACGGCGTCGACGAACTCGGCCTGTCCGCGTCGAACGTGCCGTCCGGGCTGCGATACGGCGCCGCGGCCTCGGTGGTCCCGCTCGCCGGATTCGCGATCACGTTGTGCGTGCCCGCACTGCGCAGGCGTGTGCCGCCGGGCGACGGCGTCACCGATTTCGTCGGCTGGGTGGGGTTCCGGATCCCGGTGGGGACCGTGGCGCACGAGGAACTGCTGTTCCGCAGCGTCCTGTCCGCGATGCTGCGACGGGCCTGGCCGCCGGCGACGGCCCACGCCCTGCACGCCGCCACGTTCGCGCTGTGGCACGTGCGCGCGGCCCGGACCGCCGGTGACGGCGTCCCCGCGAGCATGCTGCTCACCGGCTCCTCCGCAGTGCTGTTCGACTGGTTGCGTCGACGCAGCGGAAGCGTCGTAGCCCCTGCACTGCTGCACCTTTCGGTCAACGTCGGTGGGGCGGTGGCAGCCGAAGTCGCGCGAGCTCACACAGTAGATTGAACGTATGCCGTCGCGCCGAGCCGTAGATCCCGCCGAACTGAGGGCCGCCGTACTCGAGGTCGGTCCGTGGCTGCGCGGCGATTCCGACCAGAAACCGTCCCGCACCCAGCTGGCCGCGGCGGTCCGGCTCAGCGCGCGGACGCTCGAGCAGGTGGCACCCGGGTCGAGCGTGGAGGTGCGGGTGCCTCCGTTCGTCGCGGTCCAGTGCATCGAAGGTCCCCGGCATACCCGGGGCACCCCGCCGAACGTCGTGGAGACCGACCCCCGGACGTGGCTGCTGCTGGTGACGGGACTGCTGGAATTCGACAGCGCGACCGCCGACGGCGGAGTCTCGGTGTCGGGGAGTCGCGCCGGGGAGATCGCCCACTGGCTGCCGCTGCTGCGCGTATAGCTAGCCCAGCCACAACGCGCGGGTGCGCGGCAGGCCACTCGACCCGTCCTCGGACGGGCGCACGGCCAGCACCTGATGGATCGTCAGCCGCCCGTTCTCCTCGAACCCCAGGGCGCTGGCCGCGAGGTACAGCAACCAGGTTCGGGCCCGCTCCGCGCCGGCGAGCCGGATCGCGTCGTCCCAGGAGTCGCGCAGTCTGCCCACCCACGCCCGCAGCGTGAGTGCGTAATGCTCCCGGAGGGCCTCGACGTCGCGCACCTCGAGTCCGGCGCGCTCGAAGGCGTCGAGCGTTCTGCTCAGCGGCAGCACCTCGCCGTCCGGGAAGATGTAGTTCTCGATCAGTCCCGAGGAATTGTCCGTGCCGGTGAGCGACCGGACCGCGGCGATGGCGTGGTTGAGCAGCCGCCCTTCGGGACGCAGTAGGTTGAGCAGGTGCTGCGCATAGCCCGGCAGCGCGGAGTCGCCGACGTGTTCGGACATGCCGATGCTGGAGATCGCGTCGAACGGACCGTCGACGACGTCGCGGTAGTCCTGCACACGGATCTCGATCAGATCCGACAGCCCGGCCTCGGAGACCCTCGCCCGCGCCCACTCGGCCTGTTCGTGGCTGAGGGTGACGCCGACGACGGACACGTCGTACTTCTCGGCGGCGTGGATCGCCATCGAACCCCAGCCGCAGCCCACATCCAGCAGTCGCATGCCCGACTGGAGTCCGAGCTTGCGGCAGACCAGGTCCAGCTTCTCGTTCTGCGCTTCCTCGAGCGTTCCGATCGCACCGCGGTCGCCGGATCGCTGGTCCCAGTACCCGCAGGAGTAGACCATCGTCGGCCCCAGGAACAGGCGGTAGAAATCGTTGCCTACGTCGTAGTGATGTGACACCGAGGACGCGTCGCGCGCCTTGCTGTGCTTGGTGCCGCGGCGCCGGGACACCTCCACCGACGGCGGTGTCGGCCGGAGACCCAGACCGCCGAGCCGGACGAAAGTCGACAGCGAATTCAGGACGGTGCCGCGGTCGGATCCGCGGACACCGAGAGTGCCCAGCCGGGCGACGAGATCCGGAAGCGTCAGCAGTCGGAAGACGTCGCCCTCGATCTCCATGTCACCGGACACGTAGGCCCGGACGAGACCGAGTTCGTTCGGCGACCACAGCACCCTCCGGATGGCCCGGCGGTTGCGGAAGACGATGGTGACGTCGGAGTCGGGGCCGGCCTCCGAGCCGTCCCAGCATCGGACGTGCACGGGAATGGGGATGCCCATCGCACCCTCGAAGGCGTTCAGCAGGCGTTCTGCGGCGGTCGGAGCCGCGCTGCGGACGTTCATCGGAGAAGCCCCCGCTCCGTGATTCGAGGATACTGATCGATACCGAAACTAATCTATTTTCGGCTGTCCGTCCGGGAGTCGGGCCGGTTCGATCGGCACCGTGGGCGAAGCGACGGCGCAGGGCACGTAGACTGACCTTGCCCCTCACACGCCCATCCCCAGGGAGCACCCCGGTGACCAGAGCCGATCTGTCGGTCCACAGTCCTAATCTTCTCTCTTCGAACCCGTCCGACGAGGACGAGAACGAGCCCCGCGAGGAATGCGGAGTCTTCGGCGTCTGGGCGCCGGGAGAGGATGTGGCGAAACTCACCTACTACGGACTTTATGCTCTGCAGCACCGTGGGCAGGAAGCGGCGGGTATCGCCGTCGCCGACGGTTCGCAGGTGCTGGTCTTCAAGGACCTCGGGTTGGTAAGCCAGGTGTTCGACGAGCAGACCCTGGCAGCGATGCCGGGCCACGTCGCCGTCGGTCACTGTCGTTACTCCACCACGGGCTCGACCACGTGGGAGAACGCGCAGCCGATCTTCCGTACCACCGCCGCGGGCAGCGGCATCGCCCTCGGGCACAACGGCAACCTCGTCAACACGGCGGAGCTGGCGCAGCGCGCCCGTGAAGCCGGACTGGTCAACGACAAGCGCCCCGGCGGCGCCACGTCCGACTCGGACGTCGTCGGCGCCCTCCTTGCGCACGCCGCCGCCGACAGCACCATCGAGCAGGCGGCCATGAAGCTCCTGCCGACACTGCGCGGCGCGTTCTGCCTCACCTTCATGGACGAGCACACGCTCTACGCGGCCCGTGACCCGCACGGCATCCGCCCGCTGTGCCTCGGACGCCTGGACCGCGGCTGGGTCGTGGCCAGCGAGACGGCCGCACTCGACATCGTCGGCGCGTCCTTCGTCCGCGACATCGAGCCCGGCGAACTGCTCGCCATCGACGCCGACGGCGTCCGCTCCTCCCGCTTCGCGAACCCCGAGCCCAAGGGCTGCGTGTTCGAGTACGTGTACCTGGCCCGTCCGGACAGTGTCATCGCCGGACGTTCGGTGCATTCCACCCGCGTCGAGATCGGCCGTCGCCTCGCCACCGAGCACCCCGCCGAGGGCGACCTCGTCATCCCGGTCCCCGAGTCGGGCACTCCCGCCGCGGTCGGTTACGCGCAGGGGTCGGGCATTCCGTACGGCCAGGGTCTGATGAAGAACGCCTACGTGGGCCGCACCTTCATCCAGCCGTCGCAGACGATCCGTCAGCTCGGTATCCGCCTCAAGCTCAACCCCCTCAAGGAAGTCATCCGCGGCAAGCGCCTCGTGGTGGTGGACGACTCGATCGTCCGCGGCAACACCCAGCGCGCGCTCATCCGGATGCTCCGTGAGGCCGGCGCACTGGAGATCCATGTCCGGATCGCGTCGCCGCCGGTCAAATGGCCCTGCTTCTACGGCATCGACTTCGCCTCGCCGGCCGAGCTGATTGCCAACGGCGCGGGCGGCGGTGGCGAACCCGGCAGCTTCGACGAGATGCTCGAAGGGGTGCGCCGTTCCATCGGCGCCGACACCCTCGGCTACATCTCCACCGAAGGCATGATCGCCGCGACCGAGCAGCCTGCGACACGACTGTGTGCGGCCTGCTTCGACGGCACGTACCCCATCGCGCTCCCCACGGAGACGTCGATCGGAAAGAACGTTCTCGAGGGAATGCTCGAGAGCGCGGCAGGCGGTCCCGCGACGCGGGAGAACGACAACGCGAACGCCCTCAGTCGGCCGTAGGCCGGTACATCGGGATCCGGCCGGAGAACGTACTCCGGTACCGTAAGGACGCAATCACAGCACTCGATTGCCCGACCGACACGATTTTGACGAGCAACAGAAGGCTGGAGTAACAACCACATGACCGAGGATCCGACAAGTCGCCCTGGCGCGTCCTACGCCGCCGCAGGAGTGGACATCGCCGCAGGCGATCGGGCGGTGGAACTCTTCGCTCCCTTGGCCAAGCGCGCCAGCCGTCCCGAGGTTCTCGGTGGTCTCGGTGGATTCGCGGGTCTGTTCTCGCTCAAGGGTGACTACAAGGAGCCGCTGCTCGCGGCGTCCACGGACGGTGTGGGCACGAAGCTCGCCGTCGCTCAGGCACTCGACAAGCACGACACCGTGGGCCTCGACCTCGTCGCGATGGTCGTCGACGACCTCGTCGTCTGCGGTGCCGAGCCGCTGTTCCTGCAGGACTACATCGCCGTCGGGCGCGTCGTCCCGGAGCGTGTCGCCGAACTCGTCAGCGGCATCGCCGAAGGCTGCATCCAGGCTGGTTGCGCGCTGCTCGGTGGCGAGACGGCGGAGCACCCCGGTGTGATGGCGGACGGCGACTACGACCTGTCCGCGACCGGCGTCGGTGTGGTCGAAGCCGACCAGGTGCTGGGGCCGGACCGGGTCCGTCCCGGCGACGTGGTGATCGCGATGGGATCGTCCGGACTGCATTCCAACGGTTACTCGCTGGCCCGCAAGGTCCTGCTCGAGATCGACCACATGAGCCTGACGGCGCACGTCGACGAGTTCGGCCGCACCCTGGGCGAGGAGATGCTCGAGCCCACGAAGATTTACGCGAAGGACTGCCTGGCCCTCGCCGCCGAGACCGACGTGCGCACGTTCTGCCACGTCACCGGCGGTGGACTGGCCAACAACCTCGCGCGGGTCATGCCGAAGGGTCTGGTCGCCGAACTCGACCGCGGCACGTGGAGCCCGGCTCCGATCTTCGCGATGATCGCGCAGCGCGGACGCGTGGAGCGGGCCGAGATGGAGCAGACGTTCAACATGGGCGTCGGCATGGTCGCGATCGTGGCGCCCGAGGACGTCGATCGTGCGCTGGCCGTCCTGACGGCACGCCATATCGACTGCTGGACGCTGGGCAGCATCAAGAAGTCGCACGACGTGTCGGCCGAGCGCGCAATTCTCGCCGGCGATCACCCGAGGTTCTAGGGTCGGACGCCGTCGGTCGGAACGGGGCGAGCTAGTGGCCCCGACCGGCTGAAGATGTGGAAATGAGGGGGAGCCGGTAGCGGCTCCCCCTCATTTCGTTGTCTTCAGATCTCAGCGCCGCCAGTCGTCGTCGTCCTCCCGGGAGTGACCCTCCCTGTCGGCACGCTGGTCAGCGAAGACCTCGTCCCGATGCGAGTTGGACGACCCACCTGAGAGCTCTCGTTGCAGGCTGTCAAAATCCGTGGTCGGTACGCTGTACTTCAGCTCGCGTGCAACCTTGGTCTGCTTTGCCTTAGCCCGGCCGCGGCCCATGGCTGACCCCCTCGCGCTTTCGCGGGGCGGCCTGGGGAATTTGGCGGCCCCGTTTGAGTGTGTAAGTTCCTGCCCCACACTCTAGCGTGGAAAAGTCCCTCGCGCTTCCATCCACACCCCGAAGCGGTGTCGGTTTAGTCTCACCGGGCTCGCGAGCTGCCCCGATGCCGGTATTTCGCTTTCAGAAGACTCCCGGAATTGCCCGGACCGTCCCCACTCGGACGCCGCCGCCGAGCACGGGCTGCGACGCGAGGGCCGCCAGATCCTCGGTCCACTCGGCGCCCATCCTGTGGAGAAGTGCTGCGGCGAGGGGCAACCGGGCCCGTTCGTGGCCGTCGTCGATCTTCAGCGCGAACGCCGAGCCGTCCGGAAGCGCGCCGGCGTAGACACCGTCGGCGCCCGCCTTGGACAGCAGTCCGGGCACGACCGGCATCAGCCGTGCGTCGTCCTTGCCGGTGCCGGAGACGAGGTAGGGGTGTTCGCGGATGGCGTCGGCGACGGCGAGCTCTGGGGAGTCGGGCTCGGCGGTGACGAGCCGGGCGAACGCGCGCGCCAGATGCGTCAGCGACAGGGGGACGATCGGCAGCCCGCATCCGTCGATGCCGAGCTCGGCGTCGACGTCGCCGCTGATCGATCCGAGCGTCTCGACGACCGCGAGTTGCAGCGGATGCGTCGGCTCGAGGTAGCTGTCCAACGGCCAGTCGTTGGCCAGGCAGGTGGCGAGCATCGCCGCGTGCTTGCCGGAGCAGTTCATGTACACCGGGCGGGGGAGCTCGCCGGCGGCCAGCAGTTCGGCCCGGGCGAGTTCGTTGGAGGGTAGATCGGCGGGGCAGCGGAGCCGGTCCTCGTCGAGGCCGTACCGGGCGAGTAGCCGCTCGACGAGTTCGATGTGGTCCGACTCACCCTCGTGGGATGCGGTCGCGATCGCGAGTTCTTCGGAACTGGACGGTTCGAAACCGTTCCGCAGCATCGTCACGGCCTGCCACGGCTTGTTCGACGACCGCGGGTAGATCGGTGTGTGCACCTCGCCGAGGGTGAGCGCGATCTCGCCGTCCGCGCGGAGGATCACCGCGGAACCGCGGTGGACGCACTCGCGGAATCCGGAACGAACGACCTCGACCAGTTCGATGCTCAATACGTGACCTGCACTTCCAGTCCGGCGATCCGTCGGCGGGCCTTGTCCGCGACGGTCGGAGAGAGGTTCTCCTGCTGTTCGAGCAGCGCCACGAACCGTTCCGGGTCGCGGCCGGTGAACAGATCGCGCACGGTGACACCGTGGCCGGGGACGTGGATGCGCTGGACGGCGTCGCCGGCGGTGACCGACCCCTCCGTCACCACCCGCAGGTACGCGCCTGTGTCCGCGCGTTCGGAGAACCGCTTGACCCACCGGGGCTCGGCGGCCCAGACGCCGAACGTGCCGCACGGTGTCCGCGGGCTGGTCACCTCCAGTTCGGTGGTGCCGATCCGCCAGCGCTCGCCGATCACGGCGTCGGTCGCGGCGATCCCGTCGACGCGGAGGTTCTCACCGAACCATCCCGGGGGCAGTTCGCGGCCGAGTTCCGACGCCCAGCGCTGCGCCTCGTCCTCCTGGTAGGCGTAGACGGCCTTGAACGGGCCACCGTGGTATTCGGTGTCGCAGACGCGGTCGCCGACCAGTCCGGCGGTCGTGACGCGCACGGCGCCGTCGACGGGGCGCTTGTCGATCGCCGTCCGGGTCACCCGTCGGGTGCCGCTGTCCCGTTCGGTGTGCAGCACGCACACGGCCAGGACCTCGCCGGCCGTCGCGGTCGCCTCGCTCATCGGCCCCGGAGCCGGTCGACGGCGGCGCGACCTGCCTGGACGGTGTCGTCCGCGGGCACGGAGTCGGGGTCGATCGAGGCGGCGCACGAGCCGACCACCAATTCGGTGTCGGTGGGGATCGACCGTTTGACGAGGGCCAGCGCGATGGGTCCGAGTTCGTGATGGTCGATCACGGTGCCGATCCGTCCGACCGCACGGCCTCCCGCCGTCACCGGGTCGCCTGGTTCGGGAAGGGCGTCGGCGCTGCCGTCGAGGTGCAGCAGGACGAGGTGACGGGGCGGTTTGCCGAGATTGTGGACGCGGGCCACCGTCTCCTGGCCGCGGTAGCAGCCCTTCTCGAGGTGGACGGCGCCGTGTTCGGCGGGACCGCCGATCCAGCGGACCTCGTGCGGGATGGTGCGCTCGTCGGTGTCGAGTCCGATCCGGGGCCGTCCGGCGGCCACCCGGAGTGCCTCGAACGCCCAGGTTCCGGCGGGAGCGGCGCCGGCGGCGGTGAGCCGGCCCCACCACGTCGCGAGCCCTTCCCTGGGGATCAGCAGGTCGAAGGAGTCGGCGGTCGGCCACGGCATGCGGCGGACGAACCCGCCTCCGGGCACCGCGGCGGCGGCGTACGGCTCGGCGGGCGCCACGACACCGGCCGCGTCGAGGACCGTCACGGCGTCGGGGCCGATGACGCTGAGGACCGCGAGTTCGTTGCCCTCACGGGGTTCGGCCTTGGACCAGAACACCATCTTGGTGAGGAACGACAGGAGGTCGGGTCCGCGGTCGGCCTCGGTGTCGATCCAGGTGACGCCGTCCAGATCGGTCTGGACGAAGTGATGCTCGACGCGGCCGTTGACGTCGAGGCTGAGGTTCTCGGCGCTCGCGCCGTCGGGGAGTGCGGCGACGTGCTGGCTCGAGATGGTGTGCAGCCAGGTGAGTCGTTCGGGTCCGCTGATCGCGATGACGAACCGGTGGGAACGGTCGACCACCACCGCGGAACGTTCGGCGCTGCGTTGTTCGCCGAGGGGATCGCCGTGATGCCAGGCGACGCCGGCGTCGGGAGAGCCTTCCGGCGCAGGGACCGCGCCCGGGGCCGTGACGAGTGGACTGGGTGAGACGGGCAGTTTGTCGACCACGAACCCAGTCTAGGGACCATGGACCACAGGTGGCGGTCAGCAGGGTCGATAGTCTGGGTGTCATGTCTGATCGAGTGCTGGTGACGCTGGACCACGAGGTGCGGGACGCGGATGCCCCGCTGCTGTACGCGGACGATCTGGCGGTCGTGCGCGGCGACGGTGTCTTCGAGACGCTGTTGGTGCGCGGCGGTCGCGCACTGAAGGTCGAGCCACACCTCACCCGTCTCGTCGCGTCGGCGCGCGCCCTCGGATTGCCCATTCAGGACCTGGACGAGTGGCGCCTGGCCCTCGAGCTGGCCGTCGAGGAGTGGGGGTCCGAGCGGGAGGGCGCGATGCGACTCGTGCTCAGCCGCGGCCGGGAGTCCGGTGGCGACGCGACCGCCTTCGTCACCGTCGGGCCGGTGTCCGAGCGGATCCTGGAGGCACGACGCGACGGAGTGTCGGTACTCACACTGGCCCGCGGGTATTCGGTGGATCTGTCGGCGAGTGCGCCGTGGCAGCTACTCGGGGCGAAGACCTTGTCATATGCGACGAACATGGCGGCGCTGCGGTACGCGGCCACGTTCGGCGCCGACGATGTGATCTTCGTCAGTAGTGAGGGCAATGTGTTGGAAGGGCCACGTTCCACGGTGGTCATCGCCCGCGAGAAGACGCTCCTCACGCCGCCGCCGGAGCACGGAATCCTGCCCGGCACCACGCAGCAGGCGCTCTTCGAGGTCGCCTCCGGCAACGGGTTCCGCTGCGAGTACGCGTCTCTGCGTCCGGCGGATCTCATTACGGCGGAAGGTGTTTGGCTCATCTCCAGCGTCACCATGGCCGCGCGCGTGCGCAAGATCGACGGCCTTGCCCTGCCCGACGCGCCGCTCGCCGACGAGATCGTGGAGCTGGTCGACCTCGCGGTCGAGGCGGCGGGTGCCGAGTCCGCGGAGGCTTGACAGGTCTACTACATTTCGTAGTAGCAAAGTCCTGCGGGGGAAACGACCCCGCAGTACGTTGTTTTCAAGGGTCGGGCGGAAGCCCACGCTCCGGCCCTGAAGCCTGTCCTACGGGCCCAGTTTCGGAGTAGCCATGGATGCCTTGGATGTCTCCCGGTGGCAGTTCGGCATAACCACCGTCTATCACTTCATCCTCGTTCCGCTGACGATCGGGCTCGCCCCGCTGATCGCCGTCATGCAGACGATGTGGGTGGTCACCGGAAAGGATCACTGGTATCGGCTCACCAAATTCTTCGGGAAGCTCTTCCTGATCAACTTCGCGCTCGGCGTGGCCACCGGCATCGTGCAGGAATTCCAGTTCGGGATGAACTGGAGCGAGTACTCACGCTTCGTCGGTGACGTCTTCGGCGCACCCCTCGCTCTCGAGGGCCTGGTCGCCTTCTTCCTCGAGTCGACGTTCCTCGGCCTCTGGATCTTCGGCTGGGGACGGCTGCCCAAGCTCGTCCACCTCGCCACCATCTGGCTCGTCGCGATCGGGGTGAACGCGTCCGCGTACTTCATCATCACCGCCAACTCGTTCATGCAGCACCCGGTCGGGGCCGTCTACAACCCCGAGACCGGGCGCGCGGAACTCACCAGCATCTGGGAACTGCTCACCAACAACACAGCGCTCGCAGCCTTCCCGCACGTCGTGGCCGGAGCATTCCTCACGGCAGGAACATTCGTGGCCGGCGTCGGCGGCTGGTGGATGGTGCGCAGCATGCGCAAATCGAAGGAAGCCACCGAACCCGAAGTGGCGAAGAAACACGAGGAGACCGCACGGACGATGTTCCGTCCGGTCACCATCCTCGCGCTGTGGGTGATGGTCGCCGCGGGCATCGGACTCGCGATCACCGGCGACATCCAGGGCAAGCTGATGTTCGAACAGCAACCCATGAAGATGGCATCGGCCGAATCGCTGTGCCACACCGAAACCGGTGCCGACTTCTCGATCCTCACCGTCGGCACCCAGAACAACTGCGAGAGCATCACCCAGCTCATCAAGATTCCCGGGCTCACCTCGTTCCTGGCGGACGGCACCTTCGACTCCACCGTCGAGGGCGTCACCGAGATCCAGGCCCGCTACGAGGAGATGTACGGGCCCGGCAACTACAAGCCCAACCTGTTCGTCACCTACTGGACGTTCCGCGCGATGATCGGCTGGGCCGCCGGGTCG
Source organism: Rhodococcus wratislaviensis (assembly GCF_041228765.1). Taxonomy (NCBI): domain Bacteria; kingdom Bacillati; phylum Actinomycetota; class Actinomycetes; order Mycobacteriales; family Nocardiaceae; genus Rhodococcus; species Rhodococcus wratislaviensis. Next base: position 7,940,871 of record NZ_CP150488.1, on the reverse strand, counting down.
GCGCTGCTCGCCGTGGTCGGTCTGTGGATGACCCGCGGCGGCCGTGTCCCGGACAAGAAGTGGTTCGGCTGGTTGTCCATCGCCGTCATCCCGACGCCGTTCCTCGGGAACAGCGCGGGCTGGGTGTTCACCGAAATGGGCCGCCAGCCGTGGGTCGTGGCACCCAACCCGACCGGTGTCGACATGATCAGACTCACTGTCGACCAGGGCGTCTCGAATCACTCCCCGTGGACCGTCTGGGTCTCACTGATCACGTTCACGGTGGTCTACGGGGCGCTGGCCGTCGTGTGGTTCACGCTGATCCGCCGCTACACGATCGAGGGACCACTCGAACACGACGCGCATCCACCGGGTGACGACCACGACGAGCCCGAAGAACCGGGCAAGCCCGAGCAACTCTCGTTCGCGTACTAGGGGAGACGGTCATGGGACTTCAAGAAGTGTGGTTCATCCTGATCGCGGTGCTCTTCATCGGGTACTTCGTCCTCGAGGGATTCGATTTCGGTGTCGGCATGCTGATGCCGGTGCTGGGCAGGCGCAAGGACCCGAACGGAGACACGCGACGGCGGGTGGTGCTCAACACCATCGGGCCCGTGTGGGACGGCAACGAGGTGTGGCTCATCACCGGCGGCGGCGCGCTGTTCGCCGCGTTCCCGGAGTGGTACGCCACCCTGTTCTCCGGCTTCTATCTGCCGCTGCTGATCATTCTCGTCGCGCTCATCGTCCGGATCTGCGCCATCGAATACCGCGGCAAGATCGACGACGACACCTGGCGCAGGCGATGCGACTGGGGCATCGTCTTCGGGTCCTGGGTGCCCGCCGTGCTGTGGGGTGTCGCGTTCGCGAACATCGTGCGGGGCGTCGACATCGACGCCGACAAGCAGGTCACCTCGAGCCTCTTCGATCTGCTCAATCCCTATGCGCTGCTGGGTGGTCTGACGACAGCGCTCGTGTTCGCCCTGCACGGCGCGGTGTTCCTCGCGCTGAAGACGGCCGACGAAGTCCGCACGGACGCCGTCGAACTGGCGTCCAGGCTGGCGATCCCGGCCGTTCCGGTGGCAGGCGCGTTCGTGCTGTGGACGCAGTTGGCGCACGGCAAGGGCTGGACATGGATCCTCGTCGCGATCGCCGCCGCCGCACTCCTCGGGGTGGTCGCGTTCACCCGCGCCGAACGTGAGGGCTGGGCGTTCCTGCTCACGTCCATCGCGGTCATCGCCACCGTGGCCCTGCTGTTCGGCTCGCTGTTCCCCAACGTCATGCCGTCCACGCTGGACGCCGCGTACAACCTGACCATCGACAACGCCTCGTCGAGTCCGTACACGCTGAAGGTGATGACGTGGGCCGCCGCCTTCCTCACCCCGGTGGTGCTGATCTACCAGGGCTGGACGTACTGGGTGTTCCGCCAACGGATCTCGACCAAGCACATCCCGCCGTCGATCGGTCTCCCGCTCGGGCGCAGATGAGCACAGCGGTAGGCGACGCACCCCGCCCGGCCGACGAGCGCCCCGGCGGGGAGCGAGGTTCCCGGCGTCCCGTCGATCCCCGCCTCTGGCGCTACTCCGCGGCGGCCCGCGGGTACCTCGTCCTCACCGTCGCGCTGTCGGTGGTCAACGTCGCGATGGTCATCGTGTCGGCGCTCATGATCGGCCGGGTGCTCGGTGGGGTCATCGTCGACAACGACACCGACGTCGGCCGGTGGTCCACCGAACTGGTGGTCCTCGCCGCCGCGGTCGGAGTGCGAGTGCTCGGCACCTGGCTGCAGTCCCGGTTCGCGCACCGGTCCGCCACGCGGGTCGTGGCGGAGCTGAAGGGGGAGGTCCTCGGCGTCGCCACCCGCCTGCGACCGCGCGAACTCGATCCGCGGCGGGACGAGATCGCGACCGTGCTCACCCGCGGAATCGACGGTCTCGTGCCGTACCTCACCGGGTATCTTCCGGCTCTGGTTCTCGCGGCGACGCTCACTCCGGCGACGCTCGCGGTCATCACGTTTCAGGATCTGACGTCGGCGGCGATCATCTTCGTCACGCTCCCGCTCATCCCGGTCTTCATGATCCTCATCGGCCTGCTCACCAAGGGCAAGGCCGCCAAGACGCTGGCCGCGATGACCACTCTGTCCTCCCAGCTGCTCGACCTCCTGGCCGGCCTGCCCACACTCCGCGCGCTGGGCCGCGAACAGGGCCCGGCGACGCGGGTGCGCGAACTCGGCGACGCGCACCGCCGCACCACGATGTCGGCGCTGCGGGTGGCGTTCCTGTCGTCGATGGTGCTGGAACTGCTGGCTACGCTGTGCGTCGCGCTCGTCGCCGTCAGCATCGGACTGCGGCTGGTGTACGGGGAGATGGGTCTCGAAGCGGGGATCGTGGCGCTGATTCTCGCGCCCGAGGTGTACCTTCCGCTGCGGATGGTCGGAACCCAGTTCCACGCCGCCGAGGACGGAATGGCCGCCGCGAGCCGGGCCTTCGCCGTCATCGATACCGATCGTCCCGACGACGCCGCCGACGGTGCGGTCGTGGTGGATGCGGCCGGGGCGCGTCTCGAATTCGACGGCGTCGACGTCGCGTCGCGGCACGGCCTGGCGCCGCACGGACTGACCGGGACCCTCGAACCCGGCGCGGTGACCGTGCTGACCGGGCCCAACGGTTCCGGGAAATCGACTGCGGTGCAGGCACTCCTCGGCCTCGTCGAACCCGAGCACGGCGAGGTGCGCGTGGCAGGCGCCGCCGTGAGTTCCCTCGACCGGTCCGCGTGGTGGGCGCAGGTGGCGTGGCTCCCGCAGCACCCCGTCCTCGTTCCCGGCACGCTGGACGAGAACCTTCGGCTCATCGGCGAAGTCGTCGACCTCGAACAGGCTTGTGCGGCGACAGGTTTCGACGAGGTCCTCGCCGAACTCCCCGACGGCTGGTCCACGCGCGTCGGGTCCGGCGGAACGGGACTGTCGCTCGGCCAGCGGCAGCGGCTCGCGCTGACCCGCGTGCTGGCCACCCGGCGTCCGGTCCTGGTGCTCGACGAACCCACCGCACACCTCGACGACGCGTCGGAGCGGACCGTGCTCGATTCCCTGCGGAGCCTGGCCGCCGCCGGCCGGACGGTCGTGGTCGTGGGGCACCGGCCGACCGTGCTCGCGGCCGCCGACCGGGTGATCGAGGTGAGCGCCGATGTCGCGTGACCCGCTGATCCGGGCACTGCCGCTCCTCGACCTGCAACCGGGACGGGTGGTGCGGGCCGTCGCCGCCGGCGTCGCCACGCTGGGTAGTGCGCTCGCGCTGGCGGCGCTGTCGGCGTGGTTGATCACGAGGGCGTGGCAGATGCCGCCCGTCCTGGACCTCAGCGTGGCCGTCGTGGCGGTGCGGGCGCTGGGCATCTCCCGCGGCGTCTTCCGCTACCTCGAGCGGCTCGCCACCCACGACACCGCCCTGCGCGGGACCACGTCCGCCCGCACCCAGCTGTACCAGCGGCTGGCCGACGGCGACCCCGCAGCCGCCGCCGGCCTGCGCCGCGGCGAACTGCTCGCCCGCACCGGGGCCGATGTCGACACCCTCGGTGACGTCGTCGTGCGCGCGCTCGTCCCCATTGCCGTGTCCGTCGTCCTCGCCGTGGCCGCGGTCGGCATCCTCGCGGTGATCTCGCCCGCCTCGGCGCTCGTGCTCGCAGTCGCGCTCGCGGTGTCGGGGGTCGCGGCGCCCTGGTTGTCCGCGCGGGCCGCCCGCCTGGCCGAGACGTCCGGCGCCGACGCGCGGGCGCGGTTCAGCGAAGACGCCGTCACGGCGCTCGATCACGCCGCGGAACTCCGCGTCGCAGGTCGCCTCGACCGGACCGTGTCGCGGGCCGTCGCCGCCGAACACGCCGCGGTCGAGGCCACCGACCGCGCCGCCGCACCCAGCGCGTTCGCGGACGCCGCCACACCACTCGCGGTGGGCGTCAGCGTGATCGCGTCGCTGCTCATCGGCATGGACCTGTACTCGTCGGGGACCATGAGCCCGATGGCGATGGGCATCCTGGTGCTCCTGCCGCTGTCCGCGTTCGAAGCCACGGCCGCGCTGCCCGCCGCGGCGGTCGCACTGACCCGGGCCCGGATCGCGTCGCGCCGCATACTCGCCGTGCTCGACGCCGCCGTCGCGGATCCGCACCCCGGCGACCGGGAACTGGACGGACCCGCCGAGGTCGTCGCGAAGGACCTGCGGTGCGGCTGGCCCGGAGGACAGGTCACCGCCCCGCTCGACCTCGACCTGCGGCCCGGCTTCCGAGTCGCGATCGTCGGCGGCAGCGGGTCCGGGAAGACGACCACCCTGATGACCCTGGCCGGGTTGCTCCCACCGGTGTCGGGGACGGTCCAGGTGGACGGGCTCGACCTGCACCAGGTCAGATCCGAGTCTCTGCGCCGGAACGTCGGATTCTTCGCGGAGGACGCGCACCTCTTCGACACGTCCGTGCTCGAGAATCTGCGGGTGGCGCGCGGCGACCTCGAGGAAGCGGAGGCGCTGACCGTCCTGGAGTGCGTCGGGCTCGGGGGATGGGTGTCGGGGCTGCCGGATGGCGTGCACACGGCACTCGCCGGTGGTGCCAGGGCGGTGTCCGGCGGACAGCGTCGCCGACTGCTCCTCGCCAGGGCGCTGCTGTCGTCCGCCCGGGTGCTGCTGCTGGACGAACCGACCGAGCACCTCGACGCCGACGCGGGCGCCGACCTGCTCCGGCGACTGCTCGCGCGCGACGGCGGACTGGTGTCGCCGCAGCGCACCGTCGTGGTGGTCACTCACCAGCTTCCGGAGGATACCAGCGCTGACCTGGTGATACGGGTGGAGAAAGCTGAGAGCGAAAATGCGTTGCCGACTCCGTGAGTGCGGCGTACTTTCTTCAGTACACGAGGAAGGAGGTGGTCTGAAATTGAATGACAGACGGACACGTGAGGTGGCTGCCAGCTAGCCGCTACCGCTGACGGAATTCACTGACCGCGCGAGCGGCGAGCGAATCCCAGGCAGCTACCCGGCCCCCGAGCCCCCGGTCTGGTCCAGATCGGGCCCGGTGCACCAGCACCGGAAGGCTCGGGGGCCGTTGTGCGCTCCGCGCCCGTGAGTACTTGTTAACCGCCCGACGTTAATAAGTACTCACGGCAGCGCGGGCACGGGTTCGGCCCACTCCAACCGCCCCGCTCGAGAACCGTCCGCACCTCGGCCGCGACCTCGCACGAGCGCCGCGTCACCTCCTCCCAGCCGTAGACCAGCGTCGCCCTGCCGGCGAGTTCCGCCGCGTTGCCGCGACGACGATCACGCAGCGCCACCGACCGCGACGAGTGGTACCTCAATCCGTCCAGCCGCACGAGGAGCGGAACGCCGCTGTCCGAGTAGTCCACATCCTCGTAGAGGGTTCTTCCGTCGACGAGAACGGGCGACTGTCGTCGGGCGGCCGGTAGTCCGTGCGCGAGTTCGACGTCGACGGCGTACCGGTGCTCGAGAATCGACTGGACTCCGCCGGAAACGAACGTCAGCGCGTCGGTGAGCGCCGTGCGGTATCTGCGCGGTGGACGTTGCTCGATCCGTCGAAGCACTTCGTGCACCGGAATGTCGCTGCCGGTGACCAATGACACGAGGACCCGTGCGGCCGCCACCGCGGACGGCTCCGCGACGGCGAGATCGACGATGGTATCTGCCCGCGACGTTCGAGGCTGAAGCGTCGGGACGAGGATGTGTGCGTGCGCCCGGGACCGGTGCACCACGACCCCGGGGTGGAGGAGATCGCCCTCGCGGGGAACAGGACGGTCGGATCGCCGGCCGACCTTCCGATACGTCGGCCCCTGCGGTTCCGCGGACAACCCGTAGGGCACGGTGACGTGAATCGGCCCCTCCGGATCGATGGGCATCAGCCCCCATTCCTCGGCCGCGGTCCGATGGCTGAGAATTGCTCGGGAACCGCCGAACAACAGCGCCGCCCACAGCGTCATCGGCCGGTCGAGCGGACCGTTCGTGACGGCATAGACGCCGTGCAGAACCGCCGACCACTGGCCGGACTCCACCATGTGCTGAATCTGCCGGGTCGAGATACCCAGTCCGCGCAGTTGCCGGGCCGTGACGAGGCCGTGCTGATAGTCGAGGACGCGTTGGAAGTCGGGCCTGAAGTCGATCGTCGCAGTCGTCATGAACGCGACGGTGCGCACGCCGACCGACAGGATTCGCCCGAAACAGGCCGTTTTCAACTGACCTGTGGATGAACCTCAGGTTGTGGATAACCCGAGCCGTGAGTACTTGTTAACCGCCCGTGGTTAATAAGTACTCACGGGCGCTAGCCAACGTAGCGGGACAGCCGCGCGGAGAGGTGGGGGCGCAGCTCGCCGTCGGCGATGATGCGTTCCTCGACGTACGCGAGGTCGCCGCCCTCGACGATGCCGTAGAGGCGCTTGGCGCCGCCCACGAGAACACCGGAGGTGCTGCGGATCACGACGTCGGTCGCGAGTTCCCACGACGACTGGGTGAGGGCCTGGCCGTAGAACAGTTCGACGATGCCGGAGCTGTGGGCGAGGAGGAGTTCGACGACTTCCTCGTTGGTGCTGCCGGGAATGCCGTCTCCGCTGATCCGCCAGAAGCCGGTCTCGTGGAGGTCGGGGCGCACGTATTCGCCGTCGGCGTCGAGAACCCAGGTCTGGGATTCCCACTTGAGGTAGTTGCCACCGTTGTGGGAGACGATGATCTGCTGCCCGAAGGGGTAGTCGCCTGTGTCGGGGTCGTGGCCTTCCCCTTCACCGCGCCACACACCCACGAGGGGCAGTACTGCGAGGAGTTCGTTGTTCAGATCCGGGCCGAGGCGCAGATTTGCGGTGTCCTCGGGCAGCGGAAGGTCCGGAAGCTGCGGGATGTTCCGCGACGCCGTCGTCTTGGAACGCTCGATGGCGTCCGCGACGGCTGCGTCACCGCTACCACGACGCACGGTGGGGGTGTCCCCAGCGGGCGCGCTCGTAGTCGGGTGCTCGGAAGGCGGATCTGCGCCTGCGTCCGGGTTCTGACTCACGACTCGTCGGTGACCAGGCGGTAGATCGTGTAGAGCGAGAACCACGTGATCAACACGGCGGCAAGGACAAGAAGTACCTCGAAGAAGATAACCACGGGGACATCCTAAACCGAACCCGTCGAACGGTCGAAACGGGAGGCGACTTACGGTGACTGCGGCTACGGTTTCCCGAAGGCGACCACCCGGTCGGTTCCGAACATCCTCATGCGGTCGTCTCGTCTCCCGCCCCTCCCGGAGGTCCCATGCTTCGATCGAGTACTGCCGCCACCGGTCTGGTGCGGGCCGCGATCACGGCGACGGCGCTGCTGCTGACCGTGTCCGCGTTCGGCGCTCCCGGTCTCGCCGTCGCCGCGCCCGACACCGGCAGCGCGGGTTCGGGAAGTGCCGACACGGACCGTGTCGATCCGAACAACTACGCCGCCGACTGCCCCGACGTGATGATCGTCGCCGTGTCCGGCGCCACCGACTCGACGGAGGACCGCAACCCTCTGGCCGACGAGAATCGGCAGCTCTGGTCGAACTGGGTGGGCAACGTGACGGTGCCGACCGGCGAGGCGAACAAGGACGAACCGGGAACGGTGGGGTGGATGTACGTCCCCTACCCGTCCACGTACGGCCTGGGTCTGCTGCAACCCGTTCCGACATACCAGGATTCGATGTCCGCGGGTGTCGCGTCGACGAACAGGATCCTCGACGAGAACAAGGTGAAGTGCGGCGACGACACCAAGTACGTGCTGCTCGGGTACAGCGTCGGCGCCGAGGTGGTCGAACGGGTGTCGCGCGAACTCGGGCACCGCGACAGCAATGCTCTGGTCACCGCCGACGACATCGCCGGCGTCGCGTTGATCGGCGACCCGTACCGCCCAGCGGGCACCCCCTCGATGGGCGAACCCGGCCCGCCCGGCGGCGGATTCATGTCATCCGAGCCGGCCGACTACGGCGCTCTCGACGGCAAGATCACCTACGCGTGCCGGCCCTACGACATCGCGTGCGACGCGCCGCAGGAGATCGCCGTCCTCGAACTGGCGCTCGGGGTGCTGGGACAGATGCACTTCACCCTGCTGAACCCGGGCCAGACCGTCTCCGACTTCGCGAATGCGGTGACGAACATGGCGGCGCGGTCGATCGTGCACATCGTCACCCACGAAGACTGGTTCGCCTCCGACGAGTCCTTCCTGGACGTTCTCCGCAAGGTCGCCGACCGGACCTACGACCCCGACGGCCCGGACCGGAACATGCAGGTGTCCCAGGAACAGATCGTCGAGGCGCTCAACTGGGCGATGGGTCCCGGTTCGGAGGTCGTAAAGGCGAAGCTTGCGCAGGAGGGCCCGGGGTTCGTCGAGGACAACAGCGATGTCTTCGAACTGGTGATCAAGCCGTACATCTTCCTGGGCTTCATCCAGCACCTGTTCTACTGGAACAACAATCCGAACGACCCCTGGTACTGGGAGAGCGAGAAGGTGGTCGACTGGATCACCGCGCTCGCGCATTCGGAGAAGGACCGAAAGGCCGCTGAGGCGTCAGCCGTCCCTGTCCCGGAGGCGTCAGCCGTCCCTGTCCCGGCGGGCAAGTAGATCTCACACGACAGAATGGCCCCGCTCCGAATCCGGAGCGGGGCCATTCTGGTGTCGTCAGCTGGTGACTACTCGCCGACCGTGACGTCGACGTTGTGCACGCCTGCGCTCGACGGGCTCACCGTCGAGGTGCCGTTGCCGGAGCTGGACAGTGCACGCACGGTCCACTCGCCGGGAGCGGCGAAGAAGCGGAAGTCTCCGGTGCCCGAGGCGACGACCTCGGCGGTGAACTCTCCGCCGCCGTCGAGGAGACGCACGAACGCTCCACCGATCGGCTGGCCGTCAGCGGCGAGAACGCGGCCGGTGATGACCGTTTCCTTCTCGACGTCGACGCCCGCGGGCAGGGTCTGGGTCTGTACAGGTGCTCCACACATGGCTCAGTGAACCTCCAACTCGATGGGTGCGCCGACGAGCGAGCCGTATTCGACCCAGCTGCCGTCGTAGTTCTTGACATCGGACTTGCCGAGGATCTCCTTGAGCACGAACCAGGTGTGGCTGGAGCGCTCGCCGATACGGCAGTACGCGATGGTGGGCTTGGCCTCGTCGTAGCCCTTCTCCGAGTACAGCTTCTCCAGGTCGTCGTCCGACTTGAACGTGCCGTCCTCGTTGGCGGTGGTGCTCCACGGGATGTTGATGGCCGTGGGGACGTGTCCACGCTGCTGCGCCTGCTCCTGCGGCAGGTGAGCGGGAGCGAGGATCTTGCCGGAGAACTCGTCGGGCGAACGCACGTCGACGAGGTTCTTGTTGCCGATGGCGTCGATGACCTCGTCGCGGAACGCGCGGATCGAGAGGTCGGGTGCCTCGGCCTTGTACTGGGTGGCCTCGCGGGTGACGGTCTCCTTGGAGAGGGGACGCCCGTCGAGCTCCCACTTCTTGCGGCCGCCGTCGATCAGCTTGACGTCCTGGTGGCCGTACAGCTTGAAGTACCAGTACGCGTATGCCGCGAACCAGTTGTTGTTGCCGCCGTAGAGAACGATGGTGTCGTCGTTGGCGACGCCCTTGGCGGACAGGAGGTCGGAGAACTGCTGCTGGTTCAGGAAGTCACGACGGACGCCGTCCTGCAGGTCCTTCCGCCAGTCGAGGCGGATGGCGCCTTCGATGTGGCCGCCGTCGTATGCGCTGGTGTCCTCATCCACCTCGACGAAAACGGTCTTGGGGGCGTTGAGGTTCTGCTCAGCCCAGTCGGCGGAGACTAGGACATCGGAGCGAGCCATGGTGTTCCTTTCGATGTGTACTTACTTGTGTCGGGTGGATCGTGCAGTGGTTCTCGGTGTGAAACTTTCAGGCCGCGGTGCGGAAGCGTGCGACGAGTGGATAGATCTGGCAGCCGAGGCAGAACCCGAATGCGGCGTTGAGGAACGCGGCGAACAGGGCGAATGCGGTGGCGACGGCGCCGACGACCCCGGAGCCTGCGAGGAAGCCGACGGTGCCGACGGCGGCGAAGACGAAGCCGACGAGCTGCGCGAAGCGGAGCGGTGCGGTGGGTTCGCGGTCGCTCACCGGAGCGAGTCGCGGCGCGACGACGGTGCCGAAGATCCGGCCGTACGGGCTGCGTCGCGGCCCGGTGGCTGCGCCTGCCGCGAAGACGACCGCTTGCAACGCCAGCAGAATTCCTGCTGCGACCAGCGAGAACGTCGACACGACGAGCACGGCGACGAGGACAGCGGTGGTGACCCAGGCGGCGAACCGGGGGCCACGAACGTCGACCTGCTCGAGCTCGAGTGTTGTGGACATGAGAAGTGCTCCTGCGGTGAGTCCTGAATGCTTGCCTGGCGCCGAACGACGACGGAAGACGTCGTCATCGGGATTTCGATCACGTGCGCGGAGTCCGCGGTGTCAGCAGAAAGCGACAGCCCTGGTGATCAGCAACAGGTACAGCAACAAGCCCCGAGGCGGCACAGGTCAACTGTGCGGCGACGGGTGAGCATGAGCTCGTGGCTGGATTGCACGACGACGAGTTTACCCGGTTCTTCAGGAATTTGAAGCCGGGGGCCGGGTGAGGGGTCCGAGAGCGGCCCGCAGGTCGGTCGCGGCGGGCACTCCGGACACCCGGAAGCGTTGCTGCAGGTCGGCGTCGAGAATGAACGTCGTCGGCAACGACAGAACGCCGAGTTCCTTGGCGAGAGCGTGATACTCGTCGATGTCGACCTCCACTTCGACGGGCGGTTCCGGTTCGCCGGCGAGGTCGGCGACGACCTGTCCGACCACTCTGCGCACCGCCGCGCAGGGGCCGCACCAGTCGGCGGAGAAGTGGAGGACGGTGGCCCGCCGAGGGTGTTCGGGCGACTGCGGCCCGATGCCGGCCGCCTCGAGGAGCAGCCGTCGCTGGTCGGTCACCACTGCGGTCGTCTCGCCGGTGCTCCGGACCGCTCCCTGGCGGCGCTGCCACACGAGCCCGAACACGACGGCGGCGAACAGTGCGATCAGTAACAGTGTGATTCCGGTCATCGGCTCTGTAGTTCGTTCAGGTCGATCGTGACGTTGTTGCCGACGCCCTCGATGACGATCTGCGAGCCTTCCGCGTAGACCTCGGTCGGCTGGACGCCGAACGGGAGTTCCCGGGGGTCGATCGTCCGGGTGAAGAGGCCGAGGATCGCGGGAGCGAGGGGTTCGGGGATGGTGAAGTCGGCGTGGCCCTCGGGCCCGAAGTAGAAGTCGCTGGCGACGATCTTCACCTGACCACCGTCGAGGACCAGGTCGGCCTGCACGCTGACGGTGGTCTCGATGGGCCCGACGGGGACGGTGCCGGTGAGGACGACGCCGCCCGCGGTCGGCATCCCCGAGCCGCCGGAACCGCCGGTGCCGTCCGACTTGCTGGCCGGCGGGGCCGAAACCTGCAGGTCGGGGATGTCGAGGAAGCGTCCCAGGTCGGTGGCGTCGATGAGCATGCGGCCGGAGAGGTGATCGACCGGAAGGGTCTTCACGGAGCCGTCGACGAGGTCGGACAGCGGCGCGGAGACACCCAGGAGGGTGGACTCGATCGTCACCTCGCCCACCACGTCACTCTGTACTCCCTGGGCGCGGATCTCGATGTTCTCGTACTTGCCGTCCCACGCCTGAGTGAGGAACGGAAAGCCGTGAACGGTCACCTCGGGATCCGCTGTGAGGGACGCGCCTGCCCGCAGTTCCCGCGACACCCGGTACTCCGCGTAGGCCGCCGAACCGAAGTCGACGACGAGACCGAGAGCCACGAGGAAGACGATTCCGATGATGAGTTTCCGCACGGCCCCATTGTGACGGACACCGACCGGGGGAGTGTCGGTGCAACCTCTGCGCCGGTTGCCGGGGGTTCGGTGCAACGGACGCCGACGGCGGCGCGCTACTCTGTCACCGACAAAAGTGTCGATACCTTCAGTGTCGATCTACCTGGACCGGCGGATGAACGATCCGTCGGCCGGCCGGGTACGACGGCGACGAGATGGGAGGCTGTGTGGAGCTACTGCTTCTTACCTCCGACCCCAACCCCGAGGCAGTGCTGCCTGCCCTCGCCCTGCTGGCGCATTCGGTGCGGCCTGCCCCGACGGAGGTGTCCTCTCTCCTGGAAGCGAGCTCCGCCGACATCGCCCTGGTGGATGCGCGCACCGATCTCGCGGCGGCTCGCGGCCTCTGCAGGCTGCTGGGCAGCACGGGTTCCGCGGTTCCGGTGGTGGCGGTGCTCACCGAGGGTGGCCTGGTGGCGGTCAATTCCGACTGGGGCCTCGACGACATCCTGCTCCCCGGCACCGGACCGGCCGAGGTGGACGCCCGCCTCCGGCTGCTGGTCGGACGCACCGGCGGCGTCGCCAGCCCGGAGGCGTCCGGCAAGATCACGCTGGGCGAACTGGTCATCGACGAGGGCACGTACACGGCTCGTCTGCGCGGCCGTCCCCTCGACCTCACCTACAAGGAGTTCGAACTCCTCAAGTACCTGGCACAGCACGCGGGTCGCGTCTTCACCCGCGCGCAGTTGCTGCAAGAGGTATGGGGTTACGACTTCTTCGGTGGCACCCGCACGGTCGACGTCCACGTGCGTCGTCTGCGCGCCAAGCTGGGCAGCGAGTACGAATCCTTGATCGGTACAGTCCGCAACGTCGGCTACAAGGCCGTCCGTCCCACCCGCAGCAAGTCGGGTGCGCCGGTGCCGCCCGTCGACGACCTCGACGCCGACGACGCGGACTTCGAATCCGCGGAAGGGCCGGCGATCTGAGTGAGCGCCTCCGTGCAGTCCTGGACTGATCGACTCGACGGCAAGCAGGCCGCGGACGTGTCCGCCCTGCTCGAACGCGCGACGGCAGCGGACGGAACCGCGCCGGTGTCGGAGCAGGGTGTGCACGCCGTGTCCGGCGCCGGGAGCGACGGTGTCCGTCATCTCGTCGAGACCGACGCCGATCGGATCGTCGGGTACGCGCAGCTGCAGCCGGGTCACGGGGATCATCCCGCGATGGCCGAACTCGCCGTCGACCCCGCGGCGCGTGGCCGCGGAATCGGAGGCAGGCTGGTCACCGAGGTCCTGTCCGAGGGTGGTCCGGACACGAGGGTGTGGGCGCACGGCAACCTGCCTGCGGCGCAGGCGGTGGCGCAGCGTCTGGGGCTGACCGGTGCGCGTGAACTCCTGCAGCTCCGGCGTCCGCTCGCCGATACGGAACTCCCGGAACTCGTTGTTCCGGAAGATATTTCACTCCGCGTGTACCGCGGGGTCGAGGACGATCCCGAGGTGCTGCGTGTCAACGCTGCCGCCTTCGCCTGGCATCCCGAGCAGGGGTCGTGGACCGAACGTGAAATGGCCGAACGGCGCGCGGAGGCCTGGTTCGATCCGGCCGGGCTGTTCATGGCGTTCGCCGCTTCGGACGAGCAGAGACTGCTCGGATTCCACTGGACCAAGGTGCATCCGAAGCAGGGCGACGAGCCGGCCATCGGTGAGGTCTACGTGGTGGCGATCGGCCCCGACGCCCAGGGGCGTGGTCTCGGCCGGTTGCTGACGCTTGCCGGACTGCACTACCTGCGTGACCGCGGGCTCGGTGCGGTGCTGCTGTACGTCGAGGGCGACAACGCCTCGGCGCTGCACACCTACGACCGGCTCGGGTTCGAGCGGTTCCACACCGACGTCGCGTACGCGCGCGCCTGAGGGGCTTCTTTACTTCCGCACCTGTTGTTCGTCTCGGAAATGTGGACAAATGCTCGGTCTGTTCACCTTCCGTTCACCGATCGTGGTCCAACTGGACATTAGCTACCCCTAGGTTTCTCCGTGGGCAGCGCCGTGTTGCCTGGTGCAGATTTCAACGAAGCGCACCTCATGTCGCCGCCCGATCGCGGGCGAGACGGTATTTCCGGAGGACTAGGTGAATCTCAAGCGCAGTGGCGCCCTGCTCGGTGCAGTGGCCCTGGGTGCCATGACCTTGGCCGCGTGTGGCAGCGACAACAACGCGGCGTCGAGCGGCGTCGACGCAGCGTCGTCCAACGCGACGTGCGAGGGCAAGGCCAACCTCTCCTCGGCCGGTTCCTCGGCCCAGAAGAATGCCATGGACCAGTTCGTCTCCACCTACATCTCCGTCTGCCAGGAAAAGGGTAAGACCGTCAACCTGGCGTACAACCCCAGCGGTTCCGGCGACGGACGTACGCAGTTCATCGCGAGCCAGATCGACTTCGCCGGCTCCGACTCGGCGATCAAGGCCGAACAGGCCGAGCAGGCCAAGGCCCGTTGCGTCGGCGGCGAGGCCTGGAACCTTCCGCTCGTCTTCGGACCCGTCGCCGTCGCCTACAACCTCGACGGCGTCGAGGACCTGGTGCTGAACGGCGAGGTGACCGCCAAGATCTTCAACGGCACCATCAAGAAGTGGAACGACCCGGCCATCGCCGCCCTCAACCCGGGCGCCACCCTGCCGGACCAGGACATCACCGCGATCATCCGCTCGGATTCGTCGGGAACCACCGACAACTTCCAGCAGTACCTCACGGCCGCCTCCAACGGCGCGTGGACCACCGGTGCCGGTTCCGACTTCACCGGCGGTATCGGTGAGGGCGCCAAGGGTTCGGCCGGTGTCGCGCAGGCAGTGGCCTCCGCCCCGGGTTCGATCACCTACGTCGAGAAGTCCTACGCGGACCAGAACAAGCTGTCGGCCGCGCAGATCGACACCGGCTCCGGCCCGGTCGCGCTGTCCGACGAGTCCGCGGCGAAGGCGATCGAGGGTGCACAGTTCAAGGGTGAGGGCGTGGGCGATCTGACCCTCGACCTCGGCTCGATCTTCGGTACCAAGGAAGCGGGCGCGTACCCGTTGGTGCTCGCCACCTACGAGATCGTGTGCTCGAAGGGCTACGACGCCGACACCTCCGCGGCGGTCAAGTCGTTCCTGACCAGCGCAGCCAACGAGGGTCAGGACAACCTGGCCGAGCAGGGCTACGTGCCGCTGCCCGACTCCATGAAGGAGAAGCTGAACGCGTCGGTCGCCGCCATCGGCTGATCGCACCGTTAGTCGTTCGGACCCGCCCATGACTCGATATTCTGACCAGGAAAGATTGCGAGCGCAGATGAGTGAAGCGCACATCGAATCAGCACCTCGCGCCTCCGACTCCGCTTCTGGCGGAGTCGGGGTGGGCGGTCCGAACGGCACCCCGGAGGCCGAGTTGAGTACCACCAAGGCCGAAACCCCGACTCCGGCAGGTGCACCCCGCGGCAAGGCCGTCGCCAGGCCGGGGGACCGGATCTTCAAGTCCCTCGCAACCACCTCGGCCATCTTCATCTCCATCCTCATCGCCGCGATCGGCATCTTCCTGATCTGGCGCGCAGTCCCCGCACTGAGCAGGAACCAGGTCAACTTCCTCACCAGCAGTGAGTGGGTCACTCAGAACATCAACGCCATGGCGTTCGGTGTGCTCGACCTGTTCCAGGTGACGGTGCTCGTCTCGCTGTTCGCGCTGATCCTCGCGATGCCCGTCGCCCTCGGCATCGCCATCTTCCTCACCGAGTACTCGCCGAACTGGCTCAAACGTCCGCTGGCGTACGTCATCGACCTGCTGGCCGCCGTGCCGTCGATCGTCTACGGCCTCTGGGGTCTGCTGGTGTTCGCTCCCGCGATCAAGCCGCTTGCCGTGTGGCTCAACGAAAAGCTCGGCTGGTTCCCGCTGTTCGCGACAGGAAGCGGTTCCATCACAGGCGGTGGCACCATCTTCACCGCGGGTATCGTCCTCGCCGTCATGATCCTTCCCGTCATCACCGCGGTCACTCGCGAGGTGTTCGTGCAGACGCCGACGCCCCAGATCGAGGCTGCCCTCGCGCTGGGCGCCACCCGGTGGGAAGTGGTGCGGACCACGATCATTCCGTTCGGCAAGTCCGGCTACATCAGCGGATCGATGCTCGGTCTGGGTCGCGCCCTCGGTGAGACCATGGCGCTCTACCTGATCCTGCGCACCACGTCGCAGCCCTTCGGATGGTCGCTGTTCGACGGCGGCGCCACCATCGCCTCCAAGATCGCTCTCGGCTACGCGGAGTTCAACAACAACATTCAGGCCGGCGCCTACATCGCCGCAGGCCTGGTGCTCTTCGTGCTCACCTTCGTCGTGAACGCCGCGGCCCGCGCCGTGATCGCAGGAAAGAAGGACTGACCCATGACCGCGACCCTCGACAAGCCGGTCAAGGCCCCCACCTTCCAGGGGGTCGGTGTCCGCCGACGCATCACCGACCTCACCGCCACCGTCCTCGTGACGCTGGCAGTGCTCGTGGCGCTGGTCCCACTGGTGTGGGTCCTGGTCACCGCCGTCATCAAGGGAATCCCTGCCCTGACGTCGGCCACATGGTTCACCCACTCGCTCAGCGGACTGACGTCCTCCGCGGCGGGCGGCGGCATCTATCACGCGCTGATCGGCACGATTCTGCAGGGACTCGTCTGCGCGGTGCTGTCCATTCCGCTCGGACTGTTCGTCGCCATCTATCTCGTCGAGTACGCCGACCGGAAGTCGCGACTCGCGAAGCTGACCACGTTCATGGTCGACATCCTCAGCGGTGTCCCGTCCATCGTGGCTGCCCTGTTCATCTACGCCCTGTGGATCGCGACGTTCGGTTTCCCCAAGTCCGGCTTCGCCGTGGCGCTCGCCCTGGTGCTGCTGATGGTCCCCGTCGTCGTCCGCAGCACGGAGGAGATGCTCCGCATCGTTCCGCAGGACCTGCGGGAGGCGTCGTACGCGCTGGGTGTTCCGAAGTGGAAGACGATCGCCAAGATCGTGCTGCCCACGGCACTGCCCGGCATCATCACGGGCGTCATGCTGGCGCTGGCCCGGGTGATGGGTGAGACCGCGCCGCTGCTGATCCTCGTGGGTTACGCGCCCTTCATCAACTTCAATCTGTTCGGTGGTGAGATGGGCACGCTGCCCGGGGTCATGGTCGCCGAGATGAACAACCCGACCGATGCCGGTACCAACCGCATCTGGGGCGCGGCGCTGACGTTGATCCTCCTCATCGCCATCCTCAACGTCCTGGCCAAGATCGTCGGCCACTTCTCACAGGTCCGCAGCAAGTGACACATACACTCGATCTCGAACACCAATCAGTAGGGAGCCGGTAATGGCCAAGCGTCTGGATCTCAAGGACGTCAACATCTACTACGGCAAGTTCCACGCCGTCGCCGATGTCGGGCTGTCCGTCCCCCCGCGGAACGTGACCGCCTTCATCGGCCCGTCCGGCTGCGGCAAGTCGACCGTGCTGCGTTCGCTGAACCGGATGCACGAGGTGACTCCCGGTGCGCGCGTAGAGGGTTCGATCCTGCTCGACGGTGAGGACATCTACGGTTCCGGCATCGACCCGGTCGGCGTCCGCAAGACGATCGGCATGGTGTTCCAGCGTCCCAACCCGTTCCCGACGATGTCCATCAAGGACAACGTGGTGGCCGGACTGAAGTTGCAGGGCGAGCGCAGCAAGAAGCGTCTCGACGAGGTGGCCGAGCGGTCGCTGCGCGGCGCCAACCTGTGGAACGAGGTCAAGGACCGTCTCGACAAGCCGGGTGGCGGATTGTCCGGCGGTCAGCAGCAGCGTCTGTGCATCGCCCGGGCCATCGCCGTCTCGCCCGACGTCCTGCTGATGGACGAGCCCTGCTCGGCGCTCGACCCGATCTCGACCCTCGCGATCGAGGACCTGATCACCGAGCTGAAGAAGGACTTCACCATCGTGATCGTCACCCACAACATGCAGCAAGCGGCGCGTGTGAGCGACCAGACCGCATTCTTCAACCTCGAGGCCACCGGCAAGCCGGGACGTCTCGTCGAGATCGACGACACCGAGAAGATCTTCTCCAACCCCACGCAGAAGGCCACCGAGGACTACATCTCGGGCCGCTTCGGATAGAGCGACGCACACGAGAACGCCCCGGCCGGATCTGCGGTCGGGGCGTTGTCGTGTCCGCGGACGGACGTCGGGCGAACGAACGGGACGCTCGTACGGTCTGACCGTACGAGCGTCCCGTTCGCGCGAAAAGTGTTGGGGGAGTACTACAGGTCGGGGTACGAGGTGAGGGTGTCGGCGTCGACGGCGGGCGTCTGGGTCTCGTCGGGCAGCTTGCCGGTGACGAGGAAGATCACCCGGCGGCCCACCTCGACGGCGTGGTCGGCGAACCGCTCGTAGAAGCGGCCGAGCAGGGTGACGTCGACCGCCGCGGCCACGCCGTGCTTCCACTCGCGGTCCATGAGCACGGTGAACAGGTGACGGTGGAGGTCGTCCATCGCCTCGTCCTCTTCACGCAGGCGCGCGGCCCGCTCGGGATCGCGCGTCTCGAGAACCTCGCGGGCAGCGGCGCCGATGGAGACGGCGATGCGTCCCATCTCGGCGAAGTAGCCGTTGACCTCTTCGGGAAGCACGTGGTTGGGATGTCGGCGGCGCGCGATCTTGGCGACGTGGAGAGCCAGCGCACCCATGCGGTCGATGTCGGCGACGATCTGGATTCCGCTGACAACCGAGCGGAGGTCGCCGGCGACCGGTGCCTGCAGGGCGAGGAGGGCGAACGCCCGCTCCTCGCAGATGGTGCTGAGCTCGGTGATCTTGTCGTGCTCGCCGATCACCTGCTCGGCGAGGGAGAGATCTGCCTGGAGCAGCGACTGGGTGGCTCGCTCCATGGCGACCCCCGCAAGCCCCGCCATCTCACCGAGCAAGTCGGCAAGCTCGGTCATCTGTTCGTTGTAAGCCACGCGCATGAGGTCACAGCCTACGGTGCACGGGAAACCAAGTCACGATCACACGGTAAACGCAGAGTGAACGACGCGACCCGGTGGGCGCTCATTCGCAGGACGTGTCGCCCGCGTTCACAACCGCAAGGTCCGCGGGGATTTCCACGTCCTCGGGCTGGCCGATTCGCACGTCCGACATACTGAGCGGTGTGTCGATTGGGCTCGGTGTCTGGACGGTCCCGGAGAAGTTCGAACCGAGTGCGACCTCGACGACCGTCCCGAGTCCGCTGGTCGACTCGAGCACCGCACCCGGGAACGACGACGCCAGGGTCGCCGCCTCGGCTTCGTGGCCCGGCGAGAACCGGACGACGGTCTCGCCGCTGGTTCCCGTGTAGTTGCCGACGTTGTAGATCTGGAACCCCTCGGCGGCCAGTGAGTCGGCCACGGTCGCGGCCAGTCCCGACTCACCCGATGCGTTCGACACCTGCACGGTCACGCTGGACGGGTCGACGGCCTGGACCGACAACGGTGCCGGCGCTGCCTGCGGTTCGGGGGCGGAGGGCAGGGGTTCCGCACGCTTTTCGCCGGGCAGCGCCTCG
Source organism: Rhodococcus wratislaviensis (assembly GCF_041228765.1). Taxonomy (NCBI): domain Bacteria; kingdom Bacillati; phylum Actinomycetota; class Actinomycetes; order Mycobacteriales; family Nocardiaceae; genus Rhodococcus; species Rhodococcus wratislaviensis. The sequence goes on along the minus strand of NZ_CP150488.1, from coordinate 7,921,577 downwards.
TCGTCGATGATGGCGCGGAAGATGGCCTTGATGTCGTCGGTGCGGGGAATCTCGTTGCCCCACTCGGTGGTGCCTGCGGTGGGCACCGTCAGGAACGTGACCGCGCCCGCGTCGACGTTCTGCAGTGAGCGCCCGAGGGTGACCAGCGACTTCGTGTCGATGTTCTCGACGAACGTGTCGCGGGTGAACGCGTTGATGAAGCCGTTCAGTTTGCTGGGATTGAGCAGCACTTGACTGGACAGGGCGCCCCGCAGCAGGGCGGACAGGAATCTCTGCTGACGGTTGATGCGGCCGTAGTCGCCGTTGCCCTCCGCCTCGACATGTCTGGCGCGGACGAAGTTCAGTGCGGTCTTGCCGTCGAGCATCTGGGTGCCCGCCTCCGGCAGCACGGTGCCGAGGACGCCGTCCTCGAGCGGCTGGGTGGTACAGACCTTGACCCCGCCGATCTCGTTGACCATCGACTCGAAGCCGGCGAAGTCCATGCCGACGAAGTGACCGATCTTCAGACCCGACATCTTCTGGATCACCTTCACCAGGCACTTCGGTCCGCCGAGCGCGTAGGTGGCGTTGAGTTTGTCGCCGTCGGCGGCGGGAAAGGTTTCCTCGGTGTAGGTGCCGCTGGCGTTGTCCCAGCCCTGGCAGACGGGCCGCTCGACGTCGAGGTCGCGGGGGAACGACACCGCGACCACCCGGCTTCGGTCGGCAGGGATGTTGACGAGCATCACCGTGTCTGCGCGGGATCCCTCGGCGTCGTCGATGGTCCCGGCACCCACTTCACCGCTCGCGCCGGCGCGGGTGTCGCTGCCGACGATGAGATAGGTCTCGTCACCGGTCTGCCCGACGGCGTCGACGATGTCGGTCGACTCCGTGTCGAGTGCCGCGATCTGGTCGAACTTGCCCTCGGTGGAGCGGAGGTAACCCCAGACGATGCCGGTTCCGGCGAGTGCGACCACCGCCACGAGCGCGACGACGGCGCGTCCTGCTGCGCGGAGACGCTTGCGTTTACGGGTCTTGCTGAGGGCCAGGCGGGTGGTGCCCGGGTTGCCGACCACCTGCGGTACCGCGGTGGTCTCGGCGGAATCCGCGACCCATTCGGGCTCGGGCGTGCTCTGCGGGGGCTCCGGCTCCGGCGGCGGAGGCGCGGAAGGGGTCTGCCGCGGCGGAATCCCGGGAGGCGGCGGCTGCCGCTCGTCGATCGGGGGAATGATCTCCGTCTTGTCCGGATCGTCCGGCTCGCTCGGTTCTTCCCCGGAAACCTTCTTCACCAGGTCTGCGACGGAGAGCGCTTCGGTGGGTCCACCCGCGGCCCGGCGGCCGATCCGGCCACTGTCGTGGCGGGACGGTTCGGTGCGTTCTACCTGCGCACGGCGCTCGGCCGGCGCGGTCCGTTCGGGAGGTGCGGTCCGCTCGGGTGGCGCGGTCCGTTCGGGCGGTGGCTGTCGCGGCGGGAGACGCCGCGGCCGTCCCGACTGGGCTTCTCGGTAGCTGGGATCCGCGAGAGGACGCTCCCAGGGGGCGCGGGATTCGGGAGTTGGTGAGTCCGAGCTGTGATCATCACCCACCGATGCAACCTGACCTCTCCGCCGACTCCGACCTCCGTCGGCCTCGACGGATTCCAGCCATAGTACTTATCGAACGTCGAGGCTCCACACATGTAGCGAGGTGACGCGCGTCCGTGCTGTTAACCACCGGAATGCATGAGGTCGGCGCCGGCGGGCACCAGGCAGTCGTCGGGGTCGTCGAGCCACCCTTCGGGGAGCGCGACCGTGCCGGGCGACCCCTGCCGTCCGCGCGGTCCCTCGGCGTCCTTGGGGAACGGGATCGTCGGGTCGAGCTGGACGAGGAGGTCGTCGAGTTCGGTGAGGGTGCTCACGAGGGCCATCGCGACCCGCAGTTCGGACCCGGCGGGGAAGCCCCGCAGGTACCAGGACACGTGCTTGCGCAGTTCACGGAGGCCCTTGTCCTCGCCGTGGTGATCGGCGAGGAGTTCCGCGTGACGGCGGATGATCGTGGCCACCTCACCGAGGTTGGGAGGAGTGGGCTGCGGGTTCCCGTTCAGTGCCGCGCTCAGCTCCGCGAACAGCCACGGCCGGCCGAGGCATCCGCGCCCGACGACGACGCCGTCGCAACCGGTCTGCTCCATCATGCGGGCCGCGTCTTCGGCGGCGAAGATGTCGCCGTTCCCGAGGACGGGCACGTCCGTGACGTGTTCCTTGAGCCGGGCGATCTCGTTCCAGTCGGCTGTGCCGGAGTACCGCTGCGAGGCGGTACGCGCGTGCAGTGCGACCGCGGCGGCGCCTTCGCCTGCGGCGATCCTGCCGGCGTCGAGATGCGTGTGGTGTTCGGCGTCGATGCCGACGCGGAACTTGACGGTCACCGGGACGTCGGTGCCCTCGGTCGCCTTCACGGCCGCGGCGACGATCCGACCGAATAGGGTGCGCTTGTACGGCAGCGCCGCACCGCCGCCCTTGCGGGTCACCTTGGGAACCGGGCAGCCGAAGTTCATGTCTATGTGATCGGCCATGTTCTCGTCCACGATCATCTTGGCCGCGGCGTACGTGGTGTCCGGGTCGACGGTGTACAGCTGGAGTGACCGCGGTGTCTCGGTCGGACCGAACGTCGTCATGTGCAGGGTCGCGGGCTGACGCTCCACCAGCGCACGCGCTGTCACCATCTCGCACACGTACAGGCCGGACGTGCTGCCCGCGCGCTCCGTCTCGAGCTCACGGCACAGCGTGCGGAACGCGACGTTGGTGATCCCGGCCATGGGGGCCAGAACCACCGGACTGCGCAGCTCGAGCGATCCGATACGAAGGGATGACATTGACGACCTCTGGGAAAGTGCTGGAACAAAAACTGTGCCCGGTACCGAATCCGGTACCGGGCACAGGATAACTGTTTACGTCACGAAGCCTTCTGCTCGCGCTTCTTGGCCTCGCGGGCCAGCATGCGGTCGCGCTGCTCCTCGAACTTGGTGGCCTGGCCCTCGAGGTTCTCGAGGAACTTGCCGAGGCTCTCGCGGATCTCCTCGCCGCGGGCGGTGAAATCGGTCCGCTCGAAGATGTTCCACTTGCGCAGGACGGGCATCAGCACCTCTTCGAGGTGCTGACGCAGGTCGTAGATGCCGTGCTTGGCCATGAGCACACCGTTGCGCCGGAAGTTCGGCATGCCGGCGCCCGGCATCTGGAAGTTCTGGACGATCATGTTGATGGCCTCGAGCGCCTGATCGGGCGCGAGGTCGAGGGCAGCGCCGCACATGTTGCGGTAGAAGATCATGTGCAGGTTCTCGTCGGCGGCGATGCGCTGCAGCATCTTGTCGGCGATCGGGTCCTTGCACGCCTTACCGGTGTTGCGGTGGCTGACGCGGGTGGCGAGTTCTTGGAACGTCACGTAGGCGACGGAGTGGAGGAAGCCGGCGTCGACGTCGGCGGGGGAGGCGAAGCCGTTCGTCATGTGCTCCATGCGGAAACGCTCGAGCTGGACGGGGTCGACGGCGCGGGTCACGACGAGGTAATCGCGCATCACGATGCCGTGACGGTTCTCCTCGGCGGTCCAGCGACCGACCCACGTTCCCCACGCGCCGTCCTGCGAGAAGTTCTCGGCGATCTCGCGGTGGTACGAGGGCAGGTTGTCCTCGGTGAGGAGGTTCGTGATCATCGCGGCCTTGGCGACCTCGTCGAGCTGCGACTGCTCGGGATCCCAGTCGATGCCGCCCATCGCGGCGAAGTTACGTCCTTCGTCCCACGGAACATAGTCGTGGGGATGCCATTCCTTGGCCATGGAGATGTGGCGGTTGACGTTCTCTTCTGCAACCGGCGACAACTCCTGCAGCAGTTCGAGTTGGGTCAGATCCCTCGCCATGTGTAATGCCTCCAGTAGCTCAATTTGACTTTGTTCAGCCTACGGCACCGTAAGTAGGTTGGTAAACGCCGTCGGCGGCCCGGGAACCGTCCAAGTTACCGATCCGTAATGGATCTTCCGGGATGTGTCGCCGCCACGCGGCGAACCGTTACATGACAGTGTACTGATGAGCATGCGTGTGCGGTGACCAGCGTAATCATCGCAGGGAGAGATCATCACAGCGACGCGCGGACAGTTGTGGACGATCACAGATTTGTCGGTCTCCACAGATTCCCCGCCGTAACTCGAGCCGTGTCGGCGGTTGCGCGGAAACCCGTTCGTCCGAGCTGTCGGTCTCCTGGGAATTCGATCCACCCTAGGTGTGAATATCGCCACCCGCAGGGCGACGGTGGCCCCGCCGCCCCCGGGACCTACTTCTTTCCGCCGCCGAGCAGTCCGCCGAGCACGTCGCCCAGTCCGCCGCCCGCACCCTTTCCGAGCAGGCCGCCCAGGACCCCGCCGAGCCCGCCGGAACCACCAGTGCCTCCGAGGAGCCCGCCCAGGACGTCCCCCAGACCTCCGCCGGCCTGGCCCGCGCCCTGCGTCTGCGGAGCAGAACTTCCGCCGCCCGTCACCTGCTTGGCGATGTACGCCAGCACGATCGGCGCGAGGATCGGGAGCAACTGCTTCACGAGGTCGCTGCCCACTCCGCTGCCGCCGCCGACACCGCCGAGTGTGCTCGCCACTCGGTCACGTTCGCCGCCGAAGATGTTGGACACGATCTTGTCGCCGTCGTCCGTGTCGACCTGGTCGATGTCGATTCCGCCGTCGAGCAGTGTCGTGCCGCTGTGATCGTGGAGCGCGCTCCGGAGGGACGCGGCGCCGTTCGGATCTTGTGCGTTCGCGCCGAGCCCGCCGACGAGCGTCGGCAGCGCCGACTTCACCGCGGTCTCGGCGGTGGCCTCGTCGACGCCGAGTTGCCGGGCGATCTGGTTGATCGGGATCTGGGACAGAAGGTCGTCGATCGATGCCATTGATGCCTGCCTCGTCATGGGGTTCGTCGTCGACACCCCCGGACTCCCGACACTAGTGAATCCCGAATGTCCGTTATGCCGGTTGCGGTCGGTCGGAGGGCTGCCGACAATCGTCACATGGGCAACAACATGAGCCGCCTGGAACAGATCGTCGCCGAGTTGCCCGAAGCCGTTCGGGTGGACATCGCCCAGTGGGACGGACACCCGACGTTCCGGGTGCGGGGGAAGAACTTCGTGTTCAGTGACGTCGAGGCCACCCGGTTGACGGTGAAGCTCACCGTGGACGAGGCCGAAGCCGTCGTCGCAACGGAACCAGGGGCCGAGCCAGCGGGATACGGTCTCGGTAGACACGGCTGGATCGCACTGGACGTCGCGGACGCGGACGAGCCCCGGTGGGAACAGTTGCGTGAGTGGATCAGGACGTCGTACACGCTCGTCGCCCCGAAGCGACTGGCCGAGCAGGTGCTGGACGAAGAACCGTTGCCGACGCAGGGAGACCAGTCATGACGACCGAGAACAGCGCATCCACCTCCACACCGGCGAAATCGGGACTTCCGGCGTGGGCCAAGAAGGCCATCGGCATCGCCGTCCTCCTCGTGGTACTGGTCATCGCGTACTTCATCCTCGCGGCGTACCTCCCGCGGGCGTGGGCTCAGAACGTGGGCGGACTGGCCGACGGCAGCTTCGGCGGCGGCATCCTGTGGGGACTGTTGTTCGGCACCCTGTGCACCCTCCTGCCGTTGCTCCTGTTCCGCGGAGCGTGGCGGCTGTTCCGCCGGCGCCGGTTCAAGCCCGTGCAGATCGTGCTGCTGATCCTCGGTGTCCTGGTGGTGCTGCCCAACCTGCTGACGCTCAGTGTGGTGCTCGGCGGCAACAGCGCAGCGCACGCGGGCGAACGGATCATGGACGTCGACGCGCCCGGATTCCGCGGCGCGTCACTCGCCGGCGCCATCATCGGAGTGGTGTTGTTCCTCGGCGTCGCCGGCGTCAGCTTCACGTACCGCAAGCGCGGGGAGGATCTCGCCGAGATGCGAAGAGACACGAAAGCGAAGGACGGACAGGTGGGCGACGGGCCGCCGGCCGGACCGTCACCTGCCACGCCCTAGCGAGTTCACCACACGAGCACCGGTTTGATCACCGTGCCCGCGGCCTGATCGGCCACGGCGCGGTTGATGTCGTCGAATCGGTACTCGGTGACGAGACGGTCGAACGGGAATTTCCCGTCCGCGTGCAGCGCGAGCAGCTGCGGAATGAACTGCTGCACGGACGAATCGCCTTCGACGCAGCCGCGGAGGGTCTTGCCGTTCAGCATCAGGTCCTGGATGTTCACCGTCACTTCGGGCGCGCCCAGCCCGACGACCACCGCGCTGCCCCGCGCCCGCAGGCAGGACAACGTCTGTCCGATGACGGCGGGGATCCCCGTCGTGTCCAGGGTGTGGGTGGCGCCGCCACCCGTCGCCGCACGGATCGCGGCGACCACGTCCTGCGACCCGGGATCGATCGCGATCGCGCCGAACTCCTCCGCGAGCGCACGTCGGGCGGGTACCGGATCGACGGCGAGAAGCGTTGCGACGCCGACTGATCGGGCTGCGAGCAGCGCGGCGAACCCGACGCTGCCCGCGCCGAAGACGACCACGCTCGAATCACTGCCGGGCCGGAGCACGTTCAGTACCGCGCCTGCCCCCGTCTGGAACCCGCAGCCGAGCGGCGCCGCAGCGGCCAGGTCGACGGACCTGTCGACGACGACGACGTTGTCGGCCGTCGCGAGGACGTGCTCGGCGAAGCTGGACTGTCCGAAGAAGGCGGCGCGCACGGGTTCGCCGTTCTGGGTGACGGTGGCCGAGCCGTCCGCGCGCCGGCCCGAACTGTTCAGCCGGTGCGCGTCGACGCAATATGCCGGACCCGCGCTTCGGCATTGGTCGCAGTCGCCGCAGTGGCGATAACTGAGAATCACGTGATCACCGGGCACCACCCCGCTCACGCGTGACCCGACGTCCACGACGATCCCGGCCCCCTCGTGGCCGAGGACGGCGGCGCCGAGGGCGCGGGGGAGTGCCGCCTTGGTGAAGAGGTCTGTGTGGCACAAGCCGGTGGCGACGACCCGCACCAGTACCTCGTCCGCGCGGGGCTCGTCGAGTTCGACCTTCTCCAGCGTGAACGGAGAATCGGGTCCGCGTGAGACGGCTGCTGTGACCTGCATTGGAGCTCAGTCTCTTTCGAGCAGGAAGTAGTAGTGCCGACCGCCGTCGAGTACCAGCGCGGACTTGCCGTTCATGATGCCCATGAGCGTGGAGTCGTCGACCTTCTTGAAATGATCGAAGATGGGCGCGCCGTCGTACACCATGGTCGCGGTGACCTCTCCCCGGAACTCGATGTTCCACAAACTGGCTTCGCCGTTGCCGCCCTTGACGTCGGAGTAGAGGTTGCCGTCCGCGTCACGGCATATCAACGGCTTCGCATCCTCGAGAGAGTGGAACGTCTTTCCGTGCCAGCGGCTCGCGAACAGTTTCTCGTGGAGACGATGTCCGGTGGCGAAGTCGTCGCCCTTCCAGCTGCCGAGGATGTCTTCGGCCCTGACGGTGTCGAGCGCCGCCCACACGGCGTCGAGTTCGTCGGGGGAGACGCCGCTCTCGCGTCCCCGGAGCTCGTGGAACGTGCTGCGGGCCTGATCGATGTCCATGAAACGGTCCTTGGCGTGAGGGGGTGTGAGGTTTACGAACCAAACTGTTCGTCAACTTCGCACGCTACGCCGAACCAGATGGTTCGGCAACGGGCAATTTAGGATGTCGGAATGCGAACAGCGGGAGAAGCCACGCGAGAACGGATCCTCGCCGCGGCCAAAGAAGAGTTCGCCCGACACGGAGTCGCCGGAGCCCGGATCAACCGCATCGCAGAGGCGGCCAGGGCGAGCAAGGACCGTCTCTACGCGTACTTCGACAGCAAGGAAGCGCTGTTCGACGCCGTCATCGCACAATGGATCGCCGAGACGACGGAGCAGGCGGCGTTGCGGGGCGACGATCTGCCGGGCTACGTGGGCCGGTTGTTCGACGACTACGTGGCGCACCCCGAGAACGCGAGACTGCAGAAGTGGGCCGACCTGGAGATGCGCGAGCAGATCGCCGACAGCGATGCGCGGATCCTCACGCTGCGGCCCAAGATCGCCGAGATTCGGCGAGGGCAGCAGGAGGGGTTCGTCGATCCGTCCTGGAACGCAGGCGAGCTGCTGCTCGTGATCACCGACATCGCCCTGTCGCTGGCCGTCGCCCGTGGCGGCCGCAAGCCGGCGGGGGGAAAGTCGGGGGAGCGCACGGTGGCGCAGCGGCGGCAGAGCGCTGTCGAGGCGGTTCGTCGTCTGATCCGGGTGTCTGCGACGGCGGAAGCGCCGGGCCGCGAGTGAGTGCTTGTGCCCCTTACCCGGCATGTGCCGAGTAAGGGGAGAGTGCCCCCAGTAGGGCTCGAACCTACGACCTGCGGATTAAAAGTCCGTAGCTCTACCAACTGAGCTATAGGGGCGCGGGGCCAGAGTCTAGTGCGCAGACAGTGACCGAGAAAACAGGACCCCCGGCACGGCGCGCCGCGCGGGGGGTGAAAAGGGTCGGCTCGGGTGCGCACCCCCTGCAGCGCACCCGAGCCGACCCAAATTATACCACTTGGTGTGTTTTCGGCAGCGGTCCGGTTTCAACTCCATAAAGGGCTTCAGGTTGGTTTCTGAGAAGTTTCCATGATCTACAGACTGCTGTGTCGGTTTTTTCAAAACGGGGATACTGTTATGTATGGCTCCACACTCGTCCTGACAGGGCGAAAACGGGGTTACTACATCTGGGAGAGGGATTCACCGTCATGGCACGTCAGCAGGAGCGTGCGCGACGCACTCGCGCTGCGCTGGTGGAGTCGGCCGCGATCGAGTTCGCGAAGCGCGGCTATGCGGCGGCGTCGGTCAACACGATCCTCGAGGGCTCGAACGCCACCAAGGGGGCGATGTACTTCCACTTCCAATCGAAGGAAGAACTCGCCCGTGCCGTCCTTCAATCCGGAGTGGAGCAATTCACCGCCCTGACCGACAGGTGGACGAGTCGCACGGACATCGGGCCGTTCGAAGCCCTCCACGGTTTCGTGATCGACCTGGCGAAGCTCTTCCATTCGAGCGTCATCGTGCGGGCCGAGTTCCGGCTGATCGTCGAACCCGAGTTCTATCCGGACGTGCAGTCCGGTGGCTCGCAGGTGTGGGGGCGCACCGCGCACGAGTTCGCGATCCGCGCGCAGCGCGACGGTCTGCTGCGCGCCGACGCCGACCCCGAGAAGTTCACCCGGGTTCTGGCGGCGTCTCTCGCCGGCCAGCGGTACATGTCCGACATGACCGCTCTGGAGGGTGACCTCGGCGAGCGGTTCGCGGAATCGCTCGAAGTCATCCTCGCTGCGATGGCTTCCCCTGAATGGTTGGAGAAGTTTGCGAGGGACGGATGGCCGGATTCCGGCTCAGAACTGCCTGATTCGTAGTCTGACCTGGCGATTTGGGAAATTCTCGATCCGTGTCCTAAGCTATCCAAGCTCCCAACGGAACGCCGTTGAGGTACTGGTTCGGAGAAATCCGGCGGGCCCCCTTCGTCTAGCGGCCTAGGACGCCGCCCTTTCAAGGCGGTAGCGCGGGTTCGAATCCCGTAGGGGGTACGTTTGACCGGTGTCGAGCATGAGGTATGGTTCGACGGCAGTAAAAGTGACACGCAGTAACGCTTTACACTTGTAAAGCACAGCAGGACAAAGCAAGGCCCTGTGGCGCAGTTGGTTAGCGCGCCGCCCTGTCACGGCGGAGGTCGCGGGTTCGAGTCCCGTCAGGGTCGCAAGTGTGTTACCGATACCGAGTATCGGCAACACAATGCGATAGGCATTCGGTTCGGGTGCCGTCCGGCCAGGTAGCTCAGTTGGTACGAGCGTCCGCCTGAAAAGCGGAAGGTCGCCGGTTCGATCCCGGCCCTGGCCACCACGATTCACCGAAGCTCCGTTGTCGAGAACGCCGACAGCGGAGTTTTTTCGTTCTCCCCCCACGTGAGTGCGAAAGTGTGTTCCGGCACGCTTTCGCACTCACGTGGGGTCAGGGGGCGATCCGCAGCGTGTCGACGAGGCCGTCGCTGAGAACGAACTCGTACCTCAGTTCCACCGGGCTTCCGGGGAAATTTCCTTCCACTGTGGTGGTGGCCACGTAGCTGTCGTCGGCGACCGTCTCCGTTCCGGTCACCTCGACTGTGTAGGTGTACTTCGATTCGAGGTCCCTGCGCCATTGCCGGATGCCGTCGCGCCCGCGGACGGTCCGGCCTTCGTCGGTCACGGCCCCGTGCTCGGTGAAGCACGCCGTGAGCGCGTCCAGGTCTCCTGCGTCGGCTGCTCGAAAATAGCGCGTGACGATCTCGGGTGTCGTGGTGGTGCGCATGATGTTCTCCCTGTCCGTGTGCGGCAGTGTCGCGTGTATAGCAACGCTATAGAAGTAGCATAGCGGTGTGACAACGAAGAGTGTGGCCGGCAACGCCCGCGACCGTCTGCTGAAGGCAGCGGCCCAACTGCTCGACGAGGCCCAGGGCAAGCCGGTCTCCACCCGCGCCGTCTGCGACCTCGCCGGAGTGCAGGCCCCGACGCTGTACCACCACTTCGGCAGCAAGCAGGGCCTGTTCGACGCGGTCGTGGAGTACGGGTTCGGCCAGTACGTCCGGGCCACGAATCGGCGCGGGGACGACCCGATCGCCGACCTGCGGGACGGCTGGGACGATCACGTCCGCTACGGGCTCGACAATCCCTCGTTCTACGTCCTGCTGTACGGCCGGATCGCCCCGGGCACGCCGTGTGCGGTGACCTCAGTCGCCGAGATGAGACTCCTCGAGTTGCTGACCGAGATCGCGCAGCAGGGACGCCTGCGGGTGACGCCGACAATCGCCGCCGGGCAATTCGTGGCGGCGAACGTCGGCATGACCCTGCACCTCATCGCTCAGCCGGAGGGCGAGGCGGACCTCTCCCTGTCACGGGAACTGCGCGACAACGTGATCGCGGGGCTGATCCGGCCTGCGCCCGCTGTGCGGTCGGAGGCCTCGCGGGAGGTGGTCGAGAACGCGGACGCGCTCGCGCACGCCCTCGACGCCGACGCGGGGCGGTCCGGGTTGAGTGCCGGCGAACTCCTCGTGCTGCGGGAGTGGCTCGACAAGCTAGCGGCAGCGACCTAGGGCATGTCTCCCAATAACTTGAGCCACTCGACGATGCCGGCGAGCAGGAATCCGGCGCGGTAGGTGAGGGCGAGTTTGTCGTAGCGAGTGGCCACCGCACGCCACTGTTTCGCCTTGTTGAAGGCCCGTTCGACCACGTTGCGCCCCTTGTAGGACTCCGGGTCGAAGTTCGGTGGCCGCCCGCCCGCGCGGCCCTTGTTCACCCGGTTCGCTGCCTGATCGGTCTTCTCGGGGATCACCGCCTTGATGCCTCTGCTTCGCAGCAGTTCCCGGTTTGCCCGTGATGAGTACGCCTTGTCGGCCCGGACCTCGTCGGGGCGCGTGCGGTGCGCTCCGCCCGCGAGCCGCGGCACGCAGATGCCCTCCAGCACGTGGGCGAACATCGGACTGTCACCGGCTTGGCCTGGGCCGACCAGCACCGACAGCGGGCGCCCGTGACCGTCGCACGCCAGGTGCGCCTTGCTGGTCAACCCGCCCCTCGACCGGCCGATGCCGTGATCGGCAGGCTCGTCACGCAGGTTCGTGTAATTCGGTAGATCCCCCTGTGTGGCGGGCGGCGTTCGCACCGTGCTGATGGACACGGACCACTGTGGAATCGACCGATACCGCCCAGTCCAGGTTCCCGCCGGCGTCGGCCATCGCGACCAGAGCAGTCAGCACCCGATCCCAGGTTCCGTCTCCGGCGTATCGGCGATGTCGCTTCCACACCGTCTTCCACGGCCCGAAATGCGACGGGAGATCTCGCCAGGGCAACCCGGTCCGCAGTCGATACAGCATCCCCTCGACCACCACACGATTGTTCCGGAACTTCCGCCCCCGGAGCCCATCGGAACTGGGCAACAGCAGCGCGAGCAACTCCCACTGCTTGTCCGTCAACACCTCAAACCGATCAACAACGTCTGCCACACCGAAGAGTCTGCAGCACAACACCACAAATCATTGGGAGACACACCCTAGGACTCCGAGCGCCGCCGCAGGGTGTCGAAGATCTCGCGGTAGTGCAGGTGAGCCATGAAATGACCGCCGGGGCGGATGTTCAGCGTGGCGCCGGGAATTCGGCGGGCGAGCGCGGGCGGCCAGTGCGTGGGCACGAGTTCGTCCTCGCTTCCGCCCCAGACGTCGACCGGCACGGTCAGATCTTCGGGCGCGAACCCCCACGGCCGCACCCACGCGCGGTAGTCCTCTACCATCCCGGGCGCCGTCCGCAGAGCCTCGCCGGACATGAGCGAGAAGTTCCGGACGGGCTCGGAGCGGAGCACGGCTGCGTCCGCGGTGCCGAGGTCGCGGGCGCCGAGTCGCCGGAACAGCCGCGGAGCACGCAGCGCGGCGGCGCCCATGACGCGAAAGCAGATCCGCGCCACCAGCGGAGCGTGCTGGGACAATCGGCTGAAGGCGCGGTCCCCGGCGGGAAGCTGGGCGAACACCCCGGGTTCGGTGAGGGGCAGGGCGCCGGCGATCACCGCGACACTCGTCACGCGCGACGCGACCCCGGATCCGACCGCGAGCGCGTACTGTCCGCCCATCGACCACCCCATGACGCCGAAACGGTCGACGCCGAGGTGATTCGCGAGGTCTTCGACGTCGCGGGCCCAGTCGAGGACCGTCCGGCCCGGCTGTGGATCCGACAGTCCGATCCCGGGACGGTCGGGGGACAGGAGACGGATGCCCGCATCGCGAGCGCTCCGGTCGGCGGCCGCGACGTCGAGGCGTCCGGCGAGTCCGCCATGGGCGTTCACGACCACGAATCCGCCGGGGTCGCCGTACTCCGCGAAACCCATCAGGCGTCCGTCGCGCAGCCGGATCACACGATCCTCGGGTCCGACATGAACTCTGGGCACGGGAAACCTCCGGCGGTCGAGGTGAGTCTATGCGGGGGAACCCTGGGCAATCCGGACATCGTGAGGACCGGAACCGGTGCCGTCGCCGGACGACACCGAGGCGACTGTCGCTAGGCTGACGTCCATGAGCAGTGCTGAAGAGCCGCTGACAGCGGGCCGTGACGGGCTACTGTCGTTGCTTCGCAACGGGCAGCTGCCCTCGCGCGGGGCCAAGGCCCCGCAGCGGGAGCGTTACCAGCGGATCGTCGCCGCGGCGATGGAACTCGCCTCCGAAGGCGGGTACGACGCCGTGCAGATGCGGGCCATCGCCGATCGGGCGGGGGTCGCGCTGGGCACCGTGTACCGCTACTTCCCGTCGAAGAACCACATGCTGGTGATGGGCCTGCTGATGGTGTTCGAGGGAATGCGGTCCCGGTTCGAGGACGTCGCGATCCCCGGGGACACGCCGTCGGAGCGGATCCTGTTCGTGCTCCGCAAGAACACGGAAGTCCTCGAGAAGGATCGGCCGCGATACGAGGCCCTGGTGCGCGCGTTCATGTTCGCGGACGCGTCGGCTTCGGCCGAACTGGATGCGTTCGGCGCCCTGATGACCGAGATGTTCGCCAAGACGATCGGCGTCGAGCAGATCTCCGACGACCAGCTGAACGCCATCCGCGTGATCGGCGACGTCTGGATGTCGAGCCTGGTGTCCTGGGTGGCCGGCCGCATCTCGGTGGACGAGGTGATGGCTCACCTCGGGCTCGCGGTCCGCCTCGTGTTCCGGCGCCTCGGCGGCTAGTTTTTCAGCCGACGCGTCCGAAGTAGGCGTCGCGAATCACCGCCCTGTCATCGATCTCGCCCGCATCCGCATCCATGACGACGCGTCCGACGTCGAGGACCGTGACGTGGTCGGCCACGCTCATCGCAGCATCGACCGCCTGCTCGACGAGAAGCACCGCGAGCCCCGCCTCCTTGAGGACGGTCACGCGCTCCATCACTTCGTTGACGATCACGGGCGCCAGTCCGCCGGAAGGCTCGTCGAGCAGAAGCAGGGTGGGTTCGGCCATCAGGGCCTGCCCGATTGCCAGCATCTGCTGCTGCCCGCCGGACATCGCACCCGCGAGCAGCCCACGTTTACGGCCGAGGACGGGAAACAGGTCGTAGATGCGCGCCACCTCCTCGCGGACGGCCGAGCGTCGCATCTTGCGGACGTACCCGCCGAGAATCAGGTTCTGTTCCACGGTCTGCCGGTGGAACACCCTCTTTCCCTCCTGCACGTAGGCCATGCCCTGACGGACCCGCCGGTGTGGCGGCACCTTCGAGATGTTGCGGCCGTCGAACTCGATCGTTCCCGCGGAAACCTTGTTCAGTCCCGAGATGGCGCGCAGGGTGCTGGTCTTCCCTGCGCCGTTCCGCCCGAGCAGTGCGGTGACCTTGCCGGGCCACACGTCGAGCGAGACGTCCCACACCACCCGGAGGTCGCCGTAGCCGGACTGCACATTCCGCAGGCTCAGTAGGGGCTTCGTCGTCTGCTTGCTCATGAGGTCGCCTCTCCGGCCAGTTCCGTGCCCTCGGCGACCACGCCGAGGTATTCGCTGAGTACGCGCGGGTCGTGTTCGATCTCGGACGGCGCACCCGCCGCGATGACGCGTCCCTGGGCGAGTACGACGATGGTGTCGGCGAGTGCCAGTACCAAGCGGAAGTTGTGCTCGACCAGCACGATCGTGCATCCGGCATCGCTGAGCTGCCGGATCAGCCCGGCAAGACGTTCCACTTCGTCCTCGTCGAGGCCGGACGCCACCTCGTCGAGCAGGAGGAGCCGTGGCTCGGCGACCACCGACCGGGCGACCTCGAGAAGCCTCCGCATACCCAGGGGGAGTGCAGTAGCGGTCTCGTCGCGGAGATGCGACAGCCCCACGATGTCGAGTGCGCGTTCCGCCTCGGCGACGTCGCTCTCGCGGACCTTGTGGTGGCGGGGAAGCCGCAACACGGTCGACAGCATCGAAACTCGATCGGTGCTGTATCGACCCGAGGCCACGGCCTCGAGAACCGTGACGCCGTCGGGGATGTCGGGTGTCTGGAAGGTGCGCGCCACGCCGCATCGGGCGACCTGCTCCGGCGCTCTGCCCTGGACCTCGTTGTCGCCGATCAGGATTCGCCCGCTGTCGGGACGGTAGAACCCGCAGATCATGTTCAGCATCGTCGTCTTGCCCGAGCCGTTCGGTCCGATCAGTGCGGTGATGTTGCCCGGTTCCGCACGCAGCGACGCGTTGTCGAGTGCCTGGTTGCCGCCGAATGCCTTCGAGATGCCGTCGACCACGAGCGTCTGACCCGACATCGGGTCCATCGCGGATCGGTTCGCGGGCCTGGGGCGGGTTCCTGTTCTGCTGCCGGTCAGGCCCGCTGCCCGGTCCAGCCGTGCCGCGGCCTGCTTGGCGACTTTCGCGAGGCCACCACTGAGGAGGACGCCGCCGAGAATCAGGAACCCACCGTAGAAGACCAGGGCGTACTGCTGGAACTCGGACGATTGGTTCGGGCCGAGTTGCATGATCGCTGCCCCGACCGCCGCACCGTAGACGCTCGTCGCGCCGCCGAGGATGCACGCCGCCAGAACTGCTGTGGCGAAGGTGAATCCGAACGCCTCGGGTGATACATACATGTCGATGTTCGCGAACAATGCGCCTGCGAGGCCGGCGGGGAATGCGCCGATCGCGTAACCGAGAAGTTTCATCCGGAACACCGAGATGCCCACCGAGGACGCCAGGACCGGGCTCTGTTTCAGTGTGCGGAACGCGATGCCGTGCCGGGAGACCACCAGGTTGCGCATGACCGCGAACCAGAGGATCGCGACGATGACGACGACCGTGTAGAACCGGTCGCCGTCCACTACTTCCCCGAACAGGGTTGCCGGTTCGATCCCGCTGAGTCCGTTCCGGCCGCCGGTGGCGTCCCCGAATACGGCGATGACGTCCGGGACGAGGAGGACGAGGAAGAACGAGGTCATCGCCAATGACCAACTCCCGAGCCGCAATCCGGGAATTCCGGTGACGATACCCACCGCGAGCGCGACCAGACCCGAGGCGATCAACTGCAGCACGATATCCGTGTAACCGGCGATCGACATGAGCCCTGCGGTGTATGCCCCGGCCGCGTACATCGCGGCCTGGCCGAGCGCGAGTTCACCCGCATAGCCGAGACTGAGGTTGAGTCCGCTGACGACCAGCGCGAGGATGCAGGCGAGTTGCACCTGGCGGGACACCGCGAAATCGAGACCGAACTCCGGCAGGAACAGCACGAGGAGGCCGACGGCGAGTGGGAAGAGCCAACTCGGAGCCGATCGAATCAGGCGCCACAGGGACATTGTCTACACCACCCGTTCCCGCACCCGGCCGAACAGTCCGGCCGGACGCACCATGAGGATCGCGATGAGGACCACGAAGACCGCGATGTTGCTGTACTGGCTACCCAACTCGAGCGCCGCGAACGACTCGACGAGACCGACGGTCAGACCACCGACCAATGCGCCGGGGAGCGAGCCGAACCCGCCGATCGCCAATGCGACGAAGCCCTTGATGGCCAGCGCCGAACCCAGCGTGGCCACCGCAAACGTCTTGGGACCGACGAAGAGCCCGAGGAATCCGGCGAGCGCGCCGGAAAAGGCGAACGCACCGAGAGCGAGCGCCCGGACGTTGACACCGCGCAGGAGGGCGGCTTCGCGATCCTCGGAGATGCCCAGGAGGGCGAGACCTGTCATTGTCCGTGTCCCGGCCCGGCCGAGGACGACCACCAGCACGATCGCCAGAACCAGCAGCACGATCTCGACCGGATACGTGCGGCCGCCGAGGACCGTGATCGGACCGTTCGAACCGAAGAACGGGACGGTGAGCGGTTCGCTTCCCCAGATGAGCTGCGTCGCACCGTTGATCAGCGTCGCGGCGCCGAGCGTGGTGACGAGCTGATTCTGGTGATCACGGACGGGCCGGACTGCAATGATCTCCTCGATACCGGCCAGGATCGTCACCGTGACCGTCGCGGTCACCGCCACGACGAGGATCGGCAACTTCAAGGTGACCAGTCCGGTGTAGGCGACGAAGGTTCCGACCATCATCAGCTGGGCCTGAGCGAAGTTGAACGTGTGGGACGAGATGAAGACGATGTTGTAGCCGATCGCTACGAGCGTGTAGACCGCCCCCAGCGCGAGGCCAGACCAAACTATGGTCACCGGGATCTCCTGTGGTCGAGTGTCACGCGCTCGGGTTTCCGTACTGGCCGTTGAGGAGTGGGCTCGGAGGCACGAACTTGTACGCTTCGTCTCCGGGTTTCGACGCGTGCGAGTCCGCCGAGAAGTGATAGGACGGGGAGAACGCGGTCTCGGCGCTGTCGAGGACTTCCTGGTTCTCGAGCGCATCGGCGAGGGCTTCGGGATCGGACGAGGTTCCGGCTTTGTTCGCGGCAGCCACGACGAGGGGCAGTGCGTCGTAGTTGTCGGCGAGGATCAGCGTCGACGGGATGTCGCCCATGGCCTTCATGTTGTCGACCATGGTGTTGACCGCGGTGTCGTCAGCGTCGTGGACGGTGCTCGAGAGGACGTGCATGACCAGATTCGCCGTTGCCGGAGTGCCGAGCACACCTTCCGGTGCAGCCTTCGAGACCAGCGACGTTCCCGCGACCGAGGTGTTTCCGACGAGCGGAATGTTCCAGTCGAGCCGCTGAAGGCTCGCGAGTAGATACCCCAGTGGTGCCCCGTAGGCGTCCACGACGAGCGCCTGCGTGCCTCGGTTCTTCAGCGATTGCAGCTGCGCAGTCATGTCGAGTGCTGCGGTGTCGTACTCCTCGGATCCGGTGCTACTCACACTTTCACCGCTCAGCGCGTCTTCCATCGCCTGCCCGAACACTTCACCGTAGGCGCTGCTCCCGTGGACGACGCCGACGGACTGATATCCCTTGCCCTTGATGTATCGCGCGATGGTCTCGGCGTTTTCGGCCGGTCCCGACGCGAGGTCGAAGTTGAGCGGGTATTTCTCCGGATTCGCCGAATCCTCGGTGGGCCCGATGTTGAACGAGAGGATCTTGTTCTGCGCGAGGATCGGCAGGGTCGCGGTGGTGATGGTCGACGGGCCCGAGTTGAGAAAGAGGTCGGGCTTCTTTCCCGACGCGATGGCCTCTCGCAGCTTGGACACGGCAGTGGTGGCGTCGCCCGCGTCGTCGACGACGGTGATCTCCACTTGGCGTCCACCGACGCCGCCGGCCCTGTTCACCGCCTCGGCGCTTGCCTTCGCTGCGAGCACGGACGTCTGAGCATTCGCGGCGAGCGCGCCCTGCCCGCTGATTCCGCCGGTCACGAGCACCCGGTACGGGCCGCCGGCGGCGTCGGCGTCGTCTGCGCCCGCGCCGGAACAGCCGGTGAGCGCGAGCGCGGTCACGGCGAGCGCCGCAGTGAGAGCTGAGGATCGAATTCGCATGGGCGCCCCTTTGACGTCACGGAAAGCAAGCAAGTGCTTGGTTCGGCAAAAGGTAGCAGAACTAACGGTCGCTGTCCGCCGAATGTCCCACTCGGCGGGACGATCTCGACGTGCCCCGCTCAGCGAAACGACTGCCGGATCACCGGTTCTCGCCGCTCGAGGATGGTGGCGGTGTGCTGGCGCACCATGGCGTCGAGGTGCTCGCCCTGCGGTGCGATCCAGAAGTCGCCCCGGTCGATGCCTGCGAAGACCAACTCGGCGAACGTGTCGGCGTCGAGACCGTCGCTGCCGAGCAGTTCGCGCATCTGCGCGACCATCCGGTCGACGGCCGGATGGGAGACCGCCCCGAACGGGTTGTCGAAGACGGACGTGATGACGGGCCCCGGCGCGAGCACGCTCGCGGACACCGGCGCGCCCACCATGCTCAGCTCCATCTGCAGGCACTCGGTGATCGCGACGACCGCGAACTTCGATGCGCTGTACGGCGACATCATCGGCCCGGGCGCGAATCCGCCGACCGACGCCGTGTTGACGACGCGTCCGCCGCCCTGGTCGATCATGCGCGGAACGAACGCCCGGATCCCGTTGACGACACCCGTGACGTTGACACCGAGGGCGGCGTCCCAGTCGGATTCGCCGAGTTGCCAGAGGAATCCGGCGCGCATGATTCCCGCGTTGTTGAAGAGCAGGTCCACCCGGCCGAAGGAGTCGTACGCGAGATCGGCCAGGGCGTGGACGGACCCGGAGTCCGCGACGTCGGTCGCGCACGTGAGGGCGGCTCCGCCCAGGTCCGCGGCCAGACGGTCCAGTGCGGTCGTGTCGATGTCGGCGAGGATCACGGCCATACCGCGGGCGTGCGCGTGCCGGGCTATCCCCGCACCGATTCCCGAGGCCGCGCCGGTGACGACGACTACCTGCTTTTCACGTGTTTCCGGTTCCGTCACGGCTCGACCGTAGAACCGTCGTCGGCCGTCCCGGCCCGGGTTTCTCTCTCAGCGGGACGTATTCACGTGCCGCGACGCCACAGCGGTTCGAGGTCCGGGCCCTCGTCGCCCTGCTGTTGCGCACCCCGGAAGCGTGCCGCGAAGACGATCCAGCCGATGGCGGCCATGAGCAGGAAGCTGACCAGCCGGTAGACGACGATCGCGGACACCGCCTCGGCGCCGGTCATTCCGCTGGCGGTCAGAGCGGGGACGAGCACGGCGTCCATCACACCGAGCCCGGCGGGCAGGAGCGGGATGGCCGAACCCGCGGCGTTGCCCGCCGCGTACGCGACGGCGAGTCCGGCGAACCCGGGATGGGCGCCGACCGCGTAGCACGCGAAGGCGAGGCACGAGGCGTCGGCGATCCAGTTGAACAGCGACCACCCGAACGCGCGGGCCGTGTCGCGGCGATCCATCCGGACGGCGCTCATCTGGTTCACGATGTGCTTCCACTGGCGAACACCGGTCAGCGGTGGCTTCTTTCGAAGCGCGTTGAATCCGCGCAGCGCGGTGATGCCGACACCTTCGAGGGCGTCGGGCCGTGATGCGGCGTACTGAGCCACGACGAGGAAGGCGCACAGGCCGCCGAACGTGAAGATCAGCGAGAACGGGTTGGTCTTGGCCCCGACGAGCAGCGCGCCCGCCAGTCCGACGAGCGCCAGCCCGATCGCCTGGAGGACGCCGGCCATCACCAGTTGCCACGTCGCGACCACCGGTGAGGCACCCCAGAGGCGCGTCTGCCGGTACGTGAACGTCGTCGCCAGAACCGGGCCGCCCGGCAGCGTCACGCTCATCGAATTGGAGGCGAACGTCACCGCGAGGGACTGCCGCTGTCTGACGTGCACGTCCGCGACCCCCAGCAGGCAGCGCTGGACCCGGGCGAAACTCGACATCGACGCGAGCGACGCCACGACCGCCGCGGCCACCCATCCCCATTCGAGGTCGCCGAGGTTCTGGACGCTCTCCGAGAGGTCCGGCCAGATGAGGATGATCTCCACCGCGAGCACGACGACGAGCAGGCCGCCGATCACCCATTCGACACGACGCCTGCGGGGCGTCGGGCGGGTGTCGTCGGCGTCAGTCATACCCGTCCATTACACATGGCCGCTGATCACACCGTGTATCCGCCGTCGACGTCGAGCTTCTGCCCGGTGACGAACCCGGCCCGGTCGCTCGCGAGGAAACAGACCGCCTCGGCGATGTCGGCGGCGGTGCCGAACCGGCGTAGCGGTATCCGGCTCATGGCGGCGTCGAGTGCGCGCTGGTCGAGTTCTTCGGAGTTGATCAGCCGCTCGGCCATGCCGTCGGTGAGCATGCCCGGGCCCACCGAGTTGAAGCGGACGCCGTAGCGGCCCTCCTCGGCGGCGAATCCCTTGACCAGCTGTTCGATCGCGCCCTTGGTTCCCGGCGACAGTCCGTCGCGCACCGGGAACCGGCTGGTGGCCGCGGTCGTGACCGCGACGACGGAACCGGACGCCTCCCTGAGTGCGGGCAGGGCGGCCTTGACGACGGTGAAGAAGGCGACGGCCTCCTGTTCGAGGTGCTCGGCGTAGTCCCGGGGAGCGACGTCGGACAGGTGGATCATCGGAATGTGCGGTCCCGCGGCGTGAACGAGGACGCCGAGGCTGCCGAAGTGTTCGACGGTCTGCTTCACGACACTCGCGACGCGGGACTGGTCGGTGAGGTCGGCGGAGAACGCCTGCGCGGCGACGCCCCGGCCTTCCAGTTCGCCGACGAGGTCCGAGGCGACATCGGCATTGGATCGGTAGGTGATGGCCACGTCGTGGCCGAGGGTCGCGAGTTGACGTGCGATGGCGGAGCCGATGCCGCCGGTGCCGCCCGTCACCAGTGCGGCGCAGCGACGTCGGGGGGTGCTGGTGGCGGGTGTCGCCATGAGGAACTCCAAGCGTGTGAGGAACGAGCGCCCCTAACCTAGCAACTGCTTGGTTTCGGTGTGCGGGGAACGACCCACCGCGGCCGAGCGCAGCCTAGCCTGGCTATCCCACCAGGTCTTTTCGCCTTAGCCTGAACGCATGTCAGCAGCGAACGCCGAGCGGGCCGAGCCCTCGCGGCATCCCGACGAGCCGCACGCACCCAGTCTGGCGAGCCGCCTCAACTGGTTGCGGGCCGGTGTTCTCGGTGCCAATGACGGCATCGTGTCGACCGCAGGCTTGGTGGTCGGGGTGGCCGCGGCCACCACCGAGCGGTCGGCGATCTTCACTGCCGGATTCGCGGGTCTCGCAGCCGGGGCGGTGTCGATGGCCCTGGGCGAATACGTCTCGGTGAGCACCCAGCGCGACACCGAACGCGCGCTGTTGTCGAAGGAACGCCGCGAACTCGCCGAAACCCCCGGTGCCGAGTTCGAGGAACTCGTCGCGATGTACGAGGCCAAGGGGCTGAGCGACGAGACCGCCCGGACGGTCGCGCGCGAACTCACCGATCACGATGCGTTCGCCGCCCACGTGGACGTGGAATTGGGCATCGACCCGGACGACCTGACCAACCCCTGGCAGGCCGCGGGATCCTCGGCGCTGTCCTTCACACTCGGCGCGCTCGTCCCGCTGCTGGCGATCCTCCTACCGCCCGTGCACCTGCGCATTCCGGTGGCATTCGTCGCGGTGCTGGTCGCGCTGGCCCTCACGGGCACCGTCAGCGCCGCTCTCGGCGGCGCACAGCGCACCCGCGCAGTGCTCCGTGTCGTGCTGGGCGGGGCACTCGCGATGATCGTCACGTACGGAATCGGCCAGCTGGTGGGGACGAGCATCGTCTAGCCGGACGACCGTCACTCGCTCCGGCAGATCATGACCGGACACGTCGCGTGGTGGAGCAGATTCTGGCTCGTGGAGCCCATCAGCGCGCCGAGCAACGGTCCTCGGCCGTGGCTGCCGACGACGATCAGCTGGGCGTCCCCCGCATGCCGCAGGATGACGTCGGCTGCGGCGCCCTGCTCGGCCACCCTGGTCACCGACACGTCCGGGTATCGTTCCGACTCACCCGCGAGGCCCTCGGAGAGCAGTGCCTCCTCTTCCTGCTTGACGGCGTCCCAGTCGACGAGCATGCCGGTGCCGCCCGCGCCGAGTGTCGGGGAGCCCTGCCACGTGTGGACGGCGCTCAGCGGCGCGTCGAAAAACGACGCGAACTCGAACGCGTGGGCCACCGCGTCGCGGCTGAGGTCGCTTCCGTCGACCCCGACCACCACCGGGCGCTGGTCCGGTGTGGTGACCTCACCCCGCAGAACGATCACCGGGCAGGGTGCGCGGTTGGCCACGTGCAGCGCGGTCGAGCCGAGCAGCACAGAACGGATCGCTCCCGTTCCCGTGGATCCGAGCACGATCAACCGGGCCCAGTCGGCGGCCTCGAGCAGTGCGGTGCCCGCCGGACCGGGACTGATGGTCGTCTCGATGTCGAGACCCGGGAATTTCGGTCCCAGCAGCCTCTTCGCCGTCCCGATGATGGCCTCGCCGTCCTCGCGCAGCTGACTGAGGAACTGCGATTCCAGCATGATCGCGGCGGGACTGTACAACGGGCCGTCCTGCGGCAGCGCGTGCACGAGCGACAGCGTGGCACCCCACTTCGACGCGACTGCGGCGCCCCACAGGGCGGCGGCGGTGGAGGCGTCGGATCCGTCCAGGCCGACGACGACGGAATGACTGGCGGGTGTGCTCACGTCTGGCTCCCTTCGCTCACGCTGTTGGGTACTCCCCGACTGTGCCCTACTTCCAGACTTTTCGGGCCACCTTCTTCGCGCTCTTCCACTCCGGTTTCACTTCGACTGCCAGTGCGTCACCGCGATCGAGCTCACGCTGCAGCAGCATTCCGAGGCCCAGGCTCGACTCGGCGGAGTGCTGATCCTCCGCGACCATCGCGAGGATGTGGTCCCGTGCGACGACCGCGTCCTGGTACTCGCCGAGTACGTCCTGAAATCCCTTGAACCTCGTCTGCGCGCGGTCGGAGGCCTTCGGCGCCAGCGACCGCGTCGACTCGATTGCGTAGCGCATTCGTTTGGCGCGCTTGCGCGCTCGGTGCGTCAGCTCGTCGCGCTCGGCCCGGGTGGTCGCGGCCGCCGCCTTCCGCACGCGCCGGTGGACGGACTTCGACAACGCGCGCAGGGACTTCGCGACGGACTTCTTCGACGGGCTCGAGCCCCCGGACGCCTCGACGGCGGCGAGGAACGTGTCGAGCCCGGCGAGCAGGTCGAGGTAGCGCTGGGAGTTCAGGGCGGCAAGTGCCGCGGGCCGGGCCGTCGCGGCACGCCCCGAGAAGTATTCGTCGAGGCGCGCCCGCACGACCTCGCGGTCGGGTACTTCCTCGGCGCCGCCCAGCCGATCGACGAGCCGGCTCCACTGCACCTCGGTGTCCCGCGCCGAGCTGAGGGCCTGACCGACCCAGCGGAGTTCGACGATCAACTCGTCGACGGTTTCCTGATCGCGCAGGCTGGGCCCGTACACCTGGAGGACACTCCGAATGCGCCGGGCCGAGACCCGGAGGTCGTGGACGGACTCCTCGAGGTCGCGCCGCACGCCGAGGTCGGCCGCCACGAGAGAATCCTTCTGCGCCGCCAGATACTCCAGCAGCAGCGTCCGCGGAGCGGAGCCCTTCTTTCTGCGCGCGGGGCGCGGGGTGCCGGTCACCGCGTCGCCGAGCGCCCGCCGCAGCTTCGACGGCGCGTCCGACCGGGTGATTCCAGCATCAGTCAGCCGGGAGTCGATGGCGTCGAACAGGTTTCGGTCGCCGGCCGCGAGTTCGACCTCGATCTCGCGCCACACCCGCTCCTCGGATCCGGTCCCCGTCTCGGGGACGGCAGCGATCACGACGTCCGAGACGACCTCGGCGAGCGTCGTTCCCGCCGCGTCCACGAGCCGCTGCCGCTCGCGGTCGGTGCTGATGAGCGCGACCGGGTTCAGTGCGGCGCCGCGGGTGACGGCCGTGAGCAGTTCCGTGAATTCCCGGGGCACCTCCGTCTCGGGGTGCTCGGCGTCCGGTGCCAGCTGCAGCTCGGTCCGCTCATCCGCGCCTGCCGGGATCTTCAGGTGCCAGCCGGCATCGTCGCCGCCTTCCCGGCGGCGGAGGGTGATTCCGGCGCGGAGTAGCAGGAGTTCGCCGGTGTCGTAATACAGGGCGGACAGCTGGACGGTGTCGCGTCGCGGTTCACCATCGACACCCGGAAGTCCCGAGAGTGCCGGGAGTTGCTGATCGGATGACGCTTCGTACTTGCGTTCCACTTCGGAGACGGACGTCGCGGTACTCATGTCACCATCTTTCCGCCTGCCCGGGTGGAGGGAAAGAATGCGAGGTCAGCTCGGCCAGTCGAGGCTCCGGACACTCGCGAAGCGTCGCGTGACGCCGGAATAGGGGTCGACGAACTCGACGGACCGGGCCAGCAGCCGAAGCGGCGTCGAATAGTCGTCGGCGGCAACGTCGTAGAAGTCGGGATAGAAGTTGTCGCCGTGGATCGGGATGCCGAGCGAACTCATGTGCAACCGCAACTGGTGCGTCTTGCCGGTGTGCGGCAGCAGTCGGTACCGGGCCGCGTCGCCGTGGACCTCGAGGAGTTCGATGCGGCTCTCGCTGTTGGCGGGACCGTCCACCTCGTAGGCCTTCAGGACGCCCCGCTCCTTGACGATTCGACTGCGGACGGTGACGGGGAGCGGAAGGTCGGGGTCGTGACGGGCGACCGCCTCGTACTCCTTGACCACCCGGCGCTGATCGAACAGCGACTGGTAGTCGCGCCGGACCTCCCGACGCACCGTGAAGATCAGCACCCCGGCGGTCAACCGGTCGAGCCGGTGCGCGGGTGTCAGTTCCGGGAGGTCGAGGTCTCGGCGCAACCGGACCAGCGCCGACTCGGCGATGTACGCGCCGCGCGGGGTGCTGGCCAGGAAGTGGGGTTTGTCCACGACGAGGAGGTCCTCGTCGCGGTGGAGGATCTCGATCTCGAACGGCACCCGCTTCTCGACCGGCGGATCCCGGTACAGGTACACGAATCTGCGGGGTGCGAACGGGGTGGCCTCGGTGATCGGCTGCCCGCGCTCGTCGACGACTTCCGAAGTGGCCACCTTCTCGCGAAGGCGGGTCTCGTCGTGCGGAAAACGTGCGACGAGGTACTCGAGCACGGTGGGCCACGAGCCGTCGTCCGGCATCCTCAGCCGCGTCGGGTTGAGGCCGTCACGGACGGGAAGTGGGGCGTCGGGCACCCCGTCACGGTAGTCGACAGGCTGCGGAAATCCGCCGTTGACCGCGAGGGGACTCATGGTTACTATCCGGTAAGTTTGTGACGCGGACCACCCTGACTGGTCGCTGAGGCGCGTCATCGGAGGATTTCACGGGGGTTCGTAGTGATCGTGCGTCGATGGGCGTTTCGACCGGGTGCGGTGGCAGTCGCTCTGGCGGTGGGGGTGGGGCTCGCGGTGGTGCCCACGGTGACGGCGTCGGCGGATCCGACGGGCGGGGCGGCCGGGGCGGCGTGGAACGCCGCGGTCGACGCGCCGCCCGAGTACCCGGTGATCGCGATCGACTGGGACGTCCCGATCACCATGAGTGACGGAACGGTGCTGAAGGCCAACGTCTATCGCCCCGCGGACGCCTCCGGCACACCGATCGACACCAAGATGCCGTCGGTCCTCAATGTCACGCCGTACACGAAGCTGGTCGGCAATCTCGTCGATTCCGTGTTCGCGGCGCCCGGGCTCGAGGACACCGTCGTCGACCTGGTGAACTCCTTCGACCTCGCCGGAACCCCGTTCGACGGCGTCGGTGAAGCGGCGAAGGTGCTCACCGGCGGCGGAATGCGCGTGTTCGGCATCAACCGCGACCTCGTCCGGAACGGATACACCCAGGTGGTGGTCGATGCGCGGGGCACCGGCTTCTCGCAGGGTGAATGGCAGGCGCTCGGTCCGCTCGAGCAGCAGGACTCCGTCGAGATCATCGACTGGATGAGCAAGCAGGGATGGTCGGACGGCAAGGTCGGCATGGCGGGGGTGTCCTACTCGGGGATCAATTCGTTGCAGGCCGCGGGGCATCAGCCGCCGGCGCTGAAGGCGATCTTCCCGACCGAACCGGGCAACGATCTGCTCCGCGACATCGTCGGAACGGGCGGCGGTCTCGGCGTGGGCTTCATGCCGCTGTGGCTGTCGCTGGTCAACGGTCTCAAGTTCGTTCCCGACGTCCAGGCTCTCGCGCAGGGCCGCTTCGATCAGCAGTGGCTGCAGGATCGGTTGCGGGATCCGCTGACGCTGTTCCCCGCACTCATCGAGGCCATGACCGCGCCGGACATCAACGGTCTCGACCCCGGCACGCTGCGGGTGGCGCAGGACGGCGAGTTCTACGAGGAGCGGAAGGCGCAGGCCGCGAACATTCAGGTGCCGACGATGCTCTACGGCGCGTGGCACGACATCTTCGCGAACAGCGAGCCGCGCGTCTACAACGACATCCCGCTGCCTGCCGGTGAGAAGCAGCTGATCATGAGCGACGCCTACCACATCTCGTTCGGCGGCGGCTTCGGTGAGCAGGGTGCGCCACCGCGACTCGACGTCCTCGAACGCGCCTGGTTCGACAAGTGGCTGAAGGGCATCGACAACGGCATCGACGAGTACGGCCCGGTCACGCTGTATCAGCAGGGCAACGGCTGGACCACCACCGATCAGTTCCCGCGGGCCGGTGTCGACTACCAGCGGATGTACCTGTCGGGCGCCCCCAGCGGCACCGCCGGGCACGCCGCCCACGACGGCAGCCTGGTGTCGGCGAAACCCGGCGACGCGGCACAGCTCACCGTCGCACCCGGACTTCGCGGGCTCTGTTCCCGCGACGGTGCACAGGGCACCGCAGGCGCTGCCGTCGTCTTCGGGTCGGTGTGCAGCAAGGACTCCCGGTTCAACGAGGCCGAGGGCCTGACGTTCACCAGTGCGCCCGTCGCTCAGCCGACCGAGCTGTCGGGCCCGGTCAATCTGCACCTCGAAACCGTGCTGGACGCCCCGGACGGATTCTGGGCGGTGACGCTGAACGACGTCGCACCGGACGGAACGTCGACTCCGCTCACCAACGGCGCTCTCACCGCTTCCATGCGGGCCGTGGACGATTCGAAGAGCACCAGGTCGGCGAACGGTGACTACACCGAACCGCACCACTATCTGACGGTGGAGGCCCGTCAGCCGCTGGTTCCGGGTGAAGTGACGCCGGTGGACATCAACTTCGTTCCCACCGACGCGGTCCTCGAACCGGGGCACCGGCTGCGCGTCGACGTGTACGCCGGCAGCGTCCCCCGGTATCTGCCGCTCGGACCGATACTGGCCGACAGTCAACTGAAGCCGCAGCACGTCGCGTTGTCCCCGGATCGGCCGAGTTTTCTGAATCTTCCGCTGGTCGGAGCGCAGGCGTGGTGACGGGTTCACGACACGTCCCGAGATCCGTAGGGTTGACGTCATGACCAAGTGGACAGCTTCGGACATCGTCGATCAGAGCGGCCGCACGTTCGTCGTGACGGGCGCCAACAGCGGTCTGGGGGAGGTGGCCGCGCGGGCTCTGGGCAAGGCGGGGGCGCACGTCGTACTGGCTTGCCGCAATACCCACAAGGGAGAGGTCGTCGCACGGTCGATCGGTGACAACGCCGAGGTGCGCCGCCTCGATCTGTCCGACCTCGCCTCGGTGCGCGAGTTCGCGGCCGGCGTCGATTCCGTCGACGTGCTCGTGAACAACGCCGGCGTGATGGCGGTTCCGCAGCGCAAGACCGCCGATGGATTCGAAATGCAGATCGGCACAAATCATCTCGGGCACTTCGCGTTGACCGGCCTGCTGCTCGACAAGATCACCGATCGGGTCGCCACGATGTCGAGTGCCGCACATCAGGCGGGAACGATTCACCTCGACGACCTCAATTGGGAACGCCGCAAGTACAACCGGTGGAGCGCGTACGGGCAGTCGAAACTCGCGAATCTGCTGTTCACATACGAATTGCAGCGCAGGCTGTCCGCGGCGGGGTCACCCGTCAAAGCCGTGGCCGCGCACCCCGGTTACGCGTCGACCAATCTGCAGGCCCACACCGAGTCGGTGCAGGACAAGCTGATGGCCGTCGGCAACCGGATCTTCGCGCAGTCGGCGGACATGGGGGCGCTGCCGATGCTGTACGCGGCCACCGCTCCCGACGTGATCGGCGGCAGCTACATCGGGCCGGACGGCCTGTTCGAGCAGCGTGGCCACCCGAAAGTGGTGGGCTCCAACAAGAAGTCGCGGGACGAGCACACCGCGCGGGCGCTGTGGTCCCTGTCGGAGGACCTGACGGGCGTCGAGTTCAAGTTCGGGTGACCCGACGCCCGTCAGGATTTCTCAGTCTTCGGTGACCTCGAGGGTGACGTCGATGTTGCCGCGGGTGGCGTTGGAGTAGGGGCACACCTGGTGTGCCTTCTCGGTCAGTTCGAGCGCCTCGGCGCGGGGCAGGTGGGGGAGGGAGACCTCGAGGGTGACGGCGAGACCGAATCCGCCGCCGTCCGTCGGGCCGATGCCGACGCGGGCGCCGACGGCCGAGTCGGCGACGTTCGCCTTTGCCTGACGGCCGACCAGCTGGAGTGCGGAGTGGAAGCATGCCGCGTATCCGGCGGCGAACAGCTGCTCGGGGTTGGTGCCGTCGCCGGACCCACCCATCTCCGTGGGGATCGCGAGGTTCAGGTCGAGCCGGCCGTCGGATGTGCGGGCGTGGCCGTTGCGTCCTTCTCCGGTGGCGAGGGCTTCGGCTGTGTAGACGATCTTCATGGTTACTTCTCTCCTGTAGGGGTGTTGACGCTGTGGAGCGATTCGGTGAGCCGCGACAGGGTGTTTCGGAGGGCGACGAGTTCGTCGATGTCCATTCCCGTCGACTGGGCGAGTTCCGCGGGGATGGCCTCCGCGGCGGCGCGGAGGCCCGCACCCTTCTCGGTGAGGTGGATCCCGACGCGGCGCTCGTCGGCGGACGAGCGCCTGCGTTCGACCAGGCCCAGGGTTTCGAGCCGCTTGAGCAGTGGCGACAGCGTGCCGGTGTCGAGGTCGAGGGCGTCGCAGATCTCACGTACTCCGCGACCGTCCTGTTCCCAGAGAACCAGCAGCACGAGGTACTGCGGGTAGGTCACTCCCAGCGAGTCGAGCATCGACCGGTATCTCGCCGTCATCGCCCGGGAAGCCGAGTACAGCGCGAAGCACACCTGGCGGTCGAGGGCGAGGTTGTCGGTCACCACCGAATAGTTGCACACAACTAGGTTGTGCACAACCAAGAATCAAAAACGGTGATTGCGCTTACACTGTTGGCCAGTGACACGGGGTGCTGCCCGGCGACGAGCCGGACGGCTGAGAACACACCCGTCGAACCTGAACTGGGTAATGCCGGCGAAGGGATGTCGCGGAGACGGCCGTATGCGCTCATCCGATATCTCGTCGCCGACCGAACGGAAGGTGACAGCATGCAGCTCGACAAGCAGATCGTCCTGGTGACCGGCGGTGGACGGGGCCTCGGCGCCGCCATCGTGCGGTCGTTCGCGGCGCAGGACGCGCGGGTGATCGTGAACTACCGGAGCAGCCGGGAGGCGGCCGAGGAACTCGCGGCCTCCCTGGGCGCGGACCGTGCGGTCGCGCTCCGGGGCGACGTCACCGATGCCGGACAGGTGGCGGCGCTGTTCTCCGCGGCGGAGGAGCACTTCGGCTCCCCGGTGACCACGGTGATCAACAACGCGCTCGCCGACTTCTCCTTCAACGGCGACGCCCGCGACAAGGCGGACGTCATCACGTGGGATGCCTTCGACGCGCAGCTGCGTGGCAGCGTGAAGGCGACACTGCACACGACGCAGGCCGCGCTGCCGGGCATGCGTTCGCTCGGGTTCGGCCGGATCGTGAACATCGGCACCAACCTGTTCCAGAACCCGGTCGTCCCGTACCACGACTACACGGCAGCCAAGGCGGCGGCGCTGTCGCTGACCCGCACGCTCGCCTCCGACCTCGGTCCCGACGGCATCACCGTCAACATGGTCTCGGGCGGGCTGCTCCGCACCACCGACGCGAGCGCTGCCACTCCCGACGAGGTGTTCGACCTCATCGCGGCGAGCACCCCGCTGCAGCGGGTCACCACCCCCGACGAGTTCGCCGACGCGGTGCTGTTCTTCGCGTCCCCGTGGTCGCGTGCGGTGACCGGCCAGAACCTCGTCGTCGACGGCGGACTGGTCAAGGACTGACATGAGCGACGCCCGGCAACTGCACTTCAACGCGTTCCTCTACAGCTGCGGGCACCACGGCGCCGCGTGGCGGCACCCGTCGTCCCAGGTCGAGCGACTCTGCGACATCACCTACTACGAGGAGTTGGCGCAGACCGCGGAGCGGGGCTGCCTCGATGCGGTGTTCTTCGCGGACGGGCATTCGGTGCGCGACCCCGCGTCCGGAGGCATGTGGTTCCTCGAACCGCTCACCGCGCTGTCCGCGATGGCGCGGGCGACGGAGCGGGTCGGACTGGTGACGACGGTGTCCACCACGTTCTACACACCGTTCCACGCCGCCCGGATGCTGGCGTCGCTCGACCACATCAGCGGCGGCCGCGTCGGCTGGAACGTGGTGACGTCCATGTTCGACGCGGAGGCGCGCAATCACGGACTCGAGGAGATGCCTCCCCACGACGAGCGCTATTCGCGCGCCGCGGAATTCGTCGATGTGGCACTCGCTCTGTGGGATTCGTGGGAGCCCGATGCGCTCGTGCTCGACCGGGAGGGCATCTTCGCGGACCCGGCCAAGGTGAAGCCGGTCGAGCATCGGGGAAAGCACTTCCTCGTGGACGGTCCGCTGAACGTGCCGCACTCACCGCAGGGTCGTCCCGTGCTGTTCCAGGCGGGCGCGTCCGATCAGGGCCGCGACCTGGCCGCCCGGTGCGCCGAGGGCATCTACGCCGTCGCCTACGACCTCTCGGCCGCACAGAGCTACTACACCGACGTGAAGCGGCGCATCCGCACGGCCGGCCGCGACGCCGACGCGGTGGTCGTGATGCCCGGTCTCGTGACCTATGTCGGCTCGACCAGCGGGGAGGCCCGGCGGAAGAAGGCGGAACTCGACGCGCTCCTGCCCGTCGAACAGTCGCTGGCGCAGTTGTCGATGTTCGTCCAGCAGGACTGCAGTGCCTGGGACTTGGACGCACCCGTTCCCGCGCTGCCGCCGCTGTCGGAGTTCACCGGGCCGCAGGGCCGGTACGACACGATCCTCCGCATCATCGAGAAGGACCGTCCCACCGTGCGGTCGCTGCTGGGCACGCTGGCGGCAGGCGGCGGACACTGCACCATGATCGGAACCCCGGAATCGATCGCCGACGAGATCGAGGTGTGGTTCCGCAGCGGCGGGGCCGACGGCTTCAACCTGATGCCGCCGCTCTACCCGAATGGCCTCGCCGACTTCGTCGACGAGGTGATCCCCGTCCTGCAGAAGCGGGGGCTGTTCCGCGCGGAGTATGAGACAGAGACTCTGCGCGACCATCTCCGGGGTCGCCCGTAGTTGCCACCACAAAGAACACAACCTTCTCTAAGTACGCAACAGTGACTGTGAGCGTCCCTCCCCCCGACACTGGCGGTTATCGCGATCACACCACGACGCGAGTTCGGACGAGGAGTGGCAATGCTGGTAGCACTCGGCTTTCTGATGGTGGCCGTGTTCATGTTCTTGATCATGTCCAAACGGGCCACTCCCGTGGTCGGGTTGATCGCGGTCCCGGTCGCCTTCGGGATCGCGGCCGGGGCGGGCCTCGGCGTCGGCGACATGATCACCGACGGGATCAAGGCGCTGGCACCGACAGCCGCGTTGCTGTTCTTCGCGATCATCTTCTTCGGAATCATGATCGACGTCGGCCTGTTCGACCCGCTGGTGAAACTCATCCTCCGGCTCGTCCGCAACGACCCCATGCGGCTCGTCGTCGGCACCGCGGTGCTCGCGATGGTGGTGTCGCTGGACGGTGACGGATCCACGACATTCATCATCGTGACGTCCGCACTGCTGCCGCTGTACATGAAGCTGAAGGTCAGCCCCGTGGTCCTCACGGTGGTCGCCGGCCTGGCGAACGGCGCGATGAACATCGTCCCCTGGGGTGGGCCGACGGTCCGGGCCGCCGCCGCGCTGGGAATCTCGCCGTCGGACGTGTTCGTCCCGATGATCCCGTCGCTGGTGGTCGGACTGCTCGTCGTGCTGCTGTTCGCCGTGCAGCTGGGCTACAGCGAACGCCGCCGCATCGGCACGCTCGAACTCACCGACGAACGCCTCCTCGTCTCCGCAGGCTCCGGCCTCCGCCGGTCCGCGACCGGATCCGGGGGCAACGGTGACACACCCCGAACCGGGGGCGGCTCCGGCGACGCCGGATCGGACGACGGCCAGGGCTTCGTCGACGGTCTCGATCCCGAGCGGCCAACGCTGCGGCCGAAGCTGCTGTGGTTCAACGCGCTCGTGACCGTGGCGCTCCTCGTCGTGCTCGTGATGGACGTGCTGCCGATCCCGGTCCTGTTCATGGTGGCCGCATCGATCGCGCTGACGGTGAACTTCCCGCGGGTCAAGGAACAGCAGGAAGCGATCACCCGCCACTCGTCGAGCATCGTCTCCGTGGTCGCGATGGTGTTCGCCGCGGCCGTGCTCACCGGCGTGTTCCAGGGCACCGGAATGGTCGAGGCCATGGCGCAGTGGCTGCTCGAGATCATCCCGGCGTCGCTCGGACCGCACCTGGCCGTCATCACGGGCATCCTGAGCCTGCCGTTCACGTTCTTCATGAGCAACGACGCCTTCTACTTCGGCATCATGCCCGTGCTCGCCGAGACGGCGGCCACGTACGGCATCGAGCCGGTCGAGATGGCCCGCGCATCCATCACCGGCCAGACGTTCCACATGCAGAGCCCCCTCGTCCCGGCCATCCTCCTGCTCGTGACCCTGGCGGGTGTCCCGCTGGCCGACCATCACAAGAAGGTGCTGTGGCGCGCCGCACTGGTGTCGCTGTCGATGCTGGTGATCGGTGTGGTCCTCGGGCAGATCCCCTGGTGACCTAGTCCTCGGTGTCGGTGTCGGTGGCGGGCCCCTCAGGGGTCGCGCCACCTTCGCCGCTCCAGTCGGCGCCCGAACTCTTGTCGTCCTCGGCCGGATCGGACATCACATCCTTGTCCGCGCCCGGGGCGCCGCTGTCGGTGGTCGTGGTCTTCGGTCCGGATGCGTCCTTCGGTGTCATGTCCGACGAATACCCCGACAGCGGGGTGCTCCAATCAGGCGGACCCGGGGTTTGCAGTTCGAAAACTCCGTCGGGGATTGGCAGGTGAACAATACTTCGACGTAGTGTTCCCCGGGTTATCGACGATGAAGGAGTGGAACTGTGGCGCGCAAAGTTGTTGTCGAACGCATCGACGACATCGACGGAACTCCGATCAAGAACGGTAAGGGGGAGACCATTCCGTTCTCTGTCGACGGCGTCGACTACGAGATCGATCTGAAGGTCAAGAACGCCAAAGAATTCCACAAGACTCTCGACTACTACATCGAACATGCAACTCGGGTCGGTGGAAGGAAGCGTCGGCCGACTCCTGCAGTGGCACCGTCGCAGGGGCGTAGCCAGGCGAAGGAAATTCGGGAATGGGCGACGTCGCAGGGGTACGAGTTGTCCACGCGTGGACGTATTCCTGCCGAGATCGAGGAAGCGTACAACGCCGCTCACTGAGCCACGGTTCCGCGGGTGGTCGGCGCCTCCGGTCGCGCTGTCGGGGTCGGCTGGGGTCTGCTCGGCCGTCAGTACCGGCGCGCTGCGTGAAATGACATGGAGCTCATGGCTACTCGCGTGACCGGGCGTCCCGGAGCGGGTGCGTGGACAACCATATCGTTTCCTGCGTAGATCCCCGCGTGGCCGCCCCCGTAGAAGAGGACGACGTCACCGGGCTGCAGGTCGCTCGCGTCCACGGCGGTCCCGTGTCGGAGTTGCTCGTAGGTGGTGCGCGGAACCGGTATGCCGGCCTGCTTGTAGGCCCATTGGACGAGACCGGAGCTGTCGAAGGCGCGGTGGTCACCGGCGCCGAGGGTGCACGGGATTCCGATTCTGGATGCGGCGGCGTGCAGTGCCTGGCGCCCTGGCCGCACCGGAGGCGGGCGGAAGGTGTGAACCAGCTGATATCCGTGGTTCCCGGTGTGTGGGTCCATGCCGTCGTTACTCCAGTGCACTCGGTGTGGTGTCGCTGCTTACAGAGTGGCCCTCGCGCGGTCTGGGTGCACCGGCCGAATTACCTGGAGACGTGCCTGTCTTTCGCTGCCTCCGTCGCCGGATTCGACGGCCGGCGACGAAATCATTCGATCTGGTCGGTTTGGTACTCGCGAGTAGTGCAGGCCCCTCGTAACGTCGAACGGGTAATTGTTAAGTCAAAAGGAGTGGTCCGCTACGTCCTGTGGACTGGGATGAAGGAAGGCGGACGATGACGATCCGAGAATCGGCGAACTGTGCTTTCGGTGTCGCGCGCTTGGCGTTCGACGCGGGAGCTGCCCTCCTGTCCGTCGTCGTGGCTGTACCGGTTGCCTTCGCCGCGGGCGAGGCACGATCGATGGCACACACGGCACGCGGCGACATCGCGCCGGCCCCCGGGCCGTCGGACACCGAGCACGTGCACGACCTGGGGACCGTCGTCGAACTGATCTGAGGGCACCGAATTCCGAGACCGCTCGTCACCCCGTGCTGCAGTGTGCCCCGGTCATGAGGGCGGCGAGGTCGTCCGGTTCGAGGAACGACGGGGGCGGCGGCGGCCCCCAGGCGTAGAGGCCATGGAGTCCGTGCAGCACTTCCGGGCTCCAGAGTTCGTCTTCGGGGACGGTGTCCATGTCGGAGTAGTACTCCGAGAAGTTCCCGGCCGGGTCCTTGAGGTACCAGAAGAAGTTCGCGCCGGCATAGTGCCGGCCGAGACCCCAGATGTGGCGTTCGGGGTTGCCGTCGAGCATCGCGTGGGCGCCGCGCCCGACCTCGTCGATGTCGTCGACCTGCCAACTGGAGTGATGCATGAAGTTCACCGGTGCGGACATGACGAGCACGTTGTGATGCTCGACCGAGCAGCGCAGGAACGCCGCCTTGTCGCCCATGTAGTCGCTGACCTTGAATCCGAGACCGTCGGTGAAGAACTTCATCGTCGTCTCGAGGTCGGTGGACCCGATCACCGCGTGCCCGAGCTTGCGGGGACGCACCGGCTCGGCGCGGGTCAGGAACGGGGCCCGGCCCCAGCGGTCGATCCGGCCCGGACCGTTGTACGGCGTCGGCAACACCGCGGGCTCGATCACGATCCGGGGCCGGATTGCGACCCGCACCCGGGTGCCGGTGACCGGTTCGACGGCACCGACGGACGTGCCGTTCCGGTCGATCGCCACACCGAGCCCGCTCAGCCGCCCCGTGATCGCGGCGATGTCGTCGGGGTCGTCGGCGGCGACCGTCAACTCGACCAGTCGACGCGTGGGCGCGTGGACGATCTCGAGTTGGTCGCCGCCGTTGCGGGTGGCGAACACCCCGCCCCCGCGGTGCCCGAGACCGAAATCGGTGTAGTAGGCGATGGTGTCGTCGACGTTGGGGACGCCGAGGGTGATCTTGCCCAGTCCGTGCAGTGGCATGATCGCGTCCTCTACTTCGCGTCGGGGTGGGCGACGAACCGCTGGTGCAGCTGACCGATGCCGTCGATCCAGCTGTCGAGTTTCTCGCCGGCCTGCAGGAACCGCTGCGGGTTGCGGCCGACACCGACGCCGGCGGGGGTGCCGGTGAAGATCACGTCTCCCGGGTAGAGGGTGACGGTGCGGGAGAGGGCGGCGATCAGCGTCGGGACGGGGAAGATCAGGTCCCGGGTGCGGCCTTTCTGCACTTGTTCGCCGTCGATGGTGCAGCCGAGTTCGAGGTCGTCGGGATTGGTGAACTCGTCCGGGGTGACCAGCCAGGGGCCTTGTGGGGAGAACCCGGCGTAGGACTTGCCGAGGCCGAATTGCGGTGCGGGACCGCGGGTCTGGGTGATCCGTTCGGAGATGTCCTGGCCGGCGGTCAGGCCGGCGACGTGGGACCAGGCGTCGGCCTCGTCGATTCCGCTGGTTTCGCGGCCGATGACGGCGACGAGTTCGATCTCCCAGTCGACGTTGCCGCCGGCGGGAATCACGACGTCGGTGTCGGGGCCGGTGAAGCTGGAGGCGTACTTGGTGAACACCGGCGGCAGGTGGGTGGGGGATTCGAATCCGGATTCGGCGGCGTGCGCGTGGTAGTTCAGGCCGACGGCGAACACCTGCCGGGGAGCCGGCGACGGTGCCCGGAGGAGGGACCGGTCGATCGGGAAGCTCTCGTCGGCGAAGGCGGAAAGATCCTGTTGGGCCGCCCATCCGGTGATGTCGGCCCACGCCTGGTAGACGCCGGGCAGTTCGGGTTCGAACCGGCCGTGGGAGGCGTGGGCGATGTCGACGCCTCGCTCGGAACCCTCTTCTCCGATGACAAGGGCTGCACGGTTGTCGATGTTGGCGATACGCATGAAACGAGGTTCTCCTGGAGCGTTATCTGTTGTGTGTGGTCAGAGGTCTGCGTTGACGGAGGCGGGTGTGGGCTTCGTTTCGGAAGGGTCGGGAGTGACCCGCCTCGGTCCCCGCGGGGACGGCAGGGCAACGAAGGCCACGGCGCACAGCACCGTCAGCGCCGCGACGACGTAGAGGACTGCGGTGTAGCTTCCTGTTCGGTCCACCACGGCACCGACCCACAAGGGCGCGATGCCGCCGCCGAGGACGAACGCCATGTAGGGGCCCGCATAGGCCTTTCCGAAGGCGGCGAGTCCGAAGTACCGGGAGGTGAAGTAGCCCACCATATCCAGCTCGGCTCCGAGCATGCATCCCAGCGTAAAGGCCAGGACGGGGGCGAATCCGACTCCGCCGACTGCGAACAGCACGACGCCGGTGGCGCACAGAAGGCAGAGCGAGGCTGCGACCGCGGTCGGCCGGAGGATGTCGATGAGCAGTCCGATCACCAGTCGGCTCAGAATGACCGCGAGTCCCATGATCGAAGCGATCGATGCCGCGCCGCCGACGCTCATCCCGTACTGCCGAAGCATGGGGACGAGGTACGGGACGAGGCCGGTGAAGGCGACCGACATCAGACCGAAGGTGAGAATCAGTCGCCAGTAGAGGGGGTTCCTGCGGATGGTGGCGAAGTCGTCGCCGTCGTCGGCCGGCCGGCCGGGCGTGCCCTGCGTACTTCTGCTTCGGGGTGCGACCTTCAGGAGGAAGAGGGTGGGGAGGGTTCCGGCAAGCGCGATGCAGGCCAACGTGAGGTAGCCGAGTCGCCATCCTTCGAGTTCGATGACGCGGCCGATGGCGACCGGAATGATGGCGCCGGAGAGTCCCATTCCCATCATCGTGATGCCGAGTGCGAGGCCTCTGGCGCGGTCGAACCAGCTGCTCACTGCTCGGGTGAAGGCAATCGGTCCGGAACTCGCACCGAAGAATCCGATCAACGCCATCGCTGTCATGTAGGCCGGCACGGAGTGCACGACCGTTCCCAGTGCGGCGAATCCGGTTGCCAGACACAGTGCTCCGGCAATCGTCGGCACCTTGACTCCGAACTTGTCGACGGCGTACCCGACGACGGGGGCGGCGAGTGCCATCCCGAAGGTCAGCAAGGTGATGGACAGCCCGTACATCGCAGCGCTGAGGCCGATCTCCCTACCGAGATCGCTGGTGAACAGACCCGCCGAGTAGATGGCGAGCCCGGAGACCCCGGTGCCGACACCCACGGCGGCCGCTGACAGAGTCGGCCACCCGCGCCGGAATTCGTCCCCGCGTGACATGGTCAATGCCTTGCTCCTTTGTTGCGGTGGTGATGACCATCACTGTTCCTGTTCTCGGGTTATCCGGGAAGCGGTAACTCGTGATGGAGGGAATTCGTATGGCGAATACGTCCTGTTCGGAGGGGTGTCCCGCCCATGCGAGTGCAATCGGGCGGCGCGTCTCCCCAGAATCCGTCGCTGTGATGCCGCCGCCGAGTTCACGAGAGTGGACGGGTCACACCCGAGCATCGCTCCGGCGCGTTTGACGAATCGTCCCCCGACAAGCACCGAATCGACATTGCCCTCGTGAGCGGCGAGAACCGCGGACGCCACCGGATCGAGCACGGGCGCCACATTCAGGTCCGTTGCACGCACCAGGATGATGTCGGCCTGCTTACCGGGAGTGAGTGAGCCGATGCGATCGCCCTGCCCGATCGCTCTCGCCCCCTCGATGGTGGCGAAAGCGAGCACATCGTGCAGGAGCAGCTGCGCTTGATCGGCCGCGACGGAGCTGTGACCACCCCCCATCCACGACCGGTGGTGGCCGAAGAGCATTCGCATCTGCGTGAACATGTCTCCGCTGCATTTGGTTTCGGTGTCCCCGCTGAGGCTCGGTCGTACGCCGGCGGCGAGCATGCGGTCGAGGGGGATGTCGCCGATGCCTTGCGAGTTGAGCTCGCAGTGCACGCCGATCGACACGGTTGCACCTGTCTCGGCGATCATCTCGAGTTCGGCGTCGGAGGAGCGGCAGCAGTGCACGAATGTCAGGTCGTCGGCGAGCAGACCCGCCTCGCCGTACTGCGCCACGGCGTGGACCGGTTCGTTGTGCGCGTACGCACCGGCATGCACCGACGTGCGGATGCCCAGGTCACGCGCGAGGGCGAGGTCGGCCTGCCACACCCCGGGCGCCGCCATCTCGGGGCCCCGGGCCGCCATCGCCAACGTCACGAGTCCGCCCGGGTCGGAGAAGTGCTCCTTTTGCAGCCGTTCGATGTCGGCCGGATGGGTGAGCGTGCTGTTCTCGGTCCACCGCCCGTCGTCGAGCAGCGGCCATCCGTGACCGAAGACGGCACGGATGCCGGCCTCACGCAGACCGGTGACCGCAGCGTCGGAATGCTCGGCTGAATTCTGGATGTGGGACCAATCGAGGAGGGTGGTCGTCCCGGCGCTCAGCGCCGAAACCGCGCCGAGGAGGTTTCCGACCCTGACGTCCTCGGGTTCGTACGCCGCGCCGATTCCCCTGAGCATGTCGTCGAAGTATCGGAGGGGGTCGAGTTCGGCGTATCCGTGCCGCATGACGCTCTGCCAGGTGTGGCGGTGAGTGTCGACGAATCCGGGGAGCGCGATCATTCCGTCGACGTCGACGACCTCGACGTCCGGTCCGACGTCGATCCGCGAGTCGATTTCTGCGATCAGATCGTCGCTGATCAGGATGTCGGCCCGGTCGAAGTTTCCGATCGCCGGATCGACGCTGACGACCGTTGCTCCCCGGAGGAGTGTGCGGTGTGGTCGGGCATGACTCGGGTCCATGAGTGTCCTGTTCGGAGAGAGGCAGATTGACTGCCCTCAGTCTCATTTTCCCGCGGTTATTTGGGAATGCCGGGTCGCTTATAGTTTGTATCCATGAGCTCGATACAGCGGATCTCCGGCCATCGCGCCAAGCTGGACCTCAACCTCATCGTGTCCTTGGACGCGCTCCTGCGCGAGCGAAGCGTGAGCCGAGCGGCGATTGAAGTCGGTCTGAGCCAACCGGCGATGAGTGCCGCGCTCGCGCGGCTTCGGAGGTACTTCGGCGACCCGCTGCTCGCTCGGGTGGGCAACGCGTATCAACTCACGCCGCTCGCCCGCAGCCTGGTCGAGCGCACGACGGTGGCGATCTCGGCAGTCGATCGAGTGCTCGACGCCGAGCCGGGCATCGAGATCGAACGGTCCAGCCGCGAGTTCACCCTGATCATGTCCGACTACATGCTCGCCGCTGTCGGAGACACCATCACCCGCGACCTGCTGTCGCAGGCTCCGCACCTGCGCATCAACTTCGTGCAGTTGCGACCGGAGATCGTCGATCGTGCATCGGACAGTCTCCGCACCGCCGATGCCCTGGTCGTGCCCCGTGGCTTCGTCAGCGACCTGCCCTCGGTCGACCTCTTCTCCGACCGGTGGGTCTGCGTGGTGGCCGAGGACAACGAGCACGTCGGGGACGCAATACGGTTGGACCAGCTCACCGAGTACCCGTGGGCTGTGTTTCAGACGCATCCCCATGCCGCGACGACACCGCTGCATCAGGTCAGGGCGCAGGGAGTC
The DNA here is from genome assembly GCF_041228765.1 of Rhodococcus wratislaviensis. Taxonomy (NCBI): domain Bacteria; kingdom Bacillati; phylum Actinomycetota; class Actinomycetes; order Mycobacteriales; family Nocardiaceae; genus Rhodococcus; species Rhodococcus wratislaviensis. Next base: position 7,881,170 of record NZ_CP150488.1, on the reverse strand, counting down.
GAACCGTACGTGCAGGTTGTCGGCGAAAACTATCTGGCCCTACCGTATTTCGTCGCCCACACCGATCGTATCGCCCTTCTGCCGGAGCGATTGGCGGCCCGGATGAGCGGTGGAATGGGAATTCGGCCGGTCGACTTCCCCTTGACTCTCGCCCCACTGAACCATGCGCTGTGGTGGCACCCGATGTACAACGCGGATCCCGAACACCGCTGGCTCAGAGCGCAACTCGCCAAGTCACTCGCCTGAGTGCCGACCTCGGCGTGGGAGGGTCGCCTCGGATACACCCGATGCGACCCTCCCGGACACCTCATTCGACGGCGAGACACCGCTTGATCGCCAGCTGGGCATCCTCCCGCGCGGGGGCGTCGGCGCAGGCCCAGGCGATGTACCCGTCGGGCCTGACCAGCAGGCTCTTGACGTCTTCGAGTCCGCTGGGTGCGAGAACGATGTGGCCGCTGTGTGCGCGGACCGGCGCGCCCTGCAGGGCGAGGTCCGCGTAGGTGCCCGCCCCGGTGGCGTCGATGAGGACGAGAGCGTGGTCGCGCAGCATCTCACCCATCCTCGTCGGACCGCTCCCGGTGACGAGATCCAGATCAGGACAGCGGTATCCGACCATCGGATGCTGGCGCGAATCAGCAGGGTAGGGAAAGGACAGCCCGTTGAGTTCGAGTCCGATTCGACGATTGACCTCCGGAATGGGCAACAGTTCGCGCTCGAACATCCGCTTGAACGCCACCCCCTCCGGCGTGAAGTCGAACTGGACCGAACACTGCGCTGCGACACTTCTCAGCAGCGCCTCCGCCACCGGGCGGCGTTCGGCCTCATAGGTTGCCAGGAGCGCCGGCCCTGCGTGTTCGTTGATGACCGCGGCGAGTTTCCAACCGAGGTTGAACGCGTCCTGGATGCAGAAGTTCATCCCGACGCCGCTGGCAGGATAGTGGATGCGGGCCGATTCACCGACGAGGAATACTCGACCCTGCTGGAACTTCGTTGCGATTCTGAGCGAATCGGTGAAACGAGACGCCCACACCAGATCGTCGAACGGCAGGTCCTTCTCCAGAACGTCGGTGAGGCATCGGCGGACCTCGTCGGCCGTTACCGGCTCCGCCGCCGGGGCGTGCCTGCGCTCGGCATGCACGATGTTGAACCGGGTGATGGACTCGTTCTCGCCGAAGGGAAACGAGGTGACCCAGCCCTTGTCGTTGTCGATCATCCGCCGTGCTTCGGGCCAGGGCCTGTCCATTCTCAGATCTGCCACGATTCCGGTGAATGTCGGCCCGTGTCCCTCGAAACCGAGACCGAGCTGCGACCGCACGACACTTCGCCCACCGTCGGCGCCCACCAGATAGTCGGCCGACAGGCTCACGGGTCCGTCCTCGGCCGCCGCGGTCACGGTCACGGCGGTGGACTGCTGGACGACGGATTCGACAGTCACGCCGTGCTTGACGACGACTCCGAGACGGAGCGCTTCCTCGAGCAACAGTTCCTCGGTGTGATTCTGGGGAAGAACCAGCCGAAACCCGAACCTCGATTCGAGGTGGCGCCATTCCACGGGTTGCATCCCGGCCCAGATATGAACGGGAATCAGTGGGTTGGAGCGAATGGTCGCGGCCCTGTCGATGAACGTCTGCGCAAGGCCCCGGGAATCGAGTAGCTCGAGAACTCTCGGCAGAATGGTCCCGGCCCGCGACTGCACCGGCTGTGTTCGACGTTCGAGGACGACGACGTCCACCCCGGCCCGGGCCAGTTCGGTTGCGACCGTCAGACCTGACGGTCCGCCACCGACGACTACTACTCGAGCGGTCATTTCGAATCAATCTCCTTGTTGTACGGCATGGCGGGAAGTGAGGGTGTGTGGCAGGACCGTTCCAGGTGTTCGTGCAGGAAGGCGGCGACTTCGGCGATCGTGGCCTCCGTGTCGAACGCGGGGTCCTCGTGATTGGCACCCTCGAGCAGGTGCAGGCGCACCGTCTCCCCGCGGCGTCGAAGTTCCTGTGCCATCCGCCGGCTCTGTTGCACCGACGTGACCGAGTCGCGTGTTCCGTGGAGCAGGAAGACCGGCGCGTGGATGTCGTGTGCCTTCGCAAATGGGCTGATGGCGGCGAGTTCACGATCGCTCACCGTCGACTCGTCGCCCCCCAGCAACCGGGCCCTCAGGTAGCGAGACGACGGCGGTGCGGGGACCCCCGCCGGCCAGTCCTGCTCGAGGATCTCGTGCGGTATCGGCGAGCCCGCGTCCGGACGGTCGAGGTCGCCCCGGGAGGTGAGGTCGTAACATCCGAAGTAGCCGACAACGGCCTGCACGGGTGGACCGGGCAGATCGTGCGGTGCCCGAGGGATCGCTGCACCGGTGGTGGCCAGAAGCGCGAGATGGGCGCCCGCCGACGCTCCCCAGAGAGCGACACGAGTCGCGTCGACCCCGAAGGCTTGCCCGGGACCTTTCAGCCACTCGAGCGCGGTCGCGATGTCGATGATCTGGGCGGGGAGGGGAGCCGCGGTGGAGGGGCGGTAGTCGATGCTCGCGACGGCAAATCCGTGCCGCGCGAGCCGCTCCGCCCGCGCGGCATGACTCTTGCGCGACCCGATCATCCAACCACCGCCGTGCAGGTAGAGGACGACGGCGGGGGCGGCAACGTCGATCGGCAGAGTCAGATCGACTCGGAGGACGTGCCCGCCGGGACGCCCGAACTCGATGTCGGGGCAGGATTGGATCTCGTATCGGGCGGGCTGCCCGACCGGGGTTCTCACGTTGACGTCACCTCTTCGCCTGGTCGCGGGTCCACTCGGCGATGTGGCCCGTGGCTCAAGGGTGGCGGATCAGGGAGTATTCGGGAATCGGCAGTTCTATATGGAGGGAATCCATCGGGCGAATAGCTTCAGTTCGGGGTGATATTCGGTGTCGGCGGAGGACAACAGGCCCCGGCGCGGCATACTCTGTCTCGTCATCGCGCCTCCCCGGGCCGACATCGTTGAAAGATGGTAATTCCATGACAGATTCACGGATCGCGTCCCTGACTCCCGCCGAGCTGGACGTCGAGCAGAAGGCGTTGTACGACAGCATCGTGACGGGCCCGCGCGCACAGGGGCACCAGCTGTTCGCGCTTCACGACGACCAGGGCAGGCTCAACGGGCCGTTCGGGTTGATGCTGCACGTGCCCGGACTCGGCTCTGCGCTGCAGGAACTCGGGAGTGCGGTGCGGTATCGGACGGCGATGACCGCCCGGATCAGAGAAATCGCGATACTCGCGGTCGCGGCCGCAACGGAGTGCGAATTCGAACGCTACGCGCACGAACGGGTCGGACGCGCCGTCGGGCTGAGCGACGAAGAGCTGACGGCACTTCGGAGTGGCGAGTTCGGTTCCGAAGACGCCACCGAACAGGCTGCGTACCTCGTCTGCCGGCATATGCTCGAGGGCGCCAACACCCTCGGAGACGAGGAGTTCCGTCGATTCGAAGCCCGCCTCGGTCACTCGGCACTGCTCGAACTCGTGGTCCTGGTCGGCTATTACCGCACCTTGTCACAGCTGATGAGTGTCTTCGACGTCGGGGCACCGGAGGGTGGAGGCGACGAGTAGACACTTGCACCAGCCGGATCAGCGCCGGCGGGGACGGCGCAGCCGGAGCCGGCTGTAGGTGACGACCGCGAGCACGCAACTGATGAGCACCAGCATGGCGATGTTGAGCAGCCACCACGATGGGGCGTGCTGCCAGAGCGTATCGGGCTCGGTGCCCGTGGCGTTCGTGCGCAGGTCCACCGTCGAGGCGGCGGCCGCGAATCCCCAGCGGGACGGGAAGAGCCACGACACCTGTTCGAGCACGGCGCGTCCGGTGATCGTGATCAAACCTCCGCACATCACCAGCTGCACCATGATCGTGACCACCAGCATCGGCATCACCTGCTCGTTCGAGCGGGCCACCGACGACAACGCCAATCCGACCAGGACGCACGAGCAGGTGGTGACGGCGATGTCCACGATCAATTCGACGGAACCGGAGGGAATCACGCTGCCCCGGCCCGGAAAACCCTTGCCCACGAAGACGATCAGCACCATGATCACCGACTGCACGATCGCGGCGGCGCAGAATACGACGATCTTCGCCGTCAAGTAGGCGGACGGCAGCAGCCCGGCGGCACGTTCGCGTTGATAGATCATGCGCTCGCCGACCAGATCGCGGATGGTCAGTGAGCAACCCATGAACGCGGCGCCGAGGATCAGCACGACCAGGATCTGGGTGAGTTCGCCGGATTCGTCGAGGCCCGACGGACCGAACCCGGTGTCGCCGGGCACGAGCACGGCCAGGCCGCCGAGCACGAACGGCAGAAGGGACAGGAAGATCAGGTAGCCCCGGTCGGCTCGGATCAGCCGCGCCTGGCGGCGGACGACGGTACTCAGCTGCTTGCGCCGCGACGTGTGCGCGGGACTGCCGAGAGGTCCGGGCGGGCTCGGTGGTGGCACCTCCACGGCGGGGCGGGTGGCGCGGTACTCGGCGAACGCTCCGTCGGGGTCGGCCACGACGCGGGCGAAGATGTCGGCCCAGTCGGTGCTGCCCAGCGCGGCCCCGACCCGGTCCGGCGGGCCCACGTAGGCGGTCTTGCCGCCCGGTGCGAGGAGCAGCACCTGATCGCACATCTCGAGATACGACAGCGAATGCGTGACGATGACGATGACGCGGCCCGAATCGGCGAGGCGGCGCAACGTCGCCATGATCTGCCGGTCGAGCGCGGGGTCGAGACCCGAGGTCGGTTCGTCGAGGATGAGCAGGGACGGGCCGGTGAGCAACTCCATTGCGACGGACGCGCGTTTGCGTTGTCCGCCGGACAGCCGGTCGACCCTCGTGTCGGCGTGTTCGGACAATTGCAGTTCGTCGAGGACCGTCGCGATCACCTCTTCACGGTCGGCCCGGGTGGTGTCCGGCGGCAGCCTCAGCTCGGCGGCGTAGCCGAGCGCCTGCCGGATGGTCAGCTGCCGGTGCACGACGTCGTCCTGGGGAACCATCCCGATGCGGGAGCGGAGCACCTGGTATTCGGCGTGCACACTGCGTCCCTCGAACTCGACCACACCTTCGGTGGGGCGTTCCGAACCGGAGATGATGGTGGCCACCGTGGTCTTTCCCGCGCCGGAGGGGCCGATCACCGCGGTGAGACTCCCCGGCTGGGCCCTGAACGTGACGTCCTCGAGCAGCCGCCGCCCGCCCTCGATGGTGAGCCCCACGCCGTCCACCCGCAGCCCGCCCGCGGTCGGAGTCACCGCCTGCCGCGGAACGAGCCGGGCCTCCTTCACGATGAGATCGGTGTTGCCGATCGTGACGACGTCACCTTCGGTCAGCTGCGCTCGCGACACCCGGGCGCCGCCGACGAACGTGCCGTTGACGCTCCCCAGGTCGTCGATCTCGAGGCCGGACGGCACGTTGTGGACGATCGCGTGGTGGCGTGAGGCAAGCACGTCCCGGACGACGATGTCGTTGTCGGGTGACCGTCCCACCGTGAGCGATCCCGTCGGGACCGCCGCGTGCGGTGTCGGGGGCGGGGCGCTCGAGGCCCCCACCTCGATCGTCGACTCGTCCCATCGACCGCCCACGTCCTGTCGCGTCGCGTCCGGATCTTCGACCGAGATCCGCACGACCGGCCCCTCGGCCGCGTCGCCCAGCCGGACGAGGACGGGGTTCGTGACGGGAACCTTTTCTCTGCGCTCCCCGTCGACGAAGATCCCGTTCTTGCTGTCGGAGTCGACGAGCTGCCATCCCTTGTCCCAGGTGAGCCGTGCATGCTCGCGCGACACCACGGGATCGACGATCGTGATCTCCATTTGCGGATCCCGGCCGATGCGGACGGCCTTGCCCGCGCCGTAGCTCGCCCGGCCGTGGTCGGTCTCGACCACGACCCGCGGGTGCGCTGTGTTCGCCCGGTCGTCCATCGCCACGGCCTCCGGTCAGCGTCATCGGGCGTAGAGCGTCGACTTCTCCATGGTCGCACGCGCCGCCCAGGGTTCGTCGGGATAACGGTCACTCTCGGTATCCCCGCGGCCCGGAAGTGAGGAACACTGAGCGGGGTGAGTACGTCCTTGGCGAATCCCGGTGTCGGACTGGCTGTGCTGTGCACCGTGATGGTCGTGTGCGCGGCCGTGGTCTACCGCGTCACCCACCTCGGCAGCCCACTCGTCGTGCCTGCCGCGGCAATTCGAGGTGCTGCCCAGCTCGCCGCGGTGTCCCTGATCCTGGCTGCGGCTCTCGCGCATCTGTGGTCGTCGATCCTCGTCCTCGTGGTGATGTTCGCGGCGGCGGTGGGAACGTCCGCTCGCCGCGCGAAAGCGGGGCGGTCCGCCGCGTGGCTGGCGCTGTCGCTCGCGGCGGGTGTGGGAGTCGTCTTGCCGTTGATGCTGGTCAGCCGGGTGGTTCCGCTCGAAGGTGTCGCACTCGTTCCCGTCGGCGGGATCGTGCTCGGTGGTGCGATGACGGCTACCTCCCTTGCCGCGCGACGCGCGCTCGATGCGGTCGAACAACGGTGGGGTGAGGTGGAGGCGGGGCTGAGTCTCGGACTCGGCGTCCGGGATGCCCGCATGGAAGTGGTCCGGTCTGCCGCCTCGGATGCGCTGCTCCCGGGACTCGATCAGACCCGGACCGTCGGGCTGGTCACCCTGCCGGGGGCGTTCGTCGGGGTGCTGCTGGCAAGCGGTTCCGCCGTTCAGGCCGGGGCGGTTCAGATCCTCGTCCTCGTCGGGCTGCTGCTCGCGCAGACGTGTGCGGTTGCCGTGACGATCGAACTGGTGGCCAGGGAAGCCGTTCACCGGCCGAGACTCCACACCTCGCGAACGTGACGGATCCGGGTCTGGCCCGAACGCCGGTCAAGTGCATCGACGGTCCCGCATACTGGTCGGTGGTCGGTCCCTGCTGACGAGGCGGTGTCTTGTGGTGCATCCCGAGGTATTGGTGGTCGGAGCTGGTCCCGTGGGGCTGACGGCGGCGATCGAACTGCGCAGGCGAGGTGTCTCCTGCCGCATCATCGATCCCCTGCTCGAACCACCGCAGTACGCGAAGGCGGTCGGGATCCAACCCCGCACCCTCGAGGTGTTCGAGAGCATGGGTGTGCTGCGGCACATCCTGGACGCGGCGATCCAGATGCGCGGGCAGATCGTGTACGTCAACGGAGACGAGGTCGCCCGTCTGGAGTTGGCGTTGCCCGCCGACGTCCCGTTCGAATTCATCGGGCTGCCCCAGTACGAGACCGAACGCATCCTCACCGACTACCTGGCCACGTTCGGCACCACGATCGAACGAGGAACCAAACTGACAGCATTCGAACAGGACGACGACGGCGTCGTCGCGACGGTCACCGGTGCGGACGGCGACGAAACCGTCCGAACCCAGTACCTTTTCGGCTGCGACGGCGCCCACAGCGTGGTCCGCAAGGGCCTCGGTCTCACCTTCGAGGGCGGTGCGTTCCTCGAGCAGTACATGCTCGGCGACGTCGAAGTCGACTGGTCGATGCCCCGCGGCTACGGAATCCGGTCGATGCATCAGACGGACGGCGAGACCGATGATCTGCTCGTGTGCATTCCGCTGCCCGGGCGCCGCCGCTACCGGATGTCGATGCTGGTGCCCCCCGACCTCGCCGGCACCGGCACCCCGGCGGCCGACAAGATCGCGCACGGTTTCGAAGCGGGACCGAAACCGGAGCTGAGCCACATCCAGGCCGTGCTCGATCGGCTGTCGCCCGAGCCGACGCGGGCGTCGAACCTCCGCTGGTCCTCGATCTTCCGGATCAGCCACCGCATCGTCGACTCCTACGGGCGCGGGCGGGTGTTCGTCGCGGGCGACGCCGCACACATTCATCCGCCGACCGGCGCGCAGGGCATGAACACCGGCATCCAGGACGCGCACAACCTGGCGTGGAAGGTCGCGCTGGCCGTGTCCGGTGCCGCGGCCCCCGATCTGCTGGACAGTTACGACGCCGAACGGCGACCCATCGGGGAGGAGGTGGTGGGTCGCACCGTGCGCAGCGCCCGGGAGGGGATCGGGGCGGGGTCGTCGGATCCCGACTACGTGATCCGGCGCGAGGCCCAACTCCTCATCAACTATGCGGACAGTCCGATCGTCGCCCAACCGGAGTCGAACGCGGCACTCGCGCCCGGCAACCGGGCGCCGGACGCCCGCGGGCTGACCCGTGCCGCAGTCGCGTCTCCCATCAGGCTGTTCACACTCCTCGCGGGACGGAACCACACCTTGCTGCTGTACGCCGACGAATCGGTCGACGCGCGCGGGCTGGAACTGCTCGAGGCCGCGGCGACGTCGGTGCACGCGGCGACCCGGGGACTCGTCGACACGTATCTCGTCGCGTCGCCTTCCGCCGAGGTCGGGGAAACAGTGCTTCCCCTCGTCCGGGACCGTGACGGCGAGTTCGCGCACGCGTACGGCGCGGAGGGGTCCGCCGCGTTCGTCGTCCGCCCGGACGGCTACCTCGGGTTCCGGCAGAGTCCGGTCGCGGTCGACGGTCTCACGGAGTACCTGAAGTCGACTTTCCGCTGAGCTCGGGAGTGGTGGGCAGGCCGCGCCGGATGTCACCCGGCGCGGGCTTGCCGAGCGGCGCCCCGACCCGGGTGGCCGAATCCAGCAGCCACGGCACGCTCGTGACCATCACCCCGGACGTGAACAGCAACCTGCCTTTGAGGCGCAGCGCATTCTGGTTGTGCAGCAGGTGTTCCCACCAGCGACCGACCACGTACTCGGGGATGAAGATGGTGACGACGCCGTCCGGGATCCGCTTCCGGACGGATTTCACATACCCCACGATGGGCCGGGTGACTTCACGGTAGGGCGATTCGAGGACCTTCAGCGGCACCGGGACCTCGTACTTCTCCCACTCCCGCTGCAGTTTTCCGGTGTTGTCGCCCAGCACGGTGACGGCCTCCAGCGTCGTCGGATGGGTGGCGCGGGCGTAGGCCAGGGCCCGGGCGGTGGGTTTGTTGAGCACGGACACCAGCACGATGGTGTGCACTTGGGAGGGGAGGGTGAAGCTGTCCTCGTCGACGACGAGAACAGCCGCGATCCGGTCGTAGTGCCGCCGCACCCCGCGCATCAGGAAGAACAGGATCGGCATGGCGATGACCACGAGGTAGGCGCCCTGGGTGAACTTCGTGATCGTGACGATGATCAGGACGGTGCCGGTGAGGACGGCTCCGGTGCCGTTGAGGGCCCGCCGGCCGTGGATGAGACGACGTTCGCGGGAGTCGGATTCGGTTGCCAGCACCCGGTTCCAGTGCCGGACCATGCCCGCCTGGCTGAGGGTGAAGGAGGTGAACACGCCGAGGATGTACAGCTGGATGAGGTGGGTGACGGACGCCTCGAACAGGACGATCAATCCGCCGGCCGTCACGGCGAGGAGCACGATGCCGTTGCTGAACGCCAGCCGGTCGCCGCGGGTGTTGAGCTGGACGGGGAGGTAGCGGTCGCGACCGAGCACCGAGGCGAGCAGCGGGAAACCGTTGTAGGCGGTGTTCGCGGCGAGCACGAGGATCAGCACGGTCGCGGCCTGGACGTAGAAGAAACCGAAGTTGGTGGTGCCGCCGAACACGGCCGCCGCGATCTGGGCGATGACGGTGCGCTGTGGATCGGTCTCGCAGTTTCCGGCGAACCCGATCAGATCGCACGGGTTCACCGCGACGTGCACCTTGGTGACGATGGCCAGTGCGGTGATTCCCGCGAACATCACGATGGCCGTCGCCGCCATCGCCATGAGCGTCTTCGCGGCGTTGGCGCTCTTGGGTTTACGGAATGCGGGCACTCCGTTGGAGATCGCCTCGACACCCGTCAGTGCAGTACATCCCGACGAGAACGCGCGCAACGCGAAGAACACGAGGGCCAGACCGGTCAGCCCGGACAGCTCCGGTTCGATGGTGTACCCGGCACTTTCGGCGACGGGCGTCGAGCCGGCCGCGACGCGGACGAACCCCGTCACGATCAGGATCATCACACCGGCGATGAACCCGTATGTCGGGAAGGCGAAGGTGGTCCCCGATTCCCGGATCCCGCGCAGGTTCATCACGGTCAGCAGCACGACGAATGCCACGGCCAGCGCCACCCGGTGCGTGTTCAGCGCGGGAACGGCGGAGATGAGATTGTCGACGCCGGCCGACACCGACACCGCCACCGTCATGACGTAGTCGATGAGCAGCGCCGACGCCACCGTCAGACCCGCGGACGGACCGAGGTTCTTGGTCGCCACCTCGTACGAGCCGCCCCCGCTGGGGTAGGCGTACACCACCTGGCGGTACGACAGGGCGACCACGGCGAGAAGCACGACGACCCCGACCGCCAGATACGGCGTCAGATAGAAATACGCGAGACCGCCGAGGGACAGGATCAGCAGGATCTCCTGCGTCGCGTACGCCACGGACGACAGAGGGTCGGAGGCGAAGATCGGCAGCGCCAGACGCTTGGTCAGCAGCTGCTCCCCGAGGTCGTCACTGCGCAGCGGGCGTCCCAGAGCCAGCCGCCGGACCGCTCGAACGAGAGCCACCACCAGTTCAGCGTAGAACTAGGCGCTTCGCGCCCGTGCACCTTTCCGGTTGTTCCCGCTACCGAAAAGGCACACGGGTGCGGAGGGCCTGGTGGATCATGGCCGAATGGACGCTGCCGGCTGGCTCCTGCTGGGCGCACCGTGGGAGTGCTCCGGCTCGGCTCGTGGCGAACAAGCGGCGCCGCACGCGTTTCGGGAGGCCGGCCTGTCTTCGATGGTCGGCCGGGATGTCGGCGACGCCGCGACCGTGATCGATCGCACCGACCGGGACGAACCGACGGGGGTGATCGCACTGTCCGAGACGGTGCGGGCCGCGCACGCGTTGGCGGACGATCTTGCGGTCGCAATGACGGACCTGCCGCGGCGGCGACCGCTGGTGGTCGGCGGCGATTGCAGCATCCTGCTCGGGATCTTTCCCGCGCTGCGCAGGCACCTGGGTTCGGCGGGACTGTGGTTCGTCGACGGGCATCCGGATTATCTCGACGGACTCTCCTCGGACACGGGCGAGACGGCGGACATGGAGCTCGCGATACTCACCGGAGTCGGCACCGAGGCGTTGACCACGCTGGCCGGGACACCCCCGATGGTCAGCGCCGGTGACACCGTCCTGATCGGTCATCGCACCGAGGGCCTGGACGCGGCGTCCGCCGCCGAACTGGTCCGGTTGCCATCCGACCTGCGCCGCATCGACGCGCCGACCGTCGTGCGTGACCCCATCGTTGCAGGTCGGCAGGCTGCCGCATGGCTGGCCGGCACAGGCACCGGGGTCTGGCTGCACCTCGACCTGGATGTGCTCGACCCCGAGTCGCTCACTGCGGTGACGTACCCCCAGCCGGGAGGCCTCGACTGGGATCAACTCGCCGACGTCGTCGCGCCTCTTGCGCGGTCACCTCGACTCGTGGGCGTCAGCGTCGCCGACTTCCGCCCCGATCTCGATCCCACCGGCGACCAGGCGACCCGGGTGCTCGACTTTCTCGGACGCGCCCTGCCGTGAGCGGGAAGATCCGGGTTCCTGTCGTCGTTGGACTGGGTCGGAACCACCACGGATCTTCGTGATCGAGCTCACATCCGTCCCCGTCGGGAATTGATCGCAGGCATGGCACGTTAGTTGAGTGAGTAACGCTCAACTTATAGGAGGCTGAGGAATGCCAGCATTCTTCGGGCCGGAGGGCCCAGGTCGCATCGACATCAGTCGGCTCATGAGTCGCTCCACCCAGGAGCTCATGGCTGCTGCTGCCCGCTTCGCCGCAGGTCGTGGCGATGCGGAACTCGATGCACTCCACGTTCTGCGCGTCATGACAGAACACGATCCCGTCGCGTCTCTGATGCGCCGCGCAGGCGCCGACACGTCGGCCGTCGCCGATGCCGTCGAACTGCGTCTGCCCCAGAGCCGCGACACGTCAGGCTTTGCAACACCCGCACTGAGCGGCGCCCTGAAGACGGCGCTGCTCGAGGCGCACCAACTCGCGCGCGCCCTCGGTTCCACCTACATCGATCCCGAGCACCTCTTCCTGGCGCTCGCCGCGGATCAGGACCACGCCGCCGGACGCCTGCTCGCATCCGAGGGCATCACCCCCGAGCGCCTGCAGACCGCGGTGCAGGGTGGATCGGTGGAGGAGTCGTCGAACTCCGAGACTCCCACGCTCGACCAGTACGGCTTCGACCTCACCGAACGCGCACGCGGCGGCGGAGTCGACCCGGTGATCGGGCGCGCTGACGAGATCGAGCAGACCATCGAGATCCTGTCGCGGCGCACCAAGAACAACCCCGTACTGGTCGGTGAGGCCGGCGTCGGCAAGACGGCGGTCGTCGAGGGCCTGGCCCAGCGCATCGTCGACGGCGAGGTGCCCGACCGACTGACGGGAAAGCGCATCGTCCAGCTCGACCTGTCCAGCATGGTGTCGGGCACCCGGTACCGCGGCGACTTCGAGGAACGCCTGAACAAGGTGATCGACGAGATCTCGGCCCACTCGGACGAGCTGATCGTCTTCATCGACGAGGTCCACTCCATCGCCGGTGCCGGTGGCGGCGCCGACGGCGCGATGGATGCGGGCAACATCCTCAAGCCGAAGCTCGCCCGCGGTGAGCTGCACATCGTCGGTGCGACGACGCTCGACGAATACCGCAAGCACATCGAGAAGGACCCTGCGCTCGAACGTCGTTTCCAGCCGGTGACGGTGGCGGAGCCGAGTGTCCCGGATGCGGTGGCGATCCTGTCCGGTCTGCGTGACCGGTACGAGGAGCACCACGGCGTCCGCTACACGGACGAGGCGATCACGGCGGCCGTCGAGCTGTCGGCCCGCTACATCGGTGACCGCTTCCTGCCGGACAAGGCGATCGACCTGATCGACCAGGCCGGAGCCCGGTTGCGGCTACGGATGCCGAGCGTCGATGTCGAGGCTCTGCGGGCGAAGCTCGCTGAACTCGAACAGGCCAAGGAGCAGGCCGTCGCCGACGAACAGTACGAGAAGGCTTCGCGACTGCGGGACGAGGCCATGGAGGTCCAGGCCCGGATCGACGGGAAGGCGGTCGGTGCGTCCGACGTCGCGCCCGAGGTGACTGCCGAGCAGATCGCCGAGGTCGTGTCGCGGGCCACCGGAATCCCGGCCAGCCAGATGACCGAGGAGGAGAAGGAACGCCTCCGCCGGCTCGAGGACGAACTGCATCGTCGTGTCGTCGGCCAGGACGACGCCGTACGGGCCATCGCCCGGGCGGTGCGCCGTAGCCGCACCGGCATGAACGATCCGGATCGACCCGTGGGCAGCTTCCTGTTCCTCGGACCGACCGGTGTCGGCAAGACGGAGCTCGCGAAGGCGCTGGCCGCCACGCTGTTCGGTGACGAGAACAAGATGCTGCGACTCGACATGAGCGAGTTCGGTGAACGTCACACGGTCAGCCGGCTCGTCGGTGCTCCTCCCGGCTACGTCGGATACGGGGAGGCGGGACAGCTCACCGAGCAGGTCCGCCGGAACCCGTATTCGGTGATCCTGCTCGACGAGATCGAGAAGGCGCACCCGGACGTATTCAACACGCTGCTGCAGGTGCTCGACGACGGTCGGCTCACGGACGGTCAGGGCAGGACGGTGGATTTCAAGAACACCGTTCTGATCATGACCAGCAACCTGGGATCCGACATCATCTCCAGCAAGTCCGGTGCGCTGGGCTTCAGCACCGGTGACGCGGAGGCGTCGGAGAAGCCGCTGCGGGATCGGGTGATGGGCCGGTTGCGTGAGTCGATGCGTCCGGAGTTCCTGAACCGGATCGACGAGATCGTGATCTTCCGCACGCTCGACACCGCTCAGCTGCACCGGATCACCGACCTGCTGCTGGATGACAGCCGGAAGCGGCTGCAGTCCAAGGGCATCGAGATCTCGTTCAGCGAGGCCGCGGTGGACTGGATTGCCGAGCACGGACACCAGCCCGAGTTCGGGGCGCGTCCGTTGCGCCGGTCGATCCAGCGGGCCGTCGACGATCGGATCGCCGATCTGCTGCTCGACGATGTCCTCGTCGAGGGTGGCAGCATCGCGGTCGGAGTGTCCGACGACGAGTTGGACCTCGTGGTCGGCTGATCCCGACGTGAGTGGCAGAGTGTGCTTCGGCACGCTCTGCCACTCACGTGTGTGGGTAGCCCCTTGCCCGCCCTCGCCGTCTCGGATCAGCACCCGGTGATGAGTTGTGCGTCGTGCACTGTCACCTGTGCGGTGTGCAGGGCTGCAGTGTGATCCGGGTGGGCCCGGGGTGCGCTGCCCTCCGCGCAGGAGAAGTGGCCGGATTGCCGCCGACCGCGGTGCGTGCTCGCCTCCGAGACGGTTACCTACTACCCAGCCTGCTTCAGTCGAGCAACTCGACTTCCCAATTCTCCTTCTGCACTTGCAGATCGATTTCCCGAATCTGCCGGGCGAGATCGTCTGCCGTCCGCCGGAGATCCCGGACGGGCAATGCCGCGACGAAGACGAGTTCGGAGCGGAGTTGCCTGCCGTATCGGTCCTGCTCGCGTCCGGAGGCGGCATCCGCGGCGGCGGACACCACCCGGTGCCGGATTCGCAGCATGTCGCGGCGGGCCAGTGCGTCCGTGATGGTCGCGTCGCCCAGTGGCGCAGCGGTATTCGTCCGATTGATTCTTCGGACGAGGACCTCCAGGCGGTCCAGGACCTCCTCGAGTTCGACGAGTAGCGCCGCGGCGTCCTCGGCAGGCGACTCGCCCTCTTGATGTCGTGCATTCGTGAGGATGCGCGACTTCAGGTGCTCCACCCGGCGCGTCAGATCGCCGCGTTCAGCCAGTGCCTCAGCCAACTTCATGTGTACCTCCTTTCTCGAAGTCGTTGTAGGGCAGCACAAATAGGGGATCGAACTGCGTTCGGTGGGGAGTGGACGGGTCGCGGCATCGTGAAGGGAGCGAGCGAAGCGCGTCGAACGCGCGGGTGAAGTCCCCGAACCGTTGTGTCGGAGAGGTGTCTCGGTGGGCGCTCATGCGCCTTTCGTCGAGTCGAATTCGAGCATCTTCAATAACTACCACATCCCCGCGCGTGTGGCGACACCCAATTCGCCCCAGGTGAGTGCCAAAGTGTGTTCCGCCGTCCGTTGGCACTCACGTGCTGGTGAGGGCGACTATCGTCGAGGGTATGCGAGCGGAAGACGGCGAATTGACCTCCAAGCACCAACCGTTGCTGGTGCTGAGCAAGATCAGGGAGATCCTCGATGCCTTCAGCCTGACGCGTCCGTCGATGACGCTGGGTGAGCTCCACCAGGCGACGGGTCTGCCGACGTCGACGGTCCAACGGCTGGTCAGCAACCTGGTGGCCCAGGAATTCCTCGACCGCACGGGCGACCAGATCCGGATCGGCGTGAAGATGGCGTTCTGGGCCGCGACAGCCACCAAGGGACTCGACGTCCTGGCTGTCGTCACGCCGGTACTGAAGGAGATCCGCGACGCCACCGGCGAGACCGCCAGCTTCTTCCGGGTCGAGCAGGGCTACCGCGTGTGCGTGGCCATCGCGGAGACCGAGCACGCGCTGCGCCGCAACATGTACGTCGGGAAGATCGTCCCCCTGCCCGCGGGATCGGCGGGCCGGGTGCTGCTCGCCTGGAACCCGGACCTCACCGAACAGGTCCTCGCCGGCCCCATTGAGCCGATGACCGAGGGCACCGTCACCGACACGGCGGTGCTGCGCGAACTGATCCACCAGGCCAAGGCGGACGGGTACGCCATCACCGCGGGGGAGCGGGAGGACAGTGCCTCGGGTTTGGCTGCGCCCGTGTTCGATTCGTCCGCCGACGTGATCGGTGCGCTGGCGATCAGCGGGCCGACACTGCGCATGCCGCTCGAACAGTGCGAGAAGTGGGTGGATCTGCTCGTCGGCAGCGCCGAGCAGGTCACCCGGACGCTGGGCGGCCGCTACCCGTCATGAGACGCGCCGCAATCGCACGTCCGGCTTCGTGCATGGCCACGGCGTCGGTAGCGACGATCACGTCGGCGAACCGGGACCGGTAGTCGCCGAGATCGTCACCGACGGAGCCGACGACGGCGTACACCGGGGACGCGCCCGCGCGGGCGAGGACCGCGGAGATGATCTTGCCCGCCTTCGTCTGTCCGTCGAGCCTGCCTTCGCCGACGACGATCGCCGACGCGCCCGCGGCCAGGGTGTCGAAGCCGATCACGTCGAGGATGTAATCGGCGCCCGAGCGTAATTCGGCGCCGTACCGTGCCCACATCCCGCCGGAGAACCCGCCTGCCGCGCCGGTCGCGTCGACACTCGACGGGTCGCGGGGCAGGGCCCGCGCCTTCGCCTCGAGTTGCCGCGTGAGGAGTTGCACGGCGCCCGCGTCGGCGCCCTTCTGCGGTCCGAACACGCTGGCGGCGTCGACATACCGGGTGGTGACGTCGGTCAGCACGGTGACGGAGGCGCCCCGGAGTCCGCCGCCCGCCTCGATGGCGGCGATGGCCCCGGTGCCGCCGTCCGTGGTGGCGGACCCGCCGGCCGCGACGACGATGCGCCGGGCACCGCGCCGGGCGGCGTCGGCGACGAGCATCCCGGTGCCGTACGTGGTGGCGGTGACCGGGTCGCGGGGACCGTCGTGCGGCGTGGTGATCCCGGAGGCGGCGGCGATCTCGATGACCGCGGTCCCGTCGTCGGACAGTCCGTACGTCGGCCGGCACGGGCTGCCCCAGGGGTTGCGGGACCGGGTGGTGACCGGGCGCAGTCCGAGGGGGACGGTGAGAACGTCGAGGGTGCCCTCGCCGCCGTCGGCGACCGGCAGCCTGATCGCGGTGCCGCCGGACGACTCGACCCCGCCGGCGACGGCGTCGGCGACCTCACCGGCGGTGTAGGTGCCCTTGAAACTGTCGGGGGCGATCAGAACCGTCATGAGTTCCAGGCTTCCGGGTTGACCGGATGCGGGGGAATCCGGTTCTGTGCCATGGCCACAGCGTTCTCGGCGCACAGTCTCGCCATCTCGGCGCGCACCGACACCGTGGCGCTGCCGAGGTGGGGGAGCAGGACCGTGTTCGACAGTTCCGCGAGTCCCGGGGCGAGCGCGGGTTCGTCCTCGTAGACGTCCAGTCCGGCCCCGGCGATCTCCCCGGACTTCAGGGCGGCGACGAGAGCGGCTTCGTCGACGACGGGACCGCGGGCCGTGTTGATCAGGATCGCGGAGGGCTTCATCGCCGCCAGCACACCCGCATCGACCAGGTGGCGGGTCTGCGCGGTGAGGGGCACGTGCAGCGACAGGTAGTCGCTGGTGGTGACGAGGGTGTCCCAATCGGTGTGGGTGACGAGTCCGGCGAACTCCCCGAGTTCCGCGTCCGGCACCGGCCGGTCGCCGGGCGGCCGCGGACAGAACAGCACTTGCATCCCGAAGGCCAGTGCCCGTTTCGCGGTCGCCCGCGCGATCCGCCCGAACCCGGCGAGACCGAGCGTTCGGCCCGAAACATCCTGACCGAGAAGCAGGTTCGGTTCCCATCCGGTGAACCGTCCGGCGCGGACGAACGTGTCGGCCTCCAAGGCGCGGCGGGCGGTGGCCATGATCAGCAGCATCGCGACGTCGGCGGTGGCGTCGGTGAGCACACCGGGTGTGTTGCCGACGAGTATCGAGTTCGCGGTGGCCGCCCCGATGTCGACGTTGTTGAACCCGACCGCGTAGTTGGAGATCCCGCGGATCTTCGCGGCGGCCAGGAGGTCGGCGTCGAACGTGTCGCGTAGCTGTGACACCACCACGTCGTAGTCGCCGGACACGCAGACCTCCCGCAGCCGGGCGGCGTCCGGAAGCTCGTCGGGGACCTCGACGCTTCCCGCGGCGCGCAGCAGCGTGAGAGCGGGTTCGGGGATCGGGGTGGTGACGTAGAACCGGGCCGCGCTCATCGGCCGCCGCCGATGACCCACTCGAACGCGGTGGCATTGGAGCGCGCACCCTGGGCGGCCTTGGACCGGTTGGCTTCACCGAGTTCGGCGAGAGTCTTCTCGGACAGTTCCACGAGGGATCCGAACGTGGTGGGGTTCAGCCAGTCCGGGCGGGTGGCGAACAGCAGGTCCTCGCTGGCGGTGTTGCCGCTGGCGCCGGGTGCGAACGGGCAGCCGCCGAGTCCGCCGAGGGCGCCGTCGACGGTCATCGCGCCTGCCGCGACCGCGGCGAGACTGTTCGCGACCCCCAGACCCCAGGTGTCGTGACCGTGGAAGACGATGCCCCGCTGCGGGGTTTCGAGCCGGACCCGGGAGACGAGCGAGTACACCTCGGCAGGGACGGCCTGGCCGAGGGTGTCGCAGACGACGACGTCGACGGCGCCGTGGGCGCGCGGATCGTTGGCGATGTCGATGACCCGCTGCTCCGGCACCCGGCCCTCGAACGGGCAGGTGAACGACGTCGCGATGCACAGCTGGATGCTGCCGCCGACTTCCTGTGCGAGTTCGATCGCGGCGGGCATCGCGGCGAGGCTGTCCTCGGTGGAACGTCCGATGTTCGCCTGGTTGTGGGAATCGGAGGCGGAGAAGCAGTACTGGAAATGGCGTGCGCCGGCGGCGGCGGCCTTCTCCACGTGCCGGGGCGTCGCCACCCACACCCAGCAGTGGTCCAGTTCCTCCGGGGTCAGTTCCGAGATCACCTCGACGGTGTTCGCCATCGGCGGGACGAGGTCGGGGCGGGCCATCGACCCGATCTCGAGCGCGGGCACGCCGAGTTCGAGAAGTCGCCGGGCGATCTCGAGCTTCCGGGCGGTGGGCAGCATCTTGCCCGTCAACTGTAATCCGTCACGCAGGGTGACGTCGCGGAGCAGGGTGCGTGATTCGAAGGACTGCGTCATGAGAGGCCACCTACTGTGTCGTTGACGATGGAGTCGATCTGTTCCGGGGTCTTACCGAGCAGCGTTTCGAGAACCTCCCGGGTGTGCTCGCCGAGGTCCGGACCGACGCTGCGGATGGGCAGCGACTTCCCGCCGATCACCGGGACGATGCCGGGGAACCCGACCTGCTTCGGCTCGGCCTCACCGGTGTCGACGGTGAACTGCTGAATCATGTTGCGGGCCGCGTACTGCTCGTCGCTGCAGATGTCGGCGGCGGTGTTGATCGGACCCGACGGCACCCCGGCGGTGTCGAGGATCTTCAGCGCCTCGTCGCGCGAGTACTGGATCGTCCACTCACCGATCGCCGCGTCGAGTACGTCGCGGCGCGCCCACCGTCCGGCGTTGGTGGACAGGTCCGGGTCGGCGCCGAGGTCGGGGCGGCCGATGATGTCCATGTAGCGCTGGAAGATGGCGTCACCGTTGCCGGCGATGATGATGCTGTTGCCGTCGCTGCAGATGTACGCGTTCGACGGGGCGATGCCCTCCATCCGGCCGCCAACGCGTTCGCGTTTGATGCCGTACGCGAGGTAGTCGGGGATCAGCGACTCCATCATCGACAGGATCGATTCGTTGAGCGCGACGTCGATGATCCGGTGCGGCAGGGACGGACCCTGCGTTCCGGCGACCTTCGCGGCCTCGCGCTGGAACAGGGCCATCACCGCACCGAAGGCCGCGTAGAGGCCGGCGATCGAGTCGCCGATCGACACCCCCACCCGCACCGGTGGCCGGTCCGGGTCGCCGACAAGTTCACGGAATCCGCCCGCGGCCTCCGCGACCGCGGCGAATCCCGGCCGCTGCGACATCGGCCCGGTCTGCCCGAACGCCGAGATGCGGGTGATCACCAGGTCCGGATTGGCCGCGTTCAACGCGTCCGGTCCGATACCCCACTTCTCCAAGGTTCCCGGCCGGAAGTTCTCCAGCAGGATGTCGCACTTGGCGGCGAGGTCGAGGACGAGCTGCCGGCCTTCCTCGGTGCGCAGGTCCAGCACGATCGACTTCTTGTTGCGGTTGATCGTGCGGTACAGCATCGAGGTGTCGCCGGAGTAGAGCCGCCAGTTGCGCAGTTCGTCGCCGGTCTTCGGGCGCTCCACCTTGATGACCTCGGCCCCGAAGTCGGCGAGCATCCGGCCCGCGGTCGGAGCGGCGATGTAGTTACCCAGTTCGAGTACGCGCACCCCGTCGAGTGGCCGAATGGTGTTGTCGGAGAACATGGTGATCCTTAACTGGTTGTGACGCTCAGAGAACGAGGCTCATGGGCAGGACGAGCAGTATTGCGACGACCGATGCCACTGATACTCCCACCGAACACGTCTTCAGCGTGCCTCGTGTGGTCTGACCCATCAAGGACTGCAGCAGCCAGAACGTGTTGCTGGTGACATGCACCGCGAACAGGGAGCCGGCGCCGGCCGCGAGGGCGATGAGGACGGGGTCGAGGCCGAGGGTGGGCGCGATGGGTGCGAGGATGCCCGCGGCGGTGATGGCGGAGATGGTCACCGAGCCGACAGCGATGTGCAGGACAGCGGCGACCACCCAGACCATCAGCAGCGGAGCCGCGTGATTGGCGGTGAAGTACTTGCCGAGGATGTCGCCGAGGCCGACCGCGGCGATGGTCGCGGCGAGTGACCCGCCGACGCCGGTGAGGATGAGGATCTGGCCGCTCTCGCTGAAACCACTGGCGATCGCCTTCTGGATGCGGTGCTGGCCGACGCTGAACCGTCCGACGAAGCTCGTGCCGATCAGTCCGATCAGCAACGCGATGAGGGGTTCCGACACGAACGAGACGACCGGATTGCTGATCTCGGCGATGTCCAGGATCGCGCCGGTCGCGATGAGAAGGAGCGAGACGAGCAGCGGAGCGAGGAGCAGGATCAGCGGCCGGTCGTGTTCGGTCCGCTCGGTGGTGACGGTCGCGGCGCGTTGCGCCTGGGCGACGCCACCGCCGGCATCGGGCCGAGGGGTGGTCCCGCCGCTGCCGCCGTCGGTCCACTCGTCCTCTTCGTCGTCGACGACGGTCTGATGGAAGTGCTCCTCGTCCTTCTCCGGGTTCCACCAACCGCGGGTGAACAGGAACGACATGATCGCGACGGAGATCGCGACGGTCGGGATCACCAGGATCAGCCCGAAGATCAGCATCTTGCCGAGCGGCACACCGAGAAGTCCGGCGAGGGCGAGGGCGCCGACACCGGGAACCATGAGGACGATGCCGCACTCCAGGCCGATGGCGAGGGCGGTGGCCATGCGTGCGGTTCCGACCCGGCCGACCTTCGGTGCGAGGTTGCGGGCGAGCGGCGCCGAGATGACGAGCAGGACGTCGAGGAAGATGGACTGCAGCAACGTCGCGATCGTCAGCGACATCGCATAGGGCATTCGTTTCGGTCCAAACACCCGCAGAAGTGTTCCGACCAGGCGCTGGATCGCGCCCATTTCTTTCAACATGGCGCCCATCAGGACGCCGAAGGCGATCAGGAGTCCCACTTCGGCCATGATGTCGCCGAAACCGGTGCTGATGACTTCCACCGTTTCGGCCGTGCCGAGTCCCGTCGTGAGTCCGAGGTAGGCGGATCCGACGACCAGTGACACCACTGGGTTGAACTTGAAACGCACGATCATCAGAACGACCGCCGCAACGGCGACCGTGGTGTTGATCAGGATTGCTACGTCTGACATGTGCGCGTCCTTATCGAGGAGGCGGGGCAGTGACTGGTGTCACAGGTACACCCATATTATGAGCACACACTCACGATATAAGCAATGGGCCTCCGGCCTCGTGCGCCTGTCCGGTTGTTCCGGCAACCAGAAAGGCGCACGGGGCCGAAGGCCCTGTGGGTGGGATACTCGACGCATGGTCGCGCTGGATCCGTTTGCGGTGGGACGGCCGCCGGCCGCCGAGCGCAGGACGTCGGAGGACTGGAGTGAGATCCAGCTCTGGTCCGACCGCATGTACATGCCCTACGTCGTGCGTCCGCTCGGTGTCGGACTGTCACCCCGATCGAGCATGTACTCCACGACGATCGGCGACATCACGGTCACCCGGTTCTCCTACGGAATCCCCGTCTCGGTCGGCGACTTCTCGTCCGACGCCGGAAACGCGCTCGTTCTCACGACCATTCGGGGCAACGCCCGGCACCACCTCGACCACGACGCCACCGCGGACACGCCGTCTGGTGACACGTTCGTCGCCGACTGCAGTCGCGTCGACTACCTCGTCGAGTTCTCTCCCGACCACGTCCAGCTCAATCTCACCGTTCCCCACACGTTGCTCGCCGACACGGCTGTGCGGTGGTGGGGATTCGACCCCGGAGATGTTCTCTGGCAACGCAAATGCGTCATCGGGGGCGGTGGATCCGGCTGGCAGGCGCTCCTCGGGTACGCGATGCGGACGACGGGAGAGCTACCGGGACACGCCACCGAGGGGCGCATCGGGCTCAACCTGCAGGAGTTGCTCGTCGGTCACCTGCTCACCGAATGGGCGGCTCGCGCCGGAGTGGACCCGGACAGGTCCACCGGTCCGGCGGCGCCCGGCTATGTGCGGCACGCCGTCCAGTACATCCGGGAGTACGCCCGCGAACTGCCGACCTCCTCCGACATCGCCGACGCGGTGGGTGTCAGCGTCCGCACCCTGTCCGGGTCGTTCCGGAAATACCTGGACACCACCCCGGCCGAGTACGTGCGTGAGCAGCGGCTTCAGGGCATCCGGGAGGAACTGCTCACCGCATCGCCGGGTGCGACCGTCGCCTCGATCGCCGGCGCGTGGGGGTACGTCAACCTCGGTCTCTTCGCGGCGGCCTACCGACGCCGGTTCGGTGAGAATCCGTCGCAGACCAGGGCCTTCGGCCCCGTGAGTGGTTGACGAGTCCAGGGACTCCTCAACCACTCACGGGCGGCGGAGCCGCCTACAGCTCCGCGCGGACCAGCTTCGCCGCGTCGACGAGGTTGCGCAGCGACGCCTCGACCTCGGCGGGGCCACGGGTCTTCAGCCCGCAGTCGGGGTTGACCCACAGCCGTTCCACCGACACCGCCTTCAGCGCCTCCCGCAACGACGCCGCGATCTCCTCGACACCGGGCACCCGCGGCGAGTGGATGTCGTACACGCCCGGGCCGACGCCGAGATCGAAGCCGACGGCGTTGAGGTCGTCGAGGACCTCCATGTGCGAGCGCGCAGCCTCGATGGAGGTGACGTCGGCGTCGAGCCTCGCGATGGCCTCGATGACCTCACCGAACTCCGAATAGCAGAGGTGGGTGTGGATCTGCGTCGAGTCCGAGACACCCGACGTCGCGAGACGGAACGCCCCGACCGACCAGTCGAGGTAGGCCGGCTGATCCGCGGCCCGCAGCGGCAGCAGTTCGCGCAGCGCGGGCTCGTCCACCTGGACGATCCGGATGCCCGCACCCTGCAGGTCCACCGTTTCGTCGCGGATCGCCAGCGCCACCTGATTGGCCGAGTCGGCCAGCGGCTGGTCGTCGCGCACGAACGACCACGCCAGGATCGTCACCGGACCGGTCAGCATTCCCTTCATCGGACGCTGCGTGAGCGACTGCGCGTACGTGATCCATTCGACGGTCATCGGGGTGCTGCGCCGCACGTCGCCGTACAGGATCGGCGGGCGGACGCAGCGGCTGCCGTACGACTGCACCCAGCCGTTGTCCGTCGCGAAGAACCCGTCCAACTGTTCGGCGAAGTACTGCACCATGTCGTTGCGTTCCGGTTCGCCGTGCACCAGCACGTCGAGGTCCAGCTTCTCCTGCAGCGCAACCACATCGGCGACCTCGGCGCGCATCCGGTTCAGGTACTCGGCCTCGTCGATCTCACCCTTGCGCCGCGCCGCGCGTGCGACGCGGATCTGCGTCGTCTGCGGGTAGGAGCCGATCGTGGTGGTCGGCAGCACCGGAAGCGACAGCGCCGACTGGGCTTCCCGACGTTCCGCCGCGGGACTGCGCCCCGGATCGGCCGCGGTGAGCGCGTCCAGCCGGGCACGGACCGTGGCGTCGTGCAGACGCGGGTCCGTGCTGCGAGTGGACGCTGCCGCGCGGGCGAGCGCGAACTCGTCCTCGACGGACTCGCGACCGCTGGTCAGTGCGGTGCCGAGCGTGACGACCTCGCGGACCTTCTCGGTGCCGAACGCCAGCCACGACCGCAGCGCCTTGTCGAGGCCGGTCTCCGCGTCGAGCGTGTACGGGACGTGCAGCAGCGAGCACGACGTCGACACGGCGAGCGAACCGGTACTTCCCAGCAGCGTGCCGAGCGAAGCCAGTGCCGCGTCCAGGTCGGTGCGCCAGATGTTGCGTCCGTCGACGACGCCGGCGACGACGTGCTTGCGGGTCAGATCGGGAACCGTGGCGAGAGTGTCGGATCCGGCGACCAGATCGATCGCGATCCCCTCGACACCGGTCGATGCGATCGCGGGAAGTGCGTCGCCGAGGCTGCCGAAGTAGGACGCGACGAGGATCGCCGGTCGAGACTCCAGCGCGGACAACCGGTCGTAGACCCGCTTGGCCGCCGCGATCTCCTCCGGTGTGCGGTCGGCGACGAGCGCAGGCTCGTCGATCTGCACCCACTCGGCGCCCGCGTCGGCGAGCTGACCGAGCAGGTCCGCATACAGCGGGACGAGTTCGTCGAGGCGGTCGAGGAGGGGTGCGTCCGAGCCGACGGCCTTCGACAACAGCAGGAACGTGACCGGTCCCACCACCACCGGGCGGGCCGGAATGCCCAGGGCGCGTGCCTCTTCGAGTTCGCGGAGCACCTTCGACGGGTCGAGGGCGAACGTCGTCGTCGGGGAGATCTCCGGCACCAGATAGTGGTAGTTGGTGTCGAACCACTTGGTCATCTCGAGCGGGGCGACCGTGTCGTTGCCGCGGGCGGCGGCGAAGTAGCGGTCGAGGTCGCTGCCGATGCCGGCGACCCGGTCGGGCAGGGCGCCGAGCATCGCCGCGGTGTCCAGCACATGGTCGTAGTACGAGAACGTATTGACGGGCACTGAGTCGAGCCCGGCGTCGCGCAGGCTCGTCCAGGTCCGGTGTCGCAGATCCCGGGCGAGAGCGTCGAGCCCTTCGGCGTCGAGGCGGCCGGCCCAGTACGACTCGACGGCCTTCTTCAGTTCGCGATTCAGACCGATACGAGGTGAGCCCAGCACGGTCGCGGTGAAAGTGAGTGTCACGGTATCTCCAGTTGCGTACGCGGTACGGCTACCGCCGGCAAACGGGTACACCTCTCGAGCCCAGGGACGTGCTGCAGCGCGAGAAGGTCTACACGCCCAATCCACGAGGCGGTAACCGTCGGGCACGGCGTGCCCGACACAGTCGGCAGGTCTTCGGACTCGCAGGCAGCCGGTGTGACATCACACCGGACCTAGTGGCCGTCGCTTCCCAGGCGGTTGCCCAGTGCGTGGTGACGGCGGTCGTTCCTGCTCACCGCTGCGGGACAGTCCCGGATTTTCACCGGGTTCCCTCTCACACGCGCGAACTCCGGGGAGTCCGACGTGCTTCGACGCCAGGTGCGGTCTTCGGGGCTCCTCACGACCGTGCCGGGCGAACCAGCTGCAAGGCCAGCATAGGCCTTCGGCCCGTGCGCGGTTAAGGGGTCCCTGGACTCGTCAAGCACTCACGGGCGCGAAGCGCCTACAGCCAGCCGTTCGACTCCGCGGCGCGGACGGCCTCGGCGCGGGTGCTGGCGCCGGTCTTGCCGATCGCCGAGGACAGGTGGTTGCGCACGGTACCTGCGGACAGGAACAGCGCGGCCGCGATCGAGGCGACCGGCGCACCGTCCCGCGCCGCCCGCAGCACGTCGGTCTCCCGGTCGGTGAGCGGCGATTCCCCGCTGACGAGACTGTCGGCGGCCAGAGCCGGGTCGACGACGCGCAGTCCGGCATGGACGCGCCGGACGGCGTCGGCGAGTTGCCGGGCCGGGGTGTCTTTCACGACGAACCCCGACGCACCGGCCTGCAGTGCCTTGCGCAGGTAGCCGGGACGGCCGAACGTCGTCACGATCAGGACGCGGGTCTGCGGCATCTCGGCCCGTAATGCCGCGGCCGCGGCGATCCCGTCCAGGCCGGGCATTTCGACGTCGAGGAGCGCGACGTCGGGGGAGTGCTCGCGCGCCGCCGCGACGACCTCGTCGCCGCGCCCGACCTCCGCGACGACCGTCAGGTCCGCCTCCAGGTCGAGGAGGGCGGCGAGGGCACCGCGGACGAGTGCCTGATCGTCGGCGAGCAGCAGCCGGATCGTCACGGGACCTCTTCCTTCAGCACGTGCAACGAGAATCCGCCCGGTTGCGGGTGGGTGATGACGACCCGGGCTCCGGCGGCGGCGGCGCGCTCCCGAAGGCCCACCAGCCCGTTCCCGTACACGGATTCACTGCAGCCGGATCCGTCGTCGACGACGGTGACCTCGCGTTCGCCCACCGTGACGGAGCAGTGCGTCGCGCCGCTGTGCCGGACCACGTTCGTGACACCCTCCCGGACCGTCCACGCGAACAACTCGCGCAGGCCGGTGGGTACCGACTCGGTGCTGTTGGGCAGCTCGGCCTCGATTCCGGCCGACCGCAACGCTTCCCCGGCCCGGGCGATCTCCACCGGAAGCGACAGCCCCCGGATTCCCTGCACGGCCTGCCGGACATCCGCGAGCGCGTCGCGGGAAAGGCGTTCCAGGTCCGCCACTTCCGTGCGCGCCCGGTCGATGTCGATGTCGAGGAGCCGGCCCACGAGTTCGGCCTTGACGGTGATGACGGTGAGGGAGTGCCCGAGGATGTCGTGGAGGTCGCGGGCCATCCGGGTGCGTTCCTCCTGCACGGCGAGTCGTTCGCTCGCTTCCCGTTCCCGGACCAGTTCGATGTTGCGGTTGATCAGCTTGGTCACCCCGAACATCGCGAATGCGGCCGCGCACACGCCCAGCGAGAGCCCGGTGCCCGACCCCCAGTCCATCACCGCGGAGATCGCTTCCACGAGAACTGCGACGGTCAGCGCGGTGATCCCGCCGAGCCACGCGGGGAACAGCATGACCGCGGAGACGGCGAGGAAGACGGAGGCGGACAGCCCCGACGATCCGACGGCGACCACCATGACGGCCGCGAGCCCGAACAACGCCACCACGAGTGGCACCGCCTGGTTCAGCGGCGGCCGAAACTCGTTGTGCGCGCGCCGGGTATGCGACCACCGGAACATCGCGAGGTACGTCACCGCGAAGGCCAGCGTGGCGATCATCCCGATCCAGCCCCGGACCTGATCGCGGGCGGCCCACCCGTCGAGGAACGGCTGGAAGAGGAAGACGGTCCACGCGGCGGCGAAAATGAATCCGAAACGGCCCCATCGTCTGGTCACGACGGGGCCGTCGGTGGTGGTCACGGCAGTCACGATACCGCCGTCACACTCGCTCGGTGTCGCGCTGGAAGCGCCACGCCGCACCGCCGACGAAGATCGCCAGCCACACCGCGACGTTCAGGAGCCACGTCCACTGCATCGCGTCACCGGTGAGCGGTGCGTGCACCAGTTGACTCAGCCCGTACGTGGGCATGAACTGCGCGATCGACGCCCACACCGAACCGTCCTGCAGCGGCATGAACAGCCCGCCCGCGAAGCCGAGCACGGCGAGTCCGGGGCCGAGGATCTGCATGACGTTCTCGCTCGGCAGCAGGTACCCCATGAACAGGCCGAACGCGGCGAACACCGCGGATCCGAGCCAGGTGATCAGGGCCGTCGTGAACCACAGGGACGTGTCCATCTGGACAGACGTGAACGCGCCCACCAGATAGACGACGCCGACGGCCCCGAGCCCGAGCATCATCGCGACGAGCACCTTGACGAAGATGTACACCCCGGGTGACAAGGGGGTGAGCCGCAACTGCCGGCTCCATCCCGACGCCCGTTCCACCGACACCATCGCCCCGCCGCTCGTCGTCGCGATCATCGCGCCGTACAGCGCCATGCTGATCATCACGTACGCCGAGACATTCCCGTTGCCCGCGCTCTCACTCGAGTAGCTCGGGTTCAGGCCGAAGATGAGGAAGAAGACGACCGGCATGACGAGAGTGATGATCATCGTGCGCCGATTGCGCAGCAGCCGGCGCAGTTCGAGGCCGAGGAGGGTGGTGTTGAGTCCGCCGAGCGGGGGAACACGGCGGGGTGCGGCGAGGGTGGTCATCAGTTGGATCCTTCCGTGCCGGAGTCGGAGGTGAGCGCGATGAACGCGTCTTCGAGTCCTCGGGAGACGATTTCGAGGTCGCAGGCAGGTGTCTGTGTGAGGAGGTGGCGGGCCACGGCGTCGGTGTCCGTCGAGTGGACGAGGACGCTGTCACCGCGAACTTCGATGCTGTCGGCGCCGGGAATCGCGAACAGCTGTTCCCGGTCAGCACCCGGGAAGTGGGCGCGCACCGTGCGTCCCGCAGCCAGTGCCTTCACCTCGGCAGCGGTGCCGTCGGCGACCACTTTCCCCCTGCGCACCAGCACGATCCGGTCGGCGTAGGCGTCGGCCTCCTCGAGATAGTGCGTCGCGAAGACGACCGTTCGGCCGCTGTCCGCGTCGGCGCGGATCGCCGACCAGAAGTCCCGCCTGCCCTCGACGTCCATGCCCGTGGTCGGCTCGTCGAGGATCAGCAGCTCGGGATCGGAGAGCAGTGCCATCGCGAACCGCAGTCGCTGCTGCTGACCGCCGGAACACTTGCCCACCAAGCGGTTTCCGAGATCGGCGATACCGGCCCGGGTGAGGACCTTGTCGACGGGCCGCGTGTCGGCGAACAGGCTCGCGGTGAGCCGGACTGTCTCCTCGACCGTCAGTTCCTTCAGCAGCCCGCCCGTCTGCATGACCGCCGAGACCAGGCCCTTCGCGATCGCGGTGCGCGGATCGGTGCCGAACACGGACACCTCGCCGGCGGTGGGGCGGGACAGTCCGAGGACCATGTCGACGGTGGTGGTCTTGCCGGCGCCGTTGGGGCCGAGAAACGCGACGATCTCGCCGGGCCGGATCTCGAGGTCCAGGCCTCGGACGGCGTGAACGTCACCGAAGTACTTGTGGACGCCTCGCAGGCTGACGGCCGGAGCCGGCGACGCGGAGGCGTTCGTGGAGGTGTGGAGCTCTGTCGATGTCATGCATTCAGCGTGCGATCCGGACGGCCGCCGACCCCCACACGTCCGTCACGACCTCACCGTGACAAATGTCAGGGGGCCGGGGTAGGTGTGGCGCCGATCGGGGGCAGCCGTTACTGTGGGCGCCATGCAGCGCGCATATTTCTGGTTTAGCAGGCCGGCCCCGGGTGGGCCGGTCGGCGTAACCACGCGCTGACTTCTTCCACCCCAGAGCCGGATTACAGACCGGCTCGCGGGAATCTCCACAGTCTTCGAGGGCCGGCCTGAGAACAGGAACCCGAACCCATGACTGTCACTCTCGACACCACCACCAGCAGTGATCGGCTGGACGACCAGCGCACCGTGAGCATCAGCCCGCTGGTGGCGCCGTCGGTCGTGCGCCGTGAACACGCCCCCGACGACGTCGCGTCCGCGACCGTGCGCTCCGGCCGCGCCGACACGGTGAACGTGCTGAACGGCGAGGACGATCGACTGCTCGTCGTGGTGGGCCCGTGCTCGGTGCACGACCCGGACGCCGCCATGGACTACGCCCGCCGCCTCGCCGCGAAGGCCGAGGAACTGCGCGACGACCTGCACATCGTGATGCGGGTCTACTTCGAGAAGCCGCGCACCACGCTCGGCTGGAAGGGTCTGCTCAACGACCCGCACCTGGACGGCACGTTCGACATCGACACCGGGATCCGCATGGGCCGCAAGCTGCTGCTCGACGTGTCCTCGCTCGGCCTGCCGGTCGGCTGCGAGTTCCTCGACCCGATCATGCCGCAGTACATCGCGGACCTCGTCACGTACGGCGCGATCGGTGCCCGCACCGCGGCCAGCCAGGTGCACCGGCAGCTGTGCAGCGCGCTGTCGATGCCCGTCGGGATCAAGAACTCGACGGAGGGCGACGTGCAGGTGGCCGTCGACGGCACCCGCGCCGCTGCGGCGAGCCACGTGTTCCCCGGCACCGACCTCGACGGGCAGGCCGCGCTGATCCGCACAGTCGGCAACCCCGACTGCCACGTCATCCTCCGCGGGGGCAGCGACGGACCGAATTACGACGCGGAGACGGTGGCGGACACGCTCGCCCGGCTGCGCAAGGGCGGTCTGCCCGAGCGGGTCGTCATCGATGCCAGCCACGGCAACAGCAGCAAGAACCACGAGAAGCAGGTCGACGTGCTGAACGACATCGCGGCCCGGCTCGAGGGCGGTGAGAAGGGGATCGTCGGTGTGATGGTGGAGAGCTTCATCGAAGCCGGTCGTCAGGACCTCACACTCGGAAAGGCCGAGGACCTCACGTACGGCCAGTCCATCACCGACGCGTGCATCGACTGGAACACGACGGCGGCGCAGCTGGACCGCCTCGCCCAGGCAGTGGCCGCACGCCGGAAGTGATCACCGCACACCTCTCGTGCGGAACTGCACGCTGATCCGCGGTCCGAGCGGGCGGGTGCTCTTCGGTACGCAATGCTCCCAGGTGCGCTGGCAGGAACCACCCATCACCAGCAGGTCACCGTGGCCGAGTGAGTACCGGATCGAGTGCCCGCCGCCGCGCGGACGCAGCAGCAGCGGACGCGCGGCGCCGAGCGACAGGATCGCGACCATGGTGTCTTCGGTGCGGCTCCGGCCGGTGTCGTCGCCGTGCCAGGCGACGCTGTCGGAACCGTCGCGGTAGAAGCAGAGTCCGGAGGTGGCGAACCTCTCGCCCAGCTCGGGCAGGTAATACCTGCTCAGGGCGTCGCGTGCCGCGACCAGCAGCGGGTCGGGGAGCGGCTCGCCTTCCGGGTAGAACCGGACGAGGCGTGGCACGTCGACCACCCGGTCGTACATCTGGCGCCGTTCCGCTTTCCACGGCACCGTCTCCGCGAGCGTCGTGAACAGCTCGTCGGAACCGGTCAGCCACCCCGGCCGCACGTCGACCCACGCTCCCGCCGTGAGCGTGCGACGCTGCACCGTCGGCCCGAGCTCGCTGAGTTCGACACCGAACGACGCGTCGTCGAACAGTGAAGCCTGGAGCGCATACCGCGCATCCGCGGAAGTCATGTCGCCATGCTACCCGATATTCGAACGTATGTTCTCATCATTTTTCGTGCGGAGACTGCCGCCGGAGGCGGTACGCGCAGACGCACCCCGTCTTGGGTCGTGCACTGTTTCGGGCCCTGAAAGGAGTGCGGCTGCAAAGAAGTGGTGCGTCTGTGCATAACGCGGCCGACGGTGGCAGTTACCGCGGCACCGCCGGCTCGCGGTCGTCGCCGGTGTCGATGGTCGCCTTCTGCCTGCTCGGCCACCAGAAGGCGCGACGTTCGAGTGCGGACAGGCTCGGTACCAGTATCGGTGCCATCGCGAAGGCGGCGATCGCGACACCGATCGCGACACCGAAGCCGAGTTCGGCGAGGTTGGCCAGTCCGGTGAGGGTCAGGGAAGCGAAGGTCAGCGCCAGGATCAGACCGGCGGCGGCCACGGTGGGGGCGTCGTTGGAGACGGCGATCCGCGCCGCCTCACGCGGGGTGTACCCGTTGCGGAATTCCTCGCGCAGTCGCGAGGCCAGCAGGATGTTGTAGTCGGTGCCGATCGCGACGACGAACAGGTAGAGCACGATCGGAATGGAGAAGTCGATCCCGTCGTAGCCGAGGCCGTGCAGGAACAGGAGCACGACGGCGCCGAGGGTGGCGACGAACGTGAGTGCCACGCACACCAGCAGGTTGAGCGGGGCCAGCACGGCGAGCAGCAGCAGGGCGAGAATCAGCGCGATCGCGACTGCGGCGACGGGGAACACGAGGCGCGTATCCGCCGCGAGTTGCGCGCGGACGTCGACGAACGTGGACGTCTGCCCTCCCACAACGACTTCCGAACCGGGTACCGCATTGTGAGCTGCATCGCGGATCGGGCCCTCGACGAGGTCGAGGGACGCGTTCGAATAGGGATCGTCGGCGAGTACGACGTTGACGAGCGCGGCGCGACCGTCCTGACTCGGTCGCGGCGGGGCGACCGAGGACACGCCCGGCACCTGCGTGAGAGCAGTGACGAGCGGGGTCAGCGACGCCGGATCGAGCGGCCCGGGAGCCACGACGTACACCTGGGTCGGGCTCAGCGCGCCCGCGGGAAA
Source organism: Rhodococcus wratislaviensis (assembly GCF_041228765.1). NCBI lineage: Bacteria > Bacillati > Actinomycetota > Actinomycetes > Mycobacteriales > Nocardiaceae > Rhodococcus > Rhodococcus wratislaviensis. The sequence goes on along the minus strand of NZ_CP150488.1, from coordinate 7,849,167 downwards.
GGATTGGTCGAGGGTGTCGAATGCCTGCTGTGACGGCGTGTCGGAGGGAAGTTCGCCCAGCGTGTTGTACGTCGACTTGTAGCCGGAGGCGAAGGAGGCGAGCGCGATCAACACGACGCCGACCGCGATGGCGAAGACGGCTGGGCGCCGCCCGATCGCGGTGCCGATCGAGGCGAACGGTGTGTGGGGGCTGTCGTGACCCGGTCCGAGCGGCCAGAACAGGTGTCGGCCCAGAACGGTGAACACCGCGGGGATGAGCGTCAACGCCGTCACCAGCATGACGGCCACGGCGACGATCAGACCGGGCGCGAGCGTGGTGAGCGAGCCGAGTTTCGCCAGCAGCAGTGCGGCGAACGCGACGATGACCGTGAGCGCCGACGACGCGACGACGCGCCCGACGACGTCGGTGGAGAACACGAGGGCTTCTCGATGCGTGTCGGTGGTGGACCCTGCCGCAGCCTGTTGCCGGAGGCGTTCGCGATAGCGGAACAACAGGAAGACGATGTAGTCGGTGCCGACACCGAAGAGGACCACCACGAGGATGGATTGCAGTGACGTGCTGACCTGGAAGTCGAACAGATCGGCGAGCACGGCGGTGAGTCCGGTGACCACCGACAGCACCACGCCGATCACGAGAACCGGCAGGACGGCGATGACGGGGCTGCGGAAGATCAGGCCGAGCAGGGCGAGGATGACGATCACCGTGGCAATCGTGATGACCTTGTCGGCGTTGTCGTATGCGGCGGTGGTGTCGACTTGAATGGCCGCGTTACCGGTCAGCCCGCTCACCAGTCCGGTTCCGTTCAGTTGCTGCTCGGCGTCGCCCCGGATGACCGGCACGGCGTCGTTGACCCGGTCGTCGCCGGGTTGTCCGTCGAACACCACCTGCAGCGCGGCGGCCTTCCCGTCGGCGGACAGCGACGCAGGCGACCCCTGCACGCTCACCACACCCGGGATCGCCGAATTCTGCAGCGAGGTCGCGAGATTCAGTGCCGTCTGCTGGTCGGCGGGCGACAGCGGGGCGTCATCGGCGCGGACCACCACCAGGCTGCCGGTGGCGCCGGACAGGCTGGGAAAGTATTGGTTGCCGACGGCCTGCGCCTCGGAGGACTCGAATGAACTGGGCAGGAACGTCTGCTGGTTACCGGTGGTGTAGTCGTCGAGACTCGGTGCGAACAGGATGACGGCTATTGCCGCGACCACCCAGGCGGCGATGACCTGCCACGGGTGTGCGACGACGGTGCGCGCGATGTAGGCAAACATCATTCCCCGTTCCGGGAGATGAAGGTTCGGCCGCGCCCGGCCGGGCGGTCGAACCGTGCCCAGCCATCGTCGCATGCAGGGTGCCGCGAAGGCTACGGGTTTCGCGGCATCGACAGACCGCGGCCCCGCTCCGACGTCAGGGAGCGGGGCCGCGGTACGTCATGGTGCTCGTTACCGCAAAGGGGTGAAATCCCGGCTACCGAGGTAGTCGGGGCGCGGCGCGGGCGCCGAAAACGGATCCGTCAGGGTGTTCTCGACACTGTTGAACACGATGAAGAGGTTGGAGCGCGCGAACGGCGTGATGTTGCCGTTCGACCCGTGCATGCAGTTGGAATCGAATACGGTGGCGGACCCGGCCGGTCCGGTCATCATGTCGATGCCGTACTCGTTCGCCATCCGGGTGAGCGTCGGCTGATCGGGCGACCCGGTGGGGGGAACGTAGCTGACCAGCGATTCCTTGTAATAGTCGTCGGGGGTCTCGCCGGCGCACGAGACGAACGCGCGGTGAGATCCGGGCATGATCATCAGCCCGCCGTTGTGCCCGTAGTTCTCGGTGAGCGCGATCGAGATACTTGCGGCGCGAGGAGTGGGCATGCCGTCCTCGGCGTGCCAGGTCTCGAAGTCGGAGTGCCAGTAGAACGGTCCGCCGGTGAAACCGGGCTTGAAATTGAGTCGCGACTGGTGGACGTAGACGTCCGAACCGAGGATCTGCCGGGCGATACCCACCACCTCGGGGCGGCGGATGATCTCGTCGACGACGTCGCTGAGACGGTGGACGTCGAACACGGAACGGACGGCGCCGTCGCCGTTCTCCCGTACGACGCGGCCGTCGCCGCGCAGCGTGTCCGTCTCGGCGAGGCGGGCCATCTCGTCGACCAGATTGAACACGTCGCGGGGTGGGATGATCGCGTCGGCGGAGTGATATCCGCGTTTGTCGTAGTCGGCAACCTGATTCGCGGTGAGCGGACCGGTCCGGGTATCACCCCGTTTCTGGTCCGACCAGGTGACCGGGTCCTGACGGACGGTCATCGTGCACTCGTTGCGGTCCCTCGTGGGGTAGTTGTCGGCTACGGCCGTACGCATAACTCGTGTTTCACCCTTTCGGATTGGACAACGCTTTACTCTTCCGACGTTCCCACTGGTCGTCGACGAATGCAACCCGGACACAGGTCCACCGAGGCTGGACTGGACCGCGACGGCGCGTCGCCGCGGTGGGATCGTCACGGACATGATCGATTCGGCGGCGGTACTCGGAGTGGCGGCGATCGCCCTCGGCATGGTTCTCACACCGGGGCCCAACATGGTGTACCTGGTCTCGCGCAGCATCACTCAGGGCAGGGCGGCGGGACTGGTCTCGCTGGCCGGTGTCGCTCTCGGATTCCTGTGCTATCTGGCAGCTGCGACACTGGGTATTTCGGCGGTGTTCTCCGCCGTCCCGCAGGCGTACACCGCGCTGAAGCTGGCGGGCGCGTGCTACCTGGGCTGGCTGGCGTGGCAGGCGTTGCGTCCCGGCGGGCACACACCGTTCGCGCCCGCCCGGGCGCTGCCCCGGGATTCGTCCACCCGGCTGTTCCTGATGGGTCTCACGACCAACCTGCTCAATCCGAAGATCGCGGTGATGTACCTGGCGCTGATCCCGCAGTTCGTCCACCTCGGCGCCGGGCCCGTGTGGTTGCAGAGCCTGCTGCTCGGCAGTGTCCAGATCGTGGTCGCGCTCACCGTGAACGCGCTGATCGTCTGCGTCGCAGGAACTGTCGCGACGTTCCTGTCCGGACGGCCGGTGTGGCTGCGTGCGCAGAAGCTCGTGATGGGAAGCGTCCTCGGCGGTCTCGCCGTTCACCTCGCCCTCGACCGGACGCGGCCCGCGACGGTCTGAATCGGCAGTTGCCCAGTGGTCTGAATCATGCACACATGGGCATGTTTCGCGGGTGCCGTCGGAGGCGACGACGACGAAGGGGTGAGAGATGGCCGAGACGATGCGGGCGCAGCGATTCCATGCCGACACGAAAACTATTGCCGTGGAGGATGTTCCGATTCCGGAACCCGGTCCCGGTGAAGTTCTCGTCAAAGTGGAGTTCTGCGGCATCTGCCATTCCGACCTGAGTCTGATCGACGGCACGTTCCCGGCGCTGCTGCCCGAGGTGACCCAGGGGCACGAGGCGTCGGGCACCATCGCGAAAGTCGGTGCCGGCGTGACCGGCTGGTCCGAGGGAGACCGCGTCGTACCGTCCGCGGGCAGGCCCTGCTTCGTGTGCCGCAACTGTCGCCGCGGGGACCTCACGAACTGCCTGAACATCCAGCTCATGGCGTTCGCCTACGACGGCGCGTGGGCCGAGTACACGGTGGCGCAGGCCGGGGACTGACCCGCATCCCGGACATCGTCCCGTTCGAGCAGGCGGCGATCCTCGCCGACGCGGTGTCGACGCCGTTCGGTGCGGTCGTGCGCACCGGCAAGGTGGTGGTCGGGGAGACCGTCGGCGTGTGGGGCGTGGGCGGAGTCGGCACCCACATCGTGCAGCTGGCACGTCTGGTCGGCGCCGTCCCCGTGATCGCGTTCGACATCAATCCCGCTGTGCGGGAACGCGCCCTGGAACTCGGGGCCGATTACGCGTTCGACTCCCGGGACGAAAACCTGAAGGAGAAGGTCGCCGAGGCGACGGACGGCCGGATGCTGGACGTCGCGTTCGACGCGACCGGACTGAAGGTGACGTTCGAGCAGGCACTCGACTGCCTGACGGTCGGTGGCCGGCTCGTCGCGGTCGGGCTCTCAACTGTTGACGTAGTGGCTAATACTTCCTATCACTGTCGGTTCATGCGCATCGGCGAGGCGGCGGCAACCTGAGCATGTCCGTGGTGGGGGTCTAGAGGGGTCTAGAGGGCCGCGTCGGAGGACCGGTTACCGTCCCGGCGACAGGTTCCGGTCGGCGAGTTTTCGATCGGGAGGATAGCGACGTCAATCTGGGTCGATCTGCACCGGAGAGTGTTCGGGCCGACAGGGCGGAAGCAGTTGTATTGCCGGGTGTCCGGCTCGACCGGCCTGGAACCCTCGCTCGCCGATCAGGATGTGATATTGCGTGAGCGTGCCACCGGCACCGTCTACCGGGCCTACCAGGATCGTGGTTCCGGTCTTCGGGAGAGGCTCGAGCGGGTGTGAATCGGATGCGTGGCGATGCAGCCACCCGCCGGTTTGCGGTGGTGCGCGTGGTGGCGGGATCGGTGGCGCGGGTTTCGGGGTGGCGTGGATCGAGCGTGACGTGTCGGTGGTCGGCGTTAGGGTCGAGACCGTCGGTGAGGATGGGGACACGGTCTCGGGTGGGGGAGCTGATGGGAGACGATCATGGCGTCGAGGTGGGCTCCCTGATGGCCGATGCCGGATTGCCTGCGCTGCGACAGTTCTCGTTCACCACCCGCGCCCATGTGGCGGTCGACGACGCGACCGGTGAGCCGATCGGACTCGACGACGTCGACACCCGGGTGGGGTGGCTGCTCGACCTGATCTGGGGCGCCGAAGCGCACATGCTGTCGCGGCTGTGGCAACCGGCCACCTTCGATGTCCTCGCCGCCGGCGTGGACCGTCAGGGCCGCAAGCTCCCGATGCAGGGCCATGTCGCTGCTGCGCGGCTGGGCTGGATCCCGCACTACCCGGACGGGGTGTACGTGCCCTCACGGGTGACCCGGGTGGTGACCGCGCAGGTGATGGCGTCCCTTCGGACGCTGGCCTACCGGGACACCGCGATCGCGGCACTGTCTGAGCGGTTCGACCCGGCCACGGGCACTCTGGCGCCGCCGACCGAACCGGGCGACTGGGTGCCATTGGGTTTCGCCCGGGGCGTGGTGCGGCAGTTCACCGCGCGCGCCCACCGGACCGACGGGGCTCCCTCGACGCGGTTGCGGATCACCGACATGCAGGGACCCCCGCAGACGAGCGCGATGGCCCGGCTGTCCGCAGCGGATCGACAACTCGCACACATCACCGTCACCGTCACCGACGCCGTCATGACATTGACCGTCAAACTCCCCACCACGGCAGCCCCGACAGGACGCGCGCAGTGGCGACGAGTCCGGTTGACCGCCACCATCCCCGTGCACCTGCACGGGCGGCCGATCAGCGTCTGGCATCTCCCGACCCTGGTCCTCGACCACCGAGGTCTGCTGTTACGGTGCGCGGCGACCGAACTCGTCCCCGACTGTGACCTGGGATCGGCCACCGTCGCGGTGGGGGTGGATTGGTCCCCGTCCACGCTCGGTGCCGCCGTCACCGCAGCAGAGGGCCCGGAGGGGCTGGTCTCCGATTACCGGGGCGTCACCTACGACGACCGCGGCCTCGGGACCAAACTGGCGCGCCTACAGACTGAAGGCCAGATGCTGCACCGCAAGGCCGCCCGGCTGACGCGACTGGCCGCGACCGCACCACCCGAGGTCCGCACCCAGCTGGAGGAGAAGATCGCCGTCCTCGACGCCCACCGCACCGCGGTGGGTATCAAGCGGGGGAAGATCAACCGGGAGTTGGCGTTCCATTTCGCCCGCCAGGTCACCGACTATGCCACCGCGGCGGGCGCGCAGGTGATCGCGGTGGAGGACCTGACCACCCTCGAGACTCGCGGGCACGGACGGGTCAACAACAATCGGGCCGCGCAGTCCGCCCGCCGCCACGCCGTTACCGCCCTCGCCCACACCGCCGCAGAGGTCGGCATCGCGGTGGTCTCGGTGCCGGCCCGCGGATCCTCCGCACGGTGTCCGGGGTGCGACGAACCCCTTTCGCGCCCCGGCGGATACCACAGTGCGTGGTGTTCGGGCTGCCGGGTCGGCGGCAACCGCGACCACGTCGCCGGGGTGAACCTGGCCAAACGCGCCCTGCTCGGTAGAACCACGGTCACCCGGCGGCGGGGGCAGCTGCCCGCGATCCGGGTCGCCAAGCACGCGCCGGTGCGCCGGTGCTGCGACAAAACCGGTCCGACACCGCGTCGGCCGCGGCACCGTCGGGTCCGGCACAGCCTGCCCACCGTGACACCGCGGGTGGGGGTGACTCCGAACAGATATGTTCCTGCACCCGAAGCGTCGGTGTGGGACACGGTCGAACCCGTACCACCTCACGGTGATGCGGGTAGCCGTGACACACGTCCATCTCCCGCGCCCGCCACGCAAGTGGCAGACAGTATGAGATCTACGTAGACGCTGAGTGCGCAGGAGGCGTCGGTGGGCACCACCGCGCAGTTCGGTCTGTCCCAGAAGCAGGTGCTCGGCCACCTCGGCTACAAGAACGTGGACATCGAAACCCTCGCCGAACTGGTGTCCCGTGGCCGCCTCGACCTGTCGCGGTCGATCAGCGAGATCATCCCGCTCGAAGACGTCGCGAAGGGCATCGAGAAGCTCGCGAACCACGAGGGAGATCCCATCCGGATCCTCGTCAAACCCTGACACCGGCCGGTCCCGGGCCCGGCTCACCGGGACCTGTCGGTGCCCCGCTGTACCGTCGGGCCATGGGATATGAATTTCAAGTCACAGTGGACTCGGAGAACCCGCATACCCTGGCCAAATGGTGGGCCCAGACGCTCGGCTGGGAGGTCGAGCCGAGCAACGAGGAGTTCATCCGCGGGCTCGTCCAGGCCGGCCACGCACAGGAGTCCGACACCATCGAGTTCGAGGGTGTCCTGGTTTGGCGGGAGGGCCAGGCCATCCGCGATCCGGAACACCCGGAGCGCCCCCGCGTGCTGTTCCAGCTGGTTCCCGAACGGAAGACGGTGAAGAACCGGCTCCACCTGGACATCCGGGTCGGGGACGCCCGCTACGAGGTGGCCGAGAAGCTGGAGCAGGCCGGCGCCACCGTGCTCCACCGGGGCCGCCAGGGACCGAGCGAGTGGGTCACGATGGCTGACCCGGAGGGCAACGAATTCTGCGTCAGCTGACGCGCTGTCATGCCCCGCGATAGGAGCTCGGGGTGCTGCCGGTCCATCGTTTGAAGGCGCGACGGAACGCGCTGGGCTCGGAGAAGCCGAGCCGCGCCGACAGGTCCTCCACCGTCTCGCCGCGCCGGAGCCCGGCGACGGCGGCGTCCCGGAGCACTTCCTCCCGCAGCTGGTTCAGCGACGTCCCCTCCTGCCGGAGCAGGCGGCGCAGGTGGGGGACGCTGATCGACAGCATCTCCGCAATGTCCTCGGCTGTCGAGGTCCTGCCTTTCATGCCGAGCTCGAGGACGCGGCGCACCTGCGCCGACGCCGTGCTGTCGTAGTCACGTTCCGACATCAGCAGCGTCGGTGACTCCCGGAGGTAGTCCTCGAGCGTCTCCTCGGTCTGGATGATGGGCGCCCGCATCACCGCGTTGTCGAATTCGATTGCGGGAATATCGGAATCGAATGTCACCGGAACGCCGAAGATGTGATCGTAGTTCTCGGCGAGCTGCGGCAGCGGCGCCGGATACGGCAGTTCCACCGCCAGCAACCGGACCCTCTTGCCCACGAGCCACGCCGCGAAACGATGAAGCAGGATCAGCAGGAAGTCGGTGGTCACCCGCGTCGCCTCGAGCGACGACTGCACGTCCTCGGTGGACCGTTCGGCCGCGGCCGGGCGGATGTCGATGGTCATCCGGGTGCCGCCGTTGACACCGGGGCCGATGTGCAGGGCGGGAAGTGACGGCAGGGCGCGCAGGATGTCGGCCATCCGCTCGAGGGCGGCGGACAGATCCGCGGTGTGGATCAGGGCGAGGCAGACGAGCCGGAACGTGCCGCGGGGGACGGGGGCCGGCCCGAGGCCGAACAATTCGTCGCCCGTGATCTGCCAGACCGCCTGGGTGAACGCGGTGACCTGGGTCGGCGTCAACCGGGCCAGCGGGTCCTCGAGCGACGCCGCCGTGATTCCCGCCGCCGACAGCGCGGGGGAGAGATCGACCCCACTGCGCGCCGACAGTTCGAGCGACCGCCGCACGAAGTCGGCGGGGATCGTGCGGACAGTCACGATCCGGGCTCCCCGAGGGTCCGGAGCCGCCGCGCAGCCTCCTCGAGCACGTGATCCTGCTTGCAGAACGCGAACCGCACCAGCGGGTTCCACGGCTGCGGATGGTCGGTGAACACACTGACCGGCACCGCGGCCACGCCGATGCGCTCCGGGAGCCTGCGGCAGAAGTCGATGCCGTCGTGTTCGCCGATCGCGGTGATATCGGCGCACAGGTAGTACGTGCCGCCACCAGAATGGACCTCCAGGCCGGACGCGACGAGCGCGTCGTACAGCACGTCCCGCTTGGCCTGGAGACTGTCCCGCAGTTCCTTCACCCACTGCTGCTCGTGGCTCAGCGCATGTGCCACCGCGGGCTGGAACGGTCCGCCGCCGACGAAGGACATGTACTGCTTCGCGGTCCGGACGGCGTCGATCAGTTCCGCCGGACCGCACGCCCAGCCGATCTTCCACCCGGTGACATTGAATGTCTTGGCGGCGCTCGACACCGAGACGGTGCGTTCGTACATTCCCGGGAGAGTGGCCAGGGCGGTGTGCGTTCGGCCGTCGAAGACCAGGTGTTCGTACACCTCGTCGCTGAGAACCAGCAGATCGTGCTCGCAGGCCAGTTCCGCGACGGCGGCGATCTCCTCCGGGGTGAACACGGTGCCCGTCGGATTGTGCGGGGTGTTGATCACCAGCATCCGGGTCTTCGGGGTGATCGCGGCCCGCAGAGCGTCGAGGTCGACGACGAACTTCGTGCCCGAGCGGGCGAGCGGCACGCTGCGCCGCACCGCTCCCGCCAGCGCGACCGACGCCGCGTAGGAGTCGTAGTACGGCTCGATCAGCACCACTTCCTCACCCGGTTCGACCAGACCCAGGATGGCGGCGCTGATGGCCTCGGTGGCGCCGACGGTGACCAGCACCTCCGAGTCGGGATCGTGGTCGAGCCCGTACCGGGCCAGCCGGTCGGCCGCGACCGCGTGCCGGAGCACGGGCATGCCGGGGCCGGGCGGGTACTGGTTGAGCCCGTCCGCGATGGCTCGGCGCGCGGTGTCGAGCATGGACGCGGGACCGTCGGTGTCGGGGAAACCCTGACCGAGGTTGATGGCGTCGTGGCGCACGGCGAGCGCGGTCATCTCGGCAAAGATGGTGGACGCGAACGGCTGCAAGCGCTGGACGGTGCGGTTGCGCGGCGTTGCGGGCATTACTGCAGCGTAGTCGGTGTGACGGCGAGGGTTGCACACGGCCGCGTCACGTTCTGCAGGGCTGTCTCGTCTTCTCTGTAGACGGCGCGCGAAGGGCGCCCGGTGACGATGGAGGACGCAATGCCCCGCATTCCCGCAGTGGCCCCGGCGGACGCGAGCCCGCTGGTGAAGGTCGCCTACAAATATGCTGCCCACAAGTTCGACGAGGTGCCCGAGCCGTTCACCGTGCTCGCCCATCACCGCAAACTGTTCGTCGCGTCGGCCCGGCACGAGCTGGCGGTGCAGAAGGCGTCGACCGTGCTTCCCGCGAACGTGCGGGAGATCGCCGTCTACCGCGTGGCGTGGACGATCGGCTGTTCGTGGTGCGTGGACTTCGGCACCATGCTGCAACGCCTCGACGGCCTGGACGTGGAGCGGCTCCAGCACATCGCCGACTACGCCGACTCGCCCGCGTACAGCGAGGACGAGCGCGCGGCCATCGCATACGCCGACGCGATGACGGCGACGCCCACCACGGTCACCGACGAACAGGTGGCGGACCTCGAGCGCCGGTTCGGCCGGGCCGGTGTCGTAGAACTGTCCTATCAGATCGGTATCGAGAACATGCGCGCCCGGATGTACTCGGCGCTGGGCATCACGGAGCAGGGTTTCGGCACCGACTCGTGCCGGGTGCCGTGGGCCGACGACGCCGCGGTCACGACGGAAGGTCCGGGATCCTGATTCCGCCGAACTTCTCCGGATTGGCGATGTCGTACGCCGCGTAGACGAGTCCGTCCCGGACGGTGAACCCACCCACTCGCGGCGGCGAGCTGCGGTGGGCATCGTCGCCGGTGAGTGCGGCACTGAAGAAGCCCAGCTGGCCGTTGACCAGGACCGGCTGCATGACGGTGAACACCGCCGGCCCGTACCGCTTGATGAGGCCGAGGAAGAAGCGGGCGAATTTGTCCGCGCCGTGGATGACGTTGACGGCGGTGCTCGTGGTGCCGTTGGCGTCGCCGATGACGAGGGCGTCCGGGTGCAGCGCCGCGATCACCGCGTCGAGGTCGCCGGCGGCGAGTGCCTCGAGCAGTCGCTGCACGGCGACGGCATGCTCGTCGTCGGGAACGGCGGGTGTGGTTGCGGCAGCGGCCTTGCGGGCCCGCGACGCGAGCTGACGCGCCGCGGGCGTCTCGATGCCGAGAATCCCGGCCACCTCGTCGAACGGGACCCCGAAACCGTCGTGCAGCACGAACGCGACCCGTTGCGCAGGGGTGAGCGTGTCGAGCACGATCAGCGCGGCGAGGCGGTTGTCCTCGTCCCGGACGACCGCTTCCAGCGGGTCCGGCTCGGCCGACGGCGACAGTCCGGTGACGATGGGTTCCGGAAGCCATTGGCCGACATACTGTTCCCTCCGCACCGCCGCCGACCGCAACCGGTCGAGGCAGATCCGCCCGACCACCGTCGTGAGCCACGGCCGGAGGTCGCGGATGTTCGCGGCCTTCGCGTCGTCGAGTCGCAGCCACGACTCCTGCACGGCGTCCTCCGCATCGCTGACACTTCCCGTCAGCCGATACGCCACGGAGAGCAGATGCGGCCGGTGGGACTCGAATTCGTCGACCAGCGTCGCAGTGGGCATGCCGATATCCTACGTGCGGTCCAGACATAAAATCCGTCGTGTGTGTAACCGTTGACCCTGGTGGTGGGTCCGGACGTATGGTGTGGCGACCACACCACGTCCAGGGAGTCTGCCATGTTCCAGTGTTTCGGCTGTCGTAGCTGACCTGGCTTTTTCGCACCCCTTTTCTTTCCGCACGTCCTGCTCACCCGTTCGGCGACCCGCCGGGCGGGTTCGGGAGTGCGCTCGCACGACCCGCCGCTTCGTCGTCCGCGGGCATCACACACTAGGAAGACCTTCGATGATTCGTCCACGTTTCGCGCGGACTCTGGCCGCAGCGGCCGCCCTTCTCACGTTCACCAGCCTTGCTGTCGGGTGCTCCAGTTCCGAGACGACCACGACAGCCGACGGGAAGACCGTACTTCGCTACGAGGGGACCACGGGACAGGTCTCGTTCCCGGAACTCGCGGCCGACCTGGGCTACTACCAGAAGGTCGAACTGAACTGGATCGGCGACACGACCAGTGGGCCGCAGAGCATCCAGAATGCCGCCACGGGGCAGACCGACTTCGGTGGCGCGTTCAACGGTGCGGTGCTGAAGCTGGCCGCGGCCGATTCGCCGATCACGTCCGTCATCGGCTACTACGGCTCCGACAAGGAGACGTTCAACGGGTACTACGTGCTCGACGGAAGCCCGATCACGTCGGCACGTGACCTGATCGGCAAGAAGGTCGGGATGAACACGCTCGGTGCGCACCACGAGTTCCTCGTGCGTGAGTGGCTGGCGCGGGAAGGGCTGACCCCCGACGAGATCAAGCAGGTCGAGTTGACCGTCGTGCCGCCGGTGAACACCGAACAGGCGCTGCGGCAGGGTCAGATCGACGTCGGCACGCTCGGAAGCGTGTTCCGCGACAAGGCAGTCGAACGCGGCGGTATCCGCCCGCTGTTCACCGACGAATCCATCTTCGGGTCCTTCACCTACGGTTCGCTGCTGTTCCGCAACGACTTCATCGCGAAGAACAAGGACGCCGTCGCCGACTTCGTGCAGGGCACGGCCCGCGCCATCCGCTGGACCCAGACCACGCCCCGCGACGACGTGATCGCGAAATTCAAGGACATCATCACCAAGCGCGGCCGCAACGAGACGACCGATCTCGTCGGCTACTGGAAGTCGCCGGGTGTGGCGGGTCCCGGTGGCGTGATCACCGACAAGGAGATCCAGACCTGGATCGACTGGCTGGTCCGCAACGGCGAACTCGAGGACGGCAAGCTCACGCCCGCCGACGTCTACACCAACGAGTACAACCCGTATGCCAACGGCACGTACCCCGCCGACAGCGGCCCCGACGGACAAGCGCTGGCCGCCAAGTGAACTCCACCCCAGGTCCCCACGAGAAGAAAGTGACGTCGATGTCCCACTCCCGGTTCCGGCGCGGCGCCGTGCGCGCCCTCGCGGCGACCGCAGCACTGTTCACGGTGGCCTCGGGAGTGGCGGGGTGCGCCGGCTCGTCGGATACCGCCACCACCGAGGACGGGAAGACGGTCCTGCGCTACCAGGGGTGGGCCGGGGACGTGGGATTCCACGAACTCGCCGAGGACCTGGGGTATTACGACGAGATCAAGCTCGAATGGGTCGGCGACACCACCAGTGGCCCGCAGGACATCCAGTCGGCGGCCACCGGTGACATCGAGTTCGGCTCGGCATTCAACGGAGCCGTCGTCAAGCTCAATGCTGCGGGGGCACCGATCACGTCGGTGCTGAGTTCCTACGGTGCGGATGCCGGCGAGTACACCGGATACTTCGTGCTGGACGGCAGCCCCATCCGCTCGGCGCGCGACCTGATCGGCAAGAAGGTCGGGATGAACACGCTCGGTGCGCACCACGAGTTCCTCGTCCGGGAGTGGCTGGCCCAGCAGGGGCTGACCCAGGACGAGATCAAGCAGGTGGAGCTGACCGTCGTCCCGCCGGTGAACAACGAAACGGCCCTGCGCGAAGGTCAGATCGATGTGGCTGCCATCAACGGCATCTACCGCGAAACAGCCCAGGAGCGTGGGGGTATCCGGCCGCTGTTCACGGACCGGGATCTGTTCGGCGCCTTCAGTTACGGAACCTACGTCGTGCGCGACGACTTCCTGGCGAAGAACAAGGACGCCGTTGCGGACTTCGTGCAGGGCACGGCCCGGGCCATCCGATGGACCCAGGTGACTCCGCGTGAGGAGGTCGTCGCACGGTTCAAGAGCATCATCGACAGGCGTGGCCGCAACGAGAGCGACGAGGCCATCGACTACTGGCGCAGCTCCGGCATTCCGGTCGCCGGGGCCGTGATCCAGGAGAAGGAGTTGCAGACCTGGATCGATTGGCTCGTCCGCAACGGTGAGCTCGACGAGGGCAAGTTGACCGCAACCGACCTCTACACCAACGAATTCAACCCGTACGCCAACGGCACGTTCCAGCCCGAGAGCGGGCCCGACGGAGAAGTACTGGAAGGACAGAAATGAGCACCACCGCCTCGAACCCCGATCGGGTTCAGACGCCCAAGCTCCGCCTCGAGCACGTCACCAAACAGTTCGACGTGCGCGGGTCGAAGGACAAGTTCACCGCGATCGAGGACATCGACATCGATCTCGCGGACGGCGAATTCCTCGTCCTCGTCGGGCCGAGTGGTTGCGGAAAGTCCACGCTGCTCGACCTGCTCGGCGGACTCAGCACCCCCACATCGGGCCGGATCCTGCTCGACGGTCAGCCGGTGACCGGGCCCGGTCTCGATCGCGGAATCGTCTTCCAGCAGTACGCACTCCTGCCGTGGCGCACGGCCCGGCACAACATCGAATTCGGGCTCGAGGCCAAGGGACTGCCCAAGAAGGAACGGCGCGAACTGGCCGAGCACTACCTCGAACTCGTCGGCCTGAAGGGCTTCGGCGACCGGTACCCGCACGAGCTGTCGGGCGGCATGAAGCAGCGCGTCGCGATCGCCCGCAGCCTCGCGTTCGACCCCGAGGTGCTGCTGATGGACGAGCCGTTCGCGGCGCTCGACGCGCAGACCCGTGAGTCGCTGCAGGACGAACTGCTGCGCATCTGGAAGGCCACCGGCAAGACCATCCTGTTCATCACGCACGGCATCGACGAGGCCATCTATCTCGGGCAGCGGGTCGCCGTCCTGACGTCGCGGCCCGGCCGGGTGAAGACGTTCGTGGACATCGACATCGACCGCAGCGGCGAGGACGTCCGGTCCAACGAGCAGTTCCGGCACTACCGCCACCGCATCTGGACGCTGCTGCACGGCGAAGTGGAGCGTGCACAGGTAATCGAGAAGGAGGAAGCACATGTCTAGCGCACTCGCGTCGCCGGAAACTCCCGTCGCAATCGATCGACCCGGGACCTCGGCTCCGACGCCTCCTTCCACCCCGCCGGAGCCGGGTGCCGTCCAGCGTGCCGGTGCGGCACTGGGTCCGATCGCCTGGCGGATCCTCAAGCCGTCCGTTGCGATCGTCGCGTTCCTGGCGCTGTGGGAGATCGCTCCCCGAGTCGGGCTCGTCGACGAGGTCTTCCTTCCCCCGTTCACTACGGTGGTCGAGGCGTTCTTCGACCTGGTTCAGAGCGGTGAGCTGTGGCAGCACGTGTCCGCCAGCCTCTCCCGCGCCCTGATCGGCTTCTTCGTTGCCGTCGTGATCGCGATCCCGCTGGGTATCGCGATCGCCTGGTACCGCCCGGTGTCGGACTTCCTGAACCCGATCCTGGAACTGTTCCGCAACACGGCGGCGCTGGCGTTGCTCCCCGTGTTCATCCTGATCCTCGGCATCGGTGAGGAGTCCAAGATCGCCCTGGTGATCTACGCGTGCACCTTCCCGATCCTGCTGAACACGATCTCCGGTGTGCGCACCGTCGACCCGTTGCTGATCAAGTCGGCGTCCTCGCTGGGACTGTCGCCCGTGCGCCTTTTCCAGAAAGTGGTGCTGCCCGCCGCCGTTCCCACCATCTTCACCGGAATCCGCATGGCCGCGGCGTCGTCGATCCTCGTGCTGATCGCCGCCGAGATGGTCGGGGCCAAGGCCGGCCTCGGCTACCTGATCACGGCCTCCCAGTTCAACTTCCAGATCCCCAACATGTATGCGGGCATCGTCGCCATCTCGGTTCTCGGGCTGACGCTCAACGCCGTTCTCGTACTGATCGAACGCAGGCTGTCCCGCTGGCGGGTCTAGTCACTTACCGGAAAAGAAACTCCACATGTCACAGGATTCCCAGTTCCACCTCAACGCGTTTCTCATGGGTGTGGGACATCACGAGGCGGCGTGGCGCCATCCCCGCACCGAGGCGCACCGCGTACTGGACGTCGCGCACTTCCAGGAACTCGGCCGGATCGCGGAGCGGGGCAAACTCGATTCGGTGTTCTTCGCCGACGGTCTCGCCGTCGGACCGCGGATCAAGCACAACACGCAGGCGATCTTCGAGCCCGTCACATTGCTGTCGGCGATCGCCGTCGCCACCGAACACGTGGGGCTGATCGCCACGGCCTCCACCAGTTACTCCGACCCGTACAACCTGGCGCGCAAGTTCACGTCGCTCGACCACATCAGCGGCGGCCGGGCGGGGTGGAACATCGTGACCTCGGCCGGTGCGGACGAGGCGGCGAACTTCGGCGTCGACGGCATCCCCGCGCACAGCGGACGGTACGAGCGCGCAGAGGAATTCGTCGACGTCACGCTCGCCCTGTGGGACAGCTGGGAGGACGGCGCGGTGGTCCTCGACCAGGAGACCGGCGTGTTCGCCGACCCCGGCAAGGTTCACACCATCGACCACGACGGACCGCGGTTCCGGGTCAAGGGGCCGCTGAACTCGCCGAGGTCCGCCCAGGGCCGGCCGCTGCTGGTACAGGCCGGATCGTCCGAGAGTGGCAAGGAGTTCGCCGCGCGGTACGCCGAGGCCGTGTTCACCGCCCAGCGCACCCTGGAGCAGGGTCAGGAGTTCTACCGCGACCTCAAGGTGCGTGTCGTCAAGCACGGCCGGAATGCCGGCGAATTGAAGGTGCTGCCCGGCATCGTGCCGTTCATCGCGGACACCGAGGAGGAGGCGAAGGCGCTCGAGCAGTCGTTCACCGACCTGATCTCGCCCGAGTACTCGCTGCGGCAGCTGTCGACGATGCTCGGTGTCGACCTCACGAAACATTCCCTCGACGCCCCGCTTCCGCCACTTCCTCCGCTGGACGAGATCCAGGGCAACAAGAGCCGGTACCAGCTGGTGAAGGATCTCGCCGCGGACGGTTCGCTCACCGTCCGGCAACTGATCGGGCTGCTCGGCGGCGGACGCGGGCACCGCACGTTCGCCGGAACCCCGGAACAAGTGGCCGACGAGCTGCAGACGTGGTTCGAGCAGGGTGCGGCCGACGGCTTCAACATCATGCCGCCCTACCTGCCCGGCGGACTGGACGACTTCGTCGACCGCGTCGTCCCGATCCTGCAGCAGCGCGGACTGTTCCGGACGGACTACACGGCGACCACCCTGCGCGGTCACTACGGTCTCACGGACGTCGGTAACCGGTTCGCGGGCGCGGTCGACGAAGCGAGCGCATGAGCGACGAGACCGGTCTGAAACCTCTCGTCACCACCGTCTTCGTCCCCGCCGCGATCTTCGGCATCGGCCAGGGGGCCGCCGCCCCGGTCATGGCACTGACGGCCCGCGAACTGGGCGCGTCCGTCGCCGTGTCCGGGCTGATCGTCGCGGTCGTCGGGCTCGGCGCCGTCCTGGGCGACCTGCCCGCGGGCCGGATCGTCGCCAGGTTCGGGGAGCGGCGGTCCATCATCGGCGGCAGTACCGTCGGCGCCGCCGGAGTGCTGGTCTGTCTGCTCGCGCAGACACCCTGGATGCTCGGTGTGGGCGCACTGCTGACCGGGCTCGCCAACGCCGTGTGGGGGCTGGCCCGCCAGAGCTACCTGGCCGACGCCGTGCCGATCGGGCTGCGCGCTCGGGCGATGTCGTCGTTCGCGGCGATGTGGCGGCTCGGCTTCTTCGTGGGACCGCTGCTCGGCGCCGCCGTGATCCTGGTGGTCGGCGCCCGCGGCGGGTTCATGGTGCAGTTCGTCGGCGTCGTGCTGTCCGGGTGGCTGATGTCGAGGGTCCCCGACCCGCCGAGGCGCCACGCAGGCACCGCCGGCACACACGCAACGCTGCCGTCGATTCTGCGCCGGCACCGGAAGTTGCTGGCCACCCTCGGCGCCGGATCGCTCCTGATGGGTGCGGCCCGCGCCTCGCGGGAAGCGGTGCTGCCGCTGTGGGCTGCCCATCTCGGACTCGATGCCGCCCAGGTCAGCCTCGTCTTCGGAGTCGGAGCGGCCGTCGATCTGCTGTGCTCGTATCCGGCCGGACACTTCATGGACCGATACGGCCGCCGGTTCATCGCGGTGCCGTCGCTGCTGGTGATCGGGGTGTCGTACCTGGTGCTGCCGCTCTCGCACGACCTTGTGTCGATCGGGGCCGTCGCCGTCGTGATGGGAATCGGCAACGGCCTCGGCAACGGCGTCATCATGACGCTCGGCGCCGACATCGCCCCACCGGCGACGCGCGCCGAATTCCTCGCCGCCTGGCGGCTCACCCACGACACCGGCATGTTCGCCGGGCCCTTCGGGGTCGGCGCGCTCGCCGCGGTGGTCCCGCTCGGGGCTGCCGTCGCCGCGATCGGGGGAGCGGCGCTGGTCGGCGCCGGACTCCTGTTCCGGTTCATCCCTGTCTATTCCCCGTGGCCACCGCCGCCCGCGTCGGAGCCCGATTCCTCACCGCTCGAAAAACAGGAAGCATAGGTACATTCGTTTAATGCGCTTCGGATTGTTCGTTCCTCAAGGTTGGCGTCTGGATCTCGTCGGAATCGATCCCTCGGATCAGTGGTCGGTGATGCGCGACTTCGCGTTGCGCGCCGATCAGGGTTCGTCCTGGGATTCACTGTGGGTCTACGACCACTTCCATACCGTCCCGGCACCGACGGAGGAGGCCACGCACGAGGCGTGGACCCTCATGTCCGCGTTCGCGGCGGTCACGTCGCGGGTGCGTCTCGGTCAGATGTGCACGGCGATGAGCTACCGCAACCCGGCCTACCTCGCGAAGGTCGCCGCCACCACCGACCTCATCTCGGGGGGACGCGTCGAGATGGGTATCGGCGGCGGCTGGTACGAGCACGAGTGGCAGGCGTACGGGTACGGGTTCCCCTCTGCCGGTGTGCGTCTCGGCCGTCTCGACGAGGGCGTGCAGATCATGCGGCAGGCCTGGACCAACGGCGTCGCAACCCTCGAAGGCAAGCACTACCAGGTCGACGGAGCCATCGTCCGCCCACTTCCGTTGCAGGAAGGCGGCATTCCGCTGTGGATCGCCGGCGGCGGCGAGAAGGTGACGTTGAAGATCGCGGCAAAGTACGCGCAGTACACCAACTTCGACGGCACGCCCGAGGGCTTCGCGCAGAAATCCGAAATCCTGCGGAAACACTGCGACACCGTCGGCACCGACTTCGACGCCATCACCCGCTCGGCCAACTACAACGTCGCGATCGGCACCACCGAGGCGGAGGTCGAGCAGCGGTTGCTCACCCTGAAGGACCGGCTCACCCCCCACGTCGGCGCCGAGGCAGCCGAAGGTGCGCTGGGAGCCTTCCGCGGCATGCCCGGTGTGGGAACACCGGAGCAGATCGTCGAGAAACTGTCGGCGCTGAAGGAACTGGGCCTGTCCTACGGCATCTTCTACTTCCCCGAAGCCGCCTACGACACCTCGGGCATCGAACTGTTCGAGAAGGAGGTCCTGCCCGCGCTGCGCTGACAGCGTGCCGACGGGCAGGGCCGTTCGCCGGGCATAGAGTGGCGGGCATGTTCGTCGTCACCCTCGCCGCCGACAACGTGTGGCTGAGCCCGCCGGTCGTCACCGACGTCGACGCGATCTGCGCGGCATGCAGCGAACCGTCGATAGCCGAGTGGACGACGATGCCAGCCCCGTATGCCCGCTCGGACGCCGAGCAGTTCGTGCGGCAGACGGTGCCGTCCGGGTGGGCCGATCGCAGTCCCACCTGGGCGCTGCGCGAACGCGAGGACGGTCCCGTGCTGGGGATGATCGGCCTGATGGCGCGGGACGTGACGGCTGCGGAGATCGGATACTGGCTGTCCCCGGCCGCACGGTCGCGGGGCCTCATGACGACCGCGGTGAACCTGGTGTGCGATTTCGCGTTTCGGCCGGACGGCATGGGGCTCGAACGCATCGAATGGCGCGCGTTCGTCGGCAACCTCGACTCGGCGGCGGTCGCCCGCCGGGTCGGCTTCCGGTTCGAGGGCGTCCAGCGCGCCGGACTCGTGCAGCGCGGCGTCCGGCGTGATTCGTGGGTGGCCGCCCTGCTCGCCGCCGACCCGCGGCAACCGGCCGAAGGCTGGCCCTAGCGGCCGATCAGCGCAGGCCCTCCGGAAGGTCGTGCTCGGACACCGCGACTCGCTGGTCGGGGCTGGTCCGGATGTGCTCCGACTCGGCGATCCGGCTCTGCAGGAAGTCCCACTCGGCCTGATCGATGGCGTCCTCCGCGCGGGAACGCACGGCCGCGTCGCGGGTGCCCCACGCGATCGGCATCGGGCTGACCATCTCCCACGTGGCGGCGTCGCTGTGGGTGCTGCGGTCGTTCAGCAGTGCGACGGACGGCACCCTGTCGCCCACCCTCTGCTTCTGACCGGAACGGATCGGGACGTTGCGGGTGACGAGCGCGTACGACGCCCGGCCCGCGGAGGGCTTCGCGACGTCGATCAGCGACAGCAGAGTGACCGCACGGGGATGGACCTCCGAGACGACGGCAGGCACCAGCGGGCTCTTCGCGTACAGCTCCTCGATGCTGCCGACCTTCTTCGGCACCCAGAACGCCACCCACACGGACGTCAGTGCGGCGATCGCCACGACGACACCGAGGATGATCGACCAGGGGTGGGCGAGCAGGATCAGACCGACAGCGGCGGCCGCGAACAGCAGCGCCACCACGATCGCCGACACCTGCAGGCGTCGCATGTCGGCGAACGTCTGGTTGACAGACTTCGCGTAGGGCCGGTCGACGGTGAACTCGAAATGTCGCACGGCCCCAGCTTAGATCCCCCGGTCCGGGGGACGGCGGTTACCCGATGGCCGGGCCCAGTAGGTCGTCGGCGTCGGTGATCCGGTACGCGTACCCCTGCTCGGCGAGGAAGCGCTGCCGGTGGGCGGCGTACTCGGCGTCGAGCGTGTCGCGCGCCACCACCGAGTAGAAGTGGGCCTGGCCGCCGTCGTGCTTCGGTCGCAGCAGGCGGCCCAGTCGCTGGGCCTCCTCCTGGCGAGAACCGAACGTGCCCGAAACCTGGACGGCGACAGATGCTTCCGGCAAGTCGATCGAGAAGTTCGCAACCTTGCTGACGACCAACGTCTGGATCTCGCCCGCCCGGAACCGGTCGAACAGTTCCTCGCGCTCCTTGTTCTTGGTCGACCCCTTGATGACCGGCGCGTTCAACGCCTCACCCAGTTCGTCGAGCTGGTCGAGGTACGCGCCGATGATCAACGTCGGTGCGTCGGTGTGCCGCTCCAGGATCGACTTCACCACCGCGATCTTGGTGTGCGCGGTGGAACACAGCTTGTACCGCTCGTCGGGCTCGGCGACGGCGTAGGACATCCGTTCGGCGTCCGTCAGTGTCACCCGCACCTCGACACAGTCGGCGGGAGCGATCCACCCCTGCGCCTCGATGTCCTTCCACGGCGCGTCGTACCGCTTGGGGCCGATCAGCGAGAACACGTCGCCCTCGCGGCCGTCCTCGCGCACCAGCGTGGCGGTGAGGCCGAGGCGTCGACGGGACTGCAGGTCGGCGGTCATGCGGAACACCGGGGCGGGCAGGAGGTGCACCTCGTCGTAGATCACGAGACCCCAATCGCGGGAATCGAAGAGTTCGAGATGCTTGTATTCGCCCTTGGTGCGCCGGGTGATCACCTGGTACGTGGCGATCGTGACCGGGCGGATCTCCTTGCGCTCGCCCGAGTACTCGCCGATCTCCTCCTCGGTGAGCGATGTGCGCGCGATCAGCTCACGCTTCCACTGCCGTCCCGCGACGGTGTTCGTCACCAGGATCAACGTGGTCGCCTTCGCCTTGGCCATCGCCGCCGCACCGACCATCGTCTTACCCGCACCACAGGGCAGGACGACGACGCCGGACCCACCTGCCCAGAACGAGTCGGCGGCCATCTCCTGGTAGTCGCGCAGGTGCCACTGGCCGTCCGCGGACCCGGGGGACGTGCCGTCGAAGTCCAGGTCGATGGCGTGCGCCTCGCCGTCCACGTACCCGGCGAGGTCCTCCGCCGGCCAGCCGACCTTGAGGAGCAACTGCTTGAGGCGGCCGCGCTCGCTCGGGTGGACCACGACCGTGTCGTCGTCGACGCGGGCACCGAGCATCGGGGCGATCTTCTTGTGCCGGGTCACCTCGGTGAGGACCGCGCGGTCCAGGCTGACCAGCGTCAGACCGTGGGCCGGGTTCTTCACCAGCTGCAGGCGCCCGTACCGGGCCATCGTGTCGACGATGTCGACCAGCAGCGGCTGGGGCACCGCGTACCGGGAGAAGTTGACCAGCGCATCGACCACCTGCTCGGCGTCGTGTCCGGCGGCGCGCGCGTTCCACAGGGCCAGCGGGGTGATGCGGTAGGTGTGGACGTGTTCGGGCGCGCGCTCGAGTTCCGCGAACGGCGCGATCGCCTGGCGGGCGTCGTTCGCGCGTTCGTGATCGACCTCCAACAGCAGGGTCTTGTCGGATTGGACGATCAACGGTCCGTCGGTCACGGAAGCCTCCTCGAAAATGCGGTGCCGGATGTAGCCAGCCTGTCCATTCTCCTGATCTGAGCGACACCGCGCCACGTCGCGGCCTTCGACGCGGCCCGATACCTGCACATCCGGGGCGGTCGGGGCCTAAATTGAGGGGCAGCCGGATGGATCGACCCAGAGACGAGGCTCGCGATGACCCAGCCCCCCGACGACCCCCACCGTCGCGATCCGAACGTCCCCGGCGAACCGCCGAACAACCCGCAGCAACCGTACCCGCAGGGTGGGCCGCAGCAGCCGTACCAGCAGGGCCAGTACCCGCAGCAGCCGTACCAGCAGGGGCAATACGCCCAGCAGCCCGGCCAGTATCCGCCCGGCCAGTACGGGCAGCAGCCCGGCCAGTACCCGCCCGGGCAGTATCCGCCGCCGCCGAAGAAATCGCGGAAGGGGCTGTTCATCACCCTCGGCGTCGTCGCCGTCGTGATCCTCGCCGCCATTGCCGCGTTCGCTGTGTTCGCCGTGAAGAGCGCCGACAAGAACGCTCTCGACGTCGGCGACTGCCTCTTCTTCGAGTCCGCGTCGACGACCGCGGCCGACACCTCACACGAGAAGCGGGACTGCTCCGACAGCGAGGCCACGTACGAGGTGGCGCAGAAGAACGACGGCGACGTCCAGTGCGCGGAGGACTACTTCTCCTACACCCTCGTGAGCGAGGGTGACGACGTGCAGACCACGCTCTGCCTCGTTCCGAACATGATCGAGGGGTCCTGCTACCTGCTCGAGGACGACGGCCGGATCGTGCCGTCCGACTGCACCGACATGCAGACCGTCAAGGTCGTCAGACGCGCGGACGGCCAGAACGACGAGACCCTCTGCAACGAGTTCGACAACGCATTCCCCATCGCGTTCTCCGAACCCGAGCGCACCTATTGCATCGAGGTCAATCTCGGTGGCTAGCGTCCTGTGGGTACTCATTGACCGCCCGGCGTTGACAAGTACTCACGGGAGTTAAATTCACGGGTATCGGGTCCGTTGAAGTGCACGTTCCCCTTCGATAGCGTTCGAGATCAAGCAAATCACGGCGCGCGGGGAAGGTGGGAACGATGGCGCGAACCCAGCCCGACACCCGGCGTGGTGCCGGTCGTTCCGGCGCCAGCGCGGGCACGGTGCTGCGTACCGTCCTCGACCGCGGGCCGATCGCGCGCAGCACGATCGCCCGGGTCACCGGGCTCTCACCCGCGACGGTGACCACCGCCAGTGCACAGCTCGTCGAACGCGGCCTGCTGCGGGAACTGCCGGAGATCGCTGGCCCCACCGGGTTGGGACGGCCACACGTGCCGGTGGACCTCGACGACACCCGTTACGTCGTCTACGGAATACATCTGGCGATCACCCACGTGACCACTGCATTGCTCGACCTCCGCGGGCGGGTGCTGGCGCGATCCCGCGATCCGCACTTCGGGCTGGGACCGGCCGAGATCCTGCGGAACGCCGTGACGACCCTCGAGGCGCTGGCCGCAGGGCACGGTGACGTGTCCGTCCCGATCGGCGTCGGTTTCGCGGCCGGCGGCTGGATCGACTCCGAATCCGGTGTGGTGCGTGAGCATCCGATCCCGGGGTGGAACGGGTACCCGGTCCGGGCGGATCTCGAGCACCGCACGGGGCTCGACGTTCGGATGGATTCGCACGCGCGCGCCCTCATCGACGCCGAGGTGTTGTTCGGGGAGCCGAGGGCGCGGGACAGCGTCGTGCAGCTCTTCGTCGGGAACGTGGTGGACGCTGCGTTCGCGACCGGAGGCGTGGTCCACCACGGTCCTCGCGCGGCGGCAGGCGCGGTGGCGCACGTCCCCGTCGAGAACAGTGTCGAGGAGTGCACCTGCGGGCGTACCGGATGCGTGCAGGCCACCCTGTCGGATCGGGTGCTGGTGCGCAGGGCGATGCAGCTCGGCATCATCGAGCGGCCGGTCTTCGGCGACCTTCTCGACGCGGGGCGACGTCGGCAGCCGGCGGCCCTGGCACTGTTCGAGGAACGGGCGCACGGCGTGGGGGTGGTGGCGGCGCGTCTGCTCGATCTGTTCAATCCCGAGGTTCTGATCGTCTGCGACCAAGGCGTGAGCCGGATTCCGGGGACCCTCGACACGGTTCGGCGGGCAGTCGGGGAGTCGTCGGCGACGTGTGACGACCCTTCTCTGTCTGTGCTGTCCACCAGTTTTCCCGGGAGGGCACTTCCGGTATCCGCGGGCTCGGTGATCCTCGCGGAGCTCTACCGGGCGCCTCTCACCAGCTTCGTGCGGCCGCTGGCCGGCATATCGTGACATGTATCACAGAGCCGGAGTTAATTCGGTGGGAAGCAATGTTGACGTCGATTGCACTGGATCGCAAGGATATTGGTGTGAACACCACCATGGCGGACAGTACTTTCTCGTGTCGCTCCGAGTCCTGTTGTCGCCGCACGCGACTGGGTCGCATCTGACGTCTCCGCGCTGACACCCGGCGGACGCTCGAAACACCGTTCCGTTCTTCCTTTCTCGCTCCTCTGCGGCACCCGACCGACCGCGTCCGGTGTGCCCGACCGGAGATCACATCCTTCGAAGGATCAATCATGTCCAGTTCACTCGTGTCTTCCGCCGGATATCGGCGCCTCACCCGCGCCGCCTTCGCCGGCGTCGTGGCGCTCGGGCTCGCGTCCTGCTCGTCCGGTTCCTCCGGCGGGCTGTCTCTCGATGATGCTGTGCCCGATCAGGTTCCGGACGGAACCTCGCTCAGCGTGTCGATCAAGACCACCCGGCTTCAGCTCGAGGCGACCGACCAGCTCGCGGACCTCCCGTTCACCGTGTCGGACTGGCCGGACGTCAGTGCCGGTCCCGACGTGATCCAGGCCTTCCGGGGCAACGCGGTCGATCTGGCCACCAACGCCGCGATCCCGCCGATCCAGGCGCACGCCACCGGGCTCGACGCGAAGATCGTCGCGGTCCGGGAGAAGGAGCAGCCGCAGTACCTGCTGGCCACCGCTCCCGGCTCGGACATCACGGAACTGCCGGACCTGCGGGGCAAGAAGATCGCGTTCTCACCCGGGCAGGCTCAGGGTGTGGTGATCCTGCGAACGCTGAAGGCGCAGGGTCTGACCACGGAGGACGTCCAACTCGTCGAGCTCCCCAGCCCGCAGTTCCTCACCGCACTGCAGTCGAAGCAGGTGGACGTCGCGCCGCTGTCGGAGCCGACGGTGACGAAGTACCTGAACCAGTACGGGCCGGACGGAGCGAAGGCGTTGGCGACGAACGCCGTGGATGCGCTCACGGTGCTCTGGGCGCCGGTGGAGGTCCTCCAGGACCCGGCCAAGGCCGCGGCGATCAAGGCGTTCATTCCGTTCTGGGCGCGCGGGGAGATCTGGGCGTGGGAGAACCAGGACGCCTGGATCCAGAAGTACTACGTGGAGAGTGAACAGGTATCGGCCGAGGACGGGAAGCGCATCGTCGCCTCCGTCGGGCAGCGCCCGGTCTACCCGGCCAACTGGGACGCGGCCGTCGAGTGGACGCAGGACACCGTCCAACTGCTCTCCGATGCAGGCTATTTCAGCGAGTTCGATGCCAACGAGTTGTTCGACCGCCGATTCGAAACGGTCGCCGCTGACGCCGTTCCGGCCGAGTACCGAGGCGGTGTGCAGAAATGACCAGTACTCTCTCCGCGCCCGCAGCCGCGCTGGCACGTACTGTCGCCCCCGGTGTCGAGAGGCCCGGGCCCGGCGCCGCCGATCGGCAGATCCGCCGGCTCGGGTTGCGTAAGGCGTTCCCGTTCTCCCGGCTTGCCGGTGTCCTGCTCCTCCTCGCGGTGTGGGCGGTGGGAAGCCTGACCGGCTTCATCGACGCACGAAAGCTGTCGGCGCCCTGGACCGTGGTCACCACGGCCGTCGACCTGATCTCCACGGGCATCCTGCAGGAACACGTCCTCGCGTCGTTGAGCCGTGCCGCCATCGGTTTCGCGTTCGGCGTGGTGATCGGAACGGCCCTGGCCGTCGTCGCCGGTCTGACGCGGTCCGGTGACGCCCTGATCGACGGGCCGATCCAGCTCAAACGTGCCATCCCGACGCTCGGCCTGATCCCACTGCTGATCCTCTGGCTCGGCATCGGCGAGACGTTCAAGATCGTGATCATCGCGCTCGGTGTCGTCGTCCACATGTACATCCAGACGCACAACTCGTTGACGTCGATCGACAACCGCTACGTCGAACTCGCCGAGGTCCTCGGGTTGTCCCGGGCCACGTTCATCCGCAAGGTCGTATTGCCGGGTGCGATGCCGGGATTCTTTCTGGGACTGCGCCTCTCGGTGACCGGTGCCTGGCTCACCCTCATCGTCGTCGAGGGAATCAACGCGGTGACCGGTCTGGGGAAGATGATGTACAACGCGCAGAACTACGGACAGTCCGACGTGATTCTCGTGGGGCTCGCGGTCTACGGCATCTTCGGTCTCCTGTCCGACTCCGTCCTCCGCTACGTCGAAAGGCGGTCGCTGTCATGGCGCAAGACGCTCGCCGGCTAGAACCCGCCGCCGTGCAGGTGCGATCCCTCGTCCGCGGATTCGGCGACAAGACCGTCCTCGACCGCCTGGACCTGGACATTCCCGAAGGCCAGT
Source organism: Rhodococcus wratislaviensis (assembly GCF_041228765.1). NCBI lineage: Bacteria > Bacillati > Actinomycetota > Actinomycetes > Mycobacteriales > Nocardiaceae > Rhodococcus > Rhodococcus wratislaviensis. Next base: position 7,822,771 of record NZ_CP150488.1, on the reverse strand, counting down.
TCGTGGCCCTGCTCGGCAAGAGTGGGTCCGGCAAGAGCACGCTGCTCCGGGCGCTCGCCGGCCTCGACTACGACGTCGAGGGCCGCGACGGAACCCTCACCGTGCCCGAGGAGGTGTCGGTGGCGTTCCAGGACTCACGGTTGCTGCCGTGGCTGAGGGTGCTGGACAACGTGACGCTCGGACTGGGCCGCACCGGCACGAGCAAGGGTGCGGCGGCCCTCGCGGAGGTGGGCCTCGCCGGTCGGGAGAAGGCGTGGCCCAGCGAATTGTCCGGCGGTGAACAACAGCGTGTGGCGCTGGCGCGAGCGCTGGTCCGCGAGCCCGAACTGTTCCTGGCCGACGAGCCCTTCGGGGCCCTCGACGCGCTGACCCGGATCAAGATGCACGCCCTCTTGCAGGAGTTGATCCGTCGCCACCGCCCGACCGTCCTGCTCGTCACCCACGATGTCGACGAAGCGATCGCGCTCGCCGACCGGGTGCTCGTTCTCGACCGCGGGCAGATCGTCGTCGACGAGATCATCGACATCCCGAAGCCGAGAGCGCTCGGCGACAGCAAGTTCCACGAGTTTCGCAACACGCTGCTCGGCGCCCTCGGCGTCGAGGTAGCGGCACAGTAAGGGAGTTACACCATGAGTTCGTCCCCACAGCGCCGGCTCCATCTCAACGCATTCCTGATGGCGATCGGCCACCACGAGGCCGCCTGGCGCCTGCCCGAGAGCGATGCGAACGCCAATCTCGATATCAAGCATTACATCTCGTTGGCGCAGACCGCCGAACGCGGAAAGTTCGACTCGGTGTTCCTCGCCGACAGCCCGGTGCTGTTCAGCAATCCGGAACGCAGGCCGAGCGGCAAGCTGGAGCCGACGATCATCCTCACGGCGATCTCCGCGGCCACCGAGAAGATCGGCCTGATCGCGACCGCGTCGACCAGCTACAACGAGCCGTACAACCTGGCGCGGCGGTTCGCGTCCCTCGACTTCGTCAGCGGCGGACGCGCAGGCTGGAACATCGTCACCACGGCCGGCGCCGATGCGGCGCAGAACTTCGGGCTCGACGACACTCCCGCACACCGGAGCCGGTACGAGCGGGCCGCGGAGTTCGTGGAGGTGTCCACCAAGCTGTGGGACAGCTGGGAGGACGACGCCATCGTCGCGGACAAGGAGGTCGCGATCCATGCCGACTCCGCCAAGGTGCACGTCATCGAACACGAGGGCCGGTTCTTCAAGGTGCGGGGACCACTCAACGTGCCGCGGTCGCCGCAGGGATACCCGCTGCTCGTGCAGGCGGGATCGTCCGAGGACGGAAAGGATTTCGCCGCCCGGTACTCGGAGGCCATCTTCACCGCCCAGCCCACCCTGGACGAGGGGAAGGCGTTCTACGCGGACGTCAAGGACCGTGTCGCGAAACTGGGCCGGGACCCCGAGCAGGTGCTGATCCTGCCCGGCATCGTGCCGGTCATCGGGGACACCGAAGAGGAGGCCCGCGAACTCGAGGCCGAATTGGAAAGGTTGATCTCGCCGGAATACGCCCGCAAGCAGCTGGCGCAGCGGTTCAATCTCGAACCGGAGCAACTCCCGCTCGACGAGCAACTTCCCGAGGACTTGCCATCCGAGGACGAGATCGAGGGCGCGAAGAGCCGGTACACGCTGATCGTGGACCTCGCCCGCCGCGAAAAGCTCACGGTCCGGCAGCTGATCGGGCGACTCGGTGGTGGTCGCGGTCACCGCACGTTCGCGGGCACCCCGCTGCAGGTGGCCGACACGATCGAGTACTGGTTCCGGAACGGCGCCGCCGACGGTTTCAACATCATGCCCGCGGTCCTCCCGTCCGGGTTGGAGAAATTCGTCGACTCCGTGGTCCCGATACTGCAGGAACGCGGACTCTTCCGCACCGACTACACCGAGACCACGCTGCGCGGGCACTACGGTTTGCCGCGGCCCGCCAATCAGTTTGCGGTCGAGAAGGATTCCACGCTGGTGTCTGCGCAGTGACGACGGGAGCTCCGGGGGAGAACGCCGGCTGGCTGCGGTACCTGTTCGGATACTGTCTGCGTCAGCGGCGCAATCTTGTTCTCGCGTACGGGGCGGCGGCGGTGGCGGCCGCCGCTACCGCCACCATTCCGCTGGCCGTCCGGCACGTGATCGACAATGCCGCGGTAGACACGAATCATGCACTGGCGCCGTGGATCGCGGTGCTCATCGCCCTCGCATCGCTCCGTTTCGCCGCCGCCTACACGCGACGGTACCGGTCCGGGCAGCTGTCCCTCGGGGTGCAGTACGACCTGCGGGGCGACGCCTTCCGATCCCTGCTGCGGCTGGACGGCGTCAAGCAGGACGGACTGCAGACAGGGCAGGTGGTCAGCCGGTCGATCTCGGACATCACGCTGATCCAGATGCTCCTGCAGTTACTGCCGCACATGGCAGGGAACCTGCTGATGTTCGCGATCTCCCTGGCCGTGATGGCCGTGCTGTCGCCGATCCTCACCCTGGTCGCTCTCGCCGTCCTGCCTGCGCTGTGGTTCATCTCCATGCGTAGTCGCGTCGACCTGTTTCCCGCCAACTGGCACGCCCAGGAACAGGCAGCGATCGTGGCCGGGGGAGTCGAAGCCGCCGTCACCGGGGTGCGCGTCGTCAAGGGATTCGGCCAGGAAGGCCGCGAACTCGAAGACCTCGAGAAGCGGGCCGGCGACCTGTTCCGATCCCGGCTGCGCGTCGCACGCCTGACCAGCCGGTACAACCCTGCACTGCAGGCGGTCCCGATGCTCGGGCAGGCACTGGTCCTGGCGCTCGGAGGATGGCTCGCGCTGCACGGCACGCTGTCGCTCGGCACGTTCGTCGCCTTCACCACGTACCTGGCGTCGTTCGCCTCGCCCGTGCGACAGCTCGCGACGCTGCTGACCGTGAGCCAACAGGGCCGGGCGAGCGTCGAGCGCGTCCGCGAGGTGATCGACAACGCCCCGGCAGTCACGACCCCACCCGGCGCCGTGGACCTGCCAGATGGGCCGCTCGAGGTCGTGTTCGACGACGTGGCCTTCGGATACGATCCGTCGAACCGCCTACTCGACGGACTGTCGCTGCGGATCGCACCGGGGGAGACGGTGGCGGTCGTCGGTGCCGCCGGGTCGGGAAAGTCGACTCTGGCCATGCTCGTTCCGCGGTTGTACGACGCCGACGCGGGTGCGGTCACCGTCGGGGGGATCGACACCCGCCGGCTGTCGCTCGAATCGCTGCGCTCCGCGCTCGGCGTCGTCTTCGAAGACAGCTACCTGATGTCCGAGACAATCCGCGCCAACGTGTCCTACGGCCGGCCGGATGCCGACGAGACACTGGTGCGTGAGGCGCTCCGAGTGGTGCAGGCGGAGGAATTCGTCGACGCGCTTCCGGACGGGCTCGACACCGTCGTGGGGGAGCAGGGGGTGACGTTGTCGGGTGGTCAGCGGCAGCGGATCGCCCTCGCCCGGGCATTGGTGACCGATCCGCGGATCCTGGTGCTCGACGACGCGACATCGGCGGTCGACGCCCGTGTCGAGGCCGCCATCCACCACGAACTGTGCGTCGCGACCAGCGAACGGACCACCCTGATCATTGCGCATCGCCGGTCGACGCTCGCGTTGGCGGACCGCATCGCGGTCCTGGCGGACGGTCGCATCGTCGATGTGGGCACGAGCGCCGAACTCGACGAGCGGTGCCCGCTGTTCCGCGCGCTGCTGTCGAGCGCGGACGACGTGACCGCTCCGGACCCGTCACCCGACCCGCCGGACGTCGACGGTGTCACCGCCGAACTGTGGCGCCGGGAGGACGGCGACGAGGCATCCGGGATGTTCGACGCCAGAGCCGCAGCGGCTTTCGCGACCGCGGCCGCGGGCGCCAGTGGACCGTCGCGCGGAGGCGCGTCGGGCGGAATCCTCTCGTCGGCGCCGCCCAGCCCCGAAGTCATGGCTCGGCTCGACGACCTGCCGCCACTCACAGGCGACCCGGACGTCGCCGCGGACGAGGCCAGGGCCGCCGACCCGGCGTTCGGGCTCGGCTCGCTGCTGCGGCCGCTTCTCCTGCCGCTGGGCGCGGGCTTGGCGCTCGTCGGGCTCGACGCCGTCGCGCAGATCGCGGTGCCGGTCCTCGTCCGTACCGGGGTGGATCGGGGAGTGCTGCAAGGCGCCCGCGACCTGCTGCTGCTCGCGGCGGCCGCGACCATTCTGGTGGTGCTGCTGGACTGGGCCGTCAACATCGCCCAGGCGCGGGTGACCGGGCGGACGGGCGAACGGCTGCTGTACACGTTGCGGGTCAAGACGTTCGCGCAACTACAGCGGCTCGGTCTGCAGTACTACGAACGAGAACTGGCCGGCCGGATCATGACACGCATGACCACCGATGTCGACAGTCTGTCCAACTTCCTGCAGACGGGTCTGGCCACGGCGGTGGTCAGCGCGCTGACGATCTCCGGTGTTCTCGTGGCACTCCTGGTGATCGATGCGGAACTGGCTCTCGTGCTGGTCCTCGTGGTGCCCATCCTCGTCGCGGCCACCGTGGTGTTCCGCCGGAAGTCCGTGCCCGCCTACGCGGAGGCCCGTGATCGGGTCGGGATTGTCAACGCCTATCTGCAGGAGAATGTGACGAATATCCGCGTCACGCAGGCATTTCGGCGCGAAGACTACAACGCGGTCCAGTTCGCCCGGCGGGCCTGGGACTTCCGGGAGTCGCGGCTACGGGCCCAGCGGTACATGGCTCTGTACTTTCCGTTCGTCGAGTTCCTGTCGGTGGTCGCGACCGGGCTGGTGCTCGCGGCCGGTACGGCGCGGATCCATGCAGGGTCACTCACCGTCGGCACCCTGATTGCCTTCGTGCTCTACGTCGAACTGTTCTTCGCTCCCGTGCAACAGCTTTCGCAGGTGTTCGACGGGTATCAGCAGGCGGTGATCGGGCTGGGCCGACTGCGCGGGCTGATGAGGACACCGACCACCACCCCGCAGACGGACGATCCGATCGTCCTCGACCGCATCCAGGGCGGAATCGTGTTCGACGACGTCCACTTCGCATACGAGTCCGGCAAGGGAGAGGCCCTGCGAGGGGTAGCGCTTCGCATCGAACCGGGCGAGACGGTCGCCCTCGTCGGTCAGACCGGCGCGGGCAAGTCGACGGTGCTCAAGCTGCTCGCCCGGTTCTACGACCCGACGGAGGGCGCGGTGCGGGTGGACGGCATCGACACCCGGTCGCTCGACCTCGCGTCGTTCCGGCAGCGACTCGGTGTGGTTCCGCAGGAGCCGCATCTGTTCGGCGCCACCGTCCGCGACGCCGTCGCCTACGGGCGCCCCGACGCGTCGGACGCGCAGGTGGAGGCCGCCAGCCGAGCGGTCGGGGCGCACGAGATGGTGTCCGGGCTCGCCCTCGGATACCTGCAGCCGATCGGGGAGCACGGGCGCAACCTGTCGGCCGGACAACGCCAGCTGCTGGCACTCGCCCGCGCCGAACTGGTGGACCCCGACATCCTGCTGCTGGACGAGGCCACGGCGTCACTGGACCTGGCCACCGAGGACCGCGTCCGGCTCGCGACCGAGAACCTGTCCCGGCGGCGCACCACCGTCGTCGTGGCGCACCGGTTGAGCACCGCGGCGCGAGCCGACCGGGTGGTGGTCCTCGACGGCGGACGGGTCGCGGAAGTCGGGACGCACGAGGAGCTACTGGAACGAGGGGGCGTCTACCGCGAGCTCGGGGACGCCTATGCGGCTTCGCCGCCCGTGAGTACTTATTAACCGCCGGACGTTAATAAGTACTCACGGGGCCGGAGGCCACGGTCAGGCGCCGATCGACGCCTTCATCATCGGCAGCATGGCCCACAGCTGGTCCTGCCAGTATCCCCAGCTGTGGGTTCCCGTCGCCGGAAAGTCGTAGTGCGCGGGAATGCCGAGGGTGTCGAGCCGCACCTGGAACGCACGGTTCTGGGCCAGCGCGATGGCCTCGAGGCCCATGCCGGTTCCGACGTTGAACACGTCGATGGCTGATTGCGGCTGATCGTGCGGGCCCGGGAGGCCGGCGCCCGCCGAGATCCACATCGGTAGTCCGCGCAGCAGCGGCGCGGCGACGAACGGATCGTTGCGGAGCCACGCCGGATCCCACGGCGGACCCCACATGCAGTCGGAGTTGTAGCCGCCGGAGTCGAGCATCGCCACCCGGATCGCCTCACGCATGCCCGGCGCCGACAGGTTCAGGTACCCCGACATCGAGCCGGCGAACGTGAACTGGTCGCGGTGGTAGGCGGCGAGGATCAACGCCGCGTTGCCGCCCATCGACAGTCCGGCGATGGCGTTGCTGGTGCGGCTGATGCCGTAGTTGTTCGCCAGGAAGTCGGGCAGGTTCTGGGTGAGGAACGACTCCCACTTGTAGGTGTACGGCTGACCGTTGGTGTTGCTGGGCGCGTACCAGTCCGTATAGAAGCTGGACTGCCCGCCGACCGGTTCGACCACGGTGATCCCGTGATCGGACAGCCACGCGGCGTTGGTCTCGTGCTCCCACCCGCTGACGTCGTTGGTCGCGCGGAGGCCGTCGAGGAGGTACAGGGCCTTGTTGCTGCCGTTGTTCGCGAGCCACATGCGTACCTTGATCTGCCCGACCCCGCCGGGGGCGTCGACCCAGTGCTCGCGCAGACGGCTGTACGGGTCGGCGGACGCCGTTCCGCCGCCGACGAGGACGAACGCCAGCGGCAGGATCACCACGGCAACCATCAGCCGGACGACGCTTCTTAACCAACCATGTGACGGCTTCGTTGCAGTGACAATCACGGTTCTGCCTCCTGGTAATCGTCCCCGGCCAGGTACATACCAGCATCACGGTATTGCGCGCCCCGGAATTCCTCGGCGTTTGCGCAGAATCGTTATCTGACCCGTGAGTACTTGTTAACCGCCCGTGGTTAACAAGTACTCACGGGTCAGACGACGCGGGCGACCGACGTGATGCGGTGGAGGGTGAACCGCCGGACCGCGCCGCTCGCCGGGTCGAACGCGTCGAGCTGACCGCCGCCGACGCTCACGGGATCGACGATGCGGTGCGTCGCCACGCCCTGCGCGTCGACGTACCCGATGGTCACGCTGGTGCGTTCCCGCGCCGCCGCGTTGAGCAGGGCGATGGTCGCGGCGCTGCTGGCGCGCGACCCGTCGGACCGGATGCTGCCGGAACCCTTGGCCGACGCGGCCAGGTCACCTGCGCGGAGAGTTCGGACGACCGCGTCGAGCTGGGCATCCGTGGCGACGGCCGGGGTGCGGCCGGCGGGAGCCTTGCGCCGGGTCAGGACCCGGGCGCCGCGGGGACGCAGGTCGACCAGGGCGCCGGACGAGTCCTCGCCTGCGGGCGCGAAACCGGCAGCCCGCAGTTCGCCCAGTACTTCCCGCAGCGGTGCCTGCGACACCGCGACCGTCGGAGCCAACGCGCGCAGGGCCAAAGATGCAGCGACCGGCGACGCCAGGACTTCCGCGAGCAGCGTGGGGTCCTCGCAGCGGACGAAGGACGCCGCGACTCCCGCCCGGAGCCGGCCGTGCCGTCTCGCGACGTCGTCGATCAGATACGACAGCGACTGCGGAACGGGTGTGCGCGACCGGGTGGCGAACAGGCTGTGCAGTTCGGCTGCCGTCATCCCGACGTCGAGGGCGCGCCGGACGCTGTCTTCGCTGATCCGGTACATCGACGCCGCACCGGCGGATTCGATGTCCGCGACCAGGGTGATCTGCTCGAGCAGCTCCGGTGTCAGCGGTCCGGGGGCGACGACGGTGAGGTCGGCCTGGACGAGGACGTGGTCGACGGGTTCGGGCAGCGACGCGTGCATCTCGGCCTCGGCGTCGCCGCCGTGGAGCAGTGCGCGTCCGGGTGAGCTGAGTGCCCCGCGGGCGACGAGTCCGAGCGTCGCGGCCTCGTCGAGGGTGCGATCCACCGCGTGGACCCGCAGCCGGGCACCCCAGCGGGGGCGACGCCACGCCAGCAGTCGGCTGACCTCCGCGGGATCCGCCGAGTGTCCGCTGCCCAGCTCCGCCAGCAGTCCGAGGATCGCCTGCCGGTCGCGCGGTGCCGACGGCGCGCGCACTTCCTCGGACAGCGCGGCGACCGGTTTGTCGTTGGCGTCGCGCATGCCGATGAACCACGCCATGCGCGGCAGTTCCAGCCACGCCGCGGCCAGAGCGTGCCACCGCCGGGCGACCGGCGCCGTGAGCCAGTTGTCGACCGCGGTGGTCGGGGCCCAGTAGTTCTCCCCGCTGTCGGTCGTCGGGGCCGGGTCCGGGGTGCCGCTCGCGATCAGTCCCGCGGCCGAGAGAAGTTCGACGAGCAGGCTCAGCCTGTTCTCGTCGATGCCGGACGTCTTGGCGATCCGCCGCAGTTCGCGGACACCGAGACCACCCGCCCGCAGCGCGGGCGCCGGGACCTCGCCGAGAGCCTTGACGACGTCCTCGCAGTGGCGAACCAGTTCGAGCGCTTCACCTGCCGCGGCGGCATTGATGTCGGCCGGCTTGTGCTTGCGGCCGGTCACGGTGGGAGGGGCCAGCGAGGTGGGGTCGAAGACGGCCTCCCCGCGCAGGACCTGCCGCACCTGATAGGGCAGTTCGACGGTTTCCTCGTCGATCCACCGCAGCAGCCCGGCGGCGAGGAGCCGCTGCACGGGACGGTCGGGGGGTGTTCCGGGGGCCGCGTCCCGGGTCCGTCCGATCGAACTCGACTTCGACAGGGTCTCGAGGATGTCCCGCTCGACGCTCTGCAGTCCGGCCAGCGCGGCCGTGATCCCGGGTTCGTCGAGCGTCTCGACGGGTTCGGCGCTGCGCCCGACCCGCCACGGGATGGTGGCCACGACAGCGGGAACGATGCGCAGCGACGTCTTGTCACCCCAGACGATCCCCACGGACCGCAGGCCGTCCAGCGTGGCGTCGACGGTCTTCTTCGTCGCCCGCGACCCCACCGCGTCCTGCAGGGTGGCCCGCGGCACGGCGACCTCGTCGGCCCGTTCGAGCGCCAGGAGTTCGAGGATGCCGAAGTCCAGCGACGTCAGGTTGTCGGCCGCGCGGGCCACCGATGCCCGCTGTTCGGCGCGGCCGGCGAGGACGACGATCGTGGCCGGCGGTGGGACCGCCAGGTCGGGGCGCTTGTGGAGCAGATCCGTCAGTTCGGCGTCGCTGCGCGCGGCCAGCCAATCCGCGAGGGTCGCGGCGCCGCGGGGGGAGGCAGCGGTGCCGTTGGTGCTCGCGGTGGCGTCGTCGGTGTCGGTCATCGACTATCAGATTAGAGACCTGGGCTGTACGTCGCCGAACGCTCCTGTCAAAATGGCACCGTGGCTAACAATTCGAAGAAGCAGTACGTGGATCCAGGGTGGCCCGAAACCGCCGATGGAGATAGCGCCGTGACCGAACTGTCGTCGAGCCGTGCGGGCGGATTGTCCCCGTTCGGCGAGGACACCGAGTTCCCGCTGCCGGCGGACTCGCTGCCCTACGCGCATCCGCACACCGTGATCAACCGCTGACCCGACGACAGAAGAGGGGCCCTGCACCGGATCGGTGCAGGGCCCCTCTTCTGTGAATTGCGGGGGATTACTGCGGGAGCAGTCCCTTGTTCGCGTCGATGAGCTGCAGGATCTGGGGATCGATCGCGATGCCCTGAGCCTTGACGGCCTCGATCGCGTTGTCGACGACACCGGCGTACTGCGAGGTGCCGTTGGTGCTGGGGACGCCGCCCGTGAGGTCGGGGAGTGCCGGCGCCGCGGGGGCCTCGGGCACGGTGGCGGGGGCGTTGCGCTGGGTGGGTGCGCTGCTCAGGCCGAGGCTCGAGGAGCAGGACGGCCATGCGCCCCAACCCTGGGAGTCGAGGACCTTCTCGGCGACGACGATCTGCTCTTCACGCGAGGCCTGGTTGGCGGTGGCGGCGTACTGGGTTCCGCCGTGTGCGTTCCAGGTGCTCGGGGAGAACTGGAGTCCGCCCTGGAAGCCGTTTCCGGTGTTGATGCCCCAGTTTCCGCCGGACTCGCACTGCGCGAGGCGGTCCCAGTCGGAGTCGGGTGCCGCGTTCGCGGTGCCCGAGAAGGCTGCTCCGGCGACGCCCATGATGGCGCCGGTGACGGCGACCTTGGCGACGGTGCGGCCGGTGGTGGTGGGCTTGCGATGGCGTCCGCTCATAGTGGTCGAGATCCTCTCCACACGCGCCTGCGAGGTCAGCTGTCGGGTTCGGGCTGAGAGGTCGCCCGGCCTCGCCTCTCCTGGCTGGAGAGGGTCTGGCTTCACCCCAAGATCCGAGTGTGCGAGGCACATTCGGACCGGTGTCCGTCTGAGAACTTGCGTTCCCTGGAGGACTTTGGGTCCCCCGTCCTCGTCCCTGGAATGCTTCGTCGGGACTCCGGTACCCGCGGGACGAGGCTTGGCGCGGCGGGCCGGATGTGGCCGATGTTTCCTCGGCCGGTGACGACGGTAACGGGCCGAGGCCGCAGTGTCACCATTTGATAACGCGGAGTGTCTTCGCCTGTTGCGGGGCCTCATTGGGCGCGCAGAGACTCTTCCCAGCTAGTGGGGACAAGTCGTGCGTATCGCCGAGCCGTTGCCCTTCCGTTACCGGGCCGTTATGTGAGGAAGCTCACATCACTGGGGAGCGTCGACGATGTCCTTGCCGAGGGGCATCAGCGAGATGGGAATCATCTTGAGATTCGCGACCGCGAGCGGGATCCCGATGATCGTGATCGCCATGGCGACTGCCGTCACGACGTGCCCGATCGCGAGCCACAGACCAGCGATGACGAACCAGATGACGTTACCGATCAGCGAGGCCACACCGGCCGTCGGCTTGTCGACCACGGTCTTCCCGAACGGCCACAGTGCGTAGACGCCGACTCGGAACGACGCGATGCCGAACGGGATCGTGATGATCAGGATGCAGCAGAGGATTCCCGCGACGAAATACCCCAGCGCCAGCCACAGACCGCCGAAGATCAGCCAGATGATGTTGAGCAGAATTCTCATGATCGTCCCATCGGTCGGTGGTCGGGTGTGTCAGCGCGAGCGTCTGCCCTGCCTCAGTGCCGCGACGATTCCGAGGAGGAATCCGATCGGGCACGCGAGGGCGATGAGATAGAGAACGAGGCCCGGTTCGGAATCGGAGAGCACCGGGGTCAGGAAGATCGCCACGATCGCGACGAAGCCGATCGCGAAGAGGGCGAGCGCGACGCGCAGTAGTCCGTCGCCCCTCCGGGGCGTGTGAGGAGTGCTCGAAGGAGTCGATTCGTGGGCCACACCAGCAACGATAGTGCCTGGAAACCCGAATGCCGGAGGGGGTGTCTGCAAGGTAGACTGTGGGCACTGCGCGTCCCGCACCAGAGGTGGGGCGCGCTGTTTTGCATACCAAGTGCAACCAACTGCACTCCAAGTGATGAGCGGGTGAACGCGGTGCCGACCGGCAAGGTGAAGTGGTACGACGTCGAAAAGGGCTTCGGCTTTCTGTCGCAGGAGGAGGGGGAGGACGTCTATGTGCGTTCGTCCGCTCTTCCCGAGGGCGTCGAGGGCCTCAAGGCCGGCCAGCGTGTCGAGTTCGGCATGGCCGCCGGTCGACGCGGACCCCAGGCGCTGAGCCTGAAGGTGCTCGACCCGGCGCCGTCGCTGCGTCAGAACGCCGCGCGTAAGGAGCCGTCCGCCAAGAAGCACACGCCGGACGAACTCCACGGCATGGTCGAGGACATGATCACGCTGCTCGAGGCGAAGGTCCAACCCGACCTGCGCAAGGGCAAGTACCCGGACCGCAAGACCGCCCAGCGCATCTCCGAGGTGGTCCGCGCCGTCGCGCGCGAGCTCGACAGCTGATTCGACCGACGAACAAAGGCCCCGCGCTTCGGCGCGGGGCCTTTCTTCGTGAGGGGTCGTTCTAGGCGGTCTTGATCGACCAGGCGGCCCGGGCCTGCGTGAGCCCCTGCTCGTCGATGACGGCGGACGGCAGCTGGATCTCGACGCCCGCCAGCTGCAGGTCCTCCGAGGACGGCACGGTCACGGCGCGGGTCTCACCGGCGCGGTGAGCCTGTTCCTGGACGATGACCTGTCCCGACGCGTCCTGGTAGACGACGAGCATGCGCCACGGCGCCTCGACGATCTCCTGCGGCAACGACAGCTGCAGCGCGGATCCGGGCGGCACGTCGAGTTCGGCGAGGTCTCCGGTTGTGCAGTCCTCGAGATACAGGTTGCAGTACGCCAGCGGGGGGACCTGCTCGGCTCGGTTGTGCGCGAAGGCCGTGATCTCGGGCAGGCGGGGCGAGGAGTTGCGGACGAGTGCGTACAGGACTCCGACGAAGGCCACCAGGACCACCATCAGCCCCACTGCAATCAGTGCCAGGATCTTCTTGGTTCGCGCCTGCATTCTCACTTACTTCACATTTCCTGTCGATCGGTCGGCCCGGTGGGTCGAGTGGGGCTCGGTCACTTCTTGTTCGGCCAGGTCGGGACGTTTTCCGCCGAGCCCGGGCAGGAGGGTGCTCCCGCGGTAGGTGAGGACGGTCTGGACGAGCCCGATGGTCATGACGGCAGAGACCACGGAGAATCCGATCCAGTATTCGGTGGGCAGGAGGACGCCCAGCGCGCCGCCCACCACCCAGCTCAGCTGTAGGACCGTCTCCGATCTGCCGAATCCGGACGCGATCGATTCCTCGGGCAGGTCGTGCTGCAGCGAGGCGTCCAGCGACACCTTGGCCAGGGCGCTGGCCGCCGACGCGACGAGGGTTGCCAGGGCGGCAGTCAGCAGGTTGTCGGTGATCGCGGCGAGGACGGCGATGATCCACACGGCACCCGTGCAGCGCAGCACGATGAGGGCGGGGCGGCCGAGCTTGATCCGGGCGCCTGCGGCGTTGCCGGCGAAGTTGCCGATGCCTGCGGCGGCGCCGACCAGGCCGAGCATGGCGGCCTGCACGAGCGGCTCGTGGTCGGTTCTCGACTTCGCGACGAACGCGATGTACAGCGTGAGGAACCCGGTGAGCACGCGGATGGTGCTGTTTCCCCACAACCCGGTGATGACCGCGCGGCCGAGCGGTTGCCTGCGTTTACCGGATTTCGCGGTGGCAGGCGCCTCGGGCTGCAGCACCCGGGTGCGTCCCAAGACCTCGGTCGGGTGTTCGTCGCCGTGGTACGTGAGGGTGGCGGGGACCTCACCCTCGGTGACCTCGACCCACGACGGGATCCGCATGCTGAGGTATGCGCCGAGTGCAGTGATGACGGCCGCGAACCACAACGCGCCGACGGACCCGGTGGCCATGGCGAGACCACCCGCGAGGGCGCCGGCGCCGATGGTTCCGCCGAGAAGTCCGAACACGGTGAGCCGGGAGTTGACCCGCACCAGGTCGATCTCCGGTGGCAGCACACGTGGTGTGACCGCACTCTTGAGCACCGAGAAGGACTTGCTGAGCACCATCATTCCGAGGGCGGCCGGATACAGCACCCAGCTGTCGAAGTTGAAGACGAGAACGATCGCCAGGATCGTCCGGAGGCCGAACGACGTGGCCAGTGCGACGCGTCGGCCGTGCTGGAGCCGGTCGAGCATCGGACCGATCAGCGGAGCGATGACGGCGAACGGGGCGATGGTGATCAGAAGGTACAGCGCGACCTTCGTCTTGTCCTCGCCCGTCGCGGCCGAGAAGAAGAGGGTGTTCGCCAGGGCGACGGCGATGGCCGCGTCGGTGGCGTTGTTGGCCATCACCGCATAGGTGAGCGCGGTCAGACCCGACTTGTCCGCTCCGTCCGCCTTGGCCGCGCGATGGAACGTCGCGATGCCCTTGTTGGTCAGTTCCCGGCTGCGCATCGCCGCGACCCGGGTGACGGTGAGTTTGCGCGGCATCGGCGGCGCCTTGGGGGCGTCGGCCCGCTCCTCGTCGGAACGGGGACGCTGCCCGCCGCCGACCGGATGGAGGGGTGGGAGCGGTGTGCGTCGACCTCCCGAGCGTGCGGCCGGCGGGTATTTGTCGTAGCCGGGATGAACGGGGGGCCCGGAATTCTCGTCAGGAGCCCGACCGCCGTCAGGCTCGTAGGGTTCGCGCGGTCCGGTCACTCCCTAATTCTGTCCTAGTCGGGAGACATGCGACCACAGCAACCCCGGCCAATGCTGGTCAGATCGGCCTGTCAGGGAACGAACCGCACCTCGAACATGCGCGGCCAGTACTTTCCGGTGACGAGGAAGCGGTCCGTTCCCGGGATCTGGGCGATGCCGTTGAGGACGTCGACGTCCCGCGGGCCCGGCGGAAGCGCGTCGCGGAGGGCCGAGGCGTCGACCTCCGCGGTGACCCGCCCGTCCGAGGGATCGATGCGGACGAGGGTGTCGGTGGTCCAGACGTTCGCGTAGATCGCGCCGTCGTCCGCGCAGTCGAGTTCGTTGAGGCGGGACAGGGGGCTTCCGTCGTGCACTGCCTGCACGGTGCGCCGGGGTTCGAACGTGACCGGGTCGCGGAACGTGAGGGTGGGTGAGCCGTCACTGGTGACGAGGGCGTCGGGCAACGCGCAGATGCCCCACCCTTCGCCGTCGAACGGGACCCGCCGCTGTTCGGCGAGTGTCGCGCGATCCCGGGCGACGGCCACCCCGTCGCGCCACGTCAGCTGCCAGACCGTGCCGCCGTTCACCGTGATGCCCTCGCCGAACAGGGGCGACGGCAGGTCCGCGCGCGCCCGGACGGTGCCGCTGTCGAGGTCGGTGGCCTGTACCCAGGACTCACCGGGGCGACCGGTGCCCTCGAGCAATTCGGCGCCGTCGATCTCGAGTCCCTGGGTGAACGCATTCGGGTCGTGGTCGAGGGTGCGGAGGATCTCCACGCGAAGGTCCGCGCCGGACGCGCCCGTCGCCACGGGACTCTGCGGGGAGCACGCGGTGACCATCCACGCCACCGCGAGCAGGGCTGGGACGAGGTGCCTCCGGCCGGTCATCGGACCAGCATGACAGCCCAGGTGGGCACGCACTTGCGGTGGTGCGGCAAACTGGTGGTGTGAGTGTTGCTTCTTCCGACGAGCGCGCAGTGGCGCGTCCCGTACTGACCGACGCCGTCGAGCTCGCCCGAACCGCCTTGGTCCAACTGCAGGAAGGGGGAGTCGGCGACTACCTGGGCGTCACGTCCGAGGACGCGTGCGCCGCGACTCACCGTTTCGTTGCGGACCTTCCGGGCTACCGGGGCTGGCAGTGGGCGGTGGTGGTGGCTGCCGATCCCGAAGCGGACCACGCCACCGTCAGCGAGCTCGCCCTCCTCCCCGGACCCGATGCGCTGGTCGCACCCGAGTGGATTCCGTGGGATCAGCGCATTCGCCCCGGCGACCTGTCCGCGGGCGATCTGCTGGCACCGCCGGCCGGGGACCCCCGCCTCGTCCCGGGCTATGTGGCGACGGGTGACCCCGAGATCGACGAGGTCGCCCTCGAACTCGGCCTGGGTCGCAAGCAGGTGATGAGCCTCGAGGGTCGCGTCGACGCTGCCGAGCGCTGGCACGACGGCGACTACGGCCCCGATTCCGAGATGGCCAAGGCCGCGCCGTCGACGTGTGGGCTGTGCGGCTTCTACCTCCCGCTCGCCGGTTCGCTGCACGCGTCGTTCGGGGTGTGCGGCAACGAGATGGCCGCCGACGGGCACGTGGTCGACGCCACCTACGGTTGCGGCGCCCACTCCGACACCCTGCTGCCCTCGGGTGCCGGTTCGCCGCAATTCGCCGCCTACGACGACGGGGCCGTCGAGATGGTCGAGCGGGCCGTCGCCGAGACGGAGAACGAGCCCGAAGCCGCTGCCGAGGTCACCGAGGCCGAGGAATCCGCATCGACCAGCTAGCCGATCCTTTCGGCACCGCCGCCCTGAGGGATTCGACGCTTCTGGCGTGGCGAACGTCCCCGACCCGTCTGCGGGAGGATGCGGCGGCCGAATCCGATCTGGCGCGCGCCGGCTACCGTGACCGGCTCCTCACCGAGCTGGCGCAGAATGCGGCCGACGCCGCCGCCCGCGCCGAAGTGCCCGGCGAGCTGTCCGTGCAACTCGACGGACGTGTCCTGAGCGTGTCCAATACGGGCACCCCGCTGGACGAGCCGGGAGTCCAGGCGCTGGTCGCGTTGCGGGCGTCGAACAAGTCCGGGACGACCGTCGGCCGCTACGGCGTCGGTTTCACGGCGGTGCTGTCGGTGAGCGACGAGGTCGAACTGCGGTCGACGTCCGGTTCGGTGCTGTTCTCCGGGGAACGGACGAGGTCGGAACTCCGGGCACTCGACGGTGCGGACCCGGGAGCGGACGTGCCCGCCCTGCGGCTGGCGTGGCCGACGGAGAACCGCCCGGCCGCAGGCGCGGCGTCGGAAGTCGTGTTGACGCTGCGCGAGGACGTGGACGGTGAGTCGATGCTCGCCTACATGGCCCGCGAGGCGCCCGACCTTCTGCTCGAACTGCCGGCACTCGTCTCGATCACCGTGGGCGACAAGCAGTTCCGTCGCCGCGAACGACCACTCGATTCCGGGTTGACCGAGGTCGCGATCGGCGACGACCGCTGGTGGCTGTACGAGTCCGGGCGCGCACGCTGGCTCGTCCCGGTCCGTGACGGCGTCGTCTCACCCGTGACGGAGGACGTCCTGCGTGCGCCCACCCGGTCGGACGAGGAACTGTCGATACCCGCGATCCTCGTCGCGGACATCGCCATGCAACCCGACCGCAGGCGCATCCTGCCCGGCGCCGCGATCGCCGAGTTGGCGTCCGGATACGCCGAGTTCGTGGCCGCCGTGCCGCCCGAGCAGCGACTGTCGCTGGTTCCCGTTCCCGCATTCGCACGCAGCGAGGTGGACTCGGCGTTGCGCGACCACCTCGTCACCGAACTCCGGGAGCAGCCCTGGCTGCCGACCGTCGGCGGCACGAACAAGGCCCCGACTCGGGCGTCGGTGGTCCCCGGGCTCACCGAGGAACTCGCCGAACTCCTCGCCGAGATCGTCGACGGCCTGGTCGTCCCGGATCTGTCCGGGCCGCGCTGGGCACCCGCGCTGGCCGCCGTCGACGCCCACCGCCTCGGCCTGGCCCGCCTCACCGAACTTCTCAGCGGCATCGAACGCGCACCGTCCTGGTGGCAGCGCCTGTATGCGGCGCTCGAACCGCTGGCTGTCGACGCCCTCGCGGCGGAGGAGCTGGCGTCGATCCCGGTTCCGCTGTCCGACGGACGCACGGTGACCGGTCCGCGAACGGTGTTGCTGGGGCACGACATCGACGGTGTCCTGGGGGTCGACTGGACGCGGCTCGTCCACCCGGATGCCGCGCACCCGCTGCTGTCGAGGCTCGGCGCGAAGACCGCCACGGCCGTCGACCTGCTCTCGGATCCGGCGTTGCGGGCCGAGATCGAGGACCTCGACCCCGACGACGCGGCGGCGGCAGAAGAACTGTCGACCGCGGTGCTGGCACTCGCCGGGCGCGTCGACCCCGGCACACTGCCGTCGTGGCTCGGACAGCTGCCCCTCCCGGATGTCGACGGGGAGCTGCGCGGCGCGGACGAATTGCTGTTGCCCGGAGCGCCTCTCGCCGAGGTCCTGGTCGACGACTCACCGTTCACGGGCGTGGACGCCGCGTTCGCCGAGCGGGTGGGGGAGGACGCCCTCCGCGCGGTGGGCGTCGGCTGGGGCTTCACCGTGCTGCGCGCCGAACTCCCCACCGGCCCCGACCACGACCTCGACGACGAGGACCGCTGGTGGGACACGCTCGACGACGACCCCGACGAGATCGGGGCCGTGCGCGACCTGGATCTGGTGGACGAGGACCGCTGGCCCCGGGCACTCACGATGCTGGCCCGGGACCCGTCGGCGCGTCCGCTGCTCGCCGACCGCGCCGGGTACACGGCCTGGTGGCTCCGTCACAACGCGGAGGTGGACGGTCAGGTGCTCGGTCTGCTCCGCGATCCCGCCGACGAGACGTTCGCCGGACTGCTCGACCCCGTCGAGCACCCGGAGTCCGCCGTGTTCGCGGCGGCCCTGGCGCCGTCGACGGTCGACTCTCCCGAACTGGCACAGCTACTCCTGGATCGACTGGCCGATCCGGATCGCGAACCGAGCCCGGCGGTGATCGCGCGGGCGCACAGCCTGCTCGCCGCGGCCGCGCATTTTCTCGACCTCGAGGAAATTCACCTGCCCGAACACGTGCGCGGCCTGACGGGCGCACTCGTCGACCCCGGCGACGCCCTGGTGCTGGACGCACCGTGGCTGGCCGCCGCGGTGCCGCGCGAGCGTCTGGTGGTCGGGAGCCTGGACACCGCCGAGGCTCTCGCCGATCTGCTCGACCTCCCCCTCGCGTCCGCGGCGATCCGTGGCACCGTCACCGGCTCCGGCCGTGCATCGTCGTGGGATCGCGAACCCGCCGCGGTGCTCGCCTTCGCCGCACTGGGCCGCGACCTGCCGCACGGTCCCGTCGTCGTCCATCCCCGGCTCACGGTGAAGCTCACGGGCGCGGTCGACACCGAGATCGCGGTCCCGTGGTGGGTGGACGAGCAGGGGACCACCCATTGCTCCGAGTCGTGGGCCGAAGGCACGTGGGGCGCCGCCGGTGTCGTTTGACCAGAGCGTTCTCGACAGTGCCGTCGGGGACCGCACACCGTGGTTGATCGACGTCGTCACCGTCGTCACGCACAGCGGCGGAACGGTCGCGGCCTGGATCGTGTCCACCGTCCTGACGATCGCCCTCCTGCTCCAGGACCGTCGGCGCGAAGCAGTCCTCGTGGCCGGCGCGATGCTGTCGGGTCTGGCCGTGATGACCACGCTCAAGAATCTGTTCGAGCGGCAGCGCCCGCCTCTGCCGGATCGGCTGGTGGAGATCTCGTCGTTCTCGTTCCCGTCCGGCCACGCGATGATGACCGCGATCCTCGCGAGCGTTCTCGTCGCCGTGACCCTCCGGGTCGTGCTGGTGGGGCACGTCCGGATCGCGCTGGTCTTCCTGCTGGTGCTGTACACGCTGGCAGTGGGGCTGTCGCGCGTCTACCTCGCCGCGCACTGGATGACCGACGTCCTCGCCGGGTGGGCATTCGGTGTGCTGTGGGCGGCGTTCTGGATCCTGCTGACCCGCACCCGGCCCCGCCGCGCCCTGACCTCCAGCGAGATCTAGAGCAGTCCCTGCTGTGCCCCGCGGCTGCCGCGCCGGGCCGCCCGCCGCTGCAACGCGAACAGTCCGTAGCCGAGGAATCCGACGACGACCCCCGCTATACACGTCGGAAGCGCATCCGACCACCGGTCGCCCGTGACGATCACCACGACGATCGCGACCGCCCACGCCAGCGTTCCCAGTATCAGCGCAGGTCGCGGGTCGGCGAGGCGCTGAGTGAGGGGTGGGCGATCTGCGGATTCGTTCACCGAATGAACGCTACCCTCGCCGTGGTGCCCTAATCTCCAAGGGCGACGCGCGACTTCTGGCGATGGGGACTGAACAATGGGTGCTGCTCCGAAACTGCTCGACAACTACTTCAAGATCACCGAGCGTGGTTCGACGGTAGGCGCGGAGGTCCGCGGCGGAGTGGTGACGTTCGTCGCGATGGCATACATCGTGGTGCTGAACCCGCTCATCCTCGGCAGCTTCTCCGCCGACGACGCCGTCGCGAAGACCGACGTCCTCGGCAACATCCTCCCGGTCAACCAGGTGGCCGCGGTCACAGCCCTGGTGGCGGGACTGATGAGCATCGTGTTCGGGGTCGTCGCGAACTATCCCTTCGCGATCGCGGCGGGCCTGGGCATCAACAGTCTTCTCGCCGTCACCATCGCACCGCAGGTCACCTGGCCCGAGGCGATGGGCCTCGTGGTGATCGACGGTGTCATCATCGTCGTGTTGGCGCTCACCGGATTCCGGACGGCCGTCTTCAATGCCATTCCGGCCGAGCTCAAATCCGCCATCGCCGCCGGTATCGGCATGTTCATCGCGTTCATCGGTCTTGTCGACGCCGGGTTCGTGCGGCGCATCCCGGACGTCGCGGGCACCACCGTCCCCGTCGGCCTGGGCATCAACGGATCGATCTCCTCCTGGCCGACCGTGACGTTCGTGTTCGGTGTGCTGCTGATGGGTGTTCTGGTGGTGCGCAAGGTGCGCGGCGGTCTGCTGATCGGCATCGTCGTCACCACCGTGCTGGCCGCGATCATCGAGGCCGTCGCCGGCGTCGGACCGTCGCTGGGCGTGAACCCCCAGGGCTGGAACCTCAGCGTCCCGGCCGCTCCCGATGTGCTGGCGGAACTTCCGGATCTCAGCCTCGTCGGCGACGTCAGCATCTTCGGCGCGTTCACCCGCATCGGCGTACTCGCCGCCAGCCTGCTGGTGTTCACGCTCGTGCTCGCCAACTTCTTCGACGCCATGGGCACGATGACCGGGCTCGGCAAGGAGGCCGGTCTCACCGACGAGGACGGCAACCTGCCCAACATCGGACGGGCCCTGGTCGTCGAGGGCACCGGCGCCATCGTCGGTGGCGGCGCATCGGCGTCGTCCAACACCGTGTTCGTGGAATCCGCCTCGGGTATCGCCGAGGGCGCCCGCACCGGACTCGCGAATGTGGTGACGGGACTGCTGTTCCTGGCCGCGATGTTCCTGACCCCGCTGTACTCGGTGGTGCCGATCGAGGCCGCCGCGCCGGCGCTGGTCGTGGTGGGCGCAATGATGATCGGTCAGGTCCGCGACATCGATTTCACCCAGTTCTCGATCGCGCTGCCCGCGTTCCTCACCATCGCCGTCATGCCGTTCACGTACTCGATCGCCAACGGCATCGGCGTCGGATTCGTGTCGTGGGTCGTCCTCAATGCTGCGAGCGGTGGTATCAAGAAGATTCACCCGTTGATGTGGGTGGTGGCGCTCCTCTTCGTGGCCTACTTCGCGGTCGGTCCGATCACCGACGCAGTAACGTAAACGGCGGCCGATCGGTCCCGTATTGTCATTCCCGTGACCACGGATACGCGAGCACTCGCCAGCGACCTTTCCCTGGCTGTCGTGCGCCTCACGCGTCACCTGCGTGGGCGCCGCGTCGACGCCCAGGTATCGCTGACCCAGCTGTCGGCTCTGGCCACCCTTGCCCGCGACGGCGCCATGACGCCGGGCAATCTCGCGGCGCGTGAGAAGGTGCAGCCGCCGTCGATGACCCGGGTCATCGCTTCGCTGGTCGAACTGGGGCTGGTCGAGCGGGCACCGCATCCCACCGACGGACGGCAGATCATCGTCACGCTGTCGGACGCCGGTCATGCGCTGATCGCCGACGAGACCCACGCCCGTGAGGCGTGGATGAACGAGCGGCTGTCCGGGCTCGACGAGGCTCAGCTGAAGACCCTCCGCGACGCGGTCGGCATCATCACGTCCATCGTCGCCGACTCGGAGTAGCCCGACGCGGCTGCGCGGAAACCCCTTGCCGGAGAACGTAGCCGGCATCCGAGGTGGTCCGGCCACCGATGTCCACCCCGGGCCGGTCGATGGTGCGCCGGGTCCGGGAGCAAGATGGATGTGTGCCGCCCGAATCCGAGACCACCGACTCAGCCCAGCCGAAGACCGGCATGTTCGCCGCTCTCCGCACCCGGAACTACCGGTTGTGGGCGTCGGGGCAGATCGTCTCCCTCGTCGGCACGTGGATGCAGCGGGTGGCGCAGGACTGGCTCGTCCTGACGTTGTCGAACGGCAACGCGCTCGCGGTCGGCATCGTGATGGCGCTGCAGTTCGGCCCAACCCTGTTCCTGTCCGTGTGGGGCGGCGTCCTCGCCGACCGGTACGACAAGCGTCGCATCCTGATCGCGACGCAGGTGTCGATGGCGTTGTGCGCGCTGGTGCTCGGGCTGCTGGACGTCGGCGGGCTGGTGGCCCTGTGGCACGTCTACCTCATCGCGTTCCTGCTCGGCTGCGCGTCGGCGATCGACGCGCCGACGCGGCAGTCGTTCACCATCGAGATGGTCGGCAAGGAGTCCTTGCCCAATGCGATCGCCCTGAACTCCATGACGTTCAACACGGCTCGCATCATCGGCCCGGCGATCTCCGGTGTGCTGATCACCCTCATCGGCACGGGGTGGGTGTTCCTGCTCAACGTGGGCACGTTCACCGCGGTACTGATCGCCCTGCTGATGATGAATACCCGCGAACTGTTCACGGCGCCCCAGGCGGAACGCGGGAAAGGACAGGTCCGCGAGGGTTTCCGGTACGTGTGGGGCCGCACCGACCTGCGGGTGCTGATGGTGGCGGTGTTCATGGTGTCGACGTTCGGGCTGAACTTCCCGATCAGTCTCGCCGTTCTCGCCCGCAACACATTCGATCGCGGCGCGGACGCGTACGGACTGCTGTCCACGACCCTCGCCGTGGGCACGCTGGCCGGCGCCACGATCGCCGCGAAACGCAAGACCCCGCCGCGGCTGCGCACATTCCTCGGGGCTGCGGCCGCATTCGGCGCCTTCGAGATCCTGGTGGGACTCATGCCCACCTACGTGCTGGTCGCGATCATGCTCGTCCCGACCGGCGCGCTCACTCTGACGTTCACGACGGCGGCGATGAACATCCTGCAGATGTCCGTGCCGTCCGAGATGCGCGGCCGGGTGATGGGCATCTACATGCTCTGTTTCCTCGGCGGCACCCCGCTGGGCAGCCCCGTTCTGGGATGGCTGGCGGACGTCCTCGACCCTCGCGCCCCGCTCGTGATCGGCGGCGCGATCTCCCTGGTGAGCGGGATCGGCGCGGCCCTGTACCTGATGCGGCACCAGCGGGTGCGGGTGACGGTGCGCAGGCCGGACGCCGGCAGCTATCTCCCGGTGATCGAATTGCACAACGTTCTCGAACCGCACCCCGTGGTGGTCTGCGACGCCACCGAGCAGGCCGTGGAAGCGAGCCGCGACCCGCGGTCCTGACGGCTGCCGGAACCCTTCAGACGCCGACCGCCGTCGCCACGGCCCGCCGAGTCAGCACTCTCGCGAGGTGGCTGCGGTACTCGGCGTCGGCGTTGCCGTCGGTGACCGGGTCGGTACCCTCGGCGGCGTGCTCGGCCGCCGCCCGGATCAGCTCCGGGTCCGCGGCATTGCCGACGAGCGCGTCCTCGACGCCGCGAGCCCGCACCGGCACGGACCCCATGTTGGTCAGTGCCACCCGGGCCTGCCGGATCGTGCCGCCGTCGACCTGGATCGTCGCGGCCACCGCCACGATCGACCACGCCTCCGCGACCGTGTTGAACTTCTCGTACCGCGCCTCCCAGCCGGTGTGCTTGGGAACCCGCACGTCCACGAGGATCTCGTCCGGTCGCAGCGTCGTGGTGTAGTAGCCCTCGAAGAAGTCGGCGACCGGGATGCTCCGCCTGCCCGCGGTACCCACGGCGGTCAGGGTGGCGTCGAGTGCCAGTGCGGGGGCGCAGAGGTCGCCCGCCGGATCGGCATGCGCCAGAGCGCCACCCAGCGTGCCACGGTGCCGGATCTGCGGATCGGCGACGGTGCGGGTGGCCTCGACGAGCAGCAGTGCGTGCTCGTGGACGAGCGGGTCGCGGATCAGGTCGTAGTACGTGGTCATCGCGCCGATCACGAGGCTGTCCCCGTCGTCGCGGACACCGCGCAACTCACCGATCCGGCCCAGGTCGACGAGCGTGCTCGGCGAGGACAACCGCAGCCGCAGCACCGGCAGCAGGCTCTGGCCGCCCGCGAGTATCTTGGCGTCCTCCCCGGCCTCGGCGAGCGCGGCCACGGCCTGTTCGACGGTGGTCGGGGCCACGTAGTCGAAGGTCGACGGAATCATCGGGCACCTCCCTGAGCGGACTGGATGGCGTTCCAGACCCGCATCGGTGTACACGGCATCTCGACGTCACGCACCCCGAACTGGCGGACGGCGTCGAGGACGGCATTGACGACGGCCGGCGTGGACGCGATCGTCCCCGCTTCACCGACTCCCTTGACGCCGAGCGGATTACCGGTGGCGGGTGTCTCGGTGCGGCCCGTGGTGAACGTCGGCAGATCCGCCGCCGACGGCACGTGATATTCGGCGAAGGAACCCGACAGCAGGGTGCCGGACTCGTCGTACACCGCCTCCTCGTACAGGGCCTGCGCGATGCCCTGGGCGAGTCCGCCGTGCACCTGCCCCTCCACGATCAGCGGGTTGACCACGTGCCCGATGTCGTCGACGCACACGTAGGAGCGGATGCCGACCTTCCCGGTCTCGGTGTCCACCTCCACCGCGCACAGGTGCGTGCCGTGCGGGAACGAGAAGTTCTCCGGGTCGTACGCGGCCTCGGAATCCAGATTCGGTTCCACACCCTCGGGCAGGTCGTGCGCGGCGAACACGGCGAGCGCGACATCGGCGATGCCGACCGCCTTCTCGGTGCCCTTCACCCGGAACCGGCCCTCGGTGAACTCGAGATCGTCCTCGGCGCACTCCATCAGGTGCGCCGCGATGGGCCGGGCCTTCGCGATCACCTTCTCGGCAGCCTTCACGACGGCGATCGCGCCGACCGCCAGCGACCGGGAACCGTACGTGTCCATGCCACGCGGCGACGTCTGGGTGTCGCCGTGCAACACCTCGACGTCCTCGAACGGAACCCCGAGCTGATCCGCGACCACCTGGCTCCACGCGGTCTCGTGTCCCTGGCCGTGCGCCGAGGAACCGGTGACCACCTCGACCTTGCCGGTGGGCAGCATCCGGATCGCCGCGTGTTCCCAGCCGCCGGCCCCGTAGGCCAGGGCGCCGAGGGTGCGCGACGGCGCCAGACCGCACATCTCGGTGAACGTGGACACCCCGATGCCGAGTTGCACCGGGTCCTTCCGCTCGCGGCGCTCCGCCTGCTCGCGCCGGAGCCCGTCGTAGTCGAACAGCTCCCGCGCATGCGCGGTGGCCGCCTCGTAGTTGCCGGAGTCGTACGTCAGGCCCGCGACGGTGTCGAACGGGAACTCCTCGTGGGTGATCCAGTTCTTCGCCCGCAATTCCAGCGGATCCAGCGACAGCTCGGTCGCGAGTTCGTCCATCATCCGCTCGATCGCGAACGTCGCCTCCGGGCGCCCCGCCCCGCGGTACGCGTCGGTGGGCACCTTGTCGGTGAACACGTTGGTGCACGTGAAGTGATACGCCGGGAACTTGTAGATGCCGTTGAACATGAACGCGCCCAGGATCGGCACCCCCGACGTGACCAACCGCAGGTACGCGCCCATGTCGGCGAGCAGTTCCACCTTCATCCCGGTGACGGTGCCGTCGCGGCGGGCGGCCAGGGTCAGTTTCTGGATCTGGTCGCGCCCGTGATGGGCCGCGACCATCGATTCGCTGCGGGACTCGGTGTACTTGACCGGTTTGCCGAGTCGCCGTGCGACGAGCAGTGCGATCACTTCCTCCGGCGTCACCTGGAGCTTGCCGCCGAAACCGCCCCCGACGTCCGGGGCGACGACACGCAGCTTGTGCTCCGGGATGTCGAGCGTCATCGCCAGCATGAGCCGCAGGATGTGGGGGATCTGGGTGGCCGACCACATGGTGATCTGGGCGCCGGTCGGGTCGACCACCACCGAGCGGGGTTCCATGAACGCCGGGATCAGCCGCTGCTGCCGGAACGTCCGCTCGACGAGTACCTCGGCGTCGCGGATGGCATCCTCGACGTCACCGCCCGTGCCGGCCTCGGCGGAATCGAAGGTCCAGGTGGCGCTGACGTTCGTCCCGAGATCCGGGTGCACGAGGTCGGCGCCGTCGGCGGCCGCGGCCGCGAGATCGAGCACGACCGGCAGTTCGTCGTACTCGACGTCGATCGCCTCGAGTGCGTCGTGCGCCTCGTAGGCGCTGCGCGCCACCACGACCGCGACGGCCTCGCCGGCGAAGTTCACACGGTCGACCGCGAGCGACGGGGCGGGCGGCGACTTCATGTCCGGGGTGATCGGCCAGGCGCACGGCAGGCTGCCCTGCTCGCCGGCGAGATCGGCGCCGGTGAGGACCGCGACGACACCGGGCATCTCGCGGGCGGCGGAGGCGTCGACACCGGTGATGCGGGCGTGCGCGAACGGGCTGCGCAGGATCGCCAGATGCTGCATGCCCGGCAGCACCAGGTTGTCGGTCCAGCGGGTGCGGCCCGTGACCAGATGCTCGTCTTCCTTGCGTGTGCGGGCCTTCCCGATTTCCGGTTCGGCGGTGGCGGTCATCGCACACCTCCCTGCGCGGTGTCGGTCTTCGGTGCATCCGCCGTCGGTGTTTCCGCGGTGCCGCCGCCGCGCAACCGCTGCGCCGCGTCCTGGACCGCGCTGACGATGTTCTGGTACCCGGTGCAGCGGCACAGGTTGCCTTCCAACCCCAGCCGGACCGCCCGTTCGTCCGGGTCGGGTTCCTCGGCGAGCAGGTCGAGAGTCTGCATGATCATGCCGGGGGTGCAGTAGCCGCACTGCAGGGCGTGGTTGTCGCGGAACGCCTGCTGCACGGGGTGCAACGTCCCGTTCCGGGACAGACCTTCGACGGTGAGGACGTCGCCGCCGTCGGCCTGCACGGCGAGCACCGAGCAGGACTTGACGCTGTGACCGTTCAGGTGAACGGTGCACGCCCCGCAGTTTCCGGTGTCGCAGCCGATGACGGTGCCGACCTTGCCGAGCCGGTCCCGCAGATAATGGACGAGGAGCAGTCGCGGCTCCACCTCGTCCGTGTATGCCGTTCCGTCGACGGTGACAGTGATGCGCATCGCGCCTCCAAAGCCGGGAGCCTCAGGTGATACGTCCTACTCTGCGCCGACGGAGCGCGAACAACACCCGAAATCGTGGAACCGGTTCCGGATCGGTCACGTTCGGCGCGCGACCTCGAGCAGTTCCTGCAGTGTCGCGAGACTGTGGCCGGCGAGGAGACGATCGACGTACGGCAGCGCGGCCGCGATCCCGGACTGCACCGGCTCGTAACCGTCCGCGCCGGCGTGCGGATTCACCCACAGCACGGTGCGGGCGAGCCTGCGCAGCTGAGCCATCTGCTCGGCGAGCAGGGCCGGGTCACCGCGCTCCCAGCCGTCGGAGAAGATCACCACGACGGCCCCGCGCGCCACACCGCGCCTGCCCCAGCGGTCCAGGAACGCGCGCAGCGTCTCCCCGAGACGGGTGCCGCCCGCCCAGTCGGGCACGGCCCGGCCCGCGGCGGCGAGCGCCACTTCCGGGTCGCGGACCCGCAGCGCCCGCGAGAGCCGCGTCAGCCGAGTACCCAGGGAGAACACCTCGGTGCCTGCGGGGTTGCCGCGGGCGACGACGTGCGCGAAGCGCAGCAGCGCATCGGCGTACGGGCTCATCGACCCGGAGACGTCGATCAGCAGCACCATCCGTCGTGGCCGGGTGGCCTTGCGGTGGTGGCTCGGCCGCACCGGTTCGCCGCCCGCCGCGAGCATGCCCCGCACCGTGCGCCGCGGGTCCACGGTGCCCCGTCGGGCCGGACGCATCCGGATAGCCGGGCGGGTCGGGGGCCGCGGGCGCAGGGAGGCGATCAGCTCGGCGAGGTGCGCGCGCTCGGCCGCGGTGAGGCCGGCGATGTCCCGGTGGCGCAACACCTCGGTGTCGTCCGCGGCGACCCGCAGGTGCGGCGCGTCGCCACTGGTCTCGCCGCCGTCCGTCGTGGTCAGAGCCGCGGTCCTGGTGCGGCGAGGCTGTTCCCCCGACCGCGGCGTGCGCGCCGGGACGGTACCGCCGAACCAGCCCGCGAACGCCGAGTCGTACCGCGGGATGTCGTCGGGACCGCGGCACAGCGTCGCGCGACCCGCCCAGTACACCTGACCCGGATCGCCCACATCCACCTGGCGCAGGGCCCGCGTGAACGCGGCGACGGCATCCGACGCGACCGACAGCCCCGCCGCCGCGAGGACATGCGCGAACCCGGCGATGCCCACGAGCGGGTCGCCGATGCCCGGGGTCGTGGACATGGTTCTCACCCCGCCAGGAGCCGGTCCAGTCCGGCACGGGCCACCCGTTCGAGGTCCTCGCGGTACTTGAGGACCGCGCCGAGCGTCGCGGCGGCGGTCTCCGCGTCCAGTACGTCCCGATCGAGTTCCCGCAGTGCGCGGGCCCAGTCAAGAGACTCCGCCACCCCCGGCGGCTTGAGCAGTTCCATCTCGCGCAGGGAGCGGACGGCCCGGGCGACCTGGTCGGCGAGTTCGGCCCCGATTCCGGGAATGCGACGGCGCAGGATCGCGACCTCCCGCGCCAGATCGGGGTGTTCGAGCCAGTGGTAGAGGCAGCGGCGTTTGAGGGCGTCGTGCACCTCGCGGGTGCGGTTGGAGGTGAGCACCACCAGCGGCGGTGTCGCCGCCCGCACCTCGCCGAGTTCGGGGATGGTGACGGCATTCTCGTCGAGCACCTGCAGCAGGAACGCCTCGAACTCGTCGTCGGCGCGGTCGATCTCGTCGACGAGCAGCACACACGGGGCTTCGGTGAGGGCCCGCAGCAAGGGGCGCGCCAGCAGGAACCGCTCGGTGTACAGCGAGCGTTCGACCGTGTCGGCCTCGAGCAGTCCGTCGCTCGCCGCCTCCAGCGTCCGCAGGTGCAGCAACTGCCGCGGGAAGTCCCAGTCGTAGAGCGCCTGCGCGGCGTCGATGCCCTCGTGGCATTGCAGGCGGATCAGCGGCAGACCGAACGCCTCCGACAACGCGGCCGCGAGCGACGTCTTGCCGGTGCCGGGTTCGCCCTCGCAGAACAGCGGACGTCCCGTACGTATGGCGAGAAACGCGGCCATCGCGACGCCGTCGTCGGCGAGGTAGCCGGTGGCGTCGAGCGCCCGCGCCAGCTCCGCAGGCGAACCGACCGTCGGCGTGGAATCACTCACGCCCGCGAGCCTAGGTGAGTGCCCGCGCCCGGGTACGCGACTCGGGTCAACCGCCCGGCTCCACCCTGCCGCGGTCCTCGCTCAACCGCCGGAACATCGCGGTGGCGCCGAACCTCGCGGCCGCCCGTTCGACGAGTCCCGGCGCGATCTGCGCCAGCGCGAGCAGCGGGCGGATCGGCGCTCCACTCTCCACGATTTCGGGCCGGTCACGCCGGATCCCCCGGATCACGGCGGCCGCGACCTTGTCGGTGCTGGTCTCGCCCGTGATCCGGCCGGCCCTGATTCCGCGTTCCGTCATCCGCTGGTACATGCCGTCGCCCGCGATGAACCCGGGGCACACGACGGAGAAACCGACGGGCGAGCTCGCGTACTCCGCGCGCAGCGACTGGGTGAGACCGATCAGCCCCGCCTTCGTCGCGGCGTACGGCGCGCAGTACGCCGGACCGATCTTCGCCGCCAGCGACGAGATGAACACCACGTGACCGCGGCCGCGGCCCAGCATCCCGGGCACCACCCGGCGCGTGAGAAGCAGTGGCGCGGTGAGATTCACGTCGACCATGGCGGTGAGCTCGGCGGGGTCGAGTCGGGTGAAGGCCGAGACGTTCTCCACGCCGGCGTTGTTCACCAGCAGGTCGAGGGGACCGACCGCCGCCTCGGCGCGTTCGATCAGCGAATCGAGTTGATCGAGGCGGTTCAGGTCCGCGGGCACGGCCTCGGCGCGCACACCGAGCGCACGCAGTTCACCGACGAGTTCCGCGAGTCGGTCCTCACGCCGGCCGGACACCGCGACGGCGACACCCTCCCGCGCGAGGGCCCGGGCGACGACGCGGCCGAGACCGCCGGAGGCACCGGTCACCAGAGCCGTGCGTCCGTGCAGTTGCTTCATTCCTTCGAGCTTTCGCGCTCGGCGGAGGGGAGTCAACGCTGTGACGCCGCGCATACGGCACGATGGACCAGTGGTTCACGTCATCGACATAACAGATCCGGCCGACACCAGGCTGGACGACTTCCGCGATCTCAATTCCTCGGACCGCCGTCCCGACCTCCCCGAGGGCAAGGGCCTGGTGATCGCGGAGGGAGTGCTGGTGGCGCAGCGCCTGCTCACGTCCCGGTTCGACCCGATCGCGCTGCTCGGCGTCGACCGGCGGCTGGAGGAACTCACGGACGACCTCGCGGGCGTGGACGTGCCGTTCTACCGGACGACGGCGGACGTCATGGCCGAGGTCGTCGGGTTCCACCTCAACCGGGGTGTGCTCGCGGCGGCGCGGCGTCCCGCGCCGCTCGAACTGTCGGACGTGCTCGAGCACGCCCGGACGGTCGCGGTGCTCGAGGGCGTCAACGATCACGAGAACCTGGGCTCGATGTTCCGCAACGCGGCGGGCCTCGGCGTCGACGCCGTGGTGTTCGGCAAGGGCTGCGCCGACCCGCTGTACCGCCGGGCGGTCCGGGTGTCGATGGGGCACGTTCTCCGCGTTCCGTTCGCGCACGTGACGAAGTGGCCACACGATCTGGACGCGTTGCGGGAGCGCGGTTTCCAGCTGATCTCGCTGACCCCGAACCCCGAGGCGGTGACGCTGGCCGAGGCGATGACGGGGGAGAAGGTGGCGTTGCTGCTGGGCGCGGAAGGTCCCGGCCTCACCGAACACGCCATGCGGGCCACGGACATTCGCGCCCGCATCCCGATGGCACCCGGAACGGACTCGCTCAATGTCGCGACGGCGGCGGCGATGGCGTTCTACGAGCGCGTCCGCACGGGCCGGTGAGAATGCTGCATCCTCATTCCCCGTATCCGCCGCCGACGGGAACACCATGGTTCACCGGACTTCTCGTGGCGGGGTTCGCCGCGGCGGTGGTGGCGGTCGCGATCATCGCGTTCGGCTCGCAGCTCGCCCGGATCAACCCCGCCCTGGCGGTGTTCCTCGAACTCGTCGTGGTGGCCGGGGTCGCGCCGTCGGTGTGGCGACTACGCCGGACGCCGGTCTGGCGGTGGCTGGTGTACGGGGCCGCGGCGGGAGTTGTCGCCGGCTGGACTGCGCTGCTCGTCGGCGCCGCCTGATTCAGGCCGGAGTCGTCAGAAGCCGAAGTAGCGGCGGAGGAGTCCGCCTTTGCGAGCGGGCGGCGGCGGAGCGGGCGCGGGCACCGGGCCGGGGGCAGGGGCAGGGGCGGGCTGTTCCGCCTCGACGGGAGGCTCGGCCGCCGGACCCTCGCCGGGTGGGTGAACGGTGAAACCGTGCACCGTGAGTGTCTTCGGGTCGATCTCGGTGCCCTCGGGGGCGCCCGTGTACCGGAAGCCCAGCCATTCCCGGTTGGCGCCCTCGGCGAACTGCTGCGGGTGGAACGGCAGCGACTGCGGGTCGGGCAGGACACCCGCCGGATGTTTCAGCGGAAAGTCGCCCGCCCAGAACGGCAACTCCCACACCAGCGGGATGCCGAGGTCCTCGTGGATGTGGACCGGCGTCGCGCTGAACGACCGCGTCAGGTGCCCGTCCTCCCACATCGCGAACGAGCCCCACGCGATGTCGGGCTTGGACGCCACGTAGTACGTCTTCGCGAATTCGGTGGGCCGGACGCGTGTTTCGGGCAGGCCGGACGGTCGGGGAACGGCCAGGTCGGGCCCGCACACGACGGTGACGCCGGGGTAGGAACCGATGTGCACGGTCCCGGCGGCATCGAGGCGCGCGGCCTCGGCCAGCGGAACGGGGCCGGTGGGGGTGGCCGTCAGATCGGGATAGAGCCGGGAGGCGAGCTGCTGCGCCGCGTCGAGGTCAGGTTCCGGGTGGCCGCGCAGGACAGCGGCAGGGTCGGGGACGTCGACGTACCAGATCGTTGATACCTTGGCCCCCACGGTCATCCCTCTCTTCCGGTGTCTTCCTGAAAGAGTACGACCCCGACCGTGTCCCCGGCCTGCTCATCGGTCAGACGGTCAGCGTCCGCTGCTGCGGACACCGAGCAGGACGTCGTCCCAGGACGGGAGGGCGGGTTTGCCGCGCTTGTCCTTGTTGTTCGTCTGGTGCGGGGCGATCTTGGGCGCCGCGGGTTCTTCGGACGGGGCGGGCTCGTCCTCGGGCTCCTCGGTGACGTCGGCCTCGATGATCTCCTCGGGCTCGATCGTCGGCACCTCCACCTCGGTGGGGAACTCGGCGAGTTCGAGTTGCTCCGGCTCGTCGGACGCCACCGGCGCCAATCCGCGGAGCGGACGGCCGAAGTCGGGATCGATCAGGTCGAACGCGGTGTCGTCGAGCGCGACGATGGTGCCACCGTGCGCGTCCGGCTGGTACCGCCAGTGCGCCGCGTTGGTGGTCCGCCCGGCCTGCCACTGCAGTTGGGCGACCCAGTGATTGTCCTCGTCGCGCCACGCGTCCCACGTGGCGTCGTCGATGTTGTGCCCGCGGGCGCGGAACGCCTGCGTGACGATCTCGGCGAGCGTGGGAACGGCGGGGCCGTTGTCGCGGACCGGGTGTCCGCCCTGCGCCATCTCGGCCGCACGGGAACGCTCGAGCAGAACCGGATAGGCGAAACGCTCCACCTTCGCCAGGGGGATACCGGCCTCGTCGGCGACCTGTTCGACGGAGGCGCCGGCGCGGATGCGGGCCTGGATTTCGCGGGGCCTGAGCTGACTGTCCATTTCGATCTCAATCTGGCCGAGTCGAGCGATGTCCCCGCGGGATGCGGCGCGGAGTTTGTCATCGGCGGGAAGCCGGAATTTTTCGCCGGTACTGGCATCTGCGCACACGACGTGCGATCCATCGGGCTCGAGACCGATCACTCGAAGCTCTCGCACGTTGACCTCCTTATCGCGCCGGCTCGCGACTTTGCACCTGGGCAACTGTAATTCATTCGTGACAGCCCGCGCGGCAGGACACGCGCGGGTAAATCCCGTCCCGGCGTCGCGGCCGCGCTACGCTTCCTCGTTTCGTGATCGGTCCTTCGTGCGGGGTGTGCGCTGCCGCGTGCGGGTGGCCTCGACCGGGTCGATCGCGGGTGCAGACCAGTGTTCGGCCAGCTCGAGACTGGGTTCTCGGCCCGAGGCGACGTGCCGGAACGCGATCTCCGCGGCGCGGTCCGCGTCGCCCGCCGCGATGGCGTCGTACAACTCGGCGTGCTCGTCGCATTGCTGTCCGGGATCGCGTTCCTTGGTGAGGTGGAACAACCACTGCACGCGCGTCGCGAGGGGTTGCAGCATCGACTGCAGCAGGGGACTGCCGGACATCTCCACGATGACGGCGTGGAATGCGGCGTTCGCGGCGGCGATGGCGGGCTTGTCGTCGCGGGCGGTGGCCGAGCGTGCCGCGGCGAGTTCGTCGCGCAGTGCCGTCAGGTGGGAGTCGTCCGCTCGCTGCGCGGCGAGCCGGGCCGCGAGCACCTCGAGGCTTTCGCGGACGTCGAAGAGGTCGCGGACCTCGTCGACGCCGAACGGGGCGACGATCGCTCCGCGGCGCGGGACGATCACGACGAGTCCGTCGGTCTGAAGCTGCTGCAGGGCCTCACGCAGCGGGATGCGGGACACCTGCAGCTCCGCGGCGAGGTCGCGCTCGATCAGGCGCTGGCCCGGCGCGAGCTGCAGGTTCACGATGCGGCGGCGCAGCTCTTCGTACGCGGTCTCGCGCAGCGACTTCGGCGCCGACGCGTCGGCTGCACCGTTCACCCGGTCTCCTGTCGTCGTGGCCACGTCAGCCACCGTAGAGCGCACCCAAGCGCCGCCCTCGAGTGGATGCGGGTCCTTACGTCTGTGTAACACGGCGGAAATGACGCGCCTCCAAGATTCAAATAACGGTATACCGCTAACTGTGGCGGTTCCTGAGTCAAGGAGTCCAGCGCGTGAACACCACCCTCTCCGCCCGAGCCCGAACCCTCGTCCCCGCGCTGTGCGCGGCCGCGACTCTTGCGGCGACCCTGACGGCGTGTTCGTCGTCGGACGCA
The DNA here is from genome assembly GCF_041228765.1 of Rhodococcus wratislaviensis. Taxonomy (NCBI): domain Bacteria; kingdom Bacillati; phylum Actinomycetota; class Actinomycetes; order Mycobacteriales; family Nocardiaceae; genus Rhodococcus; species Rhodococcus wratislaviensis. Next base: position 7,789,168 of record NZ_CP150488.1, on the reverse strand, counting down.
GGCACCGCCTCCGGCGACACCCTCCGCGTCGGAGTGTTCTTCCCCGGATCCGTCTCCGACACGGGCTTCATGGAATCGGGGTACCTCGGCTACCAGCGACTCGAGGAAACCCTCGGCGACCGGGTGGAACTGAGCTACGTCGAGCAGGTCGCCGCCGCCGACTACCAGCAGGCCCTGGTGCGGTTCGCGACCGCGAACGACCTCGTCGTCTCGCTCGGCGGTCAGACGGACGCCGACGTCCGCAAGGTGGCACCCCAGTTCCCCGACGTGAAGTTCGTCGAGATCGGCGGACCCGCCGACGCGTCCCCGCTGCCGAACCTCGCCTACTACGACCCGCAGCAGGCGGAGGCCGAGTTCCTCAGCGGAGCGGTCGCGGCGACGGCGTCGAAGACCCCGTCCGTGTCGTTCGTCGGCGGTGTCGAACTGCCCGCCATCGTGAACGCCGCGAAGGCCTTCGGCAATGGCGCCGAGTTCGCGCGGCCCGGCACCCAGGTGCTCACCCCGCAGTACGTGGGCGACTTCAACGACCCGGCCAAGGCGAAGCAGGCCGCGCTCGCCAACTACGGCGCAGGCGCGGGCGCCGTGGGGCAGATCGTGAACCTCGGCAAGTCCGGGCTGGAACAGGCCGCCGCGCAGTCGGGCGCGCTGATGGTGGGTGGCCCGATCCCCGGCGACTGCTCGAACCCCGCCTACGTCGGCTACGTGGACACCGACATCGGCAAGGAAGTGGAGTACGCCGTCCAGTCCACCCTGGACGGAACGTGGAAGGCCGAGAACGTGGCGTTCGGCCTCACCTCCCCGAACGACGGCACCGACTTCCGGCTCTGCAGCGCCGACCCCGCCGTCGCGGACGCACTCGCCAAGGCGAAGACCGCCCTGGCCACCGGTGCCGTCGAGCCCTACCGAGCGGGCTGACATGAGCACACCAGCACTGCACCTCACGGGAATCGGGAAGAGCTTCGGCGACGTCCGGGCCCTCCACGGTGTCGACCTGTCGGTGCTACCCGGAACGGTGCACTGCATTCTCGGGGAGAACGGGGCCGGGAAGTCGACGCTCTGCAACGTGGTCTACGGCGGTCTGCGACCGGACACCGGAACGATGACCCTCTCCGGTCGCCGATACGCGCCCGGTTCGCCCGCTGCCGCGATGGCGGACGGCGTGGCCATGGTGCACCAGCACTTCAGTCTCATCGGCACGATGAGCGTCGCCGAGAACCTGCTGCTCACCGGACGGGGGCTGCGATTGCGCCGCGCGGAACTGCGGACCCGCCTCGATCGGCTCGCCGACGACTATCACCTGCGGATCGACCCGGACGCGCTGGTCTCGGCCATGCCGATCGGTGCGCGGCAGAAGGTGGAGATCGTGAAGGCCCTGCTCACCGACCCCTCACTGATCCTGCTGGACGAGCCGACCGGGGTACTCGACCCCGACGAGATCGACGCCCTGATCGAGACGTGCCAGGCCGTCGCGGCGGCGGGCAAGGCAGTCGTCCTCGTCACCCACAAACTCGGGGAGGTGGCCCGCGTCGCGGACGCCGCCACCGTGCTGCGGGGAGGTGAAGTGGCAGGTGGGGGCCGCATGTCGGAGCTGACGATCCCCCAGCTGACGACGGCCATGGTCGGCAGGCCGGTATCCGAACTGAGCCCGGTGCTCGCCGCGGGCGTCGGCACGGAGAGCGACGGCGGCGCGATGCCCGACCGGCGGGCGACCGGCCGGGTCGTTCTCGGGCTCCGCGATGTGCGAGCCACCCGGGCGGACGGCAGCGTCGCCCTGTCCGGCGTGGGATTCGAGGTGCGGGCCGGTGAGATCGTCGGGATCGCAGGAGTCGAGGGGAACGGGCAGAGCGAACTGGTCGCCGTTCTGTCCGGGGCCACCACACCCGAGTCCGGCACGGTCACGCTCGGCGACGCCGACATCACGTCGGCGTCTCCGGCCGAACGCACCCGCCTCGGTCTCGGGGTGGTGCCGGAGGACCGGCACCGGGAGGCGATGGTGGCAGAACTGTCCCTGTCGGAGAACCTCTTCCTCGGCCGCCTGCACCACTTCCGCAGGATGGGCCTGCTCGATCGCCGCCGGATGGACGCCGCGGCCCGGGACCTGATCGAGCAGTTCTCGGTGCGGACACCCGGACCGGGAACATCCATGGGTTCGCTGTCGGGCGGCAATCAGCAGAAAGTCGTCTTGGCCCGCGAACTGTCGACGGAGAATCTGCAGTGTCTGGTCGCGGCGCAGCCCACCCGCGGACTCGACATCGGGGCGGTCGAGTTCGTCCTGAACCAACTCCGCAGCTGCGCGTCCTCGGGGAACGCTGTCCTGGTCGTGTCCAGCGAGATCCCCGAACTGCTCGCGCTCTGCGACCGCATCTTCGTCAGCTACCGCGGCGCCCTGCTCGGGCCCGTCGACGCGTCGGCGGGCACTGCGCGGCAGCACCTCGGTGAACTGATGACGGGAACGGCGGCATGACTCGACTTCGAACCTGGGCACATCACCCACTTCCGGTGGCGATCGCCGCGATCGCGGTCGCGGGACTCGCCGGAGTGCTCCTCGCCGCGGCCGCGGGCGCCACCGTGACCGAGACTGCCGAGGCGCTATCCGAAGGGATGTTCGGCAGCAGCTACGCGATCGGAGTCTCGCTCAACACTGCTGCGGTGCTGGCTCTCGTCGCGGCCGGATTCACCGTCGCACACCGGGCCGGACTGGTGAACGTCGGTGGCGAGGGCCAGCTGTGCGTCGGGGGCATCGCCGCGACCGCGGTCGGCACCACTCTGGGGGAGGGCACCCCCGCCCCGATTGCCGTCACCGCGGTTCTCCTCGCCGCGGCCGGTGCCGGGTGGGCGTGGGCCGCGATCGCCGCGTACCTGCGGGTCCGCCGGGGCACGAGCGAGATCATCACGACGCTGCTGCTGAACTTCGTCGGCCTCGCGCTGGTGCTGCTGATGGTGCACGAGCCCAGCCTCCTTCGCCAGCCCGTCACGTCCTCGGAGACACTGCCGCAGTCCTCGCCGCTGATCGAGTCCGCGCACCTGCCGCTGCTGGGGATCGAGCGCTCGCCGGGGACGATCGCGCTGTGGATCGCGGTGGTCGCGGTGCTGATCGTCGGGGTCCTTCTGCGCCGGACGGCGATCGGTGTGCGACTGCGCTCCGTCGGGCTGAATCCGGACGCGTCGGCGCGGCTGGGACTGCCGGTCGGACGGCTGCGGTTTCTCAGCCTGTCCTGTGCCGGCGCGTTCTCCGGGCTCGCCGGTGGGATCCTCGTCGCGACGGCGCCGTTCGTGCTCGTCGAAGGATTCTCCTCCGGCTACGGGTTCTCCGGGCTGGTCGTCGGGCTTCTGGCGCGCGGTTCCATGCTCGCCGTCGGCGCCGTGTCACTGCTGCTCGGATTCCTCGTGTCCGGCGGAATCAATCTCCAACTCGCAGCCGGTGTTCCGGCATCGACCGTCTCGATCGTGGAATCGCTCATGATCATCCTGATCGCGGGAGCGGTGCTGTGGACCGCGGCCGGCCGGAGATCGAGATCCGCGGCCGCGACGACCGCGAAGACCCACGACGTCCCCGACCTGGCTGGAGCGAAGCAATGATCGATACGGTCTCGGACATCGCCGTCAGCGGCGTCGGATTCGCACTCCCGATCCTGGTAGCCGCGAGCGGGGAACTGGTGAGCGAGCGGGCAGGCGTACTGAACCTCAGCCTCGAGGGGATGATGCTGACCGGCGCGTTCGCCGGCGTGCTCGGCGCCGTCACCACCGGATCCGCGGTGGGCGGTCTCGCGGCCGGACTGGCGGCCGGGTTGCTGTTCGGACTGCTGCAGGCACTGCTGAGCGTCACGCTGCGCGCCGACCAGATCGTGGTGGGCATCGCGAGCAACGCCCTCGCCCTCGGGGCCACCACCTACGGCGCCCGGCTGCTGCTCGCGGACGGCAAGGGGCAGAACGCCCCGGGGTTCGCCGCCCTCGAGATCCCGCTGCTGCACCGGATCCCGATCCTCGGACCGGCGCTCTTCTCCCAGACGGCACTCGGCTACTTCTGCTACGCGGTGGTCGGGCTGCTGGCCGTCACCCTGTCGCGCCGGACCCGCGCCGGTCTCGTCGTCGACGCGGTCGGGGAGGACGCGAAGTCGGCCGACTGGAGTGGACTGCCGGTGCGGAAGGTCCGCTACCTGTGCGTGCTCGTCGCGGGACTGACGGCGGGCTTGGCCGGGGCCCAGCTGGCGCTGTCCGAGGTGCGGTCGTTCAGCGACAACATGACCGCCGGAATCGGGTACCTGGCCGTCGTGGCCGTGATCGCGGGCAGGTGGCGCGCGCTCGGCGTGATCTGGGCGTCCGTGTTCTTCGGGATCGCGCAGGCGCTCCAGTTCGCGCTGCCCGCGCTCGGTGTCAGCGTCCCCTTCGCCCTGCTCGTCATGCTGCCCTACGTGATCGCAATCGTCGCGGTCAGTGGATTCATCCGCAACAGCCGCTCACCCGCAAACCTGACCGTCGCGTTCGCGCGCACGTCCTGATCGATCTCTCAGCGAGGAAACTCTTGTGACACTGATTCTTTCCCACTCCGACGTGGCCGGCCTCGTCGACCGCGCCGAGGTGTTCGCCGCGGTGGAACGGGCGCACGCCGCCCTGACCGCCGGGACGGCGTCCGCACCCGCCCCACCCGCAATGACCCTGCAGTCCGCGGCGTTCATCCCGATGGTCGCGGCGGCGCAGTCCGCCGGCGCGGCCGCGGTGAAGATGCTCGTCGATCTTCCCGGCAACGCCGCCCGCGGTCTGCCCGTGCAACGTTCGGCCGTGCTCGTGACGTCCGCGGACACCGGCGAGTGCGAGGCCCTGCTCGACGGCCGGCTGATCACCGCCGTGCGCACCGCCGCCGCCAGCGCCGTGGCCACGAAGCATCTCGCCCGCCGAGGCAGCCGGGTGCTGGGATTGGTGGGCGCCGGGACCCTCGCCGTCGAACACGCCCGGGCGATCACCCGGGTGTCGGACGTCGACACGGTGCTGGTGTGGTCGCGCTCGGATGCCACGATCGAGGAATTCCGCAGCCGGACAGAGGATCTCGGAATCTCGGTCAAGCCGATGGACTCGCCGGAGGCGGTCACGCGGTCTTCCGACGTCCTCTGCACACTCACGCCGTCGAGGAACCCGATCGTGCGGGGCGCCTGGTTCGGCGAAGGCTTGCACGTCAACGCCGTGGGCGCGCCCCCGCGCGCGGACCACCGGGAGATCGACGGCGACGGAATGCGACGTGCCCGCGTGGTCGTCGATTCGGTGGCCACCACGATGACCAAATCGGGGGAGACGCTGCTGGCGCTCGCCGAGGGCGCGATCACGCACGACGACGTCGCCGTGGAGTTGGGCGACGTGATCGCGGGCCGCACCGTCGCCCGCACATCCGATCGGGACATCACGCTGTACAACTCCGTCGGGATCGGCCTCCAGGACCTCGCCGCGGCGCGCATACTGATCGACAGAGCCCGGGAACGGGGCGTCGGAACAGAAGTGGATCTGAGTCGATGAGTCAGAGCGATGTCGGCGACGTGGACCTTGCGCACCTGCGGCGAGCCATCGAACTCGCCGACGAGACGGGCGACGCGGGCAACAGACCGTTCGGTGCGGTGGCGGTCGGGGCCGACGGTCACGTGATCAGCGAGGGCGCCAACTCCGTCGCGACGTCCGCCGACGTCACCGAGCACGCGGAACTCGACGCGATCACCACCGCCTGCGGTGAGGGACGAACCGGCGACCTCGTCGGCGCCACCATGTACGCCAGTGGTGAGCCGTGCCCGATGTGCAGTGCGGCGATGGTGTGGGCCGGCATCACGCGGGTGGTCTACGCGGCGTCGTCCGCGGACTTCTCCCGGATTCTCCCGGACGGTCCACGGTTCACTCTGGGCTGCTCCGACGTGCTCGAGTCCGCGAGCGTCGAGATCGAGGTCAGCGGACCGCATCTCGGCGACGAGGCGCTCGCGCCGTTCCACCGTTTCCTCGACACGGACTGACCCTCGAAACGCCGTCAGCCCCCGGCACCGAGGTGCCGGGGGCTGACGGACGTGTGCGCCGGGACTCAGCCGAGCTGCGAGACGACCCAGTCGATGCTCTTCGTGAGCTGCGAGACGTCCTCGGGATCGATCGCCGGGAACATGCCGACACGCAGCTGGTTGCGGCCCAGCTTGCGGTACGGCTCCGTGTCGACGACGCCGTTGGCGCGCAGGATCTTCGCCACCTGGGCAGCGTCGATCTTGTCGTCGAAGTCGATGGTGCCGACCACCTGCGAGCGGTGAGCGGGATCGGTGACGAACGGGGTGGCGAATTCGCTGGCCTCGGCCCACTGGTACAGCCGCGAGGACGAATCGGCGGTACGCGAGGTGGCCCAGTCGAGGCCACCCTTGCCGTTCAGCCAGTCGATCTGGTTGGCGAGCAGCAGCAGGGTGGCCAGTGCCGGGGTGTTGTACGTCTGGTCCTTGGAGCTGTTGTCGACTGCGATGGGCAGCGACAGGAAGTCGGGGGTCCATCGACCCGAATCCTTGATCTCCGCGACGCGCTCGAGCGCCTTCGGGCTCATCAGCGCGATCCACAGTCCGCCGTCGGCGGCGAAGCACTTCTGCGGGGCGAAGTAGTACACGTCGGCGTCGGCGACGTTCACCGGCAGACCGCCGGCGCCGGACGTGGCGTCGATGGCGATGAGCGCATTCTCCGAGCCCGCGGGACGCGAGACGGGAATCGCGACACCGGTGGACGTCTCGTTGTGCGCCCAGCCGATGAGGTCGACGGACGGATCCGAGACCGGCTCGGGCGCACTGCCCGGGTCGGCGGAGACGACGATCGGGTCGCCGATGAACGGGTTGTTCTTGGCGACCGACGCGAACTTGGAGCTGAACTCACCGTTCGTGAGGTGCAGCGACTTCTCCCGGATCAGGCCGAACGCGGCCGCGTCCCAGAACGCGGTGGTGCCACCGTTGCCGAGCACCACCTCGTAGCCCTCGGGCAGGGAGAACAGATCGGCGAGGCCGGACCGCACGCTGGCGACAACGTCCTTGACAGGCTTCTGGCGGTGGCTGGTGCCGAACACCGAGGAGCCCACCTCGACCAGCGACTGCAGCTGTTCGGGCCGAACCTTGGAGGGTCCGCAGCCGAAACGACCGTCGGCGGGCAGGAGGTCTGCGGGGATGATCGGTGTGGAGGTCATCGCTACTTTCTGTTCCTTACTGGTTCTGGCGGGGGAGACGGTCAGCTGGTGTGGGCGATCTGGTCCCAGCCCTCGACGGACTCGGGGGTGCGGGGTGCGGGTCCGGTGTAGATGGCGGCGGGGCGGACGAGTTTGCCGAGGCGTTTCTGTTCGAGGATGTGGGCGCACCAGCCGGCGGTGCGGCCGCAGGTGAACATCGCGGGCATCATGTGCGCGGGGACCTCGGCGAAGTCGAGGATGACCGCGGCCCAGAATTCGACGTTGGTTTCGATGGCCCGGTCGGGGCGGCGTTCGCGCAGTTCGGCGAGGGCGGCCTGTTCGAGGGCGGCGGCCGCTTCGTAGCGGGGGGCGTTCAGGCGTTGGGCGGTGGCGCGGAGCACCCGGGCGCGGGGGTCTTCGGCGCGGTAGACGCGGTGCCCGAAGCCCATCAGCTTTTCCTTGCGGTCGAGGATGCCCTTGACCAGGGTGCGGGCGTCGCCGGTCTTTTCGGTGTCCTCGATCATCGGCAGGACGCGGGCGGGGGCGCCGCCGTGCAGGGGGCCGGACATGGCGCCGATGGCCCCGGAGAGGGAGGCGGCGACGTCGGCGCCGGTGGAGGCGATGACGCGGGCGGTGAAGGTGGAGGCGTTCATGCCGTGTTCGGCGGCGGAGACCCAGTAGGCGTCGATGGCGGCGACGTGGGCGGGGTCGGGGTCGCCCTTCCAGCGGACCATGAACCGTTCGGTGACGGTTTTCGCTTCGTCGATTCGTCTCTGGGGGACGGCGGGTTGGTAGATGCCGCGGGCGGATTGGGCGACGTAGGACAGGGCCATGACGGAGGCGCGGGCGAGTTGTTCGCGGGCTGTGTCGTCGTCGATGTCGAGGAGGGGTTGGTATCCCCAGATGGGGGCGAGCATGGCCAGGCCGGCCTGGACGTCGACGCGGACGTCGCCGGTGTGCACGGGCAGGGGGAACGGTTCGGCCGGGGGCAGTCCGGGGCCGAAGCGGCCGTCGACGAGCAGGGCCCACACGTTGCCGAAGGTGACGTGCTTGGAGACGAGTTCTTCGATGTCGACGCCGCGGTAGCGCAGGGCGCCGCCGTCCTTGTCGGGTTCGGCGATGTCGCTGGTGAACGCGACCACACCTTCCAGTCCGCTGACGAAATCGTCCGGTATTGCCGCGCTAGCTGACATAGCTCGTGGACTCTCCTCGTTCGAGTGCCCCCGGTCAGAGCGGCACTGTCTCGGCGTTCGACAATTGCGCTCGGCGTGCATGCGGGATGGGCAGGCACCTTCGTCCGCGCAATCGACTTCCCTTCCCCGGGCATCGCACGATCGCGGCTGCAATCCGAGGGGACGGGTTCGGTCCCCAAAACTTTAGCCGGTGTCACCGGAGAGTTGATCAGTGCATACCCGGGAGTAGCGTTCTCGGCTGTGTCTCCAGATGCAGAACAGCCGAAACCGGTGAACAAGGACCTCGCGGCGATGCGCGTCGGTTACGCACACCAGGGCGCTGACGGACGGTACGTCGACTCCGATCTGGACGCCGACCAGCTGAGCGACGGCTGGCTTCCCCTGATGCGCCTGTGGCTCGAGGACGCCGTGGAGGCCGGGGTTCCCGAACCCAACGCGATGACCCTCGGAACCGTCGACGAGCACGGACATCCGTGCACCCGCACCGTCCTCTGCAAGGGACTGAGTGCCGACGGTGTGCTGTTCTTCACCAACTACGACTCGGACAAGGGCCGCCAGCTGGAGGCGGTGCCCTACGCGTCGGTCACGTTCACCTGGGTGCCCGTCGCCCGGCAGATCACCGTCCGCGGTCCCGTCGAGCGCGTGAGCGCCGAGGTCACGGACGAGTACTGGCACAGCAGGCCCCGCGGATCCCGACTGGGGGCGTGGGCGTCCGAACAGTCGAAGCCGATCGGTTCGCGAGCCGAACTGGACGCTGCGCTGCTGCACGCGGCGGAGCGCTTCCCCGTCGACGTCGACATCCCGGTCCGGCCGGACTGGGGCGGAATCCTGATCCGCCCCGCGGTCGTGGAGTTCTGGCAGGGCCGCGCCAACCGGATGCACAACCGCATCCGGACGTCGCTGGTCGACGGCTCGTGGACGGTGGAGCGACTGCAGCCGTGACAGCCGGGGAATAGTGAGCACGGGAAACGAGCTAAGGGAAGAATGACCGAGACCGTCACCGAGAAGAAGAAGCGACGGCTACTCGCCGACACGGCGCCGCTGCAGAACCGGGACTACCGCCGCCTGTGGGCGGCCGGGATCGTGACGGTGATCGGCGGGCAGCTCAGTGTCGTCGCCGTGCCGCAGCAGGTCTACGAGATCACCCGCAGCTCGGCGTACGTGGGTCTGACCGGTGTGTTCGCGCTGGTACCGCTGATCGTGTTCGGGTTGTGGGGCGGCGCGCTGGCCGACGTCATGGACCGGCGGAAACTGCTGACGATCACCACCGTCGGACTCGGTGCCACGTCCGTGCTGTTCTGGGTGCAGGCAGCGATGGGCCTGGACAACGTGTGGCTGGTACTCGGACTGCTGGGGTTGCAACAGGCGTTCTTCGCGGTCAACCAGCCCACCCGCAGCGCGATCATCCCGCGGCTCATTCCGGCGGAACAGCTGGCCGCCGCCAACTCGCTCAACATGACGGTCATGCAGTTCGGCGCCATCGCCGGACCGCTGCTCGCCGGTGTGATGATTCCGACGGTCGGGCTGTCGACGCTGTATCTCGTCGATTCGATCGCACTGCTGGCCACGCTGTGGGCAGTGCTCCGGCTGCCTGCCATCCCGCCGACAGGGGAGTCGCGCCGGGCGGGGCTGCGCGAGGTGTTCGACGGATTCGCCTACCTCGCGACCCAGAAGGTGCTGCTCGCGTCGTTCGTCGTCGACATCATCGCCATGGTGTTCGGCATGCCGCGGGCGTTGTTCCCGCAGATCGCGCACGACACGTTCGGCGACCCGGCATCGGGCGGTGTGGCGCTCGGCCTGCTGTTCGCGGCGATGTCCTTCGGCGCGGTGGCAGGCGGGGTGTTCTCCGGTTGGCTGCCGCGGGTCCGGCGGCAGGGCCTCGCCGTGATCGTGTGCATCGTGCTGTGGGGTCTCGCGATGGTGGGCTTCGGCGTGGTGGTGGGGGTCGCGTCGCCCGGCGGCAGCCCGGTCCTGTTGTGGATCGCTCTCGCGTTCCTCGCATTCGGTGGCGCCGTCGACATGGTCTCCGCCGCGTTCCGCAGCACCATGCTCCAGCAGGTCGCCACGGACGAGATGCGCGGACGACTTCAGGGTGTCTTCATCGTCGTCGTGGCCGGGGGTCCGCGGATCGGTGACGTCGTGCACGGCGCGGCCGCGGCGGCGGTCGGGACGAGCGTGGCTGCCGCGGGCGGCGGCATCCTCGTCGTCGTCGGTGTGGTGATCGCCGCGCTCGCGTTCCCGGCACTGGTGCGGTACAAGGTCACCCGCTAGGTTCCTGTGCGCCATCACATATTTCGTGCCCATCTCGGGCACACTGAAGTGCATGGGTGAACCGCAGTCTTCGAAGACGGACAGGCCTGCCACGGCCGGATTCGAGATCCGGGGAGGCGGCTACCGGGCCGGTATCGCGGCCACCGGCGCCGGTCTCCGGCTACTCGAATGGGATGGTCCGGAGGGGCCGATGGCGCTCACCGAGACGTGGGACCTCGGAACCCGGCCACCGTTGTCGGCCGGGTTGATCCTCGCGCCGTGGCCCAACCGGATCCGCGACGGCCAGTTCGTCTTCGACGGCATCGACCATCAGCTCGAGATCACGGAACCCACGTTCGGCAATGCCAGTCACGGATTCGTCCGGCGCCGGGACTGGCGTGTCGCGAATCACGACGACGACCGCATCGAGTTGTCGATCGACGTCGGCCTCCACAAGGGGTGGCCGTACCCGCTGCGGCTCACCGTCGCCTACGTCCTCGACGAGGACGGCCTGACCGTGACGCACACGGCCACCAACACGGGAGCCATCCCGGCACCGTTCGGGATGGGCTTCCACTCATATGTCCGCGCCGGCGACGTCCCGCTCGACGAGTGCACGCTGCACCTGTCCGCGGGCACCCGGCTGCCCCTCGACGAGCGCATGCTGCCGAGTGGGGGTTCGCAGCCCGTTGCCGGCACCGAATACGACTTCACTAGCCCGCGCACGTTGGCAGGCGTCGCTCTCGACACCCCGTTCAGTGCACTGGACGTCGACGCGGACGGCAGGTCGCGACACGAATTGCGCGCGCCGGACGGCACCGGAACCGTCCTGTGGGCGGCCCGTGAGTTCGGCTGGCTGCAGGCGTTCGTCGCGGATCCCGACGCCGGCAAGTCGTATCCGGGCCGCGGGCGGGCGCTGGCGCTCGAACCGATGACGTGCCCGCCGGATGCGTTCAACTCCGGGATCGATCAGTTGGTGCTCGCTCCGGGGCAGCAGTGGACCGGTGTGTGGGGCATGTCCGCGCTGGGGTCGTAGCGGTTCAACTTTCGAGCATCGGGTGCCCACTTGGTGAGACGGTGTAACACCGGTCGCGGTCGGGCCGATACGTCGGGCGGGGGTTCTTCTGTCGCGGCTGCGGCGCTCTGTATCACCCTCTGTTCTTCCCTTACCGCGTCGGGCGTCACGGCGTGCGTTCTCCACTGCGCTCGGCATCAGTGCAGGTAACACGGCCAGTCCAGTCTCGGGTCACTGGCCCTCACCGATTCCGCTTCCGCGCCGTGCGGGCAAATCGGACACTCGCGGATCCCGTTCGGCGACCCTTCTCCGTGGTCGCCGCGCATCCCGCGGCGGACCCGGATCACGGGCTCTGAGCGGACCCGCCTTCGGCACGCAGGCCAGAGTGGGGCTAGTTTCTACCTGAATGAAGTTGTTACTCATTGGTTTGAGCTTGAGAGGGATGCTTCGTGCCTGACAATGACACAAAGCCCACGCTTACCTACCCTGGTGGTGAGCACACGATGTCCATTGCCAGGGCAACCGAGGGCAATGACGGTATCGAACTGGGCAAGCTGCTCGCCAGCACCGGGTACACCACCCTGGACCCGGGTTTCGTCAATACCGCCTCCACCAGCTCCGCGATCACCTACATCGACGGTGAGCACGGGATTCTCCGCTACCGCGGGTACCCGATCGAGCAGCTGGCCGGGAAGTCGACCTTCATCGAGGTCAGCTATCTGCTGATCTACGGTGAGCTGCCCACCACGGCGCAGCTCGAGTCGTTCACCGACCGGATCCGGCGCCACACGCTGCTGCACGAGGACCTCAAGAGGTTCTTCGACGGATTCCCGCGGAACGCACACCCGATGCCGGTCCTGTCCAGCGCCGTCAACGCGCTGTCCGCGTACTACCAGGACTCCCTGGACCCGGCCGACCCGGAACAGGTCGAGTTGTCGACCATCCGCCTTCTCGCGAAGCTGCCGACCATCGCGGCCTACGCGTACAAGAAGTCCGTCGGGCAGCCGTTCCTGTACCCGGACAACTCCCTGAACCTGGTCGAGAACTTCCTCCGGATGACGTTCGGCTTCCCCGCGGAGCCCTACGAGATCGATCCCGAGATCGCCAAGGCTCTCGACATGCTGCTGATCCTGCACGCCGACCACGAGCAGAACTGCTCGACGTCGACGGTGCGGCTCGTCGGTTCGTCCGACGCCAACCTCTTCACCTCCATCTCCGGTGGCATCAACGCACTCTGGGGCCCGCTGCACGGCGGCGCCAACCAGGCGGTGCTGGAGATGCTCGACGAGATCAAGGCCAGCGGTAGTAATGCGGACGAGTTCGTCCGCAAGGTCAAGAACAAGGAAGACGGCGTGAAGCTCATGGGCTTCGGGCACCGCGTCTACCGCAACTACGACCCGCGCGCGGCGATCGTCAAGCAGACCGCGCACACCATCCTCGAGAAGCTCGGCGGCGACGACGAACTGCTCGACATCGCGATGGCCCTCGAAGAGGCGGCGCTGACCGACGACTACTTCGTCGAGCGCAAGCTGTACCCGAACGTCGACTTCTACACGGGTCTGATCTACCGCGCGATGGGCTTTCCCACGCGCATGTTCACCGTTCTGTTCGCCATGGGCCGCTTGCCCGGGTGGATTGCACACTGGCGCGAGATGCACGAAGATCCGGCTACGAAGATCGGCCGTCCGCGCCAGATCTACACCGGTTACACCGAGCGTGACTACAAGGACGTCACAGGTCGCTGATCGCGGATACCTGTGCCGAACGATAGAGCCCTCACCGAGGAGGACATATGACCAAGCCCGAGATCGAGTTCCAAGACGGACCCGCCCCGACCGACCTGGTCATCAAGGACGTGGTGGTCGGAGACGGCGCAGAGGCCGTCCCCGGGGGCACCGTCGAGGTGCACTACGTCGGCGTCGAATTCGAGTCCGGCGAGGAGTTCGACTCCTCCTGGAGCCGCGGCGAGTCCATCCAGTTCCCGCTGCGCGGCCTCATCAAGGGCTGGCAGGACGGCATCCCCGGCATGAAGGTGGGCGGACGTCGTCAGCTCACGATCCCGCCGGAGCTCGCCTACGGTCCCGCCGGCGCCGGACATCAGCTGTCCGGCAAGACGCTGGTCTTCATGATCGACCTGCTCGACGTGAAGGAATAGTCTCCGCAGTACCCAGAGCCCCGCATCACCTCAGGGTGACGCGGGGCTTTCTGCTGTCCGTGGTTCCGCTCTCGGTGGCTGGTGTGTGGTGTCGGTGTGGAGTTCGACGACGAGGCGTGCGCCACCGAGCGGGCTGACCTCGAAACGTGCGCTGCCGTTGTGCAGTGCCGCCTGCTGCGCAACGAGCGCGAGGCCGAGGCCCGACCCGCTCTTCGTCGCGTTGGAACCGCGGTGGAACCGTTCGAACACCGCGGCCCGTTCGGCCTCGGGCACTCCCGAGCCGTTGTCGTCGACGACGACGGTGGTGATGCCGTCGGCCGCTCTCAGCGTGATCGTCACCGCGGTGGCAGCGCCGTGCCGGACCGCGTTCTTGATGGCGTTGTCCAAGGTGAGACGCAGCCCACCGGGCATGCCCCGGACCGTCACCGGGGTCGCGTCGACGGTCACCTGCAGGCCCGGATTGTGACGCATCGCCTCCTCGGCGGCGAGGTCGCTGATGTCGACGAGGTCGCAGTCCACGAAGTCCTTGTCGGTCGACAGTTCGCCGCGGGCGAGGCGCTCGAGGTCGGACAGCGTCGATTCCACCCGGCCCTGTGAGCGGGCGAGGTCGCGGAGGATCTCGTGCTGCTGGTCCGGCGTCAGGTCGAGAGTGGTGAGGACCTCGAGGTCGGTGCGCATCGCGGTGAGCGGGGTCCGGAGTTCGTGTGCCGAGACGGCGGCGAAGTCGCGTGCGGTGGCGAGCGCGGCGGTGGTCGCGTCCTGCGCCTCCGCGACGTCGCGCAACATCGACTCCGCGGCGGAGGCCAGTTCGTCCGCCTCCCGGACACCGGAGGTCGTGGGCGTCAGCTTCGGTTCGCGGCGCACGATGCGGCCGGTCAGGTCGACCAGCGGGCGCACGGCACGACCGCCGAACAACCAGCCGAGACCGCTGGCCGCGGCGATGGCGAGCACTCCGACGAGCGCCACCTGCCGTTGCTGCTCCGACGTCACGTCTTGGGCTTCGGCGTACGGCACGGCAAGGGAGATCCGGGTGCCGAGGAGCGGCACGGTCGCGGTGTACGCCCGGTACTTCGTGTCACCCACCTCGACGGTCTGCTGGCCCGGGTCGAGTTCGGGCAGTTGGGTGGGGGTGCTGACCAGCACGGTGTTGCCGTCGGCCGAACGGATGGTGATGGCGAACGCACCCTTGTCGCCCAGTGCCCCCAGGAACAGTCCCGCGGTGGCAGCGTTGGGAACCAGGACATCCGACGCCGTCTCCAGCCGCCGGTCGAGTTGCGACAGGTTGTTCCGGTTGATCGCCAGCGACACCAGGATGCCGAGCGCCACGACGATGATCGTCGCCCCCAGTGCGGTCGCGGCGGCCACGCGGGTCCGGAGGGAGAAGGACCGTTTCACGACGGTTCCCGGAGCACGAACCCGACTCCGCGGACCGTGTGCAGGATGCGCGGCTGACCACCGACTTCGAACTTGCGACGCAGGTAGCCGACGAAGACGTCCACCACGTTGGTGTCGGCGACGAAGTCGTACCCCCACACCAGTTCGAGGAGCCGCTCACGGCTCAGCACGATGCCGACGTTGCGGGCGAGAACCTCGAGGAGTTCGAATTCCCGTTTGGTCAGCGTGATCTCCTCGCCCGCCATGAACACCCTGCGCGCGGACGTCCGGATCTCCAGGGCACCGACGCGGATCGGTGGGGTCGCGGGCGAGCCGGCAGGCGCGGCGGCCGTCGTTCCGTGCCGCCGCAGCATCGCCCGGATCCGAGCGATCAGTTCGGCGAGGACGAACGGCTTGACCAGGTAGTCGTCGGCGCCCGACTCCAGTCCGGAGATGCGGTCGTCGACGGTGTCGCGGGCGCTGAGCACGCAGATCGGGATGTCGTTGTTCATCGCGCGGAGCGCGGTGACGACACCGGTGCCGTCGATGACCGGCATGTTCATGTCGAGCACCATCGCGTCCGGGCGTTGTTCGCTGACCACCCGGAGCGCGTCGGCGCCGTCGACGGCGGTGAGGACGGTGAATCCGGACAGCCGCAGGCCGCGTTCGAGGGAAGTCCGCACGTCCTCGTCGTCGTCGACCACGAGGACACTGGCTGAGTCGGTGACGGTCACTCCTGCATTGTGCCGTGGGCGCGACCCGCGAGCGTGCGGATGGCAGTTGTGGGAGCGTGTCTCGTCCGTACACTCGTTGGAGATGTTTTCTTCGCTGCAGGCATTCGAACTGACCGAAACCAACCGTGACTGGCTGATTCACCGGCCGGCCGAGATCGCGACCTACGTCGTCCTGGCGCTCGTGCTGCGTTTCGCGTTGCACCGGATGATCGACCGGATGACGCGGCCCCGGGAGCCTTCGGACAAACCGGCCATGCTCCGTCCCCTGCGGGAACGGGCCCCGCGCGGCGTCAAGGAGGCGATGGTCAACGAGCGCCGCGCGCAACGCGCCCGGACGATCGGGTCGGTGCTCAAATCGACCGTGTCGATCGTGGTGCTCATCTGGGTGGTGCTCCAGGTCCTCGCCGTCCTCGGCGTCAACGTCGCGCCGTTCATCGCGTCCGCCGGTGTGATCGGTGTCGCACTCGGTTTCGGTGCGCAGAACCTCGTCCGGGACTTCCTGTCGGGCATCTTCATGCTGCTCGAGGACCAGTACGGTGTCGGGGACGTCGTGGACCTCGGCGAGGCCGTGGGAACTGTCGAGACGGTGGGTCTGCGGGTCACCACGATCCGCGACGTCAACGGCACTCTCTGGTACTGCCGCAACGGTGAGATCGTGCGCGTCGGCAACATGAGCCAGGGTTACGCGGTCGCGGTGGTCGATCTGCCGATCGCGCACGCCGCCAACGTGCAGCGGGCGTGCGAGGTGGCGCTGGAGGCCGTCACCGAGGCGGCCAAGGGCGACACGATCGCGGCCGACGTACTCGAACCCCCGGAACTGCTGGGCGTCAACTCGGTGACCGCGGAATCGGTCACACTGCGGATCACCGCGCGGACCAAGCCCGGCAGGCAGTGGGCGGTGCAGCGGACGTTCGCCCGCGCTGCGCTGTCGGCGTTCGAGCACTACGACATCGACGCGCCGTACCTGTCGGTGCTGTCGTCTGCTCGCTCCACCAACTGATCGTCCCGCGCTTCGCTACCGTGACAGGTATGGACACCGCACTCGTCTGGTTCCGGCGCGACCTTCGGCTCGGTGATCTGCCGACGCTTCACACGGTGGCCGAGTCGGGGGCGCGTGCGCTCGGGCTGTTCGTCCTCGACGATCGGCTGCTGACAGCATCGGGCGGTGCTCGCCGGGACTTCCTGTTCCGCAGTCTCGCCGCACTGGACGACCAACTCGACGGCCGGTTGCTGGTGGTGAAGGGCGATCCCGTCGACGTGGTTCCGAGGATCGCGGAGAAGGTGTCGGCCGAAGAAGTGCACGTGAGTGCGGACTACGGGCCCTACGGTCGCGAGCGTGATGCCGCCGTCGCCGAGCACGTCGATCTGGTGGCCACCGGTTCGCCGTACGCCGTGGCGCCCGGCCGGGTGACCAAGACGGACGGGGAGCCGTACCGCGTGTTCACCCCGTATTTCCGGCAGTGGCTCGAACACGGGTGGCGCGCGCCGATCGACACCGGGCCCGCGACGGTGGAGTGGATGGACCCGGGTGACGTGAAGACGCGGCGGGTGACGATCCCCGAACCCGAATCCGACGGGTGCCCCGCGGGTGAGGCGGCGGCGCTGCAGCGGTGGGCGGAGTTCTGTGAGGACGACCTCGCCGGGTACGAGGATGCGCGGGATCGTCCCGGTCTCGACGCGACCAGCCGGATGTCGGTGTACCTGAAGTACGGCAACATTCATCCGCGGACGATGCTCCGCGACCTCGCGCGCCGCCGCAGCAAGAGCGCCGAACAGTACCGGCGGCAGCTCGCGTGGCGGGACTTCTACGCCGACATCCTCTTCCAGCGTCCGGACAGTGCCCGCGAGAACTATGACCGCCGCTTCGACCACATCCGCTACGACAGCGGGCCCGACGCAGAGGAGGCGTACACGGCGTGGTGCGAGGGCCGGACGGGGTTCCCGATCGTCGACGCCGGGATGCGCCAGCTGAAAGCCGAAGCGTGGATGCACAATCGGGTGCGGATGATCGTCGCGTCGTTCTTCGTCAAGGATCTGCACCTGCCGTGGTGGCGGGGTGCCCGCTACTTCATGAACCAGCTCGTCGACGGGGATCTGGCGAACAACCAGCACGGCTGGCAGTGGACCGCGGGATCGGGGACGGACGCGTCGCCGTACTTCCGGGTGTTCAACCCGACGACGCAGGGCGAGAAGTTCGACCCCGACGGCGAGTACGTGCGCCGGTGGGTGCCCGAACTGCGCGGCATCTCAGGGAAGGCCGTTCACGCTCTGAAAGACGGCCGCCCCGAGGACTATCCGCCGCCGATCGTCGACCACGCCCACGAACGGCAGGAGGCCCTCGCCCGCTACGGTGAGATCAAGGCCCCGTGAGTACTTGTTAACCGCGGGCGGTTAATAAGTACTCACAGGCGCTTGCGCACGAGAAGCCCGAGGAAGGCTGCCGCGGCGAGGACGATGACGAGTCCGCCGTAGATGCGGGTGGTGTCGACGAGCCCGACCTTCCCGACGAGGTATCCGGCGATCAGTGCCGGAACGCTGTTGGCGAGGTAGGCGATCACGTAGATGCTCGACAGCAGTCCCGCGCGCTCGTGCGGTTCGGCGAGCGGCATGACGGTGCGGATGGTGCCCTGGAAGCCGGCGCCGAACCCGATGCCCGCGACCGCGGTTCCCGCGAGAATCCACAGCGCGGAGGATGTTTCGGCGCCGATCAGGGTGATGGCGACCCCGGCGACGAGGGCGGAGGCTCCGACGTACAGGATGCGCCGTGCCGCCACGTTGCGCAGCAGGAACACCGCGAGTGCGCCGGTCCCGGTGAGCGTCGCGACCATGATGGCGCCGATCAGCGACGTGTGGACGTCGAGCGCGTTGCGGGCGAGCGAAGGTCCGAGTGACAGGTAGAAGCCGCCCAGCGCCCACACGGCCACCAGGCAGGGACCCGTGAGGACGAGCATGCCCAGGGCGGTGGACGGGACCGCGAGCGCCGGCCGCATCGATGCCAGAGCCCCCTTCTGCCGGACCGCCGTTTCGGGCGCGGCCCAGATGCCGAGGATCTCGACGAGGAACAGCGCGCAGAACACCAGGAACACGGTGCTGGTGGGCCGGGGAAGGTGTTCGCTGATCAGGCTCGATCCGATGGCGCCGAGTGCGAGGCCGACGGTGGGCGCGATGCTGTTGACGGTGGCGCCGCGTCCGGGCGTGCGTTCGAGGTCGAGGAGGGTGGAACCGAGCGCGCTGATCGCGGCGCCGGTCGCGAAACCCTGCACCACCCGGGCGAACAGCAGGAGGCCGATGCCTTCGGCCGTCGCGAACATGATCATCGAGGCCGCTTCGAACACGAGTGCCGTGATCAGCACGGGTCGGCGGCCGACGTAGTCCGAGAGCGACCCGACGGTGAGCAGCGCCAGCAGCAGGCTCACGGCGTAGATGCCGAAGACCAGCGTCGACTGCAGCGACGAGAAGCCCCAGTTCGACTGGTACACCTCGTACAGCGGTGTCGGTGCGGCGGACGCGCCGAGCAGGGTGGCGATCACGACCGCGACGAGCGTGAAGGCGGCTCCGCGGCGCAGTGCGGGTCGAGACGTCGGTGGTGCTTCGGGCGCGTCAAGCGTCGTCATGGCGTACTCCCGGAGAACGTTAATGCAAAAGGTTTGCGTTAACGGACGCTACGCCGTCACCGTTCTTAATGCAACGTCTTTGCGTTAGCATGGGGGCATGAGTCCGGCTCCAGGTCCACGCCCCGGCGGTCGCAGCGCCCGCATCCAGCAGGCGGTGCACGCGTCCACGCGCAAACTTCTCGACGAGCGCGACCGAGCGGACATCACCGTCCCGATGATCGCCGCCGACGCCGGTGTCACCCCGTCGACCATCTACCGGCGCTGGGGTGACATCACCGAAGTGTTCGCGGACGTCGCGCTCGAGCGACTGCGTCCCGATGCAACCCCGCGTGAAACCGGCAGTGTGCGAGGCGACCTCGTCGCCTGGGCGCAGGACTACCTCGAGGAGATGTCCTCGCCGGTGGGGCGGGCGTCGTTGCGCGACGTCGTGATGAGCGGCGACACCGTCAGGTCCGAGGACGGCACCAATCAATTCAAGTGCGCGACGTTCTGCCGCACTCAGATCGAGGCGATCCTCGGGCGCGGCGAACCGGTCGGCTCGCCGGTGCAGGGCGTGGTCGAGCACGTGATCGACCATGTCGTGGCGCCGATCATCTACCGCATCCTGTTCGACCTCGACCCACTCGCAGCGGACCGCGTCGAGGTGCTGGTGGATCAGGCACTCGACGCGGCCGTCCGGGTGTGAGAGGTCAGCCGCCCAACTGCTTCTTCAGCGCGTCGAGGACGGCGATGTCCTCGATGGTGGAGGGCACCGTGTACTCCTCGTGGTCGGCGATCTGCCGCATCGTCTTGCGCAGGATCTTGCCCGAGCGGGTCTTGGGCAGCGCCTGCACGACCGTCACGTCGCGGAACGTGGCGACGGCGCCGATCTGCTCGCGCACCATCGCGACCAGTTCGTTGCGGAGTGTGTCCGGGTCGATCTCGACCCCGGCCTTGAGCACGACGTAGCCGCTGGGCCGCTGGCCCTTGAGTTCGTCGCGGATCCCGACCACCGCGCACTCGGCCACCGCGGGGTGTCCCGCGACCACTGCCTCCATGCTGCCCGTCGAAAGCCGATGTCCGGCAACGTTGATGACGTCGTCACTGCGGCCGAGGACGTACACGTACCCGTCCTCGTCGATGTAACCGGAGTCGCCGGTCAGGTAGTAGCCGTCGAACGTGGCGAGGTACGACCGCACGTACCGCTCCGGGTCGCGCCACAACCCGGCCAGGGTGCCCGGAGGCAGCGGCAGCCCGATCACGATGTTGCCCTCGGCCCCCGCCGGAACCGCGTTCCCCTCAGCGTCGACCACCTCGACCCGGTACCCGGGCACCGGGACGGTGGGGGAGCCCGCCTTCAGCGGCATGGGTTCGAGCCCGCGCAGGTTGGCGCAGATCGCCCAGCCGGTCTCGGTCTGCCACCAGTGGTCGACGACGGGACGGTCCAGGACGCGGGTGGCCCACGCGTACGTGTCGGGGTCGAGGCGCTCGCCTGCCGCGAACAGCGTCTTCAGGGAGGAGATGTCGTACTTCTCGATCTCCTTCGCGTCCGGATCGGCCTTGCGGACGGCGCGGATCGCGGTCGGTGCGGTGAACAGTGCGGACACACCGTGATCGGAGATCACCCGCCAGAACGCGCCCGCATCCGGGGTTCCGACCGGCTTGCCCTCGTAGAGCACGGACGTGGCACCGGCCAGCAGCGGCCCGTAGACGATGTACGAGTGCCCGACCACCCAGCCCACGTCGGACGCGGTCCACCACACGTCGCCCGGGCCGATGTCGTAGATGTTGCGCATCGACCACGTGAGCGCGACGGCGTGCCCACCGTTGTCACGGATCACGCCCTTCGGCTTCCCGGTGGTGCCGGACGTGTAGAGGATGTACAGAGGGTCCGTCGCAGCCACCGGAACCGGCTCCGCGGGTGCCGCATCCGCCATCAGGGTGTCCCAGTCGAACCACGCCGCCCCGCCGCCCTGGTAGTCGGCGGCCGAACCCGGGACCTGCGCCCGGTCCTTGACGATCACCGTGTGCGGAGGGGTGCCGGACAGCTCGAGCGCCTTCGCCACCATCGGCAGGTAGTCGACGGTGCGCCCCGGCTCGAGGCCACCCGATGCCGTCACCAGGACCACCGGTCCGGCGTCGTCGATGCGGGTCGCGAGTTCCTTCGCGGCGAAGCCGCCGAACACCACCGAGTGCACGGCACCGATGCGGGCGCAGGCCAGCATCGCGATCGCCGCTTCGGGGATCATCGGCATGTAGACGATCACCCGGTCACCGGCCACCACACCCTGGTCCTTCAGGACGCCGGCGAACCGGGACACCTCGTCGAGAAGTTCTGCGTAGGTGTAGGTGCGGGACGCATCGGGGGCCATCGCCGAGTCGTAGATCAACGCCGCCCGATCCCCGTTGCCGTCCCGCACGTGCCGGTCGAGAGCGTTGAAGCAGGTGTTCAGCGAGGCATCCGGAAACCACCGGTACATCGGGGCGGCGGAATCGTCGAGCGCCCGCGCCGGCGGCGTCTCCCATTCCACGGCCTCGGCGGCGGCGAGCCAGAAGTCCTCGGGACTGTCGGTGCTCCGGCGGTACACCTCGGCGTAGCTCTGACCATGGTTGTCGCTCGAAGGCGGAGTCCCCGGGGAGCTCATCGATGCACGTCCTCTCGTCGTCGTGTGACCCGAAACACCCTATTCGACGTCGGGTGTTCGGGACACCGTCCGGACGGCCGGGGCGGACGCCTGCGCCGGGCGGTGGTTTTTCGTCGCCCAGCGGAGTCGCGCCGTGAATCGGTCAGAGGCCGAGGGAACCGGCGATCATCGGCCAGGAGTTGTGCAGGTCGTCCTGCCAGTAGCCCCACGAGTGGGTGCCGGTGGGCCGGAAGTCGAACGTGGCCGGGATTCCCAGGGAGTTCAGCCGGTCGGCCAGCCGATGGGTGCACTCGTTGGTTCCGGCTTCGATGATGCCGCCGATGATCACCTGGTTGGCCAGCACGCCCACATCGCCGTTGATGTCCGGGCCGTTGAGGTTCTCGTGGACGCCGGGCAGGCCGGTGGCATTGCTGATGTACAAGTCGATGCCGCGCAGCTTCTCGGCGTTGACGACGGGGTCGTTGGCCACCCAATCGGGGTCGTCGGGCGGTCCCCACATGTTCTCGACGTCTCCGCCTCGGAAGCTGACGACGAAGGTGACGTAGTCCCGGCCTGGTTTGGTGCTCGTCTCGGCGCACCCGCTGAACGCGCCCACCGCGCGATACAGAGAGGGTGCGGCCTCCGCCAGGCTCAGGACGGACGTACCCGACATCGACAGGCCCGCGATGGCATTTTCACCGTTCGTTCCGAGTGTGGCGTCGACGATCGGGGGAAGTTCCTCGGTGAGGAACGTGGTCCATTTGTTCACGCCGAGGACGGGATCGGGCTTCTGCCAGTCGGTGTAGTAGCTGTACGCGCCGCCGACAGGAGTGACGACGTTGACGTTCTTGTCGGCGAAGAAGTCGACCACGTCGGTCCTCGCCTGCCAGGTTGCCGAATCCTCGCCACCACCGGCGCCGTTGAGCAGGTACAGGGTCGGCCGGGGCACGCTCGTGTCGGCGGGGCGAATCACCTCGAGGAGAATCACTTTGTCCATCGCCGCCGAGTAGACGTACATGTTCAGCTGACGGTCGTCGATCTCCTCGATGTGGTCGAGGACGGATCCGTCTGCCGACGCCGGCTTATCGGCGGGAAGGGCTCGCCACTCGTCCGCCGACGCCGCTGCCACCTGACCGAACATGGCCGACGACGCAACGACGGCGACCGCCAGGAGTGCCCGACAGTGTCCGATCGCGCTCATAGCCGCTCCTCGTGCTTGACTGCGGTGCCCGACAACCGTCCGGTGGTGCTCAGAACATTTCCCCTTCACGGTAACCGGCAAACATTCCCCGGGGCGGCCGAACGGGACACCCCACTTCGCCGCGAGGCCCGCCCTATCGTGGACGCATGACGCTGCTCGCCGAGGACCTGCTGTTACTGCTGCTGGACGACGCTTCGGGGAAGCCCGTCGTCGACGGGACCCGGATGCCGCGCGTCCTGGCAGGCGCCGTTCTTCTGGAGCTGGCGCTGGGTGACGTCGTCACCCCGGCCGGGCCCGGCGAGGACGTGAAGAAGGGGCGTCTCGTCGTCCGGGACGGAGCACGTCCGCAGGATCCGCTGCTCGTTCGGGCCGTCGATCGCATCGGCGCGTCCAAGCCGATGAAACCGGAAGCAGCCATCGAGAAGCTCGCCAAGAACCTCCGTGACGAACTCGCGAAACGAATTGTGGCCGCGGGATGGGTTCGGGAGGAGAAGGGCAAGGTGCTGGGCATCTTCCCGACCACGCGGTGGCCGGAGGTCGACGGCAGCCACGAACGCACGCTGCGGTCCGAACTGGGCGCCGCACTCCTCGACGGGGTCACACCCACGCCGCGCACCGCCGCGCTCGTCTCGCTCCTGTCCGCGGTCGACGCGGCCCCGAAGCTGTTCCCGGACGCCGATCGTCGCGCCGTGAAGAAACGGGCGAAGGAGATCGCCGAAGGGGACTGGGCGGGCAAGGCCGTGCGCAAATCGGTCGAGGCGGTCAACGCCGCAATCATCGTCGCCGCCACCGTGCCCGCCATCGTCGCGGGGAGCGGGTAGGCGGCGGCCTCTTCTTCGGGGTCTTGTGGAGCGCAAGGGATTTCGCTAGGGTAGAACACATGTTCGATACGGGGGTATTCGATCGGGGGGTTCGGGAGGAGGTCTGCGGTCTCGCCGACGGGGAATCCGATGCGGGTCTGGTCGAGTTGATGACCGACCTGCATCGCAGTGAAGCGGTGGTGGCCGAACGGAAGCTGGCGGTGATCGCCGAGCTCTTCGTGCGCCGCACCACCGAGGTCGAGTCCGACGGGGCGTGGACGTCGACCGCGCACGAAGTGGTCGAGGCCGAGATCGGTGCCGCGCTCACCATGGGCCGAGCGGCGGCGGGTCGGCTGATCGGCCTGGGTATGTCGCTACGTACCCGGTTGCACGCCACACGCGAGGCAATGGCGCGCGGTGATCTCGACCTGTACCGGGTGCGCCTGATCGAGGACGCGACGGCAAACGTCAGCGATGACCGGATCGGCGAGGTCGAACATCAACTCCTCGAACAGGTTCTGGCCCCACCGCGCTCCGGTGGAACCGGGTTGACCGGTCGCAGGCTGACGAATGCCGCCAACCGCATCATCGCAAGGCTCGACCCGGCAGGGGTGCGGGCCAAGCGGGAGAAGGCGCAGGCAGACCGGTTCGTCGGAGTCGGCGCGGCAGAGGACGGCATGTGCCGGATCCTGGGTTCCATCCCTGCGGTGCAGGGTCGCGCATTCGACGCGCGATTGCGTGAACTGGCAAACACCGTGTGCCCGAGAGACCTTCGAACGTACGAACAGAGACGAGCCGACGGATTGTCCGCGCTCATCGACGGGGCCGGGTTCGTGCACTGCGAATGTGGGCGGGTCGACTGCGGCCAGGATTCCCGCCTAGCGACGACGGCACGCAAACCTCTCGTGCACCTGATCATGCTCGACGCCACACTCGCGGGCGGCGACGAACCGGCCTACCTCGACGGCTACGGAATCGTCGACGCAGCGCACGCACGCGAGATCGCAGCCGACGCGGAAGTCGAACCGGTGCGGGCACCGAGCTCTGTCGTCCCGACCACGTACCGCCCAGGCGCCGTGCTCGACACCTGGATGCGGGTGCTGGCCGGCGGGTGTGAATGGTTGCACTGCGATGTGGCGGCCTGGAACACGGACCTCGATCATCATCGGCCGTTCGACCACTCCGATCCCGCGACCGGAGGTCCGACGGTGGCCGGGAACATGACCGCCTTCTGTCGAAATCATCACCGGCTCAAACATTCCGGACATTGGGCCGTGACCGCCGATGGTGGAATCGAGTTGGTGGCGCCCACCGGTCACCGGTACCGACCGCGGTCGTCGGGGCTTCTGGGCGTCAGACGGAGCGACGCTGCCGGACGGAGCGATGCTGCCGGAAGTGACCATGCTGCCGGAAGTGACCAGGCCGCCGGAAGTGACCAGGCCGCCGGAAGTGACCACGCTGCCGGAAGTGACCATGCGGCCGTCGCGGCCCGCCGCCGCACCCGTGCGCAGAACAGGGCTGCCCGGATCCGGGCGGAGCGCCGCCGACGGCAGGCGCACCTGGATGCGGTACGGCACAGGCGTGCGACGCCCAACCGGTCGTCCGGCACCGGCGCACCCGACGAACCCGCGCCGTTCTGACGGGCGGTGTTTCCGGGCCCACCGCCTGCGCGCCGAAAAGGGTTACCGTGGAATATAGGTGGTTAGCAAGAGTAAAGAACTGTCCATGTGATTGCTACGGTTCGGACTCGGTTGGCCGCCTCGCAACTGACCATGCGCTGAAGGAAGAGCGCCAGCGACAGCCGGAGGAACACATGTGCGGAATCGCCGGATGGATCTCGTTCGAACGCGATCTACGCGTCGAGCAGTCCACCGTGGATGCCATGGCCGAGACGATGAACTGCCGGGGGCCGGACGATCGCGGTACGTGGGTCGTCGAACACGCCGCGCTCGGGCATCGAAGGCTCGCGATCATCGATCTGCCGGGTGGGCATCAGCCGATGAGCGTGGACACTCCCGGCGGGACCGTTGCGATGGTCTACTCCGGTGAGGTGTACAACTTCGGTGAACTACGCGAAGAGCTGTACGGGCGCGGTCACCGGTTCGCCACGGAATCCGACACCGAGGTGGTGCTCCACGGATACCTGGAATGGGGAGAGGCCGTCGCGGAGCGGCTCAACGGCATGTACGCGTTCGCCATCTGGGATTCGCGGACCGACGCACTCGTGATGATCCGCGACCGGATGGGTATCAAGCCGTTCTACTACTACGAGACCCGAGACGGCGTCCTGTTCGGTTCGGAACCTAAAGCGATCCTTGCCAATCCGATCGCCGAGTCGACCGTCACGATGGACGGGATCCGGGAGTTGTTCGCGTTCGTGAAGGCACCGGGCCACGCCGTGTGGGACGGCATGCGTGAGGTGGAGCCGGGCACGGTGGTCACCGTCTCGCGCACCGGACTGCGGACGCACCGGTACTGGACCCTGCAGACCCGCCCGCACACCGACGACCGGGACACCTCCGTCGCGCACGTCCGCGAACTCCTCGACGACATCGTGCGCAGGCAACTGGTCGCCGACGTGCCGCGCTGCACCCTGCTGTCCGGTGGACTCGACTCGTCCGCGATGACCGGCATCGCCGCCGAGCAGCTTGCCGAGGTGGGCGAGACGGTTCGCACGTTCGCCGTCGACTTCGTCGGTCAGACCGAACATTTCGTCGCGGACGAACTGCGGGGCACCCCGGACACTCCGTACGTGCACGACGTGGCCCGGCGATCCGGGACCGCGCACCAGGACATCGTCCTCGACTCCGACGCACTCGCCGACCCCGCCGTGCGCGCGAAGGTCATCCGGGCACGAGACATTCCCATGGGCCTCGGCGACATGGACGCGTCGCTGTATCTGCTGTTCAAGGCGATCCGGCAGCACTCCACGGTGGCGCTGTCCGGTGAGTCGGCCGACGAGGTGTTCGGCGGGTACAAGCAGTTCTTCGACCCGAAGGCGCAGCAGGCGAACACCTTCCCGTGGCTCGTGCAGTTCGCCGAGCACTTCGGCGACGAGAGCAACATCTTCACCCCGGAGGTCACGGCGGGGCTGAACATGGACGACTACGTGCAGGACTCGTACGACGCAGCGGTGGCCGGGATCGATCGGCTGGACAGCGAATCCGACTTCGAATGGCGGATGCGCAAGATCTGCTACCTGCATCTGACGCGTTTCGTCCGGGTCCTGCTCGACCGCAAGGACCGCGCGAGCATGGCCGTCGGACTGGAGGTCCGGGTGCCGTTCTGCGATCACCGGCTGGTCGAGTACGTCTACAACACGCCGTGGTCGCTGAAGACGTTCGACGGCAAGGAGAAATCGTTGCTGCGGGCGGCGACCAGGGATGTGCTGCCGCAGTCGGTGATCGACCGGGTCAAGTCGCCGTACCCGTCCACCCAGGACCCGAAGTACGCGGTGGCGTTGCAGCAGCACGGTAAGGACCTGCTCAGCGACCCCTCGCACCCGGTGTTCGGCCTGGTCAGTGCGGACTGGTTGTCCCGGGCCGTGTCCGTCGACACCCCGCAGATCAGTCAGGTGTCGCGTCGCGGACTCGAGCGCACGCTCGACCTCGCGCTGTGGATGGACATGTACAACCCGACGATCAAACTGTCTTAGGGTATGTCTCCCAATCCCCATTCGGCGCTCCCGGCGCCCAATCGCCGCCCTGCTTCGTTGTCGTCGGCGCCGATACAACAGCGGTATCGGCTTCTCCTCCGCCTTGCCGGACGACGATTGCTTCGCCAGGCGCATCCGAGAGAGACTGGGAGACACACCCTAATCCAGGCCGAGGTTCCGGTAGCGGGCGAGCCGGGCGGCGAAGCGCTCGCTCTCGGGAACCCCGGTCAGGGCACGGAGTTCCCGGGAGATGGCCTCGCCGACCCGCTTGGAGAAATCGACGGCCTCGTCGGCGGCGTCCGGATGCTCGGGGATGATGGCGTCGATGACGCCGTCGCGCAACAGGTCGAGCGAACGGATGCCCTGCGCGGCCGCCATCTCGGGGGCGTGCGAGGTGTCGCGGTGGACGATCGCGCTGGCGCCTTCGGGGGGGAGCGGGGCCAGCCACCCGTTCTGCGCGGCGAGCACGCGGTCGGCGGGGAGGAAGGCCAGCGCCCCGCCGCCCGTGCCC
The DNA here is from genome assembly GCF_041228765.1 of Rhodococcus wratislaviensis. Taxonomy (NCBI): domain Bacteria; kingdom Bacillati; phylum Actinomycetota; class Actinomycetes; order Mycobacteriales; family Nocardiaceae; genus Rhodococcus; species Rhodococcus wratislaviensis. Next base: position 7,760,910 of record NZ_CP150488.1, on the reverse strand, counting down.
TGACCGAGCAGAACGGACACGGTCGGCGTCTTCAACGTCACGAGGTCGGAGATGCATCGGGCGATCTCGGGGGCCAGTCCGCGTTCCTCCGCCTCCTGCGACAGCGCGGCACCGAGGGTGTCGATCACCAGGACCAGGGGGATCTGCAACTCCTCGGCCAACCGCATGCCGCGGCGCGCCTCGCGGAGGGCGGCGGGCCCCATCGTGTTCAGCGCCGACTGTCCGGCGCGGTCCTGGCCCAGCAGCACGCACGGCGCGCCGCGGAAACGGGCCAGCGACAGCAGCACCGTCCCCTCGGTTTCACCCTGGCCGGTGCCGCTGAGGGGCACCTGCTCGGTGGCCGCGTGCCGCAGCAGGTGCCGGATCCCGGGCCGGTCGGCGCGCCGCGACAGCATCACCGACTGCCACGCGGGCACGTCGGGGATGTCGACGGCCGGCGGCGCCGGTTCGGTGACGGCGGCCGATGTCGGCGGATCGATCAGCACCCGCAACGCCCGATGGACGAGCCGGCGCAGGCGCGTGGCGGGGACGACGCCGTCGATGACGCCGTTGCGGTACAGGTTTTCGGACGTCTGCACGCCCTCGGGGAACTTCTCGCCGTACAGCGCCTCGTAGACGCGGGGTCCGAGGAACCCCACGAGTGCGCCGGGCTCGGCCACGGTGATGTGCCCGAGGGAACCCCAGGACGCGAAGACACCGCCGGTGGTCGGGTTCCGTAGATACACGAGATAGGGGAGATGGGCGGCCTTGTGGGTGGCGACGGCCGCCGCGATCTTCACCATCTGCACGAACGCGACGGTGCCCTCCTGCATGCGCGTACCCCCCGACGTGGGCGAGGCGAGCAGGGGGAGACCCTCACGGGTGGCGCGTTCGATGGCGGAGACGATCCGCTCGGCGGCGGCCACGCCGATCGAACCGGCCAGGAACGCGAACTCGCACGCGATCACCGCGACCGGGCGCCCGCGGACGGTGCCGACGCCCGTGATCACCGATTCGTCGACACCCGACTTCTCGGCGGCCTTCTGCAGGTCGGCGCGGTACTTCTCGTTCGGCCGCGCATCGACGGGCGTGGTGTCCCAGGAGACGAAGCTGCCCGCGTCCAGTACCAGCTCGAGCACGTCGTGGGCGGAGATCTTGGCGGCCATGGCCCTGAGAGTAGCGGTCGGGCCGGGGCAGCAGATGTCTGCTACGGCGGGTGACGGTCGCCCACGCGGTCGCCTGCACGGCCGGAACACGGCAAACAGCGACCGGGTGGAACCCGGCAATCGACACCGAGACCGCCGTCGCGGTGTCTAAAGTCAGATGGGTTGACGCAGGCCGGGTACGAGAACGACGACACATTTCCCGAGTGGAGCAGTCATATGGACCTCAACACCATCACCGATGTCGTTCGGCGCCCACCCGACCGGCCGGGTGCGCAGTGGCGGGAAGGTGACGCCTGGCTGGCAGGCGGAACGTGGCTGTTCTCCGATCAGCAGCCCGACCTGCGCCGTCTCGTCGATCTCACGGCGCTCGGCTGGGACACCCTGGTGCCGAGCGACGCCGGCCTCGAGATCGGAGCGACGTGCACCATCCGTGAGTTGTATGCGCTTGCGCCACCGGATGACTGGAGAGCCGCCTCGTTGTTCGCAACGAGTTGCGAGGCGTTCCTGGCATCGTTCAAGATCTGGAATTCGGCGACGGTGGGCGGCAACATCTGCATGTCGTTGCCCGCAGGCCCGATGATCACGATGACCGTCGCGCTGGAGGCGACGTACACGCTGTGGGCGGCCGACGGGTCCGAGCGCACCGTCGACGCCGCCGACTTCGTGACGGGCAACCACGAGAACGTGCTCACGCCGGGTGAGATCCTGCGGCGCATCGACATCCCCGTCCGCGCCCTGCGCAAGCGTCACGCGCACCGCCGCTTCACGCTGACGCACCTGGGCCGGTCCACCCTGTTCATGATCGGCACCCGGTCGCCCGACGGCGACGACCTGCTGCTCACGATCACGGCGGGCACGACGCGTCCGATCCGTTTCGCGTTCGACGCCGTACCCGACGCCGAGGCGCTGCAGCAGCGCATCGACGCGCTGCCCGAGGACGTGTGGTTCGACGACCCCAACGGCAGCCCCGACCACCGTCGCCACCTGGCGAAGCATTTCGCCGAGGAGATCCGGACCGAGCTCGTGGCAGGAGACCGGCGATGACGTACACCGTGAACGGCAGGGCGTTCGACGCGGAGCCGAATCCCGGCCAGTGCCTGCGCACGTTCGTGCGCTCGCTCGGCCATCACGGCGTCAAGAAGGGTTGCGACGCAGGTGATTGCGGGGCCTGCACGGTGTGGCTCGACGGCGATCCCGTGCACAGTTGCATCACGCCCGCATTCCGCGCCGAGGGGCGGGAGGTGACGACGATCGAGGGCCTCGGTTCGCCGGACGACCTGCATCCGCTGCAGCGGCAGTTCCGGGACGCCCCCGGGTTCCAGTGCGGCTTCTGCACCGCGGGCATGATCATGACCTCGGCGACGTTCACGGACGCGCAGAAAGAGGACCTGCCGCGCGCGCTGAAAGGCAATCTCTGCCGCTGCACCGGCTATCGGGCCATCGAGGATGCCGTGAACGGTGTCGCCGGGGTGGAGGTCGCCGAACCGGGTCGCGCGGTCGGCACCAGCGTCGGGGCGCCCGCGGCCACCGATGTGGTCACCGGCCGCGCCGAGTTCACGATGGACACCGAGATCGAGGGCATGCTGCACCTCAAGGTGCTGCATTCCCCGCACGCCCACGCCCGCATCGTCTCGATCGACAAGACGGCGGCGCTCGCCGTCCCCGGCGTGCACCGCGTGTACACGTGGGAGGACGTGCCCCGGAAGCGGTTCACGACCGCGATCCACACCGATCACCTCGTCGACCCCGACGACACGTACATCCTCGACGACAGGGTCCGCTTCGCCGGCCAGCGGGTGGTCGCGGTGCTGGCGGACACGGTCGGCGCCGCGGAGGAGGGCTGTCGCAAGGTGGTCGTCGAATACGACGTGTTGCCTGCGGTGTTCGACCCTGAGGAGGCGATGGCCGACGGCGCACCACAGCTGCACGGTTCGGACGACCCGTTCGTCCGCGATCCCGTGCACAACATCCTGCTCGAACTCCACGGGGAGGTCGGCGACGTCGAGGCGGGGTTCGCCGAGGCCGACGTGATCCACGAGGGCACCTACTTCACCCCGCGCGTGCAGCACGCGCATCTCGAGACGCACGGGTCGATCGCCTGGATGGAGGATGGCCGGCTGCACGTGCGCACGAGTTCGCAGTCGCCGTCGATCGCCAAGGTCAAGCTGGCCCACCTGTTCGACCTGCGTCCCGACCAGCTGCGCGTATTCTGCATGCGTGTCGGGGGCGGTTTCGGCGGCAAGCAGGAGGTGATCTCGGAGGATCTGGTCGCGCTCGCCACCCTCGACACGGGCCGGCCCGTCTGCTTCGAGTTCACCCGGGAAGAGGAATTCACGACGGCGTCGCCGCGGCACCCGATGAAGCTGACCATCACGCTCGGCGCCCGGGCCGACGGCACACTCACGGCGTTCCAGGTGCACAACGTGTCGAACACGGGCGCGTACGGCAACCACGGGGGCGAAACATTGTTCGCCGCCGGAGCCGCCATCTCGGCCTACCAGTGTCTGAACAAGAAGTTCGATGCGTACTCCGTCTACACGAACAGCGTGCCCAGCGGAGCGCTGCGCGGGTACGGCATGACCCAGCCCGCCTTCGCGGTCGAATCCGCCATGCACGAGCTGGCGGTCGCACTCGACATCGACCCACTCGAGTTGCGGCGCCGCAACATCGTCCGCCCCGGGGACTCACTCGTGGCAATCGAGGACGGTCCCGACGACGTCGTGTTCGAGGAGGACGGGCTCGGGCAGTGCATCGATCTCGTCGACGCCGCACTGAGACGGACCGGGAACGGGCAGGTGCTGGGCGAAGACTGGCTCGTCGGCGAGGGCACCGCGAGTTCGCTCCACGAGACGGCGCCCCCGACCGAACACATCTCGGAGGCGTGGGCGACGCTCGGCGACGACGGCGTGTACGAACTCGCCGTCGGTACCGTCGAATTCGGTGAGGGAACGTCGACCGCGCACGTGCAGATCGCGGCCACCCATCTCGGTACCACGCCGTCGCGGGTGCGTCTCGTGCAGTCCGACACCGACCGGACGGGTTTCGACACGGGGGCGTTCGCGAGCGCGGGCCTCTTCGTCGCAGGCAACGCCGTGTCGCGGGCGTCGGAGGCCCTGCGCGACCGCATCCTGGCGTTCGCCGCGGCGCACACCGGGGTCGACGTGGCGTCCTGCGCGATGGACGACGACGGGGTGCTCTGCGACGGCACGCATGTGCCGCTGACCGAACTCCTCGACGCCGCCCGCCGCCGCGGCATCCGGTTCACCGAGGCGCGCAAGGCGTACGGGTCGCCGCGCAGCGTCGTCTCCAACACCCACGGTTTCCGCATCGCCGTCCACCGGGTGACGGGCGAGATCCGCATCCTCTACAGCGTCCATGCCACGGACGCCGGGGTCATCATCAACCCGGTGCAGGTCCGCGGCCAGATCGAGGGCGGCGTCGCCCAGGGCATCGGATTCGCGTTGACCGAGAACTTCCGCGTCGACGACAACGGCGTGATGATCAACCCCAACCTGCGCAACTACCGCATCCCCACCTACGCCGACATTCCCCGTACCGAAGTGCTGCTGGTCGATTCGGCGGACTCCGTCGGACCGATGCGTGCGAAGGGAATGGCGGAGTGCTGCATCAACCCGGTGGCACCTGCGCTGGCCAACGCGCTGGAAGACGCGACCGGTGTGCGTTTCCGCGCGTTGCCGCTCACCCCCGAGCGGATCTACCACCGAATCGGCGAGAACCGATCGGTTCCGACGACCTGAGCCGTGAGGAGAGGGCGATGGACACCGAAAAGCCCACCGAGAAATCCACCGGCAACGCCGCGACGGTCATCATCGGCCAGAAGGTGCGCGCCGGATCCGAGGAGGCCTTCGAGGCCTGGCAGCAGGACATGAACACCGCCGCGTCCCACTACCCGGGGTTCCTGGGCGCCGAGATCTCGGCGCCCACCGCCGTGCAACCCGACTGGGTCGTGGTGTACCGCTTCGATTCCGTCGCCCACGTGCAGGCCTGGATCAACAGCGCCACCCGGCAGGGCCGCCTGGACCAGGGGCAGCAGTACTTCGACGGTCCCGCCACCCAGCAGGTCATCAGCGGGGGGACGCGCGAGTCGGATCCGCTGGTGACGGTCGTCGTGACGCACCGTGTCGGTCCGGAGCACGTCGACGACTTCCTTGCGTGGCAGGATCGACTGCGAGTGGAAGAGAGCAAGTTCGACGGCTTCCGCGGGAGCGAACTCTTCCGCCCCATCGAGGGCGTCCAGGACGAATGGACCGCGCTGTACCGCTACGACAACGCGGCCGACCTCGACAGGTGGCTCACGTCGACGAAGCGTCAGGAACTCCTCGCCGAGGGCGAGAAGTTCCACGATTTCGAACTGCGCACCATCGACAACTCCTTCGGGAGCTGGTTCGCGTTCGACGAGAACGGCAACGAGGCGCCGCCGCCGTCCGAAACCAAGACGTCGATCGCGGTGTGGGTCGGTCTCTATCCCACCGTCGTGATTCTCACCCTCGCGCTGTCGCCGCTGAAGATGCCACTGTGGCTCGGTCTGCTCGTCGGAAACCTGCTGTCCAGCTTCATCATGAGCTTCGTGACGATGCCGTACTACGTCAACCGTGTGCTGGGGCGTTGGCTGCGACCGCCCCTGGACGTTCCGGTAGCGAAAACGAACCGTCGAGGGATCGCGATCGTCGCCGGGGTTATGGTGTTCTGGGTCATCGTCTTCTACCTGGTGACCCGCCAGTTCTGGACCCTGCCCTGAGAAGAAAGAAATGGGTGCCTCATGTCAGCTTCGGAGATCCGCGTGAGCCGAACGATCGATGCGCCCGTCGGCGCGGTCTGGGCGGTCATCACCGATCTGGACAATGCGGAATCGGTTCTGAGCGGTGTGGAGAAGCTCGAGAGGCTGGATTCGACGAAGTACGAGGTCGGTACGCGGTGGCGTGAGACCCGGGTGCTGTTCGGCAAGTCGTCGACCGAGGAAATGTGGGTCACGGAGATCGACCCGGAGAAGCGCACCGTGGTGAAGGCGTCGTCCCACGGCGCCGACTACACGACGGTGTTCACCCTGGAGCCTGCTGGTGACGGCACCACCCTGACCTTTCACTTCTCAGCGGAAGCAACTGGGCTCGGCGCATTTTCGAAGTTCATGATGAAAGTGTTCGGCTCCTTCGCGTTGAAGGCGACCACCAAGGCGATCCGGCGCGATCTCGACGACATCGCCGACGCCGCCGAGAAGCGGGCCGGCTGACCCACTGCATCTGCCGGCCGACTATCGGCCACCGAGTGGCACGGACCCTTGCGCTGCGGGGAGCGCGGGGAGGGCGCCCAACGGCAGCGGCACCAGCGTGGTGGATTGGGGTTCGGCGCGGCCCAGCCCGAACTTGCGCACCTCGGTGCCGCCGGGCCCGGAGCCGCTGACGAGCAGGTCGGCGCCGCTGGTGGTGCTGGTGGTGGCCACCTGCACGCCCGTCCCCGGAGTGCCGCCGGCGAACGGTGCGAACGACGCGATCTCAGTGAAGACGACGTCGCCGGAGTGGTGATTCGGACTCTCGAGATACATGCCCGGTTCACCGTCGAGGCGTGAACCACTCGACCACACGCGAACAGTGCCGTCGCCGCCCAGCATGCCGGTGACGATGCTCTTCGCTCCGCCTTCGGCGCCAGCCACCCATCCCGTCGAGAGTGAGACACCGCCGACGTAGCTCTCGTCGAACGCCAGGAACTCCGACGTCATCCGCGGTCCGCCGGTGTGGCCGGCGTGCTCGTCCGCGGTGCCGTCGGCCGCCGCGGCGGCGGTCGGCTCGAACAGGTCGTAGCGGAACGTCTTCACGCGAGGCGCTTCTCCCGGGCCGGGGGCGGTGACGATACTTGCCCGGCCCGAGCCGGCGTCGACCAAGCCGGTGGCGACGGTGACCCCGGACTGCGATCCGGGGTAGGGGGTGAAGCTCGAAAAGACCTCGGGTGCCACGCCCTTCTCGGTGGGCAGGGCGGACGAGAACACCTTCACCTGCGATTCGGTGCCGGGGCCCGTGCCGGCGATGATGTTGTCGGCCAGCGCGTTTCCGTCGATGTCCACACCCGCGACGTTGACGCCTCCGCGGAAGCCGTCGTCGAACGGGGCGAACCGGGTCAGCTCTGCGGTGAACGGGCCGGAGCCCACATCGTTGCCGTCGTAGGCGACGACCTCCGGCGCCACGCCCGCACCGGTCCCGGCGACGAGGTCGAGGATCATGTCGCCGTTGACGTCGGCCATCGCCACCGTCGGGGTGCCCTCGAAGGCCGGGAACGGTGTGACCGCGGCGATCACCTTGTCGCCGTTGCCGTCGTGGACCTGCACGGTCGCGGGAGTGCCCGCCGAACCTGGCACCGCCAACGCGTACGTCGACACCTCGGGAATGACGTTGACGGTGGCCATCAGACCGTTGTCCTCGTGGTTGAGGCGATGGCAGTGGATCACGAAAGTGCCTGTGTACTCCGTGAATTTCGTGCGCAGCGTCACCGATGCGGGCACGAGCGGGTTCTCGTTCGCGTCGGTGACGGGCGCCGGCACGTTGACGTTGTCCTCGCCCCACGGCTGCACCCCGGTCCGGGTACCGGCGATCGGGTCGACGATTTCCATCACCTGGAAGTCGTTGACGTGGATGTGCATCGGATGCTCGTCGTTGTTGAGGTTCGTGATCAACCATTCCTCGACCGAGTTGAGGCGCGGCTGGATCAGCGGGATGTTCGGGAACGTGTTGTCGTCGAACTCGTACGTGAAGGCCTTGGGGTCGCTGTTGCTGGCCTTCTCGTTGCCGAACCCGCCCGAGACCGTGAGGGTGCGCTTCACGTCCGGTGTCATCACCGACGTGTCCACGAAAGACGTGTACGCGTCGAGGTTCTGGCCGGGCTCGAACGGCGTGGTCCGCCCGTCCCCGCTGTCGGGTGTGACGTGCAGGAGGGTCTGGGTGGGGAAGGTGAAGAAGCCGTCGGCGTAGCTGATGACCGACGGGTCGACCGTCACCGTGCCCAGTTCGGCCGGCGGGTTGTCGGTGCCGTTGCCGGTGTAGAGAACGCCGGGGTTGGTGACGGGTTTCGCCCCGTCCAGTGGAGGCATGTCGAGCACCAGATCGCCGGTGTCCGGCATCGTCACGGCGATCGCGTACCGCGACCCCGGCGGGATGACGAGCCGGGTGCCGTCACCACCGACGGGCAGCTGCACCTGGGTGAAGGGATTGCCGTCCTGGCCGACGACGGAGAACTTCGGGTGGTTGCCCGTCGCGGTCTCGGTGAGTCTGAGCGGCATGTAGGCGAAGTCGCTGATGTTCGCCAGCGACCAGATCTCCGTCTGGCCCGGCTTCAGTTTCAGCTCCGGCTGAAACTGCCCGTTGACCGTGTACTGCACGTCGCGTTCGTTGTCCGGCAGCGACGGGTCGGCGGGGACATTCGTCGAATCACTGCTGAAACTCTGGAGATTGCCCGGCACGAACTGGTTCTGCCCGCGATGATTCGCCGGCGACAGCGGCCCGGGATACCAGTTGGTGACGTACTGGGCGCCCTCCGTGGTCTCCGAGAAATTCACGGGTGCGAGACTCGGCTCGTACGTTCCGTCGGCGAGCTCGGTCCCCTCCGGCGGCTTCAGTGTGCTCACGAACTGTGGCCAGTTGGGGTCGTTCAGCTGGTGGCCGTTGCCTTTACGGTCGAAGACGAAGTTGTACTGCAGCGCCATGTCGCGGATGGGAACGTCGTTCTGCGTCACCAGAGGAAGGTTGCCGTCGGGCCTGCCGATCTCGAGCAGTCCCGCGAGCCCCGCGTACGTCTGCTGCGCGGTCATCGTGTGACGGTGGCTGTGGTACCAGTACAGGCCGTTCGGCATGTCCCTCGGCACCGCGTAGTCGTAGACGTTGCCCATTCCGGCGGGGATGTCGAGCAGCACGTTGTCGGCGTTGCCGTCCGGGCTCACGTGCAGACCATGGGTGTGCAGGTTCAGCGGCGCCGATTCGAGTGCCGGGGGATAGATGGGGACCTCCCCGCCCGCCGGCGTGAACGCGGGGTCGTAGAAGTCCTCGATCGTCAGATTCCGGAGATCGTTGTCGTAGTGGATGATCAGGCGCTCACCCGGATCGACGCGCAATGTCGGTGCCGGGTAGAGGTCGTCGCCCGTGGTCGAGCCGTTCGAACTCGTGCCCTGCAGAACCTCGTATCCGAAGACCAGGAAGTTGGACACCGGTTCCGAGACGGTGTCGAGGTCGACCGTGCCCTGATGGGCCGACAGCCGAACCTCGAGCACCCCGTTCTCGCTCGACAGCCTCACCGGTTCCTTGAAGGCGACCGGGGTGCCGTCGGGGCCGGCGTTGCCACCGCCCGCAGTGGTCGGCTCGTCGGACGTGCACGCCGTCAGCATCAACGTCATGGACGCGACCACGGCGACGGCGAGGGCGACGATCGGCTTCCCGCGACGGACGACCATGGGTGTTCCCCGTTCCACGACGGCAGCTGAGCAGCATCGATCGACGATTCGAACACTACACAGAGAACTTGGCCGTGCGCTGGGAATTCACTACCTCCCGAGTGCTTCCCTCCACGACACGACCTTGCCGATCCGCAGGATCGAGCGCTGGTAGATCTTCGCGGCCAGCACGCTGAGCGCGGCAGTCACCGCGAGCATCAGAGCGACGGTGACGACCACCTGGACCGGGGACGCCACGCCGGCGGCGATGCGCAGCGGCATCAGGATCGCCGAGAACGGCGGAATCCAGCTGAGGACGTTGCTGAGGGTGCCGTCCGGGTTGCTCACCGAGGAGAAGGCGCTGAAGAACATGATGACGATCAGCACCATCAGCGGTGATGCGGTCGCGTTGACGTCCTCCTGCCGCGACACCATCGACCCGGCCGCGGCGTAGAGGACGGCGAAGAACGCGAATCCGAGCACGAACCAGCCGAGCGTTCCGGCCAGCACCCCGATCGCCGTCCCCGTCACGGTGAGCACGCCCGTTGCAAGTCCGGCCGCGACACCGACCACACCGTAGGCGGTCAACTGGACGAGACCGACCGCGCCGATGCCGATGACCTTGCCCCAGAGCAGTTGCAGCGGACGGAGGGTCGACAGGAGCAGTTCCACGACCCGGCTCGACTTCTCCTCGACGACACCCATCGCCACGTACATGCCGAACATCATGATCTGCATGTACAGCAGGACGACCACGGCGATGGAGAGGGCCACGCGCTGGCCCTTCTCCGGGTCGGGCGGATCGAGTGCGTCGACGGTGACCACCGCCCGGCCGGTCGCTTCGGCGAGTTGGGCGGGATCCACGCCCTGTGCCGCGAGCGCGCCGGCCTGAGCCTGCTGCACCACGGCCGCGTCGATCACGGTGCGGAGCCCGGAGCCGATCTCGGATTCGGTGACGGCCGTGACGGATCCGTCGGTGCCGGGAATCAGGGCGACGTCGAGGTCACCGCTCCCCACCTCGTCCCGCGCGGCCTGCTCGTCCGCGGCCGGGACGACGTCGACCGGTGTCCCGACCGCATCACCGGTGGCGACGAGAGCCGGCGCGAGCGACTGGTCGCCGACGAGTCCGACGGTGGCGCGTTCGTCGTCGCCGCCCGAGAACAGCGAGTACGCGACGATGCCGCCCACGATGGCCAGCAGGATGATCACGTTGCTGATGACGAAGCTCTTCTTCGCCACCTGGGTCAGGAATTCGCGGCGGGCCACGAGGCCGATCGCGCGGGCGGGGCTCAGTGGGGCACTCATGCCGTGACCACCTCTCGGAACAGATCGGTCAGGGTGGGCCGGTGCAGCGAGAATTCGTGCACCGGTCCGGTCTTCAGGGCGGTGTGCAGGATCAGCTGGTCGTCCACGTGGGCGTCGAGCGACAGCAGGGTTCGGCCGTCGAGATGACTGATAGTCGTGACGCCCTCGAGATGGTGCGCCCAGCCGACCGGCGCCTCCGGTGCGTGGACTTCGAGCTGGGCGTTGCCGCCGCCGCGCAGTTCGTCGACGGTGCCGACGGCACGCATCCGGCCGTGGCTGATGATGCCGACGCGGTGGCAGAGGCGCTGGACGAGTTCGAGCTGATGGCTCGAGAAGATCACCGGCACTCCGGTGTTCGCCTTCTCCACCAGCACGTCGCTCATGACGTCCACCGCGACGGGGTCGAGCCCCGAGAAGGGTTCGTCGAGAACCAGCACCGCCGGATCGTGGACGAGCGCAGCGGCCAGCTGGACGCGTTGCTGATTGCCGAGCGAGAGTGCGTCGACGGTGTCGCCGACACGGTCCGCGATGCCGAGGCGTTCGGTCCATCGGGCGACCGCCTCCCGCGCCGCCGAGCGGGAAATGCCGTGCAGCTCGGCGAGGTATTCGAGTTGCTTGCCCACCTTCATCTTCGGGTACAGCCCGCGTTCCTCCGGCATGTATCCGATGGTGCGCCGCACGTCCAGGTCCACCGGCTTGCCGCCGAGCCGGACCTCGCCGGAATCGGCGGACAGGACACCCAGCGCGATGCGCATGGTGGTGGTCTTGCCGGCACCGTTGCTGCCGACGAAACCGAAGATCTCGCCGGGGCGGACCTCGAAGGACAGGTCGTCGAGTGCGACGACCTCGCCGTACCGTTTGGAGATGCCGTCGATCGTGAGGGTGTGAGACATGGGTCCTTCCCGTTCTGGAGTGCGGGTGTTCCTAGGAAGCGAGGTCGTCGGGGTCGGGATCGGGTTGCGTCCAGCCGAGGATCATGGCGGGCGTGCAACCCCCGACCATCAGCGCAGTGACGACGAGCAGTCCGGCGGCGTACGGCACGTTGCCGTGATCGCCGTCCAGCGCGCCGACGAAGATCAGGTACAACGCGGGGACGAGCGTCAGCAGCTGGGTGACCGTGAGTCCGATCGACCGGGCACTGTTGCGCTGCTGGATCTCCCACTCGTCGAGAGCGTCGCGCGGAGCGTCCCCCTGCCGCCCGGACACGATCTGGAGCATCGTCCACAGGGGAAAGAACAACAGGCACGCGGGTAGCCACAGCAGCGGCCCGACGACCATGTCGAAATGGCACACGATGCCGACGGCGGTCATGAACACGAACGTGACCGCGAGGGCGACCACCAGGATTCGTCTGCGGCTGCGGGTCCGCCACCTCGGTAGCCACGTCCGGTAACGGCGTTCGTTCTGGAGGAACCTGCGCGTCCGGAACCCCTGGTACCGCTCGATCAGATTGGTCTCAGGCATGGGAACTCTCCCCGCTTCCTGTGGTGGACGGCGGTCGGTCGGTGCGGTACAGCTCGGTGGACAGGGGGCCGAACTCGGTGCGGGAGAAGATGGCCTCCACCGGCAGTTCGAACACCCACGAGATACGGAACGCCAGGTCGAGGCTGGGGTAGTGGTCGCCCCGTTCGAGCGCGCCGACGGTCTGGGGATTGACGTCGATGAGTCCCGCCAGCTGAGCCCGGCTCATCCCGCGCTCGGCGCGAAGGACGCCGATGCGGTTGTAGATGGGGAGGGCGTCCCCACGCCGTACTGGGCTCATGCAACAAAGTGTTGTGAAAACCCAACAGTTTGTCAACGGTGTACAACGGCGACGGGCGCCGAAATGACAGGTTGACCCTGGGAAATTGCGTGGCAGAGTGGAGGCGATTCGCGCAGGACGGCAGGAAAGGACAGGATTACAGACGTGACCTACACCATCGCTGAACCCTGTGTCGACGTTCTGGACAAGGCATGCATCGAAGAATGTCCTGTCGACTGCATCTACGAGGGCGGTCGGATGCTCTACATCCACCCCGACGAATGCGTCGACTGCGGCGCGTGTGAGCCGGTGTGCCCCGTCGAGGCGATCTTCTACGAGGACGACGTCCCGGACCAGTGGGTGGAGTACACCAAAGCGAACGCCGACTTCTTCGACGACCTCGGTTCCCCCGGCGGCGCGGCGAAGCTGGGCAAGGTCGACTACGACCCGCCGTTCGTCAAGGCGTTGCCACCCATGGCCGAAGGCGACTGACTACTCCTCGGACAGCCGGCCGCCGTCCATCCGCCACCGGCGGGTGCTGCGTGTCGAATCCAGCATCCGCCGGTCGTGGGTGACGAGCAGCAGCGTGCCGTCGAAGTTCTCCATGGCCTGCTCCAGCTGTTCGATCGCGGGGAGGTCCAGGTGGTTGGTGGGCTCGTCGAGCACCAGCAGGTTGACGCCCCGTGCCTGCAGCAGCGCCAGGGCGGCGCGGGTGCGTTCACCGGGTGACAGCGACGCCGCCGGCCGCAGCACGTGGTGTCCCTTGAGCCCGAACTTCGCGAGCAGCGTCCGCACGTCGGCGTCCGGCCAGTCCGGGACCTGCGCCGCGAACGCGTCCGCCACCTTCTCGCCGCCCTCGAACAGGCCGCGGGCCTGATCGATCTCGCCGATCGCCACACCCGAGCCGAGTGAGGCGGTGCCCGCGTCCAGGGCGATCTTGCCGAGCAGCACCTTCAGCAGGGTCGTCTTGCCGGAACCGTTGGCGCCGGTGATGAGGATCCGGTCACCCCAGTCCACCTGAGTGGTGACCGGGCCGAACGTGAACTCGCGGTCCCCGCCCCACGCGACGGTGGCGCCGTTCGCCGTCGCCACGACCGATCCGCTGCGTGGGGCGGTGGCGATCTCCATCCGCAGTTCCCATTCCTTGCGCGGCTCCTCGACCACCTCCAGCCGCTCGATCCGGCGCTGCGTCTGCCGGGCCTTCGCCGCCTGCTTCTCGGTGGACTCGGTGCGCAGACCCTTGCCGATCTTGTCGTTGTCCTTCGCCTTGCGCCGCGCGTTCCGGACACCGTGCTCCATCCAGTTCCGCTGCATCTGCGCGCGGTCCTCGAGGTCCGAACGGGTCCCGGCGTACTCCTCGTACGCCTCCCGGGCATGCCTGCGCGCGATCTCCCGTTCGGCGAGATACGAGTCGTAGCCGCCGTCGTAGACCGCGATCTGCTGCTGCACCAGGTCGAGCTCCACGATGCCGGTCACGGTGCGCGCCAGGAATTCCCGATCGTGACTCACCACCACCATGGCCGCCCTGCTCTCGGCGACGAAACGCTCGAGCTGCTCGAGCCCCACGAGGTCGAGGTCGTTGGTCGGCTCGTCCAGCAGCAGCACGTCGTACCGGGACAGCAGCAGCGACGCCAATCCGGCGCGCGCGGCCTGCCCACCGGACAGCGACGTCATGTACGTGTCGAGCGGCACCCCCAGCCCGAGTTCGCTCACGACCTTCTCCGCGCGCTCGGCGAGGTCGGCGCCGCCCAGTGCGAGCCAGCGTTCGAGGGCGGGGGAGTAGAGATCCTCGTCCGACTCGCCGAGCGTTTCGGCGGCCGAGTTCATGGTGTGCTCCGCCTCGGTGACGCCGGTCCTGCGACCGAGGAAGTCGAGCACCGTCTCGCCGGCGATCCGGTCGGGTTCCTGGGCGAGGTAGCCGACGGCCGCGTCGGGCGGGCTCAGCACGATGGTGCCCTCGACGTCCGCCGAGCCGACCCCCGCGAGGGCGGTCAGCAGCGTCGACTTGCCGGCACCGTTGGCCCCCACGAGTCCGGTCACGTCGCCCGGGGCGACGGTGAGGTCGAGGCCGGCGAAGAGGGTGCGCTCACCGCGCGAAGCCGACAGTTCGCTGATGCGCAGTGTTGCAGTCACCAGGCGATTATCCACTCAACGCTTGACGAGGCGGAACCAGCGGGGGTCGGCCTTCTTGAGCGGTCCCGGCATACCGGTCGTGTCGGCGTCGACGTCCGAGACGAGTTTCCACTTCTCGAACGTCCGCTCCACGTCGGAGCGGGAGACCCCTCGCGGCAGCGGGCCGCGATGCCCCGGCCCGAACGCGAACATCAGCAGGGTGGCGTGCGGTTCGCTCACGGTCGTGACGTTCTCGGCGTACGCGACCCGATCGTGGTCGCTGAGCCCGTGGTAGCACCCCACATCCAGGATCAGGTGGTACCCGCGGCCGACGGCGTGCTCGAGGTCGGTGGCGTCCGCGTGCATGAATCGCACGTCGACGCCCGCCTTCCGGGCCTTGGACCGCGCCTTGTCGAGGGCCAGCTGGACGGTGTCGATCCCCGTCACCTGCCACCCCCGCCGGGCCATCTCGATGGCATGGTCACCGGTGCCGCATCCGATGTCGAGGACCTCACCCGGTGGTGCGTCGAAGGGATCGAGCAACGTCTCGATCTGGCTTCCGAAGACGCGGCCCGCTTTCACCCAGGGCGTGATCTTGAACCGATAGGCCAATGTGTATCCGAGGCCCATGTCCGCCCCTTCCACCGGGCGCGTCACCACCTGAACGCCGATGCCGTCGGATTACCCGGTCGTACCGAAACAACACGCGAAAGTCCACATTCTGAGACGGTCGGGAACATCTGGTCCGGGTGCCCGGTTGCACAGTCTCATGGGTTTCAACAATGCACAGAGTCCTGTACCTACGGTCGCGCTCAACGACGGGAACAGCATTCCTGCCCTCGGCTTCGGCGTGTGGCAGGTGCCGGACGACGAGAGCCACGCGGCGGTCACCGAGGCGCTGAAGGCCGGGTACCGCAGCATCGACACCGCCAAGATCTACGAGAACGAGACCGGAGTGGGCCGCGCGCTCGCGGACTCCGGCATCGCCCGTGACGAGTTGTTCGTCACCACCAAGCTGTGGAACGACGACCAGGGCTACGACTCCACGCTCCGCGCGTTCGACGACAGCCTGAACCGCCTCGGGCTCGACTACGTCGACCTCTACCTCATCCACTGGCCGGTGCCGTCCGCGGACCGCTACGTGGACACGTTCAAGGCGTTCCAGAAGATCAAGGCCGATGGGCGTGCGCGGTCGATCGGCGTCTCCAACTTCACCCCGGAGACCCTCGACCGTCTGATCGCCGAGACGGGCGAGGTGCCCGCGGTCAACCAGGTGGAGCTGCACCCGCGGTTCAACCAGGCCGACCTGCGCGCCTTCCACACCGGCAAGGGTATCGCGACCGAGGCATGGAGCCCGCTGGGGCAGGGCACCGTCCTCGAGGACGAGTCCATCGCGAAGATCGCTGCGGCGCACGGCAAGACGACCGCACAGGTGATCATCCGCTGGCACCTGCAGATCGGCAACGTGGTCATTCCCAAGTCGGTGACGCCGGAGCGCATCGCCGCCAACTTCGACGTCTTCGACTTCGAGCTGACCCCCGACGAGGTCAACACCGTCGGGTCGCTGACCCGGGCCGACGGGCGCATCGGCCCCGACCCGGACACGCTGGGCGCGTAGGCGGAGGGCCTAGAGCCGGAAGTCCGCGAAGTCGAAGCCCGGGGTGACGACGCAACTGACGAGAGTCGGTTCGTCGCCCTCGGGCTTCGCTCGTTGCCAGTGCCGCGGCGGGACCAGCAGCTGTGGTTGCTGGCCCGCCGCGACGTCTGCGCCGAGGATCTGTGCGTGTGGGGACGCGGGTTCGCTTCCGTCCCCACCCAGTTCGAGCCGCAGGGGGCTGCCCCGGTGATACAGCCAGATCTCGGCGCTGCGCACGCTGTGCCATTCCGACTGCTGCCCGGGCATCAGGAGAAACAGGATCGCGGTACCGGCCGATCTCGGTCCGGGGTAGTCGCCGGGCAGGCTCCCCTCCGGAATCGTGACGTCGCTGCGCCACGTCTCGCGGTACCAGCCGCCTTCGGGGTGCGGGGCGAGGTCGAGGGTTCGAGCCCACTCCGGTAATTCCGTCATGGCCGCCATTCTGCCGCCCGGCGTGCCGACCGGGGGTGCGGTTGCACCACCCCTGGGGTGTCTTATCTCCGAGGGCCGGAGCCGCCAGAGTCGTAGGTGTTCAGAAAGCGGGGGCACGAAATCCCGCACACCAGCGACGAACAGGAGACAACATGCTCGGAATCATGCTCGGACTCGGCGGAGCCGCAATCGGACTCGGAATCGGCGTCATGGCCCTCGGGGTCGGACTCCTTCTCAGCGACGCGACGATCAAGCACGATGTCGGCGAACTCCCCGACTGACTCCATGTGGGTCGACACCCGTCGGGGGCGGGTGCGGGCGCGAACAGCGGCCCGTACCCGCCACCCGCTGGCGTGGTTTCACTCCGTCCTGACCCGCAAGCGCGGTGTTGCCGTCCAGACACCGCCTGCCAGTGCCGGCGAGGTGCTCGAACGCCTCGCCGAGATGCCGCTCAGCGTCTGGACCTACGGTTTCGATCACGAGTCGGTGCGGCACCTGGGCCCGATGGCACAGGATTTCGCGACCGCATTCGGTCTCGGTTCCCACGACCGCCGCATCGCGATGGTCGATGCGAACGGGGTGTGCATGGCGAGCATCCAGGCCCTGTACCGGCGGGTCATCGCGCTCGAAGCGGAAGTGGAACGCCTGCGGAGGTAGCGTCCCCGTCCGGTGCCGCATCCCGGCGTCCGCCGGGCCGCCACCAATTGGCGTTGCCCAGGAGATACATCGTCGCGGGCACCAGCACCATCCGCACGATCGTCGCGTCGATGAGGACCGCGGTCGCGAGGCCGACGCCCATCATCTTCACGGTCACGTCCCCGTCGAGCGCGAACCCGGCGAACACCGCGACCATGATCGCCGCGGCGCTCGTGATCACCCGGCCCGTGGATGCCAGTCCCTCGACGACGCTCCGGTGCGAGTCGCCCGTGTCGAGCCAGCGCTCACGTATCCGGGAGAGCAGGAACACCTCGTAGTCCATCGACAGTCCGAACAGGATGGTGAACATCAGGATCGGCACCCAACTCGACACGGGAAGCGCATGCGGAAGGCCGAGTAGCTGGGCGCCCCAACCCCATTGGAACACCATCACCATCACACCGTAGGCGGCGGCCACCGACAGCAGGTTCATCACGGCCGCCTTCACCGCGACCACCGGTGCGCGGAAGACGAACGTGAGCAGCACGACCGACAGCGCGACGACGAACGCGATCACGAGCCACAGCCGTTCGGCGAGGCGGGCGGAGATGTCGGCGAACGTCGCGGTGAGTCCGGTGACGTGGACGCCGTCGGCGGCGTCGGATCGGATCCGCTCCAGCAGTTCGGTGCTGCGGGGATCGCTGGGACCGGTGGTCGGCTGCACCGAGATCAGCGCGGCCGTCGAATCGGCGTTTGTCAGGACGGGCGTCACCGACGCCACCCCGGGCTCGGCTGCGAGATCACGCGCGAGAGCCGGAAGTTCGGATGCCGGAACCTTGTTCAGGTCGACCGCCACCATCAGGGGTCCGTTGGCGCCGGGCCCGAACTCGGAGTCGATCAGGTCGTACGCCTGACGGATCGTGTTGGCGGCCGGCGCGCTGCCCGCGTCCTGCGGCCACGTCCGCATGCCCAGAACCGGAGCGGCCAGGAGCAGCAGCACCCCGAGCGCCGTCAGGGCCCACAGCCACGGGCGGCGGCTCACCCGGATCGCCCACCGTTCCGTCAGCGGCGACGTCGTGCGACGTTCGGCCCGGGCACGGGACCGTTTGCCGAGCACCCGCGTGCCCGCCAGCCCGCACAGTGCGGGCACCAGCGTGACCGAGGTGAGCATCACGATCCCGACCATCGCGAACGTGGCGTAGCCGAACGACGCGTACATCGGCAGCCCGGACAGTCGCAGCCCGAACAGGGAGACGAGGACGGTGGTGCCGGCGAAGATCACCGACGTCCCGGCCGTGGAGTTGGCGGCGGCGACGGCGTCCCGCACCGACATCCCGGACCGCAGTCCCTCGGTGTACCGGGTGACGAGCAGCAGCGCGTAGTCGATTCCGACACCGATGCCGACCATCGTGGCGATGGTCGGGGCGATGGTGCTGATGCTGGTGAACCCGGCCATGATCGTGATGAGGCCCGACCCGATGCCGACGCCGACGAGCGCGACGGCCAGGGGCAGTCCGGCGGCCACCACGGAACCGAACGCGAACACCAGGATGATCAGCGCCAGGACCATGCCGACCGCCTCCGCGGTGCCCGACGGCTTGGAGATGTTCTCCGGGACCTGCCCGCCCAGTTCCACCTGCAGCCCCTGCGCCTGAGTGTCGGCGACCGCGGCGTCGAGGGCGTCGACGCCTTCGCTGCCGTGGAAGTCGGTGACCGGGATGCGGTAGTTGAGGCTGATCACGGCCGTGTCGGAATCCTGGGACAGGCGGGGCGGCGACACGGCACTCACACCGTTCACCTCCGCCAGCCTGGTGCCGAGGTCGGTGAGGACCGCGGGGGAAAGCGGGCCCGTGTCCGAGTGCACGACCACCCGGGCGTCCGCCCCCGACATCTCCGGGAATCGTTCGCTGAGCAGAGTCGTCCCCTGCTGCGACGGCAGACCGGGCACGTTGTAGTCGTCGTGGTTGGTGCCACCGAACGCGGACGCGGCGGCGAACACCAGGACGAGCAGCGTCAGCCATGTGGCGATCACCCGCCAGGGATGCGCGGCGGCGGCCGAGCCGAGGCGCGCGAGCAGGGAACTCATGGGGAAGCCTCCAGGAAAGCCGGATGGTTCTGTCGCCTCCGACTGTGCGCCCGACCGCTAGTGGCCCACTTGGAACTCGCTTGGGTGGGTGGTCACCCGGGTGCGCGCCGCCTCCACCCAGGGCGGGCAGCCGCAGCGTTCGGCCAGTTCGAGCGCCGCAACGTAATGCGTTCCCGCGTCCTCGGGCCGGTCGAGGAGCATCTCGAGGTCGCCGAGGATCGTGTCGACGGGCCCCACCGCGAACGCCGCCGTGTCGCCGCCCCCGATCTGACCGCTGTACGGGCTCAGCTCCGCGTGCACCGCGGCCGCCTCGTCCCGTTCACCCAGCCTCGCGACGACGATGCCCCGCAGCGACATCATCAGGGAGTGGAAGAAGTCGCGGCGGACCGGGCGGAGGTGACGCCGGACCTCGCGCGCCCGGTCCGGTTTGCCGTTGCCGAGAAGCGCGAGGGCATGCAGATCGGCGATCACGTCCATCGCGGCGCTGTCGACGGTCTCGATCACCGCCTCGAGTTCTCCGGCGCGTCCCTCGGTGAGCCGGAGCGTGAACTGCGCGAGAGCGAAGACACTGTCGGCGTCGAGCCCCGCCCGGGTCATCAACTCGTGGCCGCGCACGTAATGTCGTTCCGCCTCGGCCAGATCGCCGGTGAGGTGTGCGACCATGGCGCGGCTCATCTCCCGGGTCGCCTGCGCCTGCTGGAACTGATACCGGTCCGCCAGTTCCGACTGGATGCCCATGTGATGCTCGATCGCCGGGATGTCACCGTTGCCGGACGCGATCTCGGCCAGCAGGTGGTGGCCCAGCATGGTGAACACGGGGAGCTGCGTCCGGTCACCGATCCGGAGCAGCTCGTCACCGATGACGTGGCCGCCGAGCGTGCTGGTCGGCGAGCCGGTGCCGGCGTGGACGGCGCAGAGCACCAGCCCGAGCAGCACCGGATCGTCCAGATCCCGGGCCAGAGCTTCGGCCTCCCGGACCGCGGAACCGGTGCGCTCGTGGTCCTCCGCCCCGATCTCGTGGACGAGCGTGACCAGCAGCCGGCACCGCACCGCCGGCTCCAGCTCCTCGTCCCGCAGCAGCGCCTCGATCTGCAGGGCGACGGCCGTATCCACTTCGCCGTACCGCCGGTTGATCCACGGCGTCGGGGTGTCGACGAACGCGAGCACCCGGATCGCCAGGTCGGTGCGGCCCGCGTCCTCGGCGAGTTCCAGAGCCCGCTTCCGGGAACGGGCCCCGTCCAGTCCGATGCCTGCGGCGAGTTGCGTGCGACTCAGCTCGGTGAGGAGTTCGACGCGCTCGTCCACGGACGCCGCTGCGTCCGGCGGCAACCGGTCGGCCGCGCGAAGGGCGTTGTCGAGAAAGCTGATCTCCGCGTCGTGGGCGTAGCGGTCGGCGGCCTGCGCCGCGGCCGCCACGTTGTGGTCGAGTGCCTGCCGTGCGGTGGCGGCCGACAGCGCCTCGGTGAAGTGGTGGGCGAGAGCCGCGACATCGTGTGGACGCAACTCCTCGAGTGCCGTCCCGACCCGGGCGTGCCAGCGGCTCCGGCGCAGCCGGGTGAGGTCGGAGTAGAGCGTGTCGCGGACGAGGGCGTGCGTGAATCGGACGGTCCCGGCGCGCGGCTCGCCGAGAAGTCCGGCGATCACGCCCGATTCGAGTGCGTCGAACACGACGTCCTCGTCGACTTCGGCGGCACGGGTGAGGACGTCGATGTCGGATTCGCGGCCCACGACCGCGGCCAGTCGCAGGACGGACACGGTGAGCTCGGGGAGACGGGCGATCCGCCGGCGCAGGACGTCCCGGACCCCCTCGGGCACCTCTGACGTGGCTACCAGTTCGCCCTCGCTGGCCAGGAGCCGGGCGCTCTCCTGCAGGTAGAACGGGTTTCCGCCGGTCCGGTCGGCGAGCGCGCGGAGAGTGTCGGGATCGGGGTCGCGTCCCGCCACGTGCCGGATCAGCTCCGCCGAATCCTCGGGTCCGAGTCCGTCCAGGCGGATGCGTGTCGGCTGCAGCGACGCGAGATCGGCGAAGCAGCTCTCCAGGTTCGGGTCCACCTCGTCCGGGCGGAACGCGAGGAGCAGCAGGATCGGCGACCGCTGCTGCGCGAGCCGCACGAGGATCGACAGGGTGTCCTCGTCGGCGCGGTGGACGTCGTCGAGAACGACGGCCAGAGGACCGTGATCGCGGACGGTCCCGATGTAGTCGGCGACGGCACGGTGCAGCAGGAACCGTCCGCTCGGATCGTCCGGCCGCGTCGCGTGCGAACGGTCGTCGGCGAGCAGGGGTGCGAGCGCGTCCGTCGCGGCACCGGGGTCGACCGTCTCGCGCAGTGCGCGCAGGATCTCCACCCACGCCCAGGCGGGCGGGGCGCCGTCCACTTCGGGG
Organism: Rhodococcus wratislaviensis; assembly: GCF_041228765.1. Classification (NCBI taxonomy): domain Bacteria; kingdom Bacillati; phylum Actinomycetota; class Actinomycetes; order Mycobacteriales; family Nocardiaceae; genus Rhodococcus; species Rhodococcus wratislaviensis. Next base: position 7,739,006 of record NZ_CP150488.1, on the reverse strand, counting down.
CAGCGACCCACCGCCACCTGCCATCCCGCGGCGTGCAGTGTTCGACGGAACCGGCGCAGCAGGGACGACTTCCCGGATCCGGCGTCGCCCCCGAGGAGGACCACGGGGGCGCCGGGGTCGGTCATGAGGTCGGTCAGGGTAGCCAACTCCTCGCTGCGGCCGAGGAACCAGGCGTCCGGCGTGGTGTCGACGGGCCCGGTGGCGGGGGCGGGGTGAGACGGGACGGTGCCGGTGAGGATCTGGCGTTCGAGTTCCGTCAGGGCGGGACCGGGGTCGAGGCCGAGTTCGTTCGCCAGCCGGTCGCGGGCCTCGCGCAACGCGGCCAGGGCGTCGGCCTGTCTCCCGCTGCGGTGCATGGCCAGCGCGAGCAACCGCCATCCCTCTTCCCGGAGCGGGTGGTCCCGGGTGAGGGCCTGCGCGTCGAGCACGGCGCCGGCCGCGTCGCCGATCGCGACGGCGGCCGCGACCAGACGTTCGCGCGCCACCGCCCGCAGTTCCTCGAGCCGGGCGATCTCGGCGAGGGCCCAGTGCTCGCCGGCCACCTCGGCGAATGCCGGCCCCCGCCACAGGCTCAGCGCGTGCTCGAGATCGGCTCGCCCGGTGTCGGAGGCCGACCGGATCAGGTTCTCGAACTCCCACGCGTCGACACCGGACGGGGGCAGGGTGAGCGCGTAACCGGGGGCCCGGCTCACCAGGACGGTGGAGTCCGCCCGCGGCGCGCGGTGCGGCTCCAGTGCCCGGCGCAGATTCGAAATGTATGCCTGAAGTGCACCGACCGCCCGCGGCGGGGGAGCGCCGTGCCAGAGATCGTCGATGAGCCGATCCACCGGCACCACCTCGCCGCGCGCGACCAGCAGCAGCGCGAGCACGGCGCGCTGGCGGGGGCCGCCGAGGTCCACCGTCCCCGATTCGTCCTCCGCCTCGAGCGTCCCGAGTACTCGAATACGCAGCATCGTGCCAAGGGTAAGCACTAGTGGCCTCCAAGTGCTCTCCAAGACGCCGAACCGACCCTGAGTGCATGACTACGTCAACTGCTCACACAGTCCGGCCCGACACCCGCGAGATGGTGGTGGTCCACAACTGCTTCCGTCGCCAGTTCGCCGCGCTGCCCGCACTCGTCCGGGGTGTTCCCGCCGGCGACACCGCCCGCGCCGCGGAGGTGGTGACGTTCTTCGAGGAACTCGCCACGGCGCTGCACCACCATCACACGAGTGAGGACGACCTGCTGTGGCCGAAGCTCCTCGACCGCGCGCCCACCGACGCGGCGCTGGTGTTGCGGATGGAGGAACAGCACGCACGTCTGTCGGAACTGCTGTCGCGGGCGCAGTCGCAGGGCGCCGCGTTCACGGCGGACGCGGTGGACGGCGAACCGCTGGCGAGGACGCTGACCGCCCTGTCCGCCGCGCTCGACGAGCACCTCGGCGAGGAGGAGCAGCGCATCCTCCCGATGGCGGAGCAGTTCCTGACGCTCGCCGAGTGGCAGGAGATGGGTGATCGCGGCCGCGCGTCGATCCCCAAGGACCGGTTGCTGGTGTTCCTCGGCTTCATCCTCCAGAGTGCGACCCCCGGCGAGCGTCGAATGTTCCTGTCGGAGATGCCCTTCGCGGCCAGGATGGCATGGTCGATCCTGGGGCGGCGGGCCTTCCGCAAGGACTACAGACGGATCTACGGCACCGAACCGGCAGCCTTCTGACGCCGGATCACCTTGCGCCGCAGCCGGCCCCGGCTGGTGCGCTCCCACAAGCTCGGCGGGGTGCGTTCGGGATCCATCAGTTCGTTCTCGGCGAGCGGACTGTCCTCGTCCTCGACCGTCTCCGGCTCGAACTTCTCGAGGGTGCGGCCGCCTCCGCGTAGTGCCTCCACGGTGCCCACGAACGACGACGTCCTTGCCAGGGTGTCCTCGAACAGCCCGGCCGGGACACCGAGGTGTTCGCAGACGAGCTGACGGCGAATGCCGAGAATGGTCTGCCGCAGCTCGTCACCGTTCGCCGTGTCGGCGGTGACCTCGACCGCCAGATCACACTCGGTGTCGAACCCCATCGACCGGTTGTTGAGGTTCGACGAACCCACGCGCAGGAGACGGTCGTCCATCACCAGCACCTTGGCGTGGACGTAGATCGGCTCACCACCCGCCGTGACGGGGTAGTAGACGCCCAGCCGGTTCCCGGTATCGGCGTGCCAGAGCAGGTGCAGCAACCGGCGGCGGGCGCCGTCCATGGCCTTCTGCTCGAGCCAGCCGTCGGCGTTGCGCGGCAGCACCAGCACGACCTCCGGTCCGTCCGGTTCGCGTAGTCGCGCGGCGATCGCCTCGGCGAGGGTGCGGGAGGCCAGGTACTGACTCTCGATGTACAGCGACCGCTCGGCGCCGGCGATCGCGGCCAGATACAGGGCCTCGATCTCGCGGACCTCATCCCGATCGGACAGTTCCGGTAGCGTGCGCGCGATACCCACGTCGACCGAGCGCATCGCCGGCTTCAGCCCCTCCGGCCACGGCGTGCTGCCCGCGACCTCGTCGACCGGCGCCAGATCCTGCCCGGTCGCCGCCTTCCACCGGGTACGGGCGAGCTCGCCGATGGCCTTCGCCGCGTCCCCGTCGACGGCGGTCGTCGCGTCGTGCCACGGCCCGTATCGCTTGCCGTTCGGCTGCGTCCGGTAATGGTTGCGATCCCGATGTTCCGGGGTGTCCCACCGGTCCACGGTCATGTCGATCCCGCCGCAGAATGCGAGCGCGTCGTCGATGACGACGATCTTCTGGTGGTGGGCCGAGCCGATCGGGTGGGCGGCGTCGAGTTCGAAGTGCAGGCGGTGGTCGGTCACCCAGTTGACCACGAAGATCGGTGTCATGCCGCGCCCGATCGCGGTGAACGCCCCGATGTTCCATTTGAGCAGGTAGATGTCGAGATCCGGGCGTTCCCGGGTCAGCCAGGCCAGGAACCGGCCGAGCTGGTTGGGGCCGTCGAGCGTCTTCTCGTCCGGCTCGAACTTGATCCTCGTGTCGAAGTCCCAGCCGATGAGGATGATGCGCCTGCGAGCCTGCAGCATCGCGGACTTGGCATGGCGGAAGTAGTCCGCCGCATCGACGATGCACGCGAGACGATCGGCGTGGGCAACCTGCCAGCACGTGTCGCCGGGAGTGAGGATCGTGCCGTCGTCGCTCATGTGTTTTATGTTCTCCCGGTCTCGTTCGTCCCGCCCTCCCCTGCGGGAGGACGATTCACAGTACTGCGCCACCCCCACCCAGCTACCGTTGAGAGGTGCGGAGGTGGTGGCGCATCGTGGCGTTACTCGCACTGGTCAGCGTGCTGTGGGCACCAACTGTCGGTGCGGATCCGCTGCGGGCCGGATCGAGCCCCGGCACCGTCGTCGCCTCGTCGGAGTTGCCGGCGGAGCTCTGGCTCCGCGGAACCGGCAGTGCCTACCGGATGACATATCTGACCACCGACCGGCACGGCATCACCCCGTGCACCGGGATGCTCTTCGTGCCGCCTGGTGCACCGCCCGCCGGGGGCTGGCCCGTCATCGCCTGGGCGCACGGAACGGTCGGGGACTCCGACGCCGATGCGCCCTCCGTGACGGGGGTCGACAAGGAATCCGCGGACTACGTGAGCAGCTGGCTGCAACTCGGCTACGCCGTGGCCGCCACCGACTACGTGGGCCTGGGCACCCCCGGGGTGCCGCCCTACCTCGACGGGAAGGTCGCCGGACGCAGCGTCGTCGACTCCGTGCGCGCCGCCCGGGAGATCGATGCCGACCTCTCCGCCACATGGATGGCGGTCGGACTGTCCCAGGGCGGGCAGGCCGCGGTGTTCGCCGCACACACCGCCACGACGTACGCGCCGGAACTCGACTACCGCGGTGCCGTCGCGAACGGGGTGCCGTCGAACATCGAGATGGTGGCGAACTGGAGTGGCCCATTGTTTCCGCCGCAGGGCCTCGCCGGTCTCACCGTGTACATCTCGTACCTGATCGCCGGGGTCCGTGACGCCTACCCGCAACTGGACATCGACAGCTATCTGACCCCCGTCGGGAAGCAGTTCGTCGACGCCGCTCCCGAAGTGCCGTTCCGGCAGTTCGCGGCCATGACCCGGAACGTGTCGGTGGCGCAGATGCTGGCGCGGGCACTCGACGTCCCGGCGCTGCAGGACGCGTTGCGCGAATACCTCGAGGTCCCGGTCGCGGGTTACGACCGTCCGCTGCTGCTCGTGCAGGGGATCACCGACGCGTCGGTGCCGATCCCGCTGACGGAGAAGCTCGTCTCCGAGATGCAGAGTGCAGGAACAGATCTCGACTATCGGGTGTATTCGGGTGGTCACTTCGGCAGCATGTACCAGGCCGGTCCCGACCAGGCCGCGTTCATCGCCGCGCTGATCAGGTAGGGCGCGCTGATCCGGCAGGCACGCCGAGGTGCAGGGTGAGCTCGCGCGCCGCGGCCTGTCCGGCCCGGTTCGCGCCGATCGTCGACGACGAGGGGCCGTAGCCCACGAGATGAATCCGCGGATCCGACGCCACCTGGGTGGCCAGGCGTCCCGTCATCGTGATCCCGCCGCCCGGCCCGCGGAGCCGCAGCGGCGCGAGGTGATCGAGTGAACTGCGAAAACCCGTGCACCACAAAATCACATCGACCTTCAGTTCGCGGCCGTCGTCCCAGCGGACGCCGTCCGCGGTGATCTCGCTGAACATCGGTTGCCGCGCCAGCGCCCCGCGTTCGCGGGCGGCGCGGATCGCCGGCGTCACGGGCAGGCCCGTCACCGACACCACCGAGCCCGGCGGCAGCCCGCGACGGACCCGGTCCTCGACGAGAGCGACGGCGGCGCGGCCGATCTCGGGCGTGAACGGCTCGTCCCGGAACTCCGGTGGGCGACGCGTCACCCACGTGGTGGTCGTGACGCGGGAGATCTCGTCCAGCAACTGCACCGCCGAGATGCCGCCGCCCACGACGAGGACGTGCCGTCCCGCGAAGTCCTGCGCCGAGGTGTAGTCCTTGGTGTGCACCTGGCGGCCGGTGAACGACTCGGCGCCGGGGTACCGGGGAATGAAGGGGCGTTCCCACGTTCCGGTCGCGTTGATCAGACCGCGGGCCGATACGACGCCGCCGTCGGTCTCGATCCGCAGACGCTCGCCGCGGGCACACACCACCCGCGTGTGCACGGGACGGTGCACCGGCAGTTCGAACTGTTTCTCGTACGTCGCGAAGTACTGGGGAACCGCGCTCGCCGCATGCACCAGCGCGGCCTCCGGATCGTCCGGGTCCACGCCGATCGTGTCGGCGAAGCCGAGCCCGGGCAGGTCGTGGACACCGTTGACGGTGCTCAGTGTCAATGACGGCCACCGGAACTGCCACGCGCCGCCGGGACCCGGGGCGTGATCGAGCACCACGAAACCGGACTCCGGTTCCATCCCGAACCTGCGCAGATAGTAGGCGGCGGACAGCCCCGCCTGCCCCGCGCCGATCACGGCCACGTCCACATCGCTGTTCATGTCGGTCCTCACCTCCCCCCTCACAACTACCGGAGAGCCTCGTGTGTTCCGGTCGATTCAGCTGTGGTTGGCTGACAGACGTCCAGTCGGGTGGACAGGGGAGAATTCGTCAGTGGACTGCAATCACGAAGAAAGCGAGTGGACATGATCGGGACGAGTCGTGACGGCGACGTCTTCACCCTCGAACTGCAACGCCCCGACCGTCGCAATGCGTTGAACACCGAGATCTGCGAACTCCTGCGGGAGGAAACCGAGAAGTCGGTCACCGACGGCGCGCGGGTGATCGTCCTCACAGGGCAGGGCAGCGCGTTCTGCGCCGGCGCCGACCTGTCGGGCGACGTGTACGCCGACGGATTCACGGACACCCTGCTCGAGATGCTGCACACCATCGACTCGGTGCCCGTCCCCGTCATCGCCGCGATCAACGGCCCCGCGATCGGCGCGGGCAGCCAGCTGGCGCTCGCCGCGGACCTGCGCGTGGTCGCTCCCGAGGCGCGCTTCGCCATCCCCGCGGCCAAGCTCGGGATCTCCGTGGACCGGTGGACGGTGCACCGTCTGGCCGCCCTGATCGGCGGCGGACCGGCACGAACGATCCTGCTCGGCGCGGAAGAGGTCGGCGCCGACGAGGCGCTCGCGCACGGCCTCGCCAACAAGCGCGGCGACCTCGCCGTCGCGCAGCAGTGGGCACACTCGATCGCGCGCCTGGCGCCGCTGTCGCTGCAACATCTCAAGATGGTGCTCAACGACGACGGCACCCAGAGCCCGCCGCCGCCCGAGCAGCTTGCGGCGCTGCATGCGGCGTGGAAGAGCTACGACGCGCAGGAAGCGCGCACGGCGCGCGCCGAGAAGCGTCCGCCGGTGTTCCGGGGCCAGTAGCCGCTCGCCGCACCTTTCCCGCACGCGTGGTTACAGTTGTCGGGGTGAAAGCGAAGAGCGCTGTGACGACTGTTCTGGCCACCGCCGCCCTCGGGTGGCTGACGCGGGCTGCGTGGGGGCTTCCGTCTCAGATCGGCGCGTCGCGTGCCAAGGTGCGCCCGTACGCCGCGACGTCGCCGCGGTACCGCGACCGCCAGTTCCACAACACCGATCCGAGCAGCATGATGCTGCCCGGATCGGAGACCGGGATCGTCAAGGCACTGATCACGCGGGGCAGCGCGGGACGCCCGCGCAGGCCGATCCCGCTGGCCACACCCCTCGCGCCTGTCGAGGCCGCCGATGCAGCCGTCACCTGGTACGGCCATTCGAGCGTGCTCGTCGAGGTCGACGGGTACCGGGTGCTGGCCGACCCGGTGTGGAGTCACCGGGTGTCGCCATCCGCGATTCTCGGTCCGTCCCGCATGCACCCGACCCCGGTCCCGCTGGCCGACCTGCCCGTTCTGGACGCGATCGTCATTTCGCACGACCACTACGACCACCTCGACATGGCCACCGTGCAGCAACTCGCCGCCACCCAGAAGGCGCCGTTCGTCGTTCCGGTCGGGCTCGGTGCGCACCTGCGGCAGTGGCGGGTGCCGGAGGAGCGGATCGTGGAACTCGACTGGGACGAGTCGACCACGCTCGGCGAACTCACGCTCACGTGCACCGAGGCTCGGCACTTCTCGGGCCGCGGGCTGGTACGCAACACCACCCAGTGGGCGTCGTGGGTGCTGGCCGGACCGAACCGGAAGGTGTTCTTCGGCGGCGACAGCGGGTACACGCCGCGGTTCGCCGACCTGGGCCGCCGGTACGGTCCGTTCGATCTCACGTTGCTGCCCGTCGGCGCCTACGACACGCGGTGGGCCGACATCCACATGAACCCGGAGGAGGCGGTGCAGACCCACGCCGACCTCAACGGCGGCGACGCCGGCCGCGGACTGCTGGTGCCGGTGCACTGGGCCACGTTCAACCTCGCGTTCCATTCGTGGTCCGAGCCGATCGTCCGGTTGCTCGCCGCCGCGCAGGAGAAGGGCACCCCGGTGGCCGTGCCGATGCCCGGACAGCGGATCGACGCGTTGAAGCCGACGGCCCAGACACCGTGGTGGTCCGCGCTCGGCTGAGTCCGGCGCGCATCCCCTCGGAGCCGAGCCTCGTTGCGTAGCCTTTGACCATGGCATACGACGAAACGGGCACCGACAGCGTTGCAGTCGTCGCAGTGGAGGGGTTGACGGCCGCCCAGGTGGCGGAGCGGGTGGCGGCAGGCAAGACCAACGACGTTCCCGATCGAGCCAGCCGATCCGTGCGCGACATCGTGCGCGCCAACGTGTTCACCCGGATCAACGCGATCCTCGGTGTCCTCCTGATCATCGTGCTGGCCTCCGGTTCGATCGTCGACGGGATGTTCGGCCTCTTGATCATCGCCAACAGCGGGATCGGCATCATCCAGGAAGTGCGGGCCAAGCGGACCCTCGACAAGCTCGCGATCGTCAGCCAGACCAAACCGGTGGTGCGCCGTGACGGTGCCGCGGTCGCGATGGCACCCCGGGAGGTCGTGCTCGACGACATCATCGAGCTCGGCGCCGGCGACCAGATCGTCGTCGACGGTGTCGTGGTGGAGGCGATGTCACTCGACGTCGACGAGTCTCTCCTCACCGGTGAGGCCGACCCCGTGCACAAGGACGCCGGCCAGCAGGTGTTGTCGGGAAGCTTCGTCGCCTCCGGCAGCGGCTGCTACCGTGCCACGAAGGTCGGAAGCGACGCGTACGCCGCCAAACTCGCGGACGAGGCCAGCAAGTTCACGCTCGTGCACTCGGAGTTGCGCAGCGGCATCGACAAGATCCTGAAATTCATCACATACCTGATGATTCCGGCGGGTCTGCTGATCATCTACAACCAGTTGTTCTCCAGCGGCGAGTCGATCCGGCCGGCGCTGAGCGGGATGGTGGCGGCGCTGGTCCCGATGGTGCCCGAAGGTCTGGTGCTGATGACGTCGATCGCGTTCGCGGTCGGGGTGGTCCGGCTCGGTCAGCGGCAGTGCCTCGTGCAGGAGCTGCCCGCCATCGAAGGTCTCGCGCGCGTCGACGTGGTGTGCGCCGACAAGACCGGAACGCTCACCGAGAACGGCATGCGGCTGTCCGAACTGCGCTGCGCCGACACCGCCGACACCGAACCGTCCCGTGCGGCACTCGCCGCGATGGCGGCGTCCGACCCTCGGCCGAACGCCAGCGTCCTCGCGATCAAGGAGGCGTTTCCCGACGACCCCGGGTGGGGTGACGTCACCGCGGAGGCGCCGTTCTCCTCGGCCAAGAAGTGGAGCGGACAGTCGTACGGAGCCCACGGCAACTGGGTCCTCGGTGCGCCGGACGTGCTGCTCGACCCCGGCAGCGACATGGCCCGGCAGGCCGAGGACGCGGGATCCTCGGGACTGCGCGTGCTCCTGCTCGGCAGTTGCGACGTCCCGGTCGACCACCCCGCGGCGCCGGGTGCGATCACGCCGCGGGCACTCGTGATCCTGGAGCAGCGGGTGCGTCCCGACGCCCGCGGCACCCTCGAGTACTTCGCGAGTCAGAACGTCACGGTGAAGGTCATCTCGGGGGACAACGCCGTGTCGGTCGGTGCGGTGGCCGGATCGCTCGGACTGCCCGGCGGCGACCGTCCCGTCGACGCCCGCGAACTGCCCGACGACCGCGACGCCCTCGCCGAGACCCTGGAAACGTCCACCACATTCGGCCGCGTGCGCCCCGATCAGAAGCGGGAGATGGTGGGGGCCCTGCAGTCTCGCGGGCACACTGTCGCGATGACGGGCGACGGTGTCAACGACGTCCTGGCCCTCAAGGACGCCGACATCGGGGTGTCGATGGGCTCGGGCAGCCCCGCAACCCGCGCGGTGGCGCAGATCGTGTTGCTGGACAACAAGTTCGCCACTTTGCCCTACGTGGTGGGTGAGGGCCGCCGGGTGATCGGCAACATCGAACGCGTCTCGAACCTGTTCCTCACCAAGACCGTGTACTCGGTGTTGCTGGCGTTCCTGATCGGTCTGTCCGGTGTGCTGTCGCAGATCTTCCACTTCGAGCCCATCCCGTACCCGTTCCTGCCCCGGCACGTGACGATCGCCGCCTGGTTCACCATCGGCATACCCGCGTTCATCCTGTCGCTGGCCCCCAACAACGAGCGGGCGCGCTCCGGTTTCGTGCCGCGCGTGATGCGTCTCGCCGTGCCGTCGGGTGTGATCATCGGTGTCACGACGTTCATTTCGTATCTTCTCGTCTACGCCGGCCCGGATCAGACGGAGACGCAGAAAATCCAGGCGGGCACGTCGGCACTGATCACGCTCATCATGATCGCGCTGTGGGTGCTGGCCGTGGTCGCGCGGCCGTACGTGTGGTGGAAGCTGGTGCTGATCTTCGGATCCGTAGCGGGATATCTCATCCTGTTCGCGTTGCCGTTCACGCGGGAGTTCTTCAAACTCGATCCGACCAACGTCGGCGCCACCACCTCCGCTCTCGTGTGCGGCCTGGTCGGAGTGGTTCTCGTCGAGATCGGATGGTGGGTGACGGGCCGCCTGCACGGTGAGCATCGCCGCCTCTTCGCGGTGCCGGAAGACCTGCCGGGCGTGCACTGACGCGACTACCGCTCGCGACGATTCGAACGGTTGGCGTCGCCGAGTCAATGCTGTGAGACTGGGTGCACGGCGAGTGATCGAACTCGGTCGGAATGCGTGCGCATGCACCGGAGGAGGAAGAACGATGAGTTTCGTCGACACACTGAAGGGCCTGCTGGGCAAGGGGAGGGAAGCCGCTTCGCAGAACGCGGACAAGGTTCACGGCGCCATCGACAAGGCCGCCGACGTCGCGGACAGCAAGACCGGCGGCAAGTACAGCGACAAGATCGACAAGGCCGCCGACGCGGCGAAGAAGGCTGTTCCTCCGAAGGAGTGAACACCTCGCACACCGACGCGCGTGGGCCCCGGTTCTCGGACCGGGGCCCACGCGCGTCTTCGGAGATGACCCGCGCACGGCGGGCGGGCGCGGCAGAATCGGTGTCGTGAACGGCGTCCTCGTGCTCCTCGTCATCATCGCGGCCATCGCCGTGACGAGTTTCGCGAAGCGCCGGGACCTCCAGGCGCCGCTGGTGCTCGTCACCATCGGGTCGGTGGCGTCGTTCATCCCCGGGATGCCGCGCCTCGAACTCGACCCGGAGGCCATCCTCGGTGTGGTGCTGCCGCCGCTGCTGTACTCCGCGGCGCTCAAGTTCTCGGTGGCCACGTTCCGGCGCCACCTCGCACCGATTCTCCGGCTGGGGATCTTCACCGTCCTGGCGACCGCGGTGGGGGTGGCCTTCTTCGCCAACTGGCTGGTCCCCGAATTCACGCTCGGCGCCGCGCTGGTCCTCGGCGCCGTGGTCGCGCCGACGGACGCGGTCAGTGCCGTCGCGGTCGGCCGCAGGCTCGGCCTGCCGAACCGGGTGATCGCGATCCTCACCGGTGAGGGACTCGTCAACGACGCCACCGCGCTGACCCTGTTCACCGTCGCCGTCTCCGCCGTCGTCGGGGCGAAGATCCCGGTCCATCCCGTGGTGTTCTTCGGCTACGAGGTGGTCGGCGGGGTCCTGATCGGACTGGTCCTCGCGAAGATCGTCGAGTGGGTGCGCCACCGCATGTACGACTCCCCGCTGGAAACGGTGCTGGGGCTGATGCTCCCGTTCGCCGCGTATCTCGCCGCCGAGGAGGTGCACGCGTCCGGTGTGCTGTCGGTGGTGGCCGCGGGGTTCCTGATGGGGCACAAGGCCACCGACGCCTCCGTGGCCACCCGCATCCAGGAGCGGTCGCTGTGGGAGAGCGTCGACCTCCTGCTCGAGATGTTCGTGTTCGCCTACATGGGACTGCAACTGAAGTTCGTCATCGACGACGTCCGCGACCAGGGTCTGCCGGTGCACCACGTCTTCTTCTACGGCTTCGCGGTCCTCGCCGTGGTCATGGCGATACGGCCGGCGTGGATCCTGCTGCACTGGCTCCGCCGCCGGTTCGGGCTGGCGATCGAGGCGCCGGGCGGCTCGGTGGAACTCGGGTGGCGGGAGAGCCTCGTCGTGTCCTGGGCGGGCATGCGCGGGGTCGTCACGCTCGCCGCCGCGTCCGGCGTGCCCGTGGTGATCGCGAGCGGGCAGCCGTTTCCGGGGCGCGAGGTGATCCAGGCGATCGCGTTCGTCGTGGCCGTCGGCACGCTGCTGATCCAGGGTGCCACCATGCCGCTGCTGATCCGGAAACTCGATCTGGCGGATCCCGGCGAACGTGAGCGCGAGGAGGACCAGGTGAACCTGGCCCGCGCGATCTCCCGCGAATCCGGCGAACGGGCCCTCGTCGAATTCGCCGAACACCCGCCGGAGGGAATCAACCGAGCCGACCTGATCGACATCCTCGACCGGGTGCGGCGGTCGATGCGGGCCAGGCTCCAGGCCGAGGAGGCGGAGGACGCCGCGGAGAAGCAGCGGGCCGGCGCACTGTTCGACCACTACCGGCGCGCCGCCCTGCGCGCGCAGCGCGAGGCGATCATCGCCGCCCGTGACGCGGGAACGCTCGACGACGAGGTGATGCGTAGCGTGTTGGAAGGCCTCGATGTGGAGGAGGCAGCAGCCGAGGAGCGGGTGCGGAGACGTCGCGAATGAGGTGCGAGGTGGGTGTGCGTCCGGTGCGAACCGCCGTGGTCGCCCTTGCCGGTGTCGTGGCGCTGACCGCCTGCACCACGGACGAGGCGTCCCCGAGCCCGTCTCCCACCACCTCGGTGGCCGCACCCTCCGCCCCTACCGTTCCGTCGGCGCCGACCGGCGATCAGCGTGGCGCGCTGACCAGCCGGGAGCCGGTGCCCGACATCGATCCGGCGATCACCGCCCTCGGCGCGACGGCCACCCGGGTCGTCTACCGGTCGACGTCCGGTGTCGACGGCGGCGGCTCGGAGGTCGTGGGCACGGTCTTCACTCCCGCCGGCCCCGCACCGGACGGCGGCAGGCCCGTCGTCACGGTCGGGCACGGCACCACGGGCGTCACCGACGAATGCGCCCCCTCGTCGTCACCGACCCTGCTGGGCACGACGAACCTCGTCCGCCCGCTGCTGCAGCGCGGGTACGTCGTGACCGTCACCGACTACCAAGGGCTCGGCACGGACGGCCCGCATCCCTACCTCGAACCCGACACCGCCGCCTACGACCTGATCGACGCGGTCCGGGCGGCGCGCAACGTGGAGCCGGGCGCGTCGACGCGCTGGGCGGCGATCGGGGTCTCACAGGGCGGTCAGGCGTCGTGGTCCGCGGCCGAGCACGCGGACGACTACGGCGACGGGCTCGAGTTCGTCGGTTCGGCGAATCTGTCACCCGCTGCCGATCTGTCGGGGATCGTCGCCGACGGGGCCGTCGAACCACTGTCGTTGCCGCAGAAGATGTTCCTTCCCTATCTCCTCGAGGGACTGAAGGTGATGCACCCCGAACTGAATCCGGACGACTACATGCGCGGCGCGCTCGCCGCCACGCCCGACGTCACGCTGTCGTGCGTCGTCGCGAAACTCCCCGAGAAGTGGACGGTGGCAACCCAACTCACCCCGGCCGACACGGGTCCGCGGACGGAGGCCGACGCCGAGCGCATGCGCGGGTGGCTCGAGGACATCGCCCTGCCCCGGAACGGCGCGGGCGGGCCGATGCTGGTCGTGGTCGGGGACCGGGACAACCTCATTCTGCCGCAATGGACTTCGCAGGCCGTCGATCACGCGTGCGCACTCGGGGACGTCGTCGAGTTCGACTCCCGGCCCGGGGAAGGGCACGCGGACGGGCGCTCCGTTCCCGGGGCGGTGCAGTGGATCGCCGACCGCTTCGCCGGTGTGCCCGCACCCGACACGTGTCCCGAGGGAGGAACACCGTGAAGAAGGCCGATCTCGCACGGCTGCGTGCGCTGTGCCTCGCTCTGCCCGAAGCGACGGAACGGGTCAGTCACGGCGAACCGGCGTGGTTCGTTCGCAAGGCGCCACAGTTCGCGACGCTCGCCGACCGCCACCACGACGACCGGGTGTCGTTCTGGGCGGCGGCTCCGCCGGGGGCGCAGCAGGATTGGGTGCAGCGTGACCCCGGCAGGTTCTTCGTCCCGCCGTACGTCGGGGGACGCGGGTGGATCGGCGTCTATCTCGACGTCCCGCAGGACTGGGACGACGTCGCCGACATCGTCGAGGACGCCTACCGCGCCGTCGCCCCGAAGACCCTGATCGCCCGACTGGACGACGGCGAATGACGGGAACCGTCGTCGCCGTCGTCGCGTTGCTCGTCCTCATTCCCGTCGTCGCGTTCACCGCCGTGTGGCTGCGCGCCCGGCGTGAGCTGACGACACCCACCGAACGGGCCGTTCACACCACCCTGCACACGGCGTCGCTGGCGGCGCGCCCGTTGCGGCGGGGGCTCGACGAGACGTCGGCGGAGGAGGCCGCACCGCACCTGCGCCAGCTGACCGGCGCGCAGGCGCTGGGCGTCTTCGACGCCGCCGGTGACCTCCTCGCATGGAGCGGACCGCACGAGGCCATGACCGAACAACTGCACGACGCGGCCGCTCGCGCCGTCGACGGGGAACGCCGGGTGCTCGTCGCCTACGGCGGCCTCGTCCGGGGCGCGGGCGACAACGCGGTGCGGGCACTGATCGCCCAGCCCCTGCTCATCGAGGCCACCGGCGTGGTCGGGGTGCTCGGCATCGTCACCACGGAAGACCCCGGCCCGGGCATGCTCGGCGCCGTCACGGAGGTTGCCCGGTACGCGTGCAGCCAGATCGAACTCGCCGACCTCGACGCGTCCCGCGCCCGACTCGACCGCGCCGAGGTCCGGGCGCTGCGCGCACAGATCAGCCCCCATTTCATCTACAACGCGCTGAACACGGTGGCGTCGTTCGTCCGCACCGACCCGGATCGCGCCCGGGAACTGATCCTCGAGTTCGCCGACTTCACGCGGTACTCGTTCCGTACGGCAGGGGAGTTCACCCTGCTCGCCGACGAACTGCGCAACATCGACCGGTACCTCACCCTCGAACGCGCCCGGTTCGGCGACGCCCTCGCGGTGAAATTGCAGGTGGCGCCGGAGGTGCTGAACGTGGTGCTGCCGTTCCTCGCGCTGCAACCGCTGGTCGAGAACGCGGTGCGGCACGGAATCGCCGCCAAACCGGACGGCGGCACCGTCAGCATCGTCGCCGCCGACGAGGGCACCGACTGCGTGATCAGCGTCGAGGACGACGGGGTCGGCATGGATCCCGAACTGCTGCGGTCGGGGTCACTGGACTCGGTGGCCGAGACGTCGGGGGTGAAGGAGGCGGCGCACGTCGGGCTCGCCAACGTCGACGACCGCCTGCGCGCCGCGTTCGGCAACGACTACGGACTCGTGGTGGAGACCGCGCCCGGTGCGGGCACCAAGGTGAGCATGCGCGTCCCGAAGTTCCGGCGGGGGATCTCGACATGAACGGGGAGGGTCCGTGCGACGATTGCTGTCGTTGTGAACCACACTGACGACAAGTCTCCGGACGCACCCCTCACCGTGCTGGCCGTCGACGACGAGAAACCCGCCCTCGACGAGCTGGCGTTCCTGCTGCGCGCCCAGGACGCGGTCGGGGACATCCGGACCGCGGGCGATGCCACCACGGCGCTGCGCATCCTCCGGGACGGGGAGATCGACGCCGTCTTCCTCGACATCAACATGCCCGGACTCGACGGTCTCGAGCTGGCCGGGATCCTCGCGAACTTCGCATCCCCGCCGCAGGTGGTGTTCGTGACCGCCCACGACGACCGGGCCGTCGCCGCATTCGACCTCGGCGCCGTCGACTATCTCCTCAAACCCCTGCGCGAGGAACGGCTGGCGGAATCCGTGCGCCGCATCGTCGAAGGGCGCCGCAGGCGGGTCGACGCGGGACCGGCCGCCCCCACCGACGAGGTGATCCCGGTCGAACTCGGCGGCATCACCACGCTCGTGCACCGGTCCTCCGTCGAGTGGGTCGAAGCGGACGGCGACTACGCCCGCCTGCACACCGCGGACGCCTCCCACCTCGTCCGCATCCCCATCTCGGCACTGGAGACGCGCTGGGCGGACGCCGGGTTCCTGCGGGTCCACCGCTCGTACCTCGTCGCGTTGCCGCGGGTCACCGGAATCCGGACCGTCGGCAACGGTCTCGTCGTGTGCCTCCGCGCGCACGGCGACCACCCGCCCGTCGAACTGCCGGTCAGCCGCAGGCACACCCGGATGCTCAAGGACCGGCTGGTCCGGGCGCCGAAACAAACGTGGACCGCGCGATGAGCTCGCCGGAGCGGGTGCGGGTCGTCCTCGCCCAGCGCCGGGGTGCGCGGATCGTCCGCACCCGTGTCGAGGTGCAGGAACAGACCGCGGTCGGGGACGCGATGATCCGGGGGCTCGTGCGCACCCAGCTCGTGCTGGCCATCCGGCTCGCGCTCCTCGCGGCGTGCCTGCTGTGCGCGGTGCCGCTCGTGATGTTCCTGTTCCCGGCGTTGTCGGACGTGGCGGTGCTGGGGATCCGGCTGCCCTGGGTGGTGCTCGGGGCGCTCGTGTACCCGGTGCTCCTGACCACCGGCTGGATCTATGTGCGGCAGGCCGAGCGCAACGAACAGGAATTCGCCGACCTGGTGGACGACTGAGCATCCCGTGACCCCCGACCAACCCATTCCCTGGCTGACCTTGGCCGGTCTCGCCGCGGCCGCCATCGCGACGGTGGCCATCGGCATCTACGGAGTGCGGTTGGCGCGCACCACCTCCGACTTCCTCGTCGCGTCCCGCAGCGTCGGACCGCGGTGGAACGCCGCCGCCATCTCCGGCGAGTACCTCTCGGCCGCATCCTTTCTCGGCGTCGCCGGCCTGATCGCGAAATACGGCGCGGACGCCCTCTGGTACCCGATCGGCTTCACGGCCGGCTACCTCGGGCTGCTGCTGTTCGTCGCCGCACCGCTGCGACGCTCCGGCGCGTACACGGTCCCGGACTTCGCCGAGTTCCGGCTCGGCTCCCGTCGCCTCCGCACCCTGGCGATGCTCGTCGTCGCCGCCGTCTGCGCGCTGTACCTCGTGCCGCAACTCCAGGGCGCGGGGCTGACCCTGAACATCCTGCTCGGGGTGCCGACCTGGGTCGGGGCCGTCGTCGTCGGGCTCATCGTCATCGCCAACGTGGTGGGCGGCGGCATGCGGTCCATCACATTCGTCCAGGCCTTCCAGTACTGGCTCAAACTCACCGCGGTCGCGATCCCGGCGCTGGTGCTGTCGGTGTACTTCTTCGGCGACCACCACGAACTGGGCGCCGCCGCACCACCCACCGTGAGCGAGCAGACCACCGTCGACATCACCACCGACGTCGTCGTGCAGGTGTCCGAACCGGTGACGGTCGGCGGGTCGGGGACGATCGACGGGGTAGAGGCGACCGGCGACGTTCGCCTCGAGCCTGGGGAGCACCACCTCGGCGAGGGCACGTCGATGACCCTCGAGGCGGGCGCACCGGTGCCGGTGGTGGCGGGCGCGCCCGCCGACAACTCCGACTGGATCGCCCCGGGCTGGGGATTCGGCGGCGACCACCCGATGTACCAGGTGTACTCGCTGATCCTCGCCACGTTCCTCGGCACGCTCGGGCTGCCACACGTGCTGGTCCGGTTCTACACGAACCCCGACGGGCGGGCCGCGCGGCTGACGTCGCTGGCCGTGGTCGGGCTGCTCGGAGTGTTCTACCTGTTCCCGACACTGCTCGGGGTGTTCGCGCGGCTGTACGTCCCGCAGCTGCTGATCACCGGCACGTCCGACGCCGCGGTCCTGCTGCTGCCCGGTTCCGTGATCTCCGGGTGGGCCGGGCAACTGCTCGCCGCGCTGGTGGCGTCCGGGGCCATCGCGGCGTTCCTGTCCACGTCGTCCGGCCTGCTCGTCAGCATCGCCGGAGTGCTCAGCACCGACGTCCTGCGCGGGCGGATCCGGGACTTCCGGCTCGCCGCCGTGCTGGCCGGAGCGGTGCCGCTGGTGCTGTCACTGGCGGTGACGTCGCTGGACCTGTCGCGCACGGTGGGGCTGGTGTTCGCGGTCGCGGCGTCGACCCTCTGCCCGCTGCTCGTGCTCGGCATCTGGTGGCGTGGTCTGACCGCCGCCGGAGCGGGTGCCGGGATGGTCGCAGGCGGACTCGTCGCCGGCTGTGCGGCCGGGGTGTCGGTGCTCGGCGGCTTCACCGCCGACGCCTGGAACGGGTGGCCCGCGGCGATGGTCGCGTACCCGGCCGCCGTCAGCGTTCCGCTGGCCTTCGTCACGATGGTGCTGGTCAGCAAGGTGACGAAGCGCCAGATTCCCGCTGACCTCAGCAGGATCTTCACCCGCATGCACGCCCCCGAACGCCTCGATGTGGGCTCCGACCGCGAGAGGGAGCTCCGCTCCCCGTGAGTGCTTGACGAGTCTCTGCACTCCTCGAGCACGCACGGGCGGCGAAGCCGCTCGTCGCGGTCGGGTGACCGTTCGACGCACAGTCCGGCAGCTCACCGTGTGACAGACACCACAACCTATTTCTGTGACTCAACTCTCACTAACGTCGGCAACCAGTTCACTTCACACGACCAAGGAGTCTGCAGTGACCACAGCCGATCTCAGTGAGGGCGCACCGCAGAAGCGGCGTGCCCCTGATGCGCAAGCCTTCGTAGACATGCAGGCGAGCCCGGAGTTCCAGGAGTTGCGACACCGCCTGCGGAGTTTCGTCTTCCCGATGACGGCGTTCTTCCTCGCCTGGTACGCGGCGTACGTCCTGCTGGCCACGTACGCGCCCGAGTTCATGGCCACCAAGGTGATCGGGAACATCAACCTGGGCATCATCCTCGGTCTCGGCCAGTTCGTGACCACGTTCGTGATCACCGCGCTGTACGTCAAGTTCGCCAACCGGGAACTCGACCCGCGCTCCGCCGCGATCCGCGACGAGCTGGAAGGACCCCTCAAGTGATCACCACGCTCGCAGTCGGCACCGACGTCGGGAACCCGCTCCTCAACATCGCCATCTTCGTGGCGTTCGTCGTGATCACGATGACCATCGTGATCCGGGCGAGCCGCACCACCAAGAAGGCCTCGGACTTCTACACCGGCGGCGGTCAGTTCTCCGGACCGCAGAACGGTTTCGCCATCGCCGGCGACTACCTGTCGGCGGCGTCGTTCCTCGGCATCGCCGGCGCCATCGCGGTGTACGGCTACGACGGCTTCCTGTACTCGGTCGGCTTCCTCGTCGCCTGGCTGGTGGCCCTGCTGCTGGTCGCGGAACTGCTGCGCAACACCGGCCGGTTCACGATGGCGGACGTGCTGAGCTTCCGGCTCAAGCAGCGTCCCGTGCGGATGGCCGCGGCGCTGTCCACGCTGGTGGTCTCGCTGTTCTACCTGCTCGCGCAGATGGCGGGCGCCGGCGGACTCGTCGCTCTGCTGCTGAACATCGACGGCAAGGTCGGTCAGGGCGTCGTCGTCGCGGTCGTCGGCGTGCTGATGATCGTGTACGTGCTCGTCGGCGGTATGAAGGGCACCACCTACGTCCAGATGGTCAAGGCGGTGCTGCTGGTCGCCGGCGCAGGCATCATGTTCTTCCTCGTCCTGTTCGCGGTGCGCGGCAACTTCTCCCAGCTGCTCGCCGACGCCCAGGCGACGGTCGCCGGCTCGACGAACGAGGCGATCGCGGGCCGCGACATCCTCGCTCCCGGCGCCAAGTACGGCATCAGCTCGATGAGCAAGCTCGACTTCATCTCGCTCGGTATCGCCCTGGTCCTGGGCACCGCGGGCCTGCCGCACGTGCTGATGCGGTTCTACACCGTCCCCACCGCCAAGGAAGCCCGCCGCTCGGTCACCTGGGCGATCGGACTGATCGGCGCGTTCTACCTGTTCACGCTCGTCCTCGGCTACGGTGCCGCCAAGATGGTCGGCCCCGACGTCATCCTCGCAGCGCCCGGCAAGGAGAACGCGGCGGCGCCGCTGCTCGCGTTCGAACTGGGCGGCACCATCTTCCTGGCCATCATCTCCGCGGTCGCGTTCGCAACGATCCTCGCGGTGGTGGCGGGGCTGGCGATCACAGCGTCCGCGTCGTTCGCTCACGACATCTACGCCAGCGTCATCAAGCGCGGACACGCGTCGGAGGAGTCCCAGGTGCGGGTTTCCCGGATCACGGTCGTCGTGATCGGTCTCGTGTCGATCGTCCTGGGAATCATGGCCATGGGCCAGAACATCGCGTTCCTGGTGGCGCTCGCCTTCGCGGTGGCCGCCTCGGCCAACCTGCCGACGCTGCTCTACTCGCTGTTCTGGAAGAAGTTCAACACCACCGGCGCCCTGTTCAGCATCTACGGTGGCCTCGTCAGCTGCCTGCTGCTGATCGCGTTCTCGCCGGCGGTGTCCGGCAAGCCGTCGTCGATGTTCCCCAACGCCGACTTCGACTACTTCCCGCTCGCCAACCCGGGCATCGTCTCCATCCCGCTGGCGTTCCTGCTCGGTGTCGTCGGCACCTACGTCGGCCGCGGCAAGGCCGAAGATCCCGCCAAGCAGGCCGAGATGGAGGTCCGCTCTCTCACCGGTGTCGGTGTCGAGAAGGCCGTCTCCCACTGATGCCTTCGGCCTGTGAGTACTTATTAACCGCCCGCGGTTAATAAGTACTCACAGGCCGTTAGGCTGCACCAATGGCGAAACTCACGGTCAAGACCGATGTTCCCCTCAGCCCTCAGGACACCTGGGACAAGGCCTCGAATCTGCAGGACTTCGACAAGTGGTTCGTCGTCCACGACGGCTGGCGCGGCGAACTTCCCGAGACGCTTACGGCCGGAACCGAGATCAGTTCCGTCGTCACGGTCAAGGGACTCCGCAACCGCGTGAAGTGGACGATCAAGGAATACGACGCCCCGAACCGCATCGTTCTCAAGGGCGACGGCAAGGGTGGCGTGAAGCTCGGAATGGTGCTCGACGTCAAGGCGAAGGGCGACGCGTCGGAGGTGGCGTTCACCATCGAACTCGGTGGCGCACCGCTGTTCGGGCCCATCGGCTCGGGTGTCGCGAAGGCGCTGAAGGGCGACATCGAGAAGTCCCTGAAGACGTTCGTCGAGCTGTACGCCTGATTCAATCGAGGACGTGCGCGCCGCCGGTGTCGGTGATCCACTCGGCGGCAAGGGCGTCCAGCGTCCCGTCGGCGTAGAGCGAATCGACGGCCGCCGAGACGCACGCGGTGAGCGGGCTGTTCTTCTCCAGCACGAGGCCGAAGAATTCGGTGACGGCGTTCGGGCGCGGGAACTGCCCGACGAGAACACTGTCCTTCACTTCGTTGGCGGTGATCTGAAACCCGGTCGGGATGTCCACCACCAATGCGTCGATGTCGCCCGCGGCCAGGGCGGCCTTGGCGTCGTCGGTGGTGGTGAAACTGACCGGTGCCTGGCGGGGCTGCACGGTCTGGGTGATGGCGTCGAAACTCGTGGACCCCACCTGTGCCCCGAGGCGGAACGGCGCGAGGTCGGCGAGGGATTTGGCTCTCGCAGCGGGAGAATTCTTCAGCGCCAGCACCGACTGCGTGACGGCGTAATAGGGCGAACTGAAATCGACCGTCTCGCGCCGGGTGTCGACGATCGTGAACTGGTCGATGGCGAAATCGAAGTTCTTCTCGCCGGGCGCCAGCGCGTCGTTGAATGCGACGGTCTCGAATTGCACCTGGTCCGGACCGTATCCCAGCTTCTCGACCACTTCCCGGGCGACGGCGCCCTCGTAGCCTTTGCCGTTGGACGGGTCACCGTCGACGAACCACGGCTGGTACGACGGACTGTCGGTGGCGATGGTGACCACGCCGTCCCGCGAGGTGACGCCGCTGCCGGGGGCACAGTCGCCGACCGCGCGGGTGGACGGAAGTTTGGTGAACGCTTCGGGAATCGTCGAGGCTTCGGCCCGGGCGTCGACCTCCGACGCGGTGTCGGTGGAGCAGGATCCGGCGAGCAATGTCAGTGCAGCGGATATGGCGGCGACGGCTGTCTTGGGTCCTCGGTGCACCCCGCCATCTTGCCTGGCGGGTAGCGATCCGGCCAGCGCAGCGGCCGCGCGGCGCACAATATGTATGTATTGGCGGAGGGAGGTGCGCGTGGCCACGGCGGGAACCCGGCAACTGACGGTCGACGGACATCGCCTGTCCCTGACCAATCTCGGCAAGGTCCTCTACCCGGAGTCGGACACGACGAAGGGTGAGGTCATCGACTACTACACGCGGATCGCGCCCGCCATGCTCCCGCACGTCGTCGACCGTCCCGCCACCCGTAAACGCTGGCCCAACGGGGTGGACAGCGAGCCGTTCTTCGAGAAGAACCTCGCGGCCTCCGCGCCGGCGTGGTTGGAGCGCCGCGCGATCGAGCACTCGGATCGGTCCGTGCACTATCCGCTCCTGAACTCGGTCGCGGCGCTGGCGTGGGCGGGGCAGCAGGCCGCACTCGAACTGCACGTGCCGCAGTGGCGGTTCGACGGCCCTCATCGGGGTCCCGCCACCCGGATCGTCTTCGACCTCGACCCCGGTCCCGGTGTGGGCCTGGCCGAATGCGCGGAGGTGGCACGGGCCGTGCGCGACCTGGTCGCGAACCTCGGCTGGACCGCGTACCCGGTCACCAGCGGCAGCAAGGGGATTCACCTGTACGTGCCGCTCGACCGGAAGCTGGACGGTTCGGGCGCGTCGACCGTCGCGAAACAGGTGGCGACGGGACTGGAGAAGCTGCGGCCCGAACTCGTCACCGCCACCATGGCCAAGGCGGTGCGCGCGGGAAAGGTGTTCGTCGACTGGAGCCAGAACAATCCGTCCAAGACCACCATCGCGCCGTATTCGCTGCGGGGACGCTCCCAGCCGTATGTCGCGGCGCCGCGGAGCTGGGACGAACTCGACGACCCCGACCTGCGACAGTTGCGGTTCGAGGAGGTGCTCGCACGGTGGGAGTCGGACGGCGACCTGCTCGCCGGACTCGATCCGCCGATCGAGGACGACGCCGCCCTCGCCGAGTACCGCCGCAAGCGCGATCCGGGACGGACTCCCGAGCCGATGCCGGACGCGGTGCGGCCGGGGGAGGGCAACAGCTTCGTCATCCAGGAACATCACGCCCGGCGTCTGCATTACGACCTGCGGCTCGAACGAGACGGGGTGCTCGTGTCGTGGGCGGTGCCGAAGAACGTGCCGACGACGACGGGGGAGAACCGGCTCGCCGTGCACACCGAGGATCACCCGCTCGAATACCTCACGTTCTCCGGGACCATCCCGAAGGGCGAGTACGGCGGCGGCGAGATGACCATCTGGGACACGGGAACATACGACACCGAGAAGTGGCGCGACGACGAGGTGATCGTCCAGTTGCACGGCGAGCAGGTGGAGGGCCGGTTCGCGCTGATCCGCACGAAGGGCGACCAGTGGCTGATGCATCTGATGAAGGATCAGACACCGGGTGGCTCGCACACGTCCGCACTGCCGCGCGGACTGTCGCCGATGCTCGCGAGCCCCGGCACCCTCGACGGGCTGGACGCCGACGAGTGGGCCTTCGAAGGGAAGTGGGACGGGATCAGGGTGATCGCCGAGATCAGTGGCGGTGAGCTGAAGCTGACGAGCCGGGCGGGCAACGACAAGACCCGCGACTATGCGCGATTGGGGTGGCTGGCAGACGCTCTCGGCGACCACGAGGTGGTCCTCGACGGTGAAGTCGTCGCGTTCGACGAGCGCGGTGTCGCGAACTTCGGCCTGCTGCAGCAGGGCAACGAGCCGCACTTCCTCGCGTTCGACGTGCTGTACCTCGACGGGGTGTCGTTGCTGCGCAAGAAGTACACCGACCGGCGCCGCGTCCTCGAAGCCCTGGCAGCCAAGGTGGACGACCTCGTCGTTCCGCCGCAACTGCACGGGTCCGCGCAGGACGCTCTGGACGAGAGCCGCGGCAAGGGGTGGGAGGGTGTCGTGGCGAAACGCCGCGAATCCGTGTATCTGCCGGGCAAGCGGGGGTCGAGTTGGATCAAGGTGAAGAACTGGCGCACACAGGAAGCCGTGATCGGCGGGTGGCGCCGCGGTCAGGGTGGGCGGTCCACGGGAATCGGGTCGATACTGCTCGGCGTCCCCGAGGACGACGGTCTGCGCTACATCGGGCGCGTCGGAACCGGCTTCACCGAACGGGATCTGCAGGAACTCGCGTCCACCCTGGGGCCGCTCGAAACCGATACCAGCCCGTTCGTCGAAGACCTGCCGACCGCCGACCGCAAGGGGGCCGTGTGGGTGACGCCCACGCTGGTCGCGGAGGTGCGCTTCATGGATTGGACCGGCTCGAAGAGGTTGCGGCACCCCAGTTGGCGTGGGCTCAGGGACGACAAGGCACCCGAGGACGTCGAAGTGGAGGTCTCGTGATGGCCGGTATCCGATTCCAATCGACCCCGGAGAATGAGATCCCCGTCTCCGTGCCGGTCGACACGGTGCTGGCCCGCACCGAGTCGCTCGTGCTGTGGCTGACCGACGTTCACGTGTACAGCTGTGGTGTCGAATTCACGATCCAGGCACGCAGATCCGAGTCCACGGTGCTGCTCGACATGTTCGGCTTCGGCAAACCCGCGTCGCCGAAGAGCAGCGGGCCGTTTCTGTTCGGGGTCGAGTACGCGGACGGCAGTGTGTTCACGAACCTTCCCGGCGCCCGCATGGTTGACGGCCTGCACGGCGGGGCAGGCCGCGGTGGACCGCTCACCGCGGACAAGACGTACTTCCTCCAACCTCTCCCGCCGCCGAAACGCTGGTCGATGATCACGGCGTGGCCGTATTTCGGTGTCCCGGAGTCTCGGACCGACCTCGATTCCGCCGTGTTCGCCGACGCCGCGGAGCGGGTGGAGACACTGTGGCCGGAACCGGTCCACGCGCTCGTCGAGGCGCCGGACGGCCGACAGCAGCAGCCGGCGCTCGAGTTACCGCCAGGGGGCTGGTTCGAATGGGCCCACCGACTCGGTGTCGAATGATCCGGGCGGTTCCTGCGTCGGGGTGTGCAGCGCCGGGGGCGTGAAGACCGGCAGGGGTGCGGACGTACTCGTGTTCTCCTCGTGATGTTGCTCGGAGACACTCACGTCGGCGATCGGTGACGCCGTGCCGCTCGCGACGGCGATCCCGGCGGCGCCGACGACCGAGAGGACGAAGGCCGCGCCGGACCCGATCGCGATGCGGGACTTGGTGTGGGACATGGTGTGACTTTCCTCCGGTGATCAGGGGCCGACGACGGTTCCGCCGTCGACGGCGCCGGCTCCGCCGGGCGACTGCGGGGCTGCGGGCGGGGCAGGCTTCGGGCCTCCGCCGACGGGGAAGGGATTGGTTTCGGGTTCGAGAACGCCCGGCTCGACCTGGCCCGGTCCTTCGAACGGACCCTTCGGCGGGTGAACGGGGTCGACGACCACGGGCGGATCGACGACGACAGGCGGGTCCACCACGACGGGCGGCTGAGCGATGGGCGGTTGAGCGATGGGCGGTTGGGCAACCGGCGGCTGGGCGATCGGTGCTCGGACGATGGGCGGTGCCGCCACGATGGGCGGAACGACACCCGGTCCCGGTGCCACCGTTTCGGTGTCGGCCGAATAGCCGGGCGCCGAGTACCCGGGATTCACCGAGTAGCCGGGGTCTGCGACGACCCGGCCCGGGGTCGGCGCGATCGCCGGAGCCGGCTGCTGCTGCGAGATGGCCCCCTCCGAGCTCGGGGTCGGAGCCCCGTCGGTATGTCCACCGGCAAGAACGATCACTGCGGCTCCTGCGAGGGAGAACGTGAGGGCGGCGGTTGCGCCGATCGCGATGCGGGTTGCGGTGTGGACGATGGGGTGCCTCCAGTGGATTGGGGTGTCTAGCTGGGCTGATAGACCAAGCTTGCGCCGGACGCGAGCCTTTCGACAGGCACCCCAGGGTGCGCATCTCCCACCCCGCGGCGGAACCGCGGGCAATCCTGCACAGAATCTTCACAAGCTCTGACGGGGATCCGCACGTCCGCCCAATACAGTCGGGGAGCCAGCGAAGAGTGCTCGTCGTCGACGACGAGGCGACGATCTGCGACGCGGTCGCGGCGCGGTTGCGTGCGGAGGGCTTCGACGTCGTGACGGCGCCGGACGGCCCCTCCGCCGTCGCGGAGTGCGACTCGTCACCCGACGTGCTGGTACTGGACGTGATGCTGCCGGGGTTTCGACGGTCTCGAGGTCTGCAGGCGTGTCCAGGCGTCGCGGCCCGTGCCGGTGCTGATGCTCACCGCGCGCGCCGACGAGACGGACATGCTGATCGGTCTCGGCGTGGGCGCCGACGACTACCTGAGCAAGCCGTTCAGCATGCGCGTGCTGGTGGCGCGGGTGCACGCGCTGCTGCGGCGGGCCGATCGTGCCCACGAGATCGTGCCTGCCGAGCGGGACGGGTCCGTCGACGCCGTTCCCGCTCTCGATCGGCTGCCCGAACCGGAACGGTCGTGCGCCCTGTACCGACTCGACCGGCAGGTGAGGGGTGAGTCGGAGTGGTACGAGTACAACGTGGCACGCAGCCGCGCGAAGGAGTTGCTGGCCGCGCATTCCGTCGGCTCGTGTGAGCGGGTGAGGTCGTAGCGCCTCCCGCGCAGTTGCCGACGGATTTGCCGGAATCACAGGCAATTGCGTGGGAATCCGGCCAATGTCTTTGCAACTGTGGCGCGGGCCAGCTACCCACTCACGACAGGTCGCGGAAGGTCATGACGAAGCCGGTCGTGGCGGCGAGCACGGCCAGGACGTAGACCGGTACCTGCACCCAGACGGGTGCGGTGCGGTTCGCGATCATCGCCGCCGCCAGTGCGACGACGATGAGCACCACACCGTAGAACGGGGTGCGCTGAGGGTGGTCGCCTCGTGCCATGCCCACCAGTGTGCACCGCGTCGGCGGCTATCCGACCGCCTCGGGCACCCGCGTCTGCGCGACCCACCGGCCGCGTTGCCGGGTGATCTCGATCGGGTGGTCGAAGCATTCGCTGATGGTGCCGGTGGTGAGGACGTCCGCGACGGGGCCCTGTGCGATCACCCGGCCGTCGCGGATGAGGACGGCGTGGGTGGTGGTGGTCGGGATTTCCTCGAGGTGGTGGGTGACGAGGATGCTGGCGAGGCTCGGGTACGTGACGCGCAGTTCGTCGAGTGCGGTGAGGAGTTGTTCTCGCGCAGCCAGATCCAGGCCGGTGGCGGGCTCGTCGAGCAGGAGGAGTTGCGGCTCGGAAATGAGCGCCCGCGCGATCAGGGCCCGTCCGCGTTCTCCCTGGGACAGGTTGGGCCACAAGGCATCCGCGTGCTTCTGCATGCCGAGGGATGCGATCAGTTCGTCGGCTCGGGCGACCTGGCCGGCGGTCGGTGACCACCTCGGCACGAATTCGGGTGTGTTGGTGAGACCGGTCAGCACGACGTCGCGCACCGTCAGCGGCGCGTCGATCCGGTGTCGCGGGTTCACGTGCCCGATGTGGGCGCGCAACTCACGCATGTCGACCCGGCCCAGCTGATGGCCGAGGACGTGGACGGTGCCGTGGGTCGGGTGCGCGAAAGCGCCGAGCATGCTCAGCAGGGTGCTCTTTCCCGCACCGTTCGCACCGAGCAGCACCCAGTGCTGTCCGCGTTCGATGTGGAGGGTGATGTCGCTGAGCAGATACCGTCCGCTCCGCACGAGGTCGACGTGCTCGGTGCTGACGACCGAGTTCGGGGTGGTCACTGATGTTCGCCTTTCCGCAGTATCGACATGGTCGGATCGAGGTTGGCGGCGGTGGCGGCGACAGCCGCCTCGGCATCGCCCGCTTCCAGCGCGCGCACCAGATCGTCGTGTGCGCAGCTGGTGTCGGGTCTGCCCGGTTCGTGGTCGACGAGTTCGGCCAGCGCTTCGACGAGCAGCGGCCGGATCGAATCGAACAGGGCGGACAGGATCGAGTTGCCTGCGATCTCCAGGATCGAGGCGTGGAAGTCGAGGTCGGCCGCGACGAAGACGGCGGTCGACTCGGTGGTGCTGCCGTGTCGGGCCGACAGCTGCTCTCGTAGTCGCCGAAGATCCTCGGGGCGTGCGCGTTCCGCGGCGAGCCGGGCGGCCTCGATCTCGAGGGCGCGCCGTACCTCGTATACCTCGAGCAGGCGGGCGCGGCGCAGCAGCTTCTCGAGTCCCGCACCGCCCGTGGGTGGCTCAGTGACGAACGTGCCGACGCCGTGCCGCACGTCGAGCAGGCCGTCGCGGGCGAGCAGCCGGACGGCCTCGCGCACGGAGGAGCGGCCGACGCCGAGTTCGGTGGCCAGTTCGGCCTCGCTGGGGATGCGGCTGCCGAGGGCCCATTTGCCTTCACGGATCCGGGCGGTGAGGAGTTCCTCGAGCTGGGGAACCAGCGGTCCGCTGCGGAGGGTGTGACGTCCGGCCATTCGGC
This sequence comes from Rhodococcus wratislaviensis, assembly GCF_041228765.1. NCBI lineage: Bacteria > Bacillati > Actinomycetota > Actinomycetes > Mycobacteriales > Nocardiaceae > Rhodococcus > Rhodococcus wratislaviensis. The sequence goes on along the minus strand of NZ_CP150488.1, from coordinate 7,711,218 downwards.
GACGCTAGCACAGTCCTCAGACGTCTGAGGACTGTGGCGGAGCTTATGGTGAACCGGAGAGAACCAACGCAGCAGAGGAGAGGTGCACCATGGCCATCGCCACCGCCGACCGTGTCACGCGGGAAGAGTTGCTCGACTTCGTCCGTCCGCGCCATCGCAGCGTGCTGATCACCCGGAAGCGCTCCGGCGGCCTGCAGATCTCCCCGGTCACGTCGGGACTCGACTCGGAAGGCCGGATCGTCGTCGCCACCTACCCGCAGCGCGCCAAGGCGGCGAACGTGCGACACGACCCCGCCGTGAGCGTGTGCGTGCTCTCCGACGAGTTCAACGGCGCCTACGTGCAGATCGACGGCACGGCCGAGGTGCTGGACATGCCCGACGCGCTCGAGCCGCTGGTGGAGTACTTCCGCGGCATCTCCGGCGAGCATCCCGACTGGGACGAGTACCGGGACGCCATGCGGAAGCAGAACAAGAGCCTGATCCGGATCGCGATCGACGAGTGGGGACCCATCGCGACCGGCGGCTTCCCGCCGGACGCCGATCGCGGATAGGTCCCCGTCACCTACTCGACGGCACCCGCCGAGCGCAGGTGCTCGATCCCCGACGGGTCGTAACCGGCCTGCGCGAGGATCGCATCGGTGTCCTGCCCGGGCCGCGGGGCCGGGCGGGGAACGGGCGCCGGGGTGCGGCTGAAGCGCGGTGCCGGTGCGGGCTGGCGGATGCCCCCCACCTCGACGAACGTCTCCCGTTCCTTGTTGTGGGGGTGCTCGTGCGCTTCCCACGGCGAGAGGACGGGCGACAGGCACGCGTCGGAATCGGCGAAGACGGCCGCCCAGTCGTCCCGCGGCCGGGTCGCGAACACGTCGGCGAGGCGCTTCTTCAGTTCCGGCGCCGCATCGAGGTCGTACTGCGACGGCAGATCCTCGCCGCTCAACCCCAGCACGTCGAGGAGTTCACCGTAGAAGTGCGGTTCGACGCACCCGACCGCCACGTGCAGACCGTCGGCGCACGCGTAGGTGTCGTAGAACGCGGCGGCCCCGTCGAGGACGTTCTGCCCGCGACCTTCCTGCCACAGCCCGGCGGCGTTCATGCCGTGGACGAACGCCGTCAGCAGTGCCGCGCCGTCGACCATCGACGCGTCCACCACCTGCCCACGGCCCGACCGGGAACGCTCGTGCAGCGCGGCCAGGATCCCCATCGCCAGCATCAGGCCGCCACCGCCGAAGTCGCCCAACAGGTTCAGCGGCGGCACCGGCCGCTCGCCGGCGCGCCCGATGGGTTCGAGCGCGCCGGCGAGCGCGATGTAGTTGATGTCGTGCCCGGCCCGCGGTGCGAGGGGTCCGTCCTGGCCCCAGCCGGTCATCCGCCCGTAGATCAGGCCGGGGTTGCGGGACAGGCAGTCGTCGGGGCCGATGCCCAGGCGTTCCGCGACGCCGGGCCGGAAACCCTCGACGAGGATGTCGGCTGTTTCGACGAGTCTCAGAACGGCCCCCAGCCCCTCCGGGGTCCGCAGGTTCACCGCGATCGACCGCCGTCCGCGGTCGAGCACCCCCGACGGCGCCATCAGCCCGCTGCCGCCGTCGCCGGCCCGTTCGACGCGGATCACGTCCGCGCCGAGGTCGGCGAGGATCATGCACCCGAACGGGGCGGGCGCGAGGCTCGCGATCTCGACGACGGTCAGCCCGCTCAGCGGCCCGCCGGTCACGACACCCCCTGCGCGTCGCGGGGCAGTCCGAGCATGCGTTCCCCGATCACGTTGAGCTGCACCTCGGTGGTGCCGCCGTAGATGGTGGTGGCGCGGCCGGCGATCAGCTGCTCCATCGCCTTGTCGCTCGGCTCCCCGGGAATGCTCACGGCGCCCGCCGCCCCCAGTTCGGCGACGACGAATTCGGCGATCGACTGCCCGAGCCCCATGCCCAGCAGTTTCCCGACGCTCGACGTGGTGCTCACGTCCGCCCCCGACAGTTGCTTCAGCACGATCCGTGAACCGATCAGATCGATGGCCTGGCTCTCGGCCACCAATTCGCCGACACGGAAGCGTGCCAGCGGGCCGAGGTCACGGCCGCGGGCGAACAGCAGCAGATCCTTGTCGGTGGCGTAGGCCTCCATCTTCTGACTCAGGGCCACCCGCTCGCCCGCGAGGGTCGTGCGGGCCACGTTCCACCCGTCGTTCACGGTCCCGACCACGTTCTCGTCTGGGATGAACACGTCGTCGAGGAAGACCTCGTTGAACAGGGCCGACCCGGTCATCTCGCGCAGCGGCCGGACGGTCACCCCCGGCGTCGACATGTCCAGCACGAAGTACGTGATGCCCTCGTGTTTCGGCCTGGACGGGTCGGTGCGGGCGATCAGCATCGCCCAGTCGGAGAACTGCGCCACCGTGGTCCAGATCTTCTGGCCGGTCACCGTCCAACCGCCGTCGACCTTCTCCGCCTTGGTGGTCAGCGACGCCAGGTCGGAACCGGCCCCGGGTTCGCTGAACAGCTGGCACCACACGAGATCTCCGCGCAGCGTGGGGACGGCGAGATCCCGTTTCTGCGCGTCCGTGCCGTGGGCGACGACGGCCTGCACCGCCCAGCCGCCCATCAGCAGCTGCGGCATCGGAATTCCCGCCGCCGTGATCTCCTGGGCGATGACGATCTGCTCGAGCGGGGACGCGCTGCGCCCGTACGGCTTCGGCAGGTGCGGCTGCACCCAGCCGCCGTCGCCGAGGGCGATCAACTGGTCGTCCTCGTCGAGGCCCACCAGCGGGGCGAGTTCCGCCCGCACCAGGGTGCGGATCGCCTCGGCGTCGTCCGGCAGTTCCAATTCGGAGGTGCGGGCGGTGCCTGCGAGGGACTGGTCGGCCACCCGAGTGGCCCGCTCCTCGCGGGTGCCGAGCAGCCCCCGGATGGCCAGCGCCCGGCGGTAGTACAGGTGTGCGTCGTGCTCCCAGGTGAATCCGATGCCGCCGTGGACCTGGATGCAGTCCTGTGCGCACTGCACTGCGGCATCGGGGACGACGACGGCGGCGATGTCCGCGGCGAAATCGGCGGTGTCGTCGCCGTTGTCGAGGGCGGACGCGGCGTCCCACAGCACCGCGCGCGCCTTCTCCAGTGCGATGCCCATGTGGGCGCACTTGTGCTTGACGCCCTGGAACTGGCCGATCGGGCGCCCGAACTGCACCCGTGTCTTCGCGTATTCGGATGCGGTGGACACGCACCACGACATCACGCCGATCGCCTCGGCACCGAGGACGACGGTGGCGAGGGACCGGACACGCTGCTCGCCGAGCCCGTCGAGGATCCGGTCGGAGCCCACCTGAACGGCGTCGGCGGTGATCCGTGCCGAACCGCGGAGCACGTCGATGCTGTCCTGCACCGTGACGGTGACATCCGCGGAATCGACGACGGCCCAGCGGACGTCGTCGCCGGTGGTGATCGGGAGAAGCAGGAGGTCGGCGTGTTCGCCGCCGAGGACGGCGTCGGCGACCCCGGTGACACGGTATCCGCCCTCGTGCGCCGACGCGTCGAGTGGGCGGCCCAACGCGACTGCGGCGGTGTGTGATCCGTCGAGGAGTCCCGGCATCAGCTCGATGCCGACCTTGGAATCCGCGGCCGCCACGAGCGCGGCGGACAGCGCTGTCGGGACGAACGGGCCAGGAGCGGCCGTCCGCCCCAGGGCTTCGAGAGCCACCGCCACCGTGAGGAGCCCGGCGCCGTGACCGCCCTTGTCCTCGGGGATGTGCAGTCCCAGCAGGTCCTGACCGACGAGTGCATCCCAGAACGGCGGGAACTTGTCCTCGCTCGTGGACTCGACCGCGGACCGGACGCGATCCGCGGTGATGGTGCGTTCGGCGAATGCGCGGACCGAGTCGGCGAGGGCCCGGTGTTCCTCGGTGAGCCCGAGCCCGAGCTCGTACGTGTTCTTGGCCATGTCGGGGCCCTTCAGCCGAGCCGGTCGGCGAGGTCGGCGACGGTCCATGGGCCGTCGCTCTCGATGGTCGTGACGTCGTGCCAGCCGGCGAGCTCGGAGATGGCCCCGCCCTGCACGGCGAACACCTTGCCGGTGATCTTGCAGTTCGCGTCGGCGAGACGCGCGACGAGCGGAGAGATGTTGGCGGGGCTGAACGCGTCGAACTCGCCCTCCGGCACCTCCTCGGCGAACAGCGCGCCCATGCCCGGGGTGGCCAGCGTGAGCCGGGTGCGGGCGATCGGGGCGATCGCGTTGACCCGGACGCCATAGCGTTCGAGTTCGTCCGCGGCGACCAGGGTGAGTGCGGCGATGCCCGCCTTCGCGGCGCCGTAGTTGCCCTGGCCCGCGTTGGGCATGAACGTGCCCGACGCGGACGCGGTGTTGATCACGGACGCGTTCACGGTCGCGCCCGCTTTGGTCTGCGCCTTCCAGTACGCCGCCGCGTGGTGCAGGGTGGCGGCGTGTCCCTTGAGATGCACGGCGATGACGGCGTCCCACTGGCTTTCGGTCATGCCCGCGATGAAGGCGTCCCGCAGGATGCCCGCGTTGTTGACGAGGACGTCGAGTCGGCCGAACTCGCGCACCGCTTGGTCGACGAGTCCTTCGGCGCCGTCCCAGGATGCGACGTTGTCGGTGTTCGCGACTGCCCTGCCGCCCGCGGCGACGATCTCGTCGACGACCTGCTGCGCTGGGCCCGCGTCCTCGCCGGTGCCGTCGTTCGCGCCGCCGAGGTCGTTGACGACCACGGCAGCGCCCTCGCGGGCGAAGAGCAGTGCGTGCTCCCGGCCGATTCCGCGTCCGGCGCCGGTGACGATGGCCACCCGTCCGTCGAGTGTTCCCATGTGCGTGCTCCTAGGTTTCGGTGTCCGCGATGACGGCGAGGCCGTCCTTGATGACGAGTGCGTCGCCGACGGTGGTCTCGTAGGCGTACGGCGTTGCCGCGCCCGTGGGCTCGGCGACCTGCCGGAACTGCGTGCCGATGTCCTGGCCGGGCAGCACGGGTTTCGCGAACCGCACGGCGAGCCGGCGGAGCCGTTCGACCCTGCCGTCGGCGAGTTCGGTGAGCGCCGCCCACGAGGTGAACGCCATGGTGCACAGGCCGTGGTTGATGATTCCGGGAAGTCCGGACATCCGGGCGATCTCGTCGTCCAGGTGGATCGGCATCGGATCACCGGAGGCGGGGGAGTACCGGAACGTCTGGTCCTCGTCGATGTGCTGGGTGATCGACGCGACCGGGGCCTGTCCCCGTAGGGACTCGTCGAACCGGTGCGCGGGTGCCTGCTCGCCGAGTCCGGCTCCCGCGTCGACCTTGCGGAAGAACGCGGTCATCCACTGCTCGTTGACCAGTTCACCGGTGTCCGTGGTGGTTTCGACGTAGACGACGACGGTGGAGCCGTTCTCCCGGCCCTCGAATCCGATCGGCTTCGCGCGGACCACGAGGGTGTCGCCGGGGCGGATCGGACGGTGGAAGTGGAAATCCTGCTCCCCGTGCACGAGCTTCATGAGCAGTTCGACCGGGGCGACGGACAGTGCCGCCGGTGCCATCGACGTGAACGCGGGGACCACGGCGAACACCGGGGGCGCGACCTCGCCGGCGAGATGGCGTTCGATGGGATCGTTGGTGGCCGCGGCGTAGTCGGCGATGCGCTCGGCGGTGACCTCGAACCGCTGCGGATCCGTCCACTGGCCGACGCCGCTCGTATCGAATTCGACTGTGGGGGTGGTCATGCGGATCAGCCCACCATGTCGGCGAACCCGGCCAGGGAGGCCTCCAGATCCGCCTTGGCGTTCTTGGCGACGGCCTTGCCGATGGGGCCGACGATCATCGTGCCGGTGAAACTCGCATCGATGATCGCCGTGGATCCGGCGCCGTCCGGCTCGACCTTCAGCGTGAATTCGACGGTGACCCCGGCCATGCCGGTGCCGGAGATCTTCACCATCTCGGGGACCTGCACCTCGGTGACGGTCCACTCGATCTTGTTGGCCATACCCATCACGGAGACGACCTCGGTGAACTTCGATCCGAGTGCCACCTGGGCGGGGATCTCGCTCTTCCAGGACTGGTGGATGGTGAGCCACTCTTCCCAGCGGGACAGGTCGGAGAGCGCGTCCCACGCCTTGTCGGGGGAGGCGGGCAGGGACGCTGCGACGGAAACGGAAGCCATGGTGTACTCCTGGTGTTTCGAGGTGAAAAGAATGGTGAGAAAGGAGGATCAGAGCGCGCGGTAGGCGGTGACGACGACGGCGCCACCGAGGCCGATGTTGTGCTGGAGGGCGACCGCGGCGCCGTCGACCTGCCGCTTGTCGGCCGTGCCGCGTAGTTGCCAGGTGAGTTCGCTGCACTGGGCGAGTCCGGTGGCGCCGAGCGGGTGGCCCTTGGAGATGAGACCACCGGACGGGTTGACCACCCAGCGGCCGCCGTACGTGGTGTCGTCGTTGTCGACGAGTTTGCCGCCCTCGCCCTCGCCGCACAGCCCGAGCGCCTCGTAGGTCAGCAGTTCGTTGGTGGAGAAGCAGTCGTGGAGCTCGATGACGTCGATGTCGTCCGGTCCGATGCCCGCCTGTTCGTACACGCGGGCCGCGGCCGTGCGGGTCATGTCCGCGCCGACCAGGCTGATCGCGCTCCGGTCCTCGAACGTGCTCGGGAGGTCGGTGACCATGGACTGGCCGACGATCTCCACGGCCTGCCCGGCGAGGTCGTGCTTGTCGACGAACTCCTCGCTCACGACGACGACGGCACCGGAGCCGTCCGAGGTGGGGGAGCACTGCAGTTTGGTGAGGGGCCCGTAGATCGGCTTCGAGCCGAGGATCTCGTCGAGCGTGTACTCGTCCTGGAACTGGGCGTACGGGTTGTTCTGTGAGTGGCGGTGGTTCTTCACGCCGATCTTGGCGAACTGTTCCGCCGTGGTCCCGAAGCGTTCCATGTGTTCCTTGCCTGCGGCGCCGAACATGTACGGGGCAGGCGGCATCGCGAACTCCTGGAGTTCGGCGAGCGCGAGGAGATGGCGCATCATCGGCTGTTCCCGGTCGTCGTACGTGGACCCGAGCGAACCGGCCTGCATCTTCTCGAAGCCCAGCGCGAGTGCGCAGTCCACCTGACCGCTCCGGACCGCCTGCGTGGCGAGGAAGAGCGCGGTCGACCCCGTCGAACAGTTGTTGTTGACGTTCACGATGGGAATGCCGGTGAGGCCGAGTTCGTACACCGCCCGCTGTCCCGACGTGGACTCGCCGTACACGTATCCGACGTACGCCTGCTCCACGAGCGCGTACTCGATCCCGGCGTCCTCGAGTGCCCTGCCGCCTGCCTCGCGCGCCATGTCGGGGTAGTCCCACTCGCGTGCACCCGGCTTCTCGAACTTCGTCATCCCGACGCCGACGACGAACACCCTGTTACCCATTGCGGCTCCCTGAGTCCGGAGAAATATGTGTGTGACACCCTGTCTCACCAAAGTATGTGAGACAGACTGTCCAGTCAACAGTCGGATGGGTAACGTGTGCGTGATGCCGGACAAAGTGGAAACCGCCGCGTCGCCCCAGGGCGACGGCCGCGCCACGCGCTGGGAGGACCACAAGGCGGAACGCCGAAGCCGGATTCTCGAAGCCGCGATGGACGCCATCAACGAGGGCGGTCCCGACGTGGGCGTCCAGCAGATCGCGAACCGCGCCGACGTGCCGCGGTCGGTGGTCTACCGGATCTTCACCGATCGCGGCGACCTCGACGAGCAGTTGCGCGGTCGCATCATCGAACGGCTGATGGCGGACCTCGCCCCCACGTTGACACCGGAGGGGACCGTGGGCGAGGCGATCGCGCGCGCGGTCGAGACATACCTGAGGTGGATCGTGGAATATCCACGGCTCCACCAATTCCTCGGCACCGGATCGCCGAGCAGGCGCACCACCGGCTCGCGTGTGGTGACGGGAACGAAGACCGCGATCGCACTCCAGCTGTCGGGGTTGATCGCGACGGTCCTCGACACGGTGGCCGGCAATTCGGATCTGGCCGAGTCGCTGGCCTTCGGTTTGGTGGGGCTCGTGGATGCCAGCGTCAACCGGTGGCTGAGCAACCCGCAGCCGGCGCTCGGCAGCGACGAGCTGGCCGAGTTCCTCGAGGTGTCGATCTGGCAAGTGCTGCACGGCAATCTGGCGCGGATCGGCGTCACCATCGACCCGTCGACCCCGGTGTCGGAACTGCAGTAGTCCGCCGGGCGTGGCCAGCTACCATGGCTTTCATGCCCTCCCGGCGAGGTTCACCGGCCGCTTCCGAGCAGGCCTGGGTGTCGGACACAGCGGTCGGCGACGCCGTCGCGCGCTTCGCCAGTGCCTGGGAGTCCTCGTCGTCCGCGCCCGATCTGGTCGCGTATCTGCCCACCTCACCCGCGCTCCGCCGCGTCACGCTCGTCGAACTGGTCAAGGTCGACCTGGAGAACCGCTGGCTGCGCGGCGACCACCCGAAGCGGCTCGCCCAATACTGTGAGGAGCTGCCCGAACTGCGGCGGTGGCCGTTGCCGCCGGACCTGCTGTACGAGGAATTCCACATCCGGCGGCGCAGCGGGGAATCGGTCGAGGCGAGCGAATACACCCAGAACTTTCCGGGCCAGGCCGGTCAGCTCGACGAACTACTCGGCACCGGCGAGTACCAGAGCACCTCGCTCCACCACGGCGAGAAGACCCCGACGGTGTATGCGGGGAGCGTAGCCACCCTCGACGATCTCGAGGTGGGCCAGCGGATCGACGACTTCGACCTCATGACCGGTCTCGGCCGGGGCGCGTTCGCGCGGGTGTTCCTCGCCCGGCAGCGGTCGCTGCAGAGACTGGTCGCGGTGAAGATCTCACAGGACCGCGGCACCGAGCCGCAGACCCTGGCCCAGTTCGACCACGACTACATCGTCCGGGTCTTCGATCAACGACTCCTCGCGGGCCGCGACCTGCGACTGCTGTACATGCAGTACGTGCCGGGGGGAACCCTGCTCGACGTGGTCGGCCGGGTACGTGAGACGCCGCCGGACTCGCGCAGCGGCGCCGTGCTGCTGGATGCGATCGACCGGGCCCTGGTGGGCAGGGGCGAGATCCGGCCCAGCGAATCCGCCGTTCGTCAGGAGATCGCGACGCTGACCTGGCCCGAGACGGTGGCCTGGCTCGGCCGCCGGCTGGCGCAGGCGCTCGATTACGCCGGCAGGCACGGCGTGCTCCACCGCGACGTCAAACCGGCGAACGTGCTGCTGACGGCCGAGGGCGTCCCGAAGCTCGCCGACTTCAACATCAGTTTCAGCGGGAACATCGCGGGTGCCAGCCCGGTGGCGTACTTCGGCGGCTCGCTGGCCTACATGTCGCCGGAACAGCTCGAGGCGATCCACCCGGACCGGCCGGGCGCACCCGGCGATCTCGACACCCGCAGCGATCTGTATTCGCTCGCGGTCGTCCTGTGGGAGTTGCTGACCGGCAGAAGACCTTTCGACGACAGCGACGCCGAACTGCACTCCCACCCGCCCGGCGACCGCACCACACTCGACGCCATGCTCGCGCGGCGGCGCGGACCGGACGAACCGGCAGCCGACTCGCTGCCCGCCGACTGCCCGAACGCGCTGCGGCGAGTGCTGCTCACATCGCTGGCGCCGGCACCGAAGGATCGGTTCTCCTCCGGTGCCGAACTCGCCCAGCAACTCGACGTCTGCCTCGACGCGCACGCCCGCGATCTGGTCGATCCGCCGCCGGGAAGCTGGCGGCTGCGGATGCGGCGGTGGACGCACCCGATCATGTTCCTGGCCATCGCAGTTCCCAATCTGCTGGCGATCCTCTACAGCTACCAGCACAACAGCACCCTGATCATCAGCAAGCTGCCGCCCGCCGCGCAGGAGAACTTCGAGCGGATCACCCGGATCGACTACACGGTCGCGTTCCTCATCGGAGCCGTGGGCACGCTGTCGATGGTGCTCTACCTGACGATGGTGGCCGGCGGGCTGCGCCGAAGGCGGGTCTACACCGGCGCCCAGCTCGCCCGGGCGCGCCGGGACACCCTGCTGCTCGGCCAGCGGTGTGCACTGCTCTGCCTCGGTCTCTGGGTGGTCAGCGGCCTCGTCGTGCCGATCACGCTGGAGGTGAGCGGCAGTGAGGTTCCGTGGAACACGGTCGTCCACTTCACTGCATCACAGCTCGTGTGCGGAGCGATCGCGGTGGTCTACCCGTTCTTCTTCGTGAACTTCTACGCCGTCCGCTGCCTCTACCCGGTGTTTCTGCGGCACGGCGAGATCAGTGCCTCGGACGCCCGGATGCTGCGACGGCTCGGGCGGCGCAGCACGCTCTTCCTCGCCGCGGCGGCCGCCGTGCCACTGCTCGGGATCGCGGGGGCCACGTTCATTCCCCCGGAAGACCTGCCCCGGGTGATCGTCGCGCTCCGCGTCCTGTGCGTCGGCAGCGTCGTCGCGTTCGTCGGGGCCTACTGGATGTTCCGGATGCTGTCCGAGGACCTGCAGGCGCTGCACCGCGTCGTGTCCGGTGCGCCGCGGCACGAGTGATCAGGCCGACCCCGTGAACGTCAGCCACAGCAGCGACACGTTGAGCACGACGATCAGCGACGCCGCCACCCAGGCGGCGACCGTGGTGGCCGTCGCGTTGCGGTGGACGCCCATCAGGTCGCGACTCGACGTCATCCGCACGAGTGGGATCACCGCGAACGGGATGCACAGGCTGAGAACCACCTGACTGAGGACGAGCGCGAACGTGGGATCCACCCCGACCGCCAGCACGACCAGCGCCGGGATCAGGGTGACCACCCGGCGCAGCAGCAGCGGGATGCGCATCGACAGCAGGCCGTACATGATCTCGGAGCCGGCGGCGCAGCCGATCGACGTGGACGCCAGGCCGGAAGCCAGCAGTCCGACGGCGAAGATGACGGCGACGGTGGGGCCGAGCGAACTCTGGATGGCGGCGTGCGCCCCGTCGATCGAATCGGTGCCGGGGATGCCGCGCAGGGCCGAGGCGGCGAGCAGCAACATGCCGATGTTCACCGCGCCCGCCACGATCAGCGCACCGACCACGTCCCACTTCGTCACCCGTAGCAGTCGCGCGAGGCGGGGTCCTTCCAGGTCGTTCCCGTGCCGGTCGCGGGCGAGGGCGGAGTGCAGGTAGATCGCGTGCGGCATCACGGTGGCGCCGAGCATGCTCGCGGCGAGCAGCACCGTCTCGGTGCCCTCGAAACGCGGCACGAGTCCGGCGAGCGCGTCCGTGCCCGACACGTCGGTGAACGCGAGTCCGGTGAGGAACCCGACGGTGATGATCGTCAGGAGTCCCATCACGACGAACTCGAACGTCCGCTGACCGCGGCGGCTCTGGATCGACAGGATGCCCATCGACACGACGCCCGTGATCAGGCCTCCGACGAAGAGTGGAACGCCGAACAGGAGATTGAGTGCGATCGCGCCGCCGATCACCTCGGCGAGGTCGGTGGCGATCGCCATCGCCTCCGCCTGCAGCCAGAACGCGCGGCGGTTCCCGGTCCGCAGGCGGGTCCCCAGCATCTCGGGCAGTGATTTGCCGGTGACCAGCCCGAGTTTCGCGGACAGGTACTGCACCAGCACGGCCATGGCATTGGCGAGCACAAGGACCCAGACGAGCAGGTACCCGTACTTCGCGCCCGCGGTGAGGTTGGCGGCCACGTTTCCGGGGTCGACGTACGCGATGGCCGCCACGAAAGCGGGCCCGAGGAGCGCGACCGTTCGAAGGCTGCCCTTGCGGGGTGTGCGGCGCGGGAGGAGAGGGCGGGGTGCCTCGATGCTCACGGAGCTCCTGGTCGTGGTCTGTCGATCTACCTGCTGATTCGTATCTCCGCACTATAGATTTAGGTATGGCGAACTTTCAAGCGTGAGGTGCGGATCGGCTCGGAATTGCCACCCCGGCGCTATATTGACTAGAACGTGTTCTACTCGCGGAGGAAGGGAGTCCCGATGGGTCAGGTTCTCGACAGAATCGAAGGCGTCGCCGAGGAGATTCGCGGGCAGGCCGTCCGGTCGGAGGCGGACTGCCGGCTCACCGACACCGCCGCAGGCCTCCTGCGCGACTCCGGGGCGATCCGATTGCTGCAGCCCAAGCTCTACGGCGGCTACGAGGTCCACCCCCGCGAGTTCGCCGAGACCGTCATGGGAGTCGCCGCACTCGACGGTGCGAGCGGATGGGTCACCGGGATCGTCGGCGTGCACCCGTGGGAACTGGCGTTCGCCGACCCACAGGTGCAGGAGGAGATCTGGGGCGAGGACAACGACACGTGGATGGCGTCCCCGTATGCGCCCATGGGTGTCGCGACACCGGTCGACGGCGGGTACGTCCTGAAGGGGCGGTGGTCGTTCTCGTCCGGAACCGACCACTGTCAGTGGGCCTTCCTCGGGGCGATGGTCGGTGACGGCGAGGGTGGCATCGCGATGCCACCCTCGTCTCTGCACGTGATTCTGCCGCGCACCGACTATGAGATCGTCGAGGACACGTGGGACGTCATCGGACTACGCGGAACCGGAAGCAAGGACCTGATCGTCGACGGTGCGTTCGTCCCGGGCTACCGGACGTTGAGCGCGGCGAAGGTGATGGACGGGCGTGCGCAGAAGGAGGCGGGCAGGCCGGAGCCGTTGTTCAACATGCCGTATTCGTGCATGTTCCCGCTCGGCATCACCGCCGCCGTCATCGGCATCACCGAGGGCGCGCTGGCCTGTCACATCGCGGTGCAGAAGGACCGCGTCGCCATCACGGGGCAGAAGATCAAGGAGGATCCCTACGTGCTCAGCGCGATCGGGGAGTCCGCCGCCGAGATCAATGCGTCGCGGGTCTCCCTCATCGAGACCGCAGACCGGTTCTACGACAAGGTCGACGCGGGCAAGGAGATCACGTTCGAGGAGCGTGCGATCGGACGCCGCACCCAGATCGCCGCGGCCTGGCGCGCGGTGCGTGCCGTGGACGAGATCTTCGCGCGCGCCGGCGGCGGCGCGTTGCACTACAAGACTCCGATGCAGCGCTTCTGGCGGGACGCGCACGCCGGTCTGGCCCACGCGGTCCACGTGCCCGGACCGACCAATCATGCGAGCGCGCTCACCCAACTCGGCGGTGAACCGCAGGGGATGATGCGCGCCATGATCTGAAAGCGCCGGGAGGCCGAGGCGCGCGCCTCGGCCTCCCGGCATCGGATCAGAGTGCGGCTGCGGCGAATCCGGTCTCGAGGTCGGCGAGGATGTCGTCGATACCCTCGATGCCGACGGCGAGCCGGACCAGTCCGGGAGTCACACCGGCGGCGAGCTGCTCCTCCGGGGTGAGCTGCGAGTGCGTCGTCGACGCCGGGTGGATCACCAGCGAGCGCACGTCGCCGATGTTCGCGACGTGGCTGTGCAGGGTGAGCGCGTTGACGAACTTCTTGCCGGCATCGACACCGCCGGCCAGTTCGAACGTCACGATCGCACCCGGACCCTTCGGGGTGAGCTGCTGTGCGCGCTCGTGCCACTGCGAGGACGGCAGACCCGCGTACGCCACGGACGTCACCTCCGGGCGCGCCTCGAGGAACTCGGCCACCTTCTGGGCGTTGGCGACGTGCCGCTCCACGCGCAGGCTGAGGGTCTCGATGCCCTGCGCGATGAGGAACGCGTTGAAGGGGGCGACCGCGGAACCGAGGTCGCGCAGCAACTGCACGCGCGCCTTCAGCGCGTAGGCCGGAGCGCCGAGGTCCGCGAAGACGACACCGTGGTAGCTCGGGTCCGGGGTGGTGAAATTGCTGTGGCGCCCCTGGGTCCAGTCGAACGTGCCGCCGTCGACGATGACCCCGGCGATTGCCGTGCCGTGACCGCCGAGGTACTTGGTGGCCGAGTGCACCACGATGTCCGCGCCGTGCTTCAACGGCTGCAGCAGGTACGGTGTGGCCACCGTGTTGTCGACGATCAGCGGGATCCCGTTGTCGTGGCCGACCTTCGAGATTCCGGGGATGTCCAGGATGTGATTCTTCGGGTTGGCGATCGTCTCACCGTAGAACGCCTTCGTGTTCGGGCGGACGGCGCTGCGCCACTGCTCGAGGTCGTCGGGGTCCTCGACGAACGAGACCTCGATGCCGAGCTTGGGCAGCGTGTAGTGGAAAAGGTTGTAGGTGCCGCCGTACAGGTACGGGCTGGAGACGATGTGGTCGCCCACCTCCGCGAGGTTCAGCACCGCAAAGGTTTCCGCCGCCTGCCCGGACGACAGCAGCAGCGCGGCGACGCCGCCTTCGAGGGCGGCGATGCGCTGCTCGACCGCGTCCTGTGTGGGGTTCATGATGCGGGTGTAGATGTTGCCCGGCTCGGCCAGACCGAACAGCGCGGCAGCGTGATCGGTGCTGTCGAACGTGTACGAGGTGGTCTGGTAGATCGGCAGCGCCCGCGCCTTGGTGGTTGCGTCGGACGTCTGCCCGGCGTGGATCTGCTTGGTCTCGAACGACCAGTTGACGGTGGGATCGATGTTCTCGGTCACGAGTGGTGTGCTCCAGATTCGGTGAGGTGGATGTGGTGAATCAGTTGTCGCCGGTGCGTGTTTCGACCACGGTGTGGACCGGGGTCTGATTGCGGGTCAGGTCGAGGACGGGGCAGTGCGCATCCACTGCTTCCTGCAGTTCGAGGTAGCGCTCCCGCGGTTCCGGGCCGGTCAGCGTCACGACGACGCGCACTTCACCGAACCCGGCACGGACAGCGTCGTCGAAGCCGAAGAACCCGCGCACGTCGAGGTCGCCCTCGGCGCTCGCCGAGATGTCGTCGACACGGACACCGAGCTTCTCGGCCCAGAAGCGGTACGTGACCACCTGGCAGGAGAGCAGTGAGGCGAGGTAGTACTCCACGGGATTGGCGGCCGAGTTGTCTCCGCCGAGCGCCGGCGGCTCGTCCACCTCGACGCTGTACTTGCCGAGCGTGACGGTGCTCGCGACGGCGTCGTGCGCCTGCGCGGAGGCACGGAAGACGACGTGAGCGTTCGCGGAATCCTGGGAAACGGCGTCGCGGGTGGCGCCGATGACGGACGTGAGGTGCGACACGGATGCAGTGGTCATGACAGTGCGAATCCTTCGAAAACGAGGGTGTGCGGGAAGAACCCGGCGTGGAGAACGTCACGCCGGGACGGGTCCGATCAGGAGATCGGACACCTCGAGGTACACACCAGTGCGAAATCGACATGGCGACGCCGCGTCAGCAGCTCACCTGAGTCGATCACGCCGGATTCGGTCACGGATCAGACTGTAACCGCACGACACGCATTCCGACCAGTCCCATAGGAAATTCCGCTCACGGAGTGGGCAGCGCTCGGCACAGGGCGTCGAGCGTGGCCGGGAAACGCGCGGACGACGGTGTGCTGTAGCCGACGACGAGTCCGTCGGGCCGGTCGGCGGGAGCGCCCGGATGACGGAACGTGCGCAGACCCGCCACTGCGAGACCGAGTGCCGCGGCGCGGTCGACGGTGGCCGCCTCGGTCCCGTCGGGAAGTTCGAGCACGGCGTGCAAACCGGCCGCGATGCCGGTGACGTGCACGTGTGGTGCGCGGGCGGCGAGGGTGTCGACGAGGGTGTCGCGGCGGCGGCGGTAGAGGGTGCGCATCCTGCGGACGTGCCGGTCGAATGAGCCCCGCTCGATGAAGTCTGCCAGGGTGAGCTGGTCCGTCGCGCTGACCCATCTCTCGTATCCGCCCTTGACTGCCAGGACACCGTCGATCAGGCGTTCCGGCAGCACCATCCATCCCACGCGGATCGCGGGGGAGAGGGTCTTGCTCACCGTGCCCAGATACGCCACCTCGTCCGGGGCCAGACCCTGCAGGGCGCCGACGGGTTGGCGATCGTACCGGAACTCCCCGTCGTAATCGTCCTCGATCACGGTCGCCCCCGTCGCGCGTGCCCATTCCACGAAAGCCGTTCTCCTGCTGGGATGGAGCGGCCCGCCGGTGGGGAATTGATGAGCCGGGGTCAATAGCGCCGCCGACAGCGGCCTGACTGTCGTATCCGGGGGCTGCGCTCCGTGGGCGTCGAGCTGCAGGGGGATGGTGGAGACCCCGGCGTCGCCGAGAAGTTCGCGATGCAGATGCAGCCCGTAGCCCTCGACGGCGATCGGCCCCCTCCCGGCGCGGGCGAGCAACCACAGTCCGTGCCCCGAGCTCGCACTCACCACGATGTGGTCGGGATCGGTGCGCACTCCACGTGCGCGAGAAAGGTATTCGGCGAGGGCGTGTCGGAGTTCGGGGCGTCCCCGCGGATCACCCGGTCCGAAGGCGTCGTTGGGTGCCGCGGTGAGCGCCCGGCGGGCCGACGCCATCCAGGCGGCCCGCGGAAATTCCCCGACATCGGGCGAACCGGGCATCAGGCTCAACGGCGGTCGGGGTGCGGCCGCGGAGCGGGTGCGCGGACGCCGGGCGGGCTCGCCTGCCCGCTCGGCGACCCGGGTCCCCGATCCCTGCCGGGCGGTGAGCCAGCCCTCGGCCACCAGTTCGGAGTACGCCTCGGCGACGGTGTTGCGGGCGATACCGAGGTCGAGGGCCAGCGTGCGGGACGGCGGGAGTGTGGTGCCTGAGACGAGCCGGCCCGATCGAATCGACTCGCGCAGCGCGGAAACCAGGTTCGCGCGCACCCTCGGTGCCCGCCCGCCGCCGGACGCGGTCAGGTCGAGGTGGAGGTCACGGCCCAGACCTGAATTGGCCCACGTTTCCATGTACGAATTGAACCATGCAGATGGGCTACTCCGCGCCTACGGTTCTCGTATGACCACAACAGAGCGCAAGACCCGAGTCGATCTCGCACGCAAGGCCCCCGCCGTCTACAAGGCGATGATCGCCCTCGACGCCGCGGCACGGCAGGGCCTCGATCCGGAGCTGGTCGAACTCGTGCTCACCCGTTGCTCCCAGATCAACCACTGTGCCTGGTGCATCGACATGCACACCGCCGATGCCCGCACGATCGGCATCAGCGAACAGAAGCTGTACCTACTGGGCGCGTGGGAGGAGGCGCACGGGCTGTACACCGACAAGGAGCGTGCGGCGTTCGCGCTCGCCGAGGCAATCACCGTGCTGACCGACGGCTTCGTCCCCGACTCGGTGTACGAGGAGGCGGAGGAGCACTTCGAGGAGACGGAACTGGCGCAGCTCATCTCGCTGGTGCTCACGATCAACGCGTGGAATCGCATCGCCGTGACCACGCGGAAGACCCCGCGGGTGCGCTGATCCCGGGTACCGACCTGCCACATCGCGCCCGCTGCACTGCCGCCCGCTCAGAAGTTTCCGCGGGCGGCCTGTTCGCGTTCGATGGCTTCGAAGAGGGCTTTGAAGTTGCCGATGCCGAAGCCGAGGGAGCCGT
This sequence comes from Rhodococcus wratislaviensis, assembly GCF_041228765.1. NCBI lineage: Bacteria > Bacillati > Actinomycetota > Actinomycetes > Mycobacteriales > Nocardiaceae > Rhodococcus > Rhodococcus wratislaviensis. Next base: position 7,693,946 of record NZ_CP150488.1, on the reverse strand, counting down.
GGCGTTCGATGAGTTCGAAGAACACGGTGGGGCGGTCGACGAGGGGTTTGGTGAAGATCTGCAGCAGGTAGCCGTCCTCGTCGCGGTCGACGAGGATGCCGCGTTTCTGCAGTTCGGCGATGGGGGCGCGGACGTTGCCGATCCGGGCCCGCAGTTCGGGGTCCTCGTAGTAGGAGTCGGGGGTGGCCAGGAATTCGACGCCCTCGGCGGTGAGCTGGTCGACGGCGGTGAGGATGTCGTTGGTGGCCAGGGCCAGGTGCTGGGCGCCGGGGCCCTGGTAGAAGTCGAGGTATTCGTCGATCTGCGACCGCTTCTTCGCGATGGCGGGTTCGTTGAGGGGGAACTTGACCCGGTGGTTGCCGTTGGAGACGACCTTGCTCATGAGCGCGGAGTAGTCGGTGGCGATGTCCTCGCCGACGAACTCGGCCATGTTCGTAAAGCCCATGACCCGGTTGTAGAAGTCGACCCAGTGGTCCATCTTGCCGAGTTCGACGTTGCCGACGACGTGGTCGAGGGCCTGGAACAGGCGCTTGGGGGCCCCGTCGCGTTTGGTGTGGCCGGAGGTGCGGGCGGTGTAGCCGGGCAGGTAGGGGCCGGTGTAGTTGGTGCGGTCGACGAGGGTGTGGCGGGTGTCGCCGTAGGTGGCGATCGCGGCGAGGCGGACGGTGCCGTGCTCGTCGGTCACCTCGTGCGGTTCGTCGAGGACGGTGGCGCCCTGGGCGCGGGCGTGGGCGATGCACTTGTCGACGTCGGGGACGGCGAGGGCGATGTCGACGACGCCGTCGCCGTGGGTGCGGTGGTGCTCGATCAGCGGGCTGGCCGGGTCGACGGCACCCTGGATGACGAAGCGGACGGCCCCGGATTCGAGGACGAAACTGTGGTGGTCGCGGTTGCCGGTGGTGGGTCCGGAGTAGGCGACGAGGGTCATTCCGAACGCGGACTGGAAGTAGTGGGCGGTCTGGGTGGCGTTGCCGACCACCCAGACGACGGCGTCCCAGCCGCTGACCGGGAACGGGTCGCGGGTGCCGTCGTATTCGACCAGCCCGACCAGCTGCTCGAGCTGGCCGAGGTCGAGACCTGCCAGGCGTTCCTTGTCGGTGAGAGTCTGCTCGATCGTCATGATGGTGCCTTTCCTTGCAAGGGTTTTCGGATACCGGGAATGGGAGTGCGACTGTGCACCGGGGGAGTGGCGAATGCCTGACACAGAGGTAACCGGGCCCCGATCCGGTCGTCAACCGACACCCGGACAACTAGCCGCATCGACGGATGCGGGCGGGCACGCACCGGCTTTCCTATACAATCTGAATACTTCAATGGGGCAATAGAAATGGACTGCGATGGTTGCGCGGAGTGAGATCGGCGTCGGAGTGCTCGCCCGCGCGGTGGCGATCCTCGATGTCGTCGAGTCGAGCCCGATGGGCGCGAGCGACCTCGCCCGTGAACTCGACCTGTCCCTCTCGACCACGTACCGGCTGGCAACCGACATGGTCAAGCACGGCCTCCTGCGCAAGGATCAGGAAGGCCGTTTCTATCTGGGTCAGCGATTCGTCACCACGGCGTTGAGCGACCTCGCGATTCCCGCGCTACGCGAATTGAGTGAAAAGACAGGGGAATCCGCGCAGTTGTGGGTTCGCCGAGGCGAATCCCGTCTCTGCGCCGCGAGCGTCGATTCCCAGCACGAACTGCGGGTGGCACTGCCCGTCGGAACGTTGGTCCCGCTACCGCAGGGGTCGAGCGGCCACGTGTTGTCCGGAGACTGGGAGGCCGACCCCGAAGCCGTGAAATCAGGTTGGTGGGTGTCGGTTTCGGAACGGACACCGGGGTCCGCGTCCATCAGTGCGCCGGTCCGCCGGCACGGCGAGATCGTGGCCGCCGTGTGCGTGTCGGGTCCCGAAGGGCGGATGGGGAAGAACCTGGGTGCGTCGATGGGCCGCGCAGTCGTCGCTGCCGCGCGGCAGATCGAGAAATCCGTTCCGGGCGACTGAGTCGCTCAGGCGATGTCGAACGTGGTGACGTCCGCCGACCGATGTTGCTGCGCCAGTTGACGGTAGACCGCGGCGTTGGCGGCGTTGTGGGCCACCTCGTCGTCGGTCAGTTCGCGACGCACCTTCGCGGGCACGCCTGCGACGAGTGAGCGCGGCGGAATTCGCGTGCCCTCGAGGACCAGCGCGCCCGCCGCGACCAGCGACTGCTCGCCGATCACCGCACCGTTGAGGACGGTGGCCCCCATGCCCACGAGGGCGCCGTCGCCCACGGTGCAGCCGTGGAGGACGGCGTTGTGCCCCACACTGACGTCCCTGCCCACGACGACGGGGAATCCCGGGTCGACGTGAACGGCCACCCCGTCCTGGATGTTGCTGCCCTCGCCGAGGGTGATGGAATCGCAATCGGCACGCAGCACCGCGCCGTACCAGACGCTGGTTTCCGCGCCGAGAGTCGCGGCGCCGATCACCGCGGCCGTCGGCGCGACCCAGGTGCTCTTCTCCGCGCGCGGCGAACGTCCATCGATCGCAACGACGTGTGGTTCTCTCACCGTGTTCTCCTCCTGTCGAGCAGTGAATTCCTGCTGCATTGCGCAGCGTCCCGTCGTCCATTGTCGTGTGGCGCGGACTCCGGGCATTGCCAATTGTGACTGCTGCCACTACCGTCATTCTTATCAAACGGGAATCTAACTGCCAAATAATGAGAATTTGCAGGTTAGGAGCCCAGTCGTCATCCGGTTCAGATCGACGAGGGAGAACTCTCACATGCAGGTCCCAGAGAACGGCCCACTGCACGGCATCCGTGTGCTGGAACTCGGCAACTTCATCGCAGCCCCCATGGCGAGCCGCATCTTCGCCGACTTCGGCGCCGAGGTGGTCAAGATCGAGCGACCGGGCGTCGGCGACGAACTGCGGGGCTGGCGTCGCCGCCGTGGCGCGACATCGATGATGTTCCGCACCATCGCGCGCAACAAGCGGTCCGTCACCCTCGACCTCCGGACCGACGAGGGCCGCGCGATCATTCTCGACCTCGCCGCGAAGTCGGATGTCGTCATCGAGAACTTCCGTCCCGGAACGCTCGAGCGGTGGGGAATCGGGCCCGACCAGCTGACGGCCGCCAACCCCGACATCGTGCTGGTCCGGATCTCCGGCTACGGGCAGACGGGCCCGTACCGGGAGCGCACCGGATTCGGCGGCGTCGCCGAGGCCTTCGGCGGACTGCGGCACGTCACCGGCTATCCGGACCGTCAATCGGTCCGGGCGGCCGCCCCCATCGCCGACACGCTCGCCGGACTGCACGGCGCGATCGGCGCCCTGATGATGTTGCTGGCCAAGGCAAGGCAGGGTGATCACTCGACCCCGCGCGTCGCGGACGTGGCCCTGTACGAATCGGTGTTCATGGCGATGGAATCCCTCGTCCCCGACTACGACGCGTACGGCATGGTCCGCGAACGGACCGCGGGCAACCTGCCCGGCGTGGTACCCAGCGGCGTCTATCCGTGCGACGGCGGATCCGTCATGATCGCCGGCAACTCGAGTGGCGTGTTCGGCCGGTTGATGCAGGCCGTGGGGCGTGGCGATCTGGCCGACGATCCCGAACTCGCCGACGGGGATCAGCGATTCCGGCGGGAAGCCGAACTCGACGAGGCCATCTCGTCGTGGACGTCGGTGCGTCGCCCCCGCGACGTCGTCGCCGAACTCGGCGCCGCCGGTGTGCCCGTGGGCGAGGTGTACGACGCGGTGCAGATCGCCGCCGACGAGCACTACAACGCCCGCGGCATGCTGCAGAGCCTGAAGGTGTCCGTCGACGGGGAGCCCGAAGAGGTGCGCTTCCCCGGAGTGGTCCCGCAGCTCGACGGCGAACCCACGCAGATCCGCTGGGCCGGCCCCGAGCTGGGTGAGCACACCGACGAGATCCTCGGCGGATTGCTGAATCTGTCGGGTGATCAGCTCGACGACTACCGCGCCCGCAACGTCATCTGAATCGGAGGAAAGTGAAATGTCAGTCACCATAACGGATGTCGTGCTGCGAGACGGACTGCAGGACGAGGATGTGGTCGTCTCGACCGACCACAAGATCGCCGTCGCGGACGCACTCGTCGCCGCCGGTATGAAGCACATCGAAGCGGCATCGTTCGTCTCGCCCACGCGTGTGCCGCAGATGGCGGACGCCGACGACGTCATCGCCCGGCTGCCCCGCACCGACCCGTCGGTCACGTACAGCGCTCTGGCACTCAACCCGCGTGGAGTGCACCGTGCGATCGCGACCGGTATCGACGAGATCCAGGTCGTGACGTCGGCCAGTGCCGGGCACAGCACGGCGAACACGGGCCGGAACCCGGACGAGGCGCTGCACGGACTTGCCGAGGCATTGCAGAAATACCCCGGCCGGAGTTTCCTCGGAGGTGTGTCGACCGCGTTCGTCTGTCCGTTCGAGGGCATCATCGCCCCCGCCGCGCTGGTGAGGGTGGCGAGCGCGATGGCCGCGATGGGTGTGCGCCGGCTCGGGCTGGCCGACACGCTCGGGACGGCCACCACCGAGCAGGTGCTCGCTTCGGCCGGGGCGGTACGCGACGCCCTGCCCGACATCGAATTGAGCCTGCACCTCCACAATGCGCACGGTCAGGCCCTCGGCACCGTGATCGCCGCGCACCGGCAACTCGGGATCACACACTTCGACAGCGCCATCGGCGGGTACGGTGGCTGCCCGTTCGCGCCGGGCGCCCACGGCAACCTCGCCACCGAGGAACTGGTCGCGCACCTGCACGCGCACGACATCGACACGGGTATCGATCAGCAGGCCCTCGGCCTCGCCGTCGACACCGTGAAACACGCTCTGGCCCAAGCTCGGCCCCTCACCGCAGTGTGATCTGCGAACTCACCCCGAAAGGCCGACCATGGTCTACGCAATCTCCATCGTCGCTCTGATCGCGATCTTCACAGTGGCGACCCTCACCCCGATCAACATGGGCATCCTCGCGTTCGCCGGAGCGTTCGTCATCGGCGGCTGGGTGTCCGGGATCCCGGTCGAGGACATCATCGACGCCTTCCCCGGCAGCACGTTCATCATCGTCGGCGGCATCACGCTGCTGTTCGCCATAGCCAAGGCGAACGGGACCATCGACCTCGTCATCGAGGCCTCCCTCCGACTCGTGCGCGGCAGGCGGTGGGCGATCCTGTGGATGATGTTCCTGCTGTCCGGACTGCTGATGGCCCTCGGGTCCGTCCTCGCGGTCGGGATGCTCGCCCCCATCGCGATGCCTCTCGCGGCCAAGAACAAGATCAACCCGTTCCTGATGGGCATGGTCATCAGTCACGGCGCCCTGGCCTGCGCGTTCTCACCCATCAATCTGTACGGCGCATTCATCAACGGACTGATGGACTCGACCGGCGTCGGAGCGAATCCCCTGGTCCTGTTCGCTCTGCCGTTCGTCCTCAACCTGGCCATCGCGATCGTGCTGTTCCTGATCTACGGCCTCGACCTGATCGGTCGCCGCACTCCGCGTCCCGTCGCGGAGACATCCGACGGCGGAGGATTCGGCGGCTCCTCATCCTCACGTGGGCCGTCCGGTGGCGTGACTGCGGGCAACGGCCCGGGCGGGAACACCGCGACCCTCACCGATCGCGAGGTCATCGAGGAGGCGCTGATCCACGAAGGCGTGAAGCCGGTGAAGATGAACCGGTACCGGTTCGCGACGCTCGCCGGCATCGGCTTCCTCGTCGTCGGGTCGGTCGCGTTCGGAATCGACGTCGGCGTCAGTTCGATCTGCATCAGTGCGGTGCTGCTCCTGATGGCGCCCAAGTCGCACCCCAAGGTCATCGACAACGTGGCATGGCCTGCCGTGGTGCTCGTGTGCGGGATGCTCACCTACATGGCGGTCATGACACAGAACGGCACGCTCGACTTCCTCGGCGATGCGGCGTCGGCTCTCGGATCGCCGTTGCTGACCGCGTTGATCCTCTGCTACGCGGTCGCGATCATCTCCGCGTTCGGATCGTCGATCGGTACCCTCGGCATCGCGTTGCCCCTCGCCGCGCCGATGCTCGCGATGGGAGAGGTGGGCGCCGTGGGATTCGTCGCGGCCCTGGCATTCTCCGCGACGGTGGTCGACGTCAGCCCGTTCTCGACGAACGGTGTGATGGTGCTCGCCAACGCACAGGTCGAGGACAAGGGCCGCTTCCAGCGCAAGATGCTCGCCTACTGCGGTCTGATCGTGCTGTCGGCCCCGATGTTCGTCTGGGCGCTGGTCGTCGTGCCCACGTCCGTGTAGGCCGGCCCGGTCGTGCCGGTCACCGTTTCCCGCGGTGACCGGCACGTCTCACGGTGCAAGGGTGGGCACGGTGAACTTTGTGTACTTTAAGCTTCATGTAATGGACTGTTGTCCAATAGTTTTCGATTCAACTGTGCGAAAAGCAGTGCCACAGTGACACATGCCACAAGATCCCGTCCGTTTCGGGCGTTTCGTCGTTCTCCGCCCGTAAGGTGTCGACATGTCGATCCTCGAGAACGAGAAAGCACCCCCATCCGGTGCACCCGCCCCCGGACCGACCCTCGGCGAAAGGTTACGAGATAACGCGCGATACGACCTACCCGCGTCGCTCGTCGTATTCCTCGTCGCACTACCACTGTCGCTCGGTATCGCGATCGCGTCCGACGCCCCGATCATGGCGGGGCTCATCGCGGCGATCGTCGGCGGTGTGGTGGCGGGTTCCATCGGAGGTTCACCGCTCCAGGTCAGTGGTCCTGCCGCCGGATTGACCGTGGTGGTAGCAGAATTGGTCGCCACGTTCGGCTGGAAGGCCACGTGCGCGATCACCGTCGCGGCCGGATTCCTTCAAATCATCTTCGGGCTCAGTAGAATTGCCCGTGCGGCCCTGGCCATCGCGCCGGTCGTGGTCCACGCCATGCTGGCGGGTATCGGAATCACGATCGCCCTCCAGCAGATTCACGTCCTACTCGGTGGTAGCTCGCACAGCTCGACCGTCGAGAACATCACCCAGCTCCCCGGGCAGCTGACGTCCGCCCGGTACAGCGACGTCCTCGTGGGATCGGTGGTCATCGCCGTCCTGCTGTTCTGGAAGAAGATCCCCGGCAAGCTGCAGGTGCTCCCCGGCCCGCTGGTCGCCGTCGTCGCCGCCACCGTTCTCTCCCTTGTCTTCCCGCTCGACATCGATCGAATCGCGTTGGACGGCTCCCTGTTCGACGCCGTGGCACTGCCTTCGATGCCGGAGGGCCCGTGGCTCGCAGTGGCCACCGGTGTACTCACGGTCGCGCTGATCGCGAGCGTCGAGAGCCTGCTGTCCGCGGTCGCCGTCGACAAGATGCACGGCGGCACGCGTTCGGAGTTCAACCGTGAACTCGTCGGTCAGGGCTCGGCCAACATGATCTCGGGTCTCATCGGCGGCCTGCCGGTCACCGGTGTGATCGTGCGCAGTTCCACCAACGTGGCCGCCGGGGCGCGCACCCGGGCATCCGCCGTGCTGCACGGCGTGTGGATCCTCGTCTTCGCCGCGCTGCTCACCGGACTCGTCGAGCAGATCCCGATGGCCGCGCTGGCCGGCCTCCTCATCGTGATCGGCATCCAGCTCGTCAAGATGGCTCATCTGCGGACGGCCCGGCGCACCGGCGACCTGTGGGTGTACGGCGTGACCGTGGCCGGCGTGGTCTTCCTGAACCTGCTCGAGGGCGTGATCATCGGTCTCGCACTCGCGGTGGTCCTGCTGCTGTGGCGGGTCATCCACCCCAAGATGCGGGCCGAACCTGTCGGCTCCGAGGATTCCGGACGGTGGCGCGTGACCGTCGAGGGGTCGTGCAGCTTCCTGTCCATGCCGGCATTGACCGGGCTCCTCGCGAAGGTGCCCGAGGGCGCGCACGTCACCGTGGAACTGGCGGTCGACTTCCTCGACCACGCCATGTTCGAGGCGATCGACGACTGGAAGCGTCACCACGAGCGGAACGGCGGAACGGTCGTGATCGATGCGCTCGGTCCCGTCGACATGGACGCCGTCGGCGCATCGCCGCCCAGGCGTGGCATCGGAGTGGTGAGCCCCCGCGGGTTCGCCCCGTGGAAGAGCTGGCAGCCGCGACACACCGACACCGAGGAGTCCACCAGCACACCGGCGGCGCTCCGACCGGTCCTCGCGGGAGTGTCGGAGTACCACCGGCGGAACGCGGCTCAGCTGCAGCCGCACCTCGACGACCTCCGGGACGGGCAGCGCCCCGACTCGTTGTTCCTCACCTGCTCCGATTCACGCATCGTGCCGAACGTGATCACCAGCAGTGGGCCGGGCGACCTGTTCACGGTGCGCAACGTGGGCAACCTCGTCCCGACCGGGAAGCAGGACGTGTCCGTCGAGGCGGGACTTGCCTTCGCCCTCGACGAACTCGAGGTCAGCTCGGTGATCGTGTGCGGCCACTCCGGCTGTGGCGCGATGAAGGCCGTGCTCGCAAGTGCGCCGCCCGAGAACGACGGGTCCGATCGCGACGCCGTCGAACAGTGGCTGACGTTCGCGCAGCCGAGCCGGAACGCGTTCCTCAGCGGTCATCCGGTGGCGCGAGCAGCGGCCGAGCTCGGATTCGACGAGGTCGACCAGCTGGGCATGGTGAACGTGGCGGTCCAGGTACAAACCCTCGGGCGCCATCCCCTCGTCGGCGCGGCGGCGGCCGAGGGCCGAGTCCGCGTCGCGGGAATGTTCTTCGACATTCCGTCCGCGCGCGTACTCGAGATCACCTCGACCGGTGTGTCCTACCTGGACCACGTCCCCACATGATTCAGAGGAGATGGACCCTCTTGTAGAGGCGCTTGGACGGGCCGCCGACGAGGCCGACGCCATCGAGGAACTGCATCAACTTGGAACCGGACGTACGGACGGTGTCCTTGTAGTGCTGGTTGTTCTTGGCCTCGGCGGCGGCCCGCTCCGGGTCGAGTCCGGCATTCGCATACACGTCCTTGCGGATCATGCTCTTCATCACGAAATACACGACCACCGCGGTGTTGAGGCGCTCGAACTGCAGGCGTGCCCAGCTGGCGCCCTCGATGCGGCGTCCGACCTCTTCGCGAGCGAAGCGGATGTGGCGGGCCTCCTCGAGGACGTGGATCTTGCTCACCGTTCGGGTGACGGGCTGCACGCGCTCGTCCTTCATGAAGTCGCGCTGCATCATGTCGAGGATTTCCTCGGCGGCCATCACGCTGGCGTACGCGTTGGCGCCGCGGAAGAAGCCGCCCCAGATGCGTCCGAGCTTGTGGATCGCGGGGTGCGGGCCGTAGCTCGGCATGTTCAGGCGTTCACCGGCGCGGGCGAACATCACCGAGTGGCGGCATTCGTCGGCCACCTCGGTGAGCGCGAACTGGACGTGGCGCGAGTGCTTGTCGCGGCCGTACACGTCGCGCAGCAGCATCTGCATGAGCAGGATCTCGAACCACAGTCCGACGCTGGAGACGCTGGCGGCCTCGTGCTTGGTGAGTTCGATCTTCTGCTCTTCGGTCATCTCGTCCCACAGGGCGGTGCCGTAGAGCGTGCTCCACTCGGGGGTCAGACCGAACTTGTCGTCGGGGATCGGTGCTTCCCAGTCGACCTCGACCATCGGGTCGTAGGACTTGCGTGCCGACGACGCCAGCAAGCGCTGGGCGGTCTCTTCGCGGTCGGAGACGACTATCGATGCGGTCATCACTACCCCTTGATCTGTGACTAGGCGGTCAACTAACTGTGACATTCAGTAACTGATACTGAACGATACAATGACGGCGGTCACAAGGGCAATGTTCGCTCAGTCGACGTCGGCCAGTTCTTTCGGCGATTCGGTCGTCGGCGCGGAGCCCTTCCGTCCGGGAGCCCACACCGCGAGCAGCAGCGACGCGGCGAACAACACGCAGGCCAGCACGATGGATGCCTCGTCGAAACCCTTCAGGAACGAGTCCCGCGCGAACGTCGCCAGCTGCTCGCCCTGGGGGCCGGCAACTTCGGCGACCTGCAGTGCCGCCGCCAGGGAACTGGACACCGGCTCCTTCGCGGCCTCCGGAACGGCGTCGACCGCCGGCTGCACGTGGGTGCCGTACCCCGCGGCCAGGACGCTGCCCGCCAAGGCGACCCCGATGGCCGAACCGATCTCGCGCGCCGTGTCGTTGACGGCCGACGCGACACCCTGCTTCGCGTCCGGGGTGTTCTGCACGATGGCCGCTGTCGCGGGTGCCGTGCACAGTCCGATACCGAAGGCGGCCACGATGAGCGGGCCGCACACTTCCGCGTAGCTCGAATGCGCATCGAGCCGCACCAGGAGGAGGATGCCGAGGCCGAGCAGTGCGGAACCGGACGCGAGCAGCGGCCGGAGCCCGACGTGCGGGATGAGCATCGGCATAACCGCGGACATCGCCACGACCGGCACGGCGATGGGGGCGAGCGCGAGCGCAGACTGCAGAGGGGAGTAGTTCAGCACCAGCTGCAGGTACTGGACGACGAGGAAGAAGAGGCCGAGAGACGCCAGGAACTGCAGTAGGAGCGACATCGACCCGGAGCCGAAGGCGCGGTTGGCGAACAGCCAGACGTCGAGCAGTGGGCGTTTTCTGCGCAGTTCCACGAGGGCGAACGCGGCCGCGGCGGCGAGGCCACCGACGAGCAGTCCGAGCACGACGGGATCCAGCCAGCCGCGCTGCGGCGCCTCGATGGTTCCCAGGACGAACAAGCCGACCGCGGCGGCGATCAGCGCGGTGCCGGGCAGGTCCAGTGGTGGGCGTTCGGTCTCCCGGGAGGAGGAGATGGTGAAGCCCGTGACGAAGATCAGGGCGGACACCACGGCGAGGCTGATGAAGATGGCGTGCCACGACCACTTCTCGAGCAGGAGTCCGGAGACGAGCAGGCCGGCGATTGCGCCGGACCCCGCGACGCCCGACCAGATGCCCACGGCCCGGCCTCGGTGTGCGGGCGGAAAACCGGCCGTGAGCAGTGACAATGTTGCGGGCATCACGAGGGCGGCGCCGACGCCCGCTATCGCCCGGGAACCGATGATCCACTCGGGGCTGTCGTTCAGGATCGGAATGGCGGAGCCGAGGCCGAAGATCAACAGCCCGACCATGAGCAGCCCTCGCCGGCCGTACCGGTCGCCGAGCGCGCCCGCCGGAAGCAGCAGGGCGGCCAGGGTGAGGGTGTAGCCGTCGACGATCCACGTCAGCTGGCTCTGGGTCGCGCCCGTGTCGCGCGCGAGGTCGGGGAGCGCGGTGTTCAGTGCCGCCATCGCCGCGACGACGAGTGCGACCGCGCAGCACGCGACCGTCAGCATCCAGATCTGCCGAAGGGTCCAGCCGGTGGTGTTGCTCTGTTCGGTGTCCTGCGGTGGTGCGGAGTCCCGAGAGCGCACGATGAAGTCCCTCCGTGAAAGTAACGAGACTGTCAGTATCGTTGGTAGACTGGCGGTTCACAAGAGGTCGGGCAGTGGCAGGAACGGGCGGTGCAGATGACCGAGCAGGATCCCCGCAGGCAGCGCTCCCGCGCGAGACTTCTCGACGCCGCGACAACTCTTCTCGCGAAGGGCGGCACCGACGCCGTCACGATCGACGCTGTCACCAAGCTGGCGAACGTGGCTCGGGCCACGCTCTACCGGCACTTCGACAACGGCACCGAACTGGTCGCCGCGGCCTTCGGGAGGCTGATCCCACCCGCGCCGACAGTGCCCGCCGACGGCGACCTCCGCGACCGGCTGGTCGAGTTGATGGTCAGTCAGGCGAAGCTCATCGAGAGTGCACCCATGCACGTGACGGCCATGTGCTGGCTGGGCATGGGCCCTGCGTTGGACGACTACTCGAGCGCGGCCGCCGTCGAATCGGACAAACCGGAACTGCGGACGCTGCGGCAGACCATCGTCGAGCAGTACCGGGCGGCGTTCGACCAGGTCTTCGGAACACCCGAGGCAGCCGAACGACTCGGCGCATTCGACTACGACCTCGCCCTCGCGCAACTGATCGGACCACTCGTCTTCACCCGGCTCGCGACCCTGACCCCGCTGGGACGGGTCGCGTGTGAGCAGATCGTCGACGACTTCCTCGCCGCACGCGCCGCCCAGGTCGCCGCCGGTCCCGCCGAGCCGGCACTCCTCGAGATACCGCCTGCTCAGGCATTGTGACGTCGACAGCTCCGGACGTCGTCATTACCGTGGCACGTGCGCGCGGCACCGGATGCCGCGCGTATCGAATGAATGGTGTGGGAAGGTTTCTCGATGATCACTGATGCACTCAACTGGCTCCTCGGTGCTTGGGGCGGCGTCGCCGCCGGCAGCAGCGGATACTCCATCCCGCCCGGAACCCTTCCCTTCGGAAGCTGACGGTCGCTAGGCGTCCCGGTCTCGGCGCAACACGAACTGTTCGAGTCTTCGTATCCCTCGAACGCGTCGTGGACGTAGCTGCTTGAGGTAGTAACCGGGAGCGTCGGCGAGTTCGTGGGCGAGCGCCTCGTCGATCAGCACCGTGCCGGGACGCGCCGAACCGGTGAGTCGCGCCGCGGTGTTGACGACGGAGCCGTAGAGGTCGCCGAAGCGGACGAGCACCGGACCCATCGCGAGACCTACCCGCAGTTCGGGGTCCGTCTCGTCCGGCAGAACCTGCTCCCGCAGCTGCAGGGCGATCTCCGCCGCATCGGCCGGCGACTCGACGGCGAACATGACCTCGTCGCCGACCGTCTTCACCACCCATCCCTGATGCCGGCCGATGACCGACGTCGACGCCGACTCGAATCGTTCCAGAAGGTCGCTCAGTTCCCGGGCGCCGAGCTGACGGGTCAGCGACGTGTACCCGACGATGTCCGCGAAGCCGACGACCAGTTTCCGGCTCGCGACCTCCTCTCCGGGGTTCCCCACGTTGCGACCGGTGGTCGAGGCGATGTGCCTGCGCCACACGTACGCCTGCAGAGACTCGACCGCCGGAAGGATCTCGGCGGTGAGTTCGCGCACCTGCTCCCGGATGGCCTGCTCGTCGCTGCCCGCGGACCCCGCGAGCTGATCGACGATGTGGGTGCTGATCAATGAAACCTGCCATTCGGCGAGCCGCGACATCGACTGGCCGAGAGCACGAGCCGCCGCCACTTCGCGTTCCGGTGAGATGATCCCCTGGTCGACGAGCGACGCGATGGTGCGCAACGCGGCGGCGTCCCCCTCGGTGAACATGACGCCGTCCGGATCGGTGTCGACCGCGAAACCCATCGACACCCACAGGCGGTCCGCCCGTTCGAGGGACACCCCCGCGAAGTCGGCGATCTCGGCCCGCGTGTAGCGGCGGGGCCCGCCCAGAAGCGACTCCTCGAGATCGGCCTGGACGTCGCGGAGCAGGCTCGGTGAGATCTCCGTCGTCGTTGCGGTCTCGTCGCCGTTCTCCGGTGCTTCCGACGTCACGTCGTTCCTCTCGATACGTTCGATCCGCACGCATGGTCGCGGTGCGTCCAGTCCCTCAATCTGCCACTGTCCGAGCCCGTCCGATGCGGAACCGTCGGTGGGGTGTGCGAGAGTTGCGGTGCTCACGAGCGTAACCAGGAGACAGACCAGAAAGGACAGCGCATGCCGCCCCGTAGACGTTCCGGTGCTGCCGCACCGGATCACCTGACCGCGGAGAATCTCGAGACCCTCGCTGCCGCGATCGCGGAAGGCAAGCGGGCCACCGTGTATCTGCGCGAGGCGATGCCCAGCCTCGGACTCGAGGCCGGAGCCTCGGCGAAAGTTATCTCCGTGCAAGGCAATACGGTCTTGATCCGCCCCAAAGGTGTCGACGACGAGCTCCCCTTCGAAGCAGAGGAGCTTCTGATGAGACGAACTCCCGCCCCCAAGCCCGCGCCCGCCGCCCCCGCGGCGCCGGCCGTGCACCAGGAAATCGAACCCGGTCCGCCCCCCGCCCCCAAGACTGCAGCCCCCAAGACACCCGCCGCCAAGACCGTCGCGACGCCTCAGCCCGCCGCCGCGGTCCCGAAACCGGCCGCGGCACCGGCCAAACGCACCAGCAAGAAGGTGCCCGCGGGAGTCAGCGTCACCATCCACGCCGGCGCCGACAACGACTGGAGCGTCACCGTCGCGCACGGAGCCAAGCGCCCCGGCAAGGCCGTCCCCGTCTCGCCGGACGCCGTCGAGCGCGCCGTCCGGGAACTCGGGGAGGAGACGGCGATCGAGGCCGTCGAGTCGATCATCGTGGCGGCACGCAACCTCGCGGCGGCCCGGGTGGACGAGCTGAGCCGGCAACTCGAGGACGCCCGCAAAGCACTGGAGGCGCTCGGCGCCGTCGAGTAGTACCCGGGCGGGTCACGGTCGCTACATCGGCATTCCCCCACGCAGGTCCTGCGCGGGTGGGATTCTTATGGGGAGACACGCGGCCGTCGGGGCTCATCCGGGAAGGTTCGAAAAATGTTGAAACGATTCGCGGCGGTTGTTGCGGCGACAGCGGGAATTCTGGGATTCGTTGCGGCGGGGTCCGCGACAGCAGCTCCGGCCGCCGTCTTGGGGGGCGGTTCGGGGATCGTGGTGAACGACGAACTCGTCTGCTCACTCACCACCATCGGACACGACAACGCGGGCCGGCTCGTCGGCCTGACGGCGGGCCACTGCGGTGAAGCGGGCTCATACGTGGTGCCCGAGGCCAGTCAGGACAGCGGCATCGTCGGCGAGTTCGTCATCTCCAATCCTGCGCTCGACTACGCGGTGATCCAGTTCGACCCGGCGAAGGTCGTTCCGGTCAACAGGGTCGGCGGCGTCACCATCACCCACATCGGCGCACCGGCAGCCTTCCCGCAGGTGGCGTGCAAGGAAGGCCGTACCACGGGAAACACCTGCGGCATCGTCTACGGCGACCTCATGCAGACGGGGGAGACGTGGACCCAGGCCTGCGTGATCGAGGGTGACTCGGGCGCGCCGATGGTCGTCGGCACCACCCTGGTGGCCATGGTCAACGCCTACCTCGCGGCACCGTGCATCGGCCCGGAGATCGGCACCAACCTCAACTCGATCATCGCCGACATGAACGCGAGCGGCGGTCCCGGCGCCGGGTTCCGGCCCATCTAGGCCCTCCGGGCCCGTGCGTGGTTAACGAGTCTCTGGACTCGTCAACCACGCACGGGCGCGAAGCGCCTACCCGCAGACGGCGCCGCCCGAGGCGGAACCGACGAGCTTCGTGTACTTGGCCAGGACCCCGCGGGTGTAGCGAGGGGGCAGAGGCTCCCACCCGTTCTTGCGGCCGGCGAGTTCCTCTTCGTCGACGAGCAGTTCCAGCGTGCCCGTGCCGACGTCCAAGCGGATCTGGTCGCCGTCGCGGACGAACGCGATGGGTCCGCCGTCGACGGCCTCCGGCGCCACATGGCCGACGCACAGGCCGGTGGTGCCGCCGGAGAATCGGCCATCGGTGAGCAGGAGTACGTCCTTGCCCAGCCCGGCGCCCTTGATCGCGCCGGTGATCGCGAGCATCTCGCGCATGCCGGGACCGCCCTTGGGGCCCTCGTAGCGGATGACGACAACGTCACCATTGGTGATCGTGCCGTCCTCGAGGGCATCCATCGCGGCGCGTTCCCGTTCGAAGACGCGGGCGGTGCCGGTGAAGACGTCGGAATCGAACCCCGCCGACTTGACCACCGCGCCGCCCGGGGCGAGGGAACCCTTGAGGATCGTGATTCCGCCGGTCGGGTGGATGGGCGAGCTCATCGCGCGGAGCACCTTGCCGTCCGGGTCGGGAGGGGCGATGGCCGACAAGTTCTCGGCCATGGTCTTCCCGGTGACGGTGAGGCAGTCGCCGTGCAGCATCCCGGCGTCGAGGAGGGCCTTCATGATGACGGGTACGCCGCCGATGTGGTCGACGTCCTTCATCACGTGCTTGCCGAACGGTTTGACGTCCGCGAGGTGCGGGACGCGGGCGCCGACGCGGGAGAAGTCGTCGAGGGTCAGTTCCACATCGGCTTCGCTCGCGATGGCCAGCAGATGCAGGACGGCGTTGGTGGAACCACCGAACGCCATGACCACGGCGATGGCGTTCTCGAACGCCTCCTTGGTGAGGATGTCCCTGGCGGTGATGCCGCGGCGGAGCAGTTCGACGACGGCTTCACCGCTGCGCCTCGCGAATCCGTCGCGTCGACGGTCGGTAGCGGGCGGGGACGCGCTGCCGGGCAGCGACATGCCGAGCGCCTCGGCGGCGCTGGCCATCGTGTTCGCGGTGTACATTCCGCCGCACGCGCCCTCGCCGGGACAGATGGCTCGCTCGATGGCGTCGACGTCCTCACGGCTCATCAGTCCGCGCGAACAGGCGCCGACCGCCTCGAATGCGTCGATGATGGTGACGTCGCGTTCGGTGCCGTCCGACATTTTTGCGATACCCGGCAGGATCGAACCGGCGTAGAGGAACACGCTCGCGAGGTCGAGGCGGGCCGCGGCCATCAGCATGCCGGGCAGCGACTTGTCGCAACCGGCGAGCAGCACCGACCCGTCGAGGCGTTCGGCCTGCATCACCGTTTCCACACTGTCGGCGATCACCTCACGGGAGACGAGGGAGAAGTGCATGCCCTCGTGTCCCATCGAGATGCCGTCGGATACGGAGATGGTGCCGAACTCGAGGGGATATCCGCCGGCGGCGTGCACGCCGTCCTTGACGGCCTTCGCGAGCCGGTCGAGCGACAGGTTGCAGGGGGTGATCTCGTTCCAGGACGACGCCACGCCGATCTGGGATTTCCCCCAGTCGTCGTCGCCCATGCCCACCGCACGGAGCATTCCGCGCGCTGCGGTCTTCTCCAGTCCGTCGGTGACGTCGCGGCTGCGGGGTTTGGGATCCGGGGTACTCATGTATCCCAGCGTAGGCGGGACCCTCGGTGGCGGTTGGTTAAATGCGTTGCCGGGGATCGCGACCGGTCAGGGCGATCAGGCGATCCTGAAGCGGCGCGTCGTCGGGAACGTCGACGGGGTCGGCGAACAGCCCGCTCTCGGAGAGCATCTCGCGTTGGCCGTCGAGATCCGACCAGACGCCGGCGACGAGCTGCGGGTCGAGTGTGTCGTCGGATCCGGTGGCCTTGGCGAGGTCCCATGCGTGGATGGTGACGTCGGCGATCTGCTGCCGCAGGTACGGCTCGAGCGGCACCGTGCCGTAGGACAGGTGCACCTGCGTGTGCGGGTCGGTCGACGACCACGCGTGGATGGCCGCGTCCGAATACCGCTCCCATTCCGACCGCATGTCGCCGTGCAGGGGCTCGATGTCCGGGGTCGCTTCGCCGACCGTCTTCCCGGCGAGCAGTGGGGGAACCCACTGCTGTTCCTCGATGACGTGCCGCACCAGCTGGGTGACGTCCCATTCGTGGTCCGGGGTCGGCGCGGACCAGTCGGTGATCGCGGCGACCCGTGCACCGAACTCGCGGTGGGCGATGCGGGCGAGTTCGAACCAGTCGAATGCCATGTCTTCAGGGTAGAGGCAGCCGGGTCACGATCAGCGCGATTCCAAACGATGCACCTGTCGGGGTGCTCGGGAAGGATGGGGCGCATGACCAACATCCCCACCGTGCAGTTGTCCGAAGGCCTCACCGTCAGCGCGCAGGGCTACGGCGCCATGTCCGTCGCCCCCGTGTACGGCCCCGTCGATGCCGCGGAGGCGCTCGCGACCCTCCACCACGCCATCGACATCGGAGTGACGTTCATCGACACGGCCAACGTGTACGGCGACGGCGCGAGTGAGGTCGCAGTGGGCACGGTGCTGAAGGAACGCCGCGACGAGGTGCAGCTGGCCACCAAGTTCGGTCTCGTCGGCAACATCGCGAACGGCAGGCGCAGCATCAACGGCAAGCCCGAGTACGTGGCGCAGGCCCTCGACGAATCGCTGACCCGGCTCGGTGTCGACGCCGTCGATCTGTACTACCTGCACCGCGTCGACCCCGAGGTGCCCATCGAGGACACCATCGGCGCGATCGCGGAACAGGTGAAGGCCGGAAAGGTCCGCAACATCGGACTGTCGGAGGCGACCGGCGACGAGTTGCGTCGCGCGTCGCGCGTGCACCCCATCGCCGCGATCCAGAGCGAGTGGAGCATCTGGAGTCGCGACGTCGAGAAGCACGTGGTTCCCGCGGCAGCGGAGCTGGGCATCGGCTTCGTCCCGTACTCCCCGGTGGGCCGGGGCTTCCTCACCGGAACGTACGACCCGGCCACGCTGGGCGACAAGGATCTGCGCCGCCGGTTCCCGCGTTTCGGGGACGAAGCGCTGCCCGCGAACCTGAAGGTGCTCGACGTCGTCCGCGAGGTCGCCGCCGAACTCGACGCGACGCCCGCCCAGGTGTCGCTGGCGTGGCTGGACGCGAAGGGCCGCGAGTTCGGATTGCCGTCCGTGTCGATTCCCGGCACCCGGTTCGCGGCGCGCGTCACGGAGAACGCCGGCGCGCTCGCGCTCACGCTGACCGAGGGGCAGATCGCGCGTCTGGACCTGCTCGCGGATCTCACCGTCGGTGAGCGCACGGCCGATCCGACCTGGGTGTCGCTGGGCCGCGAGTGACTTCACCCGGCGGGTAATACCTGCTGGGGGGTAGTTTGATCTGCGATGAGCAGAGTGTGGTTGGTGTGGGGCGTCGGGGTTGTCGCTTATATCGTCGCCGTCCTGCATCGAACCTCGTTCGGTGTGTCGGGCCTCGCGGCGACGGAACGATTTTCGATCAGTCCGAGTGTGTTGTCGGGTTTCGTCGTACTCCAGATCGTGGTGTACGCGGGGATGCAGATCCCTGCCGGTGTGCTCCTCGACCGGTACGGGTCGCGGATCATGATTTCCGCGGGCGCCCTCATCATGGCGTCGGCGCAGATGCTCCTCGCGCTCACCGAATCGCTGCCGCTGGCGGTCGCCGCGCGCGTTCTCGTCGGCGTCGGCGACGCGATGACCTTCATCTCCGTGCTGCGCCTGGTACCGCAGTGGTTCGCGCCGCGGCGGGTCCCGCTCGTGTCGCAGTTGACCGGCATCTTCGGTCAGATCGGTCAGATCCTGTCGGCGTTGCCGTTGATGCTGTTGCTGAACGGGCCGGGCTGGAGTTTCGCGTACGGCAGCGCGGCGTCGCTCGGGTTGCTGTCCTTCGTGCTGGCCGTCTCCGTCATCCGCAATGCCCCTCCCGGTCTGGAGGTGGTGGCCGCGCCCGCCGGACTGCGGGAGGTGGGCAAGCAGATCCGCGCCGTGTGGGGTCGTCCCGGCACCCGGCTCGGGTTCTTCACCCACATGGGCACGCAGTTCTCGATGACCACATTCGCCCTGCTGTGGGGTGTGCCGTACCTGAGGTCGGCGCAGGGGTTGTCGCCGGCGGAGGCCGGTTCGCTGCTGACCCTGTCGGTGATCTCGGCGATCGTGGCCGGCCCGATCATCGGCATCCTCAGCGGCCGCTTCCCGATGCGCCGCTCCTATCTGGTGCTGGCGATCATGATCAGCAACGCGGCGATCTGGACCGTCGTCCTGTCGCTGCCCGGTCCGGCGCCGATCTGGTTGCTGATCGTGCTCGTGATGGTGATCTCGGTGGGCGGCCCCGGTTCGATGATCGGCTTCGACTACGCCCGCATGTTCAACCCCAGTACCAGCATGGGAACGGCGCAGGGGATGGTCAACATCGGCGGCTTCCTGGCGTCGTTGCTGGTCATCCAGGCGATGGGTCTGATCCTCGACGCGATGGGCGGGTATTCGTTCGACGCGTTCCGGGTGGCCTGGCTCGTGCAGTACCCGGTCTGGATCGTGGCGATCACGGGTGTTCTGGTGACGCGTGGGAAGACGCGGAGGCAGATGGGGTTGGTGCTGCGGCCCATCCGTCAGGTGTGGCGGGAGCGGGGCGGTCGCTGAAAGGGCTAGTTACACTCTTACATGATGTGTAACACTATAACGCATGAGCAATGAGCGATCGGCAGATCACGCCGTCCTGACGGCACCCCCGATGCAGTGGGACGCCTGGGGCGCGCCGGAAAAGCACAAGGTCCTCTCGGACGGCATCAAGGGACTGCTGCAGCAGGCCCTCGGCGTCACGATCAGGGAGCCGTCCGACCGAGCGGCCGACGACGTCGTCCTGGCTCCGAGCGCACTGTCCGACCAGCAGGTCGCCGCGCTCGCGGGCATCGTCGGAGAGCAGTTCTGCAGCACCGCGCACTCCGACCGGCTGCTGCGTTCCGGCGGCAAGAGCACGCTCGACCTGCTGCGTCGCCGCAGCACCGAACCACAGAACGCGCCCGACGCCGTGATCACTCCCGGTACGGACGACGAGGTCGCCGACGTGCTCCGGTACTGCGCCGGCAACGGCATCGCCGTGGTGCCGTTCGGCGGCGGAACGAGCGTGGTCGGCGGACTCGACCCCGTGCGCGACCGATTCGACGCCGTCGTCTCGCTGGACCTGCGCCGGTTCGACGCGCTGATCGACCTCGACACCGACTCCGGCATCGCGACGCTCGGGGCGGGCGTGACGGGTCCGCGCGCCGAGGAACTGCTCGGCGCGCACGGCTTCTCGCTCGGGCACTTCCCGCAGAGTTTCATGTTCGCGACAATCGGCGGCTTCGCGGCCACCCGGTCGTCGGGGCAGGCGTCCGCGGGGTACGGGCGGTTCGAGGACATGGTGCAGGGACTGCGGGTGGTGACCCCCACCGGGACTCTCGACACGGGGCGCGCCCCGGCCTCCGCGGCGGGTCCGGAGCTCGGCGAACTGTTCGTCGGGTCGGAGGGAACGCTCGGCGTCATCACCCGGGTGCGGGTGCGGGTGCACGCGGTCCCCGGCACCACCGTCCGGGAAGGGTGGAGTTTCCCCGACTTCGAGACCGGCGCGGCCGCCCTGCGTGCGCTGCGGCAGGAAGGTGCGGTCCCGACCGTGCTGCGACTGTCCGACGAGGCGGAGACTGCGGTGAACCTCGCGACCACCGACAAGATCGGGGAGGAGACCGTCACCGGCGGCTGCCTGGCGATCACGACGTTCGAGGGCACCGCCGAGCACACCGCGGAGCGGACGGCGGAGGCTCGCGCCGTGCTGGTGGCACACGGCGGCACGTCCCTGGGGGAGGGGCCCGGAAACGGTTGGGAGCACGGCCGTTTCGACGCACCGTACCTGCGCGACTCGCTGCTCGACGCGGGAGCGCTGTGCGAGACACTGGAAACCGCGACCACCTGGGGCAACCTCGCTGCGCTCCGCACGGCCGTGACCGCCGCACTGACGGAATCGCTGTCCGGGCAGGGCACCCCGCCGCTCGTCCTCTGCCATATCTCACACACGTACCCGACCGGCGCCTCGCTGTATTTCACCGTCGTGTCCGCGCAAGCGGAAGACCCGATCGAACAGTGGCAGAAGGCCAAGACCGCCGCCGGTGATGCGATCGTCGCCGCCGGCGGAACCATCACGCACCACCATGCGGTCGGAGTCGACCACCGGCCGTGGATGCGGGACGAGATCGGCGACCTGGGCGTCGCGATTCTGCGGGCGGTCAAGGATACGGTCGATCCGGCGGGAATCCTCAACCCCGGCAAGCTGATTCCGTGAGCACGCAGCAGGTGATCGAGAAGGTCACCGTCCTCGTCAACCCGCTCGCCGGGCACGGGCACGCACCCGTCGCGGGACGGAAGGGGGTGGCGCGTCTGCGGGAGCGCGGGGTCGCCGTCACCGAGATCATCGGGACGGACGCCGATCACGCGCGCATGCTGGCCCGCCGGGCGATCGACGACGGCACCGACGCGCTCGTCGTCGTCGGCGGGGACGGCGCCATCAGCATCGGGTTGCAGGCGGCCGCGCAGTCCGGGACCCCGGTCGGGCTGATCCCGGCCGGCACCGGCAACGACCATGCGCGCGAATTCGGTATCCCCGTCGGCGATCCCGTCGCCGCGGCCGACGTCATCGCCGACGGGGAGGTACAGGAGTCCGACCTCGCCAGGATCACGCTCACGGACGGCGCGGTGGTGTGGGCGGGCACGATCGTCGCGAGCGGATTCGACTCGCTCGTCACGGACCGCGCCAACCGGATGTCCTGGCCGAAAGGCCCGATGCGGTACAACCTCGCGATGCTCGCGGAACTGACGCAGCTCCGCCCGCTGCACTACACCATCGAACTGGACGAGGAGTCGTTCCAGGTGGACGCCACCCTCGTGGCGGTGGGCAACGGACGCTCCTACGGCGGCGGCATGCAGATCTGTCCGGGCGCCGACAAGACCGACGGCCTGCTCGACGTCACGGTCGTCGACTACGGGCGCCGGTCGCGGCTGGTCCGGCTGTTCCCCCGGGTCTACAAGGGCACTCACGTGGATCTCCCCGACGTGCAGACCTACCGCTCGCGGAGGGTGCGGTTGCAGTGCGACGGCATCACGGCCTACGCGGACGGCGACCGGGTCGGTCCGCTGCCGGTCACCATCGAGGCGGTGCCGGCCGCCCTGCGCATCCTCAGTCACACCCCGGCCTGAGCGGTCAGAGCCCCCGCAACCGGTCGATCTCGCGGCGTTCGCGTTTGGTGGGCCTGCCCGCGCCGCGATCGCGCTGCGGTATCGACGCGAGGACTTCGCGTGGTGGGGGCGGTGGAGTGTTGTCGGCATAGCACTCGACCGCCACCACCGCGCCTACTCGTTTGGTGATGGGCCGGACGACCTCGACGATGCGTTCGACACCCGCCGCGCGGATGCGGACCTCGTCACCGGCCTTGACCGGCTGCGCGGGTTTGGCGGTGGTGCCGTTGACCCGCACGTGCCCCGACCTGCAGGCGGCCGCCGCCGCGGAGCGCGTCTTGAACAGCCGGATCGCCCAGGTCCAGCTGTCGACCCGGACGCTCGCGGGGTCGGTACCGGAAATCGCCACCCGACCAGGATACGAAAGCGCGCGCCGAGGCGGCCTGCGGGCGCGTCACTCGTGCGGCGGAGCGGGACTCGACCGGGCGAGGGTCGGTTGCACGGCCGGACCGGTGACGTCGCAATGTGGTTTGCAGGCAACCGAATCCGGGACGGGACCAAGCGGGGTGGGAGCGGGCGGGGCGGGCGCCCGGATCAGGGCTGCGGCGATGGTCGCCCCGACCAGGAGCAGTGCGATGCAGATGTACATCGCGATGCGGAAGCCGTGCGAGAAGCTGTCGGGGTCGATCATGCTTTCGGCGTCGATGCCGGCGATCCCGGGGAGTGCGGCCACCGCCAGCAGCTGGCTGGTGCGCGCGACGGCGTTGTTCACTCCGGAGGCGATGCCGGACTGCTCCACCGGGACCGACCCGAGCACGGCGGCGGTCAGCGGCGCGACCATGGCGGACAGTCCCAGGCCGAAGACGACGACGCCGGGCAGTACGACCGTCCAATAGTTCGCACCCGGCCCGATCCGTGTCATCAACAGCAGGCCGACCGCGGCCAGTGCGGGCCCGACGGTCATCGGCAGTCGGGGGCCGTGGGTCTGGGCGTAGCCGCCGGCGCGGGAGGAGAAGGCGAGCATCGCCAGCGTGATCGGGATGGTGGCGACCCCGGCTTCGATCGGCGAGTATCCGGCCACCAACTGCAACTGCAGGACCAGCAGGAAGAAGACGCCTCCGAGTGCGGCGTACACGGCGAGCGTCACCAGGTTCGCCGCCACGAACATGCGCGACGCGAACAGGCTCGGCGGCACCAGCGCGTTCGGTGAGCGCCGTTCCACCACGACGAACGCGATCAGCGCGACGGCTCCGACCACCCCGGCGATCAGGTTCATCTCGATCAGACCGTAGGTGAGCGCGCCGAGACCGATCACTGCGCACACCGACCCGAGCACGTCGAGGTGATCGGACGGATGCGGGTCCCGGCTCTCGGGGACGTGCCGCATCGACGCCCACACGACGACGACGGCGAGCGGAAGATTGATCAGGAACACCGACCGCCAGCCGGCCACTTCCACCAGCCAGCCGCCCAGTAGCGGTCCGATCGCCCCGGCCACCCCGCCGAGTCCCGACCACAGTCCGATCGCGGCACCCCGGTCGTCCTCGTGGATGGACGCCGAGATCAATGCGAGGCTGCCGGGGGTCAGCATCGCGGCGCCGACACCCTGCAGGATCCGCGCGATCACGAGCATCGTGATGTCGGGTGCGATGCCGCACAGGAGTGACGCCACCGCGAACCAGACCGTCCCCCAGACGAAGACGCGGCGTCTGCCCCAACGGTCCCCGAGTGCCCCGCCCAGCAGGATCAGCGACGCCAGGGCGAGGGTGTAGCCGCTCAGTACCCACTGCATTCCCGCGACATCCGACCCGAGGTCCTCGCCGATGTGCGGCAGGGCGATGTTCACCACCGTGCCGTCCAGTAGCGCGAGGCTCGAGCCGAGAACGGTGGCGGTGACCACCCACCGCCCCTGGCGGGTGCTCAGGCGTAGAACTGTCTCGGTCATCTCCCCATGGTGCGCCGCGGTCCGGGCCGGTGCGGTGCCCGTTGCGATTTCTCGCGCCGGCTTCGGCATACTCGAGCACGTGTACATCGAAGTCGACGACCTGTCCCGCGCGGCCGTGCACGGACTGCTGGCCGAGCACCTGGCGGACATGCGTGCGACGTCGCCGCCCGAAAGCGTGCACGCCCTCGACCTGCCCGGTTTGCAGGACCCGTCGGTCACCGTGTGGACGCTGTGGGACGAGGAGGCCGTGCTGGGCACCGTGGCTCTGCGTGAGCTCTCGCCGGCCGAAGGCGAGATCAAATCGATGCGGACGGCCACCGAGGCGCGCGGGCGGGGAGTAGCCATCCGGCTCCTCGCGCACCTGGTCGACGAGGCGCGGGCACGCGGGTA
This sequence comes from Rhodococcus wratislaviensis, assembly GCF_041228765.1. Lineage (NCBI taxonomy): Bacteria > Bacillati > Actinomycetota > Actinomycetes > Mycobacteriales > Nocardiaceae > Rhodococcus > Rhodococcus wratislaviensis. The sequence continues at coordinate 7,669,281 of NZ_CP150488.1, read as the reverse complement.
CGTCCGGCTCAACCTCGAGACCGGCACCGAGGACTTCTTCGCCCCGGCCAGGCGTCTGTACTCCGAGTACGGCTTCACCGAATGCCCCCCGTTCGGGGACTACGGCAACGATCCGAACAGCATCTTCTTCACACTCGCCCTGTGACGGCCCTGTCCGTGCGACACTTTCCGCCACGCACCTCGATATACGGAGAACTCATGGACATCATGCGCAAGGTCGCGGTCGGGGCCGTCGCGGTGGCCGGCCTGTCTTTCTTCGCCGCGGGGACGGCCGCAGCAGACCCGGTGCCGGCACCCATGCCGCCGCCGCTACCCGCGCCGATGCCGGTCCCGTTGCCTGCCGGGACATACCTCGGCACCACCAACGTTCTCGGTGGCGACCTGATCTGGAAGGGCAAGACGTTCGGACCCGGGTGGGTCATGGACAACTTCGGGGTGTTCTTCCCGTACATCTTCGGCATGACCACTCCGGAAGCGAGCGGTTCCCTCGTCACCGACTACAGCCCCTCCGGGTTGCCTTTCCTGACCGACCGGATCACCCCGAGGCCCGACGGGACCTACGAGGGCACCGTCTACATCAACGGCAACCCCGTGGCGGGGTACGCCCTCCACAAGTAGGCAACCGGCAACGGTCTACACCTTCGACGGGGCGAGCGGTTCGGGGGTGATCGAATTCGGCGCCGCGGGGGTGGCGCGGCGGGTGGGGATGGCCAGCGTGATGGCCGCGGCGGCGAGTGCGACACCGCAACCGATCAACAGGCCTGTTCGGAAGCCGCCCTCGGTGGGCAGGGTGTGGCCGGCGACCTGGACGCTCATCTGGGCCAGGACCACTCCGACGACGGCCGCGGACACCGCGGTACCGACCGAGCGCATCAGGGAATTGACGCTGTTGGCGGACGCGGTGGCGGATTGCGGCACGGCGCTCATCACCAGTGCGGGCATCGCGCCGTAGGCCAGTCCGACTCCCGAGCCGCAGATGCAGGTCACCACGACCAGGCCCCACGTCGACCCCATCAGGAACATCGACGACCCGTAGCCGAGCGCGATGACGAGGCTTCCGACGAGCAGCGTGACCTTCGGTCCGCGGGTGGACGACAAGCGGGCCCCGAAGGGGGACACTGCCATCATCATCAGGCCCGAGGGGGCCATCCACAGGCCCATGGCCAGCATCGACTGTCCCAGGCCGTATCCCGTCGACGTCGGCAACTGCAGGAGCTGCGGAACGATCAGGGACTGGGCGTACATGGCGAAGCCGACCACGACGGACGCGGCGTTGGTCAGCAGCACCTGACGGCCGGCGATCACCCGCAGATCGACCAGTGGTTCGGGAGTGCGGAGTTCCCACCAGCCCCAGGCCGTCAACGCGATGACCGTGGTCGCGAACAGGCCGAGGGTGGTACTGCTCGTCCAGCCCCAGTCGGCGCCCTTGGATACGGCCAGCAGGAGGGACACCAGTCCGACTCCCAGTCCGACTGCCCCGATGGGATCGAAGCGGGCCGCGGGTCCGTGGACGGGCGTGGCAGGCACGAAGAACCAGAGCAGCACGGCGATCAGCGCGCTGAGCCCGGCGGCGCCCCAGAACAGCGCGCGCCAGCTCGAATTCTCGGCGACCGTTGCGGCGAGCGGCAGACCGAGGGCACCGCCGATGCCCATCGACGAGCTCATCAAGGCGATGGAGGAGTGCAGGCGCTCGGGTGGCAGCAGGTCCCGCAGTGCGCTGATTCCCAGCGGAATCATGCCCACGCCGATGCCCTGCAGCCCTCGGCCGATCACCATCGGGGCCAGGGACGTCGCGAGTGCACAGACCACCGAGCCGAGGACGAGCGGCACGGTGCAGATCAACATCATTCGCCGCTTGCCGTAAAGGTCGCCGAGACGTCCGGTGACCGGTGTCGCCACGGCGCCGGCGAGCAGCGTCGCGGTGATCACCCAGGACGCGTTGGAGGCGGTCGTGTCGAGCAGTCGGGGGAGGTCGCCGATCAGCGGCACCACGAGGGTCTGCATGAGTGCGGCGACGATGCCGGTGAATGCCAGCACGGCGACGAGGCCGCCCGGGCGGACGGCGGGCGTCGGACTGTCCACACGAATCTCCTCAACTCTGCGAAACACAATTTGTGCACCATACACAGCGTATGCATGGTGCACAACATGTGTATCGTGCAATGAGCTCAGGAGGGACGTTGTCCGAGGTAGGCGGCGGCGCCACCGCACGCGACCACGGCAGCCACGGACAGTCCGGTCGATGTCCACGCCCACGAGTCCGGCCCCAGCGTGCTCTCGGATCCGACGAGCGGCGCGTACGCCGTCCACCCGTAGTCGGCGATCAGCGGGACCGCCAGCGCGGCCGGGGCCGCCAGCGACGTCGCGGAGACCGGTTCGCTCGACGGCAGACTCGACGCGACCGCGTACGAGGCCGCGAGCGGCAGGAGGAGCCACGTCGCACCGAAATGCACGGTGTCCCACGGTGGGTTCTCGAACAACGCCGACGCGGCCACGACTGCGAGCGCCGCGATGCCGGACACCGGCTGAGGGAAGCGCCTGCCGAGCACGGCACCCGTCAGCACGAGCGCCGCGGCCACCAGCAGCCACGGCCAGGAGTCCGGGAACGCCGCCACGCCGATGTCCCCCGCGGCGACGAACGCCATCGCGGCGAGCAACACGATCCCGGTGCGGCCCTCCAGCCACAGCGAGGCGGCGATCACCACCGCGACGAGGACGAGTCCGAACATCCACCGGCCCTGCATCGCACCGTCGGCGCCCACGTTCCAGACACGACGGACGAACCACCAGTACAGCACCAGCCCGATCAGCGGCAGAACGATCCCGACGACGAGGGCGCGCCCGCTCACTGCGACCTCCGTCCGCTCACCGAGGTCGCCGAACGCGAGTGTGACGGCCAGAACCACGGCCGTGAGCGCGAGGAGGGTCAGCGTCACCGGCTCGAACAGGGGTTCCGGAAGGTAGTCCGCGTAACGCCGGGGAGCCGACGTCCAGAAGTGGTCGATCGGGCCGGCGAGGAGGAATCCGGTGAGAACCCCCGCCGCGAGTGCGGTCTGCAACCACGCCCGGTCGGCGGTGGCGCACAGTCCGACGAGTCCGCCGAGCAGAAGGCCCGCACCGACTCCGCCGAGATACACCTCGAAGTCCCACGGCCCCGTCGCCGGAGCGACACCCAGCAGCGCGAGACCGGCGAACGACAGCGTCGACAGGATCCGGCGGGCACGCACCAGCGCTGCCACCAGGACGCCGACGATCGCGGCGAGGGAGGCGCCTGCGGCCGGACCGGCATACAACGCGTCCAGGCGGTCGCCGCCGACCACGAACGCGAAATCACTGGACGTGGTGGACGTCAACGCAATTCCCGCGACGAACCCGCCCAGCAGCAGGAAGACGTGCGAGATCCTGAATGTCATCTCCTGAGCATCGCGTACGGGCACCGGCCTTGAAGTGACCGACGCGCAGGAGAAGGCTGGAGGTCGTCGCTGTGCTCTCGGCAGAGAAGGGGTGGTCCGCTTGGTCATCGACAACGACGTCTACAACCGCGTGGGGGAGTCGTGGTGGGAGGAAGAGAACCCACTCAACCTGCTGCACGGAAGCCTGACGCCGGGACGATTCGCCTACTTCCGCAAGGTGCTCGGCGAGACGGTCGGTCATGATCATCGCGGACTCCGCGCCCTCGACGTCGGGTCGGGCGGCGGGTTCCTCGCGGAGGAGTTCACCCGCATCGGGTTCCGGGTGACGGGCATCGATCCGTCCCCGGTGTCGGTGGACACCGCGCGGCGTCACGCAGCCGGCTCGGCACTCGACATCGAGTACCGCATCGGGTCGGGCGAGCAACTGCCGGTGCCGGATGCCGCGTTCGACGTCGTCTACTGCTGCGACGTCCTCGAGCACGTGTCGGATCTCGACGGTGTGATCGCCGAGACGTCCCGCGCGCTGAAACCCGGTGGCCTCTACCTGTTCGACACCATCAACCGCACGTTCGCCAGCAAGCTCGTCGCGATCAAGATCATGCAGGAGTGGCGGATGACCCGGATGTTCGACACTCCCATCCACGACTGGTCGATGTGTATCCGTCCCGCGGAACTGGCTCCGATCATGGAGCGGCACGGGCTGCGGCTCGGCGAGTTCGTCGGGCTCGGCCCGCGGTCGAAGAATCCTCTCCGGCTCCTCGACCTCGCGCGGGCCGGCGGAACACGGCTCAGTTACGGGGAGTTGAGCCGCCGACTCGACTTCGGGCAGATCAGGAGCACGGCCATCTCCTACATGGGATTTGCGGTCAAGAACGGCGAAAGCCCGCCGCGACAGCGCGACGGGCTTCCGGAGGGGCGTGATCAGCTGTAGTCGTAGAAGCCCTTGCCGCTCTTCTTGCCGAGGTGTCCGGCGTCCACCTTGCGCTTGAGCAGCGTCGGGGGAGCGTAGTGCGGCTCCGCGAACTCCGCGTACAGCGACTCCGCCGCGGCGAGGGTGATGTCGAGGCCGACGGTGTCGATCAGCGTCAGCGGGCCCATCGGGTAGCCGCAGCCGCCCTTCATGGCCTCGTCGATGTCCTCGGCGGTGGCGTAACCCGACTCCAGCATCCGGACCGCCGACGTGAGGTACGGGATGAGCAGCGCGTTCACGATGAAACCCGCACGGTCACCGGCCCGCACCGTCTTCTTGCGCAGCGTGTTCTTCGCGTAGTCGGTGACCGCGAGGACGGTCTCCTCCGACGTGACCAGGCTGACCACGATCTCCACCAGCGGCATCACCGGCACCGGGTTGAAGAAGTGGACACCGACGACCTGCCCGGGACGCTGCGTGGCGTTGGCCATCTTGATCAGCGGGATGGACGACGTGTTGGACGCCAGGATGCCCGACGGCTTCACGATCTTGTCGAGCTTCTGGAAGATGTCGACCTTGAGGGACTCGATCTCCGGTGCCGCCTCGATCACGAGGTCGCGGTCCGCGAAGTCCTCGATGTCGAGGGTGACCCGCACGCGGGCGAGCGCGGCGTCCGCGGCGTCCTGGTCGAGTTTGCCCGCCTTGACCCCGCGGGCCAGGGACTTCTCGATCCGGGCCTGCGCGGCCTCGGCGAATTCCGGCTTGGTCTCGAGGATGAGAACCGAGCTGCCGGCCTTGATGCATACCTCGGCGATGCCGGCACCCATGGTGCCGCCGCCGATCACGCCTACTAGTTCCACAAATTCTCCTCACGTAGCCGTGCGTGGTTAGCGAGTCCAGAGACTCGCTAACCACGCACGGGCGGCGTAGCCGCCTACTTCAACAGTGCACGCGACATCACGACGCGCTGGATCTGGTTGGTGCCTTCGTAGATCTGTGTGATCTTCGCATCACGCATCATCCGCTCGACAGGGAAGTCGGTGGTGTAGCCGGCGCCGCCGAACAGCTGGACGGCGTCGGTGGTGACCTCCATGGCGACGTCGGAGGCGAAGCACTTGGCGGCCGCGGAGATGAAACCGAGGTTCTTCTCGCCGCGCTCGGCGCGAGCCGCGGACGTGTAGACCATGAGGCGCGCGGCCTCGACCTTCATCGCCATGTCGGCGAGCATGAACTGCACGGCCTGGAAGTCGCTGATCGACTTGCCGAACTGCTTGCGATCCTTGGTGTAGGCGAGAGCGGCGTCGAGGGCACCCTGCGCGAGGCCGACTGCCTGCGCGCCGATGGTGGGACGGGTGTGGTCGAGGGTCTGCAGCGCCGTCTTGAAACCGGTGCCGGGCTCGCCGATGATGCGGTCGCCGGGGACCTTGCAGTTCTCGAAGTAGAGCTCCGCGGTGGGCGAACCCTTGATGCCGAGCTTCTTCTCCTTCGGTCCGACGACGAAGCCCTCGTCGTCCTCGTGGACCATGAACGCGGAGATGCCGTTGGCGCCCTTGTCGGCGTCGGTGACGGCCATGACGGTGTACCAGCTGGACTTGCCACCGTTGGTGATCCAGCACTTGGAGCCGTTGAGGATCCAGTCGTCGCCGTCGGCCTTGGCGCGGGTGCGCATGCTGGCGGCGTCCGAACCGGCTTCACGCTCGGACAGTGCGTAGGACGCCATGGCCTCGCCGGACGCGAGCTGCGGCAGGACCTGCTGCTTGAGCTCCTCGGACCCGTTGAGGATGAGGCCCATGGTGCCGAGCTTGTTGACGGCGGGGATCAGGGACGAGGAGCCGCAGACGCGGGCGACCTCTTCGATGACGATGCAGGTGGCGACGGAGTCGGCGCCCTGGCCGTCGTATTCCTCGGGGACGTGGATGGCGTTGAACCCGGAGTTCACGAGGGCGACGCGGGCCTCTTCGGGGAAGCGTGCGTCCTCGTCGACCTCCTTCGCGTAGGGTGCGATCTCCTTCTCGGAGAGCGCGCGGATCGCGGACCGCAGTTCGTCGTGCTCTTCACCGAGCTTGAACAGATCGAAGTCCGGATTTCCGGCCATGGGGCGCTCCTTGCTGAGTCTCGACGGCACCGAGTCTGAATAGGCACTCCGTGCCAAGGTCATTGTCGTTCAGGTGGGCCGCAACGTTCGTGGTCGGCAAACTACTGCCACTACAGTGCAGTCAACCACGGCACTGAGTGCCAGTCAAGGGTGGTTGTCGTCACCCGGCCACTCAGCGCCGGCGCCGGGACAGCTGGGCCTGGATACGCCCGGTGATCTCCTCCACCGGCGTTCCCGGCGGGTACGACACCACCAGCACAGCGTCCTGTTCCTGCGTCGATGCCCCCGGAGCGACGCCGAACGTCCGGCGCACGTCGAGGAGGGCCCGCTCCAGTTCGTCGGCGGTCGCGTCGGGGTCACCCTTGATCATGTTCCGGAGCAGGAAGTTGTGGCACGCGGTGACGGCGGCCGCGAATCCGATGACCTTCAGGACCGGTTCGGTGGGTACGACGCCGCGCAGGTAGTCGACGAACAACCGCTCGTAGCGGAACCCGGTGACGATCTCCCGGTCGCGCAGGGCGGGAACCCGCTGGACCACCTGGTACCGGCGGGCCGACAGCTCCCGATTCTCGCGAAACCGGTCGAAGACCAGGCCCGCCGTCCTGCAGACCGCCGCCCACGGGTCGTCGGAATCCGTGGACAGATAATCGCCTGCCTGCTGCAACAGCGATTCGTGATCGGCGAAGATCACGTCCTCCTTGGAGCGGAACTGCCGGAAGAACGTCCGCCGGGACACGCCCGCGGCCGACGCGATCTGCTCGACGGTCGTCGCCTCGTACCCGTTCTCGGAGAACAGCCGGATGGCCTGCGCCACGACGTGGACGCGGAAATCCGCGGGATCGATGCCGGGTGTGTCGACGCGCTCGGTCATGGGGCCCAGTATCCATTGGCGGCTTTGACCCCGCAGTGCCCTGGACCCGGCGCGCCCTGCGGGCGGATACTCGAAACAGTGCGTCCGTCCTGGTAGGGCGGGGCGAGGTCGAGTTCGAGTGTGCCCTGGACAAAGTGAAGGACCCGTTCCGGGGGCGGGGGAAACGCGCCGCCCCGCGGACCTCCGTGTCCCGGGGGAGGGACTGACCGATTCCGCTCCGGGCGGCGGCGAACCGTTTCCGCTCTCGGCGGCGCAGCGGGCGACGTGGTTCGCACAGCAACTCGAACCGCAGGTCCCGATCTTCATCGCCCAGTACGTCGAGTTCCACGGTGCGCTGGACATCGACCTGCTGCGGCAGGAGACGGTGGAAGCGGCCCGCGAATTCGAATCGCCCTTCCTCAAGGTGTACGACGTCGACGGCAGGCCGCTGCAGTACGTGGACCATCGGACGGACACGTCGATCGCGTACGTCGACTTCCGTGCCGAAGAAAATCCGGTGGTGGCGGCGCACGAATGGATGGAACGTGATTACGTCACGCCGCTCGATCTGAGCGCCGACCGGCTGGTGGAGACGTCGATCCTGCAGATCGGTGACGCACACTTCCTGTGGTACAGCAGGATTCACCACGTCGCTCTCGACGGCTACGGCGCCATGACGATGCTGCGCCGGATCGCGCACCGGTACTCCGCGAAAATCGCGGGCCGCGAACCGGATCCGAACCGTGCGGTGAGCCTGCGGCAGCTGTACGACATCGACAGCCGGTACCGCGAATCCGAGCGTTTCGTGACCGATCGGGAGTACTGGGCGGGGCGGGTGGCCGGGCTCGAGGGCACCACGCTGGCGCTTACGGCGGGGCACGTGTCGGCCACCAGTACGGTGGAGAGCGCGGTCCTCTCGGACGACGTCGTGGCCGTTCTCGATTCCCGCGACAGCCTGTCGGCGGCGACCATCATCGCGGCCGCGGCGTGCTACCTGTCGCGACGCACCGGCAGAACCGATGTGCTGGTGACCATTCCGGTGTCGGCGCGCACCACGGCGGTGCTGCGCAATTCCGGGGGCATGCTCGTCAACGTGGCCCCGATGCCCGTCAGCGTCCGGGCCGACGACACCGTCGCGGAACTGATCGAGAAGGTCCAGCGTGAGCTGGTCGCCGCACTGCGGCACCAGCGGTGCAGCCTCGACGACATCCGCCGCGACGCCGGCGACACCGCGACGACGGCACTGTACGGGCCGATGGTGAACGTCATGTTGTTCCGCCAGGAGGTCGCGCTGGGTCCGCTCCTCGGCGATTTCCACATCGTCACGTCGGGTCCGGTCGAGGACCTGCTGATCAACGTGTATCAGAGCGGCACCCCCACCAGGATCTTCGTGGACTTCCGCGCGAACCCCAGCCGCTACGAGGACGACGAACTGCGGGAGCACCACCGGCAGTTCGTCGAGTTGCTGGAAGAACTCGCCACCGCAGACCCGGCGTCCCGGGTGGGCAGCATCCACGAGATCAGTTCCCGCACCGGTGAACGACTTCTGCGCGAGGCGGCGGAAATCGAGTACTGGCGCCGGCAGCTGGACGGATTGCCCGACCTCCTGCCGCTGCCCACCGACCGTCGGCGGCCCGCGAGGTTGTCGCAGGCGAGCGACCGGGTCACCGTGGTGGTGCCGGGGGAATTGCACCGGCGTGTGGCCGCACTGGCCGATGCCGCCGGGACCAGTGGCCGGATGGTGTTCCTGACGGCGCTGTCGATCCTGCTGGGCAGGGTCACCGGAAGCATCGACATCGCCGTCGGAACGGCGGTGGACGTGGGCGATTGCACCGACACCGTGGTGGTGCGGTCGCGGTACGCGAGCGAGATGTCGTGCCGCGACTACCTGGCGCACGTCCGGGACGTCGCCACCGAGGCGGTGGCGCACACCGGCGTTCCGTTCGACCGCCTGGTGCGGGAACTCGGAGGGTCGGCGTCGGACGCGTACGCACCGATCGTCCAGGTGCTGCTCGACACCCGCGCGCGCGGCTCGGCCGATTCCACCGTGTCCGGTCTCGACCTGCGCGTCTCCGTCACCGAGGCGGCCGACGAGTCGGGCGGACCGGCGGGCGTCACCATCGAGTTCTGTTTCGCCGCCGACCTGTTCGACGCCCTCACGATCCGGGTGGCCGCCGAACGGTACCTCCGAATTCTCGGCGCGATGGCGGCCGATCCGGATGTCCCGGTCGGTGACATCGAGATCCTCTCCGAAGACCAATATTCCGCGCTGACACCGGTACGAGGACGGCCGGGCCGGTCCGAGCGCACCCTGTCCGACGTGTTCGCGGACGCCGCGGCACTGGATCCGGCGGCGACGGCCCTGTCCCGGCAGGGCGAGGAGTTGTCGTACCGCGAACTGGACCGGTGGTCCACGCAGGTCGCGCGGATGCTGATCGACCGCGGGGTGGGACCGGAATCGTTCGTCGCATTGGCGCTGCCGCGTTCGTTCCGGTCGGTGGCGTCCGTGTGGGCCGTCGCGAAGACCGGGGCGGCATTCGTTCCGGTGGACCCGAACTACCCGGCCGATCGGATCGACTACATGCTCGCCGATTCGGGTGTGGTGCTGGGTCTGACGGAGAAGTCGGTGCGCGGCCGCCTGCACGACTCGATTCCGTGGTGCGTGCTGGACGATTCGGACTTCCAGGCCGACTCCGCCGCCCGCTCCGACCGTCCGCTGACCGACTCCGACCGCATTCGGCCGCTGCACCTCGACAATGCTGCGTACCTGATCTACACGTCCGGCTCGACGGGGCAACCGAAGGGCGTCGCCGTCACACACCGCGGGCTGGACAACTTCGCTGCAGACCAGCAGGAGCGGTTCGGTGCCACGAGATCGTCTCGGACGCTGCATTTTTCGACCCCGAGTTTCGACGCGTCCGTCTTCGAGTACCTGCAGGCCTTCGGGGTGGGCGCGACGATGGTGGTGGTGCCGCCGTCCGCGTACGGCGGCGCGGAACTGGCCGACCTGCTGAAGTCGGAACGTGTCACGCACGGCTTCGTCACCACCGCCGCGCTCGGCACGATCCCGCCCGATGCACTGGTCGACTTCCTCGACGTGGTCGTGGGCGGTGAGGCCTGCCCGCCGGAGCTGGTGGCACGGTGGGCGCCGGGTCGCAGGCTGTACAACGCGTACGGTCCCACCGAGACCACCATCATGGCGAACATCAGCGCGCCGATGACCCCCGGCGACCCGATCACGCTGGGCGGGCCGATCCGGGGCGCCGAGGAAGTGGTGCTCGACGCCCGGCTCCGTCCGGTGCCCGTGGGGGTACCGGGTGAGCTGTACATCGCCGGGTGCGGCGTGGCCCGGGGGTATCACCGGCGGCCGGGCCTCACCGCGGCGCGGTTCGTCGCCGACCCGTACGGCCGGGGCCGCATGTACCGCACCGGTGACGTGGTGCGGTGGCGGCCCGACCACACGCTCGAGTACCTGCGGCGCAGCGATTTCCAGGTGAAGGTGCGCGGTTTCCGCATCGAGCTCGGCGAGATCGACGCGATGCTGCAGACACATCCGGACGTGCGGCTGGCCGTCACCATCGGCAGGCCGGGACCGTCCGGGGACACAGTCCTGGTCTCGTACGTCGTCCCGGCTGCGGGCAGGCCGATCGAGACGACGGAACTGCTGCGGCAGGTGCGGAACCGGTTGCCGGCGTACATGGTTCCGTCGGTCATCGTGGTGCTGGACGAGATCCCGTTGAACCCGGTCGGGAAGCTGGACAGGGCGGCGCTGCCGGAACCGCGGTTCCTGTCCGCCGCCGCCGAGTTCAAGGCGCCGACCGACCCGGTCGAGGAGTCGATCGCCGAGGTCTTCACGGAGGTCCTCGGCGTCGACCGGATCAGTGTCGACGACAGCTTCTTCGACCTCGGCGGCAATTCTCTCGTGGCGACGCGGGTGATCGCGCGCGTCAACGCGGCACTCGGATCGGACGTGGGTGTGCGGGCGTTGTTCGAGGCGCCCACCGTCGAACTACTGGCGGCCTACGTTCGCCGTGCCGGCACGGAGCTCGTGGACCGGCCACCCCTGATCGTCGGGGATCGGCCCGAGCGGATTCCGTTGTCGCTGGCGCAGCAACGGATGTGGTTCATCAACCAGTTCGACCCGGCGTCGGTGGCGTACAACATCCCGATGGCCGTGCGCCTCACCGGTCCTCTGGACACGGACACGCTGCGGGCCGCGGTGGGGGACGTGATCGAGCGGCACGAGTCGTTGCGCACCGTGTATCCGGCGTCGCCGGACGGGCCCTACCAGGTGGTCGTCGACACCGCGGACGTCCTCCCCGACCTCACCCCGCACGTCGACGGCGACGAGTCGCTGCACGAGAGGATCGCGACCCTCCTCGCCGGCGGGTTCGACGTGAGCGCGAAGGTCCCGCTGCGCGCGGCGCTGTTGTGGACCGGCCCCGACGAACACGTGCTGGTGATCGTGGTGCATCACATCGCCGCCGACGGGGCGTCGCTCGCGCCGCTGGCCCGCGACCTGATGGTCGCCTACTCGGCGCGCCGGTCCGGGACCGTGCCGAGCTGGGAGCCGCTGCCCGTGCAGTACGCCGACTTCAGCGTGTGGCAGCGTCGCCTTCTCGGCAGTGCCGACGACGCGGACAGCCTGATGTCCCGGCAGCTGCGGTACTGGCGCGATGTGCTGGCCGGACTACCGGAGGTCAGCGCGCTGCCGCTCGACCGGAACCGGCCGGTCACCCGCTCACTCGAGGGCGCGACCGCGGCGTTCTCGATCGACGCGGGCCTGCACCGGCAACTGCTGCTCCTCGCGCGCGAGCACAACGCGACGCTGTTCATGGTGATGCATGCGGCGCTCGCCGTGCTGCTGTCGAGGATGTCCGGATCGGGTGATGTCGCCATCGGTACCCCGATCGCGGGCCGCGGCGAGGCGGCGCTGGACGACCTCGTGGGGATGTTCGTGAACACGCTGGTGCTACGAACCCCGGTGGAGTCGGACGAGGTGTTCGTCGACGTGCTGGCCCGGGCCCGCGACACCGATCTCGGCGCGTTCGGGCACACGGACGTTCCCTTCGAAAGCGTCGTCGACGAGCTCGCTCCCGGCCGGTCCACATCCCACTCGCCGTTGTTCCAGGTGCTGCTCGAATTCCAGAACACCGTGCGCGCCCACCTCGAACTGCCGGGCCTGACCGTCGAAGCGGTGGACGTCGACCCGGGTGTCGCCAAATTCGATCTGCAACTGTCGCTCGCCGAACACCACGACGAAAAGGGCACCGCGGCAGGAATGTCCGCTGCCTTCCTGTATGCGACGGACGTGTTCGACCGGACGTCGGTGGACGGGTTCGGGGAGCGTTTCGTCCGGGTGTTGCGGGCGGTGGTGGACGACCCGGCGGCGGTGGTGGGCGACATTCCGGTTCTCGGTGCGGCCGAGCGCGATCTGGTGCTGGACCGGTGGAACCGCGAGGGTGCCACTGCCGACGCGCAGACCGTGGTCGAGCTGTTCGCGCGGGTGGCCGCGGTTACCCCGGACGCCACCGCGGTGGTGAGCGGCGACGAGACGATGACCTACGGGGAACTGGACGAGCAGGCGAACCGGTTGGCCCGGTTGCTGATCGCCGAGGGTGTGGGAACCGAGTCGCTGGTCGCGGTGATGGTGGATCGCACGCCTGCCCTCGTGGTGACGTTGCTGGCCGTGCTCGCGGCCGGTGGCGGGTACGTGCCCGTCGACACCAGCTATCCCGCCGAGCGGGTGGCGGCGATGTTCGACGACGCGCAGCCCGTCTGCGCCGTGGTCAGCGCCGAATTCTCCGCGCTGGCACCGGCTGGGATTCCGGTGGTGGTGATCGACACTCCTGCGACGTCCGGTGCGGTGGCGGAACTGTCCGGGCTGCCGGTCACCGATTCGGACCGGTTGCGGCCACTGCGGGCCGACGCCATTGCATACGTCATCTTTACGTCGGGATCGACCGGGCGGCCGAAGGGCGTGCAGGTGTCGCATCGGTGCGTCGTCACGCTGCTGGCCAACACCCGGGAACTGTTCGGGTTCGACGCATCCGACGTGTGGACGCTGTTCCACTCGTACGCTTTCGACTTCTCCGTCTGGGAACTGTGGGGTGCACTCGTCCACGGTGGCAGGCTGGTGCTGGTCGACTACTTCACCGCACGGTCGCCGGACACGTTCCTCGAACTGCTGCGCCGGGAACAGGTGACGGTGCTGAACCAGACCCCGACGGCGTTCTACCAGCTGACGGAGGCCGACCGTGCGGCGAGCGCCGTCGAGGACACTGACCAGACACCACTGTCGTTGCGGCACGTGATCTTCGGTGGCGAGGCCCTCGACGTCGGGCAGCTGGAGCGGTGGTACACCCGGCACGACGACCGGGCCCCCGTGCTGGTGAACATGTACGGCATCACCGAGACCACGGTGCACGTCAGCTTCCTCGCCCTCGACCGCGCGCTGGCGGCGTCCGTGCCGGGCTCGGTGATCGGCGGCGGACTCCCCGGCCTGCGCGTCTACGTCCTGGACGGCCGGCTGCATCCGGTGCCGCCCGGGGTGGTGGGCGAGCTGTACGTGTCCGGCGACCAGGTGACCCGCGGCTACATCGGCCGGCAGGGTTTGACCGCGACGCGTTTCGTCGCCGACCCGTTCGACCACCACCGGGCGGGGGCACGCATGTACCGGTCGGGCGACGTCGTGAAGTGGGGTGCGGGCGGACGGCTCGAGTATGTCGGGCGCAGCGACTTCCAGGTGCAGCTGCGCGGTTTCCGGGTGGAACTCGGCGAAGTGGAGGCCGCCCTGGCCGCGTGCGCCGGGGTGGCGCAGTCGGTGGTCGTGGTGCGCGGCGACGACCGGGACGGCGACCGGCTGGTGGGTTACGTCGTCCCGGAGGCGGGTGCGGATGTCGACGCGGCGGCGGTTCTGGGCGCGGTCGGGGAGACCGTACCGTCGTACATGGTGCCGGCCGCGGTGGTGGTGATCGACGCCCTGCCCCTGACGGTCAACGGCAAACTCGACCGGAAAGCGCTGCCGGAAGCAGATTTCGGAACGTCGACAGTGGGATTCGCCGCCCCGCGCAATCCGGTGGAGGAGATCGTCGCCGCCGTGTTCGCCGACCTGCTCGGCGTCGTCCGGGTCGGGGCGAACGACAGCTTCTTCGCGCTCGGCGGGAACTCGCTTTCCGCGACCCGGCTCGTCGCCCGCATCAACGCCGCGGTCGGCAACCGACTGGGCGTGCGTGACGTGTTCGACGCCCCGACCGTCGCCGGGTTGGCCGCCCGCGCCGAGGCCGGGGGCTCCGGCCCGGAATCGCGGCCGGCGCCGACCCCGCGGGATCCGTCGCGGGAGGTCCCCGTCTCGCTCGCACAACAGCGGATGTGGTTCATCAACCAGTTCGACACGGCCAGCGCGGCGTACAACGTGGCGATCGCGCTCCGCCTCGACGGCACGCTCGACGCTCAGGCGCTGCAGGCGGCCGTGACCGACGTCGTCGAGCGCCACGAATCCCTCCGCACCGTGTTCCCCCTCACCGACAGCGGTCCGCGGCAGGTGATCCTCGCGGCGGAGAACGTGGCGCCCGCTCTCACCCCGCACGCCGTCGTGTCGGCGGACCTCGACGCCGAACTTCACCGCTTGCTCTCCGCCGGGTTCGACGTGACGACGGAGGCGCCGGTGCGGGCCCGGCTGTTCGCGTCGACCGAGCGCGAGCACGTGCTCGCCGTGGTCGTGCACCACATCGCGGCGGACGGCTTCTCGATGGTTCCGCTCGCCCGCGACGTCCTGTCGGCGTACACCGCCCGGTGCCGCGGCGCCGCGCCCGACTGGACCCCGCTTCCCGTGCAGTACGCCGACTACACACTGTGGCAACGAGACTGGCTCGGCGGCGAAGACGACGACGGGTCGCCGCTCGGCCGCCAACTCGCCTACTGGACCGCCACGCTGGACGGCCTCCCCGACGTACTGGAACTGCCGACGGACCGGCCCCGCCCGGCCGCGCGCACCCTGGGTGCAGGCCGGGTCGAGTTCGAGCTCGACCCCGATCTCCACCGGAGCGTCGTACAGCTCGCCCGCAGGCACGGATCGACCGTGTTCATGGCCCTGCACGCCGCGCTGGCGATCCTGCTGTCGCGGCTGAGCGCGTCGGACGACATCGCCGTGGGCACACCCATCGCCGGCCGCGGCGAGGCCGAGCTCGACGACCTGGTCGGGATGTTCGTGAACACCCTCGTGCTCCGCACCCCCGTCGACGGTTCCCGTACGTTCGCCGAGCTGCTCGGGCAGGTCCGCGAGGCCGATCTCGGGGCGTTCACGCACGCGGACGTCCCGTTCGAACGCGTCGTGGAGCGCCTGCGTCCCTCCCGGTCGACGGCGTACTCTCCGCTGTTCCAGGTGATGCTCGAATTCCAGAACACCGAGCGCCCCGAGCTGGAGCTGCCGGGCCTGCACGTCGAACCCCTCGACCTCGCGTTCGACACGATCAATTTCGACCTCCAGCTGACCCTGCGGGAGAACGTCGACGCCGACGGGCATCCCGCGGGCATCAGTGCGGCACTCGGGTACGCCACCGACATCTTCGACGCCGACACGGTGGCCGCGTTCGCCGAGCGCCTGGTCCGGATCCTGAGCGCTGTCACCGAGTCGCCGGACGCCCCGGTCGGCGACGTCGACGTCCTCGGCGCCGGCGAGCGGGCCGCACTGACGTCCGCGAGCGGGGGCCCCGGCGTGGCGGCACGGACGCTGCCGCAGTTGCTGAGGGCCGCCACGGCCGCGGACCCGGATGCTGCGGCGTTGTCCTTCGATGGGCGTCCGGTGTCCTACCGGGACCTCGACGAGTGGTCGAACAGGCTTGCCCGCCTCCTGATCGAGCGCGGCGTCGGCCCGGAACACGTGGTGGCGCTGGCATTGCCGCGGTCGATCGAATCCGTGCTGGCCGTCTGGTCGGTGGCCAAGACCGGGGCCGCGTTCCTGCCCGTCGACCCGAACCATCCGGCCGAGCGCATCGAGTACATGCTCGGCGACTCCGGCGCCGTCGCCGGTCTCACCACGGCCGCGCTGCGGTCGGCCCTCCCCGCGTCGATCCCGTGGCTGGTTCCGGGCGAGCCCGGGACCGAGGCCGAGCTGGCGCTGCTCCCGGCGGCGGCGGTGACCGACACCGACCGCACGTCGGCGTTGCACGTGGACCACCCCGCGTACGTCATCTACACGTCGGGATCGACGGGCCGACCGAAGGGCGTCGTGACCACACACCGCGGTCTGGCGAATCTCGCTGCGACGGAGCAGAACACGTTCGGCACGACCGGGGCGTCCCGGACCCTGCACTTCGCGTCGCCGAGCTTCGACGCCTCGGTGCTCGAGCTGATGCTGGCGGTCGGGCCGGGCGCGACGATGGTGATCGCGTCCCCGTCCGTCTACGGCGGCGACGAGCTGGCGGAACTGCTGCTGCGCGAGCGGGTCACGCACTGCTTCGTCACCCCGGCGGCGCTCGCCTCGGTCGATCCCGCCGGCCTCGAGAGCGTGCGGTGCGTCGTGACCGGCGGCGAGGCCTGCCCACCGGAACTGGTGGCCCGCTGGGCGCCGGGCCGGGCCATGTTCGACGCGTACGGTCCGACCGAGTCGACCGTCGTGTCGAGCATCAGCACCCCACTGACGCCGGGCCGACCGGTCACGATCGGCGCGCCGACGCTCGGGTTCACCGAGGCGGTCCTCGATCAGCGGCTGCATCCCGTGCCGGCGGGGGTCGCGGGGGAGCTGTACCTCGCCGGACCCGCGCTCGCGCGCGGCTATCACGGTCGGTATTCGCTCACCGCGGAACGCTTCGTGGCCAACCCCTTCGGGCCTGCGGGCGGCCGGATGTACCGGACCGGCGACCTCGTGCGCTGGACGGCGGACGGACAACTCGACTACCTCGGGCGCACCGACTTCCAGGTGAAGATCCGCGGATTCCGGATCGAGCTGGGTGAGGTCGAGTCGGCGCTCCTCGCACACGGCGACGTGGCGGCGGCGGTCGCCGACGTGCGCCGGGACGGCCACTCCGGCGACCGGCTGATCGGGTACGTGGTCCCCGAACCCGGAGCGGACGTCGATCCGGGTGAGGTGGTGCAGTTCGCAGGCACGCGGCTCGCGTCGTACATGGTGCCCGCGGCCGTCGTGGTGATCGCGGCACTCCCGGTGACGGTCCACGGCAAGCTCGACCGGAAGGCGCTGCCGGAACCGGACTTCGGGGTCGCCGTCACCGACAGTCGTCCGCCACGCACCGAGACGGAGGCGCTGCTCGCCGGCCTGTTCCAGGATGTGCTGGGACTCGAGTCGGTGGGTGTGGACGATTCGTTCTTCGCGCTGGGCGGCGACAGCATCATGTCGATCCAGTTGGTGGCCCGCGCGAAGGCTGCGGGTCTGATCCTCTCCCCGCGGGACGTGTTCGAGCGCAGGACCGTCGCCGGTCTCGCCGAGGTGGCCCACTACGAGCGCGCGGATGCCGTGGTGCTGGAGGAACTGCCCGGCGGTGGCGTCGGCCCGGTTCCGCTGACACCCGTCGTCGCGTGGATGCTGGGGCGCAGCGGCGGCCGGCTGAACCGGTTCTCGCAGGCCGTGCTGGTCACCGCGCCGCCCCGGCTCACCCGTGACGATCTCGCCGCCGCCGTCGACGCCGTGCTGGACCGCCACGACATGCTCCGCGCGCGGCTCGCCGTCGACGAGTCGGGGCAGTGGGCCATGACGGTGCTGCCGACCGGATCGGTGCCTGCCGACGCGCTGATCCATCGCGTGCCCGTCACGTCGTTCGACGCCGGCGACTTCGATGCGGTGGCGAGAGCGGAACTGAATGCGGCGGCGGACCGCCTCGACCCGGCGTCGGCCAGCATGGTGCAGGTGCTCTGGTTCGACGGTCCCGGCGGGCAGGGGCGGTTGCTGCTGGTCGCGCATCATCTCGTGGTCGACGGCGTGTCGTGGCGGATCCTGATCTCGGATCTGGCGGCGGCCCACACTCGCGTCGCCGAGGGCCTGCCCGCCGCGCTGCCTGCCATCGGGACGTCGATGCGGCGGTGGGCGCACGGACTCACCGATGCCGTCGCGGCCCGGCGCACCGAAGCGGGGCGGTGGCAGTCGATCCTCGACGGCCCCGATCCGCTTCTCGGCTTCCGGGCGCTGGATCCGGCCGTCGACGTCGATGCCACGACGGGCCGCGTCACCGTGGACGTACCCGCACACGTCACCGAGGCACTCCTCACCACATTGCCCGCGGCCTTCCACGGCACCGTCGGCGACGGCCTGCTCACGGCGCTCACCCTGGCGACGATTCGGTGGCGGCGCCGTCGTGGGGTCGAGACGGCCGACGTGCTGGTCAACCTCGAGGGTCACGGCCGCGAAGACCACGTCGTGCCCGGCGCCGACCTGTCCCGCATCGTCGGGTGGTTCACCACACTGTTCCCGGCGCGACTCGACCTCGCGGGCGTCGACGTCGATGCCGCCCTCGCCGGCGACGACGCGGCCGGGGCCGCGATCAAAGCGGTCAAGGAACAGCTGCTCGCGATCCCCGATCACGGCATCGGTTACGGGATGCTGCGGTACCTCGATCCGGTCGGCTCCGCGGCGCTGAGCCGATTCCGGCCACCGCAGGTGAGTTTCAACTACCTCGGCCGGGTGGCGACGAGCGCGGGCGAGGTGCCCTGGCTGCCCGTCGCGGGCAGTGGGGACCTCGGCGGAACCCAGAACTACGACATGCCCGCCGCCTGGGTGGTGGACGTCAACGCCGCCACCACCGTCCGGGACGGCGCACCGGTGCTCACGGCGACGTGGTCGTACCCCGCCGGTGTGCTGGCCGCCGAGGACGTCGAAGAGCTGTCCGCACTGTGGGTTCGAGGACTCACCGCCCTGGCCGAGCACGCGAGCCGTCCGGGCGCGGGCGGGCTGACACCGTCCGATCTCGATCTGGTACCCGTCGGGCAGGCAGACATCGACCGGCTCGAGGGCACCTACCCGGACCTCGCCGACATCTGGCCGCTGTCACCGCTGCAGGCGGGTCTGCTGTTCCACGCGCAGCTGTCCGAGCATCGCCTCGACGCCTATCAGGTGCAGCTGGTCCTCGACCTGCGCGGCACCGTCGACTCCGCGAGGCTCCGCCGCGCCGCACAGGGCCTGCTCGACCGGCACACGAACCTCCGGGTGGCGTTCGCGGACACCGGCGGCGGACCGGTCCAGGTGGTACTCGATTCGGTGACCGCGCCGTGGACCGACGTCGACCTGACACATCTCGACGACACCCGGCTCGCCGCGGAGGCGTCGGCACTCGTGGCGGCCGACCGCGCCGTCCCGTTCGAGATGTCCGAGGCGCCGCTGCTCCGATTCACGGTGCTGCGCACCGCACCCGACCGGTGCCGGCTGGTCGTCACGCATCACCACATCCTCCTCGACGGATGGTCCACGCCACTGGTGATCAAGGACCTGCTCGTCCTCTACGCCACGGACGGCGACACCACGGCCCTTCCCCGCGTCACGTCGTACCGCGACTACCTGCAGTGGATCGGCAGGCAGGACCACGAACGCTCCACGGCCGCCTGGGTATCCGCCCTCGCCGGCTCGGACGAGCCGACATTCGTGGCACCGGCGGCGCGCGGCGAGCAGAGCTTCGCCGAACCCGAGGACGTGCGCCTCGACGTGGGCGAGGAGAAGACCCGGGCGCTCGAGGCGCTCGGGCGCGAGCACGGGCTGACGATGAACACCCTCGTCCAGGTGGCGTGGGGGCTGGTGCTGACCACGCTCGGCACGCGCGAGGACGTGGTTTTCGGAGCCACGGTGTCCGGCCGCCCACCGGGAGTCGCCGGCATCGAGTCGATGGTGGGGCTGTTCATCAACACGGTGCCCGTCCGGCTGCGCCTGCGCCGCGAGGAGACGCTCGCGGAACTGCTGCAGCGTTTTCAGCGTGAACAGTCCGCCCTCCTCGAACACCACTACGTGGGACTCACGGAGATCCAGCGCGCCGTGGGCGCGGGCGCCGCGTTCGACACGCTGACCGTGTTCGAGTCGTATCCGGTGGACCGCATGGGATTGTCGGAAGACACCGACATCGACGGCATGCACGTCGCGGGGATCGAGGGGATCGACTCCACCCACTATCCGTTCACCCTGATGGCGCACGTCGACACCGGACTGCACCTGCGACTGCGCTACCAGCCGAACGTCTTCCAGGGCGAGTTCGCGGAGTCGGTGGCGGCCCGCGTCGCGCGCGTCGTGCAGATCCTGCTGTCGGACATCGACACGCCCATCGCCCACCTCACACTGCTGTCGGAGGCCGAACTCCAGGAGTACACCGCGGTGTCCGGCGCCCCGGCCGGGCCGCCGAAGACCCTTCCCGAGATCCTCACGGCCTCGGCCTGGAACCGGCCGGAGGCGCCCGCGCTCGTCTTCGACGGACGCGAGACGAGTTACCGCGAACTCGACGAGCGGTCGAGCGCGCTGGCCCGCGTGCTCATCGATCGTGGTGCCGGACCGGAGACGTTCGTGGCGCTCGGGTTGCCCCGGTCACGGGAATCGGTGCTCGCGGTGTGGGCGGTCGCGAAAGCGGGCGCGGCGTTCGTGCCCGTCGACCCGAACTATCCCGCCGACCGCATCGAGCACATGCTGGCCGATTCCGGTGCGGCACTGGGTGTGACGACGTCGGAGCATCGGCACCGATTGCCCGGTTCCGTGCCGTGGCTGGTGCTGGACGATCCGGTCTTCGACCGCACGTGGTCCGCCGCACCCTCCGCCCGCGTGACCGACCTGGACCGCCGGTCGGTGCTCGACGTCGACCACGCCGCGTATGCGATCTACACGTCCGGATCCACCGGCAGGCCGAAGGGTGTCGTCGTCACCCACCGCGGTCTGGCGAACCTGCTCACCGAGCAGACCGAGCACTACACCGTGTCGCCCGACGCCCGGTGCCTGCACATCTGTTCACCCAGCTTCGACGTGGCGATACTCGAACTCGTCCAGTCGTGTGCCGCGGGGGCGACGCTCGTGATCGCTCCCCCCGACGTCTACGGCGGGGCGGAGCTGGCGGCGCTGCTGCGTCGCGAACGCGTCACCCACGCCTGCATCACCCCGGCCGTCCTGGCCACCGTGGAGCGCGACGGTATCGAGCACCTCGCGGCGCTCGTCGTGGCCGGCGACGCCGTCGGCGACGAACTGGTCGCCGCGTGGGGTGCGGATCGGGCGATGTTCAACGGCTACGGCCCCACCGAGGCCACCATCCTCACCACCTTCAGCCGGCCGATGAGACCGGGAGAACCGGTCACCATCGGGAGCCCCGTCCGCGGCATCGCGCTGTCGGTCCTCGACGCGCGGCTGCAGCCCGTTCCGGCCGGGGTGCCGGGTGAGCTGTACATCGCGGGAACGGCTCTGGCCCGCGGATATCACCGGCGGCCCGCTCTCACCGCGGAGCGGTTCGTCGCCGACCCCTACGGCGGCGGCCGGATGTACCGCACGGGCGACGTCGTGCGGTGGCGTCGCGACCACACCCTCGAATACCTCGGGCGCAGCGACTTCCAGGTGAAGATCCGCGGTCAGCGCGTCGAACTGGGGGAGATCGATTCCGTTCTCACCACTCACCCCCACCTCGGCTTCGCCGCGACCATCGGCAGGCCGGGCCCACTGGGGGACACGGCGCTGGTGTCGTACGTGCTGCCGCACGACGGCGAGGAGGTCGCGGCGCCGGACGTGCTCGCGTTCGCGGGCCGGATCCTGCCCAAGTACATGGTGCCCGCCGCAGTGGTGGTCCTCGACGAGATTCCGCTGACCCCCGTCGGCAAACTCGACCGGAAAGCGCTGCCCGCACCGGAATTCACGTCGGCGACCCTCGGGTACCGGGCGCCCACCACTCCGATCGAGGAGGCCGTCGCGCAGGTGTTCACCGACGTGCTCGGTGCCCCGCGCGTCGGCGCCGACGACAGCTTCTTCGAACTCGGCGGCGACTCGCTCAGCGCCACCCGGGCGGTGGCACGCATCAACTCCGCCCTCGACGCCGGGATCGGTGTGGCCGCACTGTTCGACGCGCCTGTCGTCTCCGATCTGGCCGTCCGGATCGACTCGGCCGCGACGGCGACCACCCCGTCGGTGGCACTCACCGCACGACCGCGCCCCGACCGGATCCCGTTGTCGCTGGCGCAGCAACGGATGTGGTTCGTCAACCAGTTCGACACGTCCTCGCCCGCATACAACATCCCGATCGCCCTGCGACTGACCGGCACCCTCGATCACGCCGCCCTGCTCGCAGCGGTCGGCGACGTGGTCGAACGCCAGGAATCGCTGCGCACCGTGTTTCCCGGGTCGGTCGACGGACCGCACCAGGTGATCGTCGATCCGGGGCGGGCCACGCCCGGCCTCGATCCGGTGGCCGTCTCCGATGATCGTGCTCTGCGGGACGCCCTCGCGGCCCTGGCCGGCACCGGTTTCGACGTGAGCGACGAGATCCCGTTCCGTGCCAGGCTGTTCGAGCGGGGGCCGGAGAAACACGTCCTGGCGATCGTCGTGCACCACATCGCCGCCGACGGGTTCTCGATGATGCCGCTGGCCCGCGACGTCATGCTCGCGTACACCGCCCGGACCGTGGGGGAGACACCCGGCTGGACCCCGCTGCCGGTGCAGTACGCCGACTACAGCGTGTGGCAGCGGGACTTCCTCGGTGCGGTGGACGAACCGGACTCGGTGCTGTCGAGGCAACTGGGCTACTGGACGGACACCCTGTCCGGTGCGCCCGAGGTGCTGCAGATCCCCGTCGACCGGCCGCGCCCCGTCCAGCGGTCGTACCGCGGGGGCGTCGTGGAGTTCGACGTGCCTGCCCGGCTGCACCGGGCGTTGAACACGATCGCGACCCAACATAATTCGACACTGTTCAT
The DNA here is from genome assembly GCF_041228765.1 of Rhodococcus wratislaviensis. Taxonomy (NCBI): domain Bacteria; kingdom Bacillati; phylum Actinomycetota; class Actinomycetes; order Mycobacteriales; family Nocardiaceae; genus Rhodococcus; species Rhodococcus wratislaviensis. Next base: position 7,646,149 of record NZ_CP150488.1, on the reverse strand, counting down.
GGCGGTCCACGCGGCGTTCGCCGTCCTGCTGTCCCGGTTGTCGGGCACGGACGACGTCACGATGGGCACGCCCGTCGCCGGTCGCGGGCAGGCGGTGCTCGACGACGTGGTGGGCATGTTCGTCAACACGCTCGTCCTGCGGACCGTGGTGGATCCGCGGGCGTCGTTCGGTGAGGTACTGACGGCGGTCCGGGCCGCCGACCTCGGTGCGTTCGAGCACGCGGACATCCCGTTCGAGCGGCTGGTCGATCATCTCGCCCCCGAACGATCCACGTCGCACACCCCGCTGTTCCAGGTCCTCATCGAGTTCCGGAACGCGGAGGGCACCCACCTCGAACTGCCCGGTCTCACCGTCGACTCGCTCGACGTGGACCTCGGCGTCGCGAAGTTCGACCTGGAACTGAGCCTCGCCGAACAGATCGACGCGGACGGCGCGCCCGCCGGACTCGCTGCCGGACTGCGGTTCGCGACGGACGTGCTCGATCGCGACACCGTCGCCCGGTTCGGGGAACGGTTCCTCCGGGTGCTCGAGTCGGTCGCCGGTGCCACGGAGCTCCCGGTGGGCGACATCGAGATCCTGGACACCGTGGAGCGCGACCTGCTGCTGCCGGCGCTCGCCGGGCCCGCCCCGCCGGACGCGACCCTGGCGGAACTCTTCGAGCGGGCCGCGCAGCGATCCCGCCACGCGACGGCCGTCGTGTGCGAAGGCGTGTCCCTCACCTACGACGAGCTGGATACCCGGGCGAATCGTCTGGCGCGGCTGCTGATCGCGCGGGGCGCCGGCCCCGAGACCCTGGTGGCCGTCGCCGCGGCGCGGTCGGTCGATCTGGTGGTGGCGCTGCTCGCGGTGGTGAAGTCGGGCGCCGGGTATGTGCCCGTGGACGTCACGTATCCGGCGGAGCGGCTCGCGTTCGTGTTCGCCGACTCCCGCCCGGTGTGTGTGCTGACCACCGAGGCCGAATCCGACGCGGTCCGGGCGAGCGGGGTCCCCCTCCTCCTCGTGGACAGCCCGGACGTGGCGGCCGAACTCGACCGTACGTCGCCGCTGCCGGTGACCGACGGCGACCGGACCGGGCCGCTGCGCCCGGACTCGGTGGCGTACATCATCTACACCTCCGGATCCACGGGGCAGCCGAAAGGCGTTCAGGTGGAGCACCGCAACGTCGTCACCCTGTTCGCGGACACGCAGCCGCTGTTCCGGTTCGACGCGTCCGACGTGTGGACCATGTTCCACTCGGCGGCGTTCGACTTCTCCGTCTGGGAGCTGTGGGGTGCGCTGCTCCACGGTGGCCGGCTGGTGGTGGTCGACTACTTCACGACCCGCTCACCCGACATGTTCCTGCGCCTGCTGCGGGACGAGAGCGTCACCGTCCTGAATCAGACTCCCGCCGCCTTCTACCAACTCGCCGAGGCGGACCGGGTCGCCGGCACCACCGCACTCGCCCTCCGCGTCGTGGTGTTCGGCGGCGAAGCCCTCGACCTGGGACAGCTCACCCGCTGGTACGCGCGACACGTCGACACCGCCCCGGTGCTGGTGAACATGTACGGCATCACGGAAACCACCGTGCACGTCAGCCACCTGCCGCTGGACGAGGAACTCGCCGCGTCCGCGTCGGCCTCCGTGATCGGCCGGGCACTGCCCGGACTGCGCGTGTACGTGCTCGACTCCCGCCTGCACCCGGTACCGCCGGGAGTGGTCGGGGAACTCTACGTGTCGGGCGCGCAGGTGTCCCGCGGGTATCTGGGCCGGTTCGCGCTCACGTCGACCCGGTTCGTGGCCGACCCGCACACACCCGGTTCGCGGATGTACCGATCCGGCGACCTCGGCCGGTGGAACGCGGACGGGCAGCTGGAATATTTGGGCCGCAACGACTTCCAGGTTCAGGTCAAGGGGTTCCGCATCGAGCTCGGTGAGGTGGAGTCGGCGCTCCTCGCCTGCGACGGCGTGGCGCAGTCGGTGGTGCTGGCGCGGCGCGAGCGACTGGTGGGCTACGTGGTGCCCGAGGCGGGCCGGGTGCTGGACCCGGCCGGAATCGTCGACACGGTCGCCGGCCGCCTGGCGGCGCACATGGTGCCCGCGACCGTGGTGGTACTCGACGCCCTGCCCCTCACCGTGAACGGCAAACTCGACCGCCGAGCGCTGCCCGAACCGGACTTCGGACGGCAGGTGTCGCTCGGCCGCGCACCGGCGACGGAGACGGAGCGGATCCTCGCCGGCCTGTTCGCCGAGGTGCTCTGCCTCGACTCGGTGGGAGTCGACGACTCGTTCTTCGCGGTGGGCGGCGACTCCATCATGTCGATTCAGCTCGTCACGCGGGCGAAGGCGTCCGGGGTGGTGATCACCCCGCGGGACGTGTTCGAACGCAAAACGGTTGCCGCACTCGCGGAGGTCGCGACCGCGGGCGAGCAGACGGTCACGTTGGAGGAACTGCCCGGCGGCGGCGTCGGCGAATTCCCCCTGACCCCGATCCTGCACTGGATGCTGGGCAGGGACGGCGATTTCCGGCGGTATTCCCAGGCCGCGCTGTTCACCACTCCCGCCGCACTGGACGAAGACACGCTGACGGCGGCGATGCAGGCCGTCCTGGACCGGCACGACATGCTGCGCGCCCGGCTGTACCGCAGCGACCGGGCCGAGCGCGGCGCGGCGATGGCGGTCGCGCCGCCCGGCTGGGTGCGGGCGACCGCGGTGCTGCGCACGGTGCCGCTCGACGACGCCGTGGACTCGTTCACCGAGGCCGCGTCCCGCGAACTGGTCGCCGCCGCGGGCCGGCTCGACCCGGAGTCGGGTGTGATGGTGCAGGCGGTGTGGTTCGCGAGCAACGCGACACCGGCCGCCGCGGGACGGCTGCTGATCGTCGCCCATCACGTGGTGGTCGACGGGGTGTCGTGGCGCATCCTCGTCCCCGACCTCGCCCTCGCCTGCGCTCAGGTGCTGTCGGGTGAGTCGCCCGCCCTGCCCGGCACCGGCACGTCGATGCGCCGGTGGGCGCACGCCCTCACGGACGTGGCGCAGGAACCCTCTCGCACAGCCGAACTCGACCTGTGGCGGCGGATGCTCGACACCCCGGACCCGCCGCTCGGGTCGCGGCCCCTCACCGCCACCGACATCCAGACCGCCGACGTCGAGGTCCGGATCCCCGTCGAGGTGACCGAGGCGCTGCTGACGACGCTGCCACAGGCCTTCCACGGGAGTGTCGGCGACGGACTGCTGACCGCGCTGGCGTTGGCGCTGGTGCGCTGGCGCCGGGCGCGGGCGATGGAGTCGTCCGGTGCGCTGGTGACTCTCGAGGGGCACGGTCGTGAGGAGCAGGTGGTTCCGGGCGCGGATCTCGCCCGCACCGTCGGCTGGTTCACCACGATCTTCCCGGTGGGCCTCGACCTGAGCGGCGTGGACGTCGACGACGCGTTCGCGGCCGGCCCCGCCGCCGGTGCCGCGGTCAAGGCGGTGAAGGAGCGGTTGCAGTCGATCCCCGACCACGGCATCGGGTTCGGGCTGCTCCGGTACCTCGCCCCCGAGACGGCCCCCGTGCTCGCGGCCCTGCCGGGCGCGCAGGTGAGCTTCAACTACCTCGGCAGGCTCGGTTCGGGTTCCGCGCCGGACGGCGACTGGACGCCGGTCGCCGACGCGGGCCTCGCCGCCGCCGCGCACTCCGGGCTGTCCGCGGCGGCCGTCGTCGACGTGAACGCCAGGACCACCGACACCGCCGCAGGTCCCGCCCTCACCGCCACGTGGTCGTTCCCCGTCGGGGTGATCGCGGCCGACGACGTCGGCGAACTCGCGAGCCTGTGGGTCGGCGCGCTCGAGGCCCTCACCGCGCACGCCCGGTCCGGTGGCGGCGGATTCACCCCGTCCGACCTGAACCTCGTCCGGCTCGGCCAGAGCGCGATCGACGACCTCGAGCGCCGCTATCCGGCGATGACCGACGTCTGGCCGCTGTCACCGCTGCAGGCGGGCATGCTGTTCCACGCCGAACTGGCCGACGAATCGGTGGACGCCTACCTCGTCCAGCTGATTCTCGACCTCGGCGGCGACGTCGATGCGGCTCGACTGCGCCGGGCCGCAGCCGCGCTCCTCGACCGTCACCCGAACCTGCGCAGCGCGTTCTGTCACGACTCCGAGGGCGGGGCCGTGCAGGTCGTCTCGGGCCGGGTTGCCGTGCCCTGGAGGGAAATCGACCTGAGCGGACTGGGCCAGGACGCGGCGGCCGCCGAGATCGAGCGACTACTGGCCGCCGACCGGACCACCCCCTTCGACATGGCCACCGCACCACTGATCCGGTTCCTGCTGGTGCGGACGCCCGGCGGACGCCGGCGACTGGTGTCGACGAACCACCACATCCTGCTCGACGGCTGGTCGATGCCGCTGATGATCCGGGAACTGCTCACGCTGTACGCCACGAATGCCGACCTGGCGCCGCTGCCCCGGGTACGGGACTACCGCGACTACCTGGCGTGGATGAAGGGGCGCGACATCGACCTGGCCGCGCGGGCCTGGGCGGACGTCCTCGCGGGGGTCGAGGAACCGACGCTGCTGGTGCCCGCCGACCGGGCTCGGCAGCTGTCGACCGTGTCGCGGGAGTGGGTGTTCGACCTCGACGAGGACCGGACCGACCGGCTGCGCGAATCCGCGCGCGCTCGCGGGCTCACCCTCAACAGCATTCTGCAGACGGCATGGGGCATCGTGCTGGGGATGCTCACCGGACGCGACGACGTCGTGTTCGGCGCCACCGTTTCCGGCCGGCCGCCGGAACTCTCCGGCATCGAGACGATGGTCGGGCTGTTCATCAACACCGTTCCGGTGCGCGTCACGCTGCGCCCGGAGGAGACGCTCGGCGCGTTGCTGGAGCGGGTGCAGGCCGAGCAGGCGGCGATGCTCGATCACCACTACACGGGTCTCGCCGAGATCCAGGACGCCGCGGGTCCCGGCGTCGGGTTCGACACCCTCACCGTGTTCGAGTCGTACCCGGTGGACCGGGCCGGGCTGTCGGAGGACACCGACATCGCCGGGCTCCGCGTGACCGGCGTGGATGCCCGCGACGCCGCCCACTACCCGCTGAGCCTCGTCGCGTCGGCGGCGGCGAGCCTGCACCTGAAGTTCGAGTACGTGCCCGACCTGTTCGCCCCCGGCGCGATCGAGGACATCGCCGAGCGGGTGGTGCGGGTGCTCGACGCCTGCGCCGGACCCGACGTTCCGCTGGCCCGGCTGTCACTGCTCACCGAGCGGGAACGCGCGGAACTGGTACCGGTCCGCGGTGGTCCCGCCGGCTCCGTCCGCACGCTCCCGCAGATCTTCACGGACGCCGCCGCGGTCGACCCCGATGCGGTCGCCCTGTCGTCCGGCGACGTCGAGGTGTCGTACCGGGAGCTGGACGAGCGGTCCAATCGGCTCGCCCGTGCTCTGATCGCCCGCGGACTCGGCCCGGAAACGTCGGTGGCCGTGGGTATCCCACGGTCGATCGAGTCGGTGCTGTGCGTCTGGGCGGTGGCAAGGACCGGGGCCGTGTTCGTGCCCGTCGACCCGAACTATCCGGGCGAGCGCATCGCGCACATGCTCACCGATTCGGAGTGCGCACTCGGGCTGACGACGTCCGAGCATCGCGCCCGCCTGCCCGAGAACATCGGCTGGCTGGTCCTCGACGACCCCGCGTTCGCCGCCGAGTGCGCGGCCGCATCCGCGGCACCGGTCGGCGACGGCGACCGCACGGCACCGGTCACCCTCGACACGGCCGCCTACCTCGTCTACACGTCCGGGTCCACCGGCAGGCCGAAGGGCGTGACCGTGACGCACCGCGGTCTCGACAATTTCGCCCGAGATCAACTCGCCCGCTTCGGGGCGGATCCCGGGTCCCGGACGCTGCACTTCTCGACACCGAGTTTCGACGGATCCGTATTCGAGTATCTGCAGGCGTTCGGCGCGGCGGCGACGATGGTGATCGCGCCGACCACCGTCTTCGGCGGCGACGAACTCGCCCAGCTGATCCGCGACCGGCACGTCACGCACGCGTTCGTCACCACGGCGGCGCTCGCGTCCCTCGACCCGGCGGGGCTGGATCAGTTCACCGACGTCGCGGTCGGCGGCGAGGCCTGCCCACCCGAACTCGTGTCCCGGTGGGCGCCGGGGCGCCGGTTGTACAACGCGTACGGGCCGACCGAGACCACAGTCATGTCCAACATCAGCGATCCCCTGACCCCGGGGGAGCGCATCACCATCGGCGGACCGATCCGCGGTGTCACGGAGTTGGTGCTCGATTCCCGGCTGCAGCCCGTTCCGGCGGGGGTTCCGGGGGAGTTGTACCTCGCCGGTGCGGGACTGGCGCGCGGCTACCACCGGCGCCCCGGGCTGACGGCGGAACGGTTCGTCGCCGACCCCGCCGAGCCCGGGCAACGGATGTACCGCACCGGCGACATCGTGCGCTGGACCCCCGAGCGCACCATCGAGTACCTGGGCCGCAGCGACTTCCAGGTGAAGGTGCGCGGGTTCCGCATCGAACTCGGCGAGATCGACACCGCCCTCGCGGCGGACCCCGACGTCCGGTTCGCGGTCACGGTCGCCTACCGCGGCCCGGCCGGGGACACACTCCTCGCGTCCTATGTCGTGCCCGCACCCGAGCGAGCCCTCGACACCGAGACGATCACCCGCCGCCTCGCGGGCAGACTGCCCGCCCACATGGTTCCGTCGTCGATCACGGTGCTGGACGAGATCCCGCTGAACGCCGTCGGCAAGTTCGACCGCAAAGCCCTGCCCGCACCCGAATTCGACGTCGGCGGGCGCGAATACCGGGCACCCGCCGATCCGGTCGAGGCGACGGTGGCCGAAGTCTTCGCGGAGGTCCTCGGACTCGACCGGGTGAGTGCGGATGCGGGTTTCTTCGACCTCGGCGGCAACTCACTGAGCGCGACCCGCGCGGTGGCCCGCCTGCGTGCCGCACTCGACACCGACGTCGGCGTGCGGGCGCTGTTCGAGGCGCCCACGGCCCAGGCGTTGGCCGCGCGCATCGAGCACGCGGGGGCGGGTCCGTCCGGCCGTCCCGCCCTCACCGCCGGGGACCGCCCGGACCGCATCCCGCTGTCGTACGCCCAGCAACGCATGTGGTTCATCAACCAGTTCGACACGAGTTCGCCCGCCTACAACATCCCGATGGTGGTGCGGCTCACCGGCGACCTCGACGTGGATGCGCTGACCGCCGCGGTCACGGACGTCGTGACCCGGCACGAGTCGTTGCGCACCCGCTTCCCGCTCCGCGACGGCGAACCCGTCCAGGAGATCCTCGCGCCCACCGGCCACCAGGGCTGTGGCCGATCGGAACAAGCGCCGATGGTCGGGCCGATCGCGGTCGCAGACGAAAGTCGCCTCCGGGAGGAGCTCACCCGGCTGGTGTCGGCCGGCTTCGACGTCGCCACCGCCGTCCCGCTGCGCGTCGCCCTGTTCTCCCTGGACCCGACGGACCACGTGCTCGCCGTCGTGGTCCACCACATCTCGGCCGACGGTTTCTCGATGGCACCGCTGGTGCGGGACGTGATGATCGCGTACGAGTCCCGCGTCCACGGTCGCGCTCCCGCATGGACGCCGCTGCCGGTCCAGTACGCCGACTACACACTGTGGCAACGCGGGCTGCTGGGTTCGGAGGACGATCCCGGGTCGCTGCTCTCGCGGCAACTGGCCTACTGGGAGTCGGCGCTGGCCGGGCTGCCCGAACTCCTCGAACTGCCTGCCGACCGTCGGCGTCCCGCACAACAGTCGTTCCACGGCGACCGGGTGCGCTTCGCGATCGCCCCCGGCCTCCACGAGCGGATCCGGACGGCGGCGCGAGAGCACCGGTCCACCGAGTTCATGATCGTGCACGCTGCACTCGCGGTCCTGCTCGGGCGGCTCGGCGGCACGGGGGACGTGGCGATCGGCACCCCGATCGCGGGACGCGGTGAGGCGGCGCTCGACGACCTCGTCGGAATGTTCGTCGGCACGCTGGCCCTGCGCACCCCCGTCGAGGCGGGACAGCCGTTCCGTGACCTGCTCACGCGGGTCCGCGATGCCGATCTCGGCGCCTTCGCGCACGCCGACGTGCCCTTCGAACGGGTGGTGGACGCCGTCGGACCGGTGCGGTCGACCGCCCATTCGCCGCTCTTCCAGGTGTCCCTCGAATTCCAGAACACCGAGACTCCCACGCTGCGGTTGCCGGGGCTGAGCGTCGAGGGGCTCGATCCCGACCTCGACGTCGTGAAGGTGGACCTCGAGGTGATCCTCGACGAGCGGTTCGCCGCGGACGGCGCGCCCGCGGGCATGGTGGGTGCGATCGACTACGCGACCGACCTGTTCGACGCCGACACGGTGCGGGGTTTCGCGGAACGGTTCGTGCGCATCCTCGACACGGTCACCGCGGAACCCGTCATTCCGGTCGGCGACATCGAGATCCTCGGCAGCGACGAAGTCGCGGCGCTCACCCCGGCGCACGGAGCACCCGACGCCCCGAATGTCCTTCTGCCGGAACTGCTGTCGGCCGCGGTCGACCGAGACCGGGGCGCCGACGCGGTGTCCTACCGGGGCCGGACGATCAGCTACCGCGAACTCGACGAGGCGTCGAACCGGCTGGCGCGCCGGCTGATCGAGCACGGTGCGGGTCCGGGAACCACCGTCGCTCTGAGCCTGCCGCGCTCGATCGAATCGGTGCTGTCGGTGTGGGCCGTCGCTCGAACGGGCGCCGCGTTCCTGCCGGTCGACCCCGGGTATCCACTCGACCGCATCGAGCACATGCTCACCGACTCCGGTGCCGTGTCCGGGGTGACCCTCCGGGCACCCCGAGATCGGCTGCCCGACACCGTGAACTGGATCGTGCTCGACGACGCCGAAGACGAGGAGCGGATCCGGGTGCAGTCGCCCGCCCCCGTCACCGACGGGGACCGGACGGCACCGCTGCACGAATCACATCCCGCGTACCTCATCTACACGTCCGGATCCACCGGTATCCCCAAGGGAGTGGCCGTCACGCACCGTGGCCTGGCGAACCTCGCCGCGGAGGAGCGCGACCGTCTCGCCGTTACCCCCGGCTCCCGGGTGCTGCACTTCGCGTCGCCCAGTTTCGACGCGTCCGTGTTCGAGCTCGTGATGGCATTCTGTGCGGGTGCGACGCTGGTGATCGCTCCGCCGACGATCTACGGCGGCACCGAACTGGCCGGACTGCTGAGCGACGAGCGCGTGTCCCACGGATTCGTCACCCCGACCGCGCTGGCGTCGATGGACCCCCTCGGCTTCGAGTCGCTGCGGACGCTGGTCGTGGCCGGTGAGGCCTGTCCACCCGAACTCGTCGCCCGGTGGGCGCCCGGCCGCCGGATGTTCAACGCGTACGGGCCGACCGAGACCACGATCATGTCGAACATCAGCGACGCGCTGGTGCCGGGCGACCCGATCACGCTCGGCGCACCCACCCGCGGCGTCTCGGAGGTCGTGCTGGATCCGCGGCTCCGCCCGGTGCCGGTCGGTGTGGTCGGTGAGCTGTACGTGTCGGGACGCGCCCTGGCAGCCGGGTATCACCGTCGGCCCGGTCTGACGGCCTCCCGCTTCGTGGCCGCGCCCTGGGGTGTCCCGGGCGAACGGATGTACCGCACAGGAGACGTGGTGCGGTGGCGCCGGGACGGCACCCTCGAGTACGTCGGGCGCACCGACTTCCAGGTGAAGATCCGCGGGTTCCGCATCGAACCCGGCGAGATCGACGCGGCACTCACCACCCATCCCGACGTCGGGTTCGCCGTCACGGTCGGCCGTGCCGGGCCTGCGGGGGAACCGCTGCTCGTCTCGTATGTCCGTCCGATCGGCGGCGCGGACGTCGACACCGCGGAACTCACCCGTCTCGTAGGGGAGCGGTTGCCCGCCCACATGGTGCCCGCCGCGATCGTCGTGCTCGAACAGATTCCGCTGACGCCGGTGGGCAAGCTGGATCGCGCCGCACTGCCCGCACCCGAGTTCCTGTCGGGCGCCCGCTTCCGGTTGCCCGCGAACGACCTGGAGGCGGCGGTCGTGGACGTCTTCGCCGACGTCCTCGGGCTCGACCGGGTGGGGGCGGACGACAACTTCTTCGAGCGGAGCGGCAACTCCCTGCTCGCCACGAAGGTGATCGCCGCCCTGCAGGAGAGACTCGACCGGAAGATCCCGCTGCAATGGATGTTCCTCGATCCCACCCCGTCCGGCCTCGCAGGCAGGATCGCACTGCCGTCGGCGGAGGGCGGTGTCATGGAGGCACTCGGGGTGGTGATTCCGCTGCGCACCGAGGGCACGGGACGGCCGCTGTTCTGCGTCCACCCGGGAATCGGGCTCTCCTGGGGGTACGCGGGCCTCATCCGGTATCTGCCCGCCGACCGCCGGGTGTACGGACTCCAATTGCCCACGATCAGCGGGGACGGCGACTACCAGTCGATCGAACAACTTGCGCACCGGTACGTCGAGGAGATGAAGGCCATCCAGCCGGAGGGGCCGTACGACCTGCTCGGCTGGTCGCTGGGCGGGGTCATCGCCCATGCGATGGCCGTCGAACTCCAGAATGCCGGTGAGGAGGTCCCCACCCTCGCGGTCATGGACAGCTATCCCGACAATGGCGAGGATCCGCTGTTCGGGCAGCTCGACATGCGGGATCTGCTCCGCGGACTGGGGCTCGTCGTCGCCACCGACGGCGACCTCACGTACGAACGCGCGGCGCAACTCCTCAACGAATCGTGGGGCAGTGACTCCGGACTGCGCGGAGAACACCTCGAGCGAATCAACGCCGGATACGAGAATTCACGAAAACTGGTCCACCGGTTCGAGCCGCAGGTTTACGATGGCGAGCTGCTGATCTTTCCCGCGACCGGCGACGACGACGGCACCACGCGCGCCCGGTCGGCGGACGAGTGGAGACCGCTGGTGACCGGTCGAATCGTCGAGCACCGGGTGGACTGCGGACACAACGACATGATCGAGCCGCAGTCCCTCGCCGTCATCGGGCCGGTGCTGTCGAGGTATCTCGAAGCCGGTCGAACCCCGCGCCGCGACGACCGAATCCGCTGAACAGAGCCGCGCCCCTGTGCAACGATGGGGTCTGTGCGCCCTGTGGACGGCGAACGGGTTTTCTGGGGGGCGGGGAAAAGCTACCGCCTCCCGCATTCGCGAGCCAGGATTCGGACGCGGACATGCTGTGAGCGGTCGGGGATACCTTATGGGGAGGAACCGCCGTGAAGCCCGTCGACACGCGGAAGCCGGCCACACACGATTCCGAAGGGGAGCCGTTCCCGCTGTCCGCGGCACAGCGTGCCACCTGGTTCGCCCAGCAACTCGATCCCGCGGTGCCGATCTCGGTAGCGCACTACGTGGAACTGCACGGCGACCTCGACATCGACCTGCTGCGACGGGAGACCATCGCGGTGGCCCGCGAGTTCCAGTCGCCGTTCCTCAAGGTCGTCGAGGTCGACGGCCGACCGATGCAGTACGTCGACCACGCCACCGATACGTCCATCGCCTTCATCGACTTTCGCGGTGAGGACGATCCGGTCGCTGCAGCCCACGCGTGGATGGACCGGGACTACCAGGCCCCACTAGATCTCGACACGGATCGACTGTTCGAGACCTCGATCCTGTGCGTGGGAGAGTCGCACTACCTGTGGTACAGCCGCATTCACCACGTCGCGCTCGATGGATACGGCGCCATGACGCTGATCAATCGCATCGCGCACCGGTACTCGGCCGCGGTGGCCGGTCGCGAACCGGATCCGAATCGCGCCGCGACCCTGCGTGAGCTGTACGACGTCGACGCCCGCTACCGGTCGTCCGACCGCTTCGTGGCGGATCGGGAGTACTGGGCGAAACGAGTCGAGGCAGTCGACGGATCGACCCTGGCCGACGCGCCCGCGCCCGCGCTCGCCAGGAGCAAGGTCGAGAGTGCCCTGCTGTCCGAGGCGGCCGTGTCCGGTATCAACAGCGCCGACAGTCAGGCAAATGCCACCGCGGCAGTCACGATCATCGCCGCCTTCGCCTGCTACCTGTCGCGGATCACGGCGAAAACCGAAGTCCTCGTCAATGTTCCGATGTCCGGCCGGACCACGTCGGTGCTACGTAACTCCGGCGGCATGATGGTCAGTGTCGCACCGTTGCCGATCACGGTCGACGAGGACGAGACGGTCGCGGACCTCGTGTCGCGGGTCCGGCGAGAGCTGATGGGCGCGTTGCGGCATCAGCGGTGCAGTATCGAGGACATCCGCCGCGACGCGGGCACGGGCGGCGGCGCCGAACTCCATGGACCCATGGTCAACGTCATGCTGTTCCACCAGAACGTGCAGCTGGGCCCACTGGTCGGCGAATACCACATCGTCACGTCGGGTCCGGTGGAAGACCTCCTGGTCAACGTGTACCCGAGCGGGACGCCGGCCGACATCTTCGTCGATTTCCGGGCCAACCCGAACCGATACGAGGATCCTGCACTGCGCCTGCATCACCGGCACTTCGTCGCACTGCTGGAAGAGTTCATCTCGGCCGACCCGCAGGCCCGGGTCGCGACGATCCACGAGGCCACGGCCCGCGACGGTGAGCGACGGCGCCTCGAGGCGCATCAACTCGCGTACTGGACGGATCGCCTGTCGGGGATGCCCGAAGTGCTGAACCTGCCGTCCGATCGGCCCCGGCCCGTCGCACAATCCGGGCGGGAAGATCGCGTCGACGTTCCGATCGGCGCAGAGACACATGCCGCAGTGGCGGCACTCGCGCGGGAACACGACACCACCACGTTCGCGGTTCTGCACGCAGCCTTCACCGTTCTGCTGAGTCGGCTGTCGGGTGCCTCGGATGTGGCGATCGGAACCACGACCACGGTGGACCACGGCCGGGACCTCGTGGTTCTCCGTACCCGCGTCGAACCGGGCACGTCCTTCGCGCATCTCCTCGGCCACGTCCGCGACGTCGACCGGGAGGCGTTCGAGCACGGCGACGTTCCTTTCGAACAGGTGGCCCGGACGCTCGCCATAGGTGATTCGCCCGCGTACTCGCCGATCGTCCAGGTCCTGCTCGAGTGCCGGGATGCGGCGGAGACGCCCGGGATCGGCCGACTCGACCTACGGGTGACCGCGGCCGAGACCTTCGACGCCGACGGCAACCCGTCCGGCGTCACCACGACTCTCGGGTTCGCGACCGACCTGTTCGACCCCGACACCGTACGTCGCCTCGGCGAACGGCTCCGCCGAATCCTGGAGTCGGTCACCGGCGACCCCGGGCTCGCCGTCGGCGACATCGACATCCTGTCCGATACCGAACGGGCCACCCTCGTTCCGGTCTCCGGCGTGCCGGGGCGACCGGGTCGCACACTGCCCGAACTGTTCTCAGCGGCGGCACGAGCCAATCCCACCGGTGTGGCGCTCTCGTATCGCGGTGTCGAGGTGACGTACCGCGAAGTGGACGAGCGCTCGAACCAGCTGGCACACGTCCTCGCCGAACGGGGCATCGGGCCGGAGAACCTCGTGGCACTGGGCATGACTCGCTCGATCGAGTCGGTGGTGTCGATGCTGGCGGTGGCCAAGTCGGGTGCGGCCTACGTGCCGGTGGACCCGAACTACCCGGCCGAACGGATCGAGCACATGCTCGACGATTCGGGCGCCGCCCTGGGCGTGACAGTGTCCGCCGTCCGTTCCCGGCTACCGGACGCGGTTCCGTGGCTGGTGCTCGACGACGAAGAATTCCGGACCCTCTGCGCGAGGCAGCCCGTGTCCGTCGTGACCGATGCCGAGCGGGCGCGGCCGCTCCGCGTGGAGAACCCGTCCTACGTGATCTACACGTCCGGTTCCACGGGCCGGCCCAAAGGCGTCGTGGTCACGCACGGTGGCCTGGACAATTTCGCGGCCGAGCAGCGCTCACGATTCGGAGCGACGCAGGAATCACGGATTCTGCACTTCTCCACACCGAGTTTCGACGCGTCCGTCTCCGAGTACCTGCACGTGTTCGCCGCGGCGGCCACCATGGTGATCGTGCCGCCCACGATCTACGGCGGAACCGAGTTGTCCCAGCTCCTGAAGTCGGAGCGGGTGACTCACGGATTCGTCACCACTGCCGCGCTCGGAACGGTCGAGCCGGACGGACTCTCCGACTTTCGGGACGTGGTGTTCGGCGGCGAGGCGTGCCCGCCGGAACTGGTGAAGCGGTGGGCGCCCGATCGCAGATTGTTCAACGCGTACGGGCCCAGCGAGGCCACCGTCATGTCCAACATCAGTGCACCGATGTCACCGGCCGGGGCCATCACGGTGGGCGGTCCGCTCCGCGGATTCCACGAGGTCGTCCTCGATGCGCGGTTGATGCCGGTGCCGGCCGGTGTGGCCGGGGAGCTGTACGTCGCGGGCGACGCCCTCGCTCGCGGGTATCACGGAAAATCAGCGCTGACGGCGGAACGGTTCGTGGCCAACCCCTTCGGCGGCCCCGGTGAGCGGATGTATCGAACCGGGGACGTGGTGCGGTGGCGAACCGACCGCACACTGGAGTACCTGGGCCGCAGCGATTTCCAGGTGAAGATACGCGGCTTCCGTATCGAGCTCGGCGAGATCGACTCCGTCCTCCACGCCCACCCGCGCGTGCGGACCGCGGTGACGATGCCGCGAACGGCACCGTCCGGCGACACAGTGCTCGTGTCGTACGTGCTGCCGGCAGCCGGGCACCAGCTCGCGCCTGACGAGTTGATCGACTATGCCGCAGAACAATTGCCGACGTACATGGTTCCTGCGGCGATCGTGGTACTGGACGAGATCCCGATGACACCGGTGGGGAAGCTCGATCGTGCGGCATTGCCGGCGCCGGAATTCCTCTCCACGTCCACCGAGTTCCGTGCTCCCGCCACTCCGGTGGAGCGGGCCGTGGCGCGAGTGTTCGCCGACGTGCTGGGCGTGGAGCTCATCGGGCTCGACGACAGCTTCTTCGACCTCGGCGGAAACTCACTGGTCGCGACGAAAGTGGTCGCGCGGGTCAACGCCGCACTCGGCGTCGACCTCGTGGTGCGGACCTTGTTCGAGGCACCGACGGTGGAGGCGTTGGCGGACCGCATCGAGGGTACTCACGCGAGGCGTCCCGACCGCCCGGACCTGGTGGCGCAGACACGTCCCGACCGGATCCCGCTTTCGCTTGCCCAGCAACGTATGTGGTTCGTCAATCAGTACGACACCTCGTCGCCGGCCTACAACATTCCGATGGCGCTGCGCCTGTCCGGAACTCTCGACGTGGAGGCGCTCCGGGCGACGGTGGCGGACGTCCTCGAACGACACGAATCGCTGCGCACGGTGTATCCGGCGTCGGTGGACGGACCGCATCAAGTGATCCTGCCGCCGGGGGAGGTGCTTCCGGATCTGGTGCCGACGGTCTGCGACGACGAGGACGCGGCGCGCGCGCGAATCGCCGAGTCGACTGCTCGCGGTTTCGACGTGAGCACCGAGGTGCCCGTGCGTGGTGCCCTGTTCCGGACCGGCCACGACGAGCACGTCCTGATGCTGGTGGTGCACCACATTGCGGCGGACGGAGCGTCGCTGGCCCCGCTCGCCCATGACCTGATGGTGGCCTACTCGGCGCGGGTACAGCAGCAGGCGCCGGCCTGGCGGCCACTCCCGGTGCAGTACGCCGACTACAGCCTGTGGCAGCGGGCGGCCCTCGGCAGTGACGACGATCCCGACAGCGTGATGTCGGCGCAGTTGAAATATTGGAAGCAGACGCTGTCCGGGCTCCCCGACGCCACGGATCTTCCCTTGGATCGGCCGAGGCCCGCGGACAGAGCACTCCAGGGTGGGATCGTCCGGTTCTCGGTGTCGGCGGAACGGCATCGGGAGCTTATCCTCCTCGCGCGGCAACACAATTCCACGATGTTCATGGTGATGCACGCGGTGCTGGCCCTGCTGGCGGCGCGGCTGAGTGGTTCCGGAGACATCGCGATCGGAACGCCGATCGCCGGGCGCGGCGAGGAAGCCCTCGACGACGTGGTGGGGATGCTCGTCAACACCCTGGTCTTGCGGACGACCGTCGACCCCGCCGCACCGTTCGCCGAGGTGCTGTCGCGGGCGCGGGAGGCGGATCTGGCGGCGTTCGGCCATGCCGAGGTGCCGTTCGAGAGCGTGGTGGACGCGGTCGCGCCGACCCGCTCGACCGCGTATTCACCGCTGTTCCAGGTTCTGCTGGAGTTCCAGAACACCGCCCCGGCGCACCTCGACCTGCCGGGACTGTCGGTGGAGATCCTCGACGTCGAACCCGGTGTGTCCAAGTTCGATCTGCAGTTGACGCTCGCGGAGCGCTACGACGCGTCCGGGACGGCAGCAGGCATCGACGCGTCGTTCACGTTCGCGTCGGACGTGTTCGATCCGGAGACGGTCACGGGATTCGGGGAACGGTTCCTCCGGATTCTGGCGGGTGTGGTTGCGGATCCGGATGCGCCGGTCGGTGATGTGGAGGTTCTGGGGCCGGGTGAGCGGGTGTTGGTGGTGGGTTCGTGGAATGCGACGGGTCGCCCGGTGCCGTACACCACCCTCGTGGACCTGCTCGGCGCGCAGGTGGGGCGGACTCCGGACGCGGTCGCGGTGGTGTGTGGCGATGTGGTGTTGTCGTACGCGGAGTTCGATGCGCGGGTGAATCGGTTGGCGCGGTTCCTGATCGCGGCCGGGGTGGGTCCGGAGTCGTCGGTGGGTGTGGCGGTGCGTCGTTCGGTGGAGATGTTGGTGGGGTTGTATGCGGTGGTGAGGGCGGGTGGGGCGTATGTGCCGATAGATCCGGATCTTCCTGTCGAGCGGGTGGGGTATGTGGTGGGGATTGCGGATCCGGTGCTGGTGTTGACGATGTCGTCGGATCGGGTGGTGGTGCCTGCGGGTGTGCGGGTGGTGGAGTTGGACACCCTTGATGTGTCGGGGTGGTCGGCGGATCCGGTGCGGGATGGGGAGCGGCGTGCGCCGTTGCGTCCTGCTCATCCGGCGTATGTGATGTTCACGTCGGGGTCGACGGGTCGGCCGAAGGGGGTGGCGGTGCCGCACGAGGGCATCGTGAATCGGTTGGTGTGGATGCAGGATCGGTATGGGTTGTCGTCGGATGATGTGGTGTTGCAGAAGACGCCGGTGACGTTCGATGTGTCGGTGTGGGAGTTGTTCTGGCCGTTGATTGTCGGGGCGCGGTTGGTGGTCGCGGAGCCGGACGGGCACCGTGATCCGGCGTATCTCGAGCGAGTGATCCGCGAGGAGTCGGTCACCACTGTGCATTTCGTGCCGTCGATGCTCGAGGTGTTTCTGGCGGGGGCGAATGTGGAGGGGTGCGGTGCGCTGCGCCGGGTGTTCACCAGCGGTGAGGCGTTGCCGTCGACAACGGCGGCACGTCTGCTTGGGGTGAGCGGGGCGGAGCTGCACAACTTGTACGGTCCGACGGAGGCGTCGGTGGATGTGACGTTCCACGAGGTCACCGAGGCGGATCGGGCGGTGGTGCCGATCGGGGCGCCGGTGTGGAACACGCAGACGTTGGTGCTCGATTCCCGTCTGCGGCCGGTGCCGGTGGGGGTGGCGGGGGAGTTGTATCTCGCTGGGGTGCAGTTGGCGCGGGGGTATCAGGGTCGTGCTGATTTGACGGCGGATCGGTTCGTGGCGAATCCGTTCGGTGCGGGTTCGCGGTTGTATCGGTCGGGGGATCGGGTTCGGTGGTTGCCGGGTGGGGAGTTGGAGTATCTGGGGCGTACGGATTTTCAGGTGAAGTTGCGGGGTCAGCGGGTCGAGTTGGGGGAGATCGAGGCGGTGTTGTTGCGCCGGGAGGAGGTGGCGCAGGCGGTGGTGGTGCTGCGCGGGGACGGGTCGTCGGGTGATTATCTGGCGGGGTATGTGGTGCCGGTGGCGGGTGCGGTGGTGGACGAGCGGGCGGTGCGGGAGTCGGTTGCGGGGGTGTTGCCGGGGTTCATGGTGCCGTCGGTGGTGGTGGTGCTGGCGGAGTTGCCGGTGACGGTGAACGGCAAACTCGACCGCAAGGCCCTGCCCGAACCGGATTTCGGCAGCGCAACTGTGGGTTTCGTCGCACCCCGGACCCCGATCGAGGAGATAGTGGCCGCCGTGTGCGCAGACCTGCTCGGTCTCCCGAGGGCGGGCGTGAACGACAACTTCTTCGCGCTCGGCGGAAACTCCCTGATCGCCACCAGGCTGGTCGCGCGGATCAATGCGGCCGTCGGAGACAGGATCGGCATTCGCGACGTGTTCGACGCCCCCACCGTGGCCGGTCTGGCGGCGCTGGCGGCGTCGCAGGAAGGGCTGGAGGCCCGGCCACCGCTCAAGCCGAGGGAAGGTACCGCGGAAGTCCCCGTGTCGCCGGCCCAGCAGCGGATGTGGTTCATCAACCAGTTCGACACCTCCTCGTCCGCATACAACGTCGCGTTCGCGCTCCGGCTCGAGGGCCGGCTCGACCTGCATGCGCTCCAGGCGGCAGTTGCCGACGTCATCGAACGGCACGAGGCTGTACGCACCCTCTTCCCACTCACCGAGAACGGGCCGCGCCAGGTGATCCTGCCCGCTGCGAGCGCGGTGCCCGACCTCGTACCGGTCGCCCTGTCGGGGGAAGCCGAGTTCCGTGAACAGTCGCGGAAAGTGCTGTCCGCAGGATTCGACGTGACGACGCAGGTGCCGTTGCGTTCGCGATTGTTCAGCCTCGCCGAGGACGTGCACGTGCTCGCGGTGGTGGTGCATCACATCGCGGCCGACGGTTTTTCGATGGCACCGTTGGCCCGCGACGTCATGGACGCATACGGGGCCCGGGTGAACGGGTCGGCCCCGGACTGGGCCCCGCTCGAGGTGCAGTACGCCGACTACGCGTTGTGGCAGCGCGACTGGCTGGGATCGGAATCCGATGAGAATTCGCCTATTTCGCGACAGCTGGCCTACTGGACCACCACGCTGTCGGACCTGCCCGAAGTGCTGGAGTTGCCCACCGATCGCCCTCGCCCCACCGTGCGGTCACTTCGCGGCGGCCACGTCGAGTTCGTGATCGGGCCGGAGGTTCATGCCGGTGTGGTCAGGCTGGCGCGGCAACACACCACGACGGTGTTCATGACGTTGCATGCCGCGTTGGCGATCATGCTGGCACGCGTGAGCGGTGCGGACGACATCGCCGTCGGAACGCCGATCGCCGGTCGCGGCGAGCGCGAACTCGACAACGTGGTGGGCATGTTCGTCAACACCCTCGTCCTGCGCACCCACGTCGACGGAGGCGCCACCTTCTCCGAGTTCCTGGACAGTGTTCGGGAAACCGATCTCGGCGCCTTCACCCACGCGGAGGTCCCGTTCGAACGGGTGGTGGAAGTGCTGAGTCCGTCCCGGGTGACGGCCTACGCGCCGCTCTTCCAAGTGATGCTGGAGTTCCAGGACATCGAGCGCCCGACACTGGAATTGCCGGATCTGCAGGTCCGGAACATCGACCTCGAGATCGACACCACCAACTTCGATCTGCAGTTGACCCTGGCCGAGACCGTCGACGTCGACGGCAACCCGACCGGCATTGCCGCCGGGCTGGGCTATGCGACCGATCTCTTCGACGAGGATACGGTGCTCGGCTTCGCGGAACGGCTCCTGCACATCCTCGAGGCGGTCACGGTCGACCCCGGCGCCCGGGTCGGAGACATCGACATTCTCGGACCGCTGGAACGTGCCGTACTGTCCCCGGTGACGGGCGGCGCGGCGGTAGAAGCACGGACACTGCCGGACCTGATGGCCGAGGCGGCCGCGAACGATCCGGACGCCCCGGCGTTGGTCCTCGACGGGCGTGTCGTGCGCTACGGGGAGCTGGACAGGCGGTCGAACCAGTTGGCCCGCATGTTGATCGAGCACGGTGTCGGCCCGGAATCCGTCGTCGCACTGTGTGTGCCGCGGTCCGTCGAATCCGTCCTGGCCGTCTGGGCGGTGGCAAAGTCGGGGGCCGCGTTCCTTCCGGTGGATCCGGACCATCCGGCCGCACGGATCGAATTCATGCTCACCGACTCCGGTGCCGTGTGGGGTGTGACGGGCTCGGCGCAGCGCAGCGCGCTTCCGGAAGCGGTGCCGTGGCTGGTGCTGGACGACCCGGCCTTCGAGGACCGGCTGTCGCACTACCTGTCGTCGCCGGTCACCGACGTCGAGCGGACAGCGACGATCCGGATCGACAATCCCGCCTACCTCATCTACACCTCGGGGTCGACCGGCAGGCCCAAGGGTGTGGTCACCACCCACCGCGGCCTCGCCTCCTTCGCCACCCAGGAGCGGGAGACGTTCGGCACGACGCCCGAATCCAGAACGCTGCACTTCGCATCGCCGAGCTTCGATGCGTCCGTTCTCGAACTGCTGCTGGCGATCGGTGCGGCAGCCACGATGGTGATCGCACCGCCGTCGGTCTACGGCGGTGCCGAATTGGCGCAGTTGCTGGAATCCGAGCGGGTCACGCACTGCTTCGTCACCCCGGCAGCACTCGCGTCGGTCGATCCCGACGGTCTCACCGCCCTCGAGTGCGTGGTGACGGGCGGCGAGGCGTGTCCGCCCGAACTGGTCGCACGATGGGCGCCGGGCCGTCGCATGTTCGACGCTTACGGGCCGACCGAGTCGACGGTCGTGTCGAGTATCAGCGACGAACTGGTACCGGGGGTTCCGGTCACCATCGGCACACCCACGCTCGGTTTCGCCGAGGTCGTGCTGGACTCGCGACTGCACCCGGTGCCCGCCGGTGTCGTAGGGGAGTTGTATCTCGCAGGCCCGGCCCTCGCACGCGGGTACCGCCTGCGGTTCCCGCTGACCGCCGAACGATTCGTCGCCGATCCCTTCGGCCCGCCGGGAAGCCGGATGTATCGCACCGGCGACCGGGCGCGCTGGCTTCCCGACGGTCAGTTGGAGTACCTCGGGCGCACCGATTCCCAGGTGAAGATCCGGGGCTTCCGGATCGAACTCGGTGAGGTCGAGTCGGCGTTGCTCGCCCACGGCTCCGTGGCCTACGCGGTCGCGAGCGTGTGGAACGGGGACGGCGGCGGCGGCGGCGATCGGTTGATCGGTTACCTGGTGCCCGAACCGGGTGCGACGCTCGATTCGAGGGCAGTCCTCGACTTCGTCGGCGGCCGGCTGGCGTCGTACATGGTGCCGTCGGCGCTCGTGATGCTCGAATCGCTTCCCCTGACGGTGCACGGAAAGCTGGACCGCGCAGCGCTTCCGGCCCCCGACTTTGCGGGTTACGGGAGTCGGCCGCCGCGAACCGAGACCGAGGAGCTTCTCGCCGGACTGTTCGAGGAGGTGCTCGGACTGGACTCGGTGGGTGTGGACGACTCGTTCTTCGCGCTCGGCGGCGACAGCATCATGTCGATACAGTTGGTGGCCCGCGCACGGGCCGCCGGTGTGATCCTCTCTCCCCGAGACGTCTTCGATCACCGGACCGTCGCCGGCCTCGCCGGGTCGGCGCGATTCGACAGCGACGGCGCAGTCGCTCTCGACGAGCTGCCGGGCGGTGGCGTCGGCCCCCTGCCGCTGACACCCGTCGCGCGCTGGATGGTCGAGCGTAGCGGGGGACGGCTCGACCGGTTCTCTCAGGCGCTGTTGCTGGCGGCGCCCGCCGATCTGACCCGCGCGGTGCTCGTTCGCGCCGTCGAGGCGGTACTGGCCCGGCACGACATGCTCCGCGCGCGTGTGTCCGTGGAAGGCATGGACGTGCTGCCTGCGGGCGCGGTGCCGGCGGAAGAACTGGTCCGTCGGGTGCCGGTCGACACGGTGGCGCGAGACAGCTTCACCGCTCTTGCGACCACGGAACTCGATGCTGCGGCCGACCACTTGGACCCCGCCGCGGCCCGCATGGTGCGGGTGGTCTGGTTCGACGTCCCGGGCGACGCCGGGCGACTGCTCGTGGTGGTACACCACCTCGTGGTCGACGGTGTCTCGTGGCGCATCCTCGTCGCGGATCTCGCGTCGGCGTGCAGCCAACTCCGGGCCGGTCTCACACCGGCGCTGCCGGCGGTCGGAACGTCGATGCGGCGATGGTCGCACGGCCTGTCCGACGCGGCGCGGCACCGGACCGGCGAACTCGCCTCGTGGGAGAAGATCCTCGACGGACCGGACCCGCTGATCGGTTCGCGCCCACTGGATCCCGCGATCGACGTCGACGCTACCGTCGGCACCGTCAGGGTCGACGTATCGTCGGCGACGAGCGGTGCCCTGCTCACCACGCTTCCGGACGCGTTCCACGGGAGTGTGGGCGACGGGTTGCTCGTCGCGCTCGCATTGGCACTGATCAGCTGGCGACGGGAACGGGACGCCCCCGTGTCGGACGCACTGATCACCCTCGAAGGCCACGGCCGCGAGGAGCAGGTCGTCGCCGGCGCGGACCTGTCCCGTACCGTCGGCTGGTTCACCACCGTGTATCCGGCACGGTTGGATCTCACCGGAATCGATGTCGACGACGCCATGGCAGGTGGTGTCGCGGCAGGGCAGGCGGTCAAGGCCGTCAAGGAGCAGTTGCTCGCGATCCCGGATCACGGGATCGGCTACGGACTATTGCGCTACCGGGGCGACGAGACGTCGGAGTCCCTCAGCCGATTCCCGGCTCCGCAAGTGAGTTTCAACTACCTCGGTCGAGTGACCACCACGGACGGAGCCGAGGACTGGCTGCCGGTGGAGAGCACGCTCGGCGGCACTCGGAATTCCGACATGCCCGTCGCATCCGTGATCGACGTCAACGCCGTCGTCTCCGACAGTCCCGAGGGACCCCGTCTGATGGCGTCGTTCGTCTTTCCGACCGGGGTCCTCCGCGATGTCGAGGTCGCGGCGTTTGCGGATCTGTGGCGCCGCGCCCTCGACGGACTTGCCGCGCACGCATCACGACCGGATGCGGGCGGGCTGACGCCGTCCGACGTTCCGCTGGTGTCGGCGAACCAGCAGCAGATCGAGCGCTGGGAGGAGCGTTTTCCGGCACTGCGGGACGTGTGGTCGCTGTCTCCACTGCAGTCCGGATTGCTGTTCCATGCTTCCCTGGCCGCGGAGTCGATGGACGTCTACACCGCGCAACTGCGCATCGACCTCGAGGGTGCGGTCGACGCCGAGCGTCTGCGCGCCGCCGCGGCGGGGCTGCTCGCGCGTCACCCCAGCCTGCGGACCGCGTTCGTCTACGACGACGGGGTGCCCGCCCAACTGGTGGTCGACGCGGTGGACGTGCCGTGGCGGGAGGTAGATCTCGACGGGCCGGCCCCCGACACGGAACTCGCGCGCCTCCTCGACGAGGACCGCAGCGCCCGATTCGACCTCACCCGGCCGCCGCTGCTCCGGCTGACCCTGTTCCACACCGCACCGGATCGTTTCGTGCTGGCAGTCACGAATCATCACATCATCCTCGACGGCTGGTCGATACCGCTGCTGGTGCGGGAACTGCTGACTCGCTATGCCGCCGACGGCGACCCCGCCGGAGTGCCGGAGCCGCCCTCGTACCGCACGTATCTGGATTGGGTAGCGACCCGGGACGCGGAGGCGTCGGCGCGGGCCTGGGAACGAGCGCTCGAGGGTGTCGAGGAGCCGACGCTGGTGGCGCCCCACGCCTCCGCGGCGCTCTACGGTGTGCCCCACGAACTCGACGTCGAACTGCCCGCCCCCCTGCTCGATGGACTCGCGGCGGCGGCGGAGCGCGCCGGCGTCACCATGAACACGGTGATCCAGGCGGCGTGGGGGATGCTGCTGTCCCGGTTGCTTTCCCGCGACGACGTGGTCTTCGGTGCCACCGTGTCCGGACGCCCGCCGCAGCTGTCCGGTGTCGAGAACATGCTGGGACTGTTCATCAACACGGTGCCCGTGCGCGTGCGGGTGGACCCGGACGAGAGTGTCGCGCGGCTGCTCGCCCGCCTGCAGGACGAGCAGACGTCCCTGCTCGACCACCATCATCTCGGCCTCGGCGAGATTCAGTCGCGGGTGGGTCGGGGCAATCTGTTCGACACGCTGTCGGTGTTCGAGTCGTTCCCGATCGACACGTCCGGACTGGACGAGAACACCGACATCGGGGGCATGCGGGTGACCGGTCTCGATGCCCGCGACGCCACGCACTATCCGCTCACTCTGCTGTCGATCCTCGAACCACGGCTGCGATTGAGTCTGCGCTACCAACCGGGAGCCGTCGACCGCGGCAGTGCCGGAGCGCTCGCCGACCGCCTCGTCCGGATTCTGGTGACGATCGCCGGTGACGTCGACACCGCGGTCGGTGATGTGGAGGTTCTGGGTCCGGGTGAGCGGGCGTTGGTGGTGGGTTCGTGGAATGCGACGGGTCACCCGGTGCCGTACACCACCCTCGTGGACCTGCTCGGCGCGCAGGTGGGGCGGACTCCGGACGCGGTCGCGGTGGTGTGCGGGGATGTGGTGTTGTCGTATGGGGAGTTCGATGCGCGGGTGAATCGGTTGGCGCGGTTCCTGATCGCGGCCGGGGTGGGTCCGGAGTCGTCGGTGGGTGTGGCGGTGCGTCGTTCGGTGGAGATGTTGGTGGGGTTGTATGCGGTGGTGAGGGCGGGTGGGGCGTATGTGCCGATAGATCCGGATCTGCCTGTCGAGCGGGTGGGGTATGTGGTGGGGATTGCGGATCCGGTGTTGGTGTTGACGATGTCGTCGGGTCGGGTGGTGGTGCCTGCGGGTGTGCGGGTGGTGGAGTTGGACACCCTTGATGTGTCGGGGTGGTCGGCGGATCCGGTGCGGGATGGGGAGCGGCGTGCGCCGTTGCGTCCTGCTCATCCGGCGTATGTGATGTTCACGTCGGGGTCGACGGGTCGGCCGAAGGGGGTGGCGGTGCCGCACGAGGGCATCGTGAACCGGTTGGTGTGGATGCAGGATCGGTATGGGTTGTCGTCGGATGATGTGGTGTTGCAGAAGACGCCGGTGACGTTCGATGTGTCGGTGTGGGAGTTGTTCTGGCCGTTGATTGTCGGGGCGCGGTTGGTGGTCGCGGAGCCGGACGGGCACCGTGATCCGGCGTATCTCGAGCGAGTGATCCGCGAGGAGTCGGTCACCACTGTGCATTTCGTGCCGTCGATGCTCGAGGTGTTTCTGGCGGGGGCGAATGTGGAGGGGTGCGGTGCGCTGCGCCGGGTGTTCACCAGCGGTGAGGCGTTGCCGTCGACAACGGCGGCACGTCTGCTTGGGGTGAGCGGGGCGGAGCTGCACAACTTGTACGGTCCGACGGAGGCGTCGGTGGATGTGACGTTCCACGAGGTCACCGAGGCGGATCGGGCGGTGGTGCCGATCGGGGCGCCGGTGTGGAACACGCAGACGTTGGTGCTCGATTCCCGTCTGCGGCCGGTGCCGGTGGGGGTGGCGGGGGAGTTGTATCTCGGTGGGGTGCAGTTGGCGCGGGGGTATCAGGGTCGTGCTGATTTGACGGCGGATCGGTTCGTGGCGAATCCGTTCGGTGCGGGTTCGCGGTTGTATCGGTCGGGGGATCGGGTTCGGTGGTTGCCGGGTGGGGAGTTGGAGTATCTGGGGCGTACGGATTTTCAGGTGAAGTTGCGGGGTCAGCGGGTCGAGTTGGGGGAGATCGAGGCGGTGTTGTTGCGCCGGGAGGAGGTGGCGCAGGCGGTGGTGGTGCTGCGCGGGGACGGGTCGTCGGGTGATTATCTGGCGGGGTATGTGGTGCCGGTGGCGGGTGCGGTGGTGGACGAGCGGGCGGTGCGGGAGTCGGTTGCGGGGGTGTTGCCGGGGTTCATGGTGCCGTCGGTGGTGGTGGTGCTGGCGGAGTTGCCGGTGACGGTGAACGGCAAACTCGACCGGAAAGCCCTGCCGAAACCGGAATTCGGCACGACCACGGTCGGGTATCGCGCACCCGTCACCCCCGCGGAGGAAGCGATCGCCACGGCCTTCGCCGCCGTCCTCGGTGTCGATCGCGTCGGGGCGGACGACAGCTTCTTCGACCTCGGCGGAGACTCGCTCAGTGCCACCCGAGCGGTGGGACGCATCAACAGCGCGCTCGACACGACTCTGGGCGTCGCGGCGTTGTTCGACGCACCTGTGGTGTCCGATCTGGCCGCCCGGATCGACTCGGACGTGATGACGAGTTCCGCCCCCGCGCTCACCGCGTCGGCGCGGCCCGAGCGGATTCCCCTTTCCCTCGCGCAGCAGCGGATGTGGTTCGTCAACCAGTTCGACACCTCCTCGCCTGCCTACAACATCCCGGTCGCCCTGCACCTGGACGGGGTGGTAGACCTGGCTGCACTGCGCGCGGCACTCGGCGACGTCATGGAACGGCACGAGTCGCTGCGGACCGTGTTCCCCGGCTCCGCCGACGGACCCCGGCAGGTGATCGTCGATTCCGCGCCCGCCACCCCTGATCTCGATCCGGTCCCGGTTGCCGAAGGAGACCTGCGCGTCTCGCTCGCCGCATTCTTCGGCGTGGGATTCGATGTCACCGAGGACCTTCCGATCCGGGTGCGGCTGTGGGAACTCGCTCCCGAGCGGCACGTCCTCGCCCTCGTCGCGCACCACATCGCGGCCGACGGCTTCTCCATGGCACCCCTGGCGCGGGATGTGATGCTCGCCTATACCGCCCGCGTGCAGCAGCAGGCACCCGGCTGGGCGCCGCTGCCCGTGCAGTACGCCGACTACAGCCTGTGGCAGCGGGAGGTCCTGGGCACCGAAGACCAGCCCGATTCGATGATGTCCGGTCAGCTCGGCTACTGGGCGCGGACGTTGTCGGGCATCCCGGACGTGTTGCCACTGCCTCTGGATCGGCCACGACCCCTCCAGCGGTCGTTCCTCGGGGACGTCGTCCCGTTCGACATCCCACCCTCCGTCCACAAAGCTTTGACCGAGCTTGCACGCCAGCATAATTCGACGCTGTTCATGGTGGTACACGCCGCGCTGGCCGTGCTGCTCGAGAGAGTGTCGGGATCGGACGACGTGGTGGTGGGAACCCCGATCGCGGGCCGGGGCCACGCGGCACTCGACGACGTCGTGGGAATGTTCGTCAACACGTTGGTGCTCCGCACAGCGGTGGCACCAGGTTCGTCGTTCGCCCACGTGCTCACCGATGTGCGGTCGGCGGACCTCGGCGCGTTCGAGCACGCAGACCTTCCCTTCGAGCGGCTGGTGGATGAGCTCGCACCCGAGCGGTCCACCGCGCACTCACCCCTGTTCCAGGTGTTGCTCGAATTCCAGAACGCCACCCGCACCCATCTGGAACTGCCCGGGTTGACCGCCCGGTCTCTCGACGTCGATCTGGACGTCGCGAAGTTCGATCTGCAGCTGAGCCTGGTGGAGCGAGTCGACGAGCAGGGGGTTCCGGCCGGGATCGGTGCCGGCCTCCGCTACGCGACCGACGTGTTCGATCGTGCGTCGGTGCAGAGTTTCGCGGAGCGCTTCGTGCGCGTGATCGAGGCCGTGACCACCGACCCGGCCACACCCGTCGGGGACATCGACATCCTGCACGCGCGCGAACGCGAACTCCTGCTCACCGCCGCGCATCGGCCGGGGACCGACGTCCCGCCGCTGTCGCTGGTGGACGCGTTCGATCGCATGGTGGCATCCGCGGGCGACGCCGTCGCGGTGCGCTGCGACGGCGCGTCGACGACGTACCGCGAACTCGACGACCGGGCCAACCGACTTGCGAGGCTGCTCGTGGCCCAGGAAGTAGGTGCGGAAACGCTGGTGGCGGTGGGGATGACGCGGTCGATCGACCTCGTCGTGGCACTGCTGGCGGTGGTGAAGTCGGGTGCCGGTTACCTTCCCGTGGACGTGGCCTCTCCCGCCGAGCGGTTGGCCTTCCTGCTCGGCGACGCCCAGCCGAAGTGTGTGCTCACCACGACCGCGGACGCCGAGACCTTCCGCGGCGCCGGGATTCCGGTGGTTGTCGTGGACGACCCCGAGACCGTGACTGCGCTGCAGCAGTTCTCGTCGCTGCCGGTGACCGACGACGACCGCCGTGCTCCACTGCACCTGGACTCGGTGGCGTACGTGATCTACACGTCGGGCTCCACCGGCCGGCCGAAGGGCGTGCAGGTCTCGCACCGCAACGTGATCACGTTGCTGGCGAACACCCAGACGCTGTTCGGATTCGGACCGGGCGACGTGTGGACCATGTTCCATTCCGCCGCGTTCGACTTCTCGGTGTGGGAAATGTGGGGAGCGCTCGCGCACGGTGGCCGACTGGTGCTGGTGGACTACTTCACGGCGCGCTCACCCGAGAAGTTCCTCGAACTCCTCCGCGACGAAACAGTGACGGTCCTGAATCAAACCCCCACCGCCTTCTACCAATTGGCGGAGGCCGATCGCCTCGCCGGTGGTCCCGGCCTGTCGCTGCGGTACGTCATCTTCGGCGGGGAGGCCCTCGAATTCGGACAGTTGCGGCGCTGGTACGCCCGCCGCGGCGACACCGCGCCGGTTCTGGTCAACATGTACGGCATCACGGAAACGACCGTGCACGTCAGCCACCTGCCGATCGACCGGGACCTCGTCGAGGAGGAGTCCGCATCGGTGATCGGCAGGGGACTGCCCGGACTGCGCGTGTACGTGCTCGACGGACGACTCCATCCGGTGCCACCGGGGGTGCTCGGGGAGATGTACGTCTCCGGGCCGCAGGTCTCGCGCGGGTACCTCGGCCGGTCCGCCCTCACGTCCGGTCGATTCGTCGCCGACCCCTTCACTCCCGGGGCCCGGATGTACCGGTCGGGCGACCTGGGCAGGTGGAACGGGAACGGCCAGTTGGAGTACCTCGGTCGCAACGACCTCCAGGTGCAGGTGAAGGGCTACCGGATCGAACTCGGTGAGGTGGAAGCGGCGCTGCTCGCGTGCAAGGGGGTGGCGCAGTCGGCCGTGGCGGCCCGCGGGGACCGGTTGGTGGGGTACGTGGTGCCGGAGACCGGCGCCGCGATCGACCCGGCGGCGATCATCGATGTGGCCGCGGAGCGATTGGCATCGCACATGGTCCCGGTCGCCGTGGTGGTTCTCGACGAGTTGCCGCGGACGGTGAACGGCAAACTCGATCGGAAAGCGCTGCCCGAGCCGGACTTCGGACAGCGGGTGACCGCGGGCCGCGGCCCGGTCACCGAGACCGAACGGATCCTCGCCGACCTGTTCGCGGAGGTTCTCGGCCTCGACTCGGTGGGGGTCGACGACTCGTTCTTCACACTCGGCGGGGATTCGATCATGTCCATCCAACTGGTCACCCGCGCCAAGGGCGCCGGGATCCTGATCTCACCGCGCGAGGTGTTCGAGCGCAAAACCGTTGCCGGGCTGGCCGCGGCGGCCGGGACGGAAGACGAGACCGCTGTTCTCGACGAACTGCCGGGAGGCGGGATCGGCGAGATTCCGCTGACTCCGATCGTGCGGTGGATGATCGCCCGGGGTGGGGATTTCCGTCGCTACTCGCAGTCCGCACTGTTCACGCTGCCCGCCACGGTGGACGAACGCACCCTGACGGAAGCTCTGCAGGCCGTGCTGGATCGGCACGACCTGTTGCGGGCGCGGTTGTACCGCACGTCCCGCACCGAAGAGGGCTGGTCGATGGAGGTGCAGGCGGAAGGGTCGGTGCGGTCGGCGACCCTTCTCCGCCGGGGACTGATGGACGATGTCGGCGCCGAACTGGACAGTGCCCTCGACCGGCTGGACCCGGAGTCGGGCGTGATGATGCAGGCGGTCTGGCTGGACGGGGCCGACCATCCGGGGCGCGTGCTGATCGTCGTCCATCATCTGGCGATGGACGGTGTGTCCTGGCGGATCCTGATCCCCGACCTCGCGGCGGCGTGCGCGCACCTGCAGTCCGGCGCGGCACCGGCGCTGGAGCCATCGGGGACGTCGATGCGCCGGTGGGCGCACGCACTCGCCGACGCCGCGCGTGAACCCCGGCGCACCGCCGAGGTCGAACTGTGGCAGGGAATGCTGAACGCACCCGACCCGCTGCTGGGGTCGCGCCCGGTGACCGACTCGGATACCGCTGCCACCGTCGCGGATGTCGAGGTTCACGTGCCTGCCGGGTTGACCGAGACGCTCCTGACGACCGTGCCGCGGGCCTTCCACGGCGGCGTGGGCGACGCGCTGCTGACTGCGCTGGCCATGGCGCTGACGAGCTGGCGGCGCCGCCGCGGGATCGAACTGTCCGGCGCGCTGGTGGGTCTCGAGGGACACGGTCGTGAGGAGCAGGTGGTGCCCGGCGCCGATCTCGCGCGCACCATCGGCTGGTTCACGACCCTCTTCCCGGTGCGACTCGATCTGAGCGGGGTCGACCTCGACGACGCGTTCGCCGCGGGCCCGTCCGCGGGGGCCGCGATGAAGACCGTGAAGGAGCAACTCCTCGCCGTTCCCGACCACGGCATCGGTTTCGGACTTCTCCGGTACCTGAACAACGAGACGGCGCAGGTTCTTTCGCCGCTGCCGATGCCTCAGGTCAGTTTCAACTATCTCGGGAGAATGGGCCGGACCGCCACGAAGACCGACCAGGGGTGGGTGCCGGTCGACGAACCCGGACTGCGCGAGAAGTCGGCGGTGCCCGTCGCGGCCGTCGTCGACGTCAACGCGATGACCGTCGACTCGGGCGACGGCCCCCAGCTGAACTCCACGTGGACCTACCCTCCGGGCGTCCTCACCCGCGCAGAGGTCGAGGAACTCGCACAGCTGTGGGTGCAGGCACTCGCCGCTCTCGGCGCTTACGCGGAGTCGGGTGGCACCGGGTTCACGCCGTCAGATTTCGATCTCGTCGAACTCCGGCAGGAAGCCATCGAGGACCTCGAACACGCCTGCCCGGACCTGACGGACGTATGGCCGCTGTCACCCCTGCAGTCCGGCATGCTCTTCCACTCCGAACTCGCCGACGACTCCCTCGACGCCTACCTGGTGCAGGTGAGCATCGAACTCGACGGCGCCGTGGATCCGCGTCGACTGCGCCGCGCGGCCGATGCCCTGCTGGACCGCCACGCCAATCTGCGCGCCGGCTTCGTGCACGACGCCGAGGGCAACGCCGTCCACGTGATCCGGCGACGGGTGGCCGCGCCCTGGCGCGAGATCGATCTTCTGGACGACGACGCCGCGGCGTCCGAGGTCACGCGACTGCTGGCCGAGGACCGGGTCCGCCCGTTCGACATGACACGTGCCCCGCTGATCCGGTTCATGCTGATCGCGACCGCGCCGAACCGCTACCGGCTGGTGTCGACCAACCACCACATCCTCCTCGACGGCTGGTCGATGCCGTTGCTGGTCCGGGAGTTGCTGACGCTCTACGCCACCGACGGGGACCCGTCGCCGCTGCCCCGCGTACGCGGATACCGCGACTACCTGGCGTGGATGGGCCGCCGGGATCAGGGCGCCTCCCGCGAGGTGTGGGCGCGGGCCCTCGCCGGGATGGACGGACCGACGTTGCTGGCCCGCTCGGACATGGGACGGCGACTGTCCACGATGTCCGACGAGTTCGTCTTCGACCTGGACGAGGACCACACCACCCGCCTGCGCGACGTCGCGCGTTCTCGTGGACTGACCGTCAACACGCTCGTTCAGGCCTCGTGGGGAATTGTGCTGGGTACGTTGACCGCCCGGGACGACGTGCTGTTCGGTACCACCGTCTCGGGGCGGCCGCCCGAACTGGTCGGCATCGAGACGATGGTCGGACTGTTCATCAACACCCTGCCCGTCCGGGTGAGGCTGCGGCCCGACGACACGGTGGGTGCTCTGCTGGAACGGGTGCAGGCCGAGCAGGCGGCGTTGCTGGATCACCACTACCTCGGGCTGGCCGAGATTCAGAGTGCCGCCGGCCCGGAGGTCGGATTCGACACGCTGACGGTATTCGAGTCGTATCCCGTCGACCGCGCCGGGCTCTCCACCGAGACCGACATCGCCGGAATGCGCGTCACCGGAGTGGATGCGCGCGATGCGGCCCATTATCCGCTGAGTCTCGTGGCATCCGTCGACTCCCGTCTGCGCCTGAAATTCGAGTACCTGCCGGACGTCTTCGACGCGGACACCATCGACGACATCGCCGGGCGCGTGCTGCGGGTGCTCGACGCCTGCACCCGTCCGGACCAGCCGCTGGCCGCGCTGTCGCTGCTGACCGACCGGGAGCGCGCCGACCTGGTGCCGGTCCGCGGCCGCCCGGGCAGATCGACCCGCACGCTGCCGCAGATCCTCGAAGAGGGGGCCGCGCTGGATCCGGGCGCAATCGCACTCTCCTATGGGGACGACGACGTGCGCTACGGCGATCTGGACGAGCGGTCGAATCGCCTGGCGCGCGCACTCATCGCCCGTGGGGCGGGCCCGGAGACGTTCGTGGCCATCGGCATACCGCGGTCCCTCGACTCGATACTGTCGGTGTGGGCGGTGGCGAAGACCGGTGCGGCGTTCGTGCCGATCGACCCGAACTACCCCGACGAGCGCATCACCCACATGCTCGCCGATTCCGGAGTCACCCTCGGCGTGACCACATCCGCACACCGAGACCGGCTCCCGGGCACCGCACACTGGCTGGCCCTCGACGAACCCGGCTTCGCGACCGAGTGCGCCGAGAGCCCGGGGGCACCCGTGACCGACGCCGACCGGAGCGGTCCGGTCACGCTGGACACCGCCGCGTACGCCGTCTACACGTCCGGGTCCACGGGTGTCCCCAAGGGCGTCGTGGTCACCCATCGCGGACTCGACAACTTCGCACTCGACCAGCTCGAACGATTCGGGGCGACACCGCAGTCCCGGACTCTGCACTTCTCCACACCGAGTTTCGACGGGTCGGTGTTCGAGTACCTGCAGGCTTTCGGTGCCGGCGCGACGATGGTGATCGCGGCGCCCACCGTCTTCGGCGGCGAGGAACTCGCGAGGCTGCTGGCCGACCGGAGCGTCACCCACGCGTTCATCACGACCGCCGCGCTGGCGTCACTCGATCCGGCCGGGCTGGTGCATCTCACGGACCTGGTGTTCGGCGGCGAGGCATGCCCACCCGAACTCGTCGCCCGCTGGGCACCGGGCCGTCGGCTGTACAACGCGTACGGACCGACCGAGACGACGATCATGTCGAACATCAGCGACCCGATGGTTCCCGGGGACCCGATCACCATCGGCGGCCCGATCCGCGGGGTGACGGAACTGGTGCTCGACTCCCGGCTGCAGCCGGTCCCCGTGGGAGTTCCCGGCGAGTTGTATCTCGCCGGGGCCGGCCTGGCCCGCGGCTACCACCGCCGACCGGCACTGACCGCCGAACGGTTCGTCGCCGACCCCGTCCGCCCCGGCGAGAGGATGTACCGCACCGGCGACATCGTGCGGTGGACGGCAGACCACAGCATCGAGTACGTGGGCCGCAGCGACTTCCAGGTGAAGGTGCGCGGCTTCCGCATCGAACTCGGCGAGATCGACTCTGCCCTCATGTCGGAGCCGGACGTCGGATTCGCCGCCACTCTCGCGCACCGCGGTCCCGCGGGGGACACCCTGCTGGTGTCGTACGTCGTTCCGGCGTCGGGGCGCTCCCTCGACCCGGTCGGACTGACCCGGCATCTGGCGGACCGCCTGCCGTCCCACATGGTGCCCACGTCGATCACGGTGCTGGAGAGCATTCCGCTGACGGCGGTCGGCAAGCTGGACCGCACGGCACTGCCCGAGCCCGACCTGCTGTCCGGGCCAGGGCACGACCGGGTACCGGTCGGTCCGATCGAGGATGCGGTGGCCGTCGTCTTCGCGGAGGTGCTCGGACTGGCGCGCGTCGGCGCCGACGCCGGTTTCTTCGACATCGGTGGCAACTCCCTGAGCGCCACCCGGGTGATGGCACGGCTGCGCGCGCTGCTCGGCACCGAGTGTGGGGTGCGGGATCTGTTCGAGGCGCCGACGGTCGCCGCGCTCGCGGCGCGGATCGAGCACGCCGGCGCCGGGCCGTCCGGACGTCCGGTGCTCGCGGCCCGCACCCGGCCCGAGGACATCCCGCTGTCGTACGCGCAGCAGCGGATGTGGTTCGTCAACCAGCTCGACACCACCTCGGCTGCCTACAACATCCCGGTCGTGGTGACACTCGGCGGCGACCTCGATGTGGGCGCGCTGAACTCGGCGCTCACCGATGTCGTCGCCCGGCACGAGTCGCTGCGCACGATGTTCCCGGTCCGCGGGGACTGGCCGGTTCAGCAGATCCTGCCCGCCGAGGGCGCGGTGCCCACTCTGACCCCGGTCCCTGTCGCGGACGAGCACAGCCTGCGGGAGGAGCTGACCCGGCTGGTCTCGGCGGGTTTCGATGTCACCGAGCGGATCCCGCTGCGGGCCGGGCTGTATTCGCTGAGCGCCACCGAGCACGTATTCGCCGTGGTGGTGCATCACATTTCGGCGGACGGGTTCTCGATGGTCCCGCTGGTGCGCGACGTGATGACGGCGTACGGCGCCCGCATCGGCGGCGGCGCGCCCGACTGGGCGCCCCTGCCGGTGCAGTACGCCGATTACGCCCTGTGGCAACGGGAGTCGCTGGGTTCGGACGACGATCCCCGTTCGTTGCTCGCACGGCAACTCGACTACTGGACGACCGCGCTCGCGGGCGCCCCCGATCTCCTGGAACTCCCCACGGATCGGGATCGGCCGTCCCAGCAGTCCTTCCGCGGCGCGCGCGTCCACTTCTCCGTCGGCAGCGACCTGCACCGTCGCATCGGCGAGCTGTCGCGACGTCTCGGCTGCACCGAATTCATGACCGTGCACGCCGCACTGGCGGTGTTGCTCAGCCGTCTCGGTGGAACGCCGGACGTCGCCGTCGGCACCCCGATCGCCGGGCGGGGAGAGCTCGCACTCGACGATCTGGTGGGCATGTTCGTGGGCACGCTCGCCCTGCGCACGCAGGTGGATGCGGCCGAGTCGTTCACCGACCTGGCCGCGCACTGTCGCGATGTCGACCTCGGAGCCTTCGCCCATGCCGACGTTCCGTTCGAGCGGGTGGTGGAGGCGGTCGGCCCGACCCGATCCACGGCGTATGCGCCGCTCGTCCAGGTCTCACTGGAGTTCCAGAACAACGAGCGACCGGTCCTGACACTGCCGGGACTGGAAGTCCGTGGAATCGATCCCGGGCTCGCCGTGGTCAAGGTGGATCTCGAATTCCTCCTGGCGGAGGAGTTCGACGCGAACGGTGCTCCGGCCGGGATGAACGGCGCCGTCGACTTCGCCACCGATCTCTTCGACCCCGACACGGTCCGCGGCTTCGCCGACCGCTTCGTGCGCATCCTCGACGCCGTCACCGAGAATCCGGACCGGCCGATCGGCGACCTGCCCCTCCTCGACGAGGAGGAGTTGCGGGCGATGGTGCCTGCCCGCGGCGAGCCGGAGGTGCGCCCCGCACTGTGGCCCGATCTGCTGACGGTGGCCGCCGCACTCGACCCGGACTCGGTGGCCCTGTCGTTCGAGGACCGGCGGGTCAGCTACCGCGAACTCGACGAGTGGTCGAACCGGGTGGCCCGGGTCCTGCGCCGCCGCGGGGTGGGACCGGAGACGTTCGTGGCAGTCGGAATGCCCCGGTCGATCGAGTCGGTGGTCTCGATCTGGTCGATCACCAAGGCCGGCGCGGCGTTCGTTCCCGTCGACCCCACGTACCCGCGCGATCGTATCGACTACATGCTCACCGATTGCCGGGCCGCGCTCGGCCTCACGGTGCGAAGTCGCCGGAGCACCCTGCCCGACACCGTTCCGTGGCTGATGCTCGACGACGAGGACTTCGCCGCCCAGGCGGCGGACGTGTCGTCCGCACCGATCACCGACGGGGATCGGACGAGTGCGTTGCACCTCGCCCACCCGGCCTACCTCATCTACACGTCGGGGTCGACGGGAAGGCCGAAGGGCGTGACCGTCACACACCGGGGCATGGCCGATTTCACCGCGGAGACGCACGAACGGTTCCAGGTCACGCACGAGTCCCGGGTCTCGCAGCTGGCGTCCCCGAGTTTCGACGCGTCGGTGTTCGAGCTGATGATGGCGTTCAGCGCGTCGGCGCGGGTGGTGATCGTGCCGCCTGCCGTCGTCGGGGGCAGCGAACTGGCGGATCTGTTCCGTCGCGAGCAGGTGACCCATGCGACCATCACGCCGACCGCGCTTTCCGCCCTCGACAACGACGGACTCGATTCGCTCCGGGTCCTGGACCTGGTGGGCGAGGCGTGCCCGCCGGAGGTGGTGGCGCGGTGGGCGCCGGGGCGGAGCCTGCACAGCGGGTACGGGCCCACCGAGACCACGATCCAGGCGAGCGTCAGCGCCGCGATGCGTCCCGGTGAGGGTGTGAACATCGGTTCACCCGCACGGGGATTCGCGTTCCTGGTCCTCGATGAGCGGCTGCAGCCGGTCCCGGTCGGTGTGCCCGGCGAGTTGTACATCGCCGGACCGGGTACGGCACGGGGGTACCACAACCGGTCGGCGCTCACCTCGGAACGATTCGTGGCCTGCAACTTCGGGGAACCGGGCACCCGGATGTACCGGACCGGTGACGTGGTGCGCTGGCAGAAGTCGGCGAGCGCGGCGACGGGGAATGTCGCACGCGACGGCACGCTCGAGTACGTCGGGCGCAGCGACTTCCAGGTGAAGGTCCGTGGTTTCCGCATCGAACTCGGGGAGATCGACGCCGTGCTCGCCGGTCACCCGGCGGTTGCCTTCGCCGCCACCATCGGTCACACCGGCCCGTCCGGCGACACCGTGCTCGCCTCGTATGTGCGGGCTCAGGACGGGCAGGAGGTGGAGCCGGCGGGGCTGCGCACCTACGCGTCCGAGCGCCTGCCCGCCCACATGGTGCCGTCCGCGGTGGTCGTACTCGATCGGATTCCGATGACGCCGGTGGGCAAACTCGACCGGAAGGCGTTGCCCGCCCCGGAGTTCGGGTCGACCGCTGCGGCGTTCCGGGCACCGGCCACGGACAACGAGCGCATCGTCGTGGACGCCTTCGCGGAGGTTCTCGGGGTGGACCGGGTGGGCACCGCGGACAGCTTCTTCGATCTCGGCGGAAATTCCCTCCTCGCCACCAGGATCGTCAGCGCCCTGCAGGCAGAACTGGACCGGAGGGTTCCGCTGCAATGGATGTTCCTCGACCCGACACCGGCGGGGATCGCCCGTCGCCTCGACCTGCCACACCGGAGCGCCGGCATGGAAGAGGCACTCGCCGTGGTGATTCCGCTGCGCGCGCAGGGAAGTGGGCGACCCTTGTTCTGCGTGCATCCGGGGATCGGCCTGTCCTGGGGGTACGCCGGTCTGGTGCAGTATCTCCCTCCCGACCGACCGGCCTACGGACTGCAGCTGCCCACGATCAGCGGTGACGGCGATTACCGGACGATCGAGCAGCTGGCCCACCGCTACATCGAGGAAATGCAGGCCATCCAGCCCACCGGCCCGTACGACCTGCTCGGCTGGTCGCTCGGCGGAGTCATCGCGCACGCCATGGCCGTCGAACTGCAGAGAGCCGGCGAAGAGGTCGCCACCCTCGCCGTCATGGACAGCTACCCCGTCGGCGGCGAGGACCCGCTGGCGAGCAGGCTGGAGATCCGGGACCTCCTGCGCGGGCTGGGACTCCAGACCGAGGGCGACGGCGAGATGACCTACGAACATGCCGCGCGGTTGATCGACGAATCGTTCGGGACCGAGACCGGAGTGCGAGGGCACGACCTCGAACGGATCGCCGCGGGATACGAGAATTCGAGGTGGCTCGCCCACCACTTCGTGCCCCGGGTATACGACGGTGACCTGCTCATCTTCCCCGCCACGTGCGACGGGGACGGGGCGACGCGTGCCCGGTCGACGGACGAGTGGCGGTCGCTCGTGACCGGCCGGATCGACGCGCGGCCCGTGGACTGCGGGCACAACGAGATGATCGAGCCGCAGTCCCTCGCCGTCATCGGGCCGCTGCTGTCGCGCGTGCTCTCCGAACGGCCGTGAATCGGATCAGGCGATGCGGAACTGCGCGAGACCGCGAATCGGCCACTCGCCGTTGACGTCCGATGCGTCGCGACCCTGCCGGACGAGGTAGTCGGCGAAGTCGCGTTGCCGTTCGGCGTGCCAGCCGGCCTGATGCGTCATGATGTCGAGGGCCCGCAGATTCGGGTACTCCTGCGCGAGGGTCCGGGCGAGGTGTGCGGCGGCGATCGCGTCGGCCTCGGCCTCGTGGGCGTCCTCCAGCGCGATGCCGTAGTGCTCGCACACCGCGCCGAGTGTGCGCCTGCCCTTCCGGTACCGGTCCATCTCGCGGTCGATGACGTAGGGGTCGACCACGATGCCGGTGACGAGTTCGGTCAGCCCGAGGCGCAGTCCCTCGGTGTGCATGACGGTCAGGTCGTAGGAGGCGTTGAACGCGACGACGGCATGGTCGCGGGTCCATGCATCGTGCAATGCCTCACGGATCTCGCCGTACCCGGTGGCGTAGTCCTGTCCGTGGGCCCGGGCGTACTCCGTGGAGATTCCGTGCACGTCCGAGGCCCCCTGTGGGATGGGGACCTCCGGGTCGAGCAGCCAGGTTCGCGACTCGAAGTGGTGAGCGTCGACGACGGCGATACACGCGGAGACGATGCGGGCATCGGTGGGGTCGGGTCCCGTCGTCTCCAGGTCGAACGCGCAGATCGGTCTGTCCGACCAGCTGGTCATGGGGCCCTCTCGGTGGTGATTCGGTGCCCGCCCAGTATCTGCTGCGGGACCCGCCGGATCCGGGACCGACACGGCGGGGATGCCAGGTTGTCGTGGCCGGTCGCCGGGGGTATCGTGTCCTCCGGTCTGCAGTTCGCCGAGGTCGTGAACTGCCCTTTCGAGAGAGCAAGGAGGTGTGGCATCCGAATGAGAAGCCAACCTCCGAGTACCAACTGAAACCGTTCCACCGGTAGGTGCGCGGTTTCACGGTCCGTGTTCCTCAGCGCCGTTCCGCGCTGCCCACTTTCCCTCGAAAGCCCCGTGTCATGCCTCAGCTGCGTCCGATCCGTTCCCTCCTCCCCAGCCGTTCCGCCGGTCTGTCCGACGCCGACGCCGGTCACGCGGTGACCCGCCGGCCCGTCGAACCGACGCCTGCAGAGGAAACGGTGGTCAACAGCGCCGTCTACCGCGACGGCCGGAAGACGGCCACCCCGGCCACCCTGTCGGAGGCCCTCGCGAGCCTGCCGGACGCGTCGTCGATGGCGTGGATCGGGATGTACCGGCCGAACGACGCCCAGTTGTATGCGGCAGCAAAGCAATTCGACCTCCACGAGCTGGCCGTCGAGGACGCGATCGTCGCCCACCAGCGGCCCAAGCTGGAGCGCTACGGCAAGACGCTGTTCGTGGTCCTGCGCGCCGCGCGGTACTGCGACGAGACCGAGCGCGTCGAATTCGGTGAGCTGCACGTCTTCTGCGGTCCGACGTTCGTGCTCACGGTCCGGCACAGCGAATCCCCCGACCTGTCGGCGGTCCGCCGTCGGATGGAGAGCAACCCGGACCTGCTCCGGCTCGGACCCGAGGCCGTCCTCTACGCCATCCTCGACGCGGTGGTCGACGGGTACGCACCGGTGGTGGCCGGACTGCAGAACGACATCGACGAGATCGAGACCGAGGTGTTCAGCGGAGCACCGGGCGTGTCACGGCGCATCTACGAACTCACCCGCGAGGTCATCGAATTCCAGAGGGCCACAAGGCCGCTGCTCGGGATGCTGCGCGGGTTGTCGGCGGGATTCGAGAAGTACAACACCGACGAGGAACTGCAGCGTTATCTGCGTGACGTCACCGACCACGCGACGGTCGTCGTGGAGCGGGCCGACAACTTTCGTCAGCTGCTCGGGAACATCCTCACCGTCAACGCCACCCTGGTGTCGCAGGAACAGAACGAGGAGATGCGCAACCTGACCCAGGCCAGCTATGCGCAGAACGAGGAGATCAAGAAGGTGTCGGCGTGGGCGGCGATCCTCTTCGCGCCCACCCTGATCGGGACCGTGTACGGCATGAACTTCGACCACATGCCCGAACTGCACTGGGTCGGTGGGTATCCGTTCGCCCTGTCGCTGATGATGCTCACCTGTGCCGGCCTGTACACGATCTTCAAACGCCGCGGCTGGTTGTGAGCGAGGCCGGCTGCGGGCGGTGCCCGCAGCCGGCCGGCGCCTGCCGTCAGAGTTCGTCGACGCAGACGACGAACTTGCGTTCGGAGTATTCGTAGCCGTTGGACGACGTACTGCACGAGTCCACGGACGTGGCGCCCTGCACGATCTCCGTCACCTTCACACCGTCGACGGCCGTGGTGTCGCCGCAGTCGATGCGCGCGGGATCCTCGCCACCGACGTCCATGCACCCGCCGACGACCCAGTCCACGTCGAGGCAGATCGCGCCCTGCTCGACGCCGCCGAGGGTTTCGTAGTAGTACGAGTCGGCGTCACTGATGCACTGGCTGTTCTTCGCGGCCTTGGCGATCACCTTGTAGTTCGAATCGGCGCTGCCGCACACCGCCTTGTCGATCTCGGCGTCCGTGACGGTGCCGCCGAGCTTCACGCACTCACCGATCGCGACCTCGAAGTCGACGTCGCCGCCGGCGTCCTCGCCTTCCTGTCCATCGATCACGGTGGTCGATTCGCTGGAGGTGGTGGCCGCGGAGGCACCCGACTCCGGCACCGCGGTGGGCGTCGTGTCCGAACCGCACCCGGCCACCAGAACTGCCGTCGCCGACAACGCGACGACTGCGGTACACACCCGCCGAACTAACCCTGTCATGTCTGACCCCTCCGTCAGGTGACCGTCCGCCACCCGTTCCTCCGAGATGACCGCTGCCACCTCGATCGTGTCCACCGCGATTGCCGTGTCGCGCATTATTTGATTACATCGCTGTCCGATTTGCCAATCGTGGTGACAGTATGGACGGGTGGATCTCCCCGTGATGCCTCCGTTACAGCCGATGCTCGCGAAGGCTGCGTCGTCCGTTCCGGCGCAACCGGAGTCCGGGCTCGCCTGGTCCTACGAACCGAAATGGGACGGTTTCCGCACCCTCGTCTTCCGCGACGGCGACGAGGTGGTGCTCGGGTCCCGCGGCGGAAAGGATCTGGCCAGGTACTTTCCCGAACTCGTCCGGGCGGTGAAGGACGAACTGCCGGAGCGGTGCGTGGTGGACGGCGAACTGGTCGTCCCACGCAGCATCGACGGCCGCACCCGGCTCGACTGGGAGTCGTTGTCCGAGCGCATTCATCCGGCCGAGAGCCGGGTGACGATGTTGTCGGAGAAGACCCCGGCCCAGTTCGTCGCGTTCGATCTGCTCGCCCTGGGCGACCGCGACCTCAGCCGGGAGGACTTCTCCGTGCGCCGTGCGCAGCTCGTCGACACCATCGGCGGCGGACCCAGCTGCCACGTCACCGCGGCCACCGAATCCAGTGCGACGGCCACCGAGTGGTTCGAGGCGTTCGAGGGGGCCGGCCTCGACGGGGTGGTGGCGAAGAAGCTGGTCGGCCCGTACCTGCCGAACAAGCGGGAAATGGTGAAGGTGAAGCACGCCCGTACCGCCGACTGCGTCGTCATCGGATACCGGCCGCACAAGAGTCAGCCGGGGATCGGGTCGATGCTGCTCGGACTGTACGACGGCGACCAGATGGCAATGGTCGGCGGTGCATCGGCGTTCACGGCGGCGCGACGGATCGAACTGCTCGCCGAACTCGACGAGCTGCGCGTCGGCGACGACGTCGTCGCGGACGGGGCGCCGACGCGGTGGCAGTCGGGCAACGACCGAACCTGGGTGCCGTTGCGCCCCGAACGCGTCGTCGAGGTGGCGTACGACCAGATGGAGGGTGCCCGGTTCCGGCACGCCGCGCGGTTCCTGCGCTGGCGCCCGGACCGGACGCCCGACGAGTGCACGTTCCAACAATTGGAGGTCCCGGTGCGATACGACCTTGCCGACGTCCTGGCCGGAGGTTCCTAGATGGCGAGTCCTGCCGAAGAACTCGACGTCGACGGCGTCGCCGTGCGGCTGTCGAATCCCGACAAGATCTACTACCCGAAACTCGGCGCCGAGGGTGGCACGAAACGGCACCTGGTGGAGTACTACCGGACCGTGGCACTCAACGGTGCGCTGCTGACCGCCCTGTTCGATCGGCCGACGCATCTGCAACGGTTCCCGGACGGGATCGAAGGCGAGGAGATCTACCAGAAGCGGGTTCCCGCGAAGCGCCCCGACCACGTCGACTCGTGCGAGGTCACGTTCCCGTCCGGCCGCAAGGCCGACGTGCTCCGCGTGCGTAGCGCCGCGAACATCGTGTGGGCGGCGAACCTCGGCAACATCACGTTCCATCCGTGGGCGGTCCGGTGCCCCGACGTCGATCACCCCGACGAACTGCGCATCGACCTGGACCCGCAGCCGGGGACCGGATTCGACGACGCCCGGGCGGTCGCGCTGGACGTGCTCCGGCCGCTGCTGGACGAACTCGGCCTCGTCGGCTACCCCAAGACCTCGGGCGGCCGCGGGCTGCACGTGTATCTCCGCATCGAACCGCGCTGGGACTTCATCGAAGTGCGGCGCGCCGGCATCGCCCTCGCGCGGGAGATCGAACGGCGCAGCGGCGACCGGGCCACCACGTCCTGGTGGAAGGAGGAACGCGGCGAACGCATCTTCCTCGACTTCAACCAGAACGCCAGGGACAAGACGATCGCGTCCGCCTACTCGGCCCGCAAGACGCCGATCGCCACCGTGTCGACGCCGGTCACCTGGGAGGAACTCGTCGACGTCGACCCCGACGAATTCACCATCGCGACCGTGCCCGCGTTGCTCGAGAAACGCGGCGATCCCATGGCGACCATGGGTGACGTGGCGCAATCGCTGGACGTGCTGCTGGAGATGGCGGAACGGGACGCCGCGAACGGTCTCGGCGATCTCCCGTACCCACCCAATTACCCGAAAATGCCGGGGGAACCCAAGCGGGTACAACCGAGTCGGGACCGAGACCGCAAATAGCCGGCGCTCACGTAGGCTCGGGACGGTCGGGTCGGGAACAATGTGAGGTCGCCATGGAACGTACGACAGTCGGTACTGCCGGACTGGTCCTCGGTGTCGTCGCGACGGCACTCGGGACTCTGCTGATCGCGCCGGCCACCGCGTCGGCCGTCTCCCTCTCCTGTGTGTCACCACCGGGCCGGGGTGACACCACGGTCGTCGACCGCACCGCGTGCGGGGCCAACGCCGACACGAGCAGTAATTCGGCGGCGTTCGGCACGGACGGTGTCGGTTTCGCCGATGCAGCGCACGCGGGTGCGGCGCTCGGCGCCGGACTGGGCGGCGGTGTCGGTGCGGCCGAGGCGCGTCGTGGCGCCGTCGCCGCGGTGGCGGTCGGGCCGAAGAGCGTCGCGATCGGAACGGTCGACACCGCCGGTCCCGCGCTGGTGCTGAGCGGTCCGGGAGGGCAGGCGCTCGTCGCGGATCCGGCGAAGGGCGTGGTGTGCGCCGGTGGACCGTCGCTCGCGATCAATTTCCTTGCAGGTCAAGCGTGTCTGAGCGACGGCATAACAGTGTGGCGGCTTCCCTGAACGACACCCCGGTCCGCGTCGTATGGTGACGGTAGTCACAATGGGCTGACGCAACTGCCGTAGGACA
Source organism: Rhodococcus wratislaviensis (assembly GCF_041228765.1). Classification (NCBI taxonomy): domain Bacteria; kingdom Bacillati; phylum Actinomycetota; class Actinomycetes; order Mycobacteriales; family Nocardiaceae; genus Rhodococcus; species Rhodococcus wratislaviensis. The sequence goes on along the minus strand of NZ_CP150488.1, from coordinate 7,602,723 downwards.
TACGGCAGCGAGATCGGAGGTGGTCGATGACGACCAGCGTTCGAGTTCCCCGGCCCGCGTCCGCACCACGGACGGAGCTGCACGTCGACCCGCGGTTCCTGCCGCTCGCCGACCGGTTCTTCGCGATGTACCGGCAACCTCAGCACGGCGGCGGGGCGCTCACCGCGTACTTCCGGGGTGAGAAAGTCCTCGACATCTGGGCGGGCTGGGCAGACCGCGACCGCCGGTGGGACCGCGACACCGTCGCCCTGTCGTTCTCGACGGGAAAGGGCGTGGCCAGCACGGTCGTCCACCGGCTCGCCGAGCGTCGGCTGATCGACTACGACGCGCCCGTCGCGCGCTACTGGCCCGAGTTCGGCGCCGCAGGCAAGGACGGCATCACCGTCCGCGAACTGCTCACCCACCGGGCCGGTCTGCACAAGGTCCGGGGTCTGATGCGGAGCCCGCTCGATCTCCTCGACTACGACGCCGTCGTCCGGGCCCTGGCTGCCACCCCGGCGGATGGGCGCAGGCTGCGCGGTCCCGGGTATCACGCCGTCACCTACGGGTGGCTGGTGGCCGAACTGATCGCACGCGTCACCGGAAAGCCGTTCGTCCAGGTCGTGCAGGACGAAATCGCAGGCCCGCTCGGCGTCGACGACTTCTGGTATCAGGTTCCCGGACAGCACCGTCCGCGGATCGCGAAGCTGTTTCCGCACATCAACCCGGCCGGACTCAACTGGGAGCTCACGTCGAACGTGCTCTCGCTCGTCGGTCCCACCCGCGGCCTCGCCGAGGCGGCGATGCCCCAGGGGTTCGACGTGCTGGTCCGGAATCCCGTGGTGCACGACGCGGTGATGCCCGGCTGGAACGGCGTGTTCAGCGCGCGGGCGCTCGCGCGCATGTACGGCGCCATCGCCAACGGGGGCAGGCTGGACGGACACCGGTTCCTGCGCAAGTCCACCATCGCGCAGATGTCGCAGGTGCAGACACACGACCGCGACTACGTCCTCGGTATCCGGCCGCAGTGGTCCCTCGGCTACCACCGGCCGATCCTCGCGTCCCGGGAACAGCCACGGAACGCGATCGGGCACTACGGCGTCGGCGGGTCCGGTGCCTACGCAGACCTCGACAGCGGACTGTCCCTGGGCTTCGTCACCAACCGCCTCGGCAGTTCCCTCACGGCTCTCGGTGATCTTCGTCTGGCCCGGCTCGGTGTCGAGGCGCAGGCGATCGTCCGGAACGGCAAGTAACCACGAAAGGAATCCTGATGAGTGATCACGTGTACCGAGTTGTCGAGGTCGTCGGTTCGTCGAGCGACAGCACCGACGCGGCCATCAAGAACGCCATCGCGCGGACCAACGAGACCGTGCGCAACGTCGAGTGGTTCGAGGTCGTCGAGACCCGGGGTCACGTCGAGAACGGTGCCGTCGCGCACTACCAGGTCACAGTGAAGGTCGGATTCCGTGTGGAGCCGGGCGACGCGGTCTGACATCGCGCACGGTTCTCGCGCAAAATTGGAACACGTTATAGTCTGGTGTCACATCTCGACGTCGGACTGCGCGTACTCAGGTAGGGGAGAACCGTGGCTTATGTGATCACGCAGCCGTGCTGCAACGACGCATCGTGCGTCGATGTCTGTCCGGTCAATTGCATCCATCCCACACCGGACGAGAAGCCGTTCGCCACCACGGAAATGCTGTACATCGACCCGGACACCTGCATCGACTGCGGGGCCTGCGTCGAGGAGTGCCCGGTGGAGGCCATCTACGCGGAGAACGACCTCGACGAGGTCGACGAGCCGTACCTGGACATCAACGCGCAGTACTACACCAAACACCCCATCGGCCCGGACTGGCCCGAGCCGCTGAAGCTGCCACAGATCGACGCAGCCCTCGGCACGCTCCACGTCGCGGTCGTGGGGTCGGGTCCGGCCGCCTGCTACGCCGCGATGGAACTGACCGCGAAGCCGCGCATCGAGGTCGACATCTTCGACCGCCTGCCCACCCCGTACGGGCTGGTGCGCGCCGGGGTCGCGCCGGACCATCCGGGCACCAAGGGCGTCACGGACCAGTTCCGCTCCGTCGTCGGCAAGCGCACGGTGCACTGTCACTTCAACGTCGAAGTGGGCCGGGACGTGAGCCACGAGGAACTGCTCGCACACCATCACGCCGTCATCTACGCGGTCGGCGCGGCGGGCGACCGCGCGCTGGGCATTCCCGGCGAGGATCTGGTCGGCAGCCACGCAGCCACCGAGTTCGTGGCCTGGTACAACGGTCACCCCGATTACGCCGACCGCACGTTCGACCTGTCGGGGGAGCGGGCCGTCATCGTCGGCAACGGCAACGTGGCACTCGACGTGGCCCGTATCCTCGTCACCGATCCGGAGATCCTGGCCAAGACGGACCTCGCGGACCACGCCCTCGAGGCCCTGCGGGCGAGCAACATCCGTGAGGTCGTCATTCTCGGCCGACGGGGCCCCGCCCAGGCCGCCTACACCAATCCCGAACTCCTGGCGCTCGGGCGCATGCCGAACGTGGACATCGTCGTCGACCCGGAGGAAGTGGTGCTCGACCCGGCGAGCCGCGCGTTCGTCGACGGTGACGAGGCAGAGCCGTCGCACCGCCACAAGGTGCGGCAGGTCGAGGAGTTCGCCCGGCGCACCGCCGATCCGGCGAAGAAGCGGATCGTGCTGCGTTTCCTGACGTCACCCGTGGAGATTCTCGGCACCGACGCCGTCGAATCGGTGCGCGTCGCGAAGAACGAGTTGGTCGCGGACGCGTCCGGCAGGCTCAGCGCCAAACCGTCCGACGTCACCTCGACCCTGGACACCGGCCTGGTGCTGCGCTCGATCGGCTACCGCGGTCAGCCCGTGGCCGGTATCCCCTTCGACGACCGTCGCGGCGTCGTCCCCAACGAGAACGGCCGGGTGATCGATCCGGAGACCGGCGCGCCGGTGCCCGGCGTGTACGTGGCGGGCTGGATCAAGCGCGGACCGACGGGCGTGATCGGCACCAACAAGTACTGCTCCGCGGAGACGGTCACGATGCTGATCGACGACTTCTCCGCCGGGCGGCTCGACGCGCCCGCCCAACGTGAGGCCCTCGACCGGCTGATCGCCGAGCGTGCGCCCGACGCCGTCGACTACCAGGGCTGGCAGCGGATCGACAAGACCGAGCGTGCCGGGGGCAGGGCGGCCGGTCGGACGCGCACCAAGCTGATCACCATCGAAAGCATGCTCGCCGCCGCTCGCGCCGAGACCTGATCGTGAGCGCTTCTTGACCACTCGGTGACACCACCACCCCGCAGGCCGCGGAGCGGCAACGATTGCGGGCAAATTGCTCGCGGCCGGATGATGTGTGTTAATGGCAGTGCGCGATTGGTAGGTCCGTCGGGGACGCGCGTTGCACACGTCGTCGAACGAGAGTGGTCATATGGGCAAGTCAGGAATCGGTTTTTCCAGGAACAAGCACTGGTCTTCGCGCGTTGCTGTCGCACTGACCGGGGCCGTCGTCTCCGGAACTGCGCTGGTCGGGGCCGCACAGGCCGCACCGCTCTTTCCCGGTGGACCGGAGATTCCGAGTCTGCCCACCCTGCCCGGACTGCCCGGCGCGCCGCAGCTGCCGCTTCCCGAACCGGCACCCGCGCCCGCGAACTTCTCGGCTCCGTCCCTCAACCCGGGTGCGGGCGAGGTCGTCGGTGTCGCGCAACCGGTGATCATCCGCTTCAACGAGGCGATCGGCGACCGCGCCGCCGCCGAGCGTGCCATCAAGGTCACCACCAGCCAGCCCGTCGAGGGTGGTTTCTACTGGATCAACGACAGTCAGGTCCGCTGGAAGCCCACCGAGTTCTGGCCCGCGAACACCGAGGTCACCGTGGACGCCGGCGACTCGCACTCCACGTTCACCATCGGTGACGCACTGGTGGCGACCGCGGACGACAACACCAAGCAGATCACCGTCACCCGGAACGGCGAAGTGGTCAAGACCATGCCGACGTCGATGGGTAAGACCGATCACGAGACGCCGAACGGCACGTACATCATCGGCGACAAGTTCCGTGACATGTACATGGATTCGTCCACGTACGGGGTCCCGGTCGACTCGGCCGAGGGGTACCGCACGTACGTCGAGTACGCCACCCGCATGTCGTACAGCGGCATCTTCGTCCACGCCGCACCGTGGTCGGTGGACGCCCAGGGCAACACCAACGTGAGCCACGGCTGCCTCAACGTGAGCACCGAAGACGCCAAGTGGTTCTACGAGAACTCGAAGAAGGGCGACGCCGTGGTCGTGCAGAACACCGCGGGCGGCGTGCTGAGCGGCTCCGACGGTCTCGGCGACTGGAACCGCTGACCCCGATCCGACCACGTTCTTCCCGTAGCCCGCACAGTTCAATGTGCGGGCTACGGCAATTTACCGGCTATTCGTAAACGGTCGTCAGACTGCCGCAGTGAGATCGAGTCCGGAACGAACCCTGCCGTCGCCGGGAAAGCAGGGATTGCTCGGGCGTCCGTGGCGGGACTACGCGCTGTTCGCAGCGCTGGTGGGTCCCAATCTGGTTCTGCTCGTTCTGTTCACCTACCGGCCCCTGGTCGACAACATCCGGCTGTCGTTCTTCGACTGGAACATCGCCGACCCTGTCGCCACATTCGTCGGCTGGGGCAACTACCGCGAGTGGTGGAGCCGGCCCGACACCTGGCAGATCGTCGGGAACACCGTCGTGTTCACCGTCGCGACCGTGGCGGGATCGATGGTCGCCGGTCTCGCGCTCGCCATGCTGCTGGACCGTAACCTGCACGGCCGCAACCTCGTCCGCTCGGCTATCTTCGCGCCGTTCGTCATCTCCGGCGCCGCGATCGGCGTGGCGTTCCAGTTCGTGTTCGATCCCCGGTTCGGGTTGATTGAGGATCTGCTGCACCGTGCCGGGGTCGGCTCCGTCCCCGACTTCTATCAGGATCCGCACTGGGCGCTGTTCATGGTGACGGTCACCTACATGTGGAAGAACCTCGGCTACACGTTCGTGATCTACCTTGCGGCACTGCAGGGTACGCGACGTGAGCTGACGGAGGCCGCGGAGATCGACGGGGCGGGCCGGTGGACGACGTTCCGCCGGGTCATCCTCCCGCAGCTGCGTCCGACCACCTACTTCCTCTCGATCACGGTGATGCTGGGCTCCCTTCAGGTGTTCGACATCATCAACGTGATGACCCGGGGCGGTCCACTCGGTACCGGAACCACCACCATGGTGTACCAGGTCTACAACGAGTCGTTCCGCAACTTCCGGGCCGGTTACGGCGCCACCGTGGCCACGATCATGTTCCTGGTCCTGCTCGGGATCACCGTCTACCAGGTGCGGATCATGGATCGCGGTGACGGCCGGTGACCGCGGACACGGTGCGCGATCAGCGCACCGCGGATGTGCCGGTGACGGAAGACCCGGCCCGTGACCACCGCCGGCGGGAAGCGCTCGCGACGGCGCTGGGATACGCCGCGATGGTGGCGGTGCTGGTCATGGTGGCCCTGCCGCTGTACTGGATCGTGATGACGTCCTTCAAGGATCGCCCGGACGTCTACACCATGCCGGTCACCTGGTGGCCCGGAACGTTCCATCCCGAGAACTACTCGGAGGCCACCACGTCGGTGCCGTTCTGGACGTTCCTGCGCAACTCGGTGATCATCACCGGGGTGCTGGCGGTCGTGAAGTTCGGGCTCGGCGTGTTCAGCGCCTACGGGCTGGTGTTCCTGAGGTTCCCGGGCAAGAACCTCGTCTTCCTCGGCATCATCGCCGCATTGATGGTGCCCAACCAGATCACGGTCATCTCCAACTACGCACTCGTCGCCGAATGGGGCTGGCGGAACAGCTTTCACGGCATCATCGTGCCGCTGGCCGGGGTCGCGTTCGGAACGTTCCTGATGCGCAACCACTTCCTGTCGATACCCACCGAGATCATCGAGGCCGCACGGATGGACGGCGCAGGCCACTTCCGGCTGCTGTGGCAGGTGGTCCTGCCGGTGTCGGGCCCCACCATGGTGGCGTTCGCGATCATCACCGTCGTCACCGAATGGAACGAATACCTGTGGCCGTTCCTGATGGCCGACGACGCCTCCGTCGCGCCGCTGCCGATCGGGCTGACCCAACTCCAGAACAACGACGGGCTCACCAACTGGGGTCCGGTCATGGCGGGAACGGTACTCACGATGCTGCCGATTCTCGTGGTTTTCCTTGTGCTGCAACGGCACATGATCAAGGGCCTCACATCGGGTGCGGTCAAGGGATAGCGGAGAACGAGGAGAGACATGAATCGGATGAACCGTCGGGGATTCCTCGGGCTGGCGGGCGCGGTGGCCGCCGGTGCCGCGCTGACGGCGTGCGCCGGGTCGGGGTCGGGCACGTCGGCGCCGTCCGGTGCGGCGGGCGACGCGAACACCATCACGTTCTGGTCCAACCACCCCGGCAAGTCGCAGGACGTCGAACGTGAACTGATCAACCGGTTCCAGGCGAAATACCCCGACCTCACCGTGAACCTCGTCGACGGCGGAAAGAACTACGAGGAGGTGTCGCAGAAGTTCAACGCGGCCCTGTCGGGTGGCGAACTGCCCGACGTCGTGGTCCTGTCGGACGTCTGGTGGTTCAACTACGCCCTGACCGGCGCCATCGAACCGCTCGACGGACTGTTCGGGGAGGTCGGTGTCGACTCCGCCGACTACGTCGACTCGCTGCTCGCCGACTACCTGTTCGAGGGCAAGCACTTTGCCCTCCCGTACGCACGGTCGACGCCGCTGTTCTACTACAACAAGCAGGTGTGGGCGCAGGCCGGTCTGCCCGATCGCGGGCCCGCCACCTGGCAGGAGTTCGACGAGTGGGGTCCCGAACTGCAGCGGGTGATGGGCGGCGGCAAGCTGGCCCACGGCTGGGGTGACGCCAAGAACTACCTCGGCTGGACGTTCGAGGGACCGGTCTGGACGTTCGGCGGGGCGTACTCGGACCAGTGGGACCTGAAGTTCGGCGACGAGAAGACGCTCGCCGCGGGGACGTTCCTGAAGGACATGATCCACACGAAGAAGTACGCGGCCGTGTCGAGCGACATCGCCAACGAGTTCGGCGCCGGCATCCTCGCCTCGACCATCGCGTCGACCGGTGACCTGTCGGGGATCACCGAGTCGGCCGCGTTCGACTTCGGCACCGCGTTCCTCCCCGCGTCGGGCGCGCCCGGCTGCCCGACCGGCGGCGCGGGCCTCGCGATTCCGGCGCGGATCTCCGACGAGCGCAAGAAGAACGCGCTGACGTTCATCGACTTCGTGACCAACGGCGCGAACACCGCGTACTTCTCCCAGAACGTCGGGTACATGCCCGTCCGCAAATCCGCTGTCGAGGACCCGGGCATGAAGGCGTACCTCGACGCGAACCCCAACGCGCGCACCGCCGTCGACCAACTCGCGAAGACCCGGTCGCAGGACTACGCCCGTGTGTTCGTCCCCGGCGGCGACCAGATCATCGGTACCGGACTCGAACAGATCGCGCTGCAGAACGCGGACGTGGCGACGACGTTCGCGGGCGTCGGGACGCAACTCCAGCAGATCATCGACCGCCAGATCACACCCAAGTTGCCTCAGTAGGAGGAGAAGGAACATTCATGGCCCACGTGCAGTTCGCAGGTGTCACCCACCGCTATTCCGGAGCGGATCGACCCGCCGTCGATCGACTGGACCTCGACATCGCGGACGGCGAGTTCCTCGTCCTCGTGGGTCCGTCCGGGTGCGGTAAGTCGACCAGCCTGCGGATGCTGGCCGGCCTCGAGGCCGTCGAGGCGGGCCGCATCGAGATCGGCGGCACCGACGTCACCGCGCTGCCGCCCCGGGCGCGGGACGTGGCCATGGTGTTCCAGAGTTACGCGCTCTACCCGAACATGACCGTCGCCGACAACATGGGTTTCGCGCTCCGCAACGCCGGCGTCGGGAAGGTGGACCGCACCGCGCGGGTGCTGGAAGCGGCGCGGATGCTCGAACTGGAACCGCTGCTGGATCGCAAACCGGCGAAACTGTCCGGCGGGCAACGTCAACGGGTCGCGATGGGCCGGGCCATCGTGCGGCACCCCAAGGTGTTCTGCATGGACGAACCGCTGAGCAACCTCGACGCGAAGCTGCGGGTGAGCACCCGCTCGCAGATCGCGGGCCTGCAGCGCCGGCTCGGCACGACCACCGTGTACGTCACCCACGACCAGGTGGAGGCCATGACGATGGGCGACCGGGTGGCGGTCATGCAGGGCGGCCGCCTCCAGCAGGTCGCCCGGCCCCGCGATCTGTACGACAACCCGGTCAACACGTTCGTCGCCGGGTTCATAGGTTCGCCCGGAATGAACCTCATGGACACCCCGATCCGCGACGGCGTCGCCGAACTGGGCGACTTGCGTATTCCCGTGCCGCGCTCGGCGATCGGAGACGGTTCCGTGATCGTCGGAGTGCGCCCGGAGTCGTGGACGCTGGTGGGGTCGTGGCGCAAGGACTCGTACACGGTCGATGCCGACCTGCTCGAGGAACTCGGGGCGGAGTCCTTCGTGTACGCCTCCGGGACATCCGGGAAGGTGGTGGTGCGGGTGGACCGCACCCGCACCGTCGCCGCGGGGGAGAGGGTGCACCTGCAGCCGAAGCCCGGCGAGGTGTACTTCTTCTCCGCGGCGACGGGGAACCGTCTGCGGTAGTCGCTACCAGATCTTGACGCGCTCCTCCGGATCGAGGTACAGCGCGTCACCGGGCTGGACGTCGAACGCGTCGTGGAACGTGTCGAGGTTGCGGACCACACCGTTGCAGCGGAACTCCGGCGGCGAATGCGGATCGACGGCGAGCCGGCGGAGCGCCTCGGCGTCCCGGGCCTTGGTGCGCCACACCTGCGCCCAGCCGAAGAACACCCGCTGGAGACCGGTGAGACCGTCGAGAACCTCGGGGTCGGACCCTTCCGTCGCGATCCGGTACGCCGCGATGGCGATGGACAGGCCACCGAGGTCGCCGATGTTCTCACCGATGGTGAACTCACCGTTCACTGCGTGGCCGGGCAGCGCCTTCGGCTCGAACTCGTTGTACTGCTCGATCAGCGCCTTCGTGCGCTTGCCGAACTCGGTCCGGTCGTCGTCGGTCCACCAGTCGACCATGTTGCCGTCGCCGTCGTACTTGGCGCCCTGATCGTCGAAGCCGTGGCCGATCTCGTGACCGATGACGGCACCGATTCCGCCGTAGTTGGCGGCGTCGTCGGCTGCGGCGTCGAAGAACGGCGGCTGCAGAATGGCTGCGGGAAAGACGATTTCGTTCATACCCGGGTTGTAGTAGGCGTTGACCGTCTGGGGTGTCATGAACCACTCGTCGCGGTCGACGGGGCCACCGAGCTTCGCGAGGTCGCGGTCGTACTCCGCGGCGTAGCCGCTGCGGTAGTTGCCGACCAGGTCGTCGCGGGAGATGGTGACGGCCGAGTAGTCGCGCCACTTGTCGGGGTAGCCGATCTTGGGCGTGAACTTCTCCAGCTTGCGCAACGCGGCCTGCCGCGTCTCCGGGCTCATCCAGTCCAGGTCGGAGATGTTGCGCCGGTACGCCTCCTGCAGGTTGGCGACGAGTTCCTGCATGCGGGCCTTCGCGTCCGCCGGGAAGTGGCGTTCGACGTAGAGCTTGCCGACCGCCTCGCCCAGCAGATCCTGAACCAGGGACACGCCGCGCTTCCAGCGCTCACGGATCTCCTCGGCGCCGGTCAGCGTCTTCCCGTAGAACGCGAAATTCTCGTCGACCAGGGCCTGCGTGAGGTACGGGGCGCGGGAGCGGATGACGTTCCACGTCGCCCACGCCTTCCAGTCGTCGAGATCCTCGGACGTCCACAGCTCGGTCAGGGTAGTGAGGAAGTCGGGCTGGCGGACCACGATCTCGGCGAACTGCTCGGACGTGCCGCCGAGTGCGCCGATCCACGACGACCAGTCCAACCCGGCCGGGAGCTGGTCGAGGGTGAGCAGGTTGTAGCTCAGCTCGGCGTCGCGACGCTTCACGACATCCCAATGACCTGCCGCGATCTTGGTTTCCAGGTCGAACACGCGCTGCGCGTCGTAATCGACGCCGGCGAGGGCGAACATCTTCGCGATGTGCTTCACGTACGCGGTGCGGATCTCCGCGTAGTCGTCCTGACGGTAGTACGACTCGTCGGGCAGGCCGATGCCCGACTGACTGAAGTGGACGAGGTAACGCTCGGAGTTCTTGGCGTCCGTGTCGACGTAGTGACCGACCGCCCCGCCGACCCCCGTGCGCTGCTGGCGGCCGATGACGGCGGCGAGCGCGGAGAGGTCGGCGGCCGAGGCCACGTCGGCGAGCTCACCGGCGATCGGTGCGAGCCCCGCGGCCTCGACCACGTCCGCGTCCATGAAGCTGCCGTACAGGTCGCCGATGCGCTGGGCGTCGGTCCCCGGCGCCGCGCCGGAGTCCGCCGCCTCCTCGATGATGGTCTGGACGTCGACCTCGGCCTTGTCGTACAGCGTTCGGAACGCGCCGTCGATCGCCCGGTCCGCGGGAATCTCGTAGTCGTCGATCCACTTGCCGTTCACGTGGACGAAGAGGTCGTCCTGGGCGCGGGTGTCGTTGTCGAGGTGAGTGAGGTCGATGCCGGAGCGCTGAGCCGTGGTCATGCGTTCCATCCTTACACCGTTCCGCGCCGGGAGGTCCACCACTGCGCTCAGGGCGAAACCAAGGACCGGGGATCGATCAGACGTCGATGCCGAGGTTGATCGCCGCGAGGTAGCCGTCCGACTGCTTGGCGACGGTCAGCAGGCCGGCGTCGTCGTAGATGCTGTCGGTGGAGTTGTTCACGTTGTTCTCCCGTCCGGTGTGATCGGAATACGGCGCGGTCGCGTACACCTCGTCGAGCAGGGCCTCGTCGAAGAACAGCTGGGTGGTGAGCACCGTCTTCTTGTCGATGTGCACCTTGAGGTGGATGTGGGTGGTCCGGCTGATGTACCAGCCGGGGAAGACGGTGGTGAACTGGGCGATGCCGTTCGCGTCCGTGGTCTGGGCGCCGCGCAGGTAGGTGCCGTCGTCCGTGGTGGTGGCCTCGCTGTCGCCGACGCTGTAGGACCCGTCGGACGTCTCCCCGGAACCGCCGGACATGTCGCCGCCGGGGCCACCCGCACCGGGAACACCGGGACCACCGGCCGGGGGCTGGCCGCCACCGGGTCCGCCTGCCGGCGGTGCGCCTGCGGGGGCGCCGTTGCCGCTGAGGTCCGCGGCCTTGGAACCCGACTCGAAGCCGGAGTACACGCCGCCCGCGTCGCAGTGCCAGATCTCCACGACGGCATTGCTCACCACCGCGGCGGAGCCGTCTGCGGAACAGTTCGTCAGGTCCTGCACCCGCAGTGCAAGCTGCAGGTCCGTGCCCGGCCGGTCTTCGCGGATGTCGCTGCGGATGGAGTCGACGTCGAACCAGTACGGTCCCTGCGTCTCCTCGACGGCCAGGACGCACTGCGGTGCCTGGTCGAGCAGGGCGGTCACCGTGTCGGCGCTCGTCGTCGTGGCACTGGATGCGGTTGCGGTCGACGTGGCCGATGCCGACGTGCTGCTGCTCCCGTTTCCGGTGCAGGCGGCGATGAGCCCACCCAGACTCACCGTTCCACCGACCGCCAGCGCGCGGCGGCGGCTGATGCGCAGACGGCTCTTCTCGACGTCCTTGTTCACTATGCGTACCTCTCCATGATCGGGCTGTGACCCGATCGTGGCGCACGAACCTGCGCGCAGCGTGCCGTCCGGCTGTGAACTTGCTGGGAACTCACCCGCCGAGGCGGGCGTGCATCTCCCAGACGAGGACCTCGGCGCCGGAGTGCGAGGTGACCTGCTGGCCACCGGAGGCGCTCAAACGGACGGCGTCCCCCTCGTACAGGGTGCCGACACCCTCCATCTCGGCGGTGCCCCGGGCCACGAAGACATGGAGGAACGGCGCTTCGGGAAGCGTCACCGATGCGCCGGGGAAAAGTCGCGCGACATGCAGAGCCGCGTGCTTGTTGTTGATCCGGATCGCCGAATTATCCTTGTATTCCGGCATTCCGGACGCAACGGGCACGAGCCCGCCCTTGAGGATCTCGTCCTCGATCTCGAGTTGTTCGTAACCCGGAGTGAGGCCGGCTTCGTCGGGTACCACCCACATCTGGACGAAATGCACCGGCTCGTGGTGCTGCTCACCGTCGAGGCGCCAGCTGTCGTTCTTCTCGGAATGCATGATGCCCTTGCCTGCGCTCATGCGTTGCGCAAGGCCGGGATAGATGATGCCGGAGTGGCCGATCGAGTCCTGGTGCACGAGCGAGCCGCGCAGCACCCACGTGACGATCTCCATGTCCTTGTGCGGATGCGTGTCGAATCCCTGACCGGGGAGCACGGTGTCGTCGTTGTTCACGAGAAGCAGACCGTGGTGTGTGTTGTCGGGGTCGTAGTGCTGGCCGAAGGAGAACGAATGCTTCGAATCCAACCAGGAAATCTTGGTTTTCAGCCGATCGCCGGCGCGATGAACATAGACGTGAGGGGTGGTGACTGCTGGCATATCGGTCCTCCTTCGGGTGGTACCCGGTCCAGAGTACGAGGTGCCGGCTGCGGGTACTCGCAAGACGGTGTCGATTGTGCATCGAATTCATCGCCTACCGGCAGCGGTGGAGGACCCGGGTCGAAGGCGAAATGAGGTTGCGCAGTGCGACATTGGAGTACCGAGCGCTCGTAAGGCGATGTTCGGCAACAGCTTTCGCGGACGGTGGGAAAAGCGTGAAAGACGGGCGTCCAGTTCGTGCCGCCGCGAATGCCCGCTTCGGTCGGGCCCGCGGCGTACAGTTCGAATTGTGCGTCCGGAAGTCGCAGGATTTCCGGTTCGTCGCAGACAGCGGAAGGAGCGTGATGAAGGCGAATTCGGATCGACACGATCAGCACCTCCCCGAGCACCAGCGGATCGCAGACCTCGTCGACGACATGGAAGACCGGCTGGTGGCCGAGCGTGAGGCGAAGGGAATCGCGGGCAACGCGTCCGAGCGGAAGCAGGCGGAACAGGTCGAGCCCGACGACCAGGCTCCCGAATAACACCCGTGAGTACTTGTTAACCGCGGGCGGTTGACAAGTACTCACAGGGGGTTACTCGAAGAAGCGGTACACGGCCTCGACGACTACCGCGGGACGTTCGCTGCCCTCGAGTTCGATCTGTCCGGCGACGGTCACCTGGACGCCGCCCTTGGGCAGCTCCTCGACGGACTGCAGCGTGGCGTTCAGCCGGACGCGTCCCTCGGCGGGCACGGGGTTGGTGAATCGGACCTTGTTGAGACCGTAGTTGACGGCCATGGTCACGCTGTCGACGGTCAGGACCTCGTCCCACATGGGGATGATCAGCGACAACGTGAGGTAGCCGTGCGCGATGGGCCCGCCGAACGGGCTCTCCGCGTTGGCACGCTCGGGGTCGACGTGGATCCACTGGTGATCGTCGGTGGCGTCGGCGAACGTGTTGATCCGCTGCTGGGGGATGTCGATCCACGAGCTGGTGCCCAGCGGCCGGCCCTCGAGTGCGGCCAGGTCGGCGAGGGTGGCGACGCGGGTGGTGGTTGCGGTGGTCACGATAAGTCTCCTGGTGGTTCGGTGGGGCCGGGGGTCAGTGCTTGATGCCGAGGACGCGCAGCGCGTTCTGCTTGAAGATCAGCGGCGCGACCTCGGGCTTGATGTCGAGGTTCTCGAAGTCCTTCATCCAGCGGTCGACCTGGATGACGGGGAAGTCGGAGCCGAACAGCACCTTGCCGCGGAGCATGCTGTTCGCGGCCTTGACCAGCTGCGGCGGGAAGTACTTCGGCGACCACCCGGACAGGTCGATGAAGACGTTGGCCTTGTGGGTGGCGATGGAGATCTGCGAGTCGACCCACGGCACCGACGGGTGGGCCATGATCACGGTGAGGTCCGGGAAGTCGGCGGCGACGTCGTCGAGCAGCATCGGGTCGGAGTAGCGCAGTTTGATGCCGTGGCCGCCGGGCAGCCCGGCGCCGATCCCGGTCTGACCGGTGTGGAACAGGGCGGGGACCCCGGCCTCGGTGATGGCCTCGTAGAGCGGGTAGAACCGCCGGTCGTTCGGTTCGAAGCCCTGCATGCTGGGGTGGAACTTGAACCCCTTCACGCCGAACTCGTCGACGAGCCGGTGGACGCGCCGCACAGCGGCCTTGCCCTGCCAGGGGTCGACGGACCCGAACGGGATCAGGACGTCGTTGTGGCGGGCGGCGCCCTCGGCGATCTCCTCGACGGAGTTGGTCGGATGTCCGCTGGCCGAGGCCGCGTCGACGGTGAACACGACCGCGGCCATGTTGCGCGAGCGGTAGTGGTCGGCGATCGCGTCGATGGACGGGGTGCGTTCCTCCCCGGACTTGAAGTACTTCTCCGAGGCGGCCATGAGTTCGTCGTCGAGGGACCGGTGGCCGCAGCCGTCGATCTCGACGTGGGTGTGGATGTCGATGGCATCGATCGTGTCGAAGTCGATGCCGTACTCGTAGCGGCTCACTTCGCCATCAGCTCCTCGGGGAATTCCTCGCCGACGGACTGGACGGCGTCGCCGAACGTGCCAGTCCACTGAGCCGCGATGTCGTCGGCCGACCAGCCACCGTCGTGGTACTCGACCGCGGTCAGGTCGGGGTGCGACCACAACGCGAGGCGGTCGCCACCGACGGCGAACGCCTGGCCGGTGATCTCGGCTGCCGCGTCGGACGCGAGGAACGAGATGATGCCAGCGGCGTCCTCGGGGGTGCCCAGGCCCACCTCGCGGCGGATGATGTCGGGCAGCGGCTCGCCGTTCTTCATGCCCTCGATGTAGGGGGCGAGGAAGGGGACGGTCTCGGTCATCGCGGTCGCGGCGACGGGGCAGACGGCGTTCGCGGTGATGCCCGCACGCTGAAGTTCCATCGCCCAGGTGCGGACCATGCCGACGATGCCGGACTTGGCGCCCGAGTAGTTGGTCTGCCCGAAGTTGCCGCGCTGGCCGGCGGGGGAGCCGATGCAGATGATGCGACCACCGTCGCCCTGCTCGCGGAACTTCAGGACCGCTTCCCGGACGCAGGTGAACGTGCCGCGCAGGTGCACGTTGATGACGGCGTCGAAGTCGTCGTCGGTCATCTTCCACAGCACTTTGTCGCGGAGGATGCCGGCGTTGGTGACCATGACGTCGAGGCGTCCGAACGCGTCGATCGCGCCGGCGACCAGCTTCTGGGCGGTTTCGGTGCTGCCGACCGGGGCGACGACGGCGACGGCCCTGCCGCCCGCGGCGGTGATCTCGGCGACGGCGGCGTCGGCGGTGGCCTGGTTGACGTCGTTGATCACGACCGCGGCGCCGTGGCGCACGAGGTCCTTGGCGTACGCCAGTCCGAGGCCCTGTCCGCTGCCGGTGACTACGGCGACTTTGTTGCTGAGGTCCATGTCGGGATTCTCCTAAGGTCGTGTTCGCTGAATCACACGTAATCATCGATGATTGAGAATGTCAATGATTAAGGTCTGCTACTCTACCGACAATCATCAGAAGGGGGTCGTCGCATGGCAGAGTCGCAGGCGTTATCGGACGACATCGGGTTCCTGCTCTCGCGCGTCGGCGGAATGGTGCTGGGCGCAGTGAACAAAGCCCTCGTACCCACGGGTCTGCGGGTGCGCTCCTATTCGGTCCTGGTCCTCGCCTGCGAACAGGCCGAGGGCGTCAACCAGCGCGGGGTCGCCGCCACCATGGGTCTCGACCCCAGTCAGATCGTGGGGCTGGTCGACGAGCTCGAAGAACGCGGACTCGTCGTGCGCACCCTCGACCCCTCGGATCGCCGCAACAAACTGATCGCTGCCACCGACGAGGGACGCCGGCTCCGCGACGACGCCAAGGCGCGGGTCGACGCCGCGCACGGACGCTACTTCGTGGGCATCCCCGACACGGTCGTGAATCAGATGCGGGACACGTTGCAGAGCATCGCCTTTCCCACCCTCGTCGAGTAGGGCGCAATGACCGAGCTCCTCGCCCCGGCCCCGCCCGGCATGTCGTTCCTCGCCACGTTCGTCGTCGAGGTGGCCGAGCCGGTGGAGATCGGTTCCACGCCCGAAGGCACACGGCGCATCATTCCCATCGTCGGTGGTCGAGTGGACGGCCCAGAGCTCCGGGGCACCGTGTTGCCGGTCGGGGCGGACTTCCAGTTGCTCAGCTCGTCCACGCTCACCGAACTCGAGGCCAAGTACGCCATCGAGACCGACGAGGGCGACCGCATCTACGTCACCAACTTCGGGCTCCGCTCGGGTACCGCCGAAGACATCGCCCGGTTGGTCGACGGCGAGCCCGTCCCACCCGAGCGCATCTACTTCCGCTGCACACCACGGCTCACCGCCCCCGAGGGCCGATGGTCGTGGCTGCGCTCGCGGATCCTCGTCGGCACCGGGGAACGCCTTCCCGGCGAGGTGCGTCTCACGGTGTTCGTGGTGGACTGACCGGCCGTGGAAATTCGCTGGATGAAGTCGTTCGTCGCCGTCGCCGAGGAACTCAACTACGGCCGGGCCGCCGAGGTGCTGCACATCGCGCAACCAGCGGTGAGCCAGCAGGTCCAGCAGCTCGAGAAACGCCTCGGCGTGAAACTGTTCGACCGCACCACGCGGTCGGTCCGGCTCACCGCGGCGGGGGAGCGCTTCCTGCAGCCGTGCAAGGACGCGCTCGCCGGAATCGATCGGGCCGTCGATGCCGCGGTGATCGCGGATCCGGCGGTCGAGGGTCGCGTCCGGGTCGGTTTCAGCGGCGCCTACGGGCAGACCGAATTGTCCTCTCTGGCAAGGTCGGTGCGCCGTCGGTACCCCCTGATCGATCTCGTCCTCGAGGGAGCGACGGTCAGCGGGCAGATCCTCGACGAAATCTGGGAGGGACAACTCGACCTCGGCATCGTCTCGGACGCGGTGTCCCACCCCCACGTGCTCACGCGGCAGATCTCGGTGGAGTACCTCAGTGCACTGCTCCCGAGCGATCACCCACTCGCCGACCGGAAGTCGATCGACCTCGCGGAACTGCGCGACGAAACGTTCGTCGCGAATCCCGCCGCCACCGGATCCACGCTCCGCCGCGATCTGCTCGCCGCGTGCCGGGATGCCGGGTACACGCCGAACATCGTGCAGGAGACCACCGACGGCATCGTGCTGACCGCCCTCGTCGCGGCGGGGGTCGGTGTGGCGCTCGTTCCGGGTGACGTGCAGACGTATCCCAATCGGGTGGTGCTCGTTCCCCTCGATACCGGACGATACGAAGTCCGGGCCGCGCTGGCCTGGTCGGACCGTCCCGTGTCGCCCGTCGTGCAGACGGTTCTCGACCTCGCCGCCGAGGTGCTGCCGTCGCCGGATGCCGTCCGCGACGAGCAATAACGATCGCTTATCAATCGGTGCCGATACTGCTCTTGGACGGTGATCGGTTTCTTTGGCAGAGTCTCCCTCGGCGGCAGCGGATGTGACCTGGACAACTCCGATCCCCGGTGCCGCACCCGCCTCGAGGCCTCTCCGAACTCCCGGATGCCCTTCACATTCAGGTAGGAACCACATGACTTCCACATTCGACGGCCGCGCCGTAGGCGCCGACACGAGCGTCCGGTCGCCCCACGCGCGCCGGGCAGCCCTGGCCTCCTTCGTGGGCAGCACACTCGAGTACTACGACTTCTTCATCTACGCCTCCTTCTCCGCGCTCGCGTTCAACACCCTGTTCTTCCCGGATCTCGGTTCGTTCTGGGGGGCCATCGTGTCGATGGCGACCATCGGGATCGGGTACGTCGTCCGGCCTCTCGCAGCCCTCGTCTTCGGGCACTTCGGGGACACCCTCGGCCGTAAGCGGATGCTGGTGGTGACGCTCGTGATGATGGGCGTGGCCACGTCGCTCATCGGCTGCCTGCCGACGTACGGGGCGATCGGCGTCGCGGCGCCGATCCTGCTCGTGCTGCTCCGGGCCGTCCAGGGCGCGTCGGCGGCGGGCGAGTCCGCGGGCGCTGCGTCCCTGGCGCTCGAACACGCACCCGCCCACCGCCGGGCGCTCGCGGCCAGCTGGGTGAACACCGGCGCCGCCGCGGGAATGCTGCTGGCATCGCTGGTCGTTCTCGTGTTCTCCGGACTGCCCGAAGACGCCTTCCTCAGCTGGGGATGGCGTATCCCGTTCCTGCTCAGCATCTTCGTCGCACTCGCCGGGCTCGTGATCCGCCGGATGCTGCCCGAGAGCGAGGTGTTCGAGGACGCCGTGTCGAGCGACGAGCTGAAGGAGATGCCGGCGAAGGTGATCTTCCGCGACCATTGGCCGAGCGTGCTGCGGGTCGTGGGTTGCGGACTGTTCGCCGTGGTGTCCACCATCTTCAGTGCCTTCGCCCTGTCGTGGGGCACCCACGAGGCCGGTGTGTCCCGGACGGTCATGGTCGGCGCGACCGTGCTCACCGCCGCCCTCGCGCTCGTGGCCCAGCCCGCCGCGGGGATCCTCGCCGACCGGATCGGGCGCAAACCGATCTTCATCACCGGCAATCTTGTCTGCGCCGTCGCCATCTCCGGATTCTTCTGGGCGGTCAGCCAGCGTTCGACGGCCCTGATCCTGGTCACGGCGTGCATTGTGATGGTGGCCGGCTATTCGCTCGTCAACGCCGTCGGTCCCGCGCTGTACGCCGAGATGTTCGAGACGCGCATCCGGTATTCGGGCATGGCGATCTCCGGGCAGCTGGCGCTGGTGGCCACCGGATTCGCCCCCACCATCGCCGCGGCCCTCGTCCGGCCCGGACCGAACGGCTGGATCCCGGTGGCCGTGTTCACCGCGTGCTGCTGCCTGGTCAGCGCGCTCACCACGCTCACGGTCCGGGAAACCTACCGGACCAGCACCACCGACCTCGGCAAATGACCGATCTCCCGTCGAAAGTGACCGAACCTGTGAAACACGATGTACTGATCGAGAACGACGTCGAGGCGACGATGCGGGACGGGGCGGTCCTGCGCTCGACCGTGTACCGCCCGAACGGATCCGGACGCTTCCCGGTACTGCTCACCCGCACCCCGTACGGCCGCGACCTGTCCGTGAACTCGGGCTACCTCAACCCCACCACCGTCGCGGCTGCCGGATTCGTCGTGATCATGCAGGACGTCCGTGGCAGATTCGGTTCGGACGGCGAGTTCGTGCCGTCCGAGAACGAAGGTCCGGACGGTTACGACACGGTGCAGTGGGCCGCCGAACTGCCGTACTCGACCGGCGCCGTGGGCATGTGGGGACGGTCGTACTTCGCCGAAACCCAGTGGCGTGCAGCCCAGGAGAAGCCGCCCGCCCTGCGCGGCATCGCCCCGGGCATCTCCGCAGGCGGTAATGCGCGGTCCGGTGGGCTCGTGCGCGGCGGTGCCGTGGAGTTCGGTGCCCGGCTCGGGTGGGGGCACCACTCGGCCGGACCGCCCGAGATCGCGAAACTGTCCCGCACCGACCCGGTCCGCGCGGAACGCGAATGGGCGTCATGGGCGCGGATCGATCGGGCGATGTCCGAGGACACGTTCTTCGACGTCCTGCCCGTCCGCGACATGGCCGTGGACGCCCCGGCGTTCTTCGCGTCGCCGATCGTCGAATCGCTCGGATTCCCGATCGATCACCCCACCCGCGACCTGTGGGACAGCGCGAGCGACCGGGCCGTCGACCTCCCCTCGCTGCACATCGGCGGGTGGTACGACATCTTCGTGAACAGCACCCTCGACCAGTACTTCGGCCAACTGGCGCACAGCGATTCCGGGGCGGCCCCCGCTCCGTACCTGATCGTGGGCCCGTGGAGTCACACCAACTTCTCCGGGCTCGGTGGGTCGGTCGTATTCGGCAGTCCCGCCAACCAGGCGGTGCTCGACTCGGGCCAGGACCTGTCGTCGGTCCACGCGCAGTGGTACACGTCGGTGCTCGGCGACGCGGAACCCGACATGCCCCGGGTCCGGATCTTCGTGATGGGGGAGAACCGGTGGCGGACGTACGACCGTTTCCCGGAGCCCGCGCGGACGGCCGAACTCTTCCTCGCACCCGGCGGAACCCTCGTCGCGGAAGCCGAGGAGACCGACGGGTGCGTCGATTACGACTACGACCCGGCGGATCCGGTGCCGACGGTCGGTGGGGCGACGATGATGCCGGGAACGTTCGCGCCCGGCGCACTGGAACAGAGCCGCGTCGAATCCCGCGACGACGTCCTCGTGTTCACCGGTGAGGCACTCACCGAGCCGTTGACGGTGATCGGCCGGGTGTCCGCGACGCTGTTCGCGTCGTCGAGTGCGGTCGACACCGATTTCGTCGTGCGACTGTGCCGGGTGACCGCGGACGGTACGTCGATCACGCTCACCGACGGCATGGTCCGGGCCCGCTACCGCGACGCCTACCGGACCCCCGGGACGTATACGTCCGCCGAACCGAGCCTGCTCGTGCCCGGGGAGGTGTACGAGTACGCGATCGACCTGTGGTCCACGGCTGTCACCTTCCAGCCGGGTGAGCGGATCCGGATCCACGTGACGTCCAGCAGCCATCCCCGCTGGGACCGCAACCTCAACACCGGCGAATCCGCCTACGAATCATCGGAATTCGTGGCCGCCCACCAGACCGTGCACACAGGTCTGCGTCACCCCAGCCGCGTGTCGCTGTCCGTCGTGCGCTGACGCGCCCGTGAGTACTTGTTAACCGCCGGAGGTTAATAAGTACTCACGGGTCGCGAAGCGGCAAGGACGCCCAATGCGTCGTAGCCGGCCTGCCTTTCAGCAGGCCGGCTTTCGCGTAGACCAGGGAGCCCGTGCACACGCTGGTCATCAACGGAACGTCGATGCGCTGACGCGCCCGTGAGTACTTGTTAACCGCCCGCGGTTAACAAGTACTCACGGGCGGAGGTTCGCAGGTCGGGTTTGCGGATCTTGCCGGTGGCGGTGCGGGGGAGTGCCTCCGCGATCTGGATGAACGTGGGAATCTTGAACCCCGCGAGCTTTTCTCGCAGCCGGGCACGTACCGTCTCCGCGTCGAGTGTCGTGCCGTCGTCGGCGACGACGAAGGCCATCCCGGTCTCACCCCACTTCTCGTGGGGGACGCCGATCACCGCCGCCTCCCGGATGCCGTCCAGTCTCAGCAGGGCCGCCTCGACCTCGGCGGGGTAGACGTTCTCGCCGCCGGAGATGTACATGTCCTTGTAGCGGTCGCAGATGAAGAGGAAGCCTTCGTCGTCGAAGTAGCCGGCGTCGCCGGTGTGCAGCCAGCCGTCGACGACGGTGCGGGCGGTCGCCTCGGGCTGATTCAGGTAGCCGAGCATCACGTTCGGGCCCTTGGCGACGATCTCGCCGATCTCGTTCGGTTCGGCGCTCGACCCGTCCGGGCGTACGACGTCGACGTCGGTGAAGAACGTCCGCTTTCCGGCGGAACCGATCTTGGTGCGCACATCGGCACTCGACAGCATCGTCACCGAGGGCGCGGTTTCCGTCAGCCCGTATGCCTGCGTGATCGCGACGTCACGGTCCTGCCACGGGGAGATCAACGCTTCGGGCAGCGGAGCCCCGGCGACGCAGATGGCCCGCAGGCTGGACAGGTCGGCGTCCGCGAACCGGGGGTGGTGCCAGAGTTCCTGGATCATCGTGGGGACCGCGAAGAACGTGGTGATGCGTTCCTTCTCGATCGTGTCGAGGACGACGCCGGCATCGAACTTGCGCAGCAGCACCACGGTGCCGCCGTTGAGCAGTGTCGGTGTGACGGCGCCGCCGATGCCGCCGATGTGGAACAGCGGCGCCACCGACAGCGTGCGTTCCTTCGACGTCATGTCCTGGGCGAGAAGCTGGTTCAGCGCGTTCCACAGCATGTTGCCGTGGCTGAGCATGACGCCCTTCGGTGCGCCGGTGGTGCCCGACGAGTACATCAGCACGGACAGGTCGTCGAGGCCGACCTGCTCGTCGATGCGGGTGTCCGGCTGCCCGGCGCGCACGCCCTCGTACGTGTGGCTGGACCACGAGTCGCCCAGGCCGATCCAGGTGGTGACCGGGGTGTCCGACTGCGCCAGCTCCTGCGCGACGTCGGCCTGCTGATCACCGAAGATCACTGTGGTGCACCGTGAATCGCCCAGCACGTAGCGCGCTTCCTCGGCGGTGAGGCGTGCGTTGAGCGGGAGATATGTGGCGCCGAGCAGCCCGGCCGCGAACATCACCTCGAGCGCCGCCGGGTCGTTGAACCCGAAGAAGCCGACGCAGTCACCCTTCTCGACGCCGAGGGCGCGCAGGCCGTGGGCGAGTCGGCGGGTCCGCAGGGCCATCTCCTCGTAAGTGACGGCTCGTCCGTCGAAGACGAGCGCCTCGTTCTTCGGCGTCATGGCGATGCGGCGCTCGAGCCACGAGCCGATGCCTTCGTTGTCCATGGTGACTCCTCGTTCTCTTTCGAAACTACTCTCGAGCTTGTGGCGGGATGGGTGTGTGTCAGGCAGACGGGGTCTCGGCGCTCAGGTCGTTGTCCTTGCTCTCCTTCGTCGCGACGAGGAAGACGGCGCTGACCACGCACAGTGCGATGATGAACAACCCGACCGGGATGATCGATTTGCCGGACGACGCGAACAGCGACGCCAGGATGACGGGGGTGAATCCCGCGCCGATGAGGGTGGCGAGCTGGTATCCGAGCGACGCCCCGGTGTAGCGCGCCCGGGTGCCGAATTGTTCGGAGATGAACGCCGCCATCGGACCGTAGGTCGCCGAGTGGCAGATGGTGTATCCGACGAAGGCGAGCGCGATGAACAGGAACTGTCCCGTGCTCAGCAGTAGGAACAGTGGGTAGACGCTGAGGATCATCGCGCCGAGACCCGCGAGCATGACCGGCCGGCGGCCGATCCGGTCGGACAGTCGCGCAGATCCGAGAACCAGGAAGATCGCGCAGAACTGGCAGAAGGAGAACGCCAGCAGCGCGTCGGACCGCTGGGCGCCGCTCGCCACGGCGTAGGTGATGGCGAACGTGGTGAACGCGGTCTGCATTCCGAAGCTCGCGATGCAGCTCATGGACGCCACGACGACCGCGCGGGGCCGCTTCAGGATGGTGACGATCGGCGGGGCGGTCTCCTTCTTCGCCGATTCCTTCAGCGCCGCCGTGAACAGCGGGCTCTCCGACACCTTGGACCGGATGAACAGGCCGAGGGCCAGCATGAACGCGGAGATCAGGAACGGGATGCGCCACCCCCACGTCAGGAACTGCTCGTCGGGGAGGAGCGATACGGCCGCCAGTGCGAGGGTGCCGAGCAGTGCGCCGGTCGGGGCGCCCGCGTTGGTGAACGCCGCGGCGAAACCGCGCTTGCCGGATTCCGCGTGTTCCAGCGACATCAGCGCTGCGCCACCCCATTCGCCGCCGACGGCGAGTCCCTGGCAGACGCGGAGGAGGACGAGGATCACCGCGGCCCAGGACCCGATCATCTCCGGCGGCGGAATGAGCCCGATCGCGAACGACGCGATGCCCATGACGGTCATCGAGATCAGCAGCATGGCCTTGCGGCCGACGGTGTCCCCGAAGTGACCGAAGACGATTCCGCCCAGTGGGCGCGCGACATAGCCGGCGGCGAACGTTCCCATCGACGCGATGCTCGCGGCCAGGGGGTCCAGATCGGCGAAGAACACCGGACCGAAGACGAGGGACGCTGCGGTGGCGTAGAGCAGGAAGTCGTAGAACTCGATGGTGCTGCCCAGGTAGCTCGACAGGATCACCCTGCGAACTTCCGTCTTGCGTTGGGTGGCCGACATGGTGCCGGCGGTGGCGGTGACCGTCATCGATACTCCTTGGCCGAGCGTGGGACAACAGAGCGGTTCGCGTGTGTAGCGCGGATCACAATTAAACATTAATCATTGAACTTGTCAATGGAAGAGATCGCCAACGCTTCTGCGGTTATCGCGCCCGTCACGCACGTGTGAGCTTGCGCCCGATGATTTCCTTCATGATCTCGGTGGTGCCGGCGTAGATCGGCCCGCCGCGGCAGTCGAGATAGTCCTGGGCGACGTCGTACTCGCGCATGTATCCGTAGCCGCCGTGCAATTGGACCGCGCGCTGCACGACCCGTTGCTGCAGCTCGGTGATCCACCATTTGGCCATCGCCGCGGTCACCTCGTCGAGCGTGCCGTGTGCGGCGTCGAGGATGCAGCGGTCGGTGAAGCACTGCGCGATCTCGATCTCGGTGGCGAGTTCCGCGAGGTAGAACCGGTTGGCCTGGAAGTCGGCCACCCTCTGGCCGAATGCCGTGCGGTCGCAGCTGTACGTCAGGGCCTGGTCGAACGTGCGTCGCATCGACGCCATGGACGTGACGGCGACGCTGAGGCGTTCCTGGGGCAGATTGTGGCGCAGGTAGCCGAAGCCGTCGTTCAGCTCGCCCAGGACGTTCTCGCGGGGGACGCGGACGTCGTCGAACACGAGCTCGGCGGTGTCCTGGGCGGTCAGGCCGACCTTGTGCAGCGGTCCGTTGCGGGTGAATCCGGCCGTCCCGTCTTCGACCACCAGCAGGCTGACGCCCTGCTTGCCCGCTGCCGGATCCGTCTTGGCCACGACGATCACGAAGTCGGCGAGCATTCCGTTGCTGATGAAGATCTTGGTGCCGTTGAGGAGCAGATCGTCTCCGTCCGGGAGGGCGGTCGTGGAGATCGCGGCCAGGTCGCTACCCGCGCCCGGCTCGGTCATGGCGATGGCGCCGATCTTCTCGCCGGTGCACAAGGGTGTCAGGAACCGATGCTTCTGCTCCTCGTTCGCCAGCGAGACGAGGTAGGGCGTGACGAGGTCGTTGATGCCCGCCAGGCCCATCACGACGGCGGGGGCGCCGACGCGGCAGAGCTCTTCGATGACGATGGCGTTGAAACGGAAGTCGTCGATTCCGCCGCCGGCGAATCGTTCGTCGACGTTGATCCCGAGGAGCCCGAGCTTGCCGGCCTGACGGTAGACGTCCCGGTCGACCTGTCCCGCATCGGCCCAGTCGCGAAGATGCGGGGCCACGTCCCGTTCGGCGAACCGGCGCACCGTTTCCCGGAACGCATCGTGATCGGCGTCGAAGATGGTCCGTTCCAGTGCAACCGAAGACATACAAGGTTCCTTTCGTCGGCACACGTGCGACGCACGCGTGCATACCCGAAAGGAACCTATCTATCAATCATTGATAATGTCAATGGTTGAGGATGTCCGACAACTGGGCGCCGGTGTCAAAGGCTGGTGTCAATACCAGTACTTCCGCCCGCCGACCGCGCGACCCGTCGTGCCCAGCAGCAGTAGCACGAGGCCGATGACGAGAAGGATGATTCCGATCGTCGTGAGGATCGAGATCCCCGCGACGAGGCCGATGACGAGCAGGATGATTCCGAGAACGATCACGGTCTTCCCTCTTTCGGTTGACGGTCTGGAACTACTGACTCGGTTGCGGCACTTCACAATCGATCTTCGGGTTCACGCCCGCGTAATTGAGTGGGCCGGCGATCACGGTGACCGCGATCGTCCCGGCGCTGGCGCAATCAGCCGTCGCGTCCTTGAAGTAACCGCGCTGCCACACGGCAATGGCGCCGATGATCAGCCAGATGATCACGATGAGCGTCACGAGTCGTCCGATACGCATTTCCGACCTCCCGTGTGGGCACCGGCGCCGAGCCGGTGCGCGTGACGTACTCTCGAACGCTATGTCGACGACGTGTCGGTCGGCTTCGCGTGCGCTCCATGGGTATTGGTGGAGTCCGTGCCGTTGGGGCGAGCGTTGGCGGGCCCCGTTCCGGTGGTTCGAGCGTCAGTGACGCGAGCGTTCGTGGGTCCCGCTCCCGTGGTTCGAGCGTCGGTGGCCCTGGCGTCGTTCGTCGGAGTGTCCGTCTTCTTGACGTCGGGATCGAGCTCGTCGGCCCGCTGCCACTCGTGCTTCAGGTCGTCACGAGACGTGGTCGCCGTGTTCTGGTGCGTCTGCGCATCGACCTGCAGCCTCTTGGCCTCTGCCGCCTTGGCCTCGGCTTCTGCTTGAGCCCTTCTGGCGTTGGCCGCAGTTTCCTCCGCGATCGCCTCGCGCTTCTCGACGACGGACGTCTGCTCCTGCGCCTTCGCGCGGATGCTGTCGGCCTGCTGACGGTTGCGCTCGTTGCGCTTGCGTGATGCCGCAACGGCCAGCGCGATCAGGGCGAGAACGACGACGATCGCGACGATGATCCAGATGACAGTCATGGTGTCCATTGGTTACTCCCAGCGGTTGTGTTGTTAAAGTACCCCGCGTCGAAACCCGGCAAACAGACCGAGAGCCAATCGCAATCAACCGTCGAATTTCGGCACGACATAGGGTGCGGGCATGGAGATCCGCTGGATGCGCGCGTTCCTCGCCGTGGCCGAGGTGTCGAACTACGGCCGGGCCGCCGAGTCGTTGCGCATAGCCCAGCCCGCGGTCAGCCAGCAGATCCAGCAGCTCGAGAGGCATCTCGGAGTGAGGCTGTTCGACCGGGGTACGAGACCCATCCGGCTGACTGCCGCGGGCGAGCAATTTCTCGAGCCGTGCCGGGCCGCGCTGAAAGCCGTTGCCTGGGCCGAGCAGTCGGCGTCCGCGGGCAATCCCGCGGAAGAGGGTCGCGTGCGTGTCGGATTCAGCGGCGCCTACGGACAGTCGAAGCTGCCTCTGTTCGCCCGCACCGTGCGCAAGAGATATCCGAAACTCGAGTTGGTTCTCGACGGGGCGAGACCGAGCGGGCTGATCCTCGACGACATCTATTCCGGCAAGCTCGATCTCGGTTTCGTCTCGGCGGCGCTGTCGCATCCCGAAGTTTCGACGAGGCTGATCTCGGTCGAGCCTCTGGGTGCGCTGCTCTACGCCGACCACCCACTGGCGACACGCTCGGAGATCTCACTGTCCGAACTGCGCGACGATCCATTCGTCACCAACCCGGCGGCGTCGGGATCGACTCTGCGTCTGGACGTGCTGGCTGCATGCCACGACGCGGGGTTCACGCCGGAGATCGCGCAGGAGACGTCCGATGGAACGACGCTGACCGCGCTCGTGGCGGCGGGTGTGGGGGTCTCGCTCATCCCCGTCAGTTCCCATCGCGCCGGAGCCGTCGACGCCGTCGTCGTGCCCACGGACGGCGGACGCCACCGAATCCGCGGTGCGCTGGCGTGGGCCGACAGGCCCCGGACACCGTTGCTCGAGACCGTCCTCGCGGTCGCGGAGGAGCTCATGCCGACGATCGACGAGTTCGATAAGTAATTCTTATCGAAAGTATGCCAAGTTGATCTTGGACTGTGATGAAGGCGTTTGGCAGAGTCGTCGGCGCAGCGGTGGTGTGATCCGCGGCACCTCATCACCTTCACTCCGGTCCGAAAGGTCCTCCCATGAGCGTACGAGCTGGTTCGGCTGCGCCCCCGAACTCGCAGCAGCCTGTCGGCACCCCGGCGAGCGTGCCCGCGCGTCAGCCCCGCAAGGCGGCGTTCGCAAGTTTCCTCGGCAGCCTCGTCGAGTACTACGACTTCTTCATCTACGGGTCGGCGGCCGCCCTGATCTTCCCGACGGTCTTCTTCCCGTCGGAGAGTCCGGCGACCGGCACGTTGGCGGCACTGGCGACCTTCGGCGTCGGATATATCGCCCGCCCGATCGGGGCCGTCGCGCTCGGACACTACGGCGACCGCATCGGACGCAAACGTGTGCTCGTCTTCACGCTGGTCCTGATGGGAGTCTCGACGTTCCTCATCGGATGCCTGCCGGGCTTCGGGAGCATCGGGATCGCGGCGCCGATCCTGCTGGTGGTCCTGCGGCTCATGCAGGGTGCGTCGGCGGCGGGCGAGCAGAGTGGCGCGAACTCGCTGACCCTCGAGCATTCGCCGGAGGGTTCCAGGGCGTTCTACACCAGCTTCACGATGAGCGGCACCCAGGCGGGGCAGCTCGTCGCGACCCTGGTGTTCATCCCCGTCGCCGCGCTGCCCGAGGACATGCTGATGACCTGGGGTTGGCGAATCCCCTTCCTCGTCAGCGGAATCCTGACGATCGTCGCGCTGTTCGTCCGCCGGACGATGGAGGAGACACCGGTGTTCCGGGAGGCGGAACGCGACAACGATCTGGTGGAGATACCCGTCGTCGAACTGTTCAAGAACTATCGGCTGCAGATGCTCCGGGTGATCGCGTGCTCGCTCTTCGCCGTGTCGGGCACGATCATGACGGTCTTCGCGCTCGCCTACGGAACCGGTGAGGCCGGTCTCGAACGCCAGACCCTGCTGTGGGCGGGCGTCATCGCAAACATCATGCAGCTGTTCGCCATTCCGCTCTGGGCGATGCTGGGCGACAAGATCGGCCGCCGCCCCGTGTATCTCGCCGGAATCGTCGGCGCCATCGCCGCGTTCTTCTTCTACTTCGGGGCGATGAGCACAGGTTCCGTTCCCCTGATCTTCGCGGTGTCGGCCTTCTTCGGTGCCGCCGCATCCGGTGTCAGCGGGGTCGGTCCGACGTTCTTCGCGGAAATGTTCGACACACGAGTGCGGTTCTCCGGCATCGCCATCTCGACACAGATCGGGTTCGCCTTCGCGGGCTTCGCCCCGAGCATCGGCTACGCGCTGCTCGGAACCGGCACGCACGGGTGGATACCGGTGGCGGCTTTCGGCTCCGTCTGCCTGCTGGTGGCCGGTCTCTCGGCGGTGACCGCTCCGGAGACGCGCAGCGTCGCGATCACCGATCTGGGCAAGAAGTAAATCGACCCCCGAACCGCCTCGGTGCGGTACCCCATCACGAGGAGAATCATGAAGCTCGACCCCGACATGTCCGTCCTGCTGGACAAGCTGAACGACTGGGACGCCGCCGCAGGTCCCCAGACGACGATCGAAGGCGCCCGCAAGCGCATCGAGGAGATGCGTGCCCTCTACTTCGAGCCCGAACTGCTCGAGGTACGAGAAGTCGAGAACGTCACCATCCCGGGCCCGGCCGGTGACATCCCCGCCCGGATCTACCGGCCCGACACCGACGACGCGACTCGGTCGACGGTCCTGTACCTGCACGGCGGCGGCTGGGTGATGGGCGGCCTCGACTCGCACGAGTCGCACGCTCGACGCGTCTGCGCCCGCACCGGCTCCGTCGTCGTCGCCGTCGACTACCGGCTCGCGCCGGAACACCCGTTCCCTGCCGGCTACGACGACTGCCTGGCATCGCTCCACTGGATCCACGACACCATCGAACAGCTGGGCGGCGACGCGTCCCGAGTCGCCGTCGCCGGAGACAGCGCGGGCGCCAATCTCGCGGCGTCGGTGGCCTTGGCGGCCCGCGACGCGGAACTTCCTGTGCGGGCACAGCTGCTGCTGTACGTGCCGGTACATCTCGTGAAGCGTTACCCGTCGATGGACGAACTCGCCGAAGGGTATTTCCTCAGGGTGCCGGCGGATGAGGACATGGGTGCCGGCTACCTCGAA
The DNA here is from genome assembly GCF_041228765.1 of Rhodococcus wratislaviensis. Lineage (NCBI taxonomy): Bacteria > Bacillati > Actinomycetota > Actinomycetes > Mycobacteriales > Nocardiaceae > Rhodococcus > Rhodococcus wratislaviensis. The sequence continues at coordinate 7,573,365 of NZ_CP150488.1, read as the reverse complement.
GATCGCAGCCTGGCCCTCGACCCCCGTGTCTCGCCGATCGAGGGTGACCTGACGGGGGTGGCACCCGCCATCGTGTGCGGGGCCGAATGTGATCCGCTCCGCGATCACGCCCCCGCGTACGCCGCTGCGCTGGAGGCCGCCGGCGTGCCGGTTCGACTCCGGATCTCCCCGGGCATGCTGCACGGGTACTGGAGCATGGGCGTCGTGCCTCGTGCCAACGAACTCGCGAACCAGCTGTGCGAAGAACTGGCGGAACTGCTCGCGCCGGAGTAGCTCGACATTCCACTACCGTGAACCGCATGAGCGAGTTGCTGGAACGTGACGGTGTGCGCGGACATCTCCACCGCCCTGCGGGTGACGGGGTGGCGGGGCTGGTCCTGACTCATGGAGCGGGAAGTGACTGCGGCACAAAGCTGTTGCGCGCCGTGACCGACGGGTTCGTGGAACGCGGCATCGTCGTCCTGCGGTTCGATCTCCCGTTCCGTCAGCGCCGCGCGTCGGGCCCGCCGCACCCGTCGAAGGCGGCGGAGGATCGGGACGGTGTCGCGGCCGCGGTGGCAGTGATGCGGGAGTTGGTGTCGGCGCCGGTGTGGGCCGGCGGGCACTCGTACGGCGGGCGGCAGGCGTCCATGCTCGCTTCGGAGCGTCCGGGTCTCGTCGACGCCCTCTTGTTGCTGTCGTACCCGCTGCATCCGCCGGCCAAGCCGGAGAAGCTCCGCACCGAGCATCTGCCCGGTCTCCGCACCCCCTCCGTGGTGGTGCACGGTTCGAAGGACCCGTTCGCGACCACCGACGAGATGCGGTCGGCACTCGAACTGATCCCCGCGCCGACCACGCTCGTCGAACTCGAGGGCGCCCGCCACGATCTGGCCCCGGACAAGTTCCCGGTGGTCGAACGGGCGGTCACCGCCATGCTCGACCTTCTGTAGGGCGAGCGGGGACGGCCACACGTGGTCGGTATGTTCGGTGAATGAGCAACGTGCAGACGGACGCGCCCCACTGGTTCACCACGGCGTTGGCGTCCCCCGTGGACACCGGCCGGGTCGACGTCGCCGGTGCGCAGGTCCACTACCGTGCATGGGGGCCGTCGGGCTCACCCGGCATCGTGCTCGTTCACGGCGGCGCGGCCCACAGCCGGTGGTGGGACCATGTGGCACCCATGCTGGCCACGGGCCGTCGCGTCGTCGCACTCGACCTGACCGGGCACGGCGACAGCGACCGGCGCGCGGAGTACGGCCTGGAGCAGTGGGCGGAGGAAGCCCTGGCCGTGGCGAAGCCCGCAGGGATTTCGGGGCCGCCGCTGTTCGTCGGGCACAGCATGGGCGGCATGGTGTCCTACGTGGGCGCGCAGCTGTTCGGCGAGGATCTGGCCGGCGTCCAGCTGATCGATTCGCCCGTCCTCGCCCGCACACCGGAAGAGGAGGAGGCACGCAAGCAGCGGGCTTTCGGTCCGAAGAAGGTCTACCCGTCCAGGGCCGAGGCCCTCGAGCGGTTCCGGTTCGTCCCGCCGCAGGACACCGCGGTGCCCGCGGTCCTGCGTCACGTGGCCGAGAATTCGATGGCGGAGATGGACGGCGGCTGGTCGTGGAAGTTCGATTCCACGTTCTTCGCGCGCCACGGCAGCGATCACCTGGGCGGATCCGACCCACGCTGCCGCATCGCCTACTTCCGCGCCGAGAACGGCATCGTCACCGACGCCATGATGGACAGCATGCGCCGCCGATTCGGGCCCACCGCTGTGGTCGTCGAGATCCCCGACGCCGGACACCATGTGATGATCGACCAGCCGCTCGCACTGGTCGTGGGCATCCGGACGGTGCTCGCGTCGTGGGACGTGGAAGATTCCGTGGCCGGGATGCCGGGCTGAGTCAATCGCCGGATCGGACGGCGGCGACGAACTGTTCGATCAGCGCCGCATCCTTCACACCCCGTGAGGATTCGACGCCGCTCGACACGTCGACACCCCACGCGCCGGTCGCGTCGACGGCGGCCCGGACATTGTCCGGGTGAAGTCCGCCGGCGAGGATCCATTCGCCGTCGGGTCGGCTCTGGTTCGCCCAGTCCCAGGGCACGCCTGCCCCGGCGGTCGCCCCGTCGACGAGGATGCGGTCGGCGCCGAAATCGCCCGACGTGTCCCCGGCGACCACGGCACGAATCACGCCGAGGCCCGCCTCCCGTAACCGGGCCACGTCGTCGGCGGACTTCAGGTCGTGCACCTGGACCGTTCCGAGACCTGCCGCGGCGGCGACCTCGATCACCTCCGGCACGGGGCTCCCCTTGAAGACGCCCACCGCGACGGTATGACCGGTGACCCGGCGGACCAGCGGCGCGGCATCCTCGGGGGAGATCCGGCGGACGCTGTCGGCGAACACGAAACCCACGGCGTCGACGCCGAGGCGCACGGCCAGATCGACGGAGGCCTCGTCTCGCAGACCGCACACCTTGATGAATGTCACCCCCGCAATTTTACCGGTCGCTCCGAGTCGCCGACGCAGCGCGGGTTCGCGCTCTAGGCTTCGTGACGTGGAATGGCTCAGCGACCTCAGCGTGATCTCAGGGCCTCTGCCCTGGATCCTCACGGTGATCGGCGCGCTCGGCGGCGTGTGGCTGCTCGCCGCCCGCGCCCCCTGGTACCGCAGGAAGGCGATTCCGATCTGCCTGGCCGTGTCGGTGGTCGTCACCGTCGCCCTCTACGTGATGGTCGAGAAGGTTCTCCGGCCGTTCCCCGACCCCATCGAGATTTCCATCTACGTGTGGATCGGTCTGGGGCTCTTCGCGATCGTCCTGCTCGTGCCGAGGATCCGCGCCGGCCGGACGGTGAAAGCCGCCGTCGTGTCGGTTCTCGCGGCACTCGCCGTGATACTCGCGTCGGCGACGCAGATCAACCTGGTGTTCGACGCCTATCCCACGGTGGGCACGGCATTCGGGGCGGAGCCGTTCGACCGGGTTCAGATGAACGACGTCGGCAGCGCCACCGGGAACGTGGTGACGGGAACGCCTCTCGACGCGTCGTGGACCGCCCCGCCCGGAATGCCGAGCGAGGGGCGGGTCCTGACGGCAGCCGTCCCCGGAACGGCGTCGGGGTTCGCCGCCCGCGACGCCGAGATCTACCTCCCGCCCGCCTACTTCGCCAACCCGCGCCCACTGCTGCCGGTGCTCGTGATGCTGGCCGGTCAGCCCGGTTCGCCGGAGGACTGGTTCGCCGGAGGCAAGCTCGCCACCACGATGAACGAGTTCGCCGCGAAACATGGGGGACTGGCCCCGATCGTGGTGGTGGCGGACGGCACCGGCTCGCAGATCGCGAACCCCCTGTGTGTCGATTCGAAGCTGGGCAACGTGGCCACGTATCTGGCGAAGGACGTTCCGTCCTGGGTGAAGTCGAACCTGCAGGTGAACCCGGATCCCCAGGCGTGGGCCATCGGCGGCCTCTCCTACGGCGGCACCTGTTCACTGCAGATGGCCACCAACTATCCCGACGTGTACCCGACGTTCCTCGACATCTCGGGTCAGGAGGAACCCACGCTCGGCGACCACCAGCGCACCCTCGACGAAGGATTCGGCGGTGACGAGGCGGCGTTCAAACGGGTCAACCCGCTCGATCTGATGGCGTCGAAGAAGTACCCGGACTCGGCCGGGGTCTTCGTGATCGGCAGCGACGACGACGCCTACAAGCCGGGGGCGCAGAAGGTCTATCAGGCCGCGAAGGACGCGGGCATGGACGTCCAGTACGTGGAGGTGCCGGGCGGGCACAGCTTCGCCGTGTGGTCTGCCGGACTGGAGAAGGAATTGCCCTGGCTGGCACAGCGGTTGGGGCTGATCGGTTCGTAGGCACTCGTCACGGCGGAGAGGAACGACATGACGACGGCAGCGCGGTCACTGCGGGTGGGTTCGGCCTTGCCCGACCCGCCGTTCGAGTTCCGGGACGGTGAGACACCGGCGGGTTTCGATGTCGAGTTCACCCGGGCCGTCGCGCAGGTCCTCGGCCTCGAGTGGTCGCTGGTTCCATACCGGGGCACCGACTTCAACGGCATCTTCGATGCGCTGGCCGGCGATGAATTCGACTGCATCGCTTCGGGAACCACCGTGACGCCGGAGCGGAGGACGCGCGCGGATTTCTGCGCTCCGTACCTGGTGTCGGGTCAGTCCCTCGCCGTCGACACGTCGCGGCATCCGGGAGTGCGCGGGGTGGACGACCTGGGCGGCCTGACCGTCGGTGTCCAGCACGGCAACACCAGTCAGCCGATCGTGGAGAGGCTGGTCGCGGAGGGCCGAGCGGGCGCGATCCGGGTGTATGCGTACGACCGGATCGGGCAGGCCCTCGACGACCTGTCCTCGGGCGGGTGCGACGCCGTCATGAAACTCGCTCCGGTCCTCACCTGGCTCGTCCGGGACCGCCCGCACGTGGAGGTGGTCGAACGGGGAATCTCCCGCGAGGAGATCGCCGTCGCGGTCCGCACGGGGGATCACGCGCTGCGCGAACGCATCGAGTCGGCGCAGCGCACCCTGGCCGCGGACGGCACCCTCGACCGGCTGCGGTCGAGGTGGCTCGGGATCGGCGAACCGGAAGGCGGCTCGTACTGACCGGCACACCTGTCCAAGAATAGGAACGTGTTCTATATTTGCGGCAACCCTTTCTCTCAGTGACTGGAGTGCCCGGCATGTATGAGTGGTCAGATACCGACCTGATGTTCCGCGACGCGATCCGCGGGTTCATCGACAAGGAGATTCGACCGCACGTCGACAAGTTGGAGACCGGCGAGCTGCCGCCGTTCGACATCATCCGCAAACTCTTCGCGACGTTCGGCCTGGACGAGATGGCTCGTGACGCGCTGACGAAGTCCCTGGACCGCGAGCGCAGTGGGGATGCGGCTTCCGGCGCGAAGGAGGAGAAGTCCGGCGGCCTCGGCGGTGCGGGCAGCATGGGTGTCATCATGAACGCCGAACTGGCCGGCGTCAGCCTCGGCCTCGTCGCCTCGCTCGGGGTGAGCCTCGGGCTGGCGGCGGGCACCATCCGCAGCCGCGGGACGCTGGCGCAGAAGGAGCGTTGGCTGCCCGGCCTGGTCACGTTCGAGAAGGTCGGAGCGTGGGCCATCACCGAGCCCGACTCCGGCTCGGATGCGTTCGGCGGCATGAAGTCGTACGTGCGCCGCGACGGCGACGACTACATCCTGAACGGGCAGAAGACGTTCATCACCAACGGTCCCTACGCCGACGTCATCATCGTCTACGCGAAGCTCGACGAGGGGGACTCGTCCGTCGACCGCCGCGACCGGAAGGTTCTCGCCTTCGTCCTCGACGCGGGCATGGAGGGGCTCACCCAGGGTGCGCCGTTCAAGAAGATGGGCATGAACTCCTCGCCGACGGGAGAACTGTTCTTCGACAACGTGCGCGTCACCCGCGACCGTCTGCTCGGCGAGACGGAGGACGGCGGCAAGTCCGACGGCAAGACCAGCGCGAAGGAGAGTTTCGCGGCCGAACGGATCGGCATCGCGTCGCTGTCGCTGGGCATCATCAACGAGTGTCACCGGCTGTGCATCGACTACGCCAAGTCCCGCAAGCTGTGGGGCAAGGAGATCGCGCAGTTCCAGCTCATCCAGCTCAAGCTCGCGGAGATGGAGATCGCCCGCATCAACGTGCAGAACATGGTCTTCAACGCCATCGAGCGCACCGCGGCGGGCGATCAGGTGAGTCTCGCGGAGGCGTCGGCGATGAAGCTCTACTCCTCACGGGCGGCCACGGAGGTGGCGATGGAGGCGGTGCAGTTGTTCGGCGGCAACGGGTACATGGCCGAGTACCGGGTCGAGCAACTCGCGCGCGACGCGAAGTCGCTGATGATCTACGCAGGCAGCAACGAGATCCAGGTGACGCACATCGCGAAGGGTCTGCTGGCGATGTGAGGTGTGGCCCCCCCGGAACAAATGTCGTACGGCGTACGTTAGTGGGGTGTCGTCAACGAAAGGACACCACCGTGAAGGTCACCGCGAGCGCACTGTCGCTCAACGTCGCGGACCCCAGTGCGTCGGCCGAGTTCGCCAAGTCCCACCTGGGCTTCGTCGAGGAGATGGCCGCCGAGGGCTTCGTGTCACTGAAGCGCGCGGACGTCGGCTTCAATCTGGTCTTCCTGAAGACCGGACTGGAGACCTTCAAGCCCGCGCGGATCGCCGGTGACGCCGGCCAGGGGTTGCTGATCGCGCTCGTTGTCGACGGTATCGACGGCGAATACGAGCGACTGCAGGCGGAGGGCGTCCCGATCGTGACGCCCATCGAAACCGAGCCCTGGGGCGAACGCTACTTCCAGATGAGCGACCCCAACGGGGTGATCATCCAGCTGGTCGAATGGATGTAGCGGTCACACCGAAGCGAGGAACGGCTCGACGGCCGCGAGCACTTCGGTGCTCGCGGCCATGGCCGTCGAGTGGTCGAAACCGGGCAGGATCGTCAGCGACGCACCGGGAATCAGCGCTGCCACCCGCTGGGTGTCGCCGATCCGCTCGGCGTCGTCCGAGCCGACGAACAGCAGGGTGGGGACGGCGATCCCGCGCAGGACGTCGTCGTCCACTCCCGGCTCCACACCGGAACGCCGCATGTACGCGGCGAGCGCCTTTGCGTCGTTCGCCATGAACGCCGCCCGGGTGCCGGCGTCGATCGGCCACGCGCGCCGGGCATTCCACTGACCCAGGAACGCATCCATGCCGTCCCGTTCGAGGACGTCGATGCAGCCCGGGAAGAACAGGCGGTCGAACGCGCCGGCCTGCGGTCGGCTGCTGCCGCCGCCGACGATCAGGCTCTCCAGCCGTTCTGGCGCCCCGACTGCCAAGGCCAGCGCGACCCGGCCGCCGAGCGAATACCCCAAGACGTGCGCGCTGGGAAGATCCAGGTGGTCGAGGACTGCCAGGACGTCGCCGCTGACCAGATCCATCGCGTACGCGCTCTCGTCGTGCGGCTTGTCGCTGCGCCCGTGGCCCCGCAGATCGACCAGGATCAGCCGGTATCGGTCACGCAACGCGGCGACGTAACCGAAACCGCGCCAGATCGCGTGGGAGAGCGCCGTGCCGTGGATGAGAACGAGGGGCTCGCCGTCGCCGACCGTCTTGTACGCGATCCGGACACCGTCGACGGGGTTGGTAGCGTGCTGCACCCGCCCAGTCTGCATCACTCAGAAGTCGCGGCCCTCCGACACCCACTGCAGATCCTCCGAACGCGCACCCTCCACGTGCTCCCCGGCCGAGTTCAGCACCGCCAGCTGCGCCGCATCGAGTTCGATACCGAGAGCACCGGCGTTCTCCGTCACCCGTTCCGCACTGCGGGTTCCGGGGATGGGTACGACCGGAAGTCCGAACTCGCGGCCTTGCGCGTAGAGCCACGCCAGCGCAACCTGTGCGGGTGTGGCACCCAGCACGTGTGCGACCGAATTCACCGCGTCCACCACGCCGAGGTTCCGCCGCAGCGTGCCCGCCGCGAACCGGGGGAGAGTCCGCCGGAAGTCGTTGGGCGCCAGGGTGCCGACGTCGGTGACGGTCCCGGTGAGGAACCCCCGGCCGAGCGGCGAGTAGGGGACGAACCCGACACCCAGTGCGGCCGCCGCCGGCACGATTCGCGCCTCGACGTCGCGGCTCCAGATGCTCCATTCCGACTGGATCGCCGTGATGGGATGCACCGCGTGCGCGGACGCCAGCTCTCCGGCCGTCACCTCCGACAGTCCGAGGTGCCGCACCTTGCCCGCCGCCACCAGTTCGGCCATCGCACCGACGGTGTCCTCGACCGGAACCGACGGGTCGGGGCGGTGCAGGTAGTAGAGGTCGATCGTGTCGATACCGAGCCGGCGCAAGCTGGCGTCCACCGCCTCGTGGACGTAGGCGCGGTCGCCGCGGATCGAGGCGCCACCCTCGCTCCGTTTCCTCGGATCCCCCAGAATTCCGAACTTGGTTGCCAGCGTGACTTCCTCGCGCCGACCCTTCAGCAACTGCGCGATCAACCGTTCGTTGTCGCCGGCGCCGTACACGTCGGCGGTGTCGAGGAAACTCACTCCGAGATCCACCGCGTGATGCAGTGTCGCGAGCGCCTTCCCCGGTTCCACCCCGCCGTAGACGGGTGTGAGAGCCATTCCTCCGAAACCCATGTCGGAGACGGTGAGCGAGTCACCCAGGGTTGTCGTACCTATACCGGTCATGCTTCTCCTCGTCGTTGTCAGGTGCGGTTGTCGTCGGTCCCTGCGATGAGGGCCCGGTAGTGATCGACCTTCGTGTCGAGGGCCGCCAGGGCGTCGTCGAGCCTCGCCTGCTGGGCGCGGATGCGTTCGCGGTGCTCGAGGAGCAACGACAACCGCCGCCCGTAGGTCTCGGCGCCGCCGGCCAGCAGCACCGCGAATCGCTGCATGTCACTGGTCGGCATGCCCGTGGTCCGCAGCTTCACCAGCAGTTCGATCAGCCGCACGTCCCGCTCGCTGTAACGGCGGCGACGGTCCGAACCCCGCGCGATTGTGGGAATCATGCCCTCGCGCTCGTACCAGCGCAGGGTGTCCTGTGTGAGGCCCGTGATCGCCGCGACCTCCGAGATGCTCGCGAACGCTCCGGTCGACTGCTCCAACTGGGTGGCCATGACTGAACCGTACGACCTGGAGTGCACTCCAGCGCAAGACCCGGGCGACTCCGTCTCGTCGATCTGTCCGCACCGGGAGCCGGTTTGCCGGACACATTGTCGGTTGTCGCTGCCGGCTTGGGCGAACACAGTGCTTCTATGGCAATCACCGAGGGCGCCACGAGCGACGCGACCGCTGCCGAACTCGAGTACGGCGACCGTGTCCTGGCCGTCGAACCGGGCGGAAACGAATTCATCCCGCACGAGGTCCGGCACGGGACTCCACGTCAGCTGTTCTGGACGTGGATGTCGCCGAACCTGGAGTTCGCCACGATCTTCATCGGGGTCCTGTCCGTGTCGGTGTTCGGGATGACGTTCTGGCAGGCGACGCTCGGGCTCGTCCTCGGGACGGGCCTCGGGGCTGCCGCGCACTACGTTCTGTCCGCGCGAGGTCCACTGCACGGCGTTCCGCAGATGGTGCTCGGACGCCTCGGCTTCGGTTACCGGGGCAACGCCCTTCCGTCGGCGTTCATGTCGATCACGTGCGGCGTCGGCTGGTTCGCCGCCAACAGCGTCAGTGGAGCGTTCGCACTCAACACGCTGACCGGTCTGGCGCCCCTGCCCTCACTGCTCGTGATCGTCGTCATCCAGACCGTGTTCGCGTTCTTCGGGCACAACCTGGTCCAGGCGTTCGAGCGTTATGCGTTCCCCGTGCTGGCCGTGATCTTTGCGATCACCGCCGTGGTCGTGCTCGCGAAGTCGAACCCGGGGGCACCCGCGGTCGAGGGCGGTGTCGGCGGAATGGGCGGGTTCCTCCTCACCGTCGGAACGGCGTTCGGCTACGCCGCCGGGTGGACGCCCTACGCCGCCGACTACACGCGCTACCTGCCCGCTACCGTCTCGACGGTCCGCACCGGGCTGTTCGCCTCGGCCGGACTGTTCGTCTCCTGCGTCGCACTGTCGGTCGTCGGCGCCGCCTCCGTGACGATCGGCGCACCGGCATCCGACAACCCGACCGACGCCTTCACCGCGAATCTTCCCTCGGCGCTGGCGAACCTGACGCTGCTCGCCATCGCACTCGGGGCAGTCGCGGCCAACGCCCTCAACGTATATTCCGGGTCGATGGCCTTCGTGACCATCGGGCTGAAGTTGCCGCTGAAGACGCAGCGGGCAGTGGTCACCATGATGTTCGGAGTCGTCGGATTCCTCGTGGCGTGGTGGGCGCTCGCCGACGCCGCCGCGAGCTACGAGGCCTTCCTGCTCATCGTCGCCTACTGGATCGGACCGTGGCTGGGCATCATGTTCGCCGACCAGTACCTGCGCCGCGGACAGCGGATCGACAACCTCCTGTACAACCGCGAGTACCGCAACCGGGGTGGTCTGACAGCGTTCGTGATCGCCCTCGTCGGATCCGTCCTGTTGTTCTCCAATCAGGAGAAGTTCGTCGGCTACGTCGTGCGCGCGGTACCCGAACTCGGCGACATCACGTTCTTCGTCGGCTTCGTGCTTGCCGGAGCGCTCTACTTCGCGATCAACGGTGCCAGGATCTCACGTGGCCAACCTGTTGGCGCACAGGGCAAGTAGCAGCGAACCGTACATCGACGGCGAACCCGGGTCGTATCCGAGCAACGCCCGGATACGCTCGAGACGCTGATACAGCGATTGCCGGCCGAGATGCAGCGCCGACGCCGAACTGGTGGCGCTGCACCCGTGCCGAAGATGCACCTCCAGCGTACGGACCAGGTCGCTCGAATGGGTGCGATCCCACTCCACCAGCGGCGCAATGGTTGTCGCGACCATCCGCTCCCTGACGTCGGGAGGTAGCCGGTCGAGCGTGAGTTCCGGCGCGAGTTCGCGCGTCGTCGTCACCACCTGTCCTGCCAGCCACGACCGCCGGGCAGCCATGGCGAGGCGCAGTCCCGAGCGGGCGGTGTGCAGCGCGGCACCGACGTCTCCGGGAGCGAAGTCGCACGGATCGCCGACCACCACCGTCACCCCGTCGGTGATGTTGGACGCCAACGATTCCTGAAAACAACCGGTGACCGTACCCACCGCGTCGACCGCAGATGCGGGTAACGCGATCAGACCGAACGTGCTCGCGTGGACCTCCGCACGCAGGCACGGCTGTCCGAGCAGTTTCGCGGCCGAATCCAGCAACCGGGTGGCGATGCGCGAACCCGGCGAATCGATGGCGATCGCGACCACCCGGTTGCCCGGCGCGGGATGGAACCCGGCAGCGGCGGACCGCACCGTGAGGTCGATCTGCCGGACGTCGCTGCGATCCAGCAGATCCGACACCAGCGCGGCCGCGGCACGCTGGGGACGTCCGGCGAGGCTGCCCGAGTAGGTGAGTGCCAACCCCAGCGACGCCGTGGATCGTTCGAGCAGCGCACGCAACACGGACGAGTCCATGGTGGAACCCGGCCCGGCCGTCAACGTCCCCCACGCGCCGTCCCGCGAATGGATGGTGGCCGTGACGGTTCCGGCGTCGGCTGCCGCCCAGGCCGCACGGTCGTCGTCGACGCCGTGCGCCGCGACCAGCGCCCCGCTGCCGCTGGTGACGATCAGCGGGCAACCGCTCGCCTCGCTGATGCGCTCGAGCAACCGGGCCACCCCGTTGCCTGCCATCAGTTCGGCGTCGAGGATGCGGGACAGTTCGTTCTGGGTCCGGAGGGCCGACACCTCCCGGGAGATGATCTCGGTGTTGGCGTTCTGGCAGAGTTCGATGAACGGGACCACCGTCCGGAGCGCGATCAGCGGCAGGTCCAGGGCGGCCGCCTCCTCGATCATGTCGCCCGGAACGGCGTCGAACGTCCGGCCCAACTCGATCGCCACGCCCGCGACGTTGCGTTCCCCGACCTCGCGGAGATAGTGCCTGCGCGTGCCGGGATCCACACCGGACAGACCCAGCCCGGTGGTCAGCAGCAACTCGTCCCCGGACAGCAGCGGGCTGATCTCGTAGATCTCACTGGAGTGCACCCAGCGCACCGTGCGGCCGAGCTGCGACTTCCCGGCCAGGACCTGCGGGTTCGCACCGAGGAACTGGTTACGGAGCAACTCGCGCACGGTCAACGACATCGTCGAACCCTCCTCCGGAGGCGGACAGTCTGTACAGGTTAAGTCCCGTTCGTTACCACAGTGTGTCCGTTGTGGTCGCAGCGTCCGAGACGGAAGGTAGAGGCATGTCGATCTCTGTGAACTCTGCGCGGATGGCCCTCGACCCCGAGGAACTGCTGACCGTCGCGATCGCCGAAGCCGAACTCGGCAAACGCGAGGGCGGGATACCGATCGGGGCTGCACTCTTCGCCGGTGACGGAACCCTGCTGGGCAGCGGCCGCAACCGACGGGTCCAGCACGCCGATCCGTCCGTCCACGGTGAGACGGACGCGTTCCGGGCCGCCGGGCGCCAGCGCGACTACCGCTCGACGATCATGGTGACGACCCTGTCCCCGTGCTGGTACTGCAGTGGTCTGGTCCGGCAGTTCAACATCGGCGCGATCGTCGTGGGGGAGAGCGTCACGTTCACCGGCGGCCACGAATGGCTCCGCGAGAACGGCGTGGACGTGACCGTGCTGCGCGATCAACACTGCATCGACCTCATGACCGAATTCATCGAGAACCAGCCCGAACTCTGGAACGAAGACATTGGAGTAGCCGAATGACCCCGATCGCCACCGTCGACATCGCACTCTGGCGGGCGGGCGGACCCTCCGCCGCGGCCGTCGCCCGGGACGTCGACGAGGGACTGCAGCGCGCCGGTTTCCTCCTCGTCCGGGGCCACGGGGTGACGCGCGACCTGGCCGCGGACGTACGGGCCGCCGCGCGCCGGTTCTTCGCACTCCCCGAAGAGGTGAAGGCGCGGTACTCGGCGATCGTGGGCGAACGCGGCTGGATCGGGCCCGGGATGGAGGCCAACGGCTATGCCGAGGGCACCGAGACGCCCCCGGACCTCAAGGAGACGTTCGCCATCGGGGCCGAGACGTGCACCGGGGATCCCGTCGTCGACGACGTGTGGTTCAAGCCCAACGTGTGGCCCACCGAAGTGGTGGAACTGCGCGACCTACTCACCACCTACATCGAGGCGATGCGCCGGCTCTCCGACGACCTCCTCGCCCTGTTCTCGGCGGCACTCACACTGCCCGCCAACCCCTTCGACGGACTCGCGGACCGCCCGACGTGGACATGCAACATCAACCACTACCCGCCGATGTCGTCGGTGGGGGAGCCCGAGCCGGGCCAGTTCCGGATCGGGCCGCACACCGACTTCGGCACCGTCACCGTCCTCGACCGGGAACCCGGCGCGGGCGGACTCCAGGTGTACACCGACGAAGGCGGCTGGGAGGACGCGCCGTACGACCCCGACGCTCTCACCGTCAACATCGGTGACCTCCTCGAGTACTGGAGCGGCAAGCGCTGGCCGTCGGGCCGGCACCGTGTGCTGCCGCCGCAGGCCGATGCCCCCGAAGAAGACCTGGTGTCGCTCATCTACTTCTACGAACTCAACCACGACGCGCAGGTGACACCGCTCGAGCCGCCGATCGGAACCGTCGCCGGGCTCGGGCCCGTCACGTCGGCGGACTTCATCAAGACCCGTCTCGACGCGATCACGCTATAGGCCCCGCCCGTGCGCCTTTTTGGTAGCCGGGGCTACCCGAAAGGCGCACGGGCGCGAAGCGCCTCGTCGGTCAGTTCCAGCCACCGGGTGACACCGATGTCGGAGAGGAACTGCCGGTCGTGGCTGACCACGATCAACGCGCCGCGGTAGCTGCGGAGCGCTTGCGTGAGGTGCGCGAGGCTCGGCAGGTCGAGGTTGTTGGTCGGCTCGTCCAGCAACAACAGCCGCGGGGCGGGTTCGGCCAGCAGGATGGTCGCGAGCGCCGCCCGCAACCGTTCCCCACCCGACAATGCGGATGCGAGCACGTCGGAATCGTTGCCGCGGAACAGGAACCGGGCCAGCTGGGCGCGGATCTGTTCCTGCGACGCGTGGGGCGCCGCCACGGCCACGTTCTCCGCCACCGTGAGCGATTCGTCGAACACGTCGAGGCGCTGCGGCAGGGCCTTGAACGGAACCCGCGGTCCCGCGGCCACGACGGCGTCGAGCAGGGTCGTCTTCCCGACGCCGTTGCGTCCGACGAGGGCGATCCGCTCGGGACCGACGACGTCCAGCGACACGTGCTGTCCGCCGAGCAGGCTCACGTCCCGGACGGAGACCACCTCCTGACCCGAGTGCACCTCGGTGGCCGGGAGATCGATCCGCACCTCGCGGTCGTCCCGCAGTGCACTCTCCGCCTCCGTCAACGACACCCGCGCTTCGTCGACCTTCGCGATGTGGTTGTTCCGCAGCTTCCCCGCGGATTCCTGCGCCTGACGCTTCCGCAGCCCCATCACGATCTTCGGCTCGCGCTTGTTCTCGAACATCTTCTGCCCGTACCGCTTACGACGGTCGATCTTGATGCGGGCCTCGACGAGTTCCCGCTTCTGCTTCTGCACATCGCTGCGGGCATCACGCACCGCCGCCCGCGCGGCCTCCTGCTCCGCCTCGACGATCTCCTGGTAGGCACTGAAGTTGCCGCCGAACATGCGGACCTCGCCACCACGCAACTCCGCGACGGAATTCATGAGATCGAGCAGGTCGCGGTCGTGGCTGACCACCAGCAGGGTGCCCGGAAACTGCTGCACCACCTCGTAGAGCTTGCTGCGGGACGCGCTGTCGAGGTTGTTGGTGGGCTCGTCGAGGAGCAGCACCTCCGGTTCCTTCAACAGTTGCGCGGTGAGGCCGAGCAGCACCGTCTCGCCGCCGGACAGGGTGCCGACGGTGCGATCGAGGTCGGACGTGCTGCCGAGCACGCGTTCGAGACCGAGCCGGTGCAGGGTCGAGACGGCTCGTTCCTCGATGTCCCAGCGGCCGGTCGCCGCATCGAAATCCTCGGGTGTGCCGTCGCCGGACTCGATGCGGTGCAACGCCGCCCGGAGGTCGGCGATGCCGAGGATCCGGTCGACCGTCAGCGTGGGATCGAGTGTGATGTCCTGCGGCAGATACGCCACCTCACCCTGAGCCGTCACCGACCCGCGGTCGGGGTGCAGGCGCCCGGCGATCAGCCGGAGCAGCGTGGATTTACCGGAACCGTTGAGACCGACCACGCCGGTGCGTCCGGGTCCGAAGACGGCGTCGAGGCCGTCGAAGACCGGCTCGCCGTCGGGCCAGGTGAACGTGAGGTCGGACAGGGACAGATATGACTGGGCCATGGGGTACTCCCGAGGTGTGTGCGGATGAAGACTCGCGTGACTACCTCGTCAGGAGCAATGGACCGTTCCCCTCTGTCTGACGCGCCCGGTGCGCATCGGTGACGTTCACGATAGGACGCCGCCGATGCCCGCGCAATCGATTTAAATCTGGGGGCCGTCGGCCCGGAGTTCGTCCACCTTCGCCATGGCTTCGCGGAGTTCGGCGAGCCACTGTTCGCTGTGCTGGCCGGCCAGGCGCACCGTCCACATCAGGGCGTCCGACCGCGACCGTGCCACACCGGCGTCGACGAGCGTGTCGAGAACCTTGCGTTCGGGTTGGCGGAGCCGGGTCATCACCGGAACGGCGAGGTGAGTGAACAGCGTCTTGTGGCCGTCGAGGCTCACGCCCCACGCGACCTTGCGCCCGTATCGCCTCTCGGCCTCGTCGGCGATGCGCATCCGATCGCCCCGGGTGGTTTCGCGGAACCGGGAGATGCGTCCGTCGATGGCGGCCTCGGAACCGGAGTCGGCGGATTCGACGGGCGGCAGTTCGCCGACCACCACGATCTCCTCGCGGTCGACCTCGACGGTCGCGGGGCCGGTGAACCAATCGTCGGGAAGACGGCCGGCGAACCATTCGGCCGCATCGGTCGCATCGGGGACATCCGCCTGCTGCCATCCACCGGGCCGGCCGAAGCGGCGGGGGCCCGGACCTTGTGTGTTCCTCATGGCGTCCTCCTGGGGACCCTGGTGCCGCGATCACTGTGATGCAGCACTGATTACATGATTACACCGATTATTCGAAGCGCGCCACCACGTCAGGCATGATCGAGTCCGTGCGCACCTCAACCGTTCGTCACAGCCCCATCCGTCCCACCCCCACCCGGAAGGCAGCGGCCGGAATCGCCGTCCTCGCGTCCGTGCTCTCCGCCTGCGGACTCTTCGGGCCGGATCAGCCCGACACCGTCTCGCAGCAGTTCGCCGACGCCCTGAACAGTGACGACGTGCAGGCCGCCGCCGAACTCACCACCGATCCGGCCGCGGCCACCGCCGCGATCACGGCGATGTACGACGGGCTCGGAAACAAGGACGGAACGTTCACCCGCACCGACGTGCAGGAGTCGGGCGACGACGGCGGAACGTTCACGATGGACGTGTCGTGGCCGTTCGCCCCGGGGCAGGAGTGGAAGTACAGCACCACCGGCAACGCCACCAAGGATGGCGACGACTGGAAGATCGTCTGGGACCCGGCCGTGCTCGCACCCGGTCTCACCGACGACACCACCGTCCGGTACACCACCACGACCGGGGCGCCACCGAAAGTCCTCGCCGCGGGTGGGGCGCCGATCCTCGAGCAACAGGTCGTGACGCTCGTCAACCTCGAACCAGGTGCGGACACCGCGGCGGTGGCCTCGCTGCTGTCGCCCATCGCCCCGACGATCACCGCAGCCTCGCTCCAGCAGGATCTGGCCGGCGCCCAGGGCAAGCCGGTCACGGCCATCTCGCTGCGCGCCGAGGACCTGGCGCCGATCGAACCGCAGTTGCGGCAACTCGCCGGAGTGACACTGGCCCCGCAGACCAGGCTGCTCAGCACCGACAAGGCGCTGGCCTCACCCACCCTGGCGGGCCTCGGCGACCTGTGGCAGGAGGGGCAGGACGCCTCCGCCGGCTGGGCGGTGCAGCTGGTCGGTCAGGACGGCGCGGCGAAGAGCATCGCCGGTGAGCAGGGACCCGACGCCCCCGACATCGCGACGACCCTCGACCTCCCGATGCAGATGGCTGCCGAGCGGGCGCTCGCCGATGTGCCGCAGCAGGCCGCGATCGTCGCCCTGCGACCCTCCACCGGGGAGGTGCTGGCGGTGGCGCAGAACGCGCCGGCCGACGCACTCGGGCCGATCGCGCTGACCGGCCTCTACCCGCCGGGATCCACGTTCAAGACCGTGACGACGTCCGCGGCCCTGCAGGCCGGTGCCGCCACACCGGACACCGTTCTGCCCTGCCCCGGCACCGAGAACATCGAGGGCAGGCAGATCCCCAACGACGACGAATTCGACCTGGGCGCGGTCCCGCTGCACACCGCCTTCGCGCGGTCGTGCAACACCACCATGGGACGGTTGGCGGTCGGCTTGCCGCCCGACGCCCTGCAGCAGGCCGCGCTGCAGTTCGGGCTCGGCGTCGACTACGTGACGCCCGGGCTCACGACCGTGACCGGCAACGTGCCCGTCGCCGACAGTCCGGCGGCCCGTGTCGAGTCCGGGATCGGGCAGGGGCAGGTGACCGCGACGCCGTTCGGGATGGCCATGGTGGCCGCCTCCATCGCGAACGGTTCGACGCCGTCGCCTATGATCGTGCAAGGCCAACTGGGAACAGCCGACAAGACGGCACCCCCCGTGCCTGCGAACGTCACCTCCGACCTCCGGACGATGATGCGTGAAACTGTGACGGGCGGTACCGCTACTGCGCTGCAGGACATTCCGGGACTGCTCGGCAAAACGGGCACGGCCGAGTCGGGAAATGGCCCCGCGCACGGCTGGTTCGTCGGAATCAAGGACGACCTAGCATTTGCCGTATTTATAGCAACAGGTGACAGTTCGGCCCCTGCTGTGCAGGCTGCGGGGCGTTTTCTTCGATAAACCCGTTCGCGCGTTGCTGTTCGGGGATAAGTTGTGGCTCAACCGTAACTCCTTCGTAGGCAAATGGTGCTTGTTACGCATGTGACTGAAAGCAAGATGGTGGACATGGGGAATGGACGATCGCTTGGCCGCCGCAACAGATACGTGATCGCCCTGACGTCGGCTGTCGTTCTGGCGGTGATTCTGGCGTCGTGTGTGCTGTCGAAAGAGGAGGCGACCGCTCAGTCGGTCGTCGACGACTTCGTCAACGCACTGAACGAGGGCGACGCCGCTGCCGCGGCAGCGCAGACCTCTTATCCCAACGCCGCGGAGACGGCGATTCAGCAGATGTTCGACGGACTCAAACCCGAGGACGCCAAGTTCGACCTGACCCAGTTCATGGATCTCGGCTCGGATTCCGGCTTCTTCACCGTCGGTGCCGCTTGGCATTTCGGTGAGGGCAAGGATTGGACCTACCAGGTTCAGGGTGGTGTGCGGAACCTGTCCGTCGGCTGGCGCATCTCCTGGGATCCGTCGATCCTCGCGCCCGACCTGGGCAACGGGCGTATCGTCCGCTACGACCGGACGGACGCCGCTCCGCCGCGGGTCTTCGACGCGTTCGGTGCGTTGCTCATGAACGAGCAGACCATCAACTCGGTCACCCTGGATCCCGCCACGATGCCCGATCCTGTCGCGACCACCCGGCGTCTCGCGGAGGTCCTCGAGCCGGTGGCGCCCCTCGTGACGTCCGACACGATGATGGCGGAGATGGCCGAGAAGCCCGGCCAGCAGGTCACCGCCGTGCTGCTGCGCGACCAGGACTGGGAGTTCCTCGAGGAGGATCTCGCGATCCCCGGCGTCGTCACCATCAAGACGCCGAAGCTCATCACAGCGGATCGGCGCATCACGACACCGCTGCTGGATCCGCTGCGCAAGGTGTGGCAGGCGAACCGGGACGCCACGGCCGGCTGGGCCGTCCACCTCGTGGACCCCGACGGCACGCTCATTCCGCAGGCAGGTTTCCAGGGCCCGCCCGGACCGGACATCGTCGCGACCATGGACTCCCGCCTGCAGCTGGCAGCAGAGGAAGCCGTGGTCAGTGTCGGCACGCCCGCGACGATCGTCGCGATCCAGCCGTCGTCCGGCGCCGTGCTGGCCGCCGCGCAGAACAATCAGGCGATGGAGCAGGGGCCGATCGCGTTCCAGGGGCTCTACCCCGCCGGATCGAACCTCGACCTGGTGAAGAAGGCCGCCGGACTGCAGAAGGGCGTCGACCCGTCCTCGCTGTCGATCGAGGACATCGAGAAGGCGGGCAATCAGCTCGGGCTCGGCATGAACTACAAGATCCCGGGCCTCGACCATCAGACCGCCGTCTTCACCGCCGACCAGTCGGGCATGAACCAGGTGATGAACCGTAAGGACAGCGACCTGCCCGCCGTGACTCCATTCGGGATGGCCATGCTGGCCGCGTCGATCGCGCGGGGCAGCGCGCCGGCGCCGATGATCGTCCAGGGACAGCCGGGCACCACGGACGTGGCCGCTCAGCCGCTTCCGGCGAACGTCAACGACCAGCTCCGTGGCATGATGCGCGACAACGTGGTGCGGGGCGGGGCGTCGTTCCTCAACGGCTACCCGGACCTCATGGGCATGAACGGTGCGAGCGGCGACGACCGCTGGTTCTACGGCTCACGCGGCGACCTGGCCTTCGCGGTCTTCGTCGCCGACGCCGACGGTGGCGACCGCGCGGTGAAGATGACCGACATGCTCTTCCGTGAGATGGCGAAGCCGGCGAACTGAGGGCGGGCCGTCCGCGCTGAGGGAGTAAGTGAGCAAGGGTAAGTTTCTACCTTGTGTCCCTGCTTGATATCGGTCTTCTCGTCGTAGCGGGGTTCTTCGCGGGACTGGTCGGCTTCGTCACCGGCCTGGCGTCCATCGTGTCGTATCCCGCACTCCTCGCGGTCGGTCTGCCGCCGGTCACCGCGAACGTCACCAACACGGTCGCGATGGTGGCGGTCGGCGTCGGCGCCCTGTCCAACTCGACGCGGGAGGTCGCCGACACCGGTCCCAAGCTGTGGCGCTGGGCGCTGTACTCGGCTGCGGGCGGCCTGGTGGGCGCGGGAATCCTGTTGGTGGCTCCGGCGGGATCGTTCGAGGCGATCGTTCCGTTCATGGTGGCGTTCGCGGCGCTGGCATTGCTGCTGCAACCCCGACTCCGCGCGCTGGCGGGCGGGCGGGACATGCCACGCGCGTACTCGGTGTCGTTGTTCGTCGTCGCCATCTACGGCGGTTACTTCGGCGCGGGTGCCGGCGTGATCTTTCTGGCGATCGCTTTGATCCTCACCTCGGAGAAGATCTGGCGCGCGACCATCCTGAAGAGCTTTCTCCTGGGCGTCGCGAACCTGGTTGCGGCGATCGGGTTCGCGGTCTTCGGTCCCGTCCACTGGGGCGCCGCCGCAGCGATGGCGATCGGCGCCCTGGCCGGTGGGTGGTGCGGCCCGCCCGTCGTCAGGCGGATACCACCGTCCGTCCTCCGCGTCGTCATCGCGATCGCGGGATTCGGGTTGGCCGTGTGGTTGTGGGTGCGCTGACGCTCAGTGCACGCCCTTCATCAGACGCCGGATCCACGGTGAGCCGACGGCGAGGAGCACACCGACGGCGATCGAACCCAGCCCGACCGCGGTGAAGTACGGGACTTCGTTGTTCTCGTCGTAGTAGCCGGCCAGCGTGCCCGCCATGGCGGTGCCCAGGGCGACGGACAGGAAGAACAACGCCACCATCTGGGTGTGGAAGGCCTCGGGCGCCAGCTTGGTCGACAGCGACAGCCCGACCGGGGACAGCAGCAGTTCGGCGAACGTGAACAGCAGCAGGATGCCGGCCAGACCCAGCAGCGGTGCGCTGTTCGCACCGCCACCCGACATCGGGATGAACGCCAGGAACGCGATACCCATGATGACGGTGCCCGCCGCGAACTTGATCGGCGAGGACGGCTGACGAGGTCCGAGCTTCGTCCAGGCGGCCGCGAAGACGCCCGCGAAGATGATGATGAAGACCGGGTTGATGGACTGCACCCACGACGGCGGGAAGTCCCAGCCGAACAGGTTGCGGTCGAGTCGTTTGTCGGAGTACACCGCGACGGTGGTGAACTGCTGCTGGAACAGCGACCAGAACACGGCGCTGGCGATGAACATCGGGATGAACGCGTAGACGCGGCTGCGCTCGACGGCCGTGATGCGGCGGCTCGACAACATGATCGCGAAGTAGCCGATCGCCGCGACGATGGTGAGGCCGACCACGATGTCCGACATGTTGGCTGCGGTGATCACCCCGGTCAGGGACAGGGCGGCAATCACCACGACCGCGGCGGCGCCGATCGCGATCCACTTGGGTCGCTGTGCGCGGGGGAGGGGATTGGGCGGTTCCGCCCCGATGCCCCGGAGGCGCTTGCGGCCGAGCGTGTACTGGATCAGTCCGAGCGCCATGCCGATTGCGGCGAGCGCGAAGCCGGCGTGGAAGCCGATGGCGTCTTGCGCCCAGCCCGTCAGCAGTGGGCCGACGAGGGCACCGAGGTTGATACCCATGTAGAAGATGGAGAATCCGGCGTCGCGGCGCTCGTCGTCCGCGTCGTAGAGATCGCCGACGAGCGAGGTGGCATTGGCCTTGAGCCCACCGCTACCGAACGCGACGCAGACCAGGCCGATGCCCACACCCCACAGGCCCGGGAACACGGCCAGGGCGATGTGGCCGAGCATGACGAGGATGGCGCTGTAGAACAGGGTTCGTTCGGAGCCGAGGAGCCGGTCGGCGATCCAGGCGCCGAGGATGGTGGACAGGTACACCGTGCCGCCGTAGGCGCCGACGATGCTGGTCGCGGACGATTCTGCGATTCCGAGTCCGCCGTCGGCGGCCGAAAAGTAGAGGTAGTAGATCAGGATGCCCTGCATCCCGTAGAAGGAGAATCGCTCCCACATCTCGACGCCGAACAGGTTCGCGAGGGCGAACGGCTGGCCGAAGAAGCCGCGGTCGGACCGCTTCTCGTCCCGGGCCGGATCGATGGTGTCACTCATGGGAAAACTGTCTCACCTCGAGCGGAAGTTCGTGTGCCGTCGGGGCGGATTCGCCGCTATCGGGTGGCGGCGCGCGACTTCGTCACGATCTTGGCGACGGCACGCCAACCGAGGAGGAATACGGCGAGCACGGTGCCGGCCACGATGACGAAACTGAACGCCGTTCCCTGGCCGCTGACCACGCGCAACAGCATGCCCACCACGAGCGTCGAGAGCCACACCACGATGCCCGTCGGGACGAGGAGGAATCCGTCGAACTTGTCGCGGTAGAGCGCGACGGTGGCGAGCCAGCCGACCGCGAGGCCGGTCAGAAACGGCCACGCCGTGGTGGCCAGACCCGTCAGGGCGTTGGCTTCGTCGTGGCTGCGGCGGCCGATCGCGCAGAACACGATCACGAGAACGACGTCCAGGGCGAGCGCGGGGAAGTACTTCTTCACACGGTCAGCCTAGAGGGGCCGCCTTCGCGACAATAGGTGGACTCGCGCCAACAGTGGACCGGGAAGAAAATTGTACTCGGTCCAAGTTGGAGTTAAGGTTCGATTCATGGCGACGGACAGCGGATCAGGTCTTCGCGTCTCGAAGAAGCACGAGACCTGGCGGACGCTGCATGCGTGCGCCCTCGACCTGGTGGACACGCGCGGATACGACGACGTCAGCGTCGAAGAGATCGCGGCAGCGGCACGGGTGTCCAAGAGCACGCTGTTCAACTATTTCGACTCCAAGGAAGCGCTGCTCTTCGACCCCGGACCGGGTGACCGTGAGCGGTGGCAGAAGCTGGCAGACGAGCGTCCCGACGGCGAACCGATGTGGGCGTCGGTCCGCGAGATCATCCGCGCGAACATCGCCCACAACGCCGCCACCCTCACGGTGCAACGCCGGATTCTGGACGCCGCCCCCCACCTCGCGCAGTCGACGAAGGCCGCCGGAGAGCGATTTCAGCAGTTCGTCCAGGAGTGGGTCGACGCCCGGGTCCGACCAGATCGGGTCGACCCGCTCTGCAGTGCGCTGCTCGTCAACACGGCGTTCGCCGTACTGCGCACCGCGTATCTGCAGTGGCGGCCCGGCGACGACGCGCAGCGGTTCCTGGGGTTGCTGGATTCGGCTTTCGCGGAGATCGAGGCCGGGGTCCTCGACCTTCCCCGGTCGCGGACCGGCGTCGCGTCCGACGAACGTCACTGAGGTGTGGCGCGGGCGGACGGTACCCAGGACGGCATTGGCGATCGCCGCGGCCGGAGCGCTGGTCGTCGAGGTTCTGGTGTTGGGTCCGTACATCGCGCGAGCGTCGGGCACGTTGCTGCACCCGCGGTGGCGGTGGCTCGTGCTGGCGGTGATCGCCGAGATCGCGTCGATGACGACGTTCGCGCGACTGCAGCGGCAATTGCTCGCGGCAGGCGGTCTGCGGGTGGCACTCCATCGTTCGATCGCCCTGACTTTCGCGTCCAACGCGCTGTCCGTCACGCTCCCCGCCGGCCATCTGGTGTCCGCCGGATTCACGTTTCGGAGGTTGCGCACGTGGGGTGCGAGCACCGCGCTGGTCGCCTGGACGATGCTCGCGTCGGGGATCATCAGCTCCCTCGCGCTCGGGGCCCTCGGAATTCTCGGCGCAACCGTCGGCGTCCGGGCGCATGCCGATCCCATCACCGTCGGCGGCGAGATCGTGGGAGTCCTCGGCCTCGCCTTCGCGATCCGGGAGCTGGTGCGCCGTCCCGAACTGCTCGTGTCCGCGGGGGAGCGGGTGCTCGGCTGGGCCAACGCGTTTCTGCGGAGACCCGCGGCGTCGGGCGTCGAACGCGTCCGTGCCCTCGTCGAGCAACTGGCCCTCGTCCGGCCCCGCCCGCGTGACTGGGTGCTCGGCGGCGTGTTCGCGGGACTGAACTGGATCGGCGACCTGCTGTGTCTGGTCGCCGCGTGCCGCGCGGTGGGCGTCACCGACGTCGGGATCGGCCTCGCGATGACGGCCTACGTCGCGGGCATGGCCGCGTCGAGCATCCCTTTGATTCCCGGCGGGATCGGCGTCGTCGACGGCGCCCTGATCGTGGCGTTCGTCGCCGGCGGGCTGGGCACGGACGAGGCGACTGCCGCCGTGATGCTGTACCGGCTGATCAGTTTCGCGCTGATCGGCGCGATCGGGTGGGCAGTGCTGTTCGCCGCCCGGTATGCCCGCGGCACGACCGCGCCCCGTCGTCCGGGTGGATGACGGGGCGCGTGGTGCGAGCCAGGGTCAGGCCTGCAGGCCGGCCTCGATCTCGAGGGTGATGGTGATCTTGTCGCCGACGACGGCTCCGCCGCCTTCGAGGGGCATGTCGATGGTGATGCCGAAGTCCTTGCGGTTGAGGACGGTGGTGGCTTCGAAGCCGGCGACCGGGCCGTTGCCCATGCCGGGGTTGACGCCGTTGAACTCGAGGGCGAGCTCGACGGGGCGGGTGACGCCGTGGAGGGTGAATTCGCCCTCGACCACGTAGTCGTCGCCCTTGGCGCGGACGGCGGTGGAGGTGAAGGTGGCGGTCGGGTACTGCTCGGCGTCGAAGAAGTCGGCGGACTTGATGTGGGCGTCGCGGTCGGTGTTCTTGGTGTCGATGGACGCGACCTGGATTTCGGCGGTGACGGCGGCGGTGCCGTCCTCGGCGACGGTGATCGCGCCGGTGAAGTCGTTGAACGTGCCGCGGACCTTGCTGACCATGAGGTGGCGGACGGAGAAGCCGACGGTGGAGTGGACGGTGTCGATGGCCCAGGTTCCGGCGGTGAGGTTGGGCAGGGTGGCGGTGGCGGTGGTCATGAAAACTCCTCGGATCGTCGACTCAAGTAGTTGAATCTTTAAGTTCTCCTGGCTTCAACTATGGGTCGGGTGAATTTCTTCCGCAACCCGAATGTGATGCCCGTCACATACCGCACGTGAGTGGCGAAGTGTGCCCGGGGGCGCTTTCTCACTCACGTGGGGGGAGGCAGGCTCGCGCCGCGGCGAGGACCGTGGCGCCGGCCGCGTCGAGCGGTTCGGTACTGCGCAGCGCGCGGGCGAGGACGAACGCGCCCTCCAGGCTGGTGACGAAACCCAGGATCAGGCGCCTCGCATCGGCCTCGTCGAATCCGCGTTGGCGCAGGAGGGCGCTCCCCGAGTCGATCCAGCTCGTGAACACGTCCGCCGTGGCCACGCGAAGCACCTCGTTGGTGCTCGCGACCTCGAGTGCGACCGTGGCGATGGGGCAGGCGTCCGCGTAATCGGTGGCCACCAGGGTCTCGCCGGCCAGCCGGAACCCGACCTCGATCCCCTCGAGGATGTCGGGATGCGCGTCGAGAATGGAAAAGACCAGCCGGGCGTACTCCTCGCCCGACGATCGGATGACCTCCTCGCCGAGCTGCTGCTTGCCGCCTGGGAAGAAGTGGTAGATCGACCCGAACGGGGCGCGCGCCTCCGTGGCGACCTGCTTGAGTCCGGTCCCGGTGTAGCCGTTGCGGCGGAAGAGGTCGCTGCTGGTGCCGAGAATGCGGGCCTTCGTGTCGTTCACTTTCCTGCCCTCCGACCGTTGCGCTCGGTGCGTACCTCATCGTAACGTGATTCTCAGTAGAACGATCTATCAAATGGAGTGAGTGCCATGAAGCAGATCGAGCTCTCCGCAGGCACCGTCGAGTACCGGGACACCGGGGGTGACGGCCCCGTTCTCGTGTTCATCTCCGGGCTGACGATCGGTGGCACCGTATGGCGACACGTCGTGGAGCAACTTGCCCCGGACTTCCGCTGCATCGTCCCGAACCTCCCGCTCGGCGCGCACCGCATTCCGATGCGTGAGGACGCCGACCTCTCGCTACGCGGTCTCGGACTGCTTATCGGCGAGTTCCTCGAACGACTCGATCTCACGGACGTCACCCTCGTGCAGAACGATTGGGGCGGCGCACAGGTGCTGATCGCGCTCGGAGACACCAGCCGCGTCGGGGCTCTCGTCCTCACCCCGTGTGAGGCGTTCGACAACTATCCGCCCGGAATTCCTGGTCGCGCAATAGGTCTCGCGGTGGCGATCCCCGGCGGTCTCGCGTTGACCATGCAGGCGCTGCGATTCCGGGCCATGCGCCGGGCACCCGCGGGGTGGGGCTGGATGAGCAAGCGGCCCGTACCGAAGTCGGTGATGGACGGATGGTTCCGGCCCGCGACCACCGACCGCCGGGTGCGACGAGACCTGCGCAAGTACACGACGTCGCTGCCGCCGAAGTCGACGCTGCGGGAGTGGGCGGAAGCGAACCGGAGTTTCGACCGGCCGGTCCTCGTGCTGTGGGCCGTCGAGGACAAGGTGATGCCCCGCGACCACGGCCGGCGCCTGGCCGAGCTGTACCCGCACGCCGAACTGCAGGAGGTCGAGGACAGTTACACGTTGATGCCCGAGGACCGTCCGGACGTGGTCGCGGAGGCTTTGCGGCTTCGCCGCCCGTGAGTACTTGTTAACGTCCGGCGGTTTGTGCTGTCTACGTAGATGTGAGACACGGGTGTCTACGTAGATGTGAGACAGATTTTAGGCGGGGCGGAGTTTGCCTTGGTAGCGCTTGGTGTGGTCGAGGTGTAGGTGGCCGATCACGTCGCCGTCGGTGGTGTAGGCGGTGACGTGGTCGTCGTCGCGCAGCAGGGTGACGGTCTGTCCGGCCATCTTTCGGCCGACGCTCAGGCGGGCGCGGGAGTCGACGCACACGGTGCCGGTGGAGGAGACGACGAGGGCGTGCACGGTGGCGTCGTGTTGGATCGGAAGGTGCTGTGGCCCACCGTGGATCGCCGCATTCCGCCAGGCCTGCAGCGGTGGCATCTTGACGGCGCTGTGCGGGCGTTCGGTGTTGTAGAACCGCTGGTAGGTCTCGCACAGTTGCTGCAGTTCGGTGGTGGTGGCCGCGGTGGTGGGCCGTGCGGCCAACCATTGCTTGAAGGTGCGGTGGTGGCGTTCGACCTTCCCGCAGGTCTGCGGGTGATACGGGGTGGAGTGGATCAGCCGGGCCCCGGCCTGCTCCACGACCCGGGTGAAGCCGGAGATGCCGCCCTTGGTGCGGCGGGAGGTGAACGCGCTGCCGTTGTCGGCGAGCACCAACGCCGGGATCCCGAAGCCGGTGAACGCGGCGGTGATCGCCGCGATCGCCCCGGCGGCGGTTTCGGCGTCCGCGACCCGGGTGGCGACCAGGGTGCGGGTGCAGTCGTCGAGGACCTCGAAGACGACGACCTTCTCGCCGGTGGCCAACCGGACCTGGGTGGCGTCGATCTGGTAGCAGTCGCGGGGGTTGCGGTAGCAGAACCGGCGGTACGACGATTTCGGGCGTTTCTTCGGTTCCGGGATCACCAGGTCGTAGCGGGAGAGGATCGTGTTGATCGTGGCCCGGGACGGGATGGTCCAGCCCTCGGCGGCCCAGTGGTGTTTGTCGGCGACGGCCTGCAGGTGGTAGGCGATGGTGTCGGCACCGCGCTCGTGGTGGGGCAGGTTCAGGCGGAGCCGCACGATTTCGATCTCGACCGGTAGTGGGGTGGCGTGTGGGCAGGAGGTGGGCCGGCGGGACCGGGTGGTCCACCGGCCCTCCTCCTCGATCCGTTTCTTGTGTCGGTAGGCGGTGGCGCGGGAGATCCCGTGGTCGGCGCACCAGCGGGCGAAGTTCCCGTCGAACATGTCGGCGCCGGTGGCGTGGGCGAGCACCAGCAGGGCGTGTAGCAGGTCCATGACGGCATCCGTTCCGGTCATGAACCAAGTTCACGACCAGTCAGGTGCCTCACACCTCGTCGACGGCAGCGTGTCTCACATCTGGGTAGACATCATCTGTCTCACATGTCCCCAGACTCAACAAACGTCCCGCGGTTAACAAGTACTCACGGCTCGGTACACCGCCCGGATCGCGGAGGCCGTCACCGACTGATGCGAGCCCATGCCCCACACCGTCCGATCGCCGACGCGGCACTCGGCCAACGTGATCGCCGCGCTGTCGCTACCCGACCGCTGCGAGTGCTGCGTCAGGGAGAGGACGTCCACGTCCAAACCCTTCGACATGAGGACGCGGGTCATCGCCTCGACGGGGCCGGTGGCCACCGCCTCGCCCGACACTTCCACTCCGTCGACGTCGAACACGACGAACAGCCGGTCGCCGTCCGTGCCGTGCTCGACGGACCATCGGCCGAGCCCGCCCCGGTAGCCGTACTCGGCGCAGAACAGCGTCCACAATTCCTCGGCGGTGATCTCGAGCCCCGACGAGTCCGCCGCCTCCTGCACCTTCGCGGCGAAGTCGATCTGGAGCCGCCGCGGCAGCGTGATGCCGTATTCGCTCTGCAGGAGATGCGCGATGCCGCCCTTGCCGGATTGGCTGTTGATGCGGATGACGGCCTGGTAGTCGCGTCCCACGTCCGCCGGGTCGATCGGCAGGTACGGCACCGCCCACGGCGCGCTCGCCGCATCCAGCCCGGCTGCCGCCGCGGACGCCCGATGTTCCGCGAATCCCTTCTTGATCGCATCCTGGTGGGTGCCGGAGAACGCCGTGTACACGAGGTCGCCGCCGTAGGGGTGCCGCTCGTGGACGGGAATCCTGTTGCAGTACTCGATGGTTCGTCGCACCGCGTCGATGTCGGAGAGGTCGATCATCGGGTCGACGCCCTGCGCGTGCAGATTCAGGGCCAGCGTCACCAGATCGACGTTGCCGGTTCGCTCACCGTTGCCGAAGAGGCAGCCCTCGACCCGCTGCGCACCCGCCAGCACCGCCAGTTCGGCGCAGGCGACCCCGGTGCCGCGGTCGTTGTGCGGGTGCACCGACAGGATGACCGACTCCCTCCGCTCCAGATGCCGGTGCATGTGCTCGATCTGGTCGGCATACACGTTGGGTGTCGAAACCTCCACCGTGGCAGGCAGATTGTGGATCACCGGACGGTCGGGGCTCGCGTCCCACAACCGGGTGAGGCTGTTGCACACGTCGAGCACGAAGTCCGGCTCGGTCAGGTTGAACACCTCGGGCGAGAACTCGAAACGCCGTCCCGGATGGTCACCGGCGCCGCGTGCCACCTCCTGCGCGGCATCGAAGATCAACCGGTGCAGTTCTTTCCGATCCTTGCCGAGAACGACGGAGCGCCACGTCGGCGCCGTCGCGGTGTACATGTGCACCACGACGTTCGGCAGTCCCTCGACCGACTCGTACGTCCGGGCGATCAGATCGTCGCGGGCAGCGGTGAAGACGACGATCGTCACGTCCTCGGGCACCAGGTCCAGACGCACGAGGTCGCGGACGAAGTCGAAATCGGTCTGGCTCGCGGACGGGTATCCGACCTCGATCTCCTTGTAGCCGATCGAGATCAGCAGTTCGAAGAACCTGCGTTTGCGCTCCGGATCCATCGGCTCGGCGAGGGCCTGGTTGCCGTCGCGCAGATCGACGGGCACCCACAGCGGGGCGGTGGTGGTGCGTCGCGCCGGCCAGGTGCGGTCGAGGTCGGGGACGGGAACGCGGTCCCAGATCGCGCGGTAGCGATCGGAGGGCATCGGCGACGGTTGCTGGTTGTTCCACGTGGGGACGGTGCTGGTCATGACGGTCTTCTCCTCGGAAGGGGGTACACGAGTCGACCGACGCGGCGAAACCCCGCGGCAGGGTGCCGGCCTTCAGGCCCCGCCGCGGCAGTGGAGGAGAAGTCCACGGAACGCCACGGCGCTAGACTAGGAGAAAATCACTCATCAGACAACCTGAGGAGCTGTGCGTGACCTCGTCGATACGACGCCACCTGCTGACGGACCAGGCGGCGGACCTGCTGCGCTCACGGATCGCGAGCGGTGAGTGGGAGGTCGGCGCCAAGCTGCCCGGCGAGACGACGCTGGCGGCCGAACTGGGCGTCGGACGGTCGACCGTCCGCGAGGCCGTCCGGATGCTCGCGGGTCTCGGCATGGTCGAGTCACGGCAGGGGGCCGGCGTGTTCCTCCGCAGGTCGACGCCGCGGCAGGACTGGGACCGGGTGCTCCGGACCGAGGAGATCCGGCACGTCGTCGAGGTGCGCCACACCGTCGAGATCGAGGCGGCCCGGCTGGCGGCGGCCCGGCGCGACGAGGCAGATGTCGCGGCGCTGCGCCAGGCGCTGCACGCGCGGTCCGCGGCGTCCGGGACCGGTGCCGCCGCATTCGTCGACGCAGACATCGCGCTGCATCGCGCAGTGGTGGTCGCGGCGCACAACCCGGTGCTGACCGAATTGTTCGAGACGTTCGTCCCGCGGCTGCGCGAAGCGATGCTCGACCTGACGGCGACGCTGGACCTGAGCGTGGGCAGCGAGCCTGAGGCCGACGCCCACCGACTTCTGGTGGAGGCGATCGCCGACGGCGACGCCGGGGAGGCCGTCAGGGTCAGTACCGAGCACCTCATGCGGCTTCGCCGCCCGTGAGTACTTGTTAACGTCCGGCGGTTAAGCCTGGATCCACCGATAGGGGCGGGTCGGGTGATGGGTTCGGTTGTGGCCGTTGATGGGCTGTCAGGGGTGTGGGTGATCGCCCGACCGATGTGTCGGGTTGTTCCACTGGGTCTTTCGGGTCGGGGCCGGGGGTGGCCGGGCGGATTAGGTGACCTGGGGTCTTCGATGTCGGGTGTGGGTGAAGAGTTGGTTCCATTCGGATTCCCAGGGCCAGCGCCGCGGCAGGTGCAGGGTGAGGCGGCGGGCCGAGGACGCGATCCGCGCCGGGACCGAGATCAGGGTCCGGCGGATGGTGGCGGTCGTCGCCTTGGCCAGGCGGGCCCCGGTGAGGGTGGCGGCGGCGCGGGTGAGATTGAACGCCATCACCGCAAGCACCAGCCAGGCACTGTTGGCGGCGAACCGCCCCGACGGCAGGTGCGCGAGCGCGGAGTTCTTCAGGTCGGCGTGGACCTGCTCGATGATCGCGTGCCCGCGGTGGATCTTGTCCGCGGCCACGGTGTCCAGGACGGCGGGGTCGGTGGTGGTGAAGAACGCGTGGAACCGCCAGGCGTCGAACAACGTGCCCTGACCATCGGTGTGTTCCCGCAGGTCGGGGATGCGGCGCACCACCAACCGGCCCGGTGTCCGCTCGGAGGCGAGGCGGGTGAACGCGGTGAAGTCGATCTCGGCGACCTCGGCGCGGGAGATCCACCGGCCGGCCTGTTCGTCGTAGACGGCGTCGGTGTATTCGATCGGGGTCCACGCATCCTCGTCGATGGCGGCGATCGCCGCCTTCACCGTCGCGGTCATCCGCACCGTGACCGAGACGTCGGCGCCGGAGCGCAGTGCCGCGGACACGGTCGGGTGCCCGTAGAAGGCCGAGTCGGCCCGCACCAGCACAGACCCCGGTGACAGCTGCGGGCGCAGGCGGCCGAGTGTGGCGAGGGCGTCGCTGACCATCCGGGATGCCCCGCGTGGGGATCCGCAGCCGCCGCGGCGCAGGCGTTGGCCGACGATCACCGGTGCCCGCCCGTCGGTGGTGGCGGTGGCGATCAGCGCGTTCAACCCCCGGACCCCCGTATATCCGTAGCCCGAACCCTGCTTGGCGTGCCCGTGCACCTCGACGATGGTGTCGTCGAGGTCGACGAGGATCCGCCCACCTGATTCGGGCCCACCGACCAGCGGTGTTCGTTCGGCCAGGCCTTGCAGGAATCGGGCGGCGACGGCGTCGAGTTGGCGGACGTGCCCGAAGGAGAACGTCCGCAGGAAGGAGCCCAGCGTCGACGGGGCGTACGGGCGGTCGAATACCGTGGGCATGGCGCCGTGCCGCAGCAGCGCCATGTCGTCGATGCTGTCGGCGCCGGCGACCATGCCCGCTACCAGTGCGGTCACCTTCCGGCCCGCGTGTGCGCCCTTGTCGGTGGGCAGCGTCAGATGCTCGTCTGCCAGGTCATCGAGGCCGCAGTCCTGAGCCAACCCCAGGACCGGGACCAGTCCGGCCGCGGCGAGGAGATTGCGGTCGTCGAACGCCGAGGCCGTCACCGGGTGGGTGTGGGATAGTTGCACCCTAGAGATGCCCTTCGTGTCGATCGAACTGGTTCTGTGAGAAGTCCAATTCTTTCAGCACGCAAGGGCATCTCGCCGTTTCGACTCACCTACCCCGACACCACATCGGTGGATCCAGGTTAAGAGGTACTCACGGCTGGGTGTCGGGCTCGGGGTCCCCGGTGTGTGGCGTGCGCTTGGTGGTCGGTGAGGACTGCTCCCGGCGCTCGAACTCGAGGTCCATCTCCAGGTCTTCGTGCTGGTTGTGCCGGAACAGGATGAGGAAGACCACCCAGCCGACGAGCGCGACGAGGATGTAGCTCACCATGCGGTAGACGAACACGGCCGCGAGGGCCTGCGACGCGGTGGCTCCCGCCGCCGTCAGCGTGGCGATCAGGGTGCCGTCGACGAACCCCAGCCCGCCCGGGGCCAGCGGAATGCTGCCCACCGCCTTGGCTGCGGCGAACGCGATCAGCAGACCGGCGAACGACGGTTCCGCGCCCACCGCCCAGCACGCGAAACCGAGGCACGCGACGTCGGCGAGCCGGTGCACCGCCGACCACCCGAACGTGATGACGGAATCCTTGCGGCTCAGCTCGACCGAATCGAGCTGGCTCAGGATTTCCTTCCACCGCTCGACGCCGGTCTCGGGGGGATTCTTGCGGAACTTGTTGTATCGGGTGAGTACCCAATGCCCGATCGACTCGATCGAGTCGGGGTTACGTGAGATGTATCGCAGCCCGTAGAACAGGCCGAACGCGGCCACCAGCGACAGTGCCAGCGTGACCGGACTCACCTTGGTGCCCACGGCGAACGCGCCCGCGGCGCCGAGCAGTGCGAGGCTGCCCGCGGCGATCACTCCGGAGATCGCCAGCTGCCAGGACGCGACGATGGGGGTGGCACCCCACTTGCGGGTCTGCTTGTAAGTGAAGGCGGTGGAGAACACCTGACCGGCAGGCAGGCTCACGGCCATCGCGGTGCTCGCGTAGATCACCGACACCGACTTCAGCTGGCTGACGACGACACCACCCGCCTGCAGCAGTCGCTGCTGGACCGCGCCGTACCCGCTCAGGGAGACGGCCTGGGCTGCGATACATGCCGCGACCCACCCCCAGTGGATCTCGGTGAGTGCTTTCCACGAGTCGCTGAGCGTGGGCCACAGGTAGATGCCCTCGACGGTCAGCAGGGCAAGGAGGCCGGCGCCGAGTAGCCATTTGATCCACCAGTATCGGCTTCGCTGCCGAGGAGGCTCGGCAGTGGGCGGGTCGGATCGAGGCTGGGCCACCTGGCCAGCGTAACCAACGGGTAGCGGATTACTCCGGATAGTCCTCCGGCCAAGCCAGATGGGTGTTGCGGCGACGCCCCCGCAACTGGACCTGTTCGCCGAGTTCCCAGTGCGCCTGTTCGTCGTCGTCCGCGAAATACAGGGCACTCGTCGATGCCAGCACGCGGCTGGGGTGGAGCTTGGCGAGTTCGGTGAGCCGCGACGCCTCGTTGACGGGGTCGCCGATCACCGTGTATTCGAAGCGTTCGGCGGCGCCGATGTTGCCGGCGACGGCGAGGCCTGCGGAGACGCCGATGCCGACGTCGAGGCCGGTGATCTCGTTCAACGCGAACCGCAGCTCCCGGGCCGCCGCCAGCGCCGCCGTCGGCGCGTCGGGGCGGTCGAGGGGGGCACCGAAGATCGCGAGAGCCGCGTCACCCATGAACTTGTTGACGAACCCGTGGTGCCGGTCGATCACGTCGACGACGACGCGGAAGAACTCGTTGAGCAGGTTCACGACCTCGCCCGGGGGACGCTCCGCGGCGGCGCCGGTGGAGCCGACCATGTCGACGAACAGCACCGCGACGAACCTCGTCTCCCCGCCGAGTTCGGTACCGAACTGCAGTGCCCGCCGCGCGACGTCCTCGCCGACGTGCTGGCCGAACAGTTCGCGCAGCAGCCGCCGTTCGTCCGATTCGCGCATCATGCGGTTGAACCCGACCTGCAGTCGCCCGATCTCGCTGCCGTCGAACACTTCGACGCGGACGTCGGTGGCACCGCGCTGGACGCGTTCGATGGCCCGCCGCAGCTGTTTGATCGGGTCGGAGATCTGGCTGGCCGTCAGCATCGACAGCGCGAACGCCTGCGCGATCGCGATGATCGACAGCAACATGATCGCCCACGCGAGCGCGTTCGGGGAGAACACCAGGTTGGTGGTTATCTGCGTCACGCACAGCAGGATGATGCCGATGACGGGCATCAGTGTTCCGAGCCCCCACGTCATGGCCATCCGGGTGCCGACGCCGGGTGCCATGGTCCGGTCGAACTCGCCCTCGCTGAGCGCGCGGGCGGCCACCGGTCGCAGGATGCGCTCGCCGAGCATGTACGTGAAACCGAACGTCGTGGTCGCGGCCATGCAGACGGTGACGATCACCGCGACCGCGAGTTCCGGCATCTCGGTGATGGTGAGCAGCACGAAGATGATGCCGCCGAGGATCCACAGCACCAGGTGCACGATCGCCTGTCGCAGCGGTGCGTGCAGCGCCGACATCTGTTCGCTGCGCGTCGGCGGACCCCCACGCAACTGCCAGCGCACGACCGACCGCAGCATCATCGCCGCGGCCGTGAGACTCACCACGGCGGCGAACGCGAGATAGCCGCCGAAGATCGCGACGTTGCGGACCCGGTCGGCGATGATTTCCTGCGATTCGGGGATCGGCACGCCGTACCGCACGAACGCGAAAACGAGGATGGCGCCGATGAAATTGGCGAGGAGCATCGACACCATATAGAGCGGCCATCTGCTGCGGACCGTCGCCGCGATCGCTCTATAGGATTTCCGCACGCCGTTCAATTTAGCGGGGGGTGTATCGGGTGGCGTAGGACACGTCCCCCTAACGGCTCATATGCGTGCCCTGCGCGCGTGTTTCCCGCGCGGATCGCCCGGCACTGTCCGAACCTCGATACGCTCCGCAGGTGAACGCGAACGAGCAACGCTCGGACACTGCCGCGGTAACACAGGGCGGAAGTCACCCCTCGGCGTCCGTGCATCCGGTGGTGAGGGTTGCGGCCGAGTGGACGTGGCGGCTCCTCGTCATCTTCGCGGGCCTGCTGACCCTCGGATACATCGTGACCAGGCTCGACACCGTCCTCATCCCGGTGGGTCTGGCGCTGCTGTCGTCGGCGCTGCTGGTGCCGCTCGTCGACTGGCTGCAGGGCAAAGGCGTGCCGCGGTCTGCTGCCGTCCTGGTCGTCCTCATCGGTTCGATCGGCATCGTCGCCGGGATCATGACGTTCGTCGTCGAGCAGTTCATCGAGGGTCTTCCCGGCCTCACCGAACAGTTCGAGGCGAGCGTCACACAGATCCAGGGGTGGCTCACCGACGGCCCGTTGCACTTCAGCGAGGATCAGATCCGGCAGGCCGGCGACTCGGTGGTGAAGTCCATCCAGGACAACCGCCAGCAGCTGACGAGTGGGGCACTGACCACCGCCACGGTCGTCGGCGAGATCTTCACCGGTGCCCTGCTGACACTGTTCACCCTCATCTTCTTCCTCTACGGCGGAACTCAGATCTGGGAGTTCGTCACCCGCCTCGTCCCCACCGCGTCACGGCGGCGGGTCCGGCTGGCGGGGAGCCAGGGGTTCGGCTCGCTGATCGGATACGTCCGGGCCACGGTGGCGGTGGCCGCCGCGGACGCCGTCGGTATCGGCGCGGGACTCGCGATCCTGGGGGTTCCGCTCGCCCTACCCCTGGCGTCGCTCGTGTTCATCGGTGCGTTCATCCCGATCGTCGGTGCGTTCCTCACCGGGTTCCTCGCGGTGCTCGTTGCCCTCGTCACCAAGGGATTCCTCACCGCGCTGATCGTGCTCGGCATCATCATCGGGGTGATGCAACTCGAGGCCCATGTGCTGCAACCCCTGCTGCTCGGGCGTGCGGTCCGGTTGCACCCGCTCGCAGTGGTGCTGGCCATCACCACCGGCATCGTGCTCGCCGGGATCGTCGGCGGCCTCCTGGCGGTGCCGATCGTCGCGCTGCTCAACACGGCGGTGCGCTCGCTGCTGTCCACGGATCCCGAAGCCACCTACGACGCACTCGAGGTCGACGATCCGGCGGTCCCGCTCTATCCGGCCGAGGCCGACGGCCCGCACCCCGGCGGCCCGCACCCCGGCGGCCCGCACCTCGACGACACTGCGCAGACCCATGACCGACCGGAATGAGCACCGCACCCGACTGCACTACCGCCCGCGAGCGACGACCGAGCTCGACACCCAGCCGGACGCACCGCTGTGGCGGGCGGCGCAGGCATTCCGCCTCGTCACACTGGTGTACGCGATCAGCTATCAGTTCGTGTCGGTGCAGTACTACACCCATCAGCGGCTGAGCTGGTTCCTCGTCGCCCTGATGGCGGTGTGGTCGGGACTCTCGGCGGTCCTGTTGTCCCACGGGAAGGTCCCGCGCTACCAGGTGGTGATCGCCGACCAGCTGATCGTCATCGCGCTGATGGCGTCGACTCGTCTTGTCTCCGATCATGATTGGTACAACAATCATCAGACTCTGCCGACGACGCTGTGGGTCACCAACGCGGTGATCTCCGCCGCCGTCTTCGGTGGACCCTGGCTCGGGATGGCGTCCGGTGTGCTGATGGCGACGGTGAGCGCGGTGGTGCGCGACCAGGTCAACCTCGACCTGTGGCGGGACGCGACGGCGCCGGTCCTGGTGTCGGTGGGTCTGGCGCTCGGGCTCGCCACCACCACCGCGAGGCGCGCGCAGGCCCAGCTGGAGCAGGCGGTGCGGTTGGCCGCCGCCACCGAGGAACGGGAACGTCTGGCCCGAGAGGTACACGACGGCGTCCTGCAGGTGCTCGCGCTCGTCCGCCGCCGCGGCAACGAGATCGGGGGACCCGCAGCCGAACTCGCGGATCTCGCCGGCGAGCAGGAGGTGGCGCTGCGCATGCTCATCTCCGAGCAGGGTGCGGGCGTGGCCTCGGATCTGGGTGGGAGCGCGATCGACTTGCGACTGCTGCTGGGCACGCGGGCGAGCACCACCGTGTCCGTGTCGACCCCCGCGGATCCGGTGACGATCGAACGCGGCCGGGCGACGGAACTCGTCGCGATCGTCGACACGGCACTGTCCAACGTCGCACTGCACGCGGGGACCGGCGCCAGAGCCTACGTGCTGCTGGAGGATCTGGGCGACGAGGTGATCGTCAGTGTCCGCGACGACGGCAGCGGAATCGCTCCGGGACGGTTGGCCGAGGCGGAGGCGGAGGGTCGCATGGGAGTATCGAAATCCATTCTGGGCCGCGTCGGTGCGCTCGGCGGCACCGCCGAACTCGACACCGAACCCGGGCAGGGCACGGAGTGGGAGATCCGCGTGCCGAAGGGAGACGAAACGCATGGGTGACACGGAGACCGACGAGCAGATCACCGTGATGGTCGTCGACGACCACCCGATGTGGCGGGACGCCGTGGCCCGCGACCTCGAAGGCGCCGGGTTCACCGTGGTCGCCACGGCCGACGGCGTCGCCACCGCGGGACGCCGGGCGGCCGCGACCCGTCCCGGCGTGGTGCTCATGGACATGCAACTGCCCGATGGGAACGGCGCCGCGGCCACCGCCGCCGTCCTCGAGGTGTCGCCGGACAGCCGGGTGCTGGTGCTGTCGGCGTCGTCCGAACGGGACGACGTTCTCGACGCGGTCAAGGCCGGTGCGTCCGGGTACCTCGTGAAGAGCGCGTCCGTGGAGGAACTGCTGGACGCGGTGCGGGCCACCGCGGCGGGGCAGGCGGTGTTCACACCGGGTCTCGCCGGACTCGTGCTGGGGGAGTACCGCCGGATGTCGAGTGCGCCCGCCGACGAGCAGGGCCCCGCCGTTCCCCAACTCACGGAACGGGAAACCGAGGTCCTGCGGTTCGTCGCGAAGGGGCTCAGCGCCAAGCAGATCGCGACCAAACTGTCGCTGAGTCACCGCACCGTCGAAAACCATGTCCAGGCGACCCTCCGCAAGCTGCAGCTGGCCAACCGCGTCGAGCTCACCAGGTACGCCATCGAGCAGGGCCTCGAGTAGCCGTGAGTACTTGTTAACCACGGGCGGTTAATAAGTACTCACGGGCGCTAACCTGGTCGGTATGGAGGCACGGGACCTACGCGTATCGGATGCGGAGCGCGAACACGTCGGCGAACTGTTGCAGCGGGCGGTCGGCCAGGGGATGCTCTCGCTCGGTGAGTTCACCGAACGGATGGACACGGCACTCGCCGCGAAGACGCGGGCGGAGCTGAACGTCGTCCTGGTGGATCTGCCGGGAATCCAGCTGATCTCCGAGTTCACGCCGCCGCCGTACCCCGACCAGCCGTACGTGTCTCGTCCGGCGCCCCCGGTTCCGCCGGTCGCGCACCGGTCGCCCGCGCCGCCGCCGGGCGACGTCATCCGGGGCCGGATGTCGTCGGTCAGCCGCACCGGCTCGTGGAACGTTCCCCCCGCACTCGAGGTGAACACCCGGCTGTCGACGGTGACGCTCGACTTCACGCGGGCCGTCATGACCACGCAGGTGGTGCACGTGACGATCGACGACTACGCGAGCACGATCTCGCTGGTCGTGCCGGAAGAGGCGACGGTCGACCTCAACGGCGTCGAAACGGTCGGCGGTTCCGCGACCAACAAGGTGCGGACCGGCCCTCCCATCGGTCCGCTGCACGTCGTCGTCCGGGGCAAGGTCAGGTTCGGGAACGTGACCGCCAAACACCCTTTCGGCACCTCGATTCGGCGAATGTTCGGGTAGCACGACCCAGGCCTCTCGAGTAGGCCTACTCATGTGTGGGGGCCGTTGCCGCAGGACGATTGATCCATGTCCACACCTGGTACTCCTTCGATCGACCCGCGGCTGGTCGCGCAGCTTTCCGGCGACTTCTCGGCGCTCGGGCAGCAGATGCGCCACGTGGGTGAGAACCTCGCGGTCCTGCAGGCGCAGCTCGCGAGCATGCCGCAGCCCCAACCGCAGCCGGTGCCGCAGCCGATGTACCGACCGCCGGTGCCGCAGGCACCCCCGCTCGCCCCGCCGCCCGCACCGGCCGTCCCGTACCGCCCCGTTCCGACGCCCCCTCCCCGGGTAGTTCGCGAACCCTGGTGGCAACGCGACGGGGTGATCAGCCGCGTGCTGGCCGTCGCGGGTGTCGCCGTCACCCTGATCGGTGTCGTGATGCTGCTGGTGCTGGCGGCGCAGGCCGGATTCTTCGGTCCGGAACTGCGCGTCGTGGCGGGCGGGTTGTTCTCGGCCGGTCTCGTCTACACCGGTGCCCGTGTCTTCGGGCGGCCCGGCGGCCGGGTCGGCGGGATCGCGCTCGCGGCAACGGGTATCGCCGGCGCCTACCTCGACGTCGTGGCCGTTGCGGTCGTCTATCACTGGTTGCTGCCGGTGCTCGCGATGGTCGTGGCACTCGGGATCGCGGGAGCCGGTGTCGCACTCGCGGTGAGGTGGGGTTCGCAGCCCCTCGCGCTGCTCGTGGTGACCGGCGCCGCCGTGCTCGCCCCCGTCCTCACCGAGGGCATCACGCTGACCCTCATCGGATTCCTGTTCGTCATCCAGGTCGCCAGCTTCCCCGCGCAACTCGGTCGCGACTGGCTGTACCTGGGGATCGCGCGGACGTGCCCGGTGGTGATCGCGTTGCTGATCGCGATCGCGAGTTCCGGACTGTCCGACCGGCCGGAGAGGTTCTGGCTGCTCGCGTCCGCCGCACTGGTTGCCCTGTGCGGACTCGTCTCGTCGATCATCCTGTTGCGCAGCAATTCTCGTGACGTCACCGCGACCGCGATGATCGTCACCACGGCCGTCCCGACGCTGGTGATCGGCCACCTCTTCGACCGGCTCGGGTCCACGCTCATCGCGCTGGCACTGGCGGCCGCGATGTTCGCCGCGTTCGCGGCGGCGCGGACGTTGCCTCGACACGCACGGTTCGCGCTCGCGGGCGTGGGTACCCTCGCCCTCCTCGAGGCCTGCCTCATCGGATCGAGCGAAGACCTCGCGCCGCTCGTCCTGCTCGGGGTGGCGGCACTGTTCCTCACCATCGGCGGGCAGGCGGACTCGCGGATCGCGTATGCCGTCGGCGCGGTCTTCACCGTCGTCGGCGGGTTCGCCTTCGTGATCACCGCGCCGCCGTTCGTCCTCGTCGACGAGTACAGCGCGCTCGACTCGCTCGGGGTGACCACGGTGCTGTCCTCGCTGGTGCTGGCGGGAACCGTGTTCCTGTTCGTCTGGTACGCGCACACGTTGAAACTGTTGAGCGACACCATCGCCCAGCCGTGGTGGGTGCTTGCCGGGCTGGTGATCCTGTACGCCGTCACCACGGCGACGGTGTCCGCGGGCACGGCGCTCACCGGGACGTCGGCAGGATTCATCGCCGGACACTGCGCCGCGACCATCGCGTGGATGGCGGCGGCGACGGCGGCACTGGTGTTCGGACTTGCCCGCCGCGACTACGCGCACACGGCACTCGGGGTCGGACTGGGATTGACCGCCGCGGCGCTGGCGAAACTGTTCCTGTTCGACCTGGCCACCCTCGACGGCCTGTTCCGCGTCCTCGCGTTCCTCGTGGTCGGACTGCTGTTGCTCCTCGCCGGCACCCGCTACGCGCGTGAATTCGCGGAGCGGGAGGCCGGACGGGGAATGCCGAACGGCTCCGTCAGCGCCGGTTCTGCCGAGCGATGAGTTCGCTGACGCTGACGGCGTTGCCGTCGTCCGCGCGGTGCCTGCCGCTCGAGGCGTCGTCCGGATCGACGGGCGGCTCCTCGACGCTGCGGCGACGCGAGCCGTTGGCCGGCGTTCCGTTGGGAGGTGCGCCGTTGGCCGGAGCTCCGTTGGCAGGTGTGCCGTTGGTGCGCCTGCCGCCGTTCACGGGTTCCGAAGGCTCGGCGGCGCGACGCCTCGACGGGATCGGCGGCACCGGGCGGGCAGGGGACGACTGGGGGGTCTCCTGCTCGTACGGTGCGGGCACCGAACGCGGTGAGCGGGTCGGCAGTGACGGCGCCGACGCACTGGGTCGCGGTTCGGCGGGCGAGGAGATCGGTCGCGGTTCGGCGGCCGATGTGGACCGCAGGTCCGCGAGCCAACTCTCGATGGGACGTGACTCGGTTGCCGGACCCGGGGCGGGGGCCGCCGGACGGGGCTGCGGTGCGGGGGCCGCCGGACGGGGCCGCGGTGCGGGGCGCGACGGCGGTGCGGGGCGCGACTGCGTCGGCGCCGGACGCGGCGGAGCAGGCTGCGGCAGCACGGTGGTCTGCGGTTCCGCGGGCGGAGTGTCCTCGATCTCCTCCGGTGCCCGGGCGGGACGGCCGGTCGCCGACCGGCGGGCCTCGTTCTGCGCCCGGCGCGCCTTCGCGTCGTCCTCGGACATCTTCGCGGCCAGCGCCCGCGCGGTGACCAACGGGATCGGTTCTGTGAGCGGTTCCGGTTTGCGGGGTGCGGGCGGCGCCGCGAGCTTGCGCTGCGGCGGGACGGCACCGATCGGGGTGAGCTCCGGGACGTCGGTAGGCATCAGCTCGTTGTCGAGGATGGGCTCACCGAGACCCGTCTTCTCCTGGATTCGCTTCATCCACGCAGGCGCCCACCAGCAGTCGTCGCCGAGGAGTTTCATCGTGGCGGGCACGAGGAACATACGGATGAGGGTCGCGTCGATGACGAGCGCGGCGATCATGCCGTAGGAGATGTACTTCATCATCACGAGTTCCGAGAATCCGAACGCACCCGTGACGACGATGAGGATGAGCGCGGCCGCGGTGATGATGCGGCCCGTGTGCGCCGTGCCGATGCGGATCGACTCCGTCGTACTCGCCCCCTGCGCCCGTGCCTCGACCATGCGCGAGAGCAGGAACACCTCGTAGTCGGTGGACAGGCCGTAGACGATCGCGATGATCAGCACCAGCACCGGCGACATGATCGGGCCGGGGGTGAAGTTCAACCACTCCGAACCGTGACCGTCGATGAAGATCCACGTCAGGATGCCGAGCGTGGACCCGAGGCCGAGCGCGCTCATCAACGCCGCCTTGATCGGCAGCACCAGCGAGCCGAACGTCAGGAACATCAGCAGCGTCGTCAGGACGAGGACGGAGATCACCATCGTGGGCAGGTGGTCGAGCAGCGCGGCGATACTGTCCTGCTCGATCGCGGGGGTGCCGCCCACCAGCACCTGCACGCCGTCCGGGCTGTCCATGGCCCGCAGATAGTCGATGGTCGGCTTCGACTCGTTGCGGTCGACGAGGCCGGCCTTGAGGACGACCACACCGTCCTTGGCCGCGCCCTCCGGGGTGAAGCGCTCGATCAGCCCCGGCGCGCCGCTGGCTTCCTTGATGATCTGGCCGAGCGCCTTGTTGTCGGCGTCGGACACGACGAGCTTGACCGGTTCGGTGCGCAGGTTCGGGAAGATCTCGTCGAACTGTTCCTGCGCGGCTCGGGTCGAGCTGTCCGGGGGGAGGTAGGTCTCGTTGATGCCACCGAACTTGATGCCCGTCAGCGGCACGATGAGGAGGAGCAGACCCACGACGATCGGGATGGTGACCTTGAGCGGGTTACGCATCACCCAGCGGGTGAGCCGGCCCCAGATGCTCGCCTCGATCTCCTCGGTGTTCTTGGTCTGACGGAAACGGTCGAGGCTGAGGGCGTCGACGCGCTTGCCGAGGATGCCGAGGATCGCGGGCAGGATCGTGACCGACGTCAGCGCCGCCAGGCCGACCGTGGCGATGGCGCCGTAGGCGACGGACTTCAGGAAGCCCTGCGGGAACAGCAGCAGACCGCCGAGGCTGGCGACGATCATCGTCGCCGAGAAGACCACGGTGCGGCCCGAGGTCATCACCGTTCGGCGGACGGCGGAGCGGGTGTCGTACCCCTCCGCCATCTCTTCTCGGAATCGGCTGACGATGAACAACCCGTAGTCGATGGCCAGACCCAGCCCCACGAGGGAGACGACGGGCGCGACGAACGAGTTGACCTCGGTGAAGTTGGTGATCAACCGGACGACCCCGTTGGCCCCGACCACGGTCAGGCCGCCGATGATCAGCGGCAGCGCCGCCGCGACGACACCACCGAACACGAAGAACAGCAGGATGCCGACGGCCGGGATCGCAAGGAGCTCCATTCGCCTGATGTCCGTGGCCATCGTGTCGTTGAGCGCACCCGACACGGGCTGGAGGCCGGCGAGTTGCACGTCGACGCCGTCGATGTAGAACTCGTCCTTGACGTCGCGGAAATTCGCGGTGACCTCGGTGTCGTTGTCGCCGACGATCGCGATGCTCTCGATCGCGTGCTGCTTGTCGGCGTCCGCGGCGGACGCCAGCTGCGGTGCGCTGCCGACCTTGAAGTAACCGCCGTTGATCTTGAGGATCTTGTCCGGGTGTTCCGCGGCCAGCCGCTCGAGGTTCTCGACGACCTTCGCCTGGAACTCGGGGTCCTCGATCGTCTTGCCCTCGGGCGCCGTGTAGAGCGCCACGACGTCGCTGTTGGTGTCGCGACCGAAGGCGCCGTCAGCCAGCTTGGCCGCGGCGA
The DNA here is from genome assembly GCF_041228765.1 of Rhodococcus wratislaviensis. Classification (NCBI taxonomy): domain Bacteria; kingdom Bacillati; phylum Actinomycetota; class Actinomycetes; order Mycobacteriales; family Nocardiaceae; genus Rhodococcus; species Rhodococcus wratislaviensis. The sequence continues at coordinate 7,530,468 of NZ_CP150488.1, read as the reverse complement.
CCGACTCCGAGCCCGGATCGTCCCAGCCGCTCTGGCTGAGATGCTTCTCGAGGCCCAGGCCGTACGCGGCCGAACCGAGCAACAAGGCAACCATGATGCCGATGACGGTGAATCGGGCCCGGTAGACGACGCTTCCCCAGCTCGCGAACACTGATCAACTCCTACTCGGCAGCACTCTTCCGCCCGACGAGCAGGGCGGAAAGCGGTCGGAACGGCTGCAACCAGGCACCCTCGTCGGGCAGTGTGTCGAGGCTGACCCGAGGGAGTGGCTCCCGGAACACGCCGGGGATGTCCTCGAGATCGACGAAGTCCAGAAGGTCGGACGCGACCGCCCAGCTGGCGTGCTCGCGGAACCCGAGTATCTGGACCGGAATGCCGGTCGCGGCGATGTCCTCCAACGGTTCGCGAAACGCTTGACCGTCGGCGGAGGCGACCATGACACCGGCCAGCCCCTCGCCGTGACGAAGCGCGATGTGGTCCAGCATGTCGGAATCGACGTCGCTGTCCTCATCGATCTTCGGCTTGGCGAACACCGCGAAGCCCACATTACGCAAGGCTTCGACCCACGGTCTCACGACATCGGCGCTGCCAGCCGCGATGTTGGTGAAGACCGTCGCCTCGGGTTCGAGTGTGTCGGTGCCGGACGCGGACAGTTCCGCGGTCCGGGAGAGCAGCCAGCGGCCGAGCGCGTCGAATCGTGGCCGGTAGGCAGCCGTGGGCCGGCCACCGAGGATGGCGCCGAGACCCATGTCGAGGTTGGGTGCGTCCCAGACGAGAAGGACCCGCTTCTGGTGGCGTCCGTCACGTGCACCCGCCGCGGGAGATCCTGACGACACCGCGGTGCCTGCCGGGACCGCGCCGGCTATGTCGGAGTACTGCTCGCTGACGCTCATGACCTGATCTTCCCCCAAATCAACTCGGTGATCGCACTGCCGACCTGGTGGGCCTTGTCTTCGAACTTCGTCACCGGACGCTCGTGCGTCATCGGCGATTCCCAGTCGAGGGAGGTCAGGAGGGGTTCCGCGTTGCCTGCTTCGGCGATGGCCTCGGCGTACTCGGCATGGTCTGTTGCGACATGCAACACACCGCCGGCCTGCAGGCGGCTCGCGATCAGGGCGAAAGTGGGGGACTGCAACAGGCGCCGCTTGTGATGACGGGCCTTCGGCCACGGGTCCGGGAAGAAGACACGGACTCCGGTGAGCGATTCCGGTTCGATCATGTTCTCCAGGACATCCATCGCGTCGCCGCGCAGGACCCGGATGTTCGGGATCTCGTCCCGTTCGATCTGTTGAAGCAACTGTGCGAGCCCGGGCCGGTAGACCTCGACGGCCATGAGGTTCACGTGGGGTTCGGCCTTCGCCATCGCCGCGGTGGCGGTGCCCGTGCCCGAGCCGATCTCGAGGATCAGAGGGGCGTCGCGGCCGAACCACGACGGCGCATCCAGGCGATTGTCCGAGACGTCCGCGCCGATCCGGGGCCATTGCCGGTCCCACGACTCCTGCTGCGCCGCGGTCAGAGCGCCCCTGCGCGAGCGGAAACTTGTCACCCTCGGGTGGAGACGGGACCCCTTCGAGTCCTTCGTCTGCCCCTCCTCGGGGACGGCGGGTGCATCCTGATCAGCGTGGTTCACCGGACCATTGTCACGCATGAGGGGCATTTCTGGCATACGGGTCTGAAGTTCACCTTGAGACTTTTTCGGTAATCCGGTGCCCAGCCTGCACGGTTGCGCACGCCGATTCGGGGTGAGTCTGACAGAATCGGCGCGGGACGAAGGGGGTGACTGCGTCATGGGCACTGCAGACGCCGGGGGCGGGGAATTGGCGGATCTCGCCGAACGCGTGACGGCACTGGACGGGTTTGCCGGCGACCGTGTGCGCGGTGCCGTGGCCGCGTTCCGGGCGCCGATCAGGGTTCAGACCGCCGGTCGAGCGGGTGTGGGCAGGTCGACCGTGGCCGCGGCGCTGACCGCGAACGGGATCGCCGACGCCGTCGTGGAGGAGTCGGACGCCGTCGACGTGCCCGGCGCACCCGACCCCACACTGGACGGCGACGTCGTGGTCTACGTCCTCGTCGAGTCGGTGCGCGACGCCGACCGGGACGCCGTGCGGACGCTTGATCCGGCGCAGGCTCTATTCGTTCTCAACAAGTCGGACACGTTGGGCGCGTCGCGCGCGGCAGCCGACGCCTGGGCGACGGCGACCGCGCGTGCCGCCGAGTGCTCGGACGAAGGTGGCCTCCCGGCTCTGCCCCTCATCGGAACACTCGCGATCGCAGCAAGGTCTCCGGAGTCCGGAATCGACGCGGTGTCGGCCGCAGTCTCCGGCCGGATCGCACGAACCCGGGCGCGCCGAGCCGAGACCCTGCTGAACACACTGCGGTCGCAGGCGGCGCGGAGCCCGGCGTCCCGCGACGTGCTGGAGCGGTATCTCGCCGGCGACCACGCCGTCGCGCTCGCCGCCTCCGCGGCCCGGCTGCATCTCGCAGACTGCATCGCGGAGGCGCCGGAGCCACCGCGCAGCGCCGCGGACGCCGCCCGGTGCGCCGACTGGTGGCGGGCGCAACTCGCCCGGCAGCCGACGGCCCGCCGGCGCCGCGCGGTCGTCGACGTCCGGCGCCATTACGTTCGCGTCTGGCAGCAGCTGAGCGGCAGCCCCGGAACGTGACGACGCAACAGCTGTCCGATCTCCCTGCGGAGACCGTCGACGTGGTGACGCGGTGGAACCCCGACGGCGTCGCCCGGCTGAAGTCCGGCGAAGCCCCGCAGCGAGGTGTGTTCGTGGCGGGGCCGCGGCGCGCCGGGAAGACCACCCTCGCCGGCGGGCTCCGCGCGCTCGACGCGTCCGCGCTCACATTCGTGGAGGACCCGATCGACGCCCGGGTGGTCCTGATGGTGCTCGACGCCGCGGCACCACTCGGACGGGAGGAGCTGTCCGTCCTCGACGTCGTCGCGCGACCGGCCGTTCCCGTGGTCTTCGCGCTCTCCAAGACCGATGTCCACCGCAACTGGGCAGGGGTGAGCGAACGTAACCGGGCCCTCCTCGCCGGGCATGCGGCACGATTCGCCGACGCGGAGATCCACCCGGTGGCGGCGGGTGGCTCCGGGGTCGAGGCGCTGCTTTCGGCACTCCTGCGTGCCGCCCGAGCCCAGGCCCCCGACCCGCGCTCCGCCACCCTGACCGTGCTCGAGCAGACCCGGCGCATGATCGTGGCCACCGCCCAGTCCGTGCGGGAGACCGAGCCCGGCGCGGAACTGCGCGCCGAGCGGGTTCGCGCGCTGACGCTGCGGGACGGCCGGCGCACCGAACGGGTCGCGCAGCTCCGCGGTCAGGTCCAACTCGCGAAGGTCGAGTTGATGCACGAGGTGGCCGCCCAGTGTCGCGCGGCCGGAACCACTGCACGCGCCGAGATCGACCGCGCCGGCCGCGGGACTCTTGCGGGCTACCCCGACCGGCTGGCCGAGATGGTGCGCGAGAAAAGCGGTGCGGTCGATGCCGCGGTGACCGCGCGCCTCGACGACCTGCGGTCGCGGGTCGGCGTCACCGTGTCCGCGCCCGAGACCGCCGTTCCGTTGCCGGAGCCGGTTGTGCCGGACGGACCCGAACCGCGACACCGCGGACTCGAAGACCGGATGACGATCCTGATCGGTGCGTCCGCCGGGCTCGGACTGGGCAGACTGGTGGTCTCGCCGTTGTCGATGGTGCCCGCGCTCGACATCGCGACCATCCCGCTGACCCTCGCGCTGGGGGCCGTCGCGGCGTGGTGGCTGACGCGGGCGCGCGGGCACGTCGCCGAGCGTGCCCACGTGCGGCAGTGGGCCACCGAGGCGTTGGTGCACGTGCGGTCCCAGTGGGAGCAGTTCGTCCTCGGCCGGTTGCTGGCGGCCGAAGCTCAGGTGAGCGAGGCGATCATCGCCGAGAGCCGGGTCTGCGCCCGGGACGTGGACGAGCGGGTCGCGCAGATCGACGTCGAACTCCGGCGCCTGGTCGCGAGGCGCAACGGTCAGCTGTCGTCCTGCGAACGCGACCTCGGGGCCGTCGATCGTGGGCTGCAGGAGGTCCGCCTGCAGTTTGGGGAACCGAATCGCCGCGTCGAACGTCTGAATACATAGGTGTCTGACCGATGTTCGCCCGCTTTCGTGTGGGATCGTGTTGATATGTCTTGATTTGTGCGGGAAACTGGTCCGAAATGCGAAGGGAGACCGCGGTGGCGACGACTGAGAGTTTTCTGGTCCCGGACGTGCCGGACCTCGATCCGAACACTTTCGGTCCCGATTCCGGCGCGGTCGCGCTCACCGATCCGACCCACGACATCGATGGAGACGGCGTCCTGGACACGCAGACCTTCGACGCAGGCGACGCCGTCGTCATCGCCTCCGACCTCGACTCGGACGGCGACGCAGACCATCTGACGATGATCCACGAGGACGGCGCGTACGCGTCCTGGGAGTTTCGCCGCGACGGCGACGGCGTCGTGCACTGGCAGCAGACCGATGGTGGGACTCTCGGTAACGGCTGAACACCTCCGAAATCCGCACTCCAGACCCGGGAAAGGCCCCTGGCAGCGCTACTGAATCGTTTCTGTGACCATTCCAACCGCACCCGATTCCCCGAGATGGGACTCGCGGCGTTAACCTCTAGGGATAGGACACCCGGCGCCCGCGTCTTCCATGTGGCATGGACGGCCTGGCTGGACCCCGCCGAGAGGGGAAATCGGACCGTCTGGCACTCGCTGCGAGGTTCTCTCAGCGGACGGCAGATGGTCCGGTTCCGGCTCACCCCAGGAGAGTTTGATGACCTCAGCGACCATTCCCGGTCTGAACGGAACTGACGGCACGCCCCCCACGGAGCACAGTGAGCTGCTCGCCTGGGTTCGAGAGGTTGCCGAACTCACTCAGCCCGACCGCGTCGTCTTCGCCGACGGCTCGGACGCAGAATGGGATCGACTGACCGAGCAGCTCGTCGAGGCCGGTACGTTCACGCGACTCAACGACGAGAAGAAGCCGAATTCGTTCGTCGGCAACTCGGACCCGTCGGACGTCGCACGCGTCGAGTCCCGCACCTACATCTGCTCGCGTGAAGAAATCGACGCCGGGCCCACCAACAACTGGATGGACCCGACCGAGATGCGGTCGCTCATGACCGACCTCTACCGCGGCAGCATGCGCGGACGCACCATGTACGTGGTGCCGTTCTGCATGGGCCCCCTCGGTGCCGACGACCCGAAGCTGGGTGTCGAGATCACCGACTCCGAGTACGTCGTCGTGTCCATGCGCATCATGACGCGCATGGGTACCGCCGCGATGGAGAAGCTCGGCACCGACAAGCCGTTCGTGAAGGCGCTGCACTCGGTCGGCGCACCTCTCGAAGAGGGCCAGGCGGACGTCCCGTGGCCGTGCAACGACACCAAGTACATCACCCACTTCCCCGAGGATCGCGAGATCTGGAGCTACGGTTCCGGCTACGGCGGAAACGCCCTCCTCGGCAAGAAGTGCTACTCGCTGCGCATCGCGTCGGCGATGGCCCACGACGAGGGCTGGCTGGCCGAGCACATGCTGATCCTCAAGCTGATCTCCCCGGAGGACAAGCCGTACTACATCGCGGCCGCGTTCCCGAGCGCCTGCGGCAAGACCAACCTCGCGATGATCCAGCCGACCATCCCCGGATGGCGCGCCGAGACCCTCGGCGACGACATCGCGTGGATGCGCTTCGGTGAGGACGGCCGCCTGTACGCCGTCAACCCGGAGTACGGCTTCTTCGGTGTCGCGCCGGGCACGAACTACGGGTCGAACCCGAACGCGATGAAGACGCTCGAGGCCGGCAACTCGCTGTACACGAACGTCGCGCAGACCGACGACGGCGACGTCTGGTGGGAGGGACTCGAGGGCGACCCGCAGCACCTCACCGACTGGAAGGGCAACGAGTGGACGCCCGAGTCGGGCGAGAAGGCCGCGCACCCCAACTCGCGCTACTGCACCCCGATGTCGCAGTGCCCGATCCTCGCTCCCGAGTGGGACGACCCGCAGGGTGTTCCGATCTCCGCGATTCTGTTCGGTGGACGCCGTAAGACCACGGTTCCGCTGGTCAGCGAGTCCTTCGACTGGCAGCACGGCACGTTCCTCGGTGCGACGCTGTCGTCCGAGCAGACCGCGGCCGCCGAGGGTGCCGTCGGCACCGTCCGCCGCGACCCGATGGCCATGATCCCGTTCATCGGCTACAACGCCGGCGACTACCTGAACCACTGGATCAACCTCGGCAAGCACGCGGATTCCGAGAAGCTGCCGAAGATCTTCTACGTCAACTGGTTCCGTCGCGGCGACGACGGCCGCTTCCTGTGGCCCGGTTTCGGCGAGAACTCCCGCGTGCTGAAGTGGATCGTCGACCGCATCGAGCACAAGGCCGGCGCCGAGTCCACCCCGATCGGATTCGTTCCGACCGCAGCCGATCTGGAGCTGGGCGGCCTGGACGTCAACGCCGACGATGTCGACGAGGCCCTGAAGGTCGACGTCGACGAGTGGAAGCAGGAGCTGCCGCTCATCGAGGAATGGTTCGAGTTCCTCGGCGAGAAGGTTCCCTCCGGTATCCGTGACGAGTTCGAGGCCCTGAAGCAGCGCCTGAGCTAGTCCCTCCCCGGTGACCGAATGTCACAGTGGTTCAGTTCGACTGAACCACTGTGACATTCGTCGTTTCAGGGGAGATGTCTGCAGTAAACGCATACCATTCGGTTTGTAAAGCCTCGATTCTCGAAGCTCGCACCCGACGAAAGGATTGCAGATGCAGACAGGGACCACCAGGGGCATGAAACGACTCGCCGGAGGTGCCGCACTCGCTGCCGCAGCCGCCGCCACCGTAGCCATGACCATGCCGGCGACCGCTTCCGCAGCACCGGAAGTCCAGCCTCCCACCGTGGTGACCGCGGTCGACGGAAACACCCTCGGCATCACCGTCACCAACCCCAACGTCCTGAATCTGCTGGACGCCCAGTCCTGCGGTGCGGTGGCATTCGACGCCACCAAGCTGCCCGCCGTGCTCGCCGATCCCACCGTCGTTCTCGAACCGGGATTCGTCGCGTGGGCCACCAACCCGATCGAGCGCGTCGTCGCGAACGCGGCAGGCAACGCGGTCAAGACGTTCACCACACCGGAACTTCCGGACGGCGCGTACGCGGTCCTCGGCGAATGCCTGTCGCTGACCACCGTCGCCAACCCTCAGACCACGCTGCCGCAGATCGTCCTGGTCGGCGGCCCGCTGGGTGGGGTCCAGTTCGGCAGCTAGCTAGACCCGCAGAACCGGCGGCGAGCCGGCGATCTCACACCGTGATCGTCGGCTCGTCCTCTGTCGACAGGGTGAGTATCGCGCGGACCACGTGGGAGTTCCGTTCCAGCCGGGCCTCGAGGTCGCGGAGGGTGTGGGCGACACGAGACTCCGCGTAGTCGCCGACGAGGTCGACACTCGCCACCAGGTACGCCTGCCGCGGTCCCAGGTACTCCATGCGGAGAAACGTCACCCGGTCGACCTCGGGCAGCGCCTCGAGGGCCTCGATGCCGGCCTGGCGCAGGGCAGGAGACGCCTCCTCGCCGATCAGGAATCGGCGATTGCGGTCGATCAGGATCAGCGCGATGACCCCGAGCAGGATCCCGACCAGGATGGAGCCTATTGCGTCGGGGATCGCCGATCCCGTGATCTGGTGCAGCAGAACGCCCAGGAACGCGATGACCAAACCGATGAGCGCCGCGGCGTCCTCCGCGAACACGGCGCGCGTGGTGGGGTCCGACGTGCGCAGCGCGTGGGCCAGGACGTCGCGGTCGATGGCGACGGCCTCGGCGCGCAACTGCCGGTACGCCTGTTGGAACGAGATGGACTCGAGCACGAACGAGACACCGAGCACGACATATGCGACGGCGAAGTTCGTGGCAGGCTCGGCGTGCACGAGTTCCTGGATGCCGTGCGTGACGGACACCCCCGCACCCAGGGCGAACAGCCCGAGCGCCGCGAACATCGACCACACGTAGGCTTCCCGCCCGTATCCGAGCGGATGGATGCGGTCCGGTGAGCGCTTGGCCCGGGAATTGGCGATCAGGAGCAGGATCTCGTTGCCCGAGTCGGCCCACGAGTGCGCGGCCTCCGCCACCATCGACGCCGAGCCGGTGACCACGGCGGCGACGGTCTTGGCCAGTGCGATCAGTATGTTCGCGCCGAACGCGAGAACGACGGTGAGTGCACTCTCGCCTTCGGCGTCTCGGGTGGCGTCCGGAGTCGATGCGGTCACCCGATCACGCTAACGCCTGTGCGTGGTTGAGGGGTCCAGAGACTCGCCAACCACGCACGGGCGGCGAAGCCGCCTACCCCGTGTAACCGGGCGGCATGAGGACGGACTTGGTCTCGCAGAACGCCTCGAGCCCCTCCGGTCCGTTCTCGCGACCGATCCCGGAGGCCTTGTAGCCGCCGAACGGTGAGCCGGGGTCGAACGCGTACCAGTTGATGGCGTACGTGCCGGTGCGGATCTGCTTCGCGACGGCGAGACCGTGGTCGATGTCGGTGGTGTATACCGAGCCGGCGAGTCCGTAGTCGGAGTCGTTGGCGATCTTGATCGCCTCGTCCTCGGAGTCGTAGGGAATCACGGACAGGACGGGTCCGAAGATCTCCTCGCGGGCGATCGTCATCGAGTTGTCGACGTCCGCGAAGATCGTCGGCTCCACGTACCAGCCCTTGTCGAGGCCTTCCGGACGGCCACCACCGAGCACCACGCGGGCACCCTGTTCCTTGCCCTTGGCGATGTAGCCCTCGACGCGGTCGCGCTGCTTCTCGGAGATCAGGGGCCCGAGTTGCGCGGCGGGGTCGGACGGATCACCGACGGTCATGAATCCGGCACCCGCCACGAGGGCGTCCAGGACCTCGTCGTAGCGGGACCGCGGGGCGAGGATCCGGGTCTGCGCGACGCACGCCTGACCGGTGTTCATGAGCCCGGACATCACCAGCATCGGCATGGTGGACGCGAGGTCGGCGTCCTCGAGGATGATGGCCGCCGACTTGCCGCCCAATTCGAGGGAGCAGCGCTTGAGGTTCTGCGCGGCGATGGCCCCGATCTTGCGGCCGACGGGACTGCTGCCGGTGAACGTGATCTTGTCGATCCCGGGATGCGACACCAGGTATTCACCGGTTTCGGCGCCGCCGGGCAGAACGGAGATGACGCCCTCGGGAACCCCCGCCTCGGCGAAGATCTCGGCGAGAAGGTGTGTGGAGAGCGGAGATTCGGGTGCCGGTTTCAGCAGGACTGTGCAGCCCGCGAGCAGCGCCGGGGACAGCTTGTTGACCGCCAGGAACAGTGGAACGTTCCACGCGAGGACCGCGGCAACCACACCGACGGGCTCCCGCAGCACCTTCGTCTGCCCGAACGCACCGGTGCGGGTCTGCTCCCACTCGAACTCGTTCGCGAGTCCGGCGTAGAAGTTGAGGGTCGCGAGCGACGGCGTCTGCTGCATCATCCCGACCATCGCGGGCGGCTGACCCATCTCGGACGAGATCAGCGCGTTGAGGGCGTCGCCGCGCTCCTCGATGAGTTTCGCCGCCTTCGCGAGGATCTCCCCGCGCTCGGCGGGAGTCGTCTGCGGCCACGGACCTTCGTCGAAGGCCCGCCGGGCCACGGCGACGGCGTCGTCGATCTCGGCCGGCGACGCGACGGGACAGCTGCCGACGCGTTCCTCGGTTGCCGGAGAGAACACTTCGAGCACCTGATCGGTGGCCGGGGCCACCCACTTGCCGCCGATGTAGAGCTTGTCGTAGTCGGTCATGAGTCCATTCCTCGTGTCGTTCCCCCCGGTCAGGAGGCGGTGTCGGTGAAACTGTCGAATCCGTACCGTGCGTGTGGGCCGATCGCCGCGACCTCGAACAGCCCGGTCCCGACGACCGTCTCGCCGTCGTCCTCGAGCCGGAAGCGGGTGAGATTGTCGACGGGGCAGAACATCCGGAGTCCCGGTTCGATCTCGGACGCTCGTTTGCGCAGTCCCTGCACCACGAGTTCGCCCTGCCACATGCCGTGACGCCAATCGGCTTCGAGGCCGTACCCCGTGCCGATACCGATGTAGTTGGGAACCAGCAGGTCGCAGGTGACGGTGACGACCTCGCCGGTCGGGCGGTGGAAACTCAGCGACGCCGACGTGACGTCCCGCGTCCCCGGTTCGAACTTCAGCTCGTGTTCGGGTCGGCCCAGCCATTCGGGTTCGCGGTCGGCGTCCGGCCAGATGCGGACGGCTTCCTCGACGATGCGCCTGCCGAGTTCGTCCTCCTGCAGGACGACGGAGACGGAGTAGTCCTCGAACTGCATCACCGAGTAGATCCAGAAGAAGTTCTGGATCCCGTCGACCGCCCGCCGTCCGGGGGGCTCGGACTCGCCGACCGGGCGCACTCCCCACGACCGGTCGCGGTTGCCGCGCCAGGTGTCGGGGGTGACGGGGCGGCTCTGCCCGACGATCGTGAGTTCGCCTGCCCAGGTGCCGGTCTGGACGAAGCGGCTCGTGTCGAACGTGACGCGCTCGAGTTGCCTGCGGAAGTGGCGGGGCTCCAGCGTCGCGGGGATCGCGCCGTCGAAGGTGAGGTCGAAGGAGAGGTCGTAGTCGCCGGGCTCGAGCACGACGCGCAGGCGTTGCAGACCCTCGAGGACCTCGACGCGGAACGGTCCGACGGTGCTGTCGGAGCGGTCGTGACCCAGGGCCGCCGACCCGCGGACGACGATGTGGTCGTCGCCGCGGCGGAGCACCGCGAACGCGTCCGTCACGCCGAGGTTGGGGTACTGCCCGAGACCGATGATGAGGAAGAGGTCGGACTCGGCCGACGGATAGCAGTTGAAGTAGTAGCGGTCGTAGAAGTTGCGGTCGGACGTGGCGACGCGCCGAATCGGTTCGGCCACCTGATGAATGGGGTAGTCGTCCATCGGGGAGAGCGGGTTTCCGGCGTAGTCGGCGGTCATCGGATCTTCTCCCAGTACGTGCCGTCGAGCATCGCCTCGAGCGACGCGCGGTGCATGATCATGTCGTCCGGATCCTCCGGAGCGACGGCCTGCCCGAAGTGGATGGCGCGCTCCTGGATCCGCAGCATGATGGTGGCCTGCCGCAGCGCCGCGTAGGCGGTGTAGTACTCGAGATCGCGGGGCGTGTGGCCCGTCAGTTCCTCGTAGAGGGCGGCGAGGTCTTCGAGTCGCAGGAAGTCGGGCATCCCGTCGAGCCCGGCCGACGCGGCGATGTCCTCGAAGAACCGGTGCAGGTACGTCATCCAGCCCAGGTCGAGTTCGCGGGGCCCGAGTGCGGCCATCTCCCAGTCGAGTACGGCCACGGGCCGGAAGTCCTCGAACATCATGTTGCCGATCCGGGCGTCGCCCCAGCAGAACACGGCGGGGGAGGGGTCGTCCGGGAGATTGTCTTCCATCCATGCGAAACCGCGTTCGATCAACGGGGACCGGGGACCGGACTGCGTCGTCCACTCGTAGTACTCGCGTTGCTGCCGGATGTGCGCGGCGAGCGCCTCGGTGACGGTGGGACCCGAGCCGGGCAGTCGCAGGAACGCGAACCGCTCCCACGGCCGGTCGATGTCGTGCAGTTGCGCAAGCACATTCACCGCGCTGTGCTGCAGCAGCGCGCGCTGCTCCTCGGTCGCCTCCGTCACCCACGACCCGAAGTTGTAGGGCATCACGTCCGGCGGGACCTGCCCGGAGACGCGGGCCATGACGAAGAACGGGGCGCCCAGCGGACCGGGATCGGATTCGGACCAGTAGACGACCGGGACCGGGACGGCGGAGTGCTCCCGGACCTGCGCCATCACCTGGAACTGTCCGTCGAGGTCGTACTCCGGGAAGACGGGCATCGTCGTGTCGGCGGGCGCGACCCGCGCGACCAGCGGGTGAACCTCGCCGGACCAGGCGGCGTCGAAGAGGATCGTCTCGCTCGACATGCCGTTCGCGTCGGGGAGATGGACGTGCGTGACCTCGGGTGCGGCGTCGGCGGGCAACTGGGCGGCGAGCCAGCGGTGCAGCGCGTCTCGCAGCACCTCCGGATCACGGCGGGAATCAGTGGGCCGGGCGACTTCGGACGAGTGATCGGAGTCGTCGGCGGATCGGGCAGTGCTCGTGCTCACGGTCACCTCCTCTCCTGAACGTGGTGTGACCCTGAACACTAGAACACGTTACAGAATTTCGGAACAGGTGAGGAGATCCCGCTGTGTCAGCCCTCGCCGACGGCCAGGACTCCCGCCCCGACGAGCGTTCCGGAGGCGCCGAGTTCCGCCGGGACCACCCGCAGACCCGCGACGAACGACAACCGGGCGTGCCGGGCGGCGGCCGTGCGCATCGGCTCCCACAACGCGGGCCCGGCCTGCGCGAATCCACCACCGATCACCGCGAGGTCGACGTCGAGGAGGGCTGCGGCGGACGCGATTGCCTGCCCCAGTGCGGTCCCTGCGCGGTCGAGGGCGGCCACGGCGACGTCGTCACCGTCCGCGGCGGCCCCCGCCAGCGCGACGCCCGTCGTCCCGCGCCATCCCTGGGACCGGGCCCAGCGCACGGACGACGGTCCGCTCGCCACCGTCTCCAGGCACCCCACCCCGCCGCACGTGCACGGCTCGGTTCCGCCAGGGACCACCAGGTGACCGATGTGTCCCGCGTTGCCGGTCCGGCCGGTGGCGATGCGGCCGCCGAGGACAACTCCGCCGCCGATGCCGGTGGACACGACGAGGCTCAGCAGGTCGGGGACACCGCGCCCGGCACCGTGGTGGTGCTCGCCGAGAGCGGCGGCGGCGCCGTCCATCGCCAGCCTCGCAGGGACGCCGGGAAAAAGTTCGTGCACGAGGCCGACCAGGCCGAACCCGCCCGCCCACTCGTCGATGTTGATGGGTGACGCGGTGCCGGCGACCGTGTCGACCGGTCCCGCGCAGGCGATGCCGACCGACGTGATTTTCGCCGCTCCCGCGACCTCCCGCAGCAGGGCGGCGCACGCGTCCGCGACTCCGGTCGCCGGCGTCGGGGTGGTCGCCGGGTGGGGCACCGTGCCGTCCGCGTCGACGATCCCGGCAGCCATCTTGGTGCCGCCGATGTCCAGAGCCAGCGCGACCACGGTCAGTGCTTCCGCATCACGAGAACGAGGTTGCTCACCAGGAACTCCCGCAGTCCGGGGACCCGCACCATCCACCACGCCCAGCGCGGGTGGTAGCGGGGGAAGGCCGCCAGGAAGTCCGCGTCCGGGGCCCGCCGGGCCCACCGAAGCCCGTCGGCCGCACCCACTTTGAACAGGGAGACGCCGTACCGGTTCTTGGGTTCGCGGCCGTTCTTGCGCAGGTAGCGGCGGGCGGCGTACTCACCGCCCAGCGCGTGCCACGGCCCGGTCTCGTGGCCGCCGAACGGGCCCCACCACAACGTGTAGGACAGCACGATCAGGCCGCCGGGTTTCGTCACCCGGACCATCTCGTCCGCCATTGCCCACGGTTCGCTGACGTGCTCGGCGACGTTGGAGGAGAAGCAGATGTCCACCGAGGACGTCCGGAACGGCAGCGCCAACCCCGACCCGCGCACCGCGCCGCCCACGGCGAGGCCCGCGGCATGCATCTCCGACGGATCCGGCTCCACCGGGACGTACCGGGCGCCGGCCTGCTGGAACACGTCCGCGAAGTAACCGGGTCCGCCGCCGACGTCCAGGACCGTCGTCCCCGTGAGATCCGATTCGGTCAGACCGCCGTACAGGTCGCCGATCAGCTCGACGGAGTCGCGGGCGAGGGCGCCGTAGAACAGGTCGGGTGCGGTCTGTTCGTGCCGGAAGTCGCTGAGCAGGCCGAACGACCGCTTCAGGGTTGCCCGTCGACCGAATCGCCGGGTCACGGGAGGCGTCGTCACGAGACTGAACCTTAGCGAGTGCAGCCGCCCGGCCCCCAATCCGTTCGCGGTGGCTGCAACATCCCGTGGAATGCGACCGATAGGGTGTTCGGGGACTACCGCGCGGAACGTCCCGCCCCGTGACCACATGTACCGCAACGACCACAGGAGTATATGAACGTGCGAGAGGTTCTGCTGCTCTGCTGGCGCGACACCGGTCACCCGCAGGGTGGCGGCAGTGAGCGGTACCTCGAGGAGGTCGGCGCCCAGCTCGCGGCGCGGGGAATCAAGGTCACCCTCCGCACCGCCGGTTACCGCGGCGCGGCCAAGAAGGAAACCGTCGACGGCATCGAGATCAGCCGGGCGGGCGGACGGTACAGCGTCTACCCCCGCGCCCTCGCCGCGATCGCCGCGGGCCGGCTCGGGTTCGGACCGCTGCGAGGGATCCGCCCCGACGCCGTCATCGACACCCAGAACGGCATCCCGTTCTTCTCCCGCGTCGTCGCCGGCGCGCCCGTGACGCTGCTCGTGCACCACTGCCACCGCGAGCAGTGGCCCGTGGCAGGCCGGTTGATGGGCAAGATCGGCTGGTGGGTGGAATCCCGGTTGTCGCCGCGCACCCACCGGGACGACCAGTACCTCACCGTGTCGCTGCCGTCCGCCGACGAACTCGTCGAACTCGGCGTCGAGCGCGAACGGATCGCGGTGGTACGCAACGGCGCCGACGACATCCCGGTCGGCGTGGACATCGGCGGCGCCGACACCCGGACCGTGCACCCCAGCGTGTGCGTCCTGTCCCGGCTGGTGCCGCACAAGCAGATCGAGGACGCCCTCGAGGCCGTCGCGGCGCTGCGTCCCACGATCGCCGACGTGCACCTCGACGTCATCGGTGGCGGCTGGTGGGAGCAGAATCTCCGCGACCGCGCGCACGAACTGGGCATCGGCGACGCCGTCACGTTCCACGGGCACGTCGACGAAACCCGTAAGCACCAGTTGCTGTCGCAGTCCTGGGTGCACGTGATGCCGTCCCGCAAGGAGGGGTGGGGTCTGGCCGTCATCGAGGCCGCCCAGCACGGGGTCCCGACCGTCGGTTACCGCAGCTCCAAGGGGCTGACGGATTCGATCGTCGACGGCGTGACCGGTGTTCTGGTCGGCAGCGCGGAAGCGGCGACGGCCGACGTCGGCGAACTGACCGCGGCCGTCAACACCCTCCTGCTCGACCCCGAGACGCGCATGGTCCTCGGCGAGAAGGCGCGGGTCCGCGCGGGTGAGTTCTCCTGGAAGCACACCGGGAACGGCGTCCACGAGGTGCTGGCGGGCACGGCCGCGGGCCTGCGGACGTCAGGGCTGGTGTCGCCGGCGCTGGCGCGTCCGGGCCTCGAGCACGCCCGCGCCGAGTAGACCACCGGTCAGCAGCAGCGCCCACAGCACGTGGGCCGCGATCACCGTCGCGCGCGCCCGGTCGGACGCCTGGTGCCGTGCGACGTCGCCGTCGACGCGGTACAGCTCCAGATGCTCGTCCGAGAACTCTCGCACCAGACCGGCCAGGGTGGTCGCGGATTCGCCGCGCGGTCCGGGCGTGTCGCGCTCGACCAGGACCCACCGGACACCCAGCGACGCGAGATCGGCGGCGGAACCGCCGGTGAGCAGCACCCGTTCCACCTGCTGCGCCCGGGACCCCTCACCCTTCACCGTGCCACCGGCCACCACCAGCTCGCCCGTCTGCA
Source organism: Rhodococcus wratislaviensis (assembly GCF_041228765.1). Taxonomy (NCBI): domain Bacteria; kingdom Bacillati; phylum Actinomycetota; class Actinomycetes; order Mycobacteriales; family Nocardiaceae; genus Rhodococcus; species Rhodococcus wratislaviensis. The sequence goes on along the minus strand of NZ_CP150488.1, from coordinate 7,514,893 downwards.
GGACGTCTTCGGGCAGCATCCTCGGGGCGGGGTCGAGGACGGGCGCGGAACCGCTGTAGGAGAACTTGCGGAACATGCCCGTGGGCAGCACGGCGACGTCCCCGCTGTGCGCGTCGCGCTCCACCTCGGCGGCCACCTGCTGCCACGACGGCGGATAGTGAACCGGGCGCAGCGCGCCACCGACTCCCCACGCGAGGTCGGGGAGGGCGAGCAGCACGACCAGGACGGCCGAGACGGACCACGTGGCGGGGCGTCGCAGCACCGCGGCCGCGGCGGCGAGCGCATACAGCGGCGCCGCGAGCGCCACCCACTTCTGCGCGTCCCGGAGCAACCCCGCGCCGGGGACGTTCTGCACCAGCCAGCGGCCGATGTCGAGACCCCACGCGGTCGCGCCGAGTGCGGGCAGCAGCACCGCCACCAGCGCGATCGCCGTCAGTGCGGCGACCACGGGATGCCGTCGCCGCCGCCACAGCGCCGGCAGTCCGCACAGGACGACCGCGAGCAGCAGGACCGTTCCGACGAGTGCGAACAGCGTGGTCCGGGTCTCGGGGACGGCGGTCTCGTTCCACACGCCGCCGAGTCCGGCGAGACTGCCGAGAGTCGCCAGCCCCGGCTCGGCGCGCGCCGCGAACGCCGCGACCCCGGCGGGATCGGAGCCGTCCCCGCCGCCGCCGGCCAGGGCCGTGGCGACCAGCCACGGCGCGCTCGCGACGACGAACAGGCCCAGCGCGCCCGTCACCCGGAGCCACGCGGCGGATCGTCCGCCGGGGAGCGCGAGGACGGCCACCGCGGTCACCGCGGCGAGCAACACCCCGGTGGGCGTCAGACCGGCCGCGGCGAGGCAGGCCGCGAGGGCGAACCATCCCCGGCGGTGACCCCGTCGAATCGCGACCGCCGCACACGCCGTCCACGGCAACGCCGCGTATCCGGCCAGCAGGCTCCAGTGACCCTGCAGCAGTCGCTCGGCGACGTACGGGTTCCACACCGTCACCGTCACGGCCACGAGCTGAGGTCCGAGCCCCGCCGTCGGCAGGACGGTGCGGACCATCCGGGCCGCGCCCCAGCCGGCCGCCCAGAGCGCGAGCAGTAGGATCGCCTTCACCACCAGGCCGCCGTCGACGACGGCGCTCAGCGTCGCGAGGAGAGCGTCCTGCGGCACGGCCCGTGCGGCGGCGTCCGTGAGACCGAGCGCCGAGTCCGTCGGATACGAGCGGGGGGTGCTGACCGCGTCCCGCAACAGCAGGTAGCCCGGACCGAGCAGCGGCCCGAGGATCAGCAACGCCAGAAGGAGGCTGTAGACCGCCGCGACGAACGATGCTCGGCGCCGGGCGGTCATGGGCCGTCACGATACGTGGTGCATCGACCCGGCTCGCACGGCACGTAGTGCATCATGGGGCGCATGCCACGCCCGACCCTCACCAGCTCGGCGGTCGCCGGGGTGACGATGGTGACGGCGGGCTCGATGATCGCGAACATCGCGTCCTACCTGCTGCATCTGCCGGCGAGCCGCTGGCTCGGTCCGGCGGGCTACGGGGAGTTCGCGAGTCTCCTGGCGGCCCAACTCGTCCTCGCCGTCCCCGCTCTCGCACTGCAGACCGTCGTCGCCCGCGAGGTGGTCCGGGGCAAGGGCGCCCACGCGGTCCGGGTGCTGGGGTACCGCTGCGCGGTGATCGTCGCGGTCGCGGCGATGCTGCTCGCACCCCTCGTGTCCTGGGCCCTCGACACCGGCGTGCTCGCCACGTTCTCGGCGCTGATCACGGCGCCCGTCCTGGTCCTGCTCGCCACCGAACAGGGACTGCTGCAGGGCGCGGCACGGTTCGGCCCGCTCAGCGTCGTCCTCGCGGCAGCCGGTGTCGCGAAGGTCGTTCCCGCGGTCGTGGTGCTGGCCGTCGGCGCCGGGCCGGGGCTCGCCCTCGCCGCCAGCGCGGTCGGCACCGGGCTGGTGGCCCTGTGTGCGCGCCTGTTCGCCGATTCCGGGATCACCGGGGAGTCGAGCACCCGGATCGGCGTCGGGGCTGTGCTGAAGGCGTCGCAGGTGCAGTTGGCGCTGATCGCGTTGTCGTCGATGGACCTGGTGATCGCCCGGATCGTGCTCAGCAACGACGACGCCGGCCTGTACGCGCTGGGCGCTGTCGCCACCAAGGCCGCGTTCTGGCTACCGCAGGCCGTCGGGGTGGTGCTCTATCCGCGGATGGCGAATCCCGCGCACTCCGCGCAGGCGATCCGGTCGGCGCTCGCCGTCCTCGTCGGACTCGGGGCGGTCCTCGTGGCAGGCGTCGCGGTGGCCGCCCCGCTCGTCCCGCTCCTCGTCGGCGACGCGTATCGGCCCGTCCAGTCGCTGCTCTGGCTGTTCGCGCTCCACGGTGCCTGCCTGGCCGTCCTGCAGGGCGCCCTGCTGTCCGCCATCGCGGGGGAGCGGACGCACCTCGCTGTGATCGCCTGGATCGGCTTCGCCGTCGAGATGACCGCGATGCTGACCCTCGCCTCCACGATCGGGCAGTTCATCGCCGTCGCCGTGACGGTCGCGTCGAGCACCGCGCTGGTCGTCAGCGTCCTCGCCGTGCGCAGCGCGCGGCGTGATGCCCCGCGCCCGATGTGACATCCGTTCGGTCCGACGAGCTGCCTGTGACACCGGCGCAGTCCGCCCCCGGAAACGACGAGGGGGACCTCGGTGCACTACCGAGGTCCCCTTCGCACCGGACTACGTGGCGTCCGGCCGTACTGCTCTAACGCTCGTCGTACCGGCGCGGATCTTGCACGGGAATCTCTTCCGTCTTGTCCGTGGTCCAGTCGTGCTGCTCGGTGGGAGCCTCCGACTTGTCCAGGTCGACGTGACGGCCACCGTCGCTCGGCGGGTAGTCGTCGCCGGCGGTGTGCGCGGGCTGCCTGCCCTTGCCTCCGCGCAGACCCAGGACGAGACCTGCGATCAGCGCGATGACACCGAGGATGCCGGCGATGATCGGCACGGTGCGACCGAACGTGCTGATCTTGTCCATGCCGTCCTTGGCCTGCTGGACCTGGTATTCGATGGTCTGCTCGTTGAAGGGCAGTTCCACCTTCAGGACGTCGATCTCCGGCTTGTCCTTGTTGCGGGCGTAGTACTGGTGCAGCTGCTCCTGGCCCTTGACGACGACACCGGTCTCGGGCTCGACCCACAGGTCGCGCACGTTGGTGTACCAGCGGGTCATCGTGACGGGGAGGGTGCCGCCGGGGACGCCCCACGCCTCGGCGGGCAGCGTCAGCTTGTTGGTGGGCGAGCTGACCACCTTCGACAGGTCGACCGGGTCGATCGTCTGGTTGTAGTGGTACACCTTCAGGCCGTTGATCTCCGTCTCCTCGACGAAGTTGATGTCCTGGGTGGCGCGCGCGTTCAGGTCGAAGTAGGGGTAGCTCTGCTTCTCCGAGTTGAACGGGAACTTGTACTGCAGTCCGTCGCGCGAAACTTCCTCGGCAGGCTGGTTGGGCTGCGTCTGGATGGTGCCCACCGGGTCGTTGGTCGGCATCGACGTCTTGCGGTCGACGGTGTTGCGGTCGACGATCGCGGACAGCAGTCCGGTGTCGCCCTGCTTGTCGGTGCGCCGCAGCGTCTGCCCCGCCTGGAGAGTGACGACGTCCGCGTCCGCGGGGTCTTCGGTGGTGACGTAGCGCTGTGACACCAGTGGAACGTTCGTGTTGACTTCGGCCTTGCCTGCGAGAAGAGCCTGCGAGTTGAGCACGCTGCCGGAACCTTCGGCGATCGTGGTCACTTCGAGGTCCAAGGGCGTCTTCTCCAATTTGCCCACCGTGTAGGTGGGAATGAGAATAGCGACGGCCAAGAGGAAGGCACCGAGGCCCACCAGAATGCAAGCAAGTATCCGGCTCGGCCCTGAGCGCTCCGCCATGCTTTCTCTCCTAACCCAATTCTGTCGATTGAGATTCCCCCACCGGCAGCACGGCTGCACGGATCGCATGGAGCCCACATCGACACCACGTGAGGCAAAACACTAACAGTCTCGAATGCGCATTTGCCCCATCGGATAGTAAACGCATCGGCCGTTCGCCAGCGAAGTGACTCGAACGGAGTTTTCCGTCACAGCCCCCGGACCAGGCACACTGTTGGTGATGAGCACCTCGGCCACCACTACGAGCACGACCGCACCGCCGCGCAGTTTCATTCCCGCACTCGAGGGAATGCGCGGTCTCGCGGCGCTGGGGGTGCTCGTGACGCACGTCGCGTTCCAGACCGGTGCGACGCACGTGCCCGTTCTCGGGCGCATCTGGGGACGATTCGATCTGGCGGTGGCGGTCTTCTTCGCGCTGTCCGGATTCCTGTTGTGGCGCAGCCATGCCGGGGCGGCGCGGGGGATGGGCCCCGCCCAGGGAATCGTCCGGTACTGGATCTCGCGGGCGACGCGCATCCTGCCCGCGTACTGGGTCGCCGTGGCGGTGGTGTTGACGTTCCTGCCCACCGCGAACGCGAGTTACCGCACGTGGTGGGCGAATCTCGGTCTCGTGCAGGTGTTCGTGCCCCTCACGCTCACCGACGGTCTGACCCAGATGTGGAGCCTGTCGGTGGAGGTGGCCTTCTACCTGGTGCTTCCGTTGCTGGCGTTCGCGCTGGTCCGGTTGCGGGGTCCGGCTGCGCGGCTGCGGGTTCCGGCGATTCTCGCGTTGATCGCGGTGAGTCTGACGTGGGCATTCGTCCCGGTGTCGACGCCGGGTGGCATTCATCACGACAACTGGCTGCCCGGGTACCTGCCCTGGTTCGGAGCCGGGATGTTGCTCGCCGAACTGGCGGTGAGTCCGCCCGGCCGGATGCACCGCTGGGCGCATCATCGCGTCCGGATGTTTCTCGTCGCCGCAGTGGCATTCACGCTCACCGCGACCGACCTCGCCGGCCCGGAGGGGCTGGTGCGTCCCGAACCGTGGCAGTACGCCGTCAAGATGGCGCTCGGCGCCGTCATCAGCTTCGCGCTGATGGCCCCGCTGGTGCTGTCCGACACGTCCACCCACCGCTACCTCGCGAGTCCGCTCGCTCTCGCCGTGGGCCGCTGGTCGTACGGCATCTTCATCTGGCACCTCGCGGTGCTGTCGATCGTCTTTCCGGTGTTCGGGCTCGTTCCGTTCACCGGCCACTTCGTCTACATCCTCTTCCTGACGACGGTGATGAGCGTCGCGGTCGCGTCGGCCAGCTACGCGTTGGTGGAGGAACCCGCTCGTCGCGCCGTCAAGCGCTGGGAGGCGCGCGCCAGGAGCGCCGACCGTCCGAGTGGCAGCACGGCCAGCCCGGTGGCGACGAGCGCCAGCAGCAGCGGGAACTGAACGAGGAACGAGTGCCCCACGTACCCGCCGGGCGCGCGCCACGGGCCGGTGGAGAGCATCGCCATGCCGAGCATCGTCGATGCTCCGGCGACACCCACCAGCACGCGCGCGGCGGTGGCGGTTCCGCGTAGCCGGACGAGGGTCACGGCCAGCAGCGTCACCACGACCGTCGTCGCCGCGCCGACGGGACCGCCGATCACGGTGGCGGCAGCGAGGATTCCCAGCCACCCGACCGTCGCGCTGCCCCAGGTCCGGGGTGCCGGGCCGGGATCGCGATCGCGTCCGCGGCGCGGCCACAATGCGGCGGCGATCAGCGGAATCAGCAGCAGCAGACCGCCGAAGATCCCCAGGCGGTACCAGTGGTCGGTGGGGAAGTCGAGGGTCACCGTCCCCTCGGTTCCCGCGGGCAGGATCCACCCCTGCTGCCAGCCGTCCACGACGATCGGAGTCAGCTCGCTCCCGTCCGGTGCGGTGGCCACCCAGCCGACGTTGGTGCTCTCGGGGACGACGACGACCCGCTCCGTGTCCGAGCGCGGCACCGTGAGTTCCCGATGGTTCTCCGTCCACGCGGTGGTCGACACCTGCTCCGTCGGAACGGCCTGGGCCTGCGGTCCGGCGTCGAGGCGGAGACTGTCGACGAAGAACGCCGACCCCGGGTCGACGGTCACGTCCTGGGATCCGGCTCCCAGCGGAACGGGGCCGGCCGTGTCGCAGAGGGTCGCGGGAACCGGGCCACCGGAGAGTACTTGCCCGACGGTTGCCGTGACGCTCGTGCGCACCGGCTGCCCGCCGATCGACACGACCGGTCCCTCCTCGCAGGGCACCGTCACCTCGCGGGCGCCGGCGTCTTCGGCCGGACCCGACCCGGGCAGCAGGACACCGTCCTCGCCCAGCACCCCGACCTCGGCGAGGCCCGCGGGCTGCAGTTGCGCGAATCCCAGCGCGTTCTGATCAAGGGTGCTCTTCCAGGACACGAGGCTGAGTACGATCCGGTCGGTCACCCGGGGTTCGACCGTGACGGTCCCGTCGTCCTCGTCGACGTCGCGCACCTGCGGTCCGTTACCGAGGTCGACGGCGACCCGGTCGGGGGCGGTGGGCACGGCACCCAGGCTGGGTGTCAGTTGCAGGCCGGTGACCAGCGTGGGTTCGGGAAGGTCGATCGTGAGGGTCGGTTTCGCGCCCTTGCCGCCGGTGGTGTCCTGCTTCGCCGACCAACTGGTGCGCGGATCGTTGTCGGTGGCGGCGAACGCCGACCCGCGAAGGTCGGTGATGTTGCTGGTCCCGTGGGCGGACGGCCGATCCCTTTGCGTGAGAAGCTCTTCCAGCGGTGCGCCGTGACGTGCGCGCAGCATCAGTTGCGGCGTGACCGCGGTGGGTTCGGGCACCGACAACGTTCGCTCGAACGTGCCGACCTCCTCGGGCGGCAGGACGAAGGCGTTGCTGCACCGCGCCCGGTCCGGGGACTCGGCGCACGAGTTGCGGCCGGGGAGTTCCTGGCTGAGATCCCAGCCCGAGACGGACGCGCCCTCGGGGGTGGGAGGCAACATCGTGCGGTACCGGATCGGCACGGTGACCGGGGCGTCACGCTGGGAGAAGTCCTCGACCGACACCTCGCTGATGCCGAACTGTGTTCCCGCGGAACCGTTCTCGGTTCGAGTAGCGGTGATCCGCACCCACGGGGTGACGCCGCCGGGGACGGACACGGCGATCGGTTTGCCCGGGGCGTCCACCTTCACGGCGGTGCTGCCGTTGGGCGTCGACACCTCCATCCAGCGGACGGGGGCGCCGATCGCGGCCGGGCTCGTCGTGATGTGCAGCAGTGAGCTGGTGAGCGGGGTGTCGAAGTCGATCTGGAGCCACTGGCCCAGCGCCCGCTCGATGCCGTTGCTGAACCAGCCCGTCGCCGGGTCGCCGTCGACGGTCGCGGCGGCGCTGCTGGCGGGGGAGGTGCCGCCGAGTTGCGTGGCGTCGGACGCCGCACTCGACACGCTCAGCGTCGCGCCCTCCCATTGCCCCTCCACGAGCGGGGTGTCCGCCACCGGATAGTCGGGGACGAGATTGAACGTGCGGCGCGCGTCGTCCGGGGTGCGCAGCGCCGAACTGTGATTGTCGACCTGGCCGTAGTCGGTTTCCCGGTTCCGGGGCGTGTCCGTGACGGTGACGTCGTCGACCGGCAGTCCGGCGCGCTTCGCGTCCGCGGCCAGCAACACCGGTCCGGCTCCGGGCAGGGCGCCGTTCTCCCGCAGGCGTTGCAGCGATTCCGGCCCGCCCTGCACCCGGGGGATGCCGTCGAGGGTCGCGGTGTACGGCCCGCTCGTCGTCGGCGAGCCGTCCGGCATCGACACCTCGAAGATCTCGATCGCCGGGTACCGGGGACGCAGGTCGCTGTCGATCACCAGGCCGTCGACGTCACCGGGACCGATGTCCTCGCCGAACTCCGCGACCTGCGTGAATCCGGGCGAGCCGGTGACCGCCTGGTGCGCGAGCAGCGGGCGCGTCGACCGCGACGTCTCGGGGTCGAGGTCGTTGCGGAGCACGAGATAGTGGATGCCCTGCCCGAGCAGGGTCTGCGCCATGCCGTCCGAGGGGCGGCCGTCCGTGATCAGCCGCTGGATCGAGTCCATGGCCCGGATCGTGCCGGGCGGTGTCAGCGGGACGGCGTCGCGGGACGCCCACGGCGTGGACGCCAGCGCCTGCATCGGCTCGTCGCGGGTCAGACCCCAGAGCTGGCTGCCGAACGGTGCGCCCGGCACCACGAGCGCCCGCTCCGCGTCGGAACCGTCGGGGCTGGCGCCCCCGGCGTTGTCCTCCAGCCACGAGGCGGCCTGCTGCCAGTAGTCGGGGACCTCGGAGTACGTGCCCCGCGGTGCCAGCTTGCCCGTCCACGCCAGCGACGTCGCCAGGGTGAGGGCGACCAGCACCAGGCTGGTCACCGCGACCATCGGTTCGCGCTCGGGGTGCGCGAACGCGCTGCGCCACCGGGCGACCGGCACGGAACCGGGCAGCGGCACCTTCGCCAGCAGGTGCGCCAGCCCGAGCACGAGGGGCAGTCGAACGAGCGGCTCGAGTTTGTGCACGTTCCGGAGGGGTGCCCCGGTGGAGTCGAGAAACAGTCGCACCTGCTCGGCGAACGGGGAGCCCAATTCCCCGATGTACCCGGCCGCGAGTCCGGCGACGCCGACGAACAGGATCAGAGTGAGGCGCCCGCGGGCCGGCATCGACCGCATGCACAGTCCGGCGAGACCGGCGGCGGCGATCAGGCCGGTCGCCGCGACCGCGGCGGGCTGGGTGACGAGGACCGCGCCTGCGATGCGCTCGGGGGAGACGAACGGCGTCCAGCTGTCGGTGCCGCGGAGGATCTCGGCGAGGGACGTCCATTGCGTGGTCACCCCGGACGATTCGATGTAGTCGAGGAACGGCGGGCTCACCTTGCCGAGCAGCAGCAGCGGCACGATCCACCACAACGTGGCCAGCGTCAGGAACGGGAACCACCACGCGGTGAACACCCACCACCGACGGTTGGGCCGGTGCGCGATCCACCACAGGCCTGCGACGAGGCACGCGGCTACGGTCGCGACGGCGTTGACCGCACCCATCAACGCGACGGCCAGCGCCGACTGGGCCGCCAACCGTGCAGGTGAGTGCCACCGTGTGTCCCGGGACGCCTTGCCACTCACGTGGGAGAGGGCGACGACCACGGGCAGAAGGACCCACGGCGCCAGCATCATCGGGAGGGTTTCCGACGAGATCGAACCCAGGGTGGTGAGGACACGGGGGGAGAACGCGAACGCGACACCGGCGATGATCCGGGACGAGCGGCTGCCGACGCCGAGTGCTTCGGCGAGACGGACGACGCCCCAGAAGCCGGCGACGAGGAGCAGGGCCCACCAGATTCTTTGGGTGATCCATGGCGGGACGCTCAGGACGTCGCCGAGCGCGAAGAACGCGCCGTGCGGGAAGAAGTAACCGTAGGCCTGGTTCTGCACCTGGCCCATGGGGGCCTGGCTGCTCCACTGATGCGCGGCCCGTTCCAGGAATCCGATCGGATTCTGGGACAGGTCGTACTTGGTGTCAGCGGCGAGCCGGCCGGGGGTTTGGAGGAACGCGAGAAGAAACGCTACGACAGAGGCGCCGAACAGCCACCGCCGTGACAGAGGCTCCGCCGAGGGCGCCATGGACGACATGGCCGCCGACTCGGGGGAAGTGCGGGAACTTGTTGAGGCGGCGCTCTCAGCGGCTGCCGTACTCAACCTGGTTCAGGAGCGAGGAATCCGCGTTGCCGCTGCGGTCGATCTCGGGACGCGTGTTGTCCTGTGCGGCTGCGGTGATGCCGAGCGTCGCCACGGTGCCGAGAGCGACACCGACCACGGCGCTGACCACACCGGGCACAAGGAACTTCCCCATCAGACATCTCCCACCGTCGTGCCATCGACGCACACGGCTACTCCCGCGTACGAATTGCTCGGGTCAAGGTATCACCCGCGGGCCGCCGAACTGCTGATTGGTGCTCGTGGGCCACTGTTTCAGCAGTTCACGGGCTTTGCTGCACTCCGAGCGCCCGGAGCAGCGTGCGCAGTTTGGTGGTCGTCTCGTCGAGTTCGGACTCCGGGTCGGACTCGGCGACGATGCCCCCGCCCGCCGTCGCCAGTGCCTCGAGTCCGTCCGCGGCGATCTCGGCGCAGCGGATGGCCACCACCCAGTCGCCGTCGCCGTCGCCGTCGCACCATCCGACGGCGCCGCCGTAGAACCGCCGATCCTCCTCGACGTCCCGGATGGTCGCGAGGGCGAGGTCGGTGGGGGTGCCGCACACGGCGGGGGTCGGGTGCAGCAGGGCGGCCAGGCTCAAAGCGCTGGTCGACGGGTCGCGCAGCACTCCTTCGATGGGGGTCGCGAGATGCCACACCTCGTGCGTGCTGGTCAGGACCGGGGAATCCGGGACGGTCAGCTCGGTGCAGAGCGGCGCCAGGACCTCCCTGATCCAGGCCGTGACGAACGCGTGCTCGGCCAGGTTCTTCGTCGACTCCACGAGGCCGCGACCTTCCTTCTCGTCGGCCTCCGGATTGGCGCGACGCGGGGCTGTTCCGGCGAGGGGACGGCAGGTGACGCGTCGCCCGCGTCGGCTGAGCAGCACTTCGGGGCTGGCGCCGACGAGGCTGCGTCCGCGGAAGCTCTCGCCGGCCGCGGAGAGGTCGACGGCGAACCCGTTGGCGGTGGGATTCTGGTGAATCATTCTCGCGGCCAATGCTTCTGCGGAGATGGGGGTGTCCGCGCGGAGGGTGACGCTGCGGGCGGCCACCACCTTGCCGAGCGTTCCCTCGCGCAGCCGGTCGACGAGGGACCGCACCCGGGCCACGTGCTCGGCGGGGTCGGGGATTTCCCGCGTGAGGTGTACGGACGGGAGGTCGGGAACGCTGCCGGGCCGCCACGGGCCGTCCGTGAACTCCCACGACTCCGGGGCGGTCAGCGCGGCGGGACGTTCGGGATCGAACGGCAGCGCTCCGACGATCAGTTCGGTGTCACCGTTCGCGAGGGCCGTGACAGCGGCTGCCGCGGTGTCGTACCCGTGCCGCACACCGGACGTACGCAGCGTCCGGTCGGCGCGGGAGAGAAGGAAGCCGTCCATGGTCACCCGACAGTAGTCGGGCGTCCGGACTACTTCCCGGGAGGCACGATCAGCACCGGGCGGTGGCTGTGGCGCAACACGTGGTCGGCGACGCTGCTCTGCAGCAACGACCGCAGACCGGTGGTGCCGCGGGTTCCGGTGACGATGATGTCGACCGCGAGTTCGTCGGACGTCTCCACGATGGCCGTCCAGATCGTGCTGGTGCACTCGATGCAGCGACCCTCGGTGGCGAGCCCGGCGGCCTCGGCGAGCTGGACGCCCTCTTCGTTGGTGACCTTGGCGTCGGAGAATGCGACGTCCTCGGTCTCCTCGTCGGGCACCCACTCGGGTTGCATCACACCGGACAGGCCTGACATGCGCGCGGCCTGACGGACCATCGGCTCCCACACCGTCACCAGCACAGCGCGATTGGAGGCGAGGAAGCGACCTGCGCACTCCACCGCACGCTTGGCGTTGTCGGATCCGTCGTAGGCGATCAACATCAAACCACCGGGCACTACGACCTCCTGAGTACGGGTTTCCTCTGTATCCAGATTACCAAGACGGGCGGCAGCGGTCGCCGATTCGGGGCCTGCCACGGGGGCGCCGGTGGCGAACTGGGCTACCGTCGAACCCATGCGGATCAAGTATGCACTCGCGCTCGCTGCCTGTACCGGCCTCGTCGCCGGATGTTCGTCGGGTGGTGGCGAGACGGTCGCGGAATCGTCGTCGGCGACACCGTCGCCGTCGCCGTCCTCGGTCGAGCCGGCGTCGCACACCGGCACCGCAGCGCCCGCGGCCGCACCGGCGTCGTGTGAGACGGAGTTCCTGCAGTCGTTGCCGTTGCGGCGCAAGCTCGCTCAGCTGTTGAACGTGGGAGTGACCGGCACCGCGGATGCGGCTCAGGTGGTCCGCGACGAGCAGATCGGCGGCATTTTCGTCGGGAGCTGGACCGACGAGGCCATGCTCGCGAACCGTGAGATTCCCCAGGTGGCGTCGGCGTCGTCGCTGCCCCTGATGGTGACGATCGACGAGGAGGGTGGGCGCGTGTCGCGTGTCGAGAACCTGCTCGGAGCCGATCCGTCCGCCCGGCAGACCGCGGCCACGATGACGGAGGAGCAGACGTATCAGATGGCGCTCGAGCGCGGTCGCGGACTGAAGGACCTCGGTGTCACCGTGAACTTCGCCCCCGACGTGGACGTGAGCAGCCAGCCCGACGACAGCGTCATCGGCGACCGCTCCTACTCCGACGATCCCGCCGTCGTCACCCGCTACGCCGACGCATACGCGCGCGGGATGCGGGATGCGGGAATCCTGCCCGTCATCAAGCACTTCCCCGGCCACGGATCGGCGTCCGGCGACTCGCACACCGGGGCCGTCACCACCCCGCCGCTCGAGCAGTTGCAGACGAAGGACCTCGTCCCGTTCCGGAACCTGGTGTCCACGGGTGTCGGCGTCATGCTCGGCCACCTCGAGGTGCCGGGTCTGACCGCCCCCGGGATCCCCGCCAGCATCAGCCCCGACGCCGTGGCGCTGCTGCGCGGCGGCACCGGATACGGCGCTCCGCCGTTCACCGGCCCGATCTTCACCGACGACCTCAGCGGCATGCAGGCGATCACCGACCGCTACGACATCACGGTCGCCGTCGAGACCGCGCTGGAATCCGGTGTCGACGTCGCGTTGTGGCTCACCACCGACGACGTCCCGCGGGTCCTCGATCACCTCGAAAGCGTTGTGGCCTCGGGCAAGCTGCCGCAGCAGCGTGTCGACGAGGCGGTGCTGACCGTCGCACGAGCCAAGGGCGTGCTGGCCTGCTAGTGCGCGGTCCGCGACAGGGTGCTGGTATTCTTCTCGTCCGCCGGTCGGGCCCGCTTTATTACCGTAGAGTAAGATAGCGGGTTCGACGATGATGGAGGACGAATGGCCGGCGGCACCAAGCGACTGCCGCGCGCAGTGCGCGAGCAGCAGATGCTCGACGCTGCTGTCGACGTCTTCTCCGACAGAGGTTTTCACGAGACGTCCATGGACGCGATCGCGGCCAAGGCGGAAATCTCCAAGCCGATGCTGTACCTGTACTACGGCTCCAAGGACGAACTGTTCGCGGCATGCATCCAGCGGGAAGGTCTGCGCTTCGTCGAGGCGCTCGCTCCGGCGGGCGATCCGGGGCTGAGCCCGCGCGAACAGCTGCGCCGGGCCCTCGAGGGGTTTCTCGGGTTCGTGGGCAAGCACCGCAAGTCGTGGATGGTGCTGTATCGCCAGGCGATGGGGCAGCAGGCGTTCGTGGGGTCGGTGCAATCGAGCCGCGACCGGCTGATCGAGCTGACCGCGCACCTGCTCGAGTCCAGCACCAAGGATCCGGAGCCGGGGCAGGATTTCGAACTGATCGCCATCGCCCTGGTCGGTGCGGGTGAGGCTGTGGCCGACCGCGTCGCCGGCGGCGAGATCGAGGTCGACGCCGCCGCCGATCTGCTGGAATCCCTGGCGTGGCGCGGTCTCGCGGGTAAGAAGAAGCCGGAGTGAACGGGACGTTCGATCAGATCGAACGAACGTCCCGTTCGTCCCCGTCAGCGCAGCGTCGCGGTGAGGTGCGGGTACCCCTTCTTCGGGTGCTTGATCGACAGATCCCAGCCGTCGCCGGTCTGATCGGCGTACACGTTCAGCGTGGACGGCAGCAGGATCGGCTTGCCGAAGCGCACGCTGTACGTGACGGCGTCCGGGATCCGGCCCTCGACCGTCCCGAGGACGGCGGCCGCACTCCACATGCCGTGCGCAATGGTCCTGGGGAATCCGAAAGCCTTGGCGCCCAACGTCGACACGTGAATCGGGTTCCGGTCACCGGAGACCGCGGCGTACTTGCCGATCGTCTTCTGATCGACCCGCAGTGTCCGCAGCGGACGCGGCGGCTCCTCCTCGGCCTTGGGCTCGGGGCCCGGCTGACCGGACAGCGACGTCTTCTGCTGACGCAGGAACGTCGACGTCTGCTTCCACACCAATTCGCGTCCGACCCTGATCTCGCTGATCACGTCGATCAGGAGTCCCTTGCGGTGCTCGCGCAGATTCTCCGCGTGCACCGACACGTCCAGGGGCTCGATCACCGAGATGGGACGGAACTGCTCGATGACGTTCTCCGCATGCACGGAACCGATGGCGGGGAAGGGGAAACCGTCGGACACCATCAGCTTCATCACGACCGGGAACACCAGCGTGAACGGGTACGTGAGCGGCAGGTGGTCGCCGAACCGCAGCCCGGTCACCCGGTCGTACGCCGCCAGGTTGTCGGGGTCCACCCGCACCCCGTTCAGGACCAGCGTCGTGTCCGGGGCGCTGTGCCCGCTCGCGCCGATGACCGGCAGCGCGCTGCGCACGGCACGGGTGTAGATGTCGAGCGTGCCCGGCTTCTCCGTGAGTTGCACGACCTTCCCGGACATCAGGCGCCCAGCAGGCTCTGGCCGCAGACACGGACGATCTGCCCGGTGACGGCGTTGGACGCGGGGCTCGCGAAGTAGGCGACGGTCTCGGCGACGTCGACGGTCTCGCCGCCCTGCAGCAGGGAGCTCATGCGACGTCCGGCCTCGCGGGTGGCGAAGGGGATCGCCGCGGTCATCGCCGTCTCGATGAAGCCCGGTGCGACGGCGTTGATCGTGATCTTCTTCGTCGCGAGCAACGGTGCGGAGGCCTGCACGAGCCCGATGACACCGGCTTTGGAGGTGCCGTAGTTGGTCTGGCCCCGGTTGCCCGCGATGCCGGCGATGGAGGACACGTCGATGACGCGGCCGCCTTCCTTCAGGGCGCCCTTCGCGACGAGGACATCGGTGATGCGCTGCGGCGCAAGAAGGTTGACGCCGATCACCATATTCCAGCGGCCCTCGTCCATGTTGGCGAGGGTCTTGTCGCGGGTGATGCCTGCGTTGTGGACGATGATGTCCGCGCCGCCGTGCCGTTCGAGGACGAACTCGGCGAGCTTGTCGGCCGCGTCGTCCGCGGTCACGTCCAGGGCGAGGGACGTGCCGCCGACCTTGTTGGCCGTCTCCGACAGCGCCTCACCGGCGGCCGGAATGTCGGCGCAGATGACGTGCGCGCCGTCGCGGGAGAGGACCTCGGCGATGGTCGCGCCGATGCCGCGGGCCGCACCGGTGACGATGGCGACCTTCCCGTCGAGCGGCTTGTCCCAGTCGGCGGGTGCGACGGAATCCTCGGCGCCGACACGGATGACCTGGCCGCTGACGAACGCGGACTTGGCCGACAGCAGGAAGCGCAGCGTGGATTCGAGACCCGACAGGCCGGCGGACGCCTTCGGCGAGACGTAGACGAGCTGAGCCGTGGCGCCGCGCTTGACCTCCTTGCCGACGCTGCGGGTGAAGCCCTCGAGCGCGCGCTGGGCGATGTGCTCGTCGACGCCGGACGTCTCTTCGGGGGTGGTGCCGATGACGACGACCCGCGCGGACGGCGCGAGGTTGCGGACGACCGGCTGGAAGAACTCGAACAGCTGCTCGAGCTCGGTGACCGAACCGATGCCTGTGGCGTCGAACACCAATGCGCCGTAGCTGTCGTCACCCGCTCCCGCAGCGGGGTAGTCGGACAGCAGTTCGCGCAACGGCTCGACGAGACGGCCCTTGCCGCCGATCAGGACCGGACCGGCGAGCGGCGGTTCGCCGTGCTTGTATCGCCGCAGGTTCTCGGGTCGCGGCAGTCCTGCTTTCGCGGCGATGAACGCGCCGGGTGCGGATGAGAGGAACTGGGAATAGAGGTCGGGAGCTCCCTTGCTGGCTGCCACGGTCCTACCTTCTGTCGTCGTTTGGCGGTCAGTCACCGAGCACCGGGTGAAGTGCGGTGTCGACAAGTAACTTACTCCTGAGTAAGAATAGTAGCCAACAGGTAATCGCACCAGATCCTTGGAGACGTCAGTGACCAGCAAAGCTCGCACCAATTCGAACTCCGCAGCGGCGCCGAAGCCAGGCGGAAAGCAGCAGCGTCCCGTCGCGATCGTCGGCGGAAACCGCATTCCGTTCGCCCGCTCCGACCGGAAGTACGCGCAGGCGTCCAACCAGGACATGTTCACCGCCACCCTCGACGGACTGGTGAGCCGCTTCAACCTCCAGGGCGAGAAGCTGGGCCTCGTCGCAGGCGGCGCCGTGCTCAAGCACAGCCGCGACTTCAACCTGATGCGCGAATGCGTCCTCGGCAGCGCCCTGAGCCCGTACACCCCGGCGTTCGACCTGCAGCAGGCGTGCGGCACCGGACTGCAGTCGATCGTCGCCGTCGGTGACGCGATCGCGGCCGGCCGCATCGACGCGGGCGTCGGCGGCGGCGTCGACACCACGTCGGACGCGCCGATCGGCGTCAACGACGAACTCCGCGAGTTCCTGCTGTCGCTGAACCGCGCGAAGAGCACCGGCGACCGCATCAAGCTCCTCGGCAACGTCCGCCCGTCCATGCTCGGCATCGAGATCCCCCGCAACGGCGAGCCCCGCACCGGGCTGTCCATGGGCGAGCACGCCGCGATCACGGCGAAGGAATTCGGCGTCCGCCGCGAGGACCAGGACGAACTGGCCGCTGCCAGCCACCAGAACATGGCCGCCGCCTACGACCGCGGATTCTTCGACGACCTGGTGACGCCGTTCCTCGGGCTCACCCGCGACGACAACCTGCGGCCCGACTCCAGCGCCGAGAAGCTGGCCAAGCTCAGGCCGGTCTTCGGGGTGAAGGCGGGCGACGCCACGATGACGGCGGGTAACTCCACCCCGCTCACCGACGGCGCGTCCGCGGTCCTGCTGTCCACCGACGAATGGGCCGCCGAGCGCAAGCTTCCGGTGCTCGCGCATCTCGTCGACTCCGAGACCGCGGCCGTCGACTACATCCACGGCAAGGACGGGCTCCTGATGGCTCCGACGTACGCCATCCCGCGCCTGCTGGCCCGCAACGGCCTCACCCTGCAGGATTTCGACTACTACGAGATCCACGAGGCGTTCGCATCCGTCGTGCTGGCGACGCTGCAGGCGTTCGAATCGGACGAGTACTGCAAGGAACGCCTGGGTCTCGACGGTGCTCTGGGGTCCATCGACCGCAGCAAGCTGAACGTCAACGGGTCCTCGCTGGCGGCGGGCCACCCGTTCGCCGCGACCGGCGGCCGCATCGTCGCCTCGCTCGCCAAGATGCTGGCGGAGAAGGGCTCGGGCCGCGGCCTGATCTCGATTTGCGCCGCCGGCGGCCAGGGTGTGACGGCAATCATAGAGGCGTGATCCGACTGGCCTTTCCGGTAGCTGGGAGACCGGAAAGGCCAGCGTGCGCGCAGTGCGAGCGGGGATCCGGCAACGAGGGGTGGCCGGATCCCCGAAATCTTTTCCGACAGGTGTAACGCTGGAGATTAGCTGGCGATATCCCTGTCAGCCCCGTGTTGCTGCCTGACCCCCGACCTGGCAGCAGCGCGGGGCTCTTGCATTTCCGGCGGCCGGTACGCTGACGTGGGGGTCTCGACCAGGCCTCGCTCGGATCGGATCGCGCTTGAAATGCAACGAGCACCGACGGCAAGCTGAGGCCCGCACGAAGGACAACTCGGTGAGAGGGCCACGGTGAACGACGAAGACGGCGACAAGGGGAGCAAGGCACCCGAACGGTCGACGCCGGACCCTTCCGCGACGCCCGAGAGTGTCGAACCCGAGACCGTGGCCGATCCGCCCGCTCCGGAACCGGACGAGGCTCCGGCTCCCGACGCTTCCGTTCCCGAGGCTCCGGCGCAACAGCCGAGTGCCGACGATGCCCCGACAACGCAGCTGAACCTCGGTGACCTGGGGGAACGCTCCGAGGAGCAGGCTCCCGACGCGCCGTTGTGGGTGGAGCCGCCGGCGAACGAGGACGTCACTCAGGTGATCCCCGCGATTCCGCCGGGTCCCGTTCCCGGGCCGACGCAGGCGTACACCCCACCGGCCGACGACCCGACCGTGGTGGCTCCGGCCGCCGCGGCGCAGGTCCCGCCGCAGCCGGCACCGGAACCTTCCCCGCCCGCCGAGCCGTCCGCAGAACAGACCGCTCCGTCGCGTGCTCCCTGGGTGAAGATCGCAGCAGTCACCGGCGGTGTGATCGCCCTGATCGGCATCGCCTACGCCGCGGACCTCGCGGTGTCTTCCGGGAAGGTCCCGCGCGGGGTGACCGTGGCCGGCGTCGACGTGGGCGGTTCGTCCCGCGAGGAGGCGGAGGCCACGTTGCAGGCGCAGGTCGGCCCACGCGTCGATCAGCCGCTGACGGTGACGGCCGGCGACGTGTCGACGCAACTCGTTCCGTCGGCCGCCGGGCTCGGTGTCGACTGGGAGGCCACGCTCGACCGGGCCCATTCGCAGCCGCTCAACCC
Source organism: Rhodococcus wratislaviensis (assembly GCF_041228765.1). Classification (NCBI taxonomy): domain Bacteria; kingdom Bacillati; phylum Actinomycetota; class Actinomycetes; order Mycobacteriales; family Nocardiaceae; genus Rhodococcus; species Rhodococcus wratislaviensis. The sequence goes on along the minus strand of NZ_CP150488.1, from coordinate 7,496,645 downwards.
GTTCACGAGGCTCACCTCGTTCTTCACGACCGACGAGATCGGTGTGGTGTCGACTCGCGACGAGGCCGCGCTGGCCTCCGCCGTCGACGGTCTTCGCGGTGAGACCGATCGTGCGTCCCGCGAGGGGACCGTCGTGTTCGAGGGCCCGACCCCGGTGCCGGTGGACCCGTCGACCGGGCAGAACCTGAACGGTGAGGGCGCCGAGGCGGCGTTGACCGAGGAATGGGCGTTCGGCCGGCCGGTGGAACTGCCCGTCGACGTCGTGCCCGTGACGGTGACGAAGGAAGGCGTCCAGAGGGCGCTCGACGAGGTGGCGACGCCCGCTGCCTCCGCCGATCTGGTGGTCACCGGTCGCGACGGCAAGGTCGCGACCGCGGCGCGGCAGCAGATCGGTGCGATCGTCGGCTTCGAACCGGACGGCAACGGCGGGTTGAGGCCCACCTACAACATCGAGGCTGCGACCGGCATCCTGGCGCCGCAACTCGTCTCGACGGAGATCGTGCCCAAGGACGCGACGATCACGCTCGACGGGGGATCGCCCACGGTCGTCCCCGCGGTCGTCGGCGATCTGGTGCAGTGGCCCAAGACGTTGGAGACGCTGCCCGAGTTGTTGCGCGGCAACGGTTCTCACACCACCGCCGCGGTGTACGGGCCCGTCCCGCCCGCCCTCACCACGGAGGCCGCGCAGGCGCTCGGTGTGAAGGAAGTGATCGGCGAGTTCACGACCGGCGGTTTCTCGGCGGCATCGGGTACCAACATCCGGCTCGCCGCCAGTGAGATCAACGGGGCGCTGATCAAGCCGGGCGACACGTTCTCCCTCAACGGGTACACCGGCCCGCGGGGCACGGCTCAGGGATATGTGGAGTCGGGCATCATCAACAACGGCCGCCCGGACACCGCCGTCGGCGGCGGTGTGAGCCAGGTGGCGACGACGCTGTACAACGCCGCATATTTCGCCGGCATGGAGGACGTCGCGCACACCGAGCACTCGTACTACATCTCGCGTTACCCCGAGGCGCGCGAGGCCACCGTCTTCGAAGGTGCCATCGACCTGCAGTTCCGCAACACCGCCAAGACGGGTGTGATGATCCAGGCCATCGGCGGCGCCTCGGACCTGACCATCCGGTTCTGGGGAACCAAGTCGGTCGACGTCGAGTCGATCACCGGCAACCGGACCAAGCCGACGGAGCCCGACACGGTCACCCTGCCCGCCGGCGATCACTGCATCGCCTCCAGCGGCGCACCGGGATTCACCGCCAGCGACACCCGGGTGATCTCCGACCACGCCACCGGCCAGGAAATCTCCCGGGACACCAGAACCGTCCGGTACGACCCCGTCCCGATCGTCAAGTGTGAGGCACCCGCGGCCCCACCCAAACCCGACGAGCGCACCCCCGCCGCCTCACCGGCCCCGCCCGCCCCCGCGGAAAGCCCGAAACCCACGACCCCGAAGCCGAATCCGAACGACGGCGAGTAGCCGCACTCGTTCTCGGTTCGCGCACCGCTTTTCGAGCCCGAAAAGATGAGCGCGAACCGAGAAAGGGTGCGACTACAGCGCCCGCACGGTAAGTCGCTGGGCGGAGGGGAGCGGCGCCTGCGTCACCCAGCCTCGTGGCGACGCGGCACGCGCGATCGCGCGACGGACACGCTCCGCCACCAGCTCCGGCGACTCGAGGTCGTCCCAGGTCCACCGCACCACCTGGAAACCGAGGTCGCGCAGCGCATCCTCGCGTTGCTTCTCGGCGAAGACCGCGTCGCCGGGGGATTGCCCGGGTTTCAGCAGCCGTCCGTACTTGACGCGTCCGTCGAACTCCCCGAGCACGATGCCGTCGAAGTGGAAGTCGACGCGTCCGATTCGGCGCCCGCCGGGTTCGAACACCTCGCCTTGCTGGAGCGGGACGGGGAGCCCGGCACTCGCCAACTTCACCCGGCTTCGCGATTCACCGACACTTTCGCTGTGCCCGCTCACGAAACGGACGACCCTCCGCGCCGCATCGACGCCGTGACGACGCGCAGCGCGGGCGAGTTCGGCGTCCAGGTCCTCTCGGCTGATGCCGAACCTCCGGACGGCCGCGTCACCCACCACGACGGCCTGCTCGAACGGCAGTGTTCTCGCGAGGTCGATCACGGTCCGCGCCGGGAGGGTCAGCGAATGCCCGTCCACTACTGCCACGTGCTCTCCGATGGGCGCGCAGTGAACCGTGACCCGCCGCTTGATCCGGCCACCCCCGCGTCGGTTTCTGGTGACGTGTACGCGGTCGAGGGGCGTCTTCCACAGTGGCAGCCCGTACACGACGGCCGCGGATTGGTGACTCAGCACCGCGTCGTCCGACACGGCGTGAATTGTCGAGTCGATGAGGAAGCGATGACGTTCCTCCTCGCCGAGCGCCGTGTACGTCGACGCGGAGAGGTATGCGCCGCGGCTGATGCGCTGCCATTCGCCGCGCGTGTACATACGCCGGATCTCGTCGTCGCTGTAGCCGCGGTCCAACGCCTCCTGACGCCGCAGCATCGCCCCCGGGTCATATTCCATGGGAACGATTCTCGCCGGGATGGCGTCGAGAAAAGGGTCCGAGCGACCCGGCTGTGGATGGACCGGGGCTTGTGGACAACTCCCGCACTCTTTCTCGGCTCGCGCACTGCCTGTGGGGGCCGAAAAAGGGGTGCGTCGACTGAGAAGGAGTGCCAGAGGTCAGAGGGCCGGACACGAAAAAGCCCGGCGGCCGGGAAGAATCCCAGCCGCCGGGCCGTGTGAAACCGATCAGAACGCTGCTTCGTCGAGCTCCATGATGTCGTTGTCGATGTTGGCGACGATGCTGCGGGTGGCGGTCAGCTCCGGCAGCACGTTCTTCGCGAAGAAGGACGCGATGGCGACCTTGCCCTCGTAGAACGCCTTGTCCTTGTCGGAGGCACCCTCGTCGAGGGCCTTGATCGCGATCTCGGACTGGCGGAGGAGCTGCCAGCCGATGAGCAGGTCGCCGACGGACATCAGGAAGCGGACGGAACCGAGGCCGACCTTGTACAGCTCGGACGGCTGCTCCTGCGCACCCATGAGGTACCCGGTGAGGGTGGCGGCCATGGTCTGGACGTCCTCGAGTGCGGTGGCGAGCAGGGCGCGCTCGGCCTTGAGGCGACCGTTGCCTGCCTCGCTGTCGATGAACTTCTTGACCTCGCCTGCGACGTGGGCGAGTGCCACACCGCGGTCGCGGGCGATCTTGCGGAAGAAGAAGTCCTGCGCCTGGATGGCGGTGGTGCCCTCGTACAGCGAGTCGATCTTGGCGTCGCGGATGTACTGCTCGATCGGGTAGTCCTGCAGGAAGCCGGAGCCACCGAAGGTCTGCAGGCTGTCCGTCAGATACTGGTACGCCCGCTCGGAGCCGACACCCTTGACGATGGGGAGCAGCAGGTCGTTGACGCGGAACGCGAGGTCCTTGTCGGCGCCGGACACCAGCTTGGCGGTCGCCTCGTCCTGGTGCGCCGCGGTGTACAGGTACACGGCGCGCAGGCCCTCCGCGTACGCCTTCTGCATGGCGAGGGCGCGACGGACGTCGGGGTGGTGGGTGATGGTGACGCGCGGGGCGGCCTTGTCCGTCATCTGCGTGAGGTCTGCGCCCTGGACGCGTTCCTTCGCGTAGTCGAGGGCGTTGAGGTAGCCGGTGGACAGGGTGGCGATGGCCTTGGTGCCGACCATCATCCGGGCGTGTTCGATGACGTCGAACATCTGCGCGATGCCGTTGTGGACCTCACCGACTAGCCAGCCCTGGGCGGGAATGCCGTGGCCGCCGAAGGTGACCTCACACGTGGCGGAGACCTTCAGGCCCATCTTGTGCTCGACGTTGGTGACGAAGACGCCGTTGCGCTCGCCCAGTTCGTTGGTCTCGAAGTTGAAGTGCGTCTTCGGGACGAAGAACAGCGACAGTCCCTTGGTGCCGGGGCCTGCGCCCTCGGGGCGGGCAAGGACCAGGTGGAAGATGTTCTCGAACAGGTCGTCGGAGTCGGCGGACGTGATGAACCGCTTGACGCCCTCGATGTGCCAGGAGCCGTCGTCCTGCTTGATGGCCTTGGTACGGCCTGCGCCGACGTCGGAGCCGGCGTCGGGTTCGGTGAGGACCATGGTGGCACCCCAACCGCGCTCGACGCAGGTGGCGGCCCACTTCTTCTGCTCTTCGGTGCCGTTGTGGAACAGCACGTCCGCGAACGCGGGTCCGGCCTGGTACATGTGTGCGGCCGGCTGGGCGCCGAGGATCAGCTCACCGATGGCCCACACGACGGAGCGGGGGACGGGAACGCCGCCGATCTCCTCGGAGAGTCCCATGCGGTACCACTCGGCGTCCCACAGCGCGCGGAACGACTTCTTGAAGGATTCCGGCAGGGTGACGGTGTGGTTCTCGGGGTCGAAGACCGGAGGGTTGCGGTCGGCGTCGGCGAAGGACTCGCCCAGCGGTCCCTCGGCGAGACGGGCAACTTCGCTGAGCATGTTGCGGACGGTGTCGGCGTCGAGATCGCCCCACACACCTTCACTCAGCGGCTGCTCGAGACCGAGTACCTCGAAGAGGTTGAACTCCAGGTCGCGGACGTTGCTCTTGTAATGGCCCATGTCTTCTGTCTCTCCCAGTGAGATGGTGCGGTCTATCCGTTAGTACCGCCCAAGTTATTACTCGTCGGTAACATCAGCGATATTACGCCCCATTTACCTGACTGCCAAGACTCGAGCGGTGCGCGACGGCGAGCGCGTCGATCGCCGTTCCGGCGTCCGTCTCGCGGAAGCGCCGTTCGGCGACGTCGACGGCAACCCGCCCGTCGAACGAATTCACCAAATCGTCTGGTGTGTACAGGATTTCAGGGTCCTGAGGACCCCCGACTCCCTGCGACAAGTTAACGGTGTCATGCCCCAAAATCATGAGGATTCCGTCAGGTTTCAGCGCAGATATGGCGCGGTTCACAACCTGCAGACGCTCCTCGGGGGCGAGATGGAGGTAGATCATGAGCACCAGGTCGTACTCGCCGCCGAGGTCCGAATCGGTGACGTCGGCGACGCGGTAGTCGAGCCGTTCCCGGACCGAGCGGGGTGCTTCGGCGGCCACCCGGCGGGCCTTGTCGAGGGCCACGGCCGAGTAGTCGAGCCCCGTCACCTCCCAGCCGCGGGTGGCGAGCCAGTGCGCGTTGCGGCCCTCCCCGCACGCGAGATCGAGTGCGCGACCGCGGGGGAGCGAGGTGACCCGCTCGACCACGACGGCGTTAGGTGGCGCGCCCCACACCAGTTCGCTCTGTGAATACCGTTCGTCCCAGGCAGCTGCATCCATGCCCCGACGCTAGTACGCGGGCTACGGAGTGAGCGTGGTCCGCATGAGGAGCACGTTGTAGTTGTTGTGCACCGTCGTGAGGAAGTAGAGATCGCGCCCGGACGACCACGGGTGGATGTAGGCGCCGTACGCGGTGGGCAGCTCCCGGGTGTCGACGAGCACCTCCGGTGGGCCCCACGGTCCGGTGACCGACGGTGAGCGTCGCATGACCACGGAGTTGTACTGGTCGGTGGTCAGCATGAGGTATTGGCCGAGGTACTCGTTGTACGCGACGGACAATTCGCCGACCCCGCCCGGCATGATCGGCTTGGCGACGTCGGGATTGCCCTTGATCCACTTGGCGCCGTCGAAGTACTCGTACGCGCCGAGATCCATGATCTGGGGTTCCGGGACCCGCGCGATGTGGACGAGTCCACCGCGGCCGGCGGGCGTGCCGTATTGGTAGACGAAGCCGTCGGCCTTCACGAACGCACTCATCTGGAAGTTGGCGTTGCCGCCGACGTTCGGGCGCTGCGTCTCGGGCGCGACGGTCCAGTTCTCGCCGTTGTCCTGGGAGTAGACGAGACCGGAGTAGTTGGTGTCCCACGTTCCTGCCGGTCCCCAGTTCTTCACCGACATCATGCTGAGGACCTGGGTGTTGCCGACGGCGACGCCGGCGGTGGGGATACGGCTGATCTCGACGAAAGGGATCTTCGGGCTCGGGACGAGCTCCTTGGACTGGCCGAAGATGTCGCGGGGTGAGCTGTCGAAGTTCATCCCGTCCGCGAGGATGCCGTCCGAGCTGCGGAACAGTGTGCTGCTGCGCCAGGCCCACAGGCTGCCCGACAGCAGGTTGGGCAGTCCGAGCCCGGCAGAGTCGCCGAACGCCGTGAGGACCTGGCCCTGGCCGTTGTCCCACATGATCCCGAGGTCGGTGCCGAGGACGTTGGCGTCCTGGGTGCGGTTCGGGCTGAGCATGCCGGTCTGCTGTGCGACCGCCTGGGTGCGTCCGGTGAGGTGTGGAATCCCGTTGGTGCCGTTGAGTCCGGGGATCGGATTGATGGCGTTGGGATTCGCGGCGGCCGGGCCGGCGAATGCGATCAACGTCACGGCCGCGCCGACGAGCGACGCTGCTGCAAGAGCTCTGGTTCGCTTCACGAAGGACACTCCATCTCTAGCAGCAGGCGGCACTGCGTGGCCCGAAGAGACCACTCCCCCTACCGGTGATCAACTGCTGGAAATCGCCAGAAGTCTAACAAGTCTGTTCTTACGAAAGTGTCGGTTTGACCGCCGTGTTCGTTTCATCGGCGGCCCTGCCGAACCGATATTACCGACGAGTAACAGGAACCGGTGCTACCCGCTGAGCGGTCGCCGACGTAACGTGTGCTGGCGACAAGTCCACACTGCGCGTAACCACGCGGGACCTGATGAGGAGATCGATCGATGGGAAAGCAGATTGCCACCGTGGCTGGAGGTCGGCAGTCCGCCCTTCTCGGGCTCGGCGTGTACCGGCCCGAACGGGTCGTCACCAACGACGAGATCTGTGAACTGATCGACTCGAACGACGAGTGGATCCAGTCGCGCTCGGGAATCCGCAACCGGCGGTTCGCGGCGGAGGACGAGAACGTCGTCACGATGTCCATCGCCGCCGGGCGCAAGGCGATCGAAGCGAGCGGGATCGATCCCGAGCAGATCGGCTGCGTCATCGTCGCCACGTCGACGTACCTCCTGCTGACGCCGCCCGCCGCGGCTGTGGTGGCCGACGCCCTGGGCACCAACGGGCCCGGAGCCTTCGATCTCGGCGGTGGATGCGCGGGCTTCTGCACCGCGCTGACGGTGGCGTCGGATCTGGTTCGCGGAGGATCCGTCGACTACGCCCTCGTCGTGGGTGTCGAGAAGATGAGCATCACCACCGACCCGACCGACCGCTCGACGCGGTTCATCTTCGGTGACGGCGCCGGCGCCGTGGTCGTGGGCAAGAGCGACGTCGCGGGCATCGGGCCGGTGGAGTGGGGTTCGGACGGCGCCCAGGCCGACGCCATCGTGCAAGATCTGGATTGGTACGAATACATCACGACGCCGGGTGCCACGCGCCCGTACATCAAGATGGCCGGTACCGCGGTGTTCCGCTGGGCCGCCTTCGAGATGGGCAAGGTGGCACTGCGGGCGATCGAGAAGGCCGGCATGTCGGTCGACGATCTCGACGCGTTCGTCCCGCACCAGGCCAACTCGCGGATCACCGAGGTGATCGCCCGCAGCATGAAACTCCCCGAGAACGTGCCCGTGTCCGACGACATCGCCGAGAGCGGCAACACGTCGGCGGCGTCCGTGCCGCTCGCCATGGAGGAGATGCTGCAGTCCGGCGCCACCAAGCCCGGCGACACCGCCCTGCTGCTCGCCTTCGGCGCCGGGCTGTCCTACGCGGCCCAGGTCGTGACGATGCCGGTACTCGCGAAGGACTGACCCGGCCCCGTCGGGGACAGGAAAGCAGGGGTCGATGAGCGTCACCCGGCAGTCGGTCGCCGTCGCCGTGCTGATGTCCTGCGCCGTCGCCCTCGCTGGCTGCGGCGGCGGGAGCACCGTCGGCGGAAGCACCTCGACGGTGTCCGGCTCTGCGGTGGAACTGAACTCGGGCGGTGACTGCGCGGGCCGCGACGTCATCGTCAACAGGGACGGTGCCGGGGTCGTCCTCGACGGCGAGTGCGGCACCGTCACCATCGAGGCCAACGGTGTCTCGGCGACCATCGCCACGTCGAACGCGGTCATCGTGCGCGGTCAGGACACCAACGTCGTCGGCGGGCAGACCGGAACGCTCACCCTCTCGGGTCGCAGCAACAGTTCCACTATCGACGTCGTCGAGTCGATCGACGTGCAGGGCAACGCCGTCACCGTGCTCGGAAAGCAGGCGGAGCGGATCTCGATCAGCGGAAGCGGGAATTCCGTGAACGTGGACGACTCCGGCGCGATGACGGTGAGTGGCAACGACAACGTCGTGCGCGCCGTGTCCCTCGACTCCCTCGAACTCGCCGGGTCCAACAACTCCGTCGACTGGGATTCCGGTGCGACGGCCCCGGCCGTCGACACGGGCTCCGAGAACCGGCTCACCCCTCCGGGCGCGTGATCACCGGGCTCCGCAGCCGGTGAGCACCGCGGCCATCGCATCGCGCTCGGGCGGGGTCACCCAGAGGCGGTACGCCACTTTCACTTCCACCTGACGCGCCACGTAAGTGCAGCGGTACGCCGCCAGCGGGGGCAGCCACGTCGACGCGTCGGCATCGCTCTTGCGCTGATTGGTGGGTCCGTCCACGGCCTGCAGGTTGCGGGGATCGTTCGCGAGGTCGGCCCGCGTCTGCGCGTCGAGGAGCTGAGCCCCCTTCTGCCACGCGTCCGACAGCGCCACCACGTGATCGATCTGCACGGCGTCCGACGTCTTCGTGCCCCGGGTGAACGCAATGATGGTGCCCGTGTAGAGATCCCGCAACGTGCCCGACTGCACCACGCAGTTGCGGGTACGGTCGCGTGAGGTGATGTCGACGAGGTCGCGTCGCAGGATGTCGTTGCGGGTGTCGCAGCCGTTGCGTCCGAGTTCGACCGACACGTTGTCGGTCCAGCTGGCGCCGAACAGTTCCCGGTCGTACCCCGTCTTGGGTGCCCGGCCCTTCACCTCGAGGGTGGACAGTTGGGTGAACGCCGTCTGTATCTGTTGTGCGTCAGTGACTTCCGAGGGCGCGGCCGGTCCGGTTCCGGCGGCGAGGGTGTCGTCGGGGTCCGGGGAGAGCATCGTGACGAGCACGACGACGAGCAGCCCGGCGAGGATCCAGGGCCACTTGGTGCGGATTGTCGTGATGATGGACCCGGTGTTCGGTACCGCAGAGCGGGGCATGAATCTCTCCTGAAATCAACGCTGTTCGTCATTTCTATCAGGAGTGGCCCCGCGGGCCGGGATCGGTCCGGGTTTACGTGATGGTGCCCTGCAGTAGGGGAATCAGCAACTCGTCGTCGGTGAGTGCGCCGTGCTGCCCGGGGAGCGCGGACAACCTCGACTCCGCCTTGCGCCGGACCACCGCGACGCCACCTTGTGCGATGGCGACGACGTCTCCGATGCGGCCCTGCACCTCGGATCGCACGGCAGGGCCGAACAGTCCTGCGGTGACGGCCTCGTCTCGCGTGCCGATCCACATGCGGTGTCCCAGTTCGTTCCTCCACCGGGCGGCGACGTCGTGCCCGGCTCCGGCTCGGGTGTGGACGTGCCTGCACCGGGGTTCGCCGGCGAGCGCCACCACGTCGTCCGACAGGGCAGGAGTGGCGTCGAAGTCGATCTTGTCGGCATCGTCCACGGTGACCATGCCGTGGTCGGCGGTGACGTACAGCGTGGTGTCGGGTTGTGCCGCCGCGAGTCCCGCGGCGAGCCTCTCGACGAGCCGGTCGACGAGGGCGACCTGATGTAGCCAGGATTCGGATCCCGGTCCGTAAACGTGCCCGAGCGTGTCGATTTCGCTGAGGTAGCAGTAGGTGAGGGTCCGTTCGCCTGAACGGGCCGCGGTGACGACGTGCGCGATCAGGTCACCGTACGCGTGTATTCCTGCGAACGTGCCGCCGCGGAGGACGGCGCGGGTGAGCCCGGACCCGTCGAACTTTGCGGGCACCACGGTCGTGCACGTGATACCGGCTGCCGCGGCGCGTTCGAACACGGTCGGTGCGGGCTGGACGACCTCGGGCACCAGCCGGGTGAGTTCGTCGCCCTTGTGGCCCGCGCGCCACGACAACCAGTTGAGCGTGCCGCGAACCTCACGAACGTATGACTGGTAGCCGGTGATTCCGTGACCGCCGGACGGCAACCCCGTGCCGAACGACGCGATGCTGGTGGCGGTCGTGGTCGGGAAGCCCGCCCGGATCGGCCGTCCGGTCAGGCTGTCGAGAAACGGGGCGTGTTCGCGGTGGCGCCGCAGCAGCGTCCAGCCGAGTCCGTCTATCAAGAACACCACGGTGTGCCTGCTGTCCGGCAGGTGCAGCCGGTTGGGTTCGCCGGCAACACCCAGTGAGGCGAGGACTGACGGCATGAGGGTGGACAGCGTGGGCTGCGAATACACGTCGAGCGGGGGTGCCGAAACGGTCATGACTCCCACTATGGTGGATCGGCTCGGCCTGCACTACGCGGAATCGGCCGAGACTGCGCTCGGGGTACCGGCTCAGCCGACTCGGTGGTACAGGTCCACGGGCTGGCCGTCGGAAGGGAACGGCAGCGAGGTGTAGTTGAGCGGGGCGACGTAGCCGGGGCTCACCTGCCAGTCGAATCGTTGCAGCAGGTGGTGCATGACCGCCTTGATCTCGGCGCCCGCGAAGTGCATTCCCAGGCATTTGTGCACGCCGCCGCCGAACGGCTCCCACGCGAACCGGTGGACCTTGTCCTCACGGCGTTCGGGTGAAAACCGCTCGGGGTCGAACCGCTCCGGATCGGGCCAGTACTCGGGCATGTGATGGGTGAAGTGCACGACCACCGACATGTACGTGCCCCGGGGGATGTAATGGCCGAGCACCTCGGTGTCCTCGACCGCGCGGCGAGCGACCACCGGGACCGGCGGAACGAGACGCAGGCATTCCTTCATGACGAGGTCGAGGTCGGTCAGTTCGTCGAGTTGACCGTACGTCGGGGTGGACGTGCCCAGCGCCGCCGACTGCCGCCTGCAGCGCTCCCGCCAGTCGGGGTGCTGACCGAGATACTGCATCATCGTCGACAGCGTGATGGTGGACGTGTCGTGGGCGGCCATCAGCAGGAAGATCATGTGATTGACGACGTCGTCGTCGCTGAAGCGTTGCCCCTCTTCGGATTCGATGTGGCACAGTGCGGAGAACAGGTCGTCGCCGGCGCCCGCTCGTCGCGCGGGCAGGTAGCGGCGGAAGAACTCCTCGAGTCGTGTGCGCCCGTCGATGCCGCGCTTCCATCGCGTTCCGGGCAGGGGGTACCGCACCACCGACGTGGCGGCCTGCACGCAGTCGATGAAGGCCTTGTTGATCTCTGCCATCTCCTGGGGCGTCGACCCCTCGGCGCCGCCCATGAAGATGCTCGTGGCGAGATCGAGTGTCAGCTCCTTCAGCGCGGGGTACGCGGCGAAGCCCGGGGTGGGCTGCCAGGCGTCGAGCCCCTTGTCGATCGCGGGATGGAGTGCCTCGGTATAGCGCGACAGCCGGTCCCGGGTGAAGGCCTGCTGCATGATTCGCCGGTGGGCGAGGTGTTCGTCGCCGTCGAGGAGCATCAGCCCACGGTGGAAGAACGGCCCGATCAGCACGCTCCATCCGTCGCTGTTGACGAAGGCTCGGTCCTTGTTCTGCAGCACCGTCTGGCAGCCGTCCGGTCCGAGTACGGTGACCCACCGCTTGCCTGCCATGCTCAGCCACGACACGGGGCCGTAGCGCTCCCAGCGGCTCTGCAGCAGTCCCATCGGGTCGCGGAAGTATTCCAGCGAGTGTCCGATGACGGGGAACCCGGCATTGCCCGAGATGGGGTGCAGTGCGCTTTCGGGTGGGGGAGCAGCGAGAACTTTGGGCATCGGCCCTCCTCGTCGGCATATGTGACAGGACCCTCTGTCAGATGTGTGTAGTGTGCGTCACACTTGCGGGTCTGTCAACATCGAGTCATGAGTCAACCGGCGCGCCAGTACCGCGGTCGAAGTTCTGAGGAACGCGCCGCGGACCGTCGCGCGCGACTGCTCGAGGCGGGACTGCAGGTGTTCGGCACCGTCGGCGGCGAGAAAGCGACGATGACCGCGATCTGCGCCGAGGCGAAACTTACGGAACGCTATTTCTACGAGAGCTTCAGCAGCCGGGACGACCTGCTGGTTCAGGTGATCGAGGGCATCGCCGCGGAGATCGGGGAGGCCGCGCGGGTCACTCTCCAGACGGTGACCGGTGACCCCGAAGTGCGGGCGCGGGCGGCGATCGCGACTTTCGTCGACATCCTGACGGCGGACCCGAGGAAGGGGCGGGTGTCGATCATCGAATCGGCGGGCGCCGAACCGCTGCGGACGCGACGACGTGAGTTGTTGCGGGCGTTCGCCCTGCTGGTCGCGGAGGAATCGAAGGAACTCTACGGCGACCGGGCGTGGTCGTCGCCGCAGGACGAGATCACCGCGCTGCTGTTCGTGGGTGGGCTCGCGGAACTCATGACGGCGTGGCTGAACGGCGAGATCGAGGTGTCTCCCGAGCAGATCGTCGACGCCGCGACCTACCAGTTCACGTCCACCGCGCACCGCTGAGCGGGTCCCGGGCGGAAACGTGACGGGTGTCACGTGCGAAGCTGTGGGCATGGTGGATATCGCACGCCCGCAGTTGGAGGGCACGGTCGCGGTAGGCGAGGGGCGTCGGCTCGGCTTCGCGGAGTTCGGTTCGGCACAGGGCAGGGCGGTGTTCTGGCTGCACGGCACGCCCGGAGCGCGGCGTCAGGTGCCGATGGAGGCGCGCGCGTTCGCCGAACGCGAGCACGTCCGGCTGATCGGGATCGACCGGCCGGGAGTCGGCTCGTCGACGCCGCACCGCTACGGCGCCGTGATCGACTTCGCCGAAGATCTGCGCACCGTCGCCGACACGCTGGGCGTCGATCAGATGGCCGTGGTCGGCCTGTCCGGCGGCGGCCCCTACACGCTGGCCGCGGCGTACGCGATGCCCGACCGCGTGGTCGCGACCGGCATCCTCGGGGGTGTCGCGCCGACGAAGGGTCCCGACGCGATCCGCAGCGGGCTGATGGATCTCGCCGTCCTGGCGGCTCCGGTGCTGTCGGCGGGCGGTGTCCCCGTCGGGTTGGCGGCGAGTTCCGTGATCAGGCTGGCGAGGCCGTTCGCGTCGCCGATCATCGACCTGTACGGGCGGCTGTCTCCGGAGGGCGACCGCCGTCTGCTCGCGCGCCCGGAGTTCAAGGCGATGTTCCTCGACGATCTGCTCAACGGCGGTCGCAAGCAGCTCAGTGCACCGTTCGCCGATCTCGTCCTGTTCGCGCGGGACTGGGGATTCCGGGTGAACGCGGTGAAGACCCCGGTGCGCTGGTGGCACGGCGACTGCGACCACATCATTCCGCTCCGGCACGGGCAGCACATGGTGTCGCTTCTTCCCGACGCCGAGTTCCACACGATGCACGGGGAAAGCCATCTCGGGGGACTGGGCATGTCGGAGGAGATTCTCCGTTCACTCCTCGACATCTGGGACGCCAAGGAGGCGCAGGCGCCGTTCGGTCCGGTGTGACGGTGGCGTGATCTGCGCGCCACCGTCGCCGGGTCAGGACTGCAGGGTCGTGATCTGGAACGTGGCGCCCAGGGGATCGGCAACGGACGCGAGCCGCCCGAACGGTGTGTCCTCCGGTTCGCGCCGCACGCTGCCGCCCAGTTCGGTCACCTTCGCGACCGCCGCATCCGTGTCCTCGACACCGATGTAGAACTGCCAGAACGAGGGGACGCCTTCCGGCAGGAACGAGTCGGCGTCCATGACTCCGGCGACGGTGCGGTCGCCGAGGTTCGCCTGCGAGTACCGGAATTCGTCTGTGTCGCCGAGGGTCTGATAGGTCCAGCCGAAGACGTCCGCGTAGAAGGGGAGCGCCGCCGCATAGTTCCGCGACAGCGTTTCGTGCCAGACGGGCGCGCCGGGCTCGTCCACGAGACCGAAGCCGTCGTGCCGATCGGCCTGCCACACGCCGATGACGGCGCCGGCGGGATCGCCGAGGATGGCCATCGTGCCCTGGTCGCCCACGACCATTGCGGGCATCATCACCTGGCCGCCCGCCTCGGCGGCCTTCGCGGCGGTGGCCTCCGCGTCCTCGGACGCGATGTACGTGGTCCACACGTTGCCGTACGGGTTGCCCTGCTGCTGGGGGCCAAGGCCCGCAATGGGTTTACCGCTCTTGCTGAAGATGGAGTAGCCGCCGTACTGCGGATCCTGGTTGGTGTCGGACCTCCACCCGAACAGCCCGGTGTAGAACGGGATGACCTGTCGTGGGTCGGAACTGGTGAGATCAATCCAGCAGGGAGCGCCGGTGAGGGACGGACGGTCGGGCATCGCGGTCTCCTAGGACGTTGGTGGTCGGGGTAGCGCGCGGTGTGGTGCCGGTCACAAACCTACGCGTCCCGGCGACCTGCCGTCGGTTCGTGATGCGCTGTGGAAGACTCGGCGCATGTCTGCGAGCGAGAACCAGGACAGCCCGGGCCGGGCCCGCCAGAATGTGATCTATCGCGACGGCGTCCTCGGTCGCACACCCTCCGTTCCCACCGACTTCGACACGCTGGAGCGACGCGCGCGGCGGAAGATGAGCGCGAAGGGGTGGGCGTACGTCCACGGCGGCGCAGGCCTGGGTCGCACGATGCAGGCCAACCGCGATGCGTTCGACAAGTGGCAGATCGTTCCGCGGGTGCTGCGCGACGTCTCCAAGCGCGACATCGGGGTCGAGTTGTTCGGGCGCAGGATTCCGGCCCCGGTGCTTCTCGCCCCGGTGGGCGCGGCCGAACTGGCCAGGCCCGAGGCGGATGTGGCGATCGCCGCCGCGGCCGCCGAACTGGGTGTGCCGTACATCTTCTCCAACCAGGGCTGCGCACCGATGGAGGAGAGTGCGGCGGCGATGGGCGACGCTCCCCGGTGGTTCCAGCTGTACTGGAGCACCGACGACGATCTCGTCGACAGCCTGCTCCAGCGCGCCGAGAACATTCGCGCGGACGCCGTCGTCGTCACCCTCGACACGACCATGCTCGGCTGGCGCCCGGAAGATCTCAACCTCGGCTCGCTGCCCTTCGCGCAGGGGCAGGGAATCGCGCAGTACACGTCCGATCCGGTGTTCCGCCGCATCGTGCACGAGCGGATCAAGACCGCCGCGAGCAAGGCGGACGTCGAGGTGACACTCGGCGCGATCCGGTCACTGGTGTCGATGACCCGGCGCTTCCCGGGCCGCTTCCTCGACAACCTGCGGTCGCCGGAACCGCGGGCCGCCGTGGAGACGTTCCTCGACATCTACTCCCGTCCCTCGCTGAGCTGGTCCGACATCGAGACCCTCCGCAGCAGGACGTCCCTGCCGATCCTCCTCAAGGGCGTGCTCCATCCGGACGACGCCAGGCGGGCGCTCGACGCCGGCGTGGACGGCATCGTCGTCTCGAATCACGGTGGGCGCCAGGTGGACGGCAGCGTGTCGTCGCTGGACGCCCTCGTGGACATCGCGCCCGTCGTCGACGGCAGGCTGACGCTGCTCCTCGACAGCGGAATCCGCACGGGAGCAGACGTCTTCAAGGCCCTCGCCCTGGGTGCGGACGCCGTGACGCTCGGCCGGCCGCACCTGTACGGACTGGCCCTCGCCGGTCAGGCCGGTGCGCGGGACGCCACGGCCAACGTGATCGCCGAGTTCGATCTCACGATGGGTCTCAGCGGCCTGACATCGGTCGCCGAGATCGACCGGGACGCCCTGCGCAGGGCATAGGCCGTCAGAGTTCCGCGATCGTGATGATCCCGTCCTGAAGGGCCCGCACCAGCAGCGTCGTCTTGGTGGACGCGTCACGTCCGACCAGCGCGTACTTCTCGCGGATACGGGTCAGATGGGTGTTGACCGTTCCGAGAGCGATGTGGAGGTCGGCGGCGACGGCGAGCTTGGAGTCGCCCCGCAACCAGTGGCGGAGAACCTCGATTTCGCGCGCCGACAACGCCGGCTTCTGATAAGTCCGGGCGACTGGTTCGTCCGTATGTGGGGGGTGCCCGAGTGCGTCGGGTGCAGTGGTCATGCCGATCTCATCTTTCTGACATGTACAGAGAGCTACAGGTACCCGACGTCCCTGCAGGCAGTTCAGATTAACTGGTGGTGGCGGCGCGTGTCGCGCCAGGCCCGGATCAGCTCTCACAGCCGACGCCGTCGCCGTCGCGATCGAGATGGGTGCCGTAGCCCGGCTCGCCGATGTGAACCGGCGCGGCACCGGCCGCCTTGGCCGCCGAACAGTTCTTGTAGTAGACGTCGCTCGGCGGTGCCGTGTCGACGAACGGGACGGGCGCGGGTGCCGGAGCGGGAACGGGAGCGGGCGCAGGTGCCGCTTCCGGCACCGTGGCGGTACTCGGAGCGGGCGCGACGGCAGGCGTCGCCGCCCCGCAGTCCTGCAGAACCCGGGCGATCGCATCGTGTTCGGCCTGGGTCACCCACAGTCCGTACGCGGCCTTCACCTCCACCTGATCGGTCACGTAGGTGCACCGGTAGCTCTTGTTCGGGGGCAGCCAGGTTGCGGCGTCTCCGTCCGATTTCTGCTGGTTGGTGGGGCCGTCGACGGCTTTCAGGTTCCGCGGATCGTTGGCGAAGTTCACCCGGGTCGCGGTGTCGAGCTGCTGGGCTCCCTTCTGCCAGGCGTCGGACAGCGCGACGACGTGATCGATCTGCACGGCGTTCGACGTGCCCTCACCGCGGACGAAGGAGATGGTGTTGCCCGTGTACGGGTCGAGGAGCGTTCCGGTCTGTACCGCGCAGTCGCGCGTGCCCGGCTTGAACACGATCTGTTCGAGGTCGCGCCCGAGAATGTCGTTCCGCGTGTCGCATCCGTTGTGGCCGCCCTCGACCGTGACGTCGTCGGTCCACGCCTGGCCGAAGAGATCCCGGTCGTAGCCGGTTTTCGGTGCGCGTCCCTTGATCTCGAGGCCGGCGAGTTGCTGCAGCGCGGCGGTCGCGTCGGCGGCGCCGACCGCGGCGGGTTCGGCCGGCGAAAGGGCGAGGGCAGACGAAACCGGCACCGTTGTCGACGAATTCGACGCGGCATGCACGGTCGTCGAATCGGCGAGCGTCGGCGTCGCAGACGCGGATACCGCTGTGGCCTGGGCCGATTGGTCGTCCTGTCCGGGGCTGAGGAACGAGACCGCGGCCACGGCTACGACGATCCCGCCGGTGATCCAGGGCCACTTCTTGCGTACGGCAGATGGTGAGGGCGGGGGAAACGTCATGCCGGTCCTTCAATGAACGTGGGGGGTCGGATGTTCATCGCGCGGAAGGCCGCTTCCGTTACTCGGCATCGGGAACTGTTAGCATGCCCGGGACCGGAATTCGTGCGGGTGGAGGGCGGTACACGGTCGTGACACGACACATTTTTCGGGGGAAATTGCGAACAGCGGCCGTGACGGCCGTGACCGTGGTCTCTCTCTGTCTCGGCGGCACCGTCGCGGCCGCCGATCCGATCGTCGACACCGGTCGGGCGCTCGGCTCCGCGGTGGCGCCGAACGGGTCGAAGCTCGATCACGTCACCGTGATCGATCCGAGACACCTGACGTTGCACGTCTTCTCGGCGTCGATGCAGAAGGTGGTGCCCGTATACGTGCAGCGGCCCGCCGACACGAGCGTGCCGAGGCCCACGCTGTACTTCCTCGACGGTCAGGTTCGTCGGGAGAAGACCGACGTCGAAGAGTTCCTGGCCGACCAGAACGTGAACATCGTCAGCCCTTCCGGCGGCGAGAACGCGTATTGGACCGACTGGAAGAGCCCCGACCCGGCGATGGGGGTGAACAAGTGGAAGACCTTTATGACTCAGGAACTTCCGCCGGTCGTCGACGCGGCCCTCGGCACCAACGGAGTCAATGCGCTCGCCGGCATGTCACGGGTCGGCACCGCGGCGCTGCAGTTGGCGATCGCCGCTCCCGGACTGTTCCGTGGTGTGGCCGCGTACAGCGGTTGTGCTCTGACCAGTGATCCGCTCGGGCAGCTCCTCATCAAGATCACCATGGACAACTACGGTTACGGCAATCCGGTCAACATGTACGGCAAGGCGGACGATCCGGCGTGGGCGGCGAACGATCCCTACGTGCACGCGGCCGAACTGCGCGGAACGGAACTGTTCCTCTCCAACGGCAACGGTCTGCCGGGCCGCCACGAGACTCTGGACGGCCCCGGGATCGACGGGAACGTCGCTACACTCGCGCGGCAGATCTACGCGGGTGGCCCCATCGAAGCGGTGACCAACTACTGCACCCATCGATTCACGGATCGCCTGGGCGAGCTGGGAATACCTGCAACCGCAAGTTTCCGTAACTCGGGCACACACTCATGGGGATACTGGCAGGACGACCTGCACGATTCCTGGCCGGTGCTGGCCCGGGCGCTGGGAGTGTGAGCGAAGTTCCTCCGGTGTTTCCCGGCGGCGAGGTCACCGACGACCTCGAGATCACGCGGTCGCTCGTCGTTCCGGCCGCCGAGTTGCAGTGGCGGTTCTCCCGCGCCGGCGGCCCCGGGGGTCAGGGAGTCAACACCACGGACTCGCGGGTGGAGTTGCGGGTGAACCTGTGGACGTTGTCGACGCTGTCGCCTGCACAGCTCGAGCGCATGCAGGTTCAGCTGGGGCACAGGCTCGTTGACGGGGTGGTCGCTGTGACGGCGTCCGAAACCCGTTCACAGCTGCGTAATCGGCGCGCGGCGCGGGCCCGGATGGCGGCACTGTTGCGCGCGGCTGTTCTGGCCGAACCCCGCACCAGGCGTCCGACCAAGGCGACCAAGGGTTCGCACCGACGAAGACTCGACGCCAAGAAGCAACGCGGCCAGACCAAGAACCTGCGGAGGAAGCCGGACATGTAGGTGGTTTCACGCACCGGGAAATGGGGAATCTCCCGGATGTGTCGACCCCTCGTGTGCCGGAAGATGAGTACGGAAGCGCCGTGACGGATGACCGGAGGCGGCGAGGTCGGGGGATCGAGGTCACATGAGTGTGCTTGACGAGGAATTACATTCGGCAGCGTCGGCTGCCGCGGCGGGGGATCGCAGGGCCGTCGAGCGGGTGATGACGACGCTGTGGCCGCAGGTGGTGCGCTATTGCCGCACCCGCGTGGGGAATTCCACGCAGGTCACGCGGCCGGCGGACGAGGTGGCTCAGGAAGCGCTGCTCGCGGTGGCGCGGGACCTTCCGGCTCTCGCTCGCAGTGACCATCCCGTCCGCGAGGTGTATCGCATCGTGAGCCGGACCGTTGCGGACGTGCACGGCGACGCGGCCGGAAGTCCCGACATTCCGGCGGAAGTCGCCGGGTTGCTGCACCATCTCGACGCCACCGCCCGAGAGATCGTGCTGCTGCGGGTCATAGACGGGCTGTCCGTGCACGACACCGCGGGGGTCCTCGGGCTCCCGGTGGGCCGGGTCCTCGTCGTGCAGCACGAGGCGCTGCGGACACTGCGGACGAAGGTGGCCTGAGCGGTGTCAGCGCCGGTCGGACAGGACGCAGAACTCGTTGCCCTCCGGATCGGCGAGCACCACCCAACTCTGCTCGCCCTGACCGACATCCGCGTGCCGGGCGCCGAGCCCGAGTAGTCGTGCGACCTCGGCCTGCTGATCGTCGGGCCGGAAGTCGAGATGCAGCCGGTTCGGTAGCTGCTTCCGGTCCGGAACGGCCACGAACAGGATTTCGGGGTGACTGTCGGCCCGGGGCCGGATGTGGACGTCGCCGTCGGAATCGGTCACGGCGCCCCAACCCAGAGCCTCGGCCCACCAGCGTCCCAGGGCCGCCGGATCGACGGCGTTGACCACCACGGCTTCCCATTGCAGTCCCATGCGTCAACGGTACGGGGAGCGGCGGACGCCCGTCACCGATTCACTGCAGCGTCGGATCGATCGGTTCGACGCCGAGGCGTTCGGAGTATTGCTCGTTGAGTTCGCGCCAGCCGTAGTCCATCGCTTCGGCGCCGACGATCGGTCCGATCGGATTGCCGTCGAGCAGGGCCTCGGCGACGTCCAGGCACATGTGCCACCCGGCGGCCGTCATCGCCGCGGTTCGCTGGTCGTCGAGCGTGTGGCGCAAGGTCAGTCGCGTGCCCGCGTCGGTTTCCTCGATCGTCCAGAGCAGGAGGTCGTCGCCCCAGGTGTGTTCGAGGACGTGAGGTGCTTCGGCCCGGGTCACGGTGCCGTCGAGTTCGGTGCGGTCCTGCCCGTCGACCATGATCAGGGTGGCGGGACCGACTGTTCCGAGGTTCCGGTCCGCGGTGTACGGCGCCCACTGCGGAAGTTCGCCGGGGTCGGTGAGCGCGGTCCACAGCGCCGACGGCGAGTGGGTGAAGTCGCGGACGAAGGTCAGGGTCCAGCGGGTGCCGTCGGGTCGTGCTTCGACGTGCCGCAGTGGGCCGGGGCGGAAGTCGCGCCGTGCGTCTGGCTCGGTCATGAGGGGGTCTCCTTCGAATCGAGGTGCCGCTCGAGGGCGTCGAAGTGATGCGTCCACAGCAGGCGGTAGGGCTGCAGCCACGCGTCGAACTCGTCGAAGGGTTCGCGGTGCAGGCTGTAGATGCGCTGCTGGGCGGCGGTGCGGCAGGTGACGAATCCGGCCTGGCGCAGCACCCGCAGGTGCTTGGACACGGTCGGCTGCGGCAGTGCGAGCTGGTCGACGAGTTCGCCGACGCTGGCGTGGCCGGACCGCAGCCGTTCGAGGATCCTGCGCCTCTGCGGTTCGGCGACCACGGTGAACACGTCCGGTGCCATGCTCCCGAGTATGCGCGTACGCGTATATACGCGTCAAGGAATATGAATGTCCGGTTGCGGCATGAACGCGATCGACAGCAGGGACCGGACGAACTCGCGCAGAGCCCGCTCGTCGGACGTGTCCACGATCCCCTCCGTGGTGATGAGCGAGCCGATGATGCGGAACGCCCACTCGGAGATGGCGGTGGAGCTCACGCCCGACAGCTGCTCGCGGGAGAACAGGCGCTCGAAGTGGGGGGTCAGCAGTTGCGCCCCGAGTTCGATCATCGGCTTCGCCTTGACCGTGAACCAGGGAAGCACCACCTCGGGGTCGTCGCGCAAACCCTTCTGAAGCAACCGGTGTCCGCGTGCGTACTGGACGGCGAACACGACGGCGTCGACGAATCGCACCTGGAGTTGGCTCTGCCGTCCCCGCAACACCGGGTCCAGCACGACGAAGAACCGGGAGATCTCCCGCTGGAAGAGGGCCTCGAGGATGGCGGACTGGTCGCCGACGTGTTTGTAGAGCGTGGGCCGGGACAGTCCCGCCCGCTCGGCGATGACCGCGTGGAGCCGGGTGCTGTACCCGAGTTCGATCAGGCACTCTTCGGCCGCATCGAGGATCCGTTCCCGGAGTTCGCCGGGGGTCGGTGTCGTCGGCCGCGTCCTCACGGCCCTGATTGTGCTGGTCGGGTGGGGTGGGCGCAAACAGAAGCCGCAAATGTGAATTCGAGTCACAGATAACCATTGACCTACGTCACACCCGGGTTTACGTTTTACCTATAAACGGCAACGAGATGGAATCGCGCTCGACGAAGGGAACAGCGATGTCTCAGCGTTCACACACGATCGACCGGGAGGAAGTCGCCGGCAGGCTCCTCGCAGGCTCCGTCAAGCGCTCGTACGCTCCCGTCGTCGACATCGACTGGGACGCGCCCCTCGACGACGGCAAGTACTTCCTGCCGCCGCAGGTCCTGTCCCTGTGGGGAACCGAGATGTGGGACCGGATGAGCGAGGCGCAGCGTATCGAGCTGTCCCGGCAAGAGTCGGCCAACATCCTCAGCGTCGGAATCTGGTTCGAGAACATCCTCAACCAGGCGCTCCTACGCGCGCTGCTGCACAACGATCCGAGCTCGCTGCACACCCGGTACATGCTCACCGAGATGGGTGACGAGTGCAGGCACATGACGATGTTCGGACGTGCCATCGAGCAGATGGGCGCCAAGCCGTTCCAGCTCCGGTGGTATCAGGCGGTCGTGGTCAACGTGCTGCCCAAGACATTTCGCGGAACCATGCTGTGGGTGGCCGCGCTCATCGGCGAGGAGATCTTCGACGCCACGCAGCGGCGCGTCCTCGAGGACCCGCAGTTGCAGCCGATGATTTCCCGGCTGATGCGGATCCACGTCACCGAGGAGTCCCGGCACATCCGATTCGCGCGCGAGGGGGTGCGTCGCCGCGTCGCGGAAGGCCACCGGATCGACAGGCTGTGGGTCGGAACGCTGCAGGGGGTCGGCGGCCCGCTGTTCCAGCGGCTGTTCACCAACCCGGCCATGTACGAGCGGGCCGGACTGGATGCGAAGGAGGCGCGTCGACAGGCACTGGCAAACCCGAACTTTCGCGAAAATCAACGCCGCGGGTTCGAGTCGCTGGCCGCGTTCCTCGAGGAGAACGGCCTGATGCGAGCGACCTCCCGCGCGCTGTGGCGGCGCGGGGGATTCCTGTGACACCGGGGACCTCCGAGCCGGACGTCCTCGTCGTCGGCACCGGATTCGCCGGATTGTGTATGGCGATCGAGCTGAAGGAGGCGGGGGAGGAGAACTTCGTCGTTCTCGAGAAGGCCGATCGGGTGGGCGGAACGTGGCGGGAGAACACGTATCCGGGATGTGGCTGCGACGTGATGTCGCTGATGTATTCGTTCTCCTTCGCGCCCAACCGTAAATGGACCCGGATGTACGCGCGGCAGCCCGAGATTCTCGACTACATCGAGAGGGTGGTCCGCGACTACGATCTGGCATCACACATCCGGTTCGGCTCCGAGGTGATCTCCTACGACTTCGACGAGGGAACGGACCGGTGGCGGGTGGAGACTCGGTCGGGTTCCGTCTATCACCCGCGAATCGTCGTCGCGGGTCCGGGACCGCTGCACAAACCCAGCATTCCGGACTTCCCCGGCCGGGAGTCGTTTTCCGGACCGGCATTCCATTCCGCCGAGTGGGATCACGCGGTCGACCTGACCGGCAAGCGGGTGGCGGTCGTCGGCACCGGGGCGAGCGCCGTGCAGTTCGTTCCCGAGGTGGCGAAGGAGGCGGCGCACGTCGACGTCTTCCAGCGGACACCCCACTGGATCCTGCCGAAGCTGGACCGCCCGATCACCGCAGTTGAGAAGGCGGTGTTCCACGCAGTGCCCGGTGCCCAGAAGGCCTACCGCGGCGCGATCTACTGGAGCCACGAATCGTTGATCGCCGGTTTCCTGCACCCACGACTGATGACGGTGCTGGAGTCGGCTGCCCGGGGGCTGCTGCGCAGACAGGTGCGCGACCCTGCACTGCGTGCCACCCTGACTCCCGACTACACCATCGGGTGCAAGCGAATTCTGGTGTCCAGCAATTTCTACCCCGCCCTGCAGCGTGAAGACGTCGATCTGGTCACCTCGGGTATCTCGGAGATCACCGAGTGCGGGATCCGCACCGAGGACGGAACGGTGCACGAGGCGGACGTCATCGTCTACGGCACGGGGTTCGCGGTCGGCGACCGGTTCGAGAACGAGCACATCGTCGGCCGGCGCGGGCTGACGATCCAGCGGGCCTGGCGCGACGGCATGGAGGCGTACCTCGGTGTCGCGGTCGCGGGGTTTCCGAACTTCTTCCTCATGATGGGGCCGAATTCCGGTGGCGGCAATCAGTCGATCGTCTTCGTCATCGAGGCCCAGGCGCATTACATCACCCGATGCCTCGCACTGATGAAGAAGCGCGACGCGACGCGGATCGAGGTGCGTGCGGGCGCGCAGCGCGAATTCAACCGGGTGGTCCACCGCAAACTCGCGGGCTCGGTGTGGAATTCGGGTGGGTGCGACAGCTGGTACCTCGATTCCACCGGCCACAATCGGGCCGCGTGGCCGGGGTCGAGCGTGTCCTACTGGCGGCGGATGCGCACCCCCGACGACCGGCACTTCGAGCTGAGTTCGTTCGCGGAGCGCGAGGACGACACCGAGTACAGCGGGCCCGGCGTGCTCACGTCCGGCGACCTGACCGTGCCCGTCGAGGTCTTCCTGAGCGGTCACATCGAACCGCTGGACGGTCTCTACCACTGGTACGGCCGCGTCGTCGGCGACGGCGTCGACGCGGCGAAGCAGCGCAACCGCACCCCGCTGTTCCTCACGATCGGGGACGGTCCCGAAGTGCCCGCCGCCCTCGCCGAGCGCGACCCGTGGGGCCACTACCGGATAGCCGGGGTGGGCACGCCCCCGTTCCCGCTGGCGCCGGTCGAGGTCGAGGTTCCCGTCTCCCGGGCCAAACTCGCCTCGGCGGAATAAGCTTGTAGCTGAGCGTGTATCACACGTCGGACTCGAGCGGGAAGGGTGCTGATGCGCGACGTGCTGGCTGACCTGGTGGCGGTGTGGACCGAGGGTGGGACGGCGGGTGTCGGAACCGTGGTCCGCACATTCCGTTCCGCGCCGCGACCGCCGGGGGCGTCGATGGTCGTGGCGCCCGACGGCAGCGCGTCCGGTTCGGTGTCCGGCGGGTGCGTCGAGGGAGCGGTCTACGAACTCGCATCGGAGGTCACGGCGTCCGGCACGCCGGTGCTGCAGCGGTACGGGATCAGCGACGAGAACGCGTTCGAGGTGGGTCTCACCTGCGGTGGAATCATCGACATCTTCGTCGAGCCCGTCTCGCGGGACAATTTTCCGGAACTCGGTGAGATCGCCGGGGACATCGAGAACCACCGGCCGGTCGCGGTGGCCACCGTCGTGGCGCATCCCGATGCGGCTCGGGTGGGGCGGCGGCTGGTCGTCCGGCCCGAGCACGTGAGCGGTTCGCTCGGCTCGGACCGTGCCGATTCCGCGGTCACCGACGACGCGCGGGGCCTCCTCGCGGCGGGCGGCAGCACGGTGCTGACGTACGGCACCGACGGTCAGCGTCGCGGCGAGGGCATGGAGGTGTTCGTCGCCAGTTACGCGCCGAGACCGCGCATGCTGGTGTTCGGGGCCATCGACTTCGCCGCCGCGGTGGCCCGGCAGGGCGCCTTCATGGGATACCGGGTGACGGTCTGTGACGCCCGTCCGGTGTTCGCGACGCACGCCCGATTCCCGACGGCCGACGAGGTGGTGGTGGACTGGCCGCACCGGTATCTCGCCGCCCAGGCCGAGGCCCGGGCCATCGACGGCCGGACCGTGATCTGCGTGCTCACCCACGACCCCAAGTTCGACGTCCCTCTCCTCGAGACGGCGCTGCGCCTCCCGGACGTCGCGTACATCGGCGCCATGGGATCACGCAGAACGGACCTGGATCGGCGCGAACGCCTGCGCGAGGTCGGCCTGACCGACACCGAGCTCGACCGGTTGTCGAGTCCCATCGGCCTGGACATCGGCGCCCGGACACCCGAAGAGACGGCGGTGTCCATCGCCGCCGAGATCATCGCCCGCCGGTGGGGTGGCACGGGGCGCCCGCTCGCGGAGTCGAGCGGTCGGATCCACCACGAGGAACCCGTCGATTCCTGCGTCGACTAGGGCGGTTCACCCGGGGTTGACGGACCACCGGTTCTTGCGGAGGCTGAGAGCATCCACATTTGTGAGGTAGGTCACAATGCAAGTACCAGGATCCTTCGAATACGAGAGGGCCACGGGCGTCGAGGACGCCATCGCCCTGCTCGACCGGCTGGGCGACGAAGCCCGACTCGTCGCAGGCGGCCACAGCCTGCTCCCCATGATGAAACTTCGCCTCGCCAACCCCGAGTACCTCATCGACATCAACGACCTCGAGGGCGAACTCGGCTACATCACGACCGAGCGGTCGAGGCTGCGGATCGGTGCGATGACACGGCACCGCCGGCTTCTCGAATCGGATGAACTCGCGGTGGCGTTCCCCCTCTTCCGCGACGCGGAGAAGGTGATCGCCGACCCGGTGGTCCGCAACCGCGGAACCATCGGCGGATCGCTGTGCCAGGCGGATCCGGCCGAGGACCTCACCACTGTCTGCGCTGTTCTCGACGCCACCTGCGTGGTGCGCGGGCCGGGCGGACGCCGCGAGATCCCCATGTCCGAGTTCCTCGTCGGACCGTACGAGACGGCGCTCGCACACAACGAGATGCTCATCGAGATCGTGATACCGGTCCACGGCCACAGCTCCAGCGCGTACGCCAAGGTCGAACGGCGGACCGGAGATTGGGCGGTCACCGCGGCCGGAGCGGCCGTCACGGTGGAGGGCGGCGAGATCGCCCGGGCAGCGGTCGGTCTGACCGCCGTCAACCCGGATCCGTCCGGACTCTCGGATGTCGCCGACTACCTGACCGGACGGCCTCCGTCGGAGGAGGCGTTCGCCCAGGCCGGGCGGATGGCCGCGCAGGCCTGCGAGCCCGTCGCCGACGCCCGCGGCACCGTCGACTACAAACGCCATCTCGCATCCGAACTCACGATCCGCACACTCCGTACAGCGGTCGACCGGGTGCTCCGCAGCGACGTGGAGCACGAGCCGACCGGAGAAGAGGCATAGCCATGCAGGTGAACATGACCGTCAACGGTGAAGCAGTGAGCGCCGAGGTGGAACCGCGCATGCTGCTGGTCCATTTCCTCCGCGACCAGCTGGGCCTGACCGGGACCCATTGGGGCTGCGACACCAGCAACTGCGGTACCTGCGTCGTCACCGTGGACGGCGATCCGGTGAAGTCGTGCACGATGCTCGCCGCGATGGCGGGCGGGCACGACGTCCGCACGGTCGAGGGCCTCGAACACGACGGCGAACTCGATCCCGTCCAGCAGGGCTTCATGCAGTGCCACGGACTGCAGTGCGGGTTCTGCACCCCCGGCATGATGATGACGGCGCGAGCACTGCTCGACCGGGAGGAGAGCCCGGACGAGGCAACCATCCGGGAAGCGATCTCCGGGCAGATCTGCCGCTGCACCGGGTACACCACGATCGTGCGCTCGATCCAGTGGGCGGCGGATCATCGGGCGGGCGAGGCCGCCGAGCCGGAACCGGCCGGCGACTTCGACGCGGAGGTCCAGGAGGACAAGACACGGGGCGCCGAGGGCGCACCGATGACAGTCGAGGAACACGCGACCACCGGAAGTGCATCATGACCACCGTCGAATCCCGTCCGCCGTCGGGCGACGCCGACGTCGTCGACAACGACAAGAAACCCTGCGGCCACGGCCGCATGCTGCGCAAGGAGGATCCCCGCTTCATCCGGGGGCTCGGAAATTACGTCGACGACATCACGCTCCCCGGCATGCTGCACCTGGCGATCCTGCGGTCGCCGGTCGCGCACGCGCGGATCGTGAGCATCGATACCACTGCGGCACAGGAACACCCGAAGGTGACGGCAGTGGTGACGGGGGCCGACCTCGCCGCGAAGAACCTCGCATGGATGCCGACGCTGTCCAACGACGTGCAGGCCGTGCTGGCCACCGACAAGGTGCGGTTCCAGGGCCAGGAGGTCGCGTTCGTCATCGCCGAGGACCGCTATTCGGCCCGCGACGCGCTGGAACTGATCGACGTCGAGTACGACATGCTCGATCCCGTCGTCGACGCGCGCGCCGCGCTCTCGCCCGATGCGCCGGTGATCCGCGACGACCTCGAAGGCAAGACGGACAATCACTGCTTCGACTGGGAGACAGGCGATGCCGCCGCGACCGATGCCGTGTTCGCGAAGGCGGACGTGGTGGCGAAGCAGGAGATCGTCTACCCCCGGGTGCATCCCGCGCCGATGGAGACGTGCGGTGCGATCGCGGACGTCGACCGGGTGTCCGGCAAGCTGACGCTGTACTCCACCTCGCAGGCCCCGCACGCACACCGGACGGTCTACGCCCTGGTCTCGGGGATCCCGGAGCACAAGATCCGGGTGGTGTCCCCGGACATCGGCGGGGGCTTCGGCAACAAGGTCCCGATCTACCCGGGATACGTGTGCGCCATCGTCGCGTCACTGGTGACCGGCAAACCGGTGAAGTGGATGGAGGACCGCAGCGAGAACCTGATGAGCACCGGGTTCGCCCGCGACTACATCATGGTCGGTGAGATCGCTGCGACCAAAGAGGGCAAGATGCTCGCGATCCGCACGAAGGTGCTGGCCGATCACGGAGCCTTCAACGGCACGGCAGCCCCGGTGAAGTATCCGGCCGGTTTCTTCGGCGTCTTCACCGGCAGCTACGACATCGAGGCCGCGCACTGCGCGATGACAGCCGTCTACACCAACAAGGCGCCCGGCGGGGTGGCGTACGCCTGCTCGTTCCGCATCACCGAGGCGGTGTATCTGGTCGAGCGGCTCGTCGACTGCCTGGCGTTCGATCTGAAGATGGATCCGGCGGAGCTTCGGCTGAAGAATCTGCTGAGGCCGGAACAGTTCCCGTACACCAGCAAGACGGGGTGGGTGTACGACTCGGGTGACTACGAGACCACCATGCGCAAGGCCATGGACATGATCGGCTACCAGCAGTTGCGGGAGGAGCAGCGGGAACGCCGCGAGCGCGGGGAGCTGATGGGGATCGGTATGTCGTTCTTCACCGAGGCCGTCGGCGCGGGCCCCCGGAAGGACATGGACATCCTCGGCCTGGGCATGGCCGACGGGTGCGAACTGCGCGTGCATCCCACCGGGAAAGCTGTCCTCCGGTTGTCGGTGCAGACCCAGGGGCAGGGTCACGAGACGACGTTCGCGCAGATCGTGGCGGAGGAACTCGGGATTCCGCCGGACGACATCGACGTCGTGCACGGCGACACCGACAACACGCCGTTCGGGCTCGGCACGTACGGCAGCCGGTCGACGCCGGTGTCGGGGGCGGCCGCGGCGCTGGTGGCCCGCAAGGTGCGGGACAAGGCGAAGATCATCGCGTCCGGGATGCTCGAGGCCTCGGTCGCGGATCTGGAATGGGAGAAGGGCGAATTCCATGTGAAGGGTGACCCCACGGCGAAGGTGCCCATCCAGGACATCGCGATGCGGGCTCACGGCGCGGGCGACCTGCCGGAGGGCATCGAGGGCGGACTCGACGCGCAGATCTGCTACAACCCCGAGAATCTGACGTACCCCTACGGCGCGTACTTCTGCGTCGTCGACGTCGACCCCGGCACCGCCGTGGTGAAGGTGCGGCGGTTCCTCGCCGTCGACGACTGCGGCACGCGCATCAACCCGATGATCATCGAGGGGCAGGTCCACGGTGGCATCGTCGACGGCATCGGTATGGCGCTCATGGAGATCATCGAGTTCGACGAGGACGGCAACTGTCTCGGCGGGTCACTGATGGACTACCTGATCCCCACCGCGCTCGAGGTCCCGAAGCTCGAGACCGGCTTCACCGTGACCCCGTCACCGCATCACCCCATCGGCGCGAAGGGCATCGGGGAGTCCGCGACGGTCGGATCGCCCGCGGCCGTGGTGAACGCGGTCGTGGATGCGCTCGCCCCGTTCGGGGTCCGGCACGCTGATATGCCGCTCACCCCGTCCCGGGTGTGGGAGGCCATGCAGGGCCGCGCGACACCCCCGATCTGAATGTCGCCCGTCGGCTGCGAGGAGGCTTGATGGATCTGAAAGAGCGTGCGGCGCAACTGACACGCGACCGCAGGCCGTTCGTCCATGCGACCGTCGTGCGGGCGCAGCCGCCCACGTCCAGTCATACCGGTGACGAGGCGATCCTCCTGCAGGACGGGACGATCGAGGGGTTCGTCGGCGGTCAGTGCGCGCAGAATTCGGTGCGCACGGCCGCCCTGGGCGCGCTGGCGACCAACGAGAGCGTGCTGTTGCGGGTCCTTCCCGACGGGGCCGTGCAGTTCCCCGAGACTCCGGGCGCGTCGGTCGTGGTGAATCCGTGTCTGTCCGGCGGCGCCATGGAGATTTTCCTGGAGCCGCAACTGCCACCGCCGTTGGTGCGGATCTTCGGCACCACTCCGATCGCGCAGGCGTTGGCGGGCATAGCGGGACTGCTGGGCTTCACCGTCGAGCACGACGACGCCGGGATCGAACAGTTCTCCGGCACGACGGCGGTGGTGCTCGCCGGGCACGGCGGGCCCGAAGCCGAGGTCATCCGTGCGGCGCTCGACGCGGGGGTCGGGTACGTCGGGCTCGTCGCCAGCCGTACACGTGGCGGGGCCATCCTCGACACCCTGGGTCTGACCGAGTCCGAACGGGCACGGGTGCACACCCCCGTCGGCCTGAACATCGGGGCGCGGACGTCGGCGGAGATCGCGGTGTCGATCGCGGCCGAATTGGTGCAAGAATTGCGGACCGCGGGACTTCGCGCGCCCGAGGACGATTCGTCGCCGCGGGCAGCGGTGGCGGAGGTGATCGATCCCGTGTGCGGGATGCGCGTCGTGGTGGGGCCGGATACCGCCCACCTACGGCGGGACGGCGACGACTTCTGGTTCTGCGGGCCGGGTTGCCGGGCATCGTTCGCGCAGGAGACGGCGGTATGACGGCGGCGTTCGAGGATGTGGCGGACGTGGTCCGGCGCTTCGATGCGGAGGACTACCTTCTGGACTTCGGCACCGCGTCGGCCCTGTATCTCGCGGCGGCCCTGCGTCGCCCGCTCCTGCTCGAAGGCGAACCCGGGGTCGGCAAGACCACCGCGGCGAAGGCTCTCGCGACCGTCCTCGGCGCCCCGCTGATCCGGTTGCAGTGCTACGAGGGCCTCACCGCGAACGAGGCCCTCTACGACTGGAACTATCAGCGTCAGTTGCTCACCATCCGGCTGGCCGAATCGCGGGGCGACGGCCTGACCGAGGACGACCTGTTCACCGAGGAATTCCTGCTGGAACGTCCCATCCTCCACTGTGTGCGATATCGGGGACCGACCCCGCCCGTCCTGCTGATCGACGAAATAGACCGAGCCGACGACGAGTTCGAGGCACTCCTCCTCGAATTCCTGGGGGAGGCGTCGGTCACCGTTCCCGAACTGGGAACGTTCACGGCCGAACATCACCCCGTCGTCGTGCTGACGTCCAACCGGAGTCGCGACCTCCACGACGCGCTGCGCAGGCGGTGCCTCTACCACTGGATCGACTATCCGGAGCCGGCGCGGGCGGCCGCCATCGTGCGTCGCACGGTGCCCGCGGCGGCGGCGCCCCTCATCGAGCACGCCACCCGCTTCGTCGGCCGGGCCCGCGAACTCGACCTCGACAAGCCGCCCGGAATCGCCGAGACGATCGACTGGGTGTCCGCCCTCGCGGCGCTGGGGGTGGCCGATCTGGTTCGCGACGACGCGATCCAGAGCCTGAGTGCCCTCGCGAAGACCCCCGACGACCGCACAATAGTTCAGGACGCATTCGCCGACTACGCGCACGGCCTGGCCACCGGATGAGAGGTTACTGCCATGAAGATCGCCAACGAGTTCACCGTCAGCGCCCCGATCGAGCAGGCGTGGGAGGTGCTCAGCGACCTCGAAGAGGTGGCCCCCCTGCTACCCGGAGCGCAGATGACCGGGCGGGAGGGTGACGACTACCTGGGGAAGGTGAAGGTCAAGGTCGGCCCGGTGACGAGTGAATTCAAAGGCAAGGCCGCCTTCGTCGTGCGTGACGCCAAGGAGCATCGCGCCGTGATCGATGCCCGCGGGAGGGACTCGCGCGGTTCCGGCAACGCGTCCGCGACGATCACCGCCCAGTTGCACGAGGTGGGCGACCGCACCCGCGTCACCGTGGACACCGACATGAAGATCGTCGGCAAACTCGCGCAGTTCGGCAGTGGGATGATCCAGCAGGTGTCGGAGAAACTCATGGGGCAGTTCGCGGAGTCACTGGAAGCGAAGCTCGCCGGGGGGCCCGCCGACCAGCCCGCGGCCGAGACCGAGGCGGCCGACTCCACCGGCACCACGACGCTGTCCGTGGCCCGGCCTTCCGCCGAACCGGCGCCGCTGGACCTTCTGGCGCTGTCCGGTGCGGGTGCGTGGAAACGGTACGCCCCGATCCTCGCTGCCATCCTCGCGGGAATCGTGGTCGTGCTCGTGGTGGGCCGCCGCAGGCGATGAGCACGTCGGGCGTCCTGCGGGGTGTCGATCTCGCGGCGTTCGCGGTGGCATTGGTCGCCCGGTTGCGTTCCCGTGGTGTCGTCGTCTCGGCGAGTGGCCCCGCGGTGTTCGTGCAGGCGCTTCATCTGTCGCCGCCGAGCTCGCGGTCGCGGTTGTACTGGTCGGCGCGTCTGACGCTGGTCAACCGCGTCGACGACCTCGCGCCGTTCGACGCGGTGTTCTCCGCGGTCTTCGACGACGCCGTGCTGTCCGTGGACCCGCACGCACGGCGCGCCGCGGCGGGACGGGACGCGGCCCTCGCCGGTGTCCGCGACGGTCGCGACCGGCCCGGTGACGCGCAGGACGTCGACGGCGTGCCGTGGGTGACGCGACCGATGATGACCGGCGGCGACGACAGCGGCGAGGACGACGTCCACGACACGCTCACCGCCGTGCCGGACACCCTGCCGAGCAGACTCGTGGCTCGCGCCGACGAACCCTTCGCCCGATTCGACGCCGGCGACCTCCGGCTCCTCGGATCCTGGCTGGAGAAGGCGACCGCCGCGTGGCCGTCCCGCCGCACCCGGCGACGCGAAGTGCATCGCCGCGGCCGGCGTATCGACCTGCGGGCCACCATGAACCGGTCGAGGGCCACGGGCTGGGAGCCGGTGGTCCTCGCGAAAAGCCGCCCGCGGCACCGTCCGCGACGCATCGTGATGCTGTGCGACGTGAGCCGGTCGATGCAGCCGTACGCCGCGATCTATCTCCATCTGATGCGGGCGGCGGTGCAACGACAGACCGCGGGCAGGCCGGAGGTGTTCGCGTTCTCCACGTCGCTGACGAGACTCACGCCGGTGCTCGCCCACCGCAGCGCCGAGACCGCGGTCCGCAAGGCGAACGACAAGGTCGTCGACAGATTCGGCGGCACCCACATCGCCGGCAGCGTGAGCGAACTGCTCGCGTCCCCGCACGGCAACGCGCTGCGCGGCGCGGTCGTGGTCATCGCGTCCGACGGCTGGGACAGCGACGACCCGAAGAGCTTGGCGCATGCCCTCACCCGGGTTCGTCGCCGGGCTCACCAACTGGTGTGGCTCAACCCCCGGGCCGGTGACCCCGACTTCCGGCCGCTGGCCGGATCGATGGCAGCTGCGCTGCCGTTCTGCGATGCCTTCCTCCCCGCGCACTCCGTGTCCGCGCTCCGCGACGTGCTGGACACGATCAGCCGGATGCGGTAGCGGGTGGCGCGATTTCACCCCCAGGGTGCCTGGCCGTCGTCACGTCCTTCCCTGAAGCTCTTGGGACGGTGCACACCGCTCTTCAGCTCACAGGAGGAACCCACATGTCGACTACCAGAACTCCCGCCAAAATCGTGGCGGCCATCGGGGCGATCCTCGCAGCCCTCTCGATTTCCCTGGTGGGAACGGCTGAATTCGCCGGCGCCAGACCATGTCAGAACGATTGTCACGCACCGGTTCCCAAACCACCGGTCGACGGCTGTCAACTCTGCAACCCCAACCCCCCACCGCCTCCGCCGCCACCGCCCCCGCCGCCACGGTAGGGAAGAGTCCGGCATGCCAGACACGCGCCTCGGCCGCACGGTCGGGGCGCGTGTCGCGTCACGGGGACGCCTCGACTAGTCGTCCGCGCCACCGGGATCCGACACGCCTTCGGCCTCGTCGCGGTCGGCCCACTCGAGCAGCGGTTCGAGCGAGAACACGGCGTCGTCGATTCCGGCATGCAGGTCACCGAGTTTCGCGAAGCGGTCGGGGACGGTGGCGATGGTGAACTCGTGCGGGTCCACATCGTCGATCTCGTCCCACGTCACCGGTGTGGACACGGTCGCGTCGGGCACACCCCGCACCGAGTACGCGCTGGCGATGGTGTGATCGCGGGCGTTCTGGTTGTAGTCGACGAACAGCTTGCGAGGATCCCGGTCCTTCCGCCACCAGGTGGTGGTGACGTCCTGCGGTGCCCGGCGCTCCACTTCTCGGGCGAAGGCCAGCGCGGCCCGCCGGACGTCGCCGAATCCCCAGTCGGGCCGGATCCGGACGTAGACGTGCATGCCGCTACCGCCGGACGTCTTCGGCCAGCCCGTCGCACCCAGTTCGTCGAGCACCTCGTGCACCACACCGGCCACGCGCCGCACCGTGTCGAATCCGCATTCGGGCATCGGGTCGAGATCGATCCGCCACTCGTCGGGACGTTCGACGTCTGCGCGGCGCGAGTTCCACGGATGGAACTCGACCGTGGACATCTGCACCGCCCAGATCACGTCCGCCGGGTGCGTCACGCACAGTTCGTCGGCGTGACGGTTGTACCGCGGAAACGTCACCCGCACCGTCTGGACCCAGTCCGGCGCACCGTGCGGCAACCGCTTCTGGTGCACCTTCTCGCCGCTCAGGCCGTCCGGAAAGCGGTGCATCATGCAGGGGCGTTCGCGCAGTGCACGAACGATCCCGTCGCCGACGCTCAGGTAGTAGTTCGCGAGGTCGAGTTTCGTGGCACCGGTGGCGGGGAAGTAGACGCGTTCCGGGTGCGAGATCCGCACGGTCCGGTCGCCGACCTCCAGTTCGACAGCGGGAGCCTTGCTCTTGCCGGTCGCCATGCAGTCAACCTAACCCGCGTTCGATCCCTCCCGCGCTGTTTGCCGACGGTTTCGCTGGAATCCCCGGCAATTGCGCGAGAATCCGGCCAATGTCCGTGCGTCTGTGGGGCGGGTCAGAAGCCCGGCGCCCGGCCGCCGTTCCAGAGTTGTTCGGTGACGTCGTGGAAGCAGACGAGGGTCACCGGATCGTCCTGCCGACGCAGGATGGGCCGGCTGACGAGTGCGCGCACTCGGGATCCGTCCTGATGTGCGAGGTCGATGGGTGTGGTGGCGGACTCGCGGAGGTGCTCGACCGCGTCGGCACCCGTCGGCGCGTCGTCCAGGTCGAGGAGTTCGGACACCGGGCGTCCGCGCAGTGACGCGACGGGATGACCCAGCATCTCCTCGAAAGCACTGTTCGCGTGGACGACGGTGCCGTCGTTCTCGACCGCCAGGACGGGAACCGGAAGGCGTTCGAGCAGGACGAGGGCGGGTAGCTGCTCGAGGTAGCCCAAGGGAGTTTCCGGGGTCGGGCGACGTCTCTCCTCATACTCTGCCTGTGCGCTCACAGCCCTAATACTCTCACCGATTCCGACCGCCCGTCCCGTTGTCGACGTAGACGGCGGTTCAGCGGTGTGCCGACTCGACCATCGGTTCGGTCGCGAGGATCCGTCCGTCGCCGCTGACGATGGTCAGGGCGGACGGGGTGAGCCGGTACTCGGTGCCACCGTCGCCGGTGGCGACGAAGCCCGAACCGCTCGACATCGGGTCGTCGACGGAGATGGCGGCGCCGTCGCTGATGCGCACCCCCTGGTAGTAGTAGCGCCCCACTCCCGTCTCGCAGACCACGACCAGGGACTTCGTGGTGCGGCCGATGAACACGGCCGGGTTGGTGTAGTTGCACCGTGCATCGGACGGGGCCAGGAAGCCCTGCCCGTCGGCGCCCGACACCTCGCCGACGATCGGCGGCGCGGGAGCGGTGGTCGTTCTGGGTGTCGTCACCGCAGGCGGGATCGTCGCCGGGGCCGCGGACGCGACGGGTACGTCCTCCGTGGCCGGGATGCGCACCTGACTGCTCGTGGCTGCGGCGACAGTGGGCGCGTCCGGGTTGTTCCGATCCAGCACGAGCCATCCGACCACACCGCCGAGTGTCAGCAGCGCGATCATCAGCAGGGTGACCGTCACGGGCACGGCCACCGATCGTCGTGCCGGCGGCGGGGCCACGTAGGGGGTCGCGGGGTAGTACGGAGCCGCCGGGGGCTGCGCGGGCGGCCCGCTGTAGAACGCGGTCGGCGGGTAGACGGGGGGACGGTCATCGACGCGCGTCGGCTCGGATCGCATGCCCGGCGAAGGTTCCGGGCGGGTCGCGAGGTCGGTTTCGGTCTTCCGCTCACGGGCGGTCAACGCGGACCGGGCAGCGGCTGCGAAGTCGCCGGCCGTCGAGTACCGGTCACGGGGGTCCTTGGCCAGGCCTCGGGCGATCACCTCGTCGAACGTGGGGGGCACGTCGGATCGAATCGAGCTGGGGCGGGGTACCGGCGTCGTGAGGTGGGCGCGGATCGCGCTGCTGATGCTGGTGGACGGGAACGGGATGGACCCGGTGAGGCACTCGTAGAGGACGCACGCCAGCGAGTAGACGTCCGCGCGCGCATCGACCGGAGCATTGTCGAACCGCTCGGGCGCCATGTACGTGTACGAACCGACGGCGCTGCCGAGGGTGGTGAGGCGGAGGTCGGAGCTCGAGTGCGCGATACCGAAGTCGACGAGGTACGCGAATTCACCGGCCGTGACGAGGATGTTCTCCGGCTTCACGTCGCGGTGGATGAGCCCGTCGGTGTGCGCGGCGTCGAGCGCCGCCGCGATCTGGTCGACGATCGCGACTGCGTGTGCGGGGCCCATCGGGCCGCGTGCCCGGAGCAGCGAACGGAGATCCTGACCCACGACCAGGCGCATGTCGATGTAGAGCACACCGTCGATCTCGCCCCAGTCGTGAATCGGAATGACGTGCGGCTCCTGCAACCGGGCCGCGGCGTGCGATTCACGACGGAACCGCTGCTGGTAGGTGGGGTCTTTCGCGAGGTCGACGTCGAGGATCTTGAGTGCGACGGTGCGATCCTTGGTGGTGTCGTACGCCTCGTACACCTCACCCATTCCACCTCGGCCGAGCAGAGCCCGGAGATGGTAGTGCCCGAACTGCGAGCCGACCCGTGCACCTGCCGCCATTCCATTCCCCTCGAAGCCGGAATCAGCACGATACACGCGGTTGGCGCGCTGTCCGGTCCGGGGTGACGAATTCGTTTCCCGCAGTGGGGGATCTGCGATCGGTCGAGCACGAACAGGCGGGGGTGCACGGCATCTGAGGATGCTCGCGACCAGAGACCGCCCTGAAATTCCGTTGCTCGACCTCGCTGCTGTCCGTATTGTCACGTGGCTTTGTCAACCCGTCGACAGAAGGAGTTCATCTCGTCATGGAACCCGTCACCGAACGTGACATCAGGTCGTCGTTCATCAACTGCTCCAAAGGCGACGCCAAGCGCCTACCCGCCCCTCGTGACCTGGACGATCGGCCCTGGGACGACCTCGACTTCCTCGGCTGGAGTGACCCGTCGTTTCCCGGCCGCTGTTATGTCGTCGTACCGCGGGACGGCGGTCTCGTCGGCGTCGCGTTGCGCTACGAAACGGGCGGTTACCGCCGGGCGCAAATGTGCACGGTCTGCATGACGACGCACGCCAATGGCGGCGTCTCGCTGATGACCGCGCGCAAATCGGGTGAATCCGGACGCCGGGGCAACTCGATCGGCACGTACATGTGCGCCGATCTCGCCTGCTCTCTCTATGCGCGCCGGAAGAAATCGCCCGCACTCGGCAGGCAGTACCGCGAGGATCTCGAGCTCGAGGAGAGAATCGAGCGGGTCCGCGACAATCTCAACGCCTTTGTCGCGAGGGTCTACGGCTGACCCACCCCACACCGACCCACCCTGCAGCCCGGTAGCTGCTCGCAAGAATCGGAGGTAGATGCCATGCGCCGACATTCGAGGACCCCAATTCCCGACGCACCCCGAGTTCGGAGACACTGCAACGAAACTCGGGGTGGACGGGACTCCTCTCCGGTCGAGACGGCCCGGACGCGACCGGACCGTGCTGTCCGGAGAGGATTTCCGGCTACGCTCGGCGGCGCCGAGAACTGAAGTGGGCAAACGCCTTCGCCATGAGCGGGGTGGTGACGAGCATGATGACCAGGCGCAACACCTGAGCGGCCGCGACGAACGTGACGTTCGAGGCGGTGGATGCCGATACGGCCAGCACCGCAGCCAGACCCCCGGGCGTGGTGGCGAGATAGGCCTCGAGCAGGCTTGCGCCGGTGAGGTGGGAGAGTAGGACGCCCAGGCCGGCGCAGGCCGCCCCGACCAGCAGGGTGAGCAGCGCGGCGTACGGCAGGATTCGTCCGATCGCCCGCAGGCTCGCCCGATCGAACGCAAGCCCGGCCTGCCAGCCGATGAGGATCAACGCGGCGGTCATCAGCATCGGCGGGACGGTGACCGCGTCGCTCCAGCCCCCGAGTTCGACCCCGGCACTCACGGCCAGCGGACCCAGCGTCGCGGGTGCGGGCAGTCGAACGAGTGACGCGACGGCGGTTCCGCCCACGATGAACAGTGCCAGGACCGGCAGGCTTACATACCATTCGGACCCGCCGCCATCGGTGGTCGTCACGGTCTCCGCACCGGTATCGGCGCGGAAGCCGAACGTGACGATCATCGGCATCGACACGACGACGAGCGCCACCCTCAGGTACTGCACCACGGCGACGATGCGGTCGTCGCCGCCGAGTTCGCGGGCCATCGCGACGAGTCCGGTGGCGCCGCCCGCGGTCATGGCGAGGGATCCCGTCACCGCGTCCACGTCACGATGCAGCGCGAGGAGTGCTCCGGCCGCCACGCTGAGCACCAGGGTCGCGGCCGCGATCGAGACCACCGGCACCCACATCGAGCCCAGGGCGGCGATCGTGTCCCGGTGCACCATCAGTCCGACTGCGCTCGCCAGCACACCCTGCGCAAGCTTTCCCAGCGGCCGGGGCACTCGGGACGGGCCCCGTCCGGTGACGGCCAGGGTCGCCGCGACGATCAGGGCCGCGAAGAGACCCGCCGCCGTCAGTCCGACGCTCTCACCGAGGGTCCAGCCGCCGACCGAAAGTGCGATCAGTGCAGCCCAACGGAGTCCGCGACTGCGCAGGTCGGACGCGCGCGTCGGCACGGATCGTTCGGGGGTGTGCACGTTGTTCACGTGTTGACGCCTACTCCGGGATGCTGTCCCTGTTCTATGGTGCGCATTAGTGTATACCGTAGCTCATACCACTGCGAACGTTAGGATGTATGCATGGCGGGCGAGAGCAAGAGCGAACAGGTATACGAGCAGCTCAAGCAGGACATCTTGACCGGGACCCTGTCCCCGGGTCAGTCGCTGAGCGCCATCGACGTGGGCACGCGGTTCTCGGCGTCGCGCACCCCGGTTCGCCAGGCCTTCCTCCGCCTCGAGGGGGAGGGGCTGGTCTCCCTCATCGACCGTCAGGGCGCGCGGGTCGCTCCCATCTCGATCAAGAGCGTTCGGGACCTGTTCGAGCTACGCATCCTGCTCGAGGCGGCCGCGGCGCGGATGGTCGCCGAGGCCGTCACCCGGGACACCGCGGCCCGGCAGCAATTCGACGAGGTAGCGGCGGCACTCGAGGCGATCTCCGAGGAGACCCCGTCCGATTCCCGGCGGGATCGCTTCTACGCACTCACGGAGACCTTCGACCAGGCCGTGATCGCGCACACCCGGAATTCGCAACTCGCCCGATCGATCGCCGAACTCCGGCCGCACACCGAGAGGCTCCGCAACATAGCCCACTCCCACCCGGACCGTCTGGACGTCTCGCTGGCGGAGCACCTGTCGATGTGCCGTGCGATCCTCGCCGGCGACGGACCGGCGGCGGCCGCGGCCTGCACCGAGCATCTGACCCAGACGCAGAAGACCATCCTCGACGCGGTCGTCAATCCGCACGGATCGGCCGTCGCCATCGACCTGGTCACCGCGTAGTCGGCGCGATCAGAGCGCGAGGATGGCGGGGACGCTGAGGACTGCCACGTAATACCCCATGAACAGGACGCCGGCGTGGATCTTGAACGCCCGCGACAGCAGACCGCCGACGAGTCCGACGGTGAGGGTGACGGCGAGGCCGAGGGTGCCGCCCTCCCAGATGCTGATGACGACGACCAGGCCGGTGAACGTGGCGATGATCGCCTCGTGGCTGACGTACCGGACGACGAGCGTGGCCGCGCGGTGGGCGAAGTTCATCGCGAACGGGTACGCGATAATCGCGGCGATCACCACTGCGCCGAGACCGTAGAGCAGGAACTCCCAGTTCGTCAGTGCCGTGGACAGGTTGCGGATCTGCCCGGTGCCGTCGTCGGTGGTGAAGACCGGTGGCGCGTTGAACAGGGGTGCGGCCGGTCCTGCGGCGACCGGGCTCAGCGGCAGACCGAACGCGATGAGTGGAATGAGCGCCTCGGCGATGTAGGTGGATTCGGTGGTTCCGTTGCGGGCGGCGATCACCGACGTCAGCCGGTGGTAGCCCTGCTTGACCCGTGAGCCGACGACCTCACCCATGAGCACGGTCATCGCGACCGGGCTGAAGACGAACGT
Organism: Rhodococcus wratislaviensis; assembly: GCF_041228765.1. Taxonomy (NCBI): domain Bacteria; kingdom Bacillati; phylum Actinomycetota; class Actinomycetes; order Mycobacteriales; family Nocardiaceae; genus Rhodococcus; species Rhodococcus wratislaviensis. The sequence continues at coordinate 7,456,547 of NZ_CP150488.1, read as the reverse complement.
GGCGCTCGAGACGGTCGCGGTCGCCGCGACCTGTGCGGTCTGTCTGCTGTCGAGCATCCGGAAGGGGTTCGGGAAGTATCCCTTCCACCCCTTGAGCTCCGGGGCGAGCCACACCGTCGCCGGTTCGGTGCGGGCCATGTCCTTGCGTCCCGACGCACCCAGCACGAGGAACAGGTCCGCGATGAGGGGGCCGACCGCGATGCCGAGGAAGTAGCTGATGTTCAGGGAGATGTCGTAGCTCTGCGTCAGTGACTTGAGGGCGAGGATGAGCACGACGAACGGCACGAGCGCGGCCACCCCGGACCACTTGCCCGGCGACGTGTAGGCGATCGCGACGGCGGCGACGAGGAACAACCACGGTGCCACCGACTGGACCGTGTCCGCGACCGGTGCGAGCAGGGTGGCGAACAGCACCGCCACCGGGACGGCGATGAACGCGGAGATGATCGCACCCGAGATCGCCTTGCGCAGGGCGATGTGCGGCACACCGAGGCTGCGCAGCAACCGCGCCTCACGCATCAGCGGAACGGCCATCGTGTCGCCGGGGATGCCGAGCAACGTGGTGGGCACCGCGTGGGTCATGTGCTTGGCGACGGCGCCGGCGAGGAAGAAGGTGAACACCGCCGCGGGCGGGGCGCCGAGCAGGATGACCAGCAGCGTCAGCGGGGCGATGGTGGCCGTCTCGTCGGTCCCGGACACCAGCCCGATCAGGGAGAACACGACGGCGCCGATGACGCCGAGCGCGATCGCGATCAGGACGTCGTTGGTGAACAGTACGCTCATGATCGTCCGCCCGTCTCGGGCGTCTGCGTCTCCGCCTCGACGAACCGGTCGTAGAGGTCGAGATCCTTCAACTCCCGGACCGTCTGTGCGGGCAGGTCGCTGACCGACCCCAGCCCCTGGCGCTCTTCCTGCAGAACCCGGATGACGTCGCCGACCGTGTCGCCCTCGGACGAGTCGACGGCGATGTTCCGCTTGGGGCGGAACAACTTCCCGCTGACGACGCCCGCGACGAGGCAGGCGGCGATCCCGACCAGAAGTGCATATGCCTCTGCCAGAGACGAATCCGTGACGAAGGAGTTGAAGAGTGCGGTCGCGCCGAGGAGCGCGCAGACGCTCACGACGATACCGATGACGACGGAGGCGGCGAGATCTCGCCCGGCCACCGTGTCGCCCCACACCTCGAGATAACGAGGCCGAGTCTGATCGTCGGTGGGCGGGGGGGCCTGCGGTGCGGGCTGGCTTTCGATGGACATCGTCTGTACTTCCGTGTGAGGGGTGTCGTGCGCTAGGAGCGGGCGGCGGTCAGTGCGGTCGCCACCCGCGACGGGCTGGGATGGCCGATGTGCCCGGCCATCCAGCGGGACGTGTCGGTCAGTGCGTCGAGATCGATGCCCGTGTCGATGCCGAGGCCGTGCAACATCCACACCAGGTCCTCGGTGGCGAGGTTCCCGGTGGCACCCTTCGCGTAGGGGCATCTGCCGAGGCCTCCTGCCGCGGTGTCGAATTCGGTGACTCCCGCGATAAGCGCGGCGTGCACGTTGGACAGCGCCTGGCCGTACGTGTCGTGGAAGTGTCCTGCGATCGAGCCGATCGGAACACCGGCGGCCTGCACGGCGTCGAGCACGGCGCGGACGTGTCCGGGGGTGGCGACGCCGATGGTGTCACCGAGTGAGATCGACGAGCATCCCATGCCCGTCAGTTCCGCGGCGATGTCGGCGACACGACCGGGGTCGACCCGCCCCTCCCACGGATCACCGAAGCACATCGAGATGTAGCCACGCGTGCCGATGCCTTCGGCCCGCGCACCCTCGACCACCTGCCGGGCGTTGTCGAGCGCCCCGGCGACGGTGGTGTTCAGGTTTTTCCGGGCGAACGCCGCGGTGGCGCTGACGAAGACGGCGATCTCCCGGGCACCCGCGGTGAGCGCCCGCTCCAGTCCCCGCTCGTTGGGGGCCAGCACGACCTGGCGGACGGTGTCGGGGAGGTCGAGTTCGGCCACGAGCGCTGCGGCGTCGGCGAGCTGCGGAATCCATTTCGGGGAAACGAAACTCGTCACCTCGAGCGCTCGGACCCCGGCGGACACGAGCCGACGGCAGAACTCCGCCTTGACCGCGGTGGGAACCAGGGTCGACTCGGCCTGGAGCCCGTCGCGCGGTCCCACCTCGTAGACGCGAACCGTCGAGGGTAGGGAGGGATCGGCGAATTCGTGGGGCGCCGGACGCCACACCGGTGCGAGATCCGCGGGGGTGGTCATGTCAGTGTCCGGAACGAAGGTCGGCGAGCACCTTTTCCGCGTGCTCGACCCGGATGCGCTGGTCGTCGATGAGCCGCTTGACCACGACGTCGAGTTCGTCGCTGGTGGCGCCGGCCGAGGCGGCGATGGTGCGGGCGTGCAGACTCATGTGGCCGCGCTGGATGCCCTCCGCGGCCAGGGCGCGGCAGGCGCCCAGGTTCTGCGCGAGTCCCACCGCGACGATCACGTCCGCCAGTTCCGAGGCGGTGGACACGCCGAGCATCTTCACCGCGGCCTGCGCGACGGGGTGGACCTTGGTGGCGCCGCCGACCAGTCCGACGGCCATCGGCACCTCGAGGGTGCCGGAAAGGTGACCGTCCGCGGTCTTCTCGAAGTGCGAGAGCGCCGCATACCGGCCGTCCGCGGCGATCGCGTGCGAGTGGCAGCCCGCCTCGACGGCGCGGGTGTCGTTGCCGGTGGCCAGGACGGCGGCGGTGATGCCGTTCATGATGCCCTTGTTGTGGGTGGCGGCGCGGTAGGGGTCGGATTCGGCGAGCGCGGAGGCATGCACGATGTTGTCGACCACCTCGTCGCCGCCGAGCAGGTCCTTGTCGAACACGGCCCGGGCCCGGGTTATGCGCAGGTCCGCCTTGTTCGTCAGGATCCGCAGCAGGGTGCGCCCGCCGGAGATCTCGGCGAGTCGCGGTGCGATGGCCTCGGCCATGGTGTTGACGGCGTTGGCGCCCATGGCATCTCGCACGTCGACGTGAATGTGCACCACGACGTGCACGCCGGTGCGCGTCGGGACGAGTCGGACGGTGAGGTCGCGGGCACCGCCGCCGAATCGCACGAGCATCGGATCCTGGGCGTTGGCCAGTTCGAGGATCTCCGTGCGTGCCTCGAGCACCCGCAGCCGGGACGCCTCGGGGTCGGGGCAGTCGAGGATCTGGATCTGGGCCTGCATCACCGGGTCGGTGCTCGAGGTGTGGAAGCCCCCGTGCACCCGCGCCATCCGGGCGGCGTTGCTGGCCGCGGCCACCACGGACGGCTCCTCGGTGGCCATCGGCACGAGATAGTCACGCCCGTTGACCGTGAAGTTGGTCGCGACACCCACCGGGATCCCCATCACCCCGACGACGTTCTCGATCATGTGATCGGCCTGCTCGACCCCGAGACCCCGCTCGGGATCGAACACGGCGACGTCGAGGTCGGACAGCCCGGTCCTCTCGGCGACCACCGTGCGGCGCTGCTGCGCGCTGGAATCCTTCAGACCGGGGATGCGGCTGTTGACGGGCACTGTGTTCCTCCACGTACTCACGGGCGGCCGGACGTGTGGTGCGCCCCTACGACAACCCTGTCATGTGCTTCGGTTCACACGGTATGGGCACTCCGCCGACTTCGACATGTATCGATCGCACATGTATTTCCTCCAGGAATGTGTGACTGTCACTGCCCCCGTAGTTCGTCGAGTCGGACCGCAGCCGAGATTCGGAACAGGTGTTCGTCGCTCCGCCACTCGGGCCCCAGCAGCATCTCCAGTCGGTGGAGGCGCTGCAGAATCGTGTTGGTGTGGTAATTGAGAGCCCGCGCCGTCTTCGTCGGGCTGCCCTCGTTGCGGACGAATGCGCGCAAGGTGGCGAGCAGGTCTGTGCCCTTACTGTCGTCGTACGCGCGCACCGGACCGATGGTCTCGTCGATGAACGCGTTCAGCGTCCGCGCGTCGGTGTCGAACAGCAGCGCATACGGCAGATACGCATCGGTGCTGACCGCCGCGTCGGTGGTGTCGAGCGCCGCCAGCAGCCGAGCGGTGCGGAGCCCGGACTCGAATCGGGCGGGGAGCGCGTCCGGAGACTCCGCCCGCGGCGTCGTGATCGCGAGGACCGGGCAGTGCAACGTTTCGTGCAGGTAGTCGCGCAGTTCCGCGACGAGTTCGGGTGGGGCGGTGGTGGTGAGAACGGCCACGACCATGCCGGCGTGTTCCCCGACCAGGCCGTGGCCGCCGACGAAGGCGCTGGCCGCGCGGGCGGCGGTGGCACGGTTCTCAGCCGGGACCGAGATCAGCACGACAGTGTCGAGGGCGGCGAGGGTGACTCGCCGGGCGCGTACCCGTCGTTCCAGATCGCGGCGCCGTTCGGGCGCCGGGTCGAGCAGGTCCGCGACCAATTCGACCCGGGCCCGCAGGTCTGTGTCGGCCACCGCGTTCTGCTGCAGTACCAGCAGTGCGCCGACCTGCGCGGCACGTTCGATGGTGCGCTCGTCGACCGGTCCGAGTTCGATGTCCCCGGACCCGACCAGCACTGCGCCGAAATACAGTTCGCCCGCGATGACAGCGGCCACGATCGGCGTCACGGGGTCGTCGACGCGAACGCAACGTCCGGTGGTCCGGCTCGTCGTGATGGCATCGAGCACCACCGGCGGCAACTGGACCGATACCTGCCCGGCAGGCGTGGGGTGGGAGGCGACGGGGTGCAGATCCCGGTCGACGATCGTGACCGTCCGCCCGAGTGCCGTCGAGAGAGTGCCTGCCACCTGCTCGAATCCGCCCCCGACCAGGACGGCCTCGATGAGTTCCTGGTGCACCACAGTGGACCGGTCGCGGACCTGCAGGTAGTCGGTCAGTCGGTCGAGTGCCGTGCGTGCCTCGTCCTCGGACCTGCGAACCTGCTCGAGGGTGCTGGCGGTCTGCAGCACCACCGACGCGTGATCGGCGAGCGCGGACAGCACGGCGATCTCGTCCGGCGTGAAGGCGTATTCCTGGCGGGTGGCGGCGAACAGCACACCGAGCACGTGACCGTCCGACAGCATCGGCACCCCGAGAATCGACACGATCCCCTCCGCCGCAACCGCATCGTCGATGAGTTCCTCGTGCGGTCCTTCCGCGTAGTCCTGATAGCGCAGAACCCATTGCGCGGCACGAGAATCGGCGATCTGACTCGCCAGCCCCATTCCCGGGGGAACGCGGAGGTGCTGGAACTGCGGTGTCACCGATCCGGCGGTCTTGCGGACGTTCAGTTCCCGCGTCGACGGATCGAACTCGGACAGGTACGTGACGTCGGTGCCCATCATCTCGTGGGCGCGGCTCACCAACCGTCCGAGGAGGGCGTCGATGTCACGGAGTTCGGCGAGTTCGCGGGCACTCGAGAACAACACCCCGAGTTCGCGCTCCCGTCGCCGCAAACGGCTCAGCTCGACCTGGTGCCGGCGCACCTTCTCCGCGAACGCCGCCCGGTCGGCCGGACCGGCAGCGACACGGTCGAGCGCATCGCGCACCGCGGCCGAGTCGACCGTCAGTTCGCCGACCATCGCGTCGGCGAGTATCCCCAGCGCGTCTCCGCTCTCGAGTGAATCCATGCGTACAGCCTGCCCTGACCACCGGAGAAGTCCCTACTGATCGAGATCAGCGCCCGCACGAATCCCGGCAAACGGGCAGATGCCGCCGTCGGAGCGGCGGCATCTGCCCGTGCGGGATCATCCCTTCTTGAGGATCACGGTCTTCGTCTCGGTGTATGCGTCGAGGACCGCCGCACCGTGCTCACGTCCCCAACCGGACTGCTTGTAACCGCCGAACGGCAGGGCGGGGTCGAGCACGTGGTAGCTGTTGATCCACACCGTCCCGGCTTTGATGCCCGCCGCGACGTTGTGGGCCTTCGACACATCCGAGGTCCAAATGCCCGCGGCGAGACCGTACTCGGTGTCGTTGGCGGTCCGGACGATGTCGTCGATGTCGTCGAACGGTATCGCGGTGACGACGGGTCCGAAGATCTCTTCCTTCACCACCCGCATGTTCGGTGTGGTGTCGACGAGGACCGTCGGCTCGACGAAGTAACCGACGTCGCCCTTCCGGCCCCCACCGGTCACGGCAGTGGCACCTTCGGCCCTGCCGCTGTCCAGGTATCCGAGAACGGTGTCGAGTTGTTTCTCGGACACGACGGGACCCATCTGGGTGTCCGGGTCGAGGCTGTCGCCGACCTTCAACGTGGACGCGATCTCGGCGACCCCTTCGACGACCCGGTCGTACACCGTGGACTGCACGAACAGCCGTGACCCGGCCTCGCAGGCCTCACCTTGATTGAAGAAGATGGCCATCGCCGCACCCTCGATGGCGGCGTCGATGTCGGCGTCGCCGAAGACGATGTTGGGGATTTGCCGCCGAGTTCGAGGGTCACCTTCTTCAGGTTGCCGCGCGCGGCACCGACGATGTGCCGTCCCACCTCGGTCGACCCCGTGAACGAGACCTTGTCGACGCCGGGATGAGCGCTGAGTGCGGCGCCGACGTTCTCACCGTCGCCTTGCACGATGTTCACCACGCCGTCGGGGATACCGGCCTCGCGGAGCACCTCGCCGAGTAGTGCTGCGCTGAGCGGGGTCTGTTCCGCCGGCTTGAGGATGACGGTGTTGCCCGCGGCGAGCGCGGGGCTCAGCTTCCAGGCTGCCAGGAGCAGCGGGAAGTTCCAGGCGACGATCGCGGCGACGACGCCCACCGGCTCGCGCACGGTGTACGCGAGGTAGTCGCCGGGCGCTGCGGTGGAGGTGACCGGAATTGTGCTGCCCTCCAGTTTCGTGGGCCACCCCGCCATGTAGCGGAACCAGTCGGCGGACAGGGGGACATCGACGAGACGTGCGTAGGTCAGTGGCTTTCCGTTGTCGAGCGCTTCGACGAGCGCGAACTCCTCGACCCGTTCGTCCAGCAGATCGCCGACCCGCCAGAGAATTTTGCTTCGCTGTGCCGGAGTCATGCGTCCCCACGGTCCGTCGAGTGCTCGGCGAGCAGCCGACACCGCCCGGTTGACGTCCTCGTCGCCGCCGAACGCGACTTGCGCCAGAGTTTCACCATTGCACGGATTGACAGTGGGGAAGACTTCGCCGGAGGCGGAGGGAACATTCCGGCCGTCGATCAGGTGGAGAACGGGGCTCGCCAGGAAGTCGGAGACCTCGGGTGACGGTGCGGGTGCTGTCGTTGTCATGGTGTGCTCCTCGATGGTGTATTCGGCCTGTCGGCCGAGGGTGGGCAGAGATGTGGACGGTGGTCCGCGCAACGGGGCGCGGCTCTCGCTCTGCGCGGAAGATCGTCAATTACCCGGAACCGCAGTGCAGTTCGTCATCCGACGGCTCGTGGACGACGCTAGCCTCCCGCGCCGAACGCCATCTGTGTGGAAACCGGACAGTTTCTTGACATCCCCGTCGGAATGCGCAGAATTTGGAGTGCGACAGGCACCGGTTCCGAGTACCCGGCACCGGTGACCCTGCCCAGAAACCGGGAGGTGTCATGCCCTATTGGTCCACCTCGGGTCTGAGCACTCGCGATCAGGCGAGTTACTGGGGTGACGTCGTGTGTGAGGCCTTCACTCCACTGGCGCCGCAGCGTGGGCGTGCCCAGACTGCCCGTAGCGCGACCCCGGACGGGATTCCCGGATGGGTGCGCTCGGAGGTGCTGGTCGAGACGAACTGCGCCGAGATCTCCTCGTGCACACAGCTACTGACTCACGGACCCAGGGAAGTTCGCCGTGCGCCCCTGGATGCTGTGTTCGTGAATCTGCAGTTGGAGGGAACGTGTTACGGAGAGCAGGATGGACGCCGCTGCATCGTCCGTCCGGGCAGCTATGCAGTGTTCGATACCGGGAGCCGGACGACGCGGCCAGTTGGCGGGTGCTGTCATTTCGCATTCCTCGGGATCGGTGGAGCGCGAACGTGCGGGGCGACGGGGCGACGGCGCGCGCCATCGACACCACGAGCGGACCGGGAAACGTCGTCGGGGCAATGATGTCTTCCCTATGGCGGGAGCGCCCCGCCTTCGACCAGACCACTGTGAGAGCCCTCGAGCGTTCCTTCACGGATGTTCTCGCCGCGGTGACCGAGCCCCCGGCCGGAGGAACCCGCACCGAAGATCGTGATGCGGCGCTCCGGCAGGTCGTCCGCCACTACATTCGCGCAGCAGTCCCTCTCGGTCGGGTGACCGCGGAGGCTGCCGCGCGCGAAGCCGCCGTCTCGGTGCGAACGCTGCACCGCCTGTTCCAGGCGGTCGGCGCCACGTTCGCGGAGTGCGTTCGCGACGAGCGCCTACAGGGGGCGATGCAGGACCTGGCGGTGGCGCCCGACTCGGTGACCGTGAGTGAGATTGCTGGGCGGTGGGGTTTCTACGACAGCTCGCATCTCACCCGCACGTTTCAGAGTTGTCTCGGTTGCACGCCCACGGAGTTTCGCGTCACGAGCAGAGCGTCGGGTGGCCGACCGGTCGTACGGGGTCACCCTCCCACGATTCCCGCGGCGGACAGCATCGGATCGTAGTCCGGCCGCTTCATTAGGGCGTGGAGTTGCCGGCGCCGAACGCCCATGTTGCCCCCGTCGTAGAGCGGGAAGCACAGGACGTCTTCCATGATTCCGGCGATCGGAGTCTGGTCTCCGTAGGAGTTCACTCCCACCACACGCATCGTGTCGTACACCACCTGAACCGCAAGTTCGGACGCGTAGATCTTGACCATGTGGCCGAGCTCTTCGTCGGCGCCGCCCGTCTGTCGTAGAGATCGCACGCTTTCCAGGTGAAGTATCGAGCGGCTTCGATCCGGGTCTTGATGTCGACCAGCATGTACCCGACGTTCTGGTAGTCGATGATCGGGACCGGACCCGAACGCCTGTCGCTCTTCGCGAACGCGAACGCGTAGTCGAACGCCGCCCGCATTCGGCCGACACATGCGGCCCCGATGATCGACGAGGTCCAGTTGAACGTCTTCCGGACGATCTCGATGCCGTCACCGGGCTTTCCGATGATGTTTGCGGCAGGCACGCGCACGTCGGTGAAGGTGATGCGAGGTGATGCCGTGGCACGGTGCCCCATGGTGTCGATATAGGACTCGACAGCGACGCCGGGCGTGTCCCCGGGCACGACGATCACGGCCATCGATTCGTTCAGGGGAAGTGTCGGATCCGTACGGCAGAGAACGCTGATCAGTGCGGCACCGTTGCCGTCCCAGCCCGAACCGTTGGTGGTGAAGTGTTTGTCCCCGTTGATTACCCATTCGTCGCCGTCCAGGCGCGCGAATGTTTGCACACCTGCCGAGGCATCCGCATTGTCGAAGTTCGCGCCGCCTGCGGTCTCGGTGAACGCCCACGCCGCGAGCAGCGGTTCACTGCCGGCGAAGGGCGGCAGGAATCGGGCCTTCTGATCCGCGGTTCCGAAGTGGATGATGGGCTGCAGCCCCAATCCGGTGCCGAGCAGCGCACTCGGGACGTTGATGTCGGCACGGGTGAGTTCTTCTGCTGCCAAGGCGAAATCGAGCGAAGGCATAGCCGTTCCGCCGTACTCGACCGGCAGCAGTGCTTTGAGGAATCCGGCATGCACCATGTCCTGATAGAACGGTTCGATCGCCGCGAAGCGTGCCTCGGGCGTCGGAAGCGGGGCGATGACGCCTTCGACGAGACTGAGCCGCTCGTCGGCGAATGCTCGCGCCGCCTTCTGCAGGGCTGCCTGGTCTGGGCTCAGGTCGAAGTCGATTGTCATTGGGATCAGATCCTCCGTCGATTGTGTGACCCCGGACACGTCCGGGTGTGACACATCAATGGTGGTCCCGCGACGGCCCTCGGAATTGGACGGTTGCGACAGGACTCTGGGACGGTTGTGCCAGGACCTGATCGCTCACGGCTGTCAGATCAGTCGGCAGCGCCGGCGATCCGCTGCGCCGCCTCGTGCAGCGCTCGGGAGATCGCGTACATGCTGGGCGTGTACTCCCGGCGCGCCAGCGACGCGATGTAGATCGACCGGGTGGGAACTCGGTCCTCGGCCCGGAACCGGACTGCTCGGACGTCGGGCCGATGATGCGCGACCGCGAGACGCGGGACCATCGCGATGCCCATGCCCGCGGCGACCATCGCTTCGATCTCCTGATAGTCATGGGCCTCATAGACGACGTCCGGTGTGAAGCCCGCGCCTTCGCAACTGCGGTAGAGCACCTCGGCCGCCGGGTGGTCGGCGTTGCGGATGATCCACCGAGCACCGCGCAGCGAGGCGACGGCGACGTCGTCCTGGGCGAGTTCGCCGTCCGCCGGCACGAGGAGCTGTGTCTGGTCCTCCATCAACGGGACCAGCGACAGCGACTTCTCGGTTTCCTCGGTCCATGCGTAGCTCCACAGCAGCGCGAGTTCCACCTCGCTCGAGCGCAGCATGTCCAGCAGGCGGGGGCGAACGGCGGAGTGGACGCGGACGTCGATGCCTGGCCATCGGGCGTGGCAGTCCTTGAGGGCATCCGACAGCAGTGACGCGCTGACGGTGGGGAAGGACCCGAGCCGGACCGTGCCGCTCTCGAGTCCCCGGAGGGCTTCGAGATCCCCACGCGCGGCCCGCATCTCGCGGCGGAACAGGCGTGCCCGGGCGGCGAGGATTTCGCCCGCTTCGGTCAGCCGGACGCCTCGGGGCAGGCGGGTGAGCACCGGCTGCCGGATGTTCTGTTCGAGCTTCGCGATGCGCTGGGACGCGGCCGACGGCGTCATGTTCGCCTGCTCGGCGCCGCCGGTGAGTGAACCCGCATCGGCGATGTCGAGCAGCAGGAAGAGCGTGACGACGTCGAACGTGTTCTGCATGCCATCTCCCAGCGTTCAGTTGCGCTAAACGAAATGGTAGCAAAACGACATTGTTCTGAACGCAGGTCGTCCATAACGTGATGTGGGCCACGACCAACAGAAGGATGTACCGTGCAAACACCAGCAACTCTCATGCGAGGCGGAACCAGCAAGTGTTGGTTGTTCGATCACCGAGACGTTCCCGATGACCGGGTTCGTCTCGAGGACCTGCTCATCGAACTGTTCGGCGCCGAAGATCCTCGCCAGCTCGACGGGGTGGGCGGCGGCACCTCCGTCACGTCCAAGGCTGCCGTCGTGATGCCGAGCGCGGACCCCGACGTCGACGTCGACTTCCTGTTCGCGCAGGTGGCGATCGGCGCCCACCGGGTGGAATGGGGCAGCAACTGCGGGAACTGCGCCACCGCGGTCGCTCTCTGGGCCGTCGACAAGCTCGGACTCTCCCGTGGGGAGTCGCACACCGAGGTGCGGATGCGCAATCTCAACACGAACGCCGTCATCCACGCGCGGGTTGCCACACCGTCGGCGTCGTCCCCGGCCCGCTTCGACAGCGTCAGCGTTCCGGGGGTCCGGGGGACCGGGACGGCCGTCGATCTGGCCTTCGTCGACCCCGCGGGCAGCACCACCGGCAGCCTGTGGCCGACGGGGAAGCACCGGGACAGCATCGTGGTGGACGGTATCCGTGTCGACATCTCGATGGCCGACGCCGGCGCCCCCGTCGCCCTGGTACGCGCCGATTCGCTGGGAGTCTCCGCCGCGGCGACGGAAGAACAACTGCAGCAGTACGTTCCGATGCTGCGCCACATCAGGGCGCGCGCCGCCGTCGCGATGGGTTTGGCAACGTCGATCGAGACCGCACCGGACGCCATCCCGAAGGTGGGTCTCGTCGGACCGGCCGTGCCCTACTGCACGACACTCGGCGAAGACGTCGACGCTGCGGACTACGACATCTCCGTCCGCATGTTGTCGATGAACGCCCCGCATCCCACGATCGGTCTCACCAGCGCGGTGGCCGTCGCCCTCGCGGCGCGTTCGGGTGACTCGACCGTCGGCTTCGCAGGCGCAGCGGCCCCGGCGAACTTCGCCGTCACGATCGGCACCCTCGGTGGGCGAGTGCGATGCACCGTCGAGAGGGACGGTGGGCACGAACGGGTGCTCCTGCAGCGAGCCGCACGACGCATCGCCGAATCCACTCTGTACTCCCGCGACCGGCTTTCCGCCTGACTTCGACCAGCACGCACACAGCGAACCGAAAGAACGACTATGACGTCCATCGAGATTCTGCCACTCATCGCGCTGGTCGCGATGTTCGTGACAGCAACCATCTTTCCGATCAACATCGGCATTCTGGGCTTCATCGGGGCCTTCGTCGTGGGGGCGTTCGCGCTCGGATACGACGACAAGGAGATTCTTGCCGAGTTCCCCAGCTCGATCGTCCTCACCATCATCGGTGTCACGTACTTCTTCGGAATGGCGAAGCGGAACGGAACCATCGATCTTCTGGTCAACGCCTGTATCCGGGCCGTCCGCGGCCGTGTGACCGTCGTTCCGTGGGTCTTCTTCTTCTCCGCGTCGGTGCTGACCGCACTCGGCACGTTCAGTCCGGCCGCCGTCGCCCTGATCGCGCCGGCCGCGATGGCCTTCGCTGCCCGCACGCGAATGAGTCCCCTCGTGATGGGCATCATGACCATCAACGGGGCGCACGCCGGTGCGTTCTCGCCGATCTCGGTTTCCGGTGTCCTCGTCCGTGACATCGTCGAATCCAACGGCCTCACGATCGCGCCCTGGACGTTGTTCTTCGCCAGCTACGGGATCAACACGCTGCTCTCCGTGTTCACCATCGCCGGTTATGCGGTCCTCGCCCGGGTACGCGACCTCGACTACTCGGCCATGGGCGCGACGACCGGCGACGGAGGCGATGGCGGCGCGAGCGGTACGCGCGGCGACGGCCCGTGGACGCCGTCCACGGGCGGTTCCGCGGCGGGCACCCAGGTACTGACCCGCGTGCACCGCCCGTCGACGGACATCGCGCCCGCGATCGAACCCGTCACCAGGGTGCAGAAGCTGACACTCGTCCTCATCGCCGCGGTACTCGTGCTGGTGCTCGTGCTGCACCTGCCCATCAGCTTCGTCGCCATCGCCGCCGGTGCGATCCTGGCGTTCACCGACCTCTCGAAGCAGAACGAGGCGATCGCGGGCATCAGCTGGTCGACGGTGCTTCTCGTCGCGGGCATGGTCACCTACATCTCCCTCCTGCAGGAGCTGGGCACGATCGACCACCTCGCGCAGATGGCGATCAAGGTCGGTGCACCGCTGCTGGTGGCGCTCGTGCTCTGCTACGTCATCGGCGTGACGTCGGCCTTCGCCTCGTCGACGGCGTTGCTGACGGCGGTCATTCCGCTCGCACTTCCCCTCCTGGAAACCGGTGCACTCCCGGTCGTCGGGGTCGTGGCTGCACTGGCCATCTCCGCCACCGTCGTCGACGTGTCACCGTTCTCGACGAACGGAGCGCTCGTGCTGGCCAGTGCCCAGAACATCGAACGACGCGCGTTCTACCGCCAGCTCCTCCTCAACGCCGCCGTGGTCGTCGCGGTTGCGCCCGCGCTCTGCTGGCTGATTCTCGTCGTGGCGCCCGGACTGTTCGGGTAGGTAGCCCGGTCTAGTACTTCGGTCTATGTCGGATACTCTGAGTGTGCCTCGGCTCGGCGAGCGAAAGGGTCTGCACATGCGAAGCGACGACGACGCCCGGAGCGGCGGCTCCGTTCCGATGCCCCGGCAGGCCGTCACCATGCAGGACATCGCCGACCGCGTGGGCGTGTCGAAGGCATTGGTCTCCATGGTGTTTCGGCGCGTTCCCGGACCGAGTGCCGAGACGCGGAAACGGGTTCTCGACGTCGCGGACGAGCTCGGGTACCGACCGAACCGTACGGCCGCACTGATGTCGCTCCGGCGGACCCACCTCGTGGGTGTGATGGCGGATATCCGCAACAGCTTCCACGCCGAGATGGTCGAGTACATCGTGGCCGCGGCCGACGATCACGGGTACGAGGTGGTGCTCGGTGCGCTGACTCCCACGCACGCCGAACCGAAAGTCGTCGAAACACTGCTCGATTTCCGCTGCGAGGCCCTGATCCTGCTCGGCACCGAACTGAGCACCGACGTTCTCGACACGCTCGGGGAGCGGGTACCGGTCGTCGTGGTCGGTCGGCGCGTCGGAGACGGTGCGGTCGACGTCGTGCGGACCGCGGACGGCAAGGGTATCGGCACCGTCGTCGACCATCTCGTGGACCTGGGGCATCGCCGGATCACGCACCTCAGCGGTGGTCCGGGCACGATTGCGGCCGACCGGAGGTCGGGATACACCCGGGCAATGCGTCGTCACGGACTCGAGATCGACGTCGTCGAGGGCGACTTCACCGACAGCGCCGGAACCGTGGCCGCGGAGACTCTGCTCGGGCGGTCGCAGCTTCCCACCGCGGTGATCGCGGCCAACGACCGGAGTGCCATCGGGCTGATCGGCGAACTGCGGAGCCGGGGTGTGCGGATTCCCGAAGACGTCTCGGTCTCCGGATACGACGACAGTGTGCTCGCCCAGCTCGCGCACATCGATCTGACATCGGTCAATCAGCAACCGCGGGAGCAGGCCGCCACCGCGGTCGACGCGGTCATCCAACGGCTGGACCGGGGGAGGACCGAATCGGTGGCGACCGTCCTCCGGCCGCGGCTCGTCGCGCGTCGTACCACCGGACCCGCGCCGGCACCGGTGGAAGGATCCCAGTCGGGCGTGTCCTGACCTGCGGCGGCCGTCAGCGTTCGGCGGGCCGGGGGTTGCTCGGCCGGCGCGGGCAGCGTGCCCAGATCGTGGGTGTAGAGCCAGGTGGTGGCCTTTTCGTAGAAGTGCCCGAAGGCGATCGGCATGACGAGGTCGCGGAGCCGGCGAGCGAGCGGGCCGCTGGTCTTGGCGTCGCGGTTGATGCGGGCCGCCTCGGCCATCTTCCCGATCCGGGCGCGGCGGAGCCGGTCGTACTCGGCGAGACCTTCTCCGGTCGAGTCGGCCTTTGCGAGTGCCCGAGCCAGGACCACGGCATCTTCGATGGCCATGGAGGCGCCTTGCCCCGCGCCGACCGGGTGGGCGGCGTCGCCGACGAGGACGATGCGTTCGTCATGCCGGACCGGGACTTCGGCCAGTGTGTGCATGAGCGTCGGACGGTGCAATTGCGTGGTCGCCCTGATGATCTCGAGCGGCTGCGGCTCGAACCGGTACAGCTCGGCGAGTCGATCGAGCCACTGGTCCTCGCCGACATCTGTCAGTTTCGGAGGCCGGGATCGGCAACCTGCGCGGACCACCACACGGTTCCGTCCGGCGCCGGGATGTGGAGAAAGGCGCCGCAGCGCGCGAAGACCATGTTGAACGTGCCGGTCTCGGCCGGGACGCCGGCGGCGATGCCCGAGACGCTGTAGAGCCCGCCGTATGCGGGTCGGGGCGCGCCGGGATCGAGGACCGAGCGGGTAGCTGACCAGAGACCGTCGGCGCCGATCAACAGATCGGCGCGTGCGCTGGAACCGTCGGCGAACTGCGCGCGGATACCGTCGCCCGCGGGCTCGGCGCCTGCCAGCCGGCGGCCGGTGACGATCCGTACACCGGCCTGCTCGGCGCATTCACGCAGCACCTCGACCAGGGAACCGCGCATCAGGGTCGTACTGTGCAGCGGATCCCCCGACAGCCGTCCACGCGGAACTTCTGCCAGCAGCCTGCCCGTACCGGACCACATCCGCTGAGTGGGCACCGCGAAACCGGCCTCCTGGACTTGGTCCAGGCAGCCGAGGGTCTTCAGCCCCCGCAGACCGTTGGATGCCAGACTCAGAAATGAGCCCACCTGTCCTGCCGGGTCGGGGTGTGTTTCGTAGAGGGTGACGTCGGAACCGATGCGGCGCAATGCGATTGCAGTCGCGGCCCCGGACACACCTCCTCCTGCAACGACGACCTCCATGCGTCCTCCTGAACTGTCATTCACTGAATTCATTCTCAGTGAAAGTGTATTCAGTGTGCGCAGGGAGAGGGCGTTCGTCAAGGGGTGCGGCTCGTTTGCAGGCCCGCCGGGCCGGGGCTTGACAGGGCGTCGTGACTCAGCTCATAGTAGTCGTACTAGACCGGTTAAATAGACCGAACTAGCCGGAGGGCGTCTTCACTCTCGTGCGGGTGTCTGCGGGTAGCCGACGTGCACTCCCGCCGGGTCAACATCACACCGAAAGGCTTCCACTCATGACTTCCAACTCGATCGGTGTCGCCGTCATCGGCGGCGGCATGGCCGGACGAGCACACGCCGCCGGATATCGCATGGCGTCGACGCTGTTCGGAACCGACCGCCCCGACGTGCGTCTGGTCGCGATCGCCGACACCAACCAGGCCGTCGCCGACGACACCGCGAAGCGGTACGGGTACGAGCGGGCCGAGTACAGCTGGCAGGCCATTGCCGAATCGCCGGACATCGACGCCGTGAGCGTCGTCGTCGCCAACCAGTTGCACCGGGAGATCGTCGAAGGCCTCCTCGCTGCCGGGAAGCACGTGCTGTGCGAGAAGCCCCTGGCCGGGTCCATCGCGGACGCCGAGGCCATGGTCGCCGCCGCCGCGGACGCCGACACGATCGCGACTGTCGGGTACACCTACCGCCGGTCGCCGGCCATCCAGGCGATCCGGGACGAACTCGCGACGGGCCGTCTCGGCGACATCATTCACTTCAACGGGCACTACTGGTGCGACTACGGCCTGGACCCGGCCTCGCCGATCACCTGGCGGTACCGCGGGGGTCCCGGAACCGGTGCGCTTGCGGACGTCGGCAGTCACCTGCTCGACATGGCCGAATTCGTGTGCGGTCCGATCGTCGAGATCAGCGGCGCGACCTTCGCCACGGTGATCACGGAGCGTCCGGTGCCCGCCGGGGTCACCTACGGCCACACCAAGGCCGAGACCACCGGTGAGATGGCACCCGTCGAGAACGAGGACCTCGCGACGTTCACGGCGCGCTTCGAGAACGGCGCGGTCGGCACGTTCTCCGCTTCCCGTGTCGCGCACCAGCTTCCGGACGGGCTCGGTTTCGAGCTGTTCGGGACGTCCGGCTCCGCGGCGTTCGACCTGGCTCGCGCCGCCGAATTCTCGGTGTCCAGCGAGGGCCTCGACCGCACCGTGAACGGTCAGCGTCGGGTGATCATCGGACCGCAGCACCCGTACATCCAGGGTGGCCTGCCGATGGATGCCGGCGGTGTCGGCCACGGCAAGGCGGAGTTCTTCGCGTACCAGGCCCGTGCCTTCCTCGACCAGATCGCCGGCATCGACGTCCTCGGCCCGTTGCCGTCCTTCGCCCACGCGCTGCGCGGCATGCAGATCGTCACCGCCGTCGCGGAGTCTGCCCGCGCCGACGGAGCGGCCGTCAAGATCGGCTGAACCGCACCACCCCGAACCGCAAAAACTCTGAACCGCAACTTCTTCCCACGACGCAAGGATCCCTCATGAAACTCGGTGTGTACACCGCCGTCCTGCACGACCGCAGCCTGCGCGAGGCGCTGGAGACCATCGCGTCCCTCGGACTCGAGGGTGCGGAGATCAACGCGGGCGGATTCCTGCCCACCCCGCACCTGCCCGTCAAGGAACTCCTCTCGGGTGAGGTGTCACCGCAGGAGTACCTGAAGGTCTTCGACGAGACCGGTGTCTCCATCGCCGGCCTGAACTGCAACGGCAACCCGCTGCACGCGGATCCCGAGGTGGGCCCCGAGGACGCCGAGGACCTGCGCAACGCGATCAAGGTGGCCGGCCTGCTCGGTGTGGACCGGGTGGTCACGATGTCCGGGCTGCCCGCCGCGCACGCCGGCGGCCAGTGGCCGGCATGGCACGTGAACACCTGGGACAGTGGCTATCTCGACTCCCTCGACTACCAGTGGGATCAGGTCGCGGTGCCGTTCTGGAAGGAGATCGACGCGCTCGCCCGGGAGAACGGCGTCAAGGTCGCGATCGAGATGCACCCGCAGAACCTGGTGTTCAACCCGCCGACCCTCGCGCGTCTGGTCGAGAAGACCGGTGCGACGAACGTGGGCGCCGAGATGGACCCGTCGCACCTGTTCTGGCAGGGCATCGACCCGGTCGCTGCGGTCGACTGGCTCGGCGACCTCGTGTTCCACGCCGCGGCGAAGGACACCCGGATCAACGAGAACTGCAAGATCTACGGTGTTCTCGACGACCGGTTCACCCGCATCCCGGCCGACCAGAACCCCACCGGACTCGGTGGCAAGCATGTGGTCAACAAGTGGCCCGAGGACTCGGCGTGGGACTTCGTCGCCGTCGGCCGCGGACACGACGTCGATTTCTGGTCCCGTTTCCTCGCTGCGCTGCAGCGGGTCGACCCCGACATGGCGGTCAACATCGAACACGAGGACGTCGAACTGGGACAGCTCGAGGGACTGCAGGTCGCGGCCCGCACCCTGAAGGACGCGGCTTCCGCCGTAGCCTCCCGCTAGAAGCCGGTGACGGCGGCCAGCCGGTCGAGGACCAGGCGCAGCGGCGGCCACGTCGACCTCCCGCGTCGGGTCACGGCGTATGCCGTCAGCACGACCTTCGGGTCGGCGAGCGGGAGGACCGTGACTTCGGTACGGGTGGGACGGTCGGCGGGCAGCAGGCCGACGCCGTAGCCGGCGGCGATGAGGTCCTCGACGAGGTCGAGGCTGTCGATCTGGTGGGCGATGTGTGGTGTGAAACCCGCGAGCGAGGCGAGCGTGCGGACGGCGTCCTCGTCGGCGGTGTTGCGGGAGTTCACGATCCAGGGCGAATCGGCGTAGGCGGCGACGTCGGCGGGCTTGTCGTCGGCGGGCGTGGGCACGCCGAGTCCCCAGGGGGTCGACCACAACGGGACGGCCTCGAGCGCGGCCCCGGGGGACGCCGGTGCCAGGTTGTAGTCGTAGGTCAGGGCGAGATCGAGTTCGTCGTCGGCGAGCAGTCCGAACGCCTCGACCGGTTCGTATTCGCTGATCACCACGTCCACCTGCGAGTGGGTGCGTGCCAGTTCGGCGACGACCGGGAGCAGCGACACCCGGATGCCCGTCGCGAAACCCCCGACGCGCAGGGTGCCGACCGGCTCGGCGTGGGGGTCGAGGTCGAGCCGGGCGGCGTCGACGGCCGCCAGGATCGTGACGGCGTGGTCGGCCAGCCGGCGACCGGCCGGAGTGAGCCGCACCCGGCGGCCGGTCGGTTCGACCAGCTGCGCACCCGTCTCCTTCGCGAGTGCGGCGATCTGCTGGGAGACGGTCGAGGTGGTCAGCCGGTGTGTCTCGGCGACCTCACGCATGGAGCCGAGACGGGAGAGCTCGAGCAGAAGATGCAGGCGTCGGGTATCCACCCACATATTGTTCGCGATATCCGAACGGTTTGTCCATGAAAGTCACGTGGACGTGAACGGTCCACGTGTCATTCAATGCAGACATGACCAGGAACTCGACCCACGTCGGCGCGACGATGGCGCTGACCTCGATGCTGTGCGTGCAGAGCGGACTCGCGATCTCCGTCGGCGTGTCCGAGCGCGTCGGCGCGGAGGGCGCCGCCTGGTTGCGCCTGGCCTGGGCAGGGGTGTTGCTGGCCGTGATCGTGCGGCCTCGTCCGAAGGCGTTCACCCGTTCGTCCCTCGGCGCGTGTGTTCTGCTCGGGGTGGTCACGGCGGCGGTCACCCTGCTGTTCATGGCCGCGGTGGACCGGATCCCGCTGGGAACCGCCAGTGCACTGGAGTTCCTCGGACCCCTCGGCGTCGCCGTCCTGCACGGACGAGGTCGCCTGAAGTGGCCGGCGCTGGCGGCCGTGGGGGTGCTGCTGCTGACGCAGCCCTGGGCCGGCGGCGTCGACCCGGTCGGAATCCTGTTCGCGCTGGGCGCGGCCGCATGCTGGGCGCTCTACATCGTGCTCACCCAGCGCGTGGGCGACGAGGTGGCCGGTCTCAACGGGCTCGCGGTCTCCATGCCGGTCGCCGGGTTGGTCGCGACCGCCGTGGGCGGGCCCTCGATGCTCGGAAAGATGACGCCGGACCTGTTGATCATCGGGCTGGGTTTGGCGATACTGCTGCCGGTCGTGCCGTTCACACTGGAGATGCTCGCCCTGCGGCGGCTGAACACCGCGGCGTTCGGGACCCTGATGAGTCTGGAACCGGCGTTCGCGTTGATCATCGGGCTCGTGGTGTTGCATCAGGTTCCGGACCACGCGGCCGTTGCCGGGATCTGTTTCGTGGTTGCGGCCGGGATCGGAGCAGCGCGGGCCGGGGCGCGGACGGTGCCCGACGAGGGTGAGGTCATGGTGTCTGCCACACCGTTGTCCGCGTCGACCTGCTACCTTGAACGTCGTTCAAGTTTGCAGCAAGAGGAGTCGTCATGACAGAGGTCGGGAGTGCTCGGGTGTCGAGGCTCGGTATTTCAGCGCGGGACATGGCGCAGATCGCGGTATTCGCCGCGCTGATCGCGGCGCTCGGACTGCCCGGCGCCATCACGGTCGGCTTCAGCGGAGTGCCGATCACGTTGCAGACGCTCGGCGTCATCCTCGCCGGCGCGGTGCTCGGGGCTCGCAAGGGCACAGCCGCCGTCGCGGTCTTCATCGCCCTGACCCTGATCGGCCTGCCCCTGCTGTCCGGTGGCCGCACGGGACTGACCGCGCTCGCTGGCCCCAGCGCCGGATACCTCATCGGCTGGATTCCCGCGACGCTGATCATCGGCCTCCTCACCGCCCGGATCCTGCCGAAGTACCCGGTCGTGCTCGGCCTGCTGATCAACGCGCTCGGCGGGATCGTCGTCATCTACATCTTCGGCACCGTCGGACTCCTGCTCCGCACCGACCTGGGCGTCGGCGCCGCCATCACCACCAACTTCGCCTTCATCCCCGGCGACCTGCTCAAGGTCGTCGTCGCGACCGTGGTCGCCAAGAGCGTGCATCGCGCATACCCCGGCCTGATCCGTACGTGAATTCCGAACTCGGCGGCTCCGGCGATCAGCCTGCCCTCGACTTCGACGGCCGCACCTACACGTACGCCGAACTCGACCGCGCCATCGACCGATGGATCCTCGAGCACGGCCCGGGTGCCCTTGCCTACGACGCGTCGACGCTGCCGGTCCCGGACGCCCTGATCTGCGTCTGCGCCGCGGCGCGGCAGGGGACGGCGGTGATCGTCGAGAACCCCGAGGCGCGTCCGGACCGCGCGGTGGTCCCGCCGTCCGCGTTTCTGCTGGTGGCGACGTCCGGCTCCACCGGAAGGCCCCGTCCGCTCGCGCGCACAGCGGCCTCCTGGTTCGACAGCTTTCCCGCGTTCACCGCGATCACCGGCATCGACGCCACGGACCACGTGCTGATCACCGGCCCGTTGCACGCCACGATGCACCTGTTCGGCGCAGTGCACGCACTGTGGCGAGGCGCGTGCGTCACCGACGACCCGTCCCGGGCGACGGTGGTGCACGCCGTCCCCGCCGTTCTCCGTGAGGTGGTGGGGAAGGCCCCGAAGCTGCGCACGGCGGTCGTCGCGGGCACCGCCCTGGACGACGGCGCCCGCGCGGTGGCGGACGGCATCGAGATCGTCGAGTACTACGGCGCCGCGGAACTCTCCCTCGTCGCGGCGCGCCGGGTGCCCGAGCCGCTCCGGCTGCTGGACGGTGTCGACGCCGACATCCGCGACGGCCTGCTGTACGTCCGGTCGCCGTACAGCGTCATCGGAGTCCCGGAGTGGTTCGGCGTCGGTGACCTTGCGGAACTCGGTGACGACGGCGAGCTGACGGTGCGCGGCCGGGGCGACTCCGCAATCAACGTCGGCGGCACCACGGTGATCGCCGAGGACGTCGAGCGCATCCTCGAGACGCTCGACGGTGTCGCCGCGGCCGCCGTCGTCGGATCGCCGCATTCGGTGCTCGGCGAGACCGTCACCGCCGTGGTGGAGCTCGACGGCACCGCGGAGATCGCTGAGGTCCGTTCGCACGCGCGCCGGACGCTGACGAAGGAAGCGCTGCCCCGCCGCTGGGTGCCGATCGAGTCGATGCCGCGGACCGCCAGTGGCAAGGTCGCCCGAGGCCGAGTGAGAGACTGGCTGGCATGAGCTCTGTCCCTGTTCTGGTGGCGCCGCGTCGGACGCCGATCGGCAATGCCGGGCACGGGTTCGCCGATCTGACCACCACCGATCTGGCCGCCCCGGTGCTACGCGAGGTCCTGACGTCGCTGCGGGGGTCGGGACTCGATGCCGAGGTCGACGACGTCGTCCTCGGCAACTGCCTCGGACCGGGCGGCGATCCGGCACGGGTCGCTGCCCTGCAGGCGGGGATGGGTGTGGAGGTTCCCGGTGTCACCGTCGACCGGCAGTGTGGTTCCGGCCTCGACGCAGTGATGCAAGCGGCGCTCCGTGTACGCAGCGGCGCCGACGAGCTGATCCTGGCGGGTGGTGTCGAATCGGCGAGCACCGCGCCGTGGCGGTTCTGGCCGCCGGTGCCGGGCGCCGATCCGGTGCGCTACACCCGCGCTCCCTTTGCGCCGCACGGCTTCCCCGACCCCGACATGGGGGCGGCCGCGGACGATCTCGCGCGGGCTCGCGGCATCAGCCGAGAGCGGCAGGATGCGTACGCGGCGCGGTCGCACACGCTCGCGGCCGCCGCCGACTTCTCGTCGGAGATCGTGCCGATCGGTGCGATCGAGCGGGACCAGCGCATTCGTACAGGCATGACCGAGGCCAGGCTGGCGCGGTTACGCCCCAGTTTCGGTGCCGGCGGGACGGCCACGGCGGGGAACTCCTGCGGCATCTCGGACGGCGCCGCGGTGCTGGCGGTGACGACCGAGTCGCTGGCCGCCGGACTGCCCGCGTTGCGGGTCCTCGGCTCCGCCGTCGCGGGATCGGACCCGGCGCTGCCCGGACTCGGACCGGTTCCCGCGATCCGCAAAGTCCTGAAGCGAACCGGACACGACGTGGCGGATCTGGGCGTCGTCGAGATCACCGAGGCCTTCGCGTCGGTGGTGCTGGCGGTGTCGGACGAACTCGGCCTGGACGAATCCGTGATCTGCCCACAGGGCGGCGCCATCGCCATGGGGCATCCGTGGGGGGCGTCGGGGGCGATCCTGCTGGTGCGCTTGGCAAGTCAGATGCTGCGCGAGGACGGACCCGCGCTCGGGCTCGCGGCCTGCGCCATCGGCGGCGGGCAGGGCATCGCGATGCTCGTGGAGCGTGTGTCGTGAGTGAGATCGTCTTCGATTCGGTGACGCATGCCTTCGGGGACCGCCCGGTCCTGCGCGGCGTCGACCTGCGTTTCTCCGAGCGACGTGTCGGCATCATCGGTTCCAACGGTTCCGGAAAGTCGACTCTGGCGCGCATGATCAACGGCTTGCTGAAGCCGACCTCCGGCACCGTCACGGTCGACGGTGTCGACGCCGCGAGGAAGGGCGCGCAGGTGCGCCGCAAGGTCGGGTTCGTGTTCACCGACCCCGACACCCAGATCGTCATGCCCACGGTGTCCGAGGACCTGGCGTTCTCGCTGCGCCGGTCCGGTCTGAGCAAGCAGGAGATCGCCGCCCGCGTCGAGGAGATCCTGGTGCGGTTCCGGCTCGACCAGCACGCCGATCACCCCGCGCACCTGCTGTCCGGGGGCCAGAAGCAGTTGCTCGCCATCGGCGCCGTCCTCATCCGCAGGCCCGAGGTGGTCATCGCCGACGAGCCGACCACGCTGCTGGATCTGCGGAACGCCCGCGTCGTCTCCGAAGCACTCGACTCGATGGACCAGCAGGTGATCGTCGTGACCCACCAACTGGCACTGCTGGAGAGTTTCGAGCGGGTCATCGTCATCGACGACGGTCTCGTCGCGTTCGACGGCAGCCCGGACGACGCCGTCCCCGCGTACCGGCAGTTGGTCGAATGATCGGCCTGTACCGTCCGGGTGACTCCCTCCTGCACAGGATGCCCGCCGGGCTGAAACTGCTGCTGTTGATCGCGTCGATCGGCACGGCCACCGTGTTCGTGCGCACGCCGCTCGAGGTCGGTGTCGTCGTCGTGGTGGTGGGGCTGCTGTTCGCGGTGGCCTCCATTCCGTGGCGGGTCGCCGTGGCGCAGTTGCGTCCGGTGGTGTGGATGTTGTTGATCATCGCCGTGTTCCAGGTGCTGATCACGTCGCCAGCGCGGGCGGTCGTCGTGTGCGGGGTGCTGCTGATCTCGGTGGCGCTCGCCGCGTTGGTCACGCTCACCACCCGGGTCACCGACATGCTCGACACGGTGTCGCGCGCACTCGGGCCGTTGCGGAGGTTCGGGGTCGACCCGGATCGGATCGGACTCCTGCTCGCGTTGGCGATCCGGTGTATCCCGCTGCTGACCGGGATCGTGCAGGAGGTGGCGCAGGCGCGGAAGGCGCGCGGGTTGCAATGGTCGATGACGGCGCTGGCCACCCCCGTGCTGGTCCGTGCCCTCCGGACTGCGGATGCGATGGGCGACGCCCTCGTCGCACGGGGAGTGGACGATGACTGAGCTGCTCGCCGAGCGTGTCGCCAGACGGGCCGCCGAGAACCCGGAGACGACCGCGGTCGTGTCCGCACGCGAGACCGTCGACTACGGCCGGTTCTGGTCGCGGGTCGCTCGCACCGCAGCCGGGCTCGACGGCATGAACCGGGTCGCCGTGCTGCCGACGTCGGATGTCGGGTCGCTGGTCGTCGTGACGGCGGCGATGCACGCGGGAGTCAGTGTCGTGCTGCTGCACCGGCACCTCCTGCCGGCGCAGCTGACGCGGGTGCTCGAGCTCGCGAAACCCGGCGCCGTGGTGGCCGCGTCGCACCAGCACACCAGGCTACGGAGACTGGGGTTCGACGGGACCGTCGAGACGGCGGACAGTCTCGAATCCGACGGCGCCGCGGACCGGGCGCGTCCCGACACCGAACTGCTGGTCGGCATCACGTCCGGGACGACCGGTGAGCCGAAGCTGTTCGTGCGCAACCAGCGATCGTGGGCGACGACCCTCGACCGCTCGGACGCGACGTTCGACATCGGCAGCGGGGACCGCGTCGCGGTGCCCGGAGTTCTCGACCACACCCATTTCCTGTACGGCGCGCTGCACGGGCTCACTCGCGGTGCGACGGTGGATCTGCGACCGGTCACGCACTCGCTGCGCGACGCGGCCACACATCTGTATGCGGTACCCACCATCGCCTGGGACGTGGTGCGGTCGGGGATCGGGCCGGCCGGCAACGTCCGCGAGGTGCTGTCCTCGGCGGCCCGGTGGCCGCGGACGGGACGTGAGGCGTTGCAGGAGGTGCTGCCGAATGCGTCGCTCGTGCACTTCTACGGAGCCTCCGAACTGAGCTTCGTGTCCTTCGACCGGGGTCTCGGCACCGTCGACGAGCACGCGGCAGGCGAACTGTTCGACGGCGTCGACGCGGAGATTCGCGAGGGCCTCGTTCACGTGCGCAGCGACATGCTGTTCGACGGCTACCTCACCGAGGACGGCGTGGTGAACGGCCCCGCCGACGGGTGGATGACGGTGGGCGACCGGGGCCGCGTGGTCGGCAACAGCCTGCAGTTGTTCGGCCGCGACAGCGACACGGTGATCCGGGCGGGACTCAATGTGGAACCGGCCGCCATCGAGGCGGCGTTGACCGCACTGTCGGGGATCTCGGAGGCGGCGTGCATCGGCGTGCCGGACAGCCGGATGGGCGAGGCGCCGGCCGCCGCGATCGTGGTGGACGGCGACGGGCCGAGTTCCAGCGAGATCTGGCGGCATCTGCGCGCCACGTTACCCAGCCCGAGCATGCCGGTTCAGGTACTCGCGGTCGACAGTTTGCCGCGCACACCGCGCGGCAAACTCGACCGTCAGGCGCTCGCCGCCACCCTGGCAGCGTCTCGGCACCGGAATCCCGCGTAGCGCGTCAGATTTCGAGACTCAGCAGGTGATAGCTCAGCGTCTTGCCGTGTCCGTCGAGTGCGGGTGAACCCGTGACGCCGCCGCCGAGGACGCCGGGCAACTCGAACACCATCGCCATCAGGTTCGGCTGGCACGTGCGCCGGGCCGGGCCGGTGATCAGTGCACCGTAATGGGCGGCGACGACGTCCGCGGTCAGTCTCAGCGCGAGATGGCGGTAGGCGGCGTCGTCGCGGGCCAGCACGGCGACGATGAGGGTGTCTCCCTTGTCGCCGGCACGAACGTCGGCGAGTGCGTCGATCTTCTGGGCAGTTGCAGGCGTGGTCATTTCGTCACCTCCGTGAGATGCACCCGGGTGGGCACGAGATCGCGGGGGAGGGTGCACGAGCGGATCGCGAGCACCTCGGTCGACGACCGCCGGGCGCCGCCGCCGCCGGCCGGCCCGTTGGTGTACAGGCTTTCCACCTCCCAGCCGACGAGGTCGGCCTCCTCGCGGGTGCGTGCGCGGGCGGTGACCCGCAGTCGCACCTCGTGCGCATCGGTGTCCGTGTCGAGGCCGCGGAAAGCGGCACCGGCGCCGATGTATTCGACGGAGACGGCGTCCTCGGTGAAACCGTGCACGTCGACGAGTCGTTCGGTCACGATGTCCGCGGCGAGCCGGGCGCGGGGGTAGGCACGTGGGCCCGCGTAGCTGATCTGCCCCTCACCGAGCCAGCCGCCGCGGAAGCCGAGGGTGACCTTCAGCTGCTGCGGGCGGGGGCGCCCCGTCGCACCGGCGATGGCGACCCGGTCGGGTCCGACGCTGGTGAACGACACGTTGCCGAAGTCCGCGGTGACGTCCGGGGTCAGATACGAGGTGGGATCTCCCACCTCGTACAGCAGTTGCTCGGCGCAGGTTCGTTCGGTGAGAATGCCGCCGGATCCGTCGAGCTTGCCGAATGTCGCCGATCCGTCGGCGAGGACGTCGGCGAACGGGAAGCCGAGATCGGCCATGCCCTTCACCGGTTTGGTGACGGGATCCGCGTAGTACCCACCCGTGAGTTGTCCGGCGCACTCGAGCAGGTGCCCGATCGCGGTTGCGGCGCCGATGGTGTCGTGATCGGCCAGGTCCCACCCGAAATGGTGGGCGAGCGGGGCGACGTAGAGGGAGGGGTCGGCCAGACGTCCGGTGACGACGACGTCGGCGTCCAGTTCGAGCGCGGGGGTCACGGCCTCCGCCCCGATGTACGCGTTCGCGGAGACGAGTTCCTCGTCGTGCTCCGCCAGGCGTTTCCCGGTCTCCCACACGACGGGGTCGTGGCGTAGCACCTGCTCGAGCACCGCGTCGCCCGTGATGGCGGCGACGCGCACCTGCCGGTCGGCGGACCGGGACGCGATGCCGGCGACCAGGTCGGCAGCGGCGAGAGGGTTCGCCGCACCGGCATTGGTGATCACCGTGGTCCCGGACGCGAGCGTGTGCGGGAGAACCGCGCGCATGCGCGCGGCGAGGAGCGGATCGTAGCCTTGGTCCGGGTTCTCGAGACGGCGCGCGTTGCCGGCGGCGACGGTGCGTTCACCGAGGCATTCGAAGATCAGGTAGTCGAGGCCGGCGTGCCGGGCGAGTTTCTCGGCGGGGTCGATGCGGTCCCCGGAGAACCCGGATCCGGCGCCGAGTCGCACGCTCCGCGAGGCTCTGTCGCGGGTGCTCGATGGTGTCACGGGCTCGAAGTCCTTTGCTTGTTCGACGTGTGGTGGGTGGGCCGGCCTGCGGTGGTCGCGGCCGATCACAGTGAGATGGCTCCGGTGAGCAGCGCCACGACGGTCATCACGATCGTGGTCCCGAAGGCCCAGCCGAAGATGAACCGCTGGTGCTTGCCGAGGTCCACCTTGCTCAGCCCGATCAGGATGAACGTCGCCGCGGTCAGCGGGCTGAGCGGGAATCCGGTGGTCATCTGACCGAGGATGGCGGCGCGGCCGATCTCCGCGGGGTCGCCTCCGAACGATGCCGTGGTTTCCGCGAGCACCGGGACGACGCCGAAGTAGTAGGCGTCCGGGGTGAAGACCAGACTGAGCGGCATCGACGTGACGGCGGTGATGACGGGGATCAGGGAGCCGGCGGACTGCGGAATCCAGGAGACGAAGGTCTGCGCCATCGCGGTGATCATCCCGGTGCCGTTGAGGATTCCGGTGAGCACGCCTGCCGCGAGGATCATCGCCACCACCATGGTGACGTTGCCGCCGTGCTTCGCGAACAGGGCCTGCTGGTCGTCCCACTTCGGGCGGTTGACGGCGAGCGCAAGTGCGAATGCGATGGCGAAGGCCACCTCCAGCGGCACGAGCTGGAACAGCAGGATCACGATCAGAACGAGGGTGAGCACGGTATTGAACGCCATCACCGCCCGTTGGCGTCCGGTGCGCACCGGCGCGTCGGAGACGTGCGGCGTGCCGGGACCACCGCCGCCGGGAGATGCCAGCTCGGTGACGCCGAGCCGTTTACGTTCCGTGCGGCCGATCATGTAGGCGGCGAACAGGACCCACAGGATTCCGGCGCCCATCGCGGGCAGGACCGGCGTGAAGATGTCGGCGCTGGTCAGGTCGAGCGCGGCCATGGCGCGGACGGTCGGTCCGCCCCACGGAATCATGTTCATCAGTCCCGCAGCCAGGCACACGATCCCGGTCAGCACGACCGGGCGCATCCCGAGTTTCTGGTAGATGGGCAGCAACGCCGAAATGGTGATCAGGAAGGTCGAGGTTCCGTCGCCGTCGAGCGCGACGAGCAGGGTCAGCACCGCGGTTCCGACGGCGATCTTGGTGGGATTGCCCCCTGCCCACCGGACGATCCGGCGGATCGCCGGGTCGAACAGTCCCACGTCGACCATCAGGCTGAAATACAGGACGGCGAAGGCGATCATGATGGCGACGGGCGCGACCTTCAGCAGGCCGTCGCCGACCATCTCCCCGAGGTCCGGTGCCCATCCGCCCACGATTGCGAACGCGACGGGAACGAGGATCAGTGCGACGAGCACCGAGACTCGTCGGCTGAACGCGAGCGCCAGGAAACAAGCGATGGTGGCGAACCCGAGCACGGCAACCATGTGACCTCCTTCGAAATGAAGTCTCAGTGTCGCGCGCCTCACAAATGTGCGTCAAATATCAATGAACGATTGATTCATGAGTTCAAGTCATGAATCGATCGCGCATGGATACCGGCCATACTGATGCGCATGAGCATCAATCTCGGGATTTCACACCTGAGGAGCATCGTCGCCATCGCCGACTACGCGAGCTTCACCGCGGCGGCACACGCACTCGACGTGTCTCAGTCCTCGCTGAGCCGCTCGGTCGCCGAGGCCGAGCGCAGACTCGACGTCACGCTGTTCGAACGCACCACTCGCCGCGTCGAGCTGACCACGCACGGGCACGAGATCATCGAGCACGCCCGGCGGATGCTCCACGACTTCGACGACGGGCTCACGCAGATCGAACGATTCGTCACCGGTGACCGCGGAATCGTGACGGTGGCCTGCCTGCCCTCGCTCGCGGCGACGTTCCTTCCTCCCTACGTGGTGAGCTTCCGCGAGCAGCACCCCGACGTGCGGCTCCAGATACGGGACGGACTACGTCAGGAGGTTCTCGACGCCGTGTACTCGGGCACGGTCGACCTCGCCCTGGTCACCACCTCGGGGCTTCTGCCCGGACTGCAACAGGACGTCCTGACGAGCGACTCCTTCTATTGCGCCGTCGCGCCGACGCATCCGTTCGCCGATCGGCCGGTACTGCGGTGGTCGGACCTCGCCGGACAGCCGTTCATCGCGTTCGGACCCGAGAGCAGTATCGCGGCGCCCGTCCGACGCGCCGTCGAGGATGCACGCATCGAACTCGGGCCCATCATGCAGGCTCAGAACATCGGCGCGGTAGCGGGATTGGCGGCGGCCGGGCTCGGTGTCACCGCGGTACCCGAACTCGTGCTTCCCATGATCTCGTTCGCCGGTCTCGTCCACATACCGCTGCAGCCGACGGTCGAACGCACCATTTCACTCGTCCAGGTCGCCGGCCGACCCCAGACGGCGAGCACCCGCGGTTTCGTGAACATGCTTCTCGCCGACCGAACTCCTGATCGAGGAGCCGATTCCGGCTAGAGTTCCGGCATGTCACCTTCTGCCCCAGATCATCATCGACTGAACTACGTGGAGTTGTCGGTCACGGACCTCGCGGACGCGGAAGCGTTCTACCGCTCGGCATTCGGCTGGGAGTTCAACTCCTACGGCCCGCAGTACGCGGGCATCGTCGGTGCGGACGGTGAGGAGGTCGGCGGCCTGCTGCAGGTGCCGGAACGGAAACCGGCAGGCGGACCGCTGGTGTTGCTGTACTCGGTGGATCTCGACGCTTCGGTGGATGCGGTGCGGGCGGCGGGTGGCACCGTCGTCAACGGCCCGTACGACTTTCCCGGCGGGCGCCGCTTCCACTTCACCGATCCGAGTGGCAACGAACTCGGTGTCTGGTCGTCGGCCTAGTATCCGGCAGATCTATGTCGTGTCTCGAAAACGGTTTCCCTACTGCATGGCCAACGGCCGTGCTGAGAGCAGGTGTCGCTCATGGCATGTCGTATCAGTGAGCTCGTGCTCGGCTGCCGCGACCCTGAGGTGCTGGCGCGGTTCTGGTGCGAGGTCCTCGACTTCGTCGTGCTCGATCGCGAGGACGACGGATCGCTGGAGATCGGACCGCGCGAAGGGTTCGGCGGTCCGCAGCCGACGATCATCCTCAGTCGCAGGGATGATCCGGAGAAGGGGAAATCCCGGCTGCACATCGACGTCAACGCCACCGACCGCGATCAGGACGCCGAGCTCGACCGCCTTCTGAAGCTCGGTGCGCGCCCGGCCGACATCGGCCAGACGGGGCAGGAGCAGTGGCATGTCCTGGCCGACCCCGAAGGCAATGAGTTCTGCCTGCTCAGGGCCCGCTTGGGCCCACTCTGATGCTCATCGGTCGCATCTCGACACCAGTTACGCAGGCTCCTGACCTCAGTCGTGTTGTGCGACAGGGCCGGTGGTCGCGCGGCGGACGAGGTGCGGCGCGAGCACGAGGTCGATCGCCTTGTCGCCGGCGATCTGAGCCAGCGCTCCGTCGACGGCGGCCTCGGCCATGTGCGTGGCGTCCTGCGAGATCGTCGTCATCTGCACGTGCGGAATCCTCGCTAGGCGGGAGTCGTCGTAGCCCACGACGGAGATGTCCGCGGGCACGTCCCGGCCACGGCGGACCAGTAGGTCGAGTACGCCGGTCGCGCACCGGTCGTTGAAGGCGACGACGGCGGTCGGGGGAGTGGTCATCTCCAGAAGTGTGTGCATGCCTTCTGCGCCTTCGGTTTCCGTCGTACCGCCGGCCACAACCGTAGCCGAAGCCGACAGTCCGTGCCGGTCCATCGCGGCCAGGAAGCCGGCCCGCCGGTCGGCGCCGCCGGGAGCGTCGGCGCCGTCGATGTGGGCGATGTTCCGGTGCCCGAGCTCGGTGAGATGGTCGACGGCCAGGGTGATGCCTGCGACGTCGTCGCCCCGTACGGCACCGACTCCGGGCAGGCCGCTTGCGCGCGCCACGACGAGGGCGGGCACGCGGTCGGCCAGCGCGCCGAGTTCATCGGTGTCGAACCGGGTGCCGAGGAGGATCGCGGCCTCGCAGCGCTCGCGCATGAGCGCCTGGACGGCGACCTTCTCGGCGCGACTCGGGGCAACCGCGCTGAGCATCACGTCGTAACCCCGGCGGGTGGCCGCCGCGTAGATCTGTTCGACGAGATCGCCGTGGAACGGCTGCTGCAGTTCGAATACGACTCCGAGCAATCGGGAACTGGCCTGGCGCAGTTTCTGTGCGCGACGATCGGGGACGTAGCCCATCTCGTCGGCGATGTCGAGCACCCGCCTGCGAGTGGCCTCGCTGGCGCCGGGGACGCCGCGCATCACGATCGAGACGAGCGCTGTGGAGACTCCTGCCGCGCGCGCGACGTCGCCCATCGTCGGGCGGGCGCCACCGGTCGATCCCGCCACCGGTTCGACCACGTGCACGGCTCCTGTCTTCCCGGGCCCCGCGCTGTTCCGCTCGAAGCTGCTCTTGACCAATGATCGCACGAGATCTACGGTCTGAAACTAGAACGTACTAGTTCGCCTCGACCTCCACCCTTCCTCTGCACTGGAGCGCACCCATGTCACTCACCGAAGCCGCAACCGTCCACCCGACGGCGCCTGCTTCCCCCCCGGTCCGCATCGCGACGATCGGTGCCGGACGCATCGGCTCGAATCACGCGGAGATCGTGGCCCGCCTGGTCCCGTGGGCGTCGCTCGTCGCAGTCAGCGATCCTGTCGGCGAGTCCGCGCAGCGTCTCGCCACCACGTTGGGGGCGCCGCTCGCCACCACGATCGTCGACGACGTCCTCACCAGCGACGAGGTCGATGCGGTGCTGGTCACCGCCCCCGCGCGGAGTCATACGGACCTGGTCGTCGCGGCCGCGGCCGCCGGCAAGCACGTGTTCGTCGAGAAGCCGATGGCAGTCACTCTCGACGACGCCGACCGCGCCATCGCGGCGGCCGCCGACGCCGGCATCGTCCTGCAGGTCGGCTTCAATCGCCGATTCGCCCCCGGGTTCGCCGCCGCCCGCGCCGCGATCGACGCGCAGAAGGTCGGGACCCCGCACCTGCTGCGTTCCCTGACCCGCGATCCCGGACCGTATACCGCCGACCCGGCACGGGTTCCGCAGTGGACGATCTTCCTGGAAACGCTCATTCACGACTTCGACACTCTCTGCTTCCTCAACCCCGGCGCACGCCCGGTGCGGGTGCAGGCGGTCGCCGACGCCCTGGTGCGACCGGACGCCAAGAGCGCGGGTCACCTCGACACCGCGGTGGTGACCGTCCAATTCGACAACGGTGCCATCGCCACCGCGGAGGCAAGCTTCAGCGCGCTGTACGGATACGACGTGCGCGCCGAGGTATTCGGCTCCGGCGGCATGGTCACCGCAGGCAGCGGGCTCAGCACCGACATGACCTATTACGGACCCGACGGGCTGCACGCCGACACCGCGCGCCGCGACACCGACCTCCTGCACTCCGCGTACGTGGGGGAACTGACCGCTTTCGTCGACGCGATCCGCACTCACACACCGGCCGTCGTCGCAGGTCAGGACGCCCGCACCGCGCTGTCGATCGCACTCGCCGCCATCCGCAGCGTAGAGACCGGCACCGCCGTCGACCTGGACCGGTGACGCCGATGGCCACGTACGCGCTCGCTGCCAGCGCCGAAATGCTCTACCTCGACCTGCCGTTCCTGGACCGCGTGCACCGCATCGCCGAACGCGGACTGCAGGTCGAGATCTGGGACTGGTCCACCAAGGACATCGACGCGCTCGCCGCCAGCGGTGCCGAATTCTCCTCGATGACCGGCTATCTGGAGGGCGACCTCACCGAACCCGACGGCATCGAGGCGCTGCTCACCACGGCGCAGCAGTCCCTCGACGTCGCGAAACGGCTCGACTGCCCGCGATTGAACCTGCACGGAACCGGACTCGACAACCGGGGACTGCCGGTCCGGCCGGTCGAAACGGTCACGCCCGCAATGTGGCTCACCGCCGCCGGCACCCTGCGGAAGATCGCCGAACTCGGCGAACAGGCGGGGCGGGTGTTCACGCTCGAGAACCTCAACCTCGCCGTCGATCATCCCGGCACCCCGTTCGCGACCGCGGCCGACACTCTCGCTCTCGTCCAGGCGGTCGACAGCCCCCACCTGCGCATGAATCTCGACCTCTATCACGCCCAGATCGGCGAGGGAAACCTCATCGAACTCGTCCGAAAGGCGCTGCCCTACATCGGGGAGATCCAGGTCGCCGACGTCCCGGGACGCTGCGAACCCGGAACCGGCGAAATCCACTACCCGGCTGTCGCCGCCGCCCTCCGCGACATCGGCTATACCGGCGTCGTCGGACTCGAAGGGTGGGCGAAGAACGATCCGGACGACGCGCTCGACGCGTTCGAGGCGGCATTCGGGCGGCCGTAGCAGTCCGCCAGTCACACGTGGGTCATCGTCGGCGTTCGCGCGCCGATCGGCCGCTGCTCGATCGCGTGGCCGGACAGACGTCCGGTGTGGTGGGCCTCGATCATCCGCTGCTCCGCGCGCTGGGACCCGCGCAACAGCAGGGAAGAGGCGGCCGCGGTGTCGAGGAGCGCGCGCAACGCCGGTTGCTCGGCGGCCAACGCCCGCCACGCCGCATTCAAGGGGGTGCCATCCTCGACCGCCTGGTCGAGGCGGGCCGCGAGGTGGTTGCTCCAGCGGTGCTGAAGTGCGAGCAGGATGTTGTCCGCCGAGCCGAAAAGCTCGATCGCGCCGGGTACTTCGCCGAACCGCAACGCCGGCACGGGGTCGACGTGCGCCCGCGCCAGGATCTCTTCCAGTACCGCCCGGCGTGCACGGAAATCGTTCCACGACATCTCGGCCACCTCCGTAGTTCCGTTGATGACGGCAACGCTACGGATCCGCGGCAGCGGTTTCGCCGTGTCACGGTCGCGTTCTCGTCTCCTACCGTGGGCGGAGGGGGTCTCCGCTCCGGAGACGACGCGGTGCGGGTGGGTCTTCGCCTACGCTGGTCGTGTGCAGGTGACGACATTTTTTCGTCGACGCGTGGCGGAGAGTGAGTACGACTATCCGCTCGCTGTGCCGGTGTTCGCGCACATCGCCGTCGTCGTCATCGCCGGTGCCGCTGTCGCGCAACGCGACGGCTTCGTTCCGCCGGGGTGGGTCCTGCTGTGTGGCCTGGTCGCCGCGGTGACCCCCGTTGCGGGAGACATGATCAGACCGGGGGTGGTGCTTCCGCGTCCGTTCCTGGCCGTCGTCGTCATCGCGGCGGCCGCACTGTTGCTCCTGCAGCAGCCCGACACCGCGTTCGACTTCGCTCCGCTCATCCTGGTGATCCTGACCGCCGAGGTCGCGGCAACGGCGTCACTGGCCGTCAGCCTCGCCACCTTGGCCGCCGCGATGGCAGTCCTGTCTGCGTTTGCACTGACGGGCCGACTCGACGGTGCGCCGTACGCTCTCGCCGGCGTCGTGCTGGGCTGGGCCTTCGGTTACCTGATGCTCACGCAGTTGCGCCTCCTTCACCAGGAGCGGGCCTCGAAGGCGATCCAATCCGAGCAGGCCGCCACACGTGAGCGCCAGCGAATCGCTCGCGAGGTTCACGACGTCATCGCCCACTCGCTGAGCATCACGCTGCTGCATCTGACCGCGGCCCGTCGCGCGCTCGAGCAGGACCGCGACGTCGACGACGCGGTGGATGCGCTCTCCGACGCCGAGCGACTCGGGCGGCAGGCGATGGCCGACATCCGGCGTACCGTCGGGTTGCTCGACGCAGGCCCGGCCGGCACCCGTCCCGAGCCGAGTGCCGCCGATCTTCCCGATCTGATCGACGACTTCCGCCGTGCGGGTCTGCCGGTGGCCTTCGACATGCGCGGAGACCTCTCCGCGGTGACCGGCACGGTCGGACTCGGCATCTACCGCATCACGCAGGAGTCGCTGGCGAACGTCGCCAAACATGCACCCGGTGCGAGCGCCGACATCCGGCTCACGATCGAGCCGGAACGTGTGATCCTGGAGATCCGCAACCCGACCCGAGGTCGGGTAGCCCCACCGAACGGCTCACCCGGTTCCGGTCTGCGGGGCATGCGCGAGCGCGCCGCGCTGCTCGGCGGCAAGCTCCGCGCCGGTCCGGACGGCAGGGGATGGTCGGTGCACGCCGCGGTTCCGTTGCCCCGGGACTCCTGCCGGCCGGCGATCCTCCGTCACATCCCGGGGCTGTCGTGACGGGCCCGGAGATCAGGGTGCTGCTGGTCGACGACCAGGAACTGGTGCGGTCGGGGCTGCGCCGGATCCTGCGGCGAAAGGACGGTTTCGTGATCGTCGGTGAATGCGCCGACGGCTCGGAGGTGCCGGGCGCGGTGGCCGAGC
Source organism: Rhodococcus wratislaviensis (assembly GCF_041228765.1). Lineage (NCBI taxonomy): Bacteria > Bacillati > Actinomycetota > Actinomycetes > Mycobacteriales > Nocardiaceae > Rhodococcus > Rhodococcus wratislaviensis. The sequence goes on along the minus strand of NZ_CP150488.1, from coordinate 7,420,903 downwards.
ACACCCCGGACGTCGTGCTCATGGACCTCCGGATGAAGAAAGTCGACGGCATTCGCGCGACCCGCGATCTCCGGTCGGGCGCTGCGCCGCCGCCGGTGCTGGTGCTCACCACGTTCGACGACGACGAATTGCTGTCCGGATCGCTCCGCGCAGGTGCGGCGGGGTTCATCCTCAAGGATTCGCCGGCCGAGGACCTGATTCGTGCCGTACGTACCGTCGCCGAGGGCGGCGCCTGCCTCGACCCCGCAGTGACGGGACGCGTTCTCGCCACGTACCGCACCGTCGCCCCGTCGTCCGACGGGGGCCGGAGCCGCCTCTCCGAGTTGACCGCGCGGGAACTCGATGTGTTCGCGCTCATCGGGCGTGGGCACAGCAACAGTGAGATCGGGCGGGAGCTGGGGATCTCGGGCGTGACGGTGAAGAGCCACGTCGGGCACATCTTCCTCAAACTCGATCTCCGCGACCGCGCGGCCGCCATCGTGTACGCCTTCGATCACGGCATCGTCTCCCCGGGCGACACCGGGCCGGAACGCGTTTCCTGACGCCGGGCCGCATTCTGCGTTTACTATTCGTTCACCCCCCACGAAGGAATCGATCATGATCGCAATCGGTGTGGTTCTCATCGTCATCGGCTTGGTCGTCAAGATCTCGTCACTGTGGATCGCGGGCCTCGTCGTCGGCGTCGTCGGTCTCGTTCTCCTGCTCGTCGGATTGCGGGGCCGCAAGGTGGGCGGACGACAGTACTGGTACTGACGGCCCGCACGAGGTCGCACATCCGGCCAACGAATCGAGTCTCCCGGCCGGCGGCCCAGTCACGTTGCGGCCGTGTCGTATCGAAGGATTTTGCGTGAGATTCCGTGCGCGGTTGGAGTCGAAGCGCGGTATCCACGGTGTGCCGTTGACGATTCCCGACGGCGTCTGGAAGGTGCACATCGAGGCGGTCGGCGGTCGCGGCGGTGACAGCTGTTGCGGCACGGTCGCTCCCGGTGGCAGGGGAGCGGTCGTCGGTGGTGACGCGTGGCTCGTTCCGGGATCGACGGTGTACGTCCGGGTCGGCGAGAACGGTCACGGCGGCGGGTCGGACGCTCTGACGCAGGTCGAGGGCGGCGGGGGCAGCGGCGGCACCACCGACTGCCGCAACACCACTCCGCCGAACGTCAACGGCGGTGACGGGGGCGGTCTTTCGTCCGTCCTCCTCGATACCGGAAGGTCGAGCGTGCTGGTTCCGCATCATATCGACCTGCCGCTGGTCATCGCGGCCGGGGGAGGCGGCGGCGCATCGACCGCGAGCGGGCAGGTGTCGCCGGGCGGCGACGCGGGAACGCCGGGAGCCGGGGCGCGCGGCGGCGCGACCCCGGCGGGCTACGGCTCGTTCGCGGAGGGCGGCGGACAGACCGTGTTCGGATCCGACGGGACCAGCCCGGCGGGGCTTGCCGGTGGTCTCGGATACGGCGGCAGCGCAGGAAGTTCCGGGGCGACGCTCCCGGAAGCTGTCGGTGACGGCATCGGAGCCGGGGGTGGAGGCAGAGCCGGCTGGTACGGCGGTGGTGGAGGTGCCGCCGGGGGACGGATCGGCGGCACCGGCGAGGCGGACGAGCCGCCGGGAGGCGGAGGCGGCGGACTTTCCCTCGTGCCGTCGGGCGGCACCATCGGACTGTCTGCGCCGGATTCGGTGCCCTCGGTCGTCGTCACCTTCGAGCTTCCCTGAAGGGTTTGCCGGAGCCGCGGGCAGCCGACCCGAGGTTATGCGTGAGTCGGAGTCACGGCAAATTGTTTTCCGCAAAGTCTTGGCTGAGTCCAGAAAAGTAAGTCATAGTGGGTGGGTGCCGTCGATGCCGGATTACGCAGCGCTGCTGCGCGGGGCTGAGCTTCGCGTGACCCGCCCGCGGGTCGCGGTGTTGGAGGCCGTGCACGCGCGTCCACACGCTGACACGGAGACGATTTTCGGAGCGGTGCGCACCGTTCTGGAAGGGGTGTCCCGGCAGGCCGTGTACGACGTGCTGCACGCAGTGACCGCTGTGGGACTGGTGCGGCGGATTCAGCCGCCCGGCTCCGTTGCTCGTTACGAGTCGCGGGTCGGAGACAATCACCACCACGTCATCTGCCGGTCGTGTGGGGTCATTGCGGACGTCGACTGTGCCGTCGGCGAGGCACCCTGTCTGACCGCGTCCGACGACAACGGTTTCCTCGTCGAGGAGGCCGAGGTCATCTACTGGGGTCTGTGCCCCGACTGCTCGACATCACAGACTTCTCGATCGAACCCATGACCACAGCCCAATTTGGTCTCTCCCGGAAGGAATGTTGTGTCCGATAGCTGCCCGGTCGCTCATGAGGGAAACACTCAGAGCACCAGTGAAAGTGAAAACCCCGTAATCCCGTCTCCCACTCCGGCGGCGAACCGCCCGAGATCGAACCGCGACTGGTGGCCGAACCAGCCGGAGCTGTCGGTGTTGCACGCCCATACGTCCAAGTCGAACCCGATGGGCGAGGACTTCGTCTACGCCGAGGAGTTCGCCAAGCTCGACGTCGAGGCACTCAAGCGCGACGTCATCGATCTGATGACGACCTCGCAGGACTGGTGGCCCGCCGACTACGGCCACTACGGCGGCCTCTTCATCCGGCTGAGCTGGCACGCCGCCGGCACCTACCGCATCGCGGACGGTCGCGGCGGTGGCGGTCAGGGCGCCCAGCGTTTCGCCCCCCTCAACAGCTGGCCCGACAACGCGAGCCTCGACAAGGCCCGCCGGCTGCTCTGGCCGGTGAAGCAGAAGTACGGCAAGCAGATTTCCTGGGCGGACCTCCTCGTCTTCGTCGGCAACTGTGCCCTGGAGTCGATGGGATTCAAGACCTTCGGGTTCGGATTCGGCCGCGAGGACATCTGGGAGCCCGAGGAGATGTACTGGGGTCCCGAGGACACCTGGCTGGGCGACGAGCGCTACAGCGGCGATCGCGAACTCTCGGGTCCGCTCGGGGCGGTGCAGATGGGTCTCATCTACGTGAACCCGGAGGGGCCGAATGGCCAGCCGGATCCGCTGGCAGCCGCCCGCGACATCCGGGAGACGTTCGGCCGCATGGCGATGAACGACGTGGAAACCGCCGCGCTGATCGCAGGCGGCCACACCTTCGGCAAGACTCACGGCGCAGGCGACGCCGACCTGGTCGGTCCGGAACCGGAAGGCGCCCCGATCGAGCAGCAGGGCCTGGGCTGGAAGAGTGCCTACGGTACCGGCGTGGGCAAGGACGCGATCACCAGTGGTCTCGAGGTCGTGTGGACCCCCACGCCGACGAAGTGGGACAACAGCTTCCTCGAAGTCCTGTACGGCTACGAGTGGGAGCTGACCAAGAGTCCCGCGGGTGCCTGGCAGTGGACCGCGAAGGACGGCGCAGGCGCGGGCACGATCCCCGACCCGTTCGATTCGTCGGCGGGGCGTGCTCCCACGATGCTGACCACGGACCTCTCCCTGCGCATCGACCCGGCCTACGAGAAGATCACCCGGCGTTGGCTCGATCACCCGGAGGAGTTCGCCGAGGAGTTCGCCAAGGCGTGGTACAAGCTGCTGCACCGCGACATGGGGCCCGTCACGCGCTACCTCGGCCCGTGGGTTCCGGAGGCGCAGCTGTGGCAGGACCCGGTCCCCGCAGTCGATCACCAGCTGATCGGTGACAGCGAGATCGCCGCGCTCAAGGGCAAGATCCTCGACTCGGGCCTGTCCATCTCCCAGCTGGTGTCGACCGCCTGGGCGTCGGCAGCGACCCACCGCAGCACCGACATGCGTGGCGGCGCCAACGGGGCGCGAATCCGGCTTGCGCCGCAGAAGGATTGGGAGATCAACAACCCCACTGAGCTGGCGACGGTCCTGCAGGCCCTCGAACAGATCCAGCAGGACTTCAACTCGTCGCAGTCCGGCGGGGTAAAGGTGTCGCTCGCGGACCTGATCGTGCTCGCCGGCGCCGCGGCGGTCGAGAAGGCGGCGAAGAACGCCGGCCAAGACGTCACGGTCCCGTTCACGCCGGGTCGTACCGACGCCACACAGGAGCAGACCGATGTGGAGTCGTTCGCCGTACTCGAGCCGAGGGCCGACGGGTTCCGCAACTACCTCCGAGAGGGAGAGAAGTTGCCTGCCGAGGCACTTCTGGTCGACCGGGCCTACATGTTGAACCTGACCGCTCCGGAAATGACCGTTCTCGTCGGTGGCCTGCGTGCACTGAACGCCAACTTCGGCCAGACGAAGCACGGCGTCTTCACCGACCGGCCGGAGGCGTTGACCAACGACTTCTTCGTCAACCTCCTCGACATGGGTACGCAGTGGAAGGGAGCGGCCTCGGCCGAGAACGTCTACGAAGGCACCGACCGTGTGACGGGTGACGCCAAGTGGACCGCCACCGCCGTCGATCTCGTGTTCGGTTCGAACTCGCAGCTGCGCGCTCTCGCCGAGGTGTATGCCACCGACGATGCGCAGCAGAAGTTCGTGCAGGACTTCGTTTCTGCCTGGAACAAGGTGATGAACCTCGACCGGTTCGACCTCGACTGATGACGGTTGACCGGTACAGGGCCGATCAACCCTGACCTGGCCCGGCACCCGCAAGTTGATACTCGCCGGGTGCCGGGTTCAGTTGGTCGACAGTTTCTCGGCGTTACGGACCGCGGTCTCGAGGTGCCTGTCCGCGGTGCTCAGGTCGAGTCGGGCGTCGCTGAGGCTGTCGATCACCTGTTCCCGCGAAGCGCCGGCGGTCGTGCTGTCGAGTAGGTCGAACGCGTCGGTCAACTCCTTGATCCGGTCTTCGAGCGCTTGCAGATCGGTACGCAACCGCGCGGTGCGTTTGACGAGGTCCTCGACGTTCATGGCTGCCCTATTCATCCCCGGACGCGCTGTCGCATCACCACTACGTCTGTCTACCCGCGGATCCGCGTATGAAACCCGGGCGTCGAGCGGCGGCCTATCGGTACACCAGGCCGCCGTCGATCAGTCCCGCCTGCCCGGTCATGTAGTCGGAATCGGGTCCGGCCAGATACGACACGTACGCCGCGACGTCCTCGGGCGTCTGCGCGCGGCCGAGAGCGATGCCGCCGACGAACTTGTCGAACGTGGCACCCTTCGGCGCGCCGGTGAGGGCCGCGAAACGCTCGTCGATCGTGACCCACATGTCGGTGCCGACGACGCCGGGGCAGTAGGCGTTGACGGTGATGCCGTCGGATGCGTACTCCTTGGCCGCGGCCTGGGTGAGTCCGCGGACCGCGAACTTGGTCGCCGAGTACACGCCGAGCATCGGGAAACCCTCGTGGCCGGCGATCGACGACGCGTTGATGATCTTTCCACCATGTCCGAGTTCCCGGAACTTGGCTGCCCCGACCTGGATTCCCCACAGCACGCCTTCGACGTTCACGGCGAGGATCCGTGAGACCTCCTCGGGTGTCACGTCGGCGATCGGGTTGACCTGGGCGATTCCCGCGTTGTTGACGATGATGTCGAAGCCGCCCAGCTCGCGCTCGGTCCGGTCGACAGCGGTCTGCACCTGATCGCGGTCCGTCACGTCGGCGACCAGTGAGATCGCCTTCGCGCCCACGGCCCGGACCTCGTCGGCCACCGCATCGACCCGGTCGCCGTTGACGTCGACGAGCGAGATGTCGGCGCCGTCCGACGCCAGTCGCAACGCGATCGCGCGTCCGATGCCTTGGCCCGCGCCGGTGATCAACGCGACTTTGCCCTTGATGCTCATCCGTGACTCCTGTCCATTGTGACCGTCCTCACAGGAGAGCCAAGCATCATCGACGGCGGGTCTGCAAGGGTTGCACTCGGTTGCAATGCGACTTGACTCGTTGTCGATTGCGTTTGCTCCCAATGGAAATGACCGGAATCCGGCCCTTGGTTCGGTGCCCGTAGCAGCGGTAGGCTCGGCCGGGTGAGTACCACCGGTTCGGTTCGACACCGCCTTCCCGCTGTCGGCTCCGGCGTCGATCTGCCCCGGCACGCGAGGTTGTTGAGTCAAGTGCACGAGGCCGTGCTGTCGGGTCGGCAACCGCCCGCGCAACCGCGCGACGTCGTCGGCCGGTCGTGGTCGCGGCTGCAGGCGGACGGGATCAGCCCCGACCGCTGCGAGGACGTGGTGCTCGCCGACTACGCCGAGGTCGAGGCCCGGCGCACGCGTACTGCCCTGCGATCGGTCCTCCCGGAGCTTCGCAACACGTTGACCCTGGTGGCGGAAGACGCGAACTTCATCGTGGTGATCGCAGACGCCGACGGGGTGGTGCTGTGGCGGGAGGGGGCACGCGGGGTGCGGAAGGCCGCGGACGCGCTGGGGTTCATGGAGGGCGCCCGGTGGTCCGAGGGGGCGGTGGGCACGAACTCCATCGGAACAGCGTTGGTGGAAAATGCTCCCGTGCAGCTGTTCTCGGCCGAGCACTACGCACGGTCGCACTGCGGGTGGTCGTGCACGGGGTCTCCGGTGCACGATCCACGGAGCGGCGAGGTGCTCGGCGTGGTCGACATCAGTGGCTCGGCGATGTCGGTGCATCCGACGACGGTGGCACTGGTGCAGACGGCGGTCCGGTTGGCCGAAGCCACGCTGTGGCAGGAACACACGATCACTCTGGAGAAGCTGCGAGGTCATGCCGCACCGGTGCTCGGGGCGACCGCCGGTCCGGCCCTTGTGGTCGACCGGCACGGTTGGGTCGCCGACGCCCGCGGCCTCGCCGTCCCCGAGCGGGTGGCACCCCCGTGCCCCGGCACGCCGCTGCTCGTGCCTGGGTTGGGGTTGTGCATGCCGGAACCGCTCGGCGACGGCTGGCTGGTGCGACGCGGGGGCAGGCGGACGGCCATCGCAGTGGAACTCGATCTCGGTGACACCCCGCGCGCAACGGTGCGAGGCGACACGAGCTGGACCCGAGCGCTCTCGCCCCGCCACGCGCAGATCCTGCGACTGCTGACCGAAACCGGTTCCGCTGGAATCGATGCCGCGTCACTGAGTGTGGCGATGTTCGGTGACCGCGACCACGTGGTGGCCGTCCGTGCCGAGATCTCCCGGCTCCGGAAGAGTCTCGGCCCCGTTCTGTCCACCCATCCGTATCGGTTTGCGGACGGCGTCGACGTGCGTGTCATCGATTGACGCGAAGCTCCGGATCGAGGTGGCTGACGCAGCGCCGATGACCCGAATCGTTGATCACGGGCCGACGCTCCTGTCGGGTCCGACGGCTGAGAGGTGAGTGAGCGGGTCCGCGAGTTCGCGGCCGTGGTGGGCCATCGCCTGTGCGTAGAGGCGGCCGGCGCGGTAGGAGGAGCGGACGAGGGGTCCGGCCATGACGCCGGCGAACCCGATCTCCTCGGCCGTCTTGGAATGCGCGACGAACTCCTCGGGCTTGACCCACCGTTCGACGGGGTGGTGGCGGGGGGAGGGGCGCAGGTACTGGGTGATGGTGATGATGTCGCAGCCGGCGTCGTGCAGGTCGTGCAGGGCCTGGGTGACCTCGTCGGGGGTTTCGCCCATGCCGAGGATGAGGTTGGACTTGGTGACGAGGTCGTCCTCGCGGGCGGCGGTGATCACGTCGAGGCTGCGCTGGTAGCGGAACGCGGGCCGGATCCGCTTGAAGATGCGGGGGACGGTTTCGACGTTGTGGGCGAGCACCTCGGGGCGGGTGGAGAACACCTCGGCGAGCTGGTCGGGTTTGGCGTTGAAATCGGGGATGAGCAGTTCGACGCCGGTGCCGGGGTTGAGCTGGTGGATCAGGCGGACGGTTTCGGCGTAGAGCCAGGCGCCGCCGTCGGGGAGGTCGTCGCGGGCGACGCCGGTGATGGTGGAGTAGCGCAGTCCCATCGCCTGGACGGATTCGGCGACGCGGCGGGGTTCGTCGCGGTCGAGGTCGTCGGGTTTGCCGGTGTCGATCTGGCAGAAGTCGCAGCGGCGGGTGCATTGTTCACCGCCGATGAGGAAGGTTGCCTCGCGGTCTTCCCAGCATTCGTAGATGTTGGGGCAGCCGGCTTCTTCGCAGACGGTGTGCAAACCCTCGCGCTTGACGAGGCTTTTGAGCTCGGAGTATTCCGAGCCCATCTTCGCTCTCGTCTTGATCCAGTTCGGTTTGCGTTCGATCGGAGTCTCCGCATTCCGGATCTCCAGTCGAAGCAGCTTCCGGCTGGGCGGGGCCTGCGCGGCGTCGGACGATGTTCCTGGTGTGGCAGTCACGTGTCGATTCCTGGGTGGTGGTCCGCCGAACCGTGGTGCCGGAGGGCGACCACGGCTCGGCGGGATTGCTACATGTTGATAGGGCGACCCAGCGCGGCCAGGACCGATTCGTGCATTGCCTCGGACAGCGTCGGGTGCGCGAAGATCACTTCCGCGAGATCGTCACCGGTGGCCTCCAGGGATCGGGCGATGCCGAAGCCCTGGATCTGCTCGGTGACATCGGGACCGACCATGTGGGCGCCCAGCAGTTCGCCGCTGTCGGCGTCGAAGATGGTCTTGACGAACCCGTCCGCTTCACCGATGGCGAGCGCCTTGCCGGAGGCCTGCAGATCGAACTGCCCGATCTGCAGGGAACGACCGGTCGCCCGCGCCTGGTCCTCGGTGAGGCCGAGGCTGGCGACCTGGGGTCTCGAGTACGTGCACCCGGGGACATAATCCTTGTCCAGCGGTCTCACGTGCGGGGTGCCCGCCAGCTTGTCGACACACAGCACACCTTCGTGGCCGGCCTTGTGAGCGAGGCACGGGCCTCCTGCGACGTCACCGATGGCGTAGACCCCGAATGCGGTGGTGCGGCACCACTGGTCGGTGGTGACGAAACCGCGGTCGACCTCGACGCCGAGGTCCTCGAGCCCCAAATCCTCGACGTTGCCCTGGATGCCGGCTGCGACGAGAACCCGCTCCACGACACGCTGTTCGAGGGTTCCGTCCGCCGATCTCACCGTCACGGATACGGAGTCCGCGCCGACGGTGAGTTCGGACACCGATGCGCCGGTGTGGATCTCGATGCCGCGCTTCTCGAACTGCCGTCGCACGTGGCCGGCCACCGCGGCATCCTCGACGGGCATGATCTGCGGCGCCAGCTCGACGAGCGTGACCTCACTGCCCAGATCGTGGTAGAGGCTGGCGAACTCGACACCGATCGCACCGGAACCGATGACCAGCAACGACTTCGGAAGGTCCTGAGGAACCAGTGCGTCGAAGTAGGTCCAGACCCGATCGCCGTCCGGGGTCACCCCGGGCACCGACCGCGGGCGCGCACCCGTGGCCAGGATGATGTGGTCGGCCCGGTACTCGGTGAGCGGCGACGCCGAGTCGGAGCTGTCCCGAACCCCCACCACACCCTTTCCGGTCAGGCGTGCGGTGCCGGTGATCACGTCGATACCGTTCTTCTTCATCAGATATCCGATGCCGTCGGACAACCGGCCCGACACCCCACGGCTGAACTCGACCAGTTGTGCCATGTCGAATTCCACACCGCTGGTGGAGAATCCGAAGGGACGCAGATTTGCCAGCGTGTGGGCAACGTCGGCGCCGTGCAGCAGCGCCTTGGTGGGAATGCAACCCCAGTTGAGGCAGATACCGCCGAGCCGGTCCCGTTCGATCACCGCGGTGCGGAGTCCGCGCTGAGCGGCGCGGATCGCGGCGACGTAGCCGCCGGGGCCGCTTCCGATCACCAGGACATCGTATTTGTCAGTCATCTATACCCCCTAGACCAGCATCAACGCGGGTGACTCGACGAAGCGCCGCAGTTCCTGCAGGAACGTCGCGCCGAGGGCGCCGTCGATCACCCGGTGGTCGCAGGAGAGCGTCACGGTCAGCACCGTGCGGGCCTCCACCCGGCCATCGACGACGACCGGCCGTTGCTGCCCCGCACCGACGGCGAGGATTGCGCCTTGCGGTGGGTTGATGATCGCGTCGAATTCACGCACACCGAACATGCCGAGGTTCGAGATGGTGAACGTGCCGCCCTGGAACTCCTCGGGGGTCAGCTTGCCGGTCTTGGCCTTCGTCACCAATGCGTGGACCTCACCGGAGATCTCGGCGAGGCTCTTACTCTCCGCCCCGCGAACGATTGGCGTGATCAGACCTGACGGCAAGGCGACGGCCACCGAGATGTCGGCGGCGGAGAATCTCAGCACCGACTGGGCCGCTTCGTCGAACTGGACGTTCACGTCGGGGACCCTGCGCAGCGCCGCCGCGCAGGCCTTGACGACGAAGTCGTTGACCGACAGCTTGACCGAGGGCACGGTCGCGTTGATCTCCTTGCGGAGCGCGAGGAGATTGTCGATCTCGAGGTCCACGGTGAGCCGGAAGTGCGGGGCGTGGCGTTTCGATTCCTGCAGACGCTGACCGATCGCCTTCCGCATCGAGTTGAACGGGATCGTCTTGAACTCGGGCGACGTGTGCTGTGGGGTGTCCGCTCCGCCCGTCGACGCCGCCACCGGATCGGGAAGCAGCCGAAACGTCCGTTCGGCTTCCCGGACGTCCGCCTCGCAGACGCGTCCCCGAGAACCGGTGGCCCGGCAATCGTGCAGATTGATGCCGAGGGATTTCGCCAGTCGACGCGCCACCGGCGTCGCATCGACTCCGCTGTCGTCGTCGGACGAGCGTCCTGGCACACCCGATCGGGTCGGAGACGGTGCTTCCGCGACGGTTCCACCTGCTGAGCGAATCGCGTCGTGGACATCCGCGACGGAGATCCGGCCGTCGCGACCGGTCCCGGTCACCCGGCCCAGGTCGATCGACAATTCGGCTGCCAATCGGCGGGAGTGCGGTGTCGCGAACACGTCACCCTTCGTCTGTCCCCGTAGCGAATCCGGGACAGTCGTCGCGCCGGGCGTCCTCGCCGGCTCCTGTGCCGCCGGCGCCGGCGGGGTGGGTGTCACCCGCGGTTCCGCGGGGGTGGGTTGTCCACCCGGCGACCGCTCGGGCTCGGATGCGGGGACGGAATCCGCTCCGATGCCGGTCAGGAATTCCTCGATCTCGGCGTCGGAAACGGCCGCGTCGGCCGATACGGCCAGGACCGCACCCACCGGCAACGTGACACCCCGCTCGGCGACGATGCGACGAAGCGCTCCGTCGAACGGCGCCTCCAACTCGTTGGTGATCTTGCTGGTCTCGATCTCGCAGATCAGATCGCCCTTCGAAAAAGGGGTTCCTTCGTCGATCAACCACTCGGTGACGGTGCCCTCGTCCATGGACAGGCCCCATTTGGGAACTTCGATCAATTTGATGTCACTCATGATCAGGCGGTCACCACCTTGCGTACCGCGGCCTCGATGCGCGCCGCGTTGGGAAGCCATGCCTGTTCGAGCACGGGGGAGAACGGCACCGGGGTGTGCGGTGGGGTGACCAACTCGATCGGTGCCTTCAGCGAACCGAACGCCTTGGTGGCGATCAGCGCGGCGACATCGTGGCCGAATCCGCATCGTGCCGCGGACTCGTCGACGATCACCACCCGCCCGGTGGACGCGACGGATTCGAGGATGCCCTCCTCGTCGAGGGGTGAGACGGTCCGCGGGTCGACCACTTCGACGGAGATGCCCTCGGTGGCAAGTTTGTCGGCGGCCGTATTGGCGGCATTCACCATCGCCGACAGCGCGATGATCGTGACGTCCGTGCCCTCCCTGGTGTAGTTGGCGACACCGAACGGGATGGTGTACGGCTCGTCGGGCACCTCGCCCCTGAGGTCGTACAGAGTCTTATGCTCGCAGAACACCACGGGGTCGTCGTCACGAATGGCTTGGATGAGAAGACCTTTGGCGTCGTACGCGTTGGACGGGGCCACCACCTTGAGACCGGGAACCGCGGCGAACACGTTGTACGGGGACTGCGAATGCTGCGCCGCCGCCGAGAATCCGGCACCGATCATGCCGCGCACGACGAGTGGGGTGCGGGCCTTCCCGCCGAACATGTAGCGGAACTTCGCGGCCTGGTTGTACAGCGCGTCGTAGCAGACTCCGAAGAAGTCCATGAACATCAGTTCGGCGACCGGACGCAGTCCGGTCAATGCGGCGCCGGCCGCCATGCCGATGATCGCGGACTCGGTGATCGGGGTGTCTATGACCCGGTCGGAACCGAATTCTGTCCACAAGCCCTTGGTCACACCCAGCACACCACCGAACGCCTCGAGTTTTCCGGACTCGAGTTCCGGATTGGTCCCCGCCTGACCACCACGCAGATCTTCACCGATCTGCACTACCGTCGCGTCGCGTTCCATCTCCTGGGCGAGCGGCCTTGATTGCTTCGCGGTACGTCGTCTTCGACGTTGTCATTTCTGTTCTCACTCTCAGTACGACACGTAGACGTCGGTCAGAAGGTTTGCAAGCGGCGGGTATTCGGCCTTCCGGGCCTTCGCGACGGCATCGTCCACGCGGGCTCGTGCGTCGGAATCGATCGCGTCGAGTTCCTTCGCGGACACCTTCTTGCTGTCCGGGTGGTTGCGGAAGTTCAGCAGCGGGTCCTTCGTCTTGCGCAGTTCCGCGACCTGATCCGCGGTGCGGTACAGCTGCGCGTCACCCTCGAAGTGTCCGTGCCAGCGGTACGCGATCGCCTCGATCGAGGTGGGGCCGCCTCCCATCCGGGCACGCTCGACGGCCTCACGGGTTGCCTCGTACACGGCGAAGAAGTCGGTGCCGTCGACGGTGATGGCAGGCATGCCGAAGGACGCCGCGCGAGAGGCGATGCTGGGTGCGCCGACGGCGTAGTCCCGTCCGGTGGCCTCGCCGAATCCGTTGTTCTCGGTGACGAAGACGATGGGAAGGTCGAGCACGACAGCCATGTTCATGGCTTCGAAGACCGTCCCCTGGTTGGAACCGCCGTCGCCGGTGAACGAGGCCGCGACGCCGCCGTTTCGTAGTGTCTTCGCGCTGAGCGCCGCACCGATGGCCAGGGAGGGTGCCCCGCCGACGATGGCGTTCGCTCCCAGCATGCCGACCGACAGGTCGGCGATGTGCATCGAGCCGCCCTTGCCGTGGCAGAGGCCGTCGTCCTTGCCGAAGATCTCCGCCATCATCCCGTGCAGGTCGCAACCCTTGGCGATGCAATGCCCGTGGCCGCGGTGGGTGGACCCGATGTAATCGGTGTCCTGCAGGTTCTCGCACACGCCGACGGCAATGGCTTCCTGACCGGAGTACAGGTGGATGAATCCGGGGATGTCGCCGGTGGCGTTCTCCTCGTGGAGGCGGTCTTCGAACGCTCGGATCTCGGACATCTTCCGATACGCGCTCAGTAACGAGTTCTTGTTCAGCGCCATTGCACTCCCTTGGTTGCTACGTTTTCGCCGGCTACGTCGGGGCCCGCGTCGGAACGGTTCGTGCCTCGTGTAACCCGGGTCATGAATGTAGGGAGATATGACGTGCGCAATAAACGTTGCAGCCGATTGCAATGTGTCGATCGGTGGATGCGAAACAGGAGCGGATCTGGCTCGAACACGTCGAACTCGGCGAGGCGGCCGACTCGTAGTCGGGAGGAGGGTGACGTAGAGGCAGTCGAGCAGCGAGGGACACCAGGCTCATCGGCGGCCGGGATTGCCTTGGTCACCTCACGATGTGCGATCACCGACCCCGGACTGGACGACCTCACGAAGCACGTTCTTCCGGACCTTGCCGGACACGTTGCGAGGTAGGGAATCGAGATTGATCGTCTCGGACGGCTTCTTGAATGAAGCCAGGCGTGCGGTGATCCAGGCGACCACCTCATGGTGTGTCACGGGATCGTCGTCTGTCGGCACGATGCACGCGATCGGAGTTTCTCCCCATTTCGGATGCGGTTTGCCAACAACGGCTACTTCACGAATCCGGGGGTGCTCGGCGAGGACCGATTCGAGTTCGGCCGGATAGATATTCTCTCCGCCGGAGATGATCATGTCCTTGAGACGATCCACGACGTAGAAATAGCCGTCCTCGTCACTGTGGACGACGTCGCCAGAGTGGAACCACCCACCGTGGAACGCGGCTTCGGTCTCCGCCGGACGATTCCAGTAGCCCTGCATTACCCCGGCACCGCGGTAGACGATCTCCCCTGGTGCACCGACCGGGACGTCGTTCATGTCGGCGTCGACGACTCGGGCTGCCACCGTCGGGACCGGTCGGCCCACCGACCCGGGTCGTTTCAACCACTCGTCACCGGAAATCCAGGTGGTCACTGCCGACGTCTCGGTTTGGCCGAGGGTCGATACGATCCGGACACCGGGAAGAACTTCCGCCATTTTGCGCAAGAGTTGCTGCGAGGCAGGGGCGGCCCCCCAGGACACGGTACGGAGGCTGAGATTCCTCGAGGGCAGGCTCTCGGCGGCGCACACCATCTCCCATTGAGTGGGCACAAGGAATACATTGTTCACCATTTCGGTCTCGATCAGATCGAGGAACGTCTCCGCGTCGAAGTTGCCGCTGGGGTTGATCACACACGTCTGCCCCATCGTGAGACTGCTGAGCAGCGTGGTCATTGCTGCTATGTGAAAGAAGGGGGTGGTGACAAGACGAACCGCGTTCTCGGAGAACAGCTGGTTCATATGAATGGACGTGACGGCGCCCGCAAGCAGGTTCTCGAAGCTGAGCATTGCTCCCTTCGGCAGACCTGTGGTTCCCGAGGTGTACATGATGACCGCGACGTCGCCCGTCGAGGCCGGCCCAGGCAGTGGTGAAGGGGGTCTGTCGCCGGGTGTGAGGTCGGCCAGCCGTGTCGATCGGTCATCGGATCTGCTCCGGCCACCGTTCACGACGTAGGGGAGATCGGGATGGCGCCGCAGGGTGGGTTCTACCAGGGCAAGCAGATCGTCATCGACGATGACGGCCGACACGGCCGCATCGGACGCAAGGAACTCCACCTCCGGTGGGGCGAGACGGAAGTTCACCGGAACGGCGATGTCCCCCAGGTGGTGGACCGACAGCAGAGCAATCGGAAACTCGGGTCCGTTCGACATCGCGAACAGCACGCGGTCACCGCGACCGATTCCTCGGTGTTTCAACCACTGTGCCAACTGTCGTGACCGGCCGTCCAACTGGGACCACGTCAGGGATCGACCTGAATACCGCATGGCAGCACTGCCTGGCTTCACCGCAGCGTGTCGAGCGACTTGATCAGTCCATGTGAGGTGCCGGCTGGGGCTGGTCACTTCCGGATCATACGGTGCACTGTCGCGGGCAGTTGCTCGGTTCGCTGATGTATTCATATGTCTCACTGTGTCCTTGGCGCTTGCTGGTTGATCGGGTGTGGTCCCGCGACTGTGCATGAGGGGTGATCGACGGCAGGAGAGCCTGTTTCAACTCGTGTGTGACTGCGCGGTGCAGGAAGAGTCGCGATCCGTCGCATTCCTGGTCGGTGAGACGAACCCATATGCGGACAGCGCTCGACTGCAAGCGATTCCGAACCCATCGGCACTAGTGACGAGAGGTTCGAACGATTGTTAAGCTAACCCGCAGCGTGACTTCCGTCAACTGTCTGACACATCCCAGGAGTACTCCATGGCTGAATCGCCATTGCATACCGCCGAGTCATCGTGGTCCGAATCCGTTGTTCAAACTGTCGACGCACCTGCGCATCTCCGCCGATTGACCGACGCCACCCGGGCATTCATGGAGGCGCAGATGCGAGCAGACGTCGACGTGACAATCGCCGATGACGTCGCCTCTCAGCTCGAGCACCTCACCCGGCGTCTCCGCTCGTCGGTGCCCGATCGGACTCCGGGTGACCTGTTCGATATTGGAGGGCCGCTGCGGAATGACTTCGGTAACGCCGTGGTCGGCCGTCGGAACCCGGTGGCGCCACCGATGACCGTTCGCCGGCTGCCGGACGGTCGTGCACGCGCGGAACTCGACCTGGGATGCCTTTACGAGGGCGCTCCGGGACAGGTCCACGGAGGGGTTTGTGCGATGCTCCTCGACCAATTGCTCGGTGAGGCCGCAGGTGCCGGCGGAAATGCCGGTATGACCGTGTATCTCACGACGACCTTCAAACGGATCACCAAGCTCGGGCATGTCAGGTTGGAAGCGTGGACCGCTTCGGTCGACGGCAGAAAGGCGATTGTGCGCGGCCATCTCGCTGATGGCTCCGGAGCGACCTGCATCGAAGCCGAAGCCCTGTTCATCATGCCGCGATCGCACGTGGGCACAGTGAACGAGAGCTCGCGGGATGAAATCAGCTGAGTCGGGGGCCACGTGAACGGACGGCACCAATCACGCCGCGGCTCGTGGCACGGGAACGGAGATACCTGGGGACGTGCCACACGCTGCGGAAAGCCCGCCCCGGCGTGAGTTTCCATAGGAAGGGTCTATCGGGGCGATAAGCAATCGCAGTTTGCTTGTGTGTCATGGGTCACCTTCAATGGGTCTACTGCATTTTCGTACTGCACAGATGGCGACCGTGCGATCCCATAACAAAGGACTCCCGTGACCACAGGTGAAGTCGCTCGAGGCAAACAGACCCCCCATTCCTCCTCTGGCGCAGGAATTCTGAAAAGTAGTGGCCGCGCGTGGGGGATGACCGGACTTGTCGTCTTCCTCTATATCGTCAACTGGGGTGACAAGGTGGTCTTGGGTGTCATTGCCCAGCCGCTCGCCAGGGAACTCGGCTTGACCGCCTCTCAGATCGGTTTGGCCGGTTCTCTGTTCTTCCTCGCCTTCACTATTGGGGGCTTCTTCGCAGGCCCAATCAACAAGTATGTGACACTGCGGTGGTCACTGTTGGTGCTCGCCGTTGCATGGTCCGTGGTGATGCTCCCGCTGGTTGTCGCCGCGAGTATGACGATGCTCATCGTCAGTCGCATGCTCCTCGGGCTCGCCGAGGGGCCGAGCGCTGGGCTCATGCATACCGCTACGTACTCGTGGCATCCTCCTGCCAAGCGTGGCCTTCCGAGTGCGTTGTTGACTGGTGCCTCGTCGATGGCCAAGATCGCCCTGGCGCCGATACTGACGTTCGTTACCATTGAATATGGATGGCGTGCAGCAGTTCTCGGGCTCTGCGGACTCGGCGCAGTCTGGGCGGTGTGCTGGCTGACAAGTTGGTCCGAAGGCCCCTATGCGGGCAAGGCCTCCGCCGAGTTGGATTCGGACATTGGAGGAACCGAACCCAGCGCCCCGTGGCGTACGATATTCCTCTCACGCACGTTCGTCAGTTGTGCCGTCCTCGTCATAGTCGTGTACGCACTGGTAACCATGGTGTTGACGTGGCTGCCGTCGTACTTCGAAGTCGGACTGGGATTCAGTGCCATGCAGGCCGGATCGTTGTTCGCGTTGCCATCCATCGTCAGCCTCGTTCTGATGATCATGTCGGGCGCGGTCACAGACCGCCTGCGGCAACGCGGAGCCTCGGCTCGTCTGGTCCGGATCATCGTGCCCTGCATCGGTGTCATCGTGTGCGGAAGCGTTCTGATGGCAATGCCTGTGTTCGACACCCCGATCGTGGCCGTCGTGGCTATCTCGATCGGCTACGGATTCTCGGCAATGGTTTTCCCGCTGGTGAATTCGGCCATCTCGGAACTGTGTCCGCCGCAGCAGACAGCAGGAACGATGGGTACCTTCATTGCGCTGATGGCTGTCGGTGGCCTGATCGCACCGTATGCCACCGGTTTGATCGTCGACAACGCAGCGACTCCGGCCGCGGGTTATCTCTTGGCATTCCAATTGCTCGGAGGGCTCGGACTCGTCGCGGCAGTCCTGGCATTGGTCTTCGCGCACCCCGACCGTGATCGGAAGCTCATCCGTGAACGGTCGTAGCAACCCGTACCCGAATCATCGTCTGTCGAGGTTGGGGATCGGAGAGAGCAGCGTCGTCACCGGGGTCGCCCGTCCGCTGGTCCGGAGACTTCAGGTTGGATGGATGGATAACAGTTGGCGAACGTGGTGGTGATCGCAGCAGATCGTTCTGGTGGGCGCAGGACGTCGCGAGTCGTCTCTTGCGGGTTCTCAGTCCGGACTGGCGTCAATCCGGCTGTGCTGGAGGGGGAGTCGGACTGCCTCACCGTGGCCGTCTCCACTGGAGGATCTGCACACCTCCGGCGTGATGGTCTGGCATTCGGCGAGTTTGCTGTCGACGTCGTCGGGGATGTCATTTCCGTCCCCGCCGGGGTGTGGGTTCGCGTTCGCTGCCGGATCCACTGAGCAGTTCACTGATCGTTTCGCCGACGCCCTCGAGGACGCCCTTGGTCTTGGATTTCGTGCTGCCGCTGCCTTTGACGTCGGAGACGAGATCGGTCAGGCCCTTGGGTTCGCTGCCGATCTCGAGCCGGTTCACCGCCTCGGCGAAGCGGAGGTAGGTGTCGACACTGGCGACGACGATGCGGGCGTCGATAGTGAGCAGTTCGATACCGACCAGTGAGACCCGCACGTAGGCGTCGATGACCAGGCCCTTGTCCAAGATGGTGTCGATGACGTCGGCCAGGCTGCTCGAGCTCGGACCACCCGTTGTGGTCATCGCTGCACTCCCCGCTTCCGGGTGCCGGAGGTTTTCGCCGGGGCGCTTCGCTTGCGGGGCGGCTCGTCACTACGCCTGCGGGTCGGTTGCCGCGCCGGTCGTTGCTCGGCCTTCTCTGCCATCCCCTCGTCGTCCTCGTCATCGTCATCGTCCTCCTCCGGTGGCGGTGCTTTCTTCGGCCGCTTCTTGCGCCCCACCAGGCCCACGGCGTCGTGGGTGAGCTTCCGCACCCTGCCCGTGGTGTCCTCGGCTTCGTCGGCTTCGTCGGCTTCGTCGGTCTCGTCGGCTTCGTCGGTCTCGTCGGTCTCGTCCGGTGGCGGTGCTTTCTTCGGCCGCTTCCTGCGCCCCAACGCATCCACTGCGCCGAGTGTGCCCCCGGCGAGTTTCGCGACCGTGCCCGCGGTGTCGTCGGTGACGTCCCCGACCGCCTCCGCGGTGTCGTCGGTGACGTCTGTGGCCAGGTCCGCGGTGTTCTCGACCAGGTCTTCGGCGGTCTCGAGAATTTCGTCGGAGCCGGAGAGCAATCGGTTGTTGAGGGCGTCGATCCGGGCGGTCGCGGCGGTCATGGCTGCCACTTTCACGGCGTCGAGGAGTTGGCCCCGTACCGATTCGCTGAGTTCGGCGAATTGGGGTGAGGATCGGAGGAGTTTGGTCGCCCGGTCCACCATCTCCTGAGGTCCTCCGGCGAGGCGGCCGGCGCTCGCCGCGGCGAGCAGCAGTCCCAGTTTCGTCCGGTGTGCTCGCCCCATCCAGTAGCCCACGACCACCGCTGCCGCGATCTGCAATCGGGTCATCATTGTCGACTCCCTTCACCCGGATCGGCGATCGTTGGACGACCCCGGTCGGGCTGGAGCAGCCGCCGGCACCCGAGATCAGCGAGTGCCGTGCGGACCACTCCGAATCGGCTACCCCCAACGACTCATTTTCAATCGGTCAGGAGTTGGAATTGATCGGTGCATGTGACGTGTGACGACACCGGCCGGCCGGTCGGCTCCTCGAACGCCGTCCACCCTGGTACAGGCCGGTTCGCGGACGGACTCGGCGCAGCCGTCCGTGCCGCCCGGTGACCCGCGCGACTTCGCGAAGCGGTCGAAGTGACCGTCTTCTGCTTCGGGCGCACGGCGCCGTTCTTCTTCACCGGCAGCGTGAAGGTGGTGTGACCCCGCCTGTGCCTGGCCGTTGGACCGGTCAGGGGCCTGCCGGCCTTACTTGCCCATTTCCGTCGTGCCGGGGTCGGCTGTCAGGTCGTCGGTGTCTGCGAACACCAGTCGCCCGTCGTCGAGGGCGACCGCCCACCGGTGCACCGGCGCCCAGGCGTGCCCGCGTTCCTCGGTGTCGGTCAGCTCGGCGTAGTCCTCGATGATCCGACCTGTCTGCGCCGCTTCGGACGGTCGGCGCACCAGCACACGTGCGCCCGCGCCGAGCGGACCAGGTTCGGGTTTCGGTGTGTTCTTGTTCTCAGGCATCGATCTACACCTTCCGGTCGGCCACGCTGGGCCACGCGCCCGGATCATAGGCACGATGACGTCGCGCCCGCTGGGCGATCGGCCATCTTCTGGCCTCCGGGTTGTCACGCCGCGGACCGGCGCCGCGCTGCACCCCGGGGGTGCGACCTTCAGGGCGATCCGGGTATCGCACTCGCTTGCGGGTACCTGCTGAGGAAGGTGTGCGCCGCGATGGAGGACCGGGCAGCCTCGTGGGTCACGCGAATGTACACGAGAAACAAATGTCACGATAATTCACTGTCACCCATTATTTGATTGTCCGAAACAATATGGGCGGTTTGTTAATTTCATTATGTGAGAAAGTTTCTTTTTCGCGAAACACTCATCGACCCCGATTGCGATAGGCACAGTAAGCGGGGCTTGATGATCCCGTGGATTCATCAACGGGAAAGGAGTGAATTCTGATGGGTTCTGCAGGAATCGACTTCAATGTCGCGTTCGAGGCGTTCCTGAAGTGGCTGAGCGTCACCTTCGGCGGCGGCATCGGATTGGGATGACCGACGGAGCAATCCGGGACGGCGGTGCCCCGGCTCGCCTGGGGGCGGCCGGGCCACCGCCCTGATCAGCGCGATCACTCGTGAGGCCACCGCCTGCCCCTGCCGCCGTCCTCGGCCGGGAAGTGCACTCGGTGTACGAGGGGGCCGGTCGGCAGGAGCGTCGATATCGTCACCCCGAAATCGGGCCGGCGCGACCCGGAATGACCTTTGTGCGAACCGCGGCTCGAGAATCTGGGCCGCTCGAATTGGGCGCCGCTCGTAAATCTGGGCCGCCTCCGAATATGTACACGTGATTTTTGCCGATACTGGATGCCCGATAGTCCCGCATTATTATCTCCCGTTGCACGAGAGTCGCGGAAGCCGGAACTTCCCGGCGCGCAGCATGTACAAAGGGCGCCCGCCGTCACCGTCACTTCTTCGGCCCGCATTCGGCGGCGCGCGGGGACCGCGGCGTTTGGGATGCACGCCGACCCCGCTGGGGCTGTGGGAGTTGGGTTCGGGCCGCATCCGGTCTCTCAACCCCGCCACGGCCAATCTGGAGGGGTTCCTGGACGGCGCCGAGGCGTCTGCGCGCACGGCCGCCGAGTTCGTCACCGCCAGCGCGGTGAACAGGCCGGCCCTCGTCTGGGCCTAAGCCTCGGCGGAGATCACAGCAGATCGTGGACCTGCTCGAGCGCGCTGGCGACCCTTGAACGTGCGGCCTCGGCGAGCCCCCGTACCGGCAGCGGGAGATTGGGCGATTCGACGAGGCCGAGGTGTTCGGCGATGGCGGATACGACGCGCAGGCTCCCATGGGTCCGGAACAATTCCCAGATGGGTTCGAGTCGATTCGACAGCGCGGTGGCGGTGTTCTGGTCGTCGTTCCGGGATGCGCGGGCAAGGGCCAGGCATGGCTTGGGAAGCACGCCGGCAAGCACGCTGTACCAAACGTCGCAGCCGGCGTCGAGGCCTGCCGCGGCGAAGGGGTCTCCGCTGACACCGATCGTGACCGTCGACGGGATGTGAGATCGGAGGGACTTCACTCGACCGGCTGCCTCGGCGGGGTCGACAGGGACACCGGGAATCTTGATCGATCCGATCTTCGGAAGTTCGGCGATGCGGCCGTGCAGTTCATCGGTGAAGGTGAAGTGGGTGGTACCGGGATTGTCGTAGACGCACAGCGGCACGGACAGTTCACGTGTCACCGCTTCGTACAGGCCGAACACTTCCTCTGCGGTCAGTTGTTGATAGGACATCGGTGCCAGCAGCACCGCGGCGGCGCCCGCATCTTGTGCATCCTCGGCGAGGGAGCGGACGTGCGCCGTGC
The DNA here is from genome assembly GCF_041228765.1 of Rhodococcus wratislaviensis. Classification (NCBI taxonomy): domain Bacteria; kingdom Bacillati; phylum Actinomycetota; class Actinomycetes; order Mycobacteriales; family Nocardiaceae; genus Rhodococcus; species Rhodococcus wratislaviensis. The sequence continues at coordinate 7,399,229 of NZ_CP150488.1, read as the reverse complement.
GCAGCGCCCCGATACCGATCATGACCGGTGTGGTGCCCGCTGCGGCCACAGCGAGCTGTGCGACCCGCTTGCGCTCTTCTCTGGTCAGGTAGGCGTAGCTACCGGTGGACCCGAGGGCGCCGATGGACTCGACACCCGCGTCAGCCAGTCGCGAGACAATTCCGGAGAACGCGGACTCGTCGATTTCCGTCTCGTTCATCGGCGTAAGGGGGAAGGCGGACAGTCCGGTGAACATCGGTCGAACCTCAATTCGCTCGGGTGTGGGACAAAATTCGTCGAGGCGAGTGGGACGGAAAGGAGCACAGCAACTACGTCGGTCGAGGGGTCATTCAACCGATGACGATGGTGCGCCCATCGAGTCGTCGAGCACGGGTCGGCTCCATGTCTGTTGCGGACCTTTGCCTTTCGCGACGAGGCCCAGCTCGCGCAGTTTGGCGATCGTCATCATGGTGTTGAACATGGGGTTCGGGTTCGCGCCCGATACGCCAAGCGCCTGGGAGCGCGCAACGAAGGCGTCGACGAACGCCGGAAGGTCGTCGATGCCACCGCTGAGCAGTGCCTGTGCGGCGCCGTCCAGCGCCGAAGCCTGATCGAGCAGCGTCGACAGACGCTCGGCTGCGGTCGGGCGATCGAACACCTCGAACGCATGGCCTTCGGTGACGATGTCGACAGCATCGGTCTCGACCAGCGTCAGCGCCTGGGCGAGCGCGGCGAAGATATTCATCTGGTTGGCATCGTGCATCGCGCCGCACGGGCCGTTCGGTTCGTCGGACAGGTGCAGCAACCGCGCCTCGGGAAGGTGGACGACGACCTGGCCGGCGCAGTGGCCGTGGGTGCGGATGACCTGAACGGCACCGTCTCCGAACGACCAACCCGACATGTGTTGAGAGCCGATGGCGAGGTGCTCGAGCGGGAGTTCCTCGTAGGTCCGGGTGATGTCGGTGATGGGAACGTAGGGCTGGTACATGGCGAGGAGCTGTCGAGTTGCCGCAGACGGATCCTCGAAGCCCGGTACCAAGCCGGTCACGCGCTCAAGGCTCGTGGTCCAGTAGGGGAACCCGTGATCGTGGTACTGGCTCGCGTCGTGTGCGCTGACGAAATGGTGCACGTTCGATTTGTCGAGTCCCTTGCCGAGGTCTGTGATGATGTCGTTGTTCCCGACATGGTCGGGGTGACCGTGGGTGGTGAGCAGCAGGATCTTCGACCACGGAGCGAGGTCGTCGGCAGCGGACCGGATCGCGTCGCGGATAACGGATGTGACCCCGCTGTCGACGAGTACCAGGAGATCTCCGGCTCGGTGAACGATCACGTTGCCCACGTCTGGTTGGCGTGCGGCCATATCGAGCTCTTGACCCGCAATCATGCGTGTCCGAACGTCGATCTCGATCTGTTCGCCGAGTGCCACCCGTTCGTTCTAACACGTCACTCGACTTGGGCGCGGCGGTTCACGACATCTCCGCCTGACTGGTGCAGGTCGGGGTTGGGTTTACGGGACCGGCACTCGACTGCTGACTCCTGCCTGCAGAACAGCTTTGAACCGTGACGTGGGCCGATGCGGTTGAGGTCAGGTACGAGCGCGAAAACGGAGGTGCTGTTGCGACGACGGTCGCTGCTGTTGACCCGAAGGCTTGTTCGTCGGGTCGAAGTCCTACCACCGGCGGCACCATGCGGGCTTGGTCTGGTCGGCCACGAACTGCGGCCATGTCCATATGAGAGTCGACTGGATTGGGCCGTCGGTGGTGGGCGTACTTGCTCGGGGAGTGTGGCGGATCGCCGCGCAACCGTCGTGGCTGAGCGGACCTGATGGAGCGACTGCGTCGACATCGAACCGGTGGAGCTCGCGAATATGCCAGCCCTCTAACCCTTCTCGGAGCCTGTCGCGGAGCCGAGAAGGACATCGACGAGCTGGGTCGCCAGTTTTTCGGAGGACTGCGGGTTCTGCCCGGTGTAGAGGTTGCGGTCTACGACCACGTGTGGGCGCAGTGGGATCAGTCCTTTGGAGTACTCGATGCCGGCGTCCTTCAGCCTGTCCTCCAACAGCCACGGCGCCTTCTTGGCGAATCGGTTCAACAGTTCTTCGCGGTTGGACAGCCCGGTCATCCGGTAACCGGCGAAGGCCGAGGTGCCGTCAGGGTTGGTTGCAGCCAAGACCGCAGCCGGCGCGTGGCACAGCAGGGCCAGCGGTTTGCCCGATGCCAGACGGTGGGTCAGCAGTTCGCCTGAGGTCTTGTCGTAGGCGAGATCTTCCATCGGGCCGTGACCGCCCGGGTAGAACACCAGGTCGAATTCGTCCGGGTCCACCGAATCCAGAGAAGCCGGGTGGGCGAGTACGTCGGCGATGCTGTCGAGGAAGTTCTTCACGTCGCGGCGCTTCCACGGCATCCCTCCGGAGATACCGAGGCTGAGCTGATCGAGCGTCGGCGCTTTGCCGCCGGGGGTGGCCACGGTGATGTTCCATCCCGCTTCGCTGAAGATGCGGTACGGCACCGCGAGTTCCTCAGCCCAGTACCCCGAGGGATGCACGGTGCCGTCGTTGAGCGTCCAACGGTCGGCTGCGGTTACTACGAACAGGGCCTTCGTCATGATGTGTTCCTCCGGAAAGGGGACGCCTGTGGGCCACCTGTGATGGGTTCTCGGCACACGGCCGGATGTGCACACCGCTTACATTATGTGGATGGTGCCCACGCGTCAACCGCGATGCTCCAGGTGACGACGGGACGTTGCGTCGAGGGTCCGACCGGCCCGCAGGGAACAGGTGCCTGTCACATTCGACCGTATCGAGGCCGATCGCCCACGGGAATCCAAGAAGTGTTGACAATGCTTACATAGCCGGTCTAGCCTGATGTAAGCAGTGCACACATACCGATGGCGAAGGACCGACACATGACTTCAACCGAGCAGAACACCATCGAGGTCGACCTGGGTGGACATTCCGTCATAGTCCCCGCCGGCGGCCTGTTCGAGCGCTTCCGGATGGACACCGACCTGGACGAGGTGGCGCGCGATCCGCGGGTCAATGGAGTGGACTTCTTCCGGACCCTTCCCAAGACCCGGGGCGAGTCACGGATCGGGCCCACCTTGACTCCGAACTTCTACTACGCGATGTCGTCGGCACGTCTGACGATGATCGCGCCCAGCAAGGCGATCCGGAACCGGATCCCGCGCGAGCTCACCCCACTGGAGATCGTCCCTGGTCTCGGCCTGGTGTCGGTGATGTTCTTCCGCTACGACGTCTGCGACATCGACTTCTACACCGAGGCTGCGGTGGGGGTTGCGGTGCGCCCCGCCCGGCACGGCAGACTCCCCGTTGCAGACGTCGCGGCCGCGCTGGCGAACGACCACCTCCACTCGTACGTGCTCTCCCTGCCGGTGAACACCGATATCGCCCAGGTGCGCGGCCACCACGGCTACGGCTTCCCGAAATGGGTCACCGCACTCGACGTGAACATCGACGAGCGCCGGACCACCGCCCGCATCGCCAACACCGATGGCGGCGTCGACATCGCCTTCTCCGCCCCGACACCGGCCCAGAAGCGCACCCGGAGCGGCGAAAAGGTATCCACCCTGACCTCGTACACGAAGGTCGACGGCGCCTGGCACTCCACCCTGAATCAGACCCACGTGCTGGCCGGCGGAACCTCGATGTTCCCGCGCGGTGTCGACCTGACCCTCGGCGCGGGACGCATGGCCGACGACCTGCGCGCACTGAAGCCGATCCGCACCATCGCGTTCGACGTCAGCACCGAGGCGCAGGCTGCGCTGCACATGCCGGTTCCGTTCTCGGTCCGCAGCCGGTAATCGGCCATCGCATCCGCTCCGACATTCGACACCCTCAACGGAGTCCCACCATGTCCACCAAATACGCCACCCCCGAAAGAGTTACGACGACCGCCGGCCTCCCGTCCTCGCTGACTGCCCAGCTGCGGGATCGTCTGACCCGTCAGGTCGCCGCGGGTGCTGACGCCACCCGCGTCGCCACCACCGCCCCCTACACCGGCGGGCCACTCGCCGACTTCCCGGTCTCCACGCCGGGCGACGTCGAAATAGCCTTCGTCCGGGCTCGTCGCGCCCAGGCCATATGGGCAGCCACCCCGATCGGTGAGCGCCGCAAGGTGCTGCTGCGGTTCCACGACCTGGTCCTCGCACGCCAGAACGAAGGCCTGGACCTGATGCAGGCGGAGAACGGAAAGACCCGTCGCGACGCGTTCCTGGAGATCACCGACACCGCCATCACCTCCCGGTACTACGCGCGCAGCGCCGAAAAGCTGCTGGCCGCCCAGCGCCGGCGCGGAGCGATCCCGATCTTGACCCATACCACCGAGCTGCACCATCCCAAGGGCGTGGTCGCGATCATCTCACCGTGGAACTACCCCCTGTCGATGGCCGCCGGTGATGCGATTCCTGCCCTGATGGCCGGTAACGCGGTGGTACAGAAGCCCGACACCCAGACCGCGCTCACCGCGCTGTGGGCCATGGATCTGATGTACGAGGCGGGGCTGCCCGCCGACGTGTGGCAGATGGTGGTCGGCCGCGGCAGCTCGATAGGGGAGCCGCTGATGGATAACGCCGACTACGTGATGTTCACCGGGTCCACCGCCACCGGCCGCCAGATCGCCCGCGACGCCGGCGAGCGTCTGATCGGAGCCTCGTTGGAGCTGGGCGGCAAGAACGCGATGCTGGTGCTCGACGACGCCGATCTCGATCGTGCCGCCGACGGTGCCGTCGCCGCCGCGTTCCCGTCGGCCGGGCAATTGTGCGTGTCGATCGAGCGGATCTACGTCGCCGAGTCGGTGCGGCAAGAGTTCGTGGCCAAGTTCGTGGAGCGGACCAAGCAACTGAAGCTCGGCGCGGCCTACGACTACAGCACCGACGTCGGTAGCCTCACCAGTCAGTCCCAGCTGGACACCGTCACCACGCACGTTGCCGACGCCGTCGGCAAGGGCGCCACCGTGCTGGCAGGCGGTACCGCCCGCCCCGATCTCGGTCCGCTGTTCTACGAGCCGACCGTCCTCACCGACGTCACTCCGGAGATGACCCTCCACGGGCACGAAACTTTCGGTCCGGTGGTCTCGATCTACGGCTTCGACGATGTCGAGGAGGGCATCGCGCAGGCGAACGCCACCTCGTACGGGCTGAACGCCAGCGTGTGGAGCCGCAACGGCGCTCACGGACGTGCGGTGGCCGCCCGGGTGCACGCCGGCACCGTCAACGTCAACGAGGCGTTCGCGGCGGCGTGGGGCAGCATCGACTCTCCGATGGGCGGAATGGGTGACTCGGGCGTGGGACGCCGGCACGGCAAGGACGGCATCCTCAAGTACACCGAACCGCAGACCGTCGCCCATCAGCGCGCCCTCGGCTTCACCCCGCCCGCGCGCATCCCGTGGACCAGGTGGGCGCCGGCGCTGAGCGCGGTACTGCGCGTCTGGAAGCTGATCGGCGCCCGCTGACGCATATCCCGTTGCCGCACAACGAGAGCCACCGGTCACCGGACGGCCCAACTATACATCGCAGTCGCAACGCCCGGTCTCCCTGGCTTTGCCGCCGCGATTGCACGAGAGGCACTGAAATGACCACCCCCGAGACAGTTCCCGCCACCATGCGGGCCATCGTCGTCGACGATGACAAGACCATGAACATCGCGCAGGTCTCCACGCCCACCCCCGCCGCAGGCGAGGTCCTGCTCCGGGTCGCCGCGGCCGGCATCAACCGCGCCGACCTGATGCAGCGTCAGGGCCTCTACCCGCCACCGCCAGGAATCACCGACATCATGGGCATGGAGGCCTCCGGCACCGTCGTCGCGGTCGGCGCGGGAGTCGACGGCTTCCGCCCGGGCGATGAGGTGTGCGCTCTCATCGCGGGCGGAGCATACGCCGAGTACGTCGTCGTCCCGGCGGCCCAGCTGTTGCCGATCCCGGACGGGCTCTCGATCGTCGACGCGGCCGCGCTGCCCGAGGTGGCGAGCACCGTGTGGTCGACCATCGTCATGGACGCCGGCCTGAAGGCCGGGGAAACATTGCTGGTGCACGGCGGCGGCAGCGGCATCGGCACCCACGCCATCCAAGTCGGCAAGGCACTCGGCGCCACGGTGGCGGTGTCCGTCGGTTCGGAGGCCAAAGCGCAGCGCTGCCGCGAGCTCGGAGCCGATATCGTGATCAACTACCGCGAGCAGAACTTCGCCACCGAGCTCGCCGGACAGGTCGACGTCATCCTCGACATCATGGGCGGCGAGTACGTGCCCGGCAACGTCGACGCGCTCGCGATCGGCGGACGGCTGGTGATCATCGGAATGCAGGGCGGCTTCACCGGCGAACTGAACGTCGGAGCACTCATCGGCAAGCGCGCCCGGGTGATCGGCCTCAACGTCCGGAACCGGCCCCTGACCGGTCCCGGGTCCAAGGCCGAGATCGTCGCGGCGGTGGCCGAGAAGGAGTGGCCACTGGTCACACAGGGGCTCGTGCGGCCGGTCATCTCGGCCAAGCTGCCACTGGCCGACGCCGAACGAGGACAAGCGATGCTGGATTCGAAGGACTCGGTCGGCAAGGTGCTACTGCTTCCCACCGAATCCTGATCCCCGACGAACCGGTGCCGCCCACGGCAGATTCACCGGCCACCGACGACACCGTGATTCGCTCGACGAAAGGAGGAGGAACCATCCCGGCTTGCCCAGAATTCTGGTCGACGCCGAAAACAGGTAACACCGACGATGGGGCCGTACCCCACGGTGATTCGCATACCGGCATGCCGCACCGCAGGGCCGGAACCCGCGACAGGAGAGTGACATGACCGACATCAAGCCCGTCCTCGAGCCCGAGGCCGCCGAATTCGCGAAGGCGACCGACACGCCCCCGTTCCTGTTCCAGCTTCCACCGGACGAGGGGCGCACAACGGTCGACGAGGTCCAGTCCGGGGAGATCGACAAACCGGCGATCGACGAAGAGTGGATCACCGTCGAGGGCGGTCCGACCGGATCGGTGAAGGTGCGCATCGTGAAACCGGCAGGTACCACCGGCACCCTTCCGGTCCTGTTCTTCATCCACGGGGCCGGTTGGGTGTTCGGCAACGCGCACACCCACGACCGACTGGTCCGCGAGCTCGCCGTCGGCGCCGATGCCGCGGTGGTCTTCCCCGACTACGACCTGTCCCCGGAAGCGAAGTACCCGACGGCGATCGAGCAGAACTACGCTGCCGCCCAGTGGGTATTCGCACACGGCGCCGAGAAGGGACTCGATGCCACCCGGTTCGCGGCTGCGTGGTGGTCGTGGACATCAATTCTCCGAGGTGTTGTCGGCGAGGCACCCTCGTCCGAGATCGACAGGGTCGGTGGGGAATGCGATGGGATGGTGGCGAGGCGTCGTGTCGAGATCGACGTGGTGGGCGTGGCCACCGATCGGGGAGGTTGAGGTGAACCCGATCACGGGTTCAGCGCGCTGCCGCGCTCGGAACCGGCGTCGCGGTCCGTTCACGCATTGTGGAGGTGAGCCATCGTGAGTAACGACGCAGTGCCCTCCGCTGTACGCGCTGGTCGGCGACCATTGCCAGGGCCGGGTGCACACCGAGTGCCGGGTTCTTACCGGCCGACATCCGGCGCATCTGGTAGCGCACCATGGCCATTTCGATGGCAGAGGCGAGCGCCTTGTCCGACCAGGTCACCGGTTTCATCCCCTTGTCCGCCTCCAGTCCCTCGCGCCAACGGTCGGGGAGATCCGGAGTGACCGCCAACGCGGTTGCCATGCCGATCAGCTCGACGTTGTTGGCCAACACGCGTTCGGCGGTCTCCCGGCGCGAGATCCCGCCGGTGAGCATCAGCGGCAGTGTGCTGGTCTCGGCCAGCTGCGCGGCCAGATCGAGGAAGTACGCCTCGCGGGCCGCGGTGCGGCCATCGGCCGGGCGCCCGGACATGGCTGGGCTTTCGTAACTGCCTCCGGATACCTCAACCAGGTCGACACCCGCCGACGCGAGCATGCCGATCACCGCATGCGCGTCGTCGGCGTCGAAGCCACCCCGCTGGAAGTCCGCCGAGTTCAGTTTCACCGAGACGGCGAACTTCGGCGCCACCACCGCACGGATTCCCCGCACGACCTCGAGCAGTAGCCGGGCACGGTTCTCGAGTGAACCGCCCCACTCGTCGGTGCGGTTGTTGACCAGCGGGGAAAGGAATTGGGAGAGCAGGTAGCCGTGCGCGGCGTGGACCTCGACCCCGTCGAATCCGGCCGACTCGGCGCGTCGGGCGGTGGTGACGAACCGGGCGATGGTCGCCTCGATCTGGTTGGAGGTCATCGCGACCGGCCGACCGAACCGCTTGGAGTGACGGCCGAGCTGGACCGCGATATCCGAGGGCCCCCACACCACGCCGGGCATGTTCGACTGAATCTGTCGACCGGGGTGGCTGATCTGCATCCACATCGCCGCGCCGGCGGCTTTACCGGCCTGCGCCCACGCCGCGAACGGTGCCAGCGGTGCGGCAGCATCGAGGACGATGCCCCCGGGACCGGTCAGCGCTTCGGCGTGCACCATCACGTTTCCCGTGATCAGCAGGCCGGCACCGCCGGCGCCCCACCGTCGGTACAGCTCGATCAGCTTTTTGTCGGGCAGCTGCGCCTTGCCGGCCATGCCCTCTTCCATGGCCGCTTTCGCAATCCTGTTGCGCAATGTCTGACCGGATCGCAGTTGAAGCGGTGAGAACAACCCGTCCGAGACCGAACCACTCGACATCTACAGACCTTCTTTCGAGAGCAATGTTTACGATGATCACATCATGTGTGCGGCGCTAACATTAAAAGGATATGTAAGCATTGTCAACACTTGCTAGATTAGGACCATGGCAACGACGACCCAGCCGTATCACCACGGCGATCTGCACAACGCGCTGGTGCGCGCGGCCGTGGAACTCCTCGAAGAAGACGGAGCCGCCGAGCTTTCGCTCCGTGCCGCCGCTCGACGCGCCGGTGTGTCCACTGCCGCGCCCTACCGGCATTTCTCCGACCGCGATGCGCTGCTGTCCGCTGTCGCCGCGGTGGGCTACCAAGACCTGGCCGGCCGACTGGCCGCAGCCCATCCGGCTCCGACCACCGCCGACGATCTCGCCGCGATCGCCATCGCCTACGTCCAGTTCGCACTCGCCCGCCCCGGACTGTTCCGTGTCATGTTTGCCGAACCGTGCGACCCGACCAACCCCGAACGGGTAGCTGCGACAACGGCGATTCACGAGTACGTCAAATCTATTGTGCAGCAAACATTTCCTACTGCCGACCCGGACGCGATGGCAGATGCGGTGTGGGCGCTGGTGCATGGCCTGGCGTTCTTGCACCTCGACGGCAAGTTCGATGCCATCTCCACCGGGGCTGTCGCCGATCGTGTCCGCGCCGCGGTCTACGCCATCCTCGGGGCATCGGGCTCGTTAGCGGCCCCGCCCGACATGCAGCCCTGAGTATTAACACGAAGTTGCCGGCGGCCCCCGTCCCGGCAGAGAGCTACCCTGCCCGGCAACGGAGTCCGCGGATCCCTGCGGCGGACCTCGACCGTCCGCACAAGGACCAACCAGCGCGCACCGGCTCACCAGATACACCGCTCTCACAACGCCGAACGTGTCGCCCGCTGACCGGAGAATGCGCGCGAAGCAGCGCCCAAGGCGGATCGCGGGCCCAATAGGTGAACACAGCAGGCCCAAAAAAGGTGAACACCCCATGGATAGTGGTGGAAGGGATTCACGTATGGCGAGCAATGATGCGGGCCTTGGTAGCTCCACGAACTGACGAACCGGAAATCACGCGTGAGCGGGGCCTCTAATCACACCTGATTCCGCCTGCTGCGGGCCCGTTCGCGCACAACTGGCGGAACGGGTCATCGCTGCAGATCGTGCTCTCGGCCGCAGTGCCTGCGGGGGAGTGGAGTGAGTGCCTCACCGTCAATGTCCGCACCGGGATTGCTGCCCACCGTCCGCGGCGGCGTCCATTCAAGGCGGGAGGCGTCTACAGAAGTCGCTTGAACGGATTTCGTTGTGATACTACGTCGATGCGTCGCCGAGAGGCGGCACGCCTGCCGTGAGGCGACGCGCCGTCTCAACTCTCGGCGAGGCATTCCCGCCGGCTTCAGACTCCGCGCCCGAGGTCGGCCTTGGCGCGCAGTCGCTCGACCTCCGCGCGGGAGTGCCGGACCGCCTCGGAGTCGGATCCCTTGTCGTGGGCGACATCGTGTGCGAGGTCGAGGATCGCGCGGCGTAGGTGCTTGCGGGCCCGGCGGGACCGCCTGTCAGGGGCCGATTTCAGGAAGGCCTTGCGCGCTTTCTTGCCCAGAACGCCGTCGACCTCGGCTGCAGTGAGGGCCCCTGCCTCGACCTCGGGGGCGAGGATGTCGCGGACGAATTGATGCTCCCGTGGCGCGGCCCGCCGGAAGGCGATCGTCAGCACCGTGAATCCGATGACGATCGAACCGAACATGACGCCGATGAGGACGAGCGGGTTTCCACCTCCGAGTCCAGCTGCATCGTCCCACGTGAAGTGCAGGAACATCCCAGCCGCCACGAAAGCCGACCCGAGCCCGATTCTCCGGGGCTGCGCCTTGGTCCCGATGAGGTAGAGGGCGCCGGCGCAGACCAACGCGCTGAAGAGCGGGTGAGAGATGAAGCTGACGCCGATCCGGGTCACGGACATCTGCACGGCGTTACCGACCGGGTCTGTTCCGAACGTCCGGGCAGTGGAGTTGGCGGCGTAGAGGAAGTCCTCGAAGATCGCGAATCCGAGTCCGATGAATGCGCCGACGATGAGGCCGTCGTTGGCGGTGCGGATCAGTCGCGGGGCGAGGCCCATCAGCAGGATGAAGCCGCACAGCTTTGCGGCCTCCTCGGTGATCGGTGCCGTAGCGCCCGCGGCCCAGTTCGCGCTCCACTCCTGGCCGAAGAGCTTCGGGTAGATGCTGAGCATCGCTGAGTTGACGGTCATGGCGAAGGCGAACGTTGCGGGGATGGCACCCCACAGAAGTGCGGCCGCGACGAGTCGGCCGGGTTGGCGCTCCCACCGGTCGATGTGACGGAACCAGGCGAACCAGGCGAGTCCGCACAATCCGCAGAGCACGGCCGATATCGCGAATCCGTCGGCGTAGAACCCGGCCTCTGGTGCGAAGTACGCCCAGGCCTGGAACAACCCGACCGCAGTGAGCGCCAGGTAGACCCAGAAGGAGAGGTTGTGGGGTTGGACGAACTCGAAGCGCTCGCCCCACCCGGAGACCTCCAACGCCTCGCGTTGGCGTCGTTGGGCCGCGGTGCTCGACGAGTCGGTCGCCGTGTCGGTGTCGCTCATGCGTTGTTCCCGTCGACGGTGTGGATGCTGGCGATCATGGCCCGGATGTTCTCGGCGGCCGCGGTCATCTGGGTGGGCGGACCGTATGCCGTGATCTTCAGGCCGGTGCCGTCGAGGACGAAGGCTGCGACCAGACCGTCGACGTCGAGGCTGCTGTAGGGCTGGACGACGCCGGTCTGTCCGGTCGTCGTGGTGAGGGTGCTCCGGTTGCCCTCGACGCGGAACGTCGGGTCGGTGGTGCGGGAGGTAACTTTTTCGACCTGGTCCAGCAGTTGGTCCGGGGTGCCGTCGAAGGAATCGGGCGAGACCTGAAAGGTGATCCCGTCTCCCGCGATGGTTGCATCGCCGGCCTTTCGGCCCGATTCCCCTTGGCCGACGCGGAAACCGGTCTCGATGTCCCATCCTGTGGCCGGGGTGAAGGCGATGGTGTCGGTAAGAGCGAGCTGTTCGCCGGCGCGTATCGGGTCGTCCCAGTCGATGGACGCGTCGATCCGCGGCACGACGACGGTCAAGAGTAAGAAGACCGCGATGACGAAGAGCGCGGGCGGCAGTGTTCGTCGATCGATACCGAGCACCCGGTGCTCGGCCGGTACCCGCTTCCGGTGGGCTCCGGCATGGGTTTGTGTCACGGGCTCCCCTGGGTGGTCGGATGTCTCTAGGCGTTCAGGACATTCGGATGGTACCGCTCGGTCCATGGCTCGGCAGGTCACCCTGCTTTTACCAGGTGTCGTATAGGCAGTTTCATCGAGCGCCGTGCAGTGGGACCGTGCAGGCCGACTCGGCGAACGACAACTTCCACCCTGTTGTCTGCACGATCTCTGCCGGCTAACCGTCTGAGGTCTTGGAGCGATGGGCGGAGCGCATGCTCAACGGAATTTCACAGGGTGAATCTCTCTGCGAACGAGCACCTTTGAGATACCAGTAACGCAGTCACCGGCTGGCGGGGTAGCGACTCCAGGCTGTGGCTGCGAGTTCGGCGTGCCGGTGGAGGCGCGATCTGCACGACTGATCGGGCCACCGCTCGCCATGAACCTCGTCCGCTTGGGGTGCCCTCGAAGGAACACGCCTCGTCCAACCACGTTGCAGTGCAATTGTGTTGGCACGGTGTCGGCGGAAATCGCGGCTGTCTCTCGTCGGGTTGCGACGTATCGATCGGCGATCGACCGTCACGGCGCGATGACAGGGTTACGGCCCCGACGTGTGGGCGGCCCCCGTGGTCGAGGGCCGCCCCAGGGGATGGGTCAGAGCCATCCGGGTAGCACGAAGATTCCCCAGGCCACGAGCGGTCCGACGAGTGTGACGAGTGCGCTGTATTTGAGGATCTGTTTGTAGAAGCGGTCGCGGTCGACGTCTTGTGCGTTGGCGAGTACAAGGGCGCCATTGGTCGAGAAGGGGCTGACGTCGACGATGGTCGAGGAGACGCTCAGCGCGACGATCACCCCGACGGCGCCGATGTTGCCGGACAGCAGGAACGGGACGGCGAGGGGGATGGTGGCACCGAGGATCGCTGTGGACGAGGCGAACGCCGAGACGGTGGCGCCGATGTAGCAGAGCAGTAGTGCGACGAGCAGCGGCAGTCCGAGGCTCGCGACTGCGTCGCCGACGTATTCGACGGTTCCGGCCTCCTGCAGCACGCCGACGAACGTGAGCACACCGCCGATCAGCAGTACCGTCGACCAGCTGATTTGCGCGATCGCACCCTTCTGGGCCTTCGGGGAGGCGAGGGCGAGCACGACTGCGACGGTCATCGAGATGAATCCGACGTCGAGGTCGAGGACGAGCGCGAAGAGCGCGAGGGCGCCGAGGCCGATGAGTGTGAGGATCTGATCGAAGGTGATGGCGCGGACGGCGGTGGCCAATGCGGGGCTGTTCTCCGCGGTGACGGTCTGGGTCGGTGCGGTGGTTGTGGTTGCCCCGTGCCCTCGCAGGCGTGTGGGTGCGGCGCTCGCTCCGCCGACGGTGCCGTCGTCGTGGTGGTGTTCGTCGTGCACGCTTCGTCCGAGGAGGTCACGGCCGCCGAGGAAGACGAACAGCAATACTCCGATCGCCGCATTGAAGAACAGGCTGCCGAGGAACAGGGCCAGGGGGCTGCTGACGAGGCCGGCCTTCGACGCGATGTTGTTGACGGTGACGCCGTAGATGCTGATCGGCGAGAAGCCGCCGGCCTGCGCCCCGTGAATGACCATCATGCCCATCAGGAGTGCGAACGGACCGCCCACGTCATCCGCAAAGCCATCGAACGCGGCGAACTGCCCGAAGACGTGGACCCCCGTGAGGTTCTCGAAACCCTTTCCGCCCCCTTGTATTTCCGGCTACTGGTCGGCGACCAACCTCTCGAGAGTGCCTTTATCACCCGCTGTATCGACCACACCATCGCCCTCTACACCATGGAGTTGCGATCATCGCACGAACCCGAGGATCCCCTCACCGGACGGCGGCCGCGCTGAGGATTCTGGCAAATTCGGGAGTACCGACACGAATTCGAGAATCCGCAGTTCGAAAGCTCGGAGAAGTGACATGTGAGCCGCGAACCTACAGTGTCGGTGGATATGTAGGTTCCACTTTTATTGTGTCGGTTCCCCAGCTCATGTTGTTCGGGACGCCACGCATTCCCAGATGTCGGGATTGCCCGCGCAGCCTCGATCGCCTGGACTTCACGCACTCCACGCGTTCTGCTGCATAGATCTGAGGTGGAGGGGACCCCGACCGCAGCAGAGCGCGTGCGTGGGTTGATGGCGGCGCATCCGAGTCACTACGACCATGTAGAGCCGTAGGTTCACCTGGACCCGGTCGGTGAGCCGAGGACGTTGAACGGCACTGGTTGCTGAGCAAGTCACGGACGCGATCCCACGTGCTGCCCATCGCTTTCGCGGTATTCCACCCGGACCTGACGGCACCCTGTACGCGGCGAGCTTGCCGACGGGGCGCGAGGAGATCGACCGCCGGTGCCGGAGGGACTACCGTTCTCGGTCACCCGGGTGACCGTCGGCGCCGATCAGCCGAGGTTGACCCGGCACCGGGAACCGCAGTGGCCGAGGCGAACTGGGAGCCCGCGGGAATCTCGTCATCGAACTCGATCGGGGGCACACTCGAATGGACTTGGGTTCTTCAGAACTTCCCGACGGCGTCGAGGTTGGCGAACACCTCACCAGCCATGAAGACGTTCGCACCTGCAGCCTCGTTGAGGGCCTGCGCGAAATACGGGGAGAAGCGGAACGGCCAATACGTCGGGCCGATCCCGCCACCGTGCGGCGTCATGACCGTCGGCATCATCTCACCGACATTGTAGGTGGCGACCATCCTCTCGCCCTGGGCGACCCCGTTGACCTTCACGGTCCCGTAGGCGCCGTCCATCCTCAGCCAGATATCTTCAACCACAACAGAATTCCCAGTCTTGCCGATGAACCTCGGCCCGCCGGGATAGAACACGCCCATGCACGCGTCGATATGGTTGGTTTGCGAGCCGATCGGCAGATAGAGACCGGTCTTCGCGGGCTTGGCCTCGAATGGCGCGATGCCTTCGACCGCGATCGCGTTGTCGTTCATCAGCGTGACGATTCGCGGGGGGAAATCGAAGTTGGCATATCCGGACTGCGTGAAGTACGGCAATCTCATACACTCGGCCTGAGCAGTCGGCAGGGGCGCGTGAAAAGATAACGCCAGAACCAGGAAGACCCAAGCGACTGCTCCTACAAACGCACGCAAGACACGCATCTCTGCTCCAATCTTCGGGTTTGTTCGGCGTGGCACCGGGCGACAAGTGGCGCCAAGAAGCCACATATAGTACGGTACGCGCCCCGCGCCTGGCATCAAATCGCCATTTTGCTCGGATTGACTTTTTTGGGGAGAATCCCCAGCGGTGCGCGGAGAAGAGTTGGTGGTGCCGTCGAGTTCAGGCAGAGCTCTACCTCTGCGCGATCAAGGGCTGCCACTCCATCCGGATCCTCGGCAATTCGATCGCCGATCCCGATGACTGCGGACCTGGCATGTTCGGCGCTGCGAAATGCTGTCGCGCTCCGCAACCCGGCACCGTCGTTCATTCCGCTCGCGGCATCGAGTGCGGTTCTGGGGTCTTCGTAGAATTGTTGTCCGGCATTGGTTTACAAGGATCAATGAGGACGACGAGGGCACGTGGTGACGATGCGGCGATGGAATCGTTCTTCGCGTCTCCGCAACGCAATGTCCTCGACTGCCGTGCGAGCGGCCGTGAGGTACCTACGGTTGGCGATCGTGGAATGGATCGAGACGACCTACCACCGGCGGAGCCGGCGTCGCTGTTTCGGACGTGCACGCGATCGGCGGTACGCAAGAGCTGGGCGCCCCGATCCCAGTGCCGCATGGCAACCGAGCCCGGATTTAGCTGTGCAAGAGAGCATGTGTTTCCTCGAGGTATGGGATCGCGATCGGAAGAACCGTTGCGGGATAACCGATCCGGAACGTCGCGACCGGGCACTCGTCGGTTCCACGAATGTTTCGGTCAAGGATTCGACGACCGGGCGGGAAGGGTTCGATTGCCGAAAACCTACCCTGGCAAGTGACCCGAGGCCCTGGTTTGCGCAGCCTGCTTATCTCCCGCTCATCTTCCGTCTGGAGAAGTGCTCATACATTTCCTGCGAAGATTCGAAGCTGATGCGACCAACTCCCGTGTCGGCGGGGCCCAGAGGATGCTTCTGCAGGGTCGATGCCGCGGGATGTCCTCCGAATGGTCTTTGTGGTGTTAACGGGACAGCCATCCACCGTCGACGGACAGGGCGGTCCCGGTGACGTAGGCGGACGCGGCCGAGGCGAGGAAGACGGCCGCACCGGCAAGATCTTCCGGTCGGCCCCAGGTGCCGGCGGGAATGCGGCGCAGCATGTTCTCGGCCCGCGCGGGGTCGTGCCGGTGTGCAACGGTGAATTCGGTTTTCATGTAGCCCGGCGCGATCGCATTGACGCGGATGCGCTGGGCGGCCCATTCATTTGCCAGCGCCTTTGTCAGTCCGAGGATTCCGTGTTTGGAGGCGGCATAGGACGGAACCTCCATCCCGCCCTGGAAGGAGTTGATCGAGGCGATGTTGATGATACTGGCGGCATCCTCACCTGCGGCGAGGACCGAGTGTGCGAAGGCCTGGCTGAGCAGGAAGGGGGTGGTGAGGTTGAGGTCGAGCACCGCCGACCAGTCCGTGGGCGTGGTTTCGGTCGCGGGGCCGCGGCGGATGATGCCGGCGTTGTTGATCAGGATCGTCGGATGCGGGAACTCGGCTTTGGCCCAGGAGATCAGCTCGGCCGCGGTGTCGGGTGTCAGGTTGCTGAGGTCGGCGGTGCGGGTGGCGCAGTGAACGCCGCGGGCGCGCACCTCCTTGGCGACCTGGTCGAGTTCGCCGATGTCGACGGCGAGGATGTCGGCTCCCGCCTCGGCGAGTGCGATGGCCAGTGCGCGGCCGAGGCCGCGGGAGGCACCGGTGACGAGGGCGGCGTTGCCGTCCAGCCGGAACAGGTCCATAACCGTGGTGTGGGCGGGTGTGTTCATGGGAGAGGCTCTTTCGAAAGGTGGTGACCGGGCCGGTGTGCGGGGTGAGCGCCGCACACCGGCCCGGAGGCTTCATCAGGTGCGGGTGGCCTCGTCGAGGACCCGGTCGTGTTCGAGGGAGGTGCGGGCGGTTTCCTTGGCGGCTATTACGGCGATGATGGTGATCACGGCGAGGACGGCGAGGTAGATGCTGACCGCGATGGTGTTCTTTTCCTCGACGGTGCCGAGCAGTGCGACCGCGATGACGGGGGCGAGACCGCCGGCGAAGACGGAGGCGAGCTGGTAGCCGAGGGAGGCGCCGCTGTAGCGGACGCTGGTGCCGAACAGTTCGGAGAACATCGCCGCCTGCGGCGCGTACATCAGGGTGGTGAAGATCAGCCCGATGAAGATCGCCGCCGCGATGACGGTTTGGTTGCCGGTGTCGATGAGGGGGAAGAACACGAAGCCCCAGATGCCGGCACCGAGTGCGCCGGTGAAGTACAGCGGTCGCCGGCCGACCCGGTCGGACAGGGCGCCGATGATCGGGGTGAGGAAGAACTGCGCGACGGAGGCGATCAGCACGCCCGCGATGGCGGCGCTCTTGGGCATATCCAGGTAGGTGACCATGTAGGTCATCACCACGACCGTGAAGATGTAGTACGAGGTGTTCTCCACCAACCGCAGGCCCATCGCGATGAGCACCTCGCGGGGGTATTTGCGTAGGACCTCGATGATCGGGGCGTGCTCGGCCTTGTGGTTCTCGAGGGCTTTTTTGTTGGCGGCGAAGACCGGGGATTCGTCGATGCTCAGCCGGATCCACAACCCGATGAGGACGAGAACGGCGCTGAGCAGGAAGGGAATTCGCCAGCCCCAGGAATCGAAGTCTTCGTCGCTCTGGAACAGTGCCAGCACCCACAGCACCACCGCGGAGAGGAGGTTCCCGAGTGGCACTCCGGCCTGGGTCCACGACGTCCAGAATCCCCGGCGGTCGTTGTCCCCGTGTTCGGCGGCCATCAGGACCGCGCCGCCCCATTCGCCGCCGACGGCGAAGCCCTGGAGCAGTCGGCAGCCGATCAACAGCAGCGGTGCGGCCATACCGATGCTCGCGAAGGTCGGCAGCAGGCCGATGGCGAAGGTCGCGGCGCCCATCATGAGCAGGCTGACGACCAGCATCTTCTTGCGTCCGAGTTTGTCGCCGTAATGGCCGAAGACGATGCCGCCGAGCGGGCGGGCGAAGAAGCCCACCGCGAACGTGGCGAACGCCAGCAGGGTGGCCGTGGCCGGTTCGCTGTCGGGGAAGAACAGGGGCCCGAAGACCAGTGCAGCGGCCGAGCCGTAGAGGAAGAAGTCATACCATTCGACGGCCGTGCCGATCATGCTGGCGAAGGCGACCTTGACGATCGAGGTGCGCCCGGCCGCGTGGGTGGCGGGTTCGGCCGCAATGTCGGGTGTGGACATGGCGTGTCCTTTCGGGACAGGGGTGGGGTCCGGTGTGGTCATGGGACGAGCACGACCTTCATGTCGTGACCGGCCGCGGCGCGTTCGAGGGCCGAAGCCGCATCAGTGAGGGAAATTTCGGTCACCAGCTGAGGCCACGGTGTCGGGTCGGCGGCCATCGCGGCGGCAGCGGCCCGGTAGTCGACCTTCGTCGATCCGTAACTGCCCTGCAGTCGAATCTCCTTGCGGGTGACGGCATTGAAGTCGACCGGTCCGGTGCGGGCGAACAGGCCGACGACGGAGATGGGGCCGCCGGGCAGGACCGCGGCGATGGCGGCATCGAGCGCGGCCGTCGAACCGGAGGCGTCAACCCATGCGGTCGGAATGAAAGGCAGCGCGTCCCGGTCGGCGATCACGGTGCGCAGACCGAGCGCGCGGGCCAGCGGCAATCGCACGTTCTCATCGTTGCCGACCCCGGAGAGCACGACATCGTGGCCGCGTTGGGCCAGGACGAGGGCGGCCATCGTGCCGATCGGCCCGGGCCCGGACACCACCACCCGGGTGGGTCCGTCGGTGGTGTTCTCGATGTGCGCGACCGCGCGGCAGGCGACCGACAGTGGTTCGGTCAGCGCCAGCGTCGACGCCGGCAGGCCGCGGTCGACCTCGACCAGGCGGACCTCGGGGACGACGAACGATTCGGCGGCGGCGCCGTCGAAGGACAATCCGAGGACGGTGCGCCGGGGGCAGATCTGCCGGAAACCGCGCTCGCACAGATCGCACACGCCGCAACCGTCGATCGCAACGGGGACAACGCGTGTGCCGAGCCAGGCCGGGTCGACGCCCTCGCCGAGGGCTTCGACGTATCCCACCGCCTCGTGTCCGAGCACCACCGGGGGGCGGATCCATTCGTAGCCGGTGTCGTGACGCCAGGCGTGCACGTCGCTGCCGCACAACCCGCAGGCCTCGGTGCGTACCCGCACCTGCCCCGGGCCCGGTTCGGGCTTGGGCAGATCCTGCACCAGGACGTCGTGGGGAGTGGCACTTCTCTTGGTCAGAGCTCGCATGTGGGGAACCTGCTACTTTCGCCCGCGATCGGGCTCGTGGAAATAGAGAGTGAGATGCCGGCGGACACCGCCCCTGAGTGCCGAGGGCACTCGGTGTGGTTGCGCCATGTCAGGCGGTGTCCGCCGCAGTGTCAGCGGATGAAGCGGTCGACGTAGTCGGCGCCGAGACCGATCTTCTCGTAGTGCGCGCGGGCCTTGTCGATCTTGCTGAAGACGTCTTCGATGCCGACGGTGTTGCCGTCGACGTCGACGTAGATGTACGCACCGCTCACGTGGAACAGGGTCGCCATCTCGGTCACGTCTTCGGGGACCTCGAGGGTGTGGATGTCGCCGGGCGGCTCGAACGCGTAGGTGCCCTCTTCTGCCCACCAGTCGTACTCGAGGTAGTGCCAGCGGCCCCGCAGGGTGAACGCGTGCACCGCCCCGGCGTGCCGGTGCCGGGACAGGATGCCCGAGCGGCGCACCCGCAGAATGTTCACGAAGTAGCCCTGGCTCGCCGACAACACCAGCGGGCGGAACTCGACATCCTGGGACTGCGGAACCCACAGCCGCTCGTCACAGTCCAGATCCAGTGCACCCGGAACGATCAGATCGTCACTCATCCCGTACGGCTTCGGACCCGTGTAGGGCACAGCCTCTTCGTTCTTCATGTCAACGGTGGAACTCACGATGCTCTCCTTTCGCTTAATCGCATAAGCGACGGTACATCGTTGTGTTTCAGCGCACAAGCGGTGATGTTTCAACGAATCATCAATGCCGATAGCTGGCTAAATGAACGGAATCCGAGTAGTCCATCGGTATTCTTAAGTGGTCGGCGACTGGGTTCCGTGCAACTTAAACGAATCAGTGCGATGTTTGTGCAGGACGCTGCGCGGCGTCGCCCCTGGGGGCATCACTTAACCGCGTAAGCTGGCGCGCATGACCGACAGCAAGTCCAACGGTGGCCGCACCCGGCGAGTGACGATGAGCGATGTCGCCCGCAGGGCGGGGGTATCTGCTGCCGCGGTCTCCTACGCACTCAGCGGGGCGCCCGGGGTCAGCGACGAGAGCCGCCAGCGGATCCTCGCCATCGCCGAGGAGATGGGGTTTCGACCCAGCAGGATCGCCCGGGAACTGCGCTCGGGCACCACGAAAGCGATCGGGTTGCTCCTGGCGGACATCGCCAACCCGTTCTACACCGAGGTCGCCGGGGGAGTGGTCGCCGCCGCCGCCGAAGAAGGCTACGAGGTGTTCGTCTCCCACGTCGGCGTGGACGGTTCGCGGCAATCGGACGTCGCGTTCGCGCAGGTCGACCGGAACTGCAGCGGCCTGATCTTCACCTCGCTCGTCGCCGCCGACAAGCCCCTCCTCGACAAGCTTCGCCACGAGAAGATTCCCGTTGTGCAGCTCTACCGCCAGATCGAAGACGAACCCTCCGACTGGGTCGGCATCGACGACTACTCCGCCTCGTTCGAAATGGCCTCCCACGTGGTCGCCACCGGGCGCCGCAAAGTCGCCATCCTCGGCGGCCCCGACACCTCGAGCGTGTCGGTCAACCGCATGAACGGATACCGTGACGCGCTGGCCAAAGCGGGTCTGCACGCGGTCAACGAACCCGACGTATGGGGAGAGTTGACCCGAGCCGCCGGCGCGTTGCGCGCCCGAGCACTCTTCGCCGAACACCCCGAGATAGACGCCATCGTCTGCGGTAACGACATGATCGCGCTCGGCGTTCTCGACGTCTCCCGGGAAATCGGCAAGCGCGTGCCGGAAGACCTGGCCCTGACCGGGTTCGACGACATGAGCTTCTCCAGCGCCGGCCCCCTCCAGTTGAGCACCGTGACCGTGCCGCGGGATCTGATGGGCCAACGCGCAGCACGCATGCTTCTCCAACGTCTCGCCGGCGACAAGGGCCCCGCACGCAAAGAGCTACTGCCGTATGGGATTCAGGTGCGAGACACAACCGCTCGACGCGTATAACGCGCGTTTGGCCGAGGGATACTCGAGGATCGGGCGGCTCGGTTCGTAACCGCCCTGACGTGCCGTCCGTCATTCCCGGAGGCTGAGACACCCTGGCGGAAGCACACTGCTTTCACAGGAGGGAGGAGGGAGGAGGGAGGAGGGAGAGGAGAGGGGTGTTCACCTATAGCGAGCAATGATGCGGGCGTTGGTACCTCCACGAACTGACGGTGCGGTCATCACACGTGAGCGGGGCCTCCAATCACACCTGATTCCGCCTGCACGTAGAGATTGTCGACGTCCGCCGAGGTGGGGGAGATGCTCCGCTGTGGGGGCGCTCTCGGCGACCGCCAGATCGTGCGGAGTCGGTGGTGCGTGCGATCAGCACCGTTCCCGAGGGAGCTACCGCTTCGGTGCGGTTGCCGCGTGCGTCGGCGGATTCGCCTGCAGCGATGAGCTACCGGGACTACCGGTGGATTCTCAACGACCCGTTCGACTCCTTCATGGCGAGTGGTGTCCACGGCCAACGGTTGTTCGTGTCCCGCGAACTCGATCTCGTGGTTGGTCGCGCATTCCGGATCGCAGATCATCTCGCCGTGCGTCGCCGCACCACCGTTCCGGCGGTGTTCACCCGGATCGGGACACACTTGTCGGCGTCAGCGGTGAAGGATGCTGCTGATCAGGTCTCCGACGGTGAGAAGCTGTTGGTCCTCGAAGAAGCGGCCCTCGAGGCAGAGGCCCACTGACAATCCCTCGGCGGTAGACCGGCCGGGGACGGTCAGCATCGGGACCCCGGCGACCGAACCCGGCGCCGAGTTGCGGGTGACCGTGGGGAACACCGACTGGGGGCGCCCGTTGACGTCGATGGTGTCGTCCTGTCCGATGCGGGGCGGGAGAACGTGGACGGTGGGGGCGATCAGCGCGTGCACTCCGGCGGCGGCAAACGTCTCCTCGTACAGACGCCGAAGTTGCCACCGTCTGCGGCGGGCGTGCTCGTATGCCCTGGCGGTGACCCGGGTGGCTGCGATGGACTCGAAGATCGCCCGCACATCCGGCGACCCGATCGCGTCGATCAGATCCGCGATATCGACGGGGCCCTGTTGTCCGCGAACATTGTTCACCCGCGCCGCGAGCAAGCGTTCAGCCTCGTAGAAGACCAATGCGATGCCAGGCTCCGCGGCGAGCGTCAGATCGTCGGGCATGCACAATTCCACGATCGTCACACCACTCGCGCGCAGGTCGTCGAGCGCGAGATGGGTCGCCTCGGCGACCGCGGGTTCCATGTCGTCGTACCGGCTCGGGACGGTTCCCAGTACCAGATCGGCTGGATCCGGCACACCGACCGTCGGACTCGTTCTGGTGATGACGCGGTCGAGGAGGCGCACGTCCTCGACGGTCCGGGCGTGAATACCGATCGTGTCTCGTGACGACGAGAGGTTGACGACGCCGTCGCTCGGGTAGCGGCCGGTGGTGGGACGGAATCCGGCGATCCCGCAGAACGCCGAGGGGATGGTGACCGATCCTCCGGTGTCGGTGCCGAGACTGAAGGGCACCGTTCCCAGCGCCACCGCCGCAGCGCTGCCTCCGCTCGATCCGCCGGCCACTCGGGAGACATCCAGCGGGTTCCGAACCGGGCCGTAGGTGGCGTTGTTGCTCGTGATCCCGAATGCGAGTTCGTGCAGATTGGTCTTGCCGACGACCACCGCACCGACCTCACGCAACGCGCTGACCACCCCGGCGTCGACATCGGGGACGTCGAGTGCGAACAGCGGGCTCCCACCTGTGGTGGGCATGCCGGCTACATCGATGTTGTCCTTCACTGCGAACGGCACACCTTCGAGCTCACCGTCGGCGACGGGTGGAGCCAACTGGTCCACCACCGAGATGTAGGCGTTGTGCGAGCCTCTCGCGGCCACCGCCGCGCGGTGGCAGTCACCCAGAAGCATTCGTCGCCGGTGCGACTCGAATCCGAGCCATTGACTGAGCGTGAAAGTCATCGGCTAGAACCCACGACCGGGATTGAGCAGCATCTTCGGGTCGAGTGCCCGCTTGATGCTCGCCTGCACACCGAGCGAGACGTCGTCGAGTTGACGGGTGAGCCACTCGCGCTTGAGTTCTCCCACGCCGTGCTCGCCGGTGATGGTTCCGTCGAGGGCGAGCGCTGCAGCGCAGATGCGGTCGGCGGTGACCATCGCCCGATTGCGGGCGTCCACACCGAGGTCGGGGAGCAGGAGCATCGGGTGGACGTTGCCGTCACCGGCGTGACCGACGGTGGCGATGCGGATCCCGGTGTCCTCGGAGATGTCGGCGATGGTGGACAAGAGTTCCGCCAGCCGTGTTCGCGGAACACCGACGTCTTCGATGATGGTCGGGAATTGCTCCATCGTGGCCCACCCCGCGAGCCGCCGAGCCTGGAGCAGCATCTCGGCCTCTGCGGGATCCGACGTCGACACGGACAGGTCGGCCCCGGCCTCGTCGCAGCACGCAACCATCCGATCGACCTGGTCGAGCGCGTCGGCTCCGTCTGCCTGCCCGATCACGAGAAGTGCTGCGTCCCGGTCCAAATCCATTCGCTGATAGTTCTCGACCGCGTTGATCGTGGCGTTGTCCATGATCTCGAGCATGCTCGGTGTGACCCCGGCGGCGAAGATGGAGTTCAAAGCCCGACCGCCGGCGTCCAGCGTTGGGAAAGACGCCACGAACGTCGCAGTGGCGGCAGGCGTGGGTCGCAGTCGGAGAGTCGCCGAGGTGATGATTCCGAGGGCGCCTTCGGAGCCGACGAAGAGCTGGGTCAGGTCGAGACCCGCGACGTTCTTGACGGTTTTTCCGCCGGTGCGGAGCACGCGTCCGTCGGCGAGGACGACTTCGAGGCCGAGAACGGAGTTGCGGGTGACCCCGTACTTCACGCAGCGCATGCCGCCGGCGTTAGTCGCGAGATTGCCGCCGATCGTCGACACTTCGAAGCTTCCCGGGTCGGGCGGGTAGAACAACCCGGCGTCCGCGACCGCCCTGCCCACGTCTGCGTTGACGACTCCCGCCTCGACCACCGCGGTGTGGTTCGTCGCGTCGAACTCGCGGATCGAGTTCATGCGTTCCATGCTCACCACGACGCAGTTGTCGAGAGCGGTTGCTCCGCCGGACAACCCGGTTCCCGCGCCGCGCGGCACGACGACGGTGTCGGTCTGCGTTGCCCACGTCATGATGCTCGACACCTGGGCGGTGGTCCGGGGACGCAGGACGGCGATCGGCTTGCCTGCGGCCACCAGGTCGGCGCTGTCGCGGCGGTAGCCTTCCATCGTGTCGGGGTCGGTGACGACGATGTCGGCGGGAACGAGTTCCTTCAGTGTCTCGATGAGATTCATGCGTAATCCTGGGTCGTCGTTCATGATTCGTCGAAGTTGGTGCGCACTTCGATCAGGGTCGGCTCGTCGGCGGCCAAGGCGGACTTGAACGCGGTGGTGAAGTCTTCGGCGGTCGCGACCGCGGTGCCGTGCACGCCGTATCCTTCGGCGAGGTGGACGAAGTCGATTCCCGGTACGTCGAGGCCGGGAGTCTCGCCGGTGTTCAGGATCTTCGAAAAACCGCGCAGCGCACCGTAGGTGCCGTTGTTCAGGATGACGATGACCACCGGGATCTTGTACTGTGCAGCGCTCCACAGAGCGGTGATGCCGTAGTTGGCGGAGCCGTCGCCGATCAGGCCGATGACCTGACGGTCCGGGGAGGCGAGCTGCGCCCCGACAGCGGCGGGAAGCCCGAAACCCAAACCCCCGGATGCGGGGAAGTAATAGCTGCCCTGGTGCGAGAGATCCATCTGCGACCAGAACGCGTCGGACGTCGACGTCGACTCGTTCACGTAGATCGAGTCGTCCGGAGCGCCCGCCCGGACCAGGGCGAACAGCTGCGCTGGATCGAGGCCGGCGCCGACCGAAACGGCCTCCTCGAAGTCCCCGAGCGGGGGAAGAGGGGAGCGGTCGCTGGGTTTCACCATGGTCGCGAGGATTTCGAGCGTGCTGCCGACCGGGGCGACGTAGGCCTCACCGATCGGGGCGCGCGCCGCTTCTCCGCCGTCGTCGGTGACGTGGATCAGCCGGGCGCCGTCCGGGAGGTAGTTGCCCGGAACGTACTGGTGGTAGCGGAACACGGGCGCGCCGACCACGAGGATGAGATCGTGCCCCTCCAGGGTTTCAGACAGGTCGGCGACGCCGGCGGGGAGAACACCGCGGAAACCCGGGTGCCGTGTCGGGAAGGGGCAACGTGAGGGGGACGGGGCGATCCACACGGGTGCGCGGAGTTTCTCGGCCAGGAGCACCGCATGGGCGTTGGCACGATCGGCGTCGACCGCCGGTCCGAGCACGAGTACCGGGTGCGTGGCCGACTCCAGAGTCTCGATCAGATCGCTGATCTGATCACCGGACAGGGACGCGGCACTGTGCACGTCGCGCGCGAGGAGGCCGGCGGATTCCGGGGGAGCCTCCGCGGCCCAGTCGTCGTAGGGAACCGACACGTAGACCGGACCCTTCGCGGGCAGCAGCGCGGTGTGGATGGCCTGATTGATCGTGCGCGGCACGTCTTCCGCGCACGTGGGCTCACTGCTCCACTTGACCAGCGGCTTCATCAGCGTGCCTGCGTCGACGTTGGACAGCATGACCTCCTGCCCGATCGTCGAGCGAACTTGCTGGCCCGCGGTGACGACGAGGGGGCTGTGTGAGTAGACCGAATTGGTCAGCGCGCCCATGGCATTGCCGGAGCCGGAAGCCGCGTGCAGATTCACCAGAGTCGCGTCGCCGGTAACGAGCGAGTACCCGTCCGCCATCGACAGGACGGCACCTTCGTGCAGGCCGAGCACGTAGCGGAAGTCGTCGGGCATTCCGGAGAGAAAGGGGAGTTCGTTCGATCCCGGGTTGCCGAACACGGTGGTGAGCCCCCGGGCCCGCAACAGTTCGTACGTCACTTCACTCACCGTTGCCATCGGTTCTCCCTCGTGTGATCGGCGACACCGACTGTGTCTCCGCGTCCACGCTAACGCTCCTGCGACAATAGCTCCAATGAATGTTTCCAATAGGGGCATAGATATCATTCATGCATTCGACCGAACGCAGTCTGCCGGCCGACCGCGGTGTGTCGCGATCGGCCGGCAGACCAGTGAGGTGCGTGAGTGTCAGAACGGGAACTGCTGTGCCACAGAGCGGCTGGTGCGCCACTGCCACTGGGTGAATTCGTCCCAGCTGCTCTGCGTCCCGAATCGCGTGCCGTTGCCGGACGCTCCGGTACCGCCGAACGGCGCATACGCGTCGTTGTTCAGGGTCTGGTCGTTGATGTGGACCATGCCCGTGCGGAGCTGATCGGCCAGCCGTTCTCCGCGTTCGACCGAACCCGTCTGAATCGCGGCGACGAGACCGTACTCGGTGTCGTTCGCGACGGCGATGGCTTCCGCCTCGTCCTTGACGACCACGACGGGAGCGACCGGACCGAAGATCTCTTCCTGGAAGGCCGGCATCGACGGGGTGACGCCCGCGAGAACGGTCGGCCGGTAGAAGAGTCCCTCGAATGTTCCGCCCGTGCGAATCTCGGCACCGGCGTCGCGGGTTGCCTGGACGATGCGATCGACGTTGGCGATCTGGTGTTCGTTGATCAGGGGGCCGAGCGCGACCTGTCCGGTGTTGGGGTCACCGACCGGGAGGTTGGCGGCGCGCGCCGTCAGCTTCTCGAGGTAGCGATCGGCCACCGATTCGAGGACGATGTGCCGGCCGGCCGTCATGCAGACCTGGCCCTGGTGGAGGAAGGAGCCCCAGGCGCCGGCCGAACTCGCGGCATCGAGGTCGGCATCGTCCAGGACGATCAGGGCGTTGTTGCCGCCGAGCTCGAGGGAGACACGCTTGAGCGTCCGTCCCGCGGTCGCGCCGACCTGGCGTCCGACAGAGGTCGAGCCGGTGAACGAGATCAAGGAGACGACAGGGTGTTCGGACAGCGCCTGCCCGGGCTCGGCGTCCCCGGCGAGTACGTGCAGTACTCCCTCCGGCAGTCCTGCCGCCGCGAACAGTTGAGCGATCACGACGCCGCCGCTGATCGCGGTCTGCACGTCGGGCTTGAGGACCACCGCGTTACCGAGAGCGAGGGCGGGTGCGACCGCTCACATCGCCAGGACCAGCGGGAAGTTCCACGGGCTGATGACGCCGACGACACCCAACGGAACACGGCGTCCGATGCTGACGCGGCCTTCCTGGCTGGTGGGCAGCAGGTGACCCCACGGCTGGGTGGGCAGGGCCGATGCTTCCCACAGCTCGGAGAGAACCAGGTCGACCTCGAAGGCGGCCTTGCCTGGGACGGCGCCGCCCTCGCGGATCAGCCAGCGTTCGACCTCGGCACGGTTCGCGTCGAGTGTCATTGCGGCCTTGCGCAATACGTCCGCACGGGCGTGACCGGTGCGGGCGGCCCAGCCCGGCTGAGCGGCCGCCGCGCGGCGGGCGGCGCGGCCGATGTCGGACGCGTCCGCTGCGCCGATTTCACCGAGGACCGCGCCGGTGGCGGGCTCGGTCACCTTGATGCTGCCGCCCGAAGCGGTGACCCAGTTGCCGTCGAAGATTTTGCCGGACCAGGTCTCGCCGCCGAGAAGGTCAGTCATGTCAGCTCCCATTCATAGAGTCGATAACGTCGATCACTTCACGGGAACGAAGCGATGTGGAACACACTGTGCCCCGGACGCGGGGGCCCGTGTTGTCCCGGAGCGACAGGATTGTTGCCGTCAGGCGACAGTGTGGGGGAGCGCCTGGTGACGGGCGTCCGACGGCGTCATCCCGTATTCGGCGCGGAACGCGCGCGTGAAGGCCGGCGCGTCGTAGAAGCCGTACCGCGACGCCAAAGACGAGATGGTGCGGTCGAGCAGATTGGGGTTGGTGAGGTCCCGGTGAACGCTCGCCAGCCGTTCCCGGCGGATCACCGCGCTGAGGGTGTGGCCGTAGTCGGCGAAGATGCGCTGCAGTGTCCGCGGCGACATGTGCAGCGCCGATGCGATCGAGCCGACGCTGAGGCCCGGGTCGGCGAGATTGCGGCGAACATGGCGGAGGATCTGCTCCCGAACCGCGGACGAGGGCGGCGCCGAGCGAGTCTCCGGCGCGGTAAGTACCGCCGACACGAGGCTCATGCCGGCGTCACCGAGCAGGGTGGCAGCCGAAGGGTCCACGTCGGCGCCCTCGGCGACCGCGGTCGTGACAAAGTGCTCGAGGAGCGCGCCGGACCCGGCTCGCACGTCGTAGGTGCGTTCCAAACACTCCCGGATCTCGTTCGGCGTGAGAACGAACGAGTGGCGTGGAAACGTGACGACGGAGCACGACCAGGTGTCCGTGAAGGACAGTTCGTACGGCAGTGCCACGTCGTACATCACCGCACGACCTCGGTCGACGACGAGTTCCCGGTCCCCTTGATGCAGGACCGCGCGACCCTTCTTCACCGCGCAGAGCTTCAACGACTCGGACGGATTCCGCCGGGCGGCCCGGGGGCTGCGGCTCAGCACCTGCGGTGTCCCCGAGATGGTGAAGGCCTCCACGGTGCCGAGCACGACCGCCTGCATCGTCCCCGTGACCTGGGCGTCCGAGGCAAGCCGAGGTGCGAGTCCACCGAATTCGGTGGACATGATCTCGCGCCAGGAGTCCGTCACTCGATTCACGTCGGCATCACCACACCACATCTTCGCCTGCACGACAGTTCTGCTCGAACAGTATGACGCTACGCGGACGGGGCGCTTCGGGTCGGCTGCCGCCGGCTCCTCGACAACTCGCAGTCCGGCTCGGTCACCAGGCCGCCCTTGAACGCAGTGTCTACGATCAGCAGGTGACGCACGAGCGCAGTGAATCGGCTGGGTGGCGACGCCCCAGCGTATGGATGGCTGTCGGCCTGATCGTGGCCTACCTGGTGTTCTACCTCCTGGTGGGGTGGCTGGTCTCCTCGATCTTCGCCGGCCGGATCGACAAGGACAACCTCGTAGGCTCCGCGCCCAGCATCCTGTTCGGCCTGGCATTGCCGATCGCGGTCGGCGCGATCGCTCTGTTCGTCGTGGCCGCCCGGCTCGGCATGCTCGGGAAGATCTTCGGGCCCCAGCCGATTCGGGGACGAGGCTGGATGTGGTTTGCTCCGGCCCTGGTCGTGGCCGCGATCATCGCGCACCTGACCGGGACGGACTGGAGTTCGTGGACCGGCGGGCAGATCGCGGCACTCTTCGTATTGGGTGGGTGCGTCGGTGTGGCCGAGGAGCTGGCCACACGAGGGCTGGTAGTCCAGATCCTGCGCGACGCCCGCCACAACGAGAAGTTCGTCGCGGTGGTCTCGTCGGCGATGTTCGCGCTGATGCACACCACGAACCTCATCGCGGGAATGGAACTGTCCACTGTCGCTGTCACCGTCGTCTACACCTTCGGCTTCGGCATGTGCATGTACCTCACGATGCGAGTGACCGGCACCATCTGGGCTGCGATCGTGCTTCACGCCCTCACCGACCCGACGACCGTCCTCTCCTCGGGTGGGGTCGACACCGCCGTCGGCACGTCCAGCAGCGGCGGTGCGATCGCGGCGCTGGTGACGATCGTGCTCGTCGTATTCGGTTTTGTCGCAGTCTTCCTCGTCCGTGACAAGGTTCGGGACCCGCAGCACTCGCCCGTCACCTAGCTGCGTCCTGCCGCACGATTCCGGGCACCGCTGAGGCCTGCCCGACTGTCGGATTCTTCCGCTGCCGAGGGACCAGCAGCGCCGCGATCGCACCGATGACGGCGATCAGCGCGAACAGGTAGAAGGCGGGTGCGACATTCGACCCGTTGGCGATCACCAGACCGGTCAGCGTCGGACCCGTCACGCCGCCGAGCCTGCCGACGGAGGCAACCCACGCTGTTCCGGCCGCGCGGCTCGATGCCGGGAAGTACGAGGCGGCGAATCCGTAGATCAGGACCTGAGCGCCGATCGTTCCGGCACCTGCGACGAACGCGAGGGCGAACAACAGCCACGAGGACACGTCCGTGCTGAGGACCAGGATCGCCACCGCGGCACTCGCCAGCGACGCTGCGGTGACAGCTTGCGGGCCGATCCGGTCCGACAGACGGGAAGCGAACAGCGGCACGATGATGGCGCCGGCATTGAGCACCAACAAGAAGGTCAGTGCGGAGCTGCTTCCGAATCCGGACGATTGCATCAACTTGGGAAGCCACGTGTTCAGCGCGTAGGTCAGCAGCAGCCCGCATGCGCTGAGCAGCCCGAACAGCAGGGTCGCGCGCCGCAACTCCCGGGTGAACAGGGCCCGCGGCCCCACCTTCTCACCGGGACGCGGAGGCTCCGGACGATCGATTCCGGCGCGGTCGGCGATGCGGTTCGCTTCGTCGACACTGCCGCGGGCGAGCAGGAAGCTCGGCGACTCGGGCAGCAACTTCAGCATGATCGGGACGAACACCAGGAGCGGTACGAGGCCGATCCAGTACATGGCCCGGACACCGAACGCGTCCACCACCACGAGTCCGAGCAGGGACGCCAGAACGCCGCCCCCGGGGAAGCCGGCCCACACGATGGCACTGTAGGTGTGGCTCTTGCCCTTGGGCGAGAACTCGACCGCCATGGCGGCAGCCAGTGGAATGAGTGCGCCGACGCCCACGCCGACGAAGAAGCGTGCCACTCCGAACAGTGTGGCGTCGGGGGCGATGGCGCACACGCCCATCCAGGCCGAGAACCACCCGGTGGCCGTGATCATCAACGTTCGGCGCCCGAGACGGTCGGCGATCCCGCCGACGAGGATCGAGCCGACCAACATGCCGACGAGCGCGTAGCTTCCGATCACTCCGGCTCGTGCCGGGGTCAGGTTCCACGCGGGGTCGGCGAGCATCGAGGGCAGGGTGGTCCCGTAGGCCACCATGTCGTAGCCCTCGAACACGACGGCCAGCAGGCACAGCAGAAGCACGACGCGCGCCGATGTCCCGGACCCTTCTCGTTGTCCCGTGGCTGATTGATCGCTCATGTCGGCTTCTCTCTCGCAATGGTGTGAGGGTTCATCGGGCGACTGGCGAGTGGCCGTCGGGTCTGGCTGCGCCACATCGAACCCGGGGATGTGCGCCGACAATTCGCCGGTTGGTTATCCCCTGGAGGCGGCCCTCGCTGTGCTGCACGTCACGGTATCCGGCCACGTGGAATAGCTCCAATGAATGTTTGACATACCCCCATCGATGGTGTCTATTGCAGTTCATGACCGACTTCGACCTGAATCTCGTGCGGACGTTCCTGCTCCTGTACGAGACACGCAGCGTCACACGAACTGCCGAACGCCTCTCGCTCACCCAGCCGTCGGTCAGCCACGCCCTGAGCCGGATGCGGAAACAGTTCAACGACAGCCTCTTCAGCCGATCGCCGTCAGGTCTGCAGCCGACGGAACTGGCGAGTGCGATGTATCCGAGGCTTCGTCAGGCGTTCGAGGTCATCGACACCACGGTGAGCGGTGTGGGCCAGTTCGATCCCGCGACGTCGCGCCGCACCTTCCGACTCCACGCCACCGACCTCGGCGAAGTGAGCCTGCTACCGCCGGTGCTCCGTCTCATCGCGGAGACTGCTCCGGGGGTCGACGTCCACATCATTCCGCTCGACTTCGCCGTGGTCGAGACCGAACTCCGGCAAGGGCAAGCCGACGCCGTCATCTGCACCCCGAGGATCACCGCCCCCGACTTCGAACGCGACGTCCTGCTCCGTGACAGCTATTGCGGAATCTGCAGCGCATCGCATCCGCGGGTCGGCACCGATCCGACACTCGACGAATTCTTGAACGAGCGCCACGTCGCCGTCGATGTGAGCGCCGGCCACACCGACGTCGACAGGTCGTTGTCCCTGCTCGGCCACTCACGCGACGTCGCGTTGCGCATCGCGCATTTCGCGGCGCTTCCGCAGCTGATCGAGAAGACGCCCCATCTCTCGATCATCCCCCGGTCGGTCTCGGACAAGTTCTGCCGGATGGCCGACGTGAAAACGTTCGAACTCCCGTTTGCCGTTCCAGCCGTGGAGATTTCTCTCTACACGTACAAGAGGGTGCTGCCGGATCCCGGTACCGAATGGTTTCGAAGAACCGTGAAGATAGCCCTGGGTGTCGAAGCGCGCTAACCGGGCCGAGGTTTTCGGCGCCAACGGCTGAGCGCGCCGCAAACTCACCCCGAGGGGAGGCGTGGGAAGGCGTTTCCCACGTGCGTGAAGCTGATCGCATCCCTCTACGGACCGATGTCGAGAGCCCGCGGCTGGCACCGTCCCTGATGTGAACGCGGTGTTCTTGCAGGGGATTGGTTGTGCGGATCCGGTTTTTGCGGTGTGGAGCGGTTGCACGGTCCGAGCCGCTACCTTGACGTACTAACTGCTCTCGGCACTTAACTAGGACGAGTTCCAGTGAATGCGAGAACTCGTCTCAAGCCACCGATGCGCTCGGGCACAGATCAGCGCCTATCTGTACCACGAGGTGTCATGCGCTCGTGAACATCGTGGGCATTTCGAGAGAATCGGAAAGTAGCAGTCGTTCAGCGCGGCTTCGTATTGTCGCCTTTCGAGCCGACTTCGCGACCTACTTTCCGTCGGCCGAATCCCTCGTCTCGGCCCTGCTCATATCCGTTACCTGCTCGTCGTCCGTTGCGATCCAGCTCGACAGCAGCGCAAGCCCATCGGCAGACGGTGATCCGGGAACCGCGGAGAACACAAGCATGTACAGGCCGGCGTCCCCGGCCAGTTCCATCGCCTCGAACGTCAGATCGAGGCGCCCGACGACCGGGTGGTGAACGCTTTTCGTTCCGACGCGGTGCTCGCGGACGTCGTGCGAGGACCAAAGTTTCGCGAACAGCTCGCTGCGGGTGGAGAGTTCTCCGACGAGGTCACTCGTGTTGCGGTCGTAGGGGTTTCGCCCAGACTCCCGGCGGAGCACGGCAACGATCTGACGAGCGTTAGCCTCCCAGTCGACATAGAAGTCTTGCGACCTCGGGTCGAGAAATGTAAACCGTGCCGCGTTCGCTGGTGGGCGTGTGTCGCGGAACATCTCGGAAAATAGCGCCTGCCCGAGCTTGTTCATGGTGACGCAATCGAGTCGACCATTCTGGACGTATACCGGGACAGTCGACATGGCATCGATGGTCTGTTGCAGGCTCGCGCGGACAGCTCGTTTCCGCGGCTGGATAGGCTTCTTCTTGGACAGGCCGCTTTCATTTGCGGCGCGCACCAGGTCGTAGAGGTGCGATCTTTCTGCGTCATCGAGTTGCAGGGCTCGGCTGACGCCGTCGAGGACGCCCTCGGAGTAGCCGGTGCCGTTTCCCCGTTCGAGGCGAACGTAGTATTCCGTGCTCATACCGGCGAGCAGGGCTACCTCCTCGCGGCGTAGGCCCGGCACACGCCGGCGCCCGCCGAAGTCGGGGAGTCCGGCTTGCTGCGGTGTCAGACGTGCCCGGCGAGTAGTCAGGAAGTCACGTATCTCTTGGGGCCCGTCCATGCCGTCGACGATACCTTTCGGGCGCCTCACCAGGGGGATACCAGCTTTACCCCCTTCGATAGTGACTGCCTGGATTCAATCTGCGCGTGTTTCCTGGAGTCCACATCAACCGAGAGGATTTACCCATAATGTCTGACTCCAAGGTTTGGTTCGTCACCGGCGCAGCGCGCGGAATGGGCGTCGATATCGCCGCGGCGGCACTCGCGGCCGGTCATCGCGTCGTCGGCACGGCCAGAAGCGCGGAACGAGTTCGCGACGCGGTCGGTGACCACGAGAACCTGCTCGCGCTCTCCCTCGACATCACCGATCAGAGCGCTGCCGACACGGCGGTCGTCGCGGCGGTTGATCGGTTCGGGAGCATCGACGTCCTGGTGAACAACGCCGGCAATTTTTACGCAGGCTTCTTCGAGAACATCAGCGCGAATCAGTTCCGGGCGCAGATGGAGACGAACTTTTTCGGCCCACTGAACGTCACCCGGGCTGTGCTGCCGACCATGCGCACACAGCGGTCGGGTCAAGTGTTCACGATCACCTCCACCGCCGGAATGATCGGCGGCGAGTTCACCTCCGCGTACGCG
The DNA here is from genome assembly GCF_041228765.1 of Rhodococcus wratislaviensis. NCBI lineage: Bacteria > Bacillati > Actinomycetota > Actinomycetes > Mycobacteriales > Nocardiaceae > Rhodococcus > Rhodococcus wratislaviensis. The sequence goes on along the minus strand of NZ_CP150488.1, from coordinate 7,364,955 downwards.
GCATCGAAGTTCGCGCTGGAGGGGTGGATGGAGACGCTGCGTTTCGACCTGGCCCCTTTCGGTATCTCCACCACCGCAATAGAACCCGGCTTCTTTCGGACGGAGTTGTTGACCGAAGGGTCGTCGACGATCTGGCCGGAGCTCGACATCGAGGACTACGCCGAACGCACCGCGGCGACCATCGAGATCTGGAAGTCGATGAACGGGAAGCAGGGCGGTGATCCCGCCAAGCTCGCAGATGCCATCGTCACGTTGTCAGATTCGGGTGAGCCCCCGCTGCGCTTCGTCGCCGGGGCGGACGCAGTCGGCGGAGTCGAGCAGCACCTCGCCGAGATCCAGGGGCAGCTCGACGCCAACCGAAGTCTGTCGTCCTCGCTGGCATACGAAGGCTGAATCCACCCAATTACAGAGACCCGTCCGTCTCCACGTTTTCGAAAGACAATCAACATGTCCGCACCACGCGTCATTGTCATCACCGTACGAACGCCGTAGCCGAGGAGGTCGGCGGAACCGGGATCGTGAGCGATCTCGAGAGCCTCGACGACGTGCGCACACTCGCTGACACTCTGCTGAGCACCTACCTTCGTATCGATGTGCTGGCCAACAATGCCGGCGGTATGTACAACACCCGCGCGCTCACCGGAGACGGACACGAACGGACCTTGCAGACCAATTACCTGGCCCCGTTCCTGCTCACCCGGCTTCTGCTGCCCCGGCTCGTCGAGAGCGGCGGCCGAGTTGTGTCTACGTCGAGCAACGCCAACGTGCAGGGCAAGATCGATCTCGACGACCTCAACTTCAGCCGTCGGTGGAACTCCGGACTGGGCGCCTACGGTGCCTGCAAGCTTGCGATCAACTTGTTCACGACCGAGCTGGCGACACGATCGACCTTGTCCGCCTTCACCTTCCACCCGGGCTTCGTGCGAACCGGTCTGGCCCCGGATTGGTGGCTACTACGGGCAGTCACGGCCGCCACATTCGGCCGGTGCGGTGTTGCAACCGAAGTCGTTGCTGCGCAATTCATCCGGCTCGACGCGGACGAATCGATCTCCGATCCGATCGGAACGTACTTCGACCGGCTGAAGCCAAACGGAAAACAGGGTAGCCAAGCTACCGATCGGCAGCTCTCCAGCGACCTGTGGAACCGTACGTCGGCCCTCGTGGGCCTGCCTGCGGACCTCTGAGCCTCGACCGGCGCACCGAGGACTATGTGTGCAATCCCCGATACCCGAACGCGCGGCGCAAAAAGCGACGCGCTTCATCGACGCGCGTCGATTGAGCAGTAGGGCTATCCAACTCAGTTAAGGCGCAGACCCACGCGGGGTGGTCACACACCGCGGTCACACATTTGCGGTCCGGATAGCCGCTACCGTCGATGCGGCTGACGCTAAGGGTGGCGACGGTGACGATCACTGCGCACATCAGTGCGATACCGATGTCCCGGAAGCATATTCAAACCACGGCGTCCTAGAAGGAGCACATCAAGGTGCAGTTACGACTCATGATCTCCGCTGCGTTCCCGACGTTCCTCGGTGTGATCATCTACCTACGTTTCGTGCGAGGAGTGCACCTGCGCGGTCGCCACCATGTGGCCGCGGCTACCGCTGTCGTCGTCCTTTCCGTGCTTGCCTGGGTCGGACTGGGCAGTGGGGAATTGTTCGATCCGCAGTGGGCCCGCTTCCCCGGTTTCGTCGGTCTGACGTGGTTGGCGGTGGTGCTCTACTTGTTGATCGGCACCGTAATCATCGGTCTTGTCTCGGTGACGCTTCGATTAGTCTTCCGCGTCCGCGGGCTCGGCTCGACACCTATTCGTCGACGTGTGAACCCGACACGCTCTAGACGCGATGAACTGAACGACATCGGTGCTAACGCCGCGACTCGACGTCGCCTCGATGCCCCGCAAGCGGATCCGTGAACGGGCCAGCTGTTCGGTCATCAATCCGCGGTGCGGTGGAACAAATGGCCGAAGTCTGGTGCGAGCCGATCGAGAGTAGTTGAGAAGTTGCGACCTGTACCGCTTTCTCAGTGTGGTGAACCGACTGGGGTTCGGTGTGTTCCGGATGAACGTCGGGGGATCAGGGTCGGGAGGGCACGCCTGATCGGGTTGTCGACGAGGGCGGGTTCGAGCATGAGATCGAGGGCGGTGGCGGCGATCTGGTCGAACGGGGTGCGCACCGAGGTCAGCGGGACGGGAAGTAGATGTGCGAGGGGGATGTCGTTGTACCCGACCAGTGCGATGTCGCCGCCGATGGATAGGGACCGTTGATGGGCGGCCGCGATGACGCCGAGCGCGAGATTGTCGTTGGCCGCGAAGACCGCGGTGGGCGGGGTGGAGGAGTTGAAGAGTCGGCGTCCGGCTTCTTCGCCGCTTTCGATGCCGAAGGTGGTTTCGATGAGCCGGTCCGGGTTGACCGTGATTCCTGCCTCCTGCAGAGCCCGCCGCGCTCCGGCGAGGCGTCCGGTGGCGGTGGAGGTGAAGAGCGGACCGGACAGCACGGCGATGTCGGTGTGCCCGAGGTCGATCAGGTGCCGGGTAGCGAGGTAGCCGCCGGCTTCGTCGTCGCCGATCGAGGACGGGCTGATGCCGTCGGTGCGCAGGACGAGTGCGTGTGGCACCCCCTGCTCGCGAAGCTCGCGCGGTAGCGGATCCTCGCGGAGGCTGGAGGCGATAATCAGGCCGTCGACGTTGCGGGCGAGGAGAGTGCGTGCCGCCTCGCCTTCGTCGGTGGGGTCGTCACCGGTCGTCGCGACGACGGTGAAGTAACCGAGCCGGGTCGCGGCACGGCTGATGGCCTCGAACATCAACGCCATAACGGTGTCGCTCAACCGCGGGACGAGCACTCCGATGGTCGCAGTCTGGCCGCGCCGCAGGCTGGAGGCGAAGGTGTTGCGCCGGTAGCCGAGTTGATCGGCGACCGCGCGCACCCGTTCGGCGGTGGCCGACCGCGAGGGCGGTACCCGATCGTCGAGCACCCGGCTCACGGTCGAGGTGCTCACGCCGGCTGCCTCCGCGACTTCCCGCAGCGTGACCACCCTGCTCTTTTCCCGCATCCGCTGCGCGCTCCCGTTCGCTTCCATGGCCTTCCTCCCTACCGCCTTCGGTGGTCTGTCGACCCACTGAGAAGGCCTGATCACCGCGTCCTCCGTGGTGACCCTTGACACAGTTACCGATCGTAGCGCACGATGAAATCGTTCACGGGAACGTTCCCGGGAACGTTTGCAAAGTTTCTTCGAGGGAAAGAGCACCCCATGAGCACACTCGACCTCCGCGGCCTCACCCCGGCACCGGTGACCCCGTTCACCCGGGACGGCGCCGTCGACTACGACGCCATCCAGCGCCTCGGCTCGTGGCTCGGCAGTGTCGACGGCGTCAAGGGCCTGGTCGTCCTCGGCCACGCCGGTGAGGGCACCTTCCTCACCCAGGACGAACAGGTCCGCGTCATCGCCGCGTTCAAGGACTCCGTCGACGGCCGGCTGCCGATCATCGCCGGCATCACCGGCGAGGGCACCGCCGTCTCGGTGGAAGAAGCCCAGCGCGCCGTGGACGCCGGCGCCTCCGCCGGTCTGGTGTACCCGTCGCACGGGTGGCTGCGGTTCGGCTACCAGGACGGCGCACCGCAGGATCGGTACAAGGCCATCTACGAAGGCTCCGGTCTGCCGCTGATCCTGTTCCAGTACCCGGACGTCACCAAGGCCACCTACAACCTGGACACCCAGCTCGAGATCGCCGCCCAGCCCGGCGTGTTCGCCACCAAGAACGGGGTGCGGAACATGCGCCGCTGGGACCGGGAGATCCCGGTCCTGCGTCGCGAGAACCCCGACCTGCAGATCCTGAGCTGCCACGACGAGTACCTGCTGCACACGGTGTTCGACGTCGACGGCCTGCTCGTCGGCTACGGCGGACTCGCTCCCGAGCCGCTGGTCGAGCTCATCGCCGCCGGCAAGGCCAAGGACTACTCCGCCGCCCGCGCGATCCACGACCGTCTGCTGCCGGTGACGGCCAACGTCTACCACCGCGGCTCGCACATGGAAGGCACCGTCGCCCTCAAGGAAGGCCTGGTCGCCCGCGGCATCCTCGAGCATGCCACCGTGCGTCCGCCGTTGCTGCCGCTGGCAGAGGGCGCGGGTGCCGAGATCGCCGCCGCTCTGCAGTCGGCCGGGCTGTCCTCGGTCACCGTTCCCGCTTGACCCGGCCCACCCCTCGCCGGTTCAGGATCCGGATTCTGTAAGAGAGTCCGTTGCGCGCGGTATCTGAGCACCGCGCGCTGGTCCCGCCGCCCGGCCCGCACACCCCCGGGCCGGGCGGCGGCACCACCCCCGAGTAGTCCCGGGCCACTTCCGGCCCGCCGCGGCCGTGGTCGCCGTACTTCCCCCTTCGAGCCGGCGGCGCCGTCTATCCTCGGCGCCTCACTCCGCATCGGCGGCTCGAACACCAGAAAGTAGGCTCATCGATGAGCACATCAGCCGATTCCGCCGGAGGCACATCAGTGGTCGCAGGCGCACCCCGACCACCGGCCGGCTCTCACTGGTCGCAACGCACCTTCGTCCGGACCCTGGCGATGGCGGGGCCGGCGTTCATCGCCGGGGCATGGCAGTTCGGGCCCGGAAATCTCGCCAGCGCCGTCCAAGCCGGCAGCGAATACAGCTACTCGCTGATCTGGGTCATCGCCCTGTCGACGATCTTCATGCTCGTCTACGCCGACATGAGTGTTCGCCTCGGCATCCGCACACCCGTGTCGATGATCAGCTCCGTCAAGGACATCCTCGGTCGCCGCGTCGGAACCGCCGCCGGGATCGGCGTCTTCATCATCACCCTGTGTTTCTCCGTCGGCAACGCCGTCGGCTCCGGGCTCGGCCTGTCCATGGTGTTCGGCGGCTCCCCGCTCATCTGGTCCGCGGTCTGCACCGTCTTCGTCGGCCTGATCCTACTGTTCCGCAACGTCTACCGCACCGTCGAACGCGTCCTGCTGGTCATCGTCGCACTCCTGGCCGCCACCTTCATCTTCAGTGCCGTCATCGCCCAACCCGACTGGTTCCAGGCCGTGAACGGACTCGTCCCCTCCATCCCACCCGGCGGGCAACTGCTCGTCGTCGCCCTGGTCGGCACCAACCTCTCCCTCAACGCCGCGTTCTTCACTTCCTACGGAACACACGAACGCAATCGCACCGCAGCCGAATACCGCCAAACGACTATCGCCGACACCATCCCCGGGATCGTGGCCCCGGGCATCATGACCTCCCTCGTCATCATCGTCGCCGCCGCCGTCCTCGGCCGGCAGAACGCCGAAGCCACCACCCTCGCCGGGCTGGCCAGGATCTTCGAACCCATCGCCGGACCGGTCGGATCGACGATCTTCGCACTCGGCCTCTCGGGTGCCGCATTCTCTGCCATGGTCGCCAACGCCACCGCCGGCGGCACCATGCTCTCCGACGGACTCGGCAAAGGCCCGTCGCCCAGCACCCCGACCGCCAAACGCACCAGCGCCGCGATCCTCGCCTTCGGCCTCGTGATCACCATCCTGTTCACCAAGTCACCGGTGCAACTGATTATCTTCGCCCAAGCCCTCACCGTGCTCATCGCACCCTTCCTCGGGTTCCTGCTGCTCGTGATGAGCAACAACACCCAGCTGATGGGCAACCTCCGGAACACCTGGTGGAAGAACGTCATCGGCGCCCTCGGCTTCGTATCCATCCTGTCGCTCTCCGGCCTGCTGATCTACGAACTGCTCGGCTGACAACGACGCAGCCACCCACCGAGCCCGGCCCTGGTCGACACACTGCGAATGCGGTGTGTCGACCACCGCCCTCGCCGGCCGCGCGGTTCCACACCGCAGCTCCGATTCATCGACCGGCCGCACCTCCGACCGGTTGGGTAGTAGTCCATGCTGAACACGACCCTGTCCACCCACCTGTATGCACCGCTGGCCGACCTCTGGGACTGGCAACTGCACGCTGCCTGCCGCAACCACGCCCAGATCGTCGGCGAGCCGTTCGGAATCTGGTGCGGCACCACCGAATCCGATCGCCGATCCCTTGTCCTTGTGCGCACCGCATCACTACCACGTCAGCGGAACCCGCCCGGCCAAAGACCTGGCCTACGGCGGCTGACCTCTCCCGGTCACACCCGCGTCCGGGTGGAACGAACCACCTCGCCTGAAACCGAATCGCGACCCGGGCCCATCCGAATTCATTGGTCGGGTCTTGCGGAAACCGTCACATCCATTCCAGGAAGCGAGCATATGCCGGTCTTCGTCATCGAATACACCTACACTGCCGAGACCGCCGAGGGGCGCGACCAACACCGAACCGCTCACCGCGCCTGGCTCGCAGACCTCGTCGACCAGCGGACCGTGATCACCTGCGGCCCCTTCGCCGACGACTCCGGGGCTTTCATCATCGTCGATGCCGACAATACAGAGGTAGTCGAGCATCTCTTCGCGAACGACCCCTTCGCGATCCATGGACTCGTACCGCAGCACCGAATCATCGAATGGACCCCGGTCTTGGGTCGGGTCACCCGCTGAGCCAGAGGGACATCCATGCGCACTCAACGAATTGCACAATTCGCCTCGCCGGGCTATCGGCGTTCCGGCAAGCAAACCTGCTGTCGTTGTGGATCGATAACCTCCGCCGCGAAGCGATCACTCGATCGATTGGCAAGCGTTGTCCGGTGCTGGAAGAGAGAAGACGGGTGAGGCACCATCGACTGTGTTCAGACGCCGGGTGGCTGCTGGGCAGTAGCCGGACACCGGTCTCTCCGGCAACGGCGGCGGGTGCACTCGCTACCTTGGTTACCGATCGACCGATGATTCTCGCGCTCGCGCGCAGTCTCCATTGATGTCAGCCGTTCAACCTGGAGGTCGCCGTGCGCAATTCCCTCACTCGCGCCACCCTATGGTCTGCGGCCGCAACCGAACGCGCCGCTCTTGCCGATGACCTCGCTGGTCTTCACGAGGCGCAGTGGGCACAGCAGTCGCTGTGCGGACGGTGGGTGGTAGAGGAGGTCGTTGCTCACCTCACGGCGGCGGCGAGTATCGGTGCGCTTCGTTGGTTTGGCAGTGTCCTGGGGGCACGGTTCGACTTTGACCTGCACAATGACCGGCGTCTGGCCGAGTACCGAGGCGCGACCCCCGCCGAGACTCTCGAGTGGTTCCTGCGGGTCGTCACCAGCACGACGTCGGCGCCGGGTCCCACCGCGGCGTGGCTTGGTGAGGTGGTGGTGCATGCCCAGGACATCCGGCGGCCGCTCGGGTTCGCGCGCACGCCCGCCGTCGAGACGGTCACCGAGGTTGCCCGCTTCTACGCCCGGCGGGACTTCACCGTGGCCGGCCGCAGCACCATCGCAGGTCTTCGTCTCGAAGCGACCGACGGGCCCTTCATGGCGGGAGCCGGCCCGATGGTCAGCGGCACGACCTTGGCGCTCACGATGGCCATGGCCGGTCGCGGTGCCTACTGTGATGACCTCACCGGGCCGGGCGTGCCGACACTGCGGGACCGCTGCACAACCTGACTGCGCTCGAGATCGTCCGCTGACGGAACCTGCACCGGGACGAATGGCGTCGCAGCGCATGCCGGCCAGTCGGCCCCTCGTTCGTAAGCGGATCGTGCAGCGGGCATGTACTCGTGGATGATCTGCCCATGCCCACATCCTCGGCCCACGCGGCATGCAGGACTGTCTTCGGCTCACCGACTGCCCGGGCTGAGCAGCCTCGACCAGTGAACCGGGCACATAGCGTCGACGATTAAGCGGGTGTCACGGCGGTGTGAGGTTGTATCGGGCGATCACGTCGGGCAACCAGTCGGGTTCGCCGAATTGCAGACCGTAGCGCTCGGCAATTGCGGCGATCTCGGCGATATCCCGCTCGCCGGCGGCGATAAGTTCGGACACTTCCAGGAAGCAATGTTCGAAGCCGGCCGGACTGATGATCTCGATCATGCGCGCCGGGACGGTGCCGGCGTTCCACATGGTGTGCATCTCACCCCGGGGTTTTGTGATGTATCCGCCGGATTCGAGAACGGCTTCCCGGTCGCCGGAGCGGAATCCGATCGCACCCTGGGTAACTATCGAGAATTCGTCCTCCCTCGTATGTAGATGTGGCGGGACCAGCGCACCGACCGGGAACGGGTGCTCGACGACCGACAACACCCCACCGGTGTCACGGCCCCAGAGCTTGAATTCGACCCCGATCGGGCCCAGGTCACCGGTCTGCCCGGTCCCCGGCGGTACGACGACCAGCGGTGGGGGATCGATTTCGCTCACGCTTCTCACCTACTCACGACGTTGACAGATCGGGTCACAAGGTCTCTGCTCAACTTTTCGCCGACGGCGCCGGCATTGTCAACGTTCCGGCGCATAGCCGATCGATAATCCTGGCTCCGTGATCGATGCGCAGGCGATGCAAGAATTCGAGGATGGTCGTGGCGGCCATTACCGGCACTGATCGCAAGGTCCGGCAGTGATGCCGAGGAGCACGTGACGCTGATTCGTACCCATGATGCCGATTGAGGAACCTGCACCGGAACGAAGTTGGGTCCCCGCACATGCCGGCGGAAGTCGGCCCTCGTTCCGTAAGCGGATCGTCATCCGGTGCTCCGGTAGGTACTAGGACCCTCCGATGGTCCACGTGGCGATTCGCGGGAAGGCAGCTTCGAGTTCGCTGCGGCGACTGCGGGATCGGGGTCAAAGCCATGGATGAGCGCGTTCAGTGCGCCGAATACGGGGTCGACAGGCTGTCCATCGAAGACGGACACGATCTGAGTGACCGGCATTTCGGGATCTCCGCCGGTCTTCGCCCGCACGGCCGCGGCGTAGATGTCCTTCGGTCGTTCCCACAGCCCGGCCTCGAGGACGGTGACAGCGTTCGACACCCACTCGATGCCGAGAAGTCCGGCCTTTGTCAGAGCGCGCCGCGGAAGCCACTGGGCAACCGACCGGAGTTCGTCGTCACGCAAGGCCAGAAGTTTCCCGGCAAGCAGACGGTCGAGATGTGCCACGTCGCTGACCGCGGTGAAGTTCCGAAGCTGGAATCGTGACACAGTGGCGGTTCGCCAGGCGTTTGAGCTTCGGCCGTCCCGGCGCCTGCGGATTCGGCGCCTGCACCGACTCGCGAGCCGCTGCCGGCGCGGCAATCAGGACCTCCGGGTCGACCTCGCTCCACGCGGTGTCGGTCTTCTTCAGCCTCACGAAACCCCGTTCACGAGGGACTGGCCTCAGTTGCACCAAATAGTCTTCGGTCGGTTCGGTTACGTCCATGTCCCAGTTCGCATCACGGCCTCGGGCGTGCACCCGTACCCGGTACCGACCCGGCTCGATGACCGTCAGATCGGTGAGTCCTCCACTGGGTCGCCCTGCAGGGTCATCACACAATGTGGAGGCGTTGATGGTGCACTCGGCAACGTTCTCCCACTCCTCAACAACGTGCTGTCAGGTTGGTCGCGAAGTATTTCCACGCCGATCGAGAACGGGTCGTACGCGACACCGGTACGGACCGTCAGGAAGCCGCTTCCTGCGTCGAAGAGACTGCTCTCGACAGCGACCGCCAGGGTGTCTGCCATCTCGGACGGTGGGTGGTGGGTGGTGGGTGGAGCCGATGACGGGAATCGAACCCGCGTATTCAGCTTGGGAAGCTGATGTTCTGCCATTGAACTACATCGGCGCGCACGATATTGGGCGCCCTTAGGCAGGCCCAACACCCTGCGGCGGAAACATTATCAGATGGTGATCCGGACTACCCGGGCACACTCGCGGTGTGTCATACGAGCGGTTTGCCGGCCTTCATTCGGCGTCGCAGATCGAACATGAGCAGGTTGTAGGGGAACTCCCGGATGCGGACGGGGATGCGCCTGCTGACGGCACCGATGGTGCGCAGGGTCCGGTCGAAGCGCTTCTGGTCTTTGTCGGTCCACGTGAGGTGCATTTCGTCGCGGAACTGCTGGGGGAGGAAGCCGTTGGTGAAGAACATGTTGAGCCGGCCGAACAGGCGGGAGACGATGGCGGGCAGGAATTCGAGGCGCGCGATGGAGAGGACGTGTTCGCGGATGGTGTCGTCGATGGACACCTTGTCGAGGGCCTTGTTCCAGTACTCGTCGAACGCGACGCGGTCTTCGGGCCACATCTCCGGGGGTACCTGGAGGGTGGTGCCGAACGTGGCGCCTTCCTTGTAGAAGAACTCGGCGGCTGCGGGGGAGAGGTCGCCGTGCAGGGCGCGGTTGACGTCTTCGAACCCGCGGTAGATGCAGGCGGCCACCCACAGCTGCAGTTCGGGGTCGAACGCGTTGTACTGGACGGGGCTGTCGGGGGTGGAGCGCACCTTGGCGTGGGCGCGGTTGACGCCCTTGCGGAACGCCGCCTTCTCTTCGTCGCTGCCGCGGGCCGCGACCACGAGGTAGGTCAGCGTGGTACGGGTCCGCTTGATCGGGTGCCTGAACAGCTGGCCGCTCTCGACCTTGCTCTCGTACACGCCGTACCCGACCCCGGGATGGGCGAGCTGCATGATGATGTTCGCGGCGCCTGCCAGTAGTCCGGCGCCGTCCATGACCTGATCGAGACGGTCCGGTACTTCGAGTGACGTCGACATTTTGTTCCCTCTCCCCACCACGGATTCGCTATCTGAATACGACCGTACTCACATATATGTTCGCCGTCCAGAGTCCGGTGGAAAGATGGTGCGCATGGCTACCGCACCGGTGAACGCGAACGTCGGAAACTCGACGAGCGACGGTGGGCGCGTCTATGGCGGCCAGGAGCGTGACCAGCGCAAATCGGAACGACGCGGCCAGCTCATCGAGGCCGGACTCGACCTGTTGGGCAGCGCGGACGGCGACCACGCCTTGACCGTGCGCGGAGTCTGCAAGCAGGCCGGACTCGCCACCCGCTACTTCTACGAGAGCTTCACCGACCGCGACGCGCTCACCGTCGCCGTCTACGACCACGTGGTGGACCGGATCGCCACCAGCACCCTCGACGCCGTGTCGAACGCCGGGCCGGGTGAACGCGACATCGTGCGCGCCGGAGTCCGCAACATCGTGCGCGAGGTCGCCGAGGATCCACGCCAGGGCCGTCTCATGTTCTCGGTGGCGCAGTCGAGCGCGGTGCTGGCGCAGCGCCGCCTCGACAGTTCGCGGCTGTTCGCGGGCCTCGTCACGAAGCAGACGGTCGGGTACTACGAGGTGGCCGAGAGCCCGCGCCTCGACCTGGCCGCGCACTTCATGGTCGGCGGCCTGGCGCAGACCCTGACGGCGTGGTTGAACGGCACCGTGACCCTCCCCGAGGAGGAGCTGGTGGACACCTGCACGGAACTGCTGCTCTCGATGGCCATCCACACCCGTTAACCTCTACGTGTGCTCCTCTCCGATCGCGATCTCCGTGCCGAAATTTCCGCTGGACGTCTGGGCATCGACCCGTTCGACGATTCGATGGTCCAGCCCTCGAGCGTGGATGTGCGCCTCGACAGCCTGTTCCGGGTGTTCAACAACACCCGCTACACGCACATCGACCCAGCTCAGCGGCAGGACGAGCTGACGACGCTGGTCGAGCCGGCCGAGGGGGAGCCGTTCGTCCTGCACCCGGGTGAGTTCGTCCTCGGCTCCACGCTGGAGGTGTGTTCGCTGCCCGACGACCTGGCGGGACGCCTCGAGGGCAAGTCCTCGCTCGGCCGCCTCGGACTGCTGACGCACTCCACGGCCGGGTTCATCGACCCCGGCTTCAACGGGCACATCACCCTGGAACTCTCCAACGTCGCGAACCTGCCCATCACCCTGTGGCCGGGCATGAAGATCGGCCAGCTGTGCCTGCTGCGGCTGTCGAGCGCGGCGGAGCACCCGTACGGCAGCTCCGCCGTCGGCTCCAAGTACCAGGGCCAGCGCGGCCCGACGCCGTCGAAGGCCTACCTCAACTTCGCGCAGAGCTGAGCCCCGCGGCCCGACGAAAAAGTTGCAAACCGAGTGGTCCGCTACTCGTGTGTATTGCGGCGGGTGAGAGAAGACTGGGATTCGAAGCCGCCCTCTCCTGGGCGTTCGATCCCGGAGGCCGCCATGAAAGACGTAGTCGTGTTGTTGCCCGGCATCGGCGGGTCGGTCCTCGCTCGTGACGGCAAGGACGTATGGGCACCGACTCCGGGCGTCGCGCTGGCGGGCGTGCTGTCGCTGGGCGGGAACATCAAACGCCTGAAGCTCGACGGCGACGATCCGGACGTCGACGACCTGGGCGACGGCGTCGTGGCCACCCGCCTGGTCCCGGACTTCCACTTCGTCCCCGGGCTCGACTGGAAGATTGACGGGTACACGAAATTCCGTGACGACGTCGTCCGCCGATTCGGGGTGATTCCCGGCGACAACTATTTCGAGTTCCCCTACGACTGGCGGCGCGACAACCGGGTGGCGGCCCGCGCCCTGGCCCGCCGGACCCACGCGTGGCTGACGCGGTGGCGCGAGAAGTCGGGGAACGCGGACGCGAAGCTCGTGCTGGTGTGCCACTCCATGGGCGGAATCGTCGCTCGACTGTTCCTCGAATTCCTGGACGGGTGGCGTGACACCCGCACCCTCGTCACGTTCGGTACCCCGTACTCGGGCTCGGTCAACGCGCTCGACTTCCTCGTCAACGGGTTCCGCAAGGGCTGGGGTCCGTTCACCGTCGACCTCAGTGCGCTGATCCGGTCGTTCACGTCCGCCTACCAGTTGCTGCCGTCGTATCGGTGCATGGCGGGCGACGACCGGTCGTGGCTCGCGCTCGACGACAAGACGCTCGACTGGTCGGGGACGGGTCTGGACGCCGGCCGGATGAGTGCGGCGGTGCGCCTGCACCGGAAGCTGCGCGACGCCGTCACCGCACGGCTGGATTCGGGACACGAGGGCTACGACATCCGGCCGGTGATCGGCGACTTCCAGCCCACCAAGTGGGCCGCCCGGCTCGCCGGGACGAAGGTCGAGACGATGACCGTCCGCGGACCCGGCGAGAGCGGCGGCGACGGCACCGTGCCGAAACTGTCGTCCACCCCGCACGAACTCATGACGGGATGGAAGAACGCGGCCTTCTTCAGCCAGCGGCACGGCTCCCTCCAGAACGACGACCCGGTGCTCGACCATGTCGGCGGAATCCTGAACACCGCAATCCTCGCGCCCCCGAACGTGTTTCCGGCGGTGAACGAATCGGTCGCGCTGGAAGTCGACGACGTCACGACCGCCGAGCCGCTGGTGATCCGTGCGCGCACCGGTGCCGGGGGCGCCCGGCTTCTCGCGACGGTCGAGCCGATGGCCGGCGGTCCGAGCCGGGAACACCCGCTGGCGTCGACCGCCGACGGCTGGCAGCAGACCAGCCTCGACGGGTTGACCGCCCAGGACTACCGGATCACCGTCCGCGCACCGGGGGTGCACCCGGTCACCGACGTCGCGAGTGTGGTCGACCTCGACGAGATCGCCCGGTCCGTGGACGTCTAGGAGCGCGGACGCATGGGACCGACACCCGGTTTCGAGGCACTGGAGATCAGCGTTCTCCGGGCCGGCGACCACGTCTGGCTCTCGGCGCAGTCGCGGATGGGTTCGGTCTTCGCGGTGCGGCGGCCGATCCCGGAATGGAAACTGCCGAACGACGTCACCGGGAAGACGATCGACACACCGTCCGACTGGTTGACCGACACCGTCCGGCACGCGCGCACCGACGCCGCAACCCATGCGCTCGACGTCGGGCAGGTGCTGACGGATCTGGTGTTCGGGGTTCCGGACATCGTCACCCTGCTGCAGCAGAGCCGGGGGTTGGCCCGGACCACGGGAACCCAGCTCCTCGTGCGCGTCCTCGCCGCGCCGCAGGAAGTCTGCGCCTGGCCGTGGGAGTTGCTGCTGGATCCGCAACGACCCGACCAGTTCCTCGCCATGGCGCGCGACGTCCACGTGGTGCGGTCGGGACGGTCGCGCACCTACCCGCTGCGGCAGACGCCGATCGAGCCGCCGCTCAACCTCCTGCTGGTGATGTCGAGCCCCCTGCGGGAGGGCCCCGAGGATTCCGAGGCCCCGTTCGACCTGTATGCCGAGAAACGTAGCCTTTTGTCGGAATTGCGGCCCCTGGTGGACCGGGGTCTGCTCCGCGTCGTGGTCGAGGACCGCCCATCGGTCGAACGGCTCCGCAGTCGAATGGGCATGCAGAGACGCGGTTTTCACCTCTTCCACTATCTGGGCCACGCCAATCCGGACGGGCTCAAGCTGGAGCGGCGCAACGGTCGCGGGATGCTGCTGCCCAGCCAGGAATTCGCGTTGCTGTTGCAGCAACTCCCGGACCTCCGGCTGGCGGTGTTCGCGGGGTGTGAGACGGCACGCGCGCCGGACGGTGCTGCCGACGACGATCCCTGGCCCGGGCCGCTGTCGTCCGCCGACATCTGCGTGCGTGATGCGTGCCCGATGGTGATCGGGATGCAGGCGGTGCTGCCGTTCAGGACGGAGCGACTGCTGACGCGCTTCTTCTACCAGGCTCTGACCGCAGGCCAGCCGGTGGCCGAGGCGTTGCGGCTGGCGCGGCTCGCGATCAACGGTGACGAGAACAGCGGTGACCCGCTGCTCGACTGGGCGGTTCCGTGCCTGTTCGTCGGGGGTAGCGAGCCCGGCGCGATCATCGATCCGGAGGCGCGGGCGCGGCCGGAGCCGCCGACCCGGCGGGTCGGGTTGCGGCTCGGTATCCGCCAGGGCGAACTTCGTTTCATCTCCCGCCTCGCGGAGCTGCGCGAGGGGGTGGACGTATTGTCCGGGCAGACGCCGGCGCGGTTGTTGCACGTCGTCGGAATGCCGTCGACGGGAAAGACCTCGCTGCTGGACCGGGTGCTCGACGAGCTCGACCCGCAGATCGCCCATCTGTACATCAGCGCGAAACGGCTGCTCGCGGAACCTGACCCGGTCCGCGAACTGGCCCGCCTCGTCGACGAGCTGATGCGCGAGGTCGGGGTGCGCACCGTCCGGCCGGGCAGATTCAGCGCAGGCGACTGGTGGGAGCGACTACTCGGCGACCTCACCGAAGTCCCGGTTGCGATCGTCATCGACGACGGTGACCTGCTGCTCGGCGACGCGCCCGGCGCCCCGGGCCTCCTCGACGCGCTGGTCCTGCTGACGCAGCGGCGCAGCAAGGCACGGCTCGCGGTGGCGGCCACCGCGGACCTCGTCGAACTGACGCGCCCGCTTCGCCCCTCGGAGGTGCGCACGATCCGCCTCGACGCCCTGTCGTGGCCTGAAGTGTGGCAATGGATCCGGCGCAATCTGCCGACCCTGACCCGCTATCCGGAGAAGGATCTGTCCCGGCTCTACGCGGACGTGCGGCACCTGGAACTGTGGGAGCAGTTGGCGGATCTCGCCGCCCGGAACGGCACGTTCGACCCGCGGGACCTGCCGATCCTCGTCGGGCAGCTCGGCGTCGGCGCCGCGAAAGCGGCGCCCCAGGTATCGAACGGGTCCGACTTCTTCGGCGCCGAAACCGCTGTGCCCGAAGCGGAGGCGGCGGCAGCGTCGCCGGTGCGGCGCGCGTTGCGGTTGGCGGTCGCTGGTCCGTTCACGGTGGGCCGACGCGAGGAGATCGCCGTCTCTGTCACGCAGTGCGCCATCAAGCACGGGGTTCCGGGGCGGGTAGTAGCCGGAGAGACGGGGGAGGGCGAATCGGCACTGGCCGAACTCCTTCCCGGGGAGCTGGCCTTCGGCGACGGTATCCCGTCCGAGCGCGACGTCTGCCGGTGGATGGAGGAGGGTGCCCTGGCCGACGCGGACATCCTGGTGTTGGACTACGGCAACGCGGTGCCCTCGGATGCGCAGAATGCGGTGATTGCGCGCCTGGTGAGCGACGGCAGGCTGGTGATCGCCTCGGGCGACCACTCGGACGAACCGGCATATCCGGCGTGGAGTGCGGATGCATTCGCCGTCGGAGCCGTCGAGGACGACGGCACGCTCACCCACGAAACCCCGTACTTCCCCGACGCGGGAAAACCCGACATCTACGCGTCGCGGACGATCACCGGGACAGCGTGCGAGCAGCTCGTCGACCGACCGGAGATGGACGGCACGACGTTCGCCGCGCTGTACGTGGCTGTCGCGGCGATGCTGGTGTGGGCGACCGACCGCGACCTGACGGCGCAGGACGTCCGGGCGCTGCTGGTCGAGACGGCGACACCGATCTCGGCCCCGCGGGGCGACACCGCGAAGCAACTCGACGTCGAGGCGGCGCTGGATTCCGCGCGGCGGAAGGTTATCGTCGGCGCGCTCGGATCGGACGCACTCGAACTCGGGCAGCTCCTCGCGGAAACCCCCATCCGGCCGGAACTGGCGGTACCGCTCCTCGACGACCTCGTGGCCGACGGCGACCGCATCCGACGGGTCGTCCGAAACGGCGTCGAACAGTACGAACGCGCCGACACCGTGGTCGGGCCGAGAAACGAGTAGCCCACTACGCATGACCGACGTGCCCGCGACGAGCAGGCTCGCAATCACAGGACGAGCCGCCCGACCTACGTGAGGACCGAGTCATGACCATCGTCGACAACATCGGAGACGGACAGTCGCAGCGCGCGATGCCCGGGGGGACGTTCGAGGCGGAACGACAGCGACAACGCGATGCGGCGGAACTGCGTGCCCGCGAACGGGCACCGCAGCGGGGCGAGCACGTGGACGCACTCAACGGCCCCGGAGGTGTCGCCGCCGCGGATACTCCCGAACGGATCGCGAAGCGGGTGGACCGGCTCGGCCGCTACTACGGCAACGGGGACTGGGAGTCCGACGCCCTCGCGGACCAGGTTCTCGAGAAGATAATCAACACAGCAGATTTCGTCGGCGTCCGATACCTCGATGCCGGCGCAGCCGCCGCCCGGTCGATCGGACGCGTCAACATCCGCGACGCGCGGGGAACCCTGCAGGGCTACGGCACGGGCTTCCTCGTCTCACCCACGCTGCTGCTGACCAACCATCACGTGCTGCCGAACGCGGACACGGCACGCAGCAGCGTGATCGAGTTCGACTACCAGGACGGTATCGACGGAAAACCCCGCCCCGTGCAGATGTTCCCGCTGGCCCCCGGTCGGTTCTATCTCGCCGACCGGGAACGCGACTTCGCGCTGGTCGCGGTCGGAGCCGAACCCGGGACGCTCGCCCAGTTCGGTTTCACCCCGCTGATCCAAGCGGAGGGCAAGGCCGTCATCGGCGAGTTCGTGACCATCGTGCAGCACCCCCGCGGCGAGAAGAAGCAGATCGCCCTGCGGGAGAACCGTATCGTCGACGTACCCGAGCGGTTTCTGCACTACTCGGCCGACACCGAACCCGGATCCTCGGGTTCACCGGTGTTCAACGACCAGTGGGAGGTGGTCGCGTTGCATCACGCGAGCGTGCGGGCGCCGCAACACACCGAGTTCGGTGGTGTCCTCAACGAAGGGGTGCGCATCAGCCGCATCCTCGAGTACGTGCGGGCGCAGAACCTGACCCCGCAGTCGCGTGACCTCGTCGACGACATCGTCCACGCGGAGCGGACGGCACCGACGGTATCCCCGGCCGTCGAACGCGAACGGGAAGTGACCGTCCGGGTTCCCCTCGAGATCACGGTGCGTCTCGGCTCGGTCGACTCACCGGCCGCCACCCGGCGACCCGCTGAGCCCGAGGCGATCTCGATCGACCCGGACTACAGCACCCGCGGCGGGTACGACGCGAACTTCCTGCGCGCGCCGCTACCCCTTCCGCGGCCCGCGACGCCGTCGGTCGCGTCACCGGAGTTGAAGTACCACCACTTCAGTGTTGTGATGCACCGCGAGCGGGCGCTCGCGCTGTTCACCGCCGTGAACATCGACGGAACGCAGTCGCAGAGCCCGCGGCGTGACAGCGACAGATGGATTCTCGACCCGCGACTTCCGGCCGATCAGCAGACGGGGGAGGACGTGTACCGCGACAATCCGCTCGACCGCGGGCACCTCGTGCGCCGACTCGACCCGGCGTGGGGACCTCGCGCCAAGGCGGCGAACGACGACACGTTCCACTTCACGAATTGCGCTCCGCAACATCACAGTTTCAACGCGGGGCAGACGCTGTGGCTGGGCCTCGAGGATTACGTTCTGAAGAACGCGGACAACGCCGATCTCGCCGTCAGTGTCGTCACCGGACCCGTTCTCGCGCCCGACGACCCCGAATACCGCGGGGTGGCGTTGCCGCGTCAGTTCTGGAAGACGGTGGCCATGGTCAAGCAGGACGGCGGTCTCTCGGTCACCGGATACCTGCTCAGCCAGGCCGCCCTGCTCGACGAATTCGCCGAGGGGGAGGAGGCGTTCTCCTACGGTGCGTACCGAACGTTCCAGGTGCCCGTCCGGCGGATCGCCCAGTTGACCGGTCTGGTCCTCGATCCCCACATCGCGGCCGATCCGCTCGAGCGGATCGAGGCGAGCGCCCTGCCTCGCGAACTGATCCGTCCCCAGGACCTGATTCTCTGAAACCGAAAGGGAGCCCGACGCCATGAGCACCAACGAATCAGAGGTCGATCTGCCCACGCGCCGCACGTGCGGGGCGATGGACGTGCACCGCCGGTTGTTGACCGAGTCGGAGTCGTATCGCATCGCCCGATCGGAGATCGAGAACCAGACCATCGACCTGGAATCGCTGCAGTCGATCGCCGCCCGCGGCGTCGCACGAATTCCGGTCGTCGTCCACGTCGTGTGGAAGACTGCGGCGCAGAACATTTCCGACGCCCAGATCGCGAGCCAGATCGTGGTGCTCAACAAGGATTTCCGGGCCACCAACGACGACGTGGACACCGTTCCGTCCGTGTTCGAGCATCTGGTCGGCGACGCGGGAATCGAATTCTACCTCGCCGACACGGACCCGGACGGACGGGCGACGAACGGAATCACCCGAACCGCAACCGAAGTCGACGCGTTCGACCAGAACGACGGCGTCAAGTCCGCGGAGACCGGCGGCGCCGATCCGTGGCCGACGCAGAGATACCTGAACATCTGGGTCTGCGCGCTCGGCGGTGGTCTGCTCGGCTACGCACAGTTCCCCGGCGGTCCGGTTGTCACCGACGGCGTCGTGATCACCTACACCGCGTTCGGGACGACGGGCACTGCACGGGCCCCGTTCAACCTCGGGCGCACCGCGACCCACGAGATCGGGCACTACTTCAATCTGTTCCACATCTGGGGCGACGACGGCACCGGGTGCCGGGGCTCCGACGAGGTCGGCGACACACCCAATCAGGGCGGGCAGAACGTCGGGATGCCGCGATTCCCGCACATCAGTTGCGGCAACGGCCCCCACGGCGACCTGTTCATGGATTACATGGACTACACGGACGACGCCGGGATGGTCATGTTCACCAAGGGGCAGGGCGCGCGGATGGGAGCGTGCCTCGACGGCGTCCGCAAGCAGTTGTGGACGGGGCGCCCTGGGGGAACGGAGTCCGCCGCGTCCGCGCTGGTTGCCCGAAGTGCCGCGGGACGCTGGCGGCATTCCTTCGAGGAGGACCACGACAGCGTCCGCGTGTACCGGCCCGCCGGATTCGACTTCCCGCGCGCGAGGGGGCGTGGCGGAATCGAATTCCGGCCGGACGGCTCGTTCGTCGACTGGGCGATCGGCCGGGGAGATGCCGACGAACCACGCGAAGGCACGTGGATGCCCGCCGGCGACGACGGGCGACTCGAGGTGACCACGGCGGCGGGCGATTCGCGCACCGTCCGGGTGGTCCGGCTCGAAGAGGACCGCCTCGAATTGGATGTGGGCGACGCCTTCTGACCCTGGCGGTGGGAGGTACCTGCGGGGATATAATTCTCTGACCTGGTATTCACACTCAGTGACGCGGTTCCGCCGTACTCGGGGAGACGGATTGGCGCGCCCCGAAAGGAATTCCGATGTCTACTCGACAAGTGGTGGGCCGGCTGGGCGCAGTGATCGCCGCCGCCGGCGCACTGTCGTTCGCAGTGCCCTCGGCCGTCTCCGCGGCGCCCTTCATCCCCGGCTCGATGTCGACGTGTGCCCCCGGCGCCTGGCTGACGTTCAACGCGGAGCGGGTCGCGCCCGACCGGATCCGGTACACCACCGCCGCGCCGCTCGCGCAGTGGAACGGCGCCGTCGTGCAGTTCACGAACCTCACCACCGGGTTCCGGGGTGTCGCGTTCGTCAACGACCCGGTTCCCGCCGCCGTCGGATTCGGCCCCGTGCTGAGCGAGGTCGCCGGATTGCTGCCGTGCTTCGTCAGCGCGGGCGTCACCATGTCGTAACGCTTCAGCTGGGGTCGGAGCCTCGGATGGCCGCCAACCACATCGCGACGGCCGCCGCCACACACGTCGCGCCTGCGAACGCCGGAACCCCGCCGCCCGCGACGTACACCCACAGTGCCCCGGCGAACGGCGCCGCCACCGCTGACTGGGCGTCGAGGACGAGTCGGCGGCCCGGCCGTGCGGCCATGTGGGCGCGCACCGGACCGTCCGGATCCGGGCGCGACGGGTTGTCGATCAACCGCCCGGCCGGCTCCGACCGACGGGCTCGGCCGGAGGGAGCAGTCGCCGGCCTTCCCAGACGACGACACTGCGCCGCCCCGCTTCGTGCACCGTCGCCGCGGTCGGGGTCGGCAGGGTGATCAGGGCGGGATCGAAGAACACGGGAATCCACACCGAGCCCGATTCCTCACGAACCTCGATCCAGGACCTGCTGGTCAGCCGATACTGCTGGCGGACCCGGTGCACCGTGGCAGGGCGACCCGGCTCCGACCCCGAACGGGTGGCGGCGAACCACGTGTAGCCGGTGACACCGAGCACCGTCGCCGCCACCACGACCAGTGCGCTGAGCTGATCGGCGTCGGCGACCACGGCGAACGCGCCGCACACCACCAGCGCGCACACGCCGACGGCCACGGGGTAGCGCACGGCTAGTTCAGGAACCCGATCGTGGTGTAGTCGTAGGACGCGAGACCCGCTGCGCCGAAGTTCGCCAGGTTGTCGCGCACCGCGACATTGCCCGGCGCCTGCACCAGCGGCAGCGAGAAGCCCTCCTCGAACACCGCGGTGTCCACCTCGTTGGCCAGTTCGATCGCCTTCTGCGGGTCGAGTTCCGAGATCGTCCGCTCGATCAGCGCGTTCAGTTCGGGCGAACCGATCCGGCCGTAATTGCCCTGCAGGTCGTCGGGGTTGTA
Organism: Rhodococcus wratislaviensis; assembly: GCF_041228765.1. Taxonomy (NCBI): domain Bacteria; kingdom Bacillati; phylum Actinomycetota; class Actinomycetes; order Mycobacteriales; family Nocardiaceae; genus Rhodococcus; species Rhodococcus wratislaviensis. The sequence goes on along the minus strand of NZ_CP150488.1, from coordinate 7,343,834 downwards.
CGCGTAGATCTGCGGTAGGCCGCTGAGCGGGAACGGATCACCCACCCAGGAGAATTGGGCGATGTCGAAGTCGCCGGGCTGAATCACATCGGTGAAGAACCCGGTGCCGCCGCGGGTGTCGATGTTCAGCTTGGCGCCGATCTGCGCGAGGTTCTGCTGAAGGATCTGCGCGATCTGAACCCAGGTGGTCGACTGGTACATCACGTCGCGGATCTCGAGCCTGCGGCCATCCTTCTCCCGAAACTCGCCGTTGAGTTTCCAGCCGAGTTCGTCGAGACGCCTCGCGGCCTCCTCGGGGTCGTAGGAGACGGCTGCGCTGTTGTCCTGGTAGCCCTCCTGACCGTTGAGGTAGACATGGTTGTTCAGCGGCTGGGGATCATCGACCAGACCGTTCTGGATCGCGGTCGCGATGCCCTGCCGGTCGATGCCCTTGGACAGCGCCACCCGTAACTCCGGGTCGGCGAGAATCGACCCCTCCGCGCCGTTGAACGTGATGTGCGAAAACTGGTTTCCCGGCGCCCGGCGGATCGCGATGCCCGCCGATCCCTGCGCGGTCTTCACCTCGTCGATCGTGCCCAGCCCGGACGCGTCGATCTCGTTGTTCTGCAGCGCGGGAATGCGCGCGGCGTCGTCGAGCACGCTATAGGTGATGGTGTCGAGTTTCGGCGTGTCACCCCACCACACGGGGTTGCGGCCCAGTGTGATTCGGTTCTGCGCCCTGTCGATCGACGCGATCCGGAACGGTCCCGACGTCAGCGTGACCCCGTCGCGCAGACTCTCGTTGAACGCCTCGGGGGTCGCGGTCACCGACTTCGGGTAGAGCATCGAATTGCCCGCGAACTGGCCCTTCCATTCGGCGTACGGCTCGGCGAACGTGATGACCGCCTGACGGTCGTCGATGCCGCGCTCGACCCTGTCCACCCGCTCGAACCCGGACGTGTTCGCGATCAGGAAGTCCTTGTTCTCACCGCTGAGCGCCGCCGCCTGGGACTGGATGTCCGCCCACGTGATCGGGGTGCCGTCGGACCACACCGCCTTCGGGTCGATCGTGTACGTGACCTGCTGGGGGTCGGTGCCGGTGAGCGCGACGTCGGTGAAGTAGTCGTGGTTCACCGACAGCGCGCCCGAGGCGTCGGTGCTGAACGCGCGGGGCATCATCGGCTTCAGCATGGCGCCGATCTCGGTGTCGTTGCCGTCGTTGGACAGCGTGTTGAAGTTCGGGGGGAAACCCGACAACGCCAACCGCAGGTTTCCGCCGTCGCGCAACTCGCTGGGGTCGTGCGGGTTGATGTCGTTGGTGGTGCCGATCGACCCGGACCCGGCCTCGACATCGCCGGTGTCCGAACCCCCGCAGCCACCGAGAACAAGTCCGAGGGCCAGGACCGATACCGCGAGGCGGGTGCGTGCCGAACGAATCCTCATGGGGTGCCCTTCCTCGAAGTTCGTAGACGTCAGTGTGCCAAAAACGTCGGATCCGGAACGGGAATTGCCTCGAGGAGCGCCCGGGTGTACTCGTGCTGCGGATCCTCGAAAATCGTCTGCGCTGCCCCCGACTCGACGATCCTGCCCCGGTACATCACCGCGACGTCGTGCGCGATGTTGCGGACCACCGACAGGTCGTGGGAGACGAACAGGTACGACATGCCCCGCTGCTCCTGAAGATCGCGCAGGAGGTTGAGCACCCCGGCCTGGATCGAGACGTCGAGCGACGAGACCGGCTCGTCCAGGATCAGCAGTTCCGGGTCGAGGGCGAGCGCCCGGGCGATGCTGATCCGCTGCTTCTGGCCGCCCGAGAAATCCGCCGGATAGCGATCGGCGTGCTCGCGGCGCAACCCGACGAGGTCGAGCAACTCCGGTACCCGGCGGCCGACCTCCTCACGCCTGCGACCGTCCAGCCGGAGTGGCTCGGCGAGAACGTCGAACACCGGCAGCCGGGGATCCAGCGACGCCGTCGGATCCTGGAAGACGACCGCCATCTTGCGCCGGATCGCGCGCTTCTCGGGTGGGCTCAGCGCTGCGACGTCGGCGCCCAGCACCGCGATCGAACCGGATTCCGGCGCGGCCAGGTCGAGGATCTGCGTCAACGTGGTCGATTTGCCCGAACCGGATTCACCCACCAGCGCCAGCGTGCGGCCGGCTCGGATGTCGAAGCTGATGCCGTCGACCGCCCGGATCTCGCCCCGCTTGCGGCGGAAGACCAGACCGCTGGTGATCGGATACGTCTTCACCAGATCGGTCACCTGCAGCACCACCCGCTGTTCGGGTGCCATCTTCGCGGTGGGGGCGGATGCCGGCTGGTCCCGCCGATACGCCGTGAACAGGTCCCGGGTGTCCGTCTCGTCGACGCGGATGCACGCAGCCTGGTGACCGGGTCCGGTCGAGACGAGTTCCGGCTCGGCGAGCAGGCAGGCGTCCACCGCGAGCGGACAGCGCGGCGCGAACGTGCAGCCGGGTGGCAGCGAATGCAGCGCGGGCGGGGCACCGGCGATCGAGACCAGGCGGCTCCGGATCGGCGCATCCATCCGCGGCACGGACACGAGTAGCCCTGCGGTGTAGGGCATTCGGGGTTCGGCGAACAGTTCGCGCACCGGCGCCGACTCCACCACCCGGCCCGCGTACATCACCACCACGCGGTCGGCCAGCGTCGCGGCGATGCCCATGTCGTGGGTGATCATCACGACGCCGGCACCGGTGAGGTCGCGGGCCTTGCGCAGCAGGTTCAGGATCTGCGCCTGCACGGTCACGTCGAGGGCAGTGGTCGGTTCGTCGCAGATGATCAGCGCGGGGTCGTTGGCGATCGCGATGGCGATCACGACGCGCTGTCGCATGCCGCCGGAGAACTCGTGGGGAAACGCTTTGGCGCGCACCGCCGGATCGGGTATCCCGACCAGGTCGAGCAGGTCGACGGCGCGCTGCGCGGCGTCCTTCTTGTTGGCTGCCCGGCCGTGGACGAGCAGTGCCTCGGCGATCTGGTCACCGACCCGGTACACGGGCGTCAACGCGGACAGCGGGTCCTGAAACACCATGCTGACCGTCTTCCCGCGCAGCGACGACAGCTCCCGGTCGCCCATGCCCAGCAACTCGCGGCCCTGCAACCGGATGGAGCCGGTGACGCGCGCATGCTCGGGCAGCAGGCCCATCACGGCGAGTGACGCCACCGACTTGCCCGAGCCCGACTCACCCACGATGGCGAGCACTTCGCCGTCGGAGACGCCGTAGCTGACACCCCGGACCGCCTCGATGCGGCCTTCCTCGCTGGGAAAGCTGACCCGCAGGTCCGCGATGTCGAGCAACGGTTGCCCGGTCACCGCTTCGCCTTCTTCTTCCTCTTGCCGGACCGGGCGCGCGTCGAGCTGGGGTCCACCGCGTCGCGCAGACCGTCGCCCACCAGGTTCGCCGACAGCACGGTGATCACCAGCAGACCGCCGGCGAACAGGAACAGCCACGGGTAGGTGAGGGCGGATTCGGTGCCGTCGGCAATCAGCGACCCGAGGGAGATGTCCGGCTTCTGGACGCCGAACCCGAGGAAGCTGAGCCCGGTCTCGGCGAGGATCGCGGCACCGACGTTCAGGGTCGCGTCGATGATCAGAATCGACGCGATGTTCGGGACGATGTGGCTGGTGATGATCATGTGCGTGGGGGCGCCCATGTACCGGGCCGCCTGAACGAATTCCCGCTCGCGCAGGCTCAGCGTCATCCCCCGAACCATCCGGGCGGTGATCATCCAGCCGAACACCGCCAGCAGCAGGATCAGCAGGACGATCGAACTCGAGGACTTCAGCCGCGGGGTGAACACGGCGATGATGATGAAGCTGGGAACGACGAGCAGCAGATCGACCAGCCACATGATCACCCGATCCGGCCAGCCACCGACATACCCCGCCAGCGCACCGACGAGCGCCGCGATCGCGGTGGAGAAGAGCGCGACGCAGATCCCGATGATCAGCGACTTCTGCAGCCCGCGCAGCGTCTGCGCGAGAACGTCCTGGCCGATCTGGTTGGTGCCGAACGGATGTTCGGGGCTGGGCGGCTGCAGCAGCGCGGTGTAGTCGAGCTGCTGATAGTCGTAGGGGAGCAGGTACGGTCCGACGAAACTGCCCACGAACAGCAGCACCAGGACGCACACCCCGGCGATGGCGGGCTTGTTCCGGAGAAAGCGCCGCCACAGCAGGGTTCGGCGACCGACGGCCGACACCGCCGCATCGGTGGACGCGATCTGGATCTCGGTCACCCGACACGCACCCTCGGGTCGAGCGCCGCGTACACCACGTCCGAGAGGAGTCCCGACAACAGCACGATCAGCCCGGTGAACGACGTGATCGCCACGACGATGTTGGTGTCCTGATTGTCGATGCCGATGACGATCCATTCGCCGATGCCGTGCCAGCCGAAGATCGTCTCGGTGAACGTGGCGCCGACGACCAGCGCCCCGAATCCGTAGGCGAACAGTGTCGCCATCGGGATCAGCGCCGTCCGGAGCCCGTGCTTGAGCAGTGCCGCCCGCCGGGTCAGCCCCTTCGCCCGCGCGGTCCGAATGAAGTCGCTGCCCAGAACGTCGAGCATCGCGTTGCGTTGATACCGGCTGTAACCGGCGATGCTGCCCAGCGCCAGCGCGATGGTCGGCAGCACGAGATGCTGCACGCGGTCGACGAACTGCGGCCAGAACCCGGTGATCGTGCTGGCCGAGGATTCGCCGGTGTACAGGAAGATCTGGCTGCCGGTGGCCGAGTTGATCTGGAGAGCACCGTATTTCAGCAGGGTCGCGACGAGGAACACCGGCGCACTGAGAATCAGCAGCGACACGACGGTGCTGAAATAGTCACTGAACTTGTACTGCCGGATCGCACCGGCGGCGCCGATCAGCACACCCAGCACCGCTCCGATCACGGAACCGAGGATCAGCAACCGCATGCTCACCAGGATCCGGCGGCCCAGCTCGTCCGACACCGGCTGACCCGTGATGGTGGTGCCGAAGTCGCCGTGGACTACGCCGCCCAGCCAATTCGCGTACCGCACCGGGATCGGATCGTCCAGATGCAGTTCGGCGGCCTTCGCGTCGATCACCGATTGCGGTGGCCGCGGATTGCGCTGCTCAAGGCTGTCGAGCGGACGGAACGTGAGCGAGGCGAGACTGAACGTCAGGAACGACGCCAGCAGCAACAGCACCACGTAGTTGAGCGCTCGTCGTAGCAGGAAGCCGGCCATCCGTCCCCCTCGCAACTAGGGCTCAGGGTACGAATTATAGGAGCGTGCCGCCCGGCGTCAGCTCGACTCGGCGAAACCGGTGCCGCGTCCGAATTTCCCGCCACGCACGTCGCGTCGTCGCTTGTTAGCGTGGCGGTGTGACAATTCGTGCCGGGTCCGCCGAACCGCTGACGCGGCGCACGGCTCACCTCACGACGTACGACGAGCACGCGGTGACGGTCCCGCGTTCCGGCGATCGTGCGCTGGTCGCGGTGCCGCGCGGGGTGACGCCGTCGGCGTTCGCGTGCTACCTGCACGGGCGCACGGGGGACGAGAAGTCGATCGACGACCGCGCCGGTCTGCGGGACGGCCTGCTGGACGCCGGATACCTGGTCGCCAGCCCATACCTGCACGGCGACCAGTGGGGAAACCGCCTGGCGCAGGACGCCGTGGTCGCACTGGACGAGTGGGTGTCGCACCGGTGGCCGGTGACACGTCGGTTCCTGATCGGCGAATCGATGGGCGGTAACGCCGCCGCCAACGCCGTGCGCCTACACGAGGTCGCGTGGGACGGCGCGGTCTTCATCGCGCCATCATTGTCGCTGCGCGCGGTGTGGGAGCGGGGCGAACACGGACGCGACACCGTGCGGGACGCCTTCCGCTTGTCCGCGGACGGGCACGACCTCGAACCGAAGACCGAGCGCTGGGACGCCGTCCGGCACGAGCCGGGAGACTATGTCGGAGTGCCGATTCGGGTGTACGCGTCGCGGGAGGACGAGGTGGCGAACATTGCCGGCGTCACGGGCCCGTGGGTCGAGATGCTCCGCCGGGGCTCGGACGCCGTCGAGTTCGTCGAGGTGAGCGGCCCGCACGTCTCGGAAGACCACTTCCGCACCGCGGAGGTCGTGCAGTTCTTCGAGACGATCCGGTGAAGACAGGGAGGCCTTCTCGGCGAAGGCCTCCCCGCGAGTTCAGGCCTCGGTGCGGTGCGTGGTGTCCAGGCGGAAGATGTTGGTGAAGAAGTCCTTGACGGCCTGGATCTTCTCGTTGGTCAGCTCGATGGCGTGGCGACGCGATTCTTCGAGCGCGGTGGACATGGCGGCTTCCTTTCGTCGAGGTGGCACAGCATGGCGATCGACAGTCTGCCTCACGATGCTGACGTCCGCATGACGAACAGGTGTCCTCCGTGCAACTCGAACAGCAAGCGGGGGAGCACCTTCGGCTAACCTGGCACGATGACGACGAGCAGCACAGACGGCCGGGTCGCGATCACCTACTGCACCCAGTGCCAGTGGCTGTTGCGCGCAGCGTGGATGGCGCAGGAACTACTCGGCACGTTCGGGCAGGAACTCGGCGAGGTCGCGCTCGTCCCCGGCACCGGCGGGATCTTCCGCATCACCGTCGACGACGAACTGATCTGGGACCGCAAGGAGCAGGGCGGCTTCCCCGACATCACCGTGCTCAAGCAACTGGTCCGGGACCGGGTGGCGCCCGACCGCCACCTCGGGCACAGCGACCGTAAGAGTCCCTAGGATCAGATTCCGACCGCGCGCTCGAGGGCGCGCAGTTCGTGTCCCAGCCGGGCGGGGATCGACTTCAGGTCGGGCACCGCGCTGCGGCAGCCGGTGACCCCGAACGAGATGATGTCGTCGTTGCTGGTGCAGGTGATGTTCAGGCCCTGGCCGTCGACGGGCACCGACAGCGGGTAGATGGCGTCGAGCCGCGCCCCGTTCCAGTACAGCGGTGAACTGGGGCCCGGAACGTTGGAGATGATGAGGTTGAACGGCGGGCGCACCCGCGAGTTGTGCCCGAACAGCATGCTCGCGCCGATCGGCGCCGCACCGAGAGCGCTCATGGCGAGGATCTGCGTGGCGCTCATCGTCTCGTACGCCTCCTTGCCCTCGCGCATGGACGTCCGGATGGTGTCGAGGCGATCCGCCGGTTCGGGGAGGTGGGTGCCGAGGTTGCACATGAGCACCCCGATGTTGTTGCCGTTCGACGCCTCGCGCTGACTCTTCAGCGACACCGGCACCATCGCGATCAGCGGCTCGGCGGGCAGCTCATTCTGATCCTCGAGGTAACTGCGGAGTGCCCCGGAGGACATCGCGAGCACGACGTCGTTGATGGTGCTGTCGGACAGCTTGGCGACGAGCCGGAGACGTTCGAGCGGCCACGACTGCGCCGCGAACTGGCGGGCACCGGTGATCGGCACGTTGAACGGGGTCTTCGGTGCGGACAGGGCGAGCGGGCCGCCCTGGTCGCGGAAGGCCCGGGACACGGTGCCGGCGAGCGCGGGCACGAGCCCGGCGACCTCACCGACGGTGTCGCGGGCGGTGCGGAACGTGGAACCGGCCAGACCCGACAGGCTGAACCCCTTCGACGGCGTCCGCTGCGGTCGCGGGCCGCGCGGCTGCCACGGAGCCGGCACGTCCCGATCCTCCGAGTTCTCGCTGAGCGCGTTGCGCAGCATCTTCATCGCGGTGACGCCGTCGGCGACCGCGTGGTGGATCTTGGTGTAGACGGCGAACCGTCCGTCGCTCAGTCCCTCGATCAGATGCATCTCCCACAGCGGGCGGCTGCGGTCGAGCAGCGATCCGTGCAGCCGCGAGCACAGTGCCATCAGCTCGGCCTCGCCTCCGGGGGCGGGCAGCGCGTCGTGCCGGATGTGGTGGCCGAGGTCGATGTCGTCGACGGTCTCCCAGCTCCACTGACCGAGCGTCGAGAAGGACCGGTGGGCTCGCTTGGCGAGCCGGGGCGTGACGATCCCGTCGCCGTCGGCGAGCGCGCGGTCGAGCATCGCGCGCATGTCATACGTGTCGGCGCCTTCCGGGAGCTGGAAGATCTCCACGCCGCCGACATGCATCGGGTGCTCACGGGACTCACCGAGAAGGAACATCGAGTCGAGAGGGGACATGGGGAGCGGCATCTGAGGCCCTTTCCATCCCGAAGACGACTTCCCGGATCGCGGGAGGGCTCGTCTGTGGTCTGAGGTAACGGGAGATGGTGACGTTCCTTTTGTCAGGGACCACCACCGGATAACTAATTGATATGGGACGGGTCACGAAAGAGTGACGCTCGTATTTCTACAGGTTTCGCGTGAGCCATGCCACTAGACAAGCGTCCAGTTGGGAGGGTGTCATTCGGGTGGTGTACACCGAACGTGAACTCCGTGTGAACATCCGAATTTTGTGCACTCAGTGCGGAATTCACGAATCCAGGCCTGCATAGGGCCGAAAGTCCCTACTCGGTAAGAATTGTGGCATGAACAAGCCATGGGCGGTTGTCAAGCACGTGTCGTTCGAAGGACTGGCGCTCGTCGGTACTTTGCTGGCGGAGCGGGGAATTCGCTACACCGAGTACCCGATGTACCGAGCGTCGGAACTCCCGGCCGTTCACGACATCGGCGGCCTCGTGGTGATGGGCGGTCCGATGGGCGCCCGAGATGACGTTACCCGCCCGCAACTTCCGCGAGAGCGAAACTTCATCAAAGAAATTGTGGGCGCCGGACTCCCGATGCTGGGAATCTGCCTCGGCGCTCAGCTTCTCGCCGCCTCGTTCGGCAGCGCGATCCGCCGGGGGCCGACCCCGGAGAACGGTGCCGGGACGGTCACGGTGTCCGAGGACGGAACGCGCGATCCCGTGTTCGGTTCGGTCGGTGCCGAGGTGCCCGTCGTCCACTGGCACGGCGACACGTTCGACCTCCCCGGCGGCGCGGTCCGGCTGGCGAGCAGTCACCTCTACGAGAATCAGGCTTTCGCGATCGGCCGCCGCGCGTACGGCTTGCAGTTCCACGTCGAACTGACCCGCGCGCAGCTGCCGGTGATGCAGGGCCGCCGGGCACCGCCCCGTCGGGCGAGCACCTGGACGACGTGGAGGCGGCCGGACGGATCATGATCGGCTCGTTCCTCGACCTCGCCGAGAGCTGAGAGGATCGGGCGGGCGGTGACCGATGAGTTTTGCGCACCGCTGCGGTCTGTACCGATGACCTTCCGCACTGGGCGGAACCCGAGAAGGAGAATCACATGTCCCGGATGCTCTTCGTGAACCTGCCGATCAAGAACCTCGACGCGACCAAGACGTTCTTCGGCGGACTCGGCTTCGAGTTCAACTCCACGTTCAGCGACGACTCCTGCACCGCCATGGTCATCAACGAGTACACGTCCGTGATGCTCCTCGTCGAGTCCCGGTTCAAGGACTTCATCGAGGGCGGCATCTGTGACACGTCGAAGTCCGTCGAGGCCCTGATGTGTATCTCGGCCGACAGCCGCGAAGAGGTCGACAGCTTCGTCGACAAGGCCCTCGCCTCCGGCGGGACGTCGTGGGGCAAGCTCCAGGACGAAGGCTTCATGTACGGACGCGCGTTCCGCGACCTGGACGGTCACGTCTGGGAGGTCATGTGGATGGATCCGGCCGCCGTGCCGGCGTAGGGGTCAGGCGGGCGGGGTCTCCGATAGTCCGAACTTCTCGAACAGATCGACGTCGAAGAAGCAGACGACATGGGAGACCCCGTCAGCCGTGACATCCAGGACATGGAGCTGGAACGGACGGTGGACGCCGTCCTCCCCGCGCATGTACAGGCCGAGGGCCGGCTGTCCGTTGGCCGCGGTGGGCACCAGGCGCATGTCGCCCGGCCCCTTGGCCGGACAGTTTCCGCTGATCAGGGTGCCGATCGACACGCCCCCGCGATACCAGCCGTCGAACGGGGGCATTTCCCAGACCGCGTCCTTGGTGAACAGTTCGACGATCGCGTCGATGTCGTAGTCCTCGAACGCGGCGACGTAGCGGTCGAGGAGCTCGCGTTCCTCGGGGGATTCCGGTTCGACGAGAGAGTCGGCCGTCGGTGTGGCCAGTTCGAGTTGCGCGCGTGCGCGCTGCAGCAAGCTGTTGACCGCCGTCGTGGTGGTGCCGAGAGCCGCCGCGACCTCCGACGCCTTCCACTGCAACACGTCGCGGAGGACGAGAACGGCGCGCTGACGTGCAGGAAGATGCTGAAGGGCGGCGATGAACGCCAGCCGTACCGACTCGCGCGACGTCACGACCGTGGCGGGATCGTTCGCGTCGTCGTCGATGAGACGGTTGGGGAGCGGTCCGAGCCACGGCACCTCGTGTCGCTCGACGAGGTCGGCCGTCGGGTCGGAGTCGGGAGCGCCCAGCCCGCTCGGCAGCGGACGCTTCGATTTGCTCTGCAGGGCCGTCAGGCACGTATTGGTGGCGATCTTGTACAGCCACGTCCGCAGCGACGCCTGCTGCTGGTAGCCGTCGTACCCCCGCCAGGCCCGGATGAACGTCTCCTGCATCTGGTCTTCGGCGTCGTGAAGTGAGCCCATCATGCGATAACAATGGGCGAGCAACTCGCGCCGGTAAGGGTCGGCGAGTGCGAGGAAATCCCCGTCGAGCGACTGCGCAGCCGTCATGGTTGGAGCTTACTGCGGCCGTCCGACAGATGTCGGGCCCTCGCGCCCGCCGACCCCCGCGCTCAGCCCCAGTTCACCATCGGCTGCCCCGTCTCGAGCAGGGTCTTCATTCCGCTGAGCACCTCGTTCCAGCCGCCGCCCGCGCCCTCGGACTCGCGCCTGCCCGCGACGATCTCGGCCAGGCCCGGTGCGTTGGTGAGGTCGTGTGTGACAGTCAGTTTCGCGACTCCGGGCCGGCTCGACTGCACGATCTCGTAGGTGAGAGTGGTGAAACCCTCCACGTTGTCGGCGTCCATCAGCATGCGCCACGTCTGGACCAGCTTCTTCGGCGGATCGGATTCGATCACCTCGCCGTCGACGATCACGTCGGGCACGCCCGGGTATTCCTTCATCGCGTCGTCTGCGCGTGAGCGGAAGGCGCCGCCCGCGCGGAGGTCGTAGTCGACGAGGCCGCCGTAACCGTACTGCTGCGACCACTCGGGTTTGGTGATGGCGTCCCAGATGGCCTCCGGTGTCGCCTTGATGTAGACGGCGTAGACCTGGAATGCGTCGGCGGTAGTCATTTCTCTTCCTCCAGTTCGGCTTTCAGCTGAGCGAGCGCACTCGTGTGACGCTCGGTGTACTTGTCGATCCACCGGTTGTGGATCAGCTGTATCGGCACAGGATTGAGGTAGTGAAGTTTTTCCCGGCCGGAGCGGCGTGTGACGACGAGTCCCGCGTCTTCGAGCACACGCAGATGCTTCATGACCCCGAATCGCGTCATCTCGACCTGCGACTCGAGTTCGGTGAGCGTCTGACCGTCCTGGGCGAACAATCGGTCGAGTATCAGGCGCCGGGTGGAATCGGCCAGCGCCTTGAAGACGTGATCGTCGTCCATGAATCGACAATAGGTGACCATTTGGTCACATGTCAACGCCTGTGAGTACTTGTTAACCGCCGGCGGTTAACAAGTACTCACAGGGGGAAGTTCTCGTCCGGTTCATGCGCCCGCCACGGTGCGTCCACGAAGCAGGGCAACGCGGTACCTACCGTCCGGAGGTCCCGGTTCGTCACCATGGAGGTTTCAGACAGTGTCCACTGCACCACTCAACCGCCGCGGATTCCTCGGTCGCACCGCGCTCACCGGCCTCGGTGTGGCACTCGCCGGAAGCGTCGAAGCCCTCGTCCGGCCGGCGTTCGCGTCCGCAGCACCGGGACAGGCGATCGGCTACGGACCGCTCGTGCCGGACCCGAACCGCATTCTCTCGCTCCCCGTAGGTTTTTCGTACACCGTCGTCGCCCGGTCGGGTGAGACGCAGTTGGACGGTGGCGTACCGGTGCCGAGCGATCCCGACGCCATCGGGGTGTTCGCGCGACCCGGCGGTTCCACACTCGTCACCAATCACGAGATCGGCAGCGACGAACCGTTCGGCGTGCCCGCTCTCGACGGATTGACGTACGACACGGGCGCGCGCGGCGGCACGACCACGACCGCGGTCGGCGCCGACGGGGCACGGCAGGGCCAGTACGTCAGCGTCGCGGGCACCGTGAACAACTGCGCGGGCGGCATCACCCCGTGGGGAACGTGGTTGACGTGCGAGGAGACGGAGGCTCGCGCGGGGGAGGACGGGTTCCTGCTCGACCACGGTTACGTCTTCGAGGTGGACCCGGCGAGTCAGGACGCGAACAGGGGTAAAAGTCCTGTGCCGCTGAAGTTCCTCGGCCGGTACGCGCACGAGGCCGTGGCGGTGGATCCGGCGTCGAGCACCATATATCTCACGGAGGACGCGTCCGGGCCGAACGGCCTGTACTACCGGTGGACGCCGCCACAGGGTTTCCGGGGCGGGCCGAACGCGCTGCGTGAACTCGCGCAGTCTCCGGGCGGCGACACCGCGGGTGCCCTCCAGGCGATGGCGTGCTTCCAGGGCGGAACCCACGTCCCCGACCTGTCGCAGGCCATCGAGCCCGGCACCGTGTACACCGTGCAGTGGGTCGGAGTGCCGGACCGTGACGCGACGAGCACGTCGGTGCGCGAGCAGTTCGGGAACGACGTCGTCACCCGCAGCCGCAAGCTGGAGGGACAGTGGTGGGGCGACGGCGGCGCCTACTTCGTCGCGAGTTACGCACGGACCAGCGACGGCAGCGTCGCCGAGCACGACGGCCAGGTGTGGTTCTACGACCCGGCGAAGCAGACGGTCACGCTGAAGACCCTGTTCGGTGTCAATCCCGATCCCGCAGTCGACACCGGAAACTACGACGGCCCCGACAACATCACCGTGTCGCCGTACGGCGGCGTGATCCTCGCCGAGGACGGCGAAGGAATCAGCCACCTCGTGGGCGTCACGGCGGAGGGTGAGCCGTTCGTGATGGCTCGGAACGAGTTGAACGACAGCGAATTTTGCGGTCCGGCATTCAGCGCGGACGGGAGGATCCTGTTCGCGAACATCCAGTCGCCGGGGCTGACGCTGGCGATCAGGGGCCCGTGGCACCGTCCCCTGTGAGTACTTGTTAACCGCGGGCGGTTAACAAGTACTCACAGGGCGAAGACCCACCCACGGAGCGCGAGGAACCGCAGCCCGCCGACGACGGCGCTGACGGCAATGACGAGCGCGACCTGCGCCGGGCCGTCGGCGCCGGGGAAGAGCATGTGCAGGAGGGCGAGCGCGAGCGAGCTGACGGCCAGGCCGAGCAGCGCGAGGGTTCCGCCCTCCCACTGCGCGACGAACCAGCGGACGCGGTCGACGGCGCGGAAGGTGAGCCGCCGGTGGAGTTCGTTGGCCAACATCGAACTGGTCACCACGCCGACCAGGTTGGCGACGAACGACCCGTACATGTCGAGGGTGAAGAACGCGAGAGCGTAGAGCACATTGCTCGACGTACCCACCAGCGTGAACCGGGTCAATTGAGCGATCACGCCGCCGGCCCGCCCACGTAGAGGGGGATACGTGGGCGGGCCGACGGCGTCGTGGAACTGAACGATCATCTCATTCAGCGGATGAGGGCACCGTTGCCGGTGTCCGCCACGTGGCCGCCGCCGAGGACGCCGGCCACCTGCTCTTCGCTCAGTCCCAGCTCGCGCAGGCGATCCCAGACCGCGTCGAATTCGACGAGCTTGGCGTTGAGGTCGTTACGCAGGCGGTTGACCTCGTCGCGGATCTTCTCCGCTTCGTCGATCGCTTCCAGCGTCCGCTCCGGCTGCGGCAGCAGCATGGACAGGAGACGGTCCCGGGCGTCGGCGCTCAACCCTGCGAAGGGCTGCCGCTGATCGGCGGGGGCCTCGTGCCTGCCGCCGCGGACCTCGGACGACTGGATCGGCGCCGTGTCGGGCTCGAGTGCGTACTCCGGGACGGGGGCGTACTCGGGTTCCTGGACGGGCTCCTGCTCGCTCGACAGGTCGATGGTGCGACGCAGCGGGCGGTTGGGCAGCAGTATGACGGCGATCAGGGTGATGACGGCGACGACGGCGGCGATCAGGAAGATCCGGCCGGTCGCGTCTCCGTATGCGGCACGGATGACACCCTGCACGGGAGCGGGCATGGACGTCAGGTCCAGGCTTCCGCCACCGCTGCTCGACCCGGCGGGGATGCCGAGCTTCGCGAAACCGTCGGCCGACAGGTCGGCGACGCGGGTGGCCAGCACCGAACCGAGAACCGAGACGCCGATCGCGCCACCGAAGGTCCGGAAGAAGGCAACCGAGCTGGATGCCGCACCGATGTTCTGGACGCTGACGGTGTTCTGCACCGCGAGGACCAGGTTCTGCATCAGCATGCCCATGCCGAGACCGATGATCGCGATGTACGCGCCGACCAGGGTGAGGCTGGTCTCGTGATCGATGGTGCCGAGCAATCCGAAGCCGACGATCATCAAGACGGCGCCGCCGACGACGAACGGCTTCCACTTGCCGAAGCGGGTGATGAGCTGTCCGGATCCGACCGTGCCGAGGAGCATGCCTGCGACCATCGGGATGGTGAGCACTCCGGCCATGGTGGGGGTGTAGCCACGCGAGGTCTGGAAGTACTGGCCGAGGAACGTGGTGGAGCCGAACATTCCGACACCGACGGCGACGGACGCGATGATGGCGAGTCCGGTGGTCTTCTCGGTGACGATCTTGAGCGGGATGATCGGCGACTTGGCCTTGGCCTCGACGAGGATCGTCGCGGCCAGCAGCAGCACACCCGATCCGACGTACATGACCGTCTCGCGGGAGAACCACTCGTAGTAGCCCGCCTTACCGGCGAACGAGACCCAGATCAGCAGGATGGACACACCGGCGGTCAGCAGCAGGGCGCCGAGCCAGTCGATGGAGACGTCGTCCTTCTTCTCGGTCGCGAGGTGCAGCGTGCGCTGCAGCAGGAACAGTGCGATGACGGCGAGCGGCACGCACACGAAGAAGCACCAGCGCCAGCCGAGGGGGCTGTCGACGATGACGCCGCCGAGGATCGGGCCACCCGACATCGACACGGCCATGACGGCACCCATGTAACCGGAGTAGCGGCCGCGCTCACGGGGAGCGACGATGGTGCCGATGATGGCGACGACGAGCGCCGTCAGGCCACCCATGCCGATGCCCTGGATGACACGCGCGGTCAGCAGGATCGGCACGTTGTGCGCGAAGCCGGCGATCACCGAACCGATGACGAAGATGACGATCGCACTCTGGACGAGGACCTTCTTGTTGAACAGGTCGGCGAGCTTGCCCCAGATCGGGGTGGAGGCGGCGTTGGCGAGCAACGCGCTGGTGATGACCCAGGCGTACGCGGTCTGTGTGCCCTTCAGGTCACCGATGATCGTGGGGAGGGCGGTGGCGACGATCGTGCTGCTCAGCAGCGCGGTGAACAGTGCCGCGAGCAGGCCCGTGAGGGCTTCGAGGATTTGGCGGTGCGTCATGGCCGTCGTTTCTTCAACCGGCGGCCGAGTCTGTGTTTCGGTCATACGCTTTGTGTTCCAATCGGGTTCGAGCTCGTGACGATCCGGTGTTCTGGATCGAAGAGTGTTTCCTTCAGGTGCCGGATGGACTCGAGGGCAATCGCTGCCTCGGTCTCGTTCCATCCGGTCATCAACTTCTGCATTCGTGCGGCTCGCTGTGTTCTCACGTGCTTGACGTACGCCATTCCCTCCGGCGACACGCGTATTCGGAATGCGCGTCCGTCGGCGGGGTCCGAGTGCCGGGTGACGTAGCCGACGTCCACCAGATCGGTGATCTGGCGACTGAGTGAGGACTGGCTGACACACAGCTCGGTGGCGAGTTCGTTCTGCCGGCATTCCCTCCGGGCGGCGAGAACGAGGAGGACCCCTGTCAACGCGCGCGGGATGTGACCGTCACCTTCCGACACCAGGGCGTCGCGAAGCACGCGGCCGAAGAGGAAGACCTCGTCGATGAGCGCTTCGGTGGTGCCGAGAGATACGGACGACACGGAAGGCACTGACGAGACGGACATGGCAACCCCTGAAGGACGACTTACTTGATGCAAGCAACTATATACATCGTTAGTGCAAGCAAGTAAGTCATTTCGGTGTCTGGTGCATCACAAAACGAAGTGACCTATTATCTGCGTATGAATGCAGATATGCGCGCTTGTCGGCGCCGGCTCGACGAAGACCAGGTCGGGCTGGTAGTCGAGGTCTTCCGCATGCTCGCCGACGCCACCCGGGTCCAGCTGCTCTGGCAACTGGTGGGAGGCGAGCTGTCGGTGAACGAGCTGGCCGAACGGGTGGGAAAGCCGGCGCCGTCCGTCTCGCAGCACCTCGCGAAGCTCCGGATGGCGCGGCTGGTGCGCACGCGGAGGGAGGGGACGTCCATCTACTACAGCGTCGCCAACGAGCACGTGCAGCAGCTGGTCACCGACGCCGTGTTCAACGCCGAACACGCGGGCCCCGGCATCCCGGGACACCACCGCGCCGCCGGCGACCTGCAGGTCATCCACGAGGACCCGGAACTCGCCGCGGAGGGAGGCGGCTCGTGACCGGCCACGAACATTCCCACGGGCACGGCCACGGCCACCGGCATTCGGGCGGTGTCCGCGGGGCGATCCGCGAGATCTTCGCCCCGCACAGCCACGACTCCGCGGACAGCGTCGACGACGCACTCGAGGCGAGCGAGATCGGGATCCGGGCGGTGAAGATCAGCCTGGTGGTGCTGGGCGTCACCGCCCTGGCCCAGGTGATCGTGGTGGGGCTGTCCGGTTCCGTCGCTCTCGCCGCCGACACCGTGCACAACTTCTCCGACGCGCTGACGGCGGTGCCGCTGTGGATCGCGTTCGCCCTCGGACGGCGGGCGGCCACCCGCCGATTCACGTACGGCTACGGCCGGGCCGAAGACCTCGCCGGGTTGTTCGTCGTGGTGATGATCGCGTTGTCCGCGGTCGTCGCGGGTGTGGAGGCGACCCGCCGCCTCCTCGATCCCGTGCCCATCGACCACCTCGGGTGGGTGGCCCTCGCCGGTGTCATCGGTTTCGCCGGCAACGAATGGGTGGCGCTGTATCGCATCCGCGTCGGCAGGCGGATCGGCTCTGCCGCGCTCGTCGCCGACGGCCTGCACGCACGGACCGACGGATTCACCTCCCTCGCCGTGGTGCTGGGCGCAGGCGGTGTCGCGGTCGGGCTTCCGCTCGCCGACCCGGTGGTGGGCCTGGTCATCACGGCCGCGATCCTGCTCATGCTGCGGACCGCCGCCCGCGACGTGTTCCGGCGGCTCATGGACGGCGTCGACCCGGAACTGGTCGATGCCGCCGAACGGGCCCTCGCCGCCGAACCGGGGGTGGTCGAGGTGCGGAGCGTGAAGATGCGGTGGATCGGGCACCACCTGCATGCCGACGCCGAACTCGACGTCGATCCGTCGACCAGCCTGCGCGACGCACACCGTGTGGCGCACACCGCCGAACACGCACTCACCCATGCGGTCCCGAAGTTGAACACCGCCCTGATCCACGCCTATCCGGCCCACGACGCGGAGCAGGTCGGTCAGACGGCGTGACTCGCGGTCAGAACGGCTCGGGCCCGGTGGCGACCGGACGCCCGGGATCGGACGACCACTGCGACCAGGACCCCGGATACAGGGCGGCGTCGACGCCGGCGAGCGCGAGTGCTGCGACCTGGTGGGCCGCTGTCACACCCGATCCGCAATAGACGCCGACGGGACGTCCGGGTTCCGCGCCGACCGCGGCGAACCGTGCGCGCAGCGCCTCGGCAGGCGCGAACCGTCCGTCGGGCCCGAGATTCTCGGACGTCGGGGCGCTGTGAGCGCCGGGAATGTGCCCTGCGCGGGGATCGATGGGTTCGGTCTCGCCGGAATACCGCTCGGCGGCACGGGCATCGAGAAGGCAGCCGCCGGCGGCGAAGTCGGCGGCCTCGTCCGCGGTCAGCGTCGGCAGGTGGCCTCCAGTCAGCACGACGTCACCCGGGAATCGTGGGTGCTCGTCACCGGATCGGACGGGGTGGCCCGCCGACGTCCACGCGCCGAGTCCACCGTCGAGCATCGTCACGTCGGCAACTCCGGCCCAGCGCAGCAGCCACCACGCCCGCGCGGCGGCAAGGTTCCCGGTGGCGTCGTAGACCACGACAGGACCGCCCTCCCGGACACCCCACCGGCGCGCGGCGTCCTGGAGGTCCGGCAGCGTCGGCAGCGGATGCCGGCCCAGTTCCGGAGATCCCGGCGCGGCCAGTTCGGTGTCCAGGTCGACGAACACGGCACCGGGAATGTGCGCGTCGAGATAGTGCTGCCTGCCTTCGGCGTCGCCGAGCGCCCACCGCACGTCGAGAAGGACCTGCGGAGCGTCGCTGCTCAACGATTCCGCCAACTCGTCGATCGTCACCACGGGGCTCATCGGACCACTGTCGCACAGCGAAGGTTCGGTGTGCCGGGGAGGCGAGAACCTGGCACTCTGACACTGATGACGGGACGTCGCACGACGGCGCTGCTGCTTGCGGCCGCGGTGTTCGGGTTGGCCGACTCCGTCGAGCCCAGAGCTGCGGCGAATGGGACGGTCGTGCCTGACGCTACAGGGGGCACGGCGACACGGCCGGCGAACGGAATTCGTCCAACGGTGACGAAACCGCGCGGGGAAGTGGATTGGTACGCAGCGATATCGCGCGACGACGGTACCACAATGATCCGAAAACTGGATATGGCGCTGGTTTCTCGTGCGATATCGGAGCGCGAGGTCGGCTCGTTCACTAATTCACCGTGAGATGGCTGGTGGATCAGAAGTTGTTGCTACTCGCGGGTATTCGCGCGGACGTGGTGAAGATCGCCACAGAGTGAGCATGAGACTGGCCGGTCTGCAATCATCATCACGGCAACAACACCCGATGAACACCACATGCAAGTTCCGAATCCCGAGAGCTTGATCCGGAGGCGAAGCAACGATGGCGTCCAGTTCGACCGTTCGTAGCGCGGTGGACGCACATGCCTCGAACTCGGGTCCCCACGTGGTCGGGGACGCACACGGCGTCGTTCGCCGTCGCTGGCAGACCGCCTATATCCGGCGCCTTGCGGTCACCGACGCGCTGGTCGTCACGGCCGCGGTCGCCACGGCACAGTGGTGGAGATTCGGAGCCTCCGATGCTCTGGTGCACTCGCAGTCCCTCGACAACGTCAGCTACACACTCATTTCCATAGCCTTGATCGCCATGTGGCTGGGAATGCTCACCGTGTTCCACGCCCGCTCACCCCGGGTGATCGGCAGCGGACCGGAGGAATACCGGCGGATCGCGACGGCCACCATGCGCCTGTTCGGGATCATCGCTATCGCAGCGCTGCTCGCGCGGCTCGATCTCGCCCGCCTCTATCTCGCGATCGCACTTCCCGCCGGATTGGTGGGACTGCTGGTCAGCAGGTGGATGTGGCGTCGGGTGGTGTCGTACAAGCGGGCGCATGGACACTTCCGGACGTCGGTTCTCGCTGTCGGTGCCCACCACTCGGTGCGCAGCCTCGCCGAGTCCTTCGATCGCGGCACCGCGGACGGCTTTCTCGTGGTGGGAGCATGTATTCCAGGTCATCCCCGCCGATTCGACGAGCACATCACGGTGAGCGGCCGGGCCATCCCGGTCCTGGGTAGTGAAAACGATGTGGTGGAAGCGTTGCGCGAATCCGGCGCAGACACCGTAGCGGTCACGGCCACCGAGCATCTCGGGCATCACGGGTTGCGGCAGATGGTGTGGGATCTCGAGAACCACGAGGTCGATCTCGTCGTCGCGCCGGGAATGATGGATGTGTCGGGGCCACGCCTGGAGATTCGGCCGGTGGCCGGTCTGCCGCTGATCCATGTCGAGAAGCCGAGCTACCACGGCGCGAGCAAGTTCGGGAAGACGTCGTTCGACATCGCCTTCGCCGTGTTCGCGCTCGTCCTGGTCACTCCCGTGATGCTCGCTGCAGCGCTGGCGGTCAAGCTGACCAGCAGGGGGCCGGTATTCTACCGGTCCGAACGGATGGGCCTCGACGGGAAGCCGTTCCAGATGTTGAAGTTTCGCTCGATGGTGCAGAACGCGGACACGCAGGTGGCGTCGCTCATGGACCGCAACGAGGGTGCCGGGGTGCTGTTCAAACTGCGTGAGGACCCCCGTGTGACGCGGGTCGGACGCGTGCTCCGCCGGTTCAGCATCGACGAACTGCCGCAATTCATCAACGTGCTGCGACGGGAGATGAGTATCGTCGGCCCGCGCCCCCCGCTGCACCGGGAGGTGGAGGCGTACGACGGCGACGTTCACCGCAGGCTTCTGGTCAAGCCGGGCGTCACCGGCCTGTGGCAGGTGAGTGGCCGCTCGGACCTGTCGTGGGAGGAATCGGTGCGGCTCGACTTGTCGTACGTGGAGAATTGGTCGATGGTGGGCGACATGCTGATCATTGCGAAGACCTTGAGGGCTGTGGTGGCGAGTGACGGCGCGTACTGACATGCGGGTGTTGCTCGACGGATACTGGTGGGTCGACGGACCGCCCTCCGGCCGACTGGTTCTACGGGAGGCCATCGGTCAATGGGCGCAGTCCTATCCGGGAGACGAGTTGTTTCTCGCCGTTCCTGCCGACCGGGTCGACTCGGCGAGAGCGACTGTCCCGGAAGGGGTCCGCATCGTTCCTACTCGCTCGAGAGTGCACCCCCTGATCAACAGCGTGGAACTGCCGTTCGTCGCACGCAAGATCGGCAACGTCGATGCAGTGCTGGCGCAGAACTTCTCCCCGGTGGGATCGCCGTCCGTTGTGTACGTCCACGACGTACTGTTCCAGTCCAACCCGGAATGGTTCACGCGGGTCGAACGCGCCTACCTCTCCCTCATCCCGAGGCTCGCCCGCCGCGCGGGTTCCGTCGTCACGTCCTCCGGGGCGGAACGGATGCGGATCCGTTCCCACAACCCGGAACTCGGGCGGGTCGCGACCTCCGGCCTCGGCGTTGCACGCGGACTGCTCTCCGTCGAGCCGGTAGCACCGCCCGTCGCCTCGACCATCGTCGAATTCGTTCTCACGGTGGGACGACTCAATGTGCGCAAGAACGTCCAGCGCATCATCGACGCGGGTGTCGGCTCGGGGCTGATCACCCCGGAGTACCCCTTGGTCGTGGTCGGTGAAGCCTCCGGAAAGAACGCACCGATTCCACCGTCCACTCGCGCCGCCGTCGACGACGGCAGCGTGATCTTCACCGGACGGCTGTCCGAGGGCGAACTGCGGTGGCTCTACGAGAATTGCGACTACTTCTGCTGCCTGTCGCTGGGCGAAGGGTTCGGGCTCCCACCGGTGGAGGCACGTGCCTTCGGCGCCCGTGTCCTCGTCAGTGACCTGGACGTGTTCCGCGAAACACTCGGAGCAAACGCCACTTACGTCGACCCACTCGACGAGGGCCGGATCGCGGCCGCCATGGCGGCGCTCGCGAAGGCCGGACCGGAGGATCGGCGATCGACCGCTTCCCGGGAATCGGCAGACAACGACTGGCCGGAAGTGATTCGAGTGCTGCGCGAAGAACTGCGTCATGTCTCCCACTCGATCGGCGGTGCGACACGATGACTGTGACACTGCTCGGCAACGCGTACCTGCACCTGCGCGGACGGGAACTTCCAGCGGACGTCCCCGCGACGGTCGTCGCGGGATTCGCGCTGCGCAAGGGAATCGAGGCGGCACGCGGTCTGGTGCTGGGGGCACGCTATGCGGGAGCGTCCACCCCGCACTTCCGTGGACGGCGCGTGACGGTGACCGGTGCAGCGTTCCTCCGGGTAGGCAAGGGCGTCTGCCTCGGTGACGACGTCCGGGTCGACGCATTCTCCCGGAACGGAATCGACCTCGGCGACAACGTCACCGTGGGTCGAGGCGCAACCATCGCAGCATCGGGGGTGATCGCGAACCCAGGGACCGGGGTCGTGATCGGCGACCGGACCGCGGTAGGCATGTACAACACCGTCTGGGGTCAGGGCGGCGTCGTGATCGGACGCGACTGCCTCTTGGGGCCGAATGTGGTGATCGTCAGCGAGAACCATGTGTATTCCGACGAGGACACGCCCATCCGGCTTCAAGGCGAACAGAGATTGCCCGTGACCGTCGGCGACGACTGCTGGCTCGGAGCCGGCGTGGTCGTCGTCGCCGGGGTCACCATCGGCGACGGTTCGGTTGTCGGCGCGGGGTCCGTGGTGACGGGCGATCTCCCTCCGGGAAGTGTGGCCGTCGGTTCACCTGCCCGGATAGTCGGGACCCGCCGCGAAGAGGGCGGTAGGACGGCATGAGTGAGGAACACAGAGTTCGCGTATCGGTGCTGGTGGTCACGTACAACAGTGCCGCTGTGATCGGCCGGTGTCTCCAACCGCTGGCCGACGAACCCGATATCGAGATCGTCGTCCTCGACAACGACTCCCACGACGGCACCCTCGACACGGTGGGCCGCGTCGCACCCCGTGCGCGGGTCGTCCGTAGTTTCGAGAATCTCGGCTTCGCGCGAGGGGTGAATGCGGCCGCGGCGCAGGCGCGTGGTGGGCATCTACTGCTGCTCAATCCCGATGCTCGCATCGACCCCGCCGACGTGCGCGCGCTCAGCGGGGTTCTCGACGACGGGGCAGGCATCGCCGCCCCCGTTCTGGAGAAGCCGGGCGATCGCCTCACCATCCGGGAGGGCGGTCGCCGGCCGGACCTGTGGCGCGTCTTCTGTCACTACTATGGCTTGTCGCGACTGTCCTCGACGTCGGGGGCTGTGGAGGGTCTCTACCTTCTGAAGCGGAATTCGTTCGTCAGCAGGGACGTCGACTGGGTTTCCGGGGCCTGCCTGATGACACACGCCGAGCTGTGGCGCGAACTGGGCGGGCTGACCACTCGCTGGTTCATGTACGCGGAGGATCTCGAATACTGCCTCCGTGTCCAGGATGCGGGCCACCGGATCGTCATGTCCGCCGAGGCGTCGGGCGTGCACACGATCGGCGAGAGTTCGGCGCCGTCGGGGGACCGCAGGCCGAACTCGGCGTGGGTCGTCAATCTGTACGACTTGTACAAGTGGAGGATCTCTCGTTCGCGCATCCAGAATCTGTCGTGGAAGGTCGCGGTGGGCGGGGGTTTGCTCGCTCGGTCGGCCGCGTATCGCATACGCGCCGTGCAAGACCGGCCCCGGCGGCGGTCCTGGCTGGAGGAATCCCGAAAATTCTCCTGGTATGCGCGGGACCTCCTGCGGGTGCCGTCGAGTCTGCCGAAGGCCACGGAAGCCGGGGAGGTAATCGATCGTGAGCATGCCCGTACGTAATGCGGTGAACCGGTTGTCGCCGTCGATGTGCCTCGTGCCAGGCGTCCTCGTCCTCGCATTGCTCCTGCCATCCCTGGTGGGAGTGACCGTCACGCTCGCGGTGCTCGCCGGCATCGCGGTCTCGGTTCTGTGCAGCCGTCATCCGAGGATCGCGCTGACGCTGTGGCTCCTGGTCGTGTGCTTCGTCCCGTTCTGGTTCGGCGCCACCGACCCCTTCTACCTGTCTCCGACCGCTCTCATGTCACTGCTGGTCCTCGGCGCGATGCTGCTCTTCAACCGGTGGGAGCCCAACAAGATCGACGTGTGCATCCTCATCTTCTTCGCGTGCTGTGCGATTCTCGTCGTCGTCGGCTGGGCGCGCCCCGGCGACGTGACGAGCGCGTTGTCGCAATGGTTGCTGTCCTTCCTGGTGGGGCGACTGCTGGTTCAGCGCGTGGGCACCGAGTTCACGTACCGCGTCATCACGGTTCTCTTCACCGTCGTCGCGGTCTGTGCGGTGGCCGAATTCGTCCTGCGCTGGAACCCGTACTACGACCTGACGAATGCGACTGTGCAGTACCGGCTGTGGGGGCATTCCCAGTTGCGCGGAGGAATCATCCGTTCGGAGTGGGCGTTCGGACACTCCATCGCACTTGCAAATTCGGTCGCACTCGCGATCCCGCTCGTGTTCGCCACGACCTTCCGGACTCGCGTCAAGGTCGTGTGTATCGCGCTGATGCTGGCGGCAGCGGTGGTGTCGTTCAGCCGTTCGGGCATGATCAGCGCCGCATTCGCCGTGTTCCTGACACTGTTCTTCATGAAGGGCAGAAGCGATTCGCGGAGCGGGATGCTCGTTCTCGCGGGCGGTGTAGTCGGTGCGGCGCTGGCGAGTCCTTGGATCGTCGGCATCTTCGAACAGGCAGGTTCGGAGGCAGAGGACAGCGCCCAGTACCGCTCGAAACTGAACGGCCTGATCCCGACGATGAATCCGATGGGAATCGCGAACGGATACGTCGAATCGGACGGAATTCCCTACTTCAGCGGGTTCAAATCGATCGACAGCACTTTCGTGCTGCTGGGTCTGAGCTTCGGCCTCTTCATCGCAGCGGCGGCGATACTCGGAACGGTGTGGCTCGCGGTCCGTGTGATCAGCCGGACCGCGACGCCGCCGATGATCGGCGTGGCAGCCGTCGTGCCTGCCCTATTCACAGTCGCACTGATCACCCAGTTCGGTGCGCTCCTGTGGTTCTTCATCGGGATGGTCTCTCTCACCGGTACGAGACCGCAAGAATCGGAACCGCGCCGCGTCCGCCACGATCGACAATCACAACTGACAGGGGCGGCCGCGTGACGAAGGTACTCGTATTGTGGGCCGACACCAGATCGGCCAATTTCGGTGTGCAGGTGCTGGCTCGGGGCCTCGCCGAACTCGCGACCCGGGCCTGGGGACCCGAGACCGTCGTCGAGTTCCAGAACTATATGCCCGGCGACTCCCCTGTCTCGTTCACCACCCGATCGATCGCGCGAGACTTCGGCAGGCGGAACGGTCCGATCAAGACGAAACTCCGCGAATACGACGTCATCCTCGATTCGGGTGCGGGAGACAGTTTCACCGACATCTACGGCCTGAAGCGCCACGCGTTCATGGTGTATGCCAGCCGGTCGGCCGCGAAATTGGGGATTCCCCTCGCGATGGGGCCGCAGACGATAGGTCCGTTCACCACGACAGCCGGACGACGCGGCGGGAAGTACTGCCTCGACAGAGCTTCGGTCGTGCAGTCCCGCGACGACGTCAGTGCCGAATACTCGGCGACGCTGGGTCGGCCCGTCGATGCGCGTGCGACGGACGTCGTATTCGCATTGCCGCGTAACGAGGTCCCGAAATCGCGGGACGTGGTGGTCAACGTGTCGGGTCTGCTGTGGTTCTCGGATCGGCACGGCGACTCCGCCGGCTACCGGAACTCCGTCCGTTCCCTGCTCGGCGAGTTGCGCTCGGGAGGACGGCAGGTCAGCCTACTCGCACACGTCGTGGACGCGGTCAGCTTCGACGACGACGTGGCGGCCGTCCGGGAACTCGACGCCGAGTTCCGTTCCGCAATGGAGGTCGTCGTTCCGCGCACGCTCGACGAAGTCAGGAGCACGGTGGGTTCGGCGGAGTGGGTCGTCGGCGCGCGGATGCACGCGTGCCTGAACGCGTTGTCGATGGGCACACCGGCCATTCCGTGGGCGTACTCGCGCAAGTTCGCGCCCCTGATGTCCGACCTCGGCTGGGATCTGAGTGTCGACCTCGCGCAGGAGCCGAACCCGGGCGAAGTGACGGCCGAGGTCATCACGACGCGGAAGGGCGCCGACGTCGGCGACCAGTTGAAGGGGGTCCACGACCTCGCCGAGAAACGTCTGGAGGCAGCGGTCGCATCTCTGCAGTCGGTGGGAGCTCCGTGACCCGCACCCTCGAAGACGCCGTACGCCGCGTGGTCGTGAACGGAAACTGCACCGGTTGCGGTGGATGCACGCTCGTGTCCTCCCGCATCGAAATGCATCTGGACACGGAGGGGTACATGCGCCCGTCCTTCACCACTGCCGAGAGCGAACCTGACGCCGATCGCGAAGAACGCACTCTATTCGAGGCCACCTGTCCAGGGAGGCGCGTACGCGCGCCCAAGTTGTCCGGCGCCACCGGCCATGCCGTCTTCGGCGGCCATGTCTCGGTGTGGAAGTCGTGGGCAATCGACGACGATGTACGTGAATCAGGCAGCAGCGGGGGAGTTCTCACGGCACTCGCTTCGTGGCTGGTGGAGACGGGACGGACGCGGTCGGTCATCGGCAGCAGCCCCGGCGCGAGTCCGACTCGCAGTGTGCCGATCCAGATCGTCTCCAAGGATCAGGCGTTGCGGGCGGCGGGATCCCGCTACGCACCGGTCAGCAACCTCCCGCTCCTGGCATCCGATGCAGCCGACAACGCACTCATCGGCAAACCCTGCGAGGCGACGGCCGCACGGCAATACTTCGACGCGATCGGCGCGCCGCAGGCAGACCATCCGATCCTGCTCTCGTTCTTCTGCGCCGGTACCCCCAGCCAGCAGGCGACCGACACCCTGGTCGAGGAACTGGGATTCACCACCGACGCGGTCACCGCGCTGCGCTACCGCGGCAACGGCTGGCCGGGAACGTTCGCGGTCCGCTCGGAATCGGTTGTACGGGAACTGTCGTACGACGAGTCGTGGGGGCAGCATCTGGGACGCCGGCTCCAATGGCGGTGCAAGCTCTGTGTCGACGGAACCGGGGGGCACGCCGACATCGCCGTCGGCGACTACTGGCGGTGCGACGAGCGCGGCTATCCGGTCTTCGACGATGCGGACGGTGTGTCCGTCGCGATTGCCCGCACCCGCCGCGGTCACGAGCTGCTGCTCGAGGCCGAGCGCTGCGGGATACTGCACATCGAGGAGATCGACATCGACAGCGTCCTGCCGGTGCAACCGCTGCAGGTCGGACGCAAACAGACCCTGGCGGGCAGGTTGCTCGGCCGGATCGCGGGTGGAAGGCGAGTTCCCCGGTACGCGGGATACGGTCTGGTCGTACTCGCGGCCCGTACCCCGGTCGCGGCTCTGCGCTCGGCGGCCGGCACATTCGTCCGCACCATTTCGGGTTGAGCGGGACAGGGGTTCGAGAAGATGGGTGGATCGACGGTGCCGACGGAGATGCAGCAGAGCTGGTGTGGCCGGATCGCGGCCAGACACTTCGCCACGCTGCCCCTGAAGCGACGGTTTCTCGCGCTCGCCACGCGTAGTGAAGGCGGACAGTTCACGTCACTCTCCCTCCGCGCAATCCTCGACCGGCATTACGGCGTGCGCGTGGGCAACTATTCCTACGGGTCGCTGCTCGAACCAGGAATGGCAGACAGAGACACCGTCATCGGGTCGTATGTGTCCATCGGCCCCAACGTGCGCCGTCTGGGCGCCGCCCACCCCGTCGACTCCCTGAGCATGCACCCGTTCTGGTACAACCCCGCCCTCGGGCTGGTTCCACCCGACGCCGACGTGGAGCGGACCGGGTGCGAGATCGGGCACGAATCGTGGATTGGCGCCAACGTGACGATTCTGCCGGGATGTCGGCGAATCGGGATCGGAGCCGTCGTCGGTGCGGGTGCCGTGGTCACCAGGGATGTCCCCGACTTCGCCGTCGTGGTGGGCACTCCCGCGCGACAGATCGCCGAGCGGCTGACGGATGATCAGCGTCGGAGACTCCTCGATTCCCGCCCCTGGGAACTCGGCCCGGTGGAGTGCCGCGCTGCCCTCAGCCGCCTCGGAGGCGGCGTCCGATGACGGCGTCCGCCCGGCTCCGCACCCTCGTGGTCGCGGATTCCCCGGTGCAACTGGTGGTCGGGAACCTCGGGGCCGCCGCGCTCGCACTCCTCAGTGCGCCGATCGTCGCGCGTGCAATCGGTCCGGACGGCAGGGGCGAGACTGCGGCGGCGATCGCCCTCTTCTTCATCGTGCCCATCGTCCTTGCCTTCGGATTGCCACTCGAGGTGCGGAGAGTGGCGGCGACGACGGACGGCAAGGCGGCACTGCGCAGTGCCCGAGTCTTCTGCGCTCTCAGCGTGTTCCTGTCGGTGCCCGTCGCGATCGTCGCCTGGCTGACCCTGTTCGCCGATTTCGAGGACTCGGCGCGGATCGTGGCCACAGTGGGTCTGGCCCTCAGCCCTCTGGCCATGAGCTGGATGTGCGACAGCAGCGTCCTGATCGCGCACCTTCGCTACCGGGCTGTCCTCGTCGTGAGAATTGCCTACCCGGCGATCTACGTCTCGCTCGTGCTGGTGTGGTGGATCCTCGGACTCGCCACGACGGCAACCGTTCTGGCAGCCAATGTCGCGGGAACGGTGGGGACCTTCGGCGTGGCGCTGGTGCTGACGAGGACTTCTGTCCGGGGCGCATATCACCCGCTGGGCTCGCTGAGCAGAGGAGCGGTGCGATACGCGGGCAGCGCCGTCGCCGAATCCGCGTCGAGCCGACTCGACCAGGTGCTCGTTCTGCCGCTGCTCGGCGCCGCGCAGGCCGGCATGTATTCCGTCGCGGTGACCGTGGCGGCCGTCCCGCTCGCTCTGGGACAGGCACTGGGGGCGTCGTTCTTCCCACTCGTCGCCCGCGCCGGGGGAGCGGAGCGGGCGAAGCTGAAGGCGGAGGCCGCGAGGGTCGGTGTCGCTCTTGCCTTGCTGAGCACCCCCGTTCTCGCGGCCGCGTCCTACGTCGGGATCCCGATCGTGTTCGGCGACGCCTTCGAGCCGGCGGTCCGAGTGGCCGTGGTGAGCGTGATCGGTGGCGGTGCCATGCTGGCCGCCTACGTGTGCTCGATGGCCCTCGCCGCAGAAGGGAGAGGGGTGCGCATGACGATCGCGCAGATCATTGCTCTGGTCACGGGCATCGGACTTCTGTACCTGCTGGGGCCGCCGTTCGGCGCGGTGGGCGCCGCGGCGGCATCGTCGGTGTCCTACCTGCTCCTGCTTGCATTCCTTCTGGTGTCGCTGAACGTGCCGCTCGGGGATCTGCGGGTGCGGACTTCGGATTTCACGGAGTCGGTGGCACGTCTGCTGCGCCGAGCCTGACGGACTCGCCCCTCACCGGGCGATGTCGAGCAAGGCTTCGTGATATGCCGAGCACACCCCTTCCCAGGTGTAGTCGGTGGCCTGTCGCGCAAGCGTCCCGGAGCTCAGCGTGTTCTGAAGTTCACGATCCGACAGCACTTCCGCCATCCCTCTGGCGATGGAGTTGCTGTCCGGCTCGACGAATCGTGCCGCGGTGCCGAGCACCTCGCGGTTGAAGACCGTGTCGCGGGCCACCGTGGGAGCCCCGCAGGCCATCGCCTGAACCAGCGCGGGATTGGTACCGCCCACACTGTGGCCGTGGAAGTAGGCGCCCGCGTGCTGCCACAGGGCAAACAACTTGTCGTCGTCACTCACGTGGCCGAGCCAGTGAATGCGTTCGGACCCCGCCGCGAGTTGTGCCGCCCTGGCATCGAACTCACCTCCATATCCCGAGGATCCGACGATGACGACGTCCCATTCGTCGCTCAAACGCTGGGCGGCGGAGAAGAACTCCCCGACCGTGTTTTCCGGAACGAAGCGAGCGACCATCAGCGCGTACGACCGGGAACCGAAACCGTCGACCGGATCGAGTTCTGGCGGGACGGTGCCGCCGTAGGGGATGAACAGCCCGTCGCGCCGGAACTCCTCGGACCACCGGCGTTCGAGTTCCTTCGAGTCGTACACGAGCCGGTCGCCGAGCCTGGCGGTGAGATGGGCGCCGCCCTTGAACACCGACTTCGCCAGCCCACCCCACTTGGCGCGTTCCCATTCGATGCCGTCCACGTTGATCAGGGTGGGTATCCCCCGCGCCTTCAGGAGGGGGAGCCAGTACCCGTTGGCCACGTTCATGATCAATGCGGCATCGGGTCGGCGGCGCGACGCGTGCGCGGTTGCGGTGAGGCCGTAGGAGAGTGTACTGAGTGACTTCGATTCGACGCCGCGTGTGACCACGGTGTCGATCCGCGGATCAGCCTGGGGATCGTCCGTTCTTGTGGAGTCCGCTCGGCCGTAGACGGTCACGGACCACCCGTGCTCGGCGAGATACGGCGCCAACTGGCGGACGAGTGTCTCGAATCCGCCGTAGTAGCTGGGGTAACCACGGGTTCCGAGTATGGCAACCGACTTCTTCATGAGTCCTCTTCGACAGGTGGAGGTGGGGACAGCAGTACGAGGATCAGTCGCCGCAGGCAGGGACGTTCACGGTGACCTTCGGATCGTCCACGAGAGGTTGGACGGGTACCCGCGCCGCACCGGGCACGGCAGGCTCCGTCAAGGCGTAACGCAGTTCCACGGTCTCGCCCCGGGGCACGGTGGTGGGAATGCTGAACACGGGGTGCCCCAGTTCGTTGCCGTTGACGGTGAACGCGGGCCTGCCGTTGACGGTGGCCTTGTCCAGTTTCGCCCCGCCCGTGGCGAGCAGGGAGATCATCGAGACGTTGGTACCGGGCGGGACCTGACGATTGTTATAGGTGCCCGCGACGTATCGCGGGTAGTCGCCTGCCGGGAGGTTGTTGGTGAGGCGCACCGTCACTTCGGAGGTCCGGGTGTCGCCGGTGCACGTCGCCGCCGTGTATTCGATTTCCCGGGTCAGGTAGTAATCGAGTTTGTTTCCGGCGTTGTTGTTGACGACGACGCTCGCGTACGGTGCAACGTCCTCGGGCACCGTGTGTCCCAAAGGGGTGCCGGCCAGGACGGCCTGTTCCTCGGGGTGAGCACTCCACACCGCGATCCGGCGCTCGCTCACCGCTTTACCGATGGCGTCGAGCAGCAGTTGTGGCGACTCGATGTTGCCGGTCATCTTCTCGACCACCTTCGCGGCGATCGTCTGGAGGTAAGTCTTGCGGGCGACGTTGTTGGCGACGATCTCGGTGTCGCTGGTACCCGCGTATCGGATGTATGCGGTGGACTCGGTGAGTTCGACGACGTTCCCGGCGTCGACCACTTCACCGTCAGGCATGGTGACAGGCCCCACAGCGCCGAGCACGTAACTCAGAGCCACCGGGTCCGTCGCTATCGCACCGTCGACCTGTTCCCCGGATTCCTGCGCCCACAGTGATTGCCAGATCTGTCCGGCGTAAGGAAAGTGGGTACTGAGGTTGCTGTTTCGGATGTCGGTTGACGGGTTGTAGCTCCCGTAAAGCCCATTGAAATCAGACCCTAGGTCCAGTGGCTGGTGCTCATACGAAACTTCAGTGTTTTTTCCGAGCGTATCGACCTGCGCCTCACCATCGTTCGCGCGAATTATGCCGTATCCACCTACGAGACCGCCGGTTCCACGCGCTTCGGCGTTGGTTTGGAACGCCATGAAGTAGTTTCGCGGTCCGTCCGCGCCCAGCATTGCGGGGAGGATGTCCGCGCCTATTGCTGTGTTCTCCAACAGTTTCGCCACGTCGTCGGTCTGATTCTGCAGCTCGGCACGCGCGTCGTCGACGGGCCCCAGATAGCCTGCGTCCGGCACCTGGTGGGCCTGGTCGGCGAGGGCTCGTGCGGCGAGGGATGTCTGTTTCAGCGCTGGGGCGGCCTCCCGAAGTGGTTGCAGTTTCACCTTCCCGCCGTCAGAGATCAGGTCTCCGGGAGACAGGGCGGTTCCGGTTTCCACGGCCGGAGCGAGGACGTCCCGGGTGAGTCCGACGACGACGTCCGACATCTTCTGGATCGACTCGAAAGGTGCGCCGACACCGGGCATTCCCGCGAGCTGGCGCCACGGTGCAGAATGCAGGCTGACCTGCGCATTCTCGGCCTGGCGCACGGCTTCGGCGGCAGCATTCCGGGCGCCTTCGGTGTCGCCTCCCAGTAGTGAATTCTTGGCGAGTTGGGCGTTGTCCCTGGCCCCGGTGAGGTCGTGCTGAACGTTCCAGGCCGAGTAGCCGAACCAGCCGACGGCGGCCAGTGCGAGCACGCCTGTACCCGCGAGTACGTATCGCCGACGGCGTCGCGCGGGCCCGGGAACTGCGTCACCGGACGGTGAATCTTCCACGTGCGAAACGCTCTTGTCGTTCGTGCCCATGCAGTGCGACTCCTATTCTGTCTGTGCGAAAGGATATCTGTGACATAGGTCGCGGCGCGCACCGAACGAATTGAACCAGGGCGTGATCCGAGTATGGTCTCCGATACGGACTCTTCGACACCCATAGGTGTAGTGCCGCTCGGATGGTATTTCAAAACTGTGGCTGGGGGGAATGTAGTGCGTATGCGTGACGATGCCGGTGAGCGCGACGCGCGAGCCTTCCCGCTCTCCCATGCGCAGAAGGGGCTGTGGTTCGCGCAGCAACTCGACCCGACGGTGCCGATCCTGGTGGCCCAATACGTCGAACTACGGGGTCACGTCGACGTCGGCGCGCTCAAGTGGGCGTCCGAGCAGGGATCGTTCGATATCGAGTCGCCCGGAATCCGCCTCGTCGAATACGCGGGAGAGCCATTTCAGTTGGCGGACGAGACGATCGAGGACGAACTGGGGTACGTCGATCTACGTCTGCACCGGGATCCGATCGCGGAGGCCCATCGGCGGATGGACGAACGCCGGCGCAGGCCCCTGGACGTCTACCGTGACAGGTTGATCTCGGCGGAACTTCTGCACGTGGGCAATGATCACTACTTCCTGACGACGTTCGCGCATCATCTGATTCTCGACGGCTACGGCGCAATGGTTTTGATGAACCGTGTCGCAGAGCTGTACACGCACGCCGTCCAACGCACCGAAGCGCCGC
The DNA here is from genome assembly GCF_041228765.1 of Rhodococcus wratislaviensis. Classification (NCBI taxonomy): domain Bacteria; kingdom Bacillati; phylum Actinomycetota; class Actinomycetes; order Mycobacteriales; family Nocardiaceae; genus Rhodococcus; species Rhodococcus wratislaviensis. The sequence goes on along the minus strand of NZ_CP150488.1, from coordinate 7,311,289 downwards.
CGTCGAAGGCACTTCACCTGCGTCAACTCTACGAAGCGGAGGACAAGTACCCCGGCACCCACAGATTCCAGCTCGACCGCGAGTACTGGGCCGAACGGACCGCTGGTCTCCCCGAACCGGCTCGGCTGACCGACCGGAAGGCGTATCCCGCGGCAGTGTCACTGCTAGAGAGCGGGGTGATGAAAACGGAACTGGCCGACAGTATCGGCGCACTCGCCAGGCGCTGGCACTCGTCGGAGGTTCCGGTCGTGGTGGCAGCCTTCGCCGCGTATCTCGCCCGAATGACGGGAAGTGCCGACATCGTCCTGAGTCTGCCGGTCTCGGCGCGGACGACGGCGTCGGCGCGACGGTCGGGCGGCAGCGTGGCGAACGTGGTTCCGCTTCGGATCCGTATCGATCCGCACAGCAGCATCGAGGACGTCGTCCGCCGCGTCCAGCTGGAACTGACCGGGGCCCTACGGCATCAGCGGTACCGCTACGAGGACATCCTTCACGACATGCGGGTGAACTCGGACGGTCGCAGCAGTTTCGGTCCGATGGTGAATATCATGATGTTTCACCAGGAGACCTGGTGGGGTGACGTTCTCGGTGAGTTCACCGTCCTCACTGCGGGACCCGTGGACGACCTCACGCTCGCGATCTACCCGGCAGTAACCGGGCACAGCATTCGTGTCGACTTCGAGGCTAATCCGGCTCTGTACGAGCAGGACGAGCTCGCACGTCATCATGCGCGTTTCATGTCCTTCCTCACCGAGTTCGTCGGCGCAGCGCCCGCGGGCGAGGTCGGCGACGCGGCGCTGCTCACCCGGGGCGAGCATGACTCTCTCGTCCCTGCGAGCGGACCTGCACCGGCCGCTGCGGTGACTCTGCCGGAGTTACTCGACGCGACTGGTGACTCGAGCGGCGTGGCCGTTCGTGCGGCGGGAGTCGACACGAGTTACCCGGAGTTACACGATCGGTCCAACCGACTCGCGCGCCGACTGATCGAGCGTGGGATCGGCCCGGAAGACGCCGTCGGCGTCATCGTTTCCGCGTCGCTGGAACAGGTGGTCGCGGTGTGGGCCGTGGCGCGATGCGGGGGCGCCGCCGTTCCGTTGGACCCGCACGTCGACGGCGAACGAATCGAGGATCTGCTCACGGATTCGGGCGCCGTGGCGGTCCTTGCCGTGGACGAGTCCGTCGTTCCAGCCGGCATCGACTGGGTCGACGTGGCGGATCTGCCCGGCGATTCGACACCGATCACCGATTCCGACCGCGTTCGACCGCTGTCGCTCGATCACACGGCCTGCGTGGTCCACGGCTCCGCCGACAGAGCCCGTGGAGTGACGATCAGCCACCGGGCTCTGGCTGCCCGCGCCGCCGCGCTCGTTCGTGTCTATCGCGCGGATGAGCGCTCCCGCATCCTGATGGCCGGGCATCGGTCGTGCGGGCAGTCCCTGCACGCACTCGTCGCCGCCGTGTGCGGCGGGATACTGGTGATTGCACCCTGCGAACTCCGCGGTGGAGAAGAGCTGTCCCGCTTCCTGCGCCGCGAACGTGTGACGCACTGGGCCTCGGGACCCGCGGCTCCGGCCGCTACCAACCCGACCGGCCTCGAGAGACTCGAGGTGCTCGCTCTCACGGGCCGCGGATACCCGTCCGAACTGGTGTCGCGGTGGGGTGCGGGCCGGACTGTGCTCAATCTGTACGGACCCGGAGACTCGGGGGTGTGGGCCGCAGCCACGGATGAACGAACGCCCGCGTCGCCCGAGACTCTCGGACGACCGATTGCGGGGGTGTCGGCGGTGGTACTGGACCGGACGCTGAAGCCGGTGCCCGTCGGCGTCGTCGGCGACCTGTACCTGTCCGGGGCCGGCCTCGGGCGCGGCTACGCGAGCCGACCGGCAGACACCGCAGCCCGTTTCGTGGCCAACCCGTTCGACCCCGCATACGCACGTATGTATCGGACGGGTGATCTTGCCAAGTGGACGGACGACCACCTGCTCGAATACGTCGAGCCGGCCGAGGGCTCGGCGCTGCACGACGGTATCGCGTGGTGGGCGGAGGCGTTGCGCGGTGTGGGTTCCGCCGCGCCACTGCCGACGGACCGCACCCGCCGCGGAAACGGCGTCGAATCGACCGTGCACGAATTCTCGGTCCCGGCCGAGACCTGGAACGGCTGCGTCGAGTTGGCCCGGGACCGCGGGACTTCGCTCTTCGAAATTCTCCACGCGGCGCTGGCAGTGCTGCTGGCATCCTTCGGCGGCCACAGCGACATCGTCGTCGGTGGACGCGTGAACCAGTTCGGTCACGGGCACGTCCTTCCCCTGCGCACCACCGTCGACCGGGACCTGTCATTCACGACGCTGCTCGAACAGGTTCACGAGTTCGACTCCTCAGCGTTCGAGTACGCCGACATCCCATTCGACCCCGACGACGAACTCTTCGGCGGCCGCAGGCCTCAGGTGATCCTGTCTCTTCTCGCCGGCGAGAACACGGCCGACCGGACGACGCCGCCCGACCTCGAGTTCGCGTTCGTGACCGCCGGGGGACGCGGGGAACCGGGAACGACAAGTGCGTCGATCACGTACTCACAGTCTCTCTTCGACGCCGGGACCGTACGATCGCTCGCCGAAGCGTTCGTTCCCTTGCTGATGGCCGCCACCAGTGACTCGGACGCCGCGATCGGTGAGATCCCACTGCCCGCAGCCGGGACCATCGAGGGCGAAAGAGCGGCGAAGGCAAGGACTCTCGCCGAGATCTTGACCGCCACCGCGCACGCGCATCCCGACGCACCTGCCCTCACGGACGGCGTCGTGGCACTCTCGTACCGGGAGCTCGCGCAGAGGTCCGACGCCCTTGCGCACGAACTGGCCCTTCGCGGCGCAAGGTCCGGAACCGTTGTCGCGCTGGCGCTACCACGGTCAGTCGACTTCGTGATCGCGTTGTGGGCGGTCGCGAAGACGGGTGCAGCCTTCCTCCCCGTCGATCCGACGCACCCCGCGGAGCGACTCTCGACGGTCCTGGGCGAGGCTGCCGTCCAGGTGGGAATCGGCAGGGATACCGTCGAATCCGCATCGGTGGCGCCGGCCATCTCCTGGCTGTCCGTCGTCGACGCACGGCTCGACTCCCCCCGACCGATGACGGTACCGGTGTGCCCCGACGAACTGGCGTACGTCATCTACACGTCCGGTTCGACCGGGGCCCCGAAGGGGGTGATGGTGACGCACCGCGGATTGTCCTCGCTGGTCGACGAGGCGGTGCGCAGGTACGACGTGACCGCGGATTCTCGTGTCCTGCACGGGTACAACCCCACATTCGATGCGGCGATGCTGGAGATCCTCTTGGCGTTCGGCTCGGGTGCCTGCCTGGTCGTGGCTCCGGCCGACGTGTACGCCGGACCCGACCTGCAGCATGTCCTGATCGATCTCGGCGTCACGCACTACCTGTCGACGCCTGCCGTACTCGGGTCGCTGGAGTCCTCGGAACTCGACGCTCTTCGAGTCGTCGCAGTCGGAGGCGAGGCGCTGACGACCGAACTCGCCGCCGAGTGGAGTCGCGGACGGAAGATGCTGAACGCATACGGGCCCACCGAGTCCACGGTGGTCGCAACCCTCGCCGAGGTCGACGAGCAGGTGACCATCGGTACCCCCGTCCCCGGCACCACCGCGGTAGTCCTCGACGCACGCCTTCGACCGGTCCCGGTGGGTGGCGTCGGAGAGCTGTATCTGCGCGGCGCGGGTCTCGCACGGGGATATGTGGGGGCGTCGCAGCGAACCGCGTCCAGGTTCGTGGCTTCCGGCAACGGTGCACGCATGTACAGGACGGGTGATCTGGTGCATCGACGCGCCGACGGGCGACTGTCGTTCGTCGCGCGCGTCGACAGGCAGGTCAAGATCCGCGGGGTCCGAATCGAGCCGAGTGAGATCGACGTTGCGATCGCCCGCGTCGCCGACGTGGAGAGCGCCGTGACGGTATCGCGTCCCAACGCGATCGGTGTCGACGCCCTCGTCTCGTATGTGGTGCCGCGCGGTTCCTTCGACGTCGAAGAGGTCCGTGAATCACTCGCGCAGGTCCTGCCGTCCTACCTTGTTCCCACCACGATCGTGGTTCTCGACGCGTTCCCCCTCACCGCTTCAGGGAAGACCGATCTGGATGCGCTCCCAGTGCCGGTGCTGGAATCCCACGAGTTCCGGGCACCGAACTCGGTGGTCGAACAGGTGGTGGCCGGAGTCTTCGCGGAGGTGCTCGGCGTCGAGTCCGTCGGTCTGGGCGACGACTTCTTCGCCCTCGGCGGCAACTCGTTGATCGCAGCGCAAGTGGCGGCCAGGCTGGGCGCGGCCGTCGATGCGCACATTCCGGTGCGCATGCTGTTCGAGTCGCCGCGGGTGGAGGCGTTGGCGACGAGGGTCGAGGCCGAGGCCGGAACCGGCCGCCGGGTTCCCCTCGTCGCAGGTGACCGGCCGGACCGGATTCCCTTGTCACCAGCGCAACAGAGGCTGTGGTTCCTCAATCGGGTGGATCCGGAGTCGCCCGTCTACAACCTCCCGCTCGCGGTGCGATTGACCGGCGCACTGGACGTCGACGCGCTCCGGCACGCGGCGCGTGACGTGCTCGGCCGCCACGAATCGCTGCGCACCGTCTTCCCCGCCGTCGACGGGGTTCCCACGCAGGTGGTCCTGCCCGTCGACGAGGTGGATCTGGATCTCACGCCCGTGGAGGTCTCGCACAGTTCCGTCGACGGAGAGGTGCTTTCGTTCCTGTCGGCCGGCTTCGATTTGACCGTCGACGTTCCGGTCCGTGGACGTCTCCTGAAGGTGGGCGGGCGCGAACACGTTCTGGTGATGGCGGTTCATCACGTCAGCGCCGACGGCTTCTCGCTCGCGCCCTTGGCACGTGATGTCGCCACAGCCTACGACGCACGCGCTCGTGGAGCCGCACCGACATGGACCGCGCTCCCCGTCCAGTACGCGGATTATGCTCTGTGGCAACGTGATACACTCGGTTCCGCCGACGATCCCCATTCCCGGGCGGCATGGCAGCTGGACCATTGGACGCGTACCCTCGCCGGGGTTCCCGATGTGATCGACCTGCCTACCGAGCGGCCCCGTCCGTCTGTGGCCTCGTATCGGGGTGCGACTGTGCGGTTGAACGTCAGCGCAGACACCCACCGAAAGCTCGCTCTGGTTGCACAGCAGCACAATGCGACGCTCTTCATGGTCGTTCACTCCGCTCTGGCGGCTCTACTGTCCCGCCTGACGGGTTCCTCGGATGTCGTTCTGGGGACGGCGGTCGCCGGTCGAGGTGAGCGGGAACTCGACGAACTCGTCGGGATGTTCGTCAACACTCTCGTTCTGCGCACCGGGATCGATCTCGACGAGACACTGTCCGAGGTGCTCGAACACGTCCGGGAGACCGACCTCGCTGCGCTGGCGCATTCCGAGGTGCCGTTCGAGCAGCTCGTCGAACGGATGAACCCTCCTCGTTCGCAGTCCTTTTCGCCGCTGTTCCAAGTCATGCTCGCATTTCAGAACCAGGTGGAGGGGACCTGGGAATTGCCCGGACTGACGCTGTCTCCGATGGACTTCGACACAGCCGTCACCAAGTTCGATCTCGACTTCTCCCTGTCCGATCGATACGACGGAGAGGGGCGGGGCGCCGGATTGTCGGGCCGGCTCACCTACGCAACGGATCTGTTCGACGCGACGACAGCCGATCGAGTGGGCCGGCAGTTCGAGCACTTCCTCGACGTGTTCGCGGCTGACCCCGCAAGCCGTGTCGGCGGCATCGGCCTCCTCACGGAAACGGAAACGTCCGACATCCTCGTGAAGCCGAACTGCACGGCGGTGGAGATCCGGCCCGCGACGGTGGTCGACCTGTTCGACGTCCAGGTTCGGCGTGCACCCGACGCGATCGCTCTGGTCTTCGAGGGCCAGGTCATGACGTATGCCGAACTCGACGACCGCGCGAACCGCTGCGCGCGACTTCTCATCGGCCACGGAATCGGGCCCGACACTGTGGCGGCGTTGGCCGTCGAGCGTTCACTCGAACTGGTCGTGGCGACACTCGCGATCCTGAAATCCGGTGCCGGATACGTGCCGGTGGACCCGGAGCATCCCCCAGAACGCATCGCCGCCGTGATCGAGGCGTCGACGCCGAGGTTGATGGTGACCACGTCGACGGTCGGGTTACCGTCGATGCCCGGTATTCCCCACGTCGAGATCGACAGGGCAGACCTGGCCGGATACAGCGCGAATCGGATCTCCGACGCGGACCGGGTGGCGCCGCTACACCCGGACAACATTGCGTACACGATGTTCACATCCGGCTCGACGGGCACACCCAAGGGCGTGACGGTGAGTCACGGCGCCATCGTGAATCAACTGCACTGGCTCCGGGCCGAGTACGACATCACCGCAGACGACCGAGGCATTCTGCGTGCACCGTCCACGTTCGACGTGTCCGTCTGGGAGTGCCTGCTCCCGCTGAGTGTGGGTGCACAGCTCGTGGTGACACGACCAGGGGGGCACCGTGACGTCGACTATCTCGCCTCGGTGATCCGGAATCGTCGAATCACCATGGTGCACTTCGTCCCCTCGGTCCTGGCGGCGTTCCTCGCGGATGGGCACGGTGACTGCCTCACATCCGTCCGCCACGTCTTCGCCGGTGGCGAGGAACTGTCTCCTGCGCTCGCAGCGAATGTCCTGGCGTTCGCGCCCGGAGCGTTCCACAACACGTACGGTCCCACCGAGGCGGCTGTGACGACCACGGCCTGTGAGATCGTCGGCCGGCCGGAAGCCCAGGTGCGGATCGGGGGCCCGGTCTGGAACACACAGGTCTTCGTGCTCGACACGCGTCTTCTGCCTGTACCCGCAGGAGTCGCGGGGGAGCTGTTCCTCGCGGGCGCCCAGCTCGCCCGAGGATACGTCGGCCGAAGCGACCTCACTGCGGGTCGTTTCGTCGCGAATCCCTTCGGGCCTGCCGGAAGCAGGATGTACCGCACCGGAGACCTGGTGAAATGGGACGGATCCGGACGACTGGTGCACCTGGGGCGCACGGACTTCCAGGTGAAGCTGCGAGGCCTGAGGATCGAGCTCGGTGAGATCGAGACGGTGCTGGAACGCGAGGAAGGGGTGTCGCGAGCAGCGGTAGCCCTGATCGACGACGTGCGCGCGGGGGAGCACCTCGTCGGTTATGTGCGGGCCGACGGGGAACGCGCGCTGGATCCGGACCTGATCAAGGCGACGGCGAGGCGCGCCCTGCCGTCATACATGGTGCCTACGCGAATCGTCGTGCTCGAGGAGTTTCCACTGGGCCCCAATGGGAAGCTCGACCGCAAGGCGTTGCCGTCGCCGCAGTTCGAGGCTCGTGCGTACCGAGCGCCGGAGACCACCTCCGAGGTCGCGGTTGCGAGGGCTTTCGGCGAGGCGCTCGGTATCGACCGGATCGGTGCCGACGACAACTTCTTCGAACTGGGTGGCAACTCGCTCCTGGCAGTGCGGGTGCTGAACAGGCTGGGATCCGAGACCGGGGTTGAGGTTCCGCTGCGCACGCTGATGTCCGATCCGACACCACATTCGATCGGACAGCGCATGGACTCGCGGGAATCCGACGAAGACGAGGCACTCGGCGTCATCCTCCCGATTCGTGCGGTAGGCACGCGCCCACCCCTGTTCTGCGTCCATCCCATCGTGGGCCTGTCCTGGTGCTATTCGGGTCTGGCCTCGCATCTGCATCCGGAGCAACCGATCTACGGGATTCAGTCACCTGCCGTCACCGCTGCCGGACCGCCGGCCTCGTCACTCGACGAAGTCGCGGCCAGGTACGTCGACGAGATCCGCCGCATACAGCCCGAGGGGCCGTATCACCTGCTGGGCTGGTCTCTCGGCGGAGTACTGGCGCATACGATGGCCGTACAACTCCAATCGATCGGTGAAGAAGTCGCGACTCTGGTCATGCTCGACAGCCGGACGGAGCACACCGCGTCTGACGCTCTCCCAGTCGGCGCCGAGGATCTGCTCGCCGGACTGGGTGTCGTGGACTCCCCGCCATTCCCCGTCGCGGATCTCACGCCCGAAGCCGCCGTGAACCTCCTGGGCAGGCTGGGTGGGCCCCTCTCGGCGATCACCCCGGCACATCTCCACCGAATGATCAGCGGAGCCGGACGACACCACGAGTTGACGAGGACTCACGTGCCCCGCGTTTTCCACGGTGACGTCCTATTCTTCGCGGCGGGGCAGGAAGATTCGAGCGCTACGCGCGCGGTGACGGGCTGGGAGCCCTACGTTGTAGGGAGCATCAGTGAGCACGTCGTCGACAGCGGGCACTGGCACATGACGTCCCAGGCGGCGTTGAAAGTGGTCGGAGCGGTACTGCGTGAACGTGAAGTGAAACGGAAAGTGAGGGTGTAAGTGGACATCCAGGACTATGTGCGCATCGTCAAGGAGCGCTGGAAGATCGTCGCGGTGACCGCGGTGGTGGTGACGCTGGGCGCGTTCATTCCGACGCTGTTCACGAAGCCCGTGTACCAGACCTCGACACTGCTGTACGTCTCGTCCACCCAGCCCCGCCTCGCCACGTACGCCGAGTTGCTGACCGGGAAGAAGCTGGCGCAACGGACGATCGACGAACTCGGTCTCGACATGACGCCGGCCGAACTCGTCGCGAACGTGAAAGCGACGCCGGTGCCCGAACTGCTGCTGCACGTGAAGGTTCAGGACACCTCGCCGGAACGGGCACGCGACATCGCCGACACGCTGTCGGAACAGTTCGTGTCGATGATGGACGAACTGGCGACGACCGACATCGAGGCCGCTGCCGCCAACAAGGAGGCCCAGCCACCGCAGGTCCTGGCGAGCCCCGCTACCGCGGAGTCGGGGTACTCGATCACCATGGAAGATCCCGATCCGAAGCCGGCGCGGGTGTCCATCGAGCAGAACGCGACGGTGCCCACCGAGGCGCTACCCACGTCGGAGAAGCGGAACGTGGTGCTCGGCCTCGCCGTCGGTCTGCTCCTCGGCATCGCGCTCGCCGTAGTCCGCGACTGGCTCGACGCGACGGTGAAGGACCGACGAGCAGTCGAGGGGCAGATCGGCGCTCCGCTGGTCGGCACTATCCCGGACGATGCAGAATCGTCCGGTGGTGTCGTGGACCTGTCGGACGCGACGTCGCCAGTGGGAGCGGCTCATCGGCAGCTGCGCACCAATCTGCAGTTCGCCGATGCGTCACACCCACCGCACGTCATCGTCGTTGCCAGTCCGTCACCGGGCGAGGAGTCGGACGTGACTGCGCTCAATCTCGGTGTCGCCCTGGCGGCAGCGGGTCAGAACGTGTGCGTAGTGGAGGCGGACCTTCGGAAACCGCTGGTGGCATCGACGCTGGGAATCCAGGGTGCATCCGGCGCGGGACTGAGTTCGGTGCTGCGCGGCGAAGCCGATCTGGCGGAGGCGATTCGTACCACGACGTACGAGCGTCTGTCGCTGCTTCCGTCCGGTCCGCTACCGGCGAATCCCAGCGAGCTTCTCGGCTCCGCTGCTGCGAGATCGGTCGTCGCTACCCTGCGAGACCGGTTCGACTACGTGGTGTTCGCGGGTGCCCCGCTGCTCCCGGTCACCGATTCCGCGGCCCTGTCAGCAATCTCGGACGGTGCGCTGATCGTGGCCCGATACGGCAAGACGAAGCGTCAGCACCTCGCCGAAGCCTCCGCCAACCTGCGCGGCATCGGCGCGACCATCCTCGGCGGAGTGCTGGTGGGTGCGCGCGAGGGAACCCGTGGACAGGACGCCTACCGGGACTACCTGGAACCGCATCCGGCCGCGACGGTGTAGTCGGTCCCGGCTCAGCCGCCGCGCCGCGCGGGTGCCCGCCCGTACGGTTGCCGCACGGGCGCGGTAACCGGCAGTTCGGGGATCGGCCGCGTCACCGGGAACGAGTCGAGAGTGAACGGGTTGCCGTGATGGGCGAGCTGAACCGGTTCACCGGACAGCAGGCGGTAGGTTGCGGTCATGGCGCGGATGTCCACGTGGATCTGGCTGCCCCGCACCGTCATCCGGAACGACAGATTGACCAGCTGTGGTGGTATCCGCGGCGCGAACGAGATGTCGCCGTCGTGGTCGCGCATCCCACCGAATCCCGCGACACACGCCATCCACGTCCCGGCGAGCGAGGCGATGTGCAATCCGTTCTCCACGTTGGCGTGGAGGTCGTGGAGATCGGTCAGAGCGGCTTCGGCGAGGTAGTCGTAGGCGAGTTGAAGTTGCCCGACCTCGGCGGCCATCACGGACTGCACGCACGCTGACAGGGACGAGTCCCGAACCGTCAGGGCTTCGTAATAGGCGAAATTGGCGATCTTCTGTTCGTGGGTGAAGGCGTCGCCCCGCAGATACATCGCCAGCACGAGGTCGGCCTGCTTCACCACCTGCTTGCGGTAGAGGTCGAAGTACGGGTAGTGGAGCAGCAGCGGATAGTGTTCGGGGGGTGTGCCTTCGAAGTCCCACTCGGCGTGGTGCGTGAAGGCGTCGGACTGCTGGTGCACGCCGAGAGCGTCGTCGAACGGAATGCGCATGTGCTCGGCGGCATCTCGCCAGAGTGCCGCTTCCTCGTCGTCGACACCGAGCTCACGCGCCAGCCCCGGGCGCCTCTCGCAGGCGATCGCCGCGTCGTGCAGGTTCTTCTGCGCCATCAGATTGGTGAACACGTTGTTGTCGGCGACAGCGGTGTACTCGTCCGGCCCGGTGACACCGTCGATTCGGAACTCGCCCTGCGCGTTGTGGTGGCCGAGTGACGTCCACAGCCGGGCGGTCTCCACGAGCAGTTCGACGCCGCATTCGGCTTCGAACTCCTCGTCCCCGGTCGCGGCCAGGTACCGGGACGTGGCCGCGGCGACGTCGGCACCCACGTGGAAGGCCGCGGTACCCGCGGGCCAATAGCCGGAGCATTCTTCGCCGTTGATCGAGCGCCACGGGAACACGGCGCCTGCCTGCCCCAGCTGTACGGCGCGGTTCTTCGCCTTGTCGAGCGTGGAGTGCCGCCAGCGCAGCGCGTCGCGGGCCGAGTCCGGCACCGTGTACGTGAGCAGCGGCAGGACGAAGGTCTCGGTATCCCAGAACGCATGCCCGTCGTATCCGGGCCCGGTCAGACCCTTCGCGGGGATCGCGCGTGACTCACCGCGAGCACCCGCCTGCAGCACATGGAACAGTGCAAACCGCACCGCCTGCTGAAGTTCCGCGTCGCCGTCGATCTCGACGTCCGCCGTCTCCCAGAACGCGTCGAGGTACTCGCGCTGCCTCCTCAGCAGGGTGTCCCAGCCGGTTTCGAGTGCTCCGGCGAGCGCCCCCTCCACCTGGCCGCGCAGGGCCGGAGTCGACCGCCGCGCCGACCACCCGTACGCCAGGTATTTCGTCACCTTCAGACGTTCACCCTGCGGGATGTCGACGGCCACGGTGAGCCGGGCCAGATCCTCTTCGGTCTCGATGCTGCACCGCCCGTTGGACGGGTACTCGACCTCGTGGTCCATACCCGCGGCCATCCGCAGTCCCGACGCCCTCGTGTGATGGGCGAGCACAGCCTTGAAGTCGTGGGCGGCAGCGAAATCGGAGACAAGTGGACTGTCCAGGGCGGCAGCTACTCTCGGGTCGTCCGTGCGGGCCGGGATGTGTTCGTTGGCGAGCAGATCCGACTGCAGGACGAGTTCGATGTCGCCGTCGAGCGGCTCGACCTCGTAGTGGATGGCGGCGACGGCGCGCGAGGTGAACGACACGAGTCGTTCCGAGTGGATACGCACCCGGCGTCCGGTCGGCGACGTCCACTCGGTGGTGCGGCGCAGGGTGCCCGAGCGGAAGTCGAGGACCCGCTCGTGCGCCGGTGCGCTCCCGTACCGCATGTCCATGGGTTCGTCCTCGACGAGCAGGCGGATGATGCTGCCGTCGGTCACGTTCACGACGGTCTGCCCGTCCTCGGGGTAGCCGTAGCCCGCCTCCGCGTACGGCAGGGGACGTTGCTCGTAGAACCCGTTGAGGTAGGTGCCGGGGAGGCCGCGTGGTTCACCCTCCTCGAACGTGCCACGAATCCCGATGTGTCCGTTGGACAGTGCGAAGGTGGATTCGGTGGCGTGCAGTGCCTCCAGATCCAGTCCGCGCCAGCGCAGCTGCCACGGCGAGATCTCGTAGCCCTTGTCGTCCATGCTCACCTTTCCAGGAGTTCGGCCAGGTCGTTCACCACCACGTCGGCGCCGTGCTCCCGTAACGCCTCGGCCTGATCGTTCCGATTCACCCCGACGACGTAACCGAATTCGCCTGCCCGCCCCGATTCCACTCCGGAGAGGGCGTCCTCGAACACGGCCGCCTGATCGGGATGCACGTTGAGGGCGCGGGCGGCCGCGAGGAACGAATCCGGCGCGGGTTTACCGCGGAGACCCTGCTCGCTGATCACCACCCCGTCGATGCGGACGTGGACGTAGCGGCTGAGGTCGGCCGCGTCGAGGACGGCCTTGCCGTTCGCGGACGACGTGACCACGGCGATCTTCAGGCCGGCGTCGTATGCCGCGCTGATGTAGCGGACCGAGCCGGGATAGGGGCTGACGCCTTCCTCTTCGATGACTTTCAGCAGCAGCCGGTTCTTGCTGTTTCCGACACCGTTCACGGTTTCGGCGCCGGGCGGATCGTCCGGCGACCCCTCCGGCAACGTGATGTTGCGGGACGTGAGAAACGTCCGGACCCCGTCGGCGCGGGGGCGTCCGTCGACGTAGTCGTAATAGTCCTGGTCGGTGAACGGCCGGAAGTTCGCGCCCTCGCGATGCTTCAGGAACTCGTCGAACGTGCGTTTCCACGCCTTCCGGTGCAGCACCGCCGTTGCCGTGAGCACACCGTCGAGATCGAACAAGCAGGCCGAGATCGCATCAGGCAGTCCCATCACCTCCCCGACGGTACCGCCGTCGACGGCGGATTCGCTGAGGCGCGCGCAAATCCTGCACCCGACCGGTATCCGGTCGTTGACTTCCCGTCGACGGCGGCCGAATACTGAGAGTTCCAACCGACTGTTGCGGAGTGCACCGTGAACGTGGAGGAACCGGCCCCGTCGGAGCAAGTGAAATCCCTCGCCGTTCGTGCGATGGAGATCATGTCGAACGGAAGCCGAGCCGATTTCGATTCCGTCGTCCACACGGGCGCAGTCAACCGGGAGAGCATGTCGGAACCCCCGCGGACGCGAGGGCGCGGACCCGACGCGTTCTACGCCTCCGCCGTGTGGCTGCGCGCCGCGTTCACCGAACTGCGGTTCGACGTCGAGCACGTCGTCGTCGAGGGCGACCTCGCCGTCGTCTACACGATCATGAAGGGCAGGCACGTCGGACCCTTCGTCGTCTACGACGAGCAGGGATCGATCGACCAGGTGTTCGCGCCCACGGGGCGATCGTTCGCGGTCAAGCAGTCGCACTGGTTGCGCGTCGAAGACGGCCGTGTCATCGAGCACTGGGCCACCCGGGACGACCTCGGTCAGGCGGTCCAGCTGGGCTGGGTGCCGCCGACGCCGCTGTCCATGGTCCGCAATGCCTGGGCCAAACGTGCAGCGCGCAGGAATGCGTCGCACTGACCGCTGACCATGTCGGAACGGTGACGATTCCTCGCAAAAACGCCAAACCGTACCAAACGGACCGTATGTTTCGTTCGATCGATAGATACTCGAACGAAGGAGATGGTCCTTGAAACGCTCGGTGGTTATCGCGGCAAGTTGTGCACTCCTGACGCTGTCGGCCTGCGGGTCCGACAGTGAACCGACGCCGGCATCCGAAACGTCCAGCTCGACAACAAAGGCGACACCCGCCGCCGCTACGACCACTCCGCCGGCGTCGGAGCTCGCACCGCCGGCTGTCGCACCGGAGTCGAACGGAGGCGGCGGCGGTTCGTCGGGGACCGGGCAGGGAGGTCCCGGCGGGGGTTGGCAGGCTCCGGTCGCAGGTCAGCAACAGGCGCCGGTGGTGCCCCCGCCCACCGTCGTCGAGAACCCGCCGGCGGCGGTCGAGCAGCCTCCAGTAGGCGAGCCCCCGGCGGGTGAGAATCCGGACGCGGAGAATCCGGCGGGTGAGAACCCGGACGCGGAGAACCCGGACGGTGAGAACCCGGACGGTGAGAACCCGGACGCGGAGAACCCGGACGCGGAGAATCCGGCGGGTGAGAACCCGGACGGTGAGAACCCCGACGGCGGCACTCCCTAGTCGAAGAAGCGGCGAGTAGCGGGCGTCTCGAGCATCGGGGCGCCCGCCTCTGGTGCTCGCGTCATGAGGTATGGCTGTGTCCATCGAGATCGCGTGTCGGCCCACTGGGATGCCGGAGCGTGAAGTCGCCGCCCCGAGGGCATGGGCGCCGATCCTGGGCTGCGACTACGCGCATCGGCTGTACCGCGGCTGTTGACGGCCGGTAGTCCGGAGACGATCGTTGTAGACATGAAAGTCGGGCCGCCCGCCCATACCGGATGGTGGCGCGGGCGCAGGTTGCCGCGCAGACCACAGAGCGGATCATTGATGCGACGTCCTGAACCCACTGGCAGCAGGCGATCGTGACCTGTTGTTCTCCCAACGGATTCCGCCGACAGACGTTCTCGTCTGGCTCGATTTCGCAACGATCGGCTCGTCGGCCGAACGCACCGATCAGTCTCAGCTCGGCCGCCCGCGAGTCCAACGGCCGGACCGACTGCCCGAGCAACTTTTAACGGGCCCGACCTCGATCGTCTGGAGGCACCCCATGGCACGCATTCTGTTCGTCACCTGGGATGGCGGCGGCAACGTGCCACCCGCTCTCGGTATCGCGACGGAGGCGCGCAACCGCGGTCACCAAGTCCGATTTCTCGGACACGCCCAGCAACGCCGGCGAATCGAAAGCCACGGTTTCCGGTTCACGCCCTACACCCATGCACGACCCTGGCAGTCGACGACCAGACATCCCGGTATCGCGGGCGTGTACCAATCGCTTGCAGTCTTTACCGACGCCGGGCCCGGAATCGATCTACTCGAGACCGTCGCGCGCGAGCCGGCCGACGTGGTGGTGGTCGATTGCTTTCTGTACGGGGCCCTGCAGGCCGCCGCCGACGCGCACCTGACGCGTGTCACGCTGGTGCACACCTGCTACGAGTTCATGTATCGAGGCGTGACACGTGGTACGACGCCCGTGATGGCCCGTCTGAAAGGCCAGCGGCCACTGAGGCTGTGGACATCATCGGACCTTGCGCTGGTGACGACCGAGAAGGACCTCGATCCGGCCTCACGTCGAAGCCTGCCCGCCTCCGTCCACTACACCGGGGTGGTGCGACATCCGATGCCGTCCACGTTGACACCCGTGTCCGAGCGCGATCCGCTGATCCTGGTCAGCCTCAGCAGCCTCAACTTCGGCGGACAACAGCGGGCCCTGCAGAATATCCTCGAGGCTGTCGCGGGACTGCCCGCCCACACCGTTGTCACTACCGGACCGTCGGTCGATCCGGCAACCTTCACGGCGGGCCCGAACACTGAAGTGCACGGCTACGTTCCACACGAACAGATCCTGCCGACCGCCACGCTCGTGATCGGGCACGGCGGCCACGACACCACTATGCGCGCCCTTGCACACGACCTGCCCCTGGTCATTCTGCCGATTCACCCGGCGCTCGATCAGAAGATGATCGGCCGCAGCCTGGAGCAGCGCGGCGTCGCCCGGTGCCTCCGCAAGACGGCCGCGCCCGAGCGCATCCGGTCGGCGGTCGGAGAGTTGCTCGTCGCCGGACCGCACAGGGTGACCGCAGCAACTCTGGGAGCGCGGATCCGCGCCCATGACGGTGCCGTTCATGCCGCGGACCTCATCGATCACCTGCCGATCCGAGAACGACGGAAGGGAGTGCGATGACGACGCAGTAGCGATCACGTGTGCCAGTGCATCAGTCCGGAAGACTGCCGATTCGATCCGCGAGCAGCGCGCAGTATGTCCGGTCGGTGCCTGGGGCGAGCCGCACCCAGTAACTGGTGTGGTCGCCCCGGAACAGGTAGCCGTTCACGTCGTCGATGGCCTCGGAGTATTGCTGCCACACAGTCCACGGTCGCCACCAGTTCAGGATCACCGCCTGCCACCTTCGGGTGCGGAGCCGGTCGAGGAGGTCCGTCACCCACGCGGCCGGGTCGGCGAGGGAGAAGGCCGCCGACTGGTCCGCGAACGTCCGCAGCGGTGAGTTGCCGGGGCAGCAGCAGATGACGTCCAACGGGTCGGCGATCTGCCACACGGGCATCCCCGTGATCGGGCGTTGCCCCGCGATGCCCCAGCCTGGCAGGTCCGGGGACGTCGGCCGCAGCGGATCGGCGATCAGGCCGACCCCACGCACGTCCAGGGCGGGGTGCTGTCCCCGTCCCACCTCGGCTGCCACATTGCCGGCGAGCGCAGCCCCTCCCGAGTAACCCAGCAGAACAACGGGATTCGGGTCGTCGGAGATCATCCGCAACAGGAGTGTGCGTCCTTCGGACAGCGCCTTGTCGAACGCTGATCCACCCGGATCGGGCACCGGTCCGTAGCTCGCCTCCCACGGGACCTGCTTGACGACGAACCGAGCGGGGTCCAGGAGTTGTGTGGTGTTGGTGAGCATGTTGACGTCGAGATCCTCACCGATGCCGCGACAGCACAGAACGGTGATCATGCAACCTCCCACGTGAGTGCCGATACGTGCCCGAGCACACTTTCCCACTCACGTGCGGGGGTGTCCCCTGATCGGGGGAGTCGAGATTCATCCGATGCACGGCCTGATCGGCGGACAGACGTGGGCGCCGGGGCGGGAGAGAGTTGTCTCGTACCGGGATCAGCCGTTCACGTGGACAGGAACCTTTGGCATGTCACCCATCTCCAGCATCGAGGTCGCTCGAGCCCGTCGGTCTCGCCGCGTGTTGTTCGTCGGCAATCCCACCCGGTACGCCGACGTGTCGCAGTGGGCGATGGTCCGCCAATGGGTGGCGCTCCACGGGCTGGAACCGATCCGCGAACTCGAGGGGGACGTGCTCTGCGTCATCGTCACCGAGGACATCCTGGACGGGCGTTGTTCGCAGAAGGAATCGGCCGCCGTTCAGCACGCCCGTGCGCTCGGTGTGCCGTGCATCAGCGTCCACGACACCACCCTGATCTGGCAGGTCACCGCGCGCGTGCGGTCACGGATACGGGAGTCGGCAGTCGGTGTGCCTTCGGGAGTGCATAGAGACGGCGCGTGAGGGTCCGGGCGTCTCCGAAAGTGCGCGGTCACGCGACCGTACGGTCGGGAGGGTCGTTCTTACTCGTCGCATCCTCTTTGGCGGGCAGTTCGTGCAGGTCTTTCTGCCGAATCGCCTTCCCGATGAGGATCGCGAGCGGCACCGACAGTGCTATCCACGCGAGCACGACCCAGGCAATCCACCACACACATCGAGTATGCCCGTCCCCTGGACGCTTGCCCAAGGGCAGCGGATCGCCTGCGGTCCGTGGGGACTGGTCGGTAGCGGAAATTCGGAAAAATTACCTGGTCATCACTGGTTTGCGGTATGGAGTTCGGGGCACCCCCTTCGGTAGGGATTGGTTCTCTTTTCAAGGAGGTGGGTGATGACGACACCAGGTATGTCGATCGAGAGACACCCTGATATCGCCGAGTTGCGGGCTCGCTACGACCGGGTCTCGGAACAGCCGATGACGCAGGTCACCGAGGGCCTGATGTTCATGGCGGGCCTGTACATGGCGGCGTCGCCGTGGATTGTCGGGTTCGCGAGCCAGTCGGGCCTGGCGATGTGCAACCTGCTGTCGGGTGTTGCGGTGGCACTGCTCGCCGTCGGTTTCACGTCGGCCTACTCACGCACGCACGGCATGGCGTTCGTCGCGCCGCTGCTGGGTCTGTGGATGATCGTCAGCCCGTGGCTGGTCGTCGGAGTAACCACCACGGCGGGAATGATCTGGTCGAACGTGGTCTGCGGCATCGTCGTCTGTCTGCTGGGTCTCGGTATCACCGCCATGGGAATGGCGGACGGCGGAATGCGGATGAGGAGGAGGTAGTCGCGGCGCGTGCCTTCATGGGGATGGGGCACGAGTCAGAGAAGCGCCCGCCGATTCGGTGGGCGCTTCGCTGAGTCCACCTAGCTTTGTTTGAGGAACGCGTCGTGCTCCTGGTGTGAGCGTTTGATGAGGTCCATCAGTGCGGTTTCTTCGCGGACCATCTTCTTGAACTTCGGGTCGAGCTTCTTGAGTTGTTCCTCCTCGTTCAACAACTTGTCGTACATGCGTTCGCGCTCCGCCAGGTCGGCGGTGTAGTCGAGGTCGAGGTAGTTGATCGCGTGCCGCCGTGCGCCGGCGATGGCGGACTGTGCCCTGCCCTTCTTGCTGGTGAGCGACGCGATCACGGTGATGACGAGGATGCCGATGATGACGCCGAGCGACACGAAGGTGCTGATTTCGATGACGTCGACCGGTTCGCCGTCGTTGACGAACGGCAGGTTGTTCTCGTGCAGCGCGTGCAGGATCAGTTTGACGCCGATGAACGCGAGGATCGCGGCCAGTCCGAACGACAGGTAGATGAGGCGGTCGAGGAGCCCGTCGAGCAGGAAGTACAGCTGACGCAGACCCATCAGCGAGAACACGGTGGCGGTGAAGACGACGAAGACGTTCTGGGTGAGGCCGAAGATCGCGGGGATGGAGTCGAGCGCGAACAGGATGTCGGTGCCGCCGATCGCGACCATCACCAGCAGCATCGGCGTCATCGCCCGCTTGCCGTTCTCGACGGTGAAGAGTTTGTCGCCGTCGTAGTGCTCGGTGGTGTGCATGAACTTCTTCGCGATCCGGATGATGAAGTTGTCGGCCGAGTGCGACTCCTCGGTCTCGGGCCGCAGCAGGTTCCCGGCGGTGATCAGCAGGATGAGGCCGAAGAAGTAGAAAATCCAGGCGAACGAGTTGATGAGCGCGGCGCCGAGGAAGATGAACGCGGTGCGGGCGAAGATCGAGAACACGATGCCGAACAGCAGGACCTTCTGCTGGTCTTCGCGCGGCACCCGGAAGCTGGACATGATGATGAGGAACACGAAGAGGTTGTCGACCGACAGCGCCTTCTCCGTGACGTAGCCGGCGAAGTACTCCGTGCCCATGTCGACGCCGCCGAAGATCAGCACGGCGACACCGAAGAGCAGCGCGAGCCCGATATAGATCGACGACCAGATCGCCGCTTCCTTCAGCGTCGGGATGTGCGCATGGCGTACGTGGAAGAAGTAGTCGAACGCGAGCAGCGCGACGATCACGACGATCGTCACAGTCCAGGCGAACGGGGTCACATGCATCGTCTCTGCCTTTCAGCCGAAGCGAACGCGCCTGTTCGTCAGCGTAGTCGCGCGCGGGGGCGCGACTCGGCAGAACTGCCGCGGTCGCCGGGGCGGAACACCTGTTGCCGCCCCGGCGACCGGACCTATCCTCGGTCGCCGAACACCGTCCGGTGCCAGTCCTTCCTGGCGGTGCCGGTGATGTCGGACATGACGTGCTTGACGTTGGTGTACTCGTCGAGCGAGTACGTCGACATGTCCTTGCCGTAACCGGACGCCTTGTACCCGCCGTGGGGCATTTCGCTGATGATCGGGATGTGGTCGTTGATCCACACACAGCCCGCGGCGATGTCGCGGGAGGCGGTCTGGGCCCGGTACAGGTCCCGCGTCCACGCGGACGCCGCCAGCCCGAAGTCGGTGTCGTTCGCCAGTGCAATGCCATCTGCATCGTCGTCGAACGGCAGTACGACGAGAACCGGGCCGAAGATCTCCCTCTGCACGATCTCGCTCGACTGGTCGGCGCCCACGACGAGCGTCGGCTCGTAGTAGAAGCCGGACGCGAGGTCGCCGCCGGGAAGGGCACCACCGCGGACGATCTTCGCGCCGGTGTCGCGGGCGCGGTCGATGAACCCGGCGACGTGCTGTTGCTGTCGCCGCGACACCAGCGGACCCATGTCGGTGCTCGGATCGGACGGATCACCGAGTCGGACGGTGTCCATGAGCGAGGCCACTCCGGCGACGAAGTCGTCGTACAGCGGGCGCTGCACGTAGGCGCGGGTGGCCGCGGTGCAGTCCTGGCCCGAGTTGATGAGGGCACCGGCGACGGCTCCGTTGATCGCGGCCTCGAGATCGGCGTCGTCGAACACGACGAACGGGGCCTTCCCACCCAGTTCCAGGTGCAGGCGCTTGCCTGCCGCGGCGGCCGCGATCTGTCGTCCGACGGGAGTCGATCCGGTGAAACTCACCATGCTCACGTCCCGGTGCGACACCAGCGCCGACCCGGTCGTCACGCCGCGGCCGGTGATCACGTTGACGACGCCGTCCGGCATGCCGGCACGGGACGCGGCCTCCGCGAACAGCAGCGACGTCAGGGGAGTGATCTCCGCGGGTTTGAGCACGATGGTGTTGCCCGCGGCGACTGCGGGCAGGACCTTCCACGCGGCCATCTGCAGCGGATAGTTCCACGGCGCGATCGAGCCGATCACCCCGACCGGTTCACGGCGGATGCTGGACGTGTGGTCGGGGGAGTACTCGCCCGACGCCTTTCCCTCCAGATTGCGGGCCGCGCCGGCGAAGAACGACACGTTGTCGATCGACCCGGGTACGTCGAACTCGGTCGACAGCTTGATGGGCTTGCCCGTCTGCCGGGTCTCGGTGCGTGCGATGTCGTCGGACATTTCCGTGAGCTCGGCGGCCCATCGAGTCAGGACGGCGGAACGCTCACCCGGGCTCGTCGTCGACCATTCCGTGTAGGCGGCCTTCGCGGTCGCGACCGCGTCGTCGACGTCCTCCACCGACGCCTCGGTGCGGGAGGAGATCACCTCACCCGTGGCCGGGTCGAGCACCTCGTACCGCTCGGCGGCCCGGCCGTCCCGGTAGCGGCCGCCGACGTACAGCCCGGGGAGCTCCTGGTGGTTCACAGCAGGGTCCAGGCTTCGGTGAGGACGCTGCGCAGGATGCGTTCGATCTCGTCGAATTCGGCCTGACCGCAGGTCAGGGGCGGGGCGAGCTGGATGACCGGGTCGCCGCGGTCGTCGGCCCGGCAGTACAGGCCGGCGTCGAACAGGGCGGTGGAGAGGAACCCGTGCAGGATCCGCTCGGCCTCGTCGTCGGTGAACGACTCCTTGGTGGTCTTGTCCTTGACCAGTTCGATGCCGTAGAAGAAGCCCTCCCCGCGCACGTCCCCGACCATGGGCAGATCGGTCAGCTTGTCGAGGGTGGCCCGGAACGCCGGCGCCTGCTCGGCGACGTGGGCGTTGAGGCCCTCGCGTTCGAAGATGTCCAGGTTCGCCAACGCCACCGCCGCCGAGACGGGGTGCCCGCCGAAGGTGTAGCCGTGCGCGAACATCGACGCACCGTCCGCGAAGGGTTCGAAGAGCCGGTCCGAGGCGATCATCGCCCCGATCGGCGAATACCCCGAGGTCAGGCCCTTGGCGCAGGTGATGATGTCGGGGACGTATCCGAAGTCGTCGCACGCGAACATCGACCCGATCCGGCCGAACGCGCAGATCACCTCGTCCGAGACCAGCAGCACGTCGTATTCGTCGCAGATCTGCCGGACCCGCTCGAAGTAGCCGGGCGGGGGTGGGAAGCAGCCGCCGGCGTTCTGCACCGGTTCGAGGAAGACGGCGGCGACGGTGTCGGGGCCCTCGAATTCGATGGCCTCGGCGATTCGGTCGGCGGCCCAGATCCCGAACGCCTTCGGGTCGGAGCCGAGGGGTTCGGGGGCCCGGTAGATGTTGGTGTTCGGGACCCGGAACGCGCCGGGGGTGAGCGGTTCGAACGGGGCCTTCAGGGCGGGGATGCCGGTGATGGCGAGGGCGCCCTGCGGGGTGCCGTGGTAGGCGATGGAGCGGGAGATCACCTTGTGTTTGCCGGGTTTGCCGACCTTCTTGAAGTATTGCTTGGCCAGTTTCCAGGCGCTTTCGACGGCCTCGCCGCCGCCGGTGGTGAAGAAGACCCGGTTCAGATCGCCGGGGGCGTAGCCGGCGAGGCGTTCGGCGAGTTCGATCGCCGGTGGGGTGGCGTACGACCAGAGCGGGAAGAATGCGAGCTGTTCGGCCTGCTTGGCGGCGGCCTCGGCGAGCTCGGTGCGGCCGTGCCCGGCCTGCACGACGAACAACCCGGACAGTCCGTCGAGGTAGCTCTTGCCGGTCGAGTCCCAGATCCGGGCGCCCTCACCGCGGGTGATGATCGGCGGGGTGATGTTCTGCCCGTGCCGGGAGAAATGCCCCCACAGGTGGCGGCGGGCGGCAGCCTCGAGTTTCGGCGTGGTAGGCGAAGTGTTGGTAACCGTGGTCATCGGGTTCCCCAATCATATTGCTGTTTGACAAGTTTCAGGTACACCATCGTCTCGGTGCCGAGCACACCGGGAATAGTGCGAATTTCTTTGTTGAGCACGGTCAGGAGGTGGTCGTCGTTCTCGCACACGATCTCGGCGAGAATGTCGTAGGCGCCTGCAGTCAGCACGACGTAATCGATAGCGTCGACGTCGGCGAG
The DNA here is from genome assembly GCF_041228765.1 of Rhodococcus wratislaviensis. NCBI lineage: Bacteria > Bacillati > Actinomycetota > Actinomycetes > Mycobacteriales > Nocardiaceae > Rhodococcus > Rhodococcus wratislaviensis. Next base: position 7,288,824 of record NZ_CP150488.1, on the reverse strand, counting down.
CCGGGCGGCGATCTCGGTGACGTCCCCCGAGCAGCGGATTCCGACCATGGCCTGACGTGAGAATCCCACTTGAACGGGGTCGGTCACCGCGACGATCTGCGTGACGCCGGTGTCGATCAGCTTCTGTACGCGTTGGCGTACAGCCGCTTCCGACAATCCGACGACCTTGCCGATGGCCGAGTACGACCGTCGTCCATCCTCCTGAAGTTGCTCGATGATCTGCTTGGACACGGGATCGAGAGAGGCAGGCTGCTCAGACATGGTCGAATCCTCCCTTGCTCGTCGTGTCGAAGACAATCGGCTCGGACATTTCGGAACTATCGCCTCTTCCTGGTGACGTGGGTACTCACGACTCGGGCACCTTCACTTCCGTGTCGGCGGTGAGGGTGCGTCCGCGGAAGAAGTTCCGGGAGCCGGTCGCGAAACACAGCAGCATCAGGGGGATTCCGACGACCAGCATTCCGACGCCGAGAACGAACACGCCCCCGAACGGGCCGAACGCGGTGAATCCGTAGTCGGGACGCAGCATGTCGACGGCGCTCTGCACGAAGGCCCACGTCATGCAGAGGGCACCGAGCAGCGGAAAGATGCCGCGCATGAACAGGTTACGTGCCGAGTCGAGGAGGGTGCGACGGAAGTACCAGACGCATGCGTAAGCGGTGATGCCGTAGTAGAAGGCGACCGCGAGTCCGAGCGACGCCACCGAATCCTGCAGGGCGTTGGCGCTGGCGAACGACAGCACCAGATAGAACAGGAGCGCCGCCGCTCCCATGACCAGGGTTCCGAAGCCGGGGGTCATGTACCGGGGGTGCACCGAGGCGAACCGGCGCGGCAACGCCTCGTAGACCGCCATCGACAGCGTTCCGCGCGCCGTCGGCAGGATGGTGGTCTGCGTCGAGGAGAGCGCGGAGATCGAGACCGTCAGCAGCAGCAACGAGGCTGCCACCGGCCCGGCGACCGGCCCGCCCAGGGTGGTCAGCACGTCGTCGACGTTCTCGGGGTTGTTCAGTCCGATCCCGGTGTCCCCGAACCCGGCGAACGACTGGACCGCGTATCCGACCAGGACGTACGTGGCGACGAGAATGACCGTGGTCAAGACCGCGGCACGGCCGGGCGTCCGCTCCGAATCCTTTGTTTCCTCACCGACTGCCAGGCAGGCATCCCACCCCCAGTAGATGAAGATGCACAGGATGATCGCCTGTGCGGCACTGGACATCGAGACGCCGGTCGGAATGATCCAGTCCAGTTGCGGGGTGACCGCCTGCGGGCCGGCGGTGCCGCCGAACACCTTCGACAGTGCGAGGACGCTGACCCCGATGAGGACGGTGAACTGCACCGCGATCAGGACATTCTGCAGTCGTTCGCTGATGAGAATGCCGCGAAAGCTGACGTAGGTCATGGCCGCGATGAAGAAGCAGCCCAGCAGCACCTTCGCGGCGAGCGACTCGGCTGCCGCGTGCAGGCCGAGAACCTCGAACAGGTAGATCGCCGCGATCTCCGCGGTGTTGGCGAGGACGATGATCGCGGAGACGGCGAGTCCCCATCCCGCCATCCAGCCGATCCACGGGCCGAACGCCTTGGTGCCCCAGGTGAACGAGGTGCCGCAGTCCGGGGTGTCCCGATTGAGTTCGCGGTAGGCGAACGCCGTGAGCAACATCGGGATGAACGCGACGAGGAACATCGACGGTGCCTTGTCGCCGACTGCCAGGACGACGTATCCCAGTGTCGCGGCGAGGCTGTAGGCGGGCGCGACCGAGGACAACCCGATCACCGTGTTGCCGATCAATCCCAGTGCGCCGCTGTTGAGGCCCTTCGCGGTGCCGAGCGGGTTCTGGGTCTTCGAGGGCTGGGTCTTCAAGGGTGGCGGTTCGGCAATGCTCATCAAGTCTCCCTCGAGGTGTGCGGCTGCGGGCAGAGGTGCCCGCGCGTGTGTGATGAAGGGGTGTAGTGGTTTTCGCGGTTACGTGGCCGTCGCGGCGATGAAGATCTTCCGCAGCGTGTCGCGCACGATCCACCGGGTCTTCTGCCCGGACCGCACGTGGACGACACTTCCGGGACCGAGTTCGAGGTCGGGGGTGTCGTCGTCGAACTGCACGGTCGCGTCGCCGCTGAGCACGACGAACACCTCGTCGATCTCGACGTCGGACGAGACGCTGGGCTCGATCTCCCACACGCCGACGGTGACACCGGCGAAGTCGCCGAGCACTCGTTCGCCGACCATCGGCACGCTGTCGCCGATCACCTGCTCGTCCGGGAGACGGTGGTAGTCGAGATCGGCGGTTCGAGCCTCGATGTGCGGTCCGGATTCCCAGGCGACGACCCCGGTCGCGGGGTCGCTCACGAGTCGAACCCCAATCCGACCGCGTCGAGGGCCTTGAGGAAGAGGTTCCGGCGACCTTCCGTGTGGTCCGCGCGATCGAGCGACCATCGGGTGGCGTTGATGCCGGCCGCCGCCAACGGTTCGGGCGGGAAGGGGAGGGGCATTGACTTCACCAAGTCCAACTCCGTCAAGGCAGTCGTCTCGCCGGACACCTTGTCGAGCATGACGTTCGCCGCGAAGCGGGAGGCGCCGACTCCGAGGCCGGTGAAGCCGGCCGCGTACGCGATCCGCCCCTTCGCCGCGGAACCGAAGAACGAGCAGAAGCGTGTCGACGTGTCGATGACACCGCCCCACCTGTGGGTGAACTCCAGGCCCTCGAGCTGGGGGAACGTCGTGAAGAAGTGGCTCGCCAGCCGTGCGTGGGACTCGGGGCGGTCTTCGAGGTCGTGGTGCATTCCCCGCCCGAAATGGTAGATCGCGTCGTACCCGCCCCACAGGATTCGGTTGTCGCGGGTGAGCCGGTAGTAGTGGAACTGATTGGACATGTCGGCGACGCCCTGGCGGGCAGACCATCCCACCTCGGCGAGCTGTGCGTCGGACAGCGGTTCGGTCATGAGCACGTAGTCGTACACCGGAACCGTGTGCAGCCGGTACCGCTTCAGCAGGGACGGAAAAGCGTTGGTTGCCAGGATCACTCGGCCGGCCGACAGGGTCGCGGACGCCGTCCGGACGCCGACCCGGGACGAGGACCGGGAGCGGACGAGAGCGAGGACCTTGCTGTGCTCGAACATCTCGACACCGTGCTCCGCACAGGCCCGGCCGAGTTCGGTGGCGAGCTTGGCCGGATGCACCAGCGCGGTGGACTCCTTGTCCCATACACCGGCCAGGTACGTGGGCGAGTTGACCTGCGCGCGCATCGCGGGCCCGTCCAACACCACGGTGGTGGCGCTCGGGGGCGTGTCGAACACGTCCTTCGCCTGGTAATCGGCGATCGCGACCGAGATCGCGCCGTTCCGTTCGAAATCGCAGTCCAACCCCAGGGTGTGGACTGTCTTCTCGATGGCGTCGAGGTTCTCGAGCCCGAGCGTCTCGAGGGTGTCGATCTCTCCCGGCCAGCGTCGACGGCCGTTCTCGCTGCCGTGGGTCAGGCTGGCTTCGACGAACCCGCCGTTACGGCCGGATGCCGCCCATCCGATGGTCTCGCCCTCCACGAGGGCGACGGACAGGTCGGGGTGGCGCTGTTTCGCGAGGAGTGCAGTCCAGAGTCCGGTGTATCCGCCGCCGACGACCACCAGGTCGTACGCGGCGTCGGCCGAGGCGGACGGGTAGGTGGGGGTGTCGGCGACGTCCTCGATCCAGAACGGTGCCAACCGGGTGCGCCGGAGCGCATGGTCGACGACCTTCGCGTTCGGTTGATTCTTCTCGAACACTGTCTGCAGCATGGAGCACCTTTGTTGGTGGAATGACCGAAAGGTGACGTGTGAGGCGCGTCACCGTGGCACCCATCCTGACCTACGCTCGCCACTATTTCAATAGCAATAGGCGAGAATCATTGCGGAATCGGTTGTCGAAGTAAGGATCGGAAACCGAATCGGTTGCCCCTTGCTGGCTGGCTTCGTCAGCGCGCGACCGTTCCGAGGTGCAGCGACACCGAGCGGACCGGGCTGATCCTGGCCTCGTCGCCGGACTTGACGGCGTGAACGGTGCCGAACTCGACGGTCTCGTCGGGGTAGGTGCCTGCGAATGCGTAGGCGTAGTAGGTGCCCGCGACTGCATCACCCGGGACCGTGTACGCGATGTTCTCCTCGAGCACCTCGCCGGGTTGCAGGTCGACGTCGATCGGCCCGAAGAAGGGGTCGCTTGTCCGGCCGTCCGGGGAGACCGCGCTGACCCATACCTGCCCCGCGTAGGGACGATCGTCGGGTGCCTCGACGAGCATGGTGGTGTCGACGGTCCCGCCGCCCGCCGGCAGCGTCGTGTCGGAATCGGCGCGCAGCGTGACTCGCACCGGCAGGTCCGTGTCGGGGTTCGCCGGCCCGGTCGACGCGGGCGAACCGTCGCCCACCTCGGGCCAGCCGTTCGCCCACACGATCCGGTCGATCATCCCCTCGCGCCGGCGGGCACCACTGGGCAGATCCCGGTTGTCGCGCGGAATGGCGTGGTACACGATCCAATCCGAGCCCGCGTCGTCGGAGACAACCGTGTTGTGGCCCGGCCCGGCCCACGGTTCGCTGCCGGCGAGGATGAGGGCGCCGCCGCCGTCGTTCAGGTCCTGGCCCTTCCGGTCGAGGTACGGCCCCGTCAGCGACTCCGACCGGCCGACGAGGACGCGGTAGGCGGTGTCGGCGCCGTTGCAGCAATTGCCGGCCGAGAGGAACAGGTAGTAGTAGCCGTCGTGGAATTCGACGTACGGGCCTTCGAAGCGCTCGTCCGCGACGCGTACGGGTTCGCCGGCCGCCGCGGTGCCGTCCGGGCTGAGCGGGATGGCGTGGACGCCCTGGAAGTTGCCGACGAACATCGTCTTCGTCGTGCCGTCGTCCCACACGAACGGGTCGATGGTGCCGCCGACGCCGACGTCGTGGGCGCAGAACACGGGGCGGCCGAGATCGGTCCACGGTCCGGTGGGCCGGTCGGCGGTGGCGAGACCGATGCACGGGTTCGACTCGTCGTAGAGGGAGTAGTACAGGCTGTACTTGCCGTCGGATTCGAGCGCGTTGGGCGCCCACGCGAGCTTGCCGTCCGGATGCCACGCGGGCCGGTCGGGGAAGACGTCGCCGAGGTACATCCAGTCCATGAGATCTGCGGACTTGAAGATCGACATGTTGTGCATGCCCTGGCCGTCGCCCCAGTCGTCGGCGGTCGTGTACATGTAGAACATGCCGTCGGACGCGCGGACGACGCTCGGGTCGGCGGCCACCGGTTGCACGATCGCTTCGGCTGTCGCCGACGGGGCAGGCGCGACCATGAGGACGAGAAGCGTCAGAGTCGTCACGATCCACCCGCGTCGCGGACGGTGTCGGGTGCCGGACTTGCGCAGCGCAGCATCGTCAGTGTCCACGTCACTCCCAACCTCGCCCGCCCGGAAGTCGCAATCTATAAGGGTGAGGTCGAGGTTAAGGGAGGAACCGGCTCACAGCGCCGGACTGCAACCGAACCGTGTTCTGCCGACGCGACCGGCGTCAGGTCGTGGGGTCGAGCAGAACCAGAGGGATCTCGCGGTCCGTCTTCTTCTGGTAGCCGGCGTAACCCTTGTAGGCGGCGGTCACCTTCGGCCACAGACGGGCCCGCTCCTCGGGCGTTGCCACGTGGGCGCGCATGGACTGCGCGGGGTTTCCCTGCAGCGACAGTTGGACCACCGGGTTGGCCTGCAGGTTCAGGAACCACGCGGGGTTGCGGTCGTCGCCACCACGTGACGCCACCACGACGAGGGTGTCTCCTTCCCGCACCGGCACGGTCAGCATGACGCTGTGCACCTTCCCGGTCTTGCGGCCGACGGTGGTCAACTCCACCGCCGGCATCTTCCCGAAACTCCGCCCGACCCGCCCACCGGTAATGCGCAGGAGCGCGCGGTGGGCGGCGTTCATGAACTTGAGTCCGCGGTCCGAAGGCATGCAATCGAGCCTAACGGTTGATTCCTCGAAGGGTGTCGCTACAGGACGGGCACACGGAGGGGTTTCCAAGATCAAAATGTCACAATTAAACGGGAAACCGTCCTGACCGAACCGCCCCGGGCAGTCTGACTACAACACGCGTCGGGGCCGCACGAGGGTTGCTGTGCAGGTCCGTTCAGGCTCTGGCGCGGATCTCACGAAGTCAACAGTGCCGGATCACCGCAGGTAGGGTCACAATGCGCTGGTGTCCCACTCAGTGGGCCCCTTTCGGGGGTCAGTCGGGCGGGGCGGCAGTAGCATCGGACAACCATCGCCTATCGGCGGCAAGCGGAGGTCGGGTCTAGAGTACGGCGATGAGGCGTCCGTCAGGTGCGCCCTGCTCGAGTCGGTGCAGGCCTTCGGGAATCTCGCCGAAGGAGATCTGCTCGGTCTTCGGCTGCACTGCCCCTGTGGCTATCAGCGCGAGTATTGCGCTCGCTTCGGCTTTGGTGCCGTTCGATGCGCCGACGATATGTACTTCTTTCATAGTGATGCTGGGGATCGAAACGGATGTGGCTGCGACGCCCAACCCAACCTCGACGATGCGGCCGCCATGCCGAATGGCTCCGATTGCGGAGTCGAGAGTTCCGTCCGCGCCCGCGAAGTCGATGATCACGTCGAGATCCTCGGATTCGAAGACACGGATGTCCTTCGAGCACGACTCGACACCCAGATGGCGTGCGAGTGGCCACCGTGCCTCATTGACGTCGGCGACGAACACGGAAGCTCCTGCGGCCTTGGCGATCTGGACACCGAAGTAGCCGAGGCCGCCGAATCCGACTATACCGACCTTCATTCCGGATTCGATCTGCCCAGCTGTCTGCACTGCCCTGTACGCGGTGCGACCCGAACAAGTCGCCGACGCCGCGTCGAGAAACGACAACCCATCGGGTAACGCTACGGGGAGGTGGGACGGAACCCTGACCTTCTCGGCGTAGCCGCCGTCCATCGCGGTCCCGGGGCCGTCCGTGGTTGCAGGTATCCCGACACGGTCACCGAGGACGAACTCGGAGACGTTCGATCCGATAGCAGAGACGGTGCCGACTATCTCATGGCCGAGTGTGATGGGGACGTGTCCGAGTAGGTGCGTGATAGTTCCGTTCATGAACCCGATGTCGGAGTGGCACAGGCCGACCGCTCCGGTGTCGATGACGATGTCTTCGGGGCCGGGCACCAGTTCGCCGACTTCTTCGTGTCGCAGTTTTTCGTTGACCGCGGTAAATCGCCATGCCTTCATTGCTTCGATCCTTTGCGCTATGCCGTCGATGGCGGCTTGTGGTATGTCGAAAAGTGTTGTTGCAGTTAACCACAGCTGTGCGACTGTCATCAACGAAGTGGGCGAGTCGGACCGTGATCCGCCTCGGGCAGCATTCGTTATCACGCTAGCCGGGAGCCGAATTCAATCTGAAAGAAGTCAGCATGCAACGAAGGAAAACGCATCCTGGTCACCGGTGGCGCCCAAGGTATCGGTGCCGCCATCGTAAAGGCATACGCCATGGAGGGTGCGACCGTGCGTTCGTACGACCTGAACGAGGAGGGCGGCAGAGTCGTAGCGAAGGACGCGGGCGACGCCGGGCCCGGAGTGGTCGAGTTCTCGCGTCTCGATATCACCGACGGTGATGCTACCGAGTCGTTGTTCCGCAGTGCTGCAAGAGAACTTGGTGGAATCGATGTCCTGGTGAACATCGCTGGTCTGCAGCGCTCCGCGATCGCCGAGGGGATCACCGATGACTTGTTCGAGAGCATCTACCGTATGAATGTGCTGGGAACGATTCATACCAACCAATCCGCGTACCGGATCATGCAGTCGGCAGGCACGGGGGCGATCATCAACTTCGGGTCGATGTCCGGATTTACCGGGGAATTGGCCAACGCAAACTACGGCTCGTCCAAGGGTGCCGTGCATACGTGGACCAGGACTGTCGCCCGTGAATGGGGTCCATCCGAAATACGCGTCAATGCTGTTCTGCCCTAGGTAAACACACCGATGTTCGACAAATACACCAACTCGCTGGGGCCAGAGGAGCTTGCCGCCTATCAGGAACAGCTCCGCAAGGACATTCCGCTCGGTGGAACGTTGGGAAACGCCGAACGCGATCTGGCTCCGGTGCTCGTATTCCTGGCGAGCGACGCGTCGCACTTCAACACCGGTCGGCTGCTTCCGGTCGACGGAGGATGTGCAGCCGTACGGTAGCGGGAAAGCTCTGTGCCCCCTGGTCCAGCGGACCAGGGGGCGCGACCTCCGTCAGAGGTCGAGTTCCTCGCGGTGTTGCGAGCGTTGCGCGCCACGAATCGTCAATAGCGCAACAACACTGATTGCTGCACATCCGAGCGTGTAGTAGGCCGCCGACAGCGGATCACCTGTGGTGGATGCAAGCCAAGTGATGATGTACGGCGCCGTGCCGCCGAAGATCGCCACCGACAACGCGTAGGTCACGGATACGCCGGTAGCACGGTTGCGGGTACGGAAACGTTCGGACAGGAATGCCGGCATCGGGCCGCCGACGACGCCGATGAGCAGACCGGCGATCACGAGTGCCACCAGTCCGCCACCGAAGCCGAGATTCAGCATGAAATAGAGGGGATAGGAAAGGACCACCACCGCAACCGATCCGAACATCAGCATCGGCCGGCGTCCCACGCGGTCGGACAGTGCACCGAACACCGGCATCGACAGCCCGGCGATGAGTCCGGTGACGAGTGCAAGGAAATAGGACCGCTCGAAGGTCATGTCGTAGCTGGTCGACAGGAAAGTCGGCATTCCGACCATGAAGGTGTTGCCGACTGCGTTGTACACGACCACGACGCCCATGGTTGCCGCGAGAAACGTCAGTGGTCGTCGCTCGATGGGTTCCCCGACGGCAGGTTTGCCTGAGTCGACATTGACCTGGATCTGCTTGAAGTGCGGCGTCTCGTCGACATTGAGCCGTAGGTAGAGGACGATGAGGCCCATGGGAGCCGCAATGAGGAACCCGACCCGCCAGCCATAGGAGGCCATGGCGTCGTCGGAGAGAAGGACTGCCAGAAGTGTCGCGACACCGCCGCCGAGCACGAAGCCCAAGGTGGTTCCGACGAACGACCAGGACCCGTAGAGCCCGCGTTTGCCGGAGGGAGCGGACTCGACCATCAGGGACACCGCTCCGCCCATCTCGCCACCCGCGGACAATCCCTGGGCGATGCGGCACAGCGTCAGCAGCAGGGGCGCGAGGATTCCGATCGAGGGGTGCGTAGGCAGAAGGCCGATGCACGTCGTGGCAATGGTCATCAGCACAATGATCAGCGCGAGTACGGGCTTACGTCCCAATCTGTCCGTCATCCGCCCGAAGATCACTGCCCCGACAGGGCGCAGGAAGAATGCGAGGGCGAAGAGCAGGAACGTCGAGAGTATCGACGCAGTCGGGTTGTCCGACGGGAAGAACAAGGGCGCGATGATGGGCGCCATGTAGGCGTAGATCGCGAATTCGTACCACTCGATGAGATTGCCGAGCGAACCTGCGACAAGTGCCTTTCGCGACTTCTGGACGTCGAGCACCACCTCGGTGCGCGGCGTGGAGTGGACTGTGTTCGGCATGGTGATGTCCATTCGGGTGAGTGTCGCCAGAGGCCTGTGCCCCGGGTCCGACGTATGTATGTGACGACTGACACACGGAAATCAACACGAATGTTGCCCGCCTGGGCTGACGTTGTCAACGTTTGTGTAGATGGGCGCATCTTTTGCAACGCGGGCGTTGACAACTCTCCGCGACGGCTGCCACCATGAGTCGAAGGCTTTTCAACGTCCATGTTGAAAGTTCGTGATCTCGGCGAGGAGCGACTCACAGCTCCGGACGCCGCACTCGACGCGAGAGGTGCTCAGATGAAGGCAGCGCAGCAGGTCCAGGAGGCAGGCGCAGCAACCGACGATCGAATCAATCCCGATCGGCTCACCGAATCCGAGATTCGAACCGCGGTTGCACGGGCAAATGTGCCCTCGCTGCTCATGGTCGTGTTCCAGACGACGGGTGACGAGAAGTGGCTGGCAGCGCCATACCGGCCGACGAGAGGCAAAGGTCTCGGCGACCACGACTCGGGCGGTCTCGACGATCCGGTTCAGGATGAGATCAGGGAGGCCGCGGTCAAGGCCATCCTCGACTTGCAGAACGGCGCTCTTCCTGCGGTGGAGACTCCCTCTCCGGAACTGACGGTGCGGATGATCAGTGTCTGCACGGGCGAAGAAGTCGGGGAGGAGTACGGACCCATGCTATCTCTCGAGCTCGCTCGCCGTGCCGCGCCCGATGCTCCGAGCCTCGCACTGGAGCCTGTCGATGCACCGGAAGGATACTCGGTGGTCGTCATCGGTACAGGCGTTGCGGGAATAGCTGCGGCGCAGCAGCTCGAGGACATGGGCATCGACTATGTCATTCTGGAGAAGCAGCCGGAGGCCGGCGGAAACTGGTGGCAGAATACGTATCCCGGCGCGGGTGTCGATACCCCCAGCCACCTGTACTCGTTCTCATTCGCGAAGAACGACTGGACGACACACTTTGAACTCCGCAACGAACTGCAGGCCTACTTCGGAGCCGTGCTGAAGGACCTCGGTGCCGGTGAGCGTGTTCGTTATGGAACCGAGGTGCGGTCGACGCGATATGACGAAGCCGCCGCGCAGTGGTCAGTCGACGTGATCAATCCCGACGGCTCGTCGTCGACGCTGAGGGCCGATGTGGTGATCAGTGCGGTGGGAGTATTGAATCGCCCGAAGACGCCGAACGTCCCTGGGATGGACAGCTTCACCGGAACGAGTTTCCATTCGGCTGCGTGGCCCGACGATCTCGATCTGGATGGCAAGCGTGTTGCTATCGTGGGCACGGGTGCCAGCTCCATGCAGATCGCACCGGCCATCGCGGACCGCGTCGCCCATCTCAGTATCTACCAGCGCTCGCCGCAATGGGTCGCGCCGTTCGAGAAGTTCCGCGCCCCGATACCCATGGAACTACGCCGCCTCATGCAAACTTGCCCGATCTACCACAGCTGGTACTGGATTCGCTTGTTCTGGCAGTTCGGCGACAAGGTGATCGAGTCGCTGCGCGTCGACCCGGAATGGGAGCATCCCGAACGCTCGGTGAACGCCCGCAACGATGCCCATCGAGAGTACTTCACGCGGTACATCACGGCGCAGGTCGGAGATCGAACGGATCTGCTCGACAAGGTGATGCCCGACTACCCGCCGTTCGGTAAGCGGATCCTGCTCGACAACGGCTGGTACTCGACTCTGCGCAAGGACAACGTCGACCTCGTCGACAGGTCCGTCACCGCCGTCCGCCCCGAGGGCCTGGTCGACGATCAGGGCGCTGAGAACGACGTGGACGTGATCGTGTGGGCCACCGGATTCGAAGCAGCACGATTCGTGAGTTCCATGGACGTCGTGGGAACGGACGGCCGAACGCTCCGCGAGGTCTGGAACGACGACGACCCCAAGGCCTACCTCGGTGTGTCGGTTCCAGGGTTCCCCAACTTCTTCATGCTTGGTGGTCCCAACTCGTTCCCGGGTAGCGGCAGCTTCATGTTCTTCATGGAGGTGCAGATGCGCTACATCCGTGGGCTACTGACCGAGATGTTCAAAAAGGGAATCAAGGCGATCGATGCGCGCCCCGAGGCGAACGACGAGTACAACGAGCTGGTGGACTCGACTCATGCGCGCACGGTCTGGACGCATCGTGGAATGTCGACGTACTACCGGAACTCGCACGGACGGGTGGTGTTCGTGATGCCGTTCCTCAACGTCGAGTACTGGCAGATGACGCGGCGCCCTGATCTGGAGAACTACACTGCGCGATAGCGCACCGCGAATTCTGCCCCGGAACCGAATCGGTTCCGGGGCAGGTTCGTTCGAGAATGACCGTTACCACGCGTCGATGCGCCTGCGAACCTGAGTCGGGCGGTCGGGACGCGGAGCGGCGAGGACATCGACGATCCGTGAGCGAGTCGAGGCGGGATCGATGACGTCGTCGATCTCGAACACGGACGCCGCATTGACGGCCTTGCCCTGCGCCACGTAGTCCTCGAGGTGCTGTTGGTAGACGCGCTCCCGTTCCTCGGCGTCCTCGATCGCAGCCAGCTCACGACGATTGCCGAGACTGACGGCCCCCTCCGGGCCCATGGCACCGAGTTCGGCCGACGGCCATGCCACGATGGTGTCCGGGACGCGGAAGCTTCCGCCTGCCATGGCCTGGCCGCCCAGTCCGAATGCCTTGCGGACGATCACCGTACAGAACGGAACGGTAAGAGCAGGCGCTGTGACGAAAAGCCGGCTCACGTGACGTACCGAGGCGGTGCGTTCGGCGTCGGGTCCGACCAGGAAACCGGCTGTGTCACAGAGCGAGAGAACAGCGAGGCCGTACGCCTCGCACAGTTGCAGGAACCTGGTCATCTTGTCGGCTTCGGCGCTGCCGATCGTGCCGCCTGCACGGCTGCCGTCGTTGGCAACGAGCCCAATGGGATGTCCCTCGATCCGGACCAGCGCAGTGATCAAGCCGGCGGCGAATCCTCGTCGGAGTTCGAGAACGGATCCCTCGTCTGCAATGGTGTCGATCAAGGTGTGGATGTCGAACGGCCGACTGCGTCGTTCGGGGACGATGTGGCGCAAGATTCGCTGGTCCGCGGCGGTCCACTCGATCTTCGGGCCGGCGAAGTATCCGAGATATCGCCGTGCGACCTCGACTGCCTCCGATTCGTTGGCCACGACGATGTCGATGACCCCGTTGGCCTCCTGGACGGACACCGGCCCGATGTCGTCCGCGGCGAACACTCCGAGGCCGCCCCCTTCGATCATGGCGGGCCCGCCGAGGCCGATCGACGAATCACGAGTCGCGACGATGACATCGCACGATCCCAGCAGCGCAGCATTTCCGGCGAAACAGCGACCGGACGCGATCCCCACAGTCGGAACCGAACCGTTGAGCCGTCCGAGTGCGACGAATGTCCCGAGATCCATCCTCGTCGCCCGAGACATGTCGTCGGTGTCCCCGGGGCGGCCCCCGCCACCTTCGGCGAACAGAACTACCGGCGTTCCTCTGCGGCCTGCCAGCTCGAACATTCGCTCGGCCTTCTTGTGGCTCTGAAGGCCCTGGGTTCCGGCGAGCACCGTGTAGTCGTACGCGAGCACTGCCACCGGCCGTCCGGCGACCCTTCCGAAGCCCGTGACCAGGCCGTCTGCCGGAGTTTCGGATTCGAGTTCGTCCAGAGGCCTCCGTCGTCGCTGCGCAGCCACGACCAGAGATCCGTGCTCGTGAAAGCTCCCTTCGTCGACGAGATGGTCGACGTTTTCGCGCGCGGTGCGTTTGCCGCGCTCGTGCCGACGTTCGATCGCCGCCGGACGCGACTCGTCCAGTGTTCGGCGCTGCCGTGCTTCGATCTCGGCAAGGTCCGTGCGCTCGGCCGTGACGTTCACGCCGATGGGGTCTGTCGATGCGGCGTCCTGACTCACATCGAGCCTCAGGGTCACGAGCAACTGGCCGGCCGTCACGGTGTCGCCGACCGCAATCCACACGTCGGCGACGCGCCCTGCCGCTGTCGCGCTGACGTCGGTCTCCATCTTCATGGCTTCGAGCGTGATCAGCGCGTCGCCCTTTCGCACGACCTGTCCCGGCACAGCGGCCGTCGCGACGACGGTGCCCGGCGACGGGGCCCGCAGATCGAGTTGTGTCACCGGCTCCGTCGGTGCATCCGGTATCGAGAGTGTTGCCAGATGATCGTCGATCGTTCGTGTCGTCACCGTGCCGGACCGAAACTGGTGACTGCCCAGCAGCCACGCCGACGTCGTGACGTCGGTATCCATGTCGTCCAGGGTCAGATCCGAGAGTGCATGGATCAGTTCTGCTGCGGCTGAGTCGAAGTGGCCGTCGTCCCGGTGCACGATGACCTTTGCCAGCAGTGGGTCGTATCCGGTTCCCACTCGCATTCCTACGTGTGCGTGAGAGTCGACGCGGATCGAAGAACCGGACGGAAACCGAACGTCGGTGAGTACGTCGGAGCCATCGGGTCTCGGGCTGCCGGTGACCCGCGCCTCGATCGCGACACCGTTCGGTTCGCCGAGCATTGCCGGTGAGAGTTGCACGTCCTCGAGCGTGCGTCCCTGTGCGACGTCGAGTTGCAGACCGACCAGGTCGAGGCCGGTGATCGCCTCGGTGATTCCGTGTTCCACCTGGAGGCGTGGATTGGCCTCGATGAAGTACCACCGATCGAGATGGTCGGACTCCACGAGGAACTCGAATGTGGCAAGTCCCCTCAGCCCGACTGAGGACGCCAACGTCAGTGCTGCGGAGTGGAGTTCCTTGCGAGTGGAATCGGGAAGGTTCTGCGCGGGTGCGATCTCCACGACTTTCTGGTGGCGGCGTTGCGCCGTGCAGTCGCGGTCGAAGAGATGCATCGGTGTGCTCACGCCATCGCCCACGACCTGGACTTCGATGTGCCGTGCGCGCGGTAGGTAGGCCTCGACGTAGACATCGGACAGGCCGAAACTGCGTTCCGCCTCGGAACGGCATCTGTCGATGGCACGATCGAGTTCGGTGAGATCCTCTACTATTCGCATACCACGACCCCCGCCGCCTGCGGTGGCCTTCACGATTACCGCGCCGGCAGGAAGTGACTGCGCGAACTGACGTGCGTCGGTTTTCGATGTGGGACCTGCGGTGGCAGCGAGTACGGGCACTCCGCAGCCGGTCGCGAGTTCACGTGTGGCGGACTTGTCCCCGAGAGTTCTCAGCGTGTGAGCGTCGGGTCCGACGAAGGTCAGCCCCGCCTCGGCGCAGGCCTCGGCCAACTCGGCGCTCTCGCTGAGGAATCCGTATCCGGGGTGGACCGTCGATGCCCCCGACGCCAGTGCCGCGTCGCGAATGGCCGTGACATCCAGATACGCGGCGGGGCCCGTGTCTCGAAGCGGACGTGCGTGGTCGGCAGCAGCGACGTGCGGGGCATCGTGCTCGTCCTCGCTGTACACCGCAATCGTCTTGATTCCGCGTGCTGTGGCGGTGCGGATGATTCGAAGCGCTACTTCACCGCGATTGGCGATCAGAATGGACGTCATACCGCTTGCCGGTCGGCGGCGAACCCGCCGTAACCGCCCTGGAAGAAGATCAGCGGCGACTCGGGTGTGTCGAGTTCGAGGTGTCGCACGCGGCCGACGACGATGTGGTGATCGCCGGCGTCGTGCACGGCATCGATCTCGCAATCGATCCACGCCAGCGCACCCTCGATGCGAGGCATACCGGAGGGGGTGGGGGCCCACTCGACGTCCGCGAACTTGTCGGTTCCCCTTCGGGCGAGGCTGCGGCAGATCTGTTGTTGCTCGGAGCCGAGCACGTTGGCGCAGAAGCGTCCGGCCGTGCGGATCTTGGGAAAGGTGGACGACGACTTGTCGGGCAGGAACGCGACCAGTGGCGGATCGAGCGACACCGAGGTGAAGGACCCGACGGCCATGCCTGCCGGGTTGTTCTCGGCGTCCATGGTGGTCACAGCTACGACTCCGGTGGGGAAGTGGCCGAGAACGTTTCTGAAGCGCATGGGGTCTATCGTGTGAAAGTCGTCGACGATCACGCCGTCGGGGACAGCGGTGCGCGAGTCGGATTCGTGTGTCTCGACCTTGCCCTCCATTGTGGAGCCCATGGTAATTCCTTTCGTCCGTGAAGCCGGGTCGGGCGTCGAGGCCACCCGACACCTCATCCGGAGACTGATTGCAGCCTCCTCCGGAGCCGGAAATCTGTCAACTATGTCGTTGATGCAATCTACGATGGCGTAGATTCAGTAGTTGTGGCCGCGGGGTCGAAGGTTGACATCTGTGGCGCAGGGCACAATGATCGGGACAGCGATCTACGCTGACGTTGATCAGGAGATGCGGGGTTCGACCCTTCGGTCGAGTCGCTGGATTTCCTTCACCGCGCAAAGGAGTGCACATGTCCGACATCGAGAGCAGGGTGTGTCGGCTGGAGGACAGGGCGGAGTCGGAAGACCTTGCGGTCCGCTACTTCCTTGCTTCGGATTTCGACGATTTCGACGCCATTGCCGATGCCTTCGCGGAGAACGGGACGTTCTCGGCTGGGGGTTTCCCGGCGCGACTACCGGCAGTGGGATCGCGGACATGGTCCGCCGAGCGCGTGCCGCGTTCGGAACCACCCTTCACACCCCGCACTACGTCCTGATCGATTTCGTGGACGACGATCACGCGACAGGGTTGGTGGGCGCGCACCTCGAAATCGCAACTGGAGAAACGACGGTGTTCGGCGCCGTGCGTTACGAAGAGGAGTACGTCCGCGAAGGTGGACGCTGGAAATTTGCCTCTCGCAACATGCGTACCGTGCATCTCGGTCCGTGGGGCGAAGTGGCTACGTCGCTCACCTCGCAGTTTCCTGTTCGGTGGCCGGGTGCCGAACCTGCGTCCTCCGACTACGCGGTGCGCGTCTGACGGAATGCGCCCGTCGCCGACGGGTGCACTCTGTCCTCGGAATCTACATCAATGTTGATTTCCCGTCTCGTGGCCGAGGCGGGTGATCGAACCCGTACATCAACAATTCACGCCCCAAGGAGATCGATATGACTGCAACCCATGAGGTGTCCACCAGAGAGCTCACCGAGCTCGTGGAGACCGGCAAGATCGAGCGCGTCCTGTTCGAGTACGCCTACAACCTCGACATGAACCGTCCCGACGATCTCGTCGAATTGTTCACCGAGGACTGCTACGTCGCCTACGGTCCCGACTTCGGCGCCGAGGGTCGCGCCGCCTATCGCGAGACACTCGACGGCATCGGTACGTTTTTCACGGCAACCAGTCACCACGTGTCCAACGTCGTCGTCGACTTCTCCGATGATCTGACGTCGGCCAAGGTCCGCTCGGTTCTGTATGCATGGCATCGCTACACCAAGGAAGGTAAGGCCGACGGGTACTTCTTCGGCCAGTATCACGACGATTTCGTGCGGGACGACGAGCACGGTTGGCGTTTCTCGCGCCGCGAGTTGCGTGCATCCGGTGTCGTGGACTTCCATGTCAAGAAGCAGATCCCGATCGGGCGGTCATGACGGCGATCGCGGACACAGTTGCAGGCACCTGCTACGCGAATCTACGTATCGAGCACCGGGGACCGATCAGCTGGATAGTGCTGAACCGGCCGGACAAGGCCAACTCGCTCTCGAACGAAATGCTGGACGAGTTCAGTGCGGCGTTGGCCGCTCTGGCGACCGACGGCGGACCGATCATCGGAATCCGTGGAGCAGGCAAGGGATTCTCGGCAGGCTACGACATCGGTCAGGTCGGAAAGGTCGTCGCCCAGCCGGATCCGGTTGCAGACCGAGAGCGGCTGGCTCGCAACGTCAACCGATTTCTCGCGATCTGGGATCACCCGAAACCAGTGATTGCCGCAGTACACGGATACTGCATCGCGGGCGCCACCCAGATGTGTGTCTTCGCCGACGTGACCCTCGTGGCACGCGACGCGAAAATCGGTGAGCCGGCGATCCCGCTCGGCGGTGGCTACATCGCGCCGTTGTGGGCGCCCCTCGTCGGCCCGAAACGGGCCAAGGAACTCGCGTTCATCCCGGGCAACTCGATCGACGGCGCGACGGCGGTCGAGTGGGGCTGGGCCAATCACGCGGTGGCCGAGGAAGATCTGATCGCCGAGACCGAGGCGCTTGCCGCTCGGATGGCACGCACGCCGTCGGACATCCTCCGGATCAAGAAGCTGTCCATCAACAAGACGATGGAAGCAATGGGCGTGCGTACCGCCGCCCAAGGCGGGGCGGAAATGGACGCCCTGCTCCATCTGTCGCCGTCGGTGGCCGAGGTGCGCAAGTTCGTTGCCGAGGTGGGACTGAAGGCGGCGATTGCTGCCTACCGCGAACCCGTGGCGTTACCCGATCATGCGGTCGCAGAACAACTATGAGAGAGGACCTACCGTGAGCAGCGGAATCTTGTTCGAGTTCGACAACCATATCGCGCGGGTGACACTCGACCGCCCCAAGGCGTTGAACTCCATCGATCCCGAGATGGACGCGGCACTGTTCGAAGCCTGGACCGAGATCAACTCGAATCCGGACATCTGGGTGGCCGTGCTCGGTGCGGCAGGGGAGAAGGCGTTCTGCGCCGGTGCGAACGTGAGCGGCGGGACCGAAGGCGACGGCCGCAGGACGGCGCTCGGCGGCGGCCTCACCGGCGTCGGCGGCCCCATGCTGACCCTCCGCAAGCCTTTGATCGCGGCGGTGCAGGGATACGCAATCGGTGGTGGATTCGAACTGGCGATGTGTGCCGACATCATTGTCGCAGCGGACACCGCTCAGTTTGGCATTCCCGAGACCAAGGTCGGCATCATCGGCGAGGCCGGCATCATGCATCGCGCGATACGGCAGCTGCCTCATCACATCGCGATGGCCTTGATCCTCACCGGTGATCGCATCGACGCACAGCAGGCGGAGCGCTACGGACTGGTCAACGAGATCGTGCCGTACGAGAAGCTGACCGAGACGGCGTCGTCGTGGGCGGAGCGAATCGCGTCAGCGTCACCGCTCGCCGTTCAAGCCGCGAAGGATGCCGTGCTGTCGCGGGCGGGATGGCCGCTGGATGTTGCGTTGGCAACCCGGTACGAGCCCATCGAGGCGTACGCGTACAGCGCGGACCGTATCGAGGGACGTGCAGCGTTCGCCGAGAAGCGTGCTGCGCAATGGAGCGGTCGCTGACACTGCTTCTCGTCTGGTCGCTGGGTGCGGGGTACTGGGCTCGGCGTACGCGCCGCGGTTAGAGCGCACGGCACCTGCGGCCCGCGCCGCGGCTAGAGCGCACGGCACCTGCGCCCCGCGCCGGTCGACGGATGGCCGCGTGATTCCCCGGCGAGCACCGAGAGTGGAATCCACCCGTGGTCGCCGACAAACCTGAGATCAAAAGGAGTATTTGGCTATGCAGCTGGACGGAAAGAAGATCATTGTCACGGGCGGATCCATGGGTATCGGTGAGTCGGTCGTCCGGGCCTACACATCGGAGGGCGCTGACGTTGCCTCGCTGGATCTCGCTGACGACCTGGGCGTTGCGGTAGCACAAGAAGCGAGCCGATGCGGACCTGGCAAAGCCACCTTTCATTCGTGCGACGTGCGTGATCCCGACCAGGTAGAGAAAGTCTTCGAGACCGCTGCTGACCAGATGGGAGGCCTTGACGTAGTCGTAAACGTGGCCGGTGTTCACAAGCACTGCGATCCCGCTGGAATCTCCACTGAAATCTACAGATTCATTTTCGACGTCAATGTGCTGGGGACAATCAATACCAACGGTGCCGCACATCGCCTGATGAAATCAAACGGTGTCGGGAACATCATCAACTTCGGTTCCGAGTCGGGACTGACGGGTGAGATCAACAATGCTCTGTACGCCGCGTCGAAGGGTGCGGTGCATACATGGAGCCGGAACGTCGCCCGTCAATGGGGGCCGGATGGGATTCGAGTAAATTACGTACTCCCGTACATGTGGACCAAGATGTACGACGAGTTTCGCGCCGCCTTGTCTCCCGAAGAGCTGAAAGCGCACGACGACCAAACCGCTGCAGACATACCTCTCGGTGGGGCTTTCGGTCGAGCCGACCGGGACTTGGCGCCAGTTATGGTCTTCCTCGCCAGCGATGCTTCACACTTCATCACTGGACAAATGTTCCCTGTCGACGGAGGGCTGATCTCCGGACGGTAAACGTGCGGTGACAGGGCGCTGTGTGCTGGGTCCGACCTCGCGTCGCGGCCCAGCACACAGTCAGTTCTGCGTCCGCGCGCCGTCGAAGAACAGAGTGCAGAAGGCTTCGGTGGTCTGCTTGGCGTCCACGCTGCGCATTCCCGGCTTGAGCCACCGATGCGTCCAGTTGACCATGCCGAACAGTGCCTTGGACATCAACTGCACCGACACGTCGCTGCGTAGAGTTCCGTCGTCGACTCCCTGCTGCAGCACGTCGAGGACAATGGTTTCGAAGCGTTTGGTCTTTCGTGCCATGTCCTTGCCCCAGGACGTGGTGTCCAGCTGTAGCTGCGCCATGTCTTCCTGGATGTAGAGGTAGACGAAGGGGTAGTTCTTCTCGTACGAGTTCATCTGTTGCTCGACGAGGCGGCGAAGCTTCTCGGGTGCGTCGTCGTCGCCGGCGAGGATCTCCTCTGCGACGGCGATGTTCTGATCCAGAACATCGACGAGAACGTCGTGGAAAAGAGCCTGGAACAGTTCCTTCTTGCTCGCGAAGTAGTAATAGATCGACGCTCGGTCGGTCCCGAACCGCTCGGCGATATCGTTGAGGGTCGCTCCCTCGAAGCCCTTCTCCTTGAAGACATCGGCTGCTGTCCGCAACAGTTCCTGGCGCTTGGCCTGGTAGTTGGGGCTGCTGTCGTTCTGAGCGCTGCGACGGCGTCGGCTCATGCCGCTGTTGGCTGCGGTCGAAGTTGGCATTGTCGGATGATACCTCCGGATTGAGGGCATTGATCAACGTTGACGTCGATCGACCTCGGCGTCGATCGAGGTCGAGGTGGGGACGGGTAAGGCCCCGGGAAGTCGTTGTTTGTCGACAACTTCCCCGAGGCCCTGTTATCGGTGGGTTCAGCCCACTGCGACGGTTTCGTGTGTTCCTTCGAGGCGAAATGCCCGCATCGACGTATTCCCAACGTAGGGTGATCCGGATCACATTGTCAACTGCAACGTTGACGCTGAAGTGGATGTAATCAACACTTATGTAAATCAACTTCAGCGTTGACAGTGTGACGTGAGTCGCTTAGCGTCTACGTCGACACGTTCCCCTGGTGCGCGCGGATCAAGCGCCGCTGATCAAGACAACTTCGGTGGCGCATCCGCTGCCGACGATCGATGATTGAGGACGAGATGACTGACATCGGCGACTGGTGCAACGTAACCCCACTCGGCGACCTGCTGGTGCGCGGTGCGCACCTGTGCCCTGACCGCGACTTGATCGTATTTCCCGAGGCGCGGTTCACGTATGCCGAGGTGCTCGACGGTGCGGTCGCGGTCGCGCGAGGTCTGTTGGCCATGGGCGTCGGGTCCGGTGATCACGTCGCGCTCCTGGCGCCGAACGGTATCGAGTTCGTCGAGGGGCTCTTCGGATCGGCCTTGATCGGGGCGGTAGTCGTACCGCTCAACGCGCGGCACAAAGCGAAGGAGCTCGGCTACATCATCGAGAACGCGGACATCACCGCGTTGCTGACGGTGTCCGGTCCCGACGACTACGTGGACTTCGTGCAGGTGCTACACGAAGCGCTGCCCTCCTTGGCCGCGGCGGGCTCAGGTGATCTCGATCTTCCCGAAGCACCGCGGCTGCGTCGAGCCGTATTGCTGAAAGGAACCGAACGGCCCGGTTTCACGTCCAGGGCGGCCCTGGATGCGGCAGCAGAGACCGTCGACGCGACTCTCGTGCATCGTCATCGCCGCCGGGTGCGGACGAGGGACATCGCCGCGATCCTGTACACGTCGGGGACCACCGCCAACCCCCGTGGATGCCTGCTCACCCACGAATCGATGACGCGTGGCCCGGTGGAGCGCGCGACCGGCCGCCTCTCGGCAGGAGAGCGCCACATCAGCTGGGCCGGCGGACCACTGTTCCACATCGCTGCGCTGGCCCCCCTCATCGGCGCAATCGGTGCCGGGGGAACGTTCCTGACCGACACGTTCTTCGAACCTGGCCGCGCCATCGAGCTGATCAGGGCCGAACGGCCCACCTGCGTCTGGCCCTGGTTCCCCGCACCGATGCAGATGATGATGGCGCACCCGAACTTCGACGCAGCGGAGTTCGACTCGATTCGGTACCTGTTCCTGATCGGTCCCCGCGTCCTCATCGAAGAGGTTCAGAATCTGTTCCCGGCCGCCGAGCTCATGGCCGCATGCGGAATGACGGAAACGACCGGCATCTATGCCCTCAGCGAGCCGGACGAGTCGTTCGAGGATCGAAGCGGTGCGCAAGGAAAGGCCGTACCCGGCATCGAGATTCGAGTCGTCGATCCGTTCAGTGGTGCCGAGCAGCCGGCCGGGGTTCCCGGTGAGATCTTGATTCGCGGTTACTGCGTGACCGAGGGGTACTACAAGGATCCCGCAAAGACCGCCGAGACGATCGATTCCGACGGCTGGTTGCGGACCGGCGACCTCTACAGCCGTACCGAGTCGGGGTGCCTGGTGTTCCACGGACGGCTCAAGGACATGCTCAAGGTCGGTGGTGAGAACGTCGCGGCCATCGAAGTCGAGTCCTTCCTTTGTGAGCATCCTGCTGTGTTGACGGCCGCCGTCATCGGCCGCCCGGACGACCGGCTCGACGAAGTGCCGGTGGCATTCGTCGAGGTCCGAGAAGGACATCAGCTGACAGAAGCGGAACTGATCGAATTCTGTGACGGCAAGATCGGCCGGTACAAGGTCCCGCGCGCAGTGTACTTCGTCGAGCCCGGCGAGTGGCCGATGTCGGCGACGAAGATCAACAAGCGCGGACTCAAAGCGCAACTGGCGACGCTGGCCAGCTCGCTGAGTGCAGCCGGATGACCTCCATGACAGTCGAGTTCGACATCGGGGATCTTCGTGTGTTGGCCGAAGGGATTTTGAAAGACGTGGACGAGGGCCCAGCCCTCGATGAGCAGACGCGTGTGCTCACCCACATCGCGGTGTGTTCAGCGGCCACGGCGATGGATGTGGCGGGTACCGGCCGCTATATCGAGGAGGCGCTCGATCTGGGTCTCGACGCCACGCAGATCCAGGAGGCGTTGACGGTGGTCTCGGGTCTCGGTGTGCACACGCTGTTCGAGGCGTCCAGGCAGTTGTCGAGTGCCGTTCTGCGCAGACGCGGTGGCGAGGCCGAACCGCTCGATGCGTCGCAGCAGGACTTGTGGGACCGTCACATCGGTACCGATCCGTACTGGCAGCGGATGGAGGACGAGCTTCCGGGGTTCTTCGATGCACTGCTGCGGATGTCACCAGAAACGTTCGTCGCGTTCTTCGACTACTGCGCAGTGCCGTGGAACGGTCGGGCATTGCGGTCCGTGACCAAGGAATTGATCTCTCTCGCTGCCGATTCCAGTCCCACCCACCGATAC
The DNA here is from genome assembly GCF_041228765.1 of Rhodococcus wratislaviensis. NCBI lineage: Bacteria > Bacillati > Actinomycetota > Actinomycetes > Mycobacteriales > Nocardiaceae > Rhodococcus > Rhodococcus wratislaviensis. The sequence continues at coordinate 7,265,793 of NZ_CP150488.1, read as the reverse complement.
AAGCCCGGGTTCCTGTTACACCTGAAGAACGCCCTCGACCTCGGGGCAGGTGCCCGCAGCATCCGCGAAGTTCTCGATATCGCGGCAGCTGCACCTGAGCACCACGGTGTCGGCTGACTTTTCTCTTTGCACAGGATCGGCCCCGATACGAACTTTCGTATCGGGGCCGATCCGTATTGTTCAGCCGGCGATCAGCGATCGTGTCCGTACCACGTCTGCGGCGAGGGCGGCGACCAGTTCCTCCTTCGACGCAAAGGTCACCTGTCCGCGCATCCACTGGTGGAGGCTCACCTCGAGAGTTGCGTCGTAAAGATCACCATCGAAGTCAAGCAAGTGTGCCTCGAGCAGTCGAACTCCGGACCTGCCGTAGAACGTCGGGCGCCGGCCTATCGATATCGCAGCGATCGCGGTCGAGCCGTCGGGGAGTGTGCACCGGCCTGCCCACACACCGTCGGCGACCGAATTCGAATCTTCTAGCTCCAGATTCGCAGTTCGGAAGCCAAGCTCTCGTCCGCGTTGGTCGCCGTGAACGACCGTGCCGACGATGGAAGGATTCTCGAATCCGAACGGCGCCGGAGCGTTACCGCGGGCGTGCGACGCAGAGCCTTCGGCGCTGATGCTCAATCCGATGTGCCACATCATCGTCCGCGACTCGGGTGGAAAATTGTTCAGCGAGGGTGAGTGGTAGCCGCACTCGCGCACCACCTCGGCGAGGTCGCCGTGCGTGTCGGCCGAGATGTAGTTGTTCGGGGCGTATCTCGCCACCACCACGGCTCCGTAGCCGTGTTCGGCCACCTGCGCCAGTGCCACGCCGATCGGGCCGTCCTGACAGAGATGCGGTGCGGGATCGCTCTCTTGCTGGAAGCAGACGAGCGGGGTTGTGCCGGCGACGGCCGGTCCGATGGAGTAGGTGAGATATTCCGAGCCCGTGACGTCACTGCGGTAGCCGACGCAGCGAACCGGGCCGTGGGCGCTGTCACGCTCGAAGGTGAACTGCGTCAGCATGTGCGGTTCGGCCATTCGCCGGTACGTCGCGACGTCATCGATGGACAGGTGTCCGAGTTCGTGTGCACGAGCAAATGTTTCGGCTTCAGCGGAGTCGGCGATAGCTGTCGGATCGAGCTCGGAGACGAGGGCGCTGTAGGCGCAGGTCCGATGCAAACCTGCGACGGACATGAGATCCACGGCAGCTTCCGCTGGTCCGCGGAACTCGAGCACTCCGCCGGGTACGGACCGTGCCGGAAGCACGTGCCCGGGCCGGGTGAACGCGTCGGGGGTGCTCGCCGAGTCGGCGAGTAGGCGCAGTGTGTCCGCCCTGTCGGACGCCGAAATTCCGGTGCCGGGTCCGATTGCATCGATGCTGACCGTGAACTCCGTTCCGGCATGATCTCTGTCCGCGCCGACCATGTTCGAAAGCCCGAGGCGGTCGCAGTCCGCGCCGACCATGGCGGCGCAGACCAGCCCCGAACCGTGGCGAACAAGAAATGCGATCGATTCCACGGTTGCCTTCTCGGCCGGGATCAGGATGTGGGCGTCGCTGGTGGGGGAGTTGCCGGTCAGCACGACTGGACGTCCGGCGCTCATGTCCGAGAGCGCTCGTTGCACGCGGGTTGTTGGACCATCCATTGTGGGGAACCTCGCTTCGATATGGACGACTGACGTCTGCACTGTGACGAGCGTCGCAAACTGTGCTCACCGTGTCAACATCAACGTAGACATTGAAAACGGCCTTCGACGCTCTACGCCCTGTGGTATGGAGGATTCGCGAGCGCAGCAGCCACCTGGTGGCGGCGGGGGACACCCAGCTTTCGGAGCACGTGTGCGACGTGCCCCTCGACGGTTCTGACCGACAGGACCAGCCGATCCGCGATCTCCTTGTTGGTGAGCCCGTCCGCAACGCACTGTGCAATGTCCAACTCGCGAGGGGAGAGCCCGACTGCCGGGTACGACGACGGCACGGGGCTGTCGGAGAACTCCTCGTCCAGGGCGTAAGCGATGAGTTCGGCCATCGACAACGTGGAGCCGCGACGATGGGATGCGGAGTAGACCGTGTCGCCGAGCGAAGTCCGCGCGCGCGATTCGTACACTTCTCGTCGTTGGACCCAGTGCTGGGATCCGTATAGTTGCATGCCGAACGAATCCCACATGGACGATGCTGCGCCGAGAAGTACGGCTGCACGTTCGCCGGAACCGGTCGCGGCTTCTGCCCACGCGAGAAGGTCTGTGACCAGTGTGGCTCCGACCGTGTCGTCGAAGGAGCGTTTGAGTGCGATGGCGTCGATCGCATGGGTGATCGCCTCGTCGTGACGGCCGCGAATCAGCGCTACCAGGCCCAGTCCGTACACGGCATACGACAACATCCATTTCTCTCCCGTGGCCGATGCCTGGGTGTGAACGAACTCGAAATGTTCGGCAGCGCGGTCGCTCTCTCCGTTCGAGCTGCACAGCATTCCCATCTCGATGTGGGCGGTCCACATGAGATCGGTGATGCCGGGCAGGCGCTCGTACAGTGCCAACGCCTCCGACAGGTTGTGTTCGCCGGCCTCGAAATCACCGCCGAGATAGGTGTTGAGGCCTTGCGTCTGCAGAGCGAACGCGAGGGTCGCATCGTCACCGAGTTCGCGTGCGCCGTGCGCGGCAGTGTCGAGTGTCCGAACTGCCTCGACCCGGTCACCCTGCATCGTCTGCAGCACGCCCAGGGTGGCGTAGAGCTGGGGTACGACGTCTTCGGCCAGGTCGGAGAGCGCAAGGAACTCTGTCACCCACATGCGGTGTTCTCGTACCGAAAAGGCCGACGACCACAGAAACCACGTCGCGACGAGGCCAGAGGCAAGGTGCAGCATCTCGTGCTTCTGGCCCGTCAGCGCCGTCTGCAGTGCGGACCGCAGGTTGGCGCGGTTCTCCCGAAGCCGGTTGCTCGCACTCTCCTGCTCGGCCCCGGTCCATGACCGGCGGGCGGTAAATACCAGCTCGGCGCACCAACGGAGGTGTGCCACCCGTAGCTCGGCCTTCTCGTTGTCGGACAGTTTGCTCGCACCGAAGTGCCGGATCGTTTCGAGCATCTTGAACCGGACATGTCCTTCGCCGGTGGTGCGTTGTAAGACCGACTTCCCGATCAGACCGGCGATGGTATCCAGAATGCTCGCGGCGTCGACAGGGGCTCCAGCGCAGATGCTCTCGGCCATGGCGAGATCGAAGCCTTCGGAGAAGATGGACAATCTCGCCCACAGCACCTGCTCCTGAGTAGTGCAGAGGTCATAGCTCCACTCGACCGTCGCATGCAGGCTTCGATGTCTGCTCGGCCCGCCACGATTACCCGTCGTCAACAACGCCAGCCGGTCGTCGAGACGTTCTGCGAGATCGTCTACGGACAGCGCGGTCAAACGCGCACACGCCAGTTCGATGGCCAGCGGCATGCCATCCAGCTGCGTGCACACCCGGCGCACAGCGTCCCGGCTCGAATCCGTGATCGAGAATCCGGACAGTGCCGCCGATGCGCGGTTCTCGAACAACTCGATGGCGGCACCGGGCATGTCCGGGTCGCGGTGGTCCGTCGTGGACAGCGGTTCGAGGACGTGCACGTGCTCGTCCGGAATCGACAGCACTTCACGACTCGTGACCAGGATCTTCACGTGTTCGGTGTTTCGTAGAATCAGCGCGACCAATTCGGCGCATGCGCTGACGAGATGCTCGCAATTGTCCAGCACCAGCAACAGGTGCTTGTCGCGGAGCGATTCGAGGAGCGATTCGGTTGCACTTCGTTCCGGTGCGTCCCGCTCGTCGAACCCCAGGACGTCCAGAATGGTCTGGGGGAGCAGGGTTTCGCTTCGCAGTGACGCCAGCTCCACGAAGCGGATTCCATCGGCAAATGCCCGCCGGTACGCGGTTGCGGCCTCTGCTGCGAGTCGGGTCTTGCCGATGCCACCGGGGCCGGTGACGGTGACGAGGCGGCTGTCGCCGAGCAGCACCCGGATTCTGTGGAGTTCTTCGCTGCGGCCGACGAAACTCGTCGAGAAGAGTGGAATATCGGTTGCACTGGACATGCGGGTGCTCGACGTGCGCGTGCCGGACGTTCGCGGCGAACGCTCCTCCTTGATGCGGCGGACCGCGCTCGCCAGAGTATTCCGCGATCCGCTCCATTCCAGTTCCCGATGCAGCTGGGCCACCGTGACGTCGGGGTCTGCGTCGAGCGCCGCGGCGATCCGGGGTCGGAGGGCATCGGCCGACGATCCTGACCGTGGCCGGTGGTCCTGGGGTGGTGCCTCGAATTCGAGGGCGCGGCGCACCGTGTTGCGCGAGATCTTCAATCGCGTCGCGATGCCCGAGATCGATTCACCGGATTGTCGAAGCTCGACTATCTCGCGCCACTCGTCAGCGTTCACGGTGTCCTCTCTGTTGCACGCGGGCATCTGTGAGTGGTGTCACTGTTCGATCATGTCGCGCCCTGACCGCGTGGTCAAGATCTGACAACACGCGTATTGACCGATTGCAGCGGCGTGCCTCGGCGTGCATATCGGCTCTGAGCTGGTCGGATGCCGGCAGATTCGGGAGGGGTGGGGAATCGAGTATTACTACGGTTTCGCCTCGAGCGCCGCCGGCGGACAGTGATCCAGGTCATAGAGGAAAGAAACGGAGCATCCATGACTACGCCGGAACAGAACATCGACTTGGCCGACAACTTCGCAAAGGTCTTCTCCACGGGCGACGTGGAACAGATTCTCGACACTCTCCATCCCGATGCGACCTACTGGGTCTCGGGACGGATCGACGGGATGTCGGGCAGCTATGACAAGGAAGGTCTCGGCGCGTTGCTCGGCGGGGTCACCTCCGTGTACGAGAACGGCGCTCTCGAAATCACCCCTACTTCGGCAATCGCGCAAGGCGACAAGGTGGCTGTCGAGGCGACGTCGTACGCGAAGTTGAAGAACGGCAAGGTCTATCAGAACGCGTACCACTTCCTGTTCGAGTTTCGCGACGGCAAGATCCTGTCCGTCAAGGAGTACATGGATACCCAGCACGCATACGACATCTTCTATGCCTGACAAGGGGTTTCGTACCGCCACTGGGTAATCGACCACAAGTTAGTTGAAAGGCAGTTCACGATGGCAATGGAAACCGGACTCATCGTCCACCCGTACATGCGCCCTGAGCGGACCGCGCGCCAGACATTCGACTGGTGCGTGCAGCAGGCCGTCGAGGCCGATAAGATCGGATTCGACTCGATCATGTTCTCCGAACACGCTTCACAGCGTTGGGAGAACATCCCCAACCCGGAGCTGATTATCGCAGCAGCCGCACGCCAGACCGAGCGGATCAAGTTCGCGCCGATGGCTCACATCCTTCCCCATCACAATCCGGCGAAGCTCGCGATCATGGTCGGCTGGCTCTCGCAGATTCTCGAGGGGCGGTATTTCCTCGGCGTCGGTGCGGGTGCGTACCCGCAGTCCACGTACATCCACGGCATCAAGAACGGTGAGGACACGCAATTCACCAACGAGATGGTCCGCGAATCGCTCGAGATCATGGAGAGGATCTGGAAGCGTGAACCGTTCTTCTACGAGGGACGTTTTTGGAATGCGGGCTACCCCGAGGAGTTGCACGGCGAAGAGGGCGACGACCAGCACATGCTCGCGGACCTCAGCCCGTGGGGTGGTGCACCGGAGATCGCGGTGACCGGATTCAGTGCCAAGTCGCCGTCGATGAAGTTTGCGGGCGAGCGCGGATTCCGACCGATGTCGATCTTCTCCGGTCTGGACGCTCTGAAGACGCACTGGGAGACCTACTCTACGGCTGCGGAGGCCAATGGGCACGTCGCGGATCGCGCGCGCTATCACGTGTCCCAGACAGTGTTCGTCGCCGACACGGACAAAGAGGCGAAGCGGCTCGTGATGGAGGGGCCTATCGGATACTGCTTCGAGCGCTACCTCATTCCCATCTGGTGGCGGTTCGGGATGATGGATGGATTCATCAAGGACGCCGGCGCGGACAGGGCCGACGTCGACCTCGAGTGGGTCGTCGACAACGTGTTCTGTGTGGGCTCACCGGACACCGTGGTGGACAAGATCAATACTTTGTTCGAGGCCAGCGGCGGTTGGGGCACCCTGCAGGTCGAATCGCACGACTACTACGACGATCCCGCACCCTGGTTCAATTCGCTGGCCATGATCCAGAAGGAAGTGGCTCCCAAGATCTCGCTTCCTGTGTCGGTGACGTCGTAGTACTCGGATCGAACGAAGGGACAGAAATGACAAAGCGGTTGGAGGGCAAAGTGGCCCTCATCACCGGCGCATCTCGTGGCATGGGCGAGTCGCACGCGAAGGCATTCGTCGAGCACGGGGCGAAGGTCGTGCTGGCGGATGTGACGGACCACGCAGGGGAGTTGCTCGCCAAGGAATTGGGTTCGAATGCACTATTCGTGCATCACGACGTCACGCAACTCGATTCATGGACAAATGCCGTCGAACAGAGTGTGAAGGCGTTCGGCGAGATCAATGTGCTGGTGAACAATGCAGGGGTTCTCGGCCCGCTGGCCACGACGGCAGAGCTTACCGAGGATGACTACCGGAAGGTGTGCAGTATCAACCAGGACGGTGTGTTCTTCGGGATGAAAGCCGTTCTGCCCTCCATGGAACGAGCCGGTATCGGCTCCATCGTCAACATCTCGTCGATCGCCGGCATGGCTGCGAACTACGGGTTCCCCAGTTTGGCGTACGTCGCAAGCAAGTTCGCAGTCCGCGGCATGACGAAAGCGACAGCCGTCGAATACGGACCCAAGAATATTCGCGTCAATTCCGTGCACCCTGGGTTCATCCAGACTCCGATGATGGTGGAGGCCACCAACGAAGAGGGCGGCGACGCCTTGGCTCAGATTCCCCTCGGTCGCATCGCAGATCCGCAGGAGGTGTCCAACCTCGTTCTGTTCCTCGCGTCGGACGAATCCTCCTACATCACCGGATCGGAGCATCTGGTCGACGCGGGCATGCTCGCGCAGTAGGCGTTGAGCCCAAGGTTGTGGAAGGTCTTCAACGGGACCTTCCACAACCTGGTGGCAATCGGAGGGTGTTGTTCGGCACCCGATTCGGCGGCCATGTGAGGTTCGGTGAATCCACGTCCAGGGTCTGGTCAGTTCGTCCGGTCGTGGACGAGTTCGCTCGGGCCGATTCCGGCCTCGCCGGCGATTCCGGCGAGTTCCGCGCCGACAGACTCGTGCGGCTCGCCCGCCGACGCCTTCCTCTGCGGTCCGGTGAGCAGCGAGGCGATTCCGCCGATGACGCACGCGACGATCGCGAAGGCGAACGCCATTGCCAGACCGTCGGCGAACGGGCCGGAAATCAGCTGGGGAAAGAAGTCCAGACCGGTCAGGTGCGCCTGCTGCTGCTCGGTGAGTGACGACAGATTCGGCCCGAGCAGTTCCTGAATCGGGTTGACGCCGAGGAACGCCGCGAACAGCACGGCGACGGCGGGCAGATTCGCGATCTGAGTGGCCTGCGCCGCGGGCACCCCGTTCGCCATCAGTCCGTCGCTCATCGCGGCCGGAAGGTTGGAGCTGAGACCGGCGATCATCAGACTGAAGAAGAAGCCGATCGACAGCACCATCGCCGCGTTCTGGAATGTCGTCATCATGCCCGCGCCGACTCCGCGCGCGTCGGCGGGAAGGCTGTTCATCACTTCCGCCCGGTTCGGTGCGGAGAACATCCCCATGCCGATGCCGTTGATCAGCAGAGTCACCGCGAAGGCCCAGTAGTCGAAGTCGACCGGCAGGGCGATCAGCAGACCGAACGTGCCCGCGGTGATGAACATGCCGGTGCTGGTGAACCACTTGGTGCCGAACCGGTCGGAGATGACCCCGGACACCGGTGCGGACAGCAGGAACCCGATGGTCATCGGCAGCATGTAGATGCCCGCCCACAGCGGGGTGCGGCTGTAGTCGTAGCCGTGCTGCGGCAGCCAGATGCCCTGGAGCCAGATGATCAGGATGAACTGCAGGCCGCCGCGGCCGAGCGACGCCACCAAGTTGGCGATGTTGCCCCAGGTGAACGACTTGATCTGGAACAGGTGCAGGTTGAACAGGGGATTCGCGACCCTCGTCTCGATGACGCAGAACGCGGCGAGGACGGCGAGGCCGCCGACGAGGCACCAGAGCACCAGCGGACTGGTCCAGCCCATCGACGAGGAGCCGTACGGCTGGATGCCGTAGGTGATGCCGACCAGGACGGCGATCAATCCGACGGCGAACGTGATGTTGCCCCACCAGTCGATGTCGGCGTGCCGGCGGACCCCGGTGTCGCGGAGTTTCAGGTAGGCCCAGATCGTGCCGACCACACCGAAGGGAACCGAGACGAGGAAGATCAGATTCCAGTGGATCGGCGCGAGGATGCCGCCGATGAGCAGGCCGAGGAACGATCCGGCGATCGCGGCGACACCGTTGATCCCGAGCGCCAGCCCACGCTGATCGGCGGGAAAAGCGTCGGTGAGGATCGCCGAAGAGTTCGCCATCAGGAACGCACCGCCGACGCCCTGGACGACGCGCCACCCGATGAGCCACAGTGCCGCCTCGGACCCGTCGAACCATGTCACTGCCAGGAAGATCGAGGCGATCGTGAAGACGGCGAAGCCCATGTTGTACATCCGGGCGCGGCCGAACATGTCGCCGAGCCGGCCGAAACTCACGACCAGGACCGCGGTGACGACGAGGAAGCCCATCATCATCCACAGCAGATAACTCGTGTTGCCGGGTTCGAGTGGGTTGAGGTGGATGCCCTTGAAGATGTCGGGGAGCGCGATCAGCACGATCGACGAGTTGATCGTCGCCACCAGCATGCCGAGCGTGGTGTTCGACAGCGCAATCCACTTGTAGTGCGGGCCCAGTTCTTCGAGCGTCGCGGTGGCGTCACCGATCGGGCGGGAAGGTTCCTTCGTGTGGGAGACCACGGGATTTCACCTCTCGAGTTTTCATAGTTTTCAAAAGTAAGTAAATGGAAGGCAAAGTGTTCTGTTGTCGCGTGTTCGGTGTGGTGGGCGATCGGACGACCGCGGCATCCCCTGATGGGAAATGCCCGGTTTGCCCGTTATGTCGCTGTCGCTCAATCGGTTCCGTCGAGACGGTCGATCAGGTTTGTGATGATACGACGTCCCGGTTCACCCCGCACTCCAGGCGCTGTGGCCCGATCGGGGGACAGCCGAATCATCCGATTCTGGGTCCGATCGGGGGACAGTCGCGGCGCCCGATTCGCGACACGATGATTCTCATGCGAGTCGGACGCAGGAACAGGACCTAGAAGATGTCGACGATTGCGAGCACCACCCTGGCGGAGGTGGCGTCCGAGTGGTGCACCGAGGCGGAGATACAGGTGCAGTCGTCGGCTGTCGCCGGCGGACGAAACGCCACGCGGAGCGTGCTGTTCATCGGCAACCCGTCCACCGTCACCGAGGTGACGCACTGGGCCGCCGTGCGGCACTGGACGGTGGAGCAGGGGCTGAAACCCGTCCGCGATCTGCAGGCTGATGTGCTGTGCGCGATCGTCACCGAGGCCGTCGTCGACGGGACCTGCGCGTCGGCGGATGCGGAGGTCGTGCAGCGCGTGCGCGCACGCGGCCTGCACTGCATCCCCGTCTACGACATCGAGCCGTGGGGGACGGCCCGGTTGTCCGGTGCGCTGCCGCCTACGTCGGCTCCGTGAGCGCACGTTGGGCCGCCGGCCAGAACTCGAATCCGGCGGTCATCAGTCCGCCGAGCCCGATGATGATCACCGCGGCGTCGACGCTGGTCCGCCCCTCCTTCGCCCAGTAGACGTCTTCCAGATCCAGCAGCAACGCCAACTCGTCGACGATGAGCGCGGTGCCGACGCCGTAGGAGATGGGCACCGTCGGATGGTGGCGCTGCTTCTCAGATCCGCGTACCGCCACGGCACCGATCCCTGCCAGCGCTGCGATGCCGAGGTTGTAATGATGGAAATGCCGGCCGTGGAGACTCAACCCACCGCCGGCTGGTCCGTGCCCGCGCCTGATCCAATGAGTTAACGCCCGCACCCCCGCGAACGTCAGCGTGAACGCACCCCACGACACCACCGCCGACTGTTCACTCGGATTGAGCTTCCTCCGCCACGCAGCGCGCAGGCGGCGCCAGCGGCTGCGGTGGGGTTCGGTCGCCGAGTCCTGGGTCGTCACGCCGTCAAGCGTGCCACCCGTCCAGGCGCTTCGTATGTCGTTCCGGGAGTTCTTCGGTGGGGATATCCGAAAGTTAAGGTTGTCGCGAAACCATTGACTCGAACATTTGTGCGAACTAGAATTCAAGGATGGGGCTCGGGGGAGATATCCAGGGGGCGTTGTCGGACGAGATTCTGGCGACCGCGGTCGGTGATGCGTGGCGTCTGGCCGAGGCCGAGTTGCTCGACTCGGTCGTTCGTATCTCGGAGGAGATTCAGCGACTCGAGGCGTTGCGTGTCAGGCTCGTCGGTGCCGTCGATCATCGCTGCAAGGTCGATGTGCTGGGGTTTCCGAATGCCAAGATGTGGTTGGCCTCCAAGACACTGCTCGAGGTGGGTGCGGCGGGGCGAATCGTGATGTTGGGCCGAGGGTTGCGTCAGCAGCCGGAGATAGCGGAAGAGTACTTCGACACCAACATTTCGGCGGAGCATGCGGCGCTCATCATGAAGTTCTGCGAGAGGCCGCCCAAGGGCATGCCGCTCGAAGCGATGGAGGACTGCCGAAATGCGTTGCTGTTCGCTGCAACCGGTCCCACCGCCAACACGGACGCGGTGCGCGCCGTCATCGCCAGGCTGGAACGCGCCTTCGAATCCGACGATCCGCCGCCCAGCGAAGACACCGACCTCAACGAGTTCCACGCCTCCAAGACACTCAACGGACGCGTCGCCGTTAGAGGTGACCTGGACGCCGTCACCGGCGAAATGCTGCTCTCGGCGCTCTCCGGACTGTCCAAGCCGCGACCCGCGCAGGACGGGACCAAGGACGGCCGCACGCCCGGACAGCGACGGGCCGACGGGTTGACCGAACTCCTTCGCCGCTACCTCGACTCCGGGATAGCCGGCGAAGAAGGCGGCGAACGGCCGCACGTCTCACTCCACGTGAACGTCAAGGATCTCGCCGACCACACTGACTGCAGCGCGCGACAACAGCGCGATGCCTCCGCCACTGGCGAGTCGCTTTTCGCCGTCGACGGAGTGGCGTGGACCGAGTGGATGGGGCCGCTGAGCCTCACAGCAGCCCGGCTCCTCAGCTGCGACTCGATCTACACGCCGATCGTGCTCGACGACAAGGGTGCACCACTCGACCTGGGCGTATCTACCCGAACGGTCACCAAGCGGCAGCGAAAAGCGTTGGTGGCGAGAGATCGAGGGTGCGCGTTCCCCGGGTGTGGTGCGCCGCCGTCCTGGTGCGAAGGCCATCACATCGTTCACTGGTCCGCAGGTGGGCCATCCGACATGGGCAACCTGGTACTGCTCTGCGGATTTCATCACCGGTTGCTCCATCACAGTGATTGGGAAATAGAAATGGGAGCCGACCGGTACCCCACGTTCATCCCACCACGGCAGGTCGACTGGGAACGGAAACCGTTACCGGCGCACAACCGGGCCCGGCCCCGAGCATCCTGACCCGGGGCAACGCACACCATGCCGACTCTGCGACAGGACGATCCCTGTTGCCGAGCCGGCATGCCGTCGTGCCCGGAGTCCTGTCGGGTGTCACCTCCCCGAACCGGGTCGCACATCGTGATGCGGCCGGGACTGCGCGACTGCAGCTTCAGCGTCACCTGCTGGGAGTTCCTCTACGGCGACCGCACGGTGGGGTTCGTCACGACATTTCTCCAGGGCGACGCTTCTCGATACTCGAGATGACGGCAAGCTGAAAGCAGACCTACTCCACCTTCCGAACATCCCGTGCCCGGTAGCGGTAGCCGTCCTGCGTCCCGCCGACCACCGTCTCTGGCTCGAACGTCACGTGTTGTCCCGGCGTCAGCGAACGAAGGCCCGAACCGGTGAGGTTGCCGCAATGCGTCCACGCGCCACCGGGGGTGGCATCGGAATCGATCACGCCCCAGGCCTCAGCGTCGCTCCAGGTGCGGACGACTCCGGTGGTTCGGTCGGCGTGAACCGTCGTCCCCATCGCCTGCGCAAGACCCTTTCGATCGGTGACATCGAGCTTCATGAACGCACGGTAGAGGTGACCCTCCACCGTCCGCACCGACAGGAACAACCGATCGGCGATCTGCCGGCTCGACAATCCCGCTGCAACCATCGACCCCACCTCCCGTTCACGACTGGTGAGGGGGAGTGGGTGGGCTGCCTCCACCAGCGCGGGGGACGACATGTGGTCGCATCGGGCCGACAGGGCTTCGGCCGCGGCAGCGCACTCGATCGAACGCCGCTTGTCTCCGGCATGCGTAAACGCGATCGCCGCTCGAGCGTAGGCATCGGCGGCATCCGGCAAGGCACCGATTCGCTCGAACTCGGCTGCGGCCGAGGCCACACCGCATCCGTTCCCTGCCGCGACTGCCGCCGCATGCCGGGCAACGATGTCGACGAGTTGGCCGTCGCAGACCTCGGCCAACTCGGCGAGCCGCGTAGCGGCGGTCGTGTCACCGAACCGGGTGGCAAGGTGAAGCGCGGCCGTCTCGATGCCGAATTGTCCTGATGTGCAAGCGCACTCTGCCGCCGACCGGGATAGATCGATGGCCCGCGAGGTTTCACCTCGTGCTGCGGCGAGCCACGCCTGCGACATCATGAGTTGTGGCCCGAACACGGCAACGTGCCGGCCGTTCCGCGCCTGTGCTGCGGTGATGATCCCGTCCGCCTCGTGAATGCGGCCGATTTCCGAGTAAGCCTGACCGAGCACGATGTAGGCGGGAAAACTCCACGAGATCGCATCGGCCGTATCGCCGACGTTGAGGGCGGCGATCGCCTGCTCGAGTCGACCCGCGGCGTCGGTGAACCGGCCGCGGGCAAGTTCCACCGTCCCCACCAGGATGTTCGCAAGCCCCCACGCAACGTATCGGCCGCTCGACGCCAAGGAGAGGTATTCCTCGGCCCGGCGCTGGGCCGCGGCGAACTGTCCGGTCAGCGTCAACGCCAGGATTTCACCGTGTGCGGCCGGGAACCGCAGAAGTCCGTCGATCTGATCGGCCACCGCAGCGCTGCGCGCCGCCAATTCCGGCACACTGCCACCACGTCCCATCAGTGCCAGCGACAGCCCGCCACCGAAGAATGCCCACTCGACCGCCCACGGCAGCACTCGGTCGGCGGCCAGAATCGCAGTCGCCGCCGCTGCCGCCTCTTCGGGCCGATTCTCGAACACCGCGCACACGGAGCCGATTCCCTCGATGATCGGCACGAGACTGGGATGCGTGACCTTTTCGCGGAGTACCGCGAGCACTTCGTCGGCCTTCTCCGACTCGCCGCTCGCCCAGAACAGGTTGGCGATCCGCGACGTACCCCAGCGCACCAGCTGCACCTGGTCCAGGCTGTCGGGCGAAAAGGACAGCAGCAACGATTCCGCCTCGGTGGCGTGCCCCTGCCACAACAGCGCTCGTGCCAGGAGGTCGGCTGCCTCGAAGCTGCCAGTCTGGTCGAGGGCCGCCCGTGCAAGCCGTTCCCCCAGTGGAACATTCGCCAAACCGACTGCGTCCTCGGCGGCGTTGACCAACAGATCGGGTTCGACGGACCGGTCGCTGTCGAGGGCTAGCTCGGCCAGGCGAATCCGGTTCGAGGATCCGACCACGGCGCGGCTGCTCAGGGCCTCCACGAGCTGTCCGCGGAGCCTCCGGCCTGCCGCGCGCCCCACCCGTCGTCGGATCACCTCACCGAACAGTGGATGCGTGTAGCGGACGTCGAGCCGGTGTCCGTCCTCGACGATTCTGACGAGGCCGCGTCGCTCGGCTTCCTCCACCGCATCCTCACCTGCCAGCTGACCGAGGATGTCGAGATCGAGCGGTTCGCAGAACGTGAGGAGCTGCAGCGCCTGCAGCACGTCGTGGGGAATCTGATCGATCCGGTGCTCCAGTAGGGACGCGAGTTCGGACGTGATGGCGGCACGGCCCCGCAACTGCCAGACACCACCCGAGCGTCGCAGCGTCCCCGCTTCGAGGGCGCCCTCGACCAGATGCCGGACGAACAACGCGTTCCCGCCGGACGCCTCCCAGATCGTGTCCGCGCTCAGCCCCTCGAGGGGGCCGTCCAGCACGGACTCGATCAACTCGATGCTCTGGTCCCGGCTGAACGGCGACAGTTCGAGCCGCAGGAGGTGACCGTCCTTCCACAATGACGTGATCGCGTCGGGCACGGTCTCGCCGTTGCGAACGGTGGCGACGATGTGCACCGCCCTGTCGAGGGCAAGCTGATGAAGGAATGTCGCCGACAGCTGATCGAGGAGGTGGGCGTCGTCCACGCCGACCACCACGTCGCGACTGTGGCCGTCGTCGAGGAGCGCCTGCCGCGCCGCGGACAGGAAGGCGACAGGATCCCGGGAGGTGGACGCCCCGACCAGATGGGCGAACACGCCCAGAGGGATGCTTCGCGCCGATTCGGTGCCCGCCACCCATTTCACCTCACGCGGCAACGACTCGGTGGCGAACCGCGCGAGGGTGGTCTTGCCGACGCCGGGATCGCCCGTGAGGACGACACCGCATCCCCCGGACCGAGTCGTGAGCGACGCGGTGATCGCGTCGAACTCGACTTGCCGCTGAATCAGAGGCCACGTCGGACCCATGCACTGATTCTAGATTCTCGCGGCACCGGTGACAGCACCGAGGCGAGTATTGGGCGCGAGTTGTCCAGCGAAGCAGCGCAATACAACCTTGGAGTCGCTTTAGGTCGCAATTCTCCTGAGGCGTCGATGGATTGAGTAGCGCGACACGGGCACGAGTTCGGTTTCGCGATCGCCGAAGGTGCGTCTCGCGCGATCGGGTAGGACGCTACTCGCGAGATTAGCCGACATCCCGGCCACGCTGAATGGGTATCGCGGAAAGTTATTGCGTCGAACTACAGGAGAATGTCATGACCGCGCGGCCGGAGCCCTTCTTCAGTTGGACGGCGCGACGGATCGAACTCGATCGGCTCCGCGAATCCGAGTCCTCCGTTGTGGTGTTGGACGAACTCGTGCCGCTCGGAACCGGCACGGCGCGACTGATCGGCATGCGCGACGACGACGCCGATGTCGACTACCTCGCACTGATCGTTGGTGATGTCGCCAACGGACACGACATCGCGGTCCGCGGCGTCGACGAGGAGGCACTCCTCATCGAGGGCAGTCGATCCGAAGCCCTTCCGGAGATCCTGATCGGGTTGCGGGCCGCAGCGAGCGTCTGCGGCTGCTCCAGTGAGCGGCATATCGACAGCCAGCTGTGCGTCGACGGTCCCGTCCGGACGATGATCGCCGCGGTCGGCGTGAGATCCGTCGTCGTCGACTGGTATCACGCCGCGTCCGCGGTCGCGTGAGCCGAACTACTCGGCCCTCCAATTCGGTCTGAGGGAAATTCGGGTAGCGCGCCACTCGCGGAAGTCGGGACCACGTGCCGGACCGTTGAGTGCGTCCAACGAGCGTTACGCACGAACGAAAACCGAAGGCAAGTAGACACATCGACGCGACGACGAGTGCGCCGCGATCCAGAACAGAAGGGCGAAAACAGTGATATCTCGACAAGATTCCGACCGACACGGCGACGGGCCCGTCGCGGATTCGCGGGCCGAGACGACGGGCCGTCAGGTGGTGGTGTTCACGGACGACGGGAGGCGAGCGGGTCCGACAGCACTCCTACGGTCCCTCACCGGGGTCGCGACTGTAACGCGAAGTAGCGAGTTCGATGCTTCGGCAATGGATCTCGAACTGGCGGAAGTGTCCGACGCAGTTCTGTTCGACGAACTCGGAATTGCCGTGGTGACCGCGGATTCCGACCAGTTGGCCGCACTCCGCACGGCAGCCGCCTCGCCCGACATCGCGGTCCTCTCCGTCGAACCCGAGTTGGTCCACCATGCGCTCGACAGTGAAGACACCGTCGTAGAGATCGCACGGCCTGAGAACGGTGCAGTCGCGGCAGAAGACACCGAGCACTTCCTGGATACGCCGGAGTTCACCTGGGGACTGCAAGCGACCCGCACCACGACGTCGGCGTGCAGTGGGCGCGGAGTCCGGATCGCCGTTCTCGACACAGGATTCGATCTCACCCACCCGGATTTCCACGGTCGCACCATCACGGCCCAGTCGTTCATTCCGGGCGCGGAACCCCAGGACGGGCACGGACACGGCACGCATTGCATCGGAACGGCCTGCGGTCCGGCGGCAGCGGCCGGCACCCGCCGATACGGAGTGGCTCACGAGGCCGACATCTTCGTCGGGAAGGTTCTGTCGGATCAGGGGCGTGGTGTGGACGGGGGGATCCTCGCAGGCATCGAGTGGGCCATCGCCAACGGTTGTCAGATCGTCTCGATGTCTCTCGGTGCCGACGTCGCGTCGGTGTCCGTCGCTTACGAGACGGTGGGGCAGCGTGCGCTGGCGGCCGGAGTGCTCATTGTGGCTGCGGCCGGCAACAACGCGAACAGAGCCGCCGGGCGCCCGGGACTGGTGGGCGTACCCGCCAACAGTCCGTCGATCATGGCCGTCGCTGCAGTCGACCCCGATCTCGGACTGGCCAATTTCTCTGCTTCAAGCAACCCCGTCGCCGGTGGTCAGATCGATGTGGCCGGACCTGGCGTGCGGGTATTCTCGTCGGTGCCGATGCCCGTGCGCTACGGCTCGAAGAATGGAACGAGTATGGCCACTCCGCACGTCGCGGGTATCGCTGCCCTGTGGTGCGAGAAGACCGGGCGCACCGGCCGCGATCTGTGGTCCCTGCTCACCCAGCATTCCCGGCGGCTCGCGTTGCCGTCACTCGATGTCGGTGCCGGGCTGATCCAGGCATCCGGATAGAAGGGCTCGACGTACCGTGCGGGGCGTCGTCGGAATAAGTGTCACGGTGGACGCCGACCACGTCGAGGACATCGACGTGGTCGGCGTCGCGCTGGCCGAGGAGGGCATGCGGATCGACGCGGTACACCGCACGATCGGAATCATCTCCGGTTCCGTCCCCGCGAGCCGACTCGCGGCCCTCGAGGCAGTCCCGGGCGTCCTGGCCGTCGAACTGGAGCAGAACGTCGACATCCGCCGTAGTCGCCCTGAACCGTGGTAGGCGACCTCAGACGCGGATGCTCCGCGCGATCACACCCAGGAGCTCGGCGATCTCGGACCCGACATTCAGGAATGTCTCCTCGTCCTTGCCGATCGGATCGGAAATGTCCTCCGGCGTCCCGTCCGACTTGTGCTGAGGACGGGCCGACGCCAGGTCGGCGACGGTCTTGGCGTCCGAAACCTCCGCTAGCCGGGCGGCCTCCTTCAGGGTGAACGTCTTCTTCAGCTGCTCGGGAGCCAAGGCCAGGACCTTGTCACGGTGGCTCTCGGTCATAGTCAGCACCAGATCGGCGTCCGCCGCCAGATCGGCGGTGAGCAGTCGGGCAGTGAACGTGCTGGGGTCGCCGCCGAGACCTTCGAGGACCTGCGCGGCGGTGGGCTCCATCGCCTCACCGACCGCGGCCTCGGTACCTGCACTTTCGGCAGTCAGATCGGTGATCCCGAGCTCCTCGGCGTATGCCACTGCGAGGCGCTCAGCCGTTGGGGAGCGACAGACGTTTCCGGTGCAGACGAAGAGAACATGCATGGGCGAAGCATAGGGTCTCGCCCCGCACCGTTCGTACACGCACTGTTGGCTTCGAACATCAGTCCGGTAAATATCGCGCTCACCTGCACTGGTTATCAAGGGTGCATGCGCTGCACCGTGTTTGGAACCGGATACCTGGGAGCCACCCACGCCGCCTGTATGGCGGAACTGGGCCACGACGTCCTAGGCGTCGATATCGATCCCGGAAAAGTGGCGAAGCTCTCCTCCGGGGAGGTCCCGTTCTACGAGCCCGGGCTGGGGGAGGTTCTGCGCCGGAACATCGACGCCGGCCGGTTGCACTTCACCACGTCGTACAGCGAGGCCGCCGAGTTCGCGGACCTCCACTTTCTCGGTGTCGGCACCCCGCAGAAGAAGGGGGAGTACGCCGCGGACCTGCGGCACGTGCACTCGGTGATCGACACGCTCGCGCCGCTGCTCGATCGTCCCGCCGTCATCGTCGGCAAGTCGACCGTTCCCGTCGGGACGGCGGCGGATCTGGGTGCGCGGGCCCGGGCGCTCGCGCCGGCCGGTGACGCCGTGGAAGTGGCGTGGAATCCGGAGTTCCTGCGGGAGGGCTTCGCCGTCGAGGACACCCTGCACCCCGACCGGATGGTGCTGGGGGTGGACCGGCAGCGCCCCGGACGCGCGGAGACCGAGTTGCGGGAACTGTATGCCCGCCTGCTCGGCGAGGACATTCCGTTCCTGGTCACCGACCTCGCCACCGCGGAACTGGTGAAGGTCTCGGCCAACGCGTTCCTCGCCACCAAGATCTCGTTCATCAACGCCATCTCCGAGGTGTGCGAGGCCACCGGCGCCGACGTCACGCAGCTCGCCGACGCCCTCGGATACGACGCGCGGATCGGCCGGCGCTTCCTCAACGCCGGTCTCGGCTTCGGCGGCGGCTGCCTGCCCAAGGACATCCGCGCGTTCATGGCGCGGGCGGGTGAGCTGGGCGCGAACCAGGCACTGCACTTCCTCCGGGAGGTGGACAGCATCAACATGCGGCGCCGCACCCGGATGGTGGAGTTGGCGGCGCAGGTGTGCGGAGGGTCGCTGCTCGGCGCCAACGTCGCCGTACTCGGCGCCGCCTTCAAGCCCGAATCCGACGACGTCCGCGACTCGCCGGCACTGAACGTGGCGGGAATGATGCAGTTGCACGGGGCGGTGGTCAGCGTCTACGACCCGAAAGCCCTGGACAACTCGCGGAGACTGTTCCCCACGCTGAACTACGCGACGTCGGCGGTCGAGGCGTGCGACAACGCCGACGCCGTGCTTCTGCTCACCGAGTGGGCGGAGTTCGCGGCCCTGCAACCGGAGGATCTGAACGATGTGGTGCGTGCGCGGGTGATGGTCGACGGCCGCAACTGTCTCGACGCCTCGGACTGGCGCACCGCGGGGTGGGTCTATCGAGGTCTCGGTAGGGGATAACGCGCGCAGATAACGGATCGTGACCTTGCGATTCCCTGCGATAACGGGTTGACGATCCCCGCTCCCGGCGCATCGGCGGGCGGTAGCGTCAGCCTCAATCGCAACGGAGGGCTGGCGATGTCGAAGGCACGTCACGGATCCCGACTCGCACTCCTCGCTGCCGTTGTCTGTATCTGTGTGCTCGGCAGTGCGCCTGCTCAGGCGGCGGAGGTTCCGACCCTGCCGGGTCCGGCGCAATCCGACGCCGGCGCAGCGATCGCGTACGCGAAGCACCATCCGCATTCTGCGCCGCCCGGGACCAACGACTTCACGTGCCGCCCCGGTCCCGCGCATCCCCACCCCGTGATCCTCGTCCACGGGAGCGACGGCAGTGCCTACTCGAACTGGGCTGGGTTGAGCCCGAAACTGAAAGCCGCCGGCTACTGCGTGTTCGCCCTGAACTACGGACAAAAACCCGGCACCGAGCACTACGGAATGCAGACGATGACACAGGGGGCAGCCGAACTCGAGGTCTTCGTCGACGACGTACTGGCCGCAACCGGTGCGGACCAGGTCGACCTGATCGGGCACTCACAGGGCGCGACGGTGGCCCGGTACTACATCAACAGGCTGGGCGGGGCCTCGAAAGTGAACCGCTGGATCGGCATCGCGTCGCCGTCCTACGGTGGAACGTTCTTCGGGATCGCCACGGCTCTGCAGACGCTGCCCGGCGGCAACGAACTGATCGTGGGGATCGGTTCGGAGGCGCTCGCCGAGCAGGTGCAGGGGTCGCCGTTCCTCACGGCACTCAATGCGGGCGGTGACACCGTCCCCGGCGTCGAATACACCACGATCGGGACGCGGTACGACGAGGTGATCCAGCCGTACACCAACGTCGCGCTGCACGACCCCGGTGCCACCAACATCCTCGTTCAGGACCTGTGCCCGCTGGATCAGACCGGGCATTTCAACCTGCCCTACGACCCGTTCTCCCAGCAACTGGTACTCAACACGCTCGATCCGGCACACACGATCGTGCCGCCCTGCACGTTCGTGCCGCTGGGCACGGGCATCGCGGGAGTGATCATCGCGAGCAACTTCTGAGTTGCCTCCCGCCGAACGGTGGCTCGGTTGCCCCGTCGGACCGCTTCGCTAGACTGCGGGCCATGGAGTGGGGGGATTCCGGATCGGACCCGTGCACAGTCGAGTTAGGCGGCCCATGAGTTCGGTTCTAGGTGTGTCGGTCGGTGCGAGCGCTGTGCGCTTGGCGCGACCCGACTCCGTGAACCGTGACGACGCCGGGAGCCGGCTCGTTCCCGATTTCCGGGCCCAGGTCGTCGCCGCGGGCCGGGACCTACCGGAGGAACTTGCCGCCGAATCGATCGGCGTCGTCCTCGCCGGGGCACCCGACGCCGGGCAGGTCCACGCCACCGGGGTCGCCTACCGCGACGAAGCCCAGGCAGGCGCCGTCCAGGCGGCGATGGCCCGGCAGCAGCTCGCGAACTACCAACTCGTCACCGAGGCCGCGGCGGCGCTGAAGTTCCTCGACGTCTCGGGCGCCCTCGGCGACCATGCAACGCTCGTGTTCTACGACCTGGGCAGCTCCGGGCTCACCGTGAGCGTCGTCGACCGGGCGTCGGGTGAGGTGGTGGAGACCGTCCGCACCGACACGGTGAGCGGAGACGTCTTCGACCGGCTGATCCGCGACAACCAGTTGGAGAACAACCGAATCGAGGAGCCCGGGGACGCCGCCGCAGGCGTCGCCCTCGACCACCGCTGTCGTGAGGCGAAGGAGCGCCTGTCCACCGGCGGCGCCGTCGCGGTGCCGGGTGACGGCGGGCTGCTGTTGCTGTCCCGCGACGTCTTCGACGCGCTGATCGGTGTCACCGTCGAATCCTCGGCGCGCCTCGCCCGCGACGTCATCACGAGGTCGGGTCGAGCGCCCGATGCCGTGGTGCTCATCGGCGGCGGTGCCCGCATTCCCCTGGTGCGGTCGGTGCTGCAATCGTGGCTCGGGTTGCCGGTCGTCGTTCCCGATCACCCCGAACTCGTTGCGGCACAGGGTGCTGCGCTGCTCGCCCAGCAGGTGGTTCCGCCAACCGCCGACGTCGTCGGGGTCCTCCCGCCGCCATACACACCGCAGTCGGCACCGGACGCAGTCGTATCCACCTACCAGGCTCCGAGCACGACCGTCGCACGCACCGGTGCGCCGTCGAGTACTCCGTCCTGGCTGAGCGCTGCCGCGCCGCCGCCGAGTCAGCAGGTGGCCAAGCCCCAGATCCGGGGGGCCGCGCTGGCGGGGAGCGCGCTCGCCGTGGTGGCGGTGATCGGTCTCGGGCTCGGGTACGGCAAGAACCTGTTGGCCCGCACGGAGGGCTCGTCTCAGCCGGTGACCACGCAACTCACCACCGAGTCGCCGGTCGTGACCGAGGTGGCCACGCCGTCGCCGACGACGGTCCCGCCGTCTCCGACGTCCGCGGCCGTCGAAGCGCCGGTCCAGACAGCGTCGCAGATCCGGATTCCCGAGCCGGCGCCCGCGCCGCCTCCACCGCCCCCACCACTGTTCCCCGGTCTGCCGCAGATCCAATTGCCGCCGCTCCAACTGCCCGAACTCCCCAGGTTCCCCGGAACGTAGTCGCCGCCGTTCTCCGGGCCTACGATGGGAATGGTTCCGGCGTAGAGAGGATGTGTGCAGTGACTGCAAATCCAGCGGAGTTCCACAGCACTCCCAACGTTCCCAGGCCTTCGGCGGCCTCGCCGGCAGAAACGCGCCGGCTCGTCGCCTATTCCAAGCCGATCCTGAAGATGTTCCCGCCCACCAGCGAGCATGCGGCCAAGGTGACGATGCTGACCGTCTACGCGCTGATGATCATCGCCATCGTCTTCATCATCCTCCGGGAGTTCGGCGTCTTCAGCTAGTGGTCGCCGCGCTACTTCGAATGGCGGCCACCGCGTGACGGCGTGATCGCGGGCGCCCTGCCGGAGGGACCCGCGCCGATCGGACGTGCCAGCATCACCGCGATCGCGGTGGTCAGCGGAACCGACAGCGCGAGGGCGATGCCACCGACCGCCGAACGCACGATCTCGATGGCCACGGCATCGCTGAGCAGCACGTCCTGGATCGACCGCCCCGCAACACTGAACAGCAACAGCAGCGGCAGCGCCCCGCCGGCATACGCGAGGACGAGGGTGTAGACGGTGCTGGCGATGTGATCGCGACCGACGCGCATTGCCGAACCGAAGATCTGACGCCGGGACGCGTCGGGGTCGAGCGACGCCAGTTCGAACGCCGACGCCGCCTGCGTGATGGTGACGTCGTTGAGCACACCGAGCGAGCCGATGATGAAACCGGCCAGCAGGAGGCCGGTGATGCTGACGTGCTGGATGTACGTCTGGACGTTGGTGTTCTGTTCCTCGGAAAGCCCTGTCAGACGAGTCATCTCGATGGTGGCGTAGGACAGGATCGCGGCCGCCAGCATCGACGCGAGAGTGCCCAGCAACGCCGAACTCGTTCGCAGGGAGACACCGTGCGCGAGGTACAGCACGGCATACAGGATCACGGCGCCCGAGACGAGAGCCACCGGGATCGCGGGTTGTCCGTCCAGCAGGGCCGGGAGCGTGAACAGGACGAGCACGCCGAACGAAACCACGATGCCGACGAGCGCCCGGAATCCGCGCCAGCGCGCGACCGCGATCACGACGACGGCGAACGCGAGTGCGATGAGAGTGACGGGCAGGCCGCGGGCGTAATCCTCGAACGAGTACTCCGTTGTGCCGTTCACGTCCGTCTGACGGGACAGCCGGATGCTCTCGCCCACCCGGAGGTCGGGTTGCCCGGGTCCGGGAATGATTTCGAGCAGCGTCTGGGTACCGGTGTTGGGACCGGACTCGATGTCGACGATGCTGCGCTGGCACTCGTACGCGCCGGCGGGCGGCGGCAGCGGGGCGCCGGTGAAGACGCGCCCGGCCGACGGGCTTCCACAGTCGCCGATGTTCTGCATCGTGACCGTGCCCGACTCCGTGACGACCGCACCGCCCTGGGCGCTCTGGAAGGGCTGTTCGACGTCGACGCCCGGTTTGCCGGGCCACAACGCGATAACGCCGATGAGCACCGCGATGCCGATGGCGACGAGGAGCCCGACGACCACCTTGGCGGCCACGGGCCCCATCGGGGCCGGTCCGTCGCTGTGGCCGTGGCCGTGTCCGTGTCCGTGGAATTCGCTCATCGGCCGCATCGCGTCGGCTGCTGGGGGGATTGTCTCGGCACGCACGACAGGGTAGTCGGACGGCGACCGGCGACGCTGTGACGGAAGGGGCGTGCGGTGCCGGTGGTGCCACACTGTCAGGCGCGTATTGCTCTCGTGTCGCTTATATGTCGCCGGTGTGATTAGATATCGAAGCATGGCACGCAGCAGCTAATCTGCAGCGAACGCCGAACTCCACGCAGAGGTGGTCCGGAACTCCGAACGAGGGGTGTGTTCCGCGGACGCTGAGCCGCTGCGTGGAGAGATTTGCCGAGCTGGGTGGCGGGGTACAGGGGGGGGTTGACCCCGCCACCAACCTGGCGCCCACAGGGGGGGAGGGGCGACAGGTGCTCGAGGCACTCGAGGTGCCGGTTGCCAATCTACCGACATGGTAGGGGTATTCGTCAACCGGGTAGGTGAAATCGCCCACATGTCGTGACCTCGCACCCCGACGGCCTAGGATTATGGCCGTTCGGAGGTGTTCCAGTGCGAATCTCGCGGCAGTCGCGATCCAGCAACCATCTTCGCCGGATCGTGGCGGAGATGGGTATTCCCGTGCCCTGGAACAGGGATCAGCTCGTCGCCGGCGTCGCAGCCCGTCGTGGGCGTCCTATCCACCTGGTCCCGGTGTCGCACTCCCTGGTCCAGGGCGGTCATTCCGGTCTCTGGCTCGCACGGGCCGAGGACGACGTGATCCTGTATGCAGCAGGAACGTCGGACGTGCACGCCACCCACATCATCTGCCACGAACTGGCACACATGGAGCTCGGCCACGACCGCGACACGGTCGGCGACACCTCCGTCGACTCGACAGTGCTGTCGGTGACCGCGCCGTCGGTCGACACGGCGCGCGTGGTCAAAATGCTCGGCCGGTCCAACTATTCGAACGACCAGGAATACGAGGCGGAGCTTCTCGCCACCCTGATCATGGCGGGTCGCCGAGCGAGGACGAGCGACGACACCGTCGGTGACGCACGGGTGTCGCGGATGCTCGGAACGTTCTGACGCCGTGTACGAACCGCCCACCTATGTGAGCTGGCCACTCCTCGCCGTCGTGTGGGGGACGACCCTCCTGCGCCTGGCTCTCGTCCGGTCGACGGTCGCCGAACGCCGGATGAACGCCGCCCTCGTCTTCGCCTCCCTCTCCCTGGTCCTCCAGAGATCGCTGGCGCAGGTCTGGCTCGACCGCTGGTTCGGCTACGGATTCGCGAACACTCTCAGCAACGTCTGCATCATCCTCACCGCGGCGTCGCTGATCAGCCTGTTCTCCGCGTGGGCACTCGGCCCGTCGCGTCTTCCCCGAATCCACGTCGTCTCGCTGTCGATGTGTGCCGTCGCGGGGGCGATCCTCATCGGCCTCAGCGCGCCGGCGCGATCGCGGGGCGTCGCCATCGCCGACGAGGGTGGCTGGCCCTTCGCGGCGTACTGCATCACGTACGCGGTTCCGATCCTGTCCGTCGCCCTGCTCAACCTCTGGATCTCGCTGAAGGCCGTGCGTACCGCGACACCGGGACGCGAGCGCCGGGTGTTTCTCGCGGTCATCGCCCTGTCGTTGTTCGAGGTGTTCGACATGGGGGTCGTCGTGACGACCGGTGTGGTCAACGCGGTCAGCGAAGACAACGCCCTGACCGAATCGCACAGCGACTCGGGGGCGTTCATCCGCCTGCTCGTCGTGTCGGCGGGCGCGCTCATCTCGGTCGGACCGGTGGTACGGGTGCTCGGTCACCGGCGGCGGTCGCGGCAGGTCGCCCGGCGTCTGCAGCCGATGTGGCTGACCCTGACCGGCGCGGTGCCCGAAGTGGTCCTGGAACTGCGACCGGCGGATCGCCGGGCACTGTCGGCCCGGAGCCGCCTGGACCGCATGAGCGTCGAGATCCGCGACGCGATCATGATCCTCGACCGGCACGTGGTGTTCGAACTCGGCGGGCATACCGGCACCGCGCCGCCCGTGGTCACCGCGACGCGACTGCACCTCGCGTGCCTGGCCCGCAGGGCGGGTCACCGCGCGCACGGCACAGGCGGGACCGCGCACCTGTTCACGACCGACGTCGGCGGCGAACCGTGGGAGCTGGCCCGGCTGGCCGATCACTGGCGGGACGCCGAGCATCTGGCGGCCGAACTGTGGGCGCGTCGCCTCCCTCAGTTCGGCGGCCCCGCGGACCCGTCGGCGCGCGTCCCCGCTCAGGTCTGACGAGGGTCCGGGGCCGCGACCGGCACCGGTCCGTGACTCCGCCGCAGATTCTCCAGAAGGGGAATCAGCGATTCCATTTCCGCCGTGGTCGGCTCCGCGGATGCGTCGAGCGATCGCATCGACAGGTGCCGGACGCCGGCCTCGCGGACCGCGATCTTGAAACGGACCAGCGTGTCGTAGTCGTGATAGCCGTCGGCGGCGAGGTACTGCTCTGGGGCGTGGAAGTGCTGCGCGACCGCCCGCAGGACGTCGGGTTCGGGCGCGGGGTGATCGTTTCTGCGCAGGGACTCGATCTCGGACGGTTCGACGGGACGGCCGAGGATCCGCGACACACCCGCGGCGACGGTGTCGTCACCCGGTTCGGGACCGTCGAGGTCGTGGGCCAGCGAGAAGAGGCGGTTGACCCGCACCGACAGTGGCACGCCGTTCATGCGTTCACCTCCGCGTCTCCGCTGCGTTCGGGATCCTCGGTGGCCACGAGTTTCACCGCGTCCTCCCATCGACGCCAGAAACGCTCCCGGGTGGCCGCGTCGAGATCCTCTCCGCGGCCGTAGAGGAAGCGGCGATACCGCGCTTCCTCGAGTTCACGCGGGTCGGTGACCGTGGACGGTTCCTCCAGCAGATGACCGAACGCGAATTCCACCAGCGGTTGGCGCGGCCCGGCGGGTCCTCCGTTGACTTCCAGCAACCGCGTCACGTACGCGCCGGTGATCTTCGAGACCACCCGACTCAGTTCGCCCGCCGCTTCAGCGAGGCCCGGAACCTCGGGATGCGCCGCGCTCAGCTTCGTGATCTGGGTGTGCGGCCCCAGGATCTCGATGATCGTGTCCAGATCCAGCGGAATCTCAGACGGCCCGAGCGTCAGCGGGCGCGCGGTAGGCGACCGGTCGTCCCCGTCGAGCGCCTCGAGCGGGGTCGGATGGCCGCCGTCGAGGGTGCGAGCCGCGCTGCCCGGAGCCCAGCGGAGCGCGACATCCAGTTTGCGGAGGGTCTCGATGCTCGGATCCGGGCCGGTCCCGTTCTCGGCGCGCGTCTGAGCTGCGTCGGACGGGCCACCCGCGGCCGTGACCTCGTCCTGTGTGAGGTTCAGCAAACGCCGCCGTCGGTGGACGAATTGTCCGAAACGCGCGCGGGTGCTGGTGACCATGCTTTTCCCCCAGGAGACACGCAAGCGACGCGCGTGTCGCTTGCTGTGTCTCGATCCTACTGCTTGTAGCTGGTGAGGAAATTTCCGAACCGCTCGATGGCGACAGCGAGATCACGCGCCCACGGCAACGTCACGATGCGGAGGTGATCGTGGTCCGGCCAGTTGAACCCGGTGCCCTGCACCATCAGGATCTTTTCCTGCAGCAGAAGGTCCTGGACCAGCTTCTCGTCGTCGTAGATCTCGTACACGTTCGGGTCGAGGCGGGGGAAGGCGTACAGCGCGCCCTTCGGCTTCACACAGGAGACACCCGGAATCATGTTGAGCCGTTCCCAGGCCACGTCACGCTGCTCGAGCAGTCGCCCACCCGGCAGGATCAGGTCTTCGATGCTCTGGTGCCCACCGAGCGCCACCTGGATGGCGTGCTGACCGGGCACGTTCGGGCACAGACGCGTCGACGCCAGCAGGTCGAGTCCCTCGAGGAAGCCCGCGGCGTGTTCCTTCGGGCCCGTGATGGCCACCCAACCGGACCGGTAACCGGCGACGCGGTACGCCTTCGACAGGCCGTTGAACGTCAGGCACAGCAGGTCCGGGGCCAGCGTCGCGAGTGAGATGTGCTTGGCGTCGTCGTAGAGGATCTTGTCGTAGATCTCGTCCGCGAGGAGCAGCAGCTGATGCTTGCGCGCCAGGTCGACGAGCTGCTGCAGAACCTCCATCGAGTACACCGCACCCGTCGGATTGTTCGGGTTGATGACCAGCAGCGCCTTGGTCTTGTCCGTGATCTTCGACTCGATGTCCGCGATGTCGGGGTTCCAGTCGTTGCCCTCGTCGCACAGGTAGTGCACCGGGGTGCCGCCGGCGAGGCTCGTCATCGCGG
This sequence comes from Rhodococcus wratislaviensis, assembly GCF_041228765.1. Lineage (NCBI taxonomy): Bacteria > Bacillati > Actinomycetota > Actinomycetes > Mycobacteriales > Nocardiaceae > Rhodococcus > Rhodococcus wratislaviensis. The sequence goes on along the minus strand of NZ_CP150488.1, from coordinate 7,238,229 downwards.
TCCACAGCGGGTAGTCCGGTGCCGGGATCAGCACCTCGTCGCCGTTGTCGAGGAGGGCCTGCATCGTCATCGTGATGAGCTCGGACACGCCGTTGCCCAGGTAGATGTCGTCGACGTCGAGTTCGGGGAACCCGGCGACCAGCTCGTAGCGGGTGACGATCGCGCGCCGCGCCGACAGGATGCCCTTGGACTCGGAGTACCCCTGCGCGTACGGGAGCGCGGCGATCATGTCGCGCATGATCACGTCCGGCGCGTCGAAACCGAACGGCGCAGGGTTGCCGATGTTGAGCTTCAGGATCCGGTGGCCTTCCGCCTCCAGCCGGGCGGCGTGGGCATGTACCGGTCCACGAATCTCGTAGAGCACGTTCTGAAGCTTGGTGGACTGCTCCAGCTTGCGGTGCGGCATGCGGTGATGGCCGTGGTCTGGGTTGCTCACGAGCGTCATTCTCCCACTCCCGGGCAACCGGATTTCTACTGGTGGGTATCGGACCGCCGCCGCGTCGTCGAAACACCCCGCCCGCGCAGGTGGCCGCCGTACCCTCGAGAGGGGGTCGTGTTCACCGCGCCCGGAGGGAATGACGCACATGTCAGCACCGGTATCCCGTCGCCCCGCACCCGTCGACGTCGCGCACCACAGCCATCTCGTCGGGGTGTTCGCGCCGCAACGGGAGGAGGTGGACGTCCGGGATCTCGAGGTGATCGGCGAGCTACCCGCCGATCTTCACGGCGCCTATCTCCGCAACGGGCCCAACCCCCGGTTCGATCCGATCGGGACGTACGTCTATCCGCTCGACGGCGACGGCATGGTCCACCGTGTCGAGCTGGCCGACGGTGCCGCCCGGTACACCAACCGCTTCGTCCGAACTCCGATGGTGCAGGCGGAGGAGAAGGCCGGGCACGTCATCTGGCCCGGGGTCACCGACCTCTACACACCGACGGAGGACGAAGTCGGCCCCGAACTCGCGGGGACGTCACGCGAGCTGCCCGACATCAACATCGTCCGGCACGGCGGACGGCTGCTCGCGATGGCCGAGACCACGCTGCCGTTCCGCCTCGACCCCGCCGACCTGAGCACGCTGGGACGGGAGAACTGTGACGGCGCCATGGGAGTGGGGAGCACCGCGCACCCCAAGATCGACCCGGTCACCGGACAGATGGTGCTGTTCAACTACATGCTGGAGGCCCCGTACCTGACGTGGTCGGTGGTCAACCCCGACGGCTCGGTGGCGCGAACACCGACGGTGGTCGAGGGTGCGGACACCCCGCTGATGATCCACGACATGGCACTCACCGAGCGCTACATCGTCCTGATGCTGTGCCCGCTGGTCTTCGACATCGCCGCCGTCCTGACCGGCGGGTCCGTGCTCGACTGGCGTCCCGAGGACGGCACGAGGATCGCGCTGGTGCCCCGCGACGGCGGTCCGGTCCGGTGGACGACACACGACGCCTACTGGGTGTGGCACTTCGCGAACGCCTTCGATCTGCCCGACGGGAGGGTGAGCGTCGACTACGTGGAGTGGACGTATCCCGGCGGGTTCGCGAAGGCCGCGGAGCCGTCGCTCGGCTCGTTGGTTCGCGCCGTCGTCGACCCCGGCAGCGGACGGGTGGCGCGAGAAGTGGTGTGCGACCGCGACGTCGAGTTCCCGCGGGTCGACGACCGTGAGCTGAGCCGCGGGCACCGGGCGGTTGCGACCGTCGGCAAACTCGACCGCAGCCAGGGCCGGCAGGATTCACTGTGGTTCTTCGACACGGCCCGCGGCACCGAGTCGCACTGGGATCCGGGGAGCGTCTCGGTGGGTGAGCCGATCTTCATGCCCGGCGCCGAGCACGAGTACTGGGGAATGATCGGCACCGACCGGGGCGACATGTCGTCCTGGTTCTTCGTGCTGCCCGCCGACGACCCCGGGTCGGGGCCGATCGGGAAGGTGCGGCTGCCGATCCGGGTTCCGGCGGGCCTTCACGGCGCGTGGCTGCCTGCGGAGTAGCGGACGGCGGAATATCCTCGGCGGATGACCTCTGCGCCTTACGGTTCCTGGCCCTCCCCGATCGCGGCGGCGGATCTCGCCTCCAGCGGCCACCCCGTGGAGGGCGGCCGGTACGTGGGCGACGACGTGTGGTGGTCGGAACTGCGACCCAGCGAAGGTGGGCGGGTCGCGGTGCGGCGCCTCGGTCTGGACGACGAACCGGAAGATGTCCTGCCCGCGCCGTGGAACGCCCGCACCAGGGTTCACGAGTACGGCGGCGGCGCCTGGACCGTCACCGACGCCGGCCGCCTGGTGTTCTCCGAGTTCAGCGATCAGCGCCTGTACCTGCTGGAAGGCGGGACGCCGGTCCCGCTGACACCGGAACCGCCGCAACCCTGCTCGCTGCGGTACGGCGACCTGTCGGTGATCGACGGCGAGGTGTGGGCCGTGCGCGAGACGCACGACACGGACGGCGGCGTCTCCCGCGACATCTGCGTGATTCCGCTGGACGGGTCGGCGGCGAACGATCCGCATCGAGTGCGGTCCGTCGTCGCCGGCTCCGACTTCCTGGCCAATCCGCGGCTGTCCCCGGATCGCAGGCACCTCGCCTGGATCGCGTGGGACCACCCCCAGATGCCGTGGGACGGCACCGAGCTCAGGGTCGTGGCGGTCGAGGGCGGCCGCGTGACCGGGAAGGTGCGGACACTTCTCGGCGGCCCCGAGGAATCGGTGCTGCAACCGGAATGGGTCGGTCCCACCGAGCTGTACACGATCAGCGACCGCAGCGGCTGGTGGAATCTCTACCGCGTCGGCATCGACGATCCCGACCCGGTCGCGTTGTGCCCGATGGACGCCGACTTCGGCGGCGCGCTGTGGATGCTCGGCGGCCGCTGGCACACCCGCCGCGACGACGGCACGCTCCTGACCGTGAGGACGTTCGGAACCGACACCCTCGCCGTCCTCGATCCCGCGACCGGTTCGCTCGTGGACATCCCCCTGGACGGGCTCACCAGCGTCGGCCTCGGTGACCGCAACGGCAACCGGATCCTGCTGCTCACCGGCGGCGCCCAGACCCCGTCGGGCCTGCGTGAACTCGACCTCGACACCGGCGCACTCCGCACGGTCCGGCTGTCCGTGACCGAACTTCCCGAGGCGGCATATCTCCCCGAGGCCCGGCAGTTGACGTTCCAGGGCGCCGAACGCGAAGTCCACGTGATCGCCTACCCGCCGCGTCACCCGCGGTACCGGGGCGGGGACGGGGAATTGCCGCCGTATGTGGCGTTCGTGCACGGCGGACCCACATCGCGGGTCGCGCCTTCGCTGAATCCCGTGTTCGCGTTCTTCACCAGCCGCGGCATCGGCGTCGTCGACGTGAACTACGGCGGTTCCACGGGATACGGTCGCGAGTATCGCAACCGGTTGCGGGGACAGTGGGGGGTCGTCGACGTCGAGGACGTGGTGACGGCGGTGACCGGCCTCGCCGAGGCAGGCATGGCGGACCCCGGCCGGCTGGCGATCGAGGGCGGATCCGCCGGTGGGTGGACCGTGCTCGCGGCGCTGACCACGTCGGACGTGTTCGCGTGCGGTGCGTCCTACTTCGGGGTGGCCGAACTCGACGGGTTCGTGAAGGAGACACACGACTTCGAGTCCCGGTACATCGACGGCCTCATCGGCCCGCTACCCGAGGCGGCCGACCTCTACGCCGAACGTGCACCGCTGAACAACGTTGGCGGACTGAACTGCCCGGTTCTGCTCCTGCAGGGGCTCGACGATCCGATCGTGCCGCCGTCGCAGGCGGAACGGTTCCGGGATGCGCTCGTGGAGAAGGGCATCCCGCACGCCTACCTCGAGTACGAGGGGGAGTCGCACGGATTCCGGAAGCTGGCCACTCTCATCAGCTCGCGTAACGCCGAACTGTCCTTCTACGGCCAGGTACTGGGTTTCGAGCCACCGGACATTCCGCGACTCGAACTCTGGCGGCCGCCCAACGGCTGACCGTCCACTCGGAATCCGAAGTTTGTGATGCACAAAACAAACCACTTGTTGTGCTCTTCGCTGATCGCCGAGATAGAGACCGCGCGGTATGAACGGAGCTGGCTATCGCGTGGGCGGCTGGGCCGCGGGTAGCGTCGAAGAGAGGAGTCGATAGCCGCAGCTGAGTGAAATGGGTGCTCCCTTCGCGCGCTTCAGTGTCGATATATGGATTGCCGAGGGCCGAGGGTGTCATCGCTGGACGATCTCGATACGAATCCGGTTTCGGACACCGTGATAACGAATGTCGTGCCGCCGTCCGAGCTGTTCCCACTCTCCGCCGCTCAACGTGGAATGTGGTTCGCCCAGCACCTGCTGGGCGACGTTCCGATCGTCATCGCTCAGTACGTCGAGGTCGGTATCGCTGATCTCGACATCGGCCTGCTCGCACGTATCGGACCCGCCGCCCTCCGGGAACTCGGTACCGGACTGCTCCGAATCGTCGAGTGGGACGGTGAGCCGCTCCAGACGGTCGACGAGTCGCTCTGCTTCGAGATGACGCATCTCGACTTCCGTTCCGACCCTGATCCGCGGGCCGCGGCTCACGCGTGGATGCGCGCCGAATACAGCAACCCGATCGATCTCCTCCACGATCGGCTGATCCGCTCGGCAATGTTGCGCGTCGCCGACGACTGCTACTTCTGGTACTCGCGAATTCACCACATCGCCCTCGACGGCTTCGGCGCCATGACGTTCATGTCCCGCGCCGCGGAGCTGTACACCGCGGCGGTCGAGGGTCGCCCGCCGGCCGAGTTCACCGCGAGTGGATTGCGGGAGGTCGTCGAAGAAGAGGCGCGCTACCGCACCTCGAGCCGGTTCGAGACGGACCGCAAGTACTGGGCCGAGCGCAGCCGCAATCTTCCCCCGACGATCAGCCTCGCAGGGCGAGCGGCCGAGATCGGCGCGCCGTCGCTGGTGAGCAGCGCACCGCTGTCCGCCGCTACGACAGCCGCACTGCAGGGTCTGACCGACCGGGAACCCGGGGCGACGTTCGCGACAGCCGCCGTGGCCGCCGTCGCAGCATTCCTGTCCCGCCTGACCGGCCAGGACGACGTGGTGCTGAGCTTGCCGGTCTCGGCACGCACCACCGCCCGGTTGCGCCGCTCGGGCGGCATGATCTCCAACGTCCTTCCGATCCGACTCTCGGTCGGAGACGAAACGACGTCCGTCGACTTGATGAGATGTACGCAACTGGCGCTGACCGGAGCGCTACGTCACCAGAGGTACCGGCACGAGGACATACGACGTGATGCGGGCGTTCTGGGTGGTCGTCGCGGCTTTTTCGGGCCGTCGATCAACATCATGATGTTCCACGACGAGATTCGGCTCGGTCCGTCGATCGGCCGGCTCCACGTGCTGACCACCGGTCCGGTGGAGGACCTCGCAGTGAACATCTATCCCGGTGTCGCAGGCGACGTGGCGCAGGTCGACTTCGAGGCCAACCCGAATCTGTACACCGAACAGGACCTGCGCGGTCACCATGCCCGGTTCCTCGAATTCTTTGCCGCCTTCGCCGCGTCAGCTGCCACCGACCGCATCGCTGCTCTCGCCGTGCTGCACGCCGACGAACGCGCGGATCTCGTGCCATGTCGCGGTCCGCGGGCAGAGCCGGAGCGGCTCCTCCCCGACTTGCTGGCCGCCGGCGTTGCCGCCTCACCGGACGCAGTCGCGATTCGGGCGTCGGGACGGAAGGTCACCTACCACGAGCTCGACCAGCGATCCAATCAACTGGCGCGATTACTGATCGAATCGGGGGCCGGGCCGGAAACCTTCGTCGTGCTGAGTCTTCCCCGGTCGGCGGAATCACTCGTCGCGTTCTGGGCGGTCGCCAAGACCGGGGCCGCCTTCGTGCCCGTCGATCCGAAGCTCCCACCCGAGCGAGTCGCGCACATGCTGTCCGATTCGGGCGCACAGGTGGGGCTCACGCTCCACGAACTGCGTGCAACACTGCCCGACGGCATTCACTGGCTCGTCCTCGACGACGACGAGGTGCGCGCCCGCTGTGACCGCGAGCGGGGCACGGCGATCGGCGACGTGGATCGCCGCGCCCCGCTGTCCGTCCACCACCCCGCGTACATGATCTACACATCGGGATCGACCGGGCTTCCGAAAGGGGTCGTCGTCACCCACAGCGGCCTGTCGAACTTCGCGGCCGGCGCCCGCCCGGAACTCGGCATTCACAACGAATCGCGGATGCTACGGTTCTCGTCGGCCAGCTTCGATGCCTCGGTATTCGAGATGATCCAGGCCTTCAGCGCCGGTGCCATGATGGTCGTCGCCCCGCCCGAGGTGCACGGTGGAAGCGACCTCGTCGACCTGCTGAGCGAACAGCACGTGACCCACATCGTCACGGCTCCCACGGTGATGAACACAGTCGATCCGCGTGGGCTCGAACATCTCGAGGCGGTGGTGGTCGGCGGGGACGTATGCACCCCCGACCTCGTGGAGCGGTTCGGCCAGGTGTGCCGCTTCACCAACAGTTACGGGCCGACCGAGACGACCATCATCATCACCGCGGGTGAGCCGCTGACCCCGGGCGCACCGATTTCCATCGGCCGGCCGATCCAGGGGGCGAGCGTCGTGGTGCTCGACCGCAAGCTCCGCGCCGTGCCCGTCGGGGTGGTGGGTGAGCTCTACCTCGCCGGCCCCGGAGTCGCACGCGGCTATCACCACCGGCACGGGCTGACGGCGAACCGATTCGTGGCCAACGCCTTCGGTGAACCGGGGTCTCGCCTCTACCGAACCGGTGACGAGGTGCGCTGGGTGCGGCCATCGCAGGGAGCCGAGGCGAAGCACTACACGCTCGAATTCGTCGGCCGGTCCGACACCCAGGTCAAGATTCGTGGCTTCCGCATCGAACTCGGCGAGATCGACTCGGCACTGCTCGCCCAGGACGGCGTCAACTTCGCGGCGACAGTGGTTCATCGGACGGCGGGCGGCACGACGGCGCTGGTCTCGTACGTGCGCCTCGACACCGGTCGTGAATTCGATCCGGTCGCGATTGTCGAGGGCGTCGCCGAAATCGTGCCGTCCCACATGATCCCGTCGGCGGTGATGCGGCTCGAACACGTGCCGGTGACGGCGGCCGGCAAACTCGACCGCAGTGAACTGCCTCAACCACACTTCGGATCAGCTGAACACGAGTTCCGCGCCGCGTCGACACCGGCGGAGGAGCAGCTCTCGCGTCTCGTCGCCGAGGCGCTCGGCCTCGACCGGGTGAGTGTGGACGACAGTCTCTTCGCGCTCGGCGGCGACAGCATCGTCGCGATGCAGATCGCCGCCCGAGCCAGGGAGTTCGGTCTCAGCTTCAGTGCGCGGACCGTGTTCGAGCACAAGACGATCGCCGGAATCGCCGCAGTGGCGGTCCCGGTTGAGGCAGAATCGGCGGTCGCCCTCGAGGAGCTCGAGGGCGGCGGCGTCGGGCGTGCCCCGCCGACCCCGATCATGTGCTCGATGCTCGAGCGGGGCCCCTTCGACGACTTCTTCCAGGCATTGCTGCTGACCTTGCCCTCGGATGTCGATCCTGATCGGTTGAGCGCGACGCTCGCGGCGGTGCTCGATCACCACGATGCTCTGCGTTCGAAGTTCGTCCGCGACGGGGACGGTGCCTGGGCGTTCGAAACGACGGCCGTCGGTAGTGTGCCGGCCGGCGATCGGATTTCGAGGATCGTCACGGCGGCGGCACCCGGCAGCCGTGCGTTCACCGACGTGGTGAGCGCCGAGTGTGCGGCGGCGGCGGCTCGCCTGGACCCGGAACACGGGATCATGCTTCAGCTGGTGTGGTGTGTCTCCGAATGTGCGGGTGCACCAAGTCGACTGCTGGTTCTCGCGCACCACCTGGTGGTGGACGGTGTGTCGTGGCGCGTGCTGTTGCCGGACCTCGCCACGGCGTGGCTGCAGCTGGGCGCGGGGCAGACGCCGGCGCCGGCCCCGGTGGGCACATCGTTCCGCCGCTGGGCGAATGGGCTGCAGGACGCGGCAGATCGAGGAGCGCACAGAGCCGAATTGCCCTATTGGCGAGAGGTTCTCAGCGGCCCTGACCCACAGATCGGCACACGTCCGATCGTGCCCACGATCGACACGATGCGCACTACCGAGCGGGTGCACATCGACGTGAGTTCTGCAGTGACCGATGCGGTGCTCGCCCGACTTCCTGATGTGTTCGGCTGCGGCGTCAACGACGGACTCCTGTCGGCGCTGGCGCTGGCGGTTGTGCAGTGGCGACACTCGCACGGGATCGACGAACGTTCGGTGCTGCTGACGTTGGAAGGCCACGGGCGCGAGGAGGAGGCCGTGGCCGGCGCGGATCTTGCACGTACCGTCGGTTGGTTCACCAGCGCCTTCCCTGTCCGGCTCGATCTGCCGACCGTCGATCTCGGCGGGGCCTTCGAGGGTGGACACGCTGCCGGTGTCGTGATCAAAACCGTCAAGGAACAACTCGTCGCGGTGCCTGCCCGGGGCGTCGGATTCGGATTGCTCCGGCATCTCGACGAGAGCGCGAGGCCGATTCTCGGGGGTCTTCCGGAGCCGCAGATCAGTTTCAACTACCTGGGCCGCATGGGCGTGCAACACCTCGGCGACCTGCAGGATCTCGGCTGGATGCCCGACCCCGATGCGCCCGACCTGAATACAGCGAGCGGATCCGGCATGGCCGTGGCCGCGGTGATCGACATCAACGCGATGGTAGTCGACAGCCCCGAGGGACCCCGGTTGACGGCATCGTTCGCGTATCCGACCGGGGTGATCCGCGAGTCCGACGTCGCAACCCTCGCGGATCTGTGGCGAAGCGCCCTCGACGGTCTTGCCGCTCACACTGTTCAGCCCGTCGCGGGTGGTCTGACACCGTCCGACTGCCAGCTGGTCACGGTGAGCCAGAGTCGGATCGAGCGTTGGGAACACTCGTACCCGGGGCTGCGGGAGATCTGGTCGCTGTCCCCGTTGCAGTCCGGGCTGCTGTTCCACTCGACGCTGGCCGCCGATTCGCTGGACATCTACACCGCGCAACTGCGCATCGACCTCGAGGGCGCGGTCGACTCCGCGCGGTTGCGCCGTGCCGCCGCCGGCGTTCTCGCACACCACGCCAATCTGCGTGCCGCATTCGAGTTCGACGACCACGGTATCCCGGCGCAGTTGGTTGTCGACACCGTGGACGTGCCGTGGCGTGAGGTGGATCTGACCGGGGACGGGTCGGCGGCCGGAGAGGAACTCGAGCGCCTCCTCGACGACGACCGCGTCGCCCGATTCGACCTTGCCCGCCCCCCGCTGGTGCGTCTGCTGTTGATCCGCACGGCACCGGGCCGGTACGTGCTGGCCCTGACGAATCATCACATCATCCTCGACGGATGGTCGATGCCACTACTGGTGCGCGAGTTACTGGTTCGCTATGCCACGGACGACGCTCCGGCCCTTCCGGAGACCCGGCCGTACAGCATGTACCTGGAATGGGTGGCTACCTGCGACAGGGACGCGTCCTTCCGCGCGTGGGAGCATGCGCTGGAGGGGCTCGACGAGCCGACACTGCTGGCGCCCCAGGCGTCCTCGGAACAGTACGGCGTGCCGGGTGAAGTCGACATCGCGCTGCCCGCGGACCTGATCGGTGCGCTCGACACGGTGGTGGCTCGCCGTGGAGTCACCATGAACACCGTGGTCCAGGCGGCGTGGGGAATACTGCTGTCCCGGTTGCTCTCCCGTCGAGACGTGGTGTTCGGTGCCACCGTGTCGGGTCGGCCGCCGCAGCTGGCCGGTGTCGAGAGCATGCTGGGGCTCTTCATCAACACCGTGCCCGTGCGGGTGCGGATGGACCCGGACGAGACGTGTGCGCAGCTGCTGACCCGCCTCCAGGGTGAGCAAGTTTCCCTGCTCGATCACCAATACCTCGGACTCGGTGACATCCAGGCACGCCTGGGTCTGGGCAACCTGTTCGACACGTTGTCGGTGTTCGAGTCGTACCCCGTCGACAAGTCCGGATTCGACGAGGACACCGACATCGCGGGAATGCGAGTGACCGCTCTCGATGCGCGTGACGCCACGCACTATCCGATCACCCTGCTGTCGATCCTCGAACCTCGACTGCGGCTGAGCCTGCGTTACCAGCACAAAATTTTCGATCGCGATACCGTCACGACACTCGCGGCGCGCGTGATCGGTATTCTCGAGACCATCGCGCGCGACGCGGACACACCGGTCGGCGACGTCGCCCTTTTCGTTCCGAAGGAACGGGAGTTGGTGGTCGACACCTGGAATGCAACGGAACACGAGGTGCCGCGCCTCACCCTCGCCGAACTATTCGACGCGCAGGTGGCTCACACGCCCGACGCCCCCGCCGTCGTGTTCGAGGGGGCGGTGTCGACGTACGCAGAGTTCGATGCCCGCGCGAATCAACTGGCGCGGTTCCTGATCAGCCGGGGTGTGGGCCCCGAATCGCTCGTGGGTGTAGCGGTGCGACGCTCGATGGATATGCTGGTGGGAATCTACGCGGTGATCAAGGCCGGCGGCGCGTACGTTCCGATGGACCCGGACCAGCCGGCCGAGCGGATCGCGTACGTCGTGGCAACCGCCGGTCCGGTCGTCGTTCTCACCACCACCTCGGATCGCGCAACGCTGCCCGCCGAGGTTCCGGCCCTCGACCTCGACACCCTCGATGTATCGGCGCTCTCCGATGACCCCATCCGGGACCGGGACCGGCTGGGGCCGTTGCACGCACGAAGCCTTGCGTATGTCATCTTCACCTCCGGCTCCACGGGCAGACCCAAGGGGGTGGCGGTGCCGCACGAGGGTATCGTCAACCGGCTGCTGTGGATGCAGCATCGGTACCCGCTGAGCGACGACGACGTGGTCCTCCAGAAGACCCCCGCGACGTTCGACGTGTCGGTATGGGAGTTGTTCTGGCCGTTGCAGACCGGCGCGCGGCTGGTGATCGCCGAGCCGGACGGGCACCGTGACCCCGCCTATCTCGAGCGGGTGATCCGCGAAGAATCCGTGACCACGGTGCACTTCGTGCCGTCGATGCTCGCGGTGTTCCTGGCGGAGGCGCATGTCGAGGGGTGCCGTTCGTTGCGCCGGGTGTTCACCAGTGGTGAGGCGCTGCCGCCTGCGACGGCGGCGGATCTGCACCGGGTGAGCGGGACGGAGCTGCACAACCTGTACGGTCCCACCGAGGCAGCGGTGGACGTGACCTCCTACGAGACCGGGCCGGACGAGTCCACCGTGCCGATCGGAGCGCCGGTCTGGAACACCCATACGTATGTACTCGACGGACGCCTACGTCCCGTCCCCGTCGGGGTAGCGGGGGAGTTGTATATCGGCGGCGTCCAGCTCGCCCGCGGATACCAGGCCCGGTCCGATCTGACGTCGGACAGGTTCGTCGCGAACCCCGTCGCGGCCGGCGGAACTGTGCGAGGGGGTAGTCGGCTGTACCGCACCGGTGACCTTGTTCGGTGGCTGCCGACCGGGCAGCTCGAATACCTGGGCCGCACGGACTTTCAGGTCAAGCTTCGCGGCCAGCGCATCGAACTCGGTGAGATCGAGGCGGCGCTGCTCCGGCACGCAGATGTTGCACAGGCGGTGGCACTGGCCCGCAACGACGGGTCCACCGGCGACTACCTCGCCGGATACGTGGTGCCTGCGCCCGGCAGGTCCCCGGACGAGCGGGCGCTACTCGACGCAGCCGCAACGGTGCTGCCCCGGTACATGGTGCCGTCGGCGCTGGTCGTGCTCGCGGAACTGCCGTTGACAGCGAACGGCAAACTCGACCGCAAGGCACTGCCGGTCCCCGAGTTCGCGAGTTCGGCGCAATTCGTCCCGCCCGGCACCCCGACCGAGTACGTTCTCGCAGAGATTCTCGCGGACGTGCTCGGCGCTCCGCGGATCGGTATGTCGGACAATTTCTTCGACCTCGGGGGCAACTCCCTCATCGCGACCCGTGTGGTAGCCCGGATCAACGCGGAGCTCGGCACCGAGTTGAATGTGCGGTCGCTGTTCGAGGCGCCCACCGTGGGGGTTCTGGCCAGGGTAGTCGACCGGACGCACGCCGGTACGGCACCGCGTCCCGCGCTCGCGTCCGGCCCGAGGCCGGACAGGCTTCCCCTGTCCCTGGCTCAGACCCGAGTGTGGTTCTTCAATCGGTTCGACCCCACGTCGAGTGCCTACAACGTGGCTGCGGCACTGCGGCTGTCCGGCTCCCTCGACGTCGACGCACTCCGCCGGGCGGCCGCGGACATCCTCGAACGGCACGAATCGCTGCGCACGATCTATCCCGAATCCTCGGACGGCCCGTATCAGCTGGTGCTGCCGGTCGATCACGCCGCGACCGGCGATCTGATCGACGTTGTGCCCGACGTCGTCCCGGCCGATGCTCTGGACACACGGATCCGAGCGGCAGTGGCACACGGATTCGACGTGACCACGCAAATCCCGATCGCTCTGACACTGGTGCGGTGCGAGGCTCCTGACGAACACGTGCTGGTGATGGTGGTGCACCACATCAGCATCGACGGGTGGTCGATCCAGGTACTCGCCCGCGATCTGGTGCACGCGTACTCCACGCGCACAGCGGGCGACGCGCCGTCGTGGACCCCGCTGCCAGTGCAGTATGCGGATTACACCCTGTGGCAACGAGACGTTCTCGGCTCCGAGGGCGATCCCACGTCGCTGATGTCGCAGGAGCTCGAGTACTGGGCGGATGCGCTCGCGGGTCTGCCGGACGTGCTGGCTCTGCCGCTCGACCGGCCACGTCCGGCGGTGCGGTCGGGGGTGGGTGCGAGTGTCGATTTCGCGGTGCCTGCGGCGACGATGGTGCGTCTCGCGGCGCTGGCCCGTGAGCAGGGTGCGACACCGTTCATGGTGGTGCATGCGGCGTTGGCGGTGCTGTTGGCGAAGTTGAGTGGGTCTACCGACATCGCGATCGGATCGCCGATCGCGGGCCGTGGTGATGCGGCGTTGGACGATCTGGTGGGCATGTTCGTCAATACGTTGGTGCTGAGAGCCGATTGTGAGCCGAGTCGGTCGTTCGCGGAGCTGGTGGGGCGGGTACGCGATTCGGACCTCGAGGCGTTCGGCAGGGCTGAGGTGCCATTCGAGCGGTTGGTGGAGAAGCTGAATCCACTACGATCGCAGTCCTTCTCGCCGTTGTTCCAGGTGATGTTGGCGTTCCAGAATTTCGTGCCGTCCAGGGTGGCGCTTCCGGGTTTGACGGTGTCACCGGTGGCGGTCGAGTGGGAGGCTGCGCAGTTCGACCTCTCGATGACTGTGAGTGAGGCGGCCGGGGGTGGGTATGCGGGGAGGCTGTCGTATGCAGCGGACATCTTCGATGCTGCGACAGTGCGCGGGATCGCCGAGGGGTTTGTGCGGGTGCTCGAGGCGGTCGTCGAGAATCCGTCCGTCCCGGTGGGCGACGTCGACTTGCTGGGTCCGGCCGAGCGGCAACGCGTGCTCGCGGCTGCGGCCCCTGAGCCATTACGGGTGGGGCCACGGACGTTGCCGGAAATTCTGGCGGCCGGCGTCGCGTCGAACCCCTCGGGTGTTGCATTGACCTGCGGTGGCGTGGAGATGTCGTATTCGGACCTCGACTCCCGATCGAACCAACTGGCCCGAGTGTTGATATCGCGGGGTGTCGGTCCTGAGACATTTGTCGCGTTGTCCTTCGCTCGGTCCATCGAATCAGTTGTTTCGGTGTGGGCGGTCGCGAAGGCGGGTGGCGGGTTCGTGCCGGTCGATCCGAAACTGCCGGCCGAGCGGATCGAGTACATGCTGGTCGATTCCGGGGCCGTCATCGGGCTTACCGGTGCCGAAACCACAGCGCTTCCGGGGAAGGTTGCCTGGCTGGTACCCACGGCGGGCGAGGTGCAGGATCTGTGCGACGAGTTGTCGGCGGCAGAGATCACCGACGCCGAGCGCGGTGCGCCGGTGGCGTTGTCCACTGCGGCCTACATGATCTACACGTCGGGTTCGACCGGGGTCCCGAAGGGCGTCGTTGTAACCCATGCCGGGCTGGCATCGTTCTGTTCGGACACCCGCCTCGAACTGAATTTGACCGGCAACTCGCGAATGCTGAGGTTCTCGTCGTCGAGTTTCGATGCATCGGTGTTCGAGATGATCGCGGGATTCAGTGCCGGAGCCACCTTGGTGGTCGCTCCACCCGAGATCATCGGTGGCGGCGAGCTCGCGGAATTGCTGCGCGTCGAGCGGGTCACCCACATCATCACAGCGCCGGCGGCCCTCGGGATCGTCGACCCGGACGGGCTCGAGGAACTCCAGGCCGTGGTCGTCGGCGGAGACGTCTGCCCGCCGGAGTTGGTCGCCAAGTTCGCACCCGCCTGTCGGTTCTTCAACAGTTACGGTCCCACAGAGACCACCATCATCATCACCATGACCGATGCGCTCGTTCCGGAGGAACGAATCACGATCGGCACCCCGATCGAGGGCGCCGGAGCGGTTGTCCTCGACGCGAGGCTGCATCCGTCTCCGGTCGGCGTGATCGGCGAGCTGTATCTGTCGGGCCGTGGGCTCGCCCGCGGCTATCACGCCCGCGGTGCACTCACGGCAGCTCGATTCGTGGCCAATCCCTTCGGGGGTTCCGGCGACCTGATGTACCGCACGGGCGATCTGGTGCGGTGGACGAAAGACGGACGACTGGACTTCGTCGGGCGAATCGACTCACAGGTGCAATTGCGGGGTCTGCGGATCGAACTCGGTGAGGTCGAGGCAGCGCTGAGCAGATGCGAGGGAGTCGCGCAGACCGTCGTGGTCTTGCGCAACGATCCCCATACCGGTGAACAACTGCTGGGATACGTAGTTCCCGATACCAACGTCGCCCTCGACCCGCAGGTTCTGCGTACCAGGGTGGGCGAGACGTTGCCGAACTACATGGTGCCGTCGCAGGTGATGGTGCTCGACGCGTTGCCGTTGAATCCCAGTGGGAAGCTCGACCGGCGGGCGTTGCCGGCACCGTCGTTCGTCGTTCGGGAGTTTCGGGCGCCGACTACGCCGGTCGAGGAGGTCGTGGCGGGTATTTTCGCGGAGGTGCTGGGGGTCGAGCGGGTCGGTCTGGACGACGATTTCTTTGCGTTGGGTGGTAATTCGCTGGTTGCGACGCAGGTGGTGTCCCGGTTGGGTGCGGCGTTGGACACCCGTGTGCCGGTTCGGGTGATCTTCGAGGCGTCGACGGTGGCGGCGCTGGCGGTGCGGGCCGAGCAGCATGCTGGTGAGGGTGGGCGGCCGGCGTTGACGCGTCGGGTGCGGCCGGCGCGGATTCCGTTGTCGTTGGCGCAGCAGCGGATGTGGTTCTTCAACCAGTTCGACCCGGAGTCGGCGGCCTTCAACATTCCTCTGGCAATCAGGCTGTCCGGTGATCTGGACATCGAATCGCTGCAGACCGCATTGGTCGACGTGATCGACCGGCACGAAGCGTTGCGCACAACGTTCCCGGACTCGGACTACGGGCCGTCCCAGGTAATCGTCCCCACATCGGCGCTCGCGCTGAGTGTGACGCCGGAGCGGGTCGCTCCGGACGAGGCACATGCCCTCGTGCTCGACTTCGTCGGGCGCGGGTTCGACGTGGCCCGGGAAGTCCCGTTGCGCGTGAAGCTGTTCCAGCTCGACGATGACGAGTTCGTGCTGGCGATGGTAGTGCACCACATTTCCAGCGACGGCGGCTCGGTAGCGCCGATGTCGCGCGACATCGTGGTGGCGTATGCCGCGCGGCGTGAGGGGCACGAGCCGGGCTGGTCGCCGCTCGAGGTGCAGTATGCGGAATACACCCTGTGGCAGCGGGAGATTCTCGGCGCGCAGGACGATCCGACGTCGCCGATCTCGGAACAACTGCGATACTGGACCGACGTTCTGGCAGATCTGCCGGGGATGGTGGAGTTGCCGACGGATCAACCGCGTCCGGCAGTGCAATCGCCGCGCGGCGCCAAGGTCGGCTTCACCCTGAGTTCAGATCTGGCCGAGCGTATCGATCACCGTGCACGAGAATTCAACTCGACCTTTTTCATGGTCGTCCATGCGTCGTTGGCGGTGCTGATGGCCCGCCTGAGCGGAACCGATGACATCCCTATCGGCACACAGATAGCCGGACGCGGCGATCCGGCACTCGACGACCTCATCGGGATGTTCGGAAACACTCTGGTGCTGCGCAGCCGCGTCGACCCCGCAATGTCGTTCGCCGATGTTCTGGCCGAGGTCCGGGAAGTCGACCTCGCCGCATTCGGCAACCCCGACGTTCCGCTCGAACGTCTGGTGGAAGTCCTCAATCCCATGCGCTCCACGGCCCATTCAGCGCTGTTCCAGGTACTGCTGGTGGTTCACAATTTCGTCCGGTCCAGGGTAACTCTGCCGGGCCTGGAGATCGCCCCTCTGGAAACGGACTACGTCGGTGCGAAACTCGATCTCGAGATCCACTTCACCGACACCTCGGATTCCGCGGGGCATCGGACCGGAGTCGAGGGATCAATCGTCTATGCGCTCGACCTGTTCCGGGAATCGACGGTCGCCCGATTCGCGACCCAACTCGTCACCATCCTCGAGGCGGTCACACGCGATGTGACCATACCGGTGGGCGAGATCGAATTGCGCAGCGTCGACGAGCGCGCGGCGATGGATCGATGGAATGCCACAGCCGTGGATGTCAGGGGCGGGACCCTGGTGCAGCTCTTCGACGATCAGGTACGCAGGACGCCGGATGCGGTGGCGGTGGTGTTCGAGGAACAGTCGTTGACCTACGCCGAGTTCGATGCTCGCGCGAATCGGCTGGCCCGATACTTGATTTCACGAGAGGTGGGACCGGAGTCGCTGGTGGGACTGGGCATGAGTCGCTCTCTCGAGATGATGGTGAGCGTTTACGCCGTGCTCAAAGCCGGTGCCGGGTACCTGCCGCTGGATCCGGAGCATCCCGCAGACCGCAACGCGTACGTGATTGCGACCGCGAAACCCGACGTGGTGCTGACCACGTCCTGGGACCGTGGTGACCTGCCGGCGTCGGTGGAAGCCGACGAAGTCGACATCCTGGACCTGTCGGACTTCGGCTCGGAGACGGTGACCGACGCGTCCAGGCTGGCGCCGCTGCGGCCCGAGAACCTCGCCTACGCGATCTTCACGTCCGGATCCACAGGGCGACCGAAAGGCGTCGCGATCAGCCACCGCTCGGTGGTCAACCAGATTGCATGGATGCGTAGCCGCTACGGGCTCGGCGATCGCGACACGGTGTTGCACAAGACGCCCATCACGTTCGACGCGTCGGTGTGGGAGTTGTTCTATCCACTACAGGTCGGTGCCCGATTGGTGATTGCCGCGGCTGGGGGACATCGTGACCCCGAATACCTGATGCGGATGTCGGACCGGTGGCACGTCACGATCCTGGAATTCGTGCCGTCGATGCTCGCACTGTTCCTCGCGGAATCGTCGCTCGCGCTGCCGCGGTCGCTGCGGTACGTCTCGGTCGGCGGAGAAGCGCTGCCCTCGGAATCGGCCGCTCGGTTCGCCGCGCGCACCGAGGCGGTGCTGGACAATACGTACGGTCCGACGGAAGCCACGGTGACCTCGACCGTGCATCGCTGTCTGCGGGGTGTGTCGGGTCCGATACCGATCGGGAGACCGATAAGGAACACCCACACCTTCGTGCTGGACCGCCGGCTACACCGCGTGCCCGTCGGCGTGCCGGGGGAGTTGTATCTCGCCGGAATCCAGCTCGCCCGCGGCTATCACGCCCGCGGGGTGCTCACGGCAGAACGTTTCGTCGCCAATCCCTTCGCCGACTCCGGTGAGCGGCTGTACCGCACGGGTGACCTGGTGCGGTGGAATTCGAACGGTGACCTCGAATACCTGGGTCGCACCGATTTCCAGGTGAAGCTACGTGGCCTGCGGATCGAACTCGGGGAGATCGAGGCCGCGCTGACGGCAGACGCATCGGTGAACCAGGCCGTCGTGGTCGTGCGCGACGGTGACTTCGGTCAACAGTTGGTCGGGTATGTGCTGCCGACCAGCGGGCGAACCGTCGACGTCGAGACGACACGCGAGGCGGTGCGCACATCGCTGCCGCGATACATGGTGCCCGACGTGCTGGTGGTCGTTGACGCGTTGCCGTTGAATCCCAGTGGGAAGCTCGACCGGCGGGCGTTGCCGGCACCGTCGTTCGTCGTTCGGGAGTTTCGGGCGCCGACCACGCCGGTCGAGGAGGTCGTGGCGGGCATTTTCGCGGAGGTGCTGGGGCTCGAGCGGGTCGGTCTGGACGACGATTTCTTTGCGTTGGGTGGTAATTCGCTGGTTGCGACGCAGGTGGTGTCCCGGTTGGGTGCGGCGCTGGACACCCGTGTGCCGGTTCGGGTGATCTTCGAGGCGTCGACGGTGGCGGCGCTGGCGGTGCGGGCCGAGCAGCATGCTGGTGAAGGTGGGCGGCCGGCGTTGACGCGTCGGGTGCGGCCGGCGCGGATTCCGTTGTCGTTGGCGCAGCAGCGGATGTGGTTCCTCAACCAGTTCGACCCGGCGTCGGCGGCATACAACATTCCGCTTGTGGTCCGCCTGTCCGGTGAACTGGATGTGGCAGCGATACAGGCTTCGGTGCTCGACGTGCTCGCTCGACACGAGGCCTTGCGGACGGTGTTCCCGGACTCGGACCAGGGGCCGACGCAGAGCATCGTGCATGCGCCGCGAGTGTCGATGGACCTGACGCCGATTCCGGTCGAGGACGAGGAAGAGCTGCGGATGCGGGTGGCCGCATTGCTTACGGCGGGCTTCGAGGTCACGGAATCGGTTCCGGTGCGCGGGGCGCTGTACCGGGTGTCGAAGTCCGAGCACGTCTTGGCGGTGGTGGTGCACCATATCTGCGCGGACGGTTTCTCGACCGGGCCGATGGGCCGAGACGTGCTGGTGGCATACGCCGCCCGGCACGCAGGGCATGAGCCGTCCTGGGCGCCGTTGCCGGTGCAGTATGCGGATTACGCGTTGTGGCAGCGGGAGGTGCTGGGTTCGGAGGACGATCCGGGATCGTTGATGTCGCAGCAGATCGCGTACTGGGCGGATGCGTTGTCGGGGCTGCCGGATGCGCTGGCGTTACCTACCGACCGGCCACGCCCGGCGGTGCGGTCGGGCCTCGGTTCCAGCGTGGATTTCACCGTGCCGGCGGCGACGGTGGCGAGTCTCGTGTCGCTGGCGCGAGAGGCGGGTGCGACGCCGTTCATGGTGGTGCATGCGGCGTTCGCGGTGCTCTTGGCGAGGCTGAGTGGGGCGACCGATATCGCGATCGGATCGCCGATCGCGGGCCGTGGTGATGCGGCGTTGGACGATCTGGTGGGCATGTTCGTCAATACGTTGGTGTTGCGGACTCGGTACGAGCCGGACGAATCGTTCGCGGAGCTACTGAGGCGGATGCGCGATGTCGATCTCGCGGCGTTCTCCCGGGCGGATGTTCCGTTCGAGCGATTGGTGGAAAGGCTGAATCCGATCCGGTCTCAGTCGTTCTCTCCGTTGTTCCAGGTGATGTTGGCGTTTCAGAATTTCGGTCGGCCGGCGGTGGAGCTTCCGGGATTGACGGTCTCGCCGGTGGAGGTCGATCGGCAAGCGGTGCAGTTCGACCTGTCGATGACTGTGGGTGAGTCGGCAGATGGCGGGGGTGGATTCGTGGGAAGGCTGTCCTACGCGACGGATGTTTTCGACGCCGCGACGGTGCGCGAGATCGCGGGGCGGTTCGTGCGAATTCTCGAAGCGGTGGTGGATGACCCCATGATGGTGGTGGGCGACATCTCGATCGTCGACGAGAACGAGCGGCATCAGATGCTGCGCGAGTGGAACATCACAGGACACGACGTCCCGGATGGACTGCTGCTCGACGGATTCGATGCGCAGGTGGCCCGAACACCGGACGCGGTGGCAATCGTGTACGACAACGAGTCGCTGTCGTATGCCGAGTTCGCTGCCCGGGTGAACCGCTTGGCTCGTAGATTGATCGACGAGGGTGTGGGACCGGAGTCGTTGGTGGCATTGGGGATGCGCCGGTCGCTGGAGTTGGTGACGGGAATCTACGCGGTGCTCCGAACGGGTGCTGCATTCGTGCCGTTGGACCCCGATCAACCCCCGGCACGCAACGACTACATCCTGGAAACCACAGGACCCGTGTGCGTCCTGTCCACCTCCCGGGACGGATTCGACACGTCCCGAAATCGGGTGCTGAACGTCGACGCCCTGGATTTGTCGGTGTATTCGTCCGAGCCGGTCGGGGAGTCCGAAGTCGTGACGTCCGCGCGGCCCGAGAATCTGGCGTACGTAATCTTTACATCGGGATCGACCGGACGACCCAAAGGGGTTTCGGTCAGCCACCGCGCGATTGTCAACCAAATGTCCTGGCTGGCGGCCGAATACGAGTTCGGCGACTCCGACGTCGTGGTGCAGAAGACGCCGGTGACGTTCGACGTGTCGATGTGGGAATTACTGGTTCCGCTGGCCGTCGGTGCCCGGATGATCGTCGCGCGTCCAGACGGGCATCGGGATCCGGACTATCTGCTGTCACTGATGCAAGAGTCCGGTGTCACCGTGGCCGCGTTCGTACCGTCGATGCTGGCGGCGCTCCTCGCCGATCCGGAGGCGTGTCTACCGGATTCGTTGCGGTGTGTTTTTGCCGGTGGCGAAGAACTGCCGGTGGAATTGTCCGAGCGATGCGCGTCGCGGTCGAAGGCTCGTCTCGACAACAAGTACGGTCCCACCGAATATGCGGTCACAGCGACGTCCCACCGATGCGACGGACTCGAGCGGGAATCGGTACCGATTGGTGAACCTGTATGGAACACCACCGCACTGGTCTTGGATCGACGTCTCCACCCTGTGCCCGCCGGGGTCGAAGGAGAGCTGTATCTGGCAGGAGTGCAGCTGTCTCGCGGCTATCATCGCCGCCAGGGGCTGACGGCGGAGCGATTCGTGGCCGATCCGTTCGGGGCAGCAGGGACGCGTCTCTATCGCACCGGGGACGTGGTCAAGTGGAACCCACGCGGACAGCTGGTGTATCTGGGTCGGCAGGACTCTCAAGTGAAGGTCCGGGGGCTGCGTATCGAACTCGGCGAGATCGAGACCGCGCTGGTGGCACAGCAGTCGATCGCGCAGGCCGTTGTGATCGTGCACGACGGCGACTTCGGTCAGCAGCTGGTCGGGTACGTGGTCCCCGCGAGGGGTCGGTTGGTTGACATGGAATCGGTTCGGGCCACGGCCGGCAGGTCGCTGCCCCAGTACATGGTGCCGGATGTGCTGATGGTGCTCGACGAATTGCCTCTGACCGCGAGCGGCAAGCTGGATCGGAACGCATTGCCCGCCCCTGAGTTCACGAAGCGGGAGTTCCGGGGGCCGACGACGCGCGTCGAGCGAATCGTCACCTCGGCCTTCACCGACATTCTCGGTGTCGAACAGGTGGGGCTGGACGACGACTTCTTCGCGTTGGGCGGAAATTCCCTGGTCGCGCCCAGGATCGTCGCCCGATTGAAGCAAGACCTGAGTGCGGCAGTTCCGTTGCAGTGGCTGTTCACCGATCCCGCCGTCGAAGCATTGGCCGCTCGGATCGAGAAGGGGGCCACGGGCACGGCAGGGGAAGGGTTCGGGCCGCTGCTTCCGATCCGTGCGGACGGTAAAGCGACGCCGCTGTTTTGTATTCATCCGATCGTCGGACTGTCCTGGTGTTACTCAGGTCTACGTCAGTACCTCGACCCTGATCTGCCGATCTACGGCATCCAGAGCCCGTCGATTCTCGAAGACAGCTATCTTCCGGAGTCTCTCGACGAACTTGCGGACCGCTACGTCCGTGAGATCCGCCATATCCGACCGTCCGGGCCGTACCGACTGCTCGGCTGGTCACTCGGCGGCGTCATCGCGCATGCGATGGCGGTCCGGATTCAGGCAGCCGGCGAGAGTGTGGAATTGCTGGCCATGATGGACAGCTTCTCCGGCGCGACGGCGGTCGAGAAAGGGTCGCCCACGGATGTCTCGGTGAGTGAGTTGCTGGGTGGGTTCGGTATCGAAGAGCTGGCCGAAATGTCCGGACACTCCGTAGAACACACCGAGAAGGTCGTGAGGCGGCTCGAGTCGGCGGCGGACCGAAACTCGAGGTTGATGTCGGAGTACCGGCCTGCATGCTTCGACGGAGACATTGTGTTCTTCACCGCGGCGGCCGACGATGCCACCGGCGCGAGGGCGGCCCGCGGATGGGAGAACGCCGTCACCGGGGTGGTGCACAACCACGCCGTGGCAGTCACGCATTGGCAGATGACGTCACCCGACGCTCTCGCCGTCGTCGGCCCGATCTTGAACGAGGCACTGAGGGAGCAAACCGAATAGCGAACAGATCAGACGAATGACCGCTCAACGCGCGAGCAGAGCCTCGCAGGACCGCGCCGCGCACGCGCACGCCTGGACCGTCGCCGTGTCGATGGTCGGGCGTCCCGCCTGGGACCGCCAGAACCGCAGGGCCGTCAGCGCGACGCGCGAGATCTGCTCCGGGGCGGCGTCGTCGGGCATGCCGAGGCGGGTGTGCGGCGACATGCCCTCGCCGCCGAGCACCCGCTCGAGCAGGACGACGTCCGCGTCCCGCAACTGCAGACCGCTGGTGCGCGGTCCCGACAGCACCCGCAGTTCCCGGAACACGTGCGTGTCCGCGAGCAGCCGGTCGGCCGCCCTGCTCAGGCTGCGGCTCGCCGACGACGGTGTGCGGGCCAGCACGGCCTTCAGCGACCTGAGCGCCGAGTGCGCCTTCAATTCGGTGCTGCGCTGACCGAACTGCAGATGCAGTGTGCGGCGGAGGTCCTCGAGGCCACTGTGCGTCGTCAGCTCGCGGGCCAGCGCCGGCGCGTCGGTCGCGCCCGCGCGAATCAGCCTGACCGCGAACCGGATACCGAAGAGGCCGAAACAGTCGAGGAGGTCGCGTCGCTGCCGGGCCGCCAGCAGGAGATCGGCGTTGTCGGCGGTGAACCGGGTGACCGAGCGCAGCGCGGGTTCGAGTGCGTCGTCCGGAACGGCTGCGAGCACGGAGAGGTCGTCGAACTCGGTCTGACGCAGCGTCCGTCCGCGGAGCGCGAGAAGTCCCGACACGGCGAGCAGGCTCCGTTGCACCCGGCGACCCGCGTCGTCCGCGGCGGCCCGGGCGGCGTCGAGGGTGCGTTCGCGGCCGCCCTTCACCTCGTCGGCGCGCGACAGCACACCGACGATGCCGAGCGGACCGGCCGCCGTGCCGACCCGGGTCTGCAACTGGTCGAGCAACCGCACGTCCGCGCCGTCGGTGCCCCGGGTCAGGTAGACGACGGCGTCGACGTCGCACGGCCGGTCCTCGGGAAGAAGCAGCGCCCGGGTGCGCGCCGACACGTCCGGCGAGTTCGACGACGTTCCGGGAGTGTCCACGAGCGTGAACTCGCCGAGCAGCGCCGACGGCCACCCCACCTGCAGTCGCTCCACCCGATCCGCGGTCACCGTCCCCAGATCCAGCGAGAGTCTGCCCTCGTCCCGGTGCACGGGCAGTCGCGTCCGGCGTCCGGAGTCGTGGGTGAGATCGATCCGCGGCGTGGCGGACTGCTCGAACCAGGTGACCACCCGGGTGCACTCGGTGGCGTCGGTGGGCGCGATCTCCTCACCGACGAGGGCGTTGAGCAGCGTCGACTTCCCGGCCTTCAGCGTCCCGGTGAGGGCGACGCGGAGCGGCTCCTCGAGACGGGCGCCGCAGTGCCGGAGTTCCTCGACGGAGGCGGGGTCGCCGCGCAGTTCGTGCCGGGCGGCATCGATCAGCTGACGGGTCTGCGCTCCCAGGCGAGTGACGCTCATGCCGCCACCCGCCCCGTGAATCCGGCGGCCTGCATTCGGATCTGCCGCAGCGTGTCGAGTTCCGTGCGGATCTGCGCCGACCGCGTCGCACGGTGATCGTCATGCATCTTCGACGCGTCCGTCGCCGCGCGCAGCGAATCGTCGACGGATCGGAGCATCTCGTTGGCCAGGTCGGTGAAATGGTCGCGCAGGACGCGCTGCACCTCGCGCAGCCGCTGCTTCGACTCCTTGCCCACCTGGAAGATGACGTCGTCCATCAATCTCGACACCGCCACCTTCGCCTCCGCCTGTCTGCGGGCGGTGCGCGCCTTGCGGTCCTCGCGATACGTGTTGGCGCCGAGCAGAACTCCGGCACCGATCGAGAAGGGATTCACCAGTGCCAGGCCTGCGAGGCTCGTGACGAGGCCGACCATCAGCACGCCACCGTACGACCCGCGCATGCTGGAGAGGACGCGTTGTGTGAAACCCTGCGCGCTCTCCAGGGATTCGAGGGTGTTGACGGGTTCGAGCACATGGTCCACGTCGTCGATGCGCAGCGCGGGAACCGGGACCTTGCCGTCCTCGGTGAAGCGTTGTGCGACCGAAAGGGCGAGGGCCCGCGAACGGGTGTGGGCCATCACGAAGTTCTCGCGCACACACGTCGCGATCTCGCCGTCGAGCCAGGAACCGAACTCCTCCCACCGCGGTGCCGGGTCGGACTTGCCGATGTCCTCCTCGGCCGCGCGGATGACGGTGCGCAGACGATGACGTAGGTCGTGCTCGATGTCCGTCATCAACTCGACAGCCCCGTCGGCCAGCGTGTACTGCCAGTTCGCGGATCGCTGCCGGAGCTGATCCGCCGCCGCGCGTGCCCGGGTCATCTGTTCGACCAGCGCGGCGCCGCGCTGCGGATCGCGCAGCGCATCCAATTCGGCGCCCAGCGACAGCGAGAGGTGGTCGGTGACGGTGCGAACATCGGCGATCACCGAGTTGCGGAGCACGACATCCGCTTGTGCGACGACCTGATTGCGCAGGTAGTCCACCAGTTGCGGGATGCCGGATTCGACGTCGAGCGCGTCGTCACCGGTCTCGCGGGCGTCCGCGTGCATCAGTGCGGACACCGGCAGCAGCGGCAGCGGTAGGTCCGCATTCTGCAGGTGGGTGCGGTTGGCTTTCTGGATGTGCGCCCAGCGCGGATAGAAGTCGATCTTGTTGACGACGCAGATCACCATCGGGCACAGCTGGTGCACCTGCGTGAGCAGGGCGATCTCGGGTTCGGTGTATTCCTGGCTCGCATCGGAGACGAACAGCACCGCGTCCGCCGTGGGGACGAGTGCCAGGGTGTCCGCGGCGCGGGCGGGAGCGTGACCGGAGAATCCCGGTGCGTCGACGAGCACCAGTCCCTCGGCGAGCAGGTCGTGGGGGAGCGTGATCGTCGAATCCGGGTCCGATGCGACAGGCCCGTACTCGACGACCACCGGCTCGTGCCGGGATTGCGCGGTCGCCGACACATCCGCGTCGACGAGCGCACCTGCCACCGAACTGACACCCTTGTCGGTCAGGCCGAGAACCACGACCCGCGTGCGCGGATCGGCGAGACGAGACTCGGTGTGCGACAGCCGGGTCAGGAGATCGCCGCGTCCCGCAGTCCGGGTGAGTGCCGCGAGTTGCGTCAGCAGCGCCGCCATCGACGCAGTGGTCTCGGCAGGAAGATTCGAGCGCGAAGGGGTGGCGACGGCGGGGGATTCGAGGGTGGCGTTCATGATCTCCGCAAGAGTGGGTGACGGACGTTCTGGAGAGGGGAGTGGCGGGCCCGCGTGCAGGGGAGTCGGCGGGCCCGCCACGTCGAGGTCAGAACACGTGCTGGTCGACGGTCGTCGTCGCAGTCAGGCTCTGATCGTGGGTGTCGAGAGTGGTACCGGAATCGGCCGTCAACCCCGACGACAGGCTCGTCGCATCGAGTGACGTGCCGGTGTCGAGCGCGGCGCTCGAGTCATACGTGGTGCTGGAGTCGTATGTGGTGCCGGAGTCGTATGTGGTGGCCGTGTCGAAGGTCGTTGCGGTGTCGGTCGTATTCGTGAGGTGGGTCGTGGTGTCGGTTGTCGTGGTGCCGCTCGTCGCTGTGTCGTGGCCGAGACTCGTGTTCGAGGTCGTGTGATTCGCCGACGAGAGATCGCCGGTCGCCGCGGTGCTGGTGACAGCCGTGGACGGGGTGGTCTCCTGGGACTGGCCGTGGTCCGCGGCCGGCGCCGTTGCCGCCGTGGTGGTTGTCGCTGTGGTGGTCGCCTCCGGTGTCTGGGTCTGGGTCGCGGTGGCCGTCACATGGTCGTCGGTCGCGACAGACGATGCTGTCGTCGTCTCGGATCGGCCGAGATCCGCGGTGGGCGCCGTCGCGTTCTGCGTGGCGTAGTCGGACGCAGTCGCCGCTACTCGTGTGCCCTCGTCGGCAGAGGTCGATGTGGGCTCCGAAGTCCGCGTATTCTGCTGATCCGCAACCTGATTCTGATTCTGTGTGTACGTCACCGCCGTATCGGAGTGGGTCGACACCGGGGTCGTCGTGATCGGCTGGGCGGCGGACGTCGCCGGCGCCGCACTCGCGGCCGGACCTGCTGCAGCAGGCTGCATGGCTGCGGGCGACGTCGGTGAGGACAGCGATGCCGTCGGTGCCAGAGTCGACGGCTGCGTCGCAACCGGGTTGGCCTGAGTGAACGCAGGCTGTGAGGTCTCGTGGCCGGCTCCCGCTCCCGCGACATTGTGGGTATCGGTGCGTCCGTCGTGGTCGGTGGCGTTGTTCTGGTGGGTCTGGTTGCCGGTGTCGTGTCCGGCGTTCTCGAACCCGCGGCTGCTGTTGTCGCGCGGTGAATCGTGGCGGGATTCGTCGGACGACTGCGAATTACGCTGCGGTGCACCGTGCTGAGCGGCTTCTCCGCCGATGGGGTTCGCCGGGTAGGTGTCGCGCAGGAGCCCGTCGAGTCCGTTGCGAAGAAGGTCCGCCACGTGGGGTGCGCCGCCCAGGTCGGGCTGCGGTGGGTGGATTTCGGTTCTCGTCATGAGTGCTCCTTCATCTCGGTTTGCCCCTTCGAGGCGACTGCCGACGACGGTATGGGCCGTTCCTGGGAAGACCATGGGAGGACGCTGCACCTTCCCTAGGGGCACGCGAAGCCGCACACAGGAACATCGCAGGAAGCACACAGTGGTCGGCACAGGAAGGCGGTTTAGCGTTTCGATCGGCAGGAAAGACGCCTGCCGTCACCACGGAACGGAGATCACGACATGCGGACATCGATGGGGATCAGTATGGGTTCCGACTCGTTCGTGTCCGCGCAGATGCACGGTGAATCGCAGATGCACCGGGAGCGCGACGGGTTCGCGGTGGTGCGGCACTCGGCCGAGCTCGTGCTGTCGTCGAGCAGCGCGCCCGCCCTCGGCCCGCACCGCAGCGGTCCGATTCCTCAGGGCAGCATCGTGTTTCGCGACTTCATCGACCGGGTCGGTGATCCGGTTCCGGTGATCGGCGACGACGGAACCCGGACCCCGGCCGCGCAATTGGTGACCACCGCGCTGGACTGCCTCATTCGTGGCCGCACCCCGTCGCCCGACCACATGGTGGTTGGGGCTCCGGCGGGATGGTCGGAATACGCCGTCGAGGAACTCGAGGACGAGATCCGCCGCTGGGGTCTGCTGCAGCATCGCACCGTCACCGTGATCCCCGAAACCATTGCGGCACTCACATGGATCTCCGGAGTCGAGACGCTCGACGACTACGCAACACTGCTGCTGTGCGACGTCGGAGCCCATTCCCTCGACCTGACCCTGGCCACGAGGCGCGGCGCCGATTTCGGTGTGGTCCGATCGACGCGGAGCGCCGACTTCAGCGGCGACCACGCCGACCGGCTGCTGATGGAACACGTGGTCGCGCTCGTACTGAACACGAACCCGGACTTCGACGTCGACGATCCCGCCCACCACGGTGCGCTGACCGAACTCGCCGCCCGCTGCCGGATTGCGAAGGAGCGGTTGTCGCAGGACACCTCTGCCGTGGTGACCGTCGAGCTTCCCGGAATCCGACGCCAGATACGCGTCATGCGGTCCGAATTCGAGGAAGTCATCCGCGGATCACTCACCCGCGCCGCGGACACGGTGGCCCGTGAACTCGAACGCCTCACCGAGATAGGCACCCCCGTCGACGCTGTCGTCCTCCTCGGCGGCGGAGCAGCGGTCCCGCTCGTGTCGGAACTGTTCTCGACGGCCGTGGACGTTCCACTCGTCGTCTCACCCGAGCCGGCGACGGCGTCCGCCCGCGGCGCGGCGGTGATCGCCGAGCGGGCATCGCTACAACAGTCGGGTTCCCGGGTGATGTCGGCACCGGGACCCCGGGTGACACCACCGGCGGCGCCGCGACCGGTCGTGGCAGCAGCGTCGTCTCGCGTGCTGCCCCCGCCCGCATCGGCTGAGGTGCCGACCCGGCGCGTCGCGCCGCCCGCAACGATCGTTGTGGCGCCGACGAGTGTGCCGGCGAGGGAGACGCCGAAGTCGGGGATCCGGGGATGGATGGTGGCGGCGAGCGTCGTCGTGCTCGTCCTCCTCGGCGCGGGCGCGGCGGCGACCCAACTGATCGGCCAGGACGACGCTCCCTCGGCGACGTCCACCACAACTTCGTCCGTCGAACAGGCTTCGTCGGCCGACGAGACCGCGCAGGACGACACCGTGCAGGAATACACCGTGCAGAACCCGGCGCCCGCCCAGCCGATGGGCGGCGGAATGCCGGGACGCGGCGGTGCCGGACCGCGGTAGGTCAGATCTCGGTGAGTGCGCGAGCCGACAGTGAGGCGTAGATGAGCATGAACACGAACAGCATCCAGCCCGCACCCTGCCAGATCGGCCACCGGCCGCCTGCCCGCCACACCCGGTAGGTCTGCACGAACGCTCCGACACCGCCCAAGAGCAGCAATGTGGGTGGACCGAAGACGAAGACGAGGACGTACTTCTCCCCGCCGGCACACTCCATCATCGACTCGGCGCAGTCACCGGACCCGATCGACATCCACGCGACCGAAAGGAGCGCGACGAGGACTGCACCGGCCGTCGCCGCCACCGTGTACGTGGCGGCGCGGCGAAAGGTGAGATCGGCGCCCGAAGTCATCATGTCGGAGGTTACGCCGTGCGCAACGCGGGCCGTCACGGAAACAGCAGCGCCCCCACCGATCACGGTGGGGGCGCTGCTGCTGTTCACTGCTGTCGGCTAGCTCTTCCGGCCCGGTGCCTTCGCGCCTGCCTTGAAACCGAGTCCGCCGGGCTTCGCCGGCGGCGGAGCCTTGACCGTCTCCGGGGCTTTGCCGTTGGATCCGTCGCCGTTCGACTCCTCGACCTTGGGAGCCGCGGTCGCGGGTGCCTCGGCCTTCGGCGCTTCAGCAGAGGGAGCCTCTGCCTTCGGTGCTTCGGCCTTCGGTGCTTCGGCCTTCGGTGCTTCGGCCTTCGGAGCGGCGGCCTTCGGAGCGGCGGCCTTGGGGGCCGCGGTCTTTCGTGCTCCAGGAGCCTTCGCGCCGCTCTTGAAACCGAGTCCACCGGCCTTCGCCGCCGGGGGAGCCTTCGGCACCTCGGCCGCGGGTGCCTCCGAAGGGGAGGAGGTGTCGGCGACCTGCGGTTCGGCAGCCTGGGGTTCGGCGACTGCCGGCTCGGCGGCAGCGTCCGCGGGAGCAGCCTTCGCGCCGGGAGCCTTCGCCTTGCCCTTCATCTGCAAACCCTTGCCGGGTGCCTTGGCGCCGGACGCGAGTCCGAGGCCCTTCGGCTTCGCCGCGGGTGCTTCCTGAGCAGGGGTTTCCGCTGCGGGAGCCTCCGCAGCCGGTGCATCGGCAGCCGGAGCGGCGGCCTTCGCGCCGGGAGCCTTGGCGGCACCCTTCATCTGCAGACCCTTGCCGCCCGGTGCCTTCGCACCGCCGGCGAGTCCGAGGCCCTTGGGCTTGGGTGCCTCCGCTGCGGGCGCCTCCGTACCGGCAGCCTCGGCCGGAGCGGGAGCAGCCTTCTTGGCGCCGGAAGCCTTGGCCCCGCCTGCCATGCCGAGTCCCTTGCCGGGTGCCTTGGCGCCGGGAGCCTTCGCCCCGGGTGCCTTGGCCAGGCCCTTCATCGCCAGGCCCTTGCCCGCCGGAGCTTCCGTGGCGGCCGGCGTTGCAGCGGCCTCCTCGACCTCTTCGACGCGCTCCTTCTCCACCACCTCGGCCTTGGCCTCGGCTGCTGCCGGCGATGCGGCCGGCTCGGCCGGCTTCTCGCGGGGGATGACCTTGATGTTCTCGCTCAGCTTCTCGGGCTCGAGACGCGTGATGGACGAGAGCATCAGCTGGGCGACGTCCACGACCTCGACGCCCTCGCCCTGGCCGGACTCCTGGCGAGCGGTGACACCGTCGGTGAGCATGACGCGGCAGAACGGGCAGCCGGTCGCGATCTTCTTCGGATCCGTGCTGAGCGCCTCGTCGACCCGGTCGATGTTGATGCGCTTGCCGATGTTCTCTTCCATCCACATGCGGGCACCACCGGCACCACAGCACATGGACCGCTCGCCGTGACGGGGCATTTCCTTCAGCTTCGCGCCGGAGGCTTCCATCAGCTCGCGGGGTGCGTCGTAGACCTTGTTGTGGCGGCCGAGGAAGCAGGGGTCGTGGTAGGTGACGTCCTCACCGACGGACGCGACCGGAATCAGCTTCTTCTGGCGGACCAGGCGGTTGAGCAGCTGAGTGTGGTGAACCACCTCGTACTCGCCGCCGACCTCCGGGTACTCGTTGCCGAGGGCGTTGAAGCAGTGGGCGCAGGTGACGACGATCTTGCGCTTGCGCTGCTCGACGCCGTCGAAGACGGAGTTCAGCAACTCGATGTTCTGCATGGCGAGCTGCTGGAACAGGAATTCGTTACCCGCGCGGCGAGCGGAGTCACCGGTGCACGTCTCGTCGGCGCCGAGCACCATGAACTTCACGCCGGCGGTGGCGAGCAGTTCGGCAACGGCCTTGGTGGTCTTCTTGGCGCGGTCCTCGTAGGCGCCGGCGCAGCCGACCCAGAAGAGGTACTCGTAGTCCTCGAAGCTGTCCGCATCCTGGCCGAACACCGGGATCTCGAAGTCCATCTCGTTGATCCAGTTGAGACGGTCCTTGGAGTTCTGGCCCCAGGGGTTGCCCTTGTTTTCGAGGTTCTTGAACAGGCCGGCCAGCTCGGACGGGAACTCCGACTCGATCAGCACCTGGTAACGGCGCATGTCGATGATGTGGTCGACGTGTTCGATGTCGACGGGGCACTGCTCGACGCACGCGCCGCAGTTGGTGCAGCTCCACAGCGTCTCGGCGTCGATGACCGGGGCCAGCTCGCCTTCGACGGTGTCGCCGACCAGCTTGCGCTCGGCCTCCTGGCGCGCAGCCTCCGGGATCGCGGCCAGCTTGGCCTCGTCCACGGCGCCCTCGCCGTTCACCAGGCCGACCTCGTCGCCGCCCATGTCCTTGCGGCCACCGGCCAGCAGGTACGGGGCCTTCGCGTAACCGTGGTCGCGCAGCGAGGTGATCAGCAGCTTCGGGGACAGCGGCTTGCCGGTGTTCCACGCGGGGCACTGCGACTGGCAGCGCCCGCACTCGGTGCAGGTGGTGAAGTCCAGCCAGCCCTTCCACGAGAAGTCCTCGATGTTGCCGGCGCCGAACGTGTCGGTGTCCGGGTCGGCGTCCTCCATGTTGATGGGCTTGCCGCCCGACATCATGGGCTTGGCCGCACCGAGGGCGACGTCGCCGTCGTCCTCACGCTTGAAGTAGATGTTCGCGAACGCCGCGAAACGGTGCCAGGCGACACCCCAGGTGATGTTGCGTCCGACGACGTAGAGCCAGATCATGCCCGACATCAGCTTGACGAAGGCGAAGAACGCGACCATGTTCGGGCTCGCGGGCAGCAGCTTCGCGAGGTTCATCGTGAAGAAGTCGGTCCACGGGTTGGCGTGGCCGTAGGTGGCGATCTTGCCGGCCTTCACGAAGATCATGCCCAGGCCCTCGATGAGGACGACGGCCTCGACGAAGTACGCGGCCTTGAAGTCGGAGCCACTGAAACGGGACAGCCGGGCGGGCACGCGGGGGTGGTTGAGCTGGCGGATCACGATCAGCGTGGTGATACCGATGACCGTGCCGAGGCCCAGGATCTCGTCGATGAAGTGGTAGACGGCGGTGTTACCGACCAGCGGCCAGTGGAACGCCGGGTCGAACGTCTGCCCGTACGCCTCGAACCACACGATGGCTCCGAGCATGAACCCGACCATGACCAGCCAGTGAGCCCAGCCGACGGTGCGGAACTTGCTCATGCGGGTGTGCGCGATGAACTCGACGCACATCTGCTTGAAGCGCGGGAAGAACGGGCGCCATCGGTCCGGGGCCGACTGGCCGATCCGGACGACGTTGACCATCTTCAATGCGCCAGTGATGAAGGAGAACCAACATACGAGGCTCAGCAGCACGCCGATGGTGCCCAACGTGATCGTCAGGGCATTCATGTCGCGGCCTTTCGTTTCAGGGCGGCAGGGCGGCCACCTCGGGACTGCTCGTGATCCTAACGCTTGCTAAGTTACCCGCTAGTAACTTATTTAGTCTACCTGCGGGTAACTTACCGGTGTTCGGCGGGATCTCTGCAGCTCGGGCGCCGATAGGGCATGTGGTGCATGCCACAATCGGACTTTCTGTTCGTCACGTTAAAGGGTCGGAATTGCGGCGTTCACCCAAGGTCGCCCTAACTTCGGCCGGCAGGCGTCCGAGGCCGTCCGAGCGGCTTCGTGAGAGGGCTCCGTGGGGTCGTTTTCGTCACGAATTCGACGCGGTTGCATTGCGTCCGGATAACGATGGGCAAATATTCTGCGTGCTCACGTCGGCTCTTCCGTTAATCCGGGCGAGTGACGTAATTCATCGCGTGTAATTCGCGCGAATTACGCCGATTCGATTCGCTACTGATCGGTAACTTGCGGGGGTGGTGAATTTTTCGTCAATGAACAAATTCGGCCGTGATTCCGCTGTTACTCTGAGCGTGTTTTCCGGCCCTGGCCAGCGGCCGCACGGGGGGCCGAGCAGTGCACTTCGATCACACCAGTACTTCGTCGGGTAGCTCCTGAAATGAGGCATCAATGATCGTGAGAAAAGCTGCAGTGACGGCGGGCATGGCGGTGGCCGCCATGGGTCTTGCTGCCGGAGTGTCACATGCGGGGCCGGTGGCGGCGCCTGCTCCTGCGGCGCCTGTTCCGGCAACGGCGGCGCCCGCGGTTCCTCCGCTGCCGTTCCACGACGTCGCGTCCCGCGAGGAGAACGACAGGGCGTTCGCCCAGTTCGGTGCGCAGGTCGGCATCGCCGTCACGGTCGGAAGCCTGGTCGGAACCATTGCTGGAGCCGGAATCGGCTGTATCGCAACACTTCCCGCTGGATGCGTCGCCGGACTGGTTACCGGAGCCGGTATCGGCGGGGTCGTCGGAACCATCGTGGCCGGCGGTCCCACCCTCGGCGTCAGCGCGTACCAGTTGTGGGAGACGTACAACGCCGCCCCGGGGACGTCGATCTACGCGGACAGAGGCGAGTAAGAACCCTCGCCTCGGCGCCCGGCCCCGTCGTGTCTCGCACGGCGGGGCCGAACTGTGCGCGGATGGCCCGCACGAAGAAACCGACCGGTTCCCCGCTTTGCGCGGGAATAACTGCACCCAGCACTGGTGCGATTCTTGGAATTCGGTCCCGATGCCGTTTCGGGCGCAATTTTCATAGCCCTCCGCAGACTATTTCCGAGCGCCTTTTCTCGAGTCGAGTCTCAATTGGGATCTGTCACAGCCGCAAGTTACTGTTTAGCAACGGATGGGGTTGAAACCTTAAGGGGATGGAATGAAGTTGCGTCGTTTCGTTACGACTTCGGCACTTTTGGTGGGTGTACTCGCGACCGGTTCCGGGGTGGCGGTCGCGGAACCCGTCGCTGAGCCCGGCGCCGAAATCGGATACGAGTCCCACATCGAGGATCGCACGGTGGTGACCACGATCGACACCGGCGCCTTCGCGCTCGCATCGGACGGGAAGTCCGTCGCGATCAACGATGCGGATGGGGCCACTGTTGTTTCCCTCCCGCTCGCGTACCGGTTCGACGGACTGCAGTTCCCGTTCGAGGAAGAGATCACCGAAGACGGAAAGACCCTGCGCCTGACGCCGAGCGTCGACAAGGCCGAGGCGACGCCGATCTCGCCCGAGGATCGGATTACGCCCATCGCGCTGCACGACGTGGCGTCGATCGACGAGAACTCGAGGGCTCAGTCGGCATTCCAGCAGCAGCTCGGCATCGCGATGACGGTCGGCAGTCTCGGCGGCACCATCGTGGGCGGAATCTTGGGATTCGCCGTTGGCTGCGTGGTCGGGACGCCAGTCGCAGTCTTCGGATGCCTGCCGTTCGGCGTGACGGGAGCGGGGATCGGTGCGCTTCTCGGCACGATTGTCGTGGGCGGCCCGACGCTGGCAATCGCCGGCATCGACCTGATCAACACGCTGAACGCACCGCCCGGCACCACGAAGTGGGTGAAGTAGCCGCACCCGGCAGTGCCCGGACACCGCCCGCCTCCCTTCGGAGGCGGGCGGTTCGTCGTTGTGCGCGCAGTGAACCTCGTCACACCGGCGGAGCTGACCTGCCTGGTTGGCCCATGCTTAGGCTAACCTTCGTCCGTCACAGCGCTGCTCTCGAAACGGATCTCGATGAACCTCCGACGGTTTACTGCCACGTCCATGCTCGTCGTCGCGGCGATGGGCGTCGGTGCGGCCACGTCATACGCCGATCCGGCCGCCGCACCCCAGCAGGGTGCGGAACAGGGCATCCCGAACATCAACTACCAGACCGCTCGAGACGGTGACGCCGCTGTGGCCACCCTCGACGCCGGCGCCTTCTCGATCAACGCCGCGAACGACACAGTCGACGTGGTCGACGACGGCGGCCGCGTCGTTGCCGCCATTCCCATGTTCTTCCGGGTCGACGACCTGCAGCATCCGTTCGCCGTGGCGGTCGACGAGTCCGCTCGCGTCCTGCGACTCGTCCCGAACATGGACCCGTCGGCAGCGACCCCCGTCCCCGTGTCGGAACGGCTGACCCTCGACGACGTCGCCGCACCGCAGGACAAGCAGGAACGCGACGACCGCGCACTCGACGACTTCCAGCAGCAACTCGGCATCACGAGCGCGATCACCGCGATCGTCGCCGCCATCATCGGCGGGGCGATCGGCTGCGCGATCGGCATCATCCCCGGCACCGCTGCGCTGGTGATTCCGTTCCTCGGCCTCGCCGGCCCGGTGGCGGGGTGCATCGGAGGTGCGCTGATCGTCGCGCCCGTCGTCGCGCTCGCCGGCACCATCGTCGTGGGCGGTGGCGCCCTGGTGGTTCTGGGAATTCAGTACTTCAACACCATCAACAGCCCGTTCGTCGCACCGGAACCCACGGCATGAGCGGCCGGTTCGCACGGAACCTGCGCGCCGTCACCGGAGCAGCGTTCCTCGTCGTCGCGGCCCTCGGGATCTCCGCCGGGACCGCACACACAGCTCCACTGACACAGCAGGATTCGTCCGACATCGGCTACGAGGCACACGCCGAGGGCGAGTCCGTCGTCACGTCGATCGACGCGGGCGCCTTCCGGATCACAGACACCCGGGAAGCGATCGAGGTGGTGGACGACGGCGGCAAGGTGGTGGCTGCACTGCCGCTCACGATTCGGGTCGGCGACGCCGTCTATCCGATCGACGCCGACCTCGACGGGCGGACGGTCACGCTCACCCCACAGGTTCCCGCCGACGTCGCGTCGTCGCTGAAATCGGTAGCGCAGGACGGATTCGACACTCAGGAAGAGCGTGACGACTCGGCGCTCGCAGACTTCAACAGCTACCTCGGTTACGCGACGCTGATCGGCGGCCTGATCTTCGGCGTGATCTTCGGTGCCGTGGGTCTCGCGGTTGGGTGCGGCCTGTTCGCCGTCACCGTGATCGGCACGCCGGTCGGGTGCCTCGGCGGGCTGCTGGCGGGATTCGCCGCCGGCGGGCTGGCCGGAACCATCTTCGTGGGCGGCGCCGCGCTGGTGATCCTCGGAATCCAGTACCTCGTCACCATCAACATGCCGTTCGTTCCGCCCGCGCCCGAGCCGACCGCCTGATCAGTTCGCGCGCGCTCGGTAGCCGTCGAGGAAGGCCGCGACCCCGTCGGTGACGATCACCGACACCTCGTCGTCGCCGAGGGGGGGCGGCGCCGTGGAACGTGCGTTCGGAGTTCTCCGCCTCCATGAGTAGCGCGAAATGGTGTGCGGCCGTGCGTGGGTCGCCGGATGGAGAATGGCCGGAGGGTGCCCGGTCCGGCGAACGTGTCCGACGGTGCGTGCTGGACGTGGCTGGGCCCGGCCCTACGCAGCCTGAGTGCGACCGACGACGACGGCCCGCCTCCCCGAAAGGGAAGCGGGCCGTCGTCGTCGGTTCAGCGTTACGAGGTGCGCACGCGCAGACCCGGGTTCTCGGCCAGTACCTCGTTGATCGGCGTGGCAAACAACTCGGGGCTCTCACCGAGGACGAACGTGACGACGTCCGCGACCTGGCAGATCGGGTACTGCCCGACGTTGGAGGCGCTCGAGATTCCGAGCGCCAGCGTGCCGGTCACGATCGTGCCGCCGCTGTCGCCCTGCAGGGCGCACATACTGGTCGAGAAGCTGTCGGCCAGGGTGCGCTCACCGACCGAGACGGTCTGTGCGACGGACGTCACGACACCGCACGTGAAACCGGTGGTCAGACCCGACTTGCACACCGGGGCGCCGACAATCGGGTCGGCCGTACCGGTGATGGCGACCGGCGCTGCGCCGGGAACCCGGACGCCGTTGTTCTCGAACCGGTGTGCGGCGTTGTCGTCGGCCCGGATGATCGAGTAGTCGTGGATGTCCAGGCTGGTCTTGGCGAAGGTGCCGATCCGCGGACCGGTGCCACCCGGGACCAGGGAGAACGCCTCCGACGCCTCCGAGGTGCCGGCAGCCTCCCGGTTGGGGTCGCAGTGTCCTGCCGTGATGTTCACCGGACCGCCCGAGCTGTCGGTGCCGTTGAAACCGAGCGAGCAGCGCAGCCCGACTCCGCCGCCCAGCGAGCCGTACGCGTCGCCGCCCAGCAGGGCGTCGGCGGGGAGCGGTTCGGCGATGGGGGTGAGGTCGGTGGACGGCAGCGGAGCGGCCGTGGCAGGCGACTGCACGACGCGTGCGCCCTTCAGGAAGTCCGGAAGCTGCAACCCGCCCACGTTGTCCGCACGGAGCACGAGATCGTTGTTCACGATGTCGATTGCCACGCCGCGAACGAGATCCGCGACGGCAGGCGGCTGGGTGTCCAGCCACCCGTCGAGCGACTTCACCTGAGCCTGCAGGCTGCTCTCGCTCTGCGCCACATCCTTCACCTGGAAGCCGGCCTTCTCGGCCGCGGCGACGGCGGCGTCCTTGTCGGCGCCGTCGGCGAGCCCGACGATCGGGGTGCCGGCGTTGTCGAGCCACGTTCCGGCGAACGCATCCGGGAACTGGGTGCGGGCGATCTTCGCGAACTCGGCCAGCTTCTGGCCCAGCTCGGAGTGCTCCAGGTACTGGTCCGGGCTCAGCGACAGATCACGCTGGATAGCGTCGATCAGTTCCGCGGGAAGCTTGGCGGCCTGGCCGGACACTCCGGGCTCGACCGGATCGGCCTGAGCGGAGGCGGCGACCGGACCGAGGAGCAGCAGCGCGGCGGAGCCGAACACGGCGGCACGACGTGCGATGGAGCTTCGCATGGGGGCCTTTCTGATGTTTGTTTGTTCGCAGTTGCCTCGCGGGCACATACGAATACGACCCCCCGACAGGTAAGGCCGTACACAGTCGGAGTCGACTATATGGGTTCGCCCCGTCTATTCCCACCTGTAACACTCTCGGTGGACGACGCAGCAGGACAAAGCGGACACCACGCCTGAACACCTGTGCCCGATGTCCGAGAGAAACGGACACCGGGCACAGGGCGAATCGGTGGAGATCTAGTCGGAGATGGTGCGCACGCGCATCCCGGATCCGAGCGTGTCCACGATGTCCGCGACCGGGATGCCCAGGCTGGCGGTGCCACCCTCCGGTGCCAGTACCAGGTTCGCCTCCGTGCAGTTGGGGGCGCCACTGGCGTTGGAACCACTGGTGATACCCAGCGCGAGGGTTCCGGTGACGATGGCGCCGCCGCTGTCACCCGCAAGGGTGCAGGCGGTGCCGGCGAAACCGTTGACCACGCGGCTCGAACCGTCGGCGACGAACAGCTGAGTCTCGACGTGGTCTGCTGCGACCACGCCACACGTGAACGACGACGTCTGACCCGACTTGCAGATCGGGGCGCCGACGACGGGCCGGGCGGTGCCGGTGATCTCCAGCGTGGTGCCGTTCGCGCCGCGAACCGCGGGGCGGTCCAGACCGGCCTTGACGCCCGCCTCGTTGAGCTTGATCACCGAGTAGTCCAGCTTGTCGGCCGGGTTGCCCACCGAGGACTTCGAGAACGCGCCGATCTGCTGGCTGTCGTCGACGTTCTGGTGATTGGGGAGGAAGACCGGCGACGGCTGACCCTCGGCGGGGTTGCAGTGCCCGGCGCTGATGTTCACGGCCTGGCCGCTGTCGTCCACGGCATTGAAGCCGAGCGAGCAGACGGAGATCTCCGAGATCGGCGTCTTCGGCAGCTCACCCGCGGTAGTGATGTAGGTGTCACCGGCGAGGGGACCCCTCTCCACCGGACCGCCGCTGCCGGGGCTCAACATGACCTTGACGTTGGCGAGCAACGTCGGCAGGTTCAGCGCCTGGCCGATGGGGCTGTTGACGACGTCGATGACGACGCGGTTCTCGAGGACGTCGATCGACGCGGAGTTGACCTGGGAAGCCACGTCCTTCGGCAGTCCCGCGATCCAGCCGTTCACGTCGGAGAGGGTCTTCTCCAGGCCGTTCGCGGACACGGGCGCAATACGGGTGTCGTACCCGGCCTTGGCTGCGGCATCGGCGGCCTCGTCCGTGGTGACGGCGACGACAGGCTGGCCGTCGAGACCGATCCACGCCCCGGCGAAGTCGTCGGGATGCTGCTCCCGGAAGTCCTCGGCGTAACTACCCAGCTCCTGTGCCTTCGCGGCGCGGTCGAGGTACTCCTGCGGGCTGATCTTCAGGTCGCGGGTGATGGCCTCGACGAGTTCGGCCGGCAACTTGTCGGCGCTCAGCTGAGTGGTGTCGGGCTGCGTAACAGGGTCGGCCTGGGCGGCAGTGGAAAACGGAAAGAGAAGAAGCATTGCCGAGGCGCCTACAACAGCGGCGCGGTGCGCCAGCACGTTACGCATGAAATCCCTTCTGCACGGAATCCGTTTCACTGAGGATTCCTTCTGGGGTGGGTATCAGCGCCCCACCTTAAGCTACGGACGGGTCGGCCCGTCGGGGAGGTGTGACCGAAGCCTCACTGACCTGGACTTTTCAGAGCGGGCGGCGGGGTCGTGGTCGTGGTGGTGATCGCGGCCGCGGGTTCCTTCTTCATCGTCGTCGTGGTTGTTGTCGTTGTTGTGGTGGTGGTCGTCTCCGGCGGCGGCGTCGTGGTCGTCGCGGCGGTCGTGGTCGTGGTGGTCTTCGGGACCGTGGTGATCGAAGGGAGGGTGATCACCGGCGTCGTCGAGGGCGGCGGAGGTGGCGGCACGAACACGGATGTCGTCTCCACCGGAGCAGGCGGGGGAGCGACCGGGCTGGGGGCCTCGACCTCCGTCGTCACGGCCACCTCCTGCGTGCTCGCAGTCGGGAGGACGGCGGGTGCGGCCGGTGTGGGTCGTGCGCTGGACGTCGTCACCGACGCGGTCTGGGCGTCCTGGATCGTCGGGACCGCGGTGCTGCCGTTGCCGGTGAGCGCGAACGCGAGCGCGCCACCCGCCACCACCAGTGCGGCCGCGGCGGCACCGGCGATGATCAGCGGCCGCCGGTCCGTGCGCTTGGCGGGCGGGGTCGGTGCGCTCGCGGGAGCGGACGCCCCGGTCTCGGCGGGCGGAGACGCGTCGGCGGCAGCAGCGGCCGCGACTGCCGGTATCGCCGTCACGGCGGAGTACGCGGTGTGCAGGGGGGCCTCGACGATCGGGATCGACTCGGTGTCAGCGGTCGTGTCCTCGTCGGTCAGTGCCAGCCCGGCCGCCAGCAGTGCCGCGCCGTGGGCAGGGGATTCCGGCGAGGCGGCGAGTGCCACCGACTCGGGGATGAGCGTCGCCTCGCTCAGACCCATGTAGTCGAGGGATTCGCGCAGCTTCGTGACGATCTCCGGCGCCCAGTCCGACGGATGGGTCGCGGTGACCTTCACCGTCCCCGACAGTCCGTCCGCGGCCTCCCGGAACAGGCAGAACATCGCCGTCGCGACGAGGTCCTCGGCGCGGGTCAGCGAACCGGCGTACTCGATGCCGGCGGGTTCGCCGACGCGGGCGAGGAAGTCGCGGACGGCGCCCGTCGATTCCGTGCCGGGGTCGCCGAGTTGAACCGTGCCGTCCGGGGCCGTGAACAGGACGGACGGGTGTTCGATCGTCCTCACATCGGTTCCGGAAGCGGTCACCACCGCTGTGGAAACCGAATCGCCGACGGTGAGTCCGACTCCGGTGGTCATGAAAGATCCTTACTGGCACAGTTCGAGGGAGTGCGTCATCGCACCATGTGCACAGTGTGTCGCCTGCCGCAGTCGAATGGTTACACGGGGCTGCGCCTTCGGCGCCCGTGAGTACTTGTCAACCACCCGCGGTTAATAAGTACTCACGGGTCAGGAGTCGGCGGAATACCCGTGGCCCATCGCGCGCAGCATCGACAGCAGCTCCGACCGCGACCCGGCGCCCAGCCGCCGCCGGATCCGGGCCACGTGATGCTCGATCGTCTTGGCGGAGATGTAGAGGCGGGATCCGATCTCCCGGTATGTCAGCCCCTGAACGAGCAGTTCGGCGACCTCGGCCTCGCGGTCGGTGAGCGCCCCCGGCATGCTGGGACTCGACACGACCGCGGAATCGGCGCCGTTGCCCGCGGACGTCGGCTGCCGCAGCGCCCTCGCGACCTGCAGCAGAGCGGTCGCGACCCTCGTGTCGGACGCGCGCAGCGCCGCTTCACCCGCGAGGCGCGCACCGTCCCACGGCAGACCGATCCGGTCGAGGGTGCGGGCCGCGTCCTCGACGGATGCGGCGTCGATGTCGCCCTGCAGCACGCGCAGCCACGCGCGACCGGCGGTGGCGAGCCCGGACGCGTACGTGCTGACCTTGGCGGCCTCGCCGAGCGCGCGGGCGTGGGGCATCAGGTCTGCGGGGCATTCGGCGAGGATCGAGGCCTGCACGCCGTACCAGTGCAGCGCCGAACCCCACATCGCCGGCTCGCCGAGCGTCCGCAGCAACGACTGCGCGTCCTCGACGAGGTGGGTGATCCGGGCGGGTTCGCCGACCCGGATCGACGTCAGCCACAGTTCGCCGAGTGGCAGCAGGCTCAGCAGGTCCACCGAGTACTCGGCGATCACACCCTGCGCCCCCGCCCAGGCCTGGAGCAGTGCCGCGTTGTCGCCGGTGCGCCGGGCCAGCCCGACCCGCAGTCCGTGGACGAACAGCAGATCGCGCTGCCGCATCGACGCGGTGTCGAGGCCGTCGAGCCGGGACTGCGCCGCGGCGAGGTCGCCGCGGACCATGGACGTCCAGGCGGTGAGCAGCTGATGCCGATTCGCGGTGACGCTGCCGGGCCGTTCGGCCTCCCGTGCCCGGCCGAGGACGGCGTCCGCGTGGGCGAGTTCGCCGCAGTGGAGCGCGGCGAGGGCGGTGATCGCGGCGGGGGAGTCGGGCAGCACCCGTGGCCGGGACGCGCGACCGGGAAGCGACAGCGCACGGGTCAGCGAATTCAGTGCCGCGTTGGCGGACGCGGTCACGGACTGGACGAGTCCGGTCGCGACGAGTGCGGCGCCGGCGGTGGCGGCAGTGGGGGGTGCGCCCGCACTGGTGGCGAGGACGGCTTCGGCGTTGTCGAGCCGGCCCGCGACCACCAGGAGGGAGGCGGCGAGGGACGCGTCGGCGCCCGCCCGGTCGGCGCCGAGCCACGCGTACAGTTCGGCACTGCGATCGATCATGCCGCAGAACGCGGCACCGGCGGCCGAAATCCGGACGGCCGCAGCGAGTTCCGGATCGTCGACGGTGCCGGACCGTTCGAGGACCGAATCGGCCAGCCCGACCGCGGTGTCGAGGTCGCCGTTCAGGGCGCAGGCCTCGGCGTAGGCGACGACGGCGCTGTCGCCGAGCCTGCCGACCCGGCCGGCTTCGGCGTACAACACGACGGCTGCCGCTGGTTCGGCGAGTTCGGCCTGGGTGCAGAGGAATTGGCTGAGTTCGTCGCTCGGTGTGCCGGTCGCGGCGACCGCGCGGGCGACGGGCAGCGTGAGCGTTCCGCGCTCGACGTGATGGGCGAGCAGGCGGCGAGCCAGCGTGTTCAGCCGGTTCTCGCCGAGCGTTCTCGTCAGATGAGTGCGGTCCGCGAGAACCAGCGCGTCCCGTTCGTCGACCCAGCCGTCCGAGCGGAGTGCGTCGACAGCGGCACGGGCACGGTCGGGTTCGACGTCGAGTACTCGGGCGACCACGGTCTCGTCGAGGTCGCTGCCGAGCAGAACCAATGCGAGAACGGACAGTTGCGGGCCGTCGAGCTCCGCGAGTTCCGTGGGAGGAAGCGGTGAGGGCAGCGTGGACACCGGCGCCCTATCCGCCGTTGCCGAGGACGCCGGGCACCAGGCCGGTGACTCCGCCGACGACGCCGCCGACCGTGTCGCCCACTCCGTTGACGGTGTTACCCACCGCGCCGGCACCGCCGACGATGGTGTTGGCGATCGCGGCGCCGCCGTCGGTCTGGGGAACGCTCGGGGCCGGAGCGGGGGCCGGTGCGGGCGCGGGAGCTGGGGCTGGTGCGGGAGCGGGTACTTCGGCCGCGGGAGCAGGTGCGGTGCCGGGCGCCGCGGCCACGGGTGCGGCCGCGACCGGTGCCACGGTGCCGGGTGGGACGGTGCCGGGAGCGGCGACCGGAGTCGCGACGCCGGCCGCGGTGGCGGGGACACCGGTCGCGGCGACGACGCCCGCCGCCTCGGTGCCGGCAGTAGCGGCGCCCGTCGCGGCGGCCTCGGCCGGAACACCGGACGTGGAGGCCGCGCCCGCCGACGTGCTCGACGACTGCGAGGTGCTCGAACCCGAGCTGGACGAGGACGGTGCGACGTCGAGGGCCGTGCCGAGCGACAGCCCACCCGCGGCGAGCAGGGCGATGGCGGCGGCGGAGGCGGTGATGATCCCGGCCTTCTTCTTCCGCGACATGCCGGTGGCGGCGGGCTCGGCGAGGGTCGGTGCGGGGGTGCGGGTGGCGAAGACGACGGTCTCGGCCTCCGACTCGGTGACCGGGGCGGCGGCGGGCGCTGCCGCGGCCGGCGTCGCGGTGGGCACGACGACCGGCATCCGCGCGACGGTCGGGGCCGCGGCGCGTCCCGCATCGTTGTCGGCGGCGAGCAGGGCTGCACCCAGGGCCGCGGTATGGCCCGGACGTTCGGCCGCGACGACGGGAACGCGCAGTTCCGCCGACAGGAGTTCGGCGACCAGCGGGATGGAGGCGCTTCCGCCGGTGAGCACCACCTGGGTGACGTCGCTGGATTCGAGACCGGCGGCGTGGATGCTCTCGCGCACCAGCGTCACCGATTCCTGCAGGGATTCGCGGATGAGGTCTTCGAGTTCCGAGCGCACCAGCCGGACGTCGGTGGAGATGCCGGGCAGCTCGATGCCGATGGTGGCTTCGGTGTCGGAGGACAGGGCCTCCTTCGCCGCGGTGCACCGGGTGCGCAGCCGGGTCAGGGCGGCGACGGTGTCGGGGGCGAACGGGTCGATGTCGCCGAACTCCTCGGCGACGTTGCCGAGAACGTACTGCATGGTGGCGTGGTCGAAGTGGGCGCCACCGAAGTCCTCGGACCGCACCGGCTTGCCGAGGATTCCGGTCTCCGTGCCGTGTGCGTCCGAACGGAAGAGGG
Source organism: Rhodococcus wratislaviensis (assembly GCF_041228765.1). Lineage (NCBI taxonomy): Bacteria > Bacillati > Actinomycetota > Actinomycetes > Mycobacteriales > Nocardiaceae > Rhodococcus > Rhodococcus wratislaviensis. The sequence goes on along the minus strand of NZ_CP150488.1, from coordinate 7,194,437 downwards.
TGATGTCGAGCGAGGTGCCGCCGAGGTCGTAGATGACGGTCAACGCGTCGCCGAGGGTGCCGCGGGTCCGTTCGAGCCACGTCATCACAGCCTGCGCCTCCGACACCAGGGTGGCGTCCGTGACGCCGGCCTGCACGAGCGCGTCGGCGAGAACACCGACGGTGTACGGCGGCCAGACGGTCGGGTGCGCGACGACGGTGGTCGGAAGGCCGTGCCTGCCCGACGCGGCCTCGTGCACGATGCAGCTCACGGCGGTGGCCACGAGGTCTTCACCGGAGTAGGTCGAACCGTCGTCGGTGAGGATCCCGACCGGGTCGCCCACGCGGTTCGCGAAGTCGGACACCGTCACCGCGTCCGGTTCGCTCGTGTCGTCGCCGAGGACGGGTGCGCGGTCGGGGGAGAGGTGGAGAACACTTGCGCGGGACAGGACGGTGAGGTCGGCGGCATCCGTCACGCTCGCCCCGTCCGTGTCGACGGCGGCCACCGTATTGACCGATCCGACACCGATGCCGAGCGCTGCAGCCATGTTCCACTCCTGTGGTCCGGGCGGGCGTCACGCCGCCTGCGTCAGGCGGACGGTGCCGCCGTCGTATGTGACGGCCGATGCCGTCGTGGTCACTCGAATTGTCGCGGGTGGCGGCCGTTTCGTTACGCCGACGCCGCTGGTCGACGGCAGTTACGGGGCCGATCCCCTAATGGCCCCCCATCCCCTAACGGGGAGGGCCCGACCCCCGATGGGAGATCCCCGATACCGGGGTCCCCGAGTAGGGGGCGCCGCCCCGTTGGGAAGGGGGCCGCCGATCCATAACGTGTATTTCACTCGCCGTCACAGCAGTTGTGGTGGCCACCCGAACTCCCCGAACCTCGACTACAGGAGAGCTGCCATGGCTACCAACGCCGTCCTCGACTTCATCCTCGGCCTTCTTCGCGACGAGCAGGCTGCGGCGGCCTACTGCGCCAACCCGACCGAGGCGCTGTGCGCCGCCGGCCTGCAGGGTGTGAGCCACGCTGACATCGTCTCCGTCGCTCCCCTGGTCGCGGAGTCGGGACTGTTCGCAGGCGGCGGGGCCGACCTGGCCGCGATCGTCAACGCCGGTGCCGACGTCGCCGGTGATGTTGCGGGCGGTATCGGCGCAGGTGTCGGTGGCGGACTGGGCGGCGGCCTCGGTCTCGGCGGCGGTCTCGGCGGTGCGGTCGGTATCGGTGCCGGCGCAGGCCTCGGTCTCGGTGCCGGCCTGGGCGGCGACTTCGACTTCGCCGCGGAACTGGCTGCCGGCCTGAGCGCCGCGCTCGGTGCCGCGCTGGAGATCGGCGGCGAGATCGGTGCGCAGCTCGGCGCCGCGCTGGGTGCGGCCCTCGACGCAGCACTCTCCCTCACGGGTGGCCTCGACCTCGACGGCGCCCTCGACCTCGGCGCCGCGATCAGCGGGGCGCTCGGAGGCGCGCTCGGGCTGGGCGCCGACCTGACCGCGCAGCTCGCCACCACCCTCACCGCGGCGATCACGGCCCTGCCGGTGGTCGACGTGGCCGGTGGTCTCACCGGGATCCTCGCCCCCGCACTGTCGATCGGCGGCGACCTGGGCGCCGAGCTGGGTGCGGCTCTCGGTGCCGCCCTCGGAAGCGTCGTCGACCTCGGTGGCAGCCTGGACGGTGACATCCTCGCCGGACTCGGTGGCGGCCTCGACCTCGGTGCTGTGCTCGGAACGACCCTCGGCGGCGTGCTCGGTGTCGACGCCGGTCTCGGTGGCGCGCTGGGCGGTGCGCTCGACGCGGCGATCGGCGCGGGCGGCGGACTGGGCGCCACCCTCGAAGGGCTGCTCGGCGGTGAACTGCTCGGTGACGTCGCCGGCTCACTCGGCGGAGTCCTCGGCACCGACCTCGGCGCGGTCCTCGGTGGCGCACTCGGCGGAGTTCTCGGTGCGGGCGGCGACTTGAGCGCTGACCTCGGTGGCGCGCTCGGCGCGACCCTCGGTTCGATCGCGGACCTGGGTGGCGGACTGGACCTCGACGCGATCCTCGGTGCGGGCGGCAGCCTCGGCGGTGCGCTGAGCGGACTGCTCGGCGGCGAACTCGGAGTCGGCGGCGACCTCACGGCCGGTCTGGGCACCGCGCTGGACGCCGTTCTCGGTGCCGGTGGCGGGCTCGACCTCGGCGCCGTTCTCGGTGCCGACGGCGACCTCGGTGGCGCACTGAGCGGCATCCTCGGTGGCGTCCTCGGCGCGGGCGGCGACGTCAGCGGCGATCTCGGTGGAGCCCTGGGCGGTCTGCTCGGCGGCGCCCTCGACCTGGACGGCGGCCTCGGCGGCGCCCTGTCCGGCGCACTCGACAGCGGACTGGGACTGGACGCCGCACTCGGTACGGTCCTCGGCGGAGCCCTCGGCCTGGACGGTGGCCTGGCCGGCGAACTGGGCAGCACCCTCGACGCCGTGCTCGGCGCAGGCGGTGTGACGGACATCGACCTGGGCGGCCTGCTGGACGGCGGACTGGACCTCGGGCTGGGCGCCGACCTGGGTCTCGGCGGGGAACTGACGTCGGAGCTGACGACGGCGCTGAGCGGAGCCCTCGGGCTGGGCGGCGAGGCAGGCGCGAACCTGGGCACGGTCCTGGGCGGCGCTCTGGAGAGCGGCCTCGGGCTGGGCGGTGTCCTCGACACCGGTGCCGACCTGGGAACCACCATCAGCGGCGCGCTCGGCGGGGTGCTCGGAGTCGACGGTGACGCCACCGCCGGTCTGGGTGCGGCCCTCGACGCGGTGCTCGGCGCGGACGGCGGAGTCGACCTCGGTGGAGTGACCGACCTGGGTGGCCTGCTCGGCGGTGCGTTCGGTGTCGGTGGCGGCGCGGGCGCAGACCTCGGCGCGGCGCTCGGCGGAGTGCTCGGCGGTGCGCTGGAGACCGGCGGCGCCCTCGACCTCGACAGCGTTCTCGGCGCGGAGGGAAGCATCGGCAGCACGCTGGGCACCGCTCTCGGCGGAGTCCTCGGAGCCGACGGTGACCTCAGCGCGACCCTCGGTTCCGCACTGGAGACGGCTCTGGAGGCCGGTGGCGGACTCGATCTGGACTCCGCTCTGGACGCCGACCTCGGACTCGGCGCCGCAGCCGGCGTGGGCGGCGCCCTGGACGGTGCGCTCGACGCGGGCACCGATCTCGTGGGTGGCCTGACGGGCGGCATCGACGGCGCGCTCGGCGGACTGCTCGACGTGGGCAGTGACGTCACGGGCAACGTGGGCGGCGCCGTCGGCGGCGGCGTGGCGGGTGGCGCGGACGCCGCGGCAGGCATCGGTGCCGGTGTCGCGGCGGGTGTCGGTGCGGTTGCCGACGCCGGGGCGGACCTGGGCGGCAGCCTCGGAACCAACCTGGTCGGCGGACTGGACACGGCGGGTGGCCTGGGCGCCGGTCTGACCGGCGGCCTCACCGGTGGTCTGGGTGGAATCTTCGACACCGGTGCGGGCCTCGGCTCCGCACTGACCGGCAGCGTCGGCGGTGCCGTCGACGCGGTGGGCGAGGCAGGCGCCTCGGTCGGCGCGGTCGCCGACGCCGGTGCGAGCCTGGACGCGAACCTCGGCGGCGCCCTGGACACGGCGGCCAACCTGGGTGGCACGGTCGGTGGCGCCCTGGACACGGCCGCGAATGTCGGCGGAAGCCTCGGTGGCACGGTCGATGCCGCGGCCGGGGTCGGCGGCGACGTGGCCGGTGGAATCGAAGGCGGCCTGGACAGCGCGGTCGACGCCACTGCCGGTCTGACCGGTGGCCTGGATGCCACCACCGACGCGGTCACCGGCCTCGGCGCCGGATTGTCCGGTGGCGTGGGTGGCCTCGGATCGCTCGGCACCTCGGTCGGAGGCGCACTCGACGGTGCGGTCGGCGGAGCGGTCGACGGTGGAGCCGCAGTGGGCGGTGCCATCGACGGCGGAGCGTCCGCCGGTGGTTCGGTCGAGGGTGGAGCGTCGGCCGGCGGTTCCGCCGACGCGGACGCGACCACGGACGGTTCGGCCGACCTCGGTGCGGTCGGCGGGGTCGTGGCCGACACCACCGGTTCGATCGCAGGCGGTCTGGGGTCCACCCTGGGCGGTGCCGTCGACACCGGAGCCGACACCTGGTCGTCGATCGACGCGGACAACGCGTTCGGCGCCGACTCGGGCCTGCACGCGGACACCGACGGCTCGCTGTTCGGCGACACCGACACCTCGGTGGCCACGACGCACGACGTCACGGACGTGGTCGATCACCTCGAGCCGTGATGAGACGGCGGTTCCGGCATCCCCCAGACGGGGCGGCCGGAACCGCCGTACGATGTAACGAAATCAGCCCCGGACGCGTTATGCGTGCGGGGCTGTTTCACACAGTCGGGTGTCGGTGCACTGAACGTGGTGTCCGCACAGAGGTCGGAAGAATTGCGGGTCAACGAAGCTCATGGACAGTGCAGCCGCCGAGAAGAGTCCAGCCGGGTCCCCGTCGATGACGGCGTTGCTCGAGCAGGCCCTGGACGTGGCGAAGAGGTTCGGTCGCGGCGATCTGGCGCAGCGCCTCGACTCGGCCCGGACCCGGGTGCAGGACCCGCGGATGCGGATCGTGGTGGTCGGACCGCTCAAGCAGGGCAAGAGCCAGTTCGTGAACTCCCTTCTCAACCTCACCGTGTGCTCGGTGGGTGACGACGAGACCACCGCGATCCCCACCGTCGTCCAGAACGCCGAGACGGCGTCGGCGGAACTGGTCCTCGCCGATCCGGGTGCCGACCCGATCCGGGTTCCTCTTCCGCTCGACGAGCTGAACGGCATCACTCCGGCCTCGCCCCGCGCCGAGGGCCGGGAGGTGCTGCGGGTGGAGGTCAACGTCCCGAGCCCGCTCCTCGCCGACGGGTTGGTCCTCGTCGACACGCCCGGCGTGGGCGGTGCAGGCAACCCACACGCCGCGAGCACACTCGGGCTGATCCCGGCGTCGGACGCCGTGTTCGTTCTCTCCGACGCCAGCCAGGAATTCACCGAACCGGAGCTCGGTTTCATCCGTCAGGTGACGAGCCTGTGCCCGTCGGTGGCGTGCCTGATCAGCAAGACGGACCTGTACCCGCACTGGCGCGAGATCGTCGAGGCCGACCGCGGGCACCTCGCGCGGGCCGGTCTCGACGTTCCCCTGATCCCGATCTCCTCGGTGCTGCGTTCGCACGCGCTGCGACTGCAGGACGAGGAACTCAACACCGAATCCGGTTTCGTCGACCTGTACGCGTTCCTGCGCGAGCGGGTGGTGGCGCGCGCGGAGGCGAACACGCGCCGGGCCGTGTCGCTGGACGTGTCCTCCGCGGCCGAGCATCTCACGCTGGGGATCGGCAGTGAGCTTGCCGCCCTGCGTGACCCGGCGAAGGGTGTCGCCGCGGTCGCGGAACTGCAGAAGGCGAAGGCCGCCGCCGAGGAGCTGCACAAGAAGACGTCGCTGTGGCAGCAGACGCTGGGTGACGGCATCGCCGACCTGGCCGCGGACATCGACCACGACCTCCGGGACCGGTTGCGCCGCGTCACCCGCGAGGCGGAGGAGACCGTCGACGAGGGCGACCCCGGTAAGGACTGGGACGCGCTGGGCCAGTGGCTCGAGCAGGAATTCGCCACCGCGATCGGCGACAACTTCGTGTGGGCCCACGACCGCGCGCTGTGGCTGGCCGAGGTGGTGGCGCAGCACTTCGCCGAGACGGGTGCCGTCGAACTGCCGCACCTGGACGTCGCGAACGTCGACGGTGTCCTCGAACCGGTGGCCTCGCTCGCGGACCTCGAGGCCGGACGCATCGGCATCACCCAGAAGGTTCTCGTCGGGATGCGCGGATCGTACGGCGGCGTCCTCATGTTCGGTCTGATCACCACCATGATGGGGATGGCCCTGGTCAATCCGATCTCGATCGGCGCCGGAGTCCTCCTCGGCACCAAGGCGTACCGGGAAGACAAGGAGAGCCGGATCCTGAAGCGGCGTGCAGAGGCGAAGGCCGCGATCCGCCGGTTCGCCGACGACGCCAGCTTCCAGGTGGGCAAGGAGTCGAAGGATCGGCTCCGGTCGATCCAGCGGTTGCTGCGCGATCATTTCAGCGCGATCGCCGAGCAGGCGCTGCGGTCGATCAACGACTCGCTGCGCGGCGCGCAGGAGGCGGCGAACCTCGAGTCCACCGAACGGACCCGCCGGATCGCGCAGCTCGAGAAGGATCTGCACGTCGCATCCGAACTGAAACAGCAAGCCGCGCAACTCGTCGCAGGCGACGCGGGAGCGGTCACGGCATGACGGCCGCTCCGCTTCACGAGGCCCGGGCACTCATCGCGTCCGCCCGGCAGTTGTACGCGGGCAGACCCGAGATCCGGGATCAGCTGACCGAATGCGCCCGGCGACTGGAACAACCCCTGCGGGTGGCCCTGGCCGGCTCGTTGAAAGCAGGCAAGTCCACACTGCTCAATTCCCTGGTGGGGCAGGACATCGCGCCCACCGACGCGACCGAGTGCACCCGCGTCGTCACCTGGTACCGGAGCGGGTCGACACCCACCGTGACGGCCTGGTACCAGCCGGACCCCGGCAGCGGCGCACAGCGCTCCGCCAACGTCCCGGTGCTGCGCCGCGACGGACATCTCACGTTCGACCTCGGCCACCTCACCGCCGACCAGGTGGACCGCCTCGACGTGGAGTGGCCGTCGTCCGCCCTGGCGCACACGACGATCATCGACACCCCGGGCACGTCCTCGCTGTCGCGCGACGTCTCGGCCCGCACCCTCGAGATGCTCACCCCCGACAACGAGGCGTCCGGCGCCGACGCCGTGGTCTACCTGCTGCGCACGCTCAACGCGACCGACGTCCAGTTCCTCGGTCAGATCGGCGACCACGTGGGCGACGAATCGGGACCGCTCGGTGTGGTCGGTGTCGTGTCGCGAGCCGACGAGGTGGGGGCGGGACGCCTGGACGCCATGATGTCCGCCAAGGAGGTGGCGTCCCGGTTCGCGGGCGAACTCGAGCGCACCGGGCTGTGCCAGGCAGTCGTCCCCGTCGCGGGTCTGCTGGCTCTCGGGGCCCGCACGATGCGTCAGGCCGAGTTCACCGCGTTCCAGCATCTGGCCGAGGTCCCGGTCGACGATCTGAACCTGGCGATGCTGTCGGCCGACCGGTTCGCGCGTGAGGACAGTCCCCTGCCCGTGGACGCCCGTATGCGGGCCCAGCTGGCAGACCGCTTCGGGCTCTTCGGGATCCGGATGGCCGTCACCCTGATCCGGCTGGGCACCAAGGACTCGCCGACGCTGGCGGCCGAGTTGGTGGAACGCAGCGGCCTCGACGAATTGCGTCAGGTGATCGACATCCAGTTCGGGCAGCGGGCCGACCAGTTGAAGACCCATTCGGCGCTCGTGGCACTCAAGCGGGTGCTCACGGCGCATCCGGTGCCGGGTGCCGGCGAGATCCTGATGTCGGCTGAACGGCTGCTCTCCGACGTGCACGGTTTCCAGGAACTGCGCCTGCTCGGGCGGCTGCGGTCCACCGAGGTGGGACTGCCCGCCGACGACGTGGCCGAGTTGCAACGCCTGATCGGCGGATTCGGGATCCAGATCGCCGAACGACTGGGCACGGACGGCGACGACTCCGTGGAGTTGCAGAGGATGCGGGCACTCGCCGCGGTGCGGAAGTGGCGCGAACGAGCGCGCCACCCGTTGCTCGACCAGTTCACCGCGAGAGCGTGCACCGTCGCCGCCCGCAGCGCGGAAGGTGTTCTGGAGGAACTGAACACCGTCCGCCTGTAGCTCGGCTAGGTCGCGGACACGCCCCCGATCTCGCCCTCCCGGAACGCGTTCACGAACAGCTGGTGATCCTTGCGGCTCACCTCGGCGTACGCGATGCCGAAGTCGACGATTTCGCCGACGAACTCGTCCAGCCTGCCGTCGACGACGCTCTGGATGGCCTCCTCGGTCTGGAACGTGACCAGGGTCTGATCGCTGTCCTCGTCGGAGACGCAATGCACCTTCGCCGTCGCCCGGCCGAGGTCCTCGAGCACCGGCGCGATGTCCTCCGGTTCGGTGAGGTCCGACCAGTCGAGGTCCAGTTCGTACGGGGAGAGTTCGGCGACCACGAAACCGGTGTCACCGATCTCCGTGTAGCCGAGCAGCGGATCGGTGTGAACCTGCAGAGCCCGCTGACTCACCACCGTGCGGTGGCCTTCGTGCTCGAAGTAGTCGCGGACACGCGGTTCGTCGACGACACGGCTCGGCGCGGCGACATTGCCCTGCTTGAGGGAGAGCACGATGTCGTTCTCGAGTGCCTGGGTCGCCCCTTCGATGAGCACGTTGTACGCCGGGAGGCCGGCGCTGCCGATCCCGAAGCCCTTCCGCCCGACCACGTCCTTGACCCGGTAGAACACCGGTCGCGCGGATCGCTTGCTGCGGGGCACCCTCTCGATGTACGTGTCCAGCGCCTCGCAGACGGTCGTGCGTTCCTCCTCGTCGAGTTCGCGGACTCCGCGGCCCCGCCGGAAACGCCGGTCGTAGTCCTCGATCACCGTGACGGACTCGAGCAGGTCCACCCGGGTGGCGAGACGCGCGCTCAGCAGCAGGTCCTGGATGGCGCCGCGCGAATTGTCCAGGCGCAGCGCATACGCCTCGTCCGCCTCCCTCTGCACGTAATGCAGGACGTGCTCGACGTAATTGCGCAGATAGGTGTCGGCCAGCGCCCGGACATCGCTCTCGGGGAGGGCCTTCTGCCAGCCCATCAGTGCGAGACTCGCGACGAACCGGCGAAGATCCCAGCTGAACGGCCCCACGTACGCCTCGTCGAAGTCGTTGACGTCGAAGACGAGGGTGCCTTCCGAGTTCATGTACGTGCCGAAATTTTCCAGGTGCAGATCGCCGTGAATCCACACTCGGCCGGTGCGCTCGTCCGCCCACGGATCGTCGAAGTCACGCAGATCGTCGTAGAAGAGGCAGGCGCTGCCCCGGTAGAAGGCGAACGGATCGGCGGCCATCTTCCGGAACTTCGTGCGAAACGCGCTCGGGTCCGCCTCCATCAGATCGGCAAAGGCCTCGACGAGGACCTCCACGATCCGACCCTGCCTCGTGGAATCGGCGACGTCCACACCAGCCTCCTTCTCGCGGTCGACGAGGCGCCGCACGCCTCGTCACGACCGCACTGCACCACGGTACGTCTACGCTCCAGCGGAGTTCCCAGATTTCGCTCGAGTGGTGGTGTCGTGGGAATTTCCGAGTCGGTGTGCCGAGCCCGACGGCTCGGCGTGCAGGAACTGGGGGACCGGCAGACCGGCGGAGTGGGCCCGGCGGACGACGTCGGCGACGAGCGTGTCGACCCGGTCGGTGGGCACGAGGGCGATCGCGGAGCCGCCGAAGCCGCCGCCGGTCATCCGCGCACCCCAGGCGCCCGCCTCGACCGCGGCGTCGACGGCGGCGTCGAGTTCGACGGAGCTGACCTCGTAGTCGTCGCGCAGGGAGGCGTGCGAGCGGTTCAGGGCGTCGCCGATGTCGGCGATCCGTCCGCGGTCGAGCAGATCGGCGACCTCACGGACCCGGTCGATTTCGCCGAGTACGTGCCGGGCCCGCTGCGCAGCCGGGGAGCTCAGTGCCGCGACCGCCGCGTCGGCGTCGGCGACGTCGCGCAGGCAGGCGATGCCGAGGTCGGCGCAGGCCTTCTCGATGACGGCGCGCCGGTTGCCGTACCGGCCGTCGACCAGCCGGTGCGGCGCGTTGGTGTCGATGACGACAAGTCGGGCGCCTGCGGAGCCGAAGTCGAGCGGGACGTGCCGGGTGGCGCCGTCCCGGCAGTCGAGGAGCAGGGCGTGGCCGGGGCGGGCGAGCATCGCGACCGACTGGTCCATGCCGCCGGTGGACGCGCCGGCGATCTCATTCTCCGCGAGGATGGACGCGTCGATCAGTGGCCGGCGGCCTGCGTCGTCCGTGGGTAGTTCGGCGAGGTCGGCGACAGCGAGTGCGAATGCGCACTCGAGCGCGGCCGAACTCGACAGCCCGGAGCCGACCGGGACCGTCGAATGCACCGCCACGTCGAAACCCGTTCCCGCCGTGAGATGTCCGGACCGGCGCAGCGCCCACACCACCCCGGCGACATACGCGGCCCAGCCGGCCGGGTGGCCCGGCGCGACATCGGCGAGCAGACCCTGCCAGGTCTCGTCGGTGTGCGTGGACACGGCGTGCAGGATGTCGTCGTCGCGCATTCGGACGGCGGCCACGGTCACGTAGGGGAGGGCTAACGGCAGCACCAGTCCGCCGGCGTAGTCGACGTGCTCGCCGATGAGGTTGACCCGGCCGGGCGCAGCCCAGACTCCGTCTGCGGCGCCGCCGAACGTGCTGCGGAACAACGCCTCCGCGGCGGCCGCGACCGTGTGGACGTCGACCGGGTCGACCCACCGCGCCGCACTCACGACGCCACCTCCCGCAGCCGGTCGGCGATGCGTTCGGGGGTGGTGTCGTTGACCCACGCCCCCACCCCGGACTCGGATCCCGCCAGGTACTTCATCCGGCCCGGCGACCGCATCATCGAGAACAGTTGCAGGTGCAGGCGTCCGAGCGGGCGGTCCTCGCCGACGGGCGCCTGGTGCCACGCAGCGATGTAGGGCACGGCAGCGACACCCTCGAAAAACCGGTCGACCCGCCGCAGCAGTTCGAGATAGACGTGGGCGAGTTCGTCCCGCTCGTCTTCGGACAGTTCGGTGAGGTCACGGACGTCGCGGTGCGGTGCGAGATGCACCTCCAGCGGCCAGCGCGAGGCGGCGGGAACGTACGCGGTCCAGTGTTTGGCGGTCAGGACCACGCGCCTGCCGGATCGTGTTTCGGCGTCGAGGACGTCGGCGAGCAGCAGCCGCCCGGTGCTCTCGAAGTGCTCGCGGGAGCGCCGGATCAGCGCGTCGGTGCGGGGCGGCAGGTACGGGTAGGCGTAGATCTGCCCGTGTGGATGGGTCAGGGTGACGCCGATTTCCTTGCCCCGGTTCTCGAAGCAGAACACCTGCCGGACCCCCGGCAGCGCCGACAGTTCGGCGGTGCGGTCGGCCCAGACGTCGACGACGGTGCGGACCCGGTCGACGCTCAGGGTGGCGAAGGCGGCATCGGGGTTGCTGGTGAAGCACACGACCTCGCACCTGCCCGCTCCCGGTGCCAACGGCCACAACGCTTCTCCGTCGACGCAGTCCGGGAGGTCCTGCTCGGCGGCGGCCGTCGCCAGCGACGGGAAACGGTTCTCGAACACCACCACGTCGTAGTCGTCGGCCGGAATCTCCGTGGGCGCCTTGCCCGGCACGCTCGGGGCGAGCGGCGACGCGTCCGGCGGCGGCAGGAACGTGCGGTCCATCCGCTGGGCAGCGATGACCACCCATTCCCCGGTGAGCACGTCGAAGCGCATCTGCGATTGCGACACCGCCGCAGGCAGCGGACGTGAATCGACCAGCTCGCGGGTGGCGCCGCCCGACACGTACGGCTCCGAGTCGTCGAAGTAGATGAGTTCGCGGCCGTCCGCGAGGGTCGTCCGGGTCTTGCGCATCCGGCGCTTCGTGGCGGCCTCCCGCTCATCCTGTTCGTCAAGCACGGTCATCGACGAGTCCGTCCCGGTTCTCCCGCGTCACCACGGGGTCGCCGACGTGGTCGACCGGGTTGTTCGTTGAGGCCATACCCAATTCTGTCGACTGCAATTCGAAAGTCAACATACGAGCGTAATTGTGCACATCTACGGCCGTACCCGGTTGCCACACTGCGGCAATCCAGTTGCGAGGCAGGATGACATCCGACGATCGGCGAACGGCGGTCCGTCAGGCCGCGCGGTTGCACGCCGGGGTGCCCATGCACGCAGAGACCGGGGGGTCGACATTCACCCTGGGGTAGGTAGCCGGTGCCCCGGCATGGGGGCACCATGGTTTTCACCAGTCGGCGCAAAGTTGAACCGCAGGAGTCAGTCAACACTAGATGACGCCACACGCTGAGAAGAGAACACCTCACCGGAACCTGAACCCGGTGAGGTGTTTTCGTCTGTTCTGCCGGGTGGGTCAGAACTCCATGCCGGCGTCGGCGCCCATCTGCATCGTGGTGTTTCCGCCGTCGAGGGATTCCCGGATGATGTCGGCGTGACCGGAATGGTGGCCGGTCTCCCGGATGATGTGGAGCAGGGTCCGGCGGACCGTCCACCACTGCCGCTCGGGCGCCCAGGGTGCGGTGGGCAGTGGGACGAGCACATCCAGGTCGTCGAGGCCGGCCACGGCGGCCTCCGTCGCGCGGGCCACCTCGGCGTAGTCGGCGAGCAGTCCCTCGAGGGTTTCGTCGTCGCGCATGTAGTACTTCTCCATCGCCCACTCCATGTCGAACTCGGCATTCTCGTCGGGTTCGAGAATCGTCTCGACCCAGTGCTTTTCGGTGTGGGACACGTGCTTGATCAGTCCGCCGAGCGTCAGGTCGCTGACGGTCGAGCGCTGCCGTGCCTGTTCGTCGTCGATGCCGCGGACGGTGATCAATAGGGTGGCACGCTGCTCCTGCAGGATCTGGAGGAGGTCGGCGCGCTCACCGGTGGCCGGGGACTTCTGCGAAGTGGTCATGAGAAGAACAGTAGAAGCGATTGAGGTCAGAAACGGTCCTCATTAGGAAGGCCTTCTCAGGGTTTTTCTCGGGGTCCAAGTTGGGTGCCTTCCTGGATGTGCGGAAAGCGTCCGCCGCGAAGGATTCTCGGTATGAACTTCGACTCCCCGGGACCGGCGCCCCGGCCTTCACGCCGACGCGTATGGCCCCGCGTTCTCGGGGCCATGGTGTCGCCCGTCCTCGTCGCCGTCGCGGTGGGAGTCGGCACGGTCGCGTACGCCTCGACCGCCGCCGAGAGCGACACCGGCGGGCGGATGGAATTCAGGCGAGCCCTGACGATTCCGCCGCTCGCGCCGGGTGTCGCGGGCCCCGATTTGGGTACCCCCACGGTGACGCGCCATCCCGATATCGCCGGGTCGAGCCGGATCGGCGCGGACGAACCCGCGATGCCCCACCAGCCCGCACCCGGGTGACCCCGCCCGGTTCTCTCTTCTCGGTCCGCTCAGCCCACCGATGATCAGCCCACCGATGAAAGGAATCATCATGATCCGCACGACGATGACCGCACTGGCAGCCGTGGCTCTCGTGTTCGGCGCCGCGTCCGTGACCCAGACCGCTGCCGCCCACCCGGCCTGCAACTCCTCCTATGAGGGCACGACCAACGACGAGTACGACCCGGACCCCGACTTCACGGGGACGACCAACGACGAGTACGACCCCGATCCCGAGTACTCGGGTACGTCCAACCGCGAATACGACCCGGACCCGGAGTTCCACGGCAGCACCGATCCGTGCCAGGTGTGAGCCCGGTCAGCGGTTCCGGCGCAGCCACGGAGACACACCGGGGGCGAACAGGGCGAGCACTCCTACCGCGACGAGGGCGCTGTAGGCGAGCGGCGCCCACTGCAGCACACCGGCGGTCGCATCACCGGCGTCGGACAGCAGGGTCCACAGGCCCACCCCGCCGGCGGCGCTGAGGACGCCTACGACGGCGAGGGTGATCTGGCCCGCCGGTTTCCGCGCGCGCAGGAGTTGTATCCCCAGCAGTCCGAGGAGGATCAGGACGACGGCGATGGCGCCGCTGCCGATCAGCGTCAGGTTCACCGTGTCGGTGATGTCCGTCGCGGAGTCCCCGGGATTGTCCGCGGCGACCGAGGCCTCGAGGGCGTCGCGGACCGCGCCGAGGTCGAGCGCGATGGCCCCGGCGATCCCGGCGAGAACGACGAACGATCCCACCCAGGCGGACAGCGACACCGCGACGGCCTTCGGGGTGGCATCGGTGGGGGTGGCGCGCAGCGGGGTGACTGCGAACTCCGGACGCGGCGGTACGGGTCGCGGCGGCTCCGGCCGGCGTGGCGGCTGTTCGGGTGTCGTCACGCTGCGATCCTATCGACCTGCCGTACCGTGGCGTGCCGACGCGCGGATCCGCGTCGGCGGCCCCGGAACGAGGCGCGAAAAAAGATGTGGGCATCCGGGAACAAATCTCCGCACCCCTCCGTTGAGCCTTACGACAACATGAGCGTGCAAGACTCAAGTTCGAATTGACTCCCGACGGTGTCGGAGTGCAAACTTGAGCGGAGGGCGCTCACTAAGCGCCAACATCGCAGTTCAGTAATGAAAATCCTGCCCACAGGACTGCAAAACGAAAGTGAGGAACACTATGGCTCGTGCCGTCGGTATCGACCTCGGTACAACGAACTCGGTCGTGTCTGTGCTGGAAGGCGGCGAGCCCGTAGTGGTCGCCAACGCCGAAGGTTCACGCACCACCCCGTCGATCGTCGCCTTCGCCAAGAACGGTGAGGTGCTGGTCGGCCAGCCCGCCAAGAACCAGGCCGTCACGAACGTCGACCGCACCATCCGCTCCGTCAAGCGCCACATCGGCACCGACTGGAACGTGGAGATCGACGGTAAGAAGTACACGCCCCAGGAGATCAGCGCGCGTACGCTCATGAAGCTGAAGCGCGACGCCGAGGCGTACCTGGGTGAGGACATCACGGACGCCGTGATCACCGTCCCCGCGTACTTCGAGGATGCCCAGCGTCAGGCCACCAAGGAAGCCGGTCAGATCGCCGGACTCAACGTCCTGCGCATCGTCAACGAGCCCACCGCGGCCGCACTGGCCTACGGCCTCGACAAGGGTGACAAGGAACAGACCATCCTGGTCTTCGACCTCGGTGGCGGCACCTTCGACGTCTCGCTGCTCGAAATCGGCGACGGCGTCGTCGAGGTTCGCGCCACGTCCGGCGACAACCACCTCGGTGGTGACGACTGGGACGAGCGCATCGTCACGTGGCTCGTCGACAAGTTCAAGGCTCAGAACGGCATCGATCTGACCAAGGACAAGATGGCCCTGCAGCGTCTCCGTGAGGCTGCCGAGAAGGCCAAGATCGAACTGAGCTCCTCGCAGAGCACCTCGATCAACCTGCCCTACATCACCGTCGACGCGGACAAGAACCCGCTGTTCCTCGACGAGCAGTTGTCCCGCAGCGAGTTCCAGAAGATCACGTCCGATCTTCTCGACCGCACCCGCGCGCCGTTCCAGGCCGTGATCAAGGACAGCGGCATCGCCGTCAAGGACATCGACCACGTCGTGCTCGTCGGTGGTTCCACTCGCATGCCCGCCGTCTCCGATCTGGTGCGTGAGCTGACCGGTGGCCGCGAGCCCAACAAGGGCGTCAACCCGGACGAGGTCGTCGCCGTCGGCGCCGCCCTGCAGGCCGGCGTCCTCAAGGGCGAGGTCAAGGACGTGCTGCTCCTCGACGTCACCCCGCTGTCCCTCGGCATCGAGACCAAGGGTGGCGTGATGACCAAGCTCATCGAGCGCAACACCACCATCCCGACCAAGCGTTCCGAGACCTTCACCACGGCTGACGACAACCAGCCCTCGGTGCAGATCCAGGTGTTCCAGGGTGAGCGCGAAATCGCCTCGCACAACAAGCTGCTCGGCTCGTTCGAGCTGGCCGACCTGCCGCCCGCCCCGCGTGGCGTGCCGCAGATCGAGGTCACCTTCGACATCGACGCCAACGGCATCGTGCACGTGACCGCCAAGGACAAGGGCACGGGCAAGGAGAACACGATCAAGATCCAGGACGGCTCCGGTCTGTCCAAGGAAGAGATCGAGCGGATGGTCAAGGACGCCGAGGCTCACGCCGAGGAAGACAAGGCCCGCCGCGAGGAGGCCGAGGTGCGCAACCAGGCCGAGTCGCTGGTGCACCAGACCGAGAAGTTCATCAAGGACAACGAGGACAAGGTGCCCGCCGACGTCAAGGAGAAGGTCGAGGCTGCCATCAAGGAAGCCAACGACGCTCTCGCAGGCACCGACATCGCGGCCGTCAAGACCGCGGTCGAGAAGCTGGCCACCGAGTCGCAGGCCCTCGGCCAGGCGATCTACGAGGCCAGTGCCGCTGAGGAAGCCGCCAACACCGACGGCTCCGGCGCGAGTGGCGCCGACGACGTCGTCGACGCCGAGGTCGTGGACGAGCCGTCCGACTCGGAGAAGAAGTGACGTCCGACAACACCGAGCAGGAACCGGTCACTTTCGTGGACAAGCGGAAGATCGACCCCGAGACCGGTCAGACGCGGGATTCGGAGCCGGTAGTGGAGCCCCTCGCGGGCACCGCTGCCGCTCCGGAGCCCGGCTCGGTGGACGAAGGGGCCCTGCCGGAGACGGCAGCTCCGGAGACGGACGAGTTGGCGGAGCGCACCGCCGACCTGCAGCGACTGCAGGCGGAGTACGCCAACTACCGTCGCCGCGTCCAGCGCGACAAGCAGGCCGACATCGCGAACGCCAAGGCGTCCGTCGTCGGTGAGCTCATCGCGGTGCTGGACGACCTCGACCGTGCACGCAGCCACGGCGACCTCGACTCGGGGCCGCTGAAGGGTGTGGCGGACAAGCTCACCGGCACCCTCACCTCGCTCGGTCTGAGCGACTTCGGTGCCGAGGGCGACGCATTCGATCCGGCGCTGCACGAGGCAGTGCAGCACGAGGGTGAGGGTCACGACCCCGTTCTCGGCACGGTGATGCGAAAGGGCTACAAATTCGGTGATCGCGTCCTGCGGCATGCGATGGTAGCTGTAATCGATCGTGCCGGCGATGCC
Organism: Rhodococcus wratislaviensis; assembly: GCF_041228765.1. NCBI lineage: Bacteria > Bacillati > Actinomycetota > Actinomycetes > Mycobacteriales > Nocardiaceae > Rhodococcus > Rhodococcus wratislaviensis. The sequence continues at coordinate 7,177,818 of NZ_CP150488.1, read as the reverse complement.
GGCGCGAACACCTCCGACGAGGCCGTGAAGCCCGCCGAGTCGGAACAAGAGTAAGAGCGAGAGGAGGAGACGCCCAGTGAGCCAACGGGAGTGGATCGAAAAGGACTTCTACAAGGAGCTGGGCGTCTCGTCCCACGCATCCGCGGACGAGATCAAGAAGGCGTACCGCAAGCTCGCCCGCGACCTTCATCCCGACGCGAATCCCGGTGACACGAAGGCCGAGGAGCGTTTCAAGTCCGTCAGCGAAGCACATGCCGTGCTCTCGGACCCTGCCAAGCGCAAGGAATACGACGAGGCCCGGCGGCTGTTCGCGAGCGGCGGTTTCGGTCAGGGCGGCGGCGGATTCAACCCCGGAGCCGGCGGGTTCGGCCAGGGCGGATTCGACATCAACGACCTGTTCGGTGGCGGCGGCGCGGCGGCCGGTGACGGCGGCCTCGGCGACATCTTCGGTGGCCTGTTCAATCGCGGCGCCGGTGGCGGCGGCGCGACCCGCACGACCAACCGACCCCGTCGTGGAAGCGACGTCGAGACGGAGACGACTCTCGAATTCCGCGAAGCCACACTGGGCGTCACGGTTCCGCTGCGACTGACCAGCCCGTCGCCGTGCACCACCTGCCACGGCAGCGGTGCCAAGCCGGGAACCAGCCCGCGAGTCTGCCCGCGCTGCAACGGGACCGGAATCGTCAGCCGCAACCAGGGCGCGTTCGGGTTCAGTGAGCCGTGCGACGACTGCCGCGGTACCGGCTCCATCATCGACTCGCCGTGCGAGGTGTGCCACGGCAACGGTGTCACCAACCGGACCCGCACCATCACCGTCCGCGTCCCCGCGGGTGTCAGCGACGGACAGAAGATCCGGCTGGCAGGCCAGGGCGAGGCGGGCCTGCGCGGCGCGCCGTCGGGCGACCTGTTCGTCACGGTCCGGGTGCGCCCCGACAAGGTGTTCGGCCGCAACGGCGACGACCTCACCCTCGTCGTCCCCGTCAGCTACGGTGAGCTCGTGCTCGGAACCACCGTCTCCGTCCCCACCTTGGAGGGGCGTGTCGGTGTGAAGATTCCGGCGGGCACAGCCGACGGCCGGGTTCTGCGTGTGCGCGGCCGAGGTGTTCCCAAGCGTGCCGGCGGCGCTGGTGACCTACTGGTCACGGTCAAGGTCGCTGTTCCGCAGAAGCTCGACGACCCGGCAACCGAAGCACTCAAGACCTATCTGGAAGCAGAGAAGGCCAGCGGATTCGATCCCAGGGCCGGGTGGGCAGGTGCCTGATGAGCGATACGACCCAGGATCCACGGGAGACCGCCGTTGATCCGGACGCCCAGATCTTCGTGATCTCGGTGGCCGCGGAACTCGCGGGCATGCATGCGCAGACGCTGCGCAACTACGACCGGCTCGGTCTCGTCACCCCGCACCGCACGTCCGGTGGCGGGCGACGATATTCGCCGCGGGACGTGGCGCTGCTGCGCGAGGTGCAACGCCTCTCCCAGGACGAGGGTGTCAACCTCGCCGGAATCAAGCGGATCATCGAACTCACCAACCAGGTGGAGGCTCTGCAGCACCGGGTTCGCGAGCTCGCCGAGGAGATCGCGAAGGTTCACGCCGGCTACCGGCGCGACCTCGTGCCGATCCCGCGGAGCAATGCGCTCGTCGTGTGGAAGCCGCGACACCAGCGCTGACCCGGCGATCTCTCGGGTGAACCGAACCGATGTCGCACTGGTCCTGTCGGAGTGAACCAGTGCGACATCGGGCCCCAACCCCCGGCTTATCGGTCGCGGTTGCCCCAGCGGGGCCCGCGGCGGGTGCGCGACCGCGGAATATTCATCTCCTCGAGACGTGCCTTGATCTCCTCGGTGGTCCACATCGTGCGGGAGACGGTGGGGGTGGGGGTCTCGGTGACGTGCATGATCATGTTCTCCGGCTCTCGTCGAGTGTTCGGTGGATGGTCGGGATCGTCTGTCAGGGGTGCCCGTAGAGGTGGTAGCCGGCGTTCATGTTCGGGTAGCCCGAGTCGATCCAGCTGCTGATGCCGTAGGCGTGGCCGTAGTTGGCGTCGACGCGAGTTCCGTCCACGTCGGTCGTGTTGCTGTAGTTGTCGGCCCGGAACACGGCCTGGGCACCACCGGGGAGCGAGTAGGTGGCGTCGACCTCGACGCCGTTCGGGTCGTTGGAGAATGCCTTCACGATCTGGCTGCTGTGCGGGGCGAGGTAGTCCGACGGCGCCTGAATCCACTGCCCGTAGGGGTTCGAGGAGCCCTGTAGGACCATCGGCAGGTCGGTGTCGTTGCTGATCGTCATCGCGATCGTGGGTCCCGACGTCGGCATCGTGCCCGCGGTGGCAACACCGGCGGCTGCGATGGCGAATCCGGTGACGGCCACTGCGGTGGCGGGCAGTGCGATGAAGAGTGCGACGCGGCGGCGGGCGGTGGTGCGCATGATGGCTTCTCCTGTGTTCTGACGCTTCGGGGGGTGGAACGTCTGGGGCCGTGGGGGTTTCGGTTTCCGGCCTCCCCGTTTCCGGTGTGCATCAACTATGTCGCGAATGCGCGCCGTCGTCTGTCCACCGACAGGACCGAGGGCGGGATGAATCCGGTGTCCACCGATCGGGGGACACCGGCGCCGCGAAGTGCTCCGCGCGGGCCCGGTCTCGTGAGAAAGTGAGCAATGGACTTCGCCGGAGTCGCTTCGCATCGGACCGCGCCGTGAGCGCCGTGCGGGTCGTGGTGGGCGACGACCACCCGATCTTTCGGGACGGTGTCGTCCGTGCCCTCGTCGCGAGTGGCGACATCGAGGTGGTCGGTGAGGCGGACGACGGCGCGGCCGCGCTCGCCCTGATCCGCGAACTCGCCCCCGACGTCGCATTGCTCGACTATCGGATGCCGGAACTGGACGGTTCCCAGGTGGCGGCGGCCGTGCGACGCGCCGAACTCACCACGCGTGTGTTGCTGCTGTCGGCGCACGACGAGTCCGCGATCGTCTACCACGCGTTGCAGGAAGGGGCGGCGGGGTTCCTGCCGAAGGAATCGACCCGGGCGGAGATCGTGAAAGCCGTCCTGGACTGCGCTCAGGGCCGCGACGTCCTCCCCGCCTCCCTCGCCGTCGGACTGGCCGGCGAGGTGCGTCGTCGCAGTGAACCGGTCGGGCCGGCGCTGAGTGGTCGGGAGAAGGAAGTGCTGGCGCTCATCGCGCGCGGCCAGAGCATTCCCACGATCGCCGGTGAGCTGTATCTGGCGCCCTCGACGGTCAAGACCCATGTCCAGCGTCTCTACGAGAAGCTCGGGGTGAGCGACCGCGCGGCGGCCGTGGCCGAGGCGATGCGCCGCGGCTTGCTGGAGTGACGTGCCCCATCCGTCCCAGAGCCGCGTAGTCCGTCGGTACAGCACCGAGGCGGTCCGGGTGACCGCCATTCTCCGGTTACCGCTCATCGGACTGATGGCGCTGCTCGGGCCGGTGATCCACGTGACGCACTGGAAACCCGACATCTTCGCCGGGGTGCTGATCGGGTACGCCGCCGCCGCGCTCGGCTGGCTGATCTTCGTCCTGGTCCGGGACGTCGGGCCGTGGGCGGGCTGGGTGTCGACCGCCGCGGACGTCACCGCGGTGGTGGCGTTGTGTGTCGTCTCCGGCGGCGCGACGTCGGTGCTGCTTCCGGTGTTCTTCCTGTTGCCGATCTCGGTGGCGTTCCAGTACCGGCCGCGTCTGACGGCGATCGTCGGAGTCTGCACTGCCGTCGGGTACCAGGTGGTGTGGATCATCTACTCCAAGCGCGACGACGCAGTCGGCTTCCCCGACGAGGTGTACCTGTATTTCGGTTTCCTGTTGTGGCTCGCGGCCGCGACGACGGCGTTGTCGTACGTGCTGGTCCGGCGCTCTGCGACGGTGATCTCGCTGATGGATGTGCGCAGGCAGCTGATCGCAGAATCGATGGGCGCCGAGGAACGCGAGCGACGGCAACTGGCCGAGGACCTCCACGACGGGCCCCTGCAGAATGTGCTGGCCGCCCGGCTGGACGTGGAGGAGGCACTGGAGCGGCACCCGGACGCGATGCTCGACGCCGCCGAGTCCGCGCTCCGCGAGACCGCGGCGCAGCTGCGGTCCACCGTCACCACACTGCATCCGCAGGTCCTCGCGCAGCTGGGGCCCACCGCTGCGCTGCGGGAACTCGCGGACCGGACCGCCCGCCGGGGTGAGATCGAGATGTCGGTGCGCCTCGACGACGTCGGTCGTCCCGACTGCCAGGAACTGCTCTACCGGGTGGCGCGGGAACTGCTCACCAACGTGACCAGACATGCCTGCGCCACGAAGATCGAACTCGCGCTCACCCGCGCCTGCGGGCGGATCACGTTGACGGTCGCCGACGACGGTGCGGGATTCGATCCGGCCGTCGTCCCGGAACGGGTGGCGCAGGGGCACATCGGACTGGCATCGCACATCGTGCGGGTCGAGAGCCTCGGCGGCACGTTCGACGTCACGTCCTCACCCGGATCGGGCACCCGTGTGGTGATGACGGTCCCGGATTCGGGCTGACCAGGCCCGCCGACGTCACTGCGGGTGGCGGCCCTCGGCGAATTCCTCGACGATCTTCGCGCAGAACGCGGGCAGGTCGTCGGGGTTGCGGCTCGACACCAACCCGTTGTCGACCACCACTTCCTCGTCGACCACGGTCCCGCCGGCGTTGCGGATATCGGTGCGCACGCTGGGATACGACGTGAGAGTGCGGCCGCGGACGACGTCGGCCTCGACCAACGTCCACGGTCCGTGGCAGATGACGCCCACCGGTTTGCCGGAATCGACGAAGTCGCGGACGAAGCCGACGGCCGACGCGTCCATCCGGAGGTGGTCGGGGTTCGTGGTGCCGCCGGGCAGGATCAGTGCGTCGAAGTCGGCGACCGACACGTCACCGACGACGGCGTCGACGGCATAGGTGCCTGCCGCGTTCACATCCGAGTTCATGGCCTGGATCTTGCCGGGGGACAACGAGATCAGCCGGACCTCCGCGCCGGCATCCTCCACCGCCTTCCGGGGTTCGACGAGTTCGACTTCCTCGACGCCGTCGGTGGCCAGGATCGCGACCTTCCGGCCGCGCAGTGTCTCCGCCGATGTCATGGGCAATTCCTTCCTCTCGTGACTACAAGAAACGGGTACCCGGAGGGCGCCGGGCCAATCGTGGTGGGAATCAGAGTCGTCGAAGATCGGTGATTGCGGGGCCCTCGAGAAGTGTTCCGCCGGCAGTGAATCGGGACCCGTGCAGCGGGCAGTCCCACGAATCCTCCGCATCGTTCCAGCGGAGCACACCACCGAGGTGCGGGCAGACGGCGCAGACGCGCTCGGTGTGACCGTCCGAGGTGTACTCGCCGACCGGCAGCAGTCCCTCCCGCACGATGCGAGCCCGGCCTTTTCCTCGCTGTCGCCCCACGAGCGCGTCGCCCCAGCCTGCGACCATCTCCACCGCCACCTCACCGTTCGCCTTCACTGCCGCCGGAAGGTCGAAAAGCTGCGTCGGCGAATAGCTCTGGAATGCCTCCGCCCACCGCATGTGGCCACCCAGAATGCGACCGGCGAGCACGAGACCGGCGGCGACGCCGTTCGACAGTCCCCACTTGCCGTACCCGGTCGCGACGAGAATGCCGTTGCTGCCCGGAACCAGCGGGCCGACGTAGGGGAGCGCGTTCAGCGAGGAGTAGTCCTGCGCCGACCAGCGGTGGGTCGGCGTCGCTCCCGGAAAGTGACGGCCGGTCCAGGTCAGCAGATCGTCGACCGCGGCCTGCGGCGACGTGCTTCGGCCGACATCGTGACCGTTGCCGCCGACGACCAGGACGCGACCGTCGTCGGCCGGGCGCAACGACCGGGCGGGCTGATCTGCGGTCAGGTACATACCCCCGGGTGCACCGCCGGGCACCCGGAACGCCGCCGCGTACGATCGCTCCGCCTTCAGCCGGGCGAAGAATCCTCCGCGGTCGAGGATCGGCGTTCCCGTCGCGAGAACCACACGGCGGGCTTCGATGTCGCCGTCGTGCGTCGACAGGACGTGAAATCGCACCAGCGTCCGGACCGACGTCACGCGACGGTGCTCGAACACGTCGCCGCCGTGCGAGATCAGGTCGCGGGCCACTGCGTGGAGAACGGGCATCGGGTCCAGGAACGCCTGGTTGTCGAGCATGACGGCGTCGACGTGGGGCACCGGAATCTCGAGTTCGGGCACGAGTCGCACGGGCAGGCCCGCGGATCGGGCGGCCTTGTACTGAGCGCGCACCGCGTCGACGCCGGACTCGGTCTGCGCGAACGTGAAATCCGGTGCCGCGCCGACGGGAATCTCGCGGTCGTGGCAGTACCGGAGCAGCCACTGCTGGCCTTCCACGTTTCCCTCGACGTACGAGCGCAGGATGTGCGGCGCGTGGCGGCGGCCGATCTCGGCGAGCCGGGTACCTTGCAGCACACTGACCTTGCCCGTCGTGTTCCCGGTCGTCACGGCCCCGATCGTCCGCGCTTCCACGACGGCGACGTGCTGACCCGCACGGGCGAGCAGCAACCCGGTGATCAGGCCGGTCACTCCCGCGCCCACCACCACGGTGTCGTACCGTCCGCGTTCGTCCCACGACCGCCCCGTTACTGCGCCGCGGTGCCCGGCGACGTGATCGAGCCAGAGAGAAGGCATTACGGCTTCAGAAGAATCTTCACAGCGCCGTCTTCCTTCTTCTGGAAGATTTCGTACGCGTGCGGTGCGTGGTCCAGTGGCAGTTCGTGAGTGGCGAACGTGTCGACGCCGAGAGGGTCGGCGTCGGTGAGCAACGGCAGGATGTCCGGGACCCACCGCTTGACGTTGGCCTGCCCCATCCGCAGCTGAATCTGCTTGTCGAACAGGGTGAGCATCGGTATGGGATCGGCCATACCGCCATACACCCCGATCAGCGAGAGGGTGCCGCCGCGCCGCACGATGTCGATGGCCGAATGCAGCGCGTGGAGCCGGTCGATTCCCGCCGTCGACATCAGCGGGCCCGCGATGGCGTCGGGCAGGAACGACGTGACCTGCTGCAGGAGTTTCGCGCCGGGGGAGCCGTGTGCTTCCATGCCGACGGCGTCGATGACGGAATCGGGGCCGCGGCCGTCGGTCATCTCCCGGATCACGTCGCCGAGTTCGCCCTTGGCGTCGGTCAGGTCGACCGTCTCGATCTGTCGCGCCTGCGCACGGGCGAGACGCTCGGGCACGAGATCCACGCCGATGACACGAAAACCCTTGTGCGCGGCGATGCGTGCCGCCATGTCGCCGATCGGCCCGAGCCCGAGAACGACGACGGAACCGCCGTCGGGTATCGCCGCGTACTCGACGGCCTGCCACGCCGTCGGCAGCACGTCGGACAGGTACACGAAGCGCGAATCCGGTGGCCCCTCCGGAACCGTGATGTGCGTGTTCTGCACGTGCGGCACCCGAAGATACTCGGCCTGGCCGCCGGGAACGCTCCCGTACAGTTTCGAATACCCGAACAGCGCCGCACCCATACCCTCGTCCCGGATCTGCGTGATCTCGCACTGGGTGAACAGTTGCCGATCGCACATGTGGCAACTGCCGCAGGATATCTGGAACGGGATGACCACCCGGTCGCCGACCTTCACGTCGGTCACCTCGGACCCCACCTCGCGGACGATGCCCATCGGTTCGTGACCGAGGATGTCGCCCTCGCTCATGAACGCGCCGAGCACCTCGTACAGGTGCAGGTCGGAGCCGCAGATGTTGGTGGTGGTGATCTCGACGATCGCGTCGGTCTTCTGTTCGATCACCGGGTCGGGGACGGTGTCGACGCTGACCTTCCGTTTGCCCTGCCACGTCACGGCTCTCATCGGGCTCTCCGGTTCGCCTTCTCGATCGCGTCGACGAGTTCGTCCTTGGTCATCGTCGACCGGCCGGGTACGTCGAGCCTCTGTGCGATGTGCATGAGGTGGTCCTTGCTCGCGTTGGCGTCGACGCCCTCCGCCGTCTCGCCGGAGGCGTTCGGGCCACCGCTCTTCGCACGCTCGTCCGAGGGGCCCTTCTCGTCCTTGGCCTCCCAGTGGTCGCCGACCTTCTCGTAGCCGTGTTTGAGAGCGTCGTACGCGACGCGATGCGCTCGTTCCTCGTCCCCGTACTGGTCCATCGCGGAGTCGTACACCTTGGCGAACGTGCGCTGCGCCTTCTCGGACGACTTCTTCAGCGTCTCGGGGAGCTCGCTCTTCTTCGGCTTGCCGCTGTCCGTGGTCTTCGGCACGGAAATCCTCCTCGGGTGTAGAGGTGCCCGCTCGGACGATTACCCGACTCTCGGAGATCTATGCGAGCGGGGGAGGAACTCGACCGGGCACGGAGACCAACGCCCGTTCGAGCAGTTCCAGGGCATGGTCGGTCGTGGCGGTCACGACGTCCTGCGGTTCACCGTCGAATCGGCGCATCTCGGTGTCGATGCGGCCGTGGGTGAAGAGTCCGAACCAGACGGTCCCCGGCGGTTGCCCGTCCTGAGGGTCGGGGCCACCCGCGCCGGTCACCGCGACGGCGATGTCGGCTCCGAGCAGTTCCGCGACCGCTCCGGCCATCGCGCGGGCACTGGCCTCGCTGACGACGGGACCCTCCGGCACCTTCAGCACCTGGTGTTTCACCTCGCTGGAATAGGCGACGACGCTGCCCCGGTACCAGTCGGAGGAGGCGGGCGCGGCGCCGAGAATGCATGAGATCTGCCCACCGGTGAGGGATTCCGCCGTCGCGAGGAACACGTGCGCGCTCCGCGCCGCGGTCGAGATCCGTTCTGCGATTCGGTCCTGCGGACTCATGGACCTCACGGTATCGGACGTGTCCGGCCCGGCGTCGCCGTCGGCACCCTCGAGAAGAATGGAACAAGTTTCAGTTTCTCCGGTTTCCGGTTAGGGTGTCGGTGACCCAGGACACAGGAAATCCAGGCCGCCGGACCACGCGCCTCGGCGTCGCGGGAGTAGAAGGATTACAGATGACCGACGAGTTCGCAGATCTGCATCGACCCGCCTTCGCTGCAGACCTCCTCATCACTGCACTGGAACGCAACTCCGACAAGCCGGCGCTCTACCTCGGCGACGTCGTCCTCACCGGCGGTGAAATGCGCGATCAGATCAGTTGCTTTGCGCAGGCACTGGCTTCGCTCGGGATCGGCAAGGGCACGAGCACCGCCATGCTGTCCAAGAACAGGCCCGAAGTGCTCATCAGCATGGGCGCCACGATGATCTCCGGATGCCGCGCCAGCGCGCTGAACCCGATGGGCTCGCTCGACGACCATCTGTACATCGTCGGCGACGCCGAGATCCAGACGTTGATCTTCGATCCCACCGCCTTCGAGGAGCGCGCCGCCGAACTGGTGGCGCAGTCGCCGTCGATCGAGAACGTGTTGTCGTTGGGGCCGTCGGAAGTCGGTACCGACATTCTCGCCCTCGCCGAGACGTTCACCCCGCAACGCCTGCGGGCGGCGGACGTGGCCGCCGACGACAACAGCAGCATGGTCTACACCGGCGGCACGACCGGCAAGCCGAAGGGCGTCGTCGGCTCCTACCAGTCCGGCGCGACGCTCAATCAGATCCAGATGGCCGAATGGCAGTGGCCCGACGAACCGCGTTTTCTCATCTGCACGCCGCTGTCGCACGCCGGCGCCGCCTTCTTCATCCCGACCCTGCTGCGGGGTGGCGCGCTGATCGTGCTGCCCGCATTCGAGCCCGGCGCCGTCCTCGAGGCGATCGAGAAGCACAAGATCTCGGCCACGATGCTCGTCCCCACCATGATCTACCTGCTGATGGATCACCCCGACCTGCCGAAGCGGGACGTGTCCAGCCTGCAGACATTGTTCTACGGCGCCTCGGCGATGTCGCCGGCCCGGTTGCAGGAGGGAATCGAGAAGTTCGGTCAGATCTTCTTCCAGTTCTACGGCCAGACCGAATGCGGAATGACCATCGCGGTGCTGCGGAAAGAAGAGCACCTCGCGGACGATCCCAGCCGGCTCGCGACGTGCGGGCGTCCCGTGCCCTGGCTGAACGTCGCACTGCTCGACGACGACCTGAACGAGGTCCCGCAGGGTGAGCTGGGGGAGATCTGCGTCCGCGGCCCGCTGGTCATGAAGGGGTACTGGAAGAAGCCCGACGAGACCGCCGAGGCGTTCCGCGGTGGCTGGCTGCACACGGGCGACGTCGCGCGCAAGGACAAAGACGGATTCATGACGATCGTCGACCGCAAGAAGGACATGATCGTCACCGGCGGATTCAACGTGTTCCCCCGGGAGATCGAGGATGTCATCTCGGCGCACCCGGCCGTCGGCTCGGTCGCGGTGGTCGGCGTCCCGGACGAGAAGTGGGGCGAGGCCGTCAAGGCGTGTGTGGTGTTGCGGGCCGGGCAGACGGTCGACGCCGCCGAACTCGTCGAACGGGTGCGGGCCGCGAAGGGATCGGTGCACGCCCCCAAATCGATCGACTTCGTCGACACGTTGCCGCTCACCCCGCTCGGCAAGCTGGACAAGAAGGCGTTGCGTTCCCGGTACTGGGAGAGTGCAGACCGAGCGGTCGGATAGCACGACCAGGGCGGAAAACAAGGGACCTGGTCTGCGGCGTGGCGCCCGCGCCTATAGTCTGCCCAAGTACTTCGCGGCGGCGCCGCGTTCAGTCGGTGACGAGGATGCGCGGTGGATTCACAGGCAATATCGCTGGTCCGGTCGAGTTTCAAGGCTATCGCGGCAGTGCCGGACGGGCCCCAGACTCTGTCGCGGTCCTTCTATGCCCTGCTGTTCGCGCGGTACCCCGAAGCCCGGGACTTCTTTCCCGCGGCCATGGACGAGCAGCGCGACCGGTTGATCTCCGCCGTCCAGTACGTGATCGAGCGACTCGAGGAGGAGTCGGGGCAGATCCTCGCCTACCTCGCGCAACTCGGCCGGGACCACCGCAAGTACGGAATCGAGGACGCGCACTACGTCGCCGTGGGCAACTCCCTGATCGCCGCCGTCGAGCAGTTCCCCTCGACCGAGCCGTGGACCGACGAACTCGAGCAGGCGTGGCGCGACGTCCTCGCGGTCGTCGCCGCCACCATGATGGACGCGGCCAACGCCGAGAGCGGCCCGCCGGCGTGGGGCGCAACCGTGATCGAGCACCTCCAGGTCCGGAAGGACGTCTCGATCGTCCGCCTGCAACTCGACGAGCCGATGACCTACACCGCCGGCCAGTACGTGAGCGTGCAGGTGCCGTCGCGTCCCCGGATGTGGCGGTACCTGTCGCCGGCGAACCCCGCCAACGACCAGGGCATCATCGAATTCCACGTCCGACGGGTGTCGGGCGGCTGGGTCAGCCCCGCCATCGTCAGCCAGACACTCGTCGGCGAGCGGTGGGTCATCGGATCCCCGCTCGGCGATCTCGGGGTCCGCTACGACAACGGTCGCGACATCCTCATGATCGGATCGGGAACGGGCATTGCCCCGCTGCGCGCGCAGATCCTCCAGATGTCGCAACGCGGCCAGGACCGCCGCGTCCACCTCTTCTTCGCCGGCCGGTACCCCTGCGACCTCTACGACCTGGGCACCCTGTGGGCGCTCGCGGAGCAGAACCCGTGGCTGACCGTCGTCCCGGTCACCGAGGAGGACGAGGACCCGTGGTGGTACACCGGCCCGAGCAGCGCCGCGTTGCCCGGCATGCACCGCCGGCTGACCGGCAAGGTCGGGCAGGTCGTCGCCGACTTCGGGACATGGGCCGAGCGCGACATCCAGCTCGTCGGCTCCGAGGCGATGATCAACACCACCAAGTTCCGGCTGCACGCGGCAGGCACTCCGCCGGAGAACATCCGGCACGACCCGTCCTACTGATCCGAACGGCTCAGTACGGGTCGAACTGAATGTTCTCCGTGGGTGTCCCGGTGTCCCGGAGACGGTCGAGGGTGGCGCGGACCATCGCCGCCGAACCGCACACCAGCACCTGGTGCTCGGTGAACGCGCCGTAGGACGTCACGACGTCGGGCAGCGAGCCCTCGATGAGGTCGTCCTCGGTGAACCCGACGTCCACTCTGGTGCGTTCGTACCATTCGTCGGTCCAGTCCGGGTTCACGACGTTCTCCACCACCGGGATGACGGTGAGCCACGGCAGATCCTGAAGCAGCAGGTAGAGCATGTCGGACGCGTAGAGATCGCGCGGTGTCCGATCGCCCGTGAACAGGAACACCCGCGGCGGATTCGGCCGGCGCGACAGGTCCAGGAGGATCGATCGGAACGGGGCCAGACCGGTGCCGCCGGCGATCATGATGACGTCCGGCCCGTCCTCGTCGACGGACATGGTGCCGCGGGGTTCGAGGATCTGCCACTGATCGCCGGGCGAGGTTCCCGTGACGATGTCGCCGCTGACCCAGCCGCCGGGGACCGTCCGGACGTGGAATTCGAGCTTGCCGTCCAGCGACGGCGGCAGGGCGGGGGAGAGCCTGCGCAGCAGCCGCGGGTTCTGGGGCACGCTCACGTCCACGTACTGCCCCGGCGCGAACGGGACGTAGTCACCGACGAGGCGGACCACGGCGAGGTCGTGCCGCAGGCGGTGATGTTCGACGACGGTGCTGGTCCAGGTGGTCTGCGTGGCTTGCATGGCGTGATGCTCTCCCGACGGTCGAACCGGATAGCGGATGGGCGGGGACGGGCTGCGCGACTAGATCAGCGGGTCGTGCCGGATCAGTTCGGGCGGTGTACCGCCGCCCTGCAACGCGTACACGGTGGTCTTGATCATCGCCGGCGAACCGGAGATCTGGATCTGCCGGTCCGCCCACGACCCGAACCGGGCGACGACGCGGCCCAGCTGCCCCTGGAGTCGCTGATGCAACCCCGGCGGCGCCTCCGGGGCGGGAATCGTGTGCCACCACGGGTCCTCGTCCTCCTCGGACACGGGAACCACGGTCAGCCACGGATTGCTCAGCGACAGGTGCCACAGGGTCTCGATGTCGTACAGATCGCACGGGTACTTGCCGCCCACGAACATGTGGACCCGGGGATTGTTCGACCGCATCGCCATTTCCATCACCTGGGCGCGCAGCGGCGCGATGCCCGTCCCCGAACCGATCATCAGGACGTCCTGCCCGCTGTCGCGGTCGACCTCGAGGCCACCGAGTGGGGAGCTGAGCAGCCAGCGGTCACCCACCTGCGTCTCGTTCACGATGGCGGGGCTCACCCACCCACCCGACACGCGGCGGACGTGGAACTCGAGCTGTCCGTACGGGTTGGCGGGGATGGCCGCAGACAGATACCGCCACATCCGGGGCCGCTGCGGGATCTGGACACTGAGGTACTGGCCCGCACCGTAGGGGATGGGGGAGTCGGTCTCGAGACGGACGATCGCGAGGTCGTCGAGGCGGCGTTCGTGATCGACCACGGTGGCACCCCACGCGGCGGGCAGGTCGTCGTTGTCCGCGGCGTCGGCCATCGTGTGGAGGAGGAGGTCGAGCAGTTCCGTCCAGGCCGCGGTCAGCGAGGGCGTCCAGATGGCCTGGGTGAACGAGCTCCGTACGGCGACCAGCAACGCATTGCCCGACGCGAAGTAGTGCCTGCCCTCGACGCCGTACTTGCGGTGGTCGCGGCCGAGCTGGCTCAGGAAACCGAGGACCCGGCCCTCGTCTTCGAGGTTGTCGATGACGAACTGCAATGCCTGGAACAGGCGGTGACCCTGCTGGTCCAGCGCAGCCGGGAAGAGCGCGCGAAATTCGGGGTGCTCGGCGAACAGGGTGGCGTAGAACGTGGTGGTGAGCCGGTTGTGCCCGTGTTCGGTGGACACGATCGACGAAAAGCTGGCGCGCAGACGCGAAATCACGAGCGGATCGAGGCAATCTCGTGTCAAGCCGTCCCCTGCCTCCGTGCTGCTGATTCGAACACCCGCATTCTAGCCGTCCCGCGCGCGGACCCGGGGTTACGGCAACGGCCGGTTGGGCGTGCGCGCCCGGTATTTCGGTGGGCCGCTATTGAGCCGTGACCACCGGCAAGGCACGATGCATCCAGTAAACAGGCGGCGTTACCGAGGGGGGCCCATGAGAGTTGGCTGTGCGCGGGATCGGGGTCGGTTTCGTCCGGGGATGGCCAGTTCGGTTCGGGTTCGCCGGACTGCCGCTGTCGTGGCGGCCGTGACGCTGACGATGATCAGCGGCGGACACGTCGTCTCGGCGGAACCACGGACGACGATCGAGTCGATCTCGGCGGACGAGGCGCCCGACGGTTCACGGTTGATCGAGGTCACCCCGGTGGGCGAATCGCAGATGAACTTCACCGTCCACTCGACCGCCATGGACAAGAACGTCACCGTCCGGGTCATCCGGGCCGCGTCGGAGAAGCGTCCCACCGTCTACATGCTCGGCGGCGTCGAGGGGAACTCCGAGCAGTTCGGCTGGGAGCAGAAGGCGGACGTCGAGAAGTTCTTCTCCGACAAGGACGTCAACGTGGTCATCCCGTTCGGTGGCCAGTCCAGTTACTACGCGGACTGGAAGCAGGACGATCCCAAACTCGGGCGGAACAAGTGGCAGACGTTCCTCACGAAGGAACTGCCACCCATCGTCGACTCGGCGCTCGAGACGACGGGGAAGAACGCCATCGCCGGGCTGTCCATGTCGGCGACCAGCGTCCTCAACCTCGCGATCTCCAAGCCGGGGCTGTATCAGAGCGTCGGGGCGTACAGCGGGTGCGCGATGACGAGCGACCCGGTGGCGCGCCGGTTCGTCGAGATCACGGTGTCGGACTTCGGCGGCAACCCCGAGAACATGTGGGGTGCGGCCGAGGATCCACTGTGGGCCGCGAACGATCCGTACGTCAACGCCGAGAGGCTCCGCGGGACCACCCTCTACATCTCCAACGGCAGCGGGCTGCCGGGACCGTACGACACCCTCGACGCCCGGACCGTCGGCGGCAACCGCCGTGCTCTCGCGACGCAGGTCGTGGTGGGTGGTGTGATCGAGGCCGTCACCAACGACTGCACGATGCGGCTGGCGGACAAACTCCGTGCCCTGGACATTCCCGCCACGGTCGATCTCCGGCCGGTCGGCACGCATTCGTGGGGGTACTGGCGCGACGACCTGTCCGCGTCCTGGCCGATGATGGCGGCCGCGATCGGGGCGTGACTTCTCGCCCCGCGAAGGGTCGCGGAGCGAGATGATGGGTGTAGCGGAAAATTTTCAAAGTTGAGCGGAACAGACTCAACCCTTCGCGCGTTAAGAAGATGACAGCGTCGCCACGTGCCATTCGGCCCCGGGCGGCGAACCGCTCTACAACGCCAGAAGAGGTGACCAGTGGACTCGTTCAATCCGACCACCAAAACCCAGGCCGCGATGACCGCTGCGCTCCAGTCGGCGTCGTCGGCCGGTAACCCCGACATCAGGCCCGCGCATCTGCTCGTGGCCCTGCTCGACCAGACCGACGGCATCGCCGCCCCGCTGCTCAAGGCGGTCGGCGTCGACCCCACCGCGGTCCATCGTGAAGCGCAGAATCTCGTCGACCGGCTGCCCAAGACGACGGGCGCCACGACCACACCGCAGCTCGGCCGGGAGGCCCTCGCTGCACTCACCGCAGCACAGCACCTCGCCACCGAACTCGACGACGAGTACGTGTCGACGGAACACCTGATGGTCGGGCTCGCCTCGGGTGAGTCGGATGTGGCCGGGCTGCTGAAGCGGCACGGCGCCACCCCCGAGGCGCTGCGCGACGCGTTCACCACCGTGCGCGGCAGCGCGCGCGTCACCAGCCCGGATCCGGAAGGTACGTACCAGGCCCTCGAGAAGTACTCCACCGACCTCACCGCGGCGGCCCGGAACGGCAAGCTCGACCCGGTGATCGGCCGCGACACCGAGATCCGCCGCGTCGTGCAGGTACTCAGCCGCCGGACCAAGAACAACCCGGTGCTGATCGGTGAGCCCGGCGTCGGCAAGACCGCCATCGTCGAGGGGCTGGCCCAGCGCATCGTCGCCGGCGACGTTCCCGAATCGCTGCGTGGCAAGTCCGTGATCTCCCTCGACCTCGGATCGATGGTCGCGGGCGCCAAGTACCGCGGCGAGTTCGAGGAGCGACTCAAGGCCGTCCTCGACGACATCAAGAACTCGGCCGGTCAGGTCATCACGTTCATCGACGAGCTCCACACCATCGTCGGTGCCGGTGCCACCGGCGAGTCCGCCATGGACGCAGGCAACATGATCAAGCCGATGCTCGCCCGCGGTGAGCTGCGGCTCGTCGGCGCGACCACCCTCGACGAGTACCGCAAGTACATCGAGAAGGACGCGGCCCTCGAGCGTCGCTTCCAGCAGGTGCTGGTGGGCGAACCGTCCGTCGAGGACACCGTCGGCATCCTGCGCGGGCTCAAGGAGCGGTACGAGGTGCACCACGGCGTGCGCATCACCGACTCCGCGCTCGTCGCCGCCGCCACGCTCAGCGACCGCTACATCACGTCCCGGTTCCTGCCCGACAAGGCGATCGACCTCGTGGACGAGGCCGCGTCCCGGCTGCGGATGGAGATCGACTCGCGACCCGAGGAGATCGACTCCGTCGAACGCATCGTCCGCCGACTCGAGATCGAGGAGATGGCGCTGCAGAAGGAATCCGACGCGGCGTCGAAGGACCGGCTCGAGAAGCTGCGTCAGGAACTGGCCGACGAACGGGAGAAGCTCAATCAGCTGACCACCCGCTGGCAGAACGAGAAGCAGGCCATCGACTCCGTGCGCGGAGTCAAGGAACAGCTCGAGACGCTGCGCGGCGAGGAGGAACGCGCCGAACGCGACGGCGACCTCGGCCGGGCCGCGGAGCTGCGCTACGGCCGCATCCCGCAGCTCGAGAAGGAACTCGAGGAGGCGGCCCGCGAATCCGGTGCCGCCGCCGACGGCGACGTCATGCTCAAGGAGGAAGTGGGTCCCGACGACGTCGCAGACGTGGTCGCGGCATGGACCGGTATCCCCGCCGGCCGCATGATGGAGGGCGAGACGGCCAAGCTGCTGCGGATGGAGTCCGAGCTCGGCAAGCGGGTCGTCGGCCAGGAAGAGGCCGTCGTCGCCGTGTCGGATGCGGTTCGCCGCGCCCGCGCCGGAGTCGCCGACCCCAACCGGCCCACCGGGTCGTTCCTGTTCCTCGGACCCACCGGCGTCGGTAAGACGGAGCTCGCGAAGTCCCTCGCGGACTTCCTGTTCGACGACGAACGCGCCATGGTCCGCATCGACATGTCCGAGTACAGCGAGAAGCACTCGGTGGCCCGGCTCGTCGGCGCCCCGCCCGGATACGTCGGGTACGAGGCCGGCGGCCAGCTCACCGAGGCCGTGCGGCGGCGTCCGTACACGGTGGTGCTGTTCGACGAGGTGGAGAAGGCGCACCCCGACGTGTTCGACATCCTGCTCGCCGTCCTCGACGAAGGCCGGTTGACGGACGGTCAGGGACGCACCGTCGACTTCCGCAACACCATCCTGATCCTCACGTCCAACCTCGGTGCGGGTGGGTCGCGGGAGCAGGTGATGGATGCGGTGCGGCACGCGTTCAAGCCGGAATTCATCAACCGGCTCGACGACGTCGTGATCTTCGACCCGCTCACGGAAGAGCAGCTCGAGTCCATCGTCGACATCCAGCTCGACCAGCTGTCCCGCCGGCTCGCGGCGCGGCGGCTGACGCTGGACGTGTCCGACTCGGCCCGCTTCTGGCTGGCCGTCCGCGGCTACGACCCCATGTACGGCGCCCGGCCGTTGCGCCGGCTGATCCAGCAGGCCATCGGCGACCAGCTCGCGAAGCTGCTGCTCGCCGGTGACGTCAAGGACGGCGACACCGTCCCCGTGAAGGTGTCCGAGACCGGGGACGCGCTCGTCCTCGGCTGATCCCCCAGGTGAGTGGCACGGTGTGCTCCCGCACGCCGTGCCACTCACCTGTGTTTTCACAGCGACGTCTTAAGTTTCGCCGTTACCCTGGACCGTCCGTAACCGCAGGACACCGGCCAGACGAACCCGAGGGAGGGGCCGATCATGACGAACCCCGACGACCCGCGCACCCCGCAGGAACGCGCGTACGACGGAACCGAGTCGTGGACGACGGAGGACTCCGCCTCGAGGGCTGGTGGCGAGGATCCCACGCAGGCGTGGTCGCGGCAGGACCAGCCGACCGAGCATCTCGCCTCGACCGAGCAGCGCACCGAGTACCTGGGCCCCGCAGGCGGTCCGACCGAGCAGTTCTACACGTCCGACCCGACCGCGGCGTACGGGCAGAACCAGCCCAATCCGACGCAGGCCTACCCGACCTACGATCCGCGGTACGACCCGCAGGCTCCGCCGCCGAACGCCACGCAGGCGTATCCGGCGTACGACGCCCAGCAGTACCAGGGTGGGTATCCGACGGGGCAGTACCCGAACGCCCAGGACCCGCCGGACCAGTACCCGGGCTCCCGGTACCAGGCGCCGGTCGCGGAGACCACCGAGGAAAAGAAGCCCCGACGGATCGGCACCTGGATCGCCGCCGCGGCGGCCGCGCTGCTGCTGATCGCCGTCATCGGCTTCGGTGTCGCCCTCGTCACGACCGCGCCGAACAACTCGTCGAGCACTACCGCGGCGGGCCCGACCACGTCCCGTCCGCCCTCGACCACCGCGCCGCCGAAGACGACGGCCCCGCCGCCGTCGACGACGTCGGAGTCGCCGCTCGATCAACTCCCCGGCGGAATCGGCGAGGCCATCGGCGCTGCCGGCGCCGCGTTCGGAACGATCAGCGCCAACGACGGCTCCACACTCACCCTCGACGCACTCGGCGGTTCCCAGTTGACGGTCCAGACCAACGCGCAGACCAACGTGATCGCACTCGACGGCACCACGGTCGCCGATCTGAAGCCCGGATTCACCGTCATGGTGCAGGGGACGAAGGTCGAGAACGGCACGATGATGGCCGAGACGATCATCAGTACCGAGCTGCCGAAGCTCGGCGGTAACTGAGACGATGGGTCCGGGCAAAACCGACACGGGGTGTCCGGGTACCGCTTCGCCTCGTAACGGCGTCGACTCGCTAGGCTGATCACCGATGACGGGAATGTGGTTCGTACTGGCGTTGATCGCACTCGCAGGCGCGTGCGCACTGCTCTATTTCGATCGCTCGCGTCGTGATCAGACAGGTCGTGTGCGGCAGATCTGGGCCAAGGCCCAGGGCTACACGTACGACAACGTCGAAGAGAAACTGCCCGGCCAGTTCCATCGCGCCGCGCTGGCCAAGCAGGAGTACCTCAGCGCCATCGATGTGGTGAAAGGCGAACGCCGGGGCGAGTCGTTCATTCTGTTCGACCTCGAGGAGACCGCGACCATCGTCGCCGTGCGCCGCCGGGTGGGCTCGGACGTCGACATCGACCTGCGCCTCAAGTCGACCCCGCCGCCGAAGGACTCGGATCTCGAACTCCTCGGTGCCATCGGACCGCGAGTCGTGTTCGCCACCGACCTCGAAATCGCCCGCAGGGTTTGCGATCAGCGCATGGTCGCGTTCACCGAGTCGGTGCCGCCGCACGTGAACATGCTGTGGAGCGAGGGCGAATGGACCCTCGGTTCGCTGCCCATCGGCAGCAGCGGACGCGAGTGGGATTCGGCCATCGAGGCCGTCGCCCGGCTGTCCGGCATCCTGCACGTCCTGCCCCCGGTCACCGAGCCGCGGGGACTCGACCGCGGCCACCACGACCCGAGCCGGCCGCGACTGCGGGAAGGTGCTCCCGCCGAGGCGCGTCCGGCGCGTCCGGCGTCTCCCCGGCAGCAGACCCCCGGCGCTCCCCGCCCGCCGGCTCCAGGCGCTCCTCGCCCGCCGGCTCCAGGCGCTCCGCGCCCGTGAGTGCGTGACGAGTCCTGGGACTCGCTAACCGCGCACAGGCGCGCAGCGCCTTGCTACCGTCACCGGTATGTCGACGCCCTCCAGTTCCGCCCGACCCGTTGCCCTCGTCACCGGCCCGACGTCGGGTCTCGGTGCCGGTTTCGCGAGGAAGTTCGCGTCTCTCGGTTACGACCTCGTGCTCGTCGCGCGTGACGAGACCCGGCTGCACGCCCTCGCCGACGAAATGAAGGCGTTGTTCGACACCGAGTCCGAGATCCTGCAGGCCGACCTGGCGACGGTGTCCGGGCGTGAGGAAGTGGCGCAGCGCCTCGGGAAGGGTGTCGAGGTGCTGGTCAACAATGCCGGATTCGGCACCTCGGGGGAATTCTGGACCGCGACGCCGGAGTTGCTGCAATCGCAGTTGGACGTGAACGTCACCGCCGTCATGCAGCTGACCCGCGCGGCGCTGCCCACCATGATCGCGTCGGCGAACGGCACCGTCATCAACGTGGCGAGTGTCGCCGGACTGCTGTCCGGGCGGGGATCGACCTATTCGGCGAGCAAGGCGTACGTGATCTCGTTCTCCGAGGGATTGGCGAACGGGCTGGGCGGCACGGGTGTGCGGATCCAGGCGCTGTGCCCGGGATTCATCCGCACCGAGTTCCACGAGCGCGCGGGCATCGAGATGAGTTCGATTCCGAAGCCGATGTGGCTGAGCGTCGACCAGGTGGTCGCGGCGTCGCTGGCCGATCTCGAGGACGGCAAGGTCGTGAGCATTCCCGGCCTCCAGTACAAGGTGCTGACGACCGCCGGTCGGCTCGTCCCGAAGAGTCTGGTCCGGCGGCTGACCAACGTGTTCGGCCGGGGGCGTGCCCGCACGTAGAGGTGGGTAGGGTTTCGGGCATGAGTGATCGCGAGGATCTGGCCGCGTTGGTGCGTGAGCTGGCTGTTGTGCACGGCAAGGTGACGTTGTCTTCGGGCAAGGAAGCCGACTACTACGTGGACCTTCGCCGCGCCACGCTGCATCACGAGGCGGGCCCGCTGATCGGGAAGCTGCTGCGTGAACTGGTGGCGGACTGGGATTTCGACGCCGTCGGCGGGCTGACGATGGGCGCCGACCCGGTGGCGATGGCCGTGATGCACGCTCCGGGCAGGCCGATCGATTCGTTCGTCGTGCGCAAGGCTGCGAAGGCGCACGGCATGCAGCGGCAGATCGAGGGACCGGACGTCGTCGGCAAGCGCGTCCTCGTCGTCGAGGACACCACCACCACGGGCAACTCTCCGCTCACGGCGGTGAAGGCGTTGCGTGACGTCGGGGCGATCGTCGTCGGTGTCGCGACCGTCGTCGACCGCGCGACCGGTGCCGACGAGGTGATCGCGGCCGAGGGTCTCGAGTACCGTTCGCTCCTCGGCCTCCCCGACCTGAACCTCTGACCACACACGTGAGTGGCGAAGCGTGCCGGAGCACACTTCGCCACTCACGTGGGGGTATCAGTCGGCGTCGGCGGCCGTGACGGCCAATGCCTCCTCGACGCTGTGCGGTTCGGGATCGTGCTCGTCGACGTGGGCGAGGACCTTGCGGCCGGTCGCGAGCACGATGATCGCGGCGGCCGTGCACACGGCGCCGACCCAGAACGGCATGTGGATGTTGCTCTCACCGAGCTTGCCCGCGACCCACGGTGCGGCGGCGCCGCCGACGAAGCGGACGAAGCTGTACGCCGCGGACGCCGTCGACCGCTCGACGGGGGCGGAGATCATTACGGTCTCGGTGATGAGCGTGTTGTTGACGCCGAGGAAGAGCCCGGCGAGCACGACACCGACGACGAGCACGGTCTTGTTGTCGGTGAACGCGGCCATCATGGCGAGATCGAGCGCGAACAGCGCGAGGGCGACCATCATCATCGGCAGGGTGCCGAAGCGCCGCTGCAGGCGCGGGGCGAGGAACACCGACGCGACGGCCAGCGCGAGACCCCATCCGAAGAAGATGAATCCGATCGAGTACGTGCCCATGTCGAGGGGGAACGGTGTGTACGCGAGCAGTGTGAAGAAGCCGTAGTTGTAGAGCAGCGCGGTGATCGCGACGGTGAGCAGGCCGCGGTGGCGCAGGGCGAGGAACGGCGCGGCGATCGACGTGCGGTGCTCCGGCTTGGGTGCGGACGGCAGCATCACGACGATGAGGATGAACGCGACGGCCATCAGGGCTGCGACGCCGAAGAACGGTGCGCGCCAGCTGATGTTGCCGAGGACACCACCGACCAGAGGGCCGACGGCGATGCCGATGCCCAGCGCGGCCTCGTAGAGGATGATTGCCCGCGCGACGCCGCCGCTGGCCGCGCCGACGATGGCGGCGAGCGCGGTGGCGATGAACAGGGCGTTGCCCAGTCCCCAGCCGGCGCGGAAGCCGACGATCTGGCCGATGGTGCCGGAGCTTCCTGCCAGCGCCGCGAACACGACGATGACGGCAAGCCCGGTGAGGAGCGTCTTCTTGGCGCCGATCCGGCTCGACACCACGCCGGTGATGAGCATCGCGACACCGGTGACCAGCATGTAGCTGGTGAACAGCAGCGACACCTGGGACGGTGTCGCGTCCAGTTGCTCGCCGATCGGCTTGAGGATGGGGTCGACGAGCCCGATGCCCATGAACGCGATGACGCTGGCGAAGGCGACGGCCCACACCGACTTCGGCTGGTGGAGGAGACTCGGCGGCGCCTCGCTGGATGTGCTGTTCGTGACGGTTGCGGTCGTGGTGCTCACGGCCACCTCCTTCGATGTACGTCGGGGTGTGGATGGGTTGTCAGGAGCGGGCCGACGACTTGACGATCGAGCGCAGTTCCGACAGGCCCTGCGTCAGTCGTTCGAGTTGCTCGGGCTCGAGGTCGGCGAAGTGCGGGGCGAGTGCACCCGCGATCTCGTTGCGGGACACGGTCAGCCATTCGCGTCCCAGATCCGTGATGGATACCCGGACTGCCCGGGCGTCCTCCGGATCGGGGCGGCGGGCCACGTATCCGCGATCGGCCAGCTTCTGGAGCAGTGCGGTCGCGGACGGTTGCGAGCAACGGTCGATGCGGGCGAACTCGCTGATGCGTAGCTCGCCGTGGTCGTCGAGCAGGGCGAGGGCACGTGTCCACGGCCGGGGGTGAGCCTCGGATCCGAAGGAGCTCGCGAGCCTGGTGAATCGGTGAGAATTCGTGACCAAGTCGACGAGCAGGCTCTGCAGCCGCGTGTCGTCGTCCATGGCAAACACATTACATAGGCTAACTAACTATGTAAACCCGATGAAGCGCCGCGCGGCCCGCATCCGCCCCCGGCATCGAGACGGAGGGGTGCGGGCCGCGAAGGTCAGGACGAGTGCTTCGCGCCCTGTTCGACCTGGCGCCGCAGGGTGGCGTCGGTGTGGCGGATCGCCTGCGCGACGAAGGGCTCGATGATCTTGCCGAGCGCCTTACCTGCGAGTCCGCCGGGTAGGTCGTAGTGGAAGTCGACCGTCAGGCGGGCCTCGGTTTCGCCGACCGCCTCGAACTGCCACCGCGACCGGGTGTACAGGCCGTCGATCGATTCGAGCTCGATCACCGAATTGCGTTCCCATCCGGTGACCTTCACCACGGAGCCGAGAGTCTTGGGGCCGACCTTCATCGCGGCGTCGTAGACCGCGCCGAGTCCCCGATCCTGGTCGCCGATCGGATCGAACTTCGTGATCCCGAACATCCAGGACGGGACGTGGCGATAGTCGTCCACGTAGTCGAACGCGGCCGCGACCGGTGCGCCGGCGAGGGCAGTGTGATGGATCTCGATCATCGTGACTTTCCTGAGGGGTGGAGGGCGGGGGACTGTTCTGTCCGGTACGGCCGGATGGCGTAGTTCTCTAGGTCGAACCGGGCGAGGCGACGGCGCAGGGACCCGGTGGACCAGGGCCAGGCCGCGAAGTTCCTGCCGTCGGCGTCGAGGTAGTAGCTACTGCAACCGCCATTGTTGAAGACGGTCGGCTCCAGACCCTTCTGCACCGCGTCGTTGAACCGGCGGAACGGCTGAGCGCGCACCTCGAGCACTTCGATACCCTGCCGCTCCGCCTTGGTGAGTCCGTCGATCACGTAGTCGAGCTGGGTCTCGGCCAGTCCGAGAAACGAGTTGTACACCAGGATGTTCGGGCCGAGCATGATGTAGGCGTTCGGTGCGCCGGGGGTCGTGGTGGCCAGGTAGGCCTCGGGGCTCTTCGACCACTTCGCGGACAGCAGTGTTCCGTCGCGTCCGCGGATCCGGCTCGCGATCGGCGGATGACTCACGTCGAAGCCGGTGCCGAAGATGATGACGTCGACCTCGCGGCGGGTGCCGTCGGCTCCGACGACCACGCGACCGTCGACCTCGGCGAGGGCGTGCGGAATCAGCTCGACGTTGCTCTTCGTCAGTGCCGGGAGATACGTGTTGGACAGCAGGAGGCGTTTGCACCCCAGCGTGAAGTTCGGTGTCAGGGCCGCGCGAAGTGCCGGGTCCGGCACCTGCCTGGCGAGCCAGCGGGTACCGAGGGGGTTGAGGAGCCGGGCGGTACGTTCGCGGCGCATCGCCAGGGTGAGTGTCCGCAGGACGACGTCGAGGAGCCGCCGGAACGCGCGCTGCACCGCGGGCACCCGTGCGAAGACCCACTGGGCGACCCGGGGGAACGGAAAGTCCAGGCGCGGCACCACCCAGGCCGGGGTGCGCTGGAAGACGTACAACTCCTCGACGTCCGGCTGGATCTCGGGGATGAACTGGACCGCGGACGCTCCGGTACCCACGACCGCGACCCTCTTTCCGGTGAGGTCGACGTCGTGGTTCCAGCGGGCGGAGTGGAAGATGTCGCCGTCGAAGCGGTCGATTCCGGGGACGGCAGGAGTACTCGGTTCGGTGATGGGCCCCGCCGCGAAGATCACGTGCTGGGCCACGATCGTGCCGCGGCTGGTGTCGAGGATCCAGCGGCGGCGCTCGTCGGACCATGCGGCTTCGTGGAGTTCGGTCTGCATCGCGATCCTGGACTGCAGACCGAACGTGTCGACGGTGTCCTCGATGTAGGACAGCAGTTCCGGTTGCAGTGCGAAATTGCTGCGCCACCGCGGATTGGGATGGAAGGAGAACGAGTACACGGGAGCGGGGATGTCGACACCGCACCCGGGGTAGGTGTTCTCGCGCCACACGCCCCCGACGCGATCGGACTTCTCCAGGACGACGAAGTCCGTGATGCCCGCACGTTCGAGCTTGACCGCGGCGGCGATCCCGGACAGTCCGGCGCCGACCACGACGACGCGGAGGTGCCGCTCGTCTCCGCTGCCGTCGGGTGCGGCGGAGGGCTGAGTGGTTGTCGCTGTCATGGCTACTTCCCTGGGCGGATGTGGAACCGTCGACGTCCAGTCTAGTTAACTGAGACGCCGTGTCACAGTAAAAGGAAGAAGGCGCGTTGGCAAGCAACCCTGTGTTCTGGACGCCGCGGCTCGACGCACTGGCCACCGAGATCGCGCGCGGGCGACGCGAGAAACGACTGTCCGGCGAGGACGGAAGCGACACGACACGAGGGAGCGATCGATGATCGAGGTGAAGGAACAGATCAACGCGGTACGCCGGTCGGTGGGCAGCCGGACACTCGAGGCGGGCGAGGCCCGCACCGGGACGATCGGTCAGACCTACGACGCCACCGTCGAGGAAGTGTGGGAGGCCTGCACCACCGCCGAGCGAATCCCGCGGTGGTTCCTCCCGGTGACGGGTGAGCTGCGCCTGCACGGTCGCTACCAGCTCGAAGGCAACGCCGGCGGCGAGATCCTCACTTGCGACCCGCCGAACGGATTCACCGCGACCTGGGAGTACGGCGGCGACGTCAGCTGGATCGATGTGTCCTTCACCGGCGACCCGGCCGGGGGTACCCGCTTCGAACTCCAGCACACGGCGCACGTCGACGACAAGTTCTGGGACGAGTACGGGCCCGGAGCGGCAGGTGTCGGCTGGGAACTCGGGGTCATGGGGCTGTACTTGCATCTGCGGTCGGGGGAGTCGATGGACCCGAAGGAGAGCGAGGCCTGGTCGATGACCGGCGAGGGTAAGGAGTTCATCACGGCGAGCAGCGAGAAGTGGCGGGACGCGAGCATCGCGTTCGGGACGCCGGAGGGTGCGGCGACCGCGGCAGGTGATCGCACGACCGCGTTCTACACGGGAGCCGGCACCGAGGCGGGCTGATCCGGGTCCTGGAAGAATGGCGTTCGTGACCGAGCGCAAACCTCCCGGGGTGAGCTTCGAGAGCTGGATCGACAAGCAGATCCGGCTTGCGCAGGAGCGCGGCGACTTCGACGATCTCCCCGGTGCGGGCAAGCCGATTCCGGCGGGCGATGTCGACGACGAACTGTGGTGGGTGAAGAACTACCTCCGGCGCGAGAATCTGCCCAGCGACTCGCTGCTCCCCACGCCGCTGCAGTTGCGGAAGGAGATCGAGCGGTTGCCCGACACGATCCGCGGGCTGCCGTCCGAGCGGGCGGTGCGGGATGTGGTGGCCCAGCTCAACCTGCAGATCGTCGCCTGGTTGCGGGCGCCCTCGGGTCCCCGGATTCCGGTGAGTCCGGTCGACGCGGACGAGGTCGTCGCGACGTGGCGGCAGCAGAATCAGCCGACGCGGAAGCCGCCGGTGGCGGCGCCCGTCGATCCCGAGTCGGATCCGCGGCGGGCGGGCAGGCGGTGGTGGCGGCGGAAACGGTGACGGATCACTCCTTCCGGAAATCGCCCGATTCCATCACCCGGGACACGAGCAGTCCGGCGATCAGCCCCCAGAACGCGGCCCCGATGTTGAGGAACTGCACGTTCGACACGGTCACGAGGAAGGTCACGAGCGCGCCCAGCGTGTGCCGGGAGCTGAACGCGGCGACGAACGAACCCTGCAGCGCCCGGAGCATCGCGAGCCCGCCGAGCGTCGCGACGAACGCCACCGGGGTGGCCAGCATCAGCTGAACGAACAGCGGCGCGAACAGGCCGACGACCATGGCGAGCACTCCGCAGACGACGGCCGCCGTGTACTGCCTGGTGCGCTGCCCCGACGCCACCAGCAGGGCGTTGGTCGGACCCGTCAGGCACGTCGAGACGGCTCCGACGGCGGAGGTGGCGAGGGACCAGGCCCCGCACAGGACGGTGCCGATGTTCATCGGCGGCTTGTGGCCGGCGGACGTCAGCACCGCCGCGCCCTGACCGTTCTGCACGACGATGACCGTGATCGCCAGCGGCACGACCAGCTCGGTGATCGCCTGCCAGGTGAACTGCGGAGCCTGGAACATCGGTGCCGCGATCCACGGCGTACCCGAGCCGGTGGGGTGGAAGCGGCCGGTGACCGCGACCGCGGCCGCCCCGACGAGCAGTGCGCCGAGGATCGGGGGCATCCACCGGCCGAACGCGGCGCGCGATGCCAGGACGACGAAGACGACGACCATCGGAACGGCCACGGCCGCATCGGTTCCCACGGCGTGAACCAGGTCGGTGCCGAACTTCAGGAAGACGCCGGCCACCATGGCCATGACGATCGGCATCGGGAGCATCGCCATCACCTGACGCACGCGCCCGGTCAGTCCGAGGGCGAGGATCACGAGCCCGGTCACCAGGAACGCGCCGAGCACTTCCGGCCACGACAGGTGGGTGAGCGAGCCGCCGACGATGATCGTGCCGGGAATCGTCCAGAAGAACGCGAGCGGCTGGCGGTACAGCCAGCTGGCGAGGGCGGTCAGGATGCCGTTGAGGAAGAAGACGCCGAAGATCCACGACGCCATCTGCTGGGGCGACAGTCCGCCCGCGGAGCCGGCGGCCAGGATCACGGCCACGGGACCCGTCGCGGAGAAGATCAGCCCGATCAGCCCGTTGGCGGCGTAGGTGCCGCCGAGGTCGCCGGTCAGGCGGCGCGGGCCCGCAGGCGGCCACGGCGGTCGTTCGAAGCGAGGGGGACGAGTCTGCACGTCTTCGCTGCGAGTCGGTTCCTCGGTGGTCGTCATGAGGCCTTCCTGCTCGGTCAATGCTCACTGCGTACGCAGAGCGGGCGTACATATCGCAATGCGTACATGATGGGTGTGGTGTGGATCATAACCACTCGCGTCCGGGGGTCCCACGTCGGGCTGTCGAACCCTGGGTGGGTGCTTTCCATCCCTGGGGGGAACGACACTCGGGCGGCATCGCGGCAGACTCGAAAGCGTCGACCCGACACCACCCGCACCGACGACCATGCGAGGAAGGGCCACATGGCTGAACTGACCCGAATTCCCCGAGAGCGACGCGCCGCGTACGCACGGCGCCCCACGGTGGCACCGGAACGCGAACCACGATGCGCCGTCGAACGCACATCGACGTTCCTGGCCTACGGCCTGCTCGCGTTGTTCGGCGGGCTCGGCATCTTCGGAACGATCTGCTCGGTCGATGCCATCCCGGACGGCGCGCGGATCGCCGTCGTCCAGACGACGCCGACGCAGTCGCACCCGCTCGATCTGCCGCATCCGGCACCGGACGCTCCCGAGCCCACCCCCGCCGGGGTCTGAGCCTCTAGGAGGCGACGTCGTCGCGCAGTGCCGCGAGTTCGAGCAGCCGGGGCAACATGTCCGGCGACGCGATCGAGGGCAGGAGCAGGGCCCACATGTCGGCCAGCCGCTCGTACAGGTCGGAACGTCCGGTCAGTGCCTCGGACACCAATTGCATGCCCGTGAACGAACTGACCAGGAACCGGGCGAGTGCGACGGGGTCGACGGTCGCGCGCAGTTCACCCGCCTCCCGGGCCTTGCCCGCGAGCGCGACGAGGGTGTCGGTCCAGTCGATGTAGGGATCGGTGGCCGGGCCGCGGGACGTACCGAGTTCCAGCGTGAGTCGCACACCCGCTCGCACGATCGGCTCGGTCAGCAGCTGGCGCGCCATCTCCTTGGCGCACAACAGGATCGCCTCCATCGGTGACTGTGCCGTCGCGAGCACGCGCTGCGCCGCCAGCATCGCCATGGCGTGCTGTTCCTTGATCACCGCCCAGGCGAGCGCTTCCTTGGACTCGAAATGAAAGTACAAGGCGCCCTTCGTCACGTCGGCATAGGAGAGGATCCCGCTCAGGCTCGCGCCGCCGTACCCGAGCTTCTCGAAGCTCAGTGCCGCACCCTCGAGTACCTGATGGCGGGTGGCTGCCGCGCGCGCCTGCTTTGCCATCACCTGTGCCTCACAATCGCGGATTCTCCGTCGCGTCCACTCTCAAGTCAACCACTCTTCGGGCCGGTAACCTCGGCACGTCCGCAAGTGTGGGAGGAAGGCGTGAAGTCGAAGAACAATTGGGGTGTCGAGCACGCGGTGTTCGCCGGTGCGACGCTGGCCACCGTCGTCGGGGCCGTCACCGGGCGTAACCGGTTGCAGCAGGTCGCGAAACCACTGATCGCGCCCGCGCTCGCCGCCCGAGTGCTGCGGCGGCGCACGGACACGGACCCCGCCGATGTCGCACTACTCCTCGCCGGTCTCACGGCCGCGACCGTGGGCGACGTCTTCATGATCGATCCCGACGACGACGCCCGCCTCGTGCGTGGCGCGTCCTCGTTCGCCGTCATGCAGGTCGGCTATTCCGCGCTGTTGCTGCGCCGGGGCGCCCGGCCCACCGCGCCCGCATTGCTTCCCCGGCTCGCCGGCTGGGCAGGCGCGGCGGCACTGCTCCGCAGCCGGGCGAAGGAGGTCGCCACACCGTTGACCGCGTACGGGTCGCTGCTCGGCACCACGTCGACCCTGTCGGCCGATCCGTCCCTCGCGCCCGGTGCGGACGTCGTCGCGAATGTGGCTGTGCCGGGAACCGACCGGCGCAGCTGGCTCGGCGCGGGCGGGATGCTGTTCACCGCGTCCGACGGACTGATCGTGTTGCGGCGCTTGTTCATCCGGGGCGAACGGGGGCGGGCCGGCGCCGAAGGCGTGATCCTCGCCAGCTACGCGGCAGGCCAGTTGCTGCTCGTCGAGGGGATGCTCGCGCTCGGGCGTCGCCGGGTCACGGGCAGAGCATGATGTGGTCCCGGTCCTGCGGGTCCACGAGGACGGTGATCGTCTCGCCGGGCACGAAGCGGGTCGCGTTCTCCCGCCGCACCTCGTAGACGACACGTCCGGCGTAACTCTCGGAACCGGGCACGGTCAGCCGGAGGTCCAGTTCGGTGAGTTCGCCGTTGTCGGGGGTGCGGCGAAGCGGAGTGACGTGCTCGATGCGGGCCCAGCCCTCGAGTCCGTGCCGTTCGAGTTGGCGGTCGGCGCGGCTGGGCCGTTCGGCCGCCATCATCCCGAATCCCAGCGCCGAACCGAAGGCGGCGACCAATCCCATGATCTGGTACGGGATGGTGGCCGGCGGGGTGTGTTCGATCAACCATCCCAGCCAGACGGCGAGGACGATGACGTAGCCGACCGTGACGAAGCAGACCGTCCGCACGATGCGCTGATGATTCATCGATAGCCTCCACCTCCAGGTTAGCCCGTCCCGGCCTCTCCGAGGCGGCCCTGCCGCCGCACTGCCGTTAGAGTGCAGTGTCGGCAGCAGGTAAGCGTGTGTGGAGGTGGCCGTATGGCGTGGCGTCGGGTGTCGTTGGTGTGTCTGAGCATTGGCTCGGCCATGATGCTCGCAGGGTGTGGTGGGTCCTCGGACGCGGTGGCTCCGCCGCCGTCCACGACGACGACCGCGGCTCCTGTGACCACCACCACGACCACGGTTCCGCCGACGACCACCACCACGACGATTGCGCCGCCGGCCACGACGACGGAAGCGCCGACCACGACGCTCGTCGACGTCCCCTACGAGCACAACGAGTCGTACTTCTTCACGTCCCCGGACGGTGGGTTCCAGTGCGGCATCATCAAGCTGCCGAACCGCACCGAGGCCGGATGCCAGGGGTCGACGAGCCCGGTGCCGCCGCGCCCGGCCGACTGCATGGTCGACTGGGGTCACGGCATCCGCGTCGAGAACGACGGCGAGGCGTCGTTCATGTGCGCCGGTGGCCTCGTCTACACGTCGGGCGGCGACGAACCGGACGCGGCCCTGCCCGCCGGGGCGAAGCTGGCGAAGCTCGGTTACACGTGCAGCACCACGGCCACGGCCGTCACGTGCACCAACGACGAGACGTCGCACGGTTTCACCGTCGCTCCCGATTCGAACAAGACGTTCTGACGTCGTGAGCGGAGTCGAGACCGGCCCGGTGGAGGTCGAAGTCGCCGAGGCGGGTCCCACCGAATGGGGGGACAACCCGAACGGCGTCGGCCCGTGGACCGAGGAGCACGACACCCCGGTCCCTGCCGACCCGCGTTACGACCCCGAACTGCTGGCCGGCGGCGATCGCCGCAACGTGGTCGACGCCTACCGGTACTGGACGCGGGAGGCGATCGTCGCGGACATCGACAGTCGTCGCCACCCGCTCCACGTGGCCATCGAGAACTTCGGCCACGACGCCAACATCGGAACCGTGGTGCGCACCGCCAACGCATTCGCCGCCGCCGCAGTCCACATCGTGGGACGGCGGCGCTGGAACCGGCGCGGGGCCATGGTCACCGATCGGTACCAGCACGTCCTCCACCACTCGGACGTCGACGGCCTCGTCGAGTTCGCACGTGAGCGGGATCTCACCATCGTGGCCGTCGACAACACGCCCGGATCCGTCCCGCTCGAGACGGCCAGTCTGCCCCGCGACTGCGTGCTCCTGTTCGGTCAGGAGGGGCCGGGAGTCACGGACCAGGCGAAAGAGGTTGCGGCGATGACGGTGTCGATCGCCCAGTTCGGTTCCACCCGCAGCATCAACGCGGGCGTCGCCGCGGGAATCGCCATGCATGCGTGGGTTCGTCAGCACGCCGACCTCGGCCGTGCCTGGTAGCGGAACCCCCGGGGAATAGGCAAGATCAACTCTTATGCAGGACTCGTGGTCGGCGCGCGCGGACGCCGCTGAAGAAGCGGTGGTGAGCAGGCACCTTCGCAGGCTGTGGGCGCTCCCGGGCACCACCCTGGGCGTCGTCGCCTGGCCGGCGGTGCGACGCGAGCGGCTGTTCCTCAGCTGGCACTACTGGTGGCAGGCCCACCTGCTCGACTGCGCCGTGGACGCGCTCGAACGGGACCCCACGCCGCGGCGTCGCCGTCGCATCGTGAAACTGGCGCGCAGCCACCGTCTGCGGAACCTGTCGGGCTGGACCAACAACTATTACGACGACATGGCCTGGCTGGGGATCGCCCTCGAGCGTGCCCAGCGAATGCACTTCATAGACAACAGAAGTGCGGTGCAGGCGCTCGAATCCCAGTTGTTCGACGCCTGGGCGCCCGAGGCCGGGGGCGGCATCCCGTGGCGGAAGGGCTCGAACTTCTACAACGCACCGGCCAACGGACCCGCCGGGATCATGCTGGCCCGCACCGGAAAGCTGTGGCGCGCCCAGGCCACGGCCGACTGGATCGACGACACGCTGCGGGACGTGCACACCAACCTGATCGTCGACGGCATCCACCCGGGCGGCGAAATCGAAAGGAACGTCTACTCGTATTGTCAGGGCGTCGTGCTCGGCCTCGAAACCGAACTCGCCGTGCGCCTCGGTTCGCCGCGGCACCGCAACCGGACCCATCGGCTGGTCGACGCCATCGACGAGCATCTCGCACCCCACGGCGTCATCGACGGCGGCGGTGGGGGAGACGGGGGCCTGTTCAACGGGATCCTCGCGCGGTATCTGGCGCTGACCGCGGTGATGCTGCCGTGGGAATCGCCCGCCGACATCCGGGCACGGGAGATCGCCGCCCAGCTCGTGCTGACCTCCGCGGAATCGGCCTGGGAGAACCGGCTGCAGATCGAGGGGCAGCCGCTGTTCGGCCACGATTGGACCACGCAGGCGCAGCTACCGGGGCTGGGCGGGGGAATCGCCACGTTCACCGGGGGCACCGTGCGGTCGTCCGGGATACCGGAACGCGACATGTCCGTCCAGCTCGGCGGCTGGATGCTGATGGAGGCCGCGCACCTGGTCTCCGCGGCGGGATATCCGCGACGATAGGTTCGAATCACGCGAAACTTAACCGTGTCGCCCCCGATTCGGCGCTGCTAGACAGATCGTTATGTCAGATCAACAGCGGCAGCTGAGTCTCAACGCGTTCATCTACCCGGCCGGGCACCACGAGTCGGCGTGGCGCCACCCGCTCACGACGCCCGAGCGGCTGTACGACGTCTCCTACTTCCAGGACATCGCGCGGACCGCGGAGGCGGCGAAGCTGGACGCGATCTTCTTCGCCGACGGCCCGGCCCTGCGCAGCGACGTCGAGCACGGCGCAGCGGGAGCACTCGAACCCATCACGCTGCTGACCGCCATCGCGACCGCCACCGAACGGATCGGCCTGATCGCGACCGCGTCCACGACATACTTCGAGCCCTACAATCTGGCGCGGCTGTTCGCGTCCCTCGACCACATCTCCCACGGCCGGGCCGGCTGGAACATTGTGACCACCGGAACCGACCTGGCGGCCGCCAACTTCGGACTGGCCGGCCACCCCGACCACGCCGACCGCTACGCGCGGGCGCGGGAGTTCGTCGACGCGACCGTCAAGCTGTGGGACAGCTGGGAAGACGACGCCATCCTGATCGACAAGGCCGCGGGCATCTATGCGGACCCGTCGAAGATCCACGAGATCAACTACGTGGGGCGCCACCTGCGGGTGCGGGGACCGTTCAATGCGCCACGCTCCCCGCAGGGACACCCGGTGCTGGTGCAGGCGGGTGCGTCCAACGAGGGTCGCGCGTTCGCGGGCCAGTACGCCGAGGCCATCTTCACCGCGCACCAGCGGCTGTCCGACGGGCAGGCGTTCTACGCGGACGTCAAGAAGCGCGCGACGCAGTACGGTCGCAACGCGGAGCACGTGAAGATTCTTCCCGGCATCAGCCCGTTCCTCGGCGACACCGAGGCCGAGGCCCGCGACCTGGAACGGGAGTTCAACGAACTCACGTCGCCCGAGTACGGGCTCGCCCAGCTCGAGAGCCTCACGGGCTCGAGCGTGCGGCACCTCGAACTCGACGCCCCCGTGCCCGCCGGACTGTTCGGGGACGCCGGCGACGTCACGGACAACCAGCAGAGTCGCCTGCAGGTGATCGCCGGGATCGTCGAGCGGGAGAACCCGACCCTGCGCGGATTGCTGCACCGTCTCGCCGGTGCGCGCGGGCACCGGGTGGTCGTCGGGACGCCGGTGCAGGTGGCAGACACCATCGAGGAATGGTTCACGCAGGGCGCGGCGGACGGGTTCAACGTCATGCCGCCGTACTACCCGGGCGGTCTCGAGGTGTTCGCGGAGAAGGTGGTCCCGATCCTGCAGGAGCGCGGACTGTTCCGCACCGAGTACTCGGGCACCACCCTGCGCGACCACTTCGGTTTGCCCCGCCCCGAGAGCCAGTACGCGGACACGTCCGGCGCCGTCGCCCTGTAGACGCGCGCGCCGGCTTCTGCTCGCGCCCGATGTCGCATCCGTTCGGTTCGAGTGGACGGATGTGACATCGGGAGCCCACGGCTTCCACCCCACCGCGACACTCCTGCGGACCACGCGCGGCATCGTGGATCCCGGCGAGGTTCTCGGGACGGGCTGTACAACCCGGAGGCCGCGGCCGCGTTGCCCGGCTGGGCCGAGGAACTGGCCGGGGGCCACACCCCGGAGACCGAAGAGTACGGCATCCGCAGCGTCACCTACCGGGCGTCGCGTCCGTTCCACCCGGCCCGGCTCGAGCGGGCGCTGGGACGGTTCACCGGCCTGCTCCGGAGCAAGGGTTTCTGCTGGATCGCGAGCCGCCCCGACCTCGCCGCCGTGTGGTCGCAGGCCGGTCCGAACCTGGTGATCGAGCCGGCCCAGCTGTGGGCGTCCGCCGACGAGACACCTGGGCAGGAGATCGTGTTCATCGGGGTCCGCCTCGACCTCGACGGTCCGCGGCGCATCCTCGACCCGGCGCTGCTCACCGACGACGAGCGGGCGTCAGGACCGGATGTGTGGGTTCGCCTCGACGACCCGCTGCCCGCGTGGGATGTGGTGCATCGGCACTAGTCGAGGACTTCCTCGACGGCCACGTCTTCAGGCGGCCGCGCCATCTCCTGCCGGTAGTGCCACACCCCGAGGGCCGTGCCGATCACCAGCAGCGTGACCATCCCGACGAGCACCGCCGGCATCAGCCACGACACCCGGTCGAGGAACGAGCCGAAGTAGAAGCCGATGAGCAGCAGCACCGGCGCCCAGAACACGGCGCCGATGCTGCTGGCGATCGTGTACTTGGTGTGGTTCATCTTGGCCGCACCGGCGACCAGCGGGCACAGCGTGCGAATCCACGGAATCCAGCGGGCGACGAGGACTGCCCAGAATCCGTGCTTCTCCAGCAGGACATTAACCTTGTGGAGATTGGTGTAGTTGAGATACTTCCCGCCCTTGCGGGCGTGGATGCGGTTGCCGGTGCGGTGACCGATGACGTATCCCACCTGATTTCCGCAGATGGCGGCGATCATCGCACCGACCGACAGCGCCCACACGTGCCCCGTGCCGGAGGCGTGATTGGCCAGCACGATCCCCGCGGTGATCAGCATCGAGTCGCCGGGCAGGAACAGGCCCAGAATCACGGCGCACTCGATGAACACGAACGTGAGAACGACGACCCAGACCAGCGCTGGACCGGCCGAGACGAGAGGCCCGAAGCTGCCTGCTGCCGTGGTGACCATCGTCAGTGCGCTACCCCGATCGGTTTCAGGAGGTGGGATCGGTGGGGGTGGTGACGGGCTGCGCGTCCTCGGCCGGGGCGCCGTCGTTCTGGCGGGACTTCAGGATGCGCTTGCCCACCTCGACGATGATCGGCAGGACGGAGACGAAGACGATCAGCAGGAAGATGACGTCGACGTTGTCGCGGATGAACTCGATCTGACCGAGCAGGTAGCCGAGCAGTGTGACGCCGGCGCCCCACAGGATGCCGCCCACGATGTTGTACGTGAGGAACAGCGAGTACTTCATCCGCGACGCACCCGCGACGACCGGCGCGAACGTGCGCACGATCGGGACGAACCGGGCCAGGATGATGGTGATCGGGCCGTGCTTCTCGAAGAAGGCGTGCGACTCGTCGATGTACTTCTTCTTGAAGAAGCGCGCGTCGTCGGATTTGAACAGGGCGGTCCCGCCCTTGATGCCGATGAAGTAGCCGACCTGGTCGCCGAGGATCGCGGCGATCGGGATCAGAACCAGGAGCACCCAGAGGGGAGCGAACGGTTCGATCTCCGTCGACTTCGACGCTGCGATGAGTCCCGCCGTGAAGAGGAGCGAGTCGCCGGGGAGCAGGGGGAACAGCAAACCGGACTCGATGAAGACGACCAGGAGAAGTCCGACGAGCACCCAGGTGCCGAAGGAGTTGAGGAGGTTCACGGGGTCGAGGAATCCCGGCAACAACGCGAGGTTGGTCACGGAATCCGATGCTGCCTGCACAATCACGGCCCTCAGCGTACCGGCGTATTCCCCGACTGTCGGAATACTGCAGGTCATGGTGTTTCCGCCGGGGCGGGGACGGGTCGAATCGAGGTGCCACGACAGCCACCGGGAGACGTACGCTACCGGTATTGCCATACTGCTAGGACCACATCGCGCGCTGCGCTGATCGCGCGCGCCGAAATCGACTCTTTATGGAGGACTGCCGCCGTGCCAATCGCGACTCCCGAGGTCTACGCCGAGATGCTTGGTCGGGCCAAGGAGCACTCCTTTGCCTTCCCCGCCATCAACTGCACTTCTTCCGAAACCATCAACGCCGCCATCAAGGGCTTCGCGGACGCCGGCAGTGACGGCATCATCCAGTTCTCGACCGGTGGCGCCGAGTTCGGTTCGGGCCTGGGCGTCAAGGACATGGTGACCGGCGCGGTCGCACTCGCCGAGTTCGCGCACGTGATCGCCGCGAAGTACGACGTCACGATCGCCCTGCACACCGACCACTGCCCGAAGGACAAGCTCGACACGTTCGTCCGGCCGCTGCTCGAGATCTCGAGGCAGCGCGTCGAGGCCGGCCGCAACCCGCTGTTCCAGTCCCACATGTGGGACGGGTCGGCTGTCCCGATCGACGAGAACCTGGAGATCGCCAAGGAGCTCCTCGCGAAGGCGAAGGCCGCCAACATCATCCTCGAGGTCGAGA
Organism: Rhodococcus wratislaviensis; assembly: GCF_041228765.1. NCBI lineage: Bacteria > Bacillati > Actinomycetota > Actinomycetes > Mycobacteriales > Nocardiaceae > Rhodococcus > Rhodococcus wratislaviensis. The sequence goes on along the minus strand of NZ_CP150488.1, from coordinate 7,140,946 downwards.
TCGGCGTCGTCGGTGGTGAAGAGGACGGCGTGGAAGCCGAGATCAACGACAAGCTCTACACCTCGCCCGAGGACTTCGAGAAGACCGTTGACGCGCTCGGCACCGGCGAGAACGGCAAGTACCTGCTGGCCGCCACGTTCGGCAACGTGCACGGCGTCTACAAGCCGGGCAACGTGAAGCTGCGTCCCGAGGTGCTCGAGACGGGCCAGAAGGTCGCCGCCGCGAAGCTGGGGCTGTCCGACAGTTCGCAGCCGTTCGACTTCGTCTTCCACGGCGGATCGGGTTCGCTGAAGTCGGAGATCGAGGCTGCGCTGAACTACGGCGTCGTCAAGATGAACGTCGACACCGACACCCAGTACGCCTTCACCCGCCCGATCGTGGGCCACATGTTCAGCAACTACGACGGCGTCCTGAAGGTCGACGGCGAGGTCGGCAACAAGAAGGTCTACGACCCGCGCAGCTACCTGAAGAAGGCCGAGGCCGGCATGACGGCCCGCGTCATCGAGGCCTGCAACGACCTCAAGTCCGCGGGACGTTCCGTCTCGGGATAAGCGCTTCGCGCTCGTGCGCCTTTCCGGTAGCTGCCGCTACCGGAAAGGCGCACAGTCGTTTATCGGGGGTCGCAGATCTTCCAGGTGCCGTCGACCTTCTCGAGGTTGAACGTGCGCCACGACTGCTCGCCGGGGTTGGCGGCCGTGTGGGCTTTCACCTGGGCGATGGCGGTGTCGCCGGTGATCTGCACGGCGTCGACGCCGCCGACCACCGGAATGTTCTGCTGTGTCACAGCGACCTGGTGGACCTCGGCGAAATCCTGATCCGAGATGCCCTGGTAGTACTCGGCGAGGCTGCCGCAGGTGCTGGTGCGCAGCGTCGCGAGATCGCCCTGGGTGAGCGCCGCGACGAACGTGTCGATCGTTCCCTGCACCTGCGCCTCGGGTGAGTTCTCGGCCCGGTTGTTGGTGTAGACCACCACGCCGGCGACCGCGATGGCGGCGACGACGATGACGAAGGCGGCGATCGCGGCGAACAGCCACGCCTTGCCGTGCTTCTTCGCAGGCTGCTGCGCCGCTGCGACGCGTTGCGGTGCGCTCTGCTGGGGCGGCAGCACCCGCTGCGGTGCGGCCTTCGGCGGTGTGGGCGCCGGCCGCGGGGGAGCGGGCGGCGGGGGAACGGGCCGCGCGTTCTGAGGCTGGTTCGCCTGTGCGGCGGGTCGGGGCGGTGGCGGCGTCGCCGGGACCGCGGGCTTGGTCACCGGGATCGCGACCGTCTCGTCGCCCGACGGCGGTTTCGCCTGCCCCTGCGCCGCCGGGTTCTGTGTGGTGGGTGTGCGGTGCATCTTCACCGTCGCGGCGTCGCCCGAGGCCGGCACGCCCTTCTGCGTCGGGATCGCGGTGGTGGCCGCCTCGGATGCCTCGGCTCGCGGGCGTGGCGCGGGAGGCTTGGGCAGTTCGGGCTGCGGCTCGTCGGCCTTCGTCTCTGCAGCCTTCTGCGGGGCCTTCTTCTGCGGGGGCTTCGGCTCGGGCGACTTCGGCGCGGCGGGCTCGGCATCTGCCGCGGGCTGCGCGGTTTTCGCGGGCTTCGCGGTCGCGTCGGCTCGGCCGGTGCCTTTGCCTGCTGTGGTGCCTGCCGCTGCCGGGCCGGACGGTGCGTCCGTGGCCGGTTTCTGAGTCGATTCGTCTTTCTTCGGGTCCTGCACGCGCTGCCCCTCGGTCTGCAGAGAAATGAACGTTGGGGGCAGCCTAACGACAACGTGCGTCATCGGAGACCGCGACGGCCCGCGTCGCGGACGCGGGCCGACGCAGTGACGGCGCCGCGGCGGGGGCACAATAGGCGCATGACGTCTTTCGGTGACCTTCTCGGACCACAGCCCACGCTGCTCCCCGGGGACGACGAGGCCGAGTCGGCCCTGTTGAACCACGAGGATCCGGCTTCCGTCGCAGCCGCCCATCCCACCGCATCCATCGCATGGGCCTACCTGGCCGAGGCGGCCCTCCAGGCCGACGAGACCATCGCGGCATACGCCTACGCGCGCACCGGGTACCACCGTGGACTGGACCAGTTGCGTCGCAACGGCTGGAAGGGTTTCGGCCCGGTTCCGTACAGCCACGAACCCAACCGTGGCTTCCTCCGGTGCGTAGCCGTGCTGGCGAAGGCGGCGAAGGCGATCGGCGAAACGGACGAGTACGCGCGGTGCCTCGATCTGCTCGAGGACTGCGATCCCCGAGCTGCCGAAGCGCTTGGCGTCGGTTAACGCCCTCAGCTCGGCGAAAGTCCGTGGCCGGGACGGGCTGAGGACTTCGGCCCAGCGACTGCGGGTGTCGGCACTGCCCATCCTGCAGTGCGCGATCGCCGCCGGCGCCGCCTGGTGGGTGGCGACGGTGGTGATCGGTCACCCGACGCCGTTCTTCGCGCCGATCGCCGCGGTGGTGTCGCTGGGGCTGTCTCTCGGCGCCCGCCTGCGCCGTTCCGTCGAGTTGGTCGCCGGTGTCACGATCGGGATCGGGGTCGGCGACCTCATCGTCTCCGTCATCGGGAGCGGGACCTGGCAGATCACTCTGGTCGTGATGCTGGCGATGTCCGCGGCGGTGTTGCTGAACAGCGGGCCGATCTTCTCGATGCAGGCGGGGAACTCCGCGGTGCTCGTGGCGACGTTGCTGCCTCCCGGCGGCACCGCGGGTATCGACCGCATGGTGGACGCCCTGACCGGTGGTCTGGTGGGGATCGCCGTCGTCGCGCTGATTCCCACACATCCCGTGGGGCGGGCGCGGAAGTACGCCGCGAACGTTCTCGGGACGGCGTCCGAGGTGATGCAGCTGGTGGCCGACGGTTTGGTGGCCAACGACGACAAGCCCATCGAGGAGGCTCTGAAGAAGGCGCGGGCAACGCAGGCGTCCATCGACACGTTGCGGACCCACCTCGCGGGCGGCCGCGAGATCAGCCGAATCTCGCCGCTGTACTGGAACACCCGCGGCCGGCTCGAGCGACTCACCGCGGCCGCGGACCCACTCGACAATGCGTTGCGCAACATCCGGGTTCTTGCGCGGCGTTCGCTCACGCTGGTGCGTGACGACGAGATTCTCAACCCACGGCTCGTCGACCAGGTGGAGAAACTCGCCCACGCCCTGGAAACCCTCCGGCAGATGGCGCTCGCGGACCCCGGTCAGCAACCCGATCAGGCCGAGGCGGCGCGGGTGCTGCGTTCGGTGGCGTCCGGATTGAAACCGGAACTGGTGGAGAACGCGGGCTTGTCGGCCACTGTCGTCTTCGCGCAGATCCGGTCTCTGACCGTCGACCTTCTGCAGGTCGCGGGGCTGAAACGCATCTCGGCGATCGCCACCCTGCCGCCGACCGTGGAGAAGCCGGCCTATCGTCCCGAGCTCTGACCACCCGAGCGCGCTGTTGAACATATGCGCATGTACGCATATGATCGGCACAACTCGGGAGGAGGCTTACCCATGGGAGTCGGTCACGGACACTCGCACGGCAATACGCAAGGCAGCGGTGAGGTAGGTCCGTCGCGGGGGCGGATCCGCCGCATGGTGATTGCTCTCGTCATCCTCCTCGCGTTCCTGGTTCTCGAGGTCGTCGTCGGTCTGACCGTCAACTCGCTGTCGCTGCTCGCCGACGCCGGGCACATGCTGACCGACGTCGTCGGAATGTCGATGGGGCTCGTCGCACTTCTCCTGGCACGCAAGGGCAGTGCCACTGCGGCCCGGACCTTCGGCTGGCACCGCGCCGAAGTGCTCACGGCCATGGCCAACGCTGCGATGCTGCTTGCCGTCGCGGTCTGGGTGTTCTACGAGGCGATCTCCCGCATCGGCGACGCCCCCGAACTTCCCGGCATGGCGCTGATCCTCACCGCATCCGTCGGACTGGCCGCGAACCTCGTGGTGATGCTGATGCTGCGCGCCGATTCCAAGGACAGCCTGGCCGTCCGCGGCGCATATCTCGAAGTGCTCGCGGACGCCGTCGGCAGTGTCGGCGTGCTCATCGCCGGCGGACTCGTGCTGGCGTTCGACTGGACCTACGCCGACATCATCGTCGGTGTCCTCATCTCGCTGTGGGTCATTCCGCGGGCGATGAAACTGGCCGCCGCGTCGCTGCGCATCCTCACGCAGGCTTCTCCCGAGGACGTCGATGTCGAATCGGTGCAGGCCGACCTCGAAGCGCTGCCCGGGGTCACTGGTGTGCACGACCTCCACGTGTGGACGCTGACGACGGGAATGGATGTGGCCACCGTCCACCTGACCACGGACGCCGACTCGTCCGTCGTCCTCGAATCGGCGCGGATCGTCCTCGAGAGCCACCTGCTCTCGCACGCCACCGTGCAGGTGGAATCCACCGCCAACGGCCGCCACTGCGCCGAGAACGTCACCTGGTAGGCGCCCTGTCTGTTTCGTCCGGTATCGCGGCGGGAAATCGTCGTGGGACGACTCACGGAAGGGAACATCATGTCCACTCTCGCAGCGTTCGCACGACCCGTCGCCGTCGCCGCATTCGGTGCGGCAGCCCTCTTCGCAGCACCCGCCGCCGCCTCGGCCGCGCCGTTCATGCCCGACCCGCTGGCGAACTGTAAGCCCGCCGCGACGCTCGATGTCGAAAAGGAAGGCAACCAGGTCGAGTGGGAGTTCGAGGGGCCGAAAGATGCCACGACCGACGCCCAGGTGACGTACCTCAACATCGGCGGCCAGGCCCCGACGCTCGGCACGTCCGGGCCGCTGACGAACGGTGAAGGTGTCGAACGAGAACTGCCGGGCTTCACCGGGCACCTGATCCCCGGCGGAACCTACGACCCCGACGGGCCCGGACCGCAGGCAGCGTGCACCCTCGGCTTCGGATTCGCCGTCACGCAGTGACCGTCACTTGGTGAACCGGGTGACGCCCGCACCCGGTCGCCACAGATCGACATACAGATGGTCGCCGTCGACGGTGGTGAGCACTACCTCGTCGAGGCCGAGTTCGAAGACGTCCGCCTCGGGGATCTCGTCGGGGTAGTGCTCGAGGATCTGCAGTTTCCGCTCCCCGAGGATCTCCTCTGCGCGGCCGCTGATCTTGGCGTCGCCGCCCTCCATCGTGTGGTGACCGGGGTTGCTGTGGAGAGAGAATCGCGGATCACGTTGGAGGTCGCGCACTTTGCGGGCGCCGACCATCGAACCGAGCAGTAACGCGCCCTCGTAGAACTCGACCTCGGTGCCGCTCACCCTCGGGGAACCGTCCTTGCGGAGCGTCGCCAGCACGTGGTGCTTGTGCGCCTCGAAGCGTGCGGCGACAGCCTTGGCGAGGTCGGGTGCGTCGGTCTCGAACTGTGTCCAATTGGTCATGCGGACCAGTGTGCTCTCCCATCCCTGACATCTACTGTCAGGGATTCTCACTAGAATCGGAGCATGCGTTCGAGTCGGCTCGTCGAGGTGATGCTTCGTCTGGAAGGCAGCCGCGGGGCCACCGCGCAGCAACTCGCGGACGAACTCGGGGTCTCGGTCCGCACCGTGTATCGCGACGTCACGGCGTTGTCGGCTGCAGGTGTGCCGTTGTGGACGGAGAGCGGACCCGGCGGCGGAATCCGGTTGCTCGACGGCTGGCAGTCGAAACTCGGCGGCATGACGGGGGCGGAGACGTCCGCGTTGATGTTGCTCGGCGTCCCGTCGATCGCCGACGATCTCGGACTTCGCGACGTCACCGCTGCGGCGCAGTCGAAGCTGTTGGGGGCGTTGCCGGTCCCGCTGCGCGCCGGGGCTCAGCTGTGGCGGGACCGGCTCTACGTCGACGCCCCGGCTGGTTCGCCGGGCCGCGCGACACCGGTGATCTCCCGGTGGTGGCGTCGGCGGTGCTCGAGGGTCGGCGCCTCGGCATCCGCTACCGCAAGGGGAGCCGTTCCGCGGCAAGAACTCTCGACCCTCTGGGGTTGGTGGCGAAGGCCGGTGTCTGGTATCTCGTTGCGCAGCACCGCGGACGGACGCTGTCGTACCGGGTGTCGCGGATCAGCGGCGCGACCGTGCTGAATCAACCGGCGGTGCGGCCCGACGACTTCGATCTGGGTGCGTGGTGGACGGCGTCGGTGGCCGAATTCGATCGTGCGCTCCTGCGATTCCGGTGCCGGGTGCGGCTCTCGCCCGCGTCGTGGCGCCGGCTGCCCCGGGTGGTCGGTGTGGAGGCCGCACGCGTCGAACCCGGACCGCCCGACGACGAGGGCTGGGTAACCGTCGACCTGTTGCTCGAGGCCGAGGACGTGGCACTCGACCAGTTGACCGTTCTCGGCGGGGGAGTCGAAGTGCTCCAGCCGCACTCGCTGCGCGAATCGCTGCGTGCGGTGGGCGACGCGATCGCCCGCCGGAACGGCTGAGGCGGACTACCGCCGCGTCACCCGAGTCGTTCGAGCACCGTGGCATTGGCGAGTCCGCCTGCCTCACACATGGTCTGCAGTCCGAACCGGGCCCCGCGCTGCTCCATCGCGTTCACCAGCGTGGTCATGATCCGGGCGCCGCTGGCCCCCAGCGGATGCCCGAGCGCGATCGCACCGCCGTGCACGTTGACGCGGTCCAGGTCGGCTCCCGTGTCTGCGGCCCAGGCCAGGACCACTGGCGCGAAAGCCTCGTTGACCTCGAACAGGTCGATGTCGGAGATGTCGAGCCCGCTGCGCTGCAGTACCTTGCGTGTCGCGGGAATGACGGCGGTGAGCATCATCAGCGGGTCGTCGCCGACGACGGAGAAGCTGTGGAGCCGGGCCAGGGGCCGCAGTCCCAGACGTCCCGCGATCTCACTCGTGGTGATCATGAGCGCCGCACTTCCGTCCGACAGGGGACTGCTGTTGCCCGCGGTGATCGACCAGTCGATCTGTGGGAATCTCTCCCCGTAGACGTCGCTGCGGAAGGCGGGTCGCAGGCCGGCGAGAGTTTCCAGTGTCGTGTCCGGCCGGATGGCCTCGTCGACGGTCAGCTCCGGCAGGACGGCGAGTTCCTTCGCGAAGTTCCCGGCACTCGTTGCCGCCGCGGCCTTCTGGTGGCTGCGCAGGGCGAACTCGTCCAGCTGGGTGCGCGACAGTCCCCACCGGGCGGCGATGAGTTCGGCGCTGATGCCCTGCGGGACCAGACCGTCTGGGTAGCGGCGCTCGAAGCCCACGCCCATCGATTCGCGTCCGATGCTGCTGGATCCCATCGGAACTCGGCCCATCGATTCGACACCGGCGGCGACGACGATGTCGTAGGCGCCGGACATCACGCCCTGTGCGGCGAAGTGAACGGCCTGCTGGCTGCTGCCGCACTGCCGGTCGACGGTCGTGCCGGGCACGGATTCGGGAAATCCGGCGGCCAGAAGTGCACTGCGGGTGATGTTCTGGCTCTGGTCACCGACCTGGGTGACGGTGCCGCCGATGACGTCGTCGATCAGTGCGGGATCGATTCCCGTGCGCTCGACGAGGGCCGACAGGCTGTGGGCGAGGAGGTCGACCGGGTGCACTCCGTGCAGGGCGCCCGAGGGCTTGCCCTTGCCGATCGGCGTGCGGACGGCCTCGACGATAACGGCGTCTCTCATGACGGTTCCTTTCGGTGCTGTGAGTACTTGTCAACCGCGGGCGGTTGATAAGTACTCACGGGGTGGGTTCATCCCTGAGGCGGCGAGTGCGGCGACGACGGCCACCGCGGCCACCGCCGACCAGGCGAGTTGGAATGCGGAGTGGGTGTCTTCGTAACCGGCGGTCGTACCGAGGAGGGCGACCAGCATGCTCACACCCAGCACGGTTCCGATCTGACGGCTCATGGTGACGACGGCGCTACCGGTGGCCGCGCGCGACTGCGGTAGTCCGGCGGTGGCGGACGACAGAATCGTCGGCAACGCCAGTCCGACTCCGACACCGGCGATCATCCAGCCGGGCAGCAGTTCCGACGCGTACTGCGGTTCCATCCCGACGGACGAGAGAACGAGTACGGCGCCGGCCGCCCAGAGGGCGCTGCCCGCCGCGGTGAGCGCTCCGGCCGAGAATCTGCGGGACAGGAACTGGCCGACGATGGCGAACACCGGCACCATCAACGGGCCCGGCGCGATAGCGAGACCCGTCAGCAGCGCGGAGTACCCCCACACCTGCTGCAACCACAGGATGTTCGCGAGCAGGCCGGCCGCGAAGGCAGCACTGAACGCGAGGGCGGTCACGTTCGACCAGGCGAACGTGCGCACCTTCAGCATGGCGGGTTCGATGAGGGGCTCGCGCTGCCGGCTGTTGCTCCACCAGAACAGTGCGACGGACGCGGCAGCCACGGTGAACGCGATCGCGATTCGGGGGTCCCCCCATCCCCAGTCGGGCCCCTGGACCAGCCCGAGTGCGAGGGCGCCGATGCCGACGGTCAGCAGGACAGCGCCGAACAGGTCGAGGTCGGTGTCGCGGGCGGTCGGACGGAAGTCGGGGACCAACCGGACGGTGGCGATCAGGAAGGCGATACCGATGGGGACGTTGATCAGGAAGGCCCAGCGCCACGACGCCTCGACGAGCAGACCACCCACCACGGGTCCGAAGGCCGCGGCCGCGGCGCCCGACGCGGCCCAGATCCGGACCGCGCCCGCACGCTTGGCCTCGGGGACCGTGCTGATCAGCAGTCCCAGGCCGGCGGGGGTCAATGCGGCCGCACCGACGGCCTGGAGAAGTCGGAAGGCGACGAGCAGCCACAGTGAGGGGCTCAGCGCGCACGCCGCGCTGGCCGCCGTGAACAGCGCCAGCCCGAGAAGGAATCCGCGCCGGCGGCCGACGCGGTCGGCCCAGCGTCCGAGCGGAACCAGGAGTGCGGCGAACACGATCGCGTAGCCGCCCAGCACCCAGCTGAGGTCGCCGAGGCTGTAGCCGGGGTAGCTCGCCGCGATGTCGCCGAACGCGACGTTGACGACGAACAGATCGAGGCTGGCGACGAACGACGCGCCGGAGAGGACGCTGAGGAGTGGGCCGAGCCGTACTTTCTCACGCACCTGACTATTGAGGGCCATAGTCAGCAATGTACACCTGACTATGGCTATGGCAAGTCAGGTGTGACGGACGCCTCGGATCGACGGTTTGCGCTGCAGAGATCCCGTGGCGGTCCTAACGTGAGGCATGGCTGTTCTGACCCCCGGCTTCCACGGCAGGCCTCGCAGCGAGCACTCTCTTCCGCCCGGGCAGTACGAGGTCGGGGACTTCCCGGTCCTCTCGGCGGGACCGACGCCCCGCGTTCCGACCGACACGTGGACGCTGACCGTGACCGACGAGACCGGCCGGCGCCACGAGTGGTCGTGGGCCGAATTCATGAAGCTCCCGCAGGAGCGTCCGACGGTCGACCTCCACTGCGTCACGCGATGGTCGAAGTTCGGAACCTCGTGGAAGGGCGTCTCCCTCGACACCCTGTTCGCGGACGTCGAGACGTCCGCAGGATTCGTCCTCGTCGGATGCGACGGCGGTTACACCACGAACCTCCCCGTCGCCGACATCCTCGGTGGCAAGGCGTGGATCGCGCACACCTACGAGGGCGCGCCGCTCGCGCCGGTGCACGGGGGTCCGGCCCGTCTGCTCGTGCCCCATCTCTACCTGTGGAAGTCCGCGAAATGGGTTCGGTCGATTCAGCTCGTCACCCAGGACGTCCCGGGATTCTGGGAACAACTCGGCTACCACGATCGCGGCGACCCGTGGCGGGAGCAGAGGTACCAGGGTGACCAGTGAGCTGTTGGGCCGCGCCGTGCTCAGCTGGCGAGTGGCGGAACTCGTCGAGTCGTGGCCCGAGACGGCGAGTGCGCGGGCCCTGGTCCTCGAGGTTCCGGACTGGCCGGGGCACCGCGCCGGGCAGCACGTCGATCTCCGCCTGACCGGCCCCGACGGGTACACCACCGAACGGAGCTACTCGCTGGCGTCGCCGGCCGAACGTTCACCGGGTGGGTGGCGACTGCAGTTGGTCGTCCAGCGGGTGGCGGATGGTGAGGTGTCTCCGTATCTGACCGATCTTTTCGCCGCGGGCGATCTGATCGAGGTGCGCGGACCGATCGGCGGCTGGTTCGTGTGGTCGCCGCGCGAGGGTGGCGGCGCGCCGGTGCTTCTCGTCGCGGGTGGGTCGGGCGTCGTGCCGCTGATGTCGATGATTCGCGAGCGGCGGTTCCGGCACGACCGCACGCCGTTCCGGCTCGTGTACTCCCTCCGGACGCGGGCCGACGAATTGTTCGCGGACGAGCTGAACAGGCCCGGGAGCGGCGACGGGGGAGTCGAAACGGTCGTTCTCCACACCCGCGAGGACTCGCCGCGGCGCCCGGCGGGGCGGATCGGTGCCGCCGATCTCGCGGCGTGGGGATGGCCGGCGGACTTCGCGCCGCGCTGCTTCGTGTGCGGGCCCACCGGATTCGTCGAGGAGGCGGCTCGCCTGCTGCTCTCGCTCGGGCACTCGCCGGACGACATCAAGACCGAGCGGTTCGGTCCCTCGGGGCCGTGACCGGAGGAAGGAATTGTCGATGAGTACGTTGCAGGGCAACGACTTCGAGGACGGAAACGTTCTCGGCGGGCCGTTCGCGGAGATCTTCGTTCACGACCTCACCTCGGCGACCGGGCAGTGCCGGTTCTGCGGTCTCGACGGACCGATGGCGGCCGTGCACGTCTACACGCGTGCGCCCGGTGTCGTCGTGCGGTGCCCGGGATGTCAGGAGGTGCTGCTGCGGCTGGTGTCGACTCCGCGCGGGCTCGAACTCGACGCCAGCGGGCTTTCGCATCTGTCCTGGAGGCTGTGACCGCTGACTATGGAGTCTGCAAGTCAGCTATGCTGAGGTGCATGGACGCGGCACGGTTGGACGGCTTTCTCGCAGATCGCGACACCTGGCGGGCGACACACTGCTCCATCGGCAAGGCGATGGACGTCATCGGCACGCGTTCGGCCGTCCTGATCCTGCGCGAGGCCTACTACGGCACCACGCGATTCGATGACTTCGCGAAACGGGTCGGCATCACCGAGGCGGTCGCGGCATCCCGGCTGCGTGAACTGACCGCCGAGGGCCTGTTCGAGCGGCAACCCTACAAGGAGCCCGGGCAGCGCACCCGCTACGAATACGTGCTCACCGAGAAGGGGCGCGACCTGCTGCCCGCTGTGCTCGCGCTGATGCAGTGGGGCGACAAGTACCTCCAGGGCAAGTACGGGCCGCCGATCGGACTGGCGGACGACGCGACCGGCGAACCCGTGCGCGTCGAGGTCCGCAGTCCCGACCGGGAGGTGCCGTTGGCGGAACTGCGGCTGACCCCCAACTTCACCGAAGAGGATGCGTCCCGCCCGTGAGTACTTGTCAACCGCCCGCGGTTTGTTGAGTCTGGGGACATGTGAGACAGATGATGTCTACCCAGATGTGAGACACGCTGCCGTCGACGAGGTGTGAGGCACCTGACTGGTCGTGAACTTGGTTCATGACCGGAACGGATGCCGTCATGGACCTGCTACACGCCCTGCTGGTGCTCGCCCACGCCACCGGCGCCGACATGTTCGACGGGAACTTCGCCCGCTGGTGCGCCGACCACGGGATCTCCCGCGCCACCGCCTACCGACACAAGAAACGGATCGAGGAGGAGGGCCGGTGGACCACCCGGTCCCGCCGCCCACCTCCTGCCCACACGCCACCCCACTACCGGTCGAGATCGAAATCGTCCGGCTTCGCCTGAACCTGCCCCACCACGAGCGCGGCGCCGACACCATCGCCTACCACCTGCAGGCCGTCGCCGACAAACACCACTGGGCCGCCGAGGGCTGGACCATCCCGTCCCGGGCCACGATCAACACGATCCTCTCCCGCTACGACCTGGTGATCCCGGAACCGAAGAAACGCCCGAAATCGTCGTACCGCCGGTTCTGCTACCGCAACCCCCGCGACTGCTACCAGATCGACGCCACCCAGGTCCGGTTGGCCACCGGCGAGAAGGTCGTCGTCTTCGAGGTCCTCGACGACTGCACCCGCACCCTGGTCGCCACCCGGGTCGCGGACGCCGAAACCGCCGCCGGGGCGATCGCGGCGATCACCGCCGCGTTCACCGGCTTCGGGATCCCGGCGTTGGTGCTCGCCGACAACGGCAGCGCGTTCACCTCCCGCCGCACCAAGGGCGGCATCTCCGGCTTCACCCGGGTCGTGGAGCAGGCCGGGGCCCGGCTGATCCACTCCACCCCGTATCACCCGCAGACCTGCGGGAAGGTCGAACGCCACCACCGCACCTTCAAGCAATGGTTGGCCGCACGGCCCACCACCGCGGCCACCACCACCGAACTGCAGCAACTGTGCGAGACCTACCAGCGGTTCTACAACACCGAACGCCCGCACAGCGCCGTCAAGATGCCACCGCTGCAGGCCTGGCGGAATGCGGCGATCCACGGTGGGCCACAGCACCTTCCGATCCAACACGACGCCACCGTGCACGCCCTCGTCGTCTCCTCCACCGGCACCGTGTGCGTCGACTCCCGCGCCCGCCTGAGCGTCGGCCGAAAGATGGCCGGACAGACCGTCACCCTGCTGCGCGACGACGACCACGTCACCGCCTACACCACCGACGGCGACGTGATCGGCCACCTACACCTCGACCACACCAAGCGCTACCAAGGCAAACTCCGCCCCGCCTAAAATCTGTCTCACATCTACGTAGACACCCGTGTCTCACATCTACGTAGACAGCACAAACCGCCCGCGGTTGACAAGTACTCACGGGTCAAAGCCAGAAGCGCATCAGACGGTTGCCGTACTGGGCGTAGATCTCCGGCACACCGGACAGTTCGAACAGCCGGTAGATGACGTCGAAGAACACCACGTTGATCGACGGTACGAACAGCAGCGCCACGAGGATCAGCAGCCCGTACGGCTTGAACTGGTCGACGGACCTGCGGGTGCGGGGCGACAGGAACGGCTCGAGCGCGGCATAGCCGTCGAGCCCGGGAACCGGCAGGAGATTGAGCACGGTGGCCATCACCTGCAGGAACGCGAGAAAGCTCAGTCCCGTCCAGAACACCAGGTGGTCGCCGCCCAGCCCGAACCAGCGGATCACCACGAGGAGGACGATCGCGGACACCAGATTCACCGCGGGTCCGGCGAGCGACACCCGTGCCTGCACCTTCGGCGAGAACAGCCCGGTGCGCAGGTACACGGCGCCGCCGGGCAAGCCGATCCCGCCGAGCGCGATGAACAGCACCGGGAGACCGATCGACAGCAGCGGGTGGCTGTACTTCACCGGGTTGAGCGTGAGGTAGCCGCGCACCTCGACGTCGGTGTCGCCGTGCCGCCATGCCGTGTACGCGTGCGCGAACTCGTGCAGGCAGAGCGTCACCACCCATCCCGCGACCACCAGCAGGAACACCCCGACGTGGCCGAGCACCGACGCCGGTTCGGCACGCCACGCGAGAACACCGCCGGCGACTGCGACGGCGACGACCAGGAGGAACACCGGACTGGGACGGACCGCGGTGGTCCGCGCCCGGGGCAGGCTCACCGGACCAGCAACCACTCTTGGTCGTGGCGGTAGAACGTCGAACGCTTGACCTCGCGCGGGTTGGGCACACCGTCGCGGTCGAGCGCCGCGGCGGGCGACCCGAGCTGCACGGCGCGACCCTCGACCCAGCGGCGGGGCAGCCAGCGCCGGCGAGGTTCGACCGACGCCCGCAGACCGGGCATCCGGGGGGTCGGGGTGACGTTCATGCTCGTCGTCGTCCCCGAGAACAGCCGGGTGTCGTCGACGTAGGCCTCGCCGACGAGGGGGCCCCCGTCCGGGCCCGTGACGGTGGCGCACCCGACGAGCGCGATCCCCGCGTCGTCGCGGATGAGCGGGACCGGTTTGGCCGTTCCCTTCAGCGCGGTGCGGGCGCCGCGGGCGCCGGAGGACAGGTGGTAGGCGTCCGTCGCCTCCGAACGATGCTCCGCGACGTACGCGAGCTCGATGTGCAGGCGTTCGGTGCGCATCAACCGTGTGAGGGTGGCCGCGAAGGCGGCGTCACTGCCCACCACGATCAGCCGCGGATCCACGACCACCTGAAGTTTGGAGAAGACCTCGTCGAAGTCGTCCTTGTCCGGGACGGCAGGTGCGCTGGAGGTCGAAATGGAGCCCAGAGGTAGGGGAAGCGGCACGTCGCCGCATATGAGCACTACGGGGGTCAACGCCACTCCTCGCCCGGATGTCCCGCCGCGATTTCCGCAGCTTCCCTTTCGGATCATCCTAGTGGCACGCCCGACATGGCCTCCCCAGCCGTACTGTGGGGTCTGTTCTCCGTGCCCTCGGCTAGACTGTTCCCCCGGCCACTGCCTACGAACGGCAGGACCACGCAGTCGGATACGACTGTACGTCGACCGTAGGAGACAACGTCATGCCGGCAATCGTCCTGATCGGCGCCCAGTGGGGCGACGAGGGCAAGGGCAAAGCTACCGATCTACTGGGCGGACGCCTGCAGTGGGTGGTGCGCTACCAGGGCGGTAACAACGCCGGACACACAGTGGTTCTTCCCAACGGCGACAAGTTCGCTCTGCATCTGATCCCGTCCGGAATCCTCACTCCGGGCGTCACGAACGTCATCGGCAACGGTGTCGTGGTGGACCCGGGAGTGCTGCTCACCGAACTCGCCGGACTCGAGGAGCGGGGCGTGGACACCAGCCGCCTGCTGCTCTCGGCCGATGCGCACCTGATCATGCCGTACCACGTTGCCATCGACAAGGTCACCGAACGCTTCCTCGGGGCCAAGAAGATCGGCACCACCGGCCGCGGCATCGGGCCCTGCTACCAGGACAAACTCGCGCGTGTCGGCGTCCGGGTGCAGGACGTGCTGGACGAGAAGATCCTCACCCAGAAGGTCGAGGCGGCACTCGAGTTCAAGAACCAGGTGCTCGTCAAGATCTACAACCGCAAGGCCCTCGACCCGCAGCAGGTCGTCGACGAGGTGCTCGAGCAGGCCGACGGTTTCAAGCACCGCATCGCGGACACGCGTCTGCAGCTCAACGAGGCACTCGAGCGCGGCGAGACGGTGCTGCTGGAGGGTTCGCAGGGCACGCTCCTCGACGTCGACCACGGCACCTACCCGTACGTGACGTCGTCCAACCCGACGTCCGGTGGCGCAGCGGTCGGTTCGGGCATCGGACCCACCAAGATCACGACGGTGCTGGGCATCCTCAAGGCGTACACCACCCGCGTCGGCTCGGGTCCGTTCCCGACCGAACTCTTCGACCAGAACGGCGAATACCTCGCCAAGACCGGCGGCGAGGTGGGTGTCACCACCGGCCGTGCCCGTCGCACCGGCTGGTTCGACGCCGTGATCGCCCGCTACGCAACGCGTGTCAACGGCATCACCGACTACTTCCTCACCAAGCTCGACGTGCTCAGCAGCCTCGACACCATCCCGATCTGCGTCGGCTACGACGTCGACGGCGTGCGGTACGACGAGATGCCCATGTCGCAGACCGACGTTCATCACGCGAAGCCGATCTACGAGGAAATGCCCGGCTGGTGGGAAGACATCTCCCACGCCCGGACGTTCGAGGAGCTCCCGAAGAACGCGCAGAACTACGTCCTGCGCCTCGAGGAACTGTCGGGTGCGTACATCTCCTGCATCGGCGTCGGCCCCGGCCGCGACGAGACCATCGTCCGCCGCGACGTGGTGCGGTAGTCCGCTCGCCTCTTCGTTTCACTTACCGTCGCCCGATGTCACCGCGGTTCTGTCAGATCGAACCGATGCGACATCGGGCGACGGGTAGGTGGCGCTGTGACCTACAGGGTTGCCGGCAGGGACGCCGCGAGGCGCTCCAACGTCGGCTTGCGCCCGTGCTCTATGTGAGCGAACGCGCTGGCTTCCGCCAGTCTCCCGTTTCCGCTGCGGATCGCTTCGACGAGTTCCCGATGCGCTGCACACGACACGGCGGGATTGTGGTGCCACGTCAGCCGGAACAACCAGTGGACCCGGCCCATCAGCGAATTCATCACCGACACGAGTAGCTTGTTGCCGGACAGTTCGACGACGTCCATGTGGAACCGCGCGTTGACCGCCGGGATCAGGAGCGGTTCGTCGTTTCCGATCAATTCCTCGGTGCGCGCCATCGTCGACAGCAGTTCCTCCATGGATGCACCCCGAGCCACGTTCTCGGCCGCGCATCGTGCCGCGTACGGTTCCAACGCCAACCGCACGTCGAACAGTTCCTCGATGTCACGTAGTGACAGCTGAGTCACGACCGCGCCCCGCCGGGGCAGGATCTGAATGAATCCGTCCCATTCCAACTGCGGCAACGCTTCGCGCAGCGGGACCCTCGAGACGTCGAACTCCTGCGACAATTCGCGCTCCCGCAGGCGACTGCCGGGTGGGTAGGCGCCCGAGATGATGCGCTCGCGAATCACCGAATAGATCTGCTTCGGGAGCGGCACGTCCGACAGTCCGCCGGCCACGCCCGTGCCCAGAGTCGGCGTCGTGGATTCCGCGACCCCGATCTCGCCGTTCAGGTTCACCGTCATGAACCGATCATGGCATACCAAGTTGAAGTCGACCACTGGACGCGTTTCACGATGGTGCTGGTCAGAGGGATTAACCCGAATGTAACGCTCCACGCTTGGCGCTCGAGTTCCGCACTTGGTAGACCATATACATCCGGCCCGGCAGCGCAGTGTGGCGCAATTCGGTCGCCGCTCACTTCGTCGAAAGCTTCGGAACTACCCTCTCCATTCGGAAGGAATCCCGTGTCCACTGAACGAAAAAAGCTTGCTCGCAAGGGTTTCGGGTACGCGCTGATCGGCCTGGCGGTCACCTCCTCCCTGGTGGCGTGCACCAGCGCGGCCAGGACCGACGCCGGCGGGGGACCGGGCGACCGGCCCGTCGTCCTGGCCTACCAGAATCAGATCGCCACACTCGACCCCATCCGCGCCGACTACGCTCAGACGAACTTCGTCGACCAGGCGTTGTACGACACCCTGGTCACCTACGACGCCGACAACGAGATCGTCGGTCAGCTGGCGTCCGAGTTCGCCCCGTCCCCGGATGCGCGATCGATCCAGATGACCTTGCGCGCGGCGACCTTCCACGACGGTGCTCCAGTCACCGCCGAGGACGTCCGGTACACGCTCGATCGGACGGCGGCGCTGGGCCAGGGCATTGCCGGCCAGATGACCGGATACCTGGGTACCACGGTCACCGGCCCGCAGAGCCTGACGATCGAACTGACGGAACCGAACTCGCTGTTCCTGGGCGCTCTCTCGAAGATCTACGTCCTCAACTCGGCCCTGGTGAAAGCCAACGAGGGGACCGACCGGGGGCAGGCGTATCTCGCGGGCCACGATACCGGGTCCGGGCCCTACGTGCTGGCAGGCCCGGGCGGTGCCGACACGTACAACCTGACACGGTTCGACGACTACTGGGCGGGCGACGAGGGGCGTCCGGCCGCGCTCGTCTATCGGCGAATCGACGAGAGCGCCACGCAGAGTGCGGAACTGAAGGCCGGCAACATCGATGTGTCGTTCGGGCTCACCAACGCCGACGCCGAGGCGCTGAACGGCTTCTCCGGTGTGACGGTGCAGAGTCAGCCGGTCAACCTACAGGCGAACATCTTCTTCAACGTGATGAACGGGCCGACGGCGAACAAGGCCGTACGGCAGGCCGTCCAGATGGCGTACGACTACACCGGTGGCCTCGAGACGATTCGGGGTGGCAACGGCAGCATCGCCACCGGCCCGCTGCCCGGACAGTTCTCGTGCCGGCCGGATATGCCCGCCTACGGGCAGGATCTCGATCAGGCGAAGAAGTTGCTCTCCGACGCCGGGATGTCCGATCTGACCCTCACCATGAAGTTTCAGCCCGTCTTCAGGGAGCAGGAGCGCGAAGCGACGCTGCTGCAGTCCAACCTCGCGCAGATCGGTGTCACGCTGGATCTCGAGCCCATCGCGTACGCGGACTATCTGTCGGCTCTGAAGTCGCCCGACTCGATTCCGCAGATGATGCTCGCCACCGACTTCGCGCAGTACCCGGACCCCGGAGTGATGCTGGTCAAGACGTACAAGTCGGACCAGGTCGGAACGAACAAATCCGGATACAGCAATCCCACGGTGGACGAGTTGCTCGGCCGGGCGGCCGAGACCTCCGATGCCGAGGCGCGGTGCGACCTGTACAAGCAGGCTCAAGAGGATATTCGCAACGACGCGGTGGCCGTCAACATGTACACCCTGGGGCAGACCACCGCTCACAGCAACAGGGTGACCGGTGTCGGTCCGGCGGTTGTGGGCAGCGGAGTCTGGGTTCCCGCGATTCGCGTGGCGTGAGGGAGTACCCGATGACCACACTCGACCTGCCTCGCGCAGTAGACCGTGTCACGGCGCCGGCGGCGTTTCTCGGCCGCAAACTGGGCGCAGCGCTCCTCACCCTGGTCGGATTGGCCACCATCGTCTTCGCCATGACCAAAGTGATTCCCGGGGACGAGGCTCAGGTGGCCGCGGGGGAGAGCGCCACTCCGGAACAGGTGGAAGAGGTGCGTAGTCAGCTGGGTCTCGACAAGCCGGCGGCCGTGCAGTATTTCGACTATCTCGGCCGGATGCTCCACGGCGATCTGGGCACCTCGAGTTCCACCCGTCAGCCCGTGCTCGACGACGTCCTCGCACGCCTGCCCGGAACGCTCGAATTGGTTCTTCTCGCAATGGTGCTCGCGGTATCCTTCGCGGTCCCGATGGCGACAGTCGCGGCGGCGCGATCACGAGGAGGATTCGACAAGGTCAGCCGCGTCGGTGCGATCGTCGCCTTCGGGCTGCCCGGTTTCTGGCTCGCGCTGATGCTGCAATGGGTGCTGGGCTCGTGGATGCAGATCCTGCCGATCTCGGGACGCATCTCGGTGGGCGTCGAAGTCCCGCACCGAACGGGGATGACACTCGTCGACGCCGCCCTCGCCGGAGACTTCGCCGCGTTCAGCAATGCGTTTCAGCACCTGATGCTGCCCGCGTTCGTGCTCTCCGTCGCCGTCGCAGCACAGATGTTCCGGGCCCTCCGTGCCGATCTCCTCCGGGTCCGGAGCCGCGATCACATGACAGTTGCCCGAGCGAAAGGTGTTCCCACCCTGAGGTTGTGGACCCGGCACGCGCTTCCCAACGCGACCGGACCGCTTCTGAACATCATCGGCATCGAGATCGGCATGCTGGTCGGTTCCGCGATCTTCGTCGAATCCGTGTTCGGGTTGTCCGGGGTCGGTGACTACCTCTCCAATGCGGTGAGTCGCAAGGACATCACCGCGGTCATCGGCACCGTCACGGTCATCGGTGTGATCGTCGTCGTCGCGAATTTCATCGTGGACATGCTCCAGCTGGCCCACGACCCCCGGCTGCGCACACCCGGAAAGGTGCAGTGAGTCCGATGAGTCTTGCAGCGAATGTCACCGGAGTGGCCGGAGTGGCCGGCCGATGGCGATCCGCGGCGATCCGCGGTCGTCGACGCCGATCGCGATGGGGACTGCTCGACAGTGTGGTGGTCGGTACCGTCGCCGTGATCGTGCTACTCGCCGTCGTCGGTCCGTGGGTCGCACCCGAATCCGTCTACCGGTCGGACATCGCGAACGCCCTTGCCGCTCCCAGCAGCGACCACTGGCTGGGGACCGACGACCAAGGGCGAGACGTGCTGTGGCGCACGATCGCGGGTGCCCGGTCGTCGGTGCTGTCCGCCGTTCTGGTCGTCGCCGCGTACTCGCTCATCGGAACGGTGCTCGCCACGATGGCCACCGTCGGAGGACGGTGGGTCGACGAAACTCTCATGCGGGTGACGGACATCGGGTTCGCTCTTCCCGGACTCGTCGTGGCACTGGGTATCGCCGCCGCACTCGGCCCGAGCCTGAGCAGCGCCCTGATCGCGATGATCGCCACCGGCTGGCCGTACACGGCGCGACTGCTGCGCGGCGTGATGCGCGAGACGATGGCGTCGCCGTTCGTGGACGGTGCAGTGGTCCTCGGGGTCAGCCGATGGCGCCTGATGACACGGCACGTGCTGCCGAACTCGCTCGACGTCATGACCGTCAAATGGGCGGGGGACATCGGCAATACCGTCCTGGTGCTCGCGGGTCTGTCGTTCATCGGTGTCGGTGCGCAGCCGCCGAGCGCAGAGTGGGGCGCGGCCGTCGCCGGCGCACGTGACTACCTGTCGACGGCCTGGTGGGCTGCGCTCGTGCCGGGCATCGCGATCGTCATCACGGCCGCGGCCTTCGGGCTGCTCGGTGACATGTTGCACGAGCGGCGAGACCCCGCACGACGAGGAGTGTGATCGATCATGACGACAGAAGTAGTTCAGCGCACCGCACTCCTCCAGATCTCCGGGCTGACCATCGACACCGAGCCGGGTAGCACGTCCGTCCGGTTGGTGGACGGCGTGGATCTCACGGTGGCGGCGGGCGAGCGCGTGGCTCTGGTGGGAGAATCGGGTTCGGGAAAGTCGGTGACGGCACGCGCACTCATGCGTTTGGACGGTTCACTGGTGATAGGCGGTTCGATTCGGCTGGGCGACACCGAGATCCTGGCGCAGACCGAACGCCGCCTCGCCGCGATCCGGGGTAGTCGCATCGGGATGGTGTTCCAGGACCCGATGGGCGCTCTCGACCCGCTGCAGACGATCGGCGCGCAGGTGAGTGAGCCGCTGCGGCAACGCGGCGTCAGGAAGAAGGACGCACTTCGACGGGCTGCCGAGGTGTTGAGTGAACTCGGGGTCGCGCGTGCACACGAACGACTCGGCGCCTATCCGCACGAATTCTCCGGGGGTATGCGGCAACGCGTGGTCCTCGCGATGGCACTCATCGGGGAGCCGGAGATTCTGATCGCCGACGAGCCGACGACAGCGCTCGATGTCCGAGTGCAACAGCAGGTGCTGAACCTGCTCGACGAGGTCACCCGTGAACGAGGGCTCGGACTCCTGCTGATCACGCACGACCTCGGGGTCGTCGCCGGACTCGCCGACCGTGTCGCGGTGATGTACTCGGGGCGGATCGTGGAGGATCGCCCGGTCCGCGCACTGTTCGCGGACCCTCTGCACCCCTACACCGCAGGACTGCTCGCCGCAGTGCCGAGGCTGGATGTTCAGCTCGCCAGGATGACCACCATTCCCGGTGCGCCTCCGTCACCGGCGCTGCGGCCCGCCGGCTGCCCGTTCCATCCGCGATGTCCTGTCGCGATGGACCGCTGCGCGAGCGAAACCCCATCGATGACGGCGACCGCTGACGGTGGACGCCGCGCCTGTCATCTCGATCGAGGGAGCCGAAACTGATGAACGGGACACCCCTTCTCGACATCCGAGGTCTGAACAAGACTTTCGGAGGATCCCGCGGCAGCAAGGCACTCGACGACGTGTATCTGTCGGTGCCCGAGGGCGGCACGTTCGGACTGGTCGGCGAATCCGGTTCCGGCAAGTCCACGCTCATCAAGTGCATCGTGCGGCTCGAGCGACCGGACTCCGGGACCGTCACCTTCGAAGGGCGCGACGTCCATGCGCTCCGGGGCGGAGAACTGCGCCGGTTTCGTCGCGACGTTCAGTTGGTCGCGCAGGATCCGTACGCCAGCCTCAACCCTCGGATGACGGTGGAACAGATCGTCGGCGAGGGGCTCGTCGTCCACCGCCTGGCCCGTACCCGCGCGGAGCGGCGTGATCGGGTCGCGCAGACCCTGATCGAGGTGGGTCTCGACCCGGATGCGATGGCCCGATTGCCCGCGACGTTCTCCGGTGGACAGCGGCAGCGTATCGCCATCGCGCGCGCCCTGATCCTTCGCCCGAGGCTGCTCGTGTGCGACGAACCGGTGTCGGCCCTGGACGTCTCGGTGCAGGCGCAGGTGATCAACCTGCTGGCGTCCCTGCACGAGGACCTCGGGGTGACGATCTTGTTCATCGCACACGATCTCGCGATCGTGCAGCAACTCTGTTCTCAGGTGGCGGTCCTTCGGTCCGGCGTGGTGGTGGAGGAAGGGCCCACCCGACAGGTGTTCTCCACTCCACGTCACCGATACACCCGCGAACTACTCGAGGCGGTGCCGGTTCCCGACCCGGTTCTGGCCCGCGCCGGGCGAACCGTTCCCGGTGGCGCCCTGACTCTGCCGTGAGGGCCGTCGGGCCGCAGCCTTCATCTCATCGATCATCCCTGACAGAAGTAGGTAGACATGCGAATTGGTGTAGACGGACGCAAGATTCCCGAGAGCCGCACTCGGGGTCCCGTGAACAGCCTCGACCACGCGGGCGAACTGGGTATGGCCGGCTTGTTCTTCCGAACGGTGCTCGATATGAGTCCGGCCCTGGACGCCGGCGAATTGCGCGACATCCGATCCAAGGCAGACGAACTGGGTATGTACCTGGAGACCGGTCTGGGCAAGGTCAATCCCTACGCGAACCCGGAGGCGCCGGAGCTGCGCGCCGTCGGCGACGGTGACATCGTCCTCGGCTTCCGCCGGATGATGGAAGCGTGCGCCGCAATCGATTGCCGTGAGCTGTGGGTGGCCACTGCGAACTACAAATCGGCGTACAGCGGCCGCTGGGCATACGACCGCTTCCGGACCGACGTGACGTGGACGGAACAACTGGCCGCGACGGCGCGTTTTCTCGGAACACTGGCTCCGATCGCACGAGACCTCGGTATTCACCTCAACCTGGAAACACACGAGGAGATCACGTCGTTCGAACTGGTCCGCCTGGTGGAGGCGGTCGGCTCGGACGTGGTCGGGGTCGTGTTCGACACCGCGAACGTGCTTCAACGCCTCGAACATCCCGTCTGGGCGGCCGAACGGCTGGCACCGTACGTGCGTCAGACCCACATCAAGGACGCCGCGATCACGTACACCGAGGGTGGTCTCGCGTATCAGATGCGCCCGTGCGGTACCGGCGTCGTCGACTTCCATCGCATACTGCCGGTACTCGCGGCGGCGAATCCGGCGCTCAATCTCACGATCGAGAACGACGAGTCGCTCGACGACGTGCCACGTCCCCGACGGACGATGCTCATCGAAGCGTTCGACCCCGAATTCCTGGACGGCCACCCCGATCTGACGGTCCAGGAGATGGCGGCGTACCTGGACATGGTGCAGTCGTACGACCGGCAGATCCGGTCGGGGGAACGGATCGACAACGCCGCCTATGCCGCGCTGCCGTACGGCTACGCGGAGACGGTGTCGTACATCAGGTCCAGCGCGGATCACGTGCGGAGCGTGTGCGCGGAACACGGACTTCCCGTCGAATCGACCACCGCGGCGGGCAATCTCGCGGAGTCGGCGCGGTGATCGCCGGCGACGACGTCGGCACCGTTCGCCGTGACCTCGGTGCGTGCGCGCGTGCGCTGGGCGAGGATTCGACCCCTCGGGAGACCATCCGCACGGCGTCGGGTCTCGCTCTGCGGCACGTGGAGTTCGCTTCTCCGTTCACGATTTCGTCCACACTCGATCCGGCCGTCTTTCGGGCACTTGCCGACTACGGGCGTTCCCTCGGCGTTCGGCTGAGCTGCGCGCTGGGCACGGTGTCCGCCGGGCATGCCGAGCGGACCACACGATTCCGTGAAGCGGGGCGGGGCGATCTGGTGGCGGGATTGAGCAAGGCGTTGACGGCTATCGGTGAACTCGGCACCGACTACGTCCAGGTCGTCGTGGGGACGCTGGACGACCGCTATGACGCGTCGTTCGTGTGGCCGGAGCAACTCGACGCCACGGCGCAGTTGTATCGAAACCTGGCCCCGGTGCTGACCGGCCTGGGCCTGAAGCTCGCGGTCAAGACGCACGAGGAGATCACGTCACACGAAATTCTCGCGCTCATCGAGGCCGTCGGCTCCGATCATCTGGCGGTGGCTCTCGATCCGGTCAATTTGCCGGTGCGAGGCGAGGATCCGGAGCTGGCGACCGCCCGGCTCGCACCGCACGTCGCCCGGATTCACTACGACGACGCGTGGATCACCTTCACCGGTCGCGGTCTCGCGCGACGGTTGTGCCCGGGCGGTGAGGGCGACATCGACTGGGGAGCGATCTTCCGCATCCTCGACGGCACAGGATCCGGCGCCCCGGTCCTGATCGACCTGCACCGCGGAGAGTTCGAGATGCCGGTGTGTGACGAACGGTGGCTGCTGCAGAACAGCGACGTCTCACTGAGGGAACTCTCGATCCTGTCGGCCAGGGCGCGGCCCGACCGGCCTCCGGTGATGGCCGCGGCGCCGCGACTGCACGCTGCACTGTCCGAACTGGCGACGATGACGCGCGGGACGGCGGCATGACCGCGACGTTGTTGCACGGAGCCACCGTCGTGACGGTGGACCGTGAACGCCGGATCATCGACGACGGCGCCGTCCTGATCGACGGCGGGCTCATCAGTGCGGTCGGTGCCAGCCACGCGCTCCTCGCCGTCACGGATCCGTCCGTCCGCCGAATCGACTGCCGGGGCAAGCTGGTGATTCCCGGTCTCGTCGACGCCCACGGTCACGCCGGCCACTCGCTGATCAAGACACTGGGATGCGACAGCCCGACGTTCTGGATGCGAACCGTCACACCGGCCTACTTCCACGCGGCGACACCGGAGTACTGGTATCACGACGGACTCGTGTCCGCGCTCGAGCGCGTCCGCGCCGGAGTGACGTGCGGCGTCAGCGTCATGGGATCACGCCCCCGCAGTGACGATCCCGAGATCTCACTGGCTCACGCACGCGCCTACCGGGAGGTCGGAATACGCGACGTCGTGTGTGTCGGGCCGGCGGGTTTGCCGCTGCCCCACCCGGTCATGCACTGGTCCGGCGGGGTACCCCGTCGACGCGAGGTCGGATTCGACGAGTTGCTGTCCGGCGCGGAATCGGTGATCGAGACGGTGAACGGCTACGAGGGCGATCTCACGTCGGTGTTCCTGACCCCCTTCACGATCGTCCCCTCGGTCGATCCGTCCCACCCGTCGCGACCCGACGTCGCCACCCATCTCACCGACGACGATCGCTACCAGGCGCGCCGGGTCAGGGAAGCCGTGGAGCGCTGGGGTGTCCGCATCCACTCGGACGCCTTCGGTGGCATGGTGCGGCTCGCAGCGAAGGACCGGGAGCATGCGCTCCTCGGGCCGGACGTCCACCTGCAGCACTGCACCGGTCTGTCCGCCGAGGAGGTCGCGATCCTGGCGGAGACCGGGACGTCCGTGGGGCATGCGCCGGGAGGACGGGCGCCGGTCCCTCAGATGCTGCAGGCAGGGATCACCGTTGCGATCACCACCGACGGGTCGTCGCCGCGGCGTCCCTTCGACCTCCTGCAGGCTGCCCGCGCCGCTCAGGCTGCCAATCAACTTCTCGCCGACGATCCCTACCTGCTGCCACCGGGCCGGTTGCTCGAGATGATCACGATCGACGCGGCCGCGGTCCTCGGAATGGCCGACGTCCTCGGATCCATCGAAGTGGGCAAACGAGCCGATCTGGCGATTCTCGACATGCGCAAGCCGCATCTCGTACCCAACTGGATGCCGGTGCATCGCCTCGTCTACGAGGCGACCGGAGCCGATGTGCACACCGTGATCGTCGGGGGAACGGTGGTCATGGAAGACCGCATCGTGTGCGGAGTCGACGAGACGGCGGCACTGGACGAGGGGGACCGGCACGCTCGACTGCTCGTCGAACGCGCCGGCCTGGAGCGCCACCTCACCGATCCCGGATGGCGAAGCAACAGGCGTGAATTCGACGAGCCGATCGAGGTGACGGTGCCATGACGGAACCGGTGGTCAGGATGACGGCTGCCCACATCCTGGCCCATCGCGACGGCGATCACGTGCTCGTCTCCGACGGAGAGATCGTCTATCGGGGCGCGCGGATCCTGCACGCGGGACGGGGATGGGACGGCCCGGTCGACGAGACGATCGACTGCGGCGACGCCCTGATCATGCCGGGATTCATCGACCTCGATGCGCTGGCCGACATCGACCACGCGTTGCTCGACTCCTGGGCGACACCCGAACTGGCACTCGGGCAGCAGTGGTCGGCCGACTACTTCCGATCGGGGCGACGCGACGTGTTCGACGCACCCGAACGAGCCGTCATCCGCGAATATGCTCTGGCGCAGCTTCTTCGGCACGGTGTCACCACCTTCATGCCGATCGCCTCCGAGGCTCACAGCAGCTGGGCGGAGACCTGTGACGACATGGTCGAGGTCGCGCGGATCGCGGAGCGTCTCGGAATCCGGGGATACCTCGGCCCCGCCTACCGGTCCGGCGTCAACGTCGTCGACGGTGGACGCCGGTCGGTGCTGTTCGACGAGGAACGGGGCCGAGCCGGGCTCCGGGACGCCGAGCGGTTCCTTGACTATGCCGCCGACCACGGCGGCGACCTCGTGCACGGCGCCCTCCTGCCCTGCAGGATCGAGACCCTGACCAGGGAACTGATGGCGGCGACCGCTCGGCTGGCGGTTGCCCGCGACACGGTGGTGCGACTGCACTGCATGCAGGGTGAGGTGGAGTTGGCGCTGCTCGACGAGTGGTACGGGATGCGCCCCGTCGAACTCCTCGAGGCGTCCGGACTTCTGGAGACGCGCCTGCTGGTGCCCCACGGCATCCATCTCGGCGCGCCGGGCGGCGGTCGCGGTCGGCAGGCGGACCTGCGGCGCCTGGCGGAGGCGGATGTCACCATTGTGCATTGCCCGATGACGTCCATTCGGTACGGGGCCGTGCTGGAGTCGTACGACAGCTACCGAACGGCGGGTGTCCACATCGCGCTGGGAACCGACTCGTTTCCCCCGGACCTCGTCCGCGGAATCGACTACGGCACCAATCTCGCCAAACGGGCCGACGGGTCACTCGCGGCGGGTGCCACAGCCGACTACATCCGTTCTGCGACGATCGGCGGTGCTCGTGCCCTCGGCCGACCGGATCTGGGTCGGTTGCAGCCCGGAGCGAGTGCCGACTTCATCGTCGTCGATCTCGCCGACTTCGCCATGGGAGTCCGCGACGATCCGCTCCGCACCCTCACCATGAACGGAACGGCCCGCGACGTCCGCCGAACGGTGGTCGCAGGCCGCACCGTCATGGCCGACGGCGTCGTCCTCGGCGCCGACCAGTCGCGGCTGCAGGCTCACGCGCAGGGTCTGTTCGAACGTATGCGAGCGGCCTACGGCGAACGCGACCACCGGCGCAGACTGCCGGCCGAACTCTTCCCGCCGACCTTCCCCGACATCACGAAAACCACGACACCGAAGAGGTATTCGCATGATCACTCCTGAGCGCTCGCACCTCGTCGAAGGCAGTCACTGGGTGAGTCCCTTCAACTTCGACGCCACCGTCCAGGCGCAGTACGACTGGCCTTCACCGTTCGCGCTGATCGACAGCACGCTGCGGAAGACGCTGTTCACCGCAGGCGCAACCACATCGATGGACGGATTCGTGCGGATCGCCGCGGCGCTCGGTGCGGCGGGGGTCCGGGAGGAAAGCATCAACATCAACTGGGGTGGCGGAGCGTCACCGATGCCGCGCGAAGCGGCACTCGTTCAAGCCGTCGCCGCCCGGGACTTCGGATTCCGGCTCAACGTGTACGCCGACACCCTGCTGTCGGACGGAGAGAACTACCAGCAGGTCGGCATGACGGAAACCGTCGATCAACTGCACGAGTGGGGAGTGCGCACGTTCGCACCGGGCATCGTCCCGGCGCCCTCGGCCGCCGCCCGGTCACGTCAGTACCGGGATCTGGAGAGGTTCTTCGAGTACCTGCGTGAGCTGGGCTGCGACGCCACGATCACGCTCGCCAACGTGGGCCGCCGCGACTTCGACGATCTGGTGGCAGCCTGCAACGTCGCCGTCGAACTCGGTGCGCGGCGCCTCGACCTGATGGACTCGACGAGCAGTCTCGGCCCGGAGGCGATGAAACTGTTCGTTCGCACGTTCCGGGAGCGCCTGGTCGAGGACGTGCCGATCACGATGCACGTGCACGACGACTTCGGACTCGGCACCGCCACGGCCATCGCGGCCGCGACGGCAGGCGCAAGCCCCGACGTATCGGTGTCCGGAATGTCCTACCGCGCCGGCTTCGCCGCGCTGGAGGAGGTGGTCCTCGGTCTCGAAGTTCTCTACGGCGTCGACACCGGGATCCACGTCGAACAGCTGACCTCCCTGGCGCAACTCGTCGCGTCCGAGAGTTCGGTGGGGCTGCCGCCGCTCAAGCCGGTGGTCGGAGGATATGCCCATCTCAAACACATGCCCGGTGACGTCATCGCTGCGATCACCGGGGGACCCGACGTGTTCCCGCCCGTCTCGTCGTGCGTGAGCCCCGCCGTGGTGGGCGGTCGGCAGGAATGGGTATGGGACAGCCTCACCACCGACCGTATGGCCGAGGTGCTCCTGCAGTCACTCGGGCTCGAAGCCGACGCGGAGGAGATCGCGTTCGTCCGCACCGCCTTGGACGACGCGGTGACGGCGGTGACGTCCTATCCACGGTGGCTGACCTCCGGGGAGGCGTCCCGGGTGGCGGAAGAAAGCCTCGCACTGTATCGGCGTGCGAGCGCCCATGCCTGACACTGCCGTTGTCACGCTCAACGCCCTGGACGAGTCCGCTCTGGAGAACGAGCTGCTGATCTGTACGCCGTCGCGGACCTGGGCCACCGCGGTGCTGTCCGCACGCCCGTACGCCGACCGAGAGGACCTTCTCGCAGCAGCCGCGGACGCATGGCGGTCCCTGACGCCCGCAGACGTCGCGACGGCGCTGGCGAACTACCTTCCGCTCTCGGACCCTCCCGACTCGGCCCATGCCGCCGCCGAGCACGGTGCACTCGTCGCCAGTTCGGCCGGAAGACTCACCGTCCTACGCGAGCGGGAGTCCCGGTATCGCGCCCGGTTCGGCTTTCCCGTGGTCATCGCGGCGAAGGGTCTCACACTGGAGCACATCCTGGCGGAGATCGATCGGAGACTGACCAACGACCGAGCCGACGAATTGGTTCTCGCCGCACGTCACATGGTCGCGATCGGAGAGGGGAGGATCGCGACGTTGATCGCGAGGTGTGAAGGGCCGGGGTGACTGCGATACATTCGAGCCGATGATCAGGACTGTCGAAGCGAGTACCCGGGCACCGGCCGGCCCGTGGGACGACAGCTTCCACGCAGCGGCCGCCGTCCTGGAGGCATTCGGGCACGACACGTCGCAGGCCGGCGGGTGCGTGGCGGTGGTGTCGACGGATCTCGGGGTCTGGGTGTTCGAAGGTGACCCGAGGTCGACGGTCGACGCGTTCGTCCACGCCGTGGAACGGGCGATCGTCGCCGGTGGGCAGGCGTTCGTGCTGGGATGCGCCCGGGTGACCGGGGCGGATCAGCGGGTCGTCCGGACCCTCCGGGTTCCCGGCGGCGACAGGATGGCGGCAGCCGCAGCGCTGGCGCGTGAACTCGTCGGCGACCCGCAGGCGACAGTCAGAACAGCACCGGGTCGTCGAAACCCGGAGTGTGTTCGAGGGCCAGCAGTTCGCGCTTGGTGAGGGTGCCGCCACCGGCGGAGAATCCGCCCACCTGCCCGCCGGCGGCGAGGACGCGATGGCACGGGATCACGACCGGCAGTGGGTTGCGGCCGAGAGCCTGACCGACGGCCTGCGCGGCCCCCGGCTTGCCGAGTTCCGCCGCGATCTCGCCGTAGGTGAGCGTGGTGCCCGGGTCGATCGCGCGGGTGAGATCGTATACGGTGCAGTCGAATTCGGGGACTCCCTCGAAGTCGAGGTCGATCCACCGCAGATCGTCGAGTGCGCCGCCCAGATGTTCGCGTATTCCGTCGATGGCCCGCTGGACCGGCGCCGGCGGCTGGTGCTCCACCGCATCCGGGAAACAGTGTTCGAGCCGCTGCCGGGTGGCTTCGGGTGAACCTTCGGGCAGTTGCACGCCCACGATCCCGGCGGCCCGCCACGCGATGGCGCAGGTGCCGAGGGCCGTGTCGAACAGGGCGATTCCTGTGGTCACCAATCCAGTATGCCTCCCACATCCGACGTTCACCTTCCGTTGACCACGGTTGGACATCCTCGAAGCTCGCCGACCGAGGAGATGTTTCGTGTATCTGTCCCGCCGTACCCTGCTTCGCTCCACCGCACTCGGGTTGCTGGCCGTGCCCGCCGCCGCGTGCTCCGACTCCGGTAGCACGGGTCCGGCGCTGGTCCGTGAACGACCCACCCTGACGCACGGCGTCGCGGCCGGGGACGTGCGAGCCGACGGTGCGCTCGTCTGGGCGAGGTCCGACCGTCCGGCCACGATGATCGTGGAGACCTCGGCCACCGAGTCCTTCACCGACCCGGTGCGATTCGAGGGTGGGCTGCTCACCCCGGACACCGACGGCACCGGCAGGTTGCGGCTGACCGGGCTTCCCGCAGGGCAGCAGGTGCACTACCGGGTGACCCTCGAAGGCGACGACGGTGCCACCTCGGAGGCGGTGACGGGCGTCTTCCGCACCGCGCCGAGCGCGGCAGGCGACATCCGGTTGCAGTGGTCCGGGGACACGGCGGGCCAGGGATACGGAATCAACCCGGACGTCGGGGGAATGCGGGTCTTCGACACGATGGCCGCGCGCGACCCGCACCTGTTCCTGCACTCGGGCGACGTCGTGTACGCGGACGGGCCGTTGAAGGAGTCCGACACACTGCCGGACGGACGCATCTGGCGGAACACGGTCAGCGAGGCGAAGAGCGCGGTCGCGCAGACGTTGGACCAGTACCGCGGCCAGTACGCGTACAACCTCACCGACGACAACTACCGCAGGTTCAATTCTTCGGTGGCGCAGATCGTTCAGTGGGACGACCACGAGACCGTCAACAACTGGTACCCCGGCGAGGTGCTCGACCTCGACGCGTACACGGAGAAGAACGTGGACGTGCTGGCGCAGAGAGCATTCCAGGCGTACCACGAATGGCTGCCGGTCGAGCCGGCCGACGCGGTCGACGGCCGGGTGTACCGCAAGATCGGATACGGCCCACTGCTGGACGTCTTCGTCCTCGACATGCGCACCTACAAGGACGCGAACGGGGTCAACACCGGTGCGGCCGGGCAGATTCTCGGTGCGGCCCAGAAGGAGTGGCTGATCCGGGAACTCGGTGCGTCCACGGCGGCGTGGAAGATCATCGCCAACGACCTCCCGCTCGGGGTGGTGGTCCCGGACGGCGACACCGCGTTCGAGGGTGTCGCGAACGGGGAGCCCGGTCCGCCGTCGGGCCGGGAATCCGAGATCGCCCAGGTGCTGTCGGCGATCAAGGCGGGACGGATCACCGGGACGGTGTGGCTCACCGCGGACGTGCACTACACGGCCGCGCACCGGTACTCGCCCGACCGCGCCGTGTACAAGGATTTCGACGAGTTCTGGGAGTTCGTCTCCGGTCCACTCAACGCAGGCGGCTTCGGTCCCAACGACCTCGACGCCACGTTCGGTCCCGAGGCCGTGTTCGTGCACGCGCCGCCCGCACCCAACTCGTCGCCGCTCGACGGATACCAGCACTTCGGTGAGGTGTTCATCGACGGGCAGACGTCGGAGATGCGGGTGGATCTCCTCGACGCGGCCGGGACGGTGCTGTTCAGTCAGCTGCTGCCACCGCCCGCGCGCTGACCCCCACGTGAGTGCGAAAGTGTGCCCGCGCACACTTTCGCACTCACATGGGGGAGGTCCAGTCAGCAGAATCTGGACTGCTCGACCTGCTGCCAGGGTCCGGTGGCTCCTCATGGAAAATCCCGCCGAGAGGGGCGCCGATCCGGAACTGCTCGAGGCGAAACACGTCCTTACCTCCTTCTTTTGGGCCGTAGTGCGCGACCGCTGCGGCCAGGAGGACCATGCACGCGAGAGTGATCAGTGTCGTCATGGATTCGAGCTTCGCCATAACTGGCTTTGAGTTGAATAGCCAAGAGGTCGATACTGGACCGCATGATGACTCGCGTACTCGGTGCACGCTCCCTGGCCAGGGACCTCGGCAACTGGCAGGACGACAGCGGCCGCCGGTCGGCGGCGCGGCCCGCCTACCGGGCGCTGGCCGACGGGATCCGCTTACTCGTGCACGACGGCCGCATCCCGCTGGGTGTCGCGTTGCCGAGCGAGCGCGAACTGGCGGCGATGCTGGAGTTGAGCCGGACCACGATCACGTCATCGTATTCGGTGCTCCGCGACGAGGGGTATCTCATCAGCCGTCAGGGGTCGCGCAGCACTGTCGCGCTGCCGCTGGGGGCACGGCAGAACGGGCTGATGTTCCGGGCGCACCAGCCCGGTTCCGACAGCTCGGTGGTCGACCTCAGCTATGCGGCGATGGCCGCACCCGCGGAGGCGGTCGAGCAGGCCTACGCCTATGCGTTGCAATCGCTTCCGCAGTTCCTGCCCACTCATGGCATGGAGCCGGTGGGGATCGGCGCGTTGCGGGACGTGATCGCGGCCCGCTACCGGGCGCGGGGGCTGGAGACCTCGCCCGAGCAGATCATGGTCACCTCCGGTGCTCAGCACGCGCTGCGGCTCCTCCTCAACGTGCTCACCGCGCCGGGGGAGCGTGTGCTGGTCGATCACCCCACCTACCCCAACGCGCTGGAGGCGATCCGCAGGGTCGGTGCGCGTCCGGTCCCGGTTCCCGTCCGTCCTGAGGGCGGGGCGTCCGGGGCGTGGGATCTCGACGGAATCCGCAGCGCCGCCCGGCAGACCGCGGCCCGGATGGCGTACCTGATCCCGGACTTCCACAACCCCACCGGACTGTGCCTCGACGCGTCCGGGCGGGCCGAACTGGCGCGGATCGCGCGCGATACCCGCATGACCCTGGTGGTGGACGAGACGATGGTCGACCTGTGGCTGGACGAGCCGTCACCGGCGCCGGTCGCGGCGCACGGCAGGGGAGCCGCGAAGTCGGAGGTCGTGACGATCGGATCGGCGGCGAAGTCGTTCTGGGGCGGGCTCCGCGTCGGCTGGATTCGTGCCGATCCGGCGCTGATCACCCGGCTCGCCGGGGCGCGGGCCGCGGTCGATCTGGGCACGCCGGTGATGGACCAGCTCGCAGCGGCGCATCTGCTGTCCGACGACGAACTCGTCCTCGCGCGTCGCCGGGCGGAGCTGCGGGAACAGCGGGGCGCGATGCTCGACGCTCTCGCCGACCGCCTGCCGGACTGGATCCCGACCATCGGTTCGGGAGGGATGTCGCTGTGGCTGCGCATGCCCGCGCCGGTGTCGACTGCGCTGGCCGCGACGGCCCCCAATTTCGGGGTGCTGCTGGCGGCGGGACCGCGGTTCGGGGTGGAGGGCGCATTCGAGCGGTTCGTCCGGCTCCCGTACGCGCGGACATCCGACGAGTTGCGTCGCGGTGTCGACTGCATCGCGGCAGCCTACGACACGCTGGCCGTCGACCGTGACCTCGCGGAACCGTCCCTCGTCGTCTGATCACGTGAGTGGCGAAGTGTGCCGGAGCACGCTTCGCCACTCACGTGGGGGTCAGGTCCAGACGGTGTCGATGTCGACGCCCTCCCGGGCAGGCGGGGTGGGTGCGCCGGCAGGGGTGCGGGAGAACCGCGGCGCCGGGGCGTGCTGGGTGACGCCGTCGAGGTCGATCAGCGACCCGCGGGCGGCGATGTGCTCGTTGGACGGCGCCTCCGCGAACGTCAGCACGGGCGACACGCAGGCGTCGGTGCCGAGGAAGATGGCCGCCCACTCGTCGCGGGTCTTCGACAGGAACTTCTCGGCGAAGACCTTCTTCATCTGCGGCCACGCCGAGATGTCCATCTGCTGCGGCAGTTCGGCGGGGTCGAGTTCGAGGCCCTGCAACAGCAGGGCGTAGAACTGCGGCTCGATCGAGCCGACGGCCATGTACTTGCCGTCGGACGTCTCGTAGGTGTCGTAGAACGGCGCGCCGGTGTCGAGCAGGTTGACGCCCCGCTCGTCGGACCAGACGCCGCGGCCGCGGAACGCCCACATCATGTGCGACAGGGCCAGTGCGCCGTCGACCATCGCAGCGTCCACGACCTGGCCCTTGCCGGACGACTGGCGCTCCACCAGCGCCGACAGGATCCCGAAGATCAGGAACATCGAACCGCCGCCGAAGTCGCCGACCATGTTCAGCGGCGGCACGGGACGCTCACCCTTGCGGCCGATGGCGTGCAGGACACCGGTCAGCGAGATGTAGTTGATGTCGTGTCCGGCGGCGCTGGCCAGCGGACCCTCCTGACCCCAGCCCGTCATCCGTCCGTACACGAGACGCTCGTTGCGCCCGAGGCAGACGTCGGGGCCCAGGCCCATGCGCTCGGTGACACCGGGACGGAAGCCCTCGATCACGACGTCCGCCCGCTCGATCAGACCGAGGACCTTCTCGACCTGCTCGGGGTCCTTCAGATTGGCCTCGACGACGCGACGACCACGCTGGATCTGGTCGTACGGGCCGTCGGGCGGAATTACTCCGGGACGCTGGACGCACACCACGTCGGCGCCGAGATCGGCCAGGAGTGTGGCGGCGTGCGGGCCCGGTCCGAGGCCTGCGAATTCGACGACGCGAATGCCCGCGAGGGGGCCCTTCTTCTCTGTAACTGGAGCAGACACGCGAGTTCCTCATTCCGGTGCGAGACGACCTGTCGAATCGACGTTAACTTGCGCCCCTCCGTCCGTGTGCCCCGGGTCACGGGATACCGCCGTGGGTGACCCCGCGCTCTTGCCTGCCCACGGGTGCGCGGGGCACAGTTGATTCATGAGTCTTCAGGGTGAGCTCGTGAGTTTCGTGGCCAGCACCGATCTGGACGTCTCGGAGATGTTCTACGTGGAGACCCTGGGGCTGACGCTCGTCTCACGGGACGAGTTCGCATTGGCCCTCGATTGCAACGGTTCACTGCTCCGGGTCACGCTGGTGCAGGCGAAGGCCGACACGGGGTACACGGTGCTGGGGTGGAAGGTCGCCGATCTGAACAAGGTCGTCGAATCGCTGCGCAGCAAGGGCATCGAGTTCACCGAGTATCCGGGGATGGATCAGGACGAGCACGCGGCCTGGCGCGCCCCGGACGGCATCCGCGTCGCGTGGTTCCGGGATCCGCACGGCAACGTGCTGTCGCTCTTCGAGGATCCGAACTGACCGGCGTCAGGGGCGGGCCGCACCGCGGTCGGCGAGCAGTGCCTCGGTAGCGGCCCACAACCGCGCGGCGAGGTCGGCGTCGCGTGCGTCCTTGCTCGGGTGAACCACCTTGCAGCCCTTGACGTATGCGCCGGTGAACTTGCCGGTCTCGGTCGCGGTGGCGGTCCAGACCACCGTTTCCGCCCCCTTCTGCACCTCGGCCATGAACGGCGTCAGGAGCGTCCCCACCACCTGGTAGCCGAACGGCAGACCCCGTCCGAGGGTGGTGCCGCGGACGAATCCGGGATCGGCGCAATTGACGACCAGCCTCGCCGGATCGGACCGGCGCGCCAACTCGCGGGTGAACAGGGTCAGGGCGAGTTTGGAATTGTTGTACGCACGCTGGCCGTGGAACGTGTCCTTCGTGCCGTCGAGGTCGTCGAAGTCGAGGTGCCCGCCGCGATGACCGGACGAACTGATGTTCACGATGCGTGCCGGATGCCGGTACCCGGCGGCGTCGGCGGTCGACGCCCGCGCCATCGCCGCAGCCAGCGTCGTCGCCAGCACGAACGGCGCGAGGTAGTTCACGGCGAACGTCTCTTCGATGCCGTCGACCGTCAACTGCCGATGGCCCACGTCGATGCCTGCGTCGTTCACCAGCACATCGATCCGCGGGAACCGGTGCAGCAGTTCCTCGGACAGCTTGCGTACCCGGTCGAGCGAGGACAGGTCGGCGAGCGCCGAGTTCAACCGGTCGCGGTCGGTGCTCTCGGACAGTTCGGCGATCGCCGCGTCGATCTTGTCCTGGTCCCGGCCGACCAGAACGACGGTGGCGCCGCGGCGTGCGAGTTGGCGGCAGGTCTCCAGGCCGAGCCCCGAGGTGGCACCGGTGACCACCATGGTGCGGCCTGCGAGATCGTTCGACTCGGTCATCCTCGCCTCCCGAATGCAGGTCCCTACGAGAGTAGGGCAACCGGGTGGGTCGCACCGTGGAACGAAAACACCGCGAATCCGCCCGCGACGGCCGCCGACTAGCGCCGGTGCTCGTACCCCAGCCAGGCGCGTCGACGTTCACCGAGCGGATCGTTCTCCACTCGGCTCGTGTCGTCGATGATGAGCGTCTCCCGGCGCTCCGGCGAGTACCGGGGCCAGCCGGGTGCGGGGGTCCCGTGCCGGGCGAAATGCAGCCAGTGCGACTGGACGGTGTCGGTGACGGCCCGCAACCCGCGGCGACCCCCGAGTGCGGTGAGCAGCCGCGCCCACGGCCCGGTCAACCCGAACACTGCGTACATCTCCGTCGCGTGGGTCGCGCCCAACCCCAGGACATGGAGCAACCGGGGTGCGAAGTCGTACCGGTAGCTGTAGGTCGGTGCGACGGTCGTGTGGCCCTGCGCGCACAGGACGGACGGTTCCCAGAACGTCACGTCGCCGCCGAGGTCCGCGGCCGCACGCCGACGGGGATAGCCGGGGTAGGCGGCGATGGCCCGTTCCTTCACCGACGCGTCCACGTGCGAGAACATCTTGTCGATCCGGGTGGGATCGGTGGGCAGGATGTTCAGGAACCGGGGAAAGACCCTGCCCTCGTGGCGGTTCGTGCCGATGATGAGCGGAACCGGGTGCCCGGAACCGGAAGCGAAACAGTCGAGCGGGTGCGTGGGAAGGAAGAAACCGTCGACGACGGGCGCGAACGCGCGGGTTCCGGGTTCCTCGTCGGCCCCCCGGTGCGCCAGTGTCGTCCCCGCTTCGACGAAGTCGGCCGGGTCGGCGGTCTCGAGCCACGTCGCGGCCTCGGAGAGCGGGACCCCGGCGATCTCGAGGAATTCGCGCGACCACCGCGCCGCACGCTCGGGGTGGTATGCGGACGCCACCGGAGGGCTCTCCGCGATGGCTCGCGCGAACAGGCCTTTCGCGGCGGGGGTGGTCATGAGTGTGGTGACGGCGTTGGCGCCGGCGGATTCGCCGAAGACGGTGACGTTGTCGGGGTCGCCGCCGAATTCGGCGATGTTGCGTTGCACCCATTCGAGTGCGGCGACTTGGTCGCGGAGTCCGAGATTGGAGTCGAAAGGTCGTTCGGGGGTGGAGAACTGGGTGAAGTCGAGGTAGCCGAGCGATCCGAGGCGGTAGTTGATCGAGACGTACACGATGTCGCCGCGGCGGACCAGCGACTCGCCGCCGTAGAGCGACGAGGACGAGGACCCGCCCGAGTAGGCGCCGCCGTGGATGAACACCATCACGGGTCGCGGCGTTCCGGAGGCGGACCCGGGTGCCAGCACGTTCAGGGTGAGACAGTCCTCGTCGGTCCCACCACCCTGCGGGGCGGGGGACCCGAAGTGGAAGGCCCGCCGGACACCCGACCACGGCTCGACCGGGTGCGGGGCCCGCAACCGCAGAGGCCCGACGGGGGGCGCGGCGTAGGGGATACCCCGCCAGGCAGCCAGGTCGTCGTCGATCCGGCGCCCTCCGACGGCGCCGGCTTCGGTGTGGACCTCGAGAACGCTCACAGGCCCTGCCCGTGATAACCCTGGTACCCCTCCCAGGCCAGCCTGCGCTCCCGGCACGGATCGTCCTGAACGGTGGTGACGGTGTCGAACACGAGTGTTGCCCTCCTGTCGGTGTCGTACTTCGGCCACGACGCCAACGGTGTTCCCTGCGAAGCGAAGTGCAGCCAGTGCCGCTGCACGGTGTGCGTCACGTCC
Organism: Rhodococcus wratislaviensis; assembly: GCF_041228765.1. Lineage (NCBI taxonomy): Bacteria > Bacillati > Actinomycetota > Actinomycetes > Mycobacteriales > Nocardiaceae > Rhodococcus > Rhodococcus wratislaviensis. Next base: position 7,103,338 of record NZ_CP150488.1, on the reverse strand, counting down.
TTCAGCCCGCGACGACCACCCGGCAGGGTGAGGCCGCGGCCGATCAGGGTGTCGGCGATGTCGAACACCGCGAACAACTCGAACCCGTGTGTGGCGTCCAGTCCGAGCCATTTCATGGCGCGCGGAGCGAAGTCGAAACGATAGCTGAAGGTGGGGGCGTACGCGGAGTGGGCCTCGGCCAGTTCGATCGACGGCATCCAGAACGTGAGATCGCCGCCCAGGTCGACGGCCGCGTCCGGCGCCGGGTAGCCGGGATACGCGGCGGTCACGCGGGCCTCGGCGCCGGGGTCGGTGAGTGCGAACATCCGCCCGATCCGGTCGGGGTCGGTCGGCAGCCCGTCCAGGAGTTTCGGGAACAGGGTGCCCTCGCGGGCGTTGGTGCCGATGATCAGCGGAACCCGGTGCGCCGAGCCGTCGGCGAACGCGTCGAGCGGCGGCGTCGGCAGGAAGTCGCCGTCGATCACGGGTCCGAACGGGTGCAGTCCCGGCGTCTCCGACAGCACCTTCGCGCCGAGACGATTTCCGGCCCGGCCCAGTGCGCCGACCGGTGACGAGGCGAGCGCCTCTGCGGCAGTGTCCGGTTCGGCCCCGAGCAGCGTCACGTAGTCGGACGCCCACTGGGCCGCGCGGTCGGCGGTGGTGACGAGTCCTGGGGCGGAACTCTCTGAGATCGCCCGCGCGAAAAGGCCTTTCGCGGCGGGGGTGGTCATGAGTGTGGTGACGGCGTTGGCGCCGGCGGATTCGCCGAAGACGGTGACGTTGTCGGGGTCGCCGCCGAATTCGGCGATGTTGCGTTGCACCCATTCGAGTGCGGCGACTTGGTCGCGGAGTCCGAGATTGGAGTCGAAAGGTCGTTCGGGGGTGGAGAACTGGGTGAAGTCGAGGTAGCCGAGCGATCCGAGGCGGTAGTTGATCGAGACGTACACGATGTCGCCGCGGCGGACCAGCGACTGGCCGCCGTAGAGCGCGGTGGCCGACATGCCCAGCGTGTAGGCGCCGCCGTGGATGAAGACCATCACCGGCCGTGCCCCGGACGTACCGGGCGTGGCGAGCACGTTGAGCGTCAGGCAGTTCTCGCTGCTCGGCTGATACTTGCCCGGCCGGAGTGCGGTGAACTTCTTGTGCTGCACGGCGGCGTCGCCGAATTCGGTGGCGTCGAACTCACCGGACCACGGCGTGACCGGCTGGGGCGCGCGCAACCGCAGCGGCCCGACCGGGGGAGCCGCGTAGGGAATTCCGCGCCACGCGACCAGGTCGCCGACGCGCCGGCCACGGACCACCCCTGCGGTCGTCCTCACCAGCGTGTCGGTTGCGAGAGTGTCTGACGCCATGTCGGAAACTATACGGAGACCGACTGAGGGGCCTTCTCCTCCGCCGCCTGTGGTCCGTCCGGCTCAGCGCCGCGCCTCCAGCAGTCGCAGCCACACCTCGCTCACGGTCGGGTACGACGGGACCGCGTGCCACAGCGCGTCGAGTGGCACCTTCCCGACCACCGCGATGGTGGCGGCATGGATGAGCTCACCGACATCCGTGCCCGCGAACGTCGCCCCGACCAGGGTGTCGGTGGCCCGGTCGACCACGAGCTTGGCATGACCGCTGAAATCGTCGCGGGCCAGTGACGAGCCGGCGACGGCGATGTCGACCTCCACGGTCTCGACGTCGACGCCGGCGTCCCGCGCCTCCTTCTCGGTGATCCCGACGGCCGAGACCTCCGGATCGGCGAACACCACCTGAGGAACCTGGCCGTGGTCGGCGGTCGCCCGGAATCGGGACCCCTCCAGCGGCCTGCCCTCGGCGCGGGCGGCGATCACGTCGCCGCAGACGCGGCCCTGGTACTTGCCCATGTGGGTGAGCAACGCGCGGCCGTTGGCGTCGCCCACGGCGTACAACCAGTCGTCCGCCGTCGTCAGGTGGTCGTCGGTGGTGAGGTATCCGTGGGAGTTCAGCAGTCGCGCGTCCAGGCCGAGCGCCGACGTCGCCGGTGTGCGCCCGGTCGCGACGACGACCTCGTCGACGACGAGCGGATCCTGTCCCGCCACGTCCAGGGTCACCGGGCCGCCATGGATGCGGCCGATCCCCGTGTCCCGGGCGTCGGCCCGCTCGACGCCGCGAAGGTCCGCGCCGAACAGGATCCGGGCACCCTTCTTCTCCAGCGAGCGGGCCACCCGCTCACCGGCGAACGGTTCGTTCTTCGGGAGCAGTGCCCGGCCGCGCACCACCATCGTCAGTTCCTCGACGCCGAGGTCCAGCAGCCACGTCGCGCTCTCGCATGCCACGACGCCGCCGCCGATCACGGCGACCCGGCGCGGAATCTCCCTCAGGTTGGTGGCGTCCCGCGAGATCCACGGCAACGCCGCCCGCAGGCCCGGGGTGTCGGGGACCGCGGCGGTCGTCCCGGTGGCGACCACGACGGCGTGCCGGGCGCGCAGCTCGCGGGAATCACCGACCGTCACCGTGCGGTCCCCGGTGATGCGTGCGGATCCGCGGATGACGTCGATCCCCTGCGAGTCGGCCCACATCACCTGCGAGGAGTCGTCGTGGTCGCTGGTGAACGAGTCGCGTCGCGCCAACACGGCGTCCACGTCGAGCGGACCGGCCGACACTCCGGGCATGTTGCGCGCCGCCCCGAGGACCTCGCCCGGGCGCAGCAGCGCCTTGCTGGGCATGCAGGCCCAGTAGGAGCATTCACCGCCGACCAGTTCGTGTTCGATCAGTGCCGCGGTGCGGTCGCTGCCCGCGATGGCGTAACTCGCCGCGTTCTCACCCGCGGGACCGCCTCCGATCACGATGACATCGAACTCTTCCGCGCCGCTCCCAGAGTCAGTCATACCTGTAACCGTAAGCCGGTCGGTGCGCGATGTCAGAGGTTCCGGCGGGCCCCTCGCGTTGTTACTCGCGGGTAGATACTGTGGCGGAATGAGACGGCAGAAGATTCTGATCACCGGGGCCAGCTCGGGACTCGGCGAAGAGATGGCTCGTCGGTTCGCGGCACAGGGACGGGACCTCGCGCTGTGCGCGCGCCGCGTCGAACGGCTCGAATCCGTGCGCGACGAATTGCAGGCGGCGCATCCTGGGATCACCGTCGCCGTCCGCGAACTCGACGTCACCGACCACGACGCGGTGATCCGGGTCTTCGGCGAACTGCGTGACGAGCTGGGCGGACTCGACCGCGTCGTCGTCAACGCCGGACTCGGGAAGGGAGCCCGGATCGGAACCGGCCGCGCCGACGCCAATCTCGCCACCGCCCGCACCAACTTCGTCGGCGCCCTGTCGCAGTGCGAGGCGGCGCTCGGGATCTTCCGCGAACAGAACTCCGGGCACCTGGTGCTCGTGTCCTCGATCAGTGCCGATCGGGGTCTGCCCGGCCCGAAGGCGGCGTACTCGGCGAGCAAGGCGGGAGTGTCGGCCCTCGGCGAGGCGCTGACCGCGGAGCTGGCGAAGAGTCCGATCGTGGTGACCACGCTGCTGCCCGGGTACATCGCCACCGACATGTCGGGCAAGGCCGGCGACAGTGCCAAGATGACGGCCACCCTCGACGAGGGCGTCGATGCAATGGTCGCGGCCATCGAGAAGGAGACGAACCGCGCTGCGCTACCCGGAATCACATGGCGAGGAATCGACCTCGCATTGAGATTCCTTCCTCATGCATGGACATCCCGGTTCGTGTAGGACTGACCTATGACGACCGCCCAGGAATCCTCGTCCCTCGGCCTGCAGCGTTCGAGGCCGCGTGTCGTCATCGTCGGGGGAGGGTTCGGCGGAATCCACGCCGCCCGGCGGCTCCGCGACGTCGACGTGGACGTCACCCTGCTGGACCGGGGAACCAGCCACCTCTTCCAGCCGCTGCTCTATCAATGCGCGACGGGGTTGCTCTCCGAGGGCGAGATCAGCAGCCCGCTGCGGCACCTGCTGCGTGGCAACCGCAACGTGCACGTCGCCCTCGGGGAGGCGCACGCGATCGACGCCGTCAGCAGGGTCCTGACCGCCAGTCGCTTCGACGGATCCACGTTCGACCTGCCCTACGACTACCTGATCGTCGCCGCAGGCATGCGACAGACGTACCACGGGCACGACGAGTACATCCAATGGGCGCCGGGGATGAAGACCCTCGACGACGCGCTCGCCATTCGCCGGAAGCTGATCTGCGCCTTCGAGATGGCCGAATCGCTACCCACCGCGGAGGAGCGCAGGCCGTGGCTGACCTTCGCCGTCGCGGGCGGCGGCCCCACCGGAGTCGAGCTGGCGGGCCAGATCCGGGAACTCGCCGTGCACGCCCTCGCCAACGAGTTCCAGTCCATCGACCCCTGCGAGGCCCGGGTGCTGCTGTTCCACGGCGGCGACCGCGTTCTCCCGTCGTTCAACCGGAAACTGTCCGCGGCGGCGCAGCGGACCCTCGACAAGGTCGGCGTCGAAACGCACCTCGGTGTGCACGTCACCGACGTCTGCGAGACCAGCATCGAGACGACGGCCAAGAACGCGGCCCGCACCAAGAAGCGCTACGGGGCTCGCACGATCCTCTGGACCGCGGGCGTCGAGGCCGTGCCGTTCGCTGCCGCTCTCGCGAATGCGCTGGGCGTGAGGCAGATTCAGGGTGGGCGCATCGCCGTCGAACCCGATCTCACCGTGCCCGGACACCCGAACGTCTGGGTGATCGGCGACCTGATGTCGCTGAACGACCTCCCCGGTGTTGCCGAGGTCGCGATGCAGGGCGGCAGGCATGTCGGTGGGTGCATCGCCCGCACGGTCGCGGGGGGAACGCCCGACCGCAAGCCCTTCAAGTACCGCGACCTCGGGAGCGCTGCGTACATCGCGCGCAGGCACGCGCTGCTCCAGGCCGGCCCGATCCGGATGTCCGGGTTCATGGGCTGGGTGTCGTGGGGTGCCATCCACATCGCGTTTCTCGCCGGATACCGCAACCGGTTCGGCACCCTGCTCAACTGGGCCGTCACGCTGGCGTCGCGGACGCGCCGGGAGCGGGCGATCACCTACGGCGATCCGCAGTCGGCGCGTCAGCCCTACGCCGAACCCGCGTCCGAGTCCTGACGTCACCAGCCGCGGGCGGCGAGACCGTGCCGGGCGAGGACCGTCGTCGCCCGCTCCCGGAGTTCGGCGTGGCCCGGACTGTCCAGCGACTCGAGTGCAAGTGTGTAGCTGCCGCGGAACCGGCTGAGATACGCGGACAGCCGGGTGCGGCTGGTCACGACACCCGGATGGACGGCCCGGGTGGCGATGCCGGTGGCGCGGTGACCGCCGATCGAGACGAGGGCGTCGGGTAGCGGCCCGATGTTGGAACACAGCACGTCCCGCTCGCCGGGGTTACCCGTGAGGGCGTGTGCCACCCGGTCGGGGACCAATTGCAGCATCTCCTCCGGGAACCCGGCCGGACTCGTCATCGCGGGCGCGGAGAACGCCGCTCGGCTCGCCGCCCGCACATCCGCGACGGTGTCCTGCGGGTGGACGTCCACCTCGACCACGGCGACGGAGTTCGCGGTGCCCGACGAGGTGGACGCACCGCGCAGGTCCATCGGCACACTGATCGTGAGCGGCCGGGATTCGCCGTCGCGTCGCGCCAACTCGGCCACCACGGTCAGGAACAGGCTGTTCGGGGTTCCGCCTGCCTGCTCCGCGGCGGCGTCCCACCGCCCGGCGTCCACGTCCAGCACCGCCGCCGCAGGTGAGTGGCGCAGTGTGTCGGGGGACTCTTTGCCACTCACGTGCAGGAAGCGCCGGAGTTCCGCGCGACGGGTCCCGCTCACCACGAGACCGGCGACCGCACGCGCGGTTCCCGTCGTCACGCGGTGGGCGAGCCGGGTGGCGTCCCACATGTCCGCGACAGCGCCTTCCGAACCGGCCGTGTCCGACGGCGGCAGGCCCTGTAGCGCCGCCGCGATGGCGGCCGCCAGCCCGCGCGCGTCCGCGATCACGTGGGAACACACCAGCGACAGCACCGTGCCCCCGTCGGCCGGTCGCGCGCAGGCCAGACGCCAGGCGGGACCGTGCTCGGGGTCCACCGACAGCGAGCCCTGCTCGTCCGCCCACGCGAGGACCGCCCCGGCCTCGATCTCCGCGTACTCGACGGGAAAGGCGTCGCTACTCGGCTCGAACCTGGGCCGCGCGCCGGGAATCCGCGAACGCACCACGCGCCTGCCCAGCGGGCCCCGGGCGAGGTCGGCGCTCAGGGAATCGAGGGTCGAGGCATCCACCCGCCCGTCGGTACGCCACAGTCCCTGCATCACGATCGGCGTTCCCCACCCCCGATGGGTGCGCAGGAACATCTCGTCGACGACGCTCAATCGGGCGCTCACCAGCGAAGTGTACGACCGGTCGAGGTGGTCGCCGCACGTCGACCTCTGGACAGCCGGCGCATACTGGAAGTGCAGCGCTGTACAGACCGCACACGGAGAACACCATGGTTAGCGTCGAGAAATGGAAGGTGTGGGGTTCCGTCGTGGAGGTCGACGTCACCGAAGGTGCCGCCCTTCCCGAGGCTGCAGCGCTGATCGCGGCCGTCATCGACGAGACCGAATCGGTCTGCGACATCCACCGCGGCGACGCCGAGATCCACGCCGTCAACCTCTCGCAGGGCGCGCCGGTGAAGGTGAGCAGGCGGATGTCTGCACTGCTGCGTTCGGCGCTCTGGGCCGCCCGGATGACGGACGGGGTCGTGAATCCGCTCGCCTCCGAATCGCCCGACGAGGACCTGATCCCCACCGTGCATCCGGAACCGAGCTTCCTCGACGTCCAGATCGACGACGACGTCGTGTTCGCGCCGTGGGGCGCCTCGTTCGACATCACCGACACCGCCAAGGCCGACACGGTGGATCGGGCGGCGGAACTGGTCGCCCGCCAACTCGAGTGCGGGGCCGCCGTGCGCATCGGCGACGTCCTCGCGACGGCCGGGCACTGTCCCGCCGGCGGCTGGCAGATCCCGGTGCCCGGCGACGGCGAGGTCGAACTGGTGAACGGGACGGCGATGGCGACGGCTTTCGCGCCCCCGGCTGCGGAACCACCCACCGCCACCGAATGGGAGACCGTGACGGTGATCGCCGACGACGCACTCTGGGCATACGCGGCCAGCGTCGCCGCCCTCGCCCGCGGCATCGGTGCGATCCGCTGGATCGAACAGCACGAGTTGCGTGCCCGGCTGGTGGACCGCTCGGGCCGGGTCTACACCACCGAGAGCTGGTGAATCAGGCCCGTCCGCGCTGACGTCGGTACCAGCGCACCAGGCTGTCCGTCGACGAATCACTCTGCGCGGCCGGTTCATCCGCGGCGGTGAGCACCGGCTGCAGCTCCACGGCCTGCGTCTTGCCGAGCTCGACACCCCACTGGTCGAACGAGTCGATGCCCCACACGACGCCCTCGACGAACACCTGGTGCTCGTACAGGGCGATCAGCTGCCCGATCACCGACGGCGTGAGCTTCGGCGCGAGGATTGTGGTGGACGGCCGGTTGCCGGGCATGACCTTGTGCGGCACCAGATGTTCGGGCGTTCCCTCGGCCGCGATCTCCTCGGCCGTCTTGCCGAACGCCAGGACCTTCGTCTGGGCGAAGAAGTTGCTCATCAGCAGGTCGTGCATGCTGCCGGTGCCGTCCGCCGTGGGCAGGTCGTCCGTGGGTTCGCCGAAACCGATGAAATCGGACGGGACGAGCCGCGTGCCCTGGTGCAGGAGCTGGTAGAAGGCGTGCTGCCCGTTGGTGCCGGGTTCGCCCCAGAAGATCTCACCGGTGGACGTGGGGACGGGGGAGCCGTCGGCGCGCACCGATTTGCCGTTCGATTCCATCGTCAACTGCTGCAGGTAGGCCGGGAACCGCACGAGGTCGTTGGAATACGGCAGCACGGCACGGGATTCGGCGCCGAAGAAGTTCGAGTACCAGAGTCCGATCAGGCCGAGCAGGACCGGCGCGTTCTGCTCGAGCGGCGCCGTCCGGAAGTGTTCGTCCACGGCGTGGAAGCCGGCGAGGAACTCCGCGAAACGTTCCTTGCCGATCGCCGCCATCACCGACAGCCCGATGGCGGAATCGACCGAGTACCGGCCACCCACCCAATCCCAGAATCCGAACATGTTCGCCGTGTCGATACCGAACTCCGCCACCCGATCCGCGTGCGTCGAGACGGCCACGAAATGCTTTGCGACCGCTTCGTTTCCGAGGCCGAGGCCGCCGAGCAGCCAGCGCCGCGCCGCGGTCGCGTTGGTGAGCGTCTCGAGCGTCGAGAACGTCTTGGACGCCACGATGAACAGGGTGGTGGCCGGGTCGAGGCCGTGCAGGCTGCGCACCAGGTCGGCGGGATCGACGTTGGAGATGAACCGGACACTGATGCCGGCGTCGGCGTAGTGCCGCAGCGCGCGGTACACCATCACCGGACCCAGATCCGATCCGCCGATACCGATGTTGACGACGGTCTTGATTCGCTCGCCCGTCGCGCCGCGCCATTCACCGGAGCGCACCCGGTCCGTGAAGTCGCCCATGCGATCGAGGACTTCGTGGACGTCGGCCACGACGTCCTGCCCGTCGACGACGAGAGACGCGTCGGCGGGCAGCCTCAGCGCGGTGTGGAGGACGGCGCGGTCCTCGGACGTGTTGATGTGCTCGCCCGCGAACATCGCGTCCCGGCGGGCCTCCAGGTCGGCGCTGCGCGCCAGCTCGAGGAGCAACCCGATCGTGTCGCGGTCGATGCGGTGCTTGCTGTAGTCGATGTACAGGTCGCCGGCCGAGACGGTGAGTTCCTGCCCGCGCGCCGGGTCCTTCTCGAAGAGCTCTCGAAGATGGACGGACTGAATTTGAGCGTGATGATCACGCAATTTCTGCCAGGCAGCGGTTCCGGTGATGTCTGAGCTCACGAGATTTGAGCTTAATGCCCGCGCGTCGAAACTTCCGTGCGAACTTCGGTGCGGCGCATGATGGACGTCATGGATGCTGTCGAACTCATGCGAACCGTTCCCACAACCCTCTTCCTCGGCGGCGAGAAGCGCGACGCCGAGAACGGCGCCACGTTCACCGTTTTCGACCCCGCCACCGGTGACGCCCTCACCGAGGTGGCGGACGCCAGCCCCGCCGACGCGATGAAAGCGCTCGACGCCGCGGTCGCGGTGCAGCGGGAGTGGGCGGCGACCCCGGCACGCGAGCGTGGGGAACTGCTCCGCGCGGTATTCGAGAAGATCACGGCCAGGGCCGACGACTTCGCACTGCTGATGACGCTGGAGATGGGCAAGGCGCTGCCGGAGAGCGCGGCGGAGGTCAAGTACGGCGCCGAGTTCTTCCGGTGGTTCAGCGAGGAAGCCGTGCGTATCGGCGGCCGCTACACACCGGCACCCGCGGGGAACGGGCGCATCCTGGTGACCAAGCAGCCCATCGGGCCGTGTCTGGCGATCACACCCTGGAACTTCCCGCTCGCGATGGGCACCCGCAAGATCGGACCCGCCCTGGCCGCCGGCTGCACGATGATCGTCAAACCCGCGTCCGAGACTCCGTTGACGATGCTGCTCTTGGCCGAGGTGATGGCCGACGCGGGGCTTCCGAAGGGCGTGCTGTCCGTGCTGCCGACGTCGAAGTCGGGGGAGGTGACCGGACCGCTGCTCGACGACCCCCGACTGCGGAAGCTGACGTTCACCGGGTCGACCGGGGTGGGACGGATGCTCGTCGAGAAGTCGGCGAAGGGGCTGCTGCGCACGTCCATGGAACTCGGCGGGAACGCACCCTTCGTGGTGTTCGACGACGCGGACGTGGACAAGGCGGTGGCGGGTGCCGTCCTCGCCAAGATGCGCAACGGCGGCGAGGCCTGCACCGCGGCCAACCGCTTCCACGTCGCGAACAGTGTGCGGGAGGAGTTCACCGCGAAACTCGTCGACAAGCTGTCCTCGTACACACTCGGGCCCGGCACGGATTCCGACACGACGCTCGGCCCGCTGATCAACGCGGATCAGCTCGAGAAGGTCGGGGAACTGGTGCAGGACGCTGTCGGCGCGGGTGCCCGGGTGCGGCTCGGCGGGGTCGCCCCGGAAGGTCCCGGCTACTTCTACCCGGCGACGGTGCTGGACGAGATCCCCGCGCAGGCGCGGATCCTGAAGGAGGAGGTGTTCGGACCGGTGGTCGCGATCGCCGGGTTCGACACCGAGGAGGAGGGGATCGCGGCGGCCAACGACACGGAGTTCGGCCTGGCGTCGTACATCTTCACCCGCGATCTGGACCGTGCACTCCGGGTGGCCGACGCCCTCGAATCGGGCATGGTCGGCATCAATCGCGGGGTCATCTCGGACACCGCTGCCCCCTTCGGCGGCGTCAAAGCGTCAGGCTTCGGGCGCGAAGGGGGCAGTGAAGGCATCGAGGAGTACCTGGAGACCAAGTACGTGGCACTCGAACCGTAACGACCGCCGTCGGGGGATGGGCAGGCCGCTTCGGGAAATCAGTGACCGAGGCGGCCGCGCCCGAGGCGCAGCAGCAGCATGGCGAGGGTGTGGCCTTCCTGGCCGAGTTCGTTGAACCGCTCGAGCACCTTCATCTCACGGCTGTGGACGAGGCGGGGACCGCCGGACGCCATCCGGGTGCGCCCGATGAGCTGCGAGACCTCCGCGCGGCGCTTGATGGCGGCGAGAATCTCGGCGTCGAGCTTGTCGATCTCCTGGCGGAGAACCTCGATCTCGGCCTCGCTGGTGGGAACAGCGGTTTCCTTGGCGGCTGATGCGACGGTCTGAGTGCTCATTGGTTCGTCTCCCTCTTGTCAGAACTTGGATCGTTGTTTTGGCTCGAGTCGTTACCGATCCAGGCTCGTTTGACGAAAAAAGCCCCGGATCCGGTGCGGACCTCGGGGCTCGTGAGCTGTTCAGTTCACGGGCACCGGAGGCCGGTACCCGTAAAAAAATCGCCACAGGGGGCGCGACGGCGGACTGAACACGTGTACCAGTTTGCCATGGCGGCACCGCGCAGGCCAAGCCGCTGTGACGCTGTCGGTACACGCCGGTAAGTTTGATAGTTGATGAACACTATCTCCGGCACCGCTTCTCCCCTGAGCGCCGAGTCGTCTCCGCACACCGCCGCACCGGCGCGCGCGGGGTCGGATGCGCTCCTCCAGGGCCTCAACCCACCGCAACGGGAAGCGGTCGTGCACGCCGGTTCTCCGCTGTTGATCGTCGCGGGTGCGGGCTCGGGCAAGACGGCTGTGCTCACCCGCCGCATCGCATATCTGCTGGCCGAGCGGGGGGTGATGCCCGGTCAGATCCTGGCCATCACGTTCACCAACAAGGCCGCCGCGGAGATGCGGGAGCGCGTCGCCCACCTCGTCGGCCCCAGGGCCAACAGCATGTGGGTGTCCACGTTCCACTCGAGCTGCGTGCGGATCCTGCGGGCCCAGGCGGCGCTGCTGCCCGGCCTCAACTCGAACTTCTCCATCTACGACGCGGACGATTCGCGGCGACTGCTGACGATGATCGCCAAGGATCTGAACATCGACACCAAGCGCTATTCGGCGCGGTTGCTCGCCACCCACATCTCGAATCTCAAGAACGAGCTTGTCGATCCGGAGCAGGCGAGCGCCGACGCCGACAAGGACCCGGCCGAACTGCCCCGGCTGATCGCCAAGGTGTACGGGCACTACCAGCAGCGGCTGCGTTCGGCGAACGCGCTGGACTTCGACGACCTGATCGGCGAGACGGTCGCGATGCTGCAGGCGTTCCCCCAGGTGGCCGAGTACTACCGCCGGCGGTTCCGTCATGTGCTAGTCGACGAGTACCAGGACACGAACCACGCCCAGTACATGCTGGTGCGTGAACTGGTCGGTGGAACCGCGGACGGCGAGGACGCGGACCACCGGGTCGCCCCGGCCGAACTGTGCGTGGTGGGTGACGCGGATCAGTCGATCTACGCATTCCGCGGCGCCACGATCCGCAACATCGAGGAGTTCGAGCGCGACTACCCGGACGCCCGCACCATCCTGCTGGAGCAGAACTACCGCTCCACCCAGAACATTCTGTCGGCGGCCAACTCGGTGATCTCGAAGAACACCGGCCGGCGTGAGAAGCGGCTGTGGACCGATTCGGGCGAGGGTGAACTCATCACCGGTTACGTCGCGGACAACGAGCACGACGAGGCGTCGTTCGTGGCGTCCGAGATCGACAAGCTCGTCGATTCCGGCGACGCCAAGTTCGGTGACGTCGCCGTGTTCTACCGCACCAACAACTCCTCCCGTGCCCTGGAGGAGATCTTCATCCGGCTCGGCGTTCCGTACAAGGTCGTCGGCGGAGTGCGGTTCTACGAGCGCAAGGAGGTCCGTGACATCGTCGCGTATCTCCGTGTCCTCGCGAACGAGGACGACACCGTCAGCCTTCGCCGGATCCTCAACACACCCCGCCGCGGCATCGGCGACCGCGCCGAGGCATGTGTGGCCGTCCACTCCGAGCAGCGGGGCATCAGCTTCGCCGAGGCACTGCGGGACGGTGGCGAGGGCCGGGTACCGCTGCTGAACACCCGTTCCCAGAAGGCCATTGCGTCGTTCCTCGAGCTCATGGACGGACTGCGGGTGCTGCTTCCGCCGGAGACCACTGCGGACGACATCGTCCCCGACCAGCTCGGCGACATCGGCGACGTCGTCGAGGCGGTCCTGGAGCGGACGGGCTACCGCGCCGAACTCGCGGCGAGCAGCGACCCTCAGGACGGGGCGCGCCTGGACAACCTCAACGAACTCGTGAGCGTGGCGCGTGAGTTCAGCTCCGACGCGCGGAACGCTGCCGGCCTCGTGGAACCGCCGGAGGACGGCGACGTCGACGCCCGGGACGGCGAACCCGACCCCGGTTCCCTCGCCGCCTTCCTCGAACGGGTCTCCCTGGTCGCGGACTCCGATCAGCTGCCCGACAACGACGAGGGCGTCGTCACGCTGATGACGCTGCACACCGCGAAGGGGCTCGAGTTCCCCGTCGTGTTCGTCACCGGGTGGGAAGACGGTCAGTTCCCGCACATGCGGGCCCTCGGCGATCCGACGGAACTGTCGGAGGAGCGTCGGCTCGCGTACGTGGGCATCACCCGTGCCCGGCAGCGGCTGTATCTGACGCGGGCCGTCATGCGGTCGGCGTGGGGCCAGCCGATCCAGAACCCGGAGTCGCGGTTCCTGCAGGAGATCCCGTCGGATCTCGTGCACTGGCGCCGTGAGGACCCGGGCACCGGTATCGGTTCCGGTGGTGCGATCGGCGGTGGCCGTGCGCGTGGAGGGGGGTACGGCGGTCAGGGCTTCGGCGGCGGTTCCGGTTACGGCGGCGGGTCGGCGGGAACGCCGAGCTTCGGTGCCGCCCGCTCGCGCAACAACAACCTGGTGCTCACGGTCGGCGACCGTGTCAGTCACGACAAGTACGGCCTGGGCACGGTCCTCGAGACCAAGGGTGCCGGGCCGACCGCGACGGTCACCATCGACTTCGGTAGCGCGGGCAAGGTCCGGCTGATGCTGATCGGTGGCGTCCCGATGGTCAAGCTGTAGCAATCACGAAACGACTGCGGCGCATGCAATGCATGCGCCGCAGTCGTGTGTTCGGGTGGTGCCGAGAGGTTTCGGTCAGTCCATCTCGGGGCCGAGGCTGATGCCGCGGGAGGCCAGCCAGGGCAGGGGATCGATCTTGTTCTCGCCGGCGAGGTGGACCTCGAAGTGCAGGTGCGGGCCGGTGGAGAAGCCGCGGTTGCCGACGGTCGCGATCTGGTCGCCCGCCATGACCTTCTGGCCGACGGTGACGGTGGAGGTGTTGATGTGGCCGTAGACGGTGATGGTGCCGTCGGCGTGCTTGAGGCGGACCCACATGCCGAACCCGGAAGCCGGACCCGAGTCGATGACCTCGCCGTCGGCGACGGCGACGATGGGGGTGCCGATGGGGGCGGCGATGTCGACGCCCGCGTGCAGGGTGCCCCAGCGGCTTCCGAAGTTGGAGGTGAACGTTCCCACGGCGGGGAGGACGAACAGGGGGCGGCGGGCGGCGGCTTCGCGGGCGGCGCGCTCTTCGCTGAAACGCTGTCCCTTGGCGAGCAGGTTGCTGAACTGCGACAGGTCGGTCGGGTTCGCGATGTTGAGGACCTGCGGGGCGTTCGAATCGGACGCGGCGGTGTCGGCGACCGTGGAGAACTGGGCGGCCTGCGGCTCGGCGGTGGTTCCGATGGTGCTCGACTCGTCACTGGCGAGGGCGACCTCGGAGTGGTCGGAGGAGCTGGACGATCCGCTGGTGACGGCGGCCTGGCCTGCGGCGACTACGGCGCCCGCTGCGACTGCGAGGACTGCGGCGCGGCCTTTGAGAGCTGAGGGGGGAGTCGGGATGCGGTGGGCTCCGCGGCGGGAGTGGGAGGGTGCGCCCTCGAAGGACTCGGAACCGCTGCGGGGGGTGAAGCCGGGAATCTCGGACTCGGTGTCGACGGTCTCGAAGCCGGTGCCGGCGTCGACGCTGTCGGGGGTGGAGCGTGGGGACTGCGAATTGCGGAAGAACATGCTGGAAATCTCAGAACTATCGGTCTCGGGATAACGCTCGACCGACCTCGAGGGGTACGTGGGCGCGACTTCGTCGTTGTGACCCCGCAACTCGTCATCGTGGTGACTCACAAAACGGCTGGCCGTGAACTGGCTGCGATGGTGCATACGCCCGTCCCCCTCCTGCTCGTGACCTGCCTGTGACTTAGACCTTGGCGACGGTAACGAAACGGTTGCGATGCGCGCAACCTGTAACGCGGAGGAACGGCTACATGTGACGGGCATCACAAACTGAGCTGGGGAAACGTCGAACCCACTTTTCGTCTCGGTTCAATCTCGCCCCTGTCCACGCGTGTCACAACCCCGGGGAGACAGGGGGTTAGCGCTAGCGTCGGCGTGTGGCGTCATCAACTCGATCCCCGGACGGGCGTAGGGCCGAGCCCGAACGCATTCCTTCGTCCGGCGGCACCGGTCTGACGGCCGCCGACGAGCCCGATCCCGCCCGTGCGCGCCGGGGATGCGTTCTTGCGGTCGTCCTGGGACTCGTCGGGGGTCTCGGGGTGGCGTCCGCACCCGTCCTGCACGCCGTTCGTTCGGTCGACGGGGTGGCAGCGCCGTCCGCGATCGGCGCGGCCGCGCTGTGGGCTGCCGTCTTCGCCGTCGCGGCACCCATTCTCGCCGTGCCCGCGGTTCTCGCGCGCCGCACCGCGGTGGCGGGTGCGCTGCTGGCCGGAGCCGGTGCGGTGTCCGTCGGCGCCGCCGTGCTCGACACGCAGCTGTGGACGGACGCCATCGACGCCAACCGACTCGAACTGTTCCGGCCCGAGACGGCGGCCGAGCTCGCCGCCGGGTCCGGCGCGTACGCGGTCCTCGCCGGACACGTCCTGATCGCCTTCGCGGGCCTACTCGGCATGGTCGCGGTCCACCGGGAGTCGCTGATGGACGGTTACGGCGACGCACGCAGCTCCGACCAGGTCGGACGGGCGACGGGTGCCCGTGTCGGGTTCCTGCCGTCCGCGGTGGCGGTGGTCGCCGCCGTCGTGCTCGTCGGCGCGCTGTTCGCTCCCGCATTCGTGTCCGAGGATCCGGTCATCCTCGTCCCGACGGTCGTGGAGTCGGATCTCGCCGCGTCCGCAGGTGCCGGGCTGCTGGCGGCGGCCGTTCTGATCGTGGTCGCCTCCGCACTGGCGTCCATCTCGCCACCCGTCGCGTCCGGTGCGCTCGTCGGGGCCGGCCTGGCCGCGCTCGGCGTGGTCGGGACGCGCCTCGTGGCCGGGCTCGCCGCGGGCGAACGGATCCAGCCCGGTCCCGGCGCGGTGTGGGGGACCGTCGCCGCCGGTGTCCTCGTCGTCGTCGGCGTCTGCATCCCGATGGTCGACCGGGCTCGCGACAGCAGGATCCTGAAAACCCTCGCCGCTCCGTCGTCGTCCGCGACGGCTCCAGGCGGCCCGGCGAAGAAAGGGGCCGTCACCCCGTCCGCGAAGGGCGTCGCCAAGGCGGCGCTGCGAGCCGAGGCCGCCGCGGCCCGCGCCCGGATCGCCCGCTGGCACGTCGCCGTCGGGATCACCGGAATCGTCACCGCCCTGCTGGCCGCCGCCGGGGCCCTGCTCCCCGTCCTCGACATCCCGGCCGACGCCGTGCGCCCCGACATCTACGCCACCCGGGTCGTGCTCGTCGCCGCACTCGTCCTCGTCGTCGGCTGCGTCTGGCTGCTGCTGTCCGAGTTCGCCTCCACCGTCCGACCCGCGGTCGGGGTGCTGTGGGTGACGATCCCGTTCTCCGTCGCCTCGGTGTCGCAGTCCGTCGTGCTCGCCACCGACGTGCCCGGAATCGGCGCCGGAATCGGTGCGGCGCTGCTGTGGTGCTCGGCCGTCGCCGCCGGCGTCACCGGCGTGCTGACGTGGTTCGCCGGTTCGGCGGAACGTGAGGAGATCGACACGTCCGAGGAGCCGTCCACCTCGATCGCGGTCCTCGCGGTCGGGGGTCTCGGGGCGGTCGCCGCGTTCGCCGGACTGGGACTGCCGCTCTTCCACGGGACCGACGTACGCGGCGACGACTACGCGCCCGCGTCGTTCGCGGAGTTCCCCTGGAACCTCGACGTGTGGGGGCGCGTCCTCCTGGGCGTCGCGGTGGTCCTCGCAGTGATCGTCGCCTCACGTGCCCGGCCGGCCCGGGCGGTGGCACTCCTGCTCGGTTCGGCCGTTGCCGTGGGGGTATACCTCCTGTCGTGGCCGCTCACCGCGGCCCGGGTGACCGACCCCTCAATGGGGGCCGGTGTCGTCCCGACAACGGTGGGCATAGTGTTGATTGCGGCTGCCGCGGCCCTCACGACACGCAGCAGAAATCGGTGAGGTCCGCCCCGTTGACAGCGGTGAGGCCCGCCTCAATGCCTGATATCGCGTGATGTGGACCACATAGCAGACACGCGGGCGCAGACCGGGCCCGGCAACTGGTTAAAGTCCAAAACAGACCCGCTCCTACCCCTCGAGCGGGTGTCAACGCAGACGAGACGGTGAGCAGATGGATCTCTTCGAATACCAGGCGAAGGAACTCTTCGCCAAGCACGAGGTGCCGACTTCGGCTGGGCGTGTTACCGACACGGTCGCCGGCGCACGCGAGATTGCCGAAGAAATCGGCAAGCCCGTGATGGTCAAGGCGCAGGTCAAGGTCGGAGGCCGCGGCAAGGCCGGTGGCGTCAAGTACTCCGCCGACGCCGATGCCGCCCAGGCCAACGCCGAGGCGATCCTGGGCCTCGACATCAAGGGTCATGTCGTCAAGAAGCTGCTGGTCGCAGAGGCGAGTGACATCGCCGAGGAGTACTACATCTCCTTCCTGCTCGACCGCACCAACCGCACCTACCTGGCCATGTGCTCGGTCGAGGGTGGCGTCGAGATCGAGGTCACCGCCGAGGAGAACCCCGACGCTCTCGCGAAGATCCCCGTGGACGCCGTCAAGGGTGTCGACCTCGCGTTCGCGCGCAGCATCGCCGAGGCAGGAAAGCTGCCCGCCGAGGTGCTCGACGCAGCGGCCGTGACGATCCAGAAGCTGTGGGAGGTCTTCATCAACGAAGACGCTCTCCTCGTCGAGGTCAACCCGCTCGTCCGCACGCCGGACGACCAGATCCTCGCGCTCGACGGCAAGGTCACGCTCGACGAGAACGCTGCGTTCCGTCAGCCCGGCCACGAGGCGTTCGAGGACAAGGACGCCACGGACCCGCTCGAGCTGAAGGCGAAGGAAAACGACCTCAACTACGTCAAGCTCGACGGTGAGGTCGGCATCATCGGTAACGGCGCAGGCCTGGTCATGTCGACCCTGGACGTCGTCGCCTACGCAGGTGAGAAGCACGGTGGCGTGAAGCCGGCCAACTTCCTCGACATCGGTGGCGGCGCCTCCGCAGAGGTCATGGCGAACGGCCTGGACGTCATCCTCAACGACGCGCAGGTCAAGAGCGTGTTCGTGAACGTTTTCGGTGGCATCACCGCGTGTGACGCGGTCGCCAACGGCATCGTCGGCGCCCTGAAGACGCTGGGTGACGAGGCCAACAAGCCGCTGGTCGTCCGTCTGGACGGCAACAACGTCGAAGAGGGTCGTCGTATCCTCGCCGAGGCCGCCCACCCGCTGGTCACGGTCGTCGGAACCATGGACGAGGCTGCCGACAAGGCTGCCGAGCTGGCCTTCGCCGCAAAGTAAAGGGACTCAAAAAACATGGCTATCTTCCTGACCAAGGACTCCAAGGTCATCGTCCAGGGCATCACCGGCGGCGAGGGCACCAAGCACACCGCGCTGATGCTCAAGGCCGGCACCCAGGTCGTCGGCGGTGTCAACGCCCGTAAGGCCGGCACCACCGTCACCCACGACGGCGGCGTCGAGCTGCCCGTCTTCGGCACCGTCGCCGAAGCCATCGAGAAGACCGGCGCGGACGTCTCCATCGCGTTCGTTCCCCCGGCCTTCGCCAAGGACGCCATCGTCGAGGCCATCGACGCGGAGATCCCGCTGCTCGTGGTCATCACCGAGGGCATCCCGGTGCAGGACTCGGCGTACGCCTGGGCGTACAACGTCTCCAAGGGCAACAAGACCCGCATCATCGGACCCAACTGCCCCGGCATCATCACCCCCGGCGAGTCGCTGGTCGGCATCACCCCGGCGAACATCGCGGGCACCGGCCCGATCGGCCTCGTGTCCAAGTCCGGCACGCTGACCTACCAGATGATGTTCGAGCTGCGTGACTTCGGCTTCTCCACCGCCATCGGCATCGGCGGCGACCCGGTCATCGGCACCACCCACATCGACGCCATCGAGGCGTTCGAGAAGGACCCCGAGACCAAGGTCATCGTGATGATCGGTGAGATCGGTGGCGACGCCGAGGAGCGTGCCGCCGACTACATCAAGGCGAACGTCACCAAGCCGGTCGTCGGTTACGTCGCGGGCTTCACCGCTCCCGAGGGCAAGACCATGGGCCACGCAGGCGCCATCGTCTCCGGTTCCTCGGGCACCGCGCAGGCCAAGAAGGACGCTCTCGAGGCGGCCGGCGTGAAGGTCGGCAAGACGCCGTCCGAGACCGCTGCGCTCGCTCGCGAGATCCTGCAGAGCCTGACCGTCCAGGCCTAGGCCCTTCGGGCCCGTGCGCCTTTTGGTAGTTCCCGCTACCAGAAAGGCGCACGGGCCGTTCAGGCATCGACCCACATCTCCCCGGCCGGATCGAGTGTCCCCGTCCCCGACGTGACGGCAGCGACCAGATCGGCCAACTCCGCCGAGTCCCGCGCCGCGAGGGTGAGGACCGCGGATTCCCCGTATGTCGTGTCCACCACGACGACGCCCCGCACACGCAACTCCGACTCGACGCGTCCCGCCTCGGCGTGGCCCACGGCGAGGGTGTGCAGGTGGCGCAGTTCCCTTCGCACGAGCGGTGCGGCATCGACCGCGGTGGCCACCGCGCCGGAATAGGCGCGCACCAGTCCGCCCGCACCCAGCTTGATTCCCCCGAAGTACCGGGTCACGACCACCGTGACGTCGACGAGGTCGCGGGCCTTGAGCACCTGCAGCATCGGAATGCCCGCGGTGCCACCGGGTTCGCCGTCGTCGCTCGCACGCTCGACCCGGTCGCTGGGCCCGTTTCCGATGATGTACGCCGAACAGTGATGTCGCGCATCGGGATACGCGCGCCGCTGATCCTGGACGAAAGCCTGCGCCGCCTCGGGGTCCTCGACGCGCCGCAGGGCGGCGATGAAACGTGAGTGCTTCACCTCCGTCTCGAGGGTGAGATCGGCGGTGCGGGGAGCGAGGGTGTACGGCACCGAACCATTGTCTCCTGCGCTGTTCCCGGCGCCGCCGCTCGTGACTGAGCGCAGTGACCGACGGGTATCCGTAGGCTAGCGTCGAAAGAGCGCACGCAGACGACCACTTGTCGACTAGGAGAAGTCATGACGTTCACGCCCGGAGGACCGAGTTACGGTCCGCCCGCGCAACCGACTGCAGGGGGAGAATCGAAAGGCCTGGGCTTCTTCCTTCTGATCGGTGTCGCAGTTCTCGGTGTCCTCAACCTGCTGCTCGGGTTCGCCCCCTACGCCACGTTGGCGCGAGAGTCCGTGAACTCGTTCGAAGCGAACACGGATGGGCTCGGCCTTCTGTTCCTCGGTGGTCTGCTCGCGGCGGCATCCCTTCTTCCGAAGCAGTCCTACGCGGGCGCGGCAGCGGCGGCGTCCGTCGCGGGCTGGGTTGTCGCGTTGTTCGTATTTCTCAACGTCGACGCGGATTCCGGTTGGGGCGCAATCCTGATCCTCGTTCTCGGATTCATCCAGTCGGCCGTGGCCGTCGCGGCGGTGCTGTTCGACATCGGGCTCCTCAAGCAGCCGGCGCCCAAGCCGGCCGCAGCCGCGGGCTTCGGTCAGCCCGGTCAGGCGCCGCAGGGTTACGGCCAAGGCGCCCCGCAGGGCTATGGGCAGGGCCCGCAGCAGTCGTACGGACAGCCGCCGCAGGGCTACGGCCAGAGCGCGCCGCAGGGTTACGGGCAGCCCAGCCAGTCGCAGTCCGGCTACGGCCAGCAGAACCAGTCCGGCTACGGCCAGCAGGGTTACGGCCAGCAGGGTCAGCCCTCGCAGAGCCAGCCCGGCTACGGCCAGGGCTACGGGCAGCCCCAACAGCCGGGTTACGGAGCCGCTGCGGGTGCCGGGTCCGCGTCGTACGACGCCCCGACCACCGCCTACCAGCAGCCGCAGTACCAGGGCTACTCGCAGCCGTCGAGCCCGTCGCAGTCCACCGGAACGCCCAGCTCCCAGTACCCGGCCGGGACCAGCTACGGTTCCGCGCAGCACGCGGCGCCTGCGTACGGCTCGCAGTCCGAGTCGACCCCCGTGGAGCGCACGCTGGAGTACGGCGAGCAGCCTCCCACCGAGGCGAAGCAGGCCGAATCCGCCGAGAAGTCCGAATCGGAGGGCTACAGCGCGCCGACCCAGGCGTTCGACACGCGCGCCGACAGGGACGACAAGTAACGGCCCAACCAGCAGGTGGCCTCTGACCGAACGTGGTCGGAGGCCACTTCTGTGCGGCGCGCCTGACCGCTGCCGGGGCGTCGGAGTGCCACTCTCGAGGGGATGAGTTCTTTGGTTGATCGTGCGCAGCGCGTCGCACAGGGTGCACGACGGCGGGCCGTCGGTGACGACGAGCGGCAAGTCCCGCGACAGCGGCCCGTGCCCGACGCCGACGAGATGCGGGCGCTGCTCGCGGTCGCGTTCCGGCCCGCGGGCGTCACCGTCGTCCTGTTGTCGGCACTCATCGTCGTCACGCTGGTGGCCGCGAACAGCGACCTCACGGGAACGTTCGGTGCCATCGCGGCGTCGTGGCTGGCGATTCACCAGGTGCCGTTGACGATCGACGGCACCTCACTCGGTGTCCTCCCGCTGATCCCGACAGCCGGGATGATGTGGGTCGTCGCCCGCGGATGCGCCGCCGTGGTGCATCCGGCGTCCTCGCGGCGGCACGCTCTGCAGGTGATCGGCGCTGCGGTGGCCGGACCGCTGGTGGTGACGGCCATCAGTCTCGCCGTCATCGCGGACGCGTCGGCGGTCATCCCGCTGTCCTCCCCGAACGCGCTCGCCGCATTCGGGTGGGTGCTGTTCGTGCATCTGCTCGCGTCGGTGATCGGGGTGACGGTCGCGATGTGGCCGACGCTCGGTGCGCAGGTTCCGTCGTGGGTCCGGGACGCGGTGCGGCCGGGTCTGCGCGCGTTGACGGCGATTCTCGGTGCCGGCGCGGTCATGGTCACGATTTCGCTGTTGATGGAATGGTCGACGGTCGGCTCGCTACTCGAACGCGGCGACGGCGTCGTGGGAATGCTCGGACTGACGATCCTGTCGGTGCTGTACCTGCCGAACGTCGTGGTGGGTGCCGCGGCCGCGGTCATGGGAGGGACCGCGCAGATCGGGGACGTCTCGGTCAGCGTATTCGGGAACGTCGGTGGTGCGCTGCCGCCGTTGCCGCTGCTCGGCGCGGTTCCCGACGGGGTGTCGGGTGGCGCCTGGCCTGCGCTGCTGGTTGTTCCGTTGCTGATCGGTGTGATGCTCGGACGCGACTGCGGACGTCGCGTCGGCGGGCAGGAAGCGCTGTTCACCGTGCTGACCGCCGCCGCGGGGGTGGGCGTGGTGACGGCGGTGCTCGGCCTCGTGTCCGGCGGCAGGCTCGGCGCATTCGGAACGGTAGAGATGCACTGGTGGGCGTTCGGACTGCTCACGTTCGCGTGGCTCGGACTCGCGGGCGCGGTGACAGCGGTGGTCGTGGCCTGGCATCGGAGCCGGGGCGCCGGCGACGAGGACGACGCCGACACCGAGGACGAGGAGCCGCACCTTCCCGGCGCGGAGGAGGTTCCGGCGATCGCCGCCCCGATCACCGAGGAGCCGGTGGTCGCCGAAGACGTCGCGCCGAGCCGGGTGATCGAAGCCGAACTCGTCGACGACACCGAAGCGCCTGCAGCGCCGGTTGCACCGCAGGACACCGGCGACGAGGCCGAGGTCGTGGTGGACGCCGAGGTCGAGGAAGACGCGCCGACGGACGAACCCGAGGGGCCCGGAGACGCCGCCGAGAGCCCGGAAGCCGACCTGCCCCGAGGGCCCGCAACCCCCAGCGACTAGGCTCTTGGTCGGTCGACGATGCGACCGCCCCCATATTCGCCCGTCTTTCGATTCACCCGGCCTTTCGATTGTTCAGGAGTAGAGCGCTGACTTCCTCGCGTGACCACCTGAGGCCCACGACCGGTTCGCCGGCGCGGATCGTCGTACTCGCCTCCGGTGCGGGAACCCTCCTGAGGTCGCTGATCGACGCAACACACACGGACGGGTATCCCGCCGAGATCGTCGCCGTCGGCGTCGACCGCGACTGTGACGCGACCACCCACGCGAAGGCGGCGGGCATTCCCCACTTCCGGGTGAGCCTGCGCGACCACGCCGACCGTGCCGCCTGGGACGTCGCGCTGACCGAGGCCGTCGCGTCCCACCAGCCGTCACTCGTCGTCTCGGCGGGTTTCATGAAGATCCTCGGTCCCGCCTTCCTGGACCGTTTCGGCGGTCGCATCATCAACACGCATCCCGCGTTGCTGCCCGCATTCCCCGGCGCACACGCGGTCCCGGATGCCCTGGCCTACGGCGTGAAGGTGTCGGGATCGACCGTCCACCTCGTGGACGCGGGTGTCGACACCGGCCCGATCCTGGCGCAGGAACCCGTGCCGGTGCTCGACGGCGACGACGAGTCGACCCTGCACGAGCGCATCAAGACTGTGGAGCGACGGTTGTTGGCGGACGTCATCGCCGCTGTCGCCACCCGTGGAGTTGTTTCCGATGGACGAAAGGCCGTGATCCCCAGTGAGTGAACGCAAGGCAGTACGCCGCGCGCTCGTCAGCGTCTACGACAAGACCGGTCTGGTCGAACTGGCTACGGGCCTGCACAAGGCAGGCGTCGAGCTGGTGTCGACAGGGTCGACTGCAGCGAAGATCGCCGACGCCGGCATCCCGGTCACCCCCGTCGAGGCGCTGACGGGCTTCCCCGAATGCCTCGAGGGCCGGGTCAAGACCCTGCATCCGCGGGTGCACGCCGGCGTCCTCGCCGACACCCGGAAGCCGGAGCACCTCGCGCAGCT
This sequence comes from Rhodococcus wratislaviensis, assembly GCF_041228765.1. Classification (NCBI taxonomy): domain Bacteria; kingdom Bacillati; phylum Actinomycetota; class Actinomycetes; order Mycobacteriales; family Nocardiaceae; genus Rhodococcus; species Rhodococcus wratislaviensis. The sequence goes on along the minus strand of NZ_CP150488.1, from coordinate 7,079,783 downwards.
CGAGGAACTCGGCATCGAGGCGTTCCAGCTGGTGGTCGTGAACCTGTACCCGTTCACGCAGACCGTCGCGTCGGGTGCGACTCCCGACGAGTGCGTCGAGCAGATCGACATCGGCGGGCCGTCCATGGTGCGCGCCGCCGCGAAGAATCACCCGTCGGTCGCGGTCGTAGTGGATCCCGCCCGCTACGACGACGTGCTCACCGCCGTCGCCGACGGCGGTTTCACGCTGCCCGAGCGCACCGCCCTCGCCGCGCAGGCGTTCCAGCACACCGCGTCGTACGACGTCGCGGTCGCCAGCTGGATGACGTCCACGCTGCTCGAACCCGGTGATTCGCAGTTCCCCGAGTGGGCAGGCGCCACCTGGGACCGCTCGGCAGTCCTGCGGTACGGCGAGAACCCGCACCAGGCCGCAGCCCTCTACGTGAACCCCGCGGCCCCGGCCGGTCTGGCCCAGGCGGAGCAGTTGCACGGCAAGGAAATGTCGTACAACAACTACACCGACGGCGACGCAGCCTGGCGTGCGGCGTTCGACTTCAGCGAGCCGGCTGTCGCGATCATCAAGCACGCGAACCCGTGTGGCATCGCGGTCGGAGCCGACATCGCCGAGGCGCACCGCAAGGCGCACGCCTGCGACCCGGTCAGCGCGTACGGCGGAGTCATCGCCGCGAACCGCGAGATCACCGTCGAGATGGCCGAGCAGGTCGCCGAGATCTTCACCGAGGTGATCATCGCCCCGTCCTACGCGGACGGTGCGCTCGGAGTGCTGCAGCGCAAGAAGAACATCCGCGTCCTCCTCGCCGAGGCGCCCACTGCCACGGGAATCGAACTGCGTCCCGTGTCCGGTGGAGCGCTCCTCCAGGAGCGCGACGTGCTCGACGCCGAGGGCGACGACCCGGCCAACTGGACTCTGGCCGTCGGCGACGCCGCCGACGAGCAGACCCTGAAGGATCTCGAGTTCGCGTGGCGGGCGTGCCGTTCGGTGAAATCCAACGCGATCCTGCTCGCCTCCGACGGTGCGTCGGTCGGCGTCGGCATGGGCCAGGTCAACCGTGTCGACTCCGCGCACCTCGCGGTGCAGCGGGCCGGTGACCGGGTGGCCGGGTCGGTGGGCGCGTCGGACGCGTTCTTCCCGTTCCCCGACGGACTGCAGGTGCTCGCGAACGCCGGCGTCAAGGCAGTCGTGCAGCCGGGTGGTTCCGTCCGCGACAACGAGGTGATCGATGCGGCCAAGGAAGCCGGCATCACCATGTACCTGACGGGTGCGCGGCACTTCGCGCACTAGCGTTCGGCAACTCTCGAACGGGTCTCGGCATCATGCCGGGGCCCGTTCTGCGTCGTCAGGCGGCTGCGGCCCCGTGTGCTCGGCCCGTGCCCTGGAGTTCGCGAGGCGAACCGGTGATGACAACGCGGGCGGCGCCGCGGCTGCGGACCTCGCTGATCAGCTCACCCAGGCCTGCCTCGTGGGCGGCGTCGCAGTGCGACAGGTCGAGGGTGACCGCGTAACCGGTGAGGTCGTCCGGCAGATCGAGATACGGGGGAGAGGTGGACAGTTGGTTGATGCGAAGTTTCATGTGGTGCTCCTGAAAGTGAAAGGTAAAAGAAAAGGCACCCGAGGGGTTTGCCCTGGGTGCCCGAGAATGACTTGGTGTGAGTCTCAACATTCTCGGGGTGCGCCGAACTTGGTGATGTGCTTGTCGGCGGAGCAGCGACGCCATGCGGGTACGGACGCGAAGAGCGCGTGAAGCTGCATCATGGCCGTACCTTTCTGCGTGTGGTTGCTGGTTGGTAGATGACCGTACAGCACCGGTTGAGGGTTTGCACTTCCATTATCCGGCCACCGCGCAGGAATGCGGGGTTGAGCAGCGACTCTTGGCTCAGAGTTGCCGCCCCGTTCACATCCGCGTAGGGATTCGTCAGATGCGCGGGCAAGTGCATCGGAGTTTCGCCAATCGGTGCGCGTCTGTCGAATCCCACACTTTGGTCACAGGTTGCTTTCGATCCGGCCTCGAGCCGCACGCACCTGCGGTGCAGCTGATTCACTCGGGGCTGATGTGACTCGAGTGGCACCTGTGGAAGGAGAGTGGCGCCCGGACTGCGACGGTGCGCCCATTCCCGTTATGAACCGATTTGCGATCAAGGCCGGCCTCGGCGCCTGCGTCCTGGGTGCGTCCGTGCTCATCCCTGCTCAGGTGTCGGCGGAACCCGCGGCGACGGCGACCGGCACCGAACTGTCCGGCATGACGGTGTTCCTCGACCCCGGACATCAGGGTTCCAGCGAGGGCCACGACCTCGCGCAGCAGGTGAACGACGGCCGGGGCAACACCAAGGACTGCCAGACGAGCGGCATGACGTCGCTGGGTGGGGTGCCCGAGCACACCATCAACTGGAATGTGTCCCAGTTGGTGAAGAGCAGCCTCGAGAGTCTCGGCGCGAAGGTCGTCCTGAGCCGTCAGGACGACACCGGCTGGGGCGGATGCGTCGACGAAAGAGCGCGTGCGGCAAGCGAATCGAACGCCGACGTGGCGGTGAGCATTCACGCGGACTCGACGGCGCAGGGCGAGGACGCGAGCAAGCACGGGTTCCACATGATCATCCCGTCGCTGCCCATCCCCGACGAGAAAGCCGACGCGGCGCAGTCGGGCGGCGGGCTCGAGGCGTCGAAGATGATGCGCGACGCCTACAAATCCGACGGCTTCGTTCCCGCCAACTACGCCGGCGTGAACGACGGCCTCCAGACCCGCGCCGACGTGGCCGGGCCCGCGCTGACTCAGGTGCCGCTGGTGTTCGTCGAGATGGGCAACGGGTCCAACAAGGAGGACTCCGCCCAGCTGGAGAGTACCGACGGCCAGTTGAAGCACGCGATCACCATCACGACGGGCATCGTCACCTACCTGCTGACGGGGTCGGAGTCGGCGCCGGCCGAGGAACTGGCGGCAGCGCCGGCGGCCACCACCGAACCCGAGGCGAGCGAGGACAGCGCGTCGTCGACCACCACCACGACCCCGAAGGCGACCACTCCGAAGGCGACCCCGAAGTCGACGGCACCCGATTCGGCGCAGTTCTCCGAGTTGATGGAGATGCTCGCGCCGCTGCTCGAGGTCGAGGGACTCGACGGGCTGCAGGATCTCGTCAACGACAAGAATCTGGGCCTCGTGTCCGATCTGGCGAGCACGCTGATGTCCGTGATCACCGGGGCGGGCGGGAACTGATCACAGTGCGGCGATCCACCTGCCGAACGGTTCGGTGAACTCCGCCGAGTAGGGGAGCGGTTCCACGTAATCCGGTCCGGTGGAGGGGCGGTCGCCGACGTCCTTGAGGACGTGATTGGCGTTCGCCATCCGCACCGGCGTCAGTGCGGTGTGCGCGAGGGCGTCGTTCAGGCCGTCGACGTCCGCGAGCTGTACCTGAATGTCCTTGGCGGAGCAGCTGGTGAGGACGGGGAAGCCGGCAGGCAACCGGGCGGCCAGCGCGCGCGGGTCGAGAGCGTCCTCCTCCGCGAGGGCCTTCGCGTTGGCATGGACCAGCCCGGCGTTCTGCAGGGGTTCCGGAAGGTCGTCGGGGATCGTGCCCGACGTGCGGAGTGATTCGACGGTGTCCGCGAGTGCGAGCCGGAGTTCGTCGGCCAGTTCCACCGGCAGCTGGCCGGTGCCGACGACGGCGTCGAGCTGACCGTGGATCTGCGTCGTGAGCAGATCGAGGAGCCGGACACTCAGCGGTTCGAGCAGTCCGACCGCGCGCACACGCGACTCGTCTTCCGCGGTGGCGAGCGCGAGGGCGACGAGTCCGCCGTCGCTGTGACCGATGACGATCAGCTTCGCCGGGTCGACCCCGGGTTGGGCGGCCAGGAAGTCGAGCCCCGCGGAGGCGGCGTCGACGAACGTGGTGAAGCCGAGACCGCCGACCTCTTCCACCTCGTACGGGCCGAGGGCGGTCTCGCCGCTGCCGATCTTGTCGTAGCGCAGGCTCGAGATGCCGTGCTGTTCGAGCACGTCGGCGAGGTGGCGGAGCGTTCCGATGTCACCGGGGAGGAGGGCGCTGTCGCCGTTGCGATCGGTGGGACCACTGCCGGCGAGCAGCAGCGCGGCGGGCGCCGACCCGTTCGCGTGGTCGGGGGTGCGCAGGCTGCCGTAGTACGTGACGGCACCGCTGTCGAACGTGATCTCGGTGTCAGGCATGGGGACTGTCTACCAGTTCACGTCGCGCGCAGTCGCCGCACCCGTTGCACCCCGCGCCACGCGAACCACAGCAGGAACGCGAGCAGCGGAATGACGAGCAGCGGAAGCAGCAGGGCGATCAGGGAGGTGACGAACGAGACGACGTCCTCGATCACCGACACCACGGGATTGGCCAGTCCGCCGGTGGAGGCCGTGCTCACCGCACGGGTGCCGGTCTGCGCCGTGCTGAACGCCAGAGCCGTGGGCGCGCCGATGACGATTCCGGCGATCGCGGCAGTCGACGGGTCCACGTCCGCGAAGGCCGCCCAGGTCGCGATGACGCCCGCCACGGGGCCGGTGACGTTGCCGATCACGGACAGCACGTTGTCGACGAACGGGATGAGATCGGCGGTCAGCTCCACCACTGTCGCGATCGACAGCGCCACCAGCGCCCCGGTCGAACCGAGCCACCGCATCGACTCGTTCAGGGTCACCCCGAGCACCTCGAAGTGCACCGCGGCGCTGAGCATCAGCAACGGCAGGAACGTGCGCAGTCCCGAAGCGGCGGCGAGGCCGAGGCCGAGCAGTCCGGGCAGAACCCAGGTCTCCATGCACGGAGTGTAGAAGCTCGGCGATCACGGCAGGCGGGCATCGCGGCCGAGATCTCAGAGAAGCATCACAGAACTCACACAATCGACGATTAGCGTCTGCATCACCAGTTGTTCCAACGGATTACGTCCGAGACGAACCCCGACTCCAGGAAGGTGCCGCATCATGAACGTCGTCCAGCTGACCACCGGTGATTTCGTCGCCGCCATGTTCTCCCTCGACTTCGTCGACGGCGGATTCCGCCGGGAGGCCGTCGAGCGGATTCACCGGGGAGCGATCGACGAGTGGGTGTCTGCGCTCACCGGGTCGGGTCTGTTCTCGAACCGCGCGGTCACGGACGTCGTCCGGGCATGGCGCGACGATCCGCGAGTCCTGCTCGATTCCCTTCTGGCGGAGGCTGATCCGGTGACGTTCGAGCGCTACCGTTCCGCCTGGTACGAGTTGGACGCCGCGACCGCGTACGGTGCCGCCGCGTAGGCAGACCCTCAGGGGATGCTGAAGACCTCGGCGAACGTGGCGAGCAGCGCCGGATCGCCGGTGACGGACACGCTGCCGAGGGCGATGGCGTCCTCCGGGGTGATCTCGCGTGCCATCAGCGCCTTCACCGCCGGCCCGGTCTCGATCACGAGATCGGGCCGGTCGGCCGCGCCCTCGACGACCTCGAGTTCTCCGCGGTCGATGCGGGCGGACAGCACGATCGGCCCGAGCCGCAGTTCGTAGGTGACGGTGACGTCCCGCGCGACGTCGGGGTGGAACGTCGACCGCAGGGCCATCACCATCGAGTCGACGGTTACCGCGTCGTCCGGGTCGGCTTCGCCGAGAGTGCGGGCGCCCCACCGGCCCAGCGACTTCACGGCGTCCTCCAGTGCGTTGCCGTAATCGGTGAGTTCGTAGACCACGGCGTTCGACGGACGGGGCAGCGCGCGGCGCGCGATCACGTCGGCGTCCTCGAGTTCCTTCAGGCGGGCCGACAGGATATTGGACGGGATGCCCGGCAAGCCGTGCTTGAGGTCGGTATAGCGCCGCGGTCCGACGAGCAGATCTCGGACGATGAGCAGTGCCCAGCGTTGTCCCACGATGTCCAGGGCATGCGCGAGTCCGCAGTACTGCCCGTATGCCTGTCGTGCCATGGTTTCAACTATAGACCGAAGTTGCCTATTGATATCAATAGGTTTCTTTTTGCAACATTGGTACGTGATCTGCTCCACAAGGTCGCACGGCTCGTCACCCGAAAACACTCGGCTCCACCGAAGGAAAGAGAATTCGATGTCGACCATGATCTTCGTGAACCTCCCCGTGAAGGACCTCGGCACGTCGACGGCCTTCTACGAGGCGCTCGGCTACCAGCGGAACCCGCAATTCTCCGACGAGAACGCGTCGTCGATCGTGATCAGCGAGCAGATCCACGTCATGCTGCTGACCGAGAAGTTCTTCTCCACCTTCACCAAGAAGGCCGTCGCGGACGCCACCACGACCACCGAATCCATCATCTGCATCTCCGCCGACAGCCGTGAGGCCGTCGACGCGCTGGCCGACACGGCGCTCGCGTCGGGCGGATCCTCCTCCAACGATCCGATGGACGAGGGATACATGTACGGCCGCAGCTTCCAGGACCCGGACGGTCACCTCTGGGAGATCATGTGGATGGATGTCGATGCGGCGCAGGGGCAGGAGTCGTGAGCACCGCGACCACTTCCGTGACGGCGGAGTCGGGAACCGCGCGCAGGGTGGGCTGGGTCCTCAGCGGCCTCGTCGGCGCCTTCCTCCTCTTCGACGCGGTCGGCAAGCTCCTGAAGATCGGACCGGTCGAGGACTCGGCCGCCGAACTGGGACTGCCGGTGCACATCATCGTGCCGATCGGCGTGGTGCTGCTCCTCTGCACGGTGCTCTACCTGGTGCCGCGAACGGCCCCGCTCGGTGCGGTGCTGCTGACCGGCTACCTCGGTGGGGCGGTACTCACCAACTGGCGCGTCGAGAAGCCGTTGTTCAGCACGGTGCTGTTCGCGGTGTACGTCGGAATCGCGGTCTGGGCGGGTCTGTACCTGCGCGACCGCAAGGTCCGCGAACTGCTCCCGCTGCGCCGCGAGGGCTGACCCGGGCGGGTCGGCACGCATTAACCGCGTGCCGATTCGCTCGAACCCTCGTAGCGTGGAGTGGTGACGTCATCGGAACACAGACCTTCCACCGTCGGCGAGCTCCGCGAGTCGGGCCACATTCAACGCACCGTCAAGGAAGAGATCCGCGAGAATCTGCTCGCGGCCCTACGCGACGGTCGTGATCCGTGGCCCGGCATCGTCGGTTTCGAGGAGACGGTGGAACCACAGCTCGAACGGGCTCTCATCGCGGGTCACGACGTGGTGTTGCTCGGCGAACGTGGTCAGGGCAAGACCCGCCTCCTCCGCACCCTCAACCTGCTCCTCGACGAATGGACCCCGGTGATCGCCGGTTCCGAACTCGGGGAGCATCCCTATGAGCCCATCACCCCGGCGTCGATTCGCCGGGCGCAGGAACTGGGCGACAGCCTCCCCGTCGCGTGGCGGCACCGCAGCGAGCGGTATTCGGAGAAACTCGCGACCCCCGACACGTCGGTGGCGGACCTCGTCGGCGACGTGGATCCGGTCAAGGTCGCGGAAGGCCGGAGTCTCGGCGACCCGGAAACCATTCACTTCGGGCTCGTTCCCCGCGCGCACCGGGGCATCGTCGCCATCAACGAACTCCCCGACCTCGCCGAACGCATCCAGGTGTCGCTGCTCAACGTCATGGAGGAACGCGACATCCAGGTTCGCGGGTACACCCTCCGGCTCCCGCTGGACGTCCTGATGGTGGCCAGCGCGAACCCGGAGGACTACACGAACCGCGGTCGCATCATCACCCCGCTGAAGGACCGGTTCGGCGCCGAGATCCGGACGCACTACCCGACCCGGCTCGACGACGAAGTCGCGGTCATCCTGCAGGAAGCGCATCTCACCGCGGAGGTGCCCGAGTACCTCCTCGAGATCCTGGCCCGGTTCACCCGTCTGCTCCGCGAGTCGACGTCGGTCGATCAGCGGTCGGGTGTGTCCGCCCGCTTCGCGGTGGCAGGCGCCGAAACCGTCAGTGCCGCTGCGGTGCATCGCGGCGCCGTGCTCGGTGAGGCCGACCCGGTCGCGCGGCCGGTCGACCTCGAGACCGTCGTCGACGTCCTGCGAGGCAAGGTGGAATTCGAATCCGGTGAGGAAGGGCGCGAAATCGAGGTCCTGGAGCACCTGCTCCGGCGAGCGACGGCTGACACGGTCCGCACCCGGCTCGGTGGCATCGACCTGGCGGAACTCGTGGACGCGGTCGAACAGGGCGACCCGGTGGTGACCGGCGAGCGGATCACGGCGAAGGCCCTGCTGAACGAGCTGCCCGAACTCGAGGTCCTCGACGAGCTGGCCGAGCGTCTGGGCGCGGAGTCCGACGGCGAGCGGGCCGCGGCCGCCGAGTTCGCCCTCGAAGGGCTGTACCTGGCGCGGCGGATCTCGAAGAACCCCGACATCAACGGACAGACGGTGTATTCGTAATGTCCCGCAAGGCGGAGCGCGGACCGCACAACGCGCGGTACGGGCCGTACGAGGGCGGTGATCCGCTGGCACCGCCGGTGGACCTGCGTGAGGCCCTGGCCGCGATCGGTGACGACGTGTTCGCGGGAACGTCCCCGCGGCAGGCGCTGCGCGAGATGCTCCGGCGCGGCAACCGGGACATGCGCGGCCTGGACGAGCTTGCGGCCGAGGCGAATCGGCGTCGCCGTGAACTGCTGAAGCGGAACAACCTGAACGGCACACTCGAAGAGGTCCGGGAACTCCTCGACCGCGCGGTGCTCGAGGAACGCAAGACGCTGGCCCGCGCGCTCGACGACGACGCCCGCTTCTCGGAGATGCGCCTCGAGGAACTGCCGCCGTCCACCGCGCAGGCCGTGCAGGAACTCGCCGACTACGACTGGCGCAGTTCGGAAGCCCGCGAGGACTACGAGAAGATCCGGGACCTCCTGGGCCGCGAAATGCTGGACCAGCGGTTCGCCGGCATGAAACAGGCCCTCGAGGGCGCCACGGAAGAAGACCGCGAACGCATCCGGGAGATGCTCGCCGACCTCAACGACCTGCTCGACAAGCATTCGCGCGGCGAGGACACGCAGGAACAGTTCGACGAGTTCATGGACAAGCACGGAGAGTACTTCCCCGAGAACCCGCAGAACGTCGAGGAACTGCTCGATTCGCTGGCGCAGCGGGCGGCGGCGGCGCAGCGCCTGCGGAACTCGCTGTCGCAGGAGCAGCGCGACGAACTGGATGCGCTGGCGCAGCAGGCGTTCGGCGATCCGTCGCTGATCGGACAGCTGGACCGTCTGGACCAGCATCTGCAGGCGGCGCGGCCGGGTGAGGACTGGCAGGGCGCGCAGCGGTTCCGCGGCGACGACGGCATGGGCCTGGGCGAGGGTACCGGGGCGTTGCAGGACATCGCGGAACTCGAGTCGCTCGCCGAGCAACTGTCGCAGCAGTACGCGGGCGCACAACTCGACGACATCGACGCGGACACTCTGGCCCGGCAACTGGGCGACGAGGCGGCAGCCGATGCGCAGACCCTCGCCGAACTCGAGAAGGCCCTGCGCGATCAGGGCTTCTTCGACCGCGGGGCGGACGGCCAGTGGCGCCTGTCGCCCAAGGCGATGCGCCAACTCGGTCAGACGGCTCTGCGGGACGTGGCGCAGCAGCTGTCTTCGCGTGGCGGGCAACGGGAGACGCGCCGCGCCGGGGCGATGGGGGAGCCGACGGGTGCGTCCCGCGAGTGGGCGTTCGGCGACACCGAGCCGTGGGACGTCACGCGCACGATCACCAATGCCGTGCTGCGGGCGGCATCCGATCCGGTCGAGCGCGGTCGCGTCCCGGTCCGGTTGTCCGTGTCGGACGTGGAGGTGATGGAGACCGAGCAACGGTCGCAGGCGGCGGTCGCGTTGCTGGTCGACACGTCGTTCTCGATGGTGATGGAGGGCAGGTGGGTGCCGATGAAACGCACCGCCCTCGCCCTGAACCATTTGGTGAGCACCCGGTTCCGCAGCGACGAACTGCAGCTCATCTCGTTCGGCAGGCACGCGCAGGTGCTGACACCGTCGGAGCTGGCCGGCCTGGACGGCGCATGGGACCAGGGCACCAATCTGCACCACGCGTTGCTGCTGGCGGCCCGGCATCTGCGCAGGCATCCCAACGCCCAGCCGGTGGTCCTGATCGTCACCGACGGTGAGCCGACGGCCCACCTGGAGCCGGACGGCTTCGCGTACTTCGACTACCCGCCGAGCGCCCGGACCCTCGGTCTGACGGTCCGGGAACTCGACACCCTCGCCCGGCTCGGCGCTCACGTCACGTTCTTCCGGCTCGGTGAGGATCCCGGGCTCGCGCGGGTGGTGGACCGGATGGCCGAGCGGGTCGGCGGACGCGTCGTGGCGCCCGGGCTGGACGGTCTCGGCGCCGCCGTCGTCAGCGACTACATGCGTCGCAGGCGCTAGCCCGTGAGTACTTGTCAACCGCCCGCGGTTGACAAGTACTCACGGGTGCGTCAGCGCACGGCAGGCTGGTGCTGGGTGATGCAGTGGATTCCGCCGCCGCGCGCGAACAGTGGGCGGGCGTCGACCGACACGACCGTGCGTCCGGGGTAGGCGGCCGACAGGATCGCGACCGCTTCCTCGTCCGCGGGATCGTCGAAGCTGCATGCGATGACGCCGCCGTTGACGACGAAATGGTTGATGTAGCTGTAGTCGACGAAGCCCTCGTCGTCGCGCAGGACCGTCGGCGCGGGGACGGTGATGATCTCCCACGACTCACCGCGGGCGTCCGTGGTCTGCTTCAGCACGTCGATGACGGCCTTGCTGACCTCGAAGTCGGGGTGTTCGGGGTTGCGCTGGTCGTGCACCAGGACGACGCCGGGTGACGGGATGGCGGCGACGATGTCGACGTGCCCGCGCGTGCCGTACGTGTCCTGGTCCCGCGTCAGTCCGCGTGGCAGCCAGATCACCTTGGTGGCACCGATCGTCCGGGCGAGCTCGGCCTCGATGTCGGCTTTCGACAGTTCCGGGTTGCGGCCGGGGTCGAGTTGCACGGTCTCGGTCACCAGCACGGTGCCGAGGCCGTCGACCTGGATGCCGCCGCCCTCGTTGACGATCGGCGAGTCGACGAGTTCGGCCCCCGACCGCTCGACCACCAGTGCGCCGATCTTCGAGTCCTTGTCCCACTGAGCCCAGTCCTGGCCGCCCCAGCCGTTGAAGATCCAGTCGACGCCGCCGAGGCGTCCGTCCTCGGACAGCACGAAGGTGGGTCCGATGTCGCGCATCCAGGCGTCGTTCAGCGGCGCCTCGACGATGTCGATGTCGGCGGAGAGGTACTCCTCGGCCGCCGACACCTGACCGGGATCGACGACGACGGTGACGGGCTCGAACCGGGCCACGGCGTGTGCCACCTCGGCCCACGTGGTGCGGGCCTCGTGGTGCTCCTCGGGGGTGTCGCCCAGGGAGTAGCCCTCACTGGGGTAGGCCATCCAGGTGCGTTCGTGCAGTTCGCCTTCCGCGGGCATGCGCCAGGTCATCAGGCCCTCCCGAACGGGGAGGCGTGATCGACCGGCTCGGTGAGGACGCCGTACGTGTCGGGGCGCCGGGTCGCCAGGAACGGGAACAGGGCCAGCCAGTCCTCGCGCTGCTGGAGGTCGAGGTCGGCGACCAGTACCGCGGATTCGTCGCGTGGGGCCTGCGCGAGGATCCGGCCGTAGGGATCGGAGATGAACGACGAGCCGTAGAACGTGATGAGGCCTTCGCTGCCGTGGCGGTTGGGGACCACCATGAACGTGCCGTTCGCGATGCCGTTGCCGACGATCACCTGCTGCCACAGCGGCTGGGTGTCGAACTGCGGGTGGTCGGGCTCCGAGCCGATCGCGGTGGGGTACACCAGGATCTCGGCGCCGCCGAGGGAGTAGGCACGGGCGACCTCGGGGAACCACTCGTCCCAGCACGTCGGCAGTCCGAGCTTCGCGCCGCCGAGTGCCTCGGCAGTGTGGACGGGGTACGGATCGGTTGCGGGACCGCCGCGGAAGTAGGTGTCCTCGTAGTAGCCGGCGGTCACGGGGATGTGCAGCTTGCGGGTGCGGGCGAGCAGTTCACCGGAGGGGGCGACGAGGATGGCCGTGTTGAAACCGAGCCCGTCCTCGTACTGCACACCGTCCTCGGTGTCGTTCCGCTCGTACATCGACGCGTGGACGAGGATGCCGTGTTCCGCGGCGGCCTTGGCGGCGAACGTGAACGTGGGGCCGGTGAGGAGGTCCTCGGCGGTACGTCCCGGGTTGTCGCCACCGGGAGTCGACGCCGGGTAGCGGCTCAGCGTGAGTTCGGGGAGGAACACCACGCGCGCCCCGAGTTTCGCTGCCTCGGCAATGCCCTCGTCGAGTTCGGCCCGCAGATCCTGATCGTTCTCGTGCCAGCGGTGCTGGACGAGGCCGACGCGGAGCGGGGTGCGTCCGGTCTCGCGCGTCCTCGACAGGGACTCGGGAGGGGTGAGGGCGGTAATCGTCAACATTGTGTTTCCTCGGATGTTCGGTTCGGCGAGCGCCTAAAACGAATTGGATTCGTTAAGTATGGTGGGTGAATGCTCGGCGATCAAGGGGTGGGACGTGACGATTTCGATTCCTTCGGTATCGACCCTGGTCGCCGTGACGCACACCGACCAGGAGGGCACCCATGCCACGGCCATCACAGCGACTGCTGTCGCCGGAGATCATCACCGAAGCTGCCATGCGCATGGTGGACCTCACCGGTGATTTCACGATGCCGGGTCTCGCCGAACGGCTGAAGGTACGGCCCTCCTCGCTGTACAACCACGTGTCCGGGAGGGCGGAGATCATCGAACTGATGCGTGCCCGCATGATGGCGGGCATCGTGGTGGCGGACCCCGACGGCAAGTGGAGCGAGACGGTGGCCGGCCTGGCGCGCGAGTATCGGCGCAACTACGCCGAGCATCCTCGGCTGATTCCTCTGTTCACCGCGCACACAGTGCAATCCGGTGTGGCGTTCGGGCTGTACAACGCGCTGGCGCAGGCATTCTCGGACGGTGGCTTCACACCCGAGGAGATCCTGCACGCCATCACGACGGTGGACAGCTTCGTGCTGGGGTCGGCGCTGGACCTCGCCGCCCCCGAAGTGGTCTGGGCGACCGCGCCGGAGGCGAACGAGGCCATGCTGGCCGCCCTCGCCACGTCCGGGCCGAACCCCGGACGGGCGGATGCAGCATTCGAGTTCGGGCTGCGGACGCTTATCGCGGGCTTGGTGGCGCAGGCTCCGATCGAGCCGTGAGATCGCCCTCGTCCCGCAACGCGGACGTGTCGCGGTTGAGGGTCTCACCCCGGAAGAAGGCGGGACTGCGGAAGCGCATGACCATCATCAGCACTGCGCCGAGCAGAAGGATGCCGAAGCCGAGGTAGAAGACGAGCCCGATGCCGCCGATGGACGCACCGCTCGCGTTCTCCGGGTCCATGCTCTCGTCGATCGAGATGACGAACACGGCCAGCAGCATCAGCCCTCCGAGCAGCGGGAACGCGAACCGGAAGACGGCGTTGCGCACGCTCGTGAACAACCTGTCCCGGAAGTACCAGACGCAGGCGAACGCAGTGATGCCGTAGTACCAGCAGATCATGATGCCCAGCGCGGCGATCGTGTCGAGCAGCGTGCGCTCGGACAGGAACGTGACGACGGTATAGAAGACCGCGGTCACCACGCCGGCGACGACGGTCGCGTAGGAGGGCACCAGGAATCGCGGCGACACCTCGGCAAGTTTCTTCGGGAACGCGCCGTAGGCGCCCATGGCCAGCATCGTGCGCGCCGCGGGCAGGAACGTGGTCTGCAGGCTCGCGACCGAGGAGACGAACACGGCGAGGAACAGCAGCATGCCGCCCCAGTTGCCGAGAACCGGATCGGCGAGGGCACCGAAGACGTTCTCGGAGTTGTCCGGGTTGCCGAGGCCGAGACCGTCCTCGCCGACGCCGGCGTACATCATCGCCGCGACCGACACGAGCAGGTACGTCAGCAGAATCGTCGCGACGCACAGCAGTCCGGCGCGACCGGGGGTCTTCTTCGGGTTCTTCGATTCCTCGCCGAGGGTCAGGCAGGTGTCCCAGCCCCAGAACGCGAAGATCGAACCCGTCAGGCCGATCACGAACGCGCCGAGCGCCAGTCCCGTGAACGGGTTGAACCAGCTCAGGTCGAACGAGAGCCCGGCGGGGGCGTCCCCGTTGCCGACGTGAACCAGCGCCACCACCGCGAAGGCGATGAGCAGCACCATCTGGAAGCCGACGAGCGCGACCTGCAGGCGCTCGCTGGTGGTGATGCCGCGGCTGGCGATCCAGGTGGCCAGCGCGATGAACACGAGCGTCGTCCCGACGTTCACGAATTTGTTGCCGGGGAGATCGGCGATGCTCGGGGCGTCGAACAGTTTCGCGATGAACAGATAGAAGAACTGGACCGCGATCGCCGCGAGGTTCGAGAGCACGATGATCGTGGCGATCACCATGCCCCAGCCGCACATCCAGCCGACGTACGGACCGAACGCCTTGGTCGACCACGTGAACGACGCGCCGCAGTCGGGTGATTCGGAGTTGAGCTCACGGTAGGCGTAGGCCGTGAGGAACATGGGGATGAAGCCGGCGATGAAGATGGCGGGCATCTTCAACCCGACCGCCGCGACGATCAGTCCGATGCTGGCCGTCAGCGTGTAACCCGGTGCCACGGAGGAGATCCCGAGGATCGCCCCGGAGAAGGTCCCGACTGCGCCGGTGGCCAGCCCCTTGGCGCTCACGGCGCCGTCGGCCGACGCCGGTGCGCCTTCGCTGTTCGTCATGTCTGAACCTCCGGTCGGGAACGAGCGTGGATCCGGGGCGGGTGTCGCGGACGGTTTACTCACTGTTTTGGAACTCCTGCTTGGGGACGACCACCATGGGCACCGGCAGGACGCGGAGCATCTTGGCCGCGGTGGATCCCAGGAACAGTCGATGAGGTTGGGCGAGCCGGCTGGAGCCGACCATCACGAGGTCGCCGTCCTGCCAGTCGAGTTTGCGGACCGCCGATTCCACGGAGGATCCGTCGGCGATCGTGACGGACACGGGAAAGTCTTCGGGAAGAGCGGATTTCGCCACTTCGAGGGTGCTCTGGGCGTGGGCGACGGCCCGGTCGCGGATGTCGTCGGGGGTGTCCCGGTGATCGCGGAGGTCGTTCTGCGGGTCGAGTGCGACGAGCGAGACGAGGCGGAGCGGGGTCTTCATCCGCTCGCACGTCCGCACCGCCGTCCGCAGCAACACGTCGGCCCCGGTCCGGGTCCCGAGCGCGCAGGTGACCTCGCGGATCTTCTTCGCGGAGGAGTGCCGCGCCCCGCGAGGTGCGAGGGCCAGCGGAACGTGCGCCGAGTGCAGCAGTTCCGTCGAGACGGAGCCGACGGAGTGCCGCCCCAGCAGGCCGTCCCCGGCGGCGCCGACGACGATCGCCTGCGCCCCCAGCCGGGACACCTCGTCGATGAGACCCTGCGCGAACGATTCGTGGAAGCTCAGGTGGACGTCCACGTCGATGTCGCTCGGCACCGACGACTTCGCCTCGTCCAGCCAGCGCTGGGCGCGGGAGGCGAGGATGTCGTCGTAGCCGGTTTCTGCCGGAACTCTCGCCGGGACCGTCCGGTCCGGCGGGAGCACCATGCAGATGTCGAGCTGTGCGCCGAGACTGCGGGCGAGCTGCGCCCCGAGGGCCAGACCGTCCTCCCCGCTGGGGGTGGCGAGATATCCAACGACCAAACGCATGGTGACGGTTCCGATCTGTCTCGGGGCGGGTGGTTTACGCGAAGCCGACGTACTTGGTCTCGAGGTACTCCTCGATGCCTTCGGTGCCGCCTTCGCTGCCGAGTCCGGACTGCTTGACTCCACCGAACGGCGCGGCGACGTCGGAGATCACTCCGCGGTTGACGCCGACCATGCCGCTCTCGAGCTTGTCGGCGACGCGGAACGCACGGTCGACGTTCTGCGTGTAGATGTACGCGGCGAGACCGTATTCGGTGTCGTTCGCGGCGGCGACGCCCTCGGCCTCGGTGTCGAAACCGGTGATCGCGGCGACGGGTCCGAAGATCTCCTCGCGGACGATGCGCGCGTTCGCGGGCACCTCGTCGAGGACGGTGGGCTGGAAGAAGTACCCGGGACCGTCGACGGACTTGCCGCCGGTGCGGACCCGGGCGCCCGCGGCGACGGCGTCGTCGACGAGGGACGCCACGTTGCGGCGCTGCTTCTCGTTGACGAGGGGACCGACGTTGGTGCCGTCTTCGCTGCCCGGTCCGACGGTGAGCGCGGCGATCCGGTCGGTGAGCTTGGTGGTGAATTCCTCGCGCACCGAGTTGGCCACGATCAGGCGGTTGGCGGCGGTGCAGGCCTCGCCGCCGTTGCGCATCTTCGCGGCCATCGCGCCCTCGACGGCGGCGTCGATGTCGGCGTCGTCGAACACCACGAACGGGGCGTTGCCGCCGAGTTCCATCGACGTGCGCAGAACCTGCTGGGCGGACTGCTCGATGAGGATCTTGCCGACCCGGGTGGATCCGGTGAACGTCACCTTCCGCAGCCGCGGATCCGCGAGCAGCGGTTCGGTGACGGCGGCGGCGTTCGATGCGGGCAGCACCGACAGCACACCGGCGGGCAGGCCTGCCTCGGCGAAGATCTCGGCGAGCAGCAGCATGGTGAGTGGGGTGTCCTCGGCGGGCTTGACGATGATCGTGCAGCCGGCGGCGAGCGCGGGGCCGATCTTGCGGGTGCCCATCGCGAGCGGGAAGTTCCACGGCGTGACGGCCAGGGTGGGTCCGACCGGAACCTTGGTGACCATGATCCGTCCACTGCCCGACGGTGAGGTGGTGTAGCGGCCCTGGATGCGGACGGCTTCCTCGCTGAACCAGCGCAGGAACTCGGCGCCGTAGTTCACCTCGCCGCGGCTCTCCGGCAGGGCCTTGCCCATCTCCATCGTCATCAGCAACGCGAGGTCGTCGGTGCGCTCGATGACCTTCTCCCACGCCGAGCGCAGGATGATCGACCGCTGCCGCGGCGCGGTCGCCGCCCAGTCCTCCTGGACCGCCGCCGCGGAGTCCAGTGCGCGCATCGCGTCCTTGCCGCCCGCGTCCGCGACGTCGGCGATGAGGGTTCCCGTGGCCGGGTCGTAGACCGGGAACGTGCCGCCGTCGATCGGGTCGGTCTGGGCGCCGTCGATCCACAGACCGGTGGGCAGGGTGGCGCGGAGCCGTTCGAAATCAGTCATCGGAGTCCTCGTGGTGGGAATTGTGGTGATCGCACGCCTCCGGGGTGGGGGCGACGTCGAGGGCGGGGTTGCGGTCGAAGAATCCGACCGGCTTCAGCCAGAAGGACACGGTGTCCGCAGGCATGATCGGCCAGTCCTCCGGCCGGGGAATGTGGTGGATGCCGAACGTGTACCAGAGCACCACGTCGGTGTTCTCGATCGGCCGGTTCGCCTCGGTCCAGGCGGGAAGCCCGTGATCGACCTTGCTCTGGTTCACGAATTCCCCGGCGGGCCAGCGCTCGTCGGGTGAATTGGGTGTCACCCAGACGGTGTGGCCGATCGCGCCGGTGCGCTGGAAGATCGGCGACGCCGGGTCGAACATCGACGGGATCGCGCCGCCGGGAACGAGCTTGTAGGCGGGGGCGGTGCCGAGCCCGGTGGTCGTGTTGTCGTTGACCACCTTCCACGCCCGCTGGCTCTGCCAGTCGAAGTCCTGCCGGCCTTCGAGTTCGGTGCGCAGCGGGGTGTTCTTCTGCCGCAGCGCGAGACCCAGGGGGTTGTCCGGGCCCATCGGCACCACCTCGGTCTCGGTCGCGTACACCGTGTTCTCGGTGCCGTCCACGTCGAGATCGAGGCGGGCGACCAGGAAGTGCTGGTGGAACGGCGCGTACGTGCGGTTGTCGACGAGCGTCCCACTGGGGTGCTCCCCGCCTTCGGGGAAGTGGCTGACCACCATGATCCCGGTGGCCCGGACCTCGCACTCGATGTTGCCGTCCTGGTAGAACCGCCAGTAGACGAGATATTCGTAGTTCGCGACCGTCACGTGTGTCGACACCGTCAGCCGCCGCATGCGGCGCACCTCGGCGCCCGCATCGTGGTCGACGTGCTTCCAGAGGACGGCGTTGTCCTCCTCGTGGATACAGATCGCGTTCTCGATCGTGAACGGCACACCGTGGCTGTCGTGGAGTACTGCGTCGAGATACCGGATCTCGCCGAGGCAGTCGCAGCCCAGGGTGAGCGAGGTGGTCATGAACCCGATGCCCCACTCGCCGATGTCGAAGGCGGTGCGGCGGTAGTGATCGGTGCTGGTGTCGCGGTACGGCACCGCCATCTCCGCGAACGACATCCGGTTCGCGATCGAGCGCACCCGGCCGTTGTCGTTGTAGGTCACCGCGTGGAGGGTCATGCCCTCGCGGTAGTTGAATCCCACCCGCAGCGACCAGTTCTGCCACTCGAGCTTGTTGCCCTCGAGCGTGAACGACGGTGCCTCCGGCTGGACGATGTCCAACGGCTTCAACGGCGGCCGGGTGCTCGCGGCGCGGATCCGTTCCGGGATGTGCCGGGGCACGTACTCGCCCATGACCTCGGGACGTTCGACGCTGAACGTGTCCTCGATCTCGAGCAGTTCCATCTTGTTGACGTCGATCACGCAGTGGAAACCGTTGACCGGGCCCGCATACGGGTTGGCGCCCTCGGCCGCCCGGACCCAGGTGTCCGACCAGCCGAGCCGGCGCCCCTTGTACCTCTCCGGGGTCACCGCGTCGCCGTACGTCCAGACGTCCATGAACACCAGGCTCATGTCCGTGATCCCGCGCTTCGCGAGCGCCGCGATCACGTCCGGGTGCCCGCGGAGGAAGGCGTCCGACTCTTCCCATTCGTCCACCGTGAAATTCGCCTGGACGTCCGGGATGTGTTCCCAGGAGACCACGTTGTCTCCCGTGAGCGAGACGAGCGCCTTGTAGGTGTCTCCGCTGCCGCGGTCGAAGCACACGACGACGGCCCGGCGGTCCGGGACGGTGCCGGACGTATCGAACGCCGACACCTCGGCCTTGGCCGGTTCGGCCAGTTCGATCGACGCGAACCGCCAGCCGTCCCCGACCCCGTGTTCCCGGGCGAGGACGGCCGCGGCCTGCGCGAATTCGTCCGCCCCCAACGGGTCCAGAGGATGGAACGTGCCGGTGGTCGTCCGGGTCATGGTGTCTCCTCTGGTCGTGGGGTGGGCACTTCGTGCTCGTGCGCCTTTTCGGTCGCAATGACTACCGAAAAGGCGCACGGGTCAGACGAGCGAGCGCACGATCTGCTCGATGACGGTGAGGGCGTCGTCGAGCAGGTCGTCGCTGATCACCAGCGGCGGAAGCAGTCGGATGACGTTTCCGTAGGTACCGCACGTCAGCAGAATGACACCTTGTTCGAGCGCATGTGCGGCAATCGCCTTCGTCAGTTCGGCGTCCGGCTCGTCGGTGCCGGGCTTGACGAACTCCATCGCGAGCATCGCGCCGCGTCCGCGCACGTCACCGATGACGCCGACGTCGGCGGCCAGGGCCTTCAGCCGCGGCAGGGCCAGGTCGCCGATGTGCTGTGCGCGAGCGGGCAGGTCGAACTTCCGCATGCTGTCGATCGCGGCGAGCGCAGCGGCACACGCGACGGGGTTGCCGCCGTACGTGCCACCCAGACCGCCGGGGTGCACCTTGTCGAGGAGGTCGGCGCGGCCCGTGATCGCGGACAGCGGCATGCCGCCCGCCATGCCCTTGGCCATCGTGATGATGTCCGGGACGATCTCCTCGTGCTCGCACGCGAACCAGGCGCCGGTGCGGGAGAACCCGGTCTGCACCTCGTCGGCGATGAACACGACGCCGTTGGCGCGGGCCCAGTTCACCAGGGTGGGGAGGAATCCCTCGGCGGGAACGATGAATCCGCCCTCGCCCTGGATCGGCTCGATGATGATCGCCGCGAGTGAATCGGCGCCGATCTGCTTCTCCATCTGGCTGATGGCGCGCTGGGCGGCCTGCTCGCCGGTCAGTCCGTCCTGGTCCCGGTAGGGGTAGGACATGGGGAGCCGGTACACCTCGGGAGCGAACGGACCGAAGTGGGCCTTGTAGGGCATCGACTTGGCGGTGAGGGCCATCGTCAGGTTCGTACGACCGTGGTAGGCGTGGTCGAACGCGACGACGGCGTCGCGGCCGGTGGCGAGGCGAGCAACCTTGATCGCGTTCTCCACCGCCTCGGCGCCCGAGTTGAACAGGACGGTGCGCTTCTCGTGGTCGCCGGGGGTGAGGGCGGCGAGTTCCTCCGCCACGCGGACGTAGCCCTCGTACGGGGTGACCATGAAACAGGTGTGGGTGAAGTGCCCGACCTGCTCCCGGACCGCCTCGGCGACGGCCGGATCGGACGCGCCCACGCTGGTGACCGCGATGCCCGAGCCGAGGTCGATCAGGGAGTTGCCGTCGACGTCGACGACCACACCACCGTCGGCATCCGCCGCGTACACGGGGACGCTGGAGCCGACGCCCGCGGCCACGGTGGCGCGGCGACGTGCGGTGAGGGCCGCCGACTTCGGGCCGGGGAGCTCGGTGACCAGGGCGCGCTTCTGCGGCAGCCGGTACTGGATGTCGTTCATGATGGTGCAGTCCTCAGGGTCGTGACGTGGATGGGTAGGGGGTGGGCGACGTCAGTCGTTGGAGCTCATGACGTGCTTGATGCGGGTGTAGTCCTCGACGCCGTAGCCGGAGAGGTCCTTGCCGTAGCCGGAGTACTTGAATCCGCCGTGCGGCATCTCGGCGACGAGCGGGATGTGGCAGTTGATCCACACGGCACCGAAATCGAGTGCGGCCGAGAGCCGTTGCGTGACGCCGTGATCGTTCGTCCACACACTCGACGCCAGACCGTACCGGACGTCGTTGGCGAGGGTGACGGCCTCCTTCTCGTCGGAGAAGCTCTGCACGGTGAGGATGGGACCGAACGTCTCCTCCTGCACGATGTCGTCGCGCTGGTCGACGCCGGTGATCACGGTGGGTTCGAAGAAGAATCCCTGCTCTCCCGAACGCTTTCCGCCGGTGACGATCTTGGCCGAGGTGGGGAGCGCGGCGATCTTGGAAGTGACCGCGTTGAAGTGGTTGACGTTGTTGAGCGGGCCGTAGAACGTGTCCGGGTCGTCCGGGAGGCCGGGCTTGAGCGTCTCGGCCTTGCGGACGAGCGCGTCGACGAGCTGGTCGTGGATGGACTCGTGGACGAGGACGCGGGTGGCGGCGGTGCAGTCCTGGCCGCCGTTGAAGAAGGCGGCCTCGGCGATGCCACTGGCGGTCTTCTCGATGTCGACGTCACCGAAGACGATCGCAGGGGCCTTGCCGCCCAGCTCGAGGTGGGCGCGCTTGAGCTGGCGTGCGGCCGAGACGGCGACAGCGATGCCCGCCCGAACGGATCCGGTGATCGACACCAGTCCGAGGGCCGGATTCTCCACGAGGGTGGCGCCGGTCTCACCGTTGCCGAGGACGACGTTGAAGACGCCGTCCGGCAGGATCCCCTTGGTCAGCCGAGCCAGGACGAGCGTGCTGTTCGGGGTGGTGTCGCTGGGCTTGAGCACGATCGTGTTGCCTGCCGCGAGCGCGGGGCCGATCTTCCACAGCGCCATCATGAACGGGTAGTTCCACGGGGTGACCTGACCGACGACGCCGATCGGTTCGCGGCGCACGTACGACGTGAAGCCGTCCATGTACTCGCCGGCGGCCTTGCCTTCGAGCATGCGGGCCGCGCCCGCGAAGAAGCGGAGCTGGTCGGCGCCCACCTTGATCTCTTCGTCGGCGATGACCTGCTTGGGCTGCCCGGTGTTGCGGCATTCGGCCTCGACGAGTTCGTCGCTGTGCGCCTCGATCGCGTCGGCGAGCTTCAGCAACGCGGTCTGCCGCACGCTCGGAGTGGTCTTGCCCCACGAGACGAAGGCCCGCTCGGCAGCCTCGACGGCGGCATCCACGTCGGCCTTGGTGGAGACGGGCGCACGCCCGACGACGCTCTCGTCCACGGGGCTGATCAAGTCCAGCGTCTCCGTCGCGGATGAGGCGACGAACTCACCGTTGATGTAGTTCTCGAGTACGTCGATCGACATTCGTACCGGTTCCTCTCGTGGGGTCGAAACTCGTGGGGTCGAAACTCGTGGGCCGGAACGGACCGTCGGTCGAACGGTCCGGCCGTGTCCCGCAGTTGCAGAACATCTGAAAACAAGTGTGCGCTGCCTCACAAGCCGAGGGCAGCTGACAAAATGGTGAAAGACGCGCCCCCCGCCGCGCCGAGTTGTCCACTCCGGAGGTCACCCGTGCGAGCAGGTGTGCCCGGCGGCGCCGGAGCCGGCGAACGGCACGTCCGCGCCGGCGCTCACGGAGTCGGCGTCGTGCACGACAGCGCCGCCGACGAGGGTGAGATCGGCCCGCTGGTCCAGCAGTTGCCCGGGCTCGAGCCTGTAGAGGTCCGCCGACCAGACGACGAGGTCGGCGCGGGCACCCGGACGGATCACTCCGAGCTCGTCCTCGGCGTGCCACGCCCACGCGCCGCCGCGGGTGTACGCCCGCAACGCCGAATCCAGGTCCATCCGCTCGAACGGCGTCCAATCGGTCCGGCCGTCCAGACCGGAGCGGGTGAGGGCTGAGTACAGGCCGACGAGCGGATCCATCTCCCCGACCTGCCAGTCGCTCGAGAACGCCAGCGCCGCCCCCGACTCGGCGAGCGAACGGAAACGCCACGCCCGGTCCCACCGGTCCTCGCCGACGTTCTCCATCCACGTTCCCGCGACGAGGTCGGGCGAGCAGTGCCGCGGCTGCATCGCCGCGACCACGCCGAGTTCCCGGAACCGGGGAAGGTCCTCGGGATGGAGGCATTCGACGTGGACGATGCCGTGCCGTCGGTCGGCCGTGCCGTTCACGCGGCCGGCGTGCTCGATCGAGTCGAGCGCCAGCCGGATACCCCAGTCGCCGGTCGCGTGGGTGTGCGTCTGGAAGCCGAGGCGGTCGAGTTCGGTGAGCATCGCGGTGAACTCGTGCGGCGGCAGGCTGGGCGCGCCGCGGTGCCCCGGCCGGTTCGCGTAGTCGGAGAGCATGGCGGCGGTGTGCGGCTCGATCACGTCGTCGGCGTACAGCTTCACCGGTCCGAGCCGCAGCATGTCGTCGACGGGTGCGCTGTCGACAGCCTCCCGCAGGTCCCGGCGGAACTCGGCGTCTGCGCCGACGGGGTGGAACAGGGCGGTGATCACCCGCGAGTTCATCCGTCCCTCGGCGCGGGCCCGGTACATCAGATCGAGTTCGGCCAGCGGGACCTGCGGTTCGACGACGGTGGTGATGCCGCTCGCGGTCGCCATCTCCAGACTGGACGTGATGCGCCGATAGCGGCGGTCGGGGGAGTACATCGGGATGTCGCGCTGCAGACCGGCCAGACCGGCCCGCGTCATCGCGCTGGTGTAGAAGTCCGTCACCCAGCCGGTGGGCAGGCCGCCGTCGTCGAATTCCGGTCGTCCCCAGGGGATCTGGGTGCCGCGGTCGATTCCGAGCACCCGCAGCGCGGCGTCGTTCAGCCACACCGAGTGCTGATCGTAGGTCGTGATGAAGACCGGGCGGTCCGTGAGGCCGCGGAGGTCGGCGGCGTTCGGGCGGCGCCCGGTCACCACGGAGTAGACGGCGTTCTCGGCGCAGATCCAGTCGAGGTCGGGGCGGGTGGCCGCGTGCGCGCCGATCCGTCGCCGAACCTCGGTGAGGTCCTGTGCGCCTTCGAGGCTCACGGCGTCGGGATCGAATCCGAGGAGCAGATGGTTGTGGCTGTCGATGATGCCGGGGGTGACCAGTCGGCCCCGCAGGTCGATGGTGCGCAGGGCGACGGGGGCGTCCGCGGCGGCCCCGACGTACCGGATCAGGCCGTCCTCGATGCCGACGGCCTCGGCCCGGCAGGTGGGGTCGAACGTGCGCACGACGCCGTTGGTCAGAAGCAGGTCGAGCATCAGCAGTTCTCCTCGGGGGCGGCGTTCAGCAACAGCAGGTGGGTGTTCTTGCGCGGTCGCAGGTACAGGGCGTAGTAGACGAACCCGGCGGCGACGAGTCCGAGGGAGATGCCGAGGCTGAGCCACTGGTCCGGGTCGAGCAGCGTGACGACGAAGACGAGGCCGAGTGCGGCAATGCAGACTCCCGGGGCCAGCGGCCACAACGGCATGCGGTAGCCGGTTCGGGTTGCTCCGCCGCGGCGGTGGTTGATCGCGGCCAGCGCGATGAACAGGTACGTGAACGTCAGGGTCGACCCGGTGGCGGTGAGCAGGACGTCCAGCGGGACGAAGCACGCGGCGAACGCGATGGCGCCCATCACGACGGTGGCGAGGACGGGGACGCGGCCCTTGGTGCTGACGGTCTGCAGCGGCGCGGCGACGGTCCCGGGGAGGGCGCGATCGCGGGCGGCGGCGTAGAGAAGCCGGCCTGCCTGCAGGGTGATCGCGATGATCGCGTTGATCACGGCGAGGGCGATCGAGAGCAGGACCACCATGGCGACGGCGTGACCGGCGCGTTCGGTGAGGAACGCCTCGACGGGAAGGCTGGAACCGAAGAGTTCGGTTTGCGAGCGTGCGCCCACCAGGATCGCGATCAGCGGGACGAGTTCGGTGGCGACGGTGATGGCGGCGCTCCAGATCACGGCCTTCGCGATCGAGCGGGCGGCGTTCTTGGTCTCCTCGGCGAAGTAGACGGCGCCGCCGTACCCGTTGTACGCGAAGATTCCCTGGGTGACGGCCAGCATCAGTCCCGAGATTGCCAGCGGTGCGAGGTTGCCGGTGCCGGGATCGAGAACCTCCGCGCTGAGGAGGCTGGTCAGCGGACGTTCCATGTGGACGAACCCGAGGACGGTGAGCAGAGCCAGCGCCGCCATTTCCACGCCCAGGAAGACCCCGGTGAGCCATGCGTTCGTGCGGATGTCGAAACATGCGGTCACGGTGGTGATCACGACCACGGCGAGTGCGGTCTGCTGCGGGGACAGGCCGTGGATCGCGACGCCCAGGTAGTCGGCGACCCCGAGGGCGAAGACCGCGATGATCAGCGGCAGGGAGATGAGGCTGATGAAGAACGTGGCGATGCCGAAGGCCGGTCCGAGTGCTCGCGACACGAGCGAGTAGTCACCGCCGGCAACGGGATACGCGGAGGCGAGTTCGGCGTAGCAGAAGGCGATGAGAATGCTGACGATGCCGGCGATGAGGAAGGCCCAGAACACACCGGTGCCGAACAGGGCGAGCGCCGAGCCGCCGAGGATGAAGACGCTCGACGCCGGCGAGATCGACGACAGGGTGATCAGGATGTTTCCGCCGACGCCGATGCTCCGGGAGAGCGAGGCCTCGTAGGTGCCGGGTGCGGCGGGGGGAGTGGCGGTGGGTGGCCGGGCGGTCTGGTCCATGAGCTGTCCGTTCGGGGTGGTGAGGTGCGAAAGAGTTTTTTGACAGATCCGTCAAACAACTGGGCCGAGTGTCACAGATCACGTGGGCTAGTGTCAACGGCATGGCACGACCGAACACTCAGAAGCAGCGGCGTTCCGAGCTCATCGAGGCGACGCTGCAGGCGGGATCCGCGCACGGGCTCAGGTCGCTGTCCCTGACCGATGTCGCGAAGCGAGCGGGGCTGACGCGCGGCGCGCTCCTCTACTACTTCGACGATCTGGATTCGCTTCTCGTCGAGGCGCACCGGGCAGGCACCGAGCGCTACTGCGACCTGCGCGACGAGGCGGTGGCCGCGCAGACGTCGTACGCCGCCAAGCTGCGGACGGCCATCGACGCCGGGCTGCCGAGCGGTCCCGACGACACCCTGATGCGATTGCTCTACGAATTCGACTTCATGACAGGCACTTCGGCGCTGCACGACGAACTGGTGCAGAAGATGTACCTGCGGCAGCTCGCGACGTACCGCGCCATCCTCGGTGACGGACACAGTTCGGGGGAGTTCGCCGTGCGCGGCGACATCGACCAGGCGGCAATGAATCTGGTTGCCCTCGAAGACGCGTACGGCCTGCACATCGTCGGCGGAAACAGTCTCATCACCGTCGATGCCGCGCGCACGGCGATGCTGGGGTTCTGCGAGCAGATCGGCTGCGGCGTCACGGAAGACGCCGCAGCCGAACGGGACTGACCGGGAAGGCTACGCAGGGTGGCTGCCCGCCACCTCCACCTCGTGACGCACCGCGCCGGCCACCACGGTCAGCTGCACCCGCGCGGTGAGGAGGGAATCGGCGCCTGCGGTGAACGGATCCCCGTCGAGGACGACGAAGTCGGCGGCCTTGCCCGCGACGAGTTGACCGGTGAGGTCGTCCCAGCGGCACGAGTAGGCGGCGTCGCGGGTGGCGTGCGCGAGCGCGTCCGCCATCGGCAGGGCGTACTCGGGCAGGTTCGGCGCGAGCACCGGATCGATCGCGGACTTGCGCGTCGTCGCGATGTACATGTTGGGCAGCGGAGGATGCGGCGCCGTGGGGGCGTCGGAACCCAGCGCGAGGACGGCGCCCGCGGCGGTCATCTCGGGCCACGGGAACGCCCGCTCGACCCGATGGTCGCCCAGCATCGCCCGCCAGTTGTCCTGGATCGCCGGGTCGGCATGGACCGGCTGCATCGATGCGACGATGCCGAGGCGCGCCAGTCGCTGCACGTTGTCCTTCGTGATCGTCTCCAGGTGCTCCATCCGGTGCCGACGCGGGCGAATCCCGTTGGCGGCGATCGCCTGTTCGAGCGCGGCGAGCGCGATCTCCGACGCCTCGTCGCCGATGGCGTGCAGGGCCACCTGCAGGCCGGCGGCATCCGCCGCGACGACCACCGGTGCCAGCGAGGCGAGGTCCCAGATCGGTTCGGCATTCGTGCCGTCCGAGTACGGCTCCTTCATCGCCGCGGTACAGCTGTCGATGACGCCGTCGATGATGATCTTGATCCCGGCCATCCGCAGCCACGGACCCTGCAGGCGTCTCTGATGCTCCACAGCCTCGTGCACCTGGCGGACGTTCTCCTCGTCCGAGTCGGTTCGTTCGATCAGCCAGTGCCCGGCCACCCGGAGCGGCAGCGTGCCCCCGCCCGCGGCCAGTGCGCGCTCGAGAGCCTCGACTTCGTCCGCGCCGAGCGCCATGTCGACCGCCCCGGTGACGCCGTCCGCGAGATACTGCTCGAACGCTGCCGCGAGGGCGACATCCCGCTCGGTGTCGCTGACCAGCTTCGCGAGGGTGGGCCACACGATCTGGGTCACCGCCGTCTCGTAGAGCATGCCGGTGGCCTCGCCGGTGACGGGATCGCGCTCGATCCGGCCACCGATCGGGTCCGGGGTGTCCGCGTCGATCCCGAGTTCGCGGAGCGCGGCCGTGTTCACCCACGCCGAGTGCACATCGTTGGAATCGAGGTACACCGGTCGGTCGGCCTCGGCCGCGTCGATCATCTGCCGTGTCGGCGCGTGCCCGTCGAGTGCGGGAAACAGCCAGCTGCGTCCCAGGATCCGGGGTGCGTCCGGGTTCTCGGCGGCGAACCGGCGGAGACGGTCCTGGATGTCGTTCAGATCCGCGGCGCTCTGCAGGTCCACCTTCTGGAGGGCCTGGCCCATCATCAGCAGGTGGGTGTGGGCGTCGATGAAGCCGGGCAGGACGAAGGCTCCGCCGAGTTCGACGACGCGGGCGTCGCCGGACAGCGTGTCGGCGGTGGCGGTGTCGCCGACGTACGTGAGGCGATCGCCCTGGACGATCATCGACTCGGCCCAGGCGGGTTCGGCGGCGGTGAAGATCCGGCCGCCGCGGTAGTGGGTCGTCGTGTCGGTGTTCATGGTGTTCTCTCTTTCCGTCAGACGACGACCGAGGTGGTGTACCGGGCAGTGGGATCCTGTCCGGGTGACGCGGACGCGCGCTCGGTGCGCGTCGACAGGCGGGCGATCGACACGATCGGCACGAGCAGGACGAGGCTGATGCCCGCCAGGACGAACCCGAACGCGACGTAGCCGACTGCGCCGGTCACGAGGGTGCCGAAGAGCGGGGCGAACGCGGACCCCACCAGATACGTCCCGAGGAGCGGGGCGGACCAGCGGCCGGACGAGTCCAGCGCGGCCGCGATGGCCACCACGTAGATGAACGCCGCGGCGTACACCGTGTTCCAGGCGATGATGAGCACCAGATACGTCGTCGAATCGGTGGCGAGGCACGAGCCCAGTTTGAGGGCCGCGCCGAGTACGAGGAGGACGGCGGTGGGGACGGTGCGTCCGAGGCGGGAACCGAGCGCGGTCAGGACGAGGGCGGCGCCGATGCCGCCTGCGGTGGAGAGGCTGAGGGCCAGACCCATCTGCTGTTCCGTCAGGGCGGCGTGTTCGGCGCCCATGATGCCGGACACGGCCCACAGCGAGTCCTCGCCGATCGCCCAGATCGCGAAGAGCACGAGCAGGGTGAATCCGGCGACGGCCAGCTTCTTCTCGGTGACGCCCTCGGGCAACGGGGTCCGGGTGCGCGCGGTGCTCGCCTCGTCGTCCTCGACGGCGGGGGCGGACGGCAACCAGGTGATCGTGAACACCGTCGCCACCGCCAGCACCGCGACGATCCCGAAAGCATTGGTCATGTGCAGGCCGAGGATCGGGATCAGTGCCAGGATCCCGGTGACCGCGGTGCGGTTGACGAGCCCGTTGATCCCGGACACCCGGTTCGGATTGTTCAGCGCGGCCAGGGCCGCCCCGCCGACCGCGACCGCGCCGCCGGCACCGATCCCGCCGACGATGATCGCGGTGCACGCGATCGGCGCCGAGTGGATTGTGGCGGCGACGGCGAATCCGGCGGCCATCACGACGAGGCTGACGCGGCCGAGCAGGTGGCGCGAGCGCCCCGCCGCCCACCGGGTGGTCGCGAGGCAGACGAGCGCGGTAGCCAGCAGGGAGCCGGTGAGGACGGCGCCCGCGACGGTCTGGGTGATGCCGAGATCGTCGACCATCGCGATGATCATGAGCGGGATCAGATTGGCCGTGATGTAGCCGACGACGAAGACGCTGAACGTGGCGATACCGCGGCCGAGTGTCAGTGGGACGCGGACGGCGGCGGTCACGTGGGATTCCTGGGGTGGGTCAACGACAACTCCGTGTCTCGGGTGGCGGCCCGCGTGAGACGTGGGTCACTTAGCGAATTGGATTCGTTAAGTATGCGGAGGGCGCGCGCCATACGCAAGGGGGCAAACGAACTCAATTCGTTAATGTTGGGTTTCGGCGTTGCCCGAGGTCGACGTCTGACACAATGGAGTAGTCGCTCGGGCCCCGCTGGCCAACTTGTCCAGCGCCATCCCGATTCCGACCGGTCAGGGTGGCACGGACCCGACCGCAACTGCGCAGGAGCCGACATGACCGTTGCCGTTCGCTGGATGTTGTCCCAGCCGGACCTGGCTCTCGAGTTGAAGGGCGGCGCCGGCGGTCTCGGCAACGAGATCACGTTCGCCCACACCACCGAACTGCAAGACCCCTTCCGGTGGCTCTCCGGCGGAGAATTGCTCCTCACCACCGGCATCCGGCTTCCGCTGACCGCCGCCGACCGGGCGCGATACCTGCGCGGCCTCGGTGAAGCCGGGGTGGCCGCGGTCGGGTTCGGCACCGGCCTCTCGCACCCGGAGGTGCCCGAGGACCTGGTGGCCGTCGCCGACGAGATCGGGCTGCCGTTGCTCGAGGTGCCGTTGCCGACACCGTTCGCGGCCGTGGTCAAGCGGGTCATGAACCGACTCGCGGAGCAGGAGTACGAGGCGGTGCTGCGCGCGTCCCGGGCGCAACCGCGGATGACC
Organism: Rhodococcus wratislaviensis; assembly: GCF_041228765.1. Classification (NCBI taxonomy): domain Bacteria; kingdom Bacillati; phylum Actinomycetota; class Actinomycetes; order Mycobacteriales; family Nocardiaceae; genus Rhodococcus; species Rhodococcus wratislaviensis. Next base: position 7,050,181 of record NZ_CP150488.1, on the reverse strand, counting down.
CGCGCCGTCATCCAGGGCGGCACCGGCGCCACCGTGCGCGAGCTGGCCGTCGCCACGTCGGCCACCGTCCTGCTCCTCGACCTGTCCGGCCGGGTGCTGGAGTCCCATCCGGCGCAGCCCGCGGAGGACGTGCTCGGGGAACTGCGGGAAGTGCTCGAGGCAGGCGCCGGCGGAGCGTCGAGCAGTGTGTCGCTTGCACGGTCGGGCGCGTCGATCACGGTGCAGCAGATCAGTGTCGGCAGCACCCCGCACGGACATCTCGCCGTGATCAGTCCCACCGCGCTCAGCCACGTGGACCAGATCCTGCTCGGCCACGCGAACTCGTTGCTCGCCTTGGATTTCGAGAAACCGGTACGGCTCAGGACCGCACAGAACCGGCTCAATTCGCACGCCCTCGGCCTGCTGCTCACCGAGGACCGCGACCTCGCGCCCGCCTGGTCGCAGATCCGGCACGCCGCGGACGCGGACGGGATGGTCCGCGGACTCACGGTCGTGGCCGAGACACCGGCACTCGCGGAACGGGTGGAGTCGGCGGTCGCGGTCGCCATGAACAAGGCCGGACGGCAACTCTTCTCGCGCCGTCACGATACGCGGGTCACCGTTCTGCTGCGGGGCACCGACGACGTCGACTTCGCGCGGGCGATGCTGCGCGGACTGCCCGCGCCGGCGCGGAAGGCGATCCGTGCGGGGTTGAGCGGGAGGCGGGAGGTCGCCGGTCTGGTGGCGGCCATCGAACAGTCCCAGCTGGCCGCGTCGGCCGCCGAGGCGGGGGCGGAGCCGTTGGAGTTCGCGGCGCTGACCGGTAGCGCGCTGCTCGCCTTCAGCTCGACGCGGGAGGTGCTGAACTCCCTGGCGGACACGATGATCGCGCCGATCGACGATTACGACCGCACCAACGGCACGGAACTGCTGGGATCGCTGCGGGCGTTCCTCGAGGCGAACGGGCACTGGGAGTCGGCGGCGGCGGCGATGGGCGTGCACCGGCACACCCTGCGCAGTCGCATGGCGCGGATCGAATCGTTGATCGACTGCCGGTTGGACGTGGCGCGGGTGCGGGCCGAACTGCTGCTCGCGATCATCGCCCGGCAGTCGTGACTGCCGGGCGATGATCGGACGGGACTACTTTCCGAGGCGGGCGACGATGTCCGCGGCGGTGCGCTGACCCATCCGCACGGCGCCGTCCACGTGCTGGTAGCCCTCGGCGGCGATGTCCGAGCAGGAGAAGTGGAACGGTCCGACCGGCGTCCGCGAGTCCTTGCCGTACCGGTGCAGGCCACCGAGGTCGAAGCTCGCGGCGTACGCGCCCCGGGTCCATTCCTCGGAGCCCCAGTCGGACTCGTAGTAGACGACCGGCTCGGCGGCCTTCGGTCCGAGGTAGCGGGCGAGCGAACCGAGAATGGTGGCGCGACGCTCCTCCTCGCTCAGCTCGAACATCGCGTCGGCCTTCTCGTCCGACACGAACGCGACGAGGGTTCCCCGGGTGTCCTCGTGGTTGGTGTTGTCGTACACCTCCTGGACGACCTCGGACGCGCCGAATCCGGTGCCGGCGAGGCCGTCTTCACGCCAGAACGGGGTCTCGTACACGGCGTGCACCTTGATGACGAGTCCCAGCGACTGGTGCTGGTGCATCTGGTGCTGGCGGCGCGGCAGCGGCGGGTCGTAGGAGATGCGGGAGTACAGGTTCGGCGGGACGGCGAGCACGACGCGGGACGCTTCCACGCGAATGTCCCCGTCCGCCAGCACGACTGCGCCGTCCTCGCTCCACTGGACGGTGCGCACGGGCGCGTTCAGGAAGACGTCGTCGCCGAGGGCGGCCGCCATCCGGATCGACACCTGCTGCATGCCGCCGATGACGCGCTTGTCGAGGATGAAGTCCTCGTCCACCAGGTGCGAGAACGATCCGGCGGACGCGGCCATGAGCACGGCCTGCAGCGCCGAGAACGAGTGCGCAGGCTTGGTCAGCATGCCGCCTGCGATGAACAGGCCGATGTTGTCGCGGGCCTCCGCGTCGTCGGACTGCTCGATCAGCCAGTGCTTGAACGAGATCGTGTCCAGTTCGCGGGCCAGCGGGTGCGCCCAGGGCTCCTCGGCCCCGACCTGCGCGGCGAGGTCGTCGAGGATCTGGATCAGCCGGTCCATCTCCTTGCGGGTCGTCTCGTCGACGGGGAAGGATTCGCCGGTGTAGCGGGTGCGTTCGCCCGCGGCGGAGATGTAGACGGACTCACCCTCGCGGTACCGGTCGAACGTCTCGAGGCCGAGTTCGTCGAGCAGGGCGATGAGCGTCGTCTGGTCGGGGGAGACCCACTGGCCGCCGATCTCCAGCATCGCGCCGTCGATGGTGTCGGTCCAGGTCCGACCTCCGACGCGGTCGCGCGCCTCCAGGACCGCGACGGACAGCCCCGCCTTGCGCAGCGCGGTGGCTGCGGCCAGGCCGGACGGGCCGGCGCCGACGATGGCGACATCACGTTGGAGAGTAGGCACTTTCGAGCTCCTTTGGTTGAAGTGCTGACGGGTTCGTGAAAAGGGGGTTCTGTTAGCAGCGGGTGAGCGCGAGCGACAGCTCGGCATCGATGACGCAGATGCTCGAGTTGTCCACGCGGTCGTGGCTCCGTAGCTCGCCGAGCATCTGTGCCAGGCGGTCCGCGGCGGTGGTGTGTTCGGTCAGCCACTGGGCGACGGCGTCGGCGGCGGACGTCGCGGGCGAGGCGTCGCGCAGCACCAGTCCGATCAGGCCGTGCCAGTGCTCCTGCAGGTTGTCGACGAGGACGGCGCCCGCCATCGCCTCCCAGTAGGCGGTCCCGGTCTCGCCGACGGAGAACCGTTCCGACAGCCAGTCGAGGCCCACGACACGGCCGAATTCGCGGTACGTCTCGGCGACCTGGGTGATCGGCAGGTCGAGTGACTGCGCGGTGGTCTCCAGTGCGAAGGCCTGCGCGAGGATCCGCAGCGTGCCCAGGTCCTGGGCGGGGGCACCCGTGAGTCGGGGCAGCGCCGCGGCGAGTTCCTGGACCGGCTTCGCGAAGCGCTCGATCAGCTGCTGCGCGTCCGTGCCCGCGGCGCGATGCCGCAGCAGCCAGGACGTGGTGCGCTCGATCAGGTCCTGGATGCCGAAGTGCAAGTTCAGCCGGGTCCGGTGGGACGCGCCGGGCAGGGTGAGGACCTCGTTCCACAGGCGGTCGATGTCGAACACCTGCCGCACCACCGCGTACGCGACGGTGATCTCGGGGGTGCCGACGCCGAGCCGCTCCTCGAGGCGGTGGATCAGGCCCGGTCCGACACGGTCGATCATGTCGCCGGCCACGATGACGGCCACGATCTCCCGGGCGAGCCGGTGACCGCTGATCTGCTGGGGAACGCGTTCGCGGATGGACGCCGGGAAGTAATCGGCGAGAACACCGTCGAACACGGCGTCGTCGAGCACGGGGGAGGCGAGCAGTTCGGTGACGACGAGGTTCTTCGACTGTGCGAGCAGAACCGCGATCTCCGGCCGGACCAGTCCCTGGCCGGCGCGGTGCCGCGCGGACAATTCCGCCGCCGACGGCAGGACCTCCGCGGCCCGGCTGATCCCGGCGTCCCGCTCGAGGTTCTCGATCAGCCGCTCGTGACGTCCGAGCAGGAACGGTGCGTGGACCTCGGCGAGGCTGATGGCGAGCGTCTGGGAGGCGGCGTCGGCGAGCACCGATTCGCCGATCTCGTCCTGCACGCGGGCGAGCAGCGTGTTCCGTTCCGCGGCGGGCAGTTCGCCCGCCGCCACGGCCGCGTCCAGCGCGACCTTCAGGTTCACTTCCCGATCCGAGGTGGCGACCCCGGTGGCGTTGTCGATGAAATCGGCGTTGATCCGGCCGCCGTTCAGCGCGTACTCGATCCGGGCGCGCTGCGTGAGACCGAGGTTGCCGCCCTCGCCGATCACCGCGGCGCGCACGTCGCTCGCCTCCACCCGGACGGCGTCGTTGGCCGGGTCCGCGGCGTCGGCGTGCCCCTCGGTGGAAGCCTTGACGTACGTGCCGATTCCGCCGTTCCACAGCAGGTCCACGTCCGCGGTCAGCAGTGCCTTCACCACCTCGTGCGGGGGCAGTTCGGTGGCGGTGACGCCGAGGCGTTCACGCACCTGCGGCGACAGCGGGATCTTCTTCGCGGTCCGCGGCCACACGCCGCCGCCCGCCGAGACGAGGTTCCGGTCGTAGTCGTCCCAGCTGCTGCCGGACACGGATGCGAGGCGCTCGCGTTCGCGGTAGGAGGCCTCGGAATCCGGTTCGGGGTCGAGGAAGATGTGCCGGTGGTCGAACGCGCCGACCAGTCGGATGGCGCGGCTGAGCAGCATGCCGTTGCCGAACACGTCGCCGGACATGTCGCCGATGCCGACCACGGTGAACGCGTCCGTGTCGACGTTCTTGCCCATCTCCGCGAAATGCCTGCGGACGGAGACCCATCCGCCGCGCGCCGTGATGCCCATCGCCTTGTGGTCGTAGCCGGCGGAGCCGCCGGACGCGAACGCGTCGCCGAGCCAGAATCCGCGGCGCGTCGCGATGCTGTTGGCCAGGTCCGAGAATCGGGCCGTGCCCTTGTCCGCGGCCACCACCAGATACGGGTCGGCGTCGTCGTAGATCACCGTGTCGCGGGGATGGACCACCTCACCGTCGACGATGTCGTCGGTGACGTCGAGCAGTCCGTCGATGAAGCTCGTGTACGCCGCGCGGACCGCGTCCGGGGTCGTCTCGGTGCGCACCACGAACGCGCCCTTCGCGCCCATCGGGACGATCAGCGAGTTCTTCACGTGCTGCGTCTTCATCAGACCCAGAACCTCGGTGCGGAAGTCGTCCTTGCGGTCCGACCACCGCAGGCCGCCGCGCGAGACCGGACCGCTGCGGACATGGCTGCCCTCGACGATCGGCGAGTGCACGAAGATCTCACGATATGGAGTCACGGCCGCGGACAGCGACAACAGCGACGGGTCGATCTTGAACGCCGCGGGGGCGGCGCTGATCGTGCGGTCGTGCTGGAACCAGTTGGTGCGCAGCACGGCCGACGTGAACGACAGCAGGCCGCGGAGCAGACGGTCCTCGTCCATCGTCGCGGTGCGATCGATCGCGGTGAGCAGCACGCGCTCCGCGTCCGCGACGGCGCTGTCGCGGTCGGTGTCGGTGACGGCGGGGTCGAAACGGGCGGTGAACAGGTCGCGGAATCCGCGCACGAAATCGGTGTGCCGCAACAGGATCGCCACGATGTTGGGTTCCGACAGTCCCAGCCCCACCTGGCGGAGGTAGCGGCAGGCCGCCCGGACCAGGACGGCGTCCGTCCACGTCAGGTTCGCCGCGGCGACGAGCCGGGTGAATCCGTCGACCTCCAGATGACCGGCGGCCGCGGCCTCGAACGCGTCGGACAGCAGGCCCGGAGTGTCCGCGTCCCAGGCGAAGTCGCCGGTGCTGAAGTCGAACCGGTGGACCAGCGGGCTGCCGGGCTCACCCGCGGGCAGTTGTTCGTGGGACGCGACCCGCAAACCGAGGTCCGCGAACAGCGCGACCAACTCGGCGAGCAACGGGGTGCCCTGCGGCCAGACCATGACGGCGGCCGGTTCCGGCGGTGCATCCGCGGTGTCGACGAACCGCAGCCGCGGAGTGGTCCCTCCGGACGCCAGGACCGCGCTCGACACGGCGGCCTCATCCTGGCGTGGACGGGGTGTGTCGGTCGTGCTCGGAATGACACCGGTATAGCTCATCGTGTGGCTCCTGACCCCTGATCTGGCAAACGCGTGACTTGGGAACCAGTGTGTCGAGAAGAGACGCACGCCACATCCGACGAAGTGGAGCGTCGTGCCGCGGCGGACGCGACGTTTCGGAGCTGTGAGTACTTGTTAACCGCGGGCGGTTAACAAGTACTCACAGCTCGCCAGGTGGAGACCGCTGCCGTGCCGAGCAGCCCGCCGGTGATCACGAAGATCGACGACGTGCCCGCGACCCCCGCCGCGGCGCCCGCGGTCAGCGGAATCAGTACCTGCCCGAGCCGGTTACCGGTCAGGCGCAGCGACAGCGCCGCCGCCCGGTTGGCGGCGGTGACGAGCCCGGCCACCCACGTCATCGTCAGTGGTTGACCGATGCCCCAGAAGAATCCGGCCACGACGAGGAGCAACGCCATCCCGACCGGGTCTGGGACAAAGGGCAGCAGGGCGGTGGGCAGTGCCGAGCACAGCGTGGCGGAGATCAGCAGTTTCTGCCGCGGCACGCGGGTGAGCAGCCACGGCAGGAACGCGCGCGACACGATCGACGCCGCGGTCCGCGCGGTCAGCAGCAACGTCACCAGCAGAACGCTGAACCCGAACTCGTGCCCGAGAACGGGGAGATACGCGACGACGACGTCGACCGACGCCAGCACGATCAGGCTGCTGAACACGGCAGGCCGCATCCCTGTCGTCGAGATCATGCTGACCACGGACTGCCGGTCGCCCTTGGACGCCGACTCCGCCGGCTGCGGGCGTTCGCGGATCGGCCAGGCGAACGGGATCGCGGCCAGCGACACCACCCCCATCACCGTCAACGCCAGAGTGGTCTCGACGCCGCCGCCGTCCGAGCTTCCCGCCGCGATCAGCCCGACCAGCGGAACTCCGACGGCCTGGCCGACCGAGACGCCGAGCGTCAATCCGGCGAATCCCCGGTCCAGCTCACCGGGTGGGGAGAGGAGCGTGACGAATCCCTGCGCGGCGACGGTCACGAGGATCTGGCCGAATCCGAGGATCACGTTGCCGAGCCCGAGGACGATCAGGTCGCTGCTGACGGCGATCACCAGGACACCGAGCGACGTCAGCACCACACCGGTCCGCAGGATCGCGGCGGCGTGCCGCCGGTCCACGGCGCGTCCGATCCGGACCGCCACGAGCAGCGGTGCCAGCGAGAACAGGGCGGTGACGATGCCGATCGTGACGGCGTCGCCGCCGAGCGCGAGGACGCGGTAGGAGACGAGAACGCGGACGGCGTGATAGACGGCCTGGAGCAGAGCAGTGGCGATGCAGACGTTGAGGAACCAGTGCTTCACCGGGTCATCCGTTGATCACCTGGCGATTGCCGAGTGGCGCCTGCAACGGGACTTCGAGGGTGCCGAACACGGCGACGAGAATGCACATCTTGTCGGCCGCCTCCGGGAGAGTGCCGGTGCGCAGCGAGATCGTGACCGTGGTGTCGGTCTCGGTGACCGTCGCGGCGGCGCCGTAACACTCCGGGGTTCCGGTGACGAAGTGGATCGCCACCATGTTGCCGTCCGTACGGGACCACGACTCGAACGGCGTCGGATTGGCCCGGACGATGTCGGGGCGCGACTCGAAGACGGTGCCGAACTCGTCGCCGGGCACTTCGGAGGGAATGGGCATCCCCGACGACGGATTGGTCGGGCTGGGATCCACTGCGGACGCGATCTCCGGGGGAATCGTCGGTTCGTCGGTGCTCGAACCGGACCCGCATCCGGCGAGGGCGAGGCAGGCCAGCACTGCGAGGGCGATTACGCGCATATGCCACGGTAACCTCATCCCGCGAGGAGGCCGGAGACCAGCGCAATCCCCGGAATCGCAGCTAAAGTGGTGACGAAAGCGGTGTCCCGCGCCAGGACGGTTCCCACCCCGTACCGGCTGGCGTAGACGAAGACGTTCTGTGCCGTCGGCAGCGTCGCCACCACCACGATGGCGAACAGTTCGTGGCCGTCGAGCCCGAGCAGATAGCGCGCCATCAGGTAGGCCAGCACCGGTTGCACGACGATCTTGAGCACCGACGCCAGCGCGACGTCGCGTCGCGGACTCGTCCCCTTCTCCAGCACCCGCACCCCGTAGAGCGAGATGCCGAATGCGAGCAGCGCACCCGGAACCGACGCGCCACCCATGAGCCGGAACGGCTGCATCAGGGCTTCCGGGGGTGTCCAGCCGAGGAGAGCGATCAGCAGTCCCGCGGCGCCCGCCACGACGATCGGGTTCTTGAACGGCGCGGTGATCGTGTCGAGTCGCGACGCACCGCGGCGGAGCGTGGTGACGTCGAGGATGGTGAGGGCGATGGGGGAGTACGCGATGATCTGGAACAGCAGCAGCGGCGCCACGAACGACGCGTCGCCCAGGACGAACACCGCGATGGGAATCCCGAGATTCGCGGAGTTCACGTACGACGCCGACAGTGCGCCGATCGTCAGTTCCGGAAGGGACCTGCGTAGCCACACCCGCGCGACGAACATGTACAGTGCGCCGACCGTCAACGCCGTGACAGCCGCGACGGCCAGAGTGGGCGAGAAGATCACGGAGAGGTCGGACGATGCGAGCGAATCGAACAGCAGCGCCGGTGTGGCGACGAAGAACACCAGCCTGCCCAGGACGGATTCGCCCTCCGCGCCCAGCGTCCCGCGACGGCCGAGCATGTAGCCGATGGCGATGATGACGAATATGACGGTGAATCCCGCAACCACTCCCGACACGCTGCGGGGCACCTCCTCGACAGGTCAGCCTCCTGTCGGCAAACCTTCCGAAGTCTAGTGCTCGGCATTCGGGTGGGTGACAATAGCCTCCGGTCGGGGAGATCGTCTGTGCGCGTGTTCCGTCGCGCTCGAGGAGTCGCAATGCTGCGTCGAACGACCGTCCTCTGTGCGCTGTTCTGCGCGTGGACCCTCGCCTGGGGTGCCGCTCCCGTGGCGTCGGCGCTCGCCCCGCCGTCGAGTGGGGATCCGCAACTGATCGCACTCGCCGGGCAGGTCCTCGGCCGCAGCTACCGCGAGAACGCGAGCGTCGCGTACATCGACGCGTCCGGCACCCGGTTCGCGAATTTCGGGGCCACCGAGGACACCGACTTCGAGATCGGTTCCGTCACCAAGACGTTCACCGCGGAGCTGTTCGTCGACGCCGTCGCCCGGGGCGAGGTGCGCGAGGACACGAAGGTCGGAGATTTGCTGCCGCTGCAGGGCGCACCGGTCGGCGACGTGACGCTGCTCGAGCTGGCATCCCACACGTCCGGGCTGGCGCAGTTCCCGATGAGCACCGACACCGTGGTGGCCGTCGGGCACTGGGTGGTCGCGTCCAACCCGTTCACCTACGACCGGGCGACGCTGCTGCAGCAACTGCAGTCGGCGCCGCTCACCACCCGCGGCAGCTACTCGTATTCGACCGTCGGCTTCGCGCTGCTCGGTCAGGCGCTGGCCGCGGCCGCGCACACCGACTACCCGTCGCTGCTCCGCGAGCGCATGCTCGTCCCCCTCGGACTGTCGCAGTCGTGGATGCCGCTCACCGCCGCCGACCTGCCCCCGAACGTCACCCGCGGATTCGACGTCCTGCACCGGTCGCAGGACCCGTGGCCGCTGGACGCGTACGCCCCGGCCGGCGGGTTGCGGTCCACGGCGAACGACATGTCGACGTACGTCCGGGCACTCCTCGACGGGACGGTCCCCGGCGCCGCGGCCATGGACCCGCGGTGGATCGGCGACAACTACCGCGCGCTGACGTGGTCGATCGTCCCGTTCGAAGGTCGCGACTACACATTGCACGGCGGCGCGACCGGTGGTTTCCAGTGCACCGTCGTGCTCGACCGCGCGAACGACCGCGGGCTCGTCATCCTCACCGACACCATCGGCGGACTCGAGCAGCAGGGTCTGGAGATCCTCGCCCACACCCCCATGTGAGTGCTTCCGCGTCCCGGGACACACAACGCCACTCACATGCGCTGATACCCCCGCTGGGTATGTCCGGTTACAGTGGGTCGTGTGGAGACGGCAACCGGGCGGAGGCGCACAGTCGTGGCGCGTGCCGCGCTGCTGATCGCCGTCGCCGCCGGGGTGCTCCTCATGCACAGCCTGATCGCGCCGACCGCGATCGCGGCGGTGCACGAGCAGCCCCCGGCCGCCGCGTCCCACGCCGAGGACCCCCACGGTTGCGGCGGGGACGGCTGCGAGCAACCCCATCTCACCGGACATCAGTGTGCCGGGGTGATCGTGGTGATCGCCGCGCTGACGTCGGTGATGTTGCTGTGGGGGCATTCCGCCGATCCCGTCGGCCGACGGTCCCGGGTGAGCGCCGCCCGTGTGCAGTCGGGGCGCGGTCCACCACCGTGGACGGTGTTCTCTTTGGCGGAACTCTCGATTCTGCGGGTGTGACAGGGAGCCCGGGGCGTGTGCCCCGGCGGATCCGACTGTCATTTTCCCGAACTGATCTCGAGGAGTTCCTCATGCGTACCACCAACACTGTCCTGATCGCCGCCGCTGCAGGCGCGGCTCTCGTCCTGACCGGCTGCGGCACCGACTCGGCAGGCACCTCGTCGACGTCCGGTGCCTCGACGTCCGTGGTCGAATCGCAGGCGCGGTTCAACGACGCCGATGTCGCGTTCCTGGAAGGGATGTACCCGCATCACGCGCAAGCGGTCGAGATGGCCGACCTGGTCGCCGGCCGCACCGACAACGCCGACGTGGTTGCTCTCGCCGCCGCGGTCGAGGCGGCGCAGCAACCCGAGATGGACCGGATGACGGCCTGGCTCCAGCAGTGGGGGAAACCGGTTCCGACGCCCGACATGTTCGGCATGCACGGCATGAGTCACGGCGACGGAATGATGTCGGCCGATCAGATGGACGCCCTGACGGCACTGTCGGGCACGGAGTTCGACCGGCAATGGCTGACCATGATGATCGAGCACCACGAGGGCGCGATCGACATGGCGAACACCGAACTGGCCGACGGTGAGAACCCGGAGGCCAAGCAGATGGCCACCGACATCGTGACCGCCCAGCAGAAGGAGATCGCCGACATGCAGGCCGCGCTCGGCTGACCGGAATGACGAAAGGCCGCGTAATCCGTGGATTACGCGGCCTTTTCGGTGCCTACGTGAGTTACCGGCTCGTGAAGGGCAGCAGAGCCATCTCGCGAGCGTTCTTGACGGCGACGGCAACCTGACGCTGCTGCTGCGGGGTCAGGCCCGTGACGCGGCGGCTACGGATCTTGCCGCGGTCCGAGATGAACGTGCGGAGGAGGTTGATGTCCTTGTAATCGACGTACTCGATCTTGGCCGCGAACAATGGGTTCTTCTTGGGCTTGCGGCCCTCGACGGGACGCGGCTTCTTCGACGGTGTTCTCTTGACTGCCATCTTCTTCCTTTACCAGCTCGACTTGTGGACGCCTGGCAGCTCCCCGCGGTGCGCCATCTCGCGAACACGCACGCGAGAGAGCCCGAACTTCCTCAGGTGGCCGCGCGGACGTCCATCCGCAGCGTCTCGATTGCGCAATCGTACCGGACTCGCGTCGCGGGGCAGACGCTGCAGTGCCGCCCGGGCCTCCGCGCGCTCGTCTTCGCTGCTCGACGGACGGCGGATGGTCTCCTTCAGCTCCGCGCGGCGCTCGGCCCAGCGTGCCACGACGATCTTTCGCTGCTCGTTCTTTGCGATCTTCGACTTCTTGGCCATGTGCGGTGTCTGCTACTTCTCTTCTCGGAAATCGACGTGCTTCCGCACGACCGGGTCGTATTTCTTCATCACGAGACGATCGGGATCGTTGCGGCGGTTCTTGCGGGTCACGTACGTGTACCCGGTGCCTGCCGTCGACTTCAGTTTCACGATCGGGCGGATCTCGTTGCGGGTGGCCATCAGATCTTGTCCCCGCGGGCGCGGATGCGGGCGACGACGGCCTCGATGCCGTCCCGGTCGATGGTTTTGATGCCCTTGGCGGAGAGCGTGAGGGTGACCCGCCTGCCCTCACTGGGCAGGAGGTAGGTCTTCTTCTGGATGTTGGGATCCCAGCGCCGGTTGGTTCGCTTGTGGGAGTGCGACACGGACTTGCCGAATCCTGGCTGGCGTCCGGTCACCTGGCAGTGCGCCGACATGGTGTTCCTCTCCTGTCCCCTCGCGGAACCGCCACGAGAGGTTATGACAATCATTTTCGACAACGACGAGATTCCAATGTAGCGTTCTGCCCACGTAATGACAATCGTTATCGAAAGGGTGCTCGTGAGTGAGATACTCGACGGCCGGACGCCGCTGATCCTGGTTTCCGGGTGGAACGGCCCCACCGAGGGCGCGGCTCGGTCGCTGCTCCGCGAAGGCACCGTGCCGCCGCCGGGTCGGCCTGGCGGCGGGGGAGCGCGAGAGGTGAGCGAGAAGCGGTTGGGCAGGTGCGGGAACGCGTCTCGACGCCGCCGAGAATGCGCAGGAGCGTCGTCTTACCGGCACCGTTGACCGTCGTCGTGCATCACGACCTCGACCTCGTGCACGAAGGCGTCGTCCGCCGGACCGTCACCACGCTGGAGTCGGGGGCGCCGCTCGAGCGCCTCGGCGTCCTCGAACTGGCGCACGGCTGCATCTCCTGCACGCTCCGCGAGGACCTTCTCCCGCTGCTCCGCCGCCTGCACACCCGCAGTTCGGTGCAGCGCATCGTGCTGCACCTCGACCGCAGGCTCGAACCCGAGGCGGTGTGCTGGGCGCTCGAGCACGTGGCGGTGTCCGGCGTGGTGGGGCAGATCGACGGTCCGGCATCGCGGGACGTGCGCGTCGACGGCGTCGTCACCTGCCTCGACGCGGGATCGTGGCTGGCCGACGCCACCGGCGACGAAGCGCTGGACGACGACCGCACCGTTGCGCAGGTCACGGTCGGGCAGGTGGACTTCGCCGACGCACTGGTGGTGTCGGGCAGTGCGGGCGACGGCTGGCAGCAGGCCCGGCTCCACGCCGTCCTGTCCCGGCTCGCACCGGGCGCGCCGATCGTCTGGGGCGGGGACCCGCCCGACGTCGAGCGCCTGCTCCTCGACATCCCGGCCGGCGCGCGGCGGGGTGAACCGTCCCACGCCCACTCACCACTGCTGCGCGGGCAGCCGCCGCTGTCCCACGACTGCGGCGTCATGCTCGTCGAGTTCACCGCCACCCGGCCCTTCCATCCGGAGCGACTACACGAGGCCGTCGACGTGCTCCTCGACGGAGTCGTCACGTCTCGCGGGCGCATATGGGTCGCGACGCAGCCCGACGAGGCGCTGTGGCTCGAATCAGCCGGTGGGGGACTGCGGGTGGCCGGTGCCGACCGATGGCTGGCCGCGATGACCCCGGAGGAACAGGAACAGGTCGGGGTCGCGCGCCGCGCGATGGCAGCGCTGTGCTGGGACGAGCGCTTCGGCGACCGGCACACGTCGATGGTGGTGCTGGTGCATGCCGCCGACCCCACCGAGATCGACCGCACGCTGCAGTGGGCGCTCGTCACCGACGACGAACTCGCGGACGAGGCCGCCTGGCAGTCGTGGCCCGACCCGTTCGGGCAGTTCCACGAAGACCCCTGCGAGAGCAGCGAATCACCCTACGCAGAACCCGAATCGAGAGAGGGACACGAATGAAGCCCCACATCCACCCCGACTACCACCCCGTGGTGTTCCAGGACGCGAGCACTGGAACGACGTTCCTCACGCGGTCGACGGTGACCAGCGACCGCACCCTCGAATGGGCGGACGGTAACACCTATCCGCTCGTGGTCGTGGACGTGACCAGCGAGTCGCACCCGTTCTGGACCGGCGCGCAGCGCGTGATGGACACCGCGGGCCGCGTCGAGAAGTTCGAACGCCGCTACGGAGTGCGCAAGCGCCCGTGAGTACTTGTTAACCGCGGGCGGTTAACAAGTACTCACGGGTCGACGACGAAGGAGGAGACACACCATGGCAGTACCGAAACGCAGAATGTCGCGGTCCAATACGCGCAGCCGGAGATCGCAGTGGAAGGCCCAGGCGCCCGACCTCGTCGACGTGACGGTGGGCGGCGCCACGCATCGCGTGCCGCGCCGGCTGGTGAAGGCCGTGAAACTGGGATTGGTGGACCCGGCCGGGAAATGACGCTCCTCGTGCGAACCTTGGCGGGTGCTGCTGTACATCCTGGAACTGGTGGGCATCGCGGTGTTCGCGGCCTCGGGCGCCCTGGTGGGGGTGACGAAGCGCCTCGACATCTTCGGTGTGTGCGTGGTCGGTGTCTTCACCGCTCTCGGTGGCGGCATCGTCCGCGACGTCCTGCTGGGCATCCACCCGCCGACGTCGCTGGGCAGCTGGCCGAACCTCGGCACGTCGTTCGGCATGTCGTTGCTGGTGTTCTTCCTGCATTCGACTGTCGGGCGACTGCGCCGGGAGATCCTGGTGCTCGACGCTCTGGGCATGGGCCTGTTCGCGAGCACGGGCGCGGTGATCGCGCTCGACCACGGGGCGAGTCCGCTCGCGTCGTGTCTCATCGGCGGGACGGCGGCGATCGGCGGCGGGATCTTGCGCGACGTGCTGGTGAACGAGGTCCCGTTGCTGCTGCAGCGGGACTTCTACGCAGTGCCGGCGCTGCTCGGTTCGGCGCTGGTGGTCGTGGTGAGCGAGTGGGGTTCGGGCACCGACGTGGCGCTGGTGGTGGGCACGGTGTTCGCGTCGGCGCTGCGGGTGCTGGCGCTGTGGCGGAACTGGGGTCTGCCGGGCCCGCGGGTCCTCGAGTGACCGGCGCCATCGCACTTCGATGATCCCTTCTCAGACATATCTCAGTTGATCGGGCCAAACTGTCGGGTATGCGCATTTTGGTGGTCGACGACGATCGCGCCGTGAGGGAGTCCTTACGGCGGTCTCTCAGCTTCAACGGATACTCGGTGGAACTGGCCGTCGACGGTATCGATGCCCTCGAGAAGGTGGCGAACGCGCGCCCCGACGCACTCGTGCTCGATGTGATGATGCCGCGCCTGGACGGTCTCGAGGTGTGCCGACGGCTGCGGAGTACCGGCGACGACCTGCCGATTCTCGTCCTCACGGCACGCGACTCCGTGTCGGAGCGGGTGTCGGGCCTGGACGCCGGAGCCGACGACTACCTGCCGAAACCCTTCGCCCTGGAGGAGTTGCTGGCCCGGCTGCGCGCACTGCTGCGCCGCGCCGCGCCGGAGCCGGGCATCGACTCGGAGAAGATGACGTTCGAGGACCTCACGCTCGACCCGGTCACCCGCGAGGTGACGCGTGGCGAGCGGTCCATCAGTCTCACCCGCACCGAGTTCTCGCTTCTCGAGATGCTGATGGCCAACCCGCGCCGGGTGCTGACCCGCGGCCGCATCCTCGAGGAGGTGTGGGGTTACGACTTCCCGACGTCCGGCAACGCGCTGGAGGTGTACGTCGGGTATCTGCGTCGCAAGACGGAGGCGGACGGAGAGACCCGCCTGTTGCACACCGTCCGCGGAGTCGGCTACGTGCTGCGGGAGACTCCTCCGTGATGGCAGTTCCGTTCCACAAGACCGCCGACAAGTCGGGGTCGGCGAAGCACGACTCGCACCACATTTCCCGGCACCCCACAGGTCCGATCCCGTTACCACCCGAGATGCGGCCTCCGATGCCGTTGACGCGGTCGGTGTCGCTGCGGTGGCGGGTGACGCTGCTCGCCGCGTCCGTGGTGGCCATCGCGGTGGCCGTGATGGCCATCGCGGCGTACGCCGTGGTGTCGCGGGCGCTGTACGCGGATGTGGACAACCAGCTGCGCACCCGGGCGTCGGCGCTCATCGACAGCAATCTCGTGACGTTCGATCCGCGCTACATCGCGGGCGCGACGCTGTACACGACGGATATCAGTGTGGCGCTGATCTTCCCGGACCTCGACACGTACACGCCGCCGGGGTCGAGTGTCCCCATCGGCGAACCCGAACTGTCGGTGGCCCGCGGCGAGCGCGACACGTCGTTGCGGACGGCGGAGAATCAGCGGGTGCTGGCCGAGCGCACCCAGGACGGCAGCACGCTGGTGATCGCGCAGCGACTGGCGCCGACGGGTGCCGTGCTCGACCGGCTCGCCTGGGTGCTGTTCATCGTCGGCGGGTGCGGAGTGGTCCTCGCGGCCGCCGCCGGAACGACGGTGGGGCGCACCGGTCTGCGTCCGATCGCCCGGCTCACCGCCGCCACGGAACGGGTGGCCCGGACCGACGACCTGACGCCCATGCCGGTGACGGGCAACGACGAACTCGCCCGGCTCACCGAGAGTTTCAACACGATGCTGAGGGCGCTCGCGGAGTCGCGGGAGCGGCAGAGCAGGCTCGTCGCCGATGCGGGACACGAACTGCGGACCCCGCTGACGTCGCTACGCACCAACATGGAGTTGCTGATCGCATCGAGTCGTCCTGGCGCACCGCATATTCCGGACGAGGACATGGCCGAGTTGCGTACCGACGTGGTGGCGCAGATCGAGGAACTCTCACAGCTGGTGGGCGACCTCGTGGATCTTGCCCGTGAGGACGCGCCGGAAACCATCTTCGAGAGAGTCGATCTCAGCGAAGTGGTGGAACGGAGCCTCGAGCGGGCACGCCGCCGGCGCAACGAGATCGACTTCACCGCAGTCACCGTGCCCTGGTTCGTCTACGGCGACCACGCGGGACTGTCGCGGGCGGTGCTCAACGTGCTCGACAACGCGGCCAAGTGGAGTCCCACCGGTGAGCAGGTGCGTGTGGCGATGAAGCCGGCAGGCGACGGACTTCTCGAACTCACGGTGGACGACGCGGGACCGGGCATTCCGGAGGAGGATCGGGAGCTGGTGTTCGACCGTTTCTACCGGTCGACGGCCTCGCGCTCGATGCCCGGCTCCGGGCTGGGGCTGGCCATCGTCAGGCAGGTCGTGGTCAAGCACGGCGGCACGATCGCCGTCGACGTCTCCGAACGGGGCGGTGCGCTCATCCGGATCGTCCTTCCGGGCGAACCCGAAGCGGAATAGTCTCAGGGTCTCGGCTAACTCAAAGGCCGGTCTCAGGACCTTCTCAGTCCCACCGGGCACTCTCGTACACAGAGACGGTGCGACTGCCCCTGCGGGCGGTCGCGGGAGATGGAAGTGATGCGATGACCGAAGATCGAAACAGTCACGACGGCAGCAGCCGCGACAATGCCGGTGGCGACCAGGGCGCGCGCCCCGATCAGCCCGCCCACCCGCAGTCGACGCCGGGTTACCACCCGACCGAGCAGTTTCCGGCCACTCCGCAGAACCCCGCGGGCGGTCCGATGGGGCAGCAGGCCTACGGCGCGGCCGGGTACCCCCAGGGCAATCCGTACGGTGCGCCGCACCAGCCCACACAGCAGTTCGGACAGCCTCAGCACGGCGCCCCGGGACATCCGGGTGCCCAGCACGCGGCCGGGCAGCACGGTGCGCCTCAGGGCCCGTTCCCCGGCCTTCAGGGCCCCGGACAGGCCGGGGAGGGATCGACGGCGACCGTGACCAAGCGTCCCGCCCGCACCGCCATCGTGGTGGGCGCTGTGGCGCTCGCCCTCGTGAGCGGTGGCATCGGTGGCGTCGTGGGCTCTTTGGCAACCGACCGGAACGGTAGCGGCGCCGCGGTGACCAACTCCCTCGACGCCCCCAAGAACAACACCGCGACCCCGGCCGCGAACGCACCGGCCGGTTCGGTGCAGGCGGTCGCGAACAAGGTGGTCCCGAGCGTCGTCCAGATCGAGGTGGCGACGGCGGGCGGTTCCGGTGGAGAAGGATCCGGCATCGTCATCTCGTCCGACGGCATGATCCTCACCAACAATCACGTCGCGGGCGCGGCCGCCAAGGGTGGCAAGCTGACGGTCGCCTTCTCGGACGGCAGCACGGCGGACGCCAAGCTGGTCGGCGCCGACCCCGTGTCCGATCTTGCGGTCATCAAGGTGGACGGCAAGACCGATCTCACTCCGATCGAGCTGGGAACGTCCGGCAACGTGCAGGTCGGACAGCAGGTCGTGGCGATCGGGTCGCCCCTCGGCCTGGCCGGGACCGTCACCGAGGGCATCATCTCGGCGCTCAATCGCCCGGTGTCCACCAGCGGTGAGTCCGGCAACCAGAACACCGTCATCGACGCCCTCCAGACGGACGCGGCGATCAACCCGGGCAACTCCGGCGGCGCCCTCGTCAACATGGACGGCCAGCTGATCGGCATCAACACCGCCATCGCGAGCATCGGTGGTTCCGGTGCGGGTGAGCAGAGCGGATCCATCGGACTCGGCTTCGCGATCCCGGTCGACCAGGCCCGGCGCATCGCGGACGAGCTGGTCAAGACGGGCAAGGCCACCCAGGCTGTCATCGGGATCCAGGTCCCGTCGCAGGACGCCGCCAACGGTGCCACCGTCGTCGAGGTCACGTCGGGCAGCCCGGCGGAGAAGGCGGGAATTCCGAAGGGGTCGGTGATCACCAAGGTCGACGATCGCGTCATCACCAGCGGCGACGCACTTATCGCCGCCATCCGTTCACACGCACCGGGAGACAACGTGTCCATCACTTACACCGACGGGAACGGATCCAATACGAAGACCGTCGACGTCACGCTCGGAACCGCCGAACAGGGTGGCCGCTGATGAACACGGGGATTCTCGGGCAGGTCGAGTCCGTTCTGAACGGGGCCACTACGGTAGGGACCATGGACATCGAAGCCTCGCTGGCCGGCCGCGCGCTGGTGGTAATCGTCGACGACCGCACCGCTCACGGTGACGGCAAGGACTCCATCGGGCCTCTGGTGACGGAACTGCTGAACGAGGCCGGCTTCATCGTCGACGCCATCGTGGCGGTGGCGGCCGACGAGGTGGAGATCCGCAACGCGCTCAACACGGCCGTCATCGGTGGCGTCGACCTCGTCGTCTCCGTCGGCGGCACCGGCGTGTCGCCCCGTGACGTCGCTCCCGACGTCACCGCCGAGGTCCTCGACCGCGAGATTCCGGGAATCTCGGAGGCCCTCCGGTCTTCGGGTCTCGCCGCCGGTTCCCTGGACGCTGGGCTCTCCCGCGGGCTCGCCGGAGTGTCCGGCAGCACACTCGTGGTAAACCTCGCTTCCTCCCGCGCCGCGGTCCGGGACGGCATGGCCACCCTGACGCCGCTCGCGGCGCACGTGATTTCCGAATTGTCCGGTCTGGAAGGCTGAGACGATTTCTCGTTCCGACGAGCCGGACTCGCCCAGCGAGCCCGACGAGCAGGCAGTTCCGAGCCGGGCCCCGATCGACAGGGCCCGGCTCGAACGCATCTTCGGGGACGTCTTCCCCGACACCACCGCGGACGAACGCGAACCCGGGGACGGGCCCGGCGCCGCTGCCGGCGACGAATGGCTGCGCCGTCAGCGCCCCCCACATCACGGGTAGTTATCTTCGAAACCCTCACCTTAAGCGAATCGTGATCTGCGGTCGCGCCCTGCGATCACCCTGAGTTTTTGTGCGTCTGCCCGAGCGGAATTTTCCCGGGCGCGGGGTGCTCTTCAGCGTTCTTTCAGGCATCACATTCCGGTCAGAACAGACATCCTTCGAGCTTGTGAACCGAATGTAAACGTTACCGAACTTAACGTGAACAGCCAGTGAACCTGCAGGTCAGGGGAGTGGCAAGTGGTCGGAATTCTCGCGCAAATCCCACACGTTGGACACGTTTTCGGGTGTGGCATACATCACGATTCCGTTTCCGATGGAATTAATTGCTTAGGCAACCACCTGCCGGTTACTGTCCTCGGCGAGTCAGTACTGGAGATGGAGGGCAGGGTCGATGTGCCGTTGCCCAGTCGGAACTCTGACAGTTCGTCAGTGATTTCGTCTTCAGCGCGGTTATCGAGCTGTGATCATCCGTAGTTCACTCTGCGGACATCACAGCTCTGGATACTGCGCTGGGCCCGACATGGACCACTCCTCAGTCTCGAAGGTCGTGACTGGGAACCAGCAGAATCCTGATGAGGGGAACGAATGAGCGAGAACCGAAAGACCGGCCTGCGCCGTGGAGCCCGCATTGCCGGCCTTGGTGCCGCTGCGGCTATAGTCCTCGGCCTGATGTCCACGGGTGCGGCCAACGCCGACACCTTCGTGCCGCTGCCGGGTGGCGAAAAGGTCGTCAACGCGGGAAGCGTCACGGCCAAGATCGCCCGCAACGCGGAGAGCGCTCTGGTTTCTCCGTCGCTCGCCGCCAATGGTGCGGGCCGCACAGCATGGGTGTCGGGTGACGTGTTCGCCGAGCTCGGCGGCGAGATCCCGGAGGAAGGCGCAACGCTGACCACCGGTTACATCGTGGGTTGCCAGGCCGACATCACCGGCCTCGAGGGTGGTCTGAGTGCCGATCTCGGTCTCGACTCGCTCGGCCTGGGTGGTTCGCTGTCGATTCCGATCAGCGCCGGTGAGGTGAAGTTCGCGAAGGTGAAGTCCAAGACGGACCTGAAGCCGGGTGTGTCCGCGATTCAGTACCGCGACCAGCAGATCGAGGTCCAGGGTTGCGGCGGCTACGCGCAGGCTCGTGCGTACACGGTCCTCGAGATTCCGGGGAACCACTACGTCAAGTCGACCCTCTACGGGCAGCCGTTCAGCATCGGCTGATTGCTCGTAAGCAGATCCCACTTCACGACTTCTCGCGTCAGCGACTTTCACCCTAGAGGGGAACAATGAACAGCAAGACCCTGCGCCACGGCGCCAAGGCTGCCGGCGTGGTCGCCGCGGCCACCGTCGCGATCGGCCTCTTCTCCACCGGTGCGGCCAACGCCGACACCTTCGTTCCGTTGCAGGACGGCACCGTCACGCAGACGCTGCTCGACGGCACCGTGGTGACCGTGCGCCAGACCGGCAACACCGCGAACATCAGCCCGTCGATGGGTTCGACGCCGCTGCACCGCAACGTGTGGACGTCGGGCTCGATCGACGTCTCGCTCGAGGGTGGCACCGCCAAGGGTGGCACCATCGACGCCGGTTACATCGTGGCGTGCCAGCTCAACTTTGGCGGCTCCGTCGACGCCGAGGCCGGCGCGAGCATGGCGCCGTCCGACCTCATCGGCGCAGCCACCGGCGGCGCTGCTGCCGCGATTCCGGCCGAGGGTGGTGCCGGCAGCGGCATCACGATCGGACCCGGCCAGGCCACCAACGTGCCGATCCTCGACATCGAGTACGAAGACGACTACGGCGCCGAGGCTCACAAGAGCAGCTTCAAGTTCACCGGCAAGAGCGGTGGATTCACGTACTCGGACGAGACGTTCGGTATCTCCGGTTGCGCCGGCTACGCGCAGGCCCGCTCCTACGTCAAGGTCGCGGTCTCGACCGACTCGGTCGACGGCACCGTCACCCTGTGGGGACAGCCCTTCAGCCTCGGCTGACGCAATGACGCCGAAGAAAAATTGAACAATGTAGTACCTCGAGGTTGGGGGCGTACGGCACTTCCGTACGCCCCCAACCTCGCTCTATGCGCTGTTGTGCATGTCACAGTTAGGACACGGGGGCTGGCGCGGAGGCAGATTCGGACACGTGGCTATAACATTTGGACGTTGTTTCAGCTAACTTTATCCCGTCAAGAGGTAAAGACTGCCTAACCGAACGCCGGGTAGGTGGTACCTGATGAGGGGAAAGAATGAGCGAGATCCGTAAGTCAGGCCTGCGCCGTGGGGCCCGCGTTGCCGGCCTCGGTGCTGCCGCGGCTGTTGCACTCGGCCTGATGTCCACCGGTGCAGCCAACGCCGACACCTTCGTGCCGCTGCCGGGTGGCGAAAAGGTCGTCAACGCAGGAGGCGTCACTGCCAAGATCGCCCGCAAC
This sequence comes from Rhodococcus wratislaviensis, assembly GCF_041228765.1. Classification (NCBI taxonomy): domain Bacteria; kingdom Bacillati; phylum Actinomycetota; class Actinomycetes; order Mycobacteriales; family Nocardiaceae; genus Rhodococcus; species Rhodococcus wratislaviensis. Next base: position 7,028,725 of record NZ_CP150488.1, on the reverse strand, counting down.
GCCGAGAGCGCTCTGGTGTCGCCGTCGCTGGCCGCCAATGGTGCGGGCCGCGTTGCGTGGGTGTCGGGTGACGTGTTCGCCGAGCTCGGTGGCGAGGTGCCCGAGGAAGGCGCAACGCTGACCACCGGTTACATCGTGGGTTGCCAGGCCGACATCACCGGCCTCGAGGGTGGTCTGAGTGCCGATCTCGGTCTCGACTCGCTCGGCCTGGGTGGTTCGCTGTCGATTCCGATCAGCGCCGGTGAGGTGAAGTTCGCGAAGGTGAAGTCCAAGACGGACCTGAAGCCGGGTGTGTCCGCGATTCAGTACCGCGACCAGCAGATCGAGGTCCAGGGTTGCGGCGGCTACGCGCAGGCTCGTGCGTACACGGTCCTCGAGATTCCGGGGAACCACTACGTCAAGTCGACCCTCTACGGGCAGCCGTTCAGCATCGGCTGATCAGCGCGCACCCGAACAACCAACCTTTTCGAGTCGTGTGGGCTGCCACTGTGCCCACTGTAAGAAACCCTAGAGGGGAACAATGAACAGCAAGACCCTGCGCCACGGCGCCAAGGCCGCCGGCGTGGTCGCCGCGGCCACCGTCGCGATCGGCCTCTTCTCCACCGGTGCGGCCAACGCCGACACCTTCGTTCCGCTGCAGGACGGCACCGTCACGCAGACGCTGCTCGACGGCACCGTGGTGACCGTGCGCCAGACCGGCAACACCGCGAACATCAGCCCGTCGATGGGTTCGACCCCGCTGCACCGCAACGTGTGGACGTCGGGCTCGATCGACGTCTCGCTCGAGGGTGGCACCGCCAAGGGCGGCACCATCGACGCCGGGTACATCGTGGCGTGCCAGCTCAACTTCGGTGGCTCCGTCAATGGTGAAGCAGGTGCCAGCCTGACGCCGTCCGAGGTGATCGGTGCAGCTACCGGCGGTCCTGCCGCATCGATCCCGGCCGAGGGTGGCGCCGGTAGCGGCATCACGATCGGACCCGGCCAGGCCACCAACGTGCCGATCCTCGACATCGAGTACGAAGACGACTACGGCGCCGAGGCTCACAAGAGCAGCTTCAAGTTCACCGGCAAGAGCGGTGGATTCACGTACTCGGACGAGACGTTCGGTGTCTCCGGTTGCGCTGGCTACGCGCAGGCCCGCTCCTACGTCAAGGTCGCGGTCTCGACGGCTTCGGTCGACGGCACCGTCACACTGTGGGGACAGCCCTTCAGCCTCGGCTGATAATTCGTTCCACCCATGACTCCGGGCCCGTGCACGCAGCTGCTGCACGGGCCCGGAGTCGTCGGAAGCTACTCGCGAGTCTGCTCGAGGTTCGCTGCCTTGTCGGAGGTCATGGCATGCGCTCCGTCGGAACTCGCTGCCGCTCCGTCGGGTTGGAGGCTCACTTCGAGGATGTCGCGGATCTGGATCAGCAGGTCGGCCTCACTGGCCTTCTTGTCTGCGGGCTCGGTGATGAACCGCTTCTTCGCGGCGTTTGCCGGGACGATGAGAATGAAGTACACGACCGCGGCGATGATCACGAAGTTGATCACGGCCGTGATGACGGCGCCGATGTTGATGAAGGTGGCCGGGTTGTCGGAGAGAATCTGGTAACCCCAGCCCAGATCGTTGGCGCCGCCCGCAACGGCGATCAACGGATTGATCACGTTGTTCGTGAACGCTGTGACGATGGCGGTGAACGCGGCTCCGACTACGACCGCGACGGCGAGGTCGAGGACGTTCCCCCGGAGCAGGAAGTCCTTGAATCCCTTGAGCATGTCGACGTCTCCTCGAGTGGGGGGCAAGTCATCCAGCACTATTCGGAGAAAAGCCTAGATCAGCGCGGCTCCGCGTGACGGATCACTGAAAGGTCACGGTGATCGCGCTCGTGAGGGATGCGGCGGCCACCGTCGTGGCCTCGGATGCCGGAAGGGCCAGCATTACCACGCGTTCGCGCTGGTCACGTCCATTCTCGGACGGTGTCACCAACACCACGACGGCGCGGGACGCCAGTACGGTGGCGCCGGACCGCCGGTCCGGATTCGCTGGTGTGTCGGGATCGACCGTGAGCACGTCGACGCGATCGCCCTCACGCAGAAGTTCCGTGACCGCGGGATCGGCGAGCCGGACGGGGACGATCCGGGCGTCGTCCATGCCCGCCGCGGCCGCGGCCAGGCGGGGTCCCAGTACTCGGACGTCGGTGAGGGCTTCACCGGCGCGTGTCGGTCCGGCGAGGGTGCGCCCGTCTATGTCGGACACTGCGGTGACGGCGCCGTCGGGCAGGGTCCCGACCTCGAGTTCCACCAGTTTCACGTCGGCCTGCGTGAGAACGACGCCTGGTTGCAGATCGTGGGCGGCCACCACGACTGCGGAGCGGGCCGAGTCGGGGTCTCCGCGGGCGAGGAGAGCCAGTGCGAGGCAGACCAGCGCGGCGGCCAGGACGCGTCTGGCGACGAGGGCGCGGGCCCAACCGGGATGGGCGAGATCCGACAGCCGGTCGGCCCACGACGGGCTCAGACTTCGGTGTGCTCGGTTCGACCGGCGGCGACCGGTCTGGACAGGGTCGAACGACATGGTTCGACGCTACGAGACCGGCGGGCCCGTGGGTACGCCGAAAGGGCCCGCCTGTGGATGGACGAGAAGTTGTGGATAACTCGCGGAGAAGCGAGAACTAGCTGGCAGCGGCCTTGGCCGGTGCGGCAGTCGCGGTGCTCGACGAGCTGGACGAGGCAGTCGACGAACTTTCCGACTTCGCGGCGGGAGCAGAATCGGTCTTGGCCGGCTCGCTTGCTGCGCCGGACGTGCCGCGGCTGTCGGTGCGGTAGAAACCGCTGCCCTTGAAGACGATGCCGACGGAGTTGAACAGTTTGCGAAGCTTGCCCGAGCATGCGGGGCAGACGGTCAGGGAGTCATCACTGAACGACTGGACGATGTCGAAACGGTTGTCGCATGCCGTGCACGCATATGAATAAGTGGGCACCGGGGTTCCTCCGCACTGTGTAGTCAAACCGCAGGTTTTAGCACTCTACAGTCGACAGTGCCAACAACGCTAATCAGAGAACTATTCCGGGCGGGAAACGCGTCGTCAGCGGTCGCCGAGCGGGACGAGGCCCGATCCGGGGGTGAGTGCCCATCCCATACGTACGTCATGGGGATCCTCGGGCAGCTCCGACACCAGTTCCTCGTCGCGGACCACCGTGATCAGCCGCGCGTCGGAGGCGGCGAGGCCGAGCGTCCGGTCGTAGAAGCCCGCGCCGCGGCCGAGCCGCACGCCCCGCCGGTCGACGGCCAGGGCGGGAACGAAAATGGTTTCGGCCGAACGTATCTCGTCGGGTTCCCACACCGGACCGGTGGGCTCGCGCAGGCCGTAACTCGCGTCGGTGAGACCGTCCGCGCCGGTGAACTCGGACCAGTGGAGCGGACCCGGTTCACGGGTGACGGGCACGAGGACACGTCCGGCGACCTGTCGGAGGGCGTCGAGAAAATCCACCGATCCGGGCTCGAGCGCGGTGGGAACGTAAGCGCAGACGGTCGCTCCGCCGGCGATTCCCTGTGTGACGAGTGCGACGAGCGCCCGGTCCTCGGCGGTGCGGAGTTCGGGGGTCAGAGCGCGCCTCCCGGAGAGCACCAGTTGCCGCCACTCGTCCTTCGTTCGTGCGTGCATGCCCCAACCTTAGAGCCGGCCGGAGAGCGCCCCCGACGGGTTCCGGGAGGTTACTGACAGGATCTTGGTGACTGTCGAGTAGGTCCGCACAGTTATGGTGTGGGCATGACAGACGCCGCACCGCACACCGCCAGCGCCTTTCGCACGGCTGTAGTGCCCGCAGCGGGAATGGGTACGCGATTCCTCCCCGCGACCAAGACCGTGCCGAAAGAGCTGCTCCCGGTGGTGGATACCCCGGGTATCGAACTCGTGGCCGGAGAGGCCGCGGATTCGGGTGCCGGCCGGCTCGTGATCGTGACGTCGCCGGGCAAGGACGGAGTGGTCGCCCACTTCGTCGAGGACCTCGTTCTCGAGAGCAAGCTCGAGGCCAGCGGCAAGTATCACCTGCTCGAGAAGGTGCGCAAGGCTCCCGGCCTGCTCGAGGTGGAATCCGTCGTCCAGGACGAACCTCTCGGCCTGGGCCACGCGGTCGGCTGCGCGGAGTCGGTCCTCGACGACGACGAGGACGCCATCGCCGTGCTCCTCCCGGACGACCTGGTGATGCCGCGCGGAGTGCTCGAGACGATGTCGCGGGTCCGCCGCAAGCGTGGCGGCACCGTCCTCTGCGCCATCGACGTCCCCAAGGATCAGGTGAGCTCGTACGGCGTCTTCGAGGTCGAGACGGTTCCCGACGCCACCAACCCCGACGTCCTCAAGGTCATCGGCATGGTCGAGAAGCCTGCTATCGAGGATGCGCCGTCCACGTTCGCCGCCGCAGGTCGCTATCTCCTCGACCGCGCGATCTTCGATGCGCTGCGGCGGATCGAACCCGGCGCAGGCGGCGAGCTCCAGCTCACCGACGCCATCGCCCTCCTCATCAAGGAAGGCCATCCCGTTCACGTCGTCGTGCACCGAGGCACGAGACACGATCTCGGAAATCCCGGCGGCTACCTCCGAGCTGCGGTTGACTTTGCGTTGGACATGGACGAGTACGGCCCATCGTTGCGCGAATGGCTGATCGACCGATTGAAGCGGACGGATTCCTAGAAGCTCGGGAGGCAAGAACTTGCGGTCGGTCGAGGAGCAACAGACGATCGTGACCGCGGCCGCGGTGGCGCCGCGGCCGGTCCGTGTGGCGATCTCCGAAGCCCAGGGGCTGCTGTGTGCCGAAGAGGTGGTCACCGAGCGTCCGCTTCCCGGTTTCGACCAGGCCGCGATCGACGGCTATGCCGTCCGCAGCGTCGACGTCCAGGCTGCCGGAACCGATATCCGGGACGACGACGGTGTTCCCGTCGAACTGTCGCTTCCCGTGGTCGGCGAGGTCACGGCCGGTTCGCGGCAGCCGATCCGGCTGCAGCCGCGTCAGGCCGTCAAGGTCGACACGGGTGCTCCGCTCCCGACGCTCGCCGACGCCGTCCTTCCGCTCGACCGCACGGACGGTGGCCGGGCCCGCGTCAAGATCTACAAACCGGTCCGGTCCGGCGACTACGTGCGCCGGGCCGGCGACGACGTGCAGCCGGGAGACGTCGCAGTCCGGGCAGGCACCATCATCGGAGCCGCGCAGGTGGGGTTGCTGGCGGCGGTGGGTCGCGACAAGGTGCTCGTGCATCCCCGGCCCCGGCTGTCCGTCATCTCGGTCGGTGGCGAACTCGTCGACGTCGACCGGACCCCCGGTCCCGGCCAGGTCTACGACGTCAACTCCTACGCTCTGGCCGCCGCCGCCCGCGACGCAGGAGCCGACGTCAACCGGGTAGGTATCGCGAACGCCGACGCCCGCCGCCTGCGCGAGGTGGTGGAAGGTCAGCTGATCCGGTCCGAGATCGTCGTCATCGCGGGTGCCGTCGGCGGCGGCGCCTCCGAGGACGTGCGGGACGCACTCGCCGATCTCGGCAACCTCGAGGTCGACCGGGTCGCGATGCATCCGGGATCGGTCCAGGGTTTCGGTCAGCTGGGCCGGGACGAGGTCCCGACGTTTCTGCTCCCGTCCAATCCGGTGAGCGCGCTGGTGGTGTTCGAGGTGATGGTGCGCCCGCTGATTCGCATCGCGCTGGGGCGCAGGCAGCCGATGCGACGCGTCGTCACCGCCCGCACCGTCGCACCGATCACGTCCATCGAGCACCGCAAGGGGTTTCTGCGCGGTCAGCTCATGCGCGACGAGGCCACGGGGGAGTACCTCGTCCAAGCTCTCGGCGGGGCGCCGGGCGCCTCCTCGCACCTGCTCGCCACGCTGGCCGAGGCCAACTGCCTCGTCCTCATCGACCCCGAGATCACCGAGGTCCGGACCGGTGACCAGGTGGACGTGGCCTTCCTGGCGCAGCGGGGCTGATGACACCGCGACAGTGTGAGACGGGATGACACAGCATCCGGGTTGGCCGCCGCATCTCGGGCCCCTGCGGGTGAAGGGTGGCGTCGTCACCGTGCGCGCCATCAGGTTGCGTGACGCGGCCGCGTGGAGCCGTCTGCGCACCCGTGACCGTGCGCACCTCGAACCGTGGGAGCCGACGGGGGAGGCGCCCTGGGAAGCGCGCCACCATATTTCGGGATGGCCCGGACTGTGCAGCAGTCTGCGTTCGGAGGCCCGGAAGGGTCGCATGCTGCCGATGGCCATCGAACTCGACGGCAATTTCTGCGGCCAGATCACGATCGGCAACGTGGTGCGGGGTGCACTGCGCTCCGCCTGGATCGGTTACTGGGTAGCCAGCGACGTCAACGGGCTCGGGGTGGCCACGGGCGCACTCGCGCTGGGGCTCGACCATGCGTTCGGGCCCGTGGGTTTGCATCGCGTGGAGGCCACCGTGCGGCCGGAGAACCTGGCGAGCCAGGCGGTGCTCCGCAACGTCGGCTTCCGCGAGGAGGGTCTCCTCGAGCGCTACCTGGATGTCGACGGGCAGTGGCGCGATCACATCCTGGTCGGCATGACCGTCGAGGACGTGCCCGGCACGGTCGCGGATTCGCTCGTGCGGAGTGGCAAAGCCACCTGGGCCTGACCGACGTAGCGGACATGGACAAACGTCCAGCTACGCGGCAGTTATCTCACGGTATCAAAGCTTCCCGACCGGGACTCGGCTTTCGGCGAGTCTTTGCCGGATCGTTTCCTCTGCCTCCTCGAGGCATGTCGAGCACCACATTTTCACGTTACGCATGTGACACCTGAGTATGGTGAGATCGGCGCGTCTGCGAAGATGTGCGTGTTCATGCGGTTAGCCTGGGTGGGTCAACAGCGGTATCCATGCTGGTAGACGATTGGGAGGAGGTCGCCGTATGCCGAACTCGTTTCTCTGGATCGGGCTCGTCGTCGTGTGGCTCTTCGTCCTGGTCCCGATGCTGGTGAACAACCGCCCCCGGATTCGGCAAACCAGTGACGCAGCACTCGCGACGCGTGTGCTGCACCGCGGTGACGAACGTCCCGTGCAGCGTGGACCCGCGGCTGGACACCGCAGCGACCCGTACTGGCAACCGGAACCGGACCACTACGGCTACGACGCGGAGGACCTTGTGGACACTCACGCAGAGGAAGACGAGTTCGACGGTGAGCGGGCACCGGTGGGTGAGTACGTACCGGCGCGCCGGGGGCGTGGCGGCTTCGATCCCGAGGCCGATGCCATCGCGCGCGAGGCCCGGTACGCGTTCCGCCAGCGGTCGGTTCTCGGACTGGTGTTCGCGACGATCATGTCGGCGGCGCTCGGGCTGATCATCTCCCCGCTGATGTGGTGGGCGTTCGCGGCCGGTGTGATCGGACTCTTCGGCTACTTGGCGTATCTGCGCCGGCAGGTTCAGATCGAGCAGGAGATCCGTCGTCGGCGGACCGCGCGTCTGAATCGTTCGCAGTTGGGTGTCGAGTCCCGCAGTGACGAGGAGCTCCGCCTCATCCCGGCCCGGTTGCGGCGTCCAGGTGCCGTCGTCCTCGAAGTGGACGACGAGGACCCCGAATTCGATCATCTCGAACACTTCGACGACGCGCCGATGCAGCAGGCCACGATGCGCCGAGCTGCCGGTGAGTAGCCGGCCGAATCGGGCCGAAAGCCACGCCGGTGTAGGCGATTCGCTCCCGCCGCGGGTGGCCTGCTAGAGTTTGCCGAGCGGATCGCAGGATCCGCACGGGGCTGTGGCGCAGTTGGTAGCGCGCTTCGTTCGCATCGAAGAGGTCAGGGGTTCGATTCCCCTCAGCTCCACCACAGAAGAGGCACTCACTCCATCCGGAGAGAGTGCCTCTTCTGCATTCCGGCGCCCTTTTCTGGGTTCCGGCCCAGGTGGGCGCCGTCGCCGGGGGTGCAAGAGCGTGGCGCAGCGCGAACCCCCGCCTCTTGGATTTGCCAAAAGGTAACTGAATGCTGTGTACTGTCCGTAGGTCATCAAAGGGTCGATCGCACGGGGTGGAAATACATGCAGGCAATGGACAAGATCTCGAAGTTCTTGGAGCCGGCGACGGTGGTCGCGACCATCACCGCGACGATGTTGCTGGTGAACGTCCTGTGAACTCCGGCCGACCAACCGACGTCGCGAGGGCCGCGTCGGAGACGCCGACCTTCCGCTGACCGATCCGCATCTCCAGGCGGCAACGCCGAACCCGCAGGGGTTCTCGGAAGCTGCTCGAGTCCCACCTGGCTCGGGCACCGCTGGTGGTGCCGGTTCCCCGACACCGGCACCACCAGCACCTCCGCTCGGTTCGCTCGATACCATGACACCGGCGACGTCGCCGTAGACGTGGTGTCGTGTCGTGAATACGAGGGGGGTGCACAGTGAGCGCGCGTCGTGTTGTTCGAAGGCTGACCATGGTCGGACTGGCGCTGGCCTTCTTGTCCGGGCTCGGCTGGGTCACCGTCTCGGTGTTCCCGTCCGACGCATCCGCCGACCCCCAGTACCACGACTGCGCCGGCAGCCGTTGCGACGACGGTTCCTCGGAGTCCACCGGCGGCGGCAAGCCTCAGCATCCTCACCCGCCGTGCGAGAGTCGTCGCGGCTGCGGGGGCGGAGAGCCCAGCGAGACACGGGAACCCAGCGAGACCCGGGAACCCAGCGAGAGCACGAAACCGTCCGAGACGGCCGAGCCGTCGGAGACCACGGAACCGTCCGAGACCGCCGAACCCACGGAGACGCCGACTCCTTCCACGTCACGGGTCGTTGTCGCCCCGCCCCGTCCGATCAAATTGCCGCCGGTGGCCGAACCGAACATCGCGCGCCCGGACACGTCCGGGGACGGTGATTCCGGAAACGACTCCGGTTCCGATGCTGCTGATGCCGCCCCGGGCTCCGAGGGTCCTGCCGCACCCCCGGCGTCCGGGGGAGCGCCGGCCGGAGGTACCGGCACCGGTCCCGGAGCCGCCGCGGCAGGCCAGGGGGCGAGTGGTCCCGCGGATTCCGCACCCCAGGATCGTTCTGCCGGGGAGACCCCGGGCAGCGGCGGACCGCCGCCCGCCGCGGAGGCACCGGCTCAGGGCGATCCGGCTGCTGCGCCGCCGGGAATGGTTCCGGTGGTCCACAGCGAGCCGTTGCCTGCGATCACCGTTCTCGGTGGGGTCGGCGTGCTGCTGTGCTTCGCCGGCGGCGCGGGTGCGCTGACCTTCAAGGGTGCTCGCGCACAACAGGCGCGCATCGCGGCCGCGCGGGCGGAATTCTTCCCGCCCGCTTCGAGTGGAGGGATGTAGTCGTGGGGGCGAACAGATCTCATCGTCGGGTGGCAGCGGCCGTGGACGCGGTGTGTGACGCGGCGGCCCGGGCCGAAGCGGTGTCACTCCGGCACGTGGTGGACGCGGTGGCCCGCGAACGGCAGCGTCCCATCGAATTGGATTTCACGAAGCCGATGGCGCCCGGAGTGTGCGGCCAGAGGCGCGCGTACCCGGATCGGGACGTGATCGTGCTGGCGCCGGGCCTACCGGACCTCGACCGCACGCTCGCGCATGAGCTGGGTCACATCGTGTTTCGGCACGAGGGAGCCGAGATCGTCGCCGCGACGCTCGAAGCCGGCGACGATCTGATCGCCTACATGCTCAGCCAGCGGTCGCGGCGGCGGGGAGACGAGCAGCCGTCCGACGAGGTGGCCGAGTGGGAGGCCGAGACGTTCGCGTCGATGCTGCTCATCCGGTTGAACACGATGCAGGGGCGCGGAACTCCCGTGTCCGTGCTCCGCTACGACGAGGCGATCGGCTGATGGGCTGGCTGGTTGCGCTCGTCGTCTGGACTGCCGCGGGTGCCCGGATCGGCCGGGTCGCCGCGCGCCAGCCGACGCCGCTGCGCGTGGCGATGGTGGTGGCGGTGTCCAGTGCGGCCCTCGCGTCGACGCTGGCAGTCCCGGACGTCGCCGGGCGCCTCGACACCGTGGCCCCGACGGTCGGCCTGTCGGAGATCCTCCTCGAACTGGCGTGGACGCTGTTCGCCGCCGCGAGCGCGGTCGGCGCGGTCTCCGTGTGGCCGATACTCCCGCGTCCTGCGCTGCGTGCCGTCGCCGTGGTCGTCTACACCGTGGCAGTGGTGCTCGGAATCGGGCTGGCCGGTGGGTATCCCGTTCCTGCGCTCGTGTTCATCGTGATCGCACTGACCGCGGTGGTCGTGACCGGGATCCGGCACGTCGCGTGGACACCCCTCGGCCGCGGAATCTCACTGATCGTCGTCGGATCGGCGATCGTGCTGGCGGCGGCGGTCGTGGGACTGGTGCGTGAGGTGTCGGGGGAGACGTGGGCGGTCGGCTCCTCCTCGGCATACACCGTCGCGGCCGCGGTCGTGTCGGTCGGAACCGTCTGGGTGCTCGTCGAAACCTGGCTGCGCGCACGGCAGGACCTGCGCCGCATGGACACTCTGCATTCGGTGCTCGTCGCACGGTTCCCCGAGGTGGTCGAGGGCGACGGCAAGGGGAGCACGACCGTTCTCCGCGCCTCCGACGCCGTCGCGCACGTCATGGATGCCCTGTACCTGCAGGCGGGTGCGGGCATGCTCGATACGGACGAACAGGATCTTCCGGAATCGACGGCCGAACGCGCCCGGATTCTCGCGCACTGGATCGACGACCCGGTCGCCTCGGACGTCCTCGACACCGAGTGGATCGCGCCGCCCCAGGGCACGTCGCCGCGCCGATGGGTGCTCGATCTGGCGGACGCGTACGCCGAGTTCCGGAAGTCGGCCCCGGTTCCTGCGGACCAGTCGGAGCCGCCGGTCAGTCCGGCGAACCGGTAACGAGCCACCCGCAGGGCGAGGCGAGGTCTTCTGCCTCCGGCGGTCCCATGGATCCCGCGGGGTAGGGCTTGGCAGGGGGAGGGTCACGCAGCAGCGAATCGGCGACGGTCCAGACGTGCGCCAAGCCGTCGGGGCGCGTGAACAGCGACCGGTCGCCGTGCAGGACGTCGAGGATGAGCCGCGAATAGGGTGCGAGGGCGTGGGCGAGCGGCACCGTGTCGAGGGGCAGGCCCAGATGGCCCACCGACAGGCTGTCGTCGGGTCCGGGTTCCTTGACGACCATGGAGATGTCGATCTCGCCGTCCCCGGACAGATCGAATGTCAGGACGGCGCCGTCCGGCGGAATGTCCGTGAGCGGTCCCTGGGGACTTCGGAAGACCAGACTGACCCGTTGCCTGCTGACGCCCAGCATCTTTCCGGTCCGGAGGAGGAACGGCACCCCACGCCAGCGGTCCGTGTCGACCCACAGCCGGGCGGCGACGAACGTCTCCGTCGCCGAATCGTCCGCGACGCCGTCGACGTCGCGGTACCCCTCGTACTGGCCGAGCACCACGTCGGCCGTGTCGAGGGGACGGAACGCCCCGATCACGGATTCCCGGGCGGATTGGAGGTCGTCGGCGCCCAACGTCTGCGGCGGCTCCATCGCGATCTCGGCGGCGACCTGGAACAGATGGGTCACCAGCATGTCGAGGACGGCGCCGGTGGCGTCGTAGAACCGGGAGCGGTCGTCGATGTCGAGCGTCTCCGGCACGTCGATCTGCACCTGCTCGACGTGTTCCCGGTTCCAGACGCCCTCGATCATCCCGTTGGCGAAGCGCAGGATGTGCAGATTCTGGGTGCTCTCCTTGCCGAGGAAATGATCGATCCGATAGATCTGCTTCTCGTCGAGGACGTGGTGCACGGCTTCGTCGAGTTCGGTGAATGCCGCCTGGGACGTCCCGAACGGCTTCTCGTAGACGACGCGTGCGCCACGGGCCAGGTCGTGAGCGCCGAGCGCACGGGTGGTCTCGGCGAATGTACTGGGGGGCAGGGCCAGGTAGTGCACCAACTGTGCGTCTGCCGCGTGAAGGTCTTCCCGCGCCTGCCGAACGGCTGCGGGTAGCGTTCCCGGGTTGTCGGGGGTGAAACCGCCGCCGGCGAATCTCAGCCGCCGCGCGAACGCCTCCCAGTCGGTGTCGTCGTGCGGTACTCCGAACTGGTGCAGGACGTCGCGCACGTGGTCACGGAACTGATCGTCGGAGACGTTGCCGCGGCCCGTGCCGATCAGCATCCACTCGGAGTTCAGGAGCCCTGACTGGGCGAGCTGGAAGAACGCGGGGATGACCATGCGTTTGGACAGGTCCCCGGTGGCGCCGAAGAGGACGAAGATCGTGGGACCGAGCTGCGGTCTGTCAACCATTGCTCCATCATGCGCCACGTGGACACACCGGGCAGGGCATTCCGGCGGTGTCGTCTTGTGCGCCCGGTGACTTCTACCCGGATGCCGGGTGCGACCTGCGGCGAACTCGTTGCCGCCCAACGGCTCCGGTGATCAGCGGGACGCGTCCGGTGGGACCTCCGGCAAACCCTCGCTGGCGCGGAGTTTCTCGGCCATCGTGGTGAGCAGGTTCTGCGACTCTTCGGAGAGGTCGAACGCGCGGCTGGAGAGCTTGCGAAGTCCGTATCCCTGGAGTTGAGAGAGAAGCTCGAGATCGTGGTCGATCTTCGCGGCGTAGATGTCGTTGAAGAAGTAGTCGGGCTTCACCTTGAAGAAGCGAGCGAATGCCGCGACCGTTTCGTCGGAGGGATTGGTGCGTTGTCCTGATCGGAGCTGGGAGATGTAGGGCTTCGAGATCTGATGCCCGTCCGCGATGAGTGCCGCCGCGACCTCTGCGTTGGTATGCGGTTTACGTCCCGGAGGGTGGACCGTGTCGAAGAGCTTGTTCAACCGCGCAGCAAAATCTGCCATTGTGAGCCGCCGGGTCCTCTCTCGTGCGCGCGTCAGTCGTGTGAACGACACCGTACCACGATGATAACCGATTGATAACTCACGGACATAGAGGCAAAACGTCGCTCGTCGACGCCGGGCTTATCTCATATATGTTTCAACGATCGCCTGCTCCTCGCTCGCGGATCGCCGACAATTCGGGCGCCCTCTGTGCTCGTCACGCGCGTTCTACCGTTGAAAGTTCAAGAGAGGCGTTGGTGCAGGGCGCGAGACGGCGGCCTCGTCGGTGGCGGCCGCCGGCACGACTGCGTGGTTGCCCTTTCAATCACTGGGAGTTAGCTGGCAACGTCGCAGGGGTGTCGGCCGTCGGGTTGCGGTGCCTATACCCCCAGTTCAGGGCAATTGTGTTGCGTTGCGCATCGCAACGTCGAGAGGTCGCTCGCGGCCCGCGGGGCTTTGTGAACAGTACTGTGAAGGAGGGGCAACCGCACGGGCGCCGGGCCGCGCGCCGCCGATCCGCCCCCCGTTCGCCGGGTGATCCCGGTGGATTCCCTCCGTCCAGCTGGACGATTGTCCAGCTCAGGTGGGGTTCCGCCACTGCGGCGCACCCCTCGAGTCTGGCCAAATCTGAAGCCGTCGGGGATGATTGTGATATGGAACACAGAATGAGTGACGCCGAGCTTCGGAAGGCGATTCGAGTTCTGCGCGAGCGCGCCGACGACGCCCGGCACCGAGGAAACGACGACGACGCCAACGGAATCGAGAGGACGATTCGCACCTATCAGGAAGAAATGACCCAGCGGTTGTGAACCGTCACGAACCGGCCCGGAGAGGGCCGGTTCGCGTTTTTCCTCGGGAAAGGCGCCCGTGCAGTTGCGTGCGCGCAATCAGATTGCGTGCGTAGACTTCCAGCCGACACGGATCGGTGACGACGGGGGCGCGCACGGCTATGGCGATCAAAACTCTGGACGGCAAGAAGTGCCTGATCACGGGTGCAGGTAGCGGGATCGGGCAGGCGACCGCACTGGCGGCCGCGGCGGAGGGCGCCGAACTCTTCCTCACCGACATCAACGAGGTCGGCCTGGCGCAGACGGTCGAACAAGTCGGCAGCCGCGGGGGCACCGTCAGTTTCTCGCGCGCCCTCGACGTGTCCGACTACGACGCCGTCGCCGCATTCGCCGCCGATGTCCACGATCAGTTCGGCAGCCTCGACGTCGTCATGAACGTCGCCGGTATCTCCGCGTGGGGGACCGTCGAGAATCTCGAACACCGCCACTGGAAGTCCATGGTGGACGTGAATCTGATGGGTCCGATCCACATCATCGAGAGCTTCCTGCCGCCGATGGTGCGGGCGGGACGCGGCGGTCACCTGGTCAACGTCTCTTCCGCCGCCGGTCTGCTGGCACTCCCGTGGCATGCGGCTTACAGCGCAAGCAAATTCGGGCTCCGCGGAGTGTCCGAGGTTCTGCGGTTCGATCTCAAACGGCACGGTATCGGCGTGAGCCTCGTGGTTCCCGGGGCGGTCAAGACGCCGCTGGTGGGCACCGTCGAGATCGCCGGGGTCGATCGCGACGACCCGCGCATCCAGAAGGCGATCCACCGCTTCGAGAAGCGGGCCGTCACGCCCGAGAAGGTCGCGTCCTGCATCATCGCCGGCGTCAAGAAGGACCGGTACCTGGTGTACACGTCGCCGGACATCCGGTTCGGCTACTGGTGGGCCCGCAAGTTCTCGCCGCCGTACGACTTCGTGATGCAGAGGGCCAACGACCAGTTCAGCAAGTTCCTGTAGAACCTAGAACTCTCCGCCCCGGGTGGGGGCGCTCGGGGCGAGCACCGTCCCGTCGGTGAATCGGACGCCGTCGGTGCACCGGCACTCGACCTGACCGCCGCCGAACTGCTCGGCGTGGAGCCGTGCGTACAACCCTTGCCGTGCAAGGAGTTCGGTGTGCGTGCCGCGCTCGATCAGCGTTCCTTCGTCGATCACGAAGATCACGTCGGCGTGCTGAATGGTGGACAGCCGGTGGGCGATCGCGAGGGTGGTGCGTCCGCGCATCACCTCACCGAGAGCTCGCTGGACGAGTCGCTCGGAGACCGTGTCGAGCGCGGACGTCGCCTCGTCGAGGATCAGTACGCGGGGGTTCTTCAGCAGCACCCGCGCGATGGCCAATCGCTGCTTCTCCCCACCGGACAGGCGGAATCCTCTTTCGCCGACCAGGGTGTCGTATCCGTCGTCGAATCCGAGGATGCGGTCGTGAATGTTGGCGGCCGCGGCCGCGGCCTGCAGTTCGGCATCGGTCGCGTCCGGTTCGGCGTATCGAAGGTTGTCGGCGATCGAGGCGTGGAACAGATACGGGTCCTGAGTGACCATTCCGACCGCCTCGGCGAGCGAGCTCATGGTCAGGTCGCGCACGTCGTAGCCGTCGACCCGGACGGCGTCACTGTCCACCTCGTACAGGCGCGGCACGAGGTAGCAGAGCGTGGTCTTGCCCGCGCCGGACGGTCCGACGAAGGCGGCGAGCTGACCAGGCTCGATCTCCAGGGACGTGCCCGCGACCGCCCAGCGCCGGCTGCGGCGTTCCGCGGGTTCGGTTTCGGGCGCCGCCGCTGCCGGAAGGCGAGGTGCGACGGTCGCGACGCCGCGCATGCCGCCGCCCCCGCCGCCGCGACCCAGGCTGCGCAGTGCCACCGGGTCGGGATCGGCGGTGGCCAGCCGGACGGGCGCGGGATACGCGAAGTACACGTCGTCCAGCTCCACCCGTCCGGGTGAGTCCGCGGGCAACTCGACGGCGTCCGGGCGGTTCACGATCGCGGGTTGCAGGTCGAGGTACTCGAAGATGCGGCGGAACAACGCCATCGACGTCTGGACGTCGAGGGTGACCCGCATCAGCGAGACCAACGGTTGCAGCAACCTGGCCTGCAGGGTCGAGAACGCGACGAGTGTGCCCGCCGAGAGCGCCGCGGAACCGCCACTGACGAGATAGCCCGCCAGCAGGTAGACGAGAGCGGGAGTGATCGCCATGAACGAGCTGACGACGGCGAAGAAGCCCTGACCCGTCATGGCCTGCCGCACCTGCAGTTCGGTCTGCCGGGCGTTCTCGATTCGATACCGGTCGAGTTCGGTGTCTGCCTGGTTGAACACCTTCGTCAGCAGCACACCCGAGACGCTCAGCGCTTCCTCGGTGATTGCGGTCATGTCCGACAACGACTCCTGCGTCTTGCGCGCGAGAACCCGTCGACGGGCGCCGACCCGCCGCTGCAGGTACACGAAGCCGGGGAGCAGCGCGACCGCGAGAAGCGTCAGCTGCCACGACAGCAGCAGCATCGCGATGAGGGACGCCGTGACGGTGACGACGTTCGACAGGATGCTCGACGCCGTGGACGTGAGGACCGACCGCACCCCACCGACGTCGTTGGCCAGACGCGATTGGATCGAGCCGGTCTTGGTGGACGTGAAGAATGCCAGTTCCATCTTCTCGAGGTGGGCGAACAGGCGTTCCCGGAGATCCGCCATCGACAGGTTGCCGACCTTGGTGGTGAGGTAGCTCTGGCCGACGCCGATCAGCGAACCCGCCAGCGTCACCGCGATCATCGCCACGACCAGCCACAGCAGCAGTGTCAGATGGACACCGCTGCCGTCGGTGGGAAACAGGGCGCGGTCGAACACCGCCTTCGTGAGGAACGGGTTCACGATGCCGAGCAGTGAGGACACGACGATGGCGGCCGCGACGAGCACCAGCCACCCGCGGTAGGGACGCAGGAGCGCCCAGATGCGGGGGAGCAGCGAAGGCTCGGCGGGTGCCTCCGGGGCCTGCTGGGTGGATGTGGGACCGGTCGCGGGCATCTCCCCATCGTGCCCATCCGCCGCGGTCCTGGCGAGCGGATTGGACGCGACCCGTCCTGCTGCATCGGTCCGGTGGTTACGGAAGGTCCCCGTGCTCGGGGATGCCGAGCTCGTTTCGCACCGCGGTGAGGAAGTCTTCCTGGGCGCTGATCCCGGCCTGGAAGTGGTCGGCGAACTGTTGCTGACTGGCGGCCAGGGCGTCCGCAGCCACGACGTCATCGGTCGCGAAGTCGGTACTCAGCCAGCCGATCGTCTCGGATCCGGCGAAGTATTCGACCACCATTCGCCGTGCCGATTCCACGACCGGTTCAGAGCCGATCAACTCCACCGCGGTGAACTTCGAGCCGAGGACGATGTTCTGCCGAGGTAGCGGGCGGAGGACGTCGACGATCATGGTCTGGAGGTCGGTGCCGTCGAAGCGATCGAAGGCCACCGAGACGGAACCCGAGGTGATGCGCACCTCGTTGGCCGCGGTCAGGAGTTCCGAGTAGATCTGCTGCCGCTGCGTACGCAGGAACTCGTTCGAGGATTGGTTCACCGCCGCCTCGACCTGATTCGACGTGTTCAGCAAGGTGAACACCCCTCCACACACGGAGCCGATCAGGGTGCCGACGACGGCCATCGAGGCCACGAGCACGCTGAGCCGAAACTCGTGGCGCCGCACGTCCGTTCGGTAGAGGGGTTTGACGCCGTCACGCTCGTTCATCGTCCTGCTCCTTTCGGCCCACCACCGCTTTCCCCTGACCTTCCCGTGCGGCCGGCGTCCCGTCGCGCGTAGTCGACTACTCAGGTTGTGACACCCCGTCGAGAGCGCTGAGCCGGGCCACCTGCGCCGCGAGGTACTGCTGCTCCGGCACACTGGTGGTGCGGTTGGCCGCCGAGCGGTAGTGCGTGCGGGCCGATTCCGGGTCGCCGGCCATGTCGAACAGGTGAGCGCGCACGGCGTCGAGGCGATAGTGCCCGGCCAGGGTGTCGTCGAGGGGCTCGAGCATCGTCAGCCCCGTGGCCGGTCCGTGCACCATCGCGGCGGCCACCGCGCGGTTCAGTGTCACCATCGGGTTGTCCGACATACGCTCGAGCACACCGTACAGCGCGAGGATCTGCGCCCAGTCGGTGTCTTCGACCCGATCCGCGTCGTCGTGCACCGCCGCGATTCCGGCCTGCAGTTGGTAGGCCCCGATCGAGCCGTGGGCGACGGCGTCCATGACCACCCGCTGACCCTCGACGATCAGTTCCCGGTTCCACAGCGTGCGATCCTGCTCGGCCAGCGGGATCAGCTCGCCGTGCGGGCCGGTACGGGCGGGGCGGCGGGCATCGGTCAACAGCATCAACGCCAGCAGCCCACCCACCTCACCGTCGTCCGGCAGCATCGCGTGCACCGCCCGCGTGAGCCGGATCGCCTCGGCGGACAGTTCGGTGCGATGCAGCCGATCGCCGATGCTGCTGGCGTAGCCCTCGTTGAAGATCAGGTACAGCACGTGCAGCACCGACCGCAGGCGTTCCGTCCACTCGTCACTCGTCGGCCGTCGGAACGGGATCCCCGACGCCGTGATGCGTTGCTTTCCGCGACTGATCCGTTGTGCCATAGTCGCTTCCGGAACCAGGAACGCGTTGGCGATCTCGGCGGTGGTGAGCCCCCCGACCGCGCGCAGTGTCAACGCGATGGCCGAGGCCGGCGTGAGCGCAGGATGGCAGCACAGGAACAGCAGGAGCAGCGTGTCGTCGCTGTCCGGCACGTCCGGCGCCGGCGGCACCTGCCGGGCGACCACTTCCTCTCGCGTACGGCGGGCGATCTCGCTGCGGATCTGATCGGTCATCTTGCGGGTGGCGGTCTGGATCAACCAGCCACGCGGATTGGCCGGCAACCCCTCCTGCGGCCAGTGCCGGGCCGCCGCGAGCAGCGCCTCCTGCACCGCGTCCTCGGACCCCTCGAAATCACCGGACCTCCGCACGAGCGCGCCGAGGACCTGCGGCGCGAGTTCGCGCAGCAGGCCCTCGAGAGCGGCGTCGGTTCTCACAGATCGCTGTCGGGAGCGCCCATCACCTGCCGGACCTCGATCGGTTGCTGGATCGGCAGCCCGTCGGGGCCCGGTGCCGCCGACGTCCGCGCGGCGATCTCCAGCGCCCGCTCCTCGGATTCGACGTCGATCATGCGGTACCCGGCGAGCAGTTCCTTCGATTCGGGGAACGGTCCATCGGTCACCACCGGAGCGCCCTTGCCGTCGAACGTGACACGTTTCGCGACGTCCGGTCCGGCGAGCCCCTGCGCGTCGACGAGTTCACCCTGCGCGACGAGCTCCGCGTTGAGGTCCTGCTGAAACCGGATGTGCGCCTGCACGTCCTCCGGCTTCCACTCGGTCATCGGCACGTCGCACCCCGCGCCGCCCTCGTAGTGCTGCAGCAACATGAACTTCGGCATCTCTGTCTCCTCACCCGGTGTGGCGCCCATTCTGGCGCTTTCAGGAACAGGACGGAGCACATCCGAGGTTCTCTACACACTTCGGGAAATTTCTTCGAAGAATTTCTTCAGCGGTGCCCGGCGTGCAGACAGTCCTCGAACAGGGTCCGCACCTCGTCGACGTGCCGGTCGAGATCCGCGAGGTCCCAGCCGTCGGTCGGCACGGGTGCGAGCACGTCGACGTCGACGGTGCCGGGATGCGCGACGAGGGAGTTCCGCCACATCCGTTCGCCCGCGTTGTGGATGACGATCGGCACGATCGGCACGCCCGCCTGCATCGCCAGGTGGAACCCGCCCTTCTTGAACTTGCCGAGGCGCGGAGTCGGCGAGCGGGTGCCCTCGGGGGCGATCGCGATGGAGATCCCGGACTGCAGTTTCTCCACGGCCGGGCGGAGGGCAGCCCTCGCCTTCGTGCTGTCCGCCCTGTCGATGTACGCGACGTCGAGCAACGCCCCCACGGGAATGAACCGGGGATCGCGCGCGGCCTCCTTCTTCGCGACGCCGGTGACATCGCGACGGATGACGCTGCCGATCACCAGCATGTCGAGCGAACTCTGGTGATTGAACATGAAGACCGCGGGCCTGGCCGACCACGCATTCTCCTTGCCCTTGATGCGCACGTTGATCCCGCAGATCGCGAGCGCGAGATCCGGGCCGAAGCTGCCGACCAGGTTGGCGCCCGTCTGCCGGTTCTGGGTGAGCAGGCCGGCGGAGACGCCGAACGCGGCCGCCCCCATCAGGGCGCCGATCGCCGTGGTGGTGCGGGCGATGGACATCGGGTCGGCGCCGCTCTCCGGCGGTCGCAGATTCACCGACGGCCACCCGTTCTGCCGCGCCGTCGCCGCCAGCTTGCGGTCGGGGTTCAGTGCCACGGGATGTCCTACCGACTTCAGCATCGGAACATCTTCTGCGCCGTTGGAGTACGCGAAGCTGTCACCCAGATCCGCTCCGTACTTCTCGGCGTACTCGCGCAGTGCCTCGGCCTTGGCCGGACCCCACAGCGGCGGCGATTCGAGCTTCCCGGTGAGCATCCCGTCCAGAACCGCGGGCCGGGTGCACAGCACGTCCTCGGCGTCGATGTCGAGGTCCGCGGCCACCGACAGTGCCTGATAGGGGGTGGCGGAGGTGGCCATCACCACCCGGTGACCGGCGTGCCGGTGCGCGGCGAGCAGTCCGCGGACCTCCGAGAAGATCATCCTCGCGATCTCCTGGCGGAACAGCCGCTGCCCCCACTCCTGCATCTCGTCCTCCATACGCCCCGCCAGGCTCTGCACTCCGATGCGCATCAGGTTGCCGACATCGGCGCCCCGGAAGCGGGTCTCCACCGCGGCGCCCGTGGTGCGCAGAAGCTCGGCCACGCTGATGTCGAAGCGACGCAGACGGTCCCGGTAGACGACGCTCGCCGAGTACCCGCTGATCAAGGTCCCGTCCAGGTCGAACGCGGCGAGGGTGCCCGGGCCGGGAACGGCGGCCGCGATGTCGTCGTGGAGACTGCGGAGATCGCTCATCTACTCACCTACCACCCATCTGGTCGAGATTCTCGTGCGCGATGGCCCGGATGCGCAGCACCTGATCGATCAGGGTCTGGAGTTCGGCGTCGAACTCGACTCGCCGTGCCGCCATGTTCTCGGCGTTCGGTTCGACGAGCCCCCGATTTCGTGCCAGCTTGAGCGCAGTTGTGAAGAGTTCGGCCGAAATCGACTCGCTGCTCCCGATCTGCTGCCGGAGGCGCCGCTGCTCGGCGAGCGCGAGGCACGACGTCATGAACGCCTTCTCGTCGAACTTCCGGTCCACGGGAGTGCGGAGCAGCTGACCCGCGACCACGGCATACGCCTCCAGGAACG
This sequence comes from Rhodococcus wratislaviensis, assembly GCF_041228765.1. Taxonomy (NCBI): domain Bacteria; kingdom Bacillati; phylum Actinomycetota; class Actinomycetes; order Mycobacteriales; family Nocardiaceae; genus Rhodococcus; species Rhodococcus wratislaviensis. The sequence continues at coordinate 7,007,865 of NZ_CP150488.1, read as the reverse complement.
GCTGCAGAACCCGGTGTGCCAGGTGAATACGCATACCGGACAACAGGTTCGCCGCATGTTGCGGGTCACCGAGATTCGACTCCCATGCCGGGTCGATCAGATCCAACTCGGCTCGCAGTTCCTTCCGGAAGCTGTCCTTCTCGCTGAAGAAGAATTCGAACTTGAGGAGATCGCGAATGCGCAGCGCCGCATCCCATCCGTCGTTCAGCGGATCGGTGAACTGCTGATCGACGGCCGCCCGTAGCACCATCTCCGCGATCGCGCGCATCACCAGGAAGTGAATCGTGTTGTTGCGGTAGAACGCTGCCACGAGATGCTGATCCCGGCCGAGGTAGAACACCCGTTCGCTGCCCTGATCGAAGCTCTTCAATACCCCGGAGTCGAGGTGGGTGCGGACGGCCTTGCGGATCACCTGCGGATCGGTCAGGTCCACGTCGCCGGCGGTCGGCAGCGAGCGCGCCGTGATGTAGTCCACGAGGGGTCCGAGAATGGCACCGACCTCGGCGACGGTGAGCGCCCGGTCCTCGATGCCGAGGAACGCGAGCATGACGAGCGACGACGCCGTGACAGGGGTGACCTCGTTGATGCGGTGACACACCTCGAACGCCGTCTTCTGCACCGCCAGCCGCAGGTCGTCCTCCTGGCCCAGGTAGTCCGCCAGCGACATCGGCCTGCCGACGTTGACGTGCGCGACACCGTGCCGTTGACCCTGGGCCCGAACGTATCCGAAGAGCCAGCGCAGACTCTCCTTGCTCTTCGCCTGGCCGTGCGCCTCCGCCGCCATCGCCCCGACCTCGTAGAGCTGGTCGTACGTCAGCGACACCGGGACGAGGTACACGTCGGACATCCCGCTGTCCTGGAAGGCTTTCGCGAGGTAGTTGAGCAGACCGAACCGCGGCGGCCGCAGCTTCCCGGTGCGGCTGCGCCCGCCCTCGATGTACCACTCGAGGTTGAACCGCTTCGTGAGCAGGTAGCGCATGTACTCGCGGAGCGTCCACTTGTAGATCTCGTCGCCCTCGATCTTCCGGCGGATGAACACGGTGCCGCTGCGCTTGCCGATCGGTCCGATCGGCCAGAAGTTGATGTTCAGACCGCCCATCACGTGGTTGAGCGGAAGGTCGTTCGCGAGCAGCGCCGGGCGCAACACCAGAGGGTCGAGGTACGAGCGGTGACTGGGCAGGAACACCAGGGAATGTTCTTTGTTCAGCTCCCGCAGCTCGTCGAGCCGGGTGGTGTCGACGTCGAGTCGGTAGGCGCGGGAGAAGTAGCGGCCCAACTGGTCCCACAGCGCGATGGCCCGCCTGCTCTGCGCGGCGACCATCTCGTCCAGCGCCCCCCGGGCCCGGCGATCCACCTCGGCGACGGGGAGGTTCAGCTTCGCGGACAGCTCCCTGGTGCCGGCGTGGTACCGGCTGGCGTCGGTGATCTCGTCGACGACGAACTTCGACACCTTGTACTGCGTGCCCAGGAGGGTGCGTTCCGCCCGCTCCAGGGTCAGCGCTGCCTGGCGGCGGATGAAGTCCGGAAGCGACCCGCCACCGTTCTCGGCGAGCCGGCGTTCGAGGTCGCTGAGCGGGGCCGGGTCGCCTTCCAGGACCTGGCAGCGGGCCGGGTCGTCGCGCATCACCCGGCGCTGCATGTTCTGGCCGGGGTGCAGCGGATCGCGCAGCGACAAGGTTTCCCGGAATCGCTGCGCGCCGTCCGGATGGGTCTCCTTCGGCAGCCAGACCACCCGGAGCGGGGTGAGCAGCGGGTCATCCTTCCGGCGTACGAGTTCGGCGAGGGCCTGGTCGGTGACGCGGACCGTCGGCGGCGGCTGACCGGAGTCGTTCGCCTGCCGCTCCAGCCACGTGCGGAGAACGTCGTCCTCCATGTCGCTCATCGTCTCGATGAGATAGACCCGCGGCCGTGTCGTCTGCTCGTCCATCGCGCCAGCCTTCCCTTTCACCCGCGGCCCAGTTCGACGATCTCGTCGAGACTCTCCTGCAGGCACATCATGAACCGCGCCGGCTCAGTGACGGCGGCGGTGTCGAGATTGACGCCGATGCAGCACGTGCCGACGTGGGAGACGAGGGTGGCCATCACCGCGCAACCGGGGGCCGGGCCGAACGGGAACATCCGCTCGATCCGGGCGCCCGCCAGGTACACGGGCACGGGGACGCCGGCGACGTTGCTGGCCTGCAGATCGAGACCCGTCGACTGCGAGAGGTACCAGTTCGCCAGCACCACCGTCGGAAGCCGGACCAGGAGCGGGGCGGCCGAATCCAGCAGTCCGAGTGCGGGTTCCTGGCGCAGCCCCAGGATGATCGCGCGCACCTTCTTGATTCGCGCGACCGGGTCGCGCTCACCGACCGGTCCGGCGAATCGGGCCGCCGCGAATCGGTTGCCGCCCGTCGGATCCGACGCCGAACGCATGCTCACCGGCATGCCCACCGGAATCGTCTCGAGGTCGTGGCCGAACGATTCGTGGTAGCGGCGGAAGCCGCCCAGCAGGGCCGCCACGTACGCGTCGTTCAGTGACCCTCCCGCGACGTGAGCGGCGGAACGCAGTTCGTCGACACTCACCTCCAGCACCCCGAACCAGCGTCCGAGCCCGCGGTCGCGCAGCAGGTCCGAACCCGTGGTCGGGGGAGGGGTCACCACCCTGCGGATCGAGTTCGCGTAACCGGCGACCTCCGTGACACTGCCCACCGGGTCGCCGACGACGGTCATCGCCGTCCGCACCGCGCCCCGGATCAGGCCGCCGAGTCGGCCGGGGGCGCTGCGCACGTTGTCGAGCGCCTGCTCGAACAGGGCGCCGCCGCCCGACATCTGCTCCGGCAACGGCGCGGGCCGATCCGGTTTGTCCGGCGACGGTTCGGGGCGCCTGCTGTGCAGCAGCGTCATCAACTGGATGCCGCCGAGTCCGTCGGTGATGCTGTGGTGCGTCTTCACCACGTAGACGGCGCGGCCGTCGTCGAGTCCCTCGATGAGCATCGCGCTCCACGGCGGCCGGGCGCGGTCGAACGGCTCGGTCGCCATGTGCCTGCACATCCGCAGCGCGTGGTCGAACGTCGCAGGCTCCGGCAGCCGCACCCGCGACAGGTGATAGTCGAGGTCGAACTCCGGGTCGACCGACCACATCGGATTGCCCAGCCGCAACGTCGGCTCCACCACCCGCATCCGGATGCGCGGCACCATGTGCGACGCCCACTCGTGGGCGCGCACCAGCCGGTCCCAGTCCGGCGGTTTGTCGAGGACGTCGACCGCGACAATCGGTGAGCGCAGCTTCGGCTGCACCTCCTCCATCCGCCACATCCCGGTCTCGAAGTCGGACATCGTACGGTCCGCTCCCCAGGCGACGTCGGAGAAATCCACGTCGACGGCACTCGGCGGTATCAGAGGTTCGCCGTCGGCCATGCCCACCCTCATTCGGTTGCTCGAGTTGCCCTCAGCTGCTGCTTTTCCAGTGTGGACCCGCCCCGCAGATCGCGCCCCTGGTTCCGGCGGATTGCGCACCGGACTTTCTGTCTAAGGTGAGGACGTGCCGACTCTCCACCACGCGACGCTCGACAGGATCGACCCGGCCACGCTCTACCGGATCATGGTCCTGCGGACCGACGTGTTCGTCTTCGAGCAGGGCATCGTGTCGGAACCCGAACTCGACGGACGCGACCTCGAACCGACCACCACCCAGTTCTGGGCGGAGGAGGACGGCGAGGTTCTCGCGACTCTGCGGGTGCTGGCCGACGAACCGACACTGCACCTCGGACGCGTCGCCACCGCAGCCCACGCCCGCGGTCGGGGACTCGCGGGGCAGCTGCTCGAAGCCGTGTTCGAGGCGTTCCCGGGACCCATCGAGATCTCCGCTCAGGCCTACCTCGAAAACTGGTACGGCCGTTACGGTTTTCGCAGAACCGGCGAGAACTACCTCGAGGTCGGCATCGACCACCTGCCGATGAGGCGCTCCGCGCCCGTGCGTGGCTGACGAGTCTCCGGACTCCTTCGCCGCTCACGGAGTTGTCGTAGGCTGCCGTCATGGCGAAGAGCTTCGAATACTCCGAACAGATCGCGTACCCCGTCGAGCGCGTGCACGCGACCGTGACGGATCGGGCGTTCTGGCAGCACCGGTTCGAAGAGGCGCCGGAGAAACTCACCCTCGACGACAGCCGCGGCCCCGGCACGCTGACGGCGACGATGCGCGACACCATCGGCTCGTCCTCCCTCCCCGGGCTGGTCCGCAAGGTCGTCTCGGGTGAACTGAAGGTCGAGCGTGCCGACGAATGGGGCGCCCTCGACGGCGACCACGCCGACGGCCGGATCAGTGGCAGCTCCACCGGGATCCCGGTGAAGATCGAGTGCACGTCGGTGCTCCGTGCGTCGGGCGACGTCACCGTCCTGGACGTCGCCGGATCGGTGCAGGTCAAGATTCCGCTCGTCGGCGGACAGATCGAGTCCCTCGTCAGGAAACTGGTCGGCGACATGGTCGGCCAGGACCGCGACGCGATCGAGAAGTGGCTCGGCGACAGCTGACGTTCATGCCCCGGACACCGGGCGGTCGAGTTCGACGTCCAGCGTGCGGGCACCCGGCCCCGCCGTGCCCAGCCGGTCGTGGGAGTTGACGATCGCGCAACTCCCGAGCGACAGGCACCCGCAGCCGATGCAGCCGGTCAGGTTGTCGCGGAGCCGGATCAACTGCTCGATCCGCTGATCCAGATCCGCGTGCCACCGCGTCGACAGTTTCTCCCAGTCCTTACGGTTCGGTGTGCGGCCCTCGGGAAGGGTCCCGAGGGCGTCCCGGATCTCGGCCAGCGGAATCCCGACCCGCTGAGCGATGCGGATGAACGCGACCCGCCGCAGCGTGTCCCTGCGATAGCGACGCTGATTGCCGGACGTCCGCCTGCTGGTGATCAGCCCCTCGCGCTCGTAGAAGTGCAACGCCGACACCGCCACGCCACTGCGCTCCGACAGCTGTCCCGGCGTCAGTTCCTTGGCTCTCCACTCGGGCATCTCCACGACAGGCAACCTTTCACGCGGTTACCTGAACAATACTCGAGGTCAGTCGCGGCGGAGATGTCCGTGGAGGTGGTGTGTGAGCGGAGTCAGGTCGTGCGCCATCCACAGGTCGTACGTGAGGTCGCCGCCACGCACCGACAACTGTCGCCGGATGCTGTGCACCGGTTTCGCGTCCGGGGACGCGCTCAGCGCCACCATCGACAACTCGATGGTCCCCTCCCGGATCTGACCACGGTGGATCTCGGTGAACCCGGTCGGCTGGGCCACGAGCAGTTCCGCCTCGTCCTCGGCGACGAGCCGCAGAAACCCGGACTCCGAGTGCAACGGCCGCCCGCTGCCCGACTCCCGCGTCCGAGACCGGTACGCCAGGAACGGTTTACCGGTGGGGGCGAATTCGATCTCCTCGGTGTACGCGAACTCGTCGATCGTCGGGTACGCGCCCTCACCCTCGCCGCGCCACAGACCGGCGAACGGCGCCAGGGCTGACGGCACCGACGGAAAGGGGGGCGTGTCCGCAGACGAACTCGCCGCCGCATCCGAGTGCGCCGGCGAGAGAGTCGAGTTCTCGTCCATGAGATACCTCCGCCGTTTCACGGTACTCGCCTGCGGCGCCGAGGGACACGGTCGGCAGCGGAGCGTTTGAGCGTGCCTGCCGGGCCCGCCGGCATTACCGTCTAGACATGAACGCGTCCGGTTCTGCACCGCTGGGAGCCAACTCCGAAGTCGGGCGGCTGCGTGCCGTCCTCCTGCACCGGCCCGGGGACGAACTGAAGCGGCTCACGCCCCGCAACAACGACCAACTGCTCTTCGACGGACTGCCCTGGGTCGACCGCGCGCAGGAAGAGCACGACGCGTTCGCGGACCTCCTGCGCAGCCGCGGCGTCGAGGTCCTGCTGCTGTCCGACCTGCTCACCGAGACACTCGGCGCCAGCGGCGCCGCCCGCATACAGGGCATCGGCGCGGCCGTGGACCCACGCAAACTCGGGCACACCCTGGCACAGGAACTGGCTGCACATCTCCGCGGTGTCCCGGCCCCCGAACTCTCCACCATCCTCACCGCGGGCATGACCTTCGACGAACTACCCGTCGCCGCCAACACGGCGTCGCTGGTCCGTCGCATGCACCACGGCGGCGACTTCGTCATCGACCCGCTGCCCAATTTGCTGTTCACCCGGGACTCGTCGTTCTGGATCGGACCCCGCGTCGCGATCACGTCCCTCGCCCTGCCCGCCCGGGTCCGCGAAACGTCCCTCACCGACATCATCTACGCCCATCACCCGCGTTTCCGCGGCGCCCGGCGCGCCTACGAATCCCACACGGCCCCCGTCGAAGGCGGCGACGTCCTGCTCCTCGCACCGGGAGTCGTCGCCGTCGGGGTGGGGGAGCGCACCACACCGGCCGGTGCCGAGGCGTTGGCGCGCAGCGTCTTCGAAGACGAACTGGCGCACACCGTGCTGGTGGTGCCCATCGCGCAGGCCAGAGCGTCGATGCACCTCGACACCGTGTGCACGATGGTCGACCACGACGCCGTCGTGATGTACCCGGTCATCCAGGACACGCTGTCGGCGTTCACCATTCACCGTGAGGACGAGGGCGTGTCGATCCGCGGAGCCGATCCGTTCCTGGCCGCCGCCGCCGAGGCCATGGGCATCGGCAAGCTGCGCGTCATCGACACCGGACTCGACAACGTCACCGCCGAACGCGAACAGTGGGACGACGGAAACAACACGCTCGCACTCGCACCCGGCGTCGTCGTCGCGTACGAACGGAACGTCGAGACCAACGCCCGGCTCGAGGCGTCGGGCATCGAGGTCCTGCGGATCGCCGGTTCCGAACTCGGCTCGGGCCGCGGCGGCCCCCGATGCATGTCCTGTCCGGTGGCCCGCGACCCGCTGTAGGCGCGAAGCGCCTAGAGGACCTCGCGGACCTTCTCGGCCGGGCGGGCGAGGACGGTGCCCTTGTCCGTCACGACGATCGGTCGCTCGATGAGGATGGGGTTGTCCACCATCGCTTCGAGCAGTTCGTCCTCGGACGCCTCGGCGAGCCCCAGTTCCTTGAAGACGGTCTCCTTCTTACGGATCGCCTCGCTCGGCTTCAGACCGGCGTCGTCGAGAAGTTTGCGGAGCCCGTCCCGGGAGGGCGGCGTCTCGAGGTACTTCACGACGGTCGGTTCGATGCCCGCGTCCCGGATCAGCCCGAGGACGGTGCGGGACGTGTTGCATCGCTGGTTGTGGTAGATGGTCGCGGTGTTCGCCATACCCGACATTCTGCACCGGGGAACAAACGCGCCCGCAGGGAGCGCTGAACCAGGGGTAGTAACTCGTGAATAGTCGACGAAAGAGGAGATCGATCATGGCCGAGCACAGGGACGCGACTCCGCGGCGCATCGTCATTGCGGGTGGGCACGGGAAGATCGCCCGCCACCTCGTCAAAATTCTCACCGCGCGCGGTGATCGGGCGGTCGCGCTGATCCGCAACCCCGACCACGAACACGAGGTGGCGGCGCTCGGCGCCGAACCGGTGGTGATCGATCTGGAGACGGCGAGCGCGGACGACGTGGCGAAGACCCTCGTCGGTGCGGACGCGGCCGTGTTCGCCGCGGGCGCAGGCCCGGGCAGCGGCATCGCCCGCAAGGACACCGTCGACCGCGGGGCCGCGGTCCTCCTCGCCGACGCCGCAGAGAAGGCGGGAACGCGGCGATTCGTTCAGGTCGGTTCGTTCGGGGCAGGGGAGCCGATCCCCGAGGGCACCGACGACGTGTTCGCCGCCTACCTCGTCGCGAAGACCGCCGCCGAGGAAGACCTGCGCGCCCGCACCCACCTCGATTGGACGATCCTCCGTCCGGGCGGTCTGCTCGACGACGACCCGACGGGTCACGTCACGCTCACCGCGCCTCCCCTCGAACGCGGCACCGTGACCCGCGCCGACGTCGCCGCAGTGGTCGCGGCGCTCCTGGACCACCCGGAGACGGCGAAGAAGACGCTGATGCTGACGTCCGGCCCGACGCCGATCGAGGATGCCGTCGCCGCGGTGTAAGCATTGCGGCGCCGCAACCGCGCAACTACGGTCTGATACAACGCGTGGAACAACGGAGGTGGCGCCGGCCGTGGACATCGACATCGATCCGGATTCGTCGACCGCCCCGTTCGATCAGTTGCGATTGCAGATCATCGAGCAGGTGCGCAGTGGGCAGTTGATCGCGGGAACCAAGATTCCCACGGTCCGCGCGCTCGCCGTCGAGGTGGGTCTGGCCCCGAACACGGTCGCCAAGGCGTACCGGGAACTCGGCGAGCAGGGTGTCATCGAAACCCGGGGCAAGCAGGGCACGTTCATCGCGAGCGGCGGTGACCCCATTCGCGCCGGGGCCGAGAAGGCCGCAACACGGTATGTGCAGGACCTGCGGAAGCTGGGGGTGTCCGACGAGGAGATCCTCGGCTTCGTGCAGTCCGCTCTCCGCGGCGCCGAATGAGGACGGCGCCGCATCCAGAAGGTGTGACCCCAGAAAGGTAGACGCTCGGTATGGCTTCCGCACTCTTCCGCGACCTCGCACTACTGATTGCCCGGATCGGACTCGGCGTCGTCTTCGTCGCGCACGGCTGGCAGAAGTTCTTCGACTACGGAGTGAAGGCCACACAGGCGTCGTTCGCCGACATGGGCGTCCCACTGCCCGACATTTCGGCTGTTGCGGCCGCCACTATCGAACTCGCGGGTGGATTTGCTCTCATCGTGGGGGTGGCCACACCGATCGCCGGAATCCTGCTGTTTCTCGACATGCTCGGAGCGCTGATTCTGGTGCACGCGGACAAGGGCGTCTTCGTCGCGAACGGCGGGTATGAACTCGTCGTCGCACTGGGCGTCGGGTCGCTGCTTCTCGCCGTGATCGGTGCCGGACGCCTCAGCATCGACGGGCTTCTCGGAAGAGGCTCGGGATGGGGAAAAATCGCAGCGTAACGATGCCGTAGGCTGGGTCTCGATTCGGTGTGAAGCGGTGGGCTAGCTTGCTTTTACCATCGAAAATGACCAACGTAGTTGTTCATGGCAATGAATACTGATCTGCCTGATCAAGGTTCCGAGACCGCTGACGCGAGCGTCGGCGGAGGGCTCAAACGGGTCGGTGTTCGCACCGACCACGTGGTGTTCTCCGCCGCTGCCGCCGCGGTCTCGGCAATCGTCGTCTGGGGGCTCGTGGCCCCCGACAATCTCGACTCCACGACCGGTAAGGCGCTCGACTGGCTGGTCACCGACATGGGCTGGTTGTTCGTCCTGTCGGCGTCCGGGTTCGTCCTCTTCTCACTGTGGCTCGCGTTCAGCAAGTTCGGCCAGATTCCGCTCGGCAAGGACGGCGAGAAGCCCGAGTTCCGGACAGTCAGCTGGATCGCGATGATGTTCAGCGCCGGCATGGGCATCGGACTGATGTTCTTCGGCGTCGCCGAACCGCTCGCGCACTACGTGACACCCCCTCCGGGTTCCAACGGGGGCATCGGAACTGCGATGGCCACCACCATGTTCCACTGGAGCCTGCACCCCTGGGCGATGTACGCGGTTGTCGGACTGTCGATCGCGTACGGCTCGTACCGCAAGGGTCGCAAGCAGCTGTTCAGCTCCGCATTCATCCCGCTGCTCGGCCGCCGCGCGGAGGGGCCGATCGGCAAATTCATCGACGTCCTCGCGATCTTCGCGACACTGTTCGGCACCGCCGCTTCGCTGGGTCTCGGCGCACTGCAGATCGGTTCCGGCTTCCAGGTCGTCGGGTGGATGTCGGAGGTCAGCACATTCCTGTTGGTCGCCATCGTCGCCCTGCTGACCCTCGCGTTCGTGGCGTCCGCCGTGTCGGGTGTCGCCAAGGGCATCCAGTGGCTCTCCAACACCAACATGGTGCTCGCCGTCATCCTGGCCCTGTTCGTGTTCGTCGTGGGACCGACGGTCCTGATCCTCAACCTGCTGCCCACGACGATCGGCGCCTACGCCGCGCAGCTCGCGCAGATGTCCGCCCGCACCGGAGCGTCGTCCGATCCGGCGACCGGCGAATGGCTGTCCTCGTGGACCATCTTCTACTGGGCGTGGTGGATTTCCTGGACCCCGTTCGTCGGCATGTTCCTGGCCCGCATCAGCCGCGGCCGGACAATCCGCCAGTTCGTGGTCGGCGTGATCGTGGTCCCGAGTGCCGTGAGCCTCGTGTGGTTCGCGATCTTCGGTGGTGCCGGAATCAGCGAGCAGCGTGACGGAATCGACCTCGCCGGACAGGACACCCAGGAGGGGCAGCTGTTCGGCATGCTCAACCACCTGCCGCTCACCGGCATCACGACCGTCCTGGTGATGATCCTCGTGGGGATCTTCTTCGTCTCCGGCGCCGACGCCGCGTCGATGGTGATGGGCACCTTGTCGCAGCGCGGTTCGCTGGAACCGCAGCGCTGGGTGGTCGTGTTCTGGGGTGTGCTCACCGGTGGCGTGGCCGCGCTCATCCTGTGGACCGGCGGCGACACCGCGCTCGACGGACTGCAGACGATGACGATCATCGCCGCGGCGCCGTTCGTCCTCGTGATGATCGGGTTGTGCTTTTCGCTCTACAAGGACCTGTCCCGTGACCAGATGATCGTCGACGGCCGGGAAATGCGGAGAGAGATGCGGAGAGTGGCGGCGAAACGTCGTCGCGACCGGATCTCGTCCCGCTAGAGAAACAGTCTGCGAGCCGCTCGGTGTCCCACGGGGACCCGGGCGGCTCGACTCATTCCGGTGTCAGCGCCAGCTGGGGAGCCACAGTTGGTGCTGCCACGTGTCCGGGGTGATCGGGACGGCCGTGAGGATCGGCCACAGCCAGATGAAGTTGGCGACCACGAGCCCCACATAGAGGCAGACGGCGAGCAGGCCCGTGGTGCGGCGTTCGAACGACGCCTTCGCGCTGCCCAGTATGTCGCCAAGGATCAGCGCGAGACCCATCACCATGAACGGCGCCAGCGCCACCGCGTAGAAGTAGTACATCTGGCGGTCCAGGGTGGTCAGCCACGGCAGGAACGCGGCGCCGTAGGCGGTGAGGAGGGTGGCGTAACGCCAGTCCTTCCGCACCACGGTCTGCCAGAGCGCCCACGCGAGCATCGGCAGTGCCAGCCACCACATGGCGGGCGTCCCGATGAGCATGACGGCCTTGACGCAACTCGACGCGCCACAGCCGGTGACGTGATCACCCTCGGCGAAGTAGTACAGCATCGGGCGCAGACCCATCGGCCACGTCCACGGCTTCGACTCCCACGGGTGATGATTGCCCGCCGAATTGGTGAGGCCCTCGTGGAATTCCAGGACGTTCCCGCTGTAGTACCACAGTGAGCGGAGCGCGCCCGGCACGAACGACCAGGTGCCGCCCGTTCCGATCTCATTGCCCACCGCATGCCGGTCCACACCCGTCTCGCTGGCGAACCACGCCCAGTAGCTGGCGAGGTACACGAACAGCGGCACGACGACGAGCGCGTACAGGGCCGGGCCGACATCGCGGACGCCGGCACCGAACCACGGGCGCCGCACCCCGTAGGCGCGCCGGGCCGACACGTCGAACGCGACGCTGAGCAGTCCGAAGAACACGATGAAGTAGACGCCCGACCATTTGGTGCCGCACGCCAGACCCAGCATGATCCCGGCGCCGAACCGCCACCAGCGCACACCGAGTCGCGGTCCCCAGTCGCTGTCGCCGATCCGGCCCTCGTCGTACGCGCGGGCCATCCGCTCGCGGACCTGGTCGCGGTCCACGATCAGGCAGCCGAGAGCGGCGACCGCGAACAGTGCCAGGAAGATGTCGAGCATGCCGAGCCGGGACGACACGAACGTGACGCCGTCCGCGACCAGCAGGATCCCGGCGAGGCCGCCGATCAGAGTGGATCGGGTGAGCCGGCGGACGATGCGGATCACCAGCAGGACCATGATCGTGCCCGCCACCGCGGAGGCGAAACGCCAGCCCCAGCCGTTGTAGCCGAAGATCGCCTCGCCCATCGCGATCAGCTGTTTGCCGATCGGCGGATGCACCACCAGCCCGTAGCCGGGGTTGTCCTCGAGCCAGCCGCCGGTGAGCACCTGCCATCCCTGCGGCGCGTAATGCTTCTCGTCGAACACGGGAGTGCCCGCGTCCGTCGGGTAGCCGAGCATCGTGAACCGGGTGATCGCCGCGATCGCCGTGACGAACAGGGTGACCACCCAGCCGCGGGCGCGGTCGACGGGACCGAAGTCGGGGGGCGGCACGAGCGGCGCCGGTCCGACCATGGACGGCTGTCGTGCGGAGGGCGTCGGTCGCTCGTCCGTCAGCATCGTCACGCCGCAATCGTAGGCTGTGGGTCATGACTGGTCGCCTAGTGCTCGCCGCAACACCGATGGGGGACGTGGGTGACGCCTCGCCGAGGCTGCGTACGGCGCTCGGGACGGCCGACGTCGTCGCCGCCGAGGACACCCGCCGCACCAAAGCTCTCGCCTCCGCGCTCGACGTGACGATCACCGGCAAGGTCGTCAGCTTCTACGACCAGGTCGAGACGGCCCGGCTGCCCGCCCTCGTCGCCGACGTCGCGTCCGGCAAGACCGTTCTCCTCGTCACCGACGCCGGCATGCCCTCCGTCAGCGACCCCGGGTACCGGCTGGTGTCGGCGTGCGTGGCCGAGGATCTGGCGGTGACGTGCCTGCCCGGACCGTCGGCGGTGACGACGGCGCTCGCGCTGTCCGGACTGCCCGTCGAACGGTTCTGCTTCGACGGTTTCCCGCCCCGGAAGCAGGGGCAGCGCAAGACGTGGTTGCAGGCCCTGGTCGCCGAGCAACGCGCGTGCGTGTTCTTCGAGGCGCCGCATCGGCTCGCCGACTGTCTGGCGGACGCGGTCGAGGTGCTCGGGGGAACCCGTCGCGCCGCCGTCTGCCGGGAACTGACCAAGACGTACGAGGAGGTCCGCCGCGGCACTCTCGCCGAACTCGCCGAGTGGGCCGCCGAGGGTGTCCGCGGCGAGATCACGGTGGTGGTGGAGGGTGCCACCCTCGTCGCGTCCGACCCCGCCGACCTCGTCGACGAGGTGGAGCGACTCGTCGCGGACGGCACCCGGCTCAAGGATGCATGCGCGCTCGTCGCCACCACCGGCGTGTCGAAGCGGGAACTCTACGAAACGGTGCTGGCGGCCCGGAAGGACTAGACGGCCAGCGGGCCCTACCGCCGGAGGGCGCGCTCCCCGGGAGCCAGGGAGGCGTCGTCGGCGGCCGCCTGCCCGGCGTACCAGCCGTTGGCGTCGACGGCCCTGCCTCGTGCCTTCTTGGTTCGCGGAAACAGACGGTCGAACTCGGCGTCGACGGCCTCGGACTTGGTGGCCAGAATCGGGAGCAGAGCGTCGACGGGAATCGACGCCTCGTCGGCGGCCTCGGCCGTTGCCCGGCTGTCGGCGTCGCGCAACCGCTGCCCGATGCGGCTGGCGAAGCCCGCGAGGAAACCCTTCCGGAACGACGTGGTGCGTGAACCGCCGCGACTGTCGGCGTCCGCGAATTGCATTGCGCGCGTCGCCTGCACGAGCAGCGACGTGAACAGCATGTCGACCTGCTGGAGGTCGAGGGGGGTTCCGACCACGGTCGCGATGGCGAGAGAGCTGAACCACACGGTGCGCACCCGGTTGGAGTCACCGATCTCGGTGAGAAGGTGCACCTTCTCCTTGACGTACGGATTCTCCAGGTGGATGCGGCGACTGTGCACCGCCGTGTTGCCCACCCCGTTCTGGGTGTGGAGGAGGGCGGCGTTGATCGCGTAGCGCGTCATCAACTCCTGCGCCTTCGCGGTGAAGATCTCCGCCTCCTCAGCGAAGTCGGTGGCCTCGGCCTTCGCGAGCAGCCCGCGGATCCTGTTGAGCACCTTCGCGTCGGCCTCGGTCTCGCCCGGCACGGCCGCGGTGGGGTCGGCGACCCGCACGACGGGCCACGTCGACGGCGGGGGAGCGAGCACCGTCCAGCCGGGCAGATTCGTCCACGTCAGGGACAGGTCGGTGAGCTGATAGACGGAGTGGTACGGATCTTCGAACAGCAGCCCGGCGGCCAGGGCCCGAACGTCGGGACCATCGACCGGAACCCGCCCGGCCAGGTGCGACGCACCCGGGTACTGCTCGCCGATGGTGCGGAGTTGCTCCACCCAGTCCCGCGGCGCCCGGTACGCGGCCCGCGTGCGCTCCGCCTCGTGCAGCACCAGGGCTGCCGCCAGCGCCGCGTCGGACGGCTCCTTCGATCTCCGCGCCAGATGCACGACGTCGGCGGGCTGCCACCCACGCTCGTACGCGGCCGACAACTCACCCATCAGGGTGTGGACTGCCGCGGCGGCCTGGGGGCTCACTTCGTCGTCGAACACGCGCGCTCCGTTCCCGAATCCACCGTGAGGAGATCGAATGTATGTTCTATTCGGCGTCATGGGGGAGAGTGTGCATGCGGGGTCCGACAAGAACGAACCCCGCCCGGATCAGTCCTCCACGTAACGCGGGAACACGCCCGACGGCGCGGGCAACGGGGTGCCCGCCACGATGCGCGTCGGAAGGTCGCCGAACTGCCGCGCGTCGGCCTTCTGACCCAGCAGGTCGAGGATCTTCTCCGCTGCGTCCGGCATCACCGGCTGCACGAGGATGCCCACGATCCGCACCACCTCGAGCGTCACGTACAGCACCGTCGCCATCCGCTCCGGATCCGTCTTCCGCAGAACCCAGGGCTCCTGCTTGGAGAAGTACCGGTTGGTCTCGCCCAGAACCGACCAGATCGCCTCCAGCGCGAGATGCAGTGCCTGGACGTCGTATTCGGCGCGAACCCGCTCGAGCAGCGCATCCGCCTGCGCGAGCATCGCCGTGTCGTCCTCCGTCAGCTCGCCGGGGGCCGGGACCTGGGCGTCGCAGTTCTTCGCGACCATCGACAGCGACCGCTGCGCGAGGTTGCCGAGCTCGTTCGCCAGGTCGGCGTTGATCCGGGTGACGATGGCCTCGTGGCTGTAGCTGCCGTCCTGACCGTAGGAGATCTCGCGGAGCAGGAAGAAGCGCACAGCGTCGAGGCCGTACTGCTCCACCATGGCGACGGGGTCGACGACGTTGCCGACCGACTTCGACATCTTCTCGCCCTTGTTGTAGAGGAATCCGTGCACGAAGACGCGCTTCGGCAGTTCGATTCCCGCCGACATCAGGAACGCCGGCCAGTACACGGTGTGGAACCGGGTGATGTCCTTGCCGATGATGTGCAGGTTCGCCGGCCAGTACTTGCCGAACTGCTCGGAGTCGGTATCCGGGTATCCGGCGCCGGTCAGGTAGTTGGTGAGCGCATCCACCCACACGTACATGACGTGCTCGGGATGGTCGGGAACGGGAACGCCCCAGTCGAACGTCGTGCGGGAGATCGACAGGTCCTTCAGTCCGCCCTTGACGAAGCTGACGATCTCGTTCCGCCGCGTCGCGGGGGCGATGAAGTCGGGGTTCTCCTCGTACAGCCGGAGCAGCTTGTCCTGGTACTCGGACAGCTTGAAGAAGTACGTGGACTCCTCGGTCCACTCGACCGGGGTGCCCGTCTCGGTGGACAGGCGTGAACCGTCGTCCTGCAGCGTGGTCTCGGCCTCGGTGTAGAACGCCTCGTCGCGGACCGAGTACCAGCCCGAGTACGTGTCGAGGTAGATGTCGCCGTTGTCGAGCATCTTCTGCCAGATCGCCTTGCTGGCCTCTTCGTGATCGGCATCCGTGGTGCGGATGAACCGGTCGAAGGAGATGTTCAACGTCTTGTCCATGGCCTCGAACACGTCCGAGTTCCGCGCGGCGAGCTCACGGACGTCGATGCCTTCCTTGGCCGCCGTCTGCTGCATCTTCAGACCGTGCTCGTCGGTTCCCGTCATGAAATAGACGTCGAACCCGTCCAGACGCTTGAAGCGTGCGAGGGCGTCGGAGGAGATGTACTCGTAGGCGTGGCCGATGTGCGGGACGCCGTTCGGGTACGCGATCGCCGTCGTCAGATAGAAAGGTGGCCGCGAGGCGGTGGAATCAGCAGCATTCATGGTGCGACCACTCTATCTGCGCGCCGCCGTTTCGTGACGCGCAGATTCGGGTTCTAGGCCGGTCCGGTGCCGTCCTCGTCGGTGACGGCGCGTGACTCGTACGCCGCGCGGGCCGCCTTGTTCGTGGACCTGACCTGGTCGGGGACCATCCGTCTGATCGCGAAGTCGCGGGCGAACTGCGGAAAGACGGTGACCAGCCGGGCGAGCGGGCCGACGTACCGGGGGATGGTCACCTCGAACCGGGGCCGGTGGATCACCGCGACCACGGTCTTCGCGACGTCGGCGGGGGTCAGCAGTTTTGCCGCCCCCGTCGCCGTTCCGGCGGCGAGTTCGGTGTCGACGACACCCGGCATGATCACCGAGATCTGCACGCCCGACCCGCGCAGCTCCTCGCGGACACCGGTCAGGTAGCCGAGCACGCCGTGTTTCGTCGCGGCGTACGTCGACTCGCCGGGTGGTGCGACCTTCGACGCTGCCGACGCGACCGTGACGATCTGACCGTGGCCGCGCGCACGCATCGCCGGCGCCGCCAGTCTCACCCCGCGGATGACCCCGTGCAGGTTCACGGCGAGCTGCCGGTCCGTCGCGGATTCGGGTTCCTCGTCGAACCTTCCGACCCACATGACGCCCGCGTTGTTGACGAGCACGTCGATCGGGCCCCAATGGTCCTCGACGGCCGTGAGGAATGCCGAGAACGACCCGGTGTCGGTGACGTCCAGTTCGAGGCCCTCCACCGTCTCGCCCGCCCGGCCGAGTTCGTCCGCGGTCCGGCGGGCCGCGGCGCCGTCGACGTCGCCGATCGCGACCCGTGCACCGGCCAGTGCCAGCTGTCGGGCGATCTCCCTCCCGATTCCCCTCGCACCGCCGGTCACCGCGATCACGCGGCCGTTCATCGAGCTCGAAGTCATGGACACGGCTCCCTCCCCGTCCGGGAGAAAGTACCGCATGTGACACGTGCGGCGGCGGCGTCGACAATGTCCGCATGAGCAAAGACCGTCCCGCCCCGGATGCCCCTGCGCCGCTGTTCCCGCTCGTCGATTCGCACACCCATCTCGACGCGTGTGGAGCATCGGACGCCGCGAGCGTCACGGCGATCGTCGACCGGGCCGCCGCGGTCGGAGTGGAGCGGGTGGTCACGGTGGCCGACGACCTGGCGGCCGCGCAGTTCGCCGTCGACGCGGCCCACTGGGATTCCCGCGTGTACGCGGCCGTGGCCATCCACCCGACCCGGGCGAATGTGCTCGACGACGCGACCAGGGCGGAGATCGAGCGGCTCGCCGGTGATCCCCGGGTGGTCGCGGTGGGGGAGACGGGACTCGACTTCTACTGGCCCGGGAAACTCGACGGCTGCGCCACGGTCCCCGAGCAGACCGAGGGTTTCCGCTGGCACATCGACCTCGCGAAGCGGCTCGGGAAGACGCTGATGATCCACAACCGGGAGGCAGACCAGGCGCTGCTGCAGGTGCTGCGCGAGGAGGGTGCGCCGGAGTCGGTGATCTTCCACTGCTTCTCCTCGGACGCCGAGATGGCGCGCGAGTGCGTCGACGCCGGTTACGTCCTGAGCTTCTCCGGCACCGTCAGCTTCAAGAACGCGAAGGCCTTGCGGGAGGCGGCCCCACTGGTGCCGTCGGATCAGCTGATCGTCGAGACGGATGCGCCGTTCCTCACCCCGCATCCGTTCAGGGGCGCTCCCAACGAGCCGTACTGCCTCCCGTACACGGTCCGGGCGCTCGCCGAGATCCGGGGCGAGGATCCGGACGACCTGGCGAAGGCGTCCACCGCGACCGCCGAGCGTGTGTACGGCCTCCGGCCCGTGAGTGGTTAGCGAGTCCCTGGACTCGTCGGGCGCGCACAGGGCCGATTGCCTTATGTTGAAGTTTCAAGTTAGAGAACTTAGGATCGTTGCTTGTTCAACCAACGGTCGTCCCGGTCGCGCGGGGACACCTCGATGAAAGGCACATCCATGAACAACCCCGCAGTTCGAAGCCTGGGAATCCTCGTCACCCGCGTGGGCATCGGCATCATCTTCCTCGCCCACGGCTGGCAGAAGGCCTTCACCAACGGACTCGACGCCACGACCGCCGGCTTCGAGGCCATGGGAGTTCCGCTTCCCGGCGTCTCGGCGTTCCTCGCGACGTGGATCGAGCTGATCGGCGGGATCGCACTCATCATCGGGGCGGCCGTCCCGATCTTCGGCATCCTGCTCTTCCTCGACATGGTCGGCGCCTTCTTCCTCGTGCACGTCGACAAGGGAATCTTCGCGAGCGAGGGCGGCTACGAGCTGGTGCTGGCCCTCGGCGTCGGCTCGCTGCTGCTCGCCGTCGTCGGATCGGGCCGGTTCGGTGTCGACGGACTGCTCGGCGACAAGGTGCCGTGGGCCGCGAAGGAACGCGCCACCGTCTGATCCCGATGTGAGTGGCGAAGCGTGCCCCGGCACGCTTCGCCACTCACGTGTCAGAGGACCTTGTTCAGGAAGTCCTGGGTGCGGGGCTGCTGCGGGTTGCCGAAGATCTGCTCCGGAGTTCCCTCCTCCACCACGTAACCGTCGGCCATGAAGATCACCCGGTCGGACACCTCGCGGGCGAAGCCCATCTCGTGCGTGACCACGACCATCGTCATGCCGCCCTTCGCGAGGTCGCGCAGAACCTGCAGCACCTCGCCCACCATCTCGGGGTCCAGAGCGCTGGTGGCCTCGTCGAACAGCATGATGTCCGGGTTCATCGCCAGGGCCCGCGCGATCGCGACGCGCTGCTTCTGCCCACCGGACAGGTTCGCCGGTTTCGCGTCCGCCTTCTCCGCCAGCCCGACCTGCTCCAGGAGCCGGACCGCCGTCGCCCGCGCCTCCTCCTTGGAGGCGCGCTTGGTCTGCACGGGCGCGAGCATCACGTTCTCGATCGCCGTCATGTGCGGGAACAGGTTGAAGTGCTGGAAGACCATGCCGATGTGCTGACGCACCTGATCGATGTCGATCTTCTTGTCGCTCACGTCGAACCCGTCGACCACGACGTTGCCGTCCGTGATGTCCTCGAGCCGATTGAGGCAGCGCAGGAACGTGCTCTTGCCGGAACCCGACGGCCCGATCACGCAGACCACTTCACCGCTCGCGATGTCGACGTCGAGACCCTTGAGGACCTCGTTGTCGCCGAACGACTTCTTCAGACCCTTCACCCGGATCTTCGGGTCGGCGGTCTCGGCCTTGTTCTCTGTCACCGGTGTCTCGGTCACTTGTTGATCCTCTTCTCGAGCCGGTTCGACAGCTTCGTCAACGCCATGATGATGATGAAATACATCACGCCGATGATCAGCCACATGTTGAAGGACTGGAAGTTGCGGGCGATGATGATCCGCCCCGTCTGAGTCAGCTCGGCGAGCCCGATCACGGACAGGATCGACGTGTCCTTCAGCGTGATCACGAACTGGTTGATGTACGACGGGATCATCGTCCGCACGGCCTGTGGCATCACGACCTTCCGCATCGACTTCAGGTAGCTGATGCCGAGGCTTCGCGACGCTTCCATCTGCCCCTTGTCGACGGACAGGATGCCGCCGCGCACGATCTCGGCCATGTACGCGCCGGCGTTGAGGCTCAGCGTGATGATGCCCGCCGTGAACGCCGACATCTGGAAGTCCAGTGCCGCCGGGATGCCGAAGTAGATGAAGAAGGCCTGCACCAGCAGCGGGGTGCCGCGGAACACGTCCACGTATGTGGTGCCGATGCCGCGCAGGACGATGTTGGTCGACACCCGGAACAGGCCGAAGATCGCGCCGAGGACGAGCGCGATGGCGATCGAGATCACGGTCAGGACGATCGTGAGCCACAAACCCTCGAGCAGCAGCGGGTAGGTGCTCTTGATCAGGCCCAGGATCGAGTTGTCGTCGTCGGATGCGTCGGAGTTGAGGTAGGTGTCGAGGATCTCGTCGTACTGGCCGCTGGCCTTCAGGTTGGCGAGGCCGGTGTTGAACTCCTGCAGGAGCTGCGCGTTCTGGCCCTTCGCGACGGCGAACCCGTAGCTGGCGCCCGGGACCTTGTCGGTGACGGTCTTGAAGCCGTTTCCCTGCTTGATGCCGTACGCGAGGACGGGGTAGTCCTCGAACACGGCCGCCGAGTTACCCGTGCGGACCTCGTCGAACATGCTCGACGAGTCGGCGAAGTACTTGGTGGTGAAGCCGTACTGGTCCTTGATGGACTCGGCGTACGTGGCGCCCTCGGTGCCGTTCTTGACCGCGACGGACTTGCCGCGCAGGTCCTCGTACGAGGTGATCGAGTCGTTGCTCTCGAGCACGCCCATCTGAACACCCGACTCGAAGTACGGATCGGAGAAGTCGAACGTCGCCTTGCGGGCGTCGGTGATCGACATGCCGGCGATCATGCCGTTGGCCTGACCGCCCGTGACCGCCTGGAGTGCGGCGTCGAATCCGACAGCGTTGACCTGGTAGGTGAACCCCTGGTCCTCGGCGATGGCGGCGAGGAGGTCCATGTCGATTCCGACGAGCTTGCCGCTCTCGTCCTGGAACTCGAACGGGGCGAACGTGATGTCGGTGGCGATGGTGTAGTTGTTGCCCGGAGCGGGCTCTTGTGCGCCGGCGAGGCCGGGCGCGACGAGTGTGACGAGCAGCGTCAGCGCGGCGATCACCGCGGGCACTCTCGGACGTCTGACGAGTCTCAGAAGTCGATCGGATCTGCTGCGCACGGAACCCCAGCTTTCTCAGTCAGTAGTGCCCGGTCGCTTCCGGGCTTCTTGGTGCATGTCGCAAGATACTGCGTTCCGGGCGTGGTCCGGACCAGAAGGGATCCTTCGCGGTGAAGCGAAAACTGTCCCCGATCTCAACCTTTTCGTGATCTCGCACGCAGGTCGTAGCGGCAAAGTTGCCAGACCATCGCCGATTCGTTACCGTACCGTGATCAAACCTTCGCCAGCCTTGGGATTTCATGTGTCGCCTTTAGCCAGAATCAACAACGCCAAATCGCCCCTTCTCTACGTAGTCGTCGCGGCACTGCTCGCGACGCTCGTCGTGGGCGGTGCGCTGGCAGTGGCGCGGCACAAGACCGTCACGCTCGACGTCGACGGTGAGACCATCTCGCTCGGCACGATGGCCTCCGACGTCGGCGGCGCGCTCGACGACGCCGGGTACCCCGTCAGCGAGCGTGACGCCGTCGCTCCCGCAGCCGACGCATCACTCTCCGACGGCGACACCGTGGTGTTGCGGCGGGCCCGCGAGATCGACCTCACGGTCGACGGGCAGCCGAAGACCGTGTGGACCACCGCCCTCACCGTCGACGACGCACTGAAGCAGTTCGAACTCGCCGACGACGTCCACGTCTCGGCGTCCCGCTCCGAGCGCCTGCCGCTGGAAGGCACCTCGCTCGAGGTCGTCAACGCCAAGCTCGTGAAGGTCGCCGACGGCGGCGCACCGCTCACGGACGTCCGACTGGCAGCCCCCACCGTCGGTGAGCTCCTCGCCGCCAACGGCGCCCCGCTCGAGCAGGCCGACACCGTCGTTCCGCCCGCCGACGCCCCCGTCGTCGAAGGCACCGAGATCCACGTGACCCGCGACCGCACCGAGACCCGCACCGAGACGCTGCCCATCGCACCGCCCGAGAACCGCGTCGAGGATCCCGCGCTGGACAAGGGCAAGACCGTCGTCGAGAACCCGGGAGCCCCCGGCGAGCGCACCGTCACCGCATCCGTGAAGACGGTCAACGGTGTCGAGGCCGGACGTCAGGAGCTCAGCTCACAGGTGCTCCGCGAGCCCGCGCCGGCACTGGTCAAGGTCGGTGTGAAGGAACTCGCCATCTCCAACGCCTCCACCTGGGATTCGATCGCGCACTGCGAGGCCACCGGCAACTGGGCCATCAACACCGGCAACGGGTTCTTCGGCGGACTGCAGTTCACCCAGAGCACCTGGGAGGCGTTCGGCGGAAGCCAGTACGCCGCCCGCGCCGACCTCGCATCCCGCGAACAGCAGATCTCCGTCGCCGAGAAGGTCCAGGCGGCGCAGGGCTGGGGCGCATGGCCCGCCTGCACCAGCAAGCTCGGACTCCGCTGACGGTCTGAAGTAAAGGAACACGATGTCGCCCTTCGCGAAGATCAACTCGGCTCGCTCGCCGCTGCTCTACACCGTGGTGGCCCTGCTTCTCGCCACACTGATCGCAGGCGGAGTGATGGCCGTGGTCCGGCACAAGAACGTCACACTCGACGTGGACGGCGAGAAGATCTCGCTGAGCACCATGACCACGAGCGTCGACGCCGCCCTGTCCGACGCCGGCTATTCGATCAGCGACCGCGACGCCGTGGCACCGGAACGCGACGCGACCCTGTCCGACGGGGACACCGTGGTGCTGCGCCGCGCGCGTGAGGTGTCGCTGACGGTGGACGGTCAGCCCAAGACGGTATGGACCACCGCGCTCACCGTCGAGGACGCGCTGAAGCAGTTCGAACTCGGCGAGGACGTGCACGTGTCCGCATCCCGTTCGCAGCGACTTCCGCTCGACGGTGCGGCCCTCGAGGTGCTCAATCCGCTCGTCGTGAAGCTCGCCGACGGCGCGCTGCCGGCCACCGACGTGCGCATGGCCGCGCCGACGGTCGGCGAGTTCCTCGCCGCGCACGGCGCACCGCTCGAGCAGGCCGACACCGTCGTCCCGGCCTCGGACACCCCGCTGACCGAGGGCATGGACGTGACCGTCACCCGCGACCGCACCGAGACGAAGGTCGAGACGCTGCCGCTGGCTCCGGAGGAGCAGCGCATCGAGGATCCGACGATGAACAAGAGTCGCACCGTGCTCGAGAACCCGGGAGTGCCCGGCGTCCAGGACGTTACGTTCGCGGTCAACACCGTCAACGGCAAGGAAGTCGGACGCAACCAGGTGTCCGCGACGGTCACGACGCCCGCCCAGCCGAAGGTGATCCGCGTCGGCGCGAAGCCGGGCACCGAGGTGCCGCCCGTCGAGAACGGTTCGGTCTGGGACGCGCTCGCCCAGTGCGAGGCCACCGGCAACTGGGCCATCAACACCGGCAACGGATTCTTCGGCGGCGTCCAGTTCGACCAGAACACGTGGGAGCGCCAGGGCGGCCTCAAGTACGCGCCGCGCGCCGACCTCGCGACCCGCGAGGAACAGATCGCCGTCGCGTCGCAGACGCAGAAGACGCAGGGCTGGGGAGCGTGGCCGTCGTGCTCGGGCAGGCTCGGCGTGCGTTAAAGTTCGCCTGGTGTCCGAAGCCGAAGTACCCCCCGTCGCTCGAGGTCAGGCCGCACTGCTCGGCCCCGCCGAGGTGCGCGCGTTAGCCGAGGAGTTCGGCGTGCGCCCCACCAAACAGCTGGGGCAGAACTTCGTGCACGACGCGAACACGGTGCGCCGCATCGTCGCGACCGCAGGCGTGGGACGCGAGGACACGGTCCTCGAGGTCGGGCCCGGCCTCGGTTCGCTGACGTTGGCGCTACTCGACGTCGTCGACAAGGTGATCGCCGTCGAGATCGACCCCAACCTCGCGGCGCGGCTCCCGGTCACGGTCGCCGACCGTGCTCCGGAACTCGCGGACCGGCTGACCGTGGTCGGCGCGGATGCGATGCGGGTCAAGCCGTCCGAGATCCCCGGTGAACCCACGGCGCTCGTCGCGAATCTGCCGTACAACGTGGCGGTGCCCGTGCTGCTGCACCTGTTCTCCGAACTTCCCAGTCTCCGAACCGCTCTGGTGATGGTGCAGGCCGAGGTGGCCGACCGGCTGGCGGCGTCCCCCGGCAGCAAGATCTACGGCGTGCCGAGCGTGAAGGCCAATTTCTTCGGCGCCGTGCGGCGCGCGGGCGCCGTCGGGCGCGCGGTGTTCTGGCCCGTCCCGAAAGTCGAGTCGGGTCTCGTGCGCATCGACCGGTACGCCGAACCGCCGTGGCCCGTCGATGACGCACACCGGCGCCGCGTGTTCGCCGTGATCGACGCGGCTTTCGCTCAGCGCCGCAAGACTTTACGAGCCGCGCTCGGTGGTTGGGCGGGATCGCCCGCCGAGGCGGAGCGACGGCTGCTCGAGGCCGGCATCACGCCGTCCACCCGCGGCGAGACTCTCGACGCCGCAGCCTTCGTACGCCTCGCCGCCACCCAGCCGTGAGTACTTGTCAACCGCGGGACGTTGACAAGTACTCACGGGGGCCGGTTCCGGGACAACCGGGGCCTCGGGTTCGTACCGGGTGAGCAAGGACTTTCCGCAGTTCGCCGGCTTCTACGACGAGCGCGTCGTGCCCACCGGCAGCGGGACCGTGGTGGTGTCGGTGACGGGGAGCGTGACCGTCCTCCCCGGTCAGGGTGCGCCGTGGGCGCCGGAGGGGATCGTGGCGCCCGTTGCCCCCGGTGTGTACGCCAATTTCATCCCCTGACCTGCGCGAGTTCGGCCCGGGGGAGACAACCGACCAGATGTGTGGTTCACTATTGGAGGTCGTAAGTTTTGTGTTTGTGTTTCCCACGCTCGCAAATCGATGGTTGCGAGCGTTTGGACGTCCTCCACAGGAATTGTCATAGACGGTCGTGTTCAATGACCCAGGTAACCGAGCCGGTTGCCTGAAGAAGTTACTGTGTTAGAGGAGATTTACATGGCAGAGGGCATCGTGAAGTGGTTCAACTCCGAGAAGGGGTTCGGCTTCATCGCCCCCGAGGATGGCAGCGCTGACGTGTTCGTCCATTACTCGGAGATCCAGAGCGGCGGCTTCCGCACGCTCGAGGAGAATCAGCGCGTTTCGTTCGAGATCGGCCAGGGCAACAAGGGCCCGCAGGCCACCGGCGTCACCCTGATCTGAGAACGGCCATGACTTCCCGGTTCGCCGGGACATGACGTTCGAGCAAGGCCCCACTCGTCAGAGTGGGGCCTTGACTCGTTTCTGCCCGGCTACGCCGACCGCAGGTGAGCGGCCTGGTACCCGAGATTCATGGCGCAGACCAGCCAGAGTTGCAGCGCGGAATTCTCCGACGGACCGAACAGCCCGATCACCGCAGCGGCACCGAGCGCCGCGGCCACGAAGAACGTGGCCGTGCCGAGCGCCCGCCGGGGCGTCGACGAGAAGATCACCACACCCGTCACGAACAGCGCCCACAGTGTGGTGGCGAGGATGGTCGCGGTGACGAACCAGGCCGTCGAATACCTGCTCGGCCACGTCCACGGCTGGGTTCCGTTGTCGAGGGTGCACACGAACGCCAACGAGAACGCCATGATCACCACCGTTGCGCCCCCGAGCGCCAGATGGCCCCCGACGAGCACCCTCCCGACTGTTCCCGTCCCCGCAGGCGCCCGCGCGCGCCCCTCCTCGACAATCGTGTGCTGCATCCCCGACTACCCCGACCTTTCCTTGTCGTCTCCTGAGTTGGACGCCGCGCAGGACCGTTCGGTTCCACGGATTTTCGGTCCACGGCGACGGCTGAACGGCGTCTCGGTCAGGCGTTACCGTAGCGGTCGGCGAAGAGGCGGTGACGCTCACCCACCCGTCGGCACTCTTCGCGCAGCTCAGGAGGGTCGAGGACGGTGAAGTCGACGCCGAATGCGCTGAGCCAGTTGGCTATCGACGGCACGGAGTCGCCGCCGAGCGCCACCGCGCATCGTCCGTCGGGCATTTCTTCGAGGGTTCCCCAGTCTTCGTGTACCAGGGCTGCCATCTCGTCGATCGACGCGTGCAGCAGCACCCGTGCGCGGATCCGGGTGACGGCGCGGTTGATGCCCCGTGCGACGAATTCGGCGGCGCCGCCGGGTGGCAGTTCGCGGGGCACGAACCGCGGTCCCGTCGGGATCTTGGGTGTCAGGCGGTCCAGCCGGAACGACCGCCAGTCCGCGCGGGTGAGGTCCCAGGCGACGAGGTACCAGCGCAGCCCGGAGCGGACGAGCCGGTAGGGCTCCACTTCACGGCGGCTCTCGGTGCCGTCGTGGGTGCGGTAGTCGAACCGGAGTCGTTCGTGGTTGTGGCACACCGAGGCGACGGCTGACAGGACCTGCGCGTCGACGGCGCTCTTCGCGGGCTCGCGGTGGACCACGTCGACCTGCAGCGCCTCGAGGCGGTGCCGCAGGCGGGACGGCATCACCTGCCGGAGTTTGGTGAGCGCTCGTATGGACGCCTCCCCGATGCCGACCACCGAGCCGGTTGCGCCGGATTGCAGGCCGAGTGCGACGGCCAGGACCTCTTCGTCGTCGAGCAGCAGGGGCGGCATTTCCGCGCCCGCGCCGAGCTGGTAGCCACCGCCCACCCCGACCGTCGCGTCGACGGGGTACCCGAGGTCGCGGAGTTTCTCCACGTCTCGCCGGACCGTGCGTGGGGTGATGCCGAGCCGGTCGGCGAGTTCTGCCCCGGACCAGTCCTTTCGGGTCTGAAGCAGGGACAGCAGCCGGAGGAGTCGTGCCGAAGTTTCCCGCATGCGTTTCAGGATGCCATCGATAGCGGACATCTTCTGTCCTCTATCGGCGGCGGGTAACGGTAAGTAACGATTTTCCCACCAGCCCCACGAGTGTCACTACACTGGCGCCGACGCTCCACGGACCATCGCATGTGTACTTCGTGAAAATCCGACGGAAAGGTCTCAGCGTGACGCAGTTTCGTGTTCGGCCCATTTCTTCAGCAGTCAGGGCGCTGCTCGCCACCGTCATGACCGCCGCCTTCTGCCTGGCTCTGGCGGTCTCGACCACCGCGACGGCGTCCGCCTCGGCCGCCGACCTCTTCAACAGCGCGCAGGGCAGATTCGCTGCCGGTGACACCCGTGGCGCCCTGGCGGACATCGGTGGCGCCGTCGCCGGAGAACCCGGCGACACCAATGCGCTGGCATTGCAGGCCATCTACGCCGACGCCGCGGGCGATCTGATCACCCGGGAGACCGCGGTCGCCCGGCTGGGCGCTATGGACGGTGGGATGCGCGCCGGCGTCGACGGGATGCTGAACGCGATCAGAATTGCGTCGTTCACGCCGCCGAACCCACTTCCGGCCATCCAGGGTCCGTCCACCGCGATCATCGTCCTCGGTTACGGGCTGCTTCCCGACGGCGCGATGCGACCGGAATTGATCAACCGACTGCAGGCCGCGCTCGTCCAGTCGTGGGCCTCGCCGATGTCGCCGATCATCGTTACCGGCGGCAACCCGCAGAACGGCATCACCGAGGCGGCCGCGATGCAGGGCTGGTTGCAGTCGCACGGCGTCCCGGCGCAACGCATCCATCCCGAGCATCGTGCCGGATCGACGGTGGGCAACGCGCTCAACTCGGTTCCGCTCGCGCGCTCGCTCGGTGCGGGCGGCGCGATCATCGTCACGTCGGCCAACCACATCCGCAGGGCAACGGTCGATTTCAACGTCGCCGGACTACCGGTGGTCGGGGCGATGAGCGCGATCACCAGCGCCGGTCAGCTGATCGCCGAAGTCATGCCCCTGACCAAGGACCAGCAACTCGGAATGTACCGCGACGCGATCCGGGTGTTCGGCATCCCCGCCGGCTACTGACGCGACTCGTACCCGGCCACGACCGGCGGCTGCTCGACGGGATCCGCGCCGCCGGGGCTGAGCCTTCCGTGGACGGCGTCCTGCATCTTTTGCTTGTCGAGCTGGCCTTCCCAGTTCGAGACGACGAAGGTGGCGACACAGTTGCCGAGGAGGTTCACGAACACCCGCATCGAGTCCATGATCCGGTCGGCGCCGAGCAGCACCGCGACGGCCGCGACGGGGAAGATTCCGAGCGCGGTTGCGGTCGCCGACAGCGCGAGGAACGACGATCCGGGTACGCCTGCCATCCCTTTCGACGTGAGAAGCAGGATGAACAACGCGCCGAGCTGGTCGGCGACGGACAGGTCGTGGCCGGTGGCCTGGGCGAGGAACAGCGTCGAGATGGACAGGTAGATCGCGGCCCCGTCGAGGTTGAACGAGTATCCGGTCGGCACCACGAGCCCGGTCGCGGCCTGCGAGTTCCCGGCCCCGACGAGCTTGGTCATGATGCGGGGAAGCACCGCCTCGGACGAGGCGGTTCCCAGGGCGAGACCGAACTCCTCCTTGGTGTACCGGATGAACGTGAAGATGTTCAGTCCCACGGCGAACTTCGCGATCAGCGCGAGGACGAGGACGAACAGGGCTCCGGCGAGGTAGCAGCAGGCGATGAGCTTGGCGAAGCTGCCGAGTGTGGAGATTCCGTACTGGCCGATGATGAACGCCATCGCGCCGAACGCGCCGATCGGGGCGAGCCGCATGATCCAGCCGATGATGATGAAGATGATGTGGCTGAGGTGGTCGACGAATTCGAGGACCAGCGGGGGACCGTGCTCGCCGTACTTGGCCAGCGCGATGCCGAAGAGCACCGCGAAGAAGAGGACCTGCAGCAGTATGTTGTCGGCGAACGCGCCCACCACACTGGTGGGGACGATGTCCATGAGGAACTCGACGGCGCCGGGGAGTTCGCCACCGCCGGTCTTCTCCGCGACCTGCTCGGTGCCGTCGGCGAGGGTGGCCGGGTCGATGTCGAATCCGGCGCCCGGCTTGACGATGTTGCCCATGACCAGCCCGAAGAGCAGGGCGAACCCGGTGACGGCGGTGAAGTAGATCAGTGCCTTGACGCCGATTCGTCCGACGGCCTTGACGTCCCCGACCTTGGCGATTCCCGTCACGACCACCGTGAAGATCAACGGTGCGATGAGCATCTTGATCAGCTTGACGAACGTGTCGCCGATCGGTTTGAGCTCCGATCCCACCGTCGGCCACAACCAGCCGAGAGTGATGCCGCCGACGATGCCGAGGAGAAGCTGGACGAACAGGTTGGTGTACCAGGGCGATCGCGTCCCGGTCGTCGACACGTTGCCGCCGGGTGGGGGATGGGCGTCAGTGGAGATGGCCATGGGGGAACGCTAGGAAGGTGCTGTGACAGGTTCGTGTCACGAATGTTTCCGCGGTGAGAACGGCGCCCGTTCCGGGCGTGGGCGGTGCCACACTGCAGTTCGTGGCAGTATTGCGACGCACCGACCGCAGGAGGACACATGCGCTTGTCGCCCCACGAGCAGGAGCGTCTGCTCCTGAGCTACGCCGCGGAACTCGCGCGCAGGCGCCGGCAGCGCGGTCTCGTGTTGAACCACCCGGAGGCGGTGGCCCTCATCACGGATCACATCCTCGAGGGGGCCCGCGACGGCCGGTCGGTGGCGGACCTGATGGTGTCCGGTCGCGAGGTGCTCACCCGGTCCGACGTGATGGAAGGCGTCCCGGAGATGCTGCACGACGTGCAGGTGGAGGCCACGTTCCCGGACGGAACCAAGCTCGTCACCGTCCACGATCCGATTGCGTAGGGGTGACCGTGATTCCAGGTGAAGTCGTGTGCGCCGAGGGCGTGATCGAGCTCAACGAGGGTTCTCCCCGCACCGAACTCGAGGTGGTCAACACCGGTGACCGTCCGGTCCAGGTCGGGAGCCACGTTCATTTTCCGCAGGCCAACCACGCCCTGCGGTTCGACCGTTCCGCCGCCCACGGGCTACGGCTGGACATTCCCGCCGGCACCGCAGTGCGTTTCGAACCGGGTATCGCGCAGACGATTTCACTCGTTCCCCTGCGCGGGACCCGTGAAGTGCACGGGCTGAGCCTCACTCCTCCCGGAAAGCTGGACGCGTCATGACCGAACTCAGCCGCGCACGCTACGCCGAGCTGTTCGGTCCCACGACCGGTGACCGCATCCGGCTCGCCGACACCGACCTTCTGATCGAGATCACCGAGGACCGCAGCGGCGGTCCGGGACTGGCCGGCGACGAAGCCGTGTTCGGTGGCGGAAAAGTGTTGCGCGAGTCCATGGGTCAGGGGCGCGCGACCCGCGCCGAGGGTGCGCCGGACACGGTGATCACCGGCGTGGTGGTCGTCGACCACTGGGGAATCATCAAGGCGGACATCGGTATTCGGGACGGACGCATCGTCGCGCTCGGCAAAGCGGGCAATCCTGACACGATGTCGGGGGTCCACCCCGATCTTGTGGTGGGTCCGTCCACCGAGATCATCGCCGGGAACGGCAAGATCCTCACTGCCGGTGGTATCGACTGCCACGTGCACTTCATCTGCCCGCAGATCATGGACGAGGCGCTGGGCGGCGGCATCACGACGATGATCGGCGGCGGCACCGGCCCCGCCGAGGGCAGCAAGGCCACCACCGTCACCCCCGGTTCGTGGCACACCGCCCGGATGCTGGAGGCACTCGACGGCTGGCCGATGAACATCGCCCTGCTCGGCAAGGGCAACACGGTCAGCTCCGAGTCGATGTGGGAGCAGTTGCGCGGCGGCGTCTCCGGGTTCAAGCTGCACGAGGACTGGGGTTCGACTCCGGCGGCCATCGACGCGTGCCTCACCGTCGCGGACGCTGCGGGAGTGCAGGTGGCCCTCCACTCGGACACGTTGAACGAGGCCGGCTTCGTCGAGGACACTCTCGCGGCCATCGCCGGCCGGGCGATCCACGCCTATCACACGGAGGGGGCGGGCGGCGGCCACGCGCCGGACATCATCACGGTGGCCGCGCACGCGAACGTCCTGCCGAGTTCGACCAACCCGACCCGCCCGCACACGGTCAACACGCTCGACGAGCACCTCGACATGCTCATGGTGTGCCATCACCTGAGCCCGAAGATCCCGGAAGACCTGGCGTTCGCGGAAAGCCGCATCCGGCCGTCCACCATCGCGGCGGAGGATCTGCTCCACGACCTCGGCGCCATCTCCATGATCGGCAGCGACTCGCAGGCGATGGGACGCATCGGCGAGGTCGTGTTGCGCACGTGGCAGACGGCGCACGTGATGAAACGCCGACGGGGTTTCCTGGCAGGCGACAACGGCGCCGACAACCAGCGCGTCCAACGCTACGTGGCGAAGTACACGATCTGCCCCGCCGTCGCGCACGGGCTGGAGGACGAGATCGGATCGGTCGAGGTCGGCAAGCTCGCCGACCTGGTGCTGTGGGATCCGGCGTTCTTCGGTGTCCGGCCGCACGCGGTGATCAAGGGCGGGATGATCGCCTGGGCTGCGATGGGAGATGCCAACGCGTCCATACCGACTCCGCAACCGGTGCTTCCGCGCCCGATGTTCGGGGCGGCGCCCAAGGCGGCGGCCGCCACGTCCGTGCACTTCGTCGCACCGCACGCGCTCGAGGACGGACTGGCGGATCGGCTCGACCTGAGCCGTCGGCTGGTGCCGGTCGCGAACGTGCGGTCGCGGGGCAAGGCCGACATGCCCCGCAACGACGCGCAGCCGCGGATCGAGGTGGACCCGGACACGTTCACGGTCCGCATCGACGGCGACGTGTGGGAAGAGCAGCCGGCGGCGGAACTGCCGATGGCCCAGCGATACTTCCTGTTCTGATGCGCCTCGCTCACCTGATGTCCCTCGCCGACTCGAGGCTGCCCACGGGCGGTCACGTGCATTCGGGCGGCATCGAGGAGGCCGTCGCCAGCGGTGTCGTCCGCGACGTCGCCACGATGGAGGCGTTCCTGCGGCGACGGATCCGGACCGCCGGGCTCGTCGGGGGATCGATCACCGCGGCGGTGTGCGCCGGCCGTCTCACCGCCGAACGCGCCGACGCCGAGATGGATGCGCGAACCCCGTCCCCGGCGGCGCGGTCGTCGTCGCGGGCGCAGGGGAGAGGTCTGCTGCGGCTGGCCCGCACCACGTGGCCGGAGCACGACTGGTCGCCGGTCGGGATGCGTCCGCACCTGCCCGTGATCTCCGGGGTGGTCGGATCCGTCACGGCGGTCGGGCCCCGCGAAGCTGCGCTGGTCGTCGTCTACACCACCATGACCGGGTCCGCGATCGCCGCGCAGCGTCTGCTCGCTCTCGACCCCGCGCAGGTCGCCGCGTGCACGTTCGCACTGTCCGACCTGTGCGACGACGTCGCCGACCAGTGCGTGACCGGACTGTCCAGCGTGTCCGACCCCTTCATGGATGTCGTCGCCGAGCGGCACGTTCTACGGGATCGCCCCCTGTTCGTGTCGTGACACTCAGCTGTACCCCAGTAAGGAGAGATCAACCATGCCACCGCATTTCATCGATGGTGAACCCCACGACCACCAGCACGACCGTCCCCGGCGGGTCCGGGTGGCGGGGGAGCCGGTCCGGATCGGGATCGGCGGGCCCGTCGGATCGGGCAAGACGGCGCTCGTCGCCGCGCTGTGCAGGCAACTGCGCGAAGAGTTGTCGCTGGCCGTGCTCACCAACGACATCTACACCACCGAGGACGCGGACTTCCTGCGCCGCCACGCCGTGCTGCCGGACGAGCGCATCGCCGCTGTGCAGACCGGTGGCTGCCCCCATACGGCGATCCGCGACGACATCACCGCCAACCTCGACGCCATCGACGACCTGATCGCGGCCAACCCGCCGCTCGACCTGATCCTGGTGGAGTCGGGCGGCGACAACCTCACCGCGACGTTCTCCTCGGGCCTGATCGATGTGCAGATCTTCGTCGTCGACGTCGCGGGTGGTGACAAGGTTCCCCGCAAGGGTGGTCCCGGTGTGACGTTCTCGGATCTCCTCGTGATCAACAAGACCGACCTCGCCCCCATGGTCGGAGCCGACCTCGGGGTGATGCGCCGCGACGCCGAGCAGGTCCGCGAGGGGAGGCCCACGGCGCTGATCTCGTTGACGGAGGACCCGTCGTCCGGACCGGCTCTGGAGTGGGTGCGCGAGCAGGTGCGCACCCTCGCCGACGTGCACCAGTAGTGCGCACCGAACTGACGATCGTCGCGTCCCCCGATCGCAGTCCGCGGATCTCCGCGGTCGGGGGATTGGCGGCGCGGATCACCGGCCGCGACACGGTCCACGTGATCGGCACCGCCGCGACCCCGCTCGGCGGCGACCACTGGGACGTCACCGTCCGGGTGCTGTCGGGTGCCCGGCTGACGCTGCGCAGCGTCGCGGCGTCCCTGGCCCTGCCCGGCCGGGGTCGTGTGCTGTCCACGGCGCAGTGGTCGGTGGAGGTCGAGGACGACGCCGTGCTCGACTGCGCGCTCGAACCCACGGTGATCGCGGGCGGCGCGGAGCATCGCGTCGAGACGACGGTGACCCTCGCCGAGTCGTCCACCCTGTTGTTGCGTGAGCGGGTGCAGATCGGGCGGGCAGGGGAGACGACGGGACGCTGGGTCGGGGTCACGAACGCCGATCTCGGCGCCCTGCCGCTGCTCCGGCACCAGCTGGAACTCGGCGTCGGCACCGTCTCGCACGACGTCCTGGACGGCCCGGCGGCCGTCACGAGTGAACTGCGGTACCCGGACGATCGGCCCGCGGACGTCACGGGCGACATCCGGTCGGCGCGGACCCGTCTGCCCCTGGCGCGCGGCGGCAGCCTCACCACCCGGCTCGGCCCGCACCTGTGACGCAGGTGAGCGGCAAAGTGCGTGATGGTGCGCATTTCCGCACCCGTACCGGGAGCGCCTAAGCTCTACCCTTGTGCTTTCCGTCGTTCCTCGCCCCGTCGTAGTCAGGGCCCCGTCCAAGGTCAATCTGCATCTGGCCGTCGGGGACCTGCGCGACGACGGCTATCACGAGCTGAACACGGTGTTCCAGGCGCTCTCGCTCAGCGACACGGTGTCCGTGGTCCCCGCGGAGACGCTGTCGGTGACGGTCCGCGGCGAGGACGCCCGCGTCGTACCCACCGACAGCGGCAACCTCGTGTGGCAGGCCGCCGAGATGCTCGCGGCCGAGTCGGGGCGGCGCCCGGACGTCGAGATCGCCATCGACAAGGGCATCCCGGTGGCCGGGGGTATGGCCGGTGGCAGCGCGGACGCCGCAGCGACGCTGGTCGGGCTCAACGCGCTGTGGCAACTCGACCTGTCGCGTGAAGAACTCGACGGGTTCGCCGCGAAGCTCGGCAGCGACGTTCCGTTCTCCCTCCACGGTGGCACCGCGGTCGGGACGGGACGCGGCGAGCGTCTCCTGCCGGTGCTCTCCCGCAGCACGTTCCACTGGGTGCTCGCGCTCGCGAAGGGCGGCTTGAGCACACCGACCGTGTTCCGGGAGCTGGACCGGCTGCGTGCCGACGGGAATCCGCCGCGCCTCGGCGGACCCGAAGACCTGATGCACGCGCTCACGACGGGGGATGCCGCAACGCTGGCCCCGTTGCTGGGCAACGACCTGCAGTCGGCCGCGCTGTCGCTGAATCCGGGCCTGCGGCGGACGCTGCGTGCCGGGGTCGCGGCGGGCGCATTGGCCGGCATCGTGTCCGGGTCCGGCCCGACCTGTGCTTTTTTATGTGCTGAAGCGGATGCCGCGGTCCGGGTCAGCGCAGAACTCGCAGGTGCGGGGGTGTGTCGCACGGTGCGAGTCGCCAGCGGACCCGTACCGGGCGCCCGAATAATCAACGACGCGGCGGAGGGATCGCACTGATGGCGAATCTGATCAATCTCGAGCAGGTATCGAAGTCCTTCGGCATCAAGCCGCTGCTCGATTCGGTATCCCTCGGAGTGCAGGAAGGCGAACGCATCGGCGTCGTCGGCCTCAACGGCGGTGGCAAGACCACCATGCTCGAGGTGCTCGCCGGAGTGGAGGCGCCCGATTCCGGACGTGTCAGCCGGGTCGGCGGCCTGCGGATGGCGGTGGTGACCCAGCGCGGCGTCCTGCCACCCGGCTCGAGCGTCGGCGACGTGGTGCTCGGACCGCTCGGTGTGGCCGACCACGAGTGGGCGGGCGACGCCCGCATCCGGTCGATCCTGGCCGGCATCGGGATCGACAACCTGGGGCTCGAGGTGTCGGTCGACGGGCTGTCGGGTGGTGAGCGGCGGCGCGTCGCGCTGGCCGCCGCGCTCGTCCAGGACCTCGATCTGCTGGTGCTCGACGAGCCGACCAACCACCTCGACGTCGAGGGTGTGCAGTGGCTGGCGGAACATCTCGTCAGCCGGCGCAGCGCGCTCGTCGTCGTGACCCACGACCGGTGGTTCCTCGACACCGTGGCCAACCGCACGTGGGAAGTGGTGGGCGGCAAGGTCGAAAGCTACGAGGGCGGATACAACGACTGGATCTTCGCCCGGGCGGAGCGCTCCCGGCAGGCCGACGCGTCCGAGGAACGTCGCCGCAACCTCGCCCGCAAGGAATTGGCCTGGCTGCGGCGCGGTGCACCCGCCCGCACGTCCAAGCCCAAGTACCGGATCGAGGCCGCCGAGGCGTTGATCGCGGACGTCCCCCCGCCCCGCGACAACGTGGCGCTGGCGTCGTTCGCGCAGCGCCGCCTCGGCAAGGTCGTCATCGAACTCGAGGATGCGCGCCTGGAGACGCCGGACGGCCGGGTGCTCGTCGACGACCTCACCTGGCGGTTGGCCCCGGGGGAGCGTGTCGGTCTGGTCGGCGTCAACGGCTCCGGCAAGACGACGCTTCTGCGCACACTCGCCGGGGAGATCGCGCCGGCGTCGGGCAAGCGCATCCAGGGGCAGACGGTGCACATCGGCTGGCTCCGTCAGGAACTCGACGACCTGCCGACGAACATGCGGGTGCTCGAGGCCGTCAAGGATGTCGCCGAGCGGATCACGTTGGGCGACAAGGAGGTGTCGGCCGGGCAGCTCGCCGAACGGCTGGGCTTCACGCCGGCCCGGCAGCGGACCCCGGTCGGTGACCTGTCCGGTGGCGAGCGGCGCCGGCTGCAGCTGACCCGTGTGCTGATGTCGGAGCCGAACGTACTGCTGCTCGACGAGCCGACCAACGACCTCGACATCGACACGCTGCAGCAACTCGAGGACATCCTCGACGGCTGGGCGGGCACGATGGTCGTCATCAGCCACGACCGGTACCTGATCGAACGCATCTGTGACTCCACGTGGGCGTTGTTCGGCGACGGCAAGCTGACCAACCTGCCCGGTGGGATCGAGGACTATCTGCGTCGCCGGGCGAAGATGGTCGACACCGGCGCACCGTCGGTGGCGTCGACGGCCACCGGTGCGTCGGCCCCCAAGCAGGTGCGGGACGGGGCCGCCGAACGCACCGCGCGCAAGGAACTGTCGCGGCTCGAGCGTGCGGTGGCGAAGCTGGACGACCGGGAGCGGAAGCTGCACGAGAAGCTGGCAGAGGCGGCCACCGATCCGGACAGGCTGCAGAAGCTCGACACCGAGCTCAAGCAGGTCGTCGCGGAGAAGGAAGCCACCGAGGAGCAGTGGATGGAGCTGGCCGCCGAGCTGGACTAGCGACCCCGCCCGGTCACCACTCGATCCGGTAGTCGTACATCCAGCGCAGACTGTCGCGGCGGCCGACCATCCGCATGACGGTCGGCAGGGTCAGGTCGCGGATCACGCGCCCTACCGGTCCGGGTGCCTTGCCGCTGCCGTTTCGCTTGCCCTGGGCGACGATTCGCTCGACCCGGGTGCGGCGGGCGGTCTCGTACGCTGCGAGGGCGCCGGCGGTGTCCGGGTGTTCGCGCAGGCATCGCGCGAGCACGACGGCGTCCTCGATCGCCATGGACGCCCCCTGCCCGGACGACGGTGACGTGGCGTGCGCCGCGTCCCCGATGATCACCATCCGCTCGTTGCGCCACGTCGGCACGGTCGGAAGGTCGTAGGTGCTCCAGCTCCGGATGATGTGCTCGGTGGCGTCGATGATCTGCAGGGCCGGTCCGGCGTCACGGGAGAACAGCTCGGTCAGTTCGGCGCGCTGCTGCTCCGGCGTGATCGAGGCGAGTTCCTCGGTCGACGGTTCCGTGCGGCGCCCGGGGTTGGCGAACCACCAGACGTCACCGCTCGGATGGATGAGATAGCCGAAGAAGCACCGCTTGCCGAAGAGGAAGTGGGCCGCGCCGGGTTCGCCGTCCAGGGCGAGACCGGTCGCGAATCCGCCGGTGTTGAGGAGGCCGAGATACCGGGGGTCGGGTGCGTGCGGGTCGAGGACGGACCGGGTGCGCGACCGGAGCCCGTCGGCCCCGACGAGCAGATCGCCTTCGGCCGTCGTGCCGTCCGTGAAGTCGGCGTGGACTCGATCCCCGTCCAGGCGGGCGTCCCGGAGTTGCTTGCCGTACTCAATGCGTACGCCCCGTCGCACTGCCTCGTCGCGCAGGGTGCGGTAGAGGTCGGCGCGGCGCAGCGTCTGGGACGGCGTGCCGAAGGAGGTGAGGCCTCCGTTGTCGAATTCGGCCAGCTGTTTCCCGGTTCCGCTGACGATCCGCATTCCGCGGGTGTCCATCCCGAGTCCGGCGACCTGACGATCGAGATCCAGTAAGTGCAGTCCCTCCAGGCCGTTGGTCGCGAGGGTCAGGAATGCGCCCACGCCGTCCGCGCCGTGATCGTGCGCTTCGTACACCACGGGGTCGAGGCCGGCCCGTTGCATGGCCATCGCCGTGACAGGGCCGGCGATGCCTCCTCCGATGATCGAAACGGTGATAGTCATAATGTGACTATACATAGAATGACCAATTCGCATCTGCGGATATGCTCGACGAATGTCTTCACCACGTAGATCCGTGCTGGCGATGGCCGTGCTGTCGATGCTGTCGGAAGAGCCGATGCACGCCTACCGCATGCAGCAACTGATCAAGGAGCGGCACAAGGACGAGGTCGTCAACGTCGCGCAGCGCAACAGTGTGTACCAGACGATCGAACGCCTGCTGCGCGACGGATTGATCGAGGTCGAGTCGACGGAACGGGCCGAGAATCGCCCCGAACGCACGACGTACCGGCTCACCGGAACGGGCGCGACGACG
Organism: Rhodococcus wratislaviensis; assembly: GCF_041228765.1. Classification (NCBI taxonomy): domain Bacteria; kingdom Bacillati; phylum Actinomycetota; class Actinomycetes; order Mycobacteriales; family Nocardiaceae; genus Rhodococcus; species Rhodococcus wratislaviensis. The sequence continues at coordinate 6,970,243 of NZ_CP150488.1, read as the reverse complement.
TTGACGCAGTGGCTGCGGGGGATGGTAGCGGAGCCGGCCCGCGAGTTCCCGGAATTTCCGGCCGCGCTGGCATTCCTGCCGAGTCTCGGCTCCGACGACGCGCTCGGTGCCCTGCGTTCGCGGATCACGGTGCTCGAACAGCAACTGGCCGGGCTCGACGCCGGCCTCGCCGAGGCCCGGACGTTTCTTCCGCGACTGTTCGTCGTCGAGGACGAGTACCGGCGGGCGGTCCTGCTCGCCGAACTCGATTACGTCCGGTCGCTGGCCGACGACGTCGCGGCGGGCGAACTGCGCTGGTAGGGCCGGCCCGTCAGAACCGCACCGACAGGGTCCCGTCGCGGTCCGTGACGTGCACGGACCGCCCGATCGCCGACCGCGCCGGGGTCTGTGCGAACGCGGACAGCGCGACCGCCTCCTCAGGGCCGGTATGTCCGGCGAGACGCCTGCCGTCGGGGGTGTGGGCGACGACGAAGCCGGTCGCCGGGGCGCCGTCCCGGCCGTACTCCACCGTGGAGGTGACGATGTCGGCTTGCCCGTCGTAGCCGGTGACGAGTTCCGGCGCCTCCGACGCGAGTCGCGCCGGCTCCGGATCGCCGACGTAGCCGCCCGGATGCGGGGCGCCCGCCAGCACCACGACGTGCTGGTACGTCAGATAGCCGCCGTTGCCGTGGACCAGGGCCGGTCCCGCGCCCTCCCGCAGTCGGCGGGTGACCTCGGCGATCGAGTGCAGCGTGTAACTGTTGAGAGGACCACCGAAGAAGGAGTGACCGCCCGTCACGCTCGGCACGGTGCTTGCGGGCAGGCCGAGCGTGCGGACCAGTAGCTTCGGCACCACCGGGAAGCAGCTGTACGCGTCGACGATGTCGAGCGCCGAGGGGTCGATCGAGGCCCGCGACAGTGCCCGGTGCACAGCGTCCGTCATCGCCGCGGACGTGCCGAAACCGTTGCGGCTCAGTACGTCCACGGGATCGGTGGCTCCCGCGCCGCCCCACAGGTACACCGTGCGGTCGTCCGGAACGCCGTGGTCCCGAGCGACCGCCAGGGAGCACACCAGCACCGCGGCGGCCAGATCGACGAACGGCATGGCGTTGAGCATCAACGGGTACGGCTCGCACACCATCCGATTGCCCGGACCCACCGTGGCGATCTCCTCGGCGGAATACACCTCGGATGTCCACGACGCCGGGTTCTTCGCCGCCAGTTCGGAGAAGGCCGAATACATCCGAGCCGACTCCGACAGGGACTCGTCGGGGCCCAGACCCGATTCGTGCGCCACCCGGTTCTCGAACAACGGGTACACCCGGGTCGGAACGATCAGGCCGGCCCGCTGCATCGCGGAACTACCGAGATCCGCCGGATCGAAGGCGGGAGGACCGCCCGGCGCCGACGTCCAGCCCAGTGACGCCGGATCGGTGTCCGACTTCCGGAGCGCCGTCATGGTCGCCTGCGACTCACCGCCGACGAGGAGCGCTGCCGCCGACCGGCCCGCGGCGATGTCGTCACCGACGCGGTCGAGGAGCGCGGCGGGCCAGTGGCCGCCGATCGGGGAGGTGCTCGATCGTGGCGACGGCAGATTCAGCCGGGCGGCCAGCAGTCCGGGGAGGTCGTCGTACGACCAGCTGACGGTCTTCACCGCATGGATTGCGTCGATCCGGGAGCCGAGGTGCGCGGAGCCGCTGTCGGCGAGAGCGGCACGCGCGGCCTCGATGATCAGGTCGAGCGGTTCACGCGGGGCGGCCGGATCGCCTGCGCGGCCGGAGCGGATGTCGCCGACTCCGACGATCACCGGTATGCGGCTCGGATCCATGGATTCCCCTCTCGCGTGACCACGTCAGCGTCACGATAGCGCCGGACGAGATACCTGTGGATTAGGGGTCACAGCAATCTCGTCCGGCGTCCGGTCTTTCGGGTCCTTCGGCCCGGCGGAGATCGGCCGGATATCAAAAAGTACTGTGCAGCAGGTGAATTCGAACGACGGTGGGCTGGGGTGTGGAGTCCTCGGGCCGGCGGAAGTGCGCAGGCCCGGGCAGTCATCAGGTGAGGCTAGCCTAAGGTAGCGTGAGTGGCGTGCTGTTGCGCAGGCCATGCAGTCATTTCGTAACCTTTTCGTGTCCCGGATCACGGCCTGAATATGCATGATCCGGGCAAAACGGGGGAAACCAAGGCGAACCTGCAGATTATCCGACTAATCTGCAGTCCAGGGCTTGCATGTTCGCTGCACAGGAGGCGGGGGTCATGGATCTCGAAGCAATCAAACAGATCGAGCAGCTCAAGCACCGTTACTCACGTGCTCTCGACACGAAGTCGTGGGTGGAGTTCGCCGACACGATGGTTCCGGACGTCACGGCGACGTACAGCGAATACCTCACGTTCGATTCCCGTGACTCATTCGTGTCCTTCCTCGAGAACACTCTCGGGACCCACGTCATCACGGAGCATCAGTGCGGCCAACCCGAGATCACCGTCACCGGTGACACCGCGGTAGGGGTGTGGTTTCTCGCGGACACCACGCTGATTCCCGAGGACGGCATGCTGTTGCGCGGCTCTGCCTATTATCACGATCGTTATCTTCGGTGCCCCGACGGGAACTGGCGGATCACGCACACCGGCTACGAACGCACCTGGGAATCGGTTGCGGCGCTCTCCGATTTCCCGAGTTTCCGGCTCACCTCCAACAAGTGGGCGATGTTGCAACCTCCGGCGTCCGCCTGAGGGAGCACACTGGGACTCGACCCACACGGACACTGGGAGGTGACGATGGCTCCGGACGTCCCCGTTCCCGGCGCGCTGCCGTACCTGACGGTGCGGCGGGGTGTCGAGGCCATCGAGTGGTATTCCAAGGTGTTCGGCGCCGAGGTGGTAGGTGAGCCGATCGTCATGGACGACGGCCGGGTCGGTCATGCGGAACTGCGGTTGCCGACCGGCATGATCTATCTCGCCGAGGAGTTCCCCGAGATGGGCCTGACCGCGCCGGAATCCGGTTCGACGTCCGTGAGCCTGATGTTGTCCGTCGACGACCCCGATGCCGTCCTGGTGGGTGCCCGCGATGCGGGCGGCAAGGTCGAACGGTGGATCTCGGAAGGTCACGGACACCGCAACGCGACACTCATCGATCCGTTCGGTCACCGCTGGATGCTGGTGGGGCCGACGGATCCGGCCGCGTCGGCCTGAAGGTCCGGGCCGCGGCTACTGTCGGCACATGCCGACCACACCCGACCGTTCGTCGTTCCCGGACACCCGCGCATGGATTCGCGCCCTGCCCGCACTCGGCGGCGAGACACCTCCGCCCGTCGACACGCTTCCGGATGCGCCGACCACACTGTTCCTCGACTGGATCACGCAGGCCGCAGCGGCCGGAGTTCCGGAACCGCACGCGGCTGCGCTGTCGACCGTCGATGCCGAAGGCAATCCGGACGCGCGTTTCCTGCTCCTCAAGGACGTCACGGAGCAGGGTTTCTGGTTCTCGGGTGACACTCGCTCGCCGAAGGGTCGTGAGCTGGCCGCGAATGCCGTTGCGGCACTGTCGTTCTACTGGCGAGAACAGGGCAGGCAGGTGCGTGTGCGGGGGTCGGTCGTCGAAGGCGATCCGGCACTCTCCGCCCGCGACTTCCGCGAACGGTCGGTTACCGCCAGGGCCGTGGCCGCCGCCAGCCGGCAGAGCGAGGTCCTGGACGATCCCACCGAATACGAACGTGCCGTCGCGGCGGCGGTGGCCCGCATCGACGCCGACCCCGACTTCGTGTCGGGAACCTGGCGGGCATGGTGCATCGTCCCCGACAGTGTCGAGTTCTGGCAGGCGGATGCCGGACGCAGGCATGTGCGCCAGCTCTACCGCCGCGAGTCCGAAAAGTGGATCCGCGAGGTGCTGTGGCCCTGACCGCGCCCGGCGGCGGGGGTCAGCGCGCGGTCGCGGACGGCGAGCGCAGGTCGACGACGATCGACTGGCCGTTCAGCTTCGCATGGATCTCGGGGCGCTCGAACCCGGCTGCGACGAGGTACTCGCCGAGTAGCTCCAGCAGTTCGTCGGCGTCCACGGTGGGATCGGCGGAGTGACTGCTCGCCGACGCGAGGTGCTCCTCGAGCAGTTCGGTGTGTGCAAGACGGCCCGCGACTCGCACGGCTGCCACTCCCATCGCGTTGCGTCGCATGACGGTGCGTCCACGAGACTCGGGCGACGCCGTCGCGTCGGACGCCTCGGCCGGCTCCTCGGTGCTGTGTGAGCCCGAGCTGCGCGTCGGCAGCGGGAAGGTGAACGTCTCGGCGGAGCTCGTCGTGGACTTGCCGTTGCCGTTGCTGCCGGTCAGCCCGCCGGTGCTCGGTTCAGCGAAAGGGGAGTCCGTCGCCGAGCTCGTTCCGGCGGAGCCGTTGCTGCCCGATCCGTTGGGGGAAATGCCGTTCTCCATCGTGTCGCTTCCTGCTCGTGGCCAAACGGGTACCGCGCAAAGCCCGTCAGTGTGCTCGATTCGACCTGAAAGCTACCAGGAGGGTCCGGCGGGCCGCACACCTCGACGGCTCACCGAACCCCCTCGGCCCTCAACTCCCGGGCCCAGGCGGACGCGTGCTTCGTGAGCACGCCGGCGATCCGCTCCAGCTCACCCGGGTACGACGCGACCTCGGCGGGCATGGACACGCTGAGGGCGTCGGTGGCGGGGATGCGGTAGGGCACGACGGTGGCAATGCACACCACGCCGACCGTCCCCTGTTCTCGTTCCAGGGCCCACCCACGGTTGCGCACCTCGCCGAGTTCGGTGACGAGGTCGTCGACATCGACGATGGTGTTCTCGGTGAAGCGTTCGAGTTTCGCGGGCAGCATCTGCCGGACCTCGCTGGTCGTGAGCTCGGCGAGCAGGGCCTGCCCGAGCGCGGTGACGTGGCACGGCAGTTTGCGGCCGACGCGGTGCATGCGCCGAACCTCGACCTTCGATCCGCGGCTCGCGAGGTAGATGACGCTGGCCTCGTCACGCCGCGCGAAGTGGACGGTGTGACTGACCTCCGACCGGAGCGCCTCGAGCACCGCTGCTGCCCTCGAGACGACCGAGTCCTTGTCGAGGTACGACGTGCCTGCGAGCAGGGCATGGGTGCCGATGCCGTAGCGCGACCCCGACTCGTCGGCTTCGATCCACCGCAGATCCTTGAGCGTGCGCAGGAGAGCGTGCAGGCTCGAGCGCGGATACTTGCACGCTTCCTGCAATTCGCCGAGGCTCATCCGGGTCGGTGATGCGGCGAGCGTCTCGAGGATGTGGATGGTGCGCTCGGCAGATTTGACCGGTTGGGATTCCGGCGCTGCCCCACGCATGTCTTCTGTCACCATGAAGACACTATCTCTCATTCTGAACGCGATATCACCTACTGACCCGTGTTCGGTGCCGGCGACGCGGCGCACTCAGTACTCCGCGACGAGGTTGGCCGCGATGTACTCGAGATCGATGTCCTCGCCGAGGCCCGGTCTCTGCGGCATCGCCACCATGCCGTTCTCGTCGACGGGGTCGACGATGGACTTCAGATGCGGCGGCACCCAGTCGTAATCGACGTGCGGGTGCAGCAGGCCGCGCTCGTACCACTGGACGTTGTTGCCCGCTCCCACGAGTGCGAGGTTGGGGGCGCCGTTGCCGTGGATCTCGCACTCGAGTCCGAAGCCCTCGGCCATGTGCATCGTCTTCAAGGCCGGTGTGATGCCACCACCGTTCATGGCCCCGACGCGCAGGATGTCGCACGCGTCGTTCGCAATCCAGTCGGCACGAGATCGATGCCGGCCCGGGGTGGTCTCGGGTCCGATCACCGGGGTGTCGATCTGGTCGGCGAGCCACTTGTACGAGCGCAGCGAGAACTCGTCCATCGGCTCCTCGAACCAATCGAACTTCAGCCGGTCCAGCTCGCGACCGAGCTTCAGAGCGTCGGTGCGCGAGTACCAGTGGTACCCGTCGAGCATCAGCGAGAAGTTCTCGCCGACGGCATCACGCACCGCGGCACACGCGTCGATGTCCCGGGTCAGGCTCGGGGAGCCCGGCAGCGGAGGCATCCACGTGTGCAGCTTGATGCCCTGGTAGCCCCGCCTCTTCAGCGCGACCGCGAAGTTCGCGTAATCCTCCGGGGTGGCCAGGCCGCCTTCGACGTCGTCGCCGCACATGGTGCTGGCATACGCCTTGATCTCGGTGCGCGCACCGCCGAGCAGCTTCCACACCGGCGTGTCGAACTTGTTGCCCACCAGGTCCCACAATGCCTGGTCCAGGTAGCTGCAGCTGTGCTCGGGAAGTTCGACCGCCCGTGTGCGCTGACGGATCGCGAACTTCTTGTCCATCGCCTCGCGTGCCAGCGGATCGGCGCCGATCAGGACAGGCCGGAAGTGCTGCTCCACCTGATCCTGCCGAAGGTAGTTCGGCTTGCCCAGAACGTAACCGCTGACGCCGTCGGAGTCGGTGATCCGCAGGAGCGCCCCCGTCGAAGGCACGGACGGGCCGGGATGGCGATGACCGTACGAGTCGACCGAGGTGCGTGCCTCGGTCTTGAAAACCTGCACGGCGACTTCTGTGATCACGCTGGACATGATGATTCGCTTCCTGTTCGAAATCTTCTACTTGCCCTGGCGGGCGATGTACTTGGCCATGGAGCGATCGAGTTTCTCCGCGAAGTCGTCGGCGAAATCCTGTGCGCTGAGCTGCCCGATGAGCACCTTCTGCCACTGACCGAGCATCTGCACCTGAACGATCTTCCCGAAGTCGGGGAGGTAGTCCGGAGGCGTGACCAGTACGGTTTCCGGGTCGTCCAGTGCCGCGAGCGCAGCCTGCACCGACGGCATGTTCGCGAACTCGGGAGCCGAGCGCGCAGTCTTGTTCACCGGGATCTGTCCGACGCGCTCGTTCCAGTACGCCTGCGATTCCTGAGACGTCATGAACTCGACGAACTTCCACGCCGCGGCCTGATGCCGGCTGCTCTTGAACACGGTGTACGACGGGAACGGGTCCGTCATGACGGTGCGCTTTCCGTCCTCGTTGCGCGGCAGCGCCACAGCTCCGGCCTTGTCGCCGAGAGCCTTCTCGTGGTTGCTCAGCGAGCCGAGGTTGTGCTGCATCATGGCCACCGAGCCGCCGCCGAAGCTCGCGACCATCTGCGGGAAGCCGTTGTTGACGTCGGCGGTCGGGGTGTCGACGTCGTAGAGCGCTGCGAAGCGTTCGATGGCGTCGACCATCTCGGGACGGTTCAGCGTCGATTCGCCGTCTTCGAAGAAGCTCTCGACTCCGGTGCTGGCGAACATGTACTGCAACAGTGGGTAGATCGATCCGGCCCCGCCGCGAATCGTGAATCCGTAACGGCCGTCGTCCTTGTCGGTCAGAGTCTGTGCGGCTTGGTAGAACTCGTCGTAGGTGTCGGGGGGTTCGATCCCGGCTTCGGCGAACCAGTCGGCGCGGTACCAGAGGGTGGCGTTGTTGCTGGTGTAGGGGAGACCGTACAGGTGCTCGCCACCGCCGGATTCACGCGCCGACTCGAGAATTCCGGCGTCGTATTCGTCGTGCTGCGGTGACGCCGCCACGAAGTCGTCGAGTGAGATGACGGCGTTCTGGGCGACGAGCGGGGCGAGGTAGGCGGTCGAGACGATCCCGAGATCGGGTGCCGAACCGCCGGCGAGCGCGGTCTGGTACTTCTGCTGGGCGCTGTCCGACGGCAGGCCCACGTATTCGATGTCGATGCCGGGGTTGGCGGTCTCGAATCGCCGGATGAGCTCCTCGTACAGCGGAGTGCGGTCCGGACCGGCGTTGTTGTCCCAGAAGGTGAGCCGGGCGTTGTTCGGGTCGCCGAGGGCGCCGTCGGGAAGTGAGGTTTCGGAACTGCAGGAGGCGAGCACGAGCGTGGCCGCCGCGCCTACCAGGGTGGTACGCAGGAGCGTTCGCCGGTTCATGGGGGTCCTCTTTTCGAAAGTCATGATCAGCCCTTGACCGCGCCGGCGCTCAGGCCCTGGACGAGGTACTTCTGGATGACGGCGAAGACGGCGACGACCGGCACCGCGGCGATCAGACCGCCGGCGGCGAGAACTCCGAAGTCGACGTTGTAGGAGCCGATGGTGTAGCTGAGCCCGACCGGCAGGGTGAACTTCTCCTGGCTGCTGATGAACATCAGGCCGAACAGGAAGTTGTTCCAGCTGCCGATGAAGGCGAACGATCCGACGGCGATCAGGCCGGGCCGCAGCAGCGGCAGCATGATGATGCGGAACGCGCGCAGGCGTGAGCAGCCGTCGACCATCGCGGCCTCTTCCAGTTCTACCGGAATCTGCGCGATGAAACCTGCCATCAGCATGGCGGCGAGTGGAAGCTGGAACACGGTGTCGGCGATGATGAGGCCGGTCAGATTGTTGACGAGGTTCATCTCGCGGAACACCTGGAACAGGGGGATGAGCAGCATGGCGCCGGGCACGAACTGGCTGCAGAGCAGCGCCATCACCAACGGGATCTTGGCGCGAAATTTGAAGCGGGCCAACGCATATCCGGTGGCCAGTGCGACGAACGTGGTCAGGACGAGCGACAACGCGGCAACGATGAGGCTGTTCTTGAAGAAGAAGCTGAAGCCGAGGGTGTTCCACACGGTGTCGAAGTGCTCGAACGTGATGGGCCAGGGGAGCATCGAATTCGATCCGGCGGGCCGGAAGGCGAACACGATCATCCAGTAGAAGGGGACGAGGGTGAACAGCAGGTACAGCGCGAGCGGCAGTCCGACGCTGAACAAGCGCGGCTTCGTCTTGTGTACACGCAGCTTCCCGGTGGTGTCCGGCTCGGACAGCGCAACGGCGGGACGATCGGTGGTGGTGGTCACGACGGTCAGACCTTCTCACTGTTGAACTTGCTCAGGCGCAAGTAGAGGATCGAGCAGAACAGCAGGATCACGAATGCGACCGTGGTGAGCGCCGAGCCGTATCCGAAGTCCTGGGCAGTGGTTGCGAGCTGTGAGACGTACAGCGGCAGTGTGGTGGTGACGTCGGCCGGGCCACCCGCCGTGAGGGTGTACAGCAGATCGACGTTGTTGAACTCCCACACACCGCGCAGCAGCGTCGACAAGATGATGACGGCCTTCAGGTGCGGAAGGGTGACGAAGCGGAACCGCTGCCAGCGGTTGGCGCCGTCGACGTTGGCGGCCTCGTAGAGGTCCTTGGGCGCGCTCTGCAACTCGGCCAGGATGAGGATGGCGAAGAACGGCACCCCGCGCCACAGCTCCGCGACGCCCGTCGCCCAGAACGCGGTGTCCGGATCGGCGATGGGAGCGGCCGTGCCGTCGCCGATTCCCATGTTTCCGAGAAGCTTGAAGAGGCCGGTCGACGGGTTGTAGATGAGCAGCCAGATGCCGGTGGTGAGGACGCCGGACACCGCCCAGGGGGAGAACACGAGAGCGCGGGCCAGGCCGCGGCCCCGGAACACCTCGTTGACCAGCAGGGCCAGTCCGAGTCCGAGGATCAACTGGAACACGACCTGGAATCCGACCCACTTCGCGGTGGTGACCAGGCTGGTCCAGAAGAGGGAGTCGGCGAACATCAGCCGGAAGTTGTCGAGGCCGGCGAAGCCGTTGTCCCACGGCGTCGTCGGGTTGTAGTACTGCAGGCTGTAGTAGAAGACGCTGCCGACCGGGTAGAAGATGAAGACGGCCAGCAGGATGACCACCGGTGCGATCAGGATGTAGGGGGCAGAGACTCTGCGCCAGGCCGGTCTGCGCCGGTTTCGACCGGGAGAGGCCGGCGCCGCCGGCGCGGACTGCCCTCCTGGCCGGGGGGAGGTGGTGGTGACCATGGTGCACGCTCCGAAGTTTCGGTGCCGGTCGCGCCGGCGGGTCAGGGGATTGTGGCTACTGCTGCTGAGGCGAGATCACGGGGGTGGCTCGTCAGCGTGGAAAGCGAGGGGAACGACGCGGTCTTCGGCCTGCCCGGGGCGCCCGGTGTGTGTCAGGGGTTCCTGTGGCGGCCATTGCGCGTCACGTTCATGTATGTGAACTAACGTCCTCTATGTGAATTGTCGAACTCACTATGACGGCAGTCACAAGGTCTGTCAAGGGTGACCGCCTAGGCATTGCGGACGAGCCACTCGGCGGCCTCGACCTGCATTTGTGCCGAAAACCGGTGTCCGCCTGCGAACCACTGCGTGGTGAGCGCCTCGGACCCGTCGTACCCGCGCCGCAGCACGGCCTCGGAGTCACGCATCCCCTGCCGGCCGAAATGGGAGTCGTCCAGCGCGAACTGAACCAGCAGCGGCCGCGGCGCATGGCACGCGGCGATCTCGGGCCAGTCGCACACGGCCGGCAGGCCCGGAGTGATCATCAGCCACGTCGTATCGTCTGCCCTGCCGTCCGCGACATCCGCGAAAGTGCTCATCATCGCGGTGATCACCCCCGCTCGCAGGCGTGTCGAACACGCCAGCAGGTGTGCGACACGAGCGCCGCCGCCCGAGAATCCCGCGGCCGCGACCCTGTTCGGATCGACGCCGTCCGTCGTGAGGAGCACGTTCAGCGCCCGAAGATCCTCGGCGACGACCTTGCCGGCCAGTGACGTGCCGGTCAGGGCGGCGGCTTTGGCGAGGCCGTGTTCGTGCTCGCGGGCAGCCGCGTCGTATCGGCGCCGACGGATCCCGGGAGTGTCCGGACCGGGTGGGAATGCGGCGTATCCGGCTGCTGTGGCCCGGTCCGGTAGTTCCGGCCAGGGCACGCGCCGGCTACCCCACGGAAACACGTCGTGGACGAGTACCACGAAGCCCGCGTGCACGAGCGCAGTCGCGACTGCCCTGCCGTCATAACCGCGGGTCCGGAGTTCGCGAATGCCCGGTGGGACTCCGTCGGGACCGTCCGCCACCTTGTCCTTGCCGTAGAACTTCACGCCGTCGTGCGCGTGCATGAGCAGCACGGCGGGACGAGCCGTGGTCTCGCCCGGGTGGTCGGGGCGCAGGAGCCAGCCCGCGGTGTCCGGACCGTCGTCGCCGGCGGCCCAGGTGAGTTCGCGGCCTGCGACACCGTGTCGACTCCACGACCTGCCGTATCGCACGTCGGGTGTGCCCACCGTCGGTTCGTCCGTCACGCCGAGGACCTCGCGAACGGCGTCGCGACTCGCGTCGGCCGGGGTCGGTCGTGGACAGCCGGTCGAAAGGTGTGTTCCCATGTGTGAACTCCGTCTTGTCTATCGAACTCTGTACTCGAACCGTTGAGGGGACCCGCATGTCCGGAAGAACAGTCGATCGCATCGTCGCGCACGCGTATCCGTGGGACGTGCTCGGTGATCCGCACTTCGTCGACCGAGCGCGCACGCTCGGGGTCGCCGAGATCTCGCTCGCCGCCAGCTATCACTCGACCCGCGCGGCAACCCCGTTGCATCCGGCCCACAAGGTGGTCGACGCGCATCACGCCGCGCTGTACCGCCCCATCCGGCCTGCGGCGTGGGACGGACACCCGGTCACGGCCCGGGCGGCGACGTGGGGCGGATCCGAGGATGCGTTCGCCGATGCGGCTCGCATCCTGATCGACGCGGGCATCCGCGTGAACGCATGGATCGTTCTGTCCCACAGCACGATTCTGGGGCACGCGCATCCCGACGTCACCGTCGTCAATTGCTTCGGAGACCGCTACCCGTACGCGCTCGCGCCCGGGCATCCGGACATCGTCCGCTACGCCCGCACCCTGGCGGCGGAGTCGGTCCGCGGTGTCGACCTGCACGGGGTGTCGATCGAAGCATGCGGACAGCTGGGGATCGCCCACGTCGGCCCGCACGAGAAGACGGACGGCGCATTTCCGGGCATCGGCGACACGTTGATGTCGATCAGCTGCACCGAACGGGAACGCGCACTGTGGGCGGAGCGGGGCGTCGATCCGGACAAGATGACCGCGAAGCTGCGTTCCGGCGTGGACGCGCTGGCCATGGGGACGCTCGCTGCGGACGCCGCGATCACCGACGTCCTCGGCGAGGCGGAGGCCGACGCGGTGCTGTCCGTGCGCCACGCGGACGCCGATGCGCTTCGGGGTGCGGTGCTCGGCGCCGTACGTGCGGAGATCCCGTTGGCCCGCGTCACGCTGCACTGCCACCCGAACCCCTGGAAGACCGGGCCGTCGCCCGCGCTGACCTCGGCTGCTTCGGGAGACGTCGACGCCGTGCTCGTCTCGGCCTGGCCGGGGACGGCCGAAACCGTCGCCGTCACGAAGGACACCCGGGCGATCGTCGGAGAGACCGTCGACGTCGGCGCTTACGTGTCGGTGTTGCCGCCGAAGAATCTCGACGACGTGAGCGGTCATGTCGCGGCCACGGTCGCGGCCGGAGCCAACGAGCTGCACCTCTATCACCTCGGGTTGGTCAACAAGGTGCAACTCGACGCATTGGGGCGCATCGTCGGCGACCACTCCCTCTGACGCATCGGGGGTGGGCACCCCGCTGGTGCCCACCCCGGCTCGACGTCAGCGCATCCGTTGTCCGAGCGGGTGGTCGCAGAACGCGCCGCCGACACGCTGGAGGATCGGGTCGTCGAAACTCCATTCGTGGTCGGCCAGGAACTCGTCGGCGAACACCTCTGCGTCGTCCTGGGGTTCGTACCCGATGGCTGCGCCCTCTGCTGCGGACCACCAGCTGCGCGTGTTCCGCGAGATACCCCACACGGTATGAAATCCCTTGGCGGAGTCGGACAGTGCGGCCTCGATCAGGCGAGCGGTGTCGGCCGGTGACATCCAGGAGGCGAGACCGCGGTAGTTGGGCGGCCGGTCGAAGCTCGAGCCGATCCGCAGGTTGACGACGTCGATGCCGAAGCGATCGTGGTACAGCCGGCCGAGCGCCTCGACTGCTGCCTTGCTCCAGCCGTAGAACCCGTCCGGACGCGGCGGGACGTCGCCGGGCAGCGGGTTCGAGCCGGCTTCCGCGTGTGTCCAGAAGCCGACGGCGTGGTTGCTCGACGCTGCGATCACGCGCGTCACGCCGTGTGCGACGGCGGCCTCGAACACCGCCTGGGTGCCGTCCACGTTGACGGACAGAATGTTCTCCCACGAGTCCTCGGTGCTGAGTCCGCCCAGGTGAAGTACGGCGTCGACGCCGTCGACCGCAGCAGCGACGGCCGCGCGATCGGTGACCGAGCCCTGGACGAACTCCTCGTGTTCGGGGTCGGTGTCGGTGATGTCGGCGATGTCGAACAGACGCAGTGTGCGGCCGGGCTTGCGGAGCAAGGGTCGCAGCATCTCGCCCATGTTTCCTGCGGCGCCGGTGATCAGCAGACGCGAGGCGGTGTCGGTCATGTCTTCTCGTACCTCTCTGGGAGTAAACCTTGTAATGCACATCACGGTAGTACATACTTCGAAACGAAGTCACTATCTTGACGAAGATTCACGTATGTGAACAATCACGTGCTTCGTACTCCCACTCGGATCGTCCGGCACGTTCCTGCCGGTGAAGGGACCACCCACCATCATGGCAACAGTCGCATTCCAAGGCGTCACCAAGTTGTTCCCCGGCGGCGACAAGGCCGCCGTCGATCACCTGGACCTCGACATCGAGGACGGCGAGTTCCTCGTCCTCGTCGGACCGTCCGGCTGCGGCAAGTCGACGTCCCTGCGCATGCTCGCGGGACTCGAAGACGTGGACAGGGGCACGATCGCCATCGGCGGCAACGACGTCACCGAGTTCCAGCCGAAGGACCGTGACATCGCCATGGTCTTCCAGAACTACGCTCTCTACCCGCACATGACGGTGGGCGAGAACATGGGCTTCGGCCTCCGCATCGCCGGTGAGGACAAGGCCGAGATCAAGCGTCGCGTCCAGGATGCCGCCAAGATCCTCGACCTCACCAAGTTCCTCGACCGCAAACCCAAGGCCCTCTCGGGTGGTCAGCGGCAGCGAGTTGCCATGGGACGCGCCATCGTCCGCAAGCCGCAGGTGTTCCTGATGGACGAGCCGCTGTCCAACCTCGACGCCAAGCTACGTGTCCAGACCCGTGCGCAGATCTCGGCGCTGCAGCGCCGTCTCGCCACCACCACCGTCTACGTGACGCACGATCAGGTCGAGGCCATGACGATGGGTGACCGCGTCGCCGTCCTGAAAGACGGAGTGCTCCAACAGTGCGACACTCCGCGCCGCATGTACGAGCACCCGAACAACGTCTTCGTCGCCGGTTTCATCGGCTCGCCCGCGATGAACCTCCTCGAACTTCCCCTCGTCGACGGCGGTGTCAGCTTCGGCGGCTCCGTGGTCCCCGTCCCGCGTGGTGCGATCGCGGGCATCGGCGAAAGCTCGGTCACGCTCGGTGTGCGTCCGGAGGATCTCGTGATCACCACCGGGAGTGGACTCGACGTCACCATCGACGTCGTCGAAGAACTCGGCGCCGACGCGTACGTCTACGGCCAGGCGGACATCCACGGGCGCAAGCAGCCCATCGTCGTTCGCGCCGACGGTCGCATCCCGCCGAGGCGCGGAGAGGTGATCACCCTGTCGTACGCGGCAGAGCGCACCCACCTGTTCTCCACCGTCACCGGTGAACGACTCGTCGACTAGTCGCGACCCAGCTCTTCGACTGCCACACCCGACCATGATTCAAGGAGTCAACCATGCTTGACGGAGTTCTGTTCTTCCCCGTCACACCGTTCGACAGCAACGGCGACGTCGACCTTCCCGCACTGGCACAGCACATCGAATCCGGCGTCGCGGCCGGGCCGGGTGGAGTGTTCGCCGCGTGCGGCACCGGCGAGTTCCACGCGCTGTCCGCGGCCGAGTTCCGGACCGTGGTGGACACGGTCGTCACGGCCACGAAGGGCCGTGTCCCGGTCTTCGCCGGCGCCGGTGGAGCCCTGCCCGTCGCGAAGGAATTCGTGGCCATCGCCGAGGAGGCGGGAGCGGACGGCATCCTGCTCCTGCCGCCCTACCTCGTCGGCGCGCCTGCGCAGGGCCTGGTGGAGTACGTGAAGCAGGTGTCGGAGGCGAGTGACCTCCCGGTCATCGTGTACCACCGCGCGAACGGTCAGTTCACCGAGCAGAGTGCTCTCGCGGTCGCGCGACTGCCGAAGGTCGTCGGGTTCAAGGACGGCGTCGGTGACCTCGACCTGACGTCACGAATCGTGCGTACTCTGCGTGATTCTCTCGGCGACAAAGAATTTCAATTCTTCAACGGACTCCCGACCGCGGAGGTCTCGCAGCAGGCCTACCGGAGCATCGGCGTCACGCTCTATTCCTCCGCGACGTTCGCATTCGCTCCGGATGTGTCTCTCGCCTATTACCGGGCGCTCGAGGAGGACGACACCGAGTTGGTCGCCTCGCTCAACCGCGAGTTCTTCCATCCGCTGGTCCGGCTTCGCGACACCACCCCCGGATACGCCGTCGCGCTGGTGAAGGCGGGTGTGACGTTCACCGGCCTCGACGCCGGATCGGTGCGGGCGCCGCTCGTCGACGCCAGCGCCCAGCACCGGTACGAATTGGAGCAGATCGTGGCGGCGGGGCGGAAGGTGCTGGCGCAATAGCGTCTTCGACCATCGACGGGGCGGGACCCCGTCGATGGTCGAAGCGTTCGTCAGCGGCTCGTGGTCACTAGTCGGCGGCGGCCACGAGAGGCTCGAGCGTGAGGTCGGGCAGTTCCTTCTGGATGTACTGCAGGCGCCACTTGTCGCTGACCAGAGCCAGCATCACCCCGTCCGAGCGGGTGAACACCTCGACGCCGCGCTGACGGTTCAGCTCGTCGGCCGACTCGGCGTCGGTGCGCCGCGCCAACGCATAGCCCAGAGGTTCCATCCGGGCCTCGACGTTGAACTCGGCCTTCATCCGCGCCGCGACCACCTCGAACTGCATCGGACCGACGGCCGCCATGACCGGCGAGGCGTCGCCACGCAGGTCGTTGCGGAGGATCTGCACGACACCCTCGGAGTCGAGCTGATCCACGGCCCGCCGGAACTGCTTGTACTTGCCCGCGCTCTCCGCCCGCAGGATGGAGAAGTGCTCCGGCGCGAACGACGGGATCGGCGGGAACTCCACCTTCTTCTCGAAGAACAGGGTGTGGCCGGGGGCGAGCGCGGTCGCGTTGACCAGTCCCACCACGTCGCCGGGGTACGCCGATTCCACGGTCGAACGCTCGCGACCGAACACGGTCTGCGCGTACTTCGTCGTGAACGGTTTGCCGGTCTGGGCGTGCGTGACCACCATGCCGCGCTCGAACACGCCCGACACGATGCGCATGAACGCCAGCCGGTCGCGGTGCGCGGTGTCCATTCCGGCCTGGACCTTGAAGACGACCGCACTGAACGGGTCGGTGACCTCGCGAGGGGTGCCGCCGACGTCCTCTCGGGCGCGCGGCGGCGGCGCCAGCTCGACGAGCGTGTCGAGGATCTGGCGGACACCGAAGTTGAGCATCGCCGACGCGAAGATCACCGGTGACGTCTGGCCGCCGAGGAACAGTTCCTGGTCGTGGTCCTGACCGGTGGCCGACAGCAGCTCGCTCTCCTCCGCGGCGGTCTCCCACTCGGAGCCCTCCTTCGCGAGGGCGGCGTCGGCGTCCATGACCTCTTCCGGGGCGATCTTCGCGCCACCCGCGGTACGGGTGAACCGGATGTACTCCCGCGGGGCACCGTCCTCGCCGCGCCGCAGCAGGCCCCGGAAGTCGCCGGCGATCCCGACGGGCCAGTACAGGGGAGTGGGGGTGAGACCGATGCGTTCCTGAATTTCGTCGAGGAGCTCCAGCGGCGTCTGGCCCGGCCGGTCCCACTTGTTGATGACGGTGATCACCGGGATTCCGCGGTGACGGCACACCTGGAACAGTTTCAGCGTCTGCGGTTCGAGACCCTTCGCGGCGTCGATCAGCATGACCGCGGCGTCGACCGCGGTCAGAACGCGATACGTGTCCTCCGAGAAGTCGGAGTGACCGGGAGTGTCCACCAGGTTGATCACGTTGTCGACGGGGTCGTCCGCCGACGCCTCGGTGGAGCGGTAGTTGAACTGCAGGGCCGTGGAGCTGACCGAGATACCGCGGGCCTTCTCCATCTCCATCCAGTCGGACACCGTCGACTTGCGGCCCGCCTTGCCGTGGACCGCACCCGCTTCGGAGATGACCTTCGCGTGGAGTGCGAGAGCCTCCGTCAGTGTCGACTTACCGGCGTCGGGATGGGAGATCACGGCGAACGTTCGGCGACGCGACGCCTCCGCCCGGACACCCTTCTCGGATTTCCCCTCCGGTGAGCCGGACGTGGCGACAGGCGCCCCCTCGGCTGGAATGGTGTCGGCCGAGTCGGACGGGGTAGTCAACGAAGAACCTCTCGGGGGACGTGATGCGTGCAGGAAGGCCGTGTGGCCGCATACCAGGTTACTCGGGTGCCGAACACGTACTCGCAGCACAGTCACATCCAGGGAGGAGTAACGATCGGAGGCCGGTGAGGGATTTATATGGGTGAGTCGTCGGGGCGCTCCGGAGTTCACCGTTTCTGCGTTCGGACACCCGTATGTGCAGGAGGAAGACTGTGAGCAAGTTCACCGACGAGATGTACGCGACCGCGGCGAGCAGCACCCGTGGCCTCAACACGGGTGAGCCCGACGCGCCGCTGCGGCAGCCGTGGGGCGAGATCCACAAGGCCGCGCGCCGCATGGCGGGGGCGCTCGCCGAGACGGGTATCGGCCACGGCGACGCCATCGGCATCCTCGCCGGTCAGCCCGTCGACATCGCACCCTCCTGCCAGGGCACCTGGATGCGCGGGGCGTCCGTCACCATGCTGCATCAGCCGACGCCGCGCACCGACCTGGCCGTGTGGGCCAAGGACACCGAGACCGTCATCAACATGATCCAGGCGAAGGCCGTCATCCTCGGTGCGCCATTCGACGCCGCCAAGCCGCTGCTGGAGGAGCGCGGCATCACCGTGGTGACGGTGGCCGAGCTGAACGAGGGCACGGAGACCGACCCGGTCGAGACGTTCGAGAGCGACATCGCGCTGCAGCAGCTCACGTCGGGTTCCACCGGTTCCCCCAAGGCCGTGCAGATCACGCACGAGAACTTCTACACCAACGCGTACGCCATGATCGACCGCATCAAGTTCTCCATCGAGGACGACGTGATGATCAGCTGGCTGCCCCTGTTCCACGACATGGGCATGGTCGGGTTCCTGAGCGTGCCGATGCAGGTCGGCGCGGAGGTCGTGAGCATCACCCCGATGGACTTCCTCCGCACGCCGCTGCTGTGGGCGGAACTGATGGGGAAGTACAAGGGCACAGTCACAGCCGCCCCCAACTTCGCGTACTCGCTGCTCGCCCGCCGCCTCAAGCAGGCGGAGGACGGCGCCGTCGACCTCAGCACCGTCCGGTACATGTGGAACGGTGCCGAGCCCGTCGACCCCGAGACGATGAACAAGCTCGCCGAGGCGGGCGCCCGCTTCGGCCTGAACCCGTCCGCACTCGCCCCCGTCTACGGCATGGCCGAGACCACCCTCGCCGTCTCCATCCCGGATCCGGATCAGGGCCAGGTCCTCGACCTCGTCGACCCGGATCTCCTCGAGGCGATGCAACGCGCCGTCCCGTCGAGCAAACCGAACGCGCGTGCCCTCGCCACTCTCGGAAAGATGGTGCCGAACCTGGAGGGGCGCGTCGTCGACAGCGAGGGTGACCTGCTCCCGACCCGCGGTGTCGGCATCATCGAGGTCCGCGGCAAGGCGGTCACCCCCGGATACATCACGGTCGACGGGCACAAGCCCGCGCAGGACGCGGACGGCTGGCTGAACACCGGCGACGTCGGCTACTTCACCGAAGAGGGCCTCGTCGTCGTGTGCGGTCGCGTCAAGGACGTCATCATCATGGGTGGCCGCAACATCTACCCGACCGACATCGAGCGGGCCGCGGGCACCGTCGCCGGAGTGCGTCCCGGCAACGCGGTGGCCGTCCGCCTCGACGCGGGGCAGAAGCGCGAAAGTTTCGCCGTCGCAGTCGAAACCAACGATTACCAGGACCCCGAAGTGGTCAAGCGCATCGAGCACGAGGTCGTGCATGCGGTGTTCTCCGAGGTCGGCGTGCGACCCCGCACCGTCGCCGTCCTCGGCCCCGGCAGCATCCCCAAGACGTCGTCGGGCAAACTCCGCCGCGCCACGTCGGCGAATCTGGTCAGTTAGGCCCTTCGGGCCCGTGCGTGGTTGACGAGTCTCTGGACTCGCTCACCACGCACGGGCGCGAAGCGCCTAGTGCAGGCGGTTCTGCGCGGCCTCGAGCCCGACGCGCAGGACCAGTTCGACGGCGTCGGCCGACTCTTCGCAGACGAGGTCGAGTTCCTTGCGTTCCACCGACGAGAACGGCTTCAGGACGTACGACGCCGGATCCATCCGTCCGGGGGGACGACCGATCCCGACGCGGGTGCGCAGATAGTCCTTGGTGCCGAGTGCACTCGAGATGGACCGCAGTCCGTTGTGCCCACCCTCGCCGCCGCCCTGCTTGAGGCGAATCGTCCCGAAGTCGAGGTCGAGTTCGTCGTGGATGACCACGATATTGCCCGGATCGACGGAGAAGAACCGGGCCAGGCCGGCGACGGCGGAACCGGACAGGTTCATGAACGACCGCGGTTTGGCGAGGATCGTCGGACGGCCCTCGAGTCGTCCCTGGACGATCTCGGCGCCGCTTTTCTTGTGCGCGCTGAACTTGCCACCCATGCGAGAGGACAGCACGCCGGCCACCATGAAGCCGACGTTGTGCCGGGTCTTCTCGTACTGCGGTCCGGGATTGCCCAGGCCCACCACCAGGGCGGTGTCTTCACTCACCGACAGGGTCCTTCCGTGCGTGAGGGGGTCGTGTCAGACGACAGCGGCGCGTCACCCCGGACAATCCGGGACGACGCGCCGCCGACATCAGTGCGGTTGCGAGAGGATCAGCTCTCGGCGCCCTCTTCGGCCGGAGCCTCGGTGGGCTCGGCCGCGGCTTCGCCGGTCTCCTCTTCGAGGTCGGCAGCGGTCGGGGCTGCGACGACGTTGACGATGAGCAGTTCCTCGTCGGCCTGCAGGGTGGAACCCTTGGGCAGCTCGAGCTGGTTGGCCAGGATCTGGGTGCCGACCTCGAGGCCCTCGACCGAGACCTCGATCTGCTCGGGGATGTGCAGCGCGTCCGCTTCGAGGGAGATGGTGGCGGCGTCCTGCGCGACCAGGGTGCCGGCAGCGGCCTCACCGGTGACGACGACGGGAACGTCGACGGTGACCTTCTCGCCCTTCTTGATGACGAGGAGGTCGGCGTGCTCGATGTAGTTACGGATCGGGTGAACCACGACCGACTTGGTGAGCGCGACCTGCTCCTTGCCCTCGATGTCGAGGGTCAGGATGGCGTTGGTGCCGTGCGCGCGCAGGATGGCGGCGAAGTCGCGGGAGGGGACGTTCAGGTGGCGGGGGTCCTCACCGTGGCCGTACAGGACCGCGGGGACCTGGCCGTCGCGGCGCGCGCGGCGGGCGGCACCCTTGCCGAACTCGGTGCGCACGGCGGCTACGAGGCGATTTTCGTCAGACATGGTGAAACGGCTCCTACAACTCACGGTGGTAACTGGCGGGCGATTCGAGTCGACGAGGGACGAACACGCGACGGCCAGGAGCGAAACGCTCGAGCAGAGCCGTCGCCGCGTCGATCACGGTGAGCCAGTCAATGGGAACTTCTGGTTCACCCTCGCCGAGACAACTTATGGAACTCTACCGGATGGCCCGCTGACCTGCTAATCGGGTGTCCTCGGGTGGGCCGCGCGGCGCCGTGGC
Source organism: Rhodococcus wratislaviensis (assembly GCF_041228765.1). Taxonomy (NCBI): domain Bacteria; kingdom Bacillati; phylum Actinomycetota; class Actinomycetes; order Mycobacteriales; family Nocardiaceae; genus Rhodococcus; species Rhodococcus wratislaviensis. The sequence continues at coordinate 6,949,576 of NZ_CP150488.1, read as the reverse complement.
CCGTATCCCAGAGGTATCGAACGTCTCGATTCCCGACGGCGGAGGACCTCGTGACCGCCACGCTCGACGCCACCATCCCGCAACCGGGACACATCGCCGGGCGGTGGCTGACCGGATTCGGCGGTCGCGGTGTCGTTCGGCTGTGGCGCGACGTCGAGCGGCGCGCCTGGACCTGCTCTGGTACGACCACCTGCCGTACCTGAACTCCCCCTACTACTGGCCGGTCTTCCCCCCAAGGGCAGCTCGCGAAGGGTTCGAGTTCTACGCCGACGCAATGGAACTCGACGTGCGGACGGGAACCGAGTTCACCCGCGGCAGCTATGACGACGCCACCGGTGCACCCGCACGTTGCACCCACGGCACGTCGTCCCGCCACGGGAATGAGTGGGGTGCCGAACATTCCGCAGATCGCGATCGCCGACACGTTCGAGGGAACCATCGAGCATTCGAGCTGTTCGCCGGCGGCACCGAGATGCCGGTCGGTCGCGGCACTACTCGAAGTATCTGGCCGTCCAGATCAAGGCTCAGGAGGAAGGGTTGCAGCCGATCCGATGACGGACAGTGGTGTGGCTCACAGCGCCGGGGGTAGCCTCGGCGTTGTGAGCGCTGAACGTCCGACCACAGACCGGCTGACCGCAGTGGCAACCGGTGTGGATCTGCCGCGGCATGCGCGGCTGCTCAGCCGGGTGCACGACGCCGTGCTGTCCGGGCAGCAGCCGCCCGCCCCTCCGCGGGACGTGGTGGCACGGTCGTGGTCCCGACTGCAGGCGGGCGGGGTGAGCCCGGACCACTGCGCGGAGGTGGAGCCCGCCGACTTCTCCGAGATCGAGGCGCGGCGCACCCGGACGGCGCTGCGCACGGTGCTCCCGGAACTGCGCAGCACGTTGACGCAGGTCGCGGACGATGCGAACTTCATCGTGGTCATCGCCGACGCCGACGGTGTCCTGTTGTGGCGGGAAGGATCCCGCGGGGTCCGGAAAGCGGCCGACGCCCTCGGGTTCACCGAGGGTGCGCGCTGGGCGGAGCAGGCGGTCGGTACCAACGCGATCGGCACGGCGTTGATCGAAGATGCTGCGGTGCAACTGTTCTCGGCCGAACACTATGCCCCTTCGCATCACGGCTGGTCGTGCACCGGGTCGCCGGTGCACGATCCGCGCACCGGTGAGATCCTCGGCGTGGTCGACATCAGTGGGTCGGCGATGTCCGTACACCCGACCACGGTCGCGCTCGTCCGTACCGCGGTGCGCCTGGCAGAGGCGACGCTGTGGCGTGAGCACACGGCACAACTGGACAAGCTGCGTGGCCGGGCGGCACCGTTGCTGGCGTCGGCGGGTGGTCCGGCGCTGGTCGTCGACAAGCACGGGTGGGTCGCGGAGGCGAGTGGCATCGCGGCGCCGGAGCGGGTCGCGCCGCCGAGCCTGGACCGGCCACTGCTCGTCCCGGGGCTCGGGCTGTGCGTGCCCGAACCGCTCGGCGACGGCTGGCTGGTGCGCAGGCGCGTCGACGGGGCGGCCATCGAACTGGAACTCGACCTCGGTGACGCGCCGCACGTGACGGTCCGGGGCGACGTCAACTGGACGCGGGCGCTCTCCCCCCGGCACGCCCAGATCCTGCGGGTGCTGTCGGTCGCGGGACCGGCGGGCGTCGACGCCGCCTCGCTCAGCGAAGCGTTGTTCGGCGACCGCGACCACGTGGTGGCGGTCCGCGCCGAGGTCTCGCGTCTGCGCAAGAGTCTCGGCGCGGTACTGAGCACCCAGCCCTACCGGTTCGCGGCCGGTGTGACGGTCCGGCTCGTCGGGTAGGCCCGGTCAGGCCTGCCCCGCCGCACTGATGCCGGCGCGGCGGCCGTAGAAGCTGCCGTCGCCGAGGGAGGTGCCGCTGGCGTAACCGCCCGCGCACACGCCGGACGTGCACCGCCCCGCCGCGAAGAGGCCGGGGATCGGTTCGCCGGAGACGTGCAGTACCTCGGAGTTCACGGTCGTCCGCAGTCCGCCGAGAGTGAAGCCGAGGGTGAACCCGCGCAGGTCGAGTGCCGCGACGGGGGTGCCGATCGGCTTCACCCACTCGGACTTCTTGTGCAGCAACGGGTCCGATCCTGCGGCGGCGTGCTTGTTGTACACCTCGACGGTCGACTGCAGTGCGCCGGCGGGCAGGCCCATGTCGGATTCGAGTTCCTCGACGGTCTCCGCCGCCCACTTCGGCTGGACGCGCAGGAACGGCGTGGCCGTGGTGGCGGCCGCGCCCTCCTCGTACGACGCCTCGTCGATGATGAGGAACGCCTGGTTGTCCTGGTGGAACAGGGTCATCTGGCCGATCCGCCCGGAGTAGGTGTCTTCCGGGACGTAGCGCTGACCCCGGCCGTTGACGAGGATGCCGCGGACGATCAACTGGGGGTCGCAGACGAACGCGACCTCGGTGGCGTCCATGTGGGCGAGATCGGCGCCGAGGGCCTGCGCCATGAGGATCGACCGTCCGTCGTGCTCCTCGATGGCGGCACCGGGGCGGCCGATGAGCCGCGGCGCGTGGGCCTCGATCATCTTGTCGTTGTAGGCGAAGCTGCCGGTGGCGAGGACGACGCCGCGGCGCGCCCGGACTGCCACTTCCTTGCCGTACTGCTTGGCGACGATCCCGACGACGCGACCGGTGTCGTCCGTGACGAGAGTCTGGACGCGCATGTCGTATTCGGCTCGGACCCCGAGCTTTTCGGCGGTCTCGACGAGCGGCTTCATCAGCATGTAGCCGCCGCCCTTCTCGCCGGTCCGCTTGCCGTCCATCTGCGGAACGTGGCCGCGCGGTGCGGGGGTCGCGATCTCGTTGAAAGGCGCCGCGTTCTCGCCGCCGGAGTACATGAGTCCGTCGTCGAACGGGGGTTCCCAGCCGGGTTCGCCCCAGAAGCTTTCCTTGAACGGGACACCGCAGTCGACGAGCCAGTTGTAGTGCTCGACGCTGCCGTCGCAGTAGTCGGTGATCTTCTCCTCGTCGGCACCCGGGCCCAGCGCAGCCATCATGAACGTCTTCATGTTCTCGGGGGAGTCGTCGAACCCGCACGCCTTCTGCAGCGGCGTCCCACCGCCGAGGTAGATGAAGCCGCCGGCGAGAGCGGCGGCGCCGCCCCAACCGCTGGTGCGTTCGAGGACCAGGACGTCGGCGCCGGCGCGCGCGGCCTCGATGGAGGCGGACACACCGGCGATGCCGTAACCGGCGACCACGACGTCGGCCTCGTAGTCCCACTCGGCGACCGTTGCTGCGGACCGGGGGCGGATCGGTGTGGCGTCGACCATGGGTGGAAGTCCTCTCGGGCGGTCACAGGCGAGGTGTGACGTGGGTTACCCTCAAACTGTAACCTGTTACAAAACCCGATTCGGTGGATCTCCCGGTCAGTGGGACGTCGCGTCCGGAGGTCGGCGAGGGCCCGGCTGTCCGGGGAGGTCCGTCACGCCGGACAGCTCGTAGTGCAGCGTCGACGTGCGTGCCAGCCGGTGCGCGAGATGCACCCCGATCCGCTGCACCACCGGGTACTTCTCGTCGATCAGGGCGCCCGCGGCCCGCGCCTCCTCACCGGACAGCAGTCGCGCCGTGGCCTGCGCCTGCGGACCCGTCGGCTTGCCGGACCACGTGCACGGGCGGATCCGGACGTCCGGGAAATTGCGCAGCCGCTTGTTCTTGGACGCCCGGCCCGGGGTGCGGAAGTACGCCCGATCGCCCTTCACGGCGAAATTGACGGGAGTGTCCACCCACGAGCCGTCGCGTTTGCGCGTCTGCAATTGCACGACCTTCTCCGCGGCGAAGCGTGGCAGCGCCGGTGATCCCTGGTCCGTCATCGCGAAGTCCTGGTTCTCGGGTGAGTTCCAGCCTACTGCGCCTAGTTCGCGAGTGTCCGCACCTCCGCGAGGAACCGGTCGAGGTCGTCCGGGGAGCAGAAATAGTGCGGCGATGCCCGCACCACGGCGTCCAGTCCGCGGGCGCTCATGTCCAGCAGTGTCGATCCGCGCAGGCTGGCCGTGACGGTGACGTTGCGGGCGGCCAGCTGCTTCCGGACGTCGCCCGGATCGAACCCGTCGACGGTGAACGAGACGATTCCGCAGCGGCGGGCGCCGAGATCGCGCACGGTGACACCGGGGATCGCCGCGAGCCCCGACCGGAGGTGCTCCGCCCCGGCCGCAACGGCCGCCTCGACGTCGTCCACACCGAGGTCGAGGAGATAGTCGGCCGCCACCCCGAGACCGAGGCGTGCGGCGACGTCGCACTCCCAGAATTCGAACCGGCTCGCATCGGTCGCGAGCCGGTACGCATCGGCCGCGGTCCACTCCGCGCTGTGCAGGTCGAGGGCGGCAGGCTCGAGGGTCGAGGCCAGTTCCGGCCGGACGTACAGGAAGCCGGTGCCCCGCGGCGCGCGGAGCCATTTGCGGCCCGTGGCGGAGAGTGCGTCGACGCCCAGTTGGCCCACGTCGAGGGCGATCTGACCGACGGACTGGCACGCGTCGAGCAGCACCAGCGCGCCGTGCGAATGTGCCAGCTCCGACACCTCGCGGACGGGGTTGACCAGGCCGCCGTTGGTCGGCACGTGCACGAGGGACACCAGACGAACCCGATCGTCGAGAAGCGCCTCCAGGGCGGCGACATCGATCTGGCCTGCGGCGTCGCTGGGGATCACGTCGACCGTCGCGCCCACGGACCGCGCCCGCTGCAGGACGGCGATGGCGTTGCTGGCGTACTCGACCTCCGAGATCAGCACGCGATCGCCGGCCCGGAGCGGGACGGCATGGAAGAAGTCGTTCCAGGCGGTGGTGGCACTGTCCACCAGGGCGATGCTGTCGGCGCTCGCCCCGATCAGCCGGCCAAGGGACGACTTCACGGCCGCAAGATCGTCGGCCCGTTCGGCGGCCGCGACGTAGCCGCCCACGTCGGCCTCCCGGCGCAGGTGCGCGAACACGGCATCCAGGACCGGGGTCGGCGGAAGCGAGGAGCCCGCGCTGTCGAGGAACACCTTGTCGAGGCAGCCCGGGGTGTCCCGTCGCGCCTGCTCGAGGTCGAGCATGTCCGATACCTCCCTATTTGCAGTGAATGGACTCGAACGTACCCGTGCAGGTTCCTCGAAAAGTATGCCGTTGGGGCGTGCATCGACGGCCGAGGCGCTCTAATGTCGATAACGACGTTCAGGCGGCGCCCGAAGGGGAGGGTCGAATGGCTACTGCAGTTCAGTCCGTCGAGGCAACGTGTTTCACGTCGCGGCCGGCGGCAGAGGCGTACTTGGGTGGTGTGTGCTTCAAACTGGGGCCACCGCAGCTGATCGGCGCGGAATTGGAGTGGCTGACCGCGCAACTGCCGGATTACGTGCGACCCGACCTCGCCGCTCTCGCCGAAGCTCTCGGGCCGCACACCCCCAGAACCATCGATCCTTCCTCTCCTGCTCAGCCCCTTCCCGGTGGCAGCGCCGTCACGGTCGAACCCGGCGGACAGATCGAACTGTCCAGCGCCCCCTATTACTCCGCACGCGAATTGTGCGACTATCTCGCCGCCGATCAGGCGGTTCTCGCGGAACTGTTGTCGTCCCGATCGATCCTCATGTCGTCCGAGGCCGCGGACACCCGACGGCCCGCGCAACGTCTCCTCCAATCGCCGCGGTACTGCGCCATGGAATCCCGCTTCACCGGCATCGGGCCCTTCGGGAAGCTGATGATGTGCAACACCGCCGCAACGCAGATCAGCGTGGACGCCGGGGCCGATCCGGTTGCCGTCGAGAAGCGGTGGCACCTGCTGCACGCGATCGGGCCGGCATTGATCTCGGCCTTCGCGTGTTCGCCGCGGCTCTACGGGGTACCCGACGGCCAGTGGGCGTCGCAGCGGATGCGAACGTGGCTCGAACTCGATTCGCCGCGCACCACCGGAACCCCACACATCGCGGACTATGCGGGGTGGGTGCTGGACGTGCCGTTGCTGTGTATCCGCAACGACGGCACGGACTGGACGGCGCCCGACGGTGCAACTTTCGCGGACTGGGTCGAGGGCGCACTGGACGACGTGATCGGCCGCCCGACGCCCGCCGACCTCGACTATCACCTCACCACCCTGTTTCCGCCCGTTCGTGCGGCCGGTCATCTCGAGGTGCGCTACCTCGACGCACAACCGGGCGACCAGTGGCGGGTACCCATCGCGGCGATCGACGCGCTGCTGTCGGGTCCGGGTGCCATGGCCGAGGCACTCGACGCGGCGCTACCCACCGCCGAACGCTGGCGGGACGCGGCCGAGTTCGGTCTGGCCGACCTCGAACTGCGCGCTGCGGCAACAGCTCTCCTGTCCCTGGCGGCGGCGTACTCACCCGATCCCGAATTCGTCAGACTGCTCGACGCCGCCGCCGAACGATGTTGCCGGGGCCAGGCCCCGAGCGAGGATCGCTGATGGGTACCCGCGAAAAGATCGAGACGGTGTTGACACGGGCGCGGGAGCGCACCGCCGGGTTGACGGACTGTGTGGACGGGGAGGACCTCGTCGCACAGCATTCCCCGTTGATGAGCCCGCTCGTGTGGGATCTCGCGCACATCGGCAATCAGGAAGAGTTGTGGCTCGTGCGGGACGTCGGGGGCCGGGAACCGGTCCGCCGCGACATCGACGAGTTGTACGACGCATTCAAACATTCGAGGAACTCCCGGCCGTCCCTGCCGCTGCTGACCCCGGACGAGGCCAGGGAATACGTGCGTACTGTCCGAGCCAAGGCGTGGGACGTGCTCGACGGCAGCACGTTCCGTGGCCGGCCGCTCGAGGAGAACGGATTCGCGTTCGGCATGATCGCGCAGCACGAGCAGCAGCATGCCGAAACGATGCTCGCCACCCATCAACTGCGCTCCGGTGCCGCAGTGCTGGCCGCGGAGAGCGCGCCGCGTGTCGGCGGGGCGATCGACGAGGACGAAGTGGTCATTCCCTCCGGCGAATTCACGATGGGAACGTCGGACGATCCGTGGGCACTCGACAACGAGAGATCCGCGCACCCCGCGCACGTTCCGGCGTTCGTGATCGACGCCGTCCCCGTCACCAACGGCCGCTACCTCGAGTTCATGGACGACGGTGGTTACGTGCGGCCCGAGTTGTGGAGTGAGCGGGGATGGGCGCACCGCCTCGAAGCGGGGTGGGATGCACCCCAGTTCTGGGATTACGACGGCTGCGGAACCTGGTGGCGCCGGAGGTTCGGGGTGACCGAGCCGATCCATCTCCAGGAACCGGTCGTGCACGTGAGCTTCTTCGAGGCCGAGGCGTTCGCACGCTGGGACGGCAAGAGGCTTCCGACCGAGGCCGAATGGGAGAAGGCCGCGCGGTGGGACCCGTTCACCGGCCGCTCGCGCCGATTCCCCTGGGGTGATGGCGAACCCGACTCCTCGTTGGCCAACCTCGGGCAGCGCCACCTCGGTCCCGCGGTGGTCGGGGCATACCCGTCGGGGGCGTCCCCGCTCGGCGTCCATCAGCTGATCGGTGACGTGTGGGAGTGGACGTCGTCGTCCTTCGAGCCCTATCCCGGTTTCTCGGCGTTCCCGTACCGCGAGTACTCGGAGGTGTTCTACGGCGGCGACTACCGCGTGCTGCGCGGCGGTTCGTTCGGTACCGATCCGGTGGCCTGCCGTGGGACGTTCCGCAACTGGGACCACCCGATCCGCAGACAGATCTTCTCCGGATTCCGCTGTGCCCGGAACCTTCCGGGGGACGACCGCTGAGATGTGCCGACACCTGGGCTATCTGGGGCCGGAACAGTCGGTGGGCGACCTCCTGGGGCGCGGCGAGAACTCGCTACTGTGCCAGTCCTACGCGCCACGCGACATGAGGGGCGGCGGAACCATCAACGCCGACGGATTCGGTGTGGGCTGGTGGGGAACGGACGGATTCTCCCGCTACCGCAGTGCTCAGCCGCTGTGGTCCGACCCCGCCGTGCGAGAGATGTTGCCGAACATCCGCTCCCGCGCCGTGGTCGCCGCCACGCGGTCGGCGACGGTCGGCATGCCCGTGCAGCACACGGCCTGTGCGCCGTTCTCCGACGAGACCTGGGCCTTCAGTCACAACGGGGTGGTGCGTGGGTGGCCCGAGTCGCTCGCGGGGCTCGGCGCGGAACTCCCCGTGCGCGATCTGCTGCAACTCGAGGCACCGACCGATTCGGCCGCGCTGTGGCTGCTCCTGCGCCGGGCGCTCGGTGAGCAGGACCCCGAGAAGGCGATGTGTTCACTTGTACAGGCCGTGGTCGCTGCGGCCCCGAACTCGCGAGTGAATCTGCTGCTGGGCAACGGCAGCGAACTGTGGGCCACCACCTGGCATCACTCGCTGTCGGCGCTCGTCGACGACGAGCGGGCCATCGTGATGTCCGAACCCTACGACGACAACCCCGCATGGCAATCGATTCCGGACCGTCACTTCGTCAGCGCACGCCCCGGACACCTGATCGTCACCCCGCTCGAGATGGGAGCACGATGACCACCACACCGACACTCGAGGTGTACCTGCAGCCCGAGCAGCTCAAGGCAGGTCTGCGCAAGGACGCCACCGTCGGGCTCACCTCGAACCCGAAATGGCTGCCTCCCAAATACTTCTACGACGCCCGCGGGAGCGAGCTGTTCGAGCAGATCACCGCGTTGCCCGAATACTTCCCGACGCGTACGGAACGGGAACTGCTCAGACGATATTCGGGAGAGATCGCCGAGGTCGCGGCGCCGGAGATTCTCGTGGAACTCGGATCCGGGTCGTCGGAGAAGACACGGCTCCTGCTGGACGCAGGCACCCGCCGCGGAAACCTCCATACGTACGTACCGCAGGACGTGTCGGTGTCCGCGCTCGAGGGCGCCGCGGGGCAGATCGGTGCGGAGTTCCCGAATCTGACCGTGCACGGCGTCGTCAGCGACTTCACCGAGTCGCTGCACCATCTTCCACGCGGTGGTCGCCGCACGATCGCGTTCCTCGGTGGCACCCTAGGAAACATGGTGCCCGCCGAGCGGGCGGAGTTCCTCTCCGGAATCGCCGACGTCCTCGAAGCGGGTGAGCACCTCCTCCTCGGTGTCGGACTGGTGATCGACCCCGCCGTCCTCGTTCCCGCGTACGACGACGCCGCCGGGGTGACAGCCCAGTTCAACCGCAACGTACTGCAGGTGCTCAACAGTCAGCTCGACGCCGACTTCCCGGTGGACGAGTTCCGGCACGTAGCGCTGTGGGACGCCGACAACGAGTGGATCGAGATGCGGCTCGAGGCCGAGCGTGCGATGTCGGTCCGCGTGGCCGAGCTGGATCTGGACGTCGAGTTCACCGCGGGTGAGCAGCTACGAACGGAGATCTCGGCCAAGTTCACCCTCGACGGCATCCGGCGGGAGTTGGCGGAGGCGGGATTCGACGTCGACCGCACCTGGACCGATCCCGACGACCGCTTCGCGCTGGTGTGCGCCGCGCGGAACTGACCGACAAGATCAACTTCGGGCACGATCGCGCCTATAGTGACCGTTCAGTGCGCAATCGACCCGAGGAGAACTTGTGCGTCATTCGAAGCTCGCTGTCCTCGCTCTCGCCACCACCGCCGCGATCGGCCTCCCTGCCGCACCGGTCTCCGCTCAGCCGCTGCCCCTCCCGTTCGACACGGGAAGCCTCGGCTCGGGTAGCGACGGCCCGGGAATACCCACGGAGGACACACTTCCGGCGCTGACGGTCACTCCGGTCCTCGACGGGCTCGACCATCCGTGGGATGCAGTGCAGGCTCCGGACGGCGCGGTCCTCACCGGCCAGCGGTCGGGCGGGTTCTTCGTCCGGCGTGCGGATGGAAGCACCGGGCCGGTCACCGCCGATCTCTCGGACCTGTACGCGCAGTCCGAAACCGGATTGATGGGTATCGCACTCGCGAGCAACTTTGCGCAGACACGCACCGTGTACACGTGCCAGGGATTCCAGGGCGGCGGTATCACCGACATCCGGATCCAGTCGTGGACCGTCGATGCCGGCTGGACGACGCTGACCCGCGGTGCCGCAATCCTGACCGGTATCCCCGTCAACGAGGGACGTCACGGCGGTTGCCGGATACTGACGGCCGCCGACGGCACCCTGTTCGTCGGCACCGGCGACACCGCGCAGCCGACCGTGTCACAGGATCCGAACTCGCTGGGCGGCAAGACTCTCCACATCAACACCGACGGCACGCCCGCCGCCGGAAATCCGGACCCGGCGAGTCCCGTTTACACACTGGGTCACCGGAACGCGCAGGGCCTCGCGCAACAGCCCGGAACGGGTCGCATCTACGCAGTGGATCAGGGAACGACACGGGACGACGAGGTGAACCTCCTGGTCGCGGGAGGCAACTACGGGTACAAGCCCGATCGGATCCCCGGCATCTACGACGAATCCGTGCCGATGACGGATCCCTCGCGCGTGCCCGGAGCCCTTGCTGCGGCGTGGAGTTCGGGCAGCACCACCCTGGCGACCGGAAGCGCCGCCTTCGTGACCGGCTCCGGATGGGGGCCGTGGGACGGCGCACTCGTCATGGGCGGCCTCAAGACGAAGCAATTGGTCTTCCTCCGTCTGGCCGCGGACGGGCAGTCGGCAACGGCGCAGACGTTCGGCCTGCAGAATCAGTACGGCCGCCTCCGGTCGGTCACCCCGACCGCCGACGGTTCGTTGCTCGTCACCACGGACAACGGTTCCGCCGACCAGGTTCTCCGCGTCACCCCGCAAGCCTGACCCACACGTCAGAACCACGAGAGGGTCCGGCAGGGGCCGCCGGATCCTCCTGCGTGGGTGGGGGCGCCGACCATGACGGTTGCGCCGGACGGTGGCACCTGCGACAGGTTGGCGAGGGCCTCCACCGCGTACTTTCCGGCACCGAGCGCCGCGAGGTGCGCTCCGTACGTGGTGCTACGCCCCGCGTCGACACTGAGGGTGTCCGATCCCAATGCGACGATGTCGCGTTCCCGGACGAGGAACTCGACGGCGTCCGGGTCGAATCCGGGTGTGTGCTGCACACCCGTGACGTCTTGATTGGTGAACGTCGCGGGCCGTGCGGCGCGGCTGTCCCATTCGGAATTCATCGCGACCATGCAGCGGTCGGGGAGCGGGCCGTGATCGGACTCCCAATCGAGGAGGTCCTGCCGGGTGAGGAGCGTGTCGTTGTCGGCTCGCGCCCGCACCGAGATGTCCACGACGACGAGGGGCACCACCAGGTCGTGGGGCGGAATCTGGTCGACGGTGAGGCCGTTGACGCTCGCATGTGCCGGCGCGTCGACGTGAGTGCCGGTGTGCTCGTCGTAGCGAAGTTCATTTTTGTAGAACACGCTGGGATCGCCGATTCCGACGGAGCCGAGCGGGGTCGGAGCGTCACCGATCCGCACCACCGGCCGCATCGCGAACTGCTGAGCGCCGGGCCACACGGGAAAGCCGGGGGTGAGCACGTGGGTGAGATCGACGATCGACGCCCCCGCTGTCGGGGCAGCCGATGCCGTCGCCGGCGCGGCCGCCGCCGCCAATGCCGCCGCGCCCACGGCTCCGAACAGCGACCGTCGACTCATCGGGGCACCGCGCTTCTCGATGGTTCCGTAGACGTGAGTCATGATGCGGGGCGAGCACATACGCGGCTCCTTCGCTGGTCGGTCGCGGTTCGCTACATCATAGGGTTCGCCGAACCGGTATCCCGGAGTGCGCACGCGCGACGTAGTCGATCGATACAGTCGAAGGGCCGGAACACGATTCCACGACGTGACGAAGGGTTGACCATGGCAACGAGGAACAGACGTCTCGGCACGATCGTCGGCACCTGCGCCGCAGCGGTGGCGCTCACCTCCGCGTCGGCCGGCGTCGCTGCCGCCGTACCGGATCCGGTGTCGGTGACCACGACGGCATTCCAGGTCCCGTTCACCGGGGTCATCGGCGACCCGTTCCCCTTCGCCACTGTCTCACTCGCCGCATCCACCGGCGCGAGTCCGGGACCGGGCGTCGCGCGGCTGTCCGCCACCAGCATGTGCCCGGCGTTCACCCCGGGAGCGAATTGCACGACGTACACCTCCGCCACCGTGGTGCGGTGGCTCAATCTCAGCACGGGAGCGGCCGGAACGATGACCGTTCCGTCGGGCAGTTTCGGAGTGCCAGGGAAGGATCCGGTGGTCGACGTGCCCACGGGATCGGGGCACGTGACGGCGACCGTCCTCGGCGAATCCTCGGCCACGATCGTTCCGGGCCTGGGGTACTTCTTCGTCCCCTGAGCAGTTCTCCCCGGCCACTCCTTCCCCGACGAACGGGACGCTCGTTGCGTCAGATCGAACGAGCGTCCCGTTGGTTCAGCGGGACAGTTGCTTCCGGATCTCCTCGGCCGCGCGTGCTCCGGAGGAGATCGCTCCGTCGATGTAGCCGTTCCAGATGCTCGCGGTCTCCGAGCCCGCCCAGTGGATGTGGTCCGCGGGAGCACGCCAGCCGTCGTGTCCGTGCGCGAACCACGTTCCGGGGGTGGGGCTCGCCGCGTACCCTCCTCGGGCCCACCGGTCCTGCGGCCAGATCTTCTCGGTGTAGTCGACCGGTGACGCGGCGCGGTCGCCGAAGAGTTCGACGAGAGTGTCGATGATCGCTGCTCGGCGGTCGTCGTCGGAGAGCGCCGACCAGGACCGCTGGCGGTCACCGTAGACGAAGCACACGAGCACACCGTGTCCGGCATCTTCGGGGGAGTTGTCGAACACGACTCCGACGGCGCGGGCGCCGTAGATGGTCGCCTGGCCGGACAGTCCGTCGGCGCGCCAGAACGGGGTGTCGAAGACGGCGTGCACCTTCGCCACGTCGCCCATCGGGCTGCGTTCGACCCATCGTGTGCGCGAGACCGGCAGCGGGGGAGCGAACGTGACCCGCTGGGTGGCCGACGGCGGCAGCGCCATGACGACGGTGTCGGCGAGAATCGTTCCCCGGCTGGTCTCGATCCGAACACCGTCGGTGGTGCGCTCGATGTGGCGCACAGCCGTATTCAGATGGACCCGGTCGCCGAGATGATGTGCGACGGCCAGCGCGGTGGACTGTGCGCCGTCCCGGAATCGGCGCTCCTGCGCGCAGCCCTCGGTTTCCATCAGCTGGTCGAATCCGCCGGCGGATGCGACGTAGAACAGCAGATGGAACAGCGACAGATCGCGCGGCTCGATCGACCACACCCCCTCGACGGCGAGCGCGAGTCGCCGACGGGCGTCTTCGTTCGCGACGGTCCGCTCGAAGTAGGAGTGGACGGTTTCGCTGTCCCGCTTCTCGATGTCCGGGGTGGCCGTGGGGTCGTCGAGGTCGATGGTCCTCGCGAGTTCGTCGATGCGATCGGCGGCAGCCAGGTATTCGGGCATGCCGGGGCCGTCGTCGGGACCGGCGCCGGTGTAGCGCCGCTGCACACCGTCGGGCCAGAGTTCGATGTGCTCGCCTGTGTTGTACGTCGGGAAGGTGGGGCAGTCGAAGCGCTCGGCGAGGGCGAGCAGATGCTTCTGGGTGGGGCCGACCCATTGTCCGCCGTGGTCGACGACGACACCGTGGCTTCTCCGTTCGGAGCACACCCTTCCGCCGACTCGTTCGGATCCCTCGAGAATCACGGTGTCGATGCCGTCGTCGTGCAGCGAGAGTGCGGCGGACAGGCCTGCGTACCCCGCGCCGACCACAACGGTCCGAACGCGGGGCGGTAGGGCAGTCGGGTGATCCTTCGTGTTCGTCATGCCCAGCATCCTGTTCTTGATTGGCTCGCCAGTCAATACTCAATTCTGGTTTCCTGCGCGAGGATTCGAGGGTTGACACGATGTGACGCGTGCCACAGACTATTGATAACTGGCCCGCCAATCAGAAATGGGGATCGCGTGGACGACTCATTCGAACAGGAACTCGAGAGGCGATTGCTCCTCCTGGAATCCCCCGGCGGAGGCGGGATGATCCTGCCCGACCTTCCGTGGCGGGACGTCGCGGCGGCGATCGCCGGGATCGTCGCCACGATCTCCGTCATGCTGTGGTGGGGGTACTGATGCCGGACGGGCAGCGGCAGGACAGCGCCACGGCAATGGGAAGTGCGGGCGGAACCGGCGACGACGGCACGGACGCCACGCTGAACGAACTGCCACTGATGCCGGCGGAGCGGATCTGGGGTTTCTGGGACTACTCGGCCGTCAACATCGGCCTGGCCGTGGCCACCTGGGCGTTTCTGCAGGGCGCGGCCGTCGCGTACTACGTCGGCGCGGTACAGGCGATCGCGAGCATCGTCATCGGCTACGCGATCAGCGTCTTCCTCGTCTCGCTCGCGCCGTGCCTGCCGTCGGCGAAGTACGGCATCGAGCAGTTCGTCGGACTGCGAAGCGTGTTCGGCAGCAACGGCGCCCGAATCGTGATGGTCGTGATGTCCACGCTCTTCGCGGCGGCGTGGTCGGCAGTTCTGGCCATCATGTTCGGGCACGGCCTGGTCAACGTCATCGACAACGTCTTCGGGGTCGAGATCTCCCAGACCGGTGCGGCAGTGAGCCTGCTGGGGCTGGTGGCGGTGGCCCTGTCCTGGCTCGTCCTCGCCCGGGGGCCGGTCTCGGTCGAGTCGGTGTGCCGGGTGATCGCACCCGTCCTCGTCCTCATCATCGTCGGAATTCTCGTCATGGTGTTCACCAAGCGATCCTGGTCCGAATTGGCCAGTCTGCCACCGCTCGACCCGGAGAGCGATCCGCACACCAGTTTCATGGTCGCGATCGAACTGAACATCGCCGGCGGGTTCGCGTGGTGGCCGAATATCGGAAACCTCGCCCGGCTCACCCGTGATCCGCGTGCGGCGTTCTGGCCGAACTGGCTCGGACTCTTCGCCGCGTCCGTGGCCGCGGCCGTCGTCGGTGTGTTCGCAGCGCTGGCGCTGAACCTCGAGGATCCCACCGAGTGGATGATCCCGCTCGCGGGAGTCGTGCTGGGCGTCCTGGCCCTGATCGTCATCGGTTTTGCCAACGTCACCGCCATCCTCTCCCAGGGATACGCCTCCATGGTGGCGCTCAAAGGCGGCGGCGGGAAGCTACTCCGCGGAACGCCCTGGCCGGTGCTGGTGGCATTCATCCTCGGACCCGCGGCGATCCTCGTCTTCTTCCCCTCGGCCGTCTACGACAACTACGGTCGATTCCTGTCCTGGGGTGCGATCCTCGTGGCACCGCTGTGCGCCGTGCAGATAGTCGACTTCTTCCTGCTGCGTAGAGGTGTTCTGCGGATCCGCGACCTGTACCTGCCCAGTGCCCGCTCTTGCTACGGGTACTGGGGCGGTGTCAACGCCTTCGCGTTCGCCTCCGTGGCGGCCGGCGCGGCGACGTACGCTCTGCTGCTCAATCCGGTCACCTACATTCCATCCTCGCTCTTTCCGTACACCACCGCCTCGATTCCGGCGTTCCTCGTCGCCGGCACGCTCCATGCCGTGTTGACCAAGATGTTCGTGCAGCCGCTCGGACTCGGCGGCTACGACCGCCTGCCGCGGGTCGCAGCCGGTGTCGATAGGTGAAAGATATGACGTCACAGCTCTTTCCCCACCTGTTCTCCCCGCTTCGCATCGGGAACGTGACGCTCGCGAACCGCGTCGTGTCCTCCGGGCACGACACCGTGCTCGTGCAGCAGGGGAACGTGACCGACGAATTGGTCGCCTACCACGAAGCCCGCGCCGCCGGTGGTGTCGGCATGATCGTGGTCCAGGTTGCCGGTGTTCACGAGACCGCCCGCTACACGTCCCACGTGCTGATGGCGACGGACGACGACTGTATCCCGGGCTACCGGCGCATCGCCGACGCCTGTCACCGCCACGACTGCGTCGTCGTCGGGCAGATCTTCCATCCCGGCCGGGAGATCCTGGAGTCGCAGGACGGGTCCACTCCGGTCGCGCTGGCACCGTCCGCGGTGCCGAGCGAACGCTTCCACGTGATGCCGAGAGCGATGACGGCGGGCGAGATCGACGCGGTCGTGCAGGGGTACGGCGACGCTGCACGTCGACTGCAGCGCGCCGGACTCGACGGCGTCGAGATCGTCGCGAGCCACGGCTATCTACCCGCGCAGTTCCTCAATCCGCGCACCAACCTCCGCGTCGACCAGTACGGCGGGTCGGCGGAGAATCGCTTGCGGTTCCTGCGTGCGGCGCTCGCATCCGTCCGTGCGGCGGTCGGCCGCGACTTCGTGGTCGGGATGCGGATTTCCGGCGATGAGATGGGCAGCGACGGACTGCGGCCGGACGAATCACAGGCGGTGTGCGCGTCGCTGGACGCGGACGGACTGTTCGATTACGTCAGTGTGTGCGCCGGGAGTTCGTCGAGTCTGTCGGGCGCGGTACACATCGCCGCCCCGATGACCGAGTCCGCCGCCTACACTGCCCCGCTGGCGGCGGCCGTCAAATCCGTGGTCCGGGTTCCGGTGATCGTGGCGGGCCGGATCAATCAGCCCCACGAGGGCGACGCGGTGATCGCGCAGGGGCAGGCCGACGCGTGCGCGATGACACGCGCCCTCATCTGCGACCCCGCGATGCCGGCGAAAGCCGAACGCAACGACGTCGATTCGATTCGCGCGTGCATCGGCTGCAATCAGGCGTGCATGGGGCATTTTCAGCGAGGGTGCGCGATCTCGTGCATCCAGCATCCGGAGACCGGTCGAGAGCTGCGCTTCGGGGCTCTGCGGATCACGCGCCGGCCGAAGAGCGTCATGGTGATCGGCGGCGGACCGGGTGGGCTGAAAGCGGCCGCGGTGGCCGCGGAACGTGGGCACCGGGTGACCCTGTACGAGGCGGCGTCCCGGGTGGGAGGCCAGGTGCTGCTGGCCGAACTGCTCCCGGGCAGGAGCGAGTTCGGTGGCGCCGTCACCAACCTGGAGGGTGAGGCGCGCCGGGCCGGCGTGCGGTTCGTGACCGGGACGACGGTCGATCCCGGACTGGTCAGGTCGGAGCAACCAGACGAGCTGATCGTCGCGACCGGCGCGCGGCCGTTCCGGCCAGAGATCGAGACCCTCGACGAGCCGCACGTGGTGGAGGCGTGGGACGTGATCCGCGGGCGCACACTCCCCGCAGGCAGGGTCCTCGTCGCCGATTGGCGCGGCGATTGGATCGGGCTGGGTGTCGCGAACCACCTCGCCCGGCTGGGCCACCGCGTCACGCTCGCGGTCACCGGATACGCTGCGGGCGAACACCTCCAGCAGTACGTGCGGAACGCGATGGTGGCCGCGGCGGTGGAGGCGAAGGTCGAGATCCTTCCCAACGTCCGGCTGCGCGGTGCGGACGACGACACGGCCTATCTGCAGCACACGCTCACCGAGCGGCCGGTGCTGGTCGACGGTGTCAGTGCAGTGGTACTCGCCCAGGGACATGCGTCGGTCACCGACCTGCTGGAGGTCGACGGGTTTCCGCGGGAGCGGATCCATGCCGTCGGCGACTGCCTGTCGCCGCGCACCGTGGAAGAAGCTGTGCTGGAAGGGCTCACCGTCGCATCGGCGCTCTGACGGCTACTTCGCGGTGCGTTTGGCGGCGGTCGACGCGACCCGGTGCTTGTCGACGGTGATGGCGTCGATGAAGTCGTCGCACACGGCCCGCATCCGCGTCGGAGTCATCAGGGTGGAGCCGGTGAGCACCTGGATCGCGAGGCCGTCGAGAAGACCGAGGAGCATGTCGGTGGCGGCCCCGGGATCCTTCACCCGCAGAGCCCCCTGTTCGACGCCTGCCTCGACGGTCTCCCGGACCACCCCGCGCCACTCTCCGTACACCGTGTCGTTGAGCTCCTGGAGTTCGACGTTGCCGAGTGCGGAGGCCCACAGCTCCACCCACACCCGCCAGGCCGTGATCGTCTCCGGTCCGGCGGGCAGGTACGACTCCACGAGCCGGTGGAGCCGCACGAGCGGAACGTCGCTCTTCTCCATGATCCATCGCCGTCGTTCCAGCGAGTGCTCGAAGTTGAACTGGAACGCCGCATGCAGCAGCGCATCCTTGGAGTCGAAGTAGTAGTGGATCGTCCCGTTGCTCACCCCGGCCCGCGCCGCGACGTCGGCGATCCGGACGGCGCGGAAGCCGAGTTCGGCGATGGCTTCACACGTCGCTTGAAGGATCTGTTCTCGACGTTCCGCTTCAACGCTGGGGCGTGGCATCGCGCTCTCAACTCCTTGGATGTGACGTTTCGTCTACAGAGACCGTAGTCGAGAGTTCGGCCGAACCAGCGTAGCCGTCACACCTGCTGCGTTGCCCTGCTGTTCTCGCGGATGTGCAGGAGAGTCGGGCGGTCCGCGTCGAACGCCGCCGTGATCGCGTCCGTCAACTCCCCGGTGGACTCGACGGTCCGTCCGTGACAACCCATCGCCCGCGCCACGGCGGGGAAGTCGATGCCGCCGAGCGCGACCGAGTGGACGGTGTCGCCGCGGTCCGCCATCTCGTTGCGGATCTCACCGTAGCCGCCGTTGTCGACGACGACGATCGGCAGCGGCAGTCGGAGTTGCGCGGCCGTCGCGAGCTCGGGAAGCGTGAACATCACCCCGCCGTCGCCGAGAATCGCCAGGACCCGGGCGCCCGGGTCGGCCACGGACGCGCCGATCGCCGCGGGCAGACCGTATCCCAGCGTTCCCTGTCCCGTCGGGTACAGGAATCCGCCGGGGCGGTGCACGGTGAGGTTCGACAGTGCACCGTAATAGCAGGCCATCGTGCTGTCCCCGGCGATCACCGTGGATTCGTCGACGGCCGGTGCGATGGCGGCCATCATGTCCAGCCACGGAGCGCCTTCGGCGGCGGCATCGGCATGCAGCCCCTGTCGGAGCGACGCAGCCCGCTCGTGGGCGCCGGAATCCTCGCGCATCTTCGTGACGTCGAGCAGTTGCAACACCGTGGTCCCGGCATCACCCAGCAGGCGGATGGCGGGATCGGCGTTCGTGGTCATCGACGTGGGGTCGACATCGATGCGAATCAGCTTGTCATCCAGTTCGACCGGGCCGTACCAGAAATCGGAGGGTGCAAATTCCGTGCCGATCGCGAGAACACAATCGGCGGTCTCGAGCACCGCGCGGACCGATGGATGGTGAACGCCGGCTCCCACCGACAGCGGGTGGTCCTCGTCGAGGACTCCCTTCCCGTTGGTCGTCGTGATGACGGGCGCGGACAGACGTTCGGCGAGGGCACGAACCTGCGGGGCCGCCGAGCGGGCCCCGCCGCCCACGACCAGCACGGGAGACTGCGAGGCGGCGAGACGCTGCGCCGCGTCGGTCACCGCGTGCGGGGGAGCGGCGAGCGGAGCGGACTCGACCGGCGCGACGATCCGCACGTCCGCTTCCGCGTCGAGGATGTCGACCGGGATCTCGATGTGCACCGGTCGCGGTCTGCCCGAGCGCATGGCGGCGAAGGCGTAGGCGATCGCGCGGGGGATCTCGGCGACGCTGGTCACCCGGTGGCTGTAGGACACGATCGCCTCGAGCGCGGCCTGCTGATTCTTCACCTCGTGGAGGTAGCCGTTTCCCCTCCCCGGATGGGTGAGCGGCAGGGCCGGTGAGATGAAGAGAACCGGAACCGAATCCGACCACGCCTGCGCCGCTGCGGCAGCGGCATTGAGGATGGCGGGGCCGGTGGTGGTCAGGCACACGCCGGGTTTGCCCGTCACGCGGGCATATCCGTCGGCGGCGTAACCGGCCCCCTGCTCGTGCCGGGTCAGGACGGAGCGGATCGGCGAGTCGGCCAACGCGGCGTAGACGGCGAGGTTGTGGGTGCCCGGAATTCCGAAGACCGTGTCGACTCCGTGTGCGGCGAGAGCCGCGACGAGTGCCCGGCCGCCGTTCTGGCTTGTCATCGATGCCCTCCCATGGGCTGTGCAGTGTTCGTGTGCGGATGGTGCGCGGGTACCGGACGGGTGCGGGGCGAAGGCGTGTCTCCGCCCCGCACCCGTAGGAGTCAGTCCAGGTTCCGGGAAATGACGAGCTTCATGATGTCGGACGTGCCTTCCTCGATCTCCTCCAGTTTCACGTCGCGCATCCACTGCTCGACGGGGTACTCGCGGGAATAGCCCCAACCGCCGAGCGTCTGCACCGCGGCGTGCGTGACGAACATGGCGGTCTCGGACGCCGTCAGTTTCGCCATGGCGGCGATGCCCCGGGCGTTGCCGCCGCTGTCGATGATGCGGGCGGCGTGATGGACCAGCAGCCGGGCGGATTCGATCCGCGTCGCCATGTCTGCCAGCCGGAAGGCGACGGCCTGATGCTCGATGATCGGCACCCCGAACTGCTTCCGTGTCTTGGCGTAGTCGAGGGCGTACTCGTAGGCGGCGCGGGCGGCGCCGACGGCGGCCGCGCCGAGCACGACCCGCGAGATGTCGAATGTGCCCATCAGACCGTAGAAGCCCTGTCCTTCCTCGCCGAGACGATTCTCCTCGGGGACGAACACGTTGTCGAAGAAGATCTCCCGGCACACGATGGCGCGCTGGCCCATCTTCTTCATCGGCTCACCGAACGTCATTCCCTCGGCGCCCTTCTCGAGGAGGAACGCGGAGACGCCGCCGGACCGCTGGGTGCGGTCGGTTTTCGCGAACACGACGTAGAACCGGGCGGCGCCGGCGTTGGAGATCCACGCCTTCTGCCCGCCCAGCCGGTAGCCGCCGTCGACGCGCTCGGCCGTGGTGACGATCGACGCCGCATCCGAGCCGGATCCCGGCTCGGTGGTGGCCAGCGAGGTCATCGGGGCGTTCGGTCCGGTGAGGGGGCCGAGCCACTGCGTCTTCTGCTCCTCGGTGCCGAGGACCATGATCGGATCGGAGAAGAAGCCGTTGGAGCACACGAGGTTTCCGATGCCGGGGTCACCCCAGCACAATTCCTCCTGCACCAGGCACTGGGTGAAGACGTCGCTCATGCCGCCTCCGCCGAACTCCTCGGGGATCATGAAATCGGTGATGCCCACCGCGGCGGCCTTGGCGAAGATGTCGACGGGCGTCACGACATCCGCCTCGTCGACCTCCCGGCCGCGCGGCCGGATCTCCTTCTGCGCGAAGTCCCGGCACAGCTCGATGATCTGCTTCTGCTCGTCGGTCAGGGGCCAGGCGGGGATGTTGGTGGTGGTCATGTCGCGGTTCCTTCGCTTCGAATATGGTTGTGTCGGTGCGGGACTGTGGACTCTGGGGTGTGTGGGGTACGACGGGTCAGCGCTGCACCGCCGTCAGCTCGGTGAACTCCTCGACGCCGAACCGGCCGAGCTCCCGGCCCAGGCCGGAGGACTTCCAGCCTCCGAACGGGGCCTCGGGGTTGAACGGGGCGCCGTTGATGTCGACCTGGCCGGTGTCCATCCGGGCCGCGACGCTCAGGGCCCGTTCCGGGTCGGCCGACCACACGGCGCCGCCGAGCCCGTAGTCGCTGTCGTTGGCGAGCCGGATCGCGTCCTCGTCGCCGTCGTGCGGGAGGACGACCAGCACCGGCCCGAAGATCTCGTCGCGCACGATCGGGTCGTGCGGTCCGACGTCGGCGAGCACGGTCGGTCGCAGGTAGTGGCCCGTCTCGAGGCCTGCAGGGACGCCGGACCCTCCCGCCGCCAGGCGGGCCCCGCCGGCGACCGCCGCGTCGACCGCCTCCGCGATCGATCGTCGCCGCGCAGCCGAGATCACCGGGCCGAGCTGCGTCGAGCGGTCCCGGGGATCGCCCACCCGCAACGTGTCGGCGTGGTCGGCGGCGAGTTCGACCGCCTCCGCGTAGCGTGCACGCGGCACGAGGAGGCGAGTCCACGCGCTGCACGTCTGACCCGAGTTGAGCATGGCGGCATCGACGGTTGCGGTGACCGCTGCCGGCAGCGGGGCATCGCCCAGCACCACGGAGGCCGACTTGCCGCCGAGTTCCAGGCACGCGCGTGTGAGGGATTCGGCGGCGGCGTGTGCGACGCCCCTGCCGACGGCGGTGGAGCCGGTGAAGGACACCACGTCGACCCCGGGATGTGCGGCCAGTGCGGCCCCCACCGTGCGACCGCTGCCCGGAACCAGGTTCAGGACCCCCGCCGGAACGCCGGCATCGAGTGCGGCGTCGGCGAACAGGTAGGTGGACAGCGGGGTGAGCTCGGCCGGCTTGACGACGGTGGTGCATCCCGCCGCGAGGGCTGCTCCCACCTTGGCCGCGAGCTGGTAGAAGGGGTAGTTCCACGGCGTGATGCACGCGACGACACCCGCCGGGCGGCGCAGCAGCAGCGTCCGGCCCAGCCGTTCCCGGAAGGGAAGGTCCCTGGCCAGCCGCGCATACGATGCGAGGATCTCGATACCGAGGTCGATGTGCGCTTCCTCGGCCACGGTCACCGGGGCTCCCACTTCCGCGACGGTGGTGTCCACGAGGAGTTGCCTCCGCGCGCGCAGTTGGGTGCACAAATCGTCGAGAACATCCGCGCGATCCTCGGGAAGGCTCGCACCCCAGGCTGTTCCGGCGGAGCGTGCCGCCGCGACGGCCGCGTCGACGTGGGCGGCACCGGCCGACCCGGACCGGCCGATCACGGACTCGGTGGCCGGGTCGTGCACCTCCGTGCACTCGGTGACGGGAATCCAGTCCCCGCCGACGAGGATCGAGTCGCGTTCCCAGGCAGTGTGAATCGTGGTGGTCATCGGGCCGCCGCTCGCGAATCCGTGTACACGGACTTGCCGAGCCACTGACCGCCGTCGGTGACGAGGACCTCTCCGGTGACGTAGCCCGAGCGGTCGCTGAGCAGGAAGGCCGCCGATTCGGCAACCTCTTCCGGCGTCGTGAACCGAGCGGCCGGGACGCTCGACAGCACTCGGGCGCGGTCCTGTTCGGTGGGCCACAGTGCCGCCCCGGCACCTTCGGTTTCGGTCGGTCCCGGTGCGATGCAGTTGATCCGGACGCCGCGGCCACCCCACTCCACGGCCAGGGTGCGCGTCATCGCGACGACACCCGCCTTGGCCGCCGCACTGTGGACGGTGCCGGGATGACCGTGCCACGCGTAGCTGGCGATGGTGTTGAGGATGGTGCCGCGACCGGTCGCCAGCATGTGGCGGCCTGCAGCGCGGGTGCAGTAGAACGTGCCGTTCAGGACGATGTCCACCACAGCCTTCCACCCGCCCGGCGAGAGGTCCTCGCTGGGAACCACGAAGTTGCCTGCGGCGTTGTTGACGAGGGCGTCGAGGCGGCCGTAGCGATCGACCACCCCGTCGATCGCCGCGTCCACGGCGTCGGAATCCCGCACGTCGCACACCACGGCCTCGGCTTTGCCGCCGACGCGCTCGGCCGCCCGGACGGTGTCCTCGAGCGCGTGCTGCCTGCGGCCGAAGACGACGACGGTGCCGCCCGCGGCCGCCCACCGCATCGCGACGGCGCGTCCGATGCCGGAGCCGCCACCCGTGACGACGGCGACGCGGTCGCGGAATTCGTCGGCGGTGTTCGGGACGAGGACGGGGGAGTGGGTCTCGGTCATCGCATGGTTCTCCTGTGCTGTCTCGGGATGTGGACTCACGGGGCGGGTGTCGGTTCGGCGGCCACGACGAGCCCGTCGACGGTGAGCGCTCCGTCCGGGGCGACGCGGACCGGATTCAACTCGATCTCGGCGATGTCGGGCCGTTCCGCGATCAACCGGGACACCCGCGTGACCACGTCGACCAGGCCGTCGACGGACACCGCGGGGCGTCCCCGCCATCCGCGGAGAAGCGGCATGCACCGAAGGTTTTCGAGCATCGCGAGGGCGTCCTCAGGTCCGACGGGGGCCGATTCGAGACCGATGTCCTGGAGCACTTCGGTTTCGGTGCCGCCTGCGCCCACCACGATCACCGGACCGAGGTCGGGATCACGGCGTGCGCCGACCAGGATCTCCACGGTGCCCGCCCGGGTGTCCTGCTCCTCGAGCACGTAGTCACCGTCGCCGAGCCGGGCATGCATGTCCTGGAAGGTGCGCGCCAGTTGTTCGGGACCGTCGATGCCGACCACGACCCCGCCCGCCTCGCTCTTGTGCTCGAGCCAGCTCGCCTTGAGGACGAACGGGGCCCGCAGACGGCCGGCCAGTGCGACCGCCTCCTCGTGGGTGCGTACGACCCCGCCGTCGGGGAAGGTGACACCGAGTTCGGTGAGAAGTTCACGCGCGGCCCAGTAGCCGGACCGGAGCATGTCCTGCGGAACAGGCTCGGAGAGAGGGTAATTCGACGGCTGCGGCGGTCGCAGGCGGGACAGCCCGGACAGGGCGCGGACCGCGGAATCGACCGTGTCGAACACGGGGACGCCGTGCCGCCGCAATGCCTGCGCGGTGCTCGATTCCGGAGCCATGGTGTGGACGACGACGGGCTTGCCCGTCGCCGCGGATGCCCGGCCGATCCGTTCGGCCACGGCCGCTTCGCGTTCGGCGAGACTGGGAGCGTCCCGCGCGTAGCAGCCGAAGTACCCGGTCAGCACCACGGCGTCCGACTCGTCGGCACGGAGAAGGTGTTCGACGACGCTCGCGTAACTTCCCAGATCCTGCTCGCCGGCGCCGGCGAGGTCTACCGGGTTGTTGCTGGCCGCGCCCGTCGGTAGTTGCAGTGCAATGGATTCGGCGAGCCCGGGTGAGAAGTCGGGAACGGTCAATGCGCTCGCACTCGTCACGTCCGCGGCGATCGCGCACTGCCCGCCGCTGTCGCCGACGATGGCGACGCGGTTGCCGGCGGGAACGGTGGTGGAGAGGAATGCCCGGGCGACGGTGATCAACTCGTCGGGGGTGCTCACGCGGAGTACGCCTGCCGCGCGGCACGCGGCGTCGACGACGTCCATGGCAGAGGTGAGAGAGCCGGTGTGGGAACGCGCCAGGCGGGTGCTCGCGGCGCTGGCGCCGACCGTCAGCAGCAGGGTCGGTCGTCCGGTGTCGCGCAGGGCGCGCAACGTCCGGAACAGGGATTCACCGTCGCTGAAGCTTTCGAGGTACAGGGCGATCACGCGCGTCGGGTCGTGGCTGCCGAGATCGGCGAGCAGTTCGGCGGCGGTGACGTCGGACTGGTTACCGATGGAGACGAACCGGGAGACGCCCACGCCGTACCGGGCGCCGAGCGCGGCGAGTTCGGAGCCGAGTTGGCCGCTCT
This sequence comes from Rhodococcus wratislaviensis, assembly GCF_041228765.1. Taxonomy (NCBI): domain Bacteria; kingdom Bacillati; phylum Actinomycetota; class Actinomycetes; order Mycobacteriales; family Nocardiaceae; genus Rhodococcus; species Rhodococcus wratislaviensis. The sequence continues at coordinate 6,924,605 of NZ_CP150488.1, read as the reverse complement.
GCGAGATGACGGCGAGCGGCCCGGGTGTGAACCGTCCCCACGCCAGGGAGAGGTCGGTGGCGCTGTCGTAGATGCCGAGACTGTTGGTGCCGACGAGTCGTGCTCCGGCACTGCGGATCCGGGCCGCGAGTTCGGCTTCGCCGGGAACTCCTGCGGTGACGCCGAGGAAACCGCGGACGCCGAGTGCGAGGGCCTCGTCCACCACGTCCGAGACGAACGGCGCCGGCACGCAGAGGGCGACGAGGTCGGGGACCTCGGGGAGGGCGGACAGGTTCGGATGGCATGGATGTTCGAGGAGGGTGTCGGTTCTCCTGTTGACCAGATGGACTCGGCGGCGGTGCTCGCCGGTCAGGGCGCCGCTCGCCAGCCAATAGCCCCACTTCGCGGGATCGGCGGAGGCGCCGACGACGGCTACCGAGGCAGGGTCGGAGAACACGCTCAGTTGTGTGACGGACTCGGCCACCACAGTGGTCATAGGGGACTCTCCTCGATCTCGCGTTGCTGTCGATCGGAAAATAGATAACTGGCGCATCAGTCAATTTAGATTGTGGCGGCACTCACAGGGGCTGTCAACCCATCTCGCTCCGTCGCGGCGGGGTGCCGTCCGGGGGTGGCGCGCTCTTGACATCGAGTGTGATCGCCCTCACGATGATTCATAACTGGCCCACCAGCCAACTATTCGACACCCTCTGTCCCGTCATCCGCGAGGAGCGTTCATGAAGACTGTGCATGATGGATCGACCACGGAGGACACGATGATGTCCTCGGCGGGAATCACCGACGCCGAGGCCGGTCAGCTGCCGCGCGGAATCCTCCCGACGTGGGCAGTGTTCGGCGTGTCGCTCGGCATTCTGGCGCCCGCGTCCACGCTGGCCCTCGCGATCGGTGTCGTCGTCACGATTGCCGGCAACCTCAGCTGGATCACCTGGGCCGTGACCTCAATCCTGGTCCTCGGGTTCGCCGGCGGCATCGGCTGGCTGGCCAAACGCTTCACCACCACCGGAGGAACGTACGGACTCGCGGCCCGCGCGGCAGGGAAGCCCGCCGGATTCTTCGTCATGGTCACCCACCTCGCGTCGTCACTCGTCGCGGGACCCGCGTGCGTGATCGGCTCGGCGATCTACCTCGACGCCTTCCTGCAGAAGGTGGGTCTGCCCGCGAGCACGTGGACACTCGGCATCTGCGCCGGGGCCGTCGCGGTCGCGGTGACCGCCCTGAACCTTCGTGAGGTGAAGCTGTCCGCGAAGCTGCTGCTGGTGATCGAATTCTTCACGGTGGCAGTGATCGTCGTGCTCCTGATCGTGGTCCTCGCGAAGTCGGACACCGGTCCGATCGACAGCAGGCAGTTCGACTTCCACGGGTTCAGTGCCACAGCGATTCTCGCGACCGCAGGATTCTCCGTGTTCTCCCTCGCCGGATTCGACCACGCCGCCACCCTGGGCCGCGAGGCGCGCCATCCCAAGCGGGCCATCAGCTTCGCCGTCATCGGATCGGTCCTGGCCTGCGGGGTGCTCTACATCGTCGCCACCTACATCATCGTGCTCGGCTTCCGCGGGTTGCCGATCGAGAACATGAACGCACCCCTCGACACCCTGGCGGAGCACAACGGCGTCGGGTGGCTCGGCTATCTGATCGACATCGGTGTCGCCATCAGCTTCTTCGGGTCGACTCTCGGCGTCATGGCAGGCACCAGCCGGACGGTGTACACCCTGGCCCGCGACGGTCTGCTGCCCGCTCGCCTCGGCAAGGTCAGCGCCCGCCACGGCACCCCCGCCGGTGCGGTGACGACCCTCGGCGCCATCTATCTGGTGGCGGGGCTCCTCGGCGTGGTCGTGACCGCGGCGGAGACGTCGTACGGCCTGCTCGGGACGTACGCCGGCTACATGCTGATCGCCGCCTACGGACTCACCGCGCTGGCGGCCGGCTACTGCGCGGTCCGGTCGCGGTCGCTGCGCCTGGGCATCGGACTCGCGACCGTCCTCGCCGCGATCGGGTCCGTGCTGGTGTACTGGTACAGCTTCAACCCGTTCCCGTCCGGAGCACGAGGTGTGGTCGCGTGGATCTTCTTCGCGACCGTGCTCGGCTACGTCGCCCTGTACTGCTACCTGCGGCTCCGCAAGCCGCTCGTCTTCGCGCGGATCGGTGAATCCGACCGGAGGACGACCCTCGAGGTCGATGCGGACGAGCAGGCGGGCGCGGTGCGCTGACGGTCCCGCACCCGGACGAACGGGACGCTCGTTGCGTCAGATCGAACGAGCGTCCCGTTCGTCCGGCGGTGGCAGGAGTCAGGCGCGTCCGGAGTCGTGCTCGGCGATCGCCGGTGCGACGAACTGCTCGAGCATCGTGCGTTCGTCGGTGTCGTCGACGCCCGGCACGGTGAGCAGGGAGACGATGATGCGAACGAGCCACCGTGCCTTCCGGGACGTCTCCTCTCCGGAGAACCCCGCCTGCCCCAGAAAGGCGGTGCCCAGCGACTCGATGACGTCCGACGAGTGGGCGATCTGCGCGGCGAGGCCGGAGTCGCCGAGCTGGAACCAGGCGGCCAGAGTCGGGTCGGCGCGCACCAGCCGGATCGCGGCCAGCATCACCTCCACGATCACGTCCTTCGGGTCGCCGGCCGCGGACACCTCCTCCGCGACCAGCGCGCCGATGCGCCGGGCCTCGCGGTGGACGAACGCCAGCTGCAACGACTGCCTGCTGTCGAAGTAGCGGTACAGCGTGGCGCGGGAGCATCCGGCCGCCCGGGCGACCTCGGCCATACCGACGGCGGCGATGCCGTTCTCGACGTACAGCTGGGCCGCGACGTCGAGGATGCGCTCGGCGGCGAGGCGGGGGCGTTCGTCCCTCATCCAGTCGGCGGTCATGCTTCACGCACCCGGAACGGGACGCTCGTCGGGCGGCGCACGTAATTGCCGTCCGCGTAGACGACGGCGTCGATGTCGACGGTGAAGTCGGGGCAGCGGGCCAGCAGTTCCTCGAGCGCGATCCGCGCCTGCATCCGTGCCGCGGCCGCACCCAGGCAGTGGTGGGCCCCGTGGCTGAACGTGAGGATCTGCTTCGGACTGCGACGCACGTCCAGGACCTCGGAATCCGGCCCGAACCGGCGCGGGTCGCGGTTCGCGGAGCCGTACAGCAGGAGCACCTTCCGTCCCTCGGGAACGACGGTGCCGTCGATCTCGACGTCGCGGGTCACCGTGCGGGCGAGGCCCTGGACGGGGGCCGTGAGCCGCAGCAATTCCTCGACGGCGTCGCCGACCAGCTCCGGATGTTCGATCAGATCACGACGCTGATCCCGGTGCTCGGTGAGCAACTGGACTGCGCCGCCGAGCATCCCGGTGGTGGTGTCGTTGCCGCCGGTGACCATCGTGAACGCGAAACCGAGGATGGCGAGCAGCCCGGTGACGTCGCCGTCGGCTCCCATCCCTCCCGCGACGAGGTGCGAGATCGTGTCGTCTCCGGGGTCGGTGCGCCGCCGCTCGATCAGTCCGGTGAAGTAGCCCATCAGATCGGTGACCGCACCCGTCGCCTGCAACGTGTCGCCCTGCGCATTGGCCGCGACGATGGCCTCGGTCCACCCGTCGAACTGCGCTCGGTCCTCATCGGGGACACCGAGGTAGTGGGCGACGACCATGCTCGGCAACGGCTTGAACAGTTCTTTCACCACATCGCCGTCACCGGCCTCGCGCAGTCGTTCGATGCGCTCCACCACGAACGCCCGGACGTCCGGCTCGACGGCGGCGACCTGCCGTGGGGTGAATCCCTTCGACACGAGACGGCGGAACGCGGTGTGGTCTGGCGGGTCGAGCATCACCAGCGGCGGATTGTCCTGCAGGCCGATCTTCTCGAGCTCGCCGTACGTCGTCGTGAGGCCGGCCGCGGAGGAGAACGTCTCGGCGTCGCGGGCCGCCGCGTAGACGTCGGCGTGCCGGGACAACACCCAGTAGTCGTTCTCGGGTGCGCCCTCGGGGACGACGTGATGGACGGGGTCGTGGTCGCGCAGGCCGGCGTACATCTGCCACGGAGCACGCCACGATTGTCCGGACCTCGGCACGAACGAGACGCTCGACACATATGCGGTCATGTATCGATGGTGAGACACATAACCCATTGTGTCAATGGTGGGGCTACGACCTCTCTAGCCGAACAGGGCGAACGCCACGACAGCGAGGATCAGGACGAGTACCGGTGTGAGGATGAGCAGCAACCCGAGCAGTCCGGGATTCTTCACCGGCCGATGGTCGATGGCGCCCTTGCTGAAACTGCTGAACGGCGACGCGTAGTACACCGGGGGAGCCGGGTGGTACCGGTTGTCGACGGTGATCTGCGCCCTGCCCTGCTCCCAGATCCACGGGACGGAGATCTGGATGTGGTGCACGCCCGGCGGCGCCGGAATCTCGTTGTGGCCCCACCGAAGCGGCACGTGAAACCCGTTGATGCGGGCATTGGGGGTCACCAGCATCGGGCCCATCGGCGGCTTCTTCGCGTCGATGACGAGCGCGGTGGGTGAGGAGACGGGCTGCACGAAGGGCGACAGTATCACCCTGCGGCAGCCCGAAAGTGGTGGCCTACTGGCCGGCCGCGATCCGGGCCTTCTCCAGAGCCGCGAGGGTGCGGAGCACGGTGGCGCGCTGCTTCTCGAGGTCGCTGATCCGGGCACGCGCGGCGAGGCCGGCGGGCTCGCCGATCAGGTTCATCTGGGCGTCGATGGCCGAGAGCTGATCGAGCAGGCCCGTGACGCGCGATTCCAGTGCGGCGACGTCGACGGCGTCGGTGCGCACCGGTGCCGCCGGCGGCGTGGCGGACGTGCGGGACGTGCTCGGGCGGGTCGACGCAGACGCCGACGACGTTCCGGAATGAGCGGTGCTGCGCGGCTCCGACACCACACTGGCCGCCCGGGGACGGAGCGCCTTGCGCACGGCGGCCGGGTCCGGGAGTTCCGCGAGCTTCATCTCGTTGAGTTCGCGGCGCGCATCGCGGGCGTTGACCCGGTGCTCACGCTCTTCGTCGTCGTCCGACTGCAACGTGCCGCCGAGCGGCCGCAGGCCGTACATGCCGAGGAAGCGGCGGGCCTCGTCGATGACCGATTCCTTCTCGCGACAAGTGCCACAGCGAGGTTCGTTACGGAACATCTCGACGGCGTTGTCGTCTCCGCACCACACGCACGCCCCCGGCGACCAACGCCGGACGTTTCGAATTGCAGCGATATCGATAGGGCCGGAGAGAGTCTGCGCGTCGATCACGACGAGCCACAGTAGGGGAATTCGAGCGCGCGAGTCACATCGCCGTAAGTACGACCTGCGGTTCTGCGGCCAAGCGTGACGAAGATCATGCCGAGGCTCGCAAAGTGCTCCGCAAACGCTGTGTGCCACACGTGCTTTCCCGACCGGTAAGTTTCATTCTCCGGCGCCGATGACGGTGGTCAGCCAGTCGACGAGCGGCCGCATCGAACGCCACGCGGTGCGCACTTCGTCAGCGGCGCGGGGAGTTTCGATCCAGTCGGGGGAGAGGTAGCTCCGGCTGGCGGTGAGAGACTTGTGACGCATCAGGTCGAGTCGCGGGTGGTCCTCGGCGACGCCGCGGGGACGGGTCTTGAGTGTGTCGCCACCGATCTCGAACCCCGACGATCGAACCTTCTTCACGAGCCGGACGAGTTCGCGGCCCCTCCGGTCGTCGTCGACGGCGTCACGGAAACGCCCGACCTGGACCGGGGTATGCGAGTAGAAACCGCCGGCGACGAACAGTCCGGCCGCATCGATCTGCACGTAGTAGCCCACACCGGGGCGGGTTTCGACGAATCCGCCCTGATGGGTCTTGTAGGGCGTCTTGTCCTTGGAGAACCGGACGTCGCGGTAGGGGCGAAACACCTTGCCCGCGCCGAATTCCGATTCGAGTTCCGCGAGCAGGGCGGTCATGGGTGCGCGCACGGAGTCGTCGTAGACGGATTTGTGCGCGGTCCAGAAGCTCTTGCTGTTGTCTGCCTCGAGGTCCTCGTAGAAGTCGAGAGCAGCGGTGGGGATCCCGGTGAACACAGGGAAAGGCTACGCCTGTGAGTGGTTGACGAGTCCAGAGACTCGTCACCACTCACAGGCGCGAAGCGCCTAGGCGTTGCCGTTGAACAGCGACGTGACCGAGCCGTTCTCGAAAACTTCCTTGATGGTGCGAGCCAGCAGCGGGGCGATGGACAGCACCGTGAGGGTCGGGAACTTCTTCGACTCGTCGATCGGAAGCGTGTTGGTGACGATGACTTCCTTGGCACCACACGCGGCGAGACGCTCGGCCGCCGGATCGGACAGGACGCCGTGGGTGGCGGCGATGATCACGTCGCCCGCGCCGGCCTCCTTGAGGATCTTCACGGCGCCGGCGATGGTTCCACCGGTGTCGATCATGTCGTCGATCAGGATGCAGGTGTGGCCTTCGACGTCACCGACGACGCGGTTGGACTTCACTTGGTTGGGCACCAGCGGGTCGCGCGTCTTGTGGATGAACGCCAGCGGCGCGCCACCGAGGGTGTCGGCCCACTTCTCGGCGACCCGGACGCGACCGGAGTCGGGGGAGACGACGGCGATGTTCTCGGTGCCGTAGTTGCCGCGGATGTACTCGGCGAGCTGACCCTGGGCGTGCATGTGGTCGACGGGGCCGTCGAAGAAGCCCTGGATCTGATCGGTGTGGAGGTCGACCGTGATGATGCGGTCGGCGCCTGCCGTCTTGAGGAGGTCGGCGATCAGGCGAGCCGAGATGGGCTCACGGCCGCGGTGCTTCTTGTCCTGGCGTGCGTACGGGTAGAACGGCAGGATCGCGGTGATGCGCTTGGCCGATCCGCGCTTGAGCGCGTCGATCATGATCAGCTGTTCCATCACCCACGTGTTCAGCGGGGCCGGGTGGCTCTGCAGCACGAAGGCGTCGGAGCCGCGGACCGACTCCTCGAAACGGACGAAGATCTCGCCGTTCGCGAAGTCACGGGCAGTCTGCGGGGTGACCCGCACGTCGAGTTCCTTCGCCACCTGTTCGGCCAGCTCCGGATGCGCGCGACCAGAAAAAAGCATGAGGTTCTTCTGGTTGTCGATCCAATTCGCGGTCACTGCTCTATGCCATCCTTTAAATCTTGCTTCTCGGTTTCGTGCAGATCTGAACTGTGGTGCGGTCCCGCGGCGGCTGCCGCCTCGGCGGCGGCCGTACCGGGCCGATTTCGTTGCACCCAGCCGTCAATATTGCGCTGCTTCCCGCCGGAGACCGCGAGTGCCCCCGGTGGTACGTCGAAACGTAGCACCGTGCCGGCGCCGGTGTAAGCACCGTCACCGACCTGTACCGGAGCGACGAACATGGTGTCCGACCCGGTCCGGACGTGTGACCCCACCACCGTACGGCTCTTGGCGACGCCGTCGTAATTGACGAACACGCTCGACGCACCGATGTTGCTGTACTCGCCGATCGTGGCGTCGCCCACGTAGGTCAGGTGAGGAACTTTGGAGTGCGCCCCGATGTCGGCGTTCTTCGTCTCGACGAATGCGCCGAGCTTGCCGGACGCACCGAGGACGGTGCCGGGACGCAGGTACGAGAACGGGCCGACGGTGGCGCCTGCGCCGATCGTCGATTCCGAGCCGTGGGTGCGCACCACGCTGGCGCCTTCGCCGACCGACACGTCGGTGAGCGTGGTGTCGGGACCGATCATCGCGTCCTCGCCCACGGTGGTGGTGCCGAGCAGTTGCACTCCCGGATGGATGGTGACGTCGCGAGCGAGCGTGACGCCGACGTCGATCCACGTGGTCGACGGATCGACGACGGTGACGCCGGCCCGCATCCAGTTCTCGACGGTGCGGCGGTTGAGTTCGGCGGCCAGCCTCGACAGCTGGACGCGATCGTTGGCGCCCGCGACCTTCGCGGAGTCGGACAGATGCGCGGCGAAGACGGGTGCACCGGCCTCGCGGGCGATCTTGACGACGTCGGTCAGGTACAGCTCGCCCTGCGCGTTGTTCGCGTTGAGCTGCCCGAGCGCGGAGCGCAGGAACGCGGCGTCGAACGCGTACACACCCGCGTTGACCTCGGTGATGGCCGCCTGCTCCTCGGTGGCGTCGGCCTCCTCCACGATCTCGGCGATCTCACCGTCGTGGGGCAGTCTGACGATCCGCCCGTAGCCCGTGGGCTCCGGAGCGGTGAACGTCAGCACCGTGACCGCTGCGGGCGTGGGCTCGCTGCGGTGCTCGTCGACGAGAGCGTGCAGGGTGCGGCCATCGAGCAGCGGGACGTCCGCGGCGGTGACCAGCACGGTCCCGCGGAAATCGGCGGGCAGAGCGGACAGGCCGCATTCGACGGCGTGCCCGGTGCCGTTCTGCTCTTCCTGGACGGCGATTGCGATCGGGCGGCCCAGCTCGGTCTCCAGGGCAGTGACGGCGCCTCCGACGCGTTCCTTGTCGTGCCCGACGACGGTGACGAGATGCGCCGGATCGACCTCCGCGGCGGCGTGCAGGGAATGCGCCAGCATCGTGCGTCCGCCCAGGGTGTGCAACACCTTGGGGGTCTTCGACCGCATCCGAGTTCCCGCGCCGGCGGCGAGGACGACCACGGCGGTCTGCACTGGCATGAAGCTCCCTCTGGGTCGTTCCGCTCTTGCTGTTCTCGACAGCTCCGCCTGCAGGAATTAGCTCCGCAGGCTCCGCTCCGCCGCCAGGACTCGAACCTGAACTATCTGAACCAAAATCAGAGGTGCTGCCATTACACTACGGCGGATTGCCACACACACGGGGTGTCACGCCCGTTTGCGCGAGAGAATCCTCGCATGCCGACCCGCCGCCCGTCGAACCGCTGCGGAAATTTGTCTCGGTCGTCCCGATAGAGTGGGTGCTACCTGCAGTGTTTCGACGCTGCCCGCGGCACTTCATCGTCGCGAGTGTCAGGAAAGGATGGTGCCTCGGTGCCCCGACCCACCGACGTGGACGCGACCCCCGAGAGGGCGGTCCGCACCCGGATGACCGGTACGCAACGCCGCGAGCAGTTGATCGAGATCGGTCGCGCCCTGTTCGCCGAGCGAGGCTACGAGGCGACGTCGATCGAGGAGATCGCACAGCGGGCGCACGTCTCCAAGCCGGTCGTCTACGAACACTTCGGCGGCAAGGAGGGCCTCTATGCGGTGGTCGTGGATCGGGAGATGTCGCGGCTGCTGGAGATGGTGACGTCGTCGCTGAAGCAGAACCGCTCCCGGGTCCGGGTCGAGCGGGTGGCGCTGGCGCTGCTGACCTATGTGGAGGAGCACACCGATGGATTCCGCATCCTCGTCCGCGACTCTCCGGTGGCGGCACCGGACGGAACGTATTCGAGCCTGCTCAACGAGGCCATCGGTCAGGTCGGGCACATCCTCGCCGGCGATTTTTCGCGGCGTGGCTTCAATCCCGATCTGGCCCTGCTCTACGCGCAGGCGCTGGTCGGAATGGTGTCCACCACCGCGACGTGGTGGCTGGACGAGCGGACGCCTCCGAAGGAGGTCGTCGCCGCGCATCTGGTCAACCTGTGCTGGAACGGGTTGACCAATCTCGAGGCGGATCCCCAGCTGGGCACCGATCGGCCCCGCACGACACCTCAGTGAACGTGTTCTCGTTTTCCGACTCGCGGTTCAACTTCACTAGGGCTGCGCCTGTCAAGTGCTAGGGTTCGCTGGAGTTTGCGCGCCCCGTCGGGGGGGTTGTTCGGGAGGCAGTCGATGGCGAGACAGGTTCGAGCAGAGGTAACTCGGGCTTCGGTCCTCATGGCGGCGGCCGACGTCTTCTTGCGGCTCGGCTACGCCAATGCGGGTCTGAACGAGATCATCGAGCAGTCGGGTGTGACCAAAGGCGCGCTCTATTTCCACTTCAGTTCCAAGGAAGACCTGGCCCGCGGTGTCATCGACGAGGGGCAGATCCGGCTCACCGCCGGAATGACGTCCGTCAGCGACGGGCCGACGCCGGCACTCGAAGCGCTCGTCGCTCTGTCCTACGTGGCGATCGAGGCGGCGAGTTCCGACCCGATCGTCGCGGCGATGCTGCGACTGCAGCACGAGATCGGCGACTACCAGGGGACGCACGGCAACGTGGTCTCCTCGTGGCAGCAGGGTTTCGAACGACTCGTGGCACGAGCGGTCGAGGAGGGCGACGTCCTCGCGGAAGACGACGTCTCCACGGGAACACTGTCCACATTCCTACTCGGGTCGTTGCTGGGAGCCCACATCGTCGCCAGCGCAACCGGTGCCTTCGACGAACTTCCGCGCCGTATGGAGCGGGTCTGGTACTTCATCCTTCCCGGATTGGTCGAGCCGTCGAAGCTCGTGTACTTCCGCCAGTTCGCATCGCGACGTTTGTTGCGCTGAGTGCACTTCCGGCGGTGGTTCCGCCACCGCCGGCGCACCTCGCGCGCCTACCCGGAGCGGAACGTCGACAACCGAGGCACTAGCTTCTGTGGGGCAGGGTGGGTAGTCTCGAGACCAAAGTGATATAGCTCTCTTGTCTGTGTTGGGGGCCAAGAGATAGCTGTGGAAGCCGCGCTCACCCACATTGATGGAGCTAGCATGTTCCACTTGCGTACCGCTCTTGGTTCAATTGCGGTCGCTGCGGCCGTCGTCCTTTCCCTGTCGGTCACACCGCTCGGGGTAACGACAGGGGTGAGCGCCGCGCCGTTCACCACGCCGGTGGCCCGCACCTTCACCGGCGACTACAGCAGCGGCGACTTCTCGCAATGGCCGTCTGTGCAGACCAAGGACTACAACGGCTCCGGAACGGACTACGTCCCCAGTTACTCCGCGAGCATCGTCCCGGACGGAACCTACGGTAGCGCGGCCCGCTTCGAGGTTCGCAGCGGCGACGTCCCGTCGTTCGGGGACGGTGAGCGTTCCGAGGTGGCGGCCGGGAACGAAACCGGCGGATTCGAAGGTCAGACACGCTGGTATCAATTCTCCACCAAGTTCGACCCCGGATTTCCGCAGAACCATGCCGACCTCGGCTGGGGGCTGACGAACCAGTGGCACCAGGACGTCGGCGTCGGAAGTCCCCCGGTCGCATGGTCTGTGGGCCAGCGGAACGGCTACTGGTCACTGATCGTCCAGAAGCAGTCCGTGCCCGGCGCCTATCTGGAGACACTCACCCTCTTCGAGATACCCCTGGACGTGGGTCGGTGGCATGACGTGAAGATGCAGATCAATTGGTCGGCATCGGACACCGCAGGCTGGATCAAGCTGTGGCTCAACGGCGTACCGCAGACGTTCACCAACGGTGCCGACACGTACTTCGTCCGCACGCTGATTCCCGGCACGAGCACCGTCTACTACAAAGAGGGTTACTACCGGCAACCTATGCAACCCACCGGTGTCGTGTTCCACACGGGATTCCGGTGCGCCACCGACCAGGCGGCACTGTAGAAGGTGCCCGGTGTTCGCTCCACAGATTGTGGGTCACTCCGCACCGGCGGCCGACCGCATTGCACTGAGGCGCAAGTTATTTACGCTCGGCAATCAAGAGGACTTCACGGACCGAGAGAGGGCCGGCGAGTTTCGTGCGAACGGAGATCGGAGCCGCCTGCAACGGACGCTCGATGATCGCCTTGACTGCGACCGGTACGTACGCGTGACGCTTCGCCCTGCCGAGGTGTAACAACATCCGACTTGGCACGGCGCGACTGCGCACGCGCCGAAAGCCGGCGTCGCGCAGCATGGCGCCCAACTCCCCGTTGGTGTATTCCCGCAGGTGAAACCCTGTGGCCACAGGAGTAAAGCCGCGCGAAATGTCCCAGGGACCGGTCAGTCGGCTGGGTGTCTCGATGAGAAAGCGCCCTCCCGGCCGCAAGATCTTCAGAACCGCGGCGAGGTGTTCGGGAACATCGTCAGGGTGCAGGTGCTCCATGACCTGACGGCTTATCACGAAATCGGCCGAGGATGGCGGCAGTGGTGGGTCGAGCACGCTACCGACCATGAAGCGTGCGTTGGCCGGTCGCTCTTGGTCCGCAAGTTCCACCATCGCGTCCGAGGCGTCGATGCCGATGCATTCGCGCACGGCCGGCGCGAATCGCCGAATAAGACCTCCTCTCCCGCAACCTACGTCGACCACAGTGTCAGTCGGCCGAGTCAGCGCCCCGTACTGCTGGAACCAGCCTTCTTCGAAGGCTTCCTCGGAAGCGGCGTCTGTGACGTGCGCTTTATGCCAGGGAACCTCCTCGAACAGACGGTTGTATACATCTCGAGTGACGGACTCGCGCGTGTCGGGGGTGCTGGCCAATAGTTCCTCGCGCAGTCCTCGTTCGATTTTCCAGTGAACTCTGTCTCGGTCTTCTGGCGGGGGCCAGTCCTTCGAAGGCTCGCCCGGTGGTTGAGACATGTCGATCGAGACCTCCTGTGTGAAGTGAAGTGAGGGTTCCCGGCCGAGACCTCTGACCAGGACGTATCACTCGAGGACGGAGATTCGACTTACGTTTTACAGTGTAGACATCCGCGGAGCCGCGGCTGAGACGAACGCGTCGACTCACAACAAAGCAGGTTCACCAACACAGCATTCGGAAAGCCACGCATTAGGTCGATGCGTCCGACCCTTCCCGGTAGCCGTGCTTGCGCGGGACGGTCCGGGGTCGGGAATGCGGTGTACCAGGTCTTCCGGCGAGCAGTCTCCGGCGTGCGTCGAATGTCGGTACAAGGGGTTTGCCGGCGACTGTGCGGTCGGATATCAGAGCGGTCCACGCAGATCGTACGTGCCCGCCTTGTCGCGCGGTGGGATCCTCGAGTGCTTGTGTGGAGTAGGTCGTGTCGACGCGGTTGGTCCGCAGACGATGGGCGATTCGGCGGAATCGAGCCGGCGCGGCGAGGATGGGTTTCGCAGCGTCTCGGATACCGATTCTATTTTCGCAGAGCGCTTTTCGGTATTGCGATGTCCCCGAGGGTGCCGTCGCGCGTAGGCGTGGTCTCCGAGTGTCGAGCAACGGGTAGTCTCGGCGTTCGCCGCGTGATGCGCACCGACGGGTAGAACTCGTTTCTGTCGAGTCACTCCCGGCGGAAAGTATCAATGTGGTTCAGCTGCTGTGGTATCGATGGTTGGAGCATTCGTCGAAATCAATTCTGTCGCTGACGAATTAGTCTGCAACGCTGATCCTGCGGGGTGCGGCGTACCGGCGGAGGGCGGGGGCGACCGGCCGCCCGTGAAGGAATCCCGTCACACCCCCGGATTCGATCGCTCTGCTGTAGATCTCGAGTGCACCCCGGGTTGCCTCGAGGGTCTGGGTGATGTCCGTCGGGGTGTGCGCTGCGGATGTGACGAAGGATTGGCCGAGCACTCCACCCGACAGCAATTCCTGGAGGAAGAGCGTACGGAACTCTTGCGATGGTTGACGTTCGGGGTCTCGGGTGACGAAGACGAGGCAGGATGGTCGTCCGATCACTTGGACGTAGTCTGCGATGCCCAGCTCTGCCGCGGCCCTGTTGACACCCTCGGCCAAGCGTTGTCCCGACCGCACCATGTGAGATATGGGGTCCTCGGTGGCGTAGGCGTGAACGACCGCTCGGAAGGCTGCCAGTCCGCCGCGCTCCGGGCCGTGCGTGGTCGACAGGAGGAACACGCGCTCTCGGTCCGTATTCAGACCTCCTAGGTCCATGTACTCACGTTTACCGGCGAGGGCCGATATCGGAAAACCGTTGCCCATGGCCTTTCCCCAACACGACAGATCGGGTTCGACCGAGTAGAGCGATTGTGCGCCGCCGGCCGACCAGCGGAATCCAGTGATCATCTCGTCGAAGATCAGCAGTGCGCCGTGCCGGTCGCAGAGGGTGCGGACACCCTGGAGGAAGCCCGGTTCCGGCTCCGCCGTTGCGGTCGCAGCTTCGAGGATGACGCAGGCGATCTGACCGTCGTTCCGGTCGAAGAGTGCGGTGAGCGAAGGGAGATCGTTGAACGCGAAACCGGCGGACTTCGCGCCGGTGTCGGTGGGGACGCCACTGTTCATCGCTGTGGTGCCGATGAACCAGTCGTCGACCGAGAAGAACGGTTGATTGCAGATGGCCACCATGTCGCGACCCGTCACCGCCCGGGCGAGGCGGACCGCGGCGGTGGTGACGTCCGATCCGTTCTTGGCGAACTTCACCATGTCTGCTGCAGGAACCAGTTCGAGGAAGTCCTCCGCGGCGTGCAGTTCGAGCTCGGTCGGCCGGCTGAAGTTCGTTCCGTCGGCGATCGCTGCGCATACGGCGTCCGTGACAGGACGGTAGCCGTGCCCCAACGTCACCGACCGCAGACCCATGCCGTATTCGATGAAGTTGTTTCCATCCGCATCCCATACACGGGCGCCTGAACCGCGGACGAGAACGGGCGCCATGAAGTCCGGATACTGGTCGGGACCGCGCGCGTAGGTGTGTGCGCCGCCCGGGACCAATCGGTTCAGGCGGGACTGCAGTTCGTTGGAGCGTGTGAACGACGGGCGGGCCGAGCCGTCGTCGCGTGCATTCGACATAGCCGAACTCCGGGGTGTGGGGTGTGCAGTGCCTTCACGTTGTGCGGTACTGTCGACACGAGTCTCTCCCCGTCGGGGTGCACTCGCAAGCGGCGTCGATCGGAAATCTTTCGCCGGCTGCATCTGACGAGACTGTTGTCGGCCCAGCGTTGTCGCGCGAGACTGTAGCCATATCCGATTTCTCCGGACTCTTCAAGGACAGTAATGGCGAACTATGAGGCCGACTCGACGGGCATCGACAGTTCGGCTCTGCGCGTACTGATCGAGAACGGGGAGTACTGGCTCACCAATAGAGGTGATCTCGCCATCCTCGACGTCACCGTCAGGAGATTGAGCGAGCGATGGCCCGGTGCGCGGCTCGGCGTCCTGACCTATGCACCGTCGTTGTTGCGCGCGTTCGCTCCGAGCGCCGAGCCGGTCACCTATCGCCGTGGGAGCAGATGGGCGCGATCCGGACCATGGTGGCAATTACCCGCGTATGCCGGTCCCCAACTGGTCGGCCCGGTGTCGGAGGGCTGGTGGGCTGCCTCGGATCGTCCACGGCGTTACGCGCGCAGGGTTCGTGACTCCCTCCGCGGGTCGGTCGCCGTGCCCGACGACAGCGGGCGCATTCCGCGCATTCCGACGGCCGTCCGCGATGCCTCACTCGTGATCGCCATGGGCGGTGGCTACATGACCGACGTCGATCCCTATCAGGCCCACCGAACCCTCGATCTGCTCGAGCGCGCGGCTGACCTGCACATACCGACCGCGATGTGTGGTCAGGGCATTGGACCGCTCACGGGTGAACACCTCGTCGCCCATGCCTCGCAAGTCCTGCCGAAGGTCGATCTCATCGCGGTCCGAGAGGGAGTGCGAGGCCCGGCGCTCCTGCGGTCGCTCGGCGTGTCCTCCGAGAGGATCGTGGTCACCGGCGACGATGCCGTGGAACTGGCCTACGACTTGCGATCGGACCCTATCGGGACAGACATCGGGGTATGCCTTCGCGTTGCGGGATACTCCCAGGTCACCGACGGTGCACAAGATGTCGTCGGACGTGTGGTCCGGGAGTTCGCTGGTAGCGTCGATGCTGGTCTCGTTCCGCTGATCGTCTCCGAGTACGAGGCCGAGGATCGTCGCTCGACGATGCCGTTGGTCGACGGGTTTCCGGTCGTGAGACCCATACTGGGGCGCTTCGCCAGCGCCCGAGATCTGGTGACCGAAGTGGCGCGGTGCCGGGTGCTCGTCACCGGCGCATACCACGTTGCCGTTTTCGCTCTTGCCCAAGGTATTCCGGTGGTGGGATTGTCCACATCGCGCTATTACGACGACAAACTCGGTGGTCTGAGCGGGATGTTCCCCGGCGGCGTCGAGTTGGTGCAGCTTTCTGAGGCCGGGCTCGAGGAACGACTCATACACGCGATTCGCGATATGTGGCTGGCGGCTCCGCACTTGCGTTCCGACCTGCGTGCGGCGGCACGCAAGCAGGTGTCTGCGAGTAGGCGGGCGTTCGAGCGCATGTATGCGCTCGTAGAGTCGGAGCACCCGCGCCGGGCAACGGAACGCTAACGCGCCATTCGTGTTCCGGTCGAGTCATGCGCTGACGAATGCGGTGGTCAGGGTGTCGTCAATATTGGATGTTGTCGGGACGTGGGTCTCCCCGGTTCGAGGCCTGCGCCCACATATCCGACGTGATCGCCCACATGTCGTGATCTCTACGGCGGCCGCCGACGTCGAGGAAGCTGACCATTGTGCCCTCACGTCTCATGCCCACGCGCTCAGCCCGCTTCGCAGCCGCAGCATTGTCCACGCAGATGGGCGCGGTGACTCGGCGTAGTCCCAATGTGCCGAACACGTGGTCCGCGAGTAGCACGCCCAAGACTGAGCACACGCCTTTGCCGGTTACCCGTGCGTCGAGCCAAATTCCCAACTCTGCGGTCTTGGTGCGCACGTCGATGCGCTCGAGATTGCATTGACCCGCAAAGCGCCCGTCGATCTCGACCACCATCGGCAGCGCGAGGCCGGCACGAGCGGCCTTTCGTGACTGCAGGCATTCGTCGACCCACACCGTCTCGGTGTGGCGCTCCGGCCAGCTCAGTGCAGAACTGACCCAGTACGGTTCGATCAGACGCTGATCTCGCAGCCGAATTTCCCGCCAGGCGGTTGCGTCGGACAGCCGCGGCGAACGGAGCGCCACTTCGTGCCCGCCGACTTCTACCGGGCCGAGGCGTAAGGCCGGGGTCCGGCGTGCAAGATGAATCCGGCGGAGCGGCCGGAGGTGGAACCTGGCGGCCGCGACGACTGCAACTCTTGTTTTCGGAAGATCCAACGATCTCACCTCTGGCGATTGATGATACTCGGCCGCGTGTGCCAGTCGTCAAATATGAAAAATCCGCCAAAACCATACCGCAGGTACTCTTCTATGGAGTAAATTAATCTCCAGGTCGGGAAAATCGCTTAGTCGACATTTCGGGTCGGCGCCGTGGGTCGAACCATGGCGTGCCGAGTCGGCCCGACATCTCAGCGGGGACGCGCGATTCTCCGCAACCTGATGGTGGAGGGGCACATGACCAGCACATTGAACGTTCAGCTCGAGCGTATCTGGCGCCGTCGTGTGTTGGTCGTCCTCATCGCGGCGCTGGCGGTCCTCGGAGGGGTCGTGGCTGCGAAGGAAGCTGGGACCAGCTATACGGGGAGGGCGGCGTTGATCGTCTCCTCGCCGGGCCGGGCTCCCGAACAGGACGCAATCCTCGTGGTGGGGTACGTCGATTACTTCAACAACGGGCCCTACCAGGAACGGATCCGAACTCGAGCAGGCGTCCCCGACGACGTAGCCTTCGCGGCCAGCACAGCCGCCGCGAGTCCGATCCTCTATATCGACGCCACAGCCAAAGACCCCGAGACCGCGGCATCCGCGGCAACTGCAATGGCCGGGGCGTTCCGAGACGATGTCAACACCGTCAGGTTTGCCGGTAGAGCCGACACCCTCGAGGAGCTCAGGAAGCAACTCGACGAGCAGCGTGCAACCCCCGAAGCGGACCCCGTCGCAATGGCGCAGCTCCAGGACCGGATCACCGCGATCGAGTTGGACACGACGAACGAGCTGCAGGACCAGCAGCTCGCCGCCGGCGTCGCAGAGGAGAGCCCGTCTCTGGCGCGGAACGCGGTGCTCGGGCTGTTCGGCGGCTTGATACTCGGGTGCGTTGCAGCTCTCGCGCTGGACGCGGTGTCGAAACGCCTCACGACCGCCGACGACGTGCGTGCGAAGGTCGGCGTGGACACGCTGGTCGAGGTCCCGCGTGGCGGGAAACCTCGGGCGGAACAGCGTCGTGAGGCACAATTCCGACGTTTGGCAAACATCGTCGGTTTGGCCGATCTTCCCCGCCCGGCAACGATTGTGGTGACCGCGCCGCGGCCCACGGAGGGCGTTGCACAGGTTGCGCGGGCAATCGCCGAGCACAGGGCGATCCAGAGCGAACGGTCCTTGATCGTGCGGGCGGATCTGCACGGTTCCGAGCGCGCAACGAATGTCGATGAAGCTCCGGGCGTCGCGGATTTCCTCGCCCCGGTCACCCCACCTGCGATCGCCGGGTTCATCCAGGACGTGGTACCCGGCGAGATACCGGAGATGCCGAGCGGAACGGGGAACGGTGATCCCTACGCGCTGTTCACCCGTGAGCGGTTCGGCAACCTGCTCCAACAGGCCCGCAGTATCGCTGACGTCGTTGTCGTCGAGGCTCCGCCGATCACGGAAGCAGCTGAAGCGCAGGTGATCTGCGCGGCAGCAGACGCGGTAGTGCTGGTGGTCGAAAGGCGCAGCACGCGGGTCCCCGAAACGATGGAGGCATGTCGGCTGCTCGGGCAGGTGGAGTCGAGGTTGCTCGGCGCCGTCATCATCGATCCTCGATGCACGCGACGCAGTGCGCCGATCCCGCCATCGGTCGAGTTGGACGAGTCGGCGGACTCGGACGCGTTGGATACCGCCGACCTCGTGCAGGTCCGCGAGTCCACTCCGGATCAGACCGCGCGTCCGTGACCTGACGACAATGAGACGGACACCGCCCCTCGCCGACCCCACCAGTATCTCGTCCACGGGTGGATCGACCTTCCGATGGATGGCGGGCGCAGTGTTCCCCGTGGCTGTGCTCATCGTGCTTGCAGCCGCCGCGAAGGTACCGACTCATTTCGGTGTGCTTCTCCTGCTCGGCGCCGTCGGCAGTGCACTTGTCTTCGCCGGGCTGCGCGATCCGGTGGTCGCTGTGCTTCTGCTGCTGGTCACTACGTTCCTCCGGGTCGCCCTACCCAGCATCCTGCCGGTGGATCCCTTCGTCCTGGCGTACCTCGGGGTGGTGGCCGCGTGGGCGATCTGGATTGCCCGGGGCATCGACCGCGCTCCGCGTCTGGGCGCCATCGAGTGTGCAATGGTTCTCTACGTCACCTGGAACGTGATGTCGATGTTCTCCTCACACCAGTACGGCTCCGTCGTCCCCGTGTCCGGCGCAGAACTCTCCGTACCGCGATTCGTACTGACCGGCACCATCATTCCGTTCACGGTGTTTCTCGTGGGGCGGTACACATTCGACCGAGTGTCTGCGGTCCGGCTACTTCTGTGGACGATCCTGTTGCTCGGGGCTTACTCGGCTGCGATGTGCATTCTGCAGTTTCATGGTCCGACCGCACTCGTCTGGCCCCGCTACATAGTCGAGTCTCCGAGCTGGGAGGGGCGAGCCGTCGGCATCTTCGACCAGCCCGTGGTCAACGGCGTGGTGTTGATCCTCGGCTTCATCGTGGCGCTCCTCCTCGCCGCAACGCGCAGTGAACCCCGGTGGAGCCGGATTCTGGCCATCGCTATCGCGGTAGCGTCCGCATACGGCGTCTATCTGACCCACACACGAGTCGTCTGGCTGGCATTCGCTGTGGTGGTGTTGATTGGAGCAGCGTCTGCCAAGGGGTTTCGAACCGGGTTCGTCATGACCGGTGCGGTCGTGGCGGCCGCCGTGGCCATCAAATGGTCGGCCTTCACCAGCAGCGATCGTTCCGCGGGTGGTGTCGGATCACCCGACGAACTGCAGGATCGGCTCAACACTGCGGAAACGGCGATCTGGGCAGTTCAGGAGAAACCGTTGGCGGGGTGGGGAATCGGGCGCTTCACCGCGATGAACACGTACCATCACCAGCGGTGGGCGCCGGATGTGCCATGGATTCGCGGCTTCGGAATCGCGTCCCATTTCAACGAGCTCGGAATCGCGGCGGAACTGGGACTACTCGGGTTGGCTCTCTGGCTCGCCGTCCTCCTCCTCTTGGCCTGCGGTCTCTTCCACGCATACCGGGTGCTGCCGGCCGACGGCCTGTGCGGGAAGCGTCTTGCGCTGGTGGCGATCATGGCCTTCGTTGTGCTCGTGATCGCGGGCCTCACGGTCGACCTACGGTTCTTCGACTTTCCGAACGCGGTCGTGATGCTGCTCGTCGGAATCGTCATCGGCTGGGCTGATCGACTTCCCGCGGATCAGTTGACACCTGGTCCGCATCGACACGCGCCTGAATCGGTTCCAGCACAGGAACGCGCATGAACCGGCAGCGGGCCCTGTGGGCGTCGACCAGCACATCCACCCGGGGCGGAATAGCGAGTTTCGTCCGAACGATGCAAGCTACTCCGCTGTGGGAGCTGTGGAATGTTCGCCATGTCGGTACCCACCGGAACGGCACGGTCGCCACGAAGATCGTGGCGTTCGTGACGGGGCTGGGCGCGTTCGTGACTGCTCTGGTTTTCGACCGGCCGGATGTGGTTCACCTTCATACCTCCGTCGCCGGCAGCTTCATCCGAAAGGCCATCCTCGCCTGGATCTGTCGAATCTTCCGGGTGCCGATCGTGATGCACGTGCACGGTTCCGACTTCCATCTGTTCTACGGCCGATCGCCGCGCCCCATGAAGGCGCTCATCCGCGCCACGCTCACCGGTGCGGACGTGGTAGTGGCACTCGGCGACCGGTGGGCGGAGCGGCTCGAGCGGATTGCGCCGCGGGCGTACGTCGTCTCTGTTCCCAATGCGGTCCGGCCATGCCATCCGGTACGGCAGCCGTCCGGAAGTGAACCGGTGCACGTTCTCTTCCTCGGCTGCATCGGCGATCGCAAGGGGGCCTTCACACTGCTCGACGCGTGGGCGAAGATGATCGGCGACGGAAACGGGCGTGCGCGACTGACGCTCGCCGGTGACGGCGAAGTGCAGCGTGCGCGGGACCGGGTCGATGAGCTGTCGGTGGGTAGCACCGTCACGGTGCTCGGATGGCTCGCTCCGGATCGGGTACCCGAATTGTTGGCAACATCCCAGGTACTGGCCCTGCCGTCGCACAACGAGGGCCAGCCGATGGCGATACTCGAGGCGATGGCCCACGGACTGTGTGTCGTAGCCAGCGCGGTAGGAGGCATCCCCGAACTGATCGACGACCGCTGCGGGGTGCTGGTTCCGGTTGACGACGTAGACGCACTCGCGCACGCATTGCGTCGTGTGGTCTACGACGACGATGCGCGCATCAGGCTCGGATCCCAGGCGTTGCAACGCATCCGAGCCGAGTTCGACGTCGACGTCGTCTGGCGCCGTTTCGATGCCCTCTACCGCGAGGTGCGGCGATGACAGCCGATCGCCCCCTGCGGGTGTTGTGTGTGGTGCCTGACCTCCGCGTCGGAGGAGCGGAGCGGCATGCTGTCACGTTGCTTCCCCGGCTGGACCGAAAGAGGTTCGAACCCAGCGTCATCTGCATCGGGAGCGAGGGCGACCTGTTTCCGGCCCTGGCGGCCGGGGATGTTCCCGCCCTGGCGTTGCGACGAACGAAGTTGCAGGCGGTCGGTGCGCTGTGCGACCTCGTGCGGGAGACGCGCAGGATCGCCCCGGACATCATGATCGTGCGCGGCTTCAATGCGGAGGCCCTCGGTCGGATCGCTGCTTTCCTGGCGCGAGTTCCACGGACGGTCGTGTGGGTGCACAACTGCGGTGAGACCACCACGAGGAGTGTCCTTCGGCGGATCGTCGACCGCGCGCTCGCGCCGGTCACGAGCGCGTATTTCGGTGTGGCGAAGTTGCAAGTTCCCTATCTGGTAGACGATTTGCACATTCCGCCGGGCAAGATCCGAATCATCCACAACGGGGTGGATCCCGCAGAGTTCGATCCGAGGGGAGATCGTGCCGCCGCCGCGGAGCTCGGGATCGGGCCGCGCGACCGAGTGGTGGGAATCCTTGCCGCGCTGCGACCCGAGAAGGACCATGCCACGCTGTTGCGCGCCGCACGGCTGGTCGTCGACGAGCTGCCGGACGCGAAGTTCCTGGTCGTCGGCGATGGGCCGACGCGAGGCGATCTGGAACGGCTGGCCGGTGAGCTGGGCATTGCCGACCGTGTGGTGTTCACCGGTTCCCGTCCGGATGTGAGGGATCTGCTCGGAGTGATGGACGTCTTCGTCCTGAGCTCGTACAGCGTGGAGTGTTTCCCGATGGCGTTGCTCGAGGCGATGGCCGCAGGGCGGCCGGCGGTCTGTACCGCAGTCGGCGGCGTTCCAGAGATGATTTCGGAGGGGGTGACCGGATTCCTCGCGCCCCCGCGTGCGCCGACGGCACTGGCCGAGAAGCTGTTGCGAGTGCTGACGGACCCCGAGAAATCCAGGGAGATGGGCCTCGCGGCGCGGACGCGAGTCGAGTCCGAGTTCAGCCTGCGCGCCAGCGTAGCCGAGAGTGAACGTGCACTCGAGGAGGTGGCGGGTCGGTGCCCGCCTCGCGGGGCGAGACCCATCCGGCTCAGCCTGGTCTTGGACCTGACGTTCGTCGGGGGTGTCGAACTCCTGATGCTGGAACTGTTCCGCAATCTCGATCCGCGGGTGGTACGACCGCGCCTGATCTGTCTGCGCGAGGCTGGGGCGCTCGGCGAGGAGTTTCGGAGGGCGGGATTCGACGTCGAAGTGCTCGAGCGCTCGGGTCGCTACGACGTTCGAACCCTGCCGCGGTTGATCCGCAGCCTGCGACGTGATCGTACCGACGCGGTGCTGGTTACTCATCATCATCGAGCGGCGCTGGCGCTGGGGCGAATTGCGGCACGGATCGCGGGAGTACGTGCCAATATCGTGGCGGCCCACGACATGGACCTGACGTCGGTCGGCAAGCGCTGCCTGCCGCGCTCCACCGTGGAGACGCTGTGGCTGTCCGATGCGCTCGTCCTGCTCGCCCCGCGACAGGGCGAGTACCTGCGCCGGGAAGAAGGGGTAGGACGCTTCGCGTGGCGACGCACGCGCGAGGTGGTGATTCCGAACGGGATAGTGCTGCCGCCGTTGCCGCGTGACGCCGACCGTGAGCGTGCCAGGGCCGCGTTCGGTCTCGACCAGCAGGACTTCATTGTCGGCATCGTCGGCCGGCTCAGCAGTCAGAAGGCGCACCAGGTGCTCTTCGAAGCGATTTCGGCCGTGGCGGCGTCCGGTGTCCGGGTACGGCTGGTCGTGATCGGAGGCGGCGAACGCGACGATGAGTTACGCACTCTCGCCACCGAACTCGGTATCTCGGGCCGCACGCGGTTCATGGGAGTGCGGCGGGACGTGCAACAACTCCTGCCAGGGCTCGATGTGTCCTGTCTGTCGTCCGTGCATGAGGGCGTGCCGATCATCGCGATCGAGTCCATGGCCGCAGGCGTGCCGCTCGTCGTCACCGATTGCGGTTGCCTGCGAGACATGGTCACCGATGGCGAACAGGGTTATGTGGTGCCGGTCGGAGATGCACATGCGATGGCGCAACGGCTCATTTCCTTGGCCGCGGATCCGGGACTGTGCACTCGGCAGGGACGGTCGGGGCGTGCACGGGCGGAACAGCAGTACCGGATCGAAGACACGGCGCGAGGATTCGAGCGCCTGCTCACGGAAGTGGTGGAGGTGCGATGAGTCGTCACATTCTGATTCTCGTGGAGAATCTATCGGTACCGTTCGACCGCCGGGTGTGGCAGGAGAGCAGCGCGTTGGTCGAGGCAGGGTACCGCGTCACAGTGATATGCCCGATGGGGGCCACCCAGGACTGCGAGCCGGACGTCACGCTGGACGGGGTCCGCATTCTCCGCTATCCCCTTCGTGCCGCGGAAGGGGGGCCGTTGGGCTATCTGCGGGAGTACGGTCTGGCGTTGTGGCACACCACGCGACTCGCTCTCCGGGTGAGGCGTGATGATCCGGTCGATGCCGTCCACGCCTGCAATCCGCCGGATCTGCTGTTCCTCGTCGCTACGCTTCTTCGCCCGGCCGGTGCCAAGTTCGTGTTCGATCACCACGATCTGGTGCCCGAACTCTTCCTGTCCCGATTTCCCCGAGGCGGTCCGATCCTCTATTGGGCGACCAGGCTACTGGAACGGCTCACACTGGCCTCCGCTGACGCGGTGATCTCGACGAACGAGAGCTACCGGCGGGTTGCCCTCGAGCGCGGGCATCTGCCACCGGAGCGGGTTACCGTCGTTCGGAGCGCGCCCGATCTGAGTCGGTTCGTCTGCCGAGACCCCGATCCGAACCTGAAGCGCAGCAAGCGGTATCTGGCGGCATACTTGGGTGTGATGGGCCCGCAGGACGGCGTCGACTATGCGCTACGTGCCCTCGCCCACCTGCGGGACGGGATCGGGCGGGACGACCTCCACTGCATATTCATGGGAGCGGGAGACTCGTTCGACGACATGGTGGCCCTCAGCGAGAAGCTCGGACTCACAGACATGGTCGAATTCACCGGCCGGGTCCCCGACGAGTTCGTGCAGCGATGCCTGTCGACCGCAGATGTCTGTCTCGCACCGGATCCACGCAATCCGTTGAACGATGTGTCGACGATGAACAAGGTCGTCGAATACATGGCGATGGGTCGCCCACTCGTCTCGTTCGAGCTCGCCGAGTCGAGAGTGTCGGCGGGGGAGTCCGCTGTGTACGCCCCGGCCAACGACGAGGCAGCCTTCGCAGCGGGGATCGACGAGTTGCTACGGGACCCGCAGAAACGTCACAGGATGGGCCAACTGGGCCGGGCACGTGTCGAGCAGCAGTTGTCGTGGGAGACGTCGCGCCGGGCACTCACGGACTTCTACGCTCGGCTCTTCGCGGCCGAGCGCGTGAGGCGATGAACGACCGAATGCGGTCATGGGTTCTCGCTCGAGAGCACGAGACCGTCGCTCGGTTGGAGGGTCACCGACGTGACGGTGTCCCCGTTGTTGGTGCTCGGATCCTGGACGCCCTGAAGTCGCCGAAAGGGATTCTCGAGTTGCACTTCTCGCGGTTTGTCGTCGGTGTTCAGCAGGACGGTTCCGTGCTCGAAGTCGCGACGGAAGAGGCCGTTGCCCAGCGACCCGACCCCGTTCGCGTACGGATCGTTGAGGACAGCCGGCGACGGGTCGGCCACCAGTGGATGCCCGAGGTACCCCGGGCCGAGTCCGCCACCGTCCATCTCGTCGAAGTAGGCCGGCTCGTCGTAGTCGGCGCCCATCGGCGCCCAGAATCCGTTCTGGAGCAACGTCGCCGCCAAAAAGTACCGGGCACGCTGGAAATCCTGTGCCGAATGCGGTGCGGCACCCAGCTTGTCGATCGTCATCGCGAGGCCGGGCCGGCGGTGGTCGCCTTCGGCGGTCAGGCTGACATACTGCTCGATGTCGAACATGGGATTCCGGTCGGCGCGCGGGTCTGCGAATTTTTCCCACGCCCGGCCGTCCAATTGGTGCGTCAGCAGTGTCCGGTCGCCGTTCGCGATCAGGATCGCGTCCGGAATTCGTTGCCGGATGGTCTGCTCGGCCAGGTTCACGCCGCGTTCCCAGGGGTTTCCGAACCCGTAGATCGAATCGTCCGGTTCGTCGGTTCCATCGGAATCGATGTCCCAGTGATCTCGATCCGCACTGTAGATCCGGTCGCCCCAGACGTCGAGGAAAATGCCGTCCCACACCCCCGCGGACCAGACGTCATCCACCACCCAGTTCGCGGCATACTCGGCAAAGATCTGGCCGTTGATCCGCGGCGCCTGGTCCGTGAGGTTGGTCATCGTCGACTCCGGCCACTCGCTGACGGGCGTGCCGTCCATCGTGTGCGCCAGCCATGGTTCCGGGAACGCACTTTCGCCGTTCTGGTCGAACTGCCACAGCGCGTATCGGTTGGCCCAGTACGCCTCCGTTCCGAGTTGATCGGGATGGTCGACCACGTTCACGTAGGCGAACAACCGGAGGCGTGGATTGGCGTGCCGGAGCTCGTCGAAGTATTCGTGCGGCTTCCGGTTCGCCCATTCGTTGTCGATGACCACCACGTCGTATCGAGCGAGCTCCTCGACGGGCGGAAGATCTTGCTGATTCAGGAAATACGTTGCGGTCCTGGGGAACGTCAGGGAGTGGGGATCGCCGGTAGCGGGCGCGGGCGCGGGACGCTCGTCCACGGGCGTAGCGCACGCGACGGTCAGTCCAACGGCCGTAACGACCGTCGTCAGGGCGAACCGGAGGCGGCCGAAACGCCGGGAGGCGAGAGTGCCGGGCACCGAGTCAGCTTGACACGTTCGAGGCCACCTTGTCACCTGCCGGATGAGGATCTCGTATCCGCATGGAGGGCGCTGTGAGTCAACTCTTGTGGCATGTACACCGATTGCAGTCGATGAGCCCGCGCGAGGTGGCGTGGCGTGCGAGTCGAGCGGGCCGGAGCCTGATTTCACACGGCGGGCGCGGTGCGGCGAGTGACGCAGATCTGTTCGGGACGCCGGAGGCGGACTGGGACGCCGCGTTGGCGAGATTCCGGGAATGCGCCGGTCGGCCCATACTTCTGGACCGCGGCCGGGCCGCCGTCATCGCGCGGGAACATCCGGCCGGGGTCGAGCAGGTGATCGCGGCTGCCGAGCGCGTGGCCGGTGGGCGATTTGCCTACTTCGGTTACCCGGAAGTGACGCTGCCGGAGCCGATCGACTGGCACTACGACCCGCATTCGAAAGTCGGATGGCCTGTCGTGCCCGCATCCAGAATCGACCACCGCACCGCGGATGGTGATCCGAAGTGGATCTGGGAGCTCAATAGACTCCAACATCTGACCTGGCTCGCCGAAGCGTGGTTGTTCACCGGTGAGGAGCGATTCGGGGACGCGGCGTTTCGTCAACTCGATTCGTGGATCGAGCAGAATCCACCGGGCATCGGCATCGGATGGCGCGGTGCCTTCGAGGCGGGCGTCCGCTCGATCTCGATCGCGGTGGCACTCCAGGGTCTGCGGGATTCGCCGGCGTTGACGACCGAGCGGTTTCGGGTCGTCGTCCGCGTGCTCGCCGAGTCTGCCCGTCGCTGCTGGGACGAGCGTTCACGGTTCAGCTCGGCGAACAATCATCTGGTAGGGGAAATGGCAGGCCTGGCCACAGTGGCAATTCTTCTGCCGGACCTGGCCCGTGCCGAGTCGTGGGAGAAGGACGCGATCCGCGTATTGTCGGCCGAGGCCGGGCGGCAGATCCTGCCCGATGGTGCAGGCGCCGAGCAGGCAATGGGATATCAGATCTTCACGTCGGAACTGCTTCTCACCGTGGCAGCGTTGCTGACACTTCGTGACGGTCGACCACCCCCGGAGTTGATCGCCGCCGTCGATCGGAGCGCGGACTTCATCGCAGCGCTCGTCGGTGATCGTGACCCGGAGCCGCACTACGGCGACGACGACGAGGGCTTCGCGCTCCGGCTCGGCGCGGAGCCGGTGCGCACAGCCCGAGATCACCTCGGCACGGTGGGCGCGGTGACCCGCAACACGGCGGCGCGCCGGGTGGGCCGCTCGACGCTGTCGGCGGCCTGGGTGAACTACGCTCGCACAGAACCGGTTTCCGGGGTGAAGTCCTTCCCCGAACCTGGTCCTCGTAGCTTCTACGCCCCGCACGGCGGTCTCGTCGTGCTGCGCGCCGGCGCGCGCCGGCTGACTGTCGACGTCGGGCCGCTCGGTTACCTCTCGCTAGCTGCACACGGGCACGCCGACGCCCTCGCAGTGACGCTGAGCATCGACGGCGACGACGTGATCGGCGACCCCGGCACCGGCAGCTACTACCGGCACCCCGACTGGCGCGCTGCTCATCGGGGTACTCGCGCTCATGCCACCGTGTGTGTCGACGGCCGGGACCAGTCGGTCGTCGGAGGGCCGTTTCTGTGGACGGAGCACGCCCGGGTTCGGGTGCGGTCGGTCGACCTCGAGCGCTGTGTCGTCGATGCCGAACACAGTGGCTACAGTCGGCTCTCGCAGCCGGTGGTGCATCGGAGGTGGCTCATCGCGCCGCCGGATCGGGGCAGCATCCTCGTCGTCGATCTCATCGCCGGCCGAGGCCGCCACGAGGTGCGCACGTCGTGGCCGCTGTCGCCCTCGCTGGACGTCACACCGCTCGAGGGGGGCCACCTTGCCAGCCGCAACGGAGAGCCTATTCTCCAGCTGGTCCACGGCGCCAGCAGCGAGTTGATCCGGTACGAGGTGCGAGGCGACG
Source organism: Rhodococcus wratislaviensis (assembly GCF_041228765.1). Lineage (NCBI taxonomy): Bacteria > Bacillati > Actinomycetota > Actinomycetes > Mycobacteriales > Nocardiaceae > Rhodococcus > Rhodococcus wratislaviensis. Next base: position 6,896,731 of record NZ_CP150488.1, on the reverse strand, counting down.
CCCGGCTCGGTCTCGGGTGGTGGTCGCGTCGGCTGGAATCGAGAGAGCCGGCATGGTTGGTCGGTGGGTACTGCACGGGCGACGTACCGGTCGTGGTCGCTACTGTGCTCAACCCGCTGGACGAACGCATGGCGTTGGCGGAAGACCTCACCGTCGGGGTTCGCGATGGATGTCTCACCGCGAGATGGCGCGATGGGGGCGCGGAAAACCTGGTTGAAATCAACCATGCGATTGGAACCATGACGAAAAACGGGGACGTAGTATGGAATAGGTCACATTAGAAAACTTCTAGACTCCTACTGGTTTGGGCGGTTGTCATGAGCGCGACCGAATTGCATATGCGTCCATCCGCGCGGCGGATAGCCCTGAGCGTCTTCGGGCTGGGCTACGTCGGATGTGTTTCGGCGGCATGCCTGGCGTCCCGGGGTTTCCCCGTGGTCGGGGTAGACATCAATCCCTCGAAGACCGAATTCCTGCGCCGGGGCCAGACCCCGGTGTTCGAGGAGCGGATCGGCCAACTGATCGCGGAGGTCGTGGAATCCGGCCTGCTCACCGTCAGCGACGACCCGGCAGGCGCCGTCCTCGCGAGCGACGTCACGATCGTCTGTGTCGGCACCCCGTCCGCACCGGGTGGAGGCCTGACCACCCGCTATCTCGAGCGTGCGACCGACGAGATCGGCGCCGCGCTGGCCAGGAAGGACAGCTTCCACGTCGTCGTCTATCGCAGCACCATGGTGCCGGGTACCTGCGCGGAGATACTCATCCCGCGTCTGGAACGTGCATCGGGCAAGCGTGCGGGTGTCGACTTCGGCGTCTGTGTCAACCCGGAGTTCCTACGCGAAGGCAGCAGTGTGCGCGACTTCCTCAATCCGCCGAAGACGGTGGTCGGGGAAAGTGACGAGCGCAGCGGGCGACTGGTGACAAGTTTGTACGACGGGCTCGGTGGACCGCGGTTCCGCGTTCCGATCCCCGTCGCCGAGATGGTCAAGTACGTCGACAACAGCTTCCATGCCCTGAAAGTGGGGTTCGGCAACGAAATCGGAGCCATCTGCGCATCTCTGGGGCTCGACTCACACGCCGTGATGGACATCTTCCTTGCCGACACGAAACTGAATCTCAGTGCCGCCTATCTGCGTCCGGGATTTGCGTTCGGAGGCTCGTGTCTGCCGAAGGACGTGCGCGCGCTGATGCACACTGCTCGAATCCACGACGTCGAAGTGCCCGTGCTGGCGAACGTGCTGGTGTCGAACGAGATGCACCTGCGGCGGGCAGTGGACCAGGTGATCGCGTTGGGTAAGCGCAGGATCGGCATCTTCGGTCTGTCGTTCAAGCCCGGCACGGACGATCTGCGTGAGAGCCCGATGGTCGAGCTGGCCGAGCGACTCATCGGCAAGGGATACGACGTCAAGATCTGCGATCCCAACGTCGCACTGTCCAGGCTGTTGGGCGCGAACCGCGACTTCATCGAGGAACTACTGCCGCACATCGGTGAGGTTCTCACCGAGGACGCCGACGCCGTCCTCGACCACGCGGAGGTGCTCATCGCGGGGTCCAGGGAGCCCTCCATGGTGGCGGCGGTCAACCGGGCGGGCGCGCAGCACACGGTCGTCGACCTCGTCCGGCTCCCTGGCGCCGAGGAGCGTCGCCGGCGCGAAGGTTATGTGGGTTTGGGGTGGTAACGGTGAGCGACTCGCGCCCCCTCCCTACCTTCAGCTTTCTGACCACCGCCTACCGGACGGAGGAGTATCTGGCGCAGACGATCGAGTCGGTGCGCCGCCAGACCCGTACCGACTGGGAGTTGATCGTTGTCGACAACGGATGCTCCGACGAGATCGCGGAGATTGTCCGTTCCTTCGCATCCGACAGCCGAATCAGGCTGGTAAGACAGGAGAATCGCGGATACGAGGGCGGTGTGACGGCTGCCGCCGCCCTGGCGCGCGGACAATACTTCTGCGTGCTCGACAGCGACGATCTGCTGATGCCGGACTTCTGCGCGCGGACGGGGGCGGTACTCGCCGCCGACCGGGCCGTCGACGCGGTCGGTTGTGACGCTCTACTGTTCGACGATCACGGTGGCGCACCCAAGGGATACCTGCGCTCGATCGGATTCAGGGCGCGATCGGATCCGGGGCAGCCTCTGGCGCTGACCGAGATGCTCGCGGGATACATCCCTTACTACACGGGCGCGGTTCGGCGCGAGGCGTGGATCGCCGTGGGTGGGTACGAGCACGCGACACAGGAAGTCGAGGCGGACGTGGTCATGTGGCTGAGGCTCGTCGATTCCGGATTCGATGTCCGAATGCTCCCTGAGCGCCTCGCGCGCTGCCGTGTCCGGAAGGACTCGGTATCGCGGGACCCCGCCGGGGTCGAGGCGTTCGATTGGCGCATTCAACGGTCGTTCCAGACGGTGGCCCACTCCACGAGCCGGGCCGAGGACCTGGACGCGCTACGGAGCAATTTACGGCGGTTGCGATACCACCAGGCGATGCGACGGGCCCGACGGTCGCTGCTCGAAGGGAACCTGGCCATGGCGCGTGTCGAGGCGAAAGCGGCGTTCGCGCAGCGGCACACACTCCGCGCCGCCCTGGTGACGTGCTCGTTATCGCTCTTTCCCGACATGATGCGCAGGCTGCATCCGGTCAAGCAAAGGGTCACCGTTGCCCTCGGGCACACGATCGGTCGGCGCACCGAGTCCGTGAGTCGGCCGTGAACGAAGGCGGCGCAGTGGATTCGTCGACACCCGGGCGCGCCCCGGAGTGTGGTGACTCGGGATCTGCACCGTCGCCCGGGACCGCCTCGGTCGGCACACTGAGCAGCATCCTCCGCCGCGGAGCCGCGATGGCGGCGGCGGGTCTGCTGATCGTGCAGGGTGTGACGTTCGTGCAGACGTTGGTGCTGGCACGGCTGCTGAGCCCCGAGATCGTCGGGGTGTTCGCGGCGGGTACCGTGATGACAACCTTTCTGGTGGTCGTCACCCACGGCACGTTGGCCCAGGCACTCGTTCAGCGTGAGCACGATGTCGAGAATGCGGCCACCACGGTGTTCTGGGTGACCTTGGGTACGGGGATCCTCATGAGCCTGGTCATGTTGGCGGTGTCCCCCTTGATCGGGCGCGTGTTCAGCAGCCATGCGGTCGGGACGGTGGCCGCTGCCATGTCCGGTTCGATGTTCTTGATCGCAATCACGTGCGTCCCGGATGCCCTGATGCAGCGCCGCTTTCAGTTCAAGCGCCGGATCATCGTGGATCCCGCCGTGGGGCTCACCTTTGCGGCGGGTTCGATAGTCTTCGCCGCGCTGGGGTACGGCGTCTGGTCCCTGGTGATCGGCTCGTATGCGTCGATGCTCGTCTGGATCGTCGCAAGTTGGTGGCTGTCCCGATGGCATCCGTTCGGTGGGCGGTTCTCGTTTCGGATCTGGCGCGAGATGGCGGTCTTCTCCTTTCCGCTATTACTGGACGGCGCGGCCGCACGGGCACAGGAGGTCGTCGAGTTGACGATCATCGGCCGCGGGCTGAGCGAGGCTGCGCTCGGCAACTATCGGTATGGTCGCAGGATCGCGTTGCTCCCCGGCATGGCGATCGTCCAGGTCTGCTCGTATGTGCTGTTTCCCGCCTTCTCCCGCATCTCCTCCGACTCGCGGCGCTTCAAGGACGCTTTCCTGCGTGCTCTGAGTTGGATCTGGCGGGTGGCGATGCCGGCTGGGGCACTGATGGTCGCAGTCGGTGAGCCCGCTGTCGTGGTGCTGCTCGGCGAGCCCTGGCGCGGCGCCGGAGTGGCGGTGTCATCAATGGCGGGCATCGGACTCGGCGTGGCGATGAACTCGGTGAGCGCGGAGGCGATGAAGGGCGCCGGCCGATCCAGCCGCATGAATTGGATGACCGCAGCGGGCCTGCTGACCGGAGTCCCCTTACTGCTGCTGTTGTTACCTCTCGGTCTCGCCGGCGTCGGTCTCGCGGTTTCCGGCGCGGCGATCGTCGTGGGGATCACGGGGCTCGGACTCGCGCGCTCGGTGATCGGGGCATCGGGCGGTGAGATAGCCCGGGTGATGGTCCCGCCAGTGATCGCCTCGCTGGCTGCATTCGCGGTGATCGCGCCACTCGAACGGTACGTGGTGCACTCGGACCAGCGGTCGATCGCGGTGGGACTCGCGTCGATAGCCCTGGAGTGTGTGGCGTTCCTGATCGCCTACCTCCTGTCCCTTCGGTTGATCGCACCATCCGCCTTCGCGGAGATACGGGCGGCCGTCCACACGATCGCCGGCCGCGTCGTGGGAGGGGAACGCTAGGTGCGCAGTACAGCTCGATGGTTGCGCTGGCCGTTCATCTGCGTGGTTGCCGCGGTCCTCGGCGCGACGGCTGCAGGTGTGCCGACATATGTCGAGCCGCAACTCGACGAGCTCCACCGAGCGGATGCGATCCTGGTTCTCGGTGGGCCCGGCCACGAGCGCTATACCTACGGACTGGACCTCGCCCTCGAAGGGCTCGCCGGGCATGTGGTGCTGTCCGATCCGAGCGGTGGATCCGACGAGTGGCTCGATCGACTTTGCGGAGCGCAGTTCGCGTTTGCGGTTGTCTGCTTCGATCCCGACCCCGCGACCACCGCCGGGGAAGCGAAGGCATTCCGTGATCTCGCGACGGCCGGCGGATGGAACAGCGTCATCGTGGTCACGTTCACACCGCACGTGTCACGGGCTCGGTACATTATTCAACGCTGCTTCGGCGGGGACGTCATGATGGCGGCCAGCCCGGCGGACATCTCTGCCGCCGACTGGGTGTGGCAGAGCGGCTATCAGACTGCGGGGTATGTGCGGAGCTTGTTCCAGCCAGGCTGCTGACGTTCCCCGTCAGCGAAGTCCACCACCCATTTGCCGGTCAACCCTGGAAACTGCGATTGCACTTCCGGGAGCAGGTCGGCGACCGTCAGCAGCACCACGTCGGGGTCGTCTGCGAGCAGCTGCGCAGGGGAGATGATCGGGACATCGGTGCCGGGCATCCGCCGGTCCTGCTTGGCGCGGGACGCGTCGGCTACCGCGCGCAACACACGTCGGTCGACGCCCGCCCGGCTGAACAGGGCAACTGCCCGCGACGCCGCACCGTATGCGTAGACGCGTTGCCCGCGACCTGCCATCGCGGCGAGCCAGATACGTAGCGAGCTGACGTGGTCGTCCGCGGCCCGCTGCAGGTGGCGGATCGATCGCGGCTTGCACACCCCCACGGCGTTTTCAGCCGCGAGGATTCTGCGGACGGTGTGCGACGTGTCCGACCGGACGCCGTGCCGGGCGGCAACCAGGACGGTGCCACCGTACAGGTCGAACTCCCACGCGTACGAAACGTTCATCCCCACATCCCTGAGCATCCGCCGTAGGGCGGTCAACGAGTAGTACGCACAATGTCCGTGCCGCAGCGCGTTCCATTGCCCGTGGCTGACGATCGTGGTGAGCGAATGGAATTGGATCAACAGTATTCCGTCGCTTGCGGTAGCGTGCGCCCGTTCCCGCAGTGACGCACGTTGATTCGGCTCGTGCATCAGGCCGAAACAGTCCAGCACCACCGAGGCCGGGGAGCCCTCCGGCAGGGAGGTAAATCCTCGCTCGGCGAGTAACTGCAGCCAGCTGCCACCGTGCGGACTGCCGAATTCGATGACACTGTCGCCGTTGAGGAATCCCGATGCGGCGACCGCCTCGACTGCGGCGGCCGCCTGGTTTCGCAGCGCCTGCGGTTCGACGCCCCGCGGTTCCTCCGGCGTCGTGTCGTCGTCCGCCAACTGCGCGAGTCCGCACCGCAGGCACAACTCCATTGCCAACGGGTGCGAGGACTCCGCCGGATCAACGGGGGACCAGTGCGGCGGGAAATAGTCCGCGGCGGGCGTGCGCCCCAGATCGAGGACCCGCACCGTGTCGGACGAAGAGCACCCGCGGCAGATCATCGAGACCACGGGGACGCCTGGAAACGCCGACTTCGGCGGGGCTCGTGGGGCACCATGGTGGGGTGCGGGCGAAATTCACCGAACTCGAAGGCGTCGTGCTCTTCACGCCCGACCCGTTCCGGGACGGGCGGGGCCTGTTCACGCGCACTTTCGACGCGCGGCTCTTCGATGCTGTGGTCGCGGACGGGACTCCGGTTCGTGCGGCGGACTTCATCCAGGACTCCCAATCGCGGTCGCGGCGCGGGGTGATCCGCGGAATGCACGGCAGGTCCGGTCGCGGCGAGGCGAAGCTGGTGCGATGTGCGCATGGCGCGATCCACGATGTGCTCGTCGACATCCGGAGGACGTCGCCGACTTTCGGACGCACGCAGGCGTTCACGCTCGACGATGACACGTTCGCGCATCTGTTCGTGCCACCCGGATTGTTGCACGGGTTCCAGGCCCTCACCGACTGCGCCGACGTCTGTTATCGCATCGACAGGGAGCACGACCCGGCAGAAGACCTGGCGGTTGCGTACGACGACCCTGACCTCGCCATCGCCTGGCCGCTCCCGGTGTCGGCGGTGAGCGCGCGGGATGCAGCCGCCGCGAGCTGGGCGAGTCTGATGAAGTCGCTCTGAGGCGCGCGCGCGACCGTCGTCAGTCACGGCCCGCGCCGACCCGCTGGAATCGTAGCGACGCGTCGAGCCGACCCGCGGTTTGCAGCGCCCGCAGGTGGGCCAGGCGGGTGAAGCGAGTAGTGAAGAGCTCTTCCGTGAGCCCCCAGCGGACGTAGTTCTCGTACAGTTCGACAGCGCCGGCGACGACGGTCCACTGCGGGACGTATCCCTCGAGGGCCGTCCGGATCGCGCTGAAGTCGACGCGATACGACCGCGGATCCGGTCCTGTCTCACCGGTGACGTCGACGGTCGAGTTCGGGACAGCCGTGGCCGCGGCTTCCGCGATCTGCGCCACGGTGACGTTGTTGTCCTCGGTCCCCACGTTGTAGGCGCGGCAGTGAATCACGTCCACGGGCGCGACGAGGGCGGCGCAGAATGCAGCTGCGATGTCGCGGGCGTGCACCAGTGGGCGCCATGGCGTGCCGTCCGACAGCACTCGCACGGTGCCGGTCAGCATCGCGACGCCGACGAGATTGTTGAGGACGATGTCGGCGCGCAGACATGGCGAGAACCCGAACGCGGTCGCGTTTCGCAGAAAGACCGGCGAGAACCCCGAGTCGGCGATGGCGGTCACGTCCTCCTCTACGCGCACCTTGCTCTCCGCGTACGGGGTGAGAGGGCGGAGGGGTGCCGATTCGGTCACCAGATCCTCGCCCGCCGAGCCGTACACCGAGCATGTCGATGCATACAGGAAGCGTTGCACACCGGCATCTTTCGCGAGCCGGGCGAGGTGCACCGACGCGTGATGGTTGATGTCGAAGGTGATCTCGGGGGCCAGTGAACCCAGTGGATCGTTCGACAGCGCGGCAAGATGGATCACCGCGTCGAAGCCGACGAGATGTGACGGCGTCACATCGCGGATGTCTGCGCGGATCGACGGAACCTCGGCACTGTCGGGTCCGAGGATGCAGCCGGCGAACAGTCCCGAGTCGAGCCCGACCACGTCGTGGCCGGCGGCGAGCAGACACGGAGCCATGACCGAGCCCAGGTAGCCACGGTGTCCGGTGAGGAGCACTCGCATGTCAGGTCCTTCCGAATCGTATGTTCGCCTTCTCGAGAACGAAGGCCTCGGCGTGCAGCCGCCGACACTGCACACCCCGCAGCCGGGTGACTCCGAGGAACGCTTCTTCGTCGAACCAATCGCGGTCGATCTGGGACGGGTAGTGCTTCAACAGAACCCGGGCCTTTTCCTCCGCGACCGCTCGTATCAGAGGATGGAACACAGTGGGGTGGGGGGTGTCGGTCTCCCATTTGAGGATCTCGTAGCCCAGCACGAGATGGTCCCGAAACACTGTCGGTACGAGTTCGGCCAGTAGCCGGTGATCCTGGTGGGCATCCCCGCGGTGCGGAGCGAACACGATGTCGGGCTCACATCGTCGCCGGAATCCCTCGAGTGCAGTCTTGATCGGCTCCCAGTATCCGGGCGCGTGCCCGTCGGGAACGTCGAGGACGTCGAGTTCGAGGTCGGCACCGGGGCACAGGGCGGTGAGCGCGTGCCGTTCCTCGATCTCTCGCCTGGAGTCGTTGCCCGACAACACCAGGGCACGCACTCGGAGTCCTGGCGAAGTGGACGACAGAGTCAGCAGCGTCCCGCCGACGCCGATCGCGATGTCGTCACAGTGTGCGCCGAGAACGGCGATCTCGGCGACCTGCGGGGTATGGAGGTCGAGCATGACCTATGACACCGCCTGCGGTTGCTCCCACACCATCCACGGATGGATGCCCTTTGCGTAATTCGCGTCGAGTTCCGCCCGCTCCTTGAAGGTGTCGGCAGGCTTCCAGAAGCCCTCGTGCCGGTATCCGAACAGGCGACCCTCGCCCGCCAAGGTTTCGCAGACATCCGCCACCAGATCGCCGCCCGGTGGGAGAAGGTCGAAGATCTCGTGGCTGAGGACGAAGTAGCCACCGTTCTCCCAGATCGGTAGCCGACCGACCGGTATGATCTCCTTGACCTCGCCGTTGTCGGCCACGTTCACGCAGTGGAACGAGGACTGCGGCGGAACGACGAGCATCGACGCCGCGGCACCGGATTCGTGGAACTTCGCGACCACGTCGTCGAGGGGAGCGTCGGTCAGGACGTCTGCGTAGTTCGCGAGAAAGTATTCGTCGCCGTCGAGGTGCCGTCGCACGCGGCGCAGTCGTTCACCGATCGCCGATTCCAGACCCGTATCGACGAACGTGATGGACCAGTCGCTGATGTCGGAATGCAGAAGCTCGATCTTGTTGGCGTGAAGGATGAAGTCGTTGGACTCCGCTTCGCGGTAGTCGAGGAAGAACTCTTTGATGGCCTCGGCGCCGTACCCGAGGCAGAGGATGAACTCCTTGTGCCCGAAGTGGGCGTAGTAGTTCATCACGTGCCACAGCAGGGGCCGAGGGCCGACCATCTGCATCGGCTTGGGGATTGCGTCGTTGCGGTCGTTACGCATGCGCATGCCGTAACCGCCGCAGAACAGGACAACTTTCATGTCGTGAGCCTCCTTGACACGAGGTCCGGCTGGAAACCAGCGCTGTGTAGCGAGGGGAGTGGGAAGACCAGCTCCCCGCCCCACTCTGTGATGTATCGCAGTTGTTCGGTCAGTTCTGCCTCGAGATTCCAGGGCAACGCGAGGACGACGGCGGGGCGATCCTTCTCGATCTGCTTCGGGTCGAGGATCGGAATCCGGGTGCCGGGCGTGAAACGACCGTGCTTGTAGGGATTCCGATCGACCGTATATTCGAGTAGATCCGGACGAATTCCGCAGTAGTTCAACAGCGTGTTCCCCTTGCCCGGAGCGCCGTAGCCGACGACCGTCCGGTTCTGGGCCCGGCAGTCCAGGAGGAACCCGAGCAACTGCTGTCGTACAGCCCTCACCCGAGGCTCGAGTCCGAGGTAGCCGTCTACGTCGTGCAGGCCGGCCGTCTTCTCCTGTTGCAGCACCTCGGCGACGCGGCGAGTCGGCTCCCGGCCGACGGCGCTGGGACGCGCCCAGATCCGAATCGATCCCCCGTGTGTTTCCAGCAGTTCCACATCGACGACGGTGAGGCCCGCCGTCGCGAGCGCGCGGGTCGCGGACAGCACGGTGTAGTACTGGAAGTGCTCGTGATAAATCGTGTCGAACTGCGCGAGGTGGACCAGATTCAAGGCGTGGTGAACCTCGATGCTCAGCCAGCCGTCGTCTGCGACTAGGGTGCGGAGAGAGCGAGTGAATCCGAGTAGGTCCGGGACGTGCGCGTAGACGTTGTTCGCGACCACGAGTTCCGCGGGGCCGTGCTCCGCTCGAACACGGGCGGCGAGGTCCTCGTCCAGGAACGCGGTAAGAGTGGGAACCCCGCGCTCACGCGCAGCCGCACCGACGTTGTGCGACGGTTCGATTCCGAGACAGCGGATTCCGGCGGCGACGCAGTGTTGCAGCAGGTAGCCGTCGTTGCTCGCCACCTCTACGACCGACGAAGTGTCGTCGAGGCCGAGCCTGTCCACGGCCGAGGCGACGAACCTCCGCGCGTGCTCGACCCAGGAGTCCGAGAAGGAGGAGTAGTAGGCGTAGTCGGTGAAGGTGTCTTCCGGCGTGATCAGGGCAGGAATCTGCAGGAGCAAGCAGTCTTCGCACAGCCGCAGGTGCAGTGGATAGGTTACTTCCGCGGTGTCCAACGCGGCTTCGGTCAGGAAGAGTTCACAAGGCGGGGTCGCGCCCAGGTCCAGGATGCTCCGCATCCGGTCGGAGTCGCACAGTCGGCAGCGCACTGCAGTCTCCCTTCACCCCGGGGAGGTCATGACGTTCCTGTCAGGGTATGTCACACCACGGGTCGTCTATCCACCAATAAACCACACTTCATGTCACCGTTCAAGGCTCAAAACCAACTTTGAGTATGTTAGGTGCGTGCAAAACCATTTTTCGGAATTTATCGAATTGCTCCCAGGCGGTGGAGTAATTTGTGGCCGCGAAGAGGCTGCTGGCGGCTTCGGGGACCAATGACGCAGACGGTGGATTCCCGACGATGTATTGTGAAAATTCGACCTCCAAAATGCAGGAGGCCGAACATAAATTGTCGTTGTAGGCCATATGTTCCGATGACATCGGAGGGGTGCCCGGTGCCGTTCGTCATTGTCGAACGCGAAGAGACGTTGGTCGCTGGACTGGCTGTGCGCAGCCCCAAGCGGGCGCTGGGGGAAGCGCGCGACAAGGCGCTCGAGAAGACGTGGTCCACCCTCCTCGCGCAGAATGTGGATCGCCCGTTGGCCTCCGCCTACGTCGACCACGCTCCCGAGATCAATTCGTATTACACGCAAATCGTGGGGTACGAGTGCTCCTCGATAGATCAGGTAGGGCGCGGGCACCTGGTATCGCGGATTCCAGCGGGAACCTATGCGAAGTTCTCCTCGGTCGGCACATTCCCTGATCTCTTCGACGTCCTCTGGGGGCAGATTCGAGACGCGGAGGAGTCGCAGCAGATTCAACGATCCTTCACCGGCGATTTCGAATTCTATCCGCATGCTTTCGGGATCGATCTCTATGTGGCGATAGTGCCACCCGCCACCAGGCAGGGGCAGCAATGAGTTTCGAAATTGTCAAGCGTGAGTCGACTGATTTCGGTGGCCTCGTTCTCCCGCGCATGGAGTTGGGTTCGTCGGCGCATGCGACCGACCTGTTGAAGTTCACCCGCGAGCGCGTCCAGCTGCGCGGCGTCGAGGAACTCGCCACCGTCTACGTCGCGGTCCCGGAGCTGGGATGGACGGCCGTGATCGGGTATCGCTGCATCGACCTCGACCACCTCGAGATCGGCGACGTGCTGGTGCGCGTCCCGGCCGGTTATTTCGCGAAGTTCACACCCGACGGGCGGACGTCCGACCCCATCGAAGATGTGTGGATCCAGGCCGAGGTGGCCGAGAAGGAGGGGCGCATCGAGCGCGCTTACGCGGAAGAGGTCGAGGTCTTCCGTCCTCCGAACAACGTCGAGTTGTTCATTTCCCTGGCGTAATTCAGGTCCCTGGCGTAATTCAGGCGCGATAATTACCGACCTGAAGTTTGTTTTAGGGCCTATTTTCGGCACCACAGGTGACAAATCCGGAGTAAACGCGGAAAATGAGTAGCCGCGGGGCTGTGACCGGGTGTTCGTGTGTCCAGTTCTTGGGGTCTTAACGTAACCCGTGAGTCCCCGGAATTGCCGCACCGACTCCGATGGGAAAGCCAATGCCTGTTGAACAGCTGTCGCGTCCGCAGATCGACGCACGGTCGACCGATACCTTCATTGACCGAACTCTGAGCGTGTGGGATCCGCGATCGGAGTGTCGCTTCGTCGTCGCCCGGCCCACCGAGGAGCCTGAGCTGTGGGAAGCATATCTCGAGGGAGCGGTGGCGGGCTATCGCAAGTACGGCGCCGAGAAGGCGCTCGAGTACCGCCGGATCCAGGCCGGCGACACCACCGCACTGTTCTTCGTCGCCATCGATCCGAACGGTTCGGTCGCAGCCGGCGTCCGCGCCCAGGGTCCGTATCTTGTCGCTGATCAGGCGCATGCGATCACGGAATGGGGAACCGATCCCGGAGCTCCCGCCGTCCGCCGGATGATCGAGGACCGGCTTCCGTTCGGTGTCGTGGAGGCGAAGGGCGCGTGGGTGGCGGACACGGCCGCCAGGCGGGGTGAACTCGTCGGCGCACTGGGCCGCATCGCCACCTTCTCGATGGATCTGCTCGGCGTCCAGTTCATGCTCGCGACCGCCGCATCCCACGTCCTGGACACGTGGCGAACCACCGGTGGCGTGGTGGCCGACCACATTGCTCCCGTGCCCTATCCGGATGACCGCTACGAGACGCGGCTGATGTGGTGGGATCGGAGTAGGCGCAGGGGCCGCGCCGAATCCATGCAGCTGGCCCAACTGTTACTCGCGACGTCCCGCTCGACGCCGTCGGCGGACACCGCGACGGGGACGGGAGGAAACGTCGTCCGGCCGATGCGGAGCGTCTCGTGAAAGAAACCCACGGTGAGTACACCGCACTGCTGCTCGACGAGGGCCACTCTGGGGACGCGGCGGTACTCGACCGTCTCCGCCGCGACCCCGCGGTGGTCTTCGTCGATCGACTCGAACAGCAGAGGGACACGCTCCGCACTCTTGTTCCCGCGCCCGATCCCGGTGTGCTGGACGAGACGCCGGTGTGGGCGTACTACTCGTGGCGACGCACCGTGGTGCGGTTGCTCGGCCCCGCAGCGTTCCGGCTGCTACGGCTGGACCGTAATCGGAACAAAGTCACCGCACCGGAGCAGGAACGACTCCGCGACGTGACCGTCGGGATCGTCGGGCTGAGCGTCGGCCACGCGGTTGCGCTGGCCCTCACCCTGGAAGGGGCATGCGGCGGCCTGCGGCTCGCGGACTTCGACACCCTCGAACTGTCCAACCTGAACCGGGTTCCCGGCACGGTTCTGGACCTCGGCGTGAACAAGGCCGTGGTCGCCGCCCGCCGTATCGCGGAGATCGACCCCTACGTCACTGTGACGTTGTGGGAGGACGGTCTCGACGTCGAGTCGGTGGCCGAATTCCTGGACGGCACGGACGTGGTGATCGACGAGTGCGACTCGCTGGACGTCAAGGTATCCCTGCGGAGCGAGGCCCGTCGCCGGGGTCTGCCGGTGCTGATGGCCACCAGTGACAGGGGCCTGCTGGACGTCGAGCGGTTCGACCTCGAACCGGATCGGCCAATCTTTCACGGAGTGATCGGCGACGTCGACGTGGAGTCACTCGCCGGTCTCGGCTCGCGGGACAAGATTCCGCTCGTCCTTCGGATTCTCGACGCCACACAGTTGTCGGCGACGATGGCGGCGTCGCTGGTGGAGGTGGACGAGACCATCTCGACCTGGCCGCAGCTCGGGGGCGAGGTGTTGCTCGGCGGGGCGGAGGTCGCGGCGGCGGTGCGGCGCATCGTGCTCGGACAGCCGCTCGCGTCGGGTCGGTGCCGCATGGACCTCGACGGGCATCTCGATGCCCTCACCGATCCGCCGAGACCGCAAAACCTGCCGGAGGCGCCTGCGGATCGTGCGGCGGCCGCAGCCTCGTACGACGCCGTCGGCGCCGTCGTGAATGCCGCGGCTCGCGCGCCTTCCGGCGGCAACGTTCAGCCGTGGGCGATTGCGGCGGACGACGAGGGGCTGACCATATCCCTGGACCCGACGCACACGACGGCCATGGACGTCGGATACCGCGGCAGTTGTGTCGCGATGGGCGCCGCCCTGCACAACGCCCGGATCGCCGCGTCGGCCGCCGGACTGCTCGGCGCCGTGACAGTCCGCGACGGGGATCTGGGACTTCCCGTCGCCACGATGACGTTCGGCAGCGGAAACGACCGTGAACTCACCGACCGCTACGAGCACATGCTCGACCGGACCACCAACCGCCGGCCGGGCGTGCCCCGGCCGTTGGACGACACGCAGCTAGGGCTTGTCTCGGATGCTGCATCTCGCGAGGGCGCACGCCTCTGCCTGGTGACCGACCGGGACGACATCGCGACGATCAGCGCCATTCTGGCGGAGTCGGATCGCATCCGATTCCTCACTCCTACCCTGCATCGCGAAATGATCGGCGAGTTGCGGTGGCCGCCCCTTGATTCGGTCGAGACCGGTATCGACGTTCGCGCACTCGAACTCGACTCGGCGGAACTGTCGACTCTTGCGCTGTTGCGGAGGCCCGACGTCATGGAACGGTTGGGCGCACAGGACGCGGGACAGGCGCTGGGCAAGTCCACTGCGGACCGCGTCGTGTCGAGCTCGGCGATCGCCGCCGTCGCGATCCCGGGCAGCACCCTGCGGGACTATGTGCACGGCGGCCAAGCGACCGAATGCGTATGGATCTGCGCGCAGGCGCTCGGGCTCGCAGTCCAGCCGATTTCACCGGTATTTCTCTACGGTGTGGAAAGCGCGGAACTCGAACAACTCTCACCACGGTATGCGGCACCATTGGAGAGGCTGCGGAAGGAACTGTTCGACGTCGTCGGAGCGAAGGGAGGTGAATCGCTCGCCCTGGTGTTACGGCTCAGCCATGCACCGGGCCCCTCGGTTCGGAGCGAGCGCCTCGCCGATCGGCTTCGCAGGCGGATATCGTAAGGACAGGAGGGCCAGTGAACACCGAGAAGCAAACCGAGAAGCTCGAAACCCTGGTGACAACCGTGGCGTCCCGGCTCACGCCCGTCGATGCGGTCTCGTTCAGGAACGTGGCCACCCGCGTGTTGCAGGATCTCGTGGAGCACTTCGAGGTCGACACCAGCTTCCTCAGGTTCACCGACCACGAGATCGCGGCGACAGTCCTGGTCGCGGAATACCCGCTGCGGCCCTTCATCCCCGACCCCGACCCGCTCGGCGTCGTCTATTTCAAGGACGCCGACTCGACGTTCGCCCAGATCGAGCACCAGAAGGAAGTGGCCATCTTCCGTCCGGAGGTGTCCGGTCCGGATTACAACGAGCGGGTCCGCGAGGCGTCCGGGGTGCCGCAGGTGTCGCTCGCGGCCGTTCCGCTGCTGTCCGGTGACACGACGACGGGCACACTCGGGTTCATCAAGTTCGGCGACCGCGACTGGACCCCGCCAGAACTCGACGTCCTCAAGGCCATCGCCGCGCTGCTCGCCCAGGTCCAGGCGCGCATCGTCGTCGAAGAGCAGTTGCGCTACTCGGCCGACCACGATTCCCTCACCGGACTCAGTAACCGGCGCGCGCTCTACCACCACCTGGACACGCGCCTCGCCGAGTCCGAACCCGGGCCGGTCGCCATCCTGTTCCTGGACCTGGACCGGCTGAAGCCTCTCAACGACTTCTTCGGTCACGGAGCCGGCGACGGGTTCATCTCTACGATCGCGGACCGGCTCAGATCGAGCAGCGAGGCAGACGACCTCGTCTCCAGGCTGGGCGGCGACGAATTCGTGCTCGTGCTCGGCGGATCGGTCGGTTTGGAGGAGGCGGAGGCGCGGGCGCAGCACATCCGCGACGTCGTGACCGAGCGGGTGCGTCTCGGCCGCGAGGTCGTCAGTCGCAGTGTCAGCATCGGCGTCGCGGCGGGATATCCGGGCAAGGCCACCACAAGCTCACTTCTCAGCCAGGCCGACCAGGCCGTCATGGTCGCGAAGACCAAGGGCGGTAACGCGATCAGTGTCTTCACGGACGAGATGCAGGAGGAGAGCGAGAAACGCAACATGATCGAGCTCAGTCTGCGTGCGGCCATCGCGGACGAGTCGCTGTTCCTCGAGTACCAGCCCGAGGTCGACCTGCGGACCGGCCGCATCATCGGGGTGGAGGCCCTGGTGCGGTGGAATCACCCGCTGCTCGGGTTGCTGCAGCCGGCGTCGTTCATCGACGTCGCCGAGGCGACGAATGTGGCGGGCGAGCTCGGGCGCTGGGTGATCCGGAAGGCCTGCCGGCAGTGGGCCGACTGGCGGTCGCAGGTTCCCGAACTGGATCTGGATCTCCGCGTCAACGTCTCGCCGGGGCAGTTGGCCGGTCTGGATTTTCTCGACGTCGTCGCGAATGCGTTGACGGAATTCGACCTTCGGAAGGGCGCGCTGTGCCTGGAGATCACCGAGAACGCTGTGCTCAGTGATCTGACCTGGACGCGTGAAGCGCTCGAAGGGCTGCACGCGATGGATGTCGAGGTCGCGATCGATGACTTCGGCACCGGGTACAGCTCCCTCAGCCACCTCAAGGCGCTGCCGGTCGGGACGCTGAAGATCGACAAGGGCTTCGTGATGAACCTCGACAGCAATGCGGGGGACCGGGCGATCGTGAAGTCCATCATCGGCCTTGCCGAATCGTTCGGCCTGGAGCTGGTCGCGGAGGGCGTCGAGAACGTCGAGTCGGCCCGGCAACTTCTCGACATGGGTTGCCATCGGGCGCAGGGCTTCCTGTTCAGCCGCCCGGTCTCGGCGGAGAAGATCGGCAAGTTGCTGGTCGCGGGAGCGATCGAGGTCGGGCTGTAGGTCGCCCGTGCCGCATTAAATATACCGAAAGTTTGGTTTAATTCGGTTTAAATAATGCAAGTCATTTGATTGCGGCTATAACAGACTCGGAGTATGTTTTGAGACATCAGTTCCGGGGCTCGATCGGATCGACGCCGCGGCGGGTGGGTTCCGAGCATGGGTTTGGCCAATGTGCGAATGTGGAAGCGATGTCGAAGCGCTGAGTGTGTCCGAGAGGACCCAGCTCCTCATTAAATCCGAATGTGCACGTGTCCGAACGGGCGCGGGCGTACCGACGATCCCCGGCCGTGCCGTGCCCGAGCCTCCGCCTCGACGACCGGACTGGGAGCGTTCGTACTTTCGCGCTGCGTTCTGTAGCGATCTCCTCTGCGTCTTGGCTGCTGACCTCTTCGTCACCGTCGCCTATCGCCGCCTCTCTCTCGGGTCTCTTGGGGCGTGGCAGGGGGGTCTCGCAGTTGCGGTCGCGGTTCTCGTTCTCTCGATGCTCTCCCTGGCTCTGGCGCATGCATGGGATCCACGCGTTCTCGGCAGCGGTGCGGAGGAACTGCGCAGAGTGGGACGAGCGTACGTATGGGTCATCGCAGTGATGGCTCTCGGCGGGTATGCGCTGGGGACCCCGAACGGACAGTCGTGGGTGTTCGGCGCACTTCCACTCGCAGCTGTGCTGTCGGTGTTCGGACGGTATGGACTCAGACGGGCTCTCCGCAGGCGCCGGAGATCGGGAGGCTATCTGCGCTCGGTCCTTGTGGCTGGTGACGCCGAGGAAGTGCTCGAACTGATCAAACGCACGCAGGATATCTCCCAGGCCGGGTGGCGCGTCGACGCTATCTGCCTGGCCGACGTGCGACCGGGTGAACAGCTTCCGCTCGCTATCGAGGACATTCCCGTGATCGGCACGGGGAAGGACATCGTCGGGATCGCCAGGCTGCACTCCTTCCAGGCGATCGCGGTTCTTCCCTCGAGCGGCTGGACCCCCACGCGCACCGAGCGGCTGAGTTGGGAGCTGGAGGGCACCGGAACGGATCTATTGATCGCGCCGGTGCTGATGGATGTCGTCGGTCCGCGCCTGCATATCGCCCCCGTCGCGGGAGTCCCGTTGATGCAGTTGAGTGCGCCGACGTACTCGGGCCCGGCATGGGTGATCAAGAATGTCCTCGATCGGATCTTCGCTCTCGTGATCGTTATCGCCATTGCGCCTGTACTACTCGTGATCGTCGCTGCGATCCGCGCCACCAGTCGCGGTCCCGCTTTGTTCAAGCAGACCCGAGTCGGTCGGGACGGCGAGGTGTTCACGATGTACAAGTTCCGCAGCATGGTGATGGGTGCGGAAGCGCGAATCCGTGAGCTCACGACATTCGACGAGGGCGCTGGCGTCATGTTCAAGATTCACGACGACCCCCGGGTCACCCGGGTCGGCAGGTTCATTCGCCGCTACTCGCTCGACGAGCTGCCGCAATTGTTCAATGTCGTGTCCGGCAGTATGTCGCTGGTGGGCCCGCGTCCGCCATTGGAATGCGAGGTAGCGCGATACGGCGACGACGGTGCGCGGCGTCGGCTGTTCGTCAAACCGGGACTGACAGGGCTGTGGCAGGTGAGTGGCCGGAGCAACCTCAGCTGGGAGGAATCGGTGCGTGCCGACCTGCATTACGTCGAGAATTGGACCTTCACGCTGGATTTGCTGATCCTGTGGAAGACGATTCGCGCAGTGCTTCGGCCGACCGGTGCCTACTGAGGGTGTATCGGTTCGGCACCGGTCGTGAGGCCGCCACGAACATAGAGGCGGTCGCCCCTCCACGCTGCGGATAGCCCACGGGCATCCTCAGCGTCGCGAAGACAGCGTCACAGACTCAAGGTATGTTTATGCCCACACCGCAGTACCTCTTGTCTTGAATCGCCGGTGTGCGGTAACTTCTCGAAGGGTTTGCTGGAGAGTCGCTGAGGACAGCTTCCGGCACGGAACGTGGGACTGTCGACGACTGGAGCAGGGGGATCGATGTCTGGTGGTTCTGTCTCGTCGATCCCCGAGTCCCGTATCGGGTGCGACGTGATGACGGTCGGGCACGTGCGAAGCAGCGTCGAGCGGTTCGGCGACCGCTACCTGACCAGAATCTTCACGCCCCACGAACTGGAAACCTGCGAAGGGCCTGCGCGCGCACAACGGCTGGCAGCCCGGTTCGCGGCCAAGGAGGCCGTGGTCAAGGTGTTGCGACCCGGGGACGTCGCCTTGCCGTGGCAGTCCATCGAGATCCGGCGTGAGAGCTGGGGCGGATGCGGAGTGCGCCTGTCCGGCAACGCGTCGGCCCTCGCCGAGCGGCAGGGGCTCGGCGATTTCCACGTTTCGATCTCGCACGAGGCCGACGTCGCGATCGCGATGGTCACCGCGTCCCGGTACGGCACACCACCCCATCACCAAGGAGAACGCCACCCATGAGCGAGCAGACGATCCGCAAGGTTCTCGGCGACCACGCCCGGTTGTCCGTCGATGCCACGAGCATCGCCGTCGGGGCCGACCTCTACGAACTGGGTTTGACGTCGCACGCGAGCGTCAACGTCATGCTGGCGCTGGAGGATTCGTTCGACATCGAGTTCCCCGACGAACTGCTGCGCAAGAGTACGTTCGCGAGCGTGGATTCCATTCGGGGCGCACTCGTCGAACTCGGAGTGGCATGAGCATCGCCCTCGCGAGCGGCACCGGGATCGAGTCCGCGCAGTCGTGGGGTCCGGCGGCGCGAGCCGAGAGAGTCGTGGCCGAGGTGGCCGCCCGCTGGGCCGTCGACGTCGATAGGGACGCGCGCTTTCCGCAGGAAGCGCTCGACGCGCTCCGGGACCAGCGGTTGCTCTCGTGTGCCGTTCCCCCGGAGCTGGGTGGCGAAGGCGCGACGCTTCGCGAACTGTGCACGATCGCCCGGACCCTTGGGCGGCACTGCGCCGCGACGGCGATGGTGTTCGCGATGCACCAGACCCAGATCCTCTCGCTCGTACGACATCCGGGTGGCGACGGCGTCTCCGGCTTCCTGCGTGACGCGGTCGCCGGTCAGTATCTGCTCGCGTCGGCGACGACGGAACTGGGCATCGGGGGCGACGTGCGGCGCAGCACGTGCGCGGTGGAGCAGTCCGGCGGGGTGGTGTCGCTGATCAAGAACGCCCCCGTGATCTCCTACGGCGAGTACGCCGATGCGATTCTCGCGACCGCGCGGCGTACCCCCGACAGCCCGCCGAGCGACCAGGTGCTCGTCGTCTGCCGGCGCGCCGATGTGACGCTCGAGCGCACCGGTGAGTGGAACACGCTGGGGCTGCGCGGCACCTGCAGTCCCGGTTTCGTGCTGCGTGCCACCACCACAGCCGACCTCGTCGTCGCCGACCCCTACGCGGAAATCTCGGCAGCGACGATGCTCCCGGTGTCGCACTCGGTGTGGTCGGCCGTGTGGCTCGGCATCGCCGACGCCGCGCTGGAAAAGGCGCGCCGGTACGTGCGAGCGGCAGCGCGGAAGCAGCCGGGTGTGGTCTCGCCCGCGGCGTCGCGTCTCGCCGAGGCGGCCGCTGTGCACCAGCAGTTCTCGGACGTCGTGTTCGCCGCGGCGCGCCGGTTCGACGACGCCGATGCGGCGCCCGCCGGTTCGCCGGAGGCCGAAGTCGCGGGTGGAGTGGGCTATTCGCTGGCGATGAACAACCTGAAGGTGACGGCGTCGACGCTGGTTGTCGACCTCGTCGGCAGAGCCCTGCTGATCTGCGGGATCGCCGGCTACCGGGAAGACACGGAGTACTCGCTGGGCCGGCACCTGCGCGATGCGCACGGGGCGGCCGTCATGGTCAACAACGATCGAATCATGGCCAACTCGGCGCAGATGGCCACGGCATACCGGGGGACGATATGAGCACGGATACAGCAGTGGAGCGGGAAGAGACGAGCGAACTCGAGCGGGCCCGCCGTGCGTTCCGGGCGGAACTGCTCGAGGCCGGACTCCTGGTGGACACGTCCGTCGCCGGCCTCTACGGACGGTCCGGGTTGTTCGAGGACATCGTCGACGGCATCGACGCCGTCGTGCGGGCGGCGGGCCCGGGCGCGTCCGCGGCTCGATTCCGGTTTCCTCCGGTGTTCCCGCGCACCAGTTTCGAGCGCACCGACTACATCGCGTCGTTCCCCAACCTGACCGGTGCGATCAACACGTTCACCGGCACCAACGCCGAGCACGCCCAACTGCTGGCGGCGCGAGCCGACGGCGAGAGCTGGGACAAGTGGCTCGAACCGACGGACACGATGCTGGTATCGGCGGCGTGCCACCCCGCGTACCCGATGTTCACGGGTGTGCTCCCGGACGGCGGTGCGCTGCTCGACGTGTACGGCTACTGCTTCCGGCACGAGCCGGCGTTCGACCCCGCCCGCATGCAGGCGTTCCGGATGCACGAGTTCGTGCGGATCGGCACGGCGGACCAGGCCGCGACCCACCGTGATTCGTGGATCGAGCGCGGGCTCGAGGTGCTGTCCGACCTGTGGCTGGACGCCGCGCCGGTGGCCGCCAACGACCCGTTCTTCGGCAGGGTCGGACGCATGCTCGCCGCCAACCAGCGCGAGGAGAACCTCAAGACCGAGCTCACGGTGCGCCTGTACGGCGATCTCGACGAGGGGACCGCCGTCGTCTCGTGCAACTGCCATCAGGACCATTTCGGTGTCACGTTCGACATCGCCACCGCGGACGGCGGTGTCGCCCACAGTGCGTGCGTGGGATTCGGGATGGAACGCATCGCGCTCGCGATGCTGCGGACTCACGGCATGGACCCGTCGCGCTGGCCGAGTGCGGTGAAATCCCGGATGTCGCTGTGACGTTGCGGCTGATCGACATCTCGCCGGACGGGTACGAACCGCACCCCATCCACTCCGGCGAACGGACGTGGACCGAGACCAACTGCTACCTCGACCTGTGGGTGGAGGTACTCCACTCGCTGGGGCTCGATCCGGTGCCGGCCGCGGCGTGCGCGTTCGGCGCCCGGTTCGACGGATCGCAGTGGACGTTCCTGAAGTTCAAGCCGGAGGATCTGTTCGCGCTCTACGGGATCGACGTGGGGGAGATGAACGTCTGGCGCCGGGTCCTCGACCACGTGGAGGACAATCTCGCGGCGGGAATGCTGTCCACCGTCGAGGTGGATGCGCACTGGCTCCCCGACACGGCAGGCACGGGTTACCGCGAGG
Organism: Rhodococcus wratislaviensis; assembly: GCF_041228765.1. Lineage (NCBI taxonomy): Bacteria > Bacillati > Actinomycetota > Actinomycetes > Mycobacteriales > Nocardiaceae > Rhodococcus > Rhodococcus wratislaviensis. Next base: position 6,875,033 of record NZ_CP150488.1, on the reverse strand, counting down.
GCCACACCAAGACCACGATCGTCGCGAACTACATCGACCGGGAGGGCGGTGTGCTGGAGTACTTCCACAACAGTGGGTATCACCGGCTGGCCGGTGACGATTTTCGCGGGTTGTTCGGGCTGGACGTCGCCGGGTCGACGACATTCACCCCCTACGTGGAGCAGGTCCGGTTCGACGGGGATCCGGGGTACCGGCCGGCGCGCTTCGAGGCGGTGCTGCGGCATCATCTCGCCACCCGACCGGACGGAAATCCGGTGCGCGACCTCGGTGAGCGGGTCGTCGCCGACGTGCCCTGGATTCGTAGCGCGGGCATCGACACGTTCCACCTGTGGACGTTCGGGGTGTTGCGGCAGTGCGGTGCCACCGCCGAACTGGCTGCCGACGTGTGCGAGTACCTCGAGCGCAACGGGTTCGCGGGGGCAGCGGCGTTCGCGCCGGGCTTCCGGGCGGTGGCGCAGGGCGCGAAGAGCGTGCAGTTCCAGATGGCGAGGGCCGCTCGCGGACGCAGTGTCGACCCGTCGGTGCAACTCGACGGGATGGCCGAGGCGTGGGAATCCTCGGTGGGTGGCCTGGCGCGAGTGGTCGGACGCGCGTAGTGGATCTTCTCGCCGACGCTCGGTGGCGTTGTGTGGCAACGGAACCGGGTTCGGTCACCGATCCCGCGGGTCTGGCTTGTGTGCCGGGTCCATGGTATGTCGCGCAGGTGCCGGGTACCGCGGCAGGCGCGATCCGGGCGACCGACGGCGCTGCGGCGGCGCGGGCGGCGAAGACCGATGCGGTGGACTGGTGGTTCGTCACCGACGTGTCCGGCGGCGGCCCGGGTCCGTGGCGGCTCCAGTTCGACGGCCTCGCCTCGCACGCGGAGGTGTGGGCCGGCGACGACCTCGTCCTGACGTCGGAGTCGATGTTCGTGCCGGCCTCGGTCGAGCTCGCCTCTCGCCCCGGCGCGGTCACGCTGGCGATCCGCTTCCCGTCCCTCGAGGCCGTGCTGCGCCGCCGGCGGCCACGCGGACGCTGGCGGTCGTCGCTGGTGAGTGCGCAGGGCCTGCGCTGGATCCGCACGAGCCTGCTCGGTCGCGCCCCGGTCTTCGGCGGTGTGCCCGCCCCGGTGGGTCCGTGGCGGGCGGTGCGCCTGCACGACCGCGCCGCGCCCGTCCTGTCGGACCGTCACGTGGTCACCGCCGTGGCGGACGGCACGGGCGTGCTGGACCTCGCCGTGCGCGTGCATCGTTCGGCCGGACCGGCCCCCGTCGTGCGGCTCGGCGACCTCGCCGTGGTCGCGACGATCGTGGACGTCGGGGACGCACAGGAGGTCCGCGCCCACCTGCGCGTCCCCGACGTCCGGTTGTGGTGGCCGCACACCCACGGCAATCCCGTGACGTATCCGCTGAGCGTCGATCTGGGGGAGCACGTCGTCGACCTGGGCGCGGTCGGATTCCGCACCGTGTGCGCGGCGCGCGGCGACGGCGGATTCCGGCTGTCGGTCAACGGGGTCGACGTGTACTGCCGCGGCGCCGTCTGGACGCCGGTGGATCCGGTCGGGCTGGGCGGCCGGGATCAGACGCGGGCCACCCTCGAGCGGGTGGTCGAGGCCGGCCTGAACATGGTCCGCGTGCCGGGCACGGCGGTGTACGAGGACGCCGCGTTCTGGGACGACTGTGCCGAACTCGGTGTCATGGTGTGGCAGGACGCCATGCTGTCGACGTTCGACCCGCCCGACGACCAGCCGTTCCTGGACCTGCTGACCGCGGAGGTCGAGGCCGTGCTGCGGCCGCTGTCCGGTAACCCCGCGCTCGTCGTGTTCAGCGGAGGTAGCGAGACCGAACAGCAGCCGGCGATGCTCGGATTCCCGGCGCCGCACATGACGGCGGTACACGACGTGATTCCGGCGGTGGTCGGCAGGACGGCGCCGGGGGTGGTGCCGGTGTCGTCGTCACCGTCGCCGCCGCCGGGCGGCGACGCGCTCGCGACCCACGTGGGGACGGGTATCGCGCACTACTTCGGTGTCGGGGGCTACCGGCTTCCGCCGTCCGACGTCCGCCAGGCCGGGGTGCGGTTCGCCGCCGAATGCCTCGCGTTCTCGATCCCCCCGTCGGACGCGGCGATCGAGGCCGAATTCGGCAGCCTCGCGGCGGCCGGCCACCACCCACGGTGGAAGGCGGCCGTGCCGCGGGACAACGGGGCGTCCTGGGATTTCGAGGACGTCCGCGACCACTACGTGCGGACGCTGTTCGGCGAGGAGCCGTCGACGGTCCGCTGGAGCGACCCCGAGCGGTATCTCGCCCTCGGCCGGGCCGCCGTCTGCGAGGCGTTCGCGGCGACTCTCGGTTACTGGCGGCGGCCCGATTCGGGATGCGACGGCGCCCTGGTGCTCGCGCTCCGCGACCTCGAACCCGGTGCCGGGTGGGGGCTGCTCGACTCCGACGGCAGGCCGAAGGCGCCGTGGTTCGTGATGCGGCGGATGTCGCTGCCGGTCGCGGTCCTGCTCGCCGAGGACGGGTTGGACGGACTGCGGATCGACGCGGTCAACGACTCCGACCACACGGTCGCGGGGGAGTTGCGGGTGCAGGTGCACACCCGCACCGGTGCCCGGGCGTTCGACGTCACCGAACCGGTGACCGTGGCTGCGCACGCGGCGCGCCGGTGGTCGCTCGACACGGTGCTCGGCCGGTTCACCGACGCGACCCACGTCCACCGTTTCGGCCCCCGCGGCTACGACAGCGTGACCGTCACCCTGTCGAGCGAGGACGGTGTCGCCGAGTCCGTTCACCTCGTCGGCGGACCGGCGCGCGCCCTCGAACGCACCGTCGGCCTGACGGCGGTCGTGCGGCAGACGGCGTCCGGCGACTGGGTCGTCGACGTCGGGACCGACGGCGCTGCGCAGTACGTTCACCTCGACCTCCGCGGCTTCGAACCGGCGGACTCCTGGTTCCACCTGCCGCCCGGCGGAGCACGGACGGTGCCGGTGCGCAGGACCGGGACGACGGACGCGGTGACCGGGCACGTGCGGGCGTTGAACTCGATGACCGTCGCACCGGTGGTGCAGGCCTCCACCTGATACGGACCCCGGTCCGTCCGTGTGCGATATCGACTAGGCTGGCTCAGTCCGCAACTGGCCGCTCGTCCCGGCCCGAGCTGTTCGCCGGCAGTTCGTCATCACTGCTCAGGAGTGCGTCGTTGTCTTCCCCGCTCATCGCTGCCGAGCCCTCGTCCGACACCCCGCTCGCCGGTCTGGCGAAGATCGCGCTGGGCGACGCAGTCATCGCGCAGGTGACCGAGGCGCTCGGGCGGCATCACCTCGACATCGTCGCGCCCGCACCCGCCCGGCCGTTCGTGGCCGCGGCTCTCGCCGAGCGCACCCATCTGCTGCTGGTCACCGCGACCGGTCGCGAGGCCGACGACCTCACCGCCGAACTGCAGGAGATGATCGGCGACGCCGTGGCGCAGTTCCCGTCGTGGGAGACGCTGCCGCACGAACGGCTGTCGCCGAGCGCCGACACGGTCGGTCGCCGCGTGGAGGTGCTGCGCAGACTCGCGCGTCCGGACGACCGCTCGTACGGGGCGCCGCTCCAGGTCATCGTCACCACCGTCCGCTCGCTCGTGCAGCCCATGGCGCCGGGTCTCGGTGAGATCGAACCCGTCACGCTGCGGGTCGGCGTCGAGCACGACTTCGACGGGCTGATTCAGCGGCTCGTCGAAATGGCGTACACCCGCGTCGACATGGTGGGCAAGCGCGGTGAGTTCGCCGTCCGCGGTGGCATCCTGGACCTGTTCTCACCCACCGCGGATCATCCCGTGCGCGTCGAGTTCTGGGGTGACGAGGTCACCGAACTGCGCGCGTTCTCCGTCGCGGACCAGAGGTCGCTGCCGGAACTCGACATCGACGCCGTGATCGCCCCGCCGTGCCGCGAACTGCTCCTCACCGAGGACGTTCGCGACCGGGCCGCGCAGCTCGCGGTCGACAACCAGGCCGACGCCGCGCTCGTCGAGATGCTCGACAAGATGTCGGCCGGCATCCCGGTGGAGGGCATGGAGGCATTGCTGCCCGTGCTGCGGCCGGGGCAGCTCCAGCTGCTCACCGACGTGCTGCCCGAGGGCGCGCACGTGCTGCTGTGCGATCCGGAGAAGATCCGGACGCGGGCCACCGACCTGGTGCGCACCGGTCAGGAGTTCCTCGAGGCGTCGTGGACGGCGGCCTCGATCGGCGGCGCCGCCCCGCTCGACACCTCCGTGCTGAAGGGCGACGGTATCGACCTCGGCGCCTCCGCCTACCGCTCGCTCAGCCAGGTCCGTGAATCAGCGGAGACGACGGGTCAGCCGTGGTGGACGCTGAGCCCGCTCGCATCCGGCAACGGCGAGGAACTGGAGCTCGCGGTCACGCCGGCGCCGCAGATCCGCGGTTCGGACGACCTGCTGTCGGAACTGTTCGTGAGCCTGCGCGCCCACGTCACCACCGGCGGGCGGGCCGTGATCGTGGTCGCGGGCGCCGGTACCGCGCATCGGGTGCTCGAGCGTCTGCGCGAGGCCGAGGTGCCCGCGGCGGAACTCGTGCCCGGTTCGGAGCCCCCGCGAGGACAGGTCGGGGTGCTGCGCGGTTCGCTCCACGACGGCCTGGTCTTCCCCGGAGACGACTCCACTGCCGGACTCGTCATCGTCACCGAGGCCGATCTCACCGGCAACCGGGTGGCGGCGGTCGGCGACGGCAAGAGGCTGCCGGCGAAGCGCCGCAACCAGGTGGACCCGCTGGCCCTGACGGCCGGGGACATGGTGGTGCACGACCAGCACGGCATCGGACGATTCGTCGAGATGGTCGAACGCACCATCGGCGGCGCCCGGCGCGAGTACCTCGTGATCGAGTACGCCGCCAGCAAGCGCGGACACCCGGGCGACCGTCTGTTCGTGCCGATGGAGTCGCTCGACCAGCTGTCGCGGTACGTCGGCGGCGAGCTGCCCGCGCTCAGCAAGCTCGGCGGTTCCGATTGGGCCAACACCAAACGCAAGGCGCGCAAGGCGGTTCGTGAGATCGCCGGTGAACTCGTCCAGCTGTACGCGGCGCGGCAGGCCGCACCCGGTCATGCGTTCGGCCCGGACACCCCGTGGCAGAAGGAGATGGAGGACGCCTTCGCGTTCACCGAGACCCACGACCAGCTGACGGTCATCAGCGAGGTCAAGGCCGACATGGAGAAGGCCGTGCCGATGGACCGCGTCGTCATCGGCGACGTCGGCTACGGCAAGACCGAGATCGCGGTGCGGGCGGCGTTCAAGGCCGTGCAGGACGGCAAGCAGGTGGCGGTCCTGGTGCCGACGACGCTGCTCGCTCAGCAGCATCTGCAGACATTCACCGAGCGCATGGCCGCGTTCCCGGTGACCGTGCGCGGGCTCTCCCGCTTCACGGATGCGGGGGACTCCAAGGAGATCATCGCCGGCATGGCGGACGGCGAGATCGACGTCGTCGTCGGCACACACCGGCTGCTGCAGACCGGGATCCGGTGGAAGGACCTGGGCCTCGTCATCGTCGACGAGGAACAGCGCTTCGGTGTCGAACACAAGGAGCACATCAAGGCGCTGCGCACCCACGTGGACGTACTCACGATGTCGGCCACGCCGATCCCGCGAACACTCGAGATGAGCATGGCGGGAATCCGCGAGATGTCCACGATCCTCACGCCGCCGGAGGAGCGGCACCCCATCCTCACGTACGTCGGCGCGTACGCCGACAAGCAGGTGGCCGCGGCCATCCGACGGGAACTGCTCCGGGACGGGCAGGTGTTCTACGTCCACAACCGGGTCAGCTCGATCGACAAGTCGGCCCAGCGGATCCGCGACCTCGTCCCCGAGGCTCGGGTCGTCGTGGCGCACGGGCAGATGAACGAGGACACACTCGAGCGGACCGTGCAGGGCTTCTGGGAACGCGACTACGACGTGCTGGTGTGCACCACCATCATCGAGACGGGTCTCGACATCTCCAACGCCAACACGCTCATCGTCGAACGCGCCGATTCCCTCGGCCTGTCGCAGCTGCACCAGTTGCGCGGTCGCGTCGGGCGTAGCCGGGAACGCGGCTACGCGTACTTCCTGTACCCGCCGGAGAAACCGCTCACCGAGACGGCCTACGACCGCCTCGCGACCATTTCGCAGAACTCCGACCTGGGCGCAGGCATGGCGGTCGCGATGAAGGACCTCGAGATCCGCGGTGCCGGAAACGTGCTGGGCGCCGAGCAGTCCGGTCACGTCGCGGGTGTCGGGTTCGACCTGTACGTGCGGCTGGTGGGGGAGGCGGTCGAGGCGTTCCGGGCGGCGGCCGACGGCAAGCCGATCACGACGGAGGACGCCCCGAAGGAGGTCCGTATCGACCTGCCCGTCGATGCGCACATCCCTCCCGATTACGTCACCAGCGACCGTCTGCGGCTCGAGGGTTACCGCAAGCTCGCGGCGGCCACCGAACTCGACGGCATCACGGCCGTGGTCGACGAACTCGTCGACCGGTACGGACCGCTCCCCGAGGAGGTCCGCCGACTGGTCTCGGTGGCCAAGCTGCGTCTGCTGGCCCGTGAGTACGGCCTCGAGGAAATCGCCGTGGTCGGGACGCAGCTGAAGATCGCGCCGATGGCCCTGCCCGACTCGAAGCAGTTGCGTCTCAAGCGGATCTACCCGAGCGCGCAGTACCGTGCCACCACCGGGATGGTGCAGCTGCCGCTGCCCCGGGCGGGTTCGGGCGGAATCGGCGCGGAGCGGGTGCGGGACGTGGAGTTGCTGCAGTACATCGCCGACTTCGTGCTCGCGCTGGACGGCAAGGCCGCCGGGTCCGTGGTGATGGAGGCCTGACCCGATGACGGTGGTCCTGCTCGACCCGTTGCGGCCCACGACGATCCCGATGGAGGCCGTCGGGGTGGTCGGTGACGGAGTGGAGTTCACCGACGAGGTACCCGAGGCCGTGCGGAGATTGCTGACCGAGGCGCCGGGGGCCGCCGTCCTGGTCAGTAGCGATCCCGACGATCCCACCGTGCGTGACTGGGTCGCGTCGGGGTCCCGCGTCATCGCGGCGCCGAAGGTCCCGGGCGACAACCTCGTCGAGGCAGCCGAGGTGATGGACCGATTGTGGAGTTACGGCGGCTGGGAAGTGACGCAGACGCACCGCACCCTGTCGCACTACCTCGTCGAGGAGACGTACGAGGTTCTCGACGCCATCGAGTCGTCCGAACCCGGTGATCTGCGTGAAGAGCTCGGAGACCTGCTGCTGCAGGTCCTGTTCCATTCGCGGATCGCCTCGGCGTCGGGCAATTTCGACGTGGACGACGTGGCCGCGACGCTGGTTGCCAAGCTCGTGCACCGCAGCCCCCACCTCGGGGAGGACGTCGTCGGGCCGATCGACATCGCGGAGCAGGAACGGGCATGGGAGATCCGCAAGGCGGCGGAGAAGGCGCGGAGTTCCTGCCTCGACGGCGTCGCGATGAGTCAGCCGGCGGCGTCGCTGGCTGCGAAGGTCGTGGCCCGCGCGAGCAAGGCGGGTTTGCCGTCCGAACTGGTGCCCACGGAGATCACTGCCGACAGCGCGGCGGTGGTCGCCGCCGAGTCGAGGCTGCAGGCGGCGACGCACGATCTCATCGCCCGGATCCGCGCGGCCGAGAATGCTGCGCGCGCGGCGGGGAAGACCGAGCTGACTCCCGCGGACTGGCTCGGTTACTGGACGTCCTGATACAGGGTCGAACAGCCCTATCGTTCGAGTTTGCCAATATGTAACTGAGTGATGAATCACCCTCGTGTCTGTAGTGCGAGAAAAACAAACCTGAGGTAGTTTAAAGCGCGCATAGAAGACCGTTTGGTTGCAAACACGCGTTTCGAAGAACCGCGAGGTCCATCGACAGGGGTGTTTGTGGGCTTCGCGCACTGCACGTGGTGGGTACCTGAGCTCCCGGTCGGGCGAGGGCCGGTACCCACAGGGGACCACACATTGTCATGCTTCCGGGCCGACTCGATTGCCCGACGATGAGAGACGGACACATGAGCCTGTACACGCCTGACCGCCTGGAACCTTCCGACGAGACAGACGCGCACGACATCGACGAGGCCGGTACCGCCGGCCGCGCGCCGGGCCGCCCGACGGTCACCGTCGTCGTGCCCGCGATGAACGAAGCGAGGAACCTCCCGCACGTCGCCGCGCGGATGCCGGCCGACATCGACGAGATCGTCTTCGTCGACGGACATTCCGTCGACGACACGGTCGAGGTGGCCAGGAGCCTCTGGCCGGACGCCACGGTCGTGACGCAAAGCCGGAAGGGCAAGGGCAACGCCTTGGCCTGCGGTTTCCTCGCCGCCACATCGGACATCATCGTCATGATCGACGCCGACGGATCCACGGACCCGGCCGAGATCCCGCTGTTCGTCGGGGCTCTCGTGGCAGGCGCGGACTTCGCGAAGGGAACCCGCTTCGCCGCCGGCGGCGGAAGCTCGGACATCACGTTCAGCCGAAAGCTCGGAAACAAGGCGTTGAACGCCATCGTCAACCTCAAATTCGGGGCCTCGTTCAGCGACTTGTGCTACGGCTACAACGCATTCTGGCGTCACCACGTCCCGGTGATGGCATTGCCGTCCGTCGACACGACCGAGGCACAGTGGGGCGACGGCTTCGAGATCGAGACACTCATCAACGTGCGGGTCGCCAACGCGGGCCTGAAGATCACCGAGGTGCCGAGTTTCGAGCAGGACCGCATCCACGGCGAGAGCAATCTCAACGCGGTACGTGACGGGCTCCGGGTGCTGCGCACCATCAGGAGCGAACAGCGCACCTCCGCACCGGACGTGTCCCCGGCTCCCGTCTCGCGGGGCTGAGCACCCATGACGGTGTCCACTCTCGTGTCCTGCTCCGTCGTGATCTGCGCCTACACCACCGAACGGTGGACCGACCTGTGTGCCGCAGTCGACTCGGTCCTCACCCAGAACGTGCCCGTGCTCGAGGTCCTGGTGGTGATCGACCACTCCGAGGAACTGTTCTCGCGTGCCGAACGGCACTTCGCCGGGGAGACCCGGGTGACCGTGCTGCGTAACTCCGGGTCGAAGGGGCTCTCCGGAGCCCGCAACACGGGTGTGCGGGCGGCGAGCGGCGACATGATCGCGTTCCTCGACGACGACGCGCGCGCCGAACCCGACTGGTACCGCGTGTCCGCCGCCCACTACTCCGATCCCGACGTGCTCGGTGTGGGGGGATTCGCCAGTCCGGTGTGGCCCGCGGACCGCCCCGTGTGGATGCCCGCCGAGTTCGACTGGGTGGTCGGCTGCAGCTACGTCGGGCAGCCGACACGCATCGAGCCGGTGCGGAACTTCATCGGCTGCAACATGTCGCTGCGGCGCACCGTGTTCGACGCCGTCGACGGGTTCAGCGACGGGATCGGCCGGGTCGGAAAGACGCCGGTCGGGTGCGAGGAGACCGAACTCTGCATCCGGATCCGAGCCCACCAGCCCACTGCGCAGCTGCTGTTCGATCCCGCGATGAAGGTGGCACACCGCGTCAGCGACGACCGCACCACGTTCCGCTACTTCCTGTCGCGCTGCTTCCACGAGGGCGTGTCGAAAGCACTGGTCTCCGATCTCGTCGGGTCCGGCGACGCGCTCAGCAGCGAGCGGGTGTACACCGCGCGTGTCCTCCCGCGAGCCGTCGTCACGGGCATCGCATCCCCGCGGCACGGCGGACTGGCCCGCGCCGGCGCGGTGGTCGCGGGGCTCACGGCGACCACTGCCGGCTACGTCCGGGGTCTCGTCGGTCTGCGATCGAAGCGGGGGACGGCATGACCGGGACACTCGATCGCCGGATCGACCTGGTACCGGCTCTCGTGAGCGATCACGCGCCGACGTGGGACGGGGCCGTCTGGGTCGGCGAACTGCGCGATCCCGTTCGGGAAGACACCGAATACCGGCTGGAGCGCGCCGAGGGGTATCGGCGCGCCCGGCTGCTCGTGCGAGAAGATCGCACCCTGCGGGGATTCGTCGAGCTGGACATCGAGGACGGCCGACTCGAGGCCGACGCATTGCGGCACGCACTGGACGGGCTCCTGCCGCGAGCGGTGGTCGAAAGCGCCGCCGCCACCGACGGACCCGGCCCTTCCGTCACCGTGGTGGTGTGCACCCGGGACCGGGTCGACAGCCTGAAGGTCGCCCTGGAATCGATCCTGTCGCTCGATCATCCCGACTACGAGGTGATCGTGGTCGACAACGCATCCCGCACGGATGCCACGCAGCGGTACGTCGCCGAACTCGGTGACCCCCGTGTCCGCGTCGTGATCGAGCCCCGTCCGGGCCTGTCCAGGGCGCGCAATGCGGGCGTCCGCGCGGCGAGCACGGAGATCGTCGCCTTCACCGACGACGACGTCGTCGTCGACCCGCACTGGCTCACCGAACTCGTCGCCGGCTTCGGCGCCGGGAATGCGGTGGCCTGCGTGTGCGGGATCGTCCCGAGCGGTGAGATCCGCACACCGGCGCAGGCGTACTTCGATCAGCGGGTGGGGTGGGCGAGTTCCTGCGTCCCACGGTTGTTCGACCTCGCGCACCCACCCGCCGACGTGCCGCTCTTCCCGTTCCAGGTCGGGGTCTACGGCACCGGTGCGAATTTCGCCGTCGACCGGCAGGCCGTGTTCGCGCTGGGTGGTTTCGACGAGGCGCTCGGGGCGGGAGCCCCCACCGACGGTGGCGAAGACCTCGACATGTTCTTCCGCGTGCTGCACTCCGGGCGGCAGCTGGCGTACCGGCCCGGGGCGATCGTGTGGCATCGGCACCGGGCCGACAACGAGGCGCTCGCCGTCCAGGCGCGCGGCTACGGACTCGGACTCGGCGCCTGGCTGGCCAAGATCGCCGTCGACCCCCGCACCGCCTGGCTCGCAGTGCGCATCGCCGTGCGGCAGGCGCCGACGTTTCTCCATCTGTCGCGCAAGATGTCCCGCGTCGCCACACCTCCGGACGCTCTCGCCGACGATCTCCCCGTGGGGATCGGAGCCACCGAACTGCGGTCCATCGCACGTGGCCCGTTCGCCTATCTGAAGGCCCGAGTGGAGGGCCGGCATCCGGCACCGATGAGAGGGATGACCCATGACGGCCCATCCTGATCTCGCAGGCACCCGGTTCGCCACCTGGTTCGGACCGGAGGACGCGCCGCTGTTCGGCGTCGTCGATCTTCCCGCCGACGGCCGCTGCCGCGGCGCCGTCGTCCTGTGCCCGCCGATCGGCAAGGAACAGGTCGACTCGTATCGCGGAATGGTCTACCTCGCCCAGCAATTGCGGGCGCGGGGGCTTCTGGTGTTGCGGTTCGACTACCGCGGCACCGGGGACTCGCCGGGCGCCCAGGACGATCCCGACGCGGTCGCCGGATGGCTCGACAGCATCCGGAGGGCCGTCGACTACGTGCGCAGCTGCGGCGTCACGGACATCGGTCTCGTCGGCCTCCGGATCGGCGCCCTGCTCGCCGCGCAGGTCGCCGCGACGTGCGGTCCGCTGCGGGCCGTCACCCTGTGGGATCCGGTGGTCCGCGGCCGCGCCTACCTGCGCAAGCAGACCGCGCTCCACCAGCTGGTGGTCGGTCCCGAGGACACGGACGATCCGCGGGTCACCCTCATCGGTGCGGTGCTCGCACCGGCCGCGGCGACGGCCTTGTCGGCGATGAGTCTGCGGGCGGCCACCCCGCCGCCGGGCGCGAAGATCCTGATGGTGTTGCGGGAGAGCGAGGTCGATTCCGTCGGGATGCGCGAGGCCGTCGCTGCGTGGAACGCCGAGAACTTCACCGTGCACGACTACGAATCGTTCCTCGAGCCGGCGGACTTCGTGGTCCGGCTCCCGTTCGGCGACATCGACCGGATCGCCGACCGGATGTCTGCGTCCTTCGGCGACCACCACACCGGTGCCGCACTCGAACTCCGTACCACCGCCGTCGTGGATCGGACCGTCGACGGCAGGCAGGTCACCGAGACCCTGAGCTTCGCGGGAGCGTCCGAACTCTTCACGATCCGCACGTCCGTCGCGGCCGAGCGGGGTGCAGCGGACAACCCTGCGACACCGACGGTGATCTTCCACGGCACCGCCGGCGAGCACCGCGTCGGACCGGTCCGGCTGTGGGTCGAGACGGCGCGCGAACTCGCGGCCCACGGGATCGTCAGCGTTCGCTTCGACCGCCGCGGCACCGGCGACACCGGCATGGTGCAGCACGGCGAATCCACCACCATCTACACGGGCGAATCCCGCGACGACGCCGTCGACATCATCTCCGTCAGCGGTGCGCAGCCCGAAGCGGTTGTGCTCGCAGGAATGTGCTCGGGGGCGTGGAATTCGAGTTACGCCGCCCTCCGGCGTCCCGTCCGGGCGGTGATCCTGGTCAACATGGCGGACTGGACCATTACCCGTCAGGCGTTCGTGAAACAGTCGACGATGGACGCCGACCGGGGGTCCCTGAAGGGCGCAGCGCTCACGCTGCTCCACCGGCACGCGGCGACGGCGAAAAAGCACCTGCGGGTGTGGATGCCGTACCGCTGCTGGTTGTGGCTGGGCCGGGCAGGCTTGCTGCAGGTGCCGGAGGTCATGCTCGCCCCGCTGAACGACCGTGGCGTGCACACCACCGTCCTCCTCTCGCCGATCGACTACACCGCGTTCGTCGAGAACCAGGGAGAGCGCAGCCTTCGCCGGCTCCGGCGCGCCGGCTGGAACGGACGCCTGGTGACGTACCCGTCCGGCGATCACTCGCTGTACAGCACCGCCCTGCGGGACAGAGTCCTGCGGGACGTCCTCGCCACCGTGCTCGGTGAACTGACCGTGGACCGTGTCGACGACGCCCGTGACGATTCCCGGCCGGAGTTGGTCGGGTAGCCATGGGATCCCCGACAGCGACGCAGTCGCAACTACGCGCGAGGCACCGTGCCGAGCAGCCACCGCGCTCCGCGGGGCGGAATCTGCAGATCAACTCGATGGCACTGATGCTGTCGAGTGTCGTCACCGGTGTCCTCGGCCTCGCCTTCTGGGGCGCGGCGGCGCGATTGTTCCCCGCCGACCAGGTGGGCGTGGCGTCCGCTCTCATCTCGACGGCGATCATGCTGTCGACGCTGTCGAATCTCAGCCTCGGCTCGATGTTCGAGCGCTTCCTGCCCGTGGCCGGCCACCGCGCGGGACCGTTGCTGGTCAAGGGTTTCGCCGCCGTGGCCACGCTGGCCTTCGTGTCGGCTGTCGGGCTCATCGTCCTGGGTCCGCGGGACACGCTGTTCGAGAACAACCTGGAAATAGCGATCTATCCGGTGTTCGTCGTCGTCCTCGCGCTCTTCGCCCTGCAAGACCAGACCGTGTCCGGGCTGGGCGTTGCCCGCTGGGCGGCGTCGAAGAACGTTTTCCACGCGCTGGCCAAACTGCTCGCGGTCGTGGTGCTCGCGGCGTCGGGGTCGGCACTCGCCATCGTCGCGTCCTGGGGGGTCACCGCGGCGATCGCCGTCGTGGTCGTGTTGACGTCGATGGGCCTGCGCATCCGGTCCGACCCTCGATACCGGCAAGTGCCCTCGCTGCCCTCCAACAAGGAACTCGGAGTGTACTTCGGTTCCTCGTACGGCATTTCGGCGCTGGGGGCCATCGCCCCGCTCGTCGTCCCGCTGATCGTCGTCACCCGGGTCGGTACCGCGGCGAACGCCTACTTCGCGGTGACCTGGTCGATCGTCAGCGCCCTCTACATCATGGTGAACCTCATGGTGGGCCCGTTCGTCGCCGAGGCCGCTGCGCATCCGGACAAGATCGTCAGCCTGTCCCGCCGGTTCGTCCGCACCATTGCCGTGGTCGCGGTGGTGGGCGGATTCGGCCTGGCCTTCGTCGCGCCGTTGGCACTCGGATTCATCGGTGACGAATACCGTGCGGAAGGGACGCCTCTGCTCCATCTCGCCGCGGTGTTCGTGCCTCTCACCGTCATCGGCGCCGTCTACGACGGTCTCGCGCGGGTGTACCGCCGGCTGACCCTCGCCGTCGTCACGCAGTGCCTGGCCACGGTGGTCATCATCGTCGGCAGCCTGGTCTTCAGCGCGTCGATCGGCGTCGCGGGTGTGGGCTGGGCGTATCTCGCCGCCGAGACGCTCACCGCCGTGATCCTCGCAGGACCGCTCATCTCCTGGCTCCGCCGACTCCAGAACCGCGCCAAGTGGGAGCGGTGGCTGGCGAAGAAGACCGTGAACCAGAAACCGATGTGGCAGGTGTCCGATGTCGACGCATAGCGCGAGCTACCGCGACCTGATGCGCAGCGCGAGCCGGATGATCACCGCGATCGGTCCCCTCCGGCTGCCGAGCATCGGCGAGATCCGGGACACGCTGACCCTGCTCGCGCACGCGGGCGGGCGGCACACCCCGATCGGCCTCGTCCCGACCACCGAGTCACGCCGGTGGGAGCACCGACCGCAGGACTTCCTCGGGCAGATACGGGAACTCGGACCCTGCACCCGGGAGGAGGTGCCGCAGCTGCTGACCCGGCTGGCACGTTCGGGTGCGTCCGCGCACCCGCTGAACGTCGCGGTCGCGGGCGATTTTCTGCTGCTCGACATCTCCCACGGACTCGGCGACGGGAGGCTCGCGCTGTCGCTCGTCCGTGCCGTCGCCGGGGGACGCACGGGGACACCGGTTCCGGAATGGGCGCGGACGCGGGACACCGCACTGCCGCTCGCACGCGCCCTGACCCGGACGTTCGCGTCGTCCCCCACACGTGTCGCGAGGCTCCTCGAATCCCTGCCCGCTGCCGCACACAGCCCCGGATCGGCGGAGATGGTGCCGTGGCACGGCGCGCCCACCGCCGTCGTCGCGTCCGCAGCATCCGGGACCACTGCGGAACTGCGTCGCTGGCGGGATCGGGAGATGCCCGGGGCGTCGGTGTCGTCGTTGTTGTTCGCGGCCGTCGCGCGGGCGATGCGCAGCCACGGCCTGACGATCGACGACAAGGTCGACGTTCTCTTCGACTGCCGCCGGTATCTCCCGGAGGGTGCGACGGTGAACGGCAACTTCGCTGCCCTGGTGCGTTTCTCGCTGTCGGATCCGGGTGACCCGGCCGAGATGAGTGCGGCGATCGCACAGGCCACGGCGTCGGGCAGGCCGCTCGCCTCGATGGCACTCAGCACCGCCACGTTCCGCAGGCGGGTGGCTGCCGGGAGCGCGCACACGCGGGCCACTCACGTCGCGGCCGAACCCCGGACGAGGCTCGTGTACTCCGACATGGGCGAGGCCGCGCTGCTGGCAGACCTCGACTGGACCGACGAGCCCGGCAGGCGTCTCGTCACCGCGCTGAGCGAACCGGCCGACCCTGCATCGATCGTCTTCACCTCGGTGCGGCGCGGCCCAGAGTTGGACGTGTCGGCGTCGTTGCACGACAACGTCTTCGACCCGGAACTCGTCCGCATCGCACTCGCGGACGCACTGTGCGACCCACTGTCTCTACTGTCTCGAAGGATCTTCTGACCATGCCCTCACACGTCCTCGAGACATCGAAGCGGACTTCGCTGTACCTCACCGTCGCCGTACTGCAATTTTTCGTCGTCGAATTCCTCGTCGCCGGCACGTGGCGCGGGCACTACAGTTACTCCGCCAACTTCATCAGTGACCTCGGTGTCCCGTTCTGCGGCACGGACGGAAACGCGCCGTGCAGCAAGACGTCACTGCTGATGGATGCGGCGTTCGTGGTGACCGGACTCGCCTACGTGGTTGCCGCCGTCCTCTGGCATCGCATCGAACGGGTGCTGCCGCTGGTCCCTGTCGTCTTCCTGGTGGTCGCCGGAATCGGCGGAGTGGTGGTCGGTCTCGCGCCGTCGAACACGCACTGGGAAGTGCATTCGCTCGGCGCCACGCTGTTCCTCATCTTCGGCAACCTCTTCACACTGACGACGGCACTCACCGTCTGGCCCCAGATATCCGGACCGGCAACGTACGTCGCGCTCGCGCTCGGGACACTCGGACTGGTGGGGTACTTCTGCTTCACATACTCGTGGGACCTCGGTCTCGGCGTCGGTGGTATCGAACGCGTCGCGGCGTACTCGGCGATCCTCGGGTTCGTCGTGTGCGTTCACCTCGTGACACAACTGCAGTCGGTTCGACGTTCGGCTGTCGTCCAGGTCGGAGACAGCGCCGGTGCATAGACAGCTGAACCGTCCGCGCCGGACCCGCGCCGTGTCTTCGGCGATGGTGTTCGTCGCGCTCGCCTGCATCGGCGCCACCGGGTGGTATGCGTCGAGCGATGTCGCACAGGCATCGAGGAAGGGCGAGTCGGTGCTCATGTTCGACGATTTCGTCGGGCCCGCCGGAACCTCGCCCGACCCCCGGTACTGGGGACACGCGGTCGGGGGAGGAGGCTGGGGTAACGACGAGGCGCAGGTCTACACGGACGATCCCGCCAATTCCCGGCTCGACGGCGAGGGCAACCTCGTGATCGAAGCCCGTCCCGACCCGTCGGGCTACACGTCCGCCCGGCTTGTCACCCTCGACCGCTTCGCATTCCAGTACGGACGGGCCGAGGCCCGCATCAAGCTGCCGAGCGGACAGGGCCTGCACCCGGCGTTCTGGTTGATGGGCACGGATGTCAACCGCGTCGGCTGGCCGCAGTCGGGGGAGATCGACGTGATCGAGACGATCAACGACGCGTCGTTCTACCACAGTGCGCTGCACGGCCCGTCCGCGGACGGCACACCCTGGGAGGTGAAAGCCGAAGGCAGCGGGAACATGTCGGACGATTTCCACGACTACTGGGTGGAGCGGTCGCCGGACCGGATCGCATTCGGTATCGACGACGCGGTGACGGGCGAGTTCTCGCGCGCCGACCTGGCCCCGGGGCAGGAATGGGTGTTCGACAAGCCGTTCTCCCTGTTGCTGAACGTCGCAGTCGGCGGACGGTGGCCGGGCGACGTCGGAGCCGATACGACGTTCCCCGCCGCGATGCTCGTCGACTGGGTGAGGGTGACCGATGAGTGATCTCCTCACTGCGGAGCGTCTCGACACGAGGGCTCCGGAGCTGACCCGGTACTACGATGTCGCCGCGTTGGCCTCGGCGGTCGCGGGACTGGCGTCCCTGGCGCCGCTGCCGTCGTCGGTGAGTGCGGTGCTGCTGACGGTGTTCGTGTTGATCGGACCGGGTCTCGCGGTCGTGACGTGGTTGCGGCTACCGGTCGCCGCGGCCGTTGCGGCCGTCCCCGTCCTCGGACTGTCCGTGGTGACTGCGGCAACCACTGTCCTGGCCTGGTTCTACCGATGGCCCGCGACGGGTCTGCTGCTCGTGATCGTCCTGGCCGTCGTCGCGTCCGCGCTGCGGCATCGGTGGCACGACACCGGCGCCGAGCCGGTGCGCGCGGTGACCGTGCAGCAGGTGTCGTGTCGTCTGGCGCAATGGTGGCATGCTGCCCGCCGCAACCGGCCCCTGATCCTCGTTGCCGTGGCGCTCGCCGTGTGGGTGGTTGTTCTCTTCGGGCTCGGCTCGACCGCATATGCACAGTTCGGCCTGCTGTTCGTCGGCAGCGGTCCCGGCCTGGTGGTGTGCGCCCTGATGATGCTCGGCGCGTTCGTCTGGGCTCTTCGCGAGAGGGCTGTCGGGACCGCCGTCGTGGCCGTGCTCGGCGTGATCGTGGTGGAACGGCTCACCCCGACCCTCATCACCGACGTTCCCATCTACGGGTGGACGTACAAGCACCTCGGCGTGGTCGACTACATCCAGCAGTTCCAGACACTGCCGCCCAAGGGCGTCGACATCTACGGCGAGTGGCCGGGCTTCTTCACCGCGTTCGCGTGGTTCGGCGACATCACGTCCGCGGACATGATGTCGATCGCTCACTGGTTCGCGCCGGTGATCCACGTGCTGCTGGCGGTCGTGATCGCTGCGATCGCCCGGCTCCTCGGGTTCGGCATGCGGGTGGCACTGACGGCCGCGATGGTGGCGGAACTCGTCAACTGGGTGGGGCAGGACTACTTCTCGCCGCAGGCCATTGCCCTCGTCATGGCGCTGGGTGTGGTGGCACTGCTCGTGGTGTCGACGGAGCACCGATCTGCGGCGTACCTGTCGATCCTCGTCTTCGCCGCTCTGGTGCCCACTCATCAGCTGACCCCGTACTGGCTGTTCGGCGTGACGGTGGCCCTGGCGGTGACGCGGAAGATCCGGCCCTGGTGGATCCCCGTTCCCTACTTCGCGATCCTCGTCGCCTATCTCGTTCCCCGGCTGGACATCGTGGCACCGTACGGGCTGCTGTCCGGTTTCAACCCGGTCGACAACGCCGCCAGCAACGTGACCGCCGTCGGCACGTTCGGGAAGATCTTCACCTCCGCCGTGTGCCGGTCCCTGTCCGCGGGCATCATCCTGCTCGCCGTGGTCTGCGCGATCCTCCTCTGGCGTCGCAAACGTCCCGCCTGGGTCGCGACCGTCATGGCGTTCAGCTCGTTCGCGCTGCTGGCCGGTCAGAGCTACGGCGGTGAGGCGATCTTCCGGGTGTATCTCTACGCCGTTCCCGGGTGCGCGATTCTCATCGCACCGATCCTCGTGGACGCTCTCACGATCAGGTTCCGGTCCGGACTGCTCCGTCGAGTCGTCCCGGTCGGACTCGCGAGCGGACTGGCATACGTGATATTCGCTGGCCTGCAAGGCTATTTCGGGCTGTGGTCGCTGGTCATCGGATATCAGTCCCAGGTGACGTTCGCGGAGGACATCCTCGCGAACGAGAAGCCGCCGGCGACGATCATGTCCCTCTATCCCGCCGGTCTCCCCACCCGGGTCAGCGCCGACTACCTCGAGTTCGCCGTCGTCGACAAGGATTTCGATCAACCCTTGCTGGCCTTGCCCCCGGCCGTGCTGGAGGGCTTCCCGCACGGCGGCCAGATCGAGATGCTCACCGCGGATGCGGCGGAACGCGACGGCGACACGTATCTCGTGTTCAACACGCAGGGCACTGCCGCCATCCGCTACTACGGCTATCTACCGGACGGATCCGTCGAGAACTTCGAGGACCAGATGCGGTCCAGCCCCGACTGGTCCGTGTACGCGCAGGACGACAACAGCACGATCTTCCGTTACACGGGGCCGCGCCGGTAACGGCCACGTCGCGTATTCGGTCACGACCGGTCGCGGCGACGCCTAGCATCGGCACATGCGGCGGATGCGCTCGGCCCTGTTCGAGATTTCGTTGACGTGCTCGGTGGCGCTGTGCGCGCTGTCCCTCACCCCGGCTGTTGCCGCCGCCGTGCCCGGCGGTGCAGGCGTCCGGACCGCCTACCCCGGATACACCGTGATCGGCAGCGACGAATTCGACGGACCCGCAAACGCGGCACCCAATCCATCGTTCTGGGGCTACGACCTCGGCGGCGGCGGGTGGGGCAACAACGAGAAGCAGGTGTACACCGACTCCCGCCAGAATTCGCGGCTCGACGGCAACGGTCGTCTCGTCGTCGAGGCCCGCAGAAACGGTGGCGGATTCACGTCGGCTCGACTCGTGACCCGTGGAAAGTTCGACTTCACGTACGGGGTGATCGAGGCACGGATTCAGGTACCGTCCGGTCCGGGAATCCATCCCGCGTTCTGGACGCTCGGAAGCAACATCAACAGCGTCGGGTGGCCCGCCTGCGGGGAAATCGACATCCTCGAGGTGATCGGGGACGGTTCGCGGTACCACGCGGGAGTGCACGGCCCGACCGTCGGCGGCGGACACTGGGAACGCTCGACGGATGGCTCGATCGGTGCGAACCTCAGCGCGGGTTTCCACGACTACGCCCTGATCAAGGCGCCCGGCCGCATCTCGGTGGGCATCGACGGGAACATCGTCGGCACCGTCACCACGGCGGACCTGCGACCCGAGGAACGCTGGGTGTTCGACGCCCCGGCATACCTGCTGCTCGATGTGGCCGTCGGCGGGAACTGGCCCGGCCCGGTCACGTCGTCGACACGCTTTCCCGCCACCATGCTGGTGGACTGGGTGAGGTTCTCCCAGTGACGTCCGGGACGCACGAGTTTAGGGTGTGAATAGAATCAAGTTCATGGCCGTGTCGAACTCAGAGTGCCGCTGCGGCCACCCATTCGCCGCTCACGAGCACTACCGCAAGGGCACGTCCTGCGCACTGTGCGACTGTCCGCGGTTTCGGCGGCCGCTTCCCCGGCTGATCCGCAAGCTCGTCGGCCGCTGACCGCGATCCGCGCACGGCAGCGGTGCGGATCGGGCAGCGATGTCGCACGTTCGTACGTGCCCATCTGCCTTACAGCGCGCTAAAACATACCATAGGTATCTTTTTGCACTATATTTCAGTATGCACATCGTGCAAAGATGGACCTCTGGATACTTTGAATCCGATAATTTACTGACGGCAGGCGGCAGTTCGGGTGGTGGCGATGGAACATCGGACAGCCGCGCGGGTGGGGACGTCGCCGAGTGCAAAGGCCGCGGTATGGAGCGGCGGTCTCTGGCTGATCGCGGCGATGTTTGCCGTACCGGCATTGCTGTTCGCGCTGGCGCTGTGGCGAGGGTGGGGTGGGACGTTTACGACCACGGTGGTTGTCGACGTCGGCTTGCTGGTGTTTGCTCTCGTCGCGACCGGGTGTACCGCGTGGGCTGCCTGGAGAGGACACGGCAGTCGCCGCCGCAGTTGGCTGGCGTTGGCGGGTGGGCTGGCGGCCTGGTCGGTCGGCCAAGCCATCTGGTGCTACTACGTGGTGTGGCAGGGCAGTGATCAGATACCGTTCCCCTCCTCGGCGGCTGCTGCGTACCTGCTTTTTCCGGTCGGCGCATGCGCGGCGCTGTTGCTGTTCCCGGCCGGTGACAGCGGACAGTCCCGTACCCGGCTGATTCTGGACGGAATCATCGTCGCCGGTTCACTGTTCGTGATGTCGTGGGTGAGCGTGCTCGGCAGCGTCTACCGCGCAGGGAGCGCCACCCCGGTCGCCCTCGTGTTGTCCCTCGCCTATCCTGTCGCGGATCTGGTGATTGCGACGATGGCGATTGTGGTGCTGACCCGAGCGCGGGCTGGGCAACGCTTGACCATGGGACTGCTGTGCATCGGGATCATTCTGATGGCGTTGTCGGCCAGCGCAGTCTCGTACTTGACCGCGTTGGGCACGTATCACAACGGCGGCGTTACCGATCTGGGCTGGGTGGCCGCCTTCGCCGCGATTGGGCTGGCGGCGCTGTCGAGCACCCGCGAGCAGTCACTCGAGCCGGTTCCGGCCCAGATTCCGTCTCGGACACGGTTGTGGTTGCCGTACCTTCCGTTGCTGCTGGCCGCCGCCGTCGGCCTGCAGCGGGAGCTGCCCAGCCTGGGCTCCGGGCCGATTCCCGCTGCGATCGTAGTCCTGGTGATCGCCTTGCTGGCACGACAGTTCATCGTGTTGGCCGAGAACCGACGGTTGTTGCTCACCGTGGCCCGGCAGGCCTTTCGCGACCGACTGACCGGACTGGCGAACCGTGCCTTGTTTCTCGACCGGCTCGACCAAGCCCTACAGCGCCAGCGCCGGGAACTCACACCGATCGTAGTGCTCTGTGTGGATCTCGACGATTTCAAAACCGTCAACGACAGCCTCGGCCATCCCGCCGGGGACGAGCTGTTGATCCGCGTCGCGGAACGGCTCACCGGGTGCATGCGGAGCACCGACACCGTCGCACGGCTCGGAGGCGACGAGTTCGCGGCACTGGTCGAAGGCAGTGTCCAAGATGCCCTGTCGGCCGCAGACCGGGTACTGGAGGCATTCACCCCGCCCTTCATCATCGACGGTGTCGTGCTCTCCATCCGCCCCAGCATCGGGCTCACCATTTCCACGGTCGCCGGCGCGACGACCGAGAGCTTGCTCAAACAGGCAGATCTGGCAATGTATGCGGCCAAGCGCTGCGGTGGTGGTTGTCTGCGCAGTTACGTGCCGGACCCAGCCGACTCCGACACCATGGGCGCGCTGACCTGCGACGACAATCCGACTCACAGCCTCGGACCCGGGGAAACCACGAACGCACCGCGACACGCACGACACGTGACGGATCAGGCTGTAGCGGGAAGGGACATCGTGTCGGTGCCGAGGTCTGCACACAATCGACACCGACCGGGTCCGGTGAGCTGGGTGTCGCCATCCGATCGGGCGCGGCGGGGCGTCGTGGCGGGGCTGGGGATTCTGCTGATCGGTGTGGTCCTGTTCGGGATCTTGATGGGGGCAGGTGATCAAGCGGGTTGGATCGTGCTGCACCGAGTGCTCTACAACGGACTGGCCTTGTCGGCTGCCTTTCTGGTTGCGGCTCGCGCGTGGTGTATTCCGACCGAGCGGCGGGCGTGGTGGCTGATCGCGCTGGGAATGACCAGCTGGAGTGTGGGCGATGCCGTGGCGATGTCGTGGCTGCCTGATGGCCAGACCCCATCGGTGGCCGATCTGCTGAAACTGGCGTTCTACCCACTTGTGTACGCCGGGTTGGTGGTGCTCGTGCGCGCGCAAGCGCGGCGGTTGCCGACCGAGATCTGGTGGGACGCCATCACCGCAGGGTTGACGCTGGCGGCGCTGGCAACGGCCGTCGCATTCGGTCCGATCGACTCGGTCGCCGACGGATCACCCGCGGCGGTGATCGTCGGGTTGGCCTACCCGGTGGGAGACATGCTTCTGTTGGCACTCGCGGTCGGGGCACTTGCGGTGCTGGGGTGGCGGGCCGAGCAGCGGTGGGTGCTGCTGGTCGCGGCGTTCATGATGTTTGCGGTGGCCGACACTGTCAACCTGTTCCGCACTGCTGCCGGTCACGGGGAGGCTACGTGGATCGATGCGCTCCCGCACGCCGCCGCGATACTTGTGGCCGTGGCCAGTTGGCGAGCCCCTGGCCGAAGGCAGTCCGGTCAGCTATCGGGACTGGGTATCTGGATACCCCCGCTGGTGTGCACCGCCGCTTCGGTGGGGCTGCTGGTCCTCGACCACGATGCACGGTTGCCGGGACTCGCGGTGGTGCTCGCCGCGCTCAGCCTCGTCACGGTCGCGGCCCGATTCGCGGTGACGTTCCGGGAAGTCGTCGTCCTGGCCGACAGCCACCGCCAGGCGACTACCGATGACCTCACCGACCTGGCCAATCGGCGGGCGATCATGGCGGCGCTGACCGCCGCATACTTCGACCGGGCGGCACAGTCGGGGACGGGCCCGGGCCCGGGGCCGGGCCTGCTGCTGATGGATGTGGACCGCTTCAAGGAGATCAACGACTCGTTCGGACGTAATGTGGGCGATCAATTGCTGTGCCAGATAGCGGACCGGCTGGCTCGGTCCGTGCGACCGGGTGATCGGCCGGCACGCCTCGACGGAGACGCCTTTGCGGTCCTGCTGCCGTCAGGGATCGACCTCACGGACGCCCGGGCATTGGCCGGCCAGCTCCTCGAGGCAGTAAACGAGCCTTTCGATCTCGACGAGGTCACGGTGCGCGTCGAGGCGCGGATCGGGATCGCCCTCTGCCCGCAGCACTGCACAAACCCCCAGGACCTGCTGCAGTGCGCCGGAGTGGCTGTGTATCGCGCCAAGTCCACCCGCCGCACGATCGCCGTGTACGACACTACCGAGTACCAGCGCAGCATCGAGGAGAGACAGACCATCGACGAGCTGCGCACGGCGATCGCTGGTGGCGAGCTCACGTGCTACTACCAGCCGAAGGTCAGTGCCTGCGACGACCAGGTGCACAGCGTCGAGGCTCTCGTCCGGTGGGAGCATCCCCTCCGCGGCTTACTCCTACCCGATCAATTCCTTCCTCAGGCCGAACAGTCAGGACTGATGCGTCCACTGACAGCGAGAGTGCTGGAGCTTGCGCTGGGTCAGGCGCGGAGCTGGCTCGATCGCGGCATATCGCTGACCGTCGCAGTGAATCTATCGGTCACGAATTTGCTCGACGCAGACCTGGTTGCAGAGATCGACCGACTCCTGGACGACCTTCGGTTACCCGCCGACACGTTGATCCTCGAGATCACCGAAAGCGTCCTGATGACCGACTACAGGCGCGCCAGAAGGGTGGTCGAGGCGCTGCAGGGTCTGGGAATCGGATTGTCGATCGACGACTACGGCACCGGCTGGTCCTCCCTTGCCTATCTGCAGGACCTCGCCGTCGATGAGCTCAAACTCGACCGGATCTTCGTCGCCCGCCTCGCCAGCGACCCTCGATCCGTCGCGATCGTCCGATCGACGGTGGAGCTCGCACACAGCCTGGGCGCATCTCTGGTCGCCGAAGGCGTCGAAGACGAAGACACCCTGCGTGCCTTGCGTCGATACGGCTGCGACGTCACCCAGGGGCACTACCACGGCCGCCCGCTGCCTCCCGACCAGCTCGACCTTCGGTTGCTCGGCCGACACCGTTGATGCATACGCGGTGTCAGGTGCGCGGGATCGAGAGGCCCTACGTGAACAGGCCCTGACCCCAGTACTGCCCCTCGGCGAGGCCGGGCGGGCAGGCGAAGACGGCGGAACCGACGTGCTGGATGTACTCGTTCATCGCGTCGTTCCGGGACAGGTTGAGCTGCATCGGCACGAACTGTTCCTGCGGGTTGCGGCAGTAGGCGATGAAGAAGAGTCCGGCGTCGAGGTGGCCGAAACCGTCGGAGCCGTCGGTGAAGTTGTATCCGCGACGCAGGATCTGGATGCCGCCGAGTTCCTGAGCGGACGCCAGCCGCACGTGCGCGTCGACGTCGATCACCGGGTCGTGACCCTTCTTGGAATCGAGGTCGAGTTCGTCGAACTCCGCCTTGCCGCTCAGAGGAGCGCCGGTGCCCTTGGACCGTCCGATCACGCGTTCCTGCTCGCCGAGCACGGTGCGGTCCCACTGCTCGATGAGCATGCGGATCCGCCGCGCCACGAGATACGCGCCGCCGCCCATCCACGCCTGGTCGTCGCCGGACGCCACCCACACGTGCTCGTCGAGGACGCCGGGTTCCTCGGCCTTGATGTTGTTCGTTCCGTCCTTGAACCCGAACAGGTTTCGCGGTGTGTCCTGGCTGGTCGACGTCGACGAGGTGCGGCCGAATCCCAGCTGCGACCAGCGGACGGAGGCCGTCCCGAACGCGACGCGCGCCAGGTTGCGGATGGCGTGCACGGCCACCTGCGGGTCGTTGGCGCACGCCTGGATCGCGATGTCGCCGCCGCTGCGGGCCGGGTCCAGGTTGTCCGCCCGGAAGTGCGGAAGCTCCTCGAGCGCGGCGGGTTTCTTGGACGCGAAGCCGAAGCGATCGTCGAACAGTGAGGGCCCGAACCCGATGGTGAGCGTCAGCTGCGATGCAGGCAGGCCGAGCGCCTCACCGGTATCACTGGGCGGAACGTAGACGCCGTCACCGATGGCGCCGTCCGGGGTGGCCTCCTCGCCGGCGGTCATCCGCTCGGCCATCACAGTCCATTTCTTCAGGAGCGCTTCGAGTTCCTCACGGGACTTCGTGGTGACGTCGAACGCCACGAAGTGCATCCGGTCCTGCGCCGGCGTCACGATGCCTGCCTGGTGTTCGCCCCGGAAGGCCACGACGTCGGCGTGCGAGATCGGGGGTTCGGCTGCGGTGGCGCGCCCGACCAGTGCACCGGCGCCGGCGAGGGCGGCTCCCGCCCCGACGGCGCCGAACAGACGTCGTCGGGACACACCCTTGCGCTCGTCCACCGAGGTGGTCGTGTCGGTCGTACCGGTCGGATCAGTCATGATTATGCGCCTGCTACCACGCCTTGAACCTGGCTGACCTCTGCCGAGAGGGCGTCGATCTTGCGCGAGAGTTCTTGGCGCTGTTGTTCGTTGACAGTGTCGTAGAAGACGAACCCGTCACCCTGGCGGTATTGAGCGAGTTCGGCATCGAGGTCCGCGAAACGCTGCGTGATGTTCGCGGCCAGTTCGGGATTGCGTTCGTCGATGATCGGCTGCAGTGCGGCGACCGCGGCCTGCGAGCCGTCGACGTTGGCCTGGAAGTCCCACAGGTCGGTGTGCGAGAAGATGTCCTCCTCACCGGTGATCTTCGACGTCGAGATCTCGTCGAGCAGACCCTGCGCGTCGCCGGCGATCTTGGTGGGATCGATCGTGTAGTCCTCGGCGTTCACCTGGTCGGCGAGGTACTGGACGTCGACGACGAGCTGGTCGGCGATCGCGTTGGTGTCGGGCTGGGGGCCGGTGACCCACAGATCCTTCTCGAGCCGGTGGAAGCCCGTCCATTCCTGCCCGGGTTCGAGGTCGGCCTCCCGCAGGTCGAGCTTGGGGTCGAGCTCACCGAAGCTCTCGGCCTCGGGCTCGATGCGCTCGTAGTAGGTGCGGGAGACGGGGAAGAGTGCCTTGGCCTGATCGATGTTGCCCGCCTTGACAGCGTCGACGAACTGCTGCGTGGTGTCCTGCAGGGCGACGACCTGGCTGCGGATGTAGCGGCGGTAGCCGTCGGCGGCCTCGGCGAGCTGTCCGCTCTCGTCGGACGCGCTCATCGAGTCGCCGGTGACGGTGAACTCCTGGCGGATGCCGTCGCCGACCATGCCGGGCTTGCATGCGAGCTGGTAGGTGCCGGCGTCGGGCAGCGACACGATGAGCTGGCGGGTGAGCCCGGGACCGATGTTCTCGACCTCGCCCATCGCCCGGTCGCCCTCGGCGAAGACGTAGAACTCGGTGACCTTGGTGCCGTTGTTCGTGACCTGGAACGTGCTGTTCCCGGTGGTCCCGGAGTCGGCGCTGACGTCGCACGTGTCGTCGTTCGCGGTGACGGTGATGTCGTCGGTGCTCGCGGTCGACTTCTCGGTGCAGCCAGCGAGCGCCAGCGGCAGCAGAGCGACGGAGGCGAGGGCGAAGCTGGTTCGGCGCGTGGTCTTCATGGGCGGAAGTTGCCTTTCATGAAACGGTTTCGTCGGGGGCGGGAGAGGCGGTGCGCTCGGGGGCCGCATCGGCTGCGGGTGCCGCGGGGGCCGGTGTGGGTGCGGAGACGGGCCGGAGGAACAGGAACAGGACCACGACGACGTACACGACCCAGGCGACGGCCTGCAGGACCGTCGGGTCGGGTCGGAAGTTGAAGATGCCCGCCAGGACGGTGCCGTACCAGCTGGACGCGTCGTAGCCGTCCGAGATGTCGAAGGCCAGTGCCGAGCCGCCGGGCAGGACGCCGCCGATCTGCAGGGCATGGATGCCGTACCCGAGGATTCCGGCGGCGACGATGATCAGGAAGATGCCGGTGTATTTGAAGAATTTCGCGAAGTCGAGCCGGACGGCGCCGAAGTACAACAGGACCGTGAGGACCGCGGCGGCGACGATGCCGAGCAGGAGGCCGACGAGGGGCCAGGCGCTACCCGCTGTGTTCTCGGCGTACCCGACCATCAGGAGCGCCGTCTCGACGCCTTCCCGGCCGACGGCGAAGAACGCGAGGGTGAGCACCGCGACGGGTCCGGCGACCAATGCTTTCTCCATGCCCGCCTTGAGGTCGTGCGAGATGGTCCGCGCGGCCTTGCGCATCCACAGCACCATGACGGTGACGATCGCGACCGCGACGAGGGACGCGACGCCGGCGATGATCTCCGCGGTGAGTCCGGTGACGGTGGACGTTCCGTAGTGGATGACGAGGAAAATCGCCGCCACCATCGCGACGGCGATGCCGACGCCGAGCCAGACCCACTTGAGTGCGTCCTTGCGCTCCGCTTTCACGAGGAACGCGGCAAGGATCATGACGACGATGCCTGCCTCGAGGCCCTCGCGCAGACCGATCAATCCACTGCCGAACAGCTGTGTGGCGATCGACGGCGCGGTCCCTGCGGCGAGGACTGACATGCACACTCCTGGGCGAGGCGGGGTCGAGCCGAGTGGTCCGCAAGGTTGGGTAGGCAACCTTGCGGTAGGCAAGGCGAACCTTAGCCCTGAAGAAAACATACACCGCGCCTGCTTGTCCGAAGAAGCCCTCACCAGCACTTTTACAACCCTTTACCTTTGGTGTGTTGCCTCGCCGCGACCCGGCGCGGTGCGGGGTCGTCCCGCGTGGCCAAGATCGACGAGTTTCGTGTGGATGATGGAGACGTGAACCGATATCCCGCGCGGCCGAAACGTCGTCCCCGATGGCCCGGACCGCTGTTCGCTCTTCTCGCGGCGACGGTGGTCGTGGTTCTCGCCTACGGCGCGTGCTCGCGGGAGCAGCAACCGAGGATCGCGATACCGGAAGGCATCCCACCCGGTCCGGGGGCGGCGACCCCTCCGATCGACATCAACGCGCCGGGACGTTCGGCGGATCAGCTGCACCAATGGTCCGCCGGGTTGGCCGACTCGATCGGCGTCGGAAGTACCGCGCTCGAGGCATACGGCTACGCGGCGACGGTGATGGCCGAGACGAAGCCGGAATGCGGGATCGGGTGGACCACCCTCGCCGGAATCGCGAGCGTGGAGAGCCGGCACGGCACCCACGCCGGTTCGACGGTCGGGCCCACCGGTCAGGTCACCCCCGAGATCCGGGGCATCCCCCTCGACGGGGGACCCGGTGTCGCCGAAATCCCCGACACCGACGGCGGGGCGATGGACGGCGACCCGGTGCACGACCGCGCGATGGGTCCGCTGCAGTTCATTCCCGAGACATGGAAGCGGTGGGGTGTCGACGCGAACGGTGACGGCGTGGCCGACGCCGACAACATCGACGACGCGGCGCTGACCGCCGCCCGCTACCTGTGTGACCGGGGCGGCGACCTCACCGGTCCGGAGGGCTGGCAGTCGGCGCTGATGGCCTACAACCTGTCGGGGGAGTACCTCACGCTGGTACGCGACCGGGCGTCCGCCTACTCGGTGGGGGTTCGACCGTAATCGGTCCGTCTCCCCTCCATGACGTGATCGACGCCACATCGGTAGGTGTCGCGCGGGCGGATCGCCGTCCGCGGGGCGCGCCATCCCGCGCCGGTTTCGGTGTGCCGTTACGCTGTGTGCTGGCACGATCTGGTGTCCCTGGCACGATCGGATCGGTCGGTGCACAGTGCGAAGCCCATATAAGGAGAATCAGCAAGTGTCCATCATTGAGCAGGTCGGAGCCCGTGAGATCCTCGATTCCCGTGGTAACCCCACGGTGGAGGTCGAGGTGCTGCTCGACGACGGAAGTTTCGCTCGCGCCGCGGTCCCGTCGGGTGCATCGACCGGTGAGCACGAGGCCGTCGAACTGCGTGACGGCGGCGACCGGTACGGCGGCAAGGGTGTCGAGAAGGCCGTCGAGGCCGTCCTGAGCGAGATCGCTCCTGCCATCATCGGGATCGACGCCACCGAGCAGCGGACCGTCGACCAGGCCCTGCTGGACGCCGACGGCACCCCGGACAAGTCGCGTCTGGGCGCCAACGCGCTGCTGGGTGCGTCGCTGGCAGTGGCCCGCGCGGCCGCCGAATCGTCGGGTCTGGATCTCTTCCGTTACGTCGGCGGCCCCAACGCCCACGTCCTGCCCGTCCCGATGATGAACATCCTCAACGGTGGTGCGCACGCCGACACCGGTGTCGACGTCCAGGAGTTCATGGTCGCCCCGATCGGGGCCGCCACGTTCAAGGAGTCGCTGCGCTGGGGCGCCGAGGTGTACCACGCACTCAAGTCGGTACTGAAGGAGAAGGGCCTGGCCACCGGTCTCGGTGACGAGGGCGGCTTCGCCCCCGACGTCGCGGGCACCAAGGAGGCGCTGGATCTGATCAGCGTCGCGATCGGCAAGACGGGCCTGGTCCTGGGCACCGACGTGGCGCTGGCGCTCGACGTCGCCGCCACCGAGTTCTACACCGACGGAACCGGCTACAAGTTCGAGGGCAGCAACCGGACCGCGGAGGAGATGGCGGCGTTCTACGCCGAGCTGGTCGATGCCTACCCGATCGTGTCCATCGAGGACCCGCTGGACGAGGACGACTGGGACGGCTGGGTCTCCTTGACCGATCAGATCGGCAACAAGGTTCAGCTCGTCGGTGACGACCTGTTCGTCACCAACCCGGAGCGTCTGGAAGAGGGCATCGTCAAGGGCGCCGCGAACGCGTTGCTGGTGAAGGTCAACCAGATCGGCACGCTGACCGAGACCCTCGACGCCGTCGACCTCGCGCACCGCAACGGCTACAAGACGATGATGAGCCACCGGTCCGGTGAGACCGAGGACACCACCATCGCCGACCTCGCGGTCGCCGTGGGCAGCGGTCAGATCAAGACCGGTGCCCCCGCCCGCAGCGAGCGCGTCGCCAAGTACAACCAGCTGCTGCGCATCGAGGAGAACCTGGGCGACGCCGCCCGCTACGCCGGCGAGGTCGCGTTCCCGCGGTTCGCGTTCGAAGGCTGACGTTCGACAGTCGAGTAAGGGGTGTTGGGGTAGGTGGCACAGCGCGGCAGGCCGCGGTCGTCCGGAGCGAGTCCGGGCGGCCGGGGCTCCGGGCGTGGTGAACGGGCCCGCGGAAACCGGGCGGACGGCGCTCCCGGAGCGCGGCGCCCCCGCACCACCAAGTCGACGACGCCGGGGGAGGCCGACGGCAAACCGGACGCAGTCGACGGCGCCGACACCGGCAAGGTGCTCCCCGGCCGCGCCCGCCCGAGACGGGTGGGCGCGGCCGGGGCCGCCCGCGCAATTCGGTCCGAGCACACGATCCTCGGGCTGTCGACCGGCCGGGCGCTCGTCCTCGTCATGGTCGTGCTGCTCCTCGCGCTCACCCTCGCCGTTCCGCTGCGCAACTACCTCACCCAGCGTGGGGAAGCGGATCGTATTGCGGCGGAACAGGTTCAGCTCGAGAAGGATCTGCAGGAACTGCGGATACTCGAGGAGCGCTATTCCGACCCCGCCTACATCGAGGCGCAGGCACGCGGCCGGCTCCGGTGGGTGAAGCCCGGCGACACCCCGTTCCAGGTGCAGCTGCCCGGCGACTACAAGGAGCCGGAGAAGCCGGAGGAGAAGGACGCCGAGATGGCGGGCCCCTGGTACTCCGACCTGTGGAAGGCCATTTCAGAACCGCCGGCCGCACCCGACGTGCAGCCGGCACCGGCTCCGGTGCCCCCCGTGGTGCCGCCGCCCGTACCGCCAGAACCAGGAGAACCCACCGGGTGACCACTTCGTCCGACCCGTCCAGCCCCGTGCCGCAGGAAGACCTCGACGCCGTCGCCGCCCAGTTGGGCCGCGAACCGCGTGGAGTGCTCGAGATCGCGTACCGCAGTCCCGACGGCACGCCGGGCGTCGTGAAGACCGCGCCCAAACTTCCCGACGGAACCCCGTTCCCGACGCTGTACTACCTGACTGATCCGCGACTGACCGCGGAGGCCAGCCGGCAGGAGTCCGCGGGAGTGATGCGTGAGATGACCGAACGCCTCGGGCAGGACCCGGAGCTCGCGGCCGCGTACCTGCGCGCCCACCAGTCGTATCTCGCCGAGCGCGACGCCATCGAGCCCCTGGGAACGGACTTCACCGGTGGCGGAATGCCCGAGCGCGTCAAATGCCTGCACGTGCTGATGGCCCACTCACTGGCGAAGGGGCCCGGCGTCAACCCGCTGGGCGACGAGTCGGTGGCCCTCGCCGCGTCCGCGGCAGGCGGCAAGCTGCGGGGCACCGCGATTCCCGCGGACTGGCCCGGCATCGACGACGTCGAAGGTCCCGAGCAGTGACGCGCGTCGCCGCCGTCGACTGCGGCACGAACTCCATCCGCCTGCTCGTCGCCGACGTCGACGAGCACGGCGCACTTCGCGACGTCCGTCGCGAGATGCGCGTCGTCCGGCTGGGACAGGGCGTGGACGCCACCGGACGACTGGCACCCGAGGCCATCGAACGCACCCGAGTCGCGTTGAGCGAGTACGCCGGAATGATCGCGGACGCCGGCGCCACCGCCGTCCGGATGGTGGCCACGTCGGCCACCCGCGACGCGTCCAATCGGGAAGACTTCTTCTCGATGACCCGCGAGGTGCTGGGCGCCGTCATCCCCGGCGCCGGGGCCGAGGTCATCACCGGCGACGAGGAAGCACGGCTGTCGTTCAACGGGGCAGTCGGGGAACTCGATCCGTCGCAGGGACCGTTCGTGGTCGTGGACCTCGGCGGCGGTTCCACCGAAGTGGTCCTGGGTGACGAATCCGGCGTCCACGCCGCCTTCTCCACCGACATCGGGTGCGTGCGCATCACGGAGCGCTGCCTCCACGACGATCCGCCGACACCCGCACAGGTCGAGGAGGCCCGCGCGTTCGCGCAGGAACGCCTGGACGAGGCGTTCGCGCGCGTCCCCGTCGAACAGGCACACACCTGGGTCGGCGTCGCCGGAACGATGACAACCATCGCCGCGCTCGCCGAAGAACTGCCCGAATACGACGCCGAGCGAGTGCACCTGTCCCGCATCCCGATGCCCCACCTGCGCGAGGTCTGCAACTCGCTGATCGCCATGACCCACACCGAACGGGCCGCGCTCGGCCCGATGCACCCGGGCCGGGTCGACGTCATCGGCGGCGGCGCGATCGTGACCCTGACGCTGGCCGACGCATTCGAGAAGAAGGCGGGCATCGACCAACTCGTCGTCAGCGAACACGACATCCTCGACGGAATCGCATTGTCGATCGCCTGAGCTAGGGTGATCTGCGCACGGTCGCCAAGGACACCCTCGGCGACCGGTAGCCCCTATAGCCCAATTGGCAGAGGCAGCGGACTTAAAATCCGCACAGTGTCGGTTCGAGTCCGACTGGGGGCACCATCACTGAGGCGTGCTTCGGCGGCGGCTCAGGACGTTCGGACGAGTTCCGCCCGCATCTGGGTGAACAGGAACAGTCCGGGGCGTCCGGAGATCTGCTCGTACTCGCGCACGACGTCGTCCATGAACTCCGGCACGGCTGCGTCGTCGAGGTGCGCGGTCCAGTCGGTGGATCCGACGGTGCACCACCGCGCGAATTCTTCCCGGGAACCGAAATCCCATTCGACGTCGCGCACGACGAGGACGGTGGTGTCGAGTCCTGCTGCCTTCGCGACGTCGCGGAACTTCTGCGGTTCGATGTGGACGAACGGCGCCGTGAAGTCGGTGAAGAACTCCGCCCATCGCGGGAGCGCCGCCACGGCCATCAAGACGGCTTCGACACTGGTCCGCGGGCTCGCGCACACCATCTGGATGATCACCCGTCCGCCGCCCACGACGCTGCGGGCGATCGCCGCCAATGCCACCTGCAGATCGGGGATCCAATGCAGGGCGTTGAACGACACCGCGACGTCGAACTCGCCGTCGAACGGGAGGGCGCGGGCGTCGGCGATACGGAACTCGGCGCGGGTGCCCTCCGGCACGACTCTCGATTGGGCCTTCGCGATCATCCGCGGCGACGCGTCCACTCCGACCACCGAACCGCCGGGGAGCCGTTCGGCGATCCGGAGCGTGACGAATCCGTCGCCGCATCCCACGTCGAGTAGCCGTTCACTGCCGGCGAGGGCGAGTTCCGCGATCGATTCCTCCGCGACGGCGCGCTGGAGGGCGCCGACATCGGCGTATCCTTCGCCGTCCCAGTCGACCATGACGGCCAGGCCTCAGGCTCCCTGGTGGTGAGGGCTCGAGTGTGTGCCGCCGCCGGCCCGCGCGATGGATGCGCGGACGCGGGCCGTGGCCTGCCAGATCTGGGTGCTGTCGTGGACGCTGATAACCGGTATGCCCTGCTCACGGGCGTGCTGCATGCTCAGCGCGTCCTGGGGTGAGCCGACTCCGTCGAGGACGTCCTCGGTGACGATCGCGCAGAGCGCGGGGCCGTCCATCTTCCGGACGGGCTCGAGTCCGTGGACCACCATCCACTGCTTGACCATCGCCCAGTGCGACACCTCTTTGTACCGCGTGGGGTTGCCGATGAAGAGAACCCGACGGGAGCGGCGGGCGCGAGCGATATCGATGTGCGTGACGGTAGCCATGGCGGAGGGTTCCTGTCCGTTGCGGGATTCCGTACTGTCAATCCCCACTCGCAGCGGTTTCGTTACGCGTCGGTCCAAGAAGTTCGCCATTCCCGCGTACGTGAGTGAGAAAGAGTGCTCGAACACGCTTTGCCGCTCACGTACGCACGGTCCGTCAGCTACCGAACGGACTGCCGGACGAGCCTCCGCCGCCCGGTCCCGACGTCTCGGTGACGGTGACGACGGTGGGTTCGACGGTGCCGTTGGTCAGCGGCGGAATGCTTCCCCACTGCTCGAACGACGGCACGCTCGAGCAAGTCCATTGCACCGTGTACTCGCCGGGGTCGAGGGTGGCCCTGAGCTCGCCGTCGTCTCCGCCCATTACGGTGGTCGGGCCCACGGTGGCGGCCGAAACGGTTCCGTCGACGGACCGGACGTTCATCAGGCACAACACGGCCCCTGGGGCGGCGTACCGGACGTCCATGACCACCGCATTCCCGTCGACGCCGATGTCGACCGTGACGTCTTCGGGTGCCGCGGACGCGGAGGGTGCGGCGAGTAGACCCGCGCCGGCGACAGCGGCGGCGATACCTACGGTTCGTGCAATCGTGACCTTCATCGGTGCATCCTTCCGGACTTCTCGGTTACCGGTTGATACGAGGCAGGAGCCACCGGGAGTATTGCACCTCGAACGGGTATCCGTGGGGATGCGGACGGTGGAATGCCGCCTGTCCGGGAGTTCTCGGCGTGTCGATCCGACACCCGGTGCATCAAAGGAGACGGCGAAGTGCTCGGACGGAAGAACTACACGAAGGAAGAAATCGATCACGCCGAGGCGTCGATCGCGGAGCAGGTCGCCGCGTACACGTCGCTGACGGGGGCGATTGCGGGCGAGGTCACGGGCAAGAAGGTCTTCGCCGCACTCGAGGACTTCGAGCCACTGTTCTTCGACAACATGGTCCTGGTGCTGGACCGCTACTTCGTCCACCGGGTCCGGGCGGTGACGGGCAAGGACGGGAACCCGCTCAACGAAGTCGAGATCATCGCCGACTCGTTGATGAACAACGACGGCGTCCTGCGCGGCATCAGCGTCCTGAAGTACGTCCCCGGCCAGTCCGTTCTGAAGCTCGAGATCGGCGACCGGATCCGCTTGGGCGCCGACGACTTCGAGCGGCTGTCGGCGGCGTTCTTCGCAGAACTGCGGTCGCGGTTCCTGACATGAGCGTCTGGTTCACGTCCGATCTGCACCTTCGTCACGCACGGCTGGTGGAGATCCGCGGCTTCGACGCGGAGATCGACGCGCACGACGAATCCATCCTCGACGCACTGGCCGCCGCCGTCGGGAGCGGCGACCAACTCTGGATACTCGGCGACGTCACCGTCGGAGGTGCGGCCGCCGAGGACTGGGCGCTGCGCACGCTCGACGAGTTCGCGCGGAACCGGAACGTCGAACTGCACCTGATCCCCGGCAATCACGACTCGTGCCACCCGATGGCGAACCGCAACAGCCACATCCGGCAGCGGGTGTTCCTGGAGACGTTCGCGTCCGTGCAGTTGTTCGCGCGGCGGAAGGTCGCGGGCGAGACCGTGCTGCTCTCCCATTTCCCGTACGTCGGCGACCATACGGCCGAGGACCGGGGCGTGAAGTACCGGCTGCAGGACCAGGGAGACTGGTTGCTGCACGGGCACACTCATCAGGACGACGTGCTCGACCCGTCCGTGCACCCGCGGCAGATCCACGTGGGCTGGGACAGCTGGCGCAGGCCCGTGCACGTCGACGAGATCGCCGAGATCATCGGGTCGGACGCGGCGACTCGGTGACCGGTAAGGCGTCGGCGCGGTATCTGCCGGGCGTCGATCCGTGCGCGTTCTTGAACAGCCGGGAGAAGTGGGCGGCGTCGGCGAAACCCCAGCGGGCGCCGAGGGCGGAGACGGGCACATCGCGGTAACGGGGGTCGGCGAGATCGCGACGGCACTGCTCGAGGCGGCGGCGTCGAATCCATCCGCTCACCGTGTCGCCGTCGGCTTCGAACATCTTCTGCAGGTGCCGCACCGAGATGTGATGCGCGGCGGCGATCGAGTGCACATCCAGCTCCCGGTCGGCGAGCCGCTCGTCGATGAAGGCGGTGACCCTGGCGCGTAGTGCGTCCGCGCGCGACTGCGGCAGCGGCCCGTCGGCGAGGTGAAGTTGCTCGGCGAACGTGGCCGCGACCAGGTCGAGGACGGCGTCGCCGAGGTGCACCGCGACGGTGGGGGAGGCGTCGACGATCTGCTCGCCGAGCCCGCGCAACAGCGGGGTGACGACGGCGCCGAGCCCCTGCCTGCCCGACACCCGGCGCGCGGTGAGCTGGGCGATGCCGGCGGGCGGAACGCGGAGGAGGTGCCGGGGGAACATCACGACCAGCATCCGGAACCGGTCGTCGAACGACAGCTGATACGGCCGGGTCGTGTCGTAGATCGCGAAATCGCCCGGGGTGAGCGCGGCTTCCCGGCCGTCCTGGCTCAGGACGCAGTACCCGCGGACCTGCAGTCCGAGTTTGAAGTAGTCGGGGTTGGCGGCGCGGATGGTCCGGGGCGTTCGGCGAATGACGTGCGGGGCGGCCGTGACCTCGCTGATCCGGATCGCACCGACCGTCGCGCCGCGCACGACGCCCCGGAAGTCGGCGTGGTCCGCCGAGGTCATCTCCAGGGGGACGAACGCGTCGCTGACCGACTCGCGGAACTCGTCGAACGAGACGAGGCCGTGTTCGACCGGACGGATGAGCCTGCTCACGGCCACCATCTACCTCAATTGCGTTTGACGGCTTCGCGTGCGGCGGTGCCCGACGCGAGCTTCTCCAGCAGGCCGATCAGGTCGAGCCGTTCCGACGGTGTCAGCGACTCCGTCCACGTCTGCTCGCGCTTGTTGTGCGCCGAGTACGTGCTGACGATGGCATCGTGCCCGGCGTCGGTCAGTTCGAGGGCGACCGCCCGGCGGTCGCCGGCGGACGGTCGCCGCGTCACGAGACCGTCGCGCTCGAGTGTGTTCACCAGGGCCGACACGGCGGACCTGCTCATCCCGGACAGTGAGGCGACCCGCTTGGCCTCGCACGGTCCGGCGAGCCACACCACGAACAGCACCCGGAATCCGGGCCAGCTCCACCCGCTGGGCCGGTGGACCGTCGACTCGAGATCGTAGACGAGGGCACTGGTCACGCGGTGCAGCGCGAGCACCAGCCGCATGGAGACCGGATCGACCTCGGGCAGTTCGTCGACGGTCTTGCCCACCGCGAAGTCCACGAAGGACAGGAAGTCCAGGTTGCTCTGGTCGGTCGTCTCCTCGGGCATGACCACAGGTTAGCGTCGGAACACGTATTGTCAAAGCATTGATCAACTAGCCCCCGTGAGTACTTGTCAACGCCGGGCGGTTTGTTGAGTCTGGGGACATGTGAGACAGATGATGTCTACCCAGATGTGAGACACGCTGCCGTCGACGAGGTGTGAGGCACCTGACTGGTCGTGAACTTGGTTCATGACCGGAACGGATGCCGTCATGGACCTGCTACACGCCCTGCTGGTGCTCGCCCACGCCACCGGCGCCGACATGTTCGACGGGAACTTCGCCCGCTGGTGCGCCGACCACGGGATCTCCCGCGCCACCGCCTACCGACACAAGAAACGGATCGAGGAGGAGGGCCGGTGGACCACCCGGTCCCGCCGCCCACCTCCTGCCCACACGCCACCCCACTACCGGTCGAGATCGAAATCGTCCGGCTTCGCCTGAACCTGCCCCACCACGAGCGCGGCGCCGACACCATCGCCTACCACCTGCAGGCCGTCGCCGACAAACACCACTGGGCCGCCGAGGGCTGGACCATCCCGTCCCGGGCCACGATCAACACGATCCTCTCCCGCTACGACCTGGTGATCCCGGAACCGAAGAAACGCCCGAAATCGTCGTACCGCCGGTTCTGCTACCGCAACCCCCGCGACTGCTACCAGATCGACGCCACCCAGGTCCGGTTGGCCACCGGCGAGAAGGTCGTCGTCTTCGAGGTCCTCGACGACTGCACCCGCACCCTGGTCGCCACCCGGGTCGCGGACGCCGAAACCGCCGCCGGGGCGATCGCGGCGATCACCGCCGCGTTCACCGGCTTCGGGATCCCGGCGTTGGTGCTCGCCGACAACGGCAGCGCGTTCACCTCCCGCCGCACCAAGGGCGGCATCTCCGGCTTCACCCGGGTCGTGGAGCAGGCCGGGGCCCGGCTGATCCACTCCACCCCGTATCACCCGCAGACCTGCGGGAAGGTCGAACGCCACCACCGCACCTTCAAGCAATGGTTGGCCGCACGGCCCACCACCGCGGCCACCACCACCGAACTGCAGCAACTGTGCGAGACCTACCAGCGGTTCTACAACACCGAACGCCCGCACAGCGCCGTCAAGATGCCACCGCTGCAGGCCTGGCGGAATGCGGCGATCCACGGTGGGCCACAGCACCTTCCGATCCAACACGACGCCACCGTGCACGCCCTCGTCGTCTCCTCCACCGGCACCGTGTGCGTCGACTCCCGCGCCCGCCTGAGCGTCGGCCGAAAGATGGCCGGACAGACCGTCACCCTGCTGCGCGACGACGACCACGTCACCGCCTACACCACCGACGGCGACGTGATCGGCCACCTACACCTCGACCACACCAAGCGCTACCAAGGCAAACTCCGCCCCGCCTAAAATCTGTCTCACATCTACGTAGACACCCGTGTCTCACATCTACGTAGACAGCACAAACCGCCGGGCGGTTAACAAGTACTCACGGGGCGTCAGCCAGTAACCCTCGCGGCGTTGCCCGCGTCGACGGGCAGGACGATGCCGCTGATGTGTGCGCTGCCCTCGGCGGCGAGGAACAGCACGACCCGGGTGATCTCGGCGGCGTCCAGCCACGCCACGGGCTGGGCGTGCAGGCTGCGGAACACCGGTTCCACGTCCTGTGCTCCCGGCATCTCCAGGTCCGGCCGCATCATCCGGTAAAGGGCGTCGTTGTGAATCATCGGTGTCGAGATATTGCCCGGTGCAATCGCATTCACCGTGATGCCGTGCGAGGCGAGATCGAGCGCCGCGCTCTTGGTGAGCCCGATGACGCCCCACTTCGACGCCGCGTACGCGGCCATGTTGGCGTTGCCGGCCCGGCCGAGCATCGACGAGATGGTGACGATCCGGCCGTATCCTCGCCGGATCATGCCGGGCGCCACCGCTCCGACGGTGTTGAAGACGCCGGTGAGGTTGGAACCGATCGCCTCCGACCACTGCTCCTGCGTGAGCGACTGCACCGGGGCGGCCACCGAGACACCGGCATTCGCGACCGCGACGTCGATTCGCCCGAACTCGGACTCCGCCTCCGCGACCAGTGCGTCCATCGCGACTCGGTCCGCGGAGTCTGCCTTGGCGGTGATGCACCGGCGGCCCGTGGCGCGCACCAGCTCCGCGGTCTCGTCGAGGTCGGCGGCGGTGGCCAGGGGATAGCTCACGGCCGGGCTGTCCTCGCAGCGGTCGCACAGAACTATGTCTGCTCCGCGTTCCGCCAGTGCGACCGCGTGGCTGCGGCCCTGGCCGCGGGCACCGCCGGTGACCAGGGCGACCCGGCCTTCGAAGTCTTTCATCGTCGCTCTCCTGTCCGGGCGGATCAGCGCAGCTTGATGCTGCCGCCGTCCGCCATCAATGTCTGTCCGGTCATGTACCGCGAATCTTCGGACGCGAGGAACACCGCGACGGGCGCGATGTCGGTCTCGGGATCGCCGATCCGCTGGAGCGGAATCTTCGCCACGGACGCGGCGGCGCGGTCGGGGAATCGTTCCTGCCAGGCGAGGACGCCCTCGGTGGCGGCGAACGGGCAGATCACGTTCACCCGGATCTGATCGGCCGCCCACTCGTTGGCCGCCACCCGGCTGACGCCGCGAATCGCTTCCTTCGCCGCGGCGTACGACGTCTGGGTGGGCATGCCGTCGAGCCCGGACCCGGACGCGAAGTTGATCACCGAGCCCTTCGCCGCCTTCAGCTGTTCGTAGCAGGCCTGCATGAGGTGCACGACCGGATAGAACCCGGTCCGGAACGAGAGGTCGAACATCTCCTGGGTGTGGTCGATCAGCAGTGCCTGCCGCGATGCGTGGGCGTTGTTGACCAGCACGTCCACGGATCCGAACGCTGCGACGGCGGCGTCCCGGATCTGTTCGGCGGACTCGAGCCGGGAGATGTCGACGTTCAGGAAGCGAGCGGACGATCCCAGTTGCTGCTCGAGATCCCGGCCGCGTTCGTCGTCGATGTCGACGAACAGGACGTTGGCGCCCTCGCGGACGAACACCGTGGTCACGGCCCGGCCGATGCCTCCGGCGCCGCCCGTCACGATCGCCGTCTTTCCGTACAGCCTCATCGTGTGCTCCTTCTGCGAGTGTGGCTCAGACACCGGCGGTGTCGCCGGTCGCCAGCGCGACCTTCTCCAATTCGGCGACGCTGAACGCGGCATAGTTCTCGTACGGTCCGCGGCCGGCGAAATAGGGTGTGAGAAGCTCCTCGAGCTCCTCGGGTGAGAACGCGGAACCCGCTGCATCGAAGCGGTTCTCGACCTTCGGTGCCGCCATCAGCGCGACCATCTTGCCGTACACGACGAACACCTGGCCGTTGATCTCGTCGGCGGCGGGGGAGGACAGGTAGCGGACGAGGGTGGCGACCCGTTCGGGGGACAGGGGGTCGAGTCCGGTGTCGGCCGCGTTCTCGCCGAACGCCTCGGCGGTCATGGCCGTCCTGGCGCGGGGACAGATCGCGTTGGCGCGTATCCCGTAGCGGGACAGGCCCTGTGCGGTCGACAATGTGAGTGCGGTGATCCCGGCCTTCGCGGCCGAGTAGTTGGGCTGGCCCGGCGATCCGAACAGGAACGCCTCGGATGATGTGTTGACGATCCGCCCGTATACCGGGCCTCCGGCGGCCTTGCTCGCCTCGCGCCAGTGCACGGCCGCGGCGCGCGAGGTGGCGGCGTGCCCCTTGAGGTGGACGCGGATGACGTCGTCCCAGTCCGATTCGGAGAGGTTGAAAATCATTTTGTCGCGCAGGATTCCGGCGTTGTTGACGAGGATGTCCATCGATCCGAAGGTGCTGACGGCCTCGTGCACGAGGCGTGCGCCCAGCGACCAGTCGGAGA
The DNA here is from genome assembly GCF_041228765.1 of Rhodococcus wratislaviensis. NCBI lineage: Bacteria > Bacillati > Actinomycetota > Actinomycetes > Mycobacteriales > Nocardiaceae > Rhodococcus > Rhodococcus wratislaviensis. Next base: position 6,834,130 of record NZ_CP150488.1, on the reverse strand, counting down.
CGTCACCGGTCACGGCGGTGGCGCGGCCGCCTGCCGCCGCGATCTCCGCGGCCACCTCGTGTGCGCCGTCGCCCATGTCGTTGACGACGACTGCGGCTCCCGCGGCGGCGAGGGCGAGGGCTTCGGCCCGGCCGAGGCCTGCGCCTGCGCCGGAGACGACGGCGGTGCGTCCGGTGAGGCTGAGTGATTCCGTCATGGGAACTCCTGATTCGCGAGAAGAATTAGATTTCATTCTAGTTGTATCGCATGAACTACTGATCAGTCACTAGAGAAGCGCGATCTAATGGAGGAATGTTTTCTACTTTCCCTGCCGATTCGGCATCGACGACACCGGCTGCGGGCAGGTCTCGGTGAGTGGGAACTGTGGTCGACGTCACTGGGCGGCATGCCAGGTTGGGCGTGCTGATCCTCTCGAATCCCCCGGAGCCACATATGCATAACATGCCCCTGTCCCCAGGTGAGGCGGAGCGCGCACCGCTCTCACGCGGGAGGTCGTTCGTCCTCCTGGCCTTGATCATCCTTCTGGTCGAGGTCATCCCGCTCGCCTACAACTTCGTCACCCCCGCGCTGCCGGAGATCGCGAAACACTTCGGCACCGCGAATGTCGGCTGGGTGATCACGATCGTCACGCTCGTCCTCGCCGCTTCGACTCCGCTCGTCGGCAAACTCGGCGACATCTACGGCAAGAAGCGGATGATGCTCGTGTCCGCCGCGGTGTTCGGCGCCGGTTCGCTACTCGGTGCGCTGGCCCCCAACTTCGAACTCTTCCTCGTGGGCCGCGGACTCCAGGGTGCGGGCATGGCGATCCTCGTGCTCGCCTACGGGCTGATCCGAGACATCCTGCCTCCGTCCATCATTCCCGTGGCCGTGGGATTCGTCGCCACCGGAATGGGGGCCAGCACCATCCTCGGTCCGATCATCGGCGGCTACCTCATCGACCACTTCGGCTACACCGGCGTATTCTGGGCGCAACTCCTCCACGTGGCGGTCGTCGGAATCGCGGTCGCGATCTTCGTTCCCGAGACCACACTGCGGACGCGATCGAGGCTCGACGTGCTCGGCGCGGCCATCCTCGGCCTCGGTGCATTCGTGCTGCTGTTCGGCATCGGCAAGGCCACCACATGGGGTTACACGGCCCCGCAGACGCTTCTGTGCGTGGGCGGCGGTCTCGCCATTCTCGCCGGCTGGCTGCTGTACGAACGCACGCCGAAGGAACCGCTCATCGACCTGCAGATGCTCGGGCACGGACCCGTTGCGAAAACCCTGGCCGCCAGCGGTTTCGTCCAGTTCGTCCTGGTCAGCCATTCGATGCTCATCCCGATGTTCGTGATGACCGATCCCGACCTCGGCCTCGGCTACGGATTCGGAGTCACCGCGCTCGCCGTCGCGATCTACACCGTCCCCACGGGCGTCGTGTCGATGATCGCGGGCCCGGTCGGCGGATACTTCACCCGTCGCATCGGCCCGGCTCCGGTTCTGGTGTTCGGCGGCGCCTCCCTGGCGCTCGGGTCGTTCCTGCTCGCCATCCTGCACGACTCGACCGTCCAGATGATGTTCGGGCAGTTGGTGATCGGCCTCGGACTCGGTTCCGCGTCGGCGACGTTGCCGAATCTCATCATGCGCACCGTGCCCGCGGAGACGCAGGGGATCGCAGGCGGGATGCTCAACCTGTCCGGCTCGCTGGGCAGTGCGATCGGCAGTCAGGTGATGATCGCCATCGTCGCGATCCCCGGTGTCGTGCTGGTGGGACGCGCCGCGCAGTACTCGGAGAGGGGGTTCGTCTACGCCTTCTTCACACTCGCCGTCGCCGGACTGCTGGCATCGGTGATGGGACTTCTCCTCACCCGCAACAAGATCGAGCGTCCGGTCGACGTGGCGTCGCCGAAGACTGAGATGGTCGCCTGACCTCCCTGTCACGCTGACGACACGAGGCCCGCAGCATCTGCGGGCCTCGTGTCGGTGTGGCAGAGCCCGTGCTCAGACGCGCACACCCGCCGCCAGCAGGGTGCGCGCCTCCTCGCGACCGTCGAGCAGCCGATTGACGCGCCGAGTCACCTTCCACTCGCCGTCGATCTTGGCGAGCTCCCACCGGTTGGCGGTGATCCGGTGGACGCGGAACCCGTCGTCGTCGTGAATGATCAACTGCGACTTGCACGTGGCCACCGCGGTGTCACCGTCGACACGCACGTGCCCGGGCTCGAGCATGTGCGCGCAGCCACCGCCGATCCAGCCCTGATGCGCCTGCGACTGCACCATCGCCGTGATGGCCGCGTGCCCGCGCATCACCCCGGTGTCCACGTCGTACACGCCGTCCTCGGTCCACAGCCGCGCGACCGCGTCGGCCGAACCGCTGTCGATGGCGGGACCGTAGGCGGTCATCAGCTCGAGGATGGCGAGCTTGTCTTCGAGTGCGGTGACGCGTTCGGCGAGCGCGCGGACGAGTTCTTCGGTGCCGGTCATGGACGGATCCTGTCTTCGGTTGCGGCGCGGAAGGAGAGGCCGAGTTCGTCGCCCAGAAGCCGGAGGGCCTCCAGTTGTTCGCAGTAGTGGGCTGCGCTCGTGGACGCGAGGGTGGCGCTGACGACGGTCGTGCCGGCGTCGCGTCGTCGTTCGAGGGCGCGGGCGACGGAGTCGCGGGAGCCGATCGGGTCGAGTGGCGCGCCCGCGCTGAGGACCACCTCGAAACCCTCGGGGAGGTCGACCTTGGCGAGTAGCGCGCACGACTCGTCGAGGGACAGGCCGAACGGCACCCATCCATCGCCGAGCGTTGCGGCGCGGCGCAAGGAACGCAGTGTCCGCCCCCCGATCCACAGCGGGACCCGCGGCTGGACGGCATGCGGTTCGACGACGACGCCGTCGAAGTCGTAGAACGTGCCGTGGTACTCGGGCCGGGGTTGCGACAGCGACGCACGGAGCGCCGCGAGGGCGTCGTCGGCGCGGGCGCCCCGGTCGTCGAAGTGGGCGCCGAGCAGGTCGAATTCCTCGCGCAGGCTGCCCACGCCCAGGCCGAGCACGAGCCGGCCGCCGCTGACGACGTCGAGCGTGCCGTAGCGCTTCGCGATCGCGAGGGGGTGGTGATAGCCGAGTACCAGAACCTGGGTGGCGAGGCGGATGCCGGTGGTCTGGGCGGCGAGGAACCCGAGGGTGGCGAGCGGGTCCCAGTAGGTGCCGCCGCGCTCGACCGCGACGTCGGTGGGCACGGCGACGTGCTCGCTGCAGGTGAGGTGGTGGTAGCCGAGGCGGTCGGCCGTGCGGGCGATCGCGGTCAACTCCGCGATGCCGGCGCCGAGTTCCCAGTCCGCGCGGACGGCGGGGTGCGCGATGACGATGGGCGGCGCGATTCCTATGTGCATCAGTTCGTTACTCCGCTGTCGGGGGTCGGTCTGTCGTCACCGTTGTAGTGGAGGCGCCCGGTGGGCGCGCGGGCGTTCCCGGTGACCGGACGCGGCGATTGTCCGATTTCTTCCCCGCGGCGGGCACGGCTGGTACATTTTAAGAATTCATTTCAATTTTTGTCGGGCGTATGCGTGTGACCAGGATATTTGGAGGCGTCGATGACTGTCGTCGATTCGGATGATGCACTGTCGGTACCCGCTGCGAAGAAGGATCTGCCACCGTCGATGGTCGAGCGGATGACGCTGATCCTCGACGCGTTCGACGGCCGGACGTCGCGCCTGACCCTCGAGGAGGTCGCGTGCCGCACCCGCCTGCCGCGGTCCACGGTGCACCGCATCCTCGACCAGCTGGTCCGCCTCGACTGGGTGGACCACGCGAGCTTCGGTTACTGCCTCGGACGGCGCGCGATGGGGCTCGGCGGCGGCGACAACGGTCACAGCCAGGTTCGGGCCGCGGCGGCCCCGCTGCTGCACGAACTGCACATGCAGACCGGCTTGGTGGTGCACCTGGCCGTGCTGGACGGCGCGGAGAGCGTGTACCTGGACAAGGTGGGCGGCCGGATGGCCGCGAGCCTGCCGTCGCGGGTGGGTGGGCGCGTGCCCGCCTACACGACCGCGGGCGGCAAGGCGATGCTGGCGTGGGTCGACCCGGAGCGGGTCGACAGCATGTACGGGCCGCGGCTCAACCGGAGCACGGACCGCACGATCACCGAACTGTCCACGCTGCACCAGGAACTCAACCGGATCCGGCAGCGCCGCGGACTCGCGTTCGAGCGTGGGGAGGCGGTGCGCGGAATCGGGTGTGTCGGTGTCGCGGTCCGCAGCGCCGACGGGCCGGTGGCCGGCATCTCGCTGTGCGGCGACGCGCGCACCGTCCAACTCGAACGCGTCGCCCCGCTCGTCGTCGACGCCGCCCGGGAAGTCACCCGGACGCTCCACCCCGAACTGGGAACACCCCGCCGCGGCCGCCGGACCCCGGAGATCCCGGACAGCTCGTGGTCGACCGAGACCCTGGACCAGCTCCTCGCGGTGCAGTCCGGGCAATGGCTGTAGCGCCCGTGCGCGCGTGACGAGTCTCCGGACTCGTTACGCGCGCACGGGCCGCGGAGCGGCGTCGAGGCCGAAACCGCCCCGGAAGAACACCATCGGACGCTCCTCGCAGACCGATTCGAGTTCCAGGACCCGTCCGATCACCACGTCGTGGTCGCCGGCGGTGTGCACCGACTGCACGTCCGCGTGCACGCGCACGAGAACCCCGGGCAGCGACGGCGTCGACCACCGCGACGGCTCCCAGGACAGGCCGTCGAACTTGGAACCCCGGCGCGAGCCGAACCGGAAGCAGAGGTCCGTCTGATCCTCGCGCAGCACGTTGATCGTGAAACGCCCCGACCGCCGGATGCGCGGCCATGCCCGCCCGCGGTGATCGGCACAGAACAGGATCAACGGCGGCTCCAGGGACACCGACGCGAACGACTGACACGTGAAACCCACCGGACCTTCCGTGTCGAGGCCGGTCACCACCGTGACCCCGCTGGCGAATTGGCCGAGGGCACGGCGCATCTCGTCCGGTGACGGTGCGTCCGAGCGTGTCCCGGGCTGGGTGCCGGCCGGTTCGGTTGCCATCAGACCGCCTCCGATTGCTCTTCCGTCGCCGACCCGTTCGACGATCGTCCCCGAGGCTAGGGACGGCGCCGAACGGTCACGAGATGCCGTCTCGGTCAGTGGAAATCCCCGGCCGATGGCTGCGCGAGCAGGGCGATGTCTCGCTGACCGGGATCGCTTCTGTCCGAGCCGGGAGCGCGCTGGCAACGTGACCGACCATGACGACTGACTCGAGTTACGAGGGCACCCTGAAGGAGCTGAAGACCGACCTCGGCGTGCTTCGCTACCACGAGGCCGGCGACGGCCCGCCCCTCCTGCTGCTGCACGGCTCCGGCCCCGGTGTGACGGGGTGGCGCAACTTCCGCGGCAACCTCGGCGTCTTCGCCGAGCACTTCCGCACCTTCGTCCTGGAATTCCCGGGATTCGGGGTCAGCGACGACTTCGGCGGCCATCCGATGCTCACCGCAGGCGACGCCGTGCTCCGCTTCCTCGACGGGATCGGACTCGACGAGGTCGCGATGCTCGGAAACTCGATGGGCGGCATCGTCGCCACCCAGTTCGCCATCGCGCACCCCGACCGGGTCGCCAAGCTGATCACCATCGGCGGCATCGGCAGGAACCTCTTCAGCCCCGGCCCCGGTGAGGGCATCAACCTCCTGATGGAGTTCACGGACGACCCCACCCGGGAGCGACTGATCGCGTGGCTGCACTCGATGGTGTTCGACCCCGCGATGGTCACCGAGGAACTGATCGAGGAACGCTGGACGCAGGCCACCGATCCCGAGACCCTCGCCAGCGCCCGCAAGATGTACAGCAGGGCGGCGTTCGAGGCCGGCGCCCGGGCCGCACTCGAGTCCGATGCGGCCCCGTACTGGGCTCAGCTGCACAAGGTGAAGGCGCCGACACTGCTCACCTGGGGTCGCGACGACCGGGTCAGCCCGCTGGACATGGCGATCATCCCGATGCGGTCGATTCCGCGGGCGGAACTGCACGTGTTCCCGAACTGCGGGCACTGGGCGATGATCGAGCAGAAGACGGCGTTCGAGAGCGCCGTCCTCGCCTTCCTGCTCCGCAAGGACGGCAGCGGGCGATGAGCGGCACCGAAGAGAACTTCGACACCACAGTCGATTTCCTCGTCGTCGGCAGCGGTGGCGGCGGCATGGCCGCGGCGATCACCGCGGCCGACCGGGGACTCGACACCCTCGTCATCGACAAGGGCGCCACGTTCGGCGGATCCACCGCCATCTCCGGCGGCGGCATCTGGATTCCCAACGCCCCCACACTGCGGGAGAAGGGTGTGATCGATTCGCGGGAGTCGATCCGCCGCTACCTCGACATCATCACCGAGGGCACGGTTCCCGCCGACCGTCTCGACGCGTTCGTCGACAAGGGCCCCGAGCTGATGGAACTGCTCGACCGCAGCCCGCACATGAAGCTCTACTGGGTGAAGGGCTACTCCGACTACCACCCGGAGTACGACGGCGGCCGTCCGCTCGGACGCACCATCGAATGCACGCCGTTCGACACCCGGGCGCTGAAGGAGGACGAGCAGTACCAGCGTCCGAACAGCATGAAGGGCCCGCTGGGACTGTGGGTCACGTCCAAGGACTACCACGACCTCGCCATGGTCAAGCGCACGTGGACTGGCCGCAAGGCATCACTGGTCGCGGCGTGGCGGGTGGCATCCAACGTGATCCGCCGACGGCACATGGCCACCGGCGGACGCGCACTCGTGGCGCGGATGCGGATGGTTCTCAAGGACGCCGGGGTTCCGCTGTGGCTGAAGACGTCGATGACGGAACTGATCGTCGACGGCACCGGAGCGGTCGTCGGTGTTCTCGCCGAACGTGACGGACGGACGGTCCGGATCGGTGCCCGTCGCGGCGTGCTGCTCGCGACCGGCGGGTTCGACCACAACCAGGACATGCGCGCGAAGTACCTGCCCAGGCACGGCGTCCCGGACGTCAGTGCCGGTGCCCGGGAGAACACCGGCGACGGCATCGTCGCCGGCCAGAAGCTCGGCGCCGCAGTCGACCTCATGGACGACGCGTGGTGGATGCCGTCGGTGTTCCACCCGATGGGCGCCGTGATCCCGCTCGTGTCGGAGCGGTGCATTCCGCCGTCGGTGATCGTCAACGGCCGCGGTGAACGCTTCACGAACGAGTCGTCGCCGTACGTGAACTTCGTCCACGACCAGCTCGACGGCGGCCACGTCCCGGCGTGGTTCGTGATGGACGGCAAGGCGAAGTCGCGGTACCCGTTCGCGCAGGTGCTGCCGGGTGTGCCGTTCCCGCAGGGGTTCTACGACTCCGGAGTCGTGCACAAGGCGGACACCGTGCGTGACCTCGCCGACGCGATCGGCGTCAAGGCCGACACCCTGGTCGCGACCATCGACCGGTTCAACGGCTTCGCCCGCACCGGCAAAGACGAGGACTTCGGCCGCGGCGACAGCGCGTACGACCGCTACTACGGCGACCCGACGATGAAGAACCCGTGCCTCGACGAGATCGTCCAGGGACCGTTCTACGCGATCCGGTGCGAGGCCGGCGACCTGGGCACCAAGGGCGGCCTCGTCACCGACGCCGACGCGCGGGTGCTCCGCGAGGACGGCTCCGTCATCGACGGCCTGTACGCCACCGGCAACACGTCGGCGTCGGTGATGGGCAACGAATACGCCGGTGCGGGCGCGACCATCGGTCCCGCCATGGTGTTCGGCTACATCGCCGCGCTGCACGTCGCCCACGTGAGTGGCAAGGCGTCCCCGGGCACACGACAGCACTCACGTGCGGGAGAGGTGGCGTGATGCTGAGCGATGCCCAACGACTGTCCGCCGCACACCTCCTGCGGAACGCCGAACAGGACCGTGCGCCGATCGACCCGTTGACCACCGTGTTCCCGGGGATCGACGTCGTCGACGCCTACGAGATCGCGCTGATCAACATCCGGGCGCGGCTGGGCGCGGGGGAGACGGTGTACGGCCACAAGGTCGGGCTGTCGTCCGAGGTCATGCAGAAGATGATGGGTGTCGACGAACCCGACTACGGGCATCTGCTGTCGAGCATGGTGTACGCCGAGGGGACGCCGATCGACACCGCCCGGTTCTGCTACCCGCGCATCGAGGTGGAGATCGGATACGTCCTCGGCGAGACCCTGCCGGGGGAGGGATGCACCGAGGCGGACGTGCTGGCGGCCACCGAATACATCGTTCCCAGCATCGAACTGATCGACTCACGCATCACCGACTGGAAGATCGGGCTCGCCGACACGATCGCCGACAACGCGTCCTCGGCCGGGGTGATCCTCGGCGCCGGACGGGTGGAACCGGCGAACGTCGACATCGGCGGGATCTCCGCCGTGCTGTTCCAGGGCGAGGAGGAGATCGCGCGGGGCGAGGCGTCGGCGGTGCTCGGCAATCCCACGAAGGCCGTCGCCTGGCTGGCCCGGAAGGTCGCGAGCTTCGGAGTGCGACTCGAGGCCGGGCACGTGATCCTGCCCGGCTCGTGCACCCGCGCGATCGACGCCCGGCCCGGCGACGTGTTCCGCGCCGATTTCAGTGACATCGGTTCCGTATCAGTAGAATTCAAGTAAAGGCGACAACTGTGACCAAGGCTATCGCCGCGATCGTCGGATCCGGCAACATCGGCACCGACCTCCTGTACAAGCTCCTCCGCTCGGAGATCATCGAGCCCCGCTGGATGATCGGCGTCGACCCGGACAGCGAGGGACTGAAACGCGCCGCGGACCGGGGTGTGACCGCCAGCGCCGAGGGCGTCGACTGGCTGCTCGCCCAGGACGAGCGCCCCGACATCGTCTTCGAGGCCACGTCCGCCTACGTGCACCGGGTGAACGCACCCCGTTACCGGGAACTCGGCATCCAGGCCGTCGACCTCACCCCCGCCGCGCTCGGACCCGCTGTGGTGCCCGCCGTGAACATGGGCGAGCACCGGACCGCGCCGAACGTCAACCTCATCACGTGCGGCGGCCAGGCGACCATCCCGATGGTCCACGCCGTCTCCCGGATCACCGAGGTGGCGTACGCCGAGATCGTCGCCAGCGTCGCGTCGCCGTCCGCAGGCCCGGGCACACGCGCGAACATCGACGAATTCACGATCACCACGAGTCGGGGCATCGAGACGATCGGCGGGGCGAAGAAGGGCAAGGCGATCATCATCCTGAACCCCGCCGAACCGCCGATGTTCATGAAGGACACCGTGTTCTGCTCCATTCCCGCCGACGCCGACCGGGACGCGATCACCGCGTCCATCCACGACGTCGCGGCATCCGTGCAGGCGTACGTCCCCGGCTACCGTCTGCGCGCCGAACCGCAGTTCGACGACCCGACGCCGATCAGCGGTGGCCTCGCCCGGGTCGGCATCTTCCTCGAGGTCGAGGGAGCGGGCGACTTCCTGCCGCCCTATTCCGGCAACCTCGACATCATGACCGCCGCCGCCACCAAGGTCGGCGAGAGCTTCGCGACGCAGATCCTCGGCGCAAGCGTCTGAGCGCGTCCGCCCCAATCACTCTTCGAAGGAATACCGATGCCTTACAGTGCTGATCTCGACATCCGGGTGACGGACTCGTCCCTGCGCGACGGCTCCCACGCCAAGCGACACCAGTTCACCGTCGAACACGTCCGCTCGATCGTCGGGGCGCTCGACGCCGCCGGGGTCCCGGTCATCGAGGTCACCCACGGCGACGGACTCGGCGGTTCCTCGTTCAACTACGGCTTCAGCCACACCCCGGAGCAGGAGCTGATCAAGGCCGCTGTGGAGACGGCGGAACAGGCCAGGATCGCGTTCCTCATGCTCCCCGGACTGGGTGTCCAGTCCGACATCCGTGAGGCCGCGGACAACGGCGCGAGCATCTGCCGCATCGCCACGCACTGCACCGAGGCCGACATCTCCGTGCAGCATTTCGGTCTCGCTCGCGAACTCGGGCTGGAGACGGTCGGCTTCCTGATGATGTCGCACAGCCAGCCGCCGGAGGTACTGGCCGCACAGGCCCGGATCATGGCCGACGCCGGCTGCCAGTGCGTGTACGTGGTGGACTCGGCCGGGGCGCTGATCCTGAACGCCGTCAGCGACCGCGTGTCCGCCCTGGTCGCCGAACTCGGTGACGACGCGCAGGTCGGCTTCCACGGGCACGAGAATCTCGGGCTCGGTGTCGCCAACTCGGTGCTCGCTGTCGAGGCCGGCGCCCTGCAGATCGACGGCTCGACCCGGCGTTTCGGTGCGGGCGCGGGCAACACCCCGGTCGAGGCATTCGCCGCCGTGACCGAGAAGCTCGGAATCCGCACCGGCATCGACACTCTGAAGATCATCGACGCCGCAGAGGACGTCGTCCGGCCGATCATGGACGGCGACTGCCTGCTCGACCGGCTGTCGCTGACTATGGGCTACGCGGGTGTCTACTCCAGCTTCCTCAAGCATGCCGATTCGCACGCCCGCCGGTACGGGGTGTCCGGTGCGGAGATCCTCATCGAGGCCGGTCGACGCAAGCTCGTCGGCGGTCAGGAGGACCAGCTGATCGAGATCGCCCTCGGTCTCGCAGACCGGAAGTCCGCGAGTTCCGCAGTCGCCGAGAAGAAGTCCGCCTAGGCGTTTCGCCGGGCACCGACACCAGAAAGCCGAGATCATCATGGGCCAGGTTCTTGACCGGATCGAACAGTACGCGGACGAGATCCGCGCGGAAGGCGCCGAGGGCGACAAGCTGATGCGCCTGTCCGACACCTCCGCGAAACGGTTGCGCGACTCCGGCGTGATGCGGATGCTGCAGCCCAAGGAGTACGGCGGCTACGAATCGCATCCGCGTGAGTTCGCGGAGACCGCGATGGGCATCGGCGCCATCGACGGGGCCGCGGGCTGGGTGAGCGGCATCGTCGGCGTCCACCCGTGGGAACTGGCGTTCTTCGACCGCAAAGCGCAGGACGAGGTGTGGGGCGAGGATTCCGACATGTGGATGGCCTCGCCGTATGCCCCGATGGGGGTCGCGACGCCCGTCGACGGCGGCTACGTTCTCAACGGTCGGTGGTCGTTCTCGTCGGGCACCGACCACTGCGGGTGGATCATGATCGGCGCCGCGGTCGGTGACCGGGACGGCAACCGGGTGATGCCACCGAAGATCCTGCACGTGCTGCTCCCGCGCTCGGACTACGACATCGACCAGGACAGCTGGAACGTCGTCGGGTTGCGCGGCACCGGGTCCAAGGACCTGATCGTGAAGGACGCGTTCATCCCGCAGCACCGGACGCTGGCCGCCGACAAGGTGTTCGACGGCTCCGCGCCGAAGGAGTTCGGCCGCACCCAGACGCTCTACAACTTCCCGTTCTCGTGCATCTTCCCGCTCGGCATCACGTCGTCGTTGATCGGCATCGCCGAGGGCGCGCTGGCCTGCCACCTGAATGCGCAGCGTGAACGTGTCACCGTGTCGGGTACCGCGATCAAGGACGACCCGTACGTGCTGTTCGCGATCGGCGAGGCGGCGGCGGAGATCGCGGCGTCGCGCGCGGCGATCCTCGAGACGGTCGACCGGTTCTGGGACCTGACCGAGAAGGGCCAGGACGTCTCGTTCGAACTCCGCTCCATCGGCCGCCGCACGCAGACGGCCGCCGCGTGGCGGGCGGTGCGCGCCGTGGACGAGATCTTCGCCCGCTCCGGTGGCGGTGCGCTCCAACTGAAGACACCCCTGCAGCGCTTCTGGCGGGACGCCCACGCGGGCCTCTCGCATGCCATCCACGTGCCGGGATCGATCTTCCATTCCTCGGCCCTGACCCAGCTCGGCGGAGAACCTCAGGGTATCCACCGCTCGATGATCTAGGCGCTCCGCGCCCGTGCGTGGTTAGCGAGTCCAGAGACTCGTCAACCACGCACGGGCGGCGGAGCCGCCTTCAGGAAAGGACTTTCACATGACCGACATTCGAGGACTCGGCTACCTCAGGATCCAGACGAAGGACGTGCCCCGCTGGCGTGAGCTGGTGGTGGACGGGCTCGGCATGGCCGAGGGTTCCGGCCCCGAGCCCGACGGCCTGTACCTGCGCGTCGACGAGCGGCGGTCGCGGCTGATCGTCCTCCCCGGTGACACGGACACGGCACTCGCGGTGGGGTGGGAGGTGCGCGACCAGTTCGCTCTCCAGCGGGTGCGGGAGCAGGTGGAGAAGTCGGGTGTCACGGTCGACGTCCTGTCCGAGGAGGAATCGCGCTACCGCGACGCCGAGCAGGTGATCGCGTTCGACGATCCGTCCGGCACACGGGTGGAGGTGTTCTTCGGGCCCGTGCTCGACCACAGTCCGGTCGTCACCCCACACGGCGGGCGGTTCGTCACCGGCGCACAGGGTCTGGGGCACGTGGTCCTCCCGACGCCGGCATTCGAAGAGGCCTACACGTTCTACACCGAGGTGCTGGGTTTCCTGCCCCGCGGGGCGATCCGGCTCGGGCCGGCCGACGCCCCGGGACCGGCCCGCCGGGTGCGGTTCATGGGCGTCAACCAGCGCCATCACAGCCTCGCGTTGTGCCCTGCGCCGCACAGCGGCGAACCCGGGATGGTGCATCTGATGACGGAGGTCGACACGCTCGACGCCGTCGGCCAGGCGCTCGACCGGCTCGGCAAGCTCGGCTTCTCCATCTCGTCGACCCTCGGCCGCCACACCAACGACCGCATGGTGTCGTTCTACGTGCGTGCCCCCGGCGGCTGGGACCTCGAGTTCGGCACCGAGGGGATGCTCGTCTACGAGACGCACTACACCGCCGAGGAGATCACGGCGGACAGCTACTGGGGTCACGACTGGTCGGGTTCCGAGCCGCTGGCGGCGTTCTCGTGATGTCGTCGCGCGCCGGGATCGGAGCGGTGGCCGCGCTCGTCATTCTCGGTGGAACCGCCTGTTCCACTGCGACATCCGAGACGGCGGCCGACCCGGCGGCGCTCCGGCCGGGCCAGCTTCTCTCGTCCCGCGCCGTCGCGGACGGTCCCGCACTGCCGAGCGCCGGACGGAACGAGATCATCACCTACGCGTCGCAGGACGGCAACGGCGACCCCGTGGTGGTGTCGGGGACCGTGTCGATTCCCCGCACGCCGGCACCCGAGGGTGGGTATCCCGTGATCAGCTGGGCGCACGGCACGACCGGAGTCGCGGACGCCTGCGCCCCGTCCACGGATTTCGTGGGCGGCCCTGCCCACGGCTATCTATCCGGGGTGAACGCGTCCCTCGACGATTGGGTCGCCAAGGGATACGCGGTGGTGAGCACGGACTACCAGGGTCTGGGCACGCCGGGTATCCATCCGTACATCAACGGTGACACGGAGACGAACGCCGTCGTGGACATTGTCCGCGCCGCCGGCGCGATGGATCCGGCTGTCGGCCCGACGTGGTTCGTGATCGGCCACAGCCAGGGCGGGCAGGCGGCGTTGTTCACCGCGGCGCAGGGCGGGGAGCGCGCCCCGGAACTGCATCTCGGTGGTGCCGTGGCGATCGCCCCGGGCAACGGGCTCGACCAGACGCCGCAGTACTTCCGCTCGGGTGTTCCGGGTATCGAAGCGGCCGAGGCGTTCCTCCCGCTGATCCTCCTCGGAGCCCAGGCGGCCGACCCCGCGATCGACCCGTCGGCGTTGCTGACGGAGCAGGCGCAACCGCTGGTGACGGCGGCGCGGACCGGGTGCATCGACGACATCCGGAAGGTGCCACCCGTGCCCGCCGGTCAAGTGTTCCGTCCCGACGCCGACCTGAGACCGCTGACGGACTACCTGGCCCGCCAGGAGCCGTCGCGAGTCCACGTGCAGGTGCCGACGCTGGTCGCGCAGAGCTCCGGCGACCTGGTGGTGAGCAAACCGTCGACGGACCTGATGGTGAAGACGTTGCAGGACAACGGAAACGAACTCACGTATCGGACGTACGAGGGTGCGGACCATCGCGGAACGATCGGGGTGTCGCAGAAGGACGCGCAGGATTTCGTCGCCGGGATCCTTGCTCGCTGAGGATGCCGGGACCTCACCCTGACCACCGGCCGTCACCAGCGTGTTGACAACAGAGTGTTGATTGTGTGGGGTGGTCGGGTGACCATCGAGGGTTCGGCGCAGGCTGTCCGGCAGCGGCTGAACCGGGTTCGTGCTCGGGCCGGCGACCGTGACGCGGAGGCCTGAGCGGTGCCGCTCGTCCCGCTGCCGGACGCGTCCGAGCGTTGCGGTGGCAAGGCCCGCAACCTCGGCCTGCTGCTACGTGCCGGATTCCGGGTGCCCGCAGGATTCGTGATCCCCGATCCGCTCGGCGATCCCGGGTGGGAGCGGGAGATCGAGGCCGGACTGCGCCGTCTCGGTCCGGGTCCGGTCGCGGTGCGCTCGTCCGCTCTCGCGGAGGACGGCCTGGAGTCGTCGTTCGCCGGACAGCTGGCGACGACGCTCGGGGTCACCACCGCCGCCGAGGTGATCGAGGCGGTGCATCGCAGCGCCTCCTCCGGCTCCTCGCCCGAGGGCGTCGCGTATGCGAATCGCACACATCGGGACGCCCTCGCGACGGCCGGGGTGATCGTGCAGGTGATGGTGCAACCCGAGACGGCCGGAGTCATGTTCACCCGGCACCCGGTCACCGGGGCCGAGCAGGTGGTGATCGAGGCGGCGAGGGGCCTGGGCGACGCAGTCGCGGCCGGGACCGTCACTCCGGAGTCCTACCTGGTCGACGGTGTACACGTGCAGACAGCGAGGCACCGGGGCGGGCAACTGCTGTCCACTGCCCGGGCCTGCGCCCTCGCTGCTCTGGGACGTGACATCGAGAATCTGTTCGGGCAACCGCAGGACATCGAGTGGGCGATCGCCGGCGACGAAACCTGGGTCCTGCAGGCTCGCCCGATCACGACCGCTCCCACCACCGCACCGCCAGTGCGAGCAACGCCGGGCGAGGTGCTGCTGACAGGCATCGCAGCCAGCCCGGGCACCGCCGTCGGGCCTGCGCGGATCATCGGCAGCCTGGACGACTTCGCCCGCTTCCGTCCGGACGACGTGCTGGTCTGCCGTACGACCTCGCCGGCGTGGACCCCGCTCCTGGCTCGCGCGTGCGCGGTGGTCACCGAGACGGGCGGGATGCTGGCGCACGCCGCGATCGTGGCCCGCGAGTTCGGCATCCCGGCGGTCCTGGCGGCGCCGGGGGCCATGACCGCACTGGCCGAGGGCCGGCTGGTCCGCGTCGACGGCACCCGCGGGCACGTCGGCACCGCCACCGGGATCGGTGGGCGGAACTGATGTCGCACCGCACACCGACGGACATCCTGGTGCTGCACGCCGTGCGGATCCTGGGCTACGCGGAGACCGACCGCATCGCCGCCCGGTTCGCCCTGCCTGCAGGACTGGCCGCCGAGCACCTGCTCGACGCCGAGGCGCGTGGATTGGTCACCCACATCGCCTTCGCCGGGGACAGCGGATGGTCCCTGACCGAAGCCGGGAAGGTCCACGGCGAGCGACTGCTCGCCGCCGAGCTCGACCGATGCGGAACCCGCGCCGTGGTGGTGCGGGTCCACCGGGACTTCCTGCCGCACAACGTCGCCGTGGCGGACAGTTGCACCGCCTGGCAGTTGGCCGAGATCGGCCTCGGCGAGGCGACCGTGACCATCGGCGAGACGATCTCCCGGCTGGGGACCGCGGCGGACGCCCTCGCCGAACTCGAGGCGCGCCTGGTCGCCGGCATGGACCGGTTCGCCGGGTATCACCAGCGGTTCGCCGGCGCCGTCGAGCGGGCGGGCACCGAGCCGGCCTGGATCACCGCAACCGACCGCGACTCCTGCCACCGCGTCTGGTTCGAGTTCCACGAGGACCTCATCGCTTCCCTCGGCCTGACCCGATGACACGGCTAGTCTCGAACTATGGGCCTACGACTGCGCGACAGCATCGGACGTCAGCTGCGCGAGCTTCGCTACGAGCCGACGGCGAAGCGGATTCGTGCGGTGCTGAACGGGACCACGGTGGTCGACAGTGACCGTGCGATCCTGGTCTGGGAGCCGCGGCGCGTCGTTCCCGCGTACGCGGTGCCGGCGGAGGACATCGACGCGGAGTTGTCGCCGGAGCCAACGGGTTCGGTGCCGGCGGGGGAGACCGGCGACGTCGGCTTCGCCCTGCCGGACGTGACGACGATGCCGGTGCTCGATCCGCGGGTGCCGTTCTCGGTGCACAGCACGGAAGGGGAGCCCGTTGCGATCCGCACCGGCGCCGGGTACGCCCGGGGGTTCCGGCCCGGAGACCAGGACCTGACCGGGTACGTGGTGCTCGATTTCGACGGCTTCGACCGCTGGCTCGAGGAGGACGACGAGATCGTCGGACATCCGCACGACCCGTTCCAGCGCATCGACGTTCGCCGCACGTCCCGGCACATCCGGGTGATGCTGGGCGACACCCTCCTCGCCGACACCCGGCGGGCGAAAATGCTGTTCGAAACACTGCTGCCGGTCCGCTACTACCTGCCGGCCGGCGACGTCGTCGCGGAACTGCAACCGAGTGCGACGACGTCGTACTGCGCCTACAAGGGCGAGGCCGCCTACCGGTCCGCGGTCACCGCCGGCGGAGTGCTTCACGACATCGCGTGGCGATACGACGAGCCCCTCGTCGACGCGTCGGAAGTTCGGGGGCTCGTGGCCTTCTTCGACGAGCGGCTCGATCTGGTCGTCGACGGTGTGGCCCGCCCTCGGCCGGTGACTCCCTGGTCCTAGGTCTCCTCGCCGGCACCGGTGTCGGTGCGCCCGAGGACGACCTCGAGCGCACGGGCCTCGTGCGCGTGCCCGAGCAATTCGTATCCGACGACCGTGACGACCGGTGCCAGCATCACCACGATCAGACACCACGCCATCGACACGCCTTGCGCCGCCAGCACCAGTGCGAGCGCGATCGTGGCCGCGGTCAGGACGAGGAGCAGGACGTGGAATGGATCGGGCACCCGCAGCAGATACGTGTACAGCGCGTAGACGCCCAGAAGGAAGATCGCGACGGGCGCGGCGACGGAGAGCACCGTCGCCGTCCCGCCGATATGGGAGGCGTGTTCGATGTAATACGCCGCCACGTGTAGTCCGGCCCCCACCGCGGCCAGCGACGCGAAGAGCGCGATGTGGCTGTAACCCCAGACGAACGACCGGCTGCGGTACACCTCGAGCACCTCGGCCGACGGCAGGGTGTAGTACACCCACCACAGTCCGAACGTGAGTCCGATGCCCGCCACCGCGACGAGTACCGCGTCCAATGTCCAGCCCTGGTGTTCGACCACGGCGGACAGTGATGCCACGGTGCCGATCACACCCTCGCCGAGTGTGATGATGACGAGCAGGCCGTGACGCTCGACGATGTGGTGTGCGTGCCAGGGCGTTCCGCCCTTGTACCGTTCGGCGATGACGGGGCTGGTCAGCTCGACGAGTATGAGTATCGCGCCGAGGCCGAACGCGTATTCGACGGTGAGGGGAGCGATCACCAAGGCGACCCAGCCGATCTGCGCGATGACGAGCGTCGTGGCGTACGTCAGTGACGCGGAACGGTGCTCGGGGTCGTGTTTGGCGGCGCGCAGCCATTGGAACACCATGGCGACCCGCATGACGATGTAGCCGGACACCATCACGGAATTGTCGAGTTCGACTCCACGGTCGATGGACGCGAACATCGGAGGCATACCGAGCGCCAGGATGACGACGCCGATCATCTGGATCATGGTGGTGACCCGGTAGATCCAGTCGTCGGTGTCGTAGGCCGACGCGAACCAGGAGAAGTTGATCCACGCCCAGATGATGGAGAACATCGCGAACGCGAATCCCGCCAGCCCGGCGGCGACGTGTCCTTCGGCGACGAGGTGCGCGAACTGATCGCCCGCGACACCGAACGCGACGACGAACGTCAGGTCGAACAGCAGCTCCAACGGCGTTGCCGCACGGTGCTCCTCGTGTGGATCACGCCCGACCATCCTCTGGACACGGTGGGCGAGGTTCCTGCTGTTCGGTGCCGGTTGTCCGGGCGCGTTCACGGCGGTCCGCTACGGAGTTCCCTGGTCTGCCTGCACCACGAGGTCCGCGACCGCGCCGGGCTGGGACACCAGGACGGCGTGCGACGCCGGGATTTCCGTGATCCGGGCTCCCGCGCGCGTGGCCATGAACCGCTCCGCCGCCGCCGGAATCACACGATCGTTCTGAGCGACCAGGGCCCAGCTCGGTGTCGACGCCCACGACGGATCGGCGGTCGGTTCGAGGTTCGCGACGAGCGCCGCCGACTTCTGGTGCGCGATCATGCCTGCGACCGTGGCGTCCGGGACGTCCTGTGCGAACACGTCGTGGAAGCGGCCGGGATCGATGTAGCCGTCGAGGTTTCTCCCTGCGATTCCGGTGGGATCGTTCTCGACCACCTTCACCTGCAGCACCGGCGGGAGCAGCTGGCTGCCGGGGAACCGGATCGGGTCGAGGTTCAGCATGACCGGCTCGCCCTGTGCCGGGGCGAATGCCGCCACGTAGACGAGGGCCTCGACGTTCGGCGAATGCACATTGGTGATGACCGCGCCCCCGTACGAGTGACCGACGAGGACCACCGGTCCCGGGATGTCCGCGAGCACCTTCTCGATGGCGGCGGAGTCGTACGCCGGTCCGCGCAACGGGTTGTCCGGGACCACGACTTCATATCCGCGGCCGCGCAGTTCCGCGGCCACCGCATCCCAGCTGGTCGTGTCGGCGAACGCACCGTGGACCAGCACCACCGTCGGCAGATCCTGGGCGAGGGCCGGTCCGGCCCCCACGGTGAGCGTTCCGGCAGCCGCGATCGCGCATGCGGCAACGGCGGTTCGAAGTCGAAGAAGGCGCATCACTCGTCTCCCGAGTCAGGAAAGAACACAGTGGTCAGGGGTGAAGGGGCCTGCGCGCCAGGTGTAGTCGTGCGACGAGAGGCACCGTAGGAGGAGAGACGCCGTCGTACGAGAGCAACGCCGTGGCCTGGCCCTTCGTCGCTGAGATTACTCGCCTGCAGCGCGGTCGGCATCATTTCGGCTAGCGTGATCGGAGGGGGACGTTCCGCTCGTGTATGCACGCTCCGCCGTCGTCAGGAGGAACCCCGTGGATCTCGCGTTGCGCGGCACCGTCGCCGTGGTCACCGGAGCCAGCAAGGGTATCGGGCTCGCCATCACCCGGGCGCTCGCCGCGGAAGGCGCGTTCGTGGTGGCGGGGGCGCGTTCGCCCAGCCCCGAACTGGAAGAACTCGTCCGCAGCGGAACGGTGGAGGCGGTGAGCGTCGACCTGTCGACCCCCACCGGCCCGGGCGAACTCGTCGCCGCCGCCACTGCCCGGGGCAGTCTCGGCGTCGTCGTCAACAACGTCGGCGCTGCCCACCCGAGACTGACCGGTTTCCTCGACGTGACCGACGAAGACTGGATCACGACGATGAATCTCAACCTGATGTCGGCGGTGCGAACGATCCGCGCCGCCCTGCCCACGATGATCGCGGCGGGCCGGGGTTCCATCGTGACGACCAGTTCGGTCAACAGTTTCCTGCCCGACCCCACCGTCATCGACTACTGTGCGTCCAAGGCCGCGCTCACCAACTTCTCGAAGGCTCTGTCGAAAGAGGTGGGACCGTTGGGTATTCGGGTGAACACCGTGAGTCCCGGCCCGGTGTCGACCGCTCTGTGGCTCGGCGACGACGGGGTCGCCGCCACGGTGGCGCGCGCCGCGGGCGGCGACCCGGACGCAGTGGCGGAGCGTGCCGCGAAGCAGGCGGTCACGGGCCGGTTCACCCGCCCGGACGAGGTGGCGGATCTCGTCGTGTTCCTCGCGAGCGACCGGGCGGGCAATGTGACGGGGTCCGACTTCGTGATCGACGGCGGACTCGTCACCACCCTCTGACGTCGGCGGTTACCGGCGGCCCAGCAACTTCCGCATTCCCTCGGCTGCCCCGCGCACGAGTGCGTCGCGGGGGAAACCACTGCGCTTCCGGGCCGCGTCGTAGTTGCCGCCCGCCACCCAGACCGGCCCGTCGGCGATGTGCGCGAGCCCCTCACGGGCAACGTCTTCCGGTTCGGCGACCTTCATTCCGGGAAGGTCGAAGTTCAGGCCCGCCCGGACCATCGCCGGCGTGCGGGTGACGCCCAGGACCAGTTCGACCACGTGGACGCCGAACGGCGCGAGTTCGAGCCAGAGGCTTTCCGCGAAGATCCGGCCGAACGCCTTGGACGCGGCGTAGATGCTCTGGTCCTCCGAACCCAGGTACCCGGCCAGCGAACCGACCAGCACGATGCCGCCTCGGCCACGGGTCTTCATCCTCGTGCCGAAATGCTGCGAAAGGTGCAGCTGAGAGGTGATGTTCAGGTCGATGACACGCTGGAAGCCGGCGAGGTCTCCGCTGACGAACTCGTGTCCGTAACTGTTGGCTCCGGCGTTGAAGATCAGCAACCCGACCTCGACGTCGTCGGTGGCCGTGCGGATCCGGTCGAGGGCGTCCGGATCGAGGAGATCGAGCGCGAGGGTGCGCACCAGGACGCCGTGGGTGCGGACCGTGGCCGCGGTCTCCTCGAGCGGCCCGGGCTTACGGGCGATCAGCACGAGGTTGATCCCGGCGCGGCCCAGTTCCTCGGCGAAACTCGCGCCCACACCCTCGGAGCCGCCTGCGATCACGGCCCACGGACCGTAGTGTTCGGTGTCGATCATGTTGTGTCCTTACGGAAATCGTTCAGTGGGCGACGACGGGTGTCGGAACGGGGTCGGGATCGCGCACCGGGACGACGCCCGCCTCCGCGGCCCGGGTGATCGACGCCGTCAGCGCCGAACATCCTTTCCGGGGAGCGCCGGGGCGCCCCGGCCCCGCGCTGCCGATCTCGCGGCACCGGGCGCGGGCCGCGTCGTCCCACTGAACGGAAGTGTGCTCCCAGCTGTTCTTCTGGACCAGGACGCGCGCGCCGCACTCAGTGCACTGCAGCGGTCGCATCGGCTTCGCGCGCCTTTCGTGCGAGGTTCTCTTCCACTTCGCGCTTCCACGATTCGACCGGCCGGGTGGTGTCGAGTTCGAACTCGAACCGCTCGGTCATCTGCGGGGTCACCGCATCGACGTCGACGTAGAACTGCTCGTACCAGCGGCGCAGCTGGTAGACCGGGCCGTCCTCCTCACACAGCAGCGGATTCTCGATGCGGGTCTTGTTCTTCCAGATCTCGATGTCCTGCTCGAAACCCTTCGCGATGAACGTGCCGAAATTCTTCGCCATCTCGGTGGCCGCGTCGCCGTCGAGATCCTTCGACTTCTTGACGATGATGCCGTACTGCAGCACGAACCTGTCGGCGCTGACAGGGTAGTGGCAGTTGATCAGCACGGAGTCGACCTCGTGCGTCTCGTACCGGTACGTCAGGTCGTCGACCATGAACGACGGGCCGAAATACGTCGCATCCGAGCGGCTTCCGACCATCTTGGGTTGACCCGACGCGTGCGGGCGCATGTCGTCGCGGGCCTGCCCGCGCATGAACTGGCTGGCGACGTGGCCCTCGAAGACGTTCTTGAAGTAGGTGGGGAACGAGTAGTGCACATAGAAGAAGTGCGCCATGTCGACGATGTTGTCGACCACCTCCCGGCAGTTGGTGTCGACCGTGGTCCGGTACCAGACCCAGTCCGTCCATTCGTCGTCGAGAGCGCCGTCGATGCGGGGAATCGTGACGTCCGCGGGCGGCGGATTGCCCTCCGGATCGTTCCACACGAACAACATCCCGTCCTGGTCGAGCGCGTGCCACGACCGGGTCCGGGCGAGCGGCGGAACCCGGCGCGCATATGGAATCTTCTTGCACCGGCCGTTGGCACCCCACCGCCAGTCGTGGAACGGGCACGCCACCTCGTCGCCCTTGACCGTGCCCTGGCTGAGGTCGCCGCCCATGTGCCGGCAGTAGCCGTCGAGCACGGCGAGATCGCCCGCACTGTCGGCGAAGACGACGAGCTTGGTCCCGAACGCTTCGACGGAATGCGGCTTGCCGTCCCGGAACGCCTCGGACATTCCGATGCAGTGCCATCCACGGGCGAATCGGGTGGGCGCTGCGCCCGTGTCGATTTCGCGTACCTCGACTGTCTCGGACTGTTGGGTGGTCACGATGCGTCCCGTCCTCTCCTGGGCTTGTGCGGTGCCCTGCACGCTAAGTGAGCGTGGACGGCCCGCATCGTGTGGTCCCACTGGACGGGACCGGGCGGTGGGGCGGTGTTTCCCGTTGAGCGAGACGCCTGTCCACGCACGGGTGTGATCGCCCTACCCTCCGACAGATGACGAACGAGGTCCTGAGATCGATCCGCGGCCTGCTGCCGATGATCGCGGAACGCGCGGGCAAGGTCGACGAGTCGCGGCGCGTGTCCGAACAGGTGATCCGTGAACTCGGCGACGCCGGAATGTTCAAGATGCTGCAGCCCAGGCGGTACGGCGGCACGGAAAGCAATCCGGTGCACTTCTACGAGGTGGTGCGCGCCGTGTCGGGTGTGTGCGGCTCGACGGGCTGGCTGGCGTCCGTGCTCGGGGTGCACCCGTGGCACCTGGCCCTGTTCGACGACCGGGCGCAGCGTGACGTGTGGGGCCACGACGATTCGGTGCTCGTGTCGTCCGCCTACGCACCCGTCGGGCGGCTTGTCCCCGTCGAGGGCGGGTACCGGCTGACGGGGGACTGGCATTTCTCCTCGGGCTGCGAGCACGCGTCGTGGGCACTGCTCGGCGCGATGGTGGTCGGGACCGAGGGCCGCCCGGTCGATTTCATGACCGCTCTGGTGCCGCGGTCGGACTACCGCATCCACGACGTCTGGGACGTGGTGGGGATGCGTGGCACCGCCAGCAACGAGATCAGCGCGGAGGACGTGTTCGTTCCCGACTATCGGATCAAGAGGAATTACGAGACGGCGCAACTGCGTGGACCCGGGCAGAAGGTGAACCGGGGACCGCTGTACCGGCTGCCGTTCGCCACGCTCTTCACCACCGCCGTGGCAGCCCCGGGAGTGGGTGTCGTCGCGGGATGCTACGAACGCTATCTGACGTTCATGCGGGAACGAGTGCGGCTCAGCCTCGGTGGCGGAAGATTCGTCGACGACCAGTTCGCCCAGGTCGCGGTGGCCCGGGCGTCGTCCGAGATCGACGCCGCGATCCTGCAGATGGATCGCAACGTGCGTGAACTGTGGGAACTGGCCGAGGCCGGTGAGGAACTCCCCATGGGTCTGCGGCTGCGGGTTCGCCGCGATCAGGTTCGCGCGACCGAGCGAGCCCTCGACGCGATCGACCTGCTGTTCAAGACCGCCGGCGGAAGTTCGCTGTCGCGCGGCAACGCGATCGAACGGTCGTGGCGCGACGCCCACGCGGGCAGCGTGCACGTGGCCAACGAGCCCGAACGCGCCCTCGCCCTGTTCGGCAGGGGCGCGTTCGGGCTCCCGGTGGAGGACAACCTCGTGTAGTCAGCTCCGCATGTGCTGAACTGCCCGGTAGGAGAAGACCATTGCGGTGCCGAGCGGCACTCCCGGGCCGGGATAGAACCGGCCGCTGAGCGATGCGCTGGTGTTGCCCGCCGCATACAGTCCGTCGATGGGTGTGCCGTCGGCGCGCAGGACCCGGGCGTCGGCGTCGGTCCGGACCCCGCCCTTGGTGCCGAGATCGCTGAGCACGATGCGGGCCGCGTGGAACGGGCCCTGCGACACCGGGCTCAGTGCCGGATTCGGTGGCGCGTCCGCACCCGTGCCCGGCGGGCAGAAGAAGTTGTCGTACGGGTCCTCTCCTCGGTGGAACGCCTCGTCGACGCCGTGCTTGGCGAAGTCGTTGAACTGTTCGACGGCGCGGCGCAGAGCGTCCGCGGGAACGCCGATCTCCTCCGCGAGTTCCTCGACCGTATCGGCCGAGACCCAGGTGCCCGCCGCGTGATGCTTCTCGGCGGAGATGTTCGGAATGGAGATGGCAGGCAACACGGGCCCACCCTCCTTCGAGTCGAACACGAGATACGAACTGCCGCTTCCGTGCTCGATCATCGCTCGACCGAACTGGTCGTACGGCAGGGACTCGTTGAGGTACCGCTCTCCGGACGTGTCGACGAGAATGCCGCCGCGCACGCCCACCATGAACGCGCCGGAGCCGTCCGGAAGTTCGACCCCGGGGCACCACCACGCCTCGTCGAGGAGTGCGGTGTCCGCGCCGATCTCCACCGCCGCCCGCAGGAGGTCGCCGGTGTTCGCGCCGCGCGGGCCCATGCTCCAGTCCGCCTTGCCCGGCGTTCCGTTCTCGGTGCGCAGCGCCGCGTTGCCCTCGATCCCGCCTGCCGCGAGCAGCACGCCGCGCCTCGCCCGGATTCGGACGGTCTCACCGGCGGCGTTCGTCGCCTCGACGCCGACGACCCGGCCGTCCTCGACGATCAGCGACCGCGCGGCGGTCTCGGTGCGCAGTTCCGCGTGCCCGGTGCCGTGCAGAGCCATGAGAAGACGGCCGATCAGGGCGCGGCCACCGTTCAGTGTTCCCTCCGGATGCGGTTCCCCGGCCCGGTCGACGTCGGCCTCGGGCCGGATGACCTCGCGCAGGTCCCCGACCTCGTCGCTCGGCAGGTCGAGCGGGTTGATCGCGCGACCGTAGTCCATCCGGCCGGGCGCCTTGTAGTAGTCGGGGAACGCGCGCCACTCGAATTCGATGTGGGGATCGCGTTCGAGGAGGTCGACGACCTCGGGCGCGGTGGCGACGTACGCCTCCTGACGGTCGATTTCCTCGTCACCCACCACTGCGCGCAGGTACGTGCGCGCTTTGTCCGTGGAGTCGCCGATGCCGGCGCGCTCCTGCACGGCGGTGCCCGGCAGCCACACCGCGGCGCCGGAGTATGCGGACGTGCCGCCGAACAGTGGGGTCTTCTCGAGGACGAGGGTGCGCAAACCCTGCGAAGCGGCCGTGTAGGCGCCGGTCAGCGCGCCGCCCCCCGAACCGACCACCAGCACGTCGCACTCGGTTGTCCAGTCCTGCATCGTCGTTTCCTCCGTTGATGGTCTGTGGTGACTGGCGGTCCAGTCGTGGGGTTCACGCAATCGCATCCTGGGGACCTGCGGCACGTGCGGTCCCACTCACCGGACGAAATTCGATGCTTTCCCGAACCAATGCGAGAATCGACACCGGATCCGGGGCTGTGTGCGGAGTGAAGGGGGATCGAGGGTGCCGAGAATCGCCGAAGTGCGGGACGCTGCCGAACCGAGTTCGGAGGAACAGCGGGCCCGCCACGTCCGCATGCTCGAGGCCGCGATCGAACTGGCCACCGAGAAGGAACTCGCCCGAGTCCAGATGCACGAGGTGGCCAAACGTGCCGGCGTCGCGATAGGGACGCTGTACCGGTACTTTCCGTCGAAGACGCATCTGTTCGTCGCGGTGATGGTCGACCAGATCGACCGCATGGGTGTCGGGTTCAAGAAGAGCGCACCCCCCGGTGAATCGCCGCAGGATGCGGTGTACAACGTGCTCGTCCGCGCCACCCGCGGGCTGCTGCGACGGCCCGCACTGTCCACCGCGATGATCCAGTCCACGAGCACCGCCAACGTCGCGTCCGTGCCGGATGCGGGGAAGGTCGACCGGGCCTTCCGGCAGATCATGCTGGACGCCGCCGGGATCGAACATCCGACGGAGGAAGACCTCACGGCGCTGCGCCTGCTGGTGCAGCTGTGGTTCGGCGTCATCCAGTCCTGCCTCAACGGCCGGGTCTCGATTCCCGATGCCGAGTCCGACATCCGTAAGGCGTGCGACCTGCTGCTGGTCAACCTGTCGCACCGCTGACAGCTCGCCGGCGTCGGGCCGCGTCACCGTCGACGTCGAAGTGAAATTCATTCCTGACACCTGAGCTGCGCCGAAAACTATTTTGCAAGGCAAAGGGCATTGATGTCTATTCAAAAATAGAATACATTTCAAAAATGAGCGCGGACACGTCCGCGAGCCAGAAGAACCCAAGGAGCGGAACATGGGCAACGCCGTCATCGTCGACGCGGCACGGACACCGATCGGGCGTCGGCGCGGGGCACTGTCCGGACTGCACCCGGCCGAACTGCTCGGCGCCGCACAGCGGGGTGTCCTCGAACGGGCCGGTGTCGCCCCGGCGGACATCGGGCAGGTCGTCGGCGGATGCGTCACCCAGGCCGGTGAACAGTCCAACAACGTGACCCGGCAGGCGTGGCTGCACGCGGGACTGCCGTACGCGACGGCGGCCACGTCGCTCGACTGCGCCTGCGGGTCTTCCCAGCAGGCCGTGCACGTCGTGGCGGGGCTCATCGCGTCCGGCCAGATCTCCGCCGGAATCGGGTGCGGTGTCGAGGCGATGAGCCGGGTGTTCCTCGGCCAGGCCGTCACACCGGAGACCGGCAACCCGTACCCCGGCGACTGGTCGATCGACATGGGCGACCAGTTCACGTCCGCCCAGCGGATCGCCGACCTGCGCGGACTCGGGCGCGGCGACGTCGACGCCTTCGGGCTCGAGTCACAGCGCCGCGCCGCCCAGGCCTGGGCGGAAGGACGGTTCGACCGCGAGATCGTTCCCGTCACCGCCCCCGTCGTCGACAAGTCCGGCGCACCCACCGGTGAACTCGCGGTGGTCACCCGGGACGGGGGACTGCGGGAGACGACAGCAGAGGCCCTGGCGGCCCTGAAACCCGTGATCGACGGCCACATTCACACTGCGGGCAACTCGTCCCAGATCAGCGACGGCGCCGCCGCCGTCCTGCTCATGGACGGCGGCCGTGCCCGCGAACTCGGATTGCGGCCGCGCGCGAGGATCGTCGCGTCCGGCATGGTCGGCTCCGACCCGTACTACCACCTCGACGGGCCGATCGAGTCCACGCGGATGGTCCTCGGACGCGCCGGAATGTCGTTGGGCGACATCGATCGCGTCGAGATCAACGAGGCGTTCGCGTCCGTCGTGCTGTCGTGGGCGCAGGTGCACGGGGCCGACCTGTCGAAGGTGAACGTCAACGGCGGCGCCATCGCCCTCGGACATCCGGTGGGCTCCACCGGGGCCCGGCTGATCACGACCGCCCTGTACGAACTGGAGCGCTCCGACACCTCCACCGCGTTGGTCACGATGTGCGCCGGTGGCGCACTGTCCACCGCAACCATCATCGAACGCATCTGACCCCGAACGATCGACGAGGCCGACATGACAATGGGATTGACCGAAGAAGAACGCGACCTACGCGACTCGGTGCGGGGCTGGGCCACGCGGACCGTGACCCCGGCCGTGCTCCGGGAGGCCGTCGAGGCCAAGACCGAGCGACGGCCGCTGTTCTGGAAGTCGTTGGCGGAACTGGGTGTACTGGGACTGCACCTGCCCGAGGACATGGGCGGGGCCGGGTGCGGGCTGGTCGAACTGGCAGTGGTCACCGAGGAACTGGGCCGGGTCCTGCTGCCCGGTCCCTTCCTCCCGACCGTGCTGCTCGGCGCCGTCCTGCACGAGTCGGGGCGCGCGGGTGAGCTCTCCGGGCTTGCGGACGGTTCGACCCTCGGCGCGGTGGCCCTGCAGCCGGGTTCGCTGCGGCTCGCCCGGGGCGGCGGAGTGGTGACGCTGGACGGCGAGTCCGGGTACGTCCTCGGCGGGCAGGTGGGCGACCTGTTCCTGCTCGCGGCGAGGGACGGCGACGAGACCGTCTTCGTGGCGCTCGCCCGCGACCGGCTCGACGTGACCGACCTGCCCAGCCACGACGTGGTGCGCCGCAACGCGACCGCGGCGGCGAACGGACTCGAGATCACCGAAGCCGATGTTCTGCAGATCGATTCGCAGCGCGTCCTCGATCTGGCGGCCACCTTGTTCGCCGCCGAGGCCGCGGGCGTCGCGGACTGGGCCGTGACCACCGCCGCCGACTACGCCAAGGTGCGCCACCAGTTCGGCCGCCCCATCGGCCAGTTCCAGGGCGTGAAGCACCGGGTGGCACGCATGCTCTGCCTCGCCGAACAGGCCCGCGTGTGTGCGTGGGACGCGGCCCGTGCGATGAATTTCGGGAGCAGTGCCAGGGCCGCGACGGCTGCGCCGCGCTGCAGTGCGGCGGAGGAGTCACTCGCGGCCGCGGTCGCCGGAGCCACCGCCCCCGACGCGGCGTTCTCCGTCACCAAGGACTGCATCCAGGTGCTCGGGGGCATCGGCTACACCTGGGAACACGACGCTCATCTGTACCTGCGCCGGGCGCAGTCGCTTCGGATCCTGCTCGGGTCCACCGCATCGTGGCGGCGGCGCGTTGCCCGCGCGACCCTGGGTGGCACCCGCCGGGTGCTCGGCATCGACCTGCCGCCGGACGCCGAGGACATCCGCGCCGACGTCCGCGCGGAACTCGCGGCCGCCGCCGCACTGGACGAGACGGAGTGCAGGGCGTACCTGGCCGAGAAGGGTTACACCGCACCGCACCTCCCCACACCGTGGGGCAGGGGAGCCGGCGCCGTGGAACAACTCGTGATCGCGGACGAACTGCGCGCGGCCGCGCTGAAGCCCCACGACATGATCATCGGCAACTGGGTGGTGCCCACGCTCATCGCGCACGGCAGCGAAGAACAGTGGCAGCGCTTCGTGCCGCCGTCGCTGCGCGGCGACCTCGTCTGGTGCCAGCTGTTCTCCGAACCCGGCGCCGGATCGGACCTCGCCGGCCTGAACACCAAGGCCACCAAGGTGGACGGCGGCTGGGTGCTGCAAGGGCAGAAGGTGTGGACGTCGATGGCCCGGGACGCGGACTGGGGCATCTGCCTCGCCCGCACGGATGCCTCGGCTCCCAAACACAAGGGATTGTCGTACTTCCTGATCGACATGTCGGCCAGCGACGGCCTCGACATCCGGCCACTGCGCGAGATCACCGGCGAGGCACTGTTCAACGAGGTGTTCCTCGACAACGTGTTCGTCCCGGACGAACTCCTGGTGGGCGAACCGGGCGACGGCTGGAAGCTCGCCCGGACGACCCTCGCCAACGAACGCGTGTCGCTGTCGCACGACTCCTCACTGGGTTCCGGCGGCGAGGCTCTGCTGACGCTGGCGAGCGAACTGCCCGGCGGCATCGACGACGAGCAGCTGACCGTGCTCGGCAAGGTCCTCTGCGACGCACAGTCCGGCGGCCTGATGGGGCTGCGCACCACCCTGCGATCGATCGCGGGCGGGCAACCGGGCGCCGAGTCGTCGGTCGCGAAACTGCTCGGCGTCGAACACATCCAGCAGGTGTGGGAGGTGGCGATGGACTGGGCCGGACCGCGCGCCCTGCTCGGCGACCAGCCCCGGACGTCCGGCACGCAGATGTTCCTGAACTCGCAGTGCATGTCGATCGCGGGTGGCACCACCAATGTCCAGCTCAACATCATCGGCGAACGACTGCTGGGTCTGCCGCGTGACCTCGAGCCCGGAAAGGGAGTGTGACCTGACATGCCGATCGACGTGAACGCTGCGCTGACCGCGGAACCGGCGGTGCGGGACGTGGCGTGGACCGAGCGCGACGTCATTCTCTACCACCTCGGACTCGGCGCCGGCGAGAACCCACAGGACCCCGCGGAACTGCGCTGGGTGTACGAGAAGGACTTGCAGGTGCTCCCGACGTTCGCGCTCGTCGCGGGGCAGGGAATCTCGGCCGGCGACGCACCGGCGGCCGGGCTGAACCTGCCCGGCATCGACATCGACCTGCGCAGGATCCTGCACGGCGGACAGTCGCTCACCGTGCACGCGCCCATCCCCGCCTCGGGCGGGGCCCGGGTGTCCTCGCGGGTGGCGGATGTGTGGGACAAGGGCAAGGCTGCCGTCATCGTGCTCGAACAGACGGCCACCGACTCGGGCGGGAACCCGTTGTGGACCACGGGGATGCAGATCTGGGCCCGTGATGAGGGCGGGTTCGGCGGCTCCCCGGGACCCGAGTCGGTGGCCACGGTGCCCGACCGGGAACCCGACAAGGTGCTCGTATCGCGCACCGGGACGGCGCAGGCCCTGCTGTACCGGCTCAGCGGCGACCTCAACCCGCTGCACGCGGACCCTGATTTCGCGGCCGCGGCCGGGTTCGAAAGGCCGATCCTGCACGGGCTCGCGTCGTACGGTGTGGTGTGCAAGGCCGTCGTCGACGGGATGCTGGACGGCGATCCCACACGACTGCGCCACTACGCGGTGCGGTTCGCGGGCTCGCTGTACCCGGGCGAGACCGTCGAGACCGCGGTCTGGCAGGACGGCGACCGGCTGACCCTGCGGGCGACGTGTCCCGACCGCGACGGGCAACCTGTCCTGACCCAGGCGACGATGGAGGTGAGCGGGTGAACGTCGGTACACATCCCACCCACGAGAACAGCCCGCCGGGGACGGTGCTGACGTCGCCGCCCGACGGATCTCCCGTCGACCGGGCAACCGAGGCCGCCCGCCGCGTGGTCGACGCGCTGCTCCGCACCGATCGTGGCAACGCCAACCTCGAACGTGTCGCGGAAGAGCTGAACAGCATCGCCGAGCACCTCGAGGAACACGCGCCTGCCGTCGCCGAACGGCTGATCGACATGTGGAACGGCGAGGGCGTCACCCGGCACGATCCCGTCACCGGACCCGAGAACGCGCTCGCGCCGCCCGTCGTCCTCGAGGGGCTGTCCGACGGATCGGTCCGGGGCACCGTCACACTGACCATCCCGTACCAGGGTCCGCCCGGGCACGTCCACGGCGGTGTGTCCGCGCTCCTGCTCGACCACGTCCTCGGCGTCGCCAACGCCTGGGGTGGAAAAGCCGGCATGACAGCGCAGTTGAGCACCCGCTACCACCGCCCGACGCCGCTGTTCGAACCACTCACCCTGACCGGGAAGCTGATGTCGGTCGACGGCCGCAAGATCACCACCGTCGGCGACATCCGGACCGCGGACGGCCAGGTGTGCGTCTCGGTCGAGGGACTGTTCGTCGACAAGACCGTGCCCCGCCCACGATGACACCGATCAGGAGCAGACGATGAGCAGGAACAGACAATGACGTCACCCGGCCGTTTCGAGAACAAGGTCGTCTTCGTCACCGGCGCGGCCCGCGGGCAGGGCCGCGCCGAGGCCGTCCGGTTCGCGTCCGAGGGCGCCGACGTCATCGCCATCGACGCCTGTACCGAATTCGCGTCCACGCCGTATCCCGGCGCCACCCAGGACGACCTGGCCGAGACGGTCCGGCTCGTCGAGGCGACCGGCCGGCGGATCGTCGCCGCCACCGCGGACGTGCGCGATTTCGACGGACTCTCCAGCGCCCTCGCGGGCGGCATCGAACGGCTGGGGCGCCTCGACGTCGTGATCGCGAACGCGGGCATCTGCTCGGGGGCGTTGTCGTGGGAGATTACCGCGGAGCAGTGGCAGGAGACTGTCGACGTCAACCTCACGGGAACCTTCCACACCGCGAAGGCGGCAATCCCGTACCTGATCGAACAGGGGGAGGGCGGCGCCGTCGTCTTCACCAGTTCGGTGTCCGGGCTGAAGGGAACCCCGTTCACCGGGCACTACGTCGCCACCAAGCACGGCATCACCGGGCTCGCCAAGACGATGGCGAACGAACTCGGTGAGCACCGCATCCGCGTCAACACGGTGCACCCGGCGGGCGTGGACACCGGCATGAAGGTGCGCGACCTGCACCCGCTCATCGCCCGGTACGCGTCGACGCTCGGCTCCATCTACCAGAACTCGCTGCCCTACAGCATCCTCGCGCCCGAGGACGTCGCCGCCGTCGTCGCCTGGGTCTGTTCCGACGAGGCGAAATACATCACCGGCGCGCAGATTCCCGTCGACCTCGGCAATCTCATCCGCTGAGGTTCGCAGTCTGTGTTCGCCGAATGTCACAGTGGTGCAGTGCGACTGCACCACTGTGACATT
The DNA here is from genome assembly GCF_041228765.1 of Rhodococcus wratislaviensis. Taxonomy (NCBI): domain Bacteria; kingdom Bacillati; phylum Actinomycetota; class Actinomycetes; order Mycobacteriales; family Nocardiaceae; genus Rhodococcus; species Rhodococcus wratislaviensis. The sequence goes on along the minus strand of NZ_CP150488.1, from coordinate 6,802,375 downwards.
CGGCGCCCTGCTGACGGTCAGACGGTGATGTCCCGGCGGACCATCTTGCCGGTCGCGTTGCGGGGCAACAGTTCCGTGGTGATCCGCCAGCGGGTCGGGACCTTGAAATACGACAGGCGATCGGCGGCGTACTCGCGCAGCTGCGCCTCGGTGGTCGCGGCACCGGGTCGCAACACCACGACGGCCGCCACCTCCTGCCCCAGATCCTCGTGGGGCGTCCCGATCACCGCGCACTCGAGCACGTCCGGGTGTTCGTCGAGGCACTGCTCGATCTCGGTGGGGTACACGTTCTCCCCGCCGCGGAGAATCAGATCCGAGCGACGTCCGGTCAGCCGCAGGCGACCGTTCTCGACGAGTCCGTAGTCGCCGGTCCGGAGCCACCGGCCCGGGGCGATCGCCGCGGCGGTGGCGGCCTCGTCCTCCCAGTACCCGAGCATCACGAACGGGCTGCGCACGCACACCTCGCCCTCGACGCCGTCGGGCAGCCACTCCCCGTACGGGTCGCGGATCTCCATGCTCACCGTGATGATCGGACGTCCCAGAGTGCCCGGGAACTGCTCGAGTTCGGGGGCGGTGGCGACGGCGATCGCCGTACTGCACTCGGTGAGCCCGTAACTGTCCACCAGGGCGTTGCGCGCGAACGGCACCTTCTCGCGAAGGCGTTCCTTGAACGCGACCGACGACGGTGCGGACGCCAGCGAGAACGACGTGAGCGACGACAGGTCGTACTTGCCGAGGTCGTCGTGTTCCACGAGACGCGACGCCATGGTGGGCACCGCTCCCCAGTTGGTGACCCGTTCCCGCTCGACGAGACGGAGCACGGCGTCCACATCGAAACCGCCCTGGTGCATGACGACCGCGCCGCCCGTCGCCAGCCGCGGAATCACCAGATTGTGCAGGCTCGCGATGTGGAACAGGGGAGACGTCAGGAGGTAGCGAAGCGAACTCGGCACCGTCGGATCGACGGGCCGTCCACTGAATTCGCCGACCACGGCGTCGCTGAACCGGTGGTAGTCGACGACGGCCAGAATATTGCGCTGAGAGTGCAACGCTCCCTTGGGCCTGCCGCTCGTGCCGCTCGTGTAGAGGATGGCGGCGGGATCGTCCTCGTCGACGTCGGTGTGCGGCATCGGGGACCCTGCGTACCGCGCGAAGATCGCAGGCAGATCCGCCTCCATCGTCAGGACCGGAAGATCGGTGCCGACCGCGGCGAGCGTCTCCGCGCGCTTCCCGTCGGCGACCACCACGGTGGGGCGACTGTGCGTCAGCCCGTACTCGACCTCCCGCGGCACCCACCAGCCGTTCAACCCGACGCTGATGGCGCCGAGCACCTGCGTGGCCCAGAACGCGACCACCCACTCGGGGGTGTTCGCGGCCAGGATCGCCACCCGGTCACCCTTCCGGACGCCGTAGTCCTCGCGCAGCGCCGTCGCCAGGGCCGCGACCGCTGCGGCGTGCTCGGTATAGGACATCCGGCGGTCGGCGGTCACGAGGTAGTCGCGGTCGCCCCACCGGAGCGACGTGGTGAGGAGTTCGCCCACCGAGCGCCCGCGGTTCTTCATCACCGGCATCCGGGTGCCGAGTACCGGCTCCTCGACGAGCTCGAACCGGCCACCGGGTCCGGTGAGACGGGACATCACCTGATCCAGGTGCAACTGTGGATCTGTAGGGGCAGTCATCGGGGCGACCTTTCGTCCTCGGGCACTCGTACCGACACAAGATGGCACGCCGTGACGGGCGCCCGGACGTGGTTACCACTCAGCGAGACTGCCGCGATCCGTGACATCCCGGCGCCGTTACGTTCGACAGCGAATCGCAGCTGGAGGAACTCATATGACGATAGATCTCGACCCGCCCACAGTGAAGGTCGATCCGCTCGCCCCGGCCACACTCGGCCCGATCACCCTGCGCAATCGCGTGATCAAGGCAGCGACGTACGAGGGCCTGAGCCCGAGGGGGCTGGTCACCGACGAGCTCATCGAATTCCATCGGCAGCCCGCTGCCGGAGGCGTGGGCATGACGACCGTCGCGTACTGCGCGGTCGCCGCGGACGGCCGTACGTCGCCCGGCCAGATCCAGTGGACCGACGAGGCGATGCCGGGCCTGCGGAAGTTGACCGACGCCATCCACGCCGAGGGTGCGGCAGTGTCTGCGCAGATCGGCCACGCGGGACCGGTCGCGGCCGCGAAGTACATCGGATCCCCGGCCCTGGGTCCGTCCCGCGCGTTCCGGATGACCACTCAGAACTTCTCCAAGCCGGCCTCCACGGCAGATATCGCCCGGATCGTCGAGGCACACGCCGACGCGGCTCGCCGCGCGGTGGAGGCGGGATTCGATGCCGTGGAGATCCATTTCGGCCACAACTACCTGATCAGCTCGTTCCTCAGCCCGAAGGTCAACAAGCGCACGGACGAGTACGGCGGATCCCTGGCGAACCGCGCCCGGTTCGCGCTCGACACCGCCCGCGCCGTGCGCGACGCGGTGGGGGACAGGATCGCGATCCTCGCCAAGCTGAATATGGACGACGGTGTGCCCGGGGGCTTCTGGGTGGACGAGGCCATCCAGGTGGCGCAATGGCTCGAACGGGACGGTTCGCTGGACGCGCTCGAGCTCACCGCGGGCAGTTCGCTGCTGAACCCGATGTACCTGTTCAAGGGCGACGCGCCGCTCCGTGAGTTCGCCGCCGTCATGCCGCAACCGACGAAACTGGGAATCCGGTTGGTCGGCAAGCACTTCCTGAAGGAATACCCCTACCGCGACGCCTACCTCCTCGAGGACGCCCGCCAGATCAGGGCGGCCGTGACGATGCCGCTCGTCCTACTCGGTGGCATCACCGGCAAGGCGACCATGGACCTGGCGATGGCGGAAGGCTTCCAGTTCGTGGCCGTCGCACGGGCCCTCCTGCGGGAACCCGACCTCGTCAACCGGATCACGGAGGAGACCCACAACCCCGGTCTGTGCATTCACTGCAACAAATGCATGACGGCGATCTACGGTGGCACCCACTGTGTGCTCCGCGTGCCGTGAGCGTGCACACCGTGTCGACAGGAGAGATGGAGTTGGAACGCACCACGATCGCCCGGATGCTGCTCGACCGGCTGGGTGACGACAGGCTGGGAGTCCGTACCCGGGACCAGGATTGGACCTGGGACGAGACGGTGCGCGAGAGCGCGGCCCGCGGCGCCGTCGCGTCCTCGCTGCGGCGCGACGGACCGTTCCACGTCGGTGTCCTGCTCGAGAACACCCCCGAGTTCCTGTTCTGGCTGGGCGGCGCGGCGCTCGCCGGGGCCACCGTCGTCGGCATCAATCCGACCCGTCGCGGGGCGGAACTCGAGGCCGAGATCCGGTACGTCGACTGTCAGCTGATCGTCACGGACACCGCCGGGAAGGCGCAGCTCGCCGGTCTCGACCTCGGGCTGTCCGACGACCGGTTCCTGCTGGTCGACGAACCGGGCTACACCGAACTCGTCGCGTCCCACGCGGTGGAGTGTCCGGTCGAGGAGCCCGGGATCGACGCGTCGACGCTGTTCCTTCTGCTGTTCACATCCGGCACCACCGGCGCGTCGAAGGCGGTGCGGTGCAGCCAGGGCCGGCTCGCCCGGCTGGCGTACGCGAACACCGCCAAATACGGGCACGTGCGCGACGACGTCGACTACTGCTGCATGCCGCTGTTCCACGGCAACGCGTTGATGGCGCTGTGGGCGCCCGCCCTCGCCAACGGCGCCACCGTCTGCCTGCCGCGCAAATTCTCCGCCTCCGGATTCCTGCCCGACGTCCGGTTCTTCGGCGCCACGTTCTTCACCTACGTCGGCAAGGCGCTGGCGTATCTGATGGCCACACCGGAGCGACCCGACGACCGTGACAACACGCTCGTCCGCGGTTTCGGGACCGAGGCGTCCCCGGAAGACAAGACCGAATTCGTCCGCCGGTTCGGCGCCGAACTGTACGAAGGGTACGGCTCGAGTGAGGGTGCCGGTTCGGTGACGCTCGACCCCGACGCCCCCGAGGGCGCGCTCGGCAGGCCCGCGAACGAGAACATCCTCATCGTCGACCCCGACACCCGAGCGGAGAAGGCCCGGGCGCGGCTCGACGAGCACGGACGCGTGCTCAACCCGGACGAGGCGATCGGCGAGATGGTCGACAAGGCCGGCGCGGCGCGGTTCGAGGGCTACTACAAGAACGAGGACGCGATCGCGGACCGCATCCGGCACGGCTGGTACTGGACGGGCGACCTCGGGTACGTCGACGAGGCCGGCTTCATCTACTTCGCCGGCCGGAAGGGCGACTGGATCCGCGTGGACGGGGAGAACACCTCGGCGCTGATGGTGGAGCGGATCTTGCGGCGACACCCGAAAGTGGTCGCCACCGGCGTGTACGCCGTCCCCGACCCGCGGTCGGGCGATCAGGTGATGGCGGCCGTCGAGGTGTCCGACCCCACCGATTTCGATCCGGCGGAGTTCGCCGTGTTCCTCGGTAGCCAGGACGACCTGGGCACGAAAGCTGCACCGAGATTCGTCCGGGTGTCGACGGACCTGCCGGTGACGGGATCGAACAAGGTCCTCAAACGCACGCTGCAGGAGCAGCGCTGGCGTTGCGGCGATCCGGTCTTCCGGTGGGTGGGACGTGGTGTTCCGGAGTACCACGAGATGACCGAGAGTGAGAAGGCCGCGCTGGAGCAGGAGTTCCACACGCACGGCCGGCAACGATTCCTGCAGGTGTGACGGTGAGGGTGACATGAAACTGGGTGTGGTGATTCCCGTCGAGCTGGGACGGGCGGGCGAGCCCGAGTGGATACTCGAATTCGCGAGGGCTGCCGAATCACTCGGATTCGACGAGATCTCGGCCGTCGAGCATTCGGTCGTCATCGCGGACACGGCGAGTGCCTATCCGTACTCGCCCACCGGGAAGTCGCACCTACCCGACGACTGCAGCCTGCCGGACCCGCTGGAACTGCTGTCGTTCGTCGCCGGCGCCACGACGACCCTGGGTCTCGCGACAGGCGTGCTGGTCCTGCCCAACCACCACCCCGTGGTGCTGGCGAAACGCCTCGCCACCCTGGACCGGCTGTCCGCGGGGCGCCTCCGTATCTGCCTCGGTCTCGGCTGGATGCGCGAGGAGATCGAGGCCTGCGGCGGCGACTTCGACCGGCGCGGCGCTGTCTCCGACGAGGCGATCGCGGTGATGCGGGCGCTGTGGTCGGGCACCACCGCCGTCGACTTCGCGGGCGAACACTTCTCCTTCCGCGGCGCCCAGAGCTGGCCCAAACCCCACCGGGATTCGGGAGTGCCGCTCTACATCGGCGGACACAGCCCGGCGGCCGCACGGCGGGCCGGGCGGCTGGGCGACGGCTTCCAGCCGCTCGGCCTGGCCGGCGACGACCTGGACCTTGCGATCGCCCGGATGCGGGCGGCGGCAGCGGACGCCGGCCGCGATCCCGCCGACGTCGACCTCGTGCTGGGTGCCACGCTGCCGCGGCTGGACGAGGCCAAACTCGACCGGTCCCGGGAACTGGGCGCGAATCGGCTCGTCCTGTCGGTGTCCCGGCACGCGCACTCGCTCGACGAGGTCATCGACGAGATGGCAGCCTGCTCCGCCCGGTTGGGACTCAGTCCGGCACGGTGACCGGCACGTCCTCGCTGAAGTCGACGATCAGTTCGCGCCGGGAGAACTGCCAGCCGGTGTCGCCGAGCACGTACCGGTCGTGGTAGCGCAGTGCGATCCGATTGTCGCGGAATCCGTTTCGGCCGGCATAGACATGGTGCGCCGTGCAGTACGTCTCACCCGACGCGCTCGACCCGTCCACGTCGATCACCTGCTGGTGCACGACGTGCCGGGTGGACTGCAGATGCGAGACCGCGTCCACGACGGCGGACGCGAGCACGTCACTGCCGCGGAGTTCCGTTGCCGCGCCGGTGCCCGTCAACGCAGGCGGGAGGACGAACGTCCCGTCGGAGTCGAACAACGCCGCGAGCGTTGCCGCCTCGCGCCGGTCGACGGCCCGCGCATAGCGGGCGGTGAGTTCGGTGAGAGCGAATCCGGTGGCCATTCCACCATTCCAGCGGACATCCGGCCTCGGCGACAGCCGCCTCCCGCTGACCGAGACATCGGCAGTGCGGTGTGGGAGTGCTGGTTAGCGTCCAGAACACACGTGGCGACAGCCACGCACAGGCTTGAGGAGAACGCCGATGGATGTGAGGGAATCGCCCGGGCAACGGGAACTCCGGCGGGAGTTGCGCGCCTACTTCGCGGCGCTGCTGCCGGAGGAGACGCGGCGGATCGCGGGTGAGCAAGGTGTGGGCGGAGAGCATTTCCGCGACATCGTGCGGCTGCTGGGCAAGGACGGCTGGCTGGGTGTCGGCTGGCCGGTGGAGTACGGCGGGCAGGGACGGTCGATCGAAGACCAGTTCGTGTTCTTCGACGAGGTGCAACGGGCCGGACTGCCGTTCCCGTTCGTCACCGTCAACACCGTCGGCCCCACCCTGATGAAGTACGGCACCGAGGAGCAGAAGGCGCGGTTCCTTCCCGGCATCCTGGCCGGCGACATCGTCTTCGCCATCGGCTACACCGAACCGGAAGCCGGCACCGACCTCGCCTCGCTGCAGACCCGGGCCGTTCGCGACGGAGATGCGTGGGTGGTCGACGGCAACAAAATCTTCACCAGTGGCGCCAACACAGCCGACTACGTGTGGCTGGCGTGCCGCACCGATGCGGACGCACCCAAGCACAAGGGCATCTCGATCCTCATCGTGCCCACCGATGATCCCGGTTTCAGCTGGTCGCCGATCCACACCGTGGGCGGGCTGACGGTCACGTCGACCTACTACAGCGGAATCCGGGTCGGCGATCAGGACGTCGTGGGCGACGTCGACGGCGGGTGGCAGCTGATCACCGCCCAGCTCAATCACGAACGCATCGGGCTCGCGGCGCTCGGCGGACGCACGCTCGGCCTGTGGCAGCAGGTCCTCGACTGGGCCAGGCAGAACGGTGCACTCGACATCCCGTGGGTGCAGATGGACTTCGCGCGCACTCACGCGAAACTCGAGGCGATGCGACTGCTGAACTGGAAGATGACCGCCGCGGTCGCGCGGGATGCGTTGTCGGGAGCCGACGCCGGTGCCACCAAGACGTACGGCACCGAAACCCACGTCGACGTCTACCGCACTCTGCTCGGGATCCTCGGCGCCGCCGGACGGCTGCGTCCGGGCTCACCCGGCGCGATCCTCGCCGGCCAGATCGAACAGATCTCCCGTCAAAGTGTGGTGAACACGTTCGGCGGCGGCGTCAACGAGGTGCTCCGCGACATGGTCGGCACTCTCGGCCTCGGACTCGTCCGCGAGAAGAGGGTGAAATGAGCGAACTCCTCACCCGGCTGCGCGCGTTCGAGGGACGGACGATCGTCCCGGCCACCTGGGGCCCCGACCCCGTGAACACTCCGATGATCCGGCACTGGGTCGAGGCGATGGGTGACACGAGCCCCGTCTACCTCGACGACGACGCCGCGCACGCCACCGGCCGCGGCGGCGCCGTGGCACCCGCCCAGATGCTGCAGGTGTGGACGATGCGCACGTACGCCGACAAGATGTCCGGCGCCGACCCGTCACCCGTCTGGACGGAGTTGATCGCCACATTCGACGAGGCGGGATTCACGTCCGTCGTCGCCACCGATTCCGACCAGGAGTTCTTCGCCGAACTGCGCCCCGGCGACCGGGTGAGCACGACCGAAGTGGTCGAGTCCGTGTCCGCGGAGAAACAGACAGGTCTCGGCGCCGGACATTTCGTCACCACCCTCAAGACATACCGCAACGGCGGCGGCGAGATCGTCGGCACCCAGCGGTGGCGGACACTCCGCTTCCGGCCCGCCGAGCGTCCGGCTCCGCGCGCACTGCGCCCGCGGCCCGCCATCGACCACGACAACGCCTTCTGGTTCGCGGCCGCACGCGAGCACCGCCTCGTCATCCAGCGGTGCGCGAGCTGCGGGGTGCTGCGGCACCCGACCGGACCGATGTGCGGGGAGTGCCGCTCCACCGAGTGGGACACCGTCGACGCGTCGGGGCGGGGCACCGTCTACACGTTCGTCGTCAATCACCACCCGAAGATCGACGCCTTCGACTACCCACTGATCGTCGCGGTGATCGAACTCGAGGAGGGCACCCGCCTGATCGCCAACATGACGGGTGTCGAACCCGAACACGTGCACATCGGAATGCCGGTGGAACTGGTCTGGATCGACGCCGACCCGGAACTGACGCTTCCCGCATTCCGGCCCACCCCATTGGAGGACCACTGATGGATTTCACCTTCAGCGAGGAGCAGGAGGCGGTGCGCGGACTGGCCGCGGACGTGTTCGCTGCCACGTCGCGACCCGAGCGGATCAAGGACGTCGAGTCGACCGCCGACCGGATCGACCGGAAACTGTGGCGTGAACTGGCCACGACCGGGCTGCTCGGCATCTCCCTGCCCGAGAACCTCGGTGGCGGCGGCATGGGACTCGCCGAACTGTGCGTCCTGTTCGAGGAGCAGGGCCGGACCGTGGCGCCGGTTCCGTTGTGGCCGCACGTGCTCGGTGCGCTCGCGATCACCGAGTTCGGGACGCCGGACCAGCGCGGCGCGCTGGTTCCCGCCGCGGCCGACGGCAGCCTGATCCTCACGGTCGGACTCGAGGAGTTCGGGCCGTACGTCGCCGGCGAACCGGCGACGACGGCACGCGAGGTGGACGGCCGGTGGCAGGTGCACGGCGCCAAGGCCGCGGTGCCGGTGGCGCATCTCGCCGAACGCCTCCTCGTCTCCGCGACGACCGGCAGCGGTCCGGCGCTGTTCCTGGTGCACCCCGGCGCCGCGGGAGTGACCGTGCAGCAGGCGGAGTCGACCACCCACGAGATCTGCGCGAACGTCACGTTCGACGCGGCCCCCGCGGAACCGGTCGGCCCGGCGGACGGTACCGCGGTGCGGTGGCTGCTCGAACGGGCGGAACTGGCACTCGCCGCGCTGCAACTGGGCGTGGGGGAAGGCGCGGTCGGCCAGGCCGTGACGTACCTCAACGGACGCACCCAGTTCGGCCGCCCGCTCGCGACGTTCCAGGCCGTCACCCATCAGCTCGCGGACTGCTACATCGACCTCGAGGCCATGAGGGTGACGCTGTGGCAGGCCGTCTGGCTCCTCGCGAGCGGGGAAGATCCGGGAACCGCTGTGCTGGTCGCGAAATGGTGGGCGACCGACGGCGGCCAGCGGGTCGTTCACCGCACGCAGCACGTACACGGCGGAATCGGCGTCGACACCGACTACCCGGTGCACCGGCACCTCCTGTGGGGCAAACAGCTCGCCGCCACACTCGGCGGCGCCGGCTCCGACCTGGCACGCCTGGGCGCGCAGCTGGCGGCCGGGGTCGAGGTGGTCGCATGACCGCGACCGTCGGCGCCACGGGCTACGAGACCGTCACGATCGGCGATCGGCTGCCCGAGTTGGTGATTCCGCTGACGCGCACCCTGATCGTCGCCACCGCCCTCGCCACCCGCGACTTCCAGGACGTGCACCACGACCCGGCACTCGCGGTGGAACGGGGATCGACGGACGTGTTCATGAACATCCTCACCACCAACGGGCTGGTGGGGCGATTCGTCACCGACTGGGCAGGCCCGCACGCGTCCCTGCGGCGGATCGCGGTGCGGCTCGGTGCCCCCAACTACCCCGGCGACGAGATGACCCTGACCGGTGAGGTGGTCGCGAAGGACGACGGTCTCGTCACCGTGAAGATCCGCGGCGCGAACAGCCTCGGTGATCACGCCACCGGCACCGTCGTCGTCGCCTGGCCTGCACGAGGAGACCTGTGATCAGCCCCCTGTCGGGCGCCGCCGCCATCGTCGGCATCGGCGCCACCGAATTCTCCAAGCACTCGGGACGAAGTGAACTGCAACTGGCGTGCGAGGCGATCGTCGCGGCACTCGCCGACGCGGGCATCGACCCGTCCGAGGTCGACGGACTGTCCACGTACACCGCCGAGACGAACGGGGAGGTGCTCGTCGCCCGCAACACGGGCATCGGCGAGCTGAAGTTCTTCTCCCGCATCGGTTACGGCGGCGGCGCCGCGTGCGCCACGGTCCAGCAGGCGGCGATGGCCGTCGCCACGGGCATCGCGGACGTCGTCGTCTGTTACCGCGCGTTCAACGAACGATCCGGTGTGCGTTACGGACTCGGGCAGCACGACCGCCCGATGGACAGCACCGCGGACCGGGCGGCATACGCCTGGCTGACCCCGCAGGGACTGTCGACGCCCGCCCAGTGGGTGGCGATGTTCGCCCGCCGGTACATGCATCGGTACGGCGCCACGAGCGAGGACTTCGGCCGGGTCGCGGTCGTCGCACGCAAGCACGCCGCCGACAACCCCGCTGCCTGGTTTCACGGGCGGCCCATCACCCTCGACGACCACCAGAAGTCGCGGTGGATCGCCGAACCGCTGCACCTACTGGACTGCTGCCAGGAAACCGACGGCGGCCAGGCCCTCGTCGTCGTCTCCGCCGAACGCGCCAGGGACCTCCGCGCCACCCCGGCGATCGTCAAGGCCGCCGCGCAGGGCTCCGGCAAGGACCAGCACATGATGGCCAGCTACTACCGGCCCGACATCACCGGAATACCCGAAATGGGCGTCGTGGGCAGGCAACTCTACGGGCAGAGCGGTCTCGCCCCTGACGACATCTCGGCGGCGATCCTCTACGACCACTTCACCCCGCTCGTCCTCCCGCAACTCGAGGAACTCGGGTTCTGCGACCCCGGCGAGGCGAAGGATTTCATCCGGGACGGCAACCTCGAGGTCGGCGGCCGCCTCCCGGCCAACACCCACGGCGGCCAGATCGGCGAGGCCTATCTGCACGGCGTCAACGGCATCGCCGAGGCAGTTCGCCTGATCCGCGGAACGTCGACGACACAACCGGACGGCATCGGCAACGTGCTGGTGACCGCGGGCACCGCCGTGCCCACCAGCGGCCTGATCCTGGGCAGAGAGGACTGATCATGACGACAACCGAACGCACGACGGCAGGAGCGTGGCGAGGCGAGGACCTCGGCACCCGCACCGTGAGTTACGACGAGCGCGACGCCATCCTGTACGCCCTGTCGGTGGGTGCACGGGCCACCGAACTGGACCTCGTCTTCGAGGAGCGTCTGCGGGTGCTGCCCACGTTTGCTCTCACCCTCGCCCAGTGGGCGCCGGACGAACTGGGGTCGCGCGGCGCTTTCGACACGAAGACGGCGCTGCACGGATCGCAGGAACTGACGGTGCTCGCGCCGCTTCCGCGTCGCGGCGAGATCGCGTTGTCGGCGTCGGTCGGCGAGGTGTGGGACAAGGGCTCGGCCGCCGTGTTCGAGGTGCGCGTCGAGTCCGAGTTCTTCGTCGCCACCTGGTCGCTGTTCGCGCCGGGCGCCGGCGGCTTCGGTGGCGATCGAGGTCCCGCGAAACCGTCTCGGCCCGAGGGGAAACCGGTCGCGGAGGCCGTTCTGCCGACCGCGGAGAACCAGGCGGCGCTGTACCGGCTGACCGGCGACCGGCACCACATCCACATCGACCCGGCGGCGGCCGAGCGGATCGGACAGCCCCGGCCGATCATGCACGGGCTGTGCACCCTCGCCGCGAGCACGCTGGAACTCGCGCGAGCGCTGGACGTCCACCCGGCCGACCTCGCCCGGCTGGAGGGACGGTTCGCCGCACCGGTCTACCCGGGCGACGCACCGACGTTGCGAGCCTGGGGTGATGCGGAGGACGCGTCGTTCGAACTCGTCCAGGGCGACCGGCCGCTCATCGCCGGGGCCCGCGCCGCGTTCCGCTGACCGCGCGGTCGCCCGCCGAATGTCGCACCGGTGCAGTTGAACCGCACCGGTGCGACATTCGGCGAGGACGTCAGGAGTGGGTCGCGAGGTACCGCGCGGGGTATTCGCCGCCGCCGTGGACGGCGAGATCGGCGCCGTTCACGTACGACGCCTGCGCGCTCGCCAGGAAGAGGCACGCGTCCGCGATGTCGGACGGCACCGCCATCCGCCCCATCGGCAGGGTCCGGGTGACGGCGGCTCCGCCGTCGTCGCCGTAGACGGACGCCGCGCTCTCGGTGCGGATGAGACCCGTGGTGATGTGGTTGATCCGGACCTTCGGAGCCCATTCGAGCGCAAGCGCTTTCGTCAGGACGAGCAGGCCGGCCTTCGCGGCGCTGTACGCGGCGGTGCCGGGTTGCGGATCGTGAGCGGAGACGCTGCCGATGTTGACGATGGCACCACCGTCGGACTGCTGCTGCATCACCGTGTTGGCGGCCTGGGCGACGGTGAAGGGCGCCAGCAGATTCAGTGCGACGATCTTCTCGACGAAACGGGGGGAGACGGTGGCCGCGTCGGCGTCGGGCGAACCGCCCGCGTTGTTGACGAGGACGTCGAGGCGGCCGTACCGCGCGACGGCGTCGTCGATCAGTGCGGCGGCGTCGGCATGGTCGCGGACGTCGGTCGCGCGGAACGCGGCGATGCGATCGGCGTGCGCGGGCAGGGAGTGCGGCGCGGAGCGGCCGCACACGAGCACGTTCGCCCCCGCGGCGAGAAACGATTCGGCGACGACGAAACCGATGCCCTTGGTGCCGCCGGTCACGACGACGGTGCGGCCACTGAAATCGAGAGGAGGGGGGATTGTCACGGGAGACCTTCGGAGTGAGGGAGCGCAGGATTCCTGGCGCTCGAATGAGATCGGGTGAATCGGCACGAAAGCCGAAAACAAGCAAATGCTTGGTTCGATAGTAGGGGAACGGGAGTGGACATGGGCAAACTCGACGGCAAGGTCGCGCTGATCACGGGTGCGGGACAGGGGATCGGACAGGGAATCGCCCTGGCCCTCGCCCGGGAGGGCGCGGCGATCGCCGTCGCCGGACGGACCGAAGCGAAACTGCACCGCACGTGCGAGCGGCTCACCGAACTCGGCGCCCGCAGCGAACCGGTGGTGTGCGACGTCAGCAGACGCGCAGACATCGCATCCGCCGTCGAGCGGACCGTGGACGTGTTCGGCGGCGTCGACATCCTGGTCAACAACGCCAACGACTGCAGACCGGGACCGATCCTGTCGGTGATCGACGAGGAGTACGAGCGGTCGTTCGCGACGGGGCCGCTCGCGACGCTGCGCATGATGCAGTCGTGCCATCCGCACATGAAGTCACGCGGCGGCGGCGTGATCGTCAACCTCGTCACGTCGGCGGCCGTGCGCTGGGATGCGAGCAACTACGGCGCCTACGGTTCGATCAAGGAGGGGATGCGTTCGCTGACCAGGTCGGCGGCGTGCGAGTGGGGCCGGGACGGCATCCGGGTGCTGTCCGTGGCCCCGCACGCCAAGAGTCCGGCGCTCGCGCGGTGGATGGAGCAGAATCCGGACGAGGCGGCGGAGTTCGTGGCGGGCATCCCGCTCGGACGGGTCGGCGACGCCGAAACCGACATCGGGCGCGCCGTCGTGTTCCTCGTCAGCGAGGACGCCGGCTACCTCACCGGGGCCACCATCCCCCTGGACGGCGGGCAGTCCCGTTGGGGCTGACGCCGGTGAGACGGGTCCCGCACAGCGGGAAGAGCTGCGGTCGCCGCGCTCGATCTGCACTAGTTTCGGCAGGATCGAATTACCGTAGCGAGAGGGCACCGTCGCGATGACGACCGTTGAAACACCACGCAGTTCGCGATCAGTAGTGGTCACCGTGGCCGCTGTCGTGGAGGAGACGTCCGACGCCCGGTCGCTGGTGTTCGACGTCCCCGACGAGCGTCGGCACGAATTCGCGTACAAGCCCGGACAGTTCCTGACGCTGCGGATCCCGAGCGACCGGACGGGATCGGTCGCGCGGTGCTACTCGCTGGCCAGTTCGCCGTTCACCGACGACCTGCCGAAGGTGACGATCAAACGCACCGCAGGCGGGTACGGTTCGCACTGGTTGTGCGACAACGTCGGCGTCGGCGACCGCATCGAGGTCCTGCCTCCCGCGGGCGTGTTCACTCCGGCCAGCCTGGACGAAGACCTGATCCTGTTCGCCGCGGGCAGCGGAATCACCCCGGTGATGTCGATCCTCAAGTCGGCGCTGAGCGAGGGCAACGGGAAAGTCGTTCTGGTGTACGCGAACCGGGACGAGAAGTCGGTCATCTTCGCCGATGAGTTGCGGGGACTCGCGGCCCGCCACGAACATCGGCTGACCGTCGTGCACTGGCTCGAGAGCGTGCAGGGTCTGCCGACGCCGCGGCAGCTGGCGAATCTGTCGGACCGGTTCCGGGACCACCGCGCGTACCTCTGCGGACCGCGTCCCTTCATGGACGCGATCCACGAGTCGCTCGCACTCGCCGGCGTCCCGCGCGACCGGGTGCACGCCGAGGTGTTCACGTCACTGTCCGGGGATCCGTTCGCGGACGTCGTGGTCGAGGAACTGCCGGACACGGGGACGGCGTCGACGGTCGAGGTGCAACTCGACGGCGAAGCGCACAACCTGAGCTGGCCACGCCAGGCGACACTCGTCGACGTCATGCTCTCCAAGGGCCTCGACGTCCCCTACTCGTGCCGCGAGGGCGAATGCGGTTCCTGCGCATGCACGGTGGTCGAGGGTGAGGTGGACATGGACAACGCGTCGATCCTCGATCCCGAGGACATCGCGAGCGGCTACATCCTCGCGTGCCAGGCCCGCCCCGTCAGCGAGCATGTGCGGATCGAGTTCTGACGGGCGTCCGCGCTATTTCTCCGTCTGCGCGGCCGCGGCGCGCGCATTGAGGTCGGCGAGGCGGATCGGGTACCGCGGTGGGCGATCGACGATCACCTGCCGGGTGACGGCGAGGTCGCGGTCGACGTGGAGCAGTTCGCCCGACTGCAGCGGAGTCCAGCCGGGATCCTCGTCCATCTGCTCGCTGGCGACGACCACCGCCGGATTGTCGGCGAGATGTTCGGACCTGGCACGGATACGGCCGGGAGTGCTCGCGTGCTGGAGGTGGCGACCACCGCTCGGACCGCCCGCCCGCCGCTCGAGGAAGAGCAGGTCGTGGGTGTCCGGGTATCGTAGCGCCCACAATTCGCCGGGTGTGGTCAGCAGGATGTTGAGCGCGTAGATCGGCACGTTGTCCGCCAGCCATCGGGCGGCCGACGTGATACCTGCCGTGACGTCGCCGCCGTTCCTCCCGATGTGACCGGTCACCAGGGCGAAGACGCGTTCCGAGTCGGTGTCGCCGTGAACGAGGGCGAGATCGGACCCCAGTTCCGCCTCGAGCTTCGGCAGGTCCTCGACCACGCCGTTGTGGGCGAACACGCGACCGTCCTGGGCGAACGGATGGGTGTTCTGGGGAAGCAGTTCACCGGTGGTTGCGAAACGGATGTGCGCCACGAACGTGGCCGAATACCGATGCTTCGCCTCCTGTGCGAACTCCGTGTCCTCGTACGCGGCGAGCGGTTGCTTCTCCACCACCGGAGTTCCGTCCTCCGCGAACGTGCCGAGTCCGGTGCCGTCCGGCTCGCGGTGACTCTGCTGGGCCAGACTGTCCGGGGCGTCCAGCAGCCAGAACGACGCGCGGACGCGGTGCGGGGCTGCGGACAACCCGAACAATCGGCACATGACTTCCCTCTCGGATGCGGCGGATCAGCGGTAGTCCGGGTTGGCGAAGTCGGGGCGGCAACCGGCGTCCCATTCCGAACGTTGATTTCCGTACGCGGGGAACCCGCCGGCGTTCTTCAGCATCGCGGCGACGTGCATCAGGTTGTACGTCATGAACGTGGTGTTGCGGTTGGTGAAATCGTTCTCCGGGCCGCCCGACCCTTCGTCGAGATACGACGGGCCCGGGCCGGCCTCGCCGATCCATCCGGCGTCGGCCTGCGGTGGGATCACGTATCCGAGATGCTGGAGGCTGTAGAGGATGTTCATCGCGCAATGCTTGACACCGTCCTCGTTGCCGGTGATCAGACAACCCCCGGCCCGCCCGTAGTACGCGTACTGGCCGTTGTCGTTGAGAATCGACGAGCACCCGTACAGCCGCTCGATCACCTGCTTCGTGACGGAACCGTTGTCGCCGAGCCAGATCGGACCGGCGAGGACCAGGATGTCGGCGTCCAGCACTCGCTGAAACAGTGAGGGCCATTCGTCGCTCGGCCACCCGTGTTCGGTCATGTCCGGATAGACGCCGGTCGCGATGTCGTGGTCCACCGCCCGGATCTGGTCGACCGAGACGCCTTCCCGTTCCATCAGGCCGACACTGCGGTCGATCAGCCCCTGGGTGTTGCTCACTTCGGGAGACCGCTTCAGGGTGCAGTTGACGAACAGGGCACGCAGACCGCTGAAACGGGGGGTACCGTCCTGCGGCGACGGATCGGTCATCAGTCCTCCCACGAAAGAGTCCGGAAGTCCACGATATGCCGCGGCGGTCCCTGTTCGTGGCAGAAGAGTCCGCCCGGTCCGGGACGATTCCGGACCGGGCGGACCCGGATGTTCTCTCAGCCCAGGGCGGAGATCGCCTTCGCGACGCCCTCACCGTAGGCGGGGTCGCATTGGGTGCAGTTGTCGATGTGCCGCTGCACGACCTGCTGCGACGCGCCGTTGATGGCCCGCGCGGTGTTCTCGAACAACACCTGCTTCTGCTCGTCGCTCATGTTGTTGAACAACACGCGCGGCTGCGAGAAGTAGTCGTCGTCGTCCTCGCGGAAGTTGAACCGGTCGGCGAACGCGCCCACACTCTGCGCGGGATCGCGGTACCGGCTCTGCTCCTGCCACTTGCCGTAACTGTTCGGCTCGTAGTGCAGGGTGCCACCGTTGTTGCCGTCGACCCGCATGGCACCGTCGCGGTGGAAGTTGCTCACCGGGCAGCGGGCCGCATTGACCGGGATCTGATAGTTGTTCACACCGAGGCGGTAGCGCTGCGCGTCACCGTAGGAGAACAACCGGCCCTGGAGCATCTTGTCGGGGGAGAAGCTGATGCCGGGCACGACGTGCGCCGGGTTGAACGCCGCCTGCTCGACCTCGGCGAAATAGTTGTCGGGGTTGCGGTTGAGTTCCCATTCGCCGACCTCGATCAGCGGGTAGTCGGCCTTCGGCCACACCTTCGTCAGGTCGAACGGGTGGTAGGGGACCGTGTCGGCGTCGGCCTCGGGCATGATCTGCACGCACAGCTTCCACTTCGGGAAATTTCCGGCCTCGATGGCGTCGAAGAGGTCCCGCTGATGGCTCTCGCGGTCGGCGCCGACCAGGGCCCCGGCCTCGGCGTCGGTGAGGTTCTCGACACCCTGCTGCACACGGTGGTGGAACTTCACCCAGAAGCGTTCGCCCTCGGCGTTGATGAAACTGAAGGTGTGTGAACCGAATCCGTGCATGTGCCGGTACGACGACGGGATGCCGCGGTCGCTCATCACGATGGTGACCTGGTGCAGTGACTCGGGCAGCGATGTCCAGAAGTCCCAATTGTTGTCGGGGCTGCGCAGATTCGTGCGGGGATCGCGCTTGACGGCGTGGTTGAGGTCGGGGAACTTCAGCGGGTCGCGGAAGAAGAAGACCGGGGTGTTGTTGCCGACCAGGTCCCAGTTGCCTTCCTCGGTATAGAACTTGACCGCGAAGCCGCGGATGTCGCGCTCGGCGTCGGCGGCGCCGCGCTCACCGGCGACGGTGGAGAAGCGGGCGAACAGCTCGGTCTTCTTGCCGACCTCGGAGAAGATCTTCGCGCTGGTGTACCGAGTGATGTCGTTCGTGACCGTGAACGTTCCGAACGCACCGGAACCCTTGGCGTGCATGCGGCGTTCCGGAATGACCTCGCGGTCGAAATGTGCGAGCTTCTCGAGGAACCAGACGTCCTGCAGCAACTGCGGCCCGCGGGGCCCGGCGGTCACGACGTTCTGGTTGTCGGGGACGGGTGCGCCTACGGCCGTGGTGAGCTTGTCGCTGGTGTTCGCAGTGGTCTCTCGGCTCACAGTGGATCCCTTCGTTGCTGGCGGTCGCTCTGGGTTTTCTGGAACTGGCTGTCGGGCAAGAGGCTTCGCCGACGCCGGCGGATCGAACCACACTTACGGAGCGCGACGTGGTGGTGGCCGGCTCCCGCCCTTGTGTGTGTTCACGGTCACACTGCACCACCGTTTCTTGAATTAGTCAAGAAAGCGCGGGCTAACTTTCGATCGGAGTCGCTGTCTCCAACGCCGCAACCAGGAACTCTTCCGGAACCTCCGGCCAGTCGGACTGCCAGCGGCCGGCCCGCCTGTCCTCGAGAAGAGCCGTCAGCGCGGGCACCATGCGCGGCCCGCCGTCGATCAGATAGCGCACGAAGCCGATTCGTGCACACGTCGCGGCGATGGACGCCAGCACCGGCTCGGCTTCGTCGACGCGGCCCGCCGCGACCAGGCATGCGACGAGAAGGCGACTGGCCTGCATGGCCGCCCTCGGCCGGCTCTCCCGTTCGACCCTGCGCACCCATTCCTCGGCGCGGCGACACGCGACATCGGGATCGACGGCCAACTGTTTCCGGATCTCGGTGGCGTCGTCGAGTTGCGCGACGATCTCGGCGAAACCGAAATCGGGTTCCCGGGTCGCCTTCCCGCCACCGGCCGCCGGCTGGGGTGACGCGGGCAGACCGAGCCGGACCCGCTCGTTCTCGACCCGGGCCCGCAACCGCGGAAGGCCCAGCGACGCCGCCGCGGACGCACCCTCGTCGAGGTGGCGGGCAGCGGACGCGAGATCGCCGCGCCCCGCCTTCAGCCGCGCGCCCGTGACGAAGCGGGCGATCATGAAATCGACGATGCCGCCCTCGGGGCCGAGCTCGTAGCTCTCGTCGAGGAGTCGTTCGGCCTCGTCGAGATGGCCCAGTTCGTACATCAGCTCGCCGAGGAGTGCGCCTGCGAGTCGTGCGGCATGCGAATGGGTGCCTGCCAACTTCGTTGCAGTCTGCACGGCCAGCCGGAAGTTGTCCTCGGCCGCGGCGATGTCGAGTTGTTCCATCGCGGCGATACCGGCGAAGCTGTACCCGTACATCCTGCTGAACGGTCCGACGGTCCGCTGGTGGTACCCGGTCGCCCAGTCCTGCAGTCGGCGTGCCTCCACGAAATCGAATTGGGCGATCGCGGCGGCGGAGGCGAGATTCGACCCCGCCGAAACCACCCACGCGCGTAAGGTCTCCGGGCGGGCAAGGCATTCCGCGATGAGGTCGGGGACGCCGGCGATGCGATCGGACGACACCGCGATCACGGCGCGGACGATGTCGGCCTCCACACGGATGTCGGCCTGCTCGGTGTCGCTCAGCGTCGAGGACTCGAGGGCTGACGCGACCAGCGAGAGCGACCGCAGCGTCGGCGCCACCCGCTGCAGCAGGATGTTCGCCCACGCGACCGCGATCTGGATACGCGGACTGGACTCGACCAGCGGCCGCGGCAACTTGTCGACGAGGCCGAGCAGCGCGACCATCCGCGAGTGCTCCACCAGGTACATGCCCTGCTCCTCGACCACCGCGACGGCCACGTCGCGATCGCCCGCCGCCAACGCGTGATCCACTGCGTCGCTGACGTAGTGGTGGTCGGCGAACCAGTGTGCGGCCGCACGGTGCAGGTCTGCGATGCGTGAGGGATGATCGCGCTCGAGGCGGCGGCGGAGGTACTCGGCGAACAGGTGGTGGTACTCGAACCACTCCCGGTCCTCGTCGAGGCTGCGCAGGAACAGATCGCGCGATTCGACCTGCTCGAGCAGGGCCTGACCGCGGGTCACGTTCGCCAGCACGCAGGCGAGGTCGCCGCACACCCGCTCCGTGACGGACGTGGCCAGCATGAAGTCGAGCAGTGCAGGTTCGAGAGTGCTGAGCACGTTCTCCGCCAGGTATTCACCGATCGCGTGGTGGCGGCCCGACATGTGCCGGATGAGGTCACCGGGATCGGTGCGATCACGCAGCGACAGCGACGCCAGTTGCAGCGCCGCCACCCACCCGTCCGTGGTCTCCTCCAGCGCCTCCACGTCGGAGTCCTCCAGGTGCAGTCCACCGAGGTCGACCAGGAACCGCTGCGACTCGGTGATGTCGAAGCGCAAAGCCACGGAATCGATTTCGACGAGCTCGTCGCGCACCCGCATCTTGGCCAGCGGAAGTCCCGCTTGGCTTCGGCTGCTCACCACCATTTGCAGGTGGTGGCAGCCGTTCTCCAGGATGAAGTCCATCGCGGCGATCGTGTCCGGCGACGTGACGCGATGCCAGTCGTCGATCATCACCACCACGTGGCGCCTGCTGTCGTGGACCTGATTCACCAGCGACGTCAGCACATACCGTTCCGCTTCGGCGCCGTTCTCGTCGAGTGCCTGCCCCAACTCGTCCGCCAGGCTCGGTTCGGCACGGCGGATCGCCTCGACGAGGTGGGACAGGAACCACACGACGTTGTTGTCGTCGTTGTCCACCGTCAGCCAGGCGACGGCGGAGCCGTCCTCGATCAGCACGTCGCGCCACTGGGCGGCCACCGTGCTCTTCCCGAAGCCGGCGGGTGCGTGGATGAGCGTCAACCGCCTCCGCTGACCCAGCCGGAGCAGTTCCAGGAGACGGGTGCGCTCCACCAGGGACCGCATCGGGGTCGGCGGCCGGAAGCGGGCCGCGGCGCTCGGCGGAGTGGCACCCGACCGCCTGCGGTAGCTGCGACTGTGCCCGGACGTCGAGGACTGCGTGGTCGGCGCCGCCGTGTGCTCGGTGCGCGGGAATTCGTCCGCCGCCGCGGGGAGCGCCATCTCGTCGACGTCGAGCCCGTGCCTGCGCTCGATGTCGCGGAGTTCCTGGCCGAACTCCGCGGCCGAAGCCGGGCGGTCGGTCGGTTCCTCGGACATGGCGCGCTCGATGGCCGCGCACACGTCGTCGGGAATATCCTCGCCCCGCAGGTCCGGAACGGGTTGCGTGGCGATGCGGAGGAACTGGGCGACGAGCCGCTCCCCGCTCCGCCGCTCGAACGCGGCATGCCCGGTGAGCAGGCAGAACAGGGCGGCACCCAGGCTGTACACGTCGGAAGACGCGGACGGTGCGTCGCCGCGGAGGACCTCCGGCGCCGTGAACGCGGGCGAACCGGTGATCATGCTCGACGTGGTCTCGAATCCACCCGTGACCCGCGCGATGCCGAAGTCCGTGAGCTGCGGTTCGCCGTACCCGGTGAGCAGGATGTTCGCCGGCTTCACGTCGCGGTGCAGGGTGCCGAGCCGGTGCGCCGTCTCCAGGGCGCCCGCCAGCTTCACGCCGACGCGCAGCGTTTCGCTCCACGGCAGCGGCCCTTCACGGCGAATCCAGGCGTCGAGTGAATTGCGCGAGTGGTACGGCATCACGATGTACGGCCTGCCGCTGCGCGTCACCCCCGACTGCAGGATGTCGACCACATGGGGATGCCCCGACAATTTCCCCATCGCACGCTGTTCCCGCAGGAAGCGTTCGCGGTCCTCGCCGTCCAGATCGGACGACAGCACCTTGATCGCGACCGTGCGGTCGAGCGCCGTCTGGAGGCAGCGGTACACGACCCCGAACCCTCCCCGGCCGATCTCGCGGGCGTCGTCGAATCCTTCCGAGGCCAGCTCCGCGACGATGTCGGTCACGACGATCCGCTTGGTAGCCTGCGGATCCGAGTCGGTCGGCCCGGAACTGCTTTCCGGGTGTCGTGGCACACTCAATGAAATCACCTTCTCGGTGCACTGACGCCAGCATATCGCGGTCGCACGACACGAGAGCGGTGTTCGAGAACGAGTAGACCCGAGGAGAATTCGACGGTGACGGATACCGGCATTGCAGCAGCGGACACGAGCCTGGCCGAGCGGACCCTGGCCCAGCTCCTCGACGCGCGGATCAGTTGCAGGGCTTACCTACCGACGCAGGTGCCGCGCGACGTGATCGAGAGGATCCTCGAGCTCGCGCAGCAGACGCCGTCGTGGTGCAACACGCAGCCGTGGCAGGTCGCGATCACCGAGGGAGAGGGAACCGAGCGGTTCCGTTCCGGGCTGGCCGAGTACGTCCGCACCCACCCGCAGGAGTCCGACTTCGAGTGGCCCCGCGAATACGTGGGCGAGCACAAGCAACGCCGCCGCGAGTGCGCCATGCAGCTGTACTCCAGCGTCGGCATCGCGCCCGGCGACCGGGCCGCGTCGGCCGAGCAGACGATGAAGAACTTCGACCTGTTCGGCGCGCCGCACGTCGCGATCGTCACCACCCACGAAGCGCTCGGCACATACGGCGCCGTCGACTGCGGCCTGTACGTCGAGACATTCCTCCTCGCCGCGCAGAGCCTCGGAGTGGCGACCATTCCGCAGGCCGCTGTCGCCGGAAGTTCGCGGTTCATCCACGACTTCTTCTCGCTCGACGAAGACCGCAGGGTCGTCTGCGCGATCTCGTTCGGCTACCCCGACACCGAGAACCCCGTCAACGGATTCCGCACCTGCCGGGAACCCGTCGCCAACGTCGCGCAGTGGGTGTCGCAGTAACGTGCTCGACTCCGAAGTGTTCGACCGGGACGCCCTGTTCGCCCGCCTCCGTCGCCGCCCCGACGTCGAGGCACCCAACCTGACGGCCGTCGACGCCGCCGACCGGCTGATCCTCGACGAGGCCGCGGCGGCCCTGTCGGCGGCACGTCCCGGGACGCTCGCCGTGATCGGCGACCACTACGGTGCGCTCACCCTCGGCGCCGCGGTGACACACGGCTCCACCGGGATCCGCGTGCACCAGGACCCGCTGACCGGCGAACTGGCGCTCGCCGCCAACGCCGCGACGGTCGGGCTCGCCGACCGCTACCGGGCGTGCGCGCTCGGTGGGGAGCTGCTCGCGGGCGCAACCGTCGTGCTGATGCAGCTACCGCGGAGCCTCGGCGAACTGACCGAGGTTGCCGAGGCGATCGCCCGCCACGCCGACCCGTCCGTCGTCGTCTACGCGGGCGGACGCAACAAGCACATCTCCACCGCCATGAACGACGTGCTCCGTCGTTCGTTCTCCGACGTCCGCGCAACCCTCGGCAGGCAGAAGTCGCGGGTGCTGATCGCTCGCGGCCCGGTGCAGGCGGCGCAGCAGACGTACCCCGTCACCGATCATCTCGCCGAGATCGGGCTGGACGTGGTCTCGTACGGTGCCGCGTTCGCCGGACCCAAGCTGGACATCGGGACCAGATACCTCCTCGACTTCCTTCCCCGCGTGAACCCCCGGGCCCGTGCCGCGGTCGACCTCGGGTGCGGAACCGGCATCCTCGCCGTCAGCCTGGCCCGGCTCCTCCCGGAGGCGTCGGTGATCGCGACCGACCAGTCCTCCGCGGCGGTGGCGTCGGCGGCCGCCACCGCCCGCGCGAACGGACTCGACGGACGGGTCAGCACGCTGCGCGACGACGCCATGTCCACCCTCGCCACCGACAGCCAGGACGTCGTCCTGTGCAACCCGCCGTTCCACGTGGGCGCGGCCGTCCACACCGGTGGCGCATCGAAGATGTTCACCGAAGCCGGGCGAGTGCTCCGGCCCGGCGGCGAGTTGTGGACCGTGTACAACTCGCATCTCGGGTACCGGGGCCGGTTGCAGCGGCTCGTCGGTCCGACCGACGTCGTCGGCCGGAATCCCAAATTCACGGTCACCCGGTCGGTGGCCTGACCGCCACGCCGACCGGCGTCCGTCTGGCGGGTGTCCCCGCGGCACCGGTAGAGTCCGAATTGTCCGACCCGAAAGCGACGAACGGGAACTTGCGGTGGGTGCGGGACGTTCAACGTACAAGAAACCCGGATCCACCCGGCGAGCCACGAGAAGGGATGTGCACGGTGCGCACCACCAGTAACCCGGTGTTCCGCAACCTGCCCAAACAAGAGGGCAGCGGCGGATACGCCTCGTTCGGATCTACGACGGCCGGCGCAGCGCAGGTCACGCAGCAGTTCGGTCAGCCGCAGTACACGCAGGCCGAGCCCTACCGGACGGGCCCCGACTACCGTTCGATGACCATCGACGACGTCGTCACCAAGACGGGTGTCACGCTCGGCGTGCTCACGGTGTCGGCGATCATCTCCTACTTCCTGGTGAGCAACAATGCGAACCTCGCGGGCCCGTTGGTCATCGGTGGTGGCCTCGTCGGTCTCGTGCTGGTCCTCGTGGCCACGTTCGGCCGCAAGATGGACAACCCGGGCATCGTTCTCGCCTACGCGGTGGCGGAGGGCCTGTTCCTCGGCGCCCTGTCGTTCATGTTCACCGACATCACGTTCGGTGGAGTCGGGGGAGCGGCACTCATCGCCCAGGCCGTACTCGGCACGTTCGGCGTGTTCTTCGGCATGCTCGTCGTCTACAAGACGGGCGCGATCCGAGTCACGCCCCGCCTGACGCGGATGATCATCGGCGCCCTCATCGGTGTCGTCGTCCTCGTCCTCGGCAACGTGATCGCCAGCTTCTTCACCGAAGGCGGCCTCGGTCTCCGCGACGGCGGTCCCCTGGCGATCATCTTCAGCCTCGTCTGCATCGGCATCGCCGCATTCAGCTTCCTGCTGGACTTCGACGCCGCCGACCAGCTGATCCGCGCCCAGGCGCCGGAGAAGGCAGCGTGGGGTGTCGCATTCGGACTCACCGTCACCCTCGTGTGGCTGTACGTCGAGATCCTGCGACTCCTGAGCTACTTCAACAGCGACTAGTAGTCCCACGAGAAGGCCCCCGAGAGCATGCTCTCGGGGGCCTTCTCCGTCTGCGGGGCCGGGTTCGATTACCTCGGAGGTAATCGACGCGCGTACCCGGGCGGAGGAATGTCGTGTGCAGCAACCGCCTCACCCGAAGGAGCACGACATGAGCGCGTACGGAATGGCCCACCTCCAGAACGTCGACATGGGTCCGCAGATCGTCGAATACCTCGAACGCATCGACGGCACCCTGCGCCCCTTCTCCGGCAAGTTCATCGTCCACGGCGGACGCCAGGACGTGGTCGAGGGGACGTCCGACGGCACGTTCATCGTCATCGAGTTCCCCGACCGCGAGCACCTCGAAGGCTGGTACGCGTCCGACGCGTACCGGGAGATCCTCCCGCTGCGCCCGTGAGTGGTTGACGAGTCTCTGCACTCGTCAACCACTCACGGTCCGGAGGGCCTAGCTCAGACGCTCGAGGACCATCGCCATGCCCTGCCCGCCGCCGACGCACATGGTCTCGACGCCGAACGTCTTGTCCTGCTCGCGGAGGTTGTTGAGCAGGGTGTTGGTGATGCGGGCGCCGGTCATGCCGAACGGGTGGCCGAGGGCGATGGCGCCGCCGGAGATGTTCAGCTTGTCCTCGTCGATCTTCAGTTCACGGGCAGAACCGAGAACCTGGACCGCGAATGCCTCGTTGATCTCGAACAGGTCGATGTCGGAGATGGACTTGCCCGCGATCGCGAGGGCCTTCTTGACGGCCTCGATCGGGCCCAGGCCCATGATTTCGGGGGACAGCCCGGACACCCCGGTGGACACGATGCGGGCGAGCGGGGTCAGCCCGAGGGCCTTGGCCTTGGTGTCGGACATGATCACGAGCGCGGCGGCGCCGTCGTTGAGGGGGCACGCGTTGCCGGCGGTGACGGTGCCGTCGGGCCGGAACACCGGCTTGAGTTGGCTGATGCCCTCGTAGGTGGTGCCGGCGCGCGGGCCGTCGTCGGTGCTGACGACGGTGCCGTCGGGGAGGGTGACCGGGGTGATCTCCCGTTCGAAGAAGCCGTTCTTGATGGCGTCCTCCGCGCGGTTCTGGGAGCGGACGCCCCAGCGGTCCTGCTCCTCACGCGTGATGCCGGTGGCCGAGGCGACGTTCTCGGCGGTCTGGCCCATGGCGATGTAGACGTCGGGAATCTGCTCGTTCTCGCGCGGGTCGGTCCAGGCGACGCCGCCCTCGGCGAGCTTCGCGGTACGCGCCTCGGCGTCGGCGAACCTCGGGTTCTTGGTGTTCGGCAGGCCGTCGGCGTTGCCGGTGACGAAGCTGGACACCGACTCGACGCCGGCGGAGATGAACACGTCGCCTTCGCCGGCCTTGATCGCGTGCAGTGCCATGCGGGTGGTCTGCAGCGAGGAGGAACAGTATCGGTTGACGGTGACGCCGGGCAGGAAGTCGTAACCCAGTTCCACCGCGACGACGCGGGCGATGTTGAAACCCGACTGGCCGGCGGGCTGGCCGCAGCCGAGGAGCAGGTCGTCGATCTCGGTGGGATCGAGTTCGGGGATCTTCGCCAGAGCCGCGGCCACCATCTGCGTCGTCAGATCATCCGGGCGGATGGTCTTGAGTGAGCCCTTCATGGCTCGGCCGATCGGTGAGCGTACTGCGGAGACGATGACTGCCTCGGGCATGAAAACTCCTTTGTCAACTGCAGGGGTCTGCACTGTGTTGCAGACCACCCGTTTTGTGGCCTTCCCGACAACTTACGTTGCCGGGTGGCACCGGGGACATCGCCATCTCACTCAGCGACCCGTCGCGTCCTGGACGCAGACGCCTCCTCGATCGCGAGGAGTTCGTCGAGGCGGGCAGGCGAGCGTCGCCTGGCAGTGCGCCGCCACAGGAAACGGTTGAGCGAGGCGGTCATTCGGGTCGACAGCTTGCGCGACTCCGCGGCCTCCGACACCTCGGGCAGGTCGGGGAGCGGTCCGCCGTGCCACATGCCCAGGGCGGTCGCGAGAACGGGCACGATCTGCATCGCCGCCAACTCGTAGCCCGCCGCGGACGGGTGGAAATGGTCGGAGGAGAACATCCGGTCGGGGGCCGCCAGGAACTCGGGAGCCAGCAGGTCGGCCAACGCCACCGGGTGGCCACCCGCCGCGCTGGTTGCGGCCGCCTGCGCCCTCGCCAGGCGCAACCCCCACGTCCGGACGACGGTTCGCAGGGGCTGCGGAATCGCGGTCACCACCCCGAGGTCGGGGCACGTTCCGACCACGACCGCGCAGTCGCGGGCGCGGAGCCGTTCCACCGCTTCCCCTAGCCTGCGCGCCGACGCCCGAATCGAGTTCTTGGACGTCACGTCGTTCGCGCCGACCAGGATCACCGCGGCGTCCGGCGGCGGTCCGGCGACGAACATCGCGTCCACCTGCCCGCTGAGCCCGCGGGATGTGGCGCCGCCGATGGCCTTGGTGCTCAGCCGGATCCGCTTGCCGGTCTCGTCGGCGAGGCGCCTCGCGATCTGCACGCCGGGCACCTCGTCCGCCGACAGGCACCCCACCCCGGCGGCCGTGGAATCGCCGAAAATCATCAGATGGACGTCGTAGGGCGTGGTCCGTAGCCAGCGTTCGGGGACCGCGGCGCCGGGGGAGTAGACGCCGTCGGCCTCCGGCGGCTTGGCGACGTTGCGCCCGATCACACCGCGGGCCGCCGTCGCCTGGGACATCAGATAGGAGTACGCCGCCCACGACAGCGTGCCCGCGCTCGAACCTGCCACGACAGCCGCGGCACCGGCTTTCACTCCGGTCTGCCAGGTCCTCTTGGGCACTGGTCTCACCTTTCCGCTACCTGGTGCTCATCTCACGGGTTCCAGCGGACTGCGTCCGCACCAATCTAGTCGGATCGGGGCCCCCGTGCCGGACGTCTGTGAGCATCGGATCAGGGCATCTGGGAGCATGGAGGCATGCGCATCGCGGAACACGTCGTCGACCTGATCGGCAACACCCCTCTCGTCAAGCTCTCTTCTGTCATCGGGGAGAACCACGGGACCGTTGCAGCCAAGATCGAATACCTCAACCCGGGTGGAAGCTCGAAGGACCGCATCGCGGTCAAGATGATCGACGCCGCGGAGGCGTCCGGTGAGCTGAAGCCGGGTGGGACCATCGTCGAGCCCACGTCCGGCAACACCGGCATCGGCCTTGCCCTGGTGGCCCAGAAGCGCGGATACAAGTGCGTGTTCGTCTGCCCCGACAAGGTCAGCGAAGACAAGCGGAACGTTCTCAAGGCCTACGGCGCCGAGGTCGTGGTGTGCCCCACCGCGGTCGCGCCCGAGCACCCGGACAGCTACTACAGCGTCTCCGACCGGCTCGCACGCGAGCTCCCCGGCGGCTGGAAGCCCAACCAGTACTCCAACCCGGGCGGCCCGCAGAGCCACTACGAGACCACCGGCCCCGAGATCTGGGCCGACACCGACGGAAAGATCACCCACTTCGTCGCGGGCGTCGGCACCGGCGGCACCATCACCGGCACCGGCCGCTACCTCAAGGAGGTGTCCGGCGGCAAGGTCAAGGTCATCGGCGCCGACCCCGAGGGTTCCGTGTACTCGGGCGGCACCGGTCGCCCGTACCTGGTCGAGGGCGTCGGCGAGGACTTCTGGCCGAGCGCCTACGACCCGTCCATCCCCGACGAGATCATCGCCGTGTCCGACGCCGACTCCTTCGAGATGACCCGTCGTCTCGCCCGCGAAGAGGGCCTGCTGGTCGGCGGCTCCTGCGGCATGGCCGTCGTCGCCGCACTCGAGGTCGCCAAGCGTGAGGGCCCCGACGCCGTCATCGTCGTCCTGCTGCCCGACGGTGGCCGCGGATACCTGTCGAAGATCTTCAACGACAAGTGGATGGCGTCCTACGGCTTCCTCCGCACACCGCTCGACGGCAAGCCCGACGAGAAGACCGTCGGCGATGTGCTGCGCGGCAAGTCCGGCGAACTCCCGGACCTCGTCCACACCCACCCGTCCGAGACGCTGCGCGACGCCATCGAGATCCTCCGCGAGTACGGGGTGTCGCAGATGCCCGTCGTCGGTGCGGAGCCGCCCGTCATGGCCGGTGAAGTGGCGGGCAGCGTCACCGAGCGCGACCTGCTCAGTGCCGTGTTCGAGGGACGCGCACACCTCGCGGACCCGGTCGAGAAGCACATGAGCAAGCCGTTCCCGCTCATCGGTTCCGGTGAGCCCGTGTCGGCCGCCACCAAGGCGCTCGGCGACACCGACGCCCTGATGGTCGTCGACGACGGCAAGCCCGCCGGAGTCATCACCCGCCACGACCTTCTCGGTTTCCTCAGCGCCGGCTCCTAGACGACACGTCGAGGGCCGGGCACGACAACACTGGTCCCCGCTGCGCACGGAACGTACGGTGCACAGCGGGGGACCGGTCCGGTGTCCGTGAGGGGGAAATCACAGTGAGTGCTCGTCTACGTCGTGTCCTGGTGGTCCCGGTCGCCCTGCTCGGGTTGGCGGCCGCCGGATGCGGGAACAGTATCGAGGGTGCCGCCGTCGCACAGTCGGGGTCGTCGCCCGTGGGATCGGTGTCCTCGGGCACCTCGTCTTCGGACGCATCCGCGGACTGCGCCGCACTCACGAAGGCACTCGGCCGGCTGGTGTCGGACCGGCCGCATCTCACCGAGGCCGTCCTGCCCGGATCGACCGATCCGACGTGCTCGTGGTCCAAGGGGCCGACCAACGTGATGAGCACCATCACCGCTTCGGTGAAGCCGCAGGTGACGGATCCTGCTGTCCTCGTCGAGATGCGGAACGGGACGAACGTCGTCCCGGATACCCGTTCCGCCGAGTTCGGCGGGGTGGTTCTCGACGTCGTGGCCATGGCGCTGCTCACCCCGGAACACAGCATCATCGTCAACGCGCTCGACCCCTCCGTCAGCGACGCGACCAAGCTCGACATCGCCTTCGCCATCGCGGAGTATCTGGAGAATTAGGTCCCCACTAGGCTGGGGGCCATGAGTGAGCAGCGCAGCAAAGCGGACAACATCAGCTGGCAGGGGTTCTCCACCAAGGCCGTGCACGCAGGATTCGACCCGGACCCGCAGACGGGCGCCGTCAACGTCCCGATCTACGCCAGTTCGACGTTCGCGCAGGACGGCGTCGGCGGCATGCGTAACGGATTCGAATACGCCCGCACCGGCAACCCCACCCGACGACCGCTCGAGGCCAACCTCGCCGCCCTCGAGTCGGGCACGTACGGTCGCGCCTTCGGCTCGGGCATGGCCGCCACCGACTGCCTGCTCCGTGCCGCGCTCCGCCCCGGCGACCACCTCGTCATCCCGAACGACGCCTACGGCGGAACGTTCCGCCTGATCGACAAGGTCTTCACCCAGTGGGGCATCGAGTACACGCCCGCCGCGGTGTCCGACGTGGACGCGGTCCGGGCCGCGATCCGGCCTAACACCAAGCTCGTGTGGGTCGAGACGCCCACCAACCCGCTCCTCAACATCGGTGACATCGAGGCACTGTCCGACGTGGCACACGACGCCGGCGCGAAGATCGTCGTCGACAACACGTTCGCCTCGCCGTACCTGCAGCAGCCGCTGCAGCTCGGCGCCGACATCGCGCTGCACTCGACCACCAAATACATCGGCGGACACTCCGACGTCGTCGGCGGCGCACTCGTCACCAATGACGAGGAGCTCGACACGGCCTTCGCGTTCCTACAGAACGGTGCAGGCGCGGTCCCCGGGCCCTTCGACGCGTTCCTCACGCTCCGCGGCATCAAGACCCTCTCCCTGCGCATGGAGCGGCACAGCGACAACGCCGAGAAGGTCGTCGAACTGCTCACCGGGCACCCCGCGGTGTCGCAGGTCATCTACCCCGGACTCGAGTCGCACCCCGGCCACAAGGTCGCGGAGAAGCAGATGCGCCGCTTCGGCGGCATGATCTCGGTCCGCCTCGCCGGCGGCAAGCAGGCCGCGCTGGACTTCTGCTCGCGCACCGAGATCTTCACGCTGGCCGAGTCGCTCGGCGGCGTCGAATCGCTGATCGAACACCCGGGCGCCATGACCCACGCCTCGACCGCCGGTTCGCTGCTCGAGGTCCCGGACGACCTGGTGCGGCTGTCCGTCGGCATCGAGGATGCCGCCGACCTCGTGGGCGACATCGAGCAGGCTCTGAAGTAGCAGGCGGCTCCGCCGCCCGTGAGTAGTTGACGAGTCTCTGGACTCCTTAACCACTCACGGGCGCGGAGCGCCCTATGCTGGCCCGCGTGGAGCCTGTCACGCTGGATCAGATCAGAGCAGCTCGTAAGCTGCTGGACCCCGTCATGCGCCGGACGCCGGTGATCGCGTCCCGGGCGCTGTCGGAACGATGCGGGCACGTCGTGACGCTGAAGTGCGAAAATCTGCAGCGCACAGGGTCTTTCAAACCCCGTGGTGCATACAACCGGATCGCGAATCTGTCGGTCGCCGAACGGGCCTGCGGGGTCGTGGCGGCGAGCGCGGGCAATCACGCGCAGGGCGTGGCCTGGGCGGCCACCGAGCTGGGCATCCCGTCCACCGTCTTCATGCCCACGGGTGCACCCCTGCCGAAACTCGTCGCCACCAAGGCGTACGGCGCCACCGTCCACTTGACCGGCGACACCGTGGACGACGCGCTCGTCGCTGCGAAGGAGTTCGCGGACGAGACCGGCGCCGTCCTCATCCATCCCTTCGATCACGTCGACATCGTCGCCGGGCAGGGGACCGTGGGGCTCGAGATCCTCGAGCAGGAACCCGACGTCGGCACCCTCGTCGTCCCGACCGGCGGTGGTGGGCTGATCGCGGGCATCGCCGCGGCGGTGAAGGCCACCCGGCCCGACGTGCGGATCGTCGGCGTCCAGGCCGAGCAGGCGGCCGCCTGGCCGCGTTCGCTGGCCGAGGGCCGCCCGATTCCGCTGGAGACCATGTCGACCATGGCCGACGGCATCGCGGTCGGCCGGCCCGGCGACGTGCCGTTCGCGCACGTCGGCTCGCAGGTCGACGCCATCGTCACGGTCAGTGAGGACGCTCTGTCCCGGGCGCTGCTCCTGTGCCTCGAACGCGCGAAGCTCATCGTGGAGCCTGCGGGCGCGGCGGCGGTGGCCGCGCTGATCAGCTGCTCGACGGAAGAGCTGGGACTCACCGGGAAGGTCTGCGCGGTGCTGTCCGGCGGCAACATCGACCCGTTGCTGCTCACGCACGTCGTCAATCACGGTCTCCGGGCGGCCGGACGGTATCTCGGTGTGCACGTGACCATTCCGGACCGACCGGGTGGTTTGGTCAGCCTCCTCGGCGTGATCAGCGGCAACGGCGCCAGCGTCGTGGACGTCGTTCACTCCCGCACCGGCGGCGCGCTCGCGCTCGACGAGGTGGAGGTGTTCCTCACCGTCGAGACCCGTGGTCCCGGCCACCGGCAGGATCTCCTCGACGCCCTGCGTGACGCCCAGTACGCGGTTCGCCTGCAGGAGTAGCCGGATCTAGCTCGGCCATCCGCCGAGGGTGATGACCCGGAACTCCTGATCCACCAGCCGGGCCGGCAGTTCGAGGGTGGTGAGCCAGTCGATCGCACCGCCGCCCATGCCGACCGCCGCCGTACTGGACGCGTGCGCGGTGGTGCATGACTCGGCCACCACGGACACTGTCCGCCACAACGAGATCGAGTCGGGGTGGAGGGGCTTGACGGTGCTGGCGGTCGCGACGGCCGCACCCGACGGGATCGACACCTGGCAGGTGGGGTCGCCCGGCAGGTCCTGGACCTGGACCTGCCAGCCGCCCGGTGGCGTGGTCCCGGCGGTGGCGATGTCTCCGCCGAGCGCCACCAGGACGCCACACCCGAGCAGCTCGGCTGTCGTCGACGCGCAGTGGTCGGCGGAACTCGCCCGTGCGGTGGCCGTCAGGTCGAGCTCCACACCGGACGGGAGCGTGACCTCGGTGCCGTCGACGGTGATCGACCGCCACGACTGGGGTGCGGGTGCCGACGCAGTGGGGTCGAGTGCGCCCTCCGTGGTGCGTGCGGCGGCGAGGGCGTCGGTGAGGAACCGCGCGAACATCGGTGTGACCGTGTTCGGGCCCGCGTCGAGCGAGCGGATCTCGGCGTCCGCGCGGTCCCGGTTGACGGCGGCATCGGCGGCCGCGAGGTAACCGCGGATCAGGTTCGACGCCGAGCTCAGGGCGTCGGGGTCGGTGACGACGATGCGTGCGTGCACACCCCAGGTGGACCATTCGGTTGCGCTGCGTGCACTGGTCATGTGGTGGATCTCCGGTCGCGGGATCTCAGGAACCGCTGGACACGGCGTCCGGCGCGCCGAATCCTGCCGAGACGAGGGGCGCTGCCACCGTCGAATCGGGGGTCGCGGGGTCCGCTGCTGCCGCCATGCCGCCACCGGCGACCAGTCCGGCGATTCCGGCTGCCGCGAGGACGCGGCGAACGGGAAGCAGGCGGGAAATCCGTCGGTCTTCACTCATGCCGACCAGCTTCCCCGAAGAACCTTAGAACAACCTGGGAAGAATCTGTCTCTCGTCGTGGAGTGCGCAGGAGTGCAGCGCACGCCCGGCGAGTCGCCTGCAGTCCTGCGCAGTCCGCCCCGGCAGCCGCGATTCGCCAGGTGCCGCTCTCCCGCAGGTCACGGTAGGAAACGGATCAATCCCGCAGAATCGCCTCGCATCTGCTGTGCCCCGTCGTAACGTGAACTCACTCGGTTAGGTGCACCGAGGAGGAGGAGCGCACGTATGTCAGTTGATGCAGCGGCGATCATCGTGGCGATCACCACCGCAGCGGGGGCCATCGTTCAGGGAGCGGACATACCGCAGCCGGTGAAAGATCAAGCAGCAGAAGCAATTCAGGTGGTCGAGCAGGCCTCACCCGACGTTCAGAAACAAGTAAACGACGCGATATCGACCCTCCCGGAACCGGCCCGCGTGCAGGCCGAGCAGATGGTGGCGCAGGCCTCGGATGTGGTGAAGCAGGCAACCGACCCCTACATTCCGCCGCCGCCCGCCGTCGAGGCGGCACCGCCTCCTGCCCCGGTTCCCCCACTGGCACTCCCGGACACGCCGCTCGACCAACCCCCCGCGATGAGCGCCCCCGACGTCGGAACGGCGATCGGGGGCCTTGCCGCTCTGCCGGGGGTCCCGGCCCTGATCAGCGGACTCGGATCGCTGATCCCGTCCGTCCCCGCCGGTTTCCCCGGGGTGTCGCTCGCGCCGGTCGGTGCCATCGCCGTCTTCGCGCCGTGGATCCGCAAGGCCGGGTCGCTGTGCGAGGGCATCAAGCCGCCGACGCTGGCGGCCCTGTACTCGGTCGAGAACGGTTTCCGCTACGGCGCGACCTCACCCGTGTCCCGGGCAGGAGCCCGCGGTCCCGGTCAGTTCATGCCCCCTGCCTGGGCCAAATACGGCAAGGACGCGGACGGCGACGGCAAGGTCGACATCAACGGTGTCGCCGACCCGATGATGGCGTCCGGTCAGATGCTGTGCGACCTGTTCGGGCAGATCGAGGGGTGGAAGAAGGAGGGTGTGGTCAAGGGCGACACCCTCGACCTCACGATCGCCGCCTACAACGCCGGGGCGGGTGCGGTCCGGACCGCCGGTGGCATGCCCGCCGGCAAGTTCGACTACGAGCACGAAACGCAGCCGTACGTCGCACGGATCCGATCACTGGAGGAATCGTTCGCGCGGATGCTGTCGCCGTTCTTCTACGGTGCGGCCGCCGGTGACACGAGCCGCGTCGTCGAAGCGGCCATGCGGTTCATCGGTCTGCCGTACGTGTGGGGCGGCGGCAACATCAACGGACCGTCCGGCGGCGGTTTCGACTGCTCGGGTCTGACGTCGTTCGCCGTGTACGCCGCAACCGGCGTCACATTGCCCCGCACGTCGGAAACGCAGTGGAAAGTCGGTGTGGAGGTGCCGCTGTCGCAGGCCAGGCCCGGAGACCTGCTGTTCGGCAACTGGCAGTCGGGTGGTCCGGGACACGTGGCGATCTACGTCGGAAACGGCCAGATGCTGCACGCCCCGACGACGGGCGACGTGGTGCGCATCGGTCCCGTGTTCGCCGACATGAAGGCCCGCAGGGTCTTCTGATTCACGCACAGGCGTCAATGCAGAAAACTCCGGCCCGGGCGCTGGGCCCGGACCGGAGTTTTCGGCGGTGGATCCGAGATCAGCTGTGGTACGGCTCCGCGCTGACGAGCGTCACCTTCATGCTGCTGCCGTTGGGCAGCGTGTATTCGCGGGTTTCGCCGACCTTCGCCTCGAGCAGTGCGCCACCCAGCGGGGAGTTGGGGGAGTAGACCTCGAGCTTGTTGTCGCGTGCACCCTCTTCGCGGGTGGCGATCAGGAATGTCTCGGTGTCCTTCTCGTCGCCGTCGTAGTACACCTTCACCACGGAACCGGGCAGTGCGACACCGGACTGGGTGGGCGCTTCGCCGACCTTCGCGCTGTTCAGGAGTTCCTGAAGCTGGCGGATGCGTGCCTCCTGCTGACCCTGCTCTTCGCGGGCCGCGTGGTAGCCACCGTTCTCCTTCAGATCGCCCTCTTCGCGACGCTCGTTGATCTCGGCGGCGATGACCGGACGATTGGCAATGAGCTGGTCGAGTTCGCTCTTGAGCCTGTCATGTGACTCCTGGGTCAGCCAGGTCACCTGGGTCTCGGTCATCTCGATCACTCCCTCGTAGTTGGAGCCGCCGGGCTCCCTCGACAGACCACTGCAACAGCAGTGATCAACGGCTCGGCGCAATGCGACGGCCGGGGCCGTTCGTTTTCCGCCTTGCCGCCAATGCAGCAATACACGGTTCCAAACCGGAACCGTGTACCAGGCGATTCTAGCACGATCGGGGAGTGCAAACCCCTAATAACCCGAACGGTCGCTCGGGTGTGCTGGTCTCAGCCGCCGGTCAGATAGGCGGGAACGTCCAGGCTGCAGCCGTAGATGTCACCCATCGCGGGCGGGCGCGACGTGTAGACGGGGGCGGTGACTTTCACCGTCTGGTCTTCGCCGCCGGCGATGTAGACCTCGCGGCGGCCGGTCTCGGAACCGTCCTTGGAGCGGGAGCGGACGATGCAGACCGCCGCCTGGGACGGATCCTCACGGGTGACGGTGAACGTGATGTCCAGCTGCGAGTCGCTCACCAGATCGAACGACGTGGCTTCACTGTCGATCTCGGAGACGGCGAACTTGTTGTATGCGACGACCGCCACGATCACGCCCACGACCACGACCGCCGCGGAAAGGGCCCACACGAGCCAGCGCTTCGGGCGCGCAGGCTTTGCCGCGGCTGTGTATCGGCCCGGGGGAAGCGTTCTCGTCATCTCTCAACTCTCGTACCGCTCCGGTTCCACGTAACTCACAGCACTCGAGCGGGGGCACGGCTGCAAGCGGAACTCTCGGGTGGAACTATAGAGGACGTGCGTCAGTGCGCCGTCAGCGATGGCGGAGGGCGAGAGCGTGCGACACGGACAAGCCGGCAACGGCTACTGGCGAAGTTGAGGTGAACGAATACGTGAGCGGATTCCGGCTCATGGCCGTCCATGCCCATCCCGACGACGAGTCGAGCAAGGGTGCCGCGACAACGGCCCGTTACGCCGCAGAGGGCAACGAAGTGAAGGTCGTGACGTTGACCGGGGGTGAACGTGGCGACATCCTCAACCCCGCGATGGACGTGCCCGGGGTGCGTGACCGCATCCACGAGGTTCGCATCGAGGAGATGGCCGAGGCGGCGCGCATCCTCGGAGTCCAGCACCAGTGGATGGGATTCGTCGACTCCGGTCTACCCGAGGGCGACCCGAAACCGCCGCTGCCGGAGGGCTGCTTCGCGCTCGTTCCGCTCGAGGAGTCGACCGAGGCACTGGTGCGTGCGATCCGCGAGTTCCGTCCGCACGTCATGACCACGTACGACGAGAACGGCGGCTACCCGCACCCCGATCACATCCGTTGCCATGAGGTGTCGATGGCCGCGTACGAGGCCGCTGCCGACCCGGAGCGGTTCCCCGACGCCGGGGAACCGTGGAAGGTGCAGAAGGTCTACTACTCGCACGGCTTCATCCGGAAGCGTCTGCTGCAGTTCCAGGAGGAGTACGACCGCCGCGGCGAAGAGTTCCCGATGGCCGAGTGGCTCAAGAAGTGGAAGACCGAGCAGGGCGACCTGATGGCACGCGTCACCACCCAGATCACGTGCGGCGACTACTTCCCGCAGCGCGACGACGCGTTGCGGGCCCACGCGACGCAGATCGACCCGAACGGCTCGTTCTTCGCGGTTCCGCTCGAGATTCAGCAGAAGATCTGGCCGACCGAGGAATTCGAGCTCGCCAAGACCCGCGTCACCACCTCCATCCCGGAGAACGACCTGTTCGCGGGCATCCATGAGGACGGACAGCAGTGAATGCGTTGACGGTGAGCATCGTGGCCGGCGCGGCGGACGTCCTGGCGCAGACGCCGAGCACCCCGTCCGGTCCCGAGTTCGGCAAGGCGTCGCCCATCGGCCTCGTCGTCATTCTCGCGCTGCTCGCGGGTGTGGTGCTGCTGGTGCGGTCGATGAACAAGAAGCTCAAGAACCTGCCCGAGACGTTCGAGCCGGAGCACCCCGAACCGGACCAGGAAGTGGACGAGGGCACCGACCGCGGCGCGATCCACGGTGGCGGGCCGAGCAGCACCGAACCGCCGAAGCCCACGGACACCCCGCCGAACCTGCAGAAGTAGTCGAACAGGAGCTGGACATGGACCCACGCGCGCAGAACACACTCGGTGGGTCCACCAGCCCCTATCTGCGACAGCACGCCGAGAACCCCGTGCACTGGCAGCAGTGGGGTCCGGAGGCGACCGAGTGGGCGCGCGAGCGGGACGTTCCGATCCTGTTGTCGATCGGATACTCGGCGTGCCACTGGTGCCATGTGATGGCCCACGAGTCCTTCGAGGACGAGGCGGTGGCGTCGCTGATGAACGAGCATTTCGTGTGCGTCAAGGTGGACCGCGAGGAGCGTCCCGACCTCGATGCCGTGTACATGAACGCCACGGTCGCGATGACCGGCCAGGGTGGCTGGCCGATGACGTGCTTCCTCACCCCCGGCGGCGCCCCGTTCTACTGCGGCACCTACTACCCGGCCGAGCCGCGTGGCGGCATGCCGTCCTTCACCCAGCTGCTGAGTGCCATCGCCGACACGTGGCGGGACCGCCGCGGTGACGTCGACGACGCGGCCGCCTCCGTGGTCGCCGAGCTGCGGCGGGGCGCCGGCGGCATCCCCGAGGGCGATGTCCGGGTGGACGCGGCCCTGCTCGACGCGGCCGCCGGAGCCGTGCTGCGGGACGAGGACGCCGACCGCGGCGGGTTCGGGGGAGCCCCCAAGTTTCCGCCGTCCGCGCTGATGGAAGGCCTGCTGCGCACGTACGAGCGGTCCGGCGACGACGACGTGCTCGGTGTCGTGGCGCGGACGGCGTCGGCGATGGCGCGCGGCGGCCTCTACGACCAGCTCGGCGGCGGTTTCGCCCGGTACTCGGTCGACGCCGCGTGGGTGGTGCCGCACTTCGAGAAGATGCTCTACGACAACGCCCAGCTGCTGCGCGCCTACGCGCACCTGGGCCGGCGCACGGGCTCGGACCTGGCCGCCCGTGTCACCGAGGAGACCGTCGAGTTCCTGCTGCGCGATCTGCGCACCGACAACGGGTCGTTCGCGTCCGCCCTCGACGCCGACACCGAGGGCGTTGAGGGACTCACGTACGTGTGGACCCCCGAGCAGCTCGTCGAGGTTCTCGGTACCGAGGACGGGGAGTGGGCGGCCCGGGTGTTCGCGGTGACCGCCGACGGCACGTTCGAGGCAGGCACGTCCGTCCTGCAGCTTCCGCGCGATCCGGACGACTGGGACCGCTGGCGCCGGATCCGGGACACGCTGCTTGCCCGGCGTGCGACGCGGCCGCAGCCGGGGCGCGACGACAAGGTGGTCACCGCCTGGAACGGCCTCACGATCACCGCGCTCGCCGAGGCCGGCGCCGGGCTCGGCAGGCCGGAGTGGGTGGCCGCCGCCGCGGACTGCGCGCGTGCGGTCCTGGGATTGCACGTCGTCGACGGGCGCCTGCGGAGGGCGTCCCTGGGAACGTCGGTGGGCGAATCGGCCGGGGTGCTCGAGGACTACGCCTGCCTGGCGACGGGCCTCCTCGCGTTGTATCAGGCGACCGGCGACAGCGAGTGGCTGACGCACGCGCAGGCGCTGCTGGACAGCGCCCTGATCCATTTCGCCGACGACGAGCGGCCGGGCAGCTGGTTCGACACCGCCGACGACGCCGAGTCCCTGGTGACCCGTCCCCGCGACCCGGTCGACGGTGCGACGCCGTCCGGGGCGTCGTGTCTGGTCGAGGCACTGCTCACCGCGGTCGCGGTGGCCGACGGGGAGGCGTCGGGACGTTATGCGACCGCGGCCGCCGAATCGCTCGACCGGGTGGCCCTGCTGCTGGAGCGGGCACCACGATCGGCCGGGCACTGGCTCGCGGTCGCGGAGGCGTCGGTGCGCGGCCCGATCCAGGTGGCCGTGGCAACCGACGGCGACTCCATCCTGCTCCGGGAGGCGCGCAGACTCGCGCCCGGCGGTGCCGTCGTGGTCGGCGGCGAACCGGACTCGTCCCCGCTTCTCGCCGACCGGCCGCTGGTCGGCGGCGCGTCCGCGGCGTACGTCTGCCGCGGGTTCGTGTGCGACCGCCCGGTGTCGACGGTCGAGGATCTCGATGCCGCGTTGAGCCGGTAGTCCGGCCTACCGGAACACCACCAGCCACACGGCGATGTAGTGACACAGCGCCGCGATGACGGTGGCGGCGTGGAAGAACTCGTGATGCCCGAACGTGGTGGGCCAGGGGTTGGGCCACTTGGTGGCGTAGAGGATCGCGCCGACCGAGTAGAGGATGCCGCCGATCAGCAGCAGCACCATCGGGACGACGCCGACCTCGTGCGTCAGTTCGGGGGCTACCGGAACGATGGCCCAGCCGAGCAGCAGGTAGAGCGGCACTCCGACCCAGCGCGGTGCCGTCGGCCACAGCATCTTCAGCGCGACCCCGGCGAGCGCGCCCGCCCACACGACGATCAGCAGCGTCCGGCCCGTGTCGGGCGGAAGTCCCAGCACCGCGAACGGGGTGTAGCTGCCGGCGATGAACAGGAAGATCATCGAATGGTCCGCGCGCTTCATCCACGTGCGGGCCGAGACGGTGTTCCAGTGGATGCGGTGGTAGGTGGCGCTGACCCCGAACACACCGCACACCGTGAGGCTGTAGACGGCAGTGGCGAGCGCCGCTTCCCCGGACACCTGGGTGCCCGACAGCGTGACGAGGACGATGCCGGCGATCACGGAGACGCCGAACGCCCACAGGTGGATCCACCCTCGCAGTCGGGGCTTGACGGGCAATTCGTCGAGGCCGAAAGCGGTCACTGAACACCTCTTCTCGCTGTGCGTGGCGCTAACCTACGCAACCGTAGGTTAGCTTGTGGTGAGAGCGTACCCGTCGGTAGCAGGAAGTCGTGCGCTGTGTGACGGCCGTCGCGGATCACCTTCGGCTGCGGCGTAGTCTTGCGTGTCATGGTGATCTCCAGGTGAGTGCGCGAGGACTGCTGTACAGCATCTACGAGCGTCGGCTACTCAAGCGGCTCGACGGTCTACAGCACCCTCGGCACATTGCCGTGATGTGCGACGGCAACCGGCGGTGGGCCCGGGAGAACGGCTTCGAGGACGTCAGCCACGGCCACCGCATGGGCGCCCTGAAGATTTCCGAGATGCTCGGCTGGTGCGACGCCGCGGGCATCGAGATGGCCACCATCTACCTGCTGTCCACCGAGAACCTGCGCCGCGACCCGGAGGAACTCGACACCCTGCTCGAGATCATCACGGACGTCGTCGAGGAGATCTCCGGCCCGGACAAGAATTGGAGCGTCAAGATCGTCGGCGCCCTCGACCTCCTGCCCGCCGAACAGTCGCGGCGTCTGCGCGACGCGGCCGCCGGGACCGAGGGTCGCACCGGGACCCACGTCAACGTCGCGATCGGGTACGGCGGCCGTCAGGAGATCGCCGACGCCGTGCAGTCGCTGCTCAGTGAGAAGCTCCTCGCGGGACTGTCGGGGGACGCACTCGTGAAATCGATCACAGTCGACGGCATCGACGGTCACCTCTACACGTCCGGCCAGCCCGACCCCGACCTCGTGATCCGCACGTCGGGGGAGCAGCGGCTGTCGGGGTTCCTGCTGTGGCAGAGCGCCTACTCGGAGATCTGGTTCACGGAGGCGTACTGGCCCGAGTTCCGCCGCGTCGACTTCCTCCGTGCGCTCCGCGACTACGCCGCCCGGCACCGCCGCTTCGGCGTCTGACGTGAGTGGCGAAGCGTGCCGGAACACACTTCGCCACTCACCTACAGCTTCCGCAGCCGCAGCCGGTTGATCGAATGATTGGCGTCCTTGCGCAGCACGAGCGTCGCGCGCGGACGCGTCGGCAGGATGTTCTCCACGAGGTTCGGCCGGTTGATGTTGTGCCAGATCTCCTGAGCAGCAGCCGTCGCATCCCGATCGGACAGCCCGGCGTAGTGATGGAAGTGCGCGTCGGGGTCGGAGAACGACGTCTTCCGCAGCGCGAGAAAACGCTGGATGTACCAGTTCTCGATGTCCTCGATGCGGGCGTCGACGTAGATCGAGAAGTCGAACAGGTCCGACACCATCAGCCGCGGACCGGTCTGCAGCACGTTGAGGCCCTCGATGATGAGGATGTCGGGCTGCCGGATCAGGTGGTACTGGCCCGGGATGATGTCGTACGAGATGTGTGAATAGACAGGCGCGGCCACCTCTTCGGCCCCCGACTTCACCTCGGTGACGAACCGGAGCAGCTTGCGGCGGTCGTAACTCTCGGGAAAGCCCTTGCGGTGCATGATCCCGCGGCGGTTCAGCTCGGCCGTCTGGTAGAGGAAGCCGTCCGTCGTCACCAGGTCGACGCGCGGGTGGTGCTCCCAGCGCGCGAGGAGGGCCTGGAGGACACGGGCGGTGGTGGACTTGCCGACCGCGACACTGCCTGCGACGCCGATCACGAACGGCACCTGCTGGTCGGGGTGCTTCTCGCCGAGGAACGTCGCGGTCGCGGCGAACAGTCGCTGCCTCGCCGCGACCTGCAGGTGGATGAGACGCGACAGCGGCAGGTACACCTCCGCGACCTCTTCGAGGTCGATCTGCTCGCCGAGGCCCCGCAGCCCGTACAGCTCTTCCTCGGTGAGGACGAGTGGCGTCGACTTACGCAGTGTGCGCCACTGCTTCCGGTCGAATTCGACGTACGGACTGGACTCGCTCGTCCGCGCCATCAGTTCCGCTCACACTCGGGTACACGGGGGAGTGAGCGGTCCATGCCCAGAATCTCTGCCGTCGTCGTTGCGCTGGCGAGTAGCGGTTGCATAGTCGGATTGTGCTTGGTGCCACAGGCTGCGCTGTCGGCGGGTCGGGCAGACGCGTCTGCGACTAAGGTCGGACGGCATGGAATCCGTTTCGTTCGTACGCGAATACTTGCTGCTCGGGCTGGGTTTCGACCGGCTGGAGGAAGGATTCGTCGACGCGTATACCGGCGATCCCGCGCTGCGCAGGCAGGTGGAGAACGCGCCGAAGCCCGATCCGCGCGACCTCGCGCGCACGGCGGCGAACCTCCGCGCGGAACTGCCGTCGGCGGGTCTGTCCGAGGAACGGGCCCGGTTCCTCGACGTCCATCTCCGTGCCCTCGAATGCTCGGGGCGCAAGTTCGCGGGTGACGACGTCGGCTTCGTCGACGAGGTCGAGGCGTACTTCGACGTCCGCATCGAACGCGGCGACGAGGAGCAGTACCGGGAGGCGCACCGGAAGATGGACGCCGTGCTGCCCGGAACGGGCCCGCTCGCCGAACGCATCCGGGCCCACCGCGCGAAGGACGCGATCCCCGCGGAGCGGTTGCAGGAATGCGTCGACGCCTTCTCGAGCGCCCTGCGCGACCTCGTGCGGGAGCACTACGCACTGCCCGACTCGGAGGTCGTCGAGTACGAGGTGGTGGGCGACAAGCCGTGGTCGGGGTTCAACTACTACCTCGGCGACTACCGTTCCCGGGTCGCGATCAACTCCGACCTCGAGCAGCACATGTCGAACCTGCCGCGCCTGGTCGCCCACGAGTCGTACCCGGGCCACCACACCGAGCACTGCCGCAAGGAAGCCGGACTGGTCGGGTCGGGACAGCTCGAGCAGACGTTGTTCGTCGTCAACACCCCGCAGTGCCTGATGGCCGAGGGCCTCGCGGATCTCGCGCTCGAATCGATCGTCGGGTCCGACTGGGGGCTGTGGGCGCAGGAAATCTACGCCGACCTCGGCCTCCGATTCGACGGTGAGCAGGCACAACGCCTGTCCGGGGCGTCCGGGCAGCTGCTCGGTGTGCGGCAGGACGCCGCGATGATGCTGCACGACGAGGGTCGCAGCCACGACGACGTCGCGGCGTTCCTGCAGCAGTGGAGCCTGTCGACCCCCGAGCGTGCCCGGCAGTCGCTGCGCTTCCTGTCGTCGCCGCTGTGGCGGGCGTACACCAGCACCTATGTGGAGGGGTACCGCCTGCTCGGTGGCTGGCTGGCCGAGGTGCCCGTCGGCGCGGAGCGGTCGGAGCGGTTCCGTCGACTGCTCGACGAGCCGCTCGTTCCCAGCGTCCTGCGTGCCGGTGAGGGGTACCTCACCGCGGGCGGTTAGGAAGTCCTCACGGGTACTTCGTAGACTGGGAGCATTCGTTTCCGCATCCAGCTTGGAGATCCCTCGATGACCGCTGTGCCCGGTACCGACGTCAACACGGCCCCCCTCGCCGAACTCGACCCCGAAGTCGCCCAGGCCATGGCAGGTGAGCTGGCCCGTCAGCGCGACACGCTGGAGATGATCGCCTCGGAGAACTTCGTTCCCCGCGCGGTCCTCCAGGCGCAGGGCAGCGTCCTCACCAACAAGTACGCCGAGGGATACCCGGGTCGCCGCTACTACGGCGGTTGCGAGCACGTCGACGTCATCGAGGACCTCGCCCGCGCCCGCGCGAAGGAACTGTTCGGCGCCGACTTCGCGAACGTCCAGCCGCACTCCGGCGCACAGGCCAACGCGGCGGTCCTGATGGCCCTGATGAACCCCGGCGAGAAGCTCCTCGGCCTCGACCTGGCACACGGCGGCCACCTCACGCACGGCATGAAGCTGAACTTCTCCGGCAAGCTCTACGACGTCGAGTCGTACGGGGTCAGCAAGGAAGACCACCGCATCGACATGGACGAGGTCCGCAAGATCGCCGTCGCCGCGCAGCCGAAGGTCATCGTCGCCGGCTGGTCCGCGTACCCGCGTCACGAGGACTTCGCCGCGTTCCGTTCGATCGCCGACGAGGTCGGCGCGTACCTGTGGGTCGACATGGCGCACTTCGCGGGCCTGGTGGCGGCCGGGCTGCACCCGTCGCCCGTTCCCTACGCCGACGTCGTGTCCAGCACCGTTCACAAGACGCTCGGCGGGCCGCGCTCCGGCCTGATCCTCGCCAAGCAGGAGTGGGCGAAGAAGCTCAACTCCGCCGTCTTCCCCGGCCAGCAGGGCGGGCCGCTGATGCACGCCATCGCCGCCAAGGCCGTCTCCTTGAAGATCGCGGGTACCGAGGAGTTCAAGGACCGTCAGCAGCGCACCCTGACCGGCGCGAAGATCCTCGCCGAGCGTCTGACCGGCGCGGATGTCGTCGACAAGGGTGTCAGCGTTCTCACCGGCGGCACCGACGTGCACCTCGTGCTCGTCGACCTGCGCAACTCGCAGCTCGACGGCCAGCAGGGTGAGGACCTTCTCCACGAGGTCGGCATCACCGTCAACCGCAATGCGGTGCCGTTCGACCCGCGCCCGCCGATGGTCACGTCCGGCCTGCGGATCGGCACGGCGGCGCTCGCGTCGCGTGGGTTCGGGGACGAGCAGTTCACCGACGTCGCCGACATCATCGGCACCGCGCTCGCCGGATCGTCCGACGTCGAGACGCTGAAGTCCCGCGTGTCGAAGCTCGCCGCCGACTTCCCGCTGTACGAGGGTCTCGAGGACTGGCGCCTGATCTAGGGTGTGTCTCCCAATGATTTGTGGTGTTGTGCTGCAGACTCTTCGGTGTGGCAGACGTTGTTGATCGGTTTGAGGTGTTGACGGACAAGCAGTGGGAGTTGCTCGCGCTGCTGTTGCCCAGTTCCGATGGGCTCCGGGGGCGGAAGTTCCGGAACAATCGTGTGGTGGTCGAGG
Source organism: Rhodococcus wratislaviensis (assembly GCF_041228765.1). NCBI lineage: Bacteria > Bacillati > Actinomycetota > Actinomycetes > Mycobacteriales > Nocardiaceae > Rhodococcus > Rhodococcus wratislaviensis. Next base: position 6,757,585 of record NZ_CP150488.1, on the reverse strand, counting down.
GGATGCTGTATCGACTGCGGACCGGGTTGCCCTGGCGAGATCTCCCGTCGCATTTCGGGCCGTGGAAGACGGTGTGGAAGCGACATCGCCGATACGCCGGAGACGGAACCTGGGATCGGGTGCTGACTGCTCTGGTCGCGATGGCCGACGCCGGCGGGAACCTGGACTGGGCGGTATCGGTCGATTCCACAGTGGTCCGTGTCCATCAGCACGGTGCGAACGCCGCCCGCCACACAGGGGGATCTACCGAATTACACGAACCTGCGTGACGAGCCTGCCGATCACGGCATCGGCCGGTCGAGGGGCGGGTTGACCAGCAAGGCGCACCTGGCGTGCGACGGTCACGGGCGCCCGCTGTCGGTGCTGGTCGGCCCAGGCCAAGCCGGTGACAGTCCGATGTTCGCCCACGTGCTGGAGGGCATCTGCGTGCCGCGGCTCGCGGGCGGAGCGCACCGCACGCGCCCCGACGAGGTCCGGGCCGACAAGGCGTACTCATCACGGGCAAACCGGGAACTGCTGCGAAGCAGAGGCATCAAGGCGGTGATCCCCGAGAAGACCGATCAGGCAGCGAACCGGGTGAACAAGGGCCGCGCGGGCGGGCGGCCACCGAACTTCGACCCGGAGTCCTACAAGGGGCGCAACGTGGTCGAACGGGCCTTCAACAAGGCGAAACAGTGGCGTGCGGTGGCCACTCGCTACGACAAACTCGCCCTCACCTACCGCGCCGGATTCCTGCTCGCCGGCATCGTCGAGTGGCTCAAGTTATTGGGAGACATGCCCTAGGCGGCTCCGCCGCCCGTGCGTGGCCTGCGAGTGCAGGGACTCGTTAACCACGCACGGGCGCCGCAGGCGCCTCCACGTAACTTGATGTTCACCGACACGCCCGCCGCTCGCACGGCCGTCCGGCGTGTTTGGCAGTACCGTCGGGGGTAACAGGCAGCGGGGAAGTTGCTTGTACGGGAGGTCCTGATCGTGGCTGACACACTCAGTGCGAGGGGGCCGGCGCCCGGCCCTCGTGTGGTGACACACCAGGGACGGACCGGTCCAGCGAACCGAGTTTGCGTGGGTGCCACGCAGACCTAGGAGCCAACGTGACTGCTTCACGCTCCGTCTCAGCCCGCGTCGGACGTTCGTCCGCCGCCCCCAGGAAATCGTCGGATTCTGCAGTTCGTACATTCGTACTCGACACCTCCGTACTGCTGTCCGATCCCTGGGCCGTCACCAGGTTCGCCGAGCACCGTGTGGTGCTTCCCCTCGTCGTGATCAGCGAGCTCGAAGGGAAGCGGCACCACCACGAGTTGGGATGGTTCGCAAGAGAATCGCTGCGCATGCTCGACGACCTCCGTCTGGAATACGGTCGTCTCGACCAGCCCGTGCCGATCGGCACCGAGGGCGGCACCCTGCAGGTCGAGCTGAACCACACCGACCCGTCGGTTCTCCCGGTCGGATTCCGCACGGACAGTAACGATTCGAGGATTCTGGCCTGCGCACTGAATCTGGAGGCCGAGGGTGGCGACGTCGTCCTGGTCAGCAAGGACATCCCGCTGCGGGTGAAGGCTGGTGCGGTGGGACTTCCCGCCGACGAATACCACGCCCACGACGTCGTTCCGTCGGGTTGGACGGGTATGACCGAACTGGACGTGGCGTCCTCGTCGATCGACGAACTGTTCTCCGAGGGTGTCGTCGATCTGGAGGAGGCCCGGGAACTTCCGTGCCACACGGGCATTCGGCTGCTGGGAGGTTCGTCGAGCGCGCTGGGCCGCGTGAACGCCGAGAAGCGGGTGCAGTTGGTGCGGGGGGAGCGTGAGGCCTTCGGTCTGCACGGACGTTCGGCCGAGCAGCGGATCGCCCTGGACATCCTGCTGGACGACAGTGTCGGCATCGTGTCGCTGGGCGGCAAGGCGGGCACCGGCAAGTCGGCGCTGGCGTTGACGGCGGGGCTGGAGGCGGTGCTCGAGCGTCGCACCCAGCGGAAAGTCGTTGTCTTCCGGCCGCTCTACGCGGTGGGCGGGCAGGAACTCGGCTACCTGCCGGGTAGTGAGAGCGAGAAGATGGGCCCGTGGGCCCAGGCGGTCTTCGACACTCTCGACGGCCTCGCCAGCACCGAGGTGATGGACGAGGTGATCAGCCGCGGCATGCTGGAAGTGTTGCCACTCACGCATATTCGCGGACGGTCACTGCACGATTCGTTCGTGATCGTGGACGAGGCGCAGTCGCTGGAACGCAACGTGCTGCTCACGGTGCTCTCCCGCCTCGGCACCGGCTCCCGGGTGATCCTCACCCACGACGTCGCGCAGCGCGACAACCTGAGGGTCGGACGTCACGACGGTGTGGCCGCGGTGATCGAGAAGCTCAAGGGGCATCCGCTGTTCGCGCACATCACGTTGACGCGCAGTGAGCGTTCGCCGATCGCGGCGCTCGTGACGGAGATGCTGGAGGAGTTCGGGCCGACGCCGTAGGCGCCTGCCCCGCAGCGTGTTCCGCCCGATGTCGCACGGTCCGTGCGGCATCGGGCGGAAACGTCAGAAGGCGCGCACGATCCCTTTGAGCGTGCCCCACAGGAAGTCCCGGCTGCTGAAGTAGTCGCGCCAGACGGCGATCTTGCCGTCCTTCATCTCGAACGTGCCGCACACCCAGAATTCGCTGCGCAGCCGCTTGTAGATCAGGACGTCCGTGCGTTCGGTCAGCACGGCCGTTCCGTCGCCGGCGATGTGGTGCAGACGCACGTCGAATCCGACACCGGGGCGGCTCATTCCGCGGAGAATCCGCATAACGGCGCCGAGCCCGCGGATCTTGGGCAGGGACACGTTGTGCCACACGATGTCCTGGTGCAGATACTGCTGCGCGGCGTCCGGGTCGCCGGCGACGAGCGCATCCAGGAATGCCCGGACCACCTGGACATCTGCCGTGTCGGTTCGAGCGGTTCCCGTGGGTGCGTGCGAGTTCGTGCTCATGGTCTTCTTCCCGTCGATGTGTCGGCTCAGCGGGCGAATGTCCCGCGGCCTTCCGTGTCGTAGTACTCGAGTGTGACGTTGTTGCCGGCGAACGTGGCCTTCGAGATGGTTCCGGGCGGGGCGTTCTCACCGCGGGGTGTGAAGGTGAAGGTGTCGCCGTCCCAGTGGGTGAGTGGGAAGGTCTGCCCGGCGGGCCCGAGCTGGAGCGTCAGCGCGCCGTTGCTCTCGGTGACGACGGCGGGGCCCCAATACGGGTTGCCGTAGGTGCCCGCGTAGGTCGGGAGGGGTTGCGGCGGTGCCGGGTTCGCGGGGGCCGTCTGGCCGACGAGACTGCCCTCGGGCTCGTCCATCGGCGCGATGGCCTGCCGGTACAGTGACCTCCAGTCCTCGCGGATCTCCCCGAACTGCACGAGGTCGGCGAACTCGGCGGTGAGGGACTCGGGGATGCCGATGGGCGACCCGTTGGCCAGGGCGACGATGGCGACGTCGGCGGACGGTATCGCGACGAAGTTCGTCGCCACCCCGAGCTGGAACCCGCCGGAGTGGCTGAGGGAGACCCGCCCTGCCGGGGTGGTCGAGACGTTGAACCCGTACCCGTACGACCCCGGCCGGCTGTCCATCGACCGCGGTGGGCTGGATACCATCTGAGGACTGACCGCGGGGAGCAGCGCTTCGGGGGACACGATCTCCTTGCCCTCGAACGTTCCGTCGGCCAGCAGCATCGCCAGCCATTTGCCCATGTCGTTGACGGACGAGCTCACTCCGCCTGCGGGGGACTGGGCGTCGGGGTCGCGCACCGCATCGGCGACGTACTTGCCGTCGACGAGTTGATGCGCGACTGCCCGGTCGCTGCGGGCCTGATAGTCGGCGAATCGAGAACTCGTGGACGACATCCCCAGCGGCTGGTAGATCGTCTGCTCGGACAGCGTCGCCCAGTCCGTCCCGGACGCCGCCGCGACAGCCTCCGCCGCCGCGGTGAGGCCGAAGTTGGTGTACTCGTAGGTGATCCGGAACGGGTTCAGCGGTTCGAGCCGGAGCTTGTCGAGCACCTGCTGCTGGTTGTACCCCAGGTCCTCGAGCAGATCGCCGGCATGATCGGGCAAACCCGACCGGTGCGAGTACAGATCACCCACCGTGACGTGCTCGGTGACCCACGGGTCGGCGAGCGCGAAACCGGGCAACTTCGACACCACGGGAGTGTCCCAGCCGATCACGCCGGCATCGACCTGATGGGCCACCACCGTGGACCCCACCGGCTTCGACATCGACGCCAGCTGAAACACGGTGTCGGCGTCCACTTTCTGATCGGTGCCCGCCTCGCGCACTCCGAACCCCTTCGCATAGACGGTCTGCCCACCGTGGACGACGGCGACCGCCATACCCGGAAGTCCGGAACTCTCCATCAACTCGTTCGCGAGGTCGTCGAGACGGCCCACGGCGTCGTCGATCTGACCGTCCGGGATGTCGACGCCCGCGACCGTGCCCGGGTTCGGCGGCTGGGAAGACTCCGAGGTGGGGGTTCCGCCGGACGTCGCGGCGGACCCGGAGTCGTTCGTGTCGGAGCCACAACCCGTCACGAGTGACCCGCCGAGCGCGAGAGCCGACAGGAGGATCGTCAGGTTCCGATGTCTGCGCATTGGTGATCCTCTGCTCGGGCCCGGGGAACACTGCCAGCCTAACGACTGCAAGTCCATGACCTGGCCGTTTTCGTCACAACACCGGCGTTGTTCCCGTCGAATTCACCGGTGGTCGACCCGGCGCCGGGTCGCGGACGCTACGGTGTGCGGATGCCGATTGAAAAGAATGACTCGCAGCTGCTCAGTGAGCTGGCCCCGGTAGTGGACGAGAACCTCACACGTCACATCGCCGAGGCGGACGGCTGGCAGCCGCACGATCTGGTTCCTTGGGACCAGGGCAAGAACTTTGCGTTCATGGGTGGAACGGATTGGTCGGCAGATCAGTCGACGCTGAGCGACGTCGAGGCGCTCGCGCTGACCGTGGGTGTGCTGGTGGCGGACAACGTCCCCGCGTACCACCGGGAGATCGCCAAGCACCTCGCCCTGGTGGGCCCGTGGTGGCGCTGGGTGGGTCGCTGGACCGCGGAGGAGAACCGGCACTCCATCGTGCTGCGGAACTACCTGATGGTGACGCGCGCCGTCGATCCCGTCGCCCTCGAGCGCGCCCGGATGGACGAGATGGTCCGCGGGTACGCGATGCCGCCGATGCACCTGCTCGAGATGCTCGCGAACTCCGCGTTCGAGGAGAAGGCCGCGGCAGTGCGTCATCACAACACGGCAGCGCTCGGCGAGGACGCGCTGGTGGCCGTGATCGCCGAGCGGCTGGCCACGGACGACGAACTGCAGTCGCTGTTCTACCGGAACATCGTCGAGGCCGCGTTCGAGCTGGTACCCGATCAGACGATGCGGGCCATCGCGTCGCGGATCGCCGCGTTCGACGTGCCGAGCGTGGCACTGCCCGGCGGAACCGACAGCACCGCGGTGCTCGCCGAGGCCGGCATCTACGACCCCGCCCAGCAGGGGGAGAAGGTCTTCGCCCCGCTGCTCCGCTCGTGGAACATCGCCGGGCGCGCCGATCTCGGCCCGGAGGGCGAGAAGGCCCGCGACGAGCTGTCCGCGCTGCTGTAGGACTTCTGCGCGAGAGGGCCCGCACTCCGGCGAGTGCGGGCCCTCTCCGTCGGCAGGGTCAGTCCTTCACCTTCGCCATCGCCAGCACGTCGAGACGCTTGTCGAGTTCTTCCTCGCTCAGCTTGTCGCCGATCAGACCACGGTCGACGACGGTCTCGCGGATGGTCTTCTTCTCCTTCAGCGCCTGCTTGGCGACGGCCGCGGCCTCCTCGTATCCGATCGCGGAGTTCAGCGGCGTCACGATGGACGGCGACGACTCCGCGAGGGTCTTGAGGTGCTCGGTGTTCGCGACGAGCCCCACGACGCACCGGTCGGCGAACAACCGCGAGACGTTGGCCAGCAACGTCAACGATTCGAGCAGGTTCCGCGCCATCATCGGGATGTAGACGTTGAGCTCGAATGCGCCCGCGGCACCGCCCCAGGCGACTGCGGCATCGTTACCGACCACCTGAGCGGCGACCTGGGTGGCGGCCTCCGGCAACACCGGATTGACCTTGCCGGGCATGATCGAACTGCCGGGCTGCAGGTCAGGGAGGCGGATCTCGCCGAGACCGGTGAGCGGCCCCGACCCCATCCAGCGGATGTCGTTGGCGATCTTGGTCAGGGACACCGCGATCGTGCGCAGCGCACCGGACGCCTCCACCAGGCCGTCCCGCGCCGCCTGCGCCTCGAAACTGTTCTTCGCCGGTGTAAGGGCGTCGACGCCCGTCGCCTTGACCAGTTCGGCGACGACCTTCGGGCCGAATCCGTCGGGGGCGTTGAGTCCCGTTCCGACCGCGGTGCCGCCGATGGGCAGCTCACCCAGCCGGGGCAGGCAGGCGACGACCCGCTCCATCCCCGCCTCCATCTGGCGGGCGTAACCGCCGAACTCCTGGCCGAGGGTCACCGGGACGGCGTCCATGAGGTGGGTGCGGCCCGACTTCACGACGTGCTTCCACTCGGTGGACTTGTCGAGCAGGGCCAGGCGCAGATGGTCGAGGGCGGGGAGGAGGTCCTTCACCGCGGACTCGGTCGCCGCGACGTGCGTCGCGGTGGGAAAGGTGTCGTTGGACGACTGCGACATGTTGACGTCGTCATTGGGATGGACGACCACACCGTTCGCCGCGGCGATCGATGCGATCACCTCGTTGGCGTTCATGTTGGAACTGGTGCCCGAGCCCGTCTGGAAGACGTCGATGGGGAACTGATCGTCGTGCTTGCCCTCGGCGATCTCGCCCGCCGCGGCGATGATGGCGTCCGCCTTCTCGGCGTCGAGGAGGCCGAGGTCCTTGTTGACCTGCGCACAGGCCGCCTTCAGGAGACCCATTGCGCGTATCTGGGTGCGCTCGAGACCTCGACCGCTGATCGGGAAGTTCTCGACGGCGCGCTGAGTTTGCGCGCGCCACAGGGCATCCACGGGCACCCGCACCTCGCCCATGGTGTCGTGTTCGATCCGGTACTGCTGCTCGTTGCTCTCGGTCATGCGTCAAACATGCCACTTCTGAGCGCGTCGTGGGGGCGCTCCCCGTGCGCCTTTCCGGTAGCCGGAGCTACCGGAAAGGCGCACGGGCAGCGGAGCTGCCTAGAACGTCGGCGGCACGGCGCCGTCCTCGCCCGTGAAGTCCACGGATGAGTACTCGCGCAGCTTCTCGAGACGGTGGTACGCGTCGATCATGCGGACGGTGCCCGACTTCGACCGCATCACGATCGACTGGGTCGAGGCGCCGCCACCGTAGTAGCGGACACCGCGGAGCAGGTCGCCGTCCGTGACACCGGTGGCGCAGAAGAAGACGTTCTCACCGGACACGAGATCTTCGGTGGTGAGCACGCGGTCCAGGTCGTGGCCTGCGTCGATGGCCTTCTGGCGCTCGGCGTCGTCGGTCGGGGCCAGCCGGCCCTGCAGCGATCCACCCATACAGCGCATGGCCGCGGCGGCGATGATGCCCTCGGGCGTGCCACCCGTGCCGAGCAGGATGTCGGTGCCCGACTCCGGACGCGCGGCGGCGATCGCACCCGCGACGTCGCCGTCGGAGATGAGACGGATCCGGGCGCCGGTGTCCCGGACCTCTTCGATCAGCCGGGCGTGCCGGGGACGGTCGAGGATGCAGACCGTCACGTCGGAGGGGGACGCCTTGCGGACCTTCGCGACGCGCTTGATGTTCTCGGCGACGGGCGCTGTGATGTCGATTACATCGGCGGCGTCGGGGCCGACGGCGATCTTCTCCATGTAGAACACGGCGGACGGGTCGAACATTGCGCCGCGCTCGGCGACCGCGAGGACGGAGATGGCGTTCGGCATGCCCTTGGACATCAGAGTGGTGCCGTCGACCGGATCGACGGCGAAGTCGCAGTCGGGTCCGTCACCGTTGCCGACCTCTTCGCCGTTGAACAGCATCGGGGCTTCGTCCTTCTCGCCCTCGCCGATGACCACGACGCCGCGCATCGAGACCGAGCTCACGAGCTGGCGCATGGCGTCGACGGCGGCGCCGTCGCCACCCTCCTTGTCGCCGCGGCCGACCCAGCGACCGGCAGCCATCGCACCAGCCTCGGTGACTCGGACCAATTCCAGAGCAAGATTTCGGTCCGGGGCCTCGCGGCGACTCGAAGTGGTGCTAGCCGTCATGGGCAGTGCCTCCTGGTGCAGTCACGGTCGACGTTGTACGTCGACGCTGTGTCGGTGGCCGTCGGCCGCCGAGTGTCGGGTGGATCTCGCTGCTGATTCTCCCAGAAAGAAGTGTGACGTGCGCTGCTGGGGCGCGAATCACGGGACCGTGAATCGTTGTTCCGGGACCGACCCTGGATACTGGTGGGCGTGGCATCTGATAAACCCCGCATCCTGCACAACAACCGCGACATGGTGTGGTCGCTCGTACCCCTTGTCCTGTTCTGCGTACTGATCGCGGGTATCGCCAGCCAGTGCACGTTCAGCCCGGGCGGGCCCACCAGTGGCCCGATCCCCAGCTTCGACGTCGACGCGGCGCTGAAGTACGACGCGCAGGACCTTCCGTTCCCGGTACGCAAACCGGAGACGCCGGAGGGCTGGACGCCCAATTCGGGCAGCCGCAGCATCGTCAGCGGCGACGGCGGCGGCGATTCGAGCACCGTCGGATTCATCACCGAAGCCGGCCGCTACATCCAGCTGACGCAGAGCAATGCCGCCGAGACGGTGCTCGTGCCGTTCGTCGCGGGTGGTCCGCGTACCGCGACGGGAACCGAGGACGTCGCAGGTCACAGCTGGATCGTGTACGGCGGGGAGGGTGTCGAGCCGATCTGGGTCTCCGACTTCGGCGACGTCCGGCTCCTCGTGACGGGCAGCGCGTCACCCGAGGCCTTCGAGCAGCTCACCACCGCCGCAGCCGACGCCCCGATCCTCGCCGCCTGACGACCGGGGGAGTGTCAGCCCTCGTCCTCGGCGTGGGCGAGCGCCGTCTCGACGCGCTTGCGCGCCCCGGCGAGGTGCTCCTCGCAGCGTTTGGCCAGGGCTTCGCCCCGCTCCCACAGTGCGAGTGACGCGTCGAGGTCGAGGCCGCCCTGTTCGAGCACCTTGACCACGTCGACGAGTTCGTCGCGCGCCGCCTCGTAGCCGAGCTCGGCGATGTCGGTGTCGTTTCCGGTGGGATTGCTCATGTCCTACTTGTCCTTTCCCATCACCGCGGCACGGATTGCGCCGTCGGCGACTCGAACGCGAATCTGGGTTCCCGGTGGGGCGTCGTCGACCGAACGCAGTACCTCGGGATCGCCGTCGGACACGATCCGCTGAACCACGGAGTAGCCGCGGGCCAGGGTCGCGGCCGGCCCGAGGGTCGTCAGCCGTGCACGCAGGTGCTCGATCGTGGTGCTCTCCGCGGCGATCGCCCGGCTGACGTCGCGTCGCCCGGCCTCCCGCAGTCGCTCGACCTCGTCCGACCGGTGGTCGAGTGCGCGCAGTGGGTCGGCGAGCACCGGCCGGCTCCGCAGCTGGGAGATCAGGTGCGACTCGCGCTGCACCCAGTTGCGCAGCGCAGCGGCGCTCCGCGACCGCAGTTCGCCGACGAGTGCCTGCTCGGCGACGGCATCCGGTACGACCCGCTTGGCGGCGTCCGTCGGTGTCGCGGCGCGCAGGTCGGCGACGTGATCGCTGAGCGGACTGTCCGGTTCGTGGCCGATGGCGCTGACCACCGGAGTTCGGCAGGCGACGATCGCGCGGCACAACGTCTCGTCGGAGAACGGCAGCAGATCCTCCACACTGCCGCCGCCGCGCGCGAGGATGATCACGTCGACGTGCGGGTCGGCGTCCAGTTCCTTCAACGCGTCGAGGATCTGCGGAACGGCGGTCGCGCCCTGCACCGGGGTGTTGCGCACCTCGAAGCGCACGGCGGGCCAGCGGCGCTGCGCCACGCTGAGGACGTCGTGCTCGGCGGCGCTGGCGCGGCCGGTGATCAGGCCGATGGTGCCGGGCAGGAACGGCAGCGGACGCTTCAGCCGGGGGTCGAACAAGCCCTCCGCGGCCAGCAGCGCGCGCAACCGCTCGATCCGGGCGAGGAGTTCACCGATCCCGATCGCGCGGATCTCCGTCACGCGCAGCGAGACCGAACCTCGTCCGGTGTAGAACGACAACTTGCCGAACATCACCACCCGGCTGCCCTCGGTGAGCGGGACGGGGGAGTTCTGCAGCAGCTGCGGGGAGCAGGTCACCGACAACGACATGTCGACGGACGGATCCCGCAGCACCAGAAACGCGGTCCGGGTTCCCGGACGCGCGTTGATCTGGGTGATCTGTCCCTCGACCCAGACACTCCCGAGCCGGTCGATCCACTGTGCGACCTTGGCCGACACGGTGCGGACCGGCCAGGGCTGCTCGGCGGTGCTGGGTCCGGTACTGGCTGCGCGGGGCTGTGCGGAGGTCACTTGGCCTTGGCGGAGGTGATGCGGTTGGTCAGCATGGTCTGGAACGGCGCGCGTGCCAGGGTCGCGTTCTCGTAGTCCAGCAGCGTCGTGAGGTCCTCGACGGACAGGCTGCGCAGGCGCGCCCGCAGCTGGGCGAGCGTCAGCGTGCCGTAGTCGAGCACGACGGCGATCTCGGGTTCGGCAACCGTCGGCGCGGAGGTCGCGGCCTTCTTGCCCGCGGGCTTCGCGGGGGCGGCGCCGTTGGTTGCGGCCACGGGAGCAGCCTTCGGAGTCGAGACCTTCTCGGGAGCGCTCTCGTCCTGCGGACTCAGCGAGTACAGGGCGAACCGGCCCGGTCCGGCGGGCCGCTCGTCGGTCGCGCCGTCGGCGCCGGGCGCCGGGTCGGTGTCCTCGTCGAAGACGGCCCAGGCCGGCTGCTCGTCGTCGTGGGTCCAGTGGATCAGTGCGAAAGCCTGGTCGCCCTTGATGGCCAGCGCCGTCATGGACTGCTGAACACGCATCGTGGTCTGCAGTACCTGACTGACCGCGGTCATGGGCAGGGTCGCCGCGGTGGTCGGCAGTCTCCTGGCCTCTTCGACGGCCGTCACGGCGATTCCAGCGGCGACACGCGCCACGAACGGGGGACGAATCATTCCCACAGCCTGCCTGACAACGGCACGTTTGGGTAGCCGACGTGCCCACAGCGTCGACGACTTCGGTGCGACGATGCGCACACTACCCGGCCGAGGCCCCGCGAAAGTGTCGTCCGTCCGGGGTGACCCGTAGTCTGGAACCATGTCTTCGGCTGTTCCACTCAATGTGGGTATCACACGTTCTGCAGATTCGGGAGCGTCGCGCGCCGACGGCGAGAAGCGCGTACTGCTCGCGGAGCCCCGCGGCTACTGCGCCGGCGTGGACCGCGCCGTCGAGACGGTGGAGAAGGCGCTCGAGAAGCACGGCGCCCCGATCTACGTGCGTAAGGAGATCGTCCACAACCGGCACGTCGTCGAGACTCTCACCGATCAGGGTGTCGTCTTCGTCGACGAAACCGACGAGGTTCCGGAGGGTGCGCTGCTTGTGTTCTCCGCCCACGGCGTGTCTCCCGCGGTCCACGAATCGGCCGCGGCGCGCAACCTGCGCACCATCGACGCCACGTGCCCGCTGGTCACGAAGGTCCACCAGGAAGCCAAGCGCTTCGCCCGCGACGACTTCGACATCCTCCTGATCGGCCACGAGGGCCACGAGGAAGTGGAGGGCACAGCCGGCGAGGCCCCCGATCACGTGCAGCTGGTCGACGGACCCGACTCCGTCGACGCCGTGACGGTCCGCGACGAATCGAAGGTCATCTGGTTGTCGCAGACCACGTTGAGCGTCGACGAGACGATGCAGACGGTCGCGCGGCTGCGGGAGCGTTTCCCGAATCTGCAGGACCCGCCGAGTGACGACATCTGCTACGCCACCCAGAACCGTCAGGTCGCGGTCAAGGCGATGGCGCCCGAATGCGACCTCGTCATCGTCGTCGGATCCCGCAACTCCTCGAACTCCGTTCGCCTCGTCGAGGTCGCACTGAATGCGGGCGCGAAGGCGTCGTACCTGGTCGATTACGCACGCGAAGTGGATCCGGCCTGGCTCGACGGGGTCCGGACGGTCGGGATCACCTCCGGAGCGTCGGTGCCGGAGATTTTGGTGCGCGGTGTGATCGATCTGCTCGACGAGCACGGATTCCACGACGTCCAGCCGGTCACCACGGCCAACGAGACGCTGGTCTTCGCACTGCCGCGCGAGCTTCGCGCCGCGCGGCACTGATCGGACCGCTACGGGCGCTGACCCTGCTCTAGCGGGGCTGCTCCGTCTCGAACGGCGGCTCGTAGCGGTCGCGGTAGCGCACCTGCGGAATGGGGTGGGCAGGCACGTCGGGGTTGGGCCGGGGTCGCGGCGTCGTCCGCGGGGGGACCGAACGCGGCGCCTGAGTGGTGCGTGGGGGTGCCGAGCGGGGTGCCTGCGCCGCCCGGTCGACCATCGGTGGTGGGGGCGTGGTGCGTCCGCCCGACGAGGACGAGCGGCGCGGCGGTGGGGTGGCAGCCCGACGCGCCGAGCGGGGATGATCCCGTGCAGCGTCCCTGTCACGCGCCCGTGCACTGTCCTTCTCACGCGCCCGACGCGGCGGTGGAGACTCCTCCGACCCCTCGGCTGCGCGCCGAGGGCGGGCGGCGCGTGGCGTCCGCTGCGCGCGTCGGCGCTCGGACGTGCGGGCGGGACCGGTCTTGCGTTGCTGCAGCAGGAAGAGACGGAGTCCACCGATCAGCAGGGTCACCACGGTGGCGGCGAGCATCACCGGAAATCGGTTGACCAGCGGATACGCGACGTTGATCGCCAGGTCTTTCAGTGCGGTGCTGTTCTCCTCCGCGATCAGGCTCTGTCCGAGCGGCACCGCGACGAACAGGATCAGCGGTGGCTGGACGATCGCGGTGAACAGCGCCCGATTGCCGGCAGCGGCCACGGCGAGGACACAGCCGAGGAAGTAGAACGTGGAGAACGCAGCCGTGAGTTCGGTGCCACGAGCCGCATCGACAGCGAATCCGACAAAGGTGACTCCGACGGCCAGGAGAATGACACCCCACCAGGGGAGACCGGGGACCGTAGGGACAATCGACCGCCTGTCGAGCGGCACCCCAGAGCGAGCACGTTGGGTTGCAGACACACAACGACAGTAGCGGCAACTTGTTAACTAGCCTCGTTGGCGTGACCGGTAGAGCCTGAGAGATCCTCGAGATTTGTGCGTCGCGGCCACGAATCGACGGCGCTGACCTCGGTGACGTCGCCGTCGAACACGTCGAGGTCGTGAAGCTTGCGGGCGGTGACTGTGACCCGGGACTCCATCGACGCGACGGTGAGATTGAACGAGTCGACCGCCTTGCCGAGTTGTGAGCCGAGCCGGTCGAGGTGCGCGCCGACCGTGCCGAGCCGCGAATACAGCTCCCGGCCGAGCTGGTGGATCTTCGCGGCGTCCTGAGACAGCGCCTCCTGACGCCAGGTGTGCGCGATGGTCCGCAGCAACGCGATGAGGGTGGTGGGGGTGGCGAGGATCACGTTCCGCGAGAACGCGTGCTCGAGCAGTCCGGAGTCGGCGGTCAGCGCCGCGTCCAGGAACGGATCACCGGGCACGAACAGCACCACGAATTCCGGCGTCGGGTCGAACGACTCCCAGTACGTCTTGTCGGCCAACTGGTCGACGTGCGTGCGCAGCTGCCGGGCGTGCCGGGAGAGGTGCTGTTCGCGGGCCGCCGGATCTTCGGTCTGCGCGGCGTCCAGGTACGCCGCGAACGGGACCTTGGCGTCGACCACGATCTGCTTGCCGCCCGCGAGGTACACGAGCAGATCCGGACGGACACCCTCCTTCGACACCTGGGTGTCGAAGTCGCAGTGCCGGACCATCCCGGCCAGTTCGACCACCCGCTCCAGCTGGATCTCGCCCCACCGGCCCCGGATCTGCGGCGCCCGCAGCGCCGTGACGAGCCTGTTCGTCTGCGCGGACAGCATCTGTGACGTGCGGTGCATGCCCTCGACCTGCTCACTGAGCCCGGCGTATGCGTGAACCCGGTTGCGTTCGACGTGGTCCACCTGTTCCGCCAGGGCGCCCACGGCCTCGTGCAGCGGTCCGACCAGTCGCGAGATCTGCTCGCCGATCGCACCCGAGTGGCGGCGCGCGGAATCCTCGCTGACCGCGCCGAGCGACTGCCGCAGCAGGGCCTCGTTCTCGCGCAGCGCGGCGAGCTGTGCCTCCGCTCGCGCCGCCCGATCGCCACTCCGCGCCGCGTGCAGCAGCCACCCGAGGGCGGTGCCCGCGGCCAGCGCCAGAAGCATTCCGAGTGCAGCGAGTGCATTCATGTGGCTCATGGTGCACCGACCCACCGACATGTGGGGCACAGCCCCAGCGACATGTGGGGCACCGCTCCAGCGAACATGTGGGGCACCGCCCCAGCGACACGTCGAATCGCTCGGACGCCACGCGGCCGAGGTGTTCGAGGTTGTCGGCACGGTGCTCTACGGTCTCGAGACATGAGGATCCTGCACACTTCGGACTGGCACATCGGACGCACGTTCCACGGGGTGGACCTGCTCACCGACCAGGCCGATGTGCTCGAGGCGATCGCCGCCCTCGTCGCCGAGCACGGCGTGGACGTCGTCGTCGTTCCCGGAGACGTCTACGACCGGTCGATCCCCAGCGCGGACGCCGTCACCGTGTGCAACCGCGGATTCGAAGCCATCCGGAACGCAGGCGCGGTCATCGTCGCCACGTCCGGCAACCACGACTCCGCCGCGCGGCTCGGGGCGGGTGCCGCGTTCTCCCGTGCCGGCGGGCTGCACCTCATGACGACGGTCGCCGGGATCGGCGCGCCTGTCGTGCTCGAGGACGAGCACGGTCCCGTCGCGTTCTACGGCATTCCCTATCTCGAGCCCGAGATCACCCGTGCGCAACTGGACGTACCGACCGCTCGGTCGCACGCCGAGATCCTCGACGCCGCGATGGACCGGGTCCGCACCGACCTCGACGCGCGGAACGACACCGGTCCGCGCACCAGGTCCGTGGTGCTGGCCCACGCGTTCGTCGTGGGCGCCGAGGCGACCGGGTCGGAGAGATCCATCTCCGTCGGTGGCGTCGAGACGGTGTCGGCCTCGGCGTTCGGCGGGGTCGACTACGTCGCGCTCGGCCACCTCCACTCGCCGCAGACTCTCGCCGAGAACATCCGGTACTCGGGCTCGCCGCTGCCGTACTCGTTCGGTGAGCGCACCCACAGCAAGGCGGTCTACCTGGTGGATCTCGACGCCGACGGACTGCGTGCCGTCGACCGGGTCGACTTACCGGTGGTCCGCGGTCTCCGGCAACTGACGGGGACGGTGCAGGAGTTGCTCGAGGACGACAGTTTCCGCGACGCCGAGGACTGCTACGTGTCGGCGGTGCTCACCGACACGGAACGTCCGGTCGACGCCATGCGCTCACTTCAGACGCGATTCCCGTTCGCCGTTCACCTCGAGTGGCAACGCCCCGACAGCAGCGACGATCTGCGCTACCGCGACAAGGTGCACGGTCGCAGCGATCTGCAGATCACGCGCAGCTTCATCACCGACGTGCGCAGCGAACCGTCGACCGGCGAGATCCGGCTGGTGGAAGCTGCACTCGGCTTCGCCGACCGGGCCGGCGAGGACACCGCCGAGGTCGTCGCGCTGGAACAGACGGCATGAGGCTGCATCGACTCGAGGTCGAAGCCTTCGGGCCGTTCGCAGGATCGGTGGAAGTCGACTTCGATCGGCTCGGCGCGGACGGGCTCTTTCTGCTGCACGGTCATACCGGAGCCGGTAAGACGACGGTCCTCGACGCGGTGGCGTTTGCGCTGTACGGCACGGTGCCCGGGGCGCGGAAGGACGGCAAACGCCTCCTGTCCGACCACGCGCCCGCCGGTTCGGTTCCGACGGTGACGCTCGAGGCGACGATCGCGGGCCGGCATCTGCGACTCGTCCGCAGCCCGGAGTTCGAGCGCCCCAAGCGCCGTGGGTCGGGCACCATCAAAGAGAACGCGAAGGCCACGCTCACCTGGCTGGACGGTCGCGGCGAAAACCTGTCACGGATCCCCGACATCGCCGACGAGGTCGGGCGGCTGATGGGCATGAGCGCCGACCAGTTCTTTCAGGTGGTCCTGCTGCCGCAGGGCGAGTTCGCGAAGTTTCTGCGCGCCGACACCGAGGAACGCGGTCAGCTCTTGGAGAGGCTGTTCGACACCACCCGATTCGGGACGGTGGAGGAATGGTTCCTCGACCGCAGGCGCACCAGCGCCCATGACCTGGACGAGCATCAACGGGCCGTCGACGTCCTGCTGGCGAGGGTCGCGACGGCTGCGGGCATCGAAGGCGGCGCCGACGCCGATCCGGTGACCTGGGCCCACAAGCTCGAGGACGAGGCGCGCGAAACCCGCGACCTGGCCGCCGACGACCTGCAGAAAGCCAAGAGTCAGGCGAAGGTGGCTCGTGACGCGCTCACGGAGGCGCGCCGCGTCCTCGAACTGCAGACCCGCCGGCAACGAGCCGAGACGGAACTCGACGCCCACGCCGCGGGTGCCGAGCAGCGGGCGGTCCTCGCCGCCGAACTGGCGGATGCGCGCCGGGCCGAACCGGTCGCGACCGTGGCGCGCGACGCCGACGCCGCCCGCGCCAAGGCCGCGGTCGCCGCGCGGAACGTCGGATCGATCACGGTCGGTCTGCGTTCGACGGTGGGCGGCGCCGATCTGGTGGCGGAGTTGACCTGGCCTCCGACCGCTGACGAACGGGACCACATCCGGTCGAGTATCCGTGCCTGGCGTGACGAGATCGTGCGCCTCGACGGGGCACTCACCGAATCCGTCGCCGCCGACCGGCTCGCCGTCGAACTGGAGCGGCTGCGCGCCCGGCAGGTCGAACTCGCCGAGGCGGGTGACGCTCTGTCCCGGGAGCGGGAACAATTGCCTCTCGCTCTGCGGGAAGCGGAGAAAGCCCTCGACTCGGCGCAAAAGGCCCGCGCCGCACTGCCCGCCCTCGTCGATGCCCGGGACCGGGCAGCCGACGCTGCCTCGGCGGCGGCGGATCTCCGCACCCGCCGCACCGAACGGGATCGACTCGACCGCGGCGTGCTCGATGCCCGGCGAAAGCATCAGGACGCGCGGGAGCACTGGCTCGACCTGCTGCAACGCCGGATCGCGGGCATGGCTGCCGAACTGGCGGGCACGCTCGAGGATGGTGTCCCGTGCCAGGTGTGTGGTTCACCCGAGCACCCGCAGCCCGCCGAACCGTCCGAGCTGTCGGTCACGAAAGCCGACGAGGACAAGGCCCTCAACGCGGAGCAGAAGGCCGCGGCAGCGCTGACGACCGCGACCGAGAAGCTGGGCGCGGTGGAGCGCGCGATAGACGTGCTCGTCCAGCGCGGCGGCGACGGTGACGCGGACGAACTCGCGCAGGCCCTCACCGCCGCGGAGACGGCGGTGGGGGAGGCGACCGCGCTGGGCGGTGAGGTCGAGCGCCGGTCCGCAACACTCACCGAACTGCGGGACCGCGAGGCTCACCTGCAGGAACGGTCGCGGGACGTGGGCGTCGACGCCGCCACCGTCGCCGAGAGGATTGCGGCGAGTACGACACAGCTCGGGGAGATCCGGGCCCGGGTGAGCGAGGCCGCAGGCGACGACCCGAGCGTGGAGGCTCGTCGCGCACGACTCGACGCCCTTTCCGAATCCGCATCCGAGCTGCTCGACGCGCGGGACGCCGGTGCCGCAGCCGAGTCGGCGGCCCAAGAACTCGTGGCCAAGGCCGAAACATTCGCCGGGGACGCCGGATTCGACGGCACTGCCGACGCCGTGACCGCGGTCCGGACGGCCGCCCGCCAGGGTGAGATCGAGGCCGTCCTCGCCGCGGCGCGGGACGCCGAGGTCGGGGCGCGCAGCGTGCTCGACGACCCCGAGGTCGTTGCCGTCGCCGAGGCGGAGCCCGTGGAATTGGCGTCCGTCCAGCACGCGCACGACATGGCCGCGGAGGTGGTGAACGTCGCCGTCGCGGCGGCGTCCGACGCGGAGCGCCGCCTGCTCGATCTGGAACGGTTCGTCGGTCAGCTCGACAAGGCCGCCGAGGCGATTGCGCCGATGCAGGCCGCGCACGAGGAGCT
Source organism: Rhodococcus wratislaviensis (assembly GCF_041228765.1). NCBI lineage: Bacteria > Bacillati > Actinomycetota > Actinomycetes > Mycobacteriales > Nocardiaceae > Rhodococcus > Rhodococcus wratislaviensis. Next base: position 6,739,457 of record NZ_CP150488.1, on the reverse strand, counting down.
GGCGGCGCTCGCGGAGGTGATCGCGGGCCGTGGCCAGAACGCCAGGAAGATGTCGCTGCGGTCGTATGTGCTGGCGGCCCGGCTGGAAGAGGTGGCGGTCTCGGCATCCGCCCGGCTCGGCCGGATGTCGGCGGGACGTTACGAGTTCGTCCACAGCGACGAGGCCGGTCCGCGGGGCCGCCGCGGTGGTCTGGGGCTGGACATCCGCGACGACTACACCGGGGTGGTGCGTTCGGCCAAGACCCTGTCCGGCGGTGAGTCGTTCCTGGCGTCGCTGTCGCTGGCGCTCGGTCTCGCCGACGTGGTTGCGGCGGAGTCGGGAGGCGTCGTCCTCGACACGATGTTCATCGACGAGGGATTCGGCACCCTCGACGCGGACACCCTCGACTCGGTGATGGGTGTGCTCGACGAGCTTCGTGACGGCGGCCGGGTGGTCGGGATCGTCAGTCACGTCGACGAGATGCGTCAGCGAATCCCGAGCCGGCTGCACGTGATTCGCGGACGCACCGGCTCCACCGTGGAGGTCGTCGCCGGCTGACCGCCGCTCAGTCCGCCTTGGGTGCGACGGCGGCCTGATCGACGGTGACGCCCTCCCGTTCGGCATCGTCGAGGTCTTCGTTCGCGGCGACGGCGTCGGCGATGTTGCTTTCGGCGCTGTGCTCGTCGATCTGCTCACCGATGTAGCGCACCACCACGGCGGCGACGGCGGCGGCGGGCACCGCGAGGAAGGCGCCGACGATCCCGAACACGGAGCCACCGGCGGTGACGGCCAGCAGAACCACGACGGCGTGCAGTTTCATGCTCTTGCTCTGGAGAACGGGCTGGAGCACGTTGCCCTCGATCTGCTGCACCACGAGGATGATGATCAGCACGATCACCGCGGTGGTGAGACCGTTGGCCACCAACGCGACGAGCACAGCGAGAGCGCCGGCGACGAACGCACCGACGATCGGGATGAAGCCACCGATGAACGTCAGGATCGCGAGGACCGGTGCCAGAGGCACACCGAGAATCAGCAGTCCGGCGCCGATGAAGACGGCGTCGATGAGGCTGACCAGTGCCTGCGTCCTGATGAACCCGCCGAGCGTGTCCCACATGCGTCCCAGCACCACTTCGAGGTGACGGCCGGCGCGGCCGCCGCTGACGGAGTGCAGCCACGGGATGAACCGCGGACCGTCCTTGATGAAGAAGAACGACAGCACCAGCACGAGGCCGAGCGTGATCAGCAGGGAGCTGGCGGTGCTGACCCCGGTGAACACACCGGATGCGATGACCGTTCCACTCTCCTGGACCTTCACGATGATGGTGTGGATGCCCTGGTCGATCTGATCGTCCTGCAGGTTGATCGGCGGACCCTTCAACCAGTCCTGCACCTGGTTGATGCCCTGGGTGGCCTTGTTGGCCAGCTCAGGGGCCTGGCTCACGACGGACGGCACGATGCCCGCGATGATTCCGGCCACGACGGCGATGAACACGACGAGGGACGTCGCGGCGGCCGCCGCCGGGGGGATACGCCGTCTTGTCATCGCCCGTGTCGGCGGCCACAGCACCGTGCACACCACGACGGCCAGGAGCACGGGGAGGACGATCACCCACAGCTTTTCGATGATCCACCCGAACAACAAGGCCCCCAGCGAGATGGCTACGAGGACCAGCGACCATTTGGCCACCCACATCGCACCCACCCCGATGAGATGCCCGCGGTCCGGTTTCGTGACTGTGCTCCCGGACGGCGCCGGGGCTTCCTTCTCCGTCACAGATGGTCCTCCCTCACCGTGTCTGCTCAGCCGATCAGTACTGACAGTACTGGGGGACGCCGGGACGGGTCGGTGAGGTCAGCAGCAGCGGGCACCCGGGTTCGTGTCGGCGTCCGCGTAGCGCGCCTTCCAGTACTCGCGCTCGGTCGGCACCTCGGCGTCCGGATGGTTCCGGCGAAGGTGTTCGACGTATCTGCTGTAGTCGTGGTCGCCCATCAGCGACCCGGTCCACCACCAGGCGGTCCGGACGGCCCCCACGACCCTATTCATCATGGTGATGTGCCCTGTCCGTGTGGGTGTGTGCGGCACCGGGCGCGCGGACGGCGCCCGAAGCGATCAGTTCGTTCCATTCCTTTTCGAGTGCCTTCTCGGCGGCGGTGGGGACGAATCCGGCCGGGGCGAAGATCTTCGACGGTTCCTCGGGCGCTTCGGTGGTCGGCAGTCCACCGGCCCGGAACGCCTTGATGCAGACGAGCGCGCCGGCCACCACGACGACGAGGACGAGTCCGGCGAACACGATGGACAGGGTGCCCTGGATGAACGTGTTGCGGATGACGGCGTCGATGGCCTCCGGGGTCTTGGCCGAACCGAAACTGGTCTTGCCGGCTTCCTTCGCTTCCTTGAACGCGGCGTGCTGGGACCAGTAGCCGACGGAGGTGTTGCCGGAGAAGATCTTCTGCCAGGACGCGGTCATGGTCACGATGAGATCCCAGACGAGTGGGACGCCGGGAATCCATGCCCACTTGAAGAGGCCCTTCTTCATGACGACGGCGAGCACCACGGTGAGGGCGATTGCGGCGAGCAACTGGTTCGCGATGCCGAAGAGCGGGAAGAGGGTGTTGATTCCGCCGAGCGGGTCGGTGACGCCCATCAGGAGGATGGCGCCCCACAGTCCGACGACGGCCAGCGAGCACACCCAGGCTCCGACCCGCCACGACGGATCCTTGAATTTGCGGGCGGGTCCGCCGAAGTTGCCGAGCGAGTCGGACAGCATGAACCGGGCGACACGGGTACCGGCGTCGACGGTGGTGAGGATGAACAGCGCCTCGAACATGATCGCGAAGTGATACCAGAACGCTTTGAGGGCGGCGCCGCCGAGGAACTGGCTGAGCACTTGCGACATGCCGAACGCGAGCGTCGGCGCACCGCCGGTGCGCGAGATGATGGACTCCTCGTCCACGCCCGCCGCCGCCTGCGAGAGGGTGTCCGCGGTGATGTTCGGGCTGGACAGTCCGAGGCTGTTCACATACGCAGCGGCCGTCTCGGGGGTCCCACCGGTGAGGGTGGCCGGCGCGTTGAGCGCGAAGTACAGGTGCTGGTCGATGATGCACGCGGTGACGAGCGCCATGATCGCAACGAACGACTCGGTGAGCATGCCCCCGTAGCCGATCAGGCGGGTCTGCTTCTCCTTCTCCAGCAGTTTGGGGGTGGTGCCGGACGCGATCAGGGCGTGGAAGCCGGACAGCGCGCCGCACGCGATGGTGATGAACAGGAACGGGAACAGCGATCCGGCGAAGGCGGGACCGTTGCCCTGGATCGCGAAGGTGGTGACGTCCGGCATCTGAATGGTGGGTCGTGCGACCAGGATGCCGATGGCGAGCAGGAGGATCGTGCCGATCTTCATGAACGTCGACAGGTAGTCGCGCGGGGCCAGCAGCAGCCACACGGGAAGAACGGATGCGGCGAAACCGTAGGCGATCATCAGCCAGGCGATGGTCACCTTGGAGAGCGTGAACCAGTCGGCGCCCCATCCGGTGTCGGCCACCCAGCCGCCCGACACGATGGCCAGGAGCAGCAGCACGACGCCGATCAGCGACACCTCCGCGACCTTGCCCGGGCGCAGGTACCGCAGGTAGACGCCCATGAACAGGGCGATCGGGATGGTCATGGCGATGGAGAACACACCCCACGGGCTTTCCGCGAGCGCGTTGACGACGACGAGGGCGAGCACCGCGATGAGGATTATCATGATGACGAAGACGCCGATCATGGCGGCGACACCGCCGACGACGCCGAGTTCGTCGCGGGCCATCTGACCGAGGCTGCGTCCGCGGCGTTTCGTCGAGATCCACAGGACGAGGAAGTCCTGGACGGCTCCGGCGAAGACGACGCCGATGATGATCCACAGCGTGCCGGGCAGGTAGCCCATCTGCGCGGCGAGGACGGGGCCGACGAGGGGGCCTGCGCCGGCGATGGCGGCGAAGTGGTGCCCGAACAGCACCCGCCGGTCCGTCGGCATGTAGTCCTTGCCGTTCTCCAGGATCTCGGCGGGGGTGGCCCGGTCGTCACGGGGTTGGACGAGTTTGCGCTCGATCAGCCGCGCGTAGAAGCGGTAGGCGATGAGGTACGTGCAGACGGCGGCCACCACGAACCAGACGGCGTTGATGTTCTCGCCGCGGACGAACGCGATCATCACCCAGGCGATGCCGCCGAGAAGGCCGAGGACGGCGAACGTGATCCGCGCCGCCGGTGAGATGGGGGTGCGGTCCACGACGCCGACCGCTGGCAGGTCCGGATCCGTTTTCAGGTACTCGATCTCGGATTCGGGGGCGGCTCTCAGGGCCATCGCGAACTCCTTCCCAGCGCCCCCGTCGTCATTGTGTGCCAGGGGTGACGCCGTCGACAGTTGCCACATCTTTTGTGGCCCCCGTCACCCTATTGTGCCGACGTTCGGTTCGACGAAAAAACGACGTCAGAAGCGAGACGAATCGGCGTCGATCCAGTCGGTGAGCCAATCCGAGGGCGGATCCTCGAGCAGTTCGCCGGGCATCAGCCACTCGTACAGTTCCGCATAGGTGCGGGTGGTGACGCCGTCGATCCGCCGGTTGAGCATCGCCGGTGTCAGTTGGTCGAAGCTGTCGAGACCCATCGATGCCACCATCTGCTGGGCGCCGGCCACCGTCGACTTCTGGAACCGGAACACCCTGGCCGCCTTGTCGGGGACGTCGAGTGCGCGGGTTCGCGCCGGGTCCTGCGTCGTCACCCCGACGGGGCAGCGGTTGGTGTGGCACATCTGCGCCTGGATGCACCCGACGGCGAACATCATCGCGCGGGCGGCCAGCGTGAAGTCGGCGCCCTGGATGATCCGTTTGACGATGTCGGATGCGCTGGCGACCTTCCCGGACGCGCCGATCTTGATGCGGTTCCGCAGTCCAGCGCCGGTGAGCGCGTTGTGCACGAGCATCAGCCCCTCGGTCAGGGGCATGCCCATGTTGTCCTCGAATTCCACTGGACCGGCCCCGGTTCCGCCCTCGGAGCCGTCGACGATGACGAAGTCCGGGGTGACGTCGCGTTCGAGCATCGCCTTGCAGATGCCGAGGAACTCGGTACGCGATCCGACGCACAATTTGAACCCGACGGGTTTGCCGCCGGAGAGCTTTCGCAGGGTGACGATGAAGTCGATCAGCTCGTTCGGGGTGGAGAACGCGGTGTGCGAGGGCGGGGAGATCACTGTCTGTCCGGCCGGCACGCCGCGGGTCTCGGCGATCTCCCGTGAGACCTTCGCTCCGGGCAGCACACCGCCGAGCCCGGGTTTCGCGCCCTGCGACAGCTTGATCGAGATGGCCTTCACCTGGTCTGAGGCCGCGTGTTCGGCGAACTTGCCGGGGTCGAAGTGGCCGTCGTCCGTCCGGCAGCCGAAATAGCCGGACGCGATCTCCCAGATCAGGTCGCCGCCGCGTTTGCGGTGGTACGGGCTGATCGCGCCCTCGCCGGTGTCGTGGGCGAACCCGCCGCGTGCGGCCCCGGCGTTGAGGGCTTCGATGGCGTTGGCGGAGAGCGAGCCGAAGCTCATCGCCGACACGTTGAGAAGCGCGATGTCGTAGGGCCGTTCGCAGTCGGGGCCGCCGAGGCGGACGGTCGGCGGCTCGGGCGGCGCCATCCGGGCGCGCAGCGAATGGGCCATGAACTCGTAGCCGACGGCGTGCACGTCCCGCTCGGTGCCGAACGGTTCCTCGGCGAGGGTGCCCTTGGCGCGCTCGTAGACGAGGTCGCGGGTGTCGCGGTCGAAGGGCGTTCCATCCGTGGACGATTCGATGAAGTACTGCTGGATCTCGGGGCGGATCTTCTCGAGCAGGAACCGTGCGTGCCCCAGCACCGGGTAGTTCCGCAGAATGCTGTGCCGCCGTTGCAGCAGATCCCACGTCCCCAGGGCTGCGAGCGCGAGAACGACGACCGCGGCGAACCACCACCCGGTCGCCACACCGAGGGTCAGGGCGAGAGCGCCCAGTCCGAGGATCCATAACGCGAGGACGATCAACCAGCGGGTCACTCGCTGAGACTAGAACCTCACGTGAGTGCCGACGCGTACTCCGGCGCACTTTCCCACTCACGTGGGGAGGCAGGTGGGATAGTGGACGCACGAGGTCAGCTGCCACGACAGGGGGACGTCATGTCGGAGTCGATCAATCCGGAATCGTCGAGCAATCCGGTGCCGCCGAAGCCCGGCGACACGGGTGCGTACGGCTACCAGTACCCGACGCAGCAACAGCAGCCGGCGCAGTCGCAGCCGTACCCGGGGCAGTACGGCCCGCCGCCGCTGCCGCCCTCGAACGCCGGGTGGGCGGTGGCCGCCGTCCTCTTCTTCTGGCCGCTCGCGTTCGCGGCGTTCAACCACGTCCACGACGTCTACCCGAAGTGGGCGATGGGCGACTACCAGGGCGCCCAGTACGCGTCGGACCGTGCCAAGGCACTCGGCAAGATCGCCCTGTGGATCTGGGTGGCGCTGATCGTCGTCTTCGTCGTCGGGTACGCCATCCTGATCATCGCGCTCGTCGCGAACAGCGATACCTCCAGCTGGTGAGGCCGATGGTCGTTGATCGGTCGCCGACGCCGTAGAATCCAACGACCGTGAGCCTTACCCTCGGAATCGTCGGACTGCCCAACGTCGGCAAGTCCACCTTGTTCAACGCGCTGACCAACAACGACGTGCTGGCCGCGAACTACCCGTTCGCGACCATCGAACCCAACGTCGGCCTGGTCGAACTGCCGGATCCGCGGCTCTCCGAGCTCGCCCGGATCTTCGGTTCCGAGCGCATCCTGCCCGCCACGGTGTCGTTCGTCGACATCGCCGGCATCGTCAAGGGTGCCTCCGAGGGCGCCGGCCTCGGCAACAAGTTCCTCGCCAACATCCGCGAGGCCGACGCCATCTGTCAGGTGGTTCGCGTGTTCAACGACGACGACGTCGTGCACGTCGACGGCCGCGTGGACCCGGCATCCGACATCGAGGTGATCGAGACCGAGCTCGTCATCGCCGACATGCAGACGCTGGAGAAGGCGCTGCCGCGTCTGGAGAAGGAAGCGAAGAAGAACAAGGAACTCAAGCCCATCCACGAGGAGGCGCTGAAGGCGCAGGAAGTCCTCGACGAGGGCAAGACCCTGTTCAGCGCGAAGGACAAGCTGGACTTCGCGCTGCTGCGCGAGCTGAGCCTGCTCACCACCAAGCCGTTCCTGTACGTGTTCAACGCCGACGAGGCCGTGCTCACCGACGAAGCGAAGGTCGCCGAACTGCGCGCCTCCGTCGCCCCCGCGGACGCCGTGTTCCTCGACGCCAAGGTCGAGCAGGAGCTGCTCGAACTGGACGAAGAGGACCGGCAGGAGATGCTCGACTCGATCGGACAGTCCGAGCCCGGCCTGCACGCACTCGCCCGCACCGGCTTCCACACCCTCGGCCTGCAGACCTACCTCACCGCGGGCCCCAAGGAATCGCGCGCCTGGACCATCCACAAGGGCGACACCGCCCCGCAGGCTGCCGGCGTCATCCACACCGACTTCGAGCGCGGCTTCATCAAGGCCGAGATCGTCTCCTTCGACGACCTCGTCGCCGCCGGATCCATGGCCGCAGCCAAGGCCGCGGGCAAGGTCCGCATGGAGGGCAAGGACTACACCATGGCCGACGGCGACGTGGTGGAGTTCCGCTTCAACGTCTAGTGGGGCTAAGTTCCCGCAGCTCAGGCGCTCACCAGTATGAAGAATATGCTGGTGAATGCTTGTTTTTGCTCGTCTGCTGTCTATCATGTGGTCACCGCTTGATCAGCAGCCGATACGGCTAGAGAAGGGCTACAAGCCAGCGGCTGAGCACCGGTTGCCGGCACTGGCGGTGAGGCTGGAGCACTGTCGGATGTGGGCCGTATGGTGGCCGCAGCACTGCCCCCGCGACCCCGAGGCCTTGCCGAGCGAGTACTCCTGGGGACCGGGCCTGACTCCGCCCGGTCTTGAAGACGCGCCGCCGAGCTAGGGAGGCGGTACCGGGGTAAGTCGCCAGCGACGGAAGACGATCACGATCTGCGCGCTCTGGCAGGCCGACTCGCCGGGGGGAACCGACGGTGAGCCGGCGACGAAAGTGCCGCCATGACGCTAAGGGCCGGTTCGCTGGTGCGGGGGCGAAGGTCTCCGCAACGGCGAAGGACACTCGCACGGTCGCTAAGGCTGCTGTTAATCGCGGCCAAAGTCCCCGCCAAGGCGATCCGGGCGCGCTTGGGCCACAGCTCGTTCAAGATCACGATGGACACCTACGGTCACCTGTACGAGGACGCCAGCGATCACGTCGCCAACGCGATGAACGCAGCGTTCGCGGCGAACGTCCACGCGATCAGGGGTTAGAGTGTCCCGTCCACTTTCGGTACGCTGACGCGGGTCCACTTCGCCCGGGAATTCGTTCAATCTGTTTGGTGCCGATCAAGCGGTTAAATACTCGCTTGATTGCATTCTCGGATCCGATTCCAGTAAGCGCACGTAGTGTCCTATTGTTGATCTCATCATGGTCCTCAAGGTATTCCATGCAGATCTCTTCGGGTGACCCCAAGCGTTCATGGCGAATAACGACCAACACGGAGTTGGGTCGTTCGGAAATTACCGGTTCCTTGAGTTTCAACGACTTCATCGCGTCGAAAGCGGTGTTCAGCCCTTCGCCGACGTCCTTGTTAGGCGCATCCGGAAATTTATTGATAAGTCGAACAATCGTCGGGTTTCGAGAGTACCTCTCGTCGAGAATGTTCGCAGGAGTTATGTGCGCGGGAAGCCTTCCCGGGCTTTCGACTTCGACGCGATTGTCAAAGATTCGGATATGGATGTCATCTAGTATGCTGTAGTCGCGGTGAATTACTGCATTGGTTACGATTTCGTGGATAGTCTCAGATGGGTACTGCACTTCGCGCAGCCCGTCACTGTCGGTGATCTTGGAATCGCCAACGACGCCAACCACCTTGTCGACGGCTGCGTATATCTGGTTGTAGACGGATCCTTCGATGGTTATGGGATCCCATGCCAAATTCTTTCGCGAACCTTCGTCGTCCGATGTTCTGTAGCGGTAGAGCTTGATTCCGGATCGTTTGGGGAGTGCGATTTGAGGCTCATCATCGAAAAGGAGGATCGCTGCCACAGTGGCGAGGTCTCCGTGGGAGATTAGTCGCTGTTTTTTGAACCATCCCTCCGGTGTGTTGGTTGGAATTTGGTGTTCCATGAATTTGGCTGTGATACTGGATTCGACAATGTTGGACACCGGATATGGAACAGTTTCCGTCTCGAACGACGTAATGCCCTTTGTCCGCTCGAGATTGCGCTTGTCTTCTTCGGTGGTGACAGGGAGGTTCTGGGCTCCTCGCCGTTTGTAGATCTTGCCGTTGGAAGCGGACTTGATCGATATTGACTTATCGATCTCGACGTGCAAAACTTTGCCTGTTTCTGATTCGGACTCAAGGAATTCGTAGCGGTGCTCGCCACCGAGGGGGAATAGAGTCTCGAATATTTGAATGTGACCATTGGCATCCTCCTGCGATGCGAAACCGCGCCACTGCCTGGAGGTCTTCCCGCAGCTGTCGGTCACCTCATCGATGCCGATGTAGATTTCGCCTCCGTCTGCGTTCGCGAAGGCTGCCATCGTTTTTGTAAGCGACGCGGGGGCGATCTCGATTGCTTTGAGGTCTTGGAAGTGCCCTTCCTCAATCAGCAGCAGGAGGCGCACGGCCTCATCGGAGATCCCCTCGACGCGGATTGTCATTGGGGGATCGTATCGGGCACGCTCCGACAGTAAGGTGTCTATGGGGCTACAAGGGGACTAGAGCGGCCGTCAGGAACAGCACTTGCCCAGGTAGGACCACATGAGTGGCCCGCCGCTCGCATTCCGCTTCAACGTCTGACGGCGGTTCCCCGCACGAGCACTCCGACGACTCCTGCGCCGACGAGTGAGATCAACCCCGTGGTGACGGCCGCATGGTTCCAGCCCGACACCATGCCGTCGACGGTGCCTGCCGGGTCGAGGGCGATGATGCTGACGACGGTGACGCCGATGGACGAGCCGAGGTAGCGGGCGGTGTTGTTGGCGCCGCTGCCGAGTCCGCCCTGGTCGGCGGGCACGCTGGCGACGGCTTGGCGGCCGAGGCCGGCGTTGAGCAGCCCGCTGGCGACGCCGGCGAGCAGCAGTCCCGGGACGAGGCGCAGCAGGGACGAGTCGGGGGAGAGGCCTGTCATCGTGAGCATGGCGACGCCGACGCCGGCGAGTCCGATGACGAGTTGCGGCGACCCGGCCAGCCGGGCGGGGAGTCGGCGGGCGAGCAGCGACGCCACGACACTCGTGCCCGACCACAGGGCGATCACGCCGGCCGCGGCCAGCGTGCTGACGTGCATCGTCTTGACCAGGAACGTGCACGCGAACGACATCAGGCCGATGATGCCGGCCCCGGTCGCGAGGGCCGCGAGGGTGGCGGCCAGGAAGTCGCGTCGACGGAACAACGCGAGGTCGAGCATCGGGAACGGTCGCCGCCGCTCGACCGCGACGAAGGCGAGGGTGAACACGGCTGCGCCGACACCGCAGAGCACGGTGGCGGCGGTGTTCCCCTGCCTGCCCTCGACGAGTGCGACGAGCACCAGGACCATCGCGGCGCACAGCGTGACCGCTCCCGGAACGTCGATCCGCTTCGGGACGGCGGAGCGTGATTCCGCCAGTGCACGTGTCGCGACCTGTCCGATCACGAGTGACGCGACGGCGAGTGCCCAGTACAAGCCGCGCCACCACCCGGCGAGGTCGAGGAGGCCCGCGAGGACGGGGCCGACGGCGATGCCGGCGCCGACGCTCGCGCCCCAGATCCCGCTCGCCGTCGCCCGCGCCGCCGGCGTGGTGAAGGCGTGTGCGACGGCGCCGAGGCTGGCCGCGATCAATGCCGCGCCCGCAACTCCCTGGATCAGTCGCCCGACGATGAACAGGACGGGTTCCTGACTGACCGCGCCGACCACGGCGCCCACCGCGAGAAGCCAGGCGCCCCAGTGGAACACCCGGCGCCTGCCGTAGTCGTCGGCGAGTGCGCCCGCGGTCAGCAGGACCGCGGCGAGGCCCACGCTCATCGAACTGAGAATCCACGTCTGCGCTGCCGGGCCTGCCGAGAGAGCCGCGGCAACGGTGGGCATGTTGCCCAGCGGGGCGCAGAACGCGACCAGGGCGACGAACGTCCCGAGCGATGCGACGGACAGTGTGGTCCCCGGGCGGGGCGAGCGTGCGCGAATCGGTGGGGCAAGCGCGGTTGGTCTGTTCACAAGACTGAACTTAGAACTAATTTGGTCTGGTGACAAGACTGAGGTGCGATAGCATGTGGGCGTGGCACTGGGAACCGGGTACTCGCAGCAGAACTGCAACCTCGCTCGCGCCCTCGAGGTGGTGGGTGAGCGGTGGACGATGCTCGTGCTGCGCGACTGTTTCTACGGCGTCCGCCGCTTCAGCGATCTGCTCGCCCATCTCGACATCTCCCGCGCCGTCCTCACTGATCGGCTGACCGCTCTCGTCGAGGCCGGAGTGCTCGTCCGGGTCGCAGACGGCGGTCATCCCGAATACGAACTCACCGAGGCCGGAAAAGCTCTGTGGCCGAGCATCTATGCGCTCTCGCAATGGGGTGAGCAGTACGTGTCGCCCGGCAGCTACCCGGGCCGCGTGTTCTCGCACGCGGAGTGCGGAACGCAACTCGATCGTTTCGGGCAATGCCCCGACTGCGGCACGATCCCGGGCCCCGAGGACCTGGTGGTCGCGCCGGGACCGGGGGAGGCAGTCCATCCCCGCAGCGATGCCGTCGCCGTGGCTCTGCGTGCACCCCGCCGGATGCTCACTCCGCTGCGTCCGCGCGGTGACGCCTGATCGGCGCGACCCTTACGCCGCGACGCGCAGAGGCGGTTCGAACGTCGCCCGCACCTGCAGCCACTGGGCGAGGATCTGGCATCCGGTGAGCCCGCTCGCATCGAGTGGTTCGCTGGCGTACGCGACGTGCCGCCCGCCCCGTGCGTTGACGACGCGCACACCGCGCCAGACGAGGCGCGGCGGAAGGTAGCCGAGCACCTCGATCGCCGCGGTCCGCAGGCGGCGCAGGTCGGTGCGCCACTGCCGAGGGCTGACACGTGTCTTGGTCGCGTTCTGGAAGCTGTTGTTGCGGATCAGTTCCCACGTCTGCGCAAGCCACGTCCGCATCGCGCGAAACGACATCCACCGGGTGAGGTCCGCGATGTCGCGCACATAGCTGTCTTCGCTGGCATTGCAGATCATGTCGTCCGGGTGCGCGATCCACTGCACCGGCACCGAGTCCGGGATCGGGGCGCCGTCGCCCGCGACACCGCGCCCGCGGCAGCCCGGTACCACCCCCGCGGGTTGCTCGGGGTCGGAGACGAGACCCACCGCGGAGAGGTTGTCGGCGCGCAGGGCCCCGGTGGCGATCTGCCCGAGCACCTCACGGATCACGGTGCATCCCTGCGAGTACCCGATCAGCATGACCGGTCCGGGAGCGTCCTCCATGGCGTCGATCAAGCGGCGGACGCCGACCTCGGTGCTCTGCCGGTAACTCAGTCCGCCCGCCGCGACCGGCCCGTACGACGCCGGATAGCCGACCCACCGCGACGCGAACCGGTCGTCGAGGGCGTCGGTGACGTCACGCAACAGTCCGGTGACGTGGCGTCGGTGGTCGTCGGGGTGGGACTCTCCGGTGCCACCGATGGCGAGAACGGTCACCTGGGACATGGTTCCCATCATGCCGACCGCGAATAAGGATCCGTTCGGTCGACCCTGAGAAGTTCCTGGCAATCGGACGCCGTGGGTGTCACCCGATCGCCAGCGCGATCAGGGCCACCAGCGGGGGCACGCTCTGTGACAGTGCGCCGACGACGCCGTCGCCGCGCTGTCGGCTGAGTGCCATGCGGTCCGACACGGCCAGGGCGATGCCCGCCAGGAACATGAAGAGGCAGGTGTAGACGACGAGGGTGCGACCCGGAGTGTCGTGGCCCGCCCACCACAGGATGACGCCGGCGATGGCGCCGGAACCGAGGAACAGGTTGTAGAAACCGACGTTGAACGCCCATAGATGGGCGGCGGGCACGTCGCCGCTCGGAATGCGGAAGATGCCCTCGTGTACCGACGGCCTGCGGAACAGGAACGATTCCCACACGAACGCCAGCAGGTGCACGCCTGCGGCGATCAGTGTGGCGATCTGCGCGACGATGATCACGGCGCACCTGCCCCGGTCGCGAGTTCGACGCCGTACCGATCGGTGACCTCGTGCAGCAGCCGGTCCATTTCCTCCGGCGAGTGCCTGCCACGGCCGACCGCGTCGAGATCACCGAAGAAGCCGCTGTTGGACGCCCCGGCGGTGACGAGGAGGAAGTCGGCGGACTCGGAGAGGACCGTGAACGTATTCATCGTTCCCGCCTCGATGGCGATGGTTTCCCCGGCCTCGAGCTCGTATCCGGTGTCTCCGGCCTGGACGAGAATCCGGCCGCGCAGCACGTGGTAGGACTTCGACCACGGCTCGGCGTGCAGCGGGCCGTCCGGTGCGTACCGGGACGCTTCGACGAGGAAGACTTCGTACGCCCGGCCGGCGTGATCGCCACCGACCAGGACCGTGATGTCGGCGTCCGGTGCGGTGAGGTGCCTGCCGTCGCCTGCTCTGATGACGTGAACGTGGGTGGACATACTGCGACGGTAGAACCGGCGCACCCCGCTGCCCATCCCCGGAATCTGGGATGGTGGTGTGCCTGTGACCAGCGCATACTGTGTTCATGCTGGAGGTCCGGGCGGAAAAGTTGCGCCGGGAGGTGCTTGCGGTCGCGGGATCGGGCGCCGGTGTCACGCAGCTGCACGAGCGCGCCATCGAACTGGTCGGTGAGACGGTGCGCAGCGACCTGACGTGCTGGGCGATGCTCGACCCGGAGACACTCGCGATCAGTTCGATGACCAGCGGGCGCAGCCGGATACCGCAGCAGTACGAGCCGCTGCTCGCCGAATCCGAGTACAACGGCGACGATCCGGGCACGTTCGCCGAACTCGCCCGCAGTGGCCGAACCGTCGCGCGGGCCTCGGACCTACCCGCGGAAGACGTGGCGCACAGCATTCGTCACGGCGCGGTGTGGGCGCCGCTGGGGCTCGGCAGCGAGGTCCGCCTCGTGTTCCGCGTCGACGGCGTGTGCTGGGGCGCAGCCGGATTCGTGCGGTCCGGGCCGGATTTCACCGACCGTGAGCTCGAGTTCCTCACGCTCGTGGCCCCCGGCCTGGCGGTCGCGACACGGGCCGCGTCCGTGCACGCCCCGGCGATCTCCGGTGGCGGTGACCAGGGTCCGGCGGTGGTGCTGACCGATGCCGCCGGCGATCCGGTTGCGCTCACGGCCGCTGCCCGCGGTTGGCAGGATCGCTTCGACGCGGTGGCCCCGGGACGGCTGACCGTTGTGTTGCGGGCCGCCACGTTCGGGGCGCGGTCGAGCGGTTCGGGGATCTTCAAGGCGCGTGTCCGCGATGCGGAGGGAGGCTGGATTCTGGTGCGCGCCACGGCCCTGATCGGCGGCGGCGAACCGCAGACGGTGGTCACCCTCGAACCCGCGGTCGGCGGTGAGCTCACGGGACTGCTGCTCGCGGCGTATGCGGTGACCGCACGCGAGCGTGACGTGTGTGCCGACGTGATGGCCGGCTACGCGACGTCCGAGATCGCGGACCGCCGCGGCATCACCGTGAACACCGTCCAGGACCACCTGAAATCGGTGTACGCGAAGGCCGGGGTCCGCAGCCGCGCGGAACTCGCCGCGCGGCTGCGGACCGGTCGCGAGCACTAGCGGCGGCTCGCGAAGCGTTCACTGTCAGCGCGGTTCGGGCCGCTCCTGGTAGCACTTGAAACTCAGGGCGAGACGACCACGCCCGTGTGTCATCGAGCGCAGGGCGACCGGATAGTCGGTGACCTCGCTCGTCGGCACCGACGCGATCACGGTGATCTCGCCGTCCCCTGCCGGTTCGGTGCCCTCGATCTGGCCGCGCCGCCGTCCGAGATCCGCCATCACGTCACCTTGGAGCGCCGACGGCACCGTGACCTCGACGTGGTCGACGGGTTCGAGGACGAGAGTGCCCACCTTGTCGATGGCCGCACGGAGGGCGAGTGCCCCCGCCATCCGGAAGCTGAAATCGTCGGAGTCGACCGAGTGATGTTTGCCGTCGAGAACGGTGGCCCGCAGGTCGACGAGCGGAAATCCGTGCCGGCCTCCGCGTCCCATCGATTCGGCGATTCCCTTGCCGACGGCGGGAATGAGGGACTTGGGTATCACGCCACCGCGGGTCTCGTCGACGAACTCGTAGCCCTCGTCCCGGGGGAGCGGCTCGAAGCGGACGGTCGCCACCCCGAACTGGCCGTGGCCGCCGCTCTGCTTCTTGTGGCGGCCCTCCGTCTCCACGGTGCCGAGCAGCGTCTCGCGGTAGGCGATCTTGACCGGTTCGGTCTGGAGGGTGATGCCGTACCGCCGCTTCAATCGGGTCAGCGCCACCTGCACGTGCACGTCGCCGGCGCCCCGGACCACCGTCTGATGGGTTTCGCTGTCGCGGGTCACCTCCAGCGTCGGGTCGTCGCTGACGAGCTCCGCCAGGGCGGTCGCCAGTTTGTCCTCGTCGCCCGCGCTCTCGGCGGCCACGGCGATTCCGTAGACGGGACGCCGGTGCACGATCGGGGGCACGGTGAGGGACGAGCCGATCGGCGCGAGGGTGTCGCCCGTCGAGACGTCGGTCAGCTTGATGGCGCCGACGATGTCGCCCGCCTCCGCGGTGTCGATCGCGGTGTGTTTGCTGCCGAGGACGCGAAGGAGGTTGTGCAGGCGCTCCTTCGCACCGGTGCGCTGGTTGACGAGGATGTCGTCGGCATGCACGGTGCCGGAGAGGATCGTCAACAGCGCCACCTGTCCGACGTATTCGTCGGTCTGCGTCTTGAAGACGTACGCGAGCGGGTCTCCGGACGGATCGCACCGCACCTCCGCGACCCCGTCGCCGACGACCTCGATGCCGGGGACCTCCGACGGTGCGGGCGCGATCCGGCACACGAAGTCGAGCAACCGGTCGACGGCGATGGCATCGACGGCCGACCCGCACAGCACCGGCCACAGCGAGCCCGCGGCGAAACCCGCGCGGAGGGCGTGCTCGAGTTCGGCCACGGAGATGTCCTCCCCGTCGAGATACTTCGAGAGCAGGTCGTCCTCGATCTCGACCACGTCCTCCACGAGATGCTCATGCTGTTCGTGCTCGCGGTCGGCGATGTCGGCGGGCAGTTCGTCGCTCGTGTTCGCGGACCCGCTGTCGTAGAGGATGACGTGCTCGGTGAGGAGATCGGCGACCCCGGTGAACGCCGACGCTTCGCCGACGGGCAGGTCGACCGGCTCGACTCCGGACCCGAAATGGTCGCGGATCCCGGCCAGGACGACATCGAACGATGCCCGCTCCTTGTCCATCTTGTTCACGAACAGGATGCGCGGGATGGATCGCTCGCCGGCCACCTGCCACAGCAACTCGTCGTTCACCTGCAGACCGCTGACCCCGTCGATCACGAACACGGCGACGTCCGCGACCCGGAGCGCGGTCATCGCGTCGCCGACGAAATCGGCGTAGCCCGGCGGGTCGAGGAGATTGATCCGGTAGTCGCCCCACGAGAAGGAGGCCAGGCCGAGCGTCAGCGACTGGGTGCGGTCGTGTTCCTCCGGCTGGGTGTCGAGCACGGTGTTACCGCTCTCGACGCGTCCGGGCCGGGTGACGACACCGGCGCGGAACAGCATCGCCTCCGCGAGCGTCGTCTTCCCGTTACCCTGATGTCCCACCAGAGCGATATTGCGGATCAGATCCGTCTCGGTCGTCACTGCTACCCCCACCACAGCACTGTCGTTGGGTCGCTCCCGACGATACCGCGCGCGCGACCGCCGGCGAGGCGTTATCTTCCACCTGGACAGGTGGGCGCGACCTCGTTCCACCACACCCGCTACCGAATGGAGACCGGCATGGCCTCGGACGACTTCCTCGTCGAACGTTCCACCGTCATCGATGCGAGCCCCGACGTCGTTCAGCCGCTTCTCGACAACTTCCGGCAGTGGCAGTCGTGGTCGCCGTGGGAGAACGTCGATCCCGATTTGAAGCGCACGTACTCCGGCCCGGAGTCGGGCGTCGGCGCCGCCTACGCCTGGGAGGGCAATCGCAAGGCGGGGGCGGGGTCGATGGTGATCACCGAGTCGGTGCCCGGTTCGAAGGTCGTGCTCGACCTGAAGTTCCTCAAACCGTTCAAGGCCGACAACGTCACGACGTTCCTCCTCGAGCCGAACAGCGCCGGGACCACCGTCCGCTGGCAGATGACCGGTAAGACCAACCGTTTCTTCAAGATCGTGGGAGTCCTCTTCCCGATGGACAAGATGGTGGGCAAGGACTTCGAGAAGGGGCTCGCGCAGCTGAAGTCGACGGCCGAGCAGCGTCAGTAGTCGTTTCCCGTCGTCAACTCGAGGTCGGTCATGGTCTTGAAGCGGGGCGTGCCGTCGCTGTCGTTGCGTGCCTGTTCCATCACGAGGCGGGCGGCCCGTCCGTTCAGGTGGAGCGTCGCGACCTGATCGCCGAAGAACGGTCCGGCGACCTTCGACCAGTCGATGGGGACGGGTGGCACCCGCGACACCCGGCCGAGGATGAAACGCACGGTCCGCTCGGTGGCGCGCCGCCACGAGATCCGGAACGTCACTTTCATGGCGGCCGGAACGTAGTTGTGCAGGGGCGAGCACGTCAGCTGATACACCAGTGACTGCAGCTTCTCGGCGTAGTGCGCCTGCGCGACGTAGGCGTGGTGGACGTCGCCGGACAGCACCGAGATGGTGGACGGCGCCCGGCCGGCCGGCCGGGCCTTGCGGCCTGCGCCGACCTCGGCGAAGAGGCGGGCCAGCCGGTCGAACGAGTCACGGAACGCCGCCCAGTGCTCGAGGTCCGCACCCCGCCGGATCTTCTCCGCCACGGCCGCCACCCGCGGGCCGCGGGACCCGGCGGCGAGCCGTTCGTCCCAGGACTCGAGGTCGTGAAGGGCGCGGGGCAGCAGCCACGGCAGTGACGTCCCGACGAGCAGGTGGTCGTAGTCGCCCTCGGTCTGACGTTCGATCCACGCGAATTCGGGGTCGGACACCATCTCGCGGCGACCGCCGGAGAGGATGCGACCGCACCGCGAGTCGATGACGAGCAGCCTCGCGGCCCCGAGGTCCCGGCGATACGACCATTGCATGCCCTTGGCCCCGTCCGCTTCCTCGTCGGCGGCCGACGCGAACTCGCGGAGCATCGGCTCGACGTCACCGCCGTGCTTCCGAACGCGTTGGTACAGTTCGTTTTCGGCGAGGTGGCTCGGCGCCAGGTTCCCGAGGTGCTGGTAGACCCAGTACGAGGACAGCGCGCCGACGATGCGCTCCTCCCACCACGACGTGGCCTCGATTTCGGCGCGCCAGGACTCCGAGGTGTTCCAGTCGTCCCGGACGTCGTGGTCGTCGAAGATCATCGACGTCGGCACCGTCGACATCAGCCAGCGCACCTGAGGGTCCGTCCACGATTCGGCGTAGAGCCAGGTGTACTCCTCGAAATTGCGCACCTGCGGCCCCGGTGGTTCGTTCACGTCGTGGATCTCGGCGACCCGGGCCTCGGTCTCCGGGGAGAGTTCGTCGGCGTACACCTGGTCCCCGAGCAACAGCAGGGCGTCGGGCCACTGGTCCGGGGACTGTTCGGCCATCCGCACCGCGTACGCGTCCAGGGCGTCGGCGCCGAGATGCCGGTTGCCCTCCGTCGTGGACATCGTGGCGAACCGGCACGACCCGAACGTGAGGACGAGCGTGTCGTCGTCCTCCCGGAGCGTGCGGATCACCGACGGGACGGCACTCGGTAACGGCCACACCGGGCGGCCGTCGAGGGTCACCTCGTACGGGGTGGTCGACCCGGGCTCCAGACCCTCCACGACGACGAGTGCATAGTGGTGACCCGACACGTTCCACGTGCGTTCCTCGTGGCCGAGGACCCGGACGGTGCACGCCTCCGACGTCTCGACCCACACCGTCGCGTCGCTCGTGCCGACATGTCTCAGCAGTGGCCCCAGAATCAGCTCCGCCATGACGTCATCCTGCCGATGTTCGTTCCATGCAGTCAGCTTACGGACGTCGGCGTCGGCGAGGGCGCGACATCCGAAGATGCTTGTCGGACAGTATGTGTCGGCGGGTGCCGGTAGCCTGTCGCGCATGGCTGAACCAGTGAAGGGCCCCGCGTCCTATTTCCCGTCGATCGAGGAGAAGTACGGTCGGCCGATCAGTGAATGGCAGACGCTCATCCGGTCGTCCGAGCTGACCAAGCACATGGAGTTGGTGAGCTGGCTGAAGTCCGAGCACGGCCTCGGTCACGGCCACGCCAACGCGCTGGTCGCGCACACCCTGAAGGAGGACGCCGCCGGCTGACCGTCTCGGCGCGGGTGCGGCGGGATCCTGACCTCTCGCCGCGATGAATCCGGTATTCGGCCGCGGGCTATCATTCCGACGACGAATCTGGTGTCGAGGGTTCTGCTGTCGAAGGGAATCGAAGTGAGCACGAAAATCGAACAACTGGAGTTCCAGGCGGAGACCCGCCAACTCCTGGACCTCATGATCCACTCGGTGTACTCCAACAAGGACTCGTTCCTGCGGGAGCTCATCTCCAACGCCTCCGATGCGCTGGACAAGTTGCGGCTCGAAGCCTTCCGCAACAAGGAACTCCACGTCGACACGTCGGATCTGCACATCGAGATCGAGGTGGACGCGGAGCAGCGCACGCTCACCGTCCGCGACAACGGCATCGGCATGTCCCACGAGGAGGTCGTCGACCTCATCGGCACGCTGGCCAAGTCCGGCACCGCAGACCTGCGCCGCAAGTTGAAGGAAGCGAAGGACGCCGCCGCCTCCGAGGAACTGATCGGACAGTTCGGCATCGGCTTCTACTCGACGTTCATGGTCGCCGACAAGGTCACGCTGCTGACGCGGAAGGCCGGCGAGAGCGAGGCCACGCGCTGGGAGTCGAGCGGCGAGGCCACCTACACGATCGAGGCGGTCGACGACGCCCCGCAAGGCAGCTCCGTCACCCTGCACCTCAAGCCCGAGGACGCCGAGGATCACCTGCACGACTACACGTCGGAACGGAAGATCAAGGAACTCGTCAAGCGTTACTCCGACTTCATCGCGTGGCCGATCCGGATGAACGTCGAGCGCACGGTCCCCGCGGAGGGCGACGGCGAGGACGAGGTCACCACGACGTCCGAGACGATCAACTCGATGAAGGCGCTGTGGGCGCGCTCGAAGGACGACGTCTCCGAAGAAGAGTACAAGGAGTTCTACAAGCACATCGCCCACGCCTGGGACGATCCGCTCGAGGTCATCCCGATGAAAGCGGAGGGCACGTTCGAGTTCCAGGCCCTGCTGTTCATCCCGTCCCACGCCCCGTTCGACCTGTTCATGCGGGACGGGAAGACGGGTGTGCAGCTGTACGTCAAGCGCGTCTTCATCATGGACGACTGCGATCAGCTGATGCCGGAGTACCTCCGCTTCGTCAAGGGTGTGGTCGACGCTCAGGACCTGTCCCTCAACGTGTCTCGTGAGATCCTTCAGCAGGACCGGCAGATTCGCGCGATCCGGCGCAGGCTCACCAAGAAGGTCCTCACCACGATCAAGGACCTGAAGGCCGAGCGGCCCGACGACTACCGCACGTTCTGGGCGGAGTTCGGCCGTGCGGTCAAGGAAGGCCTGATGTCGGACACCGACAATCGGGAGGTGCTACTGGGTATCTCGTCGTTCGCGTCCACCCACAGCGAGGACGAGCTGACCTCGCTCGAAGACTACGTGGCGCGGATGAAGGACGGTCAGGACCAGATCTTCTACGCCACCGGTGAATCCCGGCAGCTGCTCGAGAGTTCACCGCACATGGAGGCGTTCCGCGCGAAGGGCTTCGAGGTGCTGCTGCTCACCGATCCCGTGGACGAGATGTGGGTCGGTGCCGTCCCCGAGTTCGACGGCAAGTCGTTCCAGTCGATCGCCAAGGGGGAGGTCGACCTCGACACCGAGGAAGACAAGAAGGCGCACGAGTCGGAGCGGGAGGAGCAGGAGAAGGACTTCGCCGGCCTGCTCTCCTGGATGGCCGACGCGCTGAGCGAGCAGGTCAAGGAGGTGCGGCTGTCGACGCGGCTGACCACGTCACCGGCCTGCATCGTCGGCGACGCGTTCAGCATGTCGCCGGCACTCGAGCGGATGTACCGGGCGTCCGGGCAGCCCGTTCCCGTCACGAAGCGCATCCTCGAGCTGAACCCGACCCACCCGCTCGTCACCGGGCTGCGGGAGGCGCACGGCGAACGCGACGAGGATCCGGCGCTGGGGGAGACCGCGGAGCTGCTCTACGGGATGGCGTTGCTGGCCGAGGGCGGCGAACTCGAGGATCCCGCCCGGTTCACCACCATGCTCGCCAACCGTCTCGCCAGGACGGTGTAGTTCACGTTGCTGGTATTGGTCACGGGGGGAACAGGTTTCGTCGGGGCATGGAGCGCGAAGGCGGCGGTGGACGCCGGCCACCGGGTGCGCTTCCTCGTGCGGGATCCTGCTCGCCTCGTGACCAGTGCCGCGGCACTCGGACTCGACACGTCCGATCACGTGGTCGGTGACATCACGGACGCCGAGTCCGTGCGCCGCGCGCTGGACGGCTGCGACGCCGTCATCCACGCCGCGGCCGTGGTCGCGGTCGACCCGCGCCGCGCGGAGGAGATGCTGCAGACCAACCTGGCCGGCGCACAGAACGTGCTGGGAACCGCGGTCGAGTTGGGCCTCGACCCGATCGTCTACGTCTCGAGTATCGCCGCACTGTTCCAGCCCGACGCCCGGATGCTCACTCCAGACCTGCCGGTGTGCGGGCCTCCCGACGCCTACGGCCGGAGCAAGGCGCGTGTGGAGCAGTACGCTCGCGACCTTCAGGCCGACGGCGCACCGATCGCGATCACTTATCCGGGCATGATCGTCGGCCCGCCGGCCGGGAACCAGTTCGGCGAGGCCGCCCAGGCAGTCGAGGCCGCCGTCCACCTTCGGGGTCTGCCAGGGCGGAGCGCCGCGTGGACGATGGTCGACGTCCGGGAGGTGGCGAGCGCGCACGCCGCCCTCCTCGAGCCGGGGCGCGGCGCCCGCCGGTACATGCTCGGTGGTCCCCGGATTCCGATCGCGGGGATCTCCGAGATGCTGAGCGTGATCACGGGCAAATGGATGGGGGTGTTCCCCGTTCCGGACGTAGCGTTGCGCCTGGTTGGCAGGCTGGTCGACACCGTCGACCGGTTCGTCCACATCGACACCCCGATCTCCGAGGCCGCGATGGAGTACTACACGCGAATGCCGGACACCGACGACCGGCCGAGTGAAAGCGAATTGGGTGTGAAGTACCGCGATTCGGCGGAGACCCTGGCCGACACCGTCGCGGGGCTGACGGAGGCGGGCCGACTGTGAGCTTCACGCGTGCGGAGTTGGAGTCGTTCCGCGATGCCGAGGTTGCGGACCTCATCGGACCGGGCTGCCGACTGTTGTTCGTCGGGATCAACCCGGGACTGTGGACGGCCGCGACGGGGGCGCATTTCGCGCGCCCGGGCAACCGTTTCTATCCGGCTCTGCTGGCCGCGGAGATCATCGAGCGTCCGATCGATCCGACGGCAGGGATGTCGGACGCGGATCGCGAGCACCTGATCGAGCGGGGCGTCGGCATCACCAACCTGGCCCCGCGCGCCACGGCGAAGGCGGACGAGTTGACCGGTGAGGAGCTTGCCGTCGGCGCCGAGCGCTTGCGCACCGTGGTCCGCGACACCACTCCCCGGGTGGTCGCCGTCGCCGGAATCACCGCCTATCGCACGGCTTTCGGGGAGCGTGCCGCGAAGAAGGGCAAGCAGCCGCGCGACCTCGAGGGCGCGGAGTTGTGGCTGGTCCCGAACCCCAGCGGGCTCAACGCCCACGAAACCGTCGCCACGCTGGCCGCGTCGTACCGGGAGGCGGCGATCGAGGCGGGAATCGTATCCGGCTGACCGGGCAGGTCGCTAGGCTGCGGAGATGACCGTCGTCTACAACCTCGTCTTCGTCTGCCACCTGCTCGGCATGGCCGCCCTCGTCGGCGGCTATTTCGCGGTGCTCGGGGCGCCGCGGATCTCCGAGGTCATGGTGTGGGGTGCGCGGCTCCAGTTCGTGACGGGACTGATCCTGGTCGGGCTCGGCGAGGCCGCACTGGACAAGGACTACAACCACGTCAAGATCGGTGTGAAGCTTCTGCTCTCACTGGTGGTGGTCGCGCTCGCCGAGATCGTCCGGGGCAAGCAGAACAAGGGGCAGGAGAACCCGAACCTGGTCCACGTGGTCGGTGGGCTCGGCATCGTCACCGTACTGGTGGCAGCTCTCTGGACCTGATCTCACAGGGTTCACTTCTTCGGTGGAGCAAGGATTTTCATCGCCAGTCGCTGCGCGGACTCGGGCATCCGGTCCTTCATCGACATCGCGAATTCGCCTGCCTTCGTGCGCACGGACGTGCCCCTGCCAAACCGCCGGTTGAACGCGGATCCCTCGGTCGGCTGATCGAAGTGCAGGGGCGGGGCGCCGTCCGCGGCGCCGAGAGCGCGCCCGATCACCATCCGCTGAATCTCGCTGGTGCCCTCGAAGATGGTGTACAGCTTGGCGTCCCGGTACCACTTCTCGACGGGGTGGTCGCTGATGTACCCCCACCCGCCCATCGTCTGCAGTGCGCGTTCCGTGGTCTTCACCGCGACCTCCGACGCCGCGAGTTTCGCCATCGAGCCCTCGCCGTGGCGGAACTCCACGCCCGCCGCCGCCATCCACGACGCCCGCCACGTGAGCAGTCGCGCGGCGTCGATCTGGGTCGCGAGGTCGGCCAGCGGAAACGCGATGCCCTGGTTGTCGATGATCGGGCCGCCGAATGCCTCCCGGCGGTTCGCGTATTCGGTGGCGTATTCGAGCGCGGCGCGGGCGATGCCCAGCGCCTGAGCTGCGACCATGGGGCGGGTCTGCTCGAACGTGCCGAGGGTGGAAGATTTCCGTCGCGGCGCGCCGGTGGCCACCTCCTCCTGCACCTCGCGGGCCTTCCGCATGCGGTTCTGCAGCTTGTCGTCGCCACCGAGCAGATGGTCGGCGGGCACCCGAACCTGATGGAATTTCAGTTCCGCCGTGTGCGACGCGCGGCAGCCAAGCTTGTCGAGCTTGCGGACGAGTTCGATGCCTGGGCTTCCGCCGGGGACCACGAAGAGCGCCTGCCCGCGATGGCCCAGATCCGGATCGACGGTGGCGTTCACGACGTGCACGTCGGCGATTCCCCCGTTGCCGATCCACATCTTGTGCCCCTCGATCACCCACTCGTCGCCGTCGCGCGTCGCGGTGGTCCGCAGATTGCGGACGTCGCTGCCGCCCTCGGGTTCCGAGATGCACAGTGCGGCGAGTTTCAGGTTGCCGGGCTCGCCGAAGCACTCGGGCGCCCACCGCAGCATCTGCTCCGGCGTCGCGGCCTGCCCGATCGACGACAGCGCCAGCGCGGGCATCACGACGGCCAGCCCGATTCCGGCGCAACCCCAGAACAACTCCTCCATGAACAGGGGAAGAGATAGTCCCGTCGGGTCGCCGATGAGGTCGCGGTAGAACAGCGGACTGTAGAAGCCCTCTTGTGCGGCCTTCTCGAGAACGTCCCACGGGAACTCCTGCGCGCGGTCGTGCTCGGCCGCCACCGGCCGGATCACATTCTCCGCGAAGGCGTGCGTCCGCTCGACGAGGTCTTTCTGCGCCGGAGTGAGAGCGAGGCTGAAAGTCATGGCAGTCCCTCGGTTGCCTGTTGGTGTGCAACAACGTAACACTCACGACCTGCCGCGACCGGGGTTCCCGCGATCTTGGATGGTGAGATGATGATCCCATTATCTGGTCGAGGTTGCTAGCGTCGGAGGCATGAACGGCGACGAGACGGTCTACACCCACGGACACGACGAATCGGTGCTGCGGAACCATCGATGGCGCACCGCCGAGAACTCCGCCGGCTACCTGCTCCCGCACCTGCGCGCAGGCATGACGTTGCTCGACGTCGGGTGCGGGCCGGGCACGATCACCGCCGACCTCGCGGGACTCGTCGCTCCCGGAGTCGTCACCGCCGTCGAGATGACCGATGAGGCGCTGTCCCTGGCCCGGAACGAGTTCGCCAAGCGGGGAGTCCCGAACACCCTGACCGTCGTGTCCGACGTCCACGCCCTCGACTTTCCCGACGACAGCTTCGATGTCGTGCATGCACATCAGGTCCTGCAACACGTCGGAGATCCGGTGCAGGCATTGCGCGAGATGAAGCGGGTGTGCAGGCCCGGCGGGATCGTCGCCGCCCGCGACGCGGACTACGGCACCTTCACGTGGTTTCCGGCGACACCGGCACTCGACGAATGGCTGACGCTGTACAAGGCCATCGCGCGGGCGAACGGTGGTGAACCGGACGCGGGCCGCCGCCTGCGGGCGTGGGCGCACGAGGCGGGTCTCGGCGACGTCGTGAACACTGCGAGCACGTGGTGTTTCTCCTCCGACGAGGATCGCGAGTGGTGGGGAGGGTCCTGGGCCGATCGCTCGCTGCAGTCGAACTACGCGGACCGGGCGCTCGAGTTGGGGCTCGCTACCGCGGCGGACCTGGAACGCATCGCGGCGGGCTGGCGTTCGTGGGTGCGGGAGGACGACGGCTGGTTCGCGCTCCTGCACAGCGAGATCCTCTGCCGCGTGTAGCAGCGGGGAGGGAAAATCTCGCGACGAGTGCCCGAGGATGGAACACTCGCCCCATGACGACGTTACGGGTGGGTCGACTGTGGTTGGCGGGACTGATGGTGGCTCTGATCGGGCTGGTGCTGGTACCCGGCGCCTCCGCGGCCCCGGACCGAGCGGTCTTCTCCGGCGCCTCGGACCAGGTGATCACGGTCTACGCCCCGTCCGCGGGGGCAGTGGTCGCCGAACTGACCGCGTGGGAACGGAATGCGGACGGCACGTGGCAGGTGTTCGCGGGCCCCGTCCCCGCCGACGTCGGCGGGGAAGGAATCGGTGCGGCGAACGAATTCTCCACCCGCACGCCGGCCGGTGTCTTTCCGCTGGCGCAGGCGTTCGGCAGGCAGCCCGCCCCCGAGACGGCGATGCCGTACTTCCAGTCGGATCGGCGGGACTGGTGGGATTCGAATCCGCTCTCGCCGACGTACAACACGCACGTCCGGCAGGATGCGAGCCCCGGTGGTAACAGTGAGAACCTGTACGCGGCCGGTCCGCTGTACGACTACGCGGTCGCGATCGGCTACAACGCCGCCCGCATTCCGGGTCTCGGGTCGGCGATGTTCCTGCACGTCACGGACGGCACCACCACCGAAGGCTGCGTCGCGATCGACCGCGACACGTTGACCACACTCCTCGGCCGGCTCGACCCGGCGAAGAATCCGGTGATCGAGATCGCGGTAGGTGCGTAGCACCCGTGAGTGGTTGACGAGTCCAGGGACTCGTCAACCACTCACGGGCGGCGGAGCCGCCTACAGGCCGGGGCGCTTGCCGATGGTGAGGGTGGGGGTGGAGACACCGGCGAAGAAGTCCTCGCCCTTGTCGTCGACCACGATGAACGCGGGGAAGTCCTCGACCTCGATCTTCCAGACCGCTTCCATGCCGAGCTCTTCGTACTCGACGATCTCGACCTTCTTGATGCAGTCGAGGGCGAGACGCGCCGCGGGACCGCCGATGGACCCGAGGTAGAAGCCGCCGTACGACTTGCACGCGTCGGTGACCTGCTTGGAGCGGTTGCCCTTCGCGAGCATCACCATCGAGCCGCCCGCGGCCTGGAACTGCTCCACGTAGGAGTCCATGCGACCGGCGGTGGTGGGTCCGAAGGAACCGGACGCCATGCCGTCGGGGGTCTTGGCCGGACCGGCGTAGTACACCGGGTGGTCCTTGAGGTACTGCGGCATGTCCTCGCCGGCGTCGAGCCGTTCCTTGATCTTGGCGTGGGCGATGTCGCGTGCGACGACGAGCGGTCCGGTGAGCGACAGTCGTGTCTTCACCGGGTGCTTGGACAGCTCGGCGAGGATCTCCGGCATCGGCTTGGTGAGGTCGATCTTCACGGCCGCGCCCTTGCCGGTGCCGGAGACACCGTCGGTCTCGGCGTCGAGCTGGGCGTCGGTGACCTCGGGGAGGAACCTGCCGGGGTTGAATTCGAGCTGCTCGAGGAAGACGCCCTCGGGGGTGATCTTCGCCTTGGCCTGCCGGTCCGCCGAGCAGGACACGGCCAGTGCGACGGGCAGTGACGCACCGTGGCGGGGGAGGCGGATGACGCGGACGTCGTGGCAGAAGTACTTGCCGCCGAACTGTGCGCCGATGCCGATCTGACGGGTCAGCTCGAGCACCTTCTCCTCGAGCTCCAGGTCGCGGAAGCCGCGGCCCGTGATCGCCCCCTCGTTCGGGAGTTCGTCGAGGTAGTGCGCCGACGCGTACTTGGCCGTCTTGAGCGCAAACTCCGCGGACGTGCCGCCGACGACGATCGCGAGGTGGTACGGCGGGCAGGCTGCGGTGCCGAGGGCGCGGATCTTCTCCTCGAGGAACCGCATCATGCCGTCCGGGTTCAGAATCGCCTTGGTCTCCTGGAACAGGTAGGACTTGTTGGCGCTGCCGCCGCCCTTGGCCATGTACAGGAACTTGTAGGCGTTCTCGTGCCCGCTCGCCGTGTCGGCGTAGAGCTCGATCTGGGCGGGGAGGTTGCTCCCGGTGTTCTTCTCGTCCCACATCGTGATCGGCGCGTTCTGCGAGTACCGCAGGTTGAGCCGGGTGTAGGCGTCATAGACGCCCCGGGCGATGGCCTTCTCGTCGTCGCCGGGGGTGAGGACGTGCTGGCCGCGCTTTCCCATGACGATCGCGGTACCGGTGTCCTGGCACATCGGCAGCACGCCGGCGGCGGAGATGTTGGCGTTCTTGAGCAGATCGAGTGCCACGAACTTGTCGTTGCCCGACGCCTCGGGATCGTCGAGGATGCTCGCGAGCTGCGTCAGATGGTCGCTGCGCAGGTAGTGCGAGATGTCGTGGAGCGCGGTCTCGGTGAGCAGCCGCAGCGCCTCGGGCTCGACGGACAGGAAGGTGCGGCCGTCGGGTCCTTCGACAGTCGACACCCCCTCGGTGGTCAGCAGCCGATACTCGGTGGGGTCCTCACCGATCGGCAGCAAGTCCTCGTAGAGGAAGTCGGCCATTCTATCTCCTGGACAGCGGGTTGTGTGAAGTTCGTATTCAGGCTAGCCGCGGGCTCCGGCGGCCCTGTGACGCGGGGGCATGCTTCGACCTGCGCAGTGGCGTGGCTCACAGAGGTTTCGGAGGCGAATCCGTACACTTGACTTGATGCGTGTACACGAAGCAGATCGGCCGGCCGAATGACCCTTGAAGTCCAGTACGCCGGAACTGTCGACGGCGAGAAGTCCGGTGCACGCGCCAAGCGTCCCGTGCTGCATGCCTACCTGGACATCGCGATCGTGGTGGTCGTCCTCGCAGCCACGAATCTGATCGCGCACTTCACCACCGCGTGGGCGAGTATCGCCACCGTTCCGATCGCCGCTGTCGTGCTGCTCGTTCTCACGCGGCGCCGCGGGCTCGGCTGGGCAGAACTGGGGCTCTCGCCCCGGCACTGGCGAAAGGGTTCGCTGTACGCGCTGGCGGCGATGGGACTCGTGATCGGCGTCGTGGCGATCGGCGCAGCCCTGCCGATCACCCGCCCCTTCTTCATGGCCGACCGGTACGCCACCCTGTCCGGTGCGCTCATCGCGTCGATGATCGTCATCCCGTTGCAGACGGTCATCCCCGAGGAGCTCGCGTTCCGCGGCGTGCTGCACGGCACCCTCGACCGCGTGTACGGCGCCCGTGGTGTCTTCGCGGCGGGTTCGCTGATGTTCGGTCTCTGGCACATCGCGTCTTCGCTGGGACTGACGTCGGGAAACAAGGGGCTGTCCAGCTTCCTCGGCGGCGGCGTCCTCGGTCAGGTGCTCGGCATCCTCGCGGCGGTGGTCGCGACCGCGGCCGCGGGCGTCGTGTTCACCTGGCTCCGTCGCCGCAGCGGCAGTCTGATCGCGCCCATCGCGCTGCACTGGTCATTGAACGGCGCGGGTGCGCTCGCCGCCGCCATCGTGTGGCACACGACCATGGCCTGAGTCCGGAGTCAGCGGGCTTCCGGCGTGCCGAGCCATTCCAGCAGCTTCTCGTACACCGACTCGTGGTTGAGCATCGTGAAGTGGTTCGCGGGCGCGAGGTGCATGCCGTCCTTGTCGCGGAAGCCGATCATCCGCGTCCGGTTCCGGCCGGACGCACTCGGCACGAGCACCATGCCGTCGCCGAGCAGGCGGCCCAGCGGATGCCTCGGGCTGCGCGTGATGGTCGCGGAGACGAAGCAGTACGTCACGCCGTCGAGCAGGGGGACCTCGCTGCACGCCGCGGCGCGGAGCGTGTCGGGATCGCGATCGCGCCAGTCCTCGTCGACGAGCGAACCCTGGTTCAGATCCCGGATGCCGGCGCTCCTTCTGCGCAGGAGCCCGGAGATCGCGCGCGTCTCGGGCAGCGCGGCCAGTCTGGCACTCGCGTAGTGGACGGCCTGCTCCAACGGGGCGCCGAGGTGAGGCGAGCCGAGACTCACGACGTGCCGAACCCGTCTCACCCACGGGCGGTCGTCGAGGAAGGCGATCCGGCAGGCGCTGCGGGCCACGAGGCCACCCATGGAATGCCCGACGAGTGCGATCGACTCGACCTCGACCGGCCAGTTCTCGGTGACCGCGTCCAGAAGGTCGGACAGGCTCCTGCCGTTGTCCGAGATGTGCCTGCCGGAGTTGTACCGGATCTGCAGCGCCGTGTACCCCAGGTCCGTCCCGAGCCGTTCACCGTAGGTGGGACGGCGGCCCAGCGACCACGCGTCCTCGGTCTCGACGAGGCCGTGCAGGAAGACGACGATGCGGCCGCCGGCGCGCGGGAAGGCGTCGGCGAGCGTGGGCGCGTCCGGGGCGAGCGCGACACCGTTCACCCGTATCGCCAGGGGCTCGGCGAGCGGTGACCCCTCGGATTCCAGTACGTCGCCGATCAGCCCCTGGATCGCGGCGATCGCCTGGGCTCCGCGGCGAGTCTGGGACGGCGCGACGTTCTCCGGCGACGGGAGGTCGAGGAACCGTCCTGCGAGGGAACCACTGAGACGTGCGGTGTCGGCGACGAGTGCGTACACGGCGCCCGAGATCTCGTCGTGGAGCAGCTTGGCGGGGATCGTGTGGGAGCCGACGCCGAGTCGGATCCCGGCGAAGACGCGATCCGAGATCGCGCGGTGGATGCTGCCGATGCCGGTGGCGGCGCCCCCGATTTCTTCGAGGGCCAGCCGGGCGAGGGCCCGCACCTCGGTGCGGCGTCTGATCTGCGCGTCGGTCACGAGATTTGAGTGTACGCATGTGCACTGAAATGTGCGCGTGTTACGAGGGTGTCGCGAATATGCCCCGCGGCCGATTATTTCGGGAATAAATCAACGGTGAAGCGGAAAAGTTGATCTTCGACGGCCGGTTCAATTGGTCGACCGACCAATTCCGGGAAAATCGCTGGTGACGCGGATAATGAACATGTTCACGTTGTGAATTACTCGTCGTGATAGATACGTGATTGAGTCGGATCAATGGGGCCGACAACGCCGTGACGGGGTCCGCGCGCCTGAGCGTGCGAACCCCGTCACGGGTGTTCAAGTCTTGTGCCAGCGGAAATGCTAGCCAATCGTGGCCGCGGCCGCGGTTGCGGCGTCTGCGCCACCGCCCAATGCGTCGGCGGAACCCGAGAAGAAGTCCAGGGCACCGGCGAGGTCGGAGAAGGCGGAGAAGAATTCGGACAGGAAGGCGAGATCCATGCTTTTAACTCCTTGCTCGGTTGTGGGCATTTATGTCGGCGCTGAGCGGGCGCCGGATTCCTTCCTACCGTTATTGAAATGAGATCGCAATCCGAGGGTTTAACCGAAATGAAACGCGAGACGAATTACCGGGTTCCGACCAGGTGAGAAGCCCGTGTCCGGATTCACATCCGGCGGGCGGGATCCCACGATGTGGGAGCCGGGCAGTGCCCGAATACCACCGTCGACGGGCGTCGGCGGGGCTATCCTCGTCCCACGACGTGTAGCGCCTTCCGGACATACCGACGTATAGGGGAACCCATCATGCGCAAGACCATCGTCACCGGTATCGCGGTCGCCGCCATCGCGCTGCTCGGCGCGGCCGGTTGCTCCGACGACAGTTCGAACGAGGCTCCGATCGCGACCACGACGACCTCGTCGGCGTCCGACCGGGTGGAAGGCGCGATCAGTAGCGTGCAGGCCACGGCGTCGTCCGCCGTGAACACCGCGCGCGAGGCCACGCAGAACGCGATCAACTCGGCCATCGCGGCGGTCCCGATCGGATTCGAGTCGGGAACCGCCGAGCTCAACGCCGTCTCGGACGTGACGGTCAGGGCGGTGGCCGCCGCCATGAAGGCCGGCGACAGCAAGATCGAGATCGAGGCCTACGCGAGCAACACGGACGAGGCGGCCGCCGAACTCCTGGCCGATCAGCGCGCCCAGGCCGTCGCCAACGCGCTCGAGGCGCAGGGCGTCGACAAGAGCCGCATCTCGGTCGACGGAACGGCCAACCCGCCCGAAGGTGTCAATGTCGATCAGGTGGAGATCACCGTCGAGGACAGCTGACCGGCCCGGTCAGTGCAGGACCGCCCGGTGCTCGTTGCTGTACGGGACGTGCTCGGCGGTTCTGCCCTCGCGGAGTTTGAGCACCCACTCGGGGTCGGACAGCAGCGCGCGGCCGACGGCCACGAGATCGAACTCGCCGTTCTCGTACTGCCGGAGCAGGCGGTCGATACCGGCGGTGTTCGAGGCGCCGTCCGAGGTGAAGGCTGTCGTGAACACGTCGTCGAGACCCACCGAACCGACCGTGATGGTGGGGAGTCCGGTCAGCCGTTTGGTCCAACCCGCGAGACCGAGTTCCCCGTCGTCACCGGCCAGCTCGGGGAACGCCGGTTCCCAGTGCCTGCGGGTGGACGGGTGCAGTACGTCGACACCGGCGGCGACGAGGGGCGCGAGCACCGCCGCGAGTTCGTCGGGGGACTGCGCGATCCGCGAGTCGTAGTGGTTCGACTTCCACTGGCTGAAGCGGTAGACGATCGCGAAGTCCTCGCCGACGGCGTCGCGGATCGCTGCGACCACCTCGACGGGGAACCGGGTGCGGGCCTCGAGCGACCCGCCGTAGCCGTCGGATCGGACGTTGGTGCGGTCCCACAGGAACTGGTCGAGCAGGTAGCCGTGCGCACCGTGCAGTTCGATGCCGTCGAAGCCCACGTCGCGCGCATTGACGGCGGCCGCGACCCAGGACTCGCGCAGCGCGCCGAGATCGGACGCGGTGAATTCACGTCCCAGGCGAGTCCCGTCGAGGGCGATCCCGGACGGGCTGGCGGTGGTCACCTCCGGATTCAGGCGGGGCTGCGGGCCACGTTCGACGCCCAGGTGCCACAGCTGCGGGATGATCTGCCCGCCCTCGTCGTGGACTGCGTCCACCACCGATTTCCAGCCCGCGAGGCTGTCGTGCCCGTAGAGGAGCGGCACCCGGGTGTGCGATCCGGCGGCCGGGTCGGGGATGTACGTCCCCTCGGTGATGACGAGTCCGACCCCGCCCGCCGCGCGCCGGCGGTAGTACGCCGCCACATCGTCCCTGGGAATGCCGTCGGGGGAGAATGCCCTGGTCATGGGCGCCATTGCAAAGCGATTCCGTAGCCGGAGGGATTTGACGGCGAACGGCTTGAAGAGGCCGTCCACGGGCAGCGGTGTTTCGGTCATGCCTGTCTGCAACTGATCTTGGTTACGCACTATTCCTGCATACGACCTGCTGTGTAGTTGTAATCTGAAGTCACAGTCGACACTCGCTGCCGGCGCGTGGGCTCTCGCCCGCGCCCGGTCTGACGGGAGGGTGCACTGATGGGCACGAACGACGGAAAAGCTGCCGATCTGGTGCTGTTCGGTGACGTGGTCACCATGAACGACGCCGCGCCGCGCGCTCGGGCGGTTGCGGTGCGCGACGGGCGGATAGCCGCCGTCGGCAACGACTCCGCGGTGTTTCCGCTGATCGGGCCGGCAACGATCACGGTCGACCTGCATCGCGCATGCATACTCCCGGGCTTCATCGAGGCGCACGGTCACCCGCTGAACTCCGCGGTGCTGCTCGGCGAACCGGTGGTGGACATCAGACCGGTCACGATCGCCGACGCGGGGGACGTGGTCGACGCGGTTCGCCGCGCCGTCGACGAACACCCCGACGGCGCCGTGCTCAATGGCTGGGACCCCCTGCTCCAGAAGGGGCTGCCCGAACCGACCCGCGAATGGCTCAATTCCGTCGCCCCCGACACGTCCCTGGTGATCCTGCACAACACCGGGCACGTCGCCTACTTCAACGACGTCGCCGCGCGGGAGTCCGGATTGAGCAAGGACACGCCGGACCCGGAGGGCGGCAGCTTCGGCCGCGACAAGTCGGGTGAACTGGACGGTTCGGCATTCGAGGCGCCCGCCGTGATGGTGGTGGCCGCCACGATCCTCGCGGGTGCCGCCGAGCGGTTGCCCGAACTCCTCGCCGCCGAGTGCGCGCGGATGAACGCGGCAGGCATCACGACCGCCAGCGAAATGGCCTTCGACCCACGGTTCCGCAGCGCCCTGACCGCGATCGCCCGATCCGGTGCGCTCACCACCCGACTGCGGCTGTACGAGATGTCGAACCCGGAGCGCGCCTCCGAGGTGTCACCCGGAGTCGGCAACGACCTGCTGCGCCAGGTGGGCATCAAGATCTGGTCGGACGGCTCGCCGTGGGTGGGCAACGCGGCCACCAGCTTTCCGTACCTCGACACGGAGGTCACCCGGTCGCTCGGGCTCGCCGGAACGCGCGGCGAGGCCAATTACACGGAGGACGAGATTCTCGAGATCAGCAAGCCGTACTTCGAGAACGGCTGGCAGATCTCCTGCCACGCCAACGGTGACGCCGCGGTCGCCCTGGTCCTCGACGCGTGGGAGCGGATGCTCGCCGACTCCCCACGCGAGGATCACCGACTCCGGCTCGAGCACGTCGGGGCGATGACCCCGGACCAGTTCCGCCGAGCGACCGAACTCGGCGTCACGTGCAGCCTTTTCGTCGATCACCTCTACTACTGGGGCGACGTGCTCGTCGACGACCTGTTCGGCCCCGAACGCGGAGCATGTTGGGCGGCTGCAGGTTCCGCGATCAAGGCGGGACAGCGGATCTCGTTCCACAACGACGGCCCGGTCACCCCGACCAACCCGCTGCGCAACATCGCCGACGCCGTCACCCGCCGCACCCGATCGGGGCGCGTGCTCGCTCCCGAGGAACGGATCTCCGTCCCGGATGCCCTGCGCGCCGAGACGATCAACTCGGCGTGGCACCTACGGAGTGAGGACGCCATCGGGGCGATCGTCGCCGGCATGCACGCCGATCTCGTCGTGTTGTCGGCCAACCCGCTCCTGGTGGAGCCAGACGACATCGCGGACCTCGAGGTGCTCGCCACGATCCTGGAGGGTCGAACGGTCTTCGGAAAGCTGGAGTGATCCGGGTGGCGCCCGGGTCGAGGGCTCTGCGGTCGATCGGGACGTCAGCCGGAAACTGGATCCGGACTTCGGGTTACACCCGCAAATGGCTGGTTCTCGGCGTCGTGATCGGGATCGTCGCCGGGCTCGGAGCGGTCGTGTTCTACGTCGCGCTGTCGGAAGCGACGCAACTGCTGATCGTCGGCATCGGGGGCTACCACCCGCCGACCGCGGCGGGCGACGGTGGGGCGGTCGGCAGCAGGGAGTTCACGAGACCGTGGGCGATCCCGCTCGTGGTGTGCCTGGGTGGTCTGGTATCGGGGATCATCGTGTTCACGCTGGCTCCGGAGGCCGAGGGGCACGGCACCGACGCGGCGATCGAAGCCGTCCACCGGGACCCCCGCATGATCCGCGTCCGGGTCGTCCTCGTGAAGCTGGTCGCGTCCGCGATCACGATCGGGTCCGGCGGGTCCGGCGGTCGCGAGGGACCCACCGCACAGATCTCGGCGGGTTTCGGATCGCTCCTCGCCCGCAGGCTGGACCTGTCCCCACGGGACGGTCGAATCGCCGTGGCGATCGGCATCGGCTCCGGCATCGGCGCGATCTTCGGCGCCCCGCTCGGCGGCGCGGTGTTGTGCTGCACGATTCCCTACAAGGAAGACTTCGATTTCGAGGTGCTCGTGCCGGCGCTGGTCACGTCGATCGTCAGCTACACCGTGTTCGGCAGCTTCCTCGGTTTCGGGCCACTGTTCGGGTACGCCGCGCAGGACTACGTGTTCGACACCCCGGTCCAGCTGGTGTGGTTCGCGCTCATCGGTGTGCTCGGCGGCCTGATCGGATTGCTGTACAGCGGGACGTTCTACACGGCCGTCGATCTCACCCACCGTCTGCCGGGCAGCCGGATCGTCAAACCGGCGGTCGGCGGGCTGCTCGTCGGACTGATGGCTCTCGTGTTGCCGGAGGTGCTGGGCAGCGGTTACGGCTGGATTCAGCAGTCCATGGGCCGCGGCGACCTCACGGCCATCCCGCTGTGGGTCGTGCTGCTGTTGCCGTTCGCGAAGATCCTCGCGACGTCGCTGTCCATCGGCTCGGGTGGATCCGGCGGCATCTTCGGCCCGGGAATGGTGATCGGGGCGTTCACCGGCGCCGCAGTGTGGCGACTGCTGGAACCGATCGCCCCGGGAGTCCCCGACAATCCGGCGCCCTTCGTCATCGTCGGCATGATGGCCTGCTTCGGCAGTATCGCCCGCGCTCCTCTCGCGGTCATGTTGATGGTCGCGGAGATGACGGGGAGCGTCGGCGTGCTGGTGCCGGGGATGATCGCTGTCGGACTCGCTTATCTCATCGTGCGGCGATCGGGGAAGACGATCTACCGGGCGCAGCGCGAGAACCGTGCGGAGGCTCGGCTCGCCCCGGGATGATCGGATCGGGGTCCGTGTGTGGAGGGCCGGGTGGATTCCGGCATGCTTGTGGCCATGACTGTTCACGTTCCTCAGTACGTCGACCTCCTCTGGCCAGCGCTTCAGGCTGCCATTGCTCTCGGTGGTTCGGCGTCCAACGAGGAGCTCGACAGCGCCGTCGTTGAGCGAGAAGGGCTTTCGTCCGACGTGCAGGGTGTGCTGCACGGTGACGGTCCCAGCACCGAGATCGAGTACCGGTTGGCGTGGGCCCGTACCTACCTCAAGGGGATGGGTCTGCTCACGAACAGCAGGCGCGGGGTGTGGAGTGTGACGGAGAAGGGCCGCGAGGTCGCCGAGAGCGAGATTCGACCGCTGCACGCCGAGTTCTCCGCCGAGAACCGCAAGAAGAATGCCGCCCGCAAATCGGCGAAGGCGGCGTCCCGCCGCAACGACGAGCCGGATGCCAACATCGCCGAGGCCGAGAACGACGCGGACTGGAAAGACCTCCTCCTCGATACGGTCCTGAAGATGTCGCCGCCCGCGTTCGAGCGGCTGACCCAGCGGTTGCTGCGGGAGGCGGGATTCTCGAGCGCGTCCGTCACCGGTCGCGGCGGCGACGGGGACATCGAGGGGCTCGGCGTGTACCAGTTGTCGCTGCTCAGTTTCCCCGTGTTCTTCCAGTGCAAGCGCTACAGCGGCAGCGTCGGGGCGGGGGCGGTGCGCGATTTCCGCGGCGCGATGGCGGGCCGCGGCGAGAAGGGCCTGCTCATCACCACCGGGACCTTCACCGGTGACGCCCGCACGGAGTCCAAGAGGGACGGGGCACCGCCGATCGACCTCATCGACGGCGACCGGCTGTGCGACTTGTTGAAGGAGCATTCACTGGGTGTCCAGACCACCACGCGTCTCGTCGAGGACGTCGAGGTCAGGTCTGATTACTTCCACTCGCTGGAGCCGAAATGATCAGCGTCGGGTCACCGCCCCAGCGCCAGGACACTCTTTCCCGTTGCGGTATGGCCACGAAGCGATCACACAGGCCCTGAAGCGGTGCCGACAGCGTCTTCCCGTGTGTAAAGAGGAAGTTAAATACACATGTCACTGACGTGAAAAGCGACCGAGGGAAGTCGATATGACGACCACATCGCCGTGGCCGTTGATGGGCCGCACGGTACGGCCGCCGGCGGGGATGCTGGCGGACCGGCGGTTCGCGATGCTCGTCGACCAGTTCTTCGGACTCTTCCACGACGCCAGCCAGGGCGGCGGCGCGCTGGCCGTCTATCTCCACGGTGAACCGGTCGTCGACGTGTGGGCCGGGTGGGCGAGCCGCGACACGTTCTGGCAGGACGACACCGTCACCCTCACGTTCTCCACGGGCAAGGGCGTCGCGTCCACCGTTCTGCACCGTCTCGCCGGACGCGGGATCATCGACTACGAGGCGCCGGTGGCGCAGTACTGGCCCGAGTTCGCCGCCGAGGGCAAGGACGAGATCACGGTGCGCGAACTGCTGTCGCACCGCGCCGGACTGCACCGGGTACGCGGGCTCGTGCCCGGACCGCTGAGTCTGATGGACCATTCCCTGGTCAGCGCCGCACTGGCCGCGGCGACCCCGGATCAGCGTCGGCTGAAGGTCCCCGGCTATCACGCGGTGACATTCGGTTCGCTCGTCGCCGAACTGACCTCCCGCGCGGCCGGGAAACCCTTCACGGAACTGGTGCGCACCGAGGTCGCCGAACCGCTCGGGGTGAAGGAATTCTGGTACGAGGTGCCGCCGGCCGAGCGTGCCCGGATCGCGAGGACCTTCCCGCACATCAACCCGTTCGGCGTTCCGTGGGGAGCCACGTCGTTCGCGATGTCGCGGCTGCCCGGTCTGCGCAACGTGGCCGACGCCGGCATGCCCGCCGGTTTCGACGCCCTCGTCCGCAACCCAGCGATCCACGACAGCGTGATGCCCGGGTGGAACGGCGTGTTCAGCGCCCGCGCGCTGGCGCGTATGTACGGGGCGCTGGCGAACGGCGGAACGGTCGGCGGTGTGGAGTTCCTCCCACCCGACGTCGTGGCGACGCTGAGTCAGGTGCAGACGACGGCCCGCGACTACGTTCTGGGCATTCCGATGAACTGGCGGCTCGGCTACCACGCGGGGATGGTGGCACGTCGCAGGCAGCCGTCGAATACTTTCGGGCACTACGGGTTGGGCGGGTCGGGTGCGTTCGCCGACGCCGACACCGGGCTGTCGATCGCCTTCGTCACCAACCGGCTCGGCAACATGCTGACCCCCATCGCCGATCTCCGCCTGCCGAAGCTCGGGTCGACGGCGCTCGCCATCGCCGAGAAGCTGTAGCCGGGCGGCTCGCGCCGCCGGTGGAACCAATTCGATGTAGACGCGCCGTTTTTCGATCGACGCGAGCCTCCGGTCTGGAGGGCGGGGGACCGGTAGCATCGGGTCCGTGACCGACGCGACCGCCCACACCAGCCGTCCTGATCGGTTGCGTGTCCTCGTCTACAGCGACGATGCGACCACCCGCCAGAAGGTCGTTCTGGCGCTGGGGACGCGTCCGCACCCCGACCTCCCGGAGTTGGAGTACGTCGAGGTGGCGACCGCGCCCGTGGTGATCCGGCAGATGGATGCCGGCGGTATCGACCTTGCAATCCTGGACGGGGAGGCGGTGCCCGCGGGCGGGATGGGGATCGCGAAGCAGTTGAAGGACGAGATCGACGACTGCCCCCCGATCCTGGTCCTGACCGGCCGCCCCGACGACGCCTGGCTGGCCACGTGGTCGCGGGCCGAGGCCGCGGTGCCGCACCCGCTCGACCCGATCCGGTTGTCCGAAGCGGTCATAGCGCTGCTACGCACCCGCCTCTCAGCTTAGGCTCTCCTGACTCCGTTTCCCGCTGCGTGAAGGTGCATCGAGCGCCTGTGCCGCAGGGGTTTTCCGTACTTCGAGATCGCCTGGAACTCGCACGGTCAAATCGACCGGGCTCGACGACTTCCCTTGTACGCTGTGGCATAACTCACAAGAGCGTAGCTTCGGAAACGACCGTCCGGGAATCGGGCGGACAGGCTCGGGAAGAGGGGAGCTGAGACGGCATGAATGTCTACGTGCCGATCCTCGTGCTCGGGGCGATTGCGGTCGCGTTCGCGGTCTTCTCCGTGATCGTGGCGAGGATCGTCGGTCCGAGGCGCTACAACCGTGCCAAACTCGACGCCTACGAGTGCGGCATCGAGCCGACACTCTCGCCTCTGGGCGCGGGCCGCATCCCGGTGAAGTACTACCTGACGGCCATGTTGTTCATCATCTTCGACATCGAGATCGTGTTCCTCTATCCGTGGGCTGTCCATTTCGATGCTCTCGGCTTCTTCGGTCTCGGGGCCATGGCCCTGTTCATCTTCAACGTCTCCGTCGCCTACGCGTACGAGTGGCGGCGTGGCGGTCTCAGTTGGGACTGACCTGTCCCCCCAGCGATCCAAAAGCTAAGTCGGAAGAGAAGAGTCGGATATGGGCATCGAGGAGAAGCTGCCGAGCGGCTTCCTGCTGACCACGGTCGAAGGGCTCGCGGGCTATGTCCGCAAGGGCTCGCTGTGGCCGGCGAGTTTCGGGCTCGCCTGCTGCGCGATCGAGATGATGGCCACCGCCGGCGGACGCTTCGACATCGCCCGTTTCGGCATGGAGGCGTTCCGGGCGTCGCCGCGGCAGGCGGACCTGATGATCGTGGCCGGCCGGGTGAGCCAGAAGATGGCCCCGGTGCTGCGGCAGA
Source organism: Rhodococcus wratislaviensis (assembly GCF_041228765.1). NCBI lineage: Bacteria > Bacillati > Actinomycetota > Actinomycetes > Mycobacteriales > Nocardiaceae > Rhodococcus > Rhodococcus wratislaviensis. The sequence goes on along the minus strand of NZ_CP150488.1, from coordinate 6,699,642 downwards.
TCTACGACCAGATGGTGGAGCCGAAGTGGGTGCTGGCGATGGGCGTCTGCGCGTCGTCGGGCGGCATGTTCAACAACTACGCGATCGTGCAGGGCGTCGACCACATCGTGCCGGTGGACATCTATCTGCCCGGGTGCCCGCCCCGGCCCGAGATGTTGTTGAACGCGATCCTCACCCTGCACGAGAAGATCCAGCAGATGCCGCTCGGCGTTCACCGCGAGGAGGTGGCGCGGGCGGCGGAGCAGGCGGCGCTGGCCGCCACCCCCACCATCCAGATGAAGGGCCTCCTGAGATGACCGGAGCGAGCGGCCGTGGCTCGAGGGAGCGAAGCGAACCGAGCAGAAGGTGCCGGGGCCGTGCGGTCTGGACTGAGGAGCGAGGGAGCGTAGCGAACCGAGCAGAAGGTGCCGGGGCCGTGCGGTCTGGACTGAGGAGCGAGGGAGCGTAGCGAGTGAGTGACGAGGGAAGACCGCACGACAAGGCCCCGGCGCCCGCGAGCGAAGCGAGCAATGTCCCAGAACAGATCGGTGTGCGCAAGGGGCTGTTCGGGGTGCGGGGTAGTGGGGATACGTCGGGGTATGGGCGGTTGGTGCGTCCGGTGTTGTTGCCGGGGAGTACGCCGCGGCCGTATGGGGGGTATTTCGATGATGTCGCGGATGGGCTGGGGGCGGCGTTGGCGGAGTCGGGTGTGGGTTTCGAGGTGGCGATCGAGTCGGTTGTGGTGTTTCGGGGTGAGGTGACGTTCGGTGTGCGGCGGGAGTTTTTGCCTTTGGTGGCGCGGGCGTTGCGTGATGAGCCGGATCTGCGGTTCGAGATGTGTCTGGGTGTGAATGGTGTGCATTTCCCGCAGGATGTGGGCCGGGAGTTGCATGCGGTGTATCCGTTGTTGTCGATTACGCACAATCGTCGGATCCGTCTGGAGGTGGCGGCGCCGGATGCGGATCCGCACATCCCGTCGTTGTATGAGGTGTATCCGACGAACGATTGGCACGAGCGGGAGACGTACGACTTTTTCGGGATCGTGTTCGATGGTCATCCGTCGTTGACCCGGATCGAGATGCCGGATGACTGGCCGGGTCATCCGCAGCGGAAGGACTATCCGCTCGGCGGCATTCCCGTCGAGTACAAGGGCGCGGAGATCGCGCCGCCCGACGAGCGGCGGGGGTACAACTGATGAGCGAGGACACGGTTTTCACTGTCGCCGGTCAGGACTGGGACGAGGTTGTCGATGCGGTGAAGGCGTCGTCGGGTGGTGCGGGTTCGGAGGGCGGCGAGGAGCGGATCGTCGTGAATATGGGTCCGCAGCATCCGTCGACGCACGGGGTGTTGCGGCTCATCTTGGAGATCGAGGGTGAGACGGTCACGGAGGCCCGGTGCGGGATCGGTTATCTGCATACGGGGATCGAGAAGAACCTCGAGTATCGGACGTGGACGCAGGGCGTGACGTTCGTGACGCGGATGGATTACCTGTCGCCGTTCTTCAACGAGACGGCGTATTGCCTCGGTGTGGAGAAGTTGCTCGACATCACGGATCAGGTGCCGGAGCGGGCGAGTGTGATCCGGGTGATGTTGATGGAGCTCAACCGCATCTCTTCGCATCTGGTGGCGTTGGCCACGGGCGGCATGGAGTTGGGGGCGGTCACGGCGATGTTGTTCGGTTTCCGGGAACGTGAGCTGGTTCTGGACGTGTTCGAGATGATCACGGGGTTGCGCATGAATCATGCGTACATCCGGCCGGGGGGTTTGTCGCAGGATCTGCCGGAGGGTGCGGTGGAGAAGGTGCGCGAGTTGCTCACGTTGATGCCGGAACGGCTGCGGGACATGGAGAATCTCCTCAACGACAACCGCATCTGGAAGGGGCGCACCCAGGGCATCGGGTATCTCGACCTGACGGGGTGCATGGCGCTCGGCATCACGGGTCCGATGCTGCGTGCGACGGGTCTGCCGCACGATCTGCGTAAGTCGCAGCCGTATTGCGGTTACGAGAATTACGAGTTCGACGTCAGCACCGATACGGGGTGCGACGCGTACGGCCGTTATTTGATCCGGGTCGACGAGATGAAGGAGTCGTTGAAGATCGTCGAGCAGTGCCTCGACAAGTTGCGGCCGGGCCCGATCATGGCGGAGGACAAGAAGATCGCGTGGCCGGCGGATCTGACGTTGGGTCCCGACGGTCTGGGCAATTCGCCAGGGCACGTCCGCGAGATCATGGATTCGTCGATGGAGTCGCTGATTCATCACTTCAAGTTGGTGACGGAGGGTTTCCGGGTGCCGCCGGGCCAGGTGTATGTGGCGGTGGAGTCGCCGCGGGGTGAGCTCGGTGTGCACATGGTGAGCGACGGCGGAACCCGACCGTACCGGGTGCATTTCCGGGATCCGTCGTTCACGAACCTGCAGTCGGTGGCGGCCACGTGTGAGGGCGGCATGGTTGCGGATGTCATTGCCGCGGTCGCGAGCATCGATCCGGTGATGGGGGGCGTGGACCGATGACCGAGCAAGCAGCACCGAAGCAAACCCCCATCTTCATCGAGTTCGGGCCCCGGCCGGAGGAGCACGGGCTGCTGGTGCGGCCGGGGGCGCGTGAGGAGTACCCGCCGGAGGTCGGTGCGCGGTTGGATGCCGATGCCGACGTCGTCGTCGCGCGGTACCCGAATTCGCGTTCCGCGCTGCTGCCGCTGCTGCATCTGGTGCAGGCGGAGGACGGCTGCATCACGCCGGCGGGGATCGAGTTCTGTGCCTGCCGGCTCGGGTTGACCGGCGCCGAGGTGGCTGCGGTGGCGACGTTCTATTCGATGTACCGGCGCGATCCGACGGGCGACTACTACGTCGGTGTGTGCACCAACACGTTGTGCGCGATCATGGGCGGCGACGCGATCCTCGCCGCGCTGGAGGAGCATCTCGACCTGCCGCATGGCGGCACGTCCGCGGACGGCAAGGTCACGCTGGAGCACATCGAGTGCAATGCGGCGTGCGATTACGCCCCGGTGGTGATGGTCAATTGGGAGTTCTTCGACAACCAGACCCCGGAGTCGGCTCGCTCGCTCGTCGATTCCCTGCGTTCGGGGGAGCGGGTGTCGCCGAGCCGCGGCGCGGCGCTGTGCACGTTCCGGGAGACCGCGAGAATTCTCGCTGGGTTCCCCGACGAGCGTCCGGGTGCGCTGGCGGAGGGCGGCTCCGCGGGCGACGCCACACTGGCCGGTCTGCGGGTGGCGCACGAACGGGGTATGGCAGCGCCGGATCCTGCGGAGACGTCGCTGATCCCGGAGCCGCCGTCGCGGGACACCGAGCCGGTGGCGGCGGAATCGGCGAAGGACCAGCCGGCGCCTGCCCCGTCCGCGACGGTGCCGCCGGATCGGTCCACCTCCGAGACGGATCCGGCGGACACCGACCCGGGTCGAAAGGGAGACTGACATGCCGCTGACCCCTGTCCTCAGCCGTTACTGGGACGAGCCCGAGTCCTGGACCCTCGACACGTACCGTCGCCACGACGGGTACGAGGGCCTGCAGAAGGCGCTGCGCATGGAGCCGGACGAGGTCATCTCGACGGTCAAGGAGGCCGGCCTGCGCGGTCGTGGTGGTGCCGGGTTCCCGACCGGGATGAAGTGGTCGTTCATCCCGCAGGGCGACGACAAGCCGCACTACCTCGTGGTCAACGCCGACGAGTCCGAACCGGGCACCTGCAAGGACATGCCGCTTATGCTGGCCACGCCGCACGCGCTCGTGGAGGGCGTCATCATCGCGGCGTACGCGATCCGCGCCGGGCACGCGTTCATCTATGTGCGCGGCGAGGTGGTGCCGGTGCTGCGCCGGCTGCAGGCCGCGGTCGCGGAGGCGTATGCGGCGGGCTACCTCGGCACGAACATCCTGGGCACCGGTTTCGACCTCGAACTGGTCGTGCACGCGGGTGCGGGGGCGTACATCTGCGGGGAGGAGACGGCGCTGCTCGATTCGCTGGAGGGGCGCCGCGGTCAGCCTCGGTTGCGTCCGCCGTTCCCCGCGGTGGCCGGTCTCTACGCGTCACCGACCGTCGTCAACAACGTCGAGTCGATTGCGAGTGTCCCGCCGATCATCGTGAACGGCATCGAGTGGTTCCGGTCGATGGGCAGCGAGAAGTCGCCCGGCTTCACCCTGTACTCCCTGTCCGGGCACGTGACGAAGCCCGGACAGTACGAGGCCCCGCTCGGAATCACCCTGCGGGAGTTGCTCGAGTACGCGGGCGGAGTCCGCGCCGGGCACCGATTGAAGTTCTGGACCCCGGGCGGTTCCTCGACGCCGATCTTCACCGACGAGCATCTCGACGTCGCCCTCGACTACGAGGGTGTCGGCGCCGCCGGATCGATGCTGGGCACCAAGGCGTTGCAGATCTTCGACGAGACCACGTGCGTGGTGCGTGCCGTGCTCCGCTGGACCGAGTTCTATGCGCACGAGTCGTGCGGGAAGTGCACGCCCTGCCGGGAAGGCACCTACTGGCTGGTGCAGATCCTGGAGCGGCTCGAGAGGGGGGAGGGGACCGACGCCGATCTGGAGAAGCTGCTCGACATCGCCGACAATATCCTCGGCAAGTCGTTCTGCGCTCTCGGTGACGGTGCGGCCAGCCCGATCATGTCCTCCATCAAGTACTTCCGCGACGAGTACCTCGCACACTTCGAGCAGGGTGGCTGCCCGTTCGACCCGCATCAGTCCACGCTCATGGCGGGAGTGCATGCATGAAGCCTGCGAGTGTAGCGAGCGATGTTTCGGCGCGGAGGCCGCGCGTTCTGGACCGAGGAGCGAGGGAGCGCAGCGAGTGAGCGATGAGGGAAGGGCGCGCGTGAAGGGCTCCGCGCCTGCGAGCGTAGCGAGCCATGATACGAGCCTTGATGCAGTGAACGTTGTCATCGACGGTGTCGAGGTCAGTGTCCCCAAGGGCACGTTGGTGATTCGTGCCGCGGAGATGATCGGCATCCAGATCCCGCGGTTCTGCGACCACCCGTTGCTCGACCCGGTCGGCGCGTGCCGTCAGTGCCTCGTCGACGTCGAGGGGCAGCGCAAGCCGCTCGCCTCCTGCACCACGACCGTCACCGACGGCATGGTCGTCCACACCCAGCTCACGTCGCCCGTCGCCGACAAGGCGCAGAAGGGCGTGATGGAGTTGCTGCTGATCAACCATCCTCTGGACTGCCCGGTGTGCGACAAGGGCGGCGAGTGCCCCCTGCAGAACCAGGCGATGTCCAACGGGCGCGCGGAATCGCGTTTCGGGGAGGTCAAGCGCACGTTCCCCAAGCCGATTCCGCTGTCCACGGAGGTCCTGCTGGACCGCGAGCGGTGCGTGCTGTGCGCGCGGTGCACCCGGTTCTCCCAGCAGGTCGCCGGCGACCCGTTCATCGAACTCATGGAACGGGGCGCGCTGCAGCAGGTGGGGATCTACGCGAAGGAACCGTTCGAGTCGTACTTTTCCGGCAACACCGTCCAGATCTGTCCGGTGGGTGCGCTGACGGGTTCCGCGTACCGCTTCCGGGCCCGCCCGTTCGACCTGGTCTCCAGCCCCAGCGTCTGCGAGCACTGTGCGAGCGGGTGCGCCCAGCGCACCGACCACCGGCGGGGGAAAGTGCTGCGCCGGCTGGCGGGCGACGATCCGGAGGTCAACGAGGAGTGGAATTGCGACAAGGGGCGGTGGGCGTTCGCCTACGCCACCGAGCGCGACCGGACCACGACCCCTCTGGTCCGCGGCGACGACGGCACGCTGGCACCCGCCTCCTGGTCGGAGGCCCTGGCCGTCGCGGCGCGGGGACTGGCCGCCGCGCGGGGCAACGCGGGTGTTCTCGTCGGGGGCCGGTCCACCTGGGAGGATGCCTACGCCTACGCGAAGTTCGCACGAACAGTGCTCGGCACCAATGACATCGACTTCCGCAGTCGCGCGCACTCCGGCGAGGAGGCCGAGTTCCTGGCTGCCCGGGTGGCGGGGCAGCGACTCGCGGTCACCTACGAGGATCTCGACGCCGCGCCGGTCGTTCTTCTCGTCGCATTCGAGCCGGAGGAGGAATCGCCGATCGTCTTCCTGCGGCTGCGCAAGGCCGCACGCGCGAAGGCCGTTCCGGTCTACTCGATCGCCCCGTACGCGTCCCGTGGCCTGGAGAAGATGTCCGGCCGCCTGCTGCGGTCCGCGCCGAGTGCGGAGGCGGAGGTCCTCGACGGACTCCGCGCGGGAGACCCGGACCCGGGCGTTACTGAACTGCTGCGCCGGCCGGGTGCGGTCATCGTGGTCGGGGAAAGACTCGCCGGGGTGCCGGGGGCGCTGTCCGCGGCGGTCCGACTGGCCGACGACACGGGGGCCCGGCTGGCCTGGGTGCCGCGACGGGCCGGCGAACGCGGCGCACTCGAGGCCGGTGCGCTGCCCGGACTGCTCCCGGGTGGCAGACCGGTGGGCGATCCGGAGGCGCGGCGGCAGGTCGCGTCGGTGTGGAACGCCGCGGGCCTGCCGGACACCGCGGGCCGGGACACCGCGGGCATCCTCGCCGCGGCCGAGGCGAAGACGCTCGGGGCGCTGGTGATCGGCGGTGTCGAGGCCGACGACCTCCCCGACCCGCAGGCCGCGCTGGCCGCGGTCGAGGCGGCAGGGTTCGTCGTGAGTCTGGAACTGCGCCACAGTGCGATCAGCGAGCGCGCGGACGTGGTGTTCCCCATCGCACCGGTCATGGAGAAGCCGGGCACCTTCCTCGACTGGGAAGGGCGCATACGCGATTTCGACGCCGCCCTCCGGGCCACCGGGTCGATGCCCGATCAGCGCGTGCTCCACGCGATCGCCGGCGAAATGGGTGTCCCGCTGGGTCTTCCGGACGCCGCCACCGCACGGCGCGAACTCGAGAGGCTCGGCGCCTGGGACGGTGACTTCCCGGATCCGCCCGACCATCCGCAACCGCCGCGGCGGGAACCCGGGCCGGGGGAGGCGGTGCTCGCCACCTGGCGGATGCTGCTCGACTCGGGGCGGCTGCAGGACGGGGAACCGCACCTGGCAGGCACCGCCCGCACTCCGGTCGTGCGGATGTCCGCGGCCTCGGCGGCCGAGTCGGGTGCCGCTGACGGGGATCCGGTCACCGTGACGACGGAGCGGGGCGGCGTCACCCTGCCGTTGGTGATCACCGACATGCCGGATCGAGTGGTGTGGCTGCCCCTCAACTCGCCCGGGTCCGCCGTCTACAAGCAACTGGCCGCCCGGTCGGGGAGCGTCGTGAACGTCCGCCGCGCGGCAGGCACCAACGGGATGGTCCCGGGAGGTGCGCTGTGACGATCGAGGCCGTCTACCCCGACCCGGCGCTGTTCGGCCACGACCCGTGGTGGCTGGTTCTCGGCAAGGCCCTGGCCATCTTCGTGTTCCTCGTCCTCACTCCGCTTCTGACGATCCTGGCCGAACGCAAGGTCATGGCCTGGATGCAGATGCGCGTGGGCCCGAACCGGGTGGGTCCGCGGGGCATGCTGCAGAGCCTCGCCGACGGCATCAAGCTCGCGCTGAAGGAAGGGATCGTCCCGAAGGGTGTGGACAAGCCGATCTACATCCTGGCGCCGATCATCGCCGCGGTACCCGCGTTCATGGCGTTCGCCGTGATCCCGTTCGGCCCGGCGGTGTCGATCTTCGGGCACTACACGCCCTTGCAGCTGACGGACCTGCCGGTGGCCGTCCTCTACGTCCTCGCGGCCACGTCGATCGGCGTCTACGGCATCGTGCTCGCCGGCTGGGCGTCCGGCTCCACGTACCCGTTGCTGGGAGGGCTGCGCTCGACGGCGCAGGTGATCTCGTACGAGATCGCGATGGCGTTGTCCTTCGCGGCCGTGTTCCTGGACGCCGGAACGATGTCCACGTCGGGCATCGTCGCCGCCCAGGACCACACCTGGTACGTCTTCCTGCTGCTGCCGTCGTTCCTCATCTACGTCACGTCGATGGTCGGCGAGACCAACCGGGCGCCCTTCGACCTGCCCGAGGCCGAAGGCGAACTGGTCGGCGGGTTCCACACCGAGTACTCCTCGCTGAGCTTCGCGATGTTCATGCTCGCCGAGTACGTGAACATGGTGACGGTCTCGGCGCTCGCCACCACGCTGTTCCTCGGCGGCTGGCATGCCCCGTTCCCGCTCAGCCTGTGGGAAGGCGCGAATTCCGGCTGGTGGCCGGTGCTGTGGTTCACGCTGAAGGTCTGGGGTTTCCTGTTCGTGTTCGTCTGGTTGCGCGCCACGCTGCCCCGGCTGCGGTACGACCAGTTCATGGGTCTCGGCTGGAAGATCCTGATCCCGATCTCGCTGGTGTGGGTCATGGTCGTCGCCACCGTCCGGGCCTTCCGCAACGAGGGTTACGACGTCCGGTCGATCGCACTCGTCGTCGCGGGCCTCGTCGTCGCCCTCGTCGTGGTGATGCTGCTGTGGAAGCGGCTGCGCCCGGGCCGCGTTCCCGCACCCGAGAAACGGGTCGAGCCGCAGGGACGCGCGGAACCGTCCCCGGAGACACTCGAACCGTTCGATCCCATGGCCGGTGGATACCCGGTTCCGCCGATGCCGGGTCAGACGCTGCCCGCGTTCCGGCGCACGCCCGTCTCCGTCACCTCCGCGCACTCCACCGGATCGACCCAGGAGAACAGCGATGACTAAATTCCTCGGCCCCATAGCGGGTTTCGGCGTGACCTTCTCGACGATGTTCAAGAAATCGAACACCGAGTTCTACCCGGAGGAGAAGGTGCCGACGGCTGCCCGCTATCACGGCAGGCACCAGCTCAACCGTTACGCGGACGGGCTGGAGAAGTGCATCGGGTGCGAACTGTGTGCCTGGGCGTGCCCCGCCGACGCGATCTTCGTGGAGGGCGCCGACAACACCGACGAGGAACGCTTCTCGCCCGGCGAGCGGTACGGCCGGGTGTACCAGATCAACTACCTGCGCTGCATCGGGTGCGGGCTGTGCATCGAGGCGTGCCCGACGCGGGCGCTGACCATGACCAACGAGTACGAGATGGCCGACGACAACCGTGCCGGCCTGATCTACGAGAAGGACCGGCTGCTGGCCCCGCTCGAGTCCGGCATGGTCGAGTCGCCGCACCCGATGGCCCCGGGCACCACCGCCGAGGACTACTACCGCGGCGCGGTGACCGGGGGAGCGGCGGCTGCGCCGCAGGATGAATCCGGGGTCGACGACACGGCGGGGGACAGGCCGTGATCGAGGGAGGAGAGCCGACGTGGTGAACACGATGCCGTCCGCGGTCCAGCTGGTCGCGGAACCCTTCACGCAGACCTCGACGGGCGAGGGTGTGCAGTTCTGGGTCCTCGCGACCGTGGCCGTGATCGGCGCGCTCGGAGTGGTCAGCGCAACCAAGGCCGTCTACTCGGCGATCTTCCTCGCGACGACCATGATCATCCTGGCCGTGTTCTACATCGCCCAGGGCGCGCTCTTCCTCGGCGTCGTGCAGATCGTGGTCTACACCGGCGCGGTCATGATGCTGTTCCTGTTCGTGCTCATGCTCATCGGCGTCGACTCCTCCGAGTCCCTCGTGGAGAACCTCCGCGGTCAGCGGGTGGCCGCGATCGCGGCGGGACTGGGATTCGGACTCCTGCTGATCGGCGGCATCGGGAGTGCGTCCGTCTCCGCGTTCACCGGACTCGATCAGGCCAACGCGGGGGGCAACGTCGAGGGGCTCGCCGAACTCGTGTTCATCCGGTACGTGTGGGCTTTCGAACTGACCGGTGCGTTGCTGATCACGGCGACCATCGGTGCCATGGTGCTCGCCCACCGGGAGCGTTTCGAGCGGCGGAAGGAGCAGCGTGAGCTGTCCCAGGACCGCGTCCGCGAGGGTGCCCGTGTCACTCCGCTGCCCAGTCCGGGTGTGTACGCGAGGCACAACGCGGTCGACATACCGGCGTTGCTGCCCGACGGCACCTTCTCCGAGCTGTCCGTCAGCCGGTCGCTCGAACGGCGGCCGAGCCTGCCCGCCCGGGCGCTGGGCACCGCGGACGTCGCGACCCCCGAACCCGGTGCGACCGACGAGGGGAGTCGGCGATGAACCCCGAGAACTACCTCTACCTGTCGGCGCTGCTGTTCACGATCGGTGCGGCCGGGGTGCTGATCCGCCGCAACGCGATCATCGTGTTCATGTGCATCGAATTGATGCTCAACGCCTCGAATCTGGCGTTCGTGACGTTCGCCCGGATGCACGGCAACCTCGACGGTCAGGTCTTTGCGTTCTTCACGATGGTCGTCGCGGCCGCCGAGGTCGTCGTCGGTCTGGCGATCATCATGACCATCTTCCGTTCCCGCCGTTCGGCTTCCGTCGACGACGCCAACCTCCTCAAGAACTGACGGGTCCCCGATGACGCACATCCTCGAGAAGGTGACTTTGCCCGACGACGACCCGATCGGCGGTGCGGCATGAGCGGAACGCTCTCGTCGGCCGTGTGGCTACTGCCCGTTCTGCCGCTCTTCGGAGCCGCCGTGCTCCTGCTGGCGGGAAGGCGCAGCGATGCGTGGGGCCATCTCCTCGGCTGTGCGACGGCGCTGGTCTCGTTCGCGCTCGGCGTCGTCTTCTTCGTCGACATGCTGGGCCGGGACGCAGCCGAGCGGGTCGTGCACCAGACCCTGTTCAGCTGGGTGCCGGTCGGTGAACTCCAGGTGGATTTCGGTCTCCAACTCGACCAGCTGTCCGTGTGCTTCGTCCTCCTGATCACCGGGGTGGGTTCGCTGATCCACATCTATTCGGTCGGCTACATGGCGCACGATCCGGAGCGACGGCGATTCTTCGCCTACCTCAATCTGTTCCTCGCGGCGATGCTGCTGCTGGTGCTGGCCGACAACTTCCTGGGTCTGTACGTCGGGTGGGAGGGCGTCGGTCTCGCCTCGTACCTGCTCATCGGGTTCTGGCAGTACAAGCCGTCCGCGGCGGCGGCCGCGAAGAAGGCGTTCGTCGTCAACCGCGTCGGCGACATGGGACTGGTCCTCGCGATCATGATCATGTTCTCGACCTTCGGCTCGATCGAATTCGCCGACGTGTTCACGCGTGCCGACGCCGCGAGCGAGGGGGTGCTCACCGCGATCGGGCTCGCGCTGCTGCTCGCCGCCTGCGGCAAATCGGCGCAGGTCCCGTTGCAGTCCTGGCTCGGTGACGCGATGGAGGGCCCGACACCGGTGTCGGCGCTCATCCACGCCGCGACCATGGTCACGGCGGGTGTGTATCTGATCGTCCGGTCCAACGCGATCTTCGACCTGGCCCCGGGCGCCCAGCTCGCCGTCGTGATCGTCGGCGCGGTGACCCTGCTGTTCGGCGCGATCATCGGCTGCGCGAAGGACGACATCAAGAAGGCGCTGGCGGCATCCACGATGAGCCAGATCGGGTACATGGTGCTGGCCGCCGGTCTGGGGCCGGCCGGGTACGCGTTCGCGATCATGCTGCTGCTCACCCACGGCTTCTTCAAGGCCGGCCTGTTCCTCGGCGCAGGCTCGGTGATGCACGGCATGAACGACGAGGTGAACATGCGCCGCTACGGCGGTCTGCGCACCGTCATGCCGATCACGTTCGTCACGTTCGGGCTGGGATACCTGGCCATCATCGGGATTCCGCCGTTCTCCGGCTTCTTCTCGAAGGACAAGATCATCGAAGCGGCGTTCGCCGCCGAGGGCGTCCAGGGCGTCGTCCTCGGAACGGTCACGCTGCTCGGCGCGGGACTGACCGCCTTCTACATGACCAGGGTGATGCTGATGACGTTCTTCGGACGTCGCCGATGGGCGTCGGACGCCGACCCACACGAATCGCCAGGGGTGATGACGGTGCCGATGATTCTGCTCGCGGTGGGTTCGGTCGCCGCAGGCGCCCTACTCGCGGTCGGCTCCTCCCTGCAGCACTGGCTGGAACCGGTCGTCGGCGCCCACCACGGCGAGCCCGCCCTGCCCGTGTGGGCGATCACCGTACTCACTCTGGTGGTGGTGCTCGCGGGAGTCGCGGTGGCCTACCGGCAGTACGCCGGGCAGCCGATCCCCGAGGTCGCGCCGGCGGAGGTCACCGCGTTCACCGTCGCGGCCCGCAAGGACCTGTACGGCGATGCGTTCAACGAGGCGGCGCTGATGCGTCCCGGGCAGGAGCTGACGCGAACACTCGTGACCGTCGACGGCAGGGGAGTCGACGGTGCCGTCAACGGGTTCGCCGCGCTCGTCGGCGGCACGTCGATGCGGGTGCGGCGCCTGCAGACCGGGTTCGTCCGGTCGTACGCGCTGTTCATGTTCGCCGGTGCGGCCCTTCTGGTCGCCACGATGCTGGTGAGGCTGTGGTGAGCGGCTTCCCGTGGCTGACCGCCCTCTGGGTGCTGCCACTCGTCGGCGCCGGTGTGGTCCTGGCATTGCCCGTCCACAAGCGCGCGCTCGCGAAATCCGTCGCCGTGGGCGTGTCCGTGGTGGTGCTGTGCCTGGCAGTCGTGCTGGCGATCCGGTTCGATCCGACCGGCGAGCAGTACCAGTTCGTGGAATCGCACGCCTGGATCCCGGCGTTCGGCACCCGGTACATCCTGGGCCTCGACGGCATCGCGCTCGTCCTGGTACTCCTCACCACCGTTCTGGTGCCGCTGCTGTTGCTCGCGGGGTGGAACGACGGTGACACCGCGCCCGACTACGGGCAGCGGCGGATGGCCCACACCTACGTGGCGCTGACGCTGATGGTCGAGGCGATGGTGATCGTGTCGTTCACCGCTCTCGACGTCCTGCTCTTCTACATCTTCTTCGAGGCCATGCTCATCCCGATGTACTTCCTGATCGGAGGATTCGGTGGGGCGGGGAGAACGTACGCCGCGGTGAAGTTCCTGCTCTACAACCTGTTCGGCGGCCTGATCATGCTGGCCGCGGTCATCGGGGTGTACGTGGTGACGGCGCGTCAGGACGCCTTCGGCGGCGGCACCTTCGACTTCCGGGTGATCGTCGCCGAAGGGCTGGACGCCGACCCCGGCGTGCTGAAGGCACTGTTCCTCGGGTTCATGTTCGCGTTCGCGGTCAAGGCGCCGTTGTGGCCGTTCCACACGTGGCTGCCGGGCGCCGCGGTGGAAGCCACCCCGGCCAGCGCGGTGCTCATGATGGCCGTCGTCGACAAGGTCGGGACGTTCGGCATGCTGCGCTACTGCCTGCAGATGTTCCCCGAGGCGTCGGCGTACTTCGCGCCGTTCGTCACGGTGCTGGCGGTGATCGGAATCATCTACGGCGCGGTGCTGGCCATCGGCCAGACCGACGTGATGCGACTGATCGCCTACACGTCGATCTCGCACTTCGGGTTCATCATTCTCGGCATCTTCGCCATGACCAGCCAGGGACAGGCCGGATCGACGCTGTACATGGTCAACCACGGCATCTCGACCGCGGCGCTGTTCCTGATCGCGGGGTTCCTGGTGTCCCGGCGCGGCACCCGCCTCATCGCCGACTACGGCGGCGTGCAGAAGGTGGCGCCGGTGATGGCGGGCACGTTCCTCGTGGCGGGGCTCGCCACGCTGTCGCTGCCGGGCCTGGCGCCGTTCATCAGTGAGTTCCTCGTCCTGGTCGGCACGTTCTCGCGCTACCAGATCGCTGCCGTGGTCGCGACTTTCGCGCTCGTCCTCGCCGCGATCTACGTGCTGTGGCTCTATCAGCGGATGATGACCGGGCCGCTGAAGGAGGGCAACGAGACCGTCCGCGACCTCGTGCGCCGTGAGATCGCGGTCGTGGCGCCGCTGATCGCCCTGCTGCTCGTCCTCGGCGTCTACCCCAAGCCCGTGCTGGACGTCATCACCCCCGCGGTGAGCCACGTCCTCGTCACCGTCGGTCAGCACGATCCTGCACCCACAGTCGCCGGGCAGGACCCAGAGGGAGGCACACACCGATGAGTACCTCCGAACTGCTACTCGCCCAGTCCACGACGTTGCGTGCGCCGGACATCGAATACGGTCAGCTGGCACCCATGTTGATCGTGTTCGGCGTGGCGGTCGCCGGCGTGCTCGTCGAGGCGTTCCTGCCCCGGCGCGGCCGCTACTCCAGCCATCTCGTACTCGCGCTCGGGGGACTCACCGCCGCGTTCGTGGCCGTCGTCATGCTCGCCGGGACCAGCGACTCCGCTGTCGGGGGCGCGGTGGCCGTCGACGGTCCGACGCTGTTCCTCCAGGGAACCATCCTGCTGATCTCGATCCCCGCGATCCTGCTCATCGCCGAGCGGAGCGTCGACAGCGGGGTCGGCGCGGCGACCGCGGAGGTCACGGCCGCGAGTGCAGCCGAGCCGGAAGGCGGAACCGACGCCTTCACCCCGCAGGCGTTCGCCGTCCCCGGCAGCGTCGCCGAACGGGAGGCCACCAAGAACGCCCCGGGGCATACCGAGGTCTTTCCCCTCACTCTGTTCGCGGTCGGCGGGATGCTCCTGTTCCCGGCATCCAACGACCTCCTCACGATGTTCGTGGCGCTCGAGGTGCTCTCGCTGCCGCTGTACCTGCTGTGTGGGCTGGCGCGGCGTCGTCGTCTCCTCTCGCAGGAGGCGGCGCTCAAATACTTTCTGCTCGGGGCGTTCTCGTCGGCGTTCTTCCTGTTCGGGGTGGCGTTGCTGTACGGCTACGCCGGCACGGTCGAGTTGCCGCGGATCGGCGACGCGCTCGCCCGGGGCACCGACGACAAGACGCTGGCGCTGATCGGTACCGCGCTCCTGTCGGTGGGCCTGCTGTTCAAGATCGGCGCCGTCCCGTTCCACTCGTGGATTCCCGACGTCTACCAGGGTGCGCCGACGCCGATCACCGCGTTCATGGCGGCGGCCACCAAGGTCGCGGCAGTGGGTGCGATGCTGCGCATCTTCTACGTGGCACTGCCCGACCTGCGCGCGGACTGGCGGCCCGTGATGTGGGGCGTCGCCATCCTCACCATGGTGGTCGGTGCGGTCATGGCGGTCACGCAGAACGACGTCAAGCGGATGCTCGCGTACTCGTCGGTCGCGCACGCCGGGTTCATCCTCACCGGTCTGATCGCGGCCAACCGGGCGGGTCTGTCGTCCACGATGTTCTATCTCCTGGCGTACGGATTCAGCACGCTCGGCGCGTTCGCCGTCGTCACCCTGGTGCGGGACAGCCGGGGCGAGGCGACGGACCTGTCGCGCTGGGCGGGGCTGGGGCGGCGTTCGCCACTGGTGGGTGGCGTCTTCGCGCTGTTCCTGCTGGCGTTCGCCGGAATCCCCTTGACGAGTGGGTTCGTCAGCAAGTTCGCGGTCTTCCAGGCCGCCATCGAGGGCGGTGCCGTTCCGCTCGTCCTCGTCGGTGTCGTCAGCAGCGCGATCGCGGCGTTCTTCTACGTCCGCGTCATCGTCCTGATGTTCTTCTCGGAGCCGCAGAGCGACGCCCCGACGATCGTGGTGCCCAGCATGTTCACCGCCGCGGCCATCGCGGTCGGAGTGGTGGTGACGGTGGTGCTCGGAATCCTGCCGCAGGGTGCACTCGATCTCGCGGACCAGGCTGCGGTGTTCTTCCGCTGACTCGGGGCGCTGCCGGTTCGGTGCGGGTCCCGAGTGCCCGATGTGACGGATGTAGTCCAAGTGGCTGGCGGGACCCGTGTGAGTGTGGTGGAATGCAAACCGGACAACATACCGACTGAGCGAGAGTGAATGTCGGAGACACGCCGGAGCGCGACCGATCGGATATGGGGGCCACAGTGCAGATTTCTCGACGAGACCTGTTCCGGTACGCGGCAGCGGGATCCGCCGTGGCCGGGATCGCGGCGCTCACGTCCACCACGGCCTCGGTCGCCGTCGCGAAGGCGGACAGCCTAGGCATCCTGATCGACTACGCCGGTGGGGTGCCGTCGGCGGACGCCATCCTCGAGGCCGGCTATGCCGGCGCCATCCGCTACGTGTCCGACCGCCGTCCCGGCGCCGAATGGATGGAAGGCAAGCCGATGCTCGCCGACGAGGCGCAGGCGTTGCTCGACGCCGGACTGTCGGTCGTCTCGTGCTACCAGTTCGGCAAGGGGCCGACGGCCGATTGGCGCGGCGGGCTCGAGGCGGGGAAGCGGCACGCGGAGCGCGGACTCGAATTGCACCTCGCTGCAGGCGGTTCCGAGGACCGGCCCATCTACGCGTCCATCGACGACAATCCCACGCCCGCCGATTTCCTGACCATGATCGCCCCGTATCTCGCCGGGTGGGAGTCGGTGGTCGGCAAGGCCAATACCGGTATCTACGCCAATTCCAAGACGCTGGATCTGGCGGTCCTCGCCGGGCTCGGGTCGTGGTACTGGCAGCACGACTGGGGCACGCAGGAGGGGTACGTCCACCCGTCGGCGCACCTGCATCAGTACGAGATCGATGCGAGCAACGTCGACGGGGTGGGCATCGACCTCAACGACATTCTGAAGCCCGACTACGGGCAGTGGTGACGGCTAGGCCGCCGGTTGCCCGCCCATCCTCGAGAGCCACTCCCGGGCGTCGTCAGGTAGCCTGCCGACGGCTTCCGCTGCGCGGCACCACTTCTTGGCCGCGGCGAGGAAATTAATCGGGTTGTACGCGTCTTCCTCGCGCGACCACAGGTTGTCGCCGGCGTAGTGCAGGATCGTGATGTTGGCTGCGGCGTGTTCCGAACCGTCGCCGGGATCCTCCATGGGGTTGTCTATCTCGCAGATCACCCATCCGCGGTCCTCGTCGATCACGTACCAGTTCGCCGGGAACGAGGTCATCCGGCTGCCGGGGAAGGCCGACATGGTCCGCGTGACCCATGTCCGAATGGCCTCGCGTCCGTCGAAGTCTCCGAAGGCGTGCTCGACGTACGTGGCGTCCTCCGTGAAGAGGTCGGCGAAGCCGTTCCAGTCCCCGAGTTCGACGCAGCGGCTGACGGTCCGCTGGTAGTGCGCGAAGGCCTCTTCGAGCTCGGCACGACTCCACGGCATGTGTGCATCCCTTCTCTCGTCCGGCGCCCCGATTGTGAGCGCCTCGCAAAATAAGAACACGTTTCAGTTCGAGTGTGGGGCGTTTTCCGGTGGATGGGAGTGTGAAACGCTCCGCGAGGCAACTCCGATTACCTGTTGTCACTCTTTTCACTCTGAACCCGGAGGTTCACCCGATGGAACTGCTGGTCAATTTCGTGTACACCGTCGCCTCGGTCCTCTACACCGCGCTGTTCGTCAACGGATCCTGATGAAAAATGTGCACACTACACACTATGTGTATGGTGCACAATAATGCCTCGGGCAGAATGACGGTAACCAGGGGAGGTGTCGGTGTCCGAACGCGACGAGGTGGCGGCAGATGTCGAGAACGAATTGACATTGCTGTCGCGCTATCACGCCCATGCGCAACGGGCGGGATTCCAACTCGACCGTTCCGCCTACCTCCTCCTCGGACGTCTGGAACTGGAACATCCGCTCAGCCTCAAACAGCTTGCCGAGGCATTCCAGCTCGACATCTCGACGATCAACCGGCAGATCGGCGCCCTGCTGAAGCGCGGGCTCGTCGATCGCGTCCCCGACCCGGACGGGGGAATGGCCCGCAAGGTCGAGGCCACCGCGCTGGGGCTCGAGCAGCTTCACGCCGACCGGGCGCTGGGCCGAAAAGGAGTCGAGCGAATCATCGCCGAGTGGAGCGACCACGACCGGGACGAGCTGCGGCGGCTGCTGACGAAGTTCAACGGCGAGATCGAGAAGTACGACGGCAACTCCTGGCCGCGCGCCGGACGGACGTCCTGACCGGACCGCGTCAGGACTGGACGTGCGCGGTCGCGTCCCGGGCGAGGTCCGGTTCCTCGGCGATGACCGTGAGGTGAGGGTGTTCCGGCGGCGAGTCGTGCCACCCCTTCCACGACATCAGGGACCACCGCGACAGCCCCGACAGCGCAGACCCGAGGCTGGCGAACGAGCCGGTGCTCAGTGCCGAGCCGGCCGACCCGACCGACCCGATGGAGAGCACCGAGCCGACACTCCCGATGGACAGGATGGAGTAGGCGGAACCGATCGAGAGGATCGATCCCTCCGAACGGATCGACAGTATGGAACGCCGGGCGTGTCGCGATCGCAGTGAGTGGTCTGGTGTGTGGTGCGTCGAGGGCATCCCTCGGTCTACCACGGTGGTGCCGTCGGCAAACAGAGAAGCGGTGCAGACATGAGCGAAGGGCCCTTCCGGAAAAATCCGGAAGGGCCCTTCGCTCAGCTGTGGAGAGTTACGCGACCTGGAACATGCCGACGGTGGGGAGGAAGCTGCACGTGATCGGCGCGGCGCCTTCCTTCTGCGTGGTCAGTCCGCCCGACACGACCGCGAGGACGCGACCCGGGCCGGTGTCCGCGATCGCCGACAGGGTTGCCGGTCCGTCGGGGTTGATCTTGGCCTCGTTGGTGAGGTTCTGGGTGGCGCGCCGCTGGTTGTCCAGGTTGATCCACGTCACGGTCAGTGGATTGGGCTGTTCGGCGGCAACGGAACTGGTTCCGAGGGCGGTGAACACGAAACCGGCCTGACCTGCCTTGGGTCCGGGCGGGGGCAGCTGGGCGGGACCGGGGACCGCGAGTGCGGTGCCCACGGAGTCGGCGCCCTCTCCGATGCAGCCCTTGCCGATGGTCGGGTAGAGGAACTGCGCGATGACGGGTGCGTTCTCCTGCGGGATCTCGGGTCCGCCGCCGCCACTGCCGTCGAGGAACGTGATGACGCGCTCGAGGGTGGACTTGAGCTCGGGCGGGATTCCGGGGGCCTCGAGAAGGTTGCGGGCCTGGTCCAGGATCGCGTCCTGAGGTCCTGCTGCGATGTCCTCGGTACCAGCGGCTGCGCCGATGATCGCGGGTGCGAACGATGCGAGCATCTCCACGGGGATGCCTTCGGGCACGGGCGGCGGCGTCGGCTGCGCACTCGCCTGGGCCGGCACTGCCATAGCGGCTGCTGCGGCAACAGCGAGAGCAGTCACTGCTCTGCGCATACCTCGGGTTCGAAGCACAGTCTCCCCATCCTTAGTCATAACAGCGTGGACGACAACTCAATCCACGTCTGACGGCTCGGGGGGTCACTCTATGTACAGCGCCCCCGGGTTGTACAGCTCACGAGTTCGTTCACCGATAGCTGCGGCATCCCGGTGGGAGTGTATGGCATACAGACCCCGACGGTGATCTTCCGGTGACCATAGCTTGTGGCACGTGTGGTTCGTGTGATTGGTGATGCAACTGTTACGCGCGGCTACGGACACCTCGGGGGCCGCGGAGGGCGCCGTCTACGCTGTGCGGGACCGTTTCGGGATCGGCTGAGACATCTACACACCTCACGGGGAGAGCGCCACACTGTGTCCGACCATGCAGCGTCCGACGACGGAGCAGCCTCCGACGACCCGTCCTCCGAGCGTTCTCCCGCGTCCCGGGGAGCGTCCGCCCTGCACGGCTTGTTGCGGTGCGCGCCTGTGCTTCTCGTGTTGTCGGTGCTCGGGCGCATGGCGTGGACGCTGTTGAGTCCCAACGGGATGAACCTCGTCGACCTGCACGTCTACGTCGACGGTTCCGAGGCGCTCCGTGGTGGCAGTCTCTACGACTTCACCTATTCGGAAGTGACACCGGACTTTCCGCTGCCGTTCACCTACCCACCATTCGCCGCGCTGGTCTTCTTTCCCCTGCATTACCTGCCGTTCCCGCTGGTCGGGGTCGGCTGGCAACTGCTCACGATCCTCGCCCTGTACGCGCTGGCGCGAATGAGCCTGGGGCTCGTGCTCGGTGACGCCGCGCACAGCCCGCACTGGCGGGCGGTCGCGGTGCTGTGGACCACGGTGGGGGTGTGGGTGGAACCGGTGCGCACCACGCTGGACTACGGCCAGATCAACGTGTTCCTCGCGCTGCTCGTGATGACCGCGGTCCGCAGCTCCCGGTGGTGGCTGTCCGGTGCGCTCGTCGGTTTCGCCGCCGGGATCAAATTGACCCCGGCGATCACCGGCCTCTACTTCCTGATGCAGCGCCGGTGGAAGGCCGCGGTCTTCTCGGGTGTCGCGTTCGCCGCGACCGTCGGAGTCAGTTACCTCCTGATCGGCTCGGAGGCGCGGGAGTACTTCACCCACCTGCTCGGTGACGCCGATCGCATCGGGCCGGTCGGCTCGGTGTGGAATCAGTCCCTGCGCGGCGCGTTGTCGCGGCTGCTCGGGTACGACGTCGAGACGGGCGTCCTCTGGATGTTTGCCGTGGCGGTCACGGTGGTCCTCGCCGTCCTGGCCTGGCGGGCGATCGCCCGGGACGATCGGCTCGGCACCCTCGTCATCGTCGAGTTGCTGGGGCTGCTCGTCTCACCGATCTCGTGGTCGCACCACTGGGTGTGGGTCATTCCGATGCTGATCTGGTTGCTGCACGGCCCCTACGGATCGATGCTGGGCACCCGGATCCTCGCCGGATACTGGCTCGTCACCACCCTCATCGGCGTGCCGTGGGTTCTCAGCTTCTTCCAGGACTCGATCTGGCTGATCTCCCGGCCCGCGGTACTCGCGTGGCTGGGCACGGTCGACGTCGTCGGCGCATTCGGTGTCTACGCCTGGGTGGCCTACGCCGGACGCCGAACACAGCGTGCCGCCGCGGTCACCGGCACGATCAGCCCGCCAGTGCGTCGATCTGCGCAGCAAGATCCAGATCCAGCTGCGTGAGCCCGCCGGCGGAATGCGTCGACAGCGTGTAGGTGACCTTGCGCCACCTGATGTCGATGTCCGGATGGTGGTTCGCGGCCTCCGCCGCCTCCGCGACCTTCCCGACCAGCTCGACGGCGTCGGGGAAACTCGGCGACTCGACGGTGCGGACGAGGGAATCACCCGCCCGCCGCCACCCGGGCAGTTCTGCGAGCGCGGTGTCGATCTCTCCGTCTGACAGCAACTCGGCCATACCCCATGATGGTGCGGTGCCAGTGGAACGTGCAAGGCCTGCCGACCACACCGGAGAGGTGGTGGCGGCCGCGATCATCGTCGACGGCCGGCTGTTGCTCGCGCAGCGGACGCGGCCCCCGGAACTCGCGGGACAGTGGGAGCTGCCCGGGGGCAAGGCGGAGGCGGGGGAGACCGCCGACGACGCGCTGCGCCGCGAACTGCGAGAAGAGCTCGGGGTCGAGGTGTCGGGCGGCGACCGGATCGGTGAGGACGTGCCGCTGCCCGACGGCCGGGTGCTCCGCGCGTACCGGGTCGAACTGGTGTCGGGAACGCCCGTCGCACTCGATCACGCGGAACTGCGGTGGGTGGACGGACGGGAACTGGGGGAGATCGACCTCGTCGGCAACGACCGCGGGTGGGTGCCGGACCTGCGGCTGCACTTGAAAGGGTGGGGCTGACCTCAGGCTGCGCGGGCCTTCTTGAGCCCCTTCTTCAGTTCCTTCTTGGAAGCGCCCTCGTTCTCGAGCTTCTTCATGCGCATGATGACCACCGGGCACTTGATGCAGCGCGTCTTGCTGCGGCAGCACTTCTTCTTCGGTTTGAGACCCGAGACCTTGCTGGCCTTCACCTTGCCCATACTCGGCGCGGCCTTCCTACTACGGTGAACACCGGTATCCGCCGGCTCCACCCAGGTTAGCGTCCCCTCAGCTTTCGGCCCCGATCCACACCCGAGACAGGCCGAATTCGACGTGGCGCAGATCACTTTACGCTGGTCGGGCAGGCCCCGGGCGGCCGGCGATGCGCGAAGTAGGCGCTCGGGCGGGTAGTATTCACGTGGCCGCGATGCCTGCACTGGGCGATTTACCATCGCCTCGACGAGGATTCTGAATCGAGATGACAAGGCGGCCGCCAGAAAGCCGTGCGAGGGAACTTTCGCGTGGCCGAATCAACTCAGCCAGGAGAGCCACCGCGTGACCATCACCAGCTTCCGTAACGTTGCCATCGTCGCACACGTCGACCACGGCAAGACCACCCTCGTCGACGCCATGTTGCGCCAGTCGGGGGCATTCGAGGAGCGCGCCGAACTGGTCGATCGCGTCATGGACTCCGGCGACCTCGAACGCGAGAAGGGCATCACCATCCTCGCGAAGAACACCGCCGTCCACAAGCATCACGGTGACGGCAGTGTCACGGTCATCAACGTCATCGACACCCCCGGTCACGCCGACTTCGGTGGCGAGGTCGAGCGCGGCCTGTCCATGGTCGACGGTGTCGTCCTGCTCGTCGACGCGTCCGAGGGTCCGCTGCCGCAGACCCGCTTCGTGCTGCGCAAGGCGCTCGCCGCGTCGCTGCCCGTCATCCTGGTGGTCAACAAGACCGACCGGCCCGACGCCCGCATCGAAGAGGTCGTCTCCGAGAGCCACGACCTGCTGCTCGACCTGGCCTCCGACCTCGACGACGAGGCCGCGGAAGCCGCCGAGCTCGCCCTCGACCTTCCCGTTCTGTACGCCTCCGGCCGCGAGGGCAAGGCGTCCAAGGTTCAGCCCGAGAACGGTCACGCACCGGACGCCGAGAACCTCGACGCCCTGTTCGAGGTGCTCCTCAACTACGTGCCCGCGCCCAAGGGCAACGTCGACGCGCCGCTGCAGGCTCACGTCACCAACCTCGACGCCTCCGCGTTCCTCGGCCGCCTCGCGCTGGTCCGTATCCACAACGGCGAGCTGACCAAGGGTCAGACCGTCTCCTGGTGCCGCGAGGTGGACGGCGAGCCCGTCGTCACCAAGGCCAAGATCACCGAACTGCTCGCCACCAAGGGCGTCGAGCGTCAGCCCGCCGAGAAGGCCGTCGCCGGTGACATCGTCGCCGTCGCCGGTTTCCCCGACATCATGATCGGCGACACCCTCGCCGACCTGGAGAACCCGGTCCCGCTGCCGCGGATCACCGTCGACCAGCCCGCCATCTCGGTGACCATCGGCACCAACACCTCGCCGCTCGTCGGCCGGGTCAGCGGACACAAGCTGACCGCCCGCATGGTGAAGTCGCGTCTCGACCAGGAACTCGTCGGCAACGTCTCGCTCAAGGTTCTCGACATCGGTCGCCCCGACGCCTGGGAGGTCCAGGGCCGTGGTGAGCTCGCGCTCGCCATCCTGGTCGAGCAGATGCGCCGCGAGGGCTTCGAGCTGACCGTCGGCAAGCCGCAGGTGGTCACCCGTCAGGTCGACGGCAAGGTGCACGAGCCCTTCGAAGAGCTCACCATCGACAGCCCCGAGGAGTACCTCGGCGCCATCACCCAGCTCCTCGCCAACCGCAAGGGCAAGATGGTGCAGATGGCCAACCACGGCGCGGGCTGGGTCCGGATGGAGTTCATCGTTCCCTCGCGTGGCCTGATCGGCTTCCGCACCGACTTCCTCACCGAGACCCGCGGCACCGGCATCGCGAACGCCGTCTTCCACGGCTACGCGCCGTGGGCCGGCGAGATCCGCGCCCGCCACACCGGCTCGCTCGTCTCGGACCGCACCGGTTCGGTCACCCCGTTCGCGATGATCCAGCTCGCCGATCGCGGAACGTTCTTCGTCGAGCCCGGCGCCGACACCTACGAGGGCATGGTCGTGGGCATCAACCCGCGCCAGGAGGACCTCGACATCAACGTCACCCGCGAGAAGAAGCTGACCAACATGCGTCAGTCCTCCGCCGACGTGATGGAGACTCTCGCCAAGCCCATCAAGCTCGAGCTCGAAGGCGCGATGGAGTTCTGCGCCGGCGACGAGTGCGTGGAGGTCACCCCGGAGGTCGTGCGCGTGCGCAAGGTGCACCTGTCGGCCACCGACCGTGCCCGTGAGCGTTCGCGTTCCAAGGCCCGCGACAAGGCGGCCCTGTAGTCGGCTCGTCCGACCACGTCAGACACAACCGGGCGGATGTACCTTCGGTCGATCGGCGACCGAAGGTACATTCGCTCGTGGGTTTCCGGAGCCTTCCGGTCTCTCTGAGGAAAGGCGGCGCGGTGGTTGCTGGGGGTCGACTCGAGAGAGTTCGAGGAGTGCGGGGCCGAAGGCGTGGGAACGGTGCGGCAGTGACCGCGCTCCTGCTCGCAGTGTCGACGGCGATGCTCACGTCGTGCACCGCCGATCCGCCCCCGCCGGTCGAGAGCACCGACAGCCCCAAGCCGACGGTGTCGCCGACCGAGAAGCAGCCCGTCGTCGTGGCCATCGACGACGTGGGCAGCGGTTTCAACCCGCACCTCCTGTCGGACCAGTCGCCGGCGAATTCCGCGGTCAGCGCACTCGTGCTGCCGAGCCCGTTCCGGCCGGTGCCCGATCCCGCCCGCCCGGGCGGAAGCAACTGGATTCCCGACTCCTCGCTCGTGGTCTCCGCGGACGTCACGTCGCAGGAGCCGTTCACCGTCACGTACCAGCTGCGGAACGAGGCGCAGTGGTCCGACGGTGCGCCCATCGCCGCCGAGGACTTCCGTTACCTGTGGCAGCAGATGATCAGTGCCCCCGGCGTGGTCGACCCCGCCGGCTACGAACTGATCGAGGACGTCAGGTCGTCCGGTGGCGGCAAGACGGTCAGCGTCGTGATGAAGGCCGCCTATCCGGCGTGGCGTGAACTCTTCACCGACCTGCTGCCGTCACATCTCATCAAGGATTCTCCCGGTGGCTTTGCGACCGGACTGTCCGAGAACATCCCGGTGTCCGGCGGGCACTTCCACATCAAGTCGATCGACCGCGGACGCGACGAGATCCTGCTCGAACGCAACGACCGGTTCTGGGACAAGCCGGCAACTCCCGACCAGATCCTGATGCGCCGCGACGGCACGCCGTCGCAGCTCGCCGACTCGATGCGCAACAACGACACCCAGATCGTCCAGATTCACGGGGGCACAGCCACTTCCGCCCAGCTCGCGGCGATCCCCACGGTGCGGACCGGTGCGTCGTTCCAGCCGCGCGGACTCGACCTCACACTGAACGGCCGGGTTCCCGAACTCGCGGACGTCCGGGTGCGGAAGAGCCTGCTGGAGCTGCTGGACACCGAACTGCTCGCCGTCGTCGGCGCCGGCAGCGAGGCGGCGGCGGTCCCGGCACGCTCGCAGGTCTACGCCCCCTCCGATCCCGGTTACACCGCCACCGCCCCCGCGCGGCCGAGCCGCGAACAGGTGCTGGCGCAGCTGGCCGAATACGGATACGTCGCCGAAACACCCACGGACACCGTCGTTCCCGCAGGCGCGGCCCCGTCCACCCGGCTCGTCCGCGCCGACGTCCCGCTGACGCTCGTCATCGGGACACCCGAGGGTGACGACACCGCGAGTGCGGTCGCCAACACGGCAGCCGACCAGTTGCGCGGCGCCGGCGTCGACGCCACCGTGACGTCCCTGCCCGCCGAGGAGCTGTACGGGGAGTCGCTGAGCAAGGGCGACATCGGAGCAGTCGTCGGATGGTCGCGCGCCGGGTCCGACCCCGCCACGGCGCTCGCGTCCCGTCACAGCTGTCCGCCCGCAGTGGTCGCGGCAACTCAGCAGAACACCGAAACCACCGGCCCGGAACGGGATGCGGTCTCGGAAGCCGAGGCCCCGTCGAACCTGTCGGGAGTCTGCGACCCCACCCTGCAGCCGTCCATCGACGCCGCGCTGCGTGGGGTCGGCGATGTGCCGCAGGCTCTCGCCGACGCCGACCGCAAACTCTGGGATCTGGCTGCGGTGCTGCCGATCATGCAGGACCGCACGCTGGTCGCGGCGGGACCGGGTGTCGACGGGGTGTCGCTGTCGGGCGCCGTGCCGGTCGGAATATTCAGTGACGCAGCGGACTGGAGCAGGATCAAGGAATGAGTGAGCGGCGACTTCTGCTGGTCCATGCCCATCCCGACGACGAGACCCTCACCACCGGCGGCACCATCGCGCGCTACGCCGCCGAGGGTGCCGACGTTCACGTCCTGACGTGCACGCTCGGCGAGGAAGGCGAGGTGATCGGCGAGGAGTGGGCGCAGCTGGTCGCGGACGCCGCGGATCAGCTCGGTGGGTTCCGGATCGGCGAGCTGACGTCCGCGCTGTCGTGTCTCGGTGCGGGAAGGCCGCGGTTCCTCCTGGGGGCGGGGCACTTCCGTGATTCCGGCATGGCGGGCACGGCGTCGGCGGCCGATCCGCGCGCCTTCGTCAACGCAGACCTCGACTCCGTGACGGCTGCGATGGTGGCGGTCATCCGGGAACTGCGGCCGCACGTCGTGGTCACCTACGACCCCGACGGCGGGTACGGGCACCCCGACCACATCCAGGTGCACACGATCACCACCGCGGCCGTCGAGGCGGCGGGTTCGGCGCGGTACCCGGACCGCGGTGAACCGTGGGACGTCGCGAAGCTGTACTGGACGGTGACCGAGGCGAGCGCGCTCGAGTCGGGAATCTGCCGAATCGGCGACATCCCCGACGGCTGGCGGCTGCCGGAGCCCGGCGAATTGCCGAGCGTCCCGGACACCGATGTGACGACGGTGATCGACGTGCGGGGCGTGCTCGACGCGAAGACGAAAGCGCTGTCGGCGCACGCCACCCAGGTGACGGTGGCGCCGAGCGGTACCGAGTACGCGCTCTCCAACGACATCGCGCAGCCGATCCTGGCGGAGGAGCATTTCGTGCTGGTCCGCGGCGCCGCCGGGGATCGGGACGCCGACGGCAGGGAGCGGGACCTCTTCGCCGGCATCGGTCACTGACCGCAGGTATCTGTGACGAGGGTTGCGTATTACACTGTGGCCCACGTCACGCAGCGGCCCCGGTCGAGTCCGTGTGACACCCGTCAGGAGAGGCGATAGATGTACAACTGGGATGTTCAGAACGCCATCGTCGCGTTCGTCGATACGCTCCGGCCGTCGTGGCCGGCCCAGCACGACCTGTACTACGGCGTGCTGTACGGATTCGCCGACATGCAGAGCCATTTGCTGACCCTGCTGGGCTACCCGCCCGTCGCCTGATCCACTATTGACACATGACCGTCGGCACCGCAGCGAAACCCGGGCACCTCGATGTTCTGGGGAGGGTCACCCTCGCGCTGCTGGTGTTCGACGGTTTTCTGTGCGCCGTCCTCTCGGTGCTCTTCCTGCCGACCTACCTCGGCGCCACACCGTTTCCGATCAGCATCCTCGCCGCCGCGGTCGCGAACCTGGCGCTGGTGATCGCTGCCCGGTCGACGACCGGCCGGGTGGGGACGGGAGTGTTGCCGCTCGCGGGGTGGGGGTTCGGGTTTCTGCTCTGCATGTTCGGCGGTCCGGGCGGCGACGTGCTCCTGCTCGCGTCCGTCTGGACCCTCCTGCTCGTGTTCGGCTCCCTGGTCCCGGCGGCGGTTTACCTGTGGAAAGTCAGCGCGAAGGCGGCCTTCGGATCTGTTTCGCCGTCGGTGGGCGAGGGTACGCGGTAGCCACCAGCAGCCTGCTGAAGGAGCATCGCGATGGCAGATCAGAACTTCACGACCGACGACGCCGGCATCCCGGTATCGAGTGACGAACATTCGCTCACCATCGGGACGGACGGGCCCATCCTCCTCCAGGATCACTACCTGATCGAGAAGATGGCGCAGTTCAACCGCGAACGCGTTGCGGAGCGGCAACCGCACGCGAAGGGAGGCGGGGCGTTCGGACGGTTCGAAGTCACCGAGGACGTCTCCGCCTACACGAAGGCCGACCTCTTCCAGCCCGGAAAGAAAACGGATCTGCTGATCAGGTTCTCATCCGTGGCCGGTGAGCGCGGTAGCCCCGACACGTGGCGCGACCCACGCGGATTCGCGGTCAAGTTCTACACCGACCAGGGCAACTACGACATGGTCGGGAACAACACGCCCGTCTTCTTCATGCGCGACCCGATGAAGTTCCAGGACTTCATCCGGTCGCAGAAGCGGCGTGCCGACAACAACCTCCGCGACCACGACATGCAGTGGGACTTCTGGACGTTGTCCCCGGAGTCGGCTCACCAGGTCACGTGGCTCATGGGCGACCGCGGCATCCCGCGCACCTGGCGGCACATGAACGGCTACTCCAGCCACACGTACATGTGGGTGAACGCCGCGGGTGACAAGTTCTGGGTGAAGTACCACTTCAAGACCGACCAGGGCATCGAGTTCTTCACGCAGCACGAGGGCGACCAGATGGCGTCCATGGACACCGATTACCACACGCGAGACCTGTGGGAGCACATCGAGGGCGGCCAGTACCCGAGCTGGACCTTGAACATGCAGATCATGCCGTTCGAGGATGCCGACGACTACCGGTTCAACCCGTTCGACCTCACCAAGGTGTGGCCGCACAGCGACTACCCGCTGATCCCCGTCGGCAGGATGACGCTCGACCGCAACCCCACCGACTACCACTGTGAGATCGAGCAGGCCGCGTTCGAGCCCAGCAACCTGGTCCCCGGCATCGGCCCGAGCCCGGACAAGATGCTCATCGGCCGGCTGTTCTCCTACCCGGACGCCCACCGTTACCGGATCGGAGCGAACTACAAGGAGCTGCCCGTCAACAGGCCGCACGTGCCCGTCCGCTCGTACTCGAAGGACGGCAACATGCGCCACCACAACCCCGGGGATCCGGTCTACGTGCCGAATTCCAAGGGCGGCCCGCACGCCGACCCGTCGCAGGTCGGGGAGACCGCCACCTGGTACAGCGCCGGCGACATGGTCCGCTCGCCCTACGCGCTCCACAGGGACGACGACGACTGGGGTCAGGCCGGGACGATGGTCCGGGAAGTGCTCGACGACGCCGCCCGTGACCGCTTGGTGGACAACATCGTCGGCCATCTGCTGAACGGCGTCAGCGAACCCGTCCTGGCGAAGGCGTTCGAGTACTGGCGCAACGTCGACAAGACCCTCGGCGATCGGATCGCCGACGGGGTCGGGAAGAAACAGTCGGAGACCGACCCGAAGGCGGGCGAACAGGCCAATGCGGCGCGCAGCAGCGCGCAGGCGAAGGCCTAACGCTCGAACGCCACCGGGTGCCGAGGCTGGTACAGCATCATCTCGCCCGCCCCGGGAATCTTCAGGGACGTGGTGAGGCCGTACCCGTCGTCGCGGATTCCGCGGGTGAACTCGGCGCCCTTGGCTTCGAGTTCCGCGACGGTCGACTCGATGTCGTCGCACATCAGGGAGATTTCGTGGTGCGGCCGAGTCGACCACGGCTCACCGCCCCGCTCGTCCGAGGTGGGGTGCACACCCATCTCGGACGGTCCGGTGCGGAAAATCAGCCAGCCGCCGCCGGCATCGACGTGTGACCAGCCGAGCACGTCGCGGAAGAAGTCGCGGGCCGCCTCGGCGTCGTCGGCGTAGACCAGTGTGTGCACAGCGGTGATCATGTGGGCAGCTTAGTTTCATTCGTCCGTCACACTGGGGGAATGTCGAATGACGAACTGTCCGGACTGACCATCGCCGTCACCGCCGAACGCCGGGCCGCCGAGTTCATCACCCTGCTCGAACGGCACGGCGCCGCCATCGTCCACACACCGGCGATCCACGTGCTGCCGCTCGTCGACGACTCCGATCTGCGGTCCCGTACCGCCGACATCATCGCGTCGCCGCCGGACCTCCTCGTCGTCAGCACCGCCGTCGGATTCCGGGGGTGGCTGGACGCGGCGCGGGCCTGGGACGAGGAGGACGCACTGCTCGCCGCCCTGCGGTCGGCGCGGATCATCACCCGCGGTCCCAAGGCGAAGGGCGCCGTCCGCGGCGTCGGCCTGCGCGAGGAGTGGTCACCGGAGACGGAATCGTCCGAGGAGGTGCACGAACACCTCGTCGCGGAGGGTGTGCGTGGTTTGCGCGTCGCCGTCCAGTTGCACGGCACCATCACCGAATGGGAACCGATGACCGACCTCAGCGTCTCCCTCGCCGGCGCCGGGGCCGAGACCACGGCCGTGTCGGTGTACCGGTGGATCAGACCCGAGAACCAGCAGCCGCTGCTGACACTGCTGGATCAGATCATCCGAGCCGAGGTCGACGCCGTCACCTTCACCAGCGCGCCCGCCGTGTCGTCCCTCCTCAGCACCGCGAAGGACACCGACCGAGTGGAGGCCCTCCTGCACGCGTTCCACGGTCCGGTCGCGCCCGTCTGCGTCGGCTCGGTGACGGCCTCGCCCCTCACCGCCCTCGGCGTCGACACCATGCAGCCCGCCCGCCCGCGGCTGGGCAGCATGGCCAAATACATCATCGAGGAACTCCCGAACCGGCGGTAGCCCGACGAACGGGACGGTCGTTGCGTCAGATCGAACGGGCGTCCCGTTCGTCCGGGGTGGGGGAATCACCCGATCAGCCCGGCGACATGGGCGGCGTCGGACAGCACCGACTCGAGCATGGCGGGGGTGAGCCGGCCGGTGAAGGTGTTCTGCTGGCTGACGTGGTAGCAGCCGAACAGGTGCAGGGGACGGTCGGCGCCGGGGAGTTCGACGTGCGCGCCGTGCCCGAACTTGGGTCGAGGCCGGGGGACGGCCCAGCCGGCGTCGTCGAGGACGGGGAGCAGCGACTGCCAGCCGAATCCGCCGAGCACGATCACCGACCGCAGGTGGGGTCGCAGGATGCGCAGTTCGGCGTCGAGCCAGTGGCGGCAGGTGTCGCGTTCGCCGGGGGTGGGTTTGTTCGCGGGCGGCGCGCAGTGCACCGGGGACGTGATGCGGACGCCGAACAGCTCGAGGCCGTCGCCGATATGGGTGGCGGTGGGCTGGCTCGCGAGTCCCACGGCGTGGAGTGCGGCGTAGAGGAAATCGCCGCTGCGGTCGCCGGTGAACATGCGCCCGGTGCGGTTCGCGCCGTGGGCGGCGGGGGCGAGACCGACGATCAGCAGGGACGCATCAGGTGGACCGAACCCGGGAACCGGACGGCCCCAATAGGTTTCGTCGCGGAACGACGCGCGCTTCTCCCGTGCGACCGTCTCCCGCCATTCGACGAGGCGGGGGCAGGCTCGGCATTCGATCAGCTGGGCGTCGAGACCGGCGATGTCGGTCAGCGCCGCGCCCACACGTCACCTCCGCCGGGTGTCACCGACTCGACGAGCGACCACGCCCGATCGGCGGGCAGGTCGATCACCAGGTATTTTCCGGTGCCCGCGGGAGTGGCGGCGATGACGGTCGCCACCCCGGCCCGCCGTTGGAAGAACGTCTGACGGACGGTCCACCCGATGATCCCGTCGGCTTCGAGACTGTCCCGGGCGCGGTCGAGGGAGCCGCTGCGGGTGATCAGCCACCCCGGCAGCACCGCATGGCCGAGGCCGCGGTACCGGTCCCAGGCCAGCACCACGCCGCCGACGGCGAGCGCGACGATCGCGGCCCACGCGGCCCAGAACACGGGCCGATCGAGGATCACGAAGACCAGGGCGACGGCGAGCGCGATCTCGGCGGGGATCAGGGCCCGCGTGTAACGCCGTCGCTGGGCGACCGGCCCGTGCGGGGTGAGCGGCACCGCGGCCTGACGGTGGTCGCCGATGACGGTGGCCATCACCCGCTCCGCTTCCGCGTGCGGAGCCTGGGGGAGCAGGAGTGAGGACTCCCGCCTCTCGGCGCTGACGCCGGTCATGACGGCATCCAGTCGGGCGCCGCCCGCGAACCGGAGGAGGAGCGGCTCCTTGAGGGTCGTCCCGCGCAGGCGGGCGCGATCCAGGGTGGTCTGGCGGGTCTTCAGCAGACCGTGGCTGACGTGCAGGGTGCGGCCGTTGTCCGTCAGCGTCATGTTGCCGTACGTCAGGAGGTACCGGATGCAGGCCAGCGCGCTGGCGGCGATCAGGAGGACGACGATCCCGACGACGACCGCGATGGCGATCCCGATGCGCTCGGCCGATTCGATGCCCTCGGCCACCGTCGACGAGCGGGCGATCTTCGCGCCGATTCCGTACTGGAACGCGAGACCGACGATCGCCGCGATGGTCACCACGCCGGTCACCGAGAACGGGGCGTAGCGGACCCAGGCCGGTGTCCAGTGGCCGATCTCGGTGACCGCGGGCTCCTGCGTGACAGCGGTCTGCTCGACGTCGGTGGGGGGCCGGCGGGCGAGCAGAGCGGCCCGCAGGTCGGGAACCAGCCCGGTGGAGAGGGCGTTGAGTTCGAACTTCGCCGCGTCGGGTTTGGAACCCACTTGCTGCCCGGTGCCGATCCGCACGATCGACAGTCCGAGCAGGCGATGCAGGACCCCCGCCTCCACGTCGACGGATCGGATGCGGTTGCGTGGTACCGACAGCAGGCGTTTGCGGAACAGGCCCTGCCGCAGTTGCACGTGGACCGGGCCGATGCGGTAGCTCGTCGTGAACCACCGCGAGATGCCGAACACCACGAACGCGACGACGGCGACGAGACTCCACACATGGTTGCCGCTCTGGGTGCCGATCACCAGCGAAATCAGCAACACGGGCAGAAGTTTGACGATCTCGTTGACAGGGTGGACGAGGAGCATCCGGCGGTCCAGGCGCAACCAGGGCTGTTCCTCCTCGGCGGCGACCGCGGCCTCGCCGTGCGCGATGGGCGGAGCGATTCCCGGTTCCGGTGCCGCACTCATGTGGCGTCACCGACATTGGTGCCCGCGATCTCGGTGAGCCGCGCGACGGTGCGGTCGGCGGTGTCCTGATCGAGCGCGGAGATCTTGACGGCACCGGCGGACGACGCCGTGGTGACGGTGACGGTCGCCAGCCCCAGCATCCGGTCGATGGGCCCGCGTTCGGTGTCGACGGTCTGGATGCGGGAGATGGGCGCGATGCGTCGTTCCTGGGTGAACCAGCCGCTGCGGGTGTAGACCGCGGTGTCGCTGATCTCCCAGCGGTGCACCCGGTACCGCCACAGCGGGACGACGGCGACGTGGAGGATCGCGAGCACGATTGTTACCGCGAGGACCGTGACGTGCACCCACACGGGCCACCAGTGGAAGACGAGAGCGACGGCCTGCACGACGAAGAGCGGAAGCCAGAGGAGGGCGGCGTTGATCGCCCACAGTTGCTTGGCCTTGGGGCTCGGCCGCCACAGCGGGTCTGCCATCGTGACGGTGGTGGGCACACTCATGCCCCCACTTTGGCCGTGCCCCGGCATTCTGTCGAGAACCGACCTATCGTGGGAGAACCCCCCGAAGTGAAAGGAGCGCAGACATGACGTCATTCGATGCGGCCGATTCTCCGGAGGTTCCCGAGGCAGACCGGCTGGAGCAAGAACTCGCCGTGGACGACGACAGTTCCGACGAGGTCGAAGAAGTGTCGTCGCTGGAGGTGAACGAGGCGGACGTGGCCGAACAGAGCCGGGCGGTCCCGGTCGACGAGGACTACCCCCGCGGGTAGCGATCCGCACGGCTTGCGGGAGTCTGGGTGGCACCGGTTGTCATCGATGGCGCATGATCGCTGGGTGACCCATTCAGGTGAAGAATCCGGCCGACCCACGATGCTTCCCATGCCCGGTGTCCCGGCGCCGGCTCCGTCCGGCGCGTCTGCGCAGGAAGTGGCGCCCTCCGCCTCCGCTATGCGGCGGGTGCTGCGACGTGCCCGCGACGGCGCCACTCTGAACGTGGACGAGGCGACGACCCTGCTGCAGGCCCGCGGCGGCGACCTGGCCGACCTGTGTTCGTCGGCGGCGAAGGTCCGGGACGCCGGGTTGCTGGCGGCGGGCAGACCCAAGGCTGTCACGTACTCGCGCAAGGTGTTCATTCCGCTGACGCGGTTGTGCCGGGACAAGTGCCACTACTGCACGTTCGTCACCGTGCCCGGCAAGCTGCGGGCCGAGGGGCGCGGCGCGTATCTGGAACCGGACGAGGTGCTGGAGATCGCCCGGCAGGGCGCCGAATTGGGCTGCAAGGAAGCCCTGTTCACGTTGGGTGACCGTCCCGAGGATCGGTGGCCGGAGGCCAAGCAGTGGCTGGACGAGCGGGGCTACGATTCGACGCTGGACTACCTGCGGGCGATGTCGATCCGGGTGCTCGAGGAGACCGGGCTGCTGCCGCACCTGAACCCGGGTGTGATGAGCTGGGAGGAGATCTCCCGCCTCAAGCCGGTGGCCCCGTCGATGGGCATGATGCTCGAGACGACGTCCACCCGGTTGTTCACCGACAAGGGCGAGTGCCACTACGGCAGCCCCGACAAGGATCCGGCGGTGCGGTTGCGCACGCTCACCGACGCCGGTCGGTTGAGTGTGCCGTTCACGACGGGCATTCTGGTGGGCATCGGCGAGACCGTGCGGGAACGGGCGGAATCGATCATGGCGATCCGTAAGTCGCACAAGGCGTTCGGGCACGTTCAGGAAGTGATCGTCCAGAACTTCCTCGCCAAGCCCGACACCGCGATGCGCGATGCCCCGGACGCGGGCCTCGAGGAGTTCGCCGCGACCATCGCCGTGTCCCGGCTGCTGCTGGGCCCGGGGATGCGCATCCAGTCGCCGCCCAACCTGGTGTCGAACACCGAATGCCTGGCGTTGCTGGGTGCCGGTGTCGACGACTGGGGTGGCGTGTCGCCGCTGACCCCGGACCACGTGAACCCGGAGCGGCCGTGGCCGAACCTGGACACCCTGGCCGTGATCACCGCGGAGGCCGGGTTCGAGCTCACCGAGCGCACGGCGGCGCAGCCGCAGTTCGTGCTGGCCGGCTCGCCGTGGATCGATCCGCGGATCACCGGGCACGTGCAGGCCCTCGCGGACCCGCACACCGGGCTGGCCAAGCCCGACACGACGCCGGTCGGGTTGCCGTGGCAGGAGCCGGACGAGTCCTGGGAGTCGGCCGGCCGGGTGGATCTGAACACCGAGATCGACACCGAGGGCCGCAACACCGAGACGCGCAGCGATTTGGGCAGCGCGTTCGGGGACTGGGAGACCGTCCGCGAGCAGGTGCTGGAGTTGAGCGGCCCGGTGCGGGTGGACACGGACGTCCTCGCGGCGCTGCGCAGCGCCGAGCGCGACCCGGCGGGCTGCACCGACGACGAATACCTGGCGTTGGCGACGGCCGAGGGTCCGGGGCTCGAGGCGATGGTGGCGCTGGCGGATGCGCTCCGCAAGGACGCCGTCGGCGACGAGGTGACCTATGTGGTGAACCGGAACATCAACTTCACCAACATCTGCTACACCGGCTGCCGCTTCTGCGCGTTCGCGCAGCGCAAGGGTGACGCGGACGCGTTCACGCTGTCCACCGCCGAGGTCGCGGACCGGGCGTGGGAGGCGCACGTCGCGGGCGCGACGGAGGTCTGCATGCAGGGCGGCATCGACCCGGAACTCCCGGTCACCGGGTACGCCGATCTGGTGCGTGCGGTGAAGGCGCGGGTGCCGTCGATGCACGTGCACGCGTTCTCCCCGATGGAGATCGTCAACGGCGCCTCCCGCGGTGGGCAGAGCATCCGGGACTGGCTGACGGAACTGCGTGAGGCGGGTCTGGACACCATTCCGGGCACGGCCGCGGAAATTCTGGACGACGAGGTGCGGTGGGTGCTGACCAAGGGGAAGCTGCCCACCGCGACGTGGGTGGAGGTGGTGACCACGGCGCACGAGCTGGGTCTGCGGTCGAGTTCGACGATGATGTACGGCCACGTCGACAACCCGAAGCATTGGGTCGGGCATCTGCGGGTGCTGCGCGGAATCCAGGACCGGACAGGCGGATTCACCGAGTTCGTTCCGCTGCCGTTCGTGCATCAGAGCGCGCCGTTGTATCTGGCGGGTGCGTCGCGGCCGGGCCCGACCAACCGGGACAACCGGGCCGTCCACGCCCTGGCCCGGATCATGCTGCACGGGCGGATCCCGAACATCCAGACCAGCTGGGTCAAGCTGGGTGTCACCGGCACCCAGGTGATGTTGCAGGGCGGCGCCAACGACCTCGGCGGCACCCTGATGGAGGAGACCATCTCCCGGATGGCGGGTTCGGAGCACGGATCCGAGAAGACCGTCGCCGAACTGCGGGCCATCGCCGAGGGCATCGGCCGCCCGGCACGCGAACGCACCACCACACACGCACGACGCGAGGGAAGGACGCCGGCCGCATGAGCGAGAAGGACCGGCTGGGCGACGACAAGGTCGTCGGCATCCTGGATCGCGCCGCGCGGGGTATCAACCCCGTGCTCGATCTGGCCCTCACGGATCCGTTCGGCATCAAGAGCTGGACGTTCACCCCGACAGCGGAGGACCGGGGCACCGCGGAGGCGCTGCTCGACGGCATCGCCTGGGTTCTCGACACCGTGCAGTTCCCGGGGACGGCGTCGTGGGAGAGAGCGAGCGACGACGAGCGGGCACGGTGGTGGGTGACGCGGATCGGCGCGTTGAACACGATCGCGGTCGCGTTCCCTGGCATGTTCGGTGTGCTTCTCAATCGGCTCCCGATCCAGGACGTGCTCGGGTTCGCGAATCAGGCCGTCGTTCTCGTCGCCGTGGCCCGGGAACACGGCGTGACGAACCGGTCCGAGCAGGTGGATCTGCTGGCGTCCGTGCTCTGCCGGCGTGAGACGGACGCGCCTGCGGTGCTCGCCGATACGACGCGATCCGATTCGGCGGACGGCCCGTCGATGTGGCACCCGTTCGCGCTGATGGGAGCGCTGTGGAGCACTGCCCGCACGGTGCGCGCGCTCAGTGACGAAATCGACAAGCGTCCTGGGCCGGGCTCGACCTACTCGCTGCTGGGCAACATCCCGGTGGTCGGTGTGGTGGCCGGGTATCTCGGCGAACGGGGCGCGCTGGTCAGAGCCGTGAAACAGGGCGAGCAGTGGATCGCGTCCCGGCCGCCGCTGCCCGCGGCGGTGCGCCGGGTCAGGTAACCCTCACCGCAGAGAGGTCCGCCGGGCAGGCGATAATAGTTTCTTCCGCGGGGTACAAGCGGCCCGTACCTCGTGCTTACTCGTGTCAGAAAGGCAGGGAGAGCGGCAGTGCCCTACACGATTGCTGAACCGTGCGTGGATGTGTTGGACAAGGCGTGTATCGAGGAATGCCCTGTCGACTGCATCTACGAGGGCGGGCGGATGCTGTACATCCATCCGGACGAATGCGTGGACTGCGGCGCCTGTGAACCCGTCTGCCCCGTCGAGGCCATCTTCTACGAAGACGACGTCCCGGACCAGTGGAACGGCTACATCGCCGCGAACGTCGACTTCTTCGACGACCTCGGTTCCCCCGGCGGCGCGGCGAAGCTGGGCAAGGTCGACTACGACCCGCCGTTCGTCAAGGCTCTGCCCCCCATGGGCGAGGACTAGATGTGCCTCGTATCCCGGTAGCCACAGCACTTCCCGACTTTCCGTGGGACTCGCTCGAGTCGGCGAAGGCGAAAGCCTTCGCCCACCCGGGTGGCATCGTCAATCTGTCGGTGGGAACCCCGGTCGACCCGGTTGCCCCGATCATCCAGGACGCGCTGACCGCGGTCGCCGAGGTTCCGGGATATCCGACGACGCACGGCACGGAGGAGCTGCGTAACGCCGCGGTGGAGGCGCTGCGTCGCCGCTACGGAATCACCGGAATCGATCCGGCAGCGGTGCTGCCCGCGATCGGCACGAAGGAGCTCATCGCCTGGCTGCCGCGCCTTCTCGGGCTCGGCGCCGACGACCTCGTGGTCATCCCGGAGCTGGCGTACCCGACCTACGAGGTCGGAGCGCTGCTCGCGGGTGCGCGGGTGATCCGGGCAGACGGTCTCAACCGGCTCGGTCCGGAGGGCGCGTCGCTGATATTCGTGAACTCGCCGTCCAACCCCACCGGCAAGGTGCTCGGTCTCGAGCATCTGCGCAAGGTGGTCGACTGGGCGCGCAGCCGCGGCGCCATCGTGGCGTCCGACGAGTGCTACCTGGGATTGAGCTGGGAAGGCGAAGCCCTCTCGATCCTCGACGAGCGGGTGAACGACGGCGATCTCACCGGGCTCCTCGCGGTGCACTCGCTGTCGAAGACCTCCAACCTCGCGAGTTACCGCGCGGGGTTCGTCACCGGTGACCCGGCGTTGGTGGCCGAACTGCTCGAGGTCCGCAAGCACGCGGGCATGATGGTGCCGTTGCCGATCCAGTCGGCGATGACCGCCGCGCTCAGCGACGACGACCACGAGAACGAGCAGCGTGAGCGGTACCGCCGTCGCCGCGAGATCCTCCTCGCAGCGGTGCGCGGCGCCGGGTTCACCGTCGACAACTCCGAAGCCGGACTGTACCTGTGGGCGACCCGCGGCGAAGCCTGCCGGGACACCGTCGAGTGGTTCGCCGAGCGCGGCATCCTCGTGGCACCGGGGGAGTTCTACGGTCCCGGCGGGGGCACTCACGTGCGCATCGCCCTCACGGCCAGCGACGAACGCATCGCGGCCGCAGCAGAACGACTGGTCTGACCCGAGTCGGCCCGGACGGAGCGGTCACGGTGCAAGTATTGGGCCGTGACCCTCGACGACGTCGCCGACGAACTGTACGGCCTCGACCCCGGTGAGTTCGTCGAGGCGCGCACCGCGCAGGTGACCGCGGCGCGGGAGAACAAGGACCGCGCGCTGGCGACCGAGATCGGGAAACTGCGGAAGCCGACCGTCGTCGGCTGGCTGGTCAACCTGCTCGCCCGCGAGCTGCCCGACGAAATCGCCGCGCTCCTCACCCTCGGGGACGCCCTCCGTGACGCGCAGCGACACCTGTCCGGCCCGGACCTCCGGCGGCTGAACACGCAACGGCAGCAGGTGGTGCGCGCGTTGGCGCGCAAGGCCGGTGAACTCGCCGCCGAGCGAGGCCGGACGGTCGGGGAGGACGCGCTGCGGGATGTCGGCCAGACGCTGCACGCCGCTCTCGCCGACGCCGAGACCGCCGAACAGGTGCGGCGCGGCCGGGTGGTGACGGCGGCGAGCTACAGCGGTTTCGGTCCGGCCGGACTCGCCGTGGTCCAGGGAAAGAGCGCGAAGTCCGAACCTGCCGCCACGCCCCCGGCCGAGAAGCCGGGGAAGAAGTCGAAGAAGAAGTCGGCGGAGCGCGACCGCGACGCCGAACGCGCGGCGGCCGAGGCCGAACTGGCGGACGTCACGTCGCAGGCCGACGAGGTCCGCGGCGAACTGAACGACGCGAGAACGGAACTGGAGCAGGCGCGGTCGACGCTGACGGCGATCGACCATCGGATCGAGGAACTGCGCGCCGAACTCGAACACGCCGAGCAGGAGCGGCAGTTCACCCGGAACTCGGAGAAAGCCGCGGCGGAGGCAGTGCACCGGGGGGAACGCGATCTCGACGCGGCGGAGCGGCGCGTCGACGAAGCGCGGCGCGCAGTCGACGACCTCGGCTGAGGGACGGGCGGAACCTTGACCTGCAGCGCACTCGAGGTTTTACCCTGATTTCATGTCCTTCACTCAGCAGGAACTCGACTACCTGGCGTCACAACGCCTGGGCCGGCTCGCGACAGTTCAGCCGAATGGAACCTTGCAGGTCAGTCCCGTCGGCTTCCACTACAACGCCGGCACGTCCACGATCGACATCCAGGGCTACAACATGGCGGCGAGCCGCAAGTTCCGCAACGTCGCCGACAACGGGAAGGTGGCATTCGTCGTGGACGACGTGCCGTCCGTCGACCCGTGGCGGGTCCGCTGCGTCGAAATCCGCGGGCGCGCCGAGGCCCTCGACGCCGAGGCCGCCGAGGCGAACGATCTCGGCGGACCGACCATTCGCATCCACCCCGAACGGATCACCAGTTTCGGTCTCGGTGCCACCGACCAGGACGTCCATCAACTCGTGTCGAACGCACGCGACGTGTAACGGCGAACTACGCGATGTCCGGTCGGTATCCGGCGGCGAGGACGGCGACGGTGGACGGCGGTGTCAGGACGGTCGCGGTGCCCGTCGGCCGGTTCGCCGGGATCCCGTATCCCTCGGTCGACCACGGGACGACGGTCTCACCGAGCGCGACCGCGGGTCCGCCGTCCGACAACGCGAAGGCGCAGTCGGGCAACGACGACCACGCGGCCTCGTGCGTCCGCTGGTGAGAACCGATCAGCCGCTCCCCGTGCAGCCGGGCGTCCATCTCCTCCGCGCCGGGCAGTCCACCCCCGTTGGCCGACTGCCACGCGACGCGAAAGTCGTTGTACCGCTCGCGCCGGCACAGGGCGCACGGCCGGTGCCCGGCCGCGAGGGCGACCGCCTCGTCGTGGAAGAACAGGACCGTGTAGTGGCCCGCGCTCCACTGGTCGACGGTGCGGGCCGGGTAGTCGGTGACGCAGATGATCCACCGCCTGCCTGCATGGTTGCGCACGACGGTGTGCCCCCGGTGCACGCAGCCCCTGTTCCCCATGAACCGGCCGCGGAGTGGAATCGCGACGATCTCGGATCGGGGTGACACGCGATTCCGTTCGGCCATGTGCCGATGGTAGCCAGCCGACCCGCGCGTCAAAACGGGATGAGTACCCCCGTCCGGCGCTAACCTGGGCTCAAGGGTTCCGCTCGGACGGGTGTCCCCGTCGGCCCGCGGTCCCGGTCACAGTTCCTCACGATCTGAGGGCAGGAGGCAGGCAGCATGGACGCCATCACCCAGGTTCCGGTGCCCACCAATGAGCCGGTCCACACGTACGCGCCGGGCAGTCCCGAACGTTCCCGTGTGCAATCCGCACTCACCGACATCGCTACCAATCCCGTCGACATCCCGCACGTGATCGGTGGCAAACACCGGCACGGCAACGGGGACCGCGTCGACGTCGTGCAACCCCACCGGCACACCGCTGTGCTCGGCACGCTGCGCAGCGCCACCCACGACGACGCGTCGGCGGCGGTCGAGGCGGCCACGGCCGCGGCACCGCACTGGCGGGCACTCTCGTTCGACGACCGGGCCGCGGTCATCCTGCGCGCCGCCGATCTGTTGTCCGGGCCGTGGCGCGAGACGCTCGCGGCGGCGACGATGCTCGGCCAGTCGAAGTCGGTCCAGCAGGCGGAGATCGACGCACCGTGCGAGTTGATCGACTTCTGGCGCTTCAACGTTCACTTCGCCCGCCAGATCCTCGCCGACCAGCCGATCTCGTCACCGGGTGTGTGGAACCGGCTCGAATACCGTCCGCTCGAGGGCTTCGTCTACGCCATCACGCCGTTCAATTTCAGCGCGATCGCGGGCAATCTGCCGACCGCGCCTGCGTTGATGGGCAACACCGTGATCTGGAAGCCGTCGTCGACGCAGACCGTCGCCGCGTACTGGACCATGAAACTGCTCGAGGCCGCGGGAATGCCTCCCGGCGTGATCAATCTGCTCACCGGCAGCGGGCAGGCGGTGTCGGAGGTGCTGCTGAGCGACCCCCGCCTCGCGGGTATCCACTTCACGGGTTCGACCCGGACGTTCCAGCACTTGTGGAGCGAGGTGGGCGCGAACATCGGGAAGTACGCCGGCTACCCCCGGCTGGTGGGGGAGACCGGCGGCAAGGACTTCGTGGTCGCGCACGCCTCGGCCGACGAGGACGTACTGCGGACGGCGCTGGTCCGCGGAGCGTTCGAATACCAGGGCCAGAAATGTTCGGCCGCCTCCCGCGCCTACGTCCCGAAATCGCTGTGGCGGCGGATGCGGGACACGTTCACCGCGGAAGTCGATGCCCTCACCTACGGTGACGTGACGGATCTGGAAAATTTCGGCGGCGCCCTCATCGACCGGCGCGCATACGACAAGAACGTCGCGGCCATCGAACGCGCCCGCAGCGCTGCCGGCCTGGAGATCGCTGTCGGCGGCAAATACGACGACAGCGTCGGCTACTTCGTCCGCCCCACCGTGCTCCTCGCGGACGACCCCGCCGACGAGGCGATGACCACCGAGTACTTCGGGCCGATCCTCACGGTGCACGTGTACGACGACTCGGCCCCGAACGCGTTCGCCGACGTGCTCGCCAAGGTCGATTCGGCGGCCCCGTACGCGCTGACCGGTGCGGTGATCGCCGACGACCGCCAGGCCGTCGAGCAGGCAACGTCTGCTCTCCGGTTCACCGCCGGAAACTTCTACGTCAACGACAAGCCGACCGGTGCCGTCGTCGGGCAGCAGCCGTTCGGCGGAGCCCGCGCCTCGGGCACGAACGACAAGGCCGGGTCCAAGCTCAACCTGCTGCGGTGGGTGTCGGCCCGCACCATCAAGGAGACGTTCGTCCCGGCCACCGACTACCGCTATCCGCACATGGGGTCGGAATGAAAGCGCCACCGGTTCTGGCGAATCCGCTGCGCCCGGCGATCCTCGCGGCGGCCCGGTCGTCCCGGGTCAAGCGGGCGGTCACCGGCGCCCCGGTCACCCGGAAACTCGTCGACCGCTTCGTTGCCGGAGAGAGCCGGGAATCGGTGCTCGCGGCCGTCCGGGAGATCCTCGATTCGGGCCGATCGGTGTCGATCGACTTTCTCGGTGAGGACACGCGTGACGCCGAGGGAGCCCAGGCGACGGTCGACGAGTATCTGGCGCTCGTCGCCGATCTCGGTGCCCTACCCGAAGCGGCGGACGGGACTTCGGGTGTTCGCCGCCTCGAGGTATCGATGAAACTGTCGGCGCTCGGTCAGGCCCTCGCCGGCGACGGTCGCAGGATCGCCACCGACAACGCCCGCACGATCTGCGCCGCCGCGGAGGCGGCAGGGGTGTGGGTCACCGTGGACGCCGAAGACCACACGACCACCGATTCGACGCTGGCGATCGTGCACGAACTCCGCGACGACTATCCCTGGCTCGGTGCGGTGGTGCAGTCGTATCTGCGACGTACCGAGGACGACTGCCGTGCCCTCGCCGGCCCCGGTTCGAGGGTCCGGCTCTGCAAGGGCGCGTACCGGGAACCCGAGTCCGTGGCCTTCCAGGACCGCGCCGCCGTGGACGCGTCGTATCTGCGATGCCTGGGGATCCTCATGGAAGGCGCCGGGTACCCCATGGTGGCCTCGCACGATCCGGCCGTCATCGACGCGGTCGCCCCGCTGGTCGGGTGCACCGGCCGCGCCGCGGACGCCTACGAGCATCAGATGCTGTTCGGGATCCGGGACGTCGAGCAGCGGCGGCTCGCGAACGAGGACAAGCAGGTTCGGGTGTACGTGCCGTACGGAAGTCAGTGGTACGCGTACTTCATGCGGCGACTGGCCGAGCGTCCCTCGAACCTGCGGTTCTTCCTGCGCTCGGTGGTCACCCGGGACTGACCGGCGCTGTCGCGGATCGGTTCCCGCGGTGGTGCGTCGTTGTAGAGTTTCGCGGTGACGACTTCAGGCGGGGGATGGACCAGCGCGGTCCTCTTCGCCGTCGTTCTCGTCCTCGCGACGCTGCTCGGTTCGACGCGCATCGGCGAGGTCCGGCTCACCCGTCCGCCGCGCACGGCGGTGGTGCTGTGGTTGCTGATCGCCGTGCCGTCGCTGCTGCAGATCGTCGTCCCCGCCGTCCTCGACGCCCTCGAGCGTGACCCCACCCAGATCCGGGACCACCAGTGGTGGCGGATCGTCACCTCGGTTGCGGTGCAGGACGGGGGACTGGCCGGAACCGCGGTGAATCTGCTCGTTCTCGCCTGGGTCGCCCCGCTCGCGGTCCGGGTCTGGGGTGGAGTGCGGGCCGTCCTGCTGTTCGTGGCGAGCCAGATCATCTTCGGCCTGTTCACCGCGTTCCTGTTCCCGTCGCCCGGGGCGGGCAACTCGGGTGCCACGCTCGCGCTGGCCGCGTCCCTCGCCGGTCTGGTGGTGATGCAGTCCAAGGAGTGGCGCGCACTCGCCGCGAGCGGCGGCATCGTTTTCGCCGGTGTCCTGCTGGTGGTCGTGGACGACGCCCACGGACTGGCTGTGCTGACCGGGGCGCTGCTGGGTGCGGCAC
Organism: Rhodococcus wratislaviensis; assembly: GCF_041228765.1. Taxonomy (NCBI): domain Bacteria; kingdom Bacillati; phylum Actinomycetota; class Actinomycetes; order Mycobacteriales; family Nocardiaceae; genus Rhodococcus; species Rhodococcus wratislaviensis. The sequence goes on along the minus strand of NZ_CP150488.1, from coordinate 6,656,210 downwards.
TGGCCACCGTCAGTCCGCCACCGGGAGACCCACCGGAGCGCGTCCGGGCCCTGTGAGAAGCTGACCGTGTGCTGCTGCGATCTCTGAATCCTCTGGCCGTCGCCCAGGGCGACGACATTCCCGATGCCATCCGGATCGGCGACACCACCCTGTCGCGCGGTGATGTGCTCGGTGCGGCGACATCCGTGGCCGAGCGCGTGGCACGCGCGGATCGGGTCGCGATCCTCGCCACCCCCACCGTCACCACCGTCCTCGCCGTCGTGGGCTGCCTCATCGCCGGTGTGACCGCGGTGCCGGTGCCGCCCGATTCCGGCCCCGCCGAACTCGAGCACATCCTGCGCGACTCCGGCGTGCAGGCGTGGCTCGGCGAGTCGCCCGCGGACACGGCGGGCCTGCCCGTCGTTCCGGTCCGCGTCCACGCCCGGTCGTGGCACAGCTACGCGGAACCGCCCGAGTCCTCCATCGCGTTCGTGCTCTACACCTCCGGCACCACGGGACCGCCCAAGGGCGTGCTGATCAGCAGGAAGGCCATCGCCGCCGGCCTCGATGCCCTCGCCGACGCCTGGCAGTGGACCGGCAACGACACACTGGTGCAGGGACTTCCGCTGTTCCACGTCCACGGCCTCATCCTCGGTGTGCTGGGACCGTTGCGTATCGGCAGCCGTCTGGTCCACACGGTCAAACCCACCCCGGCGGCCTACGCCGCGGCACACGGAACGATGTACTTCGGTGTCCCCACCGTGTGGGGGCGCATCGCCGACGATCCCGAGTCGGCGCGCGCGCTGTCGGGTGCGCGCCTGCTGGTGTCGGGCAGCGCCCCGCTGCCCGTGCCGGTGTTCGAGAAGCTGCACGAGCTGACCGGGCTCGCACCCATCGAGCGGTACGGCATGAGCGAGACGATGCTCACGCTCAGCACCCGGGCCGACGGCGAGCGTCGCCCGGGGTGGGTGGGGGTGCCGGTCCGCGGCGTCGAGACCCGGCTGCGCGACGAGCGCGGCGGCGACGTCCCCCACGACGGCGAATCCATCGGCGGTCTGCAGGTGCGCGGCCCGATGCTCTTCGACGGCTACCTGGGCCGGCCCGACGCGACGGCCGAATCGTTCACGGACGACGGCTTCTTCAAGACCGGCGACGTCGCCGTCATCGACCCGGAGGGATTCCACCGTATCGTCGGCCGCGAATCCACGGACCTCATCAAGTCGGGTGGATTCCGCGTCGGCGCGGGGGAGGTGGAGACGTCTCTCCTCGGCCACCCGAGCGTCCGGGAAGCCGCGGTGGTCGGCCTTCCCGACCCGGACCTCGGTCAGCGGCTCGTGGCCTTCGTGGTGGGGGACGACGTCTCGGAAACCGAGCTGATCGAGCACGTGGCCACCGAACTGTCGGTGCACAAGCGGCCCCGCGAGATCCGTGTGGTCGAGTCGCTTCCGCGGAACGCGATGGGCAAGGTGCAGAAGAAGCAGCTGTTCTGAAATCGGTAAGGTGGCGTGCGATACCGGCCCAACACGGATTGGCAGGCGCACAGTGAGTGTCGAGAGCATCGTTCAGAGCACCCGAATCGTCCTCGCCTCGCGGCCGGACGGCGCGCCCACCGCCGACAACTTCCGGCTCGAGGCGGTGAACCTCCCCGATCCCGCCGAAGGTCAGGTGCTGATCCGCGTCATCTACCTGTCCCTCGACCCGTACATGCGCGGCCGGATGAGTGCCGCGGAGTCCTACGCCGACCCCGTCGAGATCGACGAGGTCATGGTCGGCGGCACCGTCGGACAGGTCGTCGAGTCCCGGCACCCGGACTTCGCAACCGGTGACTACGTTCTCGGGTACGCGGGTTGGCAGTCGCACGCAGTGGTCGACGGCAATCACCTCCGTGCACTCGACCGCGACGCCGCGCCGCTGTCGACCGCCGTCGGAGTTCTCGGCATGCCCGGCTTCACCGCGTACTCCGGCCTGTTGAAGATCGGGCAGCCGAAGGCAGGCGAGACGGTGGTCGTCGCGGCGGCCAGCGGTCCGGTCGGATCCGCGGTCGGGCAGATCGCGAAACTGAAGGGCGCCCGGGCCGTCGGGATCGCGGGCGGACCGGAGAAGTGTGCGTACCTGCTGGACGAACTCGGATTCGACGCCGCCGTCGACCATCGGTCCCCGAACTTCGCCGAGGAACTGCGCGCGGCGTGCCCCGACGGCATCGACGTCTACTTCGAGAACGTCGGCGGTGCGGTGGCCGCGGCCGTGCTGCCGCTGCTCAACCTGTATGCGCGAGTTCCGGTGTGCGGCCTCATCGCGCAGTACAACGACACCGAGACCCCCGAGGGGCCGGATCGGCTGCCGGGGTTCTTCACCCGGGTGCTGGTCAAGAGCCTCACGATCCGCGGATTCATCCAGCGCGAGTTCGTCTCCGAGATGTACGCGGACTTCCAGCGCGATGTGTCCGGGTGGATCCGGGAGGGCCGATTCGCCTACCGCGAGGACATCGTCGACGGGCTCGAGAACGCGCCTGCGGCGTTCATCGGTCTGCTCCGGGGCAGCAACTTCGGCAAGCTCGTGGTCCGGGTCGCCGAGGAGGACTGACGGGCCGTATTCGCCCTGGACAGGGCGCTGTCGTGATACAACGGTGACAGAAGCGGACCCTCGTTATGTTTGCGTGATGTCGATGGTGCGGGAGTTCGGTGTCATCCACATATGGGAGTGATCAGATCCATGACGACTCATAGTTCGGGGGCGGGTTCGCAGATCCTCGTCGACGGCAGGCCCGCCTCCGCGCCGCTGCGCGACACACTCACGGTCGCACAGAAGCTGGTCCGGCATTTCGCCGACAACGTGACCCCGTGCGGTTCGCTTCCCGGCGAACAACTGCAGAGCGACGTCATGGATTTCACGATCGTCTGCCTCGGTCTCGGTATCCAGATGCTCGACGAAGGCATCAGCCCGACGGACGAGGACCTCGCGGAGGTGCGCAACAACTCCGCGCGCTGGGCCCGCGAGGGATTCCCGTTGAAGCTCGTGCTCCGCATTCTCCACGAAGGCATTCAGGAGGCCGGGGACCTCGTCGCCTCGAACGCCCGAGAGGAAGACCTGCCCGAACTCCTGGTCATCCAGAAGGTGATGTTCACCCTCCTCGAATGCGTGACCGTCGCCGCCACGACCAGCTACGTGGAGGAACTCGAAGCGGTCAACAGCGAACGGGACGGTGCCGCGGTCAACCTCGTGACGGCGCTGCTCAGCGGCAGAAAGGCGGCGACCGCCGCGCGGCACGCGGGCGTGGAGCTGGCCGACGAGTACGTGGTCCTGGGGCTGTCGATTCCGTCGCATCCCACGGAGGCCGTGACCCACCGGCGCAAAGCCGTCGTCGCCCGGCAGAAGCTCCGGCGGTTGCAGATCGAGCTGGCGGACGCCTCGGGCGGTGCCGCCCTGTGTTCGCTGAGCCCGGACGGCGGAACACTGTTGCTGCCGGGCTCGCCCGAACGGACGTGGATGGTCTCCCTGCTCGACCGCATCGGAGCGGCAGCCGGGGTTCCGCTCACCGCCACGGCAACCCGGGTTCGCACCGCCGGTATCCCCGCGGCGGCGGACCAAGTCCACGAACTCCTCGACCTGGCCGATCAGCTGGCGCTCGAACCGGGTCTCTACGAGATGGACGATCTGGCGCTCGAATACCAGCTCACCCGGCCCGGGCCGGGCCGGACCCACCTGGCGCGACTCCTCGAACCGTTGCAGGGCTCACCCGAACTGATCGAGACGCTCGAGGTGCACATCGGCCACGACCTCAATCGGCAGCGCACCGCGAAGCAGATGCACCTTCACACCAATACGGTGGATTACCGGCTCAAGCGGGTGGCGCAGCTGACGGGCTGCGACCCGACGCGCCCGTCCGGGTTGCGGCAGATCCAGGCGGCGCTCGTGGCCCGCCGGCTCGAGGTCGCGCAACCCGATCGCTGACGTGGCCCTGACCCGGGCGCCCGCCACCGGCGCAGCGTCGTACGCTGCACCGTTCGCTACGATGTGGGCGGGATCATATTCGGTCCGGGTGTGTCGGTGGTCGTCTCGTGACCGAAATGTTAGGGGAGGCAGGCGATGGCCGGAGGGCGGCATTCGAGCGCGGGGCCGGAGCGCGGTGGTCGCTCGCCCGGGTTCTACGCGGTGTGCGCTGCCGTCGTGATCGGGCTCGTGGCCTCCGTGGTCGTCGTCGTTCAGGCAGTCCGCTCCTGGGCCGACGACTGCGATCAGGTCACCGACTACACCCTCGCCGCCGACCCGAGCATCGCGCCCGCCCTGAGCAGCATTCTCGGCGAAGCGAACGACACCGACCTGGGCTGCGCGAACGTCGCCGTCAGCGCAGCGACGTCCGGCGACATCGCGGGACGACTCGGTAAGGGAACCGACGCCCCCGACCTCTGGATACCCGACACCGGGGCCTGGGTGGGCAAGGCGGCGCTCACCGCGGCCGGCCCCGTCGAGGTGATGACGGGGTCGATCGCATCCTCGCCTGTCGTCCTGGCGTCGCGGGAGGAGGACGCGCCCACCTCGCCGACGTGGCTCGCCGCCCTCCAGATCAAGAACATCCAGCTGGGCAACCCCCTCGTGACAGGGGTCGCGCAGGCCCCGATCAATGCCGCGCTGGCCGAAGGTCAGGCCGACCCCGTGTCCGCGGGAACCGTGCGGGCGGCGCTGGTCCCGCTCGCACAGGAGGAGAGTGCGCGCACCGCGGACGAGCCCATCGGCGAGGAGATGCTCCAGGGCGTCGTCGACAACGGTGGAGTCGCCGTGGCCACCGAACAGTCCGTGCTCGATTTCTCCGGTGAGGGCGACGGCGCGCGCACGCTCACCGCGACGGTGCCGCCGACGGGCAGCAACTTCATGAACTTCCCGCTCGTCGTCACCTCGCCCGCACCCGACCGGCATTACAGGGCCACCCAGGTGGCACGTGCCGTCGCCGCTGTTCTGGGCGGTGAGGATGCCCGCGCGGTACTCGCGGAGAACGGATTCCGCGGACCAGACGGGAGTCCGCCCGCCGACGGTCGCGGCGTCGGCCGGGTCACCAAGCTGGCGCTCGAGGACGAGACGGCGCTACAGGACGCCCTCGGTGGTTGGGCGTTGATGGCGTTGCCGATCCGCACGCTCGTCGCGATCGACGTGTCGGGGTCGATGGAGACCCCCGCAGGCAACCGGTCACGCATGGACCTCACGGTCGACGCCGCACTCGCCGGCAACGCGATGTTCCCGGACAGCGTGTCCGCCGGGTTGTGGGCGTTCTCGCAGGGGCTCGGTGGGGGACCGCAGGACTACAAGGAGATGGTCCCGATCCGCCGCTACGACACGGTGGTCGACGGACTCACTCAGCGCCAGCTGATGGCGCAGCAGGCGGGGAAGGTCGACGCACTGATCGGCGGCGGCACCGGTCTGTACGACACGACGCTCGCCGCGTTCCGGACGGTGCAGGAGACATACGACCCGCGCGCCGTGAACAGTGTGATCATCCTGACCGACGGCGCCAACGAGGATCCGGACTCCATCACGAAGGAACAGCTCCTGAGCATCCTGCAGCGTGAGATGGATCCGGCACGCCCCGTCATCATCGTGACGATCGGCATCACCGATGACGCCGACGCGGTCACGCTCGCCGAGATCTCGCGGGTGACCGGAGGGTCGAGCTATGTCGCGAAGGATCCCGCCGACATCGCCAACGTGTTCGTCAACGCGCTGGCCGCCCGCGGTCGCCGCTAGCGGAATCCCGTTCCGGCGCAGTCGGACTTTTCGGCCGCACCCCTAGTCAGCCACCGGTCGGTAGTGCTTTGGTGGAAGGTGGGGGTGGACCCATTCGAGGAGTTCGTCATGGCCAAGCCGTTCAGAGGTGTCGTCAATCTCGATATTCGTGACTCGATCCCGGACTGGGGTCCGTACGAGCAACCGAAGGCGACGCCCGGTTCACCGAACGTCCTCTACATCGTGCTCGACGACGTCGGTTTCGGTGCGATGGGCTGTTACGGCGGGCCGATCGAGACCCCGAACATCGACCGGATTGCCGCGAACGGGCTGCGGTACGGCCAGTGGCACACCACCGCCCTGTGTTCCCCGACACGATCCTGCCTGCTCACGGGGCGGAACCACACCACCAACGGGATGGCGTGCATCAGCGAGTGCGCGGTCGGCTTCCCCGGCGGGAACGGTCACATCCCTCCCGAATGCGCCACCCTCGCCGAGATCTTGGTCGAGCAGGGCTTCAGCACCGCGATGGTCGGCAAGTGGCACCTGTGCGCCGAGGACGAGATGAACCTGGCGTCGACCAAACGGAACTGGCCGGTCGGCCGCGGCTTCGAGCGCTTCTACGGCTTCCTCGGTGCCGAGACCAACCAGTGGTATCCGGATCTGGTGCACGACAACCATCCCGTCGAGCAGCCCGCCACCCCGGAGCAGGGCTACCACTTCAGCGTCGACATCACCGACCATGCGCTCGAATACCTCGGCGACGTCAAGGCGATCGCCCCGGACCGGCCGGTGTTCCTGTACTACGCGCCCGGCTGCGCGCACGCACCCCACCACGCTCCGCAGGAGTGGGCCGACCGCTATCGCGGCAGATTCGATGACGGCTACGAAGCGATGCGCGAGCGGACCCTGGCCCGGCAGAAGGAGATGGGCCTCGTACCCCCGGACACCGAACTGCCGCCGCTCAATCCGATCGGCACCCCGGAAACCCGCACCGGACCAGACGGCCAGCCGTTCCCACCGCTGGACTTCACGCGCCCCTGGGACACCCTGTCCGACGACGAAAAGCGGCTCTTCGCGCGCATGGCCGAGGTGTACGCCGGTTTCCTGTCGCACTGCGACGACCAGATCGGCCGACTGCTGGCCTACCTCGAGGAGATCGAACAGCTCGAGAACACCATCGTCGTGGTGGTCTCCGACAACGGCGCCAGCGGTGAGGGCGGCCCCAACGGTTCGGTCAACGAGAACAAGATCGCCAACAACGTGCCGGACGATCTCGCCGAGAACCTGGCCAAGCTGGACCAGCTCGGCGGCACCGAGACCTACAACCACTACCCGAACGGGTGGGCGATGGCGTTCAACAGCCCGTTCAAGATGTGGAAGCGCTACTCCTTCAACGGCGGCACGTCCGACCCGTGCATCATGTCGTGGCCGGCCGGGATCGAGGCTCGCGGCGAAACCCGCGACCAGTACCACCACGCCATCGACATCGTCCCGACCCTGCTCGACTGCCTCGGTGTCGAACTTCCCGACACGGTGAAGGGCTACACCCAGCACCCGATTCAGGGCGTGAGCATGCGTTACAGCTTCGACGCCGGAAACATCCCCACCGCCAAGCACACCCAGTTCTATTCGATGCTCGGCGGGCGGGGCATCTGGCACGACGGCTGGAAGGCCGTCACCACCCACCCGACACTGAGCGGGTGGAGTCACTTCCCGGAAGACACCTGGGAGCTCTACCACACTCAGGTGGACCGCTCCGAACTCCACGACCTCGCCGAGTCGGAACCAGGCAGGCTCGCCGAGCTCGTCGGCCTGTGGTTCCACGAGGCAGGTGCGAACCAGGCGCTGCCGCTCGACGACCGCTCCGGCGTCGAACTGCTCACCACCCCGCGCCCCCAGCTCGCGCCCCCGCGCAATCGCTACGTGTACCGACCCGGTGGCGCCGAGGTACCCGAGGCGGTGGCCGTCAACCTTCGCAACCGCTCCTTCTCGATCGGGGCGCTCGTCGACCTCCCCGAACCGGGTGCTGCCGGGGTGCTGTTCTCCCACGGCGGCAGGTTCGGTGGGCACTCGCTCTACGTCAAGGACAATCGGCTGCACTACGTGTACAACTTCCTCGGCAGCGAACAGCAGAAGATCGACGCGACCGAGGACCTGCCGACCGGAGAGAACCTCATCCTGGCTGCGTCGTTCGAGAAGGACGGTGAGGACCCGCCCGGTACCGCCCGGGGGGTCCTGAGCCTCTACTACGGCGACCGCAAGGTCGGTGAAGGTCGGATCCGGACCCAGCCCGGCAAGTTCAGCATCGGCGGCGGCGAGGGCCTCAATGCCGGCCGGGACAGCGGCGAACCCGTCACCGACGACTACCCGGGTACATCGCCGTGGGCCTTCACCGGCGGGACGTTGAACCGGGTCGCGATCGACGTCAGCGGCGAACCGTTCGTCGATCTCGAACGCGAAGCCGCCGCCATGCTCTCGCGCGAGTGAGAGCGGAAGCGCCATGACAGAACCCCTTCCGAGCTGGCGTGAGGGTGCCGGCAAGTCGGCCATCCTGGGATTCGTCGGGCGTGTGACGGCGGAGGACGTCCCCGTCGAGGATCGAATCGCGGTCTTCGACAACGACGGCACGCTGTGGTGTGAGAAGCCGATGCCCATTCAGCTCGACTTCATCCTGCGCCGGCTCGTCGTCATGGCCGAGCACGATCAGGATCTTCGCACCCGTCAGCCTTGGCAGGCCGCCTACACACAGGATTACGGCTGGTTGAACGACGTCATCACGCAGCACTACAACGGCGACGACAGCGGGGTGAGAGTACTCGCCGCAGGTGTGCTGGCCGCGTTCGCCGACGTGACCGTCGAGGAGTTCGAGGCCCGGGCGGACCAGTTCCTGCGCACCGCCCGGCATCCCACCCTCGACCGGGACTACCTGGGGTGCAGTTACGCGCCGATGGTGGAGTTGCTCGACTACCTGGCCGTCAACGAGTTCCGGAACTACATCGTGTCCGGCGGCGGCCGCGATTTCATGCGGCCGATCAGTCACGACGTCTACGGCATTCCGCGGCAACGGGTCATCGGCAGCGGGGTGTCACTGGTCTGGAATCACGACGGCCGCAGCGGGGCGATCTTCCGAAGAGCCGAGGCGGACGTTCTCGACGACGGACCCGAGAAGCCGGTGCAGATCTGGAACCGGGTCGGTAGGCGGCCCCTGCTGGCGGCGGGAAACAGCAACGGTGACATCCCGATGCTCCAGTTCGCGGAGGCACCGGACCGGCCGTCGTTGCGGCTGTTGCTGCGCCACGACGACGCCGCCCGCGAGTTCGACTACGTCGCGGGCGCCGAGCAGGCGCTCGAACTGGCCGAGGCCGACCGGTGGACGGTGGTCAGCATCGAGAACGACTGGGCGACGGTGTTCGCGCCACTCCCTGACCAGGTCAGATGAATCCGATGGACTCACTTCGCGTTTCGTCCGCCCAGGAGGCGCTCTGGCTGGCGCAGAAGTTGGCGCCGGGACTGTCGAACAACATCTCCGCGTATCTGGACATTTCCGGCGAGATCGACCCTTCGGTGATGGACGACGCGTTGCGGCGAGTGGCCGAAGAGGCTCGCTCCGTGCTGGTGAATTTCGTCGAGAACGAGGACGGCCCCCGCCAGGTCGTGCGGGACTGCAAGTCCTGGACGCCGTTTTTCATCGACGTCAGTGCCGAGGCAGACCCCGAATCTGCGGCGAAAGCGTCGATGGCCGAGATCGGCGCCGTGCCCTTCGACCTGGAACGAGACGCGCTGTATCGAGCGGGCTTGATCAAGGTTCACGACGCGCGATTCTTTCTGTGCGCCGTGTGCCATCACATTGTGATGGACGGGTTCGGCGTCGCCATTCTTGCGAGTCGAATCGGTGAGATCTACACAGCGATGAAGACGGGAACGCCGATCCCCGACTCCGGATTCGGCGGACCGGAGTTGATCGTCGACGAAGATGCCCGCTATCGACGCTCCGATCGTTTCAGCCGCGACAAAGAATTCTGGAGAAACTACACCGCCGCGCTGCCCGAACCGCTACGACTGTCCCGGCACCCGAGTTCACCGGTTCCCGTGACATTGCATCACAGCCAGACGGTGCCGGACGACGAGACCACGCGATGGCTGACGGCGGCAGAGTCGATCGGGATACCGATGCCGGGGTTCCTGGCAGCAGCGGTGGCCGGACTCTTCCATCGCCTGTCGGGCATGTCGGAATTCATGATGCGATTGGCCGTCGCCAATCGGGTCGGCGCCGCCCGGCGAACACCGGGTTTGGTGTCGAACGCGGTGCCCTTCCGTGTGGAGATCCCACCGCGGTCGCTTTTCGCTGCAGTCGCCCACAACGTGGGTACCGAGATCCGTTCCATCCTTCGTCATTCCCGCTACCAGGGCTCCGATGTCAGGAGAGACAGAGGATTGTCCGGATCCGTGGAAAATCGGTTCGGTCCGATTCTCAATATCATTCCGTTCTTCGAGTCGATCGATTTTGCAGGCAATCCGGCATCCATGCGCGGCGTGTCGTTCGGCCCCGTGGACGACCTCTCGATTTCGATCTACTACGGCGGTCGGGGCAGCGCCGGCATGCACATCGAGATCGACGCGAACGGCGCGCTGTACAGCAGTGAGGATGTCAGGCTGTATGCAGATCTGCTGATGGCATTCGTCCGTGCGGTCGTCGCCGATCCGGGCGGCCGGATAGAGCAGCACGACATCCTCCGGCCCACCGATCGCGAACTGGTTCTGCGGACCTGGAACGACACGACGGTACCGGTACCGGAGGCCACCATTCCCGACCTGGTCGAACGGCGGGCCGCCACGACGCCCGACGCGGTGGCGCTCACTTTCGGCGATCGGCACTGGACATACCGGGACGTCAATGGTCGAGCGAATCGGTTGGCGCGGTATCTCATCGCGCGCGGTGTCGGACCGGAATCCATCGTGGCAGTGGCGATGGAGCGATCCTCCGAATTGATCGTCGCGCTCCTCGCGGTCCTCAAGGCCGGCGGCGGATATCTTCCGATCGACCCGAACTATCCAAGTGCGCGTACCGCTTTCATTCTCGCCGACGCCGCCCCGCTGTTGGTTCTGACCGACGACGAGAATTCGGAATCGTTGCCGAACAACGATATTCCGTGTCTCGTGTTGGACCTGGCCGACGCCGCCGCAGAGGGCATGTCAGCGGCGATCGATCCAGTCGACGACGAGAGGATCGCCCCGCTGAGACCGGGCAATACCGCGTACGTCATGTACACGTCCGGATCGACCGGCACCCCGAAAGGGGTGTGCATCACTCACGGCAATGTGACGTCGTTGTTTGCCGGAACCGATCGGTGGTGCGGTTTCGGAGGCTCGGACGTGTGGGCGTGGTGTCATTCGCAGGCCTTCGACTTCTCGGTGTGGGAGGTGTGGGGGGCGCTGGTACACGGCGGCCGGGTGGTGATAGTGCCGTGGGACGTGGTGCGCTCACCCGCTGAACTGTGGAGTCTGGTGCGTCGGGAGCACGTGACGATCCTCAATCAGACCCCGTCCGCGTTCTACGAGTTCGCAGATGCCGAACGCGAGGACCTTTCCCCGGACTCTGATTCGGTGCTGCGGATGGTGGTGTTCGGCGGAGAGGCATTGGACCCGGACCGGCTACGCGGGTGGTTCCCGGGGGATCGTCCGAACACCCCGATTCTGGTGAACATGTATGGAATCACCGAAACCACTGTGCACGTGAGCCATCTGGAGTTGACGGCAGGCGTGGGCGACGGCGGTCGAAGCCCGATCGGGATGCCGATCGGTAACGTGCGGGTGTTCGTGTTGGGGTCGGGATTGGTGCCGGTGCCGGTAGGTGCGGCGGGGGAGTTGTATGTCTCCGGGTTCGGGGTGGGCCGAGGATATGTAGGCAGGCCGGGGTTGACGGCGGAACGGTTCGTAGCGTGCCCGTTCGGAGAGCCCGGTTCGCGGATGTACCGATCCGGAGACGTGGTGCGGTGGACGTCCGACGGCGTGCTCGATTTCGTCGGACGCGTGGACGAGCAGGTGAAGGTGCGGGGATTCCGGGTCGAGCCCGGGGAGATCGAGACGGCACTGATGTCGCATCCTGCGGTGGCGCAGGCGGCGGTGATCGCCCGTGAACCCCCCACCGGCGCCGGTCGTGCGGACGGGGACACCAGAACCGATACGCAGCTGGTGGGGTATGTGGTGCTCGACAGGGGTACCTCGCTCGTCCGTGACAGGGCGCGGGAGGCCGAGCTGGTTTCGCAATGGCAGCGGGTGTACGACGACCTGTACTCCGGGGACGCGTCCCCGGCCGGTGAACAGACGAACCCGACAGAGTTCGGGGAGGATTTCGGGGGGTGGAACAGCAGCTACACCGGAAAGCCTATCCCCCTCGACCAGATGCGGGAATGGCGCGCGGCGACCGTGGCACGGATCCGCGAGCTCTACCCGACTCGGGTGCTCGAGATCGGAGTCGGAACAGGGCTGTTGCTGTCGCAGTTGGCGCCGCACTGCGAAGAATATTGGGGCACCGACTTTTCCGCTCCCACGATCGACGCTCTGCGATCGCAATTGGCGGACCGGCAGGCCCCGTGGGTCGATCGGGTGCACCTGCGGGTCCAGGCGGCCGACGACCTCGAAGGCGTGCCGCACGGTGTGTTCGACACAGTGGTGCTGAACTCGGTCGTGCAGTATTTCCCGAACGCGGGGTACCTGCTCGACGTGATCGGCGCAGCACTGCAATTGCTTCGGCCCGGGGGCGTGCTGTTCCTCGGTGACGTGCGGAATCTCGCGTTGCTCCGGGAATTCGCGACAGGCGTGCAGGTCGCCCACGCAGATGCCGACTCGACTGCCGCGGTGATACGCGATCGGGTGCGCCGGGGAATTGCCGCCGAGCAGGAGTTGCTGCTCTCGCCGGAGTTCTTCACAGTGTTGCCGAGGCTGTTCCCCGGCATCGGAGCCGTCGACATTCAGCTCAAGGGTATCCGGGTAGTCAACGAATTGAGCTGTTACAGATACGAAGTCGTGCTCCGTAAGAGTCCCCTCGCGACCCGGTCGCTGGCCGATGTGCCGTCCACGTCGTGGCAACGATTCGGCGACCCCACCGCGCTGCGGAAGTACCTGACGGGCCGGCGCCCGGATTGTGTTCGGGTGACCGGGGTGCCGCACGCGGGGCTGGCACCCGACATCGATGCCGCACGCGCTCTCGACGACGCCGCGGACCGCGATCACGTCCCCACTCGGCGTGACGCGGACAGTCGAACGGACGCGATGCTGCCGCAGGACTGTCACGACATCGGCGAGGACCTGGGGTTCGCGGTGTCGGTGACCTGGTCACCGACACCGGGCCTGATGGACGTGATATTCACCGACATCACGACCCGGGTGCACCGAAACGCGCAGGCATCGGTCGCGGTGTCCGATGTCTTCCTGCCCGACGGTCCACTCGGCGACATCACCGCGTACGTCAACGACCCCGGTGCGAGCAGACTGTCGTCCGAAGTTCGACATTTCGTGGCCGGGCGACTGCCGGAGTTCATGGTGCCCGCTGCGGTGGTGGTGCTGGATCGGTTGCCGTTGACCGTGAACGGCAAGCTCGACCGGAAAGCGTTGCCGGCACCGGAGTTCATCGGTGGTGTGTTTCGGGCCCCGCGGTCACCGGTGGAGGAGACTCTCGCGTCTCTCTACGGTGACGTGCTCGGTCTTCCGCGGGTGGGGATCGACGACAGTTTCTTCGACCTGGGTGGGCATTCGTTGTCGGCGACGCGGTTGGTGGGGTTGCTCCGCAACGCGCTGGGGGTGGAGGTGCCGATCCGGGTGGTGTTCGAATCACCGTCGGTCGCGGAGTTGGCGCCCCGGCTGGGCGAGGCCGCGGTGGCGAGGGTGCCGTTGCTGCCCCGGGTGCGGCCGGAGCGGGTGCCGTTGTCGTTCGCGCAGGCCCGGTTGTGGTTCCTGTATCGGTTCGAGGGTCCGTCGGCGACGTACAACATTCCGGTGGCAGTGCGGTTGACCGGCGCCCTCGACATCGAGTCGGTGGTCGCGGCGGTCGGCGATGTCGTGGCTCGGCACGAGAGCCTGCGGACGGTGTTCGAGGAGGACGAAGGGGTGCCGTTCCAGCGGATCCTGCCCGCGGAGAAAGCCCCGATTCCCGTGCACGCGGAGACGATCGATCAGGCCGGGTCGAGGGAAGCCGTTGCGGAGGCGGCGGGATATCGCTTCGATCTGTCCGGCGAGATCCCCATCCGGGCAACGTTGCTGGAATGTGGGTCGCGAGAGCACATCCTGGTATTGGTCCTGCACCATATCGCGGGGGACGGGGGTTCATTGGCGTCCCTGGCCCGCGACATCGCGGTCGCATATGCGGCGCGGACCGAGGGCGAGATGCCGGGATGGGCGCCGTTGCCGGTGCAGTACGCCGATTACACCCTGTGGCAACGGGAAATTCTGGGCAGCGCAGATGATCCGGGGAGCGTGCTTGCCGCACAGGTCGAGTATTGGCGGGCCGAGTTGGCGGGACTGCCCGACTGCATCGAGCTGCCGACCGATCGGCGACGTCCGGCCGAACCGAGTTACCGGGGCGGGACCGTGGAGTTCTCGATCGCACCGGACCGTGTTTCGGCGGTCACGGAGCTTGCCCGCAGATGTGGGGCGACACCGTCGATGGTGTTGCAATCCGTGCTGGCGGTGCTGCTCCACCGGCTCGGCGCGGGGGAGGACGTTGCGCTCGGCGGGCCGATCGCGGGCCGTACCGACGAAGCATTGACCGAATTGGTGGGATTCTTCGTCAACACCTGGGTGCTACGGGTGGATGTGTCGGGGAACCCGGGATTCGATCAGGTCGTCGACCGGGTTCGGGGGAAGGCACTGGGCGCGTACGAGAATCAGGATGCGCCTTTCGAGCGGCTGGTGGAGTTGCTGAACCCGAACAGGTCGACGGCCTACCATCCGTTGTTCCAGGTGTCGTTCGCGATGCAGAACAATGCTTTTCCCGACGTCGAGTTCCCCGGCCTGGGGTGGGAGGTGTTGTCGGCGCCGACCGGTACGTCGCGGTTCGATCTGTCCTTCACTCTCACTCCCGACGGCAGGCAGGGTCTGGCCGGGGTCATCGAGTACTCGAGTGATCTGTTCGACCGGGGCACGGTGGAGCGTATCGCGGCTGGGTATGTGCGGTTACTCGATCGCGTCGTCGAGGATCCGCAGGGGCGGATCGAGGGGTACGAGATCCTCGATCCGGACGATCGCGAGCGGGTACTCCGGAGCTGGAACGACACGAGTGTGCCGATCCCGGACTCGACGATTCCCGGTTTGTTCGGCGCGCAGGTCGCCGCGACTCCGGACGCGGTGGCGGTGACGTTCGGTGAGGAGAACTGGTCCTATCGGGAGTTGGCCAGTCGAGCGAATCGGCTGGCACACTGCTTGATCGGTGCGGGGGTGGGCCCGGAGGTGCTTGTGGCGGTCGCGTTGGAGCGATCACCGGAGTTGATCGTCGCGTTGTTGGCGGTCCTCGAGGCCGGGGGCGGGTACCTGCCGATCGACCCCCGGTATCCGAGTGCGCGTACCGCATTCATCCTCACCGATGCCTCACCAATTCTGGTCCTGACCGACACCACCACCGCACGCACGCTGCCAGACAACGGCATCCCCACATTATTGCTCGACGCGCACTCGGACGAGGTCGGTCGACGGGAGGGCATCGCCCCCGGCGACAACGACCGCAGCAGCCCACTCCGGCCGGACAACACCGCATACGTGATGTACACCTCCGGATCGACCGGCACCCCGAAAGGGGTCACGATCGACCACCACAACGTCGTCAACTGCATGGTGCAGGTGGCCTCCAGTCTCGGTGCACCAGGGCTGGCGCGGGTGCTGGCAAGCACGTCGGTGAGTTTCGACGTGTCGGTGTTGGAGACTTTCGCCGCGTTGTGCGCGGGTGGGAGTATCGACGTGGTCCGGGACGTTCTCGTACTCGGCGAACGCCGCGGCTGGACCGGGAGTGTGATCAGCACCGTCCCGTCGGCGTTCGCGGAGGTATTCGATCAGATCGAGAGCACGGTGAGTGCCGAGACGGTGGTGTTCATCGGTGAGCAGTTGTCAGGTCGATTGCTCAGTGCAGTGGGTGCCGCAATTCCTGGTGTCCGAGTTGTCAATGGGTACGGTCCGACGGAGACCACCGTCTACGTGACGAGCCAGCGTGTGGAGCCGTCGGACGAGTGGGTCGGTGGGTCGGTGCCGATCGGTGTGCCGGTACGGAATTCGCAGGTTTTCGTAGTGGGCGCGGGGCTTCGGCCGGTTCCTGTGGGTGTGGTGGGGGAGTTGTACATCGCCGGGATTCAGTTGGCGCGCGGGTATCTGGGCCGGCCGGGCCTGACTGCGGAGCGGTTCGTCGCATGTCCGTTCGGGGCGGTGGGTGCGCGAATGTATCGATCGGGGGATCTGGCGCGGTGGACGGCTGATGGTGTGCTCGAGTTCGTGGGGCGTGCTGATGAGCAGGTGAAGGTGCGCGGGTTCCGGGTGGAGCCGGGGGAGATCGAAGCGGTACTACTGAAACACCCGGCGGTGGCGCAGGCAGTGGTCATTGCCCGGGACACCCCGGCGACTGCCGGGGTGGGGCGGCAGTTGGTGGGGTACGTCGTTCTCGCGCCCACCGGCACCGTCACGGGTGTGGAGGTGCGGGAGTTCGTGACGGGGCGGCTCCCGGAGTACATGGTGCCGGCGGTGATCATGCTGGTGGATCAGTTGCCGTTGACGGCGAACGGCAAGCTGGACCGGAAAGCGTTGCCGGCACCGGAGTTCACCGGTGGAGTGTTCCGTGCGGCGCGGTCACCGGTAGAGGAGACGCTGGTCTCGCTTTTCGCCGAGGTACTGGACGTTCCGCGGGTGGGGATCGACGACAGCTTCTTCGATCTCGGTGGGCACTCGCTGTCCGCGACACGTCTGGCCGGCCGGATCCGCACGGTGCTGGGGGTGGAGGTGCCGATCCGGGTGGTGTTCGAATCCCCGACGATCGCCGCACTGGCGCCGCGACTCGGTGACGGTGCGGTTCGGACACCGCTGGCTCCGCGCGTGCGGCCCGACCGGGTGCCGTTGTCGTTCGCGCAGGCCCGGCTGTGGTTCCTACACCGCTTCGAGGGCCCGTCGGCCACCTACAACATTCCGGTTGCGGTGCGACTCATCGGTGACCTCGATACCGAGGCCCTGGTGGCAGCGATCGGAGACGTGATTGCCCGGCACGAGAGCCTGCGAACGATGTTCGGCGAAGCCGAGGGTATTCCGTTCCAGGAAATCCTTCCCACCGACCAGGTGCCCGCGGCGGTGCAGATCATCGAGGTCGGGGCCGACGGAATACCCGCGGCAGTGACCACCGCTGCCGCGTATCGGTTCGACCTGGAACACGAGATTCCGATCCGGGCAACCTTGTTGGAATCCGGTTCCCGAGAGCACATCCTGGTGTTGGTGCTCCACCACATTGCGGGGGACGGGGCGTCGCTGACGCCGCTGGCCCGTGATATCGCCGTCGCCTATGCGGCCCACACAGAGTCCCGGGTTCCGGGGTGGGCGCCGTTGCCGGTGCAGTATGCCGATTACACCCTCTGGCAACGAGAGGAATTGGGCAGCGAGCTGGATCCGGGCAGTGTGCTCGCCACCCAGCTCGACTACTGGCGGGCCGAACTGGCGGGACTACCCGACTGCATCGAGCTACCCGCCGACCGGCGACGTCCGGCCGCACCCAGCTACCGCGGCGGTGTGGTGGAGTTCTCGATCGACCCCGAACATGCCACGGCAATCACCGAATTGGCGCACAGCAGTGGGGCAACACCCTCGATGGTGTTGCAATCGATGCTGACGGTACTACTCCGCAGACTCGGTGCAGGGACCGACGTCGCGATCGGCGGGCCGATCGCGGGCCGCACCGACGACGCGTCGGCCGAGTTGGTGGGGTTCTTCGTCAATACATGGGTGTTGCGCGTCGACGTGTCCGGGAATCCGCGATTCGACAAGGTCCTCGAACAGGTGCGGGGGAAGGCCCTGGGTGCATACGAGAATCAGGACGCGCCGTTCGAGCGGCTGGTGGAGCTCCTGAACCCGACCCGATCGACGGCCTGTCATCCGTTGTTCCAGGTGTCGTTCGCGATGCAGAACAACGCTTTTCCCGACGTCGAGTTCCCCGGCCTGGAATGGGCCACACTGCCGGCGCCGACCGGAACGTCGCGCTTCGATCTGTCCTTCACCCTCACCCCCGACAAGCGGCAGGGCCTGGCCGGGGTCATCGAGTACTCGAGCGATCTGTTCGACCGGGAAACCGTCGAGGGCATCGCAGCCCGGTACGTGCGCTTGTCGGAGCTGATCGTCGCGGATCCGCAGGAGCGGATAGAAGGGTACGAGATCCTCGTACCTCATGAGCGCGAGGTGGTACTCCGGACCTGGAACGACACCGCAGCCCCCTTCTCGGAGACCACCGTCGTGGAACTGTTCGAGCGACGAGTGGCGGCGACACCCGACGCCGCAGCGGTGACCTTCTCCGACCGCAGCTGGACGTACCGAGAAATCAACACCCAGGCGAACCGGCTGGCGCACTATCTGATCGGCGCCGGGGTCGGCCCGGAAACCGTGGTGGCCGTCGCACTGAGGCCGTCGGAAGAGTTGGTCGTCGCGTTGTTGGCGGTGCTCAAGGCCGGCGGCACCTACCTTCCCCTCGACCCGAACTATCCCAGTGCTCGCGCCGGGACAATTCTCGCCGACGCCGCTCCGCGGCTGATCCTGTCCGACACAGTCGCCGTGGCCACGCTCCCCGACCACGATAGGGACCAGGTACTGCTCGATGCCGACCTGGACCTCGACAAGGACGCGACCGTTGTCGGGGGGCGCGCTGATCTCGATCCCGCCGACACCGATCGGATCAGCCCGCTCCGCCCCGGTCATGCGGCGTACGTGACGTACACGTCGGGGTCGACTGGTGCTCCGAAGGGTGTCACCGTAAGCCACCGAAGCGTGGTGTCGTCGGTCGCGGGGACTGGCGACCGGGTGGGTGTGGACGCTACGGATGTGTGGGTCTGGTGCCACTCGGTGGCGTTCGATTTCTCGGTGTGGGAGTTGTGGGGTGCGTTGGTACACGGTGGCCGCGTGGTGGTGGCGCCGTGGGACGTGGCGCGCTCACCGATCGAGTTGTGGGAGTTGGTGGTTCGGGAACGCGTGACAGTGCTCGGTCAGACGCCGTCGGCGTTCTACGAGTTCGCGGAGGTCGAGCGTGTGGACTCTGCGGTGGGGGCTGGTTCGGTGTTGCGGACGGTGGTGTTCGGCGGAGAGGTGCTGGATCCCGCTCGGCTGCGGGGCTGGTATCCGGGCGAGGATTCCCTCCATCCACACGTGAGGTTGGTCAACGGTTACGGCCCGACGGAGACGACGGTCTTCGCGGCACTGTATTCGCTACCCGAATCTCAGGGTGCTCGTGCCCGGGTGAGTGTGCCGATCGGCGATCCGGTGGGCGGGGTGCGGGTGTTCGCGTTGGGTGCCGGGTTTATGCCGGTCCCGGTGGGTGTGGTGGGGGAGCTGTACATCGCCGGGGTGCAGTTGGCGCGCGGCTATCTGGGTCGGCCGGGGTTGACGGCGGAGCGCTTCGTGGCGTGTCCGTTCGGGGAGCCGGGTGCCCGAATGTATCGATCCGGCGATCTGGTGCGCTGGACCGCTGAGGGGGTGCTCGAGTTCGTCGGCAGAGCGGACGAGCAGGTCAAGATTCGGGGATTCCGGGTCGAACCCGCGGAGATCGAGTCGGTTCTCCTGCAGCATCCGGCCGTGTCGCAGGCCGCGGTGATCGCTCGGGAAACCCTGATCGGCATCGAGTTGGTGGGGTATGCGGTTCTCGATTCCGGGACCGGGACCGGCACCGACTCCGCGGGGTTGCGGGAGTTTGTGGCTGGGTTGTTGCCGGGGTTCATGGTTCCGGCGGTGGTCACGGTGGTCGAGGGGCTGCCGTTGACAGTAAACGGCAAGCTGGACCGGAAAGCGTTGCCGGCACCGGAGTTCACCGGTGACGTGTTCCGTGCGGCGCGGTCACCGGTGGAGGAGACGCTGGTCTCGCTTTTCGCCGAGGTACTGGACGTTGCGCGGGTGGGGATCGACGACAGCTTCTTCGATCTCGGTGGGCACTCGCTGTCCGCGACACGTCTGGTCGGCCGGATCCGCACGGTGCTGGGGGTGGAGGTGCCGATCCGGGTGGTGTTCGAATCCCCGACGGTCGCCGCACTGGCGCCGCGACTCGGTGATGGTCCGGTCCGGGTGCCGCTGTTCCCGCGCGTGCGGCCCGACCGGGTGCCGTTGTCGTTCGCGCAGGCCCGGTTGTGGTTCCTGCACCGGTTCGAGGGCCCGTCGGCCACGTACAACATTCCCGTGGCGGTGCGATTGACCGGCGACCTCGACACCGCGGCGCTGGCAGCCGCTGTTGCGGACGTCGTCGCCCGGCACGAAAGCCTGCGCACAGTATTCGACGACCCGGACGGTGCACCGATTCAGCGGGTGCTCCCCGCGGAGGAAGTACCAACTCCGGTGCACGTGGAGATGGTCGACCCGCCCAGCGTGATCGCTGCGGTGACGGCAGCGGCGGGGTACCGGTTCGACATCGCACACGAAAT
Source organism: Rhodococcus wratislaviensis (assembly GCF_041228765.1). Taxonomy (NCBI): domain Bacteria; kingdom Bacillati; phylum Actinomycetota; class Actinomycetes; order Mycobacteriales; family Nocardiaceae; genus Rhodococcus; species Rhodococcus wratislaviensis. The sequence continues at coordinate 6,635,883 of NZ_CP150488.1, read as the reverse complement.
TCCCATCCGAACAACATTGTTGGAGACCGGACCCCGGGAGCACATCCTGGTGATGGTCCTGCACCACATTGTGGGGGACGGGGGCTCGTTGGCACCGCTGGCCCGGGATGTGGCTGTCGCGTATGCGGCCCGGACGGACGGACACGCCCCGGGGTGGGTGCCGTTGCCGGTGCAGTATGCCGATTACGCGTTGTGGCAGCGGGAAATTCTGGGCAGCGAGGACGATCCGAACAGTCTCCTGACCGCCCAGTTCGACTACTGGCGGGCCGAGTTGGCGGGACTGCCCGACTGCATCGAGTTGCCGACCGATCGTCGACGTCCGGCGCAACCGAGTTACCGGGGCGGGACGGTGGAGTTCGCGATCGACCCGGACCGTGTCGTGGCGGTCACCGAATTGGCCCGTAGTAGTGGGGGGACACCGTCGATGGTGTTGCAGTCGGTGTTGGCGGTGCTGCTCCACCGGCTCGGTGCCGGGACCGATATTGCGATCGGGTCGCCGATTGCGGGTCGCACCGACGATGCGTTGACCGAGTTGGTGGGGTTCTTCGTCAATACGTGGGTGTTACGGGTGGATGTGTCGGGGAATCCGGGATTCGATCGGGTCCTCGACCGGGTTCGGGGGAAAGCCCTGGGCGCCTATGAGAATCAGGATGCGCCGTTCGAGCGGTTGGTGGAGTTGCTGAATCCGACTCGGTCGACGGCCTATCATCCGTTGTTCCAGGTGTCGTTCGCGATGCAGAACAATGCTTTTCCCGACGTCGAGTTCCCCGGGCTGGGGTGGGAGGTGTTGTCGGCGCCGACGGGTACGTCGCGGTTCGATCTGTCCTTCACTCTAAGTCCCGACGGCAGGCAGGGTCTGGCCGGGGTGGTCGAGTACGCGAGTGATCTGTTCGACCGGGGCACGGTGGAGACCATCGCGGCCGGGTATGTGCGGTTACTCGAACGCGTCGTCGAGGATCCGCAGGGGCGGATCGAGGGGTTCGAGATCCTCGAGCCCGACGAGCGCGAGCGGGTACTCCGGGACTGGAACGGTACGAGTGTACCGATCCCGGACACGACGATTCCCGGCTTGTTCGGACAGCAGGTCGCGGCAACTCCGGACGCGGTGGCGGTGACGTTCGGTGAGGAGAACTGGTCCTATCGGGAGTTGGCCAGTCGAGCGAATCGGCTGGCACACCGCCTGATCGGTGCGGGTGTGGGCCCGGAGGTGCTGGTGGCGGTCGCATTGGAGCGATCACCGGAGTTGATCGTCGCGTTGTTGGCGGTCCTCGAGGCCGGGGGCGGATATCTGCCGATCGACCCCCGGTATCCGAGTGCGCGTACCGCATTCATCCTCGCCGACGCCGCGCCACTGCTGATCCTCACGGACACCCCGACCGCACGCACGCTGCCAGACAATGACATCCCCCGGATACTCCTCGATGTCATCCCGGACGAGGACGGACACGACGAGGACGGACACGGAGAGGGCCTCATCCTCGACGACAGTGATCGCACCACGTCACTGCGACCGGGCAACACCGCGTACGTGATGTACACGTCCGGATCGACCGGTACCCCGAAAGGGGTCACCATCGACCACGCCAATGTGGTCAACCTGGCGTTGCACGGGTGGCCGGATGGACCCGGTGACCGAGTGTTGCTGCATTCGTCGATGGCGTTCGATGCATCGGCGTACGAATTGTGGCCGACGCTGCTCGGAGGAGGCCAGTTGGTTGCCGCTCCGCCCGGATCGCTGGACCTCGAGGTGCTCGAGCGGGTCGTCTCCACTTCTCGCGTGACATCGATGTTCGTGACTACCCCGCTGTTTCACCTGTTGAGTGATGCTTCGGGACATGCGAGGGGAGCGCTCGACCAACCACGTCAGGTGGTGGCGGCGGGCGATGTGTTGTCGCCGAGCGCTGTACGACGTGTCCTCGCTCGCCATCCGCAGGTGACCGTGATCAACGCGTACGGGCCGACAGAGGCCACGGTCTGTGCCACCGCGTACTCGATACCCGGTTCGATGACGTTGGAGGGCAAGGTCAGCGTGCCGATCGGAGTGCCGATCGGCAATGCCCGGGCATTCGTACTGGGCGACGGCTTGATTCCGGTCCCGGTGGGTGTGGTCGGGGAGTTGTATATCGCCGGATCAGGTGTGGGCCGCGGGTACATCGGTCGGCATGGGTTGACGGCGGAACGGTTCGTGGCGTGTCCGTTCGGCGAGCCGGGCACACGGATGTACCGCTCGGGTGACCTGGTGCGGTGGACCACCGACGCTGTGCTGGACTTCGTCGGCCGCGCCGACGAGCAGGTGAAGATTCGCGGAATCCGAGTCGAACCCGGAGAGATCGACACGCTGTTGGTCTCGCACCCCGGGGTGGGGTCGGTGGTGACGGTCGACCGGGTAGGTCCGTCGGGGCAGAAGGTGCTCGTGTCGTACGTGGTCCCGGCGCCCGGGGCCGAGGTGGACATCGAGGCGTTGCGGGTGCTCGCGGCCGGGCGGCTACCGGACTACATGGTGCCGTCGGCGATCATCGTCGTCGACCGGATACCTCTCACACCGGTCGGCAAACTCGACCGCAGAGCACTTCCCGAGCCTGACCTCGCATCCGACACGCCGTTCCGGGCTCCACGAACCATCGCCGAGCAGACATTGGCGACGGTGCTCGCCGATGTCCTCGGCGTCGACCGGGTGGGTGTCGACGACGACTTCTTCCGGCTCGGCGGGGACAGCATCATGTCGACCCAGGTGGTGGCGCGGGCGCGGGCCCTCGGCGTGCTGGTGTCGGCCCGAGACGTGTTCGAGCGACGGACAATCGCCGGGCTGGCCTCCGTCGCGCATCCGGTGCGGGATGAAGACTCCGTCCGCTTCGAGGACGTACCGTTGCCGAGTCCGACCCCGGAACAGCTGTCCGCCGTCGCGGCGCGATATCCCGAGGCCGTGGACGTGTGGCCGCTCGCACCACTGCAAGCAGGTTTGGTCTTTCACGCGATGTCGGCGTCGGAAGCGCCAGATGTGTATGCGGTGCAGACGGTTCTGGGTCTGACCGGACAGGTGGATGCGGACCGCGTGAAGGCCGCGGCGCAGGCGATGCTCAATCGGTATGCGAATTTGCGGGTCGCGTTCCTCACCGACGGGGTGGACGAGCCGGCGCAGGTGGTGCTCGAGGGCCTTGCGGTGCCGTGGTGGGAAGCCGACATCAGTGATGTCGAGGCCGGCGAGCGAGACGACGAGTTGGCGCGGCTTCTGTCGGACGATGCGGACACCGGGTTCGACGTGTCGGCGCCACCGCTCCTGCGTTTCGGGTTGGTCACGATGGGCGACGGTGATGTCCGGCTGGTCGTGTCGTATCACCACGTGCTGCTCGACGGATGGTCGATGCCGTTGCTGATGCGGGAGATGCTGACCGTCTACGGTGCCGACGGGGACGGCGCCGTACTCGAACCCGTGGCCCCGTATCGCCGGTATCTGGGGTGGCTCGCGACGCAGGGTCGGCAGCAGTCGCTGGAGGCGTGGGAAGACGCGCTCGACGGTGTGGAGCCTGCGCTGCTCGTTGCGGGGCGTTCGGAATCGGCACGGGGATCGTCCGTGCTTCGGCGTGAGCTCGACGAGGGTTTGTCCTCGGAGATAACGGAGTTGGCGTCGCGGTTGTCGGTGACGGTGAATACGCTGGTGCAGGTTGCGTGGGCGATCGTGCTGGGCATGCTTACCGGCAGCCGTGACGTGGTGTTCGGCGCGACGGTATCGGGTCGGTCCGGTCTGGTACCCGCCATCGAGTCGATGGTGGGCCTGTTCATCAACACGATCCCGGTGCGGGTCCGGCTCGATCCGGAGGAATCCATTGCCCGGTTGATCGCCCGGGTTCAGGCGGAGCAGGCGACGTTGATCGAGCATCATCATGTTCCCTTGCCGGAGATCCAGCGGGTCGCCGGCAGGGGGGCCCTGTTCGACACCTTGACGGTGTTCGAGTCGTACCCGATCGACCGGCGGAGCCTCGCGTCCCTTGCCGAATCGATCGGCGCCCCCGCGATCACGTCCTTGGATTCGCATGGGGGAACGAATTATTCGCTGACACTCGCGGTGGAAGCCGGTGAGCGGACGTCCGTGTCGCTGTGGCACGATCCAGCCTTGTTCGACGACGACCAGGTGCAGCGGATCGCGGACAGGTTCCACCGGGTTCTGGAATCACTGGTGGCTGCGCCGGAGGCCGGGACGGGAGATGTCGACCTCCTCGCCCCGGAGGAACGAACCCTGCTGGTTCCCGTGCGTGGCGCGGCGGCGGAGGCCGTGAGGACTCTGCCGGAGATCCTCGCTGCGGCCGTCGCACACGATCCGGGTGCGGTGGCGGTCGTGTGCGGGGAGCGCTCGCTCACCTACCGCGAATTGGACGCCGAGACGAGTCGTATCGCGCGGGTGTTGATCGCACACGGGGTCGGTCCGGAATCCACGGTGGCCGTGGCCGTGCCACGGTCGGTGGAGTCGGTGCTGGCGGTGTGGGCGGTGGCGAAAGCCGGTGGTGCGTTCGTTCCTGTGGATCCGTCGTATCCGGCGAGTCGGATCGAGCACCTGATCACCGATTCCGCCGCGGGGTTCGGAATCACGGTCGCCGAGTGCATCGGTACCCTGCCGCGAACACTCGACTGGTGGGTACTCGACGATCCGGAGGTGCGAGCCGAGTATTCCCGTCGGCCCGCTGAATGGGTGACGGATGCGGAACGGGTCGCTCCATTGCGGGTCGATCATCCGGCGTACGTGATCTACACGTCCGGGACGACGGGTGAACCGAAGGGCGTCGTCGTACCGCATCGGGGCCTGGGCAATCTCGCGGTGGAGATGGCGGAGAAGTTCGATGTCACGGCGGACGCACGCGTGCTGCAGGTGGCGTCGCCGAGTTTCGATGCGTCAGTGCTGGAGTACCTGCTGGCGACGGGTTCGGCAGCGGCGACGGTGATTGTTCCCGCGGGCGTGGTCGGTGGTGAGGAGTTGGGCGGGGTCATCGAGAGTGCGGCGGTGACACACGCGTTCCTCACCCCGACGGTGCTGGCCACGGTACCGGTCGAGCGGATGTCGTCGGTGCGATGCCTGCTCACGGGTGCGGAGGCGGTTCCGGTATCGGTGGTGGAGTCGTTCGCTGCGGGACGGCGAATGCACGACCTGTACGGGCCGACCGAGGCGACGGTGGCGGTGGCGATCTCGCCGCCGTTCACCCCGCACGGTCCCGTGACCCTGGGCGGTCCGGTGCGGGGTGCGTCGGTCGTGGTGCTGGACACGTGGCTGCGTCCGGTGCCGCCGGGGGTGCCGGGCGAGTTGTACGTGGCCGGGGACCCGCTGGCCCGGGGATATCACCATCGGGTGGGACTGACCGCGGAGCGATTCGTGGCGAATCCGTTCGGCGGACCGGGCGGGCGGATGTATCGCACGGGCGATGTGGTGCGGTGGGTCGAGTCGGAATCCGATCCGGTGCTGGAGTTCCTGGGGCGTAATGATTTCCAGATCAAGGTGCGGGGTCGACGGGTCGAGCCGGGAGAGATCGACGCCGTGCTCGCGGAGCAGTCCGGGGTCGGATCCGTGGTGACGATCGACCGGAAGGGCCCGTCCGGGCAGACAGTGCTGGTGTCGTACGTGGTTCCCGCACCCGGGGGAGCGGTGGACGCCGAGATCGTGCGGACGGCGGCGGCGGGCCGCATGCCGGAGTACATGGTGCCCTCGGCGATCGTGGTGCTCGAGAAGTTGCCGCTCACACCGGCCGGCAAGCTCGACCGCGGGTCGTTGCCGGAGCCGGAGTTCTCGTCGAACCGGGCGTTCCGGTCTCCGCAGACCGAGACCGAGGAGATCCTCGCCCACGTGTTCGCCGAGGTACTCGGCGTGGAGCAGGTGGGGGTCGACGACGGATTCTTCGATCTGGGCGGCGACAGTATCCGGTCGATCCAGCTGGTGTCGCGCGCGAAGGCGCAGGGTGTGGTGTTCACGGCACGGGATGTGTTCGAGCATCGGACGGTTGCGAGGCTGTCCGAGGTCTCAGTCCTGAACCGCGATTCCGATCACGTCGTGCTCGAGGAGTTGCCCGGTGGCGGAGTGGGTTCGATGCCGTTGACGCCGATCGCGCGGTTCCTCCTCGCGCGGGGTGATGGTTTCCGCCGATTCGCGCAGACGATGGTGCTGGAATTGCCCGACGGTATCGATCGAGCCGGGTTGGTCGCCACCCTCGACGCCGTCCTGGTCCGCCATGACATGTTGCGGTCACGGTTGATCACCGATAACGCCGGGGCGCAGAAACTTCGGGTCGATCCGCCGGACACCGTCCACGTGGACCGTCTGATTCGACGGGTCGAGTGTGATGATGCACCGGGTGATCCGGAGTGGCTGCGGCTGGCATCGGCCGAGTGGGATTCGGCGCTGGGGCGGTTGGATCCGGCGGCGGGCGTGATGGTGCAGTTCGTGTGGCTGGACCGCGTGCCCCGACGCGGCGACGAGCCGGCGGATCGTCCGGGCCGGCTGCTCGTCGTGGCCCACCACCTCGTCATCGACGGCGTGTCGTGGCGAATCGTCATCCCGGACCTGGCGGCGGCATGGGCGCGGGTGCGTACCGGCGAACGGCCCGCACTGCCGGTGACCGGGACGTCGATGCGGCGGTGGGCACACGGGCTGGTGGACGAGGCAGTACGGCCCGAGCGGGTGGCCGAGTTGCCGTTGTGGCAATCGATCCTGGATGGCTCCGACCCGACGTTGGGTTCGCGCAGGTGCGACCCGATCCTCGATGTGCTGTCCACAGTGCAGCACGTGTCGATGCAGGTGCCCGCACACGCGACGGCGTCGCTGCTCACCACGATCCCCAAGGTTTTCCATGCGGGAGTCGACGATGGTCTCCTGGCCGGGTTGGCGATGGCGTTGACCCGCTGGCGCCGTCGCCGTGGGGTGATCGAGTCGTCGTCGTTGATATCCCTGGAGAATCACGGTCGCGAGGCGCACGTCCTCCCCGGGGCCGATCTGTCCCGCACGGTCGGCTGGTTCACCACTGCCTTCCCGATACGTCTCGACATCGCCGGCGCCGATCTCGACGACGCGTTCGCCGGCGGGTCCGCAGCGGGCACCGTGATCAAAGCGACAAAGGAACAGGTGCTGGCCCTGCCCGACCGGGGAATCGGATACGGGCTACTTCGCCATCTGAATGCGGACACCGCCCCGGAACTCGACAAGTATCCGGGCGGACAGATCAGTTTCAACTATCTGGGACAGATCTCGGCTGCGGATGTTCCCGAGGAATTCCGCGAACTCGGATGGATGCCCGCGATCGAAGGAAACGAGCTCTCCGCGACGAGGGAGCCGGACCTGCCGGCGGTGGCCACAGTGGACATCAACGCGATGGTGACCGATGGTCCGGACGGTCCGCACCTCGGCGCGACGTTCGGATTCCCCACCGGAGTGCTCTCCCGCGACGACGTTCAGGAACTGGCCGACCTGTGGTGCGACGCACTCTGGGCGCTGGCGCGGCACGCGGAGGGGCCCTGGGCCGGCGGGCTGACACCGTCCGATGTGCCGCTGGTGCCGGTGTCGCAGCGCGACATCGAGACCTGGGAGGACCGGTTCCCGGGGGTGGTGGATGTCTGGCCACTGACCGCCATGCAGTCCGGCGTGTTGTTCCACTCGATGCTGGCCGGCGCGTCGTTCGACGCGTACACCACCCAGCTCGTTCTGCATCTCGGCGGAACGGTCGATCCAGAAAGGATTCTCGCTGCGGGGCAGGCAGTGCTGGATCGCCACGCGAACCTGCGGACCGCGTTCGTCCACGAATCCGACGGCGGTCCGGTACAGGTGGTCCTGGACTCGGTCGCGTTGCCATGGTGCGAGGTCGACCTGAGGAACTTCCCGGAAGGCGCGCGGGACAGCCAGTTCGAACAGCTTCTCGTCGAGGATCAGGCTGCACATTTCGATCCCGCGACGCCGCCTTTGATGCGGTTCACGCTCGTGACGATGGCACAGGATCGGTACGAGCTGGTGATCACCCATCATCACGTACTTCTCGACGGATGGTCGATGCCACTGCTGGCCAAGGAATTACTCGCGCTGTACGTTTCGGGAGGCGGCGCCGCCGCGTTACCGAGAGCCGCCGGATACCGGAATTTCCTGGTCTGGCTGGCCGAGCGCGACCCCGTCGAATCTTCTCGAATCTGGGCCGAGGCCCTCGAGGGGGTCGACGAGCCGACCCTACTGGCACCCGCGCACCCGGAGCGGGACACCGCTTCGGGGGAGGAGCACGTGTCGGTCGAACTACCTCCCGATCTCTCCGCGAGTGTGTCGGCGCGGGCCGCCGAACTGGGTGTCACGCTGAACACCGTCATTCAGGGGGCGTGGGGGATTCTGCTCGGCCAGTTGTGCGCCCGGCGGGATGTCGTGTTCGGCGCGACGGTCTCCGGCCGGCCGGCCGGACTGGCCGGCGTCGAGTCCATGGTGGGCCTGTTCATCAACACGCTGCCGGTGCGCGTGCAGTCCAGACCGGGCGACACTGCTGCGGAGTTGTTGACCCGGTTGCAGGAGCAGCAGGCTACCTTGTTCGACCACCACTACCTCGGGTTGACGGAGATCCACCATGCGGCCGGGGTGCGAGAACTCTTCGACACCCTGGTCGTGTTCGAGTCGTACCCGGTCGATCGCGCCGCGTGGGCTGCCGCAATCCCTGTCGACGGAATGACCGTCACCGGTGCCCGTGCGATCGACGCGTCGCACTACCCCATGACTCTGATCGCGAGCGTCGACTCCCAACTTCGGTTGACCGTGGCGTATCTACCGAACCTGTTCGGAGCGGCAGAAGTGGACACGATCGCCCGTAGGCTCATCCGTATCCTGCAGGCAATCGCCGCCGACCCCCAGGGTGCGGTCGACCGCATCGACATCTTCGAAGCAGGTGAGCGTCGGCTGGTGCTGGACGTGCGCAATGACACCACGGTCGCCGTGCCGGAGGTGACACTGCCCGACCTGTTCGCGCTCCAAGCGGCCCGCACACCTGATGCGGTGGCCTTGACGTCCGGCGACGAGCAGTTGACATATCGCGAGGTCGAGGAGCGAGCGAACCGGTTGGCTCGGAGACTGATCGCGCACGGAGTCGGTCCGGAATCCCTCGTCGGTGTCGCCGTACGACGTTCGATCGATCTCGTGGTGGGAATCTACGCGGTCGTGACGGCGGGTGGAGCGTATGTGCCGATCGACCCCGACTACCCCATCGAACACACCCGGCACGTGATGGAGTCCGCGGCACCGGTGTGTGTGCTGACACTGTCCACCGATCGCGTGCAGATCCCTGCCGACATCCGCGTCGTGGAGATCGACGGCAGGGAAAGAACTGACATCGACTCCTCACCTGTCCGCAACGAGGATCGCATCGCCCCGTTGAGACCGGACAACACGGCGTACGTGATCTTCACGTCCGGGTCGACGGGTCGTCCGAAGGGGGTCGCTGTCAGCCACGCCGCGATCGTGAACCAATTGCAGTGGATGCGTGACCACTTCGGCTTCGACCACCACGACGTGGTGCTGCAGAAGACTCCCGCGACATTCGATGTCTCCGTGTGGGAGATGTTCCTGCCGCTCCAGATCGGGGCACGTCTGGTGATCGCCAAGGCGGAGGGGCACCGCGATCCGATGTATCTCGCGGAGATGATCAGATCACAGAAGATCACCACCGGTGACTTCTCTCCGTCGATGCTCGCCATGATCCTGGACAAACTCGAACGGGCTGATTGCGAATCGTTGCTGCGCGTCCTCTGCGGCGGTGAGAATCTGTCGCCCGCGACGGCACACAATTTCATCGAGCGAAGTGGCACTGCGGTACACAACGTGTACGGGCCGACCGAAACCGCCATTCAGGTCACTCATCACCGATGCGGTCCTGCGGATGCCACGAGCGTGCCCATCGGTACGCCGGTGCGGAACACGCGGGTGTTCGTGCTGGGTCCGGGGCTTCGCCCGGTTCCGGTGGGTGTGGCGGGGGAGCTGTACATCGCCGGGGTGCAGTTGGCGCGCGGCTATCTGGGTCGGCCGTGGTTGACCGCGGAGCGGTTCGTGGCGTGTCCGTTCGGGGTGGCGGGTGCGCGGATGTATCGGTCGGGGGATGTGGTGCGCTGGACCGCTGACGGTGAGCTCGAGTTCGTGGGGCGTGCGGATGCGCAGGTGAAGGTGCGCGGGTTCCGGGTGGAGCCGGGAGAGGTCGAGACGGTGCTGCTGTCACATCCCGTGGTGGCACAGGCGGTAGTGGTCGCCCGCGCCACCGGCAGCGGCGCCGAGTTGGTGGGGTATGTGGTTCTCGAACCGACCGAGACGGTGACAGGTGCAGGGTTGCGGGAATACCTGGCCGGGAGACTGCCGGAGTTCATGGTTCCGGCGACAGTCATGGTGGTGGACGGGTTGCCGTTGACACCGAACGGGAAGTTGGATCGGCCGGCGTTGCCGGCACCGGAGTTCTCCGGTGGCGCATTCCGTGCGCCGAGTACGCAGGTGGAAAAGACTCTGGCGTCGCTCTTCGGTGAGTTGCTCGACGTTGAGCGGGTGGGGATCGACGACAGTTTCTTCGACCTGGGCGGGCATTCGTTGTCGGCGACACAGTTGGTGAGTCGCATCCGGTCGGTGTCGGGTGTGGAGGTGCCGATCCGGATGGTGTTCGAATCCCCGTCGGTGGCGGAGTTGGCGCCCCGACTGGGCGAGGCAGCGGTGGCACGGCCGCCGCTGCTGCCGCGGGTGCGACCGGAGCGGGTGCCGTTGTCGTTCGCGCAGGCCCGGTTGTGGTTCCTGCACCGGTTCGAGGGCCCGTCGGCCACGTACAACATTCCCGTGGCGGTGCGATTGACCGGCGACCTCGATACCGCGGCGGTGACAGCCGCTGTTGCGGACGTCATCGCCCGGCACGAAAGCCTGCGAACGGTGTTCGGTGACGACGAGGGTGTGCCGTTCCAGCGGATCCTGCCGGCCGATCAGGTTGCCGCGACACTGCCGGTTCCGATCGTCGATGTCGACGACAGCACTGTGCTGGACGCGGTCGCGGAGGCCGTGGGCTGTCGATTCGACTTGTCCACGGAGATTCCGTTGCGGGCGTGCATTTTCAGGGTTTCCGAATCGGATCATGTGCTGGTGATGGTCCTGCACCACATTGCGGGGGACGGGGGCTCGTTGGCGCCGCTGGCCCGGGATGTGGCTGTCGCGTATGCGGCCCGGACGGACGGACACGCCCCGGGGTGGGTGCCGTTGCCGGTGCAGTATGCCGATTACACGTTGTGGCAGCGGGAAATTCTGGGGAGCGAGGACGATCCGGACAGTCTCCTGGTGGCGGAGTTCGACTATTGGCGGGCCGAGTTGGCGGGACTGCCCGACTGCATCGAGTTGCCGTCTGATCGTCGACGTCCGGCGCAACCGAGTTACCGGGGCGGGACGGTGGAGTTCGCGATCGACCCGGACCGTGTCGTGGCGGTCACCGAATTGGCCAACAGGAGTGGGGGGACACCGTCGATGGTGTTGCAGTCGGTGTTGGCGGTGCTGCTCCACCGGCTCGGCGCGGGGGAGGACGTTGCGCTCGGCGGGCCGATCGCGGGCCGTACCGACGAAGCATTGACCGAGTTGGTGGGGTTCTTCGTCAATACGTGGGTGTTACGGGTGGATGTGTCGGGGAATCCGGGATTCGATCAGGTCCTCGACCGGGTGCGGGCGAAGGCGCTGGGCGCGTACGAGAATCAGGATGCGCCGTTCGAGCGGTTGGTGGAGTTGCTGAATCCGACTCGGTCGACGGCCTATCATCCGTTGTTCCAGGTGTCGTTCGCGATGCAGAACAATGCTTTTCCCGAGGTCGAGTTCCCCGGGCTGGAATGGACCACGCTGCCGGCGCCGACCGGTACGTCGAGGTTCGATCTGTCCTTCACTCTCACTCCCGACGGCAGGCAGGGTCTGGCCGGGGTGGTCGAGTATGCGAGTGATCTGTTCGACCGGGGCACGGTGGAGCGTATCGCGGCTGGGTATGTGCGGTTACTCGATCGCGTCGTCGAGGATCCGCAGGGGCGGATCGAGGGGTACGAGATCCTCGATCCGGACGATCGCGAGCGGGTACTCCGGGACTGGAACGGTACGAGTGTGCCGATCCCGGACTCGACGATTCCCGGTTTGTTCGGCGCGCAGGTCGCCGCGACTCCGAATGCGGTGGCGGTGACGTTCGGTGAGGAGAACTGGTCCTATCGGGAGTTGGCCAGTCGAGCGAATCGGCTGGCGCACCGCTTGATCGGTGCGGGGGTGGGCCCGGAGGTGCTGGTGGCGGTCGCGTTGGAGCGATCACCGGAGTTGATCGTCGCGTTGTTGGCGGTCCTCGAGGCCGGGGGCGCATACCTCCCCATCGACCCGAATTATCCGGGCGCACGAATCGGGACCATCCTCACCGACGCCGATCCGCTGTTGGTCATCAGCGACACCATGACCGAAAAAGTGTTGCCCGACAACGGCATCCCGCGATTGCTTTTCGATTCCGTGTCCGACGAGGGCGGGCATTCGGAGGAGGGAAGCCCCGGCGCCCACGACCGCGCGAGACCGGACAACACCGCGTACGTGATGTACACCTCCGGATCGACGGGTGTTCCGAAGGGTGTCGCCGTGAGCCATCGAAGTGTGGTGTCGCTGTTCGCCGGCACTGCAGGGTGGGCGGGTTTCGAGACTGGGGACGTGTGGGGGTGGTGTCATTCGGTGGCATTCGATTTCTCGGTGTGGGAGTTGTGGGGTGCGCTGCTACACGGTGGCCGGGTGGTGGTCGCGCCGTGGGACGTGGTGCGCTCACCGATCGAGTTGTGGGAGTTGGTGGTTCGGGAACACGTGACAGTGCTCGCTCAGACGCCGTCGGCGTTCTACGAGTTCGCGGACATCGAGCGTGAGGAGCCCGCCGTGGGGGCGGATTCGGTGCTGCGGATGGTGGTGTTCGGCGGAGAGGTGCTGGATCCGGACGGGTTGCGGGGCTGGTATCGGGGCGAGCGCCCGAATCCACCGATTCTGGTCAACGGGTACGGGCCGACCGAGACAACGGTCTTCGCGGCAACCTTCGTGCTTCCGGACTGGGCTGAACTCGCCGACCGGGCGAGTGTGCCGATCGGGGCACCGGTGGGCAACACGTCGGTCTTCGTACTGGGTGCGGGCTTGATGCCAGTTCCGGTGGGTGCGGTGGGGGAGCTGTACATCGCCGGGGTGCAGTTGGCTCAGCGGTACGTGGGACGGCCGGGGCCGACGGCAGAGCGGTTCGTCGCGTGCCCGTTCGGGGAGCCGGGTGCACGGATGTATCGATCCGGGGATCTCGTGCGGTGGACTGCCTGCGGTGTCCTCGAGTTCGTCGGCAGAGCGGACGAGCAGGTCAAGATTCGGGGATTCCGGGTCGAACCCGCGGAGATCGAGGCGGCTCTGCTGCAACATCCGGCCGTGACTCAGGCCGTGGTGATTGCCCGGGACACCGCCACCGCCACCGGCCTGGTCGGCTACGTGGTCTCCGACACCGCCGGCCCCGACACCGGTGTCGAGGTCCGTCGATTCGTGGCCGGGATGCTGCCGGACTTCATGATTCCGGCGGCGATCATCGCCGTCGACCACCTGCCCTTGACGGTGAACGGGAAACTCGATCGGAGAGCGTTGCCGGCACCGGAGTTCACCGGTGAGGTGTTCCAGGCACCACGGTCACCGGTGGAGGAGACGCTGGCGTCGCTGTACGCCGAGGTGCTCGGGGTTTCCGGGGTGGGGATCGATGACGGATTCTTCGACCTGGGTGGGCATTCGTTGTCGGCGACGCGGTTGGTGGGACGGATTCGGTCGGTGCTGGGCGTGGAGGTCCCGATCCGGATGGTTTTCGAGTCCCCGACGATTGCCGAACTCGCACCCCGACTGGGTGAGGACATCGAACCCGGCCTGCTCGACCCGTTCGCGGTGATCCTGCCGATCCGAAGTGAAGGAACCGGACCGCCGCTGTGGTGTATCCACCCGGGTGGCGGTCTGAGCTGGTGCTACATGGGCCTTCGCGCCCACCTCCCCGACAGGCCCGTCTACGGTCTGCAAGCGCGGGGATTCGATGGAGTCACGCCGCTGCCGGACTCGATCGACGAGATGGCCGCCGACTATCTCGACCAGATCCTCACCGTTCAGGAAGACGGCCCGTTCCTCCTGCTGGGATGGTCGTTCGGTGGCCTTGTCGCCCATGCGATCGCCACCGCACTGGAACGCCGAGGGCTCGAGGTTGCGCTCCTCGCGATGATGGACAGCGTGCCCGGTGCCGGTGATCTCCCCACCGGCGAGGCGGCGCCGTCGGATGAGGACATTCGACGGTCGATCCGGTCGTGGGCGCAGAGCCGCTACGGTGAGATCGTCGATTCGCCCGACTACGCGCCCATCTGGGACGCCGCACGGGCAATCTATCGGAACGACCTGCGGCTGTCCGTTGACCACGCACCGCAGATCTATCACGGTGACGTGGTGTTTCTCCATCCGACATCGACGGATGACGGATCGATTTCGGACGAGTCCTCGTCCGATCGGTGGCATGCATACGTCACCGGCGACATCGTGACTCACGACATTCACAGCACGCATGCCGATATGGACCAGCCCCGTCCCCTCGCCGAGATCGCGCGGATCATCAACCACGAATTGGCCACACCGGGTCGGCGCACACGACAACCGGAAGGCTGATGACGGGAGGGCCGCTCACTACTGGCGATCGCACGGGAATCCACTGCGAACACCCTCCCGAACAGGAACACTCACACGATGGACACTGTCAGGTTCTTCGAACTCGCAACCGAAGTGTTCGAAGTCCTCGGCGTCCTCGCGATGGTTGTCGGGTTCGTCTTCGCCTTCTTCCTCGCGGTGCGCGCGTGGAGGAGGACCGGCGACGGTGCTCAGGCGTTCAAGACCCTGCGGGAATCGCTCGGGGGCGCGATCCTGCTCGGCCTGGAACTGCTCGTCGCGGCTGACATCGTCAAGACGGTCACCTCCACGCCGTCGCTGACCGATGCCGCCGTCCTGGGAGTGATCGTGCTGATCCGCACCGTGCTGAGCCTGTCCATCGAGATCGAAATCGACGGTGTCGCACCGTGGCGGAAGGCGTTGGTGACCGGTCCGCAGGTGCTCGCCCGCGCGGCACGTTCGTCCGCTGGCCAGGAGCCGGCTTCGGACCGGTGAGTTGCCGGCCCGAACCGGTCACACGGTCTGCGGCCGCTTGCGCAGCCGGGTGTTGAGCACACCGAGCGCCGCGATGACGAGGAACAGGACGCACGTCGAGATCAGCTGGGTGCGGGCATCGGAGTCGAAGAGCATGAGCACGACGAAACCGGCGAGCATTGCGAGCGTGAGGTAGCTCAGCCACGGGAACAGCCACATCCGGACGGTCAGCTTGCCCTCGCGTTCGAGCCGGGGGCGCAGCCTCAGATGCGACACGACGATGAAGATCCAGATGACCAGGAGCGCCGAACCGACGGCGTTCAGGAGAAGTCCCAGGAGGTCGTCCGGCAGCCACCAGTTGAGCAGCACGCTGACGAAACCGAAGAACACCGACAGCAGAACCGCATTGAGGGGCACCCCGGAATTCGAGATCCGTGCCATGAACGCGGGAC
Organism: Rhodococcus wratislaviensis; assembly: GCF_041228765.1. Lineage (NCBI taxonomy): Bacteria > Bacillati > Actinomycetota > Actinomycetes > Mycobacteriales > Nocardiaceae > Rhodococcus > Rhodococcus wratislaviensis. The sequence continues at coordinate 6,620,292 of NZ_CP150488.1, read as the reverse complement.
CGTCGCCGCGCCGGGACAGCGAATACGCCATCCGCGACGTGCCGTAGATGTTGGCGTTGAACGCCGACAGCAACGCGACCACGACCACCAGTTCCATGAACCCGGCCACGTACGGGATGTGCGCCTGGTTGAGGACCGCCACGAACGGTCCGCTCTTCAGGTCCGAGGAATCCCACGGAAGAACGAGGACCATGATCGAGATCGAACCGAGGTAGAACACGCTGATTCGCCAGACGACGCTACGCACCGCCACGGCGATCGAGCGCTCGGGATCCTCGGATTCGGCGGCGGCGATGGTCACGATCTCGATGCCGCCGAAGGCGAATGCCACGACCAGCAGGCCCGCGGCGACACCGGCGAAGCCTTCGGGCATGAAGCCGCCGTGGCCGAAGAGGTTGGTGGTTCCCACCGGCTCGGTGTCCGGCAGCAGGCCGAACACCAGCAGCACACCGATCACCAGGAACGCGATGATGACGGTGACCTTGATGGCGGCGAACCAGAACTCGAACTCGCCGAAGTTACTGACCTTCGCCAGGTTGACGGCCGCGAAGAAGATCACGAACACGAGGGCGACGACCCATTGCGGAACGCCGGGCAGCCAGCCGCTCACGATGCCGGAGGCGCCGGTGATCTCGGCGCCGAGCACCATGATCAGCATGAACCAATAGAGCCAGCCCATGACGAATCCGGCCCATTCGCCGATGCCGATCCGCGCGTAGTGCGAGAAGGACCCGCTGGCGGGGATCGCCGCTCCCATCTCGCCGAGCATGCGCATCACGAAGACGACGATGATGCCGGCGAGCAGGTAGGAGACGAGGACGGCGGGACCGGCGGTCGCGATACCGACACCGGTACCGAGGAACAGCCCGGCACCGATCGCGGAACCGAGGCCCATCATCGTGAGATGACGGACCTTCAGGCCCCGGCCCAGTGTGCTGGTCGAATCGGTCATGGTGCCGGGTGTTCGCGTACCGCTCACGGGATCAGTCGTTTGCGTGCAGAGCGGCGTTCAGTTCGACGCCGGTGCCCTTCCACGGCACGACCTCGACGGCTCCCGACACGGAGTTGCGACGGAACAGCAGGTTGGACTGGCCGTTGAGTTCCTTGGCCTTCACGACGGTGCCGTCCGGCCCGGTGACCTTGGTTCCCGCGGTCACGTACAGGCCGGCTTCGAGGACGCAGTCGTCGCCGAGCGAGATGCCGAGACCGGCGTTGGCGCCGAGCAGGCAGCGCTTGCCGACGGAGATGGTTTCCTTGCCGCCACCGGACAGGGTGCCCATGATCGAGGCGCCGCCGCCCACGTCGGATCCGTCGTCGACGACGACGCCCGCGGAGATACGGCCTTCGACCATGGAGTTGCCGAGCGTGCCGGCGTTGAAGTTGACGAAGCCCTCGTGCATCACGGTGGTACCGCTGGCCAGGTGGGCGCCGAGGCGGACGCGGTCGGCGTCGGCGATGCGGACGCCGGACGGGACGACGTAGTCGACCATGCGCGGGAACTTGTCGACACCGAACACGGTGACCACGCCGCGGATGCGCAGGCGCGACCGCACCTTCTCGAAGCCCTCGACCGCGCAGGGACCGAAGTTGGTCCACACCACGTTGGACAGCAATCCGAACAGACCGTCGAGGTTGACGCCGTGCGGGGTCACGAGGCGATGCGAGAGGAGGTGAAGGCGCAGGTAGGCGTCGTGGGCGTCGACCGGCGGCGCCGACAGGTCGGCGATGGTGGTGCGCACCACGACCTGGTCGACCTCACGCGCTTCGTCGGGTCCGGCGAGGAGTGCCAGATCGGAGGGGATGTCGCCACCCTCGATCCGCACGGTGCCCGCGGCGTCGAAGTTTCCCAGCTCGGGCGCCGGGAACCAGGTGTCGAGGACCGTGCCGCCGACGGTCACGTTGGCGATGCCTACTGCTGATGCTCCCTGTGTGCTCACGGCAGTAAAGGTTACTGCCTCATTACTCGGGCATTCCCAGCGGTCGTTATCGGGGCGTGATCGAATCGAAACCGAGCGGGTTCCGGCCATGTGGGGGACCATGCACGGGGCACGTGAGACACACCGGGAAAGGTAGTGGGAATGCGCATTTCGCACTGGGGTCGATTCATCGGAGGAGGCGTGCGGGCCGTGGCCGCGGGCGCACTGCTCGCCGGGGCCGTGTCGGTGGTGGCGCCGCAGACCGCGTCCGCCGCTCCGGTGTGCCCGGGCGCCGGCCAGGCACCGGTCCTCGTCGGGCGGGTGCCGGGAGCGGCGCTCGAGGGCGTCGCCGTGGACGGCGGCGGCCGCCTCTACACGACGGACCTTCTGAGCGGGCGGGTGTTCCGCCTCGACGCCCCCGGAGCCCCCGCGGTCCCGGTCGCGACGGTGCCGGACGGCGGCGCCGGGGCGCTGGCCTGGGCGTCGGACGGATCGCTGCTGGTGGGGTACGGCGCGGACGCCCGCGTGTTCCTCGGCGACATCCTGCGTCCGGGTGCGATCGCGAAGCTGAACACCGCAACGAACGTGCTCACACCGTTCGTCTCGGGCCTGAGCGCGGCGAACGGACTCGACGTCGCCGCCGACGGAACGGCATACGCCACCAACGACTTCGGCACCCAGATCGGGCGGGTGTTCCCCGACGGGCGGGTGGAGCCCCACTGGGCGACTCTGCCCAGCGCCAACGGCGCGGTGCTCGGCGCGGACGACCGGTACCTCTACGTGTCGCGGACGTTCGTGAATCCGGGCGTGAGCCGGATCCCGCTCGCGAACCCCGGGGCGCCCGAGAGCATCCTCGACCTGTCCGGACTCGACAACTTCGCCGCACCCGACGGCCTGGCCCTGGACTCGCGAGGCCGTCCGGTGGTCCCGGCCAACGTGCGCGGCGAGATCTGGCGCCTCGACTCGCCGGGGCAGTACTGCGTGCTCGCGTCCGGTCTGCCCACGTCGAGCATGGTCGTGTACGGGCAGGGATCCGGCGGCTTCTCGGCGGGACGGCTGTTCCGCATCGGCTTCGACGGTGCGATCTACGAGATCCCGGGTGGCTTCGACGGGTAGCAACGCCCGAGCGGGCTGACTGGTCGGCTTAGGGTGGACGGGTGAGCCCACTCGACCTCCACGCCGATCCCATCGACCTCACCGCCGCCCTGGTGGACATCCCGAGCGTCTCGCACGACGAGTCGGCGATCGCCGACGCCGTCGAGTCGGCGCTGCGGGAGCAGACCACCGGTTTCGAGGTCATCCGCAACGGCAACGCCGTGCTCGCCCGGACCGATCGGGGACTGCCGAGCCGGGTGATGCTCGCCGGTCACCTCGACACCGTGCCGATCGCGGACAACGTCCCCTCGCGCCGTGAGGGCGACCTGCTGCACGGATGCGGAACGGTCGACATGAAGTCGGGCGACGCGGTGTTCCTGCATCTCGCCGCCACCACCCGGAACCTCGCGCACGATCTGACCCTGGTCTTCTACGACTGCGAGGAGATCGCGGCCGTCCACAACGGGCTCGGACGGATCGAACGCGAGATCCCCGAGTGGCTGCGCGCGGACGTCGCGATTCTCGGCGAGCCGACCGGAGGTCTCATCGAGGCGGGGTGCCAGGGCACGTTGCGGGTGACGCTGACCACCCGCGGCACCCGCGCGCACTCCGCGAGATCGTGGCTGGGCGACAACGCGATCCACCGCTTCGCCCCGGTCCTGCAGCGCCTGTCGGACTACACCGCGCGGTCGGTGGACATCGACGGCTGCGTGTACCGGGAAGGGTTGTCCGCCGTGCGGATCTCCGGCGGCGTCGCGGGCAACGTGGTTCCCGACGCGGCGGAGATGGACGTGAACTTCCGCTTCGCCCCCGACCGCAGCGCCGAGCAGGCCATCGACCACGTGCGGGAGGTCTTCGACGGTCTCGAGCTGGGTTTCGAGGTCACGGACCTGTCGCCGGGGGCCCTGCCCGGGTTGAGCGATCCGGCGGCTGCGGCCCTGATCGAGGCGGCGGGCGGCGAGTTCCGCGCCAAGTACGGGTGGACGGACGTGTCCCGGTTCTCCGCCCTCGGCATCCCGGCCGTCAACTACGGCCCCGGCGACCCGAACCTCGCCCACAAGCGGGACGAGCACGTGCCCGTGCAGCAGATCACCGATGTGACGAACGTGCTGCGCGCCTATCTGAGCGCCCCGTGACTGCTCGGTGCCCCGAACGGGCCACCCGCTAGCCTGGGGCGCATGGCACCCGAGAAGAACACTCACGGCCGGAAGTCCTCGTCCGTGAAGCACCGGGGTCCGGTGCAGTTGAGGCGCGCCCGCAAGGACGACACCACCACCACCGACGAGCGGTTGCTCGACGGGCGGGGCTCGACCGACTGGGTGCACACCGACCCCTGGCGGGTACTGCGGATCCAGAGCGAGTTCATCGAGGGGTTCGGTGCCCTGGCCGAGGTGCCGCGCGCGGTCACCGTCTTCGGTTCCGCTCGCACACCGGACGGTCACCCCGAGTACGAGGCGGGACGAGCGCTGGGTGCGCGCCTGGCCGAGGCCGGCTACGCCGTCATGACCGGCGGCGGTCCCGGCGTCATGGAGGCGGCCAACCGCGGTGCCAGCGAATCGGGTGGTTACTCCATCGGCCTCGGTATCGAGCTGCCGTTCGAGGAGGGCCTGAACGAGTGGGTCGACCTCGGCATCAACTTCCGCTACTTCTTCGCGCGCAAGACGATGTTCGTGAAGTACTCGCAGGCGTTCATCTGCCTGCCCGGCGGGTTCGGGACGCTCGACGAGCTGTTCGAGGCGCTGACTCTGGTGCAGACACGGAAGGTCACGAGATTCCCGATCGTCCTGTTCGGCACCGAGTACTGGTCCGGGCTCGTGGACTGGTTACGAGGAACTCTCCAACGCAGCGGCAAGATCTCGGAAGGTGACGTCAACCTCTTGCACGTCACGGACGATGTGGAGGAAGCGGTGCAGATCGTCATACGGTCGCAGCAGGGTGTCGACGAAGCTGCCCTGCTCGGGACGGAGGACCAGTGGTGATGCCGGAAACTGTTCCGACACAGACATTCTCGGTGTGCGTCTACTGTGCGTCCGGCCCCGTGGACGACCACTTCCTGGAACTCGCGGCCCAGGTCGGCGCCGAAATCGGTAAGCGCGGTTGGCAACTCGTGTCCGGCGGCGGCAACGTCTCGATGATGGGCGCGGTCGCCGAGGCCGCCCGCGCCGCCGGGGCGACCACTGTCGGTGTCATCCCGAAAGCCCTGGTGCACAGGGAGGTCGCCGACGTCGACGCGGACGAGCTGGTGGTCACGGACACCATGCGCCAGCGCAAGCAGATCATGGAGGACCGGGCCGACGCGTTCGTCACGCTGCCCGGCGGTATCGGTACGCTCGAGGAGCTGTTCGAAACGTGGACCGCGGGCTATCTCGGCATGCACGAGAAACCGGTGGTCCTCCTGGATCCGCACGGTCACTACACGGGCCTGCTCGACTGGCTCGACGGACTGCGGGGCGGCGGTTTCGTGGCGCAGCGCGCCCTCGACAGGCTGCTCGTCCGGACCGATGTCGCGGAGGCGCTGGACGCCTGCGTCTCCTGAGGCGCCGTCCGGTCCGCGTCGTGGCGCACGTTGTTACCGTGCAGTAAGGTGACCTGACTCATACTGCAGGCCTGAGGGGATGTCATGCGTTCTGAAGCTCGTTCGACGATCGGGGTGGTCGACCTCGCGAAGCGGCTGCCGGCCATGATTCCGGAGCTGCCGATCATGGCGAAGGGGGTCCTCGGCCTGATCCGGACCCCCGACGCGAAGGAGTCGATCGGCCTCGTCTTCCAGCGCGCTGCCGCAGCGCACCCGCGCCGCACGTTCCTGCGGTTCGAGGGCGAATCGCTGAGCTACCGGAATGCCAACATCCGCGTGAACCGCTACGCCCACGTGCTCGCCGACCTCGGAGTGGCACGCGGGGACGTCGTCGGGATCCTGGGCAAGAACTCGCCCGAGACGCTGCTCATCGCACTCGCCGCGGTCAAGCTCGGGGCCGCCGCCGGGATGCTGAACCACAACCAGCGCGGAGACGTGCTCGCGCACAGCATCTCGCTGCTCGACAGCCAGGTCCTGGTGGTGTCCGAGGCGTGCGGCGAGGCCATGGACTCGCTCGACGAACCGCCCGCCGTGCCCTCGGTGCTGTACTTCGACGACCTCGACCGCCTCGCCGAGAAGGCCGGAGACGGCGACCCCGAGGTGTGCGAGCAGATCCAGGCCCGGGAGAAAGCGTTCTACATCTTCACCTCCGGCACCACGGGACTGCCGAAGGCCAGCCTGATGAGCCACTTCCGCTGGCTCAAGAGCATGTCCGGACTCGGCAACATGGGGGTCCGGCTGCGCGGAAGCGACGTCCTCTACTGCTGCCTGCCGCTCTATCACAACAACGCGCTGACGGTGTCCCTGTCCTCGGTGCTCGGGTCGGGTGCGACGCTCGCACTGGGCAAGCAGTTCTCGGCGTCCAAGTTCTGGGCCGACGTCGAACTGAACCGGGCCACCGCGTTCACCTATATCGGTGAGCTGTGCCGGTACCTGCTGAACCAGCCCGAGCAGCCCGGCGACCGCGACAACTCCATCCGGCTGATGGTCGGGAACGGTCTCCGTCCGGAGATCTGGTCCGAGTTCACCACCAGGTTCGGGATCTCCCGGGTGGCCGAGTTCTACGGCGGCAGCGAGTGCAACATCGCGTTCGTCAACGCCCTCAACGTCGACCGGACGGCAGGCATCTGCCCCCTGCCGCACGCCGTGGTCGAGTACGACGAGGACAGCGGATCGCCCCGGCGGCACTCCGACGGCAAGCTGCGGAAGGTGCGCACCGGCGACGTCGGCCTGCTGCTGTCGAAGGTGACGGACCGGGCGCCGTTCGACGGATACACCGACGAGGAGGCCACCGACAAGAAGCTCGTCCGCGACGGCTTCGACGACGGCGACTGCTGGTTCGACACCGGAGACCTGGTGCGCCGCCAGGGCTGGTCGCACGTCGCGTTCGTCGACCGGCTCGGCGACACGTTCCGCTGGAAGGGGGAGAACGTCGCGACCACCGAGGTCGAGGGCGCACTCCTCGCGCATCCCGCGGTCGAGCACGCCGTCGTCTACGGCGTCGAGATCCCCGGGACCGACGGTCGCGCCGGGATGGCCGCGGTGACGTTGCACGAGAACGAGAAGTTCGACGGCTCCGACGTCGCCGAGTTGCTGTTCCAGCGGCTGCCGTCGTACGCGGTGCCGCTGTTCGTCCGCGTCGTCGACTCGTTGGAACAGACATCGACGTTCAAGAGCCGCAAGGTGGAACTCCGCAAGGAGGGCTACGACGTCGAGGACACCGACACGTTGCACGTGCTGTCCGGGCGCGGCGACGGCTACAAGCCCTCGTACGACGGTTACGTCGACGAAGTGGCGAAGGGTTCGCTGCCGAAGGGGTAATGCGGCTACGCCGCCCGTGAGTACTTGTTAACCGCCCGCGGTTTGTGCTGTCTACGTAGATGTGAGACACGGGTGTCTACGTAGATGTGAGACAGATTTTAGGCGGGGCGGAGTTTGCCTTGGTAGCGCTTGGTGTGGTCGAGGTGTAGGTGGCCGATCACGTCGCCGTCGGTGGTGTAGGCGGTGACGTGGTCGTCGTCGCGCAGCAGGGTGACGGTCTGTCCGGCCATCTTTCGGCCGACGCTCAGGCGGGCGCGGGAGTCGACGCACACGGTGCCGGTGGAGGAGACGACGAGGGCGTGCACGGTGGCGTCGTGTTGGATCGGAAGGTGCTGTGGCCCACCGTGGATCGCCGCATTCCGCCAGGCCTGCAGCGGTGGCATCTTGACGGCGCTGTGCGGGCGTTCGGTGTTGTAGAACCGCTGGTAGGTCTCGCACAGTTGCTGCAGTTCGGTGGTGGTGGCCGCGGTGGTGGGCCGTGCGGCCAACCATTGCTTGAAGGTGCGGTGGTGGCGTTCGACCTTCCCGCAGGTCTGCGGGTGATACGGGGTGGAGTGGATCAGCCGGGCCCCGGCCTGCTCCACGACCCGGGTGAAGCCGGAGATGCCGCCCTTGGTGCGGCGGGAGGTGAACGCGCTGCCGTTGTCGGCGAGCACCAACGCCGGGATCCCGAAGCCGGTGAACGCGGCGGTGATCGCCGCGATCGCCCCGGCGGCGGTTTCGGCGTCCGCGACCCGGGTGGCGACCAGGGTGCGGGTGCAGTCGTCGAGGACCTCGAAGACGACGACCTTCTCGCCGGTGGCCAACCGGACCTGGGTGGCGTCGATCTGGTAGCAGTCGCGGGGGTTGCGGTAGCAGAACCGGCGGTACGACGATTTCGGGCGTTTCTTCGGTTCCGGGATCACCAGGTCGTAGCGGGAGAGGATCGTGTTGATCGTGGCCCGGGACGGGATGGTCCAGCCCTCGGCGGCCCAGTGGTGTTTGTCGGCGACGGCCTGCAGGTGGTAGGCGATGGTGTCGGCGCCGCGCTCGTGGTGGGGCAGGTTCAGGCGAAGCCGGACGATTTCGATCTCGACCGGTAGTGGGGTGGCGTGTGGGCAGGAGGTGGGCCGGCGGGACCGGGTGGTCCACCGGCCCTCCTCCTCGATCCGTTTCTTGTGTCGGTAGGCGGTGGCGCGGGAGATCCCGTGGTCGGCGCACCAGCGGGCGAAGTTCCCGTCGAACATGTCGGCGCCGGTGGCGTGGGCGAGCACCAGCAGGGCGTGTAGCAGGTCCATGACGGCATCCGTTCCGGTCATGAACCAAGTTCACGACCAGTCAGGTGCCTCACACCTCGTCGACGGCAGCGTGTCTCACATCTGGGTAGACATCATCTGTCTCACATGTCCCCAGACTCAACAAACCGCCCGCGGTTAACAAGTACTCACGGGTGGTTTCGATAGTGCTGCGTGCCAATATTGGGGACATGGCCGAGACAGACGTACCGCCCGCGCCCGACCACCCGTCGCCCACGCTGTGCGGGCGCCCCGTGGCGGTCGATCGAGCGCTCGTGATGGCCATCGTGAACCGGACACCCGATTCGTTCTACGACCGCGGTGCCACGTTCACCGACTCCGCTGCCATGTCGGCGGTCGAGCGGGCTGTGGACGAGGGGGCCGACCTCGTCGACATCGGGGGTGTGAAGGCCGGACCGGGTGACGTCGTCGACTCGGCGGAAGAAACCCGGCGGGTGGTGCCGTTCGTGGCCGCGATCCGCGAGCGCTATCCGGAATTGCTCATCAGCGTCGACACCTGGCGCAGCGACGTGGCCCGGCTGGCCGTCGCCGAGGGCGCCGATCTCATCAACGACACGTGGGCAGGCGCCGACCCTGCGCTCGTCGAGGTGGCCGCGGAGACGGGCGCAGGCATCGTCTGTTCCCACACCGGGGGAGCGGTCCCGCGGACCCGGCCGTTCCGTGTCCGCTACACCGACGTCGTCGCGGACGTCCTCGCGGAAGTCGTGTCGGCCGCCGAGAACGCGGCCCGGCTGGGTGTGCCCGCCGACTCGATCCTCATCGATCCGACCCACGATTTCGGGAAAAACACCTACCACGGGCTCGAGTTGTTGCGGCGAGTGGAAGATCTTGTAAATACCGGATGGCCAGTGCTCATGGCGCTGAGCAACAAGGACTTCGTCGGGGAGACTCTAGGGGTAGATCTCGTCGAGCGGTTGGAGGGAACATTGGCAGCGACAGCGATGGCCGCCGCAGGAGGCGCCCGTGTCTTCCGTGTCCACGAAGTTGCCCCCACGCGTCGAGTGGTGGACATGGTGGCCGCGATTCAAGGCCGGCGCGCACCGTCCCGCACCGTGCGGGGGCTGGCATGAGTGCCGTGGGGGCCCGGGCGGCCCGCACGATGGTGGCGGAGGAGCGAACCCCACGCAGCTGGGCCGAGGCGAACAGCTGGGACCAGCCGTCGTGGAGCATCGCCGAACTCGAACGGGCCAAGGCCGGGCGCACCGTGTCGGTGGTCCTGCCCGCGCTCAACGAGGAGGAGACCGTCGCCGCGGTGGTGGACACGATCCACCCGCTGCTCGGTGGCCTGGTGGACGAGTTGATCGTCCTCGATTCCGGATCGACGGACCTGACGGCGGAACGCGCACGCGCCGCGGGCGCCACCGTCATCAGCCGGGAGGAGGCGGTGCCGGCGTTCCCGCCGGTAGCGGGCAAGGGCGAGGTGCTGTGGCGTTCCGTCGCCGCGAGCACCGGTGACCTCATCGCCTTCGTCGACTCGGATCTCATCAACCCGGATCCGGCCTTCGTCCCGAAACTGCTGGGACCGCTGTTGACGGCCGACGGCATCCATCTCGTGAAGGGCTACTACCGCCGTCCCCTCCGCCTCAGCGGCACGGAGGACGCCAACGGGGGTGGCCGGGTGACCGAACTCGTGGCGCGCCCCATGCTGGCCTCGCTCCGGCCGGAGTTGACGTGCGTGCTGCAGCCGCTGGGCGGTGAGTACGCGGGCACCCGGGAGTTGCTGTCGGCAGTTCCGTTCGCGCCCGGCTACGGCGTCGAGATCGGGCTGCTGCTCGACACGTACGACCGTCTCGGACTCGGTGCGATCGGCCAGGTCAATCTGGGGGTGCGCAAGCACCGCAACCGCCCGCTGTCCGAACTCGGGGTGATGAGCAGGCAGATCATCGGCACGATGATGCGGCGCTGCGGGGTGCCGGATTCCGGGGCGGGTCTGACCCAGTTCCTGGTGGACGGCGACTCCTTCGTTCCGACGACGACGGACGTCGCGCTGGCCGATCGCCCGCCGATGAACACGGTGTGCCCCTGACCGCGCGCCCCTGAGGGAGGTTGCTGTCGGACGTCCGTGACAGGATCGGGGCATGGTGACAGCCCTGCTCTATCTGCTCGTCATGGCGTTCGTCGGCGCGATGCTGTTCCTCGCCGCCAGTGCGGTGTTCGGCCGTTCCGAGGAACTCGCGCCCCTGCCGCCCGGCACCACACTCACGGCCCTGCCCGCCGAAGGTGTGACGGGCGCCGACGTGGAGGCGTTGCGCTTCCAGCAGACGCTGCGGGGTTACAAGGCCAGCGAGGTCGACTGGGCGCTGTCCCGGCTGGGACGTGAAATCGATTCGCTGCGTGAGCAGTTGGCGGCGTTCGAAGCCGCGTCCGAGCGGCCGGGTGACGCCTCGTGACGCCCGTCGAGGACCGCGTGCGGTGCGCGTGGGCGGTCGACACCGACGGGTCCCGGCTGTACCGGGACTACCACGACCTCGAATGGGGTCGTCCGTTGCACGGCCGTGACGAGTTGTACGAACGGCTGTGCCTCGAAGCGTTCCAGTCGGGACTGTCGTGGATCACCATTCTCCGCAAGAGGGAGGCCTTCCGGGCCGCGTTCGCCGGGTTCGATCCGGAGGCGGTGGCGCGGTACACGGAACGGGACGTGGCGCGCCTGCTCGAGGACTCGTCGATCGTGCGGAACCGGGCCAAGATCGAGGCGTCGGTGAGCAATGCGCGGGCCCTCCTCGAGTTGTCGGACACCGACCTGGACACCCTGCTGTGGTCGTTCGCCCCGCCGCCGCGCCCGAGCCGCCTGGCCACCGTGAACGACGTCCCGGCCGTCACACCGGAATCCACCGCGATGGCGAAGGAATTGAAGCGCCGAGGGTTCACGTTTGTGGGCCCTACCACTGCTTATGCACTCATGCAGGCCACTGGGATGGTGGACGACCACGTGGCCGCCTGCTGGGTCCCGATCACTGCCTGAACTGCCGGTGGACCTGCCTATTTGTGACTCAGGTTCCCGGTACTCGTGTCCATAGGGAAGAATGGATGTCACAAGCCTCGCCGAGTGTTGGCGGGGTGCCAAAATTTGTCGAGGCGCAAGCAGGCAGCGCAGATCTGGAGGGAGCAGAGGATGGCGGCCATGAAGCCCCGGACCGGGGACGGTCCCCTCGAAGCAACCAAAGAGGGACGAGGAATCGTCATGCGGGTTCCGCTCGAGGGTGGTGGACGTCTGGTTGTCGAGCTCACCCCGGAGGAAGCTGCCGCACTCGGTGAAGAGCTCAAGGGCGTCACCAGTTAGTCGAGTGCGGAGAGAACCTCACAGGGCAGGCCCCGTCGCCGTTCTCGGTGCGGGGCCTGTTCCGTGTCCGGAACCGGGAGGCGAACGTTCGTGCTGGCCGATGTGACCGACCTGCTGGCGTGCCCGCAGTGCCGGTCCCGCGTGGAACTCGACGAAGGCGCGATCCTGTGCGACCAGGGCCACACCTTCGATGTGGCGCGGCAGGGTTACGTGAGCCTGATGACCGGGGCCGGTGGCAAGTTCGACGGCGACAGCCCCGAAATGATCGCCGCACGTGCAGACTTCCTCGGCGGCGGCAGCTTCGACCCGCTGATGGACGCTGTCGCCGATGCGGTGGTGGCGGGCACCGGGCCCGGCGACGATCCCCGGATCCTCGAGATCGGCGCGGGCACAGGCCACTACCTGGCGCGCGTGCTCGACGCCGTCCCGAGGGGCCGGGGGATCGGCCTCGACGTGTCCAAGTACGCGGCCCGGCGCATCGCCAAGGCACACCCCCGCGCCGGAGCGGTGGTTGCCGACGTGTGGCAACACCTTCCGGTGCGGGACCACGTGCTCAGCCACGTCCTGTGCGTGTTCGCGCCGCGCAACGCCGACGAGGCGCACCGGGTGCTCGCCGAGCGCGGCTCCCTGGTGGTCCTCACCCCCACGGAGCGGCACCTGGGGGAGCTCGTGGACCTGCTCGGAATGGTCCGGGTGGACGACCGGAAGGTCGAACGGCTCGGGGCGGCGATGTCCGGGCGGTTCGAGCGCACCGGCCACGTAGCGGTGGAGTACCCGATGTCGTTGTCGCACCTCGACGTGGCCCGGCTCGTCGGGATGGGGCCGTCCGCGCGGCACGTCACCCCCGACCGGCTCGCGTCCTCCATCGCGGCGCTGCCGCAGGAGTATCCGGTGACGGCGTCGGTGACGGTGTCCACCTACGCCCGGCTCTGAGCTCCTCGGTCAGCGCCGGGACAGCGCGTCCTGATAGACGTCGAGGGTCTGCTGCGCGATGGCCGCCCAGGAGAACTCGGCGATCGCCCGCGCCCGTCCGGCCTTGCCCATCGCCTGGGCTGTGCCGACGTCGGCGGCGATTGCGTTGACCGCCTCGGCCAGCGCCTGTTCGAACGCCTCGGGCTCGTACGAGTTGTAGTGCACCAGACGGCCGGTCACCCCGTCCTCCACCACCTCGGGGATACCACCGACGTCGGACGCCACGACCGCGGTCTCGCAGGCCATGGCCTCGAGGTTCACGATCCCCAACGGCTCGTACACGGACGGGCACACGAAGACGGTTGCGGCCGACAGGATCTCCCGCACCTGGTCGGTGGGGAGCATTTCCCGCACCCAGAACACGTTGCCCCGGTGCGCCGCGAGCGCGGCCACGGCCTGCTCGGTCTCGGCGGCGATCTCCGGGGTGTCGGGGGCTCCCGCGCACAGCACCAACTGGATCTCGGGCGCGAAGTGGTGTGCTGCGGCGATCAGATGACCGACGCCTTTCTGCCGGGTGATACGGCCGACGAACGCGACCATCGGCTGGTCCGGGTCGACGCCGATCTTCGCGAGGGCGGAGTCCCTCGGACCTGCGGGGCCCGCGTGCCAGACCGACGTGTCGATCCCGTTGCGCACCACGTGGACCCGGTGCGGGTCGACGAACGGATACGCGTCGAGGACGTCGAGGCGCATCCCGGCGCTCACGGCGATCACCGCGTCGGCATGCTCGACGGCGTTGCGCTCGGACCACGAGGAGATGCGGTAGCCGCCGCCCAGCTGCTCCGCCTTCCACGGCCTCCGCGGCTCGAGGGAGTGGGCGGTGAGGATGTGGGGCACGTCGTACAACGCGGACGCCAGATGGCCCGCCAGGCCGGTGTACCAGGTGTGGGAGTGCACGACGTCGGCGCCGGTCGCGGCGTCCGCCATGCGCAATTCGGCGGACAGCGTCGCGAGTGCCGGATTGGCCCCGGCCAACGCGGGGTCGGGCGTGTGCACGACCGCTCCGACGCGCGGAGCGCCCATACAGTGCACGTCCACCTCACACAGCTGCTTCAACTGAGCAACCAGTTCGGTGACGTGTACACCCGCACCGCCATAGATCTCCGGTGGGTATTCCTTGGTCATCATCGCCACCCGCACCGGCCTAACGTAACCGTCCGGACGGCTTCGGGCCACCGCTCTCGGACACATTCAGGTATCGGAGAAACGGTGACTCGGCGCTTCGCTGGCGGGGGGAGTGGCCGCCCGATAGGTTGACAGGGTGAGGAGCCAGCCACATGTGCTTGGAATCGTGCTCGCCGGCGGCGAGGGCAAACGTCTCTATCCGCTCACCGCGGATCGGGCGAAGCCCGCTGTGCCTTTCGGAGGCGCCTACCGGCTGATCGATTTCGTGCTCAGCAATTTGGTCAATGCGGGATACCTCCGCCTGTGTGTTCTGACGCAGTACAAGTCGCACTCGTTGGACCGCCACATCTCTCAGACGTGGCGACTGTCCGGGTTCGCGGGTGAATACATCACTCCCGTTCCCGCGCAGCAACGTCTGGGCCCGCGCTGGTACACCGGTAGTGCGGACGCGATCCTGCAGTCGCTGAACCTCGTCTACGACGAGGATCCCGAGTACATCGTGGTGTTCGGTGCCGACCACGTGTACCGGATGGACCCGGAACAGATGGTGCAGCATCACATCGAGTCGGGTGCCGGGGTGACGGTGGCCGGGATCCGGGTGCCGCGCAGCGAGGCGTTCGCGTTCGGCTGTATCGACAGCGACGAGTCGGGCCGCATCGTCCAGTTCCTCGAGAAGCCGGCGCATCCGCCGGGAACCCCGGACGACCCCAACATGACGTTCGCGTCGATGGGTAACTACGTGTTCACCACCAAGGTGCTGGTCGACGCCATCCGGGCCGACTCGGAGAACTCCGACTCCGACCACGACATGGGCGGCGACATCATCCCCGCGCTCGTCGAGGCGGGCGAGGCGTCCGTGTACGACTTCAAGGACAACATCGTTCCCGGCGCCACCGACCGCGACCGCGGCTACTGGCGCGACGTGGGAACGCTCGACGCGTTCTACGACGCACACATGGATCTCGTGTCGGTCCACCCCATCTTCAACCTCTACAACCGCCGGTGGCCGATCCGCGGTGAGACGGAGAACCTGGCGCCGGCCAAGTTCGTGCAGGGCGGCCTCGCGCAGGAGTCCGTGGTCGGGGCCGGGTGCATCCTGTCGGCGGCCACGGTGCGCAACTCGGTGCTCAGCTCCAACGTGATGGTCGACAGCGGCGCGACGGTGGAGGGCAGTGTCCTCATGCCGGGTGTGCGCATCGGCAAGGGCGCCGTCGTGCGCCGCGCGATCCTCGACAAGAACGTGGTCGTCGGCGACGGCGAGATCATCGGAGTCGACCTCGAGCGCGACAAGCAACGGTTCGCCGTCAGTAACGGCGGCGTCGTCGCCATCGGCAAGGGCGTCTGGATCTAGCGGGAGGGCCCCGGGGACGGGGCTCTCAGAGTTTGGATGCGCAGAGCAGGCCGTCGCCGATCGGCAGGAACACGCGGATCAGCTGGTCGTCCTCGGCGAGCGCCTTCGCGGCCTCGCGGACGGCGACGGTCGCCGCGTCACGCTGGCTCGGGTCGACGACCCGGCCGCCGTGCAGGGCGTTGTGCAGCACGATGGCGCCGCCCGGACGCAGCAGGCGAACCCCTTCGCGGACGTAGTGCGGGTGATCGACCGGTGCGCTGTCGACGAACACCAGGTCGTACGCCCCGTCGGCGAGCCGCGGCAGGACGTCGAGCGCACGGCCGTTGATCAGCCGGGTCCGGGCGGGTGCGATGTCATTGGTCCGGAACGACAGCTTGGCGGCCCGCTGGTGCTCGGGTTCACTGTCGATGGTGGTGAGGACGCCGTCCTCGCGCATGCCCCGGAGCAGCCACAAACTGCTCACACCCGCGCCGGTGCCGACCTCGACGACCGTCTTGGCGTCCAGCATGCGGGCAAACAGGGCTAGAGCAGCACCGACCGCGGGAGGTACCGGTCCGGCACCGAGGTCGTCCGCCCGCTCCCTGGCCGCACCGAGGGCCTCGTCTTCACGGACAGCCCCTTCTGCGTGGGTGAGTATCCGTTCGGCGTTTGTCTGCACGCACATGAGGCTATCGGGGTCTCGTCATCGCCGCTGCGAGGCGCGCTCGACAACAATGCCGCGACCTGCCCGGCCGCGATTCTCAGGAATACCTCAGCTTGCTCACACCGCACACATATCGCGGTGGGAAAGAGTATGTCCAACGCCAGATCCGAAGACCGCCCGGCGGGGAGATCACGACGACGGAGGAAAGTCCGAGAATCCGGGAACAAATCCCGGCCCTCGGGAGTTGACGCCTATACCACGTCCAGTGATCTGCGGTCCTGAGTAGGAGGATCCACTTAACTCGATGAGCAACAACACGATGGCTCCAGACGAGAGAAACACCGACGAGCAGCTGTCGGACGCCGAGCTGACGGGCACCGCTGTGTTCGATGCCACAGGCGAGAAGTCCGCCATGCCGTCCTGGGACGAACTCGTCCGCGAGCACGGCGACCGAGTCTACCGACTGGCGTACCGGCTGTCGGGCGACGCGCAGGACGCCGAGGACCTCACTCAGGACACGTTCATCCGCGTGTTCCGTTCCCTGTCCGATTACCAGCCCGGCACGTTCGAGGGCTGGCTGCACCGCATCACCACCAACCTCTTCCTCGACATGGTCCGCCGTCGCAACCGCATCCGCATGGAGGCGCTTCCGGAGGACTACGATCGGGTCCCGGCCGACGGGCCGAACCCCGAGGAGATCTATCACGACGCCCGCCTGGACGCGGATCTGCAGGCAGCGCTCGACTCGTTGGCCCCGGAGTTTCGCGCCGCGGTCGTGCTGTGTGACATCGAAGGACTGTCCTACGAGGAGATCGGTGCCACACTGGGTGTGAAGCTCGGAACCGTGCGTAGCCGCATTCACCGCGGCAGGCAGGCTCTGCGTGAGCATCTGGCTGTGAACGGAAAGGTTGACTCCGATCAGATCGGCGTCGGGTAGTTACCAGGAGGGACGAATGACGCAGGGGCGTGTACCTCGCCAGTTTGGCTCCACCGAACACCTGGCGAGTGAGGCGATCGCCGCCTTCGTCGACGGTGAACTCCGCATGTCCGCTTATCTGCGCGCCGCCCACCACCTGTCGATCTGTCCCGAGTGCGCATTCGAGGTGGACTCGCAGCAGCAGGCCCGGCGTGCCCTCCGCCGCAGCGGCGACGTCGCCATGCCGTCCGGCCTCCTCGGCCTGCTGAGCCAGATCCCCAGTTGCAACCAGGGCGATCCCGCCGACAAGTCCCCGTTCGACTCCCACACCCCGGATTCACCGCTCACGAGCGCGTACTCGATCACGAGCCGGATCTGGTCCCGGCGCCGGCGCCGTTGAGCGCATCCGGACCGACGACGGCGGTGTCCGTGCTCAGCGGGGCATCGGTGATACTGGGGCGCGTGACTGACGCACACGAGGGGGACACGACAGCGTGACGGCGGATTACAAGACTCCGGGTTCCGACACGACGGCACCCGACGGTCCCGTGGCGGACGAGTCGGGCACGCTGCGCCCGGCGGACGCCCCACGACTCGATCCGAGGCCCGTCTACCGGCCGAAGATCGACGCAGCGTCCAGCCGCGCGTTCGGCCGGCCCGGTGGCGTCACCGGTTCTTTCGCCCCGTCGGACGCCCGGCGTGAGAGTGAACCCTCGGTGAAGGTCGGTGCCCCCGACCCCGTGCTGGCGGAGGCGTTCGGCCGGCCCGACGGCGAGGTCGACACCATTCAGCGTGATCCCCACGAGAAGCCCGCGACCACGGCGGTCGCGGCACCGCCCGCCGACCCCTGGCGTGATCCCGACGCCGGCGTCGAGCTCGGCTCCCCGGCGTTGCACGCCGAAGAACATTCCCGCCCGCCCGCCCCGGCGCTCAGCGCCCGCGAGGTCCTGTTCGGCGGCAAGGTGGCGCCGAAGGCGCTCGTCGCGCTCGGCGGAATCGCCCTCGCGATCGGTCTGGTCGGCGGCCTTCTCGCCGCCGTGATCACCGCCGATCGCAGCTCGCTCACGAGCCAGAGCGTCACCCTCGTCCAGGGCGGCGGCGAGGAAGACCTCGGCCAGTCGCCCGTAGCGCAGGTCGCGGATGCCGTGCTGCCCGCCGTCGTGTCGATCCAGGTGGCGGTCGGCGACCAGGGCAGTACCGGTTCGGGTGTCGTCATCGACGGCGCCGGCTACATCGTCACCAACAACCACGTCATCTCCGCCGCGGCCACCGCACCCGACGGCGGCAAGATCCAGGTCATCTTCTCCGACGGGACCAAGGCCGAGGCCCAGGTCGTCGGTCGCGACATCAAGACCGACCTGGCCGTACTCAAGGTTGCGGCCGACAACCTGACGGTCGCGGAACTCGGCAAGTCCGGGGACGTACAGGTCGGCGAGGACGTCGTCGCCGTCGGATCGCCCCTCGGGCTCAGCAAGACCGTCACCCGCGGAATCGTCAGCGCCTTGCACCGTCCGATGCGACTGTCCGGCGAGGGCTCCGACACGAACGCCGTCATCGACGCCGTCCAGACCGATGCCGCCATCAACCACGGCAACTCGGGCGGCGCGCTCGTCGACGACACCGGCCGGGTGATCGGCATCAACACCGCCATGCTCAGCGAGTCCGGTGGCTCGGTGGGTCTCGGCTTCGCGATTCCCATCGACGACGTCACGACGGTCGCTCAGACCCTCATCCGGGACGGCCGGATGCACCACCCGGACATCGGCGTCAACGCCCGCACCGTCGTCAACGACGACACCAGCGGCGCCCAGGTGGCCAATGTCCGTTCGGACAGCCCGGCCGCGCGGGCCGGGATCGTCGAGAACGATGTGATCGTCAAGGTCGGCGACCGCACGGTCACCAGCGCCGACGAACTGGTCGTCGCCGTCAACCTGCAGAAGATCGGCGAACCCGTCCGGGTTCAGCTGATCCGCGAGGGCCGGCTCGTCGATGTCGACGTGACCCCGGCCTCCGATTGACTCGAGAGGTTGCTGTGAGATCGCTCCGTCACCTGGGCACACGCCCTCACCGCACAGTAGGCTGACCACGTGTTCGGCAACATTGGTTGGGGCGAGTTCATGGTCCTCCTCGTCGCGGCTCTGGTCATCTTGGGACCCGAGCGGCTTCCGGGTGCGGTCAGCTGGGTAACGAAATCACTGAGGCAGGTCCGTGAGTATGCGAGCGGCGCCAGCCAGCAGCTCAAGGACGAGCTCGGTCCGGAGTTCGAGGATCTGCGCAAGCCGCTGTCGGACCTCAATCAGCTGCGCGGCATGACACCGCGCGCGGTCATCACCAAACACCTGCTCGACGGTGACGATTCGATTCTCACCGGCAACTTCGACAAGCCGAGTCCGGTGTCGTTCGACAAGTCGGGGACGAAGGCCGTCAGCGCCGATCCGTCGACGCCCACTCCGCCGCAGAACAAGCCGCTCGCGAACGGCGAGCGCCCCCCGATCGACCTCGACGCAACATAGGCCCTTCGGGCTCGTGCGCCTTTCTGGTTGCTCCAGCAACCAGAAAGGCGCACGAGCGCGGGGCGCCTAGAGGTGGCGGGTGGTGTCGATCCCCAGCGACATTCCGGCGAGGCCCCGCTTGCGGACGGCGAGTTTGTCCGCGATGTCGACGAGTGCCGTCGCGGCCGGCGAATCCGGGTGGCCGAGGACGATGGGAACGCCGCCGTCGCCGCCTTCACGGACGGCCTGCTCGAGCGGGATCTGCCCCAGCAGCGGAACCTTCGCGCCCACAGCTTTGGTGAGACGGTCGGCGACGGCTTGCCCGCCGCCGGACCCGAAGATGTCCATCCGGGTGCCGTCGGGCATGTCCATCCAGGACATGTTCTCGACGACTCCGACGATGCGCTGACGGGTCTGCAGCGCGATGGCGCCTGCGCGCTCGGCCACCTCGGCGGCCGCCTGTTGCGGGGTGGTGACGACGAGGATCTCCGCACCGGGGATCAGCTGTGCGACGGAGATGGCGACGTCGCCGGTGCCGGGCGGCAGATCGAGCAGCAGAACGTCCAGGTCGCCCCAGAAGACGTCGGCGAGGAACTGCTGCAGCGCGCGGTGCAGCATCGGGCCACGCCACACGACCGGGGTGTTGCCCTGGGTGAACTGGGCGATGGAGATCATCTTCACGTCGTGTGCCACGGGCGGCATGATCATGCGTTCCACCTGCGTGGGCTTGGCGTCGGTGCCGAGCATGCGGGGAACGGAGTGTCCGTAGATGTCGGCGTCGAGAACACCCACCGACAGTCCGCGGGCGGCGAGTGCGGCGGCCAGGTTGACGGTGACACTGGACTTGCCGACGCCGCCCTTTCCGGACGCGACCGCGTAGACGCGGGTCAGGGAACCCGGCTGGGCGAACGGGATGACGGGCTCGGCCGAGTCTCCGCGCAGTGACTTGCGGAGTTCGGTGCGCTGCTCGTCGCTCATCACGTCGAGTTCGACGCGGATCGCACCGACACCGGGAACGTCCGCCACGGCCTTGGTGACACGGTCGCTGATCTCGGTCCGCATCGGGCAACCTGCGGTGGTCAGGTAGATCGCGATGTCGACGCTGTCGTCGGACGCGATGTCGACGCTCTTGACCATCCCGAGTTCGGTGATCGGTTTCCGGATCTCGGGATCCTGGACGCGCGCCAGGGCGCTACGTACAGCGGACTCGCTCAGGACTGGCATGACTCAATGGTAAGGATGCGCGCTCAGTGGATGCGCGGCAGGTCCGCGGCCGCCGGGATGATTCCGCTGGAGTAGCCGGCGGACCAGGCGAGCACGTTGGCCACGTAGGCGGCGGAGTTGTTGTAGCGGTGCACGGCCTTGGCGGCCTGAATCGGATCCTTGACGTTCAATCCGCCGTCGCACAGGTATTTTCCGGTGGTCAGCGCGGAGTCGAAGAGGTTCTGCGGATCGGCGACGCCGTCGCCGTTGCCGTCGCCCGCGTAACGATTCCACGTCTCGGGGAGGAACTGGGTGGGTCCGACGGCGCGGTCGTAGTTGGCGTCGCCGTCCAGCTTGCCACCGTCGGTGTCGCGGATCACCGCGTTGCCGCCGAGGGTGCCGTCGAGGACGGGGCCGAGGACGGGCTTGAGCATGTTGCCCTTGTCGTCCGCCTTGCCGTCGTAGGCGTGAGTGGACTCGACGCGGCCGATTCCGGCGATGAGCGTCCAGTACATGCCGCAACCCGGCTGTTCGACGGCGAGCATGCGTTCCGCGTTCTGGTAGGCCGCGACGCTGATGGACGGGATGCCGAGCGCGCCCTGGGCGATGCTCGCCGGGAGGGGCGGGGTGGCCTGGACGGGTGCGAGTGCCGGCGCAGCGGGCGCCGCTTCGGCCGCGGGTGCGGCTTCGGCGGCGGTCTCGGCCACGGGGGTGACGGCTTCCGCGGCCTCGGGGGCGGTGTCGGTCGCCTCCTGGGCGACGTCGGCGACCTCCGACGAGGAGCTCGTGGAAAGGAAAGGGACCTTGGGTGCGGCGCCGGCCGTGTTGGCTGCGGTGATCAGTCCGATGGGGACGAGTCCGGTAAGCGCGATGACCGAATTGCGGCGGATATGGGAATCCGTCTTCTTGTTGTGCCGACCCACTCGATTGCCTCCTGCGACCCCCGTCTTGGGGTGTTCCGTTCAACTGACCGGATCGAGGCTACCTGATTCGATATGTTTCCGTTATCCAACCGTGATCAAACGGACTTGTATCGCACGGTTCCGTTACTCCGAAGGCACGTGAGCGAGGGTAACCAACACGGCAAGGTCACGCCAGGACGTGGACGTGCCGCGGGTGTCGGACGGATGGGCCGGTCGCTCAGTCAGGGGCCCAGGCGCCGGAACGCGCCGCCGCGCGCCCTGCAAGCAGAGCGCGCGGCGGAAGAGGGGGTGATTACCGGGGAACGGCGTCGGCCGGAGGGGCGCCCGGGACAGGTTCGGCCGGGGCGGGTGTGGCGGATGCCGGTGCCCCGGGGTCGGCGGGCGGGCAGAAGATCAGACAGGGCAGTTGCGGCAGCGGCGGGAGTCCGGGAATCGGCGGGGCCGGAGCGGGCGTCGTGGGAGTGGCCGCACCGTCCGTGGATGGCTGTGGGGTGGTCGCGAGATCGTGTGGGAGGTCCGCTTCGGCCGCGGCGGCGTCGGCGAGACGTCCGGGGGAGGGCGAGGCCGACTCCGACAACTGGCTCGGCGTCGGCGTTCCACCGTTCCTGTAGGCGTTCGACCAGGTGATGACGTTGGCCGCATACGCAGCAGAGTTGTTGTACCGCAGGACCGCGCGGGTCTCCTGGAGCGGATCGCGGAGGTCGAGACCGCCCGAGCAGAGGTACCGGGCGGCCGCCAGCGTCGCATCGAACACGTTGTTGGGATCGGCCACGCCGTCCGCGTTGCCGTCGGAGGCGTACTTGGCCCACGTGGACGGAATGAACTGCATCGGTCCGACGGCGCGATCGTGCCCGGGGTCGCCGTCCGTGGCGCCGCGGTCGGTGTCCCGGATGACCTCGTTGCCCGCCAGCCGGCCGTCGAGAACGGGGCCCAGAATCGGGGTGATCGTGGTGCCGACCGAGTCGGTCCGGCCGCCGCCGGCGTGACCCGATTCGATGCGGCCGATACCGGCCAGCAGATGCCACGGCAGACCGCATTTCGGGGACTCCGCCATCATTTCGAGTTCCGCGGACCGGTACGCGTTGAGCACGATCTCCGGGATGCCCAGAGCGCTCAGGATCACCGGTGCGGCGATGAGCCCGGTGCCGGACGGCGACGTCGGAGATGTGGGATTTGTCACCGCGGGCAACGGCGCGGGCGCGGGCGCCGGGGGAACAGCCCTCTGGGACCGCGCGATCCGGGGTGTGGGTGCCACGATTCCCGACGGCGGGAAGTACGCGGCCTGGGGCGTGGTTCCCGGCGTGATCGAGGCTGCTCCGAGCGTCGTCGCCCCGCCGGTGGAAGAGACGGCACTGGTGCCGACGGATGCGCCGCTGACTGCAGAACCGCCGGTCGAGGATCCGAGGGTGGCAACTGCGCCCACTGTCAGGGCAGTCACCGTCAACAGTCCACGTATCCGCACTCGATCACCCCCTGCGGTGCTCTTCGTTTCGCACACCGCATACATCCGAGAAGATGTGAGTGACGTTACATATACGTGATCGACCCTGCCGGAGTTTGCGGGGATTCGCCGACCCTCATTTGCGCCGGGTACGGGTGTCTTCCTCGTCGCCCAGCAGCGACTTGATCTCGTCGAGTTCGCGCCGCAGGTAGTCGCGGGTGGCGACCTCACCGATCGCGATGCGCAGAGCCGCAAGTTCCCGGGCGAGGAACTCGGTGTCCGCCTTCGTCTGCTCCGCGCGCGAGCGGTCCTCTTCGAGGGAGACGCGGTCGCGGTTCTCCTGGCGGTTCTGCGCCAGCAGGATGAGCGGCGCCGCGTACGCGGCCTGGGTGGAGAACGCCAGGTTGAGCAGGATGAACGGGTACGGGTCCCACTGCAATCGGACGGCGAAGACGTTGATGAGGATCCAGACGATCACGATCACCGTCTGAATCATCAGGTAGCGGCCCGTGCCGAGGAACCGGGCGAAGTTCTCGCTGGCCCGCCCGACGGCCTCCACGTCGTACGTGACCCGGAAGCGGCGGGTACCCCGCGGGGTGTCGAGGCGCTGCCGGTCGGACAGGCTCCGGGCGGCTGCGCTGGCTGACTTCTCGCTCATCCGTCGATCTCCTCTTCACGCCAGTCCTCGGGGAGGAGATGGTCCAGGACATCGTCGACGGTGACTGCCCCGATCAGATGGTCCTCGTCGTCGACCACCGGCCCGCACACCAGGTTGTACGTCGCGAAGTAGCGGGTCACCGACGTCAGGGAATCCTCGGGTGCCAGCCGCGGCATGTCGGTGTCGAGCAGTCCGCCGACCAGGCTTGCGGGCGGCTCTCGCAGTAACTTCTGCAGGTGCACGCAGCCGAGGTAGCGGCCCGTCGGCGTCGCGGTGGGTGGGCGGACGACGAACACCATGCTCGCGAGAGCGGGGGTGACGTCCGAGATCCGGGCACGGGCCAGCGCTTCGGCGACCGTCGTCGACGCGGTGAGGACCACCGGCTCCGGAGTCATCAGACCACCCGCGGTGTCGGGCGAGTGCTCGAGCAGCCGGCGGACCGGCTCGGAGTCCTGCGGGTCCATCAGCTGCAGCAGCGATTCGGCCTCGGTCTCGGGAAGCTCGCCGAGGAGGTCGGCGGCGTCGTCGGGATCCATGGCCTCGAGGACGTCCGCGGCGCGCTCGACCTCGAGGTGCATGAGCAGGTCCGTCTGGTCGTCGGAGGGTAGTTCCTGGACGACGTCGGCGAGGCGTTCGTCGTCGAGTGCGAGGGCGAGTTCGTGGCGGCGTTTCTCCGGCAGGAGCCGCATCGCGTTCGCGACATCGGCCGCGCGCATGCCCTCGAACTGGGTGAGCAGTGCCGAGACGCCCTGGCCGGGCATCGCCAGGTCGGTCTGCGTGAGGCCCTGGACGTGCTGCCACTCGACGACGTGCATGGCGGCGCGGCGACCGAGGCGGCCCCGGTGCCCGCGCACCGCGACCTTCGACACCACCCAGTCCCGGGTGCGGGTCTGCTCGATGCCCAGATCGACGACGATGATGTCGGCGTCCCGCAGTTCCTCGAGTTCCGGGTCGTCCACGCGCACGTGGGAATCCGCCACCTGGGCGAGGGCGAGTACCTCGCCGGGCCGCTGCTGGAATCGGCGCAGACTGACGTTGCCGGTGGTGAGTGTCACCGAGCTCGGTTCGATGGCGGTGACGCGGAGCATCGGGACGAAGATGCGTTTGCGCGTGAACAATTCGATGACCAGTCCGAGGACGCGCGGCTGCTGCCGGCCGACGCGCGCGGTGATCACGACGTCCCGGACGCGGCCGATCGACTCCCCGTCGGGGCCGAGCACCACCAGGCCGGCCAGCCTGGCTGCAAAAACCTTGTTCGCAGCTGCCATGATTGCCAGGCTAGATCCTTGTACAGAAATACAGGGAATCGAACACCTGCGAAAGTGGAGGATCGTCCGTCATGAGTTCCGTCTACAGGCCACGGCGATCGGTGCTCGCCGTTCCGGGCAGCAGCCGCAAGATGATCGACAAGGCGAAGGGGCTGCCCGCGGACGAGATCTTCCTCGACCTCGAGGACGCGGTGGCGCCGCTCGCCAAGCAGGAAGCGCGCGGCACCATCGCCGAGGCGCTCGCCGAGGACGGGTGGGGCGACCAGATCAAGGTGGTGCGGGTCAACGACTGGACCACCGAGTGGACGTACGCCGACGTCGTCGAGGTCGTCGGACGCGCGGGCGCCCATCTCGACGCGATCCTGCTGCCGAAAGTGCCGGACGCCAGCCATGTTCAGGCCCTCGACCTGCTGCTGACCCAGATAGAGAAGGCCAACGGGCTCGAGGTCGGCCGGATCGGCATCGAGCCGCAGATCGAGAATGCGATCGGGCTCACCAACATCGATGCCATCGCGACGGCCAGCCCTCGCGTGCAGACCCTGGTGTTCGGGCCCGCCGACTTCATGGCGAGCATCAACATGCGCACGCTGGTCGTCGGGGAGCAGCCGGACGGCTACGACCGCGGCGACGCCTACCACCACATTCTGATGACCATCCTGATGGCCGCCCGCGCGCACGGGGTGCAGGCCATCGACGGCCCCTACCTGCAGATCCGCGACGTGGAGGCGTTCCGTCGGTCGGCGCAGCGCACGGCCGCGCTGGGCTTCGACGGCAAGTGGGTTCTGCATCCCACCCAGATCGAGGCGGCGAACGACGTGTTCAGCCCCCGTCAGGACGATTACGACCGGGCCGAACTGATCCTGGACGCCTACGAGTTCCACACCTCCGCGGCAGGCGGCGGGCGCGGTGCCGTCATGCTCGGCGACGAGATGATCGACGAGGCGAGTCGCAAGATGGCGCTCGTGATCTCCGCCAAGGGGCGCGCCGCGGGTATGAAACGGACCACCGAGTTCGTCCGACCTGACGAGAAATAGCCTCAGCAGGCAGAATGGTTCTCACAGGACCGATCCTGAGAGAACCACACGAGGAGACCAGCTGACGATGACGAATCCACTCGGACAGTCCAACGGGGCGCGGCGTGGGGCTCTGCCGGAACCCCCCACGGGCTGGCCCATCGGTTCGTATCCCACCTACGCGGAGGCGCAGCGCGCCGTCGACTACCTCTCCGATCAGGAATTCTCGGTGGAGGACGTCACCATCGTGGGTGTCAACCTCATGCAGGTCGAGCGGGTGCTGGGCCGCCTCACCTGGGCGAAAGTGATTGGCGGGGGCATTGTTTCGGGTGCCTGGCTCGGCGTGTTCTTCGGTTTGCTGCTGGGCATCGTCACGGGCGGTTTCCTGGCGCCGCTCGTCGTCGGCATCGTCGGCGGCATCATTTTCGGGCTGATCTCCACGACGATCCCGTACGCGGCGACGCGGGGGACCCGGGACTTCGCGTCGACGATGCAACTGGTCGCCGGACGGTACGACGTGCTGTGCGAGCCGAAGTCGGCGGAGAAGGCCCGGGACATGCTGGCCAAACTGGCGCTCTGATCGGCGCGCTCGCCTCGACCTGCGGGTTGCGGTCGGGTCACGGATTACGTCCTATTCGCGACGTTCGCGGCGATTTCACCCAGTTCGCCGACGATGTCGGATAGGTTTACGGCGCAATGCGTGGGCCCCGGCCCTCGCCGAAACCGTGACCTGTCGGTGGAGTGCGCGTTCCGGCAGGAACAAATGTGCGGGCCCGCGTGCCCAGCCGTACCGCGACTGGATCCGTGAGGGCCGCTCGAGGAGGCGGCTGTGCTGCATCGCACCAAGCCCGGACGCTCGCTGAAGTGGGGACTGATCGGTGCGGCCACCGTCCTCACCGTTCCTCTGCTGGCTGCGTGCGGGTCGTCCGAAGAGGGCATCGTCCTCAGCTTCTATACGGCTGCCGACGGCGCCGAACAATATGCGGAGGCCGCGGCCAACTGCACGGCCGCGGCCGGCGGCCGGTACACCGTGGAGCAACGCACGCTGCCGAAGGGCGCGGACGATCAGCGGCTCCAGCTGGCCCGCCGCCTCACCGGAAACGACACGTCGCTCGACATCATGACACTCGACGTGGTGTGGACCGCCGAGTTCGCCGAGGCCGGCTGGGCGGTGCCGCTTCCACCCGGCATCGCGGCGGAGGTCAGCGAGGGCACGCTAGAAGGCCCCCTCGAATCCGCGAAGTGGCAGGACCAGTTGTACGCCGCGCCGCTGAACACCAACACCCAGTTGCTCTGGTACCGCAAGGACCTCATGCCGGACGGGCAGCCGCCGCAGACGTGGGATCAGATGATCGACATCGCGGAGGGCCTCGCGGCGGAGGGCCGGCCCAGTTGGATCGGGGTGCAGGGCAAGCAGTACGAGGGCCTGATGGTGTGGTTCAACACCCTGCTCGCGAGCGCGGGCGGGTCCGTCGTCGCCGAGGACGGGACCACGGTGACGGTTGCCGACGGCGACGCCGCGCTGAAGGCGCTCGAGGTCATGAAGCGGGTGGCCACCGCGGAGGGTGCCGACCCGTCGGTTTCCCAGGGCGACGAGGCGTCGTCCCGGCTGGGGATGGAGAGCGGAAAGGCTGCGTTCGAGGTCAATTGGCCGTTCGTGCTGCCGGGCATGATCGAGAACGCGGAGAAGGGGGACCTGCCGTTCATCGACGAGAAGGGCAACCCGACGTCCGTGGACACGGGCAACACGGTGCTCACCGTCGACGGTCAGCAGAACTTCCTCCCGGCGCCGTACCCGTCGGTGATCCCCGGGCGACCGGCCGAGGTGACGATCGGCGGGTTCAACATCGCGGTCGCGAAGACCAGTCAGCACCCGGACCTGGCGTTCGAGGCGGTGTCGTGCCTGCGGAACGAGGAGAACCAGCGCAACAACGCCGTCAACGGTGGTGTGCCGCCGACGTTGGCGAGCCTGTACGACGACCCGGCGTTCCAGGAGGCGTACCCCGCGTGGCGTGAGGTGCGGGAGAGTCTCGAGACGGCCTCCGTCCGCCCGGTGTCACCGGCGTACCAGAGCATTTCGACCCTGATCACCGACACGCTGAATCCGGTCGGTGACATCGACCCGCCGCGCACCGTCGACGAACTCGCCGAACAGGTACGCAAGGCGGTCAACTCGGAAGGGCTGATCCCGTGACGAGCGAAACCGTGCAGGCGGACCGCGCCGAAGAGCCGAAAGTCGCGTCGAAGAAGCAGATCTCGGAGGGGAAGAAGGCCGAACGCCGGCTGGGTTTGTGGTTGGTGGCTCCCGCCGCGATCCTCATGGTCGCGGTCACGGCCTACCCCGTCGTCTACGCGGTGTGGCTGAGCCTGCAGCGTTACGACCTCCGCTTCCCCGACGACCGCAAATTCGTGGGCCTCGCGAACTATGTGTCGGTGTTGTCGGACGCGTACTGGTGGCAGGCCTTCGCGGTGACGGTGGGCATCACGGTCGTGTCGGTGGTCATCGAGTTCGTCCTGGGCCTGATCCTGGCGCTCGTGATGCACCGGACGCTGGTCGGGAAGGGCATTGTGCGGACGGTGGTGCTGATCCCGTACGGCATCGTCACCGTGGCCGCCGCGTACAGCTGGTACTACGCGTGGACCCCGGGCACCGGGTATCTCGCCAACCTGCTGCCCGACGGCAGCGCCCCGCTGACGCAGCAGATTCCGTCGCTGGCGATCATCGTGCTCGCCGAGGTGTGGAAGACGACGCCGTTCATGGCGCTGCTGCTGCTCGCCGGGCTGGCCCTCGTCCCCGACGACCTCCTCAAGGCCGCGCAGGTCGACGGCGCCGGGGCGTGGACGCGGCTGGTGCGGATCATCCTGCCGCTGATGAAACCCGCGATCCTCGTGGCGCTGCTGTTCCGCACCCTCGACGCGTTCCGGATCTTCGACAACATCTACGTCCTCACCAAGGGCGCCAATGACACCGGATCGCTGTCGATCCTCGGCTACGACAACCTGTTCAAGGCGTTCAACCTCGGAATCGGCTCGGCGATCAGCGTCCTGATCTTCCTCTGCGTCGCACTGCTCGCGTTCGTGTTCATCAAACTGTTCGGCGCCTCGGCTCCCGGGTCCGACACGGAAGGAAACCGATAGCCATGGCCGTCGTCGACACACCTCGCCGCAAGATCAGCTGGTCCGTGGTCAATCTGCTCGTCCTGCTCTACGCACTGGTCCCGGTGCTGTGGATCGCCAGCCTGTCGTTCAAACCCGCGGGAACGATCAAGGACGGCAAGTTCATTCCGCAGAAGTGGACACTAGACAACTACCGCGGGATCTTCCAGACCAACGCGTTCACCAGTGCGCTGATCAACTCGATCGGCATCGGGCTCATCTCCACCGTGATCGCCGTCGTCATCGGCACCATGGCCGCCTACGCCATTGCCCGGCTGGATTTCCCGGGCAAGAAGCTGCTGGTCGGTGTGGCTCTGCTGATCGCCATGTTCCCCCAGATCTCCCTCGTGAGCCCGCTGTTCGACATCGAGCGCAGACTCGGGCTGTTCGACACCTGGGCGGGTCTGATCCTCCCGTACATCACGTTCGCGCTCCCGCTGGCCATCTACACGTTGTCCGCCTTCTTCAAGGAGATCCCCTGGGAGCTGGAGAAGGCGGCCAAGATGGACGGTGCCACACCGGCTCAGGCGTTCCGGAAGGTCGTGGCACCGCTGGCGGCGCCGGGCATCGTCACCGCCGCGATCCTGGTCTTCATCTTCTGCTGGAACGACCTGTTGTTCGCGATCTCGCTGACGTCGACGGAACGGTCCATCACCGCGCCTGCCGCGATCGCGAACTTCACCGGCGCCTCCCAGTTCGAGGAGCCGACGGGCTCGATCGCCGCGGCCGCAATGGTGATCACGATCCCGATCATCATCTTCGTGCTGTTCTTCCAACGACGCATCGTGGCCGGTCTGACCTCCGGCGCAGTGAAGGGCTGAGACCTGCTTGCAGGGTCGAAACTATGAAGGAGTTTCTGTGGCCGAAATCGTGCTCGACAAGGTGACGAAGCTGTACCCGGACGGCGCCAAGGCGGTGAGCGACGTCGACATCACGATCGCCGACGGCGAGTTCATCATTCTGGTCGGACCGTCCGGTTGCGGAAAGTCGACCACTCTCAACATGATCGCCGGGCTGGAGGACATCTCCTCGGGTGAACTGCGCATCGCGGGGGAGCGGGTCAACGAGAAGGCGCCGAAGGACCGCGACATCGCGATGGTGTTCCAGTCGTACGCGCTGTACCCGCACATGACGGTGCGGCAGAACATCGCATTCCCGCTCACCCTGGCGAAGATGTCGAAGTCGGACATCGCGGCGAAGGTGGACAACGCCGCCAAGATCCTCGACCTCACCCAGCACCTCGATCGCAAACCGGCCAATCTGTCGGGCGGACAGCGGCAGCGGGTCGCGATGGGCCGGGCGATCGTCCGCAGCCCCAAGGCGTTCCTGATGGACGAGCCGCTGTCGAACCTCGACGCCAAACTCCGTGTCCAGATGCGCACCGAGATCGCCCGGCTGCAACAGCGGCTCGGCACCACCACGGTGTACGTCACGCACGACCAGACCGAGGCGATGACCCTCGGCGATCGGGTGGTGGTGCTGCGGGGCGGCGTGGTTCAGCAGATCGGGGCGCCGCAGGATCTGTACGACCACCCGAACAACCTGTTCGTCGCGGGTTTCATCGGCTCGCCGTCGATGAACTTCTTCCCGGGGCAGCTGACCGCCGACGGGGTGTCGACGCCGCTCGGCGAGTTCATGCTGCCCCCGGAGACGCGCGACAGGATCGGGTCGTCGAACACGGCGAAGGACGTCGTCGTCGGTATCCGTCCCGAGCACTTCGAGGACGTGGGGCTCGTCGACGAGGGGCAGAGGGCGGCCGGTGCCACGTTCACGGCCAACGTCGAGGTGCTCGAGTCGATGGGTTCGGACAAGTACGCCTATTTCACGGCCGAGGGACCGCAGGTGACTTCCCGGGAACTCGAGGAGCTCGCCGCCGACTCGGGGACCGCGGTCGCGGGCGGCGGGCAGCTGGTCGCCCGGTTGTCGACCGAATCGTCCGCGGCGCACGGCAGGCCGGTGGAACTGTGGTTCGACCGGGCGAAGATCGCCCTGTTCGATCAGGACTCGGGAGCCAACCTCACCCTCTGACCGGAGCGCTCACCCGAACCACTGGTGTTCGCTCCGCCGAGGCCACCGACCGTGCCCCACTCGGCCGCGAGGGCGGTCGCGTGGACCTCGTCCTCCTCCTCGTCGGACGGGGTGCGGGTGGTGCGCGTGATCCCGAAGAACGGCAGCAGCCCGGCGAGGGCGGCCGCGGTCGCGCCGACGGCGAACGCGATCACGTACGCCGATTCGGTCGGGACGTCCGTTCCGTCGATCGTGATGCCGGCGAGCAGGGTGGCGAGCAGCGCACTGGCGAACGAACTGCCCACGGACCGGGCGATGGAGTTGATGCTGTTCGCGACGCCGGTCTCGTCCTGCCGGACCTCGGCCACGAGCAGCGACGGCAGCGACGCGTATGCGAGGCTGATGTACGTGTTGACCAGCAGGATGGCCGCGATCACCTCCCACGTGCGGTCGTGGGCGAAGACGAACACGATGAAACCGCTGACGCCGACGACGCTCGCGGCGATGAGGACGGCACGGGAACCGAAGCGGTGGATCAGTTTTCCGCTCAGGATCGACGCGAGGACGCCGCTGATCGCGCCCGGCAGCAGGTACACGGTGCTGGCCTCGAGGACGGTGGCCCCGAAGCCGTATCCGGCCACCGCGCGCGGTGTCTGGACGAAGTACGAGCTGCCCAGGAACATCACGAACATCGACATGCCGACCACGAGCGCGGACAGGTGGGTGACGAGGACGGGTGGGTTGGTCAGCAGCCGCGGCGCGACGAGCGGGTCGGTGATCCGGCGTTCGTAGAGGAACCAGCCGATCAGGACCACGACTCCGGCGATGCCGCTGACGATGGTGACGGGAGACGTCCAACCCCAGGTGCCGCCCTCGGCGAGTGGCAGCAGGACGAGGACCAGGCCGGCGGCGAGACCGGCCGCACCGATCCAGTCGATGGAACCCGTTCCGGCGCGCGGGCGGCGGGGGATGGCGATCCAGGCGAGGACGAGTCCGGCGGCGGTGATCACCGACGACAGCCAGAAGATGCGGTGAAAGTCGGCGCCGCCGGAGACCAGCACACCGGTGAGGACGATGCCGAAACATCCGCCGAAACCGAGGGTGCCGGAGAAGATCCCCATCGCCCCGGTCAGCTTCTCGGCGGGAAGTTCGTCACGCAGGACCGCGATGCCGATGGGAAACAGCGCGAACGACACGCCCTGGAGCACGCGGGCGAAGATCAGCACACCCACGGACGTCGACAGCGCACCGATCAGGGAGCCGAGCAGCACGACCACGAGCACCCCGAGCAGGACGGGTCGTTTGCCGCGGAGATCGGCGAGGCGGCCGAGGACGGGTGTCGCGGTGGCGGCCGCGAGGAGGTTCGCGGTGAGCAGCCAGCCGACGGCGGTGGGGCCGACGTCGAGTTGCGCACCGATGGTCCCGACGATCGGCACCACCAACGTCTGCAGAACGGCGACAATCATCACGACGAAGCACATGACGGGCAGGAGAGCCCTGGCTGCGGTTGTCGATCCGGCGGCCATGGGGTCCTCCTGTAGGGGTCGGGTGAACGGGCGTAATGAAACACGGTACTGGGGCTAACTAACAAAGGGGTTCACGGTGGGGTCTGAACGCTTGTCGATTCGAGCGCTGGGCCGGGCGACACTGGCCCGGCAATCGCTGCTGAGCCGTTCGGACACGTCCGCTCTCGACATGATCGAGCACCTCTGCGGACTGCAGGCCCAGGCGCCCGCCCCGCCGTACTTCGCACTGTGGGCGCGGTTGACACGATTCCGCGCCGAGTCGCTGTCGGATCTCATCGAGAACCGCGCGGTGGTGCGGATCGTCGCGATGCGCGGGACGGTCTTCGCC
Organism: Rhodococcus wratislaviensis; assembly: GCF_041228765.1. Taxonomy (NCBI): domain Bacteria; kingdom Bacillati; phylum Actinomycetota; class Actinomycetes; order Mycobacteriales; family Nocardiaceae; genus Rhodococcus; species Rhodococcus wratislaviensis. The sequence goes on along the minus strand of NZ_CP150488.1, from coordinate 6,587,288 downwards.
CTGTCCGCGTCGGACGCACTTTCGTTCCGACCGCTCACACAACCGCTGCTCGACCGCGACCTCCACACCAACACGCAGTACCGGTCGAGCCTCGACGGGATCGACCTGGGCGCCCTCGCCGCCGCGGGACGCGAACTGGTGCGCGACGAGCCCCGCACCCAATCGCAGATGCGGCCCCTGCTCGAGGAGCGGTTTCCCGGCCGCGACGGGGCCGCCCTCGCCCACGGGGTGCGGGGACTGGTCCCGATGGTCCAGGTTCCGCCGCGCGGGCTCTGGGGCAGGTCGGGGCAACCGGCGCTGTCGATGCTGGAGTCGTGGGTGGGCCGTCCACTGTCCGCCGCGCCGTCCATCGACACGATGCTGTTGCGCTACCTCGCCGCGTTCGGCCCGGCGAGTGCGCGGGACGCCCAGGCCTGGTCGGGGTTGACCCGGCTCGGTGAGGTCCTGGATCGGTTGCGGCCGGAACTCCGGGTGTTCGCGGGGGAATCGGGGCCGGAACTTTTCGACCTTCCCGACGCACCCCGGCCGGACCCGGGCACCCCCGCCCCCGTCCGCATCCTCGCTCCGTTCGACAACGTGCTGCTCTCGCACGCGGACCGCGGACGCCTCCTCGACGACGACGTGCGGAAGAAGATCTTCACCCAGAACGGCATCATCAAACCGGCTGTCCTGGTGAACGGCAGGGTCGCGGCGTTCACCACGACGGTGGTCGAGAAGTCCCGTGCGGTACTCGACGTGGAACCGTTGGCGAACATCGCGAAAACGCACCGCACCGCGATCGAGGCGGAGGGCAGGCGACTGCTGAAGTTCGCGCACCCCGACGCGCCCGAGCGTGTCGTGCGGTTCACGGGCTAGCCGGTTTGTGCCTGCGCGGTGCGAGGTGACTGAGCTCGGCGATGATCTCGTCGTTCCAGACATGCTGGCGCACAAGGCGGTACCGCTCGCGTGCCACCCACAGGTACGCCTCGGCGTCGGTGTGGTCGGGCAGCATCTGCGCGGCCCGCAGCATCCGGACCACCGGCAGGAACTCCTCACCGAACCAGCGCCGGGCCACGGTCTCACGGCTGAGGAATTCGCCCACCTCCTGCATGAGCCGGAATCCCCATGCCTCGACACTCTGGCTGATCTCGGCGTACTCCCAGGGATCGGTGACCACCACGGCCGCCCGCTGGGGCCCGCTCAACGGCACCCGCGTGAGGAACAGGCGCCGGTGGTCCTTGATGACCAGGTCGCCGCGCTGCGCGATCCCGTCGGGGGAGATCTTGGTCTGGATCTCGGTGACGTAGGCGTCGATCGTGCTCCAGTGCATCGCGTACGCGATGGAGACGCGGTGGTGGCCGTCGCTGACGAAGTGCATGGACCCGATCCGATACACCTGGATCGGCGGCACCGACTCGCCCCGGCGCTGCGCGGCCGCCAGCCGTTGCCAGCGCTCGCGCACACGGGTGGACGTGGGCCGGAAGAACCGGTCGAAGTCGCGGGTCCGGTCGACGCTTCCGACGATGGAGTTGACCGGGATCACCTGCAGTCCGAGCGATCGTTCCCCGACCCGTCCGACGGCAGCGACCACCTCGTCGAACGGCAGGATCTCGTTGACGTCGTCCGGCTCGCGGCGCAGCCAGCTGACCAGCCGCGACAACTCGGCGCGGCGACGCTGGCGGGTGAAATCGTTCTCCGCGTCGGCGGCGGGGAACCCGGTGTCACGTGCCATGCCGGCGCCTGACGATGGTGGGGTCGGCGCCCGGGGCCAACTCCATCAGGGTGAATCCCACGGTGTTGATCACCGTCGTCGCGCCGAGTGTGCGGTCCTCGGCGGCCCGGCCGTACGGGTGGACGTGCCCGTGAATCATGACGCGGGCCTGCAACCTGCCCGCCAGGGTCTCGAAGCACTCGAAACCCCGGTGCGGCGGATCCTCCTGGTCGCCCACTCCGCGCGGTGGGCTGTGCGTGAGCAGCACGTCGACGCCGGACACGCCCGAGCGGCGTGCGTGCCACGCACTCGTCAGAGCCAGGTTGCGCGCCCGCCGCCGCTGCTGCCGCTCGGTCCACTGATTGGGGCCGTCGTTGTAGCGGATCGACCCACCCAGGCCCGCGATGCGCAGGCCCGCGATCCGCACGATCCGGCCGTCCGCGTTGACCGCGCCGCAGGGTCCCGGCCACGCCGAGGGCAGACCCGCCCGCATCCATCCGACACGTCCCGCGGAGTAGCCGGACAGATCGGCGTCGTGGTTGCCCGGCACGAAGACACACGGCGCGTCGAGCGCGTCGATCAGGTATTCCAGGTAGTCGAACGGGAGATCGCCCGCACCGAGGATCAGGTCGACGTCCATGGCACGCACCTGCGAACTCCACAGCGACTCGATCGTCTCGTCGGACACTGCGAGTACCGAGACCATGCTCCGACGCTACCGGCTCGCGAGGCCGGAGGACGGGTGAGCGGCTTCGGTGGTTTGATTGCGGGGTGACTGACAGCGTTGTGGCCTCCGTTCGCGCGCACCTGCTGGGGCAGATCGGGGGACCCGAGCCGACCGCCGCATCGGTGACGTTCCTGGGCGTCGAGCCGCTGGACGTGCTGCGGTTCGCACCCGACGACGCGGATCTGGTTCGCTACGTGACCCTGGGGTGCTCCCGGCACCCGATGGGCGACCCCGGCGAACTGGTGGCCGACCCGCTCCGTGGCCCCCGCGCCGAACTGATCCTCACCCTGCGCGGCGGCGCCGGGGTGGCGTCGGGAGTGGCGCGCACACTCGCGGTCCTGGCGGCGGCGCCGTCGGTGGAAGGGGTGGTTCTCGTCGAGGACGCGCTGCTCGACCTGGGGGAGCCGCTGTGGAAGGACACACCGTTCACCGCCGTGCTGCTCGGTGAGTCGACCATCCCCGACCTCCCGCTGCCCGAACCCGCGGAGGCCGTGCGGTTCCTCGCGGTCGTGCCGATCACCGGCACCGAGGCGGCGTGGGTCCGACTGCGCGGCGCAGGCGCACTGCGCGACGCCTGGGCGGAGGCGGGCATCGACGTCCGCGATCCGCACCGCGGTGCCGCGTCCCTCTAGAGCCAGTGGTTCCGGCGGAACGTGACGAACAGGCCCACCGTCACCGACGCGATCACCAACACCACGCCGTGATAGCCGTACTGCCAATGCAATTCGGGCATGTTGTCGAAGTTCATGCCGTAGATGCCCGCGATCATCGTCGGCACGGCCGCGATGGCCACCCACGCCGAGATCTTGCGCATGTCGGTGTTCTGCTGCACGGCGATCTTGGCGAGGGCGGCATCGACGAGTGAGCTGAGGACCTCGTCGTATTCGGCGATCCGCTCGGCGACGGTGGTGTGGTGATCGAGGACGTCGCGGAAGTAGCGGCGAATCTCCTTCGGCACCGGATTGCCCGGGGATCGCGTCAGCCGGAGCAGCGGATTGGACAGCGGGTTCACCGACTTGCGGAGTTCGACGATCTCGCGCTTGAGAAGGTAGATGTGTTCGACCGCGACGCTGCTGCGCGGACTGAACACCGCCTCCTCCATCCCGTCGACGTCCTCCTCGATGGCCTGGGTGACCTCGAGGTACGTGTCCACCACGTGGTCCGCGACCGCGTGCAGCACCGCGTAGGGGCCCAGGGCGAGCCGCTCCTGGTTCGCCTCCAGCGCATGGCGGACGTTCGCGAGCGGGGAATGGTCACCGTGCCGGACGGTGATGACGAAGTCGGCGCCCACGAACACCATGATCTCGCCGGTCTCGACGATCTCGCTGGCAGTGGCCACCGACTCGTGCGGCACGTAGTTGACCGTCCGCAACACGAGGAACAGGACGTCGTCGTAGCGTTCCAGCTTCGGCCGCTGGTGGGCGTGGACGGCGTCCTCGACCATCAGCTCATGCAGCCCGAACGTCTCGGCCACACTCTCCATCTGCCCCTCGTCGGGGGCGAGAAGCCCGACCCACACGAACCCCCGACCCTGCTTGCGGACCTCGGCCATCGCGGCCTGGTGGGTGTACTTGCCGGGAAGCCTCGTGCCGTCGACGTACACACCGCAATCCACGATGGCGCGCGCCGTCGGGATGCGGATCCTGGGGGCCGGGTCCTTGTCACCGTTGCGCTGATCCTTGTCGCTGCCGCGCTTGGGGAGCGAGGGCACAGACGGCACCGGGCCCTCCCTTCACCGTCGAGTCGGACATGCTGCTGGTGAATCGTACGTCAGCGCCCGCTCCGGGCCGGCGGTGTCGCACGACACGCCAGGCTTCCGGGCCGCACGCTCGGACCCCGTGCCGCGACACCTGACAGACTGGTCTGGTGCTCATCGATCTCCACACCCATTCGACGGCCTCCGACGGAACCGACAGCCCGGCGGACCTTGTCCGCGCCGCGGGGGCGGCGGGACTCGGCACCGTGGCGATCACCGATCACGACACGACGGCGGGGTGGGCCGAGGCGGTCGCAGCGTTGCCTGCGGGGCTCGCGCTGGTGCGGGGCATGGAGATGTCCTGCGAGGGGCGAGGCGAGGACGGACGCCCGGTTGCGGTGCATCTCCTCGCCTACCTGTTCGATCCCGCGCACGCCGCGTTTGCACGCGAGAGGGAACGGTTGCGGAACGAGCGGATCGTGCGAATCCGCGCCATGGCGGAGCTCATGATGGAGGACGGTCTCCCCATCGACGCCGACGAGGTGCTCGCGGAAGCGGGACCTGCGGCGGGGCGCCCGCACCTGGCGAGGGCCCTGATGCGCGCCGGTGTGGTCGGCAGCGTCGGTGAGGCGTTCGTGGATCTGCTGGCCCCGCGCGGCCGGTACTTCGTCGACAAGTCGGACACCCCCCTCGACGACGCCGTCCAACTGGTGGCGGAGGCCGGGGGAGTGAGCGTCCTCGCCCACGGTCGGGCCCGCACGAGGGGACGGCTGCTGTCCCTCGATCACGTCCGCGACCTGGCGGGAGCCGGTCTGCACGGACTCGAGGTGCATCACCCCGATCACTCGTCGGACGACGCGCGGGTACTGCAGGAACTCGCCGACGAGCTCGGTCTGGTCGTCACCGGCTCCTCCGACTACCACGGCACGAACAAGGCCATCCGGCTCGGTGAGTTCACGACGGACGCCGACGAATTCGACACCCTCGTATCGAAAGCATCCGGGGTGCAGGTGGTCTCGGCATGAACACGCACGAGTCCGAGCGGTACGACCCCTACGGTCCGACCGTCCCGAGGACGGTGACGGCCACCGAACCGCGACGCAGTCCGCTCGTGGTCCGCGCGCTGCGCGCCCTCAGCGGGGCCGTCGCCGCCGGCGTGGTGATCCTCTGCCTCGTCGTGATCGGCTCCGCCTACGTGGGCGGCGGCCGTGGCTTCCCAGGCCCCGGGGCGATCTCCATCACCGCGCACGTGGTTGCGTCCGTGTTCGTGATCGTGGCGCAGCGGATTTCGGACCGCCGCGACGGTCTCGTCGCCGTGGTCGCATCCGTCGCCGTTCTCGCGGCGGCGGCGCTTCTGCTGGCCACCCAGTGGTGGGGTTGACGGACACTCGGTGCGTTATGTGAAACCGGCTCTCACAGTGACCCGCCGGTAACTTATTCTCACAGGTAGAGGCCAGAAAACGTGAGACATCTGACTGTCGTGGCAATTTGATTGTGCATCGATATTCGTGCCAGACTTAGCACCACTCCGACGTCGGCGCCACCGCCCTTCGGCGGGGGTTTATGGCAGTGTTGCCAGGGCTCACCCGCCCGTGCCATGACGCTTCGGACGTTCTGCGGCCATCGTGATCGCGCACCCCGGAAGCTTCACCCTCAGTTGTCGTTCGTGGAGTAACTGTGAAGATCAGCGCCGATCCTCACGGTTACTTCTCAGTAACCCGGCCCCGAGTGAGCCTGGACTTAGCAGGAGTGTCATCGTGTCCATCGTGTCCGAACCCACCACACCGCAGAAGGTCGAGCTGACCGACGAAGAGATCTTCGCCGGCCACATCGGGGGGAAGCTCTCCGTCGAGACCACGACCGCCCTCGATACGCAGCGCGCCCTGTCCATTGCCTACACACCCGGCGTCGCACAGGTTTCCCGCGCCATCGCCGCCGACGAAACCCTCGCCGACCGGTACACCTGGACCAGCCGCCTGGTGGTCGTCGTCAGTGACGGCTCCGCGGTGCTCGGCCTCGGGGACATCGGCCCGCGCGCGTCCCTTCCCGTGATGGAGGGCAAGTCCGCCCTGTTCAAGAACTTCGCGGGCCTGAACTCGATCCCGCTGGTCCTCGACACCAAGGACCCCGACGAGATCGTCGAAACCCTGATCCGGCTGCGCCCGAGCTTCGGTGCGGTCAACCTCGAGGACATCTCCGCGCCGCGCTGCTTCGAGATCGAAAAGCGCGTCATCGAGGCGTTGGACTGCCCGGTCATGCACGACGACCAGCACGGCACCGCCATCGTCGTCCTCGCCGCCCTCAAGGGTGCGGTCACGGTCCAGGACCGCGACATCCACGATCTGCGGGTCGTCATCTCCGGTGCCGGCGCCGCCGGAGTCGCCTGCGCGAACATCCTGCTCGCCGCCGGGATCGCCGACGTGACCGTCCTCGACTCGAAGGGCATCGTCTCCGCCGACCGGCAGGACCTCAACGAGATCAAGGTCGACCTGGCCGCGCGCACCAACCCGGCCGGCCGCCGCGGCGGCACCGCCGAAGCCCTCGACGGGGCGGATGTGTTCCTCGGGGTGTCCGCCGGGACCGTGCCGGAGGAGCTGATCGCCACCATGGCGAAGGATTCCATCGTGTTCGCGTTGTCGAACCCGGACCCGGAGATCCACCCCGACATCGCCCGCAAGCATGCGGCGATCGTGGCCACCGGACGCAGCGATTTCCCGAACCAGATCAACAATGTGCTTGCCTTCCCCGGCGTGTTCCGTGGCGCCCTGGATGCCGGTGCCCGCCGGATCACCGAAGGTATGAAGCTCGCCGCCGCCGAGGCAATCCTCTCGGTCGTCGGTGACGAGCTGGCTGTAGACAAGATCGTTCCCAGCCCGCTCGATCCTCGCGTCGCCCCCGCTGTCGCGGAGGCAGTCGCCGCCGCTGCTCGTGCAGAAGGCGTCACCGACTAGCGAGAATCCGTCGAGCACCCCGATCCGGAACCCGCACCCACGGTTCCGGTGTCGGGGTGTTTGCCGTTGGGGGACTTCTTCGCTACGACGCGCGCTCGGCGATCTGTTCGGCGCTCGGGTTGCGGCGCAGGCGGCCGGTCCCCGGAACGGACGCCCACACCGCCAGCGCCAGCAGGCCGTCCACGACGAGGGCGAGGATCGTCACGAGCAGCGCACCGACGAGCACCCGGTCGTACTGGCGCAGGGCCAGTCCGTCGAAGATGTAGCGCCCCAGGCCGCCGAGGTTGACGTACGCGGCGACCGTTGCGGTCGCGATGATCTGCAGGGTGGCGTTACGCAGCCCGCCGAGCATGAGCGGCAGCGCATTCGGGGCCTCGACACGCGTGAGGACCTGCCATTCGGTCATTCCCATCGCGCGGGCGGCGTCCACGACCGTTCGGTCGACGTTCGCGACACCCGCGTACGTGCCCGCGAGCACCGGCGGGATTCCGAGGATCACCAGCGCCAGGATCGGCGGGATCAGACCCAGTCCGAGCAGCAGCACCAGGAACGTCAGCAGACCCAGTGTCGGCAGCGAGCGGAGCGCGTTGACGAGACCGACCACGACCACGTCACCCTTGCGCAGATGTCCGATGATCAGACCGATCGGGACCGCGACCACCGCGGACAGTGCAACTGCCAGGAAGCTGTACCAGAGGTGTTCGAGAATGCGGGCGCCGATTCCGGTACTGCCCGACCAGTTACCCGGATCGACGATGTATTCCCATGCGCCGCCGAAGATGTTCACGAAGCCTCCCCTGCGGCCGGGGCCGCCGACTGTCCCGCGACCAGCGGCGTGCGCCGGACTTTCTGCTGCCGGGTCCACGGTGTCAGTGCCCGGCCGACCAGGAACAGCAGCAGGTCGAACGCGAGGGCCAGAACGACGATCGCGATGATCCCGGCGAGAATCTGGTCCGGGTAGTCACGCTGGTAGCCCTGGGTGAACAGGGTGCCGAGACCGCCGATCCCGATCAGCGAACCCACCGACACCAGCGAGATGTTGGTCACGGCCACCACTCGCACGTTCGCGACGAGAACGGGTAGCGCGAGGGGCAATTCGACGGTCAGGGCCCGGCGGAGCCGGGTGAAACCCATCGCGGTGGCCGAGTCGACGACGTCGGCGGGAACGGAGTCGAGGGCCTCGGGCACGGCGCGGATGAGCAGGGCGGTGGAGTAGATCGTCAGCGCGATCACCACGTTGAGCGGGTCCAGGATCTGCAGTCCGACGACGGAGGGGATTGTCACGAACAATGCCAGCGACGGGATCGTGAACGCGATGCCCGCGACGATCAGCGTGATCTTCCGCAGCCAGGACGCACCCCGGATCGCGGTCCCGACCGGGACCGCGATGAGCAACCCGATCAGCAGCGGAACCAGCGCGAGGTAGAGATGGGTCTTCGTCAGGTCGACGACGACCGAGAAGTTGTCGATGAGCCACCGCATGGGATCACGGCCCGTCCGGGGTTGCCGGTTGGGCAGTGAAGTAGTGCTCACCCCTCGCACGATCCTCGGCTGCCCGCTGCTCGGCCAGCTTCGCGATCACCTCGGAGCCGAGGATGCCCCCGGTGACCGCGCCGTCGGCGTCGACGGCCACACCGATGCCCGACGGAGAGGAGATGGCCGCGTCCAGGGCCTGCCGCAGGTCGGCGCCGGGGGAGAAGAGGGATCCACCGGCCGCGGTGCATTCGGAGACGGGCCGACCGGCCCGCGCCCCCTCGACGCCGGTGACGTCGATCCACCCCCGCGGTACGCCCGCGTCCGTGACGACCAGGACCCATTCACCCTGTTCGAGCCGGAGCCCGGGCAACTCCTTCTCGGTCGCCGTCCGGATGGTGTGCAGCGGAACCTGATCTGCCGTCCGGAACGACAGCCCGCGGTACCCGCGGTCGCGTCCCACGAACGAGGCGACGAAATCGGTGGCCGGCGCGGACAGCACCGTGTCGGGCGCGTCGTACTGCTGCAACCGGCCACCCGGTCCGAAGACCGCCACCCGGTCACCGAGTTTGACGGCCTCGTCGATGTCGTGGGTGACGAACACGATCGTCTTGCGCATCTCGGCCTGCAGGCGCTGCATCTCGGCCTGCAGATCTTCGCGGACAACGGGATCGACGGCGCTGAACGGTTCGTCCATCAGCAGGATCGGGGGGTCGGCAGCCAGTGCCCGCGCGACCCCCACGCGTTGTTGCTGCCCGCCGGACAGCTGGCCGGGATAGCGGGACGCCAGCGCCGGGTCGAGTCCGACGCGTTCGAGCACCGCCAACGCGGCCTTGCGGGCGTTGCGTCGTGAGTCGCCGCGCAGCACCGGCACGGTCGCGACGTTGTCGACCACCGTGCGGTGCGGCAGCAGTCCTGCGCTCTGGATGACGTAGCCGATGCCGAGCCGAAGCTTCACCGCGTCGGTCTGGGCGATGTCGCGGCCGTCGACCGTGATCGTTCCCGCGGTCGGGGTGATCATCCGGTTGATCATCCGCATCGACGTGGTCTTGCCACAGCCGGACGGCCCGACGAAGACCGTGAACGATTCGGCGTCGATCTCCAGGTCGAGGCCGTCGACCGCCGTCGTACCGTCCGGGTACTGCTTGGTGACTCCCGAGAATGTGATCACGGCAGGCTCCTCACGAGACCGGCTTGTCGAGCCCCTGGTCCGTCACCCACTGCTTCGCGGCCGCAGCCGGCTCGGTTTTCGCGTCACCCGACACGGAATCATTCAGCGCGACAAGCTCTTCGGTGGTCAGCTTCGCCGACAGCGCGTCGAGCGCCCGGGTCAGCTTGTCGGAGGACTTGGTGGCACGCACCACCGGGACGACGTTCTGCGCCGCGAAGTTGTTCTGCGGATCCGCGAGCACGACGAAACCGTTCTGCGCGATCGCCGGGGACGTCGTGAAGATGTCGGCGGCCGTGATCTGCCCCGACGCGAGGGCGTCCACCGTGGCCGGACCGCCGCCGTCGGCGATCGGAACGAAGTTGTCGGCCGTGATGTCGAGGCCGTACTTGGCCTTCAGGCCGGGCAGGCCACCGGGACGCTCCTGGAACTCGGCGGGTGCACCGAATTTCACCTCGTTCGAGTGCGCCGCGAGATCCGCGATCGAGGTGAGGTTCCAGCGCTGCGCCGTCTCCTTCGTGACGACGACGGCGTCCTTGTCCTCGGCCGGGGCCGGGGTGGTGATCGTCAGCTCCGAGCCGAGCGCGGCAGGCAGCGCGGCGTCCACGTCGGCGGCGCTCGTCGCCGTCGAGTCCGGGTCGAGATACTGCAGCAGGTTGCCCGTGTAATCCGGGATGACGTCGATCGAGCCGTCCTTCAGCGCAGGGATGTAGGCCTCACGGCTGCCGATGTTGAACTTCGTCGTCACATCGAACCCGTTGGCGCGGAGCACCTCGGTGTAGATGTTCGCGACCGTCTCCGATTCGGGGAAGTTCGCCGATCCCACGATGATCGTGTCGGGGTCGTCACCGGATCCCTCGCCGCCGGCGGTCAGGGGGTCGGATCCGCCACCGCACGCCGCGAGCGACACGACGGCCACCGTCGCGAGAGCGATACTGCCCACGGAGCGGCGGGTGAGGCCCGACAGAATTCGTGAGGTGCGCATGAGCGTCCTTCCCGTTGTCACCGGCGCCGGACCTGCCGACGGAAACCGGTGGACGCGTGTCCGCGCCATCGGTTGGCCAGTGTAACGATAGGGGCGGACAGAGCACGGTTTTCGACCAGCTCGAGGTAAACGAAAGGCGCGACGTGGCACACACACGCACAGACGGATCGGCCGAGCGCCCGGCGGCATGGTCCCGGGCACTGATCGCCGCGTCCGCGCTGCTGCTGGTCGCGGGGGTGGTGTCGGGATGCGCAGGCGGTGACACGACCCTCGACGGTTCCGCGGGGCAGGGGACGGGCGAGATCGTGGTGGGTGCGGGTGACGGAGCGGAGAGCCGGATCCTGGCCGAAATCTATGCGGGTGCCCTGCGTTCGACCGGGGCGCCGGTCACCACCGAGGGGGGCCTCGGCGACCGGACCGCGTACCTCGGCCGGCTCGATGCCGGAAACGTCACGCTCGTGCCGGAGTTCACGGGCCGGTTGCTGCGCTACTACGACCCCGAATCGACGGAGACGGAACAGGACGAGGTGTTCGAGGCGTTGAGCAAGGCTCTGCCGCAGGGGCTTTCGATCTCCGACTTCGCGGCCGCCGAGGACAGATCGGCGCTGGCGGTGACCCCACAGGCGTCGGGGCAGCTGGATCTCACCACCCTGGACGAACTCGTTCCCTCGTGCAGCACGAGCACAGCCGTGCTCGCCCCGGCGTTCGAGGCCGACGCGCTTCCCGACCTCACCGGCTGCACGTTCGCACAGATTCGGACGGTGGACGACGCCGCCGCCGTCGGCGAACTCGCCGCGCCGGCACCGGCGGACGGAGTCGTGCGGGTGGCCGGGGTGACCACCGTGTCACCCGCCGTCGCGGGCGCGGACCTGGTGCTGCTGGCGGACGACGAGCACGTGTTCACCGCACAGAACGTGGTGCCGCTGTTCCGGATCGGAACTCTCACCGAAGCCCAGCTGAAGGCGTTGAACGTCGTGGCGGGTGAGCTGACGACCGCGGACCTGGCCGACATGATCGGCCAGGTCCGCGGTGGTGCCGATTCAGCCGACGTGGCGCGGGTGTGGCTCGACGCTCACCTGTGAACCCAGGAACGCGCCGAGTTCCGCGACCGCGTCCGCGGCCTCGCGGACCAGGGACGCCTGCAGGTGGGCGACGTGCCACAGCCGGGCGTACTCGGTGAGCGTGACGTCCACATCCGACTCGTTCAGCTTGTCGACGAACTCCACGATCTGCGGGTAGAGCACCTCGTCCACCCCGACGTGGATCAGTGTCGGCGGCAGTCCCGCCAGATTTCCGTGCAGCGGTGCGTAACCCGGATCGTGTGCGTCCCCGTTGCCCAGGTACTTCTCGGCGGCGTCGAACGACCAGGTCGTGTTGACCACGAGATCCCGGTCCCGGGACGTGTCACGCCTGCCTGGATCGACCCACGGAGCGATCAGTGCCAACGCGGCCGGAGTCACACCGTGCCGGTCGATCAGCCGTCGCGCGGTGGCGACCGTCAGGCCGCCGCCCGCCGAATCGCCCGCGATGGCGAGTTGCTCTGTCTCGTAGCCATGTTCGGTGTTCAGCTCCAGGTATGCCGCGACCGCGTCCTCGAGCCCGGCCGGAAACGGATGTTCCGGAGCCAGCCGGTAGTCGAGGGTGTAGACGACGCTGCCGGATTCCCTGGCGAGGTGAGCCGCCAGCGAACGGTGCGTGGCGAGCGAACCGATCGTGTACGCCCCACCGTGCAGGTAGAGCACGGCGGTCCGGCGTTCGGTGGCTCCCACCGTGATTCGCTCCGCCGGCCGCCCGGCCAGCGAGGTCGGGCGGACGACGGCACCTGCAGGCACCTGCTGCAACGGAGCGCCGAGGTCGAGGATCGCCCTCTGGACGGTGTACGGAAGCCGGGCGTTGAGGCCGAGGCGGTAGAACGGCCGGAGGGCCGTCGCGACGACCGGCAGCGGCAGGTGGAAGCTCATCGGTACCTCAGTTCGACTTCGGGAGGACGCGTCCGGCGACGAAAGCAACCACACGCTGGTAGCTCGGTCCGACGAGCCGCACCCAGGCGTCGAGGAACTTGGCGTCGGCGCCGATCAGGACGCGCGGCCTGCTCTTGCGGACACCGTTCACGATGGTCTCGGCCGCCGCCTCCGGAGTGGTGCGTGCGAGTTTCTGGTCGAAGAACTGCGCGAACGTGTCGAGGTCCTCGCCCGGGCCCGCGGTGGCGTTGCGGGCGATGGCCGTCTTGATGCCACCGGGGTGCACGCACGTCACCTTGACGGGGTGCTTGGCGATCAGCATCTCCTGGCGCAGCGACTCGGTGAAACCGCGCACCGCGAACTTCGCCGAGTTGTACGCGCTCTGGCCGGGCATGGACAGCAGACCGAAGAGGCTCGAGACATTCACGACGTGGCCGTCGCCGGACGCGATGAGATGCGGCAGGAAGGCCTTGGTGCCGTTGACGACTCCCCAGAAATCCACGTCCATGATCTTCTCGATGTCCTTGAACTCGGACTTCTCGAACTCACCGTGGTAGGCGATGCCGGCGTTGTTGTACACCTGGTTGATCTTGCCGAAGTGCGCCCGCACCTCGTCGGCGTATGCGAGCACCGCCTCGCGCTGGGTGACGTCCAGGTGATCGGCCTTGACCTCGGCGCCCAGCGCCTCGGCCTGGCGTGCGGTCTCGGCGAGCCCGACCGTGTCCATGTCCGAGATCGCCAGCCTGGCACCCCGGCCCGCCAGGTTGAGGGCGAGCGCCCTGCCGATACCGGAACCGGCTCCGGTGATTACGACTACCTTGCCTGCGAACTCGCTCACTGTGCTGCCACCTTGTCGTCGTCGAGGTCGATCTGTGCCGGGATGGCGGCCGGGCCGGGGGTCGTGCCGTTCACGTGCACTGGTGCAGCCAGATCGGCGGTGGTCACGCTGTCGTACGCGGTGAGGTCGAAGCGCTTCGTCTCGTTCCGGAACTGGAACGTGAAGCCCGGCCACAGCGTGGTGTTGTTGCCGTGCTTGTCGAGGTACCAGCTCGCGCACCCACCGTTGTTCCAGACGCTGTGCGACAGCTTCTCCTGGAGTTCCGCGTTGTATCGGTCCTGGGCGTCCTGCCGGACCTCGATCTTGCCGATGCCGTACTTGTCGAGCGTCTGCAGGGCGTCGACGAGGTAGTTGAGCTGCGACTCGATCATGAAGACCATCGAGGTGTGGCCCAGGCCCGTGTTCGGGCCCACCAGGAAGAACATGTTGGGGAAGTTCGCGATCGCGGCCCCCTTGTAGCCCTGCTGTCCGCCTTCGTCGAAGACGTCGGCGAGCGAGCGGCCGTCCTTGCCGAAGATGCCCTCGAACGTGGGGGAGTCGGTGACGTGGAAGCCGGTGGCGACGACGATGGCATCGACCTCACGGACGGTGCCGTCCTTCGAGACCACCGAGTTGGCCGTGACCTCGGCGATGCCGTCGGTCACCAGGTCGACGTTGTCCTGCGCCAGGGTGGGGTAGTAGTTGTTCGAGATCAGCATGCGCTTGCAGCCGATCTGGAAGTTCGGCGTGACCTTCTTGCGCAGATCCCTGTCCTTGATCTGGCGACGCAGGTGGCGCTCGGCCGCGAACTGCAGCGGCTTCATGAAGACGGGGGCCTTCGCGAGTCCGACGACCTGGCTCTCGCGCATCCAGTAGATCCCGGCGCGGCACAGCTTCTGAAAGCCGGGGAGATACTTGAACGCGGTGTGCTCGAGCTTCGTGTACTCACGGTCCGCCCGGGGCAGGATCCACGGCGCCGTGCGCTGGTACACGTCGAGGTGCGACACCTTCTTGCCGATGGCGGGCACGATCTGGATGGCCGAGGCGCCGGTGCCGATGACGGCGACGCGCTTCCCCGTCAGATCGGCGTCGTGGTTCCAGCGGGCGGAGTGGAAGATCTCGCCCTCGAAGCCTTCGATGCCCTTGATGTCGGGGAGGGACGGCTCGCACAGTGCACCGACCGCAGACACGAGGACCTTCGCGACGAAGTTCCCCTTCGTGGTGGTGACCTCCCAGCGGGTGGTCGACTCGTTCCAGTGGGCGGACTGCACGTCACAGCCGAAGAGGTGCTTGTCGCGCACCTTGTACTTGTCGGCCACCGACTGGATGTACTTCTGGATCTCGGGCTGCGTCGAGAACGACCGAGTCCACTCCGGGTTCAGCGCGAACGAGTAGGAGTACAGATGTGAGGGAACATCACACGCCGCGCCCGGGTACGTGTTGTCTCGCCAGGTACCACCGACGTCGGTGCCGCGTTCGAGCACGAGGAAGTCTGTCTTGCCTGCCTGGGTCAGCTTGATCGCCGCGCCGAGGCCGGCGAACCCGCTGCCGATGATCAGCGTGTCGATGTGCCGGACCCCTGCGGTGGGGGCGGAAGTATCTGTGACGGGGAGACTCATGTAAGAAACAATAGGGCGCTATTGAGGGGCAGTCAATAGCCTATTGACCTTCATTCAGTAGTCTTGTCTCATGGACGTCGTGAAGCGGACCCGTCTCAGCCCCGAACAACGGCGCGCGCAACTGATCGACCTCGGCGCGAAGATGCTGGCGCAGCGCCCGTTGGAGCAGATCTCCGTCGAGGACATCGCCGATCAGGCCGGTGTCTCCCGCGGCCTGCTGTTCCACTACTTCGCCTCGAAACACGACTTCCACCTCGAGATCGTGCGACACACCAGCAGCGAGATGCTCGCCCGCACCGCCCCCGACCCGTACGTCGGGGAAGCGCGGGATCCGATGCAGATCCTGCGCTCGGTGCTCGCGTCCTACGTCGACTACGTCAGCGAGAACCGTGGCACCTACGTGTCGCTCCTGAGAGGGACGGCGAGTGGCGACCCGGACATGCGCGCCGTCTTCGAGCAGACCCGCGCCGTGATGTCCGAACGGACCCTCGAACAACTCCCGGCGATCGGCATCGAGCCCACCAAGGCCGTCGCACTCGCCGTCCGGGGCTGGATCGCCTACGTCGAGGAAGTCACGATCACCTGGCTGCGCGACCCACACCTGACCCGAGACGAACTGATCGAACTCAACGTCCAGGCCCTTCCCGCGCTCGCCATCGCCGCCGCACCTGAGATCGCCGCAGCGCTGGTGTCGGCCACCACGACCCGACACCCCTAGTACCCGGGGCGCACCCGTAGTGCCCGCGGGTGACACCGGTTTCGTTCCCCGGCGTGACGTCGCGACGCATGCGACGTTCCTAGCGTTCTCGTCATGACCACACTCGATCTCCGCTCCCGCGTCGTCGCGTCCCGTCAGGTGCCGCTGGCGGTGATGGTCGCCGCGATGTCCGCCCTCGCGCTGGTGTGCGCCGTCGGACTCGTCGTCGACGACCGGACCGTGCTCGGAGTGTCCGTGTGGCTCAAGCCACTGAAGTTCGCGATCTCCTTCGCGCTCTACGGGGCCACCCTGGCGTGGATGCTGACCCTCCCGCATCGAGGCAGCAGATGGACACGGGCCATGGCGACGGTGTTCGCCGTGACCGGCATCCTCGACGTCGGATTCATCGCGGTCCAGGCCGCGCGCGGAACGTTCAGCCACTTCAACACGTCCGACGACGCCGTCAACACGATCGGGCAGTACGTGTTCATGACCGGTGTCCCCGGACTGTTCGTCGCGAACCTCGTGATCGCCCTGATCCTGCTGTTCCAGCGCGTGGGGGATCGTCCCCTCACCCGAGCCATCCATGCGGGTCTGTTCCTGGCGGTGGTCGGCATGGCACTCGGGTATCTCATGGGATTCCAGGGCCGGCAGTCGACGACCGACGCGAGCGGCCGCGCCGTCCAACTCGCCGCACGGCACAGCGTCGGCGTCACCGACGAGAATCCGGGACTGCCCGTCACCAACTGGAGCACGTCCGGCGGCGACCTCCGCATCCCGCACTTCGTCGGACTGCACGGGCTGCAGGTGATGCTGATCGGCGCCCTCGCCCTGAGCGTTCTCGCGTCGCGGATTCCGTGGCTCCGCAGCGAGGGAACCCGCGCCTCCCTGATGGCCGTGCTGGCGCTCGCCTACACCGGACTGCTCGCCGTGCTCACCTGGCAGGCGTTCCGCGGCCAACCGCTGATCCACCCCGACGCGCTCACCCTCACCGCCCTCGGCGGACTACTCGCCGCCACCGCCCTCGGAGTCCAGGCCGTGAGGTCCCGGGCAGAGACGGGGCAGCAGGCGCCTGCCTAGAGATGCCGCAGGAAGCGGTCGGGTCCGTCGAGGAACGACCGCCAGTTGCGGACGAGGTCGAGCTGATTCCACTCGGGGAAGTCGATCCCGTCGTCGGTGAGTTCCCAGATCCCGGCGCCGGGCGCGGCGGCGAGCAGGGGAGAGTGCGTCGCCATGATCACCTGCGAACCCTCTTCGGCGAGATCCGCGATCACGCCGAGCAGCGCCAGGCAGGACTGGAACGACAGCGCGGCCTCCGGCTCGTCCAGAATCCACAACCCCACGCCGATCGGACGGTCGGCGACGTACCGCAGGAACGACTGACCGTGCGAGAGCTGGTTGAACGACTGATCGTCGTTTCGGGGCCGTGACTCGTCGGCCGCACCGAACAACGAATGCATCGACTCGGCACGCAGGAAACACCCGCCGTACGGCTGCGGCCGGGCGCCGACACACGTGAGATGAGTGCCGAGGTCCGCGTCCTCGGGGCTGGATCCCGCCGACCACAACCGGTCCTGCGCCCCGCGGAACCCGCCCTGCCAGGCCGCGGCGATCGACTCGACGAGCGTCGACTTCCCGACCCCGTTCTCACCCACGATCACCGTGACGGGCCGCTCGAATGCCAGCCCGTTCTCGCACAGTTCCGCCACCGCGGGCAGGTTCAGATACCACGAAGCCGGGTCGAATCCGCTCCGTGGAGTGAACTCGACCCGGCTCAGTGGCAGATCAGTCAATCAAACGCTCAGCTGAACGCTTCGTCGATGATCTCCTGCTGTTCCACAGCGTGCACCTTGCTCGAACCCGAGGACGGTGCCGACATCGAACGACGCGAGATGCGCTTGATTCCGGACAGCTTGTCGGGCAGCAACTCGGGCAGAGCGAGACCGAAGAACGGCCACGCACCCTGGTTGGCCGGCTCCTCCTGAACCCAGCGGAACTCGGTGGCGTTCGGGTAGCGGTCCAGCGTCTCGCGGAGACGACGGCTCGGAACCGGGTACAGCTGCTCGATGCGGACGATCGCGATGTCCTCGCGGTTGTCCTTCTGCTTCTTCGCCAGCAGCTCCCAGTACAGCTTGCCGCTGACCAGGAGGACACGACGCACCTTGTCGCGTTCGGCGTCGCCCGTCTCGTACGTGGGCTCCTCGAACACCGAGCGGAACTTGCCGGTGGTGAAGTCCTCGACGTCGGAGACCGCGGCCTTGTTCCGCAGCATCGACTTCGGTGTGAAGACGACCAGCGGGCGGCGGATTCCGTCGAGCGAGTGACGACGCAGCAGGTGGAAGTAGCTGGCCGGGGTGGACGGCACGGCCACGGTCATCGAACCCTCGGCGCACAACTGCAGGAAGCGCTCGATACGACCGGACGTGTGGTCGGGACCCTGACCCTCGTGGCCGTGCGGCAGCAGCAGCACGACGTCGGACAGCTGGCCCCACTTGGCCTCACCGGACGAGATGAACTCGTCGATGATCGACTGCGCGCCGTTGACGAAGTCACCGAACTGCGCCTCCCACAGCACGAGCGCGTCCGGGTTGCCCACGGAGTAGCCGTACTCGAAGCCGACGGCGGCGAACTCGCTGAGTGCGGAGTCGTAGACCAGGAACTTGCCGGGGTTCTCGCTGCCCAGGTTCTGCAGCGGGGTGTACTCGGCGCCCGTCTTGCGGTCGATCAGGACCGAGTGACGCTGCGTGAACGTGCCGCGCTTGGAATCCTGGCCGGACAGGCGAACCATCTTGCCCTGGTCGACCAGCGAACCGAACGCGAGCAGCTCGGCGAAGGCCCAGTCGATCTTGCCTTCGCGGGACATTTCGCGGCGCTTCTCGATGACCGGCTTGACGCGCGGGTGCACGGTGAAGCCCTCGGGCACGTTGACGAACGCGTCGCCGATCCGCTCGAGCACCGAGTCGTCGACGGACGTCTTCAACTTCGTGGGCAGCACCTGGTCGAGCTCGACCGACTCACTGGGCTCCGGCGTGTACTTCTCGAGTTCGCGAACCTCGTTGAACACCCGTTCCAGCTGGCCCTGGTAGTCGCGCAGTGCGTCTTCGGCTTCCTTCAGCGAGATGTCGCCGCGGCCGATCAGGGATTCGGTGTAGCTCTTACGAACGCTGCGCTTGGTGTCGATCACGTCGTACATCGCCGGCTGCGTCATCGACGGGTCGTCGCCCTCGTTGTGACCGCGACGGCGGTAGCAGATCATGTCGATGACGACGTCCTTCTGGAACTTCTCCCGGAAGTCGACAGCGAGCTGGGCGACCCAGACGCAGGCCTCGGGGTCGTCGCCGTTCACGTGGAAGATCGGCGCGCCGATCATCTTCGCGACGTCGGTGCAGTACTCGGACGAACGCGAGTGCTCCGGGGCGGTGGTGAAGCCGACCTGGTTGTTGACCACGATGTGCACGGTGCCGCCGGTGCGGTACCCGCGCAGCAGTGCCAGGTTCAACGTCTCGGCCACGACACCCTGACCGGCGAACGCGGCGTCGCCGTGCAGCATGAGCGGCAGGACGGTGAAGCCGTCCTCGCCCTTGTCGAGGATGTCCTGCTTGGCGCGGACCAGGCCCTCGAGGACCGGGTCGACCGCCTCGAGGTGCGACGGGTTGGCCGTCAGCGACACGGTGATGTCGTTGTCGCCGAACATCTGGATGTACGTGCCCTCGGCGCCGAGGTGGTACTTCACGTCGCCGGAGCCGTGCGCGGCCGCCGGGTTCATGTTGCCCTCGAACTCGGTGAAGATCTTCGAGTACGGCTTGCCGACGATGTTCGCGAGAACGTTGAGGCGACCGCGGTGCGGCATGCCGATGACGACCTCGTCGAGCTGGTGCTCGGCGGCCTGGTCGATGACGGCGTCCATCATCGGGATGACGGACTCGGCACCCTCCAGGGAGAAGCGCTTCTGGCCGACGTACTTGGTCTGCAGGAACGTCTCGAACGCCTCGGCAGCGTTGAGCTTGCTCAGGATGTACTTCTGCTGAGCGACCGTGGGCTTGACGTGGTGCGCCTCGACCCGGTCCTGCAGCCACTGCTGCTGCTCCGGCTCCAGGATGTGCGTGTACTCGACGCCGACGTGGCGGCAGTACGCGTCACGCAGCACGCTGAGCACGTCGCGCAGCTTCATCTTCTCCTGGCCGTGGAAGCCGCCGACCTTGAACTCGCGGTCGAGGTCCCACAGGGTCAGGTCGTGCGTGCGGACGTCCAGGTCCGGGTGGCTGCGGAACTTGTCCTTGACGAACTGCAGCGGATCCGTGTCGGCCATCAGGTGACCACGGTTGCGGTACGCGGCGATCAGCTCGAGAACACGGGTGTTCTTGTCGACGGCGCCTTCGGGCACGTCCTTGCGCCAGCGGACCGGCTCGTACGGGATGTGCAGCGCGTGGAAGATCTCGTCGTAGAACTCGTCGCTGATCAGCAGGTTGTGGATGGTCCGGAGGAAGTCGCCGGACTCGGCACCCTGGATGATGCGGTGGTCGTACGTCGAGGTCAGCGTCATGAGCTTGCCGACGCCGATCTCGGCGAGGCGCTCGTCGCTCGCGCCCTGGAACTCGGCGGGGTACTCCATCGCGCCGGCACCGATGATGGCGCCCTGGCCGTTCATCAGTCGCGGCACGGAGTGCACGGTGCCGATGCCGCCGGGGTTGGTGAGCGAAATGGTGACACCCGAGAAGTCCTCGGCGGTGAGCTTGCCGTCACGCGCGCGCCGGACGATGTCCTCGTAGGCGCTGTAGAACTGCGTGAAGTTGTGGGTGTCGGTGTTCTTGATCGCGGCGACGACGAGGGACCGGCTGCCGTCCTTGCCCGGCAGGTCGATGGCCAGACCGAGGTTGGTGTGTGCGGGGGTGACCGCGTTGGGCTTGCCGTCGATCTCGGCGAAGTGCCGGTTCATGTTCGGGAACGCCTTGACCGCCTGAACGATCGCGTAACCCAGCAGGTGCGTGAACGAGATCTTGCCGCCGCGGGTACGGGCGAGGTGGTTGTTGATGACGATCCGGTTGTCGAACATCAGCTTCGCAGGGATGGCGCGAACGCTGGTGGCGGTCGGAATGGCCAGCGAGGCCGACATGTTCTTGGCGACGGCAGCAGCTGCGCCGCGGAGAACCTTCGACTCTTCTACTGCAGGCGCGGGAGCGGACGCCTTCGCGTCCTTCGCCGCGGTCTCCTTCGCGGGTGCGGCCTTCTTGGGGGCCTCGGTCTTCGGGGCAGCAGCCTTCGGAGCTGCACCGTTGGGTGCAGTCTTCGGCGCGGCGCCGTTGGCCGCCTTGGTCTGAGGCTTGGGTGCGGTCTCGGACTCGGGAACCGGGGGAGTCGACGCCTTGGCGGAGGGAGCGGCAGCAGGTGCGGCGGTGGTGGTGCCGTTCGTGCCTTGTCCGTTGGCTGCGCCTGCCTTGGCGGCGGCGTCGGGAGAGTAATCCGTCAGGAATTCGTGCCAACTCGCGTCCACGGACGACGGATCGTCCTGGAAACGCTGGTACATCTCGTCAACCAACCACTGGTTCTGTCCGAACTGGGATGTAGAGCTGCTGCTCACGGCAGGTGTTCGCCTCGTTTCTATTTCGGTACCCGATCAGAGCGCCTATATACATGAGACTAGCCCTCGCGTGTGACGTGTAGATCGCCAGGCCTGCACGTGTGAGCTGTCTCACGGCCAACCGATGGGGTCACCATCGATGACGGTTCTCGCCCCGCGATTATTCCCCGACCCGGTCTCCGCCGCATCCCACAGTCCCGAATAGTGGCCACCGGCATAGCGCAGGGTGGCGTGCGATCCGGTTTCGACCACCCGCCCCTTGTCGATGACGAGGATCACATCTGCCCGGGCCGCGGTGGCCAGTCGGTGGGCCACCACCACCGACGTCCGGGTGCGGGTCACGCGGCTGCTCGCCTCGAGAACTACCTGCTCGGTGGCCGGATCGAGCGTCGCGGTCGCTTCGTCGAGCAGCAGTAGATCGGGGTCGACCAGCTCGGCCCGGGCGAGCGCGATCAGCTGGCGCTGGCCCGCCGACAGTCCCTGCCCGCGCTCGCCGATGGGGTGATGCATCCCACCCCGGAATCCGGCGATCGTGCCCAGCGCTCCGACCGCGCGGGCGGCATCCTCGATCTCCTCGCGGCTCGCATCCGGGCGGCCGTACGCGATATTCGTGGCGACGGTCCCGGTGAACAGATGGGCTTCCTGGGGGACGACGCCGAGCCGTCCGCGGTACGCGCCGAGCGGGTACCGGCGGAGGTCCACGTCGTCGACGAGCACCGCGCCGGACGTCGGGTCGTAGAACCGGGCGAGCAGTTTCACGATGGTCGACTTGCCCGCACCGGTCCGGCCGACCAGGGCGACGGTGGTGCCGGCGGGGATGTGCAGATCGATGTCGGTCAGGGCGTCGCTGTCCGCGCCCTGATAGCGGAACCCGACGTCCCGCAGGCACAGCTCGCCGCGCAGGTGCCCGTGGATCGGCTGGAGGTTCTCGCGCGAGGTCGCCCGCTCGATGGAACTGGGTGTGCGGAGCAGATCCCCGATCCGGAGCAGACCCACACTGGCCTGCTGGTACCCGTCGAACACCTGCGACAGCTGCTGGATGGGCCCGAACAGCAGCCCGAGGTACAGCACGAAGGCGACGAGCGTCCCGGTCGTCGTGTCGCCGCCCGCTACCTGGCGCGCACCAACGAACACCACGGCGGCCAGGGCGAGGTCCGAGAGGAACGCGATGAACGGGAAGTACAGCGAGATCGCCCGCTGTGACCGCATCCGGCTGCGCCGGTAGCTGTCGGCCCGCTCGGCGAACCGGCGGGCGGCGAACCCTTCGCGGCGGTACGCCTGGGCGGCGCGGAGCCCGGCGATGTTCTCCTGGAAGTCGGCGTTGACGAGCGAGATCCGCTCACGCGAGACCGTGTACGCCACCGAGGAGATCCGGCGGAAGATCAGCGTCGCGACGACGAGCGGTGGGATGACGGCGAGCGCCACCAGCGCCAGCGTGACGTCGGTGGCGACGAGGGCGACGGAGATACCGAGGACCGTCAGGACACTCACCACGGCGGTGGACATCCCCGTCTGGATGAACGACGACAACGCGTCGACGTCGGTGGTCATCCGCGTCATGATGCGGCCGGACAGTTCGCGCTCGTAGTAGTCGAGCCCGAGCCGCTGCAGGTGGGCGTAACTGCGCACCCGCAGCCCGAACAGCACACGTTCCCCCGCCCGGGCGGTGAGGACCGTCATCAGGGCGACGACGAGCCAGCCGGCGACCACGAGGGCGACGCCGACCCCCGCCGCGGTCCAGAGCGTGGCGGAGTCCTGCGGGACGACACCGCGGTCGATCGCGAACCGGACGATCGAGGGGAACGCGATCCCGGCGAGCGAGTCGAGCGCGAGGCAGACGACGACGGCGACGAGGAGGGCGCGGACCGGTCGCAGGATCCGCGACAGCCGGAAGTCGGGCTCGGGCAGGCGCAGGTTCCGGGTGTCGATGCCCGGGCTCTCGACGGCGGGCGGAAGCGCGTTCACGGCCTGCCGGAGTTCCGGGGTCGCGGCCACGTTGCCCAGTGCTCCCGCCATCGGTCCGCCTGCGGCACGGCCGCCGCCGGGGCCCGCGCCGGGAGCCGGGGTGCGGCCGGACGAGGCGGACGCGACGGGCACGTCCCACTCCTCGGCGTCCTCCGGCCACAACTCGGACTCGGACGGCATGCGCTGATACGGCATCGGCTCGCTCGGGGCGGGGACGCTGACGTCGATGGGACCTGCGCTGTCGGGGGAGGAGAACAGTGCGCGGAAGAGCGGGCACCGCTCGTCGAGTTCGGCGACCGTCCCGGAATCGACGATCCGTCCGCCGTCGAGCACGGCGACGCGGTCGGCGAGCGACAGTGTCGAACGGCGATGCGCCAGTATCAGCGCCGTCCGGCCGCGATTCGCGCGCAGCGCCGCGAAGATCGACGCCTCGGTGGTGGCGTCGACGGCGGAGGTCGCGTCGTCGAGGATCAGCACCCGCGGGTCGGTGAGGAGTGCGCGTGCGAGCGCGATCCGCTGCCGCTGCCCGCCGGAGAGTGTGAGACCCCGTTCGCCGACCACTGTGTCGTAGCCGTCCGGCAACGCGGAGACGAACTCGTCGGCGGCGGCCATGTCGGCGGCGGCACGGATCTCCTCGGCGCTGGCGTCGGGCCTGCCGAGGGCGATGTTGGCCGCGATGGTGTCGGAGAAGAGGAACGGCTCGTCGAACACGAGGCCGACGGCTTCGCGCAACTGCTCGGCGCTCAGGTGTGCGACGTCGAACGACTCGCCCCCCGACGTGAGGGACACGGAACCCGAGGACGGGGCGTAGAAGCGGGGGAGCAGCAGTGACAGCGCGGTCTTGCCGGAGCCGGCCGTCCCGACCACCGCGACCGTCTCGCCGGGCGCGATGCGCAGGTCGAGTCCGCAGAGGATGTGCCGATCCGATTCGAATCCGAACGTGACCGAGCGCAGATCCACACCCAGCGGTCCGCCGGGCAGTGCGGTGGGGTGCGGCGGGTCCGCGACCTCCGGTTCGGCGTCGATCACCTCGTACACGCGCTCGACGGCCGCCCTGGACAGCTGGGCCATGATCACGACCGACGACAGCGTGCGGGTGACGCCGGTCATCGTGGCGACGTACGTGGCGAAGGCGAGGAACGTGCCGATCGTGATGGAGCCGTGGAGGGCGAGGTAACCGCCGACCGCGATGACGCCCACGAGACCCAGCTGGGGCAGTGCCGCCATGGTCGGCGCGAAGCGTGCATTGATCCGGGCGGCCCGCAGGCGTTCGGCGTACAGCGTGCGGCTGTGGTCTTCGAGCTGGTCGACGGCCCGGCGCTCCTGGCCGAACCCCTTGACGACGCGGACACCGGTGACGGTCTCCTCGACGTGCTGCGCGAGGTCGGCCGCCCGCTGCTGCGCCGACCAGGTGGCCGCGAACAGTTTCGGGCGCATCGCGTACACGACGAGGCACACCGCGGGGACGATCACCAGCGCGACGACGGTCAGCAGCGGTGACAGCCAGGCCATGATGCCGAGCGCGAGGACGAATTGGAGCAACGCGCCCGCCGACAACGGGACCATGGCGAGCAGGCCCTGCACCAGCTGGAGGTCGGTGATGGACCGGGAGACCACCTGGCCGGTGCGGATCTGATCCTGCCCCCGCCCGTCGAGCCGTTGCAGCGCACCCAGCAGGCCGAGCCGCAGGTCGTGCTGGACGTCGAGCGAAAGCTTCCCGGCGAGCATCCGGCGGCCGTACTGGCAGCCGAAGCGGACGCACGCGAGCAGTGCGATGAGCAGCGCGGCGATGCCGATCACCTGGGTGTCGCGACCCGAGCCGGCGGCGTCGACCGCGTACTTGGTGAGGAGGGGGAACGAGATGTCGATCCCGGCGGCGACGACCGTCACGGACAGGGCGCCGAGTGCGACGCGGCGGTGCGCCCAGCACTCACCGCTCAGCCGTCGAATCCAGCCCGGCCGTGCCTGATCCTGCTCCAGCGTCTGCTCCCGTTCGATCACCGAACCGGACGCACTCTCACTTGCCACTGGATCCACGTTAGCGCCGGGTACCGACAGGAGCGGCACCCGGCGCGGTGTCAGGTGATGTCGCGCTGCCGGGTGAGCGCCCAGCCGCCACCGACGAAGACCGCGGTCCACACGATCAGGGCGAGGGGCGCGGTGGGCCAGAGCGTCAGCCAGTCGATCTCGTTGCCCGCGGCCGCGTTCGCGACCGTCCCGAGGGTGGCGGACACGGGGAGGACACTTCCGACGGAGCCGATGCCGATCCCGCTGAGGATCGACCGGAGGATCATCTCGCCGAGGGTGTACCAGACCACGAGGGCGATGCAGCTTCCGACGGACGAGCCGGTGAGCATCGACACGCCGCCGCCGATGAGCGCCCACAGCGCCCCGCAGATCAGGGCCGCCCCGAGCGTGGCGAACAGGGATCCGCGCAGTTCGAAGGTGTCACCGCCGAACGTCAGCAGCAGGGCGACGCTGACCACCTCCACCACGAGGCAGTAGAAGAAGCCGAAGGCCGCGGTGACGGCGAGCTTGGTGCCGATCACCCCGTCCCGGCCGCGAGCGGTGAGGAATGTGGTGGTGAGCGTCTTGTACCGGAATTCCGTGCCCACGTTCACCGCCCCGAAGAGTGCGGCGAACAGGACGACGAGGGCAACCGCGACCGCCAGGCCGAACAGGGTGGCGGCGAGGTTGGCCTCGCTCGGATCGGCCTCGAACGCGTCGGTGAACGCACGCATCACCGGCAGGGTGATCGCGCTCGAGAACATCCCGACGATCAGTGGTGCGAGACCGAGCATCCACCAGAAGCGCAGTGTGGTGACCTTGCGGAATTCCGCGGTGAGCAACGCTGTCATCGCGGACCTCCGGACATCGGACCGTGCTGGGGGTGTGCGGGTGGTGGACCGTAGCCCGGTGGCGGGGCGTACCCGGGAGGCGGACCGTAACCCGGCTGCGGGGCGTACCCGGGAGGTGCGTACCCGGGCTGGGGCGCGTACGCCGGCGGTGGGCCGTACCCCGCGGGCGCCGCGGCGCTCGCGCCGGCCACGTACTGGCCTGCGGTCATCGACAGGAAGAGTTGCTCGAGGTCGATGTGATCACCGGCGGCGCCGAAAATCGTGACCCCGGCTTCGGCGGCGACGGACTCGACGAGTTCGAGGGACGCGCCGACGACGGCGAGGCGCCCGTCCACGAGCGACCGGGCATCGACGATGCCCCTGGCGGCCAGGGCGGTCGCCAGCGCGGGCGGGCTCGAGGACGCGACCAGCAGCCGGCTCTGCTGCGACTTGCGCAGCTCCTCCATCCGTCCCTGATAGACGAGGGACCCGCGGCTGACGATCACGAGATTGTCGACGGTCTGCTCCACTTCGCGGAGGATGTGGCTCGAGATCAGCACGGTCCGGCCGGATGCGGCGAAGCCCTTGAGGAACTCGCGGAGCCAGGCGATGCCCTCGGGGTCGAGTCCGTTGGCCGGTTCGTCGAGGATCAGGATGCGCGGATCGCCCAGCAGCGCCGTCGCCAGCGACAGCCGCTGACGCATGCCGAGTGAGAAGCCGCCCGCCTTGCGCCCGGCAACGTCCTCGAGCCCGACGAGCGCGAGCACCTGTTGTGCGCGTGCGTCCGGTACACGGATCGCGGACGCGTACACCTTCAGGTGGTCGAGTGCCGTCCGGTTGGGGTGCAGGCTCTGCGAGTCCAGGACGGCACCGATCGTGCGCGCGGGGTCGACGAGGAGGCGGATCGGGACACCGGCGACCGTGGAGGTGCCGGCCGTCGGCTTCACGAGACCGAGGATCATCCGCAATGTCGTGGTTTTACCCGACCCGTTGGGCCCGAGGAATCCGGTGATCGATCCCTGCGGCACGGTGAAGCTGAGGTCCGTGACCGCGTCCACGTTCTTGAAACGCTTCGACAGCCCCCGCACCTCGATCGGCGCCGTGAAACTTCCCGGGATTGGTGTGGTCAACCCGTCCTCCCCTGCCACAATCGAATGGAACTGTTTCGACCCTACTGGGCTGCCGTGCCGAGATTCACCAACTGACGTACAGGGCGTCTGCGACGGCGCATGCTGAAACCACTTGATTGGGGACGCACATGAGCAAGCACCACCACCATCACCATCGCGACGTCATTTCCCCCGCGTACACGGGGCGCCTCTCGATCGATCCGTTTCCGGCGCTGCGGCTGCCGGACGAGGAAACCGATCCCGAGGCCGCCTATCGGTTCATCCACGACGAGTTGATGCTCGACGGCAGTTCGCGGCTGAATCTGGCCACGTTCGTCACCACGTGGATGGATCCCGAGGCCGACAAACTGATGGCCGAGACGTTCGACAAGAACATGATCGACAAGGACGAGTATCCCGCGACCGCGGCGATCGAGTCCCGCTGCGTGTCGATGGTGGCCGATCTGTTCCACGCTCCCGACCTGTCGACCACCGACCCGTCCAGCGCCACCGGCGTCTCGACGATCGGTTCGAGCGAGGCGGTCATGCTCGGTGGTCTCGCGCTCAAGTGGCTGTGGCGGGCGAAGCGGGAGGCGGCCGGGAAGGACACTGCGCGACCGAATCTGGTACTCGGCAGCAACGTCCAGGTGGTGTGGGAGAAGTTCTGCCGCTACTTCGACGTGGAGCCGAAGTACCTGCCGATGGAGAAGGGCCGCTACGTCATCACGCCGGAGCAGGTGCGGGAGGCGGTCGACGAGAACACGATCGGAGCGGTCGTGATCGTGGGCACCACCTATACGGGGGAGCTCGAGCCGGTGGCCGCGATCGCGGACGCTCTCGACGAACTCGCCGCGTCCGGCGGCCCGGACGTCCCGATCCACGTGGACGCGGCGAGCGGTGGCTTCGTCGTTCCCTTCCTGCAACCGGAGTTGTTGTGGGACTTCCGGGTTCCGCGCGTGGCCTCGATCAACGTGAGTGGTCACAAGTACGGGTTGACGTATCCGGGGATCGGGTTCGTGGTGTGGCGTGACCGTGAGCATCTTCCCGAGGGGCTGGTGTTCCGGGTCAACTACCTGGGCGGCGACATGCCGACGTTCACCCTGAACTTCTCGCGGCCCGGCAATCAGGTGGTGGGTCAGTACTACAACTTCCTGCGACTCGGGCGGGCCGGCTACCGGTCGATCATGGAGACGCTGCGCGACACCGCAGTTCGCGTGGGCAGACGCATCGCCGAGATCGACGGCTTCACCCTGATCACGGACGGCACCGACATTCCGGTGGTGGCGTTCGAACTCGCCGGCGACCCCGGGTTCACGGTCTTCGACGTGTCACACGAATTGCGGGCGCGGGGGTGGCAGGTGCCCGCCTACACGATGCCCGCCGATGCGGAGGACGTGGCGGTCCTGCGCATCGTCGTACGCGAGGGCTTCAGCGCCGATCTCGGATCCCTCGTCGCCGAGGCGATTGAGGAAGTGTGCGCCGAACTCCGCGAGAAGGGTGGCGGGCGTTCGACGGAACAGCACTTCGCCCACTAGGTCACGCTTCGATCGCGCGGAGTTCGTCCGGCCAGTGGGCCGGGGCGGGCCCGAACGCTTCGCGCGCGTTCTTGACGACGCCCTTGCCGATGGCCCGGTTGCCTGCGCCGCCGATGGCCGCGCCGATGCCTGCGGGCACGAGTTTGCCGAGGATCAGCGCGCTGCGGCGGGCGGCGTACTTGGTGATGAACTTGCGGACCAGGGTGCTGTTCATGCCCTTCATGGTGGGGCCGGGGATGCGGCTCGTGATGGCGCTCGCCCAGTTCTTCGCCGTCACGCCCGTCGCCTTCTGGACGATCTCCATGCCCGATTCGCCGAGCGCCACCGACAGGACCAGCGCACGCCGCTGCTGGTGGTCGGCGGCGGAGATGCCGTGCACCGACGCGACCGCGAGAGTGAGCAGCGCCGCCGCTTCCAGGAAGAACGCCGATTCGGCGCCCACCGCGGCGATGGACGCGACGGTCCCGACCCCTGGAATGGCGGCGGTGGCCCCGACTGCGCTGCCGCTGCCCGTCACGGCCAGAAGGAACATCTTCTCCATCCGCTCGACGATCTGTGCGGGCGACTCACCGGGGTGCGAGCGCCGGACCCATTCGACGTACTTGGCCACCGCGGGAGCCTGGAGACGGCTTCCGTTGTCGAGGACCGAGACCAGTACCTTCTCCACCGGTCCACCATTGCCAGCCATCGGGGCTCCCGTCTCGCCGTGTGCTTCGAGTGTGCTGGCACCGACTGTATGTGAGTGAACGCTGTGGCCGGTGTCGGCGCCGTTGCCTAGGCTGGTTTCGTGAGCGTCGCAGACAGCGATACCGCGGTGTCGTCCGGGGCCTCCCGGCGCCCGGCGGAACCGTTGCGCGCGCTGGTCACGGGATACGACGGCTACCGGCTGGCCGGATTCGAGCCCGGGATCCACCTCGGTCTGCCGTCGCCGTGCCTCACGGTGATCGTGACGATCGACGAGCCGCTCGACATCGCCGCCCAGGCGACGCCCGAGCAGGCGCCCGGTCGTTTCGACACTCTGGCCAGCGGCATCGCGACGGCGCCGGTAACGATCCGGCACGACGGCAACCAGCACGGCGTCCAGCTGGCGCTCAGTCCCCTCGGCGCCCGGTCGCTGCTGGGGGTGCCCACCGCCGCCCTCGGCGCCTGGGTCGTCGGACTCGAGGAACTGCTCGGTCCCGACGCGGGGGAACTGACCGAACGGCTGTCGCGCGAACCCGGCTGGGACGAGCGGTTCGCGATCCTCAACGAGGTCCTGACGCGCCGCGCGGAGCCGGCGGAGATCGACCCGCACCTCACCCGCGCCTGGCATCTGCTCGTCGCCGACGGCGGTATCCGGGTCGGCGAGGTCGCGCGCGAGGTCGGCTGGAGCCGAAGGCATCTGGTGAACAAGTTCGTCGCGGAGTACGGCGTGACGCCCAAGGACGTGGTGCGGTTGTCCCGGTTTCATCGTTCGCACCGGATGCTCAAGGGTGCCGCCGGGGCGACGCTCGCCGACGTGTCCGTGGTGTGCGGGTACTACGACCAGGCCCACATGGCGCGGGACTGGCGCGACCTCGCGGGCGTCGCACCGTCGCGGTGGCGCGAGATCGACCCGTTCTCATTCGTCCAAGACCCCTACCACGACGACGGCGCAGAGTGAGGACATGACTACTTCGACGCACACCACATGTGTATGGCCCACGCTCGTCTACCGCGACGCGCGCGCCGCGATTCGCTTCCTCGTCGACGCCTTCGGGTTCGCCGAGAACGCGGTGTACGGCGAGGGCGACCGGGTCGATCACGCAGAACTCGGCTGGCCGAAGGGCGGCGGGATCATGCTCGGTTCGCCCAGCGAGGACTCGGTCATCAGCGACCTGCCGCCGGGGACGGGCTCGGTGTACCTCGTCGTCGACGACCCCGACGCGCTCCACGAGCGCGCCGTGGCCGCCGGTGCCACGATCGTCCGCGGACTGCGGAACGAGGACTACGGATCGCGCGGCTTCACCTGCCGCGACCCCGAGGGTGTGTTCTGGAGTTTCGGCACCTACACCGGCGCGTAGACCGCCCGATCACGCCCCGTGCCCGGCCGAACCTCCTCGCCGGGCCTCGGCGGAGGTGGCGGCGTGCCGTCCCCGAACGGCCTGCCGCCGAGTTGTTCACGCCCGTGCGGCTCGAGCCAGCCGGACAGGTCGGGACCCTTCGGCACGATCCGGGTGGGATTGATGTCGGTGTGCACGATGTAGTAGTGCTGCTTGATCTGGGTGAAGTCGATGGTGTCGCCGAACCCGGGTGTCTGGAAGAGATCGCGGGCGTAGCTCCACAGCACGGGCATCTCGTCGAGTTTGTTCCGATTGCACTTGAAGTGTCCGTGATAGACCGCGTCGAACCGGGCCAGGGTGGTGAACAGTCGCACGTCGGCCTCGGTGATCGTGTCGCCGACGAGGAACCTGCGGTCGGCCAGACGGTCCTCGAGCCAGTCGAGGCGGGCGAACAGGCGGTCGTACGCGGATTCGTACGCCTCCTGGGACCCGGCGAAGCCGCACCGGTACACCCCGTTGTTGACGTCGCGGAACACGAGATCGGCGACCTCGTCGATCTCGTCGCGCAGCGGCTCGGGGTAGAGGTCGGGCGCGCCCTCGCGGTGGTATCGCGTCCATTCCGAGGACAGATCGAGGGTGATCTGCGGGTAGTCGTTGGTGACCACCTGCCCGGTCGGGACGTCGACGATCGCGGGCACGGTGATGCCGCGGGGGTAGTCCGGGAAACGTGCGAAGTACGCGTCCTGCAGGCGCGGGATCTTCAGCACGGGGTCGAGCCCGTCCGGATCGAGATCGAAAGTCCAGCTGCGCTTGTCGTGGGTGGGGCCGCACAGCCCCATCGACAACACGTCCTCGAGTCCGAGCAGTCGCCGGACGATGATCGCGCGGTTGGCCCACGGGCACGCCCGGGCGGCGACGAGGCGGTAGCGGCCCGGTTCGACCGGATAGCCGTCACGGCCGTCGGCCGTGATGCGGGTGGGGATGTAGTGGGTGTCGCGCGTGAACTCGGCGCCGGATTCGACGTAGGCGCCTTCCGTGCTGTGCGGTTCTGCCGTTCGGTCTGTCATGGTCGACTCGTCCCCGTCTTTCGATGTCTCTCAGAGCGTACTTCGGGAGATCGTGACCGCGGCATACGTTCCCAGTTCCCGGTACCCGGCTCGGGCAGCGAGCGCGCGCGAGGCCAGATTGTCGCGGGGTGAACGGCATTGGGCGATCAGGCCGCTGTCGAGTGCGTCGTCGGTGGCGATCCCGGCGACCGCGGCGCCCAGCCCCCGGCGCCGGAACGCCGGAGCGGTCAGGACACCGACATCGGCGAGGAAACCCTGGAACTCGGCGTACCCGGCGGAGCTGACCGGTTGCTCCGCGTCGTCGAGAATCGTGAACCATCGGTCGCGGTCACCCAGATGGGCCTCGGTGACGTCGTCCGGGGGACACGCCTCCTCGACCTGCCGGACGTGGTCGTGTTCGTGGGAGACGAGCGGTGGCTGCCCGGTCGCGGGTTCCTGGTAGTCGGTGCCGAACGCGAGCACCACGGGACCGGCGCACCGTCCGGACCGATCCTGGGTGAGGGCGAGCAGGGTCGCGGATTCGGTCAGTTCCCCCGATGTGTGCCCGTCGGCACGCTCGATCGCCCACCGCGGGCCGACGAGCGCGGACGTCTCGCCCAGGCGCAGGAATCGGATCGTGTCCGTGTCGTCGTCCACCCGGACCGCGCGGTCGTCGGCGTCCGGCCGGGTGGACAGTGCGTCGTCGGGCAATCCCAGTTCGCGTGACCAGGCGAGTCGAATGATGTCGAGGTGATGGGAGTCCACGGGACCCACGGTAACCGCTTGTTCCCCGTCAACCCGGACGGTATATTCCACGTGGAGTATTCGACTTGGAGTAGTGGAGGTGGTGACCGTGGCACTCACGCCGCTCGGTGTCACCATCCTCGGTCTGCTGTGTGAGCGGACGATGCATCCGTACGAGATGTACCAACTCGCCGCCGTCCGGCGTGGACGCGTCGTGAAGATCCGGCCGGGGTCGCTGTACCACACCGTGAGCAGGCTCGAAGGTGAAGGACTGGTGCGCACCACCGGTACCGACCGGGCGGGAAACCGGCCCGAACGCACCATGTACGAGGTCACGGATGCGGGTCGGGAAGCGCTCGTCCAACGGGTGAGCGACATGCTCGCCACCCCGGTGCACGAGTACCCGCAGTTTCCCCTCGCGCTGGCGGAGGCGCACAACGTCGACGCGCCCACCGTCGTGGAACTGCTCCGGGAACGGCTCGATCACCTCACCCGCGAGATCGACGAACTCGAGGCCGCCGCCGCCCTCGCCTGTTCCACCGAGACCCCCAGGATCTTCCTCCTCGGCAACGAATTTCTCGTCACCGTCGCCCGCGCGGAGCACGAATGGCTCAGCGCCCTGGTGGCCGACATCGACTCCGGAGCCCTCCCGTGGCTTTCGCCGGAACTTCTCGAACGACTCACACACTCACGCCGGATCCCATCCGGTTCAGCAAAGGATTGATGATGGACACCGAGCGCACCGCACCACCCACGTCGCCACCCGAGCACCGAAATCCCTGGCCGGCGCTGTGGGCCCTCGTCATCGGCTTCTTCATGATCCTCGTCGACAGCACCATCGTCGCGGTGGCCAACCCGGCGATCATGAACGACCTGCACACCGACATCAACAAGGTCGTCTGGGTCACCAGCGCGTACCTGCTGGCGTACGCGGTGCCGCTGCTGGTCACCGGTCGCCTCGGTGATCGGTTCGGGCCCAAGAACATCTACCTGATCGGGCTCGTCCTGTTCACCGGGGCGTCGCTGTGGTGCGGACTGTCCGGCACCATCACCATGCTCATCGTCGCCCGGGTCTTCCAAGGACTGGGCGCCGCACTGATGACGCCGCAGACGATGGCCGTCATCACCCGCACGTTCCCGCCGGACCGCCGCGGCACCGCGATGGGTCTGTGGGGCGCCGTCGCCGGGGTCGCCACCCTGGTGGGACCGCTCGCGGGCGGTGTGCTCGTGGACAATCTCGGCTGGGAGTGGATCTTCATCGTCAACGTCCCCGTCGGCGTGATCGCGTTCGTGCTGGCCTGGCGACTGGTGCCGTCGCTCGAGACCCACGAGCACAAGTTCGACATCCCCGGGGTGGTCCTCAGCGCGCTCGGCATGTTCTTCCTCGTGTTCGGAATCCAGGAAGGCAGCTCCTACGACTGGTCGGAGACCGTGCTGGCATCGATCGGCGCCGGCCTCGTCCTGCTCGGTGTCTTCGTCTGGTACCAGTCCTGGAACAAGAACGAGCCGCTCCTGCCGCTGGGCCTGTTCAAGGACCGCAACTTCTCGCTCGCCAACGTGGCGATCACCTCGATGGGATTCGCGATCACCGCGATGGTCCTGCCGCTGATGTTCTACACTCAGGCGGTGCGGGGTCTGTCGCCCACACGGTCGGCCCTGCTGCTCGTGCCCATGGCCGTCCTCACCGGCGTGTTCGCTCCGTTCATCGGCAAGCTCGTGGACCGCACCCACCCGCGGTACATCGCGGGCGCCGGATTCCTGCTGTTCTCGGTCGCACTCGGCTGGCTGTCCATGGTCATGTCACCGGACGTGGCGATCTGGAAGCTGCTGCTGCCCATCGGACTGATCGGCCTCGCCAACGCGTGTATCTGGTCGCCGCTCGCCGCCACGGCCACGCACAACCTTCCACCCCATCAGGCGGGCGCCGGAGCAGGCGTCTACAACACCACCCGCCAGGTCGGCGCCGTGCTCGGCAGCGCCGCGATCGGCGCACTCATCACGGCCCGCCTGTCCGCGCAGGGACTGAACGCCGACAGCCAGGAGGCCGGTGTGGGGGAGATGCCCGAGTTCGTGAAGGAACCGTTCGCGACGGCGATGTCGCAGTCGATCTGGCTGCCCGCCGCCGTCCTGCTTGTCGGGTTCGTCGCCTCGGTGTGCTTCGCGCGACCGTTGCGCGAGAAGAAGCCCGGAGTCAGTGCGGGCGACGCA
This sequence comes from Rhodococcus wratislaviensis, assembly GCF_041228765.1. Classification (NCBI taxonomy): domain Bacteria; kingdom Bacillati; phylum Actinomycetota; class Actinomycetes; order Mycobacteriales; family Nocardiaceae; genus Rhodococcus; species Rhodococcus wratislaviensis. The sequence goes on along the minus strand of NZ_CP150488.1, from coordinate 6,552,461 downwards.
GCCAGTCGGGAAACATCACTGCAGGGTTGAGGTAGTCCGCGGGATCCAACGCCTGCTTGATCGTCCACATCGCGGTGATGTCCTCGCGGCTGAGGGCGAGGTCCAGATAGTTGCGCTTGTGTGCGCCGACGCCGTGCTCGGAGGCGATGTTGCCGCCGTGATCGCGGATCAGTTCCGTGACCGGCCGGTACAGCACGGACTCGTCGGGGCAGCGCAGGACGTTGAGGTGGACGTTGCCGTCGGCGACGTGCCCGAAGAACACCGGGATCGCGTCGGGTTCCCGGCTCGTCACCATTGCGACCGCGTCGGCGACGAATGCGGCGAGGGTGTCCAGCGGGAGGGCGGCGTCGAACTTCAGCGGGGGTCCGAACAGTCCGACCACGTCCGCGAACGCGTCCCGCGCCGACCACACCCGGGCGCGGCCTGCGGGATCGATCCCGACGGCGGGTTCGTCGTCGGGAGCGCACTGCTCCAGCGCCTCCGCCAGCTCGTCGGTGAGGTCGCGGTGGCCGGCCAGCTCGACGAGGAGATACCACGGTAGGCCCGTGGGAACTGCGAAACCCAGCCGCGAGGAGGCCAATTCGAGCCCGCGGCCGTCGAGCATCTCCACGGCGTCCACCCCCTCGAGCCGCCGGACGACGCGAGCCGCGTCGATCAACCCGGGCAGTTGTGTGAAGCCGGCGAGGGCCGTCACGCGGAACTCCGATACGGGGCGGAGCGCGAGATCGACGGTCGTGACCACGCCGAGAGTGCCCTCGCTGCCGACCCACAGCGCGGGCAGATCGTATCCGCAGTTCTCGGCGCCCACCCGCATGCTGCGCCGCACGATCGCCCCGTCGGGGAGCACCACCTCCAGGCCCAGCACCTGCGCGGACATGTGGCCGTACCGCACGGTGTGCAGCCCACCGGCATTGGTCGACACCATGCCGCCGATCGTCGCGGTATCGCGGGAGGCGATGTCGACGCCGAACAGCAGTCCCGCGTCGGACGCGGCGTGCCGGAGCGTCGCGAGGGTGACCCCGGCGCCGACGGTGACACGCAGGTTCTCGCGGTCGACGGCGCCGACCGCGGTCAGCCGTTCCGTCGACAGCAGCACGTCGTCGTACTCGGGAACCGTGCCCGCTTCGAGTCCGGTCCGGCCACCCTGCACGGTGACCTTCACACCCGCTCGGCGGCAGATGCCCAGCACGGCCGAGACTTCCGCGGCATCCGCGGGCCGGGCGAGTGCGCTCGCCCGCCCGCTGTAGCGTCCCGTGTGGTCGGTGGCGCGGGCTGCGAGCACGTCCGCGTCCACGGTCACGAACCGTTCTCCGACGGCGTCGGCCAGCGCCGCGCGCAGCGAGTCCACACCCCGATCGTAGGCGGAACGCGTGTGGCAGTCTGGCGGCATGACTGAGCCTGCCGCTGCGGCGCATCCCACCCGACTCGAGCGTGTCCGTACCGACGCCGGCGCCGAGATCGCGATCCTGACGTTCGCCCACGGCGCGCTGAACCTCTTCGATCAGGCGATGTTCGACGCCGTGCAGGCCGACGTCGCGGCGCTCGCCGAGAATCCGCCGCGCGCGGTGCTGCTGCGCGCCGAGGGCAAGGTGGTCTCCGCGGGGGTGGACGTCCACGTGTTCGACGGGCTCACCGCGGAACAGGGCGCGGATCTGTGGCAGGAGCTGTTCGCCGAGATCTGCCATCCGCTCGAGGCGCTGCCGTGCCCTGTCGTGTACTCGGCGCACGGACTGACGCTGACCGCGGCCTTCGAGATCGCGCTCGCCTGCGACATCATCCTCGCCGCACCGAAGGCGAAGTTCGGACTGGTCGAGACCGTGGTGGGGCTGACCCCGTCGATGGGCGGTCCGCAGCGGCTGGCCGAGCGGGCGGGGTCCGGCCGCGCCCGGGAGCTGGTAATGACCGGCGACCTGTACGACGCCGCGACGCTGCGCGACTGGGGTGTGGTCAACGCCGTCCACGAGGATGTCGACGCGGAGGCACGCGCCCTCGTCGCACGCCTGGCGGACGGGCCGACGCGCGCACACGACGCCACGAAGCAGATCATCTCCGCGTGGCGGTCGGGTGGAATCGCGCACGCCGACTCGATCACGCCCGACGTGTCGGGTGCGCTGTTCGAGACCGAAGACCTCCGGGGTGCGGTCCGCAGCTTCCTCGACGTCGGACCGGGCAAGGCGACGTACCGCGGACAGTAGGCGTCGGCGATCCGCTCCCCGCAACTGTGACGGGCGTCATATAGTCGTGGCAACGTCCCGGTCGCGCAGCAGTGTCGTCAGCGGAGGTGCAGATGCCGTCGTCCCTCGTCGAGTACCCGAGTAGTGGTCCCTTCTTCCACGACGACCGGGTGGTCCGTGGTCGCGACGGCCTGCTCCGGTACGGCGGGCTCAACCCGTCGCTCACCGAGCTGCTCGACATCTCGGTACACCGCTACGCGGGCCGGGTCGCCGTCGAGGAGGACGGTGGCCGGTCGCTCACGTTCTCGCAACTGTGGACGTCCGCGGCGCGGGTGGCCGGCGGGCTGAAGTCGAAGGGCGTCGAGATCGGCGACCGGGTCGCCGTCCGGCAGCCCATGGGGGTCCGCTGGGTCGAGGCCTTCCTCGGGGTGTTGCTGGCCGGCGGCGTTCCGGTCGGGGTGAGCCCGGCACTCGACGACGCGCGGACCGGCGAGGTGCTCGCCGACAGCGAGTCGGTGCTGATCCTCGACGGCGAACTGCCGGAAGGAATCTCGTTCATCGACGACGGCGCGAGCCCCGACGAGCTGGTGCTGCTGTCGTACACGCCCGGACCGTCGGAGTCCCCGAAGGGCGTGGAGCTGAGCAACGAGAACGTCCTCTCGACCATCGAATCCGTGCTCCACGCGCGCGGGTTCAGCTCCGAGGGACTGCGGAATCTGCTCGTCGAACCCGAACTGCATACCGTGGGTTCGCTCGTCGAATTGCTCTCGACGCTGGTGGTGGGCGGAACGGTCCTGTTGACCGGGAGCACCGACGCGGCGTCGTGGCGCGGCACCGGCGCCGACGTGCTCACCGCGGCGCCCGCCGTCCTCCTGCGGGCCGTGGAGAACTCGCGGGTGACGAGTTTCGGCCGGCGGGCGGTGCGCTGGATCGACTACAGCGGCTCCGGCCTGTCCCTGGAGCAGTCACAACTCCTCCGGCGGACGTTTCCTGCGGCCAGGCACTTCCTCGGGTGGGGGATGACCGAGACGTGCGGGGCGGGCCTGGCGCTACCCGACGAGTGCGCTTTGACACACGCGGGCAGCGTGGGCGTCGCGTTCGGCGGGATGGAGGTGGCCCTCCTCGGTCCCGACGCCGGCCGCGGTGTCGGCGAATTGCTGTGTCGCGGTCCGGGAGTCAGTCGCGGCTACTGGAATCGGCCCGAGGTCACCGCGAAGACCTTCACGGGTGGCTGGTTTCACACCGGCGACACCGCGAATATCGACGGCGACGGCTTCGTCCGTATCGTCGACCGCGACACCGCTGCCTAGGTGGTGCGAAAGGCAGGTATCCACCCGTGAGCTCTCCCGTCGCCGAGCTGCACATGCACATCGAGGGTTCCCTCGAACCCGAGCTGATCTTCGCGCTGGCCGAACGGAATTCCGTGCAGCTGCCGTACGCGGACCTCGACGATCTCCGATCGCGGTACGAGTTCACCGATCTGCAATCGTTTCTCGACCTGTACTTCGCCAACATGCAGGTGCTGCGGACGGCGCAGGATTTCGCGGACCTCACCCGTGCCTATTTCGCGCGGGCGTCGGCGGGCGGTGTCGCGCACGTGGAGTTCTTCTTCAACCCGCAGGCCCACATCAATCGTGGTGTCCCGCTGCACGAGGTGCTCGACGGGATCATGGACGCGGTGGCAACCAGTGAGCGGGAGTTCGGCCTCAGCAGTGCCGCGATCGCCGCGATCCTGCGAGACCGTCCCGTGCACGAGGCGGAGGAGGTGTTCTCGGAGATCATCCGATTGCAGACGCCGATCGTCGGGCTCGGGTTGGACTCGGCCGAGGTGGGAAACCCGCCGTCGCTGTTCGAGGACGTGTTCGCCCGCGCCCGGTCGGAGGGACTGCACGTGGTCGCCCACGCAGGGGAGGAAGGCCCGCCGGAGTACGTCTGGCAGGCGCTCGACCTCCTCGGCGCCGAGCGCATCGACCACGGGGTGCGGGCGCTCGAGGACCCGGCACTCGTGGCGCGTCTGGTGGACGAGGAAGTGCCGCTGACCGTGTGCCCGCTGTCGAACGTGCGACTGTGCGTCGTCGACTCGCTGTCCGAGCACCCGCTGCGGACCATGCTGGAGGCGGGTCTGCTCGTCACCGTGAACTCCGACGACCCCGCGTACTTCGGCGGGTACGTCGACGACAACTTCGCCCAGCTGCGGGATCAGCTCGGCCTCACGGATGCCGAGCGCGAAACCCTCGCGCGCAACTCGATCAAGGCGTCGTTCGCGAGCGACGCGCGCAAGGCACAACTGCTCCGGGGCTGACGGTTTCGCGGCCGGCCTTTCCGGCGGTCAGTCGATCAGCCCCGTGTCGCCGAGGCTCGCGACGACGGCCAGGACGTCGCGGTCGCGGCCGTACGGGCCGACCAGGCAGAGGCCGACGGGAACTCCGTCGTCGGTGCGCAACGGCACGGTCGCGTTGGGCAGGCCGGAGATGGTTGCGAGGCACGTGAGCATGCCGGTGGCGCGCATCGTGTTCCGGAACCGGTCACCGCTCGGGTAGCTCGTCCGCTCGGGGGCCGTGGACGAGGTCGCCGGGAGCAGGAGCAGGCTGTCGCCCACGTACGCGGTGATCGTCTGCGACGCCTCGCCGAGCTTGATCAGCTTCCGGCCGTACGTGGATTCCCAGATGCGGCTCGCGTCGGCGAAATTGCGGCCGGGTTCGTCGCCGAGCGACGTCATCGCCCCGCTCACCCAATCGCCGTGCAGCCGCCACGCCTCGTAGCCCTGCACGGCGACGACGGCGTCGTACCAGTCGGGAAGCCGGCCGATGTCCGTGTCGGTCCACGTCAGCCGGGGGAGGGAACTCTTCTCCCACGCGGTGAGGGCGCGCCGCACCGCGCCGAGCGCTCCCGCCTCGGCGACGGCGTTGATGCCGTCCGAGGTGAGCGCGCTACGGAACGGGGTCTCCGCCGTGAGCGGGAGAAGCGCGCCGGAGACCGCGACGAGGGTGTCGAGGTCGCCGCAGACCCACGCCGGGGTGTCGAATGTGGGCGACAGCGGGAACAGCCCGTCGGTGGAGACGGCGCCCCGGGACGGCGCGAAGCCGTACAGGCCCTGATACGAGGCGGGGATGCGGACGGAACCGGTGGTGTCGATACCCAATCCGATGTCGGCGGAACCCTGCGCGACCGCGCTCGCGGCGCCCGACGTCGCGCCGCCGGGCAGGCAATCCTCGGCGCGGGGGTTGGGCGGTGTGCCGAATTGCTGGTTGATGCCGGAATGCCCGTACCCGAGGTCGTCGGTCTGCGCCAGGCCCACGACGCGGGCGCCCTGACCGAGGAGGCGCGCCACCACTGCGGCGGTCCCCGTCTCGACGGGTGCCTCGGCGAGCCGCCGTCCGCTGCCCGCACCGATCTGCTGTCCCGCAACGGCATACAGGTCGGTGACCGCGAGTCGCATGCCGGCGAGTGGCCCGTCACCGGTCGGCGCGACCAGCGGATCCCCCTGCACGCGCCACGTCGCCTTGTCGACCGGCACGGTTTCGGACACCGCTCCGCCACCCGGAACGGACAGGCCGTCGGGAAGCGGCGGAACCTCCGGATCGTGCAGGCGTTCCCCGCACGCGCCGAGCATCACGGCACCGAGCGCCGCCGCCCCGGACGCACCCGCGGCGCGAAGGAAGTCGCGACGGTCGAAAGATCGACTGGGGGCCACCTAGCCCACGTTAGCGACCGAGGACCTGCTGGAGGTACGCGTTGCCGAACATTCGCTCGGGGTCGTACTTGTCGCGCACGGCGACGAACTCGTCGAAGTTCGGATACGCGGGCCGCAAGTCGTCGGCGGTGCGGCCGTGCAGCTTGCCCCAGTGCGGTCGCCCGTTCACTTCCCGGGCGATGGCCTCGACCGCGGAGAAGTACGGCTCGTGATCGCGGCGATGGTACTGGTGCACCGCGATGTACGCCGTGTCCCGGCCGTTCGCGGTCGACAGCCACACGTCGTCGCCCGCGGCGAAGCGGACCTCGACGGGGAACGCGACCGTGAAACCGGATTTCTCCACCCACGAATCGATCGCCGCGAGAGTGTCGGGGAGGGCCTCGGTGGGAACCGCGTATTCCATCTCCCGGAACTTGACCCGGCGCTCCGACGCGAAGACGCGGTAGCTGCGGTCGGTGAACTCGCGTGCGCTCAGCATGCGCGACGACAGCCGGTTGATCTTCGGGATCGCTTTCGGCGCGAGGCCTGCGACCCTGTTGATGCCCTCGAACAGGACGTTGGCGAGCAGTTCGTCGTCGACGTAGGCGCGCACCGGGTGGAGCGGAGAGGCCGGAGTGTCACCGGGTAGCCGGGTGTTGCGTTTCGTCAGGACGCGGCGGGTGTGTGGAAACCAGTAGAACTCGAAGTGGTCGATCGTGGTGCGGTCGTGGTCGAGCCGGTCGAGGGTGGCGTCCAGTGACTCGGGCTTCTCGACGGCGTGCATCACATAGTTCGGCACGCACTGGATCGTGACCTTCGAGATGATGCCCACGGCGCCGAGCCCCAGGCGTGCCGCCTCGAACAGTTCGGGGTTCTCGGTGGGGGAGCAGTCGGCCACCGAGCCGTCCGCCAGCACCACCTGCAGGGCGCGGACCTGAGTGGCGAGACCTCCGAAACGCGCTCCGGTGCCGTGTGTTCCGGTGGACAGCGCACCCGCGATGGACTGCACGTCGATGTCGCCGAGGTTGATCATCGCCAGGCCACGGTGCCAGAGTTGCTCGCTCAGGTCGTGCAGCCGCGTGCCGGCGAGGACGGTGACGAGGGCGCCCGCCGGTTCGTCGAGCGTGACGGATTCGATCCCGGTGAGGGCGTCGAGGCTGACGAGGATCCCGTCGGTGACGGCGACCCCGGTGAAGGAGTGGCCCGACCCCACGGCCTTGACCCGCTGCCCGTGCTCCGCGGCACCGCAGACGAGCGCGCTGAGCTCCTCTACCGAGCGCGGAGTCGCGAAGCGCAGCGGGTTCGCCGTCTCGGTGCCCGCCCAGTTGCGCCATGTGTCCTGTGCCATTCGCCCATCATGAACCTGGACGCTCGTCCAGGCAAATGGCGGGTTGGTCGGGCGTCCGTGTTGGTCACGGGCGAGGCCCTCGCAGGTTCTACGATCAGAGGATGCTGAACAGGCTTCCTGCGGATGAACGTCGTGCCCAACTCGTCGAGTCGGCGCTGGCCATCGCGGAGCAGCGCGGCGTCGCGTCGGTCACGGTGCGTGCCGTGGCGGAGGAGGCGGGCGTCTCGCTCGGTGTGGTGCACTACTGCTTCGAGAGCAAGGAGGAGCTCCTCGCGGCGATGGGTGAGAGTCTTGTTCTGCAGCTCAGCGCGTCGATGCGGCTGGCGTTCGGTCAGGTGCGGCACGCGCCGGACCTCCGTGGGATCGACGGTCTGCGCGAGCTCCTCCACATCGGGATCAGCGGAATGTGGCCGATCATCGAGGCCACCCCGGACCGCCAGTTGCTGACGTACGAGATCACCGCGCAGGCGTTGCGTCACCGGGCCTCCGGGAGCGAGCGGGCCGGCGACATCGCCGGTCAGCAATACCGGACCATGGACGAGGAGGCGATCGAGTTCCTCGCCGAGTGCGCCCGCATCGCCGAAGTCGGCTGGGCCACCCCGGTCGAGGCGATCGCGCGATTCGGGCTGGCCATCCTGGATGGGCTCGTGCTGCGGTGGCTGGTGGACCGCGACAGCGAGGCGATGATCGCGGCGCTGGACGACATGGTGCACGTGATCGCGTCGAAGGCGGTCGAGCGGGTCTGAGCGGGTCCGATTTGATCTGGACAATCGTCCAACTCGGTGGTTGACTGGCGTCGCAGACCGATGGACAAGATTGGACGAACTGTGACGCCCACGCTCGACCGTCTCATCGCCTCGACAACCGAGGTCGACCCGCCGTTGGCCGCGCTCGACCTGACCACGCTGCGCGCCAACGCCGCCGACCTGGTGCTGCGCGCGGGCGGCATCCCCGTCCGCGTCGCCAGCAAATCCGTTCGCTGCCGCGCGGTACTCCAGGTCGCCCTCGGGGAGAATCTCACCGGGGCCGGCGGGTTCCGCGGGATCATGGCGTATTCGCTGCGCGAGGCGATCTGGCTCGCCCGCCGCGGCGCGGACGACATCCTCATGGGCTACCCGACGGCCGACCGCGGCGCCCTCGCCGAACTCGCGGCCGATCCCGAACTGCTGAACCGGATCACGTTGATGGTCGACAGCGACGACCACCTCGACTTCGTTCTCGCCGCGGCAGGCACCACGTCGCTCCGGGCCCGGCTGTGCATCGACGTGGACGCCTCGCTGCGGCTCGGGCCCGTCCACATCGGGGTCCGCCGTTCCCCGCTGCGCGAACCGTCCGCCGTCGCCGCGTTCGCGAAGCGTGCCGCGGGGCGGGGGTTCGCCGTCGTCGGCGTCATGTTCTACGAAGCGCAGATCGCGGGTCTGCCCGACTCCAGTCCGCCGATCGGCTGGATGAAGCGGGCATCCGCGAAAGAACTCGCGACCCGTCGCGGTGCCGTGGTGAACGCCGTGCAGTCGGAGGTCGGGGTGCTCGAGATCGTCAACAGCGGGGGCACCGGCTCGCTCGAGGTGAGCTCCGCGGACCCGGTCGTGACGGAGGTGACGGCCGGTTCCGGTCTGTACGTCCCGACGCTGTTCGACGGATACCGCGCGTTCCGCCCGCACCCGTCGCTGTACTTCGCCCTGTCGACGGTCCGGCGGCCGAGTCCCGGCATCGCGACGCTGTTCGGCGGCGGCTACATCGCCTCCGGTCCCGCCGGGGCCGCTCGCGTGCCCAAGCCGGTGTGGCCGCCGCGGCTGAAGCTACTGCGCAACGAGGGCGCCGGGGAGGTCCAGACCCCGGTGACCGGAAAGGCGGCAACGGATCTCGGCATCGGGGACCGGGTGTGGTTCCGGCACGCGAAGGCCGGCGAGTTGTGCGAGCGGTTCACCGACGTGCACCTCGTCGAGTCGGACGGCTCCCGCACCGTGGTGCCCACTTACCGCGGCGAAGGTCAGTGCTTCGGCTGACCGGTGAGCCGCATGAAGGCACCCAGCTCGGTCAGACCCTCCGGGGTGCTCGGCATGTACTGCGTCAACGATTCCGACCGGATGATGATCGCAGCCCACTTGCCGCGGGATACCGCGACGTTCATCCGGTTCCGCGACAGCAGGAACGACATGCCGCGCGGCACGTCCTCGATCGCGGACGCGGTCATCGACACGATGGCGACGGCCGCCTCCCGCCCCTGGAACTTGTCGACCGTGCCCACCTCGACCTTGTCGAGGCCGACCGCGGCCAGATCGCGTTCGATCAACCCGACCTGCGCGTTGTACGGCGCCACCACCAGGATGTCGGACTCGTCGAGTGGGCGGGTGCCCTCGAACTCGCTGGGGTCGGTCCAGCCGGAACCGAGCAGCTTCGTGATCCGGTTGACCACCTCCCGCGATTCCTCGGGGGATTGGGTGGCGTTGCCCTGGTGGTCGACGAAGACGGTGTGCACACCCGGTTCCATGCCGTCGAGTCGGCGTGCGGCACTCGCCGATTCCTGCGAACGCAGCTTGCCGTCGTAGGACAGTGTCGACACGGGTGCGCACAGTTCCGGGTGCATCCGCCACGTGCGTTCGAGGAAATAACCCCGGCTCGCGGGCAGCGCCCCGTGCCCCTCGGCGAGCCACCCGAGTGCCGACGCGTCCACCGGTTCCGGATGGGTGCCCTGGCTGACCTGCGGAAGCTGCTGGGGGTCGCCGAGCAGCAGGAGATTGCGTGCCGCACCGCCCACCGCGATGGTATTGGCGAGAGCGAACTGCCCGGCCTCGTCGATGACCAGCAGATCGAGGCTGCCGGGCGGCACGCGGTCGGTGTTTGCGAAATCCCAGGCGGTCCCACCGATCACGCAGCCCGTTTCCTCGGCCTGGTCGATGAAGCCGGGGTAGTCGTTGGAGCTGATGTCGGTCCATGTCGCGGCGCGATGCCGCCCGTCCTTCTTTGCGACGAGCTCGGCGGGGAGCCCGGCCTTCACGACGCCGCCGAGCATGTTCTCGATCACCGAATGCGACTGTGCGACCACGCCGATCCGCCAGTGGTGCTGCTCGACGAGCGCCTTGATCACCCGGGCCCCGGTGTACGTCTTGCCGGTGCCGGGAGGTCCCTGCACCGCGACGTACGAGTCTTCGAGGTCGAGTAGTGCCGCGGTGATCGCGCCCGCGTAGTCCGTGCCGTCGACGGGTGGGAGCGGATGTCCGCTCCGGGTGCGAGGGTCGGACCGACGGAGAATGTCCACCGACGCGCACAGCGGGAGTTCCGGCAGCGGTGAGCACATGGCGTCCGCCGCCACCGCGATGGACGATTCGATTCGGTCGGTCGTGATCGGGGGCCCGGGGGTGATCGCCGTCGGAAGTTGCACGTACTCCTCGCCGTTGAGAAGTTCCTCGACGATCACCACGTCGCGGCGCCGGCCGTCCTTCCCGACGTCGAGAACGTTGACCGTGCACGTTCCCCGCTGCTGCGGATTGTCGCCCGCGACCGCCTCGGGTGCGGGAGTGTCGTAGAGCGCATACATCGTAGTCTTGGGCCCCACCGTGCTCCCTGTCCCGAAACGGCCGGTGAGCTGCAGGCGCCGGCGCAGCTTGCGCTGCCGCGGGCTGCTCTTGTGCCAGTTCTCCTCGACGACCGCGGACGACACCACCAGAACGTCCCGGATGTCCGACAATTCGTCGTGCGGCACGACCAGCCGATCGAAATGCGCCCACCAGAACGGTTTCCGCTCGCGGCGGTGATAGCCGACCGCCGCCGCCATGAGCGCGGCGGCCTGCTGGTCGTGTCCCCGGTGCTCGCTCGGCCCGTGCCCGGCGAACTCGCGCAACGCCGCCTCCGCGGGGGTGCACTCCTCGGTGACTGCGGTGGGCCCGTCGCCGGGCGGCCGGAGGGCGACACCGTGCGTCTCCGCCTGCCCGATCAGCCAGTCGCGCAGCCGCAGCGTGGAATCGCAGTCGTACTCGTTGTAGTCGGCGATTCCCTGCAGCAGCGCGCGCGCCTCGTCCTCGCGGCCGTTGTCGCGGTGATCGCAGTAGTCGGCGTACGCGACCACCGACGCCGCGGCGTTGGTGACGTCGCCGTCGCGCGGTTGCTCCGGCATGTACAGCGGTTCGAGTTTCTTGATGCTGTAGGACCGTTCGCCGATGCGCAGGCACCCGCGCACCACCGGATACAGATCGACGAGGACGTTGTCGCGCAACAGGGTGTCGACGGTCTCCTCGCCGACGCCGTGCCGTCCCGCCAGCCGCAGCAGTGCCGACTTCTCGTACGCGGCGTAGTGGTAGATGTGCATGTTCGGGTACTGCTGACGACGCGCGCTCACGTAGTCGAGGAAGTCGACGAGCGCCTGCCGCTCCTCGGTGCGGTCGTGTGCCCAGAACGGCCGGAACACGGCGGCGTCGGCGGGACCCTCGACCACGCCGAAGAGGTATTCGAGACCCCAGTCCGTGGAACCGTTCTCGGCCCAGAGCGGGTCGCCCTCGAAGTCGAAGAAGATGTCGCCGTCGTCCGGTTCGGGCAGACCGCCCAGAGCCTGCGGGGCGTACACCTGGAACTCGGGGGTCCCCGAGGACTCCTGCCGCAACTGCAGGGCGGCCTGCGCGCGAAGCGATTCCAGGGTGCGCTCGGGCAGTCCCTCGACACTGCCCGCGTGCGCGGCGAGGGCGTCGAGGGTGCCGATCCCGGCCGCGATCAGCCGGCTGCGCTGCGTCGAGCGCATTCCGGCGACGAGCAGGAGGTCGCGGTGCTGCTCCACCTCCGGGGTGCACGTGTCGCACCGGCCGCACGCCGTGTACCGGGGGTCGCCCCACTCCGCGAGGGACTGCTCGTCGCGGTGCTCGTCGAGAATTCGTTCGAGCGAGGACCGTCGCGCAGAGTACACGGGAACGATGTCGCCGAGCGAGTGCGCCGAGTCGCTGTCGTCGCCGAGCAGCAGGTGGACGTCCGGGGACGTCGGGATCCCGTTGTCGGCCAGCGCTTCCGCGTACGCGGCGAGCTGGAGCAGGGCCGACACCTTCGCGTGCCGTGACAGTTTGGTGTCGTAGACGGCGTACGTGTCGCCGTCGCGGACGAGGAAATCGCAGAAACCCAGGAATCGGCCGTCGAAGAACGTGCCCTGGTACACCACGTCGGCGCCGCCGCGGATCGCCTCCACGGTGGCCAGGTTCGCGTCGAAGAGACCCACCGCGGTGTACTCGGGACGGTCCATCGTGACCACCCCGTCGCCGTACTCGGCACGGAACTGCTCGAGCCGGCGGTGTTCGTGAGCATCGCCCAGGCTCGAGGTCCGTCGCAGCATCGGGTCGTCGTCGACGGACGTGGCGGCGGACCCGGCGCCGGCGAGTCCGAGCGTGGCGTCCAACCGGCGTAGCAACGCGAACTCGCAGGTGGCGGCCGCGGAGAGGTCGCTGGCGCTGTAGACGATGGTGTCGTCGAGGAGGAACACAGCTACGTCCCCAGTTCTGCCGGTGAGTTCACCCGGCCGATTGTGCCATCGGGGTGCGACAGGCCCAGAATGGCAGCCATGCCTTTCTTCGACGGCCACTCCGGACGAGTCCACTACCGGCACTGGAGCGCGGTGGGAGGTCCCGTCGCCCAGGTGGTGTTTCTCCACGGTATGGGGCAGCACACGGGTCACTACCACCGGTTCGCGCGCGGACTGACGCCTGCCGGAATAGGGGTGTGGGGAATCGACCAGGCCGGTCACGGATTGTCCGAAGGCGACAATCCGGGATCCGTGGCGGACCTGGCGGAGGACGCCGCGCTTCTCACCGGTCTCGCAGGCAGACACGCGCCGGATGTTCCGCTCGTGCTCATGGGGCATTCGCTCGGTGCCGCGGTCTCGATGGAACTTCTCGTGTCCGGTGACCCCGGCTTCCGGTGCGCGATTCTGTGCGGGACACCGAAGACCGCCGCCGTGCAGCAGACGGCGGACGCGCTGGGGTCACTCGGGATACCGCTGCTCGCGGTTCACGGTGTCGACGACCGCATCGCACCGATCGACCCCGTGCGGGACTGGGCGGCAGGGATCGCAGGACTCGAATTCCGGGAGTTCGACGACGCCGGACACGACCTGCTTCACGAGAAGGTCCACGCCACCGTGACCGCGGTGGTCCGCGACTTCATCCTGGGCGCTGCGCACCCGTGAGTGTTCGAGGAGTCTCTGCACTCCCCGAACACTCACGGGCGGCGGAGCCGCTTACGCGTAGATGGCCTCGATGGCCGCGCCGTGCTCCTTGTGGATGACGTTCCGCTTGAGCTTCAGCGTGGGGGTGAGCTCACCGGTCTCCTGCGTGAAGTCGACTTCGAGGATGCGGTACTTCTTGATCCGCTCCGGGTTGGACACCTTCTTGTTGCCCTCGGCCACCGCCTCGTCGATCTCGGCGACCAGGTCGGGGTTCTTCACCAGTTCGGACACCGGGGTGTCGGCGGCCAGCCCGTGACGTTCCTTCCAGCCCGGGAGGGTTTCGGAGTCGAGGGTGATGAGCGCGCCGATGAACGGCTTGCCGTCGCCGACCACGAGGCACTGGCTGATCAGCGGGTGCGCGCGGAGTGCGTCCTCAAGGACCGCAGGCGCGACGTTCTTGCCGCCCGCGGTGACGATGATTTCCTTCTTGCGGCCGGTGATCGAGATGTAGCCCTCTTCGTCGATCGAGCCGAGGTCGCCGGTGTGGAACCAGCCGTCCCGGATCGAATCCGCGGTGGCCTGCTCGTTGTGCCAGTAACCGCCGAACACGACGGGACCCTTCAGGAGCAGTTCGCCGTCCTCGCCGATCTTGGCGGCGTGGCCGTCGATCGGCTTGCCGACGGTGCCGACCTTCTGTGCGCGGGTGGTGTTCACGGAGATGGCGGCGCTCGTCTCCGTGAGGCCGTAGCCCTCGTACACCGGAACGCCGATGCCGCGGAAGAAGTGACCGAGGCGTGCACCGAGCGCGGCGCCACCGGAGACGGCGCGGTCGCACTCGCCGCCGAGGGCGGTGCGCAGCTTCGAGTAGACGAGCTTGTCGAACAAGGCGTGCTTGAGCTTGAGACCGAGCCCGGCGCCGCCGTTGTCCTGTGCCTCGCTGTACGCAATGGCCGTGGCGGACGCCTTCTCGAAGATGCTGCCCTTGCCGCCGTCGTACGCCTTCTGCTTGGCGGAGTTGTAGACCTTCTCGAACACGCGCGGCACCGACAGGATGAAGTGCGGCTGGAACGCGGCGAACTGGTCGAGCAGCGTCGTGAGGTCGGCGGTGTGCGCGACGGTGACCTTGGCGTCGAACGCGCCGAAGGAGATGGCGCGGGCGAAGACGTGCGCGAGGGGTAGGAACATCAGGGTGCGCCTGCCCGCGTACATCGCGTCGCTGAGCGCGAGCTTCACGGCGGCGGACTCCGCGTAGAAGTTGGAGTGCGTCAGCTGCACGCCCTTGGGGCGGCCGGTGGTGCCCGACGTGTAGATGAGGGTGGCGGGGGAGGACGCGCGCACCTGGTGACGACGCTCGTGCAACTGCTCGTCGGTGACGCCTTCGCCGCGCTTCGACAGTTCGTCGATCGCGCCGCCCTCGATCTGCAGGACCTCACGCAGGTCCGGCGCGGCGTCGGTGACGACCTTCAGCGCGTCGGCCTGCTTGGCGTTCTCGACGACCAGCAGCGACGTGCCGGAGTCTTCGAGGATCCACTTCGCCTGATCGGGTGCGGACGTTTCGTAGATGGCGACGGTGCACCCGCCTGCCGTCCAGATCGCGTAGTCGATGACGACCCACTCGTACCTGGTCGCCGACAGGATCGCGACGCGGTCGCCGAGCTCGACGCCGGAAGCGATGAGCCCCTTCGCGACGGCGGACACCTGCTCCGCGAACTCGGCGGCGGTGACGTCTACCCACCCACCGTTGCCGGGGCGCTTGAACGGAACGAACTTCGGGTCTTCCTCGGCATGACGGAAGACCGTGTCCGCCATGGAGGCGTCCTCCGGAATTGAGAACGACTGCGGTACCGAGAATTCACGCACTATGACCCCTCCACTGAAACGACATGACGGATGTGCATTCGATCACATTTGTCCCAGTTTCGCACCAGGGTCGATGTCCGTTATGTGTATTTCCGTTCTGACCAGCGGAGATAAGTGTAACTCGGCGTAAACTGATAACTCAGGCGGCCTCTTCCAAACGGCGCGAGTTCGCCGACAGCCAGCGCCGGATCGCATAGTTCAACTGATCCGGATCGACACCGAGTTCGGTCGCCGTCGCCTCGAGGATCTCCTCGGCAAGGCCGTCGTCGGTGGCTTCCGAAATGCCGAGCGCGCCGCTGATGAACACGTCCGCCACCCGATTCGGCCGGACACCCGGGATCCCGGCGAGCATCAGGAAGTGCGCCCACGTGACGTCGCTGCTCTCCCCGCACACCTCGATCCACGCGTCGTGGATCTGCTCCAGGGCAGCTTCGTCCCGGGCGGCCTCGAGAAGGTCGTCGATGCTGTTGATCCGGAGCTGGTGTAGTCGCTCCGCCGCCAGCTGGATGTGACGCGCCTCGATCGGCACACCGGTCGCGGAGTACCGCCGTTTGTACGAACCGACCTTGCCCGCCCACTGATCCGAGCTGCCCGCCTCCTCGAACGTGCGGAGAAGGTCGCGGGCGCCGTCGGTGAGGGGCTGATCGGGGTGCGCCCGCCGGTACGCCAGGTAGCGGTCCACGACGGCGACCTCGCTGTGCCCGGCGCTCGACTGCACCGATTCGATGATGCAGAGGGCGAGACTGTGCCGGTAGGCATCGGAGGTGACCCAGCCGGACGGGTCGCCCAATCGGTCGCGGCAGGCGGTGACGACGGTTTCGACGGTATCGGCAGAGACGGTCACGAGATCCTCCAAAGGCAGTCTGTTCTGTGCTCTGTCCGGTGTATCGACAGGGCCTCCGGGAACGTTGCACTGGAGCTGAAGATTCCTCGAGAACTACCGTCAGTGGTGGGTCAGCAGGTCTGTGACCTCGGTGTCCGAGAGTTGATGGAAATCGTCGTACGCGTTGCCGACGCCACCGAGATCGGCCGGGGTGTACAGGCAGACCACCTCGTCGGCGGTCACGCGCAAGCGGCCGACGGCCTCGGGTGCCGCCACCGGAACCGCGACGATCACGCGTGCCGCGCCCAGTTTCTTCACCGATTGGCAGGCCACCGCCGCGGTCGCGCCCGTGGCCATACCGTCGTCGACGAGGACGGCGGTGCGCCCCTTCAGTGACGCTCGCGGCTTGCCGCCGCGCAGCACCCGCGCCCTCCGTTCGAGCTCGCGGCGCTCCTTCGCCTCGACCATGGCGAGCGCGGTCTTGCTGATCCGGGCGATGCGCAGAACGTCGTCGTTGATCACCCGGGATTCACCCTCGCCGATGGCGCCCATGGCGAGTTCCGGCTGCCACGGGACACCCAGTTTGCGGACGAGGACGACGTCGAGGGGCGCCGACAGGGCGGCAGCGATCTCGAACGCGACGGGGACGCCGCCGCGCGGCAAGCCGAGCACCACCAGATCGGTGCCGCGCAGGTGCTCCAGTGCGGCCGCCAGTCTGCGACCGGCGTCGGCGCGACTGGTGTACAACATCGAACGCTCCGTGATCGGGGAGAACGGATCGTCTCCGACGCTACTCCCGATCGGGCCGTTCAGATCTCGCTGACGGTGAATCGGCGCAGGGCGAGGGCGGGATTCTTCTCCCGCACCTCGGTGATCCGCTCCGCGCTCACCGCGGCGACCGCGGTGCCCACCCGCTCACCGAGCGACGCGAGGGTCACACCCATCGGATCGACGATCATGCTGTTCCCGGCCCCGGTGCGCGCGCTCTGGTCGGCGGCGGCCACGTACACGGTGTTCTCGATGGCGCGCGCCCGCACGAGAGTGGACCAGTGGTCCTCCTTCAACGGTCCGGGCACCCACTGTGCGGGCAGCAGCAGCACGTCGGCGCCCGCGTCGACGATGCGGCGGGTGACCTCGGGGAACCGGAGGTCGTAGCACGTCTGCATGCCGAACGTGAGGCCGTCGACGGCGAAGGTCTCCGGGACGCCGATCTCACCGGCGCGGATGACGTCGGATTCCTTGTAGCCGAACGCGTCGTACAGATGGAGTTTGCGGTAGGTGGCGACGATGTCGCCGCCCGGTCCGAGCGCGACGAGGGTGTTCGAGATGCGATCGTCTCCGGGCAGCTGCTCGTTGACCCCTGCCACCAGATGGACGTCGAGTTCCTTCGCCGTCGCGGCCAGCCCGCTGACGAACTCGCCGTCCAGGCCCTCGGCCGACTCGACGATCCGCTCGTCCGTTCTCGGCGCCGTGAACATCGCATACTCCGGCGCCACCACCACCTTCGCACCGCGGCCCGCGGCCTCGGCGGCGAGCGTGCGGAGGGTGCGCAGATTCTCCTGCTTGTCCTGACCGGGAGCGAACTGAATGAGAGCGACATCGACCATGCCGTCCACGCTAGGCGACGAGGTGCGGCAGGTGTCTCCCGTCCCGGTCGCCGCGTATTTCCGCGGCGTGGCGATGCGCGGTGGACTCGTGCACTAAACTGCTGGTCAATGAGTGATATCGAGCGTGACCCCGAACCCCCCACTTTTGCCGACCTCGACATCGATGATCGGGTCTTGAAGGCACTGTCCGATGTGGGCTACGAGTCGCCCTCGCCGATCCAGGCAGCCACCATCCCGCCCCTCCTCGCCGGCAACGACGTCGTCGGCCTGGCGCAGACCGGCACCGGCAAGACCGCTGCGTTCGCGGTACCGATCCTCTCGAAGATCGACCTGACGCAGAAGTCGCCGCAGGCATTGGTCCTCGCGCCGACGAGGGAGCTGGCGCTGCAGGTCGCGGAGGCGTTCGGCAAGTACTCCGCCCATATTCCGGGCCTGCACGTTCTGCCCATTTACGGCGGTCAGAGCTACGGCGTCCAGTTGTCGGGACTGCGGCGCGGCGCACACGTCGTGGTGGGCACGCCCGGTCGCGTGATCGACCACCTGGAGAAGGGCACGCTCGACCTGTCCAAGCTCTCCTACCTCGTCCTGGACGAGGCCGACGAGATGCTGAAGATGGGATTCCAGGAGGACGTCGAGCGCATCCTCGCCGACACCCCGGAGTACAAGCAGGTGGCGCTGTTCTCGGCCACGATGCCAGGGGCCATCCGCAAGATCTCGAAGCAGTACATGCACGACCCCGTCGAGATCACGATGAAGTCGAAGACGTCGACCGCGTCCAACATCTCGCAGCGGTACGTCCAGGTGGCGCATCAGCGCAAGCTCGACGCCCTGACGCGTGTCCTCGAGGTCGAGGACTTCGAGGCGATGATCATCTTCGTGCGCACCAAGCAGGCCACCGAGGACCTCGCCGAAAAATTGCGGTCTCGTGGCTTCTCCGCGTCGGCCATCAACGGCGACATCGTGCAGGCTCAGCGTGAGCGGACCATCGGCCAGCTCAAGAGCGGCGCCCTCGACATCCTCGTCGCCACCGACGTGGCCGCGCGTGGCCTGGACGTCGACCGCATCTCCCACGTCGTCAACTACGACATCCCGCACGACACGGAGTCGTACGTCCACCGGATCGGCCGCACCGGTCGCGCCGGGCGCGCGGGCGAGGCGTTGCTGTTCGTGGCACCGCGCGAGCGGCACCTGCTCAAGGCCATCGAGAAGGCGACCCGTCAGCCGCTGGCCGAGATGCAGCTGCCCAGCGTCGACGACGTCAACGCGCAGCGCGTGTCCAAGTTCGGCGACTCGATCACCGAGAGCCTCACGTCCGACAACCTGGCGTTGTTCCGCAAGATGATCGAGGACTACGAGCAGGAGCACGACGTCCCGCTCGCCGACATCGCCGCCGCGCTCGCGGTGCAGTCGCGCGACGGTGAGGCGTTCCTCATGGCACCCGAACCGCCGCCCGCGCCCCGCCGCGAGCGTGAGCCCCGCGAACGCCCCGCGCGCCGGTTCGACGACGGCCCCCCGACGCGGTCGCGTGGACCGGAGGGCCAGGAGCTCGCAACGTACCGCATCGCGGTCGGCAAGCGGCACCGTGTCGTGCCGGGTGCGATCGTCGGTGCCATCGCGAACGAGGGTGGGCTGCGACGCAGCGACTTCGGGCACATCAGCATCCGCCCGGACCACAGCCTGGTGGAGTTGCCCGCCGACCTGTCCAGCGAGACTCTGGAAGCCCTGCGCCGCACCCGCATTTCCGGTGTGCTGATCCAGCTGCAGCCCGATTCGGGTCCGCCGTCGGGCCGACCGCGCGGTGGCCGCGACGATCGGGCAGGCGGGAAGTTCCAACGCGACCGGGACAGCAGGAAAAGGCCGCGCGAGTAGTCCTCGCGCGGCCCTTCGGAACGGGATCCCCGGCGGTTACGCCGGGGGAGCGGGAGCCGGGGCGGGCTGTGCCGCCTCGGCGGGCAGCGGGCCCTCCTCGGGAACGAAGAACGAGCCGACCGTCGGCAGCACGTAGCAGGTCGCGTTGGTGTACCCGACGGTGCCGAAGATCGATGCGACGACGGTGCCCGCACCGGTCGTCACGACCTTGTTCAGCGCCGGGTAGCCGCCTTCGGTGACGCCGTCGAGGGGCAGGATTCCGCTGGCGCCGGTGCTGGTGTTGATCCACGCGACGTTGAGGCCCGACGACTTCACGACACCGGGGTACGCGGACAGGGCCTGGAAGCTGATCTCGTTGGCCTTCACCTCGGCGGTGGGCCCCGTGGTGCCCGATGCCAGCGTCAGCGTGACCGGTGCGACGGTGCCGCAGCCCACGGTCGGCGCGGTGTAGAGGAACGGCGTGTACGCGCCCGCGACATCACGCAGCACAGTCGACGTGGCCAGTGCCTCGACCGCGGCCTTCTCCTCGGGCTTGTCGGCCTGGGTGCGCAGTTCGGCGAGTCCGGGGACGTCGTCGGGGGTGGCCGGTTCCGCCGCTGCCGTGCCCGAGAGACCGAAAGTCGCCGCGATACCGACCGTTGCCGCCGCGATCGTGCGTCGCATCACGCTCATACCGTCCACCTGAACTCCTCGTTGTCTCGTCGGGCGGCTCTGCAGCGCCGCCCGGACGGAGAATTTACCCGAGAGAACGGAATCAGTCAGGACCAGCTGCCGCCGCCGGCCAGCGTATCGGCGCGCGCGCCGTCGAGGGACTGCCGGATGATGTCGGCGTGACCGGCGTGCCGGGCCAGTTCCTCGATCTGGTGCAGCAGCATGTAGCGGACCGTGAAGACGACTCCCGACGCCATCCACTGCGCCACGTCGGCGGGCAGGTTGACGTCGCGATCCAGATCGGTTTCGGCGGCGACCGCGGCCTCGGTGGCGCGCCGTGCGTCGTCGAAGCGGGCGAGGAGGGCGTCGACGGTCTCGTCCTCGGTGACGTTCCATGCGGCCATCCACGCGGCCACCGGGTCGTCGCCGACACCGCGCGGGGCGCCGGTGATGCGGGAGGTCATCGCCTCTTCGCCGTCGATCACGTGTTTGAGCAGGGAAGCCAGGCTCATCTCGCTGGCGCTGGGCACACTGCGGGCCTGCTCCTCCGTCAGCCCGGACAACGCGTTGCGGAAGGCGGTGCGCTGGTTGTCCAGCATGAGGAGTAGGAGTCCGCGCTCGTCGGAGATGGGGTTCTGGGTTCTGGGTGTCTCGGTCATGCATTCAGTGTTGCGCGGATAGCGGACACCTATTGTCCTCGATCAGCGACTTTGCGAGCTCATTGGCGGGACGTCGCGACCCTCGCCACCTCCGCCGGGTCGATCAGATGGGAGTGGTCGTCGTCGCCGACGTCGATCTGCACGACGTCGATTCGCCCGTTGAACTTGGTTTCTCCCACGTAGTGGGCGCTGACCGGCATCCCGTAGTCGTCGCCGATGTCGGTCGTCTCGTCCGCGGAGAAGATCATCGGCTGCGTCTGTTCGACGCGGCCGGAGCCGACGCTGCGGCCGTCGTAATAGAGGGTGACGTTGCCGCCCTTCGCGAGACCGCCACCGTCGTAGGCGAACTCCGCTCGAATCTGACGACTGCCTGCGGGCAGGTCTTCGGTGGCCTCGGTCGTGAACTCCTTCATGCCGAGGAGGTTGTAGACGAACGCAGCCCGCCCCTCCTTGACGTAGAGGGCCCATCCGCCGAAGCGGCCGCCCTGCGCGATGACGACACCGTTGGTGGTGGCGTTCTTCGCCGTCTCGACGGCCGCGGTCACCGAGAACGACCGGTTCTTGATGTCGATGACACTGTGCTCGCTGAGCCGCTTCATCCCGGGAAACAGCACTTGCCTGCTGCCGGACACCAGTTGGGGCCGGCCGGCGATCGTCGGGTTGAGGCGTTCGAACCGGCGGTCGTCGATGGGCAGCACGTTGTATTTCACCGCTTCGATCAGCCACAGGCGCTGCAACGCCGCGAGCTTCTCGGGCATCTCCGCGGCCAGGTCGTGGGCCTGCGTCCAGTCGGTGGTCCCGTCGTAGAGCTCCCACACGTCGTCGTCGAGCGCGGGCAGCACCTCGTTCGATAGCCACGGAGTGCTGTGCCGGGTGACGGCGCTCCAGCCCTTGTAGTAGATGCCGCGGTTGCCTGCCATCTCGAAGTACTGCAGGTCGTGGCGTTCCGGGGCGTCCGCCTCGTCGAAGCTGTACACCATGCTGGTGCCCTCGATCGGGGCCTGTTGCACCCCGTTCACGAACGTGGGTTCCGGCAGTCCGGCGGCTTCGAGCACCGTCGCCGCGACGTCGATGACGTGGGTGAACTGAGACCGGGTCTCGCCTCTGCTGCCGATGCCGGCGGGCCAGTGCACGATCGTGCCGTTGCGGGTGCCACCCCAGTGCGAGGCCACCTGCTTGGTCCACTGGAACGGCGCGCACATCGCCCACGCCCAGCCCACCGAGTAGTGGTTGTAGGCGTCCGTGGTCCCGAGTTTGTCCTTGACTTCCGCCATGAACTCCGGCGTCTCGATCGCGGCGAGGCCGTTGAAGTTCGCCATTTCGTTGAATGCACCGTTGAGCGTGCCTTCGGCGGAGGCACCGTTGTCGCCGATGATGTAGTACACGAGCGTGTTGTCGAGAGCGCCGATCGCGTCGATCGCGTCGATCACGCGGCCGACGTGGAAATCGGTGTGCTCGAGGAAACCTGCATACACCTCCATCTGACGTTCCAGCACCGGCTTCAGCGCATCGTCCATCTCGTCCCACGCCGGGATCGCATCCGGGCGCGCGGTCAATTCGGCGTCGGCGGGCACGACCCCGCGCTGCTTCTGCTGTTCGAGGATCGACTCACGCTGCGCGTCCCAGCCGCCCGCGAACCGGCCGGCGTACTTGTCCGCCCACTCCGGCGGCACGTGGTGCGGTGCGTGGGTGGCGCCCGGGGCGAAGTAGACGAAGAACGGCTTGTCCGGGGCGAGCGCCTTCTGGGTGCGCACCCAGTCGATCGCGTGGTCGGCGAGGTCCTCGGTGAGGTGGTAGCCCTCCTCTGGTGTCTTGTCGGGCTCGACGGGGGCGAAGCCCTCGTAGAGCGCCGGGTAATACTGGTTGTTCTCGCCCCCGATGAACCCGTAGAAGTACTCGAACCCGCCGCCACCGGACGGCCACGCGTCGAACGGTCCGACCGGCGAGGTCTGCCACGGTGGCACCTCGTGGCACTTGCCGAACTGTGCCGTCGAATAGCCGTTGAGTTTCAATGTCATCGGCAATGCTGCCTTGGTGTTCGGACGGAGCCCGGACGAACCGGGCGCCGACGTCGCTGTCTCGGTGATCATGCCCATTCCGACCGAGTGATGATTGCGGCCGCTGAGCAGGGCCGCACGGGTCGGTGCGCACAAGGCGGTGGTGTGGAATCGGGTGTATGTGAGCCCCCCGGCCTGCAGTCGCTCGGCGGTCGGTGTCTGCGCGGGCCCGCCGAACGCGCTGCTGGCGCCGAATCCCACGTCGTCCAGGAGGACCACGAGCACATTCGGGGCTCCCTCGGGTGGCAGCAGCGGCTCGATGGGCGGGAACGAGGTGTCCGGATCCTTCGCGTCGTAGGTCGTCAGGCCGAGATGCTGCCGATCGGGAATCGGTAGAACCTCGCGACGCTCGCCCGTTCGATCCACCATGGCTACTCATTCCGTTGTCTCACATCGGAACGCCCGACGGCGCCTGCCGAAATCAGAATAGTCGCAGGCTGCAGCGCCCCGAGTGCGTTTGGACCGGATGGACAGGACGCGGCCCCGCCCACCGAAACCTGGGGAGGCTGCGCGCGTTTCCAGCGGTTCGGGCAGGACCGACCTACGATCGAGGCACGTGTCCGGGGAACGCCCCCGTTCCTGTGATCGAGTCGCGAACCGAGGTGCTTATGGCCCTGGAAGATTCGTCGTCGGCCTTCGCCGACCCGTCCCGGGAGGGCGCGGCCCCACCGGAACACGACCTCGAAGGCCACATCATCGAGGCCCGGTCCGAGGACTTCTTCCACGCCAGAGAACTGCAAGTGGACAACGAGTGGTTCAAGACCGCGGTGTTCTACGAGGTTCTGGTTCGCGCGTTCTTCGATTCCTCGGGCGACGGAACGGGCGATCTCCGGGGGCTGACGTCCAAGCTCGACTACCTGTCCTGGCTCGGCGTCGATTGCCTGTGGCTGCCGCCGTTCTACGATTCACCGCTCCGCGACGGCGGATACGACATCCGCGACTTCCGTGCGGTGCTCCCGGAGTTCGGGACGGTCGAGGATTTCGTCCAGCTCTTCGATCAGGCGCACCGCCGCGGGATCAGAGTCATCACGGACCTGGTCATGAACCACACGTCCGATACGCACGCATGGTTCCAGGAGTCGCGCACCGACCCCGAGGGTCCGTACGGCGACTTCTACGTGTGGTCGGACCGCGACGCGGGGTATCCGGACGCGCGCGTCATCTTCGTCGACACCGAGACGTCCAACTGGACGTGGGATCCGGTGCGCAAGCAGTACTATTGGCATCGCTTCTTCTCCCATCAGCCGGACCTGAACTACGACAATCCCGACGTCCAGGACGCGATGATCGACGTGCTGCGGTTCTGGCTGGACCTCGGAATCGACGGCTTCCGGCTCGACGCCGTGCCCTATCTGTTCGAGCGGGAGGGCACCAACTGCGAGAACCTGCCCGAGACCCATGCGTTTCTCAAGAAGTGCAGGGCCGTCATGGACGCAGAGTACCCGGGGCGGGCGCTTCTCGCCGAAGCCAACCAGTGGCCGTCGGACGTCGTGGAGTACTTCGGCGAGCCGGACGTGGGCGACGAGTGCCACATGGCGTTCCACTTCCCGCTGATGCCCCGCATCTTCATGGCCGTGCGGCGGCAGAACCGGTTCCCGATCTCCGAGATCCTCGCGCAGACCCCGCCGATTCCGAGCTCGTGCCAGTGGGGAATCTTCCTCCGGAACCACGACGAGCTGACACTCGAAATGGTGTCGGACGAGGAGCGGGACTACATGTATTCCGAGTACGCGCAGGATCCGCGGATGAAGGCGAACATCGGCATCCGGCGACGTCTCGCGCCGTTGCTCGAGAACGATCGGAACCAGCTCGAGCTGTTCACCGCGCTGCTGCTGAGCCTGCCGGGTTCGCCCGTCCTCTACTACGGTGACGAGATCGGCATGGGCGACAATATCTGGCTCGGCGATCGGGACTCGGTGCGGACACCGATGCAGTGGACTCCCGACCGCAACGCCGGATTCTCCCGTGCCGATCCGGCCCGAATGTATTTGCCGGTCATCATGGATCCCACGTACGGCTACCAGTCGGTGAACGTCGAGGCGCAGATGAACTCGACCAACTCGTTGCTGCACTGGACTCGCCGCCTGATCCAGGTTCGCAAACAGCATCCGGCGTTCGGAACGGCCTCGTTCACCGAACTCGGCAGTGCGAACCCGGCCGTCCTGTCGTATGTGCGGGAGACGCCGCCGAGCCAGGATCGGCCGTACAGCGACGTCATTCTGTGCGTCAACAACCTGTCCAGGTTCCCGCAGGCGGTGATCCTGGACCTCACCCAGTTCGCCGGCCGAATCCCCGTGGAGCTCACCGGTTCCGTTCCCTTCCCCTCCATCGGGGACGACGGGTACATGATCACACTCCCCGGTCACGGATTCTTCTGGTTTGCGCTGCAACCGGATCCGAAATCCGACGGCGCCGTGAGCGGACACCCGGTCAGCAGCGAAGCGGAACAGGCGGTGCAGCAGTGAACGAACCCAGCAGTGAACGCATTCCCGACGAGACCCTCGAGCGGCAACTCGTCCGGTGGCTGCCGGACCGGCGGTGGTTCGCCGCCAAGGGCACCACCATCTTGGGGGTGCGGATCCTGCTGCGCCACGAGCTGATGTCGGTCTTCGGGTTCTCCGCCGAGCATCTCCTGGTGTCGGTGGAGTTCGAGGCAGGGCAGCCGCAGGTGTACCAGATACCGCTGGGGTTCCGCAGTCATCTGCCCGAGGACCTCGAGCCGTGGGCGCTGCCGGACGGCGACGGGAACATCATGATCGCGTACGACGGCCTGCACGATGCCGAGATCATCACCCTGTACGCCGACCTGCTGTCCGAGGCCGAGGGGACCGGGCCGGTGCAGTTGAAGACCGTGCCGGGCACCGTGATCGAACCGGGACTCCGCGGGCGGACGCTCGGCGCGGAGCAGTCGAACACGTCGGTGGTGCTGGGGGAGAAGCTCCTGATGAAGATCTTCCGTCTGGTCACGCCGGGCGTGAACCCCGACGTCGAACTGCACCTCGCGCTCGCCGAAGCGGGCAGCGAATACGTGGCGACGCTGCGGGCGTGGATGGAGACGGACGTGGCCGGGATTCTGACCACCCTCGCCATGGTGCAGGATTTCGAGGCCAACTCGGCGGACGGGTGGAGTATGGCGCTCGGCAGCGTCCGCGACCTCCTGATCGAAGCGGATCTCCACGCCGCGGAGTTGGGGACGGACTTCGCCGGTGAGTCCTACCGGATGGGCGCCGCGGTCGCCGAGGTGCACGCGACCCTGGCGCGTGCGCTCGGTGCGGAGGAACGACAGGTTGCGTCGACGACCGTGGAGGCGATGACGCGCAGGCTGGACGCCGCCACCTCGATCGTGCCCGAACTGGGAGAGGTGGCTGCCGCCGTTCGGGACAAGTTCGCCGAGGCGGAAGCGCTGGGCGCCACCACCGTCCAGCGGATTCACGGCGACCTCCACCTCGGTCAGGTGCTGCGGACGCCGGAGCGGTGGCTGCTCATCGACTTCGAGGGGGAGCCCGCCAAGACGCTCGACGAGCGCCGGGAACGGGACAGTCCGTTGCGGGACGTCGCGGGAATGCTGCGTTCCTTCGACTACGCCGCTCATCATCTGCTGGCCGATTCGGTGCCGATGGGAGCGATGGGCGCGGCGTCGCAGCGGGACTTCCGGGCGAGGGAGTGGGCCCAGCGCAACGCCGACGCCTTCTGTGAGGGCTATGCCTCCGTGTCGGGCACCGACCCACGCAAGGCGGCGGCGTTGCTCCGGGCCTACGAACTCGACAAGGCGGTGTACGAGACCGTGTACGAGGCGAGGAACCGCCCGAATTGGATCGGCCTGCCCCTCTCCGCCATTCGCAGACTCACCTCAGCACCTCGGTGAGGGTCGGGGACGAGATCGTGCCCGTGTCGAACTGAGTGCGGTACAGCTCCTCGTACCGGCCGCCCGCGGCGAGCAGTTCGGAGTGGGTGCCGCGTTCGACGATGCGCCCGGCCTCGACCACGAGGATCAGATCGGCAGCGCGGACGGTCGACAACCGGTGCGCGATCACGACGGCGGTCCGGCCGGCGAGGGCCTCGCCCAGCGCCTCCTGGACGGCGGCCTCGGACGTGGAGTCGAGGTGCGCCGTCGCCTCGTCGAGGATGACGACCCGCGGATGCGCGAGCAGCAGGCGCGCGATGGTCAGCCGCTGGCGTTCGCCTCCCGACAGCCGGTAGCCGCGCTCGCCGACGACGGTGTCGAGGCCGTCGGGCAGTGCGGCGACGAGGTCGGTGAGCCGCGCCCGTTCCAGCACCTCCGCGAGTTCGGCCGGCGTGGCGCCCGGGCGGGCGAGCAGCAGGTTGGCCCGCACGGTGTCGTGGAAGAGGTGCCCGTCCTGAGTCACCATGCCGACGGTGGCCCGCACGGAGTCGGCGGTCAGATCGCGCACGTCCACCCCACCGAGTTTCACCGAGCCCGCGTCCGCGTCGTAGAGGCGGGGAACCAGTTGGGCGATGGTGGACTTGCCTGCTCCGGACGATCCCACCAGCGCGACCATCTGCCCGGGTTCGGCACGGAACGACAACCGGTGCAGCACGTCGACGCCGCCGCGGGTGTCGAGGGTCGCGACCTCCTCGAGCGACGCCAGCGACACCTTGTCGGCCGAGGGATACGCGAACTCCACGGAGTCGAACTCCACCGACACCGGGCCGTCGGGCACCGCGACCGCGTCGGGCTTCTCTGCGATCAGCGGCTTCAGGTCGAGGACCTCGAAGACGCGCTCGAAGCTCACCAGCGCGCTCATCACGTCCATGCGCGCGCTGGCCAGTGCGGTGAGGGGGGAGTACAACCGGGTCAGCAGCATCGCCATCGCGACGACGGCTCCCGCGTCGAGTTGTCCGCGCAGTGCGTAGAACCCGCCCAGTCCGTAGACGAGCGCGAGTGCGAGCGCCGACACGAGCGTGAGTGCGGTGACGAACACCGACTGCAGCATCGCCGTGCGGACACCGATGTTCCGCACCCGCCGGGCACGGACCGCGAACTCGGCGGACTCCTCCGACGGGCGGCCGAACAGCTTGACGAGCGTGGCACCGGGCGCCGAGAACCGCTCGGTCATCTGCGTGCTCATCACCGAATTGTGGTTCGCCGCCTCACGATTGAGTTGCGCCAGCCGCGCGCCCATCCTGCGGGCGGGCAGGACGAAGATCGGCAACAGCAACAGCGCGCACAGCGTGATCTGCCAGGAGATCCCGATCATCACGATGAGCGTGATGCCGAGCGTCACGAGGTTGGACACCACGCCCGACAGTGTGTCGCTGAACGCGCGCTGTGCACCGATCACGTCGTTGTTGAGGCGGCTGACCAGCGCGCCGGTGCGAGTGCGGGTGAAGAAGGCGATCGGCATCCTCTGCACGTGGTCGAACACGGCTGTCCGCAGATCGAAGATCAGGTTCTCACCGATGCTCGCCGACAGCCACCGCGTCCACAGGGCCAGCGCGGATTCGAGTACTGCGATGACCGCGATGAGTGCCGCGAGGCGCACGACGACGGACACCGCGTCGCCCCCGACGATGGCGTTGACGACACGGCCCGCCAGCACCGGGGTGGCCACGGCCAGCGCGGCCGTGACGACGCTGAGCAGCAGATACCACCCGAGGCTGCGACGGTGCGGCAGGGCGAATCGGGCTATCCGCCGCAACGTCGTGCGGGAGAAGGGTCGACGATCCTCTTGGGCGTGCATCGCGTTGTACATCGCGTTCCACGCCGTGACTTCCATGCTCATGCCAGCGGCCTCCTGTCGCTATCCCCCCACGGTAGAGCCGGGGTATGACACGACGGTAGAACCTCAACTTTACTCGAGGTCAAGCCGCGGGCGTGAAGCGCTACTTCGCGACGTCCACGACCACCCGCGTCGGATCGGACAGGGCCGACACCGTGAAGGGACGGTCCGGTTGCGTCACGCCGATGAACGACTGCGTGACGCCTTCGAACACGAGCGCGCCGTTGACCTCGGTCACCGTGCCGCCGGGAACACCGGGCACCGGGTTGGGGCCCGAGTATCCCTCCACATCACTGTCGAACGGGTACGCCGAGCCGTCGATCTGTACCTGCAGGATGCCGTTTCCCGACACCGGGATCGTCTTGCCGCTGCCGTCCTGCACCGCCTCGTCCACGTACGCGACCCGCCAGCCCGGCGTGCCCTTGCCGCCGAGTTCGTACACCACGCGGTCGAATCCCTCGTGCTCGCCGACGCGGACGTCGGTGACCGTGAGCTTCGCGGACTCGGACGCCGCGGACGATTTCGGTGACGCGTCGGTCGGGATCGGCGCCGACTCGGATTCGAGGGCGCTACTGGTGGTGGCGGCCGCGGCCGGTGACGTCGCCGCCACACTGCTGGCGGAGTTCGACTCCGAGCATCCGGTGAGCGTCAGCGTCAGGGCGCAGGCGGCGAGCGCGGCGAAGGGACCGATCCGGTGGTTGATCATGATCCGATCGTAAGCCGGGTGAGATCAGACTCGAGGGAGCCCCTGGCGTGGCGTCGCGATCGCGTCCAGGTACAGCCAATTGCCGTCCTCACGGACGAATCGGCTGTTCTCGTGCAGCGATTCGCGGTGGCCGTCCAGGACGTAGTGCGCGCGGAACTCGACGGTGCCGGTGGTGTCGAGCAGTCCGCCGCCGCTCGTGCCCAGGATGTCGAGGCGGGTCCAGCGCTGCTCCGGATCGAGGTCCAGGGTCCCGGGCCGGGTGCTCGGATGCCAGGTCGCGAGCAGGTAGTCGGCATCCAGGACGGCGAACGCGCTGAACCGGGATCGCATGAGGCGCTCGGCCGTGGGCGCCTTCGTCTCGCCGCGGTGATACCTCCCGCAGCACTCGTCGTACGGTTCACCGAGCAGGCAGGGGCATCGAACGGTCACGGCTCCAGTATGGACGGCGGTCACACGAGCTTGTGGGTGCGGTCCTTCCAGTACGGCGCGCGGAGTTCCCGCTTGAGAATCTTGCCGGTGGGGTTGCGGGGCAGCAGGTCGACGACGTCGACCGTCGTCGGGCACTTGAACTTCGCCAGACGCTGGCGGGTGTAGTGGATCAGCTCGTCCGGTTCGATATTCGTCCCGGTCACCGGCACGACGACGGCCTTGACCGTCTCACCCCAGTGATCGTCGGGCACTCCGATCACCGCTACCTCCGCCACGGCCGGGTGTTCGACGAGCACCCGTTCGATCTCGGGGGAGTACACGTTCTCCCCGCCGGTGATGATCATGTCCTTGAGCCGGTCCTCGATGAACACGAAACCGTCGGCGTCCGCACGGCCCATGTCGCCGCTGCGCAACCACCCGTCGGCGGTGATGGCCTCCGCCGTCGCCTCGGGCTTGCCGAGATACCCGGGCGTGCGTTGTTCCGAACGCCACCACAGTTCCCCCGTCTCGCCGGGGGCGACGTCCTCGGCGGTGGCCGGGTCCACGATGCGCATCTCCACACCGGGAATGGGCTGTCCCGCCGAGGCCATCCTCTCCTCCTGCGCCTCGTCGCGATGCACCTCGGGTAGCAGAGCGGTGACGACACCCGCGCATTCGGTCATCCCGTACACCTGGACGAACTCCGCCTCCGGCCAGGCGGCGAGCGCGCTGCGCAGCAACGGCAGCGGCATCGGCGCCGCGCCGTACGTGATGCGATGCAGCGCACCGAACGCGGCCACGGCCTGCTCGCCCGCGGCGAGCACTCCGGCGATCACCGGCGGCACGAGGAACGCGATGTTCGCGCCCGCCGCGAGCGCGCCGAACAGGGACGGGGCGTCGGCCTCCCTGGTGAAGTGGCAGCGGGCGCCGGCGTGCACGCCCATGATCGCGTAGCAACTCCCGCCGACGTGGAACAGCGGCATGGCGACGAGCAGGCAGTCGTCGTGCCGCGCGGGCAGGATCTCGAGCACCGCGGTGCTGTGGGCGATCAGGTTGCGGTGGGTCAGCTGAACTCCCTTCGGCCTGCCGGTGGTTCCCGAGCTGTACAGGATCAGTGCGGTGGCATCCGCGGCGACATCCGGCGCCGACTTCAGCACGGACGCCTCGCCGAGCCACGGCTCGAACTCGTCGTGTTCTCCGCCGACGGTGACGATCTGCTCGATGCCGGTCAGCCGGTCGCGGAGCGCCATGACCTGTTGGAGAAACTCGTTGCCCACGAACAGGATCCGCGCCCCGGAGTCGTTGATCACGTAGTCGAGTTCCTCACCGGCCAGTCGCCAGTTGGGAACTGCGGCGGCCGCGCCGAGGAGTGAGGCGGCGTAGGTGACCTCGAGGCAGGACAGATGGTTCTTGTCGACGAACGCGACCGTGTCACCGGCCCCGATTCCGCCCTCCGCCAAGGCTCCCGCGATGTGCAGGATCCGGTCGTGCCATCCGGACCACGTGTATTCGGTGCCCTGGAACTGCACGGCGACGTCGTCCGGACGGACCTGCGCCCAGTGCGCGAGTCGGTCGAAGATGATCTCGTTGTCGGCGTCCGACATGCGCCCACCTCTCGTCTGTGACGTCAGTCACATCAGGCTAGTAGCCGGTGATCCGATCAGTGACGTTTTGCCTCACGCGGCCGAACTGCTTCGGCTCTGTGCGTCCGCGCGTCGCAGCGCGGCGGTGCCGATGGCGCCGACCACGATCAGGGTGATGCCCAGCCAGTCGGGGTCGTTGTCGGTGACGAGCATGGCGATCCCCACGCCGACCACGAACGGCGGCAGGAAGTCGAACAGTTTGACGAGGGGCGGTGCCACCTCTTCCGGTTCTCCGGGCTCCCGCGGCGCCTGCGCGCTCGCCACGTCCGGATACCACTCGGTGAAGGACAGCGCGAACAGCAACGCCCCGATCGGGATGATCCAGCCCGTCCAGAAATTGTCCGGCTGATCGAGGACCAGGTCGCCGTACAGTCCCGCCGCCGCCGACACCGTGAAGGACAGCGCCCACACCAGCGTGATGAGCTGGTTGACCTTGAGGAACAGCGGCGAGGTCCAATACTCCTCGGGTGTGGTCTCTTTCGCGTACGGCAGGGTGAACGGATTGCGCAGCAGCAACGACCCGAACGCGAATGCGACCAGCGCCAGGCTCGACATTTCGCCCGACCACTTCTCCAGCCACGTGATCAGGTCGTCGGAGGCGAACAGTCCGATCGCGGCGAGGCCGCCGAAGTAGAGGATGTCGAACACTTCGAGGGGTTTGAGGGTTCCGTCCCGGCGGTGGCCGAGGAACAGGAACAGGATCGACAACCCGAGAGCGGTGGCGACCGATTCCTCGAACCGCCCGGGGCCGGACAGCAGTGACATCAGGATCCACGGCGCCAGCCCGGCAAACGGTGACTGCAGGAACGCGTCGAGGAACCGCGATCCCGCCCGGGGTTTGGGGGATTCGATGGCCATGAGGCTCTCCTTCGCGCCGGCGATACCGGAATTCTCCCAGGTCGGTACTTCCGTTGTGGGCGTTTCCGTGCGGGTCTCCGTGTCCGAGATCACGTCCGCGAGGATCGAAGATCAGGGTGGTCCCTGATGGCGGGCCGCCGCGGGTGTCGACAAGATGGAGGAGTGCGCCGCGCGTGCACCGTCCCGGCCCGTCACCACGGGGCCGGACCGCCACAAGAGGAATGACGAAAGGCGATCATGAGCACGCATGCCCCCGCTGTCGCTGCCCGTGCTGTCGAGCTGTCCAAGACGTACGGCACCGGCGACACCCAGGTCCACGCGCTCAGCGTGGTATCCGCGGAGTTCGCCCGTGGTGAGTTCACTGCGATCATGGGACCGTCCGGTTCCGGTAAGTCGACGCTGATGCACTGCCTGGCCGGTCTCGACGCGGCCAGTTCGGGTTCCGTCCTCATCGGCGACACCGAGTTGACGACGCTGACGGACAAGCAGATGACGCAGCTGCGACGCGACCGGATCGGCTTCGTGTTCCAGGCGTTCAACCTGGTGCCGACGCTGACGGCACTGGAGAACATCACGCTTCCGCTGGACATCGCGGGCCGCAAGCCGGACGCCGCGTGGCTCGAGAACGTGCTCACCAAGCTCGGACTGCAGGACCGTCTCGAGCATCGCCCCGGCGAATTGTCCGGAGGTCAGCAGCAGCGCGTCGCGTGTGCCCGTGCCCTGGCCGGGCAGCCGGAGATCATCTTCGGCGACGAGCCCACCGGCAATCTCGACTCGAAGTCCTCGGGTGAGGTGCTGTCGATCCTGCGGGCCGCGGTGGACGAGTTCCACCAGACCGTCGTCATCGTCACGCACGATCCCCGCGCGGCGGCCTACGCCGACCGGGTGGTCTTCCTCGCCGACGGCAAGATCGTCGACGAACTGCGTGATCCGACGGCCGATTCGGTACTCGACACGATGAAGCGACTCGACGAGCCCGCCCACGCCCTCGCGTCCGACGCGGCGGTCTGACCGCATGGCGTCCACATCCAGCGCTCCGATGCGCAAGGTGTCGCTGCGCAACCTGGCGGCGCACAAGGTCAGGCTGGCACTGACGGTGCTGTCCGTGGTGCTCGGCACCGCCTTCGTCGCAGGCTCCTTCGTCTTCACCGACACGCTCCAGAAGACGTTCGACTCGATCTTCGAGAACACCGCGCAAGGGGTCGACGTCCGGGTGTCGAGCGAGGAGCGCAACTCCAGCGGAGTGCCCCTCGCCGACCTCGACACCATCACCGCGCTCGGCGGAGTGCGCGCGGTCGCACCTGCCGTCAGCGGGCAGATCGTCCTGATCGACTCCGACGGCGCCGCCGTCCAGACGGGTGGTGCGCCGAGCATCGGCGAGTCCTACCTGCCGCCGGGTCAGGCGCTCGGTGAACCCGACGAATACGTTCAGGGCGGGCCGCCTGCCCAGGTCGGCCAGATGGCCGTCAACGCCAGTGCCGCCGACCGTGCGCAACTGGCGGTCGGCGACACCACCAAAGTTCTCGTGCCCGCTCGTGGCATGGTCGACGTCACCGTCTCGGGCATCTACGACACCGGCAACGAGACCGGCGGATTCATCGGCGCGACGTTCGTCGACTCGCAGGCCCGCGAACTCTTCACCGACGGCAAGCACGTCGAGTACATCGACGTCGCCGGGACGGGTCTGTCCCAGACCGAACTGCGCGACGAGATCGCCGCGGCCCTTCCCGACGCGAAGGTCCAGACCGGCGACGAGGTGCGCGAGGAGACCAAGGCGCAGGTGACGGAGGCGCTGAGTTTCATCAACTACTTCCTCCTCGCGTTCGGTGCGATCGCCCTGCTTGTCGGCACATTCATCATCTACAACACGTTCTCGATGATCGTGGCCCAGCGTCTGCGGGAGCTGGCGCTGCTCCGCGCGATCGGTGCCAGCCGCAAGCAGGTGGGACGTTCCGTGGTCTTCGAGGCCCTCGTGGTCGGCGTGATCGGCAGTGCGATCGGGATCGCCGCCGGCGTCGGCCTGGCCTACGGCCTGCGCGGACTGCTGAACGCGTTCGACGTCGGTCTGCCCGAAGGTCCCCTGCAGGTGGGGCCGCGCACGATTCTCATCGCCCTCGTGGTCGGGGTGCTCGTGACGACGATCAGCGCGTACGCACCCGCCCGGCGCGCGTCCAAGGTGCCGCCGGTCGCGGCGATGCGGGAGGAATTCGCGTCCACCGG
The DNA here is from genome assembly GCF_041228765.1 of Rhodococcus wratislaviensis. NCBI lineage: Bacteria > Bacillati > Actinomycetota > Actinomycetes > Mycobacteriales > Nocardiaceae > Rhodococcus > Rhodococcus wratislaviensis. The sequence continues at coordinate 6,518,025 of NZ_CP150488.1, read as the reverse complement.
TGACTCGCTGCACGTGCGCACCATCGCCGGTGCCGTCCTCGGTGTCCTCGGCGTCGTGGGACTCGTCATCGGATCGCGGGGCACGGGTGGAGGCGCCGCCGCCGTCGTCGGTGCCGGAGCGCTCGGTCTGATCCTGGCCGTGCTGTTCGCCGCCCCCGCGTTGTCCCGGCCGATTGTCGGGGCCCTCGGAGCGGTGCTGGCCAAGCCGTTCGGCCCGGTCGGGCGCCTGGCCCGCACCAACGCCGTGCGGAATCCGCGCCGCACCGCCGCCACCGCGTTCGCGCTGACGCTCGGTCTGATGCTCGTGTCCGTGATCGGTGTGTTCGGCGCGTCCGCGAAGGCCAGCGTCAACCAGCTCGTCGACTCGGGGGTGTCCGCCGACTACGTGCTCACCGGACCCAACCAGATCGGTGTGCCCAGCGGCGCGGCGAGGGCCGTGCGGAACCTCGACGACGTCCAGAGCGCCGCCGCCCTGCATCCGGTGTCCGTCAAGGTCGACGACGAGCAGCAGCAGGGCGCGTCGCTGGACGGCCCGCTCGAGGGCGTCCTCGACTACAAGCTCGTCGAGGGCGGCGCCGATCTGACGGGCAACCACCTCGTCGTGTCCCAGACGACGGCCGCGCAGAAGGGCTGGACGCTGGGGACGACGGTCCCGATGACGAGCGCCGACGGGAAGGTCGTCGACGCCGAGGTCACCGGCGTCTTCGAGGACAACCAGCTGGTCGGCGACTGGCTCGTCTCGGACGACGTGTACCGCCAGGTGATGCCCGCGGCGACCATTCCCGACCTGGCGGTCCTCGTCGACGCGAAGCCGGGTGCGGATCTGACGCAGCTGCGCGCCGACCTCGAATCCGCGACCAAGCAGTTCGTCGTCGTTCAGGTGCAGGACCGGGAACAGTTCAAGGGAACACAGGGGCAGCAGATCGACACTCTCCTCGCCATCCTGTACGGACTGCTCGCGCTCGCCGTCGTGATCGCGATCCTCGGCATCATCAACACACTCGCGCTGTCGGTGGTCGAGCGCAGGCGGGAGATCGGCATGCTTCGCGCGGTCGGAATGCAGCGGTCCCAGATGCGTCGCACGATCTACCTGGAGTCGATGCTGATCGCCGTGTTCGGTGCGGCCGTCGGCGTACTGCTCGGCATCGCGTTCGGCTGGGGCTTCGTGAGCACCCTGAAGGATCAGGGTCTCGACCAGGTGACCGTGCCGTGGGGGCAGGTGGTCGCGATGCTGCTCGGATCGGGCGTGGTCGGCGTGCTCGCAGCACTGTGGCCGGCGAGTCGCGCCGCCCGCACCCGGCCTCTCGAGGCCATCGCCGATCTCTGACCCGTGAGTACTTGTTAACCGCCCGCGGTTTGTTGAGTCTGGGGACATGTGAGACAGATGATGTCTACCCAGATGTGAGACACGCTGCCGTCGACGAGGTGTGAGGCACCTGACTGGTCGTGAACTTGGTTCATGACCGGAACGGATGCCGTCATGGACCTGCTACACGCCCTGCTGGTGCTCGCCCACGCCACCGGCGCCGACATGTTCGACGGGAACTTCGCCCGCTGGTGCGCCGACCACGGGATCTCCCGCGCCACCGCCTACCGACACAAGAAACGGATCGAGGAGGAGGGCCGGTGGACCACCCGGTCCCGCCGGCCCACCTCCTGCCCACACGCCACCCCACTACCGGTCGAGATCGAAATCGTGCGGCTTCGCCTGAACCTGCCCCACCACGAGCGCGGCGCCGACACCATCGCCTACCACCTGCAGGCCGTCGCCGACAAACACCACTGGGCCGCCGAGGGCTGGACCATCCCGTCCCGGGCCACGATCAACACGATCCTCTCCCGCTACGACCTGGTGATCCCGGAACCGAAGAAACGCCCGAAATCGTCGTACCGCCGGTTCTGCTACCGCAACCCCCGCGACTGCTACCAGATCGACGCCACCCAGGTCCGGTTGGCCACCGGCGAGAAGGTCGTCGTCTTCGAGGTCCTCGACGACTGCACCCGCACCCTGGTCGCCACCCGGGTCGCGGACGCCGAAACCGCCGCCGGGGCGATCGCGGCGATCACCGCCGCGTTCACCGGCTTCGGGATCCCGGCGTTGGTGCTCGCCGACAACGGCAGCGCGTTCACCTCCCGCCGCACCAAGGGCGGCATCTCCGGCTTCACCCGGGTCGTGGAGCAGGCCGGGGCCCGGCTGATCCACTCCACCCCGTATCACCCGCAGACCTGCGGGAAGGTCGAACGCCACCACCGCACCTTCAAGCAATGGTTGGCCGCACGGCCCACCACCGCGGCCACCACCGCCGAACTGCAGCAACTGTGCGAGACCTACCAGCGGTTCTACAACACCGAACGCCCGCACAGCGCCGTCAAGATGCCACCGCTGCAGGCCTGGCGGAATGCGGCGATCCACGGTGGGCCACAGCACCTTCCGATCCAACACGACGCCACCGTGCACGCCCTGGTCGTCTCCTCCACCGGCACCGTGTGCGTCGACTCCCGCGCCCGCCTGAGCGTCGGCCGAAAGATGGCCGGGCAGACCGTCACCCTGCTGCGCGACGACGACCACGTCACCGCCTACACCACCGACGGCGACGTGATCGGCCACCTACACCTCGACCACACCAAGCGCTACCAAGGCAAACTCCGCCCCGCCTAAAATCTGTCTCACATCTACGTAGACACCCGTGTCTCACATCTACGTAGACAGCACAAACCGCCCGCGGTTAATAAGTACTCACGGGCGCGGAGCGCATAATGTGGTCGCGTGCAGAGAATTGTGATCGTGGGAGCGGGCCTGGCAGGTCTGCGGACAGCCGAGGAACTCCGGCGGGCCGGATACGAGGGTGACCTGGTTCTTCTCGGCGGTGAACCGCACCTTCCGTACGACCGCCCACCGCTGTCGAAGGAAGTGATGCGCGGGGAGAAGAGCGACACCACGCTCAAGCCGCGGGAGTTCTTCGACGAGAAGAACATCGACTTGCGTCTGGGGGTCGAGGCGGCCTCGGTGGACACCGGATCCCGCATCCTGAGACTCGCCGACGAGACCGAACTCGGCTACGACGAACTGGTGATCGCCACCGGCCTCGTGCCGCGGCGCATCCCGGGGCTGCCGGACCTCGCGGGCGTCCACGTTCTCCGTTCCATCGACGAGAGCCTGGCGTTGCGCGCGGACCTCGCCGAGGGCAAGCGCGCACTGATCGTCGGTGCGGGGTTCATCGGCTGCGAGCTGGCGGCGAGCATGCGGGTCGGTGGTCTCGACGTGGTGCTGGTGGAGCCGCAGCCGACGCCGCTCGCGTCCGTGCTCGGCGAGAAGATCGGCGGATTCGTCGCCCGGCTGCACACCGGCGAGGGGGTCGATCTGCGGGCTGGTGTCGGGCTCACGTCGCTGGTGGGGTCGGACCGGGTTACCGGAGCCGTCCTCGGCGACGGAACCGAGGTGGACGTCGACGTCGTGGCGATCGGGGTCGGCTCGGTGCCGGTCACCGCGTGGCTCGACGGCTCGGGTGTCGAACTGGCCAACGGTGTGGTGTGCGACGGCGTCGGACGCACGGCGGTCCCGCACGTGTGGGCGGTCGGCGACGTGGCCGCGTGGCAGCTGCGGGTGGGCGGCCGCAAGCGCGTCGAGCACTGGAGCAATGCCGGTGAGCAGGCCAAGATCCTCGCTGGGGCGTTGACCGGGACCGGCGACGAGAACGCCGCCGCTCAGGTGCCGTACTTCTGGAGCGACCAGTACGACATCAAGATCCAGGCACTGGGCACGGTAGCGGCCACCGACGAGGTGCACGTGATCAAGGACGACGGCCGCAAGTTCCTCGCCTACTACGAGCGGGATGGCATCCTGGCCGGTGTCGTCGGCGGTGGAATGGCGGGCGGCGTGATGAAGATGCGGGGCAAGATCGCGGCGGGAACTCCGATCGGCGAGGTCCTCGAGGCCGCGTCGGCGTAGGCGGCCGGGCGGGGGCGCGATAGATTCTCGGGGTGATTGTTGCGCTCATCGACTCGGGTCTCGGCATGCTGCCGACGTCGGCGTGGCTGCGCAAGTTGCGACCCGAACTGGATCTGATCCTCGCTCTGGATCCGGACGGGGCTCCGTGGGGTCCCAAGCCGGAACAGTGGGTGATCGACCGCGTTCTCGCGACCGCGCAGCGCTGCCTCGACCGCGGGGCCGAGGTGATCGTGCTGCCGTGCAACACGGCGAGCGTCACCGCGCTCGACCACGTCCGGGAGTTCGTCGGACCGGCTGTTCCGGTCGTCGGCACGGTTCCGGCGATCAAGCCGGCGGCTGCCGCATGTGAGTCGGTGGCCGTCTGGGCGACCGCGGCGACGACGGCGAGCCGGTATCAGGCCGATCTGATCGAGAAGTTCGGGAACGGGAGTTCCGTGGTGGGTGTCGCGTGCCACGGTCTCGCCGAGGCGATCGACCGCGGCGAGCGGGACGCGGCCACCGCAGCCATCGCCTCCGCCGTGGAGCGCACACCCGACGATGTGGGCGGGGTGGTGCTGGGATGCACCCACTATCCGTTGATGGCCGACGAGATCGCGGCTCAGCTCCCCGCCGGGGTGCGGTTGTTCGACAGCGCCGAGGCGGTGGCGACGCAGACTCTCCGCCGCATCGATGCGTTGAACCGTCCGAGCGCGGGGGAGGGCACCGTCGAGGTCTTCCTCAGCGGCAGGCCCGGACGTCTACCCGCGAGCGCCGAGGCGTTCCCCGCCGGTCAGCTGTTGTCGGCGGGGCGTTCTCAGCCGAGCTGAACCATCCCGGCCGCCACGACGCGTGCGACGTTGTCGAGTTCCTCGCCGTGCCGTCGCGGCAGGTCGTCGAGGTCGTGGAGGCGGTCGCTGCCCGCGACGGAGAACATCGCGGCTACCCACGCCGTCGCACAGGCCCGGAGCGTCCCGGGTTGCACGGGGTAGGGCGAACTGGCCTGCAGGAGACGCTCGGTGATGTCGCTGAGGTAGTCGCGGAACCGGCGCAGGTGCGCACGGACGTCCGGGTGGGTCTCGGCCTCGCGCCAGATGATCACGCGCATCACCGACGAGTGGTGATCGCGCAGATTCAGCGCGTTGTCGAGGTTGACGAGGCTGGCGGCGGGGTCGCCCGGCGTCACCAGGGGGCCCACGTCGCCGAAGGGTTCGGTGGGCAGTCTCTCGGACAGCAGCGCCAGCAGGATGTCGGTCTTGGAGGGGAAGTAGTAGAACACCAGTCCTTTCGGGACGTGCGCGGCAGAGGCGATCGATGCGGTGGACGTGGCATCGAATCCGTGTACGGCGATGAGGGATTCGGCGGCGTCGAGAATCAGTTCCCGGGCGTCGCCGTCGATCTTCGCGCTGCGCCGCCGCCGGCCTTTCCGCGGTTGGGGGCCACCGGGCTTACCGAGATGGGGTGTTGGCATGGGCCTTTCCGGACGTGAACGGCGGGGCACAGGCCGTAAGCCTGTGCCCCGCCCCAATCGATGTTCTCGGTGCTGTGGTTGACGGATCAGTGATGTGTCGCCAGCCCTCCGTGTCCGTGCATCCGGGAACTCATCATCGGCAACCCGGTGACAGCCACGACGACTGCCAGGACACCGACGACCCATGCGGTCCACGACGCGCCCGTGAATGCGTCGAAGTTCATCACCCACGGGGAGAGGAACAACAGCACTCCGAAGACGGCCATCGCGTACTCGGCCACAGTCATCTCCGGGCGGCTCATATGGACGAGACCGGAGAGGGCCACGAGTACACCGAGCACGATGAGTGACCACATCGCGGCGTTGTTGGTGTCGAGCCACAACGGCGAGAGCGCCGCGAAGGCTCCGATCACGATCGCCACCACATCTTGCATACGACTCCACGATCTCATGTCCAGCCTCCTCGAAATGGATTGTGTCCACCTCGAGTACACGCCTGATTGACCGACCGATCAATACCTGGCTCGTTGCAGTCGGATAACGCGAACTGCAGGTCAGCGCATGTTTTGTGACCTTTGTTCTCGCGGTCGGGCGACTGTCGGTGTCCTGTGGGACAGTGTCTTCGTGACGTCCACCGCAGACGACGTGAAGCGCGCACTCGGCGAGTTGTCGAAGAAGGCCGACGCCATCAATCTGGCACGGTTCTTCAAGACCGGTCCGGGGGAGTATGGGGAGGGCGACGTCTTCATCGGCGTGCGGGTTCCCGCGACGCGCAGCGTGGTTCGTGCTCACGCCGATCTGGACCTTCCGGAAGTGACGGTGCTGCTCGACAGTCCGGTGCACGAGCATCGACTGGCAGGGCTGCTGGTACTCGCGACGCAGTTCGACCGGGCGGCGAAGGCAGGCGACGACGCCCTGCGTGAGAAGATCGCGTCTTTCTACCTCGACCTGGTGATGCGGGGACGGGTGAACAACTGGGATCTGGTGGATTCGTCCGCCGACCGGATCCTGGGTGCGTGGCTGTACGACCGGCCGCGCGACCCGGTGTTCGCGCTGGCCGCGGACGACGACCTCTGGCGGCGCCGCGTCGCGCTGCTCAGTACGTTCGGTTTCATCCGCCGGGGCGACGCCTCCACGACGCTCGAGGTCGCGGAGTCCGTCCTCGGTGATCGCCGCGACCTCACGCAGAAGGCGACGGGGTGGATGTTGCGCGAGGTCGGCAAGCGCGTCGATCGCGACCTGCTCACCGGTTTCCTCGACCGGCACGCCGCGGCGATGGGCCGCACCGCCCTGACGTACGCGTGCGAGCATCTGACCGCCGAGGAGCGCGCGGGCTACCGCGCGATGCGGTGACCGGATACCCGCTACATTCGGTGGCATGACTGCTACCGCGCCCACTCGGCGCCGCCGACGTGCCGGGCTGATCCTCGGCACCGTCGTCGCCGTGATGGCCGTCGTGGCGGGTGGTGTGTTGTGGCTGGCGCCGGACCGCTACCTGCCGTGGGACACCGCAGAGTTCCCTGCCGTCGACACGTCCGCGTTGTCGCCGCAGCAGGCACGGATCGTCGGGCTGCTCGAGGCCGAGCACGGCGGGCAGCGGCCGGGCACGTTCTACGCCGAAGGGGTCGAGGAGCCCTGGTGCGCGGACTTCGTCAGCTGGATCATGCGGGAAGCAGGCCGGCCGCTGTCGAATCCGAATTCCGGGCACTGGCGGATCCCCGGGGTCTACACGTTGCAGGAGTACTACGAGTCGCAGGCGCGCTTCGAGGAGGTCGGTGGCGGATACCGCCCGAACGCCGGGGACGTCGTGCTCTACGACAACAGCAGCTGGGTCGGCCAGCACACCAACATCGTCGTCGCCGTCGACGGGGACACCGCTACGACGGTCGGCGGCAACGAGTTCGGCCGTATCCGCGTGCACACCGTGGACTGGTCGAGCGACTCCGCCGTCGTCGGCTTCGGCCGGCTCGGGTGAGGGGCGTCAGAATTCGATCTTGAGGTGATCGGTGACCGGCCGGGCCTGGCAGCCCAGAATGTAGCCGCTCTCGATGTCCTCGGGGTCGAGGATTTCGCTGTTCTCCATCTCGACCTTGCCCTCGAGTACGGTGCACGCACAGGACCCGCACTCGCCCTCCTGGCAGGAGTACGGCACGTCGATTCCCTTGGCCAGCATGATGTCGACGAGGGTCTGCTTGCGGGGCCAACTCAGGTTGTGGATCTCGCCGTCGAGTTCCACCTCCACGGTGGCGGCGTCGGCGGCCTCGTCCTCGGTGACCTCCACGACGTCGGCGTCACGGAACGGGTCGCCGGCCAGCGAGTTGAACACTTCGGCGTGCACCTGGGTGCGCGGCATCCCGGCGTCCGCGAGGGCCTTGTGGATCGTGTCCATGAACGGCGCCGGTCCGCACATGAATGCTTCGTGCCCGAGGTAGGGCGCGACGGCGGAGGCGAGCTGATCGACGCCGGGCAGTCCCTGGACCGTCTCCAGCCAGTGAATGGACACGAGCCGTGAGGGGTACCGGCCGGCGAGCGTGCGGAGTTCCTCCGCGAAGATGACCGACTTCTCGTCGCGGTTGGCGTAGAAGAGCACGACCTTTCCGGACCCCTCGGTGAGGGCGGACTTGAGGATCGAGATCACCGGAGTGATGCCACTGCCTGCCGCGAACAGCAGGAAGTCGTGGTCCAGTGACTTGGGGGTGAAGACTCCCGACGGGGGGAGGACTTCGAGGGTGTCTCCGACGGCGACGTTGTCGCAGAGCCAGTTGGACCCGTAACCCTCTGCCGTCCGCTTGACGGTCACCTTGGGGGCGTCGTCGGTGAACGGCGAGCTGGCCAGCGAGTAGCACCGGGCGACCGATCCCGTGCGGTCGCTGGGGATGCGCAGGGTGAGGAACTGGCCCGGCTTGTAGGCGAACTTGTCGGCGAGGTCTGCCGGCACGTCGAAGACCAGTGACAGGGAGTCGGGGGTTTCCTCGACCACGCCCGACACGGTGAGCACCACCGATCGTGAGCTGTGCGGCACCTCGACAGTCGTCATCGTGTGTGCAGTCCTTCCGTACTTCGCAGCGCCGGAACGCTCGCTTGCCTGCTCCAAATATAGAACAGGTTCTAGTTTTTGCCTAGCGGGTGTGCTCCGCGTGAAGTGGACAGCCTATCGAGTGCCGCCCCCTCCGGCTCCGCCCGGCCGCACCTGCCCGTTCGGGCAGTTTGTGCGCCGCGGTCGGACGGTTCGGCCCCGCAGGCCTGTATCCGGGGTCCGAACTAGGTCACAGTGGGTTCCAGGTGAGACGCCGATCACATCACTTGCGTCCCCTTCCACAACGCTTCAGATCCGACATCGACTAATCGAGGAGACGGCCATGGCCATCGAGCTCAACCAGATCTGGGACTTCCCCATCAAGGAATTCCACCCGTTCCCGCGGGCACTGATGGGAGTGGGCGCCCACGACATCATCGGCGTCGAGGCGAAGAACCTCGGATTCAAGAGGACCCTGCTCATGACCACGGGCCTGCGCGGCTCGGGCATCATCGAGGAACTGGTCGGCAAGATCGAGTACCAGGGCGTCGAGGTCGTGCTCTTCGACAAGGTCGAGTCCAACCCCAAGGACTACAACGTCATGGAGGCGGCCGCGCTCTACCAGAAGGAGAAGTGCGACTCGATCATCTCCGTCGGCGGCGGCTCGAGTCACGACGCCGCCAAGGGCGCCCGTGTGGTAGTCGCGCACGACGGCCGCAACATCAACGAGTTCGAGGGATTCGCGAAGTCCACCAACAAGGAGAACCCGCCGCATATCGCCGTATCCACCACGGCCGGTACGGGTTCGGAGACGTCGTGGGCGTATGTCATCACCGATACGTCGGACATGAACAACCCGCACAAGTGGGTGGGATTCGACGAGGCGACCATCGTGACCCTCGCGATCGACGACCCGCTGCTGTATTACACCTGCCCCCAGCACTTCACGGCGTACTGCGGATTCGACGTCCTCGCGCACGGCAGTGAGCCGTACGTGTCGCGTCTCGACTTCGCGCCGTCGCTCGGCAATGCGATCTACTCGGTGGAACTGGTCGCGAAGAACCTGCGGGAGGCCGTGTTCGAGCCGCGCAACCTGAAGGCCCGCGAGGGAATGATGAACGCGCAGTACATCGCCGGCCAGGCATTCAACTCCGGCGGCCTCGGCATCGTGCACTCCATCTCGCACGCCGTCAGCGCGTTCTTCGACAGCCACCACGGGCTCAACAACGCCATCGCCCTGCCCCGTGTCTGGGAATACAACCTGCCGTCACGGTACGAGCGCTACGCCCAGTTGGCGGGCGCCCTGGGGGTCGACACCCGAAACCTCACCACGGTGCAGGCCGCGGACGCGGCGGTCGAGGCGGCCATCCGCCTGGCGAAGGACGTCGGCATTCCGGACAACTTCGGTCAGGTGCGCACCGACTCGTACGACAAGAACCAGATGAACACCAAGAAGTACGAGGGTCGCGGTGACACCATCCGGGGCGACGAGAAGACCGTGCGGGCCATCTCCGAGCACATCCAGGGCGACTGGTGCACGCCGGGCAATCCGCGCGAGGTGACGGTCGAGTCGATGATCCCCGTGGTCGATCACGCGATCAACAGCGCGTACTGACCGATCACAGAAACTCGCGTCCGGGGCGGGAGCCTCACCCCAGCCCGGCCCCGCCCCGGATGCGTTCCCACCACCACACCGCTGACGAAGGACGGACGCCCCGATCATGACTGCACCGCACACAGCCCCGGAACCGGAGGACATCCGCTTCGCCGACGGCGCGGAACTGAAGGAGGCGTTGCGCGAGGTCGACTACATCGCCGACGACGAGTTCGCGGTCGTCGTCCACCTGGCGACCGCGCTCGAACGCCCGCTGCTGCTGGAGGGGCCTGCCGGCGTCGGCAAGACGGAGCTGGCGAAGTCGCTGGCCGCGGCGTCGGGGCGAAAGCTCGTCCGGCTGCAGTGCTACGAAGGTCTCGACGACAACCGGGCCCTGTACGAGTGGGACTACGCGAAACAGCTTCTGCACGTGCAGATGTTGCGCGACCGCATCGGTGAGAAGATGGCCGCGTTCGACGACGTCGCCGAGGCGTCGCAGTTCCTGGCCGCGCAGGATTTCGGGTTGTATTCGGAGAAGTTCCTGTCGGTCCGTCCGCTGCTCGAGGCGATCCTGTCGCCGGACCCGGTGGTGCTGCTCGTCGACGAGGTGGACCGCACCGAGGAGTCGATGGAGGCGTTGCTCCTCGAAGTTCTCGCGGAGGGGCAGGTCACCATTCCTGAAGTGGGGACGTTCACCGCGCGGTCGGCGCCGTGGGTGATCCTGACGTCCAACGACACTCGCGAACTGTCACCCGCTCTCAAGCGTCGCTGCCTGCACTACCACCTCGGCTACCCGACGCCGCAGCGTGAGCGGGACATCGTGACGGCCAAGGCCCCCGAGGTCGAGGACACCGTCGCGGCGGAGGTGGTGGATCTGGCTCGCACGTTGCGGCAGTTGCCGCTCCGCAAGAGTCCGTCCATCGCGGAGGTCATCGACGCGGCGCGGGCGGCGGTGGTCCTGAAGTCGACGGGGGTGGCCGTGAGTTCGCAGGCCGCGGTCCGAGACATCCTGCTCACCGCCCTGCTCAAGTACACCAGCGACGTCGAACTGGTCCGCACCCGGCTGTCCGGCGATCAGCCTTTCCCGGCGGAGGTCGAGGAGACCGCTCCGGCCGGGCCGGTGGAGCGGGTGACGGTCGCATCGCGGCCGGCCAACACCACCACGGCAGTATTCCGCGGGCACGGTGGCCGCGACCGTGGCGGCATCGGCGCGGGCCGGCAGGGCAGGCGCTGACGATGCTCCGCCCGCAGCCCGACCCCTCCCCGTCCCTTCCCGCGCAACTCCTCGACGTTCTCGCGGCGTCCTTCGGAAAGGTGTTGCGCCGCTACGGCGTCGCCGCGTCGCCCGCCGAGGTCATCGAGGTTCGCCGGGTGTTCGGCTTGGTCGGCGGCCGGGACCTGCCCACACTGAGGGCGTCGTTGCGCGCGGTGTGCGCGAAGTACACGTACGAGCAGGCTGGATTCGACCGCGCCTTCGACGTGTTCTTCGCATCGGTCCGCGACGCGGCACCGGACGCGCGTCCCCCGTCCCGGACCGAGTTCGCGGAGGGCCGGCCCTCCGCGCTGGAGGTGGCGGACAACGCGGAGACCGCCCCGTACGCGGAATACAACGAGCGCGCCGCCGAGGTGGGCGACCACTTCGACACCCCCGAGGCGCAGAAAGGTTTCAACCCCCACAAGGACGACGACGATGTCAGCATGACGTCGAGCGACGCGGATCTGTCCGTCGATTCGGAAGCCGAATCCGGACGACGCGGCGTCACGTACACGGTGGAGGTCGAGCGGGCGGCGAGCGCCGCCGTCGGTGACCTGGCGTCGTCGACGAGCGGTGCCGTCGTCGGATCGTTGTCCTGGGATGATCCGGAGTCGATTCTCGCGTGGCTCGACGCCTACGACCCGAGCAAGGTCTACGCCGATTCCGATGGGGTCGAGCCTCTCACCGCGGCCCAGTTGAACCGGCTGGCGGAGGCGGTGGAGGCCTTCGTCGGCGCGCTGGCGGACGCCCGGGACCTGACCGCCGGACCTGCGAAAGGACCGGAGACTGCGAGCGGCACGGTGGCGGCCACGACCCGCGCCGAAGTGAATCAGGCGTGCTACGAGGTGCTTCGGCGGATGCGCGGGCCTTCGCGTCCCCGCCCGCGCGAACTGGCGCGGGGCCGGCTCGACATGCGCCGGACCGTGCGCGCGAGCCTGCGGACCGACGGCATACCCTTCCACCTCATGGTGAAGGCGCCCCGCCCGGACCGGGTGCGGGTGCTGATCCTCGCGGACGTGTCGCTGTCGGTACGACCCGTCACCGCCTTCACCCTCCGGCTGGCACAGGCCATGCACCGCCGGGCGAGCCGCTGCCAGGTCCTGGCGTTCGTCGACCGGCCCGTCGACGTCACGGACACCCTCCTCGCCGGGACCGACGACGACGCGCTCGCATCGGTGCTCGCCGACCCGCGCATCGATCTGGAGGCGAGCAGCGACTACGGCAAGGTTTTCTCCGAGGTGCTGACCGAGTTCGGCACCGACGTGAACTCCCGCACCTCGGTGGTGGTCGTCGGCGACGGGCGGTGCAACGGCCTGCCCCCGGGTGTGGACGAGTTCGCCGAACTGCGTCGCAAGGTACACCGGCTGGCCTGGATCACCCCGGAACCCGAGCGGTACTGGAATCAGGCGTCGTGCGCGATGCCGGAGTACGCAGAGATCTGCGACCGTGTCGTCGTCGCGCGAGATGCCGCCCAGCTGATGTCCCGCGCCGCCGAACTGGGACACGCGCTGCGGTGAGATCCGTCCACCTACCCGATCGGGTAGGTACCGTGCCTGTCCTTCGGTGGGTGTGGGAGCTCGTCCCGGACCGTAAGGTCTAGGTCAGGGTCTTGTAATCTGGATCACATGCACGCAGGTGTCGGGAGGAGTGTCGACTTGTCCGTGTCCTATCCGTCCACCCGCACCACCGCCCCGGGCCGGCTGGTGAAATTCCATGCACCCGAGATCGTGTTCGGTATCGGGTCGATGGTCGAGGCCGCGCACGCGGTACTCCGGCTCGGCGGGGCCAGGCCGATGCTCGTCACCGATCCCGGTCTGATCGACGCCGGCTGGGCGGCCGAACTTCAGGATCAGCTGCGCGAGCAGGGCCTCACCCCCGTCGTGTGGAGCGCGTTGACGCCCAACCCCAAGGACCACGAGATCGCGGCCGGGCACGACGCGTATCGCGAGGGCGAGTGCGATGTCCTCGTCGCCCTGGGCGGCGGCTCGGTCATCGACGCGACGAAGGGCATCGCGGTGCTCGCCGCGAACGGGGGCAACATCCTCGACTACGAGGGAGTCGACCAGGCCACCAGTCCGATCCCGCCGCTGGTGATGGTGCCGTCCACGTCGGGTACGGGCGCCGACGTGTCGCAGTTCTGCATCGTCACGGACACGAGGCGGGGAACCAAGATCACCATCATCGGCCGCGCGCTCGTGCCGGACGTGACCGTGATCGACCCCAGGCTGCTGACCACCATGCCGGAGTGGCTCAATGCGGCGACCGGCCTGGACGCCCTCACTCACGGCATCGAGGCGTTCGTGTCGCTGGCCCACAACCCGCTCACCGACCACCATGCGCTCCGCGCGGTCGGGCTGGTCACCGACACCCTCGTCCGCACCATCGAGGAGCCGATGGAGATGGAATCGCGCGCCGTCATGGCGCAGGCGAGTCTCGAAGCCGGCCTCGCGTTCACCAATGCGATTCTCGGTGCCGCGCACGCGATGAGCCATCAGGTCGGGGGACTGCTCGACCTGCCGCACGGAGTCATCAACGGCATTCTCCTTCCGCACGTGATCCGTTTCAACGCCACCGACGACGCCACCCCCTTCGTCGCCATCGCCGCCGCTCTCGGTCTCGAGGAGCGCCGAGGAACACCCGAGGAGGCTGCTCTGGCGGTCGCGGACCGGGTAGAACGCCTCGCCCGCGAGGTCGGAGTTCCGAAAGGTCTGGGGCAGTTGGGCGTTCGCGAAGCCGATCTGTCACGCCTGGCCGAGTTCGCGCTCCGCGACGCGTGTATGTCGACCAACCCGCGCACAGCCACCCAGGAGCAGATGGTGGCGCTGTTCCGGACTGCGCTGTGAGCGCATGAACGCCCCGGACCTGTCGACGCTCACCGGACTGCGGTCCGGCAAGCCGACGTTCTACCCCCAATATCGTGGCGCCGCGGAACGTCTCGAACGTGTCGTCCATGCTCTGGAACTCATCTCGCGGGCCCTCGTCCGCACAGTGGAGGGCCCCGAGACCCTCATCTGCGCGGTCGCCGAGGCGGCACGGGCGCACCTGGACGCGCGCTGGGTCGCGTTCGCCCTCGCCGACGGCATGCTGCCCGACGCCGGCCCGCGCCGGCTCGTCCTGGGGCCGGATGCGACGCCGTTCCTCGTCGACAACGTCGAGGGCCCACCGCTGCCGGACGAGGTCGTGACGTGTCTGGCCGACATCCGGTCGGCGCGCACCGGGGGCGCTCCCGTCATCGACGCGCACCACGCCTTCGTGCCGATCGTCCTCGAGGGTGGCGTCGTGGGAGCCTTCGCGGCCTGGACGGCCGAGCACCGCACGCTCGATACCACCGACGGCGCAGTTCTCAGCATCCTGGCGAGTCAGACCGCCGTGGCACTGCAGAATTCGGCGCTCTACCAGCGGGGTCAACTGCTGCTCGAGCGGGCCGAGCACGCGTACTCGGAGGCGCGCCGCAATGCCTCCGATCTGGCGGTGCGCAATGCAGAACTCGAATCCACCCAGCGTCAACTCGGAGCGGCCCACCGGCACCAGGTGCTCGACGAGGAACGGCACCGGATCGCCCGCGAACTCCACGACAGCGTCACGCAGGCGGTGCTGTCGGCGGGCATGCAGATCGAGGTGTGCCGTAGCGGTGTCCCGGACGACGAACGCAGTGATAGGCTCGATCTTGCAAAGGAATTGACGCGTCGCGCCGTGGAGCAGTTGCGCTCGGCGATCTACGCGCTCAATCACTCCGGCGGCTCCGACCGGACGTCCCTGCCCGAGATGCTCGAGCAACTCGGGGTCGTGCACATGCCCGACGAGCTCGCGGTCACGGTCCGCGTCGGCGGCACACCCGCTGAGCTGTCCAGTGACCGGGAACACGCGCTGCTGCGGATCGCGGGGGAGGCACTGTTCAACGCGGCTGTCCACGCCAACGCGACGCGCGCCGTCCTGAGGCTCACGTACTCGGCCGATTCCGTGTTGCTCTCCGTCGCCGACGACGGAGACGGAGATCCCAAGCGGATGCGCCTGCTGCTGCGGATGGCGGCGAACAACGACCTCGACGGGCACCACCGTGGGTTGGCGAACATGCAGGCCCGGGCAGCCGAGTTGGGCGGGACTCTCGAAGTGGCGCGGGCCAGGATCGGCGGAGTCCGGGTGGCTGCCCGGATTCCGTTACATTCCGACAGTGAGGTGGATCGATGACCATACGAACCTCGGTGCGTGACCAGACCGGGTCCGCTCGCCCCACGTCGGTGGTGAAGCTCGTGCTCGTCGACGACCACGCGATTCTCCGTCAGGGTCTGCGTTCAGTCCTCGAGCGGGAGCCGGATCTCGAGGTGGTCGGGGAGGCGTCGTCCTTGCAGGAGGCGCTGGCCGTCGTCGGTGACGTCGCGCCGGATGTCGTGCTGATGGACTTGAAGTTGTCGGCTGCCTCCGATTACGAGGGACTGGCACTGTGTGCGCAGCTGTCCGCCGCGGACGGCAAGATGGGTTTGCTCGTGCTCACGACGTTTCTCGACGAGCAACTCGTCGTCCGCGCCATCCACGCCGGCGCCCGCGGATATGTGGTCAAGGACGTCGACACCACCGAACTGGTGCGCGCCATCCGCGCCGTGTCCCGCGGCGAGAGCGCGTTCGATTCACGCAGCGCGTCGGCGGTGATCCGGTCGCTCAACGGTCAGACGACGCCGCGGGACGGGCTCACCGAGCGTGAACTCGAGGTCCTGCAACTCCTGGCCAAGGGGCTTTCGAATGCGAAAATTGGTGAGCGGCTGTTCATCTCGGCTACGACGGTGAAATTTCACGTCAGCAACATCATGCGTAAACTCGACGTCAGCCGCCGGGCGGAGGCCGTGTACGAGGCGGGCAAACTCGGTTTGATCTGACCCGGGCCCGTCGCGGCGGGGGCCGCGGAACCCGTCGTGACCACCCGTGAACCGGCGTAGCGTCCCCATCATGGCTGCGATCTCGGTGGAGAATCTCGTCAAGACGTTCGGGCCGACCCGCGCACTCGACGGCCTCGACCTCGAGGTGGGGACCGGGGAGGTGCACGGATTCCTCGGCCCCAACGGGTCCGGCAAGTCGACAACCATCCGGGTACTCCTCGGCCTGCTGCGCGCGGACTCGGGCAGTGCCACGCTGTTGGGCCGCGACCCGTGGCGCGACTCCGTGTCGCTGCACCGGCGGCTCGCCTACGTTCCGGGTGACGTGAACCTGTGGCCCAATCTCACCGGCGGCGAGGCGATCGACCTCCTCGCGGGATTGCGCGGTGGGCTCGACGAACCCCGGCGCGCGGAACTCCTCGAGCGCTTCGAACTCGATCCGACGAAGAAGGCGCGCACGTACTCGAAGGGCAACCGGCAGAAGGTTGCGTTGGTGGCCGCGTTCGCGTCGGACGTCGAACTGTATGTGCTCGACGAACCCACGTCCGGGCTGGATCCGTTGATGGAGTCGGTGTTCCAGGACTGCGTCGAGGAGATGTCCGACGCGGGGAAGACGGTCCTGCTGTCGAGTCACATCCTCGCGGAGGTCGAGGCGCTGTGCGATCGGGTGAGCATCATCCGGGAGGGCCGCACCGTGGAGACCGGCACCCTCGCGGAACTGCGTCACCTCACGCGCACGTCGATCACCGCCGATACGCAGCGGCCGGTGACCGGACTCGATGCCGTCGAGGGGGTGTACGACGTGCGAGTCGACGGCCAGCACACTCGGTGCGAGGTGGATACCAGCGCGATCGACGGGGTGCTGCGCCATCTGCTGACATTCGGGATCATGTCGCTGACATCGACGCCACCGACGCTGGAAGAGTTGTTCCTCCGGCACTACGGGGACGAACTGGCCCGAGAGGGCGAGAACCACCGGCGGGCCGAGTCCGGGACGCGGACGCGATGAGTACGGTGACGGCGCCGGCGATGGCCGGCCGCGGCCAGTACGCGGGCACCGTCCGGCTCGTGCGGCTCGCCCTGCGCCGCGACCGAATTCAACTGCCGGTGTGGCTGCTCGCTCTCGCAGCGCTGCAGGCATTCTCGGCGTCGAGCGTGCTCGGCCTGTATCCCACGGAGCCCGACCTGCGCAGTTTCGCGATGGCCACCGCGGCGTCGCCGGTCGCGCTGGCCACCAACGGTCTGGTGTCGGGGTACAGCGCCGGCGCCGTGCTCGCCTGTCAGATCGTCATGCCTCTGTCGCTGGCCGCCTGCCTGATGACCACCCTGCTGGTCGTGCGGCACACCCGCCAGAACGAGGAGACCGGCCGCGCCGAACTCGTCGAGGCCGCCGTGGTGGGCCGGAAGGCACTGCTCACCGCGGCCCTGGCGGTCGCGGTCGGTGCCAACCTCGCTCTCGGACTGCTCAACGTCGTGGTGCTGATGGCGGCGGGTCTGCCACTGGACGGGTCGGTGGCGCTCGGCGCGGCCGTCGCCGGTGCCGGTATCGCGTTCGCGGCGATCGCCGCGGTGACGGCACAGGTGACGGACAGTGCCCGCACCGCCAACGGGCTGGCCGGGGCTGCCCTGGGCGTGGCATTCCTGTTGCGTGCGGTGGGGGACATGACGGGGACGGTGACGGAGAACGGCACGCGGGTGGTGAGTGGCTGGCCGACGTGGGTATCGCCGATCGGCTGGGCCGAGCAGGTCCGACCCTACGACGACAACGCCTGGTGGGTGCTGGCGTTGCCCGCCGTGTTCGCACTCGTCGTCGGCTCGGTCGGCTTCGCCCTCACCGAGCACCGGGACGTCGGCTCGGGGCTCGTGCCGACCCGCCCGGGCCCCGCCCGCGCGTCCCGTTCGCTGCCGACGGCCGTCGGATCGGCGTGGCGGATGCAACGGACGATCCTGTTCTGGTGGGCATTCGGAATCGCCGTCCTCGCCGTGGTGTACGGCGCGATCGCAGACCAGATCGACGACTTCCTCGGCGAGGGCGAGCAGGTGGCCGACATGATGGAACAACTCGGTGGCGGCACGACGAACATGGTCGACGCCTACTTCGCCGCAATTTTCGGCATGATGGCGATCGCGGTCGCGGGCTACGCCGTGCAGGCTTTGCTGCGGATGCGCGGAGAGGAGTCGGCGGGGCGACTCGAACCCGTTCTCGCGACAGCGGTCTCGCGTCCGCGGTGGATTCTGGCGCACGTCGGCCTGGTCACGGTCGGCATCGTCGTCCTCCAGGCGCTGACCGGGGCGGCGACCGGTCTCGCATACGGTCTGGTGACCGAGGACGTGCCGGGGAAGGTCGTGAACCTCACGGGGGCCGCCCTCGTCTTCGTACCGGCGATCGGGGTGGTCGCCGCAGTGGTGGTGTTGGCGTTCGGCGGCGTCCCGGCCTGGTCGGCCGGGCTCTCCTGGGGCGCGCTCGCGGTCTGCCTGATCTTCGGATTCCTCGGATCGCTGCTCGGGCTACCACAGGCGGTCCGCGATCTGTCGCCGTTCACGCACGTCCCGCCCGTTCCCGCCGCGGAGGTGACGGCCACTCCGCTGCTCTGGCTCGCGGTGGTCGCCGTCGTCGTCGGTGCCGTCGGAGTGGTGCTGTTCCGTCGGCGAGACCTCACGAACTCGTAGCGGCACAGGGAGGCTGGGTCGACGGTCAGCGACGGAGGTCGGCGTCCAGCATGCGGATCAACTCACCGACCCGTCCACCGCCTCCCGGCGCCGCCGGAAAGCGTCCGAGCACCTCGACGACGACTGGTGTCGCACGATGTACCGCTTGCTCGACGTGTCCGGCACCGACGGTCCGATCGTCACCGGCGACGAGCTCGGCCGCCCTGGCCGCGTGAGCGCCCGCGCCCAGAATGTGTTTGACCTGGGTGGCCTTGGCCAACGGATGCAGATAGGCGGCGCCTGCCGCAGACATCGCTGCCCACGCTGCCTCGCGCGCAGCCGCAGTGTCCGTGCCCTTGGCTGCCGCGAGCGCGGCCCACGCTGTGTCGCGCAGAGATTTCCCACGCTCACCACCCCGCGCGAATTCCCACGCAGCCGTGATCGCGTCTCGGGGCCGCGAGTCGTGCGGCTGATCGGCCTCGAATATCTCGAGGACCACCTCGGCACACTCCACGGCGAATGCGGTGACCTCACGAAGTTCCTGCGTGCTCAGAACGATCTCGCTCGCTTCCCCTGCCATCGTTCCATTTTCGACCATCGAGGCGGGTGGCGTACCGCAGATTCACGCTGTGCTCTCCCCGAACAGGGTCCGCACGTCGGCGACGTCGTACTCGGCTACCGACGCCGACAGCATGTCCGCGCCCTGCTCATCGCTCGGGCCGTTGCCGCGGAAGGTTTCGACCGCCGCATGCGACTCCCAGCGCTCGAAGACGTTGATGCGGCCGGGGTCGATCAGGTCGGCGGTGATGGCGAAGTCGAGGCAGCCGACTGCACCGCGTGCCTGTTCGACGACGCCCACGCAGCCTGCGAGATAGGACTCGCGCTGCTGCGGTTCGACGGTGATGTGTCCTGCGACGATGACCATGGGTTCGCTCCTCTTCCTGGCGTAGTCGTGTCGAGCGGCTCATCCGATACAGACAGCGTGCGCGCCCGAAACTCATCGCGATTATCATGCCCACCATGGGGGCATCGGAGCCGGAGTGCGGCGGGTGGACTGTCGATCTCCGTGGCCGGTTGGACGAACTGGTCGACGGGTACCGGGCTGCTCTGCGCGGCAGTCTGGACGGTCTGGACGAGGAGCAGGCGCGTCGGCGTCTGGTGCGCTCGAAGACGACGCTGCTCGGATTGGTCAAACACGTCACCTACGTCGAGGGCGTGTGGTTCGACCAGGCGGTGACTGGTCGCTCGTACCGGGAGATCGGCATCGCGAGCACCCCGGACCGGTCGTTCACCCTCACTCGGGCCGACACCATCGCATCCGTGCTCGACGCCCACGCCGAACGCTGTGACGCATCCCGGCGGACCATGGCCGCTCTGGCGCTCGACGACACAGTCGACGGCCGGGGCGAGCGCACCGTGTGGGCGCTGTACCTGCAGGTACTGCGTGAACTCGCCCAGCACGCCGGTCACGCCGACATACTCCGCGAGCAGGTCCTCGCCGACCGCATCCCGTGATCGCTGGCGGTCGTGTGCCCTACTGGGGGCGGATCGGATTGCAGCCGACGCTGACGTAGGTGACGATCCCCTCCTGCAGTCCGCACGTGGTGAAGGCGCCCGTCGAGACGCCGACCTCCCACCACGGGGCACCGATCCCGCCGACGCACGATCCGGTCGACGGTGTGCCCGTCGGCACCCACAGGCCATCGCGGCGATAGCCCTGAATCCACGGAATGTGCGAGACACCCCCGGGTCCCGGAATCGCTCGTGGCGTCAGGCCGAAGCACTCGACGGTCCCGATGTGGACCGCAGCCATACCATCAGGCACGCCCTGCGCCGTGCAGTGCGAGGTGCCCGATGTGGGCGTGGTGCCGGTGTGACAGTCGGCCGACGGTTCGGCCTGGGCGGGTGCAGCGGCAACCGCGACCACCGCGGCGGCGAGGGCCGACGATGCGGCCGCTCCGGCGAGGAACCTGCGGATCCTGTGGGTCATCGGATACTCCTTCGGGTCCGGCGGCCCCGCTCCTGACGATCGGGCCCGTACGGTGCTTCTGTCGCTGCGGCATCGGATTTCGTTAGCTGCACTTTCGTGGCGCCGACCGTGAGCGCCGACCCAGGCGAAAGAGATCGAGGGTGTGGCGGACCCACCGGAGGACGCGTATAGGCGGGTGACGAATCCGGAGCGGTTCGCCTCGCTGATCCCGGCCGCCGAGGTCCTGATCGCCGATCTGGGACGTCGGTTCGACGTCGCCGTTGACGTCCTTCCCAGGACCGGCGCTGCCGCGTGACCCGCGCGCGGTGCGGTACCGGCAGGTGGTCGAACGCGCATCTGTTCGACGAACCTGTCGGAGCCTTCTATTGCTGTGGTCGTGTTCGATTGCTAGAATCGAACAAAGTTTCGAATGACCTTGGGGGAGGTTGGTTGTGGGGGAAGGGTTTGCAGCGGATCTGGACGAGTTGCGTGCGTTCACGGCGCGGCTGCGATGCGTCGAGGCGGGTGGGGACGCCGGGTTGGGGATCGAGTGGCTCGATGCGATCGAGGCGTTGAAGTCGGTCGGGTGTGCGGTGCAGGCGGTGATCACCGACGGCGTCGCGACGAATATTCGTGCCGATCGGAGGGCTCGAGGGTTGCCGCGGGCGGACTGGGGCCGCGGGATTGCGTCGCAGATTGCGTTGGCGCGCAGAGAGTCCCCGAATCGTGGCGATCGGCATCTCGATTTCGCGCAGGCTCTGGTGCACGAGATGCCCCACACCCTGGCCCTGTTGCGGTCGGGCCGGTTGAACGAAAGGCGCGCCACGTTGCTGGTGCGGGAGACGGCGTGCCTGTCGGCGCAGGATCGGGGAAACGTGGACCGCCGGTTGTGCTCGGACCCGGCCACTCTCGACGGGGTCGGCGACCGCGGGCTGATCGCGCAGGCGAAAGCGTTGGCGGTCGAACTCGACGCCGCGGCGGTCGTGCGCCGGCACCGCAAGGCGGTGTCGGAGCGTCGGGTCACGACGCGCCCGGCGCCGGATTCGATGGCGTATCTGAGCGTGCTGATGCCGGTCGAGCAGGCGGTGTGCCTGCAGGCCACGCTCGGCCGGGATGCGGACAGCCTGATCGCCACCGGGAACAGTGGAGGTCGCACCCGCAGTCAGCTGATGGTGGACCTGTTGTTCGAGCGCGGCACCGGAGCGTCAGTGGCGTCGGGTGTGCCGGTGGCGGTGAACCTCGTGCTCTCGGACGAGACCTTGCTGGCCGGCGGGCACGAGGCCGCGCAGTTGCAGGGGTTCGGGCCGGTGCCGGCAGGAATCGCCCGGCGACTGTTGGCGGACGCCGTCGATAGTGATATCGAGACGTCGGTGCGGCGGGTGTATTCGTGCCCGCAGTCGGGGGCGTTGACGGCGATGGAATCGCAGTCGCGCACCTTCCCGAAGAGCCTGAGGACGCTGATCGACCTGCGGGACCGGACGTGCCGCACCCCGTGGTGTGATGCGCCGATCCGGCATCACGACCACATTCGCTCACGCCGAGAATCCGGTCCCACGACGGCAGACAACGGGTCCGGGCTGTGCGAGGCCTGCAACTACGCGAAGGAAGGCGACGGATGGACCGCCCGCCCGGTACACAACCCCGGCGGCACCCATCTGCTCGACGTCGGCACCCCGACCGGGCACCACTACCGATCGGCGGCGCCGCCGCTCCCGGACCCGGCGCATCTGCGGGCATCGTGAGGTGGTCAGCAGTCGATGACGAGCCAGCCGCCGTGGTGCTCGAACACCTCGAACGGGCGTCCCGTCGATTCACCGACCTTCGTGAGCGACGGGGTGTCGAAGGTGCGGATGTGGCCGTGGCAGGCCGTTGCCTCGTCCTCGTAGGGGACGGCGACGACGACCCTGTCGCGGGCAACCCGGATGGCCTCGGATATCACTGCGGCCCCGATGTTTTCGTCGACATGTTCGAGGAGGTGGATGGCGGTGACGGTGTCGGCGCTGTCGTCGGGAACCGGCACGTGCGCGGCGTCGCACACGAGCGTGCGCAGATCGAGTCCGAGTTCCGGGGCCACGGCGTCGAGGAGGCTCATGGTGCCGGGCAGGATGTCGGTCGCCGTGACGGACCGCCCGGCGCCGGCGAGTCGGAGCGGAAGGAATCCGAAGCACGACCCGAGGTCGAGGACGGAACCGCGAACCAGTTGTTCCGCCTTCTCGTGGATCGGTGCGAAGTCGGCGGTGCCGTCCAGCAGTTCGTTCAGGGAGTTGCGGTAGTAGACGGTCCACGCCTCGAGCGCACCGTCGACGGTGGAGCGGACCAGTCCGACCATGGTCGATTCGAATTCGTCCTGACCGAAGTCGGCGTCCTCGATGGACGCGGTGACCGAGGCGACGAGTCGTTCACTCAGATCTTCGGGTGTCAGAGCGTGTGTCACCCGCAGCTGGTCGCCGTCACGGGTGAGTGTGAGCGGCCCGGCTGCGACCCGCTCGACTGTGACGTGACCATGTGACCACAGCCCCGATTCGCACGGTGCGAGAGAGTCGAACGCGGGTGTGTCGAGAGTGGAAGTCATTCGAGGCAACCTTGCCGAGAGGTGATGGCGGGAGTGGGTCAGGTTCGGGTGTCGGGCTCGCCGAGGGAACTCAGCCCATCGTAGAGCGATTGCATTCCGCTGGCGAGTAGTTCGTTCAGTTCGAGCGAATCGTCGTCGAGCCACTGCTCGTACGCCGACATCGCAACGCCGAGTAGAAGATAGCCGACTGTCCGTGGAACGTGGTCGGTCGGTGAGGTTCCGAGTCGGCTCGCGACGTACTCGGCGATGACGTTGCGCCACCCTTCGTACATCACCACCGAATATGCCTGCAGGGCGGGGACCCGGAGGATCAGCCCCATGCGTTTGCGGTGGTTGATTTCCTCGCTCGCGGGAAACGCGTTGAACTGCAGGAGTGCTGCGGTGAGTCCGTCGACGATCGGGATGTCGTCGGGTTGCGCTGCGAGTTGGGCGCGCATTTCGGCGAGGTGGGCGTCGAAGTCTCCCCACGGGATCGCGTTCTTGGACGGGAAGTAGCGGAAGAGGGTGCGCCGCGCGATGCCGGACGCCTCGGCGACTTCGTCGACGCTGGTGGCGTCGAACCCCTGTTCCGTGAACAGTTCGATCCCGACGGTACTGATCCGATCCTGCGTCGTGGACGGGCGCCGCCCTATCCGACTGGATGGTTTTCGACGACTTCTCAATTTCGTCCCCTCCCGATCTGTCATTCTGCACTCGATGCCATTACAGTGGTGAGGCGAGTCACAGGGACGGTCTCCTATGACGGGGAACATCCCTCCGGCTCGCGCCGTATCACCGAACAGTAGGAGGAAATCATGTCGGATCGCGACAACAACGTGCTGGAAAACGACTTGGTCGAGGAATCCCTGGTGGAAGAGGTCTCGATCGACGGCATGTGCGGCGTGTACTGATCATGTCCGCTCCAGCTTCTGCTTCAGTGGCCGGCGACGCCGGTATCGATCTCGATGTGGGCTGGAAGCTTCATCCGCAGGTGGCGCTGCGTCCCGAACCTTTCGGGGCGCTGCTCTACCACTTCGGGACGCGCAAGCTGTCGTTCCTGAAGAACCGCACGATCGTCGCGGTGGTCGAAGCCCTTCCCTCACACGCCGACGCCCGGTCCGCACTGCGGGCGCAGGGTATCGGGGACGACACTGCCGCGCAGTATGCGCGAGCGCTCGGCACCTTGGCCGAGTCGCACATGATCGTCCCCGCCTGACCAGCTCTCTCCACCCGTACCAGAGGACACAGCCCATGACCTCCATGCTCGAAAGGCCTTCCGCCCCGGTCGGCCGCCTCGTCGACCAGTTCGAACTCGGTCTCGACGCCCCGATCTGCCTCACCTGGGAGTTGACCTACGCGTGCAACCTGTCGTGCGTGCACTGTCTGTCCTCCTCCGGCCGGCGTGACCCGCGGGAGTTGAGCACCGAGCAGTGCAAGTCGATCATCGACGAACTGCAGCGTATGCAGGTTTTCTACGTGAACATCGGTGGCGGTGAGCCGACGGTTCGCTCGGACTTCTGGGAGCTGGTCGACTACGCGACCGCCCACCAGGTGGGGGTGAAGTTCTCCACGAACGGGGTGAAGATCGACAAGAAGGTCGCCGCCCGGCTCGCGGCCAGCGACTACGTCGACGTGCAGATTTCCCTCGACGGTGCAACGGCCGAGGTCAACGACGCCGTCCGTGGTCCGGGTTCGTTCGCGATGGCGGTGCGGGCACTCGAGAATCTCTCCGAGGCGGGTTTCAAGGACGCCAAGATCTCCGTGGTGGTCACCCGGCACAACGTGTCGCAGCTCGACGACTTCAAGGCCCTCGCCGACAAGTACGGCGCCACCCTGCGCATCACCCGGCTCCGACCGTCGGGGCGCGGCGCGGACGTGTGGGACGAACTGCATCCCACGCAGGCGCAGCAGCGTGAGCTCTACAACTGGCTGGTCGCCAACGGCGAGGGTGTGCTCACCGGCGACTCCTTCTTTCACCTGTCCGCCTACGGCGACGCGTTGCCCGGTCTGAACCTGTGCGGCGCCGGACGGGTGGTGTGCCTGATCGACCCGATCGGCGACGTCTATGCCTGCCCGTTCGCGATCCACGAACAGTTCCTCGCGGGAAACATTCTGGCGGACGGCGGTTTCCAGCAGGTGTGGCAGACGTCGGAGCTGTTCCAGGAGCTGCGGTCCCCGCAGACCGGCGGTGCGTGCAGCAAGTGCAACCACTACGACTCCTGCCGCGGCGGATGCATGGCCGCGAAGTTCTTCACCGGACTGCCGATGGACGGCCCGGACCCCGAATGCGTGATCGGCAACGGCGAACTGGCGTTGGCTGCCGCGGGGGAGATCCCGAAATCCAGTGTCGACCACTCCCGCACCGGCGAGCGCCGGACTCCGCGGGCGCCGGTTCCGTTGACGCTGATGGTGCGTCCGCCGGCCAAGATTTGTGACGAGAACCCGCTTGCGGGCATGGACCAGACGTAAGTCGTCTGCCAGGTACGAGAGGTATTGCCATGGGTAAGAATCCGTTCTTCGAGACGGTGGCGGAGGCTCAGCGTCGCGCGAAGAAGCGCCTGCCGAAGTCGGTGTATGCGGCGCTGATCGCCGGTTCCGAGCGGGGCGTGACGGTCGACGACAACATCGCGGCGTTCGCCGAGCTGGGGTTCGCGCCCCACGTCGTCGGTTTGTCCGACAAGCGTGAGCTGTCCACGACCGTGATGGGACAGCCGATTTCGCTGCCCGTCGTGATTTCCCCGACCGGTGTGCAGGCGGTGCACCCCGACGGCGAGGTCGCGGTCGCACGAGCGGCGGCGGCACGGGGAACGGCGATCGGGCTGAGCTCGTTCGCGAGCAAGTCGATCGAGGAGGTCACGGCGGCCAATCCTCAGACGTTCTTCCAGATGTACTGGGTCGGTAGCCGGGACGTGTTGATCCAGCGGATGGAACGCGCCCGTGCCGCCGGGGCGACCGGCCTGATCA
This sequence comes from Rhodococcus wratislaviensis, assembly GCF_041228765.1. Lineage (NCBI taxonomy): Bacteria > Bacillati > Actinomycetota > Actinomycetes > Mycobacteriales > Nocardiaceae > Rhodococcus > Rhodococcus wratislaviensis. The sequence continues at coordinate 6,491,763 of NZ_CP150488.1, read as the reverse complement.
TCACCACCGACTGGTCGTTCTCGTACGGACGCGACTGGGGTAGCCCGGCCATCCCCGAGAAGATGGACCTCAAGGCGATGCTCCAGTTCGCCCCCGAGGGCATCACCCGTCCGAAGTGGTTGTACGAGTTCGCGAAGACCCGCAAGATCCCGGATCTGACCACCCCGAACCTGGCGCAGCCCGGTCAGGAACCGCCCACGTTCTTCGGCGCCTACGGCGAGTGGATGCAGACGCCGCTGCCGACGTGGGACGACATCGCGTGGCTGCGTGAGCAGTGGGGCGGGCCGTTCATGCTCAAGGGTGTCATGCGGGTCGACGACGCCAAGCGTGCCGTCGACGCCGGCGTCACCGCGATCTCCGTGTCGAATCACGGCGGCAACAACCTCGACGGCACCCCGGCGCCGATCCGCGCGCTGCCCGCCATCGCGGAGGCCGTCGGCGACCAGGTCGAGGTGCTTCTCGACGGTGGTATCCGCCGTGGCAGCGACGTCGTGAAGGCCGTCGCGCTCGGTGCGAGGGCGGTCATGATCGGCCGCGCGTACCTGTGGGGCCTCTCGGCGAACGGTCAGGCCGGCGTCGAGAATGTGCTCGACGTCCTCCGCGGAGGTATCGATTCGGCGCTGCTCGGGCTGGGTCACTCGTCCATCCACGACCTCACGCCGTCCGACGTCGTGATCCCGCCCGGATTCGCCCGCGTGCTCGGCGCCGACTCCTGAACCCACGAACGGCGTAGATGTCTGCGCAACTGACAGACCCGATCACCCTGGCCGGACGCTACGCCCCGTCCAGGGTGCTTCTGGGTCCGCACCCCACCAACCTCGGTGCGGGAAGAACGCTTTCACCGCGGCACGTCGCGTACTACGAGCGTCGGGCACGTGGTGGCGCGGGGGTCGTCGTCACCGAGGTGGCGTCGGTCCATGCCTCCGACTGGCCGTACGAGCGCGCTCCGCTGGCGTGCGACTGTGTCGGCGGCTGGCGGGACGTCGTCGCCGCCTGCCGTCCGCACGGCGCGCTGGTGCTGGCCGGGCTGGGGCACACCGGACTGCAGGGGTCGAGCGCGTACTCGCAGGCGGTGCTGTGGGGGCCGTCGGGAATTCCCGACGTGATCTCCCGTGAGATGCCGATGCAGATGGAGCAGGCGGAGATCGACAGTCTCGTCGAGGGCTTCCGGGCTGCGGCCGCCGCGGCCGTGTCGGCGGACGTGGACGGGGTCGAGCTCGACGCCGGACCGAGAGGGCTGCTGCGACAGTTTCATTCGGACCTCACCAATGTGCGCGACGACGAGTACGGCGCCGACCCGCTGCGCCTCACCCGGGAGGTCCTCGCTGTCGTCCGCGAAGAGTTGGGCCCCGGCCGGGTCCTGTCCCTGCGGCTGAGCTGCGACGAGGCGACGTCCTGGGCGGGGATCACGCCGTCGATCGCCGCCGGACAGGCACGGGAACTTGCCGAGGCTCTCGACCTGCTGGTGGTGGTCCAGGGCGGACCGTTGTCAGCGAACGCCTACCGCCCAGACTTCCACCGGCCACCCGCGTTCAACATCGAACTCTGCCGGAACATCCGCACGGCCGTCGCAGGCGCGGTCCCGGTCGTCCTCCAGGGCAGCGTCGTCGATCCGGCCGACGCCCGGCGGGCGCTCGACGAGGGGGTCGCCGACGTCGTCGAGATGACGCGTGCCCAGATCGCCGACCCAGACCTCGTCGTCAAGATCCGGTGCGGTGCCGTGCCGCGGCCGTGCGTCCTGTGCAATCAGACGTGCCAGGTGCTCGACCCCCGCAATCCGGTCGTCACTTGTGTCGGTAATCCGACGGCCGGGCACGAGACCGTCGATCCCGCCGAGGACATCGCCGATGTGGCCGCCGGCGCGGTGCTGGTGGTCGGCGGTGGTCCGGCCGGTCTCGAGGCGGCCCGAGTGCTGGCCCTGCGCGGTCACCGCGTCACCGTGGCGGACGCGTCGGCCCGGCCCGGCGGGATGGTGCGGGATGCCGCGGGTACACCACACCTCCAGGCACTCACCGACTGGCTCGAGGGCGAATGCCGCAGGCTCGGAGTCGAATTCCTTCTCGGTACGGCTGTGTCGGACGCCGAACTCGACGTTGCGGAACGCGCGGGGGCGACGGTGATCCTCGCGACCGGCAGCAGGCCTCGGCCGCTGCCGTTCCCGGTCGAGGGGCACGTCCGGTGCGTTGGCGCCGCAGACTTGCCGGGCGGAGGCACGCCGACGGAAGGGCCGCACGTCGTCTTCGACCCGGTCGGGGGGCCGGTCGGCGTGGCAGTCGCCGAACGGCTCGCGGCGCAGGGACGGGACGTGAGCATCGTGACCCAGGATTCCGTGGCCGGCTCGCGACTCGGAATGACCGGAGACCTCGCCGACGCCAACACCCGTCTGCAACGAGCCGGGGTGACGCGCCACCTCGACAGCCGCATCGTGTCGATCGGCGACGAAGGTATGCGGATCCGCAACCGGTACACCGCCGAAGAGTCGGTGGTGCCGTGCGCCGTGCTGATCGACTGCTCGCATCGCCTCCCCGACGACACACTCGGCTCGTCCCACAGGGATGCGGTGCGGGTCGGCGACTGCGTGGCCCCCCGCACACTGCTCGAGGCGGTCCGGGAGGGTCGCATCGAGGCGCTGGCCGTGACCGCATCCCGGCGGAACGAGTTCGACCACCATCCGTTCACCCTCGTCAACGAGAGATAGGACATTTCATGGGACAGTTCGACGACAAGGTCGCGTTCATCACCGGGGCTGCCCGTGGGCAGGGTCGGACGCACGCGGTGCGGTTGGCGCGGGAAGGTGCGGCGATCATCGCCGTGGACATCTGCGGGCCGGTGTCGGAGTACAACAGTTACGAACCGGCGACGCCGGACGACCTGGCCGAGACGGTGCGGCTCGTGGAGTCCGAGGGCGGCAAGATTCTCGCCGAGCAGGCGGACGTGCGTGACAGTGCGCAACTGAAGGCTGTCGTGGACCGGGGAGTCGAACAGTTCGGCCGGCTCGACATCGTGATCGCGAACGCCGGGATCTGCAACTGGAACCGCTTCTGGGAGATGCCCGACGAGCAGTGGGAGACGCTGATCGACGTGAACCTCACCGGCGCGTGGAAGACGCTGAAGGCTGCGATCCCGGCGCTGATCGAGGGAGGTCGCGGGGGTTCGATCATCGTGATCAGCTCCGTCGCGGGTATCAAGCCACTTCCGGGGCAGGCGAATTACGCCGCCTCCAAGTTCGGGCTCGTCGGCCTCACCCAGACCGCGGCAAAGGAGCTGGGCGAATACGACATCCGGGTCAATTCCGTTCACCCGTACGGGGTGAAGACTCCGATGGGCACCGATCCCGGCAGCCTCGTGATACTCGAGAAGCACCCGCACTATCTGTCGAGTTTCGGCACCATCCTCACCGACCACCCGCTGGCCGACACCGACGACATCACCGATGCGGTGTTGTGGCTGGCCGGTGACGGTTCGCGGAGGGTCACGGGCAGTCAGGTCGCCGTCGACATGGGTAACACCAAGGTGTGAGCGTTTCCGCGTACCGCCACCTGTTCACCCCATTGCGCCTGGGTCCGCTGACCCTGCGCAATCGGGTGGTCTTCTCTGCGCACCTCACGGGATACGCCGTCGACGGCCTGCCCACCGCGCAGCACGCCGCCTACTATGCGGCGCGCGCGAAGGGTGGTGCGGGCCTGATCATCTCCGAGGAGCACGCCACGCATCCGGGTGACTGGCCGTACGAGAAGGTGATCGCCGGCTACCGGCCGGAGGTCGTCCCGGGCTACCGGCGGATCACCGACGCGGTCCACGAGCACGGTGTCCCGATCCTGGCTCAGGTCAACCACAACGGCGGCCAGGGATCGAGCATGTACTCGCGGCGGCCGCTGTGGGCGCCGAGTGCCGTCCCCGATCCGCTGTTCCGTGAAGTCCCCAAGGCGGTCGATCAGCGGGAGATCCGGACCCTCGTCGACGGGTACGCGCGTGTGGCCGAGCATTGTGTCCGAGGCGGATTCGACGGGATCGAACTGCAGTGCTCCCATTCGTCGCTGGTGCGCAGCTTCCTCGCTCCCGCCACGAACCAGCGCACGGACCGTTACGGCGGATCGCTGGAGAACCGTGCCCGGTTCCTCCTCGAGGTCGTCGAGAAGGTGCGGGCCGCGATCGGTCCGGACCGTGTACTCGGGGTGAGGCTCGCGGGGGAGGACCTGTTCGACGGTGGAGTCCACCTCGACGAGGCCGTGGAGGTGGCCGCTCTGGTGGAGGCGGACGGCCGGGTCGACTACATCAACACGTCCATCGGGATGGCCACCGAGACGCTCCACATGATCGAGGCGTCCATGGCCGTCCCTCGCGGCTACGCGCTGTTCGTCCCGAACGCCATCCGGCGACGGGTAGGTCTTCCCGTGGTCGGTGTCGGCCGATTCTCGGATCCGCACCAGGCCGACCAGGCTCTGGACGAGGGGCACTGCGACCTGATCGGAGTGGTCCGCGGCCAGATCGCGGACCCGGACTTCGCAGCGAAGGCCCTGGCCGGCGAGGAGGCAAATATCCGAACGTGCCTGGCGTGCAATCAGGAATGCATCGGACGCATGGGGCTCGGCCGATGGCTCGGGTGCGTCGTCAACCCCCGCGCGGGCAGGGAAGCGGTCCTGCTGCCCGGACCGACCGTCCGCGGCAGGCGGGTCTTCGTGGTCGGCGGAGGGCCGGCCGGGTTGAAGGCCGCGGCGACGGCGGCGCAGCGGGGTCACGACGTGACGTTGTTCGAACGCGCGACTGTTCTCGGCGGCCAGGTGCGGACGGCCGCCGCCGTGCCGGGGCGCCGTGAGTTCCTCGACCTCGTCGTCGATCTGGAATCGGAATGCGCTCGGCGCGGTGTGGACGTGCGGACCGGCACCGACGCGACTACCGAGACGGTGGTGCAGGGACGTCCCGGCGTGGTGGTGCTCGCGACCGGGGCGCGTCCGCGCCGACCGCGCTGGGCGGGCGCGTCGGACCGGGTGGTGGACGTGCGCGACGTGTTGGAGGGTCGCACGCGTCCGGCCGGGACGGTGCTGGTAGTCGACGAACTGGGATTCCATCAGGGCACGTCCGTCGCGGAGTTCGTCGCCGACGCCGGATGTGCCGTCACGATCTGCACACCGGGGATGATCGTCGGCCAGGACCTCGGTATCACGCTGGACCTCGAGGGATGGAACCGGCGGGCGCACGGCAAGGGCATCATGCAGGTGACGGACGTGGTGCCGACCGGGTGCGAGGTCGTCGACGGCGGTCGGCTCGCGGTCACGCTCCTGCACCACCCGACCGGTGCGCCGCGGCAGCTCACCGTCGACTGGGTGGTGTCCTCGGCGCATCAGCAGCCGGAGGACGGGCTCTGGAAAGATCTGGCCGACAGCGGTATCGAGGTTCATCGCATCGGCGACGCCCTGGCTCCGCGCCGCGCGCATTCCGCCGTCATCGAGGGGGAGCGGGTCGCGCTCGCGCTCTAGTGCGAGCAGCAGCCGGTTCCGCGTCGCCTAGCATCGGAGGATGCCCCATTCCGGACACCTCGACGACGCGGTGTGGCCCGAACTCGTGTCCCGTGTGTCGACGGTCGTTGTCCCGGTCGGTTCCCTCGAGCAGCACGGACCGCACCTGCCACTCGACACCGACACCGCCATCGCGGACGCGGTATCCCGCGCGCTGCCGCACGTACTGGTGGCGCCCCCGATCGCCTATGGCGCCAGCGGCGAGCACGAGGGGTTTCCCGGGACCGTCTCGCTCGGGGCTGAGGCACTCGAGGCCGTGCTGGTCGAGTACGGCAGGTCCGCGTGCCGGTGGGCCGACCGCGTGCTTTTCGTCAACGGGCACGGCGGAAACGGGCCCGCGCTTGTCAAGGCTGTCGCCTTGCTTCGGTGCGAGGCTCGCGATGTGGCTTGGGTGCCGTGTGCGGTACCCGGGGCGGACGCCCATGCCGGGCGTACGGAAACGTCCTTGTTGCTACACCTTTCACCCGGTCGGGTGAGGTTGTCCAGGGCTGAAGCCGGTAATACGGAACCTATTGCGAGGTTGATGCCAAGACTGCGTGAAGGCGGTATGGTCGCCGTGTCGGCCAACGGCGTGCTCGGTGACCCGACGGGCGCTACGGCCGCGGAGGGGGCGCAGATCTTCGGCGTGCTCGTTCACACAGTCACCAAGGCACTGGCCCGGTGGGAACCGGGCCCCGATGGAAGGCTCCGGTGGGAACCGGGCGCCGATGGGAGGCTCCAATGACCCGCACGGGCGTCCTCGAGTTGCCGAGGGCGGATTTCCGGCATGCCGACGCGACTAATTTCCGGCATGCCCTGCCAGCGCTCTCCGATCCGCATACGATCGACTGATGCGCCAAGCTCGACTTCCCGATGGATTCGGGATCCGAATCGACCCCAAGGTACGCGCATATTCCGGAGGTCGAGTGCTGATCGGCGGTTCGCCGACTCGGATGCTGAAGCTGGCGCCCACCGCGGCGGCCATGATCGGAGACGGCTACCTCGAGGTCGTCGATCCGCAGTCCGCGGTCGTCGCACGCCGCCTCCTCGATTCGGGGGTCGCCAACCCGCGCCCCATGAGTACCCCGTCGCCCCGGGATGTCACCGTTGTCATTCCGGTGAAGAACAACGCGTCGGGGCTGCACCGGGTGCTGGCCTCGCTCCGCGGACTCGAGGTCGTCGTCGTCGACGACGGCTCCGACGTCCCGATCGTCGCCCCCGTGCTGCAGAACGGGTGCGGAGGCCACGTCACCGTGCTGCGTCACGAGACGGCCAAGGGGCCGGCCGCGGCACGGAACACCGGTCTGCGTTACGCCGCAACTCCGTTCGTGGCGTTCCTCGACTCCGACGTCCTGCCGCGCACCGGCTGGATCGAGGTCATGCTCGGCCACTTCAGCGATCCCGCGGTCGCACTCGTCGCCCCGAGGATCGTGGCGCTCGAACCCGAGGCGAGCACACTCGCGCGGTACGAGCACGCCCGCTCCTCCCTCGACCTCGGGCGCAAGGAGTCCGCGGTCCAGTCAGGCGGCCCGGTGTCGTACGTGCCGAGCGCCGCGATGATCGCCCGTCGCGAGGTGCTCGACGAGTTCGGCGGCTTCGACGAGTCCATGCACGTGGCGGAGGACGTCGACCTGTGCTGGCGACTCCAGGAGTCCGGCTGGCGACTGCGGTACGAGCCCGTGGCCCACGTCGCGCACGATCACCGTGTGACGTTCGGAAAGTGGTTCGGCCGCAAGCTGTTCTACGGCACCGGTGCGGCGCCGCTGGCGGCGAGGCATTCGGGCATGGTTCCACCGCTGTCGATGTCGCCGTGGACGTTCTTCGCGTGCATCGCCGCCGCCACGTGCACCCGACTGGGCCTGCTCGGCGCCGTCGCCACACTCGCGATGATGCTGCTGCGCCTGCGCCGCATGTTCACGGGCCTCGACCAGCCGACCCGCATCGCCGCGATCCTCGCGGCCCAGGGCTTCGCCGGCGGTGCCTGGCAGCTGGCGTCCGCACTGTGTCGCCACTACTGGCCGATCACTCTGCTGGCGGTGCTGCTCTCGAAACGGATCCGCCGTATCGCGCTTGCGATCGCCGTCGCCGAGGGCGTCGCCGACTGGGTGACCCACCGGGAGCCCGGAGGGCTGGGGCCCGTGCGGCACACGGTGTTCAAGCGGATGGACGACGTCGCGTACGGCGCCGGGCTCTGGAAGGGCGCCATCACCGCCCGTGACCTCGACGCATTGAAGCCCCGGTTGAAGTCGTAGTGGCCGATCCGATTCGCGCCGCCGACGTCGTGGTCGTCGGCGGCGGTTCGAGTGGATGCGTGGTGGCCGCCCGGCTCAGCGAGAATCCTGCGCGATCGGTCCTCCTCCTCGAGTCCGGACCCGGCTACCGGTCGGTCTCCGACTGTCCCGTGCTCGACTACCGGACGCTGCCGGTCGGTCCGGGCAGCGTGTTCGCGGAGACGTACGGCGTGGAGTTGGCGCCGAGCGTTCCCTCGGCGATGGTGCGGGGACACGTCCTCGGTGGTTCGGGCGCCGTCAACGGCGCCTACTTCGTCCGTGGGACGGAAGCGGATTTCCGGCACTGGCCCGCCTCGTGGTCGTACGAGAACGTGCTGCCCGCCTTCCGGGCACTCGAGCGTGACGCAGACTTCGACGACTCCCGGCACGGCACGACCGGGCCGATGCCCGTTCGCAGGCAGCCCGCGGAACGGCTGAGCGAGATCAGCGCGGCATTCCGCGCCGCGGCGCTCGGTGCAGGACATCCAGAGGAACCCGACAAGAACGGCGACGGCGCCGGCGGTGTCGGTCCGGTGCCTCTCAATGTCGACGGCGACCGCCGTGTCAGCACGGCAGTGGCGTACCTGCTGCCGGCGTGGGAACGGCCCAATCTGACCGTCGAAGCGAATTCCGATGTCGTCCGAATCCTGTTCTCCGGTAACGAGACCGTCGGGGTGGAGGTGGAGTCGGACGGCGTGCGGCGCACGGTCCGCACCGGTCGGGTCGTGCTGGCGGCGGGTCCCGTCGAAACCCCGGTGCTGCTGATGCTTTCGGGAATCGGTCCGGCGGAACACCTGATGGACAACGGCATTCCCGTCGTCCTCGACGCGCCCGGTGTCGGCAGCGAGTTCAGTGACCACCCCGAAGTGGCTCTGCCCTACCGTATCCGGGACTCGCTCCGCCGCGACGACACGAGTCCGGTCGTCGAAACGGTGCTGAATGTCGGCGACCTCGAGATCCGTCCGTACACGGCGCCGTTCGACGTGCTCGTCCCCGGATCCGGGCAGCCCGACCCGATCCTCGGGATCGGGCTCATGGTGACGGACAGCCGGGGCGACATCCGGCTCACGTCGGGGCACCGCCGGGACCGTCCCCGAATCGAATACCGCTACGCGCAATCCGCCGCCGACCGCCGGGCGCTGCGCGAGGGGCAGGCCATCGGATCGGAACTGCTCCGTTCACCAGAACTGGGACCGCTGCTCGAACCGCTGACCCGGGAGGTGTCCGACCGTGCGGTGCTCGCCCACCTGGGGACGTCGCTGCACATGTGCGGCAGTTGCCGGATGGGCGGACGCGACGACGCGGGCGCGGTGGTGGACGAGTGGTGCAACGTCCGCGGAATGGAAGGGCTGACCATCGCCGACACCTCGGTGTTCCCGGTGGTCCCGAGCCGTGGGCCGCACGCCACGGCGGTCATGGTCGCCGAGCGCGTCAGTACCTTCCTGCGGGAGTGACCGAGGGGACGACACAGGCCCGTGTGATGCGGGTTACAGTAGGCAGAGACGCCGTGGAGGAGTTCGATGCAAAGTCAACCGCCCACAGGGGGCAATCCGTGGGTCGCCGTGCGCCCGGGAGACGACGTCGCGATGCTGGCACGCAGGGTGTCGTCGGCGCATCAGTTGTTCGTCGAGCGTCGTGCACCCGCCGGCCGTGCCCCGGACGGTGAGGGGAATTCCGTCCGTTCCGTCATCCTCGACTCGTGGGTGCGCAGCACCAGCAAGGGAGTGAACCCGGACGGGTCGGCCCGCGCCGTCGATCTGGCGGCTGCCGATCTCGCCGCCTACCGGGCGTCGCACCCGATGTCGATCATCCGCCCGGTGGTCCGCAAACTCCTCGTCGAGGACGCCGCCGACACCGGACTGCTCGTTGCCATCACGGACGAGAAGGGCCAGCTGCTGTGGGTCGAGGGCGATTCGTCCGCCAAGGACCGCGCACTGGAGATGAACTTCGTCGAGGGCGCCGACTGGAGTGAGGACACCGTCGGCACCAACGCCCCGGGTACCGCCCTGGCGCTCGACCATTGCGTGCAGATCTTCGGTGCCGAGCATTTCAGCCGCTCGGTGCACGATTGGAGTTGTTCTGCCGCGCCCGTCCACGACCCCGCTACCGGACTGATCGTCGGGGCCATCGACATCACCGGCGGTCCGCGGGTGGCGGTGCCCGAGGTGCTCTCGTTGATCCGGGCCACCGTCGCGGCAGCCGAGGCGGAGTTGCGACTGCACCAGCTGCGTTCACCGCACCCGCTCGTCGAGACGGTACTGCGGTTGGAGGTGCTGGGATCGGGACGGCCGACTCTGATCCGTGGGGGCGAACGCATCCCGCTGTCGCAGCGGCACGCGGAGATCCTCCTGCTCCTCGCGGAGCACCCTGAAGGCCTGAGTTCCGACCGTCTCGCGGTGCTGCTCGACGAGAACGAACTCGACGCCGTCACGATTCGTGCCGAGATGTCGCGCCTGCGTAAGGTTTTCGGTCCCGTCAACCTCGGTTCGCGGCCGTATCGGCTGCTCGCCGAACTGACGTCGGACGTCCGGCAGGTCCGCGGAGCCCTGGACCGTGGCGAGCTCGCCGCCGCCCTCGACGTCTACTCGGGCCCGGTCCTTCCCGGGTCCGAGGCGCCCGGGGTCGAGGATCTTCGCGACGAGTTGCGGGCACGCGTCCAGGCGGCGCTGCTGCGGGAAGGTGATCAACGGTTGCTCGCCAAGTGGACCACATCCGTCCACGGCCGCGAGGACGTCGCCGCATGGGAGGCGTATCTGGCGGGCCTCGACCCGCGTTCGCCCCTGTATTCCCAGGTCAAGTCCAGGATCGATCTGTTCGATCAGCAGTACGCAACGTAGTTGCAACGGTACGGTCCCTAGTGTTGTGAGTCACACCCAGAAGTTCCACCGAGTTTCACGACACCAGGGAGTTATCGATGACCGTGTATGCCCGCCCGGGTTCGCCGGACGCCGTCATGTCCTTCCAATCGCGTTACGACAACTGGATCGGCGGCCAGTGGGTTGCGCCCGTCAAGGGCCAGTACTTCGAGAATCCGACACCCGTCACCGGGCAGCCGTTCTGCGAGGTCGCGCGTTCGACGTCCGAGGACATCGAACTGGCGCTCGACGCCGCACACGCTGCGGCTCCGGCCTGGGGTAAGACGTCGGTGGCCGAGCGCGCCATCATCCTGAACAAGATCGCGGACCGCATCGAGGAGAACCTCGAGTCCATCGCGCTCGCCGAGTCCTGGGACAACGGCAAGCCGATTCGCGAAACCCTGAATGCCGACATTCCGTTGGCCATCGACCACTTCCGCTACTTCGCCGGTGCGATCCGGGCGCAGGAAGGCGCACTGTCGGAGATCGACTCCGACACCGTCGCCTACCACTTCCACGAGCCGCTCGGCGTCGTCGGCCAGATCATTCCCTGGAACTTCCCGATCCTCATGGCCGTGTGGAAGCTCGCTCCCGCACTCGCCGCGGGCAACGCGGTCGTTCTCAAGCCCGCCGAGCAGACCCCGGCGTCGATCCTGCATCTCATCTCGATCATCGGCGACCTGCTGCCCGCCGGTGTGATCAACATTGTCAACGGCTTCGGCGTGGAAGCAGGCAAGCCGCTCGCCTCGAGCCCGCGGATCCGCAAGATCGCGTTCACCGGTGAGACCACCACGGGTCGGCTCATCATGCAGTACGCGTCGCAGAACCTGATCCCGGTCACCCTCGAACTCGGTGGCAAGAGCCCCAACATCTTCTTCTCCGACGTGCTCTCCTCGAACGATGACTACCAGGACAAGGCGCTCGAGGGCTTCACGATGTTCGCCCTCAACCAGGGTGAGGTGTGCACCTGCCCGTCGCGTTCTCTGATCCAGGAGGACATCTTCGACGAGTTCCTCGCGATGGCAGCCATCCGCACCAAGGCCGTCCGCCAGGGCGACCCGCTCGACACCGACACGATGATCGGCGCGCAGGCCTCGAACGATCAGCTCGAGAAGATCCTGTCGTACATCGAGATCGGTAAGGGCGAAGGCGCCAAGGTCGTCACCGGCGGTGAGCGGGCCGAACTCGGCGGCGACCTGTCCGGCGGCTACTACGTGCAGCCGACGATCTTCACCGGTCAGAACAAGATGCGGATCTTCCAGGAGGAGATCTTCGGTCCCGTCGTTTCCGTCACGTCGTTCAAGGACTACGACCAGGCCATCGAGATCGCCAACGACACGCTGTACGGCCTCGGCGCCGGCGTGTGGTCGCGGGACGGTGGCGTCGCCTACCGTGCCGGACGTGACATCCAGGCCGGCCGCGTGTGGACCAACACGTACCACCAGTACCCCGCGCACGCCGCATTCGGTGGCTACAAGCAGTCCGGCATCGGCCGCGAGAACCACCTGATGATGCTCGAGCACTACCAGCAGACGAAGAACCTGCTGGTCAGCTACGCCCAGAAGGCTCAGGGCTTCTTCTGATGGACGCAGCCCGGGCGCCTCAGCGCCTGAAGGCAACCGCCGGGGCGGTGGAGCTTCTCCGCCGCCTCGGCGGTACCCACGGGGCGCTGATGATGCATCAGTCCGGCGGGTGCTGCGACGGCTCCGCGCCGATGTGTTATCCCGACGGTGAATTCATCGTCGGCGACCGCGACGTGCTGCTCGGCGTCCTCGACCTGCGTCTCGATGTCGGGGAGACCCTGTCCACCCGGCCCGAGGGTGCCGATGCGGTACCCGTGTGGATCTCCGGTTCGCAGTTCGAGGCGTGGAAGCACACTCAGCTGGTGCTCGACGTGGTGCCCGGTCGCGGATCGGGATTCAGCCTGGAAAGTCCCGAAGGTATGCGCTTTCTCAGTCGTGCGCGTGCCTTCACCCCGGAGGAGAACACCAGCCTCGCCGCGGAGGAGGTCATCGTGGGCCAGCGGTGGGAGCAGGGCTGGAGGCCCGTGCCGTCCCCCGAACCGCAAGTGGTCGCCGAAGCCGTCGACGCATGTCCCGTGCCCGCCCGCCGCCCGGTCCCATAGCACCCAAAGCGCGGTACGCCTCGGTTTTTACGTCGTGGTCACGTTCTGCTGACACGACGAGTACACAACTCGTTCACCATTGGCCTCGGCCGTCCGATCCCGCTCCTCGAGCGGGGCGGGGCGAGGCACCATTCGGATCGACGTAGGGGACGGAATGTCACTCGTAGAACCATCCAAGAATTCCGGAACCGGTCAACATCACGATGCTGCCGATTTCCACTCGGAAGACAGCAGCTATCTGGAAAAACGCACGCTCCGTAAGGGTTCGGCGGGCTGGGTGCTGCTTGCCGGCCTCGGTGTCAGTTACGTGATCTCCGGCGACTACGCCGGATGGAACAACGGGCTGGCCGAGGGCGGATTCGGCGGTCTGCTGATCGCCGGTGTCGTCATCGCGGGCATGTACCTGGCCATGGTGCTGGGCATGGCCGAGATGTCGTCCGCACTGCCCGCCGCCGGCGGTGGCTACACGTTCGCCCGGCGTGCACTCGGACCGTGGGGCGGATTCGCCACCGGCACGGCCATTCTCATCGAATACGCGATTGCGCCTGCCGCCATCGCGACCTTCATCGGCAGCTACGTCGAGTCGCTGAACCTGTTCGGGATCACCGACGGGTGGTGGGTGTACCTGGCGGTCTACGCCATCTTCATCGGAATCCATCTGACCGGGGCCGGCGAGGCACTCAAGGCCATGTTCGTCATCACGGCGATCGCACTGGTCGGTCTCGTGATCTTCGCGGTGTCCGCGATCGGTCTGTTCGACGCGGGCAACCTCACCGACATTGCCGCGACCGACGCGGTGGGGGCCTCGAGTTTCCTGCCCTTCGGTGCATTCGGCATCTGGGCGGCCGTCCCGTTCGCCATCTGGTTCTTCCTCGCCGTCGAAGGCGTGCCGCTGGCCGCGGAGGAAGCCCGCGAGCCGGAGAAGAACGTGCCGCGCGGAATCATCATCAGCATGCTCATCCTCATCGTCACGGGGGCGGCGGTCCTGTTCCTCGCCACCGGAGCGCTCGGTGCCGAGAGCCTGTCGACGTCCGGCAATCCGCTGGTCGAGGCGCTCGGTGACGGGACCGCGGCGAAGGTCGTCAACTACATCGGACTGGCCGGCCTCGTCGCCAGCTTCTTCTCGATCATGTACGCCTACTCGCGGCAGACGTTCGCGCTGTCCCGCGCCGGTTACCTTCCCAAGAACCTGTCGATCACGAACTCGCGGAAGGCGCCCACGCTCGCCCTCATCGTGCCGGGCGTCATCGGGTTCGTGCTGTCGCTCACCGGTGAAGGCGCGATGCTGCTGAACATGGCGGTGTTCGGCGCGGCCGTCAGCTACGTGCTGATGATGGTCAGCCACATCGTCCTCCGCAGGCGCGAGCCGGAGATGAAGCGGCCGTACCGGACACCGGGCGGAATCGTCACCACGTCGTTCGCGCTCGTCATCGCGGCCGCCGCGGTGATCGCCACCTTCCTCGTCGATCCGGTCGCCGCGCTGTGGACGTTGATCGCGTTCGCGGCCTTCATGGCCTACTTCGGCCTGTACAGCCGGCATCACCTCGTTGCCAATTCGCCCGACGAGGAGTTTGCTGTTCTTGCGAAGGCAGAGGAAGAACTCGAATGACCACCTACAGTCACGGCGTCGCGGGAACCGGGTACACGTTCGACGGTCTCGTCGACCTCATGGCCAAGGCGACACCGCTCCGCAGCGGAGACGAGCTGGCCGGGTGCGCGGCGTCCTCCGACGCCGAACGCGCCGCCGCGCAGTGGGCGCTGGCCGACGTCCCGCTCGGCACGTTTCTGAACGAACTCGTCGTTCCCTACGAGGACGACGAGGTCACAAGGCTCATCATCGACTCGCACGACCGTGTCGCGTTCGGTGAGATCTCCCACCTGACGGTCGGCGGCCTGCGTGACTGGCTGCTGGACGTCGCTGCGCGGGACGGCGCGGCCGAGACATTCCGCCGCGTCGCCCCCGGGCTGACACCGGAGATGGTCGCGGCGGTCAGCAAGATCATGCGCAACCAGGACCTCATCGCGGTGGCGCGGGCCGTCACCGTGACCGCGGCGTTCCGGACGACGCTCGGCGTACCGGGGCACCTGGGAACCCGGCTGCAACCCAACCATCCCACCGACGATCCGCGCGGCATCGCGGCCGCCACGCTCGACGGCCTGCTGCTCGGCTGCGGTGACGCCGTCATCGGAATCAACCCGGCCACCGATTCGCCGCACGCCACCGCGGAACTGCTCCACCTGCTCGACGACATCCGTCAGCGCTTCGACATCCCGGCGCAGTCGTGCGTGCTGTCGCACGTGACCACCACGATGGGCCTGATCGAGGAAGGCGTTCCCGTCGACCTCGTGTTCCAGTCCATCGCCGGAACGCAGGGAGCCAATTCCAGTTTCGGGGTTGATATTTCGCTGCTCCGTGAGGCCAACGCGGCCGGCCGGTCCCTGAAACGCGGCACCGTCGGCAACAACGTCATGTACCTCGAAACCGGTCAGGGATCGGCGCTCAGTGCGGGCGCCCACCTCGGCGCGGGTGGCAGGCCCGTCGACCAGCAGACCCTCGAGACCAGGGCGTACGCGGTGGCCCGCGATCTCGAACCGCTGCTGATCAACACGGTGGTCGGGTTCATCGGACCGGAGTACCTGTACGACGGCAAGCAGATCATCAGGGCCGGGCTCGAGGATCACTTCTGCGGAAAGCTCCTGGGCCTGCCGATGGGTGTCGACGTCTGCTACACCAATCACGCCGAGGCCGACCAGGACGACATGGACACGCTGCTCACCCTGCTCGGGGTGGCAGGCGCGGCCTTCGTCATCGCGGTACCCGGCGCGGACGACGTCATGCTCGGGTACCAGAGTCTGTCGTTCCACGACGCGCTGTACGCGCGCCAAGTCCTCGGACTCAGGCCGGCGCCGGAATTCGAGGACTGGATGCGCCGCCTCGGGATGGTCGACGACGCGGGACGGGTCCTGCCGGTCGACGCCGCGGCGTCGCCGCTGCGGGCGCTGACGGTGGCACGATGAGCGATCCTGTCGTTCAAGACTTCTGGGCGGAACTGCGGGCCACGACGCAGGCGCGTATCGGTCTCGGCCGCACCGGTGACGCCCTGCCCACGCAGCGCGTCCTCGAGTTCCGCTCGGCACACGCCGCCGCACGTGACGCCGTCCACCAGCCGCTCGACGCGGAGGCGCTGGCCGCGCAGGTCGAGGCCGTGGGCCTGGGCAGGCCCGTGGTCGTCACGAGTCAGGCATCGGACCGCAGCGAGTACCTGCGCCGGCCCGACCTGGGCCGCACACCGGCAGACCTGTCCGCGGTTCCCGCGGGAACCGCGGAGGTGGGGTTCGTCCTCGCCGACGGATTGTCGCCCAGGGCGCTCACCGATCACGGGGTGCCCCTGCTGTCCGCGCTGGTCGACGAGTTCGCCGGGACGTACTCGCTGGCGCCGCCGGTGATCGCGACCCAGGCCAGGGTGGCGCTCGGCGATCACATCGCGCAGGCACTGGGCGTGCAGACGCTCGTCCTGCTGATCGGGGAGCGGCCGGGATTGTCGGTGGCCGACAGTGTCGGCGTCTATCTCACGCACCTCCCGCGTCCCGGACGCACCGACGCCGACCGGAACTGCGTGTCCAACATCCACCCACCCGAGGGCCTCGGCTACGAACTCGCAGCCCGCGTCGTGGCGGGTCTCGTGTCCGGCGCGAGGAAACTGGGCCGTTCCGGAGTGGAGTTGAAGGACACGTCCCGTGCGGATGCGCTCGCAGCCCCCTCGGAGATCCTCGAACTGTAGTCGTGTTATCTAAAGGGCGGCAGGTCCGACCGGGCCTGCGGAGAACCGCCCTGGACGGGGTGTGACGAGGAGAGATCTATGGCCTTCGCTGGCAATGTGGACGAGTTGGCCCTGCTGCAGGCGGTCCGGTTGAAAGAGCAGGTCAGCGCGGCTGTTCTGGCCGAGCATCTCGGTGTGAGCGCCGCGTCCGCGCAGGCCGCCTACGACGCGCTGCTGACCCAGGGCAAGGCGCAGGAAGTCTCGGACGGCCGGGTCGGGCTCACCGAGGCCGGACTGTCGGAGCTCGAGGACCAGCTCGACGCCGAGCGGGTGTCCATCGACGAGGACTCCATCGCGGAGGTGTACGAGAGCTTCGTGCCGTTCCACGAGGAGTTCGTCGGATTGATCGATTCTGCCGACGCCGATCAGCTGGCCGACCTGGACCGCCGTGCGTCGGTCGTGTTCGACGACCTGTCGGCGTTCGTGCCCCGGTTGTCCCGCTACCAGGACCTGTTCGCCGACGCCCTCGCGAAAGTGGCTGCGGGGGAGACGAAGTGGATCTCGGAACCTGTGATCGACTCGTACGCCACCGTGTGGACCGAGCTCCGCAAGGAGCTGCTCGGCGCGTCCGGCACCGCCGAGTGACGTGACACCCGTCACCACCCCCCCATTCGGGGGTGGTGACGCAGTGAGCCGGATCACTACTTTTCCTCTCATCCGGGATACGCCCACCAGGGTGTTCCCCACGGACCACGGAGGAATCGAGTGACCACAGTCTCCAACTCGGGTGCGGGCGCCCCCCACGCCCCCACACCGGTGCGCCAGGGCGGTACCAGCGTCCGCAAGGTGGCCATCGCCAGTGGCATCGGCACGACCATCGAGTTCTACGACTTCTTCATCTACGGCACTGCCGCAGCCCTGGTGTTCCCCACGGTGTTCTTTCCCGCCCTCGGCTCCACCGCCGGCACCGTCGCCTCCTTCGCGACCTTCGCGGTCGCGTTCGTCGCCAGGCCCGTGGGTGCCATGCTGTTCGGCCACTACGGTGATCGGATCGGACGTAAGAAGACTCTGATCTCCACGCTCATCCTGATGGGTGTCTCGACGTTCCTGATCGGCCTGCTGCCCGGTGCCGCGACGATCGGGGTCGCGGCACCGATCCTGCTGGTGCTGCTGCGTTTCGGTCAGGGATTCGCCGTCGGTGGCGAATGGGCAGGCGCCACGCTGCTGACGGCGGAGTACGCACCCCCGGGCAAGCGCGGCCTCTACGCGATGTTCCCGCAACTCGGCCCCGCCGTGGCTTTCATCCTCTCCAGCGCCACGTTCCTCGTCACCGGCACCCTCCTCGGCGACACCAACGAGGTCTTCCTCGAATACGGGTGGCGGATTCCCTTCCTGTTCAGTGCCGTCCTGGTCGGAATCGGCCTCTACATGCGCCTGGCGATCGAGGAGACGCCGGTATTCCGCGCGGCCCAGCAGGCCGACCGCGCCGACGCCGCCCCGCGGACCCTCCCGCTGATGGACGCCTGGCGGTACCAGACCAAGGAGATCCTCCTCTCGGCCGGCGCGCTCGCCACCCTGTTCGCGTTCTTCTACATGGGCACAGCGTTTCTCACCAGCTACGGCACCAAGACCCTCGGGTTCAGCCGCCCGTTCGTGCTGACGGTCGGGATCGCCTCGGCCGTGGTCTTCGGATTCACGATCGTCGTCTCCGCGCTGTACTCGGACCGGATCGGGCGTCGACGGGTCATCATGATCTCCTGCGGACTGGCCGTCGTGTGGGCGCTCGCGCTCTTCCCGCTGCTCGACACCGGTTCACCCGTCGCGTTCACGATCGGCGTGATGGTCACACTCGCGATCTTCGGAATCGCTTACGGGCCCTGCGGCGCTCTGCTTCCGGAAATGTTCCAGACGCGCTACCGCTACACCGGCGCCGGTCTCGGCTACAACCTCGCCGGCGTGCTCGGCGGCGCCGTGCCGCCGTTGATCGCCGCACCCCTGGCGTCCGCGTACGGCAGCGTCGCGATCGGCGTGATGCTTGCCGTCCTCGGCGTGTTCAGCCTGCTGTGCACGAAGGCCCTGGTGGAAACGAAAGACGACGCACTCTGACAGGGCCGGCGAGGGGTGTCCGGACTTCGCACAGATACCGGCGCCCCTCGCCGTGCAGTATGCCCTGGATCACATCAACCAAGAGTAAGTTCGACCGCGGAAGGGCCTTCGGGTCCGCCCGTCCCGTAGGTGCCCGAACGGGCTCCTGGAGAGGAAGAGTGATGACAACCCCGCTTCCCAGCTACACCAACGGCGTGTGGGACGCCCCGATGCTCGGTGACACCATCGGAGACAACTTCGACCGGACCGTGGCTGCCCACGCCGATCGTGACGCCCTGGTCGACCGGCCCTCGGGGCGGCGGTGGACGTATGCCGAGCTGAGGCGGGACGTCGACGCCGTGGCGGCAGGGTTGCTGAAGCGGGGTATCGGGAAGGGCGACCGGGTGGGGATCTGGGCGCCGAACTGCCCGGAGTGGACGCTGATCCAGTTCGCGACGGCCAAGATCGGCGCCGTGCTCGTCAACATCAACCCCGCCTATCGTGCGCACGAGTTGAAGTACGTGCTCGATCAGGCCGGTATCCGTCTGCTGGTGTCGGCGCCCGAGTTCAAGTCGTCCGACTATGCGGCCATGATCGAGGAGGTTCGGCCGCAGTGCCCGGACCTCGAGATGGTGGTGCTCCTCGGCAGTGCCGAGTGGAGTCGGCTGGCGTCGGACGGCATGGCCGCACACGCTGCCGATCCGGCTCGGCTGCCGGCCGCGCAGGCGGCCCTGTCCTCGGACGACCCGATCAATATCCAATACACTTCGGGGACAACCGGATTCCCCAAGGGTGCGACGCTCAGTCACCACAACATCCTGAACAACGGGTACTTCGTCGGCGAGCTGTGCCACTACACGGAGAACGACCGCGTCTGCATCCCGGTGCCGTTCTACCACTGCTTCGGGATGGTGATGGGCAACCTGGCGTGCACGAGTCACGGCGCGACGATGGTCATTCCGGGGCCGTCCTTCGATCCGAAAGCGACGCTGCAGGCCGTTGAGGCGGAGAAGTGCACGTCGTTGTACGGGGTGCCGACGATGTTCATCGCCGAACTCGCCGAACCGGACTTCGCCTCGTTCGACCTGTCGAGCCTGCGGACCGGGATTATGGCCGGATCGCCCTGCCCGGTGGAGGTGATGAAGCAGGTCATCGAACAGATGGGGATGGCCGAGGTTTCCATCTGTTACGGCATGACCGAGACGTCGCCGGT
Source organism: Rhodococcus wratislaviensis (assembly GCF_041228765.1). NCBI lineage: Bacteria > Bacillati > Actinomycetota > Actinomycetes > Mycobacteriales > Nocardiaceae > Rhodococcus > Rhodococcus wratislaviensis. The sequence goes on along the minus strand of NZ_CP150488.1, from coordinate 6,471,959 downwards.
GTCGTTGCAGACCCGGTCGGACGACACGATCGATCAGCGCGTGTCGACGGTCGGCCGCGTCGGTCCGCATCTCGAAATCAAGATCGTCGATCCGGCAACGGGGTTGACCGTTCCGCGGGGCACGCCGGGCGAACTGTGCACCCGGGGGTACTCGGTGATGCTCGGGTACTGGAACAACCCGGAGAAGACCGCGGAAGCGATCGATGCCGGCCGGTGGATGCACACCGGCGATATCGGTGTGATGGATTCCGACGGCTACGTCGCGATCACCGGTCGGATCAAGGACATGGTCATCCGCGGGGGCGAGAACGTCTATCCCCGCGAGATCGAGGAGTTCCTGTACACGCATCCGGACATCCTCGACGCCCAGGTCATCGGGGTGCCGGACGCGAAGTACGGGGAGGAACTGATGGTGTGGGTACGGATGAAGGACGGTGCCGAACCCCTGGACGCGGCGAAGGTGCGCGAATTCTGCACCGGCAAGCTCGCCCACTACAAGATCCCGAAGTACGTGCATGTCGTCGACGAGTTCCCGATGACGGTGACGGGCAAGGTGCGCAAGGTCGAGATGCGCGAGCAGTCCCTCGACCTGATCGGGCGCACCTGACCCGCCTCGTCACCTGGTCCGCAGCAACGTCGCCACGGCGACCTGCCCGCGCCGCTCGGCATGCTGCAGGGCCGTCCGGCCGTCCGCGTCTTCGATGGACCGATCGGCGCCCGCGTCGAGCAGCAGGCGGACGACGTCCTGATACCGGTCGGATCCGTCGCCGTAGACCACGGCCTCGAGCAGGGCAGTCCAGCCCGGCTCGTTGACGTGGTCTACCGGCACACCCGCCTCGATCAGCATCCGCACGGTGTCGACGTGGCCGTGCTCGGCTGCCGGGATCAGCGCGGTTCCGCCGAACCGGTTGGTGCTGGTGACGTCGGCGCCCCGGTCGAGGGTGAGCGCGAGAATCTCGTTCAATCCCTCCGCGCCTGCGTACAGGAACGCCGAGTCCTCGCGGGCGTTCTTCGCGTTGACATCTGCTCCGGCGTCGATCAGTGCCCGCGCGGCGGCGACGTCGTCACGGGCGACGGCGTCGAACAGCGCGCGTTCCAGTTCGGGCGTCGACACGGGGGCGGCTCTTCAACCCAGCGACCCGGCGATCGCGTCGAGACCGGCGGCCGCGCAGGCCTGATCCCGCATTCCGTCGGGGGCGCCACCCACGCCGATACCCGCGATCGACCCGCCGGCCGACTTCACACTCACCCCTCCGGCGAGGAACAACGTGCCGGGAAGGTCGGCGACCGTCGCGCCGTCACCCTTGGCCCGTTCGCTCAGATCGCTGGTGTTCGCGCCGAACGCGGCAGCGGTGTACGCCTTCTGGCGGGCCGCCTCCACGGTGTGCTGAGCGGCATTGTCCCCGCGCAACATGGCCTGCACGTTGCCGGCGCGATCGACCACCGACACGGTGACGAAGCCGAGCCCGTCGGCCTGGCACTTCGCGAGCGCCGCCTGCGCGGCGGCCTGCGCAGTGCCGATACCGAGACGGTTCTGGCCGACCACGCCGTCAGCACCGTCGATCGGGGCGGGCGCGGCGGCGGTCGCGACCGGAGTGGACGTCGGACTCGCCTCGTCGGTCGCGGACGTGCCGCACGCCGAGGTGGCGACGATCGCGGCGAGCGGGACGGCGATCGCCAGAATGCGGGGCAGGCGGTGGAAGGTGCGCATCGGAAGGCCTTTCGGGAAGCGACGAGCTGACCTGACCAGCCTGGCCCGGCGGTGCCGGTGACCGCATCGGGCCGACGGCGCTCCCGAACTCATCCGTCCGGCCCCGGCAGATCATCCGAACGGTGGATCCGCGACCCACGGCGGATCCGTAGGATCACTCGACGTGACGACACCCGTGGACGCAGCGGACAGGTCGGGCGGCGCGGGTCTGCGCGGCCCGCTCGCTACCGCCATACATGTGTCGTTCTACGTCCTCCTCGCGACGTCGACGACGCGGTACCTGACGTACCACGGAGTGAGCGGGCAGTTCGTCGTGGTGGTCGCGTTGATTGCCGCGCTCGCCGCGCTGTACACGTTCACCGCCGTGGTCGCACGGCGGGAAGGCGCGTGGGAACCGTGGGTGTGGCCGGTCCTGACGACGTGGGCGGTGCTCGTCTGGCTCGCGCCGAGTTTCGCCTGGTGCGCGTTTCCCATGTTCTTCCTGTGCACGAGGGCGTACCCGAGCCGGATCGCGTACCCGGTCGTCGGGGTTCTCGCCGTCCTCACGTCGCTGGCGTTCTTCACCTTCTCCGGGCGCAGCGAGTGGGCCGTGCTGGTGGGACCGCTGTGCACCGGAGCGCTGATCGTCATGGCGTACAGCCAGATCGAGCGGGACGGCCGGGAGCGGGTGCGGCTGCTCCGCCAGGTGGCGGAGACCCGGTCCCGGCTCGCGGAGACCGAGCGGGAGGCGGGGGTGCTCGCCGAACGCGAACGACTGGCCCGTGAGATCCACGACACCGTGACGCAGGGACTGACCAGCAGCCTGCTTCGGCTCGAGGCGGCCGAGCAGATCTGGGCGCAGGCAGATCCGCGGACGGAGGCACGGGCACGCGAGGATGTCCGGGTGGCGACCGGGACGTTGCGCGAGAACCTGGCGGAAACACGCAGTCTCGTGCACCATCTCGCGGCGCCCAACCTGGAATCCCAGCCGATCGATGCGGCACTGCTCGCCGCCGCGCGTACCCACCACCCGCGGGCAGAGCTCCGGATCGTGGGTACTCCGATCACGATTCCGGCGGAGGTGACGCACGCGCTGCTGCGGATCACCCAGAGCGCGGTGTCCAACATCGCCCGGCACGCCCACGCCGAGACCGTGGGTGTCACGTTGACGTACCTACCGGACGCCGTCGCCCTCGACATCTTCGACGACGGCACCGGTTTCGACCCTGCGCCCGCCGGATCTCCCTCGGCGCGCGGCGGATACGGCCTGCGCGCGATGCGCAGTCGCGTCGAGCAACTGGGCGGCACGTTCACCGTCGAGAGCACACCGGGCGAGGGCACCGTGGTGGCCGCCCAGATACCGTGCGCGAGAGGAACCGCGGCATGACGACCGTGACCGTGCTGCTGGTCGACGACCACGTGGTCGTTCGCGCCGGACTGCGAGCGCTTCTCGACTCGCAGCCGGACATCGAGGTGATCGCCGAGGCGGGCACGGGGGAGGACGCCGTCGCCGCCGTGAGCACATACCGGCCGCAACTCGTGACGATGGATCTCGCCCTCGGAGCAGGCATCGACGGGGTGGAGGCCATTCGCCGCATCCGGCAGGTCGATCGGGACCTTCCGGTGCTGGTGTTCACGACGTACGACACGGACGCCGACGTGGTGCGCGCCATCGATGCCGGTGCCATCGGATACCTCCTGAAGGATTCGACACCCCCGGAGATCTTCGCCGCCGTGCGCGGCGCGGCCGCCGGCCAGAGTGTGCTGTCGCCGCCCGTCGCGTCGCGACTACTGCAGCAGATGCAGCGCCCCGAGGAGGCCCTCACGCCGCGGGAGGCCGAACTGCTGACCCTGCTGGCCAAGGGCATGACCAACAAACAGCTCGGCAAAGCCCTGTTCATCAGCGAGGCGACCGTGAAGACCCATCTCGCCCACATCTACGCGAAGCTCGGTGTCGACACCCGGGCCGCAGCGGTGTCCGTGGCCCTGCGGCGGCAGGGCATTCGCTGAACCGAGGGGTGCACAGCGGTACGCCGCGTGAACCTTTTGGCAACGATTTGCCGAAGCCCTGTCGAACGGGTGTCCAGGTGGTTATGTTCGAAATGAGCGGTGACCTTCCGCTCGCACCATGAATTGCGTGTTGAGAGGACAAGGGCCATGGTCGGCAACATCATCGGCACCATCATCTTCGGTGCGGTCATCGGCGTTCTGGCGCGTCTCGTGATTCCGGGAAAGCAGGCGATGGGGTGGGTCATCACCGTCGTCCTCGGCATCATCGGTGCGCTGATCGGGTACTGGGTGTGGGAGGGGCTCCTCGACAAGGGGGACACCGGCGGGATCGACTGGATCCGGTGGATCATCAGCATCGCCGTAGCGGCCGTGCTGACCCTCGGATACACCTCGATGACGAGCAAGAACAGGGTGTAGACGCCGCATCGCACCGCCACGAGAAGGGTCCCGTCCGGTCGTCCGGGCGGGGCCTTTTTGCGGCTTCGCCGCCCGTGAGTACTTGTCAACCGCCCGCGGTTGACGAGTACTCACGGGCGCAGGCAGAGAAGCGTCATGTCGCGCAGCACTTTCCGGGTTCGCGAGGGGGTGGTGGGATCGGCGCTGTGCGGGGTCGAGTTGATGAGCCCGAACGTGGCGTGCGCCTTGGTGCGGGCATCCGTCTCGTCCAGTGACGTGTCCACCTGCAGCAGTATCTTCACCCAGATCTCGACGTAGCGCCGCTGCGTCTGCCGGACCTCCCGGCGGGCCTCGGCGGGCAGGCTCTCCAGATCCCGGTCCTGGATGCGAATGAGGTCGGGTTCGCCGAGCGCGAAGTCCAGATGGAAGTCGATGAGACCCTCCAGCGCCGCGTCCGGGGTGGGGGCCTCCGCGACGACGAGTGACCCGCCCTCCAGCAGTCGCGTGCTGATCCCGACGAGCAGTTCGACGAGGACGGCGTCCTTGTTGGGGAAGTGCCGGTACACGGCGGGGCCGCTGATTCCTGCTGCGGAACCGAGGTCCTCGAGGCGGACGCCGAGGAAGCCCCGTTCGGCGATGAGGCGGGCGGCGGCGTCGAGCAGCTGGCGGCGACGATCCGCCTTCATCTGCTCCCGGCGCGTGATCGGCGCTTCGGTGCCGTCGACGTCTGTGGTCATCGCCTTGCTCTTTCTCGGATGTGGTCTGGACAACTCAGTTAATCACAGTTATCTTAGTTTCAGTTATCGAGTATTAACTCACTCGGCACGGGCGTCAAGACGAGAAGGCGGCAGGATGGCACTGAGCGGAACCACTGCACGGGAGGGCTACCGGGCAGAGCACACGAAACTGGTGGACGAGCTGAAGTCGAGGCTGGCCGTGGCCTCGCTCGGCGGCAGCGAGAAGTCGCGCGAGCGGCACGTCAGCCGAGGCAAGCTCCTGCCACGCGATCGAGTGGACACCCTGCTCGACCCCGGAAGCCCGTTCCTCGAGATCTCCCCGCTCGCGGCGAACGGACTGTACGACGACGAAAGCCCCGGAGCGGGTGTCATCGCCGGCATCGGCCGGGTGTCCGGCCGGGAATGCGTGATCGTCGCCAACGACGCGACCGTCAAGGGCGGCACCTACTACCCGATGACGGTGAAGAAGCACCTGCGAGCGCAGGAGATCGCGCTGCAGAACCAGCTGCCCTGCATCTACCTCGTCGACTCCGGCGGCGCGTTCCTGCCAAGGCAGGACGAGGTGTTCCCGGACCGGGAGCACTTCGGCCGCATCTTCTACAACCAGGCCACGATGAGCGCGCAGGGCATCCCGCAGATCGCGGCGGTCCTCGGCTCCTGCACCGCAGGCGGCGCCTACGTGCCCGCGATGAGCGACGAGGCCGTCATCGTCCGCAACCAGGGCACCATCTTCCTGGGCGGCCCGCCGCTGGTGAAGGCAGCCACCGGTGAGGTCGTGACGGCGGAGGAACTCGGCGGCGGCGACCTGCACTCGAAGGTCTCCGGTGTCACCGACCACCTCGCGGAAGACGACCAGGACGCGCTGCGGATCGTGCGGAACATCGTCGCGACCCTCGGCCCGCGCGCCGAGCGTCCGTGGGACGTGATCAGCGCCGTCCCCGCGTCGGCGCCGCAGACCGACCTCTACGACGTGGTCCCCACCGACCCGCGCACCCCGTACGACGTCCACGAGGTCATCGACCGCATCGTGGATGGCGCCGAGTTCCAGGAGTTCAAGGCGGAGTACGGCAAGACCCTGGTCACCGGTTTCGCGCACATCGAGGGCCACCCGGTCGGCATCGTCGCCAACAACGGCGTGCTGTTCGCCGAGTCCGCGATGAAGGGCGCGCACTTCATCGAACTGTGCGACAAGCGCAAGATTCCGCTTCTGTTCCTGCAGAACATCGCCGGCTTCATGGTCGGTCGCGACTACGAGGCGGGCGGCATCGCCAAGCACGGCGCCAAGATGGTGACCGCGGTGGCGTGCGCCCGGGTCCCCAAGCTGACCGTCGTGATCGGCGGCTCCTACGGTGCGGGCAACTACTCGATGTGCGGGCGGGCGTACTCGCCGCGGTTCCTGTGGATGTGGCCGAACGCCCGGATCTCCGTGATGGGCGGCGAGCAGGCGGCGTCGGTGCTCTCGACGGTGCGCAGCGAGCAACTCGACAGTGCGGGCAACCCGTGGTCGGCCGAGGACGAAGAGGCGTTCAAGGCGCCGATCCGCGAGCAGTACGAGGCGCAGGGCAATCCGTACTACTCGACGGCCAGGCTGTGGGACGACGGCATCATCGACCCCGCCGATACCAGAACTGTTCTCGGACTGGCGCTCTCGGTGTGTGCGAACGCACCGGTCGAACCGGTCTCCTACGGCGTTTTCCGGATGTGAGTGGAATGACTGAAATGACTCGGATAGATACCGTTCTGGTAGCCAACCGCGGCGAGATCGCGGTGCGCGTGATCCGCACCCTGCGGGCCATGGGAATCCGGTCCGTCGCCGTGTTCAGCGAGGCGGATCGGGACGCGCGGCACGTCCGTGAGGCCGACACCGCGGTGCTGCTCGGTCCGGCCGCGGCGCGGGAGAGTTACCTCGTCATCGAGAAGGTGATCGCGGCGGCGCAGGCCACCGGCGCGCAGGCCATCCATCCCGGTTACGGGTTCCTGTCGGAGAACTCGAAGTTCGCCGGGGCCTGTGCGGACGCGGGGATCGCGTTCCTCGGCCCGTCCGCTCACGCCATCGAGGTGATGGGCGACAAGATCACCGCCAAGAACGCGGTGGCGAAATTCGACGTGCCCGTCGTACCCGGCATCGCCCGTCCCGGACTGTCCGACGACGAACTGATCGCGGCCGCCGAGGACATCGGATACCCGGTCCTGGTCAAGCCGTCGGCAGGTGGCGGCGGCAAGGGCATGCGACTGGTCGAGGAGCCGGGCGCACTCGCCGAGGCACTGCGCAGCGCGCGCCGTGAGGCGGCGTCGGCGTTCGGCGACGACACGCTCTTCCTCGAGCGATTCGTGTTGCGGCCCCGGCACATCGAGGTGCAGATCCTCGCGGACGGGCACGGGAACGTCGTCCACCTCGGTGAGCGTGAATGCAGTCTGCAGCGTCGCCACCAGAAGGTCATCGAGGAAGCGCCGTCGCCGCTGCTGGACGAGGCGACACGCGCCCGGATCGGCGAGGCCGCCTGCAACACGGCACGCAGCGTCGACTACTCGGGAGCGGGAACGGTCGAGTTCATCGTCTCCGCCGACAAGCCCGACGAGTTCTTCTTCATGGAGATGAACACCCGGCTGCAGGTCGAGCACCCGGTCACCGAACTCGTGACGGGCCTGGACCTCGTCGAATGGCAGGTGCGAGTGGCCGCCGGTGAGCCTCTCGGCTTCACCCAGGACGACATCACCCTCACCGGTCACGCCATCGAAGCCCGCGTCTACGCCGAGGACCCGAGTCGCGGATTCCTCCCCACCGGCGGACTCGTGGCCGACGTGGTCGAACCCGCCGGCCCCGGTGTCCGCGTCGACTCCGGGCTGCAGCCCGGCACGGTCGTCGGCAGCGATTACGACCCGATGCTGGCGAAGGTCATCGCCCACGCCGACGACCGCGCCGGCGCGCTGCGGAAACTGGACCGGGCGCTGGCCGGCACCGGTGTGCTGGGAGTGGTCACCAACATCGAGTTCGCGCGCTTCCTGCTCGCCGATCGCGACGTGGTGGCCGGCAACCTCGACACCGGTCTGCTCGACCGACGGCTCGAGGACTTCGTCGCGGCGGAGGCCACCGATGCCGCCCTGATCGCCGCTGCTGCTTTCCGCTGGTTGCAGCGTTGGCCCGAGCGGGCACAGGCCGATCCGTGGGACGTTCCCAGCGGCTGGCGGGTCGGGGTTCCCGCGCCCACCAGCATCCGGTTGTCCTCTGCCACCCGCACCGACCACGTGCGGATCACCGGCAGCCCGGCCGAGGCCACCGCACAGGTCGAGGACGGCGACACCCTGTCCCTGACCGCGGCGCTCGACGGCACCACCCTCTCCGTGGTGATCGACGGCAGGCGCGAAACCTACCGCGTCGCCCAGACCGACGGGCACATCTGGCTCGCCGGTTCCGACGGCACGACGATGCTGCGTGAGGTCCGTGAACTCAGTGTCCGCACCGGCGACGTCCACGCCGGCGAGGCCGAGATCACCAGCCCCATGCCCGGATCCGTCATCGCCGTCGGCGCCGAGGCAGGTGCCCACGTCACCGCAGGTCAGACACTCGTCGTGGTCGAGGCGATGAAGATGGAGCACTCGCTCACCGCCCCCGTCGACGGCGTCGTCGACATCCTCGTCGCACCCGGTGACCAGGTGATGGTCGACCAGCTGCTCGCACGAGTCACCCCGCACACCGACACCACCGACACGAAAGAAGACGCGTCATGACCGAATTCCTTGCCACCGGCCAGCTTCCCGACGAGTACCAGCAGTTGGCGAAGACCGTCGCCGACTTCGCCAAGAATGTGGTGGCACCGGTCGCGGCGGAACACGACGCCAACCACACGTTCCCGTACGAGGTGGTGTCGGGGATGGCCGACATGGGCCTGTTCGGTCTGCCGTTCCCCGAGGAGTACGGCGGAATGGGTGGCGACTACTTCGCCCTGTGCCTGGCGCTCGAAGAACTGGGCAAGGTCGACCAGAGTGTCGCGATCACCCTGGAAGCAGGCGTGTCGCTGGGCGCGATGCCGATCTACCGGTTCGGCAACGAGGAGCAGAAGCAGGAGTGGCTGCCGCAGCTGACGAGCGGCAAGAGCCTGGCCGCGTTCGGGCTCACCGAGCCGGGTGCCGGAAGCGATGCCGGCGGGACGAAGACCACCGCGAAGTTCGACAGCGGTGAATGGATCATCAACGGCAACAAGCAGTTCATCACCAACTCCGGCACCGACATCACCAAGCTCGTCACGGTCACCGCGGTGACCGGTACGAAGGACGGCAAGAAGGAGATCTCCACCATCCTCGTGCCGACGTCGACGCCGGGCTTCACCGCCGAGCCGGCGTACAACAAGGTCGGCTGGAACGCCTCCGACACCCACCCCCTCACGTTCTCGGACGTGCGCGTTCCCGAGGAGAATCTGCTCGGCGAGCGTGGCCGCGGGTACGCGAACTTCCTGCGGATCCTCGACGAGGGCCGCATCGCCATCGCCGCGCTCAGCGTCGGCGCCGCCCAGGGATGCGTCGACGAGTCGGTCAAGTACGCCAAGGAACGTGAGGCGTTCGGACGGCCCATCGGACACAACCAGGCCATCGCGTTCAAGATCGCCCGCATGGAGGCGCGCGCCCACACCGCCCGCACCGCGTACTACGACGCCGCCGCCCGGATGCTGTCCGGCAAGCCGTTCAAGAAGCAGGCCGCCATCGCCAAGCTCGTCGCCTCCGAGGCCGCGATGGACAACGCCCGGGACGCCACCCAGATCCACGGCGGCTACGGATTCATGAACGAGTACACCGTGGCCCGGCACTACCGTGACAGCAAGATCCTGGAGATCGGCGAGGGCACCACCGAGGTGCAGCTGATGCTGATCGCGCGGGAGGCCGGCCTGTGACCGCCACGGCCGAACCGAAGCGAATCGTTCAGCGGGGCCTGTGGTTCGAGGAATTCGAACTGGGGGCGGTGTACGAGCACCGTCCCGGCCGGACCGTCACCGAGGCCGACAACGTCCTCTTCACGACGCAGACGATGAACACCCAGGCCCTGCACCTGGACGCCGCGTACAGCGAGAACACCCAGTTCGGTGAGCGCCTCGTCAACTCGATGTTCACCCTCTCGACGCTGGTCGGGTTGTCGGTGGCACAACTGACGCAGGGGACCATCGTCGCGAACCTGGGGTTCTCGGAGATCAGCTTCCCGAAGCCGCTGTTCCACGGCGACACGCTCTACGCGGAGACGAAGATCGCGGACAAGCGCGAATCGAAGAGCAGGCCCGGCGAGGGCATCGTCACTCTCGAGCACACCGGCCGCAACCAGAACGGCGACGTGGTGGCGATCGCGGTCCGCAAGACCCTCGTCCAGAAGAAGCCGTCATGAGCTGGGAACTGCCCGGGCCCGCCTGGCTGTTCTGCCCGGCCGACCGGCCCGAACGGTATGCGAAAGCGGCGGCGGCGGCCGACGTCGTGATCCTCGACCTCGAGGACGGGGTGGCACCCGCGGACAAGGAAGCGGCGCGAGTCGCCCTGATCGACACCCCGTTGGATCCGGATCGCACGGTGGTGCGGGTCAATCCGGTCGGAACCGAGGACCACGAGCGCGACCTTCTGGCACTCGACGGCACCCGTTATACGAGGCTGATGCTGGCCAAGTGCGAGTCCGCCGGCCAGGTGCTGTCGCTGGCGCCGCGTGAGGTGATCGCCCTCGTCGAGTCGCCGCTCGGTGCGCTCGCGGTGAGCGAGATCGCGCTGGCGGCGAGCACGATCGGCGTGATGTGGGGCGCCGAAGATCTCGTGGCGGCGATGGGCGGCAACTCCAGTCGCCGCGGGGACGGCAGCTACCGTGACGTCGCCACTCACGTGCGGTCGTCGACACTGCTGGCCGCCAAGGCGTACCAGCGGCTTGCCCTGGATTCCGTCTATCTCGACATCAAGGACCTCGACGGGCTGCGCGCCGAGGCAGTCGACGCCGTCGCTGTCGGATTCGACATCAAGGTCGGCATCCATCCCAGCCAGATCGCGGTGATCCGGAAGGCGTACGCACCGTCGGACGAGGACGTCGACTGGGCGACGCGGGTTCTCGCCGCCGTCGCCGACGAGCGAGGAGTCTTCGCGTTCGAGGGAAAGATGGTGGACGCGCCGGTTCTGCGTCACGCCGAGGCGATCCTGCGCCGCTCCCAGGTCGAGTCGAAGGGGACAAGCACGTCCGAGTCGCCGCGGTAGGCGGCGAAAGAGCGCGGAACGGCCGCGCGCTCGGGGAAGATGGTGCCCATGACTGCCGATCCGCAATGGGTGCCCACCGAATCCGACGTGCGCGACGCGGTCGTCACCGATTTCGCCCGGTTCGTCGCCCGTCGTCACAGCGTCCGGGTCGACGACTACCGGGCGCTGTGGCGCTGGTCGGTCGCCGACCCGGCGGCGTTCTGGCAGGACGTGTGGGACTACTTCGAGATCCGGTCCGCCACCGATCCCGGACCGGCCCTCGCGGACGACGCGATGCCGGGTGCCGTCTGGTTCCCCGGGGCGACCCTCAACTACGTCGACCACGTCTTCCGGAACGCCCGCCCCGGCACACCGGCGATCCTGTACGCAGGTGAGGGCGCCACCGACATCTCCGTCGGGTGGGACGAGTTGCGGTCCGCGGTGGCGGGCCTCGCCGCGACTCTCCGCGAGCACGGAGTCGGGGTCGGTGACCGGGTCGTCGGCTACCTCCCCAACATTCCCGAGGCCGTCGTCGCGTTCCTCGCCACGGCGTCGCTCGGCGCCGTGTGGGCCGCGTGCGGACAGGACTACTCCGCGCCGGCCGCGCTTGATCGCCTGGGTCAATTGGAACCGAAAGCGCTGATCACCGCGGACGGCTACCGGTTCGGGGGCAAGGAACACGATCGGCTCGCGGCGGCGGCCGAGCTGCGCGGCGGATTGCCGTCGCTGGCCCTGACGGTAGTCGTGCCGCATCTCGATCCGGACGCCGCCGCCGACGGCACCCTCACCTGGGCGGAGGCCACCGCCCGGGACGACGCACTCGAGTCCGTCGCCGTCCCGTTCGACCACCCGTTGTGGGTGGTGTTCTCCTCGGGAACCACGGGCCTGCCGAAGGGCATCGTGCACGGTCACGGCGGCGTTCTCCTCGAACACGTGAAGTCGCTCGCGCTCCAACTCGACATCGGACGCGACGACACCCTCTTCTGGTACACCAGTCCCAGTTGGATGATGTGGAACTTCCAGACGGCGGGACTGCTGGTGGGGGCCACCATCGTCTGTTACGACGGAAGCCCGTCCTTTCCTACGCCGGATGCGTTGTGGGCCTTGGTGTCACGTCTGGGCGTGACCGTGGCCGGCACCAGTCCCGGCTATGTTCTCGCGTGCGACAAGGCGGGGGTGGTCCCCGTGCGAGAGCACGACCTGAGCGCGCTCCGCGCGGTGGGGGTGACCGGGTCCACGCTGCCGGCGGCATCGTCACTGTGGTTGTCCGAGAACGTCGGTCGCCGAGTTCCCGTCGTGTCGATCACCGGTGGGACCGACGTGGTGTCGGCGTTCGTCGGGGGAGCGCGGAGTGTGCCGGTCTGGCCGGGGGAGCTGTCCGCCCCGTGCCTGGGTGTCGCCGTCGACGCGTTCGACGAGTCGGGTCGGTCGGTGCGAGGGGAGGTCGGTGAACTGGTCGTGACGGCGCCGATGCCGTCCATGCCGGTGTCGTTCTGGAACGATCCCGACGGAAAGCGTTACCGTGAAGCGTATTTCGATGTGTTTCCCGGAGTGTGGCGGCACGGCGACTGGATCACGATCACCGACCGCGGGACCGTCCTGATGCACGGCAGATCTGATTCCACATTGAACCGCAACGGAATTCGGATGGGTAGCGCCGACATCTACCAGGTGGTGGAAAAGCTTCCGGAGGTTGCCGAGGCGCTTGTCGTCGGTGTCGACCTGGCGGACGGCGGATACTGGATGCCGCTGTTCGTGGTCCTGTCGGAGGGGGCGGAACTCGACGACGCGCTGAAGCAGCGTATCCGCGGAGCGATACGTGAGCAGGCCTCTCCGCGGCACGTGCCCGACGACATCATCGAGGCGCCGGGGATTCCGCACACCCGGACCGGCAAGAAACTCGAGGTGCCGCTCAAGCGCATTTTCCAGGGTGCGGACGCGGGGCGCACGGTGGACCGCAGCGCCGTCGACGACCCCGCCCTGCTCGACTGGTTCGCGCGGCACGGACGCTGAGCGGCGCGTCTGTCGACGTCAGTGCCGTTGGGCGCCAACGGTTAGGTTAGTCTTACTTTGGTTACTCCCTGGTAGCGCCGTGGAGTTCGACGTTCCCATGTCGGCGAATGTGAGAAATCTCCCGTCGGCCTCCGATCGGCCGCGCCGCCGCGATCGCGACTAATCGGACATCGAGAGTGCCACGCCCCGGGAGGGCGTTCCAGATGTTGGGATGCGGCCCGGGGGTCGTCGGTTCACGTCCCTTCGCCGGGGACGCGTGTCTGCGTCCTCGTGGCAGGTCAGCGGGCGATCTTCCGGAGCCTGGGAGCTCACTTGAACGTCCAAGTTTTCGTTCGACGGGGATGCGCGATTGACCTGGTCGGTTATTCCCGATGTGCAACTGCGGGTGCTCGCCGTTTTGAGACCTGCGCGGGGCTTTGGTAGACACGGTGGTTGGCAAAAACTGCGGTCACGGGGGGCAGTGAGTGTTCAATGCCGCGGCCGATCAGCAGATCGGTTGCACCGTGCACGAATAACAGTCGGGAGGCGGAACATGAAACTGGATACGACAGTTGTACACCTAGCGAAATTCCGACTCTCGGTACGGTATCCGCATTCTGGTTGTACACAGTGCCCGGAATGTGGTTCGGCCTGTTGAATATGTGCGCGTCGAAGATCGAATTCAGGCCTGGTTCTGGAAGTATCGAGGGTTGGGTACGTCACACCGGCGCCGGTAACGGCAGTGGATCCGACACCGATGTAATTCCCGGCGCTACCGCAGAACCGTACGAACCGAAATTGTCACCACCGAGCGAGAGGAGGCCGAAGCAATGATCGCGACGATGTTTCGCTCCTCCACCAGCGCCGTAGACTCGGCTCTCGACTCGGGGGATGACGAGCACCGATTGGGTGGCCGCTTGTTGGATCGATGAGAGAACGGAGCCACGTATGAACCCGCTCACCGCAGATAGTTCGGGATGTAAGGGCCTTGGAGTGTTCAGCGTCGTAGGCAATCGGGTTTCGGACGATCGTCTGACATCGACTCCGAGTGTGGTGGAACTCTTCGATCAGCGCAGGGCGTCCCATGCCCGGCACGTCCCCGCTCCGCGAGATGCTTCGAACCGGCTAGGCCTGTTCATGTGATGGCGTTCATCGGAAGACCGGCCCACGACGCAGTCCGTGGGACCGAGAGCTACGAACCACCAAAGACACAGGCGGCAGTCGCCACGCGTTCGAGAACGGAGTAACCCTTGGGGTCGGGACAAGCAGCGGGTAGTAGCGGTGCTCCGGAAGGGGCGTTTCCGCTGTCGGCTGCGCAGCGAGGCATCTGGTTCGCGCAACACGCGATGGGCGACGTTCCTCTCACCATCGCCCAGTACATCGAGCTTCGCGGTGACATCGACCTCGACCTGCTGACCGAGGCCACGGTCCGTACCGGCCGGGAGTTCGGCTCCGGCTTCCTCCGCCTCGTCGAGATCGAGGGGATGCCCTACCAGTACGTCGACAAGTCCCTTGACGACGCCATCACCTACGTCGACCTCCGCGCCGAGGACGATTCCGTCGACGCCGCCGAGAAGTGGATGCGGGCCAACTACAGCGCGCCCGTCGACCTCCTCGAGGACCGCCTCGTCGTGGTCTACCTGCTGCACGTCGGGGAAAATCACTACTTCTGGTTCTGCCGCATCCATCACATCGCGCTCGACGGTTTCGGCGCGATGGCGCTGATCGCACGCATCGCCGAGATCTACACCGCGCTGGTCGAGGGCACCGAGCCGCCCGCGTGCCGCGCCGAGGACCTGGTCCGGATCGTCGAGGACGAGCAGCGGTACCGGAACTCCGAGCGGTTCGCGAAGGATCGCGAATACTGGGCCGAACGCACCGCGCACCTGCCCGAGGCCCCGAGCCTGGCCGGTCGTGCGGCCATGGTGGGCAAGTTCGCGCGGCTTTCCTCCGAGGCCCTGCCCGAGTCCACCGCCACCCTTCTCGACGAGGCCCTCGGCGGCAGCAACGCCAGTTCCGCGCCCATCGTGGTGGCCGCATTCGCCGCGTACCTGGCCCACATGACCGACCGGACGGACGTCGTCCTCAGCCTCCCGGTCTCGGCGCGCACCACCGCCACGTTGCGCCGCTCCGGCGGAATGGTGTCGAACATCGTTCCGCTCCGACTGCAGATCACCCCGGAGATGACCGTCCCCGAACTGGTCAAGAGCGTCCAGATCGAGCTGACCGGTGCCCTGCGTCGCCAGCGGTACCGGCACGAGGACATCCGCCGGGACGCCGGAGCGCCCCAGGGCCAGCGTGGCTTCTTCGGTCCGTCGATCAACATCATGATGTTCCACAGCGAGATCAAGCTGGGGACGGTCACCGGACACCAGAACGTCCTCACCACCGGACCGGTCGAAGATCTCTCGCTGAACATCTACCAGGGTGTGGCGGGCAGCAAGATCCACATCGACTTCGAGGCCAATCCCAACCTGTACTCGGCGGACGAGCTGGACCGTCACCACAGCCGCTTCTTCGACTTCTTCGAGCGCTTCCTCGGCGCCGGCGACGACGCGTCGGTGTCGGACCTCGCCGCGATGAGCGACGAGGAACGCGGACAGGTCGTGACCGGGTGGAACGGCGACGTCGTGTCGCCGCCGACGGGGACCGTCGTCGACCTGTTCGACGCCCAGGTCGGGCGCACGCCCGACGCGACGGCGCTCGTCTTCGACGGCGAGGAGCTCACGTACGCCGAGTTCGACGCGCGGGTGAACCGTCTCGCCCGGACGCTGATCGGCAGGGGAGTGGGTCCCGAGGCGAAGGTCGCGCTCGCGATCCGCCGCTCGCTCGACTCCATGGTTGCGATGTACGCCGTCGTCAAGGCAGGCGGCGCGTACGTGCCCCTCGACCCCGACCACCCCGCCGAGCGCACGGCGTACGTGCTCGAGAGCGCCCGCCCGCTGTGCATCCTCACGGTCGCGCGGGACGGCCTCGTCTTCCCTGCCGATCAGGACGTCCTGGAGATCGACGCCCTCGATCTGAGCGGCGTGCCGGCGGACCCGATCCGCGACGACGAGAGGGCCGCGGACCTGCGGCCGGCGAACCCGGCCTACGTCATCTACACGTCCGGGTCCACCGGACGTCCGAAGGGCGTGGCCGTGAGCCACGCTTCCGTCCTCAACCAGGTCACGTGGATCGCGGCGCGCTACGGGCTCGGCGCGGACGATGTCGTGCTGCAGAAGACGCCGACGACGTTCGACGTGTCGGTGTGGGAACTGTTCGCCGCACTCGCCTCCGGGTCGCGTCTGGTGATCGCCGCGCCCGAGGGGCATCGCGATCCCGCCTACCTCGCCGACGTGATCGCACGCGAGAAGGTCACGGCGACGTCGTTCGTCCCGTCGATGCTGTCGGTGTTCGTCGCCGAGGCCGACCGCGAGCAGCTCGCCAGCCTGCGCGTCGTTCTCGTTGCGGGAGAGGCATTTCCGCCCGCAGTCGCCGCAGCGTTCCGCGCGAAGTCGGACGCCGGGTTGCACAACCTGTACGGCCCCACCGAGTTCACCGTGCACGCCACCGCAGGCGAAGTGGATCGGGAGACCCACCACACGATCCCGATCGGCACCCCGGTGTGGAACACCGAGGCGTACGTGCTCGACGGCCACCTCCGGCCCGCTCCCATCGGATCCGCGGGAGAGCTCTATCTCGCGGGCGCTCAGGTCGCGCGCGGCTACGAGGGCCGGCCGGAGCTCACGGCGGAACGCTTCGTGGCCAATCCATTCGGTGCCGCGGGAACCCGCCTGTACCGTACCGGCGACCTCGTCAAGTGGCGCGTCGACGGCAGCATCGAGTACCTCGGTCGCACCGACTTCCAGGTGAAGGTGCGCGGCCTGCGCATCGAACTGGGCGAGATCGAGGCCGCGATGTCCTCGTATCCCCATGTGGCGCAGTCCGTTGCGGTCGTCCACGACAGCTCCCTGGGGCAGCGGCTCGTCGGTTACGTCGTCCCCGAAACCGATTCGGCGGTGGACGTCGAGGATCTCACGGTCCACGTCGGCCGCGCGGTGCCCTCGTACATGGTTCCCGACGCCGTCGTGGTGATCGCCGAGATGCCGGTCGGCGCGAGCGGCAAGCTCGACCGGAAAGCCCTGCCCGAACCCACGTTCGCGGCGGAATCCAGTGAGTACGTGGCCCCTCGCAGCACCATGGAGGAGTCGATCGCAGGACTGTTCGCCGAGGTTCTCGGCCTGCCGCGGGTCAGTGTCGGCGACTCGTTCTTCGCGCTCGGTGGCGACAGCATCGTCTCGATCCAGCTGGTGTCCCGCGCGAAGGAAGCCGGTGTCCTGTTCACGGCCCGCGACGTCTTCGAGCGCAAGACCGTGGCCTCGCTCGCCGAGGTCGCGAAGTCGGCATCCGACTCGGCGACGGTGCACGTCCTCGAGGAGCTGCCGGGCGCCGGTATCGGCACGATGCCGCTGACACCCGTCGTGCACTGGATGACGGAGCTGGGCGGCGACTTCCACCGCTTCTCCCAGTCCATTCTCCTGGCCCTGCCGCCGAAGGTGGAGCGCGACCGCCTGGTGCGCACGCTGACGGCCGTCGTCGATCGCCACGACGCTCTGCGTTCGTCGTTGCGCCGCACCGACTCTCCGGCCGGATGGTCGCTGGAGGTCGCACCGATCGGCTCCGTCGACGTCGACCGGCTCGTCGACCGCGTCGAGTTCAGCGAGGGACCCGGCACCGACTCGTTCGAGGCGCTGGCCGCGCACGCCCTCGAGCGCACAGTGGACACGTTGGACCCGGCGACCGGCAGCGTGGTGCGTTTCGTCTGGTTCGCGCCCGCAGAGGACTCCGCAGATCTCGCACCGCGGGACGGCGAGGACGGCGACAGCGGAGAGGTCGAGCGCACCCCGCAGTCGGGACGACTGCTCGTCGTGATCCACCACCTCGCCGTGGACGGTGTGTCCTGGCGAGTGCTGGTGCCCGACTTCGCATCCGCGTGGGCGCAGATCGCCGCCGGGGCAGACCCGCTGCTCCCGGCGGTCGGCACCTCTGTGCGCCGCTGGGCGCACGGACTCGCAGACAACGCCCGGAGTGCCCGCCGCGTCGCCGAACTCGACTACTGGCGCACCACCCTCGACGGTGAGGACCCGCTGATCGGTTCGCGGGCCCTCGACGGCCGCGACACGGTCTCGACCACCGGCCGGGTCCGGCTGGAGGTCCCGGCCGACGTCACCGACGGTCTGCTGACCGACGTGCCCCGCGCCTTCCACGGCGGCGTCAACGACGGTCTCCTCACCGCCCTCGCCCTCGCCGTCGCGGCGTGGCGCGCCGAACGCGGCGTCACCGAGTCCTCGACCCTCGTGCACCTCGAAGGTCACGGCCGCGAGGAGACGGTGCTGCCCGGCGCCGATCTCGCCCGTACCGTCGGCTGGTTCACCAGCATGTTCCCGGTCCGGTTGTCGGCGCCCGGCGTCGACGTGCGCGATGCCCTCGCCGGTGGTGCGGCCGCAGGTCAGGCCGTCAAGTCGGTGAAGGAACAGCTCGCACGGGTACCCGAGCACGGCATCGGCTACGGAATGCTCCGATACCTCAACGCCGAGACCCGCGCGGTTCTCGCGGCGTTGCCGAGCCCGCAGATCAGTTTCAACTATCTCGGTCGCGTGTCGGTCGGCGAGATCCCCGACGCGTTCCGGGCTGCGGGCTGGGTGCCCGACACCGACACGATGGAGCTGACCGGTACCCGCAACAGCGAGATGCCGGTGCACTTCGCCCTCGACATCAACGCGATGATCGTGGATGTCGAAGGAGAACAGCGACTTTCGGCCACCGTCGACTTTCCCCACGGCGTTCTCACCGACTCCGAGGTCGGCGAGCTCACCGGTCTGTGGACGCGTGCGCTCGAAGGTCTCGTCGAGCACACGAAGCGGCCCGGGGCCGGTGGCCGGACGCCGTCGGACCTCGACCTCGTGTCCCTGAGTCAGAGCCGGATCGACACGCTCGAGAGCGACTATCCGGCGCTCGCCGACGTCTGGTCGCTGGCCCCGCTGCAGGTGGGCTTGCTGTTCCACGCGTCGCTGGCCGATACCGCCACCGACGTGTACACCACCCAGCTCGTCATGGATCTGGGCGGATCCGTGGACACCGGCCGTCTCCGCCGTGCCGCGGAGTCGCTCGTCGCGAGGCACCCCAACCTGCGCACCGCGTTCGTCGCGGGCGACGACGGCACCGGCATGCAGGTGGTCGTCGACCGGGTGGAGGTGCCGTGGACGCAGGTCGACCTCTCGGCCGCGTCCGAGTCCGACCGTGAGGCGGAACTCGATGCGCTGATGCTCGCGAACCGGACCGACCGGTTCGATATGACCGCACCGCCTCTCGTGCGATTCCTGCTGGTCGAGACGGGCGAGGACCGCTACCGGTTCGCCGTCACCAACCACCACATCCTCCTCGACGGCTGGTCTCTGCCGATCCTCATCCAGGATCTGCTGACCCTGTACGCGGTGGACGGCGACGCGCTGGCACTGCCGCAGCCGCGTCCGTACCGCAGCTACCTCGAGTGGCTGTCCGCGCAGGACCCGCAGGTGCCCGTGGCCGCATGGACGAAGGCCCTGGGCGGTATCGAGGAGCCCACCCTCCTCGCACCCGCGCACGCGGAGACCGCCCCGACGCTCACCCCCGGTGAGCTCGTGATCGATCTGCCGGACGACCTGCTCGCCGACATGACCGCGCGCTCGCGCGAACTCGGCGTCACCATGAACACTCTCGTCCAGGCTGCGTGGGGAATCGTGCTGGGCAGGCTGACCGGGCGGGACGACGTGGTGTTCGGCACCACCGTCTCGGGCCGTCCGCCGCAGGTGCCGGGCATCGAGTCCATGCTCGGGCTCTTCATCAACACCCTGCCGGTGCGGGTCCGCGTCCGGTCCGGCGACGCCGTCCGCACCCTGCTCGACCGCATCCAGCACGAGCAGACCGAGTTGCTCGATCACCATCACGTCGGGCTCACCGACATCCAGCAGGGACTCGGCCTCGGCGCGCTGTTCGACACGCTGATGGTCTACGAGTCCTACCCGCTCGACCGTGAGGCTCTCACGAAGAGCAGCGACATCGAGGGCCTCCGCGTTCTCGACGTGACATCCAACGACGCCACGCACTACCCGCTGGCGATCGTCGCGATGACGGACCCGCGGCTGCACCTGACGGCCAAGTTCCTTCCCGAGATCTTCGAGGCCGCCGAGGTCGAGGAGATCATGGTGCGGGTCGTCCGCGTGCTCGGCGCGCTGTCCGGGGACGTCGACACACTCGTCGCGGACATCGACATCCTCGCCCCCGGCGAGCGGGCCTCCCTGCTGGCGGCGCACGGCACCGACGCCGCCGCACCGCTGTCGCTGCCGGAGATCCTCGCCGCGACCGCGGCGGGGAACGGCGAGCGCATCGCTCTCGTCGCGGACGGCGAATCGCTCACCTACGCGGAACTCGACGCGCGCTCGAACCGGCTCGCCCGCGTGCTCGTCGACCGCGGTGTGGGACCGGAAACGTCCGTGGCGCTCGGGATGACGCGTTCGCTGCACTCGGTGATCGCAACGTGGGCGGTGGCCAAGGCCGGCGGCGCCTTCGTGCCCGTCGACCCCCGCTACCCGTCCGAGCGCATTGCACACATGGTTGCCGACTCCGGCGCGATCCTCGGCCTGACCGTGGCCGCCCAGCGGGACACCCTTCCCTCGGACGTCGATTGGCTCGCCCTGGACTCGTCCGAATGCGACGCGCTCTGCACCCCGAAGTCGGCGGCGCCGGTCACGGATTCCGAGCGGACCGCGTCGGTACAGCTCGAGCACCCGGCGTACATGATCTACACGTCCGGCACCACCGGCCTGCCCAAGGGCGTCGTCGTCACCCACACCGGTCTGGCCAACTTCTCCGCCGAGCAGCGCACCCACTACGGGGTGAGCCCGTCGGCGCGGACCCTGCACTTCGCGTCCCCGAGCTTCGACGCGTCCGTCCTCGAACTGCTGCTCGCCTTCGGCTGCGGCGCGACGATGGTCGTTGCCCCGGCAGACCTGTACGGCGGTGAGGAACTCCGAAACTTCCTCGCGGACAACGAGGTCACCCACGCCTTCGTCACTCCCGCCGCGCTCGCGTCGGTGGAGCCGGCCGGACTCGACCGGCTCGAGGTCGTCGTCGTCGGCGGCGAGGCGTGCCCGCCGGAACTGGTGGAACGCTGGGCGCCGGGTCGTCGGATGTACAACGGGTACGGGCCCACCGAGGCCACCGTCATGAGCAACGTCAGCAACCAGCTGGTGCCCGGGAGCCGGATCGAGATCGGCGGTCCCGTCTGCGGGGTCACCGTCTACGTTCTCGACGAACTGCTGCGCCCGGTACCCGTCGGCGTGGCGGGAGAGTTGTACATCGCAGGCCCCGGTCTCGCACGCGGCTACCACGACCGTCTCGGCCTCACCGCCGAACGATTCGTGGCGAACCCGTTCGGCGAGAACGGCAGCCGGATGTACCGCACGGGCGACATCGTCCGATTCGTCGTCGACCACGGGCACCGCGCCGGTTACGGCGTCGAGTACGTGGGCCGCAGCGACTTCCAGGTGAAGGTCCGCGGTTTCCGGATCGAACTCGGCGAGATCGACGCCGCGCTGGCCAAGCACCCGGATCTCGAATTCGCGGCCACCCTCGGCACGTCGATGCCGTCGGGTTCCACCGCCCTCGTGTCGTATGTCCTGCCGACCGCGGGCGCCGCGGTGGACGTCGCCGAGGTGACCCACTTCGTCGGCGACACGCTTCCAGCGCACATGGTGCCGAGCGCGGTCGTCGTCCTCGACGAGATCCCGCTCACCACCGCAGGCAAGCTCGACCGGAGGGCTCTGCCCGAGCCCGACTTCGACGCCCTGCAGGCCGAGATGGTCGAGCCGCGCACGCCCACCGAGGAGCTGGTCGCCGGTGTCCTCGCCGACGTACTCGGGCTCGCGAAGATCAGCGTCGCCGAGTCGTTCTTCGACCTCGGCGGCAACTCGCTGGTGGCGACGAAGGCGGTCGCCCGGCTCAACGCCGCCGCAGGCACCCGTCTGGGTGTGCGCGAGTTGTTCGAGGCGCCGACCGTGGAGCGGCTCGCGGTCAAGGTTGCCGAGCAGGCAGGCACCGGCTCCGGCCGGCCGGTCCTCCTCGCGCGGCCGCGCCCCGAGCGCGTTCCGCTGTCGATGGCTCAGCAGAGCATGTGGCTGATGAACCGGTTCGACACGGCGTCCTCGGCGTACAACATCCCGCTCGCCGTGCGACTGTCCGGTTCGCTCGACATCGACGCGATGTCGTCGGCCGTGTCGGATGTGCTCGCGCGGCACGAGTCTCTGCGGACCGTGTTCCCCGACTCCGGCGACGGCCCGTACCAGCAGGTCGTCGACACCGAGCAGGTTCCCGTCGACCTGACGCCCGTCCCGGTGACCGAAGCCGAACTCCACACGGCCCTCACCGAATTCGCCACCGAGGGATTCGACGTCACGGTCGCGCCCCCGCTGCGTATCCGGCTGTTCGCGACGAGCGAGAGCGAGTTCCTGCTCGTCCTCGTCGTGCACCACATCTGCGCCGACGGCGCGTCGATGTCGCCGCTCGCGCGGGACGTCATGGTCGCGTACAGCGCGCGCACCGCCGGCGCGGCTCCGCTGTGGCAGCCGCTGCCGGTGCAGTACCCCGACTTCGCGCTATGGCAGCGCGAGGTCCTCGGTGACCCCGCCGACACCCAGTCGCTCGCGGGCAAGCAGATCGCGCACTGGGCCGACACCCTCGCCGGGGCACCCGAGCTCATCGACCTTCCACTGGACCACGCACGCCCGGCCAGGCAGTCGATGCGGGGCGATTCGATCGACTTCGCGATCACCCCCGAGCTGCGGCGCGGCCTCGAAGCGGTCGGCAAGGAACGCGGCGCCTCGCTCTTCATGGTGACGCACGCCGCATTGACGACGCTGCTGTCGCGGCTGAGCACCAGCGACGACATCACCGTCGGCACCCCGCACGCCGCCCGCAGCGATCAGGCGCTCGACGACCTGGTGGGCATGTTCGTCAACACCCTGGTCCTGCGCACCCACGTGCGGCCGGGGGATTCGTTCGCCGAACTCGTCGAACGGGTCCGCGAAGGCGATCTGGCGGCGTTCGGCAATTCCGACGTGCCGTTCGAGAAGATCGTGGAAGCACTGCGGATCCGGCGCTCGGCGGCGTACTCGCCGCTGTTCCAGGTGATGCTGTCGTTCCAGAACAACCGGATGGACGCGCTCGAACTGCCCGGTCTGACCGTGCGCGTGATCGAGGACATGGCGCAGGGCGCCAAGTACGACCTCACGTTGACGATCACCGAGAAAGCCGACGCGTCGGGTGAACCGGCAGGCCTCGGCGGCAGGTTCACGTTCGCCACCGACCTGTTCGAGCGGAGCACCGCGGAACGGATCTCCGAGCGGTTCGTGCGGATCCTCGAGGCCGTCGTCACCGATCCCGGTGTCGCTGTAGGCGACATCGACATTCTCACCGAACACGAGAGAGCAAAGTTGAGCCAAGCCCGACCTGCCCGCACGATGACAGTTCGCGAGCTGCCGCAGCTTCTCGCTGCAGCGGTGGAGGTCGATCCCGACGCCGTCGCCGTCGCCCACGACGGCATGCAGGTGACGTACCGCGAGTTCGACGAGCGGCTCCGCTTGATGTCCGCGCCGCTGTCGGAGCGCGGGATGGGTCCGGACGCGATCGTCTCCGTCGTGCTGTCCGGTCTGGTTCCCACGATCATGATGGCCCCGCCGTCCGAGGACGGGAAGGACGGCTTCGGCACGATCCTCGACCAGGTCATCGCGGACGCGCACGCCCTCGTCGGTGACATCGAGATCGCCGCGCCCGCACCGGAAATCGTTGCGACGCCGGAGGCGGAGGTCGCCGAAACGTCGGGATGGCCGCTGGAACTCTTCGTCACGCGCTGGCAGGAGTGGGTCGAGCGCGACCCGGAGGCCCGCGCCGTCGTGGCGGGCGGCGTCGAGACCAGCCGCGGCGAACTGAACCGCCGGGCCAACCAGCTCGCACGCGAACTGCTGTCCCGTGGTGTCCGCCCCGACGACGTCGTCGCACTCCTCACCCCCCGTTCGGTCGAATGGGTGATCGGGATGCTCGCCACCTGGAAGGTCGGCGCCGCGTACTCCCCGTTCGACCAGAAGTGGGGAATGGAGCGGATCACGGGCCTCGTCGAGGACAGCGGCACGCGGACCGTGGTGGCCACCCGGTCCTGGAGCGGGCTCACCGAGGCACCCACCGGGAACGCGGCCCTCGACGACCCGATCGTGCTCGACGACCCCGAGACGGTGCGCCACCTCGAATCGCTGGACGACACCGACTTCCCGCACGACCCGTGGTCGGACGAGCACGCCGGCAAGCGCCTGGGGCACGTCATCTCGACGTCGGGCTCGACCGGGCGGCCCAAGCCCACGATGGTGCCGATGCTGGGCCTGTCCAACAACTATCAGTCGTACCAGTGCGACCTCCGGGTGAAGGACGGCACCGGACTGCTGATCGCGAACTCCCCGCTGTTCGACCAGACCCAGAAGAACATCTGGGTGGGTCTCGCGTACGGCGGTGTGCTCCACCTCGCCGACGACGGCTTCGATCCGGGACCGATTCTCCGCATGATCGGCACGGGCGAAGTCCAGATCACGAACCTGGCACCCAGTGCGTTCGAGGTCCTCACCGAACTCGATACCGACGGCGTCCTGCCCAATCTGAAGGTCGTCCTCCTCGGCGGTGAGATGCTGCGGCCGGCCGCCTGCACGGCACTGATCGGCACCGATTCGCGCCTCCTCAACAACTACGGCCCGACCGAGGCATCGGTCACCTGCTCCTCGTACGAACTGGACCTCTCCACCGCGGACGCCGAGTCGTGGCCGGTCCCGTTCGGCGCCGCGTTCCGCGGTGTCCGGTACCACGTGCTCGACGGCCGGATGCGCCCCGTGCCGCCGGGAGTGACCGGCGACCTCTACATCGGCGGCCAGGTCCTGGCCCGTGGATACGGCAACATGTTCGGCACCACCGCGTCACGATTCGTGGCGAACCCGTTCGAGGGGCCCGGCGCCCGCATGTACCGGACCGGTGACCTCGTCCGCGAGCGTGCCGACGGCGGACTCGTGTTCGTGGGACGCAGCGACTTCCAGGTGAAGATCCGCGGTCTCCGGATCGAACTCGGCGAGATCGAATCCGCACTCAACGCGACCGACGCGGTGCAGAAGTCGGTGGTGGTCGTCCACGACAGCGAGCAGGGCCCCCGGCTCGTCGCATACGTCACCGCAACCGCAGGCGCCGAACTCGACGTCGATGCGACGCTCGACGCACTACGGCACGTGCTGCCCTCGCACATGATCCCGGACACGGTGATGGTGCTCGACGAGATGCCGCTCAACGCGAATCTCAAAGTCGACCGCAAGGCCCTCCCGGACCCGGTCTTCGCCACGAGCACGGTCGAGTTCGTCGCACCGCGCACCCCGCTCGAGGAGGTCGTCGCCGGCATCTTCGGTGACGTGATCTCCGCGACGCGGGTGAGTGTCGACGAGTCGTTCTTCGACCTGGGCGGCAACTCGCTCAGCGCCACCCGCGTCGCTGCCCGCGTCACGTCCGCGACCGGCACCGAGGTCGGGATCCGTGATCTGTTCGACGCCCCGACCGTTGCCACCCTCGCGAAACTCGTCGAGGACCGGGCCCACAACGGCTCCACCCGGCCGGCACTCGTCGCGGGCGAGCGCCCCCGCGAGTTGCCGCTGTCGCTCGCGCAGCAGCGGATGTGGTTCCTCAACCGTTTCGATCCGTCGTCGCCGGCGTACAACGTTCCGCTCACCGTGCGACTGCGCGGCGAACTGGACGCCGCCGCCCTGGCTGCGGCGCTCTCCGACGTCGTCGCGCGGCACGAGGTGCTGCGGACCGTGTTCCCGGACTCCGATTCCGGTGCGCACCAGGTGATCCTGCCCGCCGTCGACATCGACCTCGCTCTCGAGCCGGTCGACGTCCGGGAGGAGGACCTGCGGGACCGGATGTTCGAGTTCGGTTCCACCGGCTTCGACGTCACCGACACGATCCCGGTCCGGGCCCGCCTGTTCCGGCTCGGCGCGACCGACCACGTGCTGGTGCTGGTCATGCACCACATCGCGTCCGACGGCGCGTCCACGCTGCCGCTGGCCCGCGACGTCATGACGGCCTATGCGTCCCATCTGGACGGAACGCAGCCCGCGTGGCCGGCGCTGCCCGTCCAGTACGCGGACTACGCGCTGTGGCAGCGGGACGTGCTCGGTTCCGAGGACGACCCCGATTCCCTGGCCGCCGCGCAGATCGACTTCTGGTCGAAGACCCTGGCGGGTGTGCCCGACGTCCTGGCCCTCCCCACCGACCGGCCCCGCCCGACGGTGCGGTCGATGGCCGGTGCCTCCGTCGGCTTCTCCGTCGACGAGGACATCCACCGTCGTCTCGGTGAGGTCGCCCGCGCACACAACGTGTCACTGTTCATGGTGCTGCACGCGTCGCTGTCCCTGCTGCTGGCGCGGCTCAGTTCGAGCACCGACATCGCCATCGGCACAGCTGTGGCCGGGCGCGGTGACGAGGCGCTCGAGAACCTCGTCGGCATGTTCGTCAACACGCTCGTGCTGCGGACCGAGGTCGAGCCCGGAACGTCCTTCGCCGAACTGCTCGAGCAGGTCCGCACCCAGGACCTCGCCGCGTTCAGCAACCAGGACGTCCCGTTCGAGCAATTGGTGGACGCCCTGAAGCCGGCCCGGTCCACGGCGTACTCGCCGCTGTTCCAGGTCGTGCTGACCCATCAGGTCAACGGCATCCCGTCGCTCGAGTTCGCCGGACTCGAGGCGACACCCGGTGCCGTGGACGTCGAGTTCAGCAAGTTCGACCTCACCGTCGACCTGCGCGAACTGTGGTCGGACGAGGGCGCGCCCAACGGGATCACCGGCGTTCTCGGGTTCGCCACCGAGATCTTCGACGCGGATACCGTGCAGGGCTTCGCGGATCGCTTCGTGCGGATCCTCGCCGCCGTCGCAGGCGGCGGAACCGACATCGCTGTGGGCGACATCCCCATCCTCGACGCCGAGGAGACCGAGGAACTGACACCGGTCCGCGGTATCGACGGCACGTCGCCCACGACTCTCGTCGAACTGCTGTCCGCGGCGGTCGCCGCGAACCCCGACGGGGACGCGATCGTCTCGGGCGGCGACAGCATCACCTACCGCGAGCTGGACGAGCGCTCGAACCGTGTGGCGCGCATCCTGATCGAGCGCGGAGTCGGCGCGGAGACGTTCGTCGGGCTCGGCATCACCCGCTCGATCGCGTCCATCGTCGGAATCTGGGCCGTCGCCAAGAGCGGCGGCGCATACGTGCCGATCGACCCCCGGTACCCGGACGAGCGCATCGCGCACATGGTGACCGATTCCGGTGTGTCGCTCGGGCTTTCCGTGAGCTCCGAGGTCGGCCGGCTTCCCGCGGACGTCGACTGGCTGGTCCTCGACAGCGAAGACTTCGAGAACGCCTCCGCGCGTTACTCCACGGCCCCCGTCGCGGAGGCGGAGCGTCGCACGGCGGTGACACCGGCCAACAGCGCCTACGTGATCTACACGTCCGGCACCACCGGGCAGCCCAAGGGCGTCGTCGTGACCCACCGGGGTCTTGCCAACTTCGCGGCCGAACAGCGTGAGCGTTACCAGGTGACGGCGGACTCGCGGACGCTGCACTTCGCGTCGCCGAGCTTCGACGCGTCCGTTCTCGAACTGCTGCTCGCGGTCGGCGCCGGCGCCACCATGGTGATCGCTCCCACCGACGTGTACGGCGGACCCGAGTTCGCGACGTTCCTGCGCGAGCACCGCGTCACACACGGCTTCGTCACGCCTTCGGCGCTGGCGTCCGTGGATCCGTCCGGGCTGGACGACTTCCAGTTCGTGGTCGCGGGCGGCGAGGCCGTCCCGGCGGAACTCGCGGCCCGCTGGGCACCCGGACGCTCACTGTTCAACGGATACGGTCCCACCGAGACCACGATCATGACCAACATCAGCGACCCGATGGCCGCCGACGGTCCGGTCACGATCGGTGGTCCGATCCGCGGCACCAGCGCACTGGTCCTCGACGATCGACTCCGCCCCGTTCCGGTCGGCATCGCAGGTGACCTCTATCTGTCGGGTCTCGGGCTCGCCCGTGGCTACCACCGGCGCACGCCGCTGACCGCGGGACGCTTCGTCGCGAACCCGTACGGTGAGCCGGGCGACCGGATGTACCGCACCGGCGACGTCGTGCGGTGGAAGAAGGACGCGGACGGCACGCTGACCGTCGACTACGTCGGCCGCTCGGACCAGCAGGTGAAGGTCCGCGGATTCCGCATCGAACTCGGCGAGATCGACGCGGTGCTCGCCAAGCACCCCGCCGTCGACTTCGCCACGACGTCCGTGCTGCCCGGCCCCTCCGGGGATTCGGTCCTCGTGTCGTACGTTCTCCCGGTACCGGGCGCCGAGGTGGACGTCACCCGGATGCTGGACTTCGTGGGCGAGTTCGTGCCCACGTACATGGTGCCGTCGACGATCGTGACCCTCGACGCCATCCCGCTCACCCCGGTGGGCAAGCTCGACCGCCGGGCCCTGCCCGAGCCCGAGTTCCTCGCGGAGGACCGTGAGTTCCGTGCCGCGGGAACCGCTCTCGAACAGCGTGTCGCCGCGGTGTTCGCGGAAGTGCTCGGTGTCGACGTGGTCGGTGCCGACGACTCCTTCTTCACCCTCGGCGGCAACTCGCTCGCCGCCACCCGCGTGATGGCGCGGATCAACGAGGCCGTCGGTATCGACGCACCGGTGCGCGAGATCTTCGAGGCCCCCACGGTGGCGCAGCTGGCCCGCAGGCTGGAAGAACTCGGTGTGGACGGCGGCGCCCGTCCGCCCGTCACCGCCGGAGCGCGTCCGGACCGTCTGCCGCTGTCGCTGGCACAGCAGCGGATGTGGTACGCCAACCGGTTCGATCCCGAATCGGCCGAGTACAACATCCCGTTGGCGCTGCGGCTCACCGGCGCACTGGACGTCGACGCGCTGCGCTCGGCGATCGCCGACGTCGTTGCCCGGCACGAATCGCTGCGCACGGTGTACCCGGATTCCGTCGACGGCCCCTATCAGGTCGTCCTGTCCGCGTCCGACACGAAGTCCGGGCTCGACGTCGTCCGCGTGGCCGACGAGCAGGAACTGCGGGAGCGGGTCGTCGCGCTGGCATCGGCCGGCTTCGACGTCACCGCCGACGTCCCGGTTCGCGCCGCCTTGTTCGAGCTCGGGGAACGCGACCACGTCCTCGTGGTCGTGGTCCACCACATCTCGGCGGACGGCTCGTCGATGGCCCCGCTCGCACGGGACCTGTTCGGGGCCTATGGCGCTCGCGTGCAGGGGGAGGAGCCCAGCTTCTCGCCGCTGCCCGTGCAGTACCCGGACTTCGCCCTGTGGCAGCGGAATCTCCTCGGCTCCGAGGGCGACCCGGAGTCGCTCGCGGGCAAGCAGATCGCGTACTGGACGCACGCGCTCGGCGATGCACCGGAGGTCCTCGAACTCCCGGCGGACCGGCCGCGTCCGGCCGTCCGCAACCCGCAGGGTGGCCTGATCGAGTTCGAGATCGGGCAGGACGTGCACCGGTCGCTGAACGAACTCGCACAGACCCACCAGGCGTCGCTGTTCATGGTGGTGCACACCGCACTCGCCGTGCTGCTGGGACGTCTGAGCAACACCAGCGACATCTCCGTCAGCACCCCTGTCGCGGGCCGCGGTGACCGCGCGCTCGACGACCTCGTCGGGATGTTCGTCAACACGCTCGTGCTGCGTACCGATGTCGACCCGAACGCCCGCTTCAGCACGCTGCTCACGCAGGCACGCGAGGTCGATCTGAATGCATTCGGCAACGCCGACGTGCCGTTCGAGCAGATCGTCGAGGTGCTCCGTCCGTCGCGCACCGCCGCGTACGCGCCGCTCGCGCAGGTGATGCTGAGCTTCCAGAACCTCGAACGGCCGAAGCTCGAGCTCGACGGGCTGACCGTCGAGGTCCTCGAGAGCGGACTCACCACGAGCAAGACCGATCTCGGTGTCGCCGTCGAGGAACGGTTCGACGAGGGGGCCGTCGCGAACGGCATGCGGGGCTGGTTCTCCTACGCCACCGACCTCTTCGACGAGTCGACGGTCCGCGGTTTCGCCGATCGCTTCGTTCGCGTGCTCGAGGCCGTCACGGCCGACGCGGACGCCGTCGTCGGTGACATCGACATCCTGACCGAGGACGAGAAGGCCGGACTGGCCGTGCCGGACGAGGGGACGCAGTCCCTGATGTCGCACTCCATCTCGGAGGAGCTGGCGGCCACCAAGTCGCTGCCCGAACTCCTCGACGGTGCGGCGTCGATCAACCCGGACGGAATCGCGCTGTCGCACAACGGCACCGATGTCACGTACGCGCAGTTGCGGGACAAGTCGGCGGAACTCGCGCGCACGCTCGCCGGTGTGGGCGTCGGCCCGGAGGCCGCGGTCACGGTGGCCCTGTCCACCCTGCTGCCCGGACTGCTCGACGGCTCGTCGGGCGAGGGCTTCGCCGACACGTTCGCCGGTGTCCTCGCGGGCGTGATCGCCGACGCGACGTCGGCGACCTCCGCGACCGCGGCGGAGGAGCGCACCCTCGTCGACCTGTTCGACGAGCAGGTGGCGCGGACGCCGGACGCGGTTGCCCTGGTGTTCGGCGACGACGCACTGACGTATGCCGAGTTCGACGCCAGGACCAACCGCCTGGCACGGGAACTGCTCGCACGGGGTGTCGGCCCGGAGTCCAAGGTCGCGGTCGCGCTGCGCCGCTCCCTCGAGATGATGATCGCGATCTATGCGATCGAGAAGACGGGCGCCGCCTACGTGCCGCTCGACCCGGATCATCCGGCGGCGCGCACCGCGTACGTGATCGAGAGCGCCTCCCCGGTCTGCGTGCTGACCTCGTCGGCCGATCGGGATGCCGAGACGGACGCGCCGCGGATCGAGGTGGACACCGTCGACCTCTCCGGTCACCCCGACGGTCCGATCACCGATGACGAGCGCGGGGCACCGGTCCGTCCGGATTCGACCGCCTACGTGATCTACACGTCCGGATCGACCGGTAAGCCGAAGGGCGTCGCCGTCAGTCACCGGGCGATCGTCAACCGGTTGCTGTGGATGCAGGACACCTACCCGATGGATTCCACGGACGTCGTCCTGCAGAAGACTCCCGTCACGTTCGACGTGTCCGTGTGGGAACTGTTCTGGCCGCTCGAGGTCGGAGCCAAGCTCGTCGTCGCGATCCCGGACGGGCACCGCGACCCGGCGTACCTCTCCGAGGTCATCGCCGAGCACAGCGTGACCACGATGCACTTCGTGCCGTCCATGCTGGCGGTGTTCACGGCAGGTGCGGACGCCCCGCTGTGCGGTTCACTGCGTCAGGTGTTCTGCAGTGGTGAAGCCCTTCCGCCTGCCTCCGCGGCCGCGTTCCGGGACTTTTCTTCCGCAGCGCTGCACAACCTGTACGGCCCGACGGAGGCCGCGGTCGACGTCACCTACTGGGAGTGCACCGAAGCGGACCGCACGACGGTGCCGATCGGCGCGCCCGTGTGGAACACCCAGCTGTACGTCCTCGACTCCCGGCTGCGTCCGGTGCCCGCGGGCGTGCACGGCGAACTGTACCTGGCCGGCATCCAGCTGGCCCGCGGCTACGTCGGCCGCAGCGACCTGACGTCGGACCGGTTCGTGGCGAACCCGTTCGGCACGGCCGGGCAGCGGATGTACCGCACCGGCGACATCGTCCGTAAGCGCGCCGACGGCATCGTGGAATACATCGGGCGCCGCGACTTCCAGGTCAAGCTCCGCGGACAGCGGCTCGAGCTCGGCGAGGTCGAGTCCGCGCTTCTGGCGCACCCGTCGGTGGCGCAGGCCGTGGTCGTCGTGCACCGCAGCGAGACCACCGGCGAGAACCTGGTGGGCTACGTGATCCCGGTGGCCGATGTGGCGATCGATACCGCGTCGGTGCTGGACGCGGCAGCGGAGACGCTGCCCGCGTACATGGTGCCCGCCCGGATCCTCGTCTTGGACAGTTTCCCGCTCGGCGCCACCGGCAAATTGGACCGGGGTGCACTTCCCGAACCCGACTTCGTCAAGTCTGAGGCCGAATACGTCGCACCCCGCACCCCGGTCGAGGAGATCGTCGCCGGGGTGTTCGGCGAGGTGCTCGGCGTCGAACGCGTCGGTGCCGCCGACTCGTTCTTCGACCTCGGCGGAAACTCCATCAGCGCAACGAGGCTCACCGCCAGGCTCACCGCCGCGCTCGGCGGGAGGCTGTCGGTTCGGGAGTGCTTCGAGCACCCGACCGTCGCGGAACTCGCGGAGCTGCTCGAGGCGACCGCGAGTACCGGCGAACAGCGTCCCGCGCTCGTCGCCCGTCCGCGGCCCGACCGCATCCCGCTGTCGCTGGCGCAGCAGCGGATGTGGTTCGTCAACCAATTCGATCCGTCCTCCCCGGCGTACAACCTGCCGCTGGCGGTGCGGCTGACCGGCTCGATCGACCCGGCGGCGCTGAATGCGGCGTGGGCGGACGTCGTGGAGCGGCACGAGTCGCTGCGGACGGTATTCCCGGTCGGCGACGAGGACGCGCACCAGGTCGTGCTGCCCGCAGCCGACGTGGTGTCCGATCTGACCCCGACCCCGGTCTCGGACGAGCAGGACCTGTACGCGCGGATGCGTGAACT
Organism: Rhodococcus wratislaviensis; assembly: GCF_041228765.1. Taxonomy (NCBI): domain Bacteria; kingdom Bacillati; phylum Actinomycetota; class Actinomycetes; order Mycobacteriales; family Nocardiaceae; genus Rhodococcus; species Rhodococcus wratislaviensis. The sequence goes on along the minus strand of NZ_CP150488.1, from coordinate 6,439,204 downwards.
CGGCGCCACCGGATTCGACGTCACCGAGACGGTGCCGGTGCGGGTCGCCTGCTTCGAGGTGAACCCCACCGACCACATCCTGATGATGGTCGTGCACCACATCTCGGCCGACGGTGCGTCGCTGGCGCCTCTGTTCACCGACATCATGACCGCCTACGCGGCGCGTGCCGCCGGCAGTGCTCCCGGCTGGGAACCGCTGCCCGTCCAGTACGCCGATTACGCGCTGTGGCAGCGTGAGTCGCTGGGTGACGAGTCCGACCCAGAATCGCTGGTCGCCCGCCAGCTCGGCTACTGGCAGCAGGCGCTCGGCGGGCTCCCCGAGGTGCTCGAGTTGCCGACCGACCGGCCCCGGCCGCCCGTGCAGTCGCTGCGCGGTGCGTCGGCACGGTTCACGATCGACGCGCAGACCCACCGCGGGCTGCTCGCGATCGCCCGAGAAACGAACTCGACCCTGTTCATGGTCGTGCACGCCGCGCTTGCGGTCCTGCTCGAGCGGCTGTCGTCGCAGACGGACGTCGCCATCGGCACGCCGGTCGCCGGCCGCGGCGAGCAGGAACTCGACAGGCTCGTCGGCATGTTCGTCAACACCCTCGTGCTCCGCGCGTCGGTGCGCCCCGACGACACCTTCGCCGACCTGCTGGCCCAGGTGCGCGCCACCGATCTGAACGCGTTCAGCCACAGCGACGTTCCGTTCGAGCGTCTCGTCGAGGTACTCGACGTCCCGCGGTCGACGGCGCACCAGCCGCTGTTCCAGGTGGCGTTGTCGTTCGACAACAACGAGTCGGTCCGGATGGAGTTCCCGGGTCTCGAGATCTCCGCACTCGACGCCCCGCTCGAGGTCGCAAAATTCGACCTCCAGCTCAGCGTCGGCGAGCGCTACGTCGACGGCGCCGCCGCAGGTATCGCCGCGACGTTCAACTACTCGACCGACATCTTCGACGAGCAGACCGTCCTGAGCTTCGCGGACCGGTTCGACCGGATCCTCCATGCCGTGTCGGCCGACCGCGACGTGGTCCTCGGCGACATCGAGATCCTCGACGCCGCGGAGAAGGCCGCGATCGCCCCGGTCCGCGGACCGCAGTCGATCGAGCCGCGCACACTGCCCGAGCTGCTGCGTTCGGGTGTCGAGATCTCGCCGGAATCGGTCGCGGTGTCCTTCGAGGGACGCGAGGTCACGTACCGGGAACTCGACGAGCGGTCGAATCAGCTGGCGCGCGTCCTGATCGATCGGGGCGTGGGACCGGAGAACTATGTCGCACTGGCGATCACGCGTTCCGTCGAATCCATCCTCGGAATCTGGTCGATCGCCAAGGCCGGCGGCGCCTACCTGCCCGTCGACCCGAAGCTTCCGTTCGAGCGGATCGGCGAGATGCTGTCCGATTCGGCGGCGGTCCTCGGACTGACGGTCGCCCGCCATCACGACGACCTTCCCGGCACGGTGCCGTGGATCGTCCTCGACGATTCTGCGGCGGCCGAGGAGATCGGTGCCCGCGCTGCGGGCGCGGTGGAAGACACGGATCTGCGGCGCGCGCTGACGGTCGACCACCCGGCGTATCTCATCTACACCTCGGGTTCGACGGGTAAGCCGAAGGGCGTGGTGGTCACCCACCGCGGTCTGGCGAACCTCACCCGCGAGGTGCGCGAGCATTACGTCGTGTCGCCGAACTCCCGATTCCTGCACGTCGCGTCGCCGAGCTTCGACACGTCGGTCGGGGAGATGCTCGCCGCGTTCAGCGCGGGCGCCACCCTGGTGATCTCGCCCGCGGACGTCTACGGCGGCGACGAACTCGCCGACCTGATCCGCCGCGAACGGGTCAACAACGTGGTCATGACGCCGACCGCGCTGATGACCGTCGACCCGGACGGGCTCGACTCCGTCACGTCCGTCGTGGTCGGTGGCGACACCTGCACACCGGAACTCGTGGCACGGTGGGCTCCCGGCCGCGAGATGCGCAACGCGTACGGTCCCACCGAGACCACGGTCATCGTTACCATCACCGAACCGATGGTGGCGGGTGAGCGTGTGACGATCGGTTCGCCGCTGCGTGGCGTCGAATCCCTCATCCTCGATTCGCGGTTGCGTCCGGTGCCGGAGGGAGTTCCCGGGGAGCTCTACATCTGCGGTCCGTCGGTGACCCGTGGCTACCACAACCGTCCGTCGGTCACGGCGGAGCGGTTCGTGGCCAACCCGTTCGGCGAACCCGGCGCGCGCATGTACCGCACCGGCGACGTCGTGCGCTGGGCGGACGGGCATCGGGTGGAGTACGTCGGCCGGTCCGACTTCCAGGTGAAGGTCCGCGGGTTCCGCGTCGAACTCGGTGAGATCGACGCCGCCCTGGCCGCACAGCCGGAAGTCGAGTTCGCCGTCACCGTGGGTCGCGAGAATCCGGCCGGGCTGACGACCCTCGTGTCGTACGTCCTGCCCGCCGACGGTGCGACCGTCGATGCGGAATCGCTGAAGTCGGTTGTCGGCGAGACGCTTCCGCCGTACATGGTGCCGTCCGTCGTGATCCTCCTCGACGAGATCCCGCTGACCGGCATCGGCAAGCTGGATCGCGCGCGGCTGCCCGAGCCCGAATTCGTCACCGCGGGTGCGGAATTCCGTGCCCCGACGACACCCGGGGAAGAGACGATCGCAGGCATCTTCGCCGACGTGCTCGGGCTCGAGCAGGTCAGCGTCGACGACAGCTTCTTCGACCTCGGCGGAAACTCGCTGAGCGCCACCCGTGTCGTGTCGCGGGCCGGACAGGTCTTCGGTCGCCGCATCGGAGTGCGGGAACTGTTCGAGGCGCCGACGGTCGCGGGCCTGGCCGCCCGCATCGGCACCCCGGACGAGAACGTCCGACCGCGGCCCGTCCTCGCGCCGCGGGAGAGGTCTGCCTTCGTCCCGTTGTCGCTGGCGCAGTCCCGGATGTGGTTCATCAACCGCTTCGACCCGGACTCGCCCGCCTACAACATTCCGCTCGCGGTCCGGTTGACCGGTGCGCTGGACGTGGACGCGCTGCAGGCCGCCGTGTTCGACGTGCTGGAGCGTCACGAGTCGCTGCGCACGATCTACCCGGACTCGCCGGACGGCCCGCATCAGGTGATCCTTCCCGCCGACCAGGTCCGGCTGGACCTGACGCCCGCCGCGGTGTCGGACGACGAGCTGCGCGAGCAGTTGGTGGAGATGGTCACCGCCGGATTCGACGTCACCGCCGACCTCCCGCCGATCCGGACGCGACTGTTCGAGGTCGGCCCGCAGGACTACGTGCTGGCACTCGTCGTGCACCACGTGTCCACCGACGGCGAATCCACGGCGCCGTTCGTGCGCGACGTCATGGTGGCGTACGCGTCGCGGGCGGCAGGCCGGGAACCCGGCTTCGCTCCGCTCCCGGTGCAGTACGCGGACTACGCGATCTGGCAGCGTGAACTCCTCGGCAGCGAGGACGACCCGGACAGCCTGATCGCCGCCCAGCTGGCCTTCTGGAAGAAGACGCTGGCCGGCGTGCCCGACCTGCTCGAGCTGCCGGTGGACCGGCCGCGACCGCCCGTGCAGTCCCTGCGCGGGTCGCGGATCGACTTCACCATCGACGCCGAGGTGCACCGCGGTCTGGCAGCACTGGCCCGCAGGCACAACGCCAGCGTGTTCATGGCCGTGCACGCCGCGTTCGCGGTGCTGCTCAGCCGCCTGTCCGGCACCGAGGACATCTCGGTGGGCACCCCGATCGCAGGCCGCGGTGAGCGCGAACTCGACGACGTCGTCGGCATGTTCGTGAACACCCTCGCGCTGCGGGTGCAGGTCGACGGGCAGCAGACGTTCGACGAGATCCTCGATCGTGCCCGGGAGGCCGACCTCGAGGCGTTCTCGCACGCCGACGTCCCGTTCGAGCGCCTGGTCGAGGTCCTGAACCCGGCACGCTCGATGGCCCACCATCCGATCTTCCAGGTGGGCTACTCGTTCCAGAACACCACGAAGGCCGAGCTGGAACTGCCCGACCTCACCGTCACACCGCTCGAGGTCGAGGGCGACACCGCGCAGTTCGACCTGCATCTGATCCTGGGCGACAGCCCCGAGGGGGAGCAGATGTCGGGCGTGTTCACGTTCGCCACCGACCTGTTCGACGCCGTCACCGTGAAGCGTTTCGCGGACATGTTCCGCCGCGTCCTGGCTGCTGCGGTGGATTCGCCCGGGACCGCGGTCGGTGACCTGCCGCTCGCAGGCAGCGACGAGCGCGCGCTCGTGGTGTCCGGATGGAACGACACCGAGCGGGTGTTGCCGGAGACGACGCTCGCGGACATGTTCGCGTCCGCCGCCGCGGAGAACCCGGACGTCACCGCTCTCGTGTTCGAGGGCGAGTCGCTGACGTACGCCGATTTCTCGACGAGGGTCAACCGGTTGGCCCGGCACCTCGTCGGCCGCGGGGTCGGCCCGGAAACCGTGGTCGGCCTGGCGATTCCGCGTTCGGTGGAACTGCTGGTCGGAATGTACGCGGTCGCCGCGGCCGGCGGCGCGTACCTGCCGATCGACCCGGACCATCCGGCCGACCGCACCGCGTACGTCCTGGAGAGTGCGCAACCCGTCTGCGTCCTGACGACCCGCGCCGTCGCCGGGGGACTGCCGGGCGGCGTCGACCACCTCCTCCTCGACGAACTGGATCTGCGCGGAATCGACGCGTCTCCGCTGACCGACTCGGAGCGGATCGCACCGCTGCGGCCGGAGAACGCCGCGTACGTGATCTACACGTCCGGCTCGACCGGTCGCCCGAAGGGTGTGGCGATCGCGCACCGTGCGATCGCGAACCAGTTGCGCTGGAAGCAGTCGGAATACCCGCTCACCGCGGAGGACTCGGTGCTGCTCAAGACGGCGGCGACGTTCGACCTGTCGGTGTGGGAGTTCTGGTGGGCGCTGACCGCGGGCGCACGTCTGGTCGTCGCCACACCGGACGGACACCGCGACCCGTCGTACCTGGCCGCACTCGTTGCGGAGCAGCAGGTTTCGACGGTGCACTTCGTGCCTTCGCTGCTGTCGGCGTTCGTCGCGGTGGCGGAGCCGGCCCAGTTGGTGTCGTTGACACGTGTGCTCTGCATCGGTGAGGCACTGCCCGCCGACACGATGCTCCGGTTCCGCGACGTCTCCGACGCGGAGATCTTCAACCTGTACGGCCCCACCGAGGCCGCTGTCAGCGTCACCCACTACCGGTGCGGCGACGAGCGCGACGGTTCGGTCCCGATCGGCAGGCCCGAATGGAATACGCAGACCTACGTTCTCGATTCGCGTCTGCACCCTGTTCCCGCCGGCGTCACAGGTGAGCTCTATCTCGCGGGCGAGCAGTTGGCGCGCGGGTACTTCGGCCGCCACGACCTCACCGCGGAACGGTTCGTCGCCAACCCGTTCGGCGCGGCCGGGCAGCGGATGTACCGCACCGGTGACCTGGTGCGATGGAACCGGGACGGCAACCTCGACTACGTCGGCCGGAGCGACTTCCAGGTCAAGGTCCGCGGTTTCCGGATCGAGCTCGGCGAGATCGAGCGGGCGCTCGTGGCGCACCCGTCGGTGGCGCAGGGCGTCGTCGTGGTCCACCACGACCGTCACACCGGGGACCGGCTCGTCGGCTACGTGGTGCCGGAGCAGGGCGACTCCGTCGACGACGCCGACGTGCTCGCGTTCGCCGGCCGGTCGGTGCCGGGCTACATGGTGCCGTCCGCGCTGATCACCCTCGACGCATTGCCGCTGAACATCAACGGCAAGCTCGACCGCAAGGCGCTCCCCGAACCCGAGTTCGGCGGCGCCGCGGACCATTACCGGGCCCCGCGTACCCCCGTCGAGGAGATCGTCGCGGGTGTCTTCGCGGACGTGCTCGGTCACGAGCGGGTCAGCGCGGACACGAGCTTCTTCGACCTCGGCGGCAACTCGCTCGTCGCGACGCGGGTGGTCGCCCGCATCAACGCCGCGCTCGACACGTCGATCGGTGTGCGCGAACTGTTCGAGGCTCCGACGGTGATCGCGCTGTCGGCTCGCGCCGAGCAGTCCGATTCGGCGGGCGCGAGCCGCCCGGCGCTGGTGCCGCAACCGCGTCCCGCCCGGATTCCGCTGTCCCCGGCACAGTCCCGCATGTGGTTCATCAACCAGTTCGACACGGCGTCGGCGGCGTACAACATTCCGCTGGCGATCAAGTTGACGGGCCACCTCGACGTCTCGGCGCTCGAACAGGCACTCGGCGACGTCGTCGAACGCCACGAGACGCTGCGCACGACGTACCCCGACACCGGCGACGGTCCGGGCCAGGTCGTGTTGTCGCGGGCCCGGAGTTTCACGTCTCTGGACGTGGAGAACGTCGCCGACGAGAACGCGCTGCGTGAGCGTGTGGTCTCTCTCGTCACCGCCGGTTTCGACGTCGCGCAGGCCGTCCCGGTCCGCGCGCGTCTCCTGCGGATCGATGCCGAGCAGCACGTGCTGGTCATCGTCGTGCACCACATCTCGTCCGACGGCGCCTCGACGGCACCGCTGGCGCGCGACGTGGTGATCGCCTACAGCGCCCGCGCCGCCGGTTCCGAACCTGCGTGGGCACCGCTCGACGTCCAGTACGCGGACTTCTCGCTCTGGCAGCACGAGTTGCTCGGCGACGAGAACGCGTCGGATTCGCTGGCGGCCAAGCAGATCGACTACTGGCGGACCACGCTCAGCGGTCTGCCGGACGTGCTGCCGTTGCCGACGGACCGGCCGCGTCCGCCCGCGCAGTCGATGCGCGGCGCGAACTTCGACTTCGAGATCGACGCGGAACTGCGCGACCGGCTCGGGGCGCTGGCGCGCGAGCACAATGCGTCGCTGTTCATGGTCGCGCACGCGGCACTGTCGGTGCTGCTCGCTCGGCTGAGCGCCACGGACGACATCGCGGTGGGTACCGCGATCGAGGGTCGTGGCGAGGCCGCGCTCGACGACCTCGTGGGCATGTTCGTCAACACGCTGGTGCTGCGCGCCCAGGTCGACGTCGACGCGACGTTCTCCGACCTCCTCGCGCAGGTCCGTCAGCACGACCTCGGTGCGTTCACGCACACCGACGTGCCGTTCGAGCGGCTGGTCGAGATCCTCCAGCCGGAACGCTCGACGGCATTCTCGCCGCTCTTCCAGGTGGCTCTCGCGTTCCAGAACATCGAGCAGGCGCACCTGGAACTGCCCGGCCTGACGGTCGAGGGGCTCGACGGTGGGATCAGTGCCGCGAAGTTCGATCTGCAGCTCACGCTCGCCGACGCAGCCGATGCGGACGGGGACGCGCCGATGCGGGGCGTCTTCACCTACGCGACGGATCTGTTCGACGAACGCACGATCGCGGCGTTCGCGTTCCGATTCCAGCGCATCCTCGAGGCGGTCACCGCCGACGCCTCGGTGCTGATCGGGGACATCGACGTCCTGAGCGAGAACGAGCACGAGGTGCTGGCGCCCGTGCGCGGCGCCGACAGCGCCGCACCCGAGCTCCTGTCGAGCATCCTCGCCACCGCCGCCGCGGTGGATCCCGACGCCGTCGCCGTCGTGTGCGGCGACGAGCAGGTCACCTACCGTGAGCTCGACGAGCGCTCGAACCGTCTCGCCCGCGTCCTGATCGGCAGGGGCATCGGGGCCGACGACTTCGTCGCGCTGGCGCTGACGCGTTCCGTCGAATCCATCCTCTCGATCTGGGCGGTCGCGAAGACCGGCGCGGCCTTCGTCCCCGTCGACCCGAGCTACCCGTTCGACCGGATCCTGCACATGGTCACGGACTCCCGTGTGGAGGTCGGTCTCACCACCGGCGCCCACGTCGGCGAGCTGCCCGACACCGTGCGGTGGCTGGTGCTCGGTGAGGACGAGATGGACGGCGACTGCGCGTCCGTGTCGTCCGAGGCCGTCACGGACGCCGATCGCATCCGCCCGACCCGGGTCGACGACGCGGCCTATGTCATCTACACGTCGGGCTCGACGGGTCTGCCCAAGGGCGTCGTCGTCACCCACACCGGGCTGGCGAACGTCACGACCGAGCAGGTCGAGCGGCTCCGGCTCACCCCGCAGTCGCGGGTGCTGCACTTCGCCTCGCCGAGCTTCGACGCATCCGTCTTCGAGTTGCTGCACGCCGTGGCCGCCGCGTCGACGATGGTCATCGCGTCCGGCGTCGTGTACGGCGGCGACGAACTCGCCCGGTTGCTGAAGAAGCAGAAGGTCACACACGCGTTCATCACGCCCGCGGCTCTCACCACGGTCGACCCGGCCGGGTTGAACGGCATCGAGGTGCTGTCGGTGGCCGGCGAGGCGTGCCCGCCGGAACTCATGCAGAAGTGGGCACCGGGCCGGCGCATGTTCAACCTGTACGGCCCGTCCGAGGCGACGATCTGGAGCACGTCGAGCAACCCGATGAAGGCGGATCAGCCCGTCACCATCGGTGGTCCCACCCGGGGCGTCGACGTGGTCGTGCTCGACTCCCGGCTCACGCCCGTCCCGGTGGGGGTCGCGGGTGAGCTGTACGTGGCGGGCCCGAGCGTGGCACGCGGCTATCACAACCGGTTCGCCCTGACGGCGGAGCGATTCGTCGCCAACCCGTTCGGCGGTCCCGGTGAGCGGCTCTACCGCACCGGCGACGTCGTCCGCTGGGTGCCCGACGGGGAGACCGGCGACCTCGTCCTCGACTACGTCGGCCGGTCCGACTTCCAGGTGAAGGTCCGCGGGTTCCGCATCGAACTCGGCGAGATCGACGCCGAACTCGGCAGCCACCCGAGCGTGGACTTCGCGGTCACACTGGGCCACCACCGCGAGCAGACCGGTCAGACCGTGCTGGTGTCGTATGTGATGCCGGCTCCGAGCGCGTCGATCGACGTCGCGGAACTGTCGGCGTTCGTGTCCGAGACCCTGCCCGGGTACATGGTGCCGTCGTCGATCATGGCGATCGACTCGGTGCCGCTGACGCCCGCCGGGAAGCTCGATCGCAAGGCGCTTCCCGAGCCGCAGTTCGTGTCGGCGGCCGGCGAGTACTGCGCGCCGTCGACGCCGATGGAGAAGGCCATCGCCGACGTCTTCGCGCAGGTACTCGGTGTGGACCGCGTCAGCGTCGACGACTCGTTCTTCGCCCTCGGCGGCGACAGCATCGTGTCCATCCAGCTGACGACCCGCGCGAAGAACGCCGGGGTGCTGTTCACGGCGCGGGACGTCTTCGAGCGCAAGACCGTCTCGGCGCTGGCCGACGTGGCCGCCTGGGCCACCGACGTCGAGTCGGTCAAACTCGAGGAGCTGCCGGGCGGCGGCGTCGGATCGATTCCGCTCACACCCATCGCGCACTGGCTGGTGGAGACGGCAGGGACCTTCGAGAAGTTCTCCCAGGCGGTTCTGCTGACCACCCCGCCCGCGGTCACGCGGGATCAGCTGGTGGCCACGGTGGATGCGATCCTGGACCGCCACGACATCCTGCGGTCCCGGCTCACCCGGACCGGGGACGACTGGGCGTTCGAGGTTCTCTCCACCGAAGAGGCATTCGGTGCGGCGGATCTGATCGAGCAGATCGAGTTCACCGACAAGCCGGGAACGGACGGATTCGAGCGGCTGGCACGCGCGGCGCTCGACCGTGCGGCGGAACGGCTGGATCCGGCGTCGGGCCGGATGACGCAGTTCGTGTGGTTCGCTCCCGCGGCGTCGTTGCCGGGGCAGAGCGGCCGCCTGCTGGTGCTCGCGCACCACCTCGTCGTCGACGGGGTGTCCTGGCGAGTGCTGTTGCCGGACTTCGCGACCGCGGGTTCGCAGATCACGGCGGGACAGCCGGCGCAGCTCGAAGCGGTCGGCTCCTCGGTCCGGGCCTGGGCACACGGACTGGTCGCGGAGGCGAAGTCGCCGCACCGCGTGGCGGAACTCGACTTCTGGCGCGGGATGCTCGCGGGCACCGATCCGCTGATCGGACAGCGTGCGTTCGATCCCGCACGCGACGTGATCGCCCGGACCGACCGCCTGAGCATGACGTTCTCGACGCAGGTGACGCAGGCGCTGCTCACCACGATCCCGCAGTCCGTGAACGGCGGTGTCAACGACGGCCTGCTCGCGGCTCTCGCACTCGCGGTCGCGCGCTGGCGTGGACTCCGCAACGGGACCGAGGATCGCTCGGTGCTGATCAACCTCGAGGGACACGGCAGGGAAGAGGCGACCGTGCCCGGTGCCGACCTGTCCCGGACGGTGGGCTGGTTCACCAGCCTGTACCCGGTGCGCTTGGACGTCTCCCGCGCCGATCTCGCCGACGCGTTCGACGGCGGGGCGTCGACGGGCGCGGCACTGAAGGCTGTCAAGGAACAGTTGCTTGCCGTGCCCGACAAGGGCATCGGCTACGGGTTGCTTCGCTACCTGAACGAGGAGACCGCTCCGGCTCTGGCCTCGCTGCCGACTCCGCAGATCGGGTTCAACTACCTCGGTCGCGCGGGCTCGGTGGAACTGCCCGCCGAGATCCGGGATCTCGGCTGGATCCCCGACAGCGATTCGGGTGAGTTCGGTGGTGCCATGGACGACGAGATGGTGGCACCGGCGGTGCTCAGCATCAACGCGGTGACGTCGGAGACGGCGTCCGGTCCCCAGATCGAAGCCAAGATCGCGTTCGCCACCGAGATTCTCGACGAGGCGGACGTGTGGGAGCTCGCCGAACTGTGGCACGCCGCGGCGACCGCGCTGGCCGAGCACGCCTCCGGGCCGAACGGCGGCGGTCTCACGCCGTCCGACGTTCCGCTGGTGTCCGTGACGCAGGACGACCTCGAGGCGCTCGAGCGGCGCTACCCCGACGCCACCGACGTGTGGCCGCTCGCCCCGCTGCAGTCCGGAATGTTCTTCCATTCCGTTCTCGCCGAGGACGCGGTGGACGTCTACACCGCTCAGGTGGTCCTGGACTTCCAGGGCACGGTCGACGTCCGTCGGCTCCGCGGTGCGGCGGAGGCGTTGATCGCACGTCACGCGAACCTGCGCACGGCCTTCGTCCCCGACGATTCGGGGACCGCGGTCCAGGTGGTCGTCGACCGCGTCGCACTGCCGTGGGAAGAGCTCGACCTCTCCGGGCTGTCCGGGGCCGAACGTGAGGAGCGGATGAGTTCCGTTCTGAGCGGACATCGTTCGGCGCGGTTCGACATGAGCCGTCCGCCCCTGATGCGGTTCCTGCTGATCCGCACGGGCGAGAACAGCTACCGGTTCTCCATCAGCAACCACCACATCCTGCTCGACGGATGGTCGATGCCGTTGCTGATGAAGGATCTGCTGGTGCTGTACGCGACCCGCGGAGACGGTTCGGTGCTGCCGCGTGTGCGTGGCTACCGCGACTTCCTCGGCTGGCTGTCCGAACGCGACACCGACGCATCACGGAGCGCCTGGGCGCACGCACTGGCGGGACTGGACGGTCCGACCGTCCTGGCCCCGGCACCGACCAGCGAGGACCGCCCCGAGCCGGCCGAGTTCGCGCTGCACCTCGGTGAGGTGGTGAGCGAGAACCTGGCGCGCATCGCCCGGGACCGTGGCCTGACGATGAACACGATCGTCCAGGCTGCGTGGGGTCTGCTGCTGGCCCGGATGACGGCCTCGGACGACGTCGTCTTCGGCGCCACCGTGTCGGGTCGCCCGCCGGAGGTCGCGGGCATCGAGTCGATGGTGGGCCTGTTCATCAACACCATCCCGATTCGGGTGCGTATCGATCCCCGTGAGTCGCTCCTCGGACTGCTCGAGCGGCTGCAGGCGGAACAGTCGACGTTGTTCGACCACCACCACATCGGTCTTCCGGAGATCCAGCAGATCGCCGGAATCGGTGGGCTGTTCGACACGTTGACGGTGTTCGAGTCGTACCCGGTGGACCGCGCAGGTCTCACCGAGGACAGCGACATCGACGGGCTCCGGGTCGCCGGGGTACAGATCAGCGATGCCTCGCACTACCCGCTGAGCCTGCTGGCCCAGTCGGACAGCGAGCTGCAGCTGGTCCTGAAGTACCTCCCGGACGTATTCGGCGCCGACACCGTCGAGCGGCTCGGATCCCGACTGAACCGGATTCTGCAGACCATCGCGGCCGGCAGTTCCACGCTGGTGGGCGACCTCGATCTGCTGACCGGCGACGAACGCGAACTCGTCCTGTCCGGGTGGAACGACTCGGCGCACGACGTCGCCGACGAATCCGTGGTGTCGATGTTCGGCGCCCAGGTCGCACGCACGCCGGATCGAACGGCTGTGGTGGCGGACCATGTGCGCCTCACCTACGCCGAGTTCGATGCGCGGGTGAATCGTCTGGCGCGGCACCTGATGTCGATGGGTGTGGGGCCGGACTCGGTGGTGGGCATCGCGATGCGACGCTCGCTCGACATGGTGATCAGCCTCTACGCCGTCCACGCGGCGGGCGGGGCGTACGTGCCGATCGACCCGGAGCATCCTGCGGACCGCACCTCGTACGTGGTGGACAGTGCCATGCCGACGTGTGTGCTGAGCCTGGCCGACGACATCGCGAATCTCGACGTGGACGTGCCGGTGTATCTGGTCGAGGACTTCGACGTGTCCGAGTACGCGGACGGCCCGGTCGAGGATTCCGAGCGGCTCGCCGGGTTGCGCCCGGACAACCTGGCCTACGCGCTGTACACGTCGGGTTCGACGGGACGTCCGAAGGGCGTGGCGATCCCGCACTCGGCGCTCGCCAACCAGCTGGCGTGGATGCGGGACGTCTACGGCATCGGCGCGCAGGACGTGGTGCTGCAGAAGACACCGTTCACGTTCGACGCCTCGGTGTGGGAGCTGTTCCTGCCGTTGGTGGTCGGTGGCACCCTCGTGATCGCGTCGCCGGACGGTCACCGCGACCCCGAGTACATGGCAGCGACCGTGGGCACGGAAGCGGTGACGGTGATCCAGTTCGTCCCGTCCGTGCTGACCATGTTCCTCGACGCCGCGACGGCCGACCGGTGCGGTTCGCTGCGCCTGGTCTTCGCGGGCGGTGAGCCGCTGCCGCAGTCGGCAGCGGAGCGGGTCGCCGGTCTCGGTTCCGCGGAATTGGTGAACCTGTATGGCCCGACCGAGGTGACCATCAACTCGACAGCCCACGTGGTGGAGCCGTCGGGCACGGCGCCGATCGCGCCGATCGGTTCGCCGGCCTGGAACACGCGGGCCTACGTGCTCGACGCTCATCTGAACCCGGCGCCGGTCGGTGTTCCCGGTGAGCTGTACCTCGACGGTGCGCAACTCGCTCGCGGATACGTCAACAGTTCGGCGCTGAGTGCGGAACGGTTCGTCGCGAACCCGTTCGGCGATTCGGGTGCGCGGATGTACCGCACCGGCGACCTCGTCCGGTGGAACGAGAACGGCGTCCTCGAGTTCGTGGGCCGCACCGACTTCCAGGTGAAGGTGCGCGGACTGCGTATCGAGCTCGGCGAGATCGAGGAGGCGTTCGTCCGGTACCGCGACGTGGCGCAGGCCGCCGTCATCGTCCACAACAGCGAGGTGGGTGCGCGGCTCGTCGCCTACGTCGTGCCGAAACAGGATGCGACTCTCGACTCGGCGGCGCTGAACGGATTTGTCGCGGAATTGCTGCCCGAATACATGATTCCGGACTCCGTGATGGTGCTCGCCGAACTTCCGCTGGGTACCAGCGGCAAGCTCGACCGGCGCGCGCTGCCGGTGCCGGACTTCGCGTCGGCGGCAGATTTCCGGGCGCCTGGCACCGACACCGAACGTGCACTCGCGACCGTGTTCGGCGAACTGCTCGGCCGGGAGAGCGTCGGAATCGACGATTCGTTCTTCGAGCTCGGCGGCGACAGCATCGTGTCCATCCAGTTGGTGGCGCGGGCACGTGCGGCCGGTATCCACTTCACCGCGCGAGATGTGTTCGAGCGGCGCACCGTTGCCGAACTGGCCGCGGTGGCCGACTCGGGCGAGTCCGCGGCGGCCGTGCTGCAGGAGTACGAGGGTGGTGGCGTCGGAACGGTGCCGCTCACCCCGGTCGCCCGCAAGATGGTCGAGCGCGGCGGCGACTTCGACCGGTTCGTCATGCCGTTGCTGCTGACACTGCCCGCCGGGATCGGACGCGAGCAGGTGATCGCGACGATCACCGCCGTCGTCGACAAGCACGACGTGCTGCGGTCGACCCTCGTCACGTCCGGCGTGGAGGACGCGCTCGAGATCGCACCCGCGGGCAGCGTCGACATCGACGCCACCGTGCAGCGGGTGGAGATCGCGGCAGGCGACGAACCCGGTTCGCCGGAGTTCGATGCCGTGGCGAGTGCCGCCTTCGACGCGGCGCTGGATCGTCTCGATCCGCGCACCGGGTCGATGCTCCAGTTCGTCTGGTTCGATCCCGCCGAGGCGGATCGGCGCGGACGGCTCCTCGTGTTGCCGCACCACCTCGTCATCGACTCCGTGTCGTGGCGGATCCTGGTGCCGGACTTCGCGACCGCAGGCGCCCAGATCGCCGGCGGAACGGCGCCGTCACTCGAGCCGGTCGGAACGTCGCTGCGGCGCTGGACCGACGGTCTGCTGGAGGCGGCGGCGAGGCCGGAGCGGGTGGCCGAACTCGAGGTGTGGGAACACATGCTCACCGGCCCGGATCCGCTGCTCGGATCGCGTGAGCTGGACCTGGAAACCGATCTGATCAGCACGCTGGAACGGACCCGGGTGGATGTCCCCGCACCGGTCACCGAGGCACTGCTGGGGGGCACGCCGGGCGCGCTCGACGGTGAGATCGGCGACGTCCTCGCGGCTGCCCTCGCGTTGGCGGTGGCCGCATGGCGGCGCGACCGCGGAGTCGACGCTTCGTCGACGGTGGTCACCCTCGAGGGCCACGGACGTGAAGAGTCCACGGTGCCGGGTGCGGATCTGTCGCGGACGGTCGGCTGGTTCACCACGATGTACCCGGCGCGTCTCGATCTCGCCGGGGTCGACATCGCCGATGCCCTGCGGGGCGGCGCGGGCGCGGCGGACGCCGTGCACGCGGTGCGGGATCAGCTGAGCGCGATCCCGGACCGGGGAATCGGGTACGGGCTGCTCCGGTACCTGAACCCCGACACGTCGGCGGTCATGAGGAACTGGCCGGAACCGCAGATCGTGTTCAACTACATCGGACGCGTCAGCGCGGCCGAGGTCCCCGAGGCCGTGCGCGGACTCGACTGGCTGCCCGATTTCGAATCGCCCGTCACGGGTGGATTCGCGAAGAGCGCGATGCCCGCCCAGGCCGCCCTCGACATCCAGTCGGTGATCTCGGAAACCGAGGAGGGCCTGCAGTTGTCGGCGTTCATGTCCTTCCCGCCCGGCATCCTCTCGACGCCGGACGTGGACCGGTTCGGGGAGTTCTGGGTGGCCGCACTCACCGCGCTCGTGGCTCAGGCCGAGGAGCGATTCGGGCGCTGATCTCCACGGCCCGTGGTGGGAAGGCACCGAGCCTTCCCACCATGCGGCCCCGTCTGTTCCTGTCGCCGGTTCCCGTCGCCGCGGGGTCAGGCCCACTCGAAGGACATCTCGCCCGCGACGCCGAGGTGCTTGCACAGTTTGTGGATGCCACTGAAATCCTGAACCAGTGCGGATCGGCGGGTGTCGTGTTCGGCGTCGTCGATCATCGCCTGACCGCCGCCCAGATCCATGAGTTCGACGATGGTGTGCCACGTCGAGTAGTCGTTGCTGCTGAATGCGGTCATCGCGTCGACGAGCCCGTCCAGGAAATGGCGGCGGTCGTCGGGGCTCAGAGTGTCGTAAACGACGCCGGCGATGTCGTCGGCGATCGAGGCGTGACAGTACTCGTCGCGGTTGTGGAGGCGGACCGTCGCCCGGTTGACCGGCTGGATGACGTCGTTCTCGGAAATCAGGTCGAGGTAGGAGCTGATCGAGATCTCGGCCACCGTCATGAAGGCGAACGTCGTGATCGCCCGCTTCCTCGGGTCGGCGGCATCGGCAGTCGCCGCGCGTTGACGGCGCAACGTGAGGACGTCGGGAAGGGCATTGTTCGGCATCGCCCAACCGCGTTGCCTGCGCGTGACCGCGCTCGCGTTCAGGTGCATGAGGGTGTGGTACTGCTCGTCGACCATCGCCTGGTGGACGGCCACGGCGAACGTGTCTCCGAGCCCGGTGTCCAGGGCGTCGTGCGCGACGAGGTCGAACCCGGGATTGACCACGTACTGCTCGATGTCCATGACATTCTTGTTGAATGCGATCCAGGCCCACGCCCGGAGCCGGTTCCGTTGCTCCTCGCTCATGCCCAGGAACCGATCGTGATCGGCGAAGGGCAGCAACTCGTTCGGGTAGTCCTGCTTGGCGAGGTCGAACAGTGCGTCGAGGTCCGGTTCCGGCTTCTTCACGGTCGCCCGTTGTCCCCAGTTCCGGGCGAGCCGGGACACGACGGCGCTCTCCACCGGATCAGCCGGGTCGTACTCCGGGAGCGAGGGAGTCTTCTGGGGCGTCATGACGAATCTCCGTTCCTGTCCCACGACCGCGGCTGTCTGTGAACGAGATCGGTGAAGAGGTCGGCGCACAGCCGGGCGAGGGGTTCGCTCCGGTCGCCGAGCGCCGACGTCGAGCGGGACATGAGCGAGGCGAAGTCGTCCTCCGAGCCCTGCTCGACGGTTTCCGTGAGAGTGGTCAGCGCCGCGGCGAGCGCGCGGCGGGCCTCGCCCGCGAAGGGATTGCCCGCCTGGATGTCCCGGTAGACCTCCGGGACGCCTCCACCGACCCGGGCGAGGAGCGCGAGCGACACGAGATGAGGAGGGGTCCCCACCGCGGTGAGTTCGGCGCCGTCGACACCGAGGTCCGCGAGCGCGAGGCCGAAGGCGAGGACGCCGGCGTGGGTCAGCGCCTGGGTCGCTGCCGTCAGCCGGTCGTGGTGTTCGGCGTCCAGGCGGACGACCGACGACCCCCAGCCGGACAGCACCGACAAGAACCACTCGACCTCACCGCTGTCCCGGTAGGTCACCGCCGCGACCGGGCGGCCCTCCGGTCCGAGGGAGGGCGCGAACATCGGATTGATGCCGACCGCGCCGTTGCGCAGCGCACTGTCACGCAGGGCGGCGTCGAATCGGGACTTCACCGACAGCGTGTCGACCAGCAGGGCGTGTTCGGACAACTCCGCCACCGCGAACGGAATCGCCTCCAGCGCGGCACTTTCGGGGATCGCGAGGATCACCGCATCGGCGGCGTTCACCACCGCCCGCAGCTCGGGCGACGGGTCGGTGACGTCGCCCTTCACCTGATCCGGATCGGACCGGTCGGTGAACCGGATGTCGATGGTGCGCACCGTGTTTCCGTCGGCGCGCAGCCGGGTCGCCAGCATCCGGCCGACATCGCCGGAACCGCCGATCAGCGCGACGGTCCGGGCGGATGCGGCCGGGACGTTCACGGCCCGATCTCGTTCGGCCGGTCTGCCGTCACGGTCAGTGCCCGCAACATGGTGGCGGCCTTGACCATCGCCTCGTCGAATTCCTCCTCCGGGTCGGAGAGTGCCGTGATCGCCCCGCCGATACCGAACGTCACCTCGCTGTCCGTGGCGACGATCGTGCGGATGACGATCGACAGGTCTGCCGTCCCCGTCAGCGAGAAGTAGCCGATCGAACCGGAATACACACCGCGCGGCCCGGACTCGAGCCGGTCGATGATCTCCATGGTCCGGATCTTCGGGGCGCCCGTCATCGATCCGCCCGGGAAGGCGGCGCGAACACACTCGACGACGGAGGCATCGGCGCTGAGGGTGCCGCGCACGGTCGACACGAGTTGATGCACCGCCGCGTACGTCTCGACATCGAAGAGTTTGGGAACGTGCACCGATCCGGGAACGCACACCCGGGCCAGATCATTACGCGTCAGGTCGACGATCATCAGATTCTCGGCGCGGTCCTTCTCGCTGTCGAGCAGGTCCTGCCGAAGCGCCGCGTCCTTGGCGGGGGTGGCGCCGCGTGGACGCGTCCCCTTGATGGGTTTGGACTCCACCACCCGGTCCGCGCCGATCCTGAGGAACCGTTCGGGGGAGGCGCTGAGAACCGACAGTCCGGCGAACTGGAGGTACGCGCTGTACGGGGTGGGGCTGATGGAACGCAGCAACTCGAACGTGTGCAGGGGATCGATCGACTGGTCCACCGTCGCCATGTTGGTCAGGCACACCTCGTAGGACTCGCCGGTCCGGATCTCACCGAGCGAGGTTGCGATGTGTTCGAGGTACTTGTCGTGTTCGTGGCGCAGGGCGAGTTCGGCGGACTCCGGCTTCCGGATCGGCGATACCGCGGTCGGCGGGTTGTCCGGCTCGGCCAGCCGATGCAGCGCCACCTCCATCTCGTCGAGCCAGCGGCGCAACTCCGGATCGTCCTGGTGATCGCTCAGGCACAGCGCGTAGGTGCGCTCGCCGGAATGGTCGATGACGACGGCGCGGTCGGCGAACACCAGCGCGGCGTCGGGGGTGGGCGACTTGTGGGCCGCCGTGCCGCCGGTCTCGGCCTTCAGTTCGTAGCCGAGGTACCCCACGTAGCCGAGGCCGAACGGCACACCCGGGAGGCCGGGCACCGACCGGGCCTGCAGCTGCCGCTCGAGGTAGTCGAAGAACGGTGCGTGCACCTGTTCGACCGGCAATCCCTCGCGGGTGATCCGGACGATCGATTCGCTGACGTCGTACGTGATGTACTCCGCGCGAGGGCCGGAACAATTGCCCATGATGGTGAATCGCGAATTCGGTTCCGATGCCGACGTCCCGTCCAGCCAGAACGCGTTGGGCCCGGATGCGAAGAGATCCTCGAACGTGGTGCGGGGGTCGACTTCGTGGTCGACGCGCACCTGCTGGACCACGTACGGCGCGTGGGGAATCGGGATTCTCAGCATCGAACCGTGCGTGGGTGTCCCGGAATGCGTCTGCGTGAGATCGCGGAAGTTCGCGAGCAGTTCGTGACCGAAGGCGGTGCTGATCGATTCGGGGTGGAACTGGACGCCCCACAGCGGACGCGTGCGGTGCCGGACACCCATCAGCAGGCCGTCGGCGGTCCAGGCGGTGGCCTCGAGGTCGTCGGGGAGATCCTCGACGATCAGCGAGTGGTAGCGGACCGTCGGGAACGGTGACGGAATGCCGGCGAAGAGTTCGGAACCGTCGTGTTCGACGAGGGACACGCGGCCGTGCATCGGTTCGGGTGCGAGAACCACACTGCCCCCGAACAGCTGGCACAGACCCTGGTGACCGAGGCACACGCCGAGGACGGGGAGTTCGGTCTCGGTGATGACGCGCGCACTGATGCCGAAGTCGCGTTGCCGCTCCGGGCGTCCGGGACCGGGGGAGATGACGATGTTGTCGAAGTCGGACCAGGGGATCGAATCCCACTCCGCATCGTTGTGCACGACCGTGGGGGGCTCACCGTTCACCTCGGCCAGCAGAGTGAACAGGTTATAGGTGAAGGAATCGTAATTGTCGATCAACAGCGTCCGGGTACTCATCACGACTCGACATTCGCAGATGGCACGGAACTGTGACGAACGTGGTGGTTGTCACGGTGGTCGTGGTGTCCGTTGTGGCGGGCGCCCTCGTCGGCGGGCTCCGCGTTGATGACGAGGTCCTCGAGCCGGCACGTCTCGGCGATGAGAAGGTCGTAGAGCGAGTCGAAGAACTCCGGGGACAGTGAGTGGCTGTCCGCGTACTGTCGCGCCCGCTCGTGGACGATGTGGATCCGGCCTGGCTGCATCATGGCGATGTGCTCGCGTCGCTTCAGTTCGCCGATGCGCAGGCACACCTCCAAGCGCTGCCGGACCGCTTCGAGCAGGGTCGCGTCGACTGCGTCGAGTTCCGCGCGCAGACCCTCGAGTGCCTGCTGCGCCGAGGCGTCAGAATGCTCTCCGGAATCGTCGCCGTTCCGCTGTCCTACGGAGAAGTACATAGTCGCCCCACTCACTCGATCGGCAGTAGCTTTCTCATCCCGACTATCGTGTGTCGTTGGTGGTTCGTTTCCATGAGCCCTTCCGGATGGCCGGAAGGGGTGTGTTCGAACGGCCGAATACGAACCAGGTGGGTTATCACCCCCAGAGTCTCGATCTCAAGTTGAGACTTTGATGGACGGTTGGCTAACGTAACCTGAAGTCTATTTCCGCTAACCCAGGATACGAGGAATATGCGTATATCGTTGGCCAGTAGGGCCCTGTTGTTCGTGCTGGCAGGCATCGTGATGCTGTGCAGTGCGGCACCAGCGGCAGCGGATCCCGTGGAAGCGGAACCCGCACCCGCGGCCGACCTGTCGGTGCTGCCGGGGGCGAATGACTGGAGCTGTAAGCCGTCCGCGGCGCATCCGCGTCCCGTCGTGCTGGTGCACGGCACGTGGACCGGCATGGTGGGAACATGGAAGGACCTCGCGCCGGCGCTCACGGCGGAGGGATACTGCGTGTTCGCCCTCAATTACGGACAGGCCACCGGTCTGACCGAGGGCAACCTGATGCGTATGTTCGGTGGCGCCGACATCGCGGAGTCCGCTCAGCAGCTCGCCGGATTCGTCGACCAGGTCCGCACCACCACCGGCGCTTCGCAGGTCGACATGATCGGGCATTCGCTCGGTGGCACGGTCTCCCGCCAGTACCTGCGGTTCGACGGCGGCGCCGACCGCACGAACCCCGCGCTGAACAAGGTGCACTCGCTCGTCACACTCGGCGCCACCAACCACGGCACCAGCTTCGGGGACGTCCAGTCGCTCGGTGCGATCGCGCAGGCACTGGGTGTGCCGGTCATGACGCTCGCCGGTGTCGCGGTCGGACCGTCCTACATCCAGCAGATGGTGGGCTCACCCTTCCTGCAAGTCCTCAACGCCAGCGGCGACACCGACCCGGGCATCGAGTACACGGTCGTCGCCAGCCGCAGCGACACCGTGTCGACCCCGCCGGAGAACACGTTCCTGACGGCCGGTCCCGGTGCCGTCGTGCACAACATCTGGCTCCAGGACGGCTGCGAGACGAACACGTCCGAACACATCCAGCTGACCACCGATGCGCGCGCCGTATACATCATCCAGCGGGCTCTGGACCCCACCTACGGAGATCGCAACCCCGCACCGTGCTGACACCGGTGGCGCCGGTCAGTCCCAGATGCCGACCTCGTCGAGATGCGCGACCAGCCGCTGGGCGCCGTCGATGAAGTGGGCCTTGTTCTCCGCACCCACTACGTCGGCCTTCCCGTCGGCGAGCGCGGCGATGAGCCGGCGATGGCTCTTGACCGCCGACTCACCCCAGGCCGGATCGGACGAATAGAACTGCACCGGGGTGTACCGGGTGGCGCTGAGCAGGAACCACGACAGCTTGCTCGCGTCGGCAAGCCGGTTGATGACCCGGTGAAACGAGAACTCGAGGTCCTCGATGCGGTCGGCGTCGCCGTCCTCGACGGCGCGCCGCAGCTTCTCGTTGATCGCGGTCAGCTCCTCCACGGCCTCCGGGGTGGCCGACCGCGTCGCGCGGACCGCGAGTTCCTCGGCGATCTGCCCCTGCAGCCAGAAGAGGTCGTGGATGTCGTCCCGGCTGAGCGGTGCGACGACGTACCCGCGGTGGGGGACCAGTTCGACGAGGCCCTCGCCACGAAGGGTCAGGAGCGCCTCACGGACAGGTGTGACGCTGACCCCCAGGTCCGCCGCGGTCTCGTCGAGGCGGATGAAGTCACCCGGGCGAACGCCCCCGGACATGATCAGGTTGCGGACGTGCACGGCGACGTCGTCCGACAGCTGGGGTCGGCGGCGCAGGGTGCGGCCCGCTGGGGATCGTGACACGGAGGGCGATGCCATGGAGAACTCCTTCGATGCGGCAAACCAGCATAAACCGCAGGGGGTGATTACAAGCCGTAGGTCTTGCCGATGATGTCGCGCTGAATCTCGTTGGTACCGCCGTAGATGGTCGACACGATGGTGGAGCGGACGTGCTTCTCCATGTCGAACTCGGTGGCGTAGCCGTACCCGCCCATCATCTGCATGCCCTCGAGTGCGACCTTCTTCGCCGTCTCCGTGACCTTCAGTTTGGCCATCGACGCCTCGCGGGCCAGCATCTTGTCCGGGTTCGCGTCGACGTCCTTGGCGACGCTGTAGACGAGCAGCTTGCAGCACTCGATCTCCGTCGCGAGATCGGCGATGCGGTGGCGCAGCGCCTGGAACGATCCGACGGGCCGCCCGAACTGCTTGCGCTGGGTGACGAAGTCGAGGGTGTCGGCGAACGCGCGCTGAGCGGTGCCGAGCATCATGGCGGCGAGGATCAGGCGTTCGAAGTTCAGGCCGGTCATCAGCTGGCGCCAGCCGTTGCCGACCTCGCCCACCACCGCGTCCTCGGGCAGGACGCAGTCGGTGAAGTAGAGATCGTTGACCTCCTTGCCGCCCATCGTGTCGATGCCGCTGATCTTCAGCCCGGCGGTATCTGCGGGGACGTGGAACATCGTGAGGCCTTCGTGCTTGCCGTCGCCGCGTCCGGTGCGGGCCACGAGCAGGATGTTGTCGGCGAAGTGCGCGTTGGAGCACCACGTCTTCTGTCCGTTGATCACCCAGCCGTCGGCGGTCTTCTCAGCGCGGGTGCTGAGATTGCCGACATCGGAACCGGCTTCCGGCTCGGACATCGAGATGGACTGTGATCGGCCTGCCACGATGCCGCGCAGCACGACATCCTTCTGTGCGTCGGTTCCGAACTTCGCGTAAGCGCCGCCCGTGATCAGGGTGGGCCCGATTCCGCCGATGGGTGCCATCCCCTTGGCGGCCTCCTCGAGCAGGATGCACATGTCGACGTGGCTGGCGGCCGAGCCGTCGTACTCCTCGGGAATGGTGATGCCCAGCCAGCCCAGCTTGGCCATCTTCTCGTAGACGTCCTGGTTGTGGTTGTGCTCGCCGTGATTCGTCAGCCTGTCGCGCTGCTCGCGGGTGCCGCTCTCGCGCTTGCAGAAATCGGTGATCGCCGCTGCGAAGTCCTTCTGTTCACTGGTGAATTCGACGCTCATGTCCGGGGGACTCCTCATGGTTGATTGGGCCGGCGAATCGGTCGGCCGGAGGTGACTGTGTGGGGCTTGCCGCGATGGGGTCGGCCGCATACTGTGATGTCCACTACATTACATCACATCACATATATTTGATGTGATCTCGAGGGAGGACATCGACCATGCCACAGCAGGCGGAGACGACCGAGACGACGGCCGGCGAACAGCCCGAGGCCCGGACGGAGCAGGCGCCGAAGACGTTCGCGTCCCTGGACCCCCGCAACGGCAACGTCCTGGCCGAGTACCCGATCCAGGGGGAGCAGGAGGTGCGCGCCGCCGTCGACGCGGCCCGTGCGGCCGCGCAGTGGTGGAACGCACTCGGGTTCGACGGGCGCAAGCAATGGCTCCTGGACTGGAAGAAGTCGATGGCCCGCGACGGCGAGCAGCTCGCCGCGCTCGTCGCCGCCGAAACCGGCAAGCCGTACGACGACGCGCTCCTCGAAGTGATGCTCGCCATCGAGCATCTCGACTGGGCCGCGAAGAACGCGGGCAAGGTTCTGAAGCGGCGCAAGGTGCCGTCGGGCCTGGTCAGCGCGAACCAGGCCAGCAGCGTCGGATACGAGCCGATGGGTGTGGTCGGTGTCATCGGGCCGTGGAACTACCCCGTGTACACGCCGATGGGGTCGATCTCCTATGCGCTCGCGGCGGGCAACACCGTCGTCTTCAAGCCCAGCGAGCTGACCCCCGGGGTCGCGGTGTGGCTCGCCGACAAGTGGAAGGCGCTCGTCCCCAACCAACCCGTGCTGCAGGTGGTCACCGGAGACGGGTCGACCGGCGCGGCTCTCGTCTCGGCCGGGGTCGACAAGATCGCCTTCACCGGATCCGCCGCCACCGGCAAGCGCGTCATGGCGGCGTGTGCCGAAACGCTGACCCCCCTCGTCGTCGAGGCGGGCGGCAAGGACGCCATGCTCGTCGACGCCGACGCGAATCTGGACGAGGCGGCCGGCTTCGCGGTGTTCGGGGCGATGGGCAACGCCGGACAGACGTGCGCCGGCGTCGAGCGCATATACGTCGTCGACTCGGCCTACGACGAGTTCGTCCGACTGGTCGCCGAGAAGTCGAAGGTCCTGCGCCCCGGCCCCCGGGACGCCGCCTACGGGCCAATGACGATGACCAGTCAGTCCGACGTCGTCCGCGGCCACGTCCAGGACGCACTCGACAAGGGCGGATCGGCGGTGGTGGGCGGACTCGACTCCATCAAGGACGGCTACGTCGGGCCGATCGTGCTGACCGGCGTTCCCGAGGACAGCACCGCGATCCGCGAGGAGACGTTCGGCCCCACCGTCGTCATCAACAAGGTCGCCAGCCTCGACGAAGCGGTCACGAAGGCCAACGGCACCACGTTCGGACTCGGCGCATCCATCTTCACCAAGGATGCGACGAAGGCGATGCAGGTTGCCGACAAGCTCAGGGCCGGCGTCGTGACGATCGGCTCGGTGCTCGGGTTCGCCGGCGTGGCGGCGCTACCGTTCGGCGGGGTCGGGGATTCGGGCTTCGGCCGCATCCACGGCGCGGACGGTCTGCGCGAATTCAGCCGGGTCAAATCCATCGCCCGGCAGAGGTTCGCGGCTCCGCTGAACCTGCTCACCATGCAGCGCAAGTCGCGGGACATGAAGATCTCGGCCTGGATGTTGAAGAACCGGCACGGACGCTGAGCACACGGCAGGAGGGTATTCACATGCTGATGAAGACCAAGCGCGCCGACACCGGCGCGCCGGGCGGGGTTCCGCGGGGCAGGCACGGCTGGCAGCGGCGCATCGAGGAACTCGACCCGGTCGACGATCACCAGGAGATCCATCGCATCACGGCGGGCTACGAGTTTCCGTGGGACTACCAGCGGTCCCTCGAGTTCGCGCTGTTCCGGACGTACTGCGTCCCCACCATTTCGGAACTGTTGCAGCGCACCGGTGAGTTCGAGAAACGACCGCAGAAGCGGTATGACGACACCGCTCTGCTGATGGCCGAACTCGTCGAACACGGCTACGACTCCGAGCGCGGCATCGAATCGCTGCGCGTCGTGAATCGCATGCACGGCAAGTACGACATCGACAACGACGACATGCTGTACGTGCTGACCACCTTCATCTATGAGCCGATCGACTGGATCGACCGCTTCGGTTGGCGGCGGCTGACTCCGAACGAGCGTCTCGCGTGTTTCCACTTCTACCGTCAGGTGGGAATCCGAATGGGAATCAAGAACATTCCCGAGAGTTTCGAGGACTTCTACCGGTTCAAGGCCGAGTACGAGCGGAAGCATTTCCGGTACACCGACGATAACCATCGTGTCGGCACGTACACGCTGAAGCTGTTCTGTTCCTGGTTTCCGGCACCACTCCGGCCGCTCGTCGCGCAGGGGGTCTACGCCCTCCTCGACCCGATGATGCTGTCAGCGTTCGGGTTTCCCGCTGCCCCGATCTGGCTGCAGAACGCGTCCCGCCGTGCGCTGGGGGCCCGTGCGAGGTTCGTGCGGTTCCTGCCGCCACGCCGGGAGTCCAAGGCCGCACGGGATCGGCGCAACCGGAGCTACCCCGGATACCCGGTGGGCTACCGTCCCCGTGACCTGGGAGCGGACAACGACAATCATCGCGGAGCCCGTCGACGGGCGGCGTGACGGCTGTGTCCCTGGGCGATTCGTCCAGGGACACGGCCTCAGTGGCCCAGTAGTACCGCCGTCATCAGGGTGTGGAGACGCGCACGCGACTCCTCGCGGGTGTCGAAGTGGACCAGTCGGCCGATGTCGAGAACCAGACCCAGCGCCGCGTGTACCAGGAACCGCGCCTCCGGAGCCGAGAGTTCGGTGCGCACGGCGGTCACCAGGTGGACCCACTCCTCGACGTGCAGGCGCTGCACGTTGCGGAGATTGGTCCGCTCGTTCTTCGGGAGGTTCCCGATCTCCGCGAAGTACACCGACAGCACTTCCGGGTTCCCGAACGAGAGTTCCAGGTAGGACTCGGCGAGTTTGCGGAGCGCATCCTCGGGGCCGGTGGCGGTGGACAGCGCCGCCGAGGTGGCCACGGCCAGCCGGTCGGACGCGCGGTAGAACACCGCTGCGAGAAGGTCGGCCTTGCTGGGGAAGTGGCGGTACACGCTCGACGCGTTGATGCCGGCCGCGGCGCCGATTTCTTCGATGCTCGAGTCGTGGTAGCCGTGCCGGTCGAAGATCTTCACGGCCTCGTTGATCAGCAACTCGCGCTTGGACGTCACCGCCAGGCCGCGTACCGCACCTGCGCCCGCGTTCTTTCCTTCGGTCGGGACGGCGGGAGGCAGTGTCGCGCGCAGGATCGATTCGCACGCAGACTTCAGAAGCGCGTCGAGTCGGCGCGTCGCGAGAGTGGTGCGATGTGCGCTGATGCTCCCCATCACGCTCAGCGTCGACGCCCCCAGCGTCGTCGCGTCGACGGACGTGAGTTCGGGGCGCAGTTCCCGCAGGGGGCCTGCCACGCACTGGGTGACGTGAACGAAGACGTCGCGGATGCGCGTGCGATCCTCGGCCTCGAGGTACCGGCCCTCCCAGCGGTAGAGTCCGGCGACCTTGCGGTTCTCGATGGTGTTCGCGACGAGTGCGGAGATCAGATGATCGAGTCGGTCTCCGGGCTCGAGTTCGGCAACGCCGTCCAGCGCGCCGTCCGCTGCCGCCTGCAGTGCGTCGGCAGTCGTGGTGGCGGCGTGTACGAGCAGGGCGTACTTGTTGGGGTAGTGCCGGTAGAGAGCGGGGCCGGAGATCCCGATGGTGGCAGCGATCTCGTCGACGCCGACCGCGTGGTAGCCGCGCTCGCTGAAGGCCTCGGCGGCGACGTTCGCGATCTGGGCCTTGCGATTCTTCGGGCGACGGCGGATCGGCCGCTCGGTGGCGGCACCGGCCGCCGTGCTGGTCCGAGCCACGGTCACCTCCAGTAATCGGCAGTCATCTGCCAGTTTAACTGTCGATGATCTTAACCGAGACTTTCGCATCGTCGGGTCGGCTGAGGGTTGCGTGCGGTGAAAGCGTCACGCCACATTCGCGGAAATTGCCGGTGAATCTGGTTGCGGCGTCGTCGTAGAGGTATTGACACGTGAGGAACGCGCAGAATAAGTTAACCGCAATTCGCATGTGTCCGCGGTCTCCTGACGGTCGTGCGCTCCTGGATGTCACATTTCGAACTATCGGAGGTAGCTGGATCATGAGTGCAACCCGGCAGAGCGGGCAGGCATTGATCTTCGACGCGATCAGAACCCCTCGTGGACGGGGCAAGAGCAACGGTGCCCTCCACGGCACCAAGCCCATCGACCTGGCGGTCGGGTTGATCGAGGAGATCCAGGTCCGGAATCCGAATCTGGACCCGGCACTGATCGACGACATCGTGCTCGGCATCGTGTCGCCGCTGGGTGAACAGGGCGGCGTGCTTCCGCGGGTCGCGGCGCTGGCTGCCGGACTGCCCGAGACCGTCGCGGGTGTCCAGATCAACCGCTTCTGCGCCTCCGGGCTCGAGGCCGTCAACCTCGCCGCACAGAAAGTGGCCTCCGGCTGGGAAGACTTCGTTCTCGCGGGTGGCGTCGAATCCATGTCGAAGGTTCCCATGGGATCGGACGGCGGTGCATGGGGACTCGATCCGGCGACCAACTACGACACGTACATGGTGCCGCAGGGGATCGGCGCCGACCTCATCGCGACCCTCGAGGGGTTCGGTCGCACCCAGGTCGACGAGTTCGCGGTTCGCTCACAGGAACTGGCGGCCGACGCCTGGGCTGACGGACGGTTCGACCGTTCGGTCGTTCCGGTGCGGGATCGCAACGGTGTCGTCGTCCTCGACCGGGACGAGCACATGCGGCCCGGCGCCACCGTCGAGGGCCTGTCGGCGCTGACGCCGTCGTTCGCCGCGCTCGGGGAGCAGGGCGGATTCTCCGCCGTGGCACTGCAGAAATATCACTGGGTGGAGCGGATCGACCATGTCCACCACGCCGGCAACTCGTCCGGGATCGTCGACGGTGCCTCCCTGATGCTCATCGGTAGCGCCGAAGCCGGTGAGCGCGCGGGCCTCGCGCCGCGCGGCCGGATCGTGTCCACGGCAGTCATCGGCTCCGAGTCGACGATCATGCTCACCGGTCCCGCGCCGTCGGCGCGCAAAGCGCTGGCGAAGGCCGGACTCGACGTCTCCGAGATCGATCTGTTCGAGATCAACGAGGCCTTCGCCTCCGTGGCGCTGAAGTTCGCCAAGGACCTCGAGATCCCGCTCGACAAGGTGAACGTGAACGGTGGCGCCATCGCGATGGGCCACCCCCTGGGCGCTACCGGCGCAATGATCCTCGGCACGTTGCTCGACGAACTCGAACGCCGGGGCAAGCGTTACGGCCTGGCCACCCTGTGCGTCGGCGCGGGCATGGGCATCGCGACCGTCGTCGAACGCATCCAGCACTGACCACAGGAGAAGCGAACAGCATGACTGACAGCACAATTCGGTACGAGAAGGACGCCGACGGAATCGTCACCCTCGTTCTCGACGACCCCGCCCAGTCCGCGAACACGATGAACGAGGGGTTCATCGTGTCCCTGGGCGAGGTCGTCGACCGCTTGACCACCGAGCGCGACACCATCGCCGGGGTCGTGGTGACCTCCGCGAAGAAGACCTTCTTCGCCGGCGGCGACCTCAACGACATCCTGAAGTCCCGCGCGGGACAGGCCGAGGCGGTGATGGCGAACGTCGACCGCATCAAGGAACCACTGCGCAGGCTGGAGACGCTGGGCAGGCCCGTCGTCGCGGCCATCGGTGGCGCCGCCCTCGGCGGCGGACTCGAGATCGTACTCGCCACCCACCATCGGATCGCGCTGAATGCCGCAGGCGTGCAGATCGGGCTCCCCGAGGTGACGCTCGGTCTCCTTCCCGGCGGGGGCGGCGTGGTCCGGACGGTGCGCCTGCTCGGAGTCGTCCCCGCTCTCACCCAGGTTCTCCTGCAGGGACAGCGCCACACAGCGGAGAAGGCGCACGGTCTCGGCCTGATCGACGAACTCGTGGACGACGTCGATCACCTGGTGCCGGCGGCGAAGAAGTGGATCGCCGACAACCCCGACGCAGTGCAGCCGTGGGACGTGAAGGGGTACCGGATTCCGGGTGGAACTCCCGCATCCCCGGCACTGGCCGCAAATCTTCCCGCCTTCCCCGCCAATTTGCGGAAACAGCTCAAAGGCGCGCCCTATCCGGCTCCGATCGCGATCATGAGCGCTGCCGTCGAAGGCGCGCTCGTCGACTTCGACACGGCTCAGAAGATCGAGAACCGCTACTTCGCCGGGCTGGCGACGGGGCAGATCTCGAAGAACATGATCCGCGCGTTCTTCTTCGACCTGCAGAAGGCCAACAGTCTGGTGAAGCGGTACGGCGGAGCCGGCCGCGCACCTGTCGGCACGGTCGCGGTGCTCGGCGCGGGGATGATGGGTGCCGCCATCGCGTACGTGTGTGCCGAGTCGGGCATGAACGTGGTGCTGAAGGACGTGAGCCCGGCCGCGGCCGAGAACGGCAAGGCGTACTCGAAGACTCTTCTGGACAAGGCTGTCGCCAAGGGCCGGACGTCCCCCGAGAAGGCCGAAGCGATCCTCGCGCGGATCCTCCCTACCGACAGGCCCGAGGACACCGCGGGCGCCCAGCTGGTCATCGAGGCCGTGTTCGAGGACCCGGCCGTGAAGAACACGGTGTTCGCCGAGATCGACGGCTTCATCGCACCCGACGCACTGCTCTGCTCCAACACGTCGACATTGCCGATCACCCTCCTCGGCGAAAACGTCTCGCGCACCGAGGACTTCATCGGCCTGCACTTCTTCTCGCCGGTCGACAAGATGCCCCTCGTCGAGATCATCAAGGGGGAGAAGACGAGTGACGAGGCTCTCGGACGCGCGCTCGCCGTGGTCCGGCAGATCGGCAAGACTCCGATCGTCGTCAACGACAGCCGCGGGTTCTTCACCAGCCGCGTCATCGGTACCTTCACCAACGAGGGCATCGCGATGCTCGGCGAGGGCGTCTCCCCGGTGTCGATCGAGCAGGCGGCGTCGCAGGCCGGATATCCCGCTCCCGTCCTCGCGTTGATGGACGAACTCACGCTCACTCTGCCCCGCAAGATCCGCGAGGAGACGAAGGCCGCGGTACTTGCCGAAGGGAAGACCTGGGAGCCACATCCGGCGGATGCCGTCGTCGATCGCATGATCGACGAATTCGGCCGCAAAGGCCGCTCCACAGGCGCCGGCTTCTACGAGTACGCGGACGGTAGACGGATCGGATTGTGGTCCGGGCTCGAGACGTTCCGGCGCGACGGTGCGCACACCGAGATTCCGTTCGAGGACATCAAGGAGCGAATGCTGTTCATCGAGGCCGTCGAGACGGTCCGCTGCCTGGAAGAGGGGGTCCTCGAATCGACCACCGACGCCAATGTCGGTTCCATCCTCGGCATCGGCTATCCGGGCTGGACCGGTGGCGTGGCCCGCTACATCGACCAATACCCGGGTGGGATCCAGGGATTCGTCTCGCGTGCGCAGCTGCTGGCTGCGCGGTACGGGGACCGATTCCTCCCACCCCAGCTACTGCTGGACAAGGCCGCCGCGGGCGGCACGTTCGAAGAGGTGAACTGACATGAGGACGAAATTCACCGAGGCCTTCGGTGTCGAGCACCCGATCGTCCAGGGTGGCATGATGTGGGTCGGCCGTGCCGAACTCGTCGCGGCCGTCGCCGATTCGGGGGCGCTCGGATTTCTCACCGCGCTCACCCAGCCGACTCCCGAAGATCTCGTCGCGGAGATCGCCCGCACGCGGGAGCTCACCGACAAACCGTTCGGCGTGAATCTCACCATCCTCCCGTCGATCAATCCGCCGCCGTACGCCGAGTACCGCCAGGCGATCATCGATTCCGGAATCGGCATCGTCGAGACCGCCGGCTCCAATCCGGTGGACCACCTCCCGCACCTCAAGGACGCGGGGATCAAGGTGATCCACAAGTGCACCAGCGTGCGGCACGCGGTGAAGGCGGAACAGGTCGGTGTCGACGCCGTCAGCATCGACGGCTTCGAATGCGCAGGCCACCCCGGTGAGGACGACGTCGCGGGCCTGATCCTGATCCCGGCCGCCACCCGAAAGCTCACGATCCCCGTGATCGCGTCCGGCGGTATCGCGGATGCGCGCGGTCTCGTCGCAGCGCTCGCACTCGGCGCCGACGGCGTGAACATGGGCACCCGATTCATGTGCACCGTCGAATCCCCGGTTGCACACGCCGTCAAGGAACAGATCGTCGCCAACACCGAACGCGACACCGAACTCATCTTCCGTTCCCTTCGCAACACCGCCCGCGTCGCGACCAACGCGGTCAGTACCGAGGTGGTCGACATCGAGTCCCGTGGCTGCGAATTCGCCGACATCCAGCATCTCGTCGCCGGAGCCCGGGGGCGCACGGTGTTCGAAGCGGGCGATCTCGACGCCGGAATCTGGACCGCGGGACAGAGTCAGGGCCTGATCGACGACATCCCGACCGTGCGCGAGCTCGTGACCCGGATGGTCA
The DNA here is from genome assembly GCF_041228765.1 of Rhodococcus wratislaviensis. Lineage (NCBI taxonomy): Bacteria > Bacillati > Actinomycetota > Actinomycetes > Mycobacteriales > Nocardiaceae > Rhodococcus > Rhodococcus wratislaviensis. The sequence goes on along the minus strand of NZ_CP150488.1, from coordinate 6,407,777 downwards.
CGGAGGCGGAATCGATCATCACCGGACGGCTCGCGCGCACGGTCGACTCGCGCATCGGAGCAGTGTCGTGACCGCCCCGGCGGTCGACGGGCTGCGCGTCGTCAACGAGGCCGGGATCCTCCGGATCACGATCGACCGCCCCGACCGGATGAATGCCCTCGACCTGGCACACATGACGGCGCTGGGCGACGTGCTGACCGCAGCCGCCACGGACTCCACTGTTCGCGTCGTGGTCATCGCGGGCGCGGGCAAGGCGTTCAGCACGGGCGCGGACCTCGCGGCGGCCGCCGCGGCCGGAGGCCGGGAAGCACCCGCGGAGGTGGTGATGGACTCCGCGAACAGGGTGGTTCGTGCCATCGTCGAGTTGCCGGTTCCGGTCATCGCGCAGGTGAACGGGGCGGCCGCGGGGGTCGGGGCGTCCATCGCTCTGACTGCCGATCTGACGTATGCCTCCGAGACCGCGTATCTACTCCTCGCGTTCGTCAACATCGGGCTGATGCCCGACGGCGGTTCCAGCGCGCTGATCGCGGCGTCCATCGGCCGGGCGCGGGCCACCCGGATGGCTCTCCTCGGCGAGCGCCTACCAGCCGCGGAGGCGGAGCGGGAGGGCCTGATCGCGGGTGTCCTCCCTCCCGACGAACTCGGCACGCACGTCGATGCCGTGGCGGCCCGGCTGGCTAATGGTCCGAGGCGGGCCATCGAACTCACCAAGCGGGCACTCACCGCAGCGACGCTGACAGCTCTGGATGCAGCACTCGACCGCGAGAAGGCGGGCCAGGCGGAACTGCTGCACGCCCCCGACTTCGTCGAAGGGGTTACCGCCATGCTCGCGAAACGCGCTCCGAACTTCCGGAACTGATGCGAATTGCGGTTAACAAGACTGTTCCGATAGACGTCGAGATCTGTAATACTCGTCACAGCTCGGTGCAGGTCCGAACAGGCACACGGGCGCCGGGCACGAGTACAGCGAAGGGACCACCACCACATGTCGTCACGTAGCGAGCTGCTGGAGCAGCCACTGCAATCCCGCCGCAACCACTGGAACAACTGGGTTGCGTCACACGCGGAGATGAAGCCCGATCAGGCCGCGTTCCGCTTTCTCGGCCACAGTACGACCTGGCGCGAATTGCACGACCGATCAGAGGCGCTCGCCGGCGCACTGTCCCGGCGCGGTGTGAACTTCGGCGACCGTGTCCTGCTGCTCACCCTCAACCGCACCGAGTTCTTCGAAGCGGTTCTCGCGATCAATGCCCTCGGTGCCATCGCGGTCCCCATCAACTTCCGGCTCACCCCGCCCGAGGTCGCGTTCATCGCCCGCGACTCGGGGGCCCGTGCGGTGTTCACCGAGCCCGCGCTCGCGCCGCTGGTCGCCGCGGTGCGTCAGGACGTTCCCGAACTGAGCCTGGTCGTGAACATCGGCGCCGACACGGAAGCCGACGTGCTCGGTTACGAAGAACTCGTGTCGGAGGCCGGCCCGGCGTATGCGCCCGTCGATCTGCCCGAGGACACACCGTCCCTGATTCTCTACACGTCCGGAACGACGGGTACACCCAAGGGTGCGGTGTTGTCGCACTCGAACATGGTCGGACAATCCATCACCTGCATCCGCGCGATGCGCTACGACCGCGGCGACGACATCGGATTCCTCGCGTCCCCCGTGTTCCACGTGGCCGCACTCGGTTCCGTCGCCCCGATGCTGATGCTCGGCAGCACCACGGTGATTCACCCGCTCAAGGCGTTCAACCCCACCGAGATGCTCGACGTGTGGGAGCAGGAGCGGATCACGACGGTGTTCCTCGTGCCGGTGCAGTGGCAGGCCGTCTGCGCCGACCCGACCGTCCGGGGTCGCGATCTCGCCCTCCGCGTCATCAGCTGGGGTGCGGCGCCCGCCTCGGATACGGTGCTGCGCACCATGGCGGACACGTTCCCGCAGGCGCTCATCGTCGCGGTGTTCGGGCAGACCGAGATGTCGCCCATCACCTGCGTGCTCGACGGGGACGACGCGATCCGCAAGCTGGGTTCGGTGGGCAAGCCGATCCCGACGATCCAGACGCGCGTCGTCGACGACGACATGAACGACGTCGCGCCCGGGACCGTCGGCGAAATCGTCTACCGCGGACCGACGATGATGCTCGAGTACTGGCAGAACCCGGCCGCCACGGCGGACGCATTCGCCGGTGGGTGGTTCCACTCCGGAGATCTCGTGCGGCAGGACGACGAAGGATTCGTCTACGTCGTCGACAGAAAGAAGGACATGATCATCTCCGGCGGCGAGAACATCTACTGCGCCGAGGTGGAGAACGTCCTGTTCGGACACCCGCGGATCCGGGAGGCCGCCGTCGTCGGCCGGCCCGATCCCAAGTGGACCGAGGTGCCCGTCGCCGTCGTCGCACTCGACGACGAGGGATCCGACCTGACCGTGGACGAACTCGCGGCGTGGCTCGACGACAAGCTCGCCCGGTACAAGCACCCGAAAGACGTCGTGATCGTCGACGCACTTCCCCGCAACGCCAGCGGCAAGGTCGTCAAAGGCGAACTCCGAAAGGCCCACGGCGCAACCGGCGTCGCGGTCGTCTGACCCCGTATCGACCATCTCGAGGCCGGTCGCCGCTCTGCGGTGACCGGCACCGGGGGAGGACCGCGTGACATTCGAGTTGCCACCCGCCAAAGGGCCCGTGAGTCATTTCGCCAACGAAGTCGGCGCACTCATCGGATTCTCGATCGCGACTACGGTGGCCGCGGTGCGAGTTCTGGTGCGGCGCAAACTGGCCTGGCGGGAACTGCTGGACCAGGCCTGGCGGATCGCGTCGGTCACCTCGGCGCCCGCCCTGCTGTTGATGATCCCCATCGGAGTCCTCATCGCCGTCACGATCGGTAGCCTCGCCGGTCAGCTCGGCGCCGAGGGGTACACCGGGGCGGTCGTGGGGTTCGTGATCGTCGGGCAGGCGTCCGCCCTGGTCTGCGCGCTGATGCTGGCCGGGGTCGGAGGTTCCGCGATCTGCGCCGACCTCGGCTCGCGGACGATCCGCGAAGAGGTCGAGGCCATGGAGGTACTCGGGCTCAACGTGATCGAGCGGCTCGTGGTCCCGCGAGTGCTCGCGGCGGTGATCGTCGGCGTCGCACTGTGCGCGATGGTCACCGCCGTCGGAGTGTCGGCCTGCTTCCTCTTCCAGGTGGTCGTCCAGAACAGTTCGGCGGGAAGCTTTCTCACCGCATTGTCCCAGTACACGCGGTTGTCGGACTTCGTGGTCGCCCTCGTCAAATCGATGGCGTTCGCGGTGACGTCGGCGCTAGTCGCCAGCTTCAAGGGGCTGCACGCCAAGGGCGGGCCCAGCGGTGTCGCCGACGCCGTCAACGAGGCCGTGGTCCTGGCCTTCATCCTGGTCTTCATCGTCAACACGGTGCTCAGTCAGCTCTATTCCGTTCTCGTCGTCCCGGTAGGTGGTTACTGATGGTCGTGAGCACCAGATGGCCCGCCGTGCACTGGGTGCGGGCCCGGTCCCGCCAGCCCCTCGACCTGATGACGGGGCTGGGCCGGGAATTCACGTTCTACGGCAGCGTGATCGCCGGAGTTCCCCTCGCGATCGTGAAGTACTGGCGGCACATCATGCGTCAGATCGGCGACATCAGTTTCGGCGGTGCCACGCTGCTCGCCGGCGGCGGAGCGATCGGCGTCGTCTTCGCGATGTCCGCCGTCGCCGCGACGCAGGTGGGCATCGAGGGGCTGCGCGGACTGGACCTGCTCGGCATGGGATCCCTGTCCGGACTGCTGTCAGCGATCCTCAACACCCGCGAACTGGCGCCCGTGATCGCCAGCATCGCGCTCGCGGCGAAGGTCGGAACCGGGTTCACCGCCCAGCTCGGAGCCATGCGCATCTCGGAGGAGATCAGCGCGCTGGACGCGATGGCGATCCGGTCGCTGCCGTTCCTCGCGAGCACACGACTCGTCTCGTGCCTGATCTGTGTGATCCCGTTGTACATCGTCGGCCTGCTGTCGTCGTACCTGGCTTCGCGGCTGGTGATCGTCACGTTCGGCGGGCAGTCGGCCGGAACCTACGACTACTACTTCCATCTCATGCTCACACCCACCGACGTCGTGTACTCGTTCGTCAAGGCTGTCGTGTTCGCGACGATCATCGCGCTCGTCCACTGCTCGTACGGGTACCACGCGTACGGCGGCCCGGAGGGCGTCGGCCGTGCGGCCGGACGCGCCTTGCGGACCAGCATCCTCGCCATCGGCATCGTCGACCTGCTGCTGACACTCTCACTGTGGGGACTCGTCCCGTCCGCCCCCGCCCTGGGGTTGCCGTGATGCGCGGCCGCCCGGGGGGACCGGGCAACGGCGCACTCGCCGTGCGGGGGGTGATCGGAGTGGCCGTCCTGATCCTGGGATCGGCACTGCTGGTCGGTTTCGGCACCGGTGCGATCGTCACCGATCCAGTGGTGACAGCGACGCTACCGGCCGACGCCGGTGCAGTGAAGTCGCACACCACGGTGTCCTACAAGGGGGCGACCGTGGGGACCGTGTCGAGTGTCGACCCCGGAATGAACGAGACGGGTATGGACATCAGTCTCCGTCCGGAACAGATGCGTCACATCCCGGCGTCCGTCCAGGTGCGGGTCGTGCCCCGCACGCTGTTCGGCGACCAGACCGTCGAGCTGGTGTCGACCGCCGGAACCGGCGGCGCCCGACTCGAGGCCGGCGCGCGGCTGCAACCCGACACCTCGGCAGAGACCGTGCAGATGTACGACCTGTACTCGAAGGTCTACGACATGCTGTCGCGGGTGAAGCCCGAGCAGATGCAGGCCGCACTCAGCGCCGTCGCGGACGCGTTACGCGGCCGCGGCGAGCAGTTGGGGCACACCATCGACAGCCTCCACACGGTGGCGACATCGACCGCGCCGCTCGTCGAGTCGGTCGCGGAGCGGGCGCCGCAGATCGCCCGGATCAGTGAGCAGCTGGCCGCGGCCGCACCGGACGTCCTCGCCACCATGGACGCGGCGGTGTCCCTGTCGAGCACTCTCGTCGAGAACACCGACAGCTTCACCGGTTTCCTCGCCGCCTCACTCGTCGTGTCGAGGAACTCCGGCGACGTACTGGAACAGAACGCGGACAACATGATCGCGGTGGCCCTGAACGTCTCGCCGACCCTGGGCACCATGGCCAGCAAGTCCGATCTGCTGCGGGCCACCCTCGACGAGGCAGGTCCGTTCGGCGAGGCCGGCGCCGCCGTCTTCTCCACCGGCAAGTTCGCGGTCCGCGTTGCCGCGGACCTGTCCAACCCGCGGCCCTACACGTCGGCCGACTGCCCGCGGTATCCCGGCGTGGACGGACCGAACTGCGGGGGAGGTGGCGGAGGATGAGCGTCCGGAACTCGGCAATCAAACTGGCGATCTTCGCCGTTCTCGGCATCCTCTCGGCAGTGCTCGTGGTGAACACTCTGCGGGTGCCGGTCGAGGGGCAGACCGTGACGTACAAGGCGTTGTTCACCGACGCCCAGGGTGTCACTCCCGGCAGCGACGTCACCATCGCCGGCGTGCGGGTGGGACGCGTCGATTCGATCGACATCGTCGACGGCGACGCCGGAAGTGCTGCCGCCCTGGTGGACTTCGAGGTGCAGCGCGATCAGGAACTTCCCGCCGACACCACCGTCGCCATCCGATACGGCGACCTGCTGGGGGTCCGGTATCTCGATCTCGCGGCCGGGCCGTCGGGCGAGGGCACGCTCGGGGAGGGCGACACGATCCCGCTCGACCGAACGTCGCCCGCACTCGATCTCACCAGTCTCTTCAACGGATTCAAGCCACTGTTCGACGCCATCGACCCGAAACAGGTCAACGCACTCGCCACCGAAGTCGTCGCAGTGTTCGACGGCAGGAAGACGAGCATGGAAACTTTGCTGCGCAGGGTGGCCGACGTCACCGGTAACCTGGCGAATCACGACCAGCTGATCGGCGATCTCATCCGCAACCTCGAGGTGGTGGTGGGCACGGCGGCGGCGCGGGGTCCCGAGCTGTCCCACCTCGTCGACAGCCTCACCCAGTTCACCGGAATGCTCGCCGAGAACAACGAGGTTCTCATGGACACCCTCGATCAGAGTGCGGCGGTGAGCCGCTCGGCGCTGCAGATCGTGGACGGGCGCGTCCCGGAACTCAGCCGCACCGTGCAACAGCTCCATTCGCTGACGGGGGCGATGCTGGGCGCCAACCCGGAATTCGATCACCTGATGGTGGCCATGCCGCAATTCTTCTCGTCCGTCGACCGCTCGGGCTCGTACGGCTCGTGGCTCAACATCTACCTGTGCACCTTCATCGTCAACGTCGACGGTCGCGAAGGCGCCCTCGGTCCCGACCTGCATTCGAGGTACTGCCAATGAGTGTCACCGAAAAGGTGCGCGACGTCTGGGACTCGCTGGCCGGAAATCAGCGAGTGCGGCCCGTCAACCCGCTGATCGTCGGGATCGCAGGAATTCTCGCGGCAACACTGGCGCTGGCGCTGGTTCTGGTGATCCCGCGGGTGAGCTTCGCCGTGCGGACCGACGGCTACACGGCCGAACTCGCGAACGCGGCGGGCCTGACCGATTCGGACTACGTGTACGTGGCGGGTGTCCCCGCCGGCCGGGTCACCGGAGTGGTCCTGGCGGGCGATCACGTGGTCGTGCACTTCCGGCTCGACGGTGAACGTCACCTCGGATCGACGACGTCCGCGGGGGTGAAGCTGTCGACCATCCTCGGCAAGCGATACCTGGACGTGGCACCGTCGGGGCCGGGAGACCTGGAGGACGACGGGGTGATTCCACTCCGCCGCACCAGCGTTCCGTACTCACTCGACGACATCGGGTCGTCCGCGATCGAGACGGCGGACGAACTGGATCTCGGGGGACTGCAGAAGATGCTCGCTGTCGTGACGGACACGTTGCCGCAGGACGCGAACCTCAACCGGGAGGCACTGGCGGGTGTGAGTGCGGCGTCCGCGATCCTGGCGAAGAACGCCGATCAGGTCACGCAACTACTCGACAGCTCGCGGACCCTCACGGACGTGCTGGTCGGTCAGCAAGATCAGCTCACCACCCTGCTCGGCAACGCGGACGTCGTGATGAACACGCTCGCCACCCGGCGTGCGGCCATCCGCCAGATGGTCGACGATCTCCAGGCGCTCGTCGCACAGGCATCCCAGTTCCTGGGCGAGAACACCGCCGAGCTGGATTCACTGCTCGCGAACGCGAGACAGGTGACGGACCGGCTGCAGGCCAACCTCGCGAACCTCGACGCGCTCCTGACCACGGGTGCGCCGGCCGCGAGGGCACTCGTGAACGCGACCGGGACCGGTGACTGGGCCGACGTCTCGGCGCCGTCGGCCGTGATCGCCGATAACCTGCTCTGCGTCGTCGGGCTGATCACGGGGTGCTCGTGAACGCGGGCATCGCGCGCAGGGCCGCCGGGATCGGCGGCGTGCTCGCCCTCGTGGTGGCGATCGTCGTGGCCGGCTGGCTGCTGATCTTCCGCACCTCGTCCACCGTCGTGCATTCCGAATTCGCCTACGTCAACGGCGTGTTCCCCGGCACCAAGGTCTCGGTGCTCGGTGTTCCGGTGGGCACCGTCGAGGCGGTCGAGCCGAGAGGTGCGACCGTGATGGTCACGATGTCCGTCGCGTCGGACGTCGTGCTGCCCGCGGACGCGAACGCGTACGTGCTGGTGACGTCCGCGATCGGTGAGCGCTTCGTGGAACTCGGTCCCGCGTACACCGGCGGCCCGGTGTTCGAGAGTGGGCAGACCATTCCACCCGAACGCAGTCATTCGCCCATCACCTGGGACCAGTTGATGGACAGCGTCGACACCGTCGTCGAGGCGCTCGGCCCGGACGGAGGCGACGCCGGCGCCGCGATCTCCGCTGCCGCCGCGTCCACGGACGGCCTCGGTCCCGCGATGAACGACGCCATCCGCACACTGTCGCAGGCGAGTTCGGTGATCGCAGGCAACAGCGCGGACGTCGGCGCGCTCGTCGACAACCTCGAGGTGCTCGTGAACACGATCTCGTCGCGTCAGGCGCAGGTCGATTCACTCGCCGGTTCGCTCACCGCGATCGGGGACGAGTTCGCCGGCCAGCAGTTCGCGATCGGCGACACGGTGAACCAGTTGTCCGCGCTGCTGAACCAGATCGACCAACTCGTGTCCGCCAGGGGCGGCGACGTCGCCGCCGGCATCGACAACCTCGCCGGAGTGAGCGAGGTGCTGCAGAGGCACGAGACCGACCTCGCCGAGATCATGGATCTGGTGCCCTTGCTGATCGACAACATTCAGCGCGCGGTCACCCCGGACCAGCGCGCCCGCATCCGGCTGAACATCTCCACCAACCTGGCGCAGGCCGAGCCGACGTCCCCGCTCTGCGCGGTAGTCGATCCGATCCTCTGCCGCGGAGCGGGAATCACCAACCCGATTCAATTTCCGCCCAGCATGTCCGACCCGTTCGGGTTGCGCGAACTCATGGTCGGAGGACGATGACGATCCGGACGAAAACGAAGTCGCTGACGGCGGCGCTGATCGTCGGTGTGACGCTGCCCGCCGCAGGGTGTTCGCTGAGCCTGCAGGATCTGTCGGTGGGCCGTTCGCCGGACGGTCCGTCGTATCAGATCTCCGCGCAGTTCGACGGAGTCGATCGCGTGGTCCCAGGCGCCGAGGTCCGGGTGGGTCAGGAGGTGGTGGGCCGTGTCTCGGACGTGTCGACCCGGGACTTCACCGCTCACATCGAGATGCGGATCCGCGACGACGTCCCGATACCGCGGGATGCGACGGCCCGGATCGAATTGCCCACGGCCCTCGGCAATCCCTTCGTCCGGCTCGACGTCGGGGACGCGGCGGGCGCGCCGATGAGCGAGGGCGACACCATCCCCTCGGATCGGACGTCGCGCGGTCCCGACATCGAGAGCGGCCTGGCCGCGCTGGCCACCGTGCTGAACGGCAGCGGCATCGACCAGATGCACGCCATCATGAACGAATTGACCGTCGCCTTCACGGGCCGCTCGGACAAGGTCCGGGAACTGGTGGACATGCTGAACGACACACTGGGCGTCGTCGACGACCATCGGGACGAACTCGACCGGGCGATGGTGGCGTCCAATGCCTTCGCGGCGGAACTCGCCGCGGGGCAACCGACCCTCGATCGGGCAATGACCGGCCTCGCGCCTGCAGTGGATCTCCTGGTGTCGCAACGAGATCAGATCGTCGCGCTGATGGGGGAGGCGTCCCGTCTCAGTCGCGAGGCACAGCACGTCCTCGGCAGCGCCGGATCCGAACTGTCGGCCGAGATCAGCGACGCGGGAGCCGTGCTCACGGCACTCGACGGGTTCGAGTCACAACTCGCGCCGACGTTGAATTCGGTGGCGACGTTCCTCGGCGGATTCGCCGCGGCCACACCCGGCGACTACACGACGTTCGACGGAACGTTCGACGTCACCGCCGTCATCGCCAAGTTGCTCACCGGATCGGCTCCGCTCGAGGTGCCGGAAGCCCGCACGCTGCCCGAGGTACTCGGCGGAGGCGTCCGATGATGACACGTCACGTGGTGGCGCAGTTGGTCCTGTTCCTCGTGATCTCGATCGCCGCGATGCTGTTCGGGCTGAGGTACGTCGCCGGCCCGGACACGTTCGGAAGTCCCATTCACCTGAGTGCCCGGCTCGACCACGCCGCCGGCCTCGCCCAGGGAGCGTCCGTCAATTATCGCGGCGTCGGAGTGGGCACGATCAGCTCCGTCGACGTGAACCCCGAAGGGACGGGCGTCGTCCTCGGCATCGAACTGCATCCCGGAACCCGGGTGCCTGCCGGTTCGACCGCGAAGATCACCACCGAGAACGCGATCGGCATCCAGGCGCTCGACATCATGCCCGACGGCGCGGACCCGCCGTACCTCGCGGACGGCGACGTCGTCGAGGTTCCGGAGGAAGGAATCCCGCGCTCGCTCGACGCGACCCTCGTCGAAACCACCAACCTCGTGAACTCGATGGACGTCACCGCTCTGTCGTCGCTGGCCGACACGTTCGGCACCGCCTTCGGGGGCACGGGACCCGACCTGCAGAACCTGCTCGACGGTTCCGCCGAGATCGCCCGGACACTCGAAACCCGCACCGACGCATTGTCGACCATCGTGAACGAGGGCATGCCGCTCCTGGACACCGCGGACGGTCTCGCCGCCGCTCTGCCGGAATCGGCGAGCACCGCCCGGAGCGTCCTCGAACAGTTGCGGGCCCACGACTCCGCGCTCGTCGACCTGCTCGGGCGCTCGCCGCAGACGATGGCCAGCCTGGACTCGTTGCTGTCGGGAAATCGGGACTCACTGGGCGCCCTGATGGCGAATCTGGTTCTCCCCACCCGGATCGTCGGTGACCGCACACCCTCCCTCGACTACGGCCTGACGATCATGCCCGGCGCGCTGCCGAAGATCGCGTCGATCGAGAAGGGCGGACTCGCCGACCTTCTCCTGGTCGGAACGCAGGGGCCGATGTGCGTGTACGACGCCCCGCGCCGTCTGGTGACCGACGCGGAACCGAGTCGGCCCGCCCTGGATTGGACGTGCCAGTCGCAGCAGTACCTGGAGCAGCGGGGCGCCGTGAACGTTCCACGACCGGACGACCTGGGTCAGGAGAACGCGACGAGGAACGGCGGCGTCTACGGACCGCCGGCCGCGGACGATCCGCTGGTGATCGAACCCCCACTCACGGGGCACACCCCGCGCTAGGTCCGCGCACGAGCCGAGGAGAGAACATCGATGAGTAGACCGACGGGTGACGCGGCGGCCGGCGTCGACACGGCCGGCCGTATCAGAAGACTCACCCAGGCCGCACTCAATGCCGACGTCACGATCGGCCGCGTCGACGGGGTGGCACACGAGATCGGGACGTCCCTCGACGAATTCGCCCGCGTGCTGGGCAGGTTCGACGCGTTGCTGGACAGGTTCGCCGACGGCCTCGACACCTTCGCCGGCACGGTCCGGTCGGTGGACGGCGTCGTCGGGTCGCTGGCGGCAACGGAGCAGGATCTCGACGAGCTACTGATGCGCGTCGGCAGGATCGTCGAGACGGTCGACTGGCTGCTGACGCCTGCAACGGCGGTGCGTCACCGGTTGGCGGGCATCAGACTCTTCTGAACTCGGGGGGATGAGAGGGGGCTACGCCGGGTTGCCCGCGGCCCGGCGATAGCCGCGCACTGCGGGGTAGGTGAAGATCAGCAGCCCGGCAAGCGACCATGCGACGGTCTTGAGCAGTGGTTCCGCGACGGGTCCGCCCATCGACAGTCCCTTCATCGCGTCGATTGCGCACGACATCGGCTGGTTCTCCACGAACGGCTGAAGCCAGGTGGGGTAGGCGCCGGTGGGTACGAATCCCGAGTTGAAGAACAGCAGAAGCGTGCACAGCAGGGAGAGGAGTTCGACGAGCGGCGCCTTCGCCGCGTTGACGGCGAGTGCGGTCACCATCGTCGCGAAACTCACCCCGAACAGCAGCGGCAGCAGCATCAATGCGATACCGGCGAGAATGCCCTGATCGAACCGGAACCCGATGGCGAAACCGACGGCGATGATCAGCACCGTGGTGAGCACGATCCGCACGGATTCGGCCATCAGGCGGCTCAGCAGGCCCGACGCGCGGTGCACGGGCAGCACCCAGAACCGGCTCAGAAGCCCGTCCGCCCATTCCTTCTTCAGCGACAGACCGCCCGCGATGGATCCGAACATCGCGCCGACGAGCGTGATCATCGGAACGGTCCCGTACACGCTGTTGACCCCGGTGGCCTTGGTGATCGAGATCCCGAGCACCGCCCAGAACATCAGCAACATCAACGACGGGTACACGATCGCCTGAAGCATGGTGTACGGGTCGCGCGCCCAGCGGAGCAGAAGTCGTCTGGTCTGCAGCAGGCTGTGTGAGAAGAGCGCGGCGAAGGAGTTCTCCGGGTGGGGTTCGAGCACCTCGGGGAATGTCACCGTCGCCGGTGTGTCGGATCGGTACTCGGTGGTCATCCGCGCCTCACATTCGACCAGATCGACAACGGAATGAAGACCAGTGCCAGCCCTCCGCACCACAACAGGGTGGGTGTCAGCTGCTGGAACGTGATCGTGCCTTCCGTCATGGCACGCATGGACGAGGAGAACTGCGAGATGGGCTGATTCCGCACGAAGCCCTGTGCCCACTCCGGGAACTGCGTCACCGGAACGAAACCCGAGGAGAACATGCCGAGGATCAACTGGGGGAGTGTCAACGCCTGACTGGTGACCTCGGGGCTCCGGGTCAGGGTGCCGAGTGCGTCGGCGCCCGTCGTGAGCGTGAACCCGATCAGCATCGCCAGACCGCAGAACGCCGCGGTCAGCGCGAAGCCGCCTGCGAACCGGAAGCCGATCGCATATCCGTATCCGATCGCGGCGACCAGAGAGATCGTCGAGTGCACGAGGCACGCGGTCATGCGCGATGCCAGTGGGACCGCCGCCCCGACCGGCATCGTCTGGAACCGGGCGTTCATTCCGTTCGACGCCTCGGTGGCCGCGCGGTGCGCCGCCGAGATCGCGGTGAACGCCATGGCCTGCAGGACGATGATCGGCATGACGAACTGCGCGTAGTCGATGCCCTGGAACTTCATCACCAGGCGCAGCGGTAGGTAGAAGCCGATGGTGAAGATCAACGGCGCCAATACCGCGATGAAGAACTGACCGAATACCCACATCGTGTGCAGGTTCCGCTGGGACAGCGCAATCCACTGCTGGACGGTCGAGGGATGTGGTCGCCGGTGCCTGCCCTCGAGGGCACTCTCGAATCCGAGCTGGGCGGGCGCCGTCACGACGGCAGGCTCTCGTCGACGCGGACGTGACCGGTGAGGGAGAGGAAGACGTCGTCGAGGGACGGGCGCCGCAGGGCGATGTCGGCGAGTGTGACCCCGGCGAGGTCGAGGCGGCGCAGAACCTCGGCGAGGGTCTGGGCGCCGTGTTCGGCGGGAATCGACAACCGGTCGGTGCCTTCTTCGATGACCCGGCCGGGTGGGCACAGGCTCGTGAGGATCTCCCGGACGCGCGGCAGGTCGTCGAGACTCACCGGGACGACCTCGCAATAGCTTCCGCCGGTCCGGGCCTTCAGTTCGTCGGCCGTGCCCTCGGCGATCACGGTGCCCTTGTCGATGACGACGATGTTGTCGCTCAGCAGGTCGGCCTCTTCGAGGTACTGCGTGGTCAGCAGGATCGTGATGCCCTGCTCCTTCAGCGCGGACACGAGGGACCACACGCCCTGACGGCTGCGGGGGTCGAGGCCGGTGGTGGGCTCGTCGAGGAACACCACCTCGGGGCGGATCACCAGGCCACAGGCGATGTCGACCCGCCGGCGCATACCTCCGGAATATCCGGACACCTTCCGGTCGCCGGCCTCGATCAGATCGAACTGTGTCAGTAGGTCCTGCGCGCGCGATTTCGCGGACGCCTTGGGCAGGCCCATCAGGCGGCCGAAGAGCACCAGATTCTCGCGGCCGGTCAGCGACTCGTCGAGTGCGGCGTACTGGCCCGTCATCATGATGCTGCGACGGACGTTCGCCGACTCCTCGACGACGTCGTGGCCGGCGACGAACGCGCGGCCCGCATCGGGTCGCAGCAGAGTGGACAGCACGTTGACGGTGGTGGTCTTCCCTGCGCCGTTGGGGCCCAGGATGCCCAGGACCGTGCCGCGGGGCACCTCGAAGCTCACACCCCGCAACGCTGCTACGTCACCGAAGGATTTCTCGATTCCCTCGACAAGAACGGCGGTGTCAGCTGCTGGCATGTCCCGAGTATGTCACGCGAAGAGGGTGATCAAGGCAGACCGGGGAACACCTTCGCGTCCGAGGAACGGGAGGGGAAATCTTCTGTAACGCGTGAAGACAGGTACGCGATGAATGCCGGACGTCTGTACCACTTCGGCCTCGGCGAGCACCGCGGAAACCCGTCCCGTCCGGCCGGAAGGTCGTGCTGTGCCGCGACGTTCCGGCTCCGGGGATGTGCCACACGGCAATTCGGGTCGCTTCCGCGAACTCCAGGACGAATGTGACCTTCGACATGCGCCTTTCGCGTTCTACCGCGGCGTGACCCACGTCGTGATGTCGGCGTGGACCACTTCTACCCCTTGTCCGTCGAAAATGCGCACCGGCACGACGACGTCGGCGCCCGCGGTGATCGCGGTGAAGTCCGGCAGGTCCGGCAGTTCCGCGACGGCGCGCAGCGTTCCGTTCGCCTTGGCGAGGTAGTCGACCGTCATCGATTTCGGGATCCACCGGTGGGTCGAGGGCACGGTCGCCTCGGACAGCATGCCCATGGCGGCCTCGGCGAGATTGCACGCCGCGATCGCGTGGAACGTGCCCAGGTGGTTGCGGACGCCCCACCATTTCGGGGCGCGGACCTCGCAGCGGCCGGGCCGCATCTCGACGACGCGGGGGAGTACCGAGCCGAAGTAGGGGACGCGGAGACACATGCCGACGGAGAAGAGGGCATGTCCGAGCGCGTTGTCGGGGAGCTTCTGCCACGCGGCGTACGTGGGACTCGAGGTCGTCATCGCCACATCTTACTTCAGAGTAAGTTCGGGCGATGGCGGGAGGGATGGAGCCCGGTTTGAAGTCTCCCGCCCGGTACGGCATACTGGTCGGGTTGCCTTGTCTGGGACGCGATCGTTTGCGGCCCGAAACAGGTGGGGTGAAACGTCGCGGTGTAGATCACTATGACCTGCTCGCGGCCACATGCAAGACGGAAGCAGTACCTACTGGCACTCGAATTCGAGTGCATCCGGTACGCGTTCCCGGCCCGAAAAGCTGAAAAGTTCCGGGTCGGAGAATGAGTGGGAGGGCGACACGCCCGACCGCGTGTACCGGAGAACCATGACAGATGAACAGCGGCAGCGGATCGGGGTGTGTCCCGGTCGCCTAGCGTTCGGACAGTTGCGGCCCAGGTAAGGGACTGTGCAGACGAGGTAGTTCGGCCCGACTCGGGTGGGACTACGAAACGCGGCAAGAAAAGGACACTAAGCGTGGCGGGACAGAAGATCCGCATCAGGCTCAAGGCCTACGACCATGAGGCGATCGACGCGTCAGCGCGCAAGATCGTCGAGACGGTGACCCGTACCGGGGCCCGCGTCGTTGGACCCGTGCCGTTGCCGACCGAAAAGAACGTGTACTGCGTCATCCGCTCGCCGCACAAGTACAAGGACTCGCGCGAGCACTTCGAGATGCGTACTCACAAGCGGCTTATCGACATCCTCGACCCGACGCCCAAGACGGTTGACGCGCTCATGCGCATCGACCTTCCGGCCAGCGTCGACGTCAACATTCAGTGAGCGCGGCGGAGACAAAAACAATGACTGATACCAAGATCAAGGGAATCCTGGGCACCAAGCTCGGCATGACCCAGGTCTTCGACGAGAACAACCGGGTCGTTCCGGTCACCGTCGTGAAGGCCGGACCGAACGTCGTGACCCAGATTCGTACCGAAGAGCGTGACGGCTACAGCGCCGTGCAGCTCGCGTTCGGCGCCATCGACCCGCGCAAGGTGAACAAGCCGACTTCCGGCCAGTTCGCCAAGGCCGGCGTCACCCCGCGCCGCCACGTTGTGGAGCTCCGCGTTGCCGACACCTCGGAGTACGAGGTCGGCCAGGAACTTACCGCCGAGGTCTTCGAGGACGGCGCCTACGTCGACGTCACCGGAACCAGCAAGGGTAAGGGCTTCGCCGGAACCATGAAGCGCCACGGCTTCGCCGGTCAGGGTGCGTCGCACGGTGCGCAGGCCGTTCACCGTCGCCCCGGTTCCATCGGTGGTTGCGCCACTCCGGGCCGCGTGTTCAAGGGCATGCGCATGTCCGGCCGCATGGGTAGCGACCGCATCACGACGCAGAACCTCTCCGTTCACAAGGTGGACGCCGAGAACGGCCTGCTGCTGATCAAGGGTGCGATCCCCGGCCGCAAGGGTGGCCTCGTGATCGTCAAGAGTGCAGTGAAGGGTGGTGCACGAGCATGACCAGCACCGAGACATCGACGACCAAGCTGACGTTGGACGTCAAGGTCGCCGGCGGCAAGACCAACGGCACCGTCGATCTCCCCGCGGAGATCTTCGACGCGCCTGCCAACATCGCGCTTCTCCACCAGGTTGTCGTCGCGCAGCTCGCTGCTGCACGCCAGGGCACCCACGCCACCAAGACCCGCGGCGAGGTTCGCGGCGGTGGCAAGAAGCCGTACCGCCAGAAGGGCACCGGCCGCGCTCGTCAGGGCTCGACCCGTGCACCGCAGTTCGCCGGCGGTGGCACCGTCCACGGCCCGCAGCCGCGCGACTACAGCCAGCGGACTCCCAAGAAGATGAAGGCCGCCGCCCTGCGCGGAGCCCTCTCCGACCGGGCCCGCAACGAGCGCATCCACGTGATCACCGAACTGGTTGCCGGTCAGACTCCGTCCACGAAGACTGCCCGCACCTTCCTCGGCGAGATCTCGGATCGCAAGAAGGTCCTGCTCGTCGTCGGACGCGAGGACATCGCGGCCTGGAAGAGCGTGCAGAACCTGGACGGCGTGCACCCCATCGCACCCGACCAGCTCAACACCTACGACGTGCTCAACAGCGATGACGTCGTGTTCAGCGTCGAGGCGCTGAACGCGTTCATCCACGGGCCCGCCGAGACCGCCCAGGAAGAGAACAAGGAGGAGGGCAAGTGAGCACCATCGCCGATCCCCGCGACATCCTGCTCGCCCCGGTCATCTCCGAGAAGTCCTACGGACTGATCGAGGAAGGCACCTACACCTTCCTGGTGCACCCGGACTCGAACAAGACGCAGATCAAGATTGCCGTCGAGAAGATCTTCGGCGTCACCGTGACCAGCGTCAACACCGCCAACCGTCAGGGCAAGCGCAAGCGGACCCGGTTCGGTTACGGCAAGCGCAAGGACACCAAGCGCGCGCTCGTGACCCTCTCGGCCGACAGCAAGCCCATCGAGATCTTCGGAGGACCGGTCGCGTAAAGCGCCCGGGACTTGACGAGACATAGAGGACGAGAAGACTCATGGCAATCCGTAAGTACAAGCCGACTACCCCGGGCCGTCGTGGCTCGAGCGTCTCGGACTTCGCCGAGATCACTCGGTCGACCCCCGAGAAGTCGCTGGTTCGCCCGCTCCACGGACGCGGTGGACGTAACGCACACGGTCGTATCACCACCCGGCACAAGGGTGGCGGACACAAGCGCGCCTACCGGCTGATCGATTTCCGTCGCAACGACAAGGACGGCGTGCCGGCCAAGGTCGCTCACATCGAGTACGACCCCAACCGCACCGCGCGTATCGCCCTGCTGCACTACGCGGACGGCGAGAAGCGCTACATCATCGCCCCCAAGGGCCTGGTTCAGGGTGCTCCGGTCGAGTCCGGCGCAGGCGCCGACATCAAGCCCGGCAACAACCTGCCCCTGCGCAACATCCCGACGGGTACCACCATCCACGCGGTGGAACTCCGCCCGGGTGGCGGCGCCAAGATGGCCCGCTCGGCCGGATCCAGCATCCAGCTGCTCGGTAAGGAAGGCACCTACGCCACGCTGCGTATGCCGTCCGGCGAAATCCGTCGTGTCGACGTTCGCTGCCGCGCCTCGATCGGTGAGGTCGGCAACGCCGAACAGTCGAACATCAACTGGGGCAAGGCCGGCCGTATGCGCTGGAAGGGCAAGCGCCCGACCGTCCGTGGTGTCGTGATGAACCCGGTCGACCACCCGCACGGTGGTGGTGAGGGTAAGACCTCCGGTGGTCGCCACCCGGTCAGCCCGTGGGGCAAGCCCGAGGGCCGCACCCGCAAGAACAAGGCGAGCGACAAGCTCATTGTCCGTCGTCGCCGTACCGGCAAGAACAAGCGCTAGGAGGGAGTGAAGGATGCCACGCAGCCTCAAGAAGGGCCCGTTCGTCGATGACCACCTCCTCGCGAAGGTGGACGTGCAGAACGAAAAGGGAACCAAGCAGGTCATCAAGACCTGGTCCCGTCGTTCCACGATCATCCCGGACTTCATCGGCCACACGTTTGCGGTTCACGACGGCCGCAAGCACGTCCCCGTGTTCGTTTCCGACTCGATGGTCGGACACAAGCTCGGAGAGTTTGCACCGACCCGCACGTTCAAGGGTCACATCAAGGATGATCGGAAGGCGAAGAGGCGATGAGCAACACCGAAACCGCCAACCCGACCGCCAAGGCAGTAGCGCGCCACGTGCGCGTCACGCCGATGAAGGCGCGTCGTGTTGTGGACCTGGTCCGCGGGCGTTCGGTTGAAGACGCCCTGAACATCCTGAAGTTCGCGCCGCAGGCAGCGAGCGAGCCGGTCGCCAAGGTGATCGCCTCCGCAGCAGCCAACGCCGAGAACAACCTCGACCTCGACCCGAGCACGCTTGTCGTCGCCACGGCGTTCGTGGACGAGGGCGCGACCCTCAAGCGGTTCCAGCCGCGTGCACAGGGACGTGCGTTCCGTATCCGCAAGCGCACCAGTCACATCACCGTGATCGTGGAGAGCCTGCCGAAGACCGGAACATCGACCCGTAATCGCCGGAAGGGAAGTGCTCAGTAGTGGGCCAGAAAATCAACCCGCACGGCTTCCGCCTCGGCATCACCACCGACTGGAAGTCTCGCTGGTACGCAGACAAGCAGTACGCGGAGTACGTCAAGGAAGACGTCGCGATCCGTAAGCTCCTCGCCACCGGCATGGAGCGCGCGGGCATCGCGAAGGTCGAGATCGAGCGCACCCGTGACCGTGTGCGTGTGGACATCCACACCGCTCGCCCGGGCATCGTCATCGGCCGCCGCGGCGCCGAAGCCGATCGCATCCGTTCCGAGCTCGAGAAGCTGACCGGCAAGCAGGTCCAGCTGAACATCCTCGAGGTCAAGAACGCCGAGGCCGAGGCTCAGCTCGTCGCACAGGGTGTGGCCGAGCAGCTCTCGAACCGTGTCGCCTTCCGTCGCGCCATGCGCAAGGCCATCCAGTCGGCCATGCGTCAGCCGAACGTCAAGGGAATCCGCGTTCAGTGCTCCGGTCGTCTCGGCGGCGCCGAGATGTCCCGGTCGGAGTTCTACCGCGAAGGCCGTGTGCCGCTGCACACGCTTCGCGCGGACATCGACTACGGCCTCTACGAGGCCAAGACCACCTTCGGCCGCATCGGCGTGAAGGTCTGGATCTACAAGGGCGACATCGTCGGTGGCAAGCGTGAGCTGGCCGCCAACGTGGCTGCTCCCGCAGGCGACCGCCCGCGCCGTGAGCGTCCGAGCCGTCCCCGTCGTTCCGGTGCCACCGGCACCACCGCGACCAGCACCGAGGCCGGCCGCGCAGCGACCGCCACCGCCGATGCACCCGCTACGACTGAACAGAAGGAGGGCTGACGCATGTTGATCCCACGGCGGGTCAAGCACCGCAAGCAGCACCATCCGAGCCGTTCGGGTGCCGCCAAGGGTGGAACCCAGGTGACCTTCGGTGACTACGGCATCCAGGCTCTCGAGCCGGCCTACATCACCAACCGGCAGATCGAGTCCGCTCGTATCGCCATGACCCGGCACATCAAGCGTGGCGGCAAGATCTGGATCAACATCTTCCCGGATCGCCCCCTCACCAAGAAGCCGGCCGAAACCCGCATGGGTTCCGGTAAGGGTTCGCCCGAGTGGTGGATCGCGAACGTCAAGCCCGGTCGCGTGATGTTCGAGATGAGCTACCCCAATGAGGAGATCGCTCGTGAGGCCCTGCGCCGCGCGATGCACAAGCTCCCGTGCAAGTGCCGGATCGTGACAAGGGAGGAGCAGTTCTGATGGCTACTGGAACCCCAGCCGCAGAGCTCCGCGAGCTCACCGAAGAAGAGCTGGTCACCCGGCTTCGTGAGTCGAAGGAAGAGCTGTTCAACCTTCGTTTCCAGATGGCCACGGGTCAGATGGACAACAACCGTCGACTTCGTACCGTTCGTCACGAGATCGCGCGTATCTACACCGTTCTGCGTGAGCGTGAGCTCGGGCTGGCCGTTGGTCCGGACGCAGGTGACGCGGCATGAGTGAGGAAAAAGCAGTGAGCACTGAAGAGCGCGGCAGCCGCAAGGTCCGCACCGGATACGTCGTCTCCGACAAGATGGAGAAGACGATCGTGGTCGAGCTCGAGGACCGGGTCAAGCACCCGCTCTACGGCAAGATCATCCGGCGCACCAGCAAGGTGAAGGCGCACGACGAGAACGGCGTCGCAGGCATCGGTGACCGCGTGCAGCTGATGGAGACCCGTCCGCTGTCCGCGACCAAGCACTGGCGTCTCGTCGAGGTCCTCGAGAAGGCCAAGTAAGAAACCGAATTATGCATCCAGTACGATGGTGGGGTTGCCTTGCGGCAGACGCACGGCAACCCCACCGTTGTGCCGCCCACCCGGGCGGCCCCTCTCGCAGGGCACGGGTGCAGACCGCGCACGTCGGGTCGGAAATCTGCCGTGCAACAGTCCAGGTCAAGGAGAAGTAAGTGATTCAGCAGGAGTCGCGGCTGCGCGTCGCCGACAACACGGGTGCCAAGGAGATTCTCTGCATCCGCGTTCTCGGTGGTTCGTCTCGCCGCTACGCCGGGATCGGTGACATCATCGTCGCCACCGTCAAGGACGCCATCCCGGGTGGAAACATTAAGAAGGGCGAGGTCGTCAAGGCCGTCATCGTCCGTACCACCAAGGAACGTCGCCGTCCGGACGGGTCGTACATCAAGTTCGACGAGAACGCCGCCGTCCTCATCAAGCCGGACAACGATCCCCGTGGCACCCGCATCTTCGGCCCCGTCGGCCGTGAGCTGCGTGAGAAGAAGTTCATGAAGATCGTCTCGCTCGCCCCGGAGGTGCTGTGATGAAGGTGCACAAGGGTGACACCGTGCTGGTCATCGCCGGCAAGGACAAGGGCGCGAAGGGCAAGGTCATCCAGGCCTACCCCGCGACCAACAAGGTCCTCGTCGAAGGCGTGAACCGCATCAAGAAGCACACCGCGGTTTCCGCGAACGAGCGCGGAGCTTCCTCCGGCGGCATCGTCACGCAGGAAGCCCCGATCCACGTTTCCAACGTCGCGGTCGTCGACTCGGACGGCAACCCCACTCGCGTGGGCTACCGGACCGACGAAGAGTCCGGCAAGCGCGTTCGGATTTCCCGGAAGAACGGGAAGGACATCTGACATGACCTCCACTGAGAACAAGATCCAGCCGCGCCTGAAGACTCGCTACCGCGAGGAGATCAAGGCTGCGCTGAACACCGAGTTCGACTACGCCAACGTGATGCAGATCCCCGGCGTCGTCAAGGTCGTCGTCAACATGGGTGTCGGTGACGCCGCGCGCGACGCCAAGCTGATCAACGGTGCCGTCAACGATCTCGCTCTGATCACCGGTCAGAAGCCCGAGATCCGCAAGGCACGCAAGTCCATCGCGCAGTTCAAGCTCCGCGAGGGAATGCCGATCGGTGCCCGCGTCACGCTGCGTGGCGACCGCATGTGGGAGTTCCTGGACCGTCTCGTGTCCGTCGCGCTTCCCCGCATCAGGGACTTCCGCGGCCTGTCGGGCAACCAGTTCGACGGCAACGGCAACTACACGTTCGGCCTGAACGAGCAGTCGATGTTCCACGAGATCGACGTGGACAAGATCGACCGCCCGCGCGGCATGGACATCACCGTGGTGACCACCGCGACCAACAACGAAGAAGGCCGTGCCCTGCTGAAGCACCTCGGCTTCCCGTTCAAGGAGAACTGAGCTAATGGCTAAGAAGGCATTGGTCAACAAGGCCAACAAGAAGCCCAAGTTCGCGGTGCGCGCCTACACCCGCTGCCAGCGCTGCGGCCGTCCGCACTCGGTGTTCCGCAAGTTCGGCCTGTGCCGAATCTGCGTCCGTGAGATGGCGCACGCCGGCGAGCTGCCCGGCGTTCACAAGAGCTCCTGGTGAGCCGGTGACGCCGTTGCCCTCTCCGGCGGCGGCGTCACCCCCACAGACTTCCGGTTCGTAACCTCGGACCGGGAAACGTAAGACCTACTTCGCGATAGGCCTGCGCCGGAAACGGCAGAGGGAACCGTTGTGAGAAAGGTAGAGGTCAACCTCATGACCATGACCGACCCCATCGCAGACTTCTTGACGCGTCTGCGCAACGCCAACACGGCGTACCACGATGAGGTGAAGTTGCCCCACTCGAAGATCAAGGCGAACATCGCCGAGATCCTCAAGCGCGAGGGTTACATCGCCGACTACCGCACCGAAGACGCCGAGGTGGGCAAGACCCTCATCGTCGACCTGAAGTACGGCCCGAGCCGTGAGCGCAGCCTTGCCGGCGTGCGTCGCGTCTCCAAGCCCGGTCTGCGTGTGTACGCGAAGTCCACCAACCTGCCCAAGGTTCTGGGCGGCCTCGGCGTGGCGATCATTTCCACGTCCACCGGCCTGCTCACCGATCGCCAGGCGGCCAATCAAGGAGTGGGCGGGGAAGTCCTCGCCTACGTCTGGTAAGGGAGGCCACCACAATGTCGCGTATTGGAAAGATTCCCGTCACCGTCCCCGGCGGCGTCGACGTCTCGATCGACGGCCAGGACGTCACGGTCAAGGGTCCCAAGGGCACGCTGGCCCTGACGATCTCCGAGCCGATTGCCATTGCGAAGAACGACGACGGCACGCTCAGCGTGACCCGTCCGGACGACGAGCGTCGCAGCCGCGCGCTGCACGGCCTGTCTCGCACCCTGGTGCAGAACCTCATCACCGGTGTCACCGACGGTTACACCACCAAGATGGAGATTCACGGCGTCGGTTACCGCGTTGCTCTCAAGGGCAAGGACCTCGAGTTCGCACTCGGCTACAGCCACCCGGTCCCGATCGAGGCTCCGGAAGGCATCACCTTCGCGGTCGAGTCGCCCACCAAGTTCTCGGTGTCGGGCATCGACAAGCAGAAGGTCGGGCAGATCTCGGCCAACATCCGTCGTCTCCGTCGTCCGGACCCGTACAAGGGCAAGGGCGTGCGTTACGAGGGTGAGCAGATCCGCCGCAAGGTCGGAAAGACGGGTAAGTGATATGAGCCAGACTGCAAACCAGAAAGCCAAGCGGATTCCGCTCGGCAAGGATGCGTCCACGAAGCGTCGCCTGTCGAAGGTGCGTCGTCACTTCCGTCTCCGCAAGAAGGTCTCCGGCACGCCCGAGCGTCCCCGCCTGGTCGTCAACCGGTCCTCGCGCCACATCCACGTCCAGCTCGTGGACGACCTCGCAGGCCACACCCTGGCTGCGGCGTCGACCACCGAGGCCGACGTGCGTGCAGCGGACGGCGACAAGAAGGCTCTCAGTGCGAAGGTCGGTCAGCTGATCGCCGAGCGCGCGAAGGCAGCCGGTGTCGAGGCCGTCGTGTTCGACCACGGTGGACACGGCTACCACGGTCGCATCGCGGCCCTTGCGGACGCAGCTCGCGAAGGCGGGTTGAAGTTCTGATGACCAAGACCGAGTACATGAACGGAAGGACAGCCTGATGCCGGGACGTCAGAGGCGTGACGGCGGAAGCGGACCCGCCGGACAGAATGGCCCCAACACCGGGGACAACCGCGGCGGCGGCGACCGTCGTGGTGGCGGTCGCGACGATCGTCGCGGCGGACAGTCGGCCGAGAAGTCGAACCACATCGAGCGCGTCGTCACGATCAACCGCGTGTCGAAGGTCGTCAAGGGTGGTCGTCGCTTCAGCTTCACCGCTCTGGTGATCGTGGGCGACGGCAACGGACTCGTCGGCGTCGGCTACGGCAAGGCCAAGGAAGTTCCTGCGGCCATCCAGAAGGGCGTCGAGGAGGCTCGCAAGAGCTTCTTCCGCGTTCCGATGATCGGCAGCACCATCACGCACCCGGTTCAGGGTGAGGCCGCAGCGGGCGTCGTCATGCTGCGTCCGGCAAGCCCCGGTACCGGTGTCATCGCCGGTGGCGCGGTGCGTGCCGTGCTGGAGTGCGCCGGTATCCACGACATCCTGTCGAAGTCGCTCGGTAGCGACAACGCCATCAATGTCGTGCATGCGACCGTTGCTGCGCTCAAGGGTCTGCAGCGTCCCGAGGAAGTTGCGGCTCGCCGCGGTCTCCCCCTCGAAGACGTGGCACCCGCCGGCATGCTGCGTGCGCGCGCACAGGCTGGGAGCGTGAAGTAATGGCCGAACTCAAGGTCACTCAGATCAAGAGCACCATCGGTACCAAGCAGAATCAGCGGAACTCGCTGCGCACCCTCGGCTTGAAGGGCATCCGTCAGACGGTTGTCCGCGAGGACAATGCCCAGAACCGCGGTCTGATCAACGTGGTGCGCCACCTCGTCACAGTTGAGGAGGTCTAACCATGACCATCAAACTGCATCACCTGCGCCCCGCGCCGGGAGCCAAGTCCGACAAGATTCGTGTCGGTCGTGGTGAAGGCGGCAAGCGCGGCAAGACCGCCGGTCGCGGCACGAAGGGCACCAAGGCCCGCAAGAACGTGCCCGCCGCCTTCGAGGGTGGACAGATGCCGCTGCACATGCGTCTGCCCAAGCTCAAGGGCTTCACCAACCCGTTCCGCACCGAGTACCAGGTCGTCAACGTCGGCGACATCGCTCGTCTGTTCCCCGAGGGTGGACAGGTCACGGTCGAGGACCTCGTTGCGAAGGGTGCCGTTCGCAAGAACCAGCTCGTCAAGGTTCTCGGCGACGGCGACCTGACTGTCGCCGTCCAGGTGACGGTCGACAAGTTCACCGGCTCCGCCAAGGAGAAGATCGCTGCTGCCGGTGGTACCGCCACCGAGCTGTGAGCTATCACCGCTAGCCAGTAGATGGCCGCAGTACAGCCTCGCGCTGTACTGCGGCCATTTGCGGCTGTACGGGCAGCACTGCCGCAGGTCTCCCAACTGTGCGTTCAGTTGCCACTGTTAGAGTTCTAGAGTTCATTCACGGACAAGTCTGCTATCGACTCGTCTCCCCACCGTCGTGCCAGGAGGATCTTTGCTTTCCGCCTTCGTCTCGGCCCTCAGGACCCCGGACCTGAGGCGGAAGATCCTCATCGCGCTCGGTCTCGTTGCGCTCTATCGCATCGGCGCGGTGATTCCGTCGCCGGGCGTCGACTACGGCAACGTCCGAGCCTGCGTCGATCAGTTGTCGGGCGGCGATTCCGCGGGTATCTACTCGCTGATCAACCTGTTCTCCGGCGGCGCGCTGCTCCAGCTGTCCATTTTCGCGATCGGCATCATGCCGTACATCACGGCCAGCATCATCGTCCAGCTGTTGACGGTCGTCATCCCGAAGTTCGAGGAACTCCGGAAGGAAGGCCAGTCCGGCCAGGCGAAGATGACGCAGTACACGCGTTATCTGTCGATCGCCCTGGCGATCCTGCAGGCCACCGGCATCGTGGCGCTCGCGTCGCGCGGCCAGCTGCTGCAGGGATGCCAGGAAGAGATCATCGCCGACAAGAGCATCTTCGGCCTCGTGATCATCGTGCTGGTCATGACCGCAGGCGCTGCGCTCGTCATGTGGTTCGGTGAGGTCATCACCGAGCGCGGTGTCGGTAACGGCATGTCGCTGCTGATCTTCTCGGGTATCGCGTCCCGCCTGCCGTCCGAGGGCAAGGCCATCCTGGACAGCCGCGGGGGACTGATCTTCGCGATCATCTGCGTCGCGGCGCTCGCCATCATCGCCGGCGTCGTCTTCGTCGAGCAGGGCCAGCGGCGCATCCCGGTCCAGTACGCCAAGCGCATGGTCGGCCGCAAGATGTACGGCGGCTCATCGACGTACCTGCCCCTCAAGGTCAACCAGGCCGGCATCATCCCCGTCATCTTCGCGTCGTCGCTGCTGTATCTGCCGAACCTCATCGCGCAGCTCACCGGCGCCACGTCGTCCGCCGATCCCAGCTGGTGGCAGCGGATCATCAACGAGTACTTGGTGAATCCGAACAACCCGGTGTACATCGTCATCTACTTCGCGCTGATCGTGTTCTTCGTGTTCTTCTACGTCGCGATCACGTTCAATCCGGAAGAGCGCGCGGACGAGATGAAGAAGTTCGGCGGCTTCATTCCCGGTATCCGCCCGGGTCGCCCCACCGCGGACTACCTGAATTACGTGCTCAACCGCATCACCGTTCCCGGCTCGATCTACCTCGGCCTGATCGCGGTGCTGCCCCACTTCTTCCTGTCCGGAAGCCAGACCTCCAGCAGCATCTTCGGTGGTGCGGCCGTGCTGATTCTCGTCAGCGTCGCCCTGGACACGGTCAAGCAGATCGAAAGTCAATTGATGCAACGTAACTACGAAGGGTTTCTCAAGTGAGACTTGTCCTCCTTGGTCCTCCCGGTGCAGGCAAGGGCACCCAGGCCGCGATTCTGTCCGAGAAGCTCGGCGTCCCCCACATCTCCACGGGCGACCTGTTCCGCGCAAACATCGGCCAGGCCACCCCCCTCGGCCTCGAGGCGAAGAAGTACCTGGACGCCGGGGACCTGGTTCCCAGCGAGATCACCAACAACATGGTGAAGGCCCGCGTCGGCGAGCCGGATGCGGCCAACGGATTCCTCCTGGACGGCTTCCCCCGGACCGTCGACCAGGCTCAGGCGCTCGAGGCGATCCTCGCCGAGCTGAACACCAAGCTCGACGCAGTGCTGTCCTTCATCGTCGACGAGGACGTCGTGGTCGAGCGGATGCTGGCCCGTGGCCGCGCCGACGACAAGGAAGACGTCATCCGCAACCGGCTCCGGGTGTACCGCGAGGAGACCGCGCCGCTGCTGGACTACTACAAGGACCAGCTGGTAACCGTCGACGCCCTGGGCGAGGTCGACGAGGTCAACGCGCGCGCACTGGCAGCGTTGGGTAAGTAATGGGCTTCGGGCGCAAGCGCAAGGTCGTTCCGTTCCGGACCGCAGGCGAGCTGGACGCGATGGCGGCCGCCGGTGCCATCGTCGGTGCGGCTCTGGTGGCGGTCCGTGATGCGGCGAAGCCGGGTGTGAGCACGCTCGAACTCGACGAGGTGGCCGAATCGGTCATCCGCGACGCCGGCGCCGTGCCGTCGTTCAAGGGCTACCACGGGTTCAGCGGATCGATCTGTTCGTCCGTCAACGATCGTGTGGTGCACGGGATTCCCTCGGCGGAAGACATTCTCGCCGAGGGAGACCTCGTCTCCATCGACTGCGGCGCCATTCTCGACGGCTGGCACGGCGACTCTGCGTGGACCTTCGGTGTCGGAGACATCATCGAAGCGGACCAGCAGCTCAGCGAGGCCACTCGGCTGTCCATGGAGGCGGGGATCGCGGCGATGCTTCCCGGCAACCGCCTCACCGACATCTCCCACGCCATCGAGCTCGGCACCCGCGCCGCCGAGGTCGCGCACGACCGCAAATACGGCATCGTCGACGGCTACGGCGGTCACGGAATCGGCAGGGAAATGCACATGGAGCCGTTCCTCGCCAACGAGGGCGCTCCGGGCAAGGGGCCGCAACTGGTGGTCGGTTCCGTTCTGGCGATCGAACCGATGCTGACCCTCGGCACCACCGATACCGTTGTCCTCGAGGATGATTGGACCGTCGTGACCTCCGACGGCACCCGTGCCGCGCACTGGGAGCACACGGTCGCGGTCACCGAGGACGGGCCGCGCATCCTGACCCTGCGTCCGGAGTAGCGACCGCCTGCGGGTGCGGGCCTACACGTCGATGAGCAGCGTCACCGGGCCGTCGTTGACGAGGCTGATCTCCATGTGTTCGCCGAACACGCCGGTCTCGACGGTCGCCCCCAGTTCGCGAAGGGCGCCGGTGAACTCGTCCACGAGTGGCTCCGCCACCGGCCTCGGCGCCGCGGCGGACCAGGACGGGCGCCGGCCTCGGCGGGTGTCCGCCATGAGCGTGAACTGACTGGCGACGAGTACCGGGGCGTCGAGGTCGGCCGCGGACTGTTCGTTCTCCAGGATGCGCATGGTCCACACCTTCTTCGCGAGCAGAGCGGCCTTCGCCTCGTCGTCCGTATGGGTGACGCCGACCAGGACGAGCAGCCCGTGGCCGCCGGCCGGGGGAGTGATCCGTCCGACCTCGTCGCCGTCGACGCGGACCGACGCGGACGTCACTCGCTGTACCAGGGCGCGCACGCACACCATCCTTCGCATCGTTGCCGGTGGGTCTCGGAAGTCGAATTCTCGCCCGGCGGGCGGGTCCGTCAGGGACCGCATTTGGCCTGGTGAGCAATTTCCCGTAACATGGATCAACGGTGCGCTATGCGTGCCGGTTGTCTGCGTGCCCAGTGCCGGATTCGATCCGGATTGTTCATGTTTCGGCCGGTGAAGATCCCATTGGGCGCCACGGTAACGGAAACAGATGCAATAAGCACGCCAAACCACATGGATCGCGGAGGATATGGCTAAGAAAGACGGGGCCATCGAGGTCGAGGGACGAGTAGTCGAGCCGCTGCCCAATGCGATGTTCCGCATTGAGCTCGAGAACGGCCACAAGGTTCTCGCCCACATCAGCGGAAAGATGCGTCAGCACTACATTCGCATCCTCCCGGAAGATCGCGTTGTCGTAGAGCTCTCGCCCTACGACTTGTCGCGCGGACGCATCGTTTACCGGTACAAGTAAAAGCTTCCCCGCCCGACCAGGTCGGGGAGAAGTACGTCCGCTGCGGATCTGCGTAGTGGGCTGCCACAAAACAGGAGATCAGAAGACGTGAAGGTTCAGCCGAGCGTCAAGAAGATCTGCGAAAAGTGCAAGGTGATCCGTCGTAACGGCCGGGTCATGGTGATCTGCGAGAACCTGCGCCACAAGCAGCGTCAGGGTTAGATCTCCGCTTTTCGAGGATCTGCTTGGCAACAAGCAAAGATGACCTCCCAGCACCAGCCAGTACTCACGGCTCTCGAGCAGGCACTGGTTCACCCCCGGCACGGAGGCCGGGGCCCCACTGAGTTAGTTGAAGCATTGTCGGTCGCGAGACCGCCGACGTTTGAAGAGGCACAGGGGATGGACTGGGAGCAGACCTCCGCACACCGATAGGAAATGCCGACATGGCACGTCTCGCAGGTGTCGATCTTCCCCGTGAAAAGCGGATGGAGATCGCACTTACTTACATCTACGGCATCGGCCGTACCCGCTCCAAGGAGATCCTGGACGCCACCGGCGTCAGCCCGGATCTGCGGAGCAAGGATCTCTCGGACGAGGATCTGGCCAAGCTCCGCGAGTACATCGAGGAGTCGCTGAAGGTCGAGGGTGACCTTCGCCGCGAGGTCCAGGCCGACATCCGACGCAAGATCGAGATCGGCTGCTACCAGGGCCTGCGCCACCGTCGTGGTCTGCCCGTGCGTGGTCAGCGCACCAAGACCAACGCCCGCACCCGTAAGGGTCCGAAGCGCACCATTGCAGGCAAGAAGAAGGCGAAGTAATGCCCCCCAAGTCACGTAGCACCGGTCCGAAGAAGACCCAGAAGGCGCGTCGCAGGGACAAGAAGAACGTCCCGCACGGCGCCGCTCACATCAAGAGCACGTTCAACAACACCATCGTGTCCATCACGGACCCCGCCGGAAACGTGATTTCCTGGGCGTCCTCGGGACACGTCGGCTTCAAGGGTTCGCGTAAGTCGACCCCGTTCGCCGCCCAGCTGGCCGCCGAGAACGCAGCCCGCAAGGCGCAGGAGCACGGTGTCAAGAAGGTCGACGTCTTCGTCAAGGGCCCCGGCTCCGGCCGTGAGACCGCGATCCGCTCGCTTCAGGCCGCAGGCCTCGAGGTCGGCACCATCTCCGATGTCACCCCCCAGCCGCACAACGGCTGCCGTCCGCCCAAGCGGCGTCGGGTCTAGCGGGAAGGATAGGTAGAAGAAAATGGCACGTTATACCGGACCCATCACCCGCAAGTCGCGTCGTCTGCGCGTCGACCTCGTTGGAGGCGACCAGGCGTTCGAGCGTCGTCCCTACCCGCCGGGCCAGCACGGCCGCGCGCGGATCAAGGAGAGCGAGTACCTGCTCCAGCTGCAGGAGAAGCAGAAGGCTCGCTTCACCTACGGCGTGATGGAGAAGCAGTTCCGCCTGTACTACAAGGAGGCGAACAACCGCCCCGGCAAGACCGGTGAGAACCTGCTCCGCATCCTGGAGTCGCGTCTCGACAACGTCGTGTACCGCGCCGGACTGGCTCGCACCCGCCGCCAGGCCCGTCAGCTGGTCACCCACGGCCACCTCCTTGTGAACAACAAGAAGGTCGACATCCCCAGCTACCGCGTCTCCCAGTACGACATCATCGATGTCAAGGACAAGTCGCTGTCCACGCTTCCCTTCCAGGTTGCGCGCGAAACCCAGGGCGATCGCCCGATCCCGGGTTGGCTGCAGGTTGTCGGTGGACGTCTCCGGGTTCTGGTTCACCAGCTTCCCGAGCGTGCGCAGATCGACGTTCCTCTGCAGGAACAGCTCATCGTCGAGTACTACTCGAAGTAGGCCTGAGGGCTCGTGCGCCTTTCCGGTAGTTCCGACTACCGGAAAGGCGCACGAGCACGAAGTGCCTTTCCCATCGTGGGCGTCAAATAGCGGACGCCCGTACAGGAGGAACTCCAATGCTCATTTCTCAGCGACCCACGCTGACCGAAGAGGTCATCGCTGACAACCGCTCGAAGTTCGTCATCGAGCCCCTCGAGCCAGGCTTCGGGTACACCCTCGGCAACTCGCTCCGCCGCACGCTGCTCTCGTCGATTCCCGGCGCTGCTGTCACCAGCATCCGCATCGACGGCGTTCTGCACGAGTTCACCACAGTTCCCGGTGTGAAGGAAGACGTCACCGACGTCATCCTGAACCTCAAGGGCCTCGTCGTGAGCTCCGAAGAGGACGAGCCGGTCACCATGTACGTCCGCAAGCAGGGCCCCGGCGCTGTGACTGCAGGCGACATCGTGCCCCCGGCCGGCGTCACCGTGAACAACCCGGATCTGCACATCGCCACCCTGAACGACAAGGGAAAGCTGGAGATCGAGCTCGTCGTCGAGCGCGGTCGCGGCTACGTCCCCGCCGTCCAGAACAAGGCGTCCGGCGCCGAGATCGGCCGTATCCCGGTCGACTCGATCTACTCGCCGGTGCTCAAGGTCACCTACAAGGTGGAGGCCACCCGCGTCGAGCAGCGCACCGACTTCGATCGGCTCGTGCTCGATGTGGAAACCAAGAACTCCATCACCGCTCGGGACGCGCTCGCTTCGGCGGGCAAGACCCTGGTTGAGCTCTTCGGCCTGGCCCGTGAGCTGAACGTCGAAGCAGAAGGCATCGAGATCGGACCCTCGCCCGCCGAGGCCGATCACATTGCTTCGTTCGGACTGCCCATCGAGGACCTGGACCTGACGGTCCGTTCCTACAACTGCCTCAAGCGCGAAGGTGTTCACACCGTCGGTGAGCTTGTCGGCCGTACCGAGTCCGATCTGCTCGACATCCGCAACTTCGGACAGAAGTCCATCGACGAGGTGAAGGTCAAGCTGCATTCGCTCGGCCTGGCCCTCAAGGACAGCCCCGCGTCCTTCGATCCGACCACCGTTGCCGGCTACGACGCCGCCACCGGGACGTGGAGCGACACGGACGCCGGTTCCTTCGGTGATGCCGAGGGCACCGAGGACTACGCCGAGACCGAACAGCTGTAGCTCACGGTCCTTTACTAGGAGATCATCATGCCCAAGCCCAAGAAGGGTGCCCGCTTCGGCGGGTCGGCTTCGCACCAGAAGGCGATCTTCGCCAATCTGGCTACCGCGCTCTTCGAGCACGGCCGCATCACCACCACGGAGTCCAAGGCCAAGGCCCTGCGCCCGTACGCCGAGAAGCTCGTCACGCACGCCAAGGCCGGAACCCTGGCTCACCGTCGCGAGGTTCTGAAGGTCATCCGCAACAAGGATGTCGTGCACACCCTGTTCGCGGAGATCGGCCCGTTCTACGCCGATCGTGACGGCGGCTACACCCGCATCATCAAGACGGTCCCCCGCAAGGGCGACAACGCGCCGATGGCGATCATCGAGCTCGTCAAGGAGAAGACCGTCACCTCCGAGGCCGACCGCGCTCGTCGCGTGAAGGCATCGAAGGATGCGCCGGCTGCTGCTCCCGCCGAGGAGAACGTCGTCGAGGCCGTCGAGGCCGAGGCGACCGACGCCGAGGTCGAGAACGCTGACGCCGTCGTCGAGGCCATCGAGGACGAGACCGCCACCGCGGCCGACGCCCCCGAGGCCGAAGAGGCCAAGAAGGACTAGTCCACTTGGTTTCGGCACACGCTGAATCGAACGAGCCCGTCGTCCCCCCGAGGGACGGCGGGCCCGTTTCGTATGGGACCCGTCGCCTGCGCCTGGACATCGCGTACGACGGAACGGATTTCTCCGGGTGGGCCCGCCAGAACGGGCTGCGCACGGTGTGCGGGGAGATCGAGGAGAAGCTCGGCGCCGTACTGCGCACGCCGCTGCAACTCACGGTGGCGGGGCGCACCGACGCCGGGGTCCACGCCACCGGACAGGTCGCGCACGTCGACGTTCCGGTCGACGCCCTTCCGGACGACCCGTCCCGGCTCGTCCGCAGGCTCGCGCGGTTCCTGCCGAAGGACGTGCGGATCAAGCAGATCTCCTTCGCGCCGGAACACTTCGATGCACGGTTCTCCGCGATGCGCAGGCACTACGAGTACCGCCTGACGTCGGCAGCCTACGGCGCCGATCCACTCCGAGCCCGGGACACCGTGTCCTATCCGAAGGTCCTGGACCTCGAACTCATGCGCTCGGCATCCGCGATGCTGCTGGGGTTGCACGACTTCGCGGCGTTCTGCAAACGCCGCGAAGGCGCCACGACCGTCCGCGATCTCCAACGCTTCGACTGGGAGCGCGACGGCGACGTGTTCACGGCCTTCGTCAGCGCCGACGCCTTCTGCTGGTCGATGGTCCGCAGTCTCGTCGGTGCGGTTCTCGCCGTGGGGGAGGGACGTCGCGACCTCGACTGGATCGAAGGACTCCTCCGCGAGAAGTCGCGGTCGAGTTCGATCCTGGTGGCCCCGGCGCACGGACTGTCCCTGGTGCGCGTCGACTACCCGGACGACGCGGATCTGGCGGCACGCAACGAGATCACCCGGGACGTCAGGACCGTGCCGGGCGGCTGCTGCGGCGACTGACCGGAACCCGCGGCGTCGATCACCACCGCGGTTGCGGAGGCACCAGCACCTACGATGGCTCCGGAAGAGAAGGAGCCTGTTCATGACCGCAGTCGCACCCGTCCGGATCGAGATCATCATCGGATCCGTCAGAGTGGGCCGGATCGCTCCCGTCGTCGCCGGCTGGTTCGCCGAACGCGCTCGCGCCTACCCGGGACTGGACGTGGGCATCATCGATCTCGCCGACACACCGTTGCCGCAGGATCTCGGCGCATCCCCGGTGACGGACGAATTCCGGGAGCGAGTGGGCAGAGCCGACGGGTTCGTGGCCGTCACCTCCGAGTACAACCACGGCTACCCTGCGGCGCTGAAGACCGCGTTCGACAGCGTCAAACACGAATGGCGCTCGAAGCCCATCGGTTTCGTGTCGTACGGCGGGTTGGCAGGCGGACTCCGGGCAACCGAACAACTCCGCCAGGTCGTGGCCGAACTGCACATGGTGTCGGTGCGGCAGAGCGTGAGCTTCCACCGGGTGCGCAAGCGATTCGACGACCAGGGACAGACGACCGACGGCGCCGCCATCGACTCGGCGGACCGCATGCTGGCTCAGCTTCTGTGGTGGGCCGACGCGGTCCGAATTCAGCGGGGGAGCACCCCGTACCCCGGCTAGTACTGGTGGACCGGCGGGTATTCGTCCACGGCACGCGGCCGGCCGATGAACGCCGTCTCGGAGGAGATCGTGACCAGCATCAGTTCGATGCTCGTCCCGCCGGTCGACAGAAGAATGCGGTCGCCCAGCGCATTCGGCTGGACAATCGACAGGTCCGGTTCGGCGCCGGGCCACTGGCTCGGTTCTCCGTAGAGGTAGATCGCGGTGACCCCGGCACGCGGCGGCAGCGCGTCGACGCCGTCGAACACGACGGTGTTGAACCCGTTGTCGGACTGCGGATTGTGGCCCGCGATGCGCAACCGGTCGGGTGTGGCGATGGAGTCGATCAACGAAGACCACGCGTCGGGCCGATCGGTGTGGACGAGCACCCGGGCGCCGGTCGCGACGGCGCGGAACACCAGTTGCTGGGCAAGGTACAGCTCGCCCGCCACGTAGACCATGCCGACGCCGGGACCTGCGATGCGGGCGGTGATTCCGTGGCCGTAGTCGTCGGAGCCGATGAGCTGGCCGCACCCCGCCGGAGGCAACTGCAGCGCACGCAGGTCCTCGACGGACATATCGGTCAGCGGCATCACCTCGTCGAGGTCCGCCATCGCGACGGGGAGATTGGAGAGCAGCCCGTCCCGGTGCCTGCCCTGCATCGAGACGAGCCCGGGAATCGTAAGGGGCTCGGGCATGGTCCGGGTGGTCACCCGGCACGCCGCACCGACCTTCACCTGCCCGTCGTGTCCGCTGGGACGCAGCCGGATCGTCACGGTCGTGCCGAGGCTCGACGGAACCCAGAGCTTCGCGAGCAGATCTCGCGTCAGGTATCGCGGGTCGACGCCGTAGCCGGTGTTGCACACTCCGGGCAGCGGTGCATGCTTCCACGTCTGCGTGAAGGTCTTCGGGTCGACGCCCCGACTGATCTGCAGCGCGGCGGATTCGATCTCCGGGGCGGTGAGAATGCGCGCGCGGCAGCCGGAATCGGCGAGTGCACGCACGACACGGCTTGCCGCGATCGTGATCGCGCGCGACGCGCCTTCCTCGCCGCCGCCACGCCGCGCCACGGCAGCGACACCGTCGGTGGCGTCGAATCGCAGGGCGAGCCACACCATCCGGGTGGCCGTCGCCGGGAGCGGGCCGACCAGCCTGTCGTACACATCGGTTGCGGGGGAGCCTGCCGCGGCGCGATAACCGTGGCTGACGATGTCGATTCCGGTCAGCGAGATGTCGTGCTGCACGAGACAAGCGGCGAGCGCGTCTGTGGGGAGTTCGTGCGTCGTCTGGAAGCCGTCCCGGGTGATCTGAGTGAGGCTCCCCGCGGGAGGAAGGACCTCGACGACTGCCACCACGCTGCCACCGTCCCAGCGAAGCCCGACGGACTGGCCTGTCGGTGACTGGAAGCTGACGGTGCGGGACTGCGTCCGACCGGGTTTGGTGCAATATCTCCAGCACGTCCGGGCCCAGTCCAGGCTCGACCAGCCGCCCACGCGGACGAGCGCGGTGAGAACGAGGACGACGGCTACGGCGACGGCGCCCCACCACACCAGCCCGCACAGCGAGGCCACGACCCCGCCGGCCACCCCCACCAGTTGCGCAATGATCACCTCGGTCGCCGAAACCCGAAGAGACGACGGCCGACGTGTGACGCGCGAACGGTCCATGGTTCCTCCCCCGAATACCTGAACCCAGCAGACCCGTACCCGTCCGCCGTGAAGATTGTCGAAGGAACTGTACTGTGTCCCCCCGAGCGCTGTGCAGCACGGGGGAGGAACAATGGCTGTAACACCCACCACCCGGTGGCAGGTCAACGGGTATCGCTTTCTGGTCAGACGGATGGAGCACGCCCTGGTGCGTCGAGACGTCCGAATGTTGCACGACCCCATGCGGTCGCAGTCGCGTGCACTCGCGGTGGGGGTCGTGATCGCGTCGCTCGGACTCGCCGCGTGCGGCGCGCTGGCACTGTTTCGTCCGCAGGACAAGATCGGCGACGCGTCGATCGTCGTCGGCAAGGATTCGGGCGCGATGTTCGTCGTCATGGGCGACACCCTCCGTCCCGTGCTGAATCTCGCGTCCGCCCGGCTCATCGTCGGAAAGCCCGAGAATCCCGTGATCGTCAAGGAATCCGAACTCGACACCCGCCCCCGCGGTGCCCTCGTCGGGATCCCCGGCGCGCCGTCTGCGCTCCCGGCGGGAGACCCCGCGGCGAAGACACCGTGGACGGTGTGCGACTCGATCGAGGCCGACGGACATCGTTCCGTCACAACATCGGTCATCGTCGGCGAGACGGAGAGCACCGAGGGCGGCGGGGCTCTCACGGGAGATCAGGCACTCCTCACGTCGACCTCCGATGCGTCGTACCTGATCTACGAAGGCAAGCGGGCCAGGATCGATCTGGACGATCCGGCGGTCACCCGGGCGCTGGGTCTCGAAGGCGCTCGGCCACGCCCGGTGAGCAAGGGCTTCGTCAACGCCGTCCCCGAGGTGCCGCCACTCGCGGCGCCCGTCATCCCGGGGGCAGGGAGCAGCCCGCGATATCCGTTGCAGGACAAGGTCGTGGGATCCGTCTTCCAGGTGCTGATCGGCTCCGAGACCACGCACTACGTGGTACTCCGCGACGGAATCCAGAAGATCAGCTCGGCCGTCGCGAACCTGATCTTCCTGTCGGACTCGCACGGCGACACCGAGATGTCGAGCATCACTCCCGACGCCACCAAGCGAATCCCCTCCGTGGAACAGATTGCGGTGGACAGCTTCCCGGAGTCGGCGCCGGTGATCGTGGATGCCACCGACAGTCCCGTGAGCTGCCTGTCCTGGCAGCCCCTCCGTGCACCGGACGAGTCGGGCTCGAGCGGTCCGGCGGCCGAGCTGTCCCTGGTAGCGGGACGCGCGCTCCCGATTCCCGGCGACGCCCGTGCGGTCGAGCTGGCCCAGGCGGACGACACGGGCGACAACGCGGATTCGGTCTACGTGCAGCCGGGAGCGAGCGGGTTCGTCCAGTCCACCGGCATCGAGGCCACCAGCACGCGACGCGACAGCACCTTCTTCGTCGCGGACACGGGAGTCCGGTTCGGTATCCCGGATGGCGACTCCGCCAAGGCATTGGGCGTCGACGGCACCCAGCCCCTCGCGCCGTGGCAGATTCTCGGCCTCCTGGCGCAGGGCCCGGCGCTCGGGAAGTCGTCGGCGCTCGTCGCGCACGACGGAATCGCCCCGGACGCGGAGCCGGCCGCTGTCGCGTCAGGGTCCAACTAGACAGGATCAGCGCCGAGCGGTCGCCGACTGGAAGCGGCGGCGGAGTGGGAACGACGCCAGGACGCCGAGTACGAGCAGCGCGCCCAGCGTCGCAGTTGCCGCGACAGCGACGTCGCGCGCCCGATGATCCGGGGGAGCAGCGGCCGGGAGCGCCTCGATCGCGACGGAATTCGACTGATCGACGGCGACGACACCGTCGAACGGAACATCGGCGGTAACGGCGGCCAGAGGATCGATGATCCCGTGCCCGACCGACGGATTCCGCCCCTCGGCCGGCGCATGCGCCGTGGCCTCGATCCGGGCCATGACCTGTTGTGCGAACAGTTGCGGGAATCTGGAACGGACCAGTGCGACGGTCGCCGAGACGTACGGGGCGGCGAAACTCGTGCCGCTTACCGGCCGGGCATTGCCCTGCGCGCTGTACACCGTGTTCGTCAGATCGCCTGTGGTCGGATGCAGCGAGATCAGACCGGCTCCCGGAGCTGCCACGTCGACCCACGGACCGGCCAGGCTGAAGTCACTCGGCGACCCGTTTGCCTCGACGGAGCCGACGGTCAGCACGTAGTCGTCGTACCAGGCGGGACTGGCGATCGTGCTCACGGAGTCCCATGGATCGGCTCCGGGCCGGAGGGGATCGACTGCCGGGTTCTGAATCTTGCATTCCTCGGGACCGAAGTTGCCTGCCGCCGCGACGACCACGGCGTTCTGCACCGTGACCGCGTATTTCACGGCCGCCCCCAGATACCGGTCGCCATCGCCGATTCCCTCGGCGGCCGTCTTGCACGCGACCTCGGAGATGTTGATGACGGTGGCGCCCATGTCGGCCGCCCGCCGGATCGCCGTCGCCATCGTCGCAACGTCTCCGTATCCGCCGACCGAGTTGCCCGCGTTGTCGAGCCGATCGGCCCGGCCGACGGGGCTGTAGGCACTACTCGACTGCCGGATGGACAGGATCCGGGAATCCGGTGCGCCACCGGAGAAACCGGAACCGGGAACCTGCGCGGCGCCGATCAGCCCGGCGACGAGCGTGCCGTGCGCGTCGCAGTCGACCGTGCCGGTCTCCGTCCCCACGAGGTCGCCGCCGTCCATGAGGCCGGGGAGACGCGGATGCGGGGAGACGCCGGTGTCGATCACCGCGACGATCTGACCGGCACCCCTCGTGATCGGCCAGACCGACTGAAAGCCGAGATCGCGCTGGGCAATCGGAACATCGGGGCCGTCCGGCACGCGCACAGCATCCTTGCACGGCTGGCGTTTCTCGGACTTCTGTCGGTCGTTCGGTGGAACCAGTCCGGCCTCCGCGGGCGCGGGCACCACAGCAGAGGCCCCGCCCTGACCCACGGCGGCGGTGACCGCGACGACCGCGGTGGCCAGGACGACGTGGGTGAGCCGGCGCCTCACAGTCCACGCATCAGCGAGTAGAGGCCGGTCACCCAGCACACCAGCGGAACGATCGACGCGATCACCGCCAGATCGATCAGCTCGGCCACCCGTCGCATCACGGGCGAGAACGTCCGGCGCGGGGCGAGGATCCCCAGCACGAGCCCACCGACGGCGAACAGGATCGCGACGGCGAACGAGGCGATCGCGAAGTCGGGCACGGCCACGGCTGCGGCGGTGAGCAGCAGAACCAGTATCGTCACCCCGCCCGCGATCAGCGGTACCGCCTGCTCGGCGCTGCTGTACGTGCGTCCCCGGAACATCAGCACGGCGGCGGTGGCGACGGCGAGAGAGAGCCCGGGCCAGAAGATTCCACCGTCCATGCCGGGGTGCGCTGCGATGAGGGCACCGGCCACGGCGAGTGCTGTCATCGCGCCGACCAGACCGGTGAGGTACTTGCGGGCGCGTGCCGCACGCTGTGCCAGAGAGTCGAACGACGGCATCGTCACCTCGTCGTCCGGGTCGTCCTCGGACGGATCGACCGAGGTGCCCGGCGCCGGGACGGGGGGCAGTGGAAGTTTCGCCAGCAGTATCGCCACCCGGGCCGAGAAGGCGAGTCCGATCAGCGCCGCCGCCACGACGCCTGCGCCGACAGCGGAAACCGGATTGCCGAACAGAGTCGCCACGAGGGCGGCGAGCGAACCGAACAGGGACGTCACCGACAGGGCCGTGAACAGCCGTAATCCGACACCGCCCAGCCGCAGCGCAAGAACGGCGGTGGTGCCCGCCAGCACGAGTCCCAGGAGCAGGTGCGGAGCGCCGAGATCGCCGGGCACGAACAGTATCCCCGCGGCGAACGAGAGGGGAACGGCGCATCCGCTGAGGACGACGGAGCTTGCCGCGTCGCCGTAGATGCGACCCGTGACCGCGCCGGCGATCAGGAACAGTAAGGCCGTCGCGAGTGCGCACCCCGCCCCCAGGAATCCTTCGGTCCCCGCCCCGGACCACAGCAGCGCGAACGAACCGGCGACGGTGCCGAGCACCGCGGCGACGGAGCCCACGACCCGTGCGGAGCCCCGGGTCCACTCACGGTCGACCTCGGCGTCGGCGATCGCCACGTTGTACATGATGTCGTCGAACAGCGGCGGCGGTGCGCTGGCGTGCACGCTCTGCAGTACGAGGAGGTCGCCGTCGCGGATTCCGTGCTCGTGCAACGTCAACGTGGTCGACAGCGGCGAGTGCCCGATCTTCGCGAGAACCCACTCGCTGGGTTCGTACTGCTCGAGCGAGTCGTCGAAGTCGTTGGTAGTGCGATGGGTGCGGATGGTGTCAACGATGCCCGGAATCAGGATGGCCAGCGGAACACCGAACGGCACGGCCATGTCGACCTGCGAATGCGTCGACAGGACGGTGATCCGGCAGAGATCTGCTGCGGCACCGGGACGGGTGGACGAGGCGGAGCCCCGCGAATCGCCATGGGTGATGGACATGTGCAATTTCCCCCAACTCTGCGACGCACAACCCCATCTGCGCCGATACGACACGGATCGACGACCGGTCACAGATCGTCATCCGATTTGATCACCGGTGACTTTACGACACCGTGGGCGCCGCCTCCAGCGTCCGGCAGGCCGCGGACCTCCTATATGCCCGATCGCCCTTCATGGGTTAGTGTCTGACTTCGCGGATCGAGCCCAGGGGGGCGACCCGGAGTTCCGGGATCGGATCGGCTGCACGGTGTTTTCGGGGCGGTTGTAGTCATGGGGGGCGAGTAGTGAGCACTATTCGGTTCGTGCGCAAGGCGCGACGGGAAGTACCGCGCATTCCGGGCGGCGAAGTGAGCCTGCAGGCTCCGCCCGAGATTCCACGCCTGGTGCCGGGAAACCTTCTGACCAAACTCCTTCCCGTGGTCATGGTCGTCGCCATGGTCGGGATGATGGCCCTGATGTTCTCGTCGGGTATGGCCCGCAATCCGATGTCGATGCTCTTTCCCGTCATGATGATGGTGTCGATGCTCGGCATGCTCGCCGTGGCGGCCGTGGCGGCCCGAAAGCGGCGGAGGCCAACGAAGACCGCAAGGACTACCTGCGCTACCTCGATCAGCTGCGCCGCGACGTCGACGAGACCGCGGAGCAGCAGCGGAAGGCGCTCGACTGGAGCCACCCCGAGCCCGGTCTGCTGTGGACCATCGCAGGAACCGCGCGCATGTGGGAGCGCCGCATCACCGACCCCGACTACTGCCACGTGCGCGTCGGCCGGGGAAGCCAGCGCCTCGCAACCCGCCTGATCGCACCGGAGACCGGACCGGTGGAGGATCTGGAACCGGTTGCCGCGGTGTCGCTTCGTCGCTTCGTCCGCGCGCACTCCGTAGTTCAGGATCTACCCACCGCGGTGTCGCTGCGTGGCTTCGCGGCCATCTCCGTGGAAGGGGAACGTGGTACGGCACGGTCCCTGGTGCGGTCGATGCTCATGCAGTTGTGTGCATTCCACGGCCCGGACAATCTCCTGGTCGCCGTCGTGTGCGGCCCCGACACCGAGCACGAGTGGGACTGGGCCAAGTGGCTGCCGCACGCGCAGCATCCGGATTCGTCCGACGGCGTCGGTTCGTCCCGCATGATCTACGGCTCGATCCTCGGACTCGAATCTTCGCTCGGTCCCCAGCTGTCGATGCGAAACCGATTCTCGCGCAATGCTCCCGCCGCCCCCGGTGTTCCCCAGTTCGTCATCGTCGTCGACGGTGGAATCCTCGAGGGCGAATCGGGGATGATCACCGACGGCGGGGTCGACTCGGTGTCCGTTCTCGACATCAGCGGCTTCTGCCCGCGACTGACGGCCACACGAGGACTCCAGCTGGTGGCGCAGGACGGATCCCTCGGCGCCCGCAGCGGAGCCGGCGTGGAGATGTTCGCGACAGCAGACCTCGTCAGCGCTCATCAGGCGGAAACGCTGGCCCGGCGACTCGCACCGTACCGAACGGCGTCGCAGACGGCAGTGGACGCGGGCGAGGACGACCAGCCAGTGCAGACGTGGAGCCAGATGCTGGGGATCGGCGACGTCGGCCGTCTCAACCCGGATCATGCGTGGCTGCCCCGTCAGGGGCGCGACCGGTTGCGGGTCCCGATCGGTGTCGGAGTGGACGGCCACCCGGTCGAGATCGACCTCAAGGAGTCGGCCGAGAACGGCATGGGGCCACACGGCCTGTGCATCGGCGCAACCGGATCGGGTAAGTCGGAGTTCCTGCGGACGTTGGTGCTCGGCCTGATCGCGACGCATTCGCCCGACGCGCTGAACCTCGTCCTCGTCGATTTCAAGGGCGGCGCCACCTTCCTCGGCCTCGAGGAGGCTCCGCACGTCGCCGCGGTGATCACCAACCTGGCCGAGGAACTCGCGATGGTCGACCGGATGAGGGACGCACTCGCCGGTGAGATGAACCGACGTCAGGAACTCCTGCGCTCCTCCGGGAACTTCGCGAACGTCACCGAATACGAGAAGGCGCGCCAGGCGGGCGCCGACCTGGACCCGCTGCCCGCATTGTTCATCGTCGTCGACGAATTCTCCGAACTGCTCAGTCAGCAGCCCGAGTTCGCGGACCTCTTCGTCGCGATCGGCAGGCTCGGTCGCTCGCTGCACATTCACCTGCTCCTGGCGAGTCAGAGACTCGAGGAGGGCAAACTGCGGGGGCTCGACAGCCACCTGTCGTACCGCATCGGTCTCAAGACGTTCTCGGCCAACGAGTCGCGCACGGTGCTCGGCGTTCCGGACGCCTACCACCTGCCCGCGACCCCGGGCGCCGGATACCTCAAATGCGATTCCGCGGAGATCGTCCGCTTCCAGGCCTCGTACGTGTCCGGCACCTTCGAGGGCGGCCGGGACGACAGTGTCCGACGGCCCGGTGAGGCGGCTGTCGAGCTGCGGCCCAAGATCTTCACGGCTGCACCGGTCCCCGTCGACATCGTCGAGATTCTCGACGAACCGGAGTCGCTCCACCTGGCAGAGGAGCCGACGGAGATCCGCACCACCATCGACGTCGTGGTTGCGCGGATCAGAGGTCGCGGACCCCGAGCCCACGAGGTATGGCTCCGCCCGCTCGACGCCGCGCCGAGCCTCGACCAGATGCTGCCGAGGTCGGTTCTCACCGAACCGGTTCCCGCACTGAGCTCGCTGCGTACACCGATCGGGATCATCGACAGGCCCTACGACCAGAGACGCGACCCGCTTGTCGTGGATCTGTCCGGGTCGACCGGCAACATGGCGGTGGTGGGTGGACCGCAGTCGGGCAAGTCGACGGCGATCCGCACCCTCGTCACGTCGTTGGCTGCCACCCACTCCGCGGAACAGGTGCAGTTCTACTGCCTCGACTTCGGTGGCGGCACGCTCGCCGGACTGTCGGGTCTGCCGCACGTCGGCTCGGTCGCCAACCGCCTCGACGTCGACCGGGTGCGTCGCACCATCGCGGAGATGAACACCATCGTGCGTCAGCGCGAGGAGCGTTTCCGCGAACTCGGGGTCGAGTCGATGGCCGAGTTCCGGCGACTGCGCGCCACCGATCCCGGCAGCGGCGGCGCGGCCGCCGGGGTGGCGCAGGATCCGTTCGGGGACGTCTTCCTGGTGATCGACGGTTTCGGCAGCATTCGTCAGGACTTCGAGGCTCTCGAACAGCAGATCACCAACCTTGCGTCCCAGGGGTTGTCGTACGGTGTGCACGTCGTGCTCACCGCCTCACGGTGGGGCGAGGTCCGACCCGCGCTCAAGGACCAGCTCGGCACACGGATCGAGCTGCGCCTCGGTGATCCCTCGGATTCCGACCTCGGTCGTAAGACCGCGGCACTCGTTCCCGAAGGCCGACCCGGACGCGGCATGACCCGCGAAAGCCTGCATCTGCTCGTCGGATTGCCGAGGATCGACGGGAGCTCGGATCCGACGGACCTGGCGTCCGGTGTGGCGCACGCGGTGTCGTCCATCGCCGCCGCGACACACGGTCGGCCCGCTCCGGCAGTGCGAATGCTGCCTGCGCAGATCGCCCGCGACGACGTGCTTCGTGCGGCCGGGGGGTGGCCGTCCTACCTCGATCCGGCGCAGGCATGTCTGCAGATTCCGATCGGTCTCGACGAGGCCGAGTTGGCTCCGACATTCCTGAACTTCGCCGAGCAGCCCCACTTCCTGGTGTTCGGCGACAGCGAATGTGGAAAGACGACGCTCCTGCGGAACATCTGCGAGGGCATCATGGCGTCGAACACGAGCAAACAGGCGAAGATCATTCTCGCCGACTACCGGCGCACGATGCTCGGTGTCGTCGAGACGGAGCACCTGGCTTCGTACGCACCGTCCGAGGACGTGCTGACGACGAATATGAGGGACCTCGCGATCCTGCTGAAGGGGCGCATGCCGGGCCCCGGTTTCAATCGCCAGCAGCAGCGCGACCGGTCCTGGTGGACGGGGCCCGAAGTCTTCGTCGTCATCGACGACTACGACCTCGTCGTGACCTCGAGCGGCAACCCCGTCGCTGCGATTGTCGAGTTCCTGCCGCACGCCCGTGACATCGGGTTTCACCTGATCATCGCGCGACGCTCCGGCGGCGCGGCGCGGGCGATGTACGAACCGGTCATCGCACGCTTGCGTGATCTGCAGTCGACGGGCCTCGTGATGAGTGGCAACCGGGAGGAGGGCAATCTCATCGGCACCGTTCGTCCGAGTGCGATGCCGCCCGGGCGCGGAACGCTGGTCAACCGTGCGGGTACCGGCCTAATCCAGCTCGCGTGGATGCCCCCGCTGTGATGTCGTCGGTCGCGATTCATCTCACTGAATCCGGCATGTGGTCCTGCACTCAGGGCGTGACGACGGCAGCTCACGAGATGACGCCGCTGTGCTTCGTCGACGACGAGTACGTGGACGTCGACGGCGGAGTTCGCTCGGTGTCCGACGCGCTGGCAGCGGTGTTCCGGTCCGTGACAGACCGTGCGGGGAACGCGGCGCCGATCGCGACGGCCGTACTGTCCTACCCGACCGAGTGGGGCTCCGCGAGGCGGAATGTGCTGTCCGACGCGGGCGCGCGCGTTGCCGCCGCCACGGTGCTGGTTCCCGTTGCCGTGGCGGCGGCCGAGGGTGCTGCGGTGTCCGGTGGCCGATGGCTGGTGCTCGAAAGCCGGACCGTGGGTGCAACGGCCGGTTACGTGGTCGGCGAGGTCGGCGGATACCGGGTCGTCGACTGCGAGCACGATCCGTCGCTCTGCGCCGACGAGGGGATCGACGAGTGGGCGACAGCGATCGTGGAACTCGGTGCGCGAGCCCGCGGTGATCGGCCTGTCGACGGAATACTCCTCACCGGCGTCGGAGATTCGCAGGAGCGCACATCGATGCGTGACGCCGTGATCGCCGCCGCGTCCCCGATCGCTGACGTCCGGATCGTCACCGGCGAAGAAATCGCACACGCACTCGCGTCCAGCTTGGACGCCGTTGCGGACGATCCGACGGCGATGACTGTGCCGCAAGCGAACTGGCTCGAACCGGCGCTGCAGGGATCGGAGCACGGTGACCGACGGAGCTCGCGGCCGACGTTCTTCGCGGTGGCCGCGGTGGCCGCGGTGCTGGCCGTCGTCGTCGGAGCTGTTCTCGTCTTCACCCTTCGGGA
The DNA here is from genome assembly GCF_041228765.1 of Rhodococcus wratislaviensis. NCBI lineage: Bacteria > Bacillati > Actinomycetota > Actinomycetes > Mycobacteriales > Nocardiaceae > Rhodococcus > Rhodococcus wratislaviensis. Next base: position 6,362,829 of record NZ_CP150488.1, on the reverse strand, counting down.
GCCCGGTGCCGGCACCGAATCCGTCCGTGCTCTGGACGCGAGTGCGGCACCGGCGCAACCGACCCCGACGCTCACCCGATCCTCGGTGCCGACCACCACCACCACCACCACCGCGGCGGCCCTCGAGGCGGGCGGAATTCGCGTGACACTACCGAGCGGGTGGAAGGAGCGCCCGCCCGCCGCGTCGTCTTCTTCCGGATCTCGACTGGAGTTGGTGCCTGCGGGCGGAGCCGACAGGCGGATCATCATCACGCAGAACGCGGTTCGAGAGGGTGCCGGATACGACGAGGTGGCGGCGACCCTCGCGGCGAAGATTGCGCAGCGCGGCCGTTCCGAGCTGTTCGGCGAACTGGAGCGCGACGTCGTGTTCGGCGGTCGACCCGGCATCGCGTACAGCGAGTTTCCCGAAAGGAGCTCCGTGGTGCGTTGGCACGTACTCGTCGAGCGTGACCTCCAGGTGAGCGTCGGCTGTCAGTTCCTGGCGGAGGAGTGGGAGTCGATCGAGAACGTGTGCGAAGAGGTCGTGCGGTCGCTGGTGATCGTTCGGTGACCCCGTCCTGTTCGCCGGAGAATCTTCCACCGTGGTGGAACCGATTGGGCGGTTGATGCGTCCAATCTTGTGTAGGGGTGAATTCGGGCAGTCCAGAGGGGGCCGCCGCACCGAGAACAGAAGGAGTCACAATGGCGGGAGTTGTTACCGATGTCGGCCAGATGGAGGTCGCGGCCAACCACGTGCAGACGGTGAACAGCCAGCTGCAGGGCACGATCAACAGTCTCAAGGCACGTTGCGAGGAGTCTTCTTCGGCCTGGCAGGGTGGAGCTCAGGCGGCGTTCATGGAGCTGATGGCTCGGTACGGAGATGCTGCGCGCCGTATGCAGGACTCGCTGGACGAGATTGCGGTGAAGATCCGCGAGAACGGCAAGGGATACGACGCCGCCGAGCAGGCCAACCAGGACGCGATTCATGCGGCCGGAGCCTCGGGATCGCTCGACATCTGACGCCGGCGCCGAGAACAATTACCAAGCTCGAGGGGAGCACCGAATGTCTTCATTGAAGTACGGATTTGCCGAGTTGCAGGCGCTGGCGAGCGACATCAAGTCGAACGAAGCGAAGCTGCGCGAAACGCACGACGAGCTCCGGGGCTACGTCAACGGGCTCGTGGCGCAGTGGGAGAGCGGTGCGCGGGAGAACTACCAAGCTGTGCAGGCGAAGTGGGACAGCTCGCACGAGGATTTGCTGCAGGTTCTGCAGACGATCTCGAAGGTCGTCCAGGACGGTGCCGTCGACATGCAGACTGCGGAAGACCGGAACGCCACGGCGTGGCTCTGACCTTCGCGTGACACGTCGAGTGCCCCAGCAATCCACGGTTGCTGGGGCACTGTGGTCTCCGACAGTGAATCGGGTGGATCAGTCGGCGGGCGGTATCAGCCGGCTGAGGACGACACTGCTCTTGGTCTGAAGTACGGCCGGCTCCGACCGCAGGTTCTCCAGCGTGCGTTCGAGGTGTGCCGTGTCGGTGGTGCGGACGCGGAGAAGGGCGTTGGCGTCGCCGGTGACGGTGTACGCCTCCTGAACCTCGGTGTGACGGGACACGATCCGCGCGATCTCGACGGCCGAGGTGCGACCGCTGCAGTACAACTCGACGAAGACCTCGACGCCGTGGCCGAGTGCGCGCGGATCGAGCGCAGCATGGAATCCGGTGATCACTCCGGACTCGACCAGTCGATCGACTCGACGCTTCACCGCGGGTGCGGACAGCCCGACCTCGGCGCCGATGGTGGCGAAGCTGGACCGTGCGTTGCGCTCCAGCTGCGCAACAATCCGTCGATCGAGCCCGTCCAGACGCAACGAATCATCCATGTGATGAAACGCTAGCGCATTGATCAGGCCTTTTGGTGGGTGGATACTGATTTCACCGACACCGATCGAGGGGGAGTGGAGATGGCGCCCACTGCTGGTATCGAGTCCGAGAACCCGTACGAGGAGACGGCCGAGGTGCGGCGCGACACCGCCCGCATGCCCCGGCGTGCCCACTCGCGGAGTTACCTGATGTGCCCGCCCACCTATTTCGACGTCGTCTATGCCATCAACGACTGGATGCGTCCCGAGGAGCCCGTGGACCGGGATCGCGCGATTTCGCAGTGGTCCGCGCTCGCGGACACCTACCGGCGACTCGGACACGAGGTCCTCACGATCGACCCTGTCGAGGGACTTCCGGACATGGTGTTCGTCACCGACAGCGGACTCGTCGTCGACGGCGTCGCGCTCGGCGCCCGCTACCGGTCCGCCGAGCGGCGGGCCGAGGCCGAGTGCGTGTTCCGGTGGTTCCAGGCCAACGGGCTGATCAGACCCACCCTGCCGCGGTACGTCAACGAGGGGGAGGGCGACTTCCTCGTCGTCGGTGACGTGATCCTCGCCGGAACGGGGTTCCGGTCCGATCCGCGGTCGCACGCCGAAGCCTCGGCCCACCTCGGCCGCCCGGTGATCACGTTGAACCTCGTGAATCCCCGCTACTACCACCTCAACACCGCGCTGGGTGTGCTCGACGACGCGACCATCGCCTACCTGCCGGCGGCGTTCTCGCCGGACAGTCGGGCTCTGCTCGGGCGGATGTTTCCCGACGCGGTGATCGCGGCCGAGACGGACACCGACTGGCTCGGACTCAACCTGGTGAGCGACGGCGCCAATGTGGTCCTGCCCGTGCAGGCTTCGCGCCTCGCGGAACAGCTGTCCGAACGCGGGTACGAGCCCGTGCCGGTCGACTATTCGGAGTTCCTCAAATCCGGTGGCGGAATCAAGTGCAGCACGCTGGAGCTCCGCGGCTTCCGCGGGCTCCGGGACGCGGAAGATCAGGGGTGACCAGCAATGTCGGACGGTGTCGTTTCCGTGTCGGATGCCACGCGTGAGCAGCTGAGCAGGGCCGACGAGCACAGCGCACACAACTACTCGCCGCTGCCGGTCGTGATCGAGTCGGGCGCGGGCTCGTGGGTGAAGGGAATCGACGGCGTCGACTACCTGGACGTTCTCGCCGGATACTCGGCGCTCAACTTCGGCCACGCACACCCCGCGCTGGTCCGGGTGGCGCGCGAACAACTCGGCCGCCTCACGCTGACCAGCCGCGCGTTCCAGCACGATCGGTTCGCGTCCTTCTGTGAGGACCTGAGCCGGCTGTGCCGGAAGGAAGCCGTGCTGCCGATGAACACGGGCGCCGAAGCCGTGGAGACCGCGCTGAAACTGGCCCGCAAGTGGGGTTACGACAGCAAGGGTGTGCCACCGGGGCGTGCCGAGGTGATCACGTGCGCCGGGAACTTCCACGGTCGCACCATCTCGATCGTCGGGTTCTCGTCCGATCCGGACGCGTACACCGGATTCGGTCCGTTCCCGGCCGGCTTCGCGTCCGTCGAATACGGAAACGCGGCCGCTGTCGAGGCCGCGATCACCGAGAACACCGTGGCGGTGCTCCTCGAACCGATCCAGGGGGAGGCCGGAGTCCTGGTGCCACCGCCCGGCTACCTCGCGGCGGTCCGCGACATCTGCACCCGTCGCGGGATCCTGATGATCGCCGACGAGATCCAGAGCGGTCTCGGGCGGACCGGAGACACGTTCGCGTGCGACCACGAGAACGTGACCCCCGACGTATACGTCCTGGGCAAGGCGCTCGGGGGTGGTCTGATGCCGGTCTCCGCCGTCGTTGCAGACTGGTCGGTGATGGCAGTGATCGGCCCGGGACAACACGGAAGCACGTTCGGCGGCAACCCCCTCGCCTGCGCGGTGGGAAGCGCGGTGGTGGACCTGCTCGAGACCGGCGAATATCAGCAGCGAAGCCGGGATCTGGGCGCCTACCTGCACAGCATGCTGTCGCAACTGCCTCCCGGGCACGTGTCGGAGGTGCGTGGGCGTGGGCTGTGGGCCGGTGTGCAGCTGGCCGACGGTATGCCGTCCGCCCGAACGATCTGTGAAAGACTCCTGGCACGCAGGGTCCTCGCGAAGGATGCGCACGAAGGAACGATCCGCATCGCCCCGCCGCTGGTGATCGAACGGGACGAGCTGACGTGGGCGGTCGAACAGCTCGCCGACGCGCTCGCCGAGTGAGTTTTGACCCTGGGCCTCACCGACCGGTATTGTTCTCCGTTGGCGTGCCGTGCGCCGCTGTGTCCTCGTGTCGCAGTGGCTGGCGGTTCTCGGGTCTCAACTGGCCGCCGGGAATCGCTCGACGATACGCAATGGCCAGCAGCGGATTGAACAAGACGAGGAAGTTCTGTGTCTACGTACACCCCGAAGGCCGGAGATGTGACCCGCACGTGGCACGTCATCGACGCCACTGACGTGGTGCTCGGCCGCCTTGCCGTCCAGGCAGCCAACTTGCTGCGCGGCAAGCACAAGCCCACCTTTGCACCGCACGTTGACGGCGGCGACTTCGTCGTCATCATCAACGCCGAGAAGGTTGCCATCAGCGGCAACAAGCGTGAGGGCAAGTTCCTCTACCACCACTCCGGACACCCCGGTGGTCTGAAGTCCCGCTCCGTCGGTGAGGTTCTCGACAAGAACCCCGACCGCCTCGTGGAGAAGGCCATCGTCGGCATGCTCCCCAAGAACAAGCTGGGTCGCGCCATCAGCAGCAAGCTGAAGGTCTACGCGGGCCCGAACCACCCCCACGCCGCGCAGCAGCCGGTGCCATTCGAGATCAAGCAGGTGGCCCAGTGACGGCGCCGGAGGAGCAGAACGTGTCCAACCCCGAAGAGATCACCGAGGCTGTCGAGGTCGCGGCGGACGAGTACGTGTCCGTCGAGGAGCCCGAGGTCGCCGAGGACATCGAGGCCGCTGCTGCGCCGCAGGCCCCGATCGTGATCGATCGCCCCATCCAGACCGTCGGTCGTCGTAAGGAAGCGGTTGTCCGCGTCCGTCTGACCCCCGGCTCGGGCGACTTCAAGCTCAACGGCCGCACCATCGAGGACTACTTCCCGAACAAGGTGCACCAGCAGCTGATCAAGGCTCCGCTGGTCACGGTCGAGCGTGCCGAGTCCTTCGACATCGTGGCGCTGCTGCACGGTGGCGGACCGTCCGGACAGGCCGGCGCACTGCGTCTCGCCATCGCCCGCGCGCTCATCGAGGTCACCCCCGAGGACCGTCCGGCTCTCAAGAGCGCCGGCTTCCTCACGCGTGACGCCCGCGCCGTCGAGCGCAAGAAGTACGGCCTGAAGAAGGCCCGCAAGGCATCTCAGTACTCGAAGCGCTGATGTGTCGCCGAAGCCGCCCTCCGGGGTCGGCTTCGGCACCTGTTCTTCCCGAGAGCAGGCGTCCATCGTTACCGGACGCCTGCTCTCGTGCTTTATCCGAGATGTAGTGGGTTTCCTAGGTGCGAGGGGTCTGGTCTATGGGTCGATTGTTCGGGACGGATGGGGTTCGTGGTCTCGCGAATACCGAGCTGACCGCCGAGCTGGCGTTGCAGGTGGCCTCCGCCGCCGCGACGGTGCTGGCGTCGCCGGGTTCGGGGGGACGCAAAACGGCTGTGGTCGGCCGCGACCCGAGAGCCAGCGGTGAAATGCTCGAGGCGGCGGTCGTCGCGGGCCTGACGTCTGCCGGCGTCGACGTTCTGAACGTCGGGGTGCTGCCGACACCCGCAGTGGCCTACCTGACCGCGGAGTTGGACGCAGCTCTCGGTGTCATGATCTCGGCCTCGCACAATCCCATGCCCGACAACGGCATCAAGATCTTCGCGGCGGGTGGACACAAACTCGACGACGAGGTGGAAGGCCGGATCGAGGCCGTCGCCGCCGGAACCACGACACGGCGGGCGCCGACCGGTGCAGGGATCGGACGTGTCCGGGCGGTGCCGGACGCAGCGGAACGGTATCTGCAGCACCTGGCCACCGCACTCCCGAACAGCCTCGACGGGCTGACCGTGGTGGTGGACTGTGCGCACGGCGCGGCATCGGGCGTCGCTCCCGCCGCCTACCGGGCCGCCGGCGCCACCGTCGTCGCGATCAACGCCGAACCCGACGGACTCAACATCAACGAGAACTGCGGGTCGACGCACCTCGAAAGCCTGCAGAAGGCGGTCGTCGAGCACAGCGCCGACCTGGGTCTCGCGCACGACGGGGATGCGGATCGATGCCTCGCCGTCGATGCCGCCGGTTCCCTCATCGACGGCGACGCCATCATGACCGTGCTCGCCCTCGGCATGCGCGATGCAGGCGAACTGGTGGACAACACCCTCGTCGCGACGGTCATGAGCAATCTCGGTTTGCACATCGCAATGCGCGAGGCCGGGATCTCGCTGGTCACCACTGCTGTCGGTGATCGCTACGTCCTCGAAGGGCTCCGGTCCGGCGGCTTCAGCCTGGGCGGCGAACAGTCCGGTCACGTCGTGTTCCCCGCCTTCGGCACCACCGGCGACGGAGTGCTGACGGGACTGCGGCTGATGGGCCGCATGGCGGAGACCGGACAGCCGATCGCGGACCTGGCGTCGGCGATGACGACGCTTCCGCAGGTTCTGGTCAACGTGAAGGTCGCCGACAAGCGCGCCGTCGCCGCGTCCCCGGTCGTGCTCGACGCGGTCGTGGCCGCCGAGCGCAGCCTGGGCGACAACGGCCGGGTACTGCTGCGGCCGTCGGGTACCGAGCAACTCGTCCGCGTCATGGTCGAGGCTTCGGACATCGAAGTGGCTCGGAAGCTCGCCGACGAGCTGGCGGGCACCGTCGCCTCCGTGTGAGCGGACACAGCCCACCGATCGGCCGGGGGAACCGATCGGTGCGCTGTCGCGTCTAATGCAGTAGGTCGCGAAGAGAGGGTGGGGCAATGAGCGATGGGCTCGAGGTGGACGTCGCGGTGGTGACGGACGCGGGCGCGAGACTGTTGCGGTCGGCGGAGGTCCTGAGACAACAGGCCGCCGCGACCGCCCGGCTGGAATTCGGTGGGGCGCACGCGGGCCGCGACTACGCCGCGAAGGGTGATGCGGTGCGTGACGCCCTCGGCGTCGTCGGGGTCGCGCTCGGGCAGTGGGCCGCGGACGCGGAGTCGTTCGGGCACGCGTTCCGGGCCGCCGCGGCGCGCTATTCCGGAACGGACGCGAACACCACCGCCGTCGTGAACGGGGTGCAGTGGTGACCACGGATCCGAGAATGCTGATCGACGACCCGACCCTGAGCCGCGAATACAAGGAGCAACTCCTCCAGGCCTGGGCCGCCTCCCGCGAGGAGGACGCGTCGTCCTGGCAGCCGTACCTCGACGAGTACGGGCTCGACAGGCGTGACCGGACTCCGTTCGCCGACCAGCGGTTCGTCGCACTGCTGGAGCACGGCAGCGACGCCCAGGCCGCGAACGCGTCCCGGACCGTTCTGGGGGAGCACCTGCGCCCGAAGTCCCTCAACGTTCCCGACGACATGCTCGATCTCGGCGCGCGGGGCCTCGAATTCTTCGAGATGTTCCTCCCCGCTGCGAAAAGACTGGGATACGAATCCCGCGAACTCACCGACTACTACACGAGGTTCGACGCCGAGCGGGGGATGCGCCTGCACGTGCTCGCCCGCGACGTCGACACCCTCGGACGCGGCCTCGAGGCGGCCCGCACCGAACTCGACGAGAACGAGAAGTGCCTCACCGCAGTGCGAACCGGGTGGAGGGGAGTCGCCGCCGCGGCCGCGATCGACGCCGCCGGCCGGCAGAACGTCCAGGCGGACGCCACCATTGGTCGGCTCCACGGACTCGCCGAGGTGCTGTTCGAGGCGAACCTCACGCTGAGCGCCGCGGTGACGACCAAGGCGTACAAGGTGGTGGCTCTGCACCAGCCGACGGTCGGGGGGTACAGCGCGGCCCAGATCGACGTTCTCGCGCAGATCTACGCCGACGGCAAGGACGGCGACAACTCCGCCGCGAAGGACTGCATGGAAGACGCGTCCTACTGGTTCCCCGAACTCGCCGACGACGACTACCGACACGTCAACGGCCTGTACAAGGACGGTGGCGGCGGCGCGCTCCGCAGACTCGACCGTGACGACGTGGTGCGGCGGGCCGCCGGAATCACCAAGGACTGGCTCGACGCGAACTTCCGGCACGTATATGAGGAGAAGCAGCAGGAGTTCACCGCTGCGTGTGCGGACTGCGCCGAAGCGGTGCACGCCGCCTACGACGCCGTCGTCGCCGAGGCGCGGTCGATCGAGGTGCAGCCCGGGTTTCGTCCCGAGGACACTCCCGATCCGGCGCCCGCGCCGAGGGTGCCGGAGGTGCGGAACGCGGACACAGTCCCAGCGGCTGCGCCCGCGCCCGTCCCTGCGGCGCCGGCGGCGCCCGCCGCGTCACCTGCGACGGACGTCCCGGCGTACGTCCCGCCTCGATCCGGTGGTGGGGACACGGCCACCAGTCCGATTGCCGCCGCACCACCGATGTCCGCTGCGCCACCGGCAACCGCACCACCGGCAACCGCACCACCGATCGCCGTGCCACCGATGACCGCCGTGCCACCGATGACCGTGCCACCGATGACCGTGCCACCGATGACCGCCGTGCCACCGATTACTACTGCCCCGGGCCTCGGGAGCATTCCCGGTCCCGGCGATCTGGTGCGTCAGGGGCTCGCCGGAGGTCTGGCGGATCTCGGTTCGATCCTTCGCCCGTTGATCGAGGACACCGTCTCGGCCCTCACCGACAGGGACGACGAGGAACGGAACACCGAGGACCTCGGCGACGAACACGCCGATCCGCGGGAGGACGACGGCGAGTCGGCCGACGGCGCGTCACACGACAAGAGCCTCGAACTGAACCTCGACGGCAAGTCGTGGACGCTCGCCGTCGATGCCGACGGTCAGGGAATTCACCTCGAGATGAGCGACGGCCAGGGTGGGACGGCCAGGTTCGGAGTCGAGATCGGCCCGGACGGTCTGCCGCAGATCACGGCGGAAACCGATGCGGGCGAGGGAGACGCCGGCGACGCCGACTGCGCACCTGCCTCGCCGACACCGGAATCGCAGGTCAGCGGTGGTGCCGAGGACACCGCGGACGCGACAACCGAAGAAGAGCCGCCCGGCCGACCCGCCGCGGACGACGTGCCGGACCACGAGAACGCACCGGCCCTTGCGCCTGCCGGAGACGCCGCAGCCGTCCCGCAACCACAGGTGGTGTCAGTGCAGCAGGAGCCGGTACCCGAGACGCCCGCCTGGCCCCCGCCGCTGGATGAACCGCGGTCCGCACCCGAACTGGCGACAGGTCCCGTGACCGGATTCGACAGCGGCGCCGAGTTGGCCGAGGCCGGGCCGCTGTGAGCCACCGAGCCGCACAGTTGCGTGCGCAACGGGCACAGATGCGAGCCGACCTGGACATGTTCCGGGAGCGGATCGACGAGCGCAGGGCCAGAGACGAGGAAGCCGCGGCGAACCGGTCCGGCCGCGGCCGGACCGAACCCGCAACGGCACCACCCGCGGCCGCGCAACCGAGAACACTCGACGACGACGAGTTCTATCGGCCGCGCAGCTGGCTGGTGTGACCCGAGACCTCAGATGTGCGGGAGCACGCCCTCGAAGCCGGCGTCGGTGTGCTCCTCGTGCGGGTCGACGAGCGTGGTGTGGGGGAGTTCGGCGTCCGCCTTCGCGAACACCTCGTACTTCTTGTCCTCGGTGAGGTGATAGAGCAGGAAGCCGGTGAGCAACGCGCGCGTGATCTGCTGGGTCTTCCGCTCGGAACCGCCGATACCGAGTGCACCCAGCAGGCGGCGGCCTTCGGTGAGCCCGGACTCCTTGGCCCCGTTGACGGCGCGCAGAACGTGTTCTCCACCCCACGCCTCGGCCAGCGCCTTGGCGTTGCTGTTCATGGTGTCTATGTCGGCACCGGCGACGACGAGACCCGGCGCTGTGATCTTGGACGCATACTTCTCGGCCTTCGGTGCGGTCGGAGCCGGGAACAGGGCGGCGACCGCCGACACGTCCCGTTGCGCGGCGGCGAGCACCGCCACACCCGCACCCATCCCGTGTCCTGCGAACGCGACGCGGTCGGGCTGCACGCTGATCTGGCCGGGGCCGAGCCGCACGCCCACACAGATGTCGAGGGTGGCCCGCAGGTCGGTGGCGAGGCCCAGGTGGGAGGGCACGGGACCGCGTTCACTGTTGGGGGCGGCCACGACGATTCCCCACGAAGCCAGATGCTCGAGCGTCTTCCGGTAATGGTCGGCACCTGCCATCCAGCTGTGCGCGAACGCGACGGCCGGCAGGTTGAAGCCTGATTCGGGCGTGTATACGACGCCCGGCTGTCCGGCGAGGGCGAGGTCACCCCGCAGCACGCGGTGCGGTCCACGCTTGGACAGTTCACGGGCCAGGGTCTTCGGTTTCGGCGCCACGGGGAGAACGTTATCCGATTCGCGGCCCGGCGAGAGAGCCGATGCGGCCCACACTCCGACTTCGCCGCGTCGCCCGGTCCAAGTACCCTGATGAACCATGTGCGGAATCGTGGGATACGTCGGCCACCGGCAGGCTCTGACTGTTGTGGTGGAGGCCTTGCGGCGAATGGAATACCGCGGATACGACTCTGCCGGTATCGCCGTGCTCGACGGACACGGCGGCATGGCGGTCGAGCGGAAGGCGGGTCGTCTCGCGAATCTCGAGGCCGAACTCGACGAGATCGGGGCCGAGCACTTCACCGGGAGCACCGGGATCGGTCACACGCGGTGGGCCACGCACGGCAGGCCGACCGACCGCAACGCGCACCCGCACCGTGATGCGGGCAACACGGTTGCCGTCGTGCACAACGGCATCATCGAGAACTTCGCCCCGCTGCGGGCCGAACTCGAGCACGACGGAGTCGACTTCTCCAGCGACACCGACACCGAGGTGGCGGTGCACCTTGTCGCCCGGGCCTACGCCTCGGGTGAGACGGCCGGTGACTTCGTCGCGAGCGCGCTGAGCGTGCTGCGCAGGCTGGAGGGCGCGTTCACGCTCGTCTTCACCCACTCGGATCACCCGGACACCATCGTCGCGGCGCGTCGCTCGACGCCTCTCGTCATCGGTGTCGGCGAGGGAGAGACGTTCCTCGGGTCCGATGTCGCGGCGTTCATCGAGCACACCCGTGACGCGGTCGAGCTGGGGCAGGACCAGGTCGTGGTGATCACCGCGGACGGGTACTCGATTCTGAACTTCGACGGATCCGAGGCGCAGGGCCGCCCGTTCCGCATCGACTGGGACCTCGCCGCCGCCGAGAAGGGCGGCCACGACTACTTCATGCTCAAGGAGATCGAAGAGCAGCCGGCCGCAGTCGCAGACACCCTGCTCGGTCACTTCCAGGACGGGAAGATCGTCCTCGACGAGCAGCGCTTGTCGGATCAGGAGCTGCGCGACGTCGACAAGGTCTTCGTCGTCGCCTGCGGCAGTGCCTACCACTCGGGGCTGCTCGCGAAGTACGCCATCGAGCACTGGACCCGGCTGCCCGTCGAGGTCGAGCTCGCCAGCGAATTCCGCTACCGCGACCCGGTCCTGGACCGGTCGACGCTGGTCGTGGCCATCTCGCAGTCCGGTGAGACGGCCGACACCCTGGAGGCCGTGCGCCACGCCAAGGACCAGAAGGCTCGGGTGCTGGCAGTGTGCAACACGAACGGCGCCCAGATTCCGCGCGAGGCCGACGCCGTCCTCTACACCCGGGCGGGTCCGGAGATCGGTGTCGCGTCGACCAAGGCGTTCCTCGCGCAGGTCACGGCGAACTACCTGGTCGGCCTGGCGCTCGCCCAGGCCCGCGGCACCAAGTACCCGGACGAGGTCGCTCGCGAATACGCCGATCTCGAGGCCATGCCCGACCTGGTGAGCCGGGTACTCGACACGGTCGAGCCGGTGCGGGCGCTGGCGCGGGAGCTGGCGTCCTCGTCGACGGTGCTGTTCCTGGGCCGCCATGTCGGTTACCCCGTGGCGCTCGAGGGTGCACTCAAGCTCAAGGAGCTGGCGTACATGCACGCCGAGGGCTTCGCGGCCGGTGAGCTCAAGCACGGTCCGATCGCGTTGATCGAGGACGGGCTGCCGGTGATCATCGTGATGCCGTCCCCGAAGGGGCGTGCGGTGCTGCACTCGAAGCTGCTGAGCAACATCCGGGAGATCCAGGCCCGCGGTGCGCGGACCGTCGTGATCGCGGAGGAGGGCGACGAGGCCGTGCGCCCGTTCGCCGACCACCTGATCGAGATCCCGGCAGCGCCGACGCTGCTGCAGCCGCTGCTGTCGACGGTGCCGTTGCAGGTGTTCGCTGCGGAGGTCGCGCAGACACGGGGCTACGACGTCGACAAGCCGCGTAACCTCGCGAAGTCCGTCACCGTCGAATAGCAGCGACCGTGGGGGCGTGGCAGGGCCGCGCCCCTACGGAGTGACGACGACGGTGCCGGTCATCTCGGGGTGCAGCGAACACGTGTAGTCGTAGGTGCCCGGTTCGGTGAACGTGTACGTGAACGTGCCGGTCTGCATCAACCGGCTCCGCAGCACACTCTTCGCGGCGCCGACACCCACCACGTCGTGGGTGACACCCTTGTCGTCGAAATTCCAGGTGACGGTGTCTCCCGCCTTGACGGTGAGCGTCGCGGGCGCGTACGCCATGTTCGCGACCTGCACGACAGGTCCGGTCGGGGCCTCGGGCGCCGCGCTGTCCGGCGAACCGCACCCGGACACGACGCCCGCCATCGAAATGCTTGCGGCGAGAGCCACTCCGGCGATCCACGAGCTTCCACGTCCACGCATGACGTCGAGCGTAGTCTGACCCGATACCGACCCTTCTCGCCGAGGAGTTCCCATGCGGGGCTACTACACCGCTGACGAGGTTCGAGCCGCGGAGGCGCCGTTGCTGGCGTCTCTTCCCGACGGCGCACTGATGCGACGCGCAGCGCATGGGCTCGCCACGGTGATGGCGGCGGAACTGCGAGCGCGGACCGGGGGCGTCGCCGGTCGCACGATCACGGTGCTGGTGGGGTCCGGGGACAACGGCGGCGACGCGCTGTGGGCGGCGTCGATGCTGCGCAAGCGCGGTGTCGCGGCCACCGCGGTCCTGCTCAAACCGGAGAAGGCGCACGAGGCCGGGCTGGCCGCGTTCACCGCGGCCGGCGGCCGGGTGGCAGCCCCGACCGGCGATCTGGGGCTGCCCGATCTGGTGATCGACGGGATCGTGGGAATCTCCGGCAGGGGGTCGCTGCGACCCGACGCTGCGGCCCTGGTCGACCGGATCGAGGCACCGATCGTGTCGGCGGACCTGCCGAGCGGTGTGGACCCGGACACGGGGGCAGTCGACGGGCCCGCCGTGCGCGCCGCCGTCACCGTCGCATTCGGTGCCCTCAAACCGGTTCATGCGCTCGGCGCGGCGCACTGCGGCCGAGTCGAGCTCGTGGACATCGGACTGTTGCTCGGCGATGCCGGGATCACCGCCCTCGACGCCGCCGACGTGGGTGCCGCGTGGCCGGTGCCGGGGGCGGACGACGACAAGTACTCGCAGGGTGTGGTGGGCGTGGTCGCAGGCAGCGACGGCTACCCGGGCGCCGGTGTGTTGTGTACGGGCGCCGCGGTCACGGCCACGTCGGGGCTCGTCCGCTACGCCGGGCCGTGCACGAACGAGGTGCTCGCGCAGTCGCCGGAGGTGATCGCGACCGCCGATCTCGCGAAGGCGGGACGCGTCCAGTCGTGGGTGGTCGGGCCGGGTATGGGAACCGACGACGCCGCCCGACGCACCCTGCGGACGCTGCTCGGCTCCGACGTGCCCGTCTTGGTCGACGCGGACGGTCTGACCCTGCTCGCCGAGGACCCGGACCTGGTGCGGTCGCGGACCGCAGCGACACTGCTGACCCCGCACGCCGGGGAGTTCGCCCGGCTGACCGGGAAGGATCCGGGTCCGGACCGGGTGGCGTCGGCACGTTCTCTCGCTGCCGACTGGAACGTGCACCTGCTGCTCAAGGGGCGGGCCACGGTGATCGCGGAACCCGGGGGCCGGATCTTCGTCAACGAGGCGGGCGGGTCGTGGTCCGCCACCGCGGGGGCGGGGGACGTGCTCGCCGGGATCATCGGCTCGCTCATGGCCGCGGGTATCGCTCCGGCCCGGGCCGCAGCGGTGGGTGCGCGAGCTCACTCGCTGGCCGCGAACCTAGCGGCCCGAGGCGGTGGCGCGGACCTCTCCGCAGGCCGCGGAACAGCACCGATCACCGCCGGGACGCTGCTCGCGCACCTCAGGGAGTCGATCAGAGTTCTCCGTGCGGGGGTGTCCCCCGAAGAAATGCCGGCCTCATCGTGAATGGCAGGATCGAACACATGACGCTTGCTGAAGCAGTACCGGCCGACGACCACGGACACAGCGAACCCGCAGCGCCCGCACAGGCGGCGCCGGCGCCGCAGGCCGAGGCCGTGGTCGATCTGGACGCGATTGCGCACAACGTCCGTATCCTGCGCGACAGCGCCCGGGACGCGGCGATGATGGCCGTCGTGAAGGCGGACGGCTACAACCACGGCGCGGTACCCGTGGCACGCGCAGCGCTGGCCGCCGGAGCATCGGAACTGGGCGTGACGACAGTGTCCGAGGCACTCACTCTGCGCCGCGCCGGCATCGACGCACCCGTCCTCGCGTGGCTGCACACCGTCGACGCCGATTTCGCCCCCGCGATCGCGGCCGGGGTCGAACTCGGCGTCTCCTCGCCCCGCCACCTCGCCGCGGTGGTCGCTGCGGCCCGGAGCGTCGGCACCACGGCGATCGTCACGATCAAGGTCGACACCGGACTGAATCGCAACGGGGTGGCACCCGACGAGCTGGCGCAGGTCCTCGTCGATCTGGCGCGCGCACAGGCCGAGGGATCGGTGCGGCTGCGCGGCATCTTCTCGCATCTGGCCCACGCCGACGAGCCGCACCACGCCTGGATCGATTCCCAGCGCGATCGCCTGGTCGGCGCGATCGCGGATGCCAAGCGTCAGGGGCTGGTCCCCGAAGTGGTGCACCTGTCCAATTCCGCGGCCACCCTGACCCGTCCCGACCTGCGGTTTGACATGGTTCGCCCGGGAATCGCGATATATGGGTTGTCGCCCGTTCCCGAACTCGGTCAGTTCGGGTTGCGCCCGGCGATGACACTGCGATCGAGGGTGGCTCTGGTGAAGAAGGTAGCGGCAGGTGAAGGCGTGTCCTACGGGCACCAGTGGGTGGCCCCACGGGATACCACGGTGGCGCTGCTGCCGTTCGGGTACGCCGACGGGCTGCCGCGCTCGCTCAGCGGCCGTTTCGAGGTCCAGCTGGGTTCGGAGCGACGTCCGGGGATCGGACGCGTCTGCATGGACCAGGTGGTCGTCGATCTCGGACCGGACGGCGGCGGAGTCCGGGAGGGGGACACCGCGGTGTTCTTCGGCAACGGCGACCTCGGCGAGCCCAACGCGCAGGCGTGGGCCGACGAACTGGACACCATCCATTACGAGGTGGTGACCGGGGTACGCGGACGCACGGTGCGCAGTTACGTCGGCGGGACGGGCACCTAGATGGGGTTGTCGAAGCGGTTGGGGCTCGTCGGCGGTGTGCTGAGCGCACTGGCGCTCGGTTCGGTTGCCGGTGTCAACGCGCTGCGCAGCGCGGCCCGGCCGGGCCGCGAGATCTACGGCGACGAGGACTTCACGCTGATGTCGCGGGACCGGCGCAGCGTCGTGGTCACCGAGGACGGCGTCGCGCTCGCGGTCCGCGAGGTCGGCCCGGAGGATGCGCCGGTGACGGCGGTGTTCGTGCACGGCTACTGCCTGGACATGACGTCGTGGCATTTCCAGCGTCGCCAGCTCGCCGAGCGCTGGGGCGACGACGTGCGGATGGTGTTCTACGACCAACGCGGGCACGGCGATTCGGGCGTGCCGTCCACGGCGAGCTGTACCATCGCTCAGTTGGGCGCCGATCTCGCGACCGTGATCGAGGCGAAGGCCCCCACCGGACCGGTTGTGCTCGTGGGGCATTCGATGGGCGGGATGACGGTGCTGGCCTTTTCCGGCCGGCGTCCCGAACTGGTGGCGTCGCGGGTGGTCGGTGTGGGCCTGGTGGCCACGGCCGCTGCGGGTCTCAGCGAGACCGGATTGACGCGGAACCTGCAGAACCCGGTCATCGACGGCTTCCGGCTGGCCGTCCGGACCTCGCCCGAACTCGTCCAGCACGCGCGCGGCGCGGCCCGCGTGCTGATCACCCCGATTCTGCGGGCGGCGTCGTACGGCACGGACGTGAGTCCGCGGCTGCACAAGTTCTCCGACTCCATGCTGGACCGGACGTCGGTGGTCACCATCGTCAACTTTCTGCGCACACTCGAACTGCACGACGAGTCCGCGTCACTCGCGGCGATCGAGCACACCCCGTCCGTCGTGGTGTGCGGCGACAGCGACATGATCATCCCGTTCGGCAGCTCCCGGAAACTGGCAGCGGACCTTCCGGAGTCCGAACTGGTGCGGGTGCGTGGCGCCGGCCATCTGGTGCAGCTCGAGTTCCCGACCGTCGTGTCGGACGCCGTCGACCGGGTGCTGCATCGTGGCCTGGCCACGTACGAGTCGCGTGAGCAGTCCGATGTCGGCTGAGGAGGGAGTGTTGCCCGTGAGCGGGACCGTGGTGTTACCGACGGCGGAGGACACCGAGCAGTTCGGGCGGGACCTCGCCCGGGGACTCGTCGCCGGTGATCTCGTAGTTCTCGACGGACCCCTCGGTGCGGGGAAGACCGCACTGACGAAGGGGATCGGAGCCGGGCTCGGCGTGCAGGGGCGAGTGACTTCGCCCACATTCGTGATCGCGCGGGAGCACCGGGCGGGCACGCGCCCCGACGGGGGCGCACCGGTCGGAATGGTGCACGTGGACGCGTACCGACTGGGCGGAAGCGGCCCGCACGCACTGGACGAACTCGACGCGCTCGACCTCGACACCGACCTGGCCGCAGCGGTTGTCGTCGTCGAATGGGGCGAGGGGATCGCCGAGCAGCTGGTCGATCGTCACCTGCGGGTACGCCTGCGCCGCGAACCGGAGACGGACGTCCGCACCGCCCACTGGGAGTGGATTTCCTGACGGGGTCGGGTGTCGGGAGCGGTTCTGACGTGCGAGTACCCTCAGTTACCGTGCTTGTTCTCGCCATCGACACGTCCACGCCTGCCGTGACCGCCGGAGTCGTCCGGGTTTCGGCCGATTCCGCATCGGTGGAGGCGGTGGACACCCTCGCGGTGCGCGTGACGGTCAACCCGCGCGCCCACGCGGAAGTGCTCACCCCGCACATCCTCGAGTGCCTCACCGAGTCGGGTCACGTCGCCGCCGACCTCGACGCGGTGGTGGTCGGCGCCGGACCCGGGCCGTTCACCGGACTGCGCGTGGGAATGGCCACCGCCGCCGCGTTCGCCGACGCCCTCGGTATTCCGGCCCACGGCGTGTGCAGCCTCGACGCCATCGCCGCGCAGGTGGACGGTGACCGGAATCTGCTGGTCGTCACGGATGCACGCCGGCGTGAGGTGTACTGGGCGCGCTACTCGGCTGGGGTGCGGGTCGAAGGTCCCGCGGTGGTGAAGCCGCGCGAACTCGAGCCGATGCCGTCCGAGGTGGTGGCGGGATCGCCGTCCCACGTCGACTTCTTCGATCTGCCGGTCGAGCCCGTGGAAACACCGTCGCCCGCAGGGCTGGTCGCGGTGGCCGCGGACGCCCTGTTCAGTGGTGCCGCCCCGGCGGCGCTCGTGCCGCTCTATCTACGGCGCCCGGACGCGGTCGAACTGGCGGACCGGAAGAAATGACATTCCGCATCGAACCGATGGCGGTCGCCGACGCCGAACGGTGCGCGGAGCTCGAGACACTCCTGTTCGCCGGTGACGGACCCTGGAGCGCGGGCGCATTCAGGGCGGAACTCGCCGCCCCGCACGTGCACTACACCGTGGCGCGGGACGACACCGGCCACGTCGTCGGGTACGCCGGAATCGCCCTGCTGGGCAACGGCTCACATCCCGAATCCGAGATACACACGATCGGAACGGATCCGGCGTGTCAGCGCCGGGGGATCGGCGGAGCCCTCCTCGACGAGCTCCTCCGCGTGGCCGACACCCGGGGTGGCCCGGTGTTTCTCGAAGTGCGAACCGACAACGACGCGGCGATCGCCCTCTACCGACGTGAAGGATTCGAGATCGTGGGAACACGTAAGAAGTACTACCAACCGAGCGGTGCGGACGCCTTCACGATGCGTCGCCCCGGATCGGGTGAGGAGCCGGTGCAATGATCGTCATGGGGATCGAAAGCTCTTGTGACGAGACCGGAGTCGGCATCGTCCGGTGGAACGGCGACGGAACCTGCGAACTCCTCGCGGACGAGGTCGCATCCAGCGTCGAGGAGCATGCACGGTACGGCGGGGTGGTGCCGGAGGTCGCGTCCCGCGCGCACCTCGAGGCGATCGTCCCGACGATGCGGCGGGCCCTCGCCGCCGCCGGGATCGCCAAGCCGGACGCTCTCGCCGTCACCATCGGACCCGGTCTGGCCGGCGCCCTGCTCGTCGGTGTCGCGGCGGCAAAAGCGTATGCGGCGGCGTGGGACGTCCCGTTCTACGCGGTGAACCACCTCGGCGGTCACGTGTCGGTGGACACCCTCGAACACGGACCGATGCCGCCGTGCGTGGCGCTGCTCGTGTCCGGTGGGCACACCCATCTCCTGCACGTCGAGGACCTTGCGAAACCCATCGTCGAACTCGGCACCACCGTGGACGACGCGGCCGGCGAAGCCTTCGACAAGGTGGCCCGCCTCCTCGGCCTCGGATTCCCCGGGGGCCCGGCCCTCGACGCCGCGGCGCAGGACGGCGACCGCAACGCCATTCCCTTCCCGCGCGGAATGACCGGTCCCCGGGACGCCCGGCACGACTTCTCGTTCTCCGGGCTGAAGACGGCTGTCGCACGGTACGTGGAATCCAAGGAGCAGGCCGGGGAGGCCTGCTCGGTGCCGGATATCGCCGCGAGCTTCCAGGAAGCCGTGGCGGACGTGCTGACGATGAAAGCGGTGCGCGCAGCCCGCGACGTCGGCGTGGACACACTGGTTCTCGGGGGCGGCGCCACGGCCAACTCACGCATCCGCGCACTCGCCGAGGAACGCTGCGCCGACGCCGGACTGACCCTGCGGGTGCCGAAACCGCGCTTGTGCACCGACAACGGCGTGATGATCGCCTCGCTCGGCGCGCATCTGATCGCCGGCGGAGCCGCGCCGTCCCTGCTGACCGTGGCCAGCGACCCCGGACTGTCGGTGGCGACCAGCCAGGTGTTCAGCTGACCGGAATCGTGACGGTCTGCGTGGCCGGGGGAGTGAGCGCCGCACCGGGCTGAGCACCACTCGGTTGCGCCGCATCGGGACTCGGAGCGACTGTGCCCGGCGCCGGGATCATCGGGAAGAGCCCTTCGGGCGTCGCGGGTGCAGTAGGCGCAGCGGGCGCAGTAGGTTCCGCGGGCGCGGCCGGCGTCTCCGCGGGCGGCGGTGCCACCTCGGGAACGTCGGGTGCGGGCGCAACCGGACTCGGTTCGTTCGGCGTGGATTCCCCCGGAACCTGCGGCCACAGCGGCGGAATCGCGGGCCATTCGATGTGCGGCCACGACGGCTGTGACGGGTTCGTTCCGGGCAGTGTCGGACGCGGGGGAGCCGAGGGTGTCGGTACCGGGGTGGTGGTGCGCGGCGTCGTGGGCTCGCTCGTCGCATCGGGCGCCTGCTCGGGCGTCCGGTCCGTCTGCGGTTCGGACGTGGGCGGGACAACCTGATTCGGGTAGTACTCCGACGTCGGCGTCGGATCGTACGACGGAATCCGCGTGGCGGGAGGGTCGTCCGTCGTCGTGGTCGTGACCTGCTCGGTGGTCTGGAACATGTCCGTCCCCGCGGGGGAGACGTTGGGATCGGGCGCAGGCGCGAGTTCCTTGACGCCGTAGCCGAGTACGAGCCCTCCGACCACGAGGGCGCCGACGAGTGCCCCCGACACCTTGGCGGCCGAACCGGGGCGGTTCGACTCGGTGGCCGGGTAGTCGCGGATGGCGGAGGAGACGGCGAGCAACGCCGCACCTTTCGCGGTCGCGGTGTCGGGTTCGGGCATCACGACGACCCGTGCGGTGAACGCGTCGGCGACAGCGGCGGTGATCGCGGGAATGTTCGCGCCACCACCGACGAGGGCCAGGGCGTCCGGTTGCCGCGGGGAGTCGGCGACGGTGGCACGGATGAACTCCACCGCGACCCGGACAGTCGGTGCGACGATCTCGTCGAACCTGGTGCGGCTGATCCCGATCGGGCGGATGCCCGGCAGGTCGATGTCGACGTGCGCGTTCGGCTCCGAGGACAACTGCTCCTTGGCGACGCGGCACCGCGCCGAGAGCAGGTCGCGGTCCAGGTGCCGCAGGGGATGCGGGGTGGAGAGGCCGGCGACGACGTGATGGAAGACGAGATCGTCGATTCCGGTGCCGCTCACGTGGCTCGTGCGGTCGGCGTGCAGGACGGTGCCGTCCACCTGATCGACCACGGCGACCGACAGTCCGGACTCGCCGAAGTCGACGATGGCGACCGTGGCATGCTGAGCGACCTCACCGGTGTGACGCAGGTAGGTGAGAGTGGCGGCGGTCTCGGGCACGAGATGCACGCGGTGCCGCTGCCTGCTGACGGCGCTGCGGATCGAATGCGCCTGTTCCGCCGTGCGGTACGCGACGGCGAAGGCGTCGGGAGTGGTGGGGTCGGCAGGGACCTGGGTGGTCATCAGGGATATCGACGAGCGGACCAGGTCACCGAGGTCGGTGTGCGCCTGATCGGCGGACAGGTACCGGAACTCGACGTTCTGCGAACCGTTGGAGGCCGTGGTGACGAGGGCGGAACCCACACCGGCCGCGCCGGTGGACATCCCCAAGGACATCCCCATCACACACCCCCTCACGTTTTCGACGCGTGACCTGCCATCTCTGTCGGAACACCCTGCTCAGCGGGGATTCCCTGCCCGTTGAATCGGCGACTGTTATCTGAACGTTACAGAAAACAAACGGATTTCGCTCCCGACTTTCGGCCGCAGAAGACGAGGATGGCCCTCGATATCCGGTCTCACCTGCACAGTTGTCCAAAGGAATCTCATGCGACGCGCCAGCGATTTTCGCGACCTCACGAGACGTGAGCGCCGACGGCTTCTGCTGCGCGCCTTTCTGCGCCCGCTGGTCACCGTCGTCCTGTGCGTCGTGGTCTACTTCGCCCTGCCGTGGACCTCGTTCGGGGACGTGTCGGGCGTGTTCTTCCTGGCCGGCGGTTTGCTCGTCGTCGTGCTGGTCGCGGTCTGGCAGATCCGGCGGATCGTCCAGTCCGACATACCGGCGCTCCAGGCGATCGAAGCTCTGGCCCTGATCCTGCCGATCTACCTCCTCGGATTCGCGGCAGGGTATTGCTTGATGTCCGAAAGTGATCCGGGTTACTTCACCGAACCCCTCACGCGCATGGGTGCGCTGTACTTCTCGCTCACCGTCTTCTCGACCGTCGGGTTCGGCGACATCGCCGCGACGACCGATCCGTCGCGCGCCGTCGTGAGTGTGCAGATCATCGGAAACCTGATCCTGCTCGGCGTCGGCATCCGCGCGGTCGTCGCGGCGGTCGGCTGGGCCCGCAGGCGCCGGGTCTAACGACCCGACGCCAGCACCAGTTCGACGTTCCGGTCGGGCGTCCCGCCGAGCAGATCGGGGTCGGCGTGAATGTCGTTGAACGACAACTCCCGGTACAGCGACGCCAAGCCGAGCGGTGAGAGATCCGTGTGCTCGACGGCGTAGGGGCTGTCGGCCTCGAACAGCGTCGTGAGCAGCGACACGGTTCCGTCGACGTTGTCGACCACCTCGATGATCCGCCCGTGCTGGGGGAAGTCGATGTGTGAGGCCGTGTTGATCTCCCAGAACGACTGTTCCGGAGTCGATCCGGGCCACGGGGTGATCCGGTTCTCGTGAGTGTGTCCGTTGACCCAGGCGAGGACGTTGGGGAATCGGTGCAGCAGATCCACCAGTCGCGAGCCCCGGATCCGGGGCTCCGCCGGGGCGGCCGGGTCGGGAACGACGTTGTCCATGCTGCCGCTGGTGTGGTGACTGAACAGAACGAACCAGGTGTCGCTGCGTGCCTGCGTCACCGGGTTGCCCGCCGTGTCGAAGTACCGGCTGCTGCCGGCCGTCAGGGTGTCCTCGATCCACCGGAACTGCGCCGCGCCGAGCGAGCCGTCGACGAACCCCGCCCGGTTGGTGGAATCCATGCTGATGCCGACCACGCCGGGTGCGATCTCGAACGAGTAGTAGCCGATCCCGGTCTCACCGGCGTCCGGTGCGAAACCGTGGCCGACCGGTCCGGGACCGGTGTTGGCGGGGTCCAGGTGTGCGGCGATGAACTGGCGGGGAGTGAACGGGGCGCGTGCGGGGTCGGGTGTGACGACCCGCGGTGGGATCGTGAACGCGGACAGGGCGGCGGGAATGGCGCCCGGGTCGAACCTGGTGGCGATGTCGACGGCCTTCGCCTGCTCCGGCGACCCGGGGACCTCGAACTTCAGCGAACCGGTGTACATGGCTTCGAGCGGTGGGATGCCGCTCGGGACGGTGCCTTGCACGGAGTCGTCGTGATTGCCGAAGACGCAGTACCAGGGGGTGCGCAGTCCGGGGCTCGTGACGGGAGTGATCGCCGCCCCGAGCAGGCCGGGTATCTCGGGGAACCCGGCCTTCTTGTACATGTCCTGAATGGAGGACTCCGGGTTCCAGTACAGATCGGCACCCGAGTTCTGCACGCCTTCGTAGCGGTCGGGCGCGCCTGTGTTGGGGACGATGGTGCCGCCGTTGAGTGCGGTGAGGAACCAGCCGAGTTCGGCGAATTCCTTGTTGTCGGTGTTGTCGCCGGTGCTCACGACCGCGTCGAACGGGCGCTGGGTGTGCGGGCCGGACGCGAGCGCGTTGACGCGTGCGACCAGGGCGACGAGACCTTGTGCGGTGAGTGTCTCGTGCGGGCGGAACGCGGAACCGGTGAAGGGGTGCACGTATTCGAAACGCATCGGGGACTGGGCGTCGACCAGGTGGACGTCCGTGAGCTGGACGAGGGAGGCGACGGCGGTGCGCCGGTCCTCGCGCCCGCTGCGAGCTTCGGCGAGTTCGGTGCGCACGATCGTCGGCCACCCCGGTCCTGCGCCGAGCCTGCGGTAGCCGGAGTTGCCGAGAGGGACGGCCACCGCTTCGAGGGTGGTACCTGCCCCGGATGTGGGAAGCGGCGCCGCGCCCGCGTACTGCAACCCCCACGGGCGTGCTCCGAATCCCACTGCCCCGATCGCCCCGAGTCCGGCAAATGTCAGGAATTTACGCCGATTGATGTCAGACACCAGAGGAACCTTAGGTGACGACCCGTGAGACAGGCCGACATTCGGCCCGGCGCGGTTTACCACCCCCTTCTCCTTGAGCGTTGGCACTCTCACGTATAGAGTGCCAAGTGGCGCCGATCGAGCTCCGGCACCCGCGACGACGGGGCTGTGTGAAGTGCCGTAAACGGAACACTCAAACAGGAGTCCGGAGAAGTCTCCGGATCCGCATACCCCAAAGTGGAGGGCTCATCGTGGCGAGCGTCAACATCAAGCCGCTCGAGGACAAGATCCTCGTCCAGGCCAACGAGGCTGAGACGACGACTGCCTCCGGCCTGGTCATTCCCGACACGGCCAAGGAGAAGCCCCAGGAGGGCACCGTCGTCGCAGTCGGCGAAGGCCGCGTCAACGAGCAGGGCAACCGCATCCCGGTCGACGTCAAGGAGGGTGACACGGTCATCTACTCCAAGTACGGCGGAACCGAGATCAAGTACGCCGGCCAGGAGTACCTGATCCTGTCGGCACGCGACGTGCTGGCTGTCGTCTCCAAGTAAGCCATACGTGATCCGCCCCGGAGTCCCCACAGGATCCCGGGGCGGAGTGCGTTCACGCGCGTAACCCTGAGATCCAGGAGAAGACAGAACACATGTCCAAGCAGATTGAGTTCAACGAGATCGCACGCCGGTCTCTCGAGCGTGGAGTCGACAAGCTTGCCGACGCGGTCAAGGTGACCTTGGGTCCGCGTGGCCGCCACGTAGTCCTGGCGAAGGCCTTCGGCGGCCCGACCGTCACCAACGACGGCGTCAGCATCGCCCGGGAGATCGACCTCGAGGACCCGTTCGAGAACCTCGGCGCGCAGCTCGTCAAGAGCGTCGCCACCAAGACCAACGACGTCGCAGGCGACGGCACCACCACCGCGACCGTGCTGGCTCAGGCCATCGTGCGGGGCGGTCTGAAGAACATCGCCGCGGGTGCGAACCCGATGGCACTCGGCATCGGCATCAACGCCGCGGCCGACAAGGTCGTCGAGGCGCTGCTCGCAGCGGCCACCCCGGTCGAGGGCAAGAAGTCCATCGCCCAGGTCGCGACCGTGTCCTCGCGCGACGAGGAAATCGGCGAAATGGTCGGCGAGGCGCTCACCCGCGTCGGCACCGACGGCGTCGTCACGGTGGAGGAATCCTCGACACTGGCGACCGAGCTCGTGATCACCGAGGGCGTCCAATTCGACAAGGGCTACCTGTCGCCGTACTTCGTCACGGACCTCGACGCACAGAAGGCCGTGTACGAGGACGCGCTCGTGCTGCTGTACCGCGAGAAGATCACGTCCCTGCCCGACTTCCTGCCGCTGCTGGAGAAGGTTGCCGAGAGCGGCAAGCCCCTCCTCATCATCGCGGAGGACGTCGAGGGCGAGGTTCTCTCGACGCTCGTGGTCAACTCCATCCGGAAGACCATCAAGGCCGTCGCCGTCAAGGCGCCGTTCTTCGGTGACCGCCGGAAGGCGTTCCTCGACGACCTCGCCGTCGTCACCGGTGGCACGGTCATCAACTCCGACGTCGGCCTCACGCTGAAGGACGCCGGACTGGACCTGCTCGGCAGCGCACGCCGCGTCGTGGTCAGCAAGGACGAGACCACGATCGTCGACGGCGCCGGAACCGACGACGACATCAAGGGTCGCGTCGCGCAGCTGCGCCGCGAGATCGAGAACACCGACTCCGACTGGGATCGCGAGAAGCTCGAAGAGCGCCTGGCGAAGCTGGCCGGTGGCGTCGCCGTCATCAAGGTCGGCGCGGCCACGGAGACGGACCTCAAGGAGCGCAAGTTCCGCGTCGAGGACGCCGTCAACGCCGCGAAGGCCGCTGTCGCCGAGGGCATCGTCCCCGGTGGCGGTTCCGCCCTCGTCCAGGCGAGCACCGAGCTGGCCGACAACCTCGGTCTGACCGGTGACGAGGCCACGGGCGTCAAGGTCGTGCGCGAAGCACTGCAGGCGCCGCTGTTCTGGATCGCCAGCAATGCCGGTCTCGACGGTTCCGTCGTCACCAGCAAGGTTGCCGAGCAGCCCAAGGGCCACGGTTTCAACGCCGCGACCCTGACCTACGGCGACCTGCTCGCCGACGGTGTCGTCGACCCCGTGAAGGTCACCCGCTCCGCAGTCGTCAACGCGGCCTCGGTCGCGCGGATGATCCTCACCACCGAGAGCGCCGTGGTCGAGAAGCCTGCGGAAGAGGACGAGCAGCAGACCGGTCACGGGCACAGCCACTAGGCTCTGCCGTCGCGACCGATCGGGCTCCGATCGTTCGAACGAGGAAATCCCCGTGCGGATCACCGCGCGGGGGTTTCTTCTGTCGGGCAGCGCCGGATCAGCTCAGTTGCAGCACCGCAAAAGGTTCCGACGTCGGCTGGGGTGATCCTCCGGGCGGTTCGACCGTGACGGCCAGCATGGACATCGACCCCACGTCGTCGAGGACGATCGTCGTGGTCGGCTGCACGTCTGCGGGAGAGATGGTTCCGGCGGGCACGGGCGCGTCCCCGGATGCCGGCATCAGCCACAGCTGGTACACGGTGTCTGCGCTGGGCGGGGCGACACCGTCCAGCACGAACACCACGGCGTCCTGCGACTTCGAGTAGTTGGCGGTCGCGGACCCGCCTGCCGCGATCGCACTCGTCGACGAGTGCACGTCGGAGGCGTCGAGAACCTGCTCCGCCACGGTCGGCGACGGACCTTCCGTGAGCTGCCGGACGATCACCGTCCCGCCGGCGAGCACCCCGACGGCCGCGGCGGCGGCGACGGCGACCTTCCAGCGGCGCCGGCGGGACCGGCGTTCGGTGAGCGACGTCGGCCTGGACGCGGATTGCCTGACCTCGTCGAGGACTCGCGTCCGCACCCGGGGCGGGGGTTCGACGGCTCCCACCGCACTCACCACCGCGAACGCTTCACGGATGCGCCGGACCTCGTCGGTGAACGTGGAGCGGGTGTCCTCGTCGGTGGTGGCGAGATCGGTGTCGAGTTCGCGACGTTCGCTGTCGTCGAGCGCATCGAGTGCGTACGGGTAGGCCATGCCCACGAGTTCGTCGTTCATGTCACAGACCTCCCAGGCACCCGCGAAGACGCGTCAGTCCGTCGCGGATGCGCGTCTTCACCGTGGACAGGGCGACCCCCAGCTGGGAGGCGACCTCTCGGTAGGTGCGGCCGTCGTAGTACGCCATCGCGACGGACTCACGTTGGGTGTCGGTGAGCGAGTCGAGGCAGGCGAGCACCGATTGATGCTCGAGCCGGCGGGTCACCTCCTCGGTGACGTGGTCGAACGGCCCTGCGATGTTGGTGGTCTCGTAGAGCGCCTCGCGGTCGGTGCCTGCCTGTTCCGATCGCACGCGGTCGACCGCCCGGCGGTGCGCGAGCGTCATCAGCCAGGACAGTACGGAGCCGCGCGCCGGATCGAAGTTCGACGCGGTGCGCCACGCCTGGAGGAAGACTTCCTGCGTCGTCTCCTCCGCGTACCCGGGGTCGCGCAGGACGCGCAGAACCATGCCGTGCACTCGGGCGCTCGTCCGGTCGTAGAGTTCGGCAAACGCGTCGGCGTCTCCGTTCGCGACGCGGGCCATGGTGTCGTGGAGTTCAGCGGATTCGGTGGTTCGGGCCCTGTGTGCCCCGGCTGCGTCCGCCGAGCACACGTCGTCTGCCGGAGTGTTGCCTTCGGGGGTCGTCACCGGCACTCGTCTCGCTTCATCGAGAACCACGGTAGCGTGCACATCCACTCATCTCCTCCAGCCGGTAGGCATTCGGAGACCGCGTCGCGGTGGATGGGTGTCGAGGGGATCGATGTGACGCGAGGAACCCCCGTACGGCGACGAGGGTTCCCCGGTGAGTGTCGTCGAGCGGTCAGACGGCTATCCGGCCGCGTCTGTGCCGGGCGTGCATCTCGCGTTCGGTCTCGGACATTCCGCCCCAGATTCCGTACGGCTCGGACACGCTCAGGGCGTGATTGCGGCACTGGGCGAGGACCGGGCAGCGTCTGCACATTTCCTTGGCGCGGGTCTCCCGCTGCGCGCGCGCCCGGCCGCGCTCTCCGTCCGGATGGAAGAACATCGAGGAGTCGACCCCGCGGCACAGTCCGTGCATCTGCCAATCCCAGATATCGGCGTTCGGGCCGGGCAGGTGGTTGGGTGCAGGCATGTGGACTCCTTAGCTGCAAGCTCGCCTCGGGCGACGAGCGGACCGTGGGCTCGTAGGTACGTTCAAGCCACTGAATCATTCACGTCGCTAACCGTAGAGTCGGTTGTGAAATCGCGTCAATAGTTGTTCACAGTGGCGATTTACATATCCCACGAACTGAAAGTTAACCTGGAAAATATTTACTTTCCCGCGGTTCCGTGATTCCGTTTCGGGTTGAAAGACCCTCGGTCACGGGTGACGATGTCCGGGTGCCCCAGCCTGCGGAGCCTGAAACCCCACCCCCTTCCGGATACCCGGACGAGGGACCCACGATCTCGGTATCTGCCCTGGCCAGAAAGCTCGGGGTAGCTCCGTCGACGCTCCGCACCTGGGACCGCAGATACGGCATCGGACCCTCCCTTCACGCGCAGGGAAGTCACCGGCGGTACACCCCGCGCGACGTCGCCCGGCTCGAATGTATGCAACACGCTCTGGACGGCGGTGCAAACTCCGCGGAGGCCGCGAGATATGCGATTAACGCAATGGCTACATATTCGTCAGAAAGCGACCACCGACCGGGTCTGAAAAATCTGGATGACAACTCGGTGAACGGGACGAAAACAGACCCGTCGAACCTTTTGTCCTCCTTTTCCGGCCTCGGCGGCGCCGAGGCCTCGATCCGGAATTTATCGGGTGCATTGCTGGCGCGAGACGTCGTGACCATCCGGCGGATCGTCGTGCGAGCCGTCGCGGAGCGGGGATTCAGCTCCATGTGGACGACCCTGGTCGTTCCGGTGCTCGAGTGGGCGGACGAGGGGAGGAATTCGGACGCCGCCGCTGCGAGTGTCCGCGTCTTCGCCGAATGCGTCGCAGGGATTCTGTCCACGATGACGCTGGATGCGCCGATCGGCGGCGGCGGCCGTGTCCTGCTCGTGCACGTGCCCGCGGACCCGCTGGACACCGTTCCCGCCGACCCGTACGGCCTCGAATTCCGGGCCCTGGGCGCCGCACTCGCCACGGCCTCGGTGGACACGCGGATGGCTCTGCCACTGTGCCGGTCGGCGTTGCTCGCGTCCGTGACCAACGCCGAGCCGGACGTGATCGTTTTGTGGTTGCCCGCCGGCGGATGCGAACTGCCGTCTCTCCTGCGTGCGATCCGCCGCAGGCGGACAGGGCTGACGATGCTCGCGGGCGGCCCCGGATGCCGGACGCAGTCGCTTCCCCGGTCGATAGCAGTGCTGGGCACGCTGGACGAGGCCGTGGGCACCGTCACCGCGGTCACCTGACTTCGGAGCGTCCGCGCGATGCGATGATCTCGGCGTGCCCGACTCCACTCTCCGCTCCGACGCCACGAATTCGTTGATCCGCGCGGCTTTCGGCGCCGACCCGGGCGCGTGCCCGCTACCGGCGTCCGACGTTCCCGTCGAACGCTGGATGCGCGCGGTGGCGTGGGGCGCCAGGGGGCACTACAGCCGATCCCGCGCAGAACTGGACGCACTGACACGCGGCGGAGTGGCGGAACCCGCGGTCGCCTCGCTCGCCTGGAGCACGCAGGCGTCGTTGCTGAGGCAGCTCGGCTGGCACGGTGTGGCGTCCGGGTTCGACGGCCGGGCTCTCGCCGTGGTCGGGACGGGCCTCGGCGACGACGGCGTCCTCGTCGACGAGGCGCGGTGCGACGCGCTGACGGGGCTGGCGGCCGACGCTCTGGGGTGCGGCCGGCTGGCACTGGGCAGGCGGCTGCTCGACAGGTGCTCCGAGTATCTGGACGAGCGTGCTCCCGACGAGCTGTGGCGACAGCGCGTCCGCAGGCACTGGGTGAGCGCGGAGTTGCTTCTCGCGGGCGGAGACTTCGTCTCGGCGCGCCGCCACGCCGAGACCGCAGCGGAAATTTCGGAGGCCGCCGGATCTGCGCGGCACCACGTCAAGTCGGATCTGCTGAGGAGTGCGTCGATGACGGGGGAGCCCGATTCCGGTCCGGCGGCACGCCTTGCCGCGGATGTGCTCGACCGGTGCGATGGGTACGGCCTGATACCTCTGAAGTGGGCCGCTGCGATGTTGCTGGGTGGTGTGACATCCGACTCACGTGCGGAGGCCGTGCGTGAGGAGTGCGAAGCCGTCATCAGGGCGCGAGGTGGGCGCTTCCGAATCTGACTCCGCTGGTCGGGCCCCGGACGGCCGGGTTGCGCGCGAATCGCTGCGAATCCGGGCGAATACCGTTCGGTCCGCACCGTTACTCTTGGAGTGTTCCGCTGAGAGCGGGAGCACACCCATCGGGGGAGGTGCCACTGTAACGCCAGGATATTCAGCAACGATGACTAATACGAGCGAGGAGTTGGACTCCGCAGTCGCCGCTGCAACGCAGGGTGACCGGGCCGCTTTAGCTCTGGTCCTGGAAAACATTCGGCCCTTGGTTGTGCGTTACTGCAGAGCCAGGGTCGGTGCTGCGGAGAGGGGACAACTCTCCGCGGACGACGTGGCACAAGAAGTGTGCCTCGCCGTGATGACGGCCTTGCCTCGTTACGAGGATCAAGGCCGGCCGTTCATGGCATTCGTCTACGGGATCGCCGCACACAAGGTCGCCGACGCGCATCGGAACTCCGCCCGTAACAAGTCGGAGCCCGTCGCCGAAGTACCGGATGTCGTAGCCAACGATGACGGACCCGAACAGAGGGCGCTGGACTCGGAAGCGAGCAGGCAGATGAACGAACTGCTGAGCACGCTGCCGGAGAAGCACCGGGAGATCTTGATCCTCCGCCTCGTGGTCGGTATGTCAGCCGAGGAGACGGCCGCGGCCGTGGGTAGTACCGCGGGAGCTGTCCGCGTGGCTCAACACCGAGCCATAGCGAAACTGAAAAAAGAAGTGACGAGGGCAGGTGAGAGGTTTGGCTAGGGGCATCAAGCGCAACGGCAATCCCGATGCCGATCTCCCAGGAGACGACGCACCGGTGGACGTCGCGGCAGTGCGCCGCGACGACGCTTTGATCGACGCGATCGCCGGTGGCGGTCCCGTCGCGACGGATTCGCCGGAGCAGTACGAGCTCGCTCTTCTGCTGACCAATTGGCGCGCCGACATCGTGGCGACGCCGATGCCGACCGGGCCGCTGCTCGACGACGTGATCGCGGCGATCGACGCCTCGGACGCCCGTTCCGCACGCAGCGCCGCCCGCGGCAAGCTCCGCTTGTTGCGACCGATCGCAGGCGCTGCCGCCGCGATCGCGGTCGTCATGGGTGGCGCCACCATCTTCTCGTACAACGCCGCACCCGGCGATCCGCTGTGGAGCGTCAAGTCGGTCGTGTTCAGCCAGCAGGCCGATTCGACCGTCGCGCAGATCGACACCACGTCGCAGCTGCAGGAGGCCGAGCGGCTGATCGCCGCGGGCGACGCGGAGGCGGCGAAGAACCTGCTCGAGGGCGCCGCCGACCGTGCCGGCGGGGTACGTGACTCCGACATGCGCACCGAACTCGACGTGTGGCGTGCGAAGCTCGCCGCGGAGGTCGAGAAGATCGCCCCCACCTCGCCGCCTGCGACGACGACGCCCGGTACCACCACGACGGACGCGCCGACGCAGGCCACCGAGTTGCCGGCCACCGTGCCGGGGACACCCGGTTCGACGACGCTGCCGGGAGTCGGACAGTTGCCGGGAACCCTGCCGACGGATCTGCAGATTCCGGGACTGCCGCCCATTCCGCTGCCACAGCTGCCCACGCTGCCGCCGCCGCCGCCCGAGACGTTGCCGTCCACGAGCCCGGATCCCACGATCATGTTGGTTCCGACGCTGCCCTCGGACATTCCGGCGACGGAGCCGTCCACCCAGCAGCCGCCGCAGGAGCCTTCGACGGTGCCGCTACCCACCACCACGACGCCGGTCCCGGTGCTGCCGCCCACCAGCTAGCGGTTCGGCGGCCCTCCCGCACAGACCACTGTGGCCCGACACTTCGCGTGTCGGGCCACAGTGGTCTGTATCGGGTTGTGCCGGATCAGGCGTCGAAACCGTCTCCGTGCAGAGCGTCGTTCATCGAGGCGTCCGCGTAGCCGCGGCAGTAGTCCCAGGTGACGTACGCCTCGGGTGTCGGGTCGTAGGCGGGCTCGTGCGGGCGCACGGTGCCGTCGACCAGAAGCTGGAGGAGGTTGGCACGGAGCATGTCCCAATCGTGGTAGTGATCTTGCTGGCAGTCTTCGCAGCAGACGACGAGACCGCGGATCCCGCGATGTGCCAGCAGCGCCTCGTACACGGCGAGGTCGGCCAGATCTTCCTCCACGGCGAGTCGCTCGTGGGGGTCGAGTGGCTGGCCCGGTTCGATCGCATCGAGAGCTGCGGACGGGTCGGCGGGGTCGCCGGCGAAGGGGTCCGGGGGCAGACCTGGAGGCAGTTGATCGCGCACAGCACCACGGTACGCAGGTCAGCCCGGTCTGCGCCAGCCGTTCGGCGTACGCCCAGCGTGGGTGGGCTCCGTGGTGATCGCGTCGAGCCGATATCATGGTGTGTGGAGCTGGGAATATCGATCGTCGCTCCGGCCTTTTTCCTGTATCCGTGTTCCCGAAAGTTTCCACCAGATCGAAGATCTGAATGTCCGCAGACGGCGCCACCGGCGCTGCACCTATGTTCCATGGAGGGCCCGAACCGCATGACAAGTTCAGCAGGGCATGTACACACCGGCGGTGACGACCCGAACAAGGTCGCGATGCTGGGTCTCACGTACGACGACGTCCTGCTCTTGCCGGCGGCGTCGAATGTCATCCCCGGCCAGGTCGACACATCCAGCCAGCTGACCAGGGACATCCGGCTGCGAGTGCCGCTCGTCAGCTCCGCGATGGACACCGTCACCGAAGCGCGGATGGCGATCGCCATGGCCCGCGCCGGTGGGATGGGCGTCCTGCACCGCAACCTGTCGGTCGAGGCGCAGGCCGGGCAGGTGGAGACGGTCAAGCGGTCCGAGGCGGGAATGGTCACCGACCCGGTCACCTGCAAGCCGTCGGACACCCTCGCCGAGGTCGACGCCAAGTGCGCCCGCTTCCGTATCTCCGGACTTCCGGTCACCGACGGGGCCGGGCAGCTCGTCGGCATCATCACCAACCGCGACATGCGCTTCGAGGTCGACCAGAACCGCGCCGTGTCCGAGGTCATGACGAAGGCGCCGCTGATCACCGCGCAGGAGGGTGTCACCGCGGAGGTGGCGCTGGGCCTGCTCCGCCGCCACAAGATCGAGAAGCTGCCGATCGTGGACGGTCAGGGCAAGCTCACCGGCCTCATCACGGTCAAGGACTTCGTGAAGACCGAGCAGCACCCGGACGCCACCAAGGACCGTGACGGCCGGCTCCTCGTCGGCGCAGCGGTGGGTGTGGGCGACGAGGCGTGGAGCCGCGCTATGGCTCTCACCGACGCCGGAGTGGACGTGCTCGTCGTCGACAGCGCCCACGGCCACTCGGCCGGCGTGCTGGACATGATCTCGAAGCTCAAGGCCGAGGTCGACGAGCGCGTGCAGATCATCGGCGGCAACGTCGCCACCCGCGGCGGTGCCGCCGCTCTCATCGAGGCCGGGGTGGACGCGGTCAAGGTCGGGGTCGGCCCCGGCTCCATCTGCACCACCCGCGTCATCGCCGGTGTCGGCGCCCCGCAGATCACCGCGATCCTCGAAGCGGTCGCCGCGGCCAAACCGCACGGTGTGCCGGTGATCGCCGACGGTGGACTGCAGTTCTCCGGCGACATCGCGAAGGCCCTGGCGGCAGGCGCGTCGACGGCCATGCTGGGTTCGCTGCTCGCAGGCACCGCCGAGTCGCCGGGTGAGCTGATCCTCGTGAACGGCAAGCAGTACAAGAGCTACCGCGGCATGGGTTCCCTCGGCGCGATGCAGAGCCGTGGCGCCGCGAAGTCGTATTCCAAGGACCGCTACTTCCAGGACGACGTGCTGTCCGAGGACAAGCTGGTTCCGGAGGGCATCGAGGGCCGGGTCGCGTTCCGCGGACCGCTGTCCCAGGTCACCCATCAGCTCACGGGCGGTCTGCGGGCTGCCATGGGCTACACGGGAGCGTCGTCGATCGAGGAACTGCAGAACGCGCAGTTCGTGCAGATCACCGCCGCGGGTCTGAAGGAGAGCCACCCGCACGACATCACGATGACGGTCGAAGCTCCCAACTACACCGCTCGCTAGCAACCAGTCACGATTCACGAGAAAGGGGCGCGCGTGCGCGACCTCGTTGAGATCGGCATGGGCCGAACAGCCCGACGAACCTATGAGCTGGACGACATCGACATCGTCCCCTCCCGCCGGACCCGCTCCTCCAAGGAGGTGTCGACGTCCTGGCAGCTCGACGCATACCGGTTCGACATTCCTGTGCTGGCGCACCCGACCGACGCGCTGGTGTCGCCGTCGTTCGCGATCGAACTCGGCAAGCGTGGTGGCCTCGGGGTCATCAACGGTGAGGGTCTGTGGGGCCGGCACGCGGACGTCGAGGCGAAGCTCGCCGAACTCGTCGCGCTGGCGGAGTCGGATGTCGACGTCGAGGCGCCGATCAAGAAGCTGCAGGAGCTGCACGCGGCACCGTTGCAGCCGGGACTTCTCGCTGCTGCCGTGGCTCAGGTCCGCGACGCGGGTGTCACGACCGCGGTGCGGGTCAGCCCGCAGAACGCCCGGGCGCTCACCCCGCAGCTGCTCGAGGCGGGCATCGACCTGCTGGTCGTGCACGGCACGATCATCTCCGCCGAGCACGTCGCCCACGGCGACAGCGAGCCGCTGAACCTCAAGACGTTCATCTCCGAGCTGGACGTCCCCGTCGTGGCCGGTGGGGTGAGCGATCACCGCACCGCACTGCACCTGATGCGCACGGGCGCGGCCGGTGTGATCGTGGGTTACGGCTCCACCGAGGGCGCCACGACCACCGGTGAGGTGCTGGGGATCGGTCTTCCGATGGCCACGGCCATCGCGGATGCCGCTGCTGCTCGCCGCGACTACCTCGACGAGACGGGCGGCCGCTACGTCCACGTCATCGCGGACGGCGACATCACGTCCTCGGGCGACCTCGCGAAGGCGATCGCCTGTGGCGCGGACGCCGCAGTCCTGGGCGCACCGCTGGCCGTCGCAGCGGAGGCTCCCGGCGGCGGCTGGTACTGGCCGTCGGCCGCCGCGCACCCCTCGGTTCCGCGCGGCACGATGCTGCCGGTCTCGTTCGGTGACCGGCCGTCGCTCGACCGGGTCCTCACGGGTCCGTCCGACGACCCGTTCGGTTCGCTGAACTTCGTCGGCGGGCTGCGCCGCTCGATGGCGAAGTCGGGGTACTCGGATCTGAAGGAATTCCAGAAGGTGGGCCTGACGGTCCGCGCCTGAGGCGTCCGTCCGCCACCGCTTCTCTTGTCGCCCGATGTCACATCGGTGCAGTTCAACTGCACTGGTGAGGCATCGGGCGACGTGCGTTTGCGGGTATCGCGACCGTTCCTGATACCTCTCGTTACAGTTAGGTGACCCTTGTGGCAGCTGTCACAGCCGAGGGGTGCATACTGGCGAGTAATAACTCAGGTTTCGTTGGAGGTCGAGTGATGAGCAAGCAGCGCGCAACGGAGTACGACGTCCTCATCGTCGGTTCCGGATTCGGTGGCAGTGTCACCGCACTCCGATTGGTCGAGAAGGGCTACAAGGTCGGCATCCTCGAGGCGGGCCGTCGCTACGCCGACGCGGATTTCGCGAAGACCAGCTGGGATCTCAAGAAGTTCCTGTGGGCGCCCGCTCTCGGTTTCTTCGGCATCCAGCGCGTCCACCTGCTGCGCGACTGCCTCATTCTCGCCGGCGCCGGGGTCGGTGGCGGTTCGCTCAACTACGCGAACACGCTCTACAAGCCGCCCGCCTCCTTCTTCCAGGACAAGCAGTGGTCGCACATCACCGACTGGCACGACGAGCTCACGCCGTACTACGAGCAGGCCCGCAAGATGCTGGGCGTGGTCCAGAACCCGCACATGACCCCCGCCGACGAAATCATCAAGTCGGTCGCGGAGGACATGGGGGTGGGCGACACGTTCATCCAGACCCCGGTCGGGGTCTTCTTCGGTGAGGCGGGCAAGACCGTGCCGGACCCGTACTTCGGCGGCGTCGGCCCCGACCGCACCGGGTGCATCGAATGCGGCGAATGCATGACCGGATGCCGGCACGGCGCCAAGAACACCCTGCTCAAGAACTACCTGGGTCTCGCGGAGAAGGCCGGCGCCGAGATCATCCCGATGACGACGGTCACCGGTCTGCGCGAGGCGTCCGACGGCACCTGGGACGTCTTCACCCGGCGCAGTGGGCCGCGGAGGAACCGGAACCGCACGACGTACACGGCCGCGAACGTCGTCCTGGCCGCCGGCACGTGGGGCACTCAGCATCTGCTGTTCGACCAGAAGGAGACGGGCGCGCTGCCGAAGATCTCCGACCGCCTGGGTGTGCTCACCCGCACCAACTCGGAGTCGATTCTCGGTGCCGCCAAGAACAAGGTGGACCCCGCGCTCGAGCTCACGAAGGGCGTCGCCATCACGTCGTCCTTCCACCCGACGTCCGACACGCACGTCGAGCCGGTGCGCTACGGCAAGGGGTCGAACTCGATGGCCCTGCTGCAGACGTTGCTGACCGACGGCGGCGGCCGGCGGTGGATGACGTTCCTCAAGGAGCTCGCGAAGGATCCGACGGCGCTGAAGGTCCTCACCCCGTACAAGTGGAGCGAGCGCACCATCATCGCGCTGGTGATGCAGAACCTCGACAACTCCATCACCACATACACGAAGAAGGGCCTGTTCGGTCGGCGCAAGGTCACCAGCAAGCAGGGCCACGGTCAGCCGAACCCCAGCTGGATCCCGGCGGGCAACGAGGCGACCCGCCGGATCGCGGAGAAGATCGACGGTCGCGCGGGCGGCACCTGGGGCGACGTGTTCAACATCCCGCTCACCGCACATTTCCTCGGCGGCTGCACGATCGCGTCGGAACCGTCGAAGGGCGTCATCGACCCGTACCACCGCGTGTGGGGTTACCCGACGCTGAGCGTGGTCGACGGTTCGGCCGTGTCCGCGAACCTGGGCGTCAACCCGTCACTGACGATCTCGGCGCAGGCCGAGCGTGCGGCCTCGCTGTGGCCCAACAAGGGCGAAGAGGACCTGCGTCCGGCGCAGGGGGAGGGATACCAACGCCTGAACCCGGTCGCGCCGATTGCACCGGTCGTCCCGGAAGGAGCGCCCGCAGCGCTCGTG
The DNA here is from genome assembly GCF_041228765.1 of Rhodococcus wratislaviensis. Lineage (NCBI taxonomy): Bacteria > Bacillati > Actinomycetota > Actinomycetes > Mycobacteriales > Nocardiaceae > Rhodococcus > Rhodococcus wratislaviensis. Next base: position 6,326,209 of record NZ_CP150488.1, on the reverse strand, counting down.
CTGCCGATCGTCGAGATCCGCAACAGCTCTGCGGTGCCCGACGCGCAGAAGCACGGCGTTGCATAGCGCCCGAGAGGGCCGGGTCGTGGGGTCGCGCAGACCACAGAGCTGCGCCGATTAGACTGACCCGGTGGCAGATATCGAGCAACAGAGACCGGTCCTCGTCGTCGACTTCGGCGCGCAGTACGCGCAGCTGATCGCCCGGCGGGTGCGTGAGGCCAAGGTCTACTCCGAGGTGGTCCCGCACACCGCGACCGTCGAGGAGATCGCGGCCAAGAATCCCGTCGCCGTGGTGCTGTCGGGTGGGCCGTCGAGCGTCTACGCCGACGGGGCGCCCCAGCTCGATCCGGCACTGTTCGACCTGGACATTCCGGTGTTCGGCATCTGCTACGGATTCCAGGCCATGGCCGGCGCACTCGGCGGCACGGTGGCACACACCGGCACCCGTGAGTACGGCCGCACCGACCTGAAGGTGCAGGGCGGTCTGCTGCACGAGGGGCTGCCGTCCAGCCAGCCCGTCTGGATGAGCCACGGCGACGCGGTCACCGAGGCCCCGGCCGGCTTCGAGGTGACGGCCACGAGCGAGGGCGCACCCGTCGCCGCGTTCGAGGACCGGGCCCGCAAGCTCGCCGGTGTGCAGTACCACCCGGAGGTGCTGCACTCGCCGCACGGCCAGCAGGTGCTCAGCCGGTTCCTCCACGAGATCGCCGGCATTCCTCCCGCATGGACGGCCGCGAACATCGCCGACGCCCTCGTCGAGCAGGTTCGCGAGCAGGTCGGCGACGGCAGGGCGATCTGCGGACTCTCCGGCGGTGTCGACTCCGCTGTCGCGGCGGCGCTCGTGCAGCGTGCCATCGGCGACAACCTGACGTGTGTGTTCGTCGACCACGGATTGATGCGTGCGGGCGAGCGGGCCCAGGTCGAACAGGATTTCGTTGCCGCCACCGGCGCCAAGTTGATCACGGTCGACGCCGCCGACACCTTCATCGGTGAGCTGGCCGGTGTCTCCGACCCGGAGACCAAGCGCAAGATCATCGGCCGCGAGTTCATCCGCAGCTTCGAGGGCGCGGTCAGCGATGTGCTGGGCGAGAACGCCGCGCACGGCGACACGGTCGAATTCCTCGTGCAGGGCACGCTGTACCCGGACGTCGTGGAATCCGGCGGCGGCACCGGCACGGCCAACATCAAGAGCCACCACAATGTCGGCGGGCTGCCGGAAGACCTGCAGTTCACGCTCGTGGAACCGCTCCGCCTGCTGTTCAAGGACGAGGTCCGGGCGGTGGGGCGCGAGCTGGGTCTGCCCGAGGAAATCGTGGGACGCCAGCCGTTCCCCGGTCCCGGGTTGGGCATCCGCATCATCGGCGAGGTCACGCAGGACCGGCTCGACATCCTGCGTCACGCGGATTCCATTGCGCGCGAAGAGCTGACGGCCGCCGGGCTCGACGGTCAGATCTGGCAGTGCCCCGTGGTGCTGCTCGCCGACGTCCGCAGCGTCGGCGTGCAGGGTGACGGACGCACCTACGGCCACCCGATCGTGCTCCGCCCGGTGTCCAGCGAGGACGCGATGACCGCGGACTGGACGCGACTGCCCTACGACGTTCTCGAGCGGATCTCCACCCGGATCACCAACGAGGTGCACGACGTCAACCGTGTCGTGCTGGACATCACGAGCAAGCCGCCGGGCACCATCGAGTGGGAGTGACGCACTGTGCGCGGTGAGCGAGTCCTCGGACTCGCTCACCGCGCACGTGCGCTTGCGCCTCTACTTCCGCCGGTTCGGTGCGAACACGAGCACCACGCCGACCAGCACCGCGACCAGCACGAACAGCCAGCGGAACTCGACGTTCGCGAGCGGTTCCAGCGAGAACGGCCCCGCGAGTGCCCAGCCGCTCACCAGGAGCGCTGCCAATCCTGCGAGGAGCAGTAGAAGCGACGGGCGTTTCCGCGTCCGGGTCTGCTCGCTGTCCTGGGTGTCGTCGATGTCATCCACGGCGCACCTCCACACTTCCGAATCGAACATCGGCATTGAGGGTCAGAACGGGACCGTCGGTGCCGTCGACGCCACCGTCGAGACCGTCCCGGAGGCACTGCGCGTCGCCGAACTGGGCGGTGCAGTGGTTCTCGACATTCATGCCGGGCGGCAGGAGCACTACGACCTCACCGAACTGCCCGCTGACGTCGACCGTCTTGTCCTCGGTGAGAGTGACGTTTCGGAGGTCGAGCGTGAAGCTGCCGAATCCACCGGAGTACGCGGGTTCGATGGCGGCCGCTGTCGCCGGGTTCCAGGTCCGATCGCCCATGTTCTCGCTGTTCAGGTCGAGTGAACCGACGAGCGAAGCGAGGATCACGAAACCGGCCAGCGGGCCGGCGACGACGAGTAGACCGTAGCCCTTGCGCAGGAATCCGCCGATCAGCAACCCCACTCCGATGACGGTCAGCGCGACGGCGCCGATGCGACCGGGGTTCAACCAGTCGGATCCGGTGGCGACCGACAACGCCGTCGCTGCCGCGGCCGCGAGGATCGCCAACCCGATCACCATGGTGGTCAGACGGGAGTGGGTCCGCTCCGGTTGCACTGCGGGAGAGGTGGTCCTGGCCGGTTCGGGCAGGTCCCACGCGAACGGGGCGACGCCGAGCGGGTCCCACGCCGGCGGTCGCGGTTCGAGCGGCGCGAACGGGGCCGAGGGTGCGTCGACCTGCGGACCGGGCGTCGGGGTCTTCTCGAACGACACCGGATCGGATTGGGCGGCAGCAGTTTCGGGCTTCAGTGCCTCGGTGGGCGCGTCGGCCGGCTTCTCGTCCGAGGTGGGGGGCGTGCTCGGGATGTAGGAGTCGGGGAGCTTCGTGTACGGACCGTACGCACCCGGACCGTAGGCGCTCGGACCGTACGTGCCCGGGCCGAACGGGTTGGCGCCGAACTGACCCGGCGAGAAACTCGTCCCGGGATAGCCGGTCCCGACACCCGGGGCAACGGCTCCGGCGGGCAACGGTGGAGGTATCGGCTGCCGCTGGTACAGCAGCCACAGCCCGCCGAGCATCAGCGCCATGCTGATCAGCCCGGAGCCGCCGAGGCCCACACCGAAGGGGCCGACGGTGCTCAGCGCGATGGCCAGTGCGACGAGAAGGACGATGGTCTTGGTGCCCGAGTCGGAGCTGTGACCGCGTCCCACCAGCGACTCCGCGGGGGAGGCGGGGTCGCCCGACTTCGTGAGGGCGAGCCAGCACGCCAGGTAGAGGAGCACACCGGCGCCACCGAAAATGGTGGACACGACGAAGGCGACTCGTATCAGTACGGGATCGACGCCGTAGCGGTAGCCGATTCCCGCACAGACACCGGCGACGTGACCACGGCCCGGTAACCGCACCGGCCGGGTCCGCCACAGATCCTGTATCTGCTCTTGGAAGCTCCCATTGCTCATACGACCATCGTTCCGGTCGGCGCGGCGCGCGTACATCGGGAACTACCCTGATCTTTCCGGCCGGGGTGGGCCGGAACGCCTACCGAAGTCAGGGTTGGACCCTGATGCCGCGGCCAGGGGATCGTGCCAGTATCGAAGATGTGCAACCTGTGTCGAACACATCCGCGGTCGGCGCCCAGTACGCGGGTGCCGTGACCGCGCCTGTCCCGCCCGGCGGTATCCCCCTGCCGCGGCTCGAACGCCGGACCGGTGGACGCATCGTCGGCGGCGTCGCGGGTGGTATCGCCGATCAGCTGGGCGTCGACGTGATGAAGGTGCGGGTCGCGTTCGCCTGTCTCGCCGCGCTCGCCGGCGCGGGCATCGTCGGCTACGGACTGTTGTGGATCTTCACGGCCGCAGGTTCGGACACCGAGAAGCCCAGTGCGTCCGAGCGGCGGAGAGCGTACGGGCTGATCGCGATCGGCCTGGCCGGTGCGTCCGCGTTGTCGTGGTTGTTCAGTGGCCGCGTCGGTTCGGTGATCGCACCGATCATCGTGGTGGCGGTCGGCGCGGCCCTGGTGTGGCGCGAATTCGATTCGGAGGGGCCGCGCACCGTCATCGGGCTGCCGCAGCGTCCCACCGTCCTCACCTGGGCGCGGGTCCTCGGTGGCGTGACGTTGATCGTGTCGGGTCTCGGTGTGGTGATCCTCGCGCAGGTCGACTTCGCTGCGCTGCGTTCGTCGTTGCTGGCCGTGGTGGTCACCCTGGTCGGCGCCGGGCTGCTGACCGTGCCCCTGTGGCTACGACTGTGGCGCGCGCTGGGCGCGGAGCGTGCGGCCAGGATCCGCAACGACGAGCGTGAGGAGATCGCGTCGCACCTGCACGATTCCGTTCTGCAGACCCTGGCGCTGATCCAGAAGCAGGCCGACCATCCTCAGGAGGTCGCGCGGCTGGCCCGGGGGCAGGAACGGGAACTGCGGAAGTGGTTGTTCGGTGGGGGAGACACCGACCATTCGAGCCTTGCGGAGGCGTTGCGGATCATCGCGGGCGAGGTCGAGGACCATCACGGCGTCACGGTGCGACCGGTGACGGTCGGCGATGTGGCACTCGACGTCGAGGGCACGGGCGAGGGTCTGTCGAAGGAGAGTTTCACGGCGGTGCTCGGCGCGACGCGGGAGGCTCTGGTCAACGCGGCCAAGCATTCCGGGGAGACGGACATCAACCTGTTCGCCGAGGCCGAGCGCGAACAGGTCAGTGTGTTCGTCCGGGACCGCGGCGTCGGGTTCGACGTCGACGAAGTGTCCCCGGACCGTCAGGGGCTGGCGAAGTCGATCCGTGGACGGATCGAGCGGCGAGGCGGGCACGTCGACGTGCGGTCGGCACCCGGCAAGGGCACCGAGGTGCGAATCCACATGCCGCGGAACGGCCGGACGTGGGCGACAGCGGGCGCCGCCGGGGACTCGGACACCGCCGGCGTCGAGGACGTGCCGTTCAGTCAGGGTGCGTGAGCACCACTTTCGACGTGGCGGGCGCCATGGTGCGCGCCGTCTGCTCGCATGCTGTCCCATTGAGGGGGTAATGTTCGCCGGCGACACGACTGTGGGGGTCGTGTGGTCGCATCGTGCTGCGGCGGGGTGGGACGCCAGATGTCAAGGGGGGATTTCATGTTCGACCGTGAGGGTCTGCGCGTGCGCGAGCGCGAGCTGCAGGATCAGATCGATTCGATGCTGGCCACGCTCGACCGGCAGACGCAGGTTCTGCATGCCGCTCAGCAGCAGGTGGCGCAGCTGCGGGTGAGTGCGGCGTCGGCCGACGGACTGGTGCAGGTGGTGGTGAACTCGGTGGGCGGCGTGGTGGACGTGCGCCTCGCACCGGACGCGTTCCGGCGGTCCACCCCCGAGTCGCTGGGACGTGCGATGACCGAAGCCGCCCGGCGTGCGGGCGAGGCCGCGCACACCGAGTCGATGCGCATCATGGGATCGATCGTGTCCGCGACCGAGACCCTGCCGGATCTGCCGGACCTCGTGCCCGGCGCTCCGAGCCTGCGGGACTTCCTCCCGCGCCTCGAACCCGGCGTCGATGCCGTGCCGGCCGATCGGGACCCGGACCCGGATGATCCCGACGACGCGCGGTGGAATCGGCCGGTCCTGCGGGACGGGTGGCAGTGAGCGCGCAGCTGTGGGTGGACCCGGCGCATCTGCGCAGCGTCGCGCCCCGATTCGACGCATTGTCGCAGCGGATGGCAGAGGCCGCCGCCACACTGCACTCGACCCTCGAGGCCGAGGGGGAGTGCTGGGGCGGCGACGAGACCGGGACGACGTTCGCGAACGGGTATCTGCCGTCCGCGGAGGTCGCCGAGCATTCGCTGGGGTTCGCCGTCGGGGCGCTGGCCGCGCTCGGGACCGAGCTGAGGAGCACCGCCGACTCGTTCGACGACACCGACCGCGGGACCGCATCCAGCCTCGCCGGGCTGTTCTGATGGGCATCGAGGTTCCGGGCGGTGTCCGGTGGCTGGCAGAGAAAGTGGTCGGGGCGGACTGGCCCGACGCGGACGAAACGGCGATGGAGCGGCTCGGGCAAGGGTGGAAGGACGCCGGCGCCTCGCTCGACGACATCGTCGAGGAGGCCGACGCCGCGATGCGGTCGGCGATGTCCGGAGTCGATGGTGACGTCGACACCGCGATGGCGGAGCACTGGGCGCGCATCGGTGCGGACGGGGCGCTCCGCGAGTTGTCGGGGTTGCTCCACGAACTCGGCGACACCCTCGACTGGTCGGCCGACGACATCCGGGTCGCGAAACTGTCGATCATCGCGGCCCTGGTGGCGCTGGCGGCCGAACTCGTGGCCGTGGCCGTGGCCAGCGCGATGACGTTCGGTGCGGCGAGTCCCGCCGCGTTCGCGGCGGAAGCGGCCACACAGGTCACCGTCCGGATGATCATCCGGCAGCTGATCACCTCCATCCTCACCCGGGCCGCGTCGGGTGCAGCGGCCGGCGCCGGGATCCAGGCGGGCCTCGAGGCCGCGTTTCAGAAATATGAGGTGCACGTGGGCCGGCGCGACAGTATGGACTGGGGCAACGTCGCCGAGGCGGGCGGCAAAGGTGCGGTTCAGGGAGGCGTGAAGGGGGCGGTCAACGGTGCGTTCGGGCTGACGTTCACCGACCCTCGCTCTCAGTTCGGGGGCATGCTCGGCTCCTACGTGCAGGAGGAGACGGTCGGCACACCGCGGGTCACCGAGGCCGTAGCCGGCGAGGTGCTGGACCGGACCGGACTCGATGACGACGCCCGGCGGGCCCGCGACGAGATCGACGGGTGGCTGCCGTGAACGGAGTCGAGAGCCTGTGGCGAGTCCGGCCCGCCGGTCACCTACGGCGCGGTGTCGCCCTGGTGCTGGACCTCGCGTTGCACGCGCTTGTCGCGGCCGTGGTCGGTGTCATCGTCTACGTCGTGCAGACCGCCGGACAGTCGGTGCCGCCGAATGCGGCCGAGGGGACGGCGGGGTTCGCCGTGATACCGGCGTGGCTCGTGTTCTCGTTCGTCCACCGGACCGCGATTCAGGCGCGATTCCATGCGACGTTCGGCAAATGGATGACGGGTCTCTGCGTCGTGCGGCCGGAGGACGGAACGTGGCCGAACTTCGGATATCTGGTGAAGGCCTGGTTCCGAAGTGCCGTCGCCGCCGTCCAATCGGATACCCCCGAGGACGGGGAAGACGGGATGCCGGCGGTGGTGCGGCGACGGAGTGAATCATTCGACACGCTCTAGAGTGGGGTGACACTACCGCCCACGCGAGGAACAGCTGCAGTGACTTTGCCTGAAACACCCCCGTACCGTGTCTTTCTCGTCGATGACCATGCCGTGTTCCGGTCCGGTGTCCGCGCCGAACTCGGCAGGGAAGCGGACATGGAGGTGGTGGGCGAGGCGGGCGGTGTCGCAGAGGCGGTGTCCGGCATCAACGCCACGTCACCGCACGTCGTGCTGCTCGACGTCCACATGCCCGACGGCGGCGGTGTCGCGGTGCTGCGGGGCATCGAGTCGGGTCCGGTGTGCCTGGCGCTGAGTGTGTCCGACGCCGCCGAGGACGTGATCGCCGTGATCCGCGCGGGCGCCCGCGGGTACGTCACCAAGACGATCTCGGGCGCGGAACTGGCCGACGGCGTGCGCCGGGTCGCCGGCGGTGACGCCGTGTTCAGCCCGAGGCTCGCGGGATTCGTGCTGGACTCCTTCACCGGACGTTCCAATGCTCCTGAGCCGCAGTTGGATCCGGAGCTGGATTCGCTGACGCCGCGGGAACTGGAGGTGCTGAGGCTGCTCGCGCGCGGCTACACGTACCGGGAGATCGCCGAGGAACTGGTGATCTCGGTGAAGACCGTCGAAACGCATGCGTCGAACGTGCTGCGGAAGACGCAGCAGTCCAACCGGAATGCGCTCACGAGGTGGGCGCACCGACGGCGGATCGACTGACCTCCCGGGGTGTCAGGGCTGGGCGAGGAGGACGATCACGGCCACGAGCACGGCCAGGATCAGGATCGCGACCATGACACCCATGGCGATCGGCGCCCACGCCACCACCTGATCGCGGACAGTGGGCGCCGGCGAACCGGGGGCGGGCTTCGTCGGGCGCGGAGGCCACTGCAACCGGCCGAGCGGACGGGGCACGTTCTTCAACGGTGTGCTCTGATGCACAGCGGGCAGCCCGGCCTGGGTGGAACTCACCAGTTTGCTGCGCCGGCGTGAGTCGGGCAGCGGCGTCGAGCGCTGTGCCCACGCCGGGATGGTGCCGTCTGCGGAATAGACGGGCGAGCCGACGAGGTGCGCGACGTTCCCGTCCCCGGCCATGGCCACCCGGGCGAGGGCGTCGCGGGCCTCGGCCATCGTCGGACGACGCGCCGGGTCGGGCTCGAGCAGGTGCAGCAGCGTGTCGGTGAGCGGCCCGGCCTTACTGGGACGGTAGATCTCGGCCTTCGCGACCCGGTGCAGGAGTGCGATGGAATCGGAGTCGATCCCGAACGGCGGCTGGCCCTCGACGACGGTGTACAGCGTGGAACCGAGCGAGAAGACGTCGCTGGCCTCGGTGGGGTCCTGGCCGCGGGCGACCTCGGGGGAGAAGTACGCGGGTGTGCCGGTGATGACCCCGTTCGTGGTGTCGGCGGAGTCGCCCTTGGCGCGGGCGATGCCGAAGTCGCTGATCTTGACGGTGCCGAGTTCCCGGCCGCGGTCGGCGACGAGAATGTTGCCCGGCTTGATGTCCCGGTGCACGATCCCGGCGGCGTGCGCGGCGGTGAGCGCGTCGGCCACCTGCGCGCCGATCTGCGCGACCTCGAGTGGGGGCAGTGTGTCGGCGATGTTCATCGCCTGGGCGAGGCTGCGGGACGGCAGGTACTCCATGACCAGCCAGGGCTCGCCGGCCTCGAGTGCCACGTCGTACATCGCGATGGAATGGCTGTGGGCGAGTTTGGCGGCGTTGCGCCCTTCCCGCATGGTGCGTTCGCGGACACGGCGGGCCTCGTCGGGGTCGAGCCCGGCCGTCGTGGTGACCTGTTTGATGGCGACGTCGCGGTGCAGCAGGGTGTCCCGTGCGAGCCAGACCGCGCCCATTCCACCGCCGCCCAGTTTGGACCGCAGGCGGTATCTTCCGGCCACCAGGTATTCGGGTCCGATGCCCCTTTCGCTCTGCTCCTGCTCCATCACGCGTTCAGGTTAGAGGATTGTGCGGACACGGGATGCGCGACGGTCCTGACCTGGCCGTTCGGGGTCCACTTGACGGGCCTCCACCGACCGGCTTTACTTGAAATGAGTTCGAAAATACGTTCGAACAAAGCGTCTGTTCGAGCCGCGTCTTCCCCGTGGTTGCCGACCGCTGTTGGTGCCGAGTGTCAGGGGTGTCGAGTTGGCTGAAGTGGCCGGCGAGCCGGGGTTTCCGGTGCCAGGGTCTCCCGAGTTGTCCGGGCTGTCCCGGCAGGAGCGTCTGGACTACCTCCGGCGACGGATGGCCGCAGTCCCCGCGCGCGGGGAATCGGTGGCGGGCCGCGCCCCGGTGGAGAGTGCGGTCCCCACGACGGGCACTTCCGCAGCACCCGATTCCCGTGCTGCCGGGGTACTCCCGGTTCCGGCTGCGCTGGCCGAACTCCTTCCCCGTGGCGGGCTGGTGCGCGGTTCGGTGGTGTCGGTGTCGGGTGCCACCTCGCTCCTGCTGGGGTTGGTCGCGTCCGTGACCGCGGGCGGCGGACACGTCGCGGTGATCGGGCATCCCCGGCTCGGGGTGCTGGCAGCGGTCGAGATGGGGGCGCAACTGGAACGGCTGGCCCTGATCCCCGACCCGGGTGCCGATCCGGTGGAGATCGCCGCGGTGCTGCTGGACGGAATGGATCTGGTGGTGCTCGGACTGGGAGGGGCGTCGGTGGCGCCGTCCCGGGCGCGTGCGGTGGTGGCCCGGGCCCGGAGCAAGGGGTCGACCCTGGTCGTCACGGACGGGCACTGGGACGGCGCGGAGATGCGGCTGGAAGCCCAGGTGCACGGATACGCCGGACTGGGCAACGGATCTCAGGACCGGGGCTGCGGGCGGTTGCGTTCCCTCAGCCTGGCGGTGTGCGCCCGGGGGCGGTCGTTCCAGCCGCGCACCACCCGGCTGGACGTGCGGTCGGCGCAGGGCCGGGTGGAATGGGTGAGTACCCCGGAATCGGTGGTGCCGCTCGAGAATGCCCCGTTCCCTGCGCCGGTGGAGGTGGTGGGTCTGTGAGCCGGGTGCTGGCGTTGTGGTGCCCCGACTGGCCCGCCGTCGCGGCGGCGGCTGCCGCGGACCTCCCGCCGACTCATCCGGTGGCGGTGACGTCGGGGAATCGGGTGATCGCCTGCTCGGCACCGGCCCGCGCGGACGGGGTGCGCAGAGGTCTGCGCCGCCGCGAGTCCCAGGCCCGGTGCCCTCGGTTGCACGTGGTGACAGCCGATCCCGACCGCGACGCGCGGCTGTTCGAGCCGGTCGCCTCGGCCGTCGACGCGGTGGCACCCGGTGTCGAGGTGCTGCGGCCCGGTCTCGTGGTGCTGTCCGCTCGCGGTGTCGCCCGGTACTTCGGTTCGGAGGAAGCCGCCGCGGAACGGTTGGTGGATCAGGTGTCGGCGGTGGGGGTGGAGTGTCAGGTCGGCATCGCCGATCAGCTGTCCACGGCCGTGATCGCCGCGCGCAGAGCAACTCTCGTGCCACCCGGTGAGGGGGCGGCCTTCCTGGCGCCGCTCCCGATGCGGGAACTGGCCGCGGAGCCGAGCCTTGCGGCACCCCACCGCGGTGAGCTGGTCGATCTGCTGCACCGGCTGGGGTTGCGCACGATCGGCAGTTTCGCCGGGCTGTCGGCGGGCGATGTGGCCTCGCGGTTCGGAACCGATGCGGTGCTGGCACATCGGGCCGCGCGGGGTGAACCGGAGCGTCCGCCGTCGGGGCGGTCCCTGCCTCCCGACCTGGAGGTCGAGGAACGGTGCGATCCCGTCATCGAACGGGTCGACGCCGCCGCCTTCGCCGGGCGTGCGCTGGCGGAGAAGCTTCATCGCACACTGTCGGACGCCGCGGTGGCCTGCACCCGGCTGTCGATCTCGGCGAGCACCGGCAACGGTGAGCAACTGTCCCGGATCTGGAGGTGTGCGGAACCGTTGACCCCGGAGGCGACGGCGGACCGGGTGCGGTGGCAGCTGGACGGGTGGCTGACCGGGCGCAGCGAGAAGCGGCCCACCGCCGGTATCGCCGTCCTGCGGCTCGAACCGGTGGAAGTGGTGGCGGCAGGCGCCCTGCAGCTGGGGCTGTGGGGTGGGGTCGGCGACCAGGACGAGCGGGCTCGGCGGGCGCTGGTGCGAGTGCAGGGTCTGCTCGGCGGGGAAGCCGTGCAGGTGGGGGTCCTCAGCGGTGGGCGGGGCCCGGCGGAGCGCATCACGTTGCTGCCGTTGGGTGACGAGTTGATTCCGCGCAACGATCCGTCGGAGCCGTGGCCGGGCACGTTGCCGGAACCGGCGCCTGCCGCGGTGCTGACCGCGTATCCGGAGGTGTGGATGTCGGACGAGCGGGGTATGGCTGTGACGGTCACGGAACGTGGTGTGTTCAGCGCGCCTCCCGCGCGGTTGCGGTGGGGGAGCCGAGAGTGGGCGGTGTGCGGATGGGCCGGACCGTGGCCGGTGGACGAGCGGTGGTGGGACCCTCCGGCCGCCCGGACGGCGGCCCGGGCCCAGGTGCTGCTGGAAGAGTCGCGGGCGCTGCTGGTGATCTGCACGGCAGGCCGCTGGGCGGTGGAGGGAATCTATGAGTGACACAGAGCGGGACGCATCGCATCGCAGGGTCGTCGTCCAGGAATTGACGAGCCTCGACGGGTTCGTCGCCGGGCGGTCCGGCGAGCTGGACTTCTTCGATGCGGTGCCGGATTACGGTGAGGTGGACCGGTACAACCTCCATCTGCTCGCCGACACGGACCTCGTCCTGCTGGGGCGCAGGACGTACCAGATGTTCTCGGACTACTGGCCCACCGAACAGGCTCGGGGTGAGGTCGTGGCCGAGACCGTCAACTCGATCCCGAAACTCGTGTTCTCCTCGACGCTGGACAGTGCCCCGTGGGGGGATCGGGAGCCGGCGCAGCTGTGGCCGGGCGACGCCGTCGAGCGCGTGGAGCAACTCCGGCAGGAGCCGGGTGGCGACATGATCGTCTGGGGGAGCATCACCCTCGCGCGGGCACTGCTCGCCGCCGAACGGGTCGACGAAATCCAGTTGCACGTGGTGCCGATCCTGCTGGGGCACGGACGCAGGCTCCTCGACGAGGACACCGGGATGCATGCGCTGACGTTGCTGGAGTCGAAGGGGTACGACTCCGGGGTCGTCACGCTGCGTTATCGGGTGGGGCGGGCGGCGTAACCCGCCCAGACGATCTGCCTTGCGAACCGGCCGTTCGAAATGCTTTGCTGTGCAGAGGGTCGCGTGCCGGTGGCGGACAGCGTCAGGCATGGAGGCCCGCCACAGCCGCACCGTCGGTTCGTGGCATACCTCGAAAGGGTCGACTGTGACCATTTCTTTCAACCACACGATCGTCGCCGCCAAGAACAAGCAGGAGTCGGCGTCCTTCTTCACCACGTTGTTCGGACTGCCGGACGCCGTGCCTGCCGGCCATTTCCTGGCGGTCGCCCTCGAGAACGGGGTCTCTCTCGACTTCGCGGAACCGCCGATCGAATTCCAGCCGCAGCACTACGCGTTCCTCGTCGGAGAGGACGACTTCGACCGGATCTACGGTCTGATCGTCGAGTGGGGTCTCGATCACTGGGCGGATCCGCGGCAGACGCTGCCGGGCACCATCAACACCAACGACGGTGGGCGGGGCGTCTACTTCCTCGACCCGTCCGGTCACTATCTGGAGATCATCACCCGCCCGTACGGGTCGGGCCGGTAGTCCGCGGCCGGGGTGTCCGTACTCGCTAGTCTGGATTCTCGTGGAGACGAGCAGGACTACCCCGACGCGCGCCGGTATCGAGATCGCCTACCGAGACAGTGGCGAGTCCTCGGGGTCGTTGGACGTCCATCCCGTGCCGGTGGTTCTGGTGCACGGGATGGGCGGTGACGGCGGCACCTGGGACCGCTTCGCCCGCGCACTCGTCGCCCGCGGGCGACGCGTCCTCGTCCTGGACCTGCGGGGGCACGGTCGCAGTGCCCGCGCCACGTCGTATCTGTTCGAGGAGTTCGGCGCGGACGTGGTGGAGGTGTGCGACAACCTCGGGCTGACGCGGGTGGATCTCGTCGGGCATTCGCTCGGTGGTCATGCGGCGTCGCTCGCGGCCCAGGCCTCTCCCGGGCTGGTTCGCCGGCTGGTGATCGAGGAGGCACCGCTCCCGTTGCGTCCCGGTGACCCGGAACAGGTCTTCGCGAATCGGCTGCCGTCGCTGCCGGAGCTGTGGCACGCGACGACGAGCCTGATCCGGCATCCGCGGGCGGCGTTCGCCTTCGATCGGTCGATGACGGGTTCGGCGCTCGAGCAGTTCCGCCGCCCGGATCCGTTGTGGTGGGACAGATTGCCGGACATCGAGGCCGACACGCTCATCCTGCGGGGTGGTCCGGGCGGAATGGTGGATCCGCGCAGACTCGAGTCCGCGGTGGCGGCGATACAGAACTGCCGGGTGGTGGTGTTCCGCAGCGGGCACAGCATTCACCGCGACCGCTACGACGACTTCGCGGCGGCGGTCCTGCCGTTCCTGATGAAGCCCGAGACGAGCTGACAAAAAGTCCGAAAATGTAAACCGTGACGGCTTCGGCAGGACTAGCGTGGGAACCGAAGCGGGGGCTCGGAACGAGACGGTAGTCACGAGCGACCCGAAGCTGCGGGGCGTCCGACGACGTCTTCCGCACGTCCGGAAGAAGGCCAACGATGTCGACACTCACGCCCGGACGCCCCTACGCGCCCGGCAGGCAAGGGTTCAGCTCGCTCCGCGCGGGGGGCCTCAACTGGGACGCGTTCCCGTTGCGGCTGTTCACGAAGGGTAACGCCAAGTTCTGGAACCCCACGGACCTCGACTTCAGCCGGGACGCGGAGGACTGGGAGGGACTGAATTCGGAGCAGCAGCGCAACTCCACGTATCTGGTCGCACAGTTCATCGCCGGTGAGGAAGCGGTCACCGAGGACATCCAGCCGTTCATGAAGGCGATGGCCGCCGAGGGGCGCTTCGGGGACGAGATGTACCTGACGCAGTTCTGTTTCGAGGAGGCCAAGCACACCCAGGTGTTCCGGTTGTGGATGGACGCGGTGGGCCTCACACGAGACCTGCACCCCTTCGTCGCCGAGAACCCGTACTACCGGCAGTTGTTCTACGAGGAGCTGCCCGGATCGCTGAAGGTGCTCGAGACCGATCCCAGCCCGGCCAATCAGGTGCGGGCCAGCGTCACCTACAACCACGTCATCGAGGGCAGTCTCGCGCTCACCGGGTACTACGCGTGGCAGAAGGTGTGCACGACGCGCGGGATCCTGCCGGGCATGCAGGAACTGGTCCGCAGGATCGGCGACGACGAACGACGCCACATGGCGTGGGGAACGTTCACCTGTCGCCGGCACGTCGCCGCCGACGACAGCAACTGGGGTGTCGTCCAGGAGCGGATGGCGGAGCTGATGCCGATGGCACTGGGCATGATCGACTGGGTCAACAAGCAATTCGAGGTCCAGCCGTACGGGCTCGACGACCAGGAGTTCATCGCGTACGCCGCAGACCGGGCGCAGCGCCGGCTGGGGGCGATCGAGTCGGCGCGCGGACGCCCGGTCGAGGAGATCGATCTGGATTACTCACCCGAGGCCCTCGAGGAGAAGTTCGGCGAGGAGGATGCCAAGGCGATGTCGGAGGCCGCGGGCTGAGGCACGCGGTGCGGTGGGAATGGCAGGATCGGCTCATGGCGCTCACCGCACTCGACCGCAGACTCCTCGGCTGGTCCGCAGCATTCGTGATCTCGCAGGCGAACATCGTCCGGCTCCTCGGCCCGGTGGCACCCCGGCTCGCCGACATCCAGACGGCCCGGTCCGCCCGGTCCTACACGGCGATCCTCGACGGAATGACCGACGCCGAGACGGCGCGCTATCGCAGCCACTACTACCCGGACTTCGTCCATCCCGTGATCTACGCGGTCGCGCTGCGCACGGGCGCACGACGTCTGGCGGAGCTGACACCGCTGTCGCCGAGAACGCAGAAGGTGCTGGCGGCGGCCCCGGTGATCTCCGCGGCGGGCGACTACGCCGAGAATGTCGTCGGGCTGTATCTGCTGTCTCATCGCGAGCACATCACCGACGCGACCGTGCGGACCACCAGTGCGGTCAGCGTCACCAAATGGGTGCTGGCGCTCGGGGCGCTCGGATATCTTTCCCAGGGATTCGTCCGGGTCTGGGCGGGAAGACTGTTCTCCCGCTAGATTCGGGCACATGTGTGCTGCCGAGCTGAGCGTCGAGTACTTCGCCGGACAGGCCGAGTTCCGGGAATGGCTCGGCGCTCATCACGACTCCTCACCCGGCATCTGGCTGAAGATGGCCAAGAAGGGGTCGGCGCATTCGTCGATCAACTACGACCAGGCTCTCGAGGTCGCGCTGTGCTACGGCTGGATCGACAGCCAGGTCCGCCGCGTCGACGACGACTTCTTCGTGCAGCGGTTCACCCCACGCTCGTCACGAAGCCCGTGGTCGAAGCGGAACCGGGAGTTCGCGGAGAAACTGGCCGAGGCCGGTCTCCTCGAGCCCGCGGGCGCGGCGGAGGTGGAGCGGGCGAGGGCCGACGGTCGCTGGGACCGCGCGTATGCAGGACAGAAGGCGGCGCAGATACCGCAGGACTTCCTGGACGCCCTCGCGCAGAACCCCGAGGCCGAGGCCTTCTACGCGACACTCGACAGCCACAACCGGTACGCCGTCTACTACCGTCTGCAGGACGCCACCCGCCCGGAGACGCGTGCCCGCCGTATCGAGAAGTTCGTCCAGCAGTTGTCGGAGCGCAGGAAGTTCCATGACTGACCGATTTTCGCGACTGACACAATGACACCGTGCCTGACACGATCACCGCCACCTGCTCCGCTCTGTCCGCGACCGACGAACCCCTCGCGGGCACCGCTGCGCACGTCACGGGCTGGGTGTGCCTGGAGTTCCCCGGTGCGTGGGGCCGGGACGTGCTCGACGGCACCGCCCTCGGACCGGACCTGGCCCGTGAGCTCGACGCCCGCGCCGACGCCGCCGGGGTGCGGGTCATGTTCATCCGCCGGCCGGGCCGCAGCACCGCGGCCCCGGATCGGCGGACGGTGCTGCTGGCGCAGTCGCATCCCGCGCGGTCGTGGTGCGAGCGGCTCGAGATCGCCTACCCGGAAGACCTGCTCGACCTGGACCTCGGACTGATCGCGGGAACCGCACCCGGTCTCGGCACGCCGGTGACGGACCCGGTCGTCCTCGTCTGCGCGCACGGGAAGAGGGACCAGTGCTGCGCCGTCCTCGGACGGCCGGTCGCGGCGGGCCTGGCCGCGGAGTTCGGCGACGCGGTGTGGGAGTGCTCGCACACGGGTGGGCATCGGTTCGCGCCCTCGCTGATCCTGCTGCCGACGGGGTACACCTACGGCCGGCTGTCGGCGCAGGAGAGTGTCGACGCGGTCCGCGCCGCCGCCCGGGGCGAGGTGTACCCGACCGGGCTGCGCGGCCGCAGTTGCTGGGATGCGCCGGGGCAGGTGGCGGAACTCGCCGTCCGGGATCTCGTGGACGCGGGCGCGGACGAACTCACGGTGGACGCGAACTCGGTTGTCGCGCATCGTGACGGGCGCCGCTGGGTGGTCGACCTGGAGGAGCGGGAACTGCCGCCCCGGCCGGCGAGTTGCGGGGCGGCGCCGAAGCCGGTGCGACCGGTCGTCGCCACCGGAGTTCGCGCCCTCGCCCCCTGAGGCGGTCACCAGTGGGTGCCGGGCACCAGCCTTCCGACCTTCCGGGCGGCGCGGCCGAGCACCGACGACGTGTGGTGGCGGGGTTCCGGCGTGGGCTGAGGCGCCGGGGCCGCGTCGTCCGTGCTCTGCCCCTTCGCCGCCGGGGAATCGGGGAACATGCGATACATCTGGTGCATCACGCGATCCTTGACGGCGGGTGCGAAGACGTGGCCGAGTTCCCCGAGCGTGCCGGTCGGGACGTCGATGCGCTTGGGCCGTTCGATGAGCGCCCGGACGACCATTGCGGCCGCCTTCTCCGGGGAGGTGATCGGTCCGACGTTGTACCGCCCGGTGGGCGCGATCATCGGCGTCTCGACCAGTGGCATGTGGATGGTGGTGAACGTGATTCCGTCCGAGAGGGTTTCGGACGCCGCGACGTCGGTGAAGCCGTCGAGGGCCGACTTGCTGGCGACGTAGGCGGCGAACCGCGGCGTCGCGCCCTGGACCCCGGCGCTGCTGATGTTGACGATGTGCCCGAATCGCCGCTCGCGCATCTGCGGGAGGAAGGCGAGGACGAGCCGGACCGCGCCGAAATAGTTGACGGCCATGGTCCGCTCGAAATCGTGCATCCGGTCCGTCGAGTGGTACAGGCCCCGACGGATCGACCGGCCGGCGTTGTTGACGAGCATGTCGACGTGATCATGTTCGGCGAGAACGGCTTTGACGGTGTGCTCGACCGACTCGTCGTCGGTGATGTCGCAGGGGTAGCCGTAGGCCTCGCCGCCCGTCGCGCGGATCTCGGCCACCACGGCGTCGAGTTCCTCGGTGCGCCGGGCGAGGAGAATCACCTTCGCCCCCTTGCGGGCCGTCGCGATCGCGGAACTCCGGCCGATGCCGGACGACGCCCCGGTGATCACCACGTGCCTGCCCACGAGCGGTCCGGCGGGATGGGGCCGGCGCGCCCGATCCGGATCGAGGTTCTCGCGCCAGTACGACCACAGCCTGTCGGCGTACGACGCGAACCGCGGGACGTCGATGCCTGTGCCGCGCAGCGCCTCCCGCGTGTCGTCGTTCACGAACACCGTGGGCAGGGTCATGTTCTCGACGAGCACCGGAGGGATGCCGAGGGCGCTCAGCACCACCTTGCGGCCCGTGTCGAGGGCCGAGTCGGGGGTGGGAGTGAGGAAGGGGCGAACCAGGCCGCCGGGCAGGTCGGCTGCGGCATGCGGAGCGCCGGCGGCCTCGGCGAGCGCGGCGTAGATCTCGCGGACCGGCTGGGGACGCGGATTGACGAGATGGAACGTCTGGCCGTCCCGTCCCGGCGCCGACATCAACTCCACGATGGCCGCCGCCACGTAGTCGACGGGTACGACGTTGGTCGATCCGATCCGGGGGACGGCCACGGGCAGGGCCGAGGGGAGTTTCGCGAGCGCCGCGACGGCGGGGAAGAGGTAGTACGGGCCGTCGATCTTGTCCATCTCGCCCGTGACCGAACTGCCGACCACCGCGGAGGGGCGGTAGATGCGCCACCGCAGGCCCTCGGCGTCCCGGACCAGCCTCTCTGCCTCGAATTTGGTGCGGTGATACGGGGTGGGGAATCCCTGCCCGAGATCGAAATCGGTTTCCCTGAACGGACCCTCGTGATCCCCCGCGACGGCGATGGACGAGACGTGGTGCAGAGTCGCATCGAGTTCCCGTGCCAGCGCGATCACCGAGCGGGTGCCGTCGACGTTCGTGGTGGCCTGTTCGTCGCCCGCCGTGAGGTCGTAGATCGCTCCGAGGTGCACGACGTGATCGGCCGCCGGCGCAGAGGTGATTCCGAGGCCGGGCTCGGTCAGGTCGCCGATCAGCGGATGCACCCGCTCGCCGCCGGGCATGCCGTCCATGAGCGCCTCCCACCGCGCGACGGACGCGCGCCGGACGAGGACGTGGATCTCGGCTGATGCGTCGCGGTCGAGGATCAGGGGCAGCACGTGCCGACCCAGGAATCCGGTCCCGCCGGTGACGAGGTAGGTGGCCATGACCCGAACTTACTCCAAAGTAAGATAATGCACTAGTGGCCGAGACCCACCTTGGCGTGCACCTTCTTCATCCAGGCCGGAGCCCACCAGTTGGCCTCGCCCATCAGCTTCACGAGGGACGGAACGAGGAGCATGCGGACCACCGTCGCGTCGACGAGGAGCGCGACGATCATGCCCACACCGAGGAACCTCATGATCGACAGACCGGAGATGGTGAACGCTCCGGTCACCACCACGAGCAGCAGCGCCGCGGCCGTCACGATGCGGCCCGTGCGCTCGGTGCCGAAGCGCACCGCCTCCTCCGTGGTCGCGCCCGCCTCGTGCGCCTCGACCATGCGTGACATCAGGAACACCTCGTAGTCGGTCGACAGGCCGAAGACCACGGCGAGGATGAGGACCACGAACGTCGCCTCGAGCGGTGCCGGACTGACCCCGAGCAGACTCGCGCCGTGACCCAGCTCGAAGATCCACGTGAGCACACCGAACGTGGCGGCGAGGCTCAACCCCGCCATCGCGACCGCCTTGATCGGCAGCACCACCGAGCCGAACGCCAGGAACAGCAGCACGAGCGTCGAACCCACCATGATGGCGATCATGACCGGCATCCAGTGCACGATCGCGGCGTTGCCGTCGTCGACGGTCGCCTGACCGCCGCCGACGAGGAGTTCGGTTCCCTCGGGCGGCGAGATGGCACGGAGACCGTCCACCGCGGCGCTCTGGTCGTCGGTGGTGACTCCCTCGGCGTAGACGGCCTGGACCGCGACCAGTTCGTTGCCGGACGCGACGACGGTGGCGGCCCCGATGCCCTCCACCCGGCCCGCGGCCTGGGCGACCGCGGCGCCGTCGGCGGCCGTGGGGGCGCTGCCGTCGGTGCCCCGGAGAATGAGGGTGGCGCCGTTTCCGGTGGTGGGAAATTCGGTGGTGAGCGTGTCGGTGGCGATGCGGGCAGGATCGTTCTCCGGCAGCGCCGTGTACGTGACCTCGCCGAGTGACGCGCTGAGCAGTGGCGACGCGAGGACCATCAACCCCGCGACGATGCCGACCGCGATGGCGACCGGCCGGCGCATCACCCAGGTGACGACGGAGCCCCAGAACGTGCGGGCGCGAACCTCCCCGCGCTGCGCCGCATCCTTGCGCCAGGTCAGCGCGTTGATGCGATGACCAAGGATCGCGAGCAGCGCCGGGACCGCGGTGAGCGACAGCAGGGCCGCGCTCGCGACCGCGGCCATCGCACCGAACCCGAGCGATTTGATCACGTCCTGCGGAAACACGAGCATGCCCGAGAACGCGCACACGAGAAGCAGACCGGAGAACAACACGGTGCGACCTGCGGTCAGGACGGTGCGCCGGGTCGCCTCGGCGACGTCTGCGCCGGACTCGAGTTCCTCGCGGAAACGTCCGACGATGAACAGGCCGTAGTCGATCGCGAGCCCGAGGCCGAGTAGGGACGCCACGTTGATCGCGAACGAACTGACGTCGGTGAACAGGGTCAGCAGGCGCAGGGTGGCCAGGGCGCTGAAGATCGAGAGCAGCCCGACGAACACCGGAACGGCGGCGGCCACCAGCCCGCCGAAGATGAAGACCAGCAACACGAGAGTGATCGGGAGCGCGATCGCCTCGGCCAGCACCAGGTCCTGTTGCAGCCGGTTGTTGAACGCCACACCCACCACCGAATTGCCCGCGAACTCGGTGTCGATGCCCTCCACCGCGAGCTTCGGCAGCAGGTCGTCGAACGTGGCGGCGGTGATTCCGGCGTCCGGGTCGACGGTGATCGCGGCGGACGCCTTGGTGCCGTCCTCCGACACCATCAGCTGCTTCCTGGCCGCGTCCGCGGTCCAGTAGGACGTCACCGAATACGTCGGCACCTCGGCGGCGAACCGGTCGAGGCTCGCGGTGACCTCGGGGCCGATGTCGTCCAGGGTCTTTCCGTCGGGTGCGGTGTAGATGGCGATGATGTCGGGTGTCTGCGGACCCAGGTTGTCCTGGACGATCCGGGCCACCTCGGCGGATTCGCTACCGGGATCGGTGAACCCGCCCGAGCTGAGTTTCGCGAAGACACCGGTGCCCCACGCGCCGCTCACCAGGACGGCGACGACGGCGAGGCTCAGGACCCACCATTTGCGTGAAACAACGGTCGAGGCCCAACGTGTCATGCGTCATCTCCGGCGTGTCTGGGGCGGGCAGCTGCGACTGCCGACTGTAGTGCGGATCGGGGTGTCACCGACGGGGGTGTGATGCGGCTCCCGGCAAATCGTGCATACTCGGCATCGCACTTGCAGCCACACGCACGGGGGAAGCCGGTCCGAATCCGGCGCTGACCCGCAACGGTAGGCCACCAGATCCTTTCGGTGGCGAGCCCGATTACCCGGCGTGGGGTGTGCGACATCCTTTTCGTCGTGGTCTACGAAGCGGAGTCCTGCAGGCGCCGAACAGGCGTCTGCTGACTTCTCATTCGTGGCTCTGAGCCGCAATGAGGTTTACATGCACGGTCAGTTGTTCAGAAGTACCGGTCTGGTCACGCTCGCGGTGGCCGCGCTGCTGGTCGCCGGTTGTTCGCGCGGGGAGTCCGTGGGGCAGACCGCTTCCGCCGAATCCTTCGCCGAGCCGGTGTCCGTCACCAACTGCGATCGAACGGAGACGTTCGACGCCCCGCCGCAGCGCATCGTCAGCATGAACGATCACGTCACCGAGGTGCTGATCGAGATGGGGGCCGGCGACCGCATCGTCGGCACGGGGTACGGCGACGCGACCCCGCTGCCGGAGTTCGCGGACGCCTTCGCGAAGATCCCGAAACTCGCGAAGGAATACCCGACCCGGGAACAGATCCTCGACCTCGACCCCGACCTGGTGGTCGGCGGAATGCGGAGCGCGTTCGACGAGAAGGCGGGGCGGTCGCGCGAATCCCTCGGCGACCAGGGCATTCCCACCTTCCTGTTCTCCGAGTACTGCGGGCAGGGATTCCCCGACATCGGTCTGCTGCGCAGCGACTACACGCAGCTCGGCGAGATCCTCGGAGTCCCCGACGAGGCGCGGGCGATCACCGACCGGGTGACGTCCGGACTGCGGGCCGTGCGCGACGAGATCGCCGGCACCGCCCCGGTTCCCACGTTCTTCTACGATTCCGGCGAGGACGTCCCGCTGACGATCGGCGGGGTGGGAGTCGGCCAGCTCATCGCGGACCACGCGGGTGCGGCCAACCTCTTCGCCGAGGGGGAGAAGCCGTATTCGAAGTCCACCTGGGAGATCATCGGTGAACGCGCCCCGGAGGCGATCGTCGTCCTCGACTACGGCACGACGAGTGCGCAGGCGAAGATCGACTTCCTGAAGTCGCACCCGATCATGTCGACGACGCCCGCGGTGAAGGCAGGCCGGTTCGTGGTGGTCCCGCTCGACGACTTCTTCGAGAGCCCGCGCCTGGTGCGGTCGGTGGAGACGATCGCGCGGGCACTGCATCCGGACGTCGTCGGCGCGCGATGACCGTCACCGCAGAACGCGCGGCGCCAGCGGTGCAGGCGCCGCACCCGGCCCGCGCACGCCTCGGTTTCGCGGGCCTGATGGTGCTGCTCGCGCTGACGACTCTGTTCGTCGTCGGACTCGCGGTGTCGTTCGGTTCGGTGCGCATCCCGGTCGGCGACGTCTGGGCGATCGTCGCGCACCGGCTGGCCCCCGGTGCATTCGAGTCCTGGTGGTCGCAGGCGCGGGAATCGATCGTCCTCGACTCCCGGCTGCCGCGGGCGCTGACCGCGGCGGCTGTCGGGGCGGCGCTGGCCCTGGCCGGCGCCGTGGCACAGGCGGTGACGCGCAATCCACTGGCCGATCCCTACCTGCTCGGTGTGTCCTCGGGGGCGGGTTTCGGCGTGGTGGTGGTGACGGTGCTCGGGCTCGGGGTGGGAGCGCTCGGCGCGTTCACCATTCCCGTCGCGGCGTTCCTGGGCGCGCTGGTGCCGCTGTTCCTGTCGCTGGCGATCGGCGGACGGTATCCGCAGCCGACGGCGGTCATCCTCGTGGGTGTCGCGTCGGCGCAGGTGTTCTCGGCTCTCATCACCTTCTCGATCCTGGTCGTCGCCGACGAGCATCAACTGAGTTCGGTGATGCACTGGCTGGCGGGCGGATTCGGCGACTCGCGCTGGTCGACGGCGATCTTCCCGGCCGTGGCTCTCGGGACAGTCGGGGCGGCGATGATGCTGAGCGCGAGCCGTATCGACCTGCTGCAGGCGGGTGACGACGGCGCCGCCGCCCTCGGCATGAACGTGCGGCGCTTCCGCGTGCTGCAGTTGCTCGGGGTGTCGATGCTGGCCGGGGCCGCGGTGTCCGTCGCCGGCGGCATCGGCTTCATCGGCCTGCTGGTGCCGCACCTGGCCGGGTACGTCGTGGGCGCCCGGGCGGTCAGGCTGCTGCCCGTCGCCGCATTCCTCGGCGCGATCGCGATGGTCGCGGCGGACACGGCCGCGCGGTCGGTCGCGCGGAGCATCGAGGTCCCGGTGGGCGTCGTCACCGCGCTCGTGGGAGCGCCGATCTTCGTGTGGATGCTCTACCGGCAGTATCGGAGGGCCGAGCAGTGACCGCGCTGAGTCTGCAACGGGTCCGCGCCGAACTCGGGGCGCGGGAAGTGCTGCACGGCGTCGACTTCTCCGTTCGTCCCGGGGAGGTGCTGGCGTTGGTCGGGCCCAACGGTTCCGGCAAGACCACCGCGCTGCGCTGCTGCTACCGCGCGCTCACCCCGACCGGGGGCGCCGTCGTCGTCGACGGAACGGACGCAGCCGATCTGGGCCGGCGGGAACTGGCCCGCACCATCGGGGCGAGCACCCAGGAACCGCGGGTGTCCGCGGGACTGACCGTGCGCGAATCCGTTTCGCTCGGACGCGTTCCGCATCGGGGCTGGTTCGAACGGGCGAACGGCGCCGACGGCGAGATCGTCGAGACGTGCGTACGTCAGGTGGGGTTGGCCGAACTCGCGGGTCGCGACGTCCAGGCGCTGTCGGGCGGGGAGCGTCAGCGGGTGTCGATCGCCCGGGCGCTCGCGCAGCAGCCGAGGGTCCTGCTGCTCGACGAACCCACCAACCACCTCGATCTGCGGCATCAGCTGACGGTGATGACCCTGCTGCGTGACCTCGCGTGCGACGGTCTCGCGATCGTCGTGACGATGCACGACCTCCGGCTGGCCGTCGAGTACTGCGACACGCTGGCCGTGATGCACGATGGACGGGTGATCAGCACCGGTCCGCCCGCCGACGTGCTGGACGACGCCGTGCTCGGCGGGGTGTTCGGCATCCGCGCCGTCGTGCGGTCGACGCCGCGCCTGTCGATGGAGATCCTGGGGTTGGCCGATGGATGAGCAACTACGGCGTGCGTACGAGCTGACCGCCCGCCGCGTCCCGATGATCGCCGACCAGATCGCGCTGCAACCCGGCGCCACCTCGTTCCCGGGCGTGCGCCTGACCGATCCCGGCTGGCTCGCGGACCGGGTCGCGGACACGGCGACGCGGTGGGGCAGCGACGATCCCCGGGTCAACGGCACCCTGTGGTGGTACTCGGCCAGCTCGACACTGACCGGGATTCCGATCGCGACCGCGCTCGTCACGGGTGTCGCCGCCCGGCCGAGGCTCGGCGACGCCGTGGCATTCCTGCGGGACGACGGGTATCTCGGCGGTCTCACCGCGTCGTCGGCGCTGCCGGTCACCGGGGGGCTCTCCGAGCTGGCGTCCGAGATGGCCGCGGCGCTGACGCCGATCATCGACGCTCTCGCCGCGGCGTCCGGGGTGCGGCAGGCCGCGATGTGGGCGATCACGACGGATTCGATCGCCAACCGGGCACTCGACGCGGGAGCGGCGTGCGGCGATCGCGCACGCGGCAGCATCTTCGCCCGGGGGCTGGTGGACGCACTCCGCCGCGTCGGTGTGGTGATGCCGGACCCGCGGTTCGTCGACGTCCGGGCCGGGTCACTGTCACGCCGGTTCACGCAGCGGGCGTCGTGCTGCCTGATCTACGAGACCCCCGGGTCGGGCAAATGCGTGAGCTGCCCGAGGAGGCCGGCCGAGGACCGTCTGAGAGGTCTGGCCGCGCTCGTGACGTGAGTCCGGGTGGCCCCGCGTTGACCGGTCCGTGCGTGTGATGGCAGACTGAAAGTGTTCGAACTCCCGTTCGAATGATGCGTCTTCCCCAGCGGCATCTTCCATGGTTTCGGCACGGCACGTGCGCGACATGAAGAGGTGTGCCAGATGGGTTGGGGAAACGGTCCGCCGACGTGGTCCGAGATGGAGCGCGTCCTGTCGGGCAGGCCGGGGCGGGTCAACCCGGAGTCGCTGTATCCGGGCGACGGCGGCGACAGCCCCGCGTGGTCCCGCAAGCGGGGGGAGTACCGGGCGGGCCGTCAGGAGCGCGCCGGCTCCACCGTTCCGTACGCCGAACTCCACGCGCACTCGGCGTTCAGTTTCCTCGACGGCGCCTCCCCGCCGGAAGAGTTGGTGGAGGAGGCCGTCCGGCTCGGTCTCGAGGCCGTCGCACTCACCGACCACGACGGGTTCTACGGTGTGGTCCGGTTCGCGGAGGCGGCGAAGGAACTGAACATGCGCACCGTGTTCGGGTCCGAACTGACGTTGGACGACGCGCATCTGCTGGTACTGGCGCGAGGTCAGGAGGGGTACCGACGGCTCTCCCGGGAGATCGCGGCGGCGCATCTCGCGGGCGGGGAGAAGGGCACACTGCGCTACGACCTCGACCGTCTCACCCACGCGGCCGGGGGGCACTGGCAGATCCTGACCGGGTGCCGGAAAGGGCATGTGCGTCAGGCGCTGGCCGACGGTGGCCCGGACGCCGCGGCCGCCCGGCTGCGGGAACTGATCGACCGGTTCGGGGCCGATCGGGTCACGGTGGAACTCACCCATCACGGCATCGCGGAGGACGGTGAGCGCAACGCCGCCCTCGCCGAACTCGCACAGCAGCACGGACTTCGGGTGATCGCGTCCACGGCGGCGCACTTCGCGGGACCGCCGCGCCGGAGACTGGCCATGGCGATGGCCGCCGTCCGGGCCCGTCAGAGCCTCGACGACGCGGCCGGGCACCTGGCGCCCGCCGGGGGAGCGCACCTGCGGTCCGGTGAGGAGATGGCGCACCTCTTCGCCGCGTACCCGGAAGCCGTCCGCGGTGCCGCGGATCTCGGCCTGGAGTGTGCGTTCGACCTGCGGCTCATCGCGCCGCAACTGCCACCGTTCGACGTGCCCGACGGGCACACCGAGGCGAGCTGGCTGCGGCAGCTCACGATGGACGGAGCGCGCCGCCGTTACGGTGCGCCGGCGGACCGGCCGGAGGCCTACCGGCAGATCGAGCACGAACTGGACATCATCACCGGGCTGAACTTTCCGGGCTACTTCCTGGTGGTCCACGACATCGTGTCGTTCTGCAAGAACAACGACATTCTCTGCCAGGGACGGGGTTCGGCGGCCAACTCCGCCGTCTGCTACGCCATCGGCATCACCAACGTGGATCCCGTCCGCAACAAGCTGCTGTTCGAACGTTTCCTCTCGCCCGAACGCGACGGCCCGCCGGACATCGACGTCGACATCGAATCCGATCGGCGGGAGGAGGCCATCCAGCACGTCTACGCCAAGTACGGCCGCCAGTACGCGGCGCAGGTGGCGAACGTCATCACGTACCGCGGAAAGTCCTCGGTGCGGGACATGGCCCGGGCGCTGGGTTTCTCGCAGGGGCAGCAGGACGCGTGGAGCAAACAGGTCAGCCGCTGGGGTGGCATCGGGAAGGAGGTCGGCACCGACATTCCGCCCGCCGTCCTCGAACTGGCCGCTCAGATCGAGGGGTTTCCGCGGCACCTCGGCATCCACTCGGGTGGCATGGTGATCTGCGACCGGCCGATCGCCGACGTGTGCCCGGTGGAGTGGGCGCGCATGGAGAACCGCAGTGTTCTGCAGTGGGACAAGGACGATTGCGCGGCGGTGGGTCTGGTGAAGTTCGACATGCTGGGTCTCGGCATGCTCTCCGCGCTGCACTACATGATCGACCTCGTGGCCGAGCACAAGGGGATCGAGGTGGATCTGGCGCAGCTGGACCTCTCCGAGGAGGCCGTCTACGAGATGTTGCAGCGAGCGGACTCGGTGGGGGTGTTCCAGGTGGAGTCGCGGGCCCAGATGGCCACCCTGCCGAGGCTGAAACCGCGGAACTTCTACGACCTGGTGGTGGAGGTGGCGCTCATCCGCCCCGGTCCGATCCAGGGCGGATCGGTGCACCCGTACATCCGCCGCCGCAACAAGCTCGAACCGGTGACCTACGACCACCCGTCCCTGGAGAAGGCGCTGAAGCGGACGCTGGGTGTGCCGCTGTTCCAGGAGCAGTTGATGCAGATGGCGGTCGACGTGGCGGGTTTCAGCCCGGCCGAGGCCGACCAGCTCCGCCGGGCGATGGGGTCCAAGCGGTCGCCCGAGAAGATGGAACGGCTGAGGGGGCGGCTCTACCAGGGCATGCGGGAGATGCACGGGATCGGCGAGGACGTGGCCGACCGGATCTACGAGAAGCTGTACGCTTTCGCGAATTTCGGTTTCCCCGAAAGTCATTCGCAGAGTTTCGCCGCCCTGGTGTTCTATTCGTCGTGGTTCAAGCTGCATCACCCGGCGGCGTTCTGCGCCGGTCTGCTGCGGGCGCAGCCGATGGGGTTCTACTCGCCGCAGTCGCTGGTGGCCGACGCCCGCAGGCACGGGGTGCAGGTGCACGGTGCGGACATCAATGCGAGTCTCGCGCACGCCACCGTCGAGGCGGGCGGGACGGAGGTGCGTCTCGGGCTCGGGGAGGTGCGGCACATCGGGACCGCGCTGGCCGAGCGGATCGTCGACTCCCGCGGCCAGGGAGGTCCGTACACGTCGTTCCTCGACCTCACGGGCCGGGTGGAACTGAGTACGGCGCAAGCCGAATCGCTGGCCACCGCAGGTGCTCTCGACAGTTTCGGGTTGTCCCGACGGGAGGCGTTGTGGGCGGCGGGCGCCGCGTCGGGGGAGCGCCGCGACCGGCTGCCGGGGATCGGGGCGTCCACCCGCGCGCCGACCCTGCCGGGGATGAGCGATCTCGAACTGGCCGCGGCGGACGTGTGGGCCACCGGGGTGTCACCGGACACGTACCCCACCCAGTTCCTGCGCCCGCAACTCGACGCGCTCGGGGTGATCCCGGCTGCGCACCTGCTCGATGTCCCCGATGGCGACCGGGTTCTGGTGGGTGGGGCGGTGACCCACCGGCAGCGCCCGGCGACGGCCGCGGGGGTCACGTTCATCAACCTCGAGGACGAGACCGGGATGGTCAACGTGGTGTGTTCGGTGGGGTTGTGGGCGAAGTACCGCAAGCTCGCCAACACGGCGCCCGCACTGCTGATCCGCGGCAAGGTGCAGAACGCGGAGGGGGCGGTGACGGTGGTGGCGGATCGGCTGCAGCTGATGGATTTGCGGGTGTCCGCCAAATCCAGGGACTTCAGGTGAGCAGGCACCGCTAGCATTCGGACATGAGGAGATACGTCTTGTCGGCGATCGTCGTGGCTTCGCTGGCGCTCGCGGGATGTGGTGGTTCCGGCAGCGATTCCTCCCAACCGTCGCCGGCCCCGACGCCCGGGGATTCGAGCCAGATGGAAATCGGTGGCGCGGTACAGCAACCCGCGAAAGACCAGGCGCCCACCGACCGCCAGGAGATCATCACCGGTCAGGTCGCGCTCACCGCGGGCGACCCGGTGGCCGTCGGCAGGCAGATCGTGGACAAGGTCGACGATCTGGGCGGACGCGTCGACCAGCTCACCGAACAGCCGGGCTCCGACGATCAGGACGCGAGCAGTTCCCTGACCATCCGGGTGCCCGCGGATTCGCTCACCCGGACGCTGGACGATCTGCGGGAACTGGGCAAGGTCACCAGCGTCAGCGTCACGAAGAGCGACGTGACGATGCAGTCGCAGGATCTCGACGCCCGGATCGGCGCGTTGACGGCGTCCGTCACCCGGCTGCAGGGGCTCATCACGTCGGCGGCGAACACCGCGGATCTGATCGAGGCCGAGAGGGCGCTGTCGGAGCGGCAGGGCGAACTGGACAGCCTCACCGCCCAGAAGCGGACGCTGAGCGACCAGGTGGCACTGGCCACGCTCATGATCGACGTCACCACCACGGATGCCGAGCAGCCCAGTCCCGGTCCGGACAACTTCTGGGAAGGTGTCGTCGCGGGCTGGAACGCCCTGCTGTCGGCGATCAAGGGCGGCGCCGTGGTCGTGGGGGCGCTGATTCCCTGGTTCGGTTTCGTGGCCGTCATCGCACTGGTCGTGTACGGCGCGTACCGTCTGCGCCGGATGTACAACAGGCCGCCCGGCCCACCGTCGGGCCCGGCGCCGGAACGAGAAGAGGCGAAGACGCAATGATCGAAGTCGACCTGAATGCCCTGGACGGCGCGTTGGCGTCGGGTGCCCCCGTCATCGATGTGCGCGAGGCCGACGAGTACGCCCAGGCGCGGGTGCCGGGCGTGACGCTGATTCCGCTCAGTGAGTTCGTCGCGCGTGTGGACGAGATCCCGGAAGCCGAGGTCGTCTACGTGATCTGCGGGGTGGGCGGCCGGAGCCTGCAGGCGGCGGAGTACCTGAACGCGCGGGGGATCAACGCGGTGTCGGTCGCGGGCGGGACGTCCGCGTGGATGCAGTCCGGACGGCCCATCGAGTCGGGCGCCTGACACCCCGGATCACTATTCCGGTCAGCGGACCGCGCTGAGGGCGTGCGCCGCGGAACCGTCGCGGACCGCGCGCCCACCCCGTTGCCCGGCGGCGTGCCGCAGTGTGCGGACCGCGACGGTGCTCCAGATCAGGACCAGTGCGCACCACAGGGTCACGCCTGCGCCGACGATCACCACCGAGTCCAGCGCGACGCCCAGCGAGTTCGCGCCCAGCGCACAGGTGCCGACGGGGAACGTGAAACTCCACCAGCTGGGCGTGAATCCCAGCCCGCGGCGAAAGGCCCTGGCGGTCACCGTGACCAAAGTCACGAGGGCGAGGACGCCGAGTGCGCCGACCGTGGTCCCGTAGACCACGCCCACCGAGTGCAGCCAGGCGTGGCCGGATGCGCCGCCGAGCAGATTGATCGCCGCCACCGACTGTCCGATCACGCCGAGCGGAATCCACAGCGTGGGCACGAGCGGGGTGTCGGGCAGCCCGTTGCTCAGCAGATGGCGTCCGACGACGACGGCGACGGTCAGTGCGGCACTCAGCGCCAGCGCGAACAGTGTGTAGCAGACCACCAGCATCGCGACCTGCGGCGCGCCCTCCGGGAGGTGCTTGACCAGTGCGGCACCGGTAGCGGCCGACACCATGGGCGGCACGACGGGCATCAGCCAGGACGGCACCGGGGTCACCTGGTGGGGCCGGGTCAGCCGCCGCGCCATCACCACGTAGGTGACGAGCCCGATGGCGGTCCCGAGGGTCCACAGGGTGGTCGACGCGGCGACGGCGACACCGCCGAGAAGTTCGCGACCCGCGGATCCGGTGCCCGCGCCGACCGTCAGCACCGCCATCGACACGGCGCCGTAGAACGGGAACATCGTGTGGCTGCGGGCGTCCGCGAGTGCGTCGTCGCGGCGACGGATCCAGTGACGCACCAGCGCGGTCGTCAGCACCACGAGCAGCGTCACGGCAATCAGCCAGAAGATCTCGGCCGCCGTCCGGGCCACCGGACCGCCGGCCGGAAATGCCGCGGCGACGACTGCGACGATGCCGGTGCCCATCACTGCTGCGAACCAATTCGGGGTCATACCTAGAGCTTGCCGACGCATCGTCGTGGCCGGTAGAAGGCTTGAAGTTGAATACCCACAAATCGCGTTTGTGGGACTAGCCTTGGGTTGTGCCGCTGTCTCCCCGAGTACCCGAACTCAGTGCCCTCGACGTCCTGCTGTCCGTCGAGCGGCTCGGAAGCATGGGGGCGGCGGGGCGCGAACACGGGCTCAGCCAGCAGGCCGTCAGCGCCCGGGTGCGTTCGGCCGAACGCCAGTTCGGCATCAAGGTGTTCAGCCGCGGCGCCAGCGGGGTGCGGCCCACGTCGGAGGGCGCGCTCATCCTCGAGTGGGCGAGCCACATCCTCGCGACGGCCGAGGAACTGGCATCGGGTGTCGCGGCGCTGCGCGGCGAACGGCAGGCCGGGCTGACGGTGGCGGCCAGCATGACGATCGCCGAGTACCTCGTTCCCGGGTGGACCGTCGCGATGCGGCGCAAGTACCCGAACGTGGTCACCAACGTCCGGCTCCTCAACTCGTCCGAGGTGACCGCCCGGGTGCTGTCCGGTGAGGCGGATCTCGGGTTCGTCGAGGGCCCGGACATTCCGGCCGGGCTGCAGGTACGGGAGATCGGCCGCGACCATCTGGTCGTCGTGGTGCCACCGGAGCACGAATGGGTCCGCCGGTCACCGATTCCCGTGTCCGAACTCGCCGCGACGCCGATGATCCAGCGGGAGTCCGGTTCCGGGACGCGCACCACCCTGGAGAACGCGGTGCCGCAGTGCGTCCCGCCGCTGCTGGAGTTGACGTCGTGCACGGCGGTGAAGGCGGCGGTGGTGGCGGGCAACGCGCCGGCCGTGCTGTCCTCGCTGGCGGTCGCAGCCGACCTGACCGACGGCCGGCTCGCCTCCGTCCAGGTGGAGGGGTTGACGCTTCCGCGGCGGCTCTCCGCTGTCTGGGACCCGGTGCGCGGCGTGCAGGGTGCCGCGCGCGACTTCCTCGACATCGCCCTCGGTGCCGGCGCGGCCGCGGGTGTGGGGGCCGCAGCTGTCGGGGCTACAGCGCAGCCCCGCTGAATCCGTGCTGGCGCCACGCCTCGTACGTGACGAGGGCCGCGGCGTTCGACAGGTTCAGCGACCGGCGGCCGGGCAGCATGGGGATGCGGAGCCGCTCCGTCACGTGTGGATCGGCCAGCACCTCCTCCGACAGTCCGGTGGGTTCGGGACCGAACAGCAGAACGTCGCCGGGCTGGTAGGCGATGTCGGCGTACGACACGGTGGCGTGCGCGGTGAAGGCGTACACCCGCGCAGGCTCCACCGCCGCCCAGGCCGCCTCCAGGTTCTCGTGCACGGTCACCGACGCCAGGTCGTGGTAGTCGAGCCCGGCGCGTTTGAGTTTCGGCTCGGACAGGTCGAAGCCGAGTGGACCCACGAGGTGCAGTTCGCACCCGGTGCCTGCCACCATGCGGATGGCGTTGCCGGTGTTGGGTGGGATTCGGGGTTCGTGGAACATCACTCGGAACACCCGCACAGCTTAGGGGCACTCCGCGAGGCGGCATGATGGACGCATGGATCCGGTAGAAGAGGTGGTGGGTGAGGACTACGGCGACGCACGACTCCCCGCGCAGAACTGGCAGCGGCGGCACTACACGAAATGCAACTTCCGCGACGCCGACCTGAGTGAACTCCGCACCGAGTCGGTGATCTTCACCGAATGCGATTTCACGGGCGCCGACCTCGCCGAGTCGCGTCACGTGGGGACGGCGTTCCGCTCGTGCTCGTTCACCAGAACGACGCTGTGGCACAGCGAGTTCCGCAACTGCAGCTTCCTCGGTTCGGAATTCGACAACTGCAGGCTGCGCCCGATGGTCTTCGACGAATGCGATTTCACGCTCGCGTCGCTGGGCGGCGCGGACCTGCGCGGACTCGATTTCACGGACTGCCGGTTCCGGGAAGCCAACCTCGTCCGCACGGACCTCCGCCGCGCCGTACTCCGCGCGGCGGATCTGTTCGGCGCCCGCACCGGCGGCGCGAAATTCGACGGCGCGGACCTGCGCGGGGCCCACGTCGACGCGAACCTGTGGACGGCGGTGTCGCTGGACAAGGCGCAGATCGAGCTCACCCAGGCCATCGCGTACGCGACGGCCAACGGGCTCGTGGTGGAACCGACCTGACGCGCGTATGGCGAACCTGAAACAATGGGGCACGTGACTGCAACGATCCTCGATGGCAAGGCGACCCGCGACGAGATTTTCGAAGACCTGAAGGTGCGGGTGAGCGCCCTGAAGGACAAGGGCATCACGCCCGGTCTCGGCACCGTTCTGGTGGGGGACGACCCGGGGTCGGCCGCCTACGTGCGCGGGAAGCACAACGACTGCGCGAAGGTCGGGATCACCTCGATCCGCCGCGACCTGCCCGGTGACATCACGCAGGAGAAGCTCGACGCCACCATCGACGAGCTCAACGCCAACCCCGACTGCACCGGCTACATCGTGCAGTTGCCGCTGCCGAAGCAGCTCGACGAGAACGCGGCCCTCGAGCGCATCGACCCCGACAAGGACGCCGACGGCCTGCACCCGGTCAACCTGGGCCGGCTGGTGCTGGGCAAGGAGGCGCCGTTGCCGTGCACGCCGCGCGGCATCCTGCACCTGCTGCGCCGGTACGAGGTGCCGATCGAGGGGGCGCACGTCGTCGTCGTCGGTCGCGGTGTCACCGTGGGCCGCCCGATCGGTCTGCTGTTCACCCGGCGCAGCGAGAACGCCACCGTCACGCTCTGCCATACCCGCACGCGGGACCTCGCCGCGGAGGTCCGCCGCGCCGACATCGTCATCGCGGCGGCGGGTGTTCCCGGTCTGGTGACGGCCGACATGGTCAAGCCCGGCGCTGCGGTGCTCGACGTGGGTGTGAGCCGCACCGAGGACGGACTGCGCGGCGACGTGGCGGCGGACGTCGCCGAGGTCGCCGGTTTCCTGTCCCCGAACCCCGGTGGTGTCGGACCGCTCACCCGCGCCTTCCTGCTGACCAACGTCGTGGAGCGGGCCGAGCGTGTCGCAGCGTCTCTCGGCTGAGATGGCCGACTGGGGGCAATTCGCGAAGAAGAACCTGCCGATGCTCGCAGTCCTCGTCGTCATCGTCGTGGCCGTGGTGTTCGTGCTCGCGGATCGGTGGCGGCGAGGGGCGTTCGTGTTCGGTGTCGCCACGCTGCTCGCGGCGGTCTTCCGGTTGATGATGCCGTCGGAGCGCGTGGGGCTGCTCGCGGTGCGCAGCAAGCCCTTCGACGTGGGCGCGCTCGTCGCCGTCGGGGGCGCGATCGTGTGGCTGGCCGTGTCGATCGACCCGCTCGGAACCGACTAGCGGTCCGAGCGGGCGTCGCCCGCGCCGGTGTCAGCGCCCGGTGCGTGCCAGCTGCATCGTCTCGGAGAGCAGCTTCGCCACTGCGGCGGCCTCGGTGAGGAACCCGTCGTGGCCGTCCCGCGAGTTGAGCACGCGCAGTCCGTCGCAGGTGGGGATGTCGTTGGCCAGATCCTCCTGCAGGCGGATCGGGTAGAGGCGGTCGGAGTCGACGCCGCCCACGATGACGGGTGCGGTGATCTTCCCCAGCGCCGCGGCGATGCCACCGCGACCGCGGCCCACGTCGTGCCGGTTCATGGCCTCGGACAGCAGCACGTACGTGCTCGGGTCGAATCTGCCGACCAGCTTGTCGGCCTGGTGCTGGAGGTAGCTCTCGACGGAGTACCGTCCGCCGCGCCACGGGTCCTCGCCGTCCTGCGGCGAGTTCGCGAACCGGGAGTCGAGTTCGCTCTCGCTGCGGTATGTCAGGTGCGCGATCCGGCGGGCGATGCGCAGTCCGGCCCGGGGGATACGGCCGGTGCCGTGATAGTCGCCGCCCTGCCAGTCGGGGTCGCTGGTGATGGCCGCGATCTGGGTGGTCTGCGTGCCGATCTGGTCGGCGGTCGCGCGGGCTCCGACGGCGAGAACGAGCGCTGACGCCACCTGGTCCGGGTAGGTGACGGCCCACTCGAGCGCGCGCATTCCGCCCATCGAACCACCGACGACGGACGCCAGCTTGTCGATGCCCAGCAGGTCGGTGAACTTCTTCTCGGCCGCGACCTGGTCGCGGATGGAGATCTCCGGGAAGCGGCTGCCCCACGGGCGCCCGTCCTCGGCGATCGAACCGGGACCGGTGGTGCCGCGGCAGCCACCGAGGACGTTGGTCGCGATGACGCACCACTCGTCGGTGTCGATCGGCGCACCCGGACCGACCATTCCGGTCCACCAGCCGGGGGAGGGGTGTTCGTCGGTGACGGGTCCGGTGACGTGGGAGTCGCCGGTGAGGGCGTGCTCGACGAGCACCACGTTGTCGCGGTTCGGGGACAACTCACCCCATCGTTGCACGGCGAGGGACACCGACGGGATCACCGTCCCGCTCTCGAGCTCGAGCGATCCGATGTCGATGGTGCCGAGACGTCCGTCCGCCACGGGCAGGTTCTGTACAGCGCTCACGGTCAAGATGCCGCCGCCGTAAGTCCGGTCTCGATATCGGCGATGATGTCGTCGATCCCTTCGATGCCGACAGCCAGGCGGACCAGTCCGGGGGTGACGCCGCTGGCGGCCTGCTCCTCGGGGGTCAGCTGGGAGTGTGTGGTGGACGCGGGGTGGATCACCAGCGAGCGGACGTCGCCGATGTTCGCGACGTGGCTGTGCAGGGTGAGCGCGTTGACGAACTTCTTGCCCGCGTCGATGCCGCCTGCGAGTTCGAACGTCACGATGGCGCCCGCACCCCTCGGCGCGATCTGCTTCGCCCGGTCGTGCCAGGGCGACGACGGGAGCCCGGCGTATCCGACGGATACGACCTCCGGTCGCGCCTCCAGGTACTGGGCGACGGCGGTCGCGTTGGACACATGTCGCTCCATCCGAAGGCTCAGCGTCTCGAGGCCCTGCGCGATGAGGAACGCGTTGAACGGGGAGATCGCCGAACCGAGGTCGCGGAGCAGCTGCACGCGCGCCTTGAGGGCGAACGCGGGCGGTCCGAGTTCGGAGTAGACGACGCCGTGGTAGCTCGGGTCCGGGGTGGTGAAGTTGCCGTGGCGCCCCTGGGTCCAGTCGAACGTGCCGCCGTCGACGATGACACCGGCGATCGCGGTGCCGTGGCCGCCGAGGTACTTGGTGGCCGAGTGCACCACGATGTCCGCGCCGTGCTCGAGGGGGCGGATCAGGTAGGGGGTGGCCACCGTGTTGTCGACGATCAGCGGGAGTCCGTGCTGATGCGCGATCCCGGAGATGCCGGGCAGGTCGAGGACGTCGTTGCGGGGATTGGAGATGGTCTCGCCGTAGAACGCCTTCGTGTTGTCCCGGACCGCGTCCTTCCACTGCTCGAGGTCGTCGGGGTCTTCGACGAACGAGACCTCGATGCCGAGCTTGGGCAGCGTGTAGTGGAAGAGGTTGTAGGTGCCGCCGTACAGCCGCGGGCTGGAGACGATGTGGTCGCCCGCCTCCGCGAGGTTCAGGATCGCGATCGTCTCGGCTGCCTGTCCGGAGGACAGCAACAGTGCGGCGACGCCGCCTTCGAGTGCGGCAATGCGCTGCTCGACCGCGTCCTGCGTGGGGTTCATGATGCGGGTGTAGATGTTGCCCGGCTCGGCCAGACCGAACAGCGCGGCAGCGTGATCGGTGCTGTCGAACGTGTACGAGGTGGTCTGGTAGATCGGCAGCGCCCGCGCCTTGGTGGTCGCGTCGGACGTCTGCCCGGCGTGGATCTGCTTGGTCTCGAACGACCAGTTCTCGGTCATGTGCTGTCTACTCCAGTGGTCTGACGAGGCGCGGACGGAGTGCTGGGTCGTTCGCGCGCAGGGCTTGTCTGGGGTCTATCTACGACAACAACAACACATCATGAACCTCCGATGTCGGACCCGCGCTTGTCACCCGACTGTTGTATGAATCAGGGAACCAGGTCATCACCCGGGGCACCCCACCGCGGTGGAGGGTTGCCGGCCAGCTAGCCGGGGCTCGTTGCTGGCACTCATGACCTGGAGTGAATCTTAGCGGCTGAGGCGGAACGACCGGAAACGGCACCGATCAGGGCCGCTAGCAGGGAAAAGTTACCCGCGAGTAGGGGTGGGTCGTGCGCCCCACATGTTGCGAGCCGCTCGCATAGCAGTACGCTTGTCTTGTTTAGGTGCGGTCTCCCCAGGGGCCGCCTTGACCGTCTACGTTTGATAAGCGAACCGTTCGCGGACCCACTCACAAAGTGCGCCCGCAACCGTGTAACCAGGGAAACTTCCTAGGAGGACGCGAAGCACCCATGTCCAAAATCAAGGTTGAGGGCACCGTCGTCGAACTCGACGGCGATGAGATGACGCGCATTATCTGGCAGTTCATCAAAGACAAACTGATCCATCCTTACCTGGATGTGAACCTCGAGTACTACGACCTCGGCATCGAGTACCGGGACGAGACCGACGACCAGGTGACCGTCGACGCGGCCAACGCCATCAAGAAGCACGGCGTCGGCGTCAAGTGCGCGACCATCACCCCGGACGAGGCACGCGTCGAGGAATTCGGTCTCAAGAAGATGTGGCGGTCGCCCAACGGCACCATCCGCAACATCCTCGGTGGGACGATCTTCCGCGCGCCGATCATCATCTCCAACGTTCCGCGACTGGTTCCGGGCTGGACCAAGCCGATCATCATCGGCCGTCACGCCTTCGGTGACCAGTACCGCGCCACCGACTTCAAGGTCCCCGGCCCCGGCAAGGTGATGATCACCTACACGCCCGAGGACGGCAGCGAGCCGATCGAGCACGAACTGGTGAACTTCCCCGAGGGCGGCGGCGTCGTCCAGGGACAGTACAACTTCACCAAGTCCATCGAGGACTTCGCGCGCGCCTCGCTCAACTACGGCCTGCAGCAGAACTACCCGGTGTACCTGTCGACCAAGAACACCATTCTCAAGGCGTACGACGGCGCGTTCAAGGACATCTTCCAGCATGTCTACGAGACCGAGTTCAAGCCGGAGTTCGACGCGGCAGGCCTCACCTACGAGCACCGCCTCATCGACGACATGGTCGCGTCGGCGCTCAAGTGGGAGGGCGGCTACGTCTGGGCCTGCAAGAACTACGACGGCGACGTCCAGTCCGACACCGTCGCGCAGGGCTTCGGATCGCTCGGCCTCATGACCTCCGTGCTGCTGACCCCGGACGGAAAGACGTGTGAGGCCGAGGCCGCACACGGCACCGTGACGCGTCACTTCCGTCAGCACCAGCAGGGCAAGCCGACGTCCACCAACCCCATCGCGTCGATCTTCGCGTGGACCCGTGGACTCGAGCACCGCGGCAAGCTGGACAACACCCCCGACGTCATCGGCTTCGCCCAGAAGCTCGAAGACGTGGTCATCAAGACCGTCGAGGGTGGCCAGATGACCAAGGACCTCGCGATGCTGGTCGGCGGCGACCAGGGCTACCTGACCACCGAGGAGTTCCTCGGTGCGCTGGACATCAACCTCCAGAAGGCCATCGCCGAGCAGTAGGCACCGAGCCACAGCGTTACGAACGGGACGTCCCTCACGGGGCGTCCCGTTCGGCGTCTCCGGGCCCCGGGTGAGTCATCTCACGGTCGCTCGATGCGCGAAAAGCGGAATCCGGGGAAGAGAATTTCGACGTGGGTCGTTGCGCAACGAGGCGCCGTGCGCCGCGTAGCCGTATCTCTGCCTAGTCGAAAGTTCTTCTGTGAGCACTTCCACCCCCGTCCGCCCCGAGCACCTCGGTGTCATCGCGCAACATCCCTCCGTCCGCAAGCTCGCCATGATTGCGCTCGCGCTCGGTGGCTTCGGGATCGGGACCACCGAGTTCGTGGCGATGGGGCTGCTGCCCGAGATGGCGTCGAGTCTCGGGATCACCGAGCCGACGGCCGGGCACGTCATCTCGGCGTATGCGCTGGGTGTGGTCGTGGGCGCGCCACTCATCGCGGCGCTCACCGCGCGGGTGCCCCGCAAGACGCTGCTGATCGCGTTGATGGCGGCGTTCACGATCGGCAACGCCGCCACCGTGTTCGCGCCGAACTACGCCGTGCTGATGGCCGCGCGGTTCGTGGCAGGCCTCCCGCACGGCGCCTACTTCGGTGTCGCGGCCCTCGTGGCGGCGCACCTCGCGGACCGCGGTCAGCGGGCCAGGGCGGTCGCTCTCGTCATGATGGGACTGTCGGTGGCCAACGTCGTCGGCGTTCCCGTCGCCTCGTGGCTGGGCCAGACGCTCGGCTGGCGCAGCGCCTTCGCGCTCGTGGCCGTGATCGGTGTGGTGACACTGGGCGCGATCTGGTCGTGGGTGCCCGCGCTCGCCGCCATGCGGATGTCGAATCCCCTCACCGAACTCGGTGCCCTGCGCCGCGCGCAGGTGTGGATGACGCTCATCATCGGCATGGTCGGGTTCGGTGGCATGTTCGCCGTGTACACGTACATCAGCACGACGCTCACCGACGTCGCCGGGCTGTCGCGGTCGCTTGTGCCGCTCGCCCTGATGATCTACGGGCTGGGCATGGTCGCGGGCAACCTGATCGGCGGCCGGCTCGCCGACCGGGCGCTGATTCCCGGTCTGTTCGTATCGATGACGGCGCTCGGGGTATTGCTCGGCATCTTCGTGATCGCCTCGCACAACCCGTACACGGCGCTGCTGCTGGTGTTCTTCGTCGGTGCGGCGGGTGCGTCGATGGTTCCCGGACTGCAGACCCGGCTGATGGACGTCGCCGCCGATGCCCAGACCCTCGCCGCCTCCCTCAACCACGCGGCCCTCAACATCGCGAACGCGTTCGGGGCGTGGATCGGTGGCGTCGTGATCGCGGCCGGCTACGGCTACACGGCGCCCGCCGCGGTCGGTGCTCTGCTCGCCGTGGCGGGACTCGTGGTTCTCACCGTGGCGGTCGCGATGGAACGCCGCAGCGCCCGTTCGTCTCGGTAGTCGCGCTGTCGTACGCGTCCGCTACGGTGCTTGCCGTGCCACACATCATCACCACCGTCAATGTCAACGGCGTCCGCGCGGCCGCCCGCAAGGGACTCACCGAGTGGATCGAGCGCACGGAGGCCGACGTCGTCTGCCTGCAGGAGACGCGGGCGTCCGACGAGCAACTCGCCGAGACGCTCGCGCCCGCCCTGGAGGGCGGATGGAATCTGGTGTCGGCGGAACCGTCGTCGAAGGGGCGCAACGGCGTCGCGATCCTGTCCCGGAAACCTGCCGACGCCTTCCGTGTCGGCCACGGTGACGACGAGTTCGCGACCGCGGGCCGCTACCTCGAGGCCGACTTCGACGACCTGACCGTGGCGAGCCTGTACCTGCCCTCCGGGGAGGCCCAGACGCCCCGGCAGGAAGAGAAGGAGCGGTTCATGGACTCCTTCGCCCGGTACCTCACCGATACCGCAGCGGCCGCCGCCACGGCGGGCAGGCACGTCGTGGTCTGCGGCGACTGGAACATCGCCCACACCGAACTCGACCTGAAGAACTGGAAGACCAACAAGAAGAACTCCGGGTTCCTGCCTCACGAGCGGGAGTGGTTCGGGGCCCTGTTCGCCGAGGACGCGCACTGGACCGACGTGGTCCGGCAGCTGAATCCCGACATCGCCGGGCCGTACTCGTGGTGGTCGTATCGCGGGAAGGCGTTCGACAACGACTCCGGCTGGCGGATCGACTACCAGATCGCCACCCGGGAACTGGCGGAGCGGGCCAAGCAGGCCGTCGTCGAGCGCGCCGAAACCTACGACCAGCGGTGGTCCGATCACGCGCCGGTCACCGTCCAGTACCGCTGACGACCGGTATCTGATTCGTGTCGTCACGGCGCACGTGAAAAGATCAGTACTCATGTCGACCCCTGCAGCTCAGAAACCCACCGCGAAACCGCGGGTGCTCTCCGGCATCCAGCCCACCGCCGACTCGTTCCATCTCGGCAACTTCCTGGGTGCTCTGCAGCAGTGGGTGCCTCTGCAGGACGACTTCGACGCGTTCTACTTCATCCCCGACCTCCACGCGATCACGGTGGCGCAGGACCCGAAGGAGCTGCGCCGTCGCACGAAGATCGCGGCGGCGCAGCTGCTGGCCCTCGGAATCGACCCCGACCGCGCCACGCTGTTCGTGCAGAGCCAGGTGCCCGAGCACGCGCAGCTGGCGTGGGTCCTCAACTGCATCACCGGTTTCGGTGAAGCGAGCCGGATGACGCAGTTCAAGGACAAGTCGGCCAAGCAGGGCAGCGAGAACGCGAGCGTCGGCCTGTTCACGTATCCGGTGCTGATGGCTGCCGACATCCTGCTCTACCGTCCGCAGCGGGTCCCCGTCGGCGAGGACCAGCGTCAGCATCTCGAACTGGCCCGCGATCTCGCCCAGCGGTTCAACACACGGTTCGGGAAGGCGTTCGTGATTCCCGAGGCCCAGATCATCAAGGGCACCGCCAAGATCTACGACCTGCAGGATCCGACGTCGAAGATGAGCAAGTCCGGTCCGAGCCCCGCCGGGCTGATCAACCTCCTCGACGACCCCAAGGTGTCGGCGAAGAAGATCAAGTCCGCGGTCACCGACAACGAGCGGGAGATCCGCTACGACCCGCAGGCCAAGCCCGGTGTGAGCAACCTGCTCACCATCCAGTCCGCGCTGTCCGGCACCCCGGTCGAGACGTTGGTGTCCGGGTACGAGGGCAAGGGATACGGCGACCTGAAAACCGATACGGCCGACGTCCTCGCCGAGTTCGTGACACCGTTGAAAGCGAAGGTGGAGGCGTACCTCGCGGACGAGGCCGAACTCGATCGTGTCATCGCGGCCGGTGCCCACCGCGCCCGTGAGGTGTCGTCACAGACCCTGGCGGCCGTGTACGAGAAGGTTGGGTTTCTGACACCGAAGGGATGAGCACTGTGGCTGACGAACCGAGTTTTCTCGACAGGCAGCGGGCAGCGCGCCCCTGGTTCGACCATCTGATGCGGGCCGCACAGCGGTACCAGCAGCAGAAGGGCGACTATTACGCGGCGGGAATCACGTATTTCAGTGTGCTCGCCCTGATTCCGATCCTGATGGTCGCGTTCGCCATCGCCGGTTTCGTCCTCGCCGGTCAGCCGGAGTTGCTGCAGGAACTGCAGGACAGCATCACCAAGAACGTTCCCGGAAGTCTGGGCGAGACGCTCAACACCGTCATCGACTCGGCGATCGCCTCCCGCGCCAGCGTGGGCGTTCTCGGTCTGCTCGGTGCCGCCTACGCGGGACTCGGGTGGATGGCGAACCTGCGCGACGCGCTGACGGCGATGTGGGAGAGCCAGCGCGAGTCGAAGGGATTCGTGCGAACCAAGCTGGGCGACGCGGCCGCTCTGCTGGGGCTGGGGCTGGCGATGGTGGTCTCCCTCGGCGCCTCCGCGCTGAGCAGCGGTCCCGTGGCCCGAACGGTCGTCGAGTGGCTGAACCTCGACGACGTGCCCGGAATCGATTCCGGGTTGCGCGCACTGTCGACCGTGGTGTCGCTTCTCGCGACGTGGGCGGTGTTCACCTGGGTGATCGCGCGACTGCCGCGCGAACCCGTGACGTTCCGCAGTGCCCTCAAGGGGGCGCTGCTGGCGGCCGTGGTGTTCGAGATCTTCAAGCAGGTGGGTGCCATCTACCTCTCGGCGGTCACGGCGGGTCCCGCCGGGGTGGCGTTCGGTCCGATCATCGGTCTGCTCGTGTTCATCTACCTGACGTGCCGGATGCTGCTCTTCTCGACGGCGTGGGCCGCGACCACCCGCGCCAGCCTCGCGCTCGCCTTTGTGCCGCCGCCGGATCCGGCTGTCATCACCCCGCGGATCGAGGTGCACGAGGGCCCGGGTGTGCGTGGGGGACTCGCCCTGGTCGGTGCGGGCGCCGTCGTCGCGCTCGGGTTGTCGGGACTGTTCACCCGCAACAAGCGCTGAGCCGCGCGCCGCGGCCCGTCAGCGCCTGCGGGACAGCCGGCGCGCGCAGAGCACGAGGACGAGGACGACCGCCGCCCCGACGACCCCCACACCTGCCCGCAGTGCCAGTGTGTTGTCGGGGTGGTCGGAACCCGACGCGACGACGGAACTCGTCGCCGCGGCCGAATCCTGTTGCGGCGGAGCGGCAAGCACCGCGGCGGAGCCCTCTTCGGCCGGATACAGGTCCTCGAGTGACCCCACCTGGGCGTCGCGGTCGAGGGCGAAACCGTAGTCCAGCAGTCGTGCCGCCTGCTCCCACGGCCGGATCGGCTGGGCTTCGGCTCCCATCAACGTCACCATCAGGCGGCGACCGTCGTGATCGGCGCCGCCGACGTACGTGTGGCGGGCGTCGTCGGTGAATCCGGTCTTGCCGCCCAGCGCCCCGTCGTAGTTGTAGAGCAGCTGATTGTCGTTGGCCAGTGCGAACGGGGGCCGGTCCTGGTCGTCCGGGATCGCCGGGTCCTTCGGGAAACCCGGGAACTGCACCGTCTCGGTGGAGATGAGCTCCGCGAACGTCGGGTTCTTCATCGCGGTGTGGAAGATGAGTGCGAGGTCGAACGGTGAGCTGCTCATTCCGGGGCCGTCGAGCCCCGACGGGGTCGCGGTCCTCGTGTCGTGCGCGCCGAGGGTGTCGGCGAGGTGGTTCATCTTGTCGACCGTCGCGGCGTCGCCGCCGAGTTGCCGGGCGAGGACGTGGGCGGCGTCGTTCCCCGACGCCATCACCAGGCCC
The DNA here is from genome assembly GCF_041228765.1 of Rhodococcus wratislaviensis. Taxonomy (NCBI): domain Bacteria; kingdom Bacillati; phylum Actinomycetota; class Actinomycetes; order Mycobacteriales; family Nocardiaceae; genus Rhodococcus; species Rhodococcus wratislaviensis. The sequence continues at coordinate 6,283,013 of NZ_CP150488.1, read as the reverse complement.
TGCATCAGCTGCCGGTTCGTGTACTGACCGTTCTTGCCGATCCCGACCGCGCTGCCCTCCACAGCGGCGTCCTCGGCGGTGGCGGTCACGGTCTTGTCGAGATCGAGTTCGCCCAGGGCCACGAGAGCCAGCAGCATCTTGATGGTGCTCGCCGGCCGGTAGCGGCCGTGCGGGTCCTTCGCCGCGAGCACGTCGCCGGTGTCGATGTCCGCGACCACCCAGCCGGACGCCGCGATGTCGGCGGGTAGCGCCGGCGCGTCGTCGGGAAGGATCACCCCGCACTCGTCCAGCTTCGGCCCGCCCACCGGCTCGTCGGGCACGGACACGGCGCTCGGTGTCGGATCACCCGGCTGGGGTACCTCGGACAGGTCGATCGCAGGCGCGGGGGCCGACCGGTTGGGGCAGTTGTCGGTGTTCGGGGTGGTGAACGGTGTGGCGGTGGGGGAGGAGGGCACCGCGGGCGGAATGGCCCCGGCAGCACTCACCGAGAGTCCGGCCAGCAGGGTTCCGGACACGACCGCGGTACACACTCGACGCCACATCATCGAAGAGGCAGCGTATGCGACGACCGGTCGACTTCCGAAAACGGACGCGTGTCGACACGCTTTCGTGACGTCCGCGCGACCGTTTCGGAAGGGGGACGCCGGATCAGATGAAACCCATGACCCGGACGGCGTCGCGTTCGGACTCGAGTTCCGCGACCGACGCGTCGATCCGCTTCCGTGAGAAGTCGTCGATCTCCAGGCCGTCCACGATCTGCCACGACCCGTCGACCGAGCGAACCGGGAACGAGCTCACCAATCCCTCCGGCACGCCGTAGGCGCCGGTGGAGGGCAGCGCCACAGAGGTCCAGTCGTCCTCGGGGGTGCCGAGCACCCAGTCGTGGACGTGGTCGATCGCGGCGTTGGCGGCGGAGGCCGCGGAGGATGCGCCGCGAGCCTCGATGATCGCGCTGCCACGGTTCGCGACCGTGGGAATGAAGTCGCCGGTGAGCCATTCGCGGTCGGCGGCGAACTCCGCACCGGACCGGTCCCCGACCCGCGCATGGAAGATGTCGGGGTACTGGGTGCTCGAGTGGTTACCCCAGATCGCGACGCGGCGGATGTCCTTCACCGCGGCGGCGGAGTGCCGTGCCAGCTGGGCGATCGCGCGATTGTGGTCGAGCCGGGTCAGCGCCGTGAATCGCTCCGCGGGGATGTCGGGGGCGTTGTTCGCGGCGACCAGCGCGTTGGTGTTGGCCGGGTTGCCCACGACCAGCACCCGGACTCCGTCCGCGGCAACCTGGTTGATCGCGCGACCCTGCACGGTGAAGATCTGCCCGTTCGCGGCCAGCAGGTCGCCACGCTCCATGCCCTTGGACCGGGGACGCGATCCGATGAGGAGCGCCACATCGGTGCCGTCGAAGCCCCGCTTCGGGTCGTCGTGGACCTCGACGTCGCGGAGCAGCGGGAAGGCGCTGTCGTCGAGTTCCATCGCGGTACCTTCGGCAGCGGACACGGCGGACGGAATCTCCAAGAGCCGCAGCCGGATCGGGGTGTCGGGTCCGAGCATCGCGCCTGCAGCGATCCGGAACAGTGCCGCGTAGCCGATGCTGCCTGCCGCTCCGGTGACCGTGACCACTGCGGGACTGGGCGACTGCGCCATGTGTGAACCTCACTGTCCGTCGGGAGCATCTGTTCTCGACACTAGCGCGGGGATTTCACCGTGGGACCGCTCGGACAGTGAGGTTGGACACGACGCAGGGCGCCCCCGACCGGATGTGGTCGGGGGCGCCCTGCGAACGTGCTCGGCAGAACTGGGTCAGCGCGCGAAGAGCAGCGCGCGCTTGACTTCCTGGATCGCCTTCGTCACCTGGATGCCACGGGGGCACGCGTCGGTGCAGTTGAACGTGGTCCGGCAACGCCAGACGCCGTCCTTGTCGTTGAGGATGTCGAGACGCTCCGACGCACCCTCGTCACGGCTGTCGAAGATGAAGCGGTGCGCGTTGACGATGGCGGCGGGACCGAAGTAGCTGCCGTCGCTCCAGTACACCGGGCACGACGTGGTGCAGCAGGCACACAGGATGCACTTGGTGGTGTCGTCGAAACGTGCCCGGTCGTGCTGCGACTGGATGCGCTCACGGGTGGGCTCGTTGCCGGTGGTGATGAGGAACGGCTTCACGGCGCGGAACGCGTCGAAGAAGGGCTCCATGTCGACGACGAGGTCCTTCTCCACCGGCAGGCCCTTGATGGGCTCGACGGTGATCGTGACCGGCTTGCCGTCCTTGGGCAGCATGTCCTTCATGAGGAGCTTGCAGGCCAGACGGTTGACGCCGTTGATCCGCATCGCGTCCGAACCACACACGCCGTGGGCGCAGCTGCGGCGGAACGTCAGGGTGCCGTCGAGGTAGCCCTTCACGTACAGGAGCAGGTTCAGCATGCGGTCCGTCGGCAGCGCCGGAACCTGGAAGCTGTCCCAGTGCTGGCCCTCGCCGGACTCCGGGTTCATCCGCGCGATCTTGAGGGTGACCATGACGGCGCCCTCGGGCACGGGAGGGAGATCCGACTTGTTCTCGCTCTTGTCGACTGCAGGTGCGCTCATCAGTACTTACGCTCCATCGGCTCGTAGCGGGTCTGGACTACCGGCTTGTAGTCGAGACGGATGTCGGAGAGCAGGCCGTCGCCCTCCTTGTATGCCATCGTGTGCTTCATGTACTCGGCGTCGTTGCGGTCCGGGTAGTCCTCGCGGGCGTGGCCGCCGCGCGATTCCTTGCGGTTCAGCGCGCCGACGACGGTGACCTCCGCCATTTCGAGGAGGAAGCCGAGCTCGACGGCCTCGAGCAGGTCGCTGTTGTAGCGCTTGCCCTTGTCCTGCACCGTGATGTGGTTGTAGCGCTCCTTGAGTGCGCGCACATCCGCGAGTGCCTGGGTGAGGCGCTCTTCGGTGCGGAATACGGAGGCGTTGTTGTCCATGGACTGCTGCAGCTCGCTGCGGATGTCCGCGACCCGCTCGTGACCGTGGTCCGACAGGATGGTGGCCATCCAGTCGTCGACCATCTTCTCGGGTGCCTCGGGCATGTCGACGAACTCGCTGTTGTTGGCGTGCTCGGCGGCGGCGATGCCGGCGCGGCGTCCGAAGACGTTGATGTCGAGCAGCGAGTTGGTGCCGAGACGGTTCGCGCCGTGGACGGAGACGCAGGCGCACTCGCCGGCGGCGTACAGGCCCTGGACGATCTCGTCGTTGTTGCGCAGGACCTCACCGTTGATCCTGGTGGGGATGCCGCCCATGACGTAGTGGCAGGTGGGGTACACCGGCACGGGTTCCTTGACCGGGTCCACACCGAGGTAGGTGCGGGAGAACTCCATGATGTCGGGGAGCTTCTCGTCGAGGACTTCCTCGGGGATGTGGGTCACGTCGATGTAGACGTAGTCCTTGTTCGGTCCCGCGCCGCGTCCCTCGAGGACTTCGAGAACCATCGACCGCGCGACGATGTCGCGGGGTGCGAGGTCCTTGATGGTGGGGGCGTAGCGCTCCATGAACCGTTCGCCGTCGGCGTTGCGGAGGATGCCGCCCTCACCGCGCACGGCCTCGGAGATGAGGATGCCGAGCCCGGCCAGGCCTGTGGGATGGAACTGGTGGAATTCCATGTCCTCCAGCGGAAGACCCTTGCGGAAGATGATGCCCATGCCGTCACCGGTGAGGGTGTGCGCGTTGGACGTCGTCTTGTACATGCGTCCCGAGCCGCCGGTGGCGAACACGATGGACTTCGCGTGGAAGACGTGGATCTCGCCGGTGGCCAGCTCGTAGGCGATGACGCCGGTGGCGACCGGGCCGTTCTCCGTCTCGGTGATCGCGATGTCGAGGGCGTAGAACTCGTTGAAGAACTCGACGTCGTGCTTGACGCAGTTCTGGTAGAGCGTCTGCAGGATCATGTGGCCGGTGCGGTCCGCGGCATAACATGCGCGGCGCACGGGGGCCTTACCGTGATCGCGGGTGTGACCACCGAAACGACGCTGGTCGATCTTGCCCTCGGGCGTGCGGTTGAACGGCAGACCCATCTTCTCGAGGTCGAGCACCGCGTCGATGGCCTCCTTGGCCATGATCTCGACGGCGTCCTGGTCGGCGAGGTAGTCGCCGCCCTTGACCGTGTCGAAGGTGTGCCACTCCCAGTTGTCTTCCTCCACGTTCGCCAGTGCGGCGCACATGCCGCCCTGGGCCGCGCCGGTGTGGCTGCGGGTGGGGTAGAGCTTGGTCAGTACCGCGGTGCGGGCGCGGGGACCGGCCTCGATCGCTGCGCGCATGCCGGCGCCGCCGGCACCGACGATGACCACGTCATAACGGTGTTCCTGCATGAAGTCTGTGCTCCCCTAGCTCGCCGAGATATTGGGGTCGAAGGTGAAGATGACGTACGTGCCGAGGCCCATGATCAGGATCATCGAGAGAACGAGGATCGTGGTCAGCCAGAAGCGCGTGGAGTCCTTGCGGGAGTAGTCCGCGATGACCGTGCGGAGTCCGTTTCCGCCGTGCAGCTGGGCAAGCCACAGCATGGTGAGGTCCCAGAACTGCCAGAACGGGCTGGACCAGCGGCCTGCGACGAACGCGAAGTTGATGCGGTGCACACCGTCGTCGAGCATCAGCATGATGAAGAGGTGGCCGAGCACGAGGAAGATCAGTGCGAGTCCGGAGAACCGCATGAACAGCCAGGCGTACAGCTCGAAGTTGTTCTTCGAGGTCCGGCGCGGAGAGCGCGGGTTGTCCAGGCTGGCGGGACGGTCGTAGGTCTTGCCGAGACTCTTGGCTTCTGTCGTCATGTCAGTGCCCCGCAAACATGTTGTAGAAGATGCGGCCGGCGCCCGGGATCATCACCAGGAACCAGATCGCGAGGATTACCCAGAGCATCAGGCGCTGGTACTGCGGTCCCTTGGACCAGAAGTCCACCAGCATCACCCGGACACCGTTCAGTGCGTGGTACAGCACCGCGGCGACGAGCGCGAGCTCCATGAGCCCGACGATCGGGTTCTTGTAGGTCTCGATGACACTGTCGTACGTGTCGGGATTGACCCGCACCAGCGCGGTATCCAGCACGTGCACGAATAGGAAGAAGAACGTCATTACGCCTGTGATCCGGTGCAAAACCCAGGACCACATTCCGGGGTCGCCCCGGTAAAGCGACCGTGTGCGCTCCTTGGCCGGAGCGGCTTCAGTCGTAGTACTCATCGAGTGCTGTGCCTCCAACGTCATTGGTGGACGTGTCGAGTCTGCGCAGCGTTGCGGACATACCACAACTGGGGACCCGACGTGATCCTGAACCGACTTCTCTGAACTCTAAACCCAACGGAAACGGGGGAACTAATTCGAGTCGGGGTTCGTACGCCCCCCGCAATTGAACTTAGGTTTGCCTCTCCAATACGAATCGGGCTGTCCCGGGCGAATCTCTGCATCCATTCAGCCCACGTGATTGGATGGGAAACTATGGTCGAGATCGATTGGAAACTGTTGCGCGCCAACGCGCATGAGGTGATGGGTCGGGCCTACGCGCCCTACTCCGGCTTCGCGGTGGGAGCAGCGGCGCTGGTGGACGATGGGCGCATCGTCGTCGGATGCAATGTGGAAAATGTCTCATACGGTTTGGGGCTCTGCGCCGAGTGCGTACTGGTCGGTAACTTATTTGCGGGCGGCGGCGGGCGATTAATCGCCTTCACCTGCTGTGACGCGAGTGGCGACATACTCATGCCGTGCGGGCGCTGCCGGCAGATTCTCTTCGAGCACGGCGGCCCCGCACTGCTCGTCGACCACCGGGTCGGCGTGCGCCCATTGGAACAGCTGCTGCCGGACGCTTTCGGTCCGGAGGAGAAGGGGAGAATCAGCCATGCATGACGCCTCGTCGATCATCGCCGCCAAGCGCGACGGCAGAGAACTGTCCGGTGCAGAGATCGACTGGGTGGTCGAGGCATTCACCCGGGGGGTCGTGGCGGACGAGCAGATGTCGGCGCTGGCCATGGCGATCTACTTCCGTGGGATGACCCGCGAGGAGGTGAGCCGCTGGACCACGGCGATGATCTCGTCCGGTCGCCGCCTCGACTTCACCCACCTCGGCCGGCCCACCGTGGACAAGCACTCGACGGGTGGTGTGGGTGACAAGATCACGCTCCCGCTTGCACCGCTGGTCGCCGCGTGCGGCGCCGCGGTGCCGCAACTGTCGGGACGCGGGCTCGGTCACACCGGCGGAACCCTCGACAAGCTCGAGTCGATCCCGGGCTGGCGCGCCGACCTCGACACCTCCGAGATGGCCGAGATCCTGTCCGATCCCGCCGTCGGAGCGGTCGTGTGCGCCGCGGGCTCGGACCTGGCACCGGCGGACCGGCGGTTGTACGCGCTCCGCGACGTCACCGGGACGGTCGAGTCGATTCCCCTGATCGCCAGCTCGATCATGAGCAAGAAGATCGCCGAGGGCACCGGTGCGCTCGTGCTCGACGTCAAGGTCGGGTCGGGCGCGTTCATGAAGAAGCTCGACGACGCGCGGGAGCTCGCCCAGACGATGGTCGACCTCGGGAGCGACGCCGGAGTGCGGACGATGGCGTTGCTCACGGCGATGGACGCGCCACTCGGCCACACGGCGGGCAATGCGCTGGAGGTGCGGGAATCGCTGGAGGTGCTGGCCGGCGGCGGCCCGTCCGACGTCGTCGAACTGACCCTCGAGCTCGCGCGAGAAATGTTGAAGGCAGCCGGAATCGACGGAGTCGACCCCGCCGACAAACTGCGTGACGGCTCCGCCATGGACCGCTGGCGGAGGATGATCGCCGCCCAGGGCGGCGACCCCGACGCGCCGCTGCCGACGGCCCGGCACACCGAGGTGCTGCTCTCCGAGTCGGACGGGGTGGTGTGCGGCCTCGACGCCATGGCGGTCGGGCTCGCCGCATGGCGGCTCGGTGCGGGTCGCGCGCGACAGGGCGAGCCGGTGCAGGCGGGGGCGGGCATCGAGTTGCACGCGAAGCCGGGGGAGACGGTGTCGGTGGGCACCCCGCTCGTCACGCTGCACACCGACACGCCCGAACGGTTCGCCGCGGCGAAAGCCGCACTTTCCGAAGCCTGGACGGTCGTGGCCGACGCGCCGTCGGTGACCACGCCGCTCGTCATCGAGCGGATAGAGGATCCCTCACGCTAACGTCGTCGCATGACCGCACTGGATCTGTCGGCCCTGCGCCGAGCGCCGAAGGTGTTGCTGCACGACCATCTCGACGGAGGTCTCCGGCCCGAGACGGTTCTCGAACTCGCCCGCGACTGCGGCTACGACGCGCTGCCCGCCGACACCGCGCCTGCGCTCGCCACGTGGTTCCGGGAGGCCGCCGACAGCGGCTCGCTCGAGAGATACCTCGAGACGTTCGCTCATACGGTCGCGGTCATGCAGACACCCGTCGGGCTCGAACGCGTCGCCCGTGAATGCGCCGAGGACCTCGCGGACGACGGCGTGGTCTACGCCGAGGTCCGGTTCGCCCCGGAGCAGCACCTCGAAGAGGGGCTCACCCTGGACGAGGTGGTGGAACAGGTCCTGCTGGGGTTCGAGGCCGGGGAGTCGGCGGCGGAGGTGCGCGGCCAGAACATCCGGATCGGCGTTCTGCTCACTGCGATGCGGCACGCGGCGCGGTCCCGGGAGATCGCGGAACTGGCGATCCGGTTCCGGGACCGCGGCGTCGTCGGTTTCGACATCGCCGGCGCGGAGGCCGGCAATCCGCCCAGCCGCCACCTCGATGCCTTCGAGTACATGCGGGGCAGCAATGCACACTTCACGATTCATGCGGGCGAGGCGTTCGGTCTGCCGTCGATCCACGAGGCCATCGCGTTCTGCGGGACCGACCGGCTCGGGCACGGGGTCCGGATCACGGACGACATCACGATCGGCGACGACGGCGTCCCGGTGCTGGGCACGCTCGCGAACTATGTGCGGGACAAGAGGATTCCCCTGGAACTGTGTCCCAGTTCCAACGTCCAGACCGGGGCCGTGGACGCCCTCGAGAACCATCCGTTCGACCTGCTCGCCCGGCTGCGGTTCCGGGTGACCGTCAACACCGACAACCGGCTGATGAGCGACACCAGCATGAGTCAGGAGATGCTCCGCCTCGTCGAGACGTTCGGATACGGCTGGACGGATCTCGAGCGCTACACCATCAACGCCATGAAATCGGCATTCATCCCGTTCGATCAGCGGCTGCAGCTGATCGACGAGGTGATCAAGCCGGGATTCGCCGTGCTGGTGGGCTGAGCGCCCCAGAGGGCGGGCGCTCACACCGTCCGCAGGCGGGCCTCGAACTCCCGCTCGAGCGTCCGCCACGCCTCGGCCTCGGCGTCGAACGGTGCGCTGGGCGCCATCCGGGTCGGATCCGGGTTGAGGACGAACGAGACGTACCACCCCAGCGGCTCGGACGTCGCGAGTGCGGTTTCCACCGAATCGTCGTCGGCGAAATCGGCTGCATCGGTGAACAATTCGACTGCGAGGTCGAGCTGGTCCGCGTCCACGGACTCCGGGCCGGCGGCCAGGTCGTCGGCGAGACCGGGCAGGACGTACACGTTCTCGTCGGTGACCTCGACCTCGAGCGATCCGTCGACGGCCGCCACCTGGATCTCCTCGTACGTGCTGACCTGCGCGAGGGCGTGCTCGTGGTTGTCGGCGAGGTAGCGGGCCAGCGCGCGTTCGGACGTGAAGACGAAGATCGCGCCGTCACGCCCGAGGAAAAGCGCGTCGTCGTCGAGGTAGCAGCGGAGAGTGAAGTAGGTCTCCCCGGACGTGATGATCTTGACGGGGTCGACACCCACCGCACCCCAGAACGAGTCGTCCTCCTCCTCGTCCTCGGTATCGAGGTCGAGTGCCACGAACTCCTCGTCTTCCTCGGCCTCGTCGGCCACGTCGTCCACGTCGACGGTGTTCTCGTCGGCGGCCACCAGTTCGGCCTCGGCGACGGCTACGGCCTCGGCGTCCACCTCGGGGGTGGCGACGATGTTGTCGACGGCGTCGAGGACGTCATCCCAGCCCTTCGCGATGGCGGTGCCGATCTGGGCCCACAGCTGCTCGCCCTCGCGGCCCTCGAATGCGCTGGCGCCTGCGGGGAGCGCGCCGAGAATGGGGTTCGCGTTGAAGAACTTGGTGACCGCGTCCAGTTCGCAGACCTCACCGATGTTGCGCACCATGTTGAGCGTGTCTTCGAGTTCGCTCACGACGAGAGCTTCGGGGTCGCTCGCCGCCAGCTCCGGCACACCGATCAGATCGAAGCAGAAGTTCTCGTCGGGCTCGAGTTCGGCGGCGGACAGCCCGGACACCACACTCCAGGCGGGATGCTCGACGAGATCGTTGTCGGTGTTCGTGCGGATGAAGGCAGCGAGTTCTGCCACTGATTCGAACCCGTAGAGGTCTTCCTCGTGACCAAGGAATGCTTCCCACTCGTCGTCGCCCTCACGCCACCGTGGTGCCCACAGTGTCACGAGGTCGCCGTCGGTGAGACCGAGTTCGATCGGGACGATGTCTCCAGCCATGGCGCGAAGCCTATCGACCCCGCGGCCAAAGTTATACCCGGGCTGTCTGCGGACCGTTTCCGACGTATTCCCCGCACCGACGAGATGCCGCTCAGCCAGACGGTCGTCGACTCGCCGCGGAGTGAGGGTCACACCTTCCCGAACGCGTCCTGCAGCGTCGTCATCACCCGGGTGCGCTGTTCGGTGGCGAGCCGGGCGGCCTCCTGCGTGGTGCTCGTGATCATCGTCGCGAGTGTGCGGGCGTCGAGCGCCGAGATGGAGTCGTCCATCCAGAGACCGGTCAACGTGCCGTTCCCGTCGACTTCGGCCGTGACCTGACCGGACTCGCTCGATGCGCGCGCCGTGATCGCCTGAAGCCCGGCGAGGGCCTCCTCGAGCAGATTCACCTGTTCGGTGGCCCGCCCGACGATCGCATCCATGTCGTGTTCGCTCACAGTGGTCGCATCCAGCTCGCCGGGGTGGGTTCTTCCTCGTCCTCGATCGCCTGCGCGGCCGCGACGTCGGCGCGCGTGGGCAGACCGAGCTTGTCGAGGATCTCGGCGGGCATGCCGTCGCAGGCGAGTTCGTCGCGCCGCCGCGCCCCGGCCTCCAAGGCCGAGCGCCTGCAGAGCGTCAGGATCTCGTCCGCGAGTCGCTGACCGCCGTACCGGAGTTCACGCGGATCGATGCGGAGTTCGAGTGGCAGGCCCTGCTCGGTGGTCCGGACCGAGACGGTGCCGGAGCGGTTGCTCACTGCGGCCGTGGTGCCGGCCGGGGGTGGGGTGGGGGGAAACATGATTCCTGTCATTCCGTGGGTCGGTAGAAGCCGTAGAAGCCCATGCCGCTGTTGCTGGTTCGAATCGGACCGACCTGCACGGGATCACCGGCCTCGACGAGTTGGCCGTTGCCGATCACCATCGCCACGTGACCGTCCCAGACGGCGAGGTCGCCCGGCATGAGGTCGCCCGGGTCGACCGCGGTGCCGACGTTCTGCTCCTGCGCCAGGCGCGGAAGACCCACGCCGGCTTCGCCGTACGCCCACTGTGTCAGTCCGCTGCAGTCGAGGCCCTCGCCGGGTGACGTCCCGCCCCAGACGTACGGGACACCCTGCTGCGACAGCGCGTTGCGGACGGCGTCGGCCGCCTCCTTGTTGGGGGCGACGGCGGTGCTGCCGTCGGGCAGGACCACCTCGACACCCTCGCCGCCGTGGGCGGAGTCCGAGGTGGACGGCCCGTGACCGGTACCGCCGGACCTGCCGGTGAGGGAATCCGCGCGGGATCCGCCCGAACCGCGTCCGCCCGAGGAGCGTGCGGCCGGGGCGGCGATGCTCGTCAGGCCCGACATCGGCGACGTTCCCGACGAACTCGCGAACCCGGACGCCGCGCGGCTCACCGCCTCGGAGCCCGCGGGCGTGACGGGGGCGGCGGAGGCGGGCATCGTGCTGGCCGCGGACGTGCTCGCGGGCGCGGTGGCAGCGGGCGCGGTGGCAGCGGGCGCGGACGGGGTGTCTTCGGTGGGTGTGAGGGCGATCATCCTGCCGGTCTGCTCGCCGAGTTCGGCCCGCACCTTCGCGACGACTGCGGTGGCCCGGCCGAGGTGGTCGAGCGCCGCCGCGATGATCATCGCCTGACCGGGCGGGGTGGCCAGGGCGGGTCCGGCGGCGACCGCGAGGGAGATGAACGACTGCAGGATCTCCTGCAGTTGCAGCATTCCGGCCCGGACGATCTCGGAGGCCTCGGCGACGACGGCAGCCATGTCGTTGCCGCGATCGGAGACCGCGACCGTCGACCGCTGCGCCTCCTCGGTCTTCACGATCGCACCGGTGCCGCCCTTGCCCTGCCAGTCGCCGTAGATCGAGCTGATGCCGGTGCGCCCGGTGTCGTGCACGGCGTCGATGGCGACCGAGGACGCGCGCAGGGCGTCGGCCGGTCCGCCGGCGGGGAGGACGCCGCTGCCGAACGCCCCGAGCAGATCGAGGATCGGGCGGGTGAGGAGATCGATGGGGATCACGGTCAGGCCTCCAGCCCGACCGCGTGCGCGGCGAGAGCGGCCGTGGTGGCCGCCTCGGTGCCCTCGTACGTGGCGGCGTTCGCGAGGGCGGTTGCGCTGATCCCGCCGAGGACGCCGGACAGTTTCTCGATGGAAGCCAGGTGCGCGGCGTGCGCCGTGGCGAACGCGGCGACGAAGTCTCCGCCGATCACCCCGAAGACCGGTCCGAGCAGGAGCGGCCCCGCGGCAGCGGCCCCGAGACCTGCGGCCTGCATCTCCGCCGACATGGTCGCGGCCGTGGCTGCGAACTCGGCGATACTCGCGGTATCCGCCCTCAAGTCGTTCATCGTCATCCCCCCAGTCGGATTTGATCCCGGTCACCATATTGGACGCAGGTGAGACCGATTCGGTTCCACCCCCGATTCGCCGAGAATCGCTCTCCTGCGAAATCTCGCCCCGCGCCCCCTTATTCTTCGAACATGAACACGCACGTCGTCGACCACCCGCTCGCAGCGGTCCTCCTGACAACGATGCGCGATGCGCGCAGCGACAATGCCACATTTCGGGCCGCTTTGCGACGGCTGACACACATGTTGGTGTACGAGGCGATGCGCGAGGCTCCGGTCGAGACGTTCGACGTGGTCACGCCCATCGCGACGACCGACGGGGTGCGGCTCACCCATCCGCCGTTGCTCGTTCCCGTCCTGCGCGCCGGACTGGGCATGGTCGAGCAGGCCAGCAGCCTGATCCCGCAGGCGCGAGTCGGTTTCGTCGGCATGGCCCGGGACGAGGAGACGCATCTGCCGGTGCCGTACCTCGAGTCGCTCCCCGCGGACCTGTCCGGCATCCCGGTCTACGTCCTCGACCCGATGCTCGCGACCGGCGGTTCGATGGTGCACACGATCGACTTGCTCGTCGCCCGCGGCGCCACGGACGTCACCGCAGTGTGCGTCGTCGCCGCGCCCGAAGGTGTTGCCGCCCTCTCCGCGTCGGGTCATCCCGTGAGACTCGTCACCGCTGCGGTCGACGGGGGACTCAACGAGAACGCGTTCATCGTGCCCGGCCTCGGCGATGCCGGGGACCGTCAGTTCGGACCTCGCTGACTTCCCGGCTACAGGGCTTCGGCGAACTCGCGCAACAGGTTCAACCGGGTCGCGGCCCTCTCGCGGGCCGCGGGTAGCGTCGATCGATCCGGCACCGGGACGACCACCTCCAGGTAGCACTTGAGCTTGGGTTCGGTTCCCGAGGGGCGCACGACCATCCGGACGGTGGACCCCGCGAGAACGACGGCGTCGGTGCGGGACTGCCCGCGCAGTTCCGCCAGATCCGTGGCCTCGACGGGTTCGCCGGCCAGTTCGGCAGGCAGTTCCGACCGCAGGCGTCGCATCATCGCGGTGATGTCCGCGAGGTCGGTGACGCGTCGCGACACCTGGTCTCCCGCGTGCAACCCGAATTCGAGTGCGTAGTCGTCCAGCCTGTCGAGGAGCGTCGACCCCTCTGCTCGCAGCGTCGCGGCGAGGTCGGCGGCCACCACCGCGGCGGAGATACCGTCCTTGTCGCGCACCGACTCCGGGTCGACGCAGTGACCGATCGCTTCCTCGTACGCGTACACGAGACCCTCACCGGTCCGCACGAGCCACTTGAAGCCGGTGAGGGTGCGCGCGAAGCGGGCGCCGCGGGCCTCGGCGAGCTTTCCGAGGAGGGCGGACGAGACGATCGTCGTCGCGACGAGCGAGTCGGCCGGGGCGGAGGCGAGGACGTGCTCGCCGAGGAGGACGCCCGTCTCGTCGCCGCGGAGCATCCGCCAGCCGTCCGGCCCGCGCACGCCGACCGCGCACCGGTCGGCGTCGGGGTCGAGGGCGATCGCGAGGTCGGCGCCGACGTCCGCGGCGAGAGCGAGGACGGCGTCCGAGGCGCCCGGCTCCTCGGGATTGGGGAACTCGACGGTCGGGAAGTCGGGGTCCGGGCCGAACTGGGTCGCGACGGTGTGGACGTCGGTGAATCCGGCGGATTTCAGTGCGGTGACTGCGGTCTCGCCGCCGACGCCGTGCATGGCGGTGAGCGCGATGCGCAGGGTCCGCGACGGTCCCGTCGGCAGGGACGCGACCCGGTCGACGTAGCGGTCGAGGAGTTCTTCGGACGCCGGCGTCACCACGGTGCGGGGGACGAGATTCGCCGGCCCGATCCGGCTGATCGATGCTTCGATCTCCCTGTCGGACGGCGAGATCAACTGGGCGCCGCCGTCGAGGTAGACCTTGTATCCGTTGTCGGCGGCGGGGTTGTGGGAGGCGGTGATCTGCACGCCGGCCGCGGCCCGGAGGCGGCGGACCGCGAACGCGACGATCGGCGTGGGGAGCGGGCGGGGGAGGAGGACGACCGAGAATCCCGCGGCCGCCAGCACTTCCGCCGCGGCGACGGCGAACTTCTCGGATCCGTGCCGCGCGTCGCGCCCGACGACGACGGTGGAGCCGCCCAGGCACCGGTCTGTCAGCCACGCGCCCAGCCCGGCCGTCGTGCGGATCACCACGGCGAGATTCATGCCGTTCGGGCCTGCCCGCACCGGCCCGCGCAGACCCGCGGTCCCGAAACTCAGCGGAGCGGCGAAGCGGTCGGCGAGCTCGTCGGCGGAGAGGCTCGCGAGTTCCGCCCGCGTTTCGGGGTCGGGATCGGCGTCGATCCAGTCCGCGATCGGATCGTTCACAAGCGTTCCACCAGTTCTCGCAGGAGACCGCCCATGCGGTCGGCGGACGCCCGGCCCGCGGCGAGGACCTCCTCGTGGTTCAGGTGCTCGCCGGTGATGCCGGCCGCGAGATTGGTCACCATCGAGATCCCGAGGACGCGGGCGCCGAGCGCCCGCGCCGCGATCGTCTCGTGGACGGTGGACATGCCGACGAGGTCCGCACCGATCGTCCGCAGCATGCGGATCTCGGCGGGGGTCTCGTAGTGCGGACCCGGCAGACCGGCGTAGACGCCTTCGCTCAGCGACCGGTCGATGTCGCGGGCGAGGGCCCGCAGTTCGGGGTCGTACGCGTCGACCAGGTCGACGAACTCCGCGCCCACGAGAGGCGACCGGGCCGTGAGGTTGAGGTGATCGCTGATCAGCACGGGCTGTCCGACGGTGAAGTCCTCGCGGATTCCCCCGGCGGCGTTCGTCAGGATGACGGTCGTCGCTCCGGCGGCGATGGCCGTGCGCACCGGGTGGACGACGGACGACAGGGGATGGCCCTCGTAGGCGTGGGTACGGCCGAGGAGGACGAGGACCCGCTTGCCGCCCACGTCCACGGAGCGGATCGTTCCGGCGTGACCCGCGGCCGAGGGTGGTGTGAACCCCGGTAGATCCGCCATCGGGACGGTGCAGAGTGATTCGCCGAACCGGTCGGCGGCGGCATTCCACCCCGATCCGAGGACGACGGCGATCGAGTGTTCGGCGCAGTTCGTGTGCGCGGCGAGCGCGGCGGCCGCGGCGTCTGGCGTTCCCATGAGGCGATAGTCTTCCACTCATGCCCTATCTCGATCGCGACGGCGACGTATTCATCCTGTACCTCGGCAACGAGGGCGAGACGGACAACGAGAACCGCTTCCATCCGGACTGGATCGACGCCACCCACGCCGCACTGGACGAGGTGGAAGCCCACGAGGGTCCCGCCGCACTGGTCACGACCGCGACGGGCAAGTTCTTCACGAACGGCCTGGACACCACGTGGATCTTCGCGAACACGGACAAGCTCCCGGAATACCTCGACCGGGTGCACACGATCTACAGCCGCCTGCTCGCGTTCCCGATGGCCACCGTCGCCGCCGTCCAGGGGCACGGTTTCGGTGCCGGCGCGATGCTCGCCACGTCGCACGACTTCCGGGTCATGCGCGCCGACCGCGGGTTCTACTGCCTCCCCGAGGTGTCGCTGAACATGCCTTTCACCGTGGGGATGTCGGCGCTCCTCAACACTCGTCTGCCGAAGCAGACCGCGGTCGAGGCGATGACGACGGGCCGCCGCTACGGCGGTTCGGACGCGCTCGCCGCGGGCATCGTCGACGAACTCGCGGACGGCGACGGGGTCCTCGCGGCCGCCGTGACACGGGCCGCCGCGCTCACCGCCACCCGCGGCGCCAACCTCGCCGGGATCAAGCGCGGAATCCATCACGACGCCCTCGCCGCGCTCGCCACGGTGACGGACAAGAGCAACTTCAGCTTCGGGTGAGAGAATGAGCACGTGAATGCGGATGTCGAGGCGGCGGTCAGGTCAATCGAGACCGATCTGATCGCGCTGTCCCATTCGATCCACAGCGAACCGGAGCTCGCGTTCGAGGAGTTCCGTAGCGTCGCGAAGATCACCGAGCTGCTCGAACGCAGCGGGTTCGACGTGCAGTCGGGCATCGCCGGCCTGCCCACGGCGTTCGACGCCACGTTCGGCAGCGGCGACCTCGTCATCGGTATCTGCGCCGAGTACGACGCGCTCCCGGAGATCGGCCACGCGTGCGGGCACAACATCATCGCGGCGTCCGCGGTCGGTGCCGGCGTCGCGCTCGCCACGGTCGCCGACCGGCTCGGGATCACGGTGCGGGTCATCGGGACGCCCGCCGAGGAGAGCGGCGGCGGAAAGATCGCCATGCTCGAGAAAGGCGTCTTCGACGATGTCGCGGCAGCCCTGATGGTGCATCCGGGTCCGATCGACATCACGGGTGCGACGTCGCTGGCACTGGCCGACATCGCGGTCACGTTCACCGGCCGCGAGGCGCACGCGTCGGCCGCACCGGAGTTCGGGCGCAATGCCGCCGACGCCGCGACCGTCGCCCAGGTCGGGATCGGCCTGCTGCGCCAACACCTCTCGCCGGGGCAGCAGATCCACGGGATCGTCTCCGACGGCGGCACGGCGCCCAACATCGTTCCCGCACGCTCCGAAATGCTCTACTACCTGCGCGCCGAGACGGCGTGGTCGCTGTCCGAGCTGACGACGCGCGCGGAGGCGTGTTTCGCGGCCGGCGCACTCGCCACCGGATGCACGCACGAGATCCGGACGGTGTCGCCCACGTACACGGAACTGACGCCCGACCCGTGGCTGGTCGCGACGTACCGGGAGCAGATCATCGACATGGGGCGGACACCGTTGCCGCTCGAGTGGGAGGGCGTCCGTCCGCTGGGCAGCACGGACATGGGCAACGTCACCAACGTCCTGCCCGGAATTCATCCCGTCATCGGTCTCGACTCGGGCGGTGCGGTGACGCATCAGCCTCGGTTCGCGGCGGCGTGCATCACCGAGTCCGCCGACCGCGCCGTGATCGACGGAGCGATTGCGCTGGCTCGCACGGCAGTTCGCGCGGCAACGGACGAGACACAGCGGGTGCGGCTGTTGGAAGGAGTTGATCGCCGGTGAACGCGGCAGTCGACAAATGGATTCTCGCTCACACCGACGAACTCTCCCAGTGGCGTCGACACATCCACGCCAATCCCGAACTTGCGCGACACGAATACGCGACGACGGAATTCGTGGCGACGCGGCTGGCCGCGGCCGGTCTGTCGCCCGAACTGCTCCCCGGGGGAACGGGGCTCACGTGCGATCTCGGACCGTCGGACGGTCCCCGCATCGCGTTGCGCGCCGACATGGACGCTCTCCCGCTGCAGGAACTGACCGGCGCCACGTACTCGTCGACAGTGCCGGGCGTGTCGCACGCGTGCGGACACGACGCCCACACCACCATCCTGCTGGGAACCGGTCTGGCGCTCAGCGAGATCCCCGACCTCCCGGTGGGTGTCCGGCTGATCTTCCAGCCCGCCGAGGAGGTCATGCCCGGCGGCGCGCTCGAGGTCGTCGCTGCCGGACGGCTCGAGGGTGTGTCGCGGATCTTCGCCCTCCACTGCGACCCGCGGCTCGCGGCCGGGCGGGTCGGTGTGCGGCTCGGCGCGATCACCTCCGCGGCCGACACGATCGAGGTCGTGCTCGACTCACCGGGCGGCCACACGTCGCGTCCGCACCTGACCACCGACCTCGTGTTCGCGCTGGGCACCGTCGTGACGGGGTTGCCGGGCATGCTGAGCAGGCGGATCGACCCGCGCACCGGCACCGTGATGGTGTGGGGTGCCGTGAGCGCCGGCCGGGCGCCCAACGCCATTCCGCAGACCGGCATGATGACCGGCACCGTGCGGACCGGCGATCACGAGACGTGGGAGATGCTCGAGCCGCTGGTCCGGGAGATCGTCCACGGTCTGCTCGCGCCCACCGGGGTGCGGTACCAGCTCAACTACCGCCGCGGGGTCCCGCCCGTCGTCAACGACGAGGTGTCGACGCGCATGTTCGAGGCCGCCATCCGCACGGTCGGCCCGGACGCCCTCGCCGACACGCCGCAGTCCGGCGGCGGCGAGGACTTCTCCTGGTATCTCGAAGAGGTTCCCGGTGCGATGGCCCGGCTCGGCGTCTGGTCGGGGGTCGGCGAGCAACTCGACATCCACCAGCCCACGTTCGATCTGGACGAGCGGGCGCTGGGCGTCGGGGTGCGGGTGCTGTCGAGCCTCGTGCTGGGCTGAGGCGCGGCGCCAGGCGGTTCTATTCGGTGCCCGGTCCGACGTTGCGGCTGTTGCGGGTGCGCAGGTCGCGCACGTAGTCGGCGGGGGCCCCGGCGATCTCTGCGGCGTCGGCCATCACCCCGAGGTAGCGGGCGGACGGCAGGCCGCCCTCGTACGCGTCGAGCACGTACAACCAGGCGAGCGCGGGTTCGCCCTCGGTGTCCACGCGGACGCGGATCTTGCGGTGGATGCCGAGTTCGGAGCCCTCCCATCGGTCGAGGCTGACCTCGTCCTCCTCGGGGACGTCGTAGAGCACGACGAACACCTTGGAATCGGGGTCCTCGACCACGGTGGCGAGTGCGCCCTCCCAGCCGATGTCCCCGCCACTGAACGTCAGTCGCCAGCCGTGCAGCCAGCCCGTCCCCGCCATCGGCGAGTGAGGGCAGCGCTGCAACATCTGCTCGGGATGCATGTTGGACCCGTAGGCGGCATAGATCGACACGGCGGCAAGCCTAAACGGTGGCTAGTAATCTGTTGCATGCAGTGCACGACACGACGCGCTGCGATAGCAGAAAAAGCCGGCCGGAGACCCCGGTCGACAGTTGAATTGGAGGACAGATGACCCGAATCGTGATCATTGGTGGCGGGCCTGCCGGATACGAGGCAGCGCTGGTGGCCGCACAGCACGGCGCCTCCGTCTCCTTGATCGATTCGGACGGGGTGGGCGGCGCCTGCGTTCTGTTCGACTGCGTGCCGTCCAAGACCTTCATCGCCTCCACCGGCGTGCGCACCGACATGCGGCGCGCCACCGACCTGGGCATTGCGCTCGATCCCGAGCAGGCCACGGTCGCCCTGCCGCAGATCCACGCCCGTGTGAAGAGCCTCGCGCAGGCGCAGTCCTCCGACATCCGCACCCGCCTGCAGACGGTGGGTGTCGAACTGCTGTCGGGCACCGCCGAGATCGTCGACCCGCGGTTGGGCATGGCGTCCCACCAGGTGTGTGCCACCCTCGCGAACGGCGAGAAGAAGACACTCGACGCGGACGTCGTCCTCATCGCCACCGGTGCGAGTCCCCGGGTGATCCCCGGGGCGGAGCCGGACGGCGAGCGCATCCTGACGTGGCGCGACCTCTACGACCTCGACGAGCTGCCGACGCACCTCGTCGTCGTCGGTTCCGGTGTGACCGGTGCCGAGTTCGTGTCCGCCTACACCGAGATGGGCGTCAAGGTCACGCTGGTGTCCAGCCGCGACCGCGTCCTGCCCGGTGAGGACGCCGACGCCGCCCTCGTCCTCGAGGACGTCCTCGCCGAGCGTGGCGTCACCCTGGTCAAGCACGCAAGGGCCGATGCCGTGAAACGCACGGAGGACGGCATCGTCGTCGTGCTCGCCGACGGCCGGACCGTCGAGGGCAGCCACGCCCTGATGACCGTCGGTTCGGTTCCCAACACCCAGGGTCTCGGGTTGGAGAAGGTCGGCATCGAGCTCGACAAGGGTGGATACCTGCGTGTGGACCGTGTGTCGCGGACGCCGGTGTCGGGGATCTACGCCGCGGGCGACTGCACCGGCCTGCTGCCGCTGGCGTCCGTCGCCGCCATGCAGGGCCGCATCGCGATGTACCACGCGCTCGGTGAGGGTGTGAGCCCCATCAAGCTGAAGACCGTGGCGTCGGCCGTGTTCACCCGCCCGGAGATCGCCACCGTGGGCGTCAGCCAGGCCGCGATCGACGACGGCGAGGTGCCGGCCCGCACCGTCATGCTGCCGCTCAACACCAACCCGCGCGCCAAGATGTCCGGTCTGCGCCGCGGCTTCGTGAAGATCTTCTGCCGTCCGGCCACCGGTGTGGTGATCGGCGGCGTGGTGGTGGCCCCCAACGGGTCGGAGCTGATCCTGCCCATCGCGATCGCGGTGCAGAACAACCTCACCGTCAACGACCTCGCCGCGACGTTCTCGGTGTACCCGTCGTTGACGGGTTCGATCACCGAGGCGGCACGCCAGCTGATGCGGCACGACGACCTGGACTGATCCCGAAGTGTGGGATATGCATTTCACATAGTGGCTCGTTTGGTGGGATAGTCGAGGCACGGTTCGAAATCATCGACCCGTGCCTCGGCGCTCTCCCGCCCCGCAGACCCAGGACGGACAGGGTGTTCCTCACCTGATCCCCGCTTTGACGTGCCTCCTGGGAGTCGACATGCCGCAATCACTTGCCCGCCGCATGGATGGTCTGCACAGCTCCGCCATCCGTGACCTTCTCACCCTCACTGCCCGGCCCGACGTGGTCAGCCTGGCAGGCGGGCTTCCCGATCCCGAATTCATTCCGCGCGAACGGATCCGGAAGGAAGCTGAACTCGCGCTCACTGATCCGGCGTCCGTCCAGTACGGCGAGACCACCGGGCTGCGCCGGCTCCGCGACGTGCTCGCCGCACGTGAGGGCGCCAAGATCGGCCGGCCGCTGGGCGCCGCCGACGTCGTCGTCACCCACGGCTCGCAGCAGGCGCTGAGCCTTCTCGCGCAGGTGCTGCTCGATCCCGGCGACGTCGTGATCGTCGAGGAACCCGCCTACACCGGAGCGCTGCAGGTGTTCCGGGCCGCGGAGGCCGACATCCGGTCCGTCGCCCTCGACGCCGACGGGATGGACACCGCCGCCCTGCAGGGCATGCTCGCGGACGGACTCCGCCCCACCGTGGTCCACACGGTGAGCAACTTCCACAACCCTCGTGGCGTCGTCCTGACGCCCGGCCGCCGGGAACACCTGGCTGCACTGGCCGACCGCTACGGCTTCTGGGTGATCGAGGACGATCCATACGGCGAACTTTTCTTCGACGGGCCACCGCCCGCGCCCGTCGCGGCGCTGTCGGACCGGGTGATCCGGTTGTCCAGCGCGTCGAAGATCCTGGCACCGGCGCTGCGGGTCGGGTGGCTGCACGGCGACCGGCGGGTGTGCGAGGCCGTCGAACTGCTCAAGCAGGGCGCGGACCTCTGCGGTTCGTCGCTGACACACCAGATGACCGCCGGACTGCTGTCGGACGAGCCCTGGCTGGACCTGCACCTGGAGATGCTGCGCGCCCGCTACGGGTCCCGGGCCCGGGCGCTCGCGCACGGCGTCACCTCGACGTTCGGCGACCGCGTCCGCGTGTCGTCGGCGGCGGGCGGGATGTTCTGCTGGACCGAGTTCACGGACGCGGACCTCGACACGGCGGCACTGCTGCAGACCGCCGTGGACCACGGTGTCGCCTTCGTCCCCGGATCGGCTTTCGGCGTCGCCGCGGAGCACCGGAGCGCTCTGCGACTGTGCTTCGCGACCTGTCCGGAGGACGTGCTGACGGGCGCGGCGGCGAGACTCGGCGACGCGTACGCCGATCACGCCCAGTCGTAGGTCCGTTCGACCGCCTTGTTCCACTCGGCGTAGAGCCGGGTGGACTCGGCCTCGTCCATCGCGGGTTCCCACGTCTTGTCGACGGCCCAGTTCGCGCGGATGTCGTCCTCGCTCTCCCAGAAGCCGACGGCAAGCCCCGCGGCGTACGCGGCGCCCAGCGCCGTCGTCTCGTTGACGACGGGCCGGATGACGGGCACTGCAAGGATGTCGGACTGGAACTGCATGAGGGTCTCGTTGACGACCATGCCGCCGTCCACCTTGAGGGAGGCGAGTTCGACGCCCGAATCGGCGCGCATCGCCTCGATCACCTCGCGGGTCTGATACGCGGTGGCCTCCAGGGCGGCCCTGGCGAGATGTCCCTTGTTCACGAACCGGGTGAGTCCGACGATGGCCCCGCGCGCGTCGGGCCGCCAGCGCGGTGCGAACAACCCGGAGAACGCGGGCACGAAGTAGGCGCCGCCGTTGTCGTCGACCGACGTGGCCAGATCCTCGATGTCCTTGGCGGACTCGATGATTCCCAGGTTGTCGCGCAGCCACTGCACCAGGGAGCCGGTGACGGCCACGGACCCCTCCAGCGCGTAGACGGCCGGCGCGTCACCGATCTTGTAGCAGACGGTGGTGAGGAGTCCGTGCTTGCTGTGCACGGGAGTGGTTCCCGTGTTGAGCAGCAGGAAGTTCCCCGTTCCGTACGTGTTCTTCGCTTCGCCCTCCGACAGGCAGGCCTGGCCGAACGTGGCGGCCTGCTGGTCGCCGAGGATTCCGGCCACCGGCACGCCGGGCAGTGTCCCGTGCGGTCGTCCGACGCCGTACACCTCCGACGAGCTGCGGATCTCGGGGAGCATCGACATCGGGATACCGAAATCGGCGCAGATCTCCGGATCCCAGTCGAGGGTCTCGAGATTCATCAGCAGAGTGCGGGAGGCGTTGGTGACATCCGTCACGTGGGTGCCCTCCGTGATGTGCCACAGAATCCAGCTGTCGATCGTGCCGAAGCAGAGCTCGCCCGCCTCCGCCTTCTCGCGCGCACCCTCGACGTTGTCGAGGATCCACCGGACCTTCGGCCCCGAGAAATACGTGGACAGCGGCAGGCCGGTGCGCTTCTGGTACCGGCCCGGGCCCTCGTCGCCACCGAGTTCGGTGCACAGTTCGTCGGTGCGCGTGTCCTGCCAGACGATGGCGTTGTACACGGGTTCTCCGGTGTTCCGGTCCCACACGACCGCCGTCTCCCGCTGATTGGTGATGCCGATCGCGGCGATGTCGCGTTTGGTGAGATCGGCCTTCGCGAGCGCGGACGCCACCACTTCGCGGGTGTTGATCCACAGCTGTGCCGGGTCGTGCTCCACCCAGCCTGCCCGCGGAAAGAACTGCTCGTGTTCCTTCTGGGCGACGCTGACCACGGCGCCGTCGTGATCGAAGATCATGCAGCGGCTGGAGGTGGTGCCCTGGTCTATCGCGGCGATGTACTGAATCACACGCATGAAGCTACTAGCCTGGCAGAGAATCCGTCGTCATCTCACAGGAGCCCGAGTTGAGTAGTCAGCCAGGTGTGCAGTTCCTCGGTCCCCGGCAGCGTGATGCCGCATGGGACAAGCTGCAGACCGAACAGTTCGACGTCGTCGTGATCGGCGGTGGTGTGGTCGGAGCCGGTGCGGCCCTCGATGCGGCCACCCGCGGGCTGAAGGTGGCGTTGGTCGAGGCACGCGATTACGCGTCCGGCACGTCGAGTCGCTCGTCGAAGATGTTCCACGGCGGTCTGCGCTATCTCGAGCAGCTCGAGTTCGGATTGGTGCGGGAGGCGCTCCGGGAGCGTGAGCTGTCGCTGACCACCCTGGCGCCGCACCTGGTGAAGCCGCTCAAGTTCCTGTTCCCGATCACCCACCGGGTGTGGGAGCGCCCCTACATGGCGGCCGGCATCTTCCTCTACGACCGCATGGGCGGCGCCAAATCGGTTCCGGCGCAGAAGCATCTGACGCGCGCGGGTGCGCTCCGGATGGCGCCGGGGCTCAAACGCAACTCGCTGACCGGCGGCATCCAGTACTACGACACCGTGGTCGACGACGCCCGCCACACCATGACCGTCGCCCGCACCGCCGCCCACTACGGGGCGGTCGTGCGTACGTCCACCCAGGTGGTCGGGTTCCTCCGGGAGGCAGACCGGGTCTCCGGAGTGCGCGTCCGGGACTGCGAGGACGGGCGCACCGCCGACGTGAAGGCGCACGTCGTCATCAACGCCACGGGGGTGTGGACCGACGAGATCCAGGCGCTGTCGCGGCAACGCGGCCGGTTCCGCGTCCGCGCGTCCAAGGGCGTCCACATCGTGGTGCCTCGCGACCGGATCGTGAGCGACGCCGCGATCATCCTGCGCACCGAGAAGTCGGTGCTGTTCGTGATCCCGTGGGGCAGCCACTGGATCATCGGCACCACGGATACGGACTGGAATCTCGACCTCGCGCACCCGGCGGCAACCAAGGCCGACATCGACTACATCCTCGGTCATGTCAACAAGGTGCTGGTGACGTCGCTGACCCACGACGACATCGACGGCGTCTACGCCGGTCTGCGCCCGCTGCTCGCGGGGGAGAGCGACGAGACGTCGAAACTCTCGCGGGAACACGCCGTCGCGCGCGTGGCGCCGGGTCTCGTCGCCATCGCGGGCGGCAAGTACACCACCTATCGGGTGATGGCCGAGGACGCCGTGGATCTCGCCGCCGACGACATTCCCGCGCGGATGGCGCCGTCCATCACGGAGAAGGTTCCGCTCGTCGGTGCCGACGGCTATTTCGCGCTGGTCAATCAGACAGTTCACCTCGGCCAGATGTACGGGTTGCACCCGTACCGCGTGAAGCACCTGCTGGACCGGTACGGTTCGCTGATCGACGAGGTGCTCGACCAGGCGAGCGGGAAACCGGAACTTCTCCAGCCCATCACGGACGCACCCGCCTACCTGCAGGTCGAGGTCGTGTACGCGGCGGCGGCCGAGGGCGCCCTGCATCTCGACGACATCCTCGCCCGGCGCACGCGTATCGCCATCGAGTACTCGCATCGGGGTGTGAACTGCGCCGAGCAGGTGGCGCAACTGGTGGCCCCCGTCCTCGGCTGGGATGCCGACGCCGTCGACCGCGAGGTGAAGACGTATCAGGCGCGGGTGGAGGCGGAGGTCCAGTCGCAGGCCCAGCCGGACGACCTGTCGGCCGACGCGTTGCGGGCGGCGGCGCCCGAGTCGCGGGTCGAACTGCTCGAACCCCCGGTCAGTGTGTCAGAAATACCTTGACGATCACGATGGCCGACGCGACGACGGCGAGGCCGAACGCCGCCCAGTGGGTGCCGGACGTGACTCTCTCGCGGCGGAGACGGCTGATCACGTAACTGATCGACGCGATCCGGGTGATCATCACCAACTCGGCGATCAACTGCGCGGTCCTCGGCTCCAGCCAGCCGATCAGCGCGGCGCACAGGATGACGCTGGGGACTACGGCCGACGTGAGGATGGGCAGGCCGTCGCGGAGTTCCCCGCTGCGTTCGGCTCGCGTGAGCGTGCGGTCGAGACGCAGTGTCTGCCCGACGGACTCGGCGAATAGGTGCGCGAGGAATGTGGACAGCGCCGCTCCGACGACGATCGCGATGCCGACGGTTTCCTGTGCCTTGGTGACGGGGATGAGCGCGGCGAGGACGAGGATGTTGCCGTAGATGTAGGCGCTGATGCGCCGGGCGACGCGCTCGGTGTCGATCGAGGCGTCGGTCAGCTGCGCGGGGCGGTTGAAGAGCTTCGGAAGGTCCCACTCCATGGCCCCGAGCATTCCACGCGCACGCGGTCAGCGAGTGTGGACGAGCGATTTCGGTGCGTGTGCGGCGACGACCCCGGAGAGCGCCATGACGACGAGGGCTGTGACAGCGATGAATTCCATGTGATTCAGCGTCGTCCCGGAACCCGTGAGCAGTGTGGGCGTTGTCTGTGAGCTCCCTGGGAACTCAGACTTTCGGGCTGTAGTGCTGGGGGTCGTCCCGCCGGCCGAGCGGCGGAAGATTGCGTCGGGGCGTGTGGACGAGCGGTGCGTGCGCGGGGGCGCGTCCGGTCTCGCGGTCCCAGCCTGCGCGGGCGCGCGGGTGGTAGCGGTATCGCCAGGGGACCAGACGGAAGACGGCGCCGATTGCGCGGCCGACGAGGGTGTGCAGGCGCTCGTCGCGTGTGGTCCAGCGGTAACCGAGGAGGTCGCGGACCGGTGGGTCGTACATGCCGACCGTCAGCCACACGAAGCCCTTCGCCACCGGGATCCGGAGAACCGCCCAGATCGGGTCGGGCAGCCAGGTCAGGAACGGGGGAACACCGAGACCGGACAGGTCGAGGACGTCCCGGGTGGCCTTGTTGTCCTCGAGCACGTTGCGGCACATGTGATCCCAGTACTCCTGGAATGCCTCCCAGGTTTCCGGGACGGGGCGCATGCTCATTCCGTACAGGCGGTACCACTGGATGTGCTCGGTGAACAGCCGGCGCTTCTGATCTTCGGTGAGGCCACCCATGAAGTGGTCGCCCGTGAGGATGGTCCCCATGAAGAACGTGGCGTGCGCCCAGTAGAACGTGTCGGGGTCGAGGGCGTGATACCTGCGGCCGTGTTTGTCGATTCCCTTGATGTTGTCGTGATACCCCCGAACCTGCTCCGCGGTCTGCTGGGCGCGGTCGCCGTCGAAGACGACGCCGCCGATCGGGTACAGCGACCGGTAGAGGCGCTCCCACCGCTCGTCGAAGAAGCGGGAGTGTTCCTCGACGCCCGCGCCGAGTCCGGGATGCATGTTCTGCATGGACCCGGCCCAGACACCCTGCAGCATTCCGCGCCAGTCGCCGAAATACTTCCAGGTCAACGAGTCGGGGCCGAGGGGGACGGGAGCGGAGGCCGGGACGGGCGTACCGTCCGCGTTCAAGTGACTACGCACGTTGTCAGACTAGGATCTGACAACACGCGTAGTCAAGGATTGGGGTGAGACGAGTGACGCTGGAGGACCGGCGGGAAGCGCGGCGGAATTCGCTGCTGCGTGCGGGCGTCGCGCTGCTCGGAGCCCCGGACGGGCCTGCGGTGAACGTGCGCGCGGTCTGCCGCGCCGCGGCGCTGACCGAACGGTACTTCTACGAGTCGTTCCGGGACCGGGACGAGTTCGTGCGCTCGGTCTACACCACCGTGGGCAACCAGGCGCAGGCCGCTCTCGTGGAGGCGGTGGCATCCACCGAGACCGCGCGGCAGCGCGCCGAAGCCGCCGTGGGCGCGTTCGTGAAACTGATGGTCGACGATCCCGCCATGGGCCGGGTGCTGCTCCTCGCACCGCTGTCCGAACTCGCGCTGAGCAGGCGCGGCATCGACCTGATGCCCGGCTTCGTGGCACTCGTGCACGACCAGCTGTCCGCCGTCGACGACGAGGTGGAGAAACAACTCGTCGCAGTCGGTGTGGTGGGCGCTCTCACGACGCTGTTCATCGGATATCTCGACGGAACCGTTGCCGCGTCGCGCGAGCAATTCGTCGCGCATTGCGTCACTCTGGTGGTGGAGGCAAACAAGGCCGGCCACGAGTGAGGTGCGCATGCCGTTCCAGGTATCCGTGGACGATCCGACTCGCCCGCAACCCGAACTTCGGGTACTCGACCGCAAGTTCTTCCAACTCGTCGGCGAGTTCGTCTACGTCCACGGCGACACGGTGGTGACGGTGCCCGGCTGCGCCCCCATGCCCTGCCTTCTCCGCACGGATCTGGCATCGATCCCCGCACCGCTGCAAGGCCTGCTCACCCCGTACGGTCGGCAGCTGCTTCCCGCGATCATGCACGACGACCTGTGCAAACGTGCGAGCGCGCAGGGACCGGAGGGAAACACGCTGCGACGGCACGCGGACGAACTGTTCCGGCTCGCCCTGCTCGACGAGGGCGTCGGACCGTTCCGCAGCCGCATCTTCTGGGTCGGCGTCGAGGTCGGCCGGTTCTGGACGTTCACCGACGTCGTCCGGTTCCTGCTCATCGCGCACCAGGTGCTCGGCATGCTGTGCTGGGTGGTGGGAGTGCCGTGGGCATTGGCGACCTCGCACTTCGGCCTGGCCGCGCTCCTTCTCGTGCTTCCGGTCGTGCTGTCGCTGGTGTGGCGCAGAGACTTTCCCGTCGCTCTGCTCGGGTGTCTTCTCCTGCCCGTCATCGCGCCGACATATCTGCTGACGATCGCCACGGCCGCGGTGCTGTGGGTGCCGGACGGTGCCGCGTGGTTGCTCGGCCGCCGACGGACTCGCAGACCGCCGCCGCTCGGGCCGCCGACCACGGTTCTCCGCTAACCCACGATCGGTGGTTGACAGTACGTGCAGAAGAAGATCTGCTGCTGACCGAGGTCGTGACCTTCGATCACCGTCCCGCAACGGCGGCAACGCTTTCCGGCACGCCCGTACACCCACGGCCGATGGCGGACGGAGTTGTTCTTGTCGATGTGAATCATGCGATGCGCGAGCGTGACCAGCGCGGGCAGGTCGGCCACGTCGCTCGACGGAGTGTAGGGGTGGACGCCGCGGAGGAAGCAGACCTCGTTGCGATAGACGTTGCCGAGACCGGCCAGGTTGCGCTGATCGACCAGGGCGAGACCGATGGGCTGGTCGCCGGCCTCCCGCAGGTTGCGGATCGCCGTGTCGGCGTCCCAGTCCGGTCCCAGCAGGTCGGGGCCGAGGTGGCCGACCGCGGACTCTTCGTCGTCACGCCCCAGGACCTCCGTGATGCCGAGCGAGAATCCGACCGCCACCCTGTCTTCGGTGGCGAGCACGATCCGGGCCTGGTGAGTGGGGCGGCGCCACTTCGTGTCCGGCGCGTAGATGTGCCACGCGCCCTCCATCTTCAGATGCGTGTGGATCGAGTAGTCACCGACCCGGATGAGGAGGTGCTTCCCGCGGCTGACCACCTCGTCGACGAGCTGGCCGGACAGGTCGACGGTGGCGTACCGCGGGACGCGCACGTCGCAGCGGGTCAGCACCTTGCCCTCGAGGGCGTCGCGAAGCGAGTTGGCGGTGCGCCAGACGGTGTCGCCTTCGGGCATCTCAGGCTCGCAACCGGAATCCGCGAGGGGTGGGCGAGAAACCGGCCTCGGTCAGGACCGGCGCGAAGTCGCTGCCGTGGATGGTGTCGCCATCGACCTTCTCGACCACGATCTTGTCGATTCCGCCGCGCTTGACCACACCGGCGAGCGTGACCGCCGCGGTGCGGAGCACGCCGGGGTCGTCGGTGAAGGTGAGGATCGTGCGCCCGCCGCGTTCGACGAACAGGATCAGTTCACCCTCCACGAGCACCACCAGGCCTCCGGCCTTGCGTCCCGGCCGGTGCGCGGGCGCGTCGTCGCCGCGTTTCGGCCAGGGCAGAGCCGCCCCGTACGGGTTGGCGGGATCGCTGGCGGCGAGAGTCACGGCGGGAAGAGTGGTGTGCCTGCCCTCGAGCGAGTCGGCGTAGCTCCGGAGTCGGTCCACCACGGGCGGAGTGGAGAATTGCGCACCGCCGAGCGACTCGACGAAATGTCCTCGCCGACAGCGGCCGTTGTCCTCGAACGTGCCCAGCACCTTGTACATCAGAGCGAATCCGCCGGGAACGTTCTCGGTCATCACGGACCCACGCGTCACCACCCCGTACCGCTCCAGGAGGAGTTCGGCCGTCGCGCTGGCACGCAGCGTGGCATCGGATTCGGCGGCGGGAAGGATCGACCACCTTCCCCCGACCGTGGGCGGTGCGGTGCGCACGGGAACCGTGAGGCTGCGGTACGCGCGGGCGCGCGGCGGTCGTCGCGGCGACCGGTGGCTCGTGGTGGTCCGGGACGTGTCCGACAGCAGGGCGCGGACCGGGGCGAGCGTGTCGTTGCCGATGTGGCCCAACCACACCAGATCCCACAATGCGGTGGCCAGCGCGGTGTCGTCGGACATCTCGAGGGTGTCCGCGAGTTGCCGGAAGAAGTACGCGCCGCCGCCCGACAGCGTGTCGAGCACCCGGCGCTGCACCTCCGACAGGTCCGATTCCGCGGGCGTGGTCAGCGTGAGCGGTGCGGTATCGGCGGGGTGGAGGCACACCCACCCGTCCTTCCCCGAGATGCTGCCCGCGCCCGACCACAGGACCTCGCCGGTGGAGGTGAGTTCGTCGAGCATGGCGGGGGAGTAGTCGGCCACGCGGGACGGCAGGATCAATGACTCGAGTGCGGAGGCGGGAACCGGGACACCGGCGAGTTGTTCCACCACCGTTGCGATGCCGTCGATGCCGCGCAGCGTGCCCCCGACGTGCTGCCAGCCCGGGAGGAAGCGCCCGAGCGTCGCGGTGCTGACCGGTTCGACCTCCTGACGCGCCGCGGCCAGCGAGCGCCTGCGGAGACGGCGGAGGACCTCGGCGTCGCACCATTCGCTTCCCGTCGCGCCGGGGCGGAACTCGCCCTCGACCACCCGCTTGCCCTGCGCGAGTCGCTGCAGGACGTCGCGGGCAACCGCGGAACCGAGGCCGAATCGGGCGGCGGCGTCGGTGATCGTGAACGGACCGTGGGTACGGGCATACCGGCTGATCAGGTCGGCGAGGGGATCGTCGACGGGTTCGATGAACGCGGCGGGAACACCGATGGGTAGCGGCACCCCGAGCCCGTCGCGCAGGCGTGCCGCATCCTCGATGGCCGTCCACCATTCGTGACCGGCGAACGACACGGCGAGCGCCCGTTTCGCGCGGACCAGTTCGTCGAGCCAGGGGAGGGGATCGCTGATCGACCGTGCGGTGATCTCGTCCGTGGTGAGCGGCCCCAGAAGACGCAGCAGGTCGGCGACGCCTTCGAGATCCTTCGCCTTGCGGTCGGGCAGCAGGCGCTGGAGTTCGAGTTCGGCGTGGGCGATGACGTCGGCGTCGAGCAGTTCGCGCAGTTCCACCCTGCCGAGCAGTTCCGCCAGCAGCGTCGAGTCCAGGGACAGTGCCGCTGCCCGGCGTTCGGCGAGTGGGCTGTCGCCCTCGTACATGAACTCGCCGACGTAGTTGAACAGCAGGGCGCCGGCGAACGGTGACGGCGACTGCGTCTCGACCTCGACGATGCGGATCTGGCGACGTGCGAGTCGGCGGAGCAGGTCCTTCAGGGCCGGTAGGTCGTACACGTCCTGCAGGCACTCGCGGACGGTCTCGAGCAGGATCGGGAACGTCGGATACCGGCGGGCCACGTCGAGCAGCTGGGCGGACCGCTGCCGCTGCTGCCAGAGCGGTGCACGCTTTCCCGGCGTGCGGCGCGGCAGCAGCAACGCCCGCGCCGCGCACTCACGGAACCGGGACGCGAACAACGCGGAACCGCCGACCTGTTCGGTGACGATGTCCTCGATCTCGTCGGTGTCGAAGACGAACAGGTCGGCGCCGGGCGGGGTGTCCTCGGTGTCGGGAAGACGCACGATGATGCCGTCGTCGGACGCCGTCGCGTTCGAGTCGAGGCCGTACCGCTCGCTCAGCCGCGCACTCACGGCCAGCGCCCAAGGAGCGTGAACGCGCTGACCGTACGGCGAGTGCAGGATCAGTCGCCAGTCGCCGAGCTCGTCACGGAACCGTTCGACCACCAGGGTGCGGTCGGTGGGGACCTGCCCGGTGGCGGTCTTCTGCTCGGCGACCAGCTGAACGAGATTGTTCGTCGCGTTCTCGTCGAGACCGCCGGTCCGGCAGCGTTCCTGGACCTCGGTCTCGTGCCCGAGTGAGATCTCCCGCAGGAACTGCCCCAGCGCTTCGCCCAGTTCCGCCGGCCGGCCCAGACCGTCACCGTGCCAGAACGGCAACCGCCCCGGCTGCCCGTAAGCGGGGCTGACCAGAACCCGGTCGAACGTGATCTCCTCGATCCGCCAACTGGTGGCCCCGAGCGCGAAGACGTCGCCGACCCGCGACTCGTACACCATCTCCTCGTCGAGTTCGCCGACGCGGGACGCCTTCTCACCGACCATGTACACCGTGAACAGACCGCGGTCGGGGATGGCTCCGCCCGAAGTGACGGCAAGCCGCTGCGCGCCGGGACGTCCCGTGAGCGTGTTGGCTTCGCGGTCCCAGACGAGGCGGGGCCTGAGCTCGGCGAACTCGTCGGACGGGTAGAGACCGGCGAGAAGGTCGAGGGTGGACTCGTACGCCGAGCGGGGCAGCGTCGCGAAGGAACCGCTGCGCCGGACCGTCTCGAACCAGTCGTCCACGTCGAGCGGCTCGAGGGCGGTGGCCGCCACCGTGTGCTGGGCGAGGATGTCGAGCGGATTGGCGGGGACGGCGAGCGCCTCGATCTTGCCGGTGACCATGCGCTCGACGGTGACGGCACAGTGCACGAGATCGGTGCGGTGCTTCGGGAACACGACACCCCGCGAGATCTCCCCGACCTGGTGTCCGGCGCGGCCGACCCGCTGCAGACCGTTCGCCACCGATGGGGGTGCCTCCACCTGGATCACCAGATCGACCGCGCCCATGTCGATTCCGAGTTCGAGGCTGCTCGTCGCGACAACGCACCGCAGTCGCCCCGACTTCAAGTCGTCCTCGATCAGGGCCCGCTGGTCCTTGCTGACCGACCCGTGGTGGGCGCGCGCGAGCAGGGGGTCCGCGCCGAAATTGACCTCGGACGGTGTGCCGATCTGCGAGGCCGGTTTCGGGTTCTTGTCGACGGCAGTTCCGGCGCGTTCTGCGTAGATCTCGTTGAGTCTCGCCGTCAGGCGCTCGGCGAGGCGCCGAGAGTTCGCGAACACGATGGACGACCGGTGCGCAAGGACGAGGTCGACGATCTGTTCCTCGACGTGCGGCCAGATCGACCCCGCCTGCGGGGTCGCCGACGCCGAACCCTCGGCGGGTTCGGCGAGGCCGAGTTCGGTCATGTCCTCGACCGGCACCTGCACGGTGAGGTCGAACGTCTTCGGCGACGGCGGCGCGACGATCCGGATGGGCGCCGAACCGGACAGGAACCGGCCCACCTCCTCGTGCGGCCGCACCGTCGCCGACAGCCCGATGCGCTGGGCCGGAGTGGCGAGAAGCTGGTCGAGGCGCTCGAGCGACAGGGCCAGGTGGGCGCCGCGCTTCGTGCCTGCCACCGCGTGCACCTCGTCGACGATGACGGTGTCCACCTGGGTCAGCGTCTCGCGTGCGGCGGACGTGAGCATGAGGAACAGCGACTCCGGGGTGGTGATGAGGATGTCGGGCGGATTCTTGATCAGGGCGCGCCGGTCGCCTGCCGGTGTGTCGCCGGAGCGGACGCCCACCGAGATCTCCGGCGGCGTGAGCCCGAGCCGCTTGGCCGTCTGCGTGATCCCGACGAGCGGGGCGCGCAGGTTGCGTTCGACGTCGACACCCAGGGCCTTGAGCGGGGAAATGTAGAGGACCTTGGTCTTGCGGTCCTTCCCGTCGGTGGCGGCGAGTTGGTCGAGGGACCACAGGAACGCGGACAGCGTCTTGCCAGAGCCGGTCGGGGCCACGACGAGAGTGTGCGCGCGGCTGGCGATCGACTCCCACGCACCGAGCTGCGCGGCCGTCGGCGCCGGGAAGGCACCGTCGAACCACTCACGGGTGGCAGCGGAGAACCTGCCCAGGACGTCGGTCACCGTTCCATAGTGCACCGGAGGTACGACAGGCAGCGGAAACATACCGAGCGGTCTCCGGAATCCCTAAGGTCTGGAAGGTTCACCCCCCCGACGGGGCACGGGCGATTGCGTCGGGACTCGCTGTCGCTTGCCAGGTTGATGGGACCACCTCGTTGCCACGAGCATGGGACCACCCGAAGGTGTCATCGAGCATCGACCTCGCCTTCTGAACTGTCAATGGCACCACGCCCGGGGCGGGTGCGTTGCCGGTAGGACGGGCCCTCGATGACGAGGGTGTGCGCCGCGGAGGTGAGCCGGTCGATCGCCGACTGCGCGAGCAGGGCATCGGTGGTCATCGACAGCCACTCATCAGGGGACCTATTTGAGGAGACGATCGTCGCCTTGCGACGATGGCGCTCCACGACCAACTCGTAGAAGTCGTTGGTCTCGGTGGCGTCCAGGGGGCGAAGCGCAAAATCGTCGAGGACCAGGAGATCGACGGTGGCGATGCGCCGCATCTCCGCCTCGACCGAGTTGTCGAGCCGGGCGGCGCGCAGACGGGCGAACAGCTTGTCGGCGCGGGCGCAGAGCACCGTCATCCGGCGCCGGATCGCGACGTGCCCGAGAGCGGTCGCCAGGTGCGTCTTGCCGACCCCGACCGGTCCCAGAACCAGAACCGAGTGGCCGGCCTCGGCGAACCGCAGCGAGACCAGATCTGAGAGCAGGGATCGGTCGTAGCGGAGGTCGTCGAGCGCGTTCCAGGTGTCGATTCGCATCGACTGATCCAGACCGGCTTTCGCCGACCGCAAAGCCGCCGAGCGTGATTCCCGCCGTGACACCTCGTCGGCGAGGAGCAGTTCCAGGAATGCGACGTGGCTGAGTTGGTGCTGGCGGGCCAGGGCGAGTCGCTCGGGCAGGGTGTCCTTGAGGGCGCCGAGTTTGAGGGCCTTGAGAAGGGTGATCAGGTCGGCGCCGATCGGATCGACCGGGCCGGAAATGGGTGCGGGTGGGGTGGTCATCGTGGCTCCTTCGGGTCGGTGTTGCCGCCGGCGATCACCGTCAGATGCCCGGTCCTCTCGGTGGCGACGCCGGTCCCGGCAGTGGCAGGGGTGGTCCTTTCGGTGGCAACGCCGGTCCCTGCAGTGGCGACAGTGGTCCCAGAAGTGGCGGGGCCGGTCCGGTCGGTGGCGAACTCGGCGGGGTCGCGGGGAAGAAGCGGGACGGGGCCGCCGACCCGGCGGCCGGCAGCAGCGGCGTGGTGGTCTCGGTGGCGCGTTCGAGCATCGAGGCGATCTTGCTCACCGACACCACATCCAGATCCAGCGCCGTGCTGCACGCAGCTTCGACCGGGCCGGGCCCGTAGCGGCGGACCAGTCCGAGCAGCCGGTAGACCGCCCGCATCCGGATCCAGGGCAGCGGATCGTCGAGCAGCCTTTCTGCGTAGATCCCGACGCCGCGGCCGTGCCCGGCGCAGGTGCCGATCAACCGGTCCAGGTCCCGCATCGCATACCCGACCTTCTCGGTGGGCAGGTCCTCCGGGTCGGTGCTGCGCCCACCGGCGGGCTGGCGCGGGTGCACCTTCACCAGGGTTCCGCGGGCGTAGAACTTCACCAGCGCACTGTCCGCCCGCACCTCGAGGATCGAGCCGATCCACTGTCCCGGGATCGAATACAACGCCTTGGCGACCTCGGCATGAAAGTCGCGGTGCACCTTGATCTGTTTGAAGATCGGCACGTCATAAGTTGGCGGGACGGGCAGCAGCATCGGCGCCTCGTCCGCGTCGAACACCTCGAGCGGGCGGGCGGCGGTGGTGCCGTGAGTCCGCATCCCGGCGGTGTCACGGCACCACGCTTCGGCCCGCCGTTGCGCCTCCGCTAGATCAGCGAATTCCTCACCGGCCCAGTAGTTCCCGCGTACATATTGAACGGCTCTTTCGACCCTAGGTTTGTCTTTCGGGGACCGGATCCGGGCCGGGTCCGTCACGAACCCGGTGTGCTGGGCGTAGTCCAGCCAGCCCTGCGACAGCCGCGGATTGACCGCGTCCGCCTCGGTGACCACCGCCTTCAGATTGTCCGGGATCAGGACCTTGAAGACACCGCCGAAGAAGGTCCACGCCGCTTCGCAGCCGGCGATCACCGCCGCCAGGGTCTGCGAGTACGTCAGCCACACGAACATGTGCCGCGAATACACGGCGGTGAAGATCAGTGCGTGCACCTTGCGGCGCCGACCGGTCTCCGGGTCGGTCAGATAGCCGAGGTAGCCGAAGTCGATCTGGCATTCGCTGCCGGGATCGCCATCGACGACCCGGACGGTGGTGTCCCTGCGGCCGAAACCGCACCGCTCGGTGGCGAATCGGTGCAACGTCCGATACGGCACCACACAGCCCTGACGGGCCAGCAGCGTGTCGATCTTGGTGATCGTCAGCGGCGGATGGTTCCCGTCGCCGGCCACCCACGCGGTGATCTGGTCCTCGAACCCCAACAGCCGATCCCAGGCGGACCCGTGCCCGCTCGGTCGGGCCGGGCGCACCGCCTCGATCACCGCACCGATCAGCCCGTCGTCGAGCGCCTCGACCCCGTCGGTGCGCTGCAGCCCCGCGGCCTGGGCGGCCTCGACATACCGCCGGGCGGTCTTGCGGTCCACCCCGCAGTGCGCCGCGATCGTGCGCAGCCCCGGTGGCCGCGACCCGGGCACCCCGAGCCAGACCCGGAGCACTTCCTTGACTTCGTTCACGTTGACCTCCCGAAAAGCCATGCCCGTCCGCCTTCGTGACCGGGGAAACCGACACGACGATCAAACGAGCGATCCGGCGGGACTTCGGCGCGACGCGCCGGGTGGTCCCATGACTGGCAATCCGAGTGGTCCCATGAGGGTGGCAGAAATCAAGTCAGACCGGTCCCATGCTCATGGCAGGCGACAGACTCGCGTCGTTCCTGTTCTCGGTCGGCGCTGGAATGCCGACGGCGGTCACCTCGATACTCAGTGGTTCGATTCCGCGGAGGCACTGTCTGGCGCGCGGTGAACGGCCGTACTCGTCGACATGGCCGTGCAATCGACGGGGAACTCGTCGGTGAAGTGCCGCCGATTCCGGTGTGGGGCCGGTGGTGCGAGACCGCTCCTCCCGGCCACACCACTACCCGCGCCGCACCGCGTGGCGAACGGCGGCCTGCCAGTCCTCGCCTACTTCACGCTCCCACGCCGGCGAACGTGTCGGTGGGGCGCAGTATGGTTCGCACATGAGTTCGACCGGGGGGTTGGCGGCAGGTCAGGTGATGGAACACCTCACTGCGTTGGACGCTGCCGTGTCAGGCCTGCTCGACGCAGACCTCAGCGGTGTGTCGGATTCTGATGTGGTGCTGATCATGCAGCAGCTCGAGAAGTCCCTCCGCCGCGCCGGTTCGGTCTCGCTGCGACTGATCGTCGAGAGTGTCGAACGCTCGTTGCCCGCGACGCTCGGCTACAACTCACCGAACAAGCTCCTGATCGCGGTACTCCGCGTCTCGGCGGCGGACGCCTCTGCTCGGGTAGCGTCGGCCCGCGACCTCGGTCTGCTTCATACAACCTCGGGCGAGCAGATGGAGGCAGCGCTGCCGGAAACCGCCGCCGCGCAACGGGATGGCGACATCGGCGCCGACCATGCGCGCGCCGTCCGGAAGATCATGCGAAAGATCCCGCTTGCGGTCGACAATGCCGATGTCGCATTGGCGGAGTCGATTCTGGCGCAGTGTGCGCGAGGCGGTACGCCCGAAGATGTCGAGAGTGCCGGCCACCGCCTCCTTGCTCATCTCAATCCCGACGGAAACCTGGGTGACGACCGTGATCGTTCCCGACGGCGTGGTGTTTCGTTGGGCCGTCAAGATTCCGAACTGATGTCCAAGATCTCCGGTGAACTCGACCCCACTGCGCGTGCTCTGCTCGACCCGATCCTCGCGAAATGGGCTCGCCCCGGCATGAACAACCCGGACGACCCGGAGTCACCCTGCGGCGACGCCGAGAATCCGTCGATCGACCGTGAAGCACTGGTAGCGGCGGCAGCGCGCGACAACCGCACCGCTGCGCAGCGAAACCACGACGCCCTCAGTGCGATGTTCCGGGTCATGCTCGAATCCGGGATCCTAGGTCAGCATCGAGGTCTGCCCGTCACGGCGATCATCACCATGACCCTCGACCAACTCGAGAAGGCAGCCGGCGGTGTGGCCACCACTGCGACCGGCGGACTCCTTCCGGTCGATGACGCGCTGAAACTCGCCGAACGCGCTCACCCGGTGCTCGTCCTGTTCGACCACGACGGCCGGCCCCTGCATCTGGGCCGGCGCCGGCGAGTGGCGAGCGCGGATCAACGCCTCGCTCTCATCGCTGCCGAAGGCGGATGCACACGACCGGGTTGCGCGACCCCGGCCAGCATGTGCGCGGTGCACCACGTGCAGGAGTGGCGCAAGGGCGGACACACCGACATCGACTCACTGACGCTCGTGTGCGATGCCTGCCACGCCCAGGTCCACGACGGGCCTGCAGGCTGGGCGACCACCAGCGCGCCACCCGGTGACACGTACGCGGGACGCACCGAATGGATTCCGCCACCGCACATAGACCCGGACAGAAGACCGCGAATCAATCACCGACACCACGCCGGTGAGCTGATCGGTCGCGCTTGCCGGAAAGCCCGCGACCGGGCACGAGCCGGGGACAGAGTGCCCCTAGCCGAGGACGGAGTGCCCTAGTCGGGGTTTGGCCTCACACTGTCGTGAGATCCGCGGCCGCCGGAACGAACGACGGCGACGGCAACTCGACGGTGGCGGGTTCGTGCTCGGAGACCACCACATAGGCGCCCACGGCGAGTAGCGCCAGAGCAACTGCGCGGAAAATCCTGAACACGTTGTCTCGCTTCGGTCGAAGGGGCGGTGCGTCACGGGTGGAGCTGTCAGACAGTAGACGAGGGCACCGACAGCTACGGTGGAGCCATGACTGCTGCAGGGGACAGCCACGAACTCGACCGACTCCGCGAGGCTGCACAAGCCCGCCTCGAGAAGGGGGTGGGGGACGGAAAGCTGACATTGGAGGAGTATTCGGAGCAAGCCGCGATCGTCTGGTCACGCGACGTCGACGTCGAGCGTCTTCGGCGGCTGGTGCCCGTCGAGGCACCGACGGCACCGGTGTCGCGACCTCAGTCCACCATCGTCGGAATCTTCGGCGACACCAAGCGGTCCGGCCGCTGGTCGCTCGCCGTGAAGACGTTGGCCCTGCTCGTGTTCGGGGACGTGAAGCTCGACCTCCGGTCGGCCGTGATCGGCGCCCGCACGTCGACGATCACGCTCGTCACACTGTTCGGTGACAGCACGATCACCGTTCCGGAGGGCGTGCACGTCGAGGTGGGTGGTTTCGACCTCTTCGGCGATCGCGAACTCGATGCCGGTGCACAGGATCCCGGGCCCGGGGCGCCGACGATCCGCATCGTGTCGTACTCGCTGTTCGGTGACCTGAGGGTCCGCACCCGCTAGTCGCGGCCGAGGCGCTCCAGCAACGCCGACTTGATCGCCGGACGTCCCGCTGCGACGAGTGTGAAGGTGGCTTCACGCATCAGTCGTTCCGCGGTGTTCCCGGCGAGCAGTGACGAACTGCCCTTCGCCGTGACGAGGGCAGTGGCGGTGCGGATGGCGAGTTCCGAAGCGCGGGCCCGTGCTTCGGCGATCTCCGCCCGGCCTTCGAGCGCGGCGTTGAGGTCGAGGCGTGCCCGGGCGGCCTGCTCCTCGAACGGGTCGGCGTCGACGCCGAGAGCCTCCAGTTCGCTGATCGCCCGGCGGGTGATCCCCATCGCCATGCACCCGTTGATCCACGACCCGAACAGCTGGCTCTTCGCGAAATCCTCGGAGGAGACGACGGCGCTCACCAGATCCCGTGGCACGGCGAGCCCGTCGAATTTCAACCGGACCGTGTTGGACCCGCGCGCGGCGATCAGCGGGAGTTCCTCGGCGGTGAGTCCCCGAAGTGGTTGCGCGGGAATGATGACATGCACGATGGAGTCGTCGAACTCGTCGCGCGCCGACACCTGGAGCAGATCGACGATGCCCCAGCCGGTGACGAACGGTGACACCCCGTCGAGCACATAGCCGTCGTCGACGCTGCGTGCCCACAGTGTGGGCGGGACGGGTATCGCTCCGGCCAGTGCGACACCGGCCCGAACGGTCCCGTCGATGAGCCCGTCGAGATAGCGATCCTGCAGGGCCGTGTTCGGGGAACCGGCGAGACCGGCGACGACGCCGTGGTGCTGCATCCACGTGAAGGCCGTCGCGAGGCAGCCGCCGCACAACGTCTCCATCACGTCGACCAGCACCGACGGCGTCACACCCTCTTCGCCCGGTGCCGCGAGTCCGTAGAAGCCGTCGGCGGCGAGAGTCTCGAAGTGACTGTCGGGAATCTCGCCGTCGGCATCGACGCTGTCGGCCACCGGGAACAACACGTTCTCGGCAATCTCACGCGCCATCTCGGTCCAGTTGCTCACGCCCCGAGAGTAGCCGGTCGCCGCCGCCGATCAGGTGAACTCCACCCCCTGCGCGAGCGGGAGTCGATCGGAGTAGTTGACAGTGTTCGTCGCGCGACGCATGTAGGCCTTCCATGCGTCGGACCCGGATTCGCGTCCGCCACCCGTCTCCTTCTCGCCGCCGAATGCGCCGCCGATCTCCGCCCCCGACGTGCCGATGTTGACGTTCGCGATGCCGCAGTCGGAACCGTCTGCCGCGAGGAACCTCTCGGCCTCACGCTGATCGGTGGTGAAGATCGACGACGAGAGGCCTTGGGGCACTTCGTTGTGCAACGCGATCGCCTGGTCGTAGTCGTCGTAGGTGAGGACATAGAGGATCGGTGCGAACGTCTCCTCCTGGACCACCGACGTCTGCGCGGGCATCCGGACGAGGGCGGGCGAGACGTAGTAGGCGGAGTCGCCGCCCCCACTGCGTTCGCCGCCGCAGACGACGGTCCCGCCGTCGGCGCGGGCCTTGTCCAACGCGGTCTGCATGGCCTCGAACGCGGATCGGTTCACCAACGGGCCGACGAGGACGCCGTCGTCGAACGGATTTCCGACCTTCAGCTGGCCGTACGCCGAAGAGATGCGCTGCACCAGTTCGTCGGCGACGGACGAGTGCACGATCAGCCGCCGCAGGGACGTGCAGCGCTGGCCTGCGGTGCCCGCGGCGGAGAAGACGATTCCCCGCACGGCCAGATCGAGATCGGCGGACGGGGCCACCACCGCTGCATTGTTGCCGCCCAGTTCGAGCAGGCATCTGCCGAAGCGCGCGGCGACGCGCGGACCCACGGCGCGACCCATCCGCACAGATCCGGTGGCGCTGACCAGCGCCACGCGTGCGTCGTCGACGAGACGCTCACCGACATCCCCCGCACCCTGGACCAGGGCGTGGATCCCGGCGGGTGCGCCGACGTCGCGGGCAGCGCGCGCCAGCAGTGCATCACAGGCGATGGCCGTGAGCGGAGTCCGGTCCGACGGCTTCCACACCACCGTGTCGCCGCAGACCAGCGCGACGGCGGTGTTCCACGACCACACGGCCACGGGGAAGTTGAAGGCGGAGATCACGCCGACAACTCCCAGCGGGTGCCACGTCTCCATCAGCCGGTGTCCCGGACGTTCCGACGCCATCGTCCTGCCGTACAACTGGCGTGACAGACCGACCGCGAATTCGCAGATGTCGATCATCTCCTGCACTTCGCCCTGCGCCTCGGACGGAATCTTGCCCGCCTCGAGGGTGACCAGTTCCGCCAGACCCGTCTTGTGTTCCGTCAGAAGCTGACCCAGGCGACGCACCACGGCGCCGCGCTGGGGGGCGGGGACGGAACGCCACTCGAGAAAGGCGTCGTGCGCCGCGGTGATCGCCCGGTCCACGTCGTCCGCGCTACTCGCGGTCACCGTGCGCAGTTCGGTCCCGGTGATCGGTGTGCGCGCGACGAGCGGTCCACCGGCGTCGGTGATCTCGGCACCACACCTGATCAGCGCTTCCTCGGCGCGGCGGCACAACTCCTCGGGGGCGGGAAGGTTCACGATGCTGTCCTCTCTCGGGTTCGATCCTGCTGTCGGTAGAGCGTGAACGGGTCGTGCACGGGCCGGCCGAGTGTCTCGGCGAGGCGCGGTCGGTGGGTGAAGTACGCCGGCGCCCTCGTCTCGCGTTCGGCTTCCGCGCTCGGGCAACACGGGCGGGGAGCTCTGACGTTTCGACCATGAGGCACCTCCGCTGGGCTAGCCTGCGCTGGTGGTGGAATCTTTTCGTAGCGACGCACCCCATACTCCTCTCGACGACATCGATCGGGTACTGATGCAGGAGCTGGTGGCCGACGGCCGGGCGACTCTGGCGACACTCGCCGAGAAGGCGGGGCTGTCGATCTCCGCTGTGCAGTCCAGGGTGCGCAGGCTCGAGGCCCGCAAAGTGATCCGCGGGTACACCGCGAAGATCGATCCGGATGCGCTCGGGCACGGTCTGTCCGCATTCGTCGCGATCACCCCTCTCGATCCGTCGCAGCCCGACGATGCGCCCGCCCGGTTGCGGAACCTCCCCGCGATCGAAGCGTGTCACTCGGTCGCGGGGGAGGAGAGCTACGTGCTGCTGGTGCGCGTCGCCTCCCCACGGGAGCTGGAACACCTGCTGCAGGAGATCCGTGCCACCGCCAACGTACACACGCGCAGCACCATCATCTTGCAAACATTTTACGACAGGTGAGCTCTGTTCCGGATATGTTGCCGAATCGTCGCCGGTTCACAGGAATTTTGACGTAATCTCTCGGTATGAGCACAGCGATTCGATTTACCGGAGATGGGGGCGAGCTGCCGGCGAGCCAGGTGCACGACGTGCTGCGCGAGCGCATTCTGGTCGACGGTTTCGACCTGGTGCTCGACCTGGAACGCTCACGCGGTACGCATCTCGTCGACCAGCGAGACGGCACCAGCTACCTGGACATGTTCGGGTTCTTCGCCTCGTCGGCGCTGGGGATGAACCACCCGGAACTGGCGGACGACGACGCCTTTCGCCGGGAACTGGCAGCGGCGGCGGTCAACAAACCGAGCAACTCCGACATCTATACCGTCCCGATGGCACGGTTCGTCGAGACGTTCGCCCGGGTGCTGGGCGATCCCGCTCTGCCGCATCTCTTCTTCATCGACGGTGGAGCACTCGCCGTCGAGAACGCTCTGAAGGTGGCGTTCGACTGGAAGAGCAGGCTCAACGAGAGCCGGGGCCTCGACCCGTCGCTCGGCACGAAGGTGCTCCATCTGACCGAGGCGTTCCACGGGCGCAGTGGATACACCATGTCGCTCACCAACACCGAGCCCGGCAAGGTGGCGCGGTACCCCAAGTTCGACTGGCCGCGCATCGACTCCCCGTACCTCGCGGACGGCCGGGACGTCGAAGACGCCGAGCGCCGCGCACTGGACCAGGCGCGGCGCGCGTTCGCCGAGAACCCCTCGGACGTGGCGTGTTTCATCGCCGAACCGATCCAGGGTGAGGGCGGCGACCACCATTTCCGCCCGGAGTTCTTCCAGGCGATGGAGGCGCTCTGCCGTGAGAACGACGCCCTCTTCATTTTCGACGAGGTGCAGACCGGGTGCGGTCTCACCGGCACCGCCTGGGCGTACCAGCAAATGGGAGTGCACCCGGACGTCGTCGCGTTCGGCAAGAAGACTCAGGTCTGCGGAATCATGGCCGGCGGCAGGGTGGACGACATCCCCGACAACGTGTTCGCCGTCAGCTCGCGGATCAACTCCACCTGGGGTGGCAACCTCACCGACATGGTGCGGTCCCGCCGGATCCTGGAGATCGTCGAGGAGGACAGGCTCGTCGACCGAGCCCGCATGACCGGGGCGCATCTCCTCGAGCGACTGCGGGAACTCGCACGAGCGAACGCCGAGGTGACCGAGCCGCGGGGACGTGGCCTCATGTGCGCGATCACGCTCCCCACCCCGCAGCGGCGGGACCGCGTCGTCGCCGAACTCAGGGAGCGTGAGCGGGTGCTGATCCTGCCGACCGGCAAGCGCGGGATCAGGTTCCGCCCACCTCTGACGGTGACGACCGCCGAACTCGACGCCGCCGTGGATGCACTGGCCCGAGTGCTGGGCGGTACCGTCGACGCATGACGCCGATACCGCTCACGTCCGTGCCCAATCTGCGAGACGTCGGTGGCTACCGAACCCGGGACGGCGCGAAAGTGCGCACCGGCGTGTACTTCCGTTCGACGGATCTCAGCCGGGTCGTGGACACGGACATGCCGCTGCTCGACGGCCTCGGGATCCGGACGGTGTACGACCTGCGCACCGCGGACGAGCGTGACGCGGCGCCCGACAAACTCCCGGACGGGGCCCGCGCGGTCGCGTTGGACGTCCTCGCCGACAAGGGGATCCGATCGATCCCCGCGCAGATGCTCCAGGTCATCGCCGACCCGATGATCGCCGAACGGGAACTCGGCGGCGGACGCGCAATCGACTACTTCGAGGGCAGCTACCGCGACTTCGTCGTGATGCCCAGCGCGGTCTCCTCGTACCGGGAATTGTTCGGCGGCCTGGCCTCGAACGGCAACACGCCCGCCCTCGTGCACTGCACCACCGGCAAGGACCGGACGGGTTGGGCCACGGCGGCGCTACTGCTGCTCCTCGGAGTCGGCGAGGACGACGTGTTCCACGACTACCTGCTGACCAACGAACTCCTGCTTCCGTCGTTCGCGGGCGTGTTCGAGA
This sequence comes from Rhodococcus wratislaviensis, assembly GCF_041228765.1. Classification (NCBI taxonomy): domain Bacteria; kingdom Bacillati; phylum Actinomycetota; class Actinomycetes; order Mycobacteriales; family Nocardiaceae; genus Rhodococcus; species Rhodococcus wratislaviensis. Next base: position 6,239,405 of record NZ_CP150488.1, on the reverse strand, counting down.
AATTCGTCGACGCGGGTGGAGATCCGGCGTTGCTCGAGCCCGTGCTCGGAGTCCGTGAGCAGTACCTGGAAGTGTCCCTGGCCACCATGCGCGAGAAGTACGGGACCGTCGAGCGGTACTTCTCGGACGGCCTCGGCCTCGACACCGGGGTTCAGACGTTGCTGCGGGAGCGCATGATCGCGGACTGAGCGGCCAACCCGATCGCCACACCCACCATGTCGGCGCAGAGATCCCAGACCGATCCGTGCCTGCCGATCGGCAGCACGCCCTGCAGTATCTCGGTGATCACCGCGAACGCCGCGAGCCAGAGCACGGTGATCCGTGGCGTCAGGAGCGCATACCGGGAGGCCGCCGCCAGCGCCGCGAACAGCAGGGCGTGCACCACCTTGTCGGCATGCTCGGGACCCGACGGCGTCGCGGACGCAGGGGACAGCAGCATGACCAGTGCCAGCACGGTGAGGGCCGCCACCGGAACGGATCGCATATTCACCGCTGGACCGTGAACCCCAGTGCGCCCTCCGCAAACCGTTGCACCGCATCCGATCCGCTCGCGAGCGCGTCCTCGTGGCCGGCCCGCGCCCAGCCGGTGAGGGTCGCGGAGTCCCCGGACGGAGTGAGCCCCACCTCGGCGAGCAGTTCGCCGGTGTTGGGCTGGCAGATCGCCCACGAGTAGTGCTCGTCGTTCAGCCACTGCGTCGTGCGGCGGGCGACGTACTCGGGTTCGGCGATTCCACCGTCCGCGAGCGCCGGACGATCGTCGACCCGGTCGTCGGCGCGCAGCGCGCGCAGGTACCAGCCACCCGCATTGACCTCGACAGGTTCCACGTCAGCGGTCCCGGTCCCGGTCGCGGCGGCGATCTCGGCCGTGGCGGTCGTCGCGGGTGCCGAACAGGATGGCGCCGGCGGCCGGGATCATCAGGAAGAACAACCAGCTGTTGTCGACCGGGACGACGAAGAACAGCACGAGGGCGACGAGCGGGATCACCGACATCACGATGCGACGCCAGTTCTGGTCGTTGTCGGTGCCGGCCGATTCGGCTTTGGCGGGCGTGCCGACCGTGGTCGCGGGGAGGTCGGTGAACACTCGATCGAGCTCGCCGCGGGTGGTGGCATTCGTGACCGCGAGACTGCGTTCGTCGAACTCGGGGACCGTCAAACGGCCCGCCGCGAAATGTTCGCTCAGCAAGTTCAGGGCCTGCTCACGTTCGGCAGTGCCGATACGGATCTCGGGAACGTCAGACATGCGTACAGACTACTGTGAGTCCTTCTCGACCCCGGGGGTCGAGAAGGACTCACGAGTGGTGCAGGCGCCTATTTCAGTTCGGCGAGGACGGTGCCCTGGGTGATGGCGGCGCCGGGTTCGACGGCGAGGCCGGTGACGGTGCCGGCCTTGTGGGCGTTGACGGGGTTTTCCATCTTCATGGCCTCGAGGACGGCGATGAGGTCGCCTTCGGCGACTTGCTGGCCTTCTTCGACGGCGACCTTGACGACGGTGCCCTGCATGGGGGCGGTGACGGCGTCACCGGAGGCGGCGCCGCCGTGGGCGCCGCCGCGGGTGCGGGCCTTGGGCTTCTTGCGGATCGCCCCGGCCGGGGCTGGGCCGGTGCCGAGGGTGAATTGTCCGGGCAGGGACACCTCGACGCGGCGGCCGCCGACCTCGACGACGACGTTCTGCCGGGGCAGGGTTTCGTCCTCGTCGATCGGCTGGGTGCCGGTGAACGGTTCGATCTGGTTGTCCCATTCGGTTTCGATCCACTTGGTGTAGACGTCGAAGCCGGTGCCGTCGCCGATGAAGGCGGGGTCGGAGACGATGGCCCGGTGGAAGGGGATGACGGTGGCCAGTCCCTCGACCTGGAATTCGGCGAGGGCGCGGCGGGCGCGGGCGAGGGCCTCGTCGCGGGTGGCGCCGGTGACGATCAGTTTGGCGAGCATGGAGTCGAACTGGCCGCCGATCACACTGCCGGTTTCGACGCCGGAGTCCATTCGCACGCCGGGGCCGGTGGGCGGGATGAACGTGGTGACCGGGCCGGGGGCGGGCAGGAAGCCGCGGCCGGCGTCCTCGCCGTTGATGCGGAATTCGAAGGAGTGCCCGCGGGGGGTGGGGTCCTCGGTGAGGTCGAGGTGTTCGCCGTTGGCGATCTTGAACTGCTGCAGGACCAGGTCGATGCCGGCGGTTTCCTCGGTGACGGGGTGTTCGACCTGCAGGCGGGTGTTGACCTCGAGGAAGGAGACGGTGTCGCCCTGGACGAGGTATTCGACGGTGCCGGCGCCGTAGTAGCCGGCCTCTTTGCAGATGGCCTTGGCGGAGGTGTGGATGCGGTGGCGTTGGTCGTCGGTGAGGAACGGGGCGGGGGCCTCCTCGACGAGTTTCTGGAAGCGGCGTTGCAGGGAGCAGTCGCGGGTGCCGGCGACGATGACGTTGCCGTGCTGGTCGGCGATGACCTGGGCTTCGACGTGGCGGGCCTTGTCCAGATACTGTTCGACGAAGCTCGCCGCGGCCGAACGCGGCGACGGCCTCGCGGGTGGCGGAGTCGAACAGTTCGGGGATTTCCTCGATGGTGTGGGCGACCTTCATGCCGCGCCCGCCGCCGCCGAACGCGGCCTTGATGGCGACGGGGACCCCGTATTCCTTGGCGAAGGCGACGACCTCGTCGGCGTTCTTGACGGGGTCCTTGGTGCCGGCGGCCATCGGGGCCTTGGCTTTTTCGGCGATGTGGCGGGCGGTGACCTTGTCGCCGAGGTCGCGGATCGATTGCGGGGAGGGGCCGATCCAGATCAGGCCGGCGTCGATCACGGCCTGGGCGAAGTCGGCGTTCTCGGAGAGGAAGCCGTAGCCGGGGTGGATGGCGTCGGCGCCGGACTTGGTGGCGGCGTCCAAAATTTTGTCGAAGACGAGGTAGGACTCGGCGGAGGTCTGTCCGCCGAGGGCGAAGGCTTCGTCGGCCAGGCGCACGAACGGGGCGTCGGCGTCGGGTTCGGCGTAGACGGCGACGCTGGCCAGGCCGGCATCGGCTGCGGCCCGGATCACCCGCACTGCAATCTCACCGCGGTTCGCGACGAGCACCTTCGTGATGTGCGCGCTGGCATGACTGGGCACTGAGCCTCCTGTGGTTCGCATGTTCTGTCTCCGCGGTGGCTCCCGTGGGTGTCACCAGCGGTCGTTTACGGCATCACTTCGGAGTCTAAGCACCGAACCGATCCGTGTTGTCACCGGATCGAAATTTCCCGTCAGGCCTGTCCGACGCTTCGCAACCCTACCGATGGGTAGCTGGTTGAAACCTGTTCCAGTTGTCTGCGGAGGCTCCCGACCCACGTGTGGACGCTCGCGGCAGCGATGTCGTTGCCCGGATATCGGACCGCCAGATTGACACCTCGGGGGGTTCGATTGATCCAGGCGTAGACGTCGTGGGTGTACTGCCGGCTCCGCAGCGCCCGGGCGTTGCGCTCGTGCCAGCGGCCCGCTTCGGGAACGAACCGGACGTCCATGTAGGAGACGACGAAGCGCGGCCGGATGGGGATGTCGAGTTCCTTCTCGATCTGATCGAACGGAACCACCGAGATCGGTTTCGTCCGGGCCACGCTCTCGGCGGCTTCATGGGCGACGGCGGCGAAGTCGTGCGACGTCACCTCGAAGTCGATCGGGCTGAGACCCACGAACCATCCCAGTGCGGACGCCCACTGCGGGGAGTGTCGCGTATGGACCGGAGTGACGGTCCGAAAGCGTTGATCCCCTGCCACTTCCGCCCCGGCCATACCCAGACATGCGAGCAGGCCTGCGAAGAACCCCACATCCGCCTCGCGGCACGCCGAGTTGAATGCCGCTGCCTGGTCGGCATCGAGAATCCAGGCAGACAGGTTCTGCTGGGCGTACGAGGTGCGCGGGCCGACCTCGAGCGGGAACTCGGGGAGCCCCGGTCCCTCGAGTGCCGACCGCCACACGTCGAGGGCCTCACGTTTCACCTCGGCGTCGGTGGAGTTCTCACGCTCTTCACGGCCGAAGTCGATGTAGCTGCCGACGGGGAACAGGTTGGCCGTCCGGCCGGACAGTGCCTCCTCGTACAGGGCGGTCAATTCGTGGGCGACGAGCACGATGGAGAACCCGTCGATGATCGAGTGATCCGCCGCGAAGAACACCGTGAACCGGTCGCGTTCGACGGTTTCGAGTGTCGCGAAGACGTACGACGGCCAACTGTGCGGTGAGGCGTACTCGTCGAACAGTTGCTGCAGGTGGGCGAAGTTGTCGCCACCGGCGGCGTCGTACCCGTGGCTGACGACGCCCACGTGCAGCCCGCCCTGCGGCACGGTGCGCCGGCGCACGCGCTCGGTTTCCGCGTCGAACGTCGTGTGCGAGCGCAGCACCTCGTGACGATCCGTCCACTTCTCCAGCGCCGACCGAAAGGCGGTGACGTTCAGCGTGCCGTGAATCTCGAAGGCGGTACCCAGCCACGATTCGCGACCGCCGGAGTCGGAGCACCGGCGCAGGTGCGCCTCGTGGATGTACGAGGCCGGGCGAGGATCGTCCACCCATTCCGAGCGGGCGCACGGCAACCATTCGGTGAGCGCGCCCACCGGAATGGGGTAGTCGGCAAGTTCGGTGAATTCCATCAGTGTGTGTTCAGACCCTGCCTAGCTGCGAAGATGCCGCTTGATTCGCGCGAGCATCGCGGACATGCCGCGCAGCCGCAGGGGACTGACGGCGTCGGCGAGCCCGAGCGCGGAATAGAAATCGTCCGGAACGCCGAGGATGGTGGCAGCGCTGTGCCCGTCCAGGCCCTGGTGCAGGATCGACGCGAAACCGCGTGTCGTCGGCGCTTCCGCGGGCGCGCTGAAATGCAGCCGCACATGTTCCGGATCGGAGTCGTCGACCGACAGGAACAACGGGGACTGGCATTCGGGCACCGGTTCCATCGCGTCCTGCTCGAGTTCGGCGGGCAGAGGTGCCAGTTCCCGGCTGAACTCGAGCAGCAACTGCAGCTTGTCCGAGCCGTCGACGGCAGCGAAGTCGTCGACGATCTCGGCAAGCGAATCGGGTAGTTCGGTCATGACGATGCGCCGGGAACGTCTCCCGGCTCTTCACCCCTGACGATCGGAACGCGAACCATGTTGCCCCACTCCGTCCACGAACCGTCGTAGTTGCGGACGGTGGGGTAACCGAGCAGGTGGGTGAGGACGAACCAGGTGTGGCTGGAACGCTCACCGATGCGGCAGTACGCCACGATGTCGTCGTCGGCGGACACACCGCCGTAGATCTCGTTCAGTTCACCGCGCGAGCGGAACCGGCTGTCGGGCGCGGCTGCCTTGGCCCACGGAATGCTCAGCGCGCTCGGGATGTGGCCGCCGCGCAGCGCGCCCTCTTCCGGATAGTCGGGCATGTGGGTGCGCTCGCCGGTGTACTCCTGAGGCGAACGCACGTCGATCAGCGGCCCCTTGCCGAGGTGATCGAGCACGTCGTCCTTGAATGCGCGGATCGGGGCGTCGTTGCGCTCGACCACCGGGTAGTCGGTGGGGGAGGTCTCGGGGACGTCGAACGCGGTGTCCCGGTTCTCGGCGATCCACGCGTCGCGGCCACCGTCGAGGAGACGGACGTCCTCGTGCCCGAACAGCGTGAACACCCAGAGTGCGTACGCCGCCCACCAGTTGCTCTTGTCGCCGTAGATCACGACGGTGTCGTCGCGGCTGATGCCCTTGCGGCTCATCAGGTCGGCGAACTGCTCGCCGTCGATGTAGTCACGCGTCACCGGATCGTTGAGATCGAGGTGCCAGTCGACCTTGACGGCGCCGGGGATGTGGCCGACATCGTAGAGGAGCACGTCCTCGTCCGACTCCACCACCTTGAGGCCGGGTGTGCCCAGATTCGCGGACAGCCACTCCGTCGACACGAGCCGACCGGGATTGGCGTACTCGGCGAAGGACTGGGTGGGATCTGGCGCTACGGGCACGAGTGGGCTCCTGGGGCAGATGCGACGGGGACGGCGTCAATTCTAGGCGGACGCCGGACGTTCTTCCGACCGGCGTTCACACTTACCTTCCGCGGACGGTGAAGGAGGCCGCGCGGGCGCGTACATTCGCATCCGAACGGAGGCCCCATGCCCGACATCTCGACGCGCGCCGACCTGGACCTGCTGCTCCGGCATTTCTACGGCCGGGCATTCGCCGATCCGGTCCTCGAACCGGCCTTCGAGACGCTCGCGGTGATCGGCCTGGACGACCACCTGCCCGTCATGTGCGACTTCTGGGAGACGATCCTGCTGCGCACCGGCGTCTACCGCGGCAGCGCATTCGCCGTACACCGGGCGCTGCACGGCCGGCACGGTTTCACCGACCGCCACTTCGACCGCTGGGTCGAACTGTGGACGTCCAGCGTCGACGAGTTGTTCGCGGGCGACGTCGCACACCGGGCCACGGTCGAGGCAGCCAAGATCGCCGACGCGATGCGGCGACGACTGTTCGAGCCCTCCGGCGGTCAGACGACCGGAGTGCCTTCCAGGTTCAGCTGACTGGTGAGCTCCGCGATGGGAGTGACGCCGTTCTCGCAGATGTCGTGCATGATCTCCCGCAGCCGCACCAGGAACTCGGTGACCGCCCGGCGTGCCGTCGGCGTCTCGGGGAACCGCGACCGCAACGCGAGACCCCGCTGCGTGCGTGAGATCCAGAACTGCGCGTCGTCCGCGACCGTCACGTTGCTGATGTGGTGCGCGTTCAGCTCGTCGTGATCGTCGGTGCCGGGCAGTCTGCGGTAGTCGATGTAGGAGACCATGAACACATCCGTGCGGGTGCGGCGGTATCCGTCACCGAGAGCCGCCCGCACCTGGGCCATCGTCACACCCTTGAGCGTGAGGGCCGTCCGGAACGAGGCGTGGGTGTGCGCCAGGGACGACTGGAAGTCGCAGTCGGGGGTCAGTTCGACCGTCAGCGGCGCGCTCGTCGTGAGCCACCCGATCGCATTGGCCCACTGTGGGTCCTGGCGAATGTGCAGCGGAAACTGCAACGGCATCCGGGAGATGCCGTTGATCGAGTGCACTGCCATGCCCATCGCGGTGAGCGTCCCGGTGAACAGGCTTCCCCCCGAGTCCAGGCAGATTTCCTCGAACCGCTCGGTGCCGGCGGCGTCGAGGAGGGGGCGGACGTCCGCTCCCTGCGGGGCGGGCCTGCCTGCCTCGACACCCAGATCGAGCGGGAAACTGGGCGCGGTGCCGCCGCAGCGCTCGTAGAAGCGTGCCCATCCTCGCACCCGGGGGTCGCCGATCTCCGTGACGGGCGCCTCGGCCTCCAGTTCGCAGTACCGCAGGAAGCTCCCCGGATCGCCGAGTTCCTTCGTCAGGTCCGCTTCCGTGAGCACAGCGGAGCCGCGGAGTCCGATGATTCGCTGATAGATCTGCCGGAGTTCGCCCAGCGCGATGACGAGCGAGTATCCGTCGACGAGTGTGTGATCGAACGCGCTGACGACGGTGTAGTGCGAGTCGCGCTCGATGGTGGCGAACAGGTACGCGGGGAACGTCAGCGGGTCGCACGCCTCGGTGAACCGGTACCGCAGATGGTCGCGGAGCTCGTCCGGTGACGTCGTCGCCGAGGACTCGGACGCGACGACGGTGATGTCCTCGGGATCGAGGTCCACGCGCGCCAGCGCGTCCGGGCTCACGTCGAAGCCGGTCTGCAGAGTGTCGTGACGCCGGATGAAATGCACCAGAGCCTGCGCGAGCGCGTCCCGGTCGAGTGTCCCGGGAAGGTCGAATGCCGCTGCCATCCAGACGCTTCGCCCGACCCCGTGGGTCCGTGCGGTGTCGAGGTGGAATTGCTGGTTGTACGACGGCGGCACCGCGGACGGGGAGATCTCGCCCGGCGCGACGGACCATTCCGTCACCAGGCCGGGTTCGAGCATGTACCGGTCGATCGACGTGACGTGCACTACTCCACCCCTGCGGCAGTCGCGAAGTCCGCCGCCGCCGGCACGAACGGTGACACCGTGTAATCGCCTTCGCGGGCAACGGTTCTCATGATGGTCGACAACCGTTCCGCATATGCGGTCACGGACCGGTGCGCCTCGTCGGTGTCGGGGTGTGAGACGGCCATCCACGTGCCCTCGAGGACGCGGTTGATCCAGATCGACGCGATCTGGGTGGCCTTGCCGCCCACGATGCCGGTCGCCCGCGTCGACGTGAAGCTCTCGGTCTGCGGCAATCGCCGCCCGTCGATGTACGACACGATCGGAGGCGGCGCCAGTGTGGTGGGCTGCGACATCGCCTCGGGGCCGGCCTGAGCGAGAACGGTGTCGATCACCTGCTGCACCGATACTTCGCCGAGCGCCTTGCCCGACCGGTAGGCGTCCTGTGCGCGCTGGGCGAGCCCGGTGAACGTGGTGGCGTCCTCGAGGGCGAACCCGACCGGAATGAGATTGATGAACCACCCCTGGGACCAGTAGAACTGCGGGTCGGTGCGGGTGGTGAGGGGGGACAGCGCCATGTAGCGGTCGCGCCCGACCAGTTCGTGTTCGGTGATGGCGAGGGCCGCGAACACGCCGCCGATGAAGTTGGAACCGTGTGCTTTGCATACGGCACCGAACCGTTCGCACTCGTCGGCGTCGGCGAGGTCGAATCGGCTGCCGATGGCCGGCTTCGGTTCGTCCGACGCCCCGAGGTCGAGGGGGAAACTCGGGAAGGTGCCGCCGTTGCGGGTGAGGTGACCGATCCAGCCGTGCACCTCGGGGGAGGCGAGGGTCAGCGTCGCCGCTTTCTCCCGCTCCCGCCGGCTGTATTCCACGTAGCTTCCCGGATCGGGCAGCTCGGGCTGGACACCGTCGAGTTCGGCCTGATAGATGATCCGTGTCTCGGCGAATGTGAGAATCATCGACTGCATGTCGGTGTGCGCGTGATCGACGGCGTGGAACAGGGTGAAGCTGTCGTCGGTCCCGGGAGCCGCGGCGTCGTAATGTTCCACCACGCCGAACACGAATGCAGGCCAGGCCAGCGCGCTCGTGTCGTTCGCGAAGCGCGCGGCGATGTGGTCGCGGACCTGTTCAGGGGTGGTGAGGTTCTCGCCCTCGTGCGCCGTGAGGGCGATCGAGTCGACGGGCACGACGTGCCGCCGGACCGCGTTCGCGGTGTCCGTGGGGTCGGCGTCCGCGTTCTCGAACGAGAACCAGCTGTGCAGCGTGTCGTGCCGCAGGATGTAACGCTCGAGGGTCCGGGTCATCGCGGCGCGGTCGAGCCTGCCCGGGAAGTCGAACGCGATGCCGATCCACGGGGACTGCGTCTCGCCGTTGTTCGCCGCCAGCCGGGCGCGCCGCAGGTGCCGCTCCTGCATGGTGGTCGGCAGTGCCGGATCCACCGGCGCTTCGGCAGCCGCACGTGCACTCGCGTCCGTGACTTTCCACTCGACGACCCTCCCAGGCTCTGGCTTCCAGTGGGTGATCAAGTTCAAGTCCATCGAGCGGCTCCTCGGGTGTCGAATCGGTTGCGAGTTCGGTCGGGTGTGGCACGGACTTCTCGCAACAGGATGCGGCACCGAGTGCCTTACCGCGAGAGGTAAAGAAGTATGAGACTGATTACAGGTCGGTCCCGGTCCAGTCAAGTGTCGGGCAAAAGGGTTCTACGCTGCAAGTTCTTCGCGTATTATCCAGCAACCTTTGAACCACCTCACAGCATTCTGTGAGGTTCGAGCCGCTAGCCTGTCCGGATGCCTGTGACTCAGCGTGACGCACTCTATCGAGGCGAACTCGGTCGGTGGGTCCCGTGGCTGGGTCTGGCCACCAGTCTCGCCGCCGTATTCATGCAACTCCTGGACGCGACCATCGTCAACGTCGCGCTTCCGAGCATCGCGGTCGATCTCGGCGCCTCGGTGTCGGCGCAGCTGCTGATGGTGAGCGTCTACACGCTGTCCTTCGCATGTTCGCTGATCACAGCGGCGCGACTGGGGGATCTACTCGGCCGGCGACGCGTCTTCCTCACCGCACTGGCCGTCTTCATCGTCGCCTCACTGCTCTGCGGCCTGGCCCAGTCGCCGACCGCTCTCGTGGTCTCGCGGGCGTTGCAGGGCCTCGCAGCGGGGTCGATGTCGGCTCAGACGTTCGCCATCATCTCGGGACTCTTTCCGAAACGCTCCCACCCGCGCGTGTTCGGAATCTACGGCGCGACCATCGGGCTCGCCACGATCTGCGGTCCGCTCGTCGGCGGACTTCTCATCCAGTGGGACCTCTTCGACTGGGGTTGGCGGCTGATCTTCTTCGTCAACCTCCCGATCGGACTCGCGGCGCTGGTCCTCGGCTACTTCTATCTGGTCGATGCGAAGCCCGACGGCATCCGCCGACTCGACGTGGGCGGCGCCGTGCTGTCGGCGGTCGGCCTGTTCCTCCTGATCTTTCCGCTCGCGGAGGGGAGGGAACGTGGCTGGCCGACGTCGATCGTGGTGATGCTGCTGTGTTCGGTGCCGGTCCTGATCGCGTTCGTCGTCTACGAGTGGCGGCTCGGGCGCCGCGGCGGCGACCCTGTTCTGCGCCTCGAGTTGTTCACCGACCGCGCGTTCTCGCTCGGCGCGGCCATCGCGTTCGTGTTCTTCGGGACGCTCACGTCGTTGATCTTCACCATCTCCCTCACGCTGCAGTTCGGGTTCGGGTTCTCACCGCTCAGGGCCGGGGTGATGACGTTGCCGTGGGCCCTGGGGACCGGCCTCGCCGCGCTGGCGTCCGCCGTCGTCTACCGGCGCATCGGCAACCTCGTCCTGCCTCTCGGGATGGTGCTCTTCGCCGGCTCCCTCGTCGTGCTGGCGGCGCAACTGCAGCACGAGGGCACCGATCCGCGGTGGTCGGCGCTGGCCGGACCCCTGTTCATCGGGGGAGCCGGCCTCGGTTTGTTCGTGGCGCCGCTCCAGACGGCGATCCTCGCGACCGTGCAGCCGCGCAACGCAGGTTCGGTGTCGGGCCTGCTCCCGACAGTCCAGCAGGTGGGCAGCTCGATCGGGCTCGCAGTGATCGGCGTCGTGTTCTTCAACCTCGTCGCGACGCAGTCGGCGGACGCGGTGCAGGCCGAGCGGCCTGCGCTGACCGCGCAGCTCGCCGAGGCCGGGGTGCCGCCGGCGCTGATTCCGCGGGCGGAGGAGACGTTCGTACGGTGCGCGACGGAGCAACTCGGGTCGACGTCCCCGATGAAGGTGCCGGACGAATGCCGTTCTCCGGCCTCCGGAGGTGCGGCGCTCGGTGCGACTCAGCAGCAGATCGCCGACTCCGCGGTGGTGGCCGCACGGGAATCGACGCGATCAGCGGCAGGCGAGGCGTTCCTCCAGGCAGAACGCCGCATCCTCTGGATCATCGCGGCGGTGGCGGCCGCGATCGGTGTGGCGTCGCTGACGCTTCCGCGCCGGAACCAGCAGGTCGACGAACGGTCAGCCGACGCGGCCTGACGACGCCCACAACTCGGCGACGCCGACGCCGACCTCCGCGAGCAACCTCCGGACGAGCGGCAGACCGATCCCGATCACGCTGGACGGATCGCCCTCGATTCGGTCCACGAACCAACCCCCGAGGCTGTCCAGGGTGAACGCGCCCGCGACCTGCAGTGGTTCCCCGGTCGCGAGGTAGGCCTCCAGATCGGCGTCCGGTGGGCTCGCGAAATGGACGACGGTGGCGCTGTGATCGTGTGCGTCACCCACCACCGCGCCCTCCGCGATCCGCAGGACGCTGTGCCCGGTGAGCAGGGTCGCGCTACGGCCGGCCATCGCCGACCACCGCGCGCGGGCGACGTCGACGGTTCCGGGTTTGCCCTGGAGGGACCCGTCGATGAGCAGCATGGAGTCGCATCCGACCACCACGGCGTCCGAGATCCCGTCCCGGGCGAGAACGGGGAGGACGTCGCTCGCCTTGGCGCGGGCCAGTTCGGTGACGACGTGCTCCGGGGCGGCGTCGGCACCGAGTGCCGCGATGAGAGCGTCCTCGTCGACTCCGGAGACTCGCACGACCGGCTCCACCCCGGCGCTGCGCAGAACAGCCAGCCGCGCCGGGGAAGCCGAGGCGAGAACGAAGGACGTCACCGGATCCGGATCAATGCCGGTACGCCGACACGTTCGGGAACGCGTAGGGCGAGAACGGGGCGATGCTGCGGTGCATCCGCGTGGGAGCACCCCAGGACTCGGGCGGGACGTGCGAATCGGGATCACCGCTGCCGGCGGCAGCGACCGCGGACAACACCGCGACGAGCGCCGCGATCTCCTCGTCGGAGGGTGAGCCCTTGACCACCGTGAAGAAAGGCTCACGCGCAGCGTCGGCCGCTGTTCCGTCCGTGTCACTCGGCACGTCGGTCGCCGCGCCGTTCGTGGTCGTGGTGTCCGCTGCGGAACCGTTGACTGACGGCGTCGCGTCCGGGCCGGTCTCGGTGCGCAATTCGTCCTCGGTGATCGCGGTCATAGGGGGATGTTCCCATGCTTCTTGGGCGGGAGGGTGACCATTTTGCGTTCGAGCAGGCGCAGGGCGGCCACGATCTGTCCGCGGGTGTGGGACGGGGGGATGACGGCGTCGACGTAGCCGCGTTCGGCGGCGACGTACGGGTTGACGAGGGTGTCCTCGTATTCCTGTTGCAGTTGCAGGCGCAGCGCGTCGACGTCGTCGCCGTTGCGGGCGGCCTCGAGGAGGCGTTTGCGGTAGACGAAGCCGACGGCGCCGGAGGCGCCCATGACGGCGATCTGGGCGGTGGGCCAGGCGAGGTTGACGTCGGCGCCCATGTGCTTGGAGCCCATCACGTCGTAGGCGCCGCCGTAGGCCTTGCGGGTGATGACGGTGATCTTCCCGACGGTGGCCTCGCCGTAGGCGTACAGGAGTTTCGCGCCGCGGCGGATGATGCCGTTGTATTCCTGGTCGGTGCCGGGCAGGAAGCCGGGGACGTCGACGAGGGTGATGATGGGGACGTTGAACGCGTCGCAGGTGCGCACGAAGCGGGCGGCTTTTTCGGAGGCGTCGATGTCGAGGCAGCCGGCGAACACGGTGGGCTGGTTCGCGACGATGCCGACGGAGCGGCCGTCGACGCGGCCGAAGCCGACGACGATGTTGCCGGCGCGTTCGGCCTGGACCTCGAGGAATTCGTCGTCGTCGAGGATGCGGCGGATGACCTCGTGCATGTCGTAGGGCTGGTTCGCCGAGTCCGGGATGAGGGTGTCGAGTTCGAGGTCCTCGCCGGTGAGGGAGTCTTCGATGGACCCGGTGATCGGGTCGGTGGGCAGCATCCGGGGGGCGGCGGCCTGGTTGTTGGACGGCAGGTAGGACAGCAGGTCCTTGACGTAGTCGAGGGCGTCCTGTTCGCCGGAGGCGACGTAGTGGGCGACGCCGGACTTGACCATGTGGGTGTGCGCGCCGCCCAAATCTTCCATGGTGACGTCTTCGCCGGTGACGGTCTTGATGACGTCGGGGCCGGTGACGAACATCTGGGAGGTCTGGTCGACCATGACGACGAAGTCGGTCAGGGCGGGGGAGTAGACGTGGCCGCCGGCGGCGGGGCCCATGATCAGCGAGATCTGCGGGATGACGCCGGACGCCTGGACGTTGCGGTGGAAGATTTCGCCGTAGAGGCCGAGGGAGACGACGCCTTCCTGGATGCGGGCGCCGGCGCCTTCGTTGATGCCGATCAGGGGGCGGCCGGTCTTGAGGGCGAGGTCCATGACCTTGACGATTTTTTCGCCGTAGATTTCGCCGAGGGAGCCGCCGAAGACGGTGGCGTCCTGGGAGAAGACGCACACGTCGCGGCCGTCGACGGTGCCGTAGCCGGTGACGACGCCGTCGCCCACGGGGCGGTTGTCGGCGAGGCCGAAGTTCACCGAGCGGTGCCGGGCGAGGGCGTCGAGTTCGACGAAGCTGCCCTCGTCGAGCAGGGCGGTGATGCGTTCGCGGGCGGTGAGCTTGCCCTTGGCGTGGACCTTTTCGACCGCGGCTTCACCGCTCGGGTGCTGCGCCTCGGCCTGACGATTACGCAGGTCGGCGAGCTTTCCCGCCGTCGTGTGAATATCGGGCGTACTCGCCGACTCCGCCGCGCTCGGCTCCTGAACAGTGGTCATGACAGGTCAGCTTAACGAGAGCCGGCGAGCTTCTGCCAAGGGAGGTGGTCAGGCGGCGGGTTGCCCGGACCCGGCTACTGACCAGTACCTTTTCCTGTTCGTCCTAGGCTGTGGTGATGTGGACCGACCTGAACCGACCTCCTCTCAACGCCGACAATCTGCGTGCGGCACTCGTCCGCGGTGACGACGACAGCGACACCCGCAGGTTCTGGGCGCGCCTCGACGTCGTGCAGGAGACCGGGTCCACCAACGCCGATCTTCTCGCGCGCGCCGCGTCGTCGAGCTGCGACCGGCACGTGCTGCTCGCCGAATTCCAGGGCAGCGGCCGGGGCCGCCACTCACGCGCCTGGGTAAGTCCGCCGCAGGCGCAGATCGCGGTCTCCGTGTTGCTGACGATGCCGGGCATGGGCGTCCAGGACATGGGGTGGCTGCCACTGCTGACCGGTGTCGCCGTCGTCGACGCGCTCCGCGCGACCGCCGAGGTGCCCGCGGAACTCAAGTGGCCCAACGATGTGCTCATCGACGGCCGCAAGGTCGCCGGCATCCTCGCCGAGGTGTCCGCCACGGCACCGGATCCCGCGGTGGTCGTCGGGATCGGTCTCAACGTGAGCCTCACGAGGGACGAGCTGCCCGTCGAGCACGCCACGTCCCTCGTCCTCGAAGGTGCCGAGGTCAGTGACCGCGACACCCTCGTGCGGGCGGTGCTGCGCGCCATCGCCGATCGCTGGCAGCAATGGCACGACTCCAACTGGGACGTCACGGAACTCGCCGCGGCCTACCGCGCCCGCTGCGGCACGCTCGGCCAGCGGGTGCGCGCCGAACTGCCCGGCGGTCGCGAACTGATCGGCATCGCAACGGACGTCGACGCGGAGGGCCGGGTCGTGATCGCCCCCGACGGCCAGCCCGGAACGGTCGCCGTCGCCGCAGGTGACATCACACATTTACGCCCGGTGCGCACCGAGTAGTGCCACACTGTGGTACATGAGTACCTCAATTCCGGAGTCCTCCGTCACCGCGGCCCGGCGCACGTTGACCGGCCTCACGGTGGTGCTCGGTCTGCTCACACTGGGTCTCGGCATCGCGGTGCTCGTATGGCCGCACGTGACGCTCACGGTTCTGGCCGTCCTGATCGCCATCCAGTTCTTCGGCTTCGGGATCGTCCAGATCATCCGGGCGTTCGCCGACGTCGAGGCCGGGGGAGCCGCACGGACGCTGGTGGGCGTATCCGGCGCCCTGGCAATACTTCTCGCGTTCCTCGTGCTGAGGAGCCCCCTCCAGACCGTCGTGATCATCGCGCTCGTCGTCGGTGCATGGTGGGTGTTCCGGGGTGTCCTCGAAATCGTGGAAGGCGCCTCGGGTTCGGTCGCGGATCGCGGGCTGACCATCGTGCTCGGCGTGATCAGCGTCGTCGCCGGAGGCTTCGTGCTCCTGCAGCCCGAACTGTCGCTCGAGGTGTTCGTGATCGTGGTCGGAGTGTGGATGGTGCTGTACGGCATCATCATCGTCATCACCCCGATAGTGCTCAGCCGCATGCGGTAGAGGCACACTCTTCGCATGGGATATCCGGAGGACGCCCTCGCCGAGGACGAGGAACTGCTGCTTCACCGTCATCCACACTGGAAGATGCTGTTGCTCCCCGCCGTCACCTTTCTGCTGGCGACGGCCGTGGCGGGTTTCGCGGCGGGGTTCGCCGAGAACAAGCTGGACGGCTCCGCGCTGAACGTCGTGCTCGTCGTCGTCCTCGTGGTGTGGCTGGGCCTCGTCGTATGGCGCTGTGTCGCGCCGTTTCTCAGCTGGAAGTTCACCCACTTCATCGTCACCGACCGTCGTGTCCTCATCCGTCAGGGTGTGATGACGCACACCGGGATCGACATTCCGATGGGACGCATCAGCAACGTCCAATTCCGGCACGGCCTCCTCGACCGGATGCTCCGCACCGGAACGCTCGTCATCGTGTCGTCTTCCGACGACCCGCTGGAATTCGACGACATCCCCGACGTCCAGCGTGTCCACTCGCTGCTCTATCACCAGGTGTTCGACGCGATGGATCTTCACCGCGAACGGGAGCGAGACGACCCGCGCGGCGACGCCGACACCGGCAAAGGCTGGTAACCGGTCACAGCCGTCTTCGCACCTCCGTACGCTGTGGAGGTGACTGCTGTATTGC
Organism: Rhodococcus wratislaviensis; assembly: GCF_041228765.1. Classification (NCBI taxonomy): domain Bacteria; kingdom Bacillati; phylum Actinomycetota; class Actinomycetes; order Mycobacteriales; family Nocardiaceae; genus Rhodococcus; species Rhodococcus wratislaviensis. The sequence goes on along the minus strand of NZ_CP150488.1, from coordinate 6,223,210 downwards.
TTGCCGAAGATGACGAAGCCATTGCCGCCCCGCTGTCGCGGGCACTGGGCCGGGAGGGATACGACGTCACCATCGAGCAGACCGGCCCGGCAGCGCTGGAGCAGGCTCTCGACGGAGCGTACGACCTGTTGATCCTGGACCTCGGCCTCCCGGGGATGGACGGACTCGAGGTGTGCAGGCAAGTGCGCGCCCACAGTTCGGAACTGGCAGTGCTCATGCTCACCGCACGCACCGACGAGGTCGACTTCGTCGTCGGACTCGACGCGGGCGCCGACGACTACGTGGGCAAGCCGTTCCGGTTGGCGGAGCTGATGGCCCGGGTGCGCGCCCTGCTGCGCCGTCGCGGCGGCGGCGAGGATTCCGTCGTCGAGGTCGGCGGCATCCGGCTCGAACCGGCGGCCCGACGGGTGCTCGTGAACGGAACCGAGATCGCCCTCGCCAACAAGGAGTACGAGCTTCTCCGGGTGCTGCTCGAACACGCGGGTCAGGTGGTCTCCCGCGACACCATCCTCGCCGAGGTCTGGGGCGACGTGGAACTGCGCGGCTCGAAGACACTCGACATGCACATGTCGTGGCTTCGCCGGAAGATCGGTGACGAGGGCCCCGCCGCCGAGCGTCGCATCGCGACGGTCCGCGGCGTCGGTTTCCGCATCAACACCGACTAGGCGGGGTAGTGCGCCGCAGAATTCTCCAGTCGATCCTCGCAGTCGTGATCCTGACGGCGCTGCTGCTCGGTGTGCCGCTCATCTACACGGCGTGGCTGTGGGTCGAGGATTTCAACCGGAGCGATCTCCAGGTCCGGCTCGATCGGATGGCGACGGAGATCATCACCCAGGAGGGCGTCAACGGTGTCGTCGAGGGTGATCTCGACACGAACTCCCTGCGTCTGCTGACGCCCGCCGGGGGCCGCCTGGTGGTGGTCTATCCGACCACCGACGACGGCGCCGCGCGAGTGGACATCGGCGAATCGTCCGTGCAGTCGCCGCTCGTGGAATCTCTCGCGATGGGCACGTCCGGTTCGCTCCGCCTCGAAGTGCCGTCCGACGAGATGCGCACCCAGCAACGCCAGGCCGTCGGTGCCGTCGCGCTGCTGGTGCTCGTGTCCATCGCGGCAGGCACCGTGGTCGCCTACGTCACAGCGAAGCGGCTCGCCGATCCGCTGCGGGACGTCGCCAACCGGGCGGCCCGGCTCGCGGAGGGCGACTTCCGGCCGGACGTGCGGCGTCACGGCATCCCCGAACTCGACCGCGTCTCCGACGTCCTGGACTCCGCGACCGTCGAGATCGCGGGACGGCTGCAGCGCGAACACGCACTCGTCGCGGACGTCTCACACCAGCTCCGCAGCCGGCTCACGGCCGTCCGCCTCCGGCTCGACGAACTGTCCGTGCACTCGGACCCCGCGGTCGTGGTCGAGGCCGACGAGGCGATGGCGCAGGTGGACCGACTGACCGTCGCGATCGACGAACTGGTCCGCTCGTCACGCAGCAACGGCACCGAGACCCAGGTGTCGGTGATCCGGGAGCTCAGTGTGGTCATCGCGGACTGGAAGCGGCCGTTCGAGGACGCCGACCGCGAACTGGTGCTGCGCGGGGACACGAACGTGATGGCGTCGACCACCGGTTCCCGGCTCCGTGAGGCCGTCGCGGTGCTCGTCGACAACGCGCTCATGCACGGGGCGGGGACATGCACCGTCGCGGTGCGTCTGATCCAGGGTCAGAATCTCAGGACACCCGGCGAGGAGACCTCGCCGCGCGAGACGATGGTGTGCGTCGAGGTGTCGGACGAGGGAGTCGGGGTCAGCAACAACCTCGCGCCTCACATCTTCGATCGCGGTTTCTCGGGGGCCGGTTCGACCGGTGTGGGCCTGGCGCTGGCCCGTGCACTCATCGAGGCAGACGGTGGCCGGCTGGAACTGCAGCGTCGCCGTCCGGCCCTGTTCGCGATCTTCGTTCCCCTCGCGCGCGAGCACGTGCCGACACGGGTCACCGGGATCCGGGAACCGCGCTGACGATCAGGAGTGGCCGAACTCTTCCTCGACAGCTTCGTCGACGAGGTCCGGATCGATGATGTGCACGTTCTCGTCGGGGAAGGCGAACCGGCGCAGTGCCCAGAACCGGAACACCATCTGCAGCAGGTTTCCGATGATGTAGTTGAGCACGAAGTCGACCACCACCAGGGTGGTCAGGTTCTCCTGGCTGGCACGGATGTCGAACACGTTGTTGGCGATCCACAGGGGCGCGGCGGCGAGGAGTACGCCGATCCCGCTGATCGTGAAGAACAGCAGGGCCTCGTGGTGTCGTTCACGTCCGCCACGGTTCTTGAACGACCATTCGCGGTTGAGAATGTAGCTCAGGACCGTCGCGAGAATTCCGGACAGAACTTTTGCGACAACAGGCTTCTCTTCGAGGATCGTCAGGCTCAGCGAATAAAAGATGGCGAGGTCGAAGATCATGGTGGTGCCGCCCACAATCGCGAACTTGATCAGTTCGTGATGCCGCAACGCGAGAGCCCGAAAAGGCTGGGGAACGCGTGCTAGGACGCCGTCGACAAATGACACAACGGATGAGTTTACGAAAGTCGGACCGGATACCACCAATTGGCGGCGAGATCATCAGGAGAATCACAGAAAGTGCGGACCGGCACCTCGGCGGCGGAACCCCGCGCCGGACGTGACAAACTAGTGACCCGTGACCGGCAACTCTGACTCCACACCGCGTCCCACGACACCCCGCGATCTGACCGCCGGGCAACCCGTCGTGACGATGATCGGTGGCGGCCAACTCGCGCGGATGACCCACCAGGCCGCGATTGCGCTCGGCCAGACACTGCGGGTGCTCTCGGGCACCGCCGACGAACCCGCAGCGCAGGTGAGCCCCGACGTCGTCCTCGGCAGCCACACCGACCTCGACGCGCTCCGCAGGGCCGCGGTCGGGTCGCACGCGTTGACCTTCGACCACGAGCACGTGCCCACCGAGCACCTCGACATCCTGGTCGCCGAGGGTGTCAACGTGCAGCCGCCGCCGACGGCACTCATCTATGCGCAGGACAAGCTGGCGATGCGCCGCAAGCTCGCCGAACTCGGCGCACCGGTCCCGGCCTACGCCGAGGTGACCTGGGCCGAGGACGTCGTCAAATTCGGCGCCGAACACGGATGGCCGGTCGTGATCAAGGCCGTCCGCGGCGGTTACGACGGTCGCGGCGTGTGGATCACCGACGATCCCGACGAAGCCGAGCGCATCGTCACCCGGCAACTCGACCAGGGTGTCTCCCTCATCGTCGAGGAAAAGGTCGAGATGCGGCGTGAGCTGTCCGCGATGGTGGCGCGGTCACCGTTCGGCCAGGGCGCCACGTGGCCCGTCGTGGAGACGGTGCAACGCCACGGGCAGTGCGCCGTGGTCCTCGCCCCCGCCCCCGCTCTGCCCGACTCGGTCGCCGAGGCCGCCGAGGAACTCGCGCTCCGCATCGCGTCCGAACTCGGGGTGGTCGGCGCGATGGCCGTCGAACTGTTCGAAACCACCGACGGAACGCTCGTCGTCAACGAACTCGCGATGCGCCCGCACAACTCCGGCCACTGGACGATGGACGGCGCCCGTACCTCACAGTTCGAGCAGCACCTGCGCGCCGTCCTCGACTACCCGCTCGGCGACACCGCACCGCTCGCGCCGATCACGGTGATGGCGAACGTGCTCGGTGCGCCGACGGCCCCCGAGATGAGCATGGACGAACGCGTCCACCACCTCTTCGCCCGGATGCCCGACGCGAAGATTCATCTGTACGGCAAGGGTGAGCGTGAAGACCGGAAGATCGGCCACGTGAACATCGTCGGCGGACCCGGCTCGATCGACGACCCCGAGTACGTGGCGCGGGTGCGCGAGCGTGCCGAGCGCGCCGCCCACTGGCTCTCGCACGCTGAATGGACCGACGGATGGGATGTACACGGTGAGTGACACGGCAGCACGGCAGGGCGCACAGGTCGGGCTCATCATGGGCAGCGACTCGGACTGGCCCACCATGGAGGCCGCCGCCGAGGCGCTCGCCGAGTTCGGGGTGCGTTTCGAGGTCGGTGTCGTCTCCGCGCACCGCACACCGCAGCGCATGCTCGACTACGCGAAGGACGCGGCCGGCCGCGGCATCCAGGTGATCATCGCCGGCGCCGGGGGCGCCGCCCACCTACCGGGCATGGTCGCGTCGGCCACCCCACTGCCCGTCATCGGTGTGCCCGTCCCGCTGAAATACCTCGACGGCATGGACTCACTGCTCTCGATTGTGCAGATGCCCGCAGGCGTCCCCGTCGCAACCGTGTCCATCGGCGGCGCCCGAAACGCCGGTCTGCTCGCCGTCCGTATCCTCGGCGCCTCCGACCCCGCACTGCAGCAGCAGATGGTCGCGTTCCAGGACGGGCTCGAGAAGATGGTCCTGGACAAGGACAAGGCACTGCGCGACAAGCTGCTGGGCTGACCGCGTCGAACTGAGCCGCCACTCTTCGCTGCTCCGGGGCCGAATCAGCCCTGGGGGAGCAAGGAGTGGCGGCTCAGTTCACTTCGGGCGCCGACTGCGACGCCGTCGACGCACCGCATCGATGATCTCGGCGGCGACCACATCGGGATGCGCCAGCACGTCGTAGGCGGCGAAGCGGAGCACCATCCACCCCTCACTGACGAGCCAGTTCTGACGCCGTCGGTCGTTCCGGAACACGTCGGGCTCGCTGTGGAACTCGCGGCCGTCGACCTCGACCACGATCCGCGCCTGCTCGTCGGCGAAATCACCCACGTACGGACCGATCGGGTGGTTGGCCTCGAGCGGGAAACCGCGAAGGCTGAGCTGGCGACCGAGTACCCGCTCGGGTTCCGACGCGGCTCGGAGGGCAGCGTGGCGTAACAGTCGCCGTGCCGCGGGCGCACCGTGCCGACCGTGGTGAGCGGCGCAGAGGTCACGGAACTCGTGCGGATCGACGCTGCGGTCGAGTTCGCTGTCGACGAGGGACGCCACGTCTCCTTCGGGCATGACGACTGCGCAATCGAAGAGCGCCTGGGCGGGCGACACCGCCGGAAGAAGGGACACCATCGACACCGTGTGCGGTGCGAGGTCGCGGCGGTACAGCCGAAGCCAGTCCGGCGGCGTGACGCGGAGGCCCCGGGGAATCGTCGCCTCGACGACCGCCGGCTCGGGCAACCAGCCGTAGAGCCAGGCCGCGGTTCGGTGGCTCAGGACCGCGGCCGGCCGCCATGCCGACACGGCGGCACACCGCACGTACGTGTCGGGTTCGACGAGGGAGTACACCGTGGGCAGCACGCGGTGGTAGCTGCCACTTCGGCACCGGGCGGCGATGGTGCTGCGGGTGAGTCCGGCGTCGGTGAGTTCTTTCAGGGTACGAATGCGTGCGGTCATGATCGACAGCATCGTGGTGGGCGCGTCATCCCTGCCGCGCGCGAACTGGGACTTCAGGTTGGTCTGTGGATGGGCGAGAAGTTGTGGATGAACCTCGCCTCGAGCACTTATCCTGCGCCTGTGAAACGCAGCCGCGGTGTGCCGATGATCCGAGCGTCGCGGGGGAACCCCCAGTCCGCGGCGATCACACGGCTCGCGCTGGCGTACGCCCGGCTGTGGGGCGCCCGCATCACGTTCGACGCCGACTTCGGCATCTTCGTGTGCAGCGGGATGCGGGGTGGGTACGCACGCGGCGGGACGACGATCGGCGGTGCATTTCTCACCGGCAGGGACCCGGCGAGAGCGCTCGTGCGACACGAAGCGGTCCACGCCGACCAATGGGCTACGTACGGGTGGACCTTCGCGCTGCGGTACCTGTTCGAGGAGTTGCGGCACCGCGGTGCCCGGAACAGGTTCGAGATCGCCGCGGGCCTCGCGGACGGCGGCTACCGGGAGAGTTGACGGGTGATCTTCTCGGTGTCCACGCGCCTCGACCGGGCTGCGGGGTCGGCGTTGGTGACCTGCACGAGTGACGCGCCGGCCGCGAAGACGGCCACCAGACTGTCGATCAGGGCGTCGGGGGAGTCCCACGCCTCTTCGGACAGCACCCGGTCGGTACCGGTGATCCCCTGCGATTCGGCGGAGGCGAGCGCTGCGGCGAGAACGTCGTCGACGCTCTTGCCCGCCAGTGCGGGTCCGGCGACCGTCGGCCGGAACTGGTCGCCGTGGACGCGCACGGACGTGGCGTAGTCGGTGATGCCGACGGGGAGGTCGGGGACGGGCCTGCCGAACGCGTCCAGCGACAGCGCCGCTACCTCGGGTACGTCCTCGACGTCGCCCAGGTGCTGGGCCGAGACGAGTGCGATTTCGGCGTCCGCATCGGGTTCGAGCACGACCTCGGCGCCGGCCCACCATGCGCCGAGCAGAACCGCGGCGGTCTGCCAGTGCGCGGGAAGGAGCACCGCGACGCGGGCGCCGGGCTCGACGCCGAATTCGTCACGCAGCAGGTTGGCGGTTTTGGCCGCCCAGTTGGCGAGCGTGAGGGCCGAGAGTTCGACCCGTTCACCGGTGGCGTCGTCGTAGAACGTGACGCGCGGTCCGGCCGGGTCGTTCTTCAGGATGGGGTCGAGCAGGGCGTCGGTCAGCGTGCGGGACGCATGGTTCATGGACACGATCCGTCTCTCGTTTTCTAGTTCACACAACGCGGGCCCGACGAGCCGGCATCGATGGGCGGGCCGGGCGGTGCCGGGGTGGGGGTCGTTCCTGCCGTGGACGCGGGCTCGAGGCCCGTCTCCGACGACTCGGATGACGTGGTGGTGCCGGTGGTTTCGGCGGACGTCGGCCCCTGGTAGTCACTCGACAGCACCACCCGCACCGAACCTTCGGGCAGTGTCGCGTCGGTGTCGGTGGGGAGCCCGCCGAGTGCTGCGGCGACCGCCTTCGCGCTGTCGTCGTCCGCGGAGTGCGCGAAGACTGTGGTCTCGCTCACCGACTCGCCCGTGTAGTTGCCGACCTCGCCCTGTCCGTAGCCGAGCGACGTCAGGGCGTCGGCGACGCCGTTCGCGAGGCCCCCGACGTCGCTGGCGTTCGCAACGTCGACGGTGACGGTCGAGGCGTCGATCTTGGGCGTCTCGGACGTGGTGGTGTCTTCCGAGTCGGTGGGCTCCTCGCCGACCAGACCGGCCACGTACTTCTTCACGTCCTTCGGCTTGACCTCGACGATGGACTCGCCGTAGTCGGTCGTGCCGTTGAGATCCGCGACCGGAATCGTCTCGAACTGCACCTTGCCGCCGGCGAGGTCCTGAAGTTGGGTGGCGAACTCGATGATGTCCCAGTCGTCGTCGAGCACGACCGAGCGTTGCACCGCGCCGCTGAGTTCGTTCAGCTTGCCCGGGTCGCTGAGAGTCTTCGCGGACAGCACCTTGCCGACGAGCGAGGCCATGAACACCTGCTGACGCACGATGCGGTCGAGGTCGCCGCGGGGGAGGTCGTGGCGCTGGCGGACGAAGCTCAGAGCGTCCGCACCCTTCAACGTCTGCTCACCGGCGGGGAAGTGCGCGCCGGACATGTCCTCGTCCACCGGTTCGTTGAGGCAGACGTCGACGCCGCCGACGGCGTTGGTGAGGAGGACGAACCCGAGCAGCCCGACCTCGGCGTAGTGGTCGACGGTGATTCCGGTGAGATCGGCCACCGATTGGATGAGCGCCTCGCGGCCTGCCTTCGTCGACTCCTCCTCGGCTTCCTTGTCGGTGGCTCCGTCCTCGACGAGTTTCAGCCGCTCGGTCTCCTTGGTGGCGCCGTACGCGGCGTTGATCTTCGACATGCCGATGCCCGGCACGTCGACGTAGGAGTCGCGGGGGATCGAGATGGCAGTGGCGGAGCTCCCGTCGTTGGGAACGCGGATGAGGACGATGGTGTCGGTGTTGGATGCCACCTCCTCGCCGGCCCGAAGCGAGTCGAGTTCTTCCTGGGACAGGGGGTTGCCGTGGGCGTCGGTGCGACTGTCCGTGCCGACCATGAGGATGTCGACGGCGCCGTCGGCGCTTCCGCCGAGGCCCAGGCCGCCCGCGGTTGCCAGATTGTTGCGCAGCGAGTCGATACTCCGCCAGGCGAATCCCGTCACGACGAGGGCGAGCACCGACAGCACCGCCACAGCGATGTGAATCGGCCGCCGAGCTGTGCTCGGGGGTGCGTCTGGTGCGGGTTGCTCGTGTGACACGGAAACCAGGCTACTGGTCGACGCGCCGGGAGCAGGGACGCGTCGATCGGCGTGCCAGACTGACCCCCGTGACGAACATCCTTGTGACCGGCGCCCGCGGACAGTTGGGTGGGCATGTCCTCCGACGAGCGGAGGCGACCGGAATTCGGGCCCGGGGTGTGGGGTCGGACGAACTCGACATCACCGACCCCGACGCGGTGAAGGCGCAGGTCGAAGACGGATCGGTGGTGATCAACTGTGCCGCGTACACGGCGGTCGACGCTGCGGAGTCGGACGAGGACACCGCCCGGGCGGTGAACGAGACGGGGCCCGCGAACCTGGCGGCGGCGTGCGCCCGGGCGGGTGCCCGGCTGATCCACGTCTCCACCGACTATGTCTTCGCCGGGCAGGCCGACACGCCGTACGAGGTGGACGCCCCGACCGGACCGGCGACCGCCTACGGGCGCACGAAACTCGCCGGCGAACGCGCCGTTCACGCAGCGCTTCCGTCCGCCCACGTCGTGCGCACCGCCTGGGTCTACACCGGGGTCGGCTCCGACTTCGTCTCCACCATGCTCCGGCTCGAGCGTGAACGTGACACGGTCGACGTCGTGGACGATCAGGTGGGCTCGCCCACATTCGCAGGCGACCTGGCCGATGCGTTGCTCGAACTCGCCGCGCGCGGCGACGTCGATGCACCGGTGCTGCACGCGACCAACTCGGGCCGGGCGAGTTGGTTCGACCTTGCGCGTGCCGTGTTCGAGGAGGCAGGTGCGGACCCTGGGCGCGTGCGCCCGTGCACGAGCGCCCAGTTCGTGCGGCCCGCCCCGCGACCGGCCTTCTCGGTCCTGTCCGGCCGTGCGTGGGCCGACGCCGGGCTGACCCCGTTGCGGCCGTGGCGAGACGCGTTGCATGCAGCCCTGCATGCAGTGGTGTGAGGCGGACCCTGTTTCAACGGCTACGCTTGCCCGCGTGAGTTCGAAGCTGGCCGTGGTGACGGTGACCTATTCGCCAGGCGAGCATCTGGAGCAGTTCCTGGGCACTCTCGCCGAGGCGACGAAAGAAGATCCGCAGGTCGTGATGGCCGACAACGGATCGACGGACGGCGCCCCCGAGGCCGCGGATGCGGCGCACGAGCACGTGCGCCTGCTGCGGACCGGCGGGAACATCGGCTACGGCGGTGCCATCAACAGGGCTGTGGCGGAGATCGACGACGAGATCGAATTCGTCGTCATCGCCAATCCGGATGTTCGCTGGGCGCCCGGATCGATCGACGTACTCCTCGCGGCCGCCGAGCGCTGGCCCCGAGCGGGGGCGCTCGGCCCTCTCGTGCTGGAACCCGACGGGAGCGTCTACCCGTCGGCGCGCCAGGTGCCCGACCTCGTGTCCGGGGCCGGGCACGCGGTTCTGGGCACGGTGTGGCCGTCCAACCCGTGGACTGCCGGCTACCGCCAGGAGAACGAGACGGTCAGTGAGCGGTCGGTCGGCTGGTTGTCCGGTTCGTGCCTGTTGATGCGCCGCGCGGCCTTCGACTCGATCGACGGCTTCGATTCCCGCTACTTCATGTACATGGAGGACGTCGACCTCGGTGACCGGCTGGGCAAGGCCGGCTGGCTCAACGTGTACGTGCCCTCCGCGGAGGTCACCCACGCGAAGGGGCACGCCGCGGGCAAGCATCCGGAACTGATGCTGCCCGCTCACCATCAGAGCGCGTACCGGTTCCAGGCCGATCGTCATCCCCACTGGTGGCAGGCGCCGCTGCGGTGGGCACTTCGGGGAGGATTGGCAGTGCGGTCGAAGATCGCCGTGGCTGCCGCAGTCCGGGAACGACGCACGAACCAGAACGAGGGGGGAACGACTCATGGCAATTGAGAAGACGACCGATGCAGTGGTGCTGGTCGGCGGTAAGGGAACGAGGCTTCGCCCGCTGACCTTGTCGGCGCCCAAGCCCATGCTGCCCACGGCGGGTCTGCCGTTCCTCCAGCATCTGCTCGCCCGGATCGGGGCGGCCGGGATCACGCACGTGGTCCTCGGCACATCCTTCAAGGCGGAGGTCTTCGAGGAGTACTTCGGCGACGGCTCGAAGCTGGGACTCGAGATCGACTACGTCACCGAGACCGAACCGCTCGGCACCGGTGGCGGCATCCGCAACGTTCTGCCGAAGCTGCGCGGTGACCACGCCATGGTCTTCAACGGCGACGTCCTCGGCGGCACCGACCTGGGCGCGATCCTCGACACCCACCGGAACCGGGACGCCGACGTCACCCTGCACCTCGTGCGGGTCGGGGATCCGCGGGCGTTCGGCTGCGTGCCCACCGACGCGGACGGCCGGGTGACCGCGTTCCTCGAGAAGACGCAGGACCCGCCGACCGACCAGATCAACGCCGGCTGCTACGTCTTCAAGCGCGAGATCATCGAACGGATCCCCGAGGGACGCGCGGTGTCGGTGGAGCGCGAGGTGTTCCCGTCGCTGCTGGCCGAGGACGCCCGCGTGTACGGACACGTCGACTCCTCGTACTGGCGCGACATGGGCACCCCCGAGGACTTCGTGCGCGGTTCCGCGGACCTGGTGCGCGGCATCGCTCCGTCGCCTGCGCTCGACGGGCCCCGCGGCGAATCGCTCGTCCACCCGGGTGCGGGTGTCGCCCCGGGTGCGCTGCTGATCGGCGGAACCGTCGTCGGCCGCGGCGCCGAGGTGGGTGCGGGCGCACGACTCGACGGCGCCGTGCTGTTCGACGGTGCCGTGGTCGAGGCCGGAGCGACCGTCGAACGGTCCATCATCGGTTTCGGCGCACGCATCGGGCCGCGGGCGCTGGTGCGTGACGCGGTGATCGGTGACGGAGCCGACATCGGCGCCCGGTGCGAACTCCTGCGCGGCGCCCGGGTGTGGCCGGGAGTGACCCTGCCCGACGGTGGGGTCCGGTTCAGCACGGACGTGTGAGAGATCAACGTACCCCTGCCCTGAAGGGCGGGGTTTGGCAGTCGCGTCCCCGACTGGCTGTCAGGTGCGCGCCGACTGTAGGCCGGTTGATTAGGCGGCCCAATAGCCGTGCGTCGTGGTCATGTACTTCACGTACCCCAGGTAGGCGATGTTCAACGCGGCATTGTGATCTGCCTGATCGACATGTCCACACACCCGGCACACAAACCGATCCTGTGTGATCCGGTTTGCCTTGTCGACGTGCCCGCACGGGTAGCACGTCCGCGAGGTGTTCCGCGGGTTAATGACCTCCACAGGGACACCCACCGACGCGGCTTTGTAGGTGACGAAGTCCCGCAACTGTGCATACGCCCACGAGTGCAGTTGTTGCCGCTGTCCGCGACAGCAATTCCCCGACCACACCCGGGCGAACCTCTGCAGTCACTCTTCGCCACCATCATATTTCGTTGCCTCCGCCGGAGACCCCGCTATCAAACGTCGCCCCATACATCACCAACCAGAAACAGCCCTGATCCCGGGACAGCCGTGCAGTCCCGGCTCTACCACGCAACTCTGATCGGCTACCTCCGGCCATGAAGGGCCCGGCTTCCGCAGAAGCGCTGGTGAAGTGACGCGCGGCTTCACACGCTAAGTGGCGCTCGACGATTCGTTTACGGAGGGATCGGCGATCCGGACCCGAGGCGTCCCAACGGATTACGCGGATGATCGGATCGGGTTGCCGAGCAACTTGCGGCCCGTCTGGGGAACATCCTCCGGCGACCGTATCGCGGCGAAGCGCCCGACGCTGGAGCCGCTCCGCTAGCGCAGTCCGGCCAGGTGCACGAGCTGGTCGATCGTGGACTTCTCCGCGTTCGGCGGCAGTGCGTCCACCGGCCACCAGCGGAGGTCCGTCGATTCGGAGCTGCGCACGATGTGGGCGCCGGGTCGCGCGCGGACGAGGAACCGGAGGTCGAGGTGCCGGGTGGGCTGTCCGAGTGAGCACGTGATCGGGTGGGTGTGCGCCGACAGCAGGTCGGGATCGATCCGGAGGTCGGGGATTCCCGATTCCTCGCACGCCTCCCGCAGCGCGGCATCGACGACGGTCTCGTCGGAAGGCTCACAGTGCCCGCCCAATTGGATCCACCGGCCGACCCGGGGATGCAGGGTCAGGAGTACGTGACATCCCCCCTCGTCCAGGACGAGGGAGGACGCCGTGATGTGTCCGGGTACGTGCTCGCGTAGGCAGCCCAGCGGCGCCGACGCGAGGAACGCGAGCATGGTGTGCCGCAACGATTCGTCGTTCTCGTCGAGCGTTTTCCAGCCTTCGAGCGCGGCGGTCGCGGTGCGGTGTAGTGATTCGGCGCTCATTGCGCGTGGCTCATCTCTCGATCAGGGCGTCGCCGGGGTCGGCGGCGTGTCGGGGGGTGAGTGGTTCGAGGGGGTGGCCGACGGCGATCGCGCCGAGTGGTTGCCAGTCGGCGGGCAGGTCGAGGGTGGCGCGGACGGTGTCGGCGGCGAAGATCGTCGACCCGATCCAGCAGCTGCCGATTCCCTTGGTCGCCAACGACACCAGCAGTGCCTGCACCGCGGCACCGACCGCGACGGTGAACATCGTCGACTCCGCCGCCCGCCGGCGCTCATCGGGGTAGTGGTGGGCGCCGTCGGGGACGCAGAACGGGATGATCACCTCCGGTGCGTCGAACAGGATGTTCCCGCGGGCCACCCGCGCGGCTACAGCGTCGGCGCTCATCCCGTCGGAGGTGAGGTCGGTGCGCCACTGCTCGGCCATCCGGGTCAGCAGTGCATCGCGGACGGTGCGGGTGCGGACCCACACGAACCGGACCGGCCGGGTGTGGTGCGGCGCCGGCGCGGTCAGGGCCTGCGCGATCGACGCCCGGACCGCGCCGGGTTCGACCGGGTCGTCGGCGAACCGGCGGACCGAGCGGCGGAGCAGCAGCGCCTCCGCCCGCCCCATCTCGACGGATTCGGCGGTGCCGAGCCAGAACAGGTCCTCGGCGCCGCGCCGGATCAGATCCTGTGCGGCGGACCCGTCGTCGGCCACATCCAGGCCCCGCACGACCGCGACCGGCACCCCGCCGAGTTTGCCCTTGACCAGATCCCCCGCCGCGGCGATCTCGTCGGCGACCGCCACCTCCGTCACCACCAGTTCGTTGCCCTGACTGTCGCGGGACCCGGCGTACCCGTGCAGCACCGCAAGCCCGGCCGCACCGATCGCGGCATCGATCTGCCCGTTGCGCCACGCCCGGCCCATGGTGTCGGTGACCACCACCGCCACCCGCACCCCCAGCGCCACCGCGATCGCCTCCCGCAGGGCGCGGGCGCTGCCGTCCGGGTCCTCGGGCAGCAGCGCGAGTTCGGAGCCCTCGACGTTCGAGCCGTCGATGCCCGACGCCGCCTGCACGATCCCGAGCCGGTTCTCGGTGATCAGGGTCCGGCCCTTGCGGGCCACGACCCGCACCGCTTCCTGCTCGACGAGCCGCCGGCGGGCGGCGTCGCGTTCCTCCGGGTCGGTCGGCGAGGACACGATCCGGCCCTCCACCTTCGAGACCACCTTGCTGGTGACCACCAGCACGTCACCATCCGCGAGCCACGGCGCGGCCGCGACCACCGCGCCGGCGAGGTCGTCGCCGGGCCGGAACTCGGGCAGGCCGGTCACCGGGCGGATCTCGACCGCACCGCCCGGGGCGTGATCGGACCGGGACGCTCCGGTGGGGTCGGTCACAGTGTCACCCCCGCCACGTCCAGCGCCGCCCGCACCATCGCGGCGGTCGCGTCGGGGTCGGTCATGATCAGCGGCACCCGGGCCACGTTCACGCCGGGGATCTCGGCGGTGTCGGTGTCGTGGACCAGCCAGCCGTCGAGGATCCCGGTCCCGGACCGGGCCCCGTACCAGCGGCCGATCGCCTCCGCCGACGTGTCCACCCCGATCACGTCCAAACATTCGTCGGCCATGCCCCGCAACGGTTTTCCGCCGACGATCGGCGACACACCGACCACCTTCGCGGCGGTGGTACGCAGGCCGCCGCGGATCCCGGGCACCGCCAGGATCGCGCCGACACTGACCACCGGATTCGACGGTGCCAGCAGCACGATGTCGGCGCTCTCGATCGCCTCGAGCACTCCGGGCGCCGGGGCGGCCTGCTCGGCGCCGATGTGCGCGAAGCTGTGCGTCGGGACCTGGGCGCGGTACCGAACCCACCACTCCTGGAAGTGGATCGCCCGCTGCTCCCCGTCTTGCGGGTCGGTGATCACGACGTGAGTTTCGCTACGGTCGTCGGTCACCGGCAGCAGGGTCACACCCGGTTGCCACCGGTTGCACAGCGCCTCGGTCACCGCCGACAACGGATACCCCGTCCGCAGCATCTGCGTGCGGATCAGATGCGTGGCGATGTCCCTGTCACCGAGCCCGAACCAATCCGGTTTCGCACCATAGGCGGCGAGTTCGGCCTTGGCGTTCCAGGTTTCACCGGCATGCCCCCACCCACGCTCGGTGTCGATACCGTCACCGAGGGTATACATGCAGGTGTCCAGGTCCGGGCAGATCCGCAACCCGTGCATCCACACGTCGTCCCCGACATTGACGACCGCGGTAATGCGATGGCCCGAATCGGCCCCCAGAAGTCTCCGCACACCTTGCAGGAACCGGGCCCCGCCCACCCCGCCAACCAATACAGTCACGTTCACGATGCAAGCCTAGGCGGTGGCTGTCCGCCTCCTGTGAGCTGCTTCCCCGGAGCGATTTGAGAGCGCGAAATAGTAATCGACTTTCGACGGTTAGCTTGACCGCGACACGCTGGGCGTGTCTAATCACAAATATGTCATTCCGACGTTGTGGGCGTGGAATCACTTGCAGCGGGGATCAATTCGAACGGTTGTTCGAACGGGTGGCAGGGGTGTTCGGTTCGGGGTACATGATCGATCGAAATTTTCTGCGCTATCACAGGTGAGGAGGCGGAACGATGCCCAATGAGCAGATCGAGTCGGAGACTCGCTGGAGCACAGTAAGCGACGAACCGCAGACCAATTCCGAAGCAGGCGCAGCGGACGGCGTCTGTGTTCAAGAAGTCTGTGTGCAAGAAGACAGTGTGAAAGAAATTCCTGTGCGAGAACTCGTCGCACAGGAAGTCGAGACGACGGGCCCTCGCCCGGCGTTGAGTCTGGTGACCGGTTTCGACGAGCTGTTCGAGACCATCGAGGACCAGTGGCAGGAACGCGCGCTCTGTGCGCAGACCGACCCTGAGGCCTTCTTCCCCGAAAAGGGAGGCTCCACCAGGGAAGCGAAGCGCATCTGCCTGGGCTGTGAGGTGCGGGACGAATGCCTCGACTACGCACTGGCCAATGACGAGCGGTTCGGTATCTGGGGTGGATTGTCGGAGCGCGAGCGCCGGCGCCTGAAGCGGGGGATCGTCTAGTCAGTCTTCGTCGCCCGGCAAATCCGGGTCGATGACCTCGGGTTCGACTCCGAGGTACGTACTCACCTGCTGTACGAGCACGTCGTGCACCAGGTCGGTGAGGTCGTCCGGGTCTTTGGCGCGCTGTTCGAGCGGTCGCCGGAACAGGACGACTCGCGCCCGCGTCGTAGATCCGTGCCGGTCGATGCCGGCCGGGATCAGTCGGGACAGCGGTACGGGCCCGTCCGCCACGACCTCGGCGGGCCAGTTGACCGAATCCGGGTCGAGCGCATGAATCTTCGGAACCTCGTCGACGGCGATGTCCAGCTTCGTCAGGCGTTCGCGCCAGCGCGCGTCGATCGGCGCGAACGCCTCGAGCACCACCAGATCGAACTTCTCTGCGCGGCTCCGTCGTGCCGGTGCGTCCGGAGGGAACACGGACCCGCGGATTCCCCGTCCCCGTCGGTCGACGGATCGGGTGGTCACGGGACGCCTGCGTCGTGCTCTGGACATGGTGTGGACATTACGACAGCCGCACACTCTCGGTGTGTCCGAGTAGGTGTCGGGCCTTCGTGGGGCTAGGCTCCCTAGCTGTGAGATCTCTGCGTCGATGCTGCCGCCCCGGGTGCAAGAACCCCGCTGTCGCGACGCTCACGTACGTGTACTCCGACTCCACTGCCGTCGTCGGCCCGCTCGCCACGGTCGACGAGCCGCACTCGTGGGATCTGTGCGAAACGCACGCGTCGAGGATCACCGCACCCAAGGGCTGGGAACTGGTTCGGTACGAGGGTGGGTTCTCGTCGAGCACTCCGGACGAGGACGACCTGACCGCGCTGGCGGAGGCCGTGCGGGAGGCGGGTCTCGGCGATCGCGGGCGGTCCGACCGGGCCGTGTCCACCGAGGAACGCGCGGAGACCGGCACCCAGCCCGGCCCGGCGCGCACCGGTCGCCGCGGCCACCTGCGGGTACTTCCCGACCCTTCCAACTGACGTCCCGGCCTGCTTCCGGGCCTGCGGTCCGCGGCGTGCCGGGCCCGCGACGGGCAGGCATTAGGCTTGCGCCAGCACTGGTGCTCGTAAAGGAGAAACAAGAAGTGGCGCGATCAGCCGAGTCCGTACATGCCGTGATCAAGGCTTACGACGTGCGGGGTGTCGTCGGTGAACACATCGACGCCGCATTCGTGCAGGACGTGGGCGGCGCATTCGCACGACTCGTCCGCGAAGACAGCGCCACGAAGGTCGTGATCGGCTACGACATGCGCGCGTCCTCTCCGGAGCTGGCCCGGGCGTTCGCCGACGGCGTCACCGCCCAGGGACTGGACGTCGTCCTCATCGGACTCGCGTCCACCGACCAGCTGTATTTCGCTTCGGGGCTGTTCGACTGCCCGGGTGCGATGTTCACGGCGAGCCACAACCCGGCGAAGTACAACGGCATCAAGCTGTGCCGCGCAGGCGCCAAGCCGGTGGGGCAGGAGACGGGCCTTTCCACGATTGCGGCCGAGGTCGTCGACGGGGTTCCTGCGTTCGACGGCGCTCCCGGCACGGTGTCCGAGGAGGACGTGCTCGAGCAGTACGCGAGTTTCGTCCGCGGACTGGTGAACCTCTCCGACCTCCGCCCGCTGACGGTGGCTGTCGACGCGGGCAACGGAATGGGCGGGCACACCGTTCCCGCCGTGTTCGAGCCCATGCCGGTGAAGCTGGAGCCGCTGTACTTCGAGCTGGACGGTACGTTCCCGAATCACGAGGCGAATCCGCTCGACCCGGCGAACCTCGTGGATCTGCAACGGTACGTCCGTGAGACCGGTGCCGACATCGGTCTGGCCTTCGACGGCGACGCGGACCGCTGCTTCGTGGTCGACGAGCTCGGCAACCCGGTGTCGCCGTCCGCCGTCACCGCCCTGGTCGCGGAGCGGGAGCTGGCGAAGGAGCCCGGCGCGACCGTCATCCACAACCTCATCACGTCCCGCGCGGTGCCCGAGCTGGTGAGTGAGCTGGGCGGACACCCGGTCCGCACCCGGGTGGGGCATTCGTTCATCAAGCAGCAGATGGCCGAGACGGGCGCGATCTTCGGCGGCGAGCACTCCGCGCACTACTATTTCCGCGACTTCTGGGGCGCCGACTCCGGGATGCTCGCCGGACTGCATGTTCTCGCAGCACTGGGGGAGCAGGATCGTCCGCTGTCCGAGCTGATGGCGAAGTACGAGCGGTACGCGGCGTCGGGAGAGATCAACTCGACCGTCGCGGACGCCGCCGAAAGGACCGACGCGGTGCTGTCGGCGTTCGCGGACCGCACCACGGTCGTGGACCGGCTCGACGGTGTCACGGTCGAACTGGCGGACGGCGCGTGGTTCAACTTGCGGGCCTCCAACACCGAACCGCTGCTGCGACTCAACGTCGAGGCGGCGACGGCGGCCGAGGTAGATGCACTCGTTACCGAGATACTGGGCATCGTCCGAGCCTGACTGCCATAGTTGGAACTACAGGTTCTGCTCGTGTTGCGAATGTGGCTTGCACCGATGAAGAAAGGGGGTGCGGTGTCATGACAGCGCCGACGCCCCTGTTCGATCTGGACGACGGGGACGCACTGGTCGCGGCGGACACCGAGGGTGTGTTGCGTTCCGCCGCCATGGGGGGTGCCCAGATCCGGGCCACCCGGTCCGCGGTCGAGGAGGGGGCTCTCGAACGACTGCAGGGACTGCGTCCGCGCAGCGTGGTGGTGGTGACCGGCGCGGGGCGTGCCAGCCGTGGGGCTGCGATCCTGACGGCGGTCCTGGCCGAACGGATCGGTTTCCCGCTGGTGCGCGCCACCCGGACCCCCGTGTGGGTGGGCCCACTCGACGTGGTGGTGGTGGCCGGCGACGACGCAGGCGACCCCCGGCTCGTGCAGGCCATCGACGCGGCGGTGCGCCGCGGCGCCGAAGTGGTGGTGGCGGCGCCGGACGAGGGACCCTTGCAGGCCGCGGCGGCCGGACGGGTCGTCATGTTCGCGCCGCGGGTCCGGGCACTCACCCGGCACGGTCTGCTGCGGTACTTCGCCGTACTGCTGGCCGTCCTCCGGGTGGTCGGTTCGGAACGCTGGGGCGACGAGGTTCCCGACCTCGAGCAGATCGCCGACGCCGTCGACGGTGAGGCGCTGCGTGACAGGCCGAACAGCGAGGTGTTCCACAATCCCGCGAAATCGCTGGCCTCCCGCATGCAGGGACGCCGCATCGTGCTCACGGGTGACACGGAGAGCACGGTGGAACTGGCCCGGCACGGCGCCGAGGCGCTGCTGCACGCGGGCCGCGTGGCGACCGCGTCGGAACTCCCGGACGTCCTGAGCGCGGCGGGCACGTTCCGTGTCGACCAGGCGCTCTCCGCACACGACTCGATATTCCACGATCCCGAGTTGGACGGTCCGCCCTCGGCGAGCCCGGTGCGCACGTTCGTGTTGTCGGCCGACGCCGATCGGATGCTCGTCGAACGCAGGATCGCCGCCCTGGGCGACGTCGACCTCGTCGTCGCGTCCTCGGACGAGGGTCAGGTTCCGTCGCAGCGTCCCGAGCTGGAACAGGCGGCGGTTCTCGTCGGCAGGCTCGACATGACTGCCGCGTATCTCCAGTTGATCGGCGGTATCTAGTGCACCGACTCGAAGGTGCGCTCCGGTCCTACGCATGGGGATCGCGCACAGCCATCGCACAGCTGCGTGGACTTCCGGTTCCGACGGCCCATCCGGAGGCGGAACTGTGGTTGGGCGCGCACCCGGGTGATCCCGCCCGCGTCCTCACCGAGGAGGGGCCCCGGTCCCTTCTGGACCTGGTGCACTCGGAACCCGAACGCCAGCTCGGCAAGCGGAGTGTGGAGACGTTCGGCGAACGCCTCCCGTTCCTGCTGAAGTTGCTCGCGTCGGAGGAACCTCTGTCGTTGCAGGCCCATCCGAGCGCCGAGCAGGCGTGGGAGGGGTTCGCCCGGGAGAACGAGGCGGGAATTCCCCTCGAATCGTCGGTCCGCAACTACAAGGACGCCAGCCACAAACCGGAACTCGTCGTGGCGCTCAGCCGGTTCCACGCGCTCGCCGGTTTCCGGGATCCCGAGCGCACGGTCAAACTGCTCGAGGCGATCGCGGTTCCGGAACTGCAGCCCTACGCCGGCCTGATTGCGGGGCAACCCGACTCGGACGGTCTCCGCGCGCTGTTCACCACGTGGATCACGTTGCCGCAGCCGGTGCTCGGCGCGCTGATGCCGAGGGTGCTCGACGGATGCGTTGCCTATCTGTCGAACACCAAGGACGGTGAGTTCGCGGCGGAGATCCGCACGGCCCTCGAATTGAGCGAGGTGTACCCGGGGGACGCGGGTGTGCTCGCCGCGCTCCTCCTGAACCGGGTCACCCTCGAACCAGGGCAGGGGCTGTATCTCGACGCGGGCAACCTCCACGCCTACTTGCACGGGATGGCCGTCGAGATCATGGCCAACTCCGACAACGTGCTGCGCGGGGGGCTCACACCGAAGCACGTGGACGTTCCGGAGTTGCTGCGCGTCCTCGACTTCGACACCGTCGACATTCCGATACTGGAGGCGGAGGAGCGCCCGGGCCGTGGCGAGTTCGTGTACGCCACGCCCGCGCCGGAATTCGTCCTCGCGCGGATCGACCTGTCGCCGGACGGCCCGACCGAGCACCGGCTCGACTCGGAGGGGCCGCACATTCTGCTGTGCACCTCGGGTTCGGTGGAGCT
Source organism: Rhodococcus wratislaviensis (assembly GCF_041228765.1). Classification (NCBI taxonomy): domain Bacteria; kingdom Bacillati; phylum Actinomycetota; class Actinomycetes; order Mycobacteriales; family Nocardiaceae; genus Rhodococcus; species Rhodococcus wratislaviensis. Next base: position 6,203,042 of record NZ_CP150488.1, on the reverse strand, counting down.
GCGGTGCGGAACCGATGCCCTCGAATTGTCTCAGGGCAACGCCGTCTGGATTGCGGCCGAGGACCCTGAAGTGGTGGTGACCGCGGGCACCGAGTGCGCCCAGTTGTTCAGTGCGAGGGTCGGCCCGCCGATCGCGTAGCCTGTGACCCGCCCTGCGATCCGAGAAGGGCTCCGCGGCCCGTCGTGAGGGTCGTGTGCGACCGAGAGGAGAAGTCAGTTGTCGGCTCATGGGGGAAAGAAGGCGATTCTCGCCGCGCTCGGCGCCAATGCCGGTATCGCGGTTGCCAAGTTCGCCGGCTTCCTGATCACCGGCTCGTCGTCCATGCTGGCGGAATCCGTGCACTCGGTGGCCGATACCTCCAACCAGGGCCTGCTGCTGCTCGGCCAGAAGAAGGCCGAACGCGCCGCCGACGATCTGCACCAGTTCGGTTACGGGCGTAGCCGATACTTCTACTCGTTCGTTGTCGCACTCGTGTTGTTCAGCCTCGGTTCGCTGTTCGCGATCTACGAGGGCATCCACAAGATCCAGCACCCCGAGGAACTGACGTCCCCCCTCGTGGCGGTGGTCATCCTGGTGATCGCCATCGGGCTCGAGACGTTCAGCTTCATCACCGCGGTGCGGGAGTCGCGTCCCCTCAAGGGACGGGCGAGCTGGTGGGGATTCATTCGCACGTCGCGCAGCCCGGAGCTTCCCGTCGTGCTGCTCGAGGACACCGGCGCACTGGTAGGTCTGGTTCTCGCGCTCGGTGGTGTCGGACTGACGATGCTCACCGGGGATCCGGTGTGGGACGGTGTCGGCACCCTCTGCATCGGCGCCCTGCTCGGAATCATCGCGATCATCCTCATCGTCGAGATGCAGAGCCTGCTGATCGGTGAAGGAGCGACCGCCGACGAGGAGTCACGCATTCTCGCCGCGCTCGTCGACGGCGAGAAGATCGAGCGCGTCATCCATTGCAAGACGCAGTACCTCGGACCCGAGGAAATCCTCGTGGCCGCGAAAGTGGCCGTGGCCGCCGGATCGGACATCAGCGCGGTCGCCGAAGCCATCGACGAGGCCGAAGCGCGCGTACGCGGCGCAGTCCCCGCGGCTCGCCGCATCTACATCGAACCCGACCTGTTCCGGGCAACCGAAGCATAGGCTGAACGGCAACTTTCGATTGAGGAGGCTGATGTGGCCATCCAGGACAAAGGCAGCGGAGAACCGCACCTAGGCGGCAGGCCGACCGGATTGTTCCGCACCAAGTCGATCGAGCAGTCGATCCGAGACACGGACGAACCGGAAACCAAACTCCGCAAGGATCTGACGGCGTGGGACCTGACCGTCTTCGGTGTCGCCGTCGTCATCGGTGCCGGCATCTTCACGCTCACCGCGCGCACCGCAGGCAACGTCGCCGGTCCTTCGGTGTCGGCGGCGTTCGTGATCGCCGCCATCGCGTGCGGGCTCGCCGCGCTCTGCTACGCCGAGTTCGCCTCGACCGTCCCGGTCGCGGGCAGCGCGTACACGTTCTCCTACGCGACGTTCGGTGAACTGATCGCGTGGATCATCGGCTGGGACCTCATCCTCGAATTCGCGCTCGCCGCGTCGGTCGTGGCGAAGGGCTGGTCGCTCTATCTCGGTGAGGTGATCGGCAACCACACACCGGTGGCGCAGATCGGCTCGGTCACGTTCGACTGGGGTGCGGTACTCATCGTCGCGATCATCACCGTCGTGCTGGCGACGGGCACCAAGCTGTCGTCGCGGGTCTCGCTCGTGATCACCTCGATCAAGGTGGCGGTGGTGCTCGTGGTGGTGGTGGTGGGCGCGTTCTACATCGACACCGACAACTACTCCCCGTACATCCCCCCGTCCGAGGCGGGCAGCACGGGCGAGGGCATCCATCAGTCCCTGTTCTCCTACGTCACGGGAGCCGGCGGCAGCACGTTCGGCTGGTACGGGCTGTTGGCGGCGGCGAGCCTGGTGTTCTTCGCGTTCATCGGTTTCGACATCGTCGCCACCACCGCCGAGGAGACGAAGGATCCGCAGAAGGCGTTGCCCCGCGGAATTCTGGGATCGCTGCTGATCGTGACGATCCTGTACGTGGCGGTGACGCTGGTGCTCACCGGCATGGTCGACTACCACGAATTGGCCGGGGACAGTTCCAATCTGGCCACTGCGTTCGGCATCCACGGGATCACGTGGGCGAAGAACCTGATCTCGTTCGGTGCGCTGGCGGGCCTGACCACCGTGGTGATGGTGCTGATGCTCGGGCAGACCCGGGTTCTGTTCGCCATGTCCCGGGACGGACTGATGCCGAGGCGGCTGGCGCCGACCGGCAAGCACGGCACACCCGTCCGGATCACCGTGCTGGTCGGTGTCGTGGTGGCGGTGCTCGCGGGAATCTTCCCGATCGGCACCCTCGAGGAGATGGTCAACATCGGAACGCTGTTCGCGTTCGTCCTCGTGTCGGTCGGCGTGATCGTGCTGCGCCGGACGCGACCGGACCTGCCCCGCGGATTCCGTGTCCCACTGGTTCCGTGGGTGCCCGTCCTCGCCGTCCTCGCCTGCCTGTGGTTGATGGTGAATCTGTCCGTGGAGACGTGGATCCGGTTCATCGTGTGGATGGCGCTCGGCGTGATCATCTACTTCGCCTACAGCCGCCGCCACTCGATGATGGAGCGACGAAGCCGCGGCGAGGTCTGACACGCAACGGGATTCGACGTCCGGGGGCCGGAGCGGCAGTACCGGGCGAGTACCCCGCAGGCGGCGGGCACTAATGTCTTCGCCATGACTTCGTCGCGTGTCCGGGTGCCCTATCAGGAGGCTGCGCGGTTGCTGCTGCGTCAGTCGGTGCTCGATGCGATGCGGGATCTCTTGTTCGAGAAGGACTGGTCGGACATCACGATGTCGGATGTCGCGACCGGCGCCGGGGTGAGCAGGCAGACGCTCTACAACGAGTTCAAGTCCCGGCAGGGGCTGGCGGAGGCGTACGCCCTCCGGCTGGCCGACGAGCTGGTCGACGCCGTCGACGAGGCGCTCGTGGCGAACGTCGGGGAGGGTCGTGCCGCGCTGCTCTCCGGGTTCACCGCGTTCTTCGCGGCGAGCCTGTCCGACCCGCTCGTGCAGTCACTTCTGCGCGGCGAGACCAAGCCCGATCTGCTGCGTCTGATCACGACCGAGAGCGCGCCGATCATCGAGCGGGCGTCCACGCGGCTCGCCGACGTCTTCCAGCGGTGCTGGGTGCGGGCGAACCCGTCGGACGCGGGGATTCTCAGCCGCGCCATCGTGCGCCTCGCTATGAGTTACATCTCGATGCCACCCGAATCCGAGGCCAACGTCGCCGAGGATCTGGGTGCTCTTCTGGGGCCTTTCGTGGACGAGGCGGTCGACGGGGCCGATCGGGAGTGACCGCTCCGCGGCGCAGCCTCACGTGAGTGTGACCTTCGGCCCGCAGTACCGATAGCCTTGATCGAAACAGCAGTCAACCAGGAGAGGCAGATGACGACCTCAGTTTCAACCACGCCCGTGGCCGAGAGCCGAAACGGGATCGATTTCAAGGTGGCGGACCTTTCGCTCGCCGAGTTCGGCCGCAAGGAGATCCGGCTCGCCGAGCACGAGATGCCGGGACTGATGGCGCTTCGCCGCGAGTACGCAGAGGTGCTGCCGCTCAAGGGTGCTCGCATTTCCGGTTCGCTGCACATGACCATCCAGACGGCCGTCCTCATCGAGACGCTCGTTGCGCTGGGCGCCGAGGTCCGCTGGGCCTCGTGCAACATCTTCTCGACGCAGGATCACGCCGCCGCCGCGATCGTCGTCGGCCCGCACGGCACGCCCGAGGAGCCGCAGGGCACCCCGGTCTTCGCGTGGAAGGGCGAGACGCTCGAGGAGTACTGGTGGGCCGCCGAGCAGATGCTCACCTGGCCGGACGCAGACAAGCCCGCGAACATGATCCTCGACGACGGCGGCGACGCCACGATGCTCGTCCTCAAGGGCGCGCAGTTCGAGAAGGCAGGCGTCGTGCCGCCCACGGACGACGAGCAGGATTCCGACGAGTACAAGGTGTTCCTCGCCCTGCTGCGTCAGTCCCTCGAAGCCGACAAGACCAAGTGGACCAAGGTTGCGGAATCGGTCCAGGGCGTCACCGAGGAGACCACGACCGGTGTCCTGCGTCTCTACCAGGTCGCGGCCGCCGGTGAACTCGCGTTCCCGGCCATCAACGTCAACGACTCGGTCACCAAGAGCAAGTTCGACAACAAGTACGGCACCCGGCACTCGCTGCTCGACGGCATCAACCGCGGCACCGACGTGCTGATCGGCGGCAAGGCCGCGCTCGTCTGCGGTTACGGCGACGTCGGCAAGGGCTGCGCGGAGGCTCTGCGTGGACAGGGTGCCCGCGTCGCGGTCACCGAGGTCGACCCCATCAACGCCCTCCAGGCGCTGATGGATGGCTTCGAGGTGAAGACGGTAGAGCAGGCCATCGGCTGGGCCGACATCGTCATCACGTCCACGGGCAACAAGGACATCATCACGTTCGAGCACATGAAGCAGATGAAGCACCAGGCCATCCTGGGCAACATCGGCCACTTCGACAACGAGATCGACATGGCCGGCCTCGAGCGCTCCGGCGAGGTCACCCGCATCAACATCAAGCCGCAGGTGGACGAGTTCCGGTTCAAGGACGGCCACTCGATCATCGTGCTGTCCGAGGGCCGCCTGCTGAACCTCGGCAACGCCACCGGCCACCCCTCGTTCGTGATGAGCAACAGCTTCTCCAACCAGGTGATCGCGCAGATCGAACTGTGGACGAAGCCGGAGGAGTACGACAACGAGGTGTACCGCCTCCCGAAGCACCTCGACGAGAAGGTCGCGAAGATCCACGTCGAAGCGCTCGGTGGCACGCTCACCAAGCTCACGAAGGAGCAGGCGGAGTACATCGGCGTCGACGTCGAGGGCCCGTTCAAGCCCGAGCACTACCGGTACTAGAGATCGCGGCGTCCCCCGGTCCGTCGCGTACGGGCCGGGGGATAGCCTTCTTCCTCGTGGGAAAACTGATTGCGCTGGAAGGCCTGGACGGCGCGGGCAAGCGAACACTCGTCGGCGCAGTGGTGGCACGCCTCACCGAACAGGGCCTGACGGTCGGCACCCTCGACTTTCCGCGGTACGGCAGGTCCGTGCACGCGGATCTGGCGTCCGAGGCTCTCAAGGGCGCGCACGGTGACCTCAGCGACTCCGTGCACGCGATGGCCGTGATGTTCGCGCTGGACCGGTCCGGCGCCGTCGGGGAGCTGTCCGCGCTGCTCGCCGAACACGACCTGGTGATTCTCGACCGCTATGTGGCGTCCAACGCCGCCTACGGTGCGGCCCGGTTGCATCAGGGGGCGGACGGCGAGTTCGTCGAGTGGGTGGCGAACCTCGAATTCGTACGGTTGGGGCTGCCCCGGCCCGACCTGCAGCTGTATTTGGACGTTCCCGTTGCCCTCGCCGCGCAACGCGCCCGCGGCCGCGAATCGGCGGATGCGAGCCGGTCGCTCGACGCCTACGAACGCGACCGTGGACTGCAGGAACGCACCGGCGAGGTGTACCGCGAGCTGGCCGTGAAGGACTGGATTTCGCCGTGGTGGGTGCTCACTCCGGACACCGATCCGGTCACGCTCGCCGAAAACCTGGCACTCTTGAGTGACGACACGGCACGCCGTGACGAGAAAGAACACGGCACGCCGTAACGGCGAACGGGCTGTTACGGCCTCCGAAGATGCAACGATAGGGACATGAAGCCAAGGATTCTGGTTGTCGACGACGACACTGCGCTCGCGGAGATGCTCACGATCGTCCTCCGCGGCGAAGGATTCGATCCGTATGTGGTGGGGGACGGGACCCAGGCGCTCACCGCGGTCCGGGAGACACGCCCGGACCTGGTGCTGCTCGACCTGATGCTGCCCGGCATGAACGGCATCGACGTGTGCCGCGTCCTGCGGGCCGATTCCGGTGTCCCCATCGTGATGCTGACCGCGAAGACGGACACCGTCGACGTGGTCCTCGGATTGGAATCCGGCGCGGACGACTACATCATGAAGCCGTTCAAGCCGAAGGAACTGGTGGCGCGGGTCCGGGCACGGCTTCGCCGGACCGAGGACGAGCCGGCGGAGCTGCTCAGCATCGCCGACATCGTCATCGACGTTCCCGCCCACAAGGTGAGCCGGGGCGAAGAACTGATTTCCCTCACCCCCCTCGAGTTCGACCTCCTGGTGGCTCTGGCGCGCAAGCCGCGACAGGTGTTCACCCGCGAGGTCCTGCTCGAGCAGGTGTGGGGTTACCGACATGCAGCCGACACCCGCCTGGTCAACGTGCACGTTCAGCGTCTGCGGGCCAAGGTCGAGACTGATCCCGAGAATCCCGAAGTGGTTTTGACGGTCAGGGGGGTCGGCTACAAGGCCGGACCGCCGTGACAGGTGTTTCCCGATGGCGGCGTCGTGTCAACCGACGCGTTTCGCCGATCCTTCGGTGGGGTCACTCACTGAGCAATACCCTCGCGCACACGTGGCGTCGATCGCTGCAGCTGAGGGTCGTCGTCTCGACGTTGACGTTGTCGCTCATCGTCATCGTCGTGCTCGGCGTCGTGCTGACGAGTCAGATCACCGATCGTCTGCTCGAAACGAAGATCAACGCGGCGACCGAGGAGATGGACCGTGCCCGCAGCACGGTCGAGGGGCAGCTGGCCGGCGCGGACGACAGTAGTTCGCCCACCACGCAGCTCGACGGCGCCCGGGCGGCGCTGACGAACCGGGAGCCCGACGCCGGTCAGGCGTCGGGGTCGGCGGGAACGTTCGATCCCGTGCTGATCGTGCCCGGTGACGGTCCTCGCGCCCCGACATCCAGCGGTCCGGCGGACCAGATCCCGGAATCACTGCGGGCGTTCGTCCAGGCCGGTCAGGTGGCCTACCAGTTCGCCACCGTGAACGATCCCGAAGGCTATTCGGGGCCGGCTCTGATAGTCGGGAGCCCGACCGCGTCGGCGATCTCCACGCTCGAGCTGTACCTCGTGTTCCCGCTGGCCAGTGAGGACCGCAGCCTGTCGCTGGTCCGCGGCACGCTACTGGTGGGTGGTGCGGTGCTCGCCGTGCTGCTCGCGGCCATCGCGCTCCTCGTCGCACGGCAGGTGGTTCTGCCCATCCGGTCGGCGTCCCGGATCGCGGTGCGGTTCGCCGACGGCCGGCTGAAGGAACGCATGCCCGTGCGCGGTGAGGACGACATGGCCCGGCTCGCGATGTCGTTCAACGAGATGGCGGAGAGCCTGTCGAAACAGATCACCCAGCTCGAAGAGTTCGGAAACCTTCAGAAGAGATTCACCTCCGACGTGAGCCACGAGCTGCGGACACCGCTGACGACGGTGCGCATGGCGGCCGATCTCATCCACGACGGCAGCGACGATCTCGACCCCGTCCTCCGGCGGTCGTCGGAGTTGCTCGTCGCCGAACTCGACCGGTTCGAGGGGCTGCTGGCCGACCTCCTCGAGATCAGCAGACACGACGCCGGTGTCGCGGAACTGGCCGCCGAGCAACTGGACATCCGGATGTGTGCGCGCGCGGCGGTCTCGACGGTCCGTCACCTCGCCCGCGAGAGCGGGACCGAACTGATCGTGGACCTGCCCGATCAGGCAGTCATGGCCGAGGTGGACCCGCGTCGCGTGGAACGCATTCTGCGGAACCTCCTCGCGAACGCGATCGATCACGGAGAAGGCAAACCGGTGCTCCTGCGCCTGCGCGCCGACGACAGCGCTGCGGCGTTCATCGTGCGCGACCAGGGCGTGGGCCTGCGGCCGGGCGAGGAGAAGCTGGTGTTCAACAGGTTCTGGCGGTCCGACCCGTCGCGTGTGCGACGGTCGGGCGGTACCGGCCTCGGACTCGCGATCAGCGTGGAGGACGCGAATCTCCACGACGGGAGGCTCGAGGCGTGGGGCGAACCAGGGCAGGGCGCCTGCTTCCGGCTGACGCTGCCGCGGGTGCGGGGCCGGAAGGTCGTGTCGAGCCCGCTGCCGCTGAAGCCGGGAACCGCGAAATACGTTCAGGGGCAGCCCGTCCCGGGTGACACCACGTTGCCGGTGCGCAATGAGAGTCCGGAGACGGCGGCCGACGAGTCTCGCACGGTTCCCCAGAAGCGTGAGCGTGCGCACGTCGGTGACCGAGACGGTTCGCACCTTCCGGAGCGGGACCTGTGATGCCCGGCCGGCGATCCGCCCTTCAGTCGCGGTCGGTGTGCGGTGCGATCGCCCTCGCGGTCCTCGTGACGGTCAGTGGGTGCGCCAGCCTCCCGGATTCCTCCACACCGCAGGCGATCGGCACGATCAATCGTGACTCGCCCGGATCGAGCGTCGCGGCCCCGGCGCCGGGGCGTGAACCCGACCTGCTGCTGCGCGACTTCTTCAAGGCCAGCACCGATCCGTCCGACCGGCACCTCGCCGCCCGCCAATTCCTCACCCCCGGTGTGTCCGGCAGGTGGGACGACGCGGCCAGTGCGACCATCGTCGACAAGGTCGACGTCCTGCCGGAGACACGGTCGGCCGACCAGGCGACGTACACGATCCGCGCCAACAAGGTGGGGCAGCTCGAGCCCGGCGGACTGTACGTGGCGGAGGAGGGCAGTTTCGAGACGAAGATCAGTCTGGAGCTGCAGGGCGGTGAGTGGCGGATCTCCGAGCTCCCCGCAGGCGTGATCCTCGACCGGGCGCAGTTCCTGAATACCTACCAGCGCAAATCGCTGTACTTCCTCGACCCGGCCGGGACGACGGTGGTACCGGATCCGCGCTGGGTGTCGGGCGCCCAGGACCAGATGGCGTCGCAGCTGATCGGGCTGCTGATCGACGGCCCGAAGGCCGCCCTGGCCCCGGCCGTGCGCAACGAGCTCGGCGACGGGGTGTCGGTGCGGGGCCCCATCACGAAGGCCGACGGCCGCACCGCGCAGGTGGGGGTGGGGCTCGGCGGGATCCGGATCGACTTCGCCGGCGTGCCGCCGATGGACGCGCAGGCGAAGCAGCTGTTCGCAGCGCAGGTGATCTGGACGCTGGCCAACGCGGAGATCTCGGGTCCGTATGTACTGCTCGCCGACGGCGAGCCCTTCGACGAGCGGTTCCCGAACGGGTGGACCACCGCCGACGTCGCGTCCATGAACCCGTTCGCGACGTCGAGCGCCACCGTGGGGTTGCACGCGCTGCGTGAGGGGTCGATGGTGAGCGTCACCGAAACCGGTGTCACTCCGGTGCCCGGGTACTTCGGTTCGGCCCGCAACATGCGTTCGCTCGCACTGTCCCAGGACGGAAAGCTGGTCGCCGCCGTCGCGGACACCGGGCGTCCCGCGCCGGAACCCGCGAGTTCGCTCATGGTCGGCGCGTACGAGGACGGTGCCGCGTCGGTGCTCGAGGGCGGCGCGATCACCCGCCCGACATGGGCACCCGACAATTCGGCGATCTGGGCAGCGGTCAACGGCAACACCGTCATTCGGGTGTTGCGCGAGCCCGGCACCGGCCGGACGTCGGTGGTCAACGTCGATGCCGGCGCCGTCACCGCGCTGGGTGCCACGATCACCGAGTTGCGGCTGTCCCGCGACGGGGTACGGGCGGCACTGATCGTCGACGGCAAGGTCTATCTCGCCATCGTCACCCAGATGCCGGGTGGTGAGTACGCTTTGACGAATCCCCGTGCGGTCGCGATCGGCTTGGGCAGCCCGGCGCTGTCCCTGGACTGGAGCACGAGCGACACGATCGTCGTCGCGCGCGCCGCCTCGGACATCCCGGTGGTGCAGGTGGCCGTCGACGGCTCGCGGATGGACGCGCTGCCGAGTCGCAACCTGACCGCACCGGTGGTCGCCGTGGACGCGTCGACGACCACGGAGTTCGTCGCCGACTCCCGGGCGGTGTTCCAGTTGAACAACAACGATCCGGCGGGCGACCGGTACTGGCGGGAGGTTCCCGGGTTGACGGGTGTGAAGGCGATCCCGGTCCTGCCGGGCTGAGGCTGTCGGTGCGGTCGCCGATACTGCCCGCATGCGCGCCCTGCCCGGCCTCCGGAGCCTGCTCGACCTGATCCTGCCCGCCGAATGCGGCGGGTGCGGGGTGCCGGGCACTCAGTGGTGTGCCCGCTGCGCCACGGAGTTGGCAGACGATCCCGTGCTGCTCCGGCCCCGCGTCGATCCCGGGGTCGGGGTGTGGGCACTCGGACCGTACTCGGGTGCCCGCCGTCGGGCCGTGATCGCCGCGAAGGAACGCGGGCGGCGTGATCTCGCTGCGCCCCTCGGATCCGCCGTCGCTGGCGCCCTGGGCCGTCTGCAGCAGTGGGGTGAACTCGACCCGCCGAACGTGGCCCCGGTGGTTCTGGTGCCGGCTCCGACGCGTCCCCGGGCCGCCCGTGCACGCGGCGGCGACCCCGTCGCCCGGATCGCCGTCGCCGCGGTGGGAGGCAGACGCGTGTGCCCCGCGCTCGTGATGCGACACGCCGTGCGCGATTCGGTCGGACTGAGCGCAGATCAACGTCGAGTAAACCTCGAGGGTGGCGTCCGGTTGACGCGCAGCGGGGAAGGATTCGCGCGGCTTCTCTCGTCGGGACCGGCTGCACTGCAACGTATCTCGGTGGTACTGCTGGACGACGTGTCGACCACCGGGGCGACCGCCGCCGAGTCGGTCCGGGTGCTGTCGCGAGCAGGTATCCGAGTGAGTGCGGTGGTCGTCGTGGCGGGTGTCAGATGAAATTCTGCCGAACAGTGGCACTCGCGCGCGTTACGTACTAGCGTCGCGGACACACCCGAAAACACAGGTAGGAGGTGGAACTTCGAACCTGGTGCCGGGCGGACCCCCTTCCGGCATTGCTCAAACTCGCCGCCGCCCATCAAGGGGCGGGGCCGTAATCGGGAGGTACGAGTGACGACCCCTTCGCAAGCCTCGGTTTTCGTCGACGACCGCACAACGGATGCACAAGAGAAGACGGATACCCCCAACGCCGAGATCGTCGTCAAGGGACGCAACGTCGAGGTACCCGACCACTTCCGCGTGTACGTCTCCGAGAAGCTGTCGCGCCTCGAGCGCTTCGATCCCTCCATATTCCTGTTCGATGTCGAACTTCACCACGAACCCAATCGACGCCAGAGGAAAAACTGCCAGCGCGTCGAGATCACTGCCCGAGGCAAGGGGCCGGTAGCCCGAGCCGAGGCGTGCGCCGACAGCTTCTATGCAGCATTCGAGTCGGTGACCGCCAAGCTCGAGAGCAGGCTCCGCCGCACCAAGGATCGCAAAAAGGTCCACTACGGGGAAAAGACCCCGGTGTCGGTGGCGGAGGCCACCGCCGCACTCGCCGAGGACGACAGTCTCGGCATCAGTCCCGACATCTCCCTGGACGGTCAGGTGTCGGACGAGCACACGCCGGGTCATGTCGTGCGTACCAAGGAACACAAGGCCACGCCGATGACCGTCGACGACGCTTTGTACGAGATGGAGCTGGTGGGACACGATTTCTTCCTGTTCCATGACAAGGAGTCGGACAAGGCGACCGTCGTCTACCGGCGGCACGCGTTCGACTACGGATTGATCCGTCTGGCGTGATGTACTCCCGTTCCGCCTGACGATCCGAGCGGTCGGTCTACTCGTCCGATCGCGGAAGCGCCTACCATGGAATCCGGCCGGGGTTCTCGGACCTCCGGCCGGATTTTGTGTGTCACCCATCCACTGCCGAAGATTGAGGACGAACAAGACTGTGCCGTCGCTGTCGCTATCGAAGCTGCTCCGTGTTGGTGAAGGTCGCATGGTCAAGCGGCTCAAGCACATCGCCGACCACGTTTCCTCGCTGTCGCCCGAGGTCGAAGACCTGACCGACGAGCAACTCCGCGCGAAGACCGAGGAGTTCCGCGCCCGCTACCGCGACGGCGAGACGCTCGACGAGCTGCTGCCCGAGGCGTTCGCCGTCGCCCGCGAGGCGTCCTGGCGGGTCATCGACCAGCGGCACTTCCACGTGCAGATCATGGGCGGCGCCGCCCTCCACTTCGGCAACATCGCCGAGATGAAGACGGGTGAGGGCAAGACCCTGACCTGCGTGTTGCCCGCGTACCTCAACGCGATCGCCGGGGACGGCGTGCACGTCGTCACGGTCAACGACTACCTCGCCAAGCGCGACTCCGAGTGGATGGGCCGCGTCCACCGCTTCCTCGGCCTCGACACCAGCGTGATCCTGTCCGGCATGTCGCCTGCCGAGCGTCGCGCAGCCTATGCGGCCGACATCACATACGGCACCAACAACGAGTTCGGGTTCGACTACCTGCGTGACAACATGACGCACTCCCTGGACGATCTCGTCCAGCGCGGTCACAGCTTCGCGGTCGTCGACGAGGTCGACTCCATCCTCATCGACGAGGCCCGGACCCCTCTCATCATCTCCGGCCCTGCCGACGCCTCGAGCAAGTGGTACGCGGAGTTCGCGCGCATCGCGCCGCTGCTCAAGCGTGACGTGCACTACGAGGTCGACATCCGCAAACGCACCATCGGCGTCCACGAGGCCGGCGTCGAACTCGTCGAGGACCAGCTCGGCATCGACAACCTGTACGAGGCCGCCAACTCGCCGCTCGTGAGCTACCTGAACAACGCCATCAAGGCCAAGGAGCTCTACACGAAGGACAAGGACTACATCGTCCGCGACGGTGAGGTGATCATCGTCGACGAGTTCACCGGCCGCGTCCTCGTCGGCCGCCGGTACAACGAGGGCATGCACCAGGCCATCGAGGCCAAGGAGAAGGTCGAGATCAAGGCCGAGAACCAGACCCTCGCCACGATCACGCTGCAGAACTACTTCCGCCTCTACGACAAGCTGTCGGGCATGACGGGTACGGCTGAGACCGAGGCCGCCGAGCTGCACCAGATCTACAACCTCGGCGTCATCCCGATCCCCACCAACCGGCCGATGGTCCGCGTCGACAACGGCGACCTGATCTACAAGACCGAGGAAGCCAAGTTCGACGCCGTCGTCGACGACGTGGTGGAGCGGCACGAGAAGGGCCAGCCGGTCCTGATCGGCACGACCAGCGTCGAGCGGTCCGAGTACCTGTCGAAGCAATTCACCAAGCGCGGCGTGGCACACAACGTGCTGAACGCGAAGTTCCACGAGCAGGAAGCCCAGATCATCGCCGAGGCCGGCAGGTCGGGCGCCGTCACCGTGGCGACCAACATGGCCGGTCGTGGTACCGACGTCGTGCTCGGCGGCAACCCCGACATCATCGCGGACATCGCGCTCCGCAAGCAGGGGCTCGACCCCGTTCACACGCCCGACGACTACGAGGCGGCGTGGGACGACGTCCTCGACCAGGTCAAGGCCGAGGTGAAGGCGGACGCGGACAAGGTTCGTGAGGCGGGCGGACTGTACGTCCTCGGCACCGAGCGGCACGAGTCCCGGCGCATCGACAACCAGTTGCGCGGCCGGTCCGGCCGTCAGGGCGATCCGGGTGAGTCGCGGTTCTACCTGTCGCTCGGCGACGAGTTGATGCGACGGTTCAACGGCGCGGCGCTCGAGTCGATCATGACCCGGCTCAACCTGCCCGACGACGTTCCGATCGAGGCGAAGATGGTCTCGAAGGCCATCAAGAGCGCGCAGACGCAGGTCGAGCAGCAGAACTTCGAGATCCGCAAGAACGTCCTCAAGTACGACGAGGTGATGAACCAGCAGCGCACGGTCATCTACAACGAGCGCCGCCAGATCCTCGAAGGCAAGGATATGGAGGGCCAGGTCGAGAAGATGATCACCGACGTGGTCACCGCCTACGTCGACGGCGCCACCGCCGAAGGGTACGTCGAGGACTGGGATCTCGAACAACTGTGGACGGCCCTCAAGACGCTGTACCCGGTCGGCCTCGACTACAAGGAACTGGCCGGCGACAGCGACGACGGTGAGACCAACGACATCACCGCCGAAGAACTGCGTGAGACCCTGCTGAAGGATGCACACGACGCCTACGCCCGGCGCGAGGCCGAGATCGACGGCGTCGCCGGCGAGGGATCGATGCGCGAACTGGAGCGCCGCGTCCTGCTGAGCGTGCTCGACCGCAAGTGGCGCGAACACCTCTACGAGATGGACTACCTCAAGGAAGGCATCGGCCTGCGGGCGATGGCCCAGCGTGATCCGCTCGTCGAGTACCAGCGCGAAGGTTTCGACATGTTCGGCGGCATGCTCGAGGGCCTGAAGGAGGAGTCGGTCGGATTCCTGTTCAACCTTCAGGTCGAGGCGGCCGCCCCGCAGGCGGCACAGGCCCCTGGCGTCAGCGTCACCGCGGCCTCCGCAGCGGCGACGGCGTCGGCCTCGCCCGCCCCGGCCGCGCCGCGGCCTCTGCCCACCCAGGAGGCGGCGCAGCAGGCGCAGGGCACGGCGGCACCGTCCGCCCTCCGTGCGAAGGGACTGGACGACGGCGAGCCCCGCGGGCTCACCTACTCCGGGCCTGCCGAGGACGGCAACGCCCAGCTCAGCCGCCGCGGAGCGGCCGAGTCGGACGATACCTCCGACGCCGGAACCCGTCGCCAGCGGCGTGAGGCCGCCCGGTCGCAGTCGAAGGGCAAGAAGGCCCCGCGGACCAAGCGCAAGCGCTGACCGCAGCAGAAGACGATCAGCCGATCACCAGTGAGGTGACGGTCCAGCCCGTGTCGGACTCCTGTTCGACACGGGCCGCGATCACGAAGATCCGCGGTCCTCGGCCGTAGGTGCCGAAGGCCTCGAATGCGCACGGCTCCACCGCACGCAGGTGCACGCGGACGAGCGTCGCGACACCGAGTCGCCGGGCGGGCGACTCCGACAGCGCGAGCGTGCGCACGACGTCGACGAGCGACGGCGTCACCAGCGGCCGCAGTTGCCGTACGTTGCGGCGCCGATCCAGCACTTCGAGGACGAGCCGGAACGCCTGCTCCGTGAACCGCTGGACATCCGGCGACGGAAGAGGCAGAGTTCCCGGCTGCGTCGCGGCGGTGCGTGGCGACGCCCCCGAGTGGGGCGACGAGCGGTGCCTGCCGCGCCCGGACGAGTGCCGCCCGCCCGACGGCGCCGCCGGCGAACGCCCAGGCCGAGGCGGCCCGGGAATGTCACCGGCCGCCGGTTCGAAGCGCGGCACCCGTGACAGGAACGTGTAGGACTCACTCATTTCTTACCCCCCGGTTTCGGCATGAGACGGCCGTCGTAGCGGTCATACTCGCACGGATCCCGTCGTCGTGTCGCCGAACCGGGGAGCGGACCCTAGGGTGGTGACGTGCGGGGATTGATAGTGGACTTCGGAGGCGTTCTCGCGGGTCCCGGTTCGGACATGGACGGCCTGTCGTCCGTTCTCGCCGGTGCCCGGATCCGTGGGGTGCGGACCGCGATCCTCAGCAACGATCCCGGTGGTCCCGGCGCGCAGTGGCTGCGGGAACTCGGTGACGGCCGGCTGGTCGATCAGGTCGTGCTGTCCGGGGACGTCGGTGTCGCCAAACCCGACCCGCGGATCTACCGGCTGACGGCCGACGCGCTCGGTCTGGCCCCGGGGGACTGTATCTTCGTCGACGACCTGTCGGTCAATGTCCGGGGTGCGGTGGCCGTCGGGATGGTGGGTATCCACCACGTCGACGGCGGCGCCACCGCGGAGGAGATAGCGATACTTCTCGAGGTCGATCGAGACGGGATGCAAGGGGGACAGGCGCCGACATGGTGACGAGACTGACTACGCAGGACGCGTCGTTCTACTTTCTCGAGGCGAGCAGTACGCCGATGCACGTGGGGTCGCTCGCGATCTTCCGCAAGCCGCGAAACGGGTTGTCCTACGAGGAATTACTGAGCCTCGTCGAGGAACGGCTGAGCTTGGTGCCGCGCTACCGGCAGAAGGTGCGGGAGGTGGCGCTGGGGCTGTCGCGGCCGGTGTGGGTGGATGACCAGGACTTCGACATCGAGTACCACGTCCGGCGGTCGGCGCTGCCGAAGCCTGGATCGGACGCCCAGTTGCACGATCTGGTCGCACGGCTCACGTCCCGGCCGCTCGACAACACGCGACCGCTGTGGGAGATGTACCTGGTGGAGGGGTTGTCGAACAACCGCTTCGCCATCTTCACGAAGTCCCATTCCTCGCTGGTCGACGGTGAGACGGCGCTCGAGATCGGTCAGGTGATCCTGGACCCGGCGAAGACCCGGCGGCCCATGGCCGAGGAACTCTGGATGCCGAGCCCGGCCCCCAGTGAGTCCACTCTCATCGCCGGGGCGCTGGCGGAGATGGTGTCGAGGCCGGGCGAAGGGCTGGCGGCGCTGCGGATGACGTTGGGTGACATGGCGTCTGCGCTCGGCGAGACCGTGCGCGCCGTCGGCAAGGTCGCCGCCGTCGTGCGCACCGCTACGCAGGTGGCGCCGGCAAGTCCGCTCAACGCGACCATTTCACGCAATCGGCGCTTCGCGGTGGTCAAGACCGAACTGGGCGACTACCGGAAGATCCGCGCGCAGTACGGGTGCGAGGTCAACGACGTCATCCTCGCCGTCGTGGCGGGCGCGATGCGGTACTGGCTGCTGTCCCGCGGTGAGCCGGTGGCGGAGTCGACCACGGTCCGGGCCATGGTGCCGATGTCCGTGTACGCAACGGATCCCGAGGCCGACGACGAGGCGTCACGCCGCGGCGAGTGGGCGGATCCGCGGAGCATGGTGTCGTCGTTCCTCATCGACCTGCCGGTCGGGGAACCGAATGCCGTGGTGCGGCTGTCGCACGTGGCGCACGCCATGGAGGCGCACGCCAAGCAGAGCCAGCGGGTCACCGCGGAGACCCTGGTGCGTTTGTCGGGATTCGCGCCCGCAACGCTGCACGCGATGAGTGCCCGTGTGGCGAGTAGCTTCTCGCAGCGGATGTTCAATCTGATGATCACCAACGCGCCGGGACCGCAGTTGCCGCTGTATGTCGGGGGAGCGCGGATGCTCGAGATGTATCCGGTGTCGCCCCTGCTGAAAAACCAGACTTTGAGCATCGGCCTGACGTCCTACGACGGCAACGTCTACTACGGTTTGAATGCAGACCGTGACGCCATGGCCGACGTGGACGTGGTGGCGGCGCTGCTGTACGAATCTCTCGAGGAGTTGTTGGATGCCAGCCGGTGAGAAGTCCGCGGTGCGAATGACGGGTGACGCATGACGAGGGTGTACGTTCCCGCGACGATCGAGATCCTTCAGCGGCTCGTCGCCGACCGGGAGTTCGATCCGATGAGCCGTACCGCCTTCGCCGTCACCCCCACGCTCCGCGAGGCGTACTCGTCGGGCGACGACGAAGAACTGGCCGAGGTCGCGATGGCCGAGGCGGCCCGGGCCTCGCTGCGACTGATTGCGGGCCGGGTGGGGGAGAGCGGGAGCGACGGGGTTCGCTTCCGTCGCGCCGTGGTCGCCGCGGACGTGGACGACGTGACGCCGCGACCGGACCTCGACGACGCCGTGGTCCGGTTGCCCGGTCCGGTGACGATCGGCACGGTCGCGTCGGTGCACGTGGATCTCGCGGAGGCGGAGCCGGACATCGAACGGGCCGTGTCGGCGATCGACGAGGCGGATCTCGGGGACCCGGACGCCGAGTTCGTTCTCGGTGACGCGGAGGATCATGTCCTGGCGTGGTACGCCACCCAGGAGCTTCCGTTCCTTCTCGAACTACTCTGACCGGTCCGTCCTCTTACCTCGGGGTAACCTACGGTACCGTAGCTTGGTAACCTACGGTAGCGTAGGTCATGACGGAAAAGGTGGAGGTCGGATGGGTCTGAAGGATTGGATCGAGGCGCCCGCAGCAGCGGTCGTGCCCGCCAAGCGGTCCAAGCTCAATTGGTTGCGGGGTGCGGCGGCACGGCTCACGACGCCATTGCTGCCCGACGACTACCTGCACCTGGCCAACCCGCTGTGGTCGGCTCGCGAACTGCGCGGACAGATCGTGGAGGTGCGCGCGGAGACGGCGGACTCGGCCACGATCGTCATCAAGCCGGGCTGGGGATTCGACTTCGACTACGAGCCCGGCCAGTACATCGGCATCGGTCTGCACATCGACGGTCGCTGGCACTGGCGCTCGTACTCCCTCACGTCGCCGCCGAACTGGGACGACAAGCTCATCTCCATCGCCGTCAAGGCGATGCCCGAGGGATTCCTGTCGAGTCACCTCGTCAACGGCGTGCCCTCGGGAACGATCGTGCGGCTCGCGACGCCCACGGGCAACTTCGCGCTGCCCGATCCGCCGCCGGAGCGGATCCTGTTCCTCACCGCGGGCAGCGGCATCACACCCGTCATGGCGATGCTGCGCACGATGAACCGGCGCGGTCAGCTCCCCGACGTCTTCCACGTCCATTCGGCCCCCACCGACGCCGACGTGATGTTCGCCGACGAGCTCACCCGGCTCCACGAGGAGCACGACGACTTCCGGTGCAAGATCCAGCTCACCCGCAGCCAGGGCAAGTTCGCGTTGTCCTCGCTCGACGAGGTGTGTCCCGATTGGCGTGAACGGCAGACGTGGGCCTGCGGGCCGCTGCCGATGCTCGACGAGATCGAGACGTTGTGGCGCGACGAGGGCATCGAGGGCAAGTTGCACCTCGAACGGTTCGCCGTCTCCCGCGCGGACACGTCCGGCGAGGGCGGGACCGTCACGTTCGCCAAGGCCGACAAGACCGTGTCGATCGACGGTGCCACCACTCTCCTCGAGGCCGGTGAGCAGGTCGGGGCACTGATGCCGTTCGGCTGCCGGATGGGTATCTGCCAGACCTGTGTCGTGCCGATTCTCGCCGGGCATGCGATCGACCTGAGGTCGGGCAAGCAGCACGCCGAAGGTGACCGAGTCCAGACTTGTATCTCCGCGGCGGCAGGGGACTGCACGCTCGACGCGTGAGCGTGAGCGTGTTGTTCACCTGACTCCGCTATTCTCGGACTCTCACCAGACGGAGGAGCACGGTGGCGATCACCGACATCAAAGAGTTCGCGCATCTGACCGAAGCGGACATCGAATCGCTCGGGCGTGAGTTGGATGCGATCCGGCTCGACGTGGAGGATTCGCGGGGCGTTCGCGACGCCCGCTACATCCGCCGGGCCATCAGGGCGCAACGGCTGTTGGAGCTCGGTGGCCGGCTTGCGTTGTTCGGAAGCCGCTACCGCCCGGCCTGGCTCGCGGGCACCGCGATGCTCTCCCTCTCGAAGATCATCGAGAACATGGAACTCGGCCACAACGTGATGCACGGCCAGTGGGACTGGATGAACGATCCGGAGATCCACTCCATGTCGTGGGAGTGGGATCAGACGGGCCCCTCGGAGCATTGGAAGCGGGCGCACAACTACTCCCACCACACGTTCACCAACATTGTGGGAATGGATTCCGATGTGGGGTTCGGCATCCTCAGGATGACCCGCGACGAGGAGTGGCGGCCGATCAATCTGCTGCAGCCCTTCGCCAACATCATCCTGGCCGCTACGTTCGAGTGGGGGATCGCGCTCCACGACCTCACGTTCGCCGCCGAGCTGGAGGGTGCGGAGAAGGGTCAGCTCAATTCCCAGGCCAACAAGGATTTCGGGCGCAAGATCTTCCGCCAGGTCGGCAAGGACTTCCTCCTGTTCCCGGTGCTCGCGGGGCCGGCGTGGAAGTCGACGCTGACGGCCAACGCCACCGCCAACCTCGTGCGGAATCTGTGGGCCTATGTGGTGATCTTCTGCGGGCACTTCCCAGACGGTGCCGAGAAGTTCACGGTGGACGAGTACGAGAACGAGACCCGGCACGAGTGGTACCTCCGCCAGATGCTCGGCAGCGCGAATTTCGACTCCGGCAAGATCATGGGTTTCATGAGCGGGAACCTCAGCTACCAGATCGAGCATCACCTGTTCCCGGACCTGCCGAGCAACCGGTACCCGGAGATCGCCGTGAAGGTGCGGGCGCTGTGCGAGAAGTACGACCTGCCGTACACCACGGGTTCGCTCGCCAAGCAGTACCTGCTGGCTCTGCGCACGATCCACAAGCTCGCCCTGCCCGACCGGTTCCTGCGGGCGACGGCGGACGACGCGCCGGAGACGTCCTCGGAACGCAAGTTCCGCGACGCCCGTGATGCGGGTGCCGCGATGGTCGAGACGTTGCGCACGGATCCCGTCACGGGGCAGCGGCGGGGTCTGTTGTCGGCGTTGCGCGCCCGCGCGGAGGCCAAGATTCCCCGACGTCGACGGTGATTTCACTCACACCTACACTCAGGTAACCTACGGTGTCGTAACTTACGGTACGGTAGGTCGAGTCAGCGCCTTTCGGGTGCGAACTGTCGACCCAGCCAGGAGGAGGTCCCCCATGGCGATTGCAGACGTCAAGGAATACGCACATCTCACCGAAGCCGACATCGAGTCGCTCGGACGCGAGCTCGATGCGATCCGGCGCGATATCGAAGAGTCCCGCGGGGAGCGTGACGCGCGGTACGTGCGAAACACGATCAGACTGCAGCGTTCCCTCGAAATCGGTGGCCGAGCCATCCTCTTCGCGAGCAAGCGGCGTCCCGCCTGGCTGGCGGGCACAGCCATGCTGTCCCTCTCGAAGATCATCGAGAACATGGAACTCGGCCACAACGTCATGCACGGCCAGTGGGACTGGATGAACGATCCCGAGATCCACTCCACCTCGTGGGAGTGGGACGTGACGGGACCGTCCGCTCACTGGAAGCAGACGCACAACTACATTCACCACAAGTACACCAACGTCCTCGGCATGGACGACGACGTGGGATACGGACTGCTGCGCGTCACGCGCGACCAGCGGTGGAAGCCGTTCAACACCGGCAATCTCCTGTACAACACGCTGCTCGCGCTGTTCTTCGAGTACGGAATCGCGGCGCAGCATCTCGAACTCGGTAAGGTCGCCAAGGGGCGCGTGCCGAGCGAGGAGACCCAGCGCAAGCTCCGCGAGGTCGGTGAGAAGGTCGGCAAGCAGATCCTCAAGGATTACGTAATCCACCCCGCGGTCACGGGTCCGGCGTGGAAGAGCACACTCACCGCCAACATCGCCGCGAACATGATCCGCAACGTGTGGACCAACGCGATCATCTTCTGCGGGCACTTCCCGGACGGCGCCGAGAAATTCACCAAGGCGGACATCGACAAGGAAACGCCGGCCCAGTGGTACCTGCGGCAGATGCTCGGTAGCGCGAACATCGAGGGTGGCAAGCTCATGGACTTCATGTCCGGCAACCTCAGCTACCAGATCGAGCACCACCTGTTCCCCGACCTGCCCAGCAACCGCTACGCGGAGATCGCCGTGCGGGTGCGGGAACTGTGCGACAAGTACGACCTGCCGTACACGACCGGGCCCTTCCTCGTGCAGTACGCGAAGTCGTGGCGCACCATCGCCAAGCTGTCGTTGCCGAACAAGTACCTCAAGGCGACCGCGGATGACGCGCCGGAGACGGCGTCGGAGCGCAAGTTCGGTGGAAACACCACGGCGACAATCGATCCCGTGACCGGCCGCCGTCAGGGGCTGAGTACCGCGATCAAGCGCACCCGCAAGCGCCGCGGTCTGCGCGCGCTGCTGTCCCGCTAGAAAGTTCCGCTACAGACGCGGTTCGTCCCTCACCAGGCTTCGTTGGACGCGATGGCCGTGAGGAGGTGACGGACCGCGTCGACGCGTTTGGCGGCCTTGCCCTCCAGTAGGTCGAGCGCGCATTCCGGGTCCGCGGGCGGGCCGAGGTGGGTACATCCTCTCGGACAGTCCTCGATGGCGGCGGCCAGATCGGAGAACGCGGCCACCACGTTCTCCGGGGAGATGTGGGCAAGTCCGAACGACCGGATACCGGGAGTGTCGATCGCCCAACCGCCCGTCGGAAGCGGCAGCGCGACCGACTGCGTGGAGGTGTGCCGGCCCTTGCCGACGCCGGAGACCACGCCGACGGCCCGGTCGGCGTCGGGCACGAGACGGTTGACGAGAGTCGACTTCCCGACCCCCGAATGGCCGATCAGCGCGGTGAGGCGGCCCGACAGCATCGACAGGACCTCGTCGACCGGATCGTCGCGACCGGCCACGACGACGGGGACATCGAGGTCCGCGAACGCGCTCGCGAACTCCTCGGGCGGCTCGAGATCGCTCTTCGTCAGGCACACGATGGGACTCAACCCGCCCGCATACGCGGCGACGAGCGCACGTTCGACGAATCCCGTCCGCGGCGGCGGGTCCGCCAGCGCCACCACGATCAGCAGCTGCTGGGCGTTGGCCACGACGATCCGCTCGTACGGATCGGTGTCGTCGGCGGTGCGTCGCAACACCGTGGAGCGCTCGGCCACCCGCACGATCCGCGCCAGGGTGTCGGGCTTGCCGGACAGATCGCCGACCACACTCACCTCGTCGCCGACCACGATGGGGGTGCGGCCCAGTTCCCGGGCGCGCATGGTGACGAGGGGGCGGTCGGGGTCGCCGCCCAGCACGCAACCCCACCGGCCGCGGTCGACCGAGACGACCATCGCCGACTCCGCCGCGAGGTGCTCCGGCCGGGTCTTCGTGCGCGGGCGCGTTCCTCGGCCCGGGCGCACCCGGACGTCGGACTCGTCGTACTGCCTGCGACTCAGAAGCTCGCCTTCCGCTCGGTGCCCGCACCGGCGGACAGCATTGTGGCCCACAGGTTCTCGAAACCGGGCAGGGTCTTCGCCGTGGTGCCGACGTCCTCGATCCGGATGCCGTCGACGCGCAGCCCGACGATGGCGCCCGCGGTCGCCATCCGGTGGTCGGCGTAGGAGCGCCACGTCCCACCGTGCAGGTCTGCCGGGACGATCGTGAGGCCGTCCTCGGTCTCGGTGACGTTCCCGCCCAGCGAGTTGATCTCGTGCGCGAGTGCGGCCAGCCTGTCGGTCTCGTGGCCGCGCAGATGCGCGATGCCCCGCAGGTGCGACGGACCGTGTGCGAGTGCGGCGAGCGCTGCGACGGTCGGGGTGAGTTCGCCCACGTCGTGCAGGTCGATGTCGATGCCGTTCAGCTGCTGCGGACCGCGGACCGTGAGGTTCGCGCCGTCCAGCCGGACGTCAGCGCCCATCGCCAGCAGAATGTCGCGGATTGCGTCTCCGGGTTGCGTCGTCCTGCTCGGCCACAGGGGAACCGTCACCTCACCGCCGGTGACGGCGGCGGCGGCCAGGAAGGCGGTGGCATTCGACAGGTCGGGCTCGATCGCCCGGTCGACGGCCCGGACGACACCGGGGCTCACCCGCCACGTGTCGGCCTCCCCGCCCGTCGCCGGGGTGGAGACCTCGACACCCGACTCCCGCAGCATCTCGACGGTCATGTCGATGTGCGGCATGGACGGCACCGTCTTGCCGTCGTGATGCACCGTGACGCCCTCGTCGAAAGCGGCCGCCGACAGCAGCAGCCCGGAGACGAACTGTGACGAGCCGGACGCGTCGATCGTGACCCGTCCACCGCGCAGCGAACCCCCACCGCGAACCGTGAACGGGAGGGAGTCGCCGTCGATGTCCGCGCCGAGACCGCGCAGCGCGTCCAGGATCGTGTCGAGGGGCCGGGTGCGCGCCTGCTCGTCCCCGTCGAAGTGAACCGTTCCGCTCGCGAGCGCGGCGACCGGGGGAAGGAACCGCATGACGGTGCCCGCCAGGCCGCAGTCGACCGCACCACCATGGAGAGGACCGGGGGTGACCCGCAGCGTCGTGTCGGCGCCGGCCGTCTCGATGCCGATGCCGAGCGTGCGGAGCGCGCCGATCATGAGGTCGGTGTCCCGGCTGCGCAATGCCCCGGTGAGGGTGGACGGACCGTCCGCGAGTGCGGCGAGGATCAGCGCGCGATTGGTGATCGACTTCGATCCGGGGAGGGCGACCGTCGCGACGACGGGCGCTTCGGCACGGGGGGCGTTCCACAGGCTCAGGCTCACGGTCTCCATCTTCGCCTATCGGGCGTGTCGCCGGGCGGGGTGGGCGGTGTGTCGCGGGTGTCGGTGGTTCGTGCCACTCTGGTGGGCATGTGCGGCAGGTATGCGACCACTGCGAATCCGGCGACACTCGCGGCCGACCTCGATGCGATCGACGAGGCGGGCGAGGAGGAGAGCCCGCCCGACTACAACGTGGCGCCCACCACACAGGTCCTGACGGTGGTCGACCGTCACGACGCCCGGCGGATCCGGCGGATGCGGTGGGGGCTCGTGCCGTCCTGGACGAAGGAGCTCGGCAAGGGGCCGGTGCTTTTCAACGCGCGAGCGGATTCGGTCGACACCAAACCGGCCTTCCGGAACGCGTTCAAGTACAAGCGCTGCCTCGTTCCGATGGACGGCTGGTACGAGTGGCAGACCGAGGTCGATGCGGCAGCAGCCGGGAAGAAGCCCGGCAAGGCGAAGAAGATCCCGTACTACATGTCGCCGGAGGACGGCTCCCGCCTGTACATGGCCGGGCTGTGGTCGGTCTGGCACGATCCCGCGGTCGAGGACTCACCGCCGGTCCTGAGCTGCAGCATCATCACGGTCGACTCGGCCGCCCAGCTCGAGAACGTCCACGACCGGATGCCGCTCGTGATGCCCCGCGACCGCTGGACCGCGTGGCTCGATCCCGAGCACCCCGCGTCGACGGATCTGCTCGCGGTGTCACCCGACGCGATCGCCGACATCACCGTCCGGCGGGTGTCCACGCTGGTGAACAGTGTGAAGAACAACGGACCGGAACTCCTCGACCCCGACGCGGCCGGTCGTGACGAAGAGCAGGTGGGGGAGCAGATCAGCCTGCTGTGACCGAGGCGGTGACGGCTCCGCTGAGCCGCACCAGGTCGGCGGGCGCGAGTTCGATCTCGAGTCCGCGCCTGCCGGCGCTGCACAGCACCCGGTCCCAGTCGAGCGCCGACGCGTCGACGACCGTCGCGAGCGCCTTGCGCTGTCCGAGCGGTGAGATGCCCCCGAAGACGTACCCGGTGGAGCGTTCCGCGTCGGTGCGTTCCGCCATCACCGCCTTGCCCGCGCCCAGCGCCGCGGCCGCCGCCTTCAGCGACAGCTTCTCCGGCACCGGCAGGACCGCGACCGCCAGCTTGCCGGTGTCGAGCTTGATCACCAGCGTCTTGAACACCTGGTGTGCGGTGACGCCGACCGTCTCGCCCAGGGCGTCGACGGCCTCCGAACCGTACGATTCCGCCCGCGCATCGTGCGCGTAGCTGTGCACGGTGTGGTCGATGCGATGTTTGACGAGCAGCTTCGTCGCGGGAGTGGCAGTTCCGGCCATGGACAGACACTCTGCCACGCGGTCGGGAACACAGCGGACGGGAGGCGTGTTGGTACCTGCAGAAGAACAGTGCATCGAAGGGAGTGGTCCGTATCGTGATGTCCTCGGTGATGGAGCCCACGTCGCGTCTGCAGTTGGCGGTAACGTTGACGCCCACGGCGACCGAAGGGATCAGCGTGCAGGAACATGACCGTCCGACGGCAGACCAGGCCGAACCACAGGACGAGTTGATCGCGCGTTTCGAAAGGGATGCGCTCCCACTTCTGGATCAGCTGTACGGTGCTGCTCTGAGGATGACCAGGAACCCGGCGGACGCCGAGGACCTCGTGCAGGAAACGTACGTGAAGGCCTACACGGCGTTCCGTTCGTTCCGTGAGGGCACCAACCTCAAGGCGTGGCTGTACCGGATTCTCACGAATACGTACATCAACTCGTACCGCAAGAAGCAGCGCCAGCCCGCGCAGTACCCCACCGACGAGATCACCGACTGGCAGCTCGCGGCGACGGCGGAACATTCGTCGACCGGTCTGCGGTCCGCCGAGGTGGAGGCGCTGGACGCGCTCCCCGACGACGACATCAAGGAAGCGCTCCAGGCCCTGCCGGAGGAGTTCCGGATGGCCGTGTACTACGCCGACGTCGAGGGCTTCCCCTACAAGGAGATCGCCGAGATCATGGGCACCCCGATCGGGACCGTGATGTCGCGGCTGCACCGCGGGCGCAAGCAGCTCCGGGGTCTGCTCGCCGATGTCGCACGCGAACGTGGATTCAACCGTGGGGGCACCGACGAGGTGCCCGGCGACAGTGTAGTGAGTGCGGAGCAGGAGGTTTCTCGGTGAGCGAGCAGGACGAATTCGAGCAGCTCGACTGCTCCGCCGTCATCGCAGACGTCTGGCTGATGCTGGACCGTGAATGCGACGAGGCGTCGAGGGCGCGGCTGCAGAGACATCTCGACGAGTGCGGGTCGTGCCTCGAGGCGTACGGGATCGAGGAGAAGGTGAAGAGCCTCGTGAACCGCAAGTGCGGCGGTGAGCACGCGCCGGAAAGCCTGCGTCAGCGGCTCTCCATCGAGTTGCGGCGGACGATCCTCATCACCAATACGGAACCCGACGCATAATCCGTCAGAACAGCAATCAGGGGCCGGAAAGCATCGCTGCTTTCCGGCCCCTGGTGCGTTCTACGGCGCGTCAGGCGTTGGGACGCTTGCCGTGGTTTGCGGCGTTGCCCTTGCGACTGCGCTTCTTACGACCACGCTTACCCATGAGTAGATCTCCCTTCTTTTCACCACAGTCTTCCACGTGTGGTTGGGTGTCCTTGCAACAGGGCTTTCTCGACACCCGGGAGTGAAGGATCACAATGGCAGAAGACGTGCGCGCCGAAATGGTTTCGACGGTGTATCAGGTTGTGGTGAGCGCGGGTGACGAGGTGAAGGAAGGCGACACGCTCGTCATCCTCGAGTCGATGAAGATGGAGATTCCCGTCATCGCCGAAGAGCCAGGCACGGTCACGTCCGTGGACGTCAAGGTCGGCGACGTGATCCAGCAGGGCGACCTGATCGCAGTCATCTCCTGAGCTGACACCCACCGACGATGTCCACACTGAGCGACCTGCTCGCCGAACACACCGACCTGCCCGGCGAGGCCGTCGATCATCTCCAGCGAGTCGTCGGTGAATGGCAGTTGCTCGCCGACCTCTCCTTCGCGGACGTCCTGCTCTGGGTCGGAACGGATTCCGCGGCCACCGACGCCACCGGCACCGTGATCTGCGTCGCCCACTGCAGGCCCACCACCGCGTCGACTGCGTTCCCGGAGGACGTCGTCGGGACCGTCGTGTCGGAGTCGGAACACCCGCAGGTGCTGCAGGCGCTGCTCGAGGGCCGCGTCGTGCGCCCCGAGGACGGCGGCGGGCACGCGGGTCTGCCGCCGCGTGGGGAAGCGGTTCCGGTGCGGTGGAACGGCGAGGTGATCGCGGTCCTGAGCCGGGACACCAACCTGTCGCATCAGCGGGCGCAGAGCCCGCTCGAGGTCGCGTATCTCGACTGCGCCGAGGATCTGTGCCAGATGATCAGCGACGGCACCTTCCCGATCCGTGAGGCCCGGTCGGACACCAACTCGAGTCCGCGTGCCGGCGACGGCTTCATCCGCCTCGACACCGACGGCAGCGTGGTCTACGCGAGTCCCAATGCGCTGTCGGCCTATCACCGGATGGGGCTCAGCTCGGACCTGATCGGCCAGAACCTCGCCGCCACCACGCGGTCGCTCGTGACGGATCCGTTCGAGTCGCAGGAGGTCGCCGGGTACATCCGCGACACCATCGCCGACAAGCCGGGCCGCCGCATGGAGATCGAGGCCAGGGGAGCGACCGTTCTGCTCCGGGCGCTGGTCCTCAAACCCGGTGGGAAGCGGGTGGGCGCCGCTGTCGTCGTGCGGGACGTCACCGAGGTGAAGAGGCGGGATCGCGCCCTGCTCAGCAAGGATGCGACGATCCGCGAGATCCATCACCGGGTGAAGAACAACCTGCAGACCGTGGCGGCGCTCCTGCGACTGCAGGCCCGACGCACCAACAACGAGGAAGCCAGGCAGGCGCTGAGCGAATCGGTGCGCCGCGTCACCTCGATCGCCCTCGTGCACGACACACTGTCGATGTCGGTGGACGAGGAAGTGAACCTCGACGAGGTCGTCGACCGCCTGGTGCCGATCCTGTCCGACGTGGCGACGGTGAGTACGCCGATCAAGGTCCGGCGAGAAGGCAGCTTCGGGGTGTTCTCCGCGGAGCGGGCCACGCCGCTGGTGATGGTGCTGACCGAACTCGTGCAGAACGCGATCGAGCATGCCTTCGAGCCCGGCGCTCCGGGCACGGTCACCATGAGGGCCGAACGCTCCGCGCGGTGGCTGGACGTCGTGATCCACGATGACGGCAGGGGATTGCCGCCCGGTTTCAGCCTCGAGCGGTCGGACCGTCTCGGTCTGCAGATCGTCCGGACCCTGGTGGCCGCCGAGCTGAACGGTTCCCTCGGGCTGCATCCCGGGGCGGACGGTGGAACGGATGCCGTGTTACGCGTGCCGCTGGGCCGTCGTGGGCCGCGGTACTGATCGGCGGGTAAGCAAAAGGCCCGGCACCATGTGGTGCCGGGCCCGTCTTCTTCCGAAGTATCAGACGGTGGTGCGGGCACGCGTCCGAGCGTTGCGGCGCTTGAGTGCGCGACGCTCGTCTTCGCTCATGCCGCCCCACACACCGGCGTCCTGGCCCGACTCGAGTGCCCACGAGAGGCATTCGGCGGTCACCGGGCAGCGGTTGCAGACAACCTTGGCATCAGCAATCTGCGCGAGAGCCGGACCGCTGTTGCCCACAGGGAAGAACAACTCGGGGTCTTCGTCGCGACAGATTGCCTTGTGGCGCCAGTCCATCCTTCTGCTCCTTAACTGGGTGCGTAATGCACCGTTTCGTCTTCATGAGTTCATGTGTGCGTAGAGAATGTTTCCGCACTGTTGCTTGTGAATGCTTTCACGAACTGGCGGGATGTCAATAGAAAACCGCCGCACCGTGGGGGAGCTCACGTACTTAGGCTGCCCTTCGAGGCGCGCCGTCCTTTGTACCCCGTGCAGACACTTCCCGCTAGGTGAAAACGGGGATTCTCGAGATTTGCTCAGGGTCGCGCCGGCGCGACCACATCCAGCGCCTCGGGCACCGACACGAACTCGACGACCTTGCGAAGTCCGATGTAGTCGCCGTCCATCTGCAGTCCGATGGGCTCCGACGCGGTGATTCGCACGCACGGCACGTCGTCGACCCGGACCAGCTTCTTCGCCTTCGGGCGGGTTCCGGGGGTCAGGAGCTGGCGGGCCACCCGCAGCGTCGTGAGGATCGCGGTGGATCGCATCGCGAAGACACCGAGGCCGGTGTCGTAGGTGGTGTCGGGATTGGTGTGCACTTCCCGCTTGTTCAGATACGTCCAGGGACTCGCGTTCGACACGAATGCGTAATGAACGCCCTCGACCGGATCGCGATCGGGAACCTCGACGGTGAGCGTCGGCTCCGCGTATTTCGATCGGAAGAACACGCGCACCGCCGCGCGGACATATTGCGCCGGTGTGGCCGGCCGCCCATTCTTGCGGTGCATGTCGACCGCCTCACACACCTGGGCGTCCCAGCCGAGACCGGCGTTGAACGTGAACCAGCGATTGTCGCAGTGCGCGAGACCGATCCTGCGCCGCTGCCTGCGGGCGAGGAGGTCGATGAGCTGGTTGGTGGCGTCCACCGGGTCGGGTGCGATGCCGAGCGAACGGGCGAACACGTTCGCCGACCCGCCGGGGACGACGGCGATCGGGGGGATCGGCCCCACCGTCACCGCGCTCATCGACTTCGGTTCCGGGGTGCCGAGCAGTCCGTTGACCACCTCGTTCACGGTGCCGTCTCCGCCGTGGACGATGATCAGGCCCATCCCGTCCACGCAGGCCTGCTGCGCCAGTTCGGCGGCGTGACCCCGGTGTGTCGTGTGCGCGACCGTCAACCGCACCCGGCTCGACAGCGCGTGGGCGAGGAGATCACGCCCGGCCGGGGTCGTCGATGTGGCATTGGGGTTGACGATCAGCAGCGCGCGCACGGGGCCCAAGCCTAGCCGGGGCGGCACGTGTCACCGTCCGAGGCCGCCGGCGACGGGGTGTTCTAGGCTGGCCGACGTGCCGAAGCCGTCTCTCAGCAAGTCCACGCCCACCACGGTCCGCGCGGCGGGCGCCCTGGTGTCGCTCGAGGGCGCGGTGGCGGTCGGGGTCGCCGTGGTGCTGGTGATCCGGGGACTCCTCGGACACGACCAGAGCGTCAGCAGTGGATACGGCACCGCGGCTTGGTTCGCGATTCTCGGTGGCGCCGTGCTCGCCGCCGGGCTCGCCCTGATCTTCGGCCGGCGCTGGGGGCGGGCGATCGCGATCGTCGCCCAACTGCTCCTGCTCCCGGTGGCGTGGTCGCTGCTCACCGATTCGCACCAGCCGTTCTTCGGTGTGCTGCTCGGCGTCGTCGTGGTGGCGGCCCTCGGGTGCCTGTTCAGCAGTCCGACGTCGAAGTGGATGGCTGCCGAGTACGGCCAGGAGGCCGACGCCGACAACCCGTCGGACCGCTAACTCACCTCGGACGCGAGGCGGCCGAGCGGATCCCCGGTGAGCCGGTACGTGGTCCATTCGTCCTGCGGGTGCGCGTCCAGCGACTCGTAGAACGCGATCGACGGCTTGTTCCAGTTGACCACCGACCACGACAGTCGCGTGTAGCCGTTGTCGACGCACTCCTTCGCGAGTGTGGCGAGCAGGGCCTTGCCGTGCCCGGAACCGCGCTCGGACGGGCTGACGAACAGGTCCTCCAGATAGATGCCGTGTGTTCCGTCCCAGGTGGAGAAGTTCCGGAACCACACCGCGATCCCGACGACCCGGTCGTCGTCGTTCGCCGCGACGTGGGCGAACGTGGACGGCTGCGGGCCGAACAGGGCGTCGTCGATCTGGTCGGCGGTGACGGTGCACTCGTCGCGGGCCCTCTGGTGTTCGGCGAGTTCGTAGATCATCGCGGTGATCGCGGCGACGTCCTCGGGTACTGCGCGTCTGATCATCGGGCACCTTCCTCGCTTGTCACGTTGTGGCTGACCACCTGCTGCGCCCCGTGCTCGAAGCCGAGGACGGAGTACGCGCCCGGCGACATCGCGAACCGGCGTCCCTCGCTGATCGGAAGCTCCGCCCAGCGAGCGATGAGCGCGCGCGAGAAGTGGCCGTGCCCCACGAGGATCACGTCGCGGTCGACGAGTTGCGAATGCGCGACGGACAGAACGAGGTCGCACCGGGTGTGCACCTGCTCGGCCTGCTCGCCGCGAGGGCACGGATGCGTCCACACGGTCCAGTCCGGCACCTGCTGCCTGATCTCGGGGGTCGTCATGCCCTCGTAGATCCCGTAATCCCATTCGGCGAGTGCGTCCCAGGTGCGCTGGATCTTCAATCCCGCCAGCTCCGCCGTCTCCCGGGCGCGTTGCCGCGGACTGACGATGACGAGGGGGTCGCGCAGCTCGAGAGCGTCCATTGCCGGACCCACCCGCCGTGCCTGGGCTTCACCCAGTTCGGTGAGGTGGACGTCGGTCCGACCGGTGTGTTTACCCCAACGGGCCCATTCCGTTTCGCCGTGTCGGAGGAGGACGATCCGACGGCCGCGCGGCGAATCACTGGGTGGCATCCATCCATCATGTCAGTCAATCTGCGTGTATGGCTCGCCTCCGGGGACGAAGTAGGTAAGGATCGAGCCGTGACAACGGTTCTTGCAGTGGCAAATCAGAAGGGTGGGGTCGCGAAGACCACCACGGTCGCTTCTCTCGGCGCAGCCCTCGTCGGGCTGGGCCAGAAGGTTCTGGTGGTGGATCTCGACCCGCAGGGGTGTCTGACGTTCTCCCTCGGGCACAACCCGGACCGCCTGGACGCCTCCGTCCACGAGGTGCTGACCGGTGATCTGGCGGTGCAAGACGCCGTGATCGACACCGAGGACGGTGTCGCCCTCCTGCCTGCGACGATCGACCTCGCGGGCGCGGAAGCGTTGCTGCTCATGCGTCCCGGTCGCGAGTTCGCCCTCAAGCGCGCTCTGGCGCCGCTGCTGGACGACTACGACACGATCATCATCGACTGTCCGCCGTCACTCGGTGTGCTCACTCTCAACGGGCTCACGGCGGCGCAGTCGGTACTGGTGCCGCTGCAGTGCGAGACGCTCGCCCACCGCGGTGTGGGGCAGTTACTGCGGACGGTCACCGAGGTGCAGCAGATCACCAACCCCGACCTGGTCCTGCTCGGCGCGCTGCCGACGCTGTACGACGCCCGCACGACACACAGCCGGGACGTGCTCTCCGACGTGTCCGACCGCTACAACCTGCCGGTCCTCGCTCCGCCGATCCCGCGGACGGTGCGATTCGCGGAAGCGACGGCGTCGGGTGCCACCGTGCTGGCAGGGCGCAAGAACAAGGGTGCCCAGGCGTACCGGGACCTGGCCGAGAACCTCGCCAAGCACTGGGCGGGATCCGAGCTCGCTACGTTTTCGCCTGGAAGTGCCGAGTAAGTTCTTCGGGCGTCGGATTCCACGCGGCGGGCCAATCCTGTTGGCGTAACTGGGCGTCCGTGCCCCCGTCGGCGAAGACGACGCTGCCGCAGAACAGTGTCGACCCCGGTCCGAGCAGGAACTCGACGAGCGCGGCGATCTCGTCCGGGCGGCCGCGCCGGCCCAGCGGCACCGGATAGAAATCCAGCGCCTTCGCGAGTTCGGGGTCGAGGTCGTCCCCGCTGGTCATCGGTGTGTCGATCATGCCCGGCGCGATCGCGTTGAGTCGTATGCCGTTGCCGATCCACTCGGGCCGTACCGCTTCACGCCGAATCCACCAGGCCAGCGCGAGCTTGGACGCCGGGTACGCCGGGATGGCGGTCACCTCATCGCCGATGCGCACCGCCTCCGTCTCGTCGCCGTCGAGGCACGCGGTCACCAGATTCTCGGGAATCCCCGGCTGCGTGGTGGTGCTACTGGACGAGATCACCACCACCGAGGCGCCGCCCGCGCGCTCGAGAGCGGGCTTCAGGGCCGTCACGAGTTCTACGGCCCCGAAGTAGTTCACGGCGACGAGTGTGCCGCCCGGGACGTGGGACAGCGACCCGAGTCCGGCGCAGCACACGAGTCCGTCCACGACGCCGCCGCTTGCCTCGGACACGGCGTCGGCGGCCGCAGCCCGTCCGCCGGGGGTCGACAGGTCGGCCGTCACGTCGGTGTGCGCGAGGTCGATTCCGATGACGGTATGACCGCCGGACTCGAGAATGCGGCGGCTCGCCGCCCCGATGCCCGAGGCGGCGCCGGTGATCACGTAGGTTGCCATGCCGTGAATTAGAACACGTTACATCCCGCGGTAGTGCGGACTTCGGTCGCCGATTCACTCGTGCCGGAATCCGCGTCGGCGTAGTGGGCGCGCAACCCCGTGACGCCGGGCGCGCGGTCCTCGTGCAGGACGAACCTGGTGTCGTAGTCGCCGCCGCTCTGTGAGCGGAAAGGCAACGGCGGGTCGGTGAACAGGCCGGACAGGCGATCGATCAGCCGCGCCGCGACGCCGGGGTAGTGCTCGGCGGGCAACCGGTCCGCGCTGTCGATCAGGACCGGGGGCAGTGCGGACATCCCCGTGTACCAGAAGATTCCGTGGTGGATCGGGAACAGGAGTTCGTCCATCTGGCCGTTGATCCCGCGCGGGCCCGCGCTGTCGGCACTGCCGCCGAAACTGACGACCGTCATCGCCCGCTTGCCTGCGAGGGTTCCGTCGCCGTACCGCCGGGTGGAACCGTCCTCGCGGCGCAGTCCGTAGCCGTAGCCCTCCACGAAGACCCGGTCGAACCAGCCCTTGAGGATCGCGGGCATCCGTACCACCACAGCGGGAACTGCACGATCACCGCATCGGCCCACGCGAGCTTGCGATGTTCGGCGCGGATGTCGGGGGCCAGGGTGCCCTCGGTCAGGGCCTGACCCGACCGCGCGCCGACCAGGAGGCGATGGTGGGGGTCGTGTCCGAAATCGGCTGCCGTCACCACCGGGTTCCATCGCATCGCGTACAGGTCCGAGGTCCGGATGTCGTGGCCGGCGCCGCGCAGCGCCGCGAGAGCGTCGCTGCGGAGTGCCGCGTTCAGGGACTCCGGCTCGGGATGTGCCGATACCCACAGGATCTTCATGGTCCACCTTCCGCTCTGTCGTGCCGACCCTTCCGATCATGGGCGCGTGGACGTGGTCACGACAGTGGCCTGCGGGACGATATGTGAAATAATCGGGCCATGTCCGAACCGAGGAACGGGCGGAGTGTGCGCCGCCATCGCGTGGTCGTGTTCGTGCGCGACGGTCTGCTCCCGATCGAGTTCGGGATCGTCCACCGACTGTTCGGTGAGGCGAGATCGCGGGACGGCGAGGCGCTGTACGAGGTCCTCACGTGCGCCCTCACCCCTGGCGCCGTCCGGACCGACACCGACGTGACGCTCTCGGTCGAGCACGGTCCGGCACTGCTCGGCACGGCCGACACCGTCGTGATCCCGGCATCCGATCAGGACTACGACCCGCCGGAGGACGGGCGCCTGCCCCGGCGCCTCGCGGACGCCTTCGCGCACATCCGTCCGGGCACGCGGGTGGCATCGATCTGCACCGGCTCGTTCGTCCTCGCGGCGGCCGGCCTTCTCGAGAACCGGCGTGCCACGACGCACTGGAAGTCGGCGGACGCGTTCCGGCGGTTGTACCCCGACGTGCACCTGGACCCCGGCGTGCTCTACACACACGACGGCAGCGTGCTCACCGCCGCAGGCGTCGCATCCGGAATCGATCTGTGCCTGTACATGATTCGTCTCGACCACGGTGCGTCGGTGGCCAACGAGGTGGCGCGGGGAACGGTCGTGCCGCCTCATCGCAGCGGTGGCCAGGCGCAGTTCATCACCGAGCCCGTCCCGGAGGCCGACGGTGCGTCGACGGCGCGGGCGCGGACCCGGGCACTGTCGCATCTCGATCAACCGCTGTCGCTGCGGGAGCTGGCCGCGTGGGAGTCGATGAGCGTGCGCACGTTCACCCGGCGATTCCGGGCCGAGACGGGGATGTCGCCGACGCAGTGGATTCTCGAACAGCGGATCACCCGGGCCCGCGAACTGCTGGAGAACACCGACCTGCCGGTGGACGACGTGGCCGCGGCCGCGGGCTTCGGCACCGCGACGTCGCTGCGACAACACCTCTCGCGCACGGTCGGCGTCTCACCGTCCGCGTACCGCGCCACTTTCCGTTGACGGCATGCTCATTCGTCCAAGTGCCGGGGAGCACACGGCGTTAACGTCGGGGCCATGACAGTCTCGGATACGCCTCAGAGCAACACCCTGACGATGCGGGCTCAGCCGCTCCTCGCCGTCGACGACGTCGAACGCGCAGGCGAGTGGTACCGGAAGGTACTCGGCGCGCGGAGCGGCCACGGTGGACCGGACTACGAGCAACTCCTCGTCGACGGGCACATGATCCTGCAACTGCACCGGCTCGACGAGGGCCACCACCACGGCACCCTCGGCGATCCGTCACTCCCGCGGGGAAACGGGGTGGCGATCTGGTTCGAGACCCCCGACTTCGACGGCACCGTCGCGCGGGTGCGCGAGGCGGGTGCCGACGTGGTCACGGACGTGCACGTCAATCCCAATGCGGGACATCGTGAGATCTGGATCCGCGATCTCGACGGCTATCTCGTGGTGTTCGCCGAACCCGCGTGAGCAGCGACCTCAGCGCAGCGCCACGACATCGTCGCCGCGCTGTTCGAGCACGACGTCGCCGGCCACCGTCGTGGTGATCGGCCCCGCCGCGGCGTCACGCGCCACCGGGATCGTGCGAAGCACCGCACCGGTCGACAGGTCGAGCACGGCGATGCCGGATTCCACCGGAACCAGTAGGTTTCCGGCCATCACGGCTCCCGGGCCGAGAGCGTCGGGGAAGACCCAGCGCGGTGCGAGATCGGATGCGCCGAGCGACACCACGTCCGAACCGGTCCACCAGGTGACCACCGAACTGCTCGTCGACGTGACAGGATCCGGTCCGACCCGGAGGGAGAGCGCATATTCGGACACGGCGTTGCCGGTGCCGTCGAACAGGCCGATCCGCGGTCCGTACGACGTGCCCGCGGGGAGATAGACGGCCGTGGTCTCGCCCGACACCCCGAGGATGCGTGCACCCTCGACGCCCGCATCCACCCCCGCCAGGACGCTCGACCCGTACTCCTCGGGCTCCTGATTGTCCTTCGGCGACGGGTTCATGACCGTCAGACGATCGGCCACCTCGCCGGGGCAGCGTTCGAGAACGGACAGCCGGCTGCTGCTCGAACCGACGTCGATCAGCGTGCACCCGCTGCGTGGCTGCTTCTTGGGATTCACCGGCGCGTCCACCCGTCCGTACTCGACCGTGCGGACGAGGTCGGAGCGCCACAATTCCAGCCGGCGGTCGCCGAGGGACGCCACATACGTTCCGTCGGCCTTCAGCGTCACCCCCGAATCGGCGTCACTGCTGCGCTGCGCCAGGCGCTCGCCGGTGCCGCCGTCGAGTTCGGTGACCTGGGAGCAGCCGCGGTCGTCGCGGTAGACGGCCACGACCTTCTCCCACGACGCCGTCACACCGCACAGGTCGAGATCACGCTCGTACCGCCACACCTCGGTACCCGACATCCGGTCCCGTCCCACGACGTCCCCGCCGTCGGCGGTGACGACCGCACCACCGACGACGAGGGGTGCGGTCGTGGCGGAACTGGCGGAGTCCCAGATCGGGCTCAGCGTCTCCGGAACCGTCAGGGCCGTAACGAGTGCAGGCGGCGGCTCGGCGGCGGTGACGGAGGTGGTGCCCCGGGCATCGCTGCGGAACCACACCACGGTGAGGGCGACCACGACCGCGACGGCGATTCCGGCAGCGACGACGAGATCGGCGCGCGAGCGCCGCTCAGGTGCCAGCACGGTGGTTGTTTACTCCGCGGTCGTCGCGGCGGCGCCGACCTTGGTGGTCCGGCGGCGACGACGCCGGCGGGGCTTGGAGGCACCCTCGCCGTCGGTGTCCCCGCTCGGAGCGGAGGATTCGGGTGCCGTCGGCTCCGGCGAGACGGACTTGGGGCCCACGGAGTCCGCGGGGCGGCCACCACGGGTGCGGCGGCGGGTGCGGGTGCGTGCCGGACGCTCCGTGCGCTCGGCCTTCTCGCCCTGCTCGGTATCGGTGTTCTCGCTCTGCTCCGTGCCCGTGTTCTCGCTCTGCTCGGGTGCGGCCTTTGCGGCCCTCTCCACCCGGGGGCGCTTGATCGTGCCGGTCGCGTCGGCCGGGATCGACAGCTCCTCGAACAGGTGCGGGGAGCTGGAGTACGTCTCCGCCGGATCGGGGATGCCGAGGCTGAGAGCCTTGTCGATGAGCTGCCAGCGGGGGATGTCGTCCCAGTCCACGAGTGTCACGGCGATGCCGGTGCGGCCCGCGCGGCCGGTGCGGCCGATCCGGTGGACGTACGTCTTCTCGTCTTCCGGGCACTGGTAGTTGATGACGTGGGTGACGTCGTCGATGTCGATACCGCGCGCCGCGACGTCCGTTGCGACCAGCACGTCGATCTTCCCGGTGCGGAATGCCTTCAGCGCCTTCTCGCGAGCAACCTGGTTGAGGTCGCCGTGCACGGAGCCGACGGAGAAGCCGCGCTCGGCGAGATCGTCGGCGACCTTCTGGGCGGTGCGTTTGGTGCGGGTGAAGATCATCGTCGCGCCGCGGCCGTCGGCCTGCAGCACCCGGGCCACCATCTCCGCCTTGTCGAGCGCATGCGCCCGGTAAATGTGCTGGCTGGTCCGGTCGTGCACCGCCGAGTCGTCGGCCTGCTCGGCGCGGATGTGCGTCGGCTGGGTGAGGAACGTGCGGGCGAGCGTGATGATCGGGCCGGGCATGGTGGCCGAGAACAGCATCGTCTGACGCTTGTCCGGCACCATTCCCAGGATGCGCTCGATGTCGGGCAGGAAGCCCAGGTCGAGCATCTCGTCGGCCTCGTCGAGAACGAGGACCTCGACCTTGCCCAGGATCAGATGACCCTGGTTGGCGAGGTCGAGCAGACGGCCCGGGGTGCCCACGACGACGTCGGCGCCCTTCTGGAGCGTCGCGATCTGCGTCTCGTAGGGGCGGCCACCGTAGATGGCGAGGACCTCGAGCTTGTTCTTCTCGCCCTTCAGGTACTTCGCGGCGCCCTCGAGGTCCTTGGTGACCTGGATGCACAGCTCGCGGGTGGGGACGATGACCAGCGCACGGGGAGTGCCGTCGAGTGCGGCCGTCCCGGTGGTGCCGCTGGAGATGCGGTGGAGCAGCGGGACGCCGAAACCGAACGTCTTGCCCATGCCCGTACGGGCCTGACCGATCAGGTCGTCGCCGGCGAGGGCGAGGGGGAGCGTCAGCTCCTGGATCGCGAACGTGCGCTCGATCCCGATCTCGTCGAGAGCGCGGACGATCTCGTCACGAACTCCGAGCTCGGCGAACGTGGGGGCGACGTGCGTGGAGTCGAGTTGCGCCGACAGCGTGGTTTCGGTTGCGTCGTCTTCATGGTCGACAGTGATCTTGCTCAGGGGACTGGCCTTCCTCGTAGCTGCACGCACGCACGAGGTAAGGGCCAGGCCGCTGGTCGGCCCGATTTCCCAGTCGACGCTCGTCGATGTCCTCTTCCGAGTCGATCCTGCCTCTGCCTCAGCGCAGAAATCGAAGATTTCGGCGAGGCGCGGCTGGGACCGTCGATCAGGTGCGCGCACATTATCGGTGGGAACCGCTGATCGGATCGTGATCGATCATCACTCAAACCGCGTTCTCCATGGAGGCGAACGTGGTGACGAGCGGTTGCCCATGATCATTGTAGCCGGAGAACGCCCCACAACCGGTTACGCATGGCAAACATCACTGGGCGACGCACTAGGCTGTGGCGCCATGGAGCCCAACACGCCTGCATCCTCTGATTCCACCATTCCCGCTGATCACCCCGGCGTCAGTGAACTCTTCGCGGTCCTCGCGTACGGCGAGATCTCCGCGTTCTACCGGCTGTCCGAGGACGCGCAGATGGCGCGGACCCTGCAGGGCAAAGTGGCGCTCGCGAGCATGGCCGCCGCCGAGATGGGCCACTTCGAGATGCTCGAGACGGCGCTGACCGCGCGTGGCTTCGACATCTTCGAGGCGATGGATCCGTTCGTCCGTGCCCTCGACAACTACCACGCGTCCACCACCCCGTCGACGTGGCTCGAGGCATTGGTGAAGGCCTACGTCGGTGACGGGATCGCCGCCGACTTCTACCGCGAGATCGGGCACTCGCTGCCCGCCGAGGTGTCGCGGACGGTCGAGGAGGTGCTCTCGCAGACCGGCCACTCGGAGTTCGTCGTCCACGAGGTGCAGCAGGCGATCAAGGCCAGCAACCGCGACAAGGACCGCCTCATGCTGTGGGGCAGGCGACTGCTCGGGGAGGCCATCACGCAGGCGCAGTTCGTCCTGGCGCAGCGGGAGGCGCTGACGGAACTCGTCATCTCCGCGTCCGGCGACCTCAACGGTGTCGTCGCACTGTTCGACCGCATGCAGGAGATGCACGCCGAACGCATGGCCGTGCTGGGCCTGGTCTGACGGCACCGCCGTCATGCTTGTCTGACGGCATGTTCGCTCAGGGCACAGCCCACAGACGCGCACCGGCGGCGGCCGCTGCATTAGCCTTGCCAGGACAGCTGATGTTTCTCGGAGAGTTCGGAGGTTGACCGTGGAGGTCAAGATCGGTGTAATCGACAGCCCGCGTGAGCTCATCGTCAGCAGCGAGCAGACCCCGGACGAGGTCGAGACATTGGTCTCGGACGCCCTCACCGGTGGCGACGGGATCCTGTCTCTGCAGGACGACAAGGGACGCAAGTACCTCGTGCAGTCCAGCAAGATCGCCTACGTGGAGATCGGCCCGTCCGATATCCGCAAGGTCGGATTCGCTCCGACCAAGTGAACACACGAGAAAGGGCCCGCGGTCGACTCGACTGCGGGCCCTTTCTCGTGCGTCGTGGCTAGCGCTGTTCGGGATGCAGCGGCACGCGGGACAGACCGCCCCACGCGAGCGTGACCGTCGTGTCGACCGCTTCTTCCTTCGGGATCGGGCGCGCCGCCTCGAGCCAGTACCGCGCGGTGAACTGGCTCGCGCCGACGAGGCCGACAGCGAGGATGCGGGCGCGGTACGGGTCGAGACCGGAGTCGTGGCTGACGAGGTCGAACACGGCGTCCACGCACGCCTCGGTGGCCTGCTCGACGCGGCTCTGCACCTGCGGTTCACCCATGAGGTCCGACTCGAACACGAGCCGGAAGCCCTGCGAGTCGTTGTCGACGAAGTCGAAGAACGCCTGCACCGCGGCGCGGACACGCTGCTTGTTGTCCGTGGTCGAGCGCAGCGCCTGCCGGACGCCGGAGATCAGGCTGTCGACATAGCTCTGCAGCACCGCCACGTACAGCTCGAGCTTTCCGGGGAAGTGCTGATAGAGGACGGGCTTGCTCACACCGGCGCACTCGGCGATCTCGTCCATACCGGCAGCGTGGTATCCGCGTGTGACGAAGACCTCGCTGGCTGCGGCGAGTAGCTGCAGTCGCCGGGCGTCGCGGGGGAGTCGCGTGCTGCGACGGGCCCCGGTGCCCTTTCCGGGGGTGGCATCGCGATCGGAGTTCGTCCGATCCGCGAGTTCAGTCATAGCGCTTCCAATCTGCACAAGTATTCCGCGTCACATTCTGTGTAACTGTGTGAACGATACCCGCGCGTAGTGAACCGTTCATGGTGGACTCGCTGGACTCGCCCGGTCAAGGATATTGCCTGACCGGTAACTGGGGCCCTGCGGGGGTCGGGGGCACCTGGTGATCCGGGTAGCCGCGACGTTGCGGATCGCATCTGCGTGACACGCCGAATGACCTGCGGACGGTGCGCTGGGACGGGGCGGTGCCGGACTGTGAGATTCTGGGCTGCGTGACTGACCGAGGAGGACCGCGTGTCCGCGGCCGGGCTCCCCAGAGCTCCGAGGACGGGGAGCGACGATCGCGCAGCATCGACCAGCGTGACGTCCGTCCCCGCGCTTCGCAGTCGGCACCGCAGGCGCAATCGCATCAACCACTCCGCGCGCAATGGGACCCGACCAGCCGCGACGTCGGCAGGCCCAGGAACCCGCGCCCCGAGCGGCAGGCGAGGAAGCAGAGCCGCATCGGCCGGTTCGTCTCCACCTACGGGTGGCGCGCCTACGCCATCCCGATCCTCCTGGTGGTCACCGTTCTCGTCGTGGTCGACGCGGTCCGGGACACCGGCGGCAACGAGACGACGGCCGAGACCGACACCCCCGGATTCGGCACCCTGTCCCGCGACACCGACGGTTCGAGCGTCATCGGGATCCCCCCGGAAGCCGACGGAAACTTCGCCGCCGAACTTCCCTCGGGCGCGTTGCCCGAGGGCGGTCCGTTCACGGCGGTGGGCGCAGGCACGTGGCACGTGGTTCCCGGAAGCGGGACCAAGGTCGGGCAGGGCACCGAACGGGAATTCACGTACAGCGTCGAGATCGAGGACGGGGTCGACACGTCCGGATTCGGCGGCGACGAGTCGTTCGGCCGGATGGTCGACCAGACCCTGTCGAATCCGAAGAGCTGGACGAAGGACCCGCGGTTCGCGTTCCGCCGCGTCGACCAGGGCGACCCCGACTTCCGGGTGTCGCTGACGTCGCAGATGACCATCCGCGAGGCATGCGGCTACGACATTCAGCTGGAGGTGTCGTGCTACAACCCCGGCATCGATCGCGTCGTCCTCAACGAGCCACGCTGGGTGCGGGGTGCCATCGCGTTCCAGGGGGACATCGGGTCGTACCGGCAATACCAGATCAACCACGAGATCGGGCACGCCATCGGCTACCAGGACCACCAGCCGTGCGAGACCGAAGGCGGCCTCGCGCCCGTGATGATGCAGCAGACGTTCGGGACGGCCAACAACGACATCGCGCAGCTCGACCCCGAGGGTGTCGTCCCGATGAACGGTCTGACCTGCCATTTCAATCCGTGGCCGTTCCCGAGGGCGTGAGCCGGGGCCGCCCCCCGCGACTGCCGGCGGGAGGGGAAGAATGGACCCCGTCGGGGCGTTGAACTCAATGCTGTCCGACGCATCGGAAGCTGTCGCGCAATCGTCAGGAGTGGACCGTGTCGCTTGACCGTTCTGTGAAGACCACCGAGGCACTGCCGCCGCTGGTGGAACCGGACGCCGAACTTTCCCGTGACGAGGTGGCGAGGTACAGCAGGCACCTGATCATCCCGGACGTCGGCATGGCAGGGCAGAAGCGCCTGAAGAACGCGAAGGTCCTCGTCATCGGTGCGGGCGGCCTCGGCTCGCCCGCCCTGCTGTACCTGGCTGCGGCGGGTGTCGGGACGCTCGGCATCGTCGAGTTCGACGAAGTCGACATGTCGAACCTGCAGCGACAGGTGATCCACGGCCGTTCCGACGTGGGCCGTCCGAAGGCCGAGAGTGCGCGCGACTCGATCCGTGAGATCAACGACAACGTCGACGTCCGGTTGCACGAGTTTCGGCTCGAGCCCGACAACGCCGTCGAATTGTTCGAGCAGTACGACCTGATCCTCGACGGCACCGACAACTTCGCCACCCGGTACCTCGTCAACGACGCGGCCGTCCTGGCGCACAAGCCGTACGTGTGGGGCTCGATCTACCGATTCGAGGGCCAGGCGTCCGTGTTCTGGGAAGATGCGCCGAATGGTCGGGGACTCAACTACCGCGACCTGTACCCGGAGGCGCCCCCGCCGGGCATGGTGCCGTCGTGCGCCGAGGGCGGCGTGCTGGGTGTGCTGTGCGCGTCGATCGGGTCGATCATGGCCACCGAGGCCGTCAAGCTGATCACCGGCATCGGGGAATCGCTGCTCGGCCGGCTGATGGTCTACGACGCGCTCGACATGACCTACCGCACCATCACGTTGCGCCGCGACCCCGCGCGGACCCCGATCACCGAACTGATCGACTACGACGCGTTCTGCGGTGTGGTGTCCGACGAGGGGCAGGCGGCGGCGGCCGGTTCTACCATCACGGCCACGGAGCTGCGCGACCTCCTCGACTCCGGCAAGGAGATCGAACTGATCGACGTGCGCGAGCCGGTCGAGTGGGACATCGTCCACCTGCCCGGTGCCGTGCTGATCCCGAAGGACCGCATCCTGTCGGGCGAGGCGCTGTCGGAGCTTCCGCAGAACAAGCCGATCGTGCTGCACTGCAAGACCGGCGTCCGGTCGGCGGAGGCGCTGGCCGCGCTGAAGAAGGCCGGCTTCTCGGACGCCACACATCTGCAGGGCGGCGTGATCGCGTGGGCGAAACAGGTGGACACCAGCCTGCCCGTCTACTGACCTTCGTCTGACCTTCGTCGTGGCGTGATTGCGATCTCCGGGCCAGCGCGCCTTGCAGTGTCACCGGCCCACCCGGCGGTAGCGTTGAGTCCGTGAGCACAGGCCAACCCCCTCAGCACGTGTGCTCCACGTTCGGCCTCCGGGAAGTCGAGCCCATCCCACTCGGTGCGGACTGGGACGGCGGGTGGCTCTGTGGAGACGTAGTCCTGTCAGCCGTCGCCGACCACGCGCGCGCCGCATGGTCCGCCAAGGTCCGCGAGACGCTCGAGGTGGACGGGGTGCGGCTCGCGCGCCCCGTGCGGTCCACCGACGGCAGGTACGTGGTCTCCGGGTGGCGCGCCGACACGTTCATCGAGGGCACACCCGAGCCGCGGCACGACGAGGTCGTGTCGATGTCGGGCCGGCTGCACGCCGCCACCTCGCAGCTCGACCGTCCCCGGTTCCTCGTGCAGCCCCCGGTCGCGCCGTGGGCGGAGGTCGACGTGTTCGTGGCGGCAGATCGGGCCGCCTGGGAGAAGATCCCGCTGCGCAGCGCGAAGGGTGCGGAACAGCTCGAGACGCCGTCCCCCGACGGCCGCAAGAGCCTGGAACTGATCACCGGGCTCGCGACGCTGCGCAAGCCCGTCACGAGCCCCGACCAGCTGGTCCACGGAGATCTGTTCGGCACCGTCCTGTTCGCCGGTGCGCTCGCGCCGGGGATCACCGACATCACGCCGTACTGGCGTCCCGCGTCGTGGGCGGCGGCGGTGGCCGTGGTGGACGCCATCTCCTGGGGCGGGGCCGACGAGGCCCTCATCGGGCGCTGGGAAGATCTCCCCGAGTGGCCGCAGATGCTTCTGCGTGCGGTGCTGTTCAGGCTCGCCGTCCACGTGCTGCACCCCCGGTCGACCGCGGAGGCGTTTCCCGGACTCGCCCGCACGGCCGACGTGGTGCGCCTCCTGCTCTAGGTGAGCAGCTCCGCGAACAGGTCGCGCGCGGCCGTGGTCGCGGCGGCCTCGTCCCCGTCGACCACCGCCTGGATCAGACGCCCGTGCTCGTCGTGGAACCCGGCACCGGTCGCGTGCACGTGCCGGTCGACGGTCTGGGCGATCGAGGGCAGCAGCGAGTCGTAGAACTCCAGATACACGGCGTTGTGACTCGCTTCGACGATCGCGCGGTGCAGGGCGACGTCCGCCGCGACGGCGGACTCCGTGTCGGATTCGGCCCAGCA
The DNA here is from genome assembly GCF_041228765.1 of Rhodococcus wratislaviensis. Classification (NCBI taxonomy): domain Bacteria; kingdom Bacillati; phylum Actinomycetota; class Actinomycetes; order Mycobacteriales; family Nocardiaceae; genus Rhodococcus; species Rhodococcus wratislaviensis. The sequence goes on along the minus strand of NZ_CP150488.1, from coordinate 6,158,761 downwards.
CCGGGAACGCTCGTCGAGGAGACCCTTCAAGCGTGCGACGTCGTCCGGGGTGCGGCGCCGGGCGGCGAGGGCTGCGGCGGTGACGTCGAGTGCCTGCCGCAGTTCCGTGACATCGCGCTCGTGCGCGCCGGCGAAGTACTTGCCCAGTGTGCCCCCGACGTCGGAGATGGCGACGACGTACGTGCCGGATCCCTGCCGCCGTTCGAGCAGCCCGGTGTGGACGAGCGCCTGCACCGCCTCGCGGACGGTGTTGCGTCCCGTCCCGGTGAGTTCGGACAGCGCGGTCTCGGTGGGGATCTTCTCGCCCACCGCCCACCGACCACTGCAGATCTCGTCGCGCAGCTGCTCGGTGACCTGTGAGATCAGACTCGAGCGGCGCACGGGTTTTCCAAAGGTCATCCTGTCATCCTATGATTTATCTCGTGACTCTTCTACGCGGCCGCCTCCTCGTCTTCTGTGCGATCGCCATGTCTGCTCTCGTCCTGAGGCTGGCGGTCACCTCGTTCACCCCGCTTGCCTCGCAGATCCGGGAGGACATCGGATTCTCGCCGACGGTCGTCGGGGTGTTCGGAATGGTGCCGACGGCGATGTTCGCGCTGTTCGGACTGGGGACGCCGCTCATCGCCAAGCGGTGGGGCCTGGAACGGACCGCCCTCGTCGCGATGCTGATGGCCGCGGTCGGCATGCTCACGAGAGCCCTGATGAGCGACACCTGGTCGTTGCTGGCACTGTCGGCGCTGGCGCTGGCAGGCATGGGAATCGGCAACGTGGTGATTCCGCCGCTCGTCAAGCGTTACTTCTCCGACCGGCTGGCCGTGATGAGCTCGGTCTACATCGTCGGCGTGCAGATCGGCACCATCGCGCCCGCCTTCGTGGCCGTCCCGCTCGCCGAGGCGTTCGGCTGGCGGGTCTCGATCGGCGTGTGGGCGCTCCTCGGCTTCGCCGCGGCGGTCCCGTGGATCCTCCTCCTCACCCGCGAACGACGTCGCGCCGTGGTCGTGACGGCGCAACCGCCCGCGGACGTTCCGGCCGACCGTCCCCACGGGAAGGCCTGGCGGTCGCCCGTCGGCTGGGGCATGGCCGGCATGTTCGGGATGACGTCGATGATCACGTACTCGATGTTCACCTGGATCCCCGACATCCTGTCCGACGCCGGCGCGAGCGAGGCGTTCGGTGGTGCCATGGTGGGACTGTTCTCGTTCATGGGCCTCGTCGCGGCGTTCGGCGCCCCCACGCTGTGCGCGCGCATGCGCAACCCGTTCCCGGTCGTGATCGGGTGCGCGGTCTGCTACCTCGTGTCCTTCAGCGGCCTCCTGCTCGCCCCCATGAGCGCGCCCATCCTGTGGATCGTGCTGCTCGGGCTCGGGCCCAGCACGTTCCCGATGTCGCTGACGCTGATCAACCTCCGCACGCGCAGCCACATCGGCTCCGCGACGCTGTCCGGTTTCACCCAGGGCGTGGGCTACGCCGTCGCGTGCCTCGGTCCACTACTGTTCGGGGTGTTCCACGATGCTTCCGGCGGGTGGACCCTGTCGTTCGGATTCTTGACGTTCGGTGTGGTGATCCTCCTCTTCGCTGCGTTCCAGGCGTGCAAGCCGCGCATGCTCGAGGACAGCTGGCACGTCGATTCGGAGCCGCAGGACGCTCTTCGACACGCCTAGGAAACATGCAGGAAACCTCACATCGGCCCGGCTGAAAAGTGAGGATCAGTTGACGTCGCGGTCACCGACCGCAGCACCGCCGCAACACCGGTTTTCTACCTTTGGGTCTCCCACACAACGAGGAGGCCCGGGTGAAGAAGCACTACATCGAGCACTGGGACGCGGAAGACGTCGACGCCTGGGAGGCGGGCGGCAAGGACATCGCCAAGCGGAACCTGATCTGGTCGGTAGTCGCTGAGCACGTCGGCTTCTCCGTCTGGTCGATCTGGTCCGTCATGGTGCTGTTCATGCCGACCGACATCTACGGCATCGACGCGGCGGGCAAGTTCTTCCTGGTCGCGGTCCCGACCCTCGTCGGCTCGATTCTGCGAATCCCGTACACGGTGGCGACGGCCCGATTCGGCGGCCGGAACTGGACCGTCTTCAGCGCCCTGGTCCTGCTCGTGCCGACGCTGTTCACCCTGTACCTGATGATGAACCCCGGCGCGTCGTACACGACGTTCATCCTCGTGGCCGCCCTCGCCGGCGTCGGCGGCGGCAACTTCGCCTCGTCGATGACCAACATCAACGCGTTCTACCCGCAGCGGCTCAAGGGCTGGGCGCTCGGTCTCAACGCCGGCGGCGGCAACATCGGTGTCCCGATGATCCAGGTGATCGGCCTGCTCGTGATCGCCACCCTGGGTAACACGGAGCCCTGGATCGTCTGTGCCGTCTACCTGGTCTTCATCGCCGTTGCCGCGGTCGGCGCCGCCCTGTTCATGGACAACCTCGGCAACCAGAAGTCCGACCTCCGGTCGATGGCCAAGGCGCTGAAGTTCTCCGACTCGTGGGTCATCAGCTTCCTCTACATCGGCACGTTCGGATCGTTCATCGGCTTCAGCTTCGCGTTCGGCCAGGTCCTGCAGATCAACTTCCTCGCCGGTGGCGCCACCCCCGCGGAGGCTGCGCTGCGCGCCGCGCAGATCGCCTTCATCGGACCGCTGCTCGGCTCCATCGCGCGCCCGATGGGCGGCAAGCTCGCCGACCGCATCGGCGGCGGCAAGATCACGCTGTACACGTTCGTCGCCATGGCGCTCGCCGCCGCAGTGCTGGTGACCGCGGGCACCGTCGACGACGGCACGCCCGGCGCGGCAACGGCCGGAGTGCTGGTGGCATTCGTGTTCGGCTTCATCACCCTCATCCTGCTGGCGGGCATCGGCAACGGCTCGGTCTACAAGATGATTCCGTCGATCTTCGAGGCCAAGGCGCAGGGACTCGAGGGACTGAGCCGGGACGCCAAGGCGGCGTGGTCGCGGGCGATGTCCGGCGCCCTCATCGGGTTCGCGGGCGCCATCGGCGGCCTCGGCGGCGTCGGCATCAACCTGGTGCTGCGCGCGTCCTACGGCGGCACCGCGAAGTCGGCGACCATGGCGTTCTGGGTGTTCCTCGCCTTCTACATCGCCTGCATCTTCGTCACCTGGTTCGTCTTCCTGCGCCGCCCGTCCGTCACTCGTGGGCTCACCGTCTCCGACGGCGACGACGAAAAGGTGTCGGTCTCGGCGTGACCTCACGCAGTACCGCATGAACTCGAGCAATTCAGCTAGAAGGAGCGACGGCATGAGCCGCAAGTCAGCAGTGGTCATCGGACACGGAATGGTCGGACATCGATTCGTCGAGGCGTTGCGTGCGCGCGACGAGTCGGACGACTGGTCGGTGACGGTGCTCTGCGAGGAGCCCCTCCCCGCGTACGACCGGGTGGGACTGTCCTCCTACGTGGGGGCGTGGGACCCCAGGGAGCTTGCGCTCGCGGGTAACGACTACCCGGACGACGCTCTCGTCGACCTCCGGATCGGCCGCCGGGCCGCCACCATCGATCGGGAGTCCCGCAAGGTCACCACCGATTCGGGCGAGGTCGTCGCGTACGACGCTCTCGTCATGGCCACCGGTTCGTACCCGTTCGTGCCGCCGATCCCCGGGCACGACCGTCCGGAGTGCTTCGTCTACCGCACGCTCGACGACCTCGACGGCATCCGGAAGCGTGCCGACGCGGCCGGTCCCGGCGCCGTCGGTGTCGTCGTCGGTGGTGGTCTGCTCGGACTCGAGGCCGCGAACGCGCTCAAGTTGATGGGCATGACACCGCACGTCGTCGAGTTCGCGCCCCGGCTGATGCCGCTGCAGGTGGACGAGGGCGGTGGAGCGCTGCTCGCCAACCTGGTCACCGACCTCGGTCTCACCGTCCACACGGGTGTCGGCACCGCCGGCATCACCGAGGGTCCGGACGGGATCAGCGTCGAACTGTCCGACGGTTCGGTGATCGAGGCCGCGCTGCTGGTGTTCTCCGCGGGTGTGCGGCCGCAGGACCAGCTGGCCCGCGACGCCGGACTCGAGGTCGGCGAGCGGGGCGGGATCATCACGGACCTCGGCTGCCGCACGTCGGACGAGAACATCTACGCGGTCGGCGAGTGCGCCGCGGTGGAGGGACGGTGTTACGGCCTCGTCGCTCCCGGCTACACCACCGCGGAGATCGTCGCGGACCGGCTGCTCGGCGGGGCGGCGGAGTTCCCGGGCGCCGACCTGTCCACCAAGCTCAAGCTGATGGGCGTGGACGTCGCCAGCTTCGGCGACGCGCACGCTCAGACCCCCGGCGCACTGGAGGTAGTTCTCAGCGACGCCGCCAAGGGCACCTACGCCAAGCTGGTCGTGTCCGACGACGCGAAGACGCTGCTCGGCGGCATCCTCGTCGGCGACGCCTCCGCGTACGCGTCGCTGCGCCCGCTCGTCGGCCGCGAACTGCCGGGCGATCCGGCCTCGCTCATCTCGCCGGCGGGGGAGAAGCCCGGCGCCGGGTCCCTTCCCGACGACGCCGAGGTCTGCTCGTGCAACGGCGTCACCAAGGGGTCGATCTGCGGTGCCATCGCCGACGGCGCCTGCGACATCGCGCAGGTCAAGAGCTGCACCAACGCCGGAACGACGTGCGGCGGCTGCCTGCCGACCATCAAGCAGCTCCTCGCGTCGTCCGGCGTGGTGATGTCGAAGGCGCTGTGCGAGCACTTCGAGCAGTCCCGCGCCGAACTGTTCGAGATCGTGCAGGCCACGGACACGCGCACGTTCTCCGCGCTGATCTCGAAGTACGGGAAGGGTTCGGGCTGCGACATCTGCAAGCCCGTCGTCGCGTCGATCCTGGCGTCCACCGACTCGGACCACATCCTGCACCGCAACCAGGCGGGTCTGCAAGACACGAACGACCACTTCCTGGCCAACATCCAGAAGAACGGCACGTACTCGGTGGTGCCGCGGATGCCCGGCGGCGAGTGCACGCCCGAACAGCTCATCGTCATCGGCGAGGTGGCCCGCGACTTCGGCCTCTACACGAAGGTCACCGGTGGTCAGCGCATCGACCTGTTCGGCGCCCGTGTCGAGCAGTTGCCCGCGATCTGGAAGCGTCTCGTCGACGCGGGCATGGAGTCCGGTCAGGCCTACGGCAAGTCGCTGCGCACCGTGAAGAGCTGCGTCGGATCCACCTGGTGCCGGTACGGCGTGCAGGACTCCGTGGGGATGGCGGTTGACCTGGAGAACCGGTACCGCGGCCTGCGGTCCCCGCACAAGATCAAGTTCGGTGTTTCCGGCTGTGCCCGCGAATGCGCCGAGGCGCGCGGCAAGGACGTCGGCGTCATCGCCACCGAGAACGGCTGGAACCTGTACGTCGGCGGCAACGGCGGCCAGTCTCCGAAGCACGCCCAGTTGCTCGCCGGTGGGCTCGACGACGAAACCCTCGTCCGCTACATCGACCGGTACCTCATGTTCTACATCCGCACCGCGGACCGTCTCCAGCGCACCGCGCCGTGGGTCGACTCCCTCGAGGGCGGGCTCGACCACCTCAAGGCCGTGGTGTGCGAGGACAGCCTGGGCATCGCCGCCGATCTCGAGGCGGCCATGGCCAAGCACGTTCTGGGATACAAGGACGAGTGGGCGGGCGTGCTCGAGGACCCGGAGAAGCTGTCGCGGTTCGTGTCGTTCGTCAACGCGCCCGAGGAGGCCGATCCGACCGTCTCGTTCGACGACACGGGCGTCCGGAAGGTCCCGGTGTTGATGGGAATGCCGAAATTCGCAGCTTCTACATCGGAGTAATCCCCGCTTAACGCTGCGGAAACACCGACCCCGAACGATGTATCCAAGCACGGATACACACCAGCCCGAAGGAGGACTGTGATGACCGTCGTCGACATGAACGTGCACAGTGCCAGTGGAACCAGGCGTGAAAGCGTCCAGTCAGGCCGTCTCGAATGGACGTCCGCGTGCCCGCTCAGCCAGCTGATTCCCGGTCTCGGGGTGGCGGTGCTGCTGCGGGGCGGGGAGCAGGTGGCACTGTTCCTGCTCGAGGACGGATCGCTGCGCGCCGTGGGCAACATCGACCCGTTCGGGCGCGCGGCCGTGATGTCCCGCGGCCTCGTTGGTGACCGGGCCGGCGAGCCTACCGTGGCGTCGCCGCTGCTCAAGCAGGTGTTCTCGCTGGTCGACGGACGCTGCCTCGACGACGAGTCGGTGCGGCTGCCCGTGTACGACGTGCGGGTGTGGGCCGGCGTCGTCCAGGTTCACAGCACGAACGCGTGAACGACGACACGCCGCTGTGCGGGTTCACGATCGGAATCACGGCGTCCCGGCGTGCGGAAGAGTTCGCCACGCTGCTGACGCGGCGCGGCGCCACCGTCGTGCACGCCCCGGCCATCCGCATCATCCCGCTGGCCGACGACACGGAACTCGAGCGCGTCACACGCCAGATCATCGACAACCCGCCGGAGATCGTCGTCGCGACGACGGGGATCGGCTTCCGCGGCTGGATTGAGGCCGCGGACGGCTGGGGCGAAGCGGAGGAGCTGGGCCGCGCACTGGCCTCGAGCCGCCTCCTGGCCCGCGGACCCAAGGCGAAGGGCGCGATCCGGGCCGCAGACCTGCGGGAAGAGTGGTCACCCGCCTCGGAGTCGTCGGCGGAGGTGCTCGATCACCTGCTCGGTGAGGGCGTCGAAGGCAAGCGCATCGCGGTCCAGCTGCACGGTGCCACCACGGAATGGGAGCCGGTCGCGGACTTCTGCGAGGTGCTCCGCTGCGCGGGCACCGACGTGATCGCCGTCCCCGTCTACCGGTGGACGCCGCTCGAGGACCAGGCCCCGATGGACCGGATGATCGAACTGATCGCCTCCGGCGGACTCGACGCGGTCAGCTTCACCAGCGCACCGGCGGTGGCCTCGCTGCTGACCCGCGCCAAGGAGACCGGAATGATCGAGATGGTGCTGCATTCGTTCCGGCACCGAGTGCTCGCGGCCTGCGTGGGACCGGTGACCGCCGGACCGCTGCGCGAACTCGAGGTGCCGACGACGATGCCGGCACGCTCGCGGCTGGGGGCACTCGCCCGGCACATCGCCGACGAGCTGCCGAGGCGGGCGAACAAGATCCAGACCGCCGGACACGAGCTGAGCATCCGCGGCGGATGCGTCGTCGTCGACGGCGAGGTGCGGCAGCTGCCCCCCGCCGCCATGTCGCTGATGCGCACACTCGGCGCCCGTCCCGGCCGGGTCGTGCCGCGGGACGAACTGCTCGCGGCGCTGCCCGGTGGCGGCGGCGACACCCACGCCGTGGAGACGGCCGTGGCGAGGCTGCGCGCATCCCTGGGCGCACCGAAAGCCGTCCAGACGGTGGTCAAGCGGGGATATCGCCTCGCGCTCGACCCCGTCGACTGCGTCGATTCACGTGAGGAGGGACAGCAGTGAACGAGACAGCACTGGTACTGGTGGCACACGGAACGCGGAGTCCCCGGGGCGTGGAGATGATCGCCGCGCTCGCCGACGCCGTCGCCGAGCAGGTCGGACCGACCCGGGTGTCCTTCGTGGACGTTCTCGGGCCGTCGCCCGCCGAGGTGCTCCGCGACATCACCGGGCCCGCCGTCGTGGTCCCGGCGTTCCTCGCGTCGGGCTACCACGTCCACACCGATGTTCCGCGGGAAGTCGCGGACAGCGGTCACCCGTCGGTGGCCGTGACCCGGGCGCTGGGACCGGACCCCGTTCTCGCGGAGGTCCTGCTGCGGCGGCTGGTCGACGCGGGCTGGCGGCCCGGCGACGCGGTCGTGCTCGCCGCGGCCGGCTCGTCCGACCCGCGGGCCCTGCGCGACGTCCGGCGCGCCGCGGCGCTGCTGTCGGAACTCGTGGCGTCGCGCGTCCGGATCGGCTACGTGGCGACAGCGCAGCCGCGCGTCCCCGACGTGGTGGCCGGACTGCGGGCGGACGGCGAGAATCGCGTGTTCGTCGCGTCGTATCTCCTGGCCCACGGACTGTTCCACGCGCGTCTCGCCGATGCCGGTGCGGACGGAGTAGCCGAGCCGCTCGGTGTCGATCCGGCCATCGTCGGCCTCGTGGCGGAGCGCTACCGCAGTGGAATTCCGGCCGCGCTGCGCACACTGTCGTTCCAGCGCTGAACCGTCAGCGCGGTAGCGGGATCAGCTCGGCCAGATCGCCGTCGGCCGCACCCGCCGGGACCAGCGCCAGCGCCTCGCGGTCGATCAGGCCCGCGAGATGCGCGGTCCGGATTCCGGGGTCGACACGCCACGTGCCGTCCGGTTGCGGGACGGCGGGCAGGATCCGGGTGGCGTCGCCACTGACCTCGGACGCATTCGCGATACGTCCCAGCTGACGCGGCGCCGGGGTGCGACCGGTGAGTGCGGCCGCGATGGACGGAACCGTGGTCAGGAGCGTCACGACCGCGGCGTACGGGTTTCCGGGCAGCCCCAGCACCACCCGACCGTCGGGTAGCAGGGCGGTCACCTGCGAACCGCCCGGGCGGCACCGCACCCGCCCCACCACGATCCGGGCCTCCGCCCGGTCGAGCGCGGCACGCAGCTGGTCGGCCGCGCCGCCACCGGTCGCCCCGACGATCACGATCAGATCGGGCTGGCGGACTTCCCGGAACAGTTCGTCGAAGCTGTCGGACGTGTCCCGCAGGTGGGTGTCGGCGACCGTCCGGATGCCGCACCACGAGAGGAACTGGGGGAGAACGGGTCCCAGGGCGTCCCGCGTCTGCCCGTGTCGCAGCGGACCGTCCCGCCGGATCTCGTCACCCGTCACCACCACGTGTGCGCGGACGGGGCCGCGAACCCCCGCGGTGGTCACCTCCGCGCTCGCGGCGGCGGAGACGAGTGCGGGCGTGACGGCCGTGCCCTCCACTGCGAGCCGGTACCCCTCATGCCAGTCCTCCCCCCGCCGCCGCGCGTCGTCGCGCACGGTGGCGTCCTCCTTGCGGGACAGTCGCGGTCCCTCGGAAATGTCTGTCACCACGGCGAATTCGTCCCGCACGATGGCGGTGGCACCGCTGGGGAGGTGCGCGCCCGTCGCGATCCGGGCCGCTTCGCCCTCCGCCAGCTCGAGTTCCTCGGAGCTCCCCGCGTACCGGATGTCGTCGCGCAGCACCCACGGACCGTCGCCTGCGACGGCGTATCCGTCCATGGCGGAGACGGCGATGCGCGGCAGAGCTTCGGCGGCGAGCAGCGGCTCGGCGAGGGTGGCGCCGAGCGACGTGCCGAGTGCCGCGGACCGCGGTGGGAGCGGGGGGACGGCGGTCAGGATCGCGTCCCGGGCCTCGTCGATCGTGACCGGCGTCGCCGCGGCCCTGCTCCGGGCCCGCTCGACGTCCTCCGGTGTGTCGCAGTCCGTGACGCCGCGGAAGAGGACCGTGTCGAACGTGTCCGGAACGAGTGCCTTCATGGGCTGGTTGACCGCCGATCCGAGCGAGCGCACACGGTCGGTCAACGCGCCGACGCGCCACGCGGACAACAGGAACTGCAGGCGGCCCGACTCGTCGATCGCGAACACGGTGTCGGCGTCCTGCACGGCGGCGGCGAGGGCCGCCACCATCGTGGGTTCCGCGAACGGCAGGTCCGACGCGAGCAGAATCACCCGGTCGTCCGGTTCGGCGTCGAGCACGGCGAGTCCGGCGGCCACCCCCGCGACCGGCCCGGCGCCCGGCGGCGTCTCCTGCGTCTGGAGCACCGTCGAATCGAGGTCGGCGCGCCGAGGTCCCACGACGACGATGCGCTCACAGTCGTCGACGGCGTCGAGCGCGGTGTCGAGCATCCGGCGTCCGCCGACCACCACGGCCGGCTTGTCGACGCCGCCCATCCGAGTGGCTCGTCCACCGGCGAGGACGATCGCGTGAACGGGTGCGGCAGAGTTCATTCCCTCATGCTGCCGCACACCCTCAGTCGCTGTGCAGGTGGCTGCGCGGAGGTCCGGCGAGCCCGGACCGTCCGCCGTGCGCCGTGCTGACGCAGAGCCAGGCCACCGACGCCAGGCTGAGGGCCAAGAGGATTCCAATTACCAGCATGTATCGATTGTCGGGGCAAAGTGGACCGCGAATTCCAGTCCTCTGTGGGAAAGTGGCCTGTATGAGTGTCGAACCAGTCCGAAGCGTCTCGGCAGCCGAGTTGGCGGTGCTGCTCGGTGCGGCGCCTACCGGCGGGCAACCGCTGTACCGCGGGCTCGCCGACGCCCTCCGCGAGAGGGTGGCGGACGGGTCGATGGCCGTGGGAGTCCGGCTGCCCGCCGAACGGGCCCTCGCGGAGGAGCTGCGGCTCAGCCGGGTGACCGTCAGTGCCGCGTATCGCGAACTGCGCGAGTCCGGTTGGGCGTCGGCGCGGCACGGATCGGGCACGTTCGTGGCGATGCCGTCGGGGCCGCCGGCGTGGGGGAGCATGGTGGGCGCGCCGGTGGACGGTGTCATCGACCTCGTCAACGCCGCGCCTGCGGCCGCCCCCGAGCTCAGGGAGGCGTATCTCGACGCAGTCGACGAGCTGCCCCGTTTCATGCCCCAGCACGGTTACCACCCCGGCGGACTGACGACGCTCCGGGCGGCGATAGCAGACCATTACACGCGGCGGGGTCGACCCACCACCGCGGACCAGATCCTCGTCACCGGTGGCGCAGGCGATGCCACCGAAGTGGTCTTCGAGGCTCTGGTCGAGGCGGGCGACCGCGTCCTGGTCGAACATCCGACCTACCCCGGCGCGGTCGAGTCCGTGCAGGCGGCCGGCGGCAGACCCGTTCCGGTGCCGATCGATGCGACCGACCCGGACGCGTTCGTCGCCGAGGCGGACCGGGCTGCGCGGCAGAGCGCCCCGACGGTGGCGTACCTGATGTCGGACTTCTCCAACCCGTCGGGGGCCAGGGCGACTCTCGAAGGCAGGCGGCGGCTGGCCGCGACCCTGGCCCGCCACGGCGTGGTGACCGTCGTGGACGAGGTGGCGGCGGAACTCGTGCTGGACGATTCGGACGACCTCGAGCCGTTCGGCGTCCCGGTCCCGGAATCGGCGACCGTGGCGATCGGCAGCCTCAGCAAGACCGTGTGGGGAGGTATCCGCATCGGCTGGGTGCGCGCCGAGGCCGCCCGCACCGCGCAGATGGCCAAGATCATGGCGCGCAGGCAATTGTCGGTCTCGGTGCTGGATCAGCTTGCCGCCGTGCGGTTGTTCGCCTGGCACGACCGCCTGGTCGCGCAGCGCCGCCGCGACCTGCGGGTGCAGCGGAACGCGCTCGCGGCGGCGGTGGACGAGCGGTTGCCCGGGTGGGACTACGTGCTGCCCGCCGGGGGACTGTCCCTGTGGTGCACCCTTCCTGCCGGAACGAGTTCGACGGAACTCGTCGCCTCGGCGCGGTCGAGGGGCTTGCTCCTGGCTCCCGGGCCCCGGTTCGGTACCGGTCATCTGTTCGACGACCACCAGCGGTTGCCCTTCACGCGGCCGGTGTCCGAGCTGACCGCGGCCGTGAATGTCCTTGCCACCCTGGTCGTGTCCGGCGACGCCTCGATGTCCGCGACGCCGACGCTCGTCGTGTGAAGTACCTGTGAATCGAAGTATCGGTCAGAGACCACTTCGGTACCGGGAAAGGGGCTGATCTTTATCGACGCTCTGGCATAGTGATGCCGTCGACCCGCTCGCTGAATTGTGGGGTATGTCATGGGCTCGTTGTTCCGCAGATCCTTCGGCACCGCTGTACTCGGCTCGGTCCTCGCGCTGACTGCCGCCCTCGTGGGCGCAGGCACCTCCGCGGCACAACCGCCGTTGCTGTTGCCCCCCTTGCTGTCCCCACCCGCTGCCGACGCGATCTTCCCCGTCGCCGACCCGGACCCCTTCTACATCCAACCCGCGGACGTCGCCGACCATGCTCCGGGCGAAGTCCTGAAGATCCGCCAGCTGCCGCCGTCGTACTACTTCCCCGGTAGCGCGATGTGGGAGCTGTTGTTCCGGACCACCGACTCCGAGGGCAGGCCGATCGCGGCGAACACCACATACGTGCTGCCCCCGAACCACGTCCCGGACGGTCCGCTGGTGTCGTACCAGCACATCATCAATTCGCTGGGCAACAAGTGCAAGATCGTCACCGAGCTCTACACCACCGACCCGCTGCACCAGATCCGCGAGGCCGCCGGACTCAACATCGCACTCGCACGCGGGTGGGCAGTGGCGCTGCCCGACCATCTGGGACCGAGGATGGCGTACGGCGCGGCGAAGCTCGGAGGCCAGATCACCCTCGACGGCATCCGCGCCGTCCAGCAGGTCCCCGAACTCCAGGTGCAGAACAGCAAGGTCGGGCTGGGCGGATACTCCGGCGGCGGCATGGCCACGGCCTGGGCGGCGGCGCTGGCCCCGAGTTACGCCCCCGAACTGAACATCGTCGGCGCCGCCGAAGGCGGAACCCCGATGAACCTGGTGAAGATGGCGGAGGCGCTGGGCACCAACCCGCACCCCGCGTTCGGTCTCGCGATGGCCGCCGCGCTGGGGCTGGAACGCGAATACCCGGACCGCATCGACGTCAGCGGCCAGCTCAACGATCAGGGCCGCTGGATGAAGCAGATGATCGGCAACGGATGCACCAACGAGATCATGCTGTTCGGAATCGGGCGCAGCGCATCACAGATGACCGACAACAAGAACTTCATGGACGACCCGGAAGCGTGGAAGGTGATGGAGGAGAACAGCCTGGAGCTCTATCCGGGCGTGCCCACCACGCCGATCTTCGAATGGCACAGCCCGACCGACGCGCTGATCCCGGTCGATTCGATCGACACCACCCTGCAGCGGTACTGCGACGCGGGCACTCCGGTGCAGACGCTGCTCACTCCGACCCCCGACCACCTGTCGGCGGCGGCGCTGGGACTGCCCCAGGGGCTGGACTGGATGGACGCCCGGTTCCGCGGTGATCCCGCGCCGAGCACCTGCTGAGGCGGCGGGACGTCAGCCGGCCTGATCGAACCGGTGTCGTGCGGCCGCGAGATCCACGCGGCCGTCCCGGATGGGAACACCCTCGAGTTCGAGTTTCGCGATCTGGCGGTGCGCGAGGTGCGGCGCCGGTCGTCCCGACGCGCCCAGCACCCGGTGCCAGGGGAGGTCGGCGGAGTCGGTACGCATGATCCAGCCGACCGTCCGCGCGCTGGACAGGCCTGCCGCCGAGGCGATGTCGCCGTAGGTGGCAACCCGGCCGGGCGGAATCGCCGCGACCAGCGCGCGGACCGCCTCGATCTGTTCCTCCGTCGTCGCGACCATCACTCGACCATCAGAGGAGCGTGCGGACGAGCTCGGCGACCTCGTCGGGCCGGGCCTGCGGCACCATGTGATCGCAGTCGAGGTCGACGGCAGTGAGGTTGTCGCCCAGATGATCAGTGAGAGCCTTGCGGAACTCGGGTGTGACGTACGGCGGCTGCACCTTCGACGCCTGCACGAGGACGGTCGGCAGGTGCGCGGGCGGCAGGACGGCCTCGCGTGCGAGCTCGCCCCACGCCGTGACGACCGCCGGGGTGGACAGCCGCCAGTTCACCCGGCCGTTCGCCAGCGGCACCAGGTGTTCGGCGATCTCGTTCTCGAGGACCTCGCGTGCCACCTCACCCCACGAGCCGTGCACCTTCTCGGACCGGGCCTCTGCGACGTCGGTGTAGTCGGGGGAGGAGATGGTGAGATCCGCCACGGACTGCATCAGCTCGGGATCGAGTCCGATCGCGGGATCGAGCAGCACGAGTCCCCGGACGCGGTCGGGGACGGCCCGCGACAGATGCAGTGCCAGGGCGCACCCGAACGAGTGGCCCACCACCAGGACCGGTCCCCGCGCGTGTGCGTCGAGTGTGTCGACGAGACTCGCGACGTGGGCCTCGAGATTCCATGGCGGCGACCACGTGGAGCGGCCGTGCCCGAGCAGGTCGGGGGAGATCCAGCGGGCGTCCGGCAGCTGGTCGGTGGCCAGCGCCTCCCACCGTCTGCCATGACCGGTGAGTCCGTGCAGGGCGAGGATCTCCTTGCCGTCCTCGGCGCCGAACAGGTACGTATTCAGTGCTGACACGTGACCCATGATGCCGGATCGGGTCGCCGCACGAGATGTCGGACCGTTCTGGTGGAATGCCACCCATGACGGAATCGGCGGTGCGCACCAGGACGTCGGTTCCCCGTGCCCGGCTCGTGCACCGCCGGAACCCGGTCCGCGAGGCGCGGGTGTGGGACGACGCCACGCAGCGGGTCCTCACCGCGCCGCCCCTCGGCCTGGGCTGGAATCCCTGGCAGGTGCTCGGCGGCCCCGGAACGGGCAAGACGTCGCTTCTCGTCGACGTCGCGGTGGACCGGATCGCCGGTGGCGAAGACCCGGAGTCGGTGCTCGTCCTGACGCAGTCGAAGCGAGCGGCGTGCCGGGTCCGCGAAGAGGTCACCGGCGCCCTCGTCGGCCATGACGAACACCACGGCCCCCGCGCCACGCGCGAACCGCTCGTGCGCACTGTCCACTCCTACGCCTTCGCGGTGCTGAGACTGCAGGCCGCCGCCCACGGAAATCCGCCGCCGCGCCTCATCACCGGCGCCGAACAGGACGCCGTGCTGCGCGAGATGCTGCACGGCGACATCGCGGACGGCGGTGAGATGTGGCCCGAACGGCTGCGTCCAGCACTGGCACTGGGCGGCTTCGCCGTCGAGCTGCGCGACCTCATGCTGCGCTCGAGCGAGCGGGGCCTCGGCCCTGAAGACCTGATCAAGCTGGGGCAACGTCACGCCCGTCCCGAGTGGGTGGCGGCGGGAATGTTCGCCGCCCGGTACGAGCACGGCATGCTGCTGCGCGGTGCGGTCGGGGTCGAGGCCCCCGAGGCCACGGCGCCTGCGCTCGACGCCGCCGAACTCATCGGCGCGGCCCTCACCGCGTTCGCCACCGACCCGGACCTGCTGCGCACCGAGCGTGCCCGGGTGCGGCACCTGCTCGTCGACGACGCCCAGCACCTCGATCCGCAAGCCGCGGAACTCGTCCGGCTCGTCGGCACCGGTACCCGCACCACGGTCGTCGCCGGCGACCCGGACCAGTCGATCTACGGCTTCCGCGGTGCCGACCCGACGTTCCTCGCCGAGCTGGCCGACAAGGGCGATCCCCGGCAGGTGTTGCTACCGGTCAACTTTCGCAGTTCGACGGAGGTCGCGGCCACGGCGGCCCGGATCACGTCCCGGCTTCCGGGGCATCTGCCGCACCGGATCTGGAGCCCGGCGCAGGACGGCGGACGAACCTCGGTCCGGGTGCTGAGCACGGCGGCGAAGGAGGCCGCGCTCATCGCCGACACCCTGCGTCGCGCCCACCTCCTCGACCGGGTGCCGTGGTCGGAGATGGCGGTGATCGTGCGCTCGGTTCCGCGGGTCCTGGCGCCGCTGCGTCGCGCCCTGCTGGGTGCGGGTGTGCCCGTCACCACCGCGGCATCCGAGTTGCCGCTGGCCCGTCAACACGGGGTGTCGGGACTGATGCTGGTGCTGCGGGCACTGTCGGGGCAGGAATTCACGGGCGAGGACGCACTCGCTCTGCTCGCCGGCCCGGTCGGCGGCGCAGAACCCGTGGCGCTCCGGCGTCTACGCCGGGGCCTGCGGCGCGCCGAGCTGGCGTCCGGCGGCGATCGCGACTCGGCGGAGCTCCTTCGTCTCGTGCTGGTGGGCGAGACCGACAGCACCCGCAGGGTCACCGCCAAATTGACCGACGTCGAAGCGGCATCCCTGAACCGGGTGCTGTCCGTGCTGCGCAAGGCGAAGGTGCCTCTGGACCGCGGGCGCGGCATCGAGGACGTGCTGTGGGCGGCATGGCAGGCCACCGGACTCGAACGCCGCTGGTCGGCGGCCTCCGCTCGCGGGGGGCCGATCGGGGCACAGGCCGACCGCGACCTCGACGCCGTGGTCGCCCTGTTCGACGCCGCGGCGAGTTACGTCGACCGCCTCCCGCGCGCGCAGCTCGCCGGGTTCGTCGACTATCTGACCGGGCAGGCCATTCCCACCACCCGGAACGTCTCCGCGGTCCCGGTCGACGCCGTCTCGGTGCTCAGCGCCCACTCGGCTGCCGGCCGTGAATGGGACGTCGTCGCGGTCGCGGGTGTGCAGGAAGGGCTGTGGCCGAGTCTGCGGGCCCGCGGCAGCCTGCTCGGCACCGAGGCGCTGATCGACCTGACGGCGGGAGTGTCCGACGGCAGCGAGACGGCCGCCGACCGGATGTCGCGCACCGCACCGCTCTTGGCCGAGGAACGCAGGCTGTTCCTGGTGGCGTGCAGCCGGGCGAGGCGGAGTCTGCTCGTCACCGCGGTCGACTCCGCCAGCGGCGACGCCGATCTCGTTCACTCCCGTTTCGTCGACGAACTGCTCGCCGGAGACCAGGATGCGGACGTCGAGGAGGCAGTCGTGCAGGGGGAGGATCCGGCGACCCGGGTCCTGGCCCTCCCTGCCCTCGTCGCCGAATTGCGCAGCGTGGTCTGCGATCCGGACGTCGCGGAATCCGATCCCGACCGGCAGGAACGTGCGGCGCGCCAGCTCGCCCGGCTCGCCGACGCCGGCGTGCGCGGCGCACACCCGGACCAGTGGTACGGCACAGCCGAACCGAGCACCGGCGTGGCGTTGTGGAACGAGGAGGACGGACCGGTGTCGCTGTCGCCGTCCACCATCGACCTGCTCAACACGTGCCCGCTGCGGTGGTTGCTCGAACGGCACGGCGGGACGGATGGCGACAACACCCACGCCATCGCCGGAACGCTCGTGCACACGCTGGTGCAGGCGCTCGCCGGGCGGATCCCGCCCGATCAGGTGGAACGCGCGCTCGAGAACGCCTGGGAGTCGATCGATCTGGGATCTCAGTGGTACTCGCGGCACGAACTCGACCGGACCCGGGACATGCTCGCCACCTTCACTTCCTGGCTGGGTAACACCCGGTCCGAACTCACCGAGGTCGGTGTCGAGGTGGCAGTCGACGGCGTCCTGGAACCGCGGGAAGAGGGTTCCCCGACGATCCGGCTGCGGGGGCGGATCGACCGGCTCGAGCGCGATGCCGAGGGCAGGCCCGTCATCGTCGACGTGAAGACCGCCCGCTCACCGGTCACCAAGGACGACGCCCAGCAGCACGCCCAGCTGGCGGCGTACCAGGTGGCGGCGGCGACCGGTGCGATCGACGGGGAGCCGGCGTCGAAACCCGGTGGGGCGCGGCTGGTCTTCGTCGCCAAACCACACAAGAAGGAAGGCGCGACCCAGCGGGTGCAGGCACCGCTGTCGGACGAGGACCTCGAGACGTGGCTCGCGGTCATCCACGCGGCAGCGGCGGCCACCAAGGGGCCGGAGTTCCTCGCCCGCGTCAACGACGGTTGCCGGCACTGCCCGGTGCGCACGAGTTGCCCCGCGCACGACGAGGGACGGCAGGTGACGTCGGAATGACGATCCGTATCGACCCGGTGGAACTCGCCGTCGGCCTGGGTCAGCACCCACCGACCGCGGAGCAGGCCGCCGTCATCGCGGCACCCCTCGGCCCGACCCTCGTCGTCGCGGGGGCAGGCGCGGGCAAGACCGAGACGATGGCGGCCCGCGTCGTGTGGCTGGTGGCCAACGGTGTCGTCGACCCCGAGGCGGTGCTGGGGCTGACGTTCACCCGGAAGGCGGCGCAGCAGCTGACCGCCCGGATCAGGAAACGCCTTGCCCGGCTGGCGGGTTCGGACCTGCTCCGCAGGGTCGACCCGAGCGGCGACCTGCGATCGCGAATCCTCGCGGGCGAACCGGAAGTCAGCACCTACCACTCCTACGCCGGGCGACTGCTGTCCGAGCACGGGCTGCTGCTGCCCATCGAACCCTCGGCGACGCTCCTGTCGGAGACGGAACTGTGGCAGCTGGCGCACCGGGTGGTCAGCTCGTGGGACGGCGACCTCGACACCGACCGGAATCCGGCGTCCGTCACCGAAGCCGTGCTCGCATTGTCGGGGCAGCTGGCCGAGCACCTCGTCGAACCGGACGATCTGCGGGAGGCGCACACCGAGCTCGACAAGCTCGTCCACACCCTGCCCGCCGGACCGCGGCAGCGCGGCGGCCCCGGCAAGGAACTGCTCGACATCCTCGACACCCAGCACCGGCGGGTGGAGCTCCTACCACTGGTGCAGCGTCTCGCGGACACTCTGCGCCGGGAAGGTGCGCTCGACTTCGGCAGCCAGATGTCGCTGGCGGCACGGGTCGCCGCGGACCACCCCGAGGTCGGAGTCGCCGAGCGCACACGCTTCCGGGTGGTGCTGCTCGACGAGTACCAGGACACGGGACACTCGCAGCGGGTGCTGCTGTCGTCCCTGTTCGGCGGCGGTCTCGACGGCGAACTCGCGCTCACCGCGGTGGGCGACCCCATGCAGTCGATCTACGGCTGGCGTGGTGCCTCGGCGGCCAACCTACCGCGCTTCGCCACGGATTTCCCGCTGACGCACGGAGATCCGGCGCCGACGCTGGAACTGCTCACGAGCTGGCGCAACCCGCCGGAGGCCCTGGCCCTGGCCAACATGGCGTCGGCGTCCCTGCGTGAGCGGGGCGTGTCGGTCAGTACGCTGCGGGCGCGACCACAGGCCGTCCCGGGTGATGTGCGGCTGGCCCTCACCGGTGACGTCGTGCAGGAACGCGCATGGGTGGCCGACCGCATCGCCGAACAGTACGCGGACGCCACGAGCCGGGGCGAGGACCCACCGACCGCCGCGGTGCTGATCCGCCGCAATGCGGACGCCGCACCGATCGCGGAGGTCCTGCGGTCCCGGGGTCTGCCGGTCGAAGTGGTCGGTCTCGGCGGGCTGCTCCACACCCCCGAGGTGGCGGACGTCATCGCGATGCTCCGGGTGGTCGCCGACCCGATGGCGGGCAGTGCCGCCGTGCGGATGCTGACCGGGGCGAGATGGCAGATCGGGGCCGCCGATCTGACGGCGCTGTCGCGGCGAGCCTCCGAACTGGCCATCGGAACCGGCTACGGCACCACCGGCGCCGTCACCGATTCGACCGCTCTGGCCGACGCCGTCGGCGAGGCGCTGCCCGGTGAACACGCGGAGCAGGCCGGGCTGGCGGACGCTCTGGCGGATCCCGGTCCTGCCGAACGCTATTCGCAGGTCGGCTACGCACGGATCACCGCCGTCGCGGCGGAGTTGGCGTCTCTGCGTGAGCGAATCGGGCAGCCACTCACCGAGCTGGTGGCCGAGGTGGAACGGACGCTGGGTATCGGCATCGAAGCGCAGGCGCGGACGCGGCGGTCGGCGCGGGGAAGTGCGGGCCGCGAACATCTCGACGCCTTCGCCGACGTCGTCGCCGGGTACGCGAGCCGCACGTCGGCCACCGTCACCGGACTGCTCGCGTTCCTGTCGGCCGCGGAGTCGGTCGAGAAGGGTTTGGCGCCGGGCGAAGTCGAGGTGGACCCGCATCGCGTGCAGGTGCTGACGGTGCACTCGGCGAAGGGGCTGGAGTGGGAAGTGGTGGCGGTACCGCACCTCACGGCCGGGGTCTTTCCGTCGCGGACGGCGTCCGGGTCCTGGCTCGGTGCCGTCGGTGAACTGCCACCCTCGCTGCGCGGAGATCGTGCGCGGCCGGGGGAGTCGGCCGACGGCGTGCCCGTTCTCGACCTCGAGAACCTGTACGACCGGAAGGACCTCGAGGAGGCCGTGAAGGCGCACAAGGCGGCGCTGGCCGCGCGCAAACTCGACGAGGACCGCCGGCTGTTCTACGTTGCACTCACTCGTACCGAACGGGTGCTGTTCGCTTCGGGTCACCACTGGGCAGAATCTGGAACCGAGCCCAAGGGTCCCTCCGAGTTCCTCACCGAACTGCGCGACACGGTGACGGACGAAGAGCACGAGGGAATCGGGATCGTCGACATCTGGGCGCCCGCACCCGAACCCGAGGAGCAGAACCCGCTGACCAGCACCCCCAAGTCGGCTGTGTGGCCGCGGGATCCGCTCGGCCTCCGCCGGGAGTCGGTCGAGCGGGGCGCGGCGTTGGTCGTCGCGGCGCTGAAGGGTGCCGGCGAGCCGGCACCGGCCGGCGAGGACGACGATCCCGAGAACTGGGCAGCCGACGTCGACGCCCTTCTCGCGGAGCGGGAAGCGCGGGCCAATGCGCGCACCGAGGTGGTGTTACCCGGTCAGTTGTCGGTGAGCCAGCTCGTCGAACTCGAAGCCGACCCGGACGCCCTGGCCGCCAGGCTGCGGCGTCCGCTGCCGTACCCGCCGAATCCGCTGGCCCGCCGCGGTACCGCATTCCATGCCTGGGTGGAGCGCCGCTTCGGGGCCACCCGGCTGCTCGACCTCGACGAGCTGCCCGGTGCCGCCGACACGGGTGCGGGCCCCGACACCGACCTCGCGACCTTGCAGGACGCGTTCCTGCGCTCGTCCTGGGCGGACCGCAACCCGACCGAGGTGGAAGTGCCGTTCGAGACGTCGGTGGCGGGGACGGTGCTGCGCGGCCGGATCGACGCGGTGTTCACCGACCCCGACGGCGGGTGGACGGTGATCGACTGGAAGACCGGCGCCGAGCCGAGCGCGGCCAACGAGAAGGCCGTCGTGATGCAGCTGGCCGCGTACCGGCTGGCGTGGGCCGAGCTGATGGACGTTCCGATCGAGCGGGTGCGCGCCGCGTTCCACTACGTGCGGACCGGACGGACGATCGCGCCGGAACACCTGCCCGACGCCGACGCACTCGCCCGTCTCCTCCGTTCCGCCGGTTCTCCCGAGGAGGAGGTCAGGCCTGACGCCGAGCCTTCAGTGACTCGGTGACCAACGGGATCTGCAGCGGAAGACGCAGCAGCGCACCGGCTTTCTGTACGTTCGTCGTCTTGGAGCTCTTCAGCCAGTCCACCGCCATGTTGACGTTGGCAGGGAAGACGGCGACGAACAGGAGTGCAGCGAGGCCGCCACCGAGCCTGCGGGTTCGCGGCACGGCGAGCGCGGTGCCGATGGCGAGCTCGGCGACGCCCGACACGTATGTGTAGGTGCGGGCCTCGCCCGGAAGTTGGGTGGGGACCGTGGAGTCGAAGAACTTGGGGGCGACGAAGTGCATCGTGCCCGCGCCGAGTAGCAGCGCGGCAAGGCGGAGTGCGGGCTTCTGGCTCGGTCGTGGTGTGTTGCTCTCTCGTTGCATGACGTCAGCTTGCCCGAACGACTCGGTTCGCGACAACGAGGCTCCGACGTGTCACCGATGGGGCAATCGGGGTTAGGCTGCCAGCCGATGTCGGAGTTCAGCGCAACGTGGAGACGAACATATGGCCGGTAGGCTGCGTGAGAGATTGAGCAGGTCGGACACCCTGACCGACCGGCCTGACTTCGCGTTGGTGGGTGTGCTCCGGATTCCGGAGCTGCAGACCAGTCCGGCGCGGGCGATCTACCGCCGCGTGGGTATCGCCCTGGCGGCGTTGGCGTTGGCGGTTCTCATCGTCTACATCGACCGGGCGGGCTACCGCGACGCGCAGGACAACGAATTGTCGCTGCTCGACTGCATCTACTACGCGACGGTGTCGTTGTCGACGACGGGCTACGGCGACATCACCCCGTTCACACCGTCCGCGAGGCTCGTGAACGTTCTCCTGATCACGCCTCTTCGAATCTTCTTCCTCATCGTCCTGGTCGGTACGACTCTCTCCGCGCTCACGCAGAGCTCCCGGCAGGCGTTCAAAATTCAGCGTTGGAGGCAGCACGTGCGCAATCACACCGTGGTGATCGGCTACGGAACCAAGGGACGCACCGCGATCGACGCGATGCTCGGCGACGACGTTCCGCCGTCGGAGATCGTGGTGGTCGACACCGACCACGCGGTGCTCGACTCGGCGGCCAGCAAGGGCCTCGTCACGGTCCACGGGTCCGCCACCAAATCGGATGTGCTGCGGTTGGCGGGCGCGCAGAACGCGTCGGCGATCATCGTCGCCGCCAACCGCGACGACACCGCGGTGCTGGTGACGCTGACGGCGCGCGAGATCGCACCGAAGGCGAAGATCGTCGCGGCGATCCGCGAATCCGAGAACACGCACCTGCTGCGGCAGTCCGGCGCCGATTCGGTCGTGGTGTCCTCCGAGACCGCGGGCCGGCTCCTCGGCATCGCCACGAAGACGCCGAGTGTCGTCGAGATGATGGAGGACCTCCTGACTCCGGAGGCCGGATTCGCGATCGCGGAGCGCCCGGTGGAGCGGGACGAGATCGGCGGCTCCCCGCGTCACCTCGCGGACATCGTGCTCGGTGTGGTGCGGGACGGGCGGTTGATCCGGGTCGGCTCGCCGGAGGTCGATTCGATCGAGGAGAACGACCGACTGCTGTACATCCGTCGGGTCGCCAACTGATCGGCAGTAGTGTCGACGGCGTGACTGCATTCCGGCTGAACGACACCCCGCTCCTGTCCCGCTCCGCTGTCGGCCGGGCCGAGGAATTGCGTTCGGACACGGACGCGCTGCGAGCGGGCTGGCGGGATGCGCTGCTGCTGCGCGTCAATCACCGCGGACAGGTGCGGGTGGGCGACGAGGGCCTGGTGTTCGCGGACGCCACCGAACTCGGTCCCGAACCGCAACGGGGGGCGGTGTTCCTCGGCATCCGCAAGGACCGGCACGTGTGGGCGGTGCGGGTGCAGGCGCTGACCGGCGAGCTGGCCGATCTCCGGATGCTGGGCGGGACGCTGGACGACGCGGACGCCGGCGTGCTCACCGGGGCCCTCGCGATGCTCAACTGGCACGACAGCGCGGGCTTCAGCGCGCTCGACGGCGCCCCGTCGGAGCCGACGATGTCGGGGTGGTCGCGGATCTCGACGAGCACCGGGCACGAGGAATTTCCCCGCACCGATCCGGCGGTCATCTGCCTCGTGCACGACGGCGGAGATCGGGTCCTGCTGGCCCGGCAGCCCACGTGGCCGGCGCGGCGGTTCTCGATCCTGGCCGGATTCGTCGAGGCCGGCGAATCGCTCGAGACGTGCGTCGTCCGGGAGATCAAGGAAGAAGTGGGTGTCGACGTCCGTGACGTCCGCTACCTCGGTAGCCAGCCGTGGCCGTTTCCCCGTTCGGTGATGATCGGGTTCGCGGCCGTGGGCGATCCCGACGCCCCGCTGACGTTCGCGGACGGCGAGATCGCCGAGGCCCGCTGGTTCACCCGGGACGAGGTGCGCACGGCACTCGAACTCGGCGACTGGGCGTCGGACACCGACGCCCCGCTGCTGCTCCCGGGTTCGATTTCCATCGCGCGCGGAATCATCGAGTCCTGGGCGGGAGCAGCGACGGAGTCCTAGACGCCGAGGAGCTTCTTGACCTGCGACAACGACGGGTTGGTCGCGGTGCTGCCGTCGGCGAACTTGACGGTGGGGACGACGTGGTTGCCGCCGTTGACGCTGCCGACGAACTCTGCCGATGCCGGATCGTCCTCGATGTCGATCTCCACGTAGCCGATGCCGGATTCGTCCAGCTGCGTCTTCAGGCGCCGGCAGTAGCCGCACCAGGTGGTGGAGTAGATGGTCAGGGCGGGGGTGTCGGTAGCAGTCACGGCGGATATAACACCACGACTCCGTCGTGTGTTCCCACTGCGGTGTTCGTCCGCTTCGCGCCGTGTCGGTTGCCCCTGTCATGATGGACGCCATGTCAGCAGCCGGCGCAGCAGAGGTGACGAGTACCGGTCTCGATCCCGAACAGTCCGCAGCGGTACTCGCTCCCCGGGGTCCGGTGTGTGTGCTGGCGGGGGCAGGAACAGGGAAGACCCGGACCATCACCCGGCGTATCGCGCACCTCGTGGCCAGCGGACACGTCGCGGCGGGGCAGGTGCTGGCGGTGACGTTCACGGCCCGCGCGGCAGGCGAGATGCGCGGCCGGCTGCGCAGCCTGGGGATCGGTGACGGGGGAGCGCAGGTCCAGGCGCGCACGTTCCACGCCGCCGCGCTGCGACAGCTGAGGTACTTCTGGCCGCAGGTGATCGGCGACACGGAGTGGCGGCTGCTGGACCGCAAGTTCGCGGTCGTTTCGTCCGCCGCCGGGCGGGTCGGGCTGTCCACCAGCACGGAAAGCGTCCGCGACCTGGCGAGCGAGATCGAGTGGGCCAAGGCCTCGCTGATCGCGCCGGAGGACTACCCGCGAGCGGTGGCGAAGTTACGCCGGGAGGCGCCGGTCGACGCCGCGAAGGTCGCCGAGGTGTATCACGGCTACGAGCAGCTCAAGGCCCGCGGCCAGGACGGGATGCTTCTCGACTTCGACGATCTCCTGCTCCACACGGCGGCGGCCCTCGAGGAGCATTCGGCTGTCGCGGAGGAGTTCCGCGACCGTTACCGGTGCTTCGTCGTGGACGAGTACCAGGACGTCACTCCGCTGCAGCAGCGTGTCCTCGACGCGTGGCTCGGGGAGCGGGACGATCTCACCGTCGTCGGTGACGCCAACCAGACCATCTACTCGTTCACCGGCGCCACACCCAATTACCTGCTCGACTTCTCACGCCGGTTCCCCGAGGCCACCGTCGTGCGTCTCGAGCGCGACTACCGATCGACCCCCGAGGTCGTGTCGATGGCGAACCGGGTGATCGGAGCGGCCCGCGGCAGGATCGCGGGCACCCGTCTGCAGCTGATCGGCCAACGCGATTCCGGGCCGGAGCCGAGTTTCGTCGAGTTCGACGACGAGCCGGCGGAGGCCGCCGGGGTGGCGCGCACGATCAAGCGGCTCATCGCGTCCGGCACGCCGGCCGCGGAGATCGCGGTGCTGTACCGGATCAACGCCCAGTCCGAGGTGCACGAGCAGGCGCTGACCAAACTCGACATCCCGTACCAGGTTCGGGGCGGAGAAGGGTTCTTCACGCGTACCGAGGTGCGCCAGGCGGTGGCGGCGCTCCGTCAGGCCGCAGGCCGCGACGACCTGCCGGATGCGGTCGGCGCCGACCTGGTCACGCTCGTCCGAGCCGTCCTCGCCCCGCTGGGGCTGACGGACGCGGAACCGGCGGGTGCACAGGCTCGTGAACGGTGGTCGTCGCTGTCGGCGCTGGTCGCGCTCACCGAGGAGCAGCTGACCCAGGACCCGGAGTTGACGCTCGACGCGCTGTTGCGCGAACTGAGTCTGCGGGCCGAGGCACGGCACCCACCCGTCGTACAGGGTGTGACACTCGCGTCCCTGCACGCCGCCAAGGGGCTCGAGTGGGACGCCGTGTTCCTCGTCGGGCTCACCGACGGAACGCTGCCCATTCAGCACGTGCTCGGCGACTCCAACTCGGCACCGGACGAAGCGGCCGTCGAGGAGGAGCGCCGGTTGCTGTACGTCGGCGTGACCCGCGCCCGGGAGCACCTGCAGATGTCGTGGGCGCTGTCCCGGAACGAGGGCGGCCGCAAGTCGCGGCGTCGTTCGCGGTTCCTGCACGGACTCATCCCCGAAGATTCCCCTGCCTCGCGGATCGCGGCGCCCGTCAAGAGCAACAAGAAGCGTCCACGGTGCCGGCTGTGCGGAAAACCGCTGATCGGGACGACCGCAACCATGCTCGGTCGCTGCGAGGGGTGCCCGTCGAACGTCGACGTCGAATTGCTCGAATCGCTGCGGTCGTGGCGGCTGGAGAAGTCGCGGGAGCTGAAGGTCCCGGCGTACGTGGTGTTCAGCGACAACACGTTGACGGCCCTCGCCGAGCAGCGGCCGCAGGACGATCGCGGGCTCGTCGCGATCCCTGGGATCGGTGCGAAGAAGCTCGAGCAGTTCGGCGAGGACGTCCTCGGTGTGATCAAGGGAAGCGGTAGTCCCTGAACGACTCCCACGCCGCAGGGGAGTAGCGCGCATCACTGCAGGTCAAAAATAGGTTGTGCGGTTCTGGAGAATTGCCTACTGTGGTTTCAGTGCGCGGGGAGACCCGTGTGGTTCACATCGGATCGAGAAGAAATGGAGGTGGCAGTGAAATGACGAAGTTCCAAGCACATGAGACGGCAGTCGCTGCTGCCTCCGCACTGTTCGGCATGAACGCGGCGGAAACGGCACCGGCGATCGTCTGGTCGGCAGCCCGTCGTCGTCCCGCAGCAGCAGTCGAGTCCGTGTATCGGAGTTGTCGAGGAATCCCTCGGTAGACCAACTCCCACCGTCTTTTCAAGGCCACGGACCCGCATCGCGGACCGTGGCCTTTGTAGTTCGAGCACCCTTCCCGCTCGCAGCCTCGGCTCTGGTTCGCACCCATTTCATCGAACCGAAGAGATTGACCGTCGCAATGAGAGCAGAGGAGAAGGACGTGTCTACCGTGACATGCCGAGGGGTATCCGAAACCTCAACCGCCACAAGCGGATTTGTTCAGATAGTGTCCGCGCGTGGTGACCTGCCCTGCCGGGTCGATGATCCCGACCTGTGGTTTGCGGACTCTCCCACCGAGCTGGAACAGGCGAAGGCGCTGTGCGCGTCCTGCCCGATCCGCTCCCGCTGCCTCGACGCGGCCCTCGATCGGGGTGAGCCGTGGGGCGTGTGGGGTGGGGAGATCTTCGACCAGGGTGTCGTGATCGCCCGCAAGCGTCCCCGGGGACGTCCGCGCAAGACTCAGACTCTGGTCTGTGCGTAGGAACCGGTACGGGGCGGGAGAATTCGGGCGTTCGCCCGGCCACTCACACGAGTGGGCCGGGCGGACGCCCGTTCTGTGTGTTCGGGTCAGACGGTGTCTTCGTCCTCGGGGGCGGGCTCGGCGAACCCGGGGAGCCACCGCGTGAGGATCTCCATGTACGGCGCGTATGCGTCCAGCTGAGCGCAGATTCCCACCGAGCCGACGAGAACCCGGAAGATCATCAGATATTCCGCCGGCAGATTCAGTGCCCGTGCCGTCCGGAACTGCGCACTGTTGAAGTCGGTCGCGGAACCCGCGGCCTTCTGCAACCAGGCGCGGGTGAAGTGGAACGATTCGGTACGGATCGGGTCGGTGACCGGACGCAGGTAGTCCGCGATCTCCTTGTCGGTGACCGTTCGGCCGGGCAGAACGAATCCGTTGGCGTGCAGCAACTCCGTCAGTTCGTCGAACTGCTCGTGGAGCGCCAGCCGGACCATGGCCCCGAGCACCGGGGGAAGGCCGTGCGGAAACGGTGCCGCGGCACCGAAATCGATGACACCGAGGCGGCCGTCGCTGTGCAGCATGAAGTTACCCGGATGCGGGTCGCAGTGGAGCAGGCCGACGCGGGTGGGGGAGGCGAAGTGGAACTCCGCGAGCAGTGCGCCCGCGGTGTTGCGTTCTTCGGGGGTGCCATCGGCGATGATGGCGGACAGCGGCTTCGCCGACATCCATTCGGTGACCACCACCTTGGGGGCACTCGCGACCACGTGCGGAATCGCGAACTGCGGATCGCCGTCGTACACCTTGGCGAAGCGGCGCTGATTGTTCGCCTCGATGCGGTAGTCGAGTTCTTCCTCGGTGCGGGCCGTGAACTCGTCGATGACCGGGCGCACGTCGACGCCCGGCATGACCGAGGCGAACAGACCCGCGAACCGGCCGAGCGTCTTCAGGTCGGCGCGCAGGGCTTCGTCGGCGCCCGGGTACTGAACTTTGACGGCCACGTCACGACCGTCGGCCCACACCGCGCGGTGCACCTGGCCGATGCTGGCCGATGCGGTCGGGGTGTCGTCGAACGACTGGAATCGGTCACGCCACTTGGTACCCAGCTGCTGGTCGAGCATTCGGTGGACGGCCCGCGCGGGTAGGGGAGGCGCCTGCGCCTGCAGCTTGTTCAGCGACTCACGGTACGGTTCCGCGAACTCCTCGGGGATCGCCGCCTCCATGACGCTGAGCGCCTGCCCCAGTTTCATGGCGCCGCCCTTGAGTTCGCCGAGGACGGCGAACAATTGCTCGGCGGCCTTCGCGCTCAGCTGGGCGTCGATCTCGTCCTTGTCGCCGCCGGTCAGCTTCCGGCCGAAGCCCATCGCAGCACGCCCCGCGATCCCCAACGGGATGCTCGCGAGTTTGGCGGTGCGGGCGGAACTCCTGCGGGGGATGTCGGACACCCCACCATCATGCATCATGACCGAAGCCTGTTCGATTCGCCCACAGCGGGTGCCAGGTACGTGCAGCTGCAGCTCGCGTGCCGCGGCCAGCGCCGGGTCACCAGCCGGTGCGCGCCGAGATCGATCTCGAGCGTCGCGTCGAGGCTGCTGGGCGGCGCACCTCGCGGTGCGGCCAAGACGGCCTCGAGCTGGCCGAGTGCGACCGCGGCCGTGGCCATGATCACGGCGGGGCTGGCGTGCCCGACCGCCCCGAGTAGCTGAGCGGACAGGTGCGGCCAGTCCTCGTCGTACGCGGCGCGGAGGAGGTCGGCGCACCGCAGGCAGCTGGTGTGGCCCGGGAGCACGAGCGGGCCGACCACACCACGACCGTCACGCAGCCGGACCTGCAGGTGCGGTATCCCGTTCTGGACCAGATCCGCGACGAGCCGAGGTTCTGCCACCAGGTCGTCCGCGAGCACGACGCACAGGGCGTTCCACCGCCGGACGTCGGCGTCGGCGGAATATCGGAAGGAGCGTGAAACCCGGATGCCGCCGTCCGTGAGCCCGGCCGACACCGCATCCGACAGCGGTCCGCGCCCGTGCACGCGGATCGTGATCGTGTCCGCGACGGGGGACGTGCCGGCGACATCGATCAGCCCGGCCCGGTCGAGGTCGCCGAGAAGCTTCGACACGTCCGTGGGCGCCAGGCCGTACCCGACGGCAGTCCACAGGATGTGCGGCCGCGAGTTCTTGCCGTCGAGCAGTCGGACGACGGCGAGGAGTTGCTCGGTCCGGACCCCGGGCGGCGGCGAGAGAACGAGCGCGCGCTCGGGATCCCAGCCGAACTGCACGCGCCCGTCGGGGCGGACGAGTACGGCGATCCGGGGATCGAGAGTGACACCGACGTGGGGTGTGGGCTGGATGGTCACACGCTGAGGATCGCAGGCCACACGCGGGCGTCGGCCCGGAAAACACGGGTTGTCCACAGGCCGAAACGTACTTCGACCTGTGGGTTTCCCGTTATCTACAAACTGGTGGGATCAGGTGGTCAGGATTCGGACTCGTCGTCCGTGCCGGACTTGCCGCGCTCGGCCTCCTCGGCCCGCTCGCGGGCCTCGGTTGCCTCCAGCTGCGCCATCGGATTGTCGAAATCGCCGCCGTCGCCGCCGCCGAGCACACGTTGGACGAACGCATCCGGGCTGTCGAGATCGGACGAGTCGGGCAACAGGTCGGGGTGTGCCCACACACCATCACGGGCGTCGACGGTCGACTCGGACGTGAGGCGAGTCCACAGCTGCGCGGCCTCCCGGACCTTTCGGGGACGCAGTTCGAGTCCGACGAGCGTGGCGAACGTCTGCTCGGCGGGTCCGCCGGTCGCACGCCTCCGGCGCAGCGTCTCACTGAGGGCCGCGACACCGGGGAGGCGGTCGTTCAGCGCCGACGCGACGACGACCTCGACCCAGCCCTCGATGAGGGCGAGCAGCGTCTCGAGTCGCTCGAGTGCCTGCTTCTGCTCGGGTGTGGTCTGCGGTTCGAACGCCCCCTGCTGCAGGATGCTCTCGAGCTGCGACGGATCGGTCAACGCGGACGGGTCGAGTCCCTTCGCCATGTCCTCGATGGCCGAGAAGTCCATCGTGATGCCGCGGGCGTATTCCTCGACGGTGGCGAGGAGACGCTGACGCAGCCACGGGACGTGGCTGTACAGGCGCTGGTAGGCGGCCTCACGCGCGGCGAGGAAAACGAGGATTTCGCGGTCGGGCTGTTCGAGCCCCTTGCTGAACCGCTCCACCGCAGCGGGAAGCAGTGCGCCCGTGCCTGCCGGACCGAGGGGGAGACCGATGTCGGTGGAGGTGAGCACCTCCTTCGACAGCTGGCCCAGGGCCTGGCCGAGCTGGGAGCCGAACGCGAGGCCACCCATCTGGCTCATCATGCCGATCATCGGGCCTGCCATCTGCTGCGCTTCTTCGGGCAGTCCCTGCACCCACATGCCGGACACCTTCTCCGCGACGGGGTCGCACAGCCGCTTCCAGGTGTCGAGGGTGTTGTCGAGCCAGTCGTTGGGCGTCCACGCGACCGTCTTCGTCGCGCCCGCGGGCAGCGTCGTAGCGGCGTCGAGCCACAGTTCGGCGAGCCGTGACGCATCGGCGATCGCCTCGGAGTTGCCCTGGGTGATGGGAGCGACGGACCCCATCTGCTGGCGCGCGAGTTTCTTCGCGATCTCGTAGTTGACCGGGCCGGTCTGCTCACCGGACCCCATCGACGTGCCCATCCCGCTCAGCATCTGGCCGAACTGGGTCAGCATCTGGCCGAGGGCGGCTGGGTCGAAGCCCCCGGCGGGGAAACCACCCGCCCCGAAACCGAAGTCGCCGGAACCGCCCGCGTTCTGGTCGCGGTCGGGCCCGTTCTGATCCCCCGTGTTCTTGTCACGATCGGGATCGTCGTCGGGTTTGGAGAAGCCGAACGGCGGATTGCTCATGACTCAACGGTACAAGGCGCATGGTTCCGTGGCTGTCCACCACGTCACGCTGACGGCGAACACGCGGACGGCCGACAGTCGTGTCCGCGGGTTCGCGCTCTACGCTGGTCCAGGTGAATCGACGGATCGTGACGCTTCTGGCTGCGCTGGCCCCGATCGTGGTACTCGGAATTCTCGGCACGGTGATCACGGTGCCGTATGTGGCCCTCGGGCCGGGACCCACGTTCAACACGCTCGGCGAAGTGGGTGGTGAGGAAGTGGTCGCCATCGCGGGAACGGAGGTCGACGACACCACCGGCCACCTCAACATGACGACGGTGGCCGTGCGCGACGACCTCAACGTGTTCGAAGCGTTCGGATTGTGGGCCAGTGGGCGCCAGGGCATCGTCCCCCGTGAGGAGGTCTATCCGCCGGACAAGTCGAAGGACGAGGTCAAGCAGGAGAACGACGCCGACTTCCAGCAGTCGGAGGACACCGCCGAACTCGCGGCACTCCACTTCCTCGGCAAGCCGGTGGACCTGCGGATCGCCAAGGTCGGTGAGGACGGCCCCTCCCAGGGACTGCTCCGTGAGGGCGACGTGTTGGTGAGTGTCGACGGAAAGCCGGTGTCGACGGTCGGTGGCGTGCAGGAGGCGGTGGCCGATGTGCCCCCGAACACCGAGGTGCCGATCGTGATCCGGCGCGACGGCGCCGAGACGACGGTGCGGGTGGTCCTCGGCGCACGCCCGGACGACGAGTCCAAGGGCTACCTGGGGATCACTCCCGAGGAGATCCCGGACGTCCCGTTCACGATCGACTTCAACCTCGCCGACGTGGGCGGCCCCTCGGCAGGGCTCATGTTCACCCTCGCCGTGATCGACAAACTCAGCCCGGGTGAACTCAACGGCGGCAAGTTCGTCGCCGGCACCGGCACGATCGACTCGGACGGCGACGTCGGCCCCATCGGCGGCATCAAGTACAAGTTGATCGCCGCGGAGGAAGCGGGCGCCGAGACGTTCCTCGTGCCGGCGAAGAACTGCGACGAGGCACGCCAGGGCGCACCCGACGGGCTCCGGCTCGTGAAGGTCGAGAATCTCGACGGAGCCGTCGACGCGCTCGAGGCCATCAGCGCCGGAGCCGACGCGCCGCACTGCTGAGCGGTCAGTCGTCCTCGGTCGCGTCGAGGGTGGCGTACAACGCGCTGATGAGATTCGGCGCCAGATCCTCGTAGGTGAGCAGTTCGATCCCGGCGTACGGGTCGGCATCCTCGTCGGGGCGCAACTGCATCAGGCACAACGACGGTCCGTCGCGCAGCACGGCGGCGATCAACCGGGCGGACCGGCGGTCGGGATGCGACTCGGCCGCGGCCCGCGCGGCGTCGTCGGCGGCGTCCCGATCGGACAGCAGGGGGACGAGCGCGTCGTCGAGATCGGACTCCGCCTCGGGCGGCAGAACGACGATCTCCTGAACGAGGGCGCACCCCACCACGGACTCCGGCCAGCTGGTGGTGGCGAGGAACTCGTCGAGTGCGCGCGACCCGCCGTCGATGTCGTCGGGGAACGGATCCTGTTCCACCGGGGTCAATTCCGCACCGTCGGCGAGTTGGTCGAGCAGGCTGGGTTCGGCGGCCGCGAGCAGTTCGGTCGGGACGAGTGCGAACATCTGGGGCGGCTGATCCCACCCTCCGGCATCGACGAATTCGATCACCTCGCGCACACAGCGGGCGAGGGCGTCCGTCTCTGGGTTCACATTCTCTTCACTCACGAGACCCATCTTCGCACCCCCGGAACAGGACCGACGGCCGCATCTCTCGGTTGTTACGTAGAGTGGGACGAAACGGTCACGCCCTCGCTGTTCGGGTGTGGACGAACGAACGGTGCAGTTGATCGCGGCGCGACAGCGTCGCCGAGTTCTTGGAGTGTGGCACGTGGGCATGCGGCCCCCCGCAGGTTTACCGTCGTTGTCCAAACGCAGCCGAGTGCTGCTGGTGCTGGCGCTTGTCGTCGCGGCCCTGTTGCTGGTGGGCCCTCGGCTCATCAGTACCTACACGGACTGGTTGTGGTTCGGTGAGGTCGGATTCCGTGGTGTCTTCACCACGGTTCTCGTCACCCGCCTGCTCCTCTTCCTCGTAGTCGGGGTCGTGGTCGGCGGAATCGTCTGGCTGGCACTGCTGCTCGCCTACCGTTCGCGGCCGGTGTTCGTTCCGGTGTCGGGTCCCAACGATCCGGTGGCGCGGTACCGCACCACGGTGATGACTCGACTGCGCCTGTTCGGCCTGGCCGTTCCGATCGCGGTCGGTCTGCTCGCGGGGCTGATCGCCCAGTCCAGCTGGGTGACGGTGCAGTTGTTCGTCAACGGCGGCGCATTCGGCGTCGCCGATCCCGAGTTCGGTCTCGACGTCGGCTTCTACACGTTCGATCTGCCGTTCTACCGTTTCGTCCTCAACTGGCTGTTCGTCGCCGTTCTACTGGCGTTCTTCGCGAGCCTGGTGACGCACTACATCTTCGGCGGGCTGAAGCTGGCGGGCCGGGGCGGGGCGCTGACCAATGCGGCGCGAGTCCAGTTGGCGGTCCTCGCGGGAACGTTCATTCTCCTCAAGGCCGTCGCGTACTGGTTCGACCGCTACTCACTGCTGTCGAGCAGCCGCAAGGAACCCACGTTCACCGGTGGTAGCTACACCGATATGAATGCGGTGCTGCAGGCGAAGCTGATCCTCCTGGCCATCGCGGTCATCTGCGCGGGCGCGTTCTTCGCGGCGATCTTCCTCCGCGATCTGCGGATTCCCGCAATGGCGACAGCGCTTCTCGTGCTCTCCTCGATCCTGGTCGGCGCCGTGTGGCCGCTCGTGGTGGAGCAGTTCTCGGTGCGCCCCAACGCCGCCGACAAGGAGAGCGCGTACATCGAGCGGAACATCGCCGCCACGCGGCAGGCGTACGGCATCACCGACGACAAGGTGGAGTACCAGGACTATCAGGGGTACGGAACGAAGCCGCCGCGGGACGTGCCCGCTGACGTCACCACCATCGAGAACACGCGACTGCTCGATCCGAACATCCTGTCGCGGACGTTCACCCAGCAGCAGCAGTTGAAGAACTTCTACGGTTTCCCGCCGACGCTCGACATCGACCGGTACGACATCGACGGGCAGTTGCGGGACTACATCGTCGCGGCCCGCGAGTTGTCGTCCAAGAGCCTGACGGGTAACCAGACGGACTGGATCAACAAGCACACCGTCTACACGCACGGCAACGGACTGGTCGCGGCCCCCGCGAACCGGGTGAACGCCGCTGCCGGCGAGTCCGCGGAGGAAGCCGCCAACAGCAACAGCGGTTACCCCGTCTACATGGTCAGCGACATCGCCTCGCAGGAGGCGGGTAATCAGGTCATTCCGGTCGAGCAGCCGCGCATCTATTACGGCGAGGTCATCGCCGACACGGACGCCGACTACGCGATCGTCGGCGGATCCGAAGGTTCGGATCCGCGGGAGTACGACACCGACACCTCGCGCTACACGTACACGGGTTCGGGTGGCGTGCCGATCGGCAACTGGTTCAACCGGCTGGCGTTCGCGGCCAAGTACACCGAGCGCAACATCCTGTTCTCCGGCGCCATCGGTTCGGATTCCAAGATCATCTACAACCGGGACCCGCGGGACCGGGTCACACATGTCGCCCCGTGGCTGACCGCGGACGGCGACTCGTACCCGGCCGTCGTCGACGGCAAGGTCGTGTGGATCGTGGACGCGTACACGACGTTGCAGGACTACCCGTACGCCCAGCGCAGTTCGCTCGACGGACTCGTCGAGGACAGCATCGACCAGAACACCGGCCGCCTGCTGCCCCGCAAGGAGGTGTCCTACATCCGCAACTCGGTGAAGGCCACCGTCGACGCGTACGACGGCACCGTGAAGCTCTACCAGGTGGACCAGAACGATCCGGTCCTCGATGCGTGGATGGGCGTGTTCCCGGATGCGGTTCAGCCGGCGGACTCGATTCCCGACGAACTGCGTGCGCACTTCCGCTATCCCGAGGACCTGTTCAAGGTGCAGCGCGAGATGCTCGCCAAGTACCACGTGGACGATCCGAAGGAGTTCTTCACCAACAACGCGTTCTGGTCGGTGCCGAGCGATCCCACGATCGATACGAGCGCGAACCAGCCGCCGTACTACGTGCTGGTCGGTGATCCCGAGACCGGGAAACCGTCGTTCAATCTGACCAGTGCGATGGTGGGTTACAGTCGCGAGTTCCTGTCCGCATATCTGTCGGTGAAATCGGATCCGGACAACTACGGCAAGTTCACGGTGCTCCAGTTGCCGACGGACACGCAGACCCAGGGTCCGCAGCAGACGCAGAACTCGATGATCTCGGATCCACGGGTGGCGTCGGAGAGAACCCTGCTCGAGAGATCGAACAAGATTCAGTACGGCAACCTGCTGACCTTGCCGATTGCGGACGGCGGCATTCTCTACGTCGAACCGATGTATACGGAGCGAAGTTCGACGGGCCCGAACACGTCGACGTTCCCGCAGCTGTCCCGCGTGCTGGTGAGCTACCGCGAGCCGCCGCCGAGTAACAGTGTGCGCGTCGGGTACGCCCCGACGTTGGCTCAGGCGCTCGACCAGGTGTTCGGTGCCGGCACGGGCTCGGTGGCGACGGCACCCAGTGCGGAAGAAGGGACCCCTCCGGAGACCGGCACCACGCCGCCGGTCGATCAGGGCGCGGCCCCGGCGCCGACCGCCCCGGCGACACCGCCCTCCGGAACGGACGTCTCGGCGGCGGTGGCGGAGCTGGACGCGTCGCTCGACGCCTTGACGTCGGCGCAGCGCAGCGGTGACTTCGCGGCCTACGGCGCAGCCCTCGCTCGCGTCCAGAAGGCGGTTGCCGCGTACGAGGCGATCCCGAAGTAAGGGCGCTTCAGCCGCAGAGAGAACGAGGCCCTGTCATCCGAACCGGATGACAGGGCCTCGTCGTATCTGATCGGAAGATCAGCGCAGTGCGTCGACCAACTGCGGGTTGGCGTCCACCAGCTGCTGGAACTGCTGTCCGTAGCCGTTCTGATCGGCGACCTGACGCGCGGCGTCGAGCGCCTGCTGTGCGGCGGGCTGGACCGGGGCGGGTGCCTGGACCTGAGCCGGAGCCGCGGGGGCGGGAGCCGGGGTGGGCTCCGGTGCGGGGGCGGGGGCCTCGGCGACGTCGCCGCCACCGGTGGACAGGTACTGACCGCACACCGGCCATGCACCCTGGCCCTGGGTCGCGAGAACGTTCTCGGCGACGCGGACCTGCTCGGCCTTGCTGGCGTTCGATGCCGAGCCGGTGCCGCCGTTGGCCTCCCAGGTGCTCTGCGAGAACTGCAGGCCGCCGTAGTAGCCGTTTCCGGTGTTGATTCCCCAGTTGCCGCCGCTCTCGCACTGGGCGACGCCGTCCCAGTTGTGGGAAGCGGCGGACGCGGTGCCGGTGCTCAGTCCGAGGGGGACGGCGACGACGGCTCCGGTGACGGCGATCCAGCCGAGGGCACGCTTGCTGATGCTGTGATTGGTCATGCGGGGTCAATCCTCTCCGCGCTTGCTGGCGTGGCCGGCCTGCGGGCGACGACGTTCGCGTCGTCACGCCGGGCTGCGATTCTGTGCCGCGTCCCTGCCCCTCGAAGGTTTCGGGGATTCCGAACCCGCGGGGCAGAGCTAGCAGCGGCGGGCCGGCTTTCGCCCGGTTGTTTCGGGCCGAGAGCGACCGTACGGGAGCTTTGCCCGCAGTTCACCTGGCGAAAATGATGGACAGCTGTCCGGCATCGAAGGCGAATTATCGCTGTCTTTGCAGGTCAGACCATCTCGATATCGTTTCGGCGTCTATTCGTTACCCCGTTGTTATGTGGTGGGGATCACCATGAATTTGTGCAGCGGCTCACGTCGATATGGCAGGAAAGTGGGCCTCGGTGGTGTAGGGCGAGACCGCGCAATGCAGAAGTGCCCCCGCGTGCAGTCGTGACTGCGCGCGGGGGCACTCCGAGCAAGGTGCGGATCAGAGGTACTGTCCGCAGACCGGCCAGGCGCCGGGACCCTGGGTCGCCAGGACGTTCTCGGCGACGCGGATCTGCTCCTCGCGCGAGGCGTTGGCCGGCGAGCCGGAGCCGCCGTTCGCCGCCCAGGTGCTGTCGGTGAACTGCAGACCGCCCGAGAAGCCGTTTCCGGTGTCGGCGCCCCAGTTGCCGCTGCTCTCACACGCTGCGACGGCGTCCCAGTCTCCGGAAGCGGCCGATGCGGTGCCGGTGCTCAGGCCGAGCGGCACTCCGATGACTGCTCCGGTGAGTGCGATTGCGCCCATGGTCCGCTTGACGATGCTGGAATTGGTCATGTGGTTGATTCCTCTCCGCGCCTGCTGACGAGGTGGTGGTGCAGTGACGGCTGGTGTGCCGAACCGCTTTTCGATCTGTCCTCGTCCCTGCCCCTCGAGGTGTCGGGATTCCGAATCCCGCGGGGGCAGGTCGAGCTGCGGCGGGTCGGCGTTGCCCGGTAGTTTCGGGCTGGCAACGAACGTACGCGGCGATCACGGAATGGTCACGGGTCGATTTTCTGTGACGGGCGTCCAAATACTGGGATGAACGACCCGCGTTTCCCCAGGTCGTCCCCGAAGTTTCAGGTTTCGGCGGCGTTACAGATTTCGTCCAAAATGTGACGAGCGTCATAACGTTTAGGTAACGGATGTGACTCGAGTGGTGCTCAAAGGTTGCTAGTCGGACGCTTTCCGGGCGATTTGCAATCCGTTCGTTCGCTCGTGTAACTTTGTTCATGCAACGCGGGGTGGAGCAGCTCGGTAGCTCGCTGGGCTCATAACCCAGAGGTCGCAGGTTCAAATCCTGTCCCCGCTACCACTGAAGAACCGGCGTCCTGGAATCCAGGACGCCGGTTCTTTTTTGTCTCTGCTCGCCCCCGAGGAGGGCGGTCTCACATACGCGTCGTCCGTACCAGCAACCCCGCCACGTGTGCGCACGCTGCTGCCCGTGCTCCGACCGCGTCGCCGGATTCGATGGCGCCGACGATCCGCTCGTGCTCGGTGACGGCGAGTCTCCGATTCAGATCCGCACTCCACATGTCCGACCGGTACAGATGCGATTGCCCGTCCAACCGCAGGAGGGCTTCGCTCAGCGGCTTGTTGCGGGCGGTTTCCCGGATGAGGGTGTGGAATTCGAGGTCGAGCCGTGAATCGCGGCGTTGATCGGCCGGACTGTCCAGCAGCTCGCGCTGGACCTGCACCATCTTCTTCAATTGCTGCACCGTCTCGTGGGTGGCGGTGGCAGTCGCGTGAAATGCGGCCAGTCCGTCGAGTACCTCGCGGACCTCGAAGACGGCGCGGATCGAGTCCGCGTCGAGCGAATCGACCTTGGCGCCCGCATTGCGGGTGTAGACCGCGATGCCCTCGTAGATGAGTTGCTGCACGGCCTCGCGGACGGGGGTGCGGCTGACGTTCAGTTTCGCGGCCAGCGCGGGAACGCTGAGCGGCGTGCCGGGCGGCAGCTCGCCGGAAAAGATCTGCTCACGAAGAGTGTCGTGAACGGATTCGGTGAGCAGGGCTCGTTCCGTGTGTGTCATCGATCCTTCCGAACCCTTTCCTCGGGGCGGGTCGTGGCCCCTCCGCCCGGCCCGGCTCCTGCGTCGACTCTATTCGATCGCCCGCGGGAGGGCGTCCCACCGGCTGATCCTGCTAGCGGGCGGACAGTACCCGCGCGGCTTCGCGAAGTGCCACAGTCGGTTTGACGCCCGCCTTCAACCCCGCGACCTTGGCCGCGATGTTCTCCGCGACCGTGATCGGCGGGTATCCAGGCTCCCCGTCGACGAGAGTGCCGGGGAGCGGTTCGATCACGGCATCGTGGTTCCCGTCGAAGAAGAACGCTGCGGATCGCCGGCGAATGATCTGTCCGTCGGTGATGGGCGGATTCACCCGGTGCACGGTCGAGCGCCACCGGTCGTTGGTCCACCGGGCCATGGCGTCGCCGAGGTTGATCAGAAACGCGTCGTCGGCGGGCTGCGCGTCGTGCCACGCGTTGTCGGAGCCGAGGATCTGCAGGCCGGGAACCTGATCGGCCCAGAGAATCGTGAGAATTCCGAAGTCGGTGTGCGCGCCCATGCCGGTGGCATCGCCGTCGAAGGCGACCTCACCCTCGGGAAGCGCATAGTTGTTCATCTTCAATGCGTTGATCGAGTGATCGACCATCGCGTCGAAGTATCCCGGTTCCACCCGAAGGGCATCGGTGAACGCGGCCAGGAGAATTCGTGCCAATTCCTGGGCGTGGGTGAAGTATTCCTCCACCGCGCTACGGAAGGACGGGGCGTCGCCGGGCCAGGTGTTGGTGGCGTAACTGGCCTCGGGGAGGTCGAGGTCGGGGTACTCGGTGGTCTCGGTACCGACGATGAACGCTTCGTAGAAGTCGTTCATCCGGTTGGACTGCACCCCGAGGCTCATGCTCAGGGACTCGGACACGGGCGGCGAGTACCCACGATTCTCGGACGGGGAACGCCGGTACTTCTTCTTGGTCTCGAGCGGGAGTCCGAAGAATTCGTCGAGTTCACGGGTCAGGCGATCGACCGTCGCTGCGGGAATCCGGTGACCGACGATCTGCACGAACCCGACCTCGCGGCACGCGGTGTCGAGTTCCGCTGCCACGCGGGCGCATTCGGCACTGTTGTGGGCGCGGGCTCCCTCGGCGAGATACGGGCTGATGTCGACGGTCGGGACGATGAACGGGGAGGTGGGCATGACGGCCTTTCGGGGAAGGGTGTTCAGGACTTGTGGCCGGACGCGTGCCAGCTGCCGACGAGCAGTCGGGAGAGGATGCCGAACGCGGAGAACACGGCGACGCCGAAGAGTGACGCGATCACGATCGCGGCGATGAGATCCTCGGATTGGAGCCGGCTGCGGAACACGTCGAGAAGCGTGCCGATGCCGGGCTCGCCCTTGGCGAAGAACATGTCTCCGATGATCGCGCCGACCACGACGAGGCCGGACGCGGTGCGGATGCCGGTGAGGACGGCGGGCAGTGCCGCGCGAAGTTCCAGCTTCACCAGGCGATCCCATCGGGATGCCCGGCCGAGGGTGAACAGTTCGTGGAGGCCGCGGTCGACGGACTGGAGTCCGAAGTGAGTGTTGGTGATGATGGGAAAGGCTGCGATGAGGACGCATACAAGTGTGCGGGCCGTCATCCCGTAACCGAACCACAGGCCGATCAGCGGGACGATCGCAAGGATCGGAATCACCTGGAGAACCACGGCATAGGGGTAGACGATCCGTTCGATCCACTTCGCACGGCTCATCAGGACTCCCGTACCGACTCCGACGAGCACTGCGACGACGAAGCCGACCAGCGCGACGCGGGCAGTGACGGCGAGGGCCTCGAGCATCGGCGACAGGTGCTTCCAGTCCAGGAGTGACTGCGTGAGAACGCGATTCGGCGGAGGAAGGAGGAATTGTCGTTCGGGGGAGAGGACGAACCAGCTCACCGCGGACCACAGGGCGAGTGCTCCCGCCTGCGACAGCACGGGAAACAGCAGGCCCGTGGCCACCGTGACCGTTCGCGGCCGCCGCGTCGAGGGGCGGCTCGTGGCCGTGACGGCTGGGGTCCTCGCTCTCTCGACGCGACGGGTCAGGACGGCAGGTGCTTCGGTCATCGTGTGCTCCCGTGCAGGCTGTTCGAGATCTGGGCGACGTACTCGGTGTATTTCGGGTCGAATCGCAGTCCGGGGCTTCGTGGGTGAGGGAAGTCGATGTCGATGACCGAGGCGATTCGCCCGGGCCGCGCGGTCATGACGACGACCCGGTTGGCGAGGTACACCGCCTCCGACACCGAGTGGGTGACGAACATCGACGTGAACCCCTTGTTGCTGTACAGCCTGTGGAGTTCGACCTGCATGTCGAGCCTGGTCATCTCGTCGAGTGCGCCGAACGGCTCGTCGAGCAGCATGACCTCGGGTGCGAGCGTGAGGGCGCGGGCGAGGGAGACGCGCATCTTCATTCCGCCGGACAGTGACCGGGGTAGCTGGTCGGCGAAGCCGCCCAGTCCGACGGCGGTGATGGCCTCGGCCGCGCGTGCCTTCCGGACCGCCGCGTCGCCGCGGCCGAGCTCGGCCGAGAGTTCCACGTTGGCGCGCACGGTCCGCCAGGGCAGCAGCGTGGGTTCCTGGAAGATGAACCCGACGGAGTCGGTGGCCAGGGCCACGGATCCTTCGGTCGGACGTTCCAGTCCCGCTGCCATTCTCAGCAGTGTCGACTTCCCGCAGCCGGAAGGCCCGACGACGGCGACGAAGTCGCCGCGGTGGACGTCGAGGTCGATGCCGTCCAGTGCGATTGTTCCCGTGTCGAACCGTTTGACGACAGTGCTGAAGGCGATCGCGACGTCCCGTGTGAGCCGGCGTGCGTCGACGTCCAGTGTCGTGTCGGCGAGTTTCATCCCAACCTCCAGGTCAGTGAAGTGCATGCAAAGAATCGATCTGTTCGGTGATAAGAGTCTAGATTGCATGCATGTCTGCCGGGTTGCAGAGTGTTAACACGCGGTGACATGCGGTCGATCTGGGGTGAAGTATCGACGAAAACGGGGTGATCATGATTGGGCAGCCTGCTGTTCACGTGAATGAAACAGAACAGATATTGCATGTAATCACGCCGCATGCAGACTTGGCGCACCGGTCGCCGACGCGCCTCTCGGCACCGAATTCCCTTGGTCGTCACGTGTGTTCACCGCACCTCCGCGGTACCCGGCGACGGCCGTCATCGATCGTGTTCGCGAGGAGAACAATGAACCGCAACAGCAGGACCTTCCGGCAGGCGGGCATGTCCGCCGTCGTACTGGCCACACTCGGCCTCTCGGCGTGCAGTTCGTCCGACGGCGGCAGCGCCGCCGGGGTGCCCCTCGAACCCGCCGCCGAAGCGCAGAACCTCGCCGGGGTGTGCCCGGAGAACGTCGTGGTCCAGCTGCAGTGGCAGCCGCAGTCGGACATGGGTGGGCTGTTCCGGATGCTCGGCCCCGGATATGCCGTCGACGCCGACGACAAGTCCGTGACCGGACCGCTGGTGGCAGGCGGCAAGGACACGGGTGTGGACCTGACGCTCCGCGCAGGCGGTCCGGCGATCGGCTTCCAGTCGGTGACGTCGCAGATGTACGTGGATGATTCGATCGCACTCGGCGTGGTTCACGGGGACCAGGTGATCGCTGCCGCGGCGAGCCAACCGGTCGTGGCGGTGACGCCGCTGCTGAAGTACAGCCCGGCGATCCTGATGTGGGATCCGGAGACTCACCCGGACTGGCGGACGGTCGCCGACATCGGAAAGTCGGATGCCTCCGTGGTGGTCTCGAAGGAACAGCTGTTTCCCCAGTGGCTGGTGGCGCGGGGTCTGCTGAAGGAGTCGCAACTCGACACGAGTTACGACGGCGCCCCCTCCCGGTTCGTCGGGGATCCCGCCATCGCGCAACAGGGTTTCGCGAACTCGGAGCCGTACACCTACGAGTACGAGACTCCCGCCTGGGACGAGCCGGTCGCGTACGACCTCCTGAAGGACTCGGGCTTCGACATCTACGCGTCGAACGTCTCCGTTCGCGCGGACAAGGTGGAATCGCTGACGCCGTGCCTGCAGAGGCTGGTGCCGATCATTCAGCAGTCCACCGCCGACTACGTCCTCGCTCCCGAGGCCACCAACGAGGCCATCGTGGATGTCGTGTCCCAGGACTCCTCGTTCTCGCCCTACACCGAGGGCGAGGCGGAGTTCAGTGCGCAACTGCTGAAGGACGAAGGGCTGATCGCGAACGAGGCCGACGGGTCGGTGGGGACGTACGACATGGCGCGAGTGCAGGGGACGGTCGACGAACTGAAACCGATCCTCGTCGCCGGGGGCGCAGCGATCCCGGATTCGCTGACCGCGGAACAGATCTACACGAACCGGTTCACCGATCCCTCAATCGGGATCAGCTCTCCGTAACGTCCATCTCGATCAGGACGCGACGCAGCAACTTGCCCGTCGCATTGCGGGGGAGTTCCTCGATGAAGATGATCTCGCGGGGCACCTTGTACCGCGCCAGGTTGGATTTGACGTGGGCCTTCAGCTCGTCGGCGTCCTTCGCGGACCCCGGACCGGGTACCACGAAAGCCCGGAGGCGATGGCCGAATTCGGAGTCCTCGACACCGATCACCGCGGCCTCGCGCACGTCCTCGCGGTCGGCGAGCAGGTTCTCGACCTCCAGGGGGTAGACGTTCTCGCCGCCGGAGACGATCATGTCGTCGTCCCGGCCGTCCACGAAGAGGAG
Source organism: Rhodococcus wratislaviensis (assembly GCF_041228765.1). Taxonomy (NCBI): domain Bacteria; kingdom Bacillati; phylum Actinomycetota; class Actinomycetes; order Mycobacteriales; family Nocardiaceae; genus Rhodococcus; species Rhodococcus wratislaviensis. Next base: position 6,116,159 of record NZ_CP150488.1, on the reverse strand, counting down.
GCCGTTGCGGTCGAAGTGGCCGACGTCGCCGGTGGACAGCAGACCGTTGATGCGCTCCTTGTCGCGACCGTCGGTGTATCCGGAGAAGCTGAGACCACTGGCGACGAAGATCCGTCCGACGGTCTCGGGTTCGGTGATCCGTTGACTCGACTCGTCGTAGAGTTCCACGTGGCAGGTGACGGGTGCCCGCCCCGCGGTGCCCGGCGCCAGCGCAAGATCGGCCGGAGTCGCGACGGTGGCGACGGCGACCTCGGTGGAACCGTACAGGTTGTGGAGGACCTCGCCGAAGGCGGCGGTGGTGCGCTTGCAGAGGTCGGGGGAGAGTGCGGACCCGGCCGCGAAGATGATCTTCAGGCTCGACGTGTCGTATTTGGCCAGCGTCCCCGGCCCGAGGTCGATGATGCGCTGCAGCATGGTGGGAACGACGACCAGCGTGTCGCACCGGTGCTTCTCGACCAGGCGGATCGTGTTCTCCGGATCGAACTTGCGGTGCATCACCACGGTCTGGACCAGTGCCAGCGCGAGTGCGAACTGGGAGACTCCGGTCCCGTGGAACGCGGGGGCCGCCATCATCATCGTCTGCCCGCGTCGCAGCGGAACCCGGTCGAGGAACTGGGCCGACGCGAGGGGCGACGTGTGTCCGCGGGGAGCGCCCTTCGGGGTGCCCGTGGTGCCGCTGGTGAGGAGGACGAATCCGCCCTGCGTGGACGGCGCGGGCAGCGAACCGCGGTCTCGATCCTTCATCACGTCGTCGAGTGTGCGGACCTCGGACGTCGAATCGTCCTCCGCCCAGGAGCGATAGGCGATGACCTCGTCGGGGAGGGCCTCGGCGACCGCGTGGAACTCGTCGTCGTACACGAAGGCCTGAACCTGCTCGCGGGCGGCGACGTCGACGAGCTGGGGCCGGGCGAACCCGGTGTTCATCAGCACCAGTTTGGTGCCGTTCTTGGCGGCGGCGAGCATCGTGAGGACCAGGCCGCGATGATTGCGGCACATACATCCCATGACGGAACCGGGAGTGATGCCGTCGGCCTGCCACGCCCGCACGAGGGCGTTGGACTGTTCCTCGATGTCGGCGTAGGTGAGCGGTCCGCGCTCGTCGATCAGGGCCACCGCATCCAGCCCGGCCTCGGCGTTCGCGTGGACGGGCCCGGCGAACGGACCGTACTTCCGCACGGCCAGGATCGATCGGACGCCCTGGTCGACGCGGGGAAAGGGAACGAGGCCTGCGCGGTTCATCACCCGCACAGCTCCCACGGTGTCCGTGATCTTGGTGAGGAAATGCTGAGCTGGCATGGAGAACCCCTCCGGCTGCAGTGACGGATTTCCCGTTCAGCGTAGATGAAGACGACGGTCCAGCCACGCGGTCCGGCGAAGCCGGACGCTCGCGGTGACGCGCAGCCGAATCCGGCACGAAGAAGCCCCCGCCGCAGGTGAGCGCGGCGGGGGCTACACCCCTCGATGAAAGTCCTCTCGAACTGCTACTTCAGCTCGGCGGACGACTTTCCGAGCAGACGGCGAGCGACGATGAGCTGCTGGATCTGCTGCGTTCCCTCGAAGATGTCGAGGATCTTGGAATCGCGCGCCCATTTCTCGAGCAGCGGGCGCTCCGAGTAGCCCAAGGTGCCGGCGAGTTCGACGGCCTTGAGGGAGATGGCGGTTCCGGTGCGACCGGCCTTCGCCTTCGACATGGATGCCTCGAGTGAGTTCGGCTTCTTGTTGTCCGCCATCCATGTTGCGCGCAGCGCGAGCAGGTAGGCGGCTTCCCAGTCGGCCTCGAGCTGCAGGAACTCGGCGGCGGCCGCGTGCTGGTTGTACGCGGGAGTGTCGTAGGAGATCTCCACACCGGCGTCGGAGAGGATGCTGCGCAGTTCCTCGAGTGCGGCGCGGCCGAGGCCGACCGCCATGCCGGCGACGATCGGACGGGTGTTGTCGAACGTCTGCATGACGCCGGCGAAGCCCTTCTCGACGTTGACCTCCGGCGTGCCGAGCAGGTTGTCCTTGGGGATCCGGCAGTCCTGCAGCAGCAGTACCGCGGTGTCGGACGCCTTGATGCCCAGCTTGTGCTCGAGGCGGGCGACGCTCAGACCCGGCGCGTCCCGCGGGACGACGAACGACTTGATCGCGGCGCGGCCCTTCGTCTTGTCGACGGTGGCCCACACGACGATGTGCGTGGAGCGCTCGCCGGCGGTGACGAAGATCTTCTCTCCGTTGAGCACGTACTCGTCGCCGTCGAGCACCGCGGTGGTGGTGACGGCGGCGGAGTCGGAACCGAAACCGGGTTCGGTGATGGCCATCGACGCCCACACCTTGCCGAAACGCTCGAGCTGCTCGTCGGTGGCGACGGCGGCGATGGCCGAGTTGCCGAGGCCCTGGTACGGGATCGCCAGTGTGAGACCCACGTCGCCCCAGCAGGTTTCGATGACGTTCATCAGTGACGACATGTTGCCGCCGTTGACGTTCCCGATGACCTTCGGCTCGTCGCCCCGTCCGAGGGCGGCGCCGGCCGCGCCCTTACCGGAGTCGTTGAGTCCCTCCACCATGGCGGCCATGGTGTCGAGTTCCTTGGGGTAGGCGTGCTCCGCGAGATCGTACTTGCGGGAGATCGGCCGGAAGATTTCCGCGGCGACCTGGTGCGCCTGATTCGCGGAGGCTTTGAGCTTCTTGGGAAGTTCGAGGTTGATCATGACAGTTTCCTTAGTTCGAATCCGGCCGCTCAGATCAGGACGATGCCCTCGGCGACGCCGATGGCGCGCAGATCGCGGTACCAGCGCTCCACGGGATGCTCCTTGGTGTAACCGTGGCCACCGAGCAGCTGGACGCCGTCGAGGCCGATCTGCATGCCCTTCTCGGACGCCAGCTTTCGGGCGAGAGCCGATTCGCGGGCGAAGGAGAGCCCCTGCTCGGCGCGTGAGGCCCCGCGCAACGTCACCAGACGCAGGCCGTCGAGTTCGATGCCGATGTTCGCGACCATGAACGCGACCGCCTGACGGTTGCTGATCGGTTCGCCGAACGCGACCCGCTCGTTGACGTACGGGATCACGTAGTCGAGAACGGCCTGTCCGGTTCCGACCGCGAGCGACGCCCAGCCCAGGCGGGCCAGCCGGATGGCGTCGGCGTACTCGGCCTTCCGCACGTCGGCGTCGGCGTCGCCGAGCAGACCCGACTCGGGCACGGCGACGTCGGTCAGGTTGAGCCGGCCGAGGCCCGCGGCGCGCAGACCCATGCTGGGGTCCGCCTCGACGACGAGCCCCTTCGTGTCGGCCTCGACGATGAAGAAGGAGGGCTTGCCGTCGAGTTCGGCTGCCACGATGAACAGCTCCGACGAGGCGGCGGCGGGAACGAGGCTCTTGACGCCGTTGAGCTTGTACCCGCTGGGGGAGCGAACCGCCTTGGTCTGCAATGCGAACGGATCGAACAGTGCGCGGGGCTCGTTGACGACCACGGCGGCGTTCGGAACCTGCTCGCCCGTGAACGAGGGCAGGTAGGTCTTCTGCTGGGAGTCGGTGCCCCACTGGGTGAGGGCGACGGCAACGCCGCTCGGTGCGAGGATCGGCAGGGCGAGTCCCATGTCGCCGTGGGCGAGAGCCTCGGCGACGAGGGAGTTGGTGACGGCCCCGCGCTCGCTGGCGGCCCCGTCGAGTTCCTCGGGGACGTTGATGAGGGTGATGCCGAGTTCGGCGGCGCGCTTCACGAGGTCCGCCGGGGCGGCGGCCGCAGCGTCGGCGTCGTGGCCCGCGGGTCGCAGGATCTCGGCCGCGAACTCACGCACGGTCTCGACGATCATCTGCTGCTCGTCGCTCGGAGTGAGATCGAAGTAGCCGGCCTTGGCGGTCGGGTTGTCGGGGAGGCGCTTCGGCGCACCGCCGCCGGACACCTTCTGGAACCCGCGGGTCGCGGCGCCGAGCGTCTTGAAGCCGGTCTTCGTGCCTTCGTAGGTCACCCGGTCGATCGTCTGGCGCAGGTTGTACTTCTCGGCCAGATCGGAACCGGTGATCTTGGTCAGCACGCGCATCGCGGCACCCATGGCGTCGCGCTTGACCGGATTCAGTCCGACGGCGGACGTGTCGCGGGGCTTCCGCTTCGCGCTGTCGTTGGGGGCAACAGTGTCTTGCTTGCTCATGATCACCAGCTGTTTCTCGGTGTTCGGGCGTGGACACGATCTATCTTACTCAGCAGTAAGGTTGGTGTCTACTATTGAGTAAGTTCTGGTGGGTGCGACCTTCAGGGGAACGTCCGGCTCCTGCTCGGGGAGGAGGTGGCGGCGAATCCACTCACCTACGGTGAAGCGGTGATCGAGATCCCCGCGATTCGTCGGCTGCGTCCCCTCATGCGTCTCGCGCCCCTCCTGCTCGTGCCGTTGCTGCTGCTGGCGAGCACGTTCCCCGGCGAGTACCGCGTACCCCCGAGCTACTGGCTGCTCGCGATGACGGCCGCAGTCGTGTTCGCCGCCGGGGGCCGGTGGCCGCTGGCGGTGTCGATCGTCACGTCCGTGCTCGCGGTTCCGATGTTCGCGGCGCACGCCTGGGGGCTCTCCGATTTGGTCCCCTACCTCGGCGCGGTCGCACTGGTCGACGTCGCGATGCGCGCCCGGCGGGCGCCGGCGATCCTCGCCGCCACGCTCTGCTGGACGGCGGCGGTGGTGGCAGGTCTCCGGTGGGACTCCTACGGCACGTTCTGGCGGGTTGCCACCGTCGTGTCCACCGTCGCGTACGTCGGACTGCCGCTGCTGCTCGGTCTCTATCTGCGCGCGCAACGAGATCTCGCCGCGACGTACCGGCTGCGCGCCGCCGAAGCCGAATCGCGCCGGCTGGAGGACCGGTCCCGCGCCGTGGTCGCCGAGCGCAACGCGCTGGCACGGGAACTGCACGATCTCGTGGCGCACCACATGGCGTCGATCGTGCTCCGGATCGGGGTGGCGCAGCACGTGCTGACGGATGTGGACGACCGCACGAGTTCGGTGCTCGAGGACGTGCACCGCACCGCGTCCGATGCCCTCGCCGACATCCGGCGGCTGCTCGTCGCGTTGCGCGACCCTTCGATGGGCGACGTGGCGCTGGTGGAACCCGAAGCGCTGTCGATCGAGATCGCCGCTGCGGTCGACCGCACGCGGGCGGCGGGCTTCCCGGTGTCGGCGGAGGTCGACCCCGGCATCGGCCGGCTCGACGCGATCGGCCGGCTGACCCTCCTGCGTGTGGTGCAGGAATCGCTGACGAATGCGATGAGGCACTCCACTCCCGGTGGTGCCGTGTCCGTGACACTCGAACCGAACGCCGGCGGAATCGCTCTGCGGGTGACCAGCACCGGCCACCGCGCCACCCCCGCGGATCACTCGGAGGGGCACGGCATCATCGGCATGGGCGAACGGGTGGAACTCGCGGGCGGCACCCTCGGAGTGACGGATACCGTGAACGGGTGGGTGGTCGATGCCTGGCTGCCCGGTCGTGTCGGCGACGACACCGGCACGAATGAGGTTGTGGGCCAGTGATACGGGTACTGATAGTCGACGACCAGCGGCTCGTCCGCGCCGGACTGCGGATGTTGTGTGAGGCGACGGACGACATCGACGTGGTCGGCGAGGCGTCCAACGGACTGGACGCGGTCCGGCTGGTGGCCGAGTGCCCACCCGACGTGATCCTGATGGACCTGCGCATGCCGGGACTCGACGGGATCGCGGCGACCCGGCAGATCGCGAGCTCACACCCGGCGGTGAAGGTTCTGGTCCTCACCACGTTCGACGACGACGACCACTTCTATCCCGCACTGGCCGCGGGGGCAGCCGGATTCCTCGTCAAGGACACCGATCCCGCCGAACTCCTGAACGCGATTCGCCGGACGGCGGCCGGTGACACGATCTTCACCCCCGCGCTCCTTCGCCGCCTCGTCGACCGGGCGCTGGACACCGCACCACCGGACGAGCGCTCCTCGACGTCGGTCGCACTGACCGGGCGGGAGAGAGAAGTGCTGACGCTGGTGGGGGAAGGGCTGGGCAATCAGGAGATCGCGGCCCGCCTCTACATCGGGGTCACGACGGTGAAGACGCACGTGGCGAACCTGATGGAGAAGACGGGCTGCGACAACCGGGTTCGACTGGCCGTGTTCGCCCACACCCGGCTCTAGCCGCCGTGGTGGTCGTCCGACGGCATCGCCATCGTCATCGGAGCCGGCCGCCGACCTGGCTCCAGGACGAGGAACTGCCCCATCATTCCGCGGTCCTCGTGGAGCAGAAGATGGCAGTGGAACATGTAGGGGTACGTCGCATCGGTGTAGTCGGTGAAACGCATCGCCAGCCGGATCTCGGTTCCGGGAGGCGTGTACACGGTGTCCTTCCAGCCGGCCAGCGCCGGGGGTGGCGGGGAGCCGTCGAGGTCGACGATCTGGAATTGCACGTCGTGGACATGGAAATTGTGTGGCCAGTTGTCGACGTTGCGCACCGTCCACACCTCCGTGGTGCCGACGACGGGGGAGAAGTCGATGCGGTTCATGTCCATTCGCGCCCCGTTGATCATGAACCATCGCAGTTCGAAACTCCGCTCCGCGGCAGCGGTGGCCGGGTCGAGTCGCGGGACGGCCGCCAGCGTGGGCGGAATCGGCCGGGAGGGGAGCAGCTCGCGGTCCGGGCGCAATTCGAGGACGTCGAACGTATCCTCGAGGCCGTACCCGGCGGCGTCGCCGCGGTCGACGCCGCCCCGGCCCTCGATCGGATGCGAACGCAGCATCACGGCGCGGCCGTCACCCGCTGCGACGACGAGTTCGATCCGTTCTCCCGGACTGACCTGGATCCGTCGAAGGGGTACCGGTTCGCCGAGGAGGCCCCCGTCCGTCGCGATCAGGTGGAACTCGCGCTCGTCGGAGAAGCCGAGGTTGTAGAGGCGGCCCGACGAGCCGTTGAGGACGCGCAATCTGATCAGACCGGTGCTGACGGGAAGGTGTGCGCCGGCGATTCCGTTCGTGACGATCGTGTCGCCGAGCAGGCCGACGTCCGTCGGGTCCGATTCGTCCAGTGCACCGTCCGCGGTGAACCGCCTGTCCTGGATGATCAGCGGAATATCGTCCAGCCCATACGTTTTCGGTAGATCGAGGGTGTCGGTCGTGTCGTCGTCGACGAGGAAGAGTCCGGCGAGGCCGCGGTAGACGTGCTTCTCGGTGGAGCCGTGCGGATGCGGGTGGTACCAGAGCGTGGCGGCCGGCTGGTTCACCGTCCACGACGGTTCCCACCGCGCGCCGGGCTCGATCGACTGGTGCGGTCCGCCGTCGCACCTGGCCGGGACGTGCATGCCGTGCCAGTGCACCGACGTCGGCTCGGGCAATTCGTTGTCGATGGCGAAGGCGACCGCTTCACCTCGCCGGGCGCGAAGGGTCGGGCCGAGCATCGATTCGCCGTACCCCCAGGTGGGGGTCCCGCGACCGGGCAGGATCTCGGACGTGCCCGCTCGTGCAGTGAGCGTGAAGTGGCGGACCCCGGAATCGTCCACAGTGGACGCGGCCAACGGCGGAATCGGCAGTCGCCGGGCGAATTTCCCGCGGGCGGGGGCGGCGGATTCCGATCCTCCGGAGGCGCAGGCGGCGGTCACCACGAACGGCGCGGCCGCCAATCCCATCAGAAAGGTACGTCTTGCAAGGGCTGTCACGATTCTCCTGGGTTCCGTCGCCGCGCGGATCGCGGCGGAATTGGCTCAGGAGAAATTCTTCGGGACCGACGCCGACGTTCCGTCCTCCGCGGGGCCGAGGATGGCGGAGCCGGACTCCTCCGTCGGAGTCTTGTCGGAACCCGTTGTCTGTGTTAGTCCCCGTGTCGGTTCGAGCGCAGGCGGGACAGCGCCTCGTCGTGGAGCAGCGTGTTGGTGGCCAGTGCGCTGCCTCCGTGCGGGCCGTCGGCGCCGGCGAGGTTGGTGAAGCGGCCGCCGGCCTCGCGCACCAGAACGTCGAGGGGCGCGAGGTCCCACAGCGACACCTCGGGCTCGGCGGCGATGTCGACGGCGCCCTCGGCGAGCAGGCAGTAGGAGAAGAAGTCACCGAATCCGCGGACCCGCCACACGTCGTCGGTGAGGGAGAGGAACTGTTCGCGGATGCCGAGGTCCTTCCAACCCGACAGACTCGAGAACGTGAGACTGGCCGATCCCAGTCGGTCGACGGAGGAGACGGCGAGGCGTGCGGGCTCGGACCCGTCGAACGTCGACCAGGCGCCCCCGCCGGACGCGGCCCACCAGCGGCGCGCGAGTGCCGGGGCACTCACCACGCCGACGGTGGGAACGCCGTCCTCGAGCAACGCGATCAGCGTGGCCCAGATGGGGACGCCGCGGACGAAGTTCTTGGTGCCGTCGATCGGGTCGACCACCCATTGACGTCCCGCGAACTGCGCGTCGCCGCCGAACTCCTCACCCAGGACGGCGTCGGTGGGCCGCTCGGCTTGCAGCGTCGCGCGCACTGCGCGTTCCACGGCCAGGTCGGCGTCGGTGACCGGTGTGAGGTCAGGCTTGTCGTCGACCGACAGGTCGAGCGCCCCGAATCGGGCCCTGGTGATCGCGTCCGCCTCGTCGGCGATTCGGAAAGCGAGCTGCAGGTCGGCGTGGAGGTCGGTCACGGTCGCACAGATTACTCGTACCGCGCCGGGGCGGACTCAGTCGATCTTCACTTCGGCGAGCTTGCCGGTGGCGACGTCGAAGACGAACCCTCGGAGGGACGTGGTCGCCGTGATGAACGGGCTGGACTGGATGCGGCGCAGCGACTGCCGGACGTCCTCGTCGAGGTCGGAGAACGCCTCGGCCGACCAGGCCGGCTTGATGCCGACCTCGTCCTGGATGGACTTCTTGAAGTCGTCGTCCGTGAATGTGAGCATCCCGCAGTCCGTGTGGTGGATGAGGATGATCTCGGTGGTGCCGAGCAGTCGCTGGCTGATCGCGAGAGACCGGATCTCGTCGTCGGTCACCACCCCGCCGGCATTGCGGATGACGTGCGATTCACCCTCCTGGATGCCGAGGATCCGGTAGACGTCCAGACGCGCGTCCATGCAGGCGAGGACCGCGACGTGCTTGCTCGGGGGGAGGGGCAGCGGCCCGGTGAATCCGGCGGCGTACTCCTCGTTGTTCTTCAGGTACTGGTCGGTCACGGTCATCGTCGACTCCGTCCGGAATGGCGGCACAAACAAGTGCGTACCCGTGCATGCAACAAGGTGCATCCGGGGTCCGCAAGGGTTTGACTCGACGCGATCGGAAGGGGTGACTTCGGCTGGGAAGCAGGGGTGAGAGGGCCCGGGCGCGCACCCGGTAACCTTGGGAACCGTGCATCCCGACGTATCCGCAGACCTCAGCGAGCTCGACACCACCCTCCGTACCGTCGAATCGGTGCTGGACGTGGAGGAGTTGCGCCGCCGCATCGACGAGCTCGAACACCAGGCCGCCGATCCGGAGCTGTGGAACGACCAGGAGCACGCCCAGCAGGTCACCAGCCAGCTCTCGCATTCCCAGGCCGAACTGCGCCGCGTCGAGGAACTGCGGACGCGGCTCGACGACATGCCGGTGCTGTACGAACTCGCCGAGGACGAGGGCGCGGAGGCCATCGCGGACGCCGACGCCGAGCGGCACAGCCTGCGCGAGGACATCGCCGCGATGGAAGTCAAGACGATGCTCTCCGGCGAATACGACGAGCGTGACGCGCTGGTCAACATCCGCTCCGGCGCCGGTGGCGTCGACGCCGCCGACTGGGCCGAGATGCTGATGCGCATGTACATCCGCTGGGCGGAGAAGCACGGCTACGGCGTCGAGGTCTACGACACGTCCTACGCGGAAGAGGCCGGCATCAAGAGTGCGACGTTCGCGGTCAAGGCGCCGTACAGCTACGGAACCCTGTCCGTCGAGATGGGCACGCACCGGCTGGTCCGGATCAGCCCGTTCGACAACCAGGGCCGCCGCCAGACGTCGTTCGCCGAGGTCGAGGTGCTGCCCGTGGTCGAGACCACCGACCACATCGACGTCAACGAGAACGACGTCCGCGTCGACGTGTACCGCTCCTCGGGCCCCGGTGGGCAGTCCGTCAACACCACCGACTCCGCTGTCCGGTTGACACACATCCCGACCGGCATCGTCGTGACCTGTCAGAACGAGAAGTCGCAGCTGCAGAACAAGGTGTCGGCGATGCGGGTCCTGCAGGCCAAGCTGCTCGAGGTCAAGCGCAAGGAGGAGCGCGCCGAGATGGACGCGCTCAAGGGCGACGGCGGCAGTTCCTGGGGCAACCAGATGCGGTCGTACGTGCTGCACCCGTACCAGATGGTCAAGGATCTGCGCACCGAGTACGAGGTCAACAACCCGTCGTCGGTGCTCGACGGAGACATCGACGGATTCCTCGAATCGGGCATCCGGTGGCGGATGCGCGAGAATCAGGCGTCCTAATACCTATGGAAGCGACGGCGGCGATGTTCGCTCCCACCCAGAACCTGCTCGACTGGCTCTCGTCGACGGGGCTCGCGGTGTCGCTCACCGTGCTCGGAGCCATCCTGATGGCGCGATTCGTCAATTGGGGCGGCAGCAAGGTCACCGACCGGATCGACAGCAACTACATGCAGGGCGACGCCCTCGTGCGGTCCGAGGCGACCAAGCACCGGCACTCGGTGGCCCAGGTGATCACCTGGGTGATCATCACCATCATCTATGTCATCGCGACGATGAAGGTGCTGGACCAGCTGAGCCTGCCGATCGGCAGCCTGGTGGCCCCGGCCACCGTGCTCGGTGCGGCGCTCGGCTTCGGCGCGCAGCGCGTGGTGCAGGACATCCTCGCCGGCTTCTTCATCATCACCGAACGCCAGTACGGCTTCGGCGACACGGTGCAACTCGCGGTGACGGGATCGTCGGAAGACGCCGAGGGCGTGATCGAGGACGTCACGCTGCGGGTCACCCGGATGCGGAACTCGGACGGTGAGGTCATCACCGTTCCCAACGGCCAGATCGTCAAGGCGATCAATCTGTCCAAGGACTGGGCGCGTGCGGTGATCGATGTTCCCGTCCCGGCCACGTCGGACATCAACCGGGTCAACGAGGTGCTGCACCAGGTCGGTGTCGAGGCCTTCGCGGATCGCGGACTGAAGAAACTACTGCTCGACGAGCCGACAGTGATGGGAGTGGAGAGTCTGACGGTCGACGAGGTCAGTGTTCGCGTCGTGGCGCGAACCCTGCCGGGTAAGCAGTTCCAGGTGGGTCGCGCGCTGCGCGTGCGCATCGCCACCGCGATGAGACGGCAGGGAATCACCGTCGAACCGGACCTCCAGACGGTCCGGGCAGCGGAGGGCGAGGGATGACCGACGAACCCCGGCGCGGACTGGACCGGATTCTGCACTCGTCGTTCCTTCCCGCGAAGATCTTCGGTGGACGGGTACGCACGTCGACGCTGGTGCTGTGCATCCTCTGGGTAGTGCTGTACACGCTGTACACGTACCTCAATCCCGCCGAGGAGGTGGTCCAGGGACCCGTCGCTCCGGCGGTCGTTCCCACCCGGGAGGCGCCCCTTCAGGAGACCACGCTCCCGACGTCGGAGATCGAGACGACCACCGAGCCGACGTCGGAGACGGTCACGACCACCGAGACGACACCCGAGCCGACCCTGCAGGAGACGGCGCCCACCGGGACCAGTCAGGTGACGTCCACCCCGACGTTGCCGTTCGGGATTCCCAATCCGTTCCCGCCGCCGCCGACGGGCATGCCGCCGACCACGTCTTCCGTCCCGACGACGTCGGCGACACCGCCGAGCGGGCGATGACGCCCGCGCGTCGCTCCATTTGGTCACTGTTCGATAACGTCTAGACTGGCTCCTCGTGATCAGCGTCGAGAATGTGTCGAAGTCGTACAAGACCTCCACGAGGCCCGCCCTGGACAAGGTGAGCGTCGAGGTGGACAAGGGCGAGTTCGTCTTCCTCATCGGCCCGTCGGGCTCGGGAAAGTCGACCTTCATGCGACTGCTCCTGAAGGAGGAGTCGCCGACGTCGGGTGACATTCACATCGCGGACTTCCACGTCAACAAGCTGTCCTCCCGGCGTGTGCCGAAGCTGCGGCAGAGCATGGGCGTCGTCTTCCAGGACTTCCGGCTCCTGCAGAAGAAGACCGTGTCCGAGAACGTCGCGTTCGCGCTCGAGGTGATCGGGAAGCCGCGCGCGATGATCTCCCGGACCGTCCCCGAGGTGCTCGAGATGGTCGGGCTGTCCGGTAAGGCGGACCGTCTCCCCACCGAACTGTCGGGCGGTGAGCAGCAGCGCGTCGCCATCGCGCGGGCGTTCGTGAACCGGCCGCTGGTGCTGCTGTGCGACGAGCCCACGGGAAACCTCGACCCGGAGACCAGCCAGGACATCATGCTGCTGCTCGAACGGATCAACCGCACCGGAACGACGGTGGTGATGGCCACCCACGACCACCACATCGTCGACTCGATGCGCCGTCGGGTGGTGGAACTGGACCTCGGCAGAGTGGTGCGCGACGAGGCTCGGGGTGTGTACGGCGTGGGGCGTTAGCCGCCCTCCCTGCACTCCAGCTTCAGTACTGTCCCCAAGTCTCCTACGAAGGACTCTGATTCCCCGATGCGTGCCAGTTTCATTTTCAGTGAGGTCCTGACCGGACTCCGTCGCAACGTCACCATGACCATCGCGATGATCCTCACCACCGCGATCTCGCTCGGCCTGTTCGGCAGCGGGTTGCTGGTGGTGCAGATGGCCGGCAAGACCCAGCAGATCTTCCTGGACCGCGTCGAGGTGCAGATCTTCCTCACCGACGACATCTCCACGTCGGACCCGGGTTGTGAGGGGGAGATCTGCAAGACGTTGCGCACGGAACTGGAGGACACGCCGTCGGTGGTGTCGGTGGAGTACCTCAACCGGGACGACGCCGTGAAGGACGCGACGGAGCGGGTATTCAAGGATCAGCCCGAACTCGCCGCACTGGTCAGCCCCGACAGCTTCCCGGCCTCGTTCAAGGTCAAGCTCAGCGACCCCGAGCGGTTCGGCGTGATCAACGAGAAGTTCGGCACCCGCCCGGGAGTCGAGAGCGTCCTGAACCAGCGCGAGCTGGTGGAGCGGCTCTTCAGCGTCCTCAACGGTGTGCGCAACGCCGCGTTCGCGATCGCGATCGTGCAGGCCGTGGCCGCAATCCTGCTGATCGCGAACATGGTTCAGATCGCGGCGTTCACCCGGCGCACCGAGGTCGGCATCATGAGGCTGGTCGGTGCCACCCGCTGGTACACGCAGTTGCCGTTCCTGCTCGAGGCGGTGGTCGCCGCGCTGGTGGGTGCCGTCCTCGCCATCGTCGGCCTGTTCACCGCGAAGAACATGTTCATCGACGACGTGCTCGCCGACGTGTACGAGGCCAACATCGTGGCCCGGATCTCCAACAGCGACGTGCTGTTCGTCTCACCGGTGCTGGTGCTCGTGGGCGTCGGAATGGCGGCGGTCACCGCGTACGTGACCCTGCGCTTGTACGTCCGCGAATAATTCGGCTTGCTTCTTCTCCTATGCTGGAGGGTACGAACTGTTCACCTCGGACATCGCGGACTGAAAGGCCCGGAACGTGAAGGAAAAGGGCCGCAAGGTCATTGCGACCAATCGCAAGGCGCGTCACAACTACACCATCCTCGACGTCTACGAGGCGGGGATCGCCCTCGTCGGTACCGAGGTGAAGAGTCTGCGCGAGGGCAAGGCGTCGCTGGTCGACGCGTTCGCCACCGTCGACGACGGCGAGGTCTGGCTGCGCTCCCTGCACATTCCCGAATACACGCAGGGCACGTGGACCAACCACGCGCCGCGCCGTACCCGGAAGTTGCTGCTGCACAAGCGGGAGATCGAGCATCTCGTCGGCAAGACGCGGGAGGGAAACCAGACCCTGGTTCCCCTGTCGATGTACTTCTCCGACGGCAAGGTCAAGGTGGAGCTCGCGCTCGCGAAGGGTAAGCAGGACTACGACAAGCGCCAGGATCTGGCCAGGCGGACCGCCGAGCGTGAGGTGACCCGCGAACTCGGCCGCCGAGTCAAGGGCATGCGCTGACATCGATCCTGCTCGCGCTCGTGGCCGCGATCGGTTACGGCGTGAGCGATTTCATCGGGGGAGTCGCGTCCCGCCGGGTGGCGGCGCTTCGCGTCGTCATCGTGTCGTACCCGCTGTCGCTGCTGATCGTGCTCGCGATCGCCCCGTTCGCCGGGGGCACCCTCACCTCGTCCGCCCTCGTCTGGGGCGCCCTCGCGGGAGCGGCCGGTGGCGTGGCTGTCTGGTGGTTCTACCTCGCGCTGGCGTCGGGACCGATGTCGGTGGTGTCGCCGCTGACGGCCGTGCTGGTCGCGGGCATTCCGGTGCTGATCGGGCTCGCATTCGGTGAGCGGCCCGGGCCCGTCGCGTACGTCGGGATCGCCGTGGCCCTCGTCGCCGTCGTCCTCGTCAGCCGGGAATCTCCCGACGAGACCGCGGGGGAGGTGGCCGGGGGGAGGGTGCTGCGCTTCACCCGGACCGTGGCGCTGCTGACGGTCGGTTCCGGCATCGCGTTCGCGCTCTCGTTCGTGTCGTTGCACCAGATCGGTGACGACGGCGGGATGTGGGCGCTCGCCGTGTCGCGTGCCGCGGCGACCGCGGTGGTGTGGCTGGTCGCGTTGTCCGCCGGCCACTTCGTGCTGCCGCACGGCGAACCCCTCAAGCTCGCCGTGTACGTGAGTTTCCTCGACGTCCTGGCCAACGCGGCCATGATGTACGCGTTCCAGGGCGGGCTGCTGTCGCTCGTCAGCGTGATCGGGTCGCTGTACCCCGCGGCCACCGTGTTGCTGGCGATGGTGATGCTCGGCGAACGGGTGAGCAGAATGCAGCAGGCGGGCATGCTCCTCGCCCTCGCGGCCGTCGGAATGATCGCCGTGGCCAGCTGAAATACGGCTGCCGACACTCGGGACGAAAACCGGGATGAAACCGGACCGGGTTCGCGTTACACTAGGTGGCCCCGCGAGACTCGTGGGGCACGTACGGGGCTGAACGGTTTCGACTGCGTACGTTGAGGTAGGGGAAGCGTGTCGGTGCAGGCAAGAGACCACCGTAAGCGTCGCTGCAAACATATAAGCGCCGATTCCAATCAGCGCGACTACGCACTCGCTGCCTAAGTAGCGACTGCGTGTCTGTCAGTCCGGGTTCGCCCTCGGTCCGGGTACTGGCATCAGCTAGAGGGCTTTACCGTTCGACTCGGTCGCGGAGTCGAATGGGACAACCAACAGCGACTGGGATCGTCATCCTGGCTTGTTTGCGAGACTGGGAGATCCAAGTAGAGACATAGCAAACTGCACACGGAGAAGCCCTAGCTTTGCTGCGGAGGACCCGGGTTCAATTCCCGGCAGCTCCACCAAGGTCCGGGCCGGACACCACCAGGTGTCCGGCCCGGATTTTTTGTGCCCGGCGGAGTTCAAACTCCGCGGCCCGCCGCCGTGACACGATGTGTGCCGTGTCCCTGACGAAACCCGTGGCCGTGGTCGCGCTGGGCGGCGCGCTCGGTGCGTCCGCGAGATTCCTGTTGTCCGAGCTGTGGCCGGGCATCTGGACGGTCCTTCTGATCAACGTGGTCGGGTCACTGCTGCTCGGCTACCTCGCCGAGACGGTCGGGCCGGACCGGTTGTGGCGACTGTTCCTGGGAGTCGGCGTCCTCGGCGGTTTCACCACGTTCTCGACGTTCGCCGTGGACGCGGTGCGGGAGGACGCCGTCACCGCGACGCTCTACGTGGTGGCCACCCTGATTCCCGCCCTGCTCGCGGCGCGGCTCGGGATGCTCGCCGGTCACCGGCACCGGCTGGCGCGGAAGGCGGCGGCATGACCGTTCTCCTCGTCGCGCTGGGCGGCGCGCTCGGTGCGACGGCGCGATACCTCACCGGCCGGTACGTCGACTCGTACCGCAGCTTTCCGGTGGCCACCTTCCTCGTGAACGTCGCCGGGTGCCTGATCCTCGGACTGCTGTCGGGGGCGTCGATGTCCGAGCAGACGTTCGCGTTACTGGGCACGGGCTTCTGCGGCGGCCTGACCACGTACTCGACGTTCGCGGTGGAATCGGTGGGACTGCTGCGGATCCGCCTGGCGCTCACGTCCGTCGTCTACGTGGTCGCGAGTGTGGCGGCCGGACTGGCCGCCGCCTGGCTGGGATTCCGATTGACGTCTTGAGGGCAGACTCCGGTGCGAGGGTGCAGGATGGGTGGGTAGTCGAGTTCGATCCCGATGAATTTCCAGGAGGTCTCGTGGCGCACGACAGAGCGGGTCAGGTGGCACTGCCGGAGGATCTCGTAGACATCGCGCACCTGGTGACCGCGTACTACAGCGGCGTGCCCGACCCCGAGAATCCCTTGCAGCAGGTGGTGTTCGGGACATCGGGGCACCGGGGGTCGAGCCTCGACAACGCCTTCAACGAGGCACACATCCTGGCCACCACCCAGGCCATCGTCGAGTACCGGGCGTCCCAGGGCATCGACGGACCGCTGTTCGTCGGGCGCGACACCCATGCCCTGTCGGAGCCGGCGTGGACGTCGGCTCTGGAGGTGCTGGCCGCGAACGACGTGACGGTGCTGATCGATTCGCGGAACCGGTACACCCCGACTCCCGCGGTCAGTCACGCGATTCTCCGCTACAACCGCAGCGGCCCGGAGTCGCGGGCCGACGGCATCGTCGTGACGCCGTCGCACAACCCGCCGCGCGACGGCGGTTTCAAGTACAACCCGCCGCACGGTGGCCCCGCAGGCTCCGAGGCGACGACGATCATCGCCGACCGTGCGAACGAGTTACTCCGCCGGGACCTCTCGGGTGTGCGGAGAGTCTCCGCGGACCGGGCGATCCAGCGGGCCGAGCGGTACGACTTCCTCCGCTTCTACATCGACGACCTGCCCGGCGTGCTCGATCTCGATGCCATCCGGAGCGCCGGAGTCCGGATCGGCGCCGACCCGCTTGGCGGAGCGAGCGTCGACTACTGGGGTGCGATCGCCGACACCCATCGGCTCGATCTCGAGGTCGTCAATCCGCTCGTCGATGCCACATGGCGGTTCATGACGCTCGACACCGACGGCAAGATCCGCATGGACTGCTCGTCGCCCGACGCCATGGCCTCGCTGATCGGAGCTAAGGACCGGTTCGACATCTCCACCGGAAACGACGCCGACGCGGACCGGCACGGGATCGTCACTCCCGATGGGGGACTGATGAATCCCAATCACTACCTCGCGGTGGCCATCGACTACCTGTTCTCGCACCGCACGGGGTGGGGTTCGACGGTGAAGGTGGGTAAGACGCTCGTCAGTTCGTCGATGATCGACCGGGTGGTCGGGAGCCTCGGCCGTGAACTGCTGGAGGTGCCGGTCGGTTTCAAGTGGTTCGTCCCCGGACTTCTCGAGGGCTCGCTCGGCTTCGGCGGCGAGGAGAGTGCGGGCGCATCGTTCCTGCGCCACGACGGCGGGGTGTGGACCACCGACAAGGACGGGATCATCCTGGCCCTGCTCGCCTCGGAGATGACGGCGGTGTCGGGCAAGACACCGTCGGTCCGGTACCGGGAACTGGCAGAGCAGTTCGGCAGCCCCGCCTACGCGCGCATCGATGCCCCCGCCACCCGGGAGCAGAAGGCGGTACTGGCGAAACTGTCGCCCGAACAGGTATCGGCAACCGAACTGGCGGGGGAGCCGATCACCGCGACGCTGACGAGTGCCCCCGGTAACGGGGCAGCCCTCGGCGGGCTGAAGGTCACCACCGAGTCGGCGTGGTTCGCGGCGCGGCCGTCGGGCACCGAGGACGTCTACAAGATCTACGCCGAATCCTTCAAAGGCCCGGACCATCTCGCGGAGGTACAGGCGGCGGCCAGGGAACTGGTGGCCGACGTCCTGAAGTAGGAACTCGGCCGGGGTAGGTGCTGCCGCGGAACCGGGGGCACCTACCATCGGATTCAACTATGAACACTCGCGCAGCCGGGCTGCCCGCCGGGCGCAGCCCGCGGCTCCCTTCGGAAATCTGGGTGCTGGTCTCGGCCAGCTTCGTCATCGCACTCGGATTCGGGATCGTCGCACCGGCCCTCCCACAATTCGCCCGCAGCTTCGACGTGAGCGTGACGGCGGCCACCGTCGTGATCTCGTCCTTCGCGTTCATGCGCCTGGTCTTCGCCCCGGTCAGCGGCCGGCTCGTGCAGAAACTGGGGGAGCGGCCGGTCTACATCACCGGACTCCTGATCGTCGCCGCCTCGACCGCCGCCTGCGCGGTCGCGGGGGACTACTGGCAGTTGCTCGTCTTCCGCGCACTCGGCGGCATCGGCTCGACGATGTTCACGGTGTCGGCGATGGGCCTGGTGATCCGCATCGCACCCGTGGACAGCCGCGGTCGAGTGTCCGGGCTCTACGCGACGAGCTTCCTGATGGGATCGATCTCCGGACCCCTCGTCGGCGGGCTGCTCGTCGGATTCGGGCTCCGGGTTCCGTTCGTCATCTACGCGATCGCCCTCGTCATCGCGGCCGCGGTCGTCTTCGTCAGCCTGCGGGGTTCGCACCTGACGGCGCCCGACGCCACCGCCGCCGGAGCCGCCATGACGCTCCGGGAGGCCCTCGGGCAGCCCGTCTACCGCGCCGCGCTCGGCTCGAATTTCGCGTTCGGCGGGGTGATCTTCGGGGTGCGGGTGGCGATGGTCCCACTGTTCGTCGTCGAGGCACTGCACCGCGACGCCGCGCTCGCAGGCATCGCCCTCACCGTCTTCGCCGTCGGCAATGCGCTCGTCCTCATCGTGTCCGGACGGTTGTCCGACGTCTACGGCCGGAAGCTGTTCGTCCTGATCGGACTGCTGGTGTGTGGCGCCAGCACCGTCGGGATGGGCCTCAGCGAGAACCTGCTGGTGTTCCTGGTGCTGTCCGGCATCGCAGGCATCGGTTCCGGAGTGATGAGTCCCGCGCAGCAAGCCGCGGTCGCCGACGTCGTGGGCGCGAAGTCCCGCGGTGGTCCCGTGCTGGCCACCTTCCAGATGGTCGCCGATGTCGGCGGGGTCCTCGGCCCGGTCGGGGCGGGTCTGCTCGCCCAGCACCTGTCGTACGCGGTCGCATTCGGCGTGACCGGCGGGGTCATGCTCCTCGCCGCAGTGGGCTGGCTGCTCGTGCCGAACAAGCCGGCGCCCAAGGTGTCGGTCGAGGCGGTCTGACCGGCGTCTTCGGTACGCTCGTTCGGGTGTGGATCAAGGTCGTCTCCCTTCTCGCCCGGCTGTCTCTCGCCGCCGTCTGGCTGGTCTCCGGCGCACTCAAAGTCGCCGACCCCGCCCAGACGATCATCGCGGTCCGCGCGTATCAACTGCTCCCCGAGGACCTCGTCCGGCCCGTCGCCAACACGTTGCCGTTCTTCGAGATCGCCCTCGGTCTGCTCCTGCTGATCGGGCTCGCCGTCCGCGCCACGGCCGCGGTGTCCGTCGTGCTCCTGCTCGTGCTCATCGGCGTGATCGTCTCGGTGTGGGCTCGCGGGCTGTCCATTGACTGCGGATGCTTCGGCGGCGGCGGTGCGGCCGACGTGAACGGCTGGGACTACACCAAGGAAATCCTCCGGGATGTGGGCTTCCTCGCACTGGCGGTGTGGCTGATCGTGTTTCCCCGTACCCCGGTCGCACTGGGACTCGGCTCACGCACCACTTTCTCAGTGACCCCTCAGCAGGCGATGGCAGAGTAAGCATCCGGTAAATCGATCCGACGTCGAAGGACTGCATCCACGTGAGCTCGAAGAACAAGTACAACCCGCAGCCGGAATCCAGCCGGTCCACCTACATTCTCGGTGGGCTCGCCGTACTGGTCATCGCCGTACTGGTCATCGGCGGTGTGATCTGGCAGAGCAACCGCAGCAAGCCGCGCAACGACGGTTACGGCGGGGTCCAGAACTCCGAGGTCCAGGTGGCGCTGCAGGCTGACGGCGTCGTGCTTCTCGGCCGTCCCGATGCGGCCACCACGGTCGACCTGTTCGAAGATCCCATGTGCCCGTACTGCGCTGAGCTCGAGAACAAGAACGGCCAGGAACTCGCGCAGGCCATCGACGACGGCAAGGTAGCGGTCCGCTACCACGTCCTGAACTTCCTCGACCAGCTCTCGGCCAGCGGTGACTATTCCACCCGCGCCGTCGCGGCGTCCGAGTGCGTCGCAGAAACCGGTGACGCCGTGGCGTATTCGGCGTTCCACGCGGCGCTGTTCTCCCCGTCGAACCAGCCGAAGGAGAACGGCAGCTCCGATCACACCAACGAGGAGCTCGCGCAGATCGCCAGTGACGCCGGAGCGTCCGACGCGGCCGCCCAGTGCATCACCACCGGCGCGAAGGTCGAGCAGGCCCGGACACACGCCGAGGCGGGCCGTCAGGCCCTCGCCGCGAGCGGCGCTACCGGCACCCCTGCCGTGGTCGAGGACGGCACCGTGATCGATGCATTGTCCAACGAGAACTGGGTGTCGCAGCTGTAGGCGGCTCCGCCGCCCGTGCGCGGTTGACGAGTGTCTGGACTCCTTAACCACGCACGGGCGCGAAGCGCCTCTGACCAGGCGATTTGTTGGCCAGGTCGGCAATGGTGTAACTTTCTTCGAGCACGGAGGAAGTCATTCCGAGTGCGGAGAACAACCGAATACGGGGCTATGGCGCAGCTGGTAGCGCACCACACTGGCAGTGTGGGGGTCAGGGGTTCGAGTCCCCTTAGCTCCACTTTAGAGAGAAGCCTCTCATCCGCAGACAATGCGGGTGGGAGGCTTTCCTCGTTCATCCTTTTGTCCCGGTGGGACACTGGCGTCATGACATTCACTGTGACGCATCGATCATTCGACCAATTGGCGGAGTTCGCCGTCACCGACTTCGGCGACGACGACAGCTACAGCATCCACGAGTCCGGGGCGCTCGTCATCGTCCGTGCCGCCCGGGAGCTGATCTACGCCCCCGGGAGCTGGTTCCTGGTGGAGCGGGAGGACGGGCAGGAGGACGGTTCGCCCGGCAACTACATGTGACCGACCATCGCAGCGTCGGAACCCGGGGCGGACTCGCACATATGTTCGACTACCGGGTAGATTCGACGTGTGGCCGCCAGAACCGAAACCGCGCCGGGGCGCTGTCCGAATGGGCACACGCTGGCCGCCAACACGTGCCTGGTGGGGTGGGAGGTCTGCGGGTGCGCGACGTCGAACAACGGTGGGCACCGTACTCATTTCTGCCGGCGATGTGGCGCGACCGTCCGCACTCCGCCGTGCAGTGGCGCGGCGTCCGGCGATGGTCGGTGAGCGGGTGGTTATCGGATCGGTTGCCTCGCGGCCGTGGGGTTGCCCCAGATCGTGTCTGATTCGTCCTGGAGTACGAGGGCGACCAACCTTTCGGTGCCCGCGGTGAACGTGGATGCCGCGACGCGCACCCAGATCCAGTGGCCTTCCCGGTGGCGGATGCGCAGATGTGCTGTCGCGCTGGTGCTTTCCGGGCCCAGGACCCGGGCGAGCATGGTGCCCCACAGTTCGGCGTCGTCGGGGTGGAAGAGTTTCTCGTGTTCGAGGTCGGCGAATTCGTCGGTGTCGTAGCCGATCAGGGCCGCGCACGCGGGGTTGCTGAACACGAGGTTTCGTTCCCGGTCGTGAACGCTGATCGCATGGGGGATGGACTCCATCAGTGCAGCGAATCCGTCGCTATCCAGTTGTGTCACTGTCCCCCCTCGGGCATCTACGATGGCGCCCACATCGTACGCCGCGCCTCGGATCTTCGGGCGATGTCGTAGTTAACGACGAGCAACTACCGGTGGCGAACCTGATCCGTGGGGATAGGGTGACGGGATGCGGTTCGTCACCATCGTCCAGGCCTCCGCGTTCGTCCCCGTGTGGCTGCGCGTCCTGCTGCTGATGGCGGCGGGCGCGAAAGTGTGGGGAGCCGGCATCTATTCCGGCTGCTATTTCGGCAGCAGGAACGTCACGATGGGGCTGGGGACGTTCGTCAACCGCGGAGTGCTGTTCGACGGCACCGCACCGATCACGCTGGGCAGGCAGGTCGCTGTCGGGCACCGTGCCCAGTTCATCACGAGCACTCACGAGATCGGTCCGAGTTCCGGCCGGGGCGGGCGAGTGGTCGACCGTCCGATCGTGGTCGGAGACGGGTGCTGGATCGGCGCAGGCGCGATCATCCTCCCCGGAGTGACGGTGGGGGACGGCTGTGTCGTCGGGGCGGGCACGGTGGTCACCCGCGACTGCGAGCCGAACGGGCTCTATGCGGGGTCGCCGGCGCGTCGCGTCCGCGACCTCGACTCCGCGCCGTCCGTGCGGTGAGCGCCGGCCTGGCGTTCGACGGCGACAGCACGGTTCACGCCGTCGAGAAACCGTGAAATGGTGGCTCTTTCGACGGCGTCGAAGTCGTCGAGGACGGCGGCCGCCCGGTCGATGAGCGGTCCGAAGAACGTCTGACCGAGGTCGACGGCCCGGGGGGTGACGGCGAGCAACGACCTGCGGCGGTCGTCGGCATCCCGGTCGCGCCGGATCAGGCCTGCTTTCTCCATCCGGTCGAGGAGGGCCGTCACGGAGGCGGAGTTGATGCCGAGCTGACTTCCGAGCCATCCGGGTGTGGCGGCGAGGCCCGCCCGGTGTGCGTCGAGGATGCAGATCAGGGCGCGGAGATCGGTGGTGTGCAGTCCGTGCAGTTGTGCGAATTCGGCACCGAGCAGGTTCAGCTCGACTGCCAGGGCACGCAGCCGGTGCACGGTCTGTGCGCCTTCGTCCGGGTCCACGCCCCGCAATCTACTGCGACTATTCCTTCGATTGTCTAGTATCTCGATTATCGAGATAATTCGAGGAGGGCTGATGACGACGGTCGACGACTTCGTCCGGGCCTACGACGCGCTGCTGGACAACTGGCCGGTGAACGTCACACCCGTCGACGTCCCGACACCCTTCGGGCCCACCCGGGTCAACGTGTGCGGACCCGAATCGGGGGCGCCGCTTCTCCTGCTCCCCGGGGGCGGGGCGACGTCGACCGTGTGGATCGCGAACGTCGCGGCGCTCGCCCGCAGTCACCGGGTGTTCGCGGTCGACGTCATGGGCGACGTGGGGCGCAGCGTGAACGCCGGTGCACCACTGCGCATGGTCGAGACCCTGTTCGAGTGGCTCGACGCGGTGCTCGACCACCTCGGGGTGAACGCGTCCGCAGTGGTCGGCCATTCGTACGGAGCCATGATCGCCCTCGCCTACGCGCTGCACGATCCCCGTCGCGTCGACAGCCTGGTGCTGCTCGACCCGACGTCCTGCTTTGCGCGCATGAGCTCGAAATACCTGCTCCGGGCGTTGCCGGTGCTGATCCGGCCGACCGAGACGCGGCAGCGGAGCCTGATCGACTGGGAGACCGCCGGCGCCGGAGTCGACCCGAGGTGGCTCGGCGTCGCCGCGCTCGGGACGGCGGCCTTCGGCCGCACCACGCTCGTGGTGCCGCCACGCCCGAAGCCCGACGCGCTGGAGCGACTGACCGCACACACCGCTGTGGTGCTGGCGGGAAGCAGCCGGGCGCACGATCCGGGCAAGGTGGCGGCGAACGTCCGCCGGTTGCTCCCGGCGGCCGCGGTCACGACGATTCCCGGAGCCACACACCATGCGCTGCCGATGGCACCCGCTGCCGACGTCACCGCGGCGATCCTCGCCGCGGTGGGCTGACTCCCACCCGTGTGCCGGACGCTAGGATGGGCGCCCGGTAGCTCATCGAGGTCCACGGAGGTCGCAGCGTTGGCGAAGAAGCGGATTCCCGTCGTCATCGTCGCCGGATTCCTCGGTTCGGGAAAGACCACTCTGCTCAATCACGTGCTGCGCAACAACCGCGGAGTCCGGGTCGGCGTCATCGTCAACGACTTCGGCGCCGTGAACATCGATTCGATGATGGTGGCCGGTCAGGTCGATTCCATGGTGTCGCTGAGCAACGGGTGCATGTGCTGCGCCGTGGATGTCAGCGACATGGACGAGATGCTCGACCGCCTCGCCCATCCCTCGTCGCAGATCGACGTGATCATCGTCGAGGCGAGCGGGCTTGCCGAGCCGCGCAACATGATTCGGCTCGTCCTCGGCAGCACCAACCCGCACGTCGTGTACGGCGGTCTCGTCGTGATGGTCGACGGCGAGCAGTTCGAGGACATGTCGGCGCAGCACCCGGACCTCGGAAAGCACGTCACACTCGCAGACCTCGTGATCTTGAACAAGACGGACCGCATCGACGACGCCCGACGCGCCGCCGTGCAGGCGATGGTCCGCGACTACAACGACCGGGCGCCCGTGCTGACCACCGCCCACGGCCGGATCGAGCCCACCCTGCTGTTCGACCGTGAACCCGGGCGTGAACCTGCGGCAGGGGAGCAGCTCACCCTCGACCAGCTCCTGCTGGACCAGCACGACCATTGCGGAGACCACGATCATCTGCACTCGTCCTACGAGGCAGTCGATTTCGCCTCGGACGACCCGATCGATCCGCGGCGGCTCGTCGAGTTCCTCGAGAAGCGGCCGGTCGGGATCTACCGGATCAAGGGATTCGTGCACTTCGCGGTGCCCGGGCAGTCGCGGAAGTTCGAGGTGCAGACGGTCGGCCCGCACATCAGATTCACGTCGACGCGCTGGGAACCCGGTGAAGAGCGGGCGACCCAGCTGGTGCTCATCGGTGCGGACATCGAGGCCGGGCACGTGCGGACCCGGCTCGCGGACTGCGTCGTGGCGGAGGGAGAAGAGGCGGACCCCGGCGCGATGCTGGGTGTGCACCGCTATACCGTGACCGCGTGACCGAGTCTGCGTGTAGTCCTGAAACGAATCCCGAGCCCGCGTTGTCCGTGTACGACGCGATCCGTCGTCGCCGCGACGTGCGGGCCGAGTTCACCGGGGAGCCGATCGCGTCCGACGTGCTCGACCGCATCCTGGGCGCGGCGCACTGTGCCCCCAGCGTGGGCAACACGCAGCCGTGGGATTTCGTCGTCGTCCGCGACACCGGGACGCTGACCACATTCGCCGACCACGTGGCCGGCGCGCGGCGGCGTTTCGCGGAGTCGCTGCCCGAAGACCGGAAGAAGACGTTCGATCCCATCAAGATCGAAGGGATCTGCGAGAGCGGCATGGGTGTGGTCGTCACCTACGACCGGAGCCGCGGCGGCGAACACATCCTCGGCAGGCACACGGTCGACGACACCGGTCTGTTCTCCGCGGTGCTCGCGATCCAGAATCTGTGGCTCGCCGCGGCCGCCGAGAACGTCGGCGTCGGCTGGGTGTCGTTCTACGACGAGCCGTATCTCACCGAGTTGCTGGGAATCCCCGAGCCGGTGCGCCCCATCGCCTGGCTGTGCGTGGGGAAGGTCGCCGAGTTCCAACAGGTACCGGATCTCGAGCGGTTCGGGTGGCGGGGGCGCCGGCCACTGGCCGACGCCGTCCACCTCGAGAAGTTCTAGCCCTGACGGCGGCGTGCGCCACCGGCGGACGCCGTACGGGTTCCGCCGCCCGTGGACGAAGCGGCACGCGGGCGTCCGGCTCCACCCGAGCGGGAGCGACGTGCGCCGCCGCCCTGACCGTGTGCGCGACCGCCCTGACCGCCGCGTCCACCCTGGGCGCCGCCCGGTCGCTGATTGCGTCCGCCGCCGTTCGACGCCGGCGCCGCCGCCTTGGGGGCGGGCGCGACGTGCGGTGCGATGTCGCCGACCAGGTCGAGCACGTGCGCGGAATCCGCGGTGCTGCGGACGGGGGTCACCTTGATCGCGGCCTTGCGCATGAGGACGGCGAGGTCCTTGCGCTGCTCGGGCAGCACGACCGTCACGACGTCGCCGGCGCTGCCCGCGCGTGCGGTGCGACCGGAACGGTGCAGGTATGCCTTGTGCTCGGCGGGCGGATCGACGTGGACGACCAGCTGCACGTCGTCGACGTGGACGCCGCGCGCTGCGACGTCGGTGGCCACCAGCACGCGTGCCTCACCGGCGGAGAACGACGCCAGGTTGCGGTCACGGGCCGCCTGCGACAGGTTGCCGTGCAGGTCGACCGAGGGGATTCCCGCCTCGGTGAGCTGACGGGCCAGCTTGCGGGCCTGGTGCTTGGTGCGCATGAACAGGATCCGGCGTCCGGTTCCGGAGGCCAGCCGCTCGACCAGCTTGCGCTTGGCTTCGACGCCGTCCACGTCGAACACGTGGTGCGTCATGGCCGCGACGGGCGAGTTCGCCTCGTCGACCGAGTGCAGGACCTCGTTCTTCAGGAACCGCTTCACCAGCTTGTCGACGCCGTTGTCCAGGGTGGCGGAGAACAGCAGCCGCTGTCCCTGCTGGGGGGTCGCGGTGAGGATGCGGGTGACGACGGGCAGGAAGCCGAGGTCGGCCATGTGGTCGGCCTCGTCGAGCACGGTGATCTCGACGGCGTCGAGGCTCACGAACTTCTGCTTCATCAGGTCTTCGAGCCGTCCGGGGCACGCGACGACGATGTCGACGCCGGCCTTGAGGGCGCTCACCTGACGGTTCTGGGAGACACCACCGAAGATCGTGGTGACCCGCAGGTCGTAGGCGGCTGCGAGGGGCTCGAGGGTGGCGGTGATCTGCGTGGCGAGCTCACGGGTGGGGGCCAGGATCAGGCCGACCGGGCGACCCGGGCGGCGCTTTCCGCCCGACAGTTCGCCCGCGAGGCGGGACACCATCGGAATGGAGAAGGCGAGCGTCTTACCGCTGCCCGTCTTTCCCCGGCCGAGCACGTCGCGGCCCGACAGCGTGTCGGGGAGGGTGTCGACCTGGATGGGGAACGGGGAGGTGATCCCCTTGTCGGCGAGTGCTTTCACCAGGGGGTCACGGACACCGAGCGCGGCGAACGTCGTGTCGGGAGTATGTGTGTCAGACAAGTGGTCAGGCCTTTCGGGCACAGGGTTGTGCCCGGAGGGCCGATACGGAAGGTCTCCGTCGGAGCTCGAGCACAGGTTGGCGGCGTTGCCGGTCGGCAAGCTTCTTCGCCGTAAGAAGAGCGGATGCGGTGGTGCACATCCAACAGGATTCGGGTGACCGAACTGAATGCGTTCTACGACGCTGGGTGACCGTCGTGGTCACCTAGTGATGGCCACTGTACCCGGTGGCGGCCGAACGGTCCGACCGAGGAGTCACAGACCCACCCATTCCGAGGCCCCGTCGGCGAACTTCTGCCGCTTCCAGATGGGTACCTCGTGCTTGATCCGCTCGACCAGTTCGGCGCACGCGGCGAATGCCTCGGCACGGTGGGGTGCGGCGACCGCGGCGACCACCGCGAGGTCGCCGACGGTGAGGGATCCGACCCGGTGGATGGCCGCCACGGGAAGTCCGGAGGAGGCCGCGACCTCCTCGCAGACGGTGCGGAGGAAGCGCTCGGCGTCGGGGTGCGACTGGTACTCGAGGGCCGAAACGGATTGTCCGCCATCGTGATTGCGGACGACTCCGGTGAACACCACGACGGCGCCGTGCTCGGGCCCGGCCACGGCCGCGTCGACGACGGCGGGATCGAGGGGCTGATCCGAGATCTGGGCGAGGATGTCAGGCATCGTGCGTACCTCCGCCGGCGACCTGGGCGAGAAGGTGGTCGACGAGGGGATCGAGAACGGATAATCCGTCCTTGACGCCACCCGGCGAGCCGGGGAGATTCACGACGACTGTGCCGTTCGCCACACCGGCGAGTCCGCGGCTCAGCGAGGCGTGCGGCGTCACCTCCGTCCCGCGGTTCCGGATGGCGTCGGCCACACCGGGTAGTTCCCGGTCGAGCACCGCACGGGTGGCCTCCGGCGTGGCGTCGGTGGGGGAGACGCCCGTGCCGCCGGTGCTGATGATCAGCGCAGGATTGCCGGACAATGCGTCAGCGAGGCCGGCCGCGATGTCGGCGTCCGCGTAGACCAGCGGACCCCGGGTGGTGAAGCCACGCTCCTCGAGCCATGCCGCGATCACCGGGCCGGTCGTGTCTTCCCGGGTGCCCCTCGCGCCACCGGTGGAGGCGACCAGGACGGCCGCGGATCGCGGTGTCACCGTGGGGGTTCCGGTGCTCTGCTGCTCACGCGTCCAGTGTCCGCGTTTGCCGCCGTCCTTGGTGAGCAGCCGGACGCCGTCCAGTGTCGCGGCGGGGTCGACGGCTTTCACCATGTCGTGCAACGTCAATCCGGCCACCGCCACGGCGGTGAGGGCCTCCATCTCGACGCCGGTGGGGCCCTTCGTCTTCGCGGTGGCCTCGATGGTGATGGCATTCTCGGTGAACCCGAACTCCAGCTTCACCGAGGACAACGCAAGCTGATGGCACAGCGGAATCAGCTCGGACGTCTTCTTCGCCCCCGAGATCCCGGCGATCCTGGCCGTCGCGAGAACGTCCGCCTTCGGCAGATCGTCGGCCCGGACGAGTTCGATCACCCCGGGTGTGGTGACCAATTGCCCCGCGGCCACCGCGATTCGGGTCGTGTCCGCTTTCGCGCTCACGTCGACCATGCGGGCGCGGCCCTCACTGTCGAGGTGCGTCAGGTCGGTCATAGGGGGATCACCTTCACGAGTTGGCCGGCGTCGAGCGCGGTGACGTCGGCGGGAACGTCGAGGAGGACGTCCGCCCATGCCATCGCGGCGACGAGATGGGAACCGGGGCCGGATACGAGTTCGACTCCGGCGTCTGTGCGGCGTGCGCGGAGGAACTGCCGCTTGCCGGGAATGGAGGTGACGGCCGCGGCGAGCGGCAGTTCCTCGGATTCCGTCGGGGGGAGCCCGGCTGCGCGCCGGATCTCGGGACGCGCGAACACCTCGAACGAGACGAGGGTGCTCACCGGGTTCCCGGGAAAGTTGAGGACGGGCGTGCCGTCCACGACGGCGGTGCCCTGCGGGCCGCCCGGTTGCATCGCGACGTGGCCGAAGTGCGCGCCGAGCGGTGTGAGGGTTTCCTTCACCACTTCGAAGTCGCCCATCGACACCCCGCCGGACGTGAGGACGAGATCGGCGGTGGTGGTCGCCTCCGCCAGCAGGGTCCGGAACTCGGCGGGGTCGTCGCCGCTACGGGCGATCGACACGACCTCGGCGCCGTTGGCCCTGGCGCTCGACGCGAGGGCGATTCCGTTGGAGTCGTATATCTCTCCCGGATGCAGCGTGCTGCCTGCGTCCACGAGTTCGGCGCCCGTGGTGATGACGGCGACGCGCGGGCGTGGGCGCACCGGGACGTGCTGCAGGCCGACGGCGGCGAGGACGGCGATGTGCCGGGCGGCGAGAATGCTGCCTGCAGGCAGCAGGAGGGTGCCCTCCCGGACATCGCTGCCGCGTTCGCGCACGAACTCGCCGGCGGTGCGAGAGCGTTCGATGCGGACCTGTCCGTCGGTGGCCTCGGTGTCCTCGACCGGGACGATCGCGTCGGCGCCCTCGGGGATCGGCGCCCCGGTCATGATCCGGTACGCGGTCCCGGGAGTGTGGGTGGTGGCGCCTGCCGGGCCCGCGGCGATCACGCCCCGCACCGGGAGCACCGCCGGGACCGACACCACGGATGCGGCGTCGACCGCGTACCCGTCCATTTGCGAATTGCGGAACAACGGCAGGTCGACGGGGGAGTGGACGTCGGCGGCGAGGACACGCCCGAGTGACTCGCCGAGCGGAACCTCCTGCGCCGGCCGCTCGTGGAGCGGCGCGAGGAGTTCCGCGACGTGCTGGGCGTGCTGCTCCACGGAGCGTGCGGTCACGATATTCCTCCGGCCATGGTCACCAATCCTAGGCACGCCTCCAGAAGGCGCCACGAGTGCACCGCGTCACACAGCGATCACCCCTCGCGGCATACTGGACAGATGCAGGGAAAGGCAACTCGATGACGACGGTGGAGATGGGTATCCCGACCGTCCGGCGTTCGGTGTCGCTCGCGGGCAGGCCGGATGTCGACCACCTGGTCGACCGGTTCGGCCGGGTCGCGCGCGACCTGCGGGTCTCCATCACCGAGAAGTGCTCGCTGCGCTGCACGTACTGCATGCCCGAGGAAGGGCTGCCCGCCATCCCGGCGCAGAACCTCCTCACCGCGAGCGAGATCGTCCGGCTCGTCGACATCGCCGTCCACCGCCTCGGCGTGCGCGAGGTCCGGTTCACCGGGGGCGAGCCACTGATGCGGGTGGATCTCGAGCAGATGATCGCCGGCTGCGCCGAGCGCGTGCCGGGAGTCCCGCTGGCGATGACCACCAACGCGGTCGGTCTCGAGCACCGCGCGGACGGGCTCGCCCGCGCCGGACTGACACGGGTCAACGTCTCCCTCGACTCGGTCGATCGCGAGCACTTCGCGAGACTGACGAGGCGTGATCGACTGCCTTCGGTGATGGCCGGTATCCGCGCCGCAGCCAGGGCGGGACTGGCACCGATGAAGATCAATGCGGTGCTGATGCCCGAAACACTCAGCGGAGCGGCCGACCTGCTGGAGTGGTGCCTGCGCGAGGGTGTCACGCTGCGGTTCATCGAGGAGATGCCGCTCGACGCCGATCACGAGTGGGCCCGCGAGAACATGGTCACCGCCGACCGGTTACTGGCCGTCCTCGGCGAGCGGTTCACCCTCACCGAACACGGGAGAGAAGATCCGTCGGCGCCTGCCGAGGAGTGGCTCGTCGACGGCGGACCGGCCACGGTCGGAATCATCGCGTCCGTCACCCGCTCGTTCTGCTCGGACTGCGACCGCACCCGCCTCACCGCCGAAGGAACGGTACGGTCCTGCCTGTTCAGCGACCAGGAGATCGACCTGCGGTCGGCCCTGCGGTCGGGTGCGGACGACGAGGAACTGGCGCAGTTGTGGCGCGGCGCGATGTGGAACAAGTGGGCAGGCCACGGAATCAACGCGGACGGCTTCGCACCGCCGCAACGCAGCATGGGAGCAATCGGTGGATGACGTGACGGGCATTTCCGTGCGGTACTTCGCCGCCGCCGCCGACGCGGCCGGCTGCACCAAGGAAACCCTCGATCTCCCTGCCACCGCGGATCTCGGCCAGGTGAAGGACCTTCTCCTCGCCAAGTACGGTCCCGACATGCAGCAGGTGCTGTCGGTGTCCGCATTTCTCGTCGACTCCGAGCTCACCCGCGACCTCACCCGTACGGCGGGTGCGCAGGTGGACGTGCTGCCGCCGTTCGCCGGCGGCTAGGCGCGCAATCAGCGGGAGTCGGCCAGCCACCGGTCGAACGTGATCGTTCCGAACCGATTGTCGGGCACCAGGTTCGATCCGTCCCGAAAGAACCGACCCAACGCGCCGGGAAGGGGCACGTTCACCACGAATCCGTGCGTGCCGGTGGCCTTCTTCCACGCCGTCGTCATATCGCGGGCGGTGCGCACCTCCGGTCCACCGATGGTGATCGGCCCCTCCGGCGCCGGTTCCGCGGCCAGGGCGGCGTCGACCAGCGCGGTCGCGACATCCCTGGTGTCGATGGTCTGGAAACTCGTCTTGGAGAAGGCGGGGATCAACCCGGCCCGGCTCGCGGGCTTCGCGATCATGGGAATGAAGTCGTGGAACTGGGTCGCCCGCACTATCGTCGTCGCCATCGCAGCACCCTCGTAGACCCGTTCCTGCTTCCCCTTCGCCTGGTAATAAGGGAACTCGGCCTGGTCGACGTTGACGATGGACAGCAGGACGGCGCGTCCGACGCCTGCACCGTCCGCGGTGGCGAGCAGGTTCTCGGCGCCCTTCTCGAGCACGGCCCGAGTTCCCCGGGTCTTGCCGTCGGTGGTGTCCACCAGGACGTCGACACCGTCGAGTGCCTCGGCGAGGCCGTCACCGGTGACGAGATCACCGTGGAAATGGGCGATCTCGCTGCCCGGCGCACCGCCGTGCCGGGTCAGGACCCGGACGGAGTGACCGCGCGCGAGGAATTCCTTGACCACCTGCCGGCCTGCCGTGCCGGTACCGCCCGCGACCAGCGCCTGGACCATCGGGTCACCGCCACCAGGTGTCGAGCGGGGTCACCGGGACCGTGCGCTTGTGGCGGGTATTCAGGAACATCGTCTCCAGCTTCTGCCCGACGGCGTCCGGCACGTCCTTGCCTTCGAGGTAGTCGTCGATCTGGGCGTACGTGACCCCCAGCGCTTCCTCGTCGGGGAGGGCGGGCCGATCATCCTCCAGATCGGCAGTCGGAACCTTCTTCCACGTGCTCTCGGGTGCGCCGAGTTCGCGCAGGAGCGCGGCGCCCTGACGCTTGGACAACCCGGTCAACGGGGTGACGTCCACGCCGCCGTCGCCGAACTTGGTGAAGAAGCCGGTGATCGCCTCGGCGGCGTGATCGGTGCCGACGACGAGATACCCGAGCTGGCCGGCGATCGAGTACTGGATCACCATCCGTTCGCGGGCCTTGATGTTCCCTCGGACGAAGTCGCGGAGTTCGCCGCCGTCGCCGATGATGTCGCGCAGCGCCTCGGACGACTCCTTCGCGGTGGCGTCCGCGCCGGGCTTCACGTTGACGACCACCGACCGGTCGGGCTTGATGAAGTCGAGGGAGATCTGCGCGTCGGACTCGTCGGCCTGGGTGCCGTAGGGCAGTCGCACGGCGACGAACTCGGCGTCGTGGCCCTCGTCGCGGAGCTCGCTCGCCGCAAGCTGGGCGAGGCGGCCGGTGAGGGTGCTGTCCTGACCGCCGCTGATACCCAGGACGAAACCCTTGGCCGGGGTCGACAGCAGGTAGTCCTTCAGGAACTGAACACGTTTGCGGATCTCGTCAGCCGCATCGATGGTGGGCTGGGCACCGAGTTCCTCGAGGATCTGCGCACGTAGATTCGCCATGCCAGAACTCTAGCGAGTGCCCCTGACGAACGCAGGGTACGGTTCCGCGCATGAGTAGATCGGACGTTCTGGTGGTCAGCGCGACCAAGGCGGAGGCGGTGCACGTCCCGTCCGAGTTCGAGGTCCTGATCACCGGGATCGGAAAGGTGAGCGCCGCCGTCGCCGTGGCGTCCGCACTCGCCGACTACCCGCGAACGGACAAACCGCTCGTCGTCAACATCGGTACCGCCGGCGCGCTGCACGAGCATCACAGCGGCCTGTTCACGCCGTCGACCGTCCTCAACCACGACATCAGTGCCGATGCCATCCGGGCGCTCGGGCACGAGGTGGCCGATCTCCTCGCCCTGCCGGACGGTGACGGTTCCGTGCTCGCGACCGGCGACCTGTTCGTGTCCGACGCCGGCGTACGCGACGTACTCGCCCGCAGAGCCGACCTCGTCGACATGGAGGGCTTCGCCGTCGCCTATGCCAGCGCTCGCGGCGGCGCCCGGTGCCGGCTGGTCAAGCACGTCAGCGACACGGCCGATGACTCGGCACTGGACTGGCCCGCCCGGATCGATGCGAGCGCCCGGGAACTCGGGCGCTGGCTCGCGGCTCTCTAGCTCGCCCGCAGTGTCAGCCCGACCCCGTCGCTGTTGACCAGCCGCAGCGAGTCCGAATGGACGCTGTAGCCCGTCTCCCCGGTCAACGCCGCGAGCACGGCACGCTCGACCTCGGAGACGTCCGGGGGGCACGCCATCCGGGTGGTGGCCCAGGGGCCGAACAGGATCGAACTCTGCTGCACGTCCGCGGTCCCGGTCATGCGGTTGCAGCCGGTGAAGCCGGACGCCGAACCGTCGCCGGCGATCAGCAACTGGGGTGCCGTCCTCTCCAGCGCCGCGGTCGTCGTGACCGCGTCCGGACTGATCAGCGCGGTGACCGTCCAGGTGGTCCCGACGACGGGCCGATCCGGCCGGGCGACCTTCTCGTCCGTCAGCGTCACCGACCCGGTGGGGGTGGTGAGGGTGAGTGTGTCGCCGCCGAGGGTCCAGTTCGGTTGCGCATCCAGCAGTGCCGCCACCCAGGCGTCCGCGCCGGCCGCCTCTCCCGGACATGCCATCAGCGTCATCGCGAGTGGTCCCGCCACGACCTTGCCCTCGGACAGGTCGACGTCGGCGCTGCCCTGATTGCACCCGCCCTCGACGGAGAGGCGTCCGGTGTCGGTGAACCCGAGTACGAGCGGCCCACCGCCGGGAATGGGATCGCCCTCGACGGAGGTGGAGACGAAGGTGCGGCCCGACGGATCGGGGGGCGTGGTCTGCTCATCCCCGCCGCAGGCGGTGAGCGAGGCGAATGTCAGGAGGCCGAGAACGGCGGCGGTGGTGCGCATTCCCCGAGGTTAGACACATTGTCCGGATCCGGGATCAACATCGGGTGACGCGCCGGATCAGGTCCTCCCAGGCGGCGCCGAGCCGTTCGACGGACATTCCGAGGTCGCGCAATTCGTGCAGAACGAGCGTCGCCTCGAGGGGGGCGAGGAGGGAACAGGCGAGCAGTTCGTGGTCGCCCTGCACCCCGGCCGCGCGGAGCAGGGACACGACGTGGCGCACGGACACTGCCCGGGCGGGTGCGGCGAACCGGAACTCGAGGGAGTTCTCGGCCGCGCGCTGTACCTCGCCCTGCACCTCGACGATCGCGATGCGGGCGTGCCCGAAGGCGATCAGCCGGTCGATCGGGTCGCCGCCCGGCCCGAGCGGTGGTGGACCGAACATGAAGGACTGCTGGAGTTCCCGTTCGGTGTGGTCGAGGAGTGCGTGCATGAGGCCCGACCGGCTGCCGAACCGGCGGAACACTGTGCCCTTACCCACACCGGCCTTGCAGGCGACCGCGTCCATCGTGACGGCGTCGACGCCGCGCTCCGCGACCAGCAGTGCTGCCGCATCGAGCAGAAGACGCCGATTACGTGCGGCGTCTCCGCGTTCCGGGGGGTCGACCCCGATCTGGGGCAGCAGGGGACTGGTCACGCTTGGCATCCTACCGCGACGGGAACATAAGTGGACCGCGGTCCGTTTAGTTGCTATACATGTTCACGAGTCGCCCTACGCACCATCGAAGGATTATTGACATGTCACAGACCAACGTTCTCGTTCTCGTCGGCAGCCTGCGCGCCGCCTCGGTCAACCGTCAGCTCGCCGAGACCGCGGTCGCCGTGGCGCCCGAGGGTGCCGAGGTGACCGTGTTCGACGGACTCGGAGACGTCCCCTTCTACAACGAGGACATCGACGTCGCCGGTTCCATCCCCGCCGTCGAGGCGCTGCGTGACGCCGCAGGCCGCGCCGACGCGCTCCTGCTCCTCACGCCCGAGTACAACGGCACCATCCCCGCCGTCCTCAAGAACGCCATCGACTGGATCTCCCGGCCGTACGGCACCGGTGCCGTGAAGGACAAGCCCGTCGCCGTCATCAGCGCCTCGCCCAGCGGCAACGGTGCACAGTGGGCGCACGAGGACACCCGCAAGGCTGTTCGCATCGCAGGCGGCAAGGTCCTCGAGGACGTCACCCTCGCGATCGGCGGCACCATCGACAAGTTCGGTGACCGGCACCCGCGCGAGAACGCCGAGGTCGCCCAGCAGGTTGCCGGCGTCGTCGCCAGCCTCGTCGACGCCACGAAGCAGCTCGTCGACGCCTGACGATCCGCTCGCGCGGCGCCGTCGTCGGCTACAGCCCGGTCCGATCCAGGGCTGCGTCGACGGCGTCGCGCACCGAGTCGAAGTCTTCACCGGCCGCCAGGGCAGAGTCCCTGGCGGCTTCTATCTGTTCGCGCACCGTCTCGTACCGCGCGACCCACTCCTCCTTGTTGTCGCGCCAATAACCGATGACGTCGTAGCGGTCCGCATGCCAGCCCAGGTCGTGGCGCAACCAGCGCCGCACCGCCCGCGACACCTTCGCCTCGCCCGCGAACCACACGTATCCCGGTGCATCCGGCCGCGGCCAGTCGCGGGCCGCGTCGGCGAGCAGACTGGCCCCGGCGCCGTTGCCGCTCCCGTCCAGCCACGTCACGGTCAGCGCGGCCTCGGTGGCGAACTGCTGCCGGTCCTCGTGCGTGGTGACCTCTGCGATCACGTGCGCCCGCGCCGAGCCGGGCAGTTCCTCGACGATCCGGCCGACCGCGGGCAGTGCCGTCATGTCGGCGACGAGGAGTTGCCACGCGGCGTCGGCCGGCGGCGCGTACCACCCCGAGGCGGTCGAGAACCCGAGCGTCTCGCCCGGGCGGGCGTCCGCGGCCCAGTGCGCTGCGGTCCCGCCCGCGTGGACGGCGAAATCGATGTCCATCTCCAGTGCGTCCGGGTCCCAGCGGCGCACGGTGTAGCTGCGCTTCTCCGCGCCGTCCGGTGGGAAGGCGAGGAGCAGGCGCTCGTCCGGCCTCCCACTGGACGCGAATCGACCGAGATCTCCACCCGCGAGGGTGATCCTCTGCATGTTCGGCGTCACCCGCCTCGTGCGCGCCACGGGCGCCGACCAGTCGAGGTGGTCCAGGGAGTCGTCGGACATGCGCTCAAGGTACCGGGCGGGCCGGCAGCTACCGGTGGGCAAGCGTGGGGCGAGCGTCGTACGCGACGCCCTTGTGTGCCCGGCCGCGAGCGGTCGGGGAGTGGCGTCTCCGGATGTGGCGAGTACGGCGCCCGGAGGGTGTCACCACGGTCCGGCGGAGTCGTCTCCGGCCGGTCCGGACGGTGCTCTCCCGGGGCCCGCACCGCGGATGCGGGCGTGTCTCCGGAGGTGACGTAAGCTCCCGGAGCCTCCAGTGCACGAGCGCGATGCGAGGGGTGTTCCGCGTCACGCCGAAAATGTGATGTGCGACACGCCGGAGCGAGCACGAAATTTATGGCCGGCGGGATGACGACCTGGGAATTTCATCAATGTGACTCACAACATCTCGGGTTGAGTGTTTCTGTCGGCCACTAGGTGTAGTGTCTTGAGCACTGAGAGACCACAACGAGAACCGACTCGGTGAGCATCTCCATCGGGGGTCACCGCCATCTCGATCCGGGGAAGTCTCAGTGCGCTGAACACACACTTCGTCAGCTCCATTCGGCAGTGGAAAGAGGGACTTCATGAGCATCACCGTCTACACCAAGCCCGCTTGCGTTCAGTGCAATGCCACCTACCGGGCCCTCGACAAGGCGGGTATCGAATACTCCGTCGTCGACATCACCGAAGACCCCGAGGCCCGGGACTACGTCATGGCACTGGGATACCTGCAGGCGCCCGTGATCGTGGCCGGTGACGAGCACTGGTCGGGCTTCCGCCCCGACCGCATCAAGACCCTCTCGGCAAACGCTGCTTGAAGCGAGGCGATCGCACCGCCCGAGGCGGAGATCGATCCGATTCCCGGGCGGCAGTAAACGGTAGTACTACTCCAGATGGTGGAAACCGATGACATCGCTGGTGTACTTCTCCAGCGCCTCGGAGAATACCCATCGCTTCGTTCAGAAGTTGGGTGTCCCGGCCACGCGCATACCGCTGCACGACCGCGCGGGCACGTTCGAGGTCGATGAGCCGTACGTCCTGATCCTGCCCACCTACGGGGGCGGGATCACCGCGACCGGTCGGGACACGAGCTACGTGCCCAAGCAGGTCATCAGATTCCTCAACAACACGCACAATCGCTCCCTCATCCGTGGGGTGATCGCTGCAGGCAATACGAACTTCGGCGAGTCGTATTGCTATGCCGGAAACGTGATTTCGCAGAAGTGCAGGGTTCCGTACTTGTACCGCTTCGAGCTCATGGGTACCGCCGAAGACGTAGTAGCAGTCCTGGACGGGCTCGAACAATTCATGGAGAGTGAACAGTGGCACCGACAATCACAGACACAGCCCCGGCTGGGAGTGTAGAACGCGCTGTGGCACGACCCGACGTCTCCTCGGGAGAACTCGATTACCACGCGTTGAACGCGATGCTGAACCTGTACGGCCCCAACGGCGAGATCCAGTTCGAGAAGGACCGCGAGGCCGCGAACCAGTACTTCCTCCAGCACGTCAACCAGAACACCGTCTTCTTCCACAACCAGGACGAGAAGCTGGACTACCTGGTCAAGGAGAACTACTACGAGCGTGAGGTCCTCGACCAGTACACGCGCAACTTCGTCAAGTCGCTGATCGACCACGCGTACTCGAAGAAGTTCCGGTTCCCCACCTTCCTCGGTGCATTCAAGTACTACACGTCGTACACGCTGAAGACATTCGACGGCAAGCGCTACCTGGAGCGGTTCGAGGACCGCGTCTGCATGGTCGCGCTCACGCTCGCCGCCGGCGACGAGGAACTGGCGACCAAGCTCGTCGACGAGATCATCGCCGGCCGCTTCCAGCCCGCCACCCCCACGTTCCTCAACTCGGGCAAGAAGCAGCGCGGCGAGCCCGTATCCTGCTTCCTGCTCCGCATCGAGGACAACATGGAGTCGATCGGCCGCTCCATCAACTCCGCCTTGCAGCTGTCCAAGCGCGGCGGCGGAGTCGCGTTGCTGCTCAGCAATGTTCGCGAACACGGCGCCCCGATCAAGAAGATCGAGAACCAGAGCTCCGGGGTCATCCCGATCATGAAGCTGCTCGAGGACTCCTTCTCGTACGCTAATCAGCTCGGTGCGCGTCAGGGCGCCGGCGCGGTGTATCTGCATGCGCACCACCCGGACATCTACCGCTTCCTCGACACCAAGCGCGAGAACGCGGACGAGAAGATCCGCATCAAGACGCTGTCGTTGGGCGTCGTCATCCCCGACATCACGTTCGAGCTGGCGAAGAAGAACGAGGACATGTACCTCTTCTCGCCGTACGACGTCGAGCGCATCTACGGGGTGCCCTTCGCGGACATCAACGTCACCGAGAAGTACTACGAGATGGTCGACGACAAGCGGATCCGCAAGTCGAAGATCAAGGCACGCGAGTTCTTCCAGACCGTGGCCGAGCTGCAGTTCGAGTCCGGGTACCCGTACATCATGTACGAGGACACCGTGAACCGTGCCAACCCGATCGCGGGCAAGGTCACCCACTCCAATCTGTGCTCGGAGATCCTCCAGGTTTCCACGCCGTCGGAGTTCAACGACGATCTGTCCTACAGTCATATCGGCAAGGACATCTCCTGCAACCTGGGTTCACTCAACATCGCCAAGACGATGGACTCCCCGGACTTCGCGCAGACCATCGAGACCTCGATCCGCGCGTTGACCGCCGTCGCCGATCAGACCTCCATCGACTCGGTCCCGTCGATCAAGAAGGCGAACGACGAGGGACACGCCATCGGTCTCGGGCAGATGAACCTGCACGGATACCTGGCACGCGAGCGGATCCACTACGGCTCTGACGAGGGCATCGATTTCACGAACATCTACTTCTACACCGTGGTGTTCCACGCGATCCGGGCGTCCAACGAGATCGCCAAGGAGCGCGGCACGTACTTCGCCGGCTTCCCGGAGTCCAAGTACGCCTCGGGTGAGTACTTCGACAAGTACACCGATCAGGTGTGGGAACCGAAGACGGAGCGGGTGCGGCAGCTGTTCGCCGATGCGGGCCTGCACATCCCGACGCAGGACGACTGGCGTGAGCTGAAGGCGTCCGTGCAGCAGCACGGCATTTACAACCAGAACCTGCAGGCGGTGCCGCCGACCGGATCGATCTCGTACATCAACAATTCCACAAGCTCCATTCACCCGGTGGCGTCGAAGATCGAGATCCGCAAGGAAGGCAAGATCGGCCGCGTCTATTACCCGGCGCCCTACTTGACCAACGACAACCTGGAGTACTACCAGGATGCCTACGAGATCGGGTACGAGAAGATCATCGACACCTACGCCGCGGCGACGCAGCACGTCGACCAGGGGCTGTCGCTGACGCTGTTCTTCAAGGACACCGCAACCACCCGCGACATCAACAAGGCGCAGATCTACGCGTGGCGCAAGGGCATCAAGACGCTGTACTACATCCGGCTGCGTCAGATGGCTCTGGAGGGTACCGAGGTCGAAGGTTGCGTCAGCTGCATGCTGTAGCCCGTGAGTACTTGTTAACCGCCGGCGGTTAACAAGTACTCACAGCCGAACGAAGTGAGGAATCAATGGTCAAGCTGGTGAGTCGCGTATCCGCGATCAACTGGAACCGCGTCCAGGACGAGAAGGACGCCGAGGTGTGGGACCGTCTCGTCGGCAACTTCTGGCTGCCCGAAAAGGTGCCGGTGTCCAACGACATCCCGTCGTGGGGGACGCTCACGGCTCAGGAGAAGCAGCTCACGATGCGGGTGTTCACGGGGCTGACGCTCCTCGACACCATTCAGGGCACCGTGGGCGCCGTCAGCCTCATCCCCGACGCCATCACCCCGCACGAAGAGGCGGTGTACACCAACATCGCGTTCATGGAGTCGGTGCACGCCAAGAGCTACAGCTCGATCTTCTCGACGCTGTGCTCCACCCGCGACATCGACGACGCCTTCCGCTGGTCCGAGGAGAACCCGAACCTGCAGCGCAAGGCCGAGATCGTCATGGACTACTACCAGGGCGACGAGCCGCTGAAGCGCAAGGTGGCGTCCACCCTGCTGGAGAGCTTCCTGTTCTACTCGGGCTTCTACCTGCCGATGTACTGGTCGTCGCGGGCGAAGCTCACCAACACCGCCGACCTCATCCGCCTCATCATCCGTGACGAGGCCGTGCACGGGTACTACATCGGCTACAAGTACCAGAAGGGTCTCGAGCAGCTCACCGAGGCCGAGCGCGACGACCTCAAGAACTACACGTTCGAGTTGCTCTTCGAGCTCTACGACAACGAGGTCGACTACACCCAGGACCTCTACGACGAGGTGGGCCTCACCGAGGACGTCAAGAAGTTCCTGCGGTACAACGCCAACAAGGCGCTGATGAACCTCGGCTACGAGGGTCTGTTCCCGAAGGACGAGACGGACGTCAACCCGGCGATCCTGTCGGCGCTCTCACCGAACGCGGACGAGAACCACGACTTCTTCTCCGGCTCGGGCAGCTCCTACGTCATCGGCAAGGCCGTCAACACCGAAGACGAGGACTGGGACTTCTAGTCCTTTCGCCCAATGTCACACCGGTGCAGTTCGACTGCACCGGTGTGACATTGGGCGAACTGCGTTCAGCGGCGGAACCATGCCTCGGGCTCGTCCTGCAGCGCCTTGTCGAGCCGCAGTCGCGACGACGGGGTGAGGTCCGACGGCAGAGCGTCGGGGGAGAACCAGGCGACGTCGTGGTTCTCGTCGTCCGACACGGCAGCCTCCCCGCCGACGTACCGCGCCAGGAAGCACACGTCGAGATACTGTGCGACGTCGCCGTTGGGGTAGGTGATCGGATCGGTGACGTCGACGCTCGTGATCCGGACCAGTTCCGCGTCCACGCCGGTTTCCTCGCGCACTTCACGCAGCGCCGCGGGTCCGGGTTCCTCCCCGGGCTCGAGGATGCCGGACACGACGGCCCACTTGCCGTTGTCGACGCGCCGGGTCAGCAGCACCCGGCCGTCGGCGTCGCGCACCACGACGCTCACCCCGGACAGCCACAGCGGCGCAGTGCCGACGTGGCCGCGCAGGGCGGTGACGAACTCGGGGACGGGCACCGGGCCTCCTAGCCGACGTAACCGTTCAGCGTGTTCCTGAGGTCGGTGAGCATCGCGCGTGCGGCGACGACACCGTTTCCGCCCCACACGTCACCCTCCACGGCGAAGACCCGCTTGTCGGCG
The DNA here is from genome assembly GCF_041228765.1 of Rhodococcus wratislaviensis. NCBI lineage: Bacteria > Bacillati > Actinomycetota > Actinomycetes > Mycobacteriales > Nocardiaceae > Rhodococcus > Rhodococcus wratislaviensis. The sequence goes on along the minus strand of NZ_CP150488.1, from coordinate 6,074,773 downwards.
GCCGCATCGAGGTCTTCCCACGCCTCACCGGACATCACGTCCTCCGCGTGCGCGGTGCCCTCTACGCCGTCCAAGACGGCGTAGATGAGGTCGCCCTCGGCCTGGTCGATGTCGGATTCGGAGATCGGTTCGGTGACTGCGCCGTCGAGGTTCTGATAGGCGGGCCGCCGCACTCCGGCGTCGGTGAGGACCTGGCCGGCGAACGTGGCCGGACCCTCGACCTCGATGCTGTCGGCGTCGAATCGGACTACGGACGCCTGTGTCTGCGCGGCATCGATGTCGACGCCGAGCTGCTTGGCGTCCTGCTGGTATTGCTCGAGCGCGGCCGTCGCCGCGTCGGCTCGGCCCAGGGCGTTGCCGGCGAGGAGGAACTGGGCCTTCCAGTACACGGGGTCGGAGCCGACGAACACTGTGGGCGCGATGGGGGAGAGCGCGCCGTACAGCTGGTCGGACGCCGGACTCGATCCGAGGATCAGGTCCGGGTCCGCCTGCGCGATCTTGTTCAGGTCCGGGGCGTCGACGGATCCGACGCTGGGGATCTCGGAGACGCCCGTGCCGAGGTACCCGGGCTGAGGCGAGTCCCCGTCGACGGTCGCCGCGCCGACCACGTTCTTCCACAGGCCGAGTGCGCACACCGCGTCCAGCGCGGCGCTGTCGAGTACCACGATCCGCTGCGGATCGGAGGGAACGTCGCTCTCGCCCTTCGTGTGGACCACCCGGTGGGTCGAGCCGGCCGCGAGTGCGGCGTCGACCGGGCCCGGCTCGGCGCAGGCGGTCGTGGTGTCCCGCTCGATGCCGACCACGCCCGCTCCGGCGATCTGCGTGGTCGTCCGGACGATGGACGCTGCGGGATCGTCGTCGGACGGTTGAGAGCAGCCGGCGACTGCGAGCACAGCGACGGCGGCGACGAGACCGGTGGACACGCGGCGGGCGGAAAACCTACGAGGGGACAATTCGGCGACTTCCTGTGTGTGCGGGCGCGTTCAGGTTAGCCGCTGTGCTTGTCCACCCCGAACGTGTCCGACAGGTCGTCGAGGATGAGGTGCGCGCCCTGGATGCTGACCGGCGACATCCAGCGGGCGTCGTCGACGTCGACCTTGCGTCCCTTCAGCGTCTGCCACAGCGGGCTCTCCAGGAACGGCTTCGCCGCTTCGGCGCTCTTGCCCGCCGGGTCCTGCCAGGTGCTGACGAAGATGGCGTCGCCCTCCGCCTCGCTGATCAGCTCGGGGCTGATGGCTTGCATGATGTTGTCCGGATCGGCCGGATCGGGGCCCTGGCTCTGCGGACGAGCGAGCCCGGCGTCCGCGAGGACGATCCCGCTGAACGAGGTGGTGCGGTAGAGGCGTGCTGTGGGCTCGCCCGCGAACCGGACGACCGAGATCACCGGATTCGACGCCGTGTCGTTGATCTCCGCGCCGACGGCGGCGGCCCGCTCCTCGTAGGCGCCGATCTTCTGCTCCGCGAGTTCCTCCTTGCCCAGTGCCTTGCCGACGAGCCGGATGTTGTCCTTCCACGTGGGCCCGGTCGTCTCCGTGAAGATGGTCGGCGCGATCGCGGACAGTTGCTCGTAGTTCTTTCCGTCGCGCACCTCGGCGGAGATGATCAGGTCGGGTTGCAGCGCGGCGATCTGTTCGAGGCTCGCGGTGCTGACCTTGCCCACCGACTCGGCTTCCGCCGCGAACTCGTCCCGCGAGGAGCCGAGGTAGTCGGGCAGGCCGGGTTCGCGGTAGTCGACGTACCCGACGAGTGGCGCCTCGAGGAGGAGGACGGCGTCGGTGAAGCTGTTGTCGAGTGCCACGATGCGCTGCGGTGCGGCCGGGATCTCGGTGCTGCCGCGGAAGTGGTCGACGGTGCGGGGGAACTGCCCGGTCGACGACGTGGTGCCGGACTCGGCGGCGGAGTCGTCGCTGCTGGAGCAGGACGTGATCGAGAAGGTGGCTGCAGCGGCTAGTGCGACCGCGCCGGCGACTACCCGGCGTCGGGAAAGAACGTTCACATGGAGCTCCTGATCGAAGTTAGGTGAGCGAAACCTTAGCACCGGGGTTCCGGCGTGTCGGAGTCTCCGTAGGTCCGTGTCGAGCGGTCGCGTGCGACACGCCGGACCGCGTGACAGTGAGCACTCCCCGGTGGGACAAACCGCAGGTCGCATGAGTCACAATTTGCTCTGAGTCCGGGTAAGTACGACAGTGGGTAGGACCCAGTCGGAGGCCGCTCAGGGCACGGTCTACGATTCGATGAGCGCAAGCCAGAGACCGTTCGCCTCGCAGCCCGGGGACGGACGCGCATTCAGGAGGATCAGTGACTGCCGTAGCGCCCCAGCCAGTCCCCGCGATAGCTGCAGCCAGGCCTTACCCGCCGCGGCAGGGACCCAAGGGCTCGTTCATCTTCAAAATGATTACGACCACCGACCCCAAGGTGCTCGGAATCATGTACTTGACGACCTCGATCGCGTTCTTCCTCATCGGTGGTCTCATGGCCCTGATGATGCGCGCCGAGCTCGCTGTGCCCGGTATGCAGTTCTTGTCGAACGAGCAGTTCAACCAGCTGTTCACGATGCACGGCACGATCATGCTGCTGCTGTACGCGACGCCGATCGTGTTCGGGTTCGCCAACTACATCCTGCCGCTGCAGATCGGCGCCCCCGACGTGGCGTTCCCGCGACTCAACGCGTTCAGCTACTGGCTGTACGTGTTCGGCGCGATCATCACGACCGCCGGCTTCATCACCCCCGGCGGTGCCGCGGACTTCGGCTGGACCGCCTACACGCCCCTGACGAGTGCGCTGCACTCCCCGGGCGTCGGCGCCGACCTCTGGGTCATGGGCCTCGCGGTCGCCGGCCTCGGCACCATCCTCGGTGGTGTCAACATGATCACCACCGTCATCTGCCTGCGTGCCCCCGGCATGACCATGTTCCGCATGCCGATCTTCACGTGGAACATCTTCATCACCAGCATCCTGATTCTGCTGGCGTTCCCGCTGCTGACCGCCGCTTTCATGGGCCTGTTCGTCGACCGTCACCTCGGTGGCCACATCTTCGACCCGGCCACCGGCGGTGTGCTGCTGTGGCAGCACCTGTTCTGGTTCTTCGGTCACCCCGAGGTGTACATCATCGCGCTGCCGTTCTTCGGCATCGTCTCGGAGATCTTCCCGGTCTTCAGCCGTAAGCCCGTGTTCGGTTACAGCGGCCTGGTCTACGCGACCCTCGCGATCGCGGCCCTCTCCATCGCGGTGTGGGCGCACCACATGTACGCCACCGGCGCCGTGCTGCTCCCGTACTTCTCGTTCATGACGTTCCTGATCGCCGTCCCGACGGGTGTGAAGATCTTCAACTGGATCGGAACCATGTGGAAGGGGCAGCTGACGTTCGAGTCGCCGATGCTGTTCTCCATCGGCTTCCTCATCACCTTCCTCTTCGGTGGTCTGTCCGGCGTCATCCTCGCGAGCCCGCCGCTCGACTTCCACGTCACGGACACCTACTTCGTGGTCGCCCACTTCCACTACGTGGTCTTCGGCACCGTCGTGTTCGCCACGTACGCCGGCATCTACTTCTGGTTCCCGAAGATGACCGGACGCATGATGGACGAGCGTCTCGGCAAGTGGCACTTCTGGACGACGTTCATCGGCTTCCACGGCACGTTCCTCGTCCAGCACTGGCTGGGTAACGAAGGTATGCCGCGCCGCTACGCCGACTACCTGCCCTCGGACGGCTTCACGTTCCTGAACTCGTTCTCGACGATCTTCGCGTTCGTCCTCGGTGCGTCGACGCTGCCGTTCATCTGGAACGTCTTCAAGAGCTACCGGTACGGCGAGGTCGTGACCGTCGACGACCCGTGGGGTTACGGCAACTCGCTCGAGTGGGCAACCAGCTGCCCGCCGCCGCGGCACAACTTCACCGAGCTGCCGCGCATCCGCTCCGAGCGCCCCGCGTTCGAGCTGCACTACCCGCACATGGTCGAGCGGATGAAGGCCGAGGCGCACGTCGGACCGGGCCACGGTGGCAAGCACGCCAGCACCGTGCTCGAGAAGGAACGCCACGAGCCGCTGACCGTCGGCGACGAAGGCGACCCCGGAACCGACACCGGCCGCTGACACCTCAGTTTCGGAAAGGCCCCGCCCCCACACCGGGCGGGGCCTTTCACTTGGCACAATGGGTGCCGGACAAGCCGCGCGAGCAACATGATCGGAGTACATCGGTGGGTGCAGCTGACACCACTGTTCTGGTGACCGTGACGGGCCCCGACCGACCCGGCGTCACCTCGGTGCTCTTCGGGTCGCTCTCCCGTCACGACGTGAGCCTTCTCGACGTGGAGCAGGTGGTGATCCGCGGGCGACTGACCCTCGGTGTCCTGGTGGCCTGCCCCGAGAACGGGGAAGCGCTGCAGGAGGAACTCGAAGAGGCGATGGCCACCGTCGGGATGTCGGTGGACGTCGAGATCGGTGCCGATCCCGGCAGGCAGTCGCTGTCCACCCATGCGGTGGTCGTCCTCGGTAGTCCGGTGTCGGCTCGCGCACTGCGTTCGGTGGCGCGGGAGATGGCGACGCTCGGGGTCAACATCGACTCGATCCGCGGTGTCGCCGACTACCCGGTGACGGGCCTCGAACTCCTCGTGAGCGCTCCCGGCACGGCGGAGGCGGACAAGAGTCTGCGCACCGTGCTGGCAGAAGTGGCCGTGCGCGAGAACGTCGACATCGCGGTCGAGCGCGGGGGACTGGCCCGGCGCGCCAAACGGCTCATCGTGTTCGACGTCGACTCGACCCTCGTCCAGGGCGAGGTCATCGAGATGCTCGCCGCTCGCGCGGGTGTCGAGGACGAGGTGCGCGCCGTCACCGAATCGGCGATGCGCGGCGAGATCGACTTCACCGAATCCCTGCACCAGCGGGTCGCGACCCTCGCCGGCCTCGACGCCTCCGTGATCGACGACGTCGCGGAAAACTTGGAACTGACACCGGGCGCCCGCACCACCATCCGTACGCTGCGCAGGCTGGGCTTCCACTGCGGTGTGGTGTCCGGCGGTTTCCGGCAGGTCATCGAGGGCCTGGCCCACGAACTGGAACTGGACTTCGTGCAGGCCAACACGCTGGAGATCGTGGACGGCAAGCTCACCGGCCGGGTGATCGGCGACATCGTGGATCGGGCCGCGAAGGCGACCGCACTGCGCAAGTTCGCCGCTCAGGTCGGCGTCCCGATGGAGCAGACGGTGGCGGTCGGCGACGGAGCCAACGACATCGACATGCTCAACGCCGCCGGCCTGGGAATCGCGTTCAACGCCAAGCCCGCTCTGCGGGAGGTCGCGGACACCGCACTCTCGCACCCCTTCCTCGATGCGGTGCTGTTCATCCTCGGGGTCACCCGCGACGAGGTCGAGGCCGCGGACGCGGTGGACGGCGTGGTGCGACGAGTCCCGCTGTCGTGACGGAATCGTGCCGGGACGCGGTCACCGGGGAGACCGGTGACGAGACCCTCTGGGCGGCGCGTCACGCCGTCCTCGCGGCCGGATACGGCGGCCGGCCGGATCCGGACGACCCGGCGCAGGTTCTCGCCATGCCGATCGTGCTGCACATTCCGAAGGCCGACCCCCCGCCGCGTAGTGCTCTGCTCGAAGCTGCCGCGACCGCGGCGGTGGCGTTGTGCCTCGACCCCCGCGTCGGCCCCGACGAGACGGGCGCGCCCGGACCGTGGCAGGAGGACTACCTCGCCTGGATCGGGTCCCGGATCCGCAAGGTGTCCCGGCGGGCGCGGGGAGCGGGGTGGGTTGCGGCGCAGGAGGTCGAGGGGATCACCGTCGACGTCGACGGTGCGCAGGCCCGCGCACTCGTGCCCGTCGCCGTCGGCGCGCTCGATCCCCGCATCCGGAAATTGCAGATCGGCGGCACCGATCTCGACCACGACGATCCCGGGGAGATCCCGGACGGGATTCCGGTGCTGTGGATCAACTCCGCCCTGGACATGACGGTAGGCAAGGCCGCGGCGCAGGTCGGGCACGCGTCGATGCTGCTCGCGGGCGCGATGACCACCGAGCAGGCACGCGCGTGGGCGGCCACCGGCTACCGCTGCGCCGTGCGGGACGCCGACGTCGGACTGTGGGAAGAGTTGACCATCGAGGTGGTGCGGGCCAGGGCGATCGCGGTGCGCGACGCCGGCTTCACCGAGGTGGCTCCCGGATCGATGACTGTGATCGCCTGCCCCTGAAGATCGATGCCTGACGCATCGTCGGTCCAGTGCCTGCGTCGTGGCTATGGGATGCGGCAGGTATGCCCGGAACACTGACGGTCATGCTCGCTCGACGCCTGATCGCTCTGTTCGCCGGACTGTGGCTGTACGGTTTCTCGATGGCCATGATGGTCACCGCCGGCCTCGGTCTCGACCCGTGGGACGTGTTCCACCAGGGGGTCGCGGATCGCACGCCACTCAGTTTCGGTGTGGTGACCGCACTGACCGGGGTTGTGGTGCTCACACTCTGGATCCCGATCCGGCAGAAACCGGGATTCGGCACGATCGCCAACGTCGTGGTCATCGCAGTGTCGGTGGACACGTCGCTCGCGTTCCTCGAACCCGCCGAGTCCCTGGTCGTGCGGATCGTGGTGATGCTCGGTGGCGTGGTCCTCAACGCGCTCGCCACCGTGCTGTACATCGGTGCGGGGATGGGCCCCGGGCCGAGGGACGGTCTCATGACCGGTCTGGTCGCGCGCACCGGGCTGTCGGTGCGGGTGATCCGCACGTCGATCGAGGTGACCGTGCTGGCCACCGGCTGGTTGCTCGGCGGCACCGTCGGGGTGGGTACCGTCGTGTACGCGCTGGGCATCGGCCCGCTCATCCAGCTGATGATGAGGTTCGGCGGCCTTTACCCGACCGCACGGAAGACGAGCAGCGTCGGACCGGACAGTGCGATCGTGGAGTCTCCGGAGATCGGGCCGCCCGGCGGCGGTGCGCCGTCGGGGGACGCCGAGTCGAATTCGGCGAGCACCGTCCCGTAGAACCATTCGGGACGGCCGAGGGTGATCACGGTGGGTCCGCCCGAGTGGAAGACGAGGAGCCAGCTGTCGTCGGTGAGCTGGTGCCCGTCCTCGGTGTGGGAGCGGATGTCGGATCCGTCGATCCACGCCTGGAGGGTGCGCCTCGAGTCGTCGTACCACGCGGGGTCGTCCATCTCCGCGCCGTCGGCGCCGAACCACACGAGGTCGGGATGGCCGGTAGGTGTGCGCCTGCCCTCGAAGAATTCCGGCTGGCGCAGGGCGGGGGAGGCGCGTCGGAGGTCGAGGGCGCGCGTGACGAAGGCGGTGAGAGTCGTGTCCCCGGTGATCCAGTCGAGCGGCCAGGAGTCTTCACGCGGGGTGTCCTCCGGGACGCAGTACGCGTTGTTGTTGCCGCCCAGTGTGTGACCGAATTCGTCGCCGGCCGTGAACATCGGCGTGCCCGTCGACAGTGCGAGCGTGGCCAGGAGTGCGCGGACGTGCCGGGACCGTGCCTCGATGATCGACGGATCCTCGGTGGGGCCTTCGACGCCGTGGTCGACGGAGTCGTTGTGATCGGCGCCGTCCCGGTTGTCCTCGCCGTTGGCCTCGTTGTGTTTGCGGACGTACGACACGAGGTCCGCGGCGGTGAACCCGTCGTGGGCGGTCACGAAATTGACGGACGCCCACGGCCGCCGGTTTCCGAACACGTCCTCGGAACCCGCCACCCGGGAGGCGAGATCACGCACCCCGGTGCCGCCGTTCCAGAACCGTCGAACGGTATTGCGGTACTTGTCGTTCCATTCCGACCACTGGACGCCGAAGTGCCCGACCCGGTATCCGTCCGACGTGGCATCCCACGGTTCGGCGATCAGTTTGCACCGGGAGAGAACGGGATCCGCCGTGATCGCGGAGAAGATCGAAGCGCGGGAATCGAATCGGCCGCCACCGGGCCGGCCGAGAGCGGACGCGAGGTCGAACCGGAAGCCGTCGACCCCCATCTCGTGCGCCCAGTAGCGCAGGCTGGCGCCGATCATCCGGACGACGACGGGCGACTGTGCGTCGACTGTGTTCCCGCAACCGGTGATATCGATGTCGCGACCGTCGGAGTCGAGGAGGTAGTAGCCGGGGGCGTCGAGGCCGCGCCAGCTGAGGCTGATGCCGTCGACGCCCTGTTCGCAGGTGTGGTTGTACACCACGTCGAGAATGACCTCGATCCCCGCGGCGTGCAGCGCGTCGACCATCGTGTGGAACTCGGTGATCTCCTCACCGGGCACCACCGCATAGCCCGGGTGGGGGGCGAAGAACGCTGCCGTGGAGTATCCCCAGTGGTTGCGCATGCCCCGGGAACGCACGGTGGCCTCGGAGACGAACGCCTGAACGGGAAGCAGTTCGACCGCGGTCACCCCGAGCCTGACGAGATGGCCGACGACGGCGGGTTCGGCGAGACCCAGGTACGTTCCGCGGTACTGCGGCGGCACGTCGGGGTGCCGTGCGGTGAACGATCCCACGTGAAGTTCGTAGACAACGGTTTCCTCCCACGGCCTTTCGATCCGCGGTCCGCTCGTGCGGGCGTGGTCGGCCGTGACCACCGACAGTGGTGTGTGGCCCAGGCTGTCGACGCGTGACGGGCCGCCGAACGGGTCGCCGTCGTGGGAGACGAGTGCGTCGTGGTCGCCGAGTTTTCCCGTGATGCGGGTCGCCCACGGATCCAGAAGCAGCTTGGCGGGGTTGAGGCGCACGCCGCGAGCGGGGTCCCAGCGTCCGTGCGCGCGGTAGCCGTAGCGCCTGCCCGCGCCGACACCCTCGACGATGCCGTGCCAGATACCGTACGTCCGCTGGACCAGATCGATCCGCGTCTCGTCGCCGTCCTCCGAAATCAGGCACACCTGTACCAGCTCGGCGTCGGGAGCGTGAACCGCGAACTGCGTTCCGGTGCCACGCACTTTCGCTCCCAGCGGAAACGGTGATCCGGGCAGCCGCAGACTCGGCGGGAGCGACGAGATCTCGCCGGGGTGCGAATCGATGTGAGGCGACACGCAACTGATCCTGCCGTGAATGCTCGGAAGATGTGCGGGAAGATGGGTGCGTGCATGAACCTGATCCCGATCTCCTCATCGAATTCGACGACGTTCTCCTCCGCCGCGGGGGCAACACTCTGGTGGGCCCGGTCACCTGGAAGGTGGAACTCGACGAACGATGGGTCGTCCTCGGGCCGAACGGGGCAGGGAAGACGTCGTTGCTCCGGATCGCGGCCGCCGAACTGCATCCCACGAGCGGAAGTGCCTACCTTCTCGGCGAAAGGCTCGGCCGGGTCGACATCAACGAACTTCGACCGCGGATCGGACTGTCCTCCTCGGCGCTCGCCAACCGGGTGCCGTCCGAGGAGGTCGTGACCGATCTCGTCGTGTCCGCCGGCTACGCGGTACTCGGGCGCTGGCGTGAGCGCTACGACGACATGGACACCGACCGTGCCGTCGAGATGCTCGAGAGCCTGGGCGCCGAGCACCTCGCGAAGCGCACGTACGGCACGCTGTCCGAGGGTGAGCGCAAACGCGTCCTCATCGCCCGTGCGCTGATGACCGACCCGGAACTGCTGCTGCTCGACGAGCCCGCCGCCGGTCTCGACCTCGGTGGGCGCGAGGAACTCGTCGCGCGCCTCACCGACCTCGCCGCCGACCCCGACGCACCCGCGACGGTCCTCATCACCCACCACGTCGAGGAGATCCCGCCGGGGTTCACTCATGCACTGCTCCTCAAGGAGGGGGAGGTGGTCTCGCAGGGGCTCCTGGATCAGGTCATCACGGCCGAGAACCTCAGCGAGGCGTTCAGCCAGTCGATCAGCCTGGACAAGGTCGACGGCCGGTTCTTCGCGCGGCGGACCCGCGTCCCCGGCGCGCACCGGCGGGGCTGAGCACCGGCGGTCACACGGGGGGACCGACTGCGACCCGCGTCACCCGGCGGCGTAGGTTCCGAGACATGGTCTCGAAGCAAGAGCAGGCGCCCCGCGACAGTACCGACGTTGCACCCAAGGACGCGTCCACCGTCATCCTCATCCGTGACGCCGCGGCAGACGTCGCGGCGCCCGGAATCGAGGTGTTCCTCCTCCGCCGGGTGAAGGGGATGGCGTTCGCCGGCGGCATGACCGTGTTCCCCGGCGGCGGGGTCGACCCGTCGGACGCCGACGCCGAGGTCGACTGGGCGGGAGCGTCCGTCGACTGGTGGGCCTCGCGGTTCTCGACCGACCCGGCGCGCGCGAAGGCCCTCGTGTGCGCGGCGGTGCGCGAGACGTTCGAGGAATGCGGCGTGCTTCTCGCGGGACCGAGCGCGGACACGGTCGTGGCGGACACATCCCGGTACGCGCAGTCCCGCACACAGCTCGAGAAGCGCGAACTGTCGTTCAGCGACTTCCTGAAGCGCGAGAACCTCGTCCTGCGGGCCGACCTGCTGCGGCCCTGGGCGAACTGGATCACTCCGGTCGGCGAGGGCCGCCGCTACGACACGCGGTTCTTCGTCGCCGCCGCACCACACGGCCAGATCGCGGATGGGGCGACGTCCGAGGCCGAGGACGTGCAGTGGCAGAGTCCTGCCGCGGCGCTCGCGCACTGGCAGGGCGGCGGAAGCATCCTGCTGCCGCCGACGTGGAGTCAGCTCACGGCGCTCAGCGCGTTCGGTTCGGTCGCGGAGGTGCTGGCCGCGGAGCCGGAGATCCCGGTGATCCTGCCGACGCTGATCACGGGCGAGGAGCAGCTCCGCGTGGAGTTCCCGGGACAGGACGGCTACTACGAAGCCGGTCCGCATCCGTGGGCGTCCCGCGACTGATCGCGATGCGGCGGGCCGCGAAACCGCGTCGGAGGCAGACAAGTAGCCTTTTGCCTCATGGCTGAGTTTGTCACTCTCGAGGTATCCGAAGGCATCGGCACGATCCGGCTCGCGCGCCCCCCGATGAATGCCCTGAACCGTCAGGTTCAGCAGGAGTTGCGGGCGGCGGCGCGGGAGGCGACCGTCAACGCCGACGTGAAGGCCGTCATCGTCTACGGCGGCGAGAAGGTCTTCGCCGCGGGCGCGGACGTGAAGGAAATGTCCGAGATGGACTTCGGGCAGATGTCCGACGTGATCGGCGACCTGCAGTCCGACCTCGCGGCGGTTTCCGAGATCCCGAAGCCCACCGTCGCCGCCATCACGGGGTACGCGCTCGGCGGCGGCCTGGAGGTCGCGCTGTCGGCGGACCGGCGCATCGCGGGCGACAACGCCAAGCTCGGCGTGCCGGAGATCCTTCTCGGCGTCATTCCCGGCGGCGGCGGCACCCAGCGTCTGGCCCGGCTGATCGGACCGTCCAAGGCCAAGGATCTGCTGTTCACCGGCCGGTTCGTCGACGCCGAGGAGGCTCTCGCGATCGGTCTGGTCGACGAGGTCGTGGCGCCGGACGACGTGTACGAGGCGGCCCGCACGTGGGCGTCGCAGTTCACGAAGGGTGCGGGCCGCGCCCTGGCTGCGGCAAAGGCCGCCGTGGACCGTGGGCTGGACGTCGACCTGGGTACGGGGCTCGCGGTGGAGCGTCAGCTGTTCACCTCGTTGTTCGCCACCCGGGACCGCACGATCGGGATGGAATCGTTCATCGAGAACGGCCCAGGTAAGGCTCAGTTCACGGGCGAGTAGTCTGGAGCCCGAAACTAGAACCTGTTCACTCTTACCAGCGAGTAGGATTTGCCGCATGACTGCAAGCGCCCATGACGACCCAGCTCCTCATCCGCACGCCACCGCCGAAGAGGTAGAGGCTGCGCTGAAGGACACCAAACTCGCCCAGGTGCTGTACCACGACTGGGAAGCCGAGACGTACGACGAGAAGTGGTCGATCTCGTACGACGAGCGGTGCATCGACTACGCGCGCGGACGTTTCGACGCCGTCGCGGGCGATCAGCCGCTTCCCTACGAGCGGGCGCTCGAACTGGGCTGCGGCACCGGATTCTTCCTCCTCAACCTGATGCAGGGTGGAGTCGCGAAGACCGGTTCGGTCACCGACCTGTCGCCCGGCATGGTGAAGGTCGCCCTCCGCAACGCCGAGGGCCTGGGATTGTCCGTCGACGGCCGCGTCGCCGACGCCGAAACCATCCCGTACGAGGACGACACGTTCGACCTCGTCGTGGGACACGCGGTCCTGCATCACATCCCGGATGTGGAGCAGTCGCTGCGCGAGGTTCTGCGCGTCCTGAAGCCGGGCGGGCGTTTCGTGTTCGCCGGTGAGCCGACCACGATCGGCAACTTCTACGCCCGCTGGCTGGGTCGCGCGACGTGGGAGGTCACCACCCGGGTCACCAAGTTGCCGTTCCTCGCCGACTGGCGTCGACCGCAGGCGGAACTGGACGAGTCCTCGCGCGCGGCCGCGCTCGAGGCCGTCGTCGACCTCCACACGTTCGATCCGAGCGACCTCGAGAAGATCGCGAAGTCGGCAGGCGCCGAGCAGGTTCACGCGGCTACCGAGGAATTCGCCGCCGCTCTGCTCGGGTGGCCCGTCCGCACGTTCGAGGCCGCTGTGCCGCCGGAGAAGCTGGGCTGGGGCTGGGGGCGTTTCGCGTTCACCGGATGGAAGACGCTCAGCTGGGTCGACGAGAAGGTTCTCCGGCACGTGGTGCCGCGGGGATTCTTCTACAACGTCATGATCACCGGCGTGAAGCCCGGCAACTGAATTGGGCTATGCGTTCACTCCCGGGGACGTGGAGTTCCTGCAGAGCCGGGACGGGGCGGCCGCTCTCGCGGAAGTGGATGGCCTCGCACTGACCACGTCTACGCGCCTGGCCGACATCGGCCGGGCGCGTACGCGTTTCGGCTCACACGGGGCGCTACTGGTGGAGACCGTGCTGTTGCGCCGGAAGGCTGCCGCCAAACTTCCCGGCACCGACACCTGGTTCTTCACGGACGATGCTCTGCAACAGGCGACGCCGCGGGTGGTCGCCGCGCACCGTGCGCTGCGGCTGAAGGACCGGGACGTCCACGACGTCACGTGCTCCATCGGTGCCGAACTGGACGCGGTGGTCGGGACGGCCGCGACCGTGATCGGCAGTGACCTCGACCCGGTCCGGCTTCTGATGGCGCAGCACAACGTTCCCGGGGCGGCCGTTCTCCGCGCCGACGCGCTCGTCCCGTGCACCCGCGGCACCGTCGTCCTCGCGGATCCGGCGCGACGGTCCGGCGGCAGGCGCACGCACGATCCCGCCGCGCTGGAACCGCCGCTGCCCGATCTGATCGACGCGTACCGCGGACGCGATCTTGCAGTGAAGTGCGCCCCGGGACTCGATTTCGACCGGCTCGGCTGGGACGGCGAAGTGGAGGTGGTGTCCCTCGACGGCGGCGTGCGCGAGGCGTGTCTGTGGTCGCCGGGACTGTCCGGTGCCGGTGTCACCCGGCGGGCGAGCGTGCTCGGCTCCGACGGCACCGCGTGGACGGTGACGGACGCCGAGGACGACGACATCCCCGAACGCGCACCGGGGCAATGGATCATCGACCCCGACGGCGCCGTCGTGCGTGCGGGCCTGGTGCGGCACTACGCCGCTCGGCACGGACTGTGGCAGCTGGATCCCCGGATCGCCTATCTCACCGGCGATTCGGTTCCCGACGGCGTGCGAGGCTTCCGCATTCTCGAACAGGTGAAGTATTCGGAGAAGTCGCTGCGGCAGGACCTGGCGCGGCACGACTGCGGGGTGGCGGAAATCCTCGTGCGCGGCGTCGACGTCGATCCCGCGGTCCTGCGCCCCAAGTTGAAGTTGCGCGGAAGTCGTTCGCTCAGTGTGGTGATCACACGGATCGGCCGAGCCGGCGTCGCCTTCATCTGCGCTTCGCGCCCGTGAGTACTTCTCAACCGCCGGACGTTGACAAGTACTCACGGGTCAGCGGAGGACGAACAGCTCCCCGAGCAGTGTCGGGGTGAGGACTTCACCCTTCGGCCCGATGGAGGTGCCGACCGTGAACCCCTTGGCCCCGGGCAGGGTGTCCTGGTCGAGGGTTTCACCGGTCCCGGTGTCGAACGTGAGCATCGCCAGTCCGTCCGTACCCTCGCGGACCACTGCGTAACCGGTCGACCCGGCCGTCTGCGCCGGGACGCCCAGCTGCAGCAGATCCTTCCGCTCCCAGACCAGTTCGGCGTGATCGCCCTTGTCCTGCAACGCCAGCAGGTGGCCGTCGAGTCCGCCCGCGGGGATGATCAGACCGTCCGCGGACGTGGACGGGCTGCCGGCGGCGGCGTACCCGATGTCGTAGCTCCACTTCGGATCGCCGGTCGCAGAATCGATCGCCCACAACGTGCCCCAGTTGTCGTTCGCGTAGACGACGGAGCCGTCGGCCGACAGATCGGGGCTGGACGCGCTGCCGCCCGGCAGAGTGTCGCTGGACCATTCCTGGGTGATCGCGGGGTTGTCGCCGCCGGAGTACTTCATCGCGACGAGTTCCGCCTCGGGAGCGCCGGGCGCGAAGAACGTGAAATAGAACTTGCCGGACTCGAGGTCGATGGCCGGCATGTTGGCGACCGGGCAGTCGGGGGAGCCGAAGAAGCAGCCGTTGAGGCCCTTGTCGTCGGGCAGGATGTCGACGTTCGCGCCCTCGGCGACGGACGGCGGCGGGACGAGATCGTACGGTGCCACGACCTTCTGACCGGTCTGCGTGTTCACGACGTTGATCTGGCCGAGCTGGGTGATGAAGAGGAGGTTGCCGTCGCCGGTGAACTGCGCCGACAGCGGCGTCCCGACCACCGGTGTGCGCCAACGCAGCTGGCCGTACTCGTTGAACGAGTTGATGGCGCCGTTCTCGCCCACGTACACGTTGGCGGCGCCGTCGACGATCGGCGTGGACGCCACGACACCCGGCGCGAGCTGGCGGCACCAGCGTTTGCGGCCGCTGTCCATCTGGTAGGAGAAGAGGTTGCAGCCCTTCTCGGTGCGGGCCGTGATGAAGATCTGGCCGCTGGCGGCCACCGACGCGTAATTCGCGACCGGACCGCCGAGCGGGCGAGACCAGGCGAAGGAGATGTCGCGGGAACCGGTGACGGGGCTGGTGTCGCTGTTGCGGGCGTCCGCGTGCATGCCGGGCCACCCGCCCGCGGAGAAGATGTCGTCGACCTGCGTTCCGCTGCTGCAGCCGCTGAGGACGACAGCCGAGATCGTCGCCAGCGCCAGTACTGACGAACGTAGGACCCGCCGCATTACATCTCCTCGTCTTCGATAACGCTCGGCCCAGAGACTATCCCGCCGAGGCTGCGCCGATCGGCACACCCCGATGCCGGTGTCGGAGTCCGGACACACCCGAACGGGGGCGCGAGCCGTGAACGTAGGCTGACAGGCTATGACGAGCATGTGGGGCGCACCGTTGCGTACGAGGTGGCGAGGATCCCGGCGGAGCGACAGCGAGCAGGCCCGCTTCCTGACACGCGACTCGCTGCGATGGGTGCTGGCGAACAAGGCGTACACGCCGTGGTACCTCGTGCGGTACTACCGGCTCGCGAAGTTCAAGCTGGCCAACCCGCACGTGATCCTGCGCGGCATGGTGTTCCTCGGCAAGCGGGTGGAGATCCATTCGACCCCCGACCTGTCGCGGCTCGAGATCGGCCGCTGGGTCCACATCGGTGACGGCAACGCGATTCGCTGCCACGAGGGTTCGCTGCGCATCGGCGACAAGGTGGTCTTCGGCAAGGACAACGTCGTCAACACGTACCTCGACATCGAGATCGGCGCGTCGACCCTCGTGGCGGACTGGTGCTACATCACCGACTTCGACCACCGCATGGACGACGTGAACGTCCCGATCAAGGACCAGGGCATCGTGAAGGGCCCGGTCCGGATCGGCCCCGACACGTGGGTGGCGGCCAAGGTCACGGTTCTCCGCAACACGCGGGTGGGGCGGGGCTGTGTCCTCGGCGCGCATGCCGTCGTGAAGGGTGACATCCCGGACTTCAGCATCGCCGTCGGTTCGCCCGCCAAGCCCGTGAAGAACCGCAAGGCCGAGTGGGAGGCGGGCGCGTCCGAACGCGCGAAGTACATCGCGGCCCTCGAAGACATCGCCCGGAAGAAGGCGGCGCAGGAGAACTGACCGACGCGGTGGCATAGTCGGCATCATGACCGTGTCGGACAGCGAACTCGAGGAGCGCATCCGGGCGCTCCTCGACGCCCGGGCCGACAGTGCGAGCATCTGCCCGTCGGATGTCGCGCGCGCCGTGGCACCGGACGACTGGCGGCCCCTCATGGAACCGGTGCGGGAGGCCGCCCGGCGTCTGGCCGACGCAGGGGAAGTCGAGGTCACCCAGAAGGGCGCCGTGGTGGATCCGGGGTCGGCGCGGGGCCCGATCCGGATCCGGCGCGTGCGCACGGACTGAGCACCACGTCAGCGGCCGGGCAGCGGACGCTCGGGAATCTCCGGTCTCGCCAACGGGTGCCGCACGCGACGCTTGGCGCCCGCGTAGACGTGGACGGTGTCCTCGGCCACCGTGTGCCAGTCGAAATCGGCGGTGAGGCGGTCGCGCGCGGCCACCGCGCGCTGCTGCGCCCCGGCGGGATCGTCGAGGACCTCCCGGACCGCGGACGTGAGCCCGGTGACGTCGCCGGGGTGGAACGACATGCCGGTCTCCCCGTCGACGACCGCTTCACCGAGGCCGCCGGCGGTGGACGCCACGAGCGGGGTTCCGGAGGCGGCGGCCTCGAGGGCGATGATGCCGAACGGCTCGTACCGGCTGGGCAGGACGATGGCGTCGGCGCCGTGCAGCCACCCGAGCAGTTCGATGTGGTCGAGGTTGCCGAGGAAGTTCACGGCGCGGGCGACGCGATGGGTGCGGGCCTGCTGGTAGAGCCAGGTGAACTGGGTGCCCTCGCCGGCGATCGACAGGGTCGTCCCGGGGTGGCTGCGGCGGATGCGGGGGAGCGCGGCGATGGCGTCCTGCACACCCTTCTCGTATTCGAGGCGGCCGACGAACAGCAGTTCCGGTGGACCGGACCGTGGCGCGCGCTCGCGGAAGCTCCAGGTGGTGACGTCGATTCCGTTGCGGATCACCGTGATCGGCGGGAGCTGTGGGCCGTAGAGTGTGGTCACTTCGTCCTGCATCGATGCGGAACAGGTGATGAGAGCATCGGATTCGTTGGCCAGCCACCATTCCACCGAATGCACCTGCCGGTTGATCCGGCCGGACACCCAGCCGCTGTGCCGTCCGGCCTCGGTGGCGTGGAGCGTGGAAACCAAAGGGACGTCGTAGAATTCGGCCAACGCGATCGCGGGGTGGGCCACGAGCCAGTCGTGTGCGTGCACCACGTCCGGCTGCCAGCCCTCCCCGACACCCGGTTTGTGCAGGGCGACGCCGGCGCGCACCATCGCGTGCCCCATCGCGAGTGTCCACGCCAGCATGTCCTCGCCGAAGACGAAGTGCGCGGGGTCCTCGGCGACGGCGACCACCAGGACGCCGTCCTCGATGTGCGTGACGGTGGGATGGGTGGCGGCGTCGGTGCCCGACGGCCGCCGCGACAGCACCACCACTTCGTGTCCGGCCGCCGCGAGTTCGGTGGCCAGGTGGTGGACGTGGCGGCCGAGGCCGCCGACGACGACGGGTGGGTACTCCCACGACACGATCAGGATCTTCACGACGCCCCTCCCTCGGTGCCCGTCGACCGGTGGTCCCTGCCGGGCAGACGGCGCGCGTCGAGCCCGGGGAACAGGCCGTCGGCGCGGTTCCATCCCTCTGCGAGTCGGTTCGCGGCCACGTCCTTGCCCGCCGACACCGCGGCGGCGATCTCGCGGGTGGCGTGCGCGTGCTTGTGTGCCCGGTCGCGGGCATACCCGGCCGCCGAATCCTTGCTGACCATGAACGCCCAGTCGCTCGATACCGTCATGAGTGCCTCCCGCAGTATCTGATCGTTCACGCGGTTCCGGAGCGCGGGACGTCCGGGGGCGGTGTCGGCGTCGTGGGTCTTGTCGACGGTGTCGAGCGCGGTCGCGACCACCTCGGAGTTGAGTTGCACCAGGTCCGACACCTGATCGCCGGCCCATACCCGCCAATCCTTGCCGGATCCCCACGACGAGTTCTCGAGCTGGACGGGCTCGCCCACGTAGCCCTGCCTGCGGGCGTCGTCGAGGGTGCCGACCCGGATTCCGGCCTCGGGCAGCGCCCGCAGTACCTTCTCGAGCCATTCGGGGCCCTCATGCCACCAGTGCCCGAACAGTTCCGTGTCGAACGCGGCGACGACGAGCGCGGGCCGTCCGATGCGCTCGGACTCGTCGCGCAGCCGCTTGCGGACGGTGGCGACGAAGTCGGCCACGTGCCGATCGACCGCCGCCGACGCGAGCGCGGGGTCGTACGGTGCCTTGTCGGCCGAGTCGACCGTGCGGCCGGTCACCCGGGCCGGTTTGAGGCCCGTGTCGTGGTCGTACGTGTGGAAGTCGCGGTAGGCGCCGTGCCCGGGATAGCCCGACTTCGGGGACCACACCCGGTAGCTCACCTGCAGGTCTCGGCCGAACGCGACCACATCGGACTCACGGACCGGCCTGCCGAGCGACGTGTCGCCGCGCAGGGCGGGACCGTCGACCATGAAATGAGTGACGCCCGCCTCGGCGTATCCGGTCTCCATGCCGGGGGTGTACCCGCATTCGGGCCCCCAGATACCTGTCGGGGTGCAGTTCCACCGAGCGGCCGCATCGGCGAGTCCCTCGCGGAGGGAGTAGGCGCGCAACCGCGGATCGAGCAGCGGCTGGAACGGGTGTGCCAGCGGGCCGCCGAGCAGTTCGAACGCCTCGCGGTCGAGAAGGTCGCGCAGGACGGGTGAGCCGCCGTGCCGCCAGCGCAGCTCGAAGTCGGCGAGTGCGGCAGCGGACGCGCGGTGCTCGCGGGCACCGAGATCGCGGTGCGCGTCGTCGGGCATGCCTGCCGCCTCGTGCGCGCGGATCTGCCAGTTCCCGAGCCAGTGGTGCATTCCCGCCAGACAGTGCGGATCATCGAGCTGAGCTGCGAGAACGGGGGTGATACCGAGGGTCAGCAGATGCGCGCGACCCTCGTCGGACAGCCGCCGCAGCATCGCGGTGAGGGGGAGGTACGACGCCGCCCACGACTGGTACAGCCACTCCTCGCCCACCGGCCACCGGCCGTGGTTGGCGAGCCAGGGCAGGTGGGAGTGCAGGACCAGGCAGAACATGCCCGGTTCCGTCGCGTCGCCCGCTCCGGTGCGGTTGTCGGTTTCGGTCACCGAACAGGATCTTTCACCGCGACGGCCACCAGGTCGAGGCTGTCGTCGATGTCGCCCTCGTGCAGGGCGAAATCGTCGACGGTGATGCCCTCGACGTCGCGGGTCAGTTCGTCGGGCCAGGGTTCACCGGCGAGTGCGCGGTCGATCTGCGCGCCGATGAAGGAGCCGCCGTGCTTAGCGTCGAGGGACTTCAGCCGATCGCCGTGATGGACGCCGGTCATGAGGGCGACCGTGAACCCGGCCTCCTCGAGGAGTTCGGTCAGCTCGGCCGCGTCGAGTTCGCGGGTGTGGAACGGATTGAGAGGCGTGTCGCGGCCCGGCGAGAACGTGATGCGGTTGGGGGTGCTGACGAGCAGTTCCCCTCCGGGCGTCAGCACCCGGAAGCACTCGCGCAGGAATTGGGCCTGGTCCCACAGGTGTTCGATCACCTGGAAATTGACCACGGTGTCGACGGATTCGTCGTCGAGGGGAAGCTCCGCGAGGTTGCCGTGCAGCATCTCGACGCGGGGGTATCGCGCACGCACGTGTTCGACTGCCGAGATGTCGTAGTCGAGTCCGGTGACGCTCTGTGCCACATCGGCAATCATGTTGGCGCCGTAGCCTTCTCCGGATCCGGCCTCGAGTACCCGGCGTCCCGTGCAGCGGGGGAGGAGGTCGCGGTAGACCACCTCGTGACGCCGGAACCAGTAGTTCTCCTCGGGGATCCCGGGCACGGTCCGCTCGCCCGTGAGGGGCAGTTGCTCGTCTCCGGTCGATGGCAATTGCTCGTGCCCGAGCGGGGGCAGCGGTGCGTCCTCGCGGTCGCCGACAAATGATTCGCTCACCGCTGCGAGGTTAGTGCCACCGGCAAGGTCGCTCGTCCAGGTGGTCTACATCACAGGGATGAAATGCGCATTCGGCCGTTATGGTGAACGAGGCTTTCACGCAAGTTACCGACCGGTAACTTAACGTGGGGTAATCTGTCGCAGAGCCATCGTGCGACGAAATATCGACAACGAGAGCTCGGCCCACGCGGAGCAACTCACGATAACCACGCAAGAACACACAGGAGGTCGACGAAGACCCATGACGAACATCGTTGTTTTGATCAAGCAGGTCCCCGACACGTGGTCCGAGCGCAAGCTGACCGACGGTGACTACACGCTTGACCGCGAGGCCGCCGATGCAGTGCTCGACGAGATCAACGAGCGCGCCGTCGAAGAAGCGCTCCTGATCAAGGAGGCTCAGGGCGGCGAGGTGACCGTCCTCTCCGCAGGTCCGGACCGTGCCACCGACGCCATCCGCAAGGCCCTGTCCATGGGTGCCGACAAGGCAGTGCACATCAACGACCCGGCCCTCCACGGCTCCGACGCGGTGCAGACCGCGTGGACCCTGGCCGCGGCACTCGGACAGATCACGTTCGAGAACGAAGAGCCTGCCGACCTGATCATCGCCGGTAACGAGGCCACCGACGGCCGCGTCGGCGCCGTCCCGGCCATCATCGCCGAGTACCTGGGCATCCCGCAGCTCACGCAGCTGCGCAAGCTCACGGTCGCCGACGGCACCGTCACCGGCGAGCGCGAGACCGACGAGGGCGTCTTCGGCCTCGAGGCGAGCCTGCCGGCCATCGTCAGCGTCACCGAGAAGATCAACGAGCCCCGCTTCCCCTCCTTCAAGGGCATCATGGCCGCGAAGAAGAAGGAAGTCATCGTCTACACGCTGGCCGACCTCGGTGTCGACCCGGAGACCGTCGGTGTCGCCAACGCGGGCACCACCGTCACCGCCTCCACCCCCAAGCCCCCGCGTACCGCTGGTGAGCGCATCGTCGACGAGGGCGACGGCGGCAGCAAGATCGCTGCCTACCTCGTGGGCCAGAAGATCATCTGATCGCGCCCCTCTACGGACCAGCAGACACATACAGGGAGAGTTAGACATGGCAGAAGTACTGGTGCTCGTCGAGCACGCAGAGGGTGCGCTGAAGAAGGTCAGCACCGAACTCATCACCGCCGCTCGCGCGCTCGGTGAGCCGGCCGCAGTGGTCACCGGTCCCGCCGGTACCGCCGACAAGCTGGCCGAGGGCCTCGCCGCCGCAGGCGCGGCCAAGATCTACGTCGCCGAGTCGGACGACATCGACGGCTACCTGGTCACCCCGAAGGTCGACGTGCTCGCGTCGCTCGTCGAGTCGGCTGCGCCGGCCGCGGTCATCACCGCCGCCAGCGTCGAGGGCAAGGAGGTCTCCGGACGTCTTGCTGCCCGCATCGGCTCCGGTCTGCTCGTCGACGTCGTCGACGTCAAGTCCGACGGCAGCGCCGTGCACTCCATCTTCGGTGGCGCGTTCACCGTCGACGCCAAGGCCAACGGCGACGTCCCGGTCATCTCGGTCCGTCCGGGTGCCATCGAGGCGAAGCCCGAAGCCGGCGCAGGCGAGAAGGTTTCCGTCGAGGTTCCGGCCCAGGACGAGGGCGCCGTCAAGATCACCTCGCGTGATCCGATCGTCGGTGGCGACCGTCCCGAGCTCACCGAGGCGACCGTCGTCGTCTCCGGTGGCCGTGGTGTCGGCAGCGCCGACAAGTTCTCCGTCGTCGAGGAACTCGCCGACTCGCTCGGTGCCGCCGTCGGCGCCTCGCGTGCCGCGGTCGACTCGGGCTACTACCCGGGCCAGTTCCAGGTCGGTCAGACCGGTAAGACGGTCTCCCCGCAGCTGTACATCGCGCTCGGCATCTCCGGTGCCATCCAGCACCGCGCCGGTATGCAGACGTCGAAGACCATCGTCGCCGTGAACAAGGACGAGGAAGCCCCGATCTTCGAGATCGCGGACTACGGCATCGTCGGCGACCTGTTCAACGTCGCGCCGCAGCTCACCGAGGCTGTCAAGGCTCACAAGGGCTGATTCTCGACCGACGGCGGCCCCGTTCCCTTCCCGGGAGCGGGGCCGCCGTCGTATCTTCCGTCGTTCATCCGGGCTGCATCGACACGACACCCAGGCGATGCCCTCACGCCGCCCCTGCTCGGTAAACCTGCGCCATGACAACTTCGTCAGTTCTCCGCGCACCGAGTGAGACCGCCGATTCTGTTGTAACCGCACCCCGATACTCCCTGGTCGTCTCGTCCGACCGCGAACACCGCGTGGCCGCCCAGCGGCTGCGCTACCGCGTGTTCGCCTCCGAGCCCGGATTCTCCGTCCCCGCGCACGCGGACGCCCTCGACGCCGACCGGTTCGACGACTTCTGTGACCACCTCCTCGTCCGCCACGAGGCGACCGGCGAGTTCGTCGGGTGCTACCGCATGCTCCCGCCCGACGCCGCAGCCCAGGCCGGGGGCTACTACACCGCCACCGAATTCGACATCTCCGCTCTGGACCCTGTCGGCAACCGCATCGTCGAGATGGGCCGGGCGTGCGTCGACCCCGACCACCGCTCCGGTTCGGTCCTGAGCCTGATGTGGGCCGGGATCCTCCACTATCTGCAGCTCACTGGATACGAGTGGGTCATGGGGTGTGTCTCCGTGCCGATGCGGGAGCATCCGGATGCCGTGGCCGGTTCCAACGTCCGCGGGGTGCGAGACCTGCTGCTCCGCAAGTACGGCAACGACCCGGACGCACGGGCCGTGCCCAGGAACCCGGTGTTCGTCGACGGGTGGTCGCTCGACGAGATCGATCCGCCCGCCCGGCCGACCCTGCCGCCGCTGCTCCGGGGCTACCTGCGCCTCGGCGCCAAGGTGTGCGGTGAGCCCGCGCACGATCCGGAGTTCGGTGTCGCCGATTTCGTCGCCCTGCAGGGACTGCACGGCGCCAACGAGCGGTACCTCGAACGCCTGCGGTCGGCGTCGGCCACTCTCGAGGCGGGGGCACAGGCATGAGTACGGCCGTGTCCGAGTCGACCGGGGTGACCGTGCACTCGTGGATGCCGTCGAGTCCGTGCGGCGCGGGGTGTCTGCCTGCGGAGGCGAACGGAGTGTCGATCCCGACCGTGGTCGTTCGGTGGTGTCTCGTGGTGTCGGCCCTGGCGACGGCGCCGCTCCTGACCGCGGGATGGTTGCTGCCCCGGTCGTGGCGGACCGGTCTGCAGCGGCGGTACGCGGCGATCCTGTTGCGCTGCGTGGGAATCCGCCTCGTCGTCGTCGATCATCGCGGAAAGCGCCGCCATACCGGCGGGATACTGGTGGTGGCGGGCCACGTGTCGTGGACCGACGTACTGGTGCTCAGCGCACTCGCCCCGGCGAACTTCGTCGCCCGCGGGGATCTGCTCGACTGGCCGGTTCTGGGATCGCTCGCGCGGCGGATGAGGGTCGTCCCGATCGAGCGGCAGAGCCTGCGGGCGCTCCCGGCCACGGTGGCGACGACGGCGGGCAGGCTGCGCGCCGGCGAACGAGTCGTGGCGTTCCCGGAGGGCACCACGTGGTGCGGACGGGCGTACGGCGGTTTCCGGCCCGCGCTGTTCCAGGCGGCGATCGACGCGGAATGCCCGGTCCAGCCGATCTCGCTGCGGTACACCGGCCGGGGCGGGGAGCTGACGACCGGGCCGTGCTTCGTGGGCGAGGAGACGATCGGTCAGTCGATCCGGCGCATCATCCGCCAGAAGGGGGTCATCGCGGAGGTCAGGCTGGCGCCGATCGAGTATCCGGGAGAGTGCCGCCGCGATCTGGCGGCCCGGTGTGAGCGCGCCGCGCGAGGCGACGAACGGATCGATCTCGCAGCGCACGACATCGTCGATCCGCTGCAGGGTGCGGTCGGGGTGGCGGCCGCGGGCATCGAGGCGGCGGAGCGTCTCGTCGCCTGAGCTATCCTGGTCACGTCATGACCTCTGCCCGCAGTGCCGATCACCCCGTCTACCTGGACCACGCAGCCACCACTCCCATGGTGCCCGCGGCCGTCCGGGCGATGACCGACATCTTCAGGACCGTGGGCAATGCGTCCTCGCTGCACGGTTCCGGGCGCGCCGCCCGCCGTCGCATCGAGGAGGCCCGCGAGTCCATCGCCGCCGACCTCGGCGCCAGACCGTCCGAGGTCATCTTCACCTCCGGCGGCACCGAGAGCGACAACCTGGCCGTCAAGGGCATCTTCTGGGCCCGGCGCGACGCCGACCCGGGCCGGGTGCGGATTCTCGCCAGTTCCGTCGAGCACCACGCGGTGCTCGACGCGGTGGAGTGGCTCGAGAAGCACGAGGGTGCTCAGGTCACGTGGCTGCCCGTCGACGAACTGGGCCGGGTGTCCCCGCAGACGTTGCGCGACGAACTCGCCGTCCACGCGGACGAGACGGCCCTGGTCACGATCATGTGGGCCAACAACGAGGTCGGCACGATCATGCCGATCACCGAACTCGCTGCGGTCGCGGCCGAGTTCGGTGTGCCGATGCACAGCGACGCCGTCCAGGCCGTCACGCACATCCCCGTGGACTTCGCTGCGAGCGGGTTGTCCGCGCTGAGCATCGCCGCGCACAAGGTCGGCGGACCGCAGGGCGTCGGTGCACTGCTGCTGGGACGGCAGGTGCCGTGTGTGCCGCTGCTGCACGGCGGGGGACACGAACGCGACCTGCGTTCGGGTACCCCGGACACGGCGGGTGTCGTCGGCATGGCGGCGGCGCTGCGCGACACGACGGCCGACCTCGACTCCCGCGCGACGGAACTGACCGTCCTGCGCGACCGCCTGATCGAGCGCGTCGGCGAGACCGTTCCCGACGCCGTGCTGAACGGGCCGGTGGGCAGCGCGCGACTGCCGGGCAACGCCCACTTCACGTTCCCCGGCTGCGAGGGCGATTCGCTGCTGATGCTGCTCGACGCCGCCGGGATCGAATGTTCTACGGGCTCGGCGTGTACCGCCGGGGTCGCTCGTCCGAGTCACGTCCTGACCGCGATGGGCGTGGATTCCGCGACCGCGCGGGGATCGCTGCGCTTCTCGTTCGGGCACACGTCGACCGTCGCGGACGTGGATGCAGTCGTCGCGGCACTGCCGCAAGTTGTGGAGCGGGCCCGGGCCGCCGGGCTCGCCGGTGTCGGAGCGCGTGGAGGGGATCGTTGATGCGAGTACTGGCGGCCATGAGTGGCGGCGTGGATTCCGCTGTGGCGGCGGCCCGGGCGGTCGCTGCCGGGCACGACGTGGTGGGAGTGCATCTCGCGCTGTCCGCCGAGCCGGGCACGCTGCGGACCGGATCCCGGGGCTGCTGCTCCAAAGAGGACGCCGGTGATGCCCGGCGTGCCGCGGACGTGCTCGGAATCCCGTTCTATGTCTGGGATTTCGCCGACCGTTTCAAGGAGGACGTGATCGACGACTTCGTGGCGTCGTACGCCGCGGGGGAGACCCCCAACCCGTGCCTGCGGTGCAACGAGAAGATCAAGTTCGCGGCGCTCGCGGACCGTGCGATCGCCCTCGGGTTCGACGCGGTGGCCACCGGCCACTACGCGCAGCTCGAGAACGGCGTGCTGCGCCGTGCCGTCGACGCGGACAAGGACCAGTCGTACGTGCTCGGTGTGCTCACCGCCGAGCAGTTGTCGCGGGCGATGTTCCCGGTGGGGGACACCCCGAAGGACCGGATCCGGGAGGAGGCCGCAGAACGCGGCCTCGCCGTGGCGAACAAGCCCGACAGCCACGACATCTGCTTCATCCCGTCCGGCGACACCCGCGCGTTCCTCGGCGCCCGAATCGGTGTCCGTCCGGGCAGTGTGGTCGACGCCGATTCGGGTGAGGTGCTCGCGGAACACGAAGGCGTGCACGGTTTCACGATCGGCCAGCGGAAGGGCCTCGGTGTCCAGGGTCCCGCAGCCGACGGGCAACCGCGGTACGTGACGTCGATCGAACCCGACACCGGCACCGTCCGTGTCGGTTCCGCACGCAACCTCGAAGTGCACGCGATCACGGCGGACCGCGCCGTGTGGACGTCCGGGAACGCGCCTGCCGGGCCGGTCGAATGCACCGTCCAGGTACGGGCGCACGGCGGGCTCGCCGAGGCCGTCGCCGAAGCGGTCGACGGCGGCATCGCCATCTCTCTTCGGGAGCCGCTGACCGGTGTCGCGAAGGGGCAGGCCGTCGTCCTGTACCGGACCGACCCGGCAGGCGACATCGTGCTGGGCAGTGGAACCATCTCGGGTACCGACGCGCGTCCGAACACGCAGTGACGCAGGGTATCTCACTGGCCGGGGCCGTCACCGGCGTCGGCTCGTGGCCGGGCACCGATCCGCGTGAAGCCGCCACGGTCGTCCTCGGCGAACTCGGCCGGCTCCCGCACCTCGTCGAGTTGCCCGCCCGCGGGCTCGGCGCCGACATGATCGGCCGCGCCAGCGCTCTGCTCGTGGATCTGCAACTGGACGTGTCCACGACGGCCTACCGTGTGGTGCAGCGTCGCGGCTCGGTCGCCAAGCGGGCGACCGACCTCCTGAACCAGGATCTCGACGCGCTGGAGGAGGCGTGGGAGAGTGCGGGCCTCGTCGGCGCCGACCACGTGGTGAAGGTGCAGTCGGTGGGCCCACTCACGCTGGCGGCCGAGGTGGAACTCGGCACCGGCCGGCGCGTGCTGACCGACCCCGGCGCGGTGCGCGACTTCGCCGAATCGCTGGGCGAGGGGCTCGCGCGGCACGCCGCGGAGGTCAACCGACGTCTCGGCGCGCAGGTGCTGGTCCAGTTCGACGAGCCACGACTGCCCGCCGTGCTGGCGGGCACGCTGTCCGGCCGGTCGCGGCTCGAGACCGTGCGGGCGATGCCGGAACCGGAGGCGCTCGCCGTGCTCGAGGCGGCCCTCGCAGGCTCCGGCGCGGTGACCATGGTGCATTGCTGCTCCGGCGATCTGCCCACCGACCTCCTGCGGCGCAGCAGTGCCCGCGCAGTGGGTCTGGACGTGGCACAGCTGACGTCCGCGGACCTGGACGGCATCGGCGAGTTGCTCGATGCGGGCAAGGAGCTCGCATTCGGCCTCGTTCCGACCGACACTCCGGCTGTGCCTGCCACGTGGCGCGACCTCGCTCGACCTGCGGTGACGTTGATCGACCGGCTCGGATTTCCGCGCACGACGCTGCGGACCCAGGTCGCCGTGACTCCTGCCTGCGGGCTCGCGGGCGCCGATCAGTCCTGGAGCCGGGAGGCCCTGAAGTTGTGCTCCGAGGTGAGCAGCGCGTTCACCGATGACCCCGAATCGCTCTGAGTCCGGCGTTCGGTGTCGGCCGGACCGGTTAATCTTCGGTAGTGAGTGAATCGACCGAAGCCCCGACACCGGCCCCCGGACACGTCCGGGAGCACTGGAACGAGCTGGCCGAGGAAGTGCGACAGCACCAGTTCCGCTATTACGTCCGCGACGCGCCCATCATCTCCGACGGAGAGTTCGATGTGCTGCTGGGCGAGCTGAACGACCTCGAGAACCAGTATCCCGACCTGCGGACGCCCGATTCGCCGACACAACTCGTCGGCGGCGGTTTCGCCACCGACTTCGCCTCCGCCGATCATCTCGAGCGGATGCTCAGCCTTGACAACGTCTTCGACACCGGCGAACTGCGCACCTGGATCAGCCGGGTGGAGCAGGAGACCGGGCCCGACCTGCACTACCTGTGCGAGGTGAAGATCGACGGAGTCGCGCTGAACCTGGTCTACGAGAACGGCCGGCTCGTCCGGGCGGCCACGCGCGGCGACGGCCGCACCGGTGAAGAAGTGACGCTCAACGCGCGGACCATCGACGACATCCCGGAAAAGCTCACCGGCACAGACGAATACCCGGTCCCGGCGCTCCTCGAGGTGCGCGGCGAGGTGTTCTTCCGGCTCGAGGACTTCGCGGCACTCAACGCGGCGCTCGTCGAGGAAGGCAAGGCGCCGTTCGCGAATCCCCGGAACTCCGCGGCCGGGTCGCTGCGGCAGAAGAATCCGGCCGTCACCGCCCGCAGGCGCCTCGGGATGATCTGCCACGGCCTCGGCCGGAGCGAAGGATTCGAGCCGGTCTCCCAGTACGACGCATACACGGCACTGGCGGCGTGGGGCCTGCCCGTGTCGACCCACACCGCCCGCGTCACGGGCGCGGACGCCGTCGTGGACAGGGTGCAGTACTGGGGCGAGCACCGGCACGACGTGGAGCACGAGATCGACGGTCTGGTGGTCAAAGTCGACGAGACGTCGCTGCAACGCCGGCTGGGGTCCACGTCGCGGGCGCCGCGCTGGGCGATCGCCTACAAGTACCCCCCGGAAGAGGCCACCACCAAACTTCTCGACATCCGGGTCAACGTCGGTCGCACCGGCCGCGTCACCCCGTTCGCCTACATGGAACCGGTCACGGTCGCCGGCTCCACCGTCTCCCTCGCCACCCTGCACAACGGCTCCGAGGTCAAACGCAAAGGCGTGCTCATCGGCGACACGGTCGTGCTGCGCAAGGCCGGTGATGTCATCCCCGAGGTCCTCGGGCCCGTGGTCGACGCCCGGACGGGCGACGAGTACGAGTTCGTGATGCCCACCCACTGCCCGGAGTGCGGCACACTGCTGGCCCCCGCCAAGGAGGGGGACGCGGACATTCGCTGCCCCAACCAGCAGTACTGCCCCGCGCAGCTCCGGGAACGCGTGTTCCACGTCGCGGGCCGCGGCGCATTCGACATCGAGGTCCTCGGCTACGAGGCCGCCACGAGCCTCCTCGAAGCCAAGGCGATCGGCGACGAGGGCGACCTGTTCTCGCTCACCGCGGACGATCTGCTCAAGACGTCGCTCTTCCGGACCAAGGCCGGCGGGTTGTCGGCCAACGGCCGCCGGCTGCTCGACAATCTCGACTCCGCCAAGGACAAGCCGCTGTGGCGGGTGCTGGTCGCGCTGTCCATCCGTCATGTCGGTCCCACGGCGGCACGTGCCCTGGCCGGTGAATTCGGGTCGCTCGAGCGGATCCGGGAGAGCTCCGTCGAGGAACTCGCGGCAGTGGACGGGGTCGGCGGCACCATCGCCGCGGCCGTCGCCGAGTGGTTCGGCGTCGACTGGCACCAGCAGATCGTGGAGAAGTGGTCCGCGGCCGGGGTTCGCATGGAAGACGAACGCGACGAATCGATTCCGCGCAACCTCGAAGGCCTGTCGATCGTCGTCACGGGTTCGCTCGAGACGTTCTCGCGCGACCAGGCGAAGGAGGCGATCCTCGTCCGAGGCGGTAAGGCCGCGGGTTCGGTGTCGAAGAAGACGGCGTTCGTGGTGGTCGGCGAATCACCGGGTTCGAAGCACGACAAGGCCGTCGAACTCGGAGTGCCGGTCCTCGACGAGGACGGGTTCCGCCGACTACTGGAGGGCGGACCGGACGCCGTCGCGGATTCCGGAGTGTGATCGGAACCTCACGCCCGCATTTTGGGCGGCGTGAGCCGTCCTGTCATAGTTCTGGACATGATCGAGATTCGGAATGCGACGCCGGACGACTACGAGGCCGTCGGTGACCTCACGCTGATCGCCTACGTGGGTGGCGGATTCGTCGAGGCGCACGATCCGTACACGAACCGGTTGCGCGACACCGCCGAGCGGGCGGAGAAGGCGGATGTGCGGGTGGCCGTGATGGAGGGCCAGATCGTGGGTTCCGTCACTATCGCGGAACCGGCTTCCCCGTACGCCGATGTCGCGCAGCCGGGCGAACTCGAATTCCGGATGCTCGCCGTGTCACCCGACGCCCGCGGTGCCGGGGTCGGGTCGGCGCTCGTGCGGCACGTGCTGGACACGGCATACGACCGCGGGGACCGCGCGGTCGTGATGTCTACCCAGCCCGACATGGAAGACGCCCGCCGGATCTACGACCGCAACGGTTTCGTGCCTGTGCCCGAACGCAATTGGGCACCAGTCCCCGGTGTCGAGCTGACCGTCCTGGTCCGCGAGCTCGTCTGAGGCGGCCACCGCCGGACCTCTCGGACGGCGCGGTGGTCAGCTCAGCGGTGGTCAGCTCAGAACCGTCGCGATGATGCCGGCGAGGTAACCCAGCCGGGCGATCTCGGACGGACGGAATTCCGGGCCGCCGGGGCGGCCGAGCATCAGCACACGTCCGGTCGTCCCGAGGGGAGCCGCCGCGAGTGTGGTGTTCATGTCACGCCACACCTGGGGGACCCAGTCGCCCTCGCCGTCGAGCGCGGTGGGTTTCTCCAGCGGCATCCACGGGATCTCGGTGGCGTGGGTCTCGGGAGCTCCCGAGCTGCCGACCACACGGTATGCGCCGTGCGGGCCGAGGTCGGCGACCACGGACCAGCCGACCCGGAGCACGCGCGGCGCCCCGTCGACGAGGACCTGCAGTCGATCGTCCGCCGCGGTGGCGACCTGGTCGATGAGCTCGAGCTCGCGGTGGGTGTCGAGGATTCCGGCGTACGGCCGGATGGAGTCGACGGTGACGCCGGGCAGGTTCTCGGCGGCGGTGATGAGGGTGTCGGGGAGCGATCCCGGCTCGACATCGACCACGAGGTCGTCGATGGCGAATCCGGCACCCCGTTCCACCACGTCGAGCGACAGAATGTCAGCACCCACCGAGCCCAGGGCGACGGCGAGAGAGCCGAGGCTACCGGGACGGTCGGGGAGCTGGACGCGAAGCAGATACGACACGTGCGTCCCTTTCACCACGAGATAGACGCGGGAGTACCTGCGACCCCCGTCGCTCACCATCCTTGCACTTTCGTTCCCGAGTATGCGGTCCCCCCTGCGGCTTCGCCGGGGACGGGACGGGGACTCGCAGGTCGCGCTCGATTCGTGACACTGCCGATACGGATTCGCCTCGTCCGCGAAACACGACAGCCCAAACATGGGTGCATGAACACCACGGCAACGGGAGTGACGACGTCCGTCTCGCGGCGGGTGGCGGCGGGCCGGGAACAGGAATTCCTGCGCTGGACGGACGCCGGCATGGCGATGGCGGGCACGTTCCCGGGGTTCCTGGGCGGGGGCTGGCTGCGTGCGGCATCCGATCCCGAGCAGTACCACGTGGTGTACCGGTTCGCGGACGAGGACACTCTCGACGCGTGGACGACGTCGCCCGCCAGGAAGGTGTGGGTAGGCAGGGGGACGGGCCTCGCACAGGACACGGTCACTCACCGGCTGACCGGGGTGGAGGGCTGGTTCGAACCGCAGTCGACGCTGACGCACGCCGTACGGGTGAGTGCACCACCGCCGCGGTGGAAGCAGGCGGTCACCATCTGGCTCGGTTTCTTTCCGATCTCACTCCTCATCGCGATGTTCGTCACTCCCCGGCTCTCGGCGCTGGACGTGGTGACCCGCACCGTGGTGGCGTCGGTGGTCACGACTCCGGTGATGGTCTTCGTGGTTCTGCCGTTCCTGACGGGCAGGTTGCGGCGCTGGCTGCACGGCTGATCGGGCCACGCTCTAGGCTGGACCCACTTGTGTACGTCCGAACCGAAAGGGGCCCCGCGGTGCCTGCCATCTCCCGTGACGAGGTCGCGCACCTCGCGCGGCTGTCTCGACTCGCCCTGACCGATGCCGAGCTCGACGAGTTCGCCGGTCAGCTGGACTCGATTCTCAGCCACGTGAAGGTGGTCACCGAGGTGCCCGCCGAGGATGTTCCGCCGATGGCGAACCCGAATGCGGTCACCAACGTGACCCGTCCCGACGTGATCGTTCCCGGCCTGACTCCCGAGCAGGCGCTCTCCGGCGCCCCGGCTGTCGAGCAGGATCGCTTCGCCGTCCCGCAGATCCTTGGAGAGGGCGAATGAGCGCCGAACTGACCACTCTCGACGCCGCAGATCTCGCGTCGAAGATCCACAGCCGTGAGGTGTCGTCCGTCGAGGTCACCCAGGCGCATCTCGACCGCATCGCCGCGGTCGACGGTGAACTGAACGCCTTCCTGCACGTCGCAGGCGAGCAGGCCCTCGTGTCGGCGAAGGAAGTCGACAGCAGCCTCGCCGCAGGCAATGCGCCCGCCTCCCCGCTCGCGGGAGTTCCGTTGGCGCTCAAGGACATCTTCACCACCACCGACATGCCCACCACGTGCGCGTCGAAGATTCTCGAGGGCTGGATCGCACCGTACGACGCGACGCTCACGACGAAACTGCGCGAGGCCGGCATCCCGATCCTGGGAAAGACCAACCTCGACGAGTTCGCGATGGGTTCGTCCACCGAGAACTCCGCCTACGGCCCCACCCGCAACCCGTGGGACACCACGCGCATCCCGGGCGGCTCGGGCGGCGGCAGTGCCGCCGCCCTCGCGTCCCGGCAGGCCCCGCTCGCGATCGGCACCGACACCGGAGGCTCGATCCGTCAGCCCGCCGCCGTCACGGCGACGGTCGGCACCAAGCCGACGTACGGCACGGTCTCCCGTTTCGGACTGGTGGCCTGCGCGTCCTCGCTCGACCAGGGTGGTCCGTGCGGCCGCACGGTCCTCGACACCGCGCTGTTGCACGAGGTCATCGCCGGGCACGACCCGCGTGACTCGACGTCGATCGACGCACCCGTGCGCCCCGTGGTGGCGGCCGCGCGTGAGGGCGCCGGTGGCAATCTGAAGGGCGTGAAGGTCGGTGTGGTCAAGGAACTGCACTCCGACAGCTACCAGCCCGGGGTCATCTCCTCGTTCGACGCCGCCGTCGCGCAACTCACGGAGCTCGGTGCCGAGGTCGTCGAGGTGTCGTGCCCCAACTTCGAGTACGCGCTCGCGTCGTACTACTTGATCCTGCCGAGCGAGGTGTCGTCGAACCTCGCGCGCTTCGACGCGATGCGGTACGGACTCCGCATCGACGAGGGCGACATGAGCGCCGACCAGGTGATGGCTGCGACGCGCGCCGCCGGCTTCGGCCCGGAGGTCAAGCGCCGCATCATGATCGGTACCTACGCGCTGTCGTCCGGCTACTACGACGCGTATTACGGTCAGGCGCTCAAGGTGCGGACGCTCATCGCCAGGGACTTCGAGAAGGCCTACGAGAAGGTGGACGTCCTGGTGTCGCCCACCAGCCCGTTCACCCCGTGGAAGCTGGGCGAGAAGGTCGGCGACCCGCTCGCGATGTACCTCTCGGACCTGTGCACGCTGCCCACCAATCTGGCCGGGCACTGCGCGATGTCGGTTCCGTCGGGACTGTCCGCGGACGACGGTCTGCCGGTGGGACTGCAGATCATGGCGCCCGCGCTGGCCGACGAGCGGCTGTACCGCGTCGGTGCCGCGTACGAGGCCGCACGCGGTCCGATCGGCTCGCCGAACTAGGAGCAGTCGGGCAGGGCGGTGCCCTGCTCGCTGCCGTAGCGGTGTCCGTGCCCGGCCGCGAAGTTCAGCGCGGACACCAGGTCGACGCTCGTCTGCAGGAACGTGATGCCCGGAATCCATTGGGGGACCGGCGCATCGCGTACTGCGAGCGAGAGGTCGGGTCGGTGGACGATCAGGTCGGGGGACCACCACACCACCGGGTCGGACGTGTTCGCCAGCACCGTCGCCCCGTCCGTCAGTACGGAGCCTGCGGGCGGCCCTGCCCACAGTGCGCCGCAGACACGCTCGCGGAGTTGGTCGGCGTCGGTGAAAATTGCACTGCCGCCGACGGACCCGAGGCTCTGGCCGTAGACGTACAGCGCCGGGCGCAGGAGGTCGGGAAGATCGGCGATCCGCTCGGCGACGGCATCGAACAACGCTGCCGCCGATTCGTCTGCGGCGGAACGTCCGAACACGAACGTGATCCAGCTCGGCAGGTACGAGTACTGCATGCCGACGATCGCGACGTCGTCGTCGAAGCGTTCCTCGAATCCCTCGGCGGCGTTCTCGTCGATCCACCCCGAGCCGGTGGGCACCGTGACGACGATGGCGGACCGGGTGAATCCGCCGGCCCGCTCGAGTTCCGAGACTGCCAGTGCCGCACGCGATTCGACGTCCGGTGCCGAATCCATCCCCACATAGGTGCGGATGGCGGCCGACTGCTCGCCCGCCGCCACGAACCGTCGTCCCTGGCGCCCGAGCGACTCCCAGCTGATCGCGGAGTCCGGGCTGCCGGACAGTTCGGCGGACATCGGCCGGTGCAGGGACACGTCGACGAGCGCGTTGGAGTCGCTGTAGGAACGCGACATCATTCCCCACAACGCCGGTCCGGCGACCAGTTGCAGTGCGGTCGCGAGAACGACGGCGGTGGTGGCGCTGCCGATCCAGCCGAGACGTCGGGCGACCGTGCCGACGACGCTGCCGATGCCGGCGAACAGCAGGAACGTCAGAGCAGCCACGATGATCGCCTGCATCCAGTGGTCCGGCCCGATGCCCGGCATGCCCATGGCGGCGCGCAGCGAATCCTGCCAGTGGTCGGCGAGCACGATCGCCCAGGACACGACGATCATGGCGCCGATCAGCACCAGCAGACGCACCGAGTCCCGCGGAGGGTGGTTGCTGCGCGAACGGGTGACGAGGTACCGCAGGCGGCGGGCGAGGACGACGAAACCGAAACCGATCGCGGCGAGGACGCCGGTGAACAGGGCCTGCGTCAGCGCACTCCGGGGGAGCAGTGAGGGAGCGAGAGATGCGAGTGTGACGGCGGTGACGACGATCGTGGAGGAGGCGCGGGGGAGGGCGGAGACCGGGATCGTCGTGACCAGAGTGCGGCGCAGGGCATTCGGCTTCGTGTGCGAGCGACTGTGCACCGTGCTCCGTCCGGGACCGGACAGAGCGGTGGTGGTCATGCGACGGCTCCGACCGGATGCGGCCGGCGGCGGATCGACCAGGCCGCGCCGGCGAGGAGCACGACACCGACACCGCCTGCCAGTGCATACGGGAGTCCGGATTCGGTGACCGGTGCCGAATAGCCCTGGCGCCAGCTGTTTCCGGTGACGAAGGTGGTCGCGACGTTTGCCATGACGAAGCACTGCGCCCGTGCCTGCTCGTCGGCGCGGGTGTCGCACGCCGCGTGCATGCGCTGATCCAGCTGCGTGTCGAGGCTCTGCCGCGCCCAGGGACCCAGGTCCTCGCCGGACCGGGACGCGTACCGCAGAAGGTCGTACCCGAGGTCGTGCGCCTTGCACGACGTGTCGAACTCGAGGGGCAGCGGCACGGGAGACGAGCAGTCCCCGCCGGGATTGGCGAGCATTCCGTCGATCGGCACCGGCGTGTAGCCCATCACGTCGGCGAAGTCCGCGGGAATGGAGTCCTCGGAGATTTCGGCCGGTGCGGTGAGGGTGTGCACCGCGGCGGAGGCGGCGGCGTTCTCGTGCCGGGGCGTGCTCGCGGCGCCGGTGCCTGCGAATCCTGTCGTGGTCAGTAGTGCGGTTGCGGCGCACGCCACCGCGGCCCAAGTCGTTCTCCGTGTCCCCGTCTTTCGCATGACGAGAACGTTATGAATTCGTGTTGCGGGGCCACATCACCCCGGAGTCCGGTTCGATCCCTGGCCTCGTGGTGCGAGGGGGCCCCGATCTCATACTCCGGGGCTACGCCGACATGAGCCCGGGGTATGAGGACACTGCGTGACCACGGTTTCTACTGTCGACGGTGTGAAGACGAAGACGCGCATCCGGAGAGCCGCCGAAGGCCAGTGGCTGAACGTGGCAATCGTCGTGGTCACGGCGATCCTGTTCGCCGTGGCGTGGCCGACCCTGCAGCTGACCCACCAGGTCAGTCCTCCCATTCAACCGTTCGTGGCGGCGCTCGCGACGTTCCCGTTCCTGCTCATCCGGTCGAATCCGGCGCTGGCCTGGGCCGTCTCCGCGGTCTCGGCGCTGGTGATTCCGCGCGTCTTCGCACTGCAGGACGGCTACGACTACCCCTGGCAGGTGGTCCACATCCTGGTGATGCTCGCCCTGCTGGCCGCCGTCAGCATGCGGGCCGCGATTCCGGTCGTGGGCGTGGCATGGATGTCCACCGTCCTGCTGTTCCTCGCCGACACCCCGGGCACCAACGGCCGCGGGTGGGCGGTGGGCCTGACCGCGATCGTCGTCTTCGGCCTGCTGATCCGGTGGCTGGTGCTCTCCCGCCGGCAACTCGCGCAGCAGGAGGAACTGAGCGAGCTCGAGCGCACTCGCCGGACGATCCTGGAGGAGAAGGCGCGCATCGCCCGGGACCTGCACGACGTCGTCGCGCACCACATGTCGATGGTCGTGGTGCAGGCGCAGAGCGCGCCGTACCGCATCGCCGACATGTCGGACGAGACGCGGGCCGAGTTCGAATCGATCGGGGCCGCCGGCCGCGCCGCGCTGAACGAGGTCCGCGGACTGCTCGGAGTGCTGCGCAGCGACGGCCAGCTGGCAGAGCACGCGCCCCAGCCCGGGGTGCAGCAGATCAGCGAGCTACTCGAGGGCAGCCGCAGGGCAGGCATTCCCGTCGCCTGGCACGTCGACGGTGACCCGACGCTCGTGTCGGAGTCGGTCGGACTCGTGATGTACCGCATCCTGCAGGAATCCCTCGCCAACACGGCCCGCCACGCGGCGGGCGCCGCGGTCGAGGTGAAGATCGCGTACGAGTCGCCGATCGCGTCGGTGTCGATCGTGAACGGCCCGCCGAGGCGGAGCCTCGTCTCGGCCCTGACCAGGCACGAGTCGACCGGCGGCAACGGCATCATCGGAATGCGTGAGCGTGCGCAGGCAGTCGGGGGCGTACTCACCACCCACCTGCACGACAACGGCGGATTCGAGGTCCACGCCGAGTTCCCGGTTGCCTCCGCCTAGGCTGGCTGGGTGGCCATCACCGTATTCATCGCCGACGACCAGGCTATGGTCCGGCAGGGCTTCGGAGCCCTGCTCGCCTCACAGCCCGACATCAGTGTCATCGGTGACGCTCCGGACGGGGCGGTGGCGGTGAGCGAGGTCCGGCGTCTGCGGCCCGACGTGGTCCTGATGGACGTCCGCATGCCGGAGATGAACGGACTCGACGCGGCCCGCGTCATCCTGTCGGCCGGTTTCGATCCGCCGGTGCGGGTGCTCATGCTCACCACGTTCGACGTCGACGACTACGTGTACGAGGCGCTGAGCATCGGGGCCAGCGGCTTCATGCTCAAGGACGCGCCCGCGGAGGAACTCATCCGTGCGGTGCGGGTGGTCGCGGACGGTGAGGCGCTTCTCGCGCCGACCGTCACCCGGCGACTCATCGCCGACGTGACCAGCCGCCGCAGCACGGCGCGCCGCAAACCGGCAGCGCTGTCGGCGCTGACGCCCCGCGAACGCGAGGTGCTCGAACTCATCGCCCGCGGCATGTCCAACACCGAGATCGCGGAGCGCCTGTTCGTCGCCGAGCAGACCGTCAAGACGCACGTCGGCAAAGTGCTGTCGAAGCTGGATCTGCGCGACCGCGCACAGGCAGTGGTCCTGGCGTACGAGAGCGGTCTCGTCACACCCGGCTGAGTGAACCGGCCGGTCCGAGGTGCTCGAACGCGGTTCGAGCGGCAAGATGTGTAAAGAGAACCACCATCACCACACGAGACGACGAGGGGTGCTTGGATGCGGATCGGAATGCTCACCGGAGGCGGCGACTGCCCCGGATTGAATGCGGTGATCAGGGCGGTGGTTCGGACTGCCGCCGGCCGATACGGCAGCTCGGTGGTGGGATTCCGTGACGGCTGGCGCGGCCTGCTCGAGGATCGCAAGGTCGTGCTGTCCAACGACGACCGGATCGACCGAATTCTCACCCGCGGCGGCACCATCCTCGGCACCGCGCGGGTCAACCCCGACAAATTGAAGGCCGGTCTCGACCAGATCCGCCAGACGCTCGACGACAACGGGATCGACGCGCTCATCCCGATCGGCGGGGAGGGAACGCTCACGGCCGCCAGCTGGCTCGCCGAGAGTGGGGTGCCCGTGATCGGGGTTCCGAAGACGATCGACAACGACATCGACTGCACCGACGTGACGTTCGGTTTCGACACCGCGCTGTCCATCGCGACCGACGCGATCGACCGCCTCCACACCACCGCCGAATCCCACCAGCGGGTGATGCTCGTCGAGGTGATGGGACGGCATGCGGGCTGGATCGCGCTGCACTCCGGGCTCGCGACCGGTGCGCATCTCACTCTCGTTCCCGAGGTCCCGTTCGACGTCGGCGAAGTCTGCTCCCTCGTGAAGAAGCGATTCCAGCGCGGCGATTCGCATTTCATCTGCGTCGTCGCCGAGGGGGCCACTCCGACCCCGGAGTCGATGAGTCTGCGCGAAGGCGGCATCGACGAGTTCGGTCACAAACGATTCACCGGCGTCGCGCAGCAGCTCGGCGACGAGATCGTCCGCCGCATCGGCAAGGAGGTGCGGACGACGGTGCTCGGGCACGTGCAGCGGGGTGGAACCCCGACGCCGTACGACCGGGTGCTCGCCACCCGCTTCGGGGTGCACGCCACCGACGCGGTCCACCGCGGCGACTTCGGCAACATGGTGGCCCTGCACGGCACGTCGATCGACCTCGTGCCGCTCGAGGAGGCGACCCGGCGCCTCAAGACGGTGCCGCGGGAGCGGTACGAGGAGGCGGCCGCATTTTTCGGCTGACCGCGTTTTTCGGTGAACGCCCGGACGCATAAACTCTGTGGCATGACTGCTGTCGACGCTCCGGACCTCCTCGACTACGACGAAGTGCTCGCCAAGTACGAGCCTGTTCTCGGCATGGAGGTGCACGTAGAGCTCGGCACCGAAACGAAGATGTTCTGCCCGTGCCCCACCGAGTTCGGTGCCGAGCCGAACACGCAGGTGTGCCCGGTGTGCCTCGGTCTGCCCGGGTCGTTGCCCGTCGTGAACGAGGCGGCGGTCGAGTCCGCGATCCGGATCGGGCTCGCACTGAACTGTTCCATCACACCGTGGGGCCGGTTCGCGCGGAAGAACTACTTCTACCCGGATCAGCCGAAGAACTACCAGATCTCCCAGTACGACGAGCCGATCGCCACCGACGGTTACCTCGACGTCGTCCTCGACGACGGCACCACGTGGCGCGTGGAGATCGAGCGCGCGCACATGGAAGAGGACACCGGAAAGTCGCTGCACGTCGGCGGCGCGACCGGGCGTATCCACGGTGCCAGCCATTCGCTGCTCGACTACAACCGCGCCGGGGTCCCGCTGGTCGAGATCGTCACCAAGACCATCAGCGGCGCCGGTGCCCGCGCCCCCGAGGTGGCCCGCGCGTACGTCACCGCGCTGCGCGACCTGCTGAAGTCGCTGAACGTCTCCGACGTCCGCATGGACCAGGGTTCGATGCGCTGCGATGCCAACGCATCTCTGATGCCGATCGGGGCGACCGAACTCGGGACCCGCACCGAGACGAAGAACGTCAACTCCCTCAAGAGCGTCGAGGTGGCGGTGCGGTACGAGATGCGCCGGCAGGCCGCTGTGCTGGAGGCCGGCGGTGAGGTGATCCAGGAGACCCGGCACTTCCAGGAGGCCGACGGGACCACGTCGCCGGGCCGCCGCAAGGAGACCGCCGAGGACTACCGCTACTTCCCGGAGCCCGACCTCGAGCCGGTCGCGCCCAGCGCGGAATGGATCGAGGAACTGCGTGGCACCCTGCCGGAGCTGCCGTGGGTCCGCCGTGCCCGGATCCAGGCCGACTGGGGTGTCTCCGACGAGGTCATGCGCGACCTCGTCAATGCGGGCGCCCTCGACCTCGTCATCGCCACCGTCGAGGCCGGTGCGTCCCCGGAGGCCGCGCGGTCCTGGTGGGTGTCGTACCTGGCGCAGCAGGCGAACACCCGCGGGGTGGAACTCGCCGAACTGCCGATCACGCCGGCCCAGGTCGCGCAGGTGGTCGCGCTGATCGACAGCGGGAAGCTCAACAACAAGGTGGCCCGCCAGGTGGTCGACCACGTCCTCGAGGGTGAGGGCGACCCCGAGCAGGTCGTCGCGAACCACCCCGAGCTGGTCGTCGAACGCGACGACACGAAGCTGAAGGCGGCCGTCGACGAGGCTCTGGCCGCGAACCCCGACATCGCCGAGAAGATTCGCGGCGGCAAGGTCGCGGCGGCGGGCAAGATCGTCGGCGACGTGATGAAGGCCACGCGCGGGCAGGCCGACCCGGCCCGCGTCAAGGAACTGGTCATCGAGGCCTGCGGCTGATCTCCTTCCGCACCAACGGGACGCTCGTTCGGATCAACCGAACGAGCGTCCCGTTCGTTTCGACGGGGGCGGGCCGTCAGTCGAATCCGCCGCCACCGGAGGGCAGGGGCATCTTGATCACACGGTCGTCGTTGGGTCCGGGCTGACCGGCGGTCTTGTTGACGGTGCTCACCCAGATGAGACCGTCGGGTCCGAGTGCAGCGCCGCCGAGTTGGCCGTACCGGTCCTGGACGATGACACCGGGGGCTGTCGTGACGGCTCCCGTGCCGGGGTCGGCAGCGAGTGCGGACATGGCCTTCGCGGTGCTCAGTGACACCGCAACGACGTCACCGGCGGCGACGCAGCCGCCGACGCCGGGCCGCTCCGGCCACGTCCACACCGGAGACGACACGGCTCCGTCGGCGCTGACCCGCAGGAGCCGGTCCTCCAACGCGGTGCGGTCGGTGACCCACACGGCCACACCCGGGTCGACGCACACCCCGCCGGCGGTCCCGATGCCCGACAGCACCACCTGAGGGCGGGGCTGCGCCGGAGTCGGTGCGGGCGACAGGGCGGTGACCTTCAGCAGTTTCCCGGCGAGGGACGCCGGATCGGCGGCCGCGGCGGCGTTGCCCGCGTTGCCGGTGAGGACCATCAGTTCGTCGCCCGAGAACTCGAGCGACCCCGCGTTGCCCGCGTCTCCGCGCGGGATCCCGCCGAGAACTTCCTTGGCGGAGTCTCCCGGTGCGATCCGCACCACCCGGTTGTCGGTCGGGGTCGTGACGTACGCGTAGATGAGGTTGTCCTCGACGAAACTCGGCGACAGCGCGATGTCGAGGAGTCCACCGTCGGTGCTGCCGTCGACGTCGACGTGCGCGATCTCTTTGGGGGTCTGCCCCTGGGCGACCTGCAGGATGCGTCCGGTCCGCCGCTCCGCGACCAGGGCGGTGGCCCCGTCGGGGAGGACGACGAGTCCGCCGGTGGTGTCGAGGCAGGTGGCGATCACGCTGGGGTCGGGATCCTGGCACGGTCCGAGCGGCCCGCTCGGCGGTGGGGTGGTCGTGGTGGACGGCGGCGGGTTCTCCGGTTCCACCTCGCCCCCCGAAGCGCCCGTCGGTTCGGGTGTGAAGGGGGAGGAGGCGGAGTCGTCGAATTTCGCGCATCCGGCGGCGAGGACCGCCGTCACGCACAGTGCGGACATCGCCATCTTGCGGGACGCCGTGCGGCGCCGCCCACCCACCATCATGATGGAGACGTTACGGAAGAGTGCGAGGTCGCCGCCACGCCGGTTCCGCCTACCAGCGATGTCCGGCCGGTCGACCTAGGCTTGACGGTGTGACTGACATGCGGAAAGACCCCAGCGAGTCGTCGGACCAGGGTGCTGCGGACCAGAGCGCCTCACCCGGCTACGGCAAGGTCTCGAGCCCTTACGACCTTCCCACCGAGCGCTTTCCGTCGGCCACGCCGACGTCCGGTTCCGCGGGGCAGCGTCTGCCGCACACCGATGACGAACTCGACTACGGCGATGCGCGCGGCGCCGGTCTCCCCACCGAGCAGATCCCCGCGTACCGGCAGTCGGGGGCGTCCGACATGTCGGACCAGCCGACGCAGGTGATCGGCGCGGGTTCCGGCGCATCCCTCGGGGCCACGGCGGGTGATTCGTCGACCGACCGGATCGGCGAGGGTGACGTGAAGATCGGCCGCGGCACCCTGGACCTCGGACTGCTGGCCCTGCGACTCGCGGTCGGCGGAACGGCACTCGTGCACGGTCTGCAGAAGCTGACGGGGATGTGGAACGGTCCGGGACTCGACGGGTTCGAAGAGGTGCTCGTGAACTCGGGGTTCCAGCAGGCGAAACTGCTCGCGATCCTGGGTGCGATCGGTGAGGTCGCAGGCGGTGCACTGCTGATCCTCGGCCTCGTCACCCCGCTGGCCGCGGCCTCGGTGCTGGCCGTGATGATCAATGCGTGGGCGTTCCGGCAGATCGCGGAACCGGGGCTCGAGTACTTCGCGCCCGCAGGCACCGAGTACGAGACGCTGCTGGGTGTGTGCGCCGGCGTGATCATTCTCACCGGGCCGGGACGCATCTCGCTCGACGGCCGCCGGGGCTGGGCGACGCGCCCGTTCATCGGGTCGTTCGCGGCACTGATTCTGGGCGTCGCCGCCGGTGTCTGCGTGTGGATCTTCCTGAACGGCGCCAACCCGCTCATCTGAGCGTCTCTTGCATACACGACTGCGCCGCACCCCGGATCGGGAGTGCGGCGCAGTCGTTTTCGTCAGAGATCAGCGTTGGACGAGTTCCGGGATGTTCTCCTCCTCGGGCGGGCCGGCCTGTGCGGCGAGCTTCTGTCCGAGGACCGACTTGCGCCGGCCGTAGGCGAGGTAGACGACGACGCCGAGGGCCATCCACACGAGGAACCGGATCCAGGTCTCGACCGACAGGTTCAGCATCAGCCACCCGCAGGCAAGGACGGCGAGGATGGGGACGAGCGGGACCAGCGGAACGCGGAATCCGCGGGGCAGGTCGGGACGCGTGCGGCGGAGGATGATGACGCCGATGCAGACGAGGACGAACGCGAAGAGGGTGCCGATGTTCACCATCTCCTCGAGCGTGCCCATCGGGAAGAAGGCGGCGAGGAGTGCGACCACGGCGCCGACGAACAGGGTGATGCGGACCGGGCTGCCGTTCTTGCCGGTCTTGGCGAGACCACGGGGCACCAGTCCGTCGCGGGACATGGCGAACAGGACACGGGTCTGGCCGAGCATCATCACCATCACGACGGTGGTGAGGCCCGCGAGCCCACCGAAGTTGATCGCGGTCTGGGCCCAGGTGATGCCGTGTGCCTCGAAGGCGGTTGCGAGGGTGGCGCTGCTGTCGCCGACGAGCGGGCTACCGGTCTTGAGGTCGGTGTACTTCACCATGCCGGTGAGCACGAGGGTGACGGCGACGTAGAGCACGGTGACGATGGCGAGCGAGCCGAGAATGCCGCGGGGGAGCGCCTTCTGCGGGTTCTTGGTCTCTTCGGCGGTGGTGGCGACGACGTCGAATCCGATGAAGGCGAAGAAGACGAGGCTCGCTGCGGCGAGGAGGCCGTACCAGCCGTAGCTGCTGCCGTCGGCTCCGGAGAGGAAGGAGAAGAGGGTCTGGTGCACACCCTGCGCGGCGCTCCCGTTGCTCTCGGCGGGCGGGATGTACGGGGCGTAGTTCTCCTTCTTGATGTAGAAGACGCCCACGGCGATGACGAGGAGAACGACGGCGAGCTTGATGGCCGTGATGACGGCGGACACGCGCGAGGACACCTTGGTCCCGATGGCGAGCACGATCGTGATGCCGCCGACGATGATCAGCGAGCCCCAGTCGAAGTCGATGGGACCGAGGTGGGCTGTGGTGGATCCGCTGAACCCGAGGACGTTACCCAGATAGAGCGACCAGCCCTTGGAGACGACGGCCGCTGCGAGGGCGAATTCGAGGATGAGGTCCCAGCCGATGATCCAGGCGACGAACTCGCCGAAGGTGGCGTAGGAGAACGTGTACGCACTGCCCGCGACGGGGACGGTGGATGCGAACTCGGCGTAACAGAGGGCGGCCAGGCCGCACGCGATGGCGGCGAGGACGAAGGCGAGCGAGATGGACGGCCCGGCGACGTTGCCTGCAGTCCGGGCGGTGAGCGTGAAGATGCCGGCGCCGATCACGACGGCGACACCGAAGACGGTGAGGTCCTTCGCGGTGAGTTCCCTCCGCAGCCGGGTGTCGGGTTCGTCGGTGTCCGCTATCGATTGCTCAACGGATTTCGTTCGCCAAATGCCGACTCCTGGCATGTGTCGCTCCTTGGTTGTGTTCCCGATGGCCTCGTGGGCCGGAGGTGTTCCGGTGGTGCTGCCGATTGTGATGTAGGTCTCAACGGCCAACTGAGGGAACCACTACTGAGCGCCGTGTGCAAGAAGCGCGGGCTCAACTGATCAATTCGATCAGTAGAACCTGTTCTGGGGTGTTGCCGCCTGAGCGAGTTGATCACCCGTGAGCGCGGTCACATCCGCGGCGGAATCGGTGGGCGCACCGACGACGGAAGCCGGGTGCCGCGGCAGGAAGCTCCTGCTGCGGCACCCGGCTTCGTGTCTGCTCGGTGCGCCCGGTGCGGGGCGTCAGGGGACCTGACGGACCGCGCCCTTGTCTGCGGACGTGGCCAGCGCGGCGTACGCCCGCAGGGCCGTGGTGACGGTGCGTTCGCGATTCACCGGCTGCCACGGACGCTCGGAAGACTCCATCTTCGCCCGGCGCTCGGCGAGCACCGCGTCGTCGACGAGGAGCTTCAGCGTGCGGGTCGCGATGTCGATGAGGATCTGGTCGCCGTCCTCCACCAGGCCGATGGCGCCGCCGCTGGCGGCCTCGGGGGAGATGTGGCCGATGGACAGTCCCGAGGAACCGCCGGAGAATCGGCCGTCGGTGATCAGCGCGCACTTCTTCCCGAGGCCGGAGCCCTTGAGGAATGCGGTGGGGTGCAGCATCTCCTGCATGCCCGGGCCGCCTGCGGGACCCTCGTAGCGCACGACGAGGACCTCACCGGGCTGAATCTTCTTGCCGAGGATCACCGACACCGCCTCTTCCTGAGACTCCACGACGCGCGCGGGACCCTGGAAGTGGAACAGGTCTTCGTCGATGCCCGCCGTCTTGATGACAGCGCCGTCGATGGCGATGTTGCCGCGCAGCACGGCCAGGCCGCCCTCGACCGTGTGCTTGTGCTCGAAGTCGCGGATGCAGCCGTTGGCGGCGTCCGTGTCGAGCGACGACCAGCGGTTGTT
Source organism: Rhodococcus wratislaviensis (assembly GCF_041228765.1). NCBI lineage: Bacteria > Bacillati > Actinomycetota > Actinomycetes > Mycobacteriales > Nocardiaceae > Rhodococcus > Rhodococcus wratislaviensis. Next base: position 6,029,974 of record NZ_CP150488.1, on the reverse strand, counting down.
CGTCGAGAACGGCTCGGTGGTGCGGACACCGCCCGGTGCGGCGTGGAAGAGTTCGACGGCCTCGTCGGATGCCTTGCCGGACCGGATGTCCCACGTGTCGAGCCACTCGTCGAAGCTCTTCGTGTGCACGGTCGAGACGTCGCTCTCGAGCAGTCCGGCCCGCCGGAGTTCGCCGAGGATCGCGGGGATTCCGCCCGCCCGGTGCACGTCCTCCATGTGGTAGTCCGAGTTGGGCGAGACCTTCGACAGGCACGGAACCTTGCGGCTGATCTCGTCGATCTTGTCGAGGTCGAAGTCGTAGACCTCACCCTCCTGCGCGGCCGCGAGGGTGTGCAGGACCGTGTTGGTGGACCCGCCCATCGCGACGTCCAGTGCCATCGCGTTGCGGAACGCGGCGGGCGTCGCGATGTTGCGGGGGAGGACGGAGTCGTCCTCGTCCCGGTAGTACCGCAGTGCGGCCTCGACGACGGTGGTTCCCGCACGGGTGAACAGCGCGCGACGGGCCTCGTGGGTGGCCAGCGTGGAACCGTTGCCCGGCAACGCCAGACCGAGCGCCTCGGTGAGGCAGTTCATGGAGTTCGCGGTGAACATGCCCGAGCACGACCCGCACGTGGGGCAGGCGCTGCGCTCGACCTCGGACAGTCCTTCGTCGTCGACCTGGTCGTTGGCGCTCGCCGAGATCGCCGTGATGAGGTCGGTCGGTGCCTGGGCGACACCGTTCACGACCACCGCCTTGCCTGCCTCCATCGGACCGCCGGACACGAACACTGTGGGAACGTTCAAACGCAGTGCGGCATTGAGCATTCCGGGGGTGATCTTGTCGCAGTTGGAGATGCACACGAGTGCGTCGGCGGTGTGCGCGTTGACCATGTACTCGACGGAGTCGGCGATGATCTCGCGGCTGGGAAGGGAATACAGCATGCCGCCGTGTCCCATCGCGATGCCGTCGTCGACAGCGATCGTATGGAACTCGCGAGGTACACCACCGGCGGCGCGGACGGCGTCGGCGACGATGTCGCCGACGTTCTTCAGGTGGACGTGCCCGGGAACGAACTGCGTGTACGAGTTCGCGATCGCGACGATCGGCTTCCCGAAGTCGGAGTCGGTCATTCCGGTGGCGCGCCACAGCGCGCGGGCGCCTGCGGCATTTCGTCCTGCGGTGGTGGTTCGGGACCTCAGCGGGGGCATGAGCGTATTCCTTAGTCAGCGTACGGAAGTACTGACAAACGCTACTCGCGCACTATTCCCCGTCTGTGTCCGGCCGGTTCTTCACGGGCTGCTCGCCGTTCGATTCGGTGCCGGCGTGGTGGGCCGCTTCGTCCGCCGCGGCGGCTGCCGCGTAGGGGTCGGTGATGCGGCCGCCGCTCGCCTCGGCGATCTCGGGAAGGCGGTCGAACGTGACGACGGGAAGGGTCACCTCGCCCCCGTCGGCGAGCGTCGCCCGGGCCCAGCCGCGCTTGGGGAACCGGAATCCCGTGATCTCGGACCACGCCAGCGACCGGCCGCCGAACAGCCGGCGCACCTCGAGTCCGTCGGACGTGACCGTGGTGCGCACCCGCGCGACCCAGGCCACCGCGGCGATCGGGGCGATCACGAGCCAGCCGAAGGCGGCGGGCCAGCCGAAGATGGGGAACGACACGGCGAACAGGAGGAAGGCGCATCCCAGATAGGCCAGGGGAGAAATCCGGATGACCTGCTTGGGTGGGTTCGTCGTGTGGGATGATGATTCTGGTGGCACGGGCTGCTGCGGAGTTGACACCTCTACATCTTCGCACCGCAGCCGATGTATCTCATATTCTGGGACGGCCGACTCACCAAGTTGACTGTTCGCTATTAGCGCGCCTACCGTCGAGCGCGTGAAACAGAATGAGTTGCTCGTAATCGGCCGGCGCGTCGTCGCCTGAGTCGATTCCTTCAACTCGCCAGATAACGACGCGCCACCCTCGTACAGCATCAGCTGACGGGGGTTTTTTGTTGCCCGGAGCCAGAATCAGAGGATTTCCCAGTGAGCGCACCAACCGCACGGCCTCAACCCACGCCGCGCAAGTCGGGGGCAGCAAGCCCGACGACCGCGGCCGCCGCGACTCAGACCGGTAGCCGCCGCCAACTCGCCCCCGAGCGGGTCAGCGGCGCCCAGTCCGTGGTCCGAGCCCTCGAGGAGCTCGAGGTCGACACGGTATTCGGCATTCCGGGTGGTGCCGTTCTGCCTGTCTACGACCCGCTCTTCGACTCGAAGAAGGTCCGGCACGTGCTCGTCCGTCACGAGCAGGGTGCAGGCCACGCTGCCACCGGGTATGCCCAGGCGACCGGCAAGGTCGGCGTCTGTATGGCGACGTCCGGGCCCGGTGCGACCAACCTCGTGACACCGCTCGCCGACGCGCAGATGGACTCCGTTCCGGTCGTGGCCATCACCGGACAGGTCGGCCGCGGGCTCATCGGTACGGACGCATTCCAGGAAGCCGACATCTCCGGCATCACGATGCCGATCACCAAGCACAACTTCCTCATCACCGACGGCGTCGACATCCCCCGGATCATCGCGGAGGCCTTCTATCTCGCCTCCAGCGGTCGTCCCGGCGCAGTGCTCGTCGACATCCCGAAGGACGTTCTCCAAGCGCAGACCACGTTCTCGTGGCCGCCGGAGATGCGGCTGCCCGGATACCGTCCCGTCACCAAGCCGCACGGCAAGCAGGTCCGCGAGGCGGCCCGCCTGATCGCCGACGCGAAGCACCCGGTGCTGTACGTCGGTGGTGGCGTCATCAAGTCGGAATCGTCGCCGGAGCTGCTCGAACTGGCCGAGCTCACCGGCATTCCGGTGGTCACCACCCTCATGGCGCGCGGCGCGTTCCCGGACAGCCACACGCTGAACTGCGGCATGCCCGGTATGCACGGCACGGTCGCCGCGGTGGCGGCACTGCAGCGCAGCGACCTGCTGATCACGCTCGGTGCGCGCTTCGACGACCGCGTCACCGGTCAGCTCGATTCGTTCGCCCCCGACGCCAAGGTCATCCACGCCGACATCGACCCGGCGGAGATCGGCAAGAACCGGTACGCGGACGTCCCGATCGTCGGCGACTGCAAAGAGGTCATCGTCGAACTGATCGAGGCGATCAAGGCCGACCTGGCCACCGGAACCACGCTGGACCTCACCGAGTGGTGGGCGTACCTCGACGGAATCCGTCGCACGTACCCGCTCAGCTACGACCGTCCGTCCGACGGCGCGCTGTCCCCGGAGTACGTGATCCAGTCGGTCGGCAAGCTCGCCGGTCCCGACGCGATCTACTGCGCCGGCGTCGGACAGCACCAGATGTGGGCCGCACAGTTCGTCAACTACGAGAAGCCGCGCACCTGGCTGAACTCCGGCGGTCTCGGCACGATGGGCTACGCCGTGCCCGCCGCGATGGGCGCCAAGATGGGCATGCCCGACACCGAGGTGTGGGCCATCGACGGTGACGGCTGCTTCCAGATGACCAATCAGGAACTCGCCACCTGCGCGCTCGAGGGCATCCCGATCAAGGTTGCGCTCATCAACAACGGCAACCTCGGCATGGTGCGCCAGTGGCAGACGCTGTTCTACGACCAGCGCTACTCCAACACCAACCTCGGCACGCACGGCGCGATCCGCATCCCCGACTTCGTCAAGCTGGCGGAGGCGTTGGGCTGCCACGGCATTCGCGTCGAGCGCGAAGAGGACGTCGAGGCGGCGATCCGTGAGGCGCAGTCCATCAACGACAAGCCCGTGGTGATCGACTTCATCGTCGGCGCCGACGCCCAGGTGTGGCCGATGGTCGCGGTGGGCACGAGCAACGACGAGATCATGGCGGCGCGGGGCATCCGTCCGCTGTTCGACGACGACGAGGCGGCCGCAGAGCCGGCCGTCATTCACGAGGCCATGGAGCGCGAGCAGCGTTCGGGCACGGCCGCAGCGGCCAGGGAGGAAGATCAGTGAGCACCAGCCACACCCTCAGTGTTCTCGTCGAGGACAAGCCGGGCGTGCTGGCCAGGGTGGCCGCGCTGTTCTCCCGTCGTGGGTTCAACATCGAGTCGCTCGCCGTCGGTGGCACCGAGCTCCCCGAGATCTCCCGCATGACCATCGTCGTGACCGTCGACGAGTTCCCGCTCGAGCAGGTGACCAAGCAGCTCAACAAGCTCGTCAACGTCATCAAGATCGTCGAGCAGGACGGTGAGGCCTCCGTGGCCCGCGAGCTGGTGCTCATCAAGGTGCGAGCCGACGCCAGCGTGCGCACGCAGGTGATCGAGACGGTGAATCTGTTCCGCGCCAAGGTGATCGACGTCTCCCCGGAGTCGGTCACGATCGAGGCGACTGGAACGCGATCCAAGCTGGATGCGCTGCTGCGGATGCTCGATCCGTACGGTATCCGGGAGATCGTGCAGTCCGGGGTCGTGGCCGTGGGACGGGGGCCTAAGTCCATCACGGCCACTCGCTAGTACTTTAGATACGCAAATCCAAGAAAGAGGTTGAACTGTGGCAGTCGAGATGTTCTACGACGACGATGCCGATCTGTCGATCATCCAGGGCCGTAAGGTCGCTGTGATCGGTTACGGAAGCCAGGGCCACGCGCACTCGCTGAGCCTGCGCGACTCGGGCGTCGATGTGCGTATCGGCCTCAAGGAAGGCTCGAAGTCCCGCGCGAAGGCCGAAGAGCAGGGCCTGACCGTCGGTACCCCCGCCGAGGTCTCCGAGTGGGCCGACGTGATCATGGTGCTCGCACCCGACACCGCGCAGGCGTCGATCTTCACCAATGACATCGAGCCCAACCTGAAGGACGGCGACGCGCTGTTCTTCGGACACGGCCTCAACATCCACTTCGACCTGATCAAGGCTCCGGAGTTCGTCACCGTCGGCATGGTCGCCCCCAAGGGCCCCGGCCACCTGGTGCGTCGTCAGTTCGTCGACGGCAAGGGTGTTCCCGCTCTCATCGCGATCGACCAGGACCCGAAGGGTGAGGGCCAGGCCCTCGCGCTGTCCTATGCCAAGGGCATCGGCGGCACCCGCGCCGGCGTAATCAAGACCACGTTCAAGGAAGAGACCGAGACGGACCTCTTCGGCGAGCAGGCCGTGCTCTGCGGCGGCACCGAGGAACTGGTCAAGACCGGTTTCGAGGTCATGGTCGAGGCCGGCTACGCGCCCGAGATGGCGTACTTCGAGGTGCTGCACGAGCTCAAGCTCATCGTCGACCTCATGTACGAGGGTGGCATCGCCCGCATGAACTATTCGGTGTCCGACACCGCGGAGTTCGGTGGCTACCTCTCCGGCCCGCGCGTCATCGACGCCGGCACCAAGGAGCGCATGAAGGCGATCCTGGCCGACATCCAGTCGGGTGAGTTCACCCGCCGCCTCGTCGCCAACGTCGAGAACGGCAACACCGAACTCGAGGGCCTGCGCAAGGCCAACGCCGAGCACCCCATCGAGGTCACCGGCAAGAAGCTGCGCGACCTGATGAGCTGGGTCGATCGCCCGATCACCGAAACCGCCTAGGTTTCACTGCTTTACAGTTCCACCGAATCACCGGCCCGATGTCTCATCGGTCTCGTCAGAGGCCCCCGATGCGACATTGGGCCGGTGTTGTTTCGTGTCCGATTCCGTTGTTGCAGGCGTCCACTATGTGGTATCGGAGACCAGGATGCGGTTTCCCTGTGAGGGCGGACTAAGCTGTGTGTGGTTAAAACACCCCCACACCCACCTATTCAGGGAGTTTGCACGTGAGCCAGCCAGGCCGTCCTGTAGTTCTGATCGCCGACAAGCTCGCGCCGTCCACCGTCGAGGCATTGGGCGACGGTGTGGAGGTGCGATGGGTCGACGGACCTGATCGCCCGGCCCTGCTCGCGGCGGTGCCCGAGGCCGACGCGATCCTCGTCCGTTCCGCCACCACCGTGGACGCCGAGGTCCTGGCGGCCGGTACCAAGCTCAAGATCGTCGCCCGTGCGGGCGTCGGCCTCGACAACGTCGACGTGCCCGCGGCCACCGAGCGCGGTGTCATGGTCGTCAACGCCCCGACGTCCAACATCCACACGGCCGCCGAGCACGCCGTCGCGCTGATGCTCGCCACCGCCCGCCAGATCCCCGCGGCCGACGCCACCCTGCGCGACCGCGAATGGAAGCGCAGCAAGTTCAACGGTGTCGAGATCTTCGGCAAGACCGTCGGCGTCGTCGGCCTCGGCCGGATCGGCCAGCTGTTCGCGCAGCGTCTCGCCGCGTTCGAGACGCACGTCATTGCGTACGACCCCTACGTGTCGGCCGCCCGCGCCGCGCAGCTCGGCATCGAACTGGTCACCCTCGACGAACTGCTCGAGCGTGCCGACCTCATCTCCGTGCACCTCCCCAAGACCCCCGAGACCAAGGGACTGCTCGGCACGGAGAACCTGGCGAAGACCAAGAAGGGCGTCGTCATCGTCAACGCTGCCCGTGGTGGTCTGATCGACGAGGCCGCGCTGGCCGAGGCCATCAAGTCGGGTCACGTGCGCGCCGCGGGCCTGGACGTGTTCGAGACCGAGCCCTGCACCGACAGCCCGTTGTTCGACCTGCCCGAGGTCGTCGTGACGCCGCACCTCGGTGCCTCCACGAGCGAGGCTCAGGACCGCGCCGGCACCGACGTCGCGAAGTCCGTGCTGCTCGCTCTCGCAGGCGATTTCGTTCCGGACGCCGTCAACGTGTCGGGTGGCGCCGTGGGCGAGGAAGTTGCCCCGTGGCTCGAGATCGTCCGCAAGCAGGGTGTGCTCATCGGCGCCCTGTCGGGTGAACTGCCCGTCAACCTGTCCGTCGACGTGCGCGGCGAGCTCGCCTCCGAGGACGTCGAGGTGCTCGCGCTCTCGGCTCTGCGCGGTGTGTTCTCCGCCGTCATCGAGGACGCGGTCACGTTCGTCAACGCTCCCGCACTGGCGGAAGAGCGCGGTGTCACGGCCGAGGTCACCAAGGCCGCGGAAAGCCCCAACCACCGCAGCGTCGTGGACCTGCGCGCGGTGTTCGGCGACGGCAGTGTCATCAACGTCTCGGGCACGCTGACCGGCCCGCAGCAGGTCGAGAAGATCGTCAACATCAACGGCCGCAACTTCGAACTGCGCGCCGAGGGCCTCAACCTGGTGGTCAACTACACCGATCAGCCCGGCGCGCTGGGCAAGATCGGCACGCAGCTCGGCAACGCCGGCATCGACATCCAGGCTGCCCAGCTCAGCCAGGATGCCGAGGGCGAGGGTGCGACCATCCTCCTCCGCGTCGACCGGGAGGTGCCGAGCGAGGTGCGGGACGCGATCTCCACCGCCGTCGGCGCCACCAAGATCGAGCTCGTCAACCTGGCCTAATCCCCACTGTGCGCGTGTCGCGACCCCTGTCGTCGTGGCACGCGCACAGCTCTATCTGAAGTGAGGCGTTCATGAAGCTTGCGGTCATTCCGGGTGACGGCATCGGTGTCGAGGTCACGGCCGAGGCGCTGAAGGTGCTGCGGAAGCTCGTACCCGATCTCGAGACCACCGAGTACGACCTCGGTGCCCGTCGATACAACGCCACCGGGGAGCTGCTCCCAGACGCCGATCTCGCGGCGATCCGCGAGCACGACGCGATCCTGCTGGGCGCCATCGGCGACCCGTCGGTCACGCCCGGCGTGCTCGAGCGGGGTCTGCTGCTGAACATGCGATTCGCGTTGGATCATCACGTGAATCTGCGTCCGTCGCAGCTCTACCCGGGATCGAAGTCGCCGCTGGCGGCGCAGCCGGACATCGACTTCGTGGTCGTGCGCGAGGGGACGGAGGGGCCTTACACCGGCAACGGTGGCGCGATCCGCGTCGGCACCCCGCACGAGATCGCGACCGAGGTGTCGATCAACACGTGGTTCGGTGCCGAGCGGGTGGTGCGGTACGCGTTCGCGCTCGCGCAGACCCGGCGTAAGCACGTCACGCTGATTCACAAGACGAACGTCCTCTCCAACGCCGGTGCGATCTGGACGCGTGCCGTGGAGACGGTGTCGGCCGAATACCCGGACGTGGAGACGGCTTACTGCCACATCGACGCGGCCACCATCTACATGGTCACCGACCCGTCGCGCTTCGACGTGATCGTCACCGACAACCTGTTCGGCGACATCATCACCGACCTCGCGGGTGCGGTCACGGGAGGCATCGGCCTGGCGGCGTCGGGGAATATCGACGCGTCGGGGACCAACCCGTCGATGTTCGAGCCCGTGCACGGCAGCGCCCCGGACATCGCCGGCCAGGGGATCGCGGATCCCACGGCGGCCATCCTGTCCGCGGCGCTGCTGCTGCGTCATCTCGGCCGGGACGGCGATGCCGCGCGCATCGAAGCTGCCGTCGAGGCCGATCTGGCGTCCCGTGGTGACTCGAAGGTCGTCACGTCGGAGGTCGGCGACCGGATCGCCGCCGCCCTCTAGGACCGCGATTCGACCTTGTCTCCCTCGATCCCCGTGGCCCGGTCTTCGGACCGGGCCACGGGGATCAGTGGTATCGAGGCGGCCGGAAATCCCGCAGCTATGGCGAAAGTCACCGGGAAGCCGACGATTCCGATCAGAGCGCCGAACACCGGGGGAACGATCGAGGCCGCGACGAACTGACCGGTGTTCTGGACGCCGAGCGCGCGCCCGCCCCAGAACGGCCCCGCGATCTCGGCGACCGCGGTGAAGGCGAGGCCGTTCGGTGCCACGGTCGCGACGGACGCCGCCAGCAGCGCCGCGATCGCCAGCGGCGAGTCCATCGCATCCGTCACGGCGAGCGCCGCCATCGACACTCCGCCCGCGACGGCGACCCAGCGAAGTGGGCGCATGCGACTGCCCACCACATCGGACCAGAAGCCGACTCCCATCCGGCCGAACGCGCCGAGGATCTGGGCGACTGTCACGATCAGGCCTGCCGCCGTTGCTTCCCAATGCCTTTCGGAGATCAGCCACACGAGCGCGTACGTCCACACCGTGTACTGGGGCACGACGAGCAGCACCGAGACGGCGTGGATGCGCCACAGTGTGCCGCTGTCGCGATACGGATTCGCGAGCATGCCGAGGTCCTCCGCAGCGCTGCGACTCGGTCTGGGCGGATCGACCACCCAGAGTGCGCAGGCCAGCGCGGCAGTCGCGCACAGGGTGGCAGGCAGCGCGAGCGCCCATCCGATGCCGTGGTCGTGTGCGACCGAGGGGAGCGTCAGCGCAGCGCAGGCAATGCCCAGCGGCAGCGACATCTGCCGGATGCCCATCGCCAGTCCGCGGCGCTCGGGCGGGAACCATCCGACGACGACGCGCCCGCTCGCGGCATTCGCCGAGGCCGCCGCCATGCCGCCCAGCAGCAGGAAGGCTGCGGTGGCCGTGAGTGATCCGGACAGGGCCGCGCCGATTCCCGCGGCCGCCGTGGACGCCATTCCGGCGGCCAGCACCCGGCGTTCGCCGTAGCGGTCGGCGAGTGCGCCCCACGCGATCAGCGTCAGCATGACTCCGAGGGTGGGTGCGGCGACGAGGAGTCCGGTGCGGGCGAGGCTGAGCCCGTGATTCTCCTGGAGTTCGGGGATCAGGAAGGCGACGCCGTTGACGAAGACCGCCTGTGCGGCCTGCGCGAACATCCCGAGGGCGAGCATCCACCATCTGCGGGCAGTTCCGACGGTGGACGGCGTGTCGATCGATGCTGTCATGTCATCTCAATATCTAGGATTGAAGTCTCATATATTGGGGAACATGCGGAGTCTATACCTCGCGTCCCCCGGCGTCCCGGTACGGCGGTGAACCCGGGCCGATAGACTCGGCGCCATGCGTCTTGGTCGAGTGGCAAGTCCCGATGGTGTTGCGTTCGTCAGTATCGAGGGGGACGGGGAGTCCCGGATCGCGAAGGAGATCGCCGAGCATCCGTTCGGCAGTCCCACTTTCACCGGCCGGAGCTGGCCGCTCGCCGATGTGCGACTGCTGGCCCCGATCCTCGCGAGCAAGGTCGTGGCGATCGGAAAGAACTACGCTGCCCACGCCGCCGAGATGGGCGGCGAGGCACCGGCCGATCCTGTGATCTTCCTCAAGCCCAACACTTCGATCGTGGGCCCCGACGCCGCGATCGTCCTGCCGAAGTCCTCCAACGAGGTTCATTACGAAGGAGAACTCGCGGTCGTCATCGGACGCCCCTGCAAGGACGTGCCTGCAGCCAAGGCCCTCGACGTGGTGCTCGGTTACACGGCCGCCAACGACGTGTCGGCCCGTGACCACCAGCGCCAGGACGGGCAGTGGACGAGAGCGAAGGGGCACGACACGTTCTGCCCACTGGGCCCGTGGATCGAGACCCAGCTCGACGCGTCCGACGTCGACATCACCACCGAGGTGGACGGAGTGGTGAAGCAGCGGAGCAACACTTCGCTTCTGCTGCACGACATTCCGAAGATCATCGAATGGGTGTCGGCCGTCATGACGCTGCTCCCGGGCGACGTCATCCTCACGGGCACCCCCGAAGGCGTCGGCCCGATCGTCGACGGCCAGAGCGTGAGCGTGACCATCGGTGGCATCGGCACCCTCACCAACCCGGTGACCGCCAAGCGCTGACGGCTCTCGTGTCGAAATCGGGAGCGGACTAGCCTGTAGGAGTCCGTTTTCCCAGCGTCGACCCAAGTGAGCCATGACCACAAGCGAAGTTCGCGTCCGTTTCTGCCCGTCGCCCACCGGAACCCCGCACGTGGGGCTCGTCCGAACCGCCCTGTTCAACTGGGCGTTCGCCCGACACAACGGTGGGTCGTTCGTGTTCCGCATCGAGGACACCGATGCTGCCCGTGACAGCGAGGAGTCGTACCAGGCGATCCTGGACGCGCTGCGCTGGCTCGGACTGAACTGGGACGAGGGCCCGGAGGTCGGGGGACCGTACGAGCCCTACCGCCAGTCCCAGCGGCGGGACCTGCATCTGGACGTCGTCGCGAAACTGCTCGCGGCGGGCGAGGCGTACGAGTCGTTCTCGACGCCCGAAGAGGTCGAGGAGCGGCACAAGGCAGCCGGCCGCGATCCCAAGCTCGGCTACGACAACTTCGACCGTGATCTGACACCGGAGCAGCGGCAGGCGTTCCTCGACGAGGGACGCAAGCCCGTGGTCCGGCTCCGGATGCCGGACCACGACCTGACGTGGGACGACCTCGTGCGTGGCGAGACGACGTTCAAGGCCGGAACCGTTCCCGACTTCGCCCTCACTCGCGGCAACGGGATTCCGCTGTACACGTTGGTCAACCCCGTCGACGACGCGTTGATGAAGATCACACACGTCCTGCGCGGCGAGGACCTGCTGTCGTCGACGCCGCGGCAGCTCGCCCTCTACGAGGCGATGCAGCGGATCGGCGTGGCCGATTTCACTCCGAAGTTCGGGCATCTGCCGTTCGTCATGGGGCAGGGCAACAAGAAGCTGTCCAAGCGCGACCCCGAGTCGAACCTCTTCATTCATCGCGACCGCGGTTTCGTCCCCGAGGGATTGTTGAATTACCTGGCGCTGCTGGGCTGGGGTATTTCCGACGACCACGACGTGTTCTCGCTGGACGAGATGGTCGCCGCCTTCGATATCTCCAAGGTCAATTCCAATCCGGCCCGGTTCGACCAGAAAAAGGCCGACGCGATCAACGCCGAGCACATCCGGTTGCTGGAGCCCGCCGACTTCGCCGCGCGCCTGCGCGCGTTCCTGACGCTTCACGGCCATCTCGGGGAGAACGTGGACGAGTCCGTCTTCGCGACCGCTGCAGAACTGGTCCAGACGCGCATCGTCGTCCTGTCCGATGCCTGGGATCTGCTGAAATTCCTGTTCGTCGACGAGGCCGGCTTCGCGATCGATCCGGCCGCCGCTGCCAAGAACCTGGGCGCCGACTCCGCACCGGTTCTCGACGCCGCCCTCGCGTCGCTGGACGCACTCGAGGGATGGGATGCGGCCTCCCTGGAAGAGGCCCTCAAGACCGCTCTCGTGGACGAACTGGGCCTCAAGCCACGTAAGGCGTTCGCTCCGGTGCGGGTGGCCGTCACGGGCTCGCACATCAGCCCGCCGCTCTACGAATCGATGGAACTGCTCGGACGCGACGTTTCGCTGTCCCGGCTGCGCTCTGCGCGGGCCGGCATCGACGGCTAGGACGCCGCCCTCGGGCCGAAAAGGGTGCAAAAACAGCCTCTGACCATACGATTTGGTAAATCCCGGCAGTAGGCTGGTAATCTCTTCTTCGGCCCGAGGCGGGCCGCAGAGCCCACAAGCTCAGCGGTTCGAGAACGGCCATTGGGGTATGGTGTAATTGGCAACACAGCGGTTTCTGGTACCGCCATTCTAGGTTCGAGTCCTGGTACCCCAGCGGAAGTTCGGCCGATTTTGACTCCGAACTTCTGGAAGCTATGCTTGCTGAGCTTCCAAAGCAAGGCAAAGTTCCTGGCCCCGTCGTCTAGCGGCCTAGGACGCCGCCCTCTCAAGGCGGTAGCGCGGGTTCGAATCCCGTCGGGGCTACAAAGAGAAACACCCTCCAAGTAATTGGAGGGTGTTTCTTTATATCCGGATATGTGTCGTTTATCCGGTCTTGCGGCGGAATTCGCGTTTGTGGTCGGCAGGCCCGTGGGCCTCGTGCGCCTTGGAATGTCCGTCCTTGTGATCGGTGGACAGCCCGGCCTGATGATTCTTCCGCTCGAGTGCTTCGCGGAATTTCTTTTTCGTGTCCTCGTTACTGGCGTCAGTCATGGTGAACTCCCTCGGGTAGTCGGTTCACTCTGTGAAGCTACGCCGAGGGCACCGAGAATGCTCCCGTTTTTCCGCCCGCCCGGGATCAGGCGCGGCGGTCGGCCGTCTCCAGGTACGCGGCCGTGGTGCCTCCCACCGGCATCGCGGGCAGGCCGAGCTTGGCGTGATTCCAGCTCCTGATGCGCTCGGGAACGATCCGCACGACCACCCGCTTGTGCAGCAGCTGATCGATGGCGGGACGCAGATCGTCGGTGTAGGGGCCGGTGTACCGCTCCCACACGCTGACCCCGACCGCGAACATCGCGTCCGGGTCCTCCACGATCTCCGCCCGGCCCTCGACGGAAATACCGCGCAGGGTGTCGTACGTCTGGCCGTCCTCGATCAGGACGGTGACCCGGTCGTTACGGCGCAGGTTGACCGCCTTCTGCGATTTGGATTTCGTCTCGAACCAGATCTCGCCGTCGATCACGGCGTACCACATGGCGACCAGATGAGCTCTGCCGTCCGCTGCCACCGTTGCGAGCGTGGCAATCCGGCTCCGATCCACGAATTCGGCGATCTCCGAATCCGTCATCGTGATCTGCGATCGCTGGTTCTTCCCCATCGGCTTCTCCTGTTCGCGGTGAACGTCGGTCGTGAATGGTCAGAGTCTCTTGTGCAACGCCTCCGCGGCGGCGAGAAGGTCGGCCGCCCACCGGGCACCGGGGCGCCTGCCCATTCTGTCGATGGGTCCGGACACCGAAATCGCTGCGATGACAGCGCCGCCGGAATCCCGCACGGGAGCGGCGACGCTGGCGACACCGGGTTCCCGCTCGGCGGCGCTCTGTGCCCAGCCGCGTCGGCGGACCTCGAGCAGCACACGTTCGCCGAACGCCGCGTCGGGCAGAACTGCGCGCTGGGTCTGCGGGTCGGCCCAGGCGAGAAGGACCTTGGCGCCCGAGCCGGCGCTCATCGGCAGTCGTGCCCCGACGAGAACGGTGTCGCGCAGGCCCGTGGGCGGCTCCATCGCCGCCACACAGATGCGCTGCGTGCCTTCCCGGCGGTACAGCTGCACGCTCTCGCCGGTGATCTCGCGCAGCCGCGGGAGGACGAGCGCGGCCGCCGAGACGAGCGGATCGTTAGCCGTTGCAGCGAGTTCGGCGAGGCCGGGACCGGGGCACCACAGCCCCTCGGAGTCGCGGGTCAGGAGGCGGTGGACCTCGAGCCCGACGGCCAGCCGGTGGGCGGTGGCGCGGGGGAGTCCGGTGCGCGAGCACAGTTCAGTGAGGCTGCAGGGCTTCTCGGCCACGGCATGCAGCACGCCCACCGCTTTGTCAAGGACTCCGATGCCGCTATGCTGTCTCATAGGTCGATACCACTTTCTCGCATACTGGGATCATAGCGCACCTTCGTCTCACGTCGAGTGCGTGTCCGGGAAGAGGGTAACGACATCAAGCGCACGGCGGACCGGCCCGACGCCCGCGGTGCGAGAGGACACACAGAGGTGGAGAAGATGGCGGAGAAAGCACGCACCCTGGCAGAGAAGGTGTGGGACGACCACGTCGTGGTCCGGGGTGAGGGAGACAACCCCGACCTCATCTACATCGATCTGCATCTCGTTCACGAAGTGACGAGTCCGCAGGCATTCGACGGACTTCGGCTGGCGGGGCGCCCGCTGCGCCGTCCCGACCTGACGATCGCCACCGAGGACCACAACGTCCCCACCGTCGACATCGACAAGCCGATCGCCGACCCCGTCTCCAAGACTCAGGTGGACACGCTACGGCGCAACTGTGAGGAATTCGGTGTCCGGCTGCACCCGATGGGAAACATCGACCAGGGCATCGTCCACGTCGTCGGCCCCCAGCTGGGTCTCACTCAGCCCGGCATGACCGTGGTGTGCGGCGACAGTCACACGTCCACCCACGGCGCCTTCGGCGCGCTCGCGATGGGTATCGGCACCAGTGAGGTCGAACACGTCATGGCGACGCAGACGTTGTCGTTGCGTCCCTTCCGGACGATGGCGATCACCGTCGACGGCGAATTACCCGAAGGCGTGACGAGTAAAGATCTCATTTTGGCCGTCATCGCGAAGATCGGAACGGGCGGAGGCCAGGGTTACGTCCTGGAGTACCGCGGCGAGGCGATCCGCAAGATGTCGATGGAAGCGCGGATGACCATCTGCAACATGTCCATCGAGGCGGGTGCACGGGCAGGCATGATCGCCCCCGACGAGATCACCTACGAATTCATCAAGGGCCGTCCCCACGCGCCGAAGGGCGCCGACTGGGACGCCGCGGTGGAGGCCTGGGAGCAGTTGAAGACCGACGAGGGTGCGGTTTTCGACAACGAGGTCCACATCAACGCGAGCGCCCTGACGCCGTTCGTGACCTGGGGCACCAACCCGGGGCAGGGCCTGCCGCTCGGTGACGCCGTGCCGAATCCGGCCGAGATCGTGGACGAGAGCGAGCGTCACGCCGCGGAGAAGGCGTTGACCTACATGGGTCTCGAAGCCGGAACTCCGTTGCGTGAGGTGGCGATCGACACAGTTTTCGTGGGTTCGTGCACCAACGGCCGTATCGAGGATCTGCGGGCCGTGGCCGACGTGCTGCGCGGCCGCCACGTCGCAGACGGAGTCCGGATGCTGATCGTGCCGGGCTCGATGCGCGTTCGCGCGCAGGCCGAAAAGGAGGGTCTCGGCGAGATCTTCACCGCCGCGGGCGCCGAATGGCGGCAGGCGGGGTGCTCGATGTGCCTCGGAATGAACCCGGATCAGCTCGCGCCCGGCGAGCGTTCGGCCTCCACGTCCAACCGCAATTTCGAAGGCCGTCAAGGCAAGGGCGGCCGGACTCACCTGGTTTCGCCGCTGGTCGCCGCCGCGACCGCGGTCCGGGGAACACTGTCCGCGCCGACAGATCTGGCCTAGGACCCAAGGAATTTAGGAGATTTTTCGATGGAATCCTTTAGCACACACAAAGGTATCGGCGTTCCGCTGCGGCGATCCAACGTGGACACGGACCAGATCATTCCGGCGGTCTACCTGAAACGAGTGACCCGCACCGGTTTCGAGGACGGTCTGTTCGCCGCGTGGCGGAACGATCCGGACTTCGTTCTGAACGTCGCCCCGTACGACAAGGGCAGCGTTCTGGTGGCCGGGCCCGACTTCGGCACGGGCTCCTCCCGGGAGCACGCCGTGTGGGCGCTATCCGACTTCGGATTTCGGGTCGTGATCGCATCTCGCTTCGCGGACATCTTCCGGGGCAACGCCGGCAAGGCCGGTCTGCTGGCCGCTCAGGTGGCCCAGTCGGACGTCGAACTGCTCTGGAAGTTGCTCGACGAGCAACCCGGTCTCGAATTGATTGTCGACCTCGAGAACAAGACTGTGACGGCCGGAACCACCGTGGTGCCCTTTGCGATTGATGACTACACGCGGTGGCGTCTGATCGAGGGTCTGGACGACATCGGATTGACATTACGGCAGGTAGAAGCCATTTCCGAGTTCGAAAAGTCAAGGCCTTCTTGGAAACCTGCCACTCTTCCGGAGCCCACTCCGGCCGACTGAAAGTTGGAATCGGAGCCCTGTCTCCCAGATAATAAGTTCCTGAGAATGGTGCCGCGTTGTATGAGAATTGGCGTGGCACATAGACTCCTGCGGTATTCAGGTTTACCGTAGTTCGTAGTCGGTCCGATGATGGACCATTAGTTCGCGGAGGAATTTCAATGAATAAGGCAGAGCTCATCGATGTTCTGACCGAGAAACTGGGCACGGACAGGCGCACGGCAACGGAAGCTGTCGAGCATGTCGTGGACACGATCGTCCGGGCAGTGCACCGCGGCGACAGCGTGACCATCACCGGTTTCGGTGTCTTCGAGCAGCGTCGTCGCGCGGCACGTGTCGCACGTAACCCGCGCACGGGCGAGACCGTCAAGGTCAAGCCGACGTCGGTGCCGGCGTTCCGTCCGGGCGCTCAGTTCAAGGCGGTTATCGCTGGCGGCCAGAAGCTTCCGGCCACCGGTCCGGCAGTCAAGCGCGGCGCAGCGGCGCCCGCCACCAAGGCTGCCGCCAAGAAGGCCGCTGCAAAGAAGACGGCTGCAAAGAAGACCGCAGCCAAGAAGGCAGCTCCGGCCAAGACCACGGCCGCGAAGAAGACTGCAGCCAAGAAGGTGACTCCGGCCAAGACCACGGCCGCGAAGAAGACCGTGGCGAAGAAGGTGGCCCCGGCCAAGACCACGGCCGCGAAGAAGACCGTGGCCAAGAAGGCTCCGGCCAAGACCACGGCCGCGAAGAAGACCGTGGCGAAGAAGGTGGCCCCGGCCAAGACCACGGCCGCGAAGAAGACTGCAGCCAAGAAGGCTCCGGCCAAGACTGCAGCCAAGAAGACCGCAGCAAAGAAGGCTCCCGCGAAGCGCGCCAAGTAATACAGCGCACACAGGACTGCCCGAACACAGACAGGCGCCGACCCTGGGGGTTGGCGCCTGTCTGTGTTTTCCTGGCCTCCCGGTGAACTCCGGCCGGTGCTCAGTCCTTCCGAGTGGGAGGCAGTGGACTGTCGATGTGGTCGGCGGCGATGAGTTTGCCACCGGACAGCGAGAGCACCCAGGTGCTCGCCTTTCTGTTCCGAGCCGGGGGAAGTGCGATGCCGTCGATCTCCGCCCACCAGTCGAGCAGATCGGGAATGACACCACCCTGACTGCAGATCACCTGAACTCCGCCGAGAGAGGCGATCTTGCGGACCAGCGTGCGGGTGGCCACCGGGTCGGCGGTGTAACTCTCCTCGGACAGCAGCGGATCCAACCGGACGGTCGTGTCCAACGTGCGTGCCAGCGGCTCGACCGTCTGAGTGCACCGCGTCCGGTCGGCCGACGTGATGTCGGTGGCCCCGAATGCCTCGAGCTGCGTGACGAGCGCTTCGGCCTGGAGTAGGCCGTTCGTATCCAAGGGCCGGGTGGTGTCGTCGCCCTTGTACCGTTTCCGGCTTCCAGCCTTGGCATGCCGGACCAGGAGCACGGTTGCGGTGTCGGGTGGCTGAGCCGTGAATCGACGGAGCATCTTGCGATCCATGGGATACGACAGCTGGTCGGCCACCTCGGATACGGGAAGCCACCGCATCTCGTCCACTTCGCTGTTGGGAACGAATTCACCGGCGCGGGCTTCCGCCGCCCAGTATTCGACTCGTTTCAATCGGCGGTGGCCCGGAATCGGATATGTCAACGCACCGAGATGCCGGCCGAGGCGCCCGCGGATACCCGTCTCTTCTTCCACCTCACGCAGTGCGGCCACGACGGCGGTCTCGCCGGGGTCGAGCTTTCCCTTGGGGAATGACCAGTCCTCGTATTTGGGCCGGTGAATGAGCGCGATCTCGATCTCGTCGGGATTGTCGGGAGATTTTCGCCACAGCACTGCCCCCGCAGCGAAGATATTGGCTTTGACCGGTTTGCCGGGTGAACTGCTCACCGAATTCCTTCCTTCTGCCGCGGACTCGCCGCGATCAGGATCCGGTGCCCATTCGTTTGCGCATCATGGCTTCCTGGTGGTCGCGAACCTCCTCGCCGTGGGCGGGTGACGGAACCCACCGGCCGTCGGACCCGAGCACCCAGCACCGCGTGCGGGGATCGAGCGCGGAATCGGCTATCTCGGCTATCTGGGCGGTGAGTCGAGGATCTTTCACCTGCGCCATGACTTCGACGCGTCGGTCGAGGTTGCGGTGCATCATGTCTGCGCTGCCGATCCAGAATTCGTCGGCGCCGCGAAAATGGAAGACTCGGGAATGTTCGAGGAAGCGTCCGAGAATCGACCGGACGTGGATGTTCTCACTCAGGCCGGGAACTCCGGGTTTGAGGGCGCAGATGCCGCGCACCACGATCTCGACGGGCACACCGGCCCGGGATGCACGGTAGAGCGAGTCGATCACCTGTTCGTCGACCAAGGCGTTGGCCTTCAGCAGGATTCCGGCGTCCTCGCCCCGCAGTTTGTGCGCGATCTCACCGTCGATCCGCTCGATGATTCCCCGGCGCACACCGTACGGCGCGACGAGGAGGTTGCGGTACTGCGTCTTCCGCGAGTAGCCGGTGAGGGAATTGAACAGGTCGGTGAGGTCTGCGCCGATCTCCGGGGCGGCGGTGAGCAGACCGATGTCTTCGTACAGCCGGGCGGTCTTCGGGTTGTAGTTGCCGGTACCGATGTGGCAGTAACGCCGGATGGTGGACCCTTCGCGACGGACGACGAGGCACGTCTTGCAGTGGGTCTTGAGCCCGACCAGTCCGTACACCACGTGCACACCCGCGTGTTCGAGCTTGCGGGCCCACTTGATGTTCGCCTGCTCGTCGAATCGCGCCTTGATCTCGACCAGTGCCACAACCTGTTTGCCCGCCTCGGCGGCGGTGATCAACGCGTCGACGATGGGGGAGTCGCCCGAAGTGCGGTAAAGGGTCTGCTTGATCGCCAGAACCTGGGGGTCGGCCGCAGCCTGTTCGATGAAGCGCTGGACGCTCGTGGAGAACGAGTCGTACGGGTGGTGGACCAGGACGTCGCCGTCGCGGAGGGTCGAGAAGACGCTCTTGGGTGTTTCCCTCTCGCCGAATGCCGGATGCGTTGCCGGGACGAACGGTGCGTCCTTGAGGGCGGGCCGGTCGACCGCGTACACCTGCCAGAGGCACGACAGGTCCAGCAATCCGGGCACCTGGATGACGTCGCCGGGATCGACGTCGAGTTCGCGCAGGAGGAGTTCGAGCATGTGCTCGGTCATGTCGTCCGCGACCTCGAGCCGCACCGGGGAACCGAACCGGCGGCGCGCCAACTCACGCTCGAGCGCCTGCAGAAGATCTTCGTCGCGGTCTTCCTCGACCTCGAAATCGGCGTTACGCGTGATGCGGAATGCATGGTGCTCCACGATCTCCATGCCCGGGAACAGCATGTCGAGGTGAGCGGAGATCAGATCTTCGAGGGGCAGGAACGCGTCGATGGAGGAGGGTGTCTCGTCGCGGCGGACGCGGACGAACCGGCCCACGTTGTCCGGAACCTTGACCCTCGCAAAGTGTTCGCCACCCGTGACCGCATCCTTCACCGTCACCGCGAGGTTGAGACTCAGGCCGCTGATGTACGGGAAGGGGTGGGCGTGGTCGACGGCCAGCGGAGTGAGCACCGGGAAGATCTGGTCCTGGAAATGCACCGACAGGCGCTCGCGGTCGTCGTCGGTGAGATCGTCCCATCCGATGATGGAGATCCCTTCGGCGGCAAGCGCAGGACGAACGGAGTCGAGGAACACCCGCGCGGCCTTCTCCGAGATCTCCTGGGTCCGGGTCGCGATCAGGGAGAGCTGTTCGCGGGGGGAGAGGCCGTCGGCGGACCGCACGGACAGGCCGGTCTCGTCGCGGCGCTTGAGTCCGGCGACGCGGACCATGAAGAACTCGTCCAGATTGGACGCGAAGATGGCGAGGAACTTGGCGCGCTCGAGCAACGGCAGCGACGTGTCCTCGGCGAGGGCGAGAACCCGGGCATTGAAATCGAGCCAACTGAGTTCGCGGTTCAGGTAACGATCTTCGGGGAGCCCGTCGGTCAGCGCGCTCGTGAGGGCACTCGTCGCAGCGGGTGGCGCCATCGGAACGTTCGTGGGATTGGCCGTGACGATGCTGTCGCGGGTTCCGTTCTTTCCGTCGACGTCGGTCTGCTGGTCGAGTGCTTCTCGGTTACTCACCCCACGATCATCCCTCGAGAATTCGGCCGCGGACAATCGATGGGGCAAATTCACACGGCCTGCGCGGCCTACTCGTTTCCGCAGCGCGAGGGGGCGGTGTGTTCGAGAGCGTCGAGTGCGGCACGCGTCGCAGGTCCGACGCCGAGAGCCTGCGCGGCATCGAGATCGTCGGCGGTGTCGACGTCGGTTCGCAGACCCGGCCAGTGCCCGTCGAGGGGACGTGCCCCGGATTCGAGGTGCCGCTTCGCCGATCCTGGTCCGAAGCGGGGATCGAGCGGAATGTCCGGGTCGCAGGAGAACAGGGCGGCGGTGCCGGTGCCGTGATGATCGACGACCACAGACCTGCCGCCGGTTCTCGCCGCGGCGAGTGCTTCACCGAATTCGCCTCCGCGCAGAGACGGAAGGTCGGCCTGCAGTGCGACGACGTCGACTCCGCGCTCGTTGAGGCGGACATGCTCGGCCGCCGCTGACAGCGCCGCATTGAGACTGTGCTCGGTGCCGCCCTCGTCCGGCCGCTCGTCGGTGGACACGGGCGCGGGGTCGGCGTAGACGTCCGCGCCGACACTGCGTGCGAGCCGCGCCACCGCGGGGTCCGGCGTGACCACGGTGACACCGACGACCGTCGCGACGTCGCTGACGACGGCCAGGGTGTCGCGCAGCATCGACAGCACCAGTCCGGTGCGGTCGGCCGTGTCGAAGACACCGGACAGCCGCGTCTTGGCCGCGTGGAGTTCCTTGACCGCGACGAGTACGTGCGCGCGCGGCGCCACGGATCGGGTCGCTGTGCTCATGCGGATATCTTGCCAGCCCGCGCGGGGTGGTGCTCCGGACGCCCGGTCGCGGCTGAGCAGCGAACGAGTTCGGTAGCGGGGCGGCGCTCGACCTCGGCATCGGCAATACTGTGGGCGACGCATCGGGTAACGAACGACGAGGGGGCTGTGTGAGCAAGGCTGCGGTACTGGGAGCGGGTTCATGGGGGACTGCATTTGCGAAGGTCCTGGCCGATGCCGGGACCGATGTCACCATGTGGGCGCGACGCGCTGAGGTCGCCGAATCGATCGTGTCGCGTCACGAGAACGCGGACTACCTGCCGGGCATCGCCCTGCCTCCGTCGTTGACCGCAACGGACGACGCGCGGGCCGCACTCGACGGCGCCGACATCGTCGTCCTGGCGGTGCCGTCGCAGTCTCTGCGCGACAATTTGCAGGTCTGGACTCCGATGATCCCCGAGAACGCCACCCTGCTGAGCCTCGCCAAGGGCATCGAGACCGGCACCCTCATGCGGATGAGTCAGGTGATCATCCAGGTCACCGGCGCAGACCCGGGCCGGGTCGCCGTCCTGTCCGGGCCCAATCTGGCCCGGGAGATCGCTATCGGTCAGCCGGCGGCGACGGTTGTCGCGTGCACGGATTCGACGCGGGCACTGGAACTGCAGAAGGCCTCGGCAACCGGATACTTCCGTCCGTACACGAATTCGGACGTCATCGGGTGTGAGATCGGCGGCGCCTGCAAGAACGTCATCGCCCTCGCCTGCGGTATGGCATCGGGAATCGGATTGGGAGAGAACACGATTGCGAGCATCATCACTCGCGGTCTGGCCGAGATCATCCGGCTGGGGGTGGCGCTCGGTGCGAAACCTGCCACCCTCGCGGGTCTCGCGGGAGTGGGCGATCTGGTCGCGACATGCACGTCGCCCCTGTCACGAAATCGGTCGTTCGGTGAACGCCTCGGCCAGGGTGGTTCGATCGAGAGTGCCCAGGCGGCCACTCATGGTCAGGTCGCCGAGGGTGTGAAATCGTGCTCGTCCGTGCGGGCTCTCGCCGCCAGTTACGACGTCGAGATGCCGCTGACCGATGCCGTGCACCGGGTGTGCCACGAGGGTCTCGTGGTGCAGGACGCGATCGGTCAGCTGCTCGGCCGCCGCACGAAGCCGGAGTGAGCTCGTGAGTGGTGATTCCACCCGCTGCGTCAAAGCCGTTGCCGCAGAAAATATTCCCGGATCGCCGATGCAGAGGGGGCCGGTTTTCGCGGCGCCGTATCAGCTGAGCGCCGACGAGGGAACCGAGTCCGACACCTACGCACGCGCCTCCAATCCGGGCTGGCGTGACCTCGAATCGGCGCTGGCGACGCTCGAGGGCGCCGCGGGCGCGCTCGTCGTCGGCTCCGGGATGTCGGCGGTCACCGTCGTGCTGAGGAGTCTGCTCACCGCCGGCGACACCGTGGTCGTTCCGTCCGACGGCTACTACCAGGTGCGGGCGTACGCGCGGGAGCGTCTGGAGCCGATGGGTATCACCGTGCACGAACTGAGGACCGCCGACATGGCCGGCGAGGCGGCCGCAGCACTGCTGGCGTCCGCCGAGGGGACGACGGTGGTGGTGGCCGAGACTCCGGCCAATCCGTCCCTCGACGTGGTGGATCTGCGCGCCGTATCAGAGCAGTGCGCGAACGCGGGCGCCGTTCTGGTGGTGGACAACACGACTGCCACCCCACTCGGCCAGCAGCCGCTCGAACTCGGTGCGGACGTGGTAGTCGCCAGCGGCACAAAGACTTTGAGCGGTCACAGCGATCTCCTCATGGGATACATCGCCGCGTCGGACGCCGACTTCCTGGCCGGAATGGAACGCGAGAGGGCGCTGTCGGGCACGGTGCTGGGGCCGTTCGAGACGTGGCTCGCCCATCGGAGTCTCGGGACGGCCGGTCTGCGCTTCGAGCGTCAATGTGCCAACGCCCTGGCCCTCGCGGCGCTGCTCGAGTCGCACCCGGCGGCCCACCGCGTCCGGTACCCGGGTCTGCCCGGTGATCCTGCACACGCCGTCGCCGCCGGTCAGATGCGTCGATTCGGCGGGCTGGTGAGCTTCGATGTGGATTCCGCCGAACAGTTCCACCGCCTCGTGGCCGGAAGCGAACTCCTCGTACCTGCGACGAGCTTCGGCGGCATCCACACCACCGCCGATCGCCGGGCCCGGTGGGGTGACCCCGTGCCCGACGGGTTCGTCCGGCTCTCGTGTGGAATCGAGGACACCGAAGACCTGGTCGCCGATCTCGAGCGGGCACTGTCCGCATTGTGAGTGCGGGACCCGACGTGTCGTGAGGTCGGCGAAGGAAATGTGAGGAGAGGTGGGTGCGATGAGCGTGTCGCGGCGACGGTACGGTTTGTGTCGTGAGTAAACCGCGTACCCGGGTAGCCGTCATCTTCGGTGGCCGCAGCAACGAGCATTCCGTGTCCTGTGTGTCGGCCGGAAGCGTCCTGAGGAACCTCGACCCGGAACGGTACGAGGTGGTGCCGATCGGCATCACCACCGAGGGTTCGTGGGTCCTCGGCTCCACCGACCCCGAGACGCTGTCCATCCGCGGCCGGGCACTCCCGAGCGTCGACGCCGACGGGTCCGCACTGGCCCTCACCGCCGACCCGACGCGGTCCGGGGACCTCGTCGCCCTCGACGACGGCGAAGCGGGCAAGATCCTGGCCTCGGTCGACGTCGTCTTCCCCGTCCTGCACGGCGCCTACGGCGAGGACGGCACGATCCAGGGCCTGCTCGAACTCGCAGGTGTTCCGTACGTCGGTCCCGGTGTTCTCGCCAGCGCTGCCGGCATGGACAAGGAATTCACGAAGAAGCTGCTCGCCGCGGAAGGCTTGCCCATCGGGTTCCAGGTCGTCCTGCGTCCGGGCGCCGCCTCGCTGACCGACGAACAGAAGTCCCGCCTCCACCTCCCGGTGTTCGTCAAGCCTGCCCGCGGCGGATCGTCGATCGGGATCACCCGGGTGGCCGAGTGGGCCGCGCTCGACGACGCCATCACCCACGCCCGTCTGCACGACCCCAAGGTGATCGTCGAATCGGGGATCGTCGGCCGTGAGGTCGAGTGCGGAGTCCTCGAGTTCCCGGACGGCGACGTGCGGGCCAGCGTCATCGCCGAGATCCGGATGCCGGAAGGCGCAGGCGACGACGAGGCGTTCTACGACTTCGACAGCAAATACCTCGACGACGTGTGCGAGTTCGACGTGCCCGCCAAACTCGACGAATCGGTCAGCGAAGAGATCCGCGAACTCGCGGTGCGCGCGTTCTCCGCGCTCGACTGCCAGGGACTCGCGCGGGTCGACTTCTTCGTGACCGAGGACGGCCCGGTGATCAACGAGATCAACACGATGCCGGGATTCACGTCGATCTCGATGTACCCGCGCATGTGGGGCGCGGTGGGTGTCGACTACGGCACCCTCGTCTCGACCCTGGTCGACACCGCCCTCGCGCGCGGCATCGGCCTGCGTTAGCGAAACGGCGGTCCGGCGCTCAGGGATTCGCGACGGGCGCCGGATCGAGGGGCTTCTGCGGCAACACCTGCGACACCGCGCCGGACATGTCCTGAAGCGGCGTCGGTCCCACCCCGGTGGGAACCGTGAGTCCGATGTACACGCCGCGGTCGACGGCGAAATAGCTGCTCGCGTCGATTCCGGCGCTCGCGCCCGAGATCTCGAACCACTGAACTCCGTCGATCACCTGCAGCGGTGAAGCCTGATCGAACTCCGCGGGACGGTCCAGACCGCAACGCAGGACGAGTGGTTCGCCCTCGACCGGCTGCCACGCGGCGGTCGCCTCGGGTGCGGGTTCGGTGAGTTCGGCGCGCGTGTAGTCGCCGAGCGCGTCGGGGAGGCCCCCCATCAGGGTGGCGCACTCCGCGGAGCCGGATGCGGGCGCGGGCACAGGGCCCAGCGACACGGGTTCCTTCACCGGGTTCCGCCCGGCGAACACCGCGGCGACGACGATGCCGATGACCAGGGCCACGGGGAGCGCCACGGCCGTCGCGATGAGTGCGGGATTCCGCCGCTCCGCAGGAACCGGGTCGGAGTTGCCGGCGGGTGTGCTCTGTTCGGGTTCGAGGTCGGACATGCTCAGTTCTTGTTCGCAGACTTTTCGGGGACATCGCAGGTGAGGGTGCGGGTGATGCCGGAGACCTGACGGATCTCCTTGACGACGGGAGCGACGTCGTCAGCGGATACCCGCACGATGACGTCGTACGGTCCGACCACGTCCTCGGCGGTGCGGACTCCGGTGATCTTCGCGATCTCGGTCGCGATCGCCGCGGCCTTGCCGACTTCGGTCTGGATCAGGATGAACGCTTGCACTCTCGCTCCGGCCCTTCCCTGCTCCGCGCCGCATGGGTCTCGGTAGAGTCGCGGGTGCTTCGGCGCGCTGATCGGTCACGTGCCGAGAAGTCCCGGCAACAGCTAAAAGGTACCGCAGTCGTACATTCCGTCGACCGGACCCACCGCCGCTGCACGGGCCACCCGACACTGGAGGCACACCATCACACCGACGGATTCCCCGGACCCGACCCCGCCCCTCACCGTCGCCGACGTCGGCGAGTTCGCCGTGATCGGCCGAGCGGTGGAGGGCCGGGTGCAGCCCCCGTCCACGCTGATCGGTCCCGGAGACGACGCCGCCCTCGTCCGGGCCGCCGACGGCCGGGTGGCGGTGTCCGCCGACATGCTGGTGCAGGACAGGCACTTTCGGCTCGACTGGTCGACTCCGCGCGACGTGGGCCGCAAGGCGGTGGCCCAGAATGCGGCCGACGTCGCGGCGATGGGCGCGCGGCCGACGGCTTTCCTGGTCTCTCTCGGCTTGCCGCCGGACACCTCGATCGACGTGGCGGACGGCATCTCGGCCGCAATCGGGGAGGGCGCCGAGGAACTCGGGGCCGGTGTGGTGGGCGGTGATCTCGTGCAGGCCGCGCAGGTCGTGATTTCCGTCACCGTCCTCGGTGATCTGGGTGGCAGGAGCCCGATCCGGCGGTCCGGCGCGCGGCCGGGCGACGTCGTCGCGGTGGCCGGCGAACTCGGCCGATCGGCGGCCGGTCTCGCACTGCTGCTCGGCGGGTCCTCGGATTTCCCGGACCTCCTCGCCGCACACCGTGTCCCCACGCCGCCGTATTCCGCCGCCTGGGCCGCCGCGGACGGGGGCGCCCACGCGATGACCGACATCTCCGACGGGCTCCTCGCCGACCTCGGTCACATCTGCGACGCCTCCGGCGTCGGAATGTCCCTCACCCGATCCGAAATGGCCGTCTCACCCGAACTGGTGTCGGCGGCGACGGTTCTCGGCGCCGACTACTGGGAATGGGTGCTCACCGGGGGAGAGGACCACGGCTTCGCCGCCACCTTTTCCGCCGACGTCCCGCTCCCGGCGGGCTGGACCGCGATCGGCGCGGTACACGACGGGTCCGGCATCTCGGTCGACGGCGAGACCTGGCCGGGGGCCGGCGGCTGGCAGAGTTTCTCGGTATAGGTTGCACGCATGGCTATCTACGCGCTCGGGGACCGCGAACCCGACATCCATCCGGACGCCTACGTCCATCCCGACGCCGTGGTGATCGGGAACGTGACCCTGGCGGCAGGCACCTCGGTGTGGCCGCAGGCCGTGCTCCGCGCCGACTACGGCACCATCACCGTCGGCGCCGACACGAACATCCAGGACGGCACGGTGATCCATTGCACGATGATCGATCCCACCGTCATCGGCTCGGGGTGCGTCGTCGGTCACGCGGCGCACATCGAGGGATCCACGATCGGCGACCACTGCCTGATCGCCTCCGGATCGATCGTTCTCAACGGCTCGGTCATCGGTGCCGGTTCGGTCGTCGGCGCCGGCGCCGTCGTTCCGTTCAAATTCGAGGTTCCGCCGCGGAGCATGGCGCTCGGCGTCCCCGCGAAGATCCGGCAGGGCTACGAGGTTCGCGAGGGGCACCTCGAGATGAACGTGAAGATGTATGCCGCGAACGCGGCCTACTACCGCGACTCGCTGCGCAGGCTCGACTGATGGCGGCGCCGCTGTCGGACCTCGTCGAGGCCGGATGGGCAGACGCACTCGAACCGGTGTCCGGCCGGATCACGGAGATGGGCGAGTTCCTGCGCGCGGAAATCGCCGGCGGGCGTGAATACCTCCCCGCCGGAGAGAACGTCCTGCGCGCGTTCACCCACCCGTTCTCCGAGGTCAAGGTCCTGATCGTGGGTCAGGACCCGTACCCCACACCCGGTCACGCGGTCGGTCTCAGTTTCTCGGTGGCACCGGACGTGCGCCCGGTGCCACGCAGCCTCGGCAACATCTTCACCGAGTACAGCAAGGACCTCGGCTACGAGACGCCCACCACCGGCGACCTCACCCCGTGGTCACGCCAGGGAGTGCTTCTCCTGAACAGGGTGCTCACCGTGCAGCCCGGACTCCCGGCCTCGCACCGGAAGAAGGGCTGGGAGGCGGTGACCGAGCAGGCCATCCGCGCTCTCGTGGCGCGCCCCGAACCCCTCGTCGCAATTCTGTGGGGCCGGGACGCGTCCACGCTGAAACCGATGCTCGGCGATGTGCCGACGATCGAGTCGGCCCACCCCTCACCGTTGTCCGCGTCGCGCGGATTCTTCGGTTCGCGGCCGTTCAGCCGGGCGAACGAACTCCTCGACGGCCTGGGCGCCGAGCCGGTGAACTGGCAGCTGCCGTAATTGGTGGCCGCGAGAAGTCGGCACGTCGCTTCACTGCACTGATGAGAAGTCGGCTCGCCGCTTCTCGGCGAAGGCGTCGACGCCCTCGCGTCCCACCGGGCTGTCGGCCGCGGTGGCGATCGACGCGGCCTCCGCGTCGAGTTGCTCGGCGAGCGTGCGATATCGGGAGTCGCGGACGAGCGTCTTGATCCCCGAGAAGGACGGCGTCGGGCCGGCGGCGAGGGTGCGGGCGAGCCGAAGTGCCTCGTCCTGGACGACGTCGTCGCCGACGAGGCGGCTGAGGATGCCCAGGCGGACGGCCTCGTCACCGCTGAGAACGGCATCGGTGATCAGGATCTCGCGCGCGCGGGCGTCGCCGACGATGCGCGGCAGGGTCCAGGACATGCCGCCGTCCGGGGTGAAGCCGATGGAAGGGTAGGCCGGGCGCAACTTGGTGCCAGGGCCGCCGATGGCGACGTCCGTCAGGCACACGAGGCTCATGCCGGCGCCCGCAGCCCACCCGTGAACACCGGCGATCACCGGAACGGTCACGGCGTCGAGCGCACGAACGAATTCGTGGAACACGCGCGCGACCTCGGCGACGTATTCGCTTCGCACCGGTGCGGACGCGAAGGCGTGCACGTTGCCGCCGGCGCAGAAGTTCGGGCCCTCCCCGACGAGAAGGACGCTGCCGATCCGGTCACCGACCGCTTCGAGTGCCCGGGCACCCTGCACCATGCCCTCGCCGTCCAGCGAGGTGCCGTTCTCCGCAGTCGCGATCGTGATGCGCAGCACGCCGTCTTCGAGCTGTACTTTGCTGAGTCCATCGAGAGAAGTCACTGTTGCACCTTACGTGGGTCCTTGCCGGTGCCCGACGTGCCCCGATGCGCTGCGACGATGCCGAATCGGACAGGTGCGGGGACATAAAAAACTGCGCCCCCGACACCGAAGTGTCGGGGGCGCAGTGACATCGCACGCAGCGTCGGGTCAGCCCCGAGCAACCTTTCCAGCCTTCAGGCAGGAGGTGCAGACGTTGACCTTCCGGGTGTTTCCGGGGGCAACCTCGGCACGAACAGTCTGAATGTTCGGGTTCCAGCGACGGTTGGTACGCCGGTGCGAGTGCGAGACCGACTTACCGAAGCCGGGCCCCTTGGCGCATACGTCGCAGACGGCAGCCATAGTCGCGAACTCCTTCAAGATAGTGAACTGTGAAATTTGCTGGCCTCGTGGAGACAGGGCACAGCAAGCGCGCCCTGTACGAGGCAACCGTGCAAGAGTAGCCGCTCGAGTGTGGATTGGCCAAACCCGGTCCAGAAGGGCTCGGACCGCGGGCCCGATCATCGTCCCCCGACTAGTCTGACGGCACCTTCCCATTCCCTGGCCGGAGAGGACGACAGTGGCCCCTGAGCTCCCGATGGACGGGCGAGTCCTCGAATCGTGGGCGCGGACCGCCGTCGCGGGTCTGGAAAAGCGGTGCGAGGAGATCAACAGCCTCAACGTCTTTCCGATCCCGGACTCCGACACGGGCACCAATCTGCTGTTCACGATGCGTGCGGCGCTGGGTGCGATCGACGAGTACGCGGGCAGCGGCACCAAGGACGTCCGGCAGGTGGCCATCGCCCTGGCCCGGGGCGCGGTCGCGGGCGCGCGCGGGAACTCCGGGGTGATCCTGTCCCAGGTGCTGCGGGGGATTGCGGAAGCCGCCGTCACCCCCGCCGTCGACACAAGGACGGTCCGGACCGGGCTGCTGATGGCCACCAACCTGGTGACGGACGCGGTGAGCTACCTGGTGGAGGGGACCATCGTCACCGTGCTGCGCTGCGCCGCCGACGCCGCGGCGGAGTTCCCGGACGAGGCGCCGATCGCGGTCACGGCCCGCGCAGCCGCGGATGCGGCGGCGTCCGCGCTCACCAGGACGCCGTCGCAACTCGAGGTGCTCGGCACCGCGGGCGTCGTCGATGCGGGAGGACTCGGCCTCGTCGTGATTCTCGACGCTCTCGTCACGGCGGTAACGGGGTCGCCGCCGGATCGCGCACCGATCGCGCTCCACGTTCCGCGCCGCACACCGTCCACGCATCGCGCAGAGCCCGTCCCCGTTTCCGCACCGCACCCGTCGCAGGGCACGCACGCGCATTCGGGACCCGACTGCGAAGAGGGCCCGGATCAGGACTTCGAGGTGATGTACCTGGTCGCGGAGTCCGACGAGGACCGCATGGCGGAGTTGCGCACCACGCTGAACGCGCTCGGGGACTCGATCGTGATCGTCGGCGACGGCGGCGGAGGCTGGTCGGTGCACGTGCACTGCACGGACGCGGGCGCCGCCGTGGAGGCCGGACTCGCGGCGGGACGCATCCACGGAATCCGCGTCAGCAGCTTCCTCGTGGATGCGCGGGACCAGGGGTTGCTCGTCCCGCCGGTCCGGACCCGCCCGGATCAGGGGGAACGGGGAATCGTCGCCGTCGTGGCCGGAGACGGCGCCGCCGAACTGTTCGCGAGCGAGGGCGCGACAGTCCTCCGGTGCGACGACGCGCCCGTCACCCGGGCCCAGCTCCTCGGCATCATCAGGCAGATGGGACGCACCGAGGTGCTCGTTCTCCCCAACGGCGCGCTGACGGCTCAGGAACTCGTCGCGGTCAGTGCCGCGGCGAGGGACGCCCGGCACGAGGTCCTGCTGCTCGCGACGTCCGCGATGGTGCAGGGACTCGCGTCCCTGGCGGTGCACGATCCCGAGCGAGAGGCGGTGGACGACGCGTTCGCGATGTCGGAGGCCGCCGCCGCCACCCGCTGGGGATCCCTGCGCATCGCCCGGGAACGGGCCCTCACCTACGTGGGAACGTGCGAACCGGGAGACGGCATCGGCCTGATGGGTCACGAGGTGATCGTCATCGAACCGGACGCGGTCGCGGCCGGACGGCGACTCGTCGACCTCGTCCTCGGCGCGGGTGGTGAACTGGTGACGCTCCTGATGGGGTCGGAGGCGCCGGAGGGGCTCGACACGGAACTGGCCGATCACATCTCGCAGCGGCACCCCGGCGTCGAGGTGATGATCTACCACGGTGGACAGCCAGGAGATCTGTTGCAACTCGGGGTGGAATGAGGAATTCGATGGCCACATTGTCCGATCGGCTCGATCATCTGCTGGGGAAGAAGACCGCCGACGCGCTCGAGGCGGACTTCGACATCCGCACGGTCGAGGACCTGCTGCGGCACTACCCGCACCGGTACGCCTCCCAGGGCCGCGAGCTCGCAGAGAAGGACCCGCCGGAGGGCGAGCACATCACGATCATCGCCCGGGTCACGTCCGCGGCAGTCGTGAAGATGAAGAACCGGCCGGGCAGCATGCTCAAGGTGGTCCTGTCGACCGACACCCAGAACGTGGACGTCACCTTCTTCAGCCCGCAGAAGGTCAAGCACGTGATCAAGCCCGGTGTGCGCGCGATGTTCTCGGGAACGGTCAAGTACTTCCGCCAGAAGTGGAGCCTCACCCATCCGAGCTATCTCATCCTTCCCGAGCCACGTGCCGGCAGCGAGGACCCCGTGGTGAACGTCGGCCGGATCCGCGGTGCCGGGGATCTCGCGGGAATCGCCCGAGCGTCGCAGGAAGCCGGTGCGGGGGTCGACATGTCCGTGTTCGACCGGGCGCTGATCCCGCTCTATCCCGCCACACGGGACGTCGAGAGCTGGACGATCATGAAGTGCGTCCGCCAGATCCTGGACCAGCTCGATCAGGTCGACGACCCCCTGCCGGAGAACATCCGAGCCGAACGCGACCTGATCGGTCTCGACGAAGCTCTCCGGTCGGTCCACCTGCCCGACACACGTGAGGACGTGGAGAACGCCCACGACCGTCTGCGGTTCGACGAGGCGACCGCGCTCCAGCTGGTTCTCGCCCGACGCCGCCACGACAACGCCGAGCGAGTCGCGCCGGAGTGCCCGCCCGTGCCCGGCGGGATCGCCGACGTGTTCGAGAGCATGCTTCCGTTCCAGCTCACCGACGGTCAGCACGCGGTCGCCAACGAGATCTCCGCCGATCTGGCGCAGCCGCACCCGATGAGCAGGCTGCTGCAGGGTGAGGTGGGTTCGGGTAAGACGATCGTGGCCCTGCGCGCCATGCTCCAGGTGGTCGACGCCGGCTACCAGTGCGCTCTACTCGCCCCGACCGAGGTCCTCGCGACGCAGCACGCCCGGTCGCTGCGGGCGATGCTCGGCTCCCTCGCGACCGCCGGGGAACTCGGGGCGCACGAGAAGGCGACGCGGGTGGCGCTGCTGACGGGGTCGATGCCGGTCGCCGCCAAACGCGCGGCGCTGAACGAGGCGATTACCGGCGACGCCGGGATCGTCATCGGCACGCACGCCCTCATCCAGGACAACGTCGAATTCTTCAACCTCGGGATGGTGGTGGTCGACGAGCAGCACCGGTTCGGTGTCGAGCAGCGCGACCGGCTGCGGTCGAGGGCGCGGGAGGGTCTGAGCCCGCACCTGCTGGTGATGACGGCGACGCCGATTCCCCGCACCATCGCGATGACGGTGCTCGGCGATCTCGAGGTGTCGACGCTGCGCCAGCTGCCGAAGGGGCGGTCGCCGATCAAGAGCAGTGTGGTACCCGCGTCCCAGAAGCCGCAGTGGGTCGCGCGCGCGTGGGAACGGATCCGCGAGGACGTGGCCGAGGGGCGGCAGGCGTACGTCGTGTGCTCGCGCATCGGCGACGGCGAGAAGGGCGACGGTGAGGACGCGTTCGACGAGAAGGCGCCCGAGACGAAGTCCGCCGTCGAGGTGTTCGAGGAGTTGAGCGGCAGCATCATGCCCGACCTGCGGGTGGGACTGCTGCACGGCCGGCTTCCCGCGGACGAGAAGGACGCGGTGATGCGCGACTTCACGGCCGGTGACATCGACGTCCTCGTGTGCACCACCGTCGTCGAGGTCGGCGTCGACGTCCCGAACGCGACGATCATGGTGATCGTCGACGCGGACCGTTTCGGTGTGAGTCAGCTGCACCAGCTGCGCGGACGCGTCGGCCGCGGCAAACACCAGGGTCTCTGCATTCTCGTCACGGAGATGAATCCGGGCGGTCCCGCCTACGAGCGACTGTCGAACGTGGCCTCGACCAACGACGGTTTCGAACTCGCGCAACTCGACCTCGCCACCCGGCGCGAAGGCGACATTCTCGGTGCGGCGCAGTCGGGCACGACGTCTACGTTGCGGCTGTTGTCGCTGCTCGGCCACGAGGACGTCATCGCCGCGGCATCCGAGTTCGCGCGTTCGGTGATCGCGGACGATCCGCGACTCGAGAACCATCCGGGACTGTCGGCGATGGTGACGTCGGCTCTCGACGCCGACCGCATCGAATATCTGGAGAAAACGTGAGAACTTACTTCGCTTCACGTAAATCTTCGCTCGTCTGTTTCGGGTCTGTTGCAGAATTCGCACACGTCAGGGGGGTCTTTGTGAAGTTTGTGGAGGATCCTGAAATGTGGGATGCCACTTATCCGCGGCCGTCTTCGGCGGGGTAGTTTGCTCCAATGTTCTCCAAAGTCCTGGTCGCCAACCGTGGCGAAATTGCGATCCGCGCTTTCCGTGCCGCCTACGAACTAGGTGCTGGAACGGTTGCGGTGTTTCCGTACGAGGATCGGAACTCGATCCACCGTCTGAAGGCTGATGAGAGTTATCAGATCGGCGAGGAGGGACACCCGGTTCGGGCGTACCTCTCCGTCGACGAGATCGTCTCCGCGGCCAAGCAGGCAGGCGCCGACGCCATCTACCCCGGCTACGGCTTCCTTTCCGAGAACCCGGATCTCGCCGCTGCGTGCGCCGAGGCGGGCATCACGTTCGTGGGTCCCTCCGCCGAGGTGCTCGAGCTCACCGGCAACAAGGCGCGTGCGATCGCCGCGGCGAAGGCGGCCGGTCTGCCGGTGCTGGCGTCGTCGGAGCCGTCCGCCGATGTGGACGAGTTGCTGGCCGCGGCCGAGACCATGCAGTTCCCGCTGTTCGTGAAGGCCGTCGCCGGCGGCGGTGGCCGCGGCATGCGCCGCGTCGCCGAGCGTGCTCAGCTCAAGGAGTCCATCGAGGCCGCCGCGCGTGAGGCCGAGTCGGCCTTCGGCGACCCGACGGTGTTCCTCGAACAGGCCGTCGTCGACCCGCGTCACATCGAGGTCCAGATCCTGGCCGACGGTCAGGGCAACGTCATCCACCTGTTCGAACGGGACTGCTCGCTGCAGCGCCGCCACCAGAAGGTGATCGAGCTCGCGCCGGCCCCGAACCTTTCGGAGGAGCTGCGGGCGAAGATCTGCGCGGACGCGGTGGCGTTCGCGAAGGAGATCAACTACGCCTGTGCGGGCACCGTCGAATTCCTCCTCGACACCCGCGGCAACCACGTCTTCATCGAGATGAACCCCCGCATCCAGGTCGAGCACACCGTCACCGAAGAGGTCACGGACGTCGACCTCGTGCAGTCGCAGCTGCGGATCGCGTCGGGGGAGACCCTCGCGGATCTGGGCCTGAGCCAGGACAAGATCACGCTGCGCGGTGCGGCTCTGCAGTGCCGCATCACCACCGAGGACCCCGCCAACGGGTTCCGCCCGGACACCGGTCGGATCACCGGCTACCGCACCCCGGGCGGTGCCGGTATCCGCCTCGACGGCGGGACGTCGGTCGGGGCAGAGGTCTCCGCGTACTTCGATTCGATGCTCGTCAAGCTGACGTGCCGCGGCCGCGACTTCGAAACCGCCGTCGCCCGTGCCCGCCGCGCGGTCACCGAGTTCCGCATCCGCGGCGTGTCGACGAACATCCCGTTCCTGCAGGCGGTGCTCGACGACCCCGATTTCAAGGCCGGCCGGGTCACCACGTCCTTCATCGAGGAGCGGCCCCAGCTGCTCACGCTGCGCAGCTCCGCCGACCGTGGCACCAAGATCCTCACCTACCTCGCCGACGTGACGGTCAACAAGCCGCACGGCGAGCGGCCGTCGGCGGTGTACCCGCGCGACAAGCTGCCCCAGATCGACCTGTCCACCCCGCCGCCGGACGGCAGCCGTCAGAAGCTGCTCGCCCTCGGGCCGGAGGGATTCGCCAAGGCACTGCGGGAGCAGAAGGCCCTCGCCGTCACCGAGACCACGTTCCGTGACGCACACCAGTCGCTGCTCGCGACCCGCGTGCGGACCAGCGGTCTGCTCGACGTCGCCGGGCACGTCGCCCGGCTGACCCCCGAGCTGCTGTCCATCGAGGCGTGGGGCGGTGCGACCTACGACGTGGCGCTGCGGTTCCTGCACGAGGACCCCTGGTACCGGCTGGCCGCGCTGCGCGAGGCCGTGCCGAACATCTGCCTGCAGATGCTGCTGCGCGGACGGAACACCGTCGGCTACACCCCGTACCCGGAGAAGGTGACGCGGGCGTTCGTCGAGGAGGCCACCAACAGCGGCATCGACATCTTCCGCATCTTCGACGCCCTCAACAACGTCGACCAGATGCGGCCGGCCATCGACGCCGTCCGCGAGACCGGCACCGCTCTCGCCGAGGTCGCCCTGTCCTACACCGGCGACCTGTCGAACCCGAACGAGAACCTCTACACCCTCGACTACTACCTGCGCCTGGCGGAGGAGATCGTCGAGGCCGGTGCGCACATCATCGCGATCAAGGACATGGCCGGACTGCTCCGCGCCCCCGCCGCCACCACCCTGGTGACGGCGCTGCGCAAGAACTTCGACCTGCCCGTGCACGTGCACACCCACGACACCCCCGGCGGTCAGCTCGCGACGTACCTGGCCGCATGGCAGGCAGGCGCGGACGCGGTCGACGGTGCGTCGGCGGCGATGGCGGGCACCACCAGTCAGCCGGCGTTGTCGGCGATCGTGGCCGCGGCCGCGCACTCGAAGTACGACACCGGCCTGGACCTGCAGGCCGTGTGCGACCTCGAGCCGTACTGGGAGGCGCTGCGCAAGGTCTACAAGCCGTTCGAGTCCGGGCTGCCTGCCCCGACCGGACGCGTCTACACCCACGAGATCCCCGGCGGTCAGCTGTCGAACCTGCGCACCCAGGCCGTGGCCCTCGGACTCGGCGACAAGTTCGAGGAGGTCGAGGCCAAGTACGCGGCCGCCGACCGGATGCTCGGACGCCTGGTGAAGGTCACCCCGTCGTCGAAGGTCGTCGGCGACCTCGCCCTGCACCTCGTCGGATCCGGGGCCTCCACCGAGGAATTCAAGGAGAACCCGGCGAAGTTCGACATCCCCGACTCGGTGGTCGGGTTCCTGCGCGGCGAACTGGGCACCCCGCCCGGTGGCTGGCCCGAACCGTTCCGCACCCGGGCCCTCGAAGGTCGCGGAGCCGCGAAGCCCGAGGTGCCGCTGTCCGCGGAGGACGAGAAGGCCCTCTCCGGCACCTCCGCGGAACGCCGCGCGACGCTCAACCGGCTGCTGTTCCCCGGCCCGACGAAGGAATTCCTCGAGCACCGCGACA
This sequence comes from Rhodococcus wratislaviensis, assembly GCF_041228765.1. NCBI lineage: Bacteria > Bacillati > Actinomycetota > Actinomycetes > Mycobacteriales > Nocardiaceae > Rhodococcus > Rhodococcus wratislaviensis. Next base: position 5,993,722 of record NZ_CP150488.1, on the reverse strand, counting down.
AGTACGGCGACACCTCGCAGCTCTCGGCGAACCAGTTCTTCTACGGCCTGCGCCGCGGCGACGAGCACCGGGTCCGTCTCGCACCCGGTGTCGAGCTGATCATCGGGCTCGAGGCCATCTCCGAACCCGACGAGCGGGGATACCGCACCGTGATGTGCATCCTCAACGGGCAGCTGCGCCCGGTGTCGGTGCGCGACCGGTCCATCTCCAGTGAGATCCCCGCCGCGGAGAAGGCCGACAAGAACAACCCCGGCCACGTGCCGGCACCGTTCGCCGGTGTGGTGACCCTCGCCGTCGCCGAGGGCCAGCACATCACCGCCGGCGACACGATCGCCACCATCGAGGCCATGAAGATGGAAGCGGCCATCACCGCCCCACGAAGCGGCACCGTCTCCCGGCTGGCCATCGGATCGGTCCAGCAGGTCGAAGGCGGCGACCTCCTCGCCGTCGTGGCGACAGGGGAGTCCGCGAGCGAGTGACTCGGATCATCGCGGGACTCGCGGGCGGTCGACGCCTGCGGGTCCCGCCGAGCGGGACCCGGCCCACCTCGGACCGGGTCCGCGAGGCATTGTTCAGCGCACTGCACAGCCGGATGGACCTCGAGGGCGCGTCCGTCCTCGATCTCTACGCGGGATCGGGGGCGCTCGGCCTGGAGGCGCTCTCCCGGGGTGCGGACCGCGTCGTCCTCGTCGAGTCCGACGCGAAAGCGGCGGGCATCATCAAGCACAACGTGACGACGGTCGGTCTACCGGGCGCGGAGGTGCGCGGCGCTCCGGTGGCGGCGGTGCTCGCGGGCACCGCCGACAGGCCGTACGACCTGGTGATGGCGGATCCGCCGTACGCCGTCGACGACGGGGCGGTGCAAACGGTGCTCGGCCATTTGCGGGGCAACGGCTGGGTCGGCGACGGCTCGATCGTGGTGCTCGAGCGGTCGTCGAGGTCGCCCGAGACGGTCTGGCCCGAAGGCTTCGCGCCCGTCAAGGCGAAGAAGTACGGCGAGGCGAGAATCGAATTGGCGACCTGCTACGGTCTGGACTCATGACTGGCGCTGTCTGCCCCGGATCCTTCGACCCCGTGACCAATGGCCACCTTGACGTGATCGGCAGAGCTGCCGCGCAGTTCGACGAGGTCATCGTGACGGTCATGGTCAACAAGAGCAAGCGTGGCCTGTTCACCGTCGAAGAGCGCATCGAGATGCTCGAAGACTCGACCAGTGAGCTGCCCAACGTTCGGGTGTCCTCCTGGCACGGTCTGCTGGTGGATTACGCCAAGCAGCAAGGGATCACAGCGATCGTCAAGGGCCTGCGCGGCGCCAACGACTTCGACTACGAACTGCAGATGGCGCAGATGAACCAGAAGCTCAGTGGCGTCGACACCCTCTTCATCCCGACCAACCCCACCTACAGCTACCTGTCGAGTTCGCTCGTGAAGGAAGTGGCCACGTTCGGTGGCGACGTCTCCGACATGCTGCCCGAGAAGGTGCACGCCCGTCTTCTCGCGAGGATCGCCGAGCGCGCCGCCGAGAGCAGCTGATACCCGACACACCGGCTGCCACGACACACCCGCGGCGTCCGGTCGGGCAGACTTGCACGAAGAAGGCTGCGCCGACCTGCTGAGGGTCATGGATGATTGGGGTTGCTTGTGTACCGGGTATTCGAGGCGCTCGACGAACTTGTCGCGATTGTCGAAGAGGCACGCGGCGTACCGATGACCGCCGGCTGCGTGGTTCCGCGCGGTGACGTCCTCGAACTGCTCGACGACGTGCGCGATGCGATTCCCGGTGAACTCGACGACGCCCAGGACGTCCTGGACCACAAGGACAAACTGGTGGGGGACGCGCGGTCCAACGCGGAGAAGACCGTCTCCAGCGCCAACGCCGAGGCGAACTCCACCATCGAGAACGCCCGGGACGATGCCGACCGCATCCTGGCGGACGCGAAGGCGCAGGCGGACCGGATGGTCGCCGAGGCCCGCGCACACGCCGAGCAGTTGGTCACCGACGCGCGCGCCGAGGCCGAGTCCTCCGTCGCGGAAGGCCAGCGCGAGTACGACGCACTCACGGGCCGTGCACGGTCCGAGGCCGATCGCATGATCGAGTCGGGCAAGGCGTCCTACGAGAGGTCCGTTGCGGAGGGCACGGCGGAGCAGGCGCGCCTCGTCTCGCAGACGGAGGTCGTCCAGGCGGCGCACGCCGAGTCGGCCCGGGTGATCGACTCCGCGCACGCCGAATCGGATCGTCTCCGCTCGGACTGCGACCTGTACGTCGACACGAAGCTCGCGGAGTTCGAGGACTTCCTGAACGGCACCGTCCGGTCCGTGGGGCGCGGACGTCAGCAGTTGCGGACCGGTTCGGGTGTTCCCGACTACGCCTCGGACTACGACGTCGACGACCGCCGGGCCGAGCGTCGCCGCTGAGCGACCGTCCGACCGGCGCCCGATCGAATTTGGCTCCACCGCGCAGATTGCGTATCGTGGAGTGGTTGCCCTTTGTCGTTTCCCTTTTCTCGAAAGTGAAGTTTGTTGTCATCCCATCGCCACAGCTCATCGCGTTCCCGACGGGACGCGGACTTCGTGCTGGACACGGTCAAACTCGGCCGTCGTCCCGGTTCGATGCGCACCGTGGAACGGGTGGTGACGGCGCCACAGCGCATCGGTCTCGACCTGATCGCCATCGAGGAAGGATCGGAGATCGATCTCGATCTCCGATTGGAGGCCGTATCCGAGGGGGTCCTGGTCACCGGTTCGTTGCGAGCCGACACCGTGGGGGAGTGCTCGAGATGTCTCGAGCCGTTCTCCGACGCGGTGGACCTGACTCTCACCGAGCTGTTCGCATACCCGGACAGCACCACGGAGGAGACCACGGAGGAGGGGGAGGTCTATCACGTCGTCGACGACGAGATCGACCTCGAACCCGTCGTGATCGACGCCGTCGGCCTCGCACTGCCATTGCAGCCGCTCTGCAGTGACGACTGCCAAGGATTGTGCCCAGAATGTGGCGTTCGCCTGGCGATTGCCGAATCTGGCCATGGGCATGACATACTTGATCCTCGCTGGGCTGGTCTTGCAGCCAAATTTGGCGTGGAATCAGAACCCAGCAAGAATCTTGTGAACACCGAAGCCGAGGAGAAGTAGAAGTGGCTGTCCCCAAGCGCAGAATGTCGCGATCCAACACGAGGTCGCGTCGCAGCCAGTGGAAGACCACTGTGCCTACCCTCGTCACCTGCCCCAACCGTGGCTGCGGCGAGAAGACGCTGCCCCACGTCGCGTGCCCGTCGTGTGGCACATACAAGGGCCGCCAGGTCACTGCCGCCGTCTAGTTCTCCGCGGAGAGGCGTTGTGACGAGCGACATCAGTAATACACCCGCCGGCGGCGAGGAGGATCATGCTTCCCTCCTCGCCGCCCTCGGCGTAGAAATCGAGCCTTCGCTGCTCACCCTGGCGTTGACGCACCGCTCGTATGCGTACGAGAACGGTGGTCTGCCCACCAACGAGCGTCTCGAATTTCTCGGCGACTCCGTGCTCGGAGTGACCGTCACCGAGAAGCTCTACCTTGCGCATCCCGACAAATCCGAGGGCGACCTCGCGAAGATTCGGGCGAGCATCGTCAACATGCACGCGCTCGCGGAGGTGGCCCGCACTCTCGGTGAGGGCGGCCTCGGTGCCCATCTCCTGCTCGGTAAGGGCGAGGAGATGACCGGTGGCCGTGACAAGCCGAGCATCCTGGCCGACGGCATGGAGTCGATTCTCGGCGCCATCCACCTCGAGCACGGCATCGACACGGCGCGACGCGTCGTGCTCGACCTCTTCAGCGATCTCCTCCAGCGAGCCCCCCGTCTCGGCGCGGGTCTGGACTGGAAGACGAGTCTGCAGGAGTTGACCGCGGAGCGTGGCGTCGGTGTGCCGGCGTACGAGATCACGGCGACCGGCCCCGACCACGACAAGGAATTCACCGCCACCGTGATCGTCGGCGGCAAGCCCCTCGGCGTCGGTATCGGCCGCTCCAAGAAAGAGGCCGAGCAGAAGGCTGCGAGTACGGCGTGGAATGCGTTGTCCGACGCAGGCCCCGACGTAGCGGCCGACGACGTCAGTGCCTGAACTACCCGAAGTCGAGGTGGTCCGGCGCGGACTCGAACGCCACATCGTGGGGGCGTCGATCGATTCCGTCGACATCCTGCACCCGCGGGCGATCCGGCGTCATCTGCCCGGCGCCGCCGACCTCGCCGGACAGCTCACCGGCGAACGCATCGCGAGCGCCGACCGTCGTGGAAAGTATCTGTGGCTGGTCCTCGAACCCAGTACGGTCGCTCTCGTGGTGCATCTCGGCATGAGTGGTCAAATGCTCGTGCAGCCACCGGAATTGCCGACCGAGAAGCATTTGCGCATCCGGGCCCGGCTCGATTCGGGTCTCGACCTCAGATTCGTCGACCAACGGACGTTCGGAGGCTGGGCGCTGGCACCCCTCGTCGACGTCGACGGCTCGCTCGTGCCGGACTCGGTGGCGCACATCGCCCGCGACCCGCTGGATCCGCGTTTCGACCTCGCGGCCACCGTGAAGGTCGTGCGCGGCAAGCACACCGAGATCAAGCGTGTCCTTCTGGACCAGACCGTCGTCTCCGGCATCGGCAACATCTACGCAGACGAGGCGCTGTGGCGCGCACAGATCCACGGAAATCGGCTCACCGACAGGCTGAGTGGTCCCAAGATCCGTGCAGTGCTCACCGCCGCCCAGGAGGTCATGCGTGAGGCACTCACTCAGGGCGGCACGTCCTTCGACGCGCTGTACGTGAACGTCAACGGCGAGTCGGGCTATTTCGACCGTTCGCTGTCCGCCTACGGTCAGGAGGATCGCCCGTGCCCGCGGTGCGGCACCGCGATCCGGCGGGAGAAATTCATGAACCGCTCGTCGTTCAGTTGCCCGAAGTGCCAGCCGGCACCACGGAGAAGCCCGGCGACATCGTCTGTGTGAGTGCGGCGGTCGCGGGCTCCTCGGCGAACTGATCGTCGGTGTCGCGGCGTGGTGTCGCCTTGGCGTCGAAGTAGTCGCCGCCCTTGCGTTTCACGTCGTCGGTTCCCCATTCGCGGTGCCGGGGAACCGGTGCCATTCTCGGAATGTGTTTGCGGCAGTGTATGTATGCCTCCTCCACCTCCACCACCACCCAGCGTTCCGGGATCCGGCCGTTCGTGTGGTCCGCAGGCAGATCCGCGATCTCGGAGCGAAGGACCGGGTCTTCGACGATCCGGGCCGAACCGTTCACGTGCAGTCCGATGAGGTCCTGCACGAAGTCCACGAGAATGATTCCGACGTGCGGGTTTTCCCGGATGTTGCCGAGGCTCGCCATCACGCCGTTGCCGCGGTACTCCGGGTACGCGAGGGTAGTGGAATCGATGACGTGCATGAATCCCGGTGTCCCGGCGCGCAGACTGTTGTCGCACTCGCCGGACGCGTCGGCGGTGGCGATGAAGGCGATCTCCTGGCGTCCGATGAACTCGATCATCATGGGATTGAGATGGTCCAGCATCTGATCCGAGTAGAACTTGGCGGCACGATCCTCGGTGCCGTACTCGGACTGAAGTTGGCGCTCTCCCGCACTACCGATCTGGCCCATCTGCATTCCCCGCTACGTCTCGGCGTCATTGGTCGGTTCACCCTACGGCCCACCGATTCCCTCTGCTGAGAATCCTCGTTCACAATTCCGCGGAAACCACTGCCGCCCACCCACCTACCTGGCGTTGCGCCGACCGGTGGCAGGATTGAGCGCATGGCAGAACAGACTTCCGACACGACGGCGCCCACCTCACTGTGGGTCGAGCGAACGGGCACCCGGCGATACACCGGCCGCAGCTCGCGCGGCGCCGAGGTCCTGATCGGCTCCGAGGGCGTGGAGGGCGTGTTCACCCCCGGGGAACTCCTGAAGATCGCACTCGCCGCGTGCAGTGGCATGAGCTCGGACTTCCCGCTGTCGCGGCGGCTGGGCGACAACTACGACGCCACCATCCGGGTGTCGGGTGCCGCCGATCGGGAGAACGAGGTGTACCCGCAGCTGGACGAGGTGATGGAGCTCGATCTCAGCGAGCTCGACGCCGACGCGCAGGAGCGTCTGGTGGCGCTCGTCGAACGGTCGGTCGACAAGGTCTGCACGGTCGGACGGACGCTGAAGGCGGGAACGACGGTGACGTTGACCGTCGAAAGAGAAGCATGATGCGGCGTGAGCTGGCCGCGCTCGCGGGCGGGACGGCGCTCTGCGCGGGTCTACTCGTGGTCGCGCCCGCGGCTGCCGGGCCCGCGTTCGCGCCCCCCGGCGGCGCGTGCACCCCGTGGTCGGTGTCCGAGGTGACGTCCGGGGCGGGTGTTCTCGAGAACCTGGCCTTCGACGGCGCGGGCACCATGCTGGTGTCGCGGACAGGCCTGGTGGGCGGCGGAGCCCTCGACGGGGTCGCCCCCGACGGCTCCGTCACCCCGATCGTGCCCGAGGTCGAGTCGCCCGGCGGAATCGCCGTGGACGGCGCCGACGCGTATTTCGCCACGGGGAACTCCTTCGCCGCCGGGGTCACGGGCTCGGCCAGCGGCACGGTGGACGTGGTGAACCTCGACACGGGTGACACACGAACCGTGGCCGAGGGGCTGGTCATGCCGAACGGGCTGGTCCGGCTGAGCAACGGAGACATCCTCACCGCCCGGAATCTGGGCTCCGGGGCCGGACTGACCCGCGTCCCCGCCTCGGATCCCCACACACCGGAGGTCGTGCGCACCGATCTGGGAACGGTGGACGGTCTCGCCGCGCACGACGGCAACGTCTACACGGTGACGACGTTCGACACGACCACCACGCTGCGCATCCTCCGCGAAGACGACCTCGGCGGTCCGGTCGTATCGGTCGAGTTGCCCGGCTCCGGGCCCCTCAACGCGGCCGACGACCTCACCGTCGGACCGGACGGCATCGTCTACGTCGCCTACAACGGTGGCGGCAAGGTGGTGCGGGTGGATCCCGCGACGGGGGAGAGCTGCGCCCTGGCGTCCGGACTGCCACTCGTGTCCTCGGTGCGGTTCGGCGCCGGACCGGGCTGGGATGCGGACGCGCTCTACGCCTCGAGTTTCACCGGGAAGATCTACAAACTCGAACGGTCGTGACGGGCATGGAGAGAATGACCGCGTGGGTGCACGGATTCGTGCAGGGTGTGGGATTCCGGTGGTGGACCCGCGCCCGGGCGCTGGAACTCGGTCTCGTCGGCTACGCGGCCAATCAGAAGGACGGCCGCGTGCTCGTCATCGCCGAGGGGCCTCGCGACAAGCTGGAGACCCTGCTGACGCTGCTGCGGTCGGGGGACACGCCGGGCGCGGTGGATCTCGTCGTCGAGCAATGGGATTCCGCCCGCGGCGACCTCACCGGGTTCGTGGAACGGTGAACCGCAGGTAAAGTTCTCCGTCATGCATCTGAAGAGTCTGACGCTGAAGGGATTCAAATCCTTTGCGTCCGCAACGACTCTGCGATTCGAGCCGGGAATCACCTGTGTCGTGGGGCCCAACGGGTCGGGTAAGTCCAACGTCGTCGACGCGCTCACCTGGGTGATGGGGGAGCAGGGAGCGAAGGCTCTGCGCGGCGGCAAGATGGAAGACGTCATCTTCGCGGGCACCGCCGGGCGGGCACCCCTCGGACGCGCCGAGGTCACGCTGACCATCGACAACTCCGACGGCGCCCTGCCGATCGACTACTCCGAGGTGTCGATCACCCGGCGCATGTTCCGCGACGGCGCCGGCGAATACGAGATCAACGGCAGCTCGTGCCGGCTGATGGACGTGCAGGAACTGCTCAGCGACTCCGGCATCGGCCGGGAGATGCACGTGATCGTCGGGCAGGGCCGCCTCGCCGCCATCCTCGAATCCCGTCCGGAGGACCGGCGCGCGTTCATCGAGGAAGCAGCCGGCGTACTCAAACACCGCAAACGCAAGGAAAAGGCGGTCCGCAAACTCGACGCGATGCAGGCCAACCTGGCGCGTCTGAACGACCTCACCGCGGAATTGCGGCGCCAGCTCAAACCACTCGGACGGCAGGCCGAGGTGGCGCGCCGCGCACAGACGGTGCAGGCCGATCTCCGCGACGCGAAGCTGCGGCTCGCCGCGGACGACCTGGTCACGCGACGCGAGGACCTGGCCAACCAGGCTCAGGACGAGAAGGTCGCGCGCGAGCAGCACGACCAGGTCACCGAGGCGCTCGACGAGGCCAATCTCGAGCTGGGACGGCACGAGCAGGAACTGTCGAGGCTCACACCGGGTGCGGAAGCGGCCGCGCAGACCTGGTTTCAGCTGTCGGCACTCGCGGAGCGCGTCAACGCGACCATCCGCATCGCCCGGGAGCGGGCGCGCCACCTCGACTCCGAGCCCTCCGCGAACCGCGGTCAGGATCCGGACGAGATGGAGGCCCGCGCCGATCGGATCGCCGCGGAGGAGATGGAGCTCGTCGAAGCCGTCGAGATGGCGCGTGCGGCGCTGGACGCGGCCAAGGAGCAGCTGGCACTGGGGGAGGAGACCGCCGCCGAGGCGGAACGCGCTCACATGGCGGCGGTCCGGGCGATCGCCGACCGCCGTGAAGGCCTGGCCCGGCTGTCCGGGCAGGTCGACACTCTGCGCACCCGCGCCGACTCCGTCGACGCCGAAGTGTCCCGGCTGACCGTCGCGATCGAAGAGGCCCGCCAGCGCGGCGACGCGGCACAGTCCGAGTTCGAGGTCGTCCAGGACGAGATCGGTGACCTCGACGCCGGTGAGCTCGGGCTGGATTCGCACCACGAGCGTGCCGTCGAGGCGCTGCGCCTGATCACCGAACGCGTCACGGAACTCCAGGCCGAGGAGCGCGCCGCCGGGCAGGAAGTGGCGTCCCTGCGTGCCCGGATCGACGCGCTGTCGATGGGCCTCGAACGCAAGGACGGCGCCGGCTGGCTCGTCGAGAATCGGGGCGAGCACGGTATCCGCGGACCGATCGGTGGCCTCATCACCGTCGAGACAGGGTACGAGGGCGCCGTCGCGGCAGCGATGGGTCCTGCCGCGGACGCCGTTGTCGCCGAATCCCTCGACGCCGCCCGTAGCGCTGTCGGTGCGTTGAAGGAGACGGACAGCGGTCGGGCGTCCCTGTTCATCGGGACCGATCAGGCCGCGCCGAACGGCGGACTCCTGGACTCCGGCGCCCGGTGGGCCGTCGACGTCATCGACTGCCCCGCCGAACTGCGGACCGGGATCGCGGCGCTCCTGGGTGGAGTGGTCGTGGTCGATTCCCTCGACGACGCCGTCGAGACCGTCCGGCGCAGGCCCGACGTGCGCGCCGTCACCCGCGACGGAGATCTCCTCGGAGCGGGCTGGATGAGCGGCGGGTCGGACCGACAGCCGAGCACCCTCGAAGTCCAGGCCGCCATCGACAACTCCGTGCAGGATCTCGCCCGCGCCGAACGGCGCGCCGAGGAACTGTCCGCGGCACTGTCCGGTGCGGTCGCGGAACAGGCCGACCGCCAGGAGAACGCCGAGCAGGCACTGGCCGCGCTGAACGAGTCGGACGCCGCGATGTCCGCCATCTACGAGCGCCTCGGCCGCCTCGGTCAGGCCGCGCGGGCCGCGCACGCCGAATCCGATCGGCTCATGGCCCAGCGGGACAAGGCCGAGAGCGGTCGGGAGGACACGCTGACCGCGCTCGCCGAACTCGAGGAACGGCTGCGCCTGGCGGAACAGGACGGGTCGTCCGCCGGCGCCGACACGGGTGGATCCGACACGACGAGCATCGATCGTGAGATGGCGGCCGCGGCGCTGGCCGAGGTGCGGGCCGTGGAAGTGGAGGCCCGGCTGTCCGTGCGCACGGCCGAGGAGCGGGCCGAGTCGGTACGAGGCAAGGCGGACTCCCTGCGCCGCGCCGCACAGGTGGAACGCGACGCGCGCGCCCGAGCCGAACGTGCGATGAAGGCCCGCCAGAACGCGGCCGCCGTCGCTGCGGCGGTCGCTGAGTCGGGACAACGGGTCGCCGAGCATCTCGGTGACGTCGTCGACGCCGCGATGGCACACCGTGACGAACTCGCCCGGGCCCGCACCGAGCGGACGACTCAACTCGAACAGGTGAAGGAAAGGGTGCGTCAGCTGACCGGACAGCTGGCGTCGCTCACCGACGCCGTGCACCGCGACGAGGTCGCTCGCGCCCAGGCCGCGCTGCGCATCGAACAGCTCGAGGAGGCCATCCTCGAACAGCACGGGATCGGCCTGGACGATCTGATCGCCGAATACGGCCCCGATGTCGCGCTGCCGCCGTCCGCACTGGAGATGGAGGAGTACGAGCAGGCGAAGGAGCGCGGCGAGCAGGTCACGATGCCCGCGCCGATTCCGTACGACCGCGCCACGCAGGAACGCCGCGCGAAACGTGCCGAGAAGGACCTGGCGACGCTCGGCAAGGTCAACCCGCTGGCACTCGAGGAGTTCGCCGCGCTCGAGGAGCGCTACAACTTCCTCTCTACGCAGCTCGAGGACGTGAAGACCGCCCGCAAGGATCTCCTCGGTGTGGTGGCCGACGTGGATGCCCGCATCCTGCAGGTGTTCACCGAGGCCTATTCGGACGTCGAACGCGAATTCGTGCAGGTCTTCGCGAAGCTGTTCCCCGGTGGCGAGGGCAGGCTGGTGCTCACCGACCCGTCGAACATGCTGACCACCGGCATCGAGGTGGAGGCCCGGCCGCCGGGCAAGAAGGTCAAGCGCCTGTCACTACTGTCCGGTGGCGAGAAGTCGCTGACGGCGGTGGCGATGCTCGTGGCGATCTTCCGGGCCAGGCCGTCCCCCTTCTATGTGATGGACGAGGTGGAGGCCGCGCTGGACGACACGAACCTGCGCCGTCTCATCGGGTTGTTCGAGCAGCTGCGGGAGAAGTCGCAGCTGATCGTCATCACCCACCAGAAGCCGACGATGGAGGTGGCCGACGCGCTCTACGGAGTCAGCATGCGCGGCGACGGCATCACCACCGTCATCTCCCAGCGGCTCCGTGGCCAGGACATGGCGGCCGCGGACGCCTGATTGTGGTCCGGTCCGGGACTGTGCGGGCGGGAAGGCAGTGCGCGACGAAATCCGGAGCCTGAAACAATGGGCGGCGTGACTACCGGAGCTTGGATTGCCATCGCGGCCGCACTGGCCGTACTTCTCGTCGTTCTCGTCGTCGGGTCCCTGCTGTATCGGCGTCGCCGAATCTCACTGAAGGCGCCGGACACCCCGCAGGTCACCACGGCGGAGAAGGACCGTTCGGGCAGTTACCGGGCGGACGGCGGGTTCAACTTCAGTCAGGGGTCGACGGCGACGGCGCCGCCACGTCCGCCTGCGCCCGAGCCGGTTCTGCCGAAACCGGTGCCCGAACCCGAGGTGGCGCCCGTACCCGAGGTCGTCGCGCCCCCCGAGCCGGAGAAGGCCCCCGAGAAGGCCCCGGAGAAGCCGACGGCCCCGCCGGAGCCGGTCACCTACGAACCGGTCGTCGCGCCCGAGGTCGAACCGGAACCCGAGGTCGCGCCCGAACCCGAACCCGAACCGGCTCCCGCCGCGCCGGTGCTCGACGTCATCGCCCCCACGGAAGGACGGCTCGACCGTCTGCGTGGGCGACTGTCGCGTTCACAGTCCGCGGTGGGCAAGAGCCTGCTCGGACTGCTCGGCGGTGGCGATCTCGACGAGGACTCCTGGGAAGAGGTGGAGGACACGCTCCTCATCGCCGACCTCGGCTCGGCGACCACCACGAAGATCGTCACGTCGCTGCGTGAGCAGATGGCGTCGCGCAGCGTCCGCACCGAGGCCGATGCCCGCGCACTGCTCCGTGAAGTCCTGGTCGCAGAACTCCGGCCGGAACTCGATCGCTCGATCCGTGCCCTGCCGCACGACGACCACCCGGCGGTCCTGCTGGTCGTCGGTGTGAACGGCACCGGCAAGACCACCACCACCGGCAAGCTCGCGCGTGTTCTCGTGGCCGACGGCAGGCGCGTCCTGCTCGGTGCCGCCGACACGTTCCGGGCCGCCGCAGCGGACCAGTTGCAGACCTGGGCCGAGCGGGTGGGCGCCGAGGTGGTGCGCGGGAAGGAAGCCGCAGATCCGGCGGCCGTCGCGTTCGATGCCGTGTCCAGGGGAATCGACAACGGCGTCGACGTCGTGCTGATCGATACCGCCGGCCGGCTCCACACGAAGACGGGACTGATGGACGAGCTCGGCAAGGTCAAGCGCGTCATCGAGAAGAAGGCCTCGGTTGACGACGTGCTCCTCGTCCTCGACGCGACCATCGGCCAGAACGGCCTCGCGCAGGCGCGGGTGTTCGCCGAGGTCGTCGACATCACCGGTGTGGTGCTCACCAAGCTCGACGGCACCGCCAAGGGTGGCATCGTGTTCCAGGTTCAGCACGAACTCGGGGTTCCCGTGAAGCTCGTCGGGCTCGGTGAGGGCGCCGACGATCTGGCGCCGTTCGAGCCGGGCGCGTTCGTCGACGCATTGCTCGGCTGACGCAGCGAATCGGGGTCGTCTCGGGCTCCCGGACGGCTCAGGGGCGATGAAACCGACCGCAAATCGCCTGGCGAAACCTGCACGCAACAAAATAGGCCGATGCGTTCACGAGCGCGAAACAGTGCAGTGGCATAGCCGAAACACCAACTGAGCACCCTTCTTCTCAGGTCGTCAGCCGCTACCGGCTGGGCAGAGAAGGAGGAGGCTCAAGGTGGATTTCCCCACTATCGGTGCACCGGACACCGGGGACACAGCGTGGATGCTGACCAGCGCCGCGCTCGTGTTGCTCATGACTCCGGGTCTTGCGTTCTTCTACGGCGGCATGGTGCGGGCCAAGAGCGTGCTGAACATGCTCATGATGAGCATCAGCGCGATGGGTGTCGTCGGCATCCTGTGGGTTCTCTACGGCTACTCCATGGCCTTCGGTGAGGACAAGGGGAACCTTGTCGGTGATCCGTTCCAGTACTTCGGGCTCAAAGGACTGATCGGCGGGTCGTACCTCGCCGAGACCGACGATGCCGGTTCGGTCATCGCCGATTCCGCGATCCCGCTCGTCGGCACCATCCCCGCGACGGTCTTCGTCGCGTTCCAGGCCATGTTCGCGATCATCACCGTCGCCCTCATCTCGGGTGCCGTGGCGGACCGCCTGCGCTTCGGGCCCTGGCTGCTGTTCGCCGGCCTCTGGGCGACGGTCGTGTACTTCCCCGTGGCGCACTGGGTCTTCGCCTTCGACGGCGTCACCGCCGAGACCGGTGGCTGGATCGCCAACAAGCTCGCCGCGGTCGACTTCGCGGGTGGAACCGCCGTCCACATCAACGCCGGCGCCGCCGGCCTCGTCCTCGCGATCATCCTCGGCAAGCGCAAGGGATGGCCGGGAACCCCGTTCCGTCCGCACAACCTGCCCTTCGTGATGCTCGGCGCCGGCCTTCTCTGGTTCGGATGGTTCGGCTTCAACGCCGGTTCGGCCGTCGGTTCCAACGGCATCGCCGGAGCAACCTTCATCACGACCGTCATCGGAACGTGCGCGGCGATGCTCGCCTGGCTCCTGGTCGAGCGGATTCGTGACGGCCACGCCACCACACTCGGCGCGGCGTCCGGAATCGTCGCCGGCCTGGTTGCCATCACGCCTTCCTGCTCCTCGGTGAACGTCCTCGGCGCACTCGCCATCGGCGTCGTGGCAGGCGCACTCTGCGCGCTCGCGGTCGGACTCAAGTTCCGCTTCGGATTCGACGACTCGCTCGACGTCGTCGGTGTCCACCTCGTCGGCGGCATCGTCGGAACGCTGATGGTCGGCCTGGTCGCAACGGCTGAGGCGCCCGCGGGTGTGGTCGGACTGTTCTATGGTGGAGGCCTCGACCAACTCTGGCGTCAGGCAGTGGGCGCCGGAGCAGTACTGCTTTACTCGCTCGTCGGGACGGCCGTCGTCGCATTGATCGTGAAGTTCACGATCGGTCTGCGGCTCAGCGACGAGGGTGAATCACTTGGAGTGGACGAGTCGGAACACGCAGAAACTGGCTACGATTTCGCCGCTCTCGGCGGAAACTCGGCAACTGCTCGTGTATCCGGCAAGGAGGGATGAGGAAATGAAGCTGATCACAGCAATTGTCAAGCCGTTCACTCTGGAGGACGTGAAGACGGGACTCGAGCAGGCGGGCGTCCTCGGGATGACCGTCAGCGAGGTCCAGGGGTACGGCCGGCAGAAGGGCCACACCGAGGTCTACCGAGGTGCCGAGTACTCGGTCGATTTCGTTCCGAAGGTCCGGGTCGAGGTCGTCGTGGACGACGCTGCTGTGGACAAGGTCGTCGAGGTGATCGTCGAGGCGGCACGCACCGGCAAGATCGGTGACGGCAAGGTCTGGGTTTCGCCGGTCGAGTCGGTCATCCGGGTGCGTACCGGGGAACGCGGCGCGGATGCACTCTGACCCCAACGGGTCCGGTAAGACCGGCCCTGGTCCCGTCGCCAAGGCGACGGAACCAGGGCCGGTTGCGTCAGGCGGATCGGACGAAGCAGCGGACCTGGCCCGCGCACGCAGGCAACTGCTCACCGGCGGCTCCGAGACCGGCCCCGGCGCAAGGAATCCCGCAGGTCACGGGCGTCGGCTCGACGCCCCTTCACTACGTCACGCGCTCGTCGACCTGCACGAGTTCTGGTTGACCACAAAGGGTGCCGAGCTGGGCATCAAGCCCGACAGCGGCTTCGCGCTCGTCGCGGTCGGTGGGCTCGGACGACGGGAACTCCTGCCGTACTCGGATCTCGACCTCCTCCTGCTTCACGACGACATGGATCCGGCGGTCGTCGCGCAGGTGGCCGACCAACTCTGGTATCCGTTGTGGGACGCGCACATCAAGCTCGACCACAGCGTCCGCACCATCCCTCAGGCGCTGCAGGTGGCGGACACCGACATCACCGCGGCGCTGGGAATGCTCGAGGCGCGTCACATCGTCGGCGACGTCGAGCTGACCAATCTGCTCATCAGCGGGGTGCGCCGGCAGTGGCGCACCGACATCCGCAACCGTTTCGACGGCCTCATCGAGCAGACGCGGTCGCGCTGGGAGCGCAGCGGCGAGATCGCCCACCGCGCAGAGCCCGACCTCAAGAGCGGTCGCGGTGGACTGCGGGACGTACAGTTGCTCAACGCGCTGTCCATCGCGCAGCTCACCGACGGCATGCCCGGGCTCGGTCCCGAGTCGCCCGGCGGGGGACTGGCACTCGCGCATCGCCGGCTCCTCGACGTCCGCACCGAATTGCACCGGGTCGCGGGCCGCTCCCGCGATCAGTTGCGGGCACAGGACGCCGACGAGATCGGCGCCGCACTGCGGATCGGCGATCGATTCGACCTCGCGCGCATGCTCAGCGATGCCGCGCGCACCATCAGCTATTCGGTCGACGTCGGGGTGCGGACGGCGGAACACGCCCTGCCGCGTCGCGGCCTGGCGCGGTTGCGCCGACCACCGGTGCGACGGCCCCTCGACGAGGGGGTCGTCGAGCACGCCGGTGAGGTGGTGCTGGCGCGCGACGCCCGGCCGGCGAAGGACCCCGGCCTCGTGCTGCGGGTCGCGTCGGCGTCGGCGACGACGGGCATGCCGATGTCGGCGTCGACGCTGAATCGCTTGGCCGACAACGCCCCCGAGTTGCGCGAGCCGTGGCCGAAGGAGGCGCTGAACGATCTGCTGGTGATGCTCGGCTCGGGTAGCCGTGCCGTCGCGGCGATCGAGGCTCTCGATCGGACCGGATTGTGGGGCAGGCTTCTTCCCGAGTGGGGTGCCGTCCGGGACCTGCCGCCGCGGGACGCGGTGCACACGTGGACGGTGGATCGTCATCTCGTCGAGACCGCTGCCTACGCCAGTGGGTTCACCACCCGCGTCGCCCGACCGGACCTGCTGATGCTCGGCGCGTTGCTGCACGACATCGGCAAGGGCCGTGGCGGCGACCACAGCGTCGTCGGCGCGGAACTGGCCACCCAGATCGGCAGGCGCCTCGGATTGTGGCCTTCGGACGTCGCGCTGCTGACGGCGATCGTGCGCCATCACCTGCTGTTGCCACACACCGCGACGCGGCGTGACCTCGACGATCCCGAGACCGTCGAGCGGGTCGTGGAGGCGCTCGGCGGCGACGGCGTCCTGCTGGAGTTGCTGCACGCGCTGGCGGAGGCGGATTCACTGGCGACAGGTCCCGGTGTGTGGGGCGACTGGAAGTCGTCGCTGATCGGGGAACTCGTGCGCCGTTGCCGCCTGGTCATGGCGGGAGAGGTGCTTCCCGCACCCGACCCGCTCGATCCGGAACATGTTGCGCTGGCGGCGTCGGGTGGCGTGCACGTCGCGCTGGTCCCCGCCGACAGTCCCCACACCTATGTGGTGACGGTCATCGCCCCCGACCAGCGGGGTCTGCTGTCGAAGGCGGCGGGCGTGCTCGCGCTGCACTCCCTGCGGGTCTACTCCGCGTCCCTGGGCAGCGCCGAGGGGTCGGCGGTCAACTCGTTCGTCGTGTCCCCGAGGTTCGGGGCGCCGCCGCAGGCGGGCCTGCTTCGGCAGGAGCTGATCCGGGCGCTGGCGGGGGAGCTGAACCTGCTGGAGATGCTCACGGCCAAGGAAGAGGAGGCCCGCGAGAGCCAGCGTGTCGCCGCCGTGGAGGAACGGGGCGAAGCCGCGGTTCCGGTGCAGTACGCGCAGGCGCCGCCGCGGGTCATCTGGTTCGACACCGCGTCGCCCGGCGAGATCATCCTGGAACTGAGGGCCGAGGACCGGCTGGGGCTGCTGTCCCGGCTCGCCGACGCGTTCGACACGTGCGGCGCGGATGTCCGCTGGGCGCGTGTGACCACCCTGGGTTCGTCGGTGATCGACTCGTTCTGCCTCGATCTGGGCGGCGGGGACACCCGGGCGAGCCGGGAACAGGTCGAGAGCGCGATCCTCGGCGTCGTTCCGCTCACGAAGCCGAAGAAGCAGGAGGGCAGCGGGGGAGAATGAACGACGGGACGTGAGCGGCTAGGCTGGGGCCCGAGAATATCCACCGCACACTCGCATGACTTCAGGAGCGCACTCGGTGTTCGAATCCCTTTCCGACAGGTTGACCGGAGCCCTCAAGGATCTGCGTGGCAAGGGTCGCCTTTCCGGAGCCGACATCGATGCCACCTGCCGTGAGATCCGGTTGGCCCTGCTCGAGGCAGACGTCGCGCTGCCCGTCGTCCGCTCGTTCATCGCCAAGATCAAGGAACGCGCCAAGGGCGTCGAGGTGTCGGCGGCGCTGAACCCGGCCCAGCAGGTCGTCAAGATCGTCAACGAGGAACTCGTCGGGATCCTCGGTGGCGAGACCCGCCGGCTGGCGTTCGCCAAGACGCCGCCGACGGTCATCATGCTCGCCGGTCTCCAGGGTTCCGGTAAGACGACCCTCGCCGGCAAGCTCGCGAAGTGGCTGCGCGACCAGGGGCACACCCCGCTGCTCGTGGCCTGCGACCTGCAGCGTCCCGGCGCCGTCACCCAGCTTCAGATCGTCGGCGAGCGCGCGGGAGCCACGGTGTTCGCGCCGCACCCGGGCACGTCCATCGGCGGCGGCGACAACGAGCTGGGCATCACCGCGGCCGACCCGGTCGAGGTGGCCCGGGCAGGTGTCGAGGAAGCCCGCAACAAGCAGTTCGACGTGGTGATAGTCGACACCGCGGGCCGGCTGGGTATCGACGCCGACCTGATGGCGCAGGCGGCGGGAATCCGCGACGCCGTGAACCCGGACGAGACGATCTTCGTTCTCGACGCGATGATCGGTCAGGACGCGGTCAGCACCGCCGAGGCGTTCCGTGAGGGTGTCGGATTCACCGGTGTCGTGCTCACGAAGCTCGACGGTGATGCCCGCGGTGGTGCGGCGCTCAGCGTCCGCGAGGTCACCGGACAGCCCATCCTGTTCGCGTCCACAGGTGAGAAGCTCGAGGACTTCGACGTCTTCCACCCCGACCGCATGGCCAGCCGCATTCTCGGCATGGGTGACGTCCTCAGTCTGATCGAGGCGGCCGAGCAGCACTTCGACGCCGAGCAGGCCGAGGCCACAGCCCAGAAGATCGGCTCGGGACAGCTCACGCTGGAGGACTTCCTCGAGCAGATGATGGCCGTTCGCAAGATGGGCCCCATCGGCAACCTCCTGGGCATGCTCCCGGGTGCGGGGCAGATGAAGGACGCGCTCGCGAACGTCGACGAGAAGCAGCTCGACCGGGTGCAGGCCATCATCCGCGGCATGACCCCCGCCGAACGCGATGATCCCAAGATCATCAACGCGTCCCGCAGGCTGCGGATCGCCAACGGTTCGGGTGTCAAGGTCTCCGACGTCAACCAGCTCGTCGACCGTTTCTTCGAGGCCCGCAAGATGATGGCCGCGATGGCCGGGCGTATGGGCATGCCCGGTTCGCGGAAGCCGCAGCGCAGCAAGAAGGGCAAGAAGGGCAAGAAGGGTGGCAAGGGGCCGACGCCGCCGAAGGTGCGCGGCGGATTCCCCGGCGGCCTGCCCGGCGGGTTCCCGGGTATGCCGCCCGGAGGTCTCCCCGCGGGGATGCCCGATCTGTCGAAGATGCCGAAGGGCCTCGACGAACTGCCGCCCGGACTCGAGGGCATCGACCTGTCCCAGCTGAAGCTGCCGAAGAAGTAGCCGATGGGCGCGTTGCACTTTCGCGGCACCGGTCTGCCCGACGAACAGCCGGTCGAATTCTGGGTCGACAACGGTGTGATCTCGGCGGAACCGGTCCCCGGCGCCGAGACCGTCTGTGAGTCCGGGTGGATCGTTCCCGGTCTCGTCGACGCCCACTGCCACGTCGGCATCAGATTCGGCGGCGGCGGTGGCGAGAGCATCGAGGGGTTGACCGCGCAGGCGGAGACGGAGCGCGACTGCGGTGTCCTGCTGATTCGTGACGCGGGTTCGCCGGTCGACACCCGGTTCGTCGACGACCGCCCCGACCTGCCGAGGATCATCCGCGCCGGGCAGCACATCGCCGCCCCCAAGCGGTACATCCGCGGACTGCCGGTCGATCTGGAGGACGAGTCGCAGCTGCCGGACGAGGTGGTGCGCCAGGCCAGGGCCGGTGACGGGTGGGTCAAGCTCGTCGGCGACTGGATCGACCGTTCCGTGGGCGACCTCGCGCCGTTGTGGAGCGACGACATCCTCGTCGAGGCGATCGCGGCCGCCCACCGAGAAGGGGCTCGCGTCACCGCGCACGTCTTCGCCGAGGATGCGCTTCCGGGCCTGATCAACGCCGGAATCGACTGCATCGAGCACGGCACCGGGCTCACCGACGAGACGATCGAGCTGATGGTCGCGCACGGAACCGCGCTCGTCCCGACGCTGATCAACATCGCGACGTTCCCGGACATCGCGGAGTCCGCCTCGCGGTTCCCGATCTATGCCGCACACATGCGTGACCTGCACTCGCGGGTGAAGGACACGATCGGAGCCGCTCACGACGCGGGGATCCCGATCTACGCGGGCACCGACGCGGGCGGATCGATCGTCCACGGACGCATCGCCGACGAGGTCGAGGAACTGAAGGCGGTCGGACTGACCCCGTCCGAAGCGCTCGGCGCCGCGTGCTGGGACGCGCGGACGTGGCTCGGACATCCGGGTGTGGAAGCAGGTGCGTCCGCGGATCTGCTTCTCTTCCGGAACGACCCGCGCGGGAGCAGCGACGCCCTCGCCGCGCCCGATGTCGTGGTGCTGCGGGGCAACGTCGTCAAGACCCGATGACCTGGTTTCCCCCGGACGGTGTTCGTCTGGCAGAATGAACCGCTGTTCGTCGCATCCGGTCACGTACCGCGCGGCGGTCACAGGTTAGAGGCAAAACCGGGCGCGCTATTCCTGCGCGTCGCCGAATTGCACGTGACACGTGGGCACATTCGTGTGCGCACTGAAGGAGAAGTACAGCAGTGGCTGTCAAGATCAAGCTCACCCGGCTCGGCAAGATCCGGAACCCGCAGTACCGCATCGTCGTCGCCGACTCCCGCACCCGCCGCAACGGCCGTGCGATCGAGACCATCGGCAAGTACCACCCCAAGGAAGAGCCCTCGCTGATCGAGGTCGATTCCGAGCGCGCTCAGTACTGGCTCGGCGTCGGCGCCCAGCCCACCGAGCCCGTCGAGGCCATCCTCAAGATCACCGGCGACTGGCAGAAGTTCAAGGGCCTGCCGGGCGCCGAGGGCACCCTCCGTGTCAAGGAAGCCAAGCCCTCCAAGTTGGAGCTGTTCCAGGCTGCGCTCGCGCAGGCCGAGAACGAGCCCGTCGGCGAGGCCATCACGCCCAAGAAGAAGAAGGCGAAGGCCGAGGACGCCGAGGCTGCTGCCGAAGCTCCCGCCGAGGCTGCTGCAGAGTCCGAGGCTGCTGACAAGTGAGTGCCGTCGTCGCCGATGCCGTGGAGCACCTCGTTCGTGGCATCGTCGCCAACCCCGACGACGTTCGTGTCGAGCTGATCACCGGGCGTCGGGGGCGCACTGTCGAGGTGCACGTCAACCCTGACGATCTCGGCAAGGTCATCGGTCGCGGTGGTCGCACCGCGACCGCTCTGCGCACGCTGGTCTCCGGTATCGGTGGCCGCGGGATCCGTGTCGACGTCGTCGACACCGATCAGTAGAGGCCTGACAGCAGTGGAGCTCGTCGTCGGCCGTGTCGCCAAGTCGCACGGCATCAAGGGTGAGATCGTGGTCGAGGTTCGTACCGACGAACCCGAGGATCGATTCGCCGTGGGTGCCGTGCTGCGGGGACACAAGCCGCGCGAGCAGACTGTGAGCACGTACACGGTGGAAGCCGCCCGGGACCATTCCGGGCGGCTTCTGCTGCGCCTCGAGGGTGTGTCGGATCGCACCGCGGCGGATGCCTTGCGGGGCACGCTGTTCGTCATCGACAGCGCCGAACTCGAGCCCTCCGACGACCCCGACGAGTTCTACGATCACGAGCTCGAGGGACTGTCGGTGCGCCTCGCGGACGGCACCGAGGTGGGAACCGTCATCGAGGTATTGCATTCCGCGGCAGGCGAATTGCTCTCGATCCGCCGGGCCGGCGACCAGTCCGGCGAACTTCTCGTCCCGTTCGTGGCGGCGATCGTCACGTCGGTGTCCGTCGCGGACGGTGTCGTCGAGATCGATCCGCCGGAAGGGTTGCTCGACCCCGACTTCGGTGAATCCGCCGACGGGAAGTGAGTCGGTAACCATGCGTCTCGACGTGGTCACCATCTTCCCCGAGTACCTCGAACCGCTTCGAGCGGCGTTGCTCGGCAAGGCCATCGACAAGGGCCTCATCTCCGTCGAGGTGCACGATCTGCGGGACTGGACGCACGACGTCCACAAGGCCGTCGACGATTCGCCGTACGGCGGCGGGCCGGGGATGGTCATGAAACCCACCGTGTGGGGGCCTGCCCTCGACGACGTCCTCGCCGCGGGCGACGGCGACTCGGACACTCTGCTGGTCGTCCCCACCCCGGCCGGTGTTCCTTTCACACAGGCCACCGCCGAGCGCTGGGCGGGGGAGAAGCGCATCGTCTTCGCCTGCGGACGCTACGAAGGCATCGATCAGCGCGTGTTCGACGACGCCGCCCGCCGTGTTCGCGTCGAAGAAGTGAGCATCGGCGACTACGTCCTCATCGGGGGCGAGGCCGCCGTCCTGGTGATGACCGAGGCGTTCGTGCGCCTGATCCCCGGAGTTCTCGGGAATCAGCAGTCCCACCAAGAGGATTCGTTCTCCGATGGCCTCCTCGAAGGTCCCAGCTACACGCGGCCGGCGACGTGGCGCGGACTCGACGTCCCGCCGGTCCTGCTGTCGGGTGATCACGCGAAGGTGGCTGCGTGGCGACACGAGCAGTCGCTGCAACGCACCGCCGAACGCCGTCCGGACCTGTTGCCCTGAAACGACTTCCGGGCCTGCCCGGACGCTAACCCTGAGGCTGCGCCCAGTCGTCGACGACACCGGTGGGGAACAGGGACTTCACGAACCCGGTCATCGTGTCCCGTGCATGCCGGGCGCTGGAATCCTCGGTGACATCCGTGATCGCGGTGTCCGGGTACGACTCCTCGTCGTCCTCGTACCGGATGTCCTCCCGCGACGCGACGGCCACGATGTAGCGGTTGTCCGCACCGATCAGCCCCGTCGACACGTGAATCCACCGATCACCGACACAGCACATCCAACCCTGCTTCACCCCGAGGACGCTCTCGCCGGGCAACCCGTCGGGGATGCCGAACCGCTGGTCGTAACCGTCGATCCCCTCGGGTGTCGACGAGCGCAGGTACCCGACGAACTCGGCGATGCGACCCGGGCCCAGGCCGTCGCGGTCGTCGAGAAGCCCGGCATAGAACGTCACGAGGTCGGCGGCGGTCGTCTCGGTGTTCCACCACAACCCGTCCCACGGCGGTGTGGTCGCGGCGAGTCCGTACCGCCCGGCGACGTCGACGACGATGTCCGAGCCGCCGAGATCGTCCCAGAGAGTGTTGGCCGCGTCGTCGTCGGACGATTCGAGCATCCGCTGCAGGAGGAGACGGTCGAAGTCGGACAGTTGCCGCTCACCGAGCGCGTCGAGGTGATACATCTGGGCGGCGATGAAGAGCTTGGCCAACGACGCCGTTTCGACCGGTTCGGCGGCGGCGCCCTCCAGATAGCCACCGGTGGCGCGGTCGAGGACGGCGATCGACATGTCGGCGCCGCGCTCGGCGGCTGCCGTCGCGACGGCAGCCGAGATGCGTTCGGTGAGGGGGGCGGACACGGGGACCCGCGCGGAGGGGAACGGTTCGGGGCTCACGGTCACACCGTCACCCGCCGGAGGGTCGTCGGCCGGGAGGAGGTCGGGGGTCGCGACGGCAGGTGACGTCGCCGGGATGTCGACCACCGAGTTCGTCTCGGTCGGAATGGTGCAGGCCAGCGGCGCGCCGAGCAGGAAGATCATGACCGTCAGGCACCGGATCAGCCTGGACATGAAATTCTCCCGAGATTTCCGTGACGGCCTCACCGCCGACGATATTGTCCCAGAGTAGCGGTAGGGTCCATTTCCGTGACTCTCAAGACCGTGAACCAGCGCATTGCCGAGGAGCTCGACGTCCGGGAGGGACAGGTCGCGGCCGCGGTGGACCTCCTCGACGGCGGAGCCACCGTGCCCTTCATCGCCCGGTACCGCAAGGAAGTCACCGGAACGCTCGACGACGCTCAGCTCCGCCAGCTCGAGGAACGCCTGCGGTACCTGCGGGAACTGGACGAGCGCCGGGTTGCCGTGCTCGAGTCGATCGACTCGCAGGGCAAGCTCGACGACCAGTTGCGTGGGCAGATCATGACCGCCGACACGAAGGCACGCCTCGAGGACATCTACCTGCCGTTCAAGCCGAAGCGTCGCACCAAGGCGCAGATCGCCCGCGAAGCCGGTCACGAACCCGTCGCCGACGCACTGATCACCGATCCGTCCACTGATCCGGCGTCCTACACGGCCGAACAGCTCGAGGGTGCGCGCGCAATCCTCGTCGAGCGTTTCGCCGAGGACGCCGACCTGGTGGGTGAGCTCCGTGAGCTGATGTGGACCCGTGGGCAGCTGGTGTCCGCGGTCCGCAAGGGGAAGGAGACCGAGGGCGCGAAGTTCGCCGACTACTTCGAGTTCTCGGAGCCGTTCGGCAAGCTCCCGTCCCACCGGATCCTCGCGGTGCTGCGCGGCGAGAAGGAAGAGGTGCTCACGCTCACCCTGGCACCCGACACGGAGGAGCCCGTCCCCGGCGAGCCCACCGTCTACGAGGGCCGGATCGCCGGCCGGTTCGGCATCGCCGACCGCGGCAGGCCCGCAGACCGGTGGCTGCTCGACACCGTCCGGTGGGCGTGGCGCACCAAGATGATCGTCACGCTGGGCATCGACACCCGGATGCGGCTGCGACAGTCGGCGGAGAAGGACGCCGTCGACGTGTTCGCCAACAACCTGCGCGACCTGCTCCTGGCAGCACCTGCCGGTACCCGCGCCACGATGGGCCTCGACCCCGGTTTCCGGACCGGCACGAAAGTCGCGGTCGTGGACGCCACCGGCAAGGTGGTGGCCTACGACACGATCTACCCGCATCAGCCGCAGAACAAGTGGGACGCCTCCCTGGCCACCCTCGCCGGTCTCGTCGCCAAGCACGGCGTGGAGCTCATCGCGATCGGAAACGGGACCGCCTCCCGCGAGACGGATGCGCTGGCGACCGAGCTGATCGCCAAGTCGGGCGCCACCAACCTGACGAAGATCGTGGTGTCCGAGGCCGGCGCGTCCGTGTACTCGGCGTCCGCGTACGCCTCGGCGGAGCTACCCGACCTCGATGTGTCGATCCGTGGAGCAGTCTCGATCGCGCGCCGCCTGCAGGATCCGCTCGCCGAACTGGTGAAGATCGACCCGAAGTCGATCGGCGTCGGGCAGTACCAGCACGACGTGTCGGAGACGCTGCTCGCCCGTTCGCTCGGTGCCGTCGTGGAGGACGCGGTGAATGCGGTCGGCGTCGACGTGAACACGGCGTCGGTGCCGCTGCTGTCCCGCGTGTCCGGTATCGCCGGTTCGCTGGCCGAGAGCATCGTCGCGCACCGGGACCAGAATGGCCCGTTCCGCAGCCGCAAGGGACTCAAGGACGTCGCGAGACTCGGTCCGAAGGCGTTCGAGCAGTGCGCGGGCTTCCTGCGCATCCCCAACGGGGACGATCCGCTCGACGCGTCCAGCGTCCACCCCGAGGCCTACCCGGTGGTGCGCAAGATCGTCGGCGCCAGCGGCACCGGCGTGCGCGAGATCATCGGCAACACGTCGGCGCTCCGCAGCCTGAACCCGGCAGACTTCGTCGACGACCGTTTCGGCCTCCCCACGGTCACCGACATCATCGGTGAGCTCGAGAAGCCCGGCCGCGACCCCCGCCCTGAGTTCAAGACGGCTACGTTCGCGGCCGGCATCGAGAAGGTGTCGCACCTGAAGCCGGGGATGACGCTCGAGGGTGTCGTCACCAACGTGGCGGCGTTCGGCGCGTTCGTCGACATCGGCGTCCACCAGGACGGTCTCGTTCACGTGTCCGCGATGTCCCACAATTTCGTCAAGGACCCGCGCGACGTCGTGAAGTCGGGCGACGTCGTGAAGGTGAAGGTCCTCGAGGTCGACGAGGCCCGTCAGCGCATCGGGCTGACGCTGCGACTCGACGACGAGGTCGGGGCCGGCCGCAAGAACGACGGTCCCCGCAGCGGCGGGCAGCGGCAGGATCGGCGGGGCGGCGGGCAGCCGCAGGATCGGCGCGGCGGCAAGCCGCAGCAGCAGGGTGGACGCGATCGCGGGCGTGACACCCGCCCGGCGCCCGGCGGTTCGATGGCCGACGCGCTGCGGAAGGCGGGGTTCGGCAAGTAGAGAGGTCACCATCCCGACACGAGCCTCCACTTTTCGATGGAGTGACCAGTTCTTTACTGGGATAGTGGATGCCGATGTACGAATGGCTGGATCGGGAAATCGTCGGGCACGGGCGTCTGCCTCTGCTCTTTTTCCTGCTCGGGTTTCTCGCGGCTTTCCTGTTCATCCGGTTGAGCGTGCGGATGATCCGCGCCGAGGTGTCGTGGTGGCCGGGCAACGTGAAACCCGGCGGGCACCACGTCCACCACGTGGTGTTCGGTGTCGTGACGATGCTCGTGTCGGGAGTCTCCCTCATCGCCGTGTACGAGGACGGCACCCAGACCACCGGCGCCGTCCTCGCCACGTTCTTCGGGATCGGCGCCGCGCTGGTGCTGGACGAGTTCGCGCTGATCTTCTACCTGCAGGACGTGTACTGGGCGGATGAGGGCCGGACGTCGGTCGATGCGGTGTTCGTGGCGATCGCGGTGACGGGTCTGCTGCTGCTCGGACTCCGGCCGCTCGAACTGATCAACGTCACCGACTTCCGGGATTCGCCGGATCCGTGGGTGCGGGTCGCGATCGCGTTGTCGTCCGTGATCAACCTGCTGATCGCGGCGGTGGTGCTGCTGAAGGGGAAGATCTGGACCGGCCTGCTCGGCTTGTTCATCTTCCCGATCCTGCTGATCGGGGCGCTCCGATTGAGCCGGCCGAGCGCACCGTGGGCGCGGTGGCGCTACACCGCCAAGCCGAAGCGGATGCTCCGGGCACTCGAACGGGAGCGGAAGTGGCGTCGGCCCGTCATCCGGGCCAAGATCTTCGTGCAGGACTTCATCGCGGGAACTCCCAGCGCAGTACACGTGAAGGAAGCCGCGGAACACGCGAGGGTGGCGGCGGAGGTCGAACTCGACCACGTGGTGCACGCGGCGCCGCCGCCGATTTCTCTTCACCCGGTGGCGTCTGGCACAATGGACGGGTTGCCTGGACCAGGCAGCAGTACTTGATCTGGGCACGAACCAGACGAGCACCGGTGTTCTCCGAACGTCCGGGTGCCGCTCGGTTCCTCTGCTCCTGCGAAAACGCAAGGATGGAACACCGATGAACACTCTCGATTTCCTGGACAAGAAGTCCCTCCGCGACGACATTCCCGAGTTCCGTCCCGGCGACACCCTCAACGTGCACGTCAAGGTCATCGAAGGCTCGAAGGAGCGCGTGCAGGTCTTCAAGGGCGTCGTGATCCGCCGTCAGGGCGGCGGCGTCCGCGAGACCTTCACCGTCCGCAAGGTCTCCTTCGGTGTCGGCGTCGAGCGCACCTTCCCGGTCCACAGCCCGAACCTGGCGCAGATCGAGGTCGTCACCCGCGGTGACGTCCGTCGCGCCAAGCTGTACTACCTCCGCGATCTGCGTGGCAAGGCCGCCAAGATCAAGGAAAAGCGCTGACCTTTCCGATGAGCCCGGCACTGCGTACTCGCAGTGCCGGGCTAATCTGATTTCGTGACAGATTCTTCGAAGGAGCGGGCATTGTCGTCGGAATCCGAGACCACCGGCGATTCGGCCGCCACCTCCGCCGTGAACGGCGGTACGGCAGAGCCCGAGAAGAAGCCCCGCTCCTTCCTCCGCGAGTTGCCGATCCTGATTCTGGTCGCACTCGTCCTGAGTTTTCTGTTGCAGACGTTCGTCGCCCGGGTGTATCTCATTCCGTCGGAATCGATGGAACCGACGCTGCACGGGTGCGCGGGCTGCACCGGTGACCGCATCGTGGTCGAGAAGATCGGTTACCGCTTCGGTGAACCGCAACCGGGTGACGTCATCGTGTTCCGCGGCCCCGATTCGTGGTCGCAGGATTTCGTCTCCACCCGGTCCTCCAACGTGGTGATTCGCGGTGCGCAGGAACTCGGTTCCCTCGTCGGACTGGTCCCCCCGGACGAGAACGACCTCGTCAAGCGGGTGATCGCCACCGGCGGTCAGACCGTCGAATGCTGCGACGACCAGGGCCGCATCCTGGTCGACGGCAAACCGCTCGACGAGCCCTACGTCGTCATGGATTTCCCGTTCGTCCCCGGCTCGCAGGCCTGCGACACCGCGTTGAAGTCGGCACGCTGCTTCGGTCCGGTCACCGTCCCCGACGGCCACCTGTGGGTGATGGGCGACAACCGCAGCAACTCCGCGGACTCGCGGTACCACGTGGGCGACGACATGCAAGGCACCATCCCGCTCGACAACGTGATCGGTAAGGCGGTCTTCATCGCGTTGCCGCCGGCGCGGATGGGCACGATCAGCTCACCCGATATCCAGGGCAAGTGACTTCCTGGCCTCCACGCATCGTCATTCGCAGGTCGTCCGGTCTGCGGACGATGGAGTCGGCCCTGGTCCGCAGCGGTCTCGGGCCGGTGGCCGGTGTCGACGAGGCAGGCCGGGGTGCGTGCGCCGGGCCGCTCGTGGTGGCGGCCTGCGTGCTCGCACCGAAGCCGTATCCGGCGCTGGCGCGCCTCGACGATTCGAAGAAGCTCACCGAACGCACACGCGAAGAGCTGTTCCCGGCCATCACCAGGCTCGCGGTGGCGTGGAGCGTCGTATCGTTCCCGGCGGAGGAAGTCGACCGCATGGGTGTCCACGTTGCCAACATCGAGGGCATGCGGCGTGCGGTCGCTGGGCTCTCGACCACCCCTGGTTACGTTCTCACCGACGGCTTCCGCGTCCCGGGGCTGCCGGCACCGTCGCTGCCGGTGATCGGGGGCGACGGCGCGGCGGCCTGCATTGCGGCGGCGAGTGTGCTGGCCAAGGTTTCGCGTGATCGGGTGATGGTCGCGATGGACGAGACACATCCCGGTTACGGATTCGCGATCCACAAGGGGTACAACACGCCCGCGCACCTGGCGGCGCTCGAGGAGCTGGGCCCGTGCCCGGAGCACCGCCGCTCGTGGTCGAACGTCGCGGCGCTGCTACACCGAGTGGATAACAGTTCCGGAAGTGCGAGATGATGACAATTCACACCAGAGCAGGAGGACTCCGAGACCGATGAGTGCCGAGGATCTCGAGAAGTACGAAACCGAGATGGAGCTGTCGCTCTACCGCGAGTATCGGGACATCGTCGGTCAGTTCTCCTATGTCGTGGAGACCGAGCGCCGGTTCTATCTGGCCAACTCGGTGGAGTTGCTGCCGCACAACGCGGACGGAGAGATCTACTTCGAGCTGCGTATGTCCGATGCGTGGGTGTGGGACATGTACCGTCCCGCGCGTTTCGTGAAGTATGTCCGGGTCATCACGTTCAAGGACGTGAACATCGAGGAACTCGACAAGCCGGACCTGCGGCTCCCGGACAACGGTCTGTCCTGACAGTCCGGAGTTCTCGTCCGCGTACGATCATCCGATGACCGGACCGAGGCGCGTTGCGCTGGCTCTGGGGAGCGGCGGTGCGCGGGGGTACGCCCACATCGGAGCGATCCAGGTACTCGAAGAGCGCGGATTCGAGATCGTCGGTGTCGCAGGATCGTCGATGGGTGCCCTCGTCGGTGGACTCCACGCCGCGGGCAAGCTCGACGACTTCACCCGGTGGGCGATCAGCCTCACCCAGCTCGACGTCGTGCGGCTTCTCGACCTGTCGGTGTCCGCACCCGGAGCCATCCACGCCGAGAAGATCCTGCAACGGGTCAGAGAAATGCTCGGTGAGATCCGCATCGAAGACCTTCCGATTCCGTATACGGCCGTGGCCACCGATCTCGCCGCGGGCCGGTCGGTGTGGTTCCAGCGAGGACCCGTCGACGCGGCCATCCGTGCGTCGATCGCCATCCCAGGCGTCATCACGCCGTATGTGCTCAACGGCCGGGTACTCGCCGACGGTGGGGTGCTCGACCCTCTGCCGATGGCGCCGCTCGTCTCCGTGAGCGCCGACCTGACCGTCGGGATCAGCCTGAGCGCCGAGGACAGGGACGGCCGCTCCCTCGCACCGGAGAACGTCAGCGCGGACTCGCGGCCGGTGGACGAGTGGGTGGCACGGTTCCGCCGGAG
The DNA here is from genome assembly GCF_041228765.1 of Rhodococcus wratislaviensis. NCBI lineage: Bacteria > Bacillati > Actinomycetota > Actinomycetes > Mycobacteriales > Nocardiaceae > Rhodococcus > Rhodococcus wratislaviensis. Next base: position 5,964,415 of record NZ_CP150488.1, on the reverse strand, counting down.
CGCCGCGCAGCTGCGTGACCTGGACATCGTGCGGTCGGTCGTCGGACGGTTCGGCGCCGCCCACACCGATCCGGATCCGTCGGACGAGCAGGACGACCAGGTGATCGGCGATCAGACCGTGGTCGAGGGCGACGCCGTGGCCGTCCCGAAGTTCAGCCGGTTCGCGGTGATGAACCGTTCGCTCGACGTGATGCAGGCGACGTTGGCTCGCTATCAGCTCGCTGCGTACCCACCGGACGTGCACGTTCGGGTGCCCCGGAACGCGTGCCGCAGTCTCGACTTCCATCGTGCCGCCGAGATGATCGAACTGGGTCGGGTTCTCACCGGGAGTGCGCTCGACGACGCCGGTCTCGTCTCGCCGGCAGCCGCTGTGTCTCCGGCAGATTCGGACGGCCGGCCCACCTGACAGGGGGAAGGGCCGGTGCTGCGCACGCAGCACCGGCCCTTCCCGTCACGGGGTTGTCAGCTCGAGGCCGGAGCCCGGGCGGCGCCCAGGTCGCCCACCGATTGTTCGGACTCGCCGTCGACGTGATCGACGTGCTGCGGCGCTACGAGCAGGCAGAGAATGCTGACCGCGCACATTCCGATCAGGAGGCCGATCACCGGCCACACGCTGCCGGTGGCCTGGTACATGAGCGTGGACACCAACGGCGACAGTCCACCGAAGATCGCGCCCGCGCCCTGGTAGGCGAGAGAGATGCTGGTGTACCGGGCCTGCGGCCGGAACATCTGCGACAGAACCGCCGCGATCGGACCGTACGTCGCGGCCAGGACGAGCCGCATGACGGCGAACGTCAGGAAGATCAGGACCACCGACCCGGACTTCAGGACCAGGAACTGTGGTGCCGCGAGCACCGCGACGGCCAGCAACCCGTAGATCACCACGCGGATCCGGCCGACCTTGTCGCCGAGCCACGCCACCCCGAGCGTGGCGATCAGCTCCACCACCGCGGCGACGCTGAGCGCGTTGAGGACGAGCGTTTCGGACAGCCCGACGTCCGGGTCGGTGGCGTACGCCGTGATGAATGTCGTCACGAGGTAGTAGCCACCCACCGCGACGGGCAGGATGCCCATCCCGAGCAGGATCGGGCGCCAGTTGGTGACGATGGCGTACTTCAGCGGCAGCGCTTCGGGTTCGGTCCCCGTCTGCACCTCGGACTCGAAGACGGGAGATTCCTCCACCTTCAGTCGCACCAGCAGCCCCACACCGATCAACAGCGCCGAGCACAGGAACGGCAGCCGCCACGCCCAGTCCCGCAGGGCGTCGTCGCCGAAGGTCGAGAGGACACTGAAGAACCCGGTGGCGAGAAGCGCGCCGGCGGGGTTACCCAGCTGTGCGAATCCGCCGTAGAACGTCTTCTTGTCCTCCGGCGCGTGTTCGACGGCCATCAGCACGGCGCCGCCCCATTCGCCGCCCACCGCGAAGCCCTGCACGAAGCGCAGCATCACGAGCAGCAGCGGCGCCCAGAACCCGATCTGCGCGTATGTCGGGAGTGCGCCGATCAGGAACGTGCCCGCGCCCATCAGGGTGAGCGTCACGACGAGCGCCGTCCGTCGGCCGACCCGGTCGCCGACGTGTCCGAAGACGATGCCGCCGAGTGGGCGGGCGAAGAAGCCCACCGCGTAGGTGGCGAACGCGGCGGCGATGCCGGTCAGGCGGTCGGTGTCGGAGGGGAAGAAGATCTCACCGAACACCAGGGCCGCCGCCGTGGCGTACACGTAGAAGTCGTACCACTCGATGGTGGTGCCGACGAAGGCCGCGAAACCCGCCTTGCGGGCCTTCGCGATCTGAATGTCGTGACTCATGACTGATCCTCGGTGGTTGCAGTGGTCGAGAATAGGTCGCTGCGGGTGGAATGCGCCAATTCGCCGTCGATCCAGGTTTCCCGGACCTCGATGTCGGCGATGGCGTGCGGGTCGACGGTGAGAGGGTCGGCGCCGAGAACCACGAAATCGGCGCGCTTGCCGGGGGAGATGCTGCCGAGCTCGGATTCCCGTCCGAGTGCGCGGGCCCCGTTCAGTGTGTGCGCGGTGAGGGCCTGCGCGGCGGTCAGTCGCAACGCGTTCGAGCCGAGTTGATGTCCCTGCCGGGTGATGCGGGTGACGGCGGCCTGGATCGCCTCGAGTGGTTTGGGCTCGGCGACGGGCGCGTCGGAACTGATCGTGACCGGCACGTCGGCCTCGACGAATTCGCCCAGGGGATTGAAACGCTCACCCGGGGTGCCGATGGCCGCGGTCACGCCCTCGCCCCAGTTGTAGTAGTGCTGCGGCTGGTTGACGGGGTACACACCGAGTGTGTGCATCCGCGTGATCTGCTCGGGGGTCGGCAATCCGCAGTGCTCGATGCGGTGGCGGGCATCGGCGTCGGGATGCGCGTTCTGCGCGGCCTCGATCGCGTCGAGGACCATGTCGATCGCGGTCGGCGACTGCGCGTGGGTCGCCGTCTGCAGGCCGACGGCGTGTGCCTTCGCGATCAGCGCCGCGTAGTCGGCGGGCTCGTGATAGAGCTGTCCGGTCCGGCACGGGTCGCCCACGTACCCGTCCGGGAAATACGCGGTCCATCCGCCGAGAGTGCCGTCGGCGTAGAACTTGATCCCCCCGAACGCGAGTCGTGAGTTGCCGAACGCACCGTGCAATCCGGTGTCGAGCGCGTGATCGAGCAGGTGGCTGAGCAGGTACATGCTCACGCGGGTCTCGAGCCGGCCCTGCTCCGCCAGGCGCAGGTACATGTCGAATTCGCGCCGCGTCACCTGGCAGTCGCCGATCGTGGTGACGCCGCCCTCCAGGAACTTCTCCTGCGCCACGGAGAGCTGCCGCAGATGCTCCTCGGGTTCGTCCTCGAGGTGGAAGTTCGGGCCGTGATGACCGACCTTGACGCCGTTGACGCCGGTGAGGATGTTGCAGGCGGCGTCGGACAGTTCTCCGGTCAGTTCGCCGTCCGCGTCGCGGAAGAACTCGCCGCCGGGCGGATTCGGGGTGTCGCGGGTGACGCCGTGGAGTTCGAGGGTGAAGGTGTTGACGACGCCGCCGTGGCCGCTGGCGTTCATCAGGTACACCTCGCGGTCGGTACCGACCCGGTCGAGTTCCTCCTTCGTGGGGTGACGGCCCTCGACGAGGTTGCGGTGCTCGTAGCCGTACCCGCGCACGGGTATCCCCGCAGGCTGGTTCCGGGCCGCCTCCTGCAGAAGCGCGACGATCTCGGGAATGGTGTGCGCCTTCTCGGGTCCGCAGTCCACCCAGCTGAGCATCTGGCCGTACATCAGGGGGTGGGCGTGCGGATCGACGAACCCGGGCACGACGGTCGCGCCGGCGAGATCGATGACGTCCGTGGTCCGGGTGCCGATCCGCCGCGCCTCCTCACGACATTCCGCGACGGTGCCGACGGCGGCGAACCGATTGCCGTAGACGAGGAAGGCCTCGGCGCCCTCGGTGTCTGCGTCCACGGTGCGGAGCGTGCCACCGGTGAAGACGGTGGCGGTGGCGTCGAGCGGGGACGCCTCGTGGTGAAACAACTTGCGCATGGGGATCCTTCGAAATGGTGGTGTGGGTCACGTTCCGGTTGGGAGGGAAATTACGCCGTGACCAGGGGCTGCGCAATACATCAAAGTTTCGGATCCTGTGTTGTGCGGCGAATGTGTTCGGCTTCTAAAGCAGATCCGCACTGATTCGCAGAATCTGGTGATGTGTGCGATTCTTCTTCTCTGTCGGGAGTGCAGAAAGAAATCGAGAAACTTCGGGGCATCATGAGTGTCGAACTGGATTCCAAGCTCATCGCGGCGTTGCAGTCGAATGGTCGCGCGACCTATCGGGAGCTCGCCGCGACCGTGGGCGCACCCCGCGCCGCGGTGTCCACGCGCGTGCAGACACTGCTCGACACCGGCACGGTGAGTGTCGTTGCCGTCGCCCACCCCGAGTTGCTGGGCCTCAAGGCGATGGCACACGTGTCCGTCGCCGTGTCGGGGCCGGTGGGTCCGGTGGCCGAGGCGCTCGGCGCGTCGGAGGCGGCCGTCTACATTTCCGCCGTGAGCGGGCAGTACAACATCATCGCCGAACTGCGCGTCCCCAGTCAGCGGGACCTCTACGACGCCATCGCCACGATCCGTGCGGAACCCGGTGTCCGCACCGTCAACACGCTGTTCTACGCCGATGTCATCAAGGGAATCTTCATGCCCAAGAGCGCGTTACGGGCCGACGTTCGACTGGACGCGAAAGACGTCGCGCTCATCGAGTTGCTGGAACGGAACGGACGGATGCCGTTTCTGGAACTGGCCGAGCGCACCGGGCTCTCGCCCAGTGCGGCACGGAATCGAGTGAACCATCTGATCGACAGCACCGCGTTGCGCGTCGGAGCGGTCGTGAAGCGCCGCGGCGGCGGCAGAACCCTCGCGATGGGCATCGGTGTCAGCCTCGGATCGCGGGACCGGGAGGCGTGCGCGCAGATCGAGGCCCTGCCGGGTATCGAGTTCCTGGCGCGGACGCTCGGCAGATTCGACCTGATCGGCACGGTCGCCGCCGATTCGTCGGGTGACCTCTACTCCCTCGCCGAGCACATCCGGACGATCGACGGTGTGATGGCCTTGGAGACCTGGACGCACCTCGAGGTGTTCAAGGAGCACTACGCCCGCAGCCTCGACGTCCGCGGCTAGGAGCGCGCGTCCCGGAAGTCAGCCACTTCGGCCGGGCAACTGTGAGACGATCGGCCGATGCGCCTCGGGTTGCACGCACTCGGGATCGGTACCGGCGCTCGTCGCGCGGTGATCGACTCGGTTGCAGTTGCCGCCGAAAACAGCGGATTCGCCACGCTGTGGGCCGGCGAGCACGTCGTGATGGTGGACCGGTCGGAGTCGCGGTATCCGTACGCGGACGACGGCCGGATCGCGGTCCCCGCCGTCGCGGATTGGCTCGACCCGATGATCGGGCTGAGCTTCGCCGCCGCTGCCACCCACACGATCGGCGTGGCCACCGGTGTGTTGCTGCTGCCCGAACACAATCCCGTCATGATGGCCAAGCAGGCGGCGACGTTGGATCTGATGAGTGGTGGCCGGCTGACGCTCGGTGTCGGCATCGGCTGGTCCAGGGAAGAATTCGCGGCGCTCGGTATTCCGTTCGAGGGCCGTGGCGAGCGGGCCGCCGAATACGTCGCGGCGATGCGCACGTTGTGGCGTGACGACGTCGCGACGTTCGAGGGTGAGTTCGTCCGCGTCGATTCGGTGCGGGTCAATCCGAAACCCGTGCGCGATCGCCGGATTCCGGTCGTGCTCGGCGGCAACAGCGACGCGGCGCTCCGCCGGGTCGCGGCATGGGGCGACGGCTGGTACGGGTTCAACCTGGACGGCGTCGCGGCCGTCTCCGAACGGATCCAGAAGATGAAGGCACTGTGCCGGGACGCGGGGCGTGACCCCGAGGAGCTGCGCCTGGCGGTCGCCCTGCGCGAGGTGGATCCCGCCGACGTCGAGGCGCTGGTCGATGCGGGAGTCGACGAACTCGTCCTCGTCGAGTCGCCGCCCGACGATCCCGGTGAGGCCGCCGAGTGGGTAGCGTCTCTCGCGCGCCGCTGGATGCCCGCGGTCGGCTGACCGTTCGATTACCGACTTGACAGCCCTGGCCTGGTCCTTTGGGGTGAACACTTCCTCCTGAGCGGCGAGTTGTCCACAACGTGCGCTTCATGCACAGCCCAATTCGTTCGCCCAGTTCGAGGGCATCTTCCGGAATTCGCGTCGGGCACGGTGGTGCGAGAGGCGCGGTTCGCATCGGTGGGCCGCCGGGGGACGGGGTGGAGGCTGCTGTGGCGCACAATCTCGCGCTTGGAGCGCATGGGGAGGATCTGGCCGCCCGGTATCTCACCGAGGCGGGCATGGAGATCGTCGACCGGAACTGGCGATCTCGGTACGGCGAAGTCGATCTCATTGCGGCAGAGGGAGACTGGCTCGTCTTCGTCGAGGTGAAGACCCGCCGCGGCCTGGGGTACGGCAGTCCGGCCGAGGCGGTGACGTTCTCGAAACAGCGCAGGATCCGCCTGCTGGCCGTCGAGTGGTTGCGGGACTCCGGCCGGCACTGGTCGCGGGTGCGGTTCGACGTGGTCGCGATCATGATCGGACACGGTCCGCAGCCCCAGATCGAACACGTCCGGGATGCGTTCTGATGGCACTGGGGCGAGCACACTCGGTGGCGGTGACCGGGGTCGACGGTCAACTGGTCGAGATCGAGGCGGATATCGGCCGCGGGCTTCCGGCTGTGCATCTGGTCGGGCTGCCGGACACCGCACTGCAGGAGGCCCGGGACCGGATCAGGGCCGCGGTGGCGAATTCGGGCGAGGAGTGGCCGGATTCGAAGGTGATCCTCGCGCTGTCGCCGGCGACGCTGCCGAAAGTCGGGTCGGTCTACGATCTCGCGCTCGTCGCTGCCGTGCTGGATGCAGCCAAGCAGGTGAAGCGGCAGCGGCTGCGCGAGACCGTTCTGCTCGGAGAACTGGCGCTGGACGGGCGGCTCCGGTCGGTGCGCGGGATTCTGCCCGCGGTGCTCGCGGCGAAGAATGCCGGGTGGGCAACGGTGGTGGTCCCGGTGCAGTCGCTGCCCGAGGCGGGTCTGGTCGGTGGAGTCGAGGTGCTCGGCGCGCACGACCTGCGGGCGGCGATCGCGTGGCTGCGGGAGGAGCGAGACCTCGAGTATCCGGAGCCGGTGCAGTGGGTCGCGCAACCGGTGCGCGCCGATCTGAGCGAGGTGGTGGGTCAGGCCGAGGCACGCTGGGCCATCGAGGTGGCGGCGGCCGGTGCGCACCACCTGATGCTCACCGGCCCACCCGGCGTGGGGAAGACGATGCTGGCGCAACGACTTCCCGGAGTTCTACCGCCGCTCACCGAGAGCGAATCGCTCGAGGTGACGGCAATCCACTCCGTAGCCGGGCTCCTGCCGCCCGAGCGTCCCCTCATCGACGTGCCGCCGTTCATCGCACCCCACCACACCGCGTCCGTGAGCGCGCTCGTCGGCGGTGGAAGCGGTGTCGCGAAGCCCGGAGCCGTCAGTCGCGCTCACCGTGGGGTGCTGTTTCTCGACGAGTGCGCCGAGATCGGAACCAAGGTGCTCGAAGCCCTGAGGACCCCACTCGAGGACGGGGAGGTGCGTATCGCGCGACGGGACGGGGTCGCCCGCTATCCGGCGCGCTTCCAGCTGATCCTCGCGGCCAATCCGTGCCCGTGCGCGCCCGCACGGGAAGCCGACTGTGTGTGCGCACCCACTGCGCGGCGTCGCTACCTCGGGAAACTGTCGGGACCGCTGATGGACCGCGTGGATCTGCGCGTGCGGATGCACGCCGTCGCGACCGGGGCGTTCATCGACGAGGTCGGGGAGAGCACCGAGGACGTCCGGCAGCGGGTGGCCGAGGCGCGGGCCGCCGCCGGGGAGCGGTGGAGCGACTACGGGTGGCGCACCAATGCGGAGGTGCCTGGGCCCGCCCTGCGGCAGAAGTTCCGGTTGGCGCGGCCCGCGCTGGCGCCCGTGGAACGCGCGCTGCGGAAGGGGCTGATCACGGCCCGAGGTGCCGATCGGGCGTTGCGAGTCGCCTGGACCGTATGATCGCAGTTATGAGAGTGGCGGCCTACCTGCGGCAATCCATGGACCGAGACGGCAACGAGTACGGCGTCGACCGCCAACGCGGTGACGTCGAAACACTTGCGGCACAACGTGGGTGGACGATCGTCGAGTGGTTCATCGACAACGACGTCTCGGCCACGTCCCGCAAGCCGAGGCCCCGGTTCGAGGACATGTTGCGCCTCGTCGACGAGGGCGGCGTCGACGTCATCGTGGCCCGCCACATGGACCGACTGTTACGCAAGCTGGCCGAACTCGAACACGTGATGGACCGGTGCAAGCCTCATGGCGTCACCGTCGTCACGACGTCCGACGGTGTGGACACCTCGACCGACGGGGGCCGCCTCGTGGCCCGGATCCTGGCGTCGGTGGGCCAAGGTGAGGTCGAACGCAAGTCGGCCCGCCAGCGGTCGGCGGTGGCGCAGGCGGCCACGCAGGGCCGGTGGGTGGGTGGCCGCCGGGCGTTCGGTTACGAGGGCGACGGGGTGACGATCCGTGAGAGCGAGGCCACCGCAATCCGTGAGGGCTACGCGGCGATCCTGGCGGGGGAACCGGTCACGGCGGTGGCGCGCGCGTGGAACGCGGCGGGCCTGTCGTCCACGCAGAACAAACGGGACGGCACCCCGAACACGTGGGCGCGCGAGGGTGCCCGTGACGTCCTACTCAACCCACGCAACGCGGGCCTGCGCCGCCACCGCCCCGAGGGGTCGAATGGCGCGTTTCGCAAGGACCCCGAGGCGTTCGTCGTGGGCCGCGCCGAGTGGCCCGGCATCGTCGACGAGGACACCTGGCGGGCGGCGGTGCGCGTACTCGTCTCACCCGACCGGCGGCGGGAACCGCTCAACGCGCAGGCTCTACTCACCGGTGTGGCCCGGTGCGGGGCGTGCAACGACGGGGCCTCGGTCCACACCGGGGGAGCGCGGCGGCACTATCGGACGTACCGGTGCCGACAGCGCCCCGGCCACCTGGCCCGCAAGGCGGATCCGATCGAGGAATACGTCGAGGCCGTGATCGTCGAACGGTTGTCGCGTCCCGACGCCCTCGAGGTGTTCGCGCCCGAGGTCGAGGAATCGACCCGTGACCTGTCCGCCGAGGCCGATACCCTGCGCCGCCGCCTCAAGGCCCTGGCGATCGACTACGCCGACGACGCGATGACCCGTGAACAGTTCCGCGCCGTCAACGACCGCGTGCGCACGCGCTTGGCGGAACTCGAGTCCGACATGGCCAACGCCGGGGCCGCCGACCTCGTGGCCCCGCTCGTCACGAGTGGCGACGTGGCGGCGGCGTGGGCCGACCTGACGACCCCGCGCAAGCGGGCCGTGATCGACGCCCTGGTCACCGTCACGTTGCACCCGTTGGGCCGTGGCCGCCACTCGTTTACGGCCGAGTCGTTCGCCGCCACGATCGGGATTGATTGGCTCAACGTTGATGCATAATCAAGTGACACAACGGATTTCGGTAGTTGCGGTCTAGTCGTAACCGCTGTACCGTCTGAATCAAGCGCACCGGTTCGAGGTTGATACGCCAACGGTGCCGAGGTGAGAGCCCTCCAAACGAAATCACGGAAACGCCTACCTGTCCGTGACTCGTTTGGAGAATCCGCAATGGCGACCAACGCCCCCACCCGCCGACTCGTGTCGCTCACCGAGGCCGGTCGGTACCTCAACACCAGCAAGGCCACGGTGTGGCGACGCGTGGCCGACGGCACCCTTACCGGCCACCGCCTCGGTCCTCGTACCGTGCGCGTCGATCTCAACGAGGTCGACCGCGTGTTCGGCCTCGGCGGTGCCGAGTGACCCCCGAAATGGCTGCCGTCGTGCGCGCCGTCGTCGACAAGGCCCCGCCGCTCACTCCGGCTCAACGTGACCGCCTGCGCGTTCTCATTGCAGCCAGGGCCAAGGCGGTGGCGTCGTGATCACCGCGTACACCGTCCTCGGCATCGTGGCCGCGTGGTGGGGTTACGTCGCCAGCTACGGCCACACCCCACCGCAGTGATCGACACGCCCCATCTGCCCGCCAGGCAGGGCCTACGGCCCCCTAGAAACGCCTCTGCCCCGGGGGACCAACCCGAGGCAAAGGCCGAGCAGATAGGAACTCAGATGACGTCACAAGCGTACGTCAAGAGACCGTGGTCGATCCTGCCCGATTGCCCCGAGTGCGGGTGGGCAAGCATCGTGCAGGAACGCGATTGGCTGCGGGATCACCGGTGGGTATTCGAGTCCCGTCACGCCGCTACGTGCACCAAGGCGGTGGCGTCATGAACGCCGACGACGTTCTCGGATCCCGCGCGCCGGGCGATAAGACGGACCTCGGGGGGTACGTGCGGGCACTGGCCGAGGCCGGTTTGCACATCGTGCTCGTCGAGCCGAACGCCAAGGCCCCGTTGGATATGCGCTCACCTGCGGCACGCCGCGAGGACGACGAGGTGGCGCAGGCCGCCGCCAAGGCCGCCGGTAACCCCCGGTGGGTCAACGTGCGGTCGTCCGCAGGCGTCCACCTGGCCACGACGGATACGGGCCGCCTCGACGCCTACGTGGCCGCCGCAGGCAAGCGGTACGGCGTCGACACGGTGAACCTCGGGGTCGAGGTCGGCCGGTCCCGCCTCGTCGTGGTCGACGCCGACAACGGGGCCGACGTCGAGGCGTTCCAAGCCGCTCACGCCGCCGAGGCCGGGGAGACGATCACCCCGACGGTGGACACGCCGGGCAAGCGTGACGCCTCGGGAACGTGGGTGCACAAGGACGGCGGGCACTTTTGGTTCACCGTGCCCGAGGGCGTCGAGTTGCCCGAGGGCACCGGCGCGTACACCGTCGACGGGTGGACGGCGTACTACGCCAACCGCCAGGTACTCATGCCGCCCTCGTCCCGCGACGAGGGGCCGTACGCGTGGCGCGGGGGTATCCGTCCCCTGCCGACGTGGTTGCACGCCAGGATCACCGCACAGGCCGACGTACGCACCGCCAAGGCCGCCGAACGCACCGGCAATTCACCGATCGACGCGTGGGCGTCCGTGACACCGTGGGCCGACTTGTTGGCCGCCGACGGGTGGGCGGCGTCGGGGCGCGTCTCGACGTGCGGTTGCCCCGAGTGGACCGCACCGGGGCCGCACGACAGCCGCAAATCGGCCACCGCCCACGAGGTGGGGTGCACCGAGGGCAGATTCGACGCCGCCAACGGACACGCCCCGTTGCACGTGTGGACCGACAACCCACCCGCCGGGTTGCGGGGCGGGGGCACCTACTCGAAAGCGCAGTACGTGGCCGCCGTACGTCACGACGGTGACCTCGACGCCGCGTGCACCGCACTCGGGATCCCGTACTCGGACGAGGCGGGAGCGACATGGGACGTGGCCGAGGCGGTCCTCGACGTGCCGGTGACCTCGACCGACCCGCACGACCCCGAGTTGATGCGCCAGGTATTCGAGTTCTCGCCGGTGACGGCGCACATTCTCGAACAGGCCCGGATCCGCCTCGTTGGCCCGTGGTCGGCCCTGTTGGTGGCCCTGGCCCACGCCACCGTGTTGACGCCGTGGTGGGTGCGCCTGCCCGCCATTGTCGGCGGTGACGCGTCGATCAACTCGCTGGTGGCCCTCGTCGGGGGTTCGGGTGCAGGTAAGGGGATCAGTGCCGGGGGCGGGGGTAAGCCGATCCTGTCGTGGCCTCGTGATCCCTCCGTGGACGACGGCCTAATCGACGCCGGGCAAACCGTCGACGACGCCCTCACGCCGATCACCGTCGGTTCGGGTGAGGCCCTGGCCACGCTGTTTCGGGACTGGCGCAAGGTGCCGCACACCGACGAGGACACCGGCAAGGTCACCGAGCGGTTGAAACTCGTCACGATCCGGCGGGCGGCGTGGGTGGACTTCTCGGAAATCGACCAAGTGACGGCCCTCATGCGCCGTGAATCGTCGACGTTGAGTAGCGAACTGCGCAAGCTGTGGGACGGCAAAGCCCTTGGGGTACACACCAAGTCGGTCGAACGCCGGTCCGAGGTGGCCGCGTTCACCTACCGGGCGGCGGTGACGTTCGGCGTACAGCCCGAGCGGGCCGAACCGTTGCTTGCGGGTGAGGACGGCGGACTGCCGCAACGCCTCGTGTGGGTGTCCACGTCCGATCCGGCGGTGCCCGACGAGGACGACGGGGTGCCGGACACGTTGCCAATTCCGGCACCCTCGTGGAAGCGCACGGGCGACGACGAGTACGTGTACATGGGCGTGACCGAGGCGGTGCGGAAACAGATTCGGGCCGATCGGCGGGCGGTACAGCGTGAGGCCGCCGGTGCCCTCACCGGGATCGACGCGCACCGCAACCTCGTACGCCTCAAGCTGGCGGCGGCGGTGGCCGTCCTGCACGGCCGCGCCGACGTGTCCGATGACGATTGGGAACTTGCGGGCCTGTTGCTCGAGCACAGCGACCGGGTGCGGGCGGCGGTACGCAAGTCGATCACCACAGCCCACAAGGCCGCACACGAGGCCCGTGGGGCCGCCGACGTGCACCGCGCCGAGGGCGAACGGGCGACACGGGATAAGGCAATCGAGGCGGCGGCGGTGTCGATTCACGGGTACCTGTCCAAGCGCAAGGGGACGGTGTTCACGGCGCGCGATATCAAGGCGTCGGGCAAGCCCGGTAGCCCTTGGCGGCTCTACTGCGCCGAGGCCCTGGCGGTCCTCGTCGATGAGGGTGCCGTGGCACACGGCCCCGACTCGCACACCAAGACAACCACCTATCAGTGGAACGCCGACCGAGGGGCCGACTCATGACGATGTGTGGACCCGTGGACCCTACGGGGGTCTGTCTGAGAAACGGTTAATTCTGCCTCACCCGTGATTCATATAAATACATACATTTACCTGGGGTTTTGCGGTTCGAGGGCCGTGGCCACCGATCGACTCAAATCCCACGGGGTCGAGGGTCCACGGGTCCACGGGTCCACACTTCGCCCCCACCAACGAGAGGGACCGACCATGAGCGCAGTGAGTGAGTCCGTCACCGGGATCAAGGTCACCGGGATCAACGGCACCGTGTTCGATCTCGTCAACGGCACCGAGGGGGTCGTACTCACGGCGGGCCTTGGCGGTGTCTTGTTGCCGTCGTTCCACCGCCAGGACACCCGGACGGCGCGGGCACCGGGGCGACGTGTCGGCGGCATCAAGTGGGATCCGTCGACCCTGCGGGCACAGGTGACCGTTGCCGACACGTGGCAGAGCCGCCCCGACGGCCGGTTCCGCAAGGGTGCCGCGTGGGTGGACCTCGACCGGACGTTCAAAGGGGCGTTCTCACCCCTGGCGTCGTCCCTCGTCACCGTGTCGGCACCGAACGGCCCTCGGACCCTCCGGGGACGTCTCGAGGGACTACAGGACGTCACCGACGACGGCCCCATGCGAGACGTACACGGCCGCGCCGACTATGAACTCACTCTCGGGGCCGATCACCCGTTCTGGCAGGGTGCGCCGGTCGTGTACGACTTCCCGTACTCGGACACCGGCGGGGGCAACTACTACGGGCCGACCAACGCCGCCCCGCCGTTCGTGATCTCACGGGCCAACGCGCTGGCCTCGGCCACCGTCCTCAATCCCGGTGAGGTTCCGGCGTATCCGACGTGGGAGATCACCGGCCCCGCACAGGCCACCGTCGGGGTGGGCGATCACGTCACCGAGGTCGAGGCCCTGGCCACCGGCCAACGCCTCACGATCGTCACCGACCCCAACGGCATGGCCGCCACCGACGGGGACGGTAACCGGGCGTGGTTGTTGCTGCGGACGTGGGATTTCGCCGCCCTACCGGCCGGTGAGTCCTCGACAGTCCTGGCCAGCATCGTGAGCGGCGGCCCCGGCGCGAGTATCCGCATGACCTTTGCACCCAACTACCTGTCCTGGCAGTAACCACCATCGAAGGGATCCACCCATGTCCAAGCACTTGACCACCACCCCCGTCGACCACGTGCGCGCCACTCGGTACGCCCTGGCCCTCGTTGCCGCCCACAGGGGCGACCCGTTGCCGTTCGTGGCGATCACCGAGGAACTGGCCGAGCAACCAGAGGAACGGCGCATAGCGCGCACGATGAACGCACTGGCCGAGATAGCCCTCGGCATCATCGGCCAGGTCAACGGGTACGAGAACGTCGAGGACGAACTACGGCAGGCGTTGGCCGTCACGCAGGCGGCGGCCGATCAACAGGCAGCGGCACAGGCCGACGAGGGCGGTGACGATGCCAGGGCGTGACGATCCGTGGACGATCGAGGTCAACGAGGCGGTGCGCCAGTACCGCCGCCGGACTCGGCTCAAGTTGTCGCCCAGTAAACGACGACGTGACGAGCGCGAGAATGCCAATGATAGGCGAATGCTCGAACGCCGAGAACAGGCCCGCCGGGACATGGCCTCGGTGATCGAGTGGCTACGGTCCGAGTACGCCGACGACTGAACGTTGGCACGCAGTGTCACGGCCGACGTCGTGACACTGCGTGCCACGTGGCCGCACTCGGTGCCGCCGAGGGGGTGGGGGTCGGAATCATAAAGGCCCTCAGTTGATCGTGCACCCCTTCGTTCCGGTCGCATACACGCGCTCAACCTGGGAAAACGGCTGTGAGCGTGGCTCTCAGGGCCGGGAATCGACATCTCAGCGGCCATGCCCCCCGGATTCCGGCCCTCGGGCCGCCACTAATTGGGCCTCGGCGGACTTGATCCGATTAGCGGTTGGCACTGCGTGCCACGGCCGGGCACCCCGTGCCACCTGGTACAAAACGCGGTACAGTGACGGTGCGTCTTTCCCTTTCCGTTGAGGCGCACTGCGGTAGGTGATTCGAGGTTGGGGCCGTCGTGCACCGGCGGCCCCGACTCGGACCCCGACACCAACCCACGACACGAGGCAGGGGCACATGCCAGCAGCGAAACCGGCGGCACTCAAGCTACTCAACGGCCGTAGCCCTGGCCGGGATTCCGGGGGCCGCAAGGTCCAACCGACCGGCGTCGAGCGTGGCGTTCCCGACAAGCCTGCCGACCTCACTCCCGAGGCGTCGGCCGAATGGGACCGCCTCGTGGACGGTTCGGGGATCCGGAGTTGGCTCAAACCGGCGGACCGGGCAATGCTCATCAACCTCGTCGAAACATGGTCCGATATCGTCCGCATACGAAAGATGTTGCGCAAGAACGGATTTTGCCAGATGGTCAAGGTTCGGGACGCTGCGGGGGCCGTGACCACCAAGAAAATCGAGCGGCCCGAGGTGCGCCTACTCACCAAGTTGTTGGTCGAGTACCGCCAGCAAGCAAGCGGTTTCGGTCTCAACCCCACGAGTGAGGGCGCGGCATCCAAGGCCCCGGCCACCGACGCCCCGGCCAGCGACTACGACAACCCGTTCTCGCCCGACTACGTCCCACCGGCACCCAAGTACGTCCCACCGGGGTCACGATGACCGACCTCGACGCCCTGGCCCTGCGGTTCGACATGGCCGCCCTCGGCATCGTGAGCCTCAAGGCCGAGGGGGACGGCCGCGACGTCGACGCGTTCAACCTGCGGCTGTACTGGACACTCGGCGAGGGCGCGGCGAAGATCGCGTGGGGATTCCAAGGTGACCACGGCCGGTGCACCGTCGCCCTCGGCAAGCACATAGGCGAGGACCGGGCACGCCGGGTCTGCGCGAGCTACCACAAGGATCTGTTCGGGGTTGCGCCGTCGAACGAGGTCAACGCCGAGAAGCCGCCGGTGCCCGACGACTGGGATTTCGACGCCGACTCACCCGAGGACGCCCTCAAACCCGTCGAGGACGACGAGGCGTAGGCCAATGCCCACGAGGCCACCGTCACGTTGCTCACGCTGCCACAAGCCGTACAAGACGGGCGGCAGGTGCCCCGCGTGCTTTCCGCCGTTCGCGGCGTCGGCGTGGCGCACCGGAACCACCCTCAACCGCCGCCGGTGGGCGCGGGTGCGCATGATCCACCTCACGGCGAACCCGTTGTGTGCGTGGCCGGGGTGCAAGGGCCTGGCCCACGAGGTCGATCACCGGCTCAACCTTGCCGATCACCCCGACATTTCGCCGTACGACTACACCAACCTGCAATCGCTGTGCACCGAACACCACCGGGTCAAGACGGGCCGCGAGGGTGCCGCACGGGCCACCGGAAAGGGCAACCATGAGTAACACCGACGAGCAGGGCGAACAGGCGCGCCTATTGGGCCTCGTGGACGCCGAGGCGGACCGCCGTGCGGCCGGTCCCGAGGCCGCGCAGGACGACGAACAGGCCATGGTCGAGGTAGGCGTACCCAACGAGGGTTCGGTACTCATGACGCGTGAGGCGTCGTGGGGTTGGGACGAACGGTACTGGCGCTAGTCCCTAGGGGTAACACCCTTGCGCCACAGTTGATCTCACGCCCCGGCCCTGTACTCTCGTGGGTGCGAACGGAAACGCCACGCGGGCGTCCCCTGGACAGACCGAACCGTTGACCCGTTCGCCCTTGCCAACCGGATAGGCGGCCCGTCGGGTGATCCCGGCCAACCGTAGAACCGGCCCGTGAGGACTCCTCCCATCACAACGCGCCGTATCGGCGCGTGAGTCCTTAAGGATCACCATGCGTATCAAGCTCGATTCACTCCGCGCCGCGATCAAGGCGGCCAACGAGGACACCGGCAAGCTCACCGACCGCCGACAGGCGCTCGTCACGGCGGCGTACGACGTCACCAACGCGATCAAGGCGGCCGGGGGCGGTGCGGCCCTCGGCGACGAGGCGGGGGCGGTGACGACCGCGCTCACCGAGGCGTCGACGGCCCTCGACGGCCTCGACACCAAGCTCAAGGCGGCTGTGGATTCGGCCGCCACCCTGCGCAAGTTCGACGACACGGCGGGACACGGCCGGGGCGGTGCCCTCGACACCGGCGTGCGCCTCAACCTCAAGTCGGCCGCGACCACGCGGGCAATCGTCTCGAAAATGGCGGGTTCCGACCCGTTGACCAAGGCCGTGGCCGCCTCGGGTGACGCCATCGTGGGGATTCCCCTCGACAACACCATTTACGAGATCGGCAAGGTGGGCACAAGTGCCCTCGACGTGCTGCCGGTGCACTCCCGGCCGCCGGTGTACGGGTACCTGCGCCAGACCACGCGGACGAACAACGCCGCCCCGGTCGCCGTGGGGGCTGTCAAGCCGACGTCGGTGTACGGCGTGACCAATATCGAGGGCCGCCTACAGGTCATTGCCCACCTGTCCGAGCCGGTGGATTCGTACTGGCTCGAGGACAACAGTTCACTCAACGCGTTCGTGACCACCGAGTTGCAGTACGGCCTTCAGTTGGCCGTCGAGGCGCAGGTGATCGGCGGATCCGGCACCGGCACCAACCTCCGGGGCATTCTCAACACCTCGGGTATCCAGTCGGTGCCGTTCTTCACCGACGCCACCGCCACGGTGCGCCGGGCGCTCACCGCGATCGAGACCGTCGGCCACCGCGCGACGTCGATCATTCTGCACCCGACCGACTGGGAGGGAATCGAACTCTCACGTCGCCAGGACGGCACACCCGACCTCGGGTCGTCCCTGCCCGTCGATCGTGCCGACACGCGGTTGTGGGGCCTCAACGTGGCCGTCTCGGCGGCCGTTCCGGTGGGCACCGGCGTCCTGTTCGACCCCACGGCTCTGGCTGTGGCAGTCGACAAGGGTGTTCGGGTGCAGTGGTCCGAGTCGGTCGGTGACGACTTCTCGCGCAACCAACTGCGCGCACGTTGCGAGGGCCGTTTCGGGGTTGACGTCTACAAGCCCCTCGGCATCGCCAAGGTGGCCTTGGCAGCCGCGTGACCCCGCACCCGTCCACACAGGCCACGGCCCCCGCCTCACACGTCGAGGCGGGGGCCGTTCTGTGGTGTCTAGCGGGTGTAGTCCCACTGGTACTGACGGTTCGGTTCCGTGGTCAGCCAGAAGATGCGGTACACGCGGGCACCGCCGTCGAGCTTGAGGTCGAAGTGTTCGCCGTTGTCGATGGGGTGGGGAACGGCGTCGTTGAAGTCGGTCCCGAGTCCCTGAATGGTGATTGCCACCGCCTTGCTGCCGGTGGCGTTCGAGAATCGAACCTTGCCGTCGACCTGTTCGGTGGTCCATGGTGCTGCCGTCATGCGCGTGCCTCTCGTCGTGCCCGTATACCGACCCCGTGGTCGGTACGGAAGAAACATTAAGGGTCTTGTCCGACACCTCCCGGTCGGCTTGTGCTGCGCCTTGTGAAACAACTGCTATCTATGTGCTCTAGGGGTCGCCTGGACGGTGAGTGATCTGGCAGGACTCGACATGCCGGGTCCGGAACAGGTGATCACCGCCTTGGGGTTTCGTGATCGGAGCTTCCAGTGACGGTGGAAAGCCGAAGTGGTGCAGGAGATCGGAGTGGGGTTCAGGATCCGCGTCGGTTGGCGTGGGCGTACTTGTCGAAGGTGGTGCAGGGGCCGTGTCCGGCGCTGTCGCGTCTCGTGGAGGACGTGGGCCCGGAGGAGGCTGCGCGGGCCGTGCGGGAGCGGGATCTGGCGGAGATGCTGGGGGAGCGCACGGTTGCCCGGGCGCATGTGGATACCGCCGCACACGATCTCGAACTGGTGGCGGGAATGGGTGGCCGGCTGGTGACGCCGGACGACGACGAGTGGCCGCAGTGGCGGCTTCTCGGTTTCGGGAATCTGTCCCGGTCACGGGACGAGGGCCCGCCGTTGGCGTTGTGGGTGCTCGGTTCGCGGCCGGTGGACGAACTGACCGACCGGGCGATCTCGATCGTGGGGACGCGGGCGGCGAGCGGCTACGGCGAACACGTGACTGCCGAGATTTCCGGTGATCTCGCCGTCGACGGGTGGACGATCGTGTCGGGTGCCGCGTTCGGGGTCGATGGTGCCGCTCACCGTGCGGCGCTGGGTGTCGGGGGCCTGACGGTCGCGGTGCTGGCGTGCGGTGTGGATCGTGCGTATCCGGCAGGGCATGCGCGCATGCTGCGGCAAATCGCGCAGAACGGTGCGGTGATCAGTGAGTACGCGCCGGGCACTACACCGGCGAAGCATCGGTTCCTGGCGCGGAATCGGTTGGTGGCGAGCCTGTCCGACGGGGTGGTCGTGGTGGAGGCGGGGTGGCGCAGCGGTGCGCGCAACACGGCGAGTTGGGCGCGCAAATTGGGGCGACCGGTGATGGCGGTGCCGGGTCCGGTGACGTCGGCGTCGTCGATGGGCTGCAATCGGATGATTCGGGAGGGTGAGGCGCGGTTGGTCGCGAATGCCGGTGACGTGGTGGAGGAGGCCGGGCCGATCGGGCTGCGGGAAGGCCTCGACGTGGTCCGCGATCTGGATGCACTGTCGGGGGATGCGCTGCTGGTGTACGAGGCGTTGCCGGCGGTCGGGCCGCGCGGGGTCCGGGAGCTGTCCGAACTGTCCGGAGTCGCGATCGAGCAGGTTCGGGCTGTGCTGCCGCTCTTGGAGATGGAGGGCTTCGTCGCCTCTGACGACACCGGATGGTCGCGGCAGAGGTGAGGGGTGACGAGCCGGGCGAGAGTCCGCTCGGCGGCCACTTCATCGTGCTCGGTTGTCCGAAGTGCGAGTCGAAGCGACCGATCGACGACACATTGGGGTAGAAACTTTCCTACAACGCAGCTCACAACCGCATGAAGGAGTGAGATATGGGGTCAGCCGAGGACTTGTGGCGGAACTTCGTCGCGCAGGTGTTGAGCCTGTTGATCGCCTCCGGTTCGTAGGGGAGTTACCGGCCGGCATCTCATCCGCCCGCGTCACCCCGATCTCGACGTTCCCCGCGTGATGCCCATTGCCACGTGGGAGACTTCAGAATGGTCGGTGGACCACTCGGCCCTGATGTGAGGACGGAGGTGTGATGGACGACCTCAGCCTGTGGGGAATCCCCGAGTGGGCTCAGCCTGGCATCTTCGCGATCGCGTCGGGCCTCGCGCAGATCGCGTACTGGTGGTTCAGCATCACCTGAGAGGCAAGCCGCAGGCCCCGTCGCGTCCGAGGCGATCAAGTCTGTGAGTCCTCACAGCGCCTCCGGCCGACAGTTCCCATCCACCCCGCGTTGCGCCGGAGGGGTAGTTGCGCCCGTCGTGGGTGCTCGGAGTCCAGTCGGTTCACCGATGCAGACCCCGGTCGGTGCACGTACGGTCTCCGATGAGGCAACTACCGGCGCTCCGGGAGTGCAGTCCGCTCGCGGGTGCGTCTCGAGGAGGAATCTCACATGACCAGGACCACGGCGGAACTGCTCGCTGACCTGGAGGTTCGGCTCGAACAATCGCTGAATCCGGGAAGCCCGAGGGCGATCGCACGGCGCGCGGAGAAAGGTCTGCCCGGCCCCCGCGAACGAATCCGAATGCTGCTCGACCGCGGCAGTTTCATCGAGGTCGGACAGATGGCGAGGAACCCGGGAGCTCTCGACAACCCCTACGGTGACGGCGTCGTCACCGGCCACGGAACCGTCGACGGACGTCCGGTGGCGGTGTTCTCGCACGACCACACGGTGTTCGGTGGCAGCGTGGGGGAGATGTTCGGCCGCAAGGTCGCCTCGATCATGGAATTCGCGGCGCGGATCGGCTGCCCTTGTGTGGGCATCAACGACTCCGGCGGCGCACGCGTACAGGATGCCGTCACGTCGCTCGCCTGGTACGCCGAAATGGGCCGCCGCCAGATTCCGCTGTCGGGAGTGTGCCCGCAAATCTCGATCCTCCTCGGCAAATGCGCGGGCGGTGCGGCGTACGCCCCGATCAACACCGATGTCGTTGTCGCCGTGGACGAGCAGGCGTACATGTTCGTCACCGGTCCGGGAGTCATCAAATCCGTCACCGGCGAGGACGTCACCCTCGACGAACTCGGCGGCGCCCGCGCCCAGGCCGAGAACGGGAACGTCCACCACGTCGCGCCGAGCGAAGACGCGGCGTTCGCCTGGGTGCGAGACTATCTCGGCTTCCTCCCGTCGAGCAGGCACGAGGAGGCGCCCATCGTGAACCCGGGACTCGAACCCGAGATCACCGACAACGATCTGGCATTGAACGAGTTCATGCCGGACGCCGACAACGCCGCCTACGACATGCACGACCTGCTGCTGAACATCTTCGACGACGGCGACTTTCACGAACTCGCCGCGCAGACGGCACCGAACGTGATCACCGGATTCTCCCGGGTGGACGGACGATCCGTCGGAGTGGTGGCCAACCAGCCGCAATTCCTCAGTGGGGCACTGGATCAGGTCGGCGCCGACAAGGCGGCCCGCTTCGTGCGGATCTGCGACGCGTACGAGATTCCCCTCGTGTTCGTCGTCGACACACCGGGCTTCCTCCCGGGGTTGGAGCAGGAGCGGAACGGTGTACTCCGCAGCGGCGGCCGCTTCTTGCAAGCGTTCGCGGCCGCAACGGTGCCGAAAGTGACTGTGGTGGTGCGCAAGTCCTACGGCGGCGGATATGCGGTGATGGGGTGCAAGCAACTCGGGGCCGACGTGAACTTCGCCTGGCCGACGGCACGCATCGCGGTCATGGGCGCCGAGGCCGCGATCAGTCTCCTCTACCACCGCGAACTCGAAGCCGCAGGCGAGGAACAGGAGGCGATGCGCCAGCAACTCGTCGACGCCTACAACGAGAACGTCGCGACACCGTATTCGGCCGCCGAGCGCGGCTACATCGACGCGGTGATCGAACCGTCCGCCACCCGGCTCGAGATCCGGCGAGCACTGACCGTGCTCCGCGACAAGCGTTCCGCCCGCGGCGAGCAGAAGCACCACCTGATTCCGCTCTGACCGCCGCCGGCAGCCACTCCTGTACCGTAGTTAGGTAACACTAACCAACTTGAGTTCATTGGAGAGATGCCTGTGGCAAAGCCGACTGCGACACTGACCGTGCTCCGGACCGAGTGGCTGACCCCGCACATGGTGCGGGTATTCCTCGGCGACCCGGGATTCGACAGTTTTGTTCCGAATGCCTTCACCGACGCGTACGCGAAACTCGAATTCGGGAGCCCCGAAGAGCCCGTCCTGCGCACGTACACGATCCGATCCGTGGATCCGGTGAAGCGAGAGATCGCCATCGACTTCGTGGTGCACGGTGACGCCGGTGTCGCCGGACCGTGGGCGGCCGCCGCGGCAGCCGGCGACGTCCTCCGGCTGCGCGGCCCCGGAGGCGCGTTCGCGCCCGACCCGGCCGCCGACTGGTACCTGCTCGCGGGTGACGAGACCGCAATTCCCGCCATCTCGGCGTCCGTCGAGAAGCTGGACGCGTCGGCGGTCGGACGGGTGATCATCGAGGTCGCCGGCCCCGAGGACGAAATCGCCTTCGACTCGCCCGCGGGCGTCGACGTCACGTGGATCCACCGCGGCGACACGTCGGACCGGATCGGCGAAGATGCGTCGGGGGACAACGCACCCCTCGTCGCGGCGGTGCGCGACACCGCGTGGCTGCCCGGAACCGCGCAGGTGTTCATTCACGGTGAGGCGCAGGCAGTCATGCACAACCTGCGCTCCTACGTGCGCAAGGAGCGGGGTGTCGCCGCGTCGGCCGCGTCGATCTCCGGCTACTGGCGTCGCGGTCGCACCGAGGAGGGCTTCCGGGTGTGGAAGTCCGAGCTCGCCGCGAGCGAGGGTGCCTCCCGCTGACCCGGTGCGGCGGACGCGCTACGAGATGTGCGTCCGCCGCGTCAGCACCAGCAGCGACAGCATCGCCACGGCGCCCGCGGACGGGATCGCGACGGCCATCGGGACTGCGGTGTCGGGGCCGGCGATGCCGACGAGCGGCGAGACCACCGCGGCGAGGCCGAACTGGCCGGCGCCGAGGAGTGCGGACCCGGTGCCGGACGCCTTGGTCACCTCGCCCTGAGCCAGCGCCGTCGCATTGCCCATCACGAAACCGATGCTCGACACCGAGACGAACAGCGGAACCAGGATCGCACACCAGGGCGGCGAATCGATCAGCGTCGCGGCGAGCAGCAGCACGACGCCCGCTGCCAGGAGCAGCGTGACCCCGAACCTCAGCAGCTGCCGGGCATGGAACGTGCCCACGAGCCGGGTGTTCACGATCGCGGCGCTCACCATGCCCGCGGCATTCACCGCGAACACGATGGAGAACTGCCCCGGGCTGAGCCCGAGGACGTTCTGCACGACGAACGGGGACGCGGAGATGTACGAGAAGAGCGCGACGAACCCGAACATGAACGTGAACGCGTAACCCAGGTAGACGCGATTGCCGAAAACGTAACGCAGATTCCGGACCAGTGCAGTGAGCCCGCCGCCGTGCCGGTTCTCCTCCGGAAGCGTCTCCGGGACGAGGATCAGCACTCCCGCGAACATCACCACACCGGCGGCGGTGAGAACCCAGAAGATCCCTCGCCAGCCGACCGGGCCGAGCAGGGCGCCACCCATCAGCGGTGCGACGACCGGCGCGACCCCGCCGATGATCATCATGATGCTGAAGAGCCGGGCTGCGCTGTCTCCGCGCGCGCGGTCGGCAATGCAGGCGCGCGCGAGCACGATCGCCGCGCCACCGCTCAGCCCCTGGAAAAGTCGTGCAGCGATGAGGGTTTCGACGGTCGGCGCGACTGCGCAGGCCATCGCGGCGAGGGTCGTGACAACCGTGGCGCCGATCAGCAGACGCCGGCGCCCGAGGCCGTCCGACAGCGGTCCGACGACGAGCTGACCGATTCCGAGCCCGGCCATGAACGTGGTCAATGTCAGCTGCACGCTCGGCGCCGACGTGTTCAGGCTCTCCGTCATCAGGGGGAGACCGGGGAGGTACATGTCGGTGGCCAGCGGGGCGATCGCGGACAGTAAGGCCAGGACACACAACATGGGAATGGAGATCGTTCGCTGCACAAAAGAACTCTAGCGGCGCGGCTGCTTGATTTATCTCCCGCCCGAGTCGACTGTTGCCTCTATGAGCAGCGACCTGCCGGCACCGTTGGAGCTGGTACTCGAGGAGTACGCGCGGCATCTCGGACTCGAACGCGGCCGATCGCAGCACACCGTGAAGGCATACGTCGCGGACGCGAAGTCGCTGCTGCGGCACTGGTTGTCGACGTCGCCGGAGGTACACCTCGGCGAGCTCGACATCCAGGCGCTCCGGTCGTGGCTCGCGGGCCAGTCCGCGGCCGGCATCGCCCGGACGACCCTCGCCCGGCGGACGTCGTCGGTGCGCAACTTCACAGCCTGGCTGCTGCGGACCCGGCGCATCGCCACCGATCCCGGCGCCCGGCTGGGTGCCGCGAAGGCCCACCGCACGCTGCCCCCGGTGCTGCGGCAGTCGCAGGCGGCCGACGTGATGGACGCCGCCGAATCGGGCGCGCAGCAGAACGATCCGATCGCCCTGCGCGACCGGCTCATCGTCGAACTGCTCTATGCGACCGGAATACGGGTGGGGGAGCTGTGCGGCCTCGACCTCGGTTCGGTGGATCGCGAACGGCGGCTGCTGCGCGTGATCGGCAAGGGCGACAAGGAGCGCTCCGTGCCGTACGGGAAACCGGCGGCCGACGCCGTGGACCTCTGGTTGCACGTCGGCAGGCCCGCGGTCGCGACGGACAGTTCCGGGCAGGCGCTTCTCCTGGGCAAACGAGGGAAGCGGCTGGACCAACGGCAGGCGCGCAGCGTCGTCCACGAGGTTCTGTCCGCGGTCCCCGGCGCACCGAACCTGAGCCCGCACGGCCTGCGCCACACGGCGGCCACACACCTCCTCGAAGGCGGAGCGGACCTGCGCGTCGTGCAGGAACTCCTCGGCCACGCGAGCCTCGCGACCACCCAGCTCTACACCCATGTGTCCGTGGCGCGGCTCCGTGCGGTGCACGATCAGGCACATCCCCGGGCCTGACCCGGTTTGGTAGCGTCGCGCCACGAATCTGCAGTTGTTTCTGCACTATCCCGGGGGAAACAGTGGACCGCGAAGACTTGACTCGACCGCAGCCGTCCTGGCTGAACGACGGTGGCGGCGCCCCGCTGGGCGACACCGCCGCCGATCCGTGGGGGCAGCAATCCTGGGAGGGTCCGGCCCCGGAACCGAGCCGGCATCAGGTGACCAGTCAGGATCTGGTGGCGGATGCTCTCCTCGAACGGTCACGCAAGGCGCCGAGCCGCGGGTGGCGCCGCGGACTGCACCGGCTCACCGGGGGATCGGTGAATCCAGGGGAGTCGGCGGGGGAGGCGCGCGAAGCGGCACTGCTGGACCGCATCCGGCAGCCGATCCAGGGGGACTATCGCATTGCCTTCCTGTCCTTGAAGGGCGGCGTCGGCAAGACGACGACCACGATCGGGCTGGGATCGACGTTCGCGTCACTGCGCGGCGACTGCGTGATCGCCGTCGACGCCAACCCCGACTTCGGGACACTCGCGCAACGCGTGCCCCTGCAGACGCATTCGACCGTCCGTGATCTCATCGCGGCGGAGTCGACCATCCGGCGTTACTCGGATGTGCGGGCCCACACGTCGCAGGCGCCGAGCCGTCTCGAGGTGCTCGCGAGCGAACAGGATCCGGCGATCTCCGAGGCGTTCAGCGAGGACGACTACCGGCGGGTGATCGACATCCTGCAGGTGTACTACAACATCATCCTCACCGACTGCGGCACCGGGATCATGCATTCGGCGATGAACGGCGTTCTGCAGCTCGCCAATTCCCTGGTGCTGGTGAGCTCGCCGGCCATAGACGGCGCCCGCAGTGCCGCCGCCACGCTGGACTGGTTGCAGCACCACGGCTACGGGCATCTGGTGTCGCGGACGGTCGTCGTGATCAGTGCCGCCCGGCCCGGCTCGAGCACGATCGACATGACGGAACTGACCAATCACTTCCTGCTCCGGTGCCGGGCCGTGAAGGTGGTGCCGTTCGACGAGCACCTCGCCGAGGGCTCGGTGGTGGATCTGGAACTGCTGCGTCCGGCGACGCGGAAGGCGTTCGTCGAACTCGCGGCGATGGTCGCGGACGACTTCCCGGAGTCGGCAGGCAGGCACGCCGTCGCGGAGTGGCGCTAGCCGCCGACGGGTTCGAGCCGTACCGGCGCCACGCGGACGAGTCCGAGCGGGTCGAGATACTCGCGGTCGCGGCGAAGACCCCAGTGCAGGCACGCGGCGACGGGTGCGATGCAGCCCGGATGCCCGGGTTCGAGCGTGCCGAGGACGGTGCCACGGCCGACGCGCAGTCCGGGGGTGACCCGAGCGGTCACCGGTTCGTATGTGGTGCGGAGCCCACCCGGGTGGTCGACGGACACGACGGGCTTGCCCGCCACCGTGCCGGCGAACACCACCACACCCGCCCCCGCGGACAGGACGGCCTCGTCGGGCACGCCGCCCAGATCCACGCCGCGATGGCCGGGAAGCCAGTCGCGCTCGGGGTTGTCGAACGCCCGGACCACCCGCGGTCGTGGGTGCAGCGGCCAGTCGAAATCACCGGTCGGCGCGGCATCGGCGGGCGGTGCGACGAGCGCCGCGACGGTCAGCAGCGTCGACGCCGTGGCAGCCGCCGTGAGCGCCCGCACGATCGCCCCGAACTTCGTCATGGATGAACGATCCCGCACGTCCGGGCCGATGAACGGGCACCGGACGAGAATGTGGATCGAATGCGCTTTGTCCACAGATCCCGCAAAACCCTTGCACGCGCGGCCGCGGTGTGGCAGGGGCGGTTAGGGCGTTCGGCGTGGAGGCCGTACACTGATCGAGCGGTCTGTGCTCCCACAGTCCGACTTCGCGCGCCCGCGCAGGTTATCGGCCATCGGCTGGTCTCGCATCTCGGTGTGAGTCCGATGGTCTGCGGGCGCCAGGGTGGAGCGTCCCCGAGATGCTCTGCATCAACCGGCAATGAAAGAGAGATACACAGCCATGGCTGTCGTAACAATGAAGCAGCTGCTCGACAGCGGCACGCACTTCGGTCACCAGACCCGTCGTTGGAATCCGAAGATGAAGCGTTTCATCTTCACCGACCGCAACGGCATCTACATCATCGACTTGCAGCAGACGCTGACGTACATCGACAAGGCGTACGAGTTCGTCAAGGAGACCGTTGCCCACGGCGGCACCGTCCTCTTCGTCGGCACGAAGAAGCAGGCCCAGGAATCCATCGCGGCCGAGGCCACTCGCGTCGGGATGCCCTACGTCAACCAGCGTTGGCTCGGCGGCATGCTCACCAACTTCACCACCGTCCACAAGCGCCTTCTCCGCCTCAAGGAGCTCGAGGCCATGGAGCAGACCGGTGGTTTCGAGGGTCGCACCAAGAAGGAAATCCTCATGCTCACGCGTGAGATGACCAAGCTGGACCGCACTCTCGGTGGTATCCGCGACATGGCCAAGGTCCCCTCCGCGGTGTGGGTCGTCGACACCAACAAGGAGCACCTGGCCGTTGCCGAGGCTCGCAAGCTGAACATCCCGGTCATCGCGATCCTGGACACCAACTGCGACCCCGACCTCGTCGACTACCCGATCCCGGGCAACGACGACGCCATCCGCAGCGCCGCCCTGCTCACCAAGGTCGTCGCTTCCGCCGTGGCCGAGGGCGTGCAGGCCCGTGCCGGACTGAGCGCCGACAAGGACGCGAAGCCCGAGGCCGGCGCCGGCGAACCCCTCGCCGAGTGGGAGCAGGAACTGCTCTCGCAGGCAGCGCCCGCCGCAGAGGCCGCTCCCGCAGCTGAGGCACAGGCGGCTCCGGCTGCCGAGGCCCCCGCAGCAGAGGCACCCTCCACCGAGGCCTGATCCGATGCACACGGCCCTGACCAGAGATCTTTTGGTCAGGGCCGTTTCACGGTCTGGTCCGAGTACTACCCTGACTTACGTCCCGACAGACATATGAGGAGGCTCGCTCACCATGGCGAACTACACCGCCGCTGACGTCAAGCGGCTCCGCGAGCTCACCGGCTCCGGAATGATGGCCTGCAAGAACGCTCTCGCTGAGGCCGAGGGTGACTTCGACAAGGCTGTGGAGCAGCTGCGCATCAAGGGCGCCAAGGACGTGGGCAAGCGTGCCGAGCGCACCACGGCCGAGGGCCTGGTCGTTTCCAAGGACGGCGTCCTGCTCGAGCTCGACTGTGAGACGGACTTCGTCGCGAAGAACGAGGACTTCCTGAAGCTCGCCGAGTCGATCGTCACGGTCGCCGCGGCAGCGAAGCCCGCCGACGTCGACGCGCTCAAGGCGCTCGAACTCGACGGCAAGACGGTCGACACCGTCATCCAGGAGCAGTCCGCGAAGATCGGCGAGAAGCTCGTCCTGAGCAAGATCGCCTCGTTCGACGGACCGGTCGCGGTCTACCTGCACAAGCGCAGCGCCGACCTGCCGCCCGCCGTCGGCGTCCTCGTCGAGTACACCGGTGAGGGTGACGCTGCTGCGGAGGCCGCTCGCGGTGCCGCCATGCAGGTCGCGGCGCTCAAGGCCAAGTACGTCACGCGTGACGAGGTCCCCGAGGACATCGTCGCCAACGAGCGTCACATCGCCGAGGAGACCGCGCGCGCCGAGGGCAAGCCGGAGCAGGCTCTGCCGAAGATCATCGAAGGCCGCGTCAACGGCTACTTCAAGGACGTCGTGCTCACCGAGCAGTCCTCGGTGCAGGACTCCAAGAAGTCCGTCAAGGCGATCCTCGACGAGGCCGGCGTCACCATCAAGCGCTTCGTTCGCTTCGAGGTCGGTGCTTCGAGCTAGTCGTGTGAGTCGTATGGCCCCGTCGGACGAGTGCGCTCGCCCGGCGGGGCCTACGTATACCGCCACCGTCCTGATGAGGCAGGATGAAGATGGCCGTCTGAATGGGTCGAGTAGGCGCGTGGGCGCGCTCGGCCGCTGTCGAAATCGACGAGTGCTGTGGAACTGAGGAGAGCAATGTCCGAACCAGCCAACGAACGTACGGGATTCCATCGAGTCCTTCTCAAACTCGGCGGAGAAATGTTCGGTGGTGGCAAGGTCGGCCTCGACCCCGACGTGGTGACCAAGGTCGCGGAACAGATCGCCGAGGTCGTGCGATCCGGGGTGCAGGTGGCGGTGGTCATCGGCGGCGGCAACTTCTTCCGTGGTGCGGAACTGCAGCAGCGAGGTTTGGACCGCGCGCGTTCCGACTACATGGGCATGCTTGGCACCGTCATGAATTGCCTTGCTCTGCAGGACTTCCTGGAGAAAGAGGGCATCGACAGCCGCGTGCAGACGGCGATCACCATGGGGCAGGTGGCGGAGCCCTACATTCCGCTGCGCGCTCAGCGTCACCTCGAGAAGGGTCGCGTCGTGATCTTCGGCGCCGGCATGGGCATGCCCTACTTCTCGACCGACACGACCGCGGCGCAGCGCGCACTCGAGATCGGCGCCGAGGTCGTCTTGATGGCCAAGGCCGTCGACGGCGTGTTCACGGCGGACCCGAACCTCGACCCGACCGCGACGATGTACACGCAGATCACGCACCGTGAGGTCATCGAACAGGGGCTCAAGGTCGCCGACGCGACGGCGTTCAGCCTCTGTATGGACAACGAGATGCCGATCATGGTGTTCAATCTGCTGACCGAGGGGAATATCGCTCGGGCAGTGTCCGGTGAGAAGATCGGAACGCTCGTCAAGTCATGACGCGAGTGACACGCTCGACACAGAGTTTTCTCGAAACAGAGGCAGTGACGAATCGATGCAGAACGACATGGAGGAACAGCCGTGATTGATGAAGCTCTCTTCGAAGCCGAGGAGAAGATGGAGAAGGCTGTCACGGTGGCCAAGGACGATCTCGGATCGATCCGCACGGGCCGCGCGAATCCCGGCATGTTCAATCGCATCGGAATCGACTACTACGGCGCGTTCACCCCGATCACGCAGCTCGCCAGCATCAACGTGCCGGAAGCGCGACTGGTCGTCGTCAAGCCGTACGAGGCCTCCCAGCTCGGCGCCATCGAGACGGCGATCCGGAACTCCGACCTGGGCGTGAACCCGTCCAACGACGGAAACCTGATCCGGATCTCCGTACCCCAGCTCACCGAGGAACGCCGCCGCGAACTGGTCAAGCAGGCCAAGTCCAAGGGCGAGGACGCGAAGGTGTCCGTGCGCAACGTGCGCCGCAAGGCGATGGACGAGCTGTCCCGGATCCAGAAGGACGGCGAGGCCGGCGAGGACGAGGTCGGCCGGGCCGAGAAGGAACTCGACAAGACGACCGCCCGGTACGTCGCGCAGGTCGACGAACTGGTGAAGCACAAGGAAGCCGAGTTACTGGAAGTTTAGTCACGAGACGAGGAGTGGATCGGGGACAGTGACCGTGCCAGCAGAACACGGGACCCCAGGGGGACCCATCTCCGAGGGCGACCCCTCGGAACCGGTCTCCGGGGGTGCGCCCGCGCCGGAGGCGGCCCCGGCCGCGAAATCGAAGGCCGGGCGTAACCTTCCCGCCGCGATCGGCGTGGGCGTCGGTCTCGGCGTCGCGCTGATCCTGATCCTCGTCTACGTGCCGCTGGTGTGGATCGGCGTGGTGGCCGTCGCGATGGCCGTGGCCACGTGGGAGGTCACCAAGCGTCTGCGTGAGGCCGGGATCAGCGCACCCCGGATCCCGCTGCTCGCGGGCGGTCAGGCGATCCTGTGGCTCGGCTGGCCGTTCGGCCCGGTGGGGGTGCTCAGTGCATTCGCGGGGACGGTGCTCGTCTGCATGGTCTGGCGCCTGTTCGACCACGGGCTGAAGGCGACACCACAGAATTTCCTCCGGGACACGGCGATCACCGTGTTCGTCGCCTCCTGGATCCCGTTGCTGGCGTCGTTCGCCGTGCTGATGGTGTTGCAGGACGACGGCGCCGGGCGGGTGCTGTGCCTGATGATCGGCGTTGTCTGCTCCGACGTGGGCGGCTACGCGGCGGGTGTGCTGTTCGGCAAGCATCCGATGGTGCCGGCGATCAGCCCCAAGAAGTCGTGGGAAGGGTTCTTCGGTTCGCTGCTGTTCTGCGTCATCGGCAGCCTGCTCACGGTCACCCTGATCCTCGACGAGAACTCGATGATCGGCGTGCTCCTCGGCGTTGTCCTGGTGGTCACCGCCACGCTCGGCGATCTCATCGAATCCCAGGTCAAGCGAGAACTCCGCATCAAGGACATGGGCACTTTGCTCCCCGGGCACGGGGGCATCATGGACCGTCTCGATTCCCTGCTGCCGTCGGCGTTCGTGACGTGGCTGGTGCTCACGGTCCTCGTCTGACCGTCCTGCCGTGACCATCCCCAGCCCGAACATCTGGCACTGGCCCGAGTGGTACGAGGTCGAGAATCGTGCCCAGGACGTGGACGGGGCGATCTTCCGGCACCTGCGCGGGGCCGTGGACTGGACGGGCGGCGCCGTCGCCGATGTGGGCTGCGGTTCCGGCTTCCACCTGCCGGTCTTCGCCGAGTCGGCGGCCACGGTCTACGGAGTCGAGCCGCATCCGCCCCTGCTGGAACGTGCCCGCACCCGCGTGGGGCACCTGCCGAACGTCCGGGTGATCGAGGGCTCGGCCGAGGGCATACCCCTCGGTGACGCGAGCGTGGACGTCGTGCACGCGCGGACTGCTTATTTCTTCGGTCCCGGCTGCGGCCGCGGAATCTGCGAGGCGATGCGTGTGCTGCGCCCGGGCGGCGCGCTGGTGGTGGTGGATCTCGACGCCACAGCCCATCCGTACGGCGAGTGGATGCGGGCCGACCTGCCGCAGTACAACCCGGCGGCCGTCGAGGCCTTCTTCGCGGCGCAGGGGTTCGACCTGGTGCGCGTGGAGACACGATGGCGTTTCCCGGATCGGGAATCGTTGCGCGGTGTGCTCGGTATCGAGTTCACCGGGAAGACGGCATCGAAGGCGTTCGCGCAGACACCCGGCGTGGCTCTCGACGTGCGCTATCGCGTGCACGTCCGCCGAAAGCCCGCCGGGCTGGAGATGCTCTGACCGGGGTCGTTACCGCGGTGCGATGTGGAAGAGCTTCGCGAGCGCGTTGATCTTCTTGGCCTTCGCCAGTTTGGGGAGGTCGCTGCCGTCCCGCACTCGGGAGCCGTCCTCGCCGAGGTCCGCGATCACGTCGCGGGCCCATTCGGCGTCGGCCGGGGAGGGGCTCAGTGCGTCGTTGACCGGGGCCGTCTGCGCAATGGTCATGCACAGCTTCCCGGTCATGCCCATCGACAGGGTCAGCGCCGATGCCCGGACCAGGGCGTCGATGTCGGTGCCGAGGGTGGGGCCGTCGATCGGCGGTGCGATCCGGGCGGCCCGGCTGGCGACCGTCAGCCGGGAGCGGGGATAGGCCATCGCCAGCGGCGAATCGTCCATCCCGGTGTCGCGGCGGAAGTCGCCGCTGCCGAACGCGAGCCGGAACGTGGCCTCCGTCCGGGCGATCTCGGGTGCCGCCTCGAGTCCCATCGCGGATTCGACGAGGGCGAGCACCTTCGTGCCCTCGGGGAGTCGCTCGGCGGTGGCGTCGACCTGCATGCCACTCTCGGTCTTGGCCAGCATGACGCCTTCGAGCCCGGGAACACCGTCCAGGGCTGCCAGGTCGTCCGCCCAGTAGGGGGTGGTGGCGTCGTTGATCCGCACCCACGCGCGCCGGTTCTCGCCGAGCCAGGCGACGACGTCGGCGCGGGCCCGGGGTTTGCGGTCGGGGGTGACGGCGTCCTCGAGGTCGAGGATCACGGCGTCGGCGGCGCTGGCATGGGCCGCCTCGAAACCCTCGGGCTTGCCGGCGGGAACCAGCAGCCAGGATCGTGCTTGTTCAGCCGCGATACGCGGTGCCACAGTCGTCTCCATGTCGGCCTTCACAGTCGTGCCCTTCCGGTGATATCCACGACAGTAATTCTGCTCGCTCAGCGTCTGCGCAATCCACTTGCGTAACTATTGTTCAGTTAGAAATTACTGTTCAGGCGCCGCTGCCGGTTCGCTGCCCGACGGATCTGGATGATGCGGACCCCGCCCGCGAGGGCCATGATCACCGCGCCGGCGATCGCCGCGAACAACAGCGTGACACCCAGCGGGAGGGTGAATTCCCAGGCGAACATTTCGAGAGTCACGCTGTCGAGGTTCTGCAGGATGAACACGAGAAGCAGTACCAGAACGACGATTCCGATCACCAGACCGGTCCACGTGGCGCCCACCCGGGTGTGCGTGATGCCCTTGCGGCGTGCGACGTCGGGATGCTCGGTGCCTGCCGGTGTGGTGTCGGGGTGCGGTGGGTCGGCAGGCACGGGTCCCGTGCCGGGACCGCGACCTGCCGGGACCGCCGGAGGGAAGTTCGAGGGGTCGTCCGGTGTTGTCGACATAAGTTGATCTTCACCCACCTGGACGGGTTCCGCATGCGCATCGGGCGGCGAAACGACGTCGATCAGGCATCCGCACGACAACGACCCCCGAATCAATGGGACAATGGAGAAACTATGGCTGTCTCGCTTCCCCTCGTTTTCACCGCGCCCCGGCGTGGGATGCCGCCCAAGCATCTCGCGGACCTCGACTCCGCCGAGCGGCGGGAGGCCGTCAAGGAGCTGGGTCTGCCCGGTTTCCGGGCCGATCAGCTGGCCCGGCAGTACTATGCGCGGCTCGAGGCGGATCCGGAGAAGATGACCGATCTCCCCGCCGCCGTGCGCGAGCAGGTGGGCGCGGCCCTGTTCCCGACGCTGCTGACCCCGGTCAAGCACCTGGCCTGCGACGGCGGCGACACCCGCAAGACGCTCTGGAAGGCCAACGACGGGACGCTGCTCGAGAGTGTTCTCATGCGTTACCCCGACCGCGCGACGCTGTGCATCTCCAGCCAGGCGGGGTGCGGAATGGCGTGCCCGTTCTGCGCGACCGGTCAGGGCGGGCTGCAACGCAACCTCTCGACCGCCGAGATCGTCGACCAGGTGCGTGCGGCCGCCGCCGCTCTGCGCGACGGTGACGTCCACGGCGGTCCGGGCCGGTTGTCGAACGTCGTCTTCATGGGGATGGGGGAGCCGCTCGCCAACTACAAGCGAGTGGTCGCCGCCGTCCGTCGTATCACCTCGCCCGCCCCCGACGGCCTCGGTTTGTCGCAGCGCTCCGTGACGGTGTCGACGGTGGGTCTGGCGCCTGCGATCCGCAAGCTCGCCGACGAGGACCTCAGCGTCACGCTGGCCGTGTCTCTGCACACCCCGGACGACGAACTGCGCGACACCCTGGTCCCTGTGAACAACCGCTGGTCGGTGGCGGAGGTCCTCGACGCCGCCCGGTACTACGCGGACAAGTCCGGGCGCCGCGTCTCGATCGAGTACGCGCTGATCCGGGACGTGAACGATCAGCCGTGGCGCGCCGACCTGCTGGGTAAGAAACTGCGCAAGGCGCTCGGGCCGCTGGTGCACGTGAATCTCATTCCGCTGAACCCCACACCGGGCAGTGAGTGGGACGCGAGCCCGAAGCCGGTGGAGAAGGAATTCGTCCGGCGCGTGCTGGCGCAGGGTGTGTCCTGCACCGTGCGGGATACCCGCGGCCAGGAGATCGCAGCCGCCTGCGGGCAGCTCGCGGCCGAGAACTAGGTCCGCCGCACCGTCCGAAATTACGAAACCCCTCGTCCCCGAGTGATCGGGGACGAGGGGTTTCGCTTGTGGTTCGGTGTTACCGGGGCTTGCGCCGCAGGACGATGTCGCGAACGAGGATCAGGACCATCAGGGCCGCGCAGCCGATCAGCCACAGGTCCTCGACCAGGCCGGTGTGGTTGCCGATGATCATGAGCAGCAGGAACACGGCGAAGAACCATCCGAAGAATCGGAACGTCTTCGGCGCCTCACCGCTCCAGCCCCACGCTGCCGACGGGACCTCCGCGGTGTCGATGTGTGCGGCCACGATGGGGTCGCTGGACGAGGGCTCCAACTGGGTACCGGCCACGATCGATCCTCCTGCAGATTCGGTTGCGCTACTCGACATATCGTGACATACGACTGCCCGTCGTATGTAGCGGGGCCATCCATGGCGGGCCGTCCGCATTTCATCAGGAACAATGGGTGGGTGGATGAAAACAGGCCCACTCGCGTCCTGCTGCTCGGCAGCACAGGTTCGATCGGTACCCAGGCGTTGGAGGTGGTGGCCGCCAACCCGGACAAGTTCACGGTGGTGGGACTCGCGGCCGGTGGCGGAAACGTCGAACTGCTGGCCCGGCAGATTCGTGAGACGGGTGTGTCCTCCGTCGCAGTCGCGGATCCGCGGGCGGCCGCATCGCTGGATCGGCCCGGCGTGCTGAGCGGACCGGATGCCGTCACCGAACTCGTGCGGACCACGGAAGCGGACGTCGTGCTCAACGCACTGGTCGGTTCGCTGGGGCTGGAGCCGACCCTGGCCGCCCTCGAGTCCGGTGCGCGGCTCGCCCTCGCCAACAAGGAGTCGCTCGTCGCCGGCGGGCCCCTCGTCACTGCCGCGGCGGCTCCGGGACAGATCGTGCCGGTCGACTCGGAACACTCCGCGCTGGCCCAGTGCCTGCGGGGTGGCAGCGCGAACGAGGTGGACCGGCTGGTGCTCACCGCCTCGGGCGGACCGTTCCGCGGCTGGACGGCCGATCGGCTCGAATCGGTCACACCCGAGCAGGCCGGTGCCCACCCGACGTGGTCGATGGGGCCGATGAACACGCTGAACTCCGCGACACTCGTCAACAAGGGGCTCGAACTGATCGAGACCCACCTGCTGTTCGGCGTCGACTACGACCGGATCGACGTCACCGTTCACCCGCAGTCCATCGTGCATTCGATGGTCACGTTCACCGACGGGTCGACGCTGGCGCAGGCCAGCCCGCCCGACATGAAGCTCCCGATCGCCCTGGCGCTCGGTTGGCCGCATCGTGTGGCCGGCGCCGCCGCGGCCTGCGACTTCGGCACCGCATCCACCTGGGAATTCGAGCCACTCGACTCGCAGGTTTTCCCCGCCGTCGACCTCGCCCGCGAGGCAGGCAAGAGTGGGGGATGCCTCACCGCCGTCTACAACGCTGCGAACGAGGTCGCGGCTCAGGCATTCTTGGACGGGATCATCCGGTTCCCGCGCATCGTCCGCACCGTCGCCTCCGTGCTGTCCGAGGCGGACGAGTGGTCGGCGCCACCGGCTACCGTGGAAGATGTACTGGCCGCCGACGGCTGGGCACGTGAGCGAGCACGTCAGCTCGTGAAGCAGGAAGGCTAGAACTGCATGGTGTTCGCAGTGGGCGTTGTTCTCTTCGCCCTCGGGATCGCGCTGTCGATCGCACTTCACGAAGCGGGGCACATGTGGGTGGCGCAGGCCACCGGCATGAAGGTTCGCCGGTACTTCATCGGTTTCGGACCCAAAATTTTCTCCTTCCGCCGCGGTGAGACCGAGTACGGGCTCAAGGCGCTCCCGCTCGGCGGGTTCTGCGACATCGCCGGGATGACGGCGCTGGACGAACTCGAACCGGACGAAGAAGACCGGGCCATGTACAAGAAGCCGACCTGGAAGCGCCTCGCGGTGATGTCCGGCGGCATCGGCATGAACTTCGTCCTCGGGCTCGTGCTGGTCTACGTCCTCGCGGTCGGGTGGGGGCTGCCCGACCTCAACCGGTCCACCGACGCGGTCGTCGGTTCGGTCGGGTGCGCGGCGCCGACCCAGGGGCCCGGCCCCGACTACGCCCTGTCCGAGTGCACCGGCCCGGGCCCCGCCGAGCAGGCGGGCATCAGGACCGGTGACGTCATCACCGCGGTCGACGGCAAGGACACGCCCACGTTCGCCGACGTGGCCGCCGCCACGCGTTCGCTGTCCGGTCCGGTCGACTTCACGATCGAGCGGGACGGCGAAGAGCAGACGATCGTCGTCCCGGTCCAGCAGGTGCAGCGCTGGGTCCAAGAGGAGGGTGAGACCGAACCTCACGAGGCGACCGTCGGCGCGATCGGCATCGGCGCGACACCGAGCGTCGTCGAGCACTCGGCTCTCTCGGCGGTGCCCGCCTCGTTCGAGTTCACCGGCGACATGTTCGTGATGACCGCCGAGCGGCTGGTGCAGATGCCGAGCAAGGCCGTCGACCTGTGGCACGCGGTGACGGGCGGCGAACGCGACCCGGAGACCCCGATCTCCGTGTACGGCGCCAGCGTCATCGGCGGCCAGATCGCCGAACAGGGAATCTGGGAAGCGTTCGTGCTGCTGCTCGCGAGCCTGAACTTCTTCCTCGGGATGTTCAACCTCCTGCCGCTGCTGCCGCTCGACGGCGGGCACATGGCGGTCACCCTGTACGAGCGGGTCCGGGACTGGTTCCGCAGCAGGCGCGGACTTCCCAGCGGGGGACCTGTCGACTACATGAAACTTCTGCCCGTCACCTATGTGGTGATCGTCATAGGCGGCGCATACATGCTCCTCACGCTGACCGCCGACATCGTCAACCCGATCAAGCTCTTCCAGTGATCGCTAAACTCGGACTTGAAGCTACGAAAGAAGGCACCCACGTGACCAGCCCTGTCGGATTGGGTATGCCCGAAGGCCCGGCCGCCGTTCTCGCACCCCGCCGCACGACTCGCCAGCTCCAGGTCGGAACTGTCGGTGTCGGCAGCGACTTCCCGGTATCCGTGCAGTCGATGTGCACCACCAAGACCCACGACGTCAACGCCACCCTGCAGCAGATCGCCGAACTCACGGCGTCCGGCTGCGACATCGTCCGCGTCGCCTGCCCGCGGCAGGAGGATGCCGACGCGCTCGCGACCATCGCGAAGAAGAGCCAGATCCCGGTCATCGCCGACATCCACTTCCAGCCCCGGTACATCTTCGCTGCCATCGAGGCGGGCTGCGCGGCCGTCCGTGTGAACCCCGGCAACATCAAGGAGTTCGACGGACGCGTCAAGGAGGTCGCGAAGGCCGCAGGCGACGCCGGCATCCCGATCCGCATCGGCGTCAACGCCGGTTCCCTCGACCCGCGCCTGATGCAGAAGTACGGCAAGGCCACGCCGGAGGCGCTGGTCGAGTCCGCCCTGTGGGAGGCCGGATTGTTCGAGGAACACGGGTTCGGCGACATCAAGATCTCGGTGAAGCACAACGACCCGGTGATCATGGTCGAGGCCTACCGGCAGCTGGCGGCGCAGTGCAACTACCCGCTGCACCTCGGGGTGACCGAGGCCGGTCCGGCGTTCCAGGGCACGATCAAGTCGGCGGTGGCGTTCGGCGCACTGTTGGCCGACGGCATCGGCGACACCATCCGGGTGTCGCTGTCCGCTCCGCCCGCCGAGGAGATCAAGGTCGGCACGCAGATCCTGCAGTCGCTGAACCTGCGGCCCCGGAAGCTCGAGATCGTGTCCTGCCCGTCGTGCGGGCGGGCCCAGGTCGATGTGTACACGTTGGCCGACGAGGTCACCGCCGGCCTCGAGGGCATGGAGATTCCGCTGCGCGTCGCCGTCATGGGGTGCGTCGTCAACGGTCCCGGTGAGGCCCGCGAGGCCGACCTGGGTGTCGCGTCCGGCAACGGCAAGGGCCAGATCTTCGTCAAGGGCAAGGTCATCAAGACCGTGCCGGAGGCGCAGATCGTCGAAACCCTGATCGAGGAAGCAATGCGGATCGCCGAGGAGATGGAGGGTGATGCGACGTCCGGATCACCCGTCGTGACGGTCAGCTGAGTCGGCGCAGGCAGCGGGCAACGAAACGTCTCCCGTTTCCGGCGAGTTCATGGCAATCTGGTGGGCAGGTCCACTAGCTGACAAGGTTGGGTAGATGCTCAAGCTCCTCGGTGCCAAACAGTTGAGCAGTCGGGACGCAGCACACGTGCTCCGCGTTCTCGACGCCGATCCTGTCGCCGCCTGCATGGTTGCCGCTCGCGTTGAAGAGGGCGGCATCGATCCCCGGATGATCCACGGAGAGTTGTGGAGTCGGGGCGGGCCGCTCGAATCGTTGTGCTTCTCGGGTGCGAATTTCGTGCCGCTGCGCGGCAGCATCGACGACATGCGGGCGTTCGCCGACCGGGCCTGTCGCACGCCGCGGATGTGTTCGTCGCTGGTCGGCCGGGCCGAACTGACGCTGCCGCTGTGGGAGATGCTGGAGATGGATTGGGGGCCTGCCCGCGAGGTCCGGCCCGACCAGCCGCTGCTGGCGTTGGCGAGTACCCCGCAGTGCCGCCCGGACCCCTTGGTCCGGCAGGTGCGGATGCACGAACTCGAGCAGTACCTGCCTGCCGCGGTCGCGATGTTCATCGAGGAGGTCGGCATCGACCCCCGCGCCAACGACGGCGGACGAGGGTACCGCCGCCGCGTCGCCAATCTGATCGCCGCCGGCCGGGCGTGGGCCAGATTCGACGACGGTCAGGTGGTGTTCAAGGCCGAGGTCGGGTCGGTGTCCTCGCGGGTCGGGCAGATCCAGGGTGTCTGGGTGCATCCGATGTATCGCGGACACGGGTTCGGGGCCGCGGGCACCGCGAC
Source organism: Rhodococcus wratislaviensis (assembly GCF_041228765.1). Lineage (NCBI taxonomy): Bacteria > Bacillati > Actinomycetota > Actinomycetes > Mycobacteriales > Nocardiaceae > Rhodococcus > Rhodococcus wratislaviensis. The sequence goes on along the minus strand of NZ_CP150488.1, from coordinate 5,925,605 downwards.
GGTCGCGGAGGCCGTCATCGCGGAGGGCCGCATCGCCAGCCTCTACGTCAACAGTTTCAACACGGTGGCCCGCAGCGCGTACGCGCGGATCGGCTTCAGCCAGGTCGCGACGTTCGCCACAATTCTCCTGGACTGACTCGCTGTCCGCCTACCGTGTCGGCGGTGTCCGCCGACATACCATGGGCGGCGATGAACCTGCGGCCATATTCTCGCTTACGCGTCGTCCAGTCGATCGCCCTCTGCGGCGCTGCTGTGCTGACGGTGGGTCTCACGGCGTGCACGCCGAGACCGGACGGTCCGGAACCGGCCGCGCAGGCGTTTCTGACGGCGTTCGCGGAGCAGGACTCGGAGGAGGCCGCCGATCTGTCGGATCGCCCCGACGTCGCCCGCCAGGCCCTCGAGTCCGCGTGGACGTCGCTGCAGGCCGAGTCCCTCGACGCCCGGACGACGGACGTCCACGTCAGCGGTGACACGGCCACCGTCGGGTACACGTACGAATGGCATCTGCCGAAGAACCGGGTGTGGACGTATTCGGGCGAACTCCAGATGGGGCGGCGCGGCGGCGACTGGGCCGTGCGCTGGAGTTCCACCAACGTCCATCCCCGGTTGGGTGATCGGCAGACGATGTCGTTGCGTTCCACTGCCGCCCCGCGGGCGCGGGTCAACGAGCATTCCGGGTCGGACGTTCTCGTGCCCGGGGTGGTGTACCGCGTGAAGCTCGACGCTTCGCAGTCGGGCAACGTGATCGTCAGCGCCCAGTCGCTCGCGTCGGCCCTCGCCACGTTCGACAACACGCTCACTGCGCAGTCGATCGCCGAATCGGCGACGGCGGTCAAGGGCGACTACCTCGTCACCAGGCTGCGGTCGGACGACTACGAACAGGTCGCCGGCGTACTCGGCGCCATTCCCGGGGTGAGCGTGTCCGACGAGGCCGATCTCGTGGCCACCGACCGGAACTTCGCACCCGATCTGGTCGGTCAGGTGAAGAAGACCGTGATCGACGAGGTCGACGGCAAGGCCGGCTGGAGTGTGGTCACGGTCAACCAGAACGGTGTCGACACGGACGTGCTCACCGAGACCGCTCCGCAGACGTCCCCGTCGTTCTCGATCAGCCTCGACCGTCCCATCCAGATCGCCGCGCAGAACGCCGTCAATGCCCGCACCGACCAGACGATGATGGTCGTCATCCAGCCGTCGACCGGCGACGTGCTGGCCGTCGCGCAGAACAAGGCCGCGGACAAGGACGGACCGGTCGCGCTCACCGGCCTGTATCCGCCCGGTTCGACGTTCAAGATCATCACCGCAGGCGCCGCGATCTCGTCGGGCATCGCGACACCCGACACGATGGTGCCGTGTCCGGGACGCATCGAGATCGGTGAGCGCAGCGTCCCCAACTACAACGAGTTCGCGCTCGGCACCGTGCCGATGGCGACGGCGTTCGCCCGCTCGTGCAACACGTCGTTCGCGAAACTCGCCAGCGAGATGCGGCCCGACGCACTGACGGTCGCGGCGTCGCAGTACGGAATCGGGCCCGACTACGAAGTGGTGGGCCTGCCGACCGACTCCGGTTCGGTGCCGCCTGCCGAGGATCTGGTGCAGCGAACCGAGGACGGGTTCGGGCAGGGCAAGGTGGTGGTCAGCCCATTCGGGATGGCGTTGGCCGCGGCGACCATCGCCCACGGTTCGACGCCTGTGCCGCGGTTGATCGCGGGACGGGAAACCACGATCGACGGTGACCATCCGCAGATCAGCCCGGAGATGGTCGACGGGCTGCGCGGGATGATGCGCCTCGTGGTGACGAGCGGCACCGCCGAGCGGATCGAAGACCAGGGTGAGGTGTACGGCAAGACGGGTGAGGCCGAGGTCGAGGGCGGTTCGCACGCCTGGTTCGTCGGGTACCGCGGCGACCTCGCGTTCGCGACGCTGGTGGTGCGCGGCGGCAGTTCCGACAACGCCGTGGCCGTCACCCGCGACATGTTCGCCGCACTGCCCGAGGGGTACTGACACCGACGCTGTCCACCGATCGGAGGACGCGGTATTCATCCTGCTCAGGGGCTGATCGGTGGACAGACGCTGCCGCCGGGTCGGTCCATAGTTGGTTGCAGACGGAAGAACCCGCACAGTCGGGATCGAAAAGCCAACGTGGACAGGAAGTCGGACCATGACCATCAGTGCAGAAGTGAATCGCGTGGAGACAGCGAACGGCACCCGGAAGGTGTTGTTCGTCGGGCGCCCGGGCGCCGGCACCGAGCTCACGCGGTGGGTTGCGTTGCGGCAGTGGGCTTCCGACCGCGGAATCGAATCGATCAGCGAATGTGAGGGCGACGTCGTCTGCGCGATCGCGACCGAGGACGTCCTGGACGGACTCTGTTCGCCATCCGATGCGATGGCGATGCAGCTGGCGCGGGCTCGAGGGGTGCCCTGCGTCGGCGTTCGCGACGCACACGTGCTCGAGGATGCGATCTGACATGGGCTTCGAGATCATCGAGCGCGGCGAGACCCTGGTGGCCGGTCTGCCCGTGCGCAGCCCCCAGCGCGCGTTGGGGAAGCTGAGCGACCCTCGCCTGGACCGCGCATGGACGCGCGTGCTCCACCACGAGGTCGGGGGGCCGCTCGCCTCCACCTACATCGACTTCGCTCCCGACGTCGAGTCGTATTACACCCAGATCGTCGGGTACGAGTGCGCGACGGTGGACGACGCCACACGGGGTCACGTCATTTCGCGTATCCCGCCCGGAACGTACGCCAAGTTCTCCTCGCGGGGAATGTTTCCCGACGTGATGCTGCGGCTGTGGGCGCAGGTCAGCGAGGCGGAGACGAACGGCGACATCGAGCGGACGTACACCGGGGACCTCGAAGCGTATCCCCACGCCTACGCCGTGGACCTGTACATTCCGATCCACGTGGACGAGTCCGGCATGCCGTCGAGTGCGATGGGTGAGAAGCGATGATCGAGATCGTCAAGCGGCAGGCGGAATCGTTTGTGGGCCTGACCATTCCCGAAGGCAAACCCGGACGTCCCGGGCCGGGGCGGGAACTCGTCGACTACACGGTGGAGCGGATCAGGGATCGGGGGATCTCGGAGATCTTCGTGGTGTACGCGGCCTCACCGCCGCCGCGCACGTTCACGGTCGTCGTCGGATACCCGTGCGATTCGACCGACAAGATGGAGCCCGGCGACGTCCTGGTCGGCGTACTTTCCGGCTATTTCGCCCGATTCTGTTGCGAGGACGAATCGGAACCGGACGCGCTCGCCGAGACGTGGAGCGTCGCCGACTACGCGGCGGCACGCGGCCGGATCGAACGCGCCTTCACCGAGGACCTCGAGGTACATCATGCGGACGGGTCCGTCGACCTGTTCCTCTCGCTGTACTGAGGGAGAGGGTCACTCGTGCTCGGCGAGTTTCTCGGGGTCGATCTCGGGTCCGCCCTTGCCGAGCCTCTTGTTCACGAGGACGGTGCAGGCCCACAGCACGACACCGATTCCGAGGAGAACGCCCGCGATCTGGTACTGCACCGCGGGGCGGTCGGCGAAAGGAGTGACGAGGAAGCCACACGTGAGGGCGCCGATGATCGGCAGGACGGTCGGCACCCGGAAGTGCTTGTGCTCCACTGGTTGCTTGCGGAGGACGAGCACGGTGATGTTGACGATGGTGAACACGCCCAGCAGCAGCAGCGCGGTGGTGCCGCCGAGTTCGGGGACCTCGCCGACGAACGTGATGAGGCCGAAAGCGAGGATCGTGGTGAAGACGATGGCAACGTACGGTGTGCGCCGTGTGGCGTGAACCTTGCCGAGTGGGGGAGGAAGGACGCCCTCCCGGCTCATGCCGTACAGCAACCGGCTCGCCATCAGCATGTTGATCAGCGCCGTGTTGGCGACGGCGAACATGGTGATGAACGCGAAGATCCCGATCGGGAACGCGGGCGCCCCGGCCTGAACGACCTTCAGCAGCGGAGTGTCACCCTCGCCGAGCTCGCTCACCGGCACGAGGGCGATCGCGGTGATCGACACGAAAACGTAGATGCAGCCGGTGATGATCAGGCCGGTCAGCAGGACCTTGGGGAAGATGCGGCTCGGTTCCTTGCATTCCTCGGCCATGTTCACCGAGTCCTCGAACCCGACCATCGCGAAGAAGGCGAGGGCGGTTCCTGCGACGACCGCGCCGAGCGCGGATCGGTCGCCGGTGTCGAACGTCGCCACCCGGGAGAAGTCGCCGTCCCCGACGCCGAGGGCCCACAGCCCGATCATGATGATGATCAGGAGACCGGACAGCTCCACGCAGGTGAGTACGACGTTGGTCTTGACGCTCTCGCTGACCCCGCGGAAGTTGACGAGACCCACCAGCGTCATGAATCCGAGACCGAGCAGGGTGATGCCGATCCCGGTGGAGAAGTCGAGGTGGAACGCCTCGACGAAATTGGCGGCGAACGCCCGCGACGCCGTCGAGGCGGACGTGATTCCCGAGCACATGACCGCGAACGCGACCATGTAGGTGAGGAAGTGCACACCGAACGCCTTGTGCGTGTACAGCGCGGCGCCTGCGGCCTTCGGGAACTTGGTGACCAGCTCGAGATAACTGAACGCGGTGATGATCGCGACGACGAACGCCACCAGGAACGGCAACCACACCGCGCCACCGACCTGATTGGCCACCTTTCCGGTCAGCGCGTAGATACCGGTGCCGAGGATGTCTCCGACGATGAACAGCAGGAGCAACCCCGGGCCCATCACCCGCTTGAGGCTCGGCTGTTCGGGCGAATTCGAATCTGGTGCGTTCGAACTCGTGGCGTCCGCTGTCGATCCCATGACCCACCGCCTTTCGCTACCGCCTGCGTCCCTCGTTCGAGAAGACGCGTGTCGCTAGGGGAGCAGCCCGAGCCTGCGCGCGGTGACTACCGCCTCGTGGCGCGACCGCGCGTCGAGCTTGCTCATGGCACTGCGCAGGTAACTCTTCACCGTCTCGGGTCCCACCGAGAGACGCTGTGCTGCTTCGCTGTTGGTGCATCCCAGGGCCACATGGGACAGGACGTCGATCTCACGTGGAGTGAGGTGGACGCCGGGGTCCACCTCGGCGCCGTCGGCGTCCGGCCGCAGAATGCCCGCCAGTCGCTGTGACAGCCCGCGGAGGCGGGCCTGCAACGACGTGTCGGCGACAGTCTGCGCGACACTCCGCAGCTCCGCGTGGATGTCGCGGAGTTCCTCGGTGGTGGCGCCACCGGCACCGCTCACGTCGAGTGTCTTCATCATCTCGAGCCGGCGATCGACCTCGTCGCGGATGGCGATCTCGGTGCCGAGGCGCCGGGACGCCGCGACGACGATGTCGGCGGTGCGGTCGCCGATCGGTGCGCAGTCGCGGATGGCGGCGTAGAGCACGGCACGCGAGCTGCCCCGCACCATGACCGGCACCGCCAGGATGGACCGGAGCCCCTCGCTGAGGACGGGCCGGTCGTAGTGGTGGGTAATGGTCGAGGAGCGGCCGTAGTCGTTGACCGCCGCGGGCGTGCGCTGGGCGACCACTCGGCCGCCGAGACCGGAACGCGAGGGGATAGCGAGGCCCTTGAGGTTGTTGGTGCGGGTGCCGACGAACTCGCTGAGGTGCAGTGTGCCGTCCTGGACCTCGCCGCCGAACAGGACCGGCGCGATGCCGTGAGCTGCGATGGAACGTAGTTCACCGCGAAGCGCGTCCCCGTCCCGAGGGCGCAGCAGCGACGGTGCACGAGCAACCAAGTCGGTCACCCCTTTCCGGGGGTAGTCACAGCGGTCTGTGAGCTAGATCATAACCGTAGTGAGTTCGGGCGACGGCCCGACCATCCTTCACGGGCCATGAGAGCACAAGGAGTACCGCATGACCACCGATCCCACCGCACGCGTGCGTGAGCTGCTGGACCAGTACGACGCGCCGACGGCGTCCGCCGCGGAACTGCTGTGCGATCGGCACCCCGCCGACGACGTGGCGTTCACCGTCGTCGAATCGGACCTGTCGTCGACGGACCTCACGTACGGCTACCTGCGCGAGCAGTCGACGCGATTCGCCGCCGCACTCGCGGACCTCGGCGTCGAGCCGGGAGACCACGTCGCGACGCTGATGGGCAAGTCGGCCGAACTGGTCGTCGCGTTGCTCGGCATCTGGCGCCGGGGTGCCGTCCACGTTCCCCTGTTCACCGCGTTCGCGCCGCCTGCGATCGCGTTCCGGCTGGGTGCGAGCGGCGCGAAGGTCGTCGTCTCCGATGCCAACCAACTCGACAAGCTGGCCCCCGGCGAGGACATCCCCGCGGACGCGTCCTGGCAGGTCGTCGTCGTGGGCGGGGAAGGATCCGACGCGCTCGACTTCGCGACGCTCGTGGAGTCGCACGACGCAGCGGATGCGAAGGGTGCGGCCGTCACGGTCGGTGGCGACGGACCCCTCGTCCAGTTGTTCACCAGCGGCACGACCGGAACACCGAAGGGGGTGCCGGTGCGGCTGCGGGCACTCGCGTCGTTCCACGCCTACCAGGAGTTCGGCCTCGACGTCCGCAAGGACGACGTGTTCTGGAACGCCGCCGACCCCGGCTGGGCGTACGGCCTGTACTACGCGCTGCTCGGGCCCCTCGCCGCGGGCACTCGAAGCATCCTGCTCCACGCCGGGTTCTCCGCGCCCCTCACCTGGCAGGTCATGGAGCGCTTCGGCGTCACCAACTTCGCGGCCGCCCCCACGGTCTACCGCAGTCTGCGGGCGGACCCCACGCCGATCCCCGAGACGGTGACGTTGCGTCGCGCGTCGTCGGCGGGTGAACCGCTCACTCCCGACGTGATCTCGTGGGCGAAGGCCAACCTGGACGTGTTCGTCCGCGATCACTACGGCCAGACCGAGCACGGCATGTTCATCGCCAACTCCTGGGCCGACGGGCTGCGGGAAGAGGTGCGCGACGGGTCCATGGGCAAACCGTTGCCGGGGTGGGCGTGCGCCGTCCTCGAGGACGACTCCGACGCGATCGCGCCGCCGCGCACGCCGGGGCGGGTCGCGATCGACACGCACAACAGCCCGCTGATGTGGTTCACCGGCTACGTCGACGCACCGGAGAAAACGGCGCAGCGGTTCACGGCCGACGGTCGCTGGTACCTCACCGGCGACGCCGGGCAGACCGACGAGGACGGCTTCTACTTCTTCTCCGCCCGCGACGACGACGTGATCATCATGGCCGGCTACCGGATCGGGCCCTTCGACGTCGAGAGCGTGCTCGTCATGCACGACGACGTCGTCGAGGCGGCGGTCGTCGGGATGCCCGACGAATTGCGCGGTGAGGTACTCGAGGCGTTCGTGGTCCTGCGCGACGGCGTCGACGGGACCGGCGAACTCGAGGTCGAACTGCAGACACTGGTGAAGAAGAAGTTCGCGGCGCACGCCTACCCGCGCACCGTGCACTTCGTCCCCAACCTGCCGAAGACGCCCAGCGGAAAGGTGCAGCGGTACCTGCTCCGCCAGAAGTAGGCGGCTCCGCCGCCCGTGCGTGGTTGAGGAGTGCCAGGACTCGTCAACCACGCACGGGTGCGTCAGCGCCTGCGGATGCGGCCGACGGCCAGCAGGGCGAGGAGCGTGACCGCCAGCAGCAGGGTGGTGTCGGCCGCGGCGAGGAACACCCGACCGCGGTCGGTGAGCCCGAAGATGCTCACCGGCAGCGTCTTCCACGTTGCGGGGTACACCATCACGGTGGCGCCCAGTTCGCCCATCGACAGTGCGATCGACAGGCCCGCGGCGGCACCGATGGCCGGCAGCAGGAGCGGCAGCGTGATCCGCAGCAGCACGCGGGTGGGGCCGGCGCCGAGGGACTCGGCGGCCTGCCGGTACGCGGGATCGAGTCGGTCCAGAGCCGCCGAGACGGCGCTGAACGTGAAGGCAAGCACGAGGATCGTGTGTGCCAGGATCACGATCCACTTGGTTCCGCCGAGCAGGAGCGGTCGCGAGTTGAACGCGATCAGCAGACCGAGACCGATCGCCACGGACGGGATCGCGATCGGCAGGTGGAAGACGGCGTCGGTGGTGCGGCGCAACCACGTCGGCGCCTCCCGCGCTGCCAGTGCCGCCCATGTCCCGACCGCGAGTGCCAGTGCGCCCGCGATGAACGCCGTCTGCAGGCTGACGGTGAGACTGGCGAGATTCTCGTCGGACAGTGCCGCCGCGAAGTTGCGGCCGCCGAGGTCCGAGGGCAGCGGGCCCGTCCAGGATCCGGCCAGCGCGGCAGCGACCACGGTCGCGATCGGCGCCGCGAACACGACGGTCACCACGAGGGCGAACAGGCTCAGGGCCAGTGCCCTAGATCTTCTCGTCCACAGCAGCACGGCTGCCTCCCGTCAGCTTGGCGAACAGAAATCGGTACGCGCAGTACAGGGTCAGCGACAACGCCACCTGGACAGTGGCGATCACGGCTGCGCCCGGCAGGTCGAACGTGACGATGCCGCGTGTGTAGATCAGGACGGGCAGCGTCATCACGTCCTTGGCGCCCGTGAACAGGACGATGCCGAATTCGTTGAGGGTCAGCAGCAGCACCAGCGAGCCGCCCGCCAGCAGTGCGGGCCACGCCTCGGGCATCACCACGGTCCGCAGCACCCGCAGCGGCGACGCCCCGAGACTGGCGGCGACGTCGAGTTGTTCGCGGGGGATCTGGGTGAACGCGGCGAGCAGAGGCCGGACGACGAACGGGGTGAAGAACGTGATCTCCGCGGCGATCACCCCGAGTGGGGTGCCGAGGAAGTTCAGTGGTCCGTGGGCGTCGCCGGTGATGCGCGCGATCAGGGCGTTCACCGCCCCGGCCGTGCCGTAGAGGAAAGTGAAAGCCAGCGTGATCAGGAACGACGGGAGCGACAGCACCGCGTCGATCAGCCGTCCGACGACCTTCGATCCCGTGAACGGGGACGAACGCCAGCACGAGCGCGAGGAGCGTGCCGAGGACCAGGCAGCCCAGGGTGGAGAGGGCGGCGATCTGCACCGTCCGCCACAGGGCCGTGCGGAACAGTTCCGAGCCGAGGACGCCGGACCAGTTGTCCAGACCGGAACCGGTTTCGGTGTCGAGCGATTCGGTGAGCACACGCGCCATCGGGTAGACGGCGAAACCGAGTACGAGCAGCAGGGGTGGCAGCGTCCACGCGATGCTCTGCCACCGGAACGGCGCGGGCCGGGGCGGCGTCGCTTCGGTGGGCGGACGCTCGAGGGCCGCGGTCACGTCGCCGGCACCAGGACGCTGCCGTCGGAGGGGAACTGCACGCCGACGGCGGTGCCCGGTGGGCGCTGGTCGTGACCGGAGACGTCCGCGTCCACCTGCACTCCCTCGAAGTCGTCGACGGCGAGCGTGATCCGCGTGGTCGATCCCCGCCACACCGTCGAGACGATCCGGGCCGAGAACGATCCGCGCGCGCCGGGCGCCGTCAGCGTCACCGCATGCGGGCGGACACACAGAAATGCGGGCAGGTCCGACTCCCACTCCACGTGCCCGATGTCGGGTTGCGGGGCCGTGGCGGTGACCGGGACGCCGCCGATCGACACGAGCGCCGACGTTCCGATCACCCGGGTGACGGTGCACGGCAGCAGGTTGGCGCCGCCGAGGAATTCCGCGGTGAAGCTGCTCGGTGGCCGTTTCCAGAGGTTCTCGGCGCTGTCGATGTCGGCGAGCCGGGAGTTCCGCATGACGGCGATCCGGTCGGCCAGCGCCAGCGCCTCGCTCTGATCGTGCGTGACGTAGAGCATCGCGGTGCCGGGTAGCGCCGCCCGCAGTCGCGAGAGCTCACCGAGCATGCTCTCGCGTAGTTGCGCGTCCAGCGCGGCGAGTGGTTCGTCGAGCAGCAGGACCGCGGGCCGGATCGCCAGGGCCCGTGCGATCGCGATCCGCTGCTGTTGTCCGCCCGACAGCTCATGGGGCAGACGCTTGCCGTAGGCGGCCATCCCGACCATCTCGAGGGCCTCGGCCACCCGCGCGCCGATCTCCGCGCGTGGCACCCGCTGGGAGCGGAGGCCGAACGCGACGTTGTCGGCGACCCGCATGTGCGGGAACAGGGCGTAGGACTGCACGACGACGCCGATTCCCCGTTTCGCGGGCGGAAGGTCGGTGACGTCTCGGGATCCGAGCCGCACGGAACCCGAAGTGGGACGGACGAATCCCGCGAGGGCTTTGAGCGCGGTCGACTTGCCGGACCCACTCGGGCCGAGCAGCGCCACCGTCTCACCGCGGCCCACGCGCAGAGTGAAGTCGATCAGGGCGTGGGTGACGCTCCTGCCGCGGCCGTAGCCGACGGTGACCCGGTCGAAGGTGATGGCAGGCGCAGAGAAGTCGGTTGCTCCGCGGACCGCGGGGGCGTGCAGCGGGTGTGCCCGCCTGGCTGGAATTCCCGACACGATCAGCTCCCGGTGGCCTTCTGGTACGCGGCGACGTCCGAATCGAGTTCGGTGAGTACGTCGTTCCAGTTCGGCGACCACACCTGGACCCCCTGCAGTGCGCGCGCCGGGGCGCTCTCGCCTGCGGTGGCGCGCACGTCCTCACGGACCGACATGCCGAGTGCCTCGTCGGCGACGGTCTTCTGCGACTCCTCGGAGAGCAGGAACTCCATCAACTGCTTACCCTGCTCGCTGCGGGGCGCGCCCTTCGCCAGACCCATCACGTACGGCAGGGCGACGGTGGTGCGGGTGCCGTCGGCGGCTGCGGGGAAGAAGAGGTCGAACTTCGAGCCGTCGTCGGCGATCGACGTGAGGTTCATCTGGACGTCGCCGTTGGCCACGAGCAGTTCGCCGTTGCTGACCTTCGGCTGCAGTTTGCCGGTCGAGGACGACGGTCCCACGTTGTTGGCCTGCAGGTCGGCGAGGTAGTCGAGTGCGCCGTCCTTGCCTTTCAGGTGCTGCAGGAGCAGCAGGACCGCGGTGCCGTCGCCGGCCTGACCGGGAGTGGAGTACTGGATCTTGCCCTTGAACTGGTCGGACAGTAGGTCGTCCCACGTCCGGGGAGTGGGCGAGGCCGCCGGGTTGGCGATGAACGAGAGGTAGTTGTCGACGACGGGAACGTAGTGACCGGCCGCGTCCTTTTCGGCCGCGGGAACCGCGGACGTGTCGATACCGCTCGGCACGAGGAGTCCCTGGGAGTCGGCCTTCTGAATGAACGGCGGCAGCGTGACGACGACGTCGGCCTGGGGGTTCGACTGTTCTTTCTCGAGACGAGAGACGACTTCGCCGGATCCGGCCTCGACGAGGTTCACCGCGATCCCGGTCTCTGCGGTAAAGGCGTCGAAACGCGACTGGTACCACCCCGAGAGCCCGTCGGCGCTGTAGACGGTGACGGTGTCGGTGCCGGAACCGGCGGCGGTGCCGGTTCCGCCGCAGGCGGTTCCGAGGGTAAGGACGGCCGCGGCCAGGGTGGCCGCGGCGATCCGGGGACGAAGACGCATGGCGTGTTCCTAACGATGAGGGGGACTGTGAAAGGGAGCCTGCCGTTTGGTCTAGACCATTGGGCCACCGCTAGGAGAACGGCAGGTGAACAATTGGTATAGACCATTTTTCGGGTACGCTCTGCCGCATGAACGACGACAGTGACGCGTCCGGAGAGTCCGTGCTGATCGAAGCTGCGGCGGCGCTGCTGTCGCTGCGCGGCGTCTACGACGGTGAGCCGATCGACGAACTCGACCACGCCCTCCAGTCCGCGGGGCGGGCGATGGACGACGGCGCCGACGACGAGTTGATTCTCGCCGCCGCACTGCACGACATCGCCCGCAGTCCCGCTCTGGGGTTCCCCGGCGACTGCCCGCACGACCGCGAGGCGCGCGACTGGCTCACGCCGCGATTCGGGGAACGCGTCGGGTGGCTCGCCGGGGCGCACGTCGCCGCCAAGCGCTATCTGGTGGCCACCGAATCCGGTTACGCGGCAACGCTGTCCGGCCAATCGATTGCCACGCTGGACAAGCAGGGCGGCGCCGCCGTCGACGCCGAGTTCACCGGGCATCCCTATTGGCCCGACGCCGTCCGGCTCCGGCGCTGGGACGACGCCGCGAAAGTCCCCGGGGCGCAGGCGCCGAGCGTCGACGACGTGATCGCCGTCGCGCGCAGGGTGCGGCTCGCGGTGACACCCACGCCATGACGGAAACGCCGAACGTCCCCAAGTACTACCGGGTCCGCACCGAACTCGAGTCGATCCTCGCCGAACTCGAGGTGGGCGACGCGGTGCCGGCGGAGCGGGAGCTGGCCCTGCGGTTCACGGTGTCCCGCGAGACGGTGCGGCAGGCCATCCACGAACTGCTGGTCGAGGGTCGCGTCGAGCGTCGCGGCCGCGGCACCGTCGTCGCCAGCCCCAAGCTCGTGCAACCGCTGTCGTTGCGGTCCTACACCGAGGGTGCGGTCAGCCAGGGCCGGGTGCCCGGGCGCGAACTGGTGACGTTCGAGGAACTCGGCGCCGACGCGGATCTCGCCGAGGCGCTCGGGCTCGCGTTCGGGGCGCCGGTGATCCACCTCGAACGCGTCCTCCTCGCGGACGACGAGAAGATCGGGCTCGAGAGCACCCATCTGCCCGCCGAGCGGTTCGGGGAGATGGCGCGCCGATTCGACCCGGGCACCTCGCTGTACGCGGCGATCCGCGCGACCGGCGTGGTGTTCGCGTCGGCGACCGAGCGGATCGAGACCGTGCTGGCCTCCCCGCGGGAGGCCGCGCTCCTCGACTCGACCACCGCGATGCCGATGCTGCGGCTCCACCGTGTCTCGCTCGACACCGACGGCGTCCCCATCGAACGGGTGCGTTCCCTCTACCGCGGCGACCGGATCGCCTTCCTCACCACACTGCGGGAGTGACATCGACGCGCACGACGGGTCCGGACGCGACCGGGCCATACACGGGTCTAACCTGGTACCCATGTCTGTCCGCACAGCACTGAGCCCCGGAACCGTGTCTCCCGTCCTTGCCGTACCGGCGGGGATCGAGCGTCCCGAGTACGCGTGGAAGCCCACGGCGAAGGAAGGCAACGAGCCGTGGGTGCAGACCCCGGAGACCATCGAGGCCATGCGGGTGGCGAGCAAGATCGCCGCGCAGGCCCTGCAGGAGGCGGGTAAGGCGGTGGCGCCGGGTGTCACCACCGACGAGCTCGACCGCATCGCGCACGAGTACATGATCGATCACGGCGCCTATCCGTCGACGCTCGGCTACAAGGGTTTCCCCAAGTCGTGCTGCACGTCGCTGAACGAGGTGATCTGCCACGGGATCCCCGACTCGACGGTGATCCAGGACGGCGACATCGTCAACATCGACGTCACCGCCTACATCGGCGGCGTGCACGGAGACACCAATGCCACGTTCCTCGCCGGGGATGTCGCCGAGGAGAACCGGTTGCTGGTCGAGCGGACCCACGAGGCGACGATGCGCGCCATCAAGGCCGTCAAGCCGGGCCGTGCGCTCAACGTCATCGGCCGAGTCATCGAGTCGTACGCGCACCGCTTCGGCTACGGCGTGGTCCGCGACTTCACCGGGCACGGCATCGGCACCACGTTCCACAACGGCCTCGTCATCCTCCACTACGACGAGCCTTCCGTGGACACGGTCATCGAACCCGGCATGGTGTTCACGATCGAGCCGATGATCAACCTCGGCGACATCGGCTGGGAGATCTGGGACGACGACTGGACCGTCGTCACCAAGGATCGCAAGTGGACGGCTCAGTTCGAGCACACCATCGTGGTCACCGAGACCGGCAACGAGATCCTCACCCTGCCTTGAGCGAGAGCCGGTGGAAGGGCGCCCTGCTCGTCGCCGGCACCACGTCTGACGCGGGCAAGAGTGTCCTCGTCGCGGGACTGTGCCGGATGCTGGCGCGGCGAGGTGTCCGGGTGGCGCCGTTCAAGGCGCAGAACATGTCGAACAATTCCGTCGTCACGCTGGACGGCGGCGAGATCGGCCGGGCACAGGCCCTGCAGGCCGCGGCCTGCGGACTCGAGCCGAGTGTCCGCTTCAACCCCGTGCTGCTGAAACCGGGCAGCGACCGCACGTCGCAACTGGTGGTGCGCGGCCGCGCGGTCACGTCCGTCGGAGCCCGCGACTACATCGAGCACCGGCGGCACCTGCGCGCGGTGGTGGCGGAGGAACTGGCGTCGCTGCGCGCCGAGTACGACGTGGTGATCTGTGAGGGAGCGGGCTCACCCGCCGAGATCAACCTGCGGGCCACGGACCTCGCGAACATGGGGCTCGCCCGGGCTGCCGACCTGCCGGTGGTCGTCGTCGGCGACATCGACCGCGGTGGAGTGCTCGCCCACCTGTTCGGCACCGTGGCGGTCCTCGCACCGGAGGACCAGGCGTTGATCGCGGGATTCGTGATCAACAAGTTCCGCGGCGACGTGTCGTTGCTGGCGCCGGGCCTCGAGCAGTTGACGGCCATGACGGGACGCCCCACGCTCGGGGTGATTCCCTTCGCCGAGGACCTGTGGCTCGACGCCGAGGATTCGCTCGGTGTGGTGGGGGACGCCCCGGTCGGGCGTCCGGCGCCACCGATCGGCGACGACTGGCTGCGGGTGGCGGCTATCCGCCTGCCCCGCATCTCCAATTCGACGGACGTCGAGGCGCTCGCGTGCGAACCCGGCGTGTCGGTGCGCTGGGTCACCGATCCGTCTCGGCTCGAGGATGCCGACCTGATCGTCCTGCCCGGCAGCAAGTCGACGGTGTCGGATCTGGAATGGTTGCGCCGCAACGGCATCGCGGATGCGGTCGCCGCACACGCGAAACGCGGTGGCCCGGTGCTCGGCGTGTGTGGCGGCTACCAGATGCTCGGGTCCGTGATCGTCGACGACGTCGAATCCGGCCGGGGTGCTGTGTCCGGTCTCGGACTGCTCGACCTCGAGGTGGAGTTCGCCCCGGACAAGGTGCTCGCGCAGGTGCGCGGCGACGCCCACGGAGTTCCGGTGTCCGGATACGAGATCCATCACGGCCGGGTGCGGCGCAACGGCGACCAGCCGCTCCTCCACGCGAGCAGCGGCGCCGCGGAAGGAAGTATCCGCGGCGCCGTCTACGGCACGCACTGGCACGGACTGCTGGAGACCGACCGCTTCCGCCGGCTCCTGCTGGACGACGTGGCCGAACATGCGGGGAGAACCGGTTTCGTCACCGCACCGGACACGGATGTCGCCGCGATCCGGACCGGTCAACTCGATCTGCTGGCGGACCTGGTGGAGCAGAATCTCGATCTCCGTGCCCTCGAGGACCTCCTCGGCGCAGGTGCACCGCAAGGCCTCCCGGCCATCGCGTCGAACCTGGTGCGCTAGGCCGTCGCGCGGCGGACGAGCGCCCACGCCGCGACGATCCCTGCCGCCGCGGCCAGTGCCGGCAGCCACACCATCGGCACCGACCGGGGCACGTCCGCGAACCAGTGGCCGATGTCCGGCCACCACTTCTGCCACGTGATCACGAATGCGGCGGCGCCTGCGGCGAGGAGTGTGCCGACGCCGAGCGTGAAGAGCCCCACCACCCGCCACCGGTGATGCAGTGCACCCAGGAACATTCCCGCCGCCGCGGTCAGTGACAGGAAGGCGAAGTAGGCGGCCAGCTGGATCGCCGGGTCGGATGTGAAGTAGTTGGGTATCGCGAACATCCGCATTCCGACACCCCAGCCGCCGGTGGCCTCCTCGATCAGCGACAGTCCGTAGAGCATCACCCCGAACACGAAGACCTGGACGGCGGCGACGATCAGGGTGGCCGCGAAATAGTCGCGCCGGGTGACGCTCATCCCCAGTGCGAACGGGAACGTCTGTGTCATGGCCTGCAGGTAGAACGCGAGGGCGAACCCGAACAGGGAGAAGACACCGCCGGTGAAGTTGGTGTCGCTGCCGGTGTCACCGACCATCGCGAAGATGGCCGCACCGATCGTGAACGACGCGACCAGCACGCCCAGTGGCCACGCGACGAGCAGAGGCCAGGCGACGGTGTGGATGCGGGAGACGGTCAGGACCCGGTTGGTCATCGCGCGTCCTCCTTGGTGGCCGTGGTACTGCGGACCACGAGTTGTTGAAGGCTGAGCGGCTCGAAATGCAGACCGTCGTCGACCGCCCGGTCCCGTTCGGAGTCCGACAGGGTGGTCTGGACGGTCGCCCGTTCGTGATTTCCCAGCGATTCACGGTGCAGGACAGTCTTGTTCGAGGTGAAGTCTGCGACGAGCGACGCCAAGCCGGAGACGACGACGGCGCCTTCGCGAAGCGCGTCGGTGTCCTCGTCGAGGACGATCCGTCCCTTGTCGATCAGGATCACGTGTTCGATGAGGTCGCTGACCTCGTCGATGAGGTGTGTGGAGAGCACGACCGTGCGCGGGTGTTCGGCGTAGTCGGCGAGAAGCCGGTCGTAGAAGAGGTGCCGTGCCACCGCGTCGAGGCCGAGATACGGCTCGTCGAACAGGGTGAGTGGTGCGCGGGAGGCCAGACCGACCGTCACACCGAGCGCGGAGGTCATGCCCCGCGACAGCTTCTTGACCTTGCGGCACAACGGAAGATCGAAATCCTCCAGCAGTGTCTGTGCGAGTTCCTCGTTCCAGTGGGGGAGCAGGTGCCGTGCAGTCGCGAGGACGTGCGCGACCCTGAAGTCGTCCGGGTACTTCTGGCTCTCCTTGACGAAGCAGACGTCGGTGAGCACCCGGGAATTCTCGTGCGGAGCCTGACCGAAGATCTCGACCGCACCCGAAGTCTGGAACTCCTGGCCGGTGAGGATCTGCATGAGCGTGGTCTTGCCGGCGCCGTTACGGCCGAGGAGACCGTAGATCTTGTTCTCCTGAAGGGAGAAATCGATTCCGTCGAGGGCGACGAAGTCGCCGAATCGCTTACCGAGGCCCCGCGCCGAGGCGACCGTCTTCGTGTCGAACGCTGTGCCGATCATCGTGCTCCCTCCCGTTGGTCGAGCATGGTCTTGAGTTCGGCGATGCTGACGCCGAGTTTGTCCGCCTCGGTGACGAGCGGATCGATGAACTGGCGCGCGAACCGCTCGCGTCGCCGGAAGCGCAGCGCGTTCCGGGCGCCGGAGGTGACGAACATCCCGATTCCCCTCTTCTTGTAGAGGATCCCGTCGGCGACGAGCTGATTCAGTCCCTTTGCTGCGGTCGCCGGGTTGATCCGGTGAAAGGCGGCGAGCTCGTTGGTCGACGGCACCTGGCCTTCTTCGGGAAGGGTTCCGTCGATGATCGAGTTCTCGATGAGCTCTGCGATCTGCTGGAACAGCGGTCTGCCGTTGTCGATCATCGACGCCCGCCTCGTCGGTTGATCGGTTCATTACTCATGTAATGAACCATAGAACTAGGGAGGTCCGAGCGCAAGACGTCCCCGATCGCGTAGTTTTTAGCCCATGGAACTGACGCACGTGGCGGTGGGAAATGGAAACTGCACGGTCCGCATCGACGGACCGGAGAGCAAACACACCGTTCTCCTGCTACCGGGGGCCGGCGACGGACCGGATGTCTACGACGGCGTCTGCGAGCGCCTGCACAATTCCGATCTGCGCACGATCGTTCCCGAGGACATCACCGGTCTCGACGAATCGACGATCATGGCGCTGCTCGACGAACTGAAGGTCGGGTGGGTCAACCTCGTCGGGAGCCGGGAGGGAGCCGAACTGGCGTGGTCACTGGCGGCCCGCCAGTTCGGACGCTTCGCCAGCCTCGTGGTGGCCGACCGGGGGCATCCGGCCGCACCCGACGCCGCCGGTGCGGTGCGCGGATCCGACTGCCCGCCCGTCGAACTCCCCACGACCGTGATGGTCGGCAGCCCCGACCGGCGTGCCGAGGCGGACGCGAGCGGACGCTTCGTCTACTCCGACTTCCGCGTCGTACAACTCGACGGTGTCACCAACGTCCCGGCGGCCGCGGCGGCGGAGCTGGCCACCGAGATCGTTCTCCGCACCAGCCCCTGGTAGATCCCGGCCCCACGCCGGGCGCGACCGTGCTCAGCGTGGGGCGTACATGATGACGGCCATGCCCAGCAGGCAGATCAGGGCACCCGAGACGTCCCAGCGGTCCGGGCGGAAGCCGTCCGCCACCATGCCCCAGATCAGCGAGCCCGCGACGAACACCCCGCCGTACGCGGCGAGGATGCGGCCGAAGTTCGCGTCCGGCTGCATCGTCGCGACGAACCCGTACGCCCCGAGCGCCGCCACACCGGCGCCGATCCAGATCCAGCCCCGGTGCTCGCGGACGCCCTGCCACACCAGCCACGCGCCGCCGATCTCGAACAGCGCCGCGACGGCGAACAGCGCGACGGACTTGGCGACCGTCACTCGGGCGGCAGGTCGAGGCCGAGGAGGGCGTTCTCGACGACCTCGGGCAGCGCCGGGTGGATCCAGTACTGCCCCCGCGCCATCTGCTGCGCGGTCAGCCCGAAACTCATCGCCTGGATCAGCGGCTGGATCACCGTGGGCGCCTGGGCGCCGATCACGTGCGCACCGAGCAGACGCCCGGTGCCGCGTTCGGCGACGACCTTGCACAGGCCCTCGTCGTCCTCCATGGCCCACCCGTAGGCGACGTCCCCGTACGCCTGCACCTTCACCGTGATGTCCCAGCCCGCCTCCCGGGCCTCGGCCTCGGTCAGCCCCACATGCGCGATCTGCGGGTCGGTGAACACGGCCGCCGGAACGAACCGGTGGTCCGAGGCACGCAGCCCCGACGTGTCCTTCCACGCATCCTGCAGGAGATTGTGCTGAACGACTCGCGCCTCGTGGTTGGCGACGTGCTTGAGCTGGTACGGCGACGAGACGTCCCCGAGCGCGAAAACGCCTTCGGCACTGGTTCGTTGGTAGTCGTCGACCACGACACGTCCCTCGTCGTCGAGGTCGATGCCACCGGCGGCGGCCCCGATGGCGTCCCCGTTCGACTGCCGCCCGGTCGCCACCAGGAGAACGTCACCCGAGACGACGGTGCCGTCCTCCAGTTCGACCGCGACACCGGAACCGTCCCCGCGCACGGCGGCGACGGCGCTGCCGCGGTGCACGTCCCATTTCTTCTGGGCGAGATCCGTGAACCTGCGGGAGACGTCCTCGTCGAGGTGCCGCAGCAGGTGGGAGCTGCGCGCGATCACAGACACCCGGGTGCCCAGCGCGGAGAACACGTGCGCGAACTCGGCGGCGATGAATCCCGCGCCGATGATCACCATGCGCTCGGGCAGCTCCGGCAACCGCATGATGTCGTCGTTCGTGTAGTACCGCACGCCCGATTCCCGGACCACGCCGGGAATGGTCGGCCGGGATCCGGCAGCGATCACCACCTGGTCGGCGGTGACGACCTCCCCGGTTCCCGTGTCGAGGGTCCGTGGGCCCACGAACGTCGCGTGCCCGCGAAACAGCGTGGTGTTCGGGCTGTCCTCGGCGCGGTAACGCTCACCGCCGGACGAGATCGGGTCGATGCGTCCGAAGACCCGTTTGACGATGTCCGGCCAGCGCACCCCCTCGAGCTGCGCGTCGACGCCGTACTTCGCGGAATTGCCGACCGTGCGGGCCACCTCCGCGGCGTAGACGAACATCTTCGTCGGGATGCAACCCACGTTCAGGCACGTCCCGCCGAACGTGCCCTCCTCCAGGATCGCGACCGTCTTGTCCGCGAACCGATCGTCGGGCAGCGAGTTGCCGGACCCCGAACCGATGATCGCCAGATCGAAATGTGTCATCGGTTGGCCTCCGCGGCGTTGTGGCCGTGCAGCCAGTCGAGCCAGAGGTCCACCTCGGCGAACGCCTCCGCCCGGGGCTGGTCGGCGGACAGGAACACGTCGTGCCGGGCGCCCGCGATCGGGACGATCGTGGTGCGATCGCCGAGGCACCCCGCCCAGCGGGCGATCTGCCGGACGTCGAGGACGGCGTCGGCCGTGTCGACTCGGGGGTCGTACCGCGGCGCGAAGTACGACGCCTTGGACCGGAGGATCAGCGCGGGAACCCCGATGTCGAGACCGCGGTGCAGCTGGGCGTGCCCGCGGCGCACCGCGCGCAGCCACCCGAACGTGACTGGGAAACCGCTCAGTGGCTTCCAGTCGAGGTTGTAGTTCCAGATGCCGTTGCCCTCGACGTGCAGGCTCACACCGTATGTGTCGAGCCCGGTCTTCGGGACGATCGACTTGCGCTTGACGCGCCCGACCGCGTCGACGGCCACCGTCCCCACGTTCCGCAGGTACGACGGACCCTGCAGGTCGAACCACGGGCTGTTGAGGATGACCCCGCTGATGCCGAGTGCGGCGGTGCCGCCCGGCTTGCGCTGCAGGCGGTGCAGCCACAGCGGCAGAACCAGACCACCCGTCGAATGCGCGACGAGCAGGACCTCCCCGTCACCGGTCTGTTCCCGGACCTGGCGCAACGCCTCGTTCAGTTCGGCGTCGTACAGTGTCAGATCGGAGACGAAGTGCGGCGTCTGGCCGGGTTCGAGCGAACGCCCGCACTTGCGCAGATCGAGTGCGAAGAACGCGTAACCCTGTTCGGCGAAGTGCTCGGCCAGGTGCTTCTGGAAGAAGTAGTCGGTGAATCCGTGGACGTAGAGCACGGCGCGGCCGGTCTTCTTCGTCTCCTGCGCGGGCTGGTAGCGGATCAGCGTGGCTTTCACCTCGCCCTCGCCGTCGGGGTCGGTGCCGAGAGGAATGGTCAGCTGCTGATAACCGTCGCCGAGAACGTCGGGAGCCCATGTAGTCACAGATCACAATCTAATGTGCGATTCGGGGGCGCGGGGAGGCGCACAATTGGGGCAGGTGATTCTCGCTCATACGCGCGGGTAACCTATCCGGCGAACACGGCAGGCGTATGCGCGTACGGCTATGGACAAGGAAGTCGATACTCCAGTGTCAGATCAGAATGCGGTAGAGACGAAAACGGATGTAGTGCTGGTTGGCGCGGGCATCATGAGCGCGACGCTGGGAGCGATCCTGCGTCAGGTGCAGCCCGATTGGTCGATCACCACATTCGAGCGGCTCGACGCAGTAGCCGCCGAGAGCAGCGACCCGTGGAACAACGCGGGCACCGGCCACTCTGCGCTGTGTGAGCTCAATTACACCCCGCAGAACGCCGACGGCACCGTGGACATCACGAAGGCCGTCAACGTGAACGAGCAGTTCCAGGTGTCGCGGCAGTTCTGGGCGCACGGCGTCGAGAGCGGTGTGCTGACGCAGCCCAAGGAGTTCATCAACCCCATCCCGCACGTGAGCTTCGTGCACGGCGAGGCCAACGCGAAGTACCTCCGGGCCCGCTACGACGCCCTCGCCGGTCACCCCCTGTTCGCGGGCATGGAGTACATCGACGCCCCCGACGAGTTCACCCGTCGCCTGCCGTTGATGGCGAAGGGCCGCGACTTCAGCGATCCCGTCGCCCTCAACTGGACCCAGGACGGCACCGATGTCGACTTCGGCGCCCTGACCAAGCAGCTTCTCGGTTACGTCGGGGCGTCCGGCGGCGTCGTCCACTTCGGGCACGAGGTCACCGACCTCACCAAGCAGTCCGACGGCAGCTGGGTGGTCAAGGTCACCAACCGACGCAACGGTGTGAAGAAGGTCGTGCGCGCCAAGTTCGTGTTCGTCGGCGCCGGTGGCGGTGCGCTGCACCTGCTGCAGAAATCCGGCATCGAGGAGGCCAAGGGCTTCGGCGGGTTCCCCGTCAGCGGCGCGTTCCTGCGCTGCACCAACCCGGAGCTCATCGACCAGCACCGCGCCAAGGTCTACGGCAAGGCCGCCGTCGGCGCGCCGCCCATGTCGGTTCCGCACCTCGATACCCGCGTGATCGGCAACAAGCCCGGACTGCTGTTCGGGCCCTACGCCGGCTGGTCGCCCAAGTTCCTCAAGCAGGGCCGCGTCACCGATCTGCCCAGTTCGGTCAAGCCGAACAACCTGCTCTCGATGCTCGGGGTCGGGGTCAGCGAACTCGGTCTCGTCAAGTATCTGATCAGTGAGCTCGCGATGTCCGAGGCCGGCCGGATCGAGACCCTCCGGGAGTTCGTGCCGAAGGCGCTCGGCAAGGACTGGGAGCTGATCACCGCGGGCCAGCGCGTGCAGGTCATCCGTCGAGCCAAGGGCAAGGGTGGTGTCCTCGAGTTCGGCACCGCCGTCGTCAACGCTGCCGACGGCAGCATCGCGGGCCTGCTCGGCGCGTCGCCGGGTGCATCGACCGCGGTGCCCGCCATGCTCGACGTGCTGCAGCGCTGCTTCCCGACCCAGTACGAGTCGTGGAAGCCGAAGCTCCAGGAAATGGTGCCGTCGCTGGGCGTGAAGCTCTCCGACGACACCGCGCTGTTCTCGCAGGTGTGGGACTGGACGTCGAAGGTGCTCCAGCTCGACACCAGCAAGGTGGAGGACGCGTCGGTCGCGGTCTGACGGACCGCCCGGCCCGGGTCCACGGGCGCGCACACTTGCCGGTGCTGTGCGATAGTTGCCTGTCATGACGGCAACTGCAGCACTCAAGCGTTCGTGGGCACTCGATCTCGACAACAAGACGCTCTACGAGTTGCTCAAGCTTCGCGTAGAGGTCTTCGTCGTCGAGCAGGCGTGCCCGTACCCGGAACTCGACGGCCGTGATCTGCTGGTCGAGACCCGCCACTTCTGGCTGGAGCAGGACGGCCAGGTGGTCTGCACTCTCCGGCTCCTCGAGGAGCACGCCGACGGCAACAAGTCGTTCCGCATCGGTCGGCTGTGCACGTCGCGGCCGGCGCGTGGGCAGGGGCACACCACGCGTCTGCTGCGCGCCGCGCTCGCCGAGGTCGGCGACGCGCCGTGCCGCATCAACGCGCAGACGTACCTGGTGGACATGTATGCCAAGCACGGTTTCAAGCCGGACGGTGAAGAATTCGTCGAGGACGGCATTCCGCACGTCCCCATGCGGCGCGGCGGCGGTGCCGCTTACGGCGACGCCTACGAGGTCGCCGAGGCGGCCCCGTCGAGCGCCGGGCAGTGAGCGCCGACTAGGGTCGTCAGGTGAATGTCCGCGGGGAAGTCCTGTTCGAATCAGGCGCGGTCCCGCCACTGTGACGGATCTCTGACCGGCTGCCACCACCCTGGTTGCCGATCCGGTCTCCCAGCCAGATTGCCGCGGCGTTCGTACCGGCCAAAGCTCTCGGCGAGGAAACCGGGACGTGAAGGGATGCAGCGTGCGTACGGATCGTGAAGTGGACCAGGTTCGACCCGACTTTTCGTGGGGATTCCCGTTCAGCGCTGTGGTCGGTCAGGACCGGTTGCGGCTGGCTCTCATCCTCTGCGCGGTCCATCCCGGTATCGGCGGCGTCCTCGTCCGCGGTGAGAAGGGGACGGCCAAGTCGACGGTGGTCCGCGCACTCACCGCATTGCTGCCCGCGGTGCACGACGAGAACGGGACGCGCCCGGCGCGACTGATCGAACTGCCGGTCGGAGCCACCGAAGACCGCGTGGTCGGTTCGCTCGACCTCGAGAAGGTCCTGCGCGACGGTGAGCGGGCGTTCCAACCCGGACTGCTGTCGGCCGCCCATCAGGGTGTTCTCTACGTCGACGAGGTCAACCTTCTGCACGACCATCTGGTCGACGTGCTCCTCGACGCGGCGGCGATGGGTCGCGTCCACATCGAGCGTGACGGCATCTCGCACTCGCACGCCGCCCGGTTCGTGCTGGTCGGCACGATGAACCCGGAGGAGGGCGAGCTCCGGCCGCAGCTCCTGGACCGGTTCGGGCTGGCCGTCGATGTCGCCGCGTCGCGGGAGGTGGACGTGCGCATGGAGGTGGTCCGGCGTCGCCTGGACTTCGAGCGTGACCCCGCACGGTTCGCCGAGCGCTACGCCGAGCAGGACGCCGCCTTGGCCGCCGCCATCCTCGAGGCCCGCGACCGGCTCGGCTCCGTCGAGCTCGACGACGTCGAGTTGCGCCGAATCTCTTCTCTCTGTGCGTCGTTCGACGTGGACGGCATGCGCGCCGATCTCGTCCTCGCCCGGACCGCGACCGCGCACGCCGCATGGCGGGGCGCCGGCGCCGTCACGGCGGAGGACGTGCGGGTCGCCGCAGAGCTGACCCTGCCGCACCGCCGCCGCCGGGATCCGTTCGACGAACCCGGCCTCGATGAACAGCAGCTCGACGACGCTCTCCGTCAGGCCGACGAGGATGCCAGGTCCGGCGCCGAGGAATCGCCGGAGCAGGAGCCGGGATCGCCGCCGGAGACCCCGCCCGGACCGGACGGCTCGGACACCGACCCCGAGGGACCCGACGATCCCGACGGGTCCGGAGGCGGGGCTCCGGCACCCCCGGAACGCCCGGCGGGACCGACCGGCACCCAGTTCACCACCAAGCTCCTCGAGGTACCCGGAGTCGGCGAGGGCGCGCCCGGCCGGCGTTCCCGGTCGCGCTCGTCCCGCGGTCGCGCGGTGCGCTCCACCGCCGAACAGGGGCACGGACTCCACCTGGTGGGCACGCTCTTCGCCGCCGCTGAGCGACAGGTCGCCCGCGGCCGGAGCACCGGTCGGATGATCCTGGACTCCGCCGATCTACGCGGGGCGATTCGTGAGGGCCGCGAGGGCAACCTCGTGGTGTTCGTCGTGGACGCGTCCGGGTCGATGGCGGCTCGTGACCGGTTGTCGGCCGTGACCGGTGCCGTCGTCTCACTGCTGCGCGACGCCTATCAGCGCCGCGACAAGGTGGCCGTGATCACGGTTCGCGGACGAGCCGCGGAACTGGTGCTGCCGCCCACCTCTTCGGTGGACATCGCCGTCCGCCGCCTGCGCGGAATGAAGACGGGCGGCAAATCCCCACTGGCTGAAGGGTTTCTGCGCGCGCGCGAGGTCGTGTTGCGGGAACGTCTCCGCGATCCGCAGCGCCGCGCCCTCGTCGTCGCGCTGACGGACGGGCGTGCGACCGGCGGCAAGGACGCACTGCACCGGGCGAAGGTGGCCGCGGGGCTGCTCGCGGACAGCTCGGTCGCGTCGGTGGTCGTCGACTGCGAGACCGGCATGGTCCGGCTGGGCCTGGCCGCGGAGCTGGCCCGCAGGTTGCGGGGCGGCTACGTCCGCCTCGGTGAATTGTCCGCGCAGCAGGTCGCGGGCGTCGTCCGCGCCGCGGCGTGATCCGGACGCGGAGTCGGTAGGGGAGAGAGAAGACACATGCCCAAGGGTATTCCCGAGAACGTTCCCGACGATGGCCTCACCACACGTCAACGACGTAACGCTCCCGTGCTCGCGGTCCACACCGGGCCGGGTAAGGGGAAGTCGACGGCGGCATTCGGCATGGCGCTGCGTGCCTGGAATCAGGGATTCGACGTCGGGGTGTTCCAGTTCGTCAAGAGCGCCAAGTGGAAGGTGGGGGAGGAAGCAGCCTTCCGCGCCCTCGGTCAGCTGCACGAGGACACCGGTGTCGGTGGGGCGGTGCAGTGGCACAAGATGGGCGAGGGTTGGTCGTGGACGCGCAAGCACGGCAGCGAGGAAGACCACGCTGCCGCGGCCGCCGAGGGATGGCGCGAGATCGCCCGCCGGCTCGGGGCCGAGGAACACCGGTTCTACGTGCTGGACGAGTTCACGTATCCCCTGAAGTGGGGATGGGTGGATGTCGACGAGGTGGTCGAGGTCCTGCAGAATCGGCCGGGTAACCAGCACGTGGTGATCACGGGCCGCGACGCCCCGCAGGCGCTGATCGACGCCGCGGATCTGGTGACGGAGATGACCAAGATCAAGCATCCGATGGACGCCGGCCGGAAGGGCCAGCGGGGCATCGAGTGGTGACCACGCTCCCCGCGGCGCCCGCAGTGGTCATCGCCGCCCCCGCATCGGGTAGCGGAAAAACCACCGTCGCAACCGGTTTGGTGGGGGCATTGCGTGAGTCGGGCTGCAGGGTGGCACCGTTCAAGGTCGGCCCCGACTACATCGACCCCGGATACCACGGGCTCGCGGCCGGACGGCCGGGACGCAATCTCGACCCGGTCATGGTGGGCGCGCAGAGGATCGCCCCGCTGTACCGGCACGGCAGTTCGGGGTGCGACCTCGCGGTCGTCGAGGGCGTCATGGGCCTGTTCGACGGCAAGATCGACGCCGCGTCGCAGGAGCCGTCGGCCGAGGGATCGACGGCCCAGGTGGCCGCACTGCTCGGCGCACCGGTCGTGCTCGTGGTCGACGCCCGCGGGCACAGCCAGAGCCTGGCCGCGGTCCTGCACGGCTTCTCGACCTACGACTCCGGGGTCCGCATCGGCGGGGTGATCCTCAACCGGGTGGGAAGCCCGCGGCACGAACAGGTGCTGCGGCAGGCATGCGAGCGCGTCGGGCTCCCCGTGCTCGGCGCCGTGCCGCGGATGGCCGAACTGGAGGTCCCGTCCCGACACCTGGGTCTGATCCCGGCGGCGGAGCACGGATCCGACGCGGTGGACGCCGTCGATGCGATGACCCGATTGGCCGCCCGCCACCTCGACCTGCCCGCCATCCGCGCGCTCGCGGCCTCGGCGGTCGACGGGCCGGTGTGGGACCCCGCCGCCGAGGTCGGGCCGATTCCGCCCGGCCCGCGCCCGACCGTGGCGATCGCCGGGGGCCGGGCGTTCACCTTCGGGTACGCCGAACACCGCGAACTCCTGGGCGCCGCCGGTGCGGACGTCATCACGTTCGACCCCCTGCACGACGCGCTGCCGCCCGGCACGAGCGGCGTGGTGCTGCCCGGTGGTTTCCCCGAGGAGCACGCCGTCGCCCTCGGGGAAAACTCTGCGCTCCTGACACAGATCCGGGAACTCGCCGCGGCGGGTGCACCGATCCATGCGGAGTGCGCCGGTCTGCTCTACCTCGCCCGCAGCCTCGACGGGCACGCGATGGCTTCAGTGGTCGGGGTCGACGCCTCGTTCGGGTCTCGTCTCACGCTCGGGTACCGCGAGGCGGTGGCGGTCACGGACTCCATCCTCTTCGCCACCGGTGAGCGGGTGGTCGGCCACGAGTTCCATCGCACGTCGCTCGCCGCGGCCGAGGCGGACGGCTTCGCACCGGCCTGGGGATGGCGGCCGTGGGACGGCGACCCTGCGCGCGAGGGTTTCGTGCGCGGCGGCGTGCACGCGTCGTACCTGCACACGCACCCCGCGGGTCACCCGGAGGCGATCCCCCGTTTCGTCGGCGCGGCCCGCACCTTCGCCGCGCATGGGTGACGTCTGCGTCGGCGTCGGGTTCCGCGCGGCAGCGGGCAGCGCGGACATCCTCGCCGCCGTCCGGCAGATGCTGACGTCCGCGAATCTGGGTCCGGACGCGACGCTGGACTGCCTGTGCACCCTCGACCGCAAGGCAGCGGACCCGGCTGTCCGGGATGCGGCAGCGGCGTTGGGTGTCCCCGTCCGCGGATTCGCCGCGGGGGCACTCGCCACCGTCGAGGTGGCGAACCCGTCGGACCGGGTGCACGCGGCGACGGGATCGCCGAGCGTCGCGGAAGCGGCGGCGGTGCTCGGCGCGGGTGGCGGGCCCCTGATCGTGACCAAGTGGTCCGCGAATGGCGTCGTCGTCGCAGCAGCCCGTAAAGTTTCGTAGGTTCGAGACGAGACGTGCAGGATTTTCTGGAGAAACGGGGAGAGCGCGTGACTGCTGCCACCGGAGACGAGACCAACTACCTGGTCGGACTCAATTTGGCCGATCGTCGTGTGGTCGTGGTCGGTGGCGGAACAGTGGCACAGCGCAGGCTCGGGCTCCTGATCGCGTCGGGTGCGCGGGTGCACCTGATCAGCCGCGCGGTCACGCCGGCGGTCGAGGGAATGGCCACCGCGGGACAGATCACACTGGAACTTCGCGAATACCGGGACGGCGACCTCGCCGACGCCTGGTACGCCATCGCGTGCACGGACGAACCGGACACCAACGCGGCGATCGTCGCCGAGGCGGAGCGCAGTCGTGTCTTCTGCGTCCGCGCCGACAACGCCCGCTACGGCACCGCCGTCACACCGGCGAGCGCGAGCTACGACGGGATGAGCATCGGCGTGCTGGCGGGCGGCGACCACCGCCGGTCCGCCGCAGTGCGCACCGCACTCGTCGAGGGCCTGCAATCCGGTGCGGTCGCCGACACCGCCGACCACCCGGCGGCCGGTGTCGCACTGGTGGGCGGCGGCCCCGGCGACCCCGATCTCATCACCGTGCGCGGCCGTCGACTGCTGGCCCGGGCCGACGTGGTGGTCGCCGACCGGCTCGCCCCGCCGGAACTGCTCGCCGAACTCGGCTCCGACGTCGAGGTCATCGACGCGGCGAAGATTCCCTACGGCCGCGCGATGGCGCAGGAGGCGATCAACGCCGCCCTCATCGACGGCGCGAAGGCAGGCAAGTTCGTGGTGCGGCTCAAGGGCGGCGACCCGTACGTGTTCGGGCGCGGCTACGAGGAACTCGAGGCGTGCGCGGCGGCGGGTGTGCCCGTCACGGTCGTCCCCGGCATCACCAGCGCCATCTCGGTGCCGTCGGCCGCCGGCATCCCCGTCACCCACCGGGGCGTCACCCACGAGTTCGTCGTCGTCAGCGGTCACGTCGCCCCCGACCACCCGGATTCCCTCGTCGACTGGTCGGCCCTGGCCCGGTTGAAGGGCACCATCGTGTTGCTGATGGCCGTCGAGCGCATCGAGGCGTTCGCGACGGTCCTCATGGAGGGTGGGCGTCCGGTGGACACCCCGGTCACGGTCATCCAGGAGGGCACGCTGCGCACGCAGCGCACCGTGCGGGCCGATCTCCAGACCGTCGCCGCACGGGTGAAGGAAGAGCAGATCCGGCCGCCCGCCATCGTGGTCATCGGGCCGGTGGCCGGGTTTTCTGTGGACGCTGGGTAACGTGAACCCTCGTGTCTGAATCCCGAGTGCCCGAAGGCGCATCAGCGTCGAACAAGTCTGCGGCGAGAGCCACGGCGAATCCGCCCGCCGCCACCCGTGTGATGGGGCTTGCGATCATCGTGCTGAGCGGGCTGCAGATGATGGTGGTCCTCGACGGCACCGTCGCCAACCTGGCGCTCGCGCCGCTGCAGGCCGATCTCGGTCTCAGCGACAGCGGCCGCAACTGGGTACTGACGTCCTACGCGCTGGCATTCGGTGGCCTCATGCTCCTCGGCGGACGGCTCGGCGACGCATTCGGCCGGAAGAAGATGTTCGTCGGTGGTGTCGCCCTGTTCACCGTCGCCTCGCTGCTGTGCGGTCTCGCGGTGGGCGAGTTCATGCTGATCGCCGCCCGGTTCCTGCAGGGTGTCGGCGCCGCGGTGGCGTCCCCGACGGCGCTGGCCCTGGTCGCGACCACGTTCGCGGCCGGACCTGCGCGTAACCAGGCCATCGCGATCTTCGCGGCCATGACGGGCATCGGGTCGATCGCGGGTCTGATCATCGGCGGCGCCCTCACCGAGGTGTCCTGGCGCCTGATCTTCCTCATCAACGTCCCCATCGGTGTCGTCATCGTGGGGTGCGCGTTCGTGGCGTTGAAGGAGACCGCGGGCGAGCGCCTGGCTCTCGACGTTCCCGGTGCGGTTCTCGCCACCGTCGCGGCGACTGGCGTCGTGTTCGCGCTCACCGAGGGTCCGGAACTCGGCTGGGGGAGTCCGTACGTGATCGGCGCGCTCGTCGTCGGTTTACTGCTGTTCTGCGCATTCCTGTACGTCGAACGGACCGCCGACAACCCGCTGCTGCCGTTCTCCCTGTTCCGCGACAAGAACCGGGTGGCGACGCTCGTCGCGATCTTCTTCGCCGGTGCCGTCATGTTCACGGTCGCCGCCTTCGTCGCGTTGTTCGTCCAGGACATTCTCGGTTACAGCCCCCTCGAGGCGGGCCTTGCGTTCATCCCGTTCGCGTTCGGCCTCGGCGGCGCGGCCGCGGTGGCGTCCAAGCTCGCCGTGCGGATCCAGCCCCGATGGCTCGTGGTCGCCGGCGCCGCGATCATGGTGGTCGGGCTGCTCTACGGCTCGACCCTCGACAGTTCCGCCACCTACCTCGGCAACCTGTTCGTGCCGGTCATCGGGATCGGATTCGGTGTCGGACTCGCCGTCGTCCCGCTCCCGCTGTGCGCCATCGCCGGAGTGTCCGAGACGGAGATCGGTCCGCTCGCCGCCATCGCCCAGGTGGCGCAGACCCTCGGCGGACCCCTCGCCCTGGCCGTCATCGGGGCGATGGCCACCTCGCGGACGTTGTCCCTCGGCGGCATCTCCGGCAAGGTCGCCGACATGAATCCGACGCAACTCGAGGCGCTCGGCAACGGGTACACCTTCGCCCTCGTCGGCAGCGCCGGCTGCGCCCTCATCGCGGGACTGGCCGCGATGTTCATCCGCTTCACCCCGCAACAGGTCGCGCAGGCGCAGGCCGCCGAGAAGGCCGCGCAACAGGCGTGAACGGTTTCGGCCCGGTTGTCGGACGCCGTCTATAGCATCCGGTCATGGACTACAAAATCGAGCTGATCATTCTGCCGGTGTCCGACGTGGACCGGGCCAAGGCGTTCTACGCCGACCAGGTCGGCTTCGTCGTCGACCACGACCACCGCGTGAACGAGAACGTGCGTTTCGTCCAGCTCACACCGCCCGGTTCGGCGTGCTCGATCGCCGTCGGCGAGGGCCTCGTCGACACCCCGCCCGGCTCGGTGCACGGGTTGCAGATCGTCATCGACGACGCCGATGCCGCCCACGCCGAGCTGTCGGCCCGCGGCGTTCCGGTCAGCGAGGTTCAGGACCTCGCGTGGGGGCGCTTCGTGTACTTCGCCGACCCCGACGGCAACGAGTGGGCGCTGCAGCAGCTTCCGCCACGCAGCTGACCCGGCGGCCGGTCGCAGGATTCGGCCTGCCTTCGCGCGACGAGCGGCGCATGATGGTCCTGTGGTCACGCCCTCCCGCACGTCCGTCACGGGGGCAGCCGCGGTGGGCCTGCTCCTGGCTGCCTGCGTAGCCGGGGGATCGGCCGTCGCCGCGCCTGCGCCCGCGGCACCGGATCCTCGCGTCGGTCCGCTGTTCTTGGCCGGCACGCCCATCCACGTCTGCACCGGATCGGTTCTGGACAGCGCGGACGGCGACCTCGTCCTCACCGCCGCCCACTGCATCGCGGGGTCCGGGGGCGCGCTGTCGTTCGCGCCCGGATTCGATCGCGGCGTGGCCCCGTTCGGACTGTGGACGGTGTCCCAGATCTATGTCGACCCCGCCTGGCTGGAGTCGCAGGACCCGCAGCACGACTACGCCGTGCTGCGGGTGGCCCCGAGCGGAACCACCGTGCCGTCGTCCGTCGAATCGGTGGTCGGTGGGGGATTCGAGTTGGCGTCCGCGCCGGAACCCGCGACCACCGTGGCCGTGACCGGCTACCCGACCCTCGCCGACGGTCCGGTGTCGTGCACCGCCGCGACCACGTCGACGGACAGCTATCCCACGGTGATCTGCGACGGTCTCGGCGAGGGAACGAGCGGCGGTCCGTGGGTCACGGGTTCGCGGGTCGTCGCGCTCGTCGGCGGCCTCGACCACGGCGGGTGCACTGATTCGGTGTCCTACTCGCCGACGTTCGGTTCCGGAACGCTCGCGCTGCTGGACCGCGCGGAGCGCCGCGGTGCCGGCGACTCGACACCGTTCGCCCTCGCCGGCGCCTGCACCCGATCCTGACCGACCGTGTCAGCGTGGCGCGGGCCGGTAGCGGCGGACGGGTCTGCCGGCGCCCCCGTACTCGAGCCGGACCTCCAGCAGACCCTCGGACAGGTAGTGCTCGAGGTAACGGCGCACGCTGACCCGGGACAGTCCGGCGAGTTCGGCGCATTCGGTCGACGACAGCTCGCCCTTCGACCGCAGGATGTCGAGCACCAGGCGCCCGGTTTCGGCGCTGAGCCCCTTCGGGAGCCGGCTCGGCTCCGGATTCTTGCCCTTGCCCCCGAACAGGGAGTCGATCAGGGATTGGTCTGCGCCGGACTGTGATTCGAGGGCGCGGGCACGGCGCCGGAAGTTCTCGAGCTTCTCCTGCAGCTGCGTGTAGTCGAACGGTTTGACCAGATAATCGGAGGCGCCGCCGTGCAGTGCGCGGCTGACGGTGTCGATCTCCCGGGCGGCGGTGATCATGATGACGCCGACGGCGTTGCCCTCCGCGCGCAGTCGTTGCAGGACGTCGAGGCCGGACATGTCCGGCAGGTACACGTCGAGGAGCACGAGGTCGGGGTGTGCGGTGCGCACCGATTCGAGGGCCTCGGCGGCGGTCCGCGCCACGCCGACGGTGGTGAACCCCGGTGTCTTGTCGACGAATCGGCGATGGATCTCCGCGACCATGAAGTCGTCGTCGACGACCAGGACCTCATACATCGCCACGCCGTCCCGTCATGATCGGAGAGTCTAGCTACGCGGTACGTGGACGGTGAACAAGGCACCGCCGGTGCCGGGTGCGTCCGAGACGGCCGCGGACCCGCCGTGCTGGGAGCTGACGAGACGGACCAGGGCGAGCCCGATTCCGCGGCCACCGGGCGTGCCCGGCTTCGACGTGACCCCGCGCGAGAAGATCTCCTCCCGCATCGTCTCGGGAACTCCGGGGCCGGAATCGGCGACCTCGATGAGGATGCCGTCGTCGTCGGTGATCCGGATCGAGATCCGCGCGTCCCGGCCACCCTCGGACACGTCGACGGCATTGTCGATGAGGTTGCCGAGGACGGTGATGACGTCGGTGGCGAGTTCGGGGTCGAGGGCGTGCAGGTGCGAGTCGGGTTCCAATGTCAGCGCTACCCCGGTCTCGGCGGCGAGCGACGTCTTCGCGATCAGCAACGCGGCGACGGCCGGGTCGGAGATGCGTTGCGTGACAGCGTCACTGATCTCGGCGCGGCGCCGGGTGAGGGTGCCGACGAAGTCGGTGACCGCGTCGTAGTCACCGAGCTGCGTCAGGCCCGAGATCGTGTGCAGCTGGTTGGCGAACTCGTGCGTCTGCGCCCGCAGGGTGTCGGTGACACTCTTGTGCGAGGACAGCTGGCTCTGCATGGACGCCAGTTCGGTGCTGTCGCGCATCGTGGTGACGGTGCCGATCTTGTGCCCCTGGCTGGTGGCCGCGCGCCTGCTCAGCGCGAGCATGCGCGTCGACGTCGACAGCACCACGTCGCGGCCGTCCTCCCCGTTGAGGAGGTATTGCCGGACGGCGGGGTCGAGCGCGACGTCGTCGACGTGCCGGCCGACGGCGTCGTCGGTGAGGTCGAGCAGTTCCTGGGCGCTGTCGTTGAGCACGGTGATCACCCCGTCCGGGTTCACCGCGACCACACCCTCGCGGATGCTGTGCAACAGGGCCTCGCGATGGTCGGCAAGGCTTGCGATCTCGGCGATTTCGAGTCCACGGGTGTGGGTCTTGATCCGGCGCGAGAGCAGCCACGAGCCGAGAAGCCCGAGACCGGCACCGATTCCGAGATACAGGAGCAGGCGCGCCCCCGCGCTGCTGAGCAGATCCCAGACGGACGGGTAGTCGTCGCTGACGGTGACGACCGCGAGGACGTCCCCGGTGGCGGACAGGATCGGGACGTGCCCGACGATGGCGCGGCGTCCGTCGACGTCCACGTCGCCCGACCAGGCCCGCCCCGTCATCACGTCGCTGGCACCGAGTTCCGCGACCACCCCGAGCCGTGTCGGATCGGACGACACGGTCACCGCCCCGTTCGGCGCGACGATCTCGGCGAGTGTGGCGCCCGACAGGTTGACGGCGCGATCGACTTCGGGGGCCAGCACGCGCTCGACCGAGCGGTCCGACAGCTGGTCGCGCACCACCGGCGTCGACGCCACGTTCTCGGCCACCGCGATCATGCGCTGCCCCTGGAGGTCGCGGAACTCCACGGTCGACTGGTGGACCGACACGGCGGCCACCGCGAGCAGCACGACGCCGACGACGACGAGCTGGAGGAGCAGGACCTGGCCCGCGAGGCTACGCACGCGGGGATGAAGTGGTGACCACAATGAACTTAAGTTCCGTTTCGTTCGCATAGGTGACGTGCATCACCCCTGAGGTTCAGTATTGCGGAAGATCACATTCATGGCGAAATGAGGAACGATGTCGAGAACAGGTAGCGGGAGCAGGGTACGCGCGCTGCTCCTGCTCGCGCTCGTAGGCCTCCTCGTGGCCGGCTGCGGGGTCACCCGCGGCGAGGACGAGGGCCTGCACAGGGTGCGGATGATGGTTCCGAACAGTCCGGGCGGCGGCTACGACCTCACGGCGCGGACCGCGGTGAAGATCATGGAAGACGAGGGCATCACCGGCCGCGTCGAGGTCTTCAACGTGATCGGCGCAGGTGGAACGGTCGCCATGGCCAGGCTGATGAACGAGGCCGGCAACGACGACCTCATGATGATGATGGGCCTGGGCGTCGTCGGCGCCGGCTACACCAACGGATCCACCGCACGCGTCTCCGAGGCCACCGCGCTGGCGAAGGTGGTCGAGGAGCAGGAGGGCATCCTCGTGCCCGCGGATTCACCGTTGCAGACCATCGACGACTTCGTGGCCGCATGGCGCGCCGACCCGGCGTCGATCACCATCGGCGGCGGTTCCTCGCCCGGCGGTCCGGACCACCTGTTCCCGATGGAGACTGCGCGCGCGGTCGGAGTGGACCCGAACGCGGTGAACTATGTGTCCTACGACGGCGGCGGCGACCTGCTGACGGCCCTTCTCGGCCAGAAGATCACCGCAGGCACGTCGGGACTCGGCGAGTACGTAGACCAGATCGAGGCAGGCCAGGTCCGGGTCCTCGCGGTGTCGGGGAACGAGCGGGTCGAAGGAATCGACGCGCCGACGCTCACGGAGGCCGGCGTGGACCTGACCTTCACCAACTGGCGGGGAATCCTGGCGCCGCCCGGACTGTCCGACGGCGCAAAGGCCGACATGGTCGAGGCGCTCGAAAAGTTGCACGACACACCGGAATGGAAGGAGGCCCTGGTGAAGAACGGTTGGAGTGACGCCTTCACGACGGGACCGGAGTTCGAGCAGTTCCTCCGGGACCAGGACGAGCGGGTCTCGTCCACCCTGGCCGAATTGGGGCTGACATGACCGCGCCCGCAGAACCGTCCGCCGTCTCCGCGGATCCGGCCCCGGCACCGAAGCGGCGGGACTACGCACAGTTCGTCGTCTGCGCGGTGATGGCCGTGATCGGGGTGTTCCTCGTCGTCGACGCATTGTCGCTCAGCGACGGTTTCGCGAAGGTCGACCCGGTGGGCCCGCGGCTGTTCCCGCTCGTCATCGGCGGGGGATTGCTGGTCTTCGCCGTGGTGCTCGCCGTCGCGATCCTGAGGGGCTCCACCGGGGAAGCCGACAGCGGCGAGGACGTCGATCCGGAGTCCCCGGGCGACTGGAGGACGGTGGGCCTGCTCGTCGGGTTGTTCGTGGTGACCATCGCGCTCGTCGACTTCCTGGGCTGGGCGATCATCGGCACCGTCCTGTTCGCCGGGGCCGCAACCATTCTGGGCAGCCGCCACTGGGTGCGGAACATCGCCATCGGGGCGGTGCTCGGATTCGGCAGCTTCTACGCGTTCTACGTCGGGCTCGGAATACCGCTGCCCGCAGGCATTCTGGACGGAATTCTCTGATATGGATAATCTGAACTGGCTGCTGCAGGGGTTCGAGCAAGCAGCCACCCCCATGAATCTGCTGTACGCGTGCATCGGCGTCCTCCTCGGCACGGCGGTAGGCGTTCTCCCGGGCATCGGACCGGCCATGACCGTGGCCCTCCTGCTTCCCGTCACCTACAACGTCAGCCCGAGCGCCGCGTTCATCATGTTCGCCGGCATCTACTACGGCGGCATGTACGGCGGGTCGACGACGTCGATCCTGCTGAACACACCGGGGGAGTCGTCGTCGGTGATCACGGCGATCGAGGGCAACAAGATGGCGAAAGCAGGCAGGGCCGCGCAGGCACTGGCGACCGCCGCGATCGGGTCGTTCGTCGCCGGGTCGATCGGCACGATGCTCCTGGTGCTGTTCGCGCCCATGGTGTCGAGTTTCGCGGTCACCCTCGGCGCCCCGTCCTACCTCGCGATCATGCTGCTCGCGCTCGTGGCCGTCACGGCCGTCCTCGGAACCTCGAAGCTCCGCGGATGCATCTCCCTGCTGCTCGGTCTCGCGATCGGGTTGGTCGGCATCGACTTCCTCACCGGCCAGCCGCGTGCCACGTTCGGCATCCCGCAGCTGTCCGACGGGATCGACATCGTCGTCGTCGCGGTCGCCGTGTTCGCACTCGGTGAGGCGCTCTGGGTGGCCGCTCACCTCCGCCGCAAGCCGGCCGAGGTCATTCCCGTCGGCAGGCCGTGGATGGGCAAGAGCGACTGGAAGCGTTCGTGGAAACCGTGGCTGCGGGGTACCGCGTACGGATTCCCGTTCGGCGCACTACCCGCAGGCGGCGCCGAACTGCCCACCTTCCTCTCCTATATCACCGAGAAGAAGCTGTCGAAGCACAAGGACGAATTCGGCAAGGGCGCCATCGAAGGTGTCGCGGGGCCGGAGGCGGCCAACAACGCGTCGGCGGCAGGCACACTGGTGCCGATGCTGTCGCTGGGCCTGCCGACCAACGCCACGGCCGCGGTCATGCTGACGGCGTTCGTGTCGTACGGGATCCAGCCGGGCCCGACACTGTTCGAGAAGGAACCGCTGCTGATCTGGACGCTGATCGCGAGCCTGTTCATCGGCAACTTCCTGCTCCTGGTGCTCAACCTTCCGCTCGCACCGCTGTGGGCGAAACTGCTCCGCACGCCGCGCCCCTACCTCTACGCGGGCATCCTGTTCTTCGCCGCGCTGGGCGCGTTCGCCGTCAACCTCCAGTGGCTCGACCTCGCACTGCTGCTGACATTCGGGCTGATGGGGCTGATGATGCGGAGGTTCGGGCTGCCGGTGCTGCCGCTCATCATCGGCGTCATCCTCGGACCGCGCATCGAACGGCAACTGCGGCAGAGCCTGCAACTCGGCGGCGGTGACTGGGGCAGCCTGTTCACCGAGCCCGTCGCGATCATCGTCTATATCGTGATCGCAGTGCTCCTCATCGCACCCCTCGTCGCCAAGGTCGTCCGCGCGCACTACCCCGTCGCGGCGCCCGACTTCCCCGACGGACCGGCCGGTGGCGACTCCACCGACACCAGAGAGAAGGCACACGCATGATCGTCGTCGGATACACCCCCGACCAGTTCGGAGGCGCGGCCCTCGAACACGGCGTCGCGGAGGCGCAGCTGCGCGGGACGTCGCTGCTCGTGATCAACACCTCGAAGGGTGACTCCCTCGCCGACCAGTCGTTCGCCGACAACGCGCACCTCCAGGAACTCGAAGGCAAGCTGGCCGCGAGCGGGGTCGACCACGAGGTCCGGCAGATCGTGGGAGACGAGACCGTCGACGTGATTCTCGAGGCCATGACGGCGCCCAGCGCGGAACTTCTCGTGATCGGCATCCGCGACCGCACCCCGGTCGGGAAGCTCCTGATGGGCAGCACGGCCCAGCGCCTGCTGCTGTCCTGCCGCAAACCGGTCCTGGCCGTCAAGCCCGAATGAAGCTCCTGTGAGTACTTATTAACCGCCCGCGGTTAATAAGTACTCACAGGTCAGTCGGTGAGGATGATCAGCTCGCGGTCCGACGCCACCTCGACGCGCAGGCCGGCCTTCGACGCCACCCGCGCCACCCCGCGCACGTCCTGGGGTTCGGCGCGGGAGACGGTGAGCGCGCGTGCCAGCAGACCCTTGTGGTGCTTGTTGAAATGACTGACGACGGTGCGGGTGCCGTCCGGTTTCTCGGTGAGCACGGTGGCGATCACGGCCTCGGGGATCGGTCCGAGTTGCTGGTACGTCCCCGACCGCAGGTCGACGACGAGGCCGTCCGCTTCCGCGGCGATCGCCCGGCTCAGTTCCGGCTTCCACAACGCCCGGAGAGTGCCCAGCCCGGGCAGCTTCGATCCGCCCGACAGCCGGTAGGCGGGGATCAGATCACCGGCGCGCACCGCACCGAACAGTGCGGAACCCATCGCCAGACGCGACAACGCCTTGGACTTCTGCGCCTTGGTGAACGACTTCGCGTCGAGCGCATCGAACAGCACACCGGTGTAACGCTCGAGTGCGGGCCGGGTGGGGGAGACCCACAGTTTGGCGTTCCGCTCGATCTCGTCGGCCTGGGTGGGACCGAGGCCGAGCGCGAGCTGCGACGCCTCCCCGTCCGCGGCCAGCGCGACCAGCGCCTGGACCAGGACTTCGCGGGTTTCGGTGAGCTGCGGCATCGACAGCTCGGCCAGGTCGAGGGGCGCGTCGGCGCCGCCGTCGGACTTGGTTTCGGAGGGAGGAAGTAACACCAGCACGCACGAAACCCTACCGACGCGCCCGGCCCCGTCCCAGCCGACTATTCTGGTATCCCGTGATTACCCGCCTGTCCCACCTGTTCCTCCGCACTCTGCGCGACGACCCCGCCGACGCCGAGGTCCCCAGCCACAAGCTGCTGGTCCGCGCCGGTTATGTGCGTCGCATCGCGCCCGGCGTCTACTCGTGGTTGCCGCTGGGTCTGCGCGTGCTGCGTGAGGTCGAGCGGGTGGTGCGGGAAGAGATGAACGGCATCGGTGCCCAGGAGATCTCCCTGCCCGCACTGCTGCCGCGCGAACCGTACGAGGCGTCCAACCGCTGGACCGAGTACGGCGACGGACTGTTCCGGCTGAAGGACCGCAAGGGCGGCGACTACCTGCTCGGCCCCACCCACGAAGAACTGTTCGCGCTCACCGTCAAGGGCGAGTACAACTCGTACAAGGATTTCCCGGTCACCCTGTACCAGGTGCAGACCAAGTACCGCGACGAGGAGCGCCCGCGGGCCGGCATTCTCCGCGGCCGCGAGTTCGTCATGAAGGACTCGTACTCCTTCGACCTCACCGACGAAGGACTCACCGAGTCGTACCGGGCGCACCGCGACGCCTACGAGCGCATCTTCAGCCGCCTCGGCGTCAAGTACGTGATCGTGTCGGCGACGTCCGGTGCGATGGGTGGCAGCGCGTCGGAGGAGTTCCTCGCCGAGAGCGAGATCGGTGAGGACACGTACGTCCGCTGCCTCGAGTCGGGCTACGCCGCCAACGTCGAGGCCGTGAAGACGCTGGCTCCCGAGGCCGTCCCGTTCGACGGACTGCCTGCAGCGAAGGTGCACGACACCCCGGACACTCCCACTATCGCGACGCTCGTCGACTGGGCCAACGGCGCCGACCTGGGCCGGACCGTCACCGCCGCGGACACCCTGAAGAACATCCTGGTCAAGACCCGGCAGCCCGGTGGCAAGTGGGAACTGCTCGGCATCGGTGTTCCCGGCGACCGCGAGGTGGACGACAAGCGTCTCGGCGCGTCCCTCGAGCCCGCGGAGTTCGAACTGCTCACCGAGGCCGACTTCGCGGCCAACCCCTTCCTGGTCAAGGGCTACATCGGGCCGAAGGCGCTGCAAGCCAACGGTGTTCGGTACCTCGTCGACCCGCGGATCGTCGACGGCACCAGCTGGATCACCGGAGCCGACGAGAAGGGCAAGCACGTGGTGGGCCTCGTCGCGGGCCGCGACTTCACCCCGGACGGCACCATCGAGGCCGCCGAGGTCCGCGACGGCGACCCGTCCCCCGACGGCGCCGGTGCGCTCGTCGCGGCCCGGGGAATCGAGATCGGTCACGTCTTCCAACTCGGCCGCAAGTACACCGACGTGTTCTCCGTGGACGTGCTCGGCGAGAACGGCAAACCCGTCCGCCCGACCATGGGCTCCTACGGCGTGGGCGTCTCCCGCCTCGTCGCCGTGATCGCGGAACAGCACCACGACGAGAAGGGTCTCCGCTGGCCGGCCGAGGTGTCGCCCGCGGACGTGCACGTGGTGATCGCCAACAAGGACGAGACGGCCCGCGAAGGCGCCGAGGGACTCGCCGCCGAACTCGACAAGGCCGGTCTCGAGGTGATCCTCGACGATCGCAAGGCGTCGCCCGGTGTGAAGTTCAAGGACTCCGAACTGCTCGGTGTCCCGCTGGTCGTGGTCGTCGGCCGCGGCTGGGGCGAGGGCAAGGTGGAGGTCCGCGACCGCTTCACCGGCGAGAGCCGCGAGGTGGCCGCCGAGTCCGCGCTGAGCGAGATCGTCGAGACCGTCAGGGGCTGATCAAACCGCCCCACGCCTTTCGTCCGGACTGTTAACTTGGCCTGACACGTCCGGACGAAAGGCCTGCTGTGACGAATTCCCTGCTGTTCGATCCGACCTCCTACGATCCCGAGCATTTCGATCCGGAGACACGCAGACTGCTGCGGGCACTGATCGAGTGGTTCGAGTCGCGGGGCAAGAAGCGGCTGCTCGAGGACGATCTCGAGGCCGTGTGGCCCGACGACTTCCTGGAGTTCGTGAAACGGGAGAAGCTGTTCGCGAAGTTCCTCACGCCTGCCGACCTGGCGGGCGGCGACCCGGACAAGCGCTGGGACGCCGCACGCAACGCCGCCCTCAGTGAAATCTTCGGTTTCTACGGTCTGGCGTACTGGTACGCGTGGCAGGTGACCATCCTGGGTCTCGGCCCCATCTGGATGAGCGGGAACCGCGCTGCGAAGGAACGCGCCGCGACGCTCCTCGACGACGGCGGGGTGCTGGCGTTCGGGCTGTCGGAGAAGGAACACGGCGCGGACGTCTACTCGACGGACATGCTGCTGACCCCTGCGGAGAATGACCCGGGCCGCGCGTTCACCGCGAGCGGCGACAAGTACTACATCGGCAACGGCAACGTTGCGGGCATGGTGTCGGTGTTCGGCAGGCGCACCGATGTGGAGGGCAGCGACGGGTACGTCTTCTTCGTCGCGGACAGCCGTCACCCGGCATACCACCTGCAGGGCAATGTGGTGCACGGCCAGATGTACGTCAGCACGTTCCGTCTCGAGGACTACCCGGTGCGGGAAGAGGACATCCTCCACACCGGGGTCGCCGCGTTCGAGGCGGCGCTGAACACGGTCAACGTCGGCAAGTTCAACCTGTGCACGGGATCCATCGGGATCTCCGAGCACGCATTCTACGAGTCGATCACCCACGCGCACAACAGAATTCTGTACGGCAACCCCGTCACCGACTTCGCGCACGTGCGCGGAAACTTCGTCGACGCCTACAGCCGGCTGATCGCGATGAAGCTGTTCAGTGCACGCTCCGTCGACTATTTCCGCAGCGCGAGTCTCGACGATCGCCGGTACCTGCTGTTCAACCCGATGACGAAGGCGAAGGTCACCTCCGAAGGGGAAAAGGTGATCGCGCTCCTGCACGACGTGATCGCGGCGAAGGGCTACGAGAAGAACACCTACTTCCGCGAGGCCGCCCAGCTGATCGGCACCCTGCCGAAGCTCGAGGGCACGGTGCACGTCAACGTCGGCCTCATCCTCAAGTTCATGCCGAACTACCTGCTCAACCCGGCGGAGTACCCGGAGATCGGCACCCGGCTCGACGCCGCCGACGATGCCTTCTTCTGGGGCCAGGGCCCGACCCGCGGTGCCGGCAAGATTCAGTTCCACGACTGGACGAAGACCTACGAGGCGCACTCGGACAGCCCCAATGTGGCCCGGTTCCACGAGCAGGCGACCGCGCTGAGGGAACTGCTCACCACTGCCCCGCCCGACGCGTCGCAGCAGAAGGATCTCGACTTCCTGCTCGACCTCGGGCACCTGTTCTCGCTCGTGGTCTACGGGCACCTGGTTCTCGAGCAGGCCGCAATCGCCGGGATCGACCGCGACCTGATCGACCAGATCTTCGACTTCCAGATCCGCGACTTCTCCGGATATGCCGTTGCGCTGCACGGTAAATCGTCTGCCACCGAGGCGCAGCAGAAGTGGGCGCTCGGCGCGATTCGCCGCCCGGTGGTGGACGCGGAACGATTCTCACGGGTGTGGGCGCAGGTGGAGAACTACGACGGCGCGTACGAAATGCGGCCGTAGACAGCGCTCTAGGGGGGTGGGGTGGCGTCATCCCTCGGGGTGCCGGTTGCGCCCCCTGGGGTACCTGTCCGGGTGGGTGAAATCGGCGCATTCTTATGTGGCAAGCAAAACCCCACCCCCACAGAAAGATCCACACATGGCACACACCCTCAAGCGCACCCTTTCCGCTCTCGCCATCGCGGGCTTCGCCCTCACAGCGGGAGCAGGAATCGCCTCGGCCGACCCCGCTGGTGGAGGCGGCGGTGCCGGGGCTCCGGGTAGTTCGCAGGGCGGCGCCGGCGGCGCCGGCGGGAGCGCCAACGGCGGCTCCGCAAACGGTAACGTCGACAACTCCGGTGGCGTCATCATCGGTGGCGCAGCGGTCGGAGACGGTGCGACCGTCAACACGAACGTCGGGAACGGCGGCAGTGCCAACGGCGGCAACGCCAACGGCGGCAATGGTGGCAGCGGTGGTCCTGCCACCGGCGGTGCGGGTGGCGCCGGCGGCGCGGGCGCCGG
Source organism: Rhodococcus wratislaviensis (assembly GCF_041228765.1). NCBI lineage: Bacteria > Bacillati > Actinomycetota > Actinomycetes > Mycobacteriales > Nocardiaceae > Rhodococcus > Rhodococcus wratislaviensis. The sequence goes on along the minus strand of NZ_CP150488.1, from coordinate 5,883,381 downwards.
GGACAGCACCGAAAACTGCTCGTTCATCTTCTGCTTCTGACCGAGTTGTGATTGCGCGATCTCCTGAAGTTCGAGGGGCCGCCACCCGCGGGTGCCGGCCCCTCGGCGTCAGTTCTGCCCCCGTCTCCCCGGCACCACCCACTGTGAAAGGTTCTTTCATGTCGATGTCCTTCGACTTCTCCACTGCTCTGACACGCACGGGCGCCACCGTCGCCGCCGCATTCTTCGTCCTCGCCGCCGGCGCCGGCATCGCGTCGGCGGCACCCGATGCCCCCGCCGATGACGCCTCGGTGAGCAACCTCGCGCCCGGACAGAACCCTCAGGGCGGCACCGTGACGATCGGCGGAGCGGCTGTCGGCACCGTGATCGCCATCGACGGCATCAACGCCGGTCCGGACGGCGCGAGCGTCGGAGGCTACGACTTCGGCGGCGGCCAGGGGCAACCCTGGGGGTGACGGGATTCGCACCCCAGGGTGTCTGGTTGCGCCGACACGGGCGCCGCATCCTGAAGTGGCAGTACAGAATACCCTCCAGTCGCGAGCGGGCCGGACAGGTCGATTCGTCGCGGCGAGGACCCCGGAACCGGAACTCACGAGGCGAAGATTCCGGGGTCCTCTCGAACTGGCACTCTCGGGTGCCGAGTGCTAAATTGGCGATGCACAGTGAATCTGGCTGCCCGTCGGGGTGGCGGGCGCCTCGAGTGATGTGGGAGGTGTTTCCTGTGCTTCGTTTCGATCCTTTCAGTGATCTCGAATCCATGACCAAGAGCCTGCTCGGCACCGAAACCGGAACCGCGCGAGTGCCGCGATTCATGCCGATGGATCTGTACAAGGTCGACGACCACTACGTTCTGCACGCCGACCTGCCGGGCGTCGATCCGGGGACCGTCGACGTCAGTGTCGACAACGGCACGCTCACGTTGACGGCGCATCGCAGTGCGCCATCCGAGGAGAACGTGCAGTGGATCGCGTCCGAGCGGTTCAGCGGAACGTTCCGGCGCCAGTTGTCGCTCGGCGACGGCGTCGACCCCGACCGCATTTCGGCGTCCTACGAGAACGGTGTCCTGAGCGTGACCATCCCGCTTGCCGCACGGGCGAAGCCGCGGCGGATCGAGGTCTCCAGCCTCGGAACCGGTGAGCATCGCACGATCGAGGCGGGTCCCGCGAGCGATACGGCCTGACGCTGCAGCCGGTACATCGGTTGTGTGGAAGCCCCCTCGCCGAGGGGGCTTCGGCGTGCCCACGTCCACCCACCCAGGGGTGGAAAGGGCAACACCTCCGGGTGCACCGGCCACCACTGGGGGTCCTGGTCGGGTCGGACCGTGCGCGGCACAGTAGAGGACAAGCAAGAACGTAACGCTTCACCAGCCGCGAGCGAAGAAACCGAGGAGGCCATCATGACGAACACCCCGGTTGCACACGAGCACGAAGGTCGTCGCCTCACGGTCCGGACCGACGACGGGATCGCACTCGCGGTGCGCGAGTTCGGTTCGCCGGACGCAGCCACCACCGTGGTCTTCGTTCACGGTCACTGCCTGCGCACCGAGTCCTGGTGGGCACTGCGCAAGCAGCTGGTCCGCTTCTGGCGCAACGACGTTCGCATGGTCTTCTACGATCACCGCGGACATGGAGAGTCCGGGGAGGCACCGGCCGCCACCTACACGATCGATCAGCTCGGCCGCGACCTCGGCTCCGTGCTCGACGCCGTCGCACCGCACGGTCCGGTCGTCCTCGTCGGGCACTCGATGGGCGGGATGACCGCGCTGTCCTACACCCGGCAGAACCCGCACACGATCGGCTCGCGGATCGTCGGCATGGCCCTGATCTCCACCGCGGCGTGCGATCTCGCCGAGGCGGGTCTCGGACGTCACCTGCGTAGCCCCGCGGTGTCGCTGTTCCGCACCGCGGTGCGCCGGGCACCCCGGGTCGTGCACGGGTCGAAGCGTGTGGGACGCACCGTCTGCACGGCGATCGCCCGCGCGGCAGGCGCCCGCAACCGAGTCGTCGATCCTCGGCTGGCGGCGCTGGTCTCCGCCATGGCCAACACGACGTCCGTCGTCACCATGTCGAGCTTCCTCGAATCCCTGCTCGGGTTCGACGAGCGGCACTCCCTCGCAGCGCTCGCTCACATTCCGTCGCTGATCCTGTGCGGCTCGGTGGACATGCTCACCCCGCTCCAGCATTCCGTCGCGATGGCCTCGAAGCTCCCCGCCTCGGAGCTCGTGAGCGTCGACGGGGCCGGCCACTCGGTGATCCTCGAGCGCGCCGCCGACGTCGCACTCGCGATCATCGGCCTCGTCGAGCGGATCGCGCACGGTGAGACCGCCGCCTTCGACCGCGAACTGATGGCGGTGGGCTGATCAGAGATCGCGCTCGTTGATGATGCCGCTGCGCATGGCCCGCTCGGCCAGGCTGACCCGCTTCTGATTCTGCGGGAGATCACCGACGCCGAACTTCGCGAACAACGCCCGGAGGTGAGTCTTGATCGCGTCGACACTGAGAAACAGTTCCTGGGCGATCTGCTGATTCGACGCGGGATTCGCGAACGCGGCACCGTGCTTGTACGGGCGGCACAGTGCCGTGAGGACCGCCCGCTGGGTGTCGGTGAGGGACCGGACCTCGGGCATGTCGGTTCCCATCCGGGTGGCCTCGTCGAGTGCGCCGCCGAATTCCAGGTACCGGATCTTCGTCCCCCCGATGCGGATGCTGTCGCCCTGGCGGAGCCGACGACGCCCGGCGAGCCGTTCGCCGTTGACGAAGGTGCCGTTGCGGGAGAGCCCGTCGTCGAGGATGGTCCAGTGCGAGCCGACGCATTCGAGGACGGCATGGAGTCGCGAGACCTCGTCGTCCTCGGTGAGGAGCAGATCAGAACCGGGCGACCGTCCGATCGTGACGCGCGCGGAAGTGGGGGAGAGGTCCACGGTGTGGTGGTGACCCTCCCGGTCGGAATAGCTCAGTCGAGACTCAACGGCTCGGTCCACGGCGACACCCCTTCGGCACGCTTCCATCGTGCCCCGCCGCGTGTCCTCTGAGCAAGATCAAGAGCGGAAATCGCCGATCACTGATGAGTTCTCGGAGCCCGCGGCGTCCAGGGTGCTGCCGAACGCGCACACGGCCAGTTCCTCGAGCGCCGGATCCTGCCCGGCATGCTCGGGGACCTGCATGGCGAGCAGGGTGTTGAGCAGCATTCCGTTGGCGATGAACGTACGGGCCCGTTCCGGGCTGCAGCCGGTGCGCGTTCGGATCTGCGTGTAGAGCCGGGACATCCAGTCGCGGGCCAGCGCGCCGATCTCCGGGTTCGCGCCGGATGTGAAGCCGTGCATCATCACGAGCAGGAGGTCGCGGTCCTCGAGCAGTTCGGTGTACGCGATGCCCATCGGGAGCCACGACTCGTCGTTCTCCGGGTCGGCGGCGACATCGTCGAAGTAGGGCTCGAAGGTGTCCATGATCCGACGCATCGCGCGGTCGAAGACGTCTGCGAACAGCCGCGACTTGGAACCGAACATGCGCACCACGTAGGGCTGGGACACCCCGGCCTCGCGTGCGACGGCGTCGGTGCTGGTGCCGTGATAGCCGTCCCGGGCGAACGCCCGGGAGGCGGCGGCCAGTACGAGTTCGCGACGTTCGGTCGCGCTCATCCGGGTCTGTTTCACGGGCGATGCCATGTTGACATGTTATCAGTCGATTACTAGTCTTCGAAATAAGTAATCATCTGATGCTTACAACCTCTTTCATCCCGCACTCACGACTCGGATACGAGGACCCGTCATGACGACACTCTCCGAACGCCTGGAACACGAAACGGCGGCGCCTCCCTCGGGGCAGGGCCGCAGCCGGATGGTGCCGGTATGGCTGGCGATCGTCGCCGCCTCGATACCGATGTTCATGGCCACACTCGACAATCTCGTGATGACCAGCGCGCTACCGGTCATCCAGCGCGACCTGGGTGCGTCGGTGGGGCAGTTGCAATGGTTCATGAACGCCTACACGCTCGCCTTCGCGACGCTGATGCTGACGCTGTCGGCGCTGGGGGACCGACTCGGTCGCCGCCGTGTATTCCTCTGGGGCATAATGCTCTTCGCGCTGGCGTCGATCGCGTCTGCCCTGTCGACCACCTCCGAGATGCTCATCGGCGCACGCGCTGTCCAGGGCATCGGTGCGGCAGCCATCATGCCGCTCTCCCTCACCCTGCTGGCCGGTGCCGTTCCGCTCGCCAAGCGCGCCCTCGCCATCGGGATCTGGGGCGGCGTCTCGGGACTGGGCATCGCCCTCGGCCCGGTGATCGGCGGCGCCGTCGTCGACGGGGTGTCGTGGCAAGCCGTGTTCTGGATCAACGTTCCTGTCGCAGCGGTCGCGATCCCGTTGGCGCTCTACGCGCTCGGTGAGTCGAAGGGAAAGCGGCAGCCACTGGATCCACTCGGTGTCGTCCTGGCCGGAGCAGCCGTGTTCCTCGGAGTCTGGGGCATCGTGCACGGCAACGACGACGGCTGGACCAGCGCCACGGTGCTCGGTGCCCTGTGCGGATCGGCGGTGTTGCTCGCGGCGTTCGTGGTGCGCGAGTTGCGCACACCGTTCCCCGTCATGCCTCTGCGGCTGTTCCGGTCCCGTCAGTTCTCCCTGGCCAACGTCATCGGGCTGACGTTCACGCTGGGAATGATGGGCGCCGTCTTCCTTCTGTCGCAGTACCTCCAGATCGTCATGGGGTACTCGCCGTTCGAGGCAGGCATGCGGACTCTGCCGTGGACGGCGGCCCCCATGCTGGTGGCCCCGATCGCGGGCCTGCTCGCGCCGCGGCTGGGAGTCCGGACCCTCCTCGTCACCGGCCTGGTCCTGCAGGGATTGTCCCTGCTGTGGATGGCGTCACTCATCGTTCCCGGCGCCACGTACGGCAGCATGATTCCGGCATTCGTGATGGCGGGCGCAGGTATGGGTCTGACGTTCGCTCCCAACGCGACCGCTGTCCTGGCCGACATGCCCGAGGCCGACCACGGCATTGCCAGTTCGACCAATGCGACGCTCCGTGAGATCGGCGTCGCGCTGGGGATCGCGCTCCTGACCGCGGTGTTCCTGGGTGCGGGCGGCAGTCTGACGCCGTCGGGATACATCGACGCCCTTGCGCCGGCCCTGTACGTGGGAGCCGGATTCGTGGCCGTCGCGGTCGTCGCCGCGGCCCTCATGCCGGGACGATCGAAGGCCGTCCTGGCGTCGACGTGACCCTGCCGGAGTGCGGGCGGGCCCGGACCGTGAGTTCCGGGCCCCCATCAGTTCCAGGGCAGGGAGGAACGCATCGGAGACTTCGCCGGGAACGGCGTACTTGCGCGACCTGGCGGGCGTCACACGCCGGAGATCCGACGTCACCCGCCCCGACGAGCTGGGTCACGCCCATACTCGACCGCGAGTACCAGTGCGGCTTGTCCGCCGATCGGCCGAAGGGCTTCGTCCCCGCTAGACCCGCGGCACGGGTGCATTCGACCGCACCGTCCAGGTCCCCGATCCGTGCGGTTGGCGCGATCGGCGGGCTGTCCTCACCGAAACCCGCAGTGACGACAACAGCGCGTGGACGTTGCCGATCGCGTCGCGGCTCGCGAACTTGATCGTGGACAGCTCTTCCTGGGACCTTTCGGGTCTGCTGTCCCACAGCTCGAGCGAGACCGAGGCCTGCACGAGATCAGTTAGAGGCTGTGTGCGAGAACATCGTGCAGTCTGCGGGTGATCGCGAGGCCGCTCCTTGCTGGCGCATCGACACTGCTCGTTCAGGGCGCTGCATTCCGCCGTCTCGGCGCGTTGCCGGCGGGCCTGAACATCCTCGACGGCGGCACGTCGGTGCTTCTCCTGGCCGGGTACGTCGCCGCGTTCGTCCTCGGCACGGTCTGGCTCGTCCGCCGGCGCGACGTGAACTGAGTGGACGGGCGCCCGGTGCTCAGAAGAGGGGGCCGCCGCCGAACGGTTCCCGGTGCGAGGGCGGGGTCCGGCCCTGAGTGTCGGTGATTCCGTATTCGACGGCCAGCTCCGCCGTGACGAAGGTGTGCCCGCTTCGGTCCGGGAGGGTGGAGTCCGCGGTCAAAGCGCAGATCACCTCGCCGATGAACTCGGGGGACTCGGCGTCCGCGACGGGAAAGCCGGCGATGGTCTCGAGGCCGCTGGCGACGATCATCTCCGTCCGCACGATGCCCGGCCACAGCGAGACCGCACGCACGTCGTGCGGAGCCAGCTCCGCCGCCATGTCGCTGGCCATCTTGTCCAGCCCGGCCTTGGACATGCCGTACAGCACCGAGTGCAGATGCCCGCGCGTCCCGAACGACGAGATATTCGCGATCAACCCGGAGCGGCGGGGCACCATCAACCGCGCAGCCTCCACGGACGCGACGTAATGGGCACGCAGACCGACGCCGATCAGCGAGTCCCAGTCGTCCAGCGGCCGCTCCCAGAACGGCGTGCTGAACCCGCCGAATCCCTTGGGCGCGGCCCACACGTTGTTGACCAGCAGGTCGAGCCGGCCGGCCTGCTCGACCGAGATCCGGGCGAACAGGCTGTGCACGTCGTCGTCGTCGCGGTGATCGCAGGCCACCGCGATGCCGGTCCCGCCGGCATCGGTGACCGTTCTCGCCGACACCGCCAGTGGGCTTTCCTCCGTCAGCGGGCCGCGCCCGGTGACGTACACGGTCCACCCCGCGGCTCCCAGCGCCGTCGCCACACCCTTGCCGACGCCGCGGCTCCCCCCGGTAACCAGAGCTACCCCGGCGCTCACTGGACGACCACCGTGTCCTGGGGGAGCGGGCGGGTGATCGACCATCGAGTGGTGAAGTGGCATCGCGACATTCGCCAGACGCCGTCCTCGAGACGGTAGGCGTCGTCGTACTCGCCGGAGGACACGGTCTCCGTCCGCTTCAGCAGATCCACTTGGCGGAACTTCAGCGTCCACGCGCCCGACGCCTCGGTGTCGCTGTGCAGCACGATGTCCGGATGGAAGCCGTGGTGCATGTCAAGGATCACGTGCTTGCCGTCCACTTCATGGAGCGCGATCCTGCGGAAGATGTCCGTGAGCCGGTCCGCGTCGTCGAACCGGCCGAGCGGCCCGAAGTCGATCGATGCCCCGGACGAGACGAAGCAGGAACGGAACGCGTCCGGATCCTTGCCGTCGCACGCTCGCCAATAGCGGTACTTGAGCGCCTTGATCGCGTCGATCCGCTCCAGGTCCGCCAGACGCTGCTCCACCGAGCGCTCGTCCACGCCGCCGTCCTCCCGTTGCCGTACACCGTGTCGGGACAGACGCTAGGCCGCGAACGCGACAGGCGGGTGCAGAATCCCGCTGGGCGGGAACCTGCGCGTCGTCAGGGCTGGCCGGGGAACGGGTCGGTCACCGGATCGGTCCCGAGAGCCGCCCGCCAGGTGGCCTCCCTGACGGCCGCTTCGGTCAGCGCGGTGACGCCGAGCGTGCGGGTGTCCTCCGTCTCACCGTGTTCGACGACCGCCCGCCACGCGACGGCGGTGTCGGCCTCGACCTGGGCCGCCAACTGTGCGGCCGTGATCGGATCGGTGACGGGGAACGGCAGGGTGTAGCCCGCCTCGGCGGCCGGGGCCGTCAGTCCTGCCGCCGTCAACGTGTCCAGGAGCCCGTCCCGTCGTGCCCGGTGGGCTGCGGCGGCGGTGGCCACCTGGGTGGCCCGGGTGGGATTCGAGAATGCGGCGACCACTCCGTAGGCGAACACCGCGGAATGTTCGGCGGTCAGCGCGTCGGCGAGGCTCTTACCCTCGGCTTCAGTGGGTGTCGTCACGGCAGCACCACCGCCAGATACGTTCCGCATGCCGCGCTGATCGACGCGCAGAGCCCCGCCCGGTAGGCGGTCAGTGCGCGCGCCGAATCGGCTGCGCTGCGCTGCGACTCGGCCAGGAAGGCCCGCAATTGATCGAGGCCGGGCGGCGGTGCCGGTGCGGTCGGTGTCGTCGACGGGGGAGCGGACGTGGTCGGTGCGGTGCCGTCCAGGTAAGTTCCTGCAGCTCTGGCGATTTCGGCATCCAGTGCGTCGGCGTGCGCGGCGCGCTGGGCGCGGACGAGTTCGAGCGCCGCGCCGCGATCGGGGAGCAGCGCGATCGTGGCCGCCGCACCGGCGGCGTCACGACGAGCCAGACGCGACTGCTCGACGAGTGAATCGACCTCGGTGTCGGAGTCCGCGTCGTCGGCGCACCCCGCCAGCAGGGCGACGCTCGCGACGCCGAAGGCCGAGGCGGCTGCGAACCGGAGAGCGGTGCGCCGGGACACGGCCGGACCGGATGTCGGGGGCCGGGAGACGGTGGGCATGAGCACCGGTCCATGGTGCCAGGTCGGGCCGCGATCCCGGGAATCGAGCACCGGGGCTGGTCACGGGCGCGTCGAATCAGCGTTACTCTTAGATGCTCGAACCCGTCCCGGCGGGTTCGTGGTGCTGCGTGCGCGGCACGATGACCTGCCAGACCACGAAGACGACGAGCGACAACTGAAACGAGGAGCTTCCCCGATGCCGGTTCCATCCAAGGAGAGGGTGACGGAGCTCATCTCCGATCTGGTGCAACGCCAGGGCTACGACTTGGAGGGCGTTGCGGTCACCCTCGCGGGTCGGCACAGCGCGGTCAGGATCATGGTGGACAGCGACGCCGGGCTCGAACTCGACGCGGTCGCGAACCTGAGCCACGAGATCTCCGAGGTCTTCGATTCGGTGTCCGATTTCGGGGAGTCGCCATACACGCTCGAGGTCACGTCTCCTGGTATCGACCGGCCGCTCACGCACGAGCGGCACTGGCGCCGGGCCCGCGGCCGCAAGGCGCGCATCGATCTTGCGCACGAGACCGTCGTGGGTCGGATCGGCGTCCTCGACGGCGATTCGGTCGCGGTGGTGATCGGCTCGCGTACGGGCCCGGAGGTTCGGCGCGTCGCGCTCCCGGACATTCAGAAAGCTGTTGTGCAAGTGGAATTCTCGAAACCCGACCCGCGAGAGCTGGAACTCGCGGGCGGGATTCCCGAGGGTCGCGTGGCACCCGCGGACGCAGACGCGTCGGAAGATGAAGAAGTAGTAGAGGGGTTGGACAAGTGAATATCGACATTGCGGCGTTGCGCGCTATCGAGGCCGACAAGGGCATCTCGATCGAGACCGTCATCTCGACCATCCAGACCGCGTTGCTCACCGCCTATCGGCACACCGAGGGGCATCAGCAGCACGCGCGGATCGACGTCGACACCAAGAGCGGCATCGTGCGTGTGATGGCGCACGACGTCGACGCCGACGGCAACATGGTCGGCGAGGAATGGGACGACACCCCGGAAGGTTTCGGCCGGATTGCCGCGACCACCGCCCGCCAGGTCATCCTCCAGCGACTGCGCGACGCCGAGCACGAGCGCAGCTTCGGCGAGTACTCCACCCACGAGGGTGAGATCGTCGGCGGCGTGATCCAGCGCGACACCCGCGCGAACTCGCGCGGGATGGTCGTGGTGCGGATCGGCAGCGAGGCCAGCGGCGCCGAGGGTCTGATCCCGCCCGCCGAGCAGGTGCCCGGCGAGAACTACGAGCACGGCGAGCGGCTCAAGTGCTACGTCGTCGGTGTGGCCCGTGGACAGCGGGGACCGCAGATCACGCTGTCGCGCACCCACCCGAACCTCGTCCGCAAGCTGTTCGCGCTCGAGGTTCCGGAGATCGCGGACGGTTCCGTCGAGATCATCGCCGTCGCCCGGGAGGCCGGGCACAGGTCGAAGATCGCCGTCCAGTCGCGGGTGCAGGGACTCAACGCCAAGGGTGCGTGCATCGGGCCGATGGGCCAGCGGGTGCGCAACGTGATGAGCGAACTCGCCGGCGAGAAGATCGACATCATCGACTTCGACGAAGACCCGGCCCGGTTCGTCGGTAACGCGCTGTCGCCGTCGAAAGTGGTCTCCGTCACTGTGGTGGACCCCGAGGCGCGGGCCGCACGTGTCGTCGTCCCCGACTTCCAGCTGTCCCTCGCCATCGGCAAGGAGGGGCAAAATGCCCGCCTTGCTGCACGCTTGACCGGGTGGCGAATCGACATCCGCAGTGACGCCGCACCCGCCCCCGAGTCGGCAGGCGGACCCGCCGCGACCAGTCGTTGAGCCGGGAATGCGGAGATCGGGGCGAGTCGGCGGTAGAGTGGTCAATGGTTCAGCATGAGCACCCCGATTCCGCGCGCGTTCCTACCGGTTCACCGGTTCGAACATGCATAGGATGTAGGGAGCGCGCGCTGGCTGTCGATCTGCTCAGGGTTGTGGTTAGTGAGAGCGGGCCGCAAGGTCATGTTCTCGCCCCGGACCCGAGGCGCAGGCTTCCCGGTCGAGGTGCGTGGCTGCACCCCGCCGAGGCTTGCCTGAGTCTCGCGGAACGACGCCGAGCATTCGGCAGAGCGCTGCGAGTGTCCGGAAGTGTCGACAGTTCTGAAGTCGACCACTGGGTACGAGCAGGGCACCCACCCAGAGCAGTACCTCTCGAACAGAACAGGCACAAGCACTCATGAGCACACCGTGAAGCACCAGCGATGATCGTCCATCGGAGATAACCCGAGGTCGTGCGGGCCCCTCTCAGGGGAGCCTCCTGCTCGACCTCATCAGTGAGGAGAGCAGTGGCAGGCAAGGCCCGCGTGCACGAGTTGGCTAAAGAACTCGGTGTCACAAGTAAAGAACTACTCGCAACGCTCAAGGAGCAGGGCGAGTTCGTGAAGTCGGCGTCCTCCACGGTGGAGGCGCCCGTCGCCAGGCGTCTGCGGGAGTCCTTCCCGTCGGCGAAGTCCGCCGATTCCGCAGCCCGTCCGGCTGCCAAGCCCGGTGCACCCGCGCCGAGCGCCCCGGCGACCGCAGCGAAGCCGGGCGGTCCGCGTCCCGGCCCGAAGCCGGCAGCCCCGGCTCCGGCTCCGGCCGCACCCGCGGCGGCAGCCCCCGCAGCCACCCCCGAGGCGCAGGCCCCGGCTCCGGCCGCGCCCGCAGCAAGCGCAGCCACCCCGGCTGCACCGGCGACCAATGCTCCCAAGCCTGGTCGCCCCACCCCGGCTGCCCCGGCTCCGGCCGCACCCGCAGCCCCGGCCGCTCCGGCTGCCAGTGCCCCCGCGGCTCCGTCCACGGGCGCCAAGCCCGGCGGACCCCGTCCCGGCCCGAAGCCCCCGCGTGTCGGTAACAACCCGTACTCCTCGGCTCCCGCCGAGCGTCCGGCGCCCCGTCCCGCTCCCGGCGTACCGCGTCCGGGTGCACCCCGTCCGGCTCCCGGTCAGGGTGGACCTCGTCCGGCACCGGGTCAGGGCGGTCCCCGTCCGGCTCCCGGTCAGGGTGGACCTCGTCCGGCACCGGGTCAGGGCGGTCCCCGTCCGGCTCCCGGTCAGGGCGGTCCCCGTCCCAGCCCGGGCTCGATGCCTCCTCGCCCGAACCCAGGCGCGATGCCTGCTCGTTCGGCACGTCCCGCTCCCGGCGGTCGTCCCGGCCGTCCCGGCGGAGCCCCCGGCGGTCGTCCCGGCGGCGGCGGCGGTGGATACCGCGGTGGCGGAGCTCCCGGTGCCGGTGCAGGTGCGCCCGGTGGCGGAGCACCCGCAGGTGGTTTCCGCGGTCGTCCCGGTGGCGGTGGACGCCCCGGTCAGCGCGGTGCGGCAGCAGGCGCGTTCGGTCGCCCCGGTGGTGCCCCGCGTCGTGGTCGCAAGTCGAAGCGTCAGAAGCGCCAGGAATACGATTCGATGCAGGCGCCTGCCGTCGGCGGCGTGCGGTTGCCCCGTGGCAACGGCGAGACCATTCGCCTCGCCCGCGGTGCATCCCTGTCGGACTTCGCGGAGAAGATCGACGCGAACCCCGCAGCGTTGGTGCAGGCACTGTTCAACCTCGGCGAGATGGTGACGGCGACCCAGTCGGTCAACGACGAGACGCTCGAACTGCTCGGCGGCGAGATGAACTACGTCGTCCAGGTCGTCAGCCCGGAGGACGAGGACCGCGAGCTGCTCGACAGCTTCGACCTCACCTACGGCGAAGACGAAGGTGGCGAAGAGGACCTCGAGTCCCGTCCGCCGGTGGTCACCGTCATGGGCCACGTCGACCACGGTAAGACCCGACTGCTCGACACGATCCGTAAGGCCAACGTCCGTGAGGGCGAGGCCGGCGGCATCACGCAGCACATCGGTGCCTACCAGGTGCTGACCGAGCTCGACGGCAACGAGCGTCTCGTGACGTTCATCGACACCCCCGGTCACGAGGCCTTCACGGCCATGCGTGCCCGTGGTGCCAAGGCCACCGACCTCGCGATCCTGGTCGTCGCCGCCGACGACGGCGTCATGCCGCAGACGGTGGAAGCGATCAACCACGCCCAGGCGGCCGACGTGCCGATCGTGGTCGCGGTGAACAAGATCGACAAGGAAGGCGCGAACCCGGACAAGATCCGGCAGCAGCTCACCGAGTACGGACTGGTCGCCGAGGAATACGGCGGAGACACCATGTTCGTCGACATCTCGGCGAAGCAGGGCACCAACATCGACGCACTGCTCGAAGCCGTGCTGTTGACGGCGGACGCTGCCCTGGACCTGCGGGCCAACCCGGACATGGACGCTCAGGGTGTCGCCATCGAGGCGCACCTCGACCGTGGACGCGGCCCCGTCGCGACCGTGCTCATCCAGCGCGGAACGTTGCGGGTCGGCGACTCGATCGTGGCCGGCGACGCATACGGACGTGTGCGCCGCATGGTCGACGAGCACGGCGACGACGTGCTCGAGGCCCTGCCCTCGCGTCCCGTCCAGGTGGTCGGCTTCACGTCGGTCCCCGGTGCAGGCGACAACCTGCTCGTGGTCGACGAGGACCGCATCGCCCGTCAGATCGCCGACCGGCGCAATGCGCGTAAGCGCAACGCTCTGGCCGCGAAGAGCCGCAAGCGCATCAGCCTCGAGGACCTGGATTCGGCTCTCAAGGAGACGTCGCAGCTCAACCTCATCCTCAAGGGCGACAACTCGGGAACCGTGGAGGCCTTGGAAGAGGCCCTGCACGGCATCGAGATCGACGACGAGGTGCAGTTGCGGGTCATCGACCGTGGTGTCGGTGGCGTCACCGAGACAAACGTCAACCTGGCCGCTGCGTCGAACGCGATCATCATCGGGTTCAACGTCCGCGCCGAGGGCAAGGCGACCGAGTTGGCGAACCGCGAGGGCGTCGACATCCGGTACTACTCGGTGATCTACCAGGCCATCGACGAGGTCGAGAAGGCTCTCAAGGGCATGCTCAAGCCGATCTACGAAGAGGTCGAGCTGGGCAAGGCGGAGATCCGCGCGATGTTCCGTTCGTCCAAGGTCGGCAACATTGCCGGTTGCCTCGTCACCTCGGGTACCATCCGTCGCAATGCGAAGGCCCGGCTGCTGCGTGACAACACGGTTGTCGCCGAGACCGTCACCATCTCCTCGCTCAAGCGGGAGAAGGAGGACGCTGTCGAGGTACGCGAGGGTTACGAGTGCGGTTTGACGCTCACCTACTCCGACATCAAGGTCGGTGACGTCATCGAGGCCTACGAGCTTCGGGAAAAGCCGCGCGACTAGTCGCCATCCGTTTGGGGTGACGTAGCAGCGTCATCCGGCGTGCGCTTCTCCGGCCGAGTCGATCGGCCGGGGGAGCGCACGTCTCCCCGAAGGAGGAAAGTTTGTACGTCGGTGCGCTCGAGCTCGACATCTTGCTCGGTGACGTGCGATCTCTGAAAGAGAAGCGTGCAATGGTCAAACCGGTACTGGCGGAGCTGCGACGCTACGGCGTCTCGGCAGCCGAGACCGGCGAACAGGATCGGTATCGCCGGTCGATGCTCGGCGTCACGATGGCGAGTTCGGCGGTCGATCACGTACACGAGGTACTCGACACGTGCGAACGGCACGTCGCCGAGCTGCCGGAACTGCAACTCCTTGCGGTCCGGCGAAGGATTTTCGGCCCCGAGGACTGACTCGGAGTGCCCTGCCCGCCCCGCCGCGTCGGCGGCCCGGCGTGCAGAATGAAATACAGCTACACACGCAACTTCACAACTTATCCAGCGGCCAGGGAGAGGAGTCTGATTGTCATGGTGGATCCCGCCCGGGCACGCAAACTCGCCAAGCGCATCGGCACGATCGTCGCAACGGCGATCGACCACGAAATCAAAGACCCTCGCCTGGCGTTCGTCACGATCACCGATACCAAGGTGACGGCCGACCTCCACGACGCCACCGTGTACTACACCGTGATGGGCGCCGACCTCGAGTCCGAACCGGACCTCGCCTCCGCAGCCGCAGGGCTGGAGAAGGCGAAGGGCGTTCTGCGCTCGAAGGTGGGCGCAGGCACCGGAGTCCGGTTCACGCCGACGCTGACGTTCGTCGCGGACACGGTCCCCGACACGGCACGGCACATGGAGGAACTCCTCGCCCGTGCTCGCGCCGCCGACGACGAGGTGGCGCGTGTCGCGGCCGGTGCGTCCCCGGCCGGCGATCCCGACCCGTACAAGGAGCCCCGAGCCGAGGACGCGGACGACGCCGAAGTCGACGAGCCCTCCGGTTCCCGCCAGGCGGACTGACACGAACCGACATGACCCACACTCAGGAGACGTCCCTGTCTGATCTCGATCGTCACGAGGTGTTTCTGCCGCAGGCGGTCGCCGTTCTCGAGAACGCGACGTCGGTGACGATTCTGTGTCACGTCCAACCCGATGCCGACACGATCGGCAGTGGACTGGCCCTGGCGTTGGTGCTCGAGCGCAAGGGGATTCCGGTGCAGGTCGCGTTCGGCGCGCCCGACGAACTGCCGGAGTCGATGCGTGAACTGCCGGGCACCCACCTGCTGGTGCCTGCGGATCAGGTGCGCCGCAACGTCGACCTGCTCGTGACCGTCGACTGCGGCAGTGCCGGGCGTCTCGGGAAGCTCGCCGACCGGCTCGCGAACGCGGGGGAGACCCTCGTCATCGATCACCACCGGTCCAACACCCGCTTCGGTCGCATGAACGTGATCGACGAGTCCGCGGAGTCGACGACCGCTGTCGTGGCGCAGATGTTCGACCTGTGGGGTGTGGAGATCGACGCCGATCTGGCGCACTGCCTGTACGCGGGACTCGTGACGGACACCGGTTCGTTCCGCTGGGTGCAGCCCGGCACCCACACTCTCGCCGAGAGGCTGCTCGCCACCGGAATCGACGGAGCCCGCATCGCGCGGCGCCTGCTCGACACCCACCCGTTCGGCTGGCTGCCCATGCTGTCCTCGGTGCTCGGGTCGGCGACTCTCGTCCCCGACGCAGCGGGAGGGCGTGGACTGGTGTTCGCCGTGATCCGGCAGGCCTACATCGGAGACCTCCGCTCGGAGGAGATCGAAAGCGTCATCGACATCGTCCGGACGACGTCCGAGGCCGAGGTCGCCGCGGTCCTCAAGGAGGCCGTGGACGGCACGTGGTCGGTGTCGCTGCGATCGAAGTCCGACGTGGACGTGTCGGTGATCGCCGGGTACCTCGGCGGCGGCGGTCATCGGTTCGCCGCCGGCTACACGGCCGAGGGCTCTGCGGACGAGATCGTGACCTTGCTCGTCGAATCGCTCGGCTGAGGTCCGAAATCATTGGCTGACGTCTCGGAAGTCACGGGCGATGCGACCGCCCGGACGGTGTTCGGGCTGGCGCTGCCCGCGCTGGGCGTGCTCGCTGCCGAACCGATCTATCTGCTCTTCGACATCGCCGTCGTCGGTCGGCTGGGCGCACTGGCGCTCGCGGGCCTTGCGGTCGGCGGTCTCATCCTCGCCCAGGTCAGCACACAGCTGACGTTCCTGTCCTACGGCACCACGGCGCGCGCGTCCCGTATGCACGGGGCCGGCGACGAGCGTGGTGCGGTCCGGGAGGGCGTGCAGGCCACGTGGCTGGCCTTGGGTATCGGCGCGCTCGTGATCGCGCTGGCCCACCTGTTCGCGCGTCCGGTCACGTCGGCGATCTCGGGCGGCTCCGACATCGCGGCGGCCGCCGAGAGCTGGCTGCGGATCGCGGTGTTCGGGGCCCCGCTCATCCTCGTCGCGATGGCGGGCAACGGGTGGATGCGCGGTGTGCAGAACACGGTTCGACCGCTGCGGTTCGTGATCGCCGGTCTCGTCGTGTCGGCCGTGGCCTGCCCAGTTCTGGTGCACGGATTGTGGGGTGCGCCGCGGCTGGAACTCGAGGGTTCGGCGGTCGCGAACGTGATCGGGCAGGCGGTGTCCGCGAGCCTGTTCATCGGAGCGCTGGTGGTGGAGCGGGTGCCGTTGCGTCCGCGGTGGCACGTCATGCGCGCCCAGATGGTGCTCGGCCGGGACCTGATCCTGCGGAGCCTGGCCTTCCAGGCGTGCTTCCTCTCAGCGGCCGCCGTCGCGTCCCGGTTCGGTGCCGCCGCGGTCGCCGCCCACCAGGTGGTGCTGCAGCTGTGGAACCTCGTCGCACTCACCCTCGACTCCCTGGCCATCGCCGCACAGGCGCTGGTCGGTGCCGCGCTGGGCGCCGGACATGCCAAGGGCGCCACGCGACTGTCGTGGCGCATCACCCGGTGGTCCACGATCTTCGCCACAGGGCTCGCCCTGATCTTCGCCCTCGGCCACGGGGTGATCCCCGAACTGTTCACCTCCGATCAGGCCGTGCTCGACGAGATGGCGGTGGCCTGGTGGTTCTTCGTCGCGATCATGCCGGTCGCCGGAGTGGTGTTCGCCCTCGACGGAGTACTGCTCGGGGCCGGCGACGTCGCCTTCCTCCGGAATGCCACGCTGTCCTGCGCGTTGGTCGGATTTCTGCCACTGATCTGGCTGTCGATGCTGCGCGACTGGGGCCTGGCGGGAATCTGGACGGGACTCACGGTGTTCATAATTCTTCGGATGCTCGCGGTCGTGTGGCGCGTGGGGACGGGCCGCTGGGCAGTGGTCGGGGCCGACCTGCAGACACGGCACGGATCGGACAGCGATCCCGCGGCGGAACACGATCGGAAAGGTGGTTGACGTGGCACCCAAACTGATGGCGGTGAGCGACATCCATGTGGGGCACCGGGGAAACCGCCCGATCGCCGAGGACATCTATCCCGACTCGCCCGAAGACTGGCTGATCGTCGCGGGCGACGTCTCCGAGAAGACCGACGACATCCGGTGGGCGCTGAAACTCCTGCGCAGTCGTTTCGCCGAGGTCATCTGGGTTCCCGGCAACCACGAACTGTGGACGACGGCGAAGGATCCGGTGCAGATCCACGGCGCCGCCCGCTACGACTACCTGGTCACCATGTGCCGCGAGATCGGCGTCATCACCCCCGAGGACCCGTTCCCGGTGTGGGAGGCGGAGGACGGCCCGATCACGCTGGTCCCGATGTTCCTGCTGTACGACTACACGTTCCTGCCCGACGGCGCCACCACCAAGGAGGAAGGTCTCGCGATCGCGCGCGAGAAGAACGTGGTGGCCACGGACGAGTTCCTGCTGTCGAGTGAACCGTACGGAACCCGGGATGCGTGGTGTCGCAACCGCGTCGAGACGACGAAGGCCCGGTTGGACGCCCTGCCCGCAGGCACCCGCACCGTCCTGATCAACCACTTCCCGTTGGTGCGTCAACCGACGCAGGTGCTGTGGTACCCGGAGTTCTCACTCTGGTGCGGCACCGAACTGACCGCGGACTGGCACACCCGGTACAACGCCGTCTGCGCCGTGTACGGGCATCTGCACATTCCGCGGACCACCTACTACGACGGGGTGCGGTTCGAAGAGGTGTCGCTGGGCTACCCGCGGGAGTGGCAGCGGCGGGGACTCCCGGACCGGCTCCTGCGGCAGATCCTCCCGGTGCCGGAGTACCCGCCGGGAACACTGAACAAGTGGGGAGGCCACTTCAAGGTCACTCCCGAACAGGAAGCCGAAGTGGAGAAGATGCGGGCGAGGGGGGCCCTGTGATCGAGAGAATTCTGCCTGCCGGAGTGGTGTCCTCGGAACTGTTCGAGGATCCGCCGGGCCTGCGTCCGCACCCGCAGGAGGAGGCGCTGATCGGCAGGGCGGTGGAGAAGCGGCGGCGCGAATTCACCACCGCACGGCACTGCGCCCGTCTGGCGATGACGAAGCTGGGCGTGGACCCGGCCCCTGTTCTGCGGGGCGACAAGGGTTCCCCCGTGTGGCCGCGCGGCGTGGTCGGGAGCCTCACGCACTGCGACGGCTACCGCGGCGCGGTGCTCGGCTACGCCATGCAGGTGCGGTCCGTGGGGATCGACGCGGAACCGCACGAGGCGCTGCCGGACGGTGTGCTGGATGCGGTGAGCCTGCCCGCCGAACGCGACTGGCTGTCGGGCGCGGCGGACTCCGGGCAGTGGCGCTCCGCCACCGGCGGGCCGGTGCACCGGGACAGGCTGCTGTTCTGCGCCAAGGAAGCCACGTACAAGGCGTGGTTCCCGCTCACGGCCCGGTGGCTCGGGTTCGAGGACGCGCACATCACGTTCGAGGCATCCGGGGACGGCACGGGCACGTTCCATTCGGATCTCCTCATCTCCGGAGAGACCGTCGACGGCCCACCACTGGCGTCGTTCGACGGACGGTGGATGGTGTCCGACGGCCTGATCATCACCGCCATTGCGGTGCACTGATTTCGGTGCGGTGACGACGGCTGGCAGAATCGGACCTCGTGTCTGCACGTGAAAAGCCCTCTTCCGGTCTCGTCGGCGCCGGACTGCTCATCGTCGACAAGGACGCGGGCGTCACCAGCCACGACGTGGTGGCCCGGTGCCGCAAGCTGCTCGGCACCCGGAAGGTCGGGCACGCGGGCACTCTCGACCCGATGGCCACCGGGGTGCTGGTGCTCGGTGTGGAGCGGGCGACGAAGCTGCTGGGGCTCCTCGCTCTGACCACCAAGGCGTACACGGCCACGATCCGGCTGGGTCAGGCCACCACCACCGACGACGCCGAGGGCGATGTCGTCGCGTCCGCCGATGCGTCCGGCGTGACGGACGACGAGATCGCCGCGCAGGTGCACACCCTCACCGGCGACATCCAGCAGATCCCGTCGAGCGTCAGCGCCATCAAGGTGGACGGCCGGCGGGCGCACGCACTGATCCGTGCGGGCGAGGAGTTCGAACTCGCTCCCCGTTCGGTCACGGTGTCTCGGTTCGAGGTGATCGGGAGGCGCACCGAGGGCACGTTCGTCGACCTCGACGTCGAGGTGGAATGTTCCTCCGGCACGTACGTCCGGGCGCTCGCGCGTGATCTGGGGATCGCGCTGATCGGCGTCGGCGGGCACCTCACTTCGCTGCGACGGACCCGGGTGGGACCGTTCACGCTCGAGCACGCGCGGACGCTGGAGCAGCTGGCCGAGGAACCGGGGGTCAGTCTCGACATCGACGCCGCCGCGCAGACCGCGTTCCCGCACCGGCAGATCGACGCGGACGAGGCCGAATCGATCAGTCAGGGCAGGTGGCTCGAGCCGATCGGAATCAAGGGGGTCTACGCCGCCATCGATCCGAGTGGGCACACGATCGCGCTGCTCCAGGAGCGGGGACGGCGGGCAAGCTCCGTGATGGTGGTCCGCCCCGCGACCCTGAGGTAGCGGTTCACACCAGCCAGATGGCCTGGGCTGCGGGGTTTCCGAGCTCGATGGAGTCCTCGTGCGTGCCGAGCCGGACCGACACGGTTCCGGCGTAGTCGCGTCGCTCCAGCACCGTGACCGTGACGTCCAGTGCCACACCGACCGAGTCGAAGTACCGCAGCATCGCCGGGTCGGAGTCCGAGATCCGGGCGATGCGGCCGCTCTCGCCGTTGACGAAGTCGCTGAGCTGACGTGCCGGGGGAGTGGGCACCGAGCCGTCGACCGCGGGAATCGGATCGCCGTGCGGATCGCGCTCGGGATGGCCGAGCTTCGCGTCCATCCGGGAGATCATCAGATCCGAGACGGCGTGTTCGAGGACCTCCGCCTCGTCGTGCACCTCGTCCCAGCCGTATCCCAGTTCGTGCACCAGATACGTCTCGATGAGGCGGTGCCTGCGGACCATTCCGACGGCGGCGACGCGCCCCGCCTCGGTGAGCGCGATGGACCCGTAGCGGGCGTGATCGACGAGGCCCTGGTCGGACAGTTTCCGAATGGCCTCCGACACGGTCGACGCCGACACCCCGATCTTCTCGGAGAGCAATTTCGTGGACACCCGCTCCTGCGACCACTCCTGAACGGTCCAGATGACCTTGAGGTAGTCCTGCGCCACTGCCGAGAGAGCCCCGGTCTCGGAGGTCGAGTCCTCGGTCACGCTCTGGTCATTCTTGTTCACGGCCACGCCAACGAGCTTAGGCAAGTCTTACCGGCGAGACACATCGACACACCTGATCCGTCGTCGGGAGACTGCCCGGGCGACCGCGAACCGCGAGGTCGTGGCGCTTCCCCGGCGAGCGGGGCGGCCGGACACCCGGTCCGGAGATGAACATCGGCGCGCGGCACCGTAGGCTGCCACTCGTGCTGAGATGGCGTGGTCTCGACGAGGTTCCTGCCGACTGGGGTCGTTGTGTTCTCACGATCGGCGTATTCGATGGCGTGCACCGAGGTCACGCCCAACTGATCAGTCGAGCGGTGGCGGCTGCCCGCACGCGTGGAATACCCAGCGTGCTCATGACTTTCGATCCTCATCCGATGGAAGTGGTTCGTCCGGGCAGTCATCCCGCCCAGCTCACGACGCTCGCCCGCCGGGCGGAGCTCGCGGAGGAGCTGGGCATCGACGTGTTCTGCGTCATGCCGTTCACCGCCGAATTCATGAAGCTGACCCCGGAGCGGTACGCCCACGAGATTCTCGTGGAGCGCCTGCACGTGGCGGAGGTCGTCGTCGGTGAGAACTTCACGTTCGGCAAGAAGGCGGCGGGCAACGTCGACCTGCTGCGTCAGATCGGCGACCGGTTCGGGTTCGCGGTCGACGGTGTGACGTTGCTCGCAGAGCATGCGGTCACGTTCTCGTCCACCTACATCCGTTCGTGCGTGGACGCCGGCGACATGGCCGCCGCGACGGAGGCCCTCGGCCGCCCGCACCGCGTCGAGGGTGTCGTCGTCCACGGCGACGGTCGTGGACGGCAGCTCGGCTATCCGACCGCGAACGTCGCGCCGCCCATGTATGCCGCGATTCCCGCGGACGGCGTGTACGCCGCCTGGTTCACCGTGCTCGGGCACGGAGTCGACCTGGGCACGGTCACCTCCGGCGAGCGGTACATGGCCGCCGTCTCGGTGGGCACCAACCCCACGTTCTCGGGGCGGACGCGCACCGTGGAGGCCTTCGTGCTCGACCGGGAAGCCGACCTGTACGGCCAGCACGTGGCCGTCGATCTGGTGGAGCGCCTCCGCGGGATGGAAAAATTCGATTCGGTCGACGACCTGATCGTCGCGATGGGCAAGGACGCCGAGCGTGCGCGCGCGATCCTGGCGGCGTCGGAGGACGTGCGGTAAAACCGTCCCATTTCAGCTGGTAAAGTAGACCGCTGGCGTGCGCTGCGGTTCGTGGCGGCCGCGCCGAGTTTCGATCCTTGCACGCGAACGTCATCACCAGGAGTGAACCAGTGGCATTGACCACCGAAGAGAAGAAGCAGGTTCTGAGCGAGTACGGCCTGCACGAGACCGACACCGGTTCGCCGGAGGCGCAGGTGGCCATGCTCACCAAGCGCATCGTCGATCTCACCGAACACCTCAAGATGCACAAGCACGACCACCACTCCCGCCGCGGCCTCCTGCTGCTGGTCGGACGCCGTCGTCGTCTGCTCAAGTACGTCCAGAAGGTCGACATCGAGCGTTACCGCTCGCTGATCGAGCGTCTCGGCCTGCGTCGCTGAGTTTCGTACACAGCGGTCATTTCGATCGCAAATCACTCCGGTAGCCGGCGGGGCCTTGCTTAGACTGGGCCTCGCTGGCTATCGGCGTTAGCTGCCGAGGGCAGCACTACCGTATGCACCCGAGAATGTGGTGTCGGTCTTCGGTAGTGGTCTTCCGGACACGGTCCGGGGGACTTCGATCGACGGCCGCCTCCGCACAGTGACATCCCGAGAACTCGAGAGGGGGATGTTCCTCAGGTGCGCAGTTCTCGCCAGGAGGGTGAGAACGCCCCCGCGGGTACGGCGAAGACGAGAGGGAAGTGAAAAGAAGAGATGACAGAGAATTCCGCAGTAGAGGTCGATGAGGGCGTGTTCGAATCCACCGCCGTGATCGACAACGGGTCCTTCGGAACCCGCACCATTCGTTTCGAGACCGGTCGCCTCGCACAGCAGGCCGCCGGCGCCGTCGTCGCCTACCTGGACGACGAGACGATGCTGCTGTCCGCGACGAGCGCCAGCAAGCACCCCAAGGAGCACTTCGACTTCTTCCCCCTGACGGTGGACGTCGAGGAGCGCATGTACGCAGCGGGCCGTATCCCCGGCTCGTTCTTCCGTCGTGAGGGCCGTCCCTCCACGGACGCGATCCTGACCTGCCGCCTGATCGACCGCCCGCTGCGCCCGTCGTTCGTCGACGGTCTGCGCAACGAGATCCAGGTCGTCGTCACGGTGATGAGCCTGAATCCGCAGGACCTGTACGACGTGGTCGCGATCAACGCCGCGTCCGCCTCCACCCAGATCGCCGGACTGCCGTTCTCCGGACCCGTCGGCGGTGTGCGTGTCGCGCTCATCACCTCGGACGAGAACAAGGCCGGCCAGTGGGTTGCATTCCCCACCGTCGAGCAGCTCGAGAACGCCGTCTTCGACATGGTCGTCGCCGGCCGCATCGTCTCCGGCAGCGGTGACGACGCCGACGTCGCGATCATGATGGTCGAGGCCGAGGCCACCGACAACGTGATCTCCCTGATCGACGGTGGCGCGCAGGCTCCCACCGAGTCGATCGTGGCCGAGGGCCTCGAAGCAGCCAAGCCGTTCATCGCCCGCCTCTGCACCGCGCAGCAGCAGCTCGCGGCCAAGGCCTCCAAGCCCACCGGTGACTTCCCCGTCTTCCCGGCGTACCAGGACGACGTGTTCGCAGCCGTCGAGGCCGCCGCAGCGGAGAAGCTCAGCGCAGCACTGACCATCGCGGGCAAGCAGGAGCGCGACGACAAGACCGACGAGGTCAAGGTCGAGGTCCTCGAGCAGGTCGCCCCGAACTTCGAGGGTCGCGAGAAGGAACTGGGCGCGGCGTTCCGCTCGCTGACGAAGAAGCTGGTCCGTCAGCGCATCCTGCGCGACCAGTTCCGCATCGACGGCCGTGGCATCACGGACATCCGTTCGCTGTCGGCCGAGGTCGCCATCGTTCCGCGTGCACACGGTTCCGCGCTCTTCGAGCGCGGCGAGACCCAGATCCTGGGTGTCACCACCCTCGACATGGTCAAGATGGCGCAGCAGGTCGATTCGCTCGGACCCGAGACGACCAAGCGGTACATGCACCACTACAACTTCCCGCCGTACTCCACCGGTGAGACGGGACGCGTCGGTTCGCCGAAGCGCCGCGAGATCGGTCACGGCGCGCTGGCGGAGCGGGCACTCATGCCCGTGCTGCCGAGTGTCGAGGAGTTCCCGTACGCCATCCGTCAGGTCTCGGAGGCACTCAGCTCCAACGGTTCCACCTCGATGGGCTCCGTGTGCGCGTCGACGCTCGCACTGCTCAACGCCGGTGTGCCGCTGAAGGCTCCGGTCGCCGGTATCGCCATGGGCCTCGTCTCCGACCAGGTCGACGGTGAGACCCGTTACGTCGCGCTCACCGACATCCTCGGTGCCGAGGACGCGTTCGGCGACATGGACTTCAAGGTCGCGGGCACGAAGGACTTCGTCACGGCCCTGCAGCTCGACACGAAGCTCGACGGCATCCCGTCCAAGGTCCTCGCCGGCGCGCTGTCGCAGGCCAAGGATGCGCGTGCGACGATCCTCGAGGTCATGGCCGAGGCCATCGATACCCCCGACGAGATGAGCCCGTTCGCCCCGCGCGTCACGGCCATCAAGGTCCCCGTCGACAAGATCGGTGAGGTCATCGGCCCCAAGGGCAAGATGATCAACTCCATCACCGAGCAGACCGGCGCCAACATCTCCATCGAAGATGACGGCACCGTGTTCGTCGGTGCGACGGACGGCCCGTCCGCGCAGGCCGCGATCGACATGATCAACGCCATCGCCAACCCGCAGCTGCCGAAGGTCGGCGAGCGCTTCCTGGGCACGGTCGTCAAGACCACCGCCTTCGGCGCGTTCGTGTCGCTCCTCCCCGGCCGCGACGGATTGGTGCACATCTCGAAGCTGGGCAGTGGCAAGCGCATTGCCAAGGTCGAGGACGTCGTGAGCGTCGGCTCGAAGTTGCGTGTCGAGATCGCCGACATCGACAACCGCGGCAAGATCTCGCTGATCCCCGTCGAAGAAGACGGCGCTGCGGCTCCGGCCGAGCAGAGCGAAGAGGCGGCTGCCGAGAAGTAGCCTTCTCCCGGTCATCACACCGGCGGCTCCGCACGAATTCTCGTGCGGGGCCGCCGGTGTCTTCGGGTCCGGTGTCGGTGGAGGGTCAGGAGGTCGGTGCCGCGGTGAACCGCCCGACATACCGCCGCTGCCACGGCGTCTCGACCGCGTGATGGTGGTAGTGCTGCCGGACGTACGCGACGGCGTCCCGCGCCGGGACCCCGTCGAGCACGGCGATGCAGGCGAGGGCTGTGCCCGTCCGGCCGCGACCGCCCCCGCACGCCACCTCCACCCGCTCCGTCGCGGCACGGCGCCACACCTCACCCAGCGCATCGAGTGTGTCGTCACGATCTCGCGGCAACGCGAAATCGGGCCAGCGGACCCATCGTGAATCCCACTGCACCGGCGGCGGCGTTCGCCCCAGCAGGTAGACGGCGAAATCGGGGAGGGGACCGTCGGGAAGTGGTCGTCTCAGCCCGCGGCCGCGGACCAGGCGCCCGGACGGCAGGCGCAGGACTCCTTGAGCGTCGGCGTCCCAGGTATCGAACATGGCGCTCACTCTATTGCGAAGCCGTACGGAAGGCCCGATCTTCGAGGACCGGGACGGCGGTGCTCCGGTCCACCTCCGCGGCGATTGCGACGTCCTCCGGATATCCCGAGGCACGCAACTCCCGTCCCGACGCGCACGCCTCCAGGGACTGCGGGAGGGAGTGCGCGACCCCACGCCAGGCGGTCATGGCCGACAGGGCTTCCGGCGAAGCGTCTGCGCCCCAACCGTTCGCCGCCAGAGCGGACAGCACGGCGCCCGCGCCCCACAGATCCTCGACCGCCGGCCGTAGTTCGCCGCCCGGCCACTTTTCCCCGGCGGCGATCACCGACACCACCGACGTCGATGTGCAGTGCCGGGCGATCCAGCCGGCGACCGCGGTCGCATTCCGTAAGGACGCTCCGACGCACACGCCGGTTCCTGCGCCGAGTTCGAAGCTGATGGTCGAACCGTTCGGCGAGGGAAGTACCAATCTGCGCGGCGCCGCGGTCTGCCGAATCGTATTCGGCGACAAGCTGATCTGCCCGTTCGCCGCCTGGCTGCGGCCGACGGCGAGGACGGCATCCGAATCCCGGGCGTAGCGTTCTGCGGACTCGTCGTTCCACCGGTAGGGCAGGACGTCGATGCCGGCGTCGACCGCAACGGTGAGGGTGGTGGTGAACGACAGGACGTCCACCACGACCGCGACGTCGGCAGCGGCGCCGATGGCTTTCGCTCCCGGCAGACCCCAGTCGAAGCGGAGGCCGTAATCGAGCTGGAGATGTTCGCGATTCACGTCGTCTCCCTGCTTTCCGACGACGTGAGGGTCCTGAGGGCAGCGATAACCGTGGTGACCGCGGCCCCCGGGGGACCGGACAGGCGCGCGGCACCGATGTCGCGGAACGCTCGGGGGTCGTCGAGGCGAATCTGCGCGCACCCGGGCGGGGGAGTGTCGGTGGCCGGCACGATGCCCACGCCCAAGCCCGATGCGACCAGGCCGTGCACGGTGTGCAGGTCCTCTCCTTCGAACGCGATCGTGGGAAGGGCGCCGGCTCGCGCGAACAGGTCGTCGAGGGATCCCCGGAGCCCGTAGCCCGGCTTGAGGGTGACGATCGGCTCGGAGGCAAGGTCACGGATCGTCGTCGAGATCGAGGCGGCTCGCGGGTGCTCGGAGGGCACCAGGACGACGAGCGGCTGTTCGAACAGCGGCGTGACCGTCAGGCCCTCCGGCGGTGGGGTGAGACGAGAGACGAGCGCGATATCGGCCTCACGGTTGAGGAGGGTGTCGAGGCATGTGCGGCGCGCGCCCTGGCTGAGAACGAACCGGATCGTCGGATCCGTCGCGCGGACGGTGCGAATCAACTCGGGCACGAGGTGCTCGCCGAGCGACATCTGAAAGGCGACGCGAACGGTGGCCCGCGCCAGTCGGTCTTCGGACTGCACGGCGTCGAGGCCGTCCACCACGGCCCCGAGTGCGCGTTGCGCGTAGGGCACCAGTGTCCGGCCGGCATCCGTCAGTCGCACGCCGCGGCCGTCGGGTTCCAGGAGCGGGGTGCCGAGTTGCTTCTCGAGTCGGCGGACTATCCGGCTGACCGTGGGTTGGGGCATCCCGAGCATCGCAGCAGCGACAGTCACATGTTCGACTTCGCCGAGGGCGACGAGGACGGGAAGATGCGGCAACAGCGCCTTGACGGACTCGCTATTCATGACTCAACTGTATGAGTCGGTGGACGCTTCTGCATTGGATTCATCAGTTCGCCGGTTCTAACGTCGACGTCATGTCCGCCACACACCTCACGGAGAAGGACGCCCGCGCCTCGGCTGCCCTGCAGAACACGCCGCCGACGGGAAATCCGGACCGCCGACTCTCGGCGGCCCTGTGGTGTGCCGGCGTGGCGACCTTTGCCTTGATGTACGCGCCGCAGGGGCTCCTCACACAGATCGGGAACGACGCGTCCGTGAGCCCGGCGCAGGCGTCTCTCCTGGTCTCGGCGGCCACGCTGGGGCTGGCGTTGTCGGTTCTGCCGTGGGCCCGGTTCTCGGATCGAGTGGGGCGCCCCACCGCGATGCGGTACGCGGCGGCAACCGCGGGACTGCTCGCCGTGGCCGTCCCCTGGCTCCCGACGTTCGACGCCCTGGTCGCGGGACGATTCGTCCAGGGCGTGGCGCTCGGTGGACTACCGGCGCTGGCGATGACCCTGCTCCATGAGGTCGCGGCGCCGGCGCGGACCGCAGCATTGGCCGGTTCCTACGTTGCGGCAACATCTTTGGGTGGTTTGAGCGGTCGCCTTCTGGTCGTCCCGGTCGCCGACCACCTCGGGTGGCGTCCGGCACTGGCGATCCTCGGGGGTGGCCTGGCGATCCTGATGACCATCCTGATCGCGCTGCTACCCGCCGGACGGGCCCGGCGATCGCCCGTCCCGTCCACCGGGATCCTGGCCATCCACCTACGGGATACCCGTCTGCTGGCATTGTTCGGCATCGGTGCGCTTCTCGTCGGTGGCATGGTGGCCGTGTTCAACTACCTCCCCTTCCGCCTCGAGGCCGCTCCCTACCACCTCGCGCCGACGGTGGTGTCGCTCATCTTTCTCGCGTACCTGGCCGGAACCGCGGGCTCTCGCGCCGCCGCCTGGTTGGTCGGCCGGTTCGGTCAGCGAACCGTGCTCGTGCTGGCCTGCACCTGCATGGCCGGCGGGACGATGCTGAGCGTCGCCGGACCGCTGGTCCTGATTCTCCTCGGCGTGGCCGCGATCACCGCCGGACTCTTCGTCGGCCACGCCGTCGCATCCGGTATGGTCGGCGCCCACGCGAAAACCGGTCGCGCGCAGGCGACTGCGCTGTACAACGTCTCCTATTACGCTGGATCCAGCCTGTTCGGGTGGGTCGGAGGAATCGCCTGGGCGAGCGGACAATGGCTCTCCGTGGCCGTCCTCGTCCTCGTGCTCACGGCGCTGGCCCTCCTCCTCGCGCTGCTCCCGTCGACCACCGCCCGTCGCGTCGTCGCCACCGAATCCTGCTGAAGCGGGAGTGGGAACTCTCCGGCAGGCCGGAGCCCGAGCCGGCATGGGGGCCTGCTGTAATGGGAACAGGACGAAAAAGGGGGACGGTCGGATGACTGAGGTGTTCATGCTCGGTGCGGTGTTGGCCGGCGGTGTGGGCGTAATGGGGTTGGCGGTCGCACTGTTCGGGGGAGTGGAGCCGCATTGCCTGTGCGCGTTCGACGGCGACACCGAAGCGTGCGACACTCCGCAGCCTTGACCGGCGAGTCGGTCGGGTTTCGACCTGCGCTTACGGGATCGAGCCGGAGCGGTGCGGATTCGGAGGAATGGCCCGGTTGCGGCGGCGGGCAACGTGCAGGACCGCACCGAAGTGCCGCTGGATGCGGTGTTCGGGCCGCTCGGCAACTCGACGACGAATCTCGCTGTACAGCCGTTCCCGTTGCCATGTCGCCATGGCGATGAGACCGGAGAAGGTGTCGAGAAGGTCGAGGTAGCCGTCCACGCGAATGAGACTGGCCGCCTTGAAGTATCGCGTTGCGGGGTCGATCCAGTGCCAGGATGTTGCCGCGCACACGAGGTCGTAGGTCACGCCTGGTGCCGGCTCCCAGTGCTCGAAATCGGCGCAGACCACCTCGGCGTTGGGGAACGGCGCCACATTCGCACGCGCGATCTCTGCCAATTCATGCCCGAGTTCGACCGACGTGATGGTGAAGCCCCGCCGCGCAAGTTCGACGGTGGCCGTGCCCGAGCCTCCTCCGATCTCCAGTAGCGAGTCACCTGGGCGCAGTCCGCTCGGGAGGACGAGTTCGTCGTAGCGCGCCGACGGACAGCGGGGCCGAGCGGCGTGGTACTTCTCGGCGGTCAACTCGAAGGTGATCCGAAGCGTACGGCGATCCGATGTCATGGTTCGGCCATCTCTGCTCCTCGGCCGATCGATCCAGCACCGGTTTCGCCGGCGTTTCGTCGGCTTGTCTACACCGCTACCAGCGCTTTGATGCGCTAACCATCAGTGACAGCGACCCCGCGTAGAGGGAAAATCAAACAGACCGGTCTCCTGTCTTCTGGCCCTACATCGCCTGAGGAGCGTGACGAGGCAGGTCGACTCCGATCCAGCCATCACCAGAAGGATGATCACCATGCCGGTTGTCGAGCAGTCCGTCGTCATCGCCCGTCCTGCGTCGGAAGTGTGGAGTTTTGTCACCGTCGCGGAGAACTGGCCGTCGTGGGAGGCGTCCACCGTTGAATGCGAGCAGCTCACCGACGGGGAACTCGGGGTGGGCACCCGGTGGCGCGGGGTAACCCGCATTCTGGGTAGGCGCCTCGACTGGGTGACCGAATTCGTCGAGTACGAGCCGTTGAAGGTGGCCACGTCCAAGTCGGTGGAGAGCAAGGTCGGCTTCACCGCGACGACGAGGCTCGAAGAAATCGACGGCGGCACCCTGTTCACCTATCGGGTCGAAAGCGAAAGTGGCCTCGGAGGAATCTTCGGCAAGCTGGCTGACCCGATAGTCGCGAAGGCGTACTCACGCACGGTGCAGGCAAGCCTGGACAACCTCGCAGACCTGCTCACCATCGACAGCTGACCATGTGGGTCGGCTCTCATTCGGTCGTTCCCCGAGCAGCGATGAGATTC
Source organism: Rhodococcus wratislaviensis (assembly GCF_041228765.1). NCBI lineage: Bacteria > Bacillati > Actinomycetota > Actinomycetes > Mycobacteriales > Nocardiaceae > Rhodococcus > Rhodococcus wratislaviensis. The sequence goes on along the minus strand of NZ_CP150488.1, from coordinate 5,853,907 downwards.
CGTGTCTCGACGAGTCTTACCGTGCATACGATGTGGCCGACCGAAGGAGCGAGCTGTGGAAGATGTCTGGTCGATGGTGCACGCGGAGCGTGCGGCGCTGATCGACGACCTCGGGAGTCTCGACGCCGCGCGGTGGGACGAGCCGTCGCTCTGCGGCGAGTGGACCGTGCACGACGTGGTCGCCCACCTGGTCGACACGGCTCGGACGACGCGTCTCGGTTTCGTGGTCGCCCTCGCCCGGGCCCGTTTCGACTTCGACCGCCAGAACGCACGCGGTGTGGAGCGCGAGCGCGGCGCCTCACCACAGGAGACGTTGGAGCGGCTTCGTCAGGTGGCGTCGCGCACCTCGACGCCTCCGGCGCCCCTCGACAGCCGGCTCGTCGAAGAGATCGTTCACGGGGAGGACATCCGTCGGCCCTTGGGACTCACCCGCTCCTACCCGGCGGAAGCCGTCGACAGGTCGCTGCGCCTCCAGACACGCACCCCGGCGTCCTTCGGTGGCGCCAAAGAAATCGTGGCCCGTGTCCGGCTGACGGCAGCGGACGCCGACATATCGATCGGCGACGGTCCCGAGGTGAGCGGCACCGCCCTTTCGCTCCTCCTGGCCGTCTCCGGTCGGAGGGTGGCACTGGACGACCTCGACGGACCGGGAGTCGCCGCGCTGGCTGCCACAGTCTGACGATCTTGCCTACGGGGGGCTGGTGGCCCTCTGAACGTATTCAGTTGAAGGTCACCTCGGTTCCCCTCATGGTCGGGGCGCCGACGAGTGTCGTCCAGCTCGGCACGTCCTCCGGTGCCATGCCCCCGGCCTCGCCGTAGACGACGTCCAACGTGTCCTGCTCCATCTTCGAACCCGCGTAACTTGCGGGCGTGACCTCGGCTCCGTACCCCGGGACCTGATCGGGGACCCCGGCGGGCGCCGGGAGGTATTCGATGGTCGAGGGGCCGGGATTTCGTGAGGGCACCTGGTAGGAGCCGTCGTTGAACGATCCGCCCGGGTATTGCGGAAAGTTCCCGCCGGGTGCGGTGACGTCGTCGTAGCAAGCCGGTCCGCGGTTGTCGAGCAGGCGCGGCTCGTCCTGGTTGGGCAGATAGCGACCCTTCGGGTTGACGAACTGAACAGAACCGCGACCGCCTGGATAGGGATCGTCGAGGGCGAGCAGTTCTCGGGCTATCGGTTCGGCCTTCACGAAGTCCGCCAGAGTGCAACCGAAGCTCGGCGAGTAGCGGCCGAGGAGCTGCAGCGCCTCACGCGAATCGGCGGCGATACTGACGATCGATTCGGCGTTGGTCTGCAGGAGGTCCGCGGTGGACGAACTCGTTCCGGTGAGCGTCACGAGCAGTCGCGCGATCTCACCTCGCTTCTCGACGACCGTGTTCCCGGTGGCGCGCAGGTTGTCGAGGGCGTCGACGAGGTCGGGCCCCGCCTCGGAATACGTCTGCGAGAAATCCGCGAGTCCGCGCAGATCCTCCCGGATGGCAGGAAGTTCGGTGTTCAGCCCGCCGAAGATCTCCTCGAGACGGTCGAGTGTCAGGCCGAGTTCGGCGCCGCGGCCGCTCAGTCCCTGGGACAACGCGCCGAGCGTGTTCGCCAGGTCCTGCGGCGGAATCGCCTGCAGCAGCGGCAGCAGACCGTCCAGAACCTCGCCGACCTCGACGGCGTTGCCGCTCTTGTCCTGACGCAGCGTGTCGCCGGCCTGGATCGGCGGAGCGGTGTCGCCCTCCGGAACGATCAGCGACACATAGCGCTCACCGAACAGCGTCTTGGGCAGCAGCCGCGCCGTCGCGTTGGACGGAATCAGCTCCGCCTTGTCCGGCTGGATCGCGAGGGCCAGGGTGACCTCGTCCTCCTCGGAGGACGCGGAGCGCACCTCGCCGACGATGAGGCCCCGGACCTTCACGTCGGCATCGGGCGGCAGGGCATGTCCGGCGGTGTCCGTGACGAGGTCGACCTCGACGACCTTGGTGAAGGTCTTGTCGAACATGCCGACGGAGAGTGCCAAAAACAGCGCGAGGACGAGGAAGAACACCAGCCCCAGCACCCGTCGACCCACGACAGATGTCGTGTTGCTCATCCGACCACCCTCACGATCGCCGTCGGTGGTTGCCGTTGAAATCCGTGTCAGCGGCGCCGACCTCCCGATCTATCGTGCCTCGCGCAGGGTGGGTCTCGTGCTGCATCGGCGCAGGTACCGGCAAATACTCGACGGTAGGCTTCGGCTTTGGCGGTCCCGACCGCCATGGCCGATCCGCGCTTATGCCGCCCCTGCGTTCGTATCCGAGCGTTACCCTTGAGCGGGGAGAGTCGGCGGAAGGACACAATGTGGGTCGACAACGACACAAGGCCGCACCGCGCGTAGTCGGCGTGTGATCGCCCGGGGCTGCACTCCGAGCTACCGATGTACGAGCCGGCCGATCTGGTCGAATCAGCCGAACGAACCCGCACAGCGCTTGCCACCGTCGTGGCACGATTTTCAGAGGCTTGGGGGTCCGGGTCCCCGCCTGACCTGTCCGCGTTCCTACCCCGCGAACCGGCGGAGCGGCGTTCGATTCTGATCGAACTGATCAAGATCGACCTCGAATACCGCTGGGTTCGCCACTGCTTCCCCAAACGACTGACCGAATACCGTGCGGAGTTCGCAGAGTTGCAGGAGGGTCCGCTTCCTGCCGACCTGGTCTACGAGGAATTCCACGCCCTGCGCCGAAGTGCGCACGGAGTCGATACGGCAACCATGGCCGCTGAGGCGGCCACCACTGCGGGTGGCCCCGACCTCGACGATCTGACGAGTGACTACTGCAGCACGATGATTGCCCGTCCATTGGCGCAAGTTGTTCTCGGCAACATCGATGTCGGCGACCGTGTCGACGATTTCGACCTTTTGATGAGGATCGGGTCCGGCGCCTTCGCCCAGGTGTATCTGGCTCGGCAACAATCGATGCAACGACTGGTCGCGGTCAAGATTTCCCACAACCACGGCATCGAGCCGCAGACCCTCGCCCAACTGGACCACGAATACATCGTGCGGATCTTCGACCAGCGACTGATCGCCGACGGCGAGCTGAAGCTGCTCTACATGCAGTATCTACCGGGGGGAACGCTGCTCGACGTGGTGCACTTACTGCGCTCGACGCCGCCGGAACACCGTAGTGGTCAACTACTGCTCGATGCCGTCGACGGCGTCCTTGCCGCCAAGGGTGAGGTTCGGCCCACCGAGTCCGCTGTTCGAACACGTGCCGCCTCACTGACGTGGCCGGAGACTGTCGCCTGGCTGGGCCGCCGACTCGCGGACGCGCTTCAGCACGCATCCGAGCGGGGGGTTCTGCATCGAGACATCAAACCCGCGAACGTGCTGCTGAGCGCCGAGGGAATTCCGAAGTTGGCCGACTTCAACGTCAGCGCCAGCAATCGCATCAAGGGCACGAGCCCGCTGGCGTACTTCGGCGGGTCGCTGGCGTACATGTCGCCCGAACAGCTCGAAGCCTGCCATCCGGGCTCGCCGGCGACCGCCGCCGATCTCGACACGCGGAGCGACATCTTCGCGCTCGCTGTGATGCTGTGGGAGTTGCTCACGGGACGCCGTCCCTTCGCGGACGAAACGTCCGCCGGCGAGTCGGAGACGTCGCTGGCCCGCATGCTCGAACTTCGGCGAAGTCCCGTCGACGCGAAATTCTTGTCGGAGCTTCCGCCGGATTGCCCCATGGCGTTGCGCCGTGTGCTCCTGAAGTGTCTGTCGCCGGACCGCGAAGATCGCTACCCGTCCGGTTCGGAATTGGCTCAGCAGCTCGACCTGTGCCTCGAGGAGAGGTCCCGCGACCTGGTCTATCCACCTCCGAACAGTTGGCGGGCGCGACTGTCACGATCGCCGACCCCCATCCTGTGGTCGTCCTCGCTGGTCGGCATCGGCCTGGCCACCATCTATCTGGCCGTGCACCTCCAGGAACTGCTCAACGAGCGCCTGTCCGATGCCACCTACTCGAAGCTCTACACGAGCACGATCGTTTTCAACCTCTGTGCCTGGCCGCTGGCGGTCCTCATCTACGCCTACATGTCGCGCGATCTGCTCGCGGTTCCCCGCGGCTTACGCAAGGGCAGACGCTACGACGAGGCCGTCCTCGCGCGGGTGCGGTCGCGAACACTGGTCTGGGGCGATATGTGTGCTCTGAACACGTTCGTGTTCGCCGTCTGCGCGTCCGTGGCCGGGGTGATGTTCCTTCGCTGGTTCACCGACCTTCCGGCCCGGCTGATGGTCCATGCGGCGACGACTGTTCTTGTCGCGGGCACCATCTCCGTTGCGTACACGTTCTTTCTGTCGACGTTCTACGTCGTTCGCTGTGTCTATCCCATCTATCTGCGTCACAGCGTCACGACTGCGCACGACACCGTCGTACTTCGTGGGCTGCGCCGAAGAACGACGATCTACCTGGCGGTGACGGCATCCGTGCCGCTCGTCGGGGTGCTGGCCGGATTCAGCACCCTCGAGCCTGCGGAGCTTCCCCTCGTGCGCGATTCGGTCCTTGGCTTGTGCGCGGCCTCCGGGCTCGCGTTCGTCGCCGTGTACTGGTTGTACCGGAAGCTCGATGCCGACGTGCGCGCGCTGGAGCGGGTGGTGTAGCGCACGCAAGAAGCCGCCGGCACCTGACGGTGTCAGCGGCTTCGTTTCCTTCGCAGGCACGCTACGCAATGTAGGTCTGACCCGGTCGGGGGTGACGGTGCCCGCCAGTGCGCCTCTCGGCAAGTGGTCGCTCGAAGCGACAATTTTCAATGTGGTACCCGGGGCATTGGGTCGAACACCGTCGAGTGTGTCAACGATGCGCGGTGCAGCCGTATTCCCTCCCTTGACGGGCGGCTTTCAGAGGTGCGCTTCGGCCCGTCGGCGCGCAGACTGGAACCAGGAGGTCAGGAGGTCGTCATGCGATTACTACGGGGCCTGCTCGACGTGGTGCTGGGTATCCTCACGGCCATCCTCGGCACGGTGCTGGGCATTGTCGCGGCGGTGGTATGGCTCGTCGGTGGGGTGCTCTGCGTGACGGTCATCCTGCTTCCTCTGGGCCTGCCCGTGGTGAGACTCGCCCGCCGTCTCTTCACCCTCGCCAGGAAGCTGATGCATCTTCCCTGACGCGCAGGGTGAAGAAGATGAACGGTGCCTCACGGCTGAGCCGCTCGAAATGTTCGGGGGAGCGATCGCGCACCCCCGCACCCGGTCGTGGCTCCGAAATGCGTTCGACGGTGAATCCTGCTGCGGTGAATGCGTCGAACATGGCGTGCAACGGCCTGTGCCAGAACTTCATGGGGAAAGTCTCGCCGGACTTCACCCATTCCTCGGTGAACTCGTACGTTCCGAGATAGTCGCCCTGCCCGGCAAGCCTGAAGTCCACGAACGGGTGGTGGGTCGAGATGACGACGTACCCGCCTGGCACGAGTACCCGGCGAAACTCGGTCAGCGGTCTCGACCAGTCGTGGACGTAGTGCATCACCAACGAGGCGACGACGGCATCGAAGGCCGATGACCGAATGGGCAACTGCTGGTTGAGATCCGCCCGGATCAGCGGCACGTCGGGACCCAGGCGCCTTCGGGCGATCGCGAGCAGACCGGTGCTGAGATCGATGCCGGTGACGGCAGCACCAGCGGCGGCGAGTGCCTGCGACAGCGCACCGCTGCCGCAGCCCGCGTCAAGTACTTTCCGGCCTGCGACATCGCCGACCAGCGCCAATGTTGCGGGTCGCTCGTACAACGCGTTGTACACGTTGTCCTCGATGTCGGCGTCGTACGCCGACGCGTATGTGTCGTAGTCGTTGAAGGTTGCCACGACCTGATCATGTCCGATCGGAGCTGCTGTCGGACACCAACCGTCGCGGTATCCCGGTGAGGGCGAGCGGGCCAGGCGTGGCGGTTGTCGCTCGGGCTGCACCCGAATCGGGTCCGGAACGCGCGGCTGAAGTGCGCGGGTCGGAGAATCCCGAGGAGAAGGAGTTCTCGGAATTCGAGTTGTTCGCCGGCGAAGGCCCGGTACAGACTGCTGGGGGAGAGGTGGAGCGCGGGTACGAGGTGGGAGACGTTGCCCATGTCGGTGGATCCCTGCCGGGTGGGGGTGGCGTCGTCGATGGTGCGTCCGAGGGCTGTGGCGGCGTCGCGGTAGAGCCCGCACAGTGCGAGATCTTGGCGCAGATCGGCGTAATCGTGTGTCCGGCAAATGCAGACCGCACTTGTGGTGCGCACCTAAAGTCGGCAGGCGTGCTGATGTGAATACGGGGGTTCTGGTCCGGAACTGTCGCGGACGACCGTCGCCTGTGCGTCCGGTCGGCTTACCGGGACGGCGCCGGACTGTCGTGGACGCCGCGAGGGGACTATGAACTGCGGGGTTCGAGCTGTTCGGGCTTGCGGTGCGTGTCGCTGCGCAGGTCGCGTTACTGGCCGCGATCGCGGTCCACGTCGGGCTCGTGTTGACCTACACGGTTGTGCAGCGTCATCGGCACCTGGCGCGCATGGTGTGAGGGACCCCGAAACTTGCGGTGTGCTGGAAGGGATTCTCTCTCAACGTGTTCGGGTTGGCAGGGGCCTTCCCGTAAATCCCTTGAACAGTGTTGTATTGAAAACTCGTGCGTTCTAGAATGGGGGGTATGGCGACGGTCGAGTACGACTCGGCGGAGCCGGGCGGATCTGGGACCCGCCCGTACCGCTCTCCGCTGCGTCGGTTGCAGGCAGCTCAGACGCGTGCGGTCGTACTGGAGGCCGCCACCCGGTTGTTCGCCGAGCACGGGTGGGTCGGCACCGGCATGAGGGATGTCGCGCGGGCCTCGGCGGTTTCCGTCGAAACCGTCTACACGACGTTCGGATCCAAGGCCCGCCTGTTGACGGCGGCGCTGGAGGTCGCCATCGTCGGCGATGATGCCCAGGTGCCGTTGGCCGACCGGCCCGTCTACACGGCGATCGGTACGGGGAGCACGACCGGCGACCGCATCGAGATGGGTGCGCGCATGATCGCCAGGATCAACGAGCGCATCTACCGCCTGGCCGTCGCTATCCGCCAGGGTGCGACAGCGGATGCCACGCTCGCAGCGGCGGCCGCCGACCTGGAGGGGCAGCGCAGGCGCTCGGTCGCCGACGTCGCACAGCTGATCACGGGCCATCACGCCGACCCTGGCCAGGTCGACGAACTGTGGGTCCAGACCGGCGACCAGGTCTACGCCCTGCTCGTGGACGAATGCGGTTGGAGTCGCGTCCGCTACGAGTCATGGCTGATCGACCGCATCGAAGAGATCCTCGACCGCCCGGTGTGACATTCGGGCACATTGTCTGGAGTAGGTCATGACAACCGACACTCGGCCGCCCGCCGACACTCGAATCATGCGCATCGTCCACAGCGCGCTGCGCCGCGATATTGTGCGCGCCGCGCAGGTGCTGCGCACGGCACCGCCGCCCGCGCAGACCCAGCGGGTCGCCCTCGCCGACCATCTCGTGTGGATGATGCATTTCCTGCACCTGCACCACAGCGGCGAGGACAGTGGGCTGTGGCCGCTGGTCCGTGAGTTGAACCCGGCCGCCGGAGCACTGCTCGACGCGATGGACGCCGACCATGCGCGAATCGGCCCCGAGATAGAGCGGGTCACCGCCGCGGCAACCGAATACCGTGCCTATCCGGCTTCCCGAGAAGACCTTTCGCATTCCCTCACCGCTCTCGAACAAGTTCTGCTGCCGCATCTGCAGCGCGAAGAGGACGAGATGATGCCGGTGGTCGCCCGCACCCTGACCCGTCGTCAGTGGGACGACGTGGAGCAGCAGGTGTTCATCGCCTCGAAGACCAAGCGGGAGCTGGGGATCGAAGCTCACTGGATTGTCGACGGTGTCGACCGGGAAGACTACGACGTCACCGTTCGCAAAGTCGGTCCCGCCACCCGGTTCATGCTGATCCATACGTTCAAACGACCATACCGGCGGGCGTGCGCCGCCCGGTGGGGCGCAGACCTCGACGTCAGCCCGCGGCTCCACCAGCGACCCCGCACCGAGGGCTCGGCAGAACTGTGGATCGACGTCCCGGCCGGGCAGCTGTACGACGTGGTTGCCGATGTCACCCGCATCAGCGAACGCAGCCCCGAGTGCCGCGGCTGCGCGTGGCTACCGGGACGGTCGCCGGGGACCGTGGGCGCCCGATTCCGGGGGCACAACCGCGCACATCACATGCGCTGGTCGCGGGTGTGCGAGGTGACCGCCGCGGATCCCGGCAGGAAGTTCGAATTCCGGACGGTGTCGGATCGGCGCAACCCGCTGTACCACGACTCGACCACCTGGTCGTACATCTTCAGAGCGGACGGCGACGGGACCCGGGTGACGCACTCGTATCGGATCGACGTTCTGCCGTACCGCCCGCTGCTCGCGCTCTACTCGCGCCTGCAGCCGCAGCACCGGGATATGCGGCCGCAGATGCGGCAGAATCTGGAGGCGCTGCGGCGGCAGGCGCACGCCGGCACGTCGACAGGGTCGCCCCTGCCCCGAACGGCCTAGTGTTCTGTCACGTACAGGGTCGCGCCTCCGGCCACAGCATCATCGGTCCGGCTGTGGTCGATCGGTCCGCTCGGCGTGCCGAGGCATTGTCCGCTGCTGGTCGCGGGGCCGCGTGCCGGCGTGGCCGGCAGACTCGTGACGAAACATTCGGACATCCAGGACTGAATGAAGTTGCCGCTGTGCCGAATATGAAGCTGACCGATTCGAGTTGGCGGAGTCGCCGGTAGCGAAGTCTCCGGAGGCCGGCGAATCTACTCGCTGTGATCTGCAGGTGGGGCGTCAGGGTTGCGGTGAGTCAGGCTGTGGTCGGCCAGTGTCGGGCGTATGTCGGCAGGTGCGGATTCTTTCGCTTCGCCACAGGCGGAGACGCGCGCTTCGCTGGAGACTTGTTGCTCCCAGTACGCATCCGATCGTGCCCGTGATGCCCACGGAAATCCCATGCGAAGTCCTCTCTGTGCGTGTAGGGGAGGAGATTGCTCTTCCCGTAACGCAGATCGCGCGGGTGGCGGCTTGTCTCGCCACTGCCGAGCCTATGGGCGTCTTTCCTTTGTACGCCTCACCAGTGAGGTCTGTCGTGCCGAGCGGGCCGGGTCGGTGACCTTGCAACTCGGCCACCCGGCGAATCGGAGGCGTTCGCGCTCATGTTCATTGCCTTATCCGGAAATGCGGGGTAGACCTGAGGTACGGATCCACGGCAGACCTAGGTTGGACCGGAAGAGAAGATTCCACCTCTCGGCCGTGGCGCCCAGCACGAGTTGTAGGCACCCACGCACAAGCACGGCCCACTAACTGGGCTCAGCGCGGTGGGCTTGCGTCAGGCGGGGGGATGTCTGACGCCGAGGCCACATTTCACCCCGCGCAACCATGCAGCTTGGTAACCAGACGTTCGTGCTCGCGGACGGCGCCCCCTGACAAGGGGTGCCGTCCGACGTGTGTCTGTGGGTCGAGGTGATTCGATGGTGGTCATCGATCCCCGGAGAAGGAGAGCACATGCTGGTGGCATTCAGCGTCAGCCCGATGGGCGGGGACTCCGACAGTGTCGGTGCCGCGGTCGCGTCGGCCGTGCGGGTGGTCCGCGAATCCGGGCTGTCCAATGAGACCACGTCGATGTTCACCACCGTCGAGGGTGAGTGGGACGAGGTGATGGCCGTCGTGAAGCGTGCGACGGATGTTCTGCTGGAACAGTTTCCGCGGGTCAGTATGGTACTCAAAGCGGATATCCGGCCGGGTCGCAGCGATCAGCTGCGAGCGAAGGTCGAGACGGTGGAGCGCTACCTGACCGACTGAGGTTCGGTCATTCCTGTTCGCCGGCATACTTGTGGGCGAGTTCTGTGCCGATCCGGGCGAGCTCGGCTCGGACCGATCGCGGTTCGAGCACCTCGACCGTCGACCCCCAGCCGGCGAGGTTCCGGGCGATGTCCAACGGGGTCGGTGCGGCGAGTCGCACCCGGGCGCGACCGTCGTCGTCCTCACCGTCCGGGTGGCAGTGACGCCCGAAGTGATCGCGCAGGATCGGCACGAACCTGGCGTCGATGAGTACCGTCGCCCAGGTCGTCGAGCGCCGCTGTTCCACCTCGCCGACCACTTCTTCCCATGCCGCGGTGAGTGTGAAGTCGTCGGGGCGCGCCGCGGTCTGCTCCGTCGATTCGGCGTGGACGATCCGGTCGACTCGGAAGGTCCGCTGCCCCCGTTCGGTCCCGGCCAGGAGATACCAGATGTCGTCCTTGTCGACGAGACCCCACGGGTCGACCAGTCGCTCGGATCGTTGCCGGGAACTGTTCGTGTAGGTCAGGCGAACCTTCCGCCGCCGGATCACGGCGGCCTGCAGCACGTCGACCATCTCGGGCCTGCGGCGGTCGCGCTCGCCCCACCGGGTGGGATCGATCATGGTGGCGCTGGCGGCGGCCTCGGCATCGGCCCGGAAGGTCTGCGGCAGCGCCCGGACGAGTTTCCGCAGCGCCGCCTTCGCCTCGCCCGAGACGGCGGCTGCCGGGCCGACCAGCAGGAACAGGGCCTGCGCCTCGGTCGCGGACAACCCGCTCAGGTCGGTGCGAGCGCCGCCCATGAGCGACCACCCTCCGCCGCGCCCGGACTGCGGGTATACCGGGATCCCCGCAGCGGACAGCGCCTCCAGGTCGCGGCGAGCGGTCGCGACGGATACTTCCAGTTCGTCCGCCACCTCGGCGGCGGTCACCCGACCCCGGGACTGCATCAGCAAGAGGGTGGCGACGAGTCGGTCAGCGCGCATGTTCTCAGTTTCCCCCGGAAAGTGCTCAATTGGTGAGCACTTTGAACCGGAGGATGGGTGATGTAAACGGCCGAGGAAGGGAACCACCCATGTTGCGAGGACTCACCACCGTCAACTTCTACGCCGACGACCTCACCGCCGCCCAGGCCTGGTACACCGAACTGCTCGGAGTGGAGCCGTACTTCGTGCGCTCGGTGGAGGGTGCCCCCGCCTACATCGAGTTCCGGATCGGCGACTACCAGCACGAACTCGGCATCATCGACCGCCGATTCGCGACGCCCGACAGGTCACACGGAGCCGAGAACACGATGACCTACTGGCACGTCGACGATCTGGAGGCGAGCGTCGCGCAGTTGCTGGCCCTCGGTGCCACCCTGCACGGGAAGCCGGTCGAACACGGGCCGGGATTCGTCACCGCGTCCGTGACCGACCCGTTCGGAAACATCCTCGGCGTGATGTTCAACCAGCACTACCTGGACACTCTGGCTGCAAAGGCAGGCGCGTGATGGACACCCACGACGTGAACACCGTCGTCGCCTGCACGACCGAGCAGTGGCGTGCCTGGCTTTCGGAGAACTGCCGGTCCGAGAAGGAGGTCTGGCTGATCATCCACCACAAGGACAGCGAAACGCCGAGCGTGCGATACCACGAGGCGATCGAGCAGGCGTTGTGCTTCGGGTGGATCGACGGCCTGCACCGCAGACGAGACGCCGACAGTTCTCAACTGCGTTTCACGCCGCGCACCCCGCGCAGTACCTGGAGCCGGGTGAACCGGCAGCGTGCGGCGGACATGATCGAGCAGGGGCTGATGACCGAGCACGGTTTCGCCGCCATCGAACTGGCCAAGGCCAAAGGGACCTGGGAGAACACGGCCAACGGGGACGGCACGGTCGCCCCCGGCGATCTGCGGGCAGCGTTCGGGCGACACGACGCTGCACGCGCGAACTTCGACAAGTTTCCGCCGTCTTCGACACGGTTGATTCTCGAGTGGATAGCGTCAGCCAGGAAGCCCGACACGAGGCAGCGGCGGATCGAGCGGACGGTCAGGCTGGCGGCAATGAACCTCCGGGCCAATCACCCGGGGGTCCGAGACCCGGACGGTGTGCGGTAGGCGTCTCGGGACCGGTGTCCGATCGGCGACAAGGGAGAGGGGAGTCACCACATGGACTGGCCGCACGAACTTGCCGATCAGCTCGGCTGGCACTGGGAGCATCAGTTGCGTCCCCGGCTGGAGGGGTTGACCGACGAAGAGTATTTCTGGGAACCCGCGCCGGACGGCTGGAGTGTGCGCCCGCGCGGGGAGTCGCAGGCGCCGGTCCAGGCCGGAAGTGGCGCGTTCACCATCGACTTCGCCTTTCCCGCACCGGACCCGCCGCCGGTCACCACCATCGCGTGGCGGCTCGGGCATGTCGTCGTCGGCGTCTTCGGTATGCGGATTGCCAGCCACTTCGGCGGGCCGCCCGTCGACTATCAGACGTTCGAGTACGCCGGCACCGCTGCGGAGGCGCTCGCGCAACTCGACGAGAAGTATGCCGCCTGGTCCGCAGGCGTCCGGAGCCTCGGAGCCGAGGGGTTCGCCCGGCCGTGCGGCCCCAGCGAGGGACCGTTCGCGGATTATCCGATGGCGGCACTGGTGTTGCACATCAACCGGGAAGTCATCCATCACGGCGCCGAGGTGGCGCTTCTCCGCGATCTCTACCTGCGCCGGCCGATAATCTGACCGGAATCCTGGCCGGCTCCACGGTTTTCATTCCCCGGGGCCGCCCGCATCTGCCAAGCTCGGGTATGGCACCGACTCGGCGGGTTCTCCTGTTGACGTGCGTCCTCGTTCTCCTGGCCGCATGCACGTCGAACACCTCGTCCTCCGATGTGTCCTCCTCGGACGCGAGCAGCGGATCTGCCCTCGCGTCGGCCGATCCGGCGCAGGCCGACGCGGTGATGACCATCGTGCGCGATGCCATGGCGGAGAGCCACCTGAAGGCCGTGATCGTGCGTGTCACGGTCGACGGCAAGGAAATCGTCACCCAGGCTCTCGGCGAGTCGATGACCGGGGTGCCCGCCACCACCGACATGCACTTCCGCAACGGAGCCGTCGCCATCTCCTACGTCTCCACGCTGCTGCTCCAGCTCGTCGACGAGAAGAAGGTGAGCCTCGACGACACGGTGTCGAAGTGGCTGCCCGACCTTCCGAACGCCGACCGCGTGACCCTCCGTCAGCTCGCGCAGATGACCTCGGGCTACGTCGACTACGTCATCGGCAACACCGAATTCGCCGACGCCCTCTACGCGGCGCCGTTCCGCAACTGGACGCCTGAGGAACTCCTGGCATTCGCCACGTCCAAGCCCCTGCTCTACGAACCCGGGACCAACTGGAACTACGCCCACACCAACTACATCATCCTCGGGTTGGCTCTCGAGAAGATCACCGGTCAGCCGATGACGGACCTCATGCAGGACAAGGTGCTCGGTCCGCTCGGCCTCGACGCCACCACGGATCCGGGGACGGCAGTGATCCCCGAACCCGTCCTGCACGCGTTCTCGTCCGAGCGGCGCGAGGCCCTGCAGATCCCGCCCGGTGCGCCGTTCTACGAGGAATCCACGTACTGGAACCCGTCCTGGACCATCACCCACGGAGCCATCCAGACCACGAACATCTACGACCTCCACGACACGGCCGTCGCCATCGGCACGGGCGAACTGCTCTCGCCCGAGTCCTACGCGGCCATGGTGTCTACGGACCTGCGCGGCAAGACGACTGCGCTGCCCGGCTGCACCACCTGCTTCCCGCAGTCGGAGAACTACACCTACGGGCTCGGACTGCCGATCGTGGGCAACTGGCTGATGCAGAACCCGCTGTTCAGCGGGTCCGCCGCGGCCGAGGCCTATCTGCCCTCCCAGAAGATCGCCATCGCCGTCGCCGTCACCTACGAACAGGCCGCCTTCGACGACACGGGGGCCTACAAGAACGAGGCCGACAGGCTGTTCCGGAAGATCGGCGCTCAACTCGCTCCGAACGACGCGCCGCCGGTGGCCGTCGGTTAGCGTTCACCCGCGACACGGGCGAGGCGACGGACGAGGGTCCGCACCACCGGGCCGTAGGCGGCGCCGAGCACCGAGTCGAGCGGGCCGGGAGCGGACATCGTCATCGTGATCCGTGATCCGGCACCGCGGGGCTCGACGGCGTGATCGAGCGTCATCGGTCCCACACGCCAGGTCCAGGAACGGCCCGGCGTCTTGGCCGAGATCGATGCGGGAACAGGCACGATCCAGAGCAGCCGCGCCGCGCCGCGCCGGCCGGCCTGAATCTCGGGGGACCCGAGGCCCCACGCGCCGCGCACGTGCGGCGCCCATTCGGGCCAGCGCGAGGGCCGGGCGACGAGCGCCCACGCGACATCCACCGAGGCGTCGGAATCAGCTGAGAAGGAATGCGGCACGGGGGAGGAGTACCCGGGTTCGACCCCGCAGACACCGCAGATGCGGTTCGGGGAGGGACCGGAGGTGAACACCGGGTGAATTGGCCCGTGTCGAGTTGCGTGTAACTCGGGGTACTGGCCACGCTTGTAGGGAACGGCGAGGGAGGGAGCCGATCATGCTCGTTCGTCTGCCCGGGGTGTATCGCCCCCAGCGTGACACCTGGCTGCTCGCCGAGGTGCTGGCGGCCCGCGATCTCGGACCGGGTACCCGCGTGCTCGATCTCTGCTGTGGCACAGGGGTGTTGAGCGTCGAGGCGTGCGCGGCGGGAGCGGGGTGGGTGACGGCGGTCGACGTGTCGCGCCGGGCCGCGATCAGTACCTGGCTCAACGCCAAACTGAACCGCCGGACGATCCGCGTCGTGCGGGGTGACCTGGTGGACTCGGTCCGGACCCTGCGCTTCGACGTGGTGGTGGCCAACCCGCCCTACGCGCCGGCGACGGACGACGGCAGGCCGGGCCGGGTACTCGCGCGGGCCTGGGATGCCGGCGTCGACGGGCGCGCCGTGCTCGACCGGATCTGCAGCGAGACCCCCGACCTTCTCGCCCCCGGCGGCACCCTGCTCCTCGTCCAGTCGACGCTCAACGGTGTGGACAAGACCCGGGCAATGCTGGAGGAACGGGGACTGCGCGTGGACGTGGTCGCGTCGGAGGACGTGCCGTTCGGTCCCGCACTCTCGTCCCGCACGAGGATGCTGGAGGCGCGGGAGATGATCCGGCCGGGCCAGCGCACCGAGCGCATCGCGGTGCTCGCCGCAACCGACCTCCGGTACGGCGACGCTCCACGCTGACCCGGCGATGGCGCCGCCGCGTCCCCGGATGTTTGTCCGAATTGCCACGATCTCGCGGCAACTGCGGTTCCATGGATGGGTGCGTTCAGGACATCCTGAGGTAACGAATTCGGCGCGGACTCTGAACCTGGCGTTGGCCACCTGGGTTTCCGCGATCAACTTCTGGGCATGGAACATGATCGGCCCCCTGTCGACCACGTACGCCGAGGCGTTGTCGCTCAGCAGCACCCAGGCGTCGATGCTGGTCGCGACACCGATCCTGGTCGGGTCGCTCGGCCGGATCGTGGTCGGGGCGCTCACCGACCGATTCGGTGGCAGATCGATGTTCATCGCGATCTCGCTCGCGTCGATACTTCCCGTACTGGCCGTGGGATTCGCGGGCTCGATCGATTCCTATGTGCTGCTGCTCGTCTTCGGATTCTTCCTCGGCGTCGCGGGAACGGTATTCGCGGTGGGCATTCCATTCGCGAACAACTGGTACGAGCCCGCGCGGAGAGGCTTCGCCACCGGTGTCTTCGGTGCCGGCATGGTCGGCACGGCGTTGTCGGCGTTCTTCACCCCACGGATGGTGGGCTGGTTCGGCCTTCTTCCGACGCACGTGATCGTGGCCGCCGCACTCGGGGTCACCGCGCTGGTGTGTATCGCCGTGATGCGCGACGCGCCGGCATTCGAACCGCACACCGAACCGGTGCTGCCGAAGTTGAAAGCCGCGGCCCGCCTGCGGGTCACGTGGGAGATGTCGTTCCTGTATGCGGTGGTGTTCGGTGGTTTCGTGGCATTCAGCAACTATTTGCCCACCTACATCAAGACGATCTACGACTTCTCCGCCGTCGACGCGGGCACGCGTACAGCAGGATTCGCACTCGCCGCGGTGATCGCGCGACCGATCGGCGGTGCGCTGTCGGACCGCATACCTCCGAAGTTCGTGGTGCTCACGTCCCTCGCGGGCACCGGGGTGATGGCGGTGGTGGCCGCATTCCAACCCCCACCGGACTTCTGGTCGGCCGTCACGTTCATCACGCTGGCCGTGTTCCTCGGCATCGGGACGGGCGGTGTGTTCGCGTGGGTGGCGCGCCGATCCCCGGCCGCGAGCGTCGGCAGCATCACCGGGATCGTGGCGGCCGCGGGTGGTGTCGGCGGCTATTTCCCGCCGCTCGTGATGGGCGCCACCTACGACCCGGTGCACAACGACTACACGTTCGGGCTCGTCCTACTGGCGATCACCGCACTGATCGCCCTGCTGTACACCGCGTTTCGACTGGCGGCGCGCGAACCCGATACCTCGGTCCCGACGCACTCGACCTGAAGGAGAACTGACGTGGTCATCCCGCACACCGGTGGTCCCGCAGAAGAAGCCCTGCTCAGAGGAGGGCGCTTCTTCACCCCCGGAGTGTTCTCGGACGACCTGCGGACCGTCACCCGGGAAGGCGGGCGTCAGGGCGACGTCTTCTACCGGGATCGGTGGAGTCACGACAAGGTCGTGCGCTCCACTCACGGGGTGAATTGCACCGGATCGTGTTCGTGGAAGATCTACGTGAAGGACGGAATCATCACGTGGGAGACCCAGGAGACCGACTACCCGTCGGTGGGTCCCGACCGCCCCGAGTACGAACCCCGAGGCTGCCCCCGCGGTGCGGCGTTCTCCTGGTACACGTACTCGCCGACACGGGTGCGCTACCCCTACGCGCGCGGGGTACTCGTCGAGATGTATCGGGAGGCTCGCGAGCGTCTCGGTGATCCAGTGGACGCGTGGGCCGACATCCAGGCCGACCCCGCGCGACGCCGGAAATATCAGCAGGCCAGGGGCAAGGGCGGGCTCGTTCGGGTGAGCTGGGCCGAGGCCACCGAGATGATCGCCGCCGCCCACGTGCACACCATCAAGGAATACGGTCCCGACCGGGTCGCCGGGTTCTCGCCGATCCCCGCGATGTCGATGGTGTCGTTCGCCGCGGGATCGCGTTTCGTCGAACTTCTCGGCGGCGTCATGACCTCGTTCTACGACTGGTACGCCGATCTGCCGGTCGCGTCACCGCAGGTGTTCGGCGACCAGACCGACGTTCCCGAGTCCGGCGACTGGTGGGACGCGTCGTACCTGCTGATGTGGGGCTCGAACGTCCCGGTCACCCGGACTCCCGACGCGCACTGGATGGCCGAGGTGCGTTACCGCGGAACGAAAGTCGTGTCGATCAGCCCCGATTACGCCGACAACACGAAGTTCGCCGACGAATGGATGCCCTGCGCCGCGGGCACGGACGGCGCGATGGCCATGGCGATGGGCCACGTGATCCTGTCGGAGTTCTTCGTGACGCGGCGGGAACCGTTCTTCGTCGACTACGTGCGGCAGTTCACGGATCTGCCGTTCCTCGTCGCGCTCGAGGACCGCGGCGGCCTCCTCGTGCCGGGAAAGAACGTCACCGCCGCGGATCTCGGTGAGTCGAGCGAGAACGCCGCCTTCAAACCCGTACTGGTGGACGGTGCGACGGGCGAGGTGGTGGTTCCGCACGGTTCTCTCGGATTTCGGTACGGCGAGGAGGGAGTGGGGAAATGGAATCTGGACCTCGGTGACGTCGTGCCCGCACTGACCGTCGCCGCACCCGGCGGCGCGGGGGAGACCGCCGCCGTGCACCTGCCGCGATTCGATACCCCGGACGGCCACGGCGAGACCCTGGTGCGCGGAGTGCCGGTCCGCAGGGTCGGCGACATCCGGGTGTGCACCGTCTTCGATCTCATGCTCGCGCAGTACGGGGTCGCGCGAGCCGGGCTTCCCGGTGAGTGGCCCGACGGCCTCGACGACGTGAGCGTCCCGTACACACCGGCGTGGCAGGAACCGATCACCGGTGTCTCGGCGGCGCAGGTGATCCGGATCGCCTGCGAGTTCGCAACCAACGCGATCGACTCCGGCGGGCGCTCGATGATCATCATGGGCGCCGGGATCTGCCAGTGGTTCCACGGCGACGCGACGTACCGGGCAGTGCTGAGCCTGCTGTTGCTCACCGGTTCGATGGGCCGCAACGGCGGCGGGTGGGCACACTACGTCGGGCAGGAGAAATGCCGTCCCGTCACCGGATGGGCGACGGTGGCGATGGGCACCGACTGGAGTCGCCCGCCACGCCAGATGGCGGGCACGTCGTATTGGTACGTCCACACCGACCAGTGGCGGTACGACGGCTATCGGGCCGACGCCCTCGCGAGTCCCACCGGCCGGGGAAACTTCCGTGGCCGGCACACGATGGACGTGATGACCTCGGCCGTCTCGATGGGATGGACACCGTTCTACCCGCAGTTCCACCGCTCCAGCCTCGACCTGGCGGACGAGGCGGACGCCCAGGGCCGCGACGTCGTGGAACACGTCACGAGCCGATTGGCCTCGGGGGAGCTGAAATTCGCGCTCACCGACCCCGACGACCCCCGGAACTGGCCTCGCGTGCTGAGCGTGTGGCGCGCCAACCTGCTCGGTTCGTCGAGCAAGGGAAACGAGTACTTTCTCCGGCACCTCCTCGGCACGTCGTCGAATCTACAGGCGGAGCCGACACCCGAGGACCTTCGTCCGAACGAGGTGACCTGGCGCGACGACATCCCGGAGGGCAAGCTCGACCTGCTGATGTCCATCGACTTCCGGATGACGTCCACCACGTTGCTGTCGGACGTCGTCCTGCCCGCCGCCACCTGGTACGAGAAGTCCGACCTGTCGAGCACCGACATGCACCCGTACCTGCACGCCTTCTCGCCGGCGATCGACCCGCCGTGGGAAACCCGTTCCGATTTCGACGCTTTCGGTGCGGTGGCGAAGGCGTTCAGCGTGCTCGCGCGGCGGCACCTCGGCGTGCGCCGCGACGTCGTGATGGGCACGTTGCAGCACGACACCCCGGGCGCGATGGCGTACCGGGGCGGCACCGAACAGGATTGGCGGGCGCGAGGTGAGACACCCGTCCCGGGCAGGACGATGGGGCCGCTGGTGGTGGTCGAACGGGACTATCCCGCCGTCGCCGAGAAGTGGGCGGCCCTGGGCCCGCTCGTCGAGAAGGCCGGGCTCACCACCAAAGGAGTCACCACGCATCCGGACCGCGAGGTGCGTGAACTCGCCGCCGGGCACGGCGTCCTCGACTCGGGTGTCGCCGCGGGCAGGCCGGCGCTCGACACCGCCGAGAAGATGGCCGAGACCATCCTCGCGTTGTCGGGGACGTCGAACGGCAGACTCGCCGTCCAGGGATTCCGCGAACTGGAGAAACGGACGGGGAGGCCGCTCGCGCACCTGGCCGAAGGGAGTGAGGAGCGCCGGATCTCGTTCGCGGACACGCAGGCCCGACCGGTGCCGGTGATCACCAGCCCCGAATGGTCGGGCAGCGAGACCGGCGGTCGCCGGTACGCACCGTTCACGGTGAACATCGAGGAACTGAAACCGTTCCACACGCTCACCGGGCGCATGCACTTCTTCCTCGACCACGACTGGATCGAGGAACTGGGGGAGCAGCTCCCCATCTACCGCCCGCCGCTCGACATGGCCCGGTTGTTCGGCGAACCCGCCGTGGGTGACCGGCAGGGCGGGATCGGCCTGAGCGTGCGGTATCTGACGCCGCACTCGAAGTGGTCGATCCACTCCGAGTACCAGGACAACCTGTTCATGCTGTCGCTGTCTCGGGGTGGGCCCACCATGTGGATGAGCCCGAACGACGCCGCGAAGATCGACGTGCGGGACAACGACTGGGTGGAGGCGGTCAACCGCAACGGCGTGGTGGTGTGCCGGGCGATCGTCTCGCACCGGATGCCGGACGGCGTCGTCTACGTCTACCACGCGCAGGAACGCACCATCGACGTGCCGCTCACCGAGACCACCGGAAAGCGTGGGGGCATCCACAATTCGCTGACCAGGCTGCTGATCAAGCCGTCCCACCTGGCCGGCGGCTATGCCCAGACGTCGTTCGCGTTCAACTATCTCGGGCCCACCGGAAACCAACGCGACGAGGTGACGGTGGTGCGTCGTCGCTCGCAGGAGGTGACGTACTGATGCGTGTCATGGCTCAGCTCGCGATGGTGATGAATCTCGACAAGTGCATCGGCTGCCACACCTGTTCGGTGACGTGCAAACAAGCGTGGACCAATCGCGCGGGCACCGAGTACGTGTGGTTCAACAACGTCGAAACCCGCCCCGGTCAGGGCTATCCGCGCACGTACGAGGACCAGGAGAAGTGGCGCGGTGGGTGGGTGCGGGACGGCAAGGGACGGCTGCGTCTGCGTGACGGCGGCCGGTGGAAGAAGCTCTCGCGAATCTTCTCGAACCCGAAGATGCCGTCCATCGACGACTACTACGAGCCCTGGACGTACGACTACGAGAACCTCACCCGGGCACCGCTCGGCGAGCACATGCCCGTCGCGGCGCCGCGCAGCCTGATCAGCGGCCGGCCGATGAAGGTCGAGTGGTCGGCGAACTGGGACGACGACCTCGCGGGTTCGCCGGAAATCGTCCCGGACGATCCGGTCCTGAAGAAGGTGAGCGACAAGGTCAAGCTCGAGCTCGAAGAGACGTTCATGTTCTATCTGCCGCGTATCTGCGAGCACTGCCTCAACCCGTCGTGCGTCGCCTCCTGCCCGTCGGGCGCGATGTACAAGCGGTCCGAGGACGGGATCGTGCTCGTCGACCAGGACAAATGCCGCGGGTGGCGGATGTGCGTGTCCGGATGCCCGTACAAGAAGGTGTATTTCAACCACAAGACCGGCAAGGCCGAGAAGTGCACATTCTGTTATCCGCGCGTCGAGGTGGGACTGCCGACGGTGTGCGCGGAGACGTGCGTCGGTCGGCTGCGCTACATCGGCCTGCTCTTCTACGACGTCGACAAGGTCCTCGCCGCGGCATCGGCAGAGAACGACACGGATCTGTACGAGGCGCAACTCGATCTCCTGCTGGACCCCCGCGACCCCGCCGTCGTGGAGGGCGCCCGGGCGGAGGGGATCTCGGACGAATGGATCGAGGCGGCTCAGAACTCACCCGTGCACGCCCTGATCAAGGACTGCCGGGTCGCGCTGCCGCTGCATCCGGAATTCCGGACGATGCCGATGGTGTGGTACGTGCCGCCGCTGTCACCCGTCGTCGACGCCGTCAGCCGCGACGGTCACGACGGGGAGGACGTGGGCAACCTGTTCGGTGCGCTCGAATCGTTGCGGATCCCGGTCGAGTACCTCGCGGGGCTGTTCACCGCCGGCGACACCGAGGTGGTCGACGGCGTCCTGCGGCGTCTCGCGGCGATGCGGTCGTACATGCGTGACATCAACCTCGGTCGCGAACCGCAGGCTCATATCCCGGAGGCGGTGGGGATGACGGAGGAGCAGATCTACCAGATGTACCGGCTGCTGGCAGTCGCGAAATATGATGAGCGGTACGTGATTCCCACCGCGTACGCCGCCGACGGGCACCGCCTCGAGGAGACGGCGACGGAATGCGCACTCGACTTCGAGGGCGGCCCCGGCATGCACGAGTCCGGCCCCTTCGGTGAGGCCAGCGGCGGCCCGGTCCCCGTGGCGGTCGAGACGTTCCACGCGCTGCGCGAGCGGCAGACCACCGACGAGATGTCCGCCAACGCGAGCCATCCGTCCCGCGTGAACCTGCTGAACTGGGACGGCAAAGGCGCCCCGGCCGGCATGTTTCCCGAGCGGAGTGATCGGCGGTGACCAGTCTGTTCCGGCGTCGGCGGGACCGCACCCGGGACCGTCTCGTGTGGCACGCGGCGGCACTGCTGCTCGCGTATCCGGACGACGGCTCGGACGAGCGGCTCCACGTCGTCGCCGACATCCTCGGACACCTGCCGCCCGATTCCCGGAGGCTGCTCGCGCGGACGCATCGATTCCTCTGCGAGACGGACCCGTACACCGCGGCGGCGCAGTACGTCGAGACGTTCGATCTCCGGCGCCGCACGACGCTGTACCTCACATACTGGACGGCGGGCGACACCCGCAACCGCGGCCGCGAGATCCTGGCCTTCGCCGACGCCTACCGCCGCGCCGGGGTCGAACCGCCGAAGGACGAATCGGCCGATCACCTGACCGTGGTGCTCGAGTTCGCCGCGCTCGTCGACGCCGCCACGGGTGCGGGACTGCTGTCGGCGCACCGGGTTCCACTCGACATGCTGCACGCGGGGCTCGGCGAGTCGGGCTCGCCGTACGCATCCGTCCTGGGGGCGGTGTGCGGCACCCTGCCGCCCGCCTCCGACCAGGACGTGGTGCGGGCGAGGCAACTCGCCGCGGCCGGGCCGCCCGCCGAGGCCGTCGGGCTCGAGCCCTTCACCCTGACGGTTCCACCGCGCCGCGAAGGAGCGACCTGACATGTCTGCCGGTGAACTCTTCTGGGACATCGTGCCGTACGTGACCCTGGCGATCTTCGTGGTCGGCACGTGGTGGCGGTACCGCTACGACAAGTTCGGCTGGACAACCCGCTCCTCGCAGCTCTACGAGAGCCGGTTGCTGCGGATCGGCAGCCCGCTGTTCCACTTCGGCATCCTCGTCGTGATCGCCGGCCACGTCATCGGCCTCGTCATCCCGCAGTCGTGGACCGACGCGATGGGGATGAGCGAGCACGTCTATCACGTTCAGGCCCTCGTGCTCGGTGCGATCGCGGGTGTGGCGACCCTGTCCGGTGCTCTCATCCTGGTCTACCGGCGCCGCACCCGGGGTCCGGTGTTCACGGCGACCACCTGGAACGACAAGCTGATGTACGCGGTGCTGCTCGCCGCGATCGTCGCGGGGCTGGCGACGACCCTGCTCGGATCCGGCGTCGTCGGGGAGGAGAGCAACTATCGCGAGACGGTGTCGCCGTGGTTCCGGTCGATCTGGATTCTGCAGCCCCGCGGCGACCTCATGGCCCAGGCCTCGCTCGCCTTCCACATCCATGTCGCGATCGCGATGGTGTTGTTCGCGCTCTGGCCGTTCACCCGGCTCGTGCACGCGTTCAGCGCCCCCGTGGCCTATCTGTTCCGCCCCTACATCGTCTACCGCAGTCGCGACGTCGCCCGGAACGGCGAGCTGATCGGCTCGCAACCACATCGCCGAGGCTGGTGACCGACGGCCGGGTGCCGCGTGTAAAGTTTGCCGTTCGACGACGCCCAGCTTTCGAGGACTGCTGAACCACTACATGGCCAAGATCGATCGCAGCCGCACTGCCGCACTGACCCAAGCGCCGACCCTCCACGAGCCGGATGCCGGCGTCCGGCGCACCGTGCTTCCCGGCGGGCTCCGGGTGGTCACCGAATACGTTCCCGGTGTCCGCTCCGCGTCCGTGGGCGTCTGGGTGGGTGTCGGATCACGCGACGAACAGCCCACCGTCGCCGGGGCCGCGCACTTCCTCGAGCATCTCCTGTTCAAGGCCACGCCGTCGCGCAGCGCCCTCGACATCGCGCAGGTGATGGACGGCGTCGGCGGCGAGCTCAACGCGTTCACGTCCAAGGAACACACCTGTTTCTACGCGCACGTGCTCGACGACGACCTGCCCCTCGCCATCGACCTCGTCAGTGACGTCGTGCTGCGGGGCCGCTGCCGGTCCGCCGACGTCGACGTGGAACGCCAGGTGGTCCTCGAAGAGATCTCGATGCGCGACGACGACCCGGAAGACCTCCTCGGCGACGCGTTCCTGACCGCGCTCTACGGCGACCATCCCGTCGGCAGGCCCGTCATCGGCAGCGTCGAATCCATCGAATCGATGACCCGTACCCAACTCCACTCCTTCCACGTGCGGCGCTACACGCCGCCGCGCATGGTGGTGGCGGTCGCCGGCAACGTGGAGCACGAACCGACGGTCGAGCTGGTCCGGCGCGCGTTCGCCGGGCATCTCGAATCGGCGTCCGAGCCCGCCCCCCGACGCGCAGGGACGCTGCGCCTGCGGACGGAGCCGACACTCAGCCTGACCAACAGGGACAGCGAACAGGTGCACCTCTCCCTCGGGGTGCGCGCGTTCGGGCGCCACGAGTCGCACCGCTGGGCGCTGTCGGTGCTCAACGCCGCGGTCGGTGGCGGACTCAGTTCCCGGCTCTTCCAGGAAGTGCGGGAGATCCGGGGCCTCGCGTATTCCGTGTACTCGGGCATCGACACGTTCTCCGACACCGGCGCGTTCTCGATCTACGCCGGATGCCAGCCCGAGAACCTCGGCGAGGTCACCACGGTGATCCGGGAGGTGCTGTCGAACGTCGCCACCGAGGGCATCACCGACGCCGAGTGCGCCCGCGCCAAGGGATCGCTGCGCGGCGGACTGGTTCTGGGACTGGAGGATTCGGGCTCCCGGATGCACCGCATCGGTCGCAGCGAACTCAACTACGGCAATCACCGCAGCATCAGCGAAACCTTGAGCAAGATCGACGCGGTCACCACCGACGAGGTGCGCGACGTCGCGCGAGTCCTGCTGCAGCGCCCGTTCGGAGCCGCCGTCGTCGGACCGTATCGTCGCAAGCGTGACCTGCCGGCCTCGGTGCGCGGCATCGTGCGGTAACGAGGATTCGCCGAAAACAAGAGGAGAAGCCCGAGATGAAGATCCGTGGAGCGGTACTCGAGGAGATCGGGAGAACGCGCCCGTTCGCCGAGTCGGCACCGATCTCGATCTCCGAACTCGACCTCGACGAGCCCGGCGAGGGCGAGATCCTCGTCAGGATCGAGGCCGCGGGACTGTGCCACTCCGACCTGTCCGTCGTCGACGGCAACCGGGTGCGCCCGGTCCCGATGTTGCTCGGGCACGAGGCCGCGGGGCTGATCACCCAACTCGGCGCCGGAGTCGACGATGTCGCGGTCGGACAGCGCGTCGTCATGACGTTCCTCCCACGCTGCGGGGAGTGCGAGGGCTGCGCCACCGACGGCCGGATGCCGTGCGTGCCCGGCACCGGTGCCAACAACGACGGAACCCTGCTCGACGGGGGAGCGCGACTGCACCGCGGCGGCGACACCGTCCACCACCACCTCGGGGTGTCCGGATTCGCGACGCACGCAGTCGTCAACCGCCGCTCGGTCGTTCCCGTCGGCGACGACGTCCCCGCCGAGGTAGCGGCCGTACTCGGATGCGCCGTCCTCACCGGCGGCGGCGCCGTCCTCAACGCGGGCGATCCGCAACCCGGCCAGGCTGTGATGGTCGTCGGACTCGGCGGGGTGGGGATGGCCGCGATCCTGACAGCGGTCTCCCTGGGAGTCGGCGAGGTCATCGGCGTCGACGCCGTTCCCGAGAAGCTGCAGACCGCCCGCGAACTCGGCGCGACGGCTGTCTACACCCCTGCGGAGCTCGAGGAGGCCGGTGTCCGGGCGCCCATCGTCATCGAAGCCGCCGGAAACGCGCGCGCGTTCGAATCGGCTGTTCGCGCGACCGCTCCCGGTGGCAGGACGATCACCGTCGGCTTGCCGTCCCCCGACGCGCTGTCGTCGATCTCGCCGCTCACCCTGGTGGCCGAGGCCCGCACCATCATCGGCAGCTACCTCGGGTCGGCGGTGCCGTCCCGGGACATCCCGATCTACGAGGACCTCTGGCGCGCCGGGAAGCTACCCGTGGAGAAACTCATCTCCTCTCGCATCACGCTGAACGACATCAACCGCGGCATGGACGAACTCGCCGACGGCAAGGCGATCCGGCAGATCATCGTGTTCGACTGACCCGGCGGGCCGGTCGCGGGCAGAATTCTGCCCATGAGGTTTCGCACCACCATCGAGTTGGGCGGCAAGACCGCGACCGGTTTCCGGATCCCCGAGGACGTCGTC
Organism: Rhodococcus wratislaviensis; assembly: GCF_041228765.1. Lineage (NCBI taxonomy): Bacteria > Bacillati > Actinomycetota > Actinomycetes > Mycobacteriales > Nocardiaceae > Rhodococcus > Rhodococcus wratislaviensis. The sequence continues at coordinate 5,828,184 of NZ_CP150488.1, read as the reverse complement.
GCGGAACTGGGGTCGGGTAAGCGCCCCGCGGTCCGGGTCACGATCGGCGGTCACACCTACCGCACCACGGTCGCGCCGATGGGTGGCGTGTTCATGATTCCGCTCAGCGCCGAGAACAGGGCAGGTGCGGGGGTCGCGGCAGGCAACGAGGTGGACGTCGACGTCGAACTCGACACCGAACCCAGGGTCGTCACGGTTCCGCCCGACTTCGCCGCGGCGCTCGAGCGGGAGCCGGACGCGAGGACGGCGTTCGATGCACTGTCGTACAGCAATCAGCGGCGGCACGTGCTCTCGATCGAGGGCGCCAAGACGGACGAGACCCGGCAGCGCCGGATCGTCAAGGCCGTGGACGCGCTCCGGCAGGGCTGAGGCGAACCGGCGCGGATTCCGTCAGGGGGAGTCGCCCGGTCGCCCGGTGACATCCTCGACCGGCAGCGCCGACAGCGCAATCAGACCGGCCAGGAATCTCTCGCGGTCGCGCTCCGGCAACCTGGCCAAGAGCCGCTCCTCGCCCCGCCGGATCGCCGCCTGCGCCGAATCGCGCACGTCGTGCCCGGCAGGAGTCAGCGACAGCAGGCGCGCCCGGCGGTCCGCGGGATCGCGCTGCCGGTCGATCAGGCCACGGTCCTGCAGTTCGTCGAGCACGCCGATGATCCGGGTCTTGTCGGCGCCGATCGCCTCCGCGAGCGCGGCCTGGGTGCGCAGCGGATGCTCGTCGAGTGCCAGGAGCACGACGTATCCCCACATGGTCAGCCCGTGCTCCGCGAGCACGGGGAGTTCAGCCGCCACCAGCGAACGGTTCAGGGCGGTCGTCATCGCCGCGAGGTCGGGGCGGGTGCGTTGGTGCTGTCCGTTCGTCGGGTCGAGGCTGGGCATATCGCAGAAAATACACCTTGACCGATCATCTACATAGGTAGATGATAAGCGAACGCATATCAATTTGAGTCGAGTGACGAGGTGCCGACAATGGATGTGGACGAGGTCCGGCGCTGGGATCGCCGCGCCGTGCAATCGAGTGCGGAGTTCGTGTCGCAGGTGACGCGCGACGATCTGCAGCGCGCGACACCGTGTTCGGAGTGGACTCTCGGGGAACTGCTGGCCCACATGACCGTGCAGCACCGGGGATTCGCCGCGGCGGCCGCGGGCGGCGGTCCCGACCTGTCGAACTGGCGGCCGCACGCGTCGGCGGATCCCGTTGCCGCGTACCGCTCGGCGGCCGGCGCCGTCATCGAGGCCTTCGCCCGGGACGGCGTCGGGAAGCGGCAGTTCTGGTTGCCGGAGATCAGCACCGAGTTCCCGTTCCCCGCAGCCACGGCCGTCGGGTTCCACTTCCTCGACTACGTCGTCCATTCGTGGGACGTCGCCCGGTCACTCGGGCTCGACTTCGCGCCCGAATCCGGCATGGTGGCCGCGGTTCTCCCCATCGCACGTCTCGTGCCGGACGGGGCGGACCGGATGCGCGAGGGGGCCGCGTTCGCGCCCGGCCTGCCGACCGGCCCAGACTCCGCCGATTTCGACGTGGTGCTGTCGCTGCTCGGCCGATCACCGCACTGGCACCCCGAGTACGAGGCCGGTCGCGTCTGACGACGAGACGCAGGTCTCCTGCCCCGGCCCTGCGCAACGGTCGGCACCCGGCGATTGCGTAGGCTTTCGGGCGAATCGTTGTGACTGGACGGAGCGTGGAGAAGTGAGCGCAGCAACACCCATCAGGGTCGGGGTTCTCGGGGCCAAGGGCAAGGTCGGCCGAGCGATCTGCGAGGCGGTGGAGCAGGCACCGGACCTCGAACTCGTCGCGGAGGTCGACCACGGCGACAGGCTGGAGACGTTCGTCGAGACCGGCACGAAGGTCGTCGTCGACTTCACCCACCCCGACGTGGTGATGGACAACCTGAAGTTCCTCGTGTCCAACGGTATTCATGCGGTCGTGGGCACCACGGGGTTCGACGACGCCCGGCTCGACACGGTGCGGTCGTGGGTGTCGGAGCGGCCCGAGGTCGGTGTCCTGATCGCCCCGAACTTCGCGATCGGTGCCGTTCTCTCCATGCGCTTCGCCGAGGCGGCGGCACGATTCTTCGATTCCGTCGAGGTCATCGAGTTGCACCACCCCAACAAGGCGGACGCGCCGTCCGGCACCGCCTACCGGACCGCCGCCCTCATCTCGGAGGCGCGCCGCAAGGCAGGCGTGGGGCCGAGCCCCGACGCAACGACCACCGAACTGGACGGTGCGCGCGGCGCCGACGTGGACGGCGTGCGGGTTCATTCCGTGCGGCTGGCAGGTCTCGTCGCCCATCAGGAGGTCATCCTCGGCACGCAGGGCGAGACGCTGACCATCCGGCACGATTCGATCGATCGCAATTCCTTCGCCCCCGGCGTCCTGCTCGGGGTGCGGGAGATCGGCTCCCGCCCCGGTCTGACCGTCGGTATCGACCCCCTTCTCGACCTGTGAAGGACGGCTCGACCAAGACCGTCGTCACGATCGGACTGCTGGTCGCGGCGCTGGCGTTCTACTTCGTCCTTCTCGGCCGGCGCGGGATCGAGTTGATCCAGGACGGCGGAGCAGCCGCGATCGGCCTGGGTGTCGGCGTCCTGATCCTGCCGTTCCTGGGCGCCTGGATCGTTTACGCCACGCTGCGTGCCGGATTCCAGCATCAGCACCTGTCCCGCCGGATCGCCGACGAGGGACTCGAACTGGACGTCAGCGATCTGCCGAAGCGACCCTCGGGCCGCATCGACCGGGACGCCGCCGACGCACTCTTCCAGCAGATCAAGTCCGAGTGGGAAACAGATCCGGACAACTGGCGGAACTCGTACCGCCTCGCCCGCGCCTACGACTACGCCGGCGACCGCGGCAGGGCCCGGGAGACGATGAAACGGGCCGTGGAACTCGAACGCGTGGAACGGGAAGGTGAGCCCGGCCGGTAGGTGACGGACGCGGTCGTACGCTGACGACTGTGAAGTCACTACTCGTCGTCCACCACACACCGTCACCGGTGACCCGTGAGTGCCTCGAAGCCGTGCTGAAAGGCGCGCGCGATCCCGACATCGACGGCGTCGAGGTGAAGTCGATCCCCGCTCTCGGCGCGACCGTGCCCGACGTCCTGGCAGCCGACGGGTTCCTGTTCGGGACGTCCGCCAACTTCGGCTACATGTCCGGTGCGCTGAAGCATTTCTTCGACACCGTCTACTACCCGTGCCTCGACGCGGTCGCCGGACGTCCCTACGGACTCTGGGTGCACGGCAACAACGACACCGCCGGCGCCGTGAAGTCGGTGCAGAAGATCGTGACCGGGTTGGCACTCACGCAGGTGGCGGAGATCCTGGAACTGACCGGATCGCTCGACGCGAGTGCGCGGGAGCGGTGTTACGAACTCGGTGCGACGGTCGCGGTCACGCTGGCCGAGGATGCGTGACGTCGCGGCCGGGACCGTGTCGGTGGTTGATGGCAGGCTGCGGTCATGCGTGAGATGACCGCTGCCGCGGCCCGGAGATCGGCGCTCTGGGCGCAGGGGTTCGCCGACAGGAAACCGGCCGGGGCGCCGACGCGCAGGCACGTCCGCTCGGTCCTCGACCGGGTGCGGCTGTTCCAGATCGACTCGGTGTCGGTGGCTGTGCGTGCCCACTACGTCCCGCTGTTCAGCCGTCTCGGTGTCTACGACCGGGGGCTGGTCGATTCGGCGGCGTGGTCGCATTCCGCCCGCGCACCCCGGATGCTGGCGGAGTACTGGGCGCACGAGGCCGCGTTCATCCCCGTCGAGGACTGGCCGCTGATGCGCTGGCGGATGCACCGGTACCGGCATGGTCGCTGGTCCGGCGAATCCCGCGTACTCGACCGCAATCCCACGCTCGCCGCCGACGTGCTCGACGTGATCGGCGCCGTCGGTGCGTGCAGCGCGAGCGACGTGGAGAAACACCTCGAGGTCGACCGTCCGGACCGCAAGGGGCCGTGGTGGGATCGCAGCGACACCAAAGTGGTGTGCGAGCAATTATTCGCGTCCGGCGCGTTGGCGGTGGACAAACGGGTCGCCTTCACCCGTCACTACGACCTGAGTGAACGTGTGCTGCCGAAAGCGATACTCGCCGAGGAAATCTCGGAGGAGGACGCCGTCCGTGGGCTCGTGCAGCGGTCCGCGCGGGCCCTCGGTGTGGCTACCGAGCCCGATCTGCGGGACTACTACCGACTGTCGCCGGGGCAGACCGCCTCGGCCATCGAGGAACTCGTCGAGGACGGGGTGCTCGAACGGGTCGGGGTCCGCGGCTGGGATGCGCCGGCATTCGTGCACCGCGACGTCCGAATTCCCCGAAAGGTGGAGGGGGCGGCGCTGTTGTGCCCGTTCGATCCGCTGGTCTTCTGCCGTCCCCGGACCGAGCGGATATTCGACTTCCGGTACCGACTCGAGATCTATACCCCCGCGCACAAACGTGTCCACGGCTACTACGTCTTTCCGTTCCTGCTGAACGGTGAACTGGTCGCGAGGGTCGATCTCAAGGCCGACCGCGCGTCGGGAACGCTCGAGGTGCGATCCGCGTTCGTGGAACCCGACCGGAATCCGGGGCGCGTGGTGGAGGCGCTGCTCCCGGAACTGCGAAGAATGGCAACGTGGTTGGGTCTGGACGACATCCGGGTGGACGATCGCGGCAACCTCGGTGCCCTCCTCGCGGCCGCGGCGGCGCGGCCGCGAGGAGAGTGAGGAATTACAGGCTCTCGACGAACTTCGTCAGGCCCTTGCTCGCGGTCTCGAGTGCCGTCTTCTGTGCCTTCTTCACGAGGAACCCGGGCAGCGGGATCTTCGGATCGACCGTCAACTCGAAGGTGACCTTGGTGCCTGCGCCGGACTCGGTGAGGACGTACGAGCCGTCCTGGGCGTTCTGCTGGCCGCTCTCGACGAGGTGCCACGACACGGTGTCGTCGCCCTCGAACGTGTAGTCGACGACCTGCTCGTCGCTGATCCCGAGGATGGAGACGCTCATCCGGACTCGATGGGGGCGGCCGTCGTCGTGTGTGCTCTCGATGGTGACCGACTTGTGGGCCGAGGACCACTCGGGCAGGCGATCCACCGCAGCGATCGCGGCCATCACCGTGGCCGGATCGGCCTTGATCTCGAATTCCTTGACGCCGGAAACGGCCATGTTCTTCGCTCCTTCGAGCCCGTGGCGACTCTCACCGTGTGGCTGATGCGACGTAATTACATCACCGCCGCCGACGGGCGCGTGGAGTGAGTGCGCCGGTGCTCAGAAATTGTCTCTCCCGCTGCGGCGCATCTGGTCCTTGAGCGCGCCCTGGACCGCCTGCGACACCCAGGAATTGAGCGACACCCCGTTCTGGGAGGCGGCCTCCTCGGCCTTCGACTTGATCTGATCCATCAGACGCAGAGTGACGCGGCTGATGTCTCCGGTGACGTCATCGAAGGCGGCACCGATGTCCTCGGCAGCCGTCGTCCCTTCCCCCTCCGGCCCCGGCGCAGTGGGTGTGCGATGCACGTCGACCGCCACCTCGCTGCCGTCCAGTCGCACACCGACGGTGCGATTGCCCAGTTCGGACGACACTTCACCCGCGAAATCAGTGAGCGCCGAGAGGAGGAGCAGCCGGGCTGCGGGTTCGACCGCGGCAGCGAGCGCCGCCGCGGTCGCACGCGTCTGCTCGTCGCCGAGTGCTGCTGCTGCGTTCAGGTCGTCTCGCAGCCGGGAGACGTAGATGCCGAGGTCCATGACGCCAGCATGGCGTCATAGGTGACGTCAGTCAAGCAGTCGTGACTTCAGCTCGGTGATGTCGCCCTCGGACAACTTCAGCCCCTCCGACACGTAGGCGTCGAAGCTGCCGTACCTGGCGACGGCCGTGTCGAACGCGATGTCGAGCCACGCCTGGTCGACGCCGTCCAGTCCGGGATGTTCCGGGTCGGCCCCGCGGTAGGTGTTGCTGAGCAGGTAGTCCGCGGTGACCGTGTCCCGCGGGACCCCCAGGATGGTGAGCAGCACGGCCGTCGCCCATCCGGTGCGGTCCTTGCCTGCGCTGCAGTGGTAGATCACGGCGCCGTCGGACGCCGCGATGTCGTGGAGAACCGCGGAGAACGCCTCGTTCGCCCCCGGACCCGTCACGAAGGCGCGGTAGGCGGCGGGCATGTCGACCAGAGTGACGATCGGCGACTGCCCGAGCACGTCGTACCAGTTCCCGGCTGCGCCGGCCGGAAGCCGGTCCGGCGCGAGCGCCCGCTCGTACGTCGTGCGGAGGTCGTCGACGACCGTCACGTTCGAGGATTCGAGCCGCGCGAGGTCACGCGGGGTGAGCCTTTCGAGCGCGTCCGTGCGGAACACCAGACCGGAACGGACGACGGAACCGTCGGCCGTCGGGTATCCACCGATGTCACGAGCATTTCGGGCACCCTCGAGCCCGAGCGAGCGCTGCCCGGCCCCGGGCTGCGCCGGACTCCCGGCAACCGACGGTCCCGTCGCGGGCGGCCCGGCGAACGCCGGGGGAGCGGCCCCGAGAACGGCGGTCCCGAGAACTGCGATCACGACGGCGCGGCGTGCGCGGCCGGTCCGGTACTGCACAGGAAGTCTCCCTCGCGAATCTGCGGCACCACGGAATGTGTGGGCGAGACGAAGAGTGACACGCGCGGGTGACCACACGGGAACCGGGCCGTTGCCGGGGCGGGGCACACCGAGACCCCGATCAACGCTGCGACTAGGGTCGATGCATTCAGGAGGACTTCCGACCAGGGAGTTCGGTAGGAGGAACAGCGCAGTGCCGCAGACCGTGCCGCTCAGGGTGCAACTCGTCGCGAAGACGGAGTTCTTTCCGCCGGCTGACATTCCGTGGGAGACCGACGCCGACGGCGGCGAAGCGCTGGCGGAGTTCGCGGGCCGGGCGTGCTACCAGAGCTGGTCCAAACCCAACCCCCGCACAGCAACCAACGCCGGATATCTGCGCCATCTGCTCGAGGTCGGGCACGAGTCGGTCCTCGAACACGGCACCGTCAGCTTCTACATCACCGGCATCTCCCGGTCCTGCACTCACGAGTTGATCCGGCACCGCCACTTCTCCTACTCGCAGCTGTCGCAGCGCTTCGTGCGCGAGAACGACGGCAATGTCGTCGTCCCGCCCGCGATCGCCGGCGACCCGGAACTCGAGGAGTTGTTCGCGAAGGCCACCGACGCGAGCCGGACGGCATACGGCGAACTCCTCGATGCCCTCGAAACGAAACTGGCGGACACCTCCAGCGTGCCGCTGCGCAACAAGCAGGCGAGGCAGGCGGCGAGGGCCGTCCTGCCCAACGCGACGGAGACCCGCGTCGTGGTCACCGGCAATTACCGGGCGTGGCGGCACTTCGTCTCGATGCGGGCCACCGAGCACGCCGACGTGGAGATTCGCCGGGTGGCGGTCGAGTGCCTGAGGCAGCTGCAGGCGGCCGCGCCGAATGTCTTCGGCGACTTCGAGGTACTGGACTGGGGCGACGGCACGGAGGTGGCGCGGAGCACGTTTTCCGCCGACGCGTGATGGGTGTGCAAAAGTACCTGGGTCACCGGGTAGCCTTCTGACCATGACCTACGGTGATTCCGCTTCTCCCGTCGAGCGTCCGTTCGGCACCGTGTCCACAGCGATGGTGACGCCGTTCACCTCGGACGGAAAGCTGGACGTCGACGCCGGTGTCCGCCTCGCGGCGTACCTCGTCGACAACGGGTGCGACTCCCTTGTCCTCGCCGGTACGACCGGTGAGTCGCCGACGACCACCGAGAACGAGAAGCTCGAGCTTCTCCGGGCAGTCATCGACGCGGTGGGCAACCGCGCGAAGATCATCGCCGGCGCGGGCAGCAATGACACCGCGCACAGTGTCGAACTCGCCCGTGACGCCGCCCGCGCGGGCGCGCAGGGCCTCCTCGTCGTCACCCCCTACTACTCGCGTCCGCCGCAGGCCGGACTGTTCGCGCATTTCACCGCCGTCGCCAACGCCACCGACCTTCCGGTCATGCTCTACGACATTCCACCCCGCTCCGTGGTCCCCATCGAGACGGAGACCATCCGGCGCCTCGCCGAGAACCCGCGGATCGTCGCGGTCAAGGACGCCAAGGGCGACCTCAACGCGGGCGCCGAGCTGATCGGTACCACGGACCTCCAGTTCTACTCGGGTGACGATCCGCTCAACCTGCCGTGGCTGTCGGTGGGCGCGACGGGATTCGTCAGCGTCATCGGGCACCTCGTGCCCGGCCGGTTGCGCGAACTGCACACGGCATTCGCGGCCGGTGACATCGCCCGCGCCCGCGCGATCAATCTCAGCCTGATTCCGGTCATCCGCTCGGTGGCGCGTCTCGGCGGCGTCAGCGCGTCGAAGGCGGGTCTGCGCCTGATCGGCCTGGACGTCGGCGAACCCCGGTTGCCGCAGGTGGCACCGACTCACGATCAGCTCGACCTCCTGGCCGCCGATCTGCACGCTGCGGGGGTGCTCGCGTGACCCGACCGCCTCGTCGTCGCAGCGCCAGCCGTCAGGCCGGTCCCCCTTCCCCCACCGCGAGCGAGCCGACGAAGTCGGCGCCCGTCGTCGCAGACCAGCCGTCGGCTCCGAAGTCGGAGCAGGCCAAGTCCGCGCCCGTGAAGACCTCCTCCACGAAGGGCGGCGCCGCCAGCAAGTCGTCGTCCCGCTCCGGCAGGCGCGGCGGCGGCAACAAGCGTCAGGACACGCGCCCGGCGTCGGTCGATCCGACGGCCCGGCTCGGCGCCCCGCCGAAGGCTCCGTTCAAGGGTCTGCGGGTGGTGGCACTCGGCGGTATCGGCGAGATCGGTCGCAACATGACCGTTTTCGAGCACCAGGGGAAGCTGCTCATCGTCGACTGCGGTGTGCTGTTCCCGGAAGACCAGCAGCCGGGTGTCGACCTGATCCTCCCGGACTTCCGGCACATCGAGGACCGGATGGACGACGTCGAGGCCGTGGTCCTCACGCACGGTCACGAGGACCACATCGGCGCCATCCCGTTCCTGCTGCGCCTGCGGCCGGATCTGCCCGTGGTCGGTTCGCGGTTCACGCTCGCGCTCGTCGCGGCCAAGTGCCGTGAGCACCGCCAGCGCCCCAACCTCGTCGAGGTCGCCGAGGGGCAGCGCACCGATCACGGTCCGTTCGAGTGCGAGTACTTCGCCGTCAACCATTCGATCCCCGACGCCATCGCCGTCGCGATCCGGACCGACGCCGGCGTCGTGCTGCACACGGGCGACATCAAGCTCGACCAGCTCCCGCTCGACGGCAGGCTCACCGACCTCGCCGGCTTCTCGCGGCTCGGCGACGAGGGCGTCGACCTGTTCCTCGTCGACTCCACCAACGCCGAGGTGCCAGGCTTCGTCACCCCTGAACGTGAGATCGGGGGAGTGCTCGACAACGTGATCGGCAAGGCGAAGCAGCGTGTGATCGTGGCCTCCTTCGCCAGCCACGTGCACCGCATCCAGCAGGTCGTCGACGTCGCCCACCGGTACAACCGGCGGGTCGCGTTCGTGGGCCGGTCGATGGTCCGCAACATGCAGATCGCGCAGGATCTCGGATACCTGACCGTGCCGGACGGCCTGGTGGTCGACATCGACACCGCGGCCAACCTGCCCGACGACCGGCTCGTCCTCATCTCCACCGGTTCGCAGGGTGAACCGCTGTCGGCGTTGTCGCGGATGGCCCGCGGTGAGCACCGGCAGATCAACATCCGGGCCAACGACCTCGTCGTGCTGGCGTCCTCGCTGATCCCCGGCAACGAGAACTCCGTGTTCGCCGTCGTCAACGGACTCGCCAAGCGCGGCGCCACCGTCGTCACCCAGCAGAGCGCGAAGGTGCACGTCTCCGGTCACGCATCGGCGGGCGAGCTCCTGTACCTGTACAACGCGGTCCGGCCCACCAATGCCATGCCGGTCCACGGCGAATGGCGTCACCTGCGCGCCAACGCCGCCCTCGCGAAGGCGACAGGCGTGCCGGAGGAGCGGATCGTGCTCGCCGAGGACGGGGTGGTGGTCGACATGGTCGACGGTCTCGCCGAGATCGTCGGGCAGGTTCCCGTCGGGCACGTCTACGTCGACGGACTGTCCGTCGGTGACGTCGGCGACTCCACGCTGTCGGACCGGCTGGTCCTCGGTGAGGGCGGGTTCATCGCCATCAACGTCGTCATCGACGACCACACGGGTCGTGCGGTCAGCACCCCCGAGGTGTCCGGACGCGGATTCTCCGACGACCCCACGGCCCTCAAGGATGCGGCTCAGCTGGTCGAGGCGGAACTCCTCCGACTGGCCACCGAGGGCATCAACGACGCTCACCGCATCGCCCAGGCGATCCGGCGCGTCGTCGGCAAATGGGTGGCGGACAAGTACCGTCGCCGGCCGATGATCGTCCCGACCGTCATCGCGGTGCCGTCGGCGGAGGGCAAGTAGTTCTCCGGCAGGTAGATTCGGTCGGGTGACCTTCGCCCGAGAAGAACGCCTCGCCCTCGTCGACTCGATGGCCGAATTCGGTCCCGACGCCCCGACCCTCTGCGGGACGTGGACCAACCGGGACCTGGCCGCCCACCTGATCGTGCGCGAACGACGCCTCGACGCTGCCCCCGGCATCGTCGTGGGTCGGCTCGCCGGCTACACGGAGCACGTCCAGAACGAGACGGCGAAACGTCCGTGGAGCCGCCTGCTGGACGAGGTCCGGTCGGGCCCGCCGATGTGGTCCCCGATGTACTGGGTGGACGCGCAGGTGAACCTGGGGGAGATGTTCGTCCACCACGAGGACGTGCGCCGCGCCCACGAGGGATGGGAGCCGCGGGTCCTGCCCGGCGAGCGCCAGGACGCGTTGTGGGGTCTCGCACGGAAGGTCGGGAAGCTCGGCTACCGGCACTCCCCGGTGACGGTGGTGCTCGAGCGGCCGTCCGGAGAGCAGACCACCGTCCGTAAGGCCGGAGCCGGCCGGGTGATTTTGCGCGGTGAACCGTCGGAACTCGCCCTGCACGCGTTCGGCAGGGACCAGGTACGGATCGAGACCGACGGTGAGGCCGCCGACATCGAGGCCGTGACCTCCCTCGACCGAGGGTTCTGAGGGCATTTCGCCGCAGGTCTCACTGTGTTACGGGTGTTGCGGATGGTCCGGAAGGTGCCGTAGCGACTAATCTGAGAGCCATGGCAGGTAAGGCGAGCGCCCGCGGTTCGAGCACGACGACGTCCACGGCGAGGACGGGCGTGCGAGGCGGCTCGACCCCGTCCAAGCCCAAGTCCCGCACGACCCGGACGGTCAGCACTCCGCGTAAGTCGACCTCGCCGCGCGGTGGCGGCTCCCGCGGCGGCGCACGGAGGCCCGCCGCGAAGAAGTCGTCGACGTCCGGCCCCCTCAAGTCGGTGGGCCGGGGGATCGGTGCCGGCTGGTCACTCATGGCGAAGGGCGTCGGGGCCACCACCCGCACCGTCGGCAAGGCTGCCGAGATCGAACAGGGTCACCGGCGCGACGGCATCGCGCTCGGATTGATCGCGATCAGCGTCGTCGTCGCCGGCGGAATCTGGTTCTCCGCAGGCGGTCCGGTGGGCGAGTGGATCGAGACCGGAGTCCGCGCCGTGTTCGGTGGGGCGTCCGGCGTCCTGCCCCTGATCGGTGTCGCCGTCGCGGTGATCCTGATGAGGACCGAACCGAAACCCGAGATCCGGCCGCGGCTGGTCCTGGGGTCGCTGCTGGTCGGTCTGCCTGCCCTCGGTCTCTGGCACATCGCGACCGGGTCGCCCACCGACGCCGAGGGCAGGGCCCGCGGCGCCGGTTTCGTCGGGTACGCGGCGGGAGGACCACTGACGGACGGCCTGACCGTGTGGCTCGCCGCGCCGCTGCTGCTGATGGCCGCACTGTTCGGTGTCCTGCTGCTGACCGGAACCACGGTCCGCGAGGTGCCCGGCAAGCTGCAGTCGTACTTCGGGACGTCGTTCGGCCGCGACCACTACGCCGACTACGACAGCGAGTACTACGAGGACGGCGAATACGACCCCACGCTGTTCGATGCCGACGGCTACCCGGTCGACGATTTCAAGACCGGGGTCCGGGGTGCCCCGGCCGACAACTATCCCACCGACGAGTACGACGTCAGCGACACCGCGAAGACGGAGGTGCTCGGGCTCTGGGAGTCCGAGCCCGCCACGGAACCGGTGCCGTCGCCGGCCCCGGCGCCGAAACCGGCGCGCGCCAAGGCCAAGCCGGTCGCTGCCCCGAAGCCGGAACCCGAACCGGAACCGCTGCCCGACGTCGACAAATTCGTGACCGATCGGGTGATCGAGGGCGACTACACGTTGCCGCCGACGTCGCTGCTCATCGAGGGCGATCCGCCGAAGAAGCGCAGTTCCGCCAACGACGCGATGATCGAGGCCATCACCGAGGTCCTCGAGCAGTTCAAGATCGACGCGGCCGTCACCGGATTCACCCGCGGCCCGACCGTCACCCGCTACGAGGTGGAACTCGGACCGGGTGTGAAGGTCGAGAAGATCACCGCGCTCGCCCGCAACATCGCGTACGCCGTCGCCACCGACAACGTGCGCCTGCTCGCGCCGATCCCCGGTAAGTCCGCGGTCGGCATCGAGGTCCCCAACTCGGACCGCGAGATGGTGCGCCTCGCCGACGTCCTCACCGCCCCGAGCACCCGCAAGGACCACCACCCGCTGGTGATCGGTCTCGGCAAGGACATCGAGGGCGACTTCGTCAGCGCCAACCTCGCGAAGATGCCGCACCTGCTCGTCGCCGGTTCCACCGGTTCCGGTAAGTCGAGCTTCGTGAACTCGATGCTGGTGTCGCTGCTGTCCCGTGCGACACCCGACGAAGTGCGAATGATCCTCATCGACCCCAAGATGGTGGAGTTGACGCCCTACGAGGGCATTCCGCACCTCATCACACCCATCATCACCCAGCCGAAGAAGGCCGCAGCCGCGCTGGCCTGGCTCGTGGAGGAGATGGAACAGCGCTACCAGGACATGCAGGCCAACCGGGTGCGCCACATCGACGACTTCAACGCCAAGGTGAAGTCGGGTGAGATCACCGCGCCGCTCGGCAGTGAACGGGTCTACCGGCCGTATCCGTACATCCTCGCCATCGTCGACGAACTCGCGGACCTCATGATGACCGCGCCGCGTGACGTCGAGGACGCGATCGTGCGCATCACCCAGAAGGCGCGCGCCGCCGGTATCCACCTCGTGCTGGCTACACAGAGGCCATCGGTGGACGTCGTGACGGGTCTGATCAAGACCAACGTGCCGTCACGGCTCGCCTTCGCGACGTCGTCCCTGACGGACTCGCGGGTCATCCTGGACCAGCCGGGCGCCGAGAAGTTGATCGGTATGGGTGACGGGCTGTTCCTGCCGATGGGCGCAGGCAAGCCGACACGCCTGCAGGGCGCGTTCATCACCGATGAAGAGATCTCCGCGGTCGTCGATTTCAGCAAGAACCAGGCGGAGCCGGAGTACACCGAGGGCGTCACCGCCGCCAAGGTCGGGGAGAAGAAGGACGTCGATCCCGACATCGGCGACGACATGGACGTGCTGCTGCAGGCGGTGGAACTCGTCGTCTCCAGTCAGTTCGGGTCCACGTCGATGCTGCAGCGGAAGCTGCGTGTCGGTTTCGCGAAGGCAGGCCGGCTGATGGACCTGATGGAGACCAGGGGAGTGGTGGGCCCCAGCGAGGGCTCGAAAGCCCGTGAGGTGCTCATCAAGCCCGAGGAACTGGACGGTCTGCTGTGGTCGATCCACGGCGGTGACCCGAACGAGGCGCCGTCCGACCAGGAGTAGGGCCCGGCGCGCGTGTCCGAAATGGGCGATTCACGCGCAGTGTGGTTGAATGGTCACCGAATTGGAGGGGAGTATCCCCACCTCTGTGGCAGCATCGTCAACACGATCGGCACCATTGCCGATCCGGGGCTGTCAGTCGCTCGGACACGAGGTTCCGGCGCGGCGGGAGAGACCTCCGGTACCCGCTAGGTCTACCGGAGGTCTGTGTTCATGCATGTGTCACCGCTGGTCTGGGTCATCACCTGTGTGGTGATTCTCGGACTGTTCGTCTTCGACTTCTTCGCGCACGTGCGCACACCGCACGCCCCCACATTCCGTGAGTCGGCGTTCTGGTCGTCGGTCTACATCGGTATCGCCATCTTGTTCGGCCTGGTCGTGATGTGGTTGTGGGGAAGTCAGTACGGCGGCGAGTATTTCGCCGGTTACGTCACCGAGAAGGCGTTGTCGGTCGACAACCTCTTCGTGTTCGTCATCATCATGGGAACTTTCGCGGTGCCGCGGGAATACCAGCAGAAGGTACTGCTGATCGGCATCGTGATGGCGCTGGTGATGCGCGGAATCTTCATCGGGGTCGGTGCCGCGGCGATCAACGCCTACAGCTGGGTGTTCTACCTGTTCGGTGCGTTCCTCATCTACACCGCGTACACGCTCGTACGTGATCACGGGCACGAGAAAGAGGTGGAGGAGGAACGCGACAGCAAGATCGTCGCCGTCGCGAAGAAGATCCTCCCCACCACGGACACCTACGACGGCGACAAGCTCGTCACGCGAATCAACGGCAAGCGTGTCGTGACGCCGCTGCTGCTCGCGCTGGTCGCCATCGGATTCACCGACGTGCTGTTCGCGCTCGACTCGATTCCCGCGATCTACGGGCTCACCCAGGAGCCGTACCTGGTCTTCACGGCCAACGCGTTCGCGCTGATGGGTCTGCGTCAGCTGTACTTCCTCATCGGCGGCCTGCTGGACCGACTGGTGTACCTGTCGTACGGCCTGTCGATCATCCTGGCGTTCATCGGCGTCAAGCTCGTGCTGCATGCCCTGCACGAGAACACGCTGGGCTTCGTCAACGGCGGCGAGCACGTGGCCGTGCCGGAGGTGTCGACGGTGTTCTCGCTCGCCGTCATCCTCGGTGTGTTGGCAGTGACCACCGTCGCCAGCCTTCTCAAGACGCGGAACACGACGCCGGCGCAGTAGTTCCGCCGGGCGTCGTGCTCGAGGGTGTCCGGTGCTCGGTGAGTCAGGAACTGAATTCGCCGAGCACCGGAACCCATTCGACGATCCGCGAGGCCGCCACGAGTCCGTTGCGGGCGAACGGGTCGTGGGTGAAGAGCAGTTCCACGGTCTCCGCATCGGCGGCGTCGACGATGATGAATGCGCCGCTGCCATCGGCGAAGGGGCCGGACGAGACGACGGTCTTGCGCTCGGCGAGCTCACCGAGCCACTCGCGGTGGGCGGGGCGATGCTCGTCGCGTCCGGCGACGGTATCGGCCGAATACGTGTACTCCACTACGAACAGGGACATGTTCTCGCTCTCTCGGGACGGGTTCGTCGAACAAAAAATGGGATCAGGGCACTTCCGTCTCACGCACTGGGATTTCAGAGGGTGAGAAGCATTCGGGTATTGCCGAGGGTGTTCGGCTTGACGTAGCTCAGATCGAGGAATTCGGCGACACCGGTGTCGTACGAGCGGCACATCTCGGCGTAGACCTCGGCGGTCACGGGTGTGCCGTCGATCTCGACGAATCCGTGCTTGCCGAAGAAGTCCACCTCGAACGTGAGAACGAAGAGACGCTCGAGTTCGAGTTCCCGCGCGACCTCGATCAACTTGGCCACCACGTGGTGTCCCGCGCCCTGGCCCTTGGCCGACGGATCGACCGCGATCGTGCGTACCTCGCCGAGGTCGGCCCACAGCACGTGCATTGCGCCACAACCGATCACGTTGCCGTCGCGTTCGGCCACCCAGAACTCCTGGACGGATTCGTACAGGGTCACGAGGTTCTTCTCGAGCAGGATCTTGCCGGCGTAGATGTCGATCAGGCGCTTGATCTCGGGGATGTCGGAGGTTCGTGCTCGCCGCACGATCAGCTGATTGTCGGCGGTGTCCGGCGTCCGAGAAGTCATGTCGTGAACATTAGCCAACGGCCGTACCGATATTCTTAGGCACGTGCCGGTACGACCTACGAATCCTCCCCACTCCCCGCTGCGTCCCGGGGTGCAGTTCGACGCTGCGGTGCTGCGATGAGCGCGCAGCGCGAGGATTGGACGGCCGCCGACAAACCGGCGGCCCCGGACCCCTCGGTGGAGCCCGCGAGTGAGACTGCCGTACCACTTCTGAACATCGCGAACATCCTGACGATTCTCCGGATCCTGCTGGTCCCGGTCTTCCTGGTCGTGCTGTTTGTCGGCGACGGGCACTCGACGACGTGGCGCCTGATCGCCACCGGTGTGTTCGCGGTCGCGGCCATCACCGACCGGATCGACGGGCAACTCGCCCGCAAGTACGGCCTCGTCACCGACTTCGGCAAGCTCGCCGATCCGATCGCGGACAAGGCGCTGATCGGAGCAGCCCTCGTGGGGCTGTCGACTCTCGGAGACCTGCCCTGGTGGGTGACGGCGGTGATCGCGGTCCGGGAACTGGGCATCACCCTGCTGCGGTTCGCGGTCCTGCGACATGCAGTCATCCCGGCAGGCCGGGGAGGCAAGCTCAAAACTCTCGTGCAGACGGTCGCGATCGGCTACTACCTGCTGCCGCTGCCCGACGGATTCGAGGTCGCCGGCTGGATTCTCATGGGTGCCGCCGTGCTGCTGACGGTGGTGACCGGGCTGGACTACGTCGTGCAGGCCGTCCGCCTGCGAGCCGGCGTGCACAAGGTCGAGGCGAACGCGAGCACCGGAGCGTGACTGACCCGCTGGTGGACGGCACGCGGGCCGGTGACCTCGTCGCCGTCCTCACCGCCCGCGGCGAGACGGTGGCCACCGCGGAATCGCTCACCGCGGGACTGCTCACCGCGACCATCGCCGGAGTGCCCGGCGCCAGCAACGTGCTCCGCGGCGGGCTCGTCGTCTACGCCACCGACCTGAAAGCCACCCTCGCCGGGGTCGATCCCACCCGGCTGGCGGCGGACGGGCCCGTGGCCGCGTCCACGGCACGCGCACTGGCGGACGGTGCCCGCGCCCGCTGCGGCGCCGACTGGGGCGTCGGATTGACCGGTGTCGCGGGCCCGGACATGCAGGACGGACACCCGGTCGGCACCGTGTTCCTGAGCATTTCCGGGGCGTCCGGCACGGCCGTCCGCGAGCTCGGATTGACCGGTGACCGGTGGCAGATCCGGAAATCTGCGGTTTCCGCCGCCGTGTCGGGACTCCTCGATCGTGTGCAGGAAACATCCGCAGGCTAAGGTCGGGAACCAATCGGTCCTGTTCGCGCGTTGAGATAGGCGAGACAGGTGACGGATGAAGGAGGAGCGAGATGGCGCTGCTATTGCGTGAGGCAATCGGTGACAGTCTTCGGCGTACGCGCGTTTCGCAGAGCCGGACCCTGCGTGAGGTCTCCAACAGTGCTCGTGTGAGCCTCGGGTACTTGTCCGAGGTCGAACGAGGGCGTAAGGAAGCTTCGAGTGAGCTCCTGGCGGCGATCTGCGACGCACTGGAGGTCCCACTCTCCGATGTGCTCGTCGACGTCAGCGAATCGCTGTCCGACGGTTCTTCGGCCAAGCGTGCGGACACCGAGCGGCACGCGGTCGAATCCGCGCCCGCCGAGGCTCCTGCCGCGAGCGCACGACCGGGTTCGACGACCATCGCCCGCGACACCCGCGTGGTCATCCCTGCACCCGCGCAGGCGCTGGCTGCCGCGTAGCAACACCCGTGCCGAACCGATAGATTTCAGTTAACCGCCGATCTCGTTGTCGGCGGGTCAGACAGGCAGTCGGGGCGCAGCCCTTGTTCCGGTGCGTGACGGTCGCGTATCGGGTCGCGCATCGCGCGGCGCAACAGATGGAGGCAGGATCAAACCCATGGCTAATCCTTTCGTCAAGGGATGGAAGTACCTGATGGCGCTCTTCAATTCCAAGATCGATGAGAAGGCTGACCCCAAGGTTCAGATTCAGCAGGCGATCGAGGATGCGCAGCGCCAGCACCAGGCCCTGTCGCAGCAGGCCGCGTCTGTCATCGGCAACCAGCGCCAGCTCGAGATGAAGCTCAGCCGCCAGCTCGACGAGGTGGAGAAGCTCAACGCCAACGCCCGTCAGGCCGTCAACCTGGCCGACCAGGCCCAGGCCGCGGGCGACACCGAGAAGGCCATCCAGTACACCAACGCCGCCGAGGCGTTCGCCGCCCAGCTCGTCACCGCCGAGCAGGGGGTCGAGGACCTCAAGGCACTGCACGACCAGTCGCTGCAGGCGGCCGCACAGGCGAAGAAGGCCGTGGAGCAGAACGCGATGGCTCTGCAGGCCAAGGTCGCGGAGCGCACCAAGCTGCTCAGCCAGCTCGAGCAGGCCAAGATGCAGGAACGGGTCAGCGAGTCGCTGCGCTCGATGGACAGCACCCTGTCCGCTCCCGGCAACACGCCCAGTCTCGACGCCGTGCGCGACAAGATCGAGCGCCGCTACGCCGACGCTCTCGGTTCCGCGGAGCTGGCGCAGAACTCGGTGTCGGGCCGCATGATGGAGGTGCAGCAGGCGAGCATCCAGATGGCCGGACACAGCAGGCTCGAGCAGATCCGGGCCTCGATGAAGGGCGACGCCCTGCCGTCCGGCGGCGCCGCCAACGCGCCGGCGACTCCTGCCAGCCCGAACCTCGACAAGCAGCCGCCGGCAGCGGGCCAGACCGGCGCGGCGCAGTAGCCGAACAGTATTCGCATGAGTTCCACCCGAGGTGGCCGACCTGGACGCGCAGTCCGGTCGGCCACTGTCATGTCCGGGCTCGCCGGGATCCAGGGCGCTTTGCGCGACGCCGGTGAGTCCGTCGCGGACGCGGCGCAGAGGTGGCGTGACCCCCGGGAACGGCTGCTGCGGAAGAAGCGGCGGGCCCGGCGCCGCGCGAAGCGCTACGGCATCGTGTCCGGATCCTCGGCCACCGGTGCCGCGGGTCTCGCCCTGATGGCCGCACCGGAGTGGTCGATGCTGATGGCCGGTGGCGGCGCCGTCGTGTTCGCGGTCCCTGCGGTGCTGGCCGCCAGCCGCTACCGCAAGCTCGCCGCCGTGACGTTGCCACCGGGCCTGCCTGCCCGTCGGGTGCTTCCTCCGCCGTCCTCGGCCGCCCGGGAGCCGATGGAGCGACTCGTGCACAGCGAACGGGCACTGCACGGCATTCTCGGCGTGCTGTCCCGGTCCGGGACCATCAGCGGCGAGGACGTCGAGGACACCCATTCCACGGCCCGTTCCGCGGCCGCCGCCCTGCAGGCGGTCTCACTCGACATCACGTCCATGGAGGACGCCGCCCAGGGGAGCCGGGCCGCGGCAGCGCCGCTCCACCGTGCGATCGCCTCCGCTGCCGCGCAACTCGACGACGGCGTCGACCAGTTCGAAGAACTGGTGGCCGCTGCCGCCGAGGTCGCCGTTCCCGGAACGACGAGTGCCGTCGGCGAACTGGCGTACGAACGTGCAGAGCTGGTGTCGGCGACGGAAAAGCTCGCCGGCCTCGCGGCGGCTCTCGGCGAGATCGACGAGATCGTTCGCCGCTATCGCTGATGTCGTCGATCGACCCGTCCGGCGACTTCCGGGAAGTCTGTGGGGGAGAACCCTGATCTTTCCCTGATCTTTACGCTGACCTGGTGATTTACCCGCTCCGCCGTGCCACGCTGGTGTGCGTACCCGATAAGTGGGGTCGACCAGATGTCGGGCGCAGAAATCGATCGGGGAGACGTGAGTGGAGGAAATCATGTTCTGGAAGATTGTTCTTGCGGTCGCGGCGATCTGGATCGCGTTGGCGGTCGTCGGTGCCCTCGTCAAGGGTCTGTTCTGGATTCTCGTGGTCAGCGCCGTGGTGTTCGGCGTGTACCTGTTGATCAAGGCGATGTCCGGATCCGGCGAGAAATCGGACATCACGCGGAGCTGACAGGCATGCTCTACCCATGGAACCGGTACCCGAGGACTGGCATCGTGGGCTCGTCGTCGTCGCGCACCCCGACGACATCGAATACGGCGCAGCGGCGGCCGTAGCGCGCTGGACCGAGCAGGGCAAGGACATCCGCTACGTGCTCGCCACCAGCGGGGAGGCGGGGATCGCGGGCCTGCATCCCACGGAGTCTGGCCCGCTGCGGGAGGTGGAGGAGCGGCGTTCCGCAGCCGTGGTCGGAGTGACCGACGTGGAGTTCCTCGGGTACCCCGACGGCACTCTCGTGGAGAGTCTCGCTCTCCGCCGCGATCTCGCGACGGCGATCCGTCGTCATCGCCCGGATCTCGTGGTGACGGCGAACTTCGCGGACACCTGGGGGCCGGGCCAGCTGAACAGTGCCGACCACCGCGCGCTCGGCCGTTCCGTTCTCGACGCGACCGCGGATGCCGCGAACGAATGGATCTTTCCCGAGCTGGGGGAGTCGGGGTTGCCGCCGTGGCGCGGTGTCCGCTGGGTCGCCGTCAACACGATGACCCCGACCCACGCGGTGGATGTCACCCACACGGTGGATCGGGCGGTGCTCTCGCTGGCCGAGCACGTCCGCTATCTCGAAGCGCTCAGCGACGTCCCGGTGGGGCAGCAGGCGAGGGCTCAGGTCGAGATGGTGACCGGGCCGCAACCGGGATTCGACGCCGAACGCGCGGTGGGATTCGAGCTCTACTACTTCGGCTGAGGCCCGAATCGTCGGGATCGTGCAGGCGTACCGATCTCCCCGGAGAGTGACTCCGGCGCGGACGGAATGCCGTAATTATCCGAAATTGGGTGGTCCTGGCCGGCCCTCACCCGACGTGCACGCCTGTCCTGCCCGCTCACGCCCCGGCCATGCTTACGCCACTCGAATCCCCTGCGTCAGGGGCGGTCGGACGGACGTGAACGGCCTGGGCGAAGGTGATTCGGGTGCCGGTCCGGTGCCGGCGGGGGATTCGTGCGTTACGATGTTACACACAATGTCTATTCGTAATTCTCCGTCGCGAGACGACGCCTCAGCGAGCGTCGAGGACTCCATTCTCGACGCCGCACGCTCGTGCATCCTCGATTTCGGACTGCGTCGCACCACGCTGGCGGAGGTCGCCCGGCGCGCCGGCGTCAGCAGGCCGACCGTCTACCGGCGCTGGTCGGACACCAGGGCCGTGGTCGCCGATCTGATGACCCGCGAGATCGCTGCCGTGATGCCCCAATTCTCGACGGAGGAATCGGTCCACCGTCAGCTGGTCGACGCCGTGGTCCACGTGTCCACCGAGGTGCGCGACCATCCGCTGTTCGTGAAGATCCTGCGTTCGGATCAGGAACTGTTCACCACCTACGTCCTCGAGCGGCTGGGTACGAGCCAGCGGGCGATCATCGACCAGGTCGCGTTCGCGGTGTCGACGGGACAGGACCAGGGCTCGATCCGCGCGGGGGACAGCCGTCAGATCGCCACGATGGTACTGCTCATCGCGCAGTCCGCGGTTCAGTCGGCCGCGATGGTGGCCGAGGAACTTCCCGGCGACGCCCTCACGGAGCAACTCCGGCACGCTGTCGGCGCCTATCTGGCCCCGGACGCCGCCGACAACCACCCGACAGATCGAGGAGACCGGTGAACCATCCGAACACGCCGCCCGTGAGCCGTTCGTCGGCTCTGAATGCCGCGCGAAGGGCGCGCGAACTCGACCAGCTGTCGGACGGTGCACTCGTCGACGTCCTGGTGATCGGCGGCGGGGTGACCGGCGTCGGTGTCGCGCTCGACGCGGCGTCACGCGGCCTCGACGTCGTGCTCGTGGAGAAGCGGGATCTCGCGTTCGGGACCAGCCGGTGGAGTTCGAAACTCGCCCACGGCGGGCTGCGGTACCTGGCATCGGGCAACGTCGGCATCGCCCGCGAGAGCGCGGTCGAACGCGGAATCCTCATGACCCGTACCGCTCCCCATCTCGTCCGGGCGCTCCCACAGCTGGTGCCCGTCCTCGATTCGACGACCCTGTTCGGCAAGTCCCTCGTCCGTACGGGATTCCTGGCCGGCGACCTGCTGCGTGCCAGTGCCCGCACACCGTCGTCGGTCCTCCCGCGGTCACGGACGGTCCGGGCCGACCGGGTGGTCGAACTCGCCCCCGCTGTGCGGCGGGAAGGCCTGCGCGGAGGCCTGATGGCGTTCGACGGCCAGCTCGTCGACGACGCCAGACTCGTGGTGTCCCTCGCACGCACTGCCGCGCTCCACGGTGCGAAGGTGCTCACGCGGACAGGCGCGTACGACGTGACCGGGACGTCCGCGACCCTGCGCGACGAGCTGACCGGCTCGGAACTGCCGATCAGGGCGCGCGCCGTGGTCAACGCGGCGGGAGTGTGGTCGGGGGAGATCGATCCCGGAATCACGTTGCGGCCCAGTCGCGGCACGCATCTGGTGCTCCCGGCCGAGCGGCTCGGCAACCCGACCGCGGCGCTCACGGTGCCGATCCCCGGTGAGACCAATCGCTTCGTCTTCGCGCTGCCCGCACAGCTCGGCCGCGTGTACCTCGGCTTGACCGACGAGGCGGCGCCGGGACCCGTTCCGGATGTTCCGGTGGCATCGGAGCAGGAGATCGACTTCCTTCTCGACACGGTCAACACCGCGCTCGAGGTTCCGTTGCAGCGCTCGGACGTCCTCGGTACCTTCGCGGGCCTGCGCCCTCTGCTCGACACCGGGGACGGATCCACCGCGGACCTCTCCCGCAACCACGCCATCCTGCGCTCGGACACGGGTCTCGTCAGTGTGGTCGGCGGCAAACTGACCACCTACCGAAAGATGGCGGAGGACGCCGTCGACGCCGCGGTCGACGTGGCAGGACTGGACGCCGGCCGGTGCCGGACTCGGGCCCTGCCGCTCGTCGGCGCCGCGACACCCGAAGCGCTGCAGAAGGTCTCGGCCCCGCCCGCGCTGCTCGCCCGCTACGGAACGGAGGCGGCGCTGATCGCCGCCGCAGACGCCGAACTGCTCGCGCCGATCGCCGAGGGTGTGGACGTGAGCCGCGCCGAGCTCCAGTTCGCGGTGACCCACGAGGGGGCACTCGACGTCGACGACCTGCTCGACCGGCGCACCCGGATCGGGCTCGTCCCCGCCGACCGTGCCCGGTCTCTCGGTGCCGCCGAAGCAGTGTTCGAGAAACGGTGACGCCGACCGTGTGACACTCTGTGGTTCGTGCGAGTCGCCGTGGTCGCCGGGCCTGATCCCGGACATGCCTTTCCCGCCCTTGCGTTGTGCCTCGCCTTCATCGAGGCCGGAGACGATCCCGTCCTGTTCACAGGCACACGGTGGGTCGAGCCCGCACGGTCGGCCGGCGTGCCTGCCGAGCTGCTGAAAGGTCTCGCGCCCCGCCCGACGGACGACGACCTCGATGCGGGCGCGCGCATTCACGCCCGCGCCGCGCACATCTCCACCGAGTTGCTCCCCGACCTGCGCGCGATGGGACCCGACCTCGTGGTCTCGGACATCCTCACCGCAGGCGGGGGGATGGCCGCGGAGCGGCTGGGGATTCCATGGGTCGAGCTGTCCCCGCACCCGCTGTACGCCGCGTCCACGGGGTTGCCGCCCATTGGGAGCGGATTGGCTCCGGGCGTGGGAATCAGGGGCAGGCTCCGCGACACGCTCATGCGCGCCGCGACGGCGCGGTCGATCCGGCAGGGTGAGCGGCAGCGCTCCGCGGCCCGGGTCGGCGTCGGACTGCCTGCGAAGGACCCGGGACCGGTGCGCCGGCTGATCGCGACGCTCCCCGCGCTCGAGGTGCCGAGGCCGGACTGGCCTGCCGAGGCGCACGTCGTCGGTCCGTTGCTGTGGGAACCGACGAACGAGGTGCTCGAGGCGCCGGACGGCGCCGATCCTCTGGTCATGGTGGCTCCGTCGACCGCATTCACCGGCGCCGAGGGCATGCTCGAGACGACGCTCGCGGGTCTCGATGGGGCTGGCGTCCGGGTGATCGCGTCGATACTGGACGGATCGCCGGCGACGGTTCCGCCGTGGGCGCGAGCCGGTCTGGGCAGGCAGGACGCGATGCTGCGCGAGGCGTCGGCGGTAGTCTGCGGCGGCGGACACGGAATGCTGGCCAAGGCCCTGCTCGCAGGGGTTCCGGCGGTGGTGGTTCCCGGCGGCGGCGATCAGTGGGAGCTCGCGAACCGGGCCGCGCGGCAGGGGAGCGCCGTCGTGGTTCGTCCCCCGAGTGCGGAAGCGCTCCGCGCGGCGGTCGAACAGGTGCTCTCGAACGGTGCCCACGCGGACGCCGCGCGGCGGGCCGCGCGGAGCAACGCGGACGTCGCCGATCCGGTGGAGGTGTGCCGCGACGCGCTGCGGTGAGAGCCCGGCTCGAGGTTCGGCTAGCGTGGATGCGTGCGACTGACCGAATTTCACCAACTCGTCCGCGAAGAGTTCGGGCAGATGCGCGGCGACGCACTACTCGTCGACCACGTGCTGCTCAGTCTCGGGGGCAAGACCGCCGCCGAAGCCATCGAGGACGGCAGGGAACCCCGCGAGGTGTGGCGTGAACTCTGCGTGGAGTTCGACGTCCCGCCGCAGCGCCGGTAGAAATCCGGCGTGTCGAACGGACCGACCGCACATATCGAACACACGTTCCCCTATGCTGGAGATGTTCGGTGGTCACGGTTCTTGTCGGTACCTGGATCTAACCTGACCGCAGATCACTGATGAGACTCGAGGAATGGGGACGACGATGGCACCACAGGCACACGATCGAGACAAGGCGCTCGACCTCGCGCTGGCGCAGATCGACAAGAACTTCGGCAAGGGCTCGGTGATGCGCCTGGGCGAAGGTGTCCGTCAGCCCATCGCCGTCATCCCTACCGGGTCCATCGCGCTGGACGTCGCCCTCGGCATCGGCGGGCTGCCCCGCGGCCGTGTCGTCGAGATCTACGGCCCGGAGTCCTCGGGTAAGACCACCGTGGCTCTGCACGCGGTCGCCAACGCCCAGGCGGCAGGCGGCATCGCCGCGTTCATCGACGCTGAGCACGCGCTCGACCCCGACTACGCCCAGAAGCTCGGCGTCGACACCGACGCGCTGCTGGTGTCGCAGCCCGACACCGGTGAGCAGGCGCTGGAGATCGCAGACATGCTGATCCGCTCCGGTGCCCTCGACATCCTCGTGGTCGACTCCGTGGCCGCTCTGGTCCCGCGCGCCGAGATCGAGGGCGAGATGGGCGACAGTCACGTGGGTCTGCAGGCCCGTCTGATGAGCCAGGCGCTCCGTAAGATGACCGGTGCGCTCAGCAATTCCGGCACCACCGCGATCTTCATCAACCAGCTGCGCGAGAAGATCGGCGTCATGTTCGGTTCCCCCGAAACCACCACCGGTGGTAAGGCATTGAAGTTCTACTCGTCGGTGCGCCTCGACGTGCGGCGGATCGAGACCCTGAAGGACGGCACCGACGCGGTGGGTAACCGTACCCGTGTCAAGGTGGTCAAGAACAAGGTCGCGCCGCCGTTCAAGCAGGCCGAGTTCGACATTCTCTACGGCCTGGGAATCAGCAAGGAAGGCTCGCTGATCGATATGGGTGTCGAACACGGGTTCATCCGCAAGTCGGGCTCCTGGTACACCTACGAAGGCGACCAGCTGGGGCAGGGCAAGGAGAACGCCCGCAAGTTCCTGCTGGAGAACACCGACATCCGGGACGAGATCGAGAAGAAGATCAAGGAAAAGCTCGGAATCGGCGCCGACGTCACTGCTGCTACGGATGACGCCGCCCCGGTCGAATTCTAAGGCGCCGCCGTGCGTCCGACGGGCGAAGGTGGAACGGAGACGCAGGCCAAGGATTTGTGCCTGCGTCTTCTGACGGACCGTGCCCGGAGTCGAGCGGAGTTGGCCGAGCGTCTGGCGAAGAAGGGCTACTCGGCCGAGATCGCTGAGCGTGTGCTGGATCGTCTCACCGAGGTCGGACTCGTCAACGACGCCGACTTCGCCCAGCAGTGGGTGCATTCGCGGCACACGTACTCCGGTAAGGGGAAACGTGCGCTCGCACTGGAACTGCGCCGCAAGGGGATCGGTCAGGACGACGCTGCCGAGGCGCTCGCTCAGATCGACAGCGAAGACGAACGAGCACGAGCGACGGAACTGGTCGCGAAGAAACTGCGGACGGTGTCCGCGGACGATCGGGACCGTGCGGTCCGCCGTCTGGTGTCGATGCTTGCGCGCCGCGGATTCCCCCAGGGCATGGCGTTCGAGGTGGTCAAGGAACAACTCGATCGCGCCGGTGCGGAAACCGACGGCCTGTTCGACGAGACCTGACCACGTCGTCACGACAACAACACTGACGAGACAACAACACTGACAGACAACAACACTGCGGTCGGGCGGAACAGAGTTCCCGTCCGACCGCAGTGTCATGTCACACCCGCGTCATGTCACAACCGCTTGTCGGTGATGTCCATACCCGGAACCGACACCGCCGGAAGCTCGGGAACGGCCCCTCCGGGGCCTCCGCCCTTCCGGCTGGCCCGTAGTCGCTTCTCCACCTTGGTCGCCACCACGGTGAGCGTGTAGTTGAGGATGATCATGATGATCGCCACCACGATCAGGGCGGGCAGGTAGTTGCCGTAGAACGCACCGAGCTGCTGGCCGGACCGCACCACTTCGACGTAGCCGATGAGGTAACCGAGCGCGGAGTCCTTCAGGGCCACCACCATCTGCGAGATGATCGCGGGCAGCATCGCCGTGACGGCCTGCGGAAGAAGGAT
Source organism: Rhodococcus wratislaviensis (assembly GCF_041228765.1). NCBI lineage: Bacteria > Bacillati > Actinomycetota > Actinomycetes > Mycobacteriales > Nocardiaceae > Rhodococcus > Rhodococcus wratislaviensis. Next base: position 5,801,635 of record NZ_CP150488.1, on the reverse strand, counting down.
GCTCCGCATGACCTGGCCCTTGCGCATACCCAGTGCCATGGCGGCCTCGCTCTGTCCCTTGGGGAGCGAGTTGATGCCTGCCCTGACGATTTCGGCGATCACCGAGCCGTTGTACAGCGTGAGGCCGACGATGACCGCGGCGAGCGCAAGGTATTTCGACTTGAAGACCTCGTACTCGGCGAACAGCTGGTACGAGAAGATCATCAGGATCAGCACCGGGATGGCGCGGAACAGTTCGACGATCCCGCCGGCCACCCATCGCACCGGCCGGTGGTTCGACAGGCGTCCGATGCCGAGGATCGCGCCGAGGATCAGCGCGAACAGGATCGATACGGCGGCCGCCACGAGGGTGCCGCGGATGCCGGGGATCAGATACGTCGTCCACGACGTCGATTCGAGGAACGGATCCCACTTCGCGGCCGTCAGCTGACCCTTGTCGTCGAGCGCGGCGTAGACGAGGTAGCCGATTCCCAGTAGGACGACTGCGACCACGACCGAGATCAGGCGGTAGATGTTCTTCGCCTTCGGACCCGGTGCGTCGTAGAGGACGGTGGCGGAATTGCTCATCGTGCAACCTCGAATCGCTTGCTCAGGTATCCGAAGAGAAGCCCCATCGGCAGGGTCAGGATCACGAAGCCGAGCGCGAAGATGCCACCGACGACGAAGATGGCGGCCTCGTTCTCGATCATTTCCTTCATCAGGAGCGACGCCTCCGCCACACCGATCACCGAGGCGATCGTCGTGTTCTTGGTCAGGGCGATCAACACACTGCCGAGTGGGGCGGTGACCGCGCGGAATGCCTGCGGCAGCACGATCAACCGCAGATTCTGGGAGAACGTGAGGCCGAGTGACCGGCCCGCCTCCGCCTGTCCGACGTGCACGGTGTTGATGCCGGACCGCAGCGACTCGCAGACGAACGCCGCGGTGTAGACGCTGAGGCCGAGCACGGCGAGCCGGAAGTTGTTCTCCTCGAAGAACGTCGGCGACTGCTCGGGGGCAAGCTTGACGCCCATCGTCTGGAAGAGCCCGAACGAGCAGAAGATGATGATGAGCGTCAGGGGAGTGTTGCGGAAGATCGTCACGTACGCCGTGCCGACGCCACGCGCGACCGGGATCGGAGACACCCGCATCGCCGCGAGGATGGTGCCGAGTATAAGAGCACCGACAGCCGAGAACGCGGTGAGTTGCACCGTCGTCCAGAATGCGTCGATCAGCTGATCGCTGTATTTGCTCAGTAGGTCCACTTACCGTCTCCCCAGGTCACCGGTGGTTGGTATCGAACCGGGCCGGACGACTCCACGAATGGAAGTCGTCCGACCCGGATAAGTGAGTTGCTCAGTACCGATCGACGGTCGGCGGGGCGGGGATCGGGTAGCCCGACGCACCGACGGTCTCGTTGAACGCGCGCTCCCACGAGCCGTCCGCAATCATGGCGTCGATGGCGTCGTTGATCCTGGCGCGGGTCTCGTCGTCGCCCTTGGCCAGGCCGATGCCGTAGCGCTCTTCGGTGAACGGCTCGCCGACCACCTTCAGCTCGCCGGGATACTGCGCCGCGTAACCGGCGAGGATGATGTCGTCGGTGGTGACGGCGTCCACCGCACCGTTGCGCAGCGCCTCGACGCAGGCCGAGTACGTGTCGAACTCCTGCAGCTGCACGTCCTGCGCGTACGTGTCCTTGACCTTCTGCGCGGGAGTGGACCCGGTGACGGAGCACAGCTTCTTGCCGCCGTTGAGCGAATCGGGGCCGGTGATGTCGGTGTTGTCGGACTTCACCAGGAGCGACTGTCCGGCGATGAAGTACGGCCCGGCGAAGTCGACCTTCTCCTTGCGGGCGTCGGTGATCGAGTAGGTCGCGACGATGTAGTCGACCTCACCGTTCTGAATCAACGTCTCGCGCTGAGCCGACGGGGACTCCTTGAACACGATGTTCTCGGGCGCGACACCCAGCTTGCCGGCCACGTACTCGGCGACCTCGACGTCGAAGCCGCTGAAGGAACCGTCCGGGTTGCGCAATCCGAGGCCGGGCTGGTCGTACTTGATTCCGACGGTGAGCTTGCCCTCCGACGCGCTCTGGGAGGCGCTCTTCTCTTCACCTCCGCCACAAGCAGATGCGACGACGGCGAGCGCCATGACGCCGATTCCCACGCGAATCGAGCGATTGATCCTCATCGAGTTCCTCCAATTGAAAATGACGGGTGTTGCGTGTGGAGCACGGTCGACCGAAGGAGCACCGGCTCCTTCGGGTCAGTGGCTGAGAATCTTGCCGAGAAAGTCCTTCGCGCGCTCGGATTTGGGAGCGGTGAAGAACGTGGTGGGCTCGGCGTCCTCGACGATCTGGCCGTCGGCCATGAAGAGGACACGGTGGCCGACCTTGCGGGCGAAGCCCATCTCGTGTGTCACCACGAGCATGGTCATGCCTTCCTTGGCGAGCGAGGTCATGACGTCCAGGACCTCGTTGACCATTTCCGGGTCGAGTGCGGACGTCGGCTCGTCGAACAGCATGACCTTGGGGTTCATGGCGAGTGCGCGTGCGATTGCGACTCGCTGCTGCTGACCGCCCGACAACTGCGCCGGGTATTTGTCCGCCTGATTGGCGATGCCGACCCGCTCGAGAAGCTCGTAGGCCTTCGCCTTCGCGTCGGCGCTGCTCTTCTTCCGCACCTTGACCGGTGCGAGCATCACGTTCTCGAGGATCGTCTTGTGGGCGAACAGGTTGAACGACTGGAACACCATGCCCACGTCGGCGCGCAGCGCCGCGAGGGCCTTGCCCTCGGCCGGGAGAACCTTGCCGTCCACCGCGATCTCACCGGAGTCGATGGGCTCGAGGCGGTTGATGGTGCGGCACAGCGTCGACTTACCCGAGCCGGACGGTCCGAGGACGATCACGACCTGTCCGCGGGGGACTTCGAGGTCGATCTCCTGGAGGACGTGGAGGGCGCCGAAGTGTTTGTTCACCGATTTCATCGAGATCATGGACGGGGCCGCGCCCGTGGAGGGTGTCGGCGTCGCGTCGTCGGCTTGCGTCATAGTCGATGACCCTATGTGTTCGGAGCGGGAGCACCTGCCATTTGCTCCGAGAATCCTCGGGATGTCACGGAAACTTTACTGTCCGGCTTCGGGCGTGTGTCCGGGCGCACACCGGCCGCGACGAGGCGATTTGGCGCGGGCCGTACCCTGGCATACGTGGACACGATCGACCAGACCCCTCACCGCAGCTACGAGGTGCGCACGTACGGCTGCCAGATGAACGTGCACGACTCCGAGCGGCTGTCGGGGCTCCTCGAGGACGCCGGCTACACGAAGGCGGCCGCGGGGCAGGCACCCGACCTCGTCGTCTTCAACACCTGCGCGGTGCGGGAGAACGCCGACAACAAGTTGTACGGCAACCTGAGCCACCTCGCGCCTGCGAAGGAACAGAACCCCGACATGCAGATCGCGGTCGGCGGGTGCCTGGCGCAGAAGGACCGCGACGTCGTCGTGAAGAAGGCGCCGTGGGTGGACGTCGTGTTCGGCACCCACAACATCGGTTCACTCCCCGCGTTGCTGGACCGGGCCCGCCACAACCAGCGGGCCGAGGTCGAGATCCTCGACGCGCTGGAGGCGTTCCCGTCGACGCTGCCCGCCAAGCGGGAGTCAGCGTACGCGGGCTGGGTGTCCATCTCGGTGGGATGCAACAACACCTGCACGTTCTGCATCGTGCCCGCGCTGCGCGGCAAGGAGGTCGACCGGCGCCCCGGCGACATCCTGGCCGAGGTGCAGGCCCTGGTGAACGAGGGCGTCGTCGAGGTCACCCTGCTCGGGCAGAACGTCAACGCGTACGGCGTGTCCTTCGCGGATCCGGACCAGCCCCGCGACCGCGGCGCGTTCGCCGCGCTGCTGCGCGCATGCGGAGAGATCGACGGGCTCGAGCGGGTGCGCTTCACGTCTCCGCACCCGGCCGAATTCACCGACGACGTCATCGAGGCGATGGCCGAGACCCCCAACGTGTGTCCCCAGCTGCACATGCCGCTGCAGTCCGGCTCGGACCGCGTGCTGAAGGCGATGCGCCGCTCCTACCGGAAGTCGCGATTCCTGGGGATCATCGACAAGGTCCGCACCGCGATGCCGCACGCAGCGATCACCACCGACATCATCGTGGGATTCCCGGGTGAGACCGAGGAAGATTTCCAGGACACGCTCGATGTCGTCCGGCAGGCGCGCTTCACCAGCGCCTACACCTTCCAGTACTCCAAGCGGCCCGGCACCCCGGCAGCGGAGATGGACGAGCAGCTGCCCAAGGCGGTCGTCCAGGAACGGTACGAACGTCTCATCGCGTTGCAGGAACAGATCACCCTCGAGGAGAACCAGAAGCTCGTGGGCGCCGAGGTGGAACTTCTCGTCGCCGCCGGGGAGGGTCGCAAGAACGCGGAGACCGCCCGGATGAGCGGGCGCGCCCGCGACGGCCGGCTCGTCCACTTCCGGCCCGAGGGCAACCTCGACGGGAACGTCCGGCCCGGCGACGTCGTCACCGTCGTCGTCAGTGCCGCCGCCCCCCACCATCTCGTTGCCGACACCCCGGTCCTGACCCACCGCCGCACCCGTGCGGGCGACTCCTTCGAGAAGGGCGTGACCCCGAAGACCCCGCCGATCGGTGTGGGACTCGGACTTCCGCAGATCGGTGCGCCCGCACCACTACCCGCCCAGATGGGATGCAACGCATGACCTCCCCGTTCGACGACAAGCGGCACGACGGAAACCACACTGGCGACAGCGGTTCGAGTGCCGGGAACGAGCCGATCGAGAGTTACCTGAAGGACTTCGACGCCGCCGAGAAGAAGGTGGCCGGCGAGATCGATCCCGGCGCGCGTGCGCTCGTCGTCGCGGTCGCGGTGGTCGTGCTCCTCGGCTCACTGACGTTGCCGCACTCCGGCATCGCCAACGGCTGGGAGGTGCTGGTGTACGGGGACGACGCCCGCGCGGAGACGATCGCGCTGCCGTCGCGGCTGTTCGTGTGGTTCGAGGTGGTGTTCGGGGTCGTCGTGTCGATGCTGGCGCTCGTCACCCGCCGCTGGGCCCTCGCCTGGGTCGCCCTCGCCGGGACCGCCGTGTCCATCGTGTTCGGCATGCTCGCCATCTGGTCGCGGCAGACACCGGCGCCCGGGGTCGAGGCGGCCGGCCCGGGGATCGGTCTGATCATCGGCTGGCTCACCGTCATCGTGCTCACGTTCCACTGGTTGAAGGTGGTCTGGAGCCGGACCGCCCTGCAGTTGGCCGCAGAAGAAGAACGCCGCGCCGCTGCCGCCGAAGCGGAGCGACGCGGCGACTGGAACGTCGGCTGATCGTGCCTACGGGCCGCTGACGGCGCCCTCGGCCGCCTCGGCCCATTCGCGCCACTGCTGGGCCTGCGCGAGGGCGCTCTCGGCGTCCTTCGTCTTGCCCGCGGCGGTCGCCTTGGCGGCCTGCTCCTCGAACTGAGTGACCCGTTCCCGGAACTGCGCGGCCCGGGCGAGGGCCTCCGGGTCGGTGCGGCGCCATTCCTCGTCGGCGGCATCGCGGACACGCTTCTCGATTGCCCGCAGCTTGCCCTCGAGGTCGTGCATCCGCTCGCGGGGCACCTTGCCGATGGCGTCCCACTTCTCCTGCAGGTCGCGGAGTGCGGCCCTCGCCGCGTCGATGTCCTTGGCCGGATCGATGTGGCCGGCGTTCTTCAGCAGCTCTTCCTTGGCGACCGCGTTCTCCTCGAACTCGGCGTCGCGTTCGGAGGACGCGGCGTTGCGGGCGGCGAAGAACACGTCCTGAGCGCCCTTGAACCGCTTCCACAGGTTGTCGTCCGCTTCTCGCGGTGCGCGGCCCGCGGCCTTCCACTCGGCGAGCAGATCACGGAAAGCCCCGGCCGTGGGACCCCAGTCGGTGGAGTCGGACAGAGCCTCGGCCCGTTCGACGAGCTCTTCCTTCTTGGTCTTCGCGGCGGCGCGCTCGCGGTCGAGTTCGGCGAAATGGGCGCCGCGACGCCGGTTGAACGCCTCCCGCGCCTTCGAGTAGCGCTTCCACAGGGCGTCGTCGACCTTCCGGTCGATACCGCGGATCGTCTTCCACTCGTCCAGAATCTCGCGCAACCGGTCGCCGGCGGCCTTCCACTGCGTGGATTCGGCACCGATCTGTTCCGCCTCCGCGGCCAGCGCTTCCTTGCGTTCGGTGTGAGCCTGCCGCGACAGTTCCTTCTCGTGCTTGGCGTGGGCCGCTGCCTCGTCGGATCCGGCGATGATGACGTCGAGCCGCGCCGCGAGTGAATCGATGTCACCGATCACCGCGGCGGTCGGGAGGGATTCGGCGAGCGCGAGCGCAGCCGCCTTGGTCTTCTTCGCGTCGCCCGCACCGGAACTGAGCCGGGCCTCGAGGAGTGCCACTTCCGTTGCCAGATCGTCGAAGCGCCGACCGAAGTGCGCCAGACCTTCCGCCGCGTCTCCGGCCTGCCACGACCCGATCTGCCGTTCGCCGTCCGCGGTCTTCACCCAGGCGGTGCCGTCGTCGTCCACGCGGCCGAACTTGCTCGGGTCACTGTGGGCGGGGGCGGCGACGGCGGGGGCGGAGAGGGCGTGTGTCGGGGTGGGGTGGGGCTTGGGTGCACCCGGTTTCGCGGCGGCACCGGGCTTCGGGACGCTGGACGTCGGTGTGTCGTGCTGCTGAGCGGCAGGCTCCACGGCGGGCTTCGCGTCGCTGCTGTCGGTCATCGGTTCCTCATCTCTGCCGCGCGTCACGGCTGCCTGAACGCAATACTGGCTCCATACGACCCGGGACGGGTGCTGGCTCCATTCAACCCGGTACGGGCCCTGTGGACTATTGAATCAGGTCGGACGGTCCGCGTTGGTACCGATTGACGGCAGCGTCCGAATCGGATGCCGGGTCCGCGCGGACGGTCGACTAGCGTGACTGTGTGTTCACCGCCGCAATCCTCGTGCCGTCCCCACCGCTACTGGTACCCGAACTGACCGGGGCGGCCGCTACGGAGACGGCGCCGTTGCGGGACGCGGTGCAGACGGCGGCGAAGGCGTTGTCCGCGCTCGCCACCGAGTGGGTCGCGGTCGGAGCGGCACCCGCCGCGGTGGACGTACGACCCGACGCCCAGGGCACCTATCGCGGCTACGGCGTCGACGTGCGGGTCACGCTGCGGCCCGGTCCGGCAGCCGATCCCGACCCGGACCTGCCGCTCGCGGCGCTGACGGCCGGGTGGATCCGAGGGACGTGCGCGCCGGATGCCGTCGTCGACGCGCGGATCCTCCCCGCCGACCTGTCTCCGGAGCAGTGCGCCGAGTACGGCGCGGAACTGCGTAGGCTTCTCGATCGGGACCCCGAGCCGCGCGGGCTGGTGATCGTCGCGGACGGCGCGAATACCCTCACGGCGAAGGCGCCGGGCGCGTTCGACCCGCGTGCGGAAGGCGTGCAGGCCGGGATCGACGCGGCGCTCGACACCGGCGACCGCGACGCGCTGCTGGCCCTCGAACCCACGGTGTGCGATTCCCTCGGCATCGGCGGGCGCGTCCCGTGGCAGGTGCTCGCAGGCGTGTTCGACGCGCCGCCCGCTTCCTGCCGGACGCTGTACAGCGCGGCACCGTACGGAGTCGGCTACCACGTGGGGGAGTGGCGACCGTGACGTCACCCGTGCCGATCGCCGTTGTCGGACCGACCGCGACTGGAAAATCGGATCTCGCACTGGACCTGGCCGAGCGTCTCGGCGGCGAGATCGTCAACATCGACGCGATGCAGCTGTACCGGGGCATGGACATCGGCACCGCCAAACTCGCCCCGGCGGACCGCCGTGGAATACCGCACCACCAGCTCGACGTGCTCGACGTGACGGAGACGGCCACCGTCGCGAACTATCAGCAGGCGGCGGTCCGCGATGTGGAGGCGATCACCGCACGCGGCGCCGTGCCGGTCATCGTCGGCGGATCGATGATGTACGTGCAGTCGCTGCTCGACGAGTGGAGCTTCCCCGCCACCGATGCGTCGGTGCGGGCGCGCTGGGAAGCGGTCCTCGCCGAGAAGGGCGTCGCCGCTGTCCACGCCGAACTCGGCCGGGTGGACCCCGACGCCGCGGCGTCGATCCTCCCCACCGACGGCAGGCGCCTGGTCCGTGCCCTCGAAGTCGTGGAGATCACCGGAAAGCCGTTCGCGGCGTCGGCCCCTCGCATCGGCGAACCGCGCTGGGGCACACGCATCGTCGGCGTCGACCGCGATACCGCCGAACTCGACGACCGGATCCGGCTCCGCACCCGGCTGATGTTCGAACGGGGACTCGTCGACGAGGTGCGCGGACTGATCGACGTTGGACTGCGCGAAGGCGTCACCGCTCCCCGGGCCATCGGCTACGCACAGGTCCTCGCCTGGCTCGACGGCGAATACGACCTCGACGAGGCGCAGGAACGCACATTCATCGGCACCCGGCGCTACGTGCGCAGGCAACGGTCGTGGTTCCGCCGCGACACCCGCATCCACTGGGTCGACGGAAGTGACCCCGACCTCGCGGACACCACGATCCGCACCCTCGGCGAGACCCGAACACTGGGAGAACGATGAGCCGCGCACCATCCGGACGCAACCGTCCGGCCCCGTCCCTGCTGGTGACCGCCCGCAACGCCCGCTTCCAGCAGTGGCAGTCGTACCTCACCAACCGCGCCAAACGAACGAAAGCGGGACGCTTTCTGATTCAGGGTGTCCGTCCCCTCAACCTGGCGCTGGAACACGACTGGCCGATCGAATCGCTGCTGCACCGCATCGACGGCCCGCCGCTGTCCGACTGGGCGCGGGAACTGCTCGAGACCCGGTCCGTCGAACAGATCGGGGTCAGTGCCGAACTGATGGCCGAACTGGGTGAGAAGACCACCACCGCGCCGGAACTGATCGCCGTCGCGAAGACACGAACCCCGCGACTGAAGGACCTGCGACTGCAGTCCGTCCCCCTGATCGTCGTGTTCGATCGGCCCGCCTCACCCGGAAACCTGGGCACCCTCGTGCGTTCCGCCAACGCGTTCGGCGCCGACGCGGTCGTCGTGGTCGGCCACGGCGCCGACCCGTTCGACCCCCGGAGCGTCCGCGCCTCCACCGGATCCCTCTTCGCGATGCCCGTCGTCACGGTCTCGTCCGTCGACGAGATCCTCGCCTTCCGCGACGCCCGGCGTGCGTCCGGAACCGACCTGCACATCGTCGGCACCGACGAGACCGGCTCCGTGACCATCGACGCCCACGACTTCGGCGGCGGCACGGTGCTCGTGATCGGCAACGAGACCCGCGGGATGAGCGCTGCGTGGCGCGACGCCTGCGACACGGTGGTCAACATTCCGATCGGAGGCGCCGCGAGTTCCCTCGGCGCCCCCTCCGCCGGCGCCGTCGCCCTGTACGAAATCGCCCGGCAGCGTCGATGAACCGCACCGCGGCAGCGTCGATGAACCGCACCGCGGCAGCGTCGACGAACCCGCACCCGCTCGACCGTTGGTTAGAGTGGTGCGCATGGATTTCAGCAAGGGACACGGCACCGAGAACGACTTCGTGGTCCTCCCGGATCCCGACGTCCGCATCGACCTGTCGGCCCCGCGGGTGGCGGCGCTGTGCGATCGCAGGCGCGGGCTCGGCGCCGACGGAATCCTGCGCGTCGCGAAGGCCGGTGCGCTGGCCGGCGCCGGTGTGCTCGCCGAACTCCCCGACGGCACGTCCGAGGACGACTGGTTCATGGATTACCGCAACGCCGACGGCTCGATCGCGGAGATGTGCGGCAACGGCGTCCGCGTCTTCGCCCACTACCTCCGGGCGGCGGGGTTCGAGACGCGCGACGAGTTCGTCGTCGGCAGCCGGGCCGGCGGCAAACCGGTGATCGTGCACTCGGCGGACGGCGCCTTCGGCGAGGTCACCGTCGACATGGGGGTGGTGCGGGATCTGGGAACCAGCGCCGCGACCATCGACGGCAAGGTGTTCAACGGGATCGGCATCGACGTCGGCAACCCGCACCTGGCGTGTGTCGATGCGCACCTCACGGCGGCGTCCCTGTCGGCCCTCGACCTGACGGCCGCACCCGGGTTCGATCCCGGCTTCTTCCCGCACGGTGTCAACGTGGAGATCCTCACCCGCATCGAATCCGGCGCCGTGGACATGCGGGTGCACGAGCGCGGGGTGGGCGAGACCCGGTCGTGCGGCACCGGCACGGTGGCCGCGGCCACCGCCGCGCTGCGCTTCGACGGGGCCGACTCCGGTGAGGTGAATGTCCGTATTCCCGGTGGTCAGGTCACTGTTGCGGTGTCCGACGGCCGCGCGACGTTGCGCGGACCGTCCGTCCTGGTGGCGTCCGGGAACCTCGACGACGGCTGGTGGAACGGCCTCGGCTGATCGCCCTGCGCGAAATGCACGTGCACGCCCTCGACATTCCGTGGGATCATGAGGGTGTATGACGAAAACACATCGCACAGAAGAATCGCCGATCTCCGACTCCACTGAGTTCGCCTACGACGACGGGCGCCCTTCGGTCGGCGAGATGCAACTCGAGGACCGCAGCGCGCTGCGCCGCGTTGCCGGGCTCTCCACCGAGCTCACAGACGTCACCGAGGTCGAATACCGGCAGCTGCGCCTCGAACGCGTGGTGCTCGTCGGTGTCTGGACGCAGGGAACCGCGGCGCAGGCCGAATCCAGCATGGCCGAGCTCGCGGCTCTGGCCGAGACCGCCGGGTCCGAGGTCCTCGAGGGCCTCGTCCAGCGGCGGGACAAACCCGACGCGGCCACCTACATCGGTTCCGGTAAAGCCGAGGAACTCCGTGAGGTCGTCCTCTCGACCGGCGCCGACACCGTCATCTGCGACGGTGAGCTCACTCCCGCGCAGCTGACCGCGCTGGAGAAGGTCGTCAAGGTCAAGGTCATCGACCGGACGGCCCTCATCCTCGACATCTTCGCTCAGCATGCGACGTCCAGGGAGGGCAAGGCGCAGGTGGCGCTGGCCCAGATGGAATACATGCTGCCGCGACTGCGTGGCTGGGGTGAATCGATGTCCCGGCAGGCGGGTGGTCGCGCCGGCAGCAACGGCGGTGTGGGTCTGCGTGGTCCCGGTGAGACCAAGATCGAGACGGACCGCCGGCGAATCCGTGAGCGGATGGCGAAGCTGCGGCGTGAGATCAAAGGCATGAAGGCCGCCCGCGACACCAAACGCACCAGGCGTCTGCGCAGCGAGACGCCGTCCATCGCGATCGTCGGCTACACCAACGCCGGCAAGTCGAGCCTGCTCAACGCGCTGACCGGGTCCGGGGTGCTGGTGCAGAACGCCCTGTTCGCCACCCTCGATCCCACCACTCGGCGGGCGGCGCTGGACGACGGCCGCGAGTACGTCCTCACCGACACCGTCGGGTTCGTGCGTCACCTGCCGACCCAGCTGATCGAGGCGTTCCGCTCGACGCTCGAGGAAGTCACGGACGCGGATCTGCTGCTCCACGTCGTCGACGGCTCCGACCCGCTGCCCACGGATCAGATCAGGGCAGTCCACGAGGTGATCACCGAGGTGATCCGGGAGAACGACGCCGCGGCGCCGCCGGAGCTCATCGTGGTGAACAAGATCGACGCGGCCGACCCGGTCACGCTGACCCAGCTGCGCGGCCTGCTGCCCGGTGCGGCGTTCGTCTCCGCCCGGACCGGAGAAGGCATCGCCGAGTTGCGAGCGCATCTCAGCGACGTACTGATCCGCCCGGAGATCGAGGTCAGCGTGCTCCTCCCGTACAACAGGGGAGATCTGATGGCCCGGATCCACTCGGACGGTCAGATCCTCGATTCCTCCCACGAGGAGGACGGCACGCGTGTTCATGCGCGGGTGCCCGAAGCGCTGGCGTCGGCACTGGTTCAGTACAGCGGCAGTGCCTGACCGCTCACGGTGGTCGGCCCGTGTCGCGGTCGGAGTCCTCGCTGCGTGCACACCGCTCGCCGTGGCGGGGGTCGGATCCGCCGAGCCGTTCTTCCGCGATCAGACCGCCGTCGACGCGTCGGAGTTCGGTCCGCTCTGCACTCCCGACGATTCGGCGGTCGGCACCCCGGACGAGGCCTCCCTCGAAGAGCTGTCGGGGCTCGCATCGGCTGCGGGACTGCTCTACGCGGTCGGTGACAGCGGGTCCGATCGTGCGGTCGCGGTGATGGACGGGAACTGCGCCGTGCAGCGGTGGCTACCGCTGCCGGTCGATCCGTACGACGTCGAGGACCTGGCGTCCGGTCCCGACGGCCGGCTGTGGCTCGCCGACACCGGGGACAACGGACGCCGACGCGATACGGTGGCGCTGATCGCGATGGACCGCGACACGGGCGCGGGAGAACTGCATCGGCTGACGTATCCGGACGGCCCGCACGACGCCGAGACCGTTCTCGTCCAGCGCGACGGCACCCCGCTGATCGTCACGAAGGAAGTGTTCGGGGCGGGCAACGTGTACCGGCCTGCGGGGGGTGCCGCTGTGGGTGATCTCGCGAGCCCCGGGCCGACCCCGCTCGAGAAGGTGGGCACGCTGGACGTCGCGGAGACGAACGGCGCCGACGACGCCACCACCGGGAGCGGCACCACGGCCCCGGCACTGCATTCGACGATGTTCACGGGCGGCGCCGTCTCCGGCGACGGAACCGTGGCCGCCGTCCGCAGCTACTCCGACGTGTTCCTGTTCTCGGCACCGGACGGCGACCTGGCCGCGGCGTTCGCCGCGGGGCCCGTGGTGCGCGCGCACGTGCCGCAGCAGCCACAGGGGGAGTCGATCGCGTTCACCGAGAACGGCGACCTGTTGATCGCCTCCGAGGCGCGGGAGGGGCCCGTTCCGCCGATTCAGATGCTGCCCGGGGCGGTGTCGAGGGTGCAGGAGCAGGCCCGCGCGCAGACCGTCGGGGACGAGGCGTCGGCGCAGTCGCCGGGAACGCTGTGGGGAATCGGCATCGCCGGCGGTGCGGTCGTGCTCGTGGTCGGCGCGGGCTTCCTGGTCCGCCGCCGTGCCCGATAGGTCTGTTTTGCGAGAAATGTTGTGGGCCTGATTCTTTCGGTGCGCGACCTCGTGTGAATACTGGGCGGTGTGCAGGCCCACGAGTTGTTGTCGCATATTGCCCATCTGTCGCTGGCGCACGGTCGCGCCCGGGCGGCATCGACCGTCGCCGCGGTGGCGGGCATCGTCGTGATCCTCGCGCTGTCGCGTGCCGCCCGGCCGCCCATCCTCCGCGCCGCCGCGGTCGCGGTGCCCGTGACCGCAGCGGTCGGGGGTGCCGTGTGGGCGGCGTACCGGCCGCTTCCCAATCAGTTACCGCCGACGGGATACGCGTGGATCTGGCTCGCGGTCGGCACCCTAGTACTCGTCGCGTCGCTCCTGTTCCGGAGGCCCGGAGCCCGGCGCGCCTGGGTGATGGGTGTGGCGGGCGTAGTCGTGGCGGCCGCGGCGGCGGGGCAGGTCAATGCAGAGGTCGGCGTGTATCCGACCGTCGGGTCGCTGGTGGGACACCGCCCGCCGACGGTCGTCGAGCCGGTGTCGTTCGGTGACGTCCCCGGGTTCGAAAGCGCCGTGCAATCCGGGACCCCGATGGACTCGGTGTGGACCCGCCCGGTGCGCACACCCGGCTCCGGTGTGGTGACGGAGGTGCAGATCCCGGGCACCGAATCCGGATTCCCGGCCCGCCCGGCCGTGCTGTATCTGCCGCCGGCGTACCTGACGTCACCCCGGGCGGTGCTCCCCGTCATGGTGATGATCGCGGGACAGCCGGGGCGCCCCCAGGACTGGTTCAGCAGCGGACGACTGGGGTCCACGGTGGATGCGTATGCGGCGCGGCACGACGGCCTCGCGCCGGTCGTCGTGGTGGTCGACGCACTGGGGTCGCAGGACGCGAATCCGCTGTGCCTCGATTCGGCGCTGGGCAACGCCGCCACCTACGTGGCCCACGACGTCCCCGCGTGGATCGAGAAGTCCCTGCAGGTGTCGCACGATCCGGCGCAGTGGGCGATCGGCGGATTCTCCTACGGGGGAACCTGTTCGATCCAGCTGGCCGTGAACTATCCGCGGATCTACCCGACGTTTCTCGACTTCCTCGGTCAGGACGAGCCCTCACTGGGCGATCACGCGGGGACGGTCGCGGCGACGTTCGCAGGCGACGAGCATGCGTTCGCGGCGGTCAACCCGGTCGATGTGATGAGGACACGGCAGTTCCCGGAATTGACCGGGGTGTTCGTCGCCGGGGCCGCGGACGACGAATACCGCCCGCAGCAGCAGCGGATGTTCGCTGCCGCGCGGGCGGCCGGTCTGAACGTGCGGTACTACGAGCTCCCCGGTGGCCACGAGGGCGCCACCTGGGGTGCGGCGCTCGAACGGGAGATGGACTGGACCGGCCGTCGGCTGGGTCTCACCAGCTGACGGGCCGGATAGCGGTCAGGCGTCGAGGTCGGCCGCCACCAGCTGGGCCACCTTCTCGACGGCGTCGGCGTCGTCGCTGGTGACCGTGACGTCGGTGCCCTTGGTGGCGCCGAGCGTCATGATGAGCAGTGCGGAACCGGCGTCCACGGGTTCGCCGTCCGCCACGGCGAGGGTGACGGGCACACCGGCGGCGGCAACCGCTTCGGCGATGACGGCGGCGGGACGGGCGTGCAGGCCGATGGACGAACCGACGGCGACTGTGGTGCTGGGCATGGACTCTCTCCTCTGTCGGTGGGGTTGATGCGGGACGAGCGGGTCGATCTGTTTCTCTTACGCTGCGACTGTCGCAACGTCGGGGTCGAGTTCGGCGTCGGACGCGCCGGGTTTGATGAATTCTTTGGCGCCGACGACGCAGAGTGCGGCGACGACGACACCGGCGGCCAGCGCCACCAGGAACCACAGCAGGTTGCCGATGGCGAAGAAGACGAAGATTCCGCCGTGCGGTGCGCTGAGGGTGACGTCGAACGCCATGATCAGGGCGCCGGTGACGGCGCCGCCGGCCATCATCGAGGGAATGACGCGCAGCGGGTCGGCGGCGGCGAACGGAATGGCACCTTCGGAGATGAACGCCGAGCCGAGGAGCCAGGCCGCCTTGCCGTTCTCGCGTTCCGCCTCGCTGAACAGGCTGGGACGCAGGACGGTCGACGCGAGAGCCATCGCCAGCGGCGGGACCATGCCCGCGGCCATCACGGCCGCCATGATGCGCAGCGAGGCGGGATCGTTGACGTTGAGGCCGGCCACCGCGAACGCGTATGCCGCCTTGTTCACCGGGCCACCGAGGTCGAAGCACATCATCAGACCGAGGATGATGCCGAGGAAGATGACGGAGCTGCCGGACAGACCGTTGAGCCAGTTCGTCAGGCCCGACGTGATCGAGGCGAGCGGACGGCCCAGGACCAGGAACATGAGTGCGCCGACGATCAGAGTCGCGAACAGCGGGATGATCACCACCGGCATCAGGCCGCGCAACCACTGGGGAACCGGGATCCGGCTGATCCACAGCGCGACCACGCCGGCGATCAGACCACCGACGAGGCCTCCGATGAATCCGGCGCCGACGAAGACAGCCACGGCGCCCGCGGTGAAGCCCGGTGCCAGACCGGGCCGGTCGGCGATGGCGAAGGCGATGTAACCGGCCAGAGCGGGTACGAGGAAGCTGAACGCCAGCGAACCCAGTTGGAACAGCACCGCGCCCAGGTACGTCGCCAGGCCACCCTCGGGGAGTTGGCCGAGGGAGTTGCTGAGGACGATGTCCTCCGCGGGACCGGAGATCTCGTACCCGCCGAGTAGGAAGCCGAGGGCGATCAGCAGACCGCCGGCGGCGACGAACGGGATCATGTAACTGACACCGGTGAGCAGCACCTGGCGCAGGTGGGTGCCCCAGCCGACCGATCCGGCCGGTTCGTCGGGGGCGCCGGCCGCGCTGGTGCCGTCCACGGTCGCCGCGGACGGGTTCATGCCCGCGCGCAGTGCCTCGGTGATCATGGTGTCGGGCTCGTTGATGGCGCGTTTGACGCCCGACGCCACCACCGGCTTGCCTGCGAAGCGTTCCTTGCCCTTCACCCCGACATCGGTGGCGAAGATGACGGCGGACGCGCCCGCGATCACGCCGGCTGCCAGCGGCGTGCTTCCGCTCGAACCCTGCGTCTCCACGTGGACGACGACGCCTGCGCGTTCGCCTGCGGCGACGAGGGAGTCGGCGGCCATGTATGTGTGGGCGATGCCGGTCGGGCAGGCGGTGACCGCGACGATGTGCTTCGGTCCCTCTTCGGGCTCGGGTTCCTTTTCCGGGGCGACCGGTTCGGGAGCCTCAGCCGGAGCCGGGGCCGCCGCGGCCGCCGCGGGTGCTGCAGCGGCCGCCGCGGCGGGTGCCGGTGCGGGTGCCAGGACGTCGTTCACCAGGGTGACGATCTCGGCGGGGGTCTTCGCGTCACGCAGGGCCCCGACGAAGGCGGGGCGCACCAGCGCCCGCGCGAGCGAGGAGAGCAGCTTCATGTGTTCCGCGCCGGCACCTTCGGGTGCGGCGATGAGGAACACCAGATCTGCGGGTCCGTCGGGGGCGCCGAAATCGACCTTCGGGTCGAGCCGCGCGAATCCGAGGGACGCCGCCACAACGGCTTCGGAACGGCAGTGGGGGATCGCGATCCCACCGGGAAGTCCTGTCGCCGATTGTGATTCACGCGCCAGCGCGGCGTCACGGAGGCCGTCCGCCTCGGTGGCGCGACCGGCGTCGGCCAGACGCCGGGAGAGCGCGGAGATCACGTCCTCCTTTGAGGCTCCGAGGTCGGTGTCCAGGGAGATCAGATCTTCGCTGATGATCTGCGGCCCCGAATCGCGGTCGGGTGTCGAGTGAGACATGGTGTTTCCTTCTGGTTCAGGCCGGATCGGGGGCGGGGGAGCTGAGGGCGGTGACAGTGACGGCGTCGATGTCGACGTGGTCGGGGGTCGGCAGGGTGGTGCCGGGAAGGGCTGCCGCCGCGCTGCCGTAGGCGACGGCGGATCGGAGGCAGTCCGCGGGCGTGGCACCGGACATGTGCGCTGCCAGGTAGCCCGCCAGCGACGAGTCGCCGGCGCCGACGGTGCTGCGGGCGACGATGGGTGGTGGCGTGGCCCACCAGGCGCCGGCCTCCGTCACGAGAACCGCACCCGCGGCGCCGAGCGTGGCGAGGACGGCTTCGACACCGCGGTCCACGAGTTGCCTGCCGGCATGGGCGGTGGCCGTCGGGTCCCCGCGCAGCGCGGACTCCTCGAGTAACTGCCCGTCGGCGCCGGTGAGCTGCGCGAGTTCCTCGCTGTTCGGTTTCACGAGGTCGGGGGCGGCCGCGGGGAACCGTTCCGCGAGCGCGAGCAGCGGGGCGTCCGACGTGTCGACGGCGACCCTGCACGACGCGGAGCGGAGTGCCTCGACGAGGGTGGCGTACCAGTCGGTGGGAATGCCCGGGGGTAGGGAACCGGACAGCACCACCCACTCGGCCCGGGACCCGCGTTCGATGATCTCCGATTGGAGATCGGCGAGGGACTCGGCCGACATGACGACACCGGGTTCGTTGACCTTGGTGGTGGTGCCGTCGGGTTCGGTGATGGTGATGTTGGTGCGCGCCGGACCGGACGTCGCCACGGTCACGTGCTCGATCCCGTGCTCGGAGAGTGCGGTGAGCAGGGGGTCGCCCTCGTTGCCCGGGAGCACCGCGACTGCGGCGACACCGGCCGAGGTGAGCGCGCGGGCGACGTTGACGCCCTTGCCTCCGGGGTCGCTGTGGGTGGCGGCGGCGCGAAGGACGGTTCCGCGTTCGAGGCGCCCCACCAGGTTGACGGTGCGGTCGATGCTCGGATTGGCGGTCAGCGTGACGATCATGCGATCACCACCTCGATTCCCTGGTCGTGGAAGTGGGCTCGGTCTGCGGAACTGATGTCGGCGTCGGTGACGAGGATGTCGACGCTGTGGATGGGGGCGAAGCTCACGAGGTGCTCCCGGCCGACCTTCGACGAGTCGGCGACCACGACGACGTGGTTGGCGCACCGGACCATCGCGCGCTTGACGGCGGCCTCCTCGGTGTCCGGTGTGGACAGGCCGTGGCCGACGCTGAGCGCGTTGGTGCCGATGAACGCGACGTCGACTCGGAGGACGTCGAGGATGCGCAGCGCCTCCTCGCCGACGGCGGCCTGCGTGATGCCGCGCACCCGGCCGCCCAGCATGTGGAGAGTCACCGAATTGAGTCCCGCGAGCCGGGCTGCGATCGGGACGGAGTTGGTGATCACGGTGAGGTCCAGGTCGGACGGGAGTTCCGGGATGATGCGCCCCGTCGTGGTTCCCGCGTCGAACAGCACGCTGCCTCCGGACGGCGGCAGGTAGGCGGCGGCGCGCTTGGCGATCCGGTCCTTCTGCTCGGCGCGGGTGTGATCGCGTTCCGTCATGCCGGGCTCGGTGACGGTGAGGGAACCCGCAGGGACCGCGCCGCCGTGCACGCGGCGGACGTGGCCGAGACGCTCGAGCAGCGCCAGGTCACGTCGCACGGTTTCGGTGGTGACGCCGAACGTGTCGGAGAGGTCCGCCACCGACATGCGACCCCGCTGCGAGATCAGCGTGGTGACCGCTTGCTGGCGTTCTTCCGGATACACCGTGACCCCGTTCCTGTTCTCGTCGATGAAGTGTTCGGTGACGTGATCCGTTATGGTCTGCATCACACGAAATGTTGTGTCATGTTGTTTTACGCCCGAGTGTGTTGACATGTCAAGAGTTGAGAGTAATCTCCGTCACATAGTCGATTCGCATTTCCGACTGTGCGAAGACAGAACGAGCCGGCCAGGAGGACCCGATGACCGAAGACCGTGAAATCGTGCGAGGTACGCCGGTGGTACCGGGCATTGCCTACGCGCCGGTGATCTGGCCGGCTCCGCGGCCGGAGGTCGCACCCGGATCGGCCCGCATCGACGAGGCGTCGCGCGACGCGGAGAAGGTCCGCTTCGAGGAAGCGGCCGCCGTGGTGTCGCAGCGACTCCGCGACCGAGCGGCGAGCGTCTCCGGCGCCGCGGCAGAGGTGCTGCAGGCGAACGCGGCGATGGCGGCCGACCGCGGCTGGCTCGGTGCCGCGCAGAAGCTGATCGCCGGTGGAACCCCGGCCGAGGAATCGGCGGCGGAGGCCACCGAGCAGTTCGCGACCCTGTTCACCAAGATGGGAGGGTTGATGGCCGAACGCGTGACCGACCTGCGCGACATCCGGGACCGTGTCGTGTCCGAACTCCTCGGCCTGCCCGAACCCGGCATCCCCGTGCCCGCGACACCGTCGATCCTGTGCGCCCAGGACCTCGCACCCGCGGACACCGCCGGTCTCGATCCCGAGCTGATCGTCGGACTCGTGACCGTCCTCGGCGGCCCGACGAGCCACACCGCGATCATCTCGCGCCAGCTGGGAATCCCGTGCGTCGTCGCGGTGCGCGACCTCGAATCCGTCGTCTCGGGCACCCCCGTCCTCCTCGACGGCTCGGCGGGCGAACTCGTGGTGGAACCGGATCCCGTCGAGGCCCGCGCCGCCGTGGAACACGGCCGCGCCGAACGGATCCGCATCCAGTCGTGGGAAGGTCCCGGTCGCACGAGCGACGGACACGCCGTGTCGATTCTGGCGAACGTCCAGGACGGGGCCGGTGCGCGGTCGGCCGCCACGACCGCCGCCGAGGGCGTAGGACTGTTCCGCACCGAGTTGTGCTTCCTGGACCGCGATTCCGAGCCCGGCGTCGACGAGCAGGCCGAGATCTACGGCGAGGTGCTCGACGCGTTCGCCGGCCGGAAAGTGGTGATCCGGACGCTCGACGCGGGATCGGACAAGCCGCTGCGCTTCGCCAACCATGCCGAAGAGGCGAACCCGGCGCTCGGCGTCCGCGGAATCCGGATCGCCGAACAGAACCCGGGCATCCTCAGCAGGCAACTCGACGCCGTCGCCGCCGCGGCGAAGCAGACGCAGTCGCAGCCGTGGGTGATGGCACCGATGATCTCGACTCCCGCCGAGGCAGAATCCTTCGCTGCGGAGGTCCGCGCCCGCGGGCTCGTGCCCGGTGTGATGGTCGAGGTACCGGCCGCCGCGCTTCTGGCCGACCGTCTTCTGCGGCACGTCGACTTCCTGTCCATCGGCACGAACGACCTCGCGCAGTACACGATGGCCGCCGACCGGATGTCCTCCGATCTGGCGTCGCTCACTGACCCCTGGCAACCGGCGGTCCTCGCGCTCGTCGCCCGCACGGCCGAGGCGGGAATCGCGGCAGGCAAGCCCGTCGGCGTCTGCGGCGAGGCGGCCGCCGACCCGCTGCTCGCCTGCGTGCTGATCGGACTCGGGGTCACGTCGCTGTCCTGCGCGGGTGCCGCCGTGTCCGGTGTGGGGGCGAAGGTGGGGTCGGTCTCGCTGGACGACTGCCGTCGTGCCGCCGGGGACGTGCTCGCCACGAGCGATCCCGCGGAGGCGCGGGCCGCGGCGGTCCGGGTGCTGGGGGCGTAGTCCCGGGTTTCGCGGGGGATCCGGTCCCGACGGCGCGAAACTCCCAGATCGTGCCTACTATTGGCGAACTGTGACGAAAAGAGAAACCGACGCCCCTGACGGTCCCGCCGGCGGCTCTGCCGGTCAGTCCGCCCCCACGAGGGCGTTCGGGTGGACGCTGCACGGTGACGGCAGGCGGATCAGTGAGGGTGAGGTGGTCGCTCCCGGCGAGCGCCTCACGTGGCCGCGCACGGTCGGAATCGGGATGCAGCACGTCATTGCGATGTTCGGCGCCACCCTCCTGGTGCCGACCATCACCGGGTTCCCGGTCACGACGACACTGCTGTTCTCGGGTATCGGGACGGCCCTGTTCCTGCTCATCACCCGCGGCCGTATTCCCAGCTATCTCGGGTCGTCGTTCGCGTTCATCGCGCCGCTGACGGCGTCGCAGAGTTCGGGACCCGCCGCGCAACTCGGCGGTGTCGCCGCGGCGGGTCTGTTGCTGCTCGTGGTGGGTATCGCCGTGAAGCTGGCTGGATCGCGGGTCATCGACGCCGTCATGCCGCCCGTCGTCACCGGCGCCGTGGTCGCGCTGATCGGACTCAATCTCGCACCCACCGCGGTGGATTCGTTCGAATCGCAGCCGCTGATCGCCGGGGTGACGCTGCTGGCGATCCTGCTCGTGACTGTGCTCGGTCCGGGATTGCTGGGCCGCCTCGGCATTCTGGTCGGGGTCGCCGTCGGCTGGGTGTTCGCCGCCGTGATCGGTGGGCTCGCCGAGGAGCGGGTGACGGCGCTGCGGGAAGCGGCCTGGTTCGGTGTGCCCGAACTGCGGGGACCGACGTTCGAATGGTCCGTGATCGCGCTGACCCTGCCGGTGGTCATCGTCCTGATCGCCGAGAACGTCGGCCACGTCAAGGCGGTGTCGGCCATGACGGGTCGGTCGCTCGACGACGTCGCCGGCGATGCGCTCGTCGCGGACGGACTGGCCACGACCCTCGCGGGATTCGGTGGTGGGTCCGGAACCACCACGTACGCCGAGAACATCGGAGTCATGGCCGCGACGCGGGTCTACTCCACCGCCGCCTATTGGGTCGCGGCGGCCACCGCCGTGGTCCTCGCGTTCTCACCGAAGTTCGGAGCCCTCGTGTTCACCGTGCCGAACGGTGTCATCGGCGGCGCCACCCTCGTGCTGTACGGGCTGATCGGCGTCCTCGGTGTGCGCATCTGGATGGATGCCGAGGTGGATTTCACCGACCCCGTGAACCTCACCGTGGTCGCCGCAGCGCTCGTCGCCGGCATCGGCGACCTGACGCTGACGATCGGATCGGTGGAACTCGGTGGCATCGCGTGGGGTTCGGTCGGCATCCTCGTCGCCTACCCGGTGATGCGCTCGCTCGCGCGGTTCCGCAAGCCCTGACCCGGTGACCGGATGGGTCACGAATCCCGATCACCTGGGTCATTCACCACGTAGTTCCTCGCCTCTACCGTCGAACGAGACGTACCCAGATAGTTGATACGAGGAGTCGGCGTGGAGCGCACCCTGTTCGAACCGGAGCACCAACTGTTCCGGGAGTCGTACCGCAAGTTTCTCGCACAGCACGCCGAGCCGAACCACGCCAAGTGGGAAGAGCAGAACATCGTCGACCGCAGCCTGTGGGTCGAGGCCGGCAAGCAGGGATTCCTCGGCATGGCCGTGCCGGAGGAATTCGGCGGCGGCGGCGTGCGCGACTTCCGGTACAACGCAATCGTCACCGAGGAGACCACCCGCGGGGGATACAGCGGCATCGGCTTCACTCTGCACAACGACGTCGTCGCGCCCTACCTGCTCGAACTGAGCAACGAGGAGCAGAAACAGCGCTGGCTGCCCGGCTTCGCGTCGGGTGAGCTGATCACGGCCATCGCGATGACCGAACCGGGGACCGGCAGCGACTTGCAGGGCATCAAGACGCGCGCCGTGCGCGACGGCGACGACTGGGTCCTCAACGGTTCCAAGACCTTCATCACCAACGGCATCAACGCCGATCTCGTGATCGTCGTCGCGTGTACCGACCCCGACAAGGGAGCGCAGGGATTCAGCCTCCTGGTCGTCGAACGGGACATGCCGGGCTTCGAGCGCGGCCGCAACCTCGACAAGATCGGGATGAAGGCGCAGGACACGGCGGAACTCAGCTTCACCGACGTACGCGTTCCCGCCGCCAACCTTCTCGGCGAGGAGGGGATGGGCTTCCTCTACCTGATGAAGAACCTTCCCCAGGAGCGGCTGTCGATCGCCGTGGTGGCCGCCGCCGCAATGGAATCGGCGCTGGACATGACGATCCAGTACTGCCGCGACCGGAAGGCCTTCGGCAAGTCGATCGGCAGCTTCCAGAACACACGCTTCGTGCTTGCCGAACTCGCCACCGAGGCAACGGCGGTCCGAGTCCTCGTCGACAAGTTCATCGAACTGCTCAACGACGAGAAGCTGTCGGTGCAGGAAGCGGCGATGGCCAAGTGGTGGACCACCGAGGCGCAGGTGCGGCTCATCGACCGGTGCCTGCAGCTGCACGGCGGCTACGGATACATGAAGGAGTACCCGATCGCCAAGGCGTACATGGATTCTCGTGTCCAGACCATCTACGGCGGAACGACCGAGATCATGAAGGAAATCATCGGTCGCGGCCTCAATCTCTGACGAGGCACGACCTGCGTATCCGGGGTGGATGCGAGGAGGCCCCACGGCAATCGCCGTGGGGCCTCCTCGTGTCTACCAGCGGCAGTGACTAGATCTTGCGCATGACCGTGACGACCTTGCCCAGAATGACTGCGTCGTTGCCGGGGATCGGATCGAACAGGGGATTGTGCGGCATCAGCCACACCTCGCTGTCGGTGCGCTTGAACGTCTTGACGGTGGCTTCGCCGTCGATCATCGCTGCCACGATGTCTCCGTTCTCCGCCACGTTCTGCTGGCGGACCACCACCCAGTCACCATCACAGATCGCGGCATCGATCATCGATTCGCCGACGACCTTCAGCAGGAACAGCGAGCCCTGGCCCACCAGTTCACGGGGGAGCGGGAAGATGTCCTCGACGGCTTCCTCGGCGAGGATCGGGCCACCGGCGGCGATCCGGCCGAGTACCGGGACGAATGTGGGTTCCGGCAGGGGTGCGCCGTCGGCACCGGACTTGACCGCAGCCAATCCGACGGCGGCGCTCGCGTTCGCCGCCGCTCCCGCCGCCACCTCGTCGAGACCGCGCACGTCCACGGCGCGCGGACGATTGGGATCCCGGCGGAGGAAACCCTTCCGCTCCAGCGTGCGCAGCTGATGAGCGACCGAGGACGTCGAGGTGAGCCCCACGGCGTCGCCGATCTCGCGGATGCTCGGCGGATAACCGCGCTCGTTCACGGACGTGCGAATCACCTCGAGGACACGGCGCTGCCGGTCGGTCAACCCGGCGGCGGAGCCACCGCTCACACGTGGAGTCGAACCGTCGGTCGAGCTGTCGTCCTTCATGGCGAGGTGCCTCCGTCTGTATGTGGATCTTCTCGGTATGGGTCGCATGTGACTGCTGTGCCGCGTGACACGAATCTATCCCGCTTTCCTCGGAGTTTCAAACATCTGTTCGACACGTGTCGCGAGAAGTAGAGACTTTGTCGGAGTGCCGTGGTAGAAATCGAACATGTGTTCTTTCGAACGCGTGATCGAACGCCCGGCGGGATCGGACACCGACCGGGTCGGTAGCGGATACGACAACGGATCTGACAACGGACACGAGCAGCGGAGGTACCGATGAGCAACGCAGTTCTCCATCGGCAGGCAGTGCTGAACCAACAGGCAGTGCTGAACCGGCAGGCACTCGAACGGGGTGCCGTCCGTTCCGGGACCGCGCGGTCGTACCGGACCGAGCCTCGCCGCAGGCGCACCGACGGCGAGCTGCGGCGCCCGTCGTCCGGTGCCGTCGCGTACCGGCCCACCCACACCGGTGTCTCCCGCGCCGATCACGTGCGCGGGGCAAACGAGGTCGGCTGGCGGATGGTGCTCGCGAGTGTCGTGATCACTGCGGGTGTGTTGTGCGGGCTCGTCGGGGTGGCTCAGCTGGCCACGACTGACGGTGTGAGCAACTCGGCGGCCACGGAGGTCGTGCAGGTGCAGCAGGGTGAGAGCCTGGCCGCGCTCGCGGCGCGGATCTCCCCGGAATTGCCGGTGGCACAGGTGGTCGAGCGGATCATGGAGCTGAACGCCATGTCCAATTCGGCGCTCCACCCGGGCCAGAGTCTGATCGTCCCGTCGTCCACTACCCGGTGACGGGGATGGCTCTGCATGACTGTCCCATCGCGCGGCCGAGTAGTCTCGGATGCTGTCAGTCCCACCACTTCGTGTGGTCGCGTCGAGATCGTGCATCCGCTGCGTGAATCCGTTTTCGTCGGTTCGCCATCGGGGGAGGCGAACAGTTGCGGCCACGACGGCTACGACGAAGGAATCGCCATGCACTGCCCGTTCTGCCGGCACCCCGATTCACGTGTGGTCGATTCGCGAGAAGCCGACGAAGGACAGGCCATCCGCCGCCGCCGTTCGTGCCCTGAGTGTGGTCGCCGATTCACCACCGTCGAGACCGCCGTGCTGTCGGTGGTCAAGCGCAGTGGTGTCACCGAACCGTTCAGCCGGGAGAAGGTGGTGCGGGGTGTTCGCCGCGCCTGCCAGGGCCGGCAGGTAGACAACGACGCATTGAATCTTCTTGCCCAGCAGGTCGAGGACGCGGTCCGGGCGTCGGGCTCCGCGGAGATCCCGAGCAACGAGGTGGGCCTCGCGATTCTCGGTCCGCTCCGTGATCTCGACGAGGTGGCGTACCTGCGCTTCGCGTCCGTGTACCGGTCGTTCAGCTCTGCCGAGGACTTCGCCCGCGAGATCAAAGAGCTACGCGAACACCGCGAATCCCGCGACGACGCCTGAGCCGACGCCTCAGCGCACCTTCTCCATGGCGCTGAGCACGCGCTTCTCCGAGACCGGGATCGGTGTCCCGAGTGTTTGAGCGAACATGCTGACGCGCAGTTCCTCGATCATCCAGTGGATGGCGTCGACCTCGGGTGAGTGCTGTCGTTCTTCCGGCAGGCCCGCGAGCATGCGTTCGTATCCGGCGTACACCCGGTCGAGGACGTCCATCCCCTTCTGATCGCGCGGTGCGCTCCCCGGAAGGGCTTCGAGACGTGCGGTCGCGGCGGCTATGTAGCGGGGCAGTTCGCGGAGGCGCGTGGCACCGATGTCGGCGACGAAACCGGGGAACAGCAGCGACTGCCGCTGTTCCCGCACGTCGTCGGCGGCCTCACCGGTGGCGCGTTCCAGCACGACGGCCAGCCGATGGTCCGCTTCGAGCACCGGCGACACCAGCCGCAGGAGAACCGCCACGTTCCGGGCCATCTCCGCGCGCGCCGTCGCCACGAGGGTGTCGAAGTCCTGCGGTGTGCGCACCGGCGTGCCGTGTGCGGCGATCAACTGGTTCGCGGCGGCGTTGCGGCAGTCGTCGATGAGGGCGTCGAGGCTGCCGTCGGGGTTCTGCCCCAGTGCCAGTCGCTGTGCGTTGCTCAGACCGGACGTG
Source organism: Rhodococcus wratislaviensis (assembly GCF_041228765.1). Classification (NCBI taxonomy): domain Bacteria; kingdom Bacillati; phylum Actinomycetota; class Actinomycetes; order Mycobacteriales; family Nocardiaceae; genus Rhodococcus; species Rhodococcus wratislaviensis. The sequence continues at coordinate 5,775,666 of NZ_CP150488.1, read as the reverse complement.
ACCGTCTTCGCCTGGGTGGGAACGGCGGCGAGGAGCAGCCGGCGCGTTCCGGCGCGCATCGCGGATCGTTGCTCCGCCGCGGTGCTGAGCACGCGGACGGCGACACCGTCACCCTCCGGGACCAGGGCGGGGTACCCGGTGACCTTCTGGCCGCCGAGTTCGCGTGTGACGGTGGCTTCGAGCGAACCGAGGGTGGCGGGGGTCCATGTGAGTGCGGGCGGTCGCTCCGAATTCGAGGCCGCCTTCGCCACTTCCACCTGGACGCGGGGAGCGAGCGACTTGCGCAGCGACACGAGGTCCTTGTCCCGGCCGAGGACGGCACCCTTCTCGTCCACGGCAACGAACGTCATGCGCAGATGGTCGGGGAGCGCGGTGACGTCGAAGTCCTTGGGATCGATGCGGCAGGCACCGAGCCGGGACAATTCGCGTGCCATCGCCGTGGTGAGTGGTTCGGAGCGGGGTTTCACGGCTGCCAGCGCGGCGGCCGCGAAGTCCGGTGCCGGAACCACCTGTCGGCGAAGGGTCTTCGGGAGCGTCTTTATCAGCGCGGTGACCAGTTCGACGCGCATGCCGGGGACCAGCCAGTCGAAGCCGACCGGGCGCAGACCTGCCAGCAGGGCGATCGGGATGCGGGCCGTGACGCCGTCGTCCTCGGTGCCGGGCTCGAACTGGTAGGTGAGCGGGAACTGCATGTCACCCTGACGCCAGGCGTCGGGGTATTCGCCGCCGAGCACTGCGGCCGACTCGGCGTTGACGACGGTCGCCTGGGTGAATGTGAGCAGGTCGGGATTCTTCCGGCGGGCAACCTTCCACCAGGAGTCGAAATGCCGGGCGGAGACAGCCTCAGGGCCGACGCGCTGGTCGTAGAAGTCGTAGAGGGTGTCGTCGTCCACGAGGATGTCGCGCCTGCGGGCGCGATGCTCGAGTTCCTCGACATCTTCCAGGAGTGCGCGGTTGGCATGGAAGAACTTGTGCTGCGTCTGCCATTCGCCCTGCACCAGAGCGTGGCGCAGGAACAGGTCCCGGGACGTCTCGGGGTCGATGGTGCTGTAGGTGACCGCACGCCGGGCGACGAGCGGGATGCCGTACAGCGTCACGCGTTCGTACGCCATGGCGGCGCCGCGTTTCGACGACCAGTGCGGCTCGGAGTAGGTGCGTTTCACGAGGTGCGGCGCCAGTTTCTCCGCCCACTCGGGTTCGATTCTGGCCGACATCCGCGCCCACAGCCGGGACGTCTCGACCAGCTCGGCGGCCATGACCCATCGCGGGGGCTTCTTGAACAGGCTCGAGCCGGGGAAGATCGCGAATCGGCTTCCGCGGGCCCCGAGGAAGTCTCGTTTGTCACCCTCGCGCAGTCCGATGTGCGACAGCAGTCCCGCGAGGAGGGACTGGTGGATCGCCGCCTCGCCGGCCGGGGTGCCGGTGGTGTCCCAGCCGAGCCCGCGGGTGATCTGCCGGAGCTGACCGTGCAGGTCCTGCCATTCGCGGATACGCAGCCAGTGCAGGAACTCGTTTCGGCACATCTTCCGGAACTGGTTGGACGACAACTCGTTCCGCTGCTCGCGCAGGTACTTCCACAGTTCGAGGAAGGCGAGGAAGTCGGAGTTCTCCACGGTGAACCGGGCGTGCTTCTCGTCTGCAGCCTGCTGGAATTCGGCGGGACGTTCCCGCACGTCCTGGATCGAGAGGGCGGAGACGATGACCAGCACCTCGGACAGGCAGCCGTTCCGGTGCGCCTCGACGAGCATCCGGGCCATGCGCGGATCGACGGGGATCTGCGCGAGTTCGCGTCCGACCGCGGTGAGGACGGGCTGCTCGTCCTGGGCTTTCCGTTCGATCGCTCCGAGTTCCTCGAGCAGGCCGATGCCGTCGCGGACGGCCCGCGGGTCGGGCGGCTGGACGAACGGGAACGCGGCGATGTCGCCGAGGCCGAGCGCCGTCATCTGCAGGATGACGGACGCGAGGTTGGTGCGCAGGATCTCCGGTTCGGTGAACGCGGGCCTGGCCTCGAAGTCCTCTTCCGAGTAGAGCCGGATGCAGATGCCTTCGGCCACACGGCCGCAACGCCCGGAACGCTGGCGGGCGGACGCCTGTGAGATCGGTTCGATCGGCAGGCGCTGCACCTTGGTGCGCACCGAGTAGCGGGAGATGCGGGCGGTTCCCGGGTCCACGACGTACCGGATGCCGGGCACGGTGAGCGACGTTTCCGCGACGTTCGTCGACAGCACGACCCTCCGCCCGCTGTGGGGCGTGAACACCTTGTGCTGTTCCGCCGCCGACAGCCGGGCGTACAGGGGCACGATCTCGGTGCCGCGCAGTCTGCGGTCGCGGAGCGCGTCGGCGGTGTCGCGGATCTCCCGTTCGCCGGAGAGGAAGACCAGGATGTCGCCGTCGCCCTCGCCGGACAGTTCCTCGACCGCCTCGCACACCGCGTCGACGGGGTCGCGGTCGAAGGTCTGGTCGCCCACTTCCACCGTGAGTGGGCGGTAACGCATCTCGACGGGGAATGTGCGCCCGGACACCTCGACGATCGGCGCGGGCACCCCGTCGGTGGCGAAGTGCTGCGCGAAGCGTTCCGGATCGATCGTGGCCGAGGTGATGATCACTTTCAGATCGGGCCGGCGGGGGAGGAGCTGCCGCAGGTATCCGAGGATGAAGTCGATGTTGAGGCTGCGTTCGTGGGCCTCGTCGATGATCAGCGTGTCGTACCGGCGCAGCATCCGGTCGCGCTGGATCTCGGCGAGCAGGATTCCGTCGGTCATCAGTTTCACCAGCGTGCCGTCCGACACCTGGTCGGTGAATCGCACGGTGTAGCCGACGGTCTCACCGAGTTCGCTGCGGAGTTCCTCGGCGATCCGTTCGGCGACGGTCCGCGCCGCGAGACGGCGGGGCTGGGTGTGTCCGATGAGTCCGCGGACGCCGCGGCCGAGTTCGAGGCAGATCTTCGGGATCTGCGTCGTCTTGCCGGATCCCGTCTCGCCGGCGACGATGACGACCTGGTTCTCGGCGATCGCCTTCGCGATGTCGTCGCGGCGCTGGCTGACCGGCAGCGAGTCGGGGTAGTCGATGACGGGGACGCTGTCGAGTCTTCGTGCGATGCGTCCGCGTGCGGATGCGATCTCGTCGGACAGGGACGCGAGTGCTTCGGGTGTGCGCGCACGGTCGAGTCGCCGGCGGAGCCGGTGTTCGTCGCGCAGAGTGAGTTCGCCGAGGCTGTTCTTCAGTTCCCGCCGGCTGGGTGCTGTGGTGGACATGCTGGACCCCAGCCTAGCCAACCCGGCGGAACACCTGTGCCGCGCCCGCCCGTGTGCGAATATCGGCGGATGGACGCTGCCGTCGTCACGGACCTGCGAGGTCAGAGGATCGTTCGGGTTCTGCGGGCGGTCTTCGCCGTCTACGGCCTGATCGCGTTGCTGTGGATTCCCCTCCGCAACCTCGGTAGCGACGACTTCTCATCGGCCAACTACCTCAGCTATTTCACCATCGAAAGCAACATCCTCGCCGTCGTCGTCCTGCTCGTCGGCGCGCTCCGGGATCCGCAGTCGCGGGGCTGGCAGCTGTTCCGGGGCGCAACGACGCTGTACATGGTGATCACCGGAATCGTGTACGCGGTGCTGCTGGCGAACATCGACGTCATGCTGCAGGACGGCTGGATCAACACGGCTCTGCACCGCCTGCTGCCGCTCGTGCTGCTGCTCGACTGGGTGCTCGCCCCGTCCCGGGTACGGATCTCCGAGGTGCAGAGCCTCAGCTGGCTGGTGTTCCCGGCCGTCTACGGCGCCTATTCCCTGATACGAGGTCCGATCGTCGACTGGTACCCGTATCCGTTCCTGGACCCCCGGCAACAGGGGTACCTTCAGCTCGCCGTCACAGCGGTCGTGTTGTTGCTGGCGATGGCGTTGATGGCCCTCGCCGTGAACGCGGTGGGACGTCTGGGTGCGCGCCGGCGGTTCGGCCAGGACCGGTAGCGGCGAAGCTGCGCGCAGACGATTCGCGCGCCGCGCTATCCTCCAACCGACAGGCGTCCGCGCGATCATCCGTGACTTCGGCAACGGCTGGGAGACTATGTTCGACGAGTTCGCAGGCGAGGCCTTCGACCTGCTCGGCCGCGACCGCGGCAGTGTCGTGGCCGCCGACGACGGTGTGCCGCTCGCGGTGCGCGAGGTGGGTCCGGCGTTCGCCCCCTTGACGGTGGTGTTCGTCCACGGCTTCTGCAACCGGATGACCGGCTGGCACTTCCAGCGGGTTCAGCTCGAGGAGGCGTGGGGCTCGACGATCCGCATGGTGTTCTTCGACCTGCGGGGGCACGGTGACTCCGGGGTGCCGCGGCGCGCCACCTGCACCATTCCGCATCTCGCGCAGGACGTCGACGCCGTGATCCGTGCGCTCGTGCCGGAGGGGCCGATCGTGCTGGTCGGCCATTCGATGGGCGGTATGGCGGTCCTGTCGTACGTCGGACAGCATCCCGATCTGATCGGTTCCCGCGTCGTCGGGGTGGGTCTGATCGCCACCGCTGCGGATAAGCTGGGTGACGTGGGGCTCGCGCGGACCCTCAACACGCCGGTCGTCGCCGGATTCAGCACCGCGGCCCGGCACCTGCCGCGGGTCGTCCAGAGCGGTCGCGGCGCGAGCAAGAGGGTGCTGGCCCCGATCCTGAGGTCTGCGTCGTTCGGTGACCGCAGCATCAGCCCGGCGATCATGTGGCACTCCGAGCAGATGATCAACGACACGTCCCTCAAGACGCTCGTCGACTTCCTGCCGTCGTTCAAGAATCACGACGAGACGGCGGCGGTGCCGTTGCTCGCCCCCATCGAGACGCTGGTGGTGTGCGGCGACCGCGATCTCCTGACCCCGTTCCGGTATTCGAAGTCGATCGCCGGGCATCTGCCGGACGCGGAACTGGTGAAGGTTCCGGGTGCGGGGCACATGGTGCAGTTGGAGCGCGCAGAGCTCGTCTCGGACGCGATCGATCGTCTCCTGACCCGTTCGGTCGAGACTCTTCCCACGCCGAGTGCCTGGAGCGAGTGGGTCCGGGTGGCGACGGATTACGCAGACCACGCACGGCACTGGGTCGCGCACGGCGGGCCCGCCGCCTGGTGGCGAGGGCTACGTGGCCGTCCCGTCGTCGGCCCCACGTTCCGGTAGCACGCAGAATTCGTTGCCCTCGGGGTCTGCGAGGACCACCCAGGGAACGTTCGGGTCGTCGCTCAGCAGGCGTGCGCCGAGCGACAGGAGTCGCCGGACCTCCTCGTCGCGGGATCCGGACGACGGCGCGATGTCGAGGTGCAGGCGGTTCTTCCCGGGCTTCGGGTCGTCGACGGGCTGGAACACCAGTGACGGGGACCCCGGTGCCTTCGATTCGACGTACTCGAGCCCGTACGAGTCCTTCCATCGGCGGGTCGACGGGTAGCCCAGGGCGTCGCACCAGAATCGTGCCAGTGATTCCGCGTCACGGCAGTCGACGGCGATGGCGATGATTCGGCTGGTCATGGGTTGCGGATACCCGCGCGACGGTGGTCGCACACTGTCCCTGGGACGGCTCGGGCGCGCCTCCGTGACGTCCCTGTAAACGGCAAACGCGCGACAACACGTGCCACTCGGGCCACAATGAGTGAACGCGAAACCGGCCCGAGGAGACGGGATCACATGGCATCTGCGAATTCGTCAGCCGAGCAGGAAACCCTCCCACCAGGTGTTCTCCGCCGCGCGATCGCGGCGTCAGCGATGGGTAACGCCACCGAATGGTTCGACTACGGTGTCTACGCGTTCACCGTGTCGTACATCTCGGCCGCGTTCTTCCCCGGCGACACCGGTTCGGCCACCCTGTACGCCCTGCTCGTGTTCGCGGTGTCGTTCGTCGTGCGCCCGCTCGGCGGCCTCGTGTGGGGTCCGCTGGGTGACCGGCTCGGACGCCGCCAGGTTCTGGCCTTGACGATCATCCTGATGGCGGGTGCGACGTTCTGCGTGGGCCTCGTGCCGGGATACGACGTCATCGGTTTCTGGGCGCCCCTGCTGCTGGTGCTGCTGCGCATGATCCAGGGCTTCTCGACCGGCGGCGAATACGGCGGCGCGGCAACGTTCATGGCCGAGTACTCGCCGGACCGCAAGCGCGGGTTCTGCGGAAGTTTCCTCGAGTTCGGCACCCTCGGCGGGTACGCGCTGGGTGCGATCGTGGTCCTGGCGGTGGAGTTGTTCTCCAGCGATCCGTTCATGTCGACCTGGGGCTGGCGTATCCCGTTCCTGATCGCCGGACCGATGGGTCTGATCGGCCTCTACCTGCGGACCAAGCTCGAGGAGACACCCGTGTTCCGGGAACTGGACGCGGAGGGCGAGGTGGAGTCGACACCGACCCACGAGTTCAAGGATCTGGTGACCGAGTACTGGAAGCCGTTGCTGCTGCTCGGTGGCCTCGTCATCGCGTTGAACGTCACCAATTACACCCTGCTCAGTTACATGCCGACCTATCTGGAGACGCAGATCGGCCTGACGTCCACCGCGTCGCTGTCCCTGTTCATCGTCGGGCAGCTCGTGATGATGGCGGTCATTCCGTTCGCCGGCGGGTTGTCGGACCGGGTGGGCCGAAAACCGTTGTGGTACGGCTCGCTCGTGGGATTGATCGTGCTCGCCGTCCCGATGTATCTGCTGATGCGTCAGGGGTTCGGATGGGCGATCCTCGCGTTCGCGGTGCTCGGGTTGCTGTACGTCCTGCAGCTGTCCACGATTTCGGCGACGTTCCCGGCGATGTTCCCGACACACGTGCGGTTCGCGGGTTTCGCCATCGCCTACAACGTGTCGACGTCGCTGTTCGGTGGTACGGCCCCCGCGGTCAACGAACTGCTCATCGAATGGACCGGCAACACACTGATGCCGGCGTTCTACATGATGGCCGCGTGCGGGATCGGCCTCGTCGCGCTGTACTTCGTGGCCGAGACGGCGGGCGCGTCCATCCGCGGTCGCGGGATTCCGGGAATCGACACGGAGCCGCACCCCACCGCCCTGGCGGAGAAGTGACGCGTGTGGGTGGGACCCCGCCGCCTACCGGGGCGTGCCGAAGCCCCGACGTGCCGCCGTCGCGCCGGCGACTGTGGTGGTAGCGATGGTGACCAGCGCGCCGAGGATCAGAGCCGACGGTTCGCCGGGGCCCAGGAGATGCGATTGCGCACCGATCGCTGCCGCGGCCACGGGCACGCCGAGTTGAGCGGCGGCCAACGCGCCGAGGGGCAGCGGCACACCGACCAGCCGTGTCAGGCAGTGGACGAGAACGGCAGCGAAGCCGAGTGCAACGCCGAGCAGTATCAGGGAGGGATCCGCCCCGAGGTCCCGGACATTCAACGATGCGCCGAGCCAGACGAAGAACAACGGCCCGAAGAATCCCTCGGTGATCGAGAACAGCTGCTTGGCCAGGCGTCGCGGCTCACCCACCGCCGCGATCACCAGTCCGAGTGCGAAACCGGCGAGCATGATCGACACGTGGGAGTGGACGGCCAACGCCGCCAGGAGGAACAGGACCCCGAGATTGATCCGCAGTTCCAGTGCGAAGCCGCGTTCCTTGGACTCCTGGTGCAGACTGTGAAGCCAGCCGCGGCTGTCACTCGCACGGAGGACCGCGTAGAAGACGGCGGTCGCTACCGCCACGGCCACCGCGCCTGCTGCGGCGCGTGGGGCCTGCGCCGGATCGATCACGAGCGGCAGGGCGACGATGCACGCGATGTCGGCCACCGCGACCTGGGCTGTCGTCTGCACGATCGGTGTGCCCTCGAGCCCGAGCGAGTCGATCAGGGGTAGGACGAGCGCTGCGGACGACGACGCGATGAGGACCGCGTACAGAGCGGCGTGGCCGGTACCGAACGCCTGAGCGATCCCGAACCCTGCCGGAGTGGCACCGACACCGACGAGAACGGCCCGAACCATGCCTTTCGCCAGCGCAGGCCGGATGCGTACGTCCCGGATCGGCACATGTGTGCCGGCCACGAACATGACCAGCGCGAAGCCGATGTCCGCGAGGAACGTGAAGGTGGGATCGCCGGGATCGAGCGCGCGCACACCCGTGGAGCCGAGAAGGATTCCGGCCAGCAACTCGCCGAGCACGACCGGCAGATGCCAGGTCCGGCGACTCGCAAGCAAGGGTCCGGCCAGGGCTGCGGCCGAGATCAGCGCGAGTACCTCGAAGGACATGCGTATGTCAGTTCGGTGCAGTCGAGCTCGATGACCGGCACGGGGTCTTCCTGTTCTCGCGACATCGCACTCCGGGCATGCAGAGATTGTGCCTGCCGAAGCCCTCGGACCGACTCCGATCGAGGCAACGAGGTCGGGCCGACGCAGACGCGGGGGACTGTGGAGTCGGGCGCCGGGATCCGCAGGCCACATGGCATAGTCGGCTCGGGGTGGATTTCACGAAGGGATGAGCATGGCGTCGGCACTGTGGCACGGATTCGCGGACATGGGCGCGGTGGAACAGAAGGGCGCCTTCGTGGTGTCCCGCGGCGAGGGCGCCTACATCTGGGACGATCGCGGCAACCGGTACCTCGATGCGACGGCCGGTCTGTGGTTCACCAACGTGGGGCACGGCCGTGCGGAGATCGCGGACGCCGTCGCGCAGCAGTTGCGCACCGTGGCCCATTTCTCGAACTTCGGTGACTTCGTTCCCGAGACCACCGCGGCCCTGGCCGATCGTCTCGCGACCATCGCGCCGGTGCCCGGCAGCAAGATCTTCTTCACGTCCGGTGGCTCGGATTCCGTGGACACGGCGGCCAAGCTCGCCCGCCGCTACTGGCACGAGATGGGCAAGCCGTCCAAGACGATCGTCGTCGGCCGCCAGAAGGCCTATCACGGGATGCACGTTGCGGGCACCGCGCTGGCGGGAATTCCCGCCAACCGCGAGGGATACGGCGAGTTGATGGCCGACGCCGCCACGGTCGCCTGGAACGACGCCAAGAGCCTGCTCGAACTGATCGAGAAGGTCGGCGCCGACACGATCGCCGCGTTCTTCTGCGAGCCCGTCATCGGTGCGGGCGGCGTCTACCTGCCGCCGGAGGGCTATCTCGCGGAGGTCCGCGACATCTGCCGCGAGCACGACATCCTGTTCGTCGTCGACGAAGTGGTCACGGGATTCGGCCGAATCGGCGGCGACTGGTTCGCGTCGACGCGATTCGACCTCCAGCCCGACATGATGACGACGGCGAAGGGCCTCACCTCCGGGTACGTCCCGATGGGTGCGGTGTTCATCGCCCCGCGCGTGGCCGAGCCGTTCTTCGCCGGCGGGGTCTGGTGGCGGCACGGGTACACCTACGGTGGGCACGCGGGTGCCGCCGCGGCGGCTCTCGCCAACCTCGACATCATCGAGCGCGAGAACCTGCTGGCGGAGTCCAAGCGACTGGAGTCGTCATTGCACGAGTACCTCGCGCCCCTCGCCGACCATCCGCGAGTCGAGGAAGTGCGCAGCGGTCTCGGTGCGGTTGCGGCCGTGCAACTGGCAGATCCGGCGGAAGCGCTCCCGTTCGTGAACACGTTGCGTGAACACGGGATCTCGGGGCGCGCCGCCGGTCAGGGCGCCATGCAGATCTCGCCGGCGTTCGTGATGACGGACGAGCAGGTCGCTCAGCTCGCGGACGGGATCCGCCGGGCCCTGGGCTGATCGGTTCCGGTGCCCCGCCTGCGAAAGCGGTGCAGGGCACCGGTGACCCGGTCCCGCCACGTGGGCGGGGTCAGGTCGATCTCCTGCTGCCCGTCGTGCGCCGCGTACGCACGGGTGTAGCGCTCGTGGAGGCGCGCCCGAACCTCGTCGGGCGTGTACGCCTTGCGTTGTCGATCCGCTCGCACCGCGACGACCCCGGTCGCGGCGACACCCACCACACCGGCGAGTCCGAGAAGTTTCCACCATTGCCTGCCACGCGGTCGCATCCTTCTAGGCTAGGGCCCATGGACGCGCCACGGCACACGGACGCACGACGACACGGCTCCACCATCGACCTCGACACCGCGGTCGAGGTCACCCGCACCGGCGACATCTGGATCTTCCGCGGAGAGTCCCCGGCCGACAGGGCCATTCAGACGCTGACGAACAGTCCGGTCAACCACGTCGGCATGTCGGTGGTCCTCGAGGACCTACCGCCGCTGATGTGGCACGCCGAGCTCGGACATTCGCTGCAGGACATGTGGACGGGGCGCTTCCAGCGCGGTGTGCAACTCCACGACCTGCGCGCCGCGGTCCAGGTGTGGGGTGCGCGGTACGGGCAGCGGGGATGGCTGCGCCAACTCGCCGACCCCGCGACGTCGCAGCAGGAGGACGCGTTGCTGCGGACGATCGCACGGCTGGACGGAACCCCGTTCCCGTCCACCGCGAAACTCGCGTCACGATGGTTCGGTGGGCGCCTGCCCGGGACGGGGCGCAGGCAGGAGAAGTCGGGCGGCAGCCTCGAAAGTGCCTATTGCGCCGAGGTGGTCGCGCAGACGTACGAGGAGATGGGGCTGATCAGCGGGCGCAGGCGCACCAACTGGTACGACCCTGGCAAGTTCTGGAGCGGCGACAGGCTCCCCCTCGCTCCCGGGGTGACGCTGGGCCGGGAGATCCAGGTGACTCTGGGCGAAGCCGACCTCACCGCGGGGCGAGGCCGGCGGCCGCCGTCAGAGGGTGCGTGACTTCTCGGGGTGGACTCGTCCGCCGACCTCGATCCACCCGGCCGGATCGTAGGTGGTGCGCAGCACGGATCCCTTGCCCTGCGTGATCAGGAGGGCGTGCCGGAGGTGCGCCGTGATCCGGACGGCCGCCGCTCCGGTGGCCTCGTCCTCGGTGATGCCCATGTCCGGGGCGAACATTCGCGACCGGATCGAGTGCTCGACCTTGTCTGTCCAGGCCCACAGATAATGGTGTCCGGGACCGAACTTCTTCGGGTCCGCGGACTGCACCTCGCGCACGCTGTTCATGGGGTACAGCGAGAACTCGGGTGCCCACTCCGGCCGGGCCCGCACCCAGGTGATGGCGCCGGAACGGCGGGTGGCGACGGGGCCCGCGGGCACGTCGAGTGTGGTGACCGCGGCGCCGCGCTCGTGCAGCCACCAGGACAGCCCGACCGTGGGATGTCCGGCGAAGGGCAGTTCGGTGGTGGGGGTGAAGATCTGGGCGCGCGCGTGCTCGTCACCGGGTCCGGGGATGTCGACGAAGATCGTCTCGCTGTATCCGAGTGCGGCGGCGACGGACTGCCGGTCCTCGGGCGCGACGGCCGAGGAGTCGACGATGCCGAGCGGATTGCCGTGGCGTCCTTTGTCGTCGGTGAACACCCGGACGACGTCTACGTGGATGGGCATTGACGCACCCTATCGCTCGTCGACCTCGAGACAGTGCCTCGACCGTGGGAGACGTCGCGACCGGCGCCTCGACTGGTGTGATTCCCCGTGCACGAACCCCGGGGTAAAAGGTGGAGGCGATGGATGGCGTTAGACTGATAGGCATGGCCGATCAGAGCTATCAACCCACACTGTCGCAGCTGCGCGCGTTCGTCGCGGTCGCGGAGTACCGCCATTTCGGCACGGCGGCAGCACGATTGAGTGTGAGTCAACCCACACTGTCGCAGTCGCTCGCCGCCCTGGAGAACGGGCTCGGCGTGCAGCTCATCGAGCGCAGCACCCGACGCGTGCTCGTCACCCCGGCGGGGGAGCGGCTCCTCGGTCAGGCCAAGGTCATCCTCGAGGCGGCGGACGGTTTCGTCGCGACGGCCGCGGGTGTCGGCGACCGGCTGGCCGGACCGCTGCGTATCGGGCTGATCCCCACCGTGGCCCCCTACGTGCTGCCTGCCCTGCTGCCGGCGCTGCGCGAGGAGATGCCCGCCCTCGAGCCGCAGGTCATCGAGGATCAGACGGCGCGGCTCCTGGAGGCGCTGCGAGTGGGCGCGCTCGACGTCGCGGTGCTGGCGTTGCCGAGCGGTGTCAGCGGTCTCGTCGACATTCCTTTGTACACAGAAGATTTCGTGATGGTCGTCCCCGAGGGGCATGCACTGGCGGGTCGCACCGACGTCTCACCGCAGATGCTGGACGCGCTTCCCCTCCTGCTGCTCGACGAGGGGCACTGCCTGCGCGACCAGACCCTCGATCTGTGCCGCTCGGTCGATGCGCACCCGGTGGCGGGCGATACCCGCGCCACGTCGCTGTCCACGGTGGTGCAGTGCGTTGCCGGCGGACTCGGGGTGACCCTGGTGCCGGAGTCCGCAGTCCAGGTGGAGACGGGACGGGGACCGCTCGCGACCGCCCGCTTCGCGGCTCCGGCGCCGGGCCGCACGATCGGACTCGTGTTCCGCTCGTCCAGTGCCCGTGCGGACGGCTACGCGCAGCTCGCCGGCCTGCTCACGAAGACGGCGTCGGTCGGCGCACCCGCCTGACGGTCGTGGCTACGACCGCCGGCGCGGTTTGCCCTTCTTGCCGCCCTTCGTTCCGGAGCCGGACCGTGACGTCCTGGCCCCCGCGGCCGGTTTCTGGCGTGCCGCCGCCGCGGCGGGACGCTTCTTCTTCGGCTGAGCCGGCGTCGGGGTGCGGCCCCGGGAACTGTTGACGGTTCGGCCTCGGACGATGCCGATGAACTCTTCCACCAGTTCGGTGGTCTCGTCTTCGGGCCACGACAGCGCGATCCGCGACTCCGGGCCGTCCGACACCGTCCGGTAGACGAGGTCCTTGCGGTGGTGGAGCCGGGCGAGCGACTGCGGGACGATGAGCAGCCCGATCCCCGCGGCAACCAGTTCGATCGCGTCGGCCGTCGTGGCCGGGCGGTCCTGGGCGGGCAATCCCGGCACGATGTCCCACACGAAGATGTCGTCGTGTGGATGCAGCACGATCTCGTCGGCCAGATCCGCGATCGACACCTCGTCCACCGCCGCGACGACGTGGTCCTTCGGAGCCACCACCACGGGGATCTCGGTGTACAGGGGGATGGCGCTGAGACCGGTCCGGTCGATCGGCAGCCGCACCAGGCCCGCGTCCGCGCCGCCGCCGCGCAACTGGTCGGGCGCGTCCGCGGCCGTCACCGGGACGAGGGTGAGCGGGACGTCGGGCAGCCGTTCGTTCCAGATGCGCACCCACTTGGTGGGGGTCACGCCCGGGACATACGCGAGCCGGAACGATGGGGATGCATCCGCGTCTGTCACTCCGTCAGGCTACCGGCCTTGGTCAACGGCACCGCACACGCTCGTTACTCTTGACACCATGACGTCGCACAAGAGCCCTCAGACTATGAAGCCCGCCACCGCGGCGAAGAAGCTGGGCGTGTACCTCGAGGCCACCCCCGCGGAGTTCCAGGAGGGTCTCGTCTCCCGCGACGAGCTGAGTGCACTGCAGAGCGATCCTCCGGAGTGGCTGCTCGAGCTGCGCCGCAACGGCCCGCACCCGCGGCCGGTGGTCGCGGCGAAGCTGGGGGTGTCCATTGCGGGCCTCGCCCGAGGCGGCGTCACCGAGGCGCTCACCACCGAGCAGATCGACGCGCTCATGGCGGATCGTCCCGAGTGGCTGCAGCAGGAACGCGCCACCCAGGCCGAGGTCCGCAAGGAGACCGTCCGCATCAAGGAGAAGAACGCGGCGCGGCGTGATCAGCCTCGCCGGCCGCGTTCCTGACCGCTAACCCTCGACGATGCTGAGCTCGTCGAAGATCACTTCGCCGGCCGCGTCGGACTCGGGGAGGTCGACGACCGCCGTCAACGCCCACCCGTGATCGCCCTGCGGGTCCTCGAGGACCTGCCGGACCCGCCACAGCTCGGGCGCGGTCTCCACCTGGAACAGCTGGGGGCCGCGCGCCGAGGGGCCGGTGCCCAGGGAGTCGTATTCGTCGAAGTACGGCTGGAGCTGGTCCTCCCACTCGTCGGCGTCGATGCCGTCGTCGAGTCCCTCCAGTTCGGCCCACCGCCGCCGCGACGCGAGTTCGATACGCCGGAACATGGCGTTGCGCACCATGACCCGGAATGCCCGCGTGTTCGCCGAGATGGGACGCGGCACGTCGGCGCCGAACGCGACCTGCTGGTCGTCTCCCTCGGCGCCGGGGTCGGTGAGTGATTCCCATTCGTCGAGCAGGCTCGAATCCACCTGGCGGATCAGCTCGCCCAGCCACTCGATGAGGTCGTCCAGCTCCTCCGTCCGGGCCTCGGTCGGAACGGTTTGGCGCAGAGCGCGATACGCGTCCGCGAGATACCGCAGCACGAGCCCTTCCGAACGGGCCAGGCCGTAGTGGCTGACCATTTCGGCGAACGTCATGGCCCGCTCGACCATGTCGCGCACGACCGACTTGGGCGACAGCGCGAACTCCGTGATCCACGGATGCCCACCGCGGTACATCTCGAACGCCGGGAACAACAGGTCTGCGAGAGGCTTGGGCCAGGTGACCTCCTCGAGCAGTTCCATGCGTTCCTCGTACTCGATCCCGTCGGCCTTCATCTGCGCGACCGCCTCACCGCGGGCGAAGTGCTGCTGCGCCATGAGGACCTGCCGCGGGTCGTCGAGGGTCGACTCGATCACCGACACCACATCCAGTGCATAGGAATCGGATTCGACGTCGAGGAGTTCGAGGGCGGCCAGGGCGAACGGGGACAGCGGCTGGTTGAGCGCGAAGTCCCGCTGGAGTTCCATCGTGAGCCGGGCCATGCGGCCGTCGGCGTCGGGTTCGTCGAGTCTCTGCACGACGCCGGCGTCGATCAGCCCGCGGTACAACGACAGCGCCTTGAAGATGTGCTTGCGCTGCGCGGGCCGCGACTCGTGGTTGTCCTCGAGGAGGTGCCGCATGGACTCGAAGCAGTTGCCCGGTCGTGCGATCACGTTGAGCAGCATGGAGTTCGACACGGAGAACCGTGAGATGAGCGGTTCGGGAGACGCGGCGACGAGGCGATCGAACGTGGCCTCGCTCCACGACACGAAGCCGTCGGGCGCCTTCTTGCGCTGCACCTTCCGACGCTTCTTCGGGTCGTCGCCTGCCTTGGCCAGCGCACGCAGATTCTCGACCTCGTGTTCGGGCGCCTGCACCACCACGGTGCCCAGGGTGTCGTAGCCGGCGCGTCCCGCGCGTCCCGCGATCTGGTGGAACTCGCGGGCGCGGAGGTGCCGCGTGCGGGTGCCGTCGAACTTGGTCAGCCCGGTGAGGAGCACGGTGCGGATGGGGACGTTGATCCCCACGCCGAGGGTGTCGGTGCCGCAGATGACCTTCAGCAGACCGTCCTGCGCCAGCTTCTCGATGAGGCGGCGGTACTTCGGCAGCATGCCGGCGTGGTGGACGCCGATACCGTGCCGGACGAGGCGCGAGAGCGTCTTGCCGAATCCGGTGGTGAACCGGAAGCCGCCGAGCGCTTCCGCGATGGCGTCCTTCTCCTCGCGCGAACAGAAGTTGACGCTGGTCAGGGCCTGCGCCCGTTCCAGGGCTGCGGCCTGGGTGAAGTGGACCACGTAGACCGGGGCCTGATTGGTGGTCACCAGTTCCTCGATCGTCTCGCTCACGGGAGTCGTGGCGTACGAGAACAGGAGGGGAACGGGACGCTCGGTGCCCGCCACGACGGTGGTGGGCCTGCCGGTCCGGCGGGTGAGATCGGACGAGAAGAAGTCGACCTCCCCGAGGGTGGCCGACATGAGGAGAAACTGGGCGTGGGGGAGTTCGACGAGGGGGACCTGCCACGCCCAGCCCCGGTCGGGTTCGGAGTAGAAGTGGAACTCGTCCATCACGACCTGACCGATGTCGGAGTCGGGGCCCTCGCGCAGTGCGAGGTTCGCGACGATCTCGGCGGTCGCGCAGATGATCGGCGCCCGCGAGTTGACGGCGGCGTCGCCGGTCATCATGCCGACGTTCTCCGCGCCGAACACCTCGCACAGCGCGAAGAATTTCTCGCTGACAAGGGCTTTGATCGGGGCCGTGTAGAAGGTGCGCTTACCGGTGGCCATCGCGTAGAAGTGGGCGCCGACCGCCACCATCGACTTGCCCGATCCAGTGGGCGTCGCCAGGATCACATTGGCCCCGGACACCAGCTCCATGACGGATTCTTCCTGGGCGGGGTAGAGCGTCAGACCTCGTTCCTCGGTCCAGGAGGTGAAGGCGTCGAAAACGGAATCGGAATCCGCGTTGTCGGGGAGCAGGTCGGAGAGAAGCACTGCTACAGGCTAGCCGGACCGCGGTGCGCCGCGGCCGGGCCTATGTGGCGCTGCGTTCGTCCGATCCCATTGCGTCGAGGACCGCCATGCGGGTGGACGCGCTGCCCGTGATGGTGCTCTCACCGACGCCGGTGACGAGCATCTGCCGCCACTTCGCCTCGTCGAACTGCAGGGGATGAGTCACGGACAGGAACTTCTCGATGGTGCGCAAGAATCGCATCGGGTCGTCGCGGAACGGGAAATGGCCTGCGCCGCGGAAGATCTCGAGGTGTGAGCCGGGCATCGCCGCGTGCGCGAGGTGGGCGTGACTCACCGGAATGACGGCATCTTGATCGCCCCAGATGAGCTGCACCGGGAGATTCTCGGTCAGATAACATCGGTCGAGCATCGTCACGACCTGACCGCGCCAGTCGACGACCGCGCGCAGGGTGCGCAGGTACGCCTCGTAGGCCGTGGGGTCGTACAGTTCCGCGAGTACGCGTACCAGGTCGGGTGTGTCGTGCAGCATCGCACCGGGACGCAATCGCGTTCCGTTCAGTTGGCTCAACACGTTGCCCACCAGACGCACAGTGGGCATCGCGCCGGGAATGCGCAGCAGTTTCAGGGCCTCGTTGACCACCGGAACCGACGCGAGACGGAGGAGCGGGTGAACGTCCTTGGTGACGCCGCCGGCCGAGACCAGGACGAGCCGGTCGACCATCTGCGGGAACTGGTAGGAGAACTGCATGGCGACACCGCCACCGAGGGAGTGACCGACGACGGTGACCTTGTCGATACCCAGGGTGGACAGCAGATCGCGCATGCCGTTGGCGTACGCCGCGACGGAGTAGTCGGCCCGCGGCTTGTCGGAGCGGCCGTGGCCCAGCAGATCGGGGGCGATGACGGTGTAGTTCTTGGCGAGGTGCGGGATGATCTCGGTCCAGGTGGACGAGTTGTCGCCGATGCCGTGGATCAGCAGAAGCGCGGGACCCTCGCCTGCCATGCGGAACGCGCGGCGGTAGCCGTGGATCGTGCGGAACATCATGCGGGTTTCGGCGTTCGGAACGGGCCTGAGCTTACGAATGCGAGTGTCGCTCATGTCGCCTCCTGAACTAGGTGCACTCCCGAATGTTGACAGCTCAATCATCCGCTTCATCTCGACGCTATTGCACCGCTGTCGGCCGAACAACTGGACCGTGCGGTCGCACAGTGTCCGAGTGGCGACCGCACAACCGCTCCTCGGTCACGCCCCGCCCTGCGATCCCCCCTCCTCCCCGGAGTCGCCGCCCTCGCCGTCCTGCAGGGCCTGTTCCGCGAGGAAACGCTCGAATTCTGCACCGAGTTCGTCGCCGCTCGGCAGGTCTTCCTCGCTGGCCAGGAGCGTGGACTGCTGTTCTTGAGCCGTTACGTACGCATCGTACTGACGTTCCAGGGCGTGGACGACGGTTTGTACCTCCTCGTTACCCGCGATGTGCTCATCGACCTGTTCGCGGACGCGTGCGGCGGCCTCGCCGAGCGCGGCAAGAGGCAGATCCAGGTCGGTGACGTCACTCACATTCTCGAGGAGGGTCTCGGCGGCCCCCGGGTAGTCCGTCTGAGCGAGGTAGTGGGGAACGTGAACAGAGAACCCGACGGACTCGTGCCCGTGCTGCGCCATCCGCAACTCGATCAGCGAGGACGCGCTGCCGGGTACCTGCAGTTCACCGGACCAGCGCTGGTGGTCCTTGATCAGGTCCTTGTTGGTGGAATGCGCGGTCACTCCGAGCGGGCGGGTGTGCGGGATGGCCATCGGAATGGCGTTGATGCCCACGGTCCGGCGCACACCGAGCTGCTCGGCCAGCAGGCGCACCGCCGTGGTGAACCGCTCCCAGCGGAGATCGGGCTCCATACCGGCCAGCAGCAGGAACGGGGTGCCCGCCGTGTCCTTCAGCGCATACAGGTTCAGCTCGGGCTGGTCGTAGTCCGAGAAGTGATCGGCCTTGAACGTCATGGTGGGCCGACGCGAGCGGTAATCGACGAGTTCGTCGACCGCGAAGGAGGCGACCAGCTCACTCTCCAGGCTCTCGCGCAGATGCGTCGTGGCGAGTTTGACGGCGTGGCCCGCGTCGGAGAAGCCCTCGAGTCCGTGGATCAGCACAGGTCCCTGGCCGTCCGCGGAGGACAGCTGCGGTGCCGGGAACTCCAGCTCGTACATCTTCGACTGTTCGTCCATCACAGACCTCTTCTCCTTCGTGCCTGGCCTCCAGTGTCCCCTATCGTCTCCGGCATCGATACGTCGGACTTTGCTCTCGGAGGTCCTGCTCTGGGGGAACACGGCGCGGACGACCGATAATTCCCGTCAGGAGCCTTCCGGTGTTCGCCCACAGCGAGATCCCGCGCACGGTCTGTGGCAATGTGAGGAACGGCACGGTCTGAGACGACGATCCTGGAGGTGCACGATGTCGGCACGGGTACGAAGAAGAAGTGCGGCCGCGTCGTGAGCGTGCGCATCGACCGGGTGGTCACCTCCGGCACCTTCAGTCTCGACGGGGGCACCTGGGACGTCGACAACAATGTGTGGATCGTCGGCGACGACTCCGAGGTGGTGGTGATCGATGCCGCCCACACCGCCGCCCCGATCGTCGAGGCTGTCGGCGGCAGGCGCGTGAAGGCCATCGTCTGCACCCATGGCCACAACGACCACGTCACCGTGGCGCCCGAACTGTCCACGGCACTGGACGCCCCCCTTTACCTCCACGCGGCCGACGACGTGTTGTGGCGGCAGACTCACCCCGCCGTCACCTACACGCCGATCGAGGACGGGCAGGAGATCGAGGTGGCCGGGACCGGTCTCCGCGTGCTCCACACGCCCGGTCACTCTCCCGGTTCCTGCTGCCTGTATCTGCCGGAGGCGGGGGAACTGTTCAGTGGTGACACCCTGTTCTCGGGCGGACCGGGAGCCACCGGGCGTTCCTACTCGGACTTCCCGACCATCATCGGGTCCATTCGCGACCGTCTGTTCGCGCTGCCGCCGTCGACGACGGTCCGCACCGGGCACGGCGACGGAACCACCATCGGGACCGAATCCCCGCATCTGGAGGAGTGGATCGCCCGCGGCAGTTGAGCCGCAGCCTCCCCGCTGTCGGCGCGCCGGCGTGGCAGAGTGGCGGAAAGGCTCCCCGGGTGGGAGCACCACACATCCGACACGGGAGGTCGACGGTGAGGTCTCGGCGCACAGCGGTACGGACGGCCATCGTTGTCCCGGTGGTCTCGCTGGCCGCGGTGACGTTACTTTCCGGGTGTTCCTCGACGGTCTCCGGCGTCCCGCAGCCGAGCACCACGATCGCGGCGGGTTCGCCGTCCGGAAAGGGACTGTCGAAGCTTCTGGTCGATCCGGCCGACTTCCCGGCCCGGTACGAGGCGATCGTGCTGCCCGCCCAGGCCGTGTCGATGGCGGCACCCGACCTGACGGGCGTACCACAGGGCGCGGAGGTGGATCCCGTGGACTGTGCGCCGCCTGCGCAGGACTACGGTCCGACCGGCACCGTCATGGCGGTGGGCACGGACAACGCGAGCCGTTCGACGATCTCGGTCGAGCTCACCAGAACCGATACACCCCTCGACGAACTGGCGGCACAGACGAAGAAGTGCGGCGAGGTCACCGTGACGGACAGTGGGGCCGAGTCCACCGTCACCACCGAGATCATGCCTGCCCCTCCGGTCCGGGCCGACGACACCCTCGCGCTGCGGCGGACCGTCAAGTCCGGCAACGAGAGCGACAAGGTCACCCAGTCGATGGTCACGTTGATCGCGCAGGTGGGCGACGTGCGGGTGTCCGCGACCTTCATGTCGTTCGGCGACGCGAAGGCCGACACCGTCGCTCTCGACGAGGTGTTCACCGCCGCGGTGCAGAAGGTGCAGAACAGCTGAGCGGGCCCTAGCACAGGGCTCCGACGACTTCTCGGCCGATCGGCGCGCCCGCGCGGCGCGGCGACCCGGTTGTCCACAAGCGATTGCCCATCCACAACCCTTTGTGTTTCCCCAGTTCGCCCGCGGCGCGCCGACGCGTCGGCCCGTCAGAGTCTGATGCATGACGACACCCGCATTCCCGCACGGTTCCGGTTTCTCCGACGATCCCGGCGGGGGACCGCCCCCGCATCAGCACACCGTCACGTTGTCCGCCCCGGGCGACCTTCTCGCCTCGGTTCCCGCACTGCTCGGATTCCGGCCTGCCCGGTCGATCGTGGCGGTGTGCCTGACCGGGGAGCGCAACCCGTCGGTCGGAGCCGTCATGAGACACGACCTGGTCCTCAGCGGTGGCGACGTGCCGACCCCGCCGATGTACGCGGCGTTGGGTCAGTTCGCCACCGTCTGCGAGAGGGAGCGGGCCACCGGGGTGCTCCTGGTGCTCGTCGACGACCGCTTCACCGACCCGGACGCGATCTCCCTGGACGAACTGTCCGCGATCGTCGAAGAATTCGAAGAGCTCCTCGACTGCACGCCGACCGAACTTCTAGACGTGTTCGTCACGGCGGAGATCGCGGCCGGCCGCGAATGGTGCAGCCTCCTCGGCGGCGGTGGGTACGGAGCCCAGTCCGATCCGACGTCCTCGCGGGTCGCGCTCGCGCGGGTCGTCGAGGGCAGGGCCATCCGCTCTTCGCGCGAGGAGCTGGAAGCCACGATCGAGGTGGGCCCGGTGCTCGAACGGATGCAGATCGCCGCCCTCATCGAGCGCGGCCGTCAATCATCCCTTCTGCGAAGGGAATTGGCCGAACGTTCGGCCACGCCGGAGCGCGGTCACCGTCTCGAACTCGAACTGGTGCTGACGCACGTCGTACGAGTGTCGTCCGGGGAGAGGCTCCTCGCGCCGGAATATGCGGAACTGGCGCTCGCACTGGACAATGTCACCGTCCGAGACAGCGCGCTCGCTCTGGCCGTCGGCCCGTACGCCGACGACGCGGAGCAACTGTGGATCCTCCTCGCCCGCAACCTCCCGGACCCGGAACGCGCCAACCCGGCGGCGCTACTCGGATACAGTGCCTACCTGCGTGGCGACGGGCCGTTCGCCGGCATCGCGTTGGCCGCCGCACTGGACTCGGAGCCGGGGCACGTACTGGCCACCCTGCTCGACGGTGCACTGCACTCCGGACTCCGGCCGGCCGAGGTGCGGGGCCTGGCCGACATCGGTCACGAGCGAGCCGAAGCGATCGGTGTCGTGCTGCCCCGGCAGATCGCGGACTGAGCCGGCGTCACCGGCGTGCCGCGTGCGACCGGTCGCCCAGCTCCTGCAGGTAGGCCCAGGCGTCGGCGACGATCTCGTCGAGGTCGGTGTGCTCCGGCCGCCACCCGAGATCCGCGATCGCCCGATCACTCGATGCCACGAGGACGGCGGGATCGCCCGCCCGGCGCGGTGCGTCCTCGACCGCGATGGGCAGCCCGGTGACCCGCGCACACGCGGAGATGACTTCGCGCACACTGAAACCCGCACCGCTGCCGAGATTGTAGATGCGGTGCCTGCCCTCGATCGACGACTCCAGTGCCAGCACGTGCGCCTCGGCGAGGTCGAGCACATGGATGTAGTCGCGGATCGCCGTTCCGTCCGGAGTCGGCCAGTCGGTTCCGAAGATCGAGATCTTCTCCCGCTGACCGAGCGCCACTTGGAGCACGAGAGGAATCAAATGCGTTTCGACGACCCGGTTCTCGCCCGCCGATTTGTACGCTCCCGCGACGTTGAAGTACCGCAGGCTGGTCGCCGCGAGCGAATGAGCCACCGAGTACGACGTGATGGCATGGTCGATCGCGAGTTTCGTCGCCCCGTACGGATTGGTGGGACGGGTCGGATCTGCCTCCGTGATCGGCGAGTGCTCGGGCTCGCCGTACGTCGCGGCGGTCGAGGAGAACACGAGTTTCCGCGTCCCCGAATGGCGCATGGCCTCCAGAAGTTCGAGCGTGGTGACGACGTTGCCGCGCCAGTACTTCTCCGGGAACTGGACGGACTCGCCGACGAGCGACTGCGCCGCGAAGTGCAGGACGCCGTCGAAGCGGGGTGTGCCGCTCGTGCCGAGCACGTCCGACACCACCTCCGCGACGTCGCCCTCGACGAACTCGGCACCGAGCGGCACCGCGTCGGCGTTACCCGTGGACAGGTCGTCGATGATGACGACCTCGTGTCCGCGTTCGAGCAGGACCGTGCTGCAGACGCTGCCGACATAGCCGGCGCCGCCGGTGACCAGAAGTTTCATCGACTATCCCTGAACCTGCTTCACCTGGACGGCGTGCGCCATCTCCTCGGACAGATCGAACCCGCTGTGGCCGGGCACCGTGATCGTGACCGATCCGGGCTTGGTCTCGACAGTGACGCGCGCGTCCGGAACGACGCCCGCCTCACGCAGCTGCCCGATGACGTCCGGATCCGACTGCACGTGCTCGGCGAGACGTCGGACGACGACAGCGGTCGGCTTGCCGGGCGGCACGTCCGTGAGCCGGATGAGCGTCTCGGGGGCGTCGACCGGGCGGTCCAGCCCGAGCAGCGCGAGCCCCGGAATCGGGTTGCCGTACGGCGAAGTAGTGGGGTTGTTGAGCACCTCCACGAGGCGCCGCTCGACTTCCTCGCTCATGACGTGCTCCCATCGGCACGCCTCCGCATGAACCTCTTCCCACTTGAGGCCGATGACGTCGACCAGCAGTCGCTCGGCAAGGCGGTGCTTCCGCATCACCGACACCGCGAGTTCGCGGCCCTTCTCCGTCAGTTCCAGGTGGCGGTCACCGGCGACCAGGAGGAGACCGTCACGCTCCATCCGGGCAACGGTCTGGCTGACCGTCGGACCGCTCTGCTCGAGTCGTTCGGCAATACGTGCTCGAAGTGGGACGACGCCCTCTTCTTCCAAGTCATAGATCGTCCGGAGGTACATCTCCGTGGTGTCGACCAGATCCTTCACACTCACACCCCTTCGTCTCGGTTGATTCTACCGGTGATTGCCCGCCACCGGCGCCGTCCGTCCCCGCAGCGCGTCGGTGCCGGTCGTGCCGGGGTCTGCTCGCACCCTCCGCGGGGGACCAGTAGCGTGAGTTCATGACCGCGTCGTTCAGTTCCGGGGAGGATTCGGCTGCACTGGTATCGCACCGTGCAGTCGTGTGGAGTCCGGACTATCTCAGTTATCGGTGGAGTGCGGACCACCCGATGAACCCCACCCGGCTCGACCTGACCATGTCGCTCGCCCGCAGCCTCGGGATTCTGGAGGGGGTCGAACTGTTGCGGCCCGACGCCGCCTCGGACGCAGACCTGTTGCGGATCCACACTCCCGCGTACGTCGAAGCAGTCAAACAGGCCGGGCACTCGGCGACGTCGGGTGTGCTCGGGGCGGACGCCCCGCACGGGCTCGGCACCGAGGACAATCCCGTCTTCCCCCAGATGCACGAGGCGAGCGCTATCCTCGCGGGCGGTTCCCTCGCCGCGGCGCAGGAGATCGCCGCAGGACGCACCCGTCGCGCCGTGAGCATCGGCGGCGGCATGCATCACGCGATGCCCGACTGGGCCTCCGGCTTCTGTGTGTACAACGATGTCGCCATTGCGATCTCCTGGCTGCTGGACCACGGTTTCGACCGGATCGCCTACATCGACGTCGACGCGCACCACGGTGACGGGGTCCAGCACGCGTTCGCGCACGACCCCCGGGTCCTGACGATCTCGCTCCACCAGCATCCGGCGACGCTCTGGCCCAACACGGGGTGGTCGAGCGAGGTCGGTGAGGGATCGGGGGAGGGCACCGCCGTCAACCTCCCTGTGCTGCCCGGCACCGTCGATGCGTTGTGGCTGCGCGGTTTCCACGCCGTCGTTCCGGGCGCCCTCGCGGCGTTCCGGCCCCAGATCGTGATCAGCCAGTGCGGTGTCGACAGCCACCGCGAGGACCCGCTGGCCGACCTCGCGCTCACGGTTGACGGCCAGCGGGCCGCGTTCCTCGCGATGCGCGACCTCGCCGACCGCTACTCCGAAGGACGCTGGCTCGCCGTCGGCGGCGGCGGCTACGGCCTCGTCCGTGTGGTCCCCCGCGCGTGGACCCACCTCATCGCCGCAGCGCTCGACCGCGAGATCGACACGGGCCGTGCCGTACCCGAGGGCTGGCAGGAGCGGGCACACGCGCTCGCGCCCAGCGTCGACCTGCCGGACACGATGGGCGACGGCGGCGAGGTCGACTACCGGCCCTGGGACGGTCCCGGTGGCACACCGGAAACCGGGATCCCGTCGGTCGACCGCGCCCTGACGCGGATCGACTCGGCCGTCATCGCTACTCGCCGCGCGTGCTTCCCACTACTCGGACTCGACCCGGAGGATCCCCGTGACTGAGCCGACGGACGGCAGCGAGACCACCGACGGCATCGACTCGTCGGGCGGCGCCGAATCGTCGAGCGGCACCGAGGCGTCGGTCACGACCGAGGCGAAAGCGAAACCCGACACCGCGCACGACTACCCGCGGCACTGGGTCGCCGATGTGCTGGCGGCGGACGGCGGGGCGGTGGCGTTGCGACCGATCGTGCCCGAGGACGCGGACAAACTCGTCGCGTTCCACTCGAAGCTCTCCGAGCGCACCCGTTATCTGCGGTATTTCGGCCCCTACCCGACCATGTCGCAACGGGACATCGTTCATTTCACCACCGTCGATCACCATGACCGGGTGGCGTTCGTGGTGCTGCTCGGGGACGAGATCATCGCCGTCGGCCGGTACGAGCGGCTCGTCGGCGAGGGGGACGGCAAGTCCGCGGAGGTGGCGTTCGTCGTCGCCGACGCGCATCAGGGCCGCGGACTCGGGCCAATTCTCCTCGAACACCTGGCCGCGGCGGCCGCCGAGAACGGCCTGACGATGTTCGTCGCCGAGGTCCTCGCGGAGAACCGGAACATGGTGACGGTGTTCCGTGAAGCGGGATATCAGGTGAGCCGCAGTTTCGAGGGCGGAGTGCTCAAGCTCGAATTCGCGATCGACCCCACCGAAGCGATGGTGTCCGTGCGCAATTCCCGCGAGCGGGCCGCCGAGGCGCGCAGCATGCGCAACGTCCTCAGTCCGCGGTCGGTCGCGGTGATCGGTGCGTCCACCGATCGGGCAAAGGTCGGCAACGCCGTGCTGACCAACCTGCTGCGGGCGGGATTCACGGGCCCGGTGTATCCGGTCAACGCCGAGCACCGTTCGGTTCACGGTGTTCGGGCGTACCCGACCGTCCGCGACATCCCCGACGAGGTGGATCTCGCCGTCGTCGCGGTACCCGCCGAATCGATCAACGCCGTCCTCGACGACTGCCTGGACAAGGGGGTCAAGGCCCTCGTCGTCGTGTCTTCGGGATTCAGTGAAACCGGGATGGACGGACGGCAGTCCGAACGTCGCCTCGTCCACGCCGCCCGCGCGCACGGGATGCGGCTGATCGGTCCCAACGCGCTCGGCGTGGCCAACAACGACAGCGAGGTCTCGTTGAACGCCACCCTCGCGCCGGTGCTGCCGAGCCCCGGCAACGTCGGATTCTTCTGCCAGTCCGGCGCACTCGGCATCGCCATCCTCGACGAGGCCGCGCGGAGCCGAATCGGATTGTCCGCCTTCGTCTCCGCGGGAAACCGCGCCGACGTCTCCGGCAACGACCTCCTGCAGTACTGGGATTCCGATCCGGCCACCGAGGTGGTGCTGCTGTACCTGGAGAGTTTCGGTAATCCCCGCAAGTTTTCGCGTATCGCACGCCGGGTGGCGCGGAACAAGCCGATCGTCGCGGTCAAGAGTGGCCGGCATGCCGTCCCGCCCGCGTTGGCGGCCAGCGGCGGCGAGATGGACGATTCGATCGTCCGCGCCCTCTTCGAGCAGGCCGGTGTGGTGCAGGTCGGGTCGATCTCTCAGTTGTTCGACTGTGCGCTGCTGTTCGGGTATCAACCGCTGCCCGCGGGCCCCCGGCTCGCCGTGGTCGGAAACTCCACCGCGCTCGGTGTGCTCGCCGCGGACGCGGCCCGCAGTGAGGGTCTGCAGGTCGGCGACCCCGTGGACCTCGGTCCGCAGGCCGGTCCCGAGGAGTTCGCGGCGGCCGTGCGGACGGCGCTCACGTCCTTCGACGTCGATTCGGTGATCGCCGTGTTCGTTCCACCGGTCGCCGTTCCCGTCGAACCCTATGCCCAGGCGCTGCGGGAGGCGGTGCGTGAAGCCGACAAACCCGTCCTCACGACGTTCCTCGCGGCGGAGGGTGTGCCCGACGTCCTGGCGGTCCGAGGTGAGGACGGGCACCCGACGCGCGGTTCGGTTCCCTCCTATCCCGGTCCGGAACGCGCGGCGCTGGCACTGGCCCGTGCCTGGCGGTACTCGGCGTGGAAGAGTAAACCGTCCTCGAAAGTTGTGCGCCCCAACGGGATCGATCCGGAGCGGGCGAAGACGATGGTCGACGGCTGGCTCTCGACGTCGGCGGGACGGTGGCTGTCGGACTTCGAGGCATCGCAGCTCCTCGCGTGCTACGGCGTGAACGTCGTGGAATTCCGTTCCGCCACCACCGAAGACGAGGCCGTGCAGGCCGCCGAGGAATTGGGATACCCGGTCGCAGTGAAGGCGACGGGGGAGCAGTGGCGGCACCGGCCGGACCTCGGTGGCGTCCGCCTCGATCTGGTCGGGCCCGATTCGGTCCGCTGGGCCTACCGCGACCTCGCCGCCGCGTCCGGTGAACCGCTACTCCACGTGCAGCGAATGGCCACCAAGGGAATCGGCTGTGTGGTGGGTGTGCAGGACGACCCGTCGTTCGGTTCGCTCATCTCGTTCGGACTCGCCGGCGTGATCTCCGACCTCCTCGGCGACCGCGCCTACCGGGTGCTGCCCCTCACCGAGGACGCCGCCGCGGAACTGATCGACGCACCGAAGGCCGCGCCGCTGCTGTCCGGCTACCGCAGCGCCGTACCGGTGAACAAATCGGCTCTCGTCGACCTCGTGCAGCGGATCTCCGCGCTCGCCGACGACCTCCCAGAGGTACGGGAACTGGCCTGCGAACCCGTGCTCGCCTCCGCCGAAGGCGCCCAGATCACCGATTCGCGCGTGCGGATCGGCCCCGAGCCCAGCGTCGCCGACCTCGGCCCCCGCCGCCTGCGCTGATCGATCACAGGCCCGCAGACAGCGCAACGCCGGTGCCGGTCGCGTACGACCCGGCACCGGCGCTGATTCCGGTGGGAGACTCTCGTCAGCTGGCGTAGGAGCGCAGCCGCTCGGCGCGGTCGCCCTGACGCAGCTTGCCCATCACTTCGCGCTCGATCTGACGGACACGCTCGCGGGAGAGCCCGAAAAGCTTGCCGATCTGGTCGAGGGTGCGCGGCTGACCGTCGTCGAGACCGTAACGCAGGCGGATGACCTGCTGCTCACGCTCGTCGAGGGTGGCCAGCACGCTGCGCACATCGCTGTGCAGGAGACCGGCGATCACGGCGTTCTCCGCCGACGTGGCCTCGGAGTCCTCGATGAAGTCGCCCAGGGGTGCTTCCTCGTCGTTGCCGACCGGCATGTCGAGGCTCACCGGGTCGCGGCTGTGATCGAGGAGATCCGCGATCTTGTGCGCCGGGATTCCGGACTCTTCGGCCAGCTCGTCGTCCGTCGCCTCACGCCCGAGCTGCTGATGCAGCTCACGCTTGATGCGGGCCAGCTTGTTGACCTGCTCCACGAGGTGCACTGGGAGCCGGATCGTCCGGCTCTGGTCGGCCATGCCGCGGGTGATCGCCTGACGAATCCACCAGGTGGCATACGTCGAGAACTTGAACCCCTTCGCATAGTCGAACTTCTCCATCGCGCGGATCAGACCCAGGTTGCCCTCCTGGATGAGGTCCAGCAGGGGCATGCCGCGTCCGGTGTACCGCTTCGCGAGCGAGACGACTAGCCGCAGATTGGCCTCGAGGAGGTGTGCGCGGGCGGACTGTCCTTCACGGACGATCGTCGCGAGGTCGCGCTTCTTGGCGGGGGAAAGTCGCTTCCCGGTCTCCAGGATGTGCGCGGCGTACAGCCCAGCCTCGATTCGCTTGGACAGTTCTACCTCGTCTGCGGCCGTCAGCAGAGCTGTACGGCCGATTCCGTTCAGGTAGACCCGGACCAGGTCGGCAGCGGGGCTCTGGGCGTCCAGATCGGCAGCGCTGGGGCGAATGCGAGTAGTGGTGCTGGGGCTTGTCATGACTTGCCTCCTCATCGGTGGTGTCTCATATGGATCAACGCGCCGAAGGCCTGGGAAAGTTCCCGGCCGGTAATTTGCGAGGAGGCTGTGACCTGCGGGTTCCTCGATTCGGTCCTGAGAAGTTGCTGAGAACACGTATAAGGGGGACGGATCGGGAACCCGGTGGCTACGCGGGAAGCACGAGGCCGTGCCGGACGAGGGCGTGCACGAGCGGCACGGCCGACTGCGCGAGTTCCTCGGCGTCGACGCCGTGGGCGGCGGCGAGGAGCTCGATCAATTCGCCCAGCACGAGGCCGTCGTCGCGCATGCCCGCGACGAGCGAGGCGACGAGATCGTCGACCTCGTGCTGCCACGCCGGGCCGTTCCCCCGGTGCAACCGGGCGACCACCTGGGTCCACCCCTCCTCGCCGGGCAGGAACACCCGCTCCAGGGCGGTGCTCTCCTCGACGCGGAAACGCGCGGTGAGCACGTCGTGCTCGCGCAGCCACGCCACCCGCTCGAAGTACGCGAGCGCCTCCGCGCCCAAGGGGTCGGTGAAGCCGTGGGTGAGATCCTCCGCCATCAGATCGGTGGGTGCGTCGGTCCGGCGCAGGTAGACGAACCCGAAGCCGACCCCCTCGACGTTCGCGCTCGCGAGGTGATCCAGCCAGTCCCCGGCGATCGTCGCGGTGGACGGGTCCCGGGTGTCGAGGCCGCCGTCCCGCATCCAGGTGCCGACGTACAGGGCCGG
The DNA here is from genome assembly GCF_041228765.1 of Rhodococcus wratislaviensis. Lineage (NCBI taxonomy): Bacteria > Bacillati > Actinomycetota > Actinomycetes > Mycobacteriales > Nocardiaceae > Rhodococcus > Rhodococcus wratislaviensis. Next base: position 5,746,721 of record NZ_CP150488.1, on the reverse strand, counting down.
GTCCGCGACGTCCCGCTGCACCACCCACGCGTCGATCCCGTGGGCGGGAAGCCAGGACGCCACCCGGGCGCGCCAGTCCTCGCCCTCGACGTGGATCCAGGACGCCAGCAGCGCCGCCGTCCCGCCGGGCGCGAGGTAGTCCGCCACCTGGGAGATCATCAGCTCACTCGCGCCGTCGAGGTCGAGTCCGGAGTCGCGGTAGGTGTGACCCACCCGGGCGCGGCTGACGACGAACGGCGGATTGGCCACGACCTGATCGAACGTCCGGCCCTCGACCGGCTCGAACCACGACCCGGCGAGCAGTTCCACCTCTTCCTCGTTGAGCGCCGCCGTGACGGCCGCCAGATCGACGGCACGGACGTTTAGGTCCGTGGCCGTGACCGAGCCGGCGTAGGACGCGCCGTGCAGGGCCTGGATTCCGCAACCGGTCCCGACGTCGAGCAGTGTCCCGACCGGCGCGGTCGGGGTGGCCTGCAACAGCGACAGCGACGCGTGCCCGACGCCGATGACGTGGTCGACGGGGGTCTCGCGGGGGCGGAGTGCGCCGTCGAGGTCGGAGAGCACCCAGCGGTTGCCACCGCCGATGTCCATCGGACGGAGGTCGAGGGCTGCCCGGACCGCGTCGCCGTCGGATTCGAGTAGGCCGGCCGCGACGGCGTCCTCGACCGGAAGCGGGGACAGCGCCGCGGCCACCTCACCGACGGGACAGTCGTCAATGAGAAGGAACAGGCGGATCAGGGTGCCGAGTTCGCCGCAGCCGGCGCTGGCCCGGCGCACCGGGACCGGCTCGTTGCGGCTCAACGCCGCATGGACCTCGGGGCCCAGCGCATCGAGCAGAGTGTCCGTGTCGTACCGGTTGCGGCGGAGGGCCTCACGCAGAGAGGGGCAGATCGACAGCAGCTCGTCACGGTTCACTCGTGCATTGTTGCAGCACGCCCGACTGCGTCAGCCCTCGATCGTGTGGTGTGGCGGCGCGGGCAGGGCCGTGGACGGCGACTCGCGGTGGTCGTACCGGCTGGGCTCGTCCTTGGTGCGCGGCGGGCGGTCGTTGGCGATGAGAACCGCGATCCACGGCAGCGGGATCGACACCCCGATGATCGCCATCGAGATCCACGGGTTCTCCCAGATGCCGTACGCCACCGCCGCGAAGATCAGCGCGGGGAACCGGAAGGACATGATGAGCAGGTACTTGCGGACCCGGGCGCGGTGTTGATCCTCGATGGATTGCGCTGCCTCGGTGATGAGAACCGGATTGCTCGGTGAGCCGGCGTCGTGAGACCCACCGAACCCTGCACTTCGTGCCATGTCTCCACTGTTCCACTGTCAGGCGGGAAATGCACACAGGGGGTGGGATCGTCGGCCGGTTGCGGCATTATTGAGGGGTGAGCACTCAAACCAAGGAACGGCCCGACGTCACCACCGACGAGTCGACCGATGACGACACTCCCAAGTTCTTCCACTACGTCAAGAAGAACAAGATCGCGGAGAGCGCCGTCATGGGCACTCACGTCGTCGCGTTGTGCGGCGAAGTGTTTCCGGTGACGAAGTCCGCGAAGCCGGGATCGCCGGTCTGCCCCGACTGCAAGAAGATCTACGAAGGATTGCGCAAGGGCGACTGAGGCTTCGCCGGCGCTCGTCGCACACCCGGTGGCTCGGGAGATTCTCGTACCGGGCCGTCGGGCTCGTCGTCGTTCCCGGACACCGGTTCGGCCGCATCCGGGCGGGCTCGGTCGCCGACGACCTTGATCGGACCGGTGGCGATGCGACGAGTGAGGCTGGTCACCGGACCCGTCGACGGCGAACTCTCGGCCTGCGCGGCGATCCAATCCCGCATCTGGTCGATGCGGGTCGCACGGGCGGGCCAGAACTCCTGGACGGTGGCGTTGAACTCGGCGCCGAGCACCACCGCGAAACCGAGGAAGAACGTGAACAGCAGGAACGCGATCGGTGTGGCCAGCGCCCCGTACGTGTACCCGGTTCCGGCCACCCAGGAGAGATAGCGGCGCAGGCAGGTGCTCGCGCCGAGGAAGAAGATCCCCGCGACGAGCGCGCCGCCGAGGAGTCGGTGCCAGGGCAGCGACCGGGGGAGCGCCACCTTGTACAGCGTCGTCAGGCCGACGATGAGCAGCAGTCCCACGCCGGGGTAGTAGAACGTGTCGACGATCTCGGTCCCGATCGTGCGCCAGGCCTCCGGGAGCACCCTGCCGACGAGTGTCGGCCCCAGCGCGACCAGCGGCAGGGTGAACACGGCGAGGATCAGGAACATCACGTAGAGCAGCAACGCGAACACGCGCTGCCACACGGGGTGCCGCGCCTCCTGCTGGCCGTGGGCCTCGACGATCGAGTCCACGAACGTGGAGATGGCGGACGACCCGGCCCACAGGGACAGCAGAAAGCTCAGTGACACGATCTCGGGACGCCCGCGTTCGAGTACGTCGCCGACCGTCGGGCGGATGATCTGTTCGACGACGCTGTCGCTGAACACCGTCCCGCTGAAGTTGATGATCTTCGACTGGATGATGTCGACGGTGTCGGGTCCGAACCACCCGCCGACATAGCCGAGCATCCCGAGGAGCCCCAGCAGGAGCGGGGGCAGCGACAGCGTCTGCCAGAACGCCGCCGTGGCCGCCTTTCCGAAGATCGAATCGTCCCAAGCCTTGCTCGCTGTGCGACCGATCACGCTCAGTGTGCGACGTAGCGGATGCCACCCGGACCGGGGTGGGTCACCGCCACTGCGCGGCGTTGTCGAGGGTGTTTCGGTCATGATGTTTCCAGCATCCCTGACGACACGCCCGGTTGCCCACCGCTGCTGTCCTCGTGTCGCGACAAATCTGTCACTATCGGAACTCGCGAATGCGGTTCGCGTCGGATCCGGGCGCTAGGCTCCTTGACGGACAGCGCCTTCGGGTCTGGACCCGGACATGTCGATCGAATACCGAGGAGTGCGAGCAAACAGTGCCATGCCAGCGGAGGGCAGCCCGTGAGTGCTGAGACAGTGGGCTCCCAGTCGGCGCCGAGAATGGAAACCGAGGCCGCGCAGATCGTGGGCACCGAGGCCTACCTCGCACAGACCGAACCTGCCAGACCCGCAGGATCGCTGCGCGCCTGGCAGCGTCGTGCGCTGACGAAGTATCTGTCCACCGGACCGCAGGACTTCCTCGCGGTCGCGACGCCGGGCGCCGGTAAGACCACGTTCGCGCTGCGGGTCGCGTCGGAGTTGCTGCGCGACCGCACCGTCGATCAGGTGACCGTGGTCGCGCCGACCGAGCACCTCAAGCACCAGTGGGCCGAGTCCGCCGCGCGCAACGGCATCGCGCTGGACTCGTACTTCTCGAACTCGACCGGGCAGACGTCCAGCGACTACCAGGGTGTCGTGGTGACGTACGCGCAGGTCGCCTCGCACCCGTTCAAGCACCGGGTCCGCACCGAGAGCCGGCGCACGCTGGTCATCCTCGACGAGATCCACCACGGTGGCGACGCGAAGAGCTGGGGTGACGCCATCCGGGAGGCCTTCGGTGACGCCACCCGCCGTCTGGCCCTGACCGGTACGCCGTTCCGCAGCGACGACAGTGCGATCCCGTTCGTGACGTACGAACCCGACCGCGAGGGTCTGATGCGGTCGAAGGCGGATCACTCGTACGGGTACTCGGACGCCCTCGCGGACGGCGTCGTCCGGCCTGTCGTGTTCCTCGCGTACTCCGGCGAGGCACGCTGGCGGAACAACGCGGGTGAGGAGTTCTCCGCGCGACTCGGCGAGCCGCTCAGCGCGGAACAGACGGCCCGGGCGTGGCGAACCGCTCTGGACCCGTCGGGCGACTGGATTCCCGCGGTCCTGCACGCCGCCGACACCCGGCTGGGCCAGCTGCGTACAGGCGGCATGCCCGACGCCGGAGGTCTCGTGATCGCGACCGACCAGACTGTGGCCCGTGCGTACGCGCAGACACTGAAGGCGGTCACCGGGGAAGACCCGGTCGTGGTGCTCTCCGACGACCCGACGGCGTCCAAGCGGATCGCCGAGTTCGGGGCGAGCACCCAGAAGTGGATGGTCGCCGTCCGCATGGTGTCGGAAGGCGTCGACGTTCCCCGCCTGGCCGTCGGTGTGTATGCCACCAGTGCGTCCACCCCGCTGTATTTCGCGCAGGCGATCGGGCGTTTCGTGCGGTCCCGCCGCAAGGGCGAGACCGCGAGCGTGTTCCTCCCGTCGGTTCCGGTGCTGCTCGACCTGGCCAGCCAGCTCGAGGCGCAGCGCGACCACGTGCTCGGCAAGCCGCATCGGGAGAAGGACGGCTTCGACGACGACCTCCTCGCCGACGCGAACAAGCAGAAGGACGAGCTCGGCGAGGAGGAGAAGGCGTTCACCTCGCTCGGCGCGGACGCCGAGCTCGATCAGGTGATCTACGACGGATCGTCCTTCGGGACGGCCACGTTCTCGGGCTCCGACGAGGAGGCCGACTACCTGGGTCTGCCCGGGCTGCTCGACGCCGATCAGATGCGCGCGCTGCTGCGTCAGCGTCAGTCGGAGCAGCTGGACAAGCAGGAGCCTGCACCCGCGCCCGTGCACACGCCCGTTCCTCAGGTCGCGGACCGGGTGGCTGCCGCCGGACAGCTCGCGCAGCTGCGCCGCGAACTGAACAGTCTCGTCGCGATGCACCACCACAGGACGGGCAAGCCGCACGGCACCATCCACGGCGAACTGCGTCGTGTCTGCGGGGGACCGCCCACGGCGATCGCCACCGTCGAGCAGCTCACCGAGCGGATCTCCACCCTGCGTCAGTGGTGACCGGCGTCATCCGGTGGCTCGAACGCAAAGAGACCGGCGAGTGCATCGCACTCGCCGGTCTCTTTGCTGAAGAGGTGAGCCTGGGACGGGTCACCCGGGCTGACGTATCAGATTGCAGCTTCGGCTTCGGACACGATCGTGGCGTTCATCTCGCGAAGACGGTCTGCGTGCTCGTTGGCGTGGTGACCGCAGAAGAGCAACTCTCCTCCGGTCGGAAGAACCGCGCGAACGCGGGCTCCCGCACCGCACCGGTCGCACCGGTCCGCTGCGGTCAACGGGGGGCTGGTCAGTGTTCCGGGCATGACTCCTCCGTACTGGCTTCGACTGATGCCGAGTGCCTGGGGCCTTGGTCCGCCGCGTCGGGGGTGGCGCGGTGGATCTACTCTGTCAGACGTTTGGGGTTTACGCGTTGTTCCCGTCGGCGTTTCTCAGTGTTGCATCACACACGAAACGCGCCGGAAACGCGCCGTCAGGGACGTGACGAGCGCAGATGTGCACAGACCGCGCGGTCCGAGTTCGCTGACAGCTGATTCGTTTTCGGGCGTGACGCTAGTCTCACCGAGTGAAATCCGAAGACCAGCTGGTCCACATCTGCAGCCGCGACGAATGGCGCACCGCGGAACGCGAAGGCACCCGAGTGCCCGCGACGTTCGCGACGGACGGTTTCGTGCACCTCTCGACGCCCGCCCAGGTACATCTGCCCGCCAACAGGTTGTTCGCCGGCCGCACGGACCTCGTTCTGCTGAGACTCGACCCCGCCGCGCTCAGTGCGCCGGTGAAATGGGAGCCGGGCGTACCGGCCGATCCGGCGTCGATGCTGTTTCCACACCTGTACGGGCCGCTGCCCGTCACGGCGGTCACCGCGGTCGAGGAGTACCGCCCCGACGCCGACGGAACGTTCCCGGCCCGGCGCTGACGCGAGCCTTCCGCGGTGGGCACACCGATCGGTCTACCGTGGAGGCATGAACGTTGAAGTGACGCCACTACCGGGTATCGGGGTGCGTAAGGACTTCGAACTCGCCGCCGGTCGCCGCATCGGTGTCATCACCCATCGCGACGGTCGCACCGATCTGATCGTCTCGAAGGCCGACGATCCCGATGCGTGCGCTGCGTCCGTGCCGCTCACCACCGAGGAGGCGGCAGTCCTCAGCAATCTGCTGGGGGCACCGCAACTGGTGGCGCAGCTGGAGGAGGAGCACCGGGACCTGCCCGGCATCCGCACCAAGCAGCTGTACATCAAGGAGGACTCCCGGTTCGACGGCCGCTCGCTCGGCGACACGGCGATGCGCACCCGCACCGGGGTCTCGATCGTCGCGGTCATGCGGGCCGGTCAGGTGTACCCGTCACCGAAGCCCGACTTCCTGCTCACCTCCGGTGACCTCCTGGTCGCCGTCGGAACCACAGACGGACTGGACGCGTCAGCCAAGCTCCTGGCCAACGGCTGACGGTCCCGTGAACACCACCACGCTCGCGCTCATCGAACTGGGCGCGGTGTTCTTCGCGCTCGGATTGCTGGGCCGTCTGGCCGCTCAATTCGGCATGTCGCCGATCCCATTCTATCTCCTCGGCGGACTCTGCTTCGGCAGCGGCGGATTCGTCAACCTCGGCGACATCAGCGAGTTCAGTCACCTGGCGAGCGAGATCGGGGTGGTTCTTCTCCTGCTTCTGCTCGGGCTCGAATACACCGCGTCGGAACTCGTCACCGGGCTGCGACGGTCGTGGATGGCCGGTGTCGTGGACGCCGTCCTCAACGCCGCGCCCGGCGCGGTCGTCGCCCTGATGCTGGGGTGGGGGACCACCGGCGCGGTCGTGATGGCCGGCGTCACCTACATCTCGTCGTCGGGCATCATCGCGAAGGTGCTGAGCGACCTGGGTCGGCTCGGTAACCGTGAAACGCCGGTCGTGCTCTCGATTCTCGTGTTCGAGGACCTCGCGATGGCCGTCTACCTACCGATTTTGACGGCCCTCCTCGCCGGCGTCAGTTTCGCCGGTGGACTCGAGGCGGTGGGCATCTCCCTCGTCGTGATCTCGGTCGTCCTCGTGATCGCCCTGCGGTACGGCCGCTATGTTTCCGCTCTGCTGGACAGCCCGGACAGCGAGACCCTGCTCCTGAAACTGCTCGGTGCCGCACTACTCGTGGCGGGGATCAGCTCGGCGATGCAGGTCTCGGCCGCGGTCGGGGCGTTCCTCCTGGGGATCGCGATCTCCGGTACGACCGCCCACAACGCGAGCCGTGTCCTCGAACCGCTCCGTGATCTGTTCGCGGCGATGTTCTTCGTGGTGTTCGGGCTCAACACCGATCCCCGTGCGATCCCGCCGGTGCTCGGCTGGGCCGTCCTCCTCGCCGTCGTCACGGCGCTGACGAAGATGATCACCGGCGCGTGGGCGGCGAAACAACAGGGCGTCGGGCGGCTGGGCCGGGCCCGGGCCGGAGTCGCGTTGATCGCGCGCGGCGAGTTCTCGATCGTCATCGCCGGCCTGGCGTTGTCGGCCGGAGCGGTGGAGAGCGAACTCGTGGCACTCGCCACCGCGTACGTCCTCCTGATGGCCGTCATCGGCCCGGTGGCGGCCCGCGTCGTCGAACCGGTGGCAGGTGTCTGGATCCGGGTTCGCACCAGCGCGTAGCGGGCCGCAGACGACAATGCCCCCGGACTCGCTCGGAGTCCGGGGGCATCGAGGTGTGTTTCGTCAGTCCAGGTAGTCGCGCAGCACCTGCGACCGGGACGGGTGGCGCAGCTTCGACATGGTCTTGGACTCGATCTGACGGATGCGCTCACGCGTGACCCCGTAGACCTGGCCGATCTCGTCGAGGGTGCGGGGCTGTCCGTCGGTCAGGCCGAAGCGCAGGCGCACGACGCCCGCTTCACGCTCGGACAGCGTCTCGAGCACCGACTGCAGCTGATCCTGCAGCAGGGTGAACGACACGGCGTCGACGGCCACGACGGCCTCGGAGTCCTCGATGAAGTCGCCGAGCTGGCTGTCGCCCTCGTCGCCGATCGTCTGGTCGAGGGAGATGGGCTCACGAGCGTACTGCTGGATCTCCAGCACCTTCTCGGGCGTGATGTCCATTTCCTTGGCGAGCTCTTCGGGAGTGGGCTCACGGCCCAGGTCCTGCAGGAGTTCACGCTGGATGCGGCCGAGCTTGTTGATGACCTCCACCATGTGCACCGGGATGCGGATGGTGCGGGCCTGGTCGGCCATCGCGCGGGTGATGGCCTGACGGATCCACCAGGTGGCGTAGGTCGAGAACTTGTAGCCCTTGGTGTAGTCGAACTTCTCGACGGCACGGATGAGGCCCAGGTTGCCTTCCTGGATCAGGTCGAGGAACGCCATGCCGCGGCCGGTGTAGCGCTTCGCCAGCGACACGACGAGGCGGAGGTTCGCCTCGAGGAGGTGGTTCTTGGCGCGGTTTCCGTCGCGGCAGATCCAGCTCATGTCCCGGCGCTGGGCGGCGGGGAGCTTCTCGCCGGAATCGGACAGCTCCTGCATGATCTGGGTCGCGTAGAGCCCGGCCTCGATCCGCTTGGCGAGCTCGACCTCCTCTTCGGCGTTGAGGAGGGCGACCTTGCCGATCTGCTTGAGGTAGGCACGGACCGAGTCGGCGGACGCGGTCAGTTCGGCGTCCTTGCGGGCCTGGCGGAGCGCTTCGGACTCCTCCTCGTCCCACACGAAGTCGCCGGAGGCCTTGTCCTTCTCGGACGGCTCCTCGGTCTCCTCGTCTTCGCCGACCGCGACGACCTCGACGACATCGGACTCGACCTCGGCGAGGTCGCCCTCGGTGATGTCGATGTCTTCCATGTCGGCGGAGTCTTCGTCGACGTCCTCGCCGTCCGCGCCCTTACCGGCCGTGGCCTTCTTGCCGCCCGCCTTCTTGGCTGCCGCCTTCTTGGCGGGAGCCTTCTTCGCTGCTGCCTTCTTGGCGGGAGCCTTCTTGGCCGCCGGCTTCTTCGCGGAAGCTTCCTCGGCTGCCGGAGCAGTGCCGGTGGCTGCCGCTCCGACTGGTGCTTCCGGTCCTGACTCCGAAGTCGAATCAGCAGTCTGACGTGTATCGGTGGCTGCCACGTACGCCCTTTCGTGACGGTGTCGTGCGGCGTCACGCCAGAGTGGTCATCCGGCGGAGAGGTCTACTGGTTTCGCCGGCGCGCAGCCGGGCTCTTCCATTGTAACGACCCATCCGAATTAGTTACGGAGCGATGCCCGTTTCCACTGCGAGCGCAGCGCCGACGATGCCCGCCGTATTCAGCAGCGCAGCAGGTACGACGGGTGTCCTGTTGGTCAGATGCGGGATCCACTTCTCGTTCTTCCGGCTGATTCCGCCGCCCGCGATGAACAGATCCGGCCACAGGAGGTTCTCGAAGCGGGTGAGGACACGGCTCACCTCGCCGGCCCATTCCTTGTACGACTGATCCTTCTTCTCCTTGACCGAGGAAGCCGCCCGGTGCTCGGCTTCCTTGCCGTCCACCTCCATGTGCCCGAACTCGGTGTTGGGGAGCAGGACGCCGTTGTGGAGGATCGCCGAGCCGATGCCGGTGCCGAACGTGAGGAGGATGACGACCCCCTTCGCGTCCTTGCCGGCGCCGAGCGCGTCCTCCGCTATCCCCGCGGCATCCGCGTCGTTGAGGACGGTGACGAGCCGGCCGCCGAGTGCGTCGGAGAACAACGCGCGGGCGTCCGTCCCGATCCACTTCTTGTCGATGTTGGCGGCGGATCGCGCCACACCGCCGGTGACGACGCTCGGCAGGGTTATACCGACCGGTCCGTTCCATTCTGCCTGGCGGATGATCTCGGCGACGGTCTCCGCAACCGCCTCCGGAGTGGAAGGCTGGGGAGTGAGAAGCTTGATGCGGTCCCCGACCAGCTGGCCAGTCTCGAGATCCACGACGCCACCCTTGACGCCGCTGCCTCCGACGTCGACACCGAACCCCGTTTTGGTCATGGCGTGTGCTCCTTCGTGTCGACGACGACGTGTTCTCCGGCGCTCTGCTGCTGTCCGTCACACTAGTGTGTCGGCGCGTGTTCGGTGGGCGATGACACCAGCTGTGCGAAACGTCAGCGGTGGTGTGAGGCAGCGAAAGTGTGTTCCGATGGGTGGGTGCATGCAGCCCAGAGTTCAGAGTCCGCGCCAGGCCATGTCGGCACCGATCCCCGGCGACTGCTCGAGGTCGCCGTGGCGGTGGCCGAGGAAGCCGCCGCCCATGTCCGGGCGCGACGGCCCGAGGTCTTCGGAAACGTCGGGAAGCGAGCGGGATCCGGCGATTCCGTTGCGTCGAAGAGCACCCCGACCGACCCGGTCACGGTGGTCGACACCGAGAGCGAGCAGGTCATCCGCGACCGGCTCGCGGAGCTTCGCCCCGGCGACGCGATCCTCGGCGAAGAAGGTGGGGGAGAGGAGGATTCCGCCGCCGAGGTGCGGTGGATCGTGGATCCGATCGACGGCACCGTGAACTTTCTGTACGGCGTCCCGGCGTACGCCGTCTCCGTGGCCGCCCAGATCGACGGCGTGTCCGTCGCCGGGGCCGTCGTCGACGTGGCGGCCCGATCGACCTACGCGGCGGCACGCGGCGGCGGGGCAACCCTCACCGACGCGGACGGACGGGTGAGCAACCTCCGGTGCAACCCGGTCACCGACGTGTCGATGGCGTTGCTCGCCACCGGATTCGGGTACGGCGCGGCGCGGCGCGAGGCGCAGGGCGCTCTCATCGCGGACATCCTGCCGAGGGTGCGGGACATCCGCCGGATCGGCTCGGCGGCCCTCGATCTGTGCATGGTCGCGGCCGGCCGTGTCGACGCCCACTTCGAACACGGGCTGAGCCCGTGGGACTGGGCCGCGGGGTCGCTGATCGCCACCGAGGCGGGGGCCCGCGTGCGAATCCCCTCCCCTCAGACGTCGAGTGCGGACGGCGACGTGGTGGTGGCCGCGGCCCCCGGGATCGCGGACGCGCTGGACGCGCTGTTCGCCGAGATCGGGGTGGACGCCCCGATCCCGGAAGGGTGACCGCCGGTCAGCAGCGGGCGGTGCGCGCCGCCTTGAGGAGGTCGATGTCGAGGGGGGCGGGCTGGGTTCCGGGCGGCGGATCCTTCAGGGACCGCAGGACTTCTTCGGCGTCGGTGTTCGGCGAGATCTTGCGGAAGTAGGTGCCGAGGGCGAGGTCGACCGTGTCGTCGGTGCGGGTGTCCTGGATGAGTTCGGCGCACGGGGCCACCAGCCAGAGTGCGCTCGCGGCGGCGGCGCCGTCGGGGCCGAACCGCAGCTGCCCCTGGCACTGCATGTTCTGGTCGACGTAGACCGGGTCGTTGCCCGCCTGGACGTCGGGTGCGCTCGCGAACCCGTAGTCGCTGAGCTGTGCGGCCACCTGCGCCGCCTGGCCGTGCTCGCCGTTGGCGTTGAACACGCGCACCTTGGTGGCGGACAGTGCGGCAGGCTCCACGTCCCGCAGGGTCGAACCGTCGACCTTCTCGCCCAGTGCCTGCTGCGGCGGGGCGGCGGGGTCGACGGGCTGCGCGGCCGGCTGCGGAGGGTTGCAGTCGACGGTGGTGGCCAGATCCTCGTCGTCGCCGAGGACGCCGATCCACACGACGGCGCCGAGCAGGGCGAGGACGGCGAACACCACGAGGATCGGCATCGCCCGCCGCCGCCGGAACGGACGACCCTTGTCGTCGAGCGGGCTGCCTTCGGTGATCAGTGAAACCACAGTGTGCCTCGACCTCTCCTACGAACTGCGCTTCGTACGTTGCACCCGTACAGCGCACCGATACAGGGCCCGGCCACACGTCGTGGCGCAGGTTCGGCACCTACCTTAGATCCCTGGCACGTCATAACCCCGAACCCGTCCCCGTTGTGGAATGTCACAGCTTGCTGTGGTGTTGGTGACGATTAGCAGACAATTTGCGCGATCGGTCGATTCGGTTACGACTTTTGTACTTCCTTCGGCTACTGTCTGGCGGCCCCAGTCGTTCAAAGCGTGCAGAACGAGGGTCGGCAATAGATGACAAAAGAGGCGTAGATCATGTTTCCGGGGCCTGGTTCCGGGCACGAACCCATCCGCTGCAGCGTTGTGCAGCCGCAGGGTGTGATCTGCGCCGAGGCGGTTTTCGTGTGGGCGGTCGACCGGCAATCGGTTCGACGTACCGCACGGGCCGGGATACACGGAAGAGGATGAGGGGAAGGCGACATGGCAACTGACTACGACGCACCGCGGCGAACAGAGTCCGACGAGGTTTCGGAGGATTCGCTGGAGGAACTGAAGGCGCGACGCAACGAGGCTCAGTCGGCTGTTGTCGACGTCGACGAGTCCGACACCGCGGAATCGTTCGAACTGCCCGGCGCGGATCTGTCCGGTGAAGAGCTCTCGGTGCGGGTCGTTCCGAAGCAGGCCGACGAGTTCACGTGTTCGAGCTGTTTCCTGGTGCACCACCGCAGCCGGCTCGCCAGCGACGCGGGCGGAGTGCTGGTGTGCAGGGACTGCGCGGCCTGAGCGGCGGCGAGTACGAGAGGCGGACGGTGGGAGGCCCACCGTCCGATCAGTCTCCGTCCGCCTGCGGGCGGGCACGGTTGACGGCGGCCAGCAACTCGGCCGGCCGTCGTGTGCTGATCAACCAGTAGGGGGTCGGGTCCTCGGGGTCGTCGAGCACGATCAGTGCCATCGGCTTGACCCAGACCCGGTGTTGCACGAAGGCGGCGGGGTCGAGCTGGCGACCGAGAGCCGCGCTCTTCGCCGAACCGGGAACCTCGGCGACCCGCGCGATGACGTCCAGCGGCAGATGCGCCTGTCCGACCCGCAGGTGGACACCGTTCGGTTCCTCCACGACCTCGACGCGGAGGCGGCTGAGCCAGACGAGGCCCCACACGGGCAGAGGGAGCAGGAGGACGTACGGCAGCCACGCACGCAGTCCCGGCGCACCCATGTGCACCTCCGCAGCGAGCAGACCGGCGACGAACAAGCCCACTGCCCACCACCAGACGGGCACCCACAGGCGCTCGGAGTACAGCACGGGCGAGGTGTTATCGGTGGGCGCGACTTCGGGCCGGGACGTTTGTGACACCCGACCAGGATAGTCGGTGTCTGAGAGTAGGCTCGGTGCACGTGAGCGACCTATCTCCCGGCCATTCTCCCGCCGCGACCCCCGCCCTTCCGCCCGTCGCCCTCCAGCGGCTGGACCCCGACATTCCGGTCCCGCAGCGTGCGCACGACGGCGACGCCGGTGTCGACCTGTGCAGCACCATCGACGTGACCATCGAGCCGGGGCGCCGAGTCCTCGTCGGAACCGGCATCGCGATCGCGCTGCCCCTGGGCACGGTCGGGCTGATCCACCCCCGATCCGGGCTGGCCGCAAAATCGGGTCTGTCGGTGGTCAACACCCCCGGCACCATCGATGCCGGGTACCGCGGCGAGATCAAGGTGTGCCTGATCAATCACGATCTCGAGACCCCGATCGAGATCCGCCGGGGCGACCGGATCGCCCAGCTTCTCGTGCAGCGTGTCGAACTGGTGTCGTTCGTCGAGGTCCAGTCGCTCGACGGCACCACCCGCGGCAGTGACGGGCACGGGTCGAGCGGAGGCCACGCCAGCCTTGTCGGCAATGCCAGTGAAGGAGTCTGATCATGTTCGGACGTCGTAAGAAGAAGGAAGCCGAGGACGGCCGGTCCGGTTTCTTCGAGGACGCCGAGACGGACGCCGCGGCCGGCGACGGCGACGCGGATTACGAGGAGGCGGATTACGAGGACGACTACGACGCCGTGACCGAGGTGGACGGCGGTCCGTACGACGCCGACGACCTCGAGTCGGGCGCCGATCTCACCGTCGGCGAGGTGGGAACCCGCCTCGACCTCGGTTCGGTCCTCGTGCCGATGCCCCAGGGCGCCCAGTTGCAGGTAGAGATGGCGCCGGACGGTTCGCCGCAGGCCGTGCATCTCGTCACCCAGCACGGGCGCATCACCGTGGCGGCGTATGCCGCCCCGAAGTCTCCCGGCCAGTGGCGGGAAGTCGCGGGCGACCTCGCCGAATCGCTGCGCAACGACAACGCGACGGTGAGCGTCGAGAGCGGACCGTGGGGGCGCGAGGTCTTCGCCGTCACCCCGAACGCCGACCTGCGCTTCATCGGCGTCGACGGCTACCGGTGGATGGTGCGCTGTGTGGTCGCGGGACCGAGCGGCGGCAACACGGCCGACTCGGAGCTCGTCGCGACCGCCAGGGCGATCCTGCGCGACACCGTCGTGAAGCGGGGAAACGAGCCGAACCCGGTGCGGACCCCGCTGCCGGTGGTCCTGCCCGAGGCCCTCGCCCAGCAGCTGGCCGTCGCACACCAGCAGCAGTTGGCGCAGCAGCAGGGTGCCGTTCCGCAGCAGCCCGCTCCGCAGCAGCCGGCTCCGGCGGGTCCGCAGGGCGAACAGCAGGCGCCGCCCGCGGAAGCCCCGGCTCAGCCGCAGCAACGTCGCGGCGAATCGGGTTCGGCGATGCAGCAACTCGGTCGCTGATCCCGGCCCCGGAGATTCGCGGCTCAGGTCGTGTGCAGGACCGAGTCGAGCGCACTGAGGGTGGCGTAGCCGAGAACCGCCGGGTCGGCGCCGATCTCGTCCAGCGACACCGTGACGAGGCCCGCGTGCGGTAGTCGTTCGGACCACGTGCGGGCGACCTCGAGGGGATGCACGGCGTCGTCGGTGGCGGCAGCGATCCCCACCGGCGCCGTGATGCGCTCGAGGTCGCCCACACCGGGGGCGTGATACTCGGACGCCTCGTCCAGCGCGGCGGGAAGGTGCGGCCACTGCGATCGCCAGGATTTCGCCAGTTCCCGGCCCAGCCAGGCCGGGCTGGAGGCGATCATCTCGGCGGTGACCTGTTCGAGGCCGTCCGCCCGCAGCCGGGCCGCGGTGAACCGGGCGCTGGCGGCGGCGGGAGCGTCCGCGGCGGTCCCGGTCCACGCGGGCAGCGCCGCGAGAACCCCCGCGACGCGATCCGGGTGTGATCCTGCCCACTGCAGCGCCACGGCGGCCCCGATGGAGACCCCGCCGACGAGGATCCGCCCGTGCTGCGCGGCCGCGGCGTCGAGGGCGTCGACGTAGCTTCCGACGACTCGACGGGGATCGGGTTCGACTGCGGCCGTGTGAACTCCACGGCAGGTCAGAGGCTCGGTGAAGGCGCGGGCCACGAAGTCCGCGTCGGATCCCGTACCCGGGAGCACAACGGCCACGGACGGCCGATCATCAGAGGGCATGAGATGATCCTGCCTCGTCCGTCACAGCGCTCTTCCGGTGGTGTGGTTGACGGGAACCAATGGGTCTACAGTGGCGAATACACAGCCCTACGAGCGGCGCGAAGATCTCGCGTCGCACATGCTCCAGGAGCGCGCAATGGCACCCGCCACGGCAGGATATTTTCGTCGGCTGACTCGCAGGCTCACCGAGGACCTCGAGCAGCTGGACGCCGAGGAAATGGCCGAGACGTCTCAGGCGTCCGGCGCACAACGTGCCTGCGACTGCAGCCGCGGCGAAGAGGTCACCATGCTGGGACGGCTCCGTAGTGTCGAAGCCTGTCCGAAGTCCGGGAACGCCAGCATCGAAGCCGAATTCTTCGACGGCACGGAACAGATCAAGTTGGTGTGGATCGGCCGACGGAGAATTCCGGGCATCGAGCCGGGGAAGACCCTGCTCGTTCGTGGCCGTGTCGGCGAACGCGACGGCCAGAAGGTGATCTTCAACCCGTATTACGAGCTGCGCGGCGAATCGTAGCGGCCGTCTCGTGTGGCACTCTCGTTGAGTGACCGAAACGAAGCAGCAATCCATACTCGAACAGCTCGGTGGGATCAGCGGGCTGATCTATTCGACCCTGCCCATCCTGGTCTTCGTTCCGGTCAACGGTGTGTGGGGCCTGGGTCCGGCGATCTGGGCGGCCCTCGGTGTCGCCGTTGCCATTCTCGTCTGGCGCCTCGTCCGCCACAGCCCCATCCAGCCCGCGGTGTCCGGGTTCTTCGGTGTCGGCATCTCCGCGTTCATCGCCTACCGCACGGGCGATGCCAAAGGGTACTTCCTGTTCGGGATCTACACGAGCCTCGCGTACGGGGCGGTGTTCCTGATCTCGATTCTGGTGCGCTGGCCGCTCGTCGGCCTGATCTGGGGATTCCTCAACGGCCACGGCAACCTCTGGCGGCGCCATCGCGGCGCGGTACGTGCCTACGACGTGGCCACTGCCGCCTGGGCGCTGGTGTTCGCGGCCCGGTACCTGGTGCAGTCGCAACTCTATGATTCGGACCAGACCGGCTGGCTCGCGTTCGCGCGCATCGCGATGGGCTGGCCGCTGGCGGGATTGGCTCTCCTGGTGACGATCTGGGCTGTGCGCCGGGCAGACCGGATCGTCGAACCGGGACCCTCGGACGACGCCGTCGAGCCGACGGACGACACGGAAGCGGGCGGCCCCCGCGACGAGCCCGGCCGCACCTGAGCGCGGCCCTCGGCGGGGACCGCGGGGGCGCAGACCGGTTGTGGCGGAGACGAAGTCGCCGAACCGATCAGGCCACGAGGTCCTGGTACTCGGGATGCTTCGACGCGAATGTCATGACGTAAAGGCACACCGGGTGCACCCGCAGGTGACGACGGTGCTCTCGGGTGTTGCGGCGGTACTCGACGGATCCCGGGTGTCGATCGGTCCCTGCCGGGTCAGGAGAGCCCGACGGCCGTGCGCAGGTCGTCCTCGACGTCCACCGACGCGACGAACAGCAGTTCGTCGCCGCCCTCGAGCGGATCGTCCTGCTGCGGCACGATGACCCGTCCGCCGCGGAGGATGGTGACCAGTGCGGCATCGCGGGGCAATTGCAGTTTGCGGACGGGTTTCCCGGCGAGCGGGGTGTTGTCGGGCAGCGTGACCTCGACGAGGTTGGCCTGCCCCTGGCGCAGCGTCATCAGCCGCACGAGGTCGCCGACCGACACCGCCTCCTCCACCAGCGAGGCGAGCATCCGGGGGGTGGAGACGGCGACGTCGACTCCCCAGGATTCGTCGAACAACCACTCATTGCGGGGGTCGTTGACGCGGGCGACCACACGGCTGACCCCGAACTCGGTTTTCGCGAGGAGGCTGAGGACCAGGTTGGCCTTGTCGTCACCGGTGGCCGCGATCACCACCTCGTAGGTTTCGAGGGATGCGGCTTCGAGGCTGCTCAGCTCGCACGCGTCGGCGTGGACCCAGGTCGCCTCGGGCACCGACTCCTGCTCGACGTGCTCGAGCTTGCGCTCGATCAGCATGACGTCGTGTTCGCTGCGGACCAGTTCGCGCGCGATCGAGCGTCCGACTGCGCCGGCTCCTGCGATTGCGACTCTCATCGATTGCTTCCGTTCGGGTGGTCGATCGTGAACATTCTCACTGCCGTCTCAGTTGTCCGAAGGCGGGGGATTGCCCGCGAGCGCGACGGCCTCGGCCACCGTTCCCGACACAGCCGCGATGTATACCTGGTCGTCGGCCTGGAAGACGGTCTTGCGGTCGGGAAGGACGCCGGTGCCGAAGCGGATGATGAACGCGACACGCGAATTCGTCGCGGCCTCGAGTTCGGCGACCGGCCTGCCGATCCAATCCTCGTGCAGGGACAACTCGGTGACCGCGACGGTTCCGGACGGATCGCGCCACTTGGCGGTCTGGCTGTCGCGGGTGAGGGTGTGCAGGAAGCGGTCCGTCGACCACGGGACGGTCGCGACGGTGGGGATCCCGAGCCGCTCGTACACGGCGGCACGCTTGGCGTCGTAGATCCGGGCGACGACGCGTTCCACGCCGAACGTCTCCCGGGCGACACGCGCGGAAATGATGTTGGAGTTGTCTCCGGACGACACCGCAGCGAATGCCTCTGCGCGCTCGATACCGGACTTGACCAGCACATCACGGTCGAACCCCATCCCGACGACGGTATGGCCGGGGAAGTCGGGTTCGAGACGCAGGAATGCGGCAGGGTCGCGGTCGATGACCGCGACCTCGTGGCCGATCCGGGTCAGCGAGCCAGCGAGGGATGAGCCGACCCGGCCGCATCCCATGATGACCACATACACCTTGTACTCCGTTCATGGGCTCTGGCGTCACGTCTCGAGTACGTGCGTACCGAATCGAACCGTACAGTGCCCAGGCGGAAGAGCAACCGAGACAGAGATCGCAATCCGGACACATTGGTGGGTGAGGGTCCAGGTTTTCTGCGGACGGCTTACGCTTTGGCAGTGTCAAAGCTCTCGACCGCCACAAAGCGGCTACTGCTAGGCAGACCCTTCCGGAGCGACAAGCTCGGGCACACGCTGCTTCCCAAGAGGATCGCCCTCCCGGTCTTCGCCTCCGACGCGATGTCGTCGGTGGCCTACGCCCCCGAGGAAATCTTCCTCGTGCTGTCGGTGGCGGGCATCTCCGCCTACGCCTACACCCCCTGGATCGGACTCGCCGTCGCCGCGGTGATGGCGGTGGTGGTCGCCAGTTACCGGCAGAACGTGCACGCCTACCCGTCGGGCGGCGGCGACTACGAGGTCGCGACCGTCAATCTCGGTCCCAACGCGGGTCTGACCGTGGGTAGCGCCCTCCTGGTGGACTACGTCCTCACGGTGGCGGTCTCCATCTCGTCGGCCGCGTCCAACATCGGTTCGGCGGTGCCGTTCGTGGCCCAGCACAAGGTGCTGTTCGCGGTCGCGGCCATCGTGCTGCTGACCGCCATCAACCTGCGGGGCATCCGTGAATCCGGTGCCGCCTTCGCGATCCCGACGTACGCGTTCATCGCCGGCATGGCGCTCATGCTGCTATGGGGGTTCTTCCAGATCTTCGTGCTGGGCGACGACCTGCGCGCCGAATCGTCCGGATTCGAGCTGGAGGCAGAAGACTCCCACCTGTACGGGATCGCGTTCGCGTTCCTGATCGCGCGGGCCTTCTCCTCCGGCTGTGCGGCACTGACCGGTGTCGAGGCGATCAGCAACGGTGTTCCCGCGTTCCAGAAGCCCAAGTCCCGCAACGCGGCCACCACGCTGCTGCTGCTGGGATCGATTGCCATCGTGCTGCTGATGGGCATCATCATCCTGGCCCAGAAGATCGGTATCGTGTACGCGCACAGCCCGGCCGAACAGCTGATCGGTGCCCCCGCCGGGTATCACCAGAAGACGCTGATCGCGCAGATCGCGGAGACGGTGTTCGGCGGGTTCCCCATCGGCTTCTACTTCATCGCCATCGTGACGGCCCTGATCCTCGTGCTGGCCGCCAACACGGCCTTCAACGGATTCCCCGTGCTCGGCTCGATCCTCGCGCAGGACCGCTACCTGCCCCGTCAGCTGCACACCCGCGGCGACCGCCTGGCGTTCAGCAACGGCATCCTGTTCCTGTCCGGGGCCGCGATCGCGTTCGTCGTCCTGTTCGGCGCCGAGGTGACCAAGCTGATCCAGCTGTACATCGTCGGCGTGTTCGTCTCGTTCGTGCTGAGCCAGACGGGCATGATCCGGCACTGGACCCGGCACCTGAAGACCGAGAACGACCCGGCTCAGCGCCGGCGGATGCACCGCTCCCGGGTGATCAACTCCATCGGCCTCGCCATGACCGGTGCCGTCCTGATCATCGTGCTCATCACGAAGTTCGCGGCAGGCGCCTGGATCGCGATCGTGGCCATGGTCGCGATCTTCGTCGTGATGAAGATGATCCGGAAGCACTACGACAGCGTCGCCCGGGAGCTCGAGGAACAGGAATGGGACGGGGTGCTGCCCAGCCGGACTCACTCCATCGTCCTCGTCTCCAAGCTGCACATGCCGACCATGCGCGCGCTCGCCTATGCCCGGGCCACACGGCCGGACACCCTCGAGGCGATCACGGTCAACGTCGACGAACCCGACACCCGGGCACTCGTGCGCCAGTGGGAGAAGAGTGACATCGCGGTGCCACTCAAGGTGATCGAGTCGCCGTACCGCGAGATCACCAAACCCGTGCTCGACTATGTGCGGCGCGTCCGGAAGGACTCACCGCGGGACGTCGTCACCGTGTTCATCCCCGAGTACGTGGTGGGGCACTGGTGGGAGCAGATCCTGCACAACCAGAGTGCGCTGCGGCTCAAGAGCCGCCTGCTGTTCCAGCCGGGTGTGATGGTCACCAGCGTTCCGTGGCAATTGAACTCGTCCGAGAAGGCGAAGACACTGAACATCGAATACACGGCCGGGGCCTCACGCCGCGGCTACGAACCCGACGACAAGTGACGGGTGAGAAGCGTTGAGTGAGAACTGGTCGGACCGCCGCCTCGAACTGCGGCTGGGAAATCCCGGGCACGGCGGTTTCGTCGTCGCCCGGCACGAGGGCCGCGTGGTCTTCGTCCGGCACGGACTACCCGGCGAGCGGGTGATCGCCCTCGTCACCGAGGACCGCGGCGGGTCCTACTGCCGGGCCGACGCGGTCGAGATCCTCGACGCGTCCCCGGAGCGGGTCACCCCGGTGTGCCCGGTGTCGGGTCCGGGTGGTGCGGGATGTTGCGACTTCTCGCACGCGAGCCTGCACGTGCAGCGGGACATGAAGGCGCAGGTCGTGTCCGAGCAGTTGGCTCGGCTCGCGCGATTGCAGTGGGAAGTGGACGTCGAGGAACTGCCCGGCACCGGCGACGGCACCGGCTGGCGCACGCGGGTACGGCTGGCCGTCGACCCGGACGGCCGCCCCGGCTATCACCGCCACCGCAGTTCCGGGATCGTCACGGACCTCGCGTGCCCGCAGATCGTGTCGTCCGCCTACGACGGTGTGGGCGAGCATGATTGGAAGCCCGGCAGCGAGGTGCAGATCGTTCTCGACGGCGCGGGGGAGCGGCACGTGGTCGAGATCGCTCCGCCGAAGGTGTCGCGGACCGGCCGCACGAGTCCCGGGCGCCGCGGTGCCATGGCCCGCCGCGCTGCCAGCGGTGCGCCACGCGCCGAGCGGGTGGTCGTCGGATCGGGTCGCCCGGTGGAGCGGGTGCGCGACCGCGAATGGGCGCTGGCCGCCACCGGGTTCTGGCAGGCGCATCGCGGGGCCGCGGAGACGTATTCGGCCGTGGTCTCCGAATGGGCCGGGATGTCCGGGGGCGAGACCGCATGGGACCTGTACGGGGGAGTGGGTGTGTTCGCCGCCGCCCTCGCCCACGGTGCCGGGCCGGCCGGTCACGTGGATTCCGTCGAGTCCTCGCGCCAGGCCGTCTCGGACGGGAAGGCCGCGCTCTCCGACCTCCCGCAGGTACGCTTCCACGCGGATCGGGTCGAGCGCGCGATCTCCGGACTCGCCTCCCCGCCACGGGTCGTAGTGCTCGATCCGCCGCGTGCGGGTGCGGGACGTGAGGTGATCGAGGCGGTCGCCGCCGCGGGCGCCGAGCGGGTCGTGCACGTGGGGTGCGACCCGGCGTCGTTCGCCCGTGACATCGGTCTGTACCTCGCGCAGGGATATCATGTCGACGAGCTGCGCGCGTTCGATGCGTTCCCTCTCACCCACCACGTGGAGTGCATTGCGTTGCTGGCGCGCTGACACCGGCGCATCGATGTTTACCGAACGCAACAAAACGCTATAGTCGGCCCGCAAGTAGTGGGTGTGTGGGACGGGGACTGGATGTCGGTACAGGCAGATACTGCGCAAGCGCTCGTCGATGCGGTGTTCGCACTCGGGCGATCACTGCGGGCGGTCGTCTCCGCGAGCGGCGAGACCCCGATCCCGCCCGCGTTGACGAGCGTGCTCTTCGTGCTCGCCGCACGGGGGGAGTGCCGCCAGAACGAACTGGCCGCCGACCTGTGCGTCAGCCAGTCCTCGCTGAGCAGGCAGATTTCCGAACTGGTCGACGCGGGATATGTGTCGCGCGCCGCCGACCCCCACGACAAGCGTGCCTCCCGCATTCGGGTGTCGCCGAACGGGATGGACATTCTGCGCGAGACGACCGAGCGCCGGGCCGAACGGCTGCGCGGCATGCTCGAAGGCTGGTCGCAAGAACAGGCGCTGGCGGCGGTGACGTCGCTGACTCAGCTCAACGACACGTTCTCCGCGTCGGTCCAGCAGCGGGGCCCGCGGGTCTAGGCGAGACGCCACCGCACCCGAACGTCGACCCGGGTCGGCTTCTCGCCGCGTTCGACGGCGATCGGGGAGTCGGCCGCCGCGAACGCCTTCGCGACCGGCCGCGGGGACACGTCACCGATGCCGACTTCCGAGATGTCGAGCACCTCGCCCAGCACACGACGCGACAGCGAGGCGTACTGCTCCGCCTTGGCGAGAGCATCGGCCCAGGCCCGGTCCCGGGCGGTCGCCGTCAGCGCGGCAGGATCGGAGAAGTCGAATTCGAGTCCGCCGAGACGGATGGCGTCGCCGCCCGCGCCGACACAGGCCGCCACCACCTGCGCCGGTGACGATGCGGGCGCTCCGGCCTCGCGGACGGTGATCTGCAGGGTCGTCGCGGCGGTGTAGCCGGTCACCTCGCTGCCCCGGCCCTCGGTCCAGGTGGTCTCGGAATGCACGGAGAGCCCGGTGGTCGCGAGGTCGGGCCCCGAGACGCCGTACCCGCGCAGGGTGTCCGTGACGGCAGTGGTGGACCGGGCGACGGCCTCGAACGCCTCGGCCACCGCGGCACGTGTCGCGGTCACGGTGACGGTGGCGCGGACGAGATCCGGAACCGCCGAGACGATTCCGGATCCCCGTACCGTCACCGATCTCTCGGCGTGATCGGTCGTCGCCACCGTTACGACTTACGGTTGTACAGGCGCATCGTGAGCGGTCCGAAGATCACCACGAACCCGGCGCACCACCCGAACACGATGGCGAGATCCGCCATCTCCACCGTCCCGGCCATGAGCCCGCGAATGGATGTCACCAGCTTGCTGATCGGGTTGACGCTGACGAACGCCTGCAGCCAGCCCGGCATGGTCGCGGGATCGACGAAAATGTTGCTGGCGAATGTCAGCGGGAACAGGATGAACATCGAGACGCCCATGACGGCCTGCTCGGTCCGCATGAGCATCGCGAACATCGTCCAGATCCAGGACAGGCTGAACGAGAACAGCAGCAGCAGGCCGATCGACGCCACCACACCGACGAGCCCGCCGTCCGGGCGGAACCCCAGCACGAGCCCCAGGATCAGGACGATGATCGAGGCGATCGTGTAGCGGACGACGTCACCGAGCAGCGCGCCCACCAGTGGGGAGGGACGCCAGATCGGGAGCGACCGGAACCGGTCGAACACCCCCTTCTCGATGTCCTTGTTGAGCGTCAGCCCGGTGTACATGGTGATCATGACGACCGTCTGCACGAGGATGCCCGGCAACAGGAACTGGACGTAGGCGCTGGTCGAACCGGCCAGCGCACCCCCGAAGAGGTACGTGAACATCAACGTGAACATGATCGGGAACATCGTCACGTCGAACAGTTGCTCGGGGACGTGCTTGATCTTGAGCAGAGCCCGCCAGCCGAACGAGAGGGACGTGGACCACGCGGTGGGTCGCGCGGGCCTCGGGCCGGGCATCTTCAGGACGTCGGCGACAGCGGTGGCGGTGTCGGCGGTCCGGTCGGTGGTGGAGGTCATGAGGCATGCTCCTCGGTGGGTCGGCCGGTGAGGGAGAGGAAGACTTCGTCGAGGCTCGGTTGCCCCAATGCGAATGTGCTGACGGCGATTCCGGCGTCGTCGAGTGCGGGCAGCGCCCGCGAGACCCGGGCCGGGTCGTCGATACGGGCGGTGAGTGCGGCCGGATCGGCTTCTTCGGTGATCGGCACCTCGAGCACGTCCCGCAACAGCGCCGCCGCCGCCGGACGGGTCGCGATGTCGGTGACCCGCACGTGCAGTGCACCCGATCCGACGGAGGCCTTCAGTTCGCCGGTGGTGCCCTCGGCGATCACCTTGCCGTGGTCGATGACGGCCACCCGGTCGGCGAGTTGATCGGCCTCGTCGAGGTACTGCGTGGTCAGCAGCACCGTCGTTCCGCCGGCGACCAGTGCGCGGACGATCTCCCACACCTGGTTGCGGCTGCGGGGGTCGAGACCGGTGGTGGGCTCGTCGAGGAAGATCATCTCCGGAGTGACGATGATGCTGGCCGCGATGTCGAGCCTCCGGCGCATGCCGCCGGAATAGTTCTTCACCTGCCGGTTGCCTGCTTCGTCGAGCCCGAAGGCGGTCAGCAACTGTTCGGACCGGGTACGCGCCGCCGCGCGGGTGTACCCGTACAGCCGGCCGAGCAGCAGCAGATTCTCGCTGCCCGTCAGATCCTCGTCGAGCGAGGCGAACTGTCCGGTGAGAGAGACCTTGCTGCGCACGGCGTCGGGCTCGCTCGCGACGTCGTGCCCCAGCACGGTGGCCGTTCCACCGTCGAGGGGCAGGAGCGTGGCCAGCATCCGGATCGCGGTGGTCTTGCCCGCGCCGTTCGGTCCGAGTACGCCGTACACGCCCCCGAGGGGGACGGCCAGATCCAGACCGTCGACCGCGTGGGTGGATCCGAATGTCTTGACGAGTCCCGTCGTCTCGATGGCCAGCTTGTCCGCTGTGAGCATTGCACCCTGCTTTCGATTCGAGCGTCGTCGATTCCGAGCCCCAAGCCTGTCCGATTTTTCCGATTCGGGCAATCGGATTTCCCGTGAATTCCTCGATCAGGGCCGCAGCAGCGACCGCAGCATCACGTCGAGTTGCTCGTAGGCACCGGCGGCCAGTCGTTCGAGGAGAGCGAGTTTGAGTCCGGGCTCGGTGGCGGCCATGTCGGCGTACCGGTCCGCGGGGAGTACGGCGACGGTGACCTCGGAGTCGGCGCACACGTCATTGAGAAAGCGCAAGTCGAGCAGCATCGTCATCTCGCCGAAGGTCATGCCCGTCGACAGGGTCATCATCCGGTACACGGCGCCCCCGGAATCGGCGACTCTCATGCTGACGCGGCCCGACAGGATCAGGAACAGCCCGCAGGCCTTGTCGCCCCGGTGGATGATCTGCTCGTCGCGAGCGAACGTGCGGATATCGAAGTCGCGGGTGAGTCGCCGCAACTGATCCGGTCGAAGCCCGGCCAGCACCGGATGTTGCGTGACGTCGATCGCTGCCGGCTGGCGAAGGGTGGCGCAGTGTCGATCGAGGAGGGTGTCCTCGGACCACTGCAGTGCGGCTTCGAGGTCGGCGAACACGCGGCCACTCGTACCGCTGAGATCCGAATGCGTGTAGCCAAGCATGCCCGCCGGATCGACGAGAGCGACAGCGCAGCCGCGACGGGTGAGTTCGTCGCGCAGACTGTCGAGCATGCGGCCCGCGATGCCGCCGACGTCGTCCACCCGCCGGACGTCGACCACCACGACCTCGAGTTCGGTCTCGACCCCGCCGATCTCGCGGACCGCGGACTCTGCACCGGCGAAGAGCAGGTCCCCGTGCAGCTCGTAGATCCGGCTGCGCTTGCCGACGTCGTCGAGAGCGGCCCGCTCGGCGGGAGTGCGCCGCATCCGCGACGGACTGTCGACGACGGAGTAACTGGCACGGATCGCGGAACGGGCGGCACGGGTGACATGAAGGAAATGCAACTCCAACTCGGCCGACAAGGCCCGGCACGCCTCCACCCCGCGCACGCTGTTGCCGTGCTCGTCGAGGCGCGGCGAGTAGACGGCGATGCCGATCTGTCCCGGCAGGACCGCGATGATGCCGCCGCCGACGCCGCTCTTGGCAGGCAACCCCACCTCGTACACCCACTTGCCTGCGGCGTCGTACATGCCGCACGTCGACATCACGCTCAGGACCCGCTCGACGAGGGCCGGTTCGAGCACCGTCTCCCGGGTGACGGGGTTGACGCCGTTGTTCGCCATCGTCGCAGCCATCACGCTCAGGTCCCGGCACGTCACGTCGATGGAGCACTGGCGGAAGTAGAGGTCGACCGCCTCGTCGGGGTCGCCGGTGATGATGTCGAACGAGCGCAGCATGTGGCCGATGGCCCGGTTGCGGTGCCCGGTCCGAGACTCGGACTCGTACACCGACCGATTGAACGTCAGGTCCCGTCCCGCGTACCGCGAGTACGTGGCCCGGATCCGTTCGAACCGGGTGTCCAGGTCCGGCCCGGCCACCAGCGACGCCGCGGTGATCGCCCCGGCGTTGATCATGGGATTGCGCGGTCGTTCCGTCCGCGGGTCGAGGCTGATCTCGTTGAACGGTTCCCCGGACGGTTCGACGTCGATCTTCTCCGCGACGGCGGCGGACCCGCGGTCGGCGAGCGCCAGGGCGTACGTGAACGGTTTCGAGATGGATTGGATCGTGAACGGCAGGCGGGTGTCGCCGACCTCGTAGACGTAGCCGTCCACGGTGGCGATGCAGATTCCGAACGAGTCGGGGGCGACCGCGGCGAGTTCGGGAATGTAGTCGGCGAGCTCGCCGCTGCGGTTCTCCCGGGTCGCGGCGAAGACGTTCCCGATCAGCGCGTCCACGACGGTGCTCATGAGTCGACCCTAGAGGCTGTTGACGACGCTGTCGGGTGTTCCGAGGGGCCTGTCCGGCGTCACAATTGTGTGAAGCCGGTCACGGCCGTGGCCGGGATGCCCGAGGACGAGCCCGCGATATGGGGCCGCACCGGCCCATACCGCGTGTCCCGCACTCCGGCGGCTCCGTAGACTGGTTCCACTGTGACGTGACACGAAGCCACGGCAGAGGCACGCAAGGCGGCGTGCATCACGGAGGGAGCGATCTCGTTGGGTGTTCTTGCCCGTATCCAGACGCCTGACGATCTTCGTCAGCTGAATTCGGCGGAGATGAAGCAGCTCGCCGCGGAGATTCGTGAGTTCCTGGTGCAGAAGGTCGCGGCGACCGGTGGGCATCTCGGCCCCAACCTGGGCGTCGTCGAGCTGACCCTCGCGTTGCACCGCATCTTCGAGTCGCCCGCCGACCCGATCATCTTCGACACGGGCCACCAGGCGTACGTCCACAAGATCCTCACGGGCCGCAAGGACGATTTCGACTCGCTCCGCAAGCAGGGTGGCCTGTCCGGGTACCCGTGCCGGGCGGAGAGCGATCACGACTGGGTCGAGTCCTCGCACGCGTCGGCTTCGCTGTCGTACGCGGACGGCCTCGCGAAGGCCTTCGAACTGACCGGTCAGGACCGCCACGTCGTCGCCGTCGTGGGTGACGGTGCGCTGACCGGCGGTATGTGCTGGGAGGCCCTGAACAACATCGCGGCGGGCAAGGACCGCTCGGTGGTGATCGTCGTCAACGACAACGGCCGCTCGTACGCGCCGACCATCGGTGGTCTCGCCGACCACCTCGCCGCCCTCCGCCTCCAGCCGGGATACGAGCGCATCCTCGACAGCGGTCGCCGGATGGTGAAGAAGCTTCCGTGGGTCGGCCGCACCGCCTACTCGGTCCTGCACGGCATGAAGGCGGGCCTCAAGGACGCCGTCGCCCCGCAGGTGATGTTCACGGACCTGGGCATCAAATACCTGGGACCGGTCGACGGGCACGACGAGGCCGCGCTCGAATCCGCGCTACGCCGCGCGAAGGCGTTCGGTGGCCCGGTCATCGTCCACGCCGTCACCCGCAAGGGCATGGGTTACGCGCCCGCCGAGAACCACGTAGCCGATCAGATGCACTCGACCGGCGTGATCGACCCGCTCACCGGTAAGTCGGCCGGATCGGCGTCCGCCGACTGGACGTCGGTGTTCTCGGCCGAGCTGATCGATCAGGCGAGTCACCGGCAGGACATCGTGGCGATCACCGCGGCGATGGCGGGCCCGACCGGTCTCGCCGCGTTCGGCGAGAAGTACCCCGACCGGATGTTCGACGTCGGGATCGCCGAACAGCACGCCGTCACGTCGGCGGCCGGCCTCGCGCTGGGCGGTCTGCACCCGGTGGTCGCGGTCTACTCGACGTTCCTCAACCGCGCGTTCGATCAGCTGCTGATGGACGTGGCGTTGCTGAAGCTTCCCGTCACCCTCGTTCTCGACCGCGCGGGTATCACCGGCAACGACGGCGCCAGCCACAACGGCATGTGGGACATGTCGCTGCTGGGCATCGTCCCCGGTATGAAGGTCGCGGCTCCCCGCGACACCGCCACCCTGCGGGAGGAACTGGACGAGGCACTGGCCGTCGACGACGGCCCGACCGCGCTCCGGTTCCCGAAGGGCACGGTCTGCGAGGACGTGCCCGCGGTGAGCCGCCTCGACGGCGTCGTCGACATCCTTCGCGCCCCCGCCGGTCGGAACGACGTGCTCATCGTGTCGGTCGGCGCGTTCGCCGGCCTCGCGCTCGCCGCGGCGGAACGCCTGGAACAGCAGGGCATCTCGGCGACCGTCATCGACCCGCGGTGGGTCCTTCCGGTCCCGGAGTCGTTGGTGAAGCTCGCCGAGGACTACACGATGGTGGTCACCGTCGAGGACAGCGGACTGCACGGCGGTATCGGTTCCACCGTGTCCGCCGCGCTGCGGTCGGCCGGGGTCGACGTCCCCTGTCGTGATCTCGGCGTTCCGCAACAATTCCTCGACCACGCCTCGCGTGCACAGATCCACGCCGAGCTGGGCCTCACCTCACAGGACGTCGCCCGGCAGATCACCGGATGGTTCGCCGGCCTCGGGAACCTGCGCCCCGAGCAGCAGAACGGCGTCGTCGCCGACCTCGACGCGCAGCGCGCGGAGAACAGCGGCCAGTAGTACCGAGCCCCCACGCAGAAGTCCGGCCGAATCACACTGTGATTCGGCCGGATCCGTATGTGCGTGGGTCAGGTGTGCATCTCCTCGAGCTCCATCCCCTTCGTCTCCCGGACCTTCGACCGGACGAAGAAGAAGGACAGCAACGCGAAAAACGCGAACAGGCCGTACAGGAACCACAGCCCCACCGAGCGGGTGAGCGGCGGGAACGCCAGCGTGACCGTGAAGTTCGCGATCCAGTTCGCCGCCGTGCTGATGCCCAGTGCGTAGGCGCGCATGTTGTTGGGGAACATCTCGCCCAGCATCACCCACATGACCGGGCCCCAGGTGGAGGCGAAGAAGATCACGAACAGGTTGGCGCCGATCAGGGCGACCGCCCCCCACGGGCTGGGGAGCACGACGTCGTCGCCGCTGCCCGTCGCCTGGGAGAAGGCGATTGCGGCCATGAGCAGGCTCGCGAACATGCCGAGCGAGCCGACCATGAGCAGGATGCGCCTGCCGATCCGGTCGACGAACAGGATGGCGACGAACGTCATGCCCACGTTGATGATCGCGGTGATCACCGACGTGGTGAACGACTCGTTCTCGGTGAAGCCCACCGACTTCCAGAGCGTGGTGGAGTAGTAGAAGATCGCGTTGATACCCACGAACTGCTGGAAGATGGCCATGAAGATGCCGACCCAGACGATTGGCTGCAGCCCGAACTTCGGGCCGCGAATATCGTCGAACGACGCCGTCGATTCGTGGCGGAGGGTCAGCCGGATCTCGGAGACGCGCTCCTGCGGGTCGACCTCGCCGGTGATGTTCGCGAGGATGTCGGCCGCTTCCTGATCGAGGTGCTTGCCCACGAGGTACCGCGGAGACTCGGGAATGAGCAGGGCGAGAATGCCGTACACGACCGCGGGGACCACACCGACGATGAACATCCAGCGCCAGGCCTCGAGGTTCAGCCACAACTCGTTGGAGGCGCCGCCCGCGGCGTTCTGCAGCACCGCGTCCGAGAGCAGCGCGGCGAAGATGCCGAGAGTGATGGCCAGCTGCTGCAGCGACGCCAACGCGCCGCGGTAGCGGGCGGGTGCGATCTCCGAGATGTACGTGGGCGCAATGACCGACGCGATACCGATGCCGAGGCCGCCGAGGACGCGCCACAGCATCAGGTCGGGGACGCTGAACGCGAGACCCGCTCCGAGCGAGGACACGACGAACAGCACCGAACCGAGCAGCATCACTTTCTTGCGGCCCCAGCGGTCCGCGAGGCGACCCGCAAACCACGCGCCCACAGCACATCCGAGCAGGGCGATCGCCACAGCGAAGCCCGTGAAGAACGACCCCAGCTCGAAATGGCCCTGGATGGAGTCGACGGCGCCGTTGATGACCGAGCTGTCGAAACCGAAGAGAAATCCACCTACCGCGGCGGCGACGGTGACGCCGATGACCTTCGCGGTGTGTCTTTCGGACATCTGCGTCATCGCATACCTGCTTTCGGCGAGCGTTCCTGATGCGGGCACAGCGGAAACTTGTGTCCCGGATTACGCTACGCCCGACACCGCCTGTCAGGCGGGAGTTCAGGCACCCGCTTTCTTCGCCGCCTCGCTCAGCTGCGGTGTCAGCTTGTCCAGAACCCACGGAGTCGCGAGAACGCTGGTCTGGCTGAGGCCCGAGATGATCTTCGTGTCCGACAGCGCGACCGCGGTTCCACGCCCGATGGCACCGAGATTCGCGTAGGCCGGGTTCGCGGCAACGGTGGTGTTCTCCGGGACGAACGCGACCACGACGTCGGCGTCCACATCGGAGATGTTCTCCACGGAGATGTCGGCGAAGAACTTGTCCGGATCATTGGTCGCGGCCAGCTTCTGCACGCCGGGTGACACGGTGAACCCGAGCTGGGTCAGTACCTGGACCCGGGGATCGGAGGGCATGTAGACGTTGACCGTCGCGGCGTCGGTGTCGAAGTTGATCACCGAGATCGTCTTGCCGGCGAACTCGGGATGCGCGGCGGCGGTCTGAGTGAGGGTGTCGTCGAGACCGGCCACCAGCTGCTCGGCCTCCGCGCTCTTGCCGAGCGCGTGCCCGACCAGCGTGGTCTGGTCCTGCCACGTGGTCTGCCACGCCTTGTCCGGGTATGCCACCGTCGGGGCGATTCCCGACAGCTTCTCGTACGTCGCCTGGTCGAATCCCTCGTACGGGGCGAGAACGACATCGGGCGCCAGCGAGGCGACGGCCTCGATGGGGGTGGACGTGGCCGTGTCGAGCAACGTGGTCGCGGACGGATCGAATCGGTCCTGCAGCCAGGGCATCACACCGTTCGCTTCGGCGCCGTACGTGTACTTCGGCATGCCGACCGGTGTCTCGCCGAGTGCGTAGACGACGTCCTGGGCGTTCCATCCGAGCGTGACGATCCGTTCGGGTGCCGCGTCGAGGGTCGTCGATCCGAACGTGTTCTCGATCGTGACCGGAAACCCCTCACCGGACGCTTCCGTGGTGCCTCCGCTGTCGCCGGACGAGCACGCGGCGAGGAAGAGGGACGAACTGGCCACAGCGAGTGCGACGGCGATCTGACGTCGTGCGGTGGGTACGAACACGGCAACGGCTCCTTCGGGACGAAAACAGAAGGTAAGCCTAACCTAGACTTGATCGCTCGACGGGCGGACGTCGCGACTTCGAATCACCCTGATTGAAACTTCCGTACCCGGCCCGGCCTGGCGTATTCCCGGGCCGGTGCCGTGTTCGCGCTGGTGAGGCGGTCCGGTCCCGGCGCGGACCCGGCCGAATCACGGGGGCGCCCCGAGCGGCTGTTCGCGGCGACTCCGGGCCCCGCCGACTGCCGTTAGCGTGTGTCTTCGTCCAGCTCACACGCACTATCGACGAAGGAACCATGGTGGTGAATCCAACTCCTCTCCAGACGGCGTCGCGCAGTTCCCGTGCGGACCATGCGCGCAGATTCGCCGACCTGCTCCGCCAGCAGATTCACACGGACTCCTTCGCCGAACGCGGACTGCCGTCGGAATCGGAGTTGGCCGCCGAGTTCGGCGTGTCGCGCAATGCGGTACGCGACGGACTGGCACTGCTGAAGCAGGAGGGGCTCATCGACCGGGCCCCGCGCGTGGGAACCCACGTGGCCCAGCGCAAGTACGACCACGGTCTCGACGCCCTGCTCGGGCTGAAGGAGACGCTGAAGGGGCACGGCGCGGTCCGCAACGACGTCCGCGCGGCCGTGGAGATCAGCCCGCCGCCCGCCGTCGCCCGCCGCCTGCAGTTGGAGCCGGGCGAACCCGCCGTCTACATCGAGCGGGTGCGCTATCTCGGCGACCTGCCGCTCAGCCTGGACCTCACCTACCTCGTCCCCGACATCGGAGCCGAGATCCTCGGCCACGACCTCGAAACCAACGACGTGTTCGCGCTGATCGAGGAGGTCTGCGGTCAGCCCCTCGGCTCCGCCGATCTGGCGATCGAATCCGTGAACGCCGACGCCCATTCCGCCGCGAACCTCCAGACGCCCGAGGGAGCGGCGCTCCTGTTGCTCGAACGCCTCACCCGGCTCGTCGACGGACGTCCCGTCGACCTCGAATACATCCGCATGCGCGGTGACCGAATCACCCTGCGCAGCAGCCTCGCCCGCCGACCCGACATCACGAACTGGGAGCTCACCTCATGACCTTGGTCAATCAACGAGCCGACGTACCCGTCACCATCGACGAGTCGCTGTGCATCGAGGGCTGCACCCTGTGCGTCGAGATCTGCCCGCTCGATTCGCTGGCCATCAACCCGGAGAACGGCAAGGCCTTCATGCACGTCGACGAATGCTGGTACTGCGGTCCGTGCGCGGCTCGCTGCCCGACCGGCGCGGTCACCGTGAACATGCCGTACCTCCTCCGCTGAGCGAAAGACCACACAGATGAAGCGACGCTCCTCCACCTTCGCGATCGCCGCCGCGGCACTGACACTCGTGGCGACGAGTTGCTCCCTCGAACCCGCGGCCGACGACGGTGACGCGGTCACGCTCGTGATCGGGTACCAGTCCAAGACGATCAACACCGTCACCGCCGGAACGCTGCTGCGCGCACAGGGATACCTCGAACAGCGCCTGCAGGACGTGACGGAGCAGACCGGCACGAAGTACTCCGTCGAGTGGCAGGACTACGACACAGGTGCGCCGATCACCGCGCAGATGGTGGCCGAGAAGATCGACATCGGATCGATGGGCGACTACCCCATGCTGATCAACGGCTCCCGCACGCAGGCGAACCCGCGCTCGAAGACGGAAATCGTCTCGGTCACCGGCTACAACCCCGAGGGCGCCCTGAACATGGTGGTGGTGCCACCGGATTCACCGGCGACCACACTCGGCGACCTGGCCGGCAAGAAGGTGTCCGCGAGCGTCGGCTCCGCAGGCCACGGCACCCTCGTCCAGGCACTCGACCGCGCAGGAATCGACCCGGGCACCGGCGTCGAAGTGCTCAACCAACAACCCCAGGTCGGATCCTCCGCCCTGGAATCCGGTCAGGTGGCGGCGCTGTCGCAGTTCGTCGCCTGGCCCGGGCTCCTCGTCTTCCAGGACAAGGCCAAGCTGCTGTACGACGGCGCCGAACTCCGAACCCCGACCCTGCACGGTGTGGTGGCCCGTGAGGCGTACGCGGACGAACACCCCGACGTTCTCGACGCGTTCCTCCGGGCACAGCTCGACGCCACCCGGTTCGTCCAGACGCAACCACTCGAGGCATCGAGGATCGTGGCCGACGCGAGCGGCCTGCCTCAGGAGGTCGTGTACCTGTACAACGGCCCGGGCGGCACGTCGTTCGACACCACGCTCAAGCCGGGCCTGATCGGTGCGCTGAAGAACGATGTGCCGTACCTGAAGTCGATCGGCGACTTCGCCGACCTGGACGTCGACGGTTTCGTGAACGACGCTCCGCTCCGGTCCGCGTTCGAGGCCGACGGGCAGGACTACGACGCCACGCTCGCGTCCACGGCCAACCCGACGTCGGTCACCGGCACCGATCCCGTGTGCGCCACCGCCCCGAGCGATCCCGCGCTGGCCGGGGAGGTCTGGTTCGACGGCGCCACCGAGACACAGCCGGCCGCGAACCCGACGTGCCTGCTCCGGGCGGTGAAACAGGCCCGGGCCGAGGGCCGCACCGTCCGCGCCGCGTACGTGCCCGACGCCGAACTCGGCACCCGGTGGTTCGCCGACAAATCGGTGTGGGTGCGCGACGGCGACAACTTCCTGCCCTTCACCACCGGCGCGGCGGCAGACCGATATCTGCGCGCACATCCCACGGGCGGCGTGACCACGTACGACCGCGCGGTCGAGGAGGTGCGGCAGTGACCACCCTGCAACAGTCGACGGTCCTGGTCGACACCGAAGCCGCTGTCGAAGAACATGATCCGGTATCGACGCGCCGACGAACCTCGCCGTGGCGGTCACGTCTCGTGCGGGTCACGTCCGTGGTCGCGGCAATCGTCGCGTGGCAGCTGCTGACCGCCAACGACGTTCGGGTGTGGTTGCGGTTCGACACGCTCCCCACCGTCACCGACGTCGTGTCCGCGTTCGGCACCCAGCTGCAGAGCGACCTGTTCTACCTCGACCTCGGGCAGTCGCTGATCCGCATCCTCAGCGGATTCGGACTCGCCACCGTGGTCGGAGTGGCCACCGGAATCGCACTCGGCAGATCGGAACTGTTCGCCGACGTCCTCGGTCCGCTGACGGAGCTCGCGCGTCCCATCCCCGCCATCGCGGTGGTACCCGTCGCGATCCTGCTGTTCCCCAGCGACGAGGCGGGCATCGTGTTCATCACGTTCGTTGCCGCGTTCTTCCCGATCATGGTGAGCACCCGGCACGCCGTCCGGGCGCTCCCGACATTGTGGGAGGACTCGGTGCGCACACTCGGTGGCGGACGCTGGGACGTGCTGTCCCGGGTGGTGCTGCCCGGAATCCTGCCCGGCGTGTTCGGCGGACTGTCGGTCGGGATCGGGGTGGCGTGGATCTGCGTGATTTCCGCCGAGATGATCTCCGGCAGGCTCGGAGTCGGGTACCGCACCTGGCAGGCGTACACGATCGTCGACTATCCCGGCGTCTTCGTCGGCATGATCACCATCGGCATCCTCGGATTCGCGACGTCCGGCGCAGTCGAACTGCTCGGCAGGCGCGTCACCCGCTGGCTGCCACGAGGGGAGCGCGCATGACCGCCACCGCCGGAGCGTCCGTGGCCGCCGGCATGTCGCTGGTCCTCGACGACGTCACCCTGTCCTACACCGGGAACCCCGTCATCCGTTCGCTGTCGCTGACCGTGGTCCCCGGCGAGATCCTCGTGCTCACGGGACCTTCGGGGTGCGGCAAGTCCACCGTCCTGCGAGCCCTCGCCGGCCTGCTGCCGCCGGATTCGGGCCGCGTCGTCGCCGACGGCACGGCGGTGGAGTCGACGTCCCGGGACCGGGCCGTCGTCTTCCAGGACAACGCGCTCCTCCCGTGGCGCACCGTGCGCTCGAACATCGAACTGGCCCTCTCACTGCGCGGCGAACCCCGCAAGGGCCGGCGTGCGACCGCCGATCGCTGGATCGCGGAGGTGGGTCTGACCGGGTTCGGCGACTTCCTGCCCAAGAACCTGTCCGGCGGCATGCGCCAGCGAGTGCAGTTGGCGCGCGGCCTCGCCGGGGCACCGCGGGCCGTGATGATGGACGAGCCGTTCGGCGCCCTCGACACCCAGACCCGCGGCGTCATGCAGCGACTACTCGTCGACACGTGGAGCACTCACCCGACCACGGTGGTGTTCGTGACCCACGACGTGGACGAGGCGGTGCTGCTCGGTGACCGCGTCGCGGTCCTCGGCCGGGCCGGCGAGCCGCTGCGGGCACTCGTCGACATCCCGCACCCCCGGGACCGCGACCACCTCGACCACCCCGGCACCCGTGCCGCCCGCGCCGACGTGCTCGCCGCGCTGAACCACACTCCGGAGACCTGATGGACATCCCCGACCTCGCCGACACCGTCCGTCTCGATTGCGACGTACTCGTGATCGGCGGCGGCACCGCCGGCACCATGGCGGCACTGACCGCCGCCGAGAACGGCGCGAACGTACTCCTGCTCGAAAAGGCGCACGTGCGCCATTCCGGCGCGCTCGCAATGGGAATGGACGGCGTCAACAACGCCGTCATCCCCGGCAAGGCCGAACCCGAGGACTACGTCGCCGAGATCACCAGAGCCAACGACGGAATCGTCAACCAGCGCACCGTGTACCAGACGGCGACCCGCGGTTTCGCGATGGTGCAGCGCCTCGAGAAGTACGGCGTGAAGTTCGAGAAGGACGAGTACGGCGAATACGCGGTCCGCCGGGTGCACCGCTCCGGCTCGTACGTGCTGCCGATGCCCGAGGGCAAGGACGTGAAGAAGGCCCTCTACCGGGTGCTGCGGCAGAAGAAGATGCGGGAGAAGATCCGCATCGAGAACCGTCTGATGCCCGTCCGGGTGCTGACGGAGAACGGCCGGGCCGTCGGGGCCGCGGCGCTGAACACCCGCACCGGTGAGTTCGTCGCGGTCGGGGCGAAGGCGGTGATCCTCGCGACCGGTCCGTGTGGCCGGCTCGGGCTCCCGGCGTCGGGGTACCTCTACGGCACGTACGAGAACCCGACCAACGCCGGTGACGGGTATTCGATGGCCTATCACGCGGGAGCCGAACTCAGCGGCATCGAATGCTTCCAGATCAACCCGCTGATCAAGGACTACAACGGCCCGGCCTGCGCGTACGTCGCGAACCCGTTCGGCGGCTACCAGGTGAACGCCGAGGGGGAGCGGTTCGTCGACTCGGACTACTGGTCGGGGCAGATGATGAGCGAGGTCAAGAGCGAGATCGAATCCGCCCGCGGGCCCATCTATCTCAAGGTCAGCCACCTCCCGGAGGAAACCCTCGACACGCTCGAGTCGATCCTGCACACCACCGAACGCCCCACCCGCGGCACGTTCCACGCGAACCGCGGCCACGACTACCGCAGTCACGACATCGAGATGCACATCTCCGAGATCGGCTTGTGCAGCGGGCATTCTGCGTCCGGGGTGTGGGTCGACGAGCACGGTGCGACCACCGTTCCGGGGTTGTACGCGGCAGGCGACCTCGCGTGCGTGCCCCACAACTACATGATCGGCGCATTCGTGTACGGCGACCTCGCCGGATCGCACGCCACCGGCACCCTGCCCGACGTCGAGGCGCCGACCGCGCTGCCCGCGGAACAGCTGGCCGCCGCGCACGAGCTTATCTACCGGCCGCTGCGCAACCCGGACGGGCCGCCCCAGCCGCAGGTCGAGTACAAGCTGCGCCGCTTCGTCAACGACTACGTCGCGCCGCCGAAGACGGCGACGAAGCTGTCGATCGCCGTCGAGACGTTCGAACGGATGGCCGGGGAGATCGCCGGAATGGGTGCGACCACCCCGCACGAGCTGATCCGCTGCGCAGAGGTCACGTTCATCCGGGACTGCGCGGAAATGGCGTCCCGCAGCTCCCTCACCAGAACCGAAAGTCGCTGGGGGCTCTATCACGAACGCGCGGATCTCCCGGAGCAGCGGGACGACGAATGGGGATACCACCTGAATCTGCGGCGCGGCGAGAACGGCGACATGGAGTTCCTCAAGCGCCCCGTGGAGCCGTATTTCGTGCCGGTGCCCGGACTCGATTCCCTTCCGCCGGTGGACCGGTCGGTCGTACCCGTGGCGCAGCCGCCGCTGGTCGGGGGCCGGGCACCGGTGGAGGAACGTTCGCGCATCGCGGCGCCGGTCCGGAAGGAGCCGTCGTCACCGGCCATCGTCGCGGTCCTCGGACTCGACGCGCCGAGCGTCGCCGAGCTCGCACCGTATCTGCGCGACGCCGACCCGCAGGTCCGCGTCACGGCGCTCTCGGTGCTGACGGAAGGAACCCCCGACGGATTCGGGGCAGCCCTCGTCGGCGCCCTCGGCGACGGTGCCGTGACGGTGCGCCGCGCCGCCGCCGACGGCCTGCGCGAACTCGTCGAGGTGCTGCCGTCCGCCGACGGACTGGCCGACCACCTGGGGTCGGGTGACGCCGTGGTCCGGGCCGCCGTCGTCGACGTTCTGCGCGCCCTGCACGCCGGTTCGGCGGAGCAGTTCCTGACCGCACTGTCCGACGGCGATCACCACGTCAGAATCGAAGCGGTGCGGGCGCTGGTGTCGCTGGACCGGTGGGAGTCGGTGGCGGAGGGGGCACGCGACGAGAACCGTGAAGTGCGGATCACCGTCGCACACGGCCTGGCCACCATCGGGCTCGGCGGTGTCGACACGGTGCGCTCGCTGGCCGGCGACCGCGATCCGCTGGTGCGCGCCGCCGCGCTCACGGCGTTCGCGAGCCTGGGCTGCCACGGCGACGACGTGAGCCGCGCGACGGCGGCGCTGCGGGAGTCGGCCTGGCAGATCCGGCAGGGCGCCGCGCGGGCACTCGCCGGAGCGGACCCCGGCGTCGCGGTGCCCGCACTGGCGGACGCCCTGACGGATGCGCACCTCGACGTGCGGAAGGCAGCCGTCCTCGCACTCGGCCGGTGGTCCGGCGACCGCGCCGCCGTCGCCGCGCTCACCACTGCCCTCGAGGACACGGACGCCGACGTGCGGGCGTACGCCCGCCAGGCGCTCGCCGCCGCCGACCACGTCCCCGTCCCCTGAGCACGTGAGTGGGGAAGCGTGCCGGGGCACACTTCCCCACTCACATGGGGGTCAGACGCTCGCTACGCCCGGCGCCAGGAACCGCTTGCCGTTGACGGCCTCGGAGGTGCCGGTGCGGTCCAGGTACGGGGTGATGCCACCGTTCCAGAAACCGAACCCGCCGCCCAGGATCAGGCAGAGGTCGATGTCCTCGGCCGCGGCGACGACACCCTCGTCGAGCATGATCTGGATCTCCTCGGCGAACGCGCGACGCGTGCGCTCCAGAACCTCTTCGGACGTGGATGCCTTGTCGCCCTGCTTCCACAGTTCGGCGACCTCGGGGTCGACGACCTGCTTGCCGTCGGCACCGTAGCTCCACACCGCCGACTTCTTGGCCTCGACCAGCGCCTCGAGTCCGGGGGAGTTGTGGAAGCGCTCGGGGTACGCCTCGGCGAGAGTCTCGCCGGTGTGCAGCGCGACCGCCGGCCCGACGAGGGCCAGCAGGGTGAACGGGGTCATCGGCATGCCGAGTTCGGCGATGGCGTTGTCGGCCACCTCGAACGGGGTGCCCTCGTCGACCGCGTTCATGACCTCACCGAGGGTGCGGATCAGGAGCCGGTTGAAGACGAACCCGGGCAGGTCGGCGGAACCGACGGCCGACTTCTTGAGCGCCTTGGCGGTGGCGAACGCCGTTGCCAGGGTGGCGTCGTCGGTCTTCTCGCCCTTGATGACCTCGAGCAGGGGCAGCACCGCGACCGGGTTGAAGAAGTGGAAGCCGACCACCCGCTCCGGGTGCTTCAGGTCCGCGGCCATCTTGGTGATCGACAGCGAGGACGTGTTGGTCGCGAGGATCGTCTCCGGGGCGATGTGCTCCTCGAGTTCCGCGAAGATCTTCTTCTTCAGATCGAGGTTCTCGAACACGGCCTCGATCACGAAGTCGGTCTTCGCGAACGCGGCCTTGTCCAGCGATCCGGACACGAGACCCTTGAGGCGGTTCGCCGCGTCCGGCGACAACCGGCCCTTGCCCTGCAGCTTGTCGATCTCGCCGTGGACGTAGCCGACACCCTTGTCGATACGCTCCTGGTCGATGTCGGTGAGGACGACCGGAACCTTGAGCTGGCGGACGAACAGCATCGCGAGCTGGCTGGCCATCAATCCGGCACCGACGATGCCGACGCCGGTGACCTTGCGCGCGAGGGACTTGTCCGGTGCGCCTGCGGGACGCTTGGCGCGCTTGTTCACCAGGTCGAACGCGTACAGGCCTGCGCGGAGCTCGTCGGCGAGCAGCAGGTCGGCGAGCGCCTCGTCCTCGGCGGCGAAGCCCTTGTCGAGCGACGCGGGATCGGTGAGATCGGTGGTCCGGGCCAACTCGAGGAGTTCGACGGCCTTGACCGGTCCGGGGGCGTTGTTCTTGGTTTTGCCCTCGACGACCGCCTTCGCGCGGGCGATCGCGTCGTCCCAGCCCTTGCCCCGGTCGATCTCGGGACGCGCCGGCGTGATCTCGCCGGCCAGGACCTGCGCGGCCCAGGCGAAGGACTGCTCGAGGAAGTCGGCCGAACCGAACACCGCGTCGACGACGCCGAGTTCGAGGGCCTTCTTCGGGTTGAGCGTCTTGTTCTGGTTCAGCGCGTTCTCGAGGACGACGGTGACGGCGTTCGAGGGGCCGATGAGGTTGGGCAGCAACTGCGTTCCGCCCCAGCCGGGAACGAGTCCGAGGAACGTCTCGGGCAGACCCAGTGCGCCCGCGCTCTCGGATGCGGTGCGGTAGTGGCTGTGCAGCGCGACCTCGAGCCCGCCGCCGAGTGCGACGCCGTTGACGAACGCGAACGTCGGCACGGACGATTCGCGCAGCCGGCGGAACACCTTGTGCCCGAGCCGGCCGAGTTCGAGCGCCTGATCACGGTTCGTGATGCTCGGAACACCCTTGAGGTCCGCGCCCGCGGCGAAGATGAAGGGCTTACCG
The DNA here is from genome assembly GCF_041228765.1 of Rhodococcus wratislaviensis. Taxonomy (NCBI): domain Bacteria; kingdom Bacillati; phylum Actinomycetota; class Actinomycetes; order Mycobacteriales; family Nocardiaceae; genus Rhodococcus; species Rhodococcus wratislaviensis. The sequence continues at coordinate 5,706,783 of NZ_CP150488.1, read as the reverse complement.
GTAATCGCGATCGCGACGGGATGGGCGGCGAACGCCTCGTCCAGAGCGGCGTCGAGGGCCTTCAGGCCGCCCGGGCCGAACGACGACGGCTTGGTGTGGTCGAAACCGTTGTCGAGGGTGATCAGCGCGACCGGGCCCTCGATGCCGGGTACGGCGACGATCTTGGTGTACGCGCTGGTCACGACCTCGTCGGCGAATGCCGTTGCAATGTCGGTCATCTACTTGGCTCCATCGAAGTTCGGGTTCTCCCAGATCACGGTTCCGCCCATGCCCAGACCGATGCACATCGTGGTCAGGCCGTAGCGGACGTCGGGGCGCTGGGCGAACTGGCGGGACAGCTGCGTCATCAGGCGGACACCGGAGGACGCGAGGGGGTGGCCGCACGCGATGGCGCCGCCCCACTGGTTGACTCGCGGATCGTCGTCGGCGATGCCGTAGTGCTCGAGGAACGCGAGAACCTGAACGGCGAAGGCCTCGTTGATCTCGAACAGGCCGATGTCCTCGATCTTCAGGCCGGTACGGCCCAGCAGCTTCTCGGTGGCCGGCACCGGGCCGATGCCCATGACGGCGGGGTCGACGCCCTGGAACGCGAATCCGACCATGCGCATGCCGATCGGCAGTCCGAGTTCGAGCGCGGTGTCCTCACCGGCGAGGAGGGCGGCGGTCGCGCCGTCGTTCAGACCGGCCGCGTTACCGGCGGTGATGCGGCCCGCGGGCCGGAACGGCGTCTTCAGCTTGGCGAGGTCCTCGAGCGTGGTGCCCGGCCGCGGCGGCTCGTCCTCGGTGGCCAGACCCCAGCCCGCGGCGGAGCGGGTGGCGACGGGCACGAGGGTGTCGGCGATGAAGCCGGCCTTGCGAGCGGCCTCGTACTTGTTCTGGCTCGCGACGGCGTACGCGTCGGTGCGGTCCTTGGTGATGGTCGGGAACCGGTCGTGCAGGTTCTCGGCCGTGTTGCCCATGACGAGCGCGCTGGGGTCGACGAGGCGATCGGCGAGGAACCGGGGGTTCGGGTCTGCGCCCTCGCCCATCGGGTGGCGGCCCATGTGCTCGACGCCGCCCGCGATCACCACGTCGTACTGGCCAAAGCCGATGCCCGACGCGGTGGTGGTGACGGATGTCATGGCACCGGCACACATGCGGTCGATGGCGAAACCGGGGACGGTCTCCGGGAGCCCCGCAAGGATCGCGGAGGTGCGGCCGATGGTGAGACCCTGATCGCCCGTTTGCGTGGTCGCGGCGATGGCGACCTCGTCGATGCGCGCGGGGTCGAGCTGCGGATTACGGCGAAGCAGCTCGCGGATGGTCTTGACGACGAGGTCGTCCGCGCGGGTCTCCGCGTAGATGCCTTTGGGGCCGGCCTTGCCGAACGGAGTGCGGATGCCGTCGACGAACACGACGTTGCGTTGAGTTGTGGTGGATGGAGCCACGCGAATTCCTCCTGATGGAGCAGTTTGGTTCCGGATCACGGCCAGGCGTCCGGCCTCCAGACCAGCGTACCCCTACCGTTACTCGCGGGTAACTTAATGGGTACCTCATCGGGAATTCACGCGCTCACCCCGCGTGTCGGTGCAGTCGATCAGTCGCCGCCGGAACCCTTCTGCTCGGCGGCGGAGAGCAATGCGCTCGCCAGCACGGGCACGGTCAGCATCCGCTGCCAGGGGCGCGCTCCACCCGCATCGAGCACCCGGTCGATTGCCGCCTCGACCTCGCCGTCCGCGGGCGTCGTCCAGTCCCAGCACAACCTGCGGACGAGTTCCGGGGTCACCAGGTTCTCCACCGGCACCGACACGTCCGCGCCGAGGGCGGCCAGTGCGGCGCGGGCCGCCGTCAGCCGCTCGGCGGCGTCGGGGTCGTGCCGCGCCCACCGGCTCGCGGGCGGCGGTCCCGTGAACGGCGGGGTCTTCGGAGGAAGTTCGGAGTCCGGCAGTGCCCGGGCGTCCTCGAGCGCCTGCAGCCAGATCCGGGAGTGCCGCCGCTGGCGGGGACCGCCGAACACGGGCAGCGCCCGGAGTGCCTCGATGCTGCGGGGGTCCTTCGTCGCGGCGTCGATGATCGCCGAATCCGGAAGGACCCGGCTGGGGGAGACGTCGCGTTTGCGGGCGAGGTCCTCGCGGGCCTGCCACAGGGAGCGTGCGCCGGCAAGTTGCCGTTGCGTCTTCAGTGACGTGATGTGCGACGTCCGCCGCCAGCGGTCGGCCTTGGGTTTCGGTGGCCCCGCGAGCCGGATGTGCTCGAATTCCTGTGCGGCCCAATCGCTCTTGCCCTGCTCGTCGAGTTCCGCGGCCATCACGTTCCGCAACTCGACGAGAACCTCGACGTCGAGGGCCGCATAGTTCAGCCAGGAGTCGGGCAGCGGCCGCTTGGACCAGTCGGCGGCGCCGTGGCCCTTCCGGAGTTCGAGGCCCAGCGTCCGCTCGACGATCGCGGCGAGACCGACCCGTTCGAACCCGGCGAGGCGCCCCGCGAGTTCGGTGTCGAACAGTGTCGTCGGCGCCAGGCCGATCTCCGCGAGCCCCGGCAGATCCTGGTCGGCGGAGTGCAGGATCCACTCCAGCGGGTTGATCACCTCCGCCAGCGGGGCGAGATCGGCGGCGGTGGGGATCGGGTCGAGGAGCACCGTTCCCGCACCCTCCCGGCGCAGCTGCACGAGATACGCCCGCGCCGAATAGCGGAAGCCGGACGCCCGCTCGGCGTCGACAGCCAGCGGCCCGGTGCCCTCACTCAGCGCGGCCGCGGCCTTCGCGACGCCCTCCGCCGTGGTCACGACATCGGGCACGCCGTCCCGGGGTGCGAGCAGGGGAACGATCTGCCGGCCGGGCTCTTCGGCGGGGACGGGTGACGAGGCGTCGTCGGTGACTTCGGACATGACAGCTGACTCTACGTCGCTTCGGGATTCCCGCAGCGCACCGGCGGGTTCACGACCGGTTCTCCGCTGCCTCGACGAGCTCGTCCAACGCTGCGGGAAACGCGTCGACGAGGTCCCAGAGGTGGGGTGCGAGTTCCGGGCAGCTCATCAGGCCGACGTCGAGCTGACCGTTCAGCGACATCACCGTCACGTTGAGCCCGGCGCCGTGGAAGATCGGGCCCAGCGGATACATCGCCTTGATCAGAGCGCCCAGGAAATACAGCGGGACGGATGGTCCGGGCACGTTGGAGATCACCAGGTTGTGGACCACCGGATGCCGTTCCGCCAGGCCGAGGGTCGAGTAGAGGCGCATGGCGGTGCCGAACACGGCCTGGCCGGCGAACTGGGACCAGTCCTGCAGCAGGCTCGCGCCGAGGGTCTCGTTGTGTTCCTTCGACGTCGAGTTGTGCTCGCCGATCGCGAGCAGGCGTGCGGCCGGGTCCTCGATCTGGGTGCCGAGTTGGGTGAACATGCCGGACACCTGGTTGGTGCCCGGCCGGTCCGACTTTCCGTGGACCGAGACCGGGACGATGGCGACCAGCGACTTGTCGGGCAGCTCCCGGCGGTTCTGCAGGTATTTCCGCAGTGCGCCCGAGCACAGCGCGAGCACCACATCGTTGACCTTGACGTCGAACGCGTCCTTGACGGTCTTGACCTTCTCGAGGTCGAGCTGGGTGAACGCGAGGTTGCGGTGACTGGTCAACGTGCCGTTCAGGGACGTGCGCGGCGCGGTGAACGGTGCGGGCATCGCCTCGCCGCGCCGGGCCCGGCCGATCCAGCGGGGGAGCAGCGTCAGGCTCTGCGGGACGATTCTCAGCAGTTTCGCCGGCCGGGACGCGACCGCGAGCAGCCCGCCCACGGCGATGTCGAGTGTGCTCGCCTGCCCCGCGCTCTCGGCGGAGTCGTCGGGGCCGGGTCGTGGTGCGTCCGCTTCCAGGCCGCACAGCTGCGCCATCATGTTGGCGCCGGTGATGCCGTCGACCCCGGCGTGGTGCATCTTCGACATCACGGCGACGGAACCGTCCTCGAGACCTTCGATCACCCACATCTCCCACAGCGGCCGGGCGCGGTCGAGGGGAATGCCCGCGATGTCGCCGCACAGCTCGGCCAGTTCGTCGCGGCCGCCGGGGGCGGGGAGTGCGACGCGATGGCAGTGCCGGTCGATGTCGAAGTCGGTGTCCTCGACCCACACGGGGTGGTCGAGGTTGAACTTCGAGTCCTGCAGCTTGCGCCGGAACGAGGGAATCGCTTCGGTGCGCGCGCCGAGCTCCGCCTTGAGCTGGGCGAACGTGTAGCCACCCGGAACCGTCGACACGTCGAGAACGATGACTCCGCAGACGTGGAGGAGTTGCGTCGACGTTTCGAGGTAGAGGAAGGACGCGTCGAGACCGCTGAGTCGCTGCATGGTCCGATACTAGAACACGTTCTAGAAGTTGGTCCATCGAATCGCGGAACTGTGAGGTCGGAGCAGTGTCTGGCTCTTCGAGATGCCGTCCCGTGTCGTTCTCGATCCGGCGCCCGCCGGCACGCCGGTCAACCGATTGATTAGAACATGTTCTACGGTTGGGGTATGACCCGAGGTTTCGTTCTCCGGCAGGCCGTCGGCGCGGCACTCGCCGCCAACGCCCTGCGTCCCCTGCCCGGTGCGCCCACATCGGTGGTCGCCTTCTTCTCGGGGTGGCTCACCACCGAACTCGCGCCGCACCTCCTCGCCGTGACCGCGGCCGACGCCGCCCAGCACGCCGCGCGTCACGGAACGCGCACCCGAGGTGACCGCGTCGGCCTCGCGCTGGCCGCCGCGTCCGCCGCCGGGCTCGCCGCCGTGATCGCCACCGGCCGGGGCGCCGGAGCGGAAGCCGAATCCGCTCTCGTCGAGACGCTCGGCGAGAACTACACCGACCGCGACAGAGCCATCGAACACCCCGGACGACCCGTGTGGCGGCAACTCCTCAACCCGTTCTGGATGCGGAACAAGGCGGTCACCCGGGTCCGAAACCTCGCGTACGGGCCGGGCGGGCGCCGTGCCCGCCTCGACATCTACCACCGGCAGGATCTGCCGTCGAAGAGTCCGGTCCTCCTGCAGATTCACGGCGGGGGGTGGGTGATCGGGAACAAGGATCAACAAGGTCTGCCGCTCATGCTCGAGATGGCCTCGCGGGGGTGGGTGTGTGCGGCGGTCAACTACCCGCTGTCACCGAAGGCGAAGTGGCCGGAACACCTGATCGCGATCAAGCAGGCCCTGGCCTGGCTCCGGGAGCACGTCGAGGAGTACGGCGGCAACCCCGACTTCATCGCCGTCACAGGTGGTTCGGCGGGTGGCCACCTCGCCGCCATGGTGGGACTCACCGCGAACGACAGCCACCTGCAGCCGGGGTTCGAGGACGTCGACACGTCGGTCCAGGCGTGTGTCCCGTACTACGGCGTCTACGACATCGCCGGCGACACCGGAATCAAGGCCGTCCTCCAGCGCGTGCACTCCGGGCTGATGCCGATGGTGCTCGGCAAGCAGGCCAAGTTCCCCGACGACTACCGGGCCGCGTCGCCGCTCGCGCACCTCCGGGCGGACGCACCGCCGTTCTTCGTGATCCACGGCACGAGCGATTCGCTGATCCCCGTCGCCGAGGCGCGGATCTTCGTCGACGAACTCCGGCAGGTGTCCGACAACCCGGTCGTCTATGCGGAACTGAAGGGCGCGCAGCACGCGTTCGACGTGTTCCCCTCGATCCGCAGCATCTCCGTCACGCGGGCGGTCGGGCGATTCCTGGAATGGTCGCGCAGCGCCACCACCGACGTGCCCGCGGCGGGCACCGAATCGGCCTGACTACTTGCCGCCGAGCGTCCGCAACTGCGACACCCCTGCGGGCGGCAGACCGGCCGCGTACGCCAGTACCTCGCAGAACGCCTCGACGTGGGTGGCCAGTTCGACCGACGTCGCCGTCCACGACGCGCGCAGTTCCAGCTGATGCGCATGCGGGGGACCGGCGATGTCGCCGTAGCGCACCGACGTCGTCGCGGTCACCGTCCCGCCGAGCGCGTTGAGAGGTTCGTGGCGCGACTCGAGGGCGTCGACGAGCCAGCTCCACGCCACCTCGGGAAGAAGGGGGTCGGACGCCACGGCGGCGTCGAGATCGGCCTGAATGTAGGCGACCAGCCGCATCGTGCCGTTCCACGCCTCGTCGCCCTCGGGGTCGAACAGGAGGATCAATCTGCCGAACGCGTCACCCTCGCTCTGTTCGGCGACGACCCCGGTGTCCTCGTGCACGACCTCTGCGCCGACGGCGTAGCTGTACGGCGCGAGCCGTTGCGGGGGCCGGATGGGGCCCAGCTCGATGTCCGCGCGAACCTGCGCGGAATTCATCGCTTCGACGGCGGCGCGGAACTCGGCCGGTTCGGCGGGCGATCCCGAAGTCGTCACAGCTCGGGACGTTAGACCCGGACCTGCACATCTCGTCGGAGGCGCGCCGAGCAGGGCCGATCGGCGGCGGAGTCCCGGCATGGCAGCATGAGAGCTGCCGAAATTCGAGCAGGCAGAGAGCGCGAGGACCGATGAGCGGGTTGGAAAGCACCAATGCAGGCATGAGCGAACGGGCGACGTACGCGTCGAGGCGGGTGCTCCCCGACGCCCCCCTCCTGGCGGCCGCGGAAGGCCGTACCCCCGTCCGCCGCCCGGTGTGGTTCATGCGGCAGGCGGGCCGCTCGCTTCCCGAGTACCGCAAGATCCGGTCGGGGATCGGCATGCTCGAGTCGTGCTTCGATCCGGCACTCGTCTGCGAGATCACCATGCAGCCCGTGCGCAGGCACGGCGTCGACGCCGCGATCCTGTTCTCCGACATCGTGGTGCCGCTCAAGGCCGCCGGCATCGATCTCGACATCGTCGCAGGCACCGGTCCCGTCGTCGCAAACCCGGTCCGGTCGATCGCCGACGTCGCCGCCCTGCCCCGCCTCGTGCCCGAGGAAGTCGGCGCCGTCGCCCAGGCCGTGCAGCTGCTCACCGCGGAACTCGGCTCGACGCCGCTGATCGGCTTCGCCGGAGCCCCGTTCACCCTCGCGTCGTACCTGGTCGAGGGCGGTCCGAGCCGCAACCACGAGCGCACGAAGGCGCTGATGCACTCCGACCCCCGGACATGGCACGCGCTGCTCGGCTCCCTCGCCGACACGACCATCACCTTCCTGCAGACCCAGCTGCGCGCCGGCGTCGACGCGATCCAGCTGTTCGACTCCTGGGCCGGGGCGCTGTCCCTCGCCGAGTACCGGGAATTCGTGCTGCCGCACTCCGAGCGGGTGTTCGCCGAGGTGGAGAACGCGAAGGTGCCGCGCATCCACTTCGGCGTCGGAACCGGTGAACTGCTCGGCGCGATGGGCGAAGCGGGCGCCGACGTGGTGGGCGTCGACTGGCGCATCCCCCTGGACGTGGCGGCGCGCCGGGTCGGCCCGGGCAAGGCGCTCCAGGGCAACCTCGACCCCGCGGTGCTGTTCGCGGGACCGGCGGCCGTCGAGAAGCAGGTCCGCCGCATCACCGCGGAGGCCGACGCCGCCCTCGCCGCCGGCGCCACGGGACACATCTTCAACCTCGGGCACGGCGTCCTGCCCGACACCGACCCGGGCGCGCTGACCGCGCTGGTCGAGCTGGTGCATTCACTGTGACCGGGTCGTCGCCGAACGTTCTCGTCGTCGGCGGCGGTATCTCCGGGCTCGTTGCCGCGTACCGGCTGCGGCAACGGCTCGGCGCCGAGGCCCTGATCATTCTCGCCGACGGCGCGGAACGGCTCGGGGGCAAGCTGCGCACGGTGGACCTGGCGGGGGAACCCGTCGACGTCGGGGCGGAAGCCTTCATCGCCCGGCGCCCGGAACTGCCCGCCCTGCTCGGTGAACTCGGCCTCGCCGACCAGCTGGTGTATCCGGCGGGACTGAGGCCGCTCATCTGGTCCGAGGACGCGCTGCACCCGCTGCCGGCCGGCACGCTCATGGGGATACCCGCGGACGGGAACAGCCTGCGCGGTCTCGTCGACGACCGGACACTCGCGCGGGTGGCGGGGGAGCGGACGGTGCCCCTCGACTGGACATTGGGCGCGGACATCGCCGTCGGCGCACTGGTCGGTGACCGGTTCGGCGCGCAGGTGGTCCAGCGGTCGGTGGATCCACTTCTCGGAGGGGTCTATTCGGGTCTGGCGGACACCATCGGCGTCCGCGCCGCGCTCCCCACACTCGCGGCGGCGCTCGACCGCGGAGCCACGAGCCTGTCCGCGGCCGTGGCGGACGCCCTCCCCGCCCCGACCCCCGGGCCGGTGTTCGGGGCGCTGCGTGACGGCTACGGCGTCCTGCTGCGCGCCCTGACGGAGGCCGCGTCGCCGGAAATCGTGCACGAACGGATCCGGGCACTGGGCCGGGACGGCGACGGCTGGTCGGCCGACCCGGTGGGCCGCGTCGACGGGGTCGTGCTCGCCGTGCCCGCCCCCCAACTCGCCGACCTGCTCACCGGCATCGCCCCCCGCGCGGCGGCGGCCGCCGCGGACATCCCGCTGGCCTCCTCGGCGGTCGTCGCTCTGGCCCTGCCGATCCGGGTGGACCTCCCGCAGAACTCGGGGATCCTCGTCGCCACCGACGCCGCGCTCGGCGCGAAAGCGTTCACCCTGTCGAGCCGCAAGTGGCCGCACCTCGCCGAGCGGGAGGTGACTCTCGTCCGGGCGTCGTTCGGACGGTTCGGCGACGCCGCCGTCGTCGACGCACCCGACGACGAGCTGATCGCCGCGGCCCGGCGGGACCTCGCGACGGTCACCGGGGTGTCCGCGGAGCCCGTCGCAGCGCATGTCCAGCGCTGGCACGGCGGCCTGCCGCAGTACGGTCCCGGCCATCTCGAGCGGGTGGCGGTGATCGAGCAGGAAGTCGCAGGTCTGGACGGTCTCGAGGTGTCCGGGGCACTGCTCCACGGGGTCGGTGTTCCCGCGTGTGTGGCCGCTGCGACGACGGCGGCTGCACGGCTCGCCGGGCGAGTGGCACGATAGACCCATGGCACGCCTCGACTTCGACGCATTGAACTCTGAAATCCGCTACCTCATGTTCTCGGTGTTCCAGGTGGAACCCGGTGTACTCGGGGACGACCGGGAAGCTGTGATCAAGGAGGCGCGGATCTTCTTCGAAGGTCAGGCCGACAAGGGTGTCGTGGTGCGCGGGCTCTACGACGTGGCCGGCCTGCGTGCCGACGCCGACTTCATGATCTGGACGCACTCGGCGAGCATCGAAGCCCTCCAGGCCACCTACGCCGACTTCCGCCGCACCACCGCACTGGGCCGCGCGAGCAAGCCCGTGTGGAGCAACGTCGCGTGCCACCGTCCCGCCGAGTTCAACAAGAGCCACATTCCGGCGTTCCTGGCCGGTGAGGATCCGGGCAACTACATCTGCGTGTACCCGTTCGTCCGCTCCTACGAGTGGTACCTGCTGCCCGACGACGAGCGGCGCAAGATGCTCGTCGACCACGGCATGGCGGCTCGCACGTACAAGGACGTCCGCGCCAACACCGTGCCCTCGTTCGCGCTCGGCGACTACGAGTGGATTCTCGCGTTCGAGGCGCCCGAGCTGTACCGCATCGTCGACCTCATGCGCGACCTGCGCGCCACCGAGGCCCGCCTGCACGTCCGCGAGGAGGTGCCGTTCTTCACCGGCCCGCGGGTGGATGTGGAGAAGCTGATCACCGCTCTGCCGTGATCTGAAGCACCACAGATGAATGACGCCGACGGGGCTCGCACCGCGCCCCGCTACCAGCACATGTCGCACTGGGGCATGTTCGAGGCCGAGGTCGCCGACGGCGACGTCGTCGCCGCCCACCCGTACACCGGTGACGCGAACCCGTCACCGGTGCTGGGCAACATCGCCGGGTCGGTCCGCAGCAAGGCGCGGATCACCGGCCCGGTGGTGCGCCGCGGGTGGCTCGAGAACGGCCCGGGACCCAGCAGTTCCCGAGGGTCCGACGAATTCGTGTCGGTCGACTGGGAAGAGCTGACCCAGCGGCTCGCGAACGAACTGCGCAGGGTCGTCGACACGCACGGCAACAGTGCGATCTACGGCGGTTCGTACGGGTGGGCCAGCGCGGGACGGTTCCACCACGCTCAGAGCCAGGTCCACCGGTTCCTGAACACCCTCGGTGGCTACACCCGCTCGGTGCACAGCTACTCGCTGGGCGCGACGGGCGTCATCATGCCCCGGGTGGTGGGCACCCACTGGAAGATGTTCGCCCGCTCGACGTCCTGGAAGATCATCGCCGAGCACACCGATCTCATGGTGTGCTTCGGTGGCGTCCCCCTCAAGAACACCGGCGTCAATCACGGCGGGACCAGCGACCACCCGACGCGCGACGCGCTCGACGCGCTCCGGCGCCGTGGCGGCTCCGTCGTGTCGTTCAGTCCGCTGCACGACGATGTGCACGGCGCCGCCGAGCGCCACGCCCCGGTGCCCGGAACCGATGTCGCGATCATGCTCGCACTCGCGTTCGTCCTCGCGACCGAAGACCTGCACGACACGGCATTCCTGGGCAGCCACTGCGTGGGCTACGACCGCTTCGAGGACTACCTGCTCGGGCGCTCCGACGGCGTACCCAAATCACCCGCATGGGCCGAGCAGATCTCCGGCATCGCCGCCGCGGACCTGGTCACCCTGGCCCGGCGGATGGCGTCGGGCAGGACGATGGTGACCGTCACCTGGTCGCTGCAGAGGGTCCGGCACGGCGAGCAGGCTCCGTGGATGGGGGTCACCCTCGCCGCGATGCTGGGCCAGATCGGCCTTCCCGGTGGGGGTTTCGGCCACGGCTACGGTTCCATGAACGAGCCCGGGCTCGCCCCCGTCCCGTACCCGCTGCCCACGCTTCCCCAGGGGCTGAACCCCGTCCGCGACTTCATCCCCGTGGCCGCGATCTCGGACATGCTCCTGAACCCGGGCGCACCGTTCGACTACGACGGTCAGCGGCTGACGTACCCGGACATCAAGATGCTGTACTGGGCGGGCGGCAACCCGTTCCACCACCATCAGGACATTCCCCGTCTGCGCCGGGCGCTGGCCCGTCCCGACACGATCGTGGTCCACGACCCCTACTGGACGCCGATGGCCCGGCACGCGGACATCGTCGTCCCGTCCACCACGTCCCTCGAGCGGGCCGATCTCAGCTGCACCCGCAACGACCCGCTGCTCGTCGCCATGCACGCCGCCGTCGGGCCGTACGCCGACGCGCAGGACGACTACGACACGTTCGCCGCCGTCGCCCGGAAACTGGGTGTCGGGGAGACGTTCACCGAGGGGCGCTCGTCCGAGCAGTGGCTCGAGCACCTGTACGGGCAGTGGCGAGACTTCGTCCGCGCGGACGGCGGTACCGCCCCGAGTTTCGACGACTTCTGGATGCAGGGTCACGTGCGGATGCGGACCGAGGACGACCTGATCCTGTTCGGCGACTTCCGGGCCGATCCGGTGAAGTTCCCGCTCGCCACCCCGAGTGGGCGGATCGAGATCTTCTCCGCCGACATCGACGGCTTCGGCTACGACGACTGCGCCGGACACCCACGCTGGTACGAGCCCGAGGAATGGCTCGGAGGCAGGCGGGCACGCCAGTTCCCGCTGCATCTGATCGCCAACCAGCCGCGCACCCGCCTGCACAGCCAACTGGACCACGGCGGCACCAGCCAGAAATCGAAGATCCGGGGCAGGGAACCGCTGCGGATCCATCCGGACGATGCCGCCGACCGCGGACTCACCGCCGGCGACGTCGTCCGCGTGTTCAACGACCGCGGCGCCTGCCTCGCCGGTGTGGTGGTGGACGAGGGCGTCCGCCGCGGTGTGGTCCAGCTGTCGACGGGAGCCTGGTACGACCCGCTCGACGCCACCGACCCGGATTCCCTCTGCGTGCACGGAAACCCCAACGTGCTGACCCCGGACGTGGGGACGTCGTCACTCGCCCACGGCTGCACGGGTCAGCACGTGCTCGTCGAGATCGAACGCTACGAGGACGAGCTGCCGCCGATCCGGGCGTTCGATCCGCCGACGATCATTCGCCGGTCGGTTCCAGGGTCAGCGAGATCGAATTGATGCAGTACCGCTGATCGGTGGGGGTGGGGTAGCCCTCCCCCTCGAAGACGTGGCCCAGGTGGCTGTGGCATGTCCCGCAGACCACCTCGACGCGGCGCATGCCCAGCGACGTGTCCTCGCGGAGGACGACGGCGTCCGAGTCGGCCGGATCGAAGAACGACGGCCACCCGCAGTGCGATTCGAACTTCTCCGTGCTGCGGAACAGCTCGGCGCCACAGGCCCGGCAGTGATAGACGCCTTCCGTCTTCGTGTCGGTGTACTCGCCGACGAAGGGGCGCTCGGTACCGGCCTGGCGCAGCACCGCGTACTCCTCGGGAGTCAGTTTCTCGCGCCACTCGCTGTCGGAGAGAGCAACCTTCGGGGCGGACTGCGTGGGATCCTGCTGCTGCGAACTCATGGCTCCACGCTAATACGTTTCGCCGATTCCGGCCGTGACGCCCGGCGTGGGACGCGACCTACGTCTTGGCGGCGGCCGACTCGACCTGCGGCTGCTCGTCCGGTTCCGGATCCCGCGGCGGGGCCTCGGGCGTCTTCACGTCCGGTTCGACGAGGAACGCCGGATCGATGCCCCGGTCGAGTCGCCCGTCCCGCCGTGCGGCGACGTAGCGGACGGTCAGCACACCGAAGATCACGAGGAGTATCAGACTCCACCCCAGTGTGGTCTTCATGTACTCGGCGGTCCGGCCGGCCTCGATGAACCGGCTCGACAGCCAGCTGTCGTAACTCATGAACCCGTACACGGCCAGCCACGCCGGCCAGTTCCGCATCACCGAATTCTTCAGCACCACGGACATCAGGAGCGGGAACAGCATCATCGAGTAGTACATCTGGCCCAGCGAGCCGAGCAGCCACGACGCCGTCAGCAGAACCCCGGACGTGGTGACGACGAAGAACAGCTCGTCGTGGCGGTAGTAGCGGTAGAGCAGCCACAGAGAGCTGAGCACGATGGCGGTGAAGACACCGCGCAGGGTCCAGATCATGGCGGTGGGGAGACCGTAGTACTTGCCGTTGCCGACGATTGCGCTGTTGAAGTAGTCGCGCGACTCCATCAGGTACGGCACCGTGTGGCGCACGAAGTCCATCGGGTCCGCGGACAGCGGCCACGCCACGGCGGTGAGGATCAGCGGGATACCGATCGCGGTGACGAACACCTTCCACTGTCCCCGCACCAGAGGCAGCAGCAGGAGTGGGGCGAGGATCGGTTTGACCGCGAACGTCAGCCCGATGGCGACACCGGACCACATGTCCTTGCGCTTCATCAGCAACACGAGGAACGCGATCTCGCCGAGCAGGACCAGACCGTTGATGTTGGTGAAGACGAGGGTATTGGTGACGGTCTCGGACGAGAACGTGGCGAGCAGCAGGATCGGGGCGGCGATGGAGTTCAGTCCCAGCCCGAACAGCCGCAGGAGCAGGTACAACGCGATCACGATGGCGATCGCGTTGGCGATGATGAACAACCACCGGGACTTCTCGGGGTCGATCACCGCGATCGGCGCCATCAGCAGCGTGCCGGACGGCGGATACAGGTAATGCGGATCGACCCAGTTGAAGTTGGCGGTGTAGACGGGCCGTCCGTTCAGGAAGGCCAGCGCAGCGTTGTAGACCGGGCGGAAGTCGTCGGTGATGTACCCGTTGACCGCCTTGACGACCACTCGATGCAGCACAGTCATGACGGCGATCGGCCACAGCGCGAAGTTGATTACCTCGTTGGCAGTCCGCCCAGTGCGCGGTTCGAGTTGTCGAAGGAACACCACGGCACGGTACACCGAGAAGCTCTGACGTGCGGTCACGCACCCCCTGTGGGTGTCGGGCGGAACACGTCGGCTAGGCGGGGCAGGCGCTGCCGTCCGGGGGCAGCACGCCGTCCGAGACGTAGGTGACGATCGACTTCTGCGCGCAGTCCGAATGGGTGGCGGGGTGACCGCTGCCGTGCCACGTCAACGTCGCCGTCGCGGCGCCGACGCTCGACACGGCCCCGGTCACCGTCCCCACTCCGGCGTTCCCGACGACCGGGTCGGCGGTGCCGCTCAGCACCAGGACCGGCAGCGTCAGCTCGCCGGGCAGGGCAGGCGGCGCGGTCGCGGGCCAGGAAGTGCACGCGAGCAGTCCGACGGCGGCGTTGGGACCGAAGAGCGGGAACCGCTCGCCCCACAGTTTCTGCAGTTCGCGGACCCGGTCGGGTGCGGGCCACTGCTGACCGTCCGTGCATCGGGTGATGAATTGGCCGTCGCTCTCGTAGGCTGCCTCGGCCTGCGCGACCGCCGCGAGGATCGGCGCCGTGTTTCCGGCGAGGGCGGCGGACACCGCATCGGACAGGGCGCGGACGCGGCCCTGCTGGTCGCCGCCCGCCGCGGCGAGCGACCCGGACACCGCGGTGAGGAGGGCGTTCGCGGAGACGCGAGGGATCTGGCCGTTCGCGGCGCGGGTGACGGCGTCGGCCATCGCGGCGCGGGGGTCGGCGCCGAGAGAACAGTTCAGGGCGGTGCACTGGCGGGCGAACGCGTCGAACGCCGCCTCCTGACCCGCGACCTGCTGCTCGGTGGCGGTCGCGGCATCCACGGTGGTGACGGCGGGGGAGTCGAGGACCAGCCGGCCGACCCGATCCGGGTACTTGGCGGCGTAGCTGAGCGCGACGGCACTGCCGTTGCCGGTGGCGAGGATCCCGAGCGCATCGACGTCCCAGGTGCGGCGCAACTCCTCGATGTCGTCGGCGGCGTGGGTGCTGTCGAACGCGAGTTCCTGCGGCTGGAGGTAGTCGGTGCATGCGATGGTGGCGTCGCGGCCCAGCGCGGTCACCTTGTCGACCTGGTCACCCGTCCCCGGGTCGAACTGCCCGAGATCCGCCAGGCTGCTGCGGAGCTCCGGGGTGAGGCATTCGATCTCCTGCGAGGAGGCGATGCCGCGGCGGTCCACCGCGACCACCGGTCGCGTCGACAGCAGGGACGTCAGACCGCCGGTGCTCAGCGCTGCGAGCGTCGCGGTCGACGACCGGTCCGATCCCGACGTGAGCACCAGCGGGGCGGCGCCGTCCGGGGTGTCGGCGAGCCGCGCCCGCATCGCGCCCATCGTGAAGGAGCCGGGGAGGGTGCCGCTCTCGTCGACGGCCGACTCGTACGAGCCGCATTCGAAGACGAGCCCGGCGGGCGGTGTCGTTCCCGGGCCCAGGGTGCCGAGGGTGCTCTGCGTGCAGTCGGTCCACGCCAGATCGTTCTTCGGGGTCTGCAACACGGGTGGGGGAGCGTCGGGGTTCTCGGTTTCGGTCGCGGTGGGTTCGCTGCCGCCGCCCTCGCGTTCGACCGCCACGTGCGGCCGGTTGGACGGTCCGGCTCCGCACGCGCTGCACACGACGAGAACCATTGCGAGCAACACCGATCTGCGCATGGCGACCACCCTGCCAGGTTCCCCTACGGGCGGGGCAGCCGCACCCACCTGGTGAGGACGGTGCCGTCGGTGTCGGTGAGGATGTGCGCGGGAGTCATCGCGGTGACCCGGGTACCCGGCGAGGTGGCGACACGACCCGCGGTCCCGCCGACGAGCACGGGCGCCGTGGTCAGGCAGACCTCGTCGACGGCGTCGTCCGCGGTCAGCTGCCCGAACAGGCTCGGGCCGCCCTCGCAGAGCACCCGGCGCAGTCCGAGATCCTCGAGGGCGGCGATCAGCCCGTCGCCGGTGACCTGCCCCTCGCCGGCCGTCACGATCCGCGCACCCGCGTCGGCGAGCGCCCGGACCCGCGCCGGGTCGGCGTCGGTGCACGTGACGACGATCGGGGCCACCTCGGTGTCGGTGAACAGGCGCGAATGCGGGTCGAGGTGGGCGCGTGCCGACACGACGGCGATCGGCGGGACCTCCGGCATCCCCGACGCCACCCGACGTCGCCTGCCCTCCGCGCCCACGCGCGCCCCGCCGTAGTTCTCCGCCCTGACGGTTCCGGCCCCGACCAGCACGACGTCGGCCAACTCCCGCAGGGTTTCGAAGACCAGCCTGTCCGCGGGTGTGCCGAGCGCCCCACTGACGCCGTCGACGGAGACGGCGCCGTCGATGCTGCTCACGAAGTTGACGCGGACCCAGGGCCGCAGGGTCTCCCTCGGGTAGGCATACAGGTCGCGCAGCGCGTTCGCGGTCGATTCACTGGACTCCTCCCGGGCGGGCGGACTGTCCGGTGTGAAAAATGTCGCAATATGTACACGGTGCATGTTGGTGATCACAACACGTGGATACCCTGCTTGTATGCATGCACGTCTTGTCGATCGCAGCCCCGTGGTACCGGCTGATCAGTTGGTAGCTCAGATGGTGCCCCCGGCCATGTTCGACGAGGTGAGCTTCGCGTCGTACATCCCCGATCCCGCAGAACCCAGCCAGGCCGCCGCGGTCCAGACGGCCGAGGAGTTCGCGAAGAAGGTCGTGAAGATCCGCAGCGGCGGGCGACGCGGCCTATTCGGGAAGAAGACGCAGGCCACCGGTGCCGGTCTCTACCTCGACGGCGGCTTCGGCGTCGGCAAGACCCACCTTCTGGCCTCGATCTTCCACAGCGTCCCGTCGCCCAAGGCGTTCGGCACGTTCGTGGAGCTGACGCACGTCGTCGGTGCCCTCGGTTTCAACAAGGCCGTCGAGCAGCTGTCCGACCACAGCGTCCTCTGCATCGACGAATTCGAACTCGACGACCCGGGCGACACCATGCTCGTGTCCCGCCTGCTGTCGGAACTGTCGGCGCGCGGCGTGTCCATCGTGGCGACGTCGAACACCCTGCCCGGCCAGCTCGGTGAAGGACGATTCGCGGCACAGGACTTCCTGCGGGAGATCAAGAAGCTCGGCTCGATCTTCGAGACGATCCGCGTCGACGGCCCCGACTACCGGCACCGCGACCTGCCGCCGGCCCCGGACCCGATCTCCTCGGAGGAGCTCGCCGAGCGCGCCGACAGCATCCCCGGCGCCACACTCGACGACTTCGACGCGCTGTGCAAGCACCTCAGCACGCTGCACCCGTCCCGCTACAACAAGCTGGTCGAGGGCATCCCGGCCGTGTTCCTCGACGGCGTCCACCCCGCCGAGGACCAGTCGGTCGCGCTGCGCCTGGTGGTCCTCGCCGACCGCCTGTACGACGCGAGCATCCCGGTCACCGTGGCAGGGGCCAAGCTCGACGCGATCTTCACTCCCGAGATGCTGGCCGGTGGATACCGGAAGAAGTACCTGCGTGCCACATCGCGCCTGCTGGCGCTGTCGCGCTTCGAGGTCGCCGCGAGCTGACGCCGCTCGTCACAGCGCCCGCTGCATCACGAAATCGTGGTGCAGCTGGGTGCCGACGAGGAAAGTCTTCGTTCCGACCTGCGTGAATCCGTGCTTCGCGTAGAAGCGTTGGGCGCGCACATTCTCCTGATTGACGCCGAGCCACAGCCCGGCGAACCCCGCGGCGACGGCGCGTTCGACGATGGCGTCCATCAGCGCGGACGCGACGCCGGTCCCGTGATTACCGGGCAGCACGTACAGCTTGCTGATCTCGGTGGTCGGCCGCAGTGTCACGACCCTGCCGACGTCCGGATCGGCGGGTTCACCGTCGATCAGCATCGCGTAGCCGACGATCGCCCCGCCGTGGGTGACCTTCAGGACGGTGCGGTTCGGGTCGGTGAGGTACTCGGAGAACCGTTCGGCCGACAGCACGTCGTCGATGAAGGCGGCGATGTCGTCCTGTGTCGCACCGGGCGGGCACGCGAGCGGGAACGTTGCCGCGGCGACGTCGGCGATCGCCTCGGAATCCCAGATCCCCGCCGGGTCTATTTCGACAGTCACAGCTGATCCACCGCGTCCTTCGCTTCCCGAAGTGTCATTCCCGTACTGTCCCGCAGCAGGGTGATCGCCGCAACGTTCTTGCCCTCGCTCTTGAGGTCGCGAAGCCTGCCCTCGATCGGCGCCGTGTCTCCGCAGGAGCGGATCCCGGCGGGGACCGGCCGGGCCTGGAGCCGGCCGTACTCGACCGTGGCCTTCGCGTGCCGCACGCCGATCCCGTCCCGTGCGACGAGAATCTTGATCGCCTCGAGCGTCCTGCCCCGGTCGAGCAGACAGCTCACCTCGTCCCGGACAGCGTCGTCGAGTTGTCGCCAGGTCGATGCGGGATGCAGGTCGTGTGGGGTGTGCGAGCCGCCACGAGCGGACCGTGACGAGACCAGAACCGCGACGTAGACGATCGCCACGGCGATCACGAACCATCCCCAAGTCGGCATGTCCTAAGTAGAACATCTGCTGTCAGTCGGGATCCGGGGCCCACTCGGATTGCCTGGCGCGGTCCCGGTCCGGGGCGAACGCCGGGGCGAGCAGGATGAGCCCCACCGCGAACAGGAGCGGGACGACGAACCCGATCCGCAGGCTGGTCGCCGCGGCGACGCCGCCGACGATCGCCCCGCCCACGAGGGTTCCCACGTAGTTGAACAGGTTGATCCGCGCCACGACGTCGTCCACCTGTCCGCCGGGCGCCAGCCGCCCGGCGGCACTGAAACACAGGGGAGCGACGACCGGCACGCCGAGGCCCACGACGAGGAATCCGGCAATCGCGACGGCCGGCGACGGGGCGAGCACGACGACCGTCAGTCCGGCGACACCGACTGCCGAACCCGCACGGACGACGGCGATCTCGCCGTACTTCGCCACCCAGTAGTCGCCGCTCAGTCGCGACACCAGGGCCGAGCACTGATATGCGGCCAGCGCCAGGGCAGCTGTGCCGGCATCCGCGAGCAGAACGTTCCGGACGTACAGCGCGGACCAGTTGCCGACACCGAAATCGATCGCGTAGAACAACGCCATCGCGGTACCGAGCGCGAGCAGTGCGCGGATCGGAACCGGCACGGGCACAAAGCCGGTCGCCGGCGCGGCGGTGCCCGCCGGCTCCCGGCGCACGAGGAGCCGGGGGCCGCAGACGGCGAGACCGACGGCCACGACGAGCGCCGCCACCAGTTGCGCGGTGGCGACGCCCACGCCGAGGGCGGAGGTGGCGGCGACGAAGAGTGCACCCGCAATCGCGCCGACGCTCCACACTGCGTGGAACGACGACAGGATGAAACGGCCGTAGGCGTGCTGGATCGACACCGCCTGCATGTTGGCGGCGGCGTCGACGATGCCCAATCCGGCGCCGTACACGGACAGGCAGACGAAGAACGCCGCGGTATTCGGGCTGAAACCGAGGGCGCCGCCGGCGACCGTGATGGTCGCGAGGCCGAATCGCAGGGCCGACCGGCTGGAGAATCGGCGGGCCAGGTGCTCGGCGAGGACGCTTCCCGCCCCGGCAATGAGAGACACCGTCACGACCGCGACGACGATGACGGTGTCGTCGAACCCGAATCTGTCCTGGTACTGCGGCAGTTGCGTGAGGACGGCCGCGAGGAGAAAACCCTGCAGGCCGAATGAGCCCGCTGCGGCGATCCGTGCCGAGCGGTGATCCGCGGACACATCGGGGCGTCGTGAATCCGTCATGGGTCGGCCTTCGGTAGTGGACATCCAATCGATTGGACGAGTGTCCAATACTTTGCGGGGATGTGCAGCGTTCTCCGAACAGGCGGGCGAAATGTCCTGATGCGCGCGGTGCGTGAGGTGCCCGGAACAAGACTGAGCCCCAGCCTTGGATGGGGGGTCATGGCTGGGGCTCATTGCCATCGGGGGGGTGGATGGCAAGTTCGACGATACATGAGGAATTCCTCACGTTCCAGAGGCAGCGGTAACGATTTCGTCACCCGCCCGTCACCGGTGGTCGGGCGTGCGACAGGTAAACCGGGGGTTGTCTCTGCGGACGGTTGTCGCTTACAGTGTGATCCATGCAGCGCATTCTCGTAGTTCTCCGCCGTAGCGGGGTCTGATACGGACCGACCCCTCGCTGCGGGTCGTTGAGCTACGCGTTGGTCCTCCCTTCTTTCAGGAAGACCACGAGAATGAGTACCAACACTTCTTTCGCTTCATCTTTTCCCTCCTCGACCCCGGCCGCCGACCCGTTCGCCGCGCGCCACGGCAAGTCGCTGCCGCGGGAACTCCGCAACGAATCCGCCGGAATGGCATGGTCCGCGTTCGAAGCCGTCTACGCGCCGTCCAGCGGACCGTTCCGTCTGGGCAGTTGGTCGGAAACGAAGACCGGCCCCGGAATGTGGGATTTCGAAGGGACACTCGGTATCGGCGAATCGATCTGCCAGACCGCTGCGAGCGCTCCCGGCCCGGTGGCCGCCATGACCTCGATGCTGTACGACGCGGGGTGTGCGATGGAGATCCTGTCGTTTCATCAGCACGAGATCGGGCACCGCACCGCGACATTCCTGCTCTGCGAGCGCGCCGGCATCCGCCTCTGGGCGATGGGAATCGGCGAATCCCACACGGAATCGACTTTGCGCGCAATGATCTCCGGCGCCAACCGGCTCCAGCCTGCCTGAACCCGGAACGACAGTTCAGCCCCGGTCGATGACCGGGGCTGAACTGTCGTGAACTGTTCGGTTGAGAGTGAACTGGTGCGCGATACTGGGATTGAACCAGTGACCTCTTCCGTGTCAGGGAAGCGCTCTCCCGCTGAGCTAATCGCGCGGGATGAAAAGAAGAGAGCGGACGACGGGATTCGAACCCGCGACCCCAACCTTGGCAAGGTTGTGCGCTACCAGCTGCGCCACGTCCGCATTCGTGAAAGCCCCCGTCCTGGCGGGCCTCACTGGTCGAGCAAGTAAAACAGTCGTACATCTATCATCTATCTCGGTGCGCGATACTGGGATTGAACCAGTGACCTCTTCCGTGTCAGGGAAGCGCTCTCCCGCTGAGCTAATCGCGCGAGGTGGAGACGGGAATCGAACCCGTGTGCACGGCTTTGCAGGCCGTTGCCTCACCACTCGGCCACTCCACCGCGAAGGTTGAGTCCAACCTCTCGAGCGGACGACGGGATTCGAACCCGCGACCCCAACCTTGGCAAGGTTGTGCGCTACCAGCTGCGCCACGTCCGCATGCACCGTGTAACTCGCGGAGAATGTTCTCCGTGGTGCGGTTGAGAACATTAGCCGACCATCCGCGATAGTTACAAATCTGCAGGTCAAGGCATCAGACGGTGAACTACGCATGAACGACGCCGGGTCGCGGGTGTGCCGCGGGCAAGGGTCGACACGAATCCCAACGACGTGATTTTCGTTCGGCCGCTCGGTCGTGTTAATGTTCCAACTCGTTCGAGCGCGAGTGTTTGGCGCGCTTCGGTCCCGTGGCTCAGTGGAAGAGCGTCCCGTTCACACCGGGGAGGTCGCTGGTTCGATCCCAGCCGGGACCACAGAGAAGAAGAGGGCGTTTCCGAAATCGGAAACGCCCTCTTTTTTCGTGTGGCGCACCCGAATAATCGGTTGTTCCGGCTCTCCGGCGCGGCGGACAATGAACTCAGCCGGCCGAATTCCCGGGTGATCCGCTATCGAAGGACTGAGTCCCATGTTCCCCGTGAGGCTGGAAGGCACCGCCGCGCCCACCTTGATGTGGGCGGAAGAGTGGACCATCGAGCAGGCTGCGTTGCAGCAGCTGCGGAACATGGCCGACCTGCCGTGGGTACACGGGGTGCGGGTCATGCCCGACGTCCACGTGGGCAAGGGTGCGACGGTCGGTTCCGTCATCGCGATGCGGGAGGCGGTCGCCCCGGCGGCGGTCGGCGTCGACATCGGGTGCGGAATGACGGCGGTCCGGACCGATGTGACCGCGAGCGATCTGCCCGACAGCCTGCGGTCGATGCGGTCGCGGATCGAGCGTGCGGTGCCGGTCGGGTTCGCCATGCACGAGCGTGCGGTGAACATCGGGGCACTGGACGTCGCGGACGCCGGGGGAGTGAAGAAGGGATGGCACCGCTTCTGGCAGGACTTCGGTGACCTGCACTCCGGCGTTCAGGCCCGCGAATCCAAGGCGATGAAGCAGATCGGCACCCTCGGCGGCGGCAACCACTTCATCGAGGTGTGCCTGTCCGACGCCGACGAGGTCTGGCTGATGCTCCACTCCGGGTCGCGCAACATCGGCAAGGAACTGGCGGAGCGGCACATCGCGGTGGCGCGGGCGCTGCCGCACAACCAGCGGCTGGTCGATCGCGATCTGGCGGTGTTCCTCGCAGGCAGTAAGGAGATGGACGCGTACCGCCACGACCTGACGTGGGCGCAGGAGTACGCAGCCCGCAACCGTGCCGTCATGCTCACGCTGGTGATGCAGGCGTTCCGGCAGGCCCTCCCCGGCAGGCCGGTGCGGTTCGACGAGCCGATCTCCTGCCACCACAACTACGTGTCGGAGGAGATCATCGACGGTGAGCCGATGCTCGTCACCCGCAAGGGCGCGATCCGGGCCGGGCGGGGTGATCTCGGACTCATCCCCGGCTCCATGGGCACCGGTTCCTACGTGGTGCGGGGCCTGGGCTCCGAGCTGTCCTTCAATTCGGCGTCGCACGGGGCGGGCCGGACGATGAGCCGTACGAAGGCGAAGAAGCGTTTCACCGTCGACGACCTCGTGCGGCAGACGTCCGGAGTCGAATCGCGCAAGGACGCGGGCGTGATCGACGAGATCCCCGGCGCCTACAAGGACATCGAGCAGGTGATCGAAGCGCAGGCCGATCTCGTCGAGGTCGTGGCCCACCTGCGGCAGGTCGTCTGCGTGAAGGGATGACCCGCGTGCGACTGCGACGGCGCGCCGCCGCAGGTCGCGGTCGGTAGGGTGGACTGGTGACTAGCGGAGAAGCTCGGCCGGGACCCGCGCCCGAGAACGTGGACGTGGACGACTCGGATCTGTCGCCGTTCCAGGAAGCGGAGAGCCGCTGGCGTCGGTGGCGAGCACACATCGCCGCGCGGCCGAGCCTCAACCTGGCGTACCGCATCGCGGTGGGGGTGATCGGCGGACTCGTGCTGGCCGCGGGCATCGTCGCGATTCCCTACCCCGGCCCCGGCTGGTTGATCGTGTTCGCGGGGCTCGGAATTCTCGCGTCCGAGTTCGCGTGGGCCCACCGGCTGCTGCACTACGCGCGTCAGCGGTACGACAAGTTCATGGACTGGTTCTCGCGGCAGTCGCTGGTGGTCAAGGGGGCGGGCGCGCTGCTGACGTGTGCCGTCGTCCTCGCCACGCTGTGGTTGCTCGGGACGTTCGGTCTCGTCGGAACGTGGATCGGCCTCGACTACCCGTGGCTGGAGAGCCCGCTCTAGCCGGACGCATGGTTGGGTGTGACTGCTGGGCCGATAACATGGGCTGGCACATTCACCATGTCTGCACCGCACACCTCACCTAGGAGAACATCGCCGTGAGCACCCCCGCATCCGCCGCCCCAGCCGCCCTCGTCCGGGTGCCCGCGGGGACTACGGCCGGTACAGCGGTTCGGGAGGCCGGCTACCCGAGCAAGGGCCCGGACGTCGTCGTCGTGGTCCGTGACGCGGAGGGCCAGCTCAAGGACCTGTCCTGGGTGCCCGACGCCGACGTCGAGGTCGAGCCGGTCGCGGCGAATACCGACGACGGCCGCAGCGTCATCCGCCACTCGGCGGCCCACGTGCTCGCGCAGGCCGTCCAGCAGGAATTCCCCGAAGCCAAGCTGGGCATCGGCCCGCCGATCAAGGACGGCTTCTACTACGACTTCGCCGTCGATCGCCCGTTCACCCCCGAGGACCTCGCGAGCCTCGAGAAGCGGATGAAGAAGATCATCAAGGGGTCACAGCGGTTCTCCCGTCGCGTCGTCGAGTCGCTCGAGGAGGCCCGCTCCGAGCTGGCGAAGGAGCCCTTCAAGCTCGAACTCATCGACGACAAGTCGGGAATCGACGATCCGGAGATCATGGAGGTGGGCGGCAACGAGCTCACCATCTACGACAACCTGGACCCGCGGACCGGCGAGAAGGTGTGGGGAGACCTGTGCCGCGGCCCGCACATCCCCACTACCAAGCACATCCCGGCGTTCAAGCTCACCCGCAGCTCGGCGGCGTACTGGCGTGGCAACCAGGACAATGCCGATCTCCAGCGCATCTACGGCACCGCGTGGGAGTCGGCGGAGGCGCAGGATCAGCACCTGGAACTGCTCGCCGAGGCCGAGCGTCGCGACCACCGCAAGCTGGGGTCGGAACTCGACCTGTTCAGCTTCCCCGACGAGCTCGGCTCCGGACTGCCCGTGTTCCATCCGCGGGGCGGGATCATCCGCACCGAGATGGAGGACTACTCCCGCAAGCGTCACGTCGAGGAGGGGTACGAGTTCGTCAATACCCCACACATCACCAAGGGGCACCTCTACGAGGTGTCGGGTCACCTGGACTGGTACCGCGACGGCATGTTCCCGGCGATGCACATCGACGAGGAGCTGAACGAGGACGGCACCGTGCGCAAGCCGGGCCAGGACTACTACCTCAAGCCGATGAACTGCCCGATGCACAACCTGATCTTCCGCTCCCGCGGCCGGTCGTACCGAGAACTGCCGTTGCGGCTCTTCGAGTTCGGTTCGGTGTACCGGTACGAGAAGTCGGGTGTGGTTCACGGACTCACCCGTGTGCGCGGCATGACGCAGGACGACGCGCACATCTACTGCACCCGCGAGCAGATGCGCGACGAACTGGCGACCACCCTGCAGTTCGTCCTCGGACTGCTGAAGGACTACGGACTCGACGACTTCTACCTCGAGCTGTCCACCAAGAACCCGGACAAGTTCGTCGGCGACGACGCCGTGTGGGAAGAGGCGACGGCGACACTCGCCGAGGTCGCGGAATCGTCGGGGCTGAACCTCGTTCCCGATCCGGGCGGCGCCGCGTTCTACGGACCGAAGATCTCGGTGCAGGTGCAGGACGCCCTGGGCCGCACCTGGCAGATGTCGACCATTCAGCTGGACTTCAACCTGCCGGAGCGTTTCGACCTCGAGTACACGGCCACCGACGGCACCAAGCAGCGTCCGGTCATGATCCACCGGGCCCTGTTCGGTTCCATCGAACGGTTCTTCGGCGTGCTCACCGAGCACTACGCGGGTGCGTTCCCGGCGTGGCTGGCGCCCGTCCAGGTGGTCGGCATCCCGGTGGCCGAGACGTTCGCCGATCACCTCTTCGACGTGGTGAAGCGGCTGAAGGCTGCCGGTATCCGCGCCGAGGTCGACGCGAGTGACGACCGCATGCAGAAGAAGATCTTCAACAACACGGCGCAGAAGGTGCCGTTCATGTTGCTGGCGGGTGCGCGCGACGTCGAGGCGGGTGCCGTCAGCTTCCGATTCCGGGACGGCACCCAGGTCAACGGTGTGCCCGTGGACGACGCCGTGCGCATCGTCACCGACTGGATCGGTCGCCGCGAGAACGCCTCGCCGACGGCGGAACTGCTGCAACCCGGTAAGGAAGGGTGACGCACATGACCGGAGGTGACGACGTGACGGCCGACGAGATGCTCGGCGGCCCCGGCCGCCTCGTCGACCGCGGCCCCGGCGAACCCGATCACCTCCAGCGGATCTGGTCGCCGCACCGCATGTCGTACATCGCCGAGGCGCCGAAGTCGCGGGACACCCCGAACGAGCCGTTCATCGACATCCCGAAGATGGACGACGAGGACGGGTTGATCGTCGCCCGGGGTGAGCACGTCTACGCGGTCCTCAACCTGTACCCGTACAACCCGGGGCACCTGATGGTCGTTCCCTACCGCAAGGTCGCGGCGCTGGAGGACCTGACGGAAGAGGAAAGCGCCGAGTTGATGTCGTTCACCCAGCAGGCCCTGCGGGTGATCAAGCGGGTGTCGCGGCCGGACGGGTTCAATGTCGGCCTCAATCTCGGTGCGGCGGCAGGCGGTTCGCTCGCCGAGCACCTGCATCAGCACATCGTTCCGCGGTGGGGCGGGGACGCGAACTTCATCACGGTCCTCGCCGGGGTCAAGGTCATGCCGCAGTTGCTGCGCGAGACCCGGGGGCTGCTGGCGAAGGCCTGGAATGAATGACTCGATAGATGAATGACGCGCGAGTCGCTGACTCACGCGTTCGGGGTTCCTGGCAGGAAGTGAAGAACGGGGTGGAGAGGTGCTGAGCTTCTTCGGACGGGCATCCGTGTCCAAGGTGACGGCGCCATTGGGGAAGGCCCTGGTCAAGACGGGGCTCACTCCCGATTCCGTCACCGTCATCGGCACCGTGGCGACCGTGGCCGGTGCGGTCACGCTGTTTCCCAGCGGACATCTGTTCTGGGGAGCGATGTTCATCTGGCTGTTCGTCATGTTCGACATGCTCGACGGTGCCATGGCCCGCGCCCGCGGCGGCGGAACCCGGTACGGCGCCGTTCTCGACGCCACCTGCGACCGGGTGGCCGACGGTGCGATCTTCGCCGGTCTCGCCTGGTGGGCGGTCTACCACGAGAACAGCAAGCCGCTGCTGATCGCGACTCTGCTGTGCCTCGTCACCTCCCAGGTGATCTCGTACGCCAAGGCGCGCGCCGAGGCGAGTGGACTGTCCGCCGACGGCGGACTCATCGAACGACCCGATCGGCTGATCATCGTGCTGGTCGGCGCCGGGGTGACCGGGCTCGGAGTCCCATGGGCGATTCATGTCGCGATGTGGTTGCTGTCGGTCGGCAGCGTCATCACCGTGTTCCAGCGGGTCCTGGCGGTCCGCAGGTCGCCAGGCGCCCGCGACGTGCTGCCCCTGCCTCCGGCTGACACGACGCCGGAAGACGGACAGGCGAGCACGCAGTGAGCGGACTGTCGGAACGCATCAGCGACCTGGGGTACGCGGCCGGCTGGCGGCTGGTCCGTGCGCTACCCGAGAAGGCCGCGGTCACCCTGTTCGACAGGGGAGCCGACCTCGCCGTCCGGAACGGCGGCCCGGAACAGTTGCGCCGCAATCTCGCCCGTGTGCTGGGTGTGTCCGCGGCCGAGGTGCCGGACACCCTGATGGGGGCCTCGATGCGGTCCTACGCGCGCTACTGGCGGGAGGCTTTCCGGCTGCCGTCGATGGACCTCGTGAAGACCGGCGCCGCCCTCGACGAGCTGATCGAAGGGCAGAAACACCTCGACGCCGCGAAGGAAGCAGGCCGAGGCGCGATTCTGGCACTGCCGCACAGCGGCAACTGGGACATGGCAGGCGTGTGGTGCGCCCAGCACTGGGGCGGTCTGTCCACGGTCGCCGAGCGTTTGAAGCCCGAGTCGCTGTACCAGCGGTTCGTCGACTACCGCGAAGGGCTCGGTTTCGAGATCTTCCCGCTCAGCGGGGGAGAGCACCCACCCTTCGTGGAACTGTCGGCGCGACTGCGCGGCAACGGGATCGTGTGTCTGCTCGGTGAACGCGACCTGGCGAAGAAGGGTGTCCCGGTGACGTTCTTCGGGGAACCGACGCGCATGCCCGCCGGTCCCGCCAAGCTGGCGATCGACACCGGCGCGCCGCTGCTGCCGGTGCACTGCTGGTTCACGGACGGCGGGTGGGGTTTCCGCATCGACCCGCCGATCGACACCACCGACGGGGTGTTCGCGGCGACCCAGGCCCTGGCGGACCGGTTCGAGGCCAACATCGCGGCACATCCCGAGGACTGGCACATGCTCCAGCCGCTGTGGCTCTCCGACCTGTCCCAGGCGAGGCTCTCCCGCATGGAGAACTCGTGAAGATCGGAATGGTCTGCCCGTACTCGTTCGATGTCCCGGGCGGAGTGCAGGCCCACGTCGTCGACCTCGCGGAGGTCCTGATCGAGCGTGGGCACAAGGTGAGCGTCCTGGCCCCGGCGTCCGACGACATCGACCTGCCGGACTTCGTCGTCTCCGCAGGACGTGCCCTCGCCATTCCCTACAACGGTTCGGTCGCCCGGCTGAGTTTCGGCCCGGCCGCGAGCGCCCGCGTCAGGCGCTGGATCTCGGACAACAACTTCGACGTCCTGCACATCCACGAGCCCAACGCGCCGAGCCTGTCGATGCTTGCCATGCGCGTGGCCGAGGGGCCCATTGTGGCGACGTTCCACACGTCGACCACGAAGTCGTTGGTGCTGAGCACGTTTCAGGGTGTGCTCCAGCCCTACCTGGAGAGGATCAGCGGACGAATCGCGGTGTCTGAACTCGCGCGACGCTGGCAGGTGGAGTCACTCGGCTCCGATGCGGTCGAGATCCCCAACGGCGTCGACGTCCCTGCGTTCGCGAACGCGGAGCCGCTGCCCGGCTACCCACGACCCGGAAAGACCATTCTCTTCCTCGGACGCTACGACGAGCCCCGCAAGGGCATGGCGGTGCTGTTGAAGGCGCTGCCGACCTTGGTGGAGAAGTATCCCGACCTCGAGGTGCTGGTGGTCGGCCGCGGTGACGAGGACAAGCTGCGTCGCGAGGCCGGCCCGGTATTCGGGCACCTGCGACTTCTCGGCCAGGTCGACGACGCCGAGAAGGCGTCGGCGCTGCGGAGCGCCGACGTGTACTGCGCACCCAACCTCGGCGGGGAGAGCTTCGGCATCGTGCTGGTGGAGGCGATGGCCGCGGGAGCTGCCGTCGTGGCGAGCGAACTGGACGCGTTCCGCCGGGTTCTGCGGGACGGGCAGGCAGGCGTGCTGGTGCCGGTCGGGGATTCGGCGGCGCTCGCCGCCGGGATCGACTCGGTGCTCGGCGACCCCGAGCGCAGCGCCGCACTCACCGACGCCGGCCGGACGGTGGTCACCGAATACGACTGGCCGGTGGTGGCCGAACAGATCCTGCGTGTCTACGAGACCGTCACCGTCGGCCGCGACGGCGTCCGGGAGGTTGGCTCGTGACGTTCTCCGCCCTCA
Organism: Rhodococcus wratislaviensis; assembly: GCF_041228765.1. Taxonomy (NCBI): domain Bacteria; kingdom Bacillati; phylum Actinomycetota; class Actinomycetes; order Mycobacteriales; family Nocardiaceae; genus Rhodococcus; species Rhodococcus wratislaviensis. Next base: position 5,678,133 of record NZ_CP150488.1, on the reverse strand, counting down.
CGATCCTGGTCCTCGCCCTGGTCGCCGCCGTCGTCCTGGCGATCGGCCTGTGGGCGTACGGAACGGCCAACCGCCTCGACCGCCTGCACGTCCGCTCCGACCTGTCCTGGCAGGCCCTCGACGCGGCTCTCGCCCGGCGGGCGGTGGTCGTGCGGGCGGCGGCCGCGGCGATGGACCCACCCGAGGGCAGGTCGCTGGCCGCGCTGGCGGCCCGGGCCGAACGGTCGGACCGGGCCGACCGGGAGATCGCCGAGAACGCGTTGTCGAGTGCGCTCTCGTCCCTCGACCCGGAGACCCTGCGCCCCCAATTGGTGGCGGAACTCGCCGATTCGGAGGCGCGGGTGCTGATCGCCCGCCGTTTCCACAACGACGCCGTCCGCGACACCCTCGCACTCCGCACCCGGCGTCCTGTCCGATGGCTGCACCTCGGGGGCACGGCCCCGCTGCCGACGTACTTCGAGATCACCGAACGCTCGTCCGCCGCGGCGGTCACCGAAGGTCTGGCTCTCGACTCCGTCCGGACCTCCGCCCGGGTGGTGCTGCTCGACGGTGAGGGCCGGGTCCTGCTGCTCCGGGGGCACGACCCGACCGTCCCCGACATCTACTACTGGTTCACGATCGGCGGCGCCGTCGAGAAGGGGGAGAACCTGCGGGCCGCCGCGGTCCGGGAGATCGCCGAGGAGACGGGGCACAGCGCGTCGCCCGAATCGCTGCGCGGACCGATGTGGCGGCGGGTGGCCATCTTCTCCTGGAACGGGCAGCTGATCCGCTCCGAGGAACTGTTCTTCGCGCTGCGCACCGACGGGTTCGAGCCGCACCACGGGGGCTTCACCGAACTCGAGAACCGCACCATCACCGGTCACCGGTGGTGCACCGCGGACACGGTGCGTGAACTGGCGGCAGCAGGTGAAGCCGTGTATCCGCACGACCTCGCGGACCTCCTCGACGAGGCAGGCGCGGTGGCCTCGGCCGCGGACGAACCCGAGGTGCGCGCGATCACCTGAGCCGCCCGCAGATCCGGAGAAAGCCAGCAATCGCGGACTGGCTACGGAACTGGACCGCCGCTCGTCCTAGAATCGGGTACTGCAGCGTGAACGTCGTCGCTCACGCATGCCGCTTTCGAAGTCAATCCACGCCACAACCCAGGAGTTCGCTGTGAGCACCCCCGACACCACCCCCACCACCGGTACGGCCCGCGTCAAGCGTGGCATGGCCGAGATGTTGAAGGGCGGGGTCATCATGGACGTCGTCACCCCCGATCAGGCGAAGATCGCCGAGGATGCCGGTGCGGTCGCGGTGATGGCGCTCGAGCGGGTGCCCGCGGACATCCGCGCGCAGGGTGGGGTGTCCCGGATGAGCGATCCGGACATGATCGACGGCATCATCTCCGCGGTGTCGATCCCGGTGATGGCCAAGGCCCGGATCGGGCACTTCGTGGAGGCGCAGATCCTGCAGTCCCTCGGGGTCGACTACGTCGACGAGTCCGAGGTGCTGACCCCGGCCGATTACGCGAACCACATCGACAAGTGGCAGTTCACGGTTCCGTTCGTCTGTGGTGCCACCAATCTCGGTGAGGCGTTGCGCCGGATCACCGAGGGTGCGGCGATGATCCGGTCCAAGGGTGAGGCCGGTACCGGTGACGTGTCCAACGCGACCACGCACATGCGGACGATCGGTGGGGAGATCCGCCGGTTGACCTCGCTGAGCGAGGACGAGTTGTATGTGGCGGCGAAGGAGCTGCAGGCGCCGTACGACCTGGTCGTCGAGGTCGCGAAGGCCGGGAAGTTGCCGGTCACGATGTTCACCGCCGGTGGTATCGCGACCCCGGCGGATGCGGCGATGATGATGCAGCTCGGTGCGGAGGGTGTGTTCGTCGGGTCGGGCATCTTCAAGTCCGGGAACCCGGCCGAGCGGGCCGCGGCGATCGTGAAGGCGACCACGTTCTTCGACGACCCGGACGTGCTGGCGAAGGTGTCCCGTGGGCTGGGTGAGGCGATGGTCGGGATCAACGTCGACGACATCCCCGTTCCGCACCGGCTCGCCGAACGCGGCTGGTGATCCCCGCGATCGATCGGTGATCGGTCGCGGCGCTCCCGGCGCCGCACTGCTTCCGTTCGCACCGCACGAGGCCCCGACCCGGGCCTCGTGCGGTGCGGTGTGCCGGTGCCCGGGACCCGTGTGAGTGTCAGCGGACGAGCATCGGAAGGGGCCGTGGATGGCGACGATCGAAGAGATCCTGGAAGTGGAACGCCTCGAGGAGAACATCTTCCGAGGCATAGCGACCGAGACCATGCTTCCCCGCACGTTCGGTGGGCAGGTGGCCGGTCAGGCGCTGGTGGCGGCGGTCCGCACGGTCGACCCCCGCTTCATGGTGCATTCGCTGCACGGCTACTTCCTCCGCCCCGGAAACCCCACGATGCCCATCGTGTACCTCGTGGACCGCATCCGGGACGGCCGGTCGTTCGTCACCAGACGGGTCAGCGCCGTCCAGGACGGTCAGGCGATCTTCACGATGTCGGCGTCGTTCCAGGTCGAGGACGAGGGCATCGGGCACCAGGACGAGATGCCCGTGGTCCCGCCGCCCGACACGCTGCCGTTCGCCAGTGACTCCGACGACCCGGAGATCGCCTGGCTCGCCCAGGAGTGGTCCGACTGGGACATCCGGATGGTCGGACACGGCGAGGTCGACCGCCGGCGCGGTGCGGCCGCTCAGCAGCAGGCGTGGTTCCGGTCCCGCAAGACGCTGCCCGACGACCCCGTCTTCCACGTCTGCGCACTGGCCTACATGAGCGACATGACGCTGATCGGTTCCGCCATGACCCCGCACCCCGGAGTCGAGATCAACGGTGCCTCACTCGATCACGCGCTGTGGTTTCTGCGGCCGTTCCGGGCCGACGAGTGGCTGCTGTACGACCAGACGTCACCGTCCGCCGGTTTCGGTCGGGCGCTCGCGCAGGGACGGATCTTCGACCGGAAGGGCAACCTGGTCGCCGCCGTCGTGCAGGAAGGGCTGACCCGGTTCCTGCGCACGACGTGAGCGGGCTCAGCGGCCCGCCCGGACGGCGGGCCTCGGCGGATGGTCGTACCGCACCAGCAGGTCGGGTTCGACCGTGACGTCGGCAGCGCGGCGCAGCAGGGCGGGCACGGTCCATCGTTGATCGGCCGGGGTTCGGCGCATCAGGGCTCCTTCACCGAGATGGAGTTGCACGGTGACGTCGAACTCGAGGTCCCGGCCGAGCAGCATCGGGCCGGCGACGAGAAGCACCTGACCGTCGGCTGCGGGAACACGGGCGCAGCGGGCGGAGCGATCCTCGTCCTCGTCCCACAGGCGCGGCAACCACCGGCGGTCGGCGCGGACCGACCGCACCACCTCCCGGTTCAGGGCGTCGTAGTCGAACCAGAGGGTGCGGTAGCTGAGTTCGTCGTCGCGTCCGTGCTCGAACCGCAGGGAGGCGGGCCGGACGTAGTCGTGGAGGGACACCACGTCGCATGGGCGGCCCTGCTCCCGCAGCGACGCGCACACCGCGTCCGCGAGGGGCAGGGGGTGCGCGCCGTCGGGAGCGTCGATCGCGACGACGGCGGTGCCGTGAACGGCGAGGCATCGTTCGGAGACGAGGGCGACGAGGCCGTCCGGGCTCGTCGGTGTGAACATCGTCATGGCACCCATGGTGCCTCGAGCCCGAACCGGGCGGATAACCTTGACCGGGCACAGAAGGAGGGCTCATGGCGAGCATCGAGGACGTTCTCGAACTCGAAGCGCTGGAGAAGGACATCTTCCGCGGCGCGGTTCATCCGTCTGTTCTGACGAGGACGTTCGGCGGGCAGGTCGCGGGTCAGTCGCTGGTGTCCGCGGTCCGTACCGTCGACGAGGCATTCAAGGTCCACTCCCTGCACGGGTACTTCCTGCGCCCCGGAAATCCGGCGAAACCCACCGTGTACCTGGTCGACCGGATCCGGGACGGCAGATCCTTCTGTACGAGGCGCGTCACCGGAATCCAGGACGGCAAGGCGATCTTCACCATGTCGGCGTCGTTCCACAGCGAGGACGAGGGCATCGAGCATCAGGACACGATGCCGTCCGTCCCCGCGCCGGAGGAACTCGTCGACGCACAGACCCTCGAGGAGTTCGCCGCCACCGACCTCTACCGGGAGTGGAAGGAATGGGACGTCCGCATCGTTCCGCCCGGATCCACCGGGAAGACCCCCGGAATCGCCGCGCAGCAACGGGTGTGGATGCGGTACCGCAGCAAGCTGCCGGACGATCAGGTCTTCCACATCTGCACGCTCGCCTACCTCAGTGACATGACGCTCCTCGGTGCGTCGAAGGTCCCGCACCCGGGAGTGGTCACGCAGACGGCGTCGCTCGATCACGCCATGTGGTTCATGCGCCCGTTCCGCGCCGACGAGTGGCTGCTCTACGACCAGACCTCGCCCTCCGCCGGCTTCGGCCGCGCCCTCACCCAGGGCCGCATGTTCGACCGGAACGGCACGATGGTCGCCGCCGTCGTCCAGGAGGGGTTGACCCGCATCCAGCGCGATCAGGACAAGCGCGATATCGAGACAGGAAACATGGCATGACCCGTCCCCTCGTCGGAGTACTCGCCCTGCAGGGCGACGTCCGTGAACACCTTGCGGCACTGAACGATTCGGGTGCCGACGCCGTCGGCATCCGGCGCCCGGAGGAGCTCGACAAGATCGACGGCCTCGTCATCCCGGGCGGCGAGTCGACCACGATGAGCAAGCTGCTGCAGATCTTCGAACTGCTCGAGCCGCTGAAGGCGCGCCTGCGCGACGGGTTGCCCGCCTACGGGTCCTGCGCCGGGATGATTCTCCTCGCGAGCGAGATCCTCGACACGAGACCCGACGCGCAGCACCTCGGTGCGATCGACATGACGGTGCGCCGCAACGCCTTCGGTCGTCAGGTCGACTCCTTCGAGTCCGACCTCGAATTCGAGGGCATCGTCGGCGAGCCGATCCGGGCCGTGTTCATCCGGGCTCCGTGGGTGGAGCGCGTCGGCGACGACGTGCAGGTCCTTGCCCGCGTGCCCGAGTCGGGTGGCGCGGCCGCCGGACGGATCGTGGCCGTCCGGCAGGGCGCCGTGGTGGCCACGTCGTTCCACCCGGAGGTGACGGGCGACCGGCGGGTGCACGAGTTGTTCGTCGACATCGTCCGCGGGGTCTAGCTCGCCGGACGGGGTGCGACGAGCGAGTTGAGGAGCGCCGCACCCTGCGCGGCGCCGTCCACGGTGACCGCGAACGGGCGGCCGCCGGTGCGGGTCACCACGATGCCGTCGCCGGCGCGGATCACGACCGCGGTCCCGCGCGGCGTGAAGCGGTAGCCCCAGCCGCCCCATTCCGTGGGCCGGATCTCGGTGACCCGGGCCTCGTCGACGGAGTCGAGCGGGATCCTCCGCCAGCGGACGTTCCACGACGACAGGGTGAGTCCCGTGCGGTCGATCTGCACGGTCACGGACGCGAAGCCGCCGGCGGCGACCGCCAGGACGAGGAACAGGACGGCGAGCCAGAGCGCTCCCACCAGCGCGGAGACGACGGCGGCCACGGCCATGGCGAGAGCGAGCACGCCCGCCCACCGCCCGTGGGCAAATCCGGTCCAGGCTGCGCGTTCGCCGGGACCCAGCGGGACGGGCAGCGTCGGCGCTGCAGCGTTCTCCGTGGAATGCGACGTCCGGGGGAGCAGGGCGAACGTCGCGATCGCCCACAGGATTCCCAGGAGGGGAACCACGATCCACCAGCCCAGCGTTGCGGCCTCGGGCGAGCCCGCGTCGATCGTGGCAGCGACGCTGACGATCCAGGCGGTGGCCACCGTCCCCCCGATGAGAACGGTGGCGGGAAGCCAGAGCGCGACGTCGGTGCGGACCCGCGCCGCCACGACGCCGGCGGTCACGGCGGCGGCCGCGCAGACGGCGGCAGCGATCCAGAAGTAGGTGGTCGTGTCGCTGAATCGGTCGGGTTCGGTGCCGGACCAGTGGCTGGCCACCACCGGCGGCAGTTCGCCGCTCCACGCGAGTCTCGCGATCACGAGCGCGAGGAGGGGCACGGCCGAGGTTGCGGCGAGGAGCCGCGTGCGGGAGGTTGTCATTGTCTGGTGGTCTCCTTGATCACGTCGAGCATCTGTTCGGTGTCGAGTCCGAGGCGTCGTGCCTCGGACACGAAAGCGCGTGCGGCTTCGGTCAATCCGGTGCGTACCGGGTCCGTGTCGGCGCGGACGACCGCGCCCCGGCCCCGGCGGAGGTCGATCAGGCCCTCGTCGCGCAGCGCGGCGTACGCGCGCAGCACGGTGTGGAGGTTGACGTCGATGGACTCGGCCAGCGCCCGGGCAGAGGGCAGCCGGTCGCCCGCGCCGATCTCGCCGCGCAGGAACGCGCCGCGCACATTGGCCGCGATCTGTTCACCCAGTGGGGTGGTGGAGCTGTGGTCGACCCGCATCAACATGTTTGCATTCTATGCAAACAATGCCGACTTATGCGAGTTGTTACCCCGGGAACGCACAGGGGCGGCCGGGCTGCGGGTAACATCGTCAAAGCTGAAACCGCGCATTCGGCGTGCCAAAGGCAGCAGGAAAGGGGCTTGAATCGCATGAGCGGCCACTCCAAATGGGCCACCACCAAGCACAAGAAGGCTGTGATCGATGCCAAGCGTGGCAAAGCCTTCGCGAAGCTGATCAAGAACATCGAGGTGGCGGCCCGTACCGGCGGTGGCGATCCTGCGGGAAATCCCACCCTGTACGACGCCATCCAGAAGGCCAAGAAGACGTCGGTGCCCAACGACAACATCGAGCGCGCGCGCAAGCGCGGCGCCGGTGAAGAAGCGGGCGGCGCCGACTGGCAGACCATCATGTACGAGGGCTACGGACCCAACGGTGTCGCCGTCCTCATCGAGTGCCTGACCGACAACCGCAACCGCGCGGCCGGCGAGGTACGTACCGCGATGACCCGCAACGGCGGCAACATGGCCGACCCGGGTTCCGTGTCCTACCTGTTCACGCGCAAGGGCGTCGTCACCCTGGAGAAGGGTGACCAGTCCGAGGACGACGTGCTGATGGCGGTCCTCGACGCGGGTGCCGAAGAGGTCACCGACCTCGGCGACACGTTCGAGATCGTGAGCGAGCCCACCGACCTCGTCGCCGTCCGCAGCGCACTGCAGGAGGCGGGAATCGACTACGACTCCGCCGAGGCCGACTTCCGCGCGTCCGTCGAGGTCCCGGTCGACGCCGACGGAGCCCGCAAGGTGTTCAAGCTCGTCGACGCGCTCGAGGAGTCCGACGACGTCCAGAACGTCTACACCAACGTCGACCTGTCCGACGAGGTGCTCGCGGAGCTCGACGACTAGATCGCACGACGCACGGCGCGGGGTGGGGGAGCGGTGCTCGCCCGCCCCGCGCCGTCCTGCGTGTTGGTGCGCCGACTCGTCCGACCCCACGGCTAAGCTATCGAACAGCTGTTCGGCGTGGGAGAGGTGGCTTTGCGTGCGTGTGCTGGGTGTGGATCCCGGTCTGACCCGGTGCGGATTCGGAGTGGTGGACGGCGGCAGCGGCCGCACCGTCACCCCGATCGCCGTCGACGTGGTCCGAACCCCGGCAGACCTCGAGCTGTCGTCCAGGCTGCTACGGATCTCCGAGGCGGCCGAATCGTGGATCGATCTGCACAGGCCCGAGGTCGTGGCGATCGAGCGGGTGTTCTCCCAGCACAATGTGCGCACCGCGATGGGCACCGCGCAGGCGGGTGGCGTCGTCGCCCTCGCCGCCGCGCGCCGCGGCATCCCCGTGTGTTTCCATACCCCCAGTGAGGTCAAGGCCGCCGTCACCGGGAGTGGCTCGGCAGACAAAGCTCAGGTGACGGCCATGGTGACGCGCATCCTCAAACTAGCGGCCGCACCCAAACCGGCCGACGCGGCGGACGCGCTGGCCTTGGCGATCTGCCATTGCTGGCGGGCGCCGATGATCGAACGCATGGCCCGCGCCGAAGCCGCGGCCGCCGAACAGAAACGTCGCTACCAGGCCCGACTGGCCGAAGTGAAGAAGGCAGGTACACGATGATCGCGTCCGTCCGCGGCGAGGTGCTCGAGATCGCCCTCGACCATGCGGTGATCGAATCCGCGGGAGTGGGATACCGCGTGAACGCGACGCCGGCCACTCTCGGCGGACTGCAGCGGGGAACCGAGGCCCGGCTGGTCACGGCGATGATCGTCCGCGAGGACTCGATGACCCTGTACGGGTTCCCCGACTCGGAGTCCAAGGAGTTGTTCGGGCTGCTCCAGACGGTGTCGGGTGTCGGCCCGCGCCTGGCGATGGCGACCCTCGCCGTCCTCGAACCCGACGCGTTGCGGGCGGCACTGGCCGAGGGCAACGTCACGGCCCTCACACGGGTGCCGGGCATCGGCAAGCGCGGGGCGGAGCGGATGGTCGTCGAACTGCGCGACAAGGTCGACGCCGTCGCGTCCACCGCCGGGGCGGTGCCGCTCGGTGCGGGCGGCGGCGGATCGGTCCGCGACCAGATCGTCGAAGCCCTCGTCGGGCTCGGATTCCCGGCCAAGCAGGCCGAGCAGGCCACCGACGCCGTCCTCGCCGAGGCGCCCGAGTCGACCACCTCGTCCGCGCTGCGCTCCGCCCTGTCGCTGCTCGGGAAGACCAGATGAATCCCGAACCCGGCGGCGACTACGACGAGGAATCCCCGGTCTCGGCCGATCTCGTCGCCGGCGACGGCGACATCGAGGCCAGCCTGCGGCCGAAGAATCTCCACGACTTCATCGGGCAACCGCGGGTCCGCGAGCAGTTGCAACTCGTCCTGACCGGCGCCAAGATGCGCGGCGGCACCCCCGACCACATCCTGCTCTCGGGCCCGCCCGGGCTGGGGAAGACCAGCATGGCGATGATCATCGCCGCCGAACTGGGCTCCTCGCTGAGACTGACGTCGGGTCCGGCGCTGGAACGTGCCGGCGACCTGGCCGCCATGCTGAGCAATCTCGTCGAGGGCGACGTGCTGTTCATCGACGAGATCCACCGCATCGCCCGGCCTGCCGAAGAGATGCTCTACCTCGCGATGGAGGACTTCCGGGTCGACGTCGTGGTCGGCAAGGGTCCCGGCGCCACGTCCATTCCCCTCGAGGTCGCGCCGTTCACCCTGGTCGGGGCCACCACCCGCTCGGGGGCGCTCACCGGGCCGCTGCGCGACCGGTTCGGCTTCACCGCCCACATGGACTTCTACGAACCCGCGGAACTACAGCAGATCCTCATGCGATCGGCGGGCATTCTCGGAGTGCAACTCGGCGAGGACGCCGGCGCCGAGATCGCGAGCAGGTCCCGGGGCACGCCCCGCATCGCGAACCGCCTCCTCCGCCGTGTCCGCGACTACGCCGAGGTCCGGGCGGACGGCGTCGTCACCCGCGAGATCGCCCACGCGGCCCTCGCCGTCTACGACGTCGACCAGCTGGGACTCGACCGCCTCGACCGGTCCGTTCTCAGCGCTCTCGTGCGCAGCTTCGGCGGTGGCCCGGTCGGGGTGTCCACCCTGGCCGTCGCGGTGGGTGAGGAGCCCGCCACCGTCGAGGAGGTGTGTGAGCCTTTCCTCGTCCGTGCCGGAATGATCGCCCGGACACCTCGCGGTCGTGTCGCCACGGCCGCCGCGTGGACGCAACTGGGCCTGACCCCGCCGCCGGACGCTGTGACCGGCGGAATCGAGGTTCGCGTCAACGAGCCGCAGGCCTCCCTGTTCGATCCGGAAGACCCCTGAGCGTCCCCCGGAGAAACGCCCGCCTCGTGCCGACCGAACCGGTGTCCGGGCCGGTGATGGCACACTGGTGTATTGCATCGGTCCAACCGGGACCAGTGCTTCGGACCGTGCGACATACCTCGAGGTTGACTTACAGATGGATTTTCTCTTCCCGCTCCTGATTCTGGCGCTGCTCGTCCCCATGTTCCTGGGGATCCGCCGACAGAAGAAGGAGGCGGCCAAGGTGACCGCTCTGCAGGACTCGCTCTCGGTCGGCGACCGCATCCTCACGACTGCCGGTCTGCACGGAACCGTCGTCGCACTCGGCGACGAGACGATCGATCTCGAGATCGCTCCCGGCGTGGTCACCACGTGGTCGCGTCTCGTCGTCCGTGAGCAGATCGTCGACGCCCCGCTGCAGGGTGACGTTTCCATCGACCACGAGTCGATCGACGCCGAGGCCCCCGCCACCGACATCGTGCGCGAGGATCGTGAGAACGGCGGCGACACCCCGCCGCGGCTGAACAAGGATTGATCGACGCTTCCGCGGCGTACCCGCGCAGCCGTCGCGTCGCAGACGCCGGGCGTGGCAACCGGGGCACAGCCCTGCGTCTGCCGGCCCGGTGCGCTGTGAACGTTCCCACCCGAACTGCACGTACTGAGGAGACATAGAGATCGTGGCACCTTCCACAGGATCGGTGCATCCCGTCCGCTACCTCACCGTTTTCGCGGTGCTCGTGGCGGTTCTGTATGCCCTGGTGTTCTTCACCGGCGACAAGTCCGCGACACCCAAGCTGGGCATCGACCTGCAAGGTGGGACCCGAGTCACCCTCACCGCACGCACCCCGGACGGCAGCAAGCCGACACCGGACAGCCTGCGGCAGGCCCAGGAGATCATCGAGACCCGTGTGAACGGACTCGGTGTGTCCGGCTCCGAGGTTGTCATCGACGGCGACAACCTCGTCATCACCGTCCCCGGCGACGACAGCGCACAGGCGCGTTCGCTCGGCCAGACGGCGCGGTTGTACGTCCGCCCCGTGCAGACGTCCCAGGCCGCGGCCGCTCCCGGCACGCAGGCACCCGCCGCGGGTGAGACGCCGGCGCAGACTCCCGCTGGAGCCGAGAGTCCCGCGCCCCAGAACCGGCCGTTCCCGGCTCAGGATCCGTCCACCTCTCCCGAGCCGGCTCCGACGGCGGAACCGGCGCCCGCCGACGCGTCCGGCACCGAGACCGCCGAGGCGGCCGACGAGATCGCGGCAGCGCGCGCCACGCGTCAGAGCACCGACCCGGCCGTGCAGCAGCAGGCCATGGCGACGCTCGACTGCAGTGTGCCCGATCCGCTGCGCGGCAACGACGACCCGGCGCTCCCACTCGTCGCGTGCTCGACCGACGGTCAGGCCGTGTACCTGCTGGAGCCGGCGATCATCGACGGGCAGGAGATCGCCGACGCGACATCCGGCTACAACTCCCAGCAGTCGCGGCACGAGGTGAGCCTGACGTTCAAGTCCGAGGGCAGCAACACGTGGGCCACGTTCACGTCGCAGAACATCGGCAAGCAGGCCGCGTTCACGCTCGACTCCAAGGTGGTGAGCGCACCGGTCGTCCAGGGCGCGACACCCGCGGGCAGCTCGACGTCGATCACCGGCTCGTTCACCGCGGAAAGCGCGAAAGAACTCGCGAACACCCTGAAGTACGGCTCACTGCCGCTCTCGTTCGCGGCGTCGGAGGCGGAGACCGTGTCCGCGACGCTGGGTCTCGCCTCGCTGGAGGCCGGTCTCATCGCCGGTCTGGTGGGTCTGGTCCTGGTGCTGCTCTACTGCCTGCTCTACTACCGCATGCTCGGGGTGCTCACGGCGCTGTCGCTGGTGCTGTCCGGTGTGATGGTCTACGCGATCATGGTGCTGCTCGGCCGGTACATCAATTTCACCCTCGATCTCGCGGGCATCGCCGGTCTGATCATCGGTATCGGTATGACCGCCGACTCGTTCGTGGTGTTCTTCGAGAGAATCAAGGACGAGATGCGGGAGGGCCGCAGTTTCCGGTCCGCGGTTCCGCGCGGCTGGGCCCGTGCGCGCCGCACCATCCTGTCCGGTAACGCGGTCAGCTTCATCGCCGCCGCGGTGCTGTACGTCCTCGCGGTCGGCCAGGTGCGCGGCTTCGCGTTCACCCTCGGCCTGACCACCATCCTCGATGTCGTCGTGGTGTTCCTGGTGACGTGGCCGCTGGTCCACCTGGCCTCGAAGTCGCCGTTCTGGTCGAAGCCCGGTGTCAACGGGCTGGGTGCCGTGCAGCAGATCGCCAAGGAACGCAAGGCTGCCGCAGCGTCGGCGAAGGAGTCACGAGTATGAGCGAATCGACCACGTCCCAGTCTGCGTCGCAGACGGACCCCGAGTCTTCGCTGTCCGATTCGGGCGTCAACCAGTCGTCGATGCCCCAGCACAGCCTGCTGTCGCGGCTCTACACCGGAACCGGCGCCTTCGAGGTGGTCGGGCGTCGCCGCTTCTACTACATCCTGACCGGCACGATCGTGCTGATCTCGTTGCTGAGCATCCTCGTCCGCGGGTTCACCCTCGGTATCGACTTCGAGGGTGGATCGCGGATCCAGTTCCCCGCCGGCGCCGGGGTGGAGACCTCGCAGGTGGAGGACGTCTACTCCCAGGCGCTGGGCATGGACCCCGTCTCGGTGCAGACGGTGGGCTCGGGGTCGAGCGCGACCGTGCAGATCCGCTCCGAGGCACTCGACGCGGCGCAGGTGGTGACTCTTCAGGACGCGTTGTACGACACGTTCCAGCCGAAGGACAGTGACGGCAACGTCAGCAAGAACGTGATCAGCGTCGCCGACGTCAGCGAGACGTGGGGCGGGCAGATCACCCAGAAGGCGCTGATCGCGCTGCTTGTGTTCCTGGTGATCGTGAGCGTGTACATCGCCGTCCGGTTCGAGCGGGACATGGCGATCGCCGCGATCGTCGCGCTGTTCTTCGACATCGCCGTCACTGCCGGTGTGTATTCGCTGGTCGGCTTCGAGGTGACCCCGGCGACCGTCATCGGCCTGCTGACGATCCTCGGTTTCTCGCTCTACGACTCGGTGGTGGTGTTCGACAAGGTCGAGGAGAACACGCGGGGGATTCTCCACCTCACCCGTCGCACCTACGCCGAGCAGGCGAACCTGGCGATCAACCAGACGCTGATGCGATCCATCAACACCACCCTGATCAGCGTGTTGCCGGTGCTCGCGCTGATGGTGGTCGCGGTCTGGATGCTCGGTGTCGGAACGCTGAAGGACCTGGCGCTGGTGCAGCTCGTGGGCATCATCGTCGGTGCCTACTCGTCGATCTTCTTCGCGACACCGCTGCTGGTCACGCTGAAGGAGCGGTGGGGTCCGGTGGCCGCGCACACGCGCAAGGTCCTCGCTCGCCGGGCGACGCTGGCGCAGGGCGGGGCGCAGAAGGCCGGTACCCCGGCCGCCGAGGTCGCAGCGTCCACGGCTGACGTCGCCGTCCAGCGCCGCCGGTCGGCGGCGACCGCACCCACTCCGGGCTCACGTCCCACCGGGAAGCGCAACAAGAAGAGGCACTGACATGCCCGCATCGCACAGCACCCGGCGCGGTGCGCCCACCCGACACGGCCGTACGGCGGCCGTGTCGGGTGCCGGCCTCCTCGCGACCGTGCTCCTCGCCGGATCGCTCGTCGGATGTTCCGAGGAGGGGGAGCAGATCCCGTCGATCGGGTACGCCATCGACAACACCGTCACCACCTACAACGCCAACAGCGTCGCGGGTGCGGTGTCGGGGGCGCGTCAGGCGTTCGCGCGGGTGCTGCCCGGGTTCAACTACACGGGACCGGAAGGCGGACCGGTGGCCGACACGGACATCGGCACCGCCAACGCGATGCCCGGGGACGCCCTCACGATCCAGTACAAACTCAATCCCAACTCCGTCTACTCCGACGGCGTACCGATGTCCTGCGACGATCTGGTGCTGACGTGGGCGGCGAACAGTGGCCGCTTCCCGATGTTCGAGGCGGCGAGCACCGCCGGCTACTCGGACATCGACCGGATCGACTGCCAGACCGGCGCGAAGGATGCCGTCGTCACGTTCAAGGCGGGACGCAACTTCACCGACTGGAAGTCGCTGTTCGGCGCGACGTCGATGATGCCGGCGCACACGGTCGCCGGCGCTGCCGGTGTGCCCGACATCGTGGCCGCCGTGCAGAGTTCGGACCAGGGGGCGCTGACCCGCGTCGCAGACTTCTGGAACAACGGATGGACGATGGCACCCGGCGACCTCGACCTCGCCCTGTTCCCCGCGTCCGGCCCGTACAAGGTCGAATCGTTCTCCGAGGACGAGGGTCTCGTGCTGGTGGCCAACGACCGCTGGTGGGGGAACCGCCCGGCCACGTCCCGGATCGTGGTGTGGCCCAAGTCTTCCGACGTGAGCGCGCGGATCGGTGACGGCTCGGTCGAGGTCGTCGACGTCGCCGCGGGATCGGCGCCCGATCTGGACCTCGGCGGGTTCGACGTGACGGAGGTGCCCTCGCGCAGCGTCGAGCAGTTCGTCCTGTCCACCTCGGGCTTGTTCGAGGACGCAGCCGGACGGCGGGCATTCGCGGCGTGCCTTCCCCGGGAGGAGCTCGCGTCGAAGTTCGGGATCGCCACGGAGTCGGACGAGGCCGGAGCCGCAACCGGAGGCCCGGTCGACACGCGAGTCACCGCCCCCGACAGCCTCGTTCACCAGTCGGTGGCCGGCGCCGTCGGTGGACGGTACGAGACGGCGGACACGGCAGCGGCGACGGACGCACTGGCCGACACCGGCAACACGTCGGCGACCGTCCGTGTCGGATACCTCGGTCCGAACCCGCGCCGCGCCGAGATCGTGTCGGCCGTGGCGGCGGCATGTGCCCCGGCCGGCATCACCGTGCAGGACGTCGCCTCGCCCGAGTTCACGCCGTCCATGCTGCGCGACGGGCAGGTGGACGTGGTCCTCGCGGGCACGGCCGCGGCCCCCGGAGCCGCGGGCACAGCGGCGGCAACGACCGCGATGTACGCCCTCCGCAGCGGAGTCCGATCGAACTTCGGGGACTACAGCAACGGCCGTGTCGATCAGATCGTCGATCAACTCGCGGTCGACAGCTCGACCGCCACCCAGCTGTCGTTGTCGACGGAGGCGGAGAACATCCTGTGGTCGGACGTGCCCACGGTGCCGCTGTTCGACCAGCCGCGGACCGTCGCGTTCGCAACAGGGCTGCAGGCGGGAGCAATCAATCCGACGCGCTCGGGCGCCGGATGGAACATGGACAGGTGGGTTCTGCGCAGGTGATCGACCATTCTCCGGCCCGTGACGCCGTCACCCGGCTCACCCGGTGGGCCGACGACTTTCCGCAACCCGGGGTGCGGTTCGCCGATCTGACGCCGGTCTTCTCCGACGCGGACGGTTTCCGTGTCGTCGTCGACGCGCTCGCCGCCTGCGCGCCGGAAGCGGACGTCATCGCCGCAGTCGACGCACGAGGGTTCCTCTTCGGCGGCGGCGTCGCCCGGGAACTGGGATCCGGGGTGGTGGCCGTGCGGAAGTCGGGCAAACTGCCGCCGCCCGTGCTGTCGCAGTCGTACACCCTCGAATACGGCACGGCGACGCTGGAGATTCCGGCCGGATCGATCGGCCTGGACGGGCGTTCCGTGCTCGTCGTCGACGACGTCCTGGCCACCGGCGGAACCCTCGACGCCACGGCGCGACTGGTGGAATCCGCAGGTGCCCGGGTGATCGGTGTCGCCGTGGTCCTGGAGATCGCCGCGCTGGGCGGCCGGGAGCGACTCGGAAAGTACCCGCTCACGTCCCTCGTCACGGTCTGAGTACTAAAGTTGTGCCTGGTGGTCGTCACGGCCACCGGGGCGCATGCCCGAGTCCAACCAGGGCCGCACGGCCCGAGCCATTTCAGTGGTAGGAGGTGACGGCATGACTTCGAATCTTGATCGGTCGCAGAACACGGGATCAACCTCGTCTGCGCAATCCGATGCCGAGTCACCTGCAGCGAACCCGGCTTCCGGTAACAACCGTGGAGCACAGGGATTCGCCGTTCCGGCGTCCGCATCGCGCCGGGTACGAGCGCGACTCGCCCGGCGCATCACGGGTCAGCGGAACACGACCATCCGGCCGGTTCTCGAACCCCTCGTCAGCCTGCATCGCGAGCTCTATCCCAAGGCGGACCTGGCGCTGCTGCAGCGCGCCTACGACGTCGCGGAGGAGCGGCACGCGAGCCAGCGCCGCAAATCGGGCGACCCGTACATCACGCATCCGCTCGCCGTCGCCAGCATCCTCGCCGAACTGGGGATGGACACGACCACGCTCGTGGCGGCCCTGCTCCACGACACCGTCGAAGACACCGGGTACTCCCTCGAGCAGCTGACCGACGAGTTCGGCGAGGAGGTCGCCCATCTCGTCGACGGCGTCACCAAACTCGACAAGGTGGTGCTCGGCAACGCCGCCGAGGGCGAGACCATCCGCAAGATGATCATCGCGATGGCCCGCGATCCCCGCGTCCTGGTGATCAAGGTGGCCGACCGGCTCCACAACATGCGGACCATGCGGTTCCTGCCGCCCGAGAAGCAGGCCCGCAAGGCCCGCGAAACCCTCGAGGTGATCGCGCCCCTGGCCCACCGGCTGGGCATGGCGACCGTGAAGTGGGAACTCGAGGACCTGTCCTTCGCGATCCTGCATCCCAAGAAGTACGACGAGATCGTGCGGCTCGTCGCCGACCGGGCGCCGTCCCGCGACACCTACCTCGCGAAGGTCCGTGCGGAGATCAACGCGACACTGACGGCGTCGCGCATCAACGCCGTCGTCGAGGGCAGGCCGAAGCACTACTGGTCGATCTACCAGAAGATGATCGTCAAGGGCCGCGACTTCGACGACATCCACGACCTGGTCGGCGTGCGGATCCTGTGCGACGAGGTCCGCGACTGCTACGCGGCCGTCGGTGTCGTCCACTCGCTGTGGCAGCCGATGGCGGGCAGGTTCAAGGACTACATCGCGCAGCCGCGCTACGGCGTCTACCAGTCGCTGCACACCACGGTGGTCGGGCCGGAGGGCAAACCCCTCGAGGTGCAGATCCGCACCCACGACATGCACCGGACCGCCGAGTTCGGTATCGCCGCGCACTGGCGGTACAAGGAGACCAAGGGCAGGCACTCCGGTGACGTCGCCGAGGTCGACGATATGGCCTGGATGCGTCAGCTCCTCGACTGGCAGCGTGAGGCGGCCGACCCGGGGGAGTTCCTCGAGTCGCTCCGCTACGACCTCGCGGTCAAGGAGATCTTCGTCTTCACACCCAAGGGCGACGTGGTGACGCTGCCCGCCGGGTCGACGCCCGTCGACTTCGCGTACGCGGTGCACACGGAGGTCGGGCACCGGTGTATCGGCGCCCGGGTCAACGGCAGGCTGGTGGCGCTCGAACGCAAGCTCGAGAACGGCGAGGTGGTGGAGGTCTTCACCTCCAAGGCCGTCAACGCCGGCCCGAGCCGCGACTGGCAGACGTTCGTCGTCTCCCCGCGCGCCAAGACGAAGATCCGGCAATGGTTCGCCAAGGAGCGCCGTGAGGAGGCGCTCGAGGCGGGCAAGGACGCCATCGCGAAGGAGGTGCGGCGGGTCGGTCTGCCGCTGCAGCGTCTGATGAACGCCGAATCGATGGCGTCCATCGCGCACGAACTGCACTACACCGACGTGTCGATGCTGTACACGGCCGTCGGTGAGAGCCACGTGTCGGCGCAGCACGTCGTCCAGCGTCTGGTGGCCCATCTGGGTGGTGTCGGCGACGTCGAGGAGGAGCTGGCCGAGCGGTCGACTCCGTCCACGATGCCGATGCGGCCGCGGAGCACCGGCGACGCGGGTGTGCTGGTTCCCGGTGCGGAGGGCACGGTCGCGAAGCTGGCCAAGTGCTGCACACCCGTTCCCGGCGACGAGATCATGGGCTTCGTGACCCGGGGCGGCGCGGTCAGCGTCCACCGCACCGACTGCACCAACGCGGGCTCCCTGCAGGAGCAGTCCGAGCGCATCATCGAGGTCAAGTGGGCGCCGTCGCCGTCGTCGGTGTTCCTGGTGGCCATCCAGATCGAGGCACTCGATCGGCACCGGCTGCTGTCGGACGTGACGAAGGCACTCGCGGACGAGAAGGTCAACATCCTGTCGGCGTCGGTGACGACGTCCGGCGACCGGGTGGCGATCAGCAAGTTCACGTTCGAGATGGGCGACCCGAAGCATCTCGGGCACGTGCTGAACGTGGTCCGCAACGTCGAGGGCGTGTACGACGTGTACCGGGTGACGTCCGCCGCGTAGCAACGACGAACGGGACGGTGGTTCGATCAGATCGAACCACCGTCCCGTTCGTGTAGCCGGGGGAGAGGGTTCAGCCGACCTTCGCGGTCTCGATCTGTACCGGGGTGTTGGGCTTGCCGCCGCCCGCGGCCATGGATCCGTCGTCGCCGTCCGCCGCGATCTTCTCGACCGTCGCGAGGCCCTCCTCGGAGATCGAACCGAACACGGTGTAGTTCGGCGGGAGCACCGAGTCGGCGTAGACGAGGAAGAACTGGCTGCCGTTACTGCCGGGGGTCCCGCTGTTCGCCATCGCGACGGTGCCGCGCGGGTAGACCACCGGATTCGCGAGTGCCGGATCGTTCGGCGCGAACGCGGTCTCCGGGTACTCGGTGGCGAAGCCGTAGCCCGGTCCGCCGGTGCCCTTCCCACTGGGGTCGCCGCACTGCAGGACCTGCAGTCCCAGCTCCGTCGTCAGCCGGTGGCAGGGTGTGTCGTCGAAGTAGCCCTGCTGGGCCAGGCTCGTGAAGCTGTTGACCGTGCACGGGGCCTCGGCGCGGTCGAGGACGAGGCCGATCGGTCCGGCGCTCGTCTGGAGATCGACGGGAACCGTGCCCTCGGTGGAGACACCGGTGGTGGGCGGCGGGGTGACGTCCTTGGCGGCGGGCTGCCCTTCCGGGTACGCGCAGTCCACGGTGGCAGCCGCGGGCGGCGGGACAGCAGGCAGCGTGCCGAACTTGGACAGATCGAGCGACTGTTCCGCCGCGCTCGTGGACGCCGCCTTCGAGGTGCTGGTCGACGAGCCGCCGGAGTCGGACGAATCCGAACAGCCGGCGAGGAGGACCGCGAGGCTCACGCCTGCGACGAGGATCGAGGTGCGTTTCATCGGTCCATCCTCACACGAGACCTAGTCCATCCGGACGGACGTGATGTCGATGGGCAGCTTGGGCTTGCCGCCGCCGGCCTGCATCGATCCGTCGTCACCGGCCGCCGCCACCTTCTCGATGGTCGCCAGACCCGTCTCGTCGACCTTCCCGAACGCGGTGTACTGCGGGGGCAGCTGCGAGTCGGCGTAGACGAGGAAGAACTGGCTGCCGTTGCTGTCGGGCTGACCGCTGTTGGCCATCGCGATGGTGCCGCGCGGGTACGTCACCGGCACCTGCAAGGACGGATCCGATGCCTCGTACTGGTCGGTGGGGAATTCGTTGGCGAACCCGTAACCGGGGCCGCCGGTGCCTGCGCCCGTGGGATCACCGCACTGCAGGACCTTCAGTCCCTCGGACGTGACGAGCCGGTGGCACGGCGTGTTGTCGAAGTAGTTCTGGCTTGCCAGGCTCAGGAAGTTATTGACGGTGCATGGGGAGTCGGCGTTGTCCAGGATCAGGCCGATGTTGCCCTGCGTCGTCTGCATGCTGACGCTGACTTCCTGGAGGGTGGTGTCGATGTCGTCGGTGCGCGGTGGGTTCACCTGCTTCGCGGGTGGCTGAGTGCCGGGGGTGTACGTGCACGACACCTTCTCGGGCAGCGGTTCGGACCGGCCCGCGGGCATCACGCCGGGCGACTGCGGCGACGCCGACACCGACTCGGCCGCCGACGCTTCCGTCGTGTCGTCGTCGCCGCTGGTGAGGGCGAAGACGACGGCGCCCGCCGCCACCACGAGCACGACACCGAGCACCGAACCGGCGATCGTCAGCTGTTTACGCTTGCGTGCTCTGTCGGCGCGGCGTTCGAGCTGACGCTCGAGCTTTCGTTTGGCTGCTTCCCGGCGCTGCTCGTTGCTCGGCACTGCGGTGGTCCTCCCGTATCGGTCTGTCTGGCAGTCG
The DNA here is from genome assembly GCF_041228765.1 of Rhodococcus wratislaviensis. Classification (NCBI taxonomy): domain Bacteria; kingdom Bacillati; phylum Actinomycetota; class Actinomycetes; order Mycobacteriales; family Nocardiaceae; genus Rhodococcus; species Rhodococcus wratislaviensis. The sequence goes on along the minus strand of NZ_CP150488.1, from coordinate 5,658,282 downwards.
GTCGATATAGCAGTTGGTCGGTGCGCACTACCCCCGGCACACGACCTCCAGAGTCTGCCATCCGAACCTGAGAACATCCTGGCGGGGCGGCGGCTTAGGCTGTAGCGACTGCAATGTCCACTCGAACAGGAGCCTCACAGGTGCTCGTCACAGGATTCCCGGCCGGGATGTTCCAGACCAACTGCTACATCCTCGCGCAGGACGATGCCCAGGAATGCGTCGTCGTCGACCCAGGACAGGACGCCGCCGAACCGCTGTTCGAATTCCTGGACCAGTCGAATCTCACGCCGACCGCGGTGCTCCTGACGCACGGTCACCTCGACCACGTCTGGAACGCCTACGACGTCTGCGAAAAGTTCGGGATCCCCGCGTACATCCATCCCGAGGACCGGTACATGCTGTCGGACCCCGGCCGCGGCATCGGCCCGACGATGAAGCCGTTCATCGAGGGCATGACGTTCGTCGAGCCCGGCGAGGTGATCGCGCTGGCCGACGGCGACGTGATCGAGCAGGCCGGGATGTCGTTCGCCGTCGACCACACCCCGGGGCACACGCAGGGGTCCGTGGTCTTCCGGACCCGGGTCGACACCGAGAACGGTCCCGTCGAGATCGCCCTCACCGGTGACACCCTGTTCCAGGGGTCGATCGGTCGCAGCGACCTGCCCGGCGGCAACCACGAACAGTTGCTGCGGTCCATTGCCGACAAGCTTCTGATCCTCGCCGACGACACGGCGGTCCTCCCCGGGCACGGCGGGTCGAGCACCGTCGGTGCCGAACGTGGGTCGAACCCGTTTCTCGTTGGACTCTCGGGATCGAAATAAGGAAAAGTAACGACAGTGAGCAAAGCCAGCACCTTCTCCGCCCCCAAGGGCGTCCCCGATTACGTCCCGCCGCAGTCGTCCGAGTTCGTCGCGGTCCGTGACGGACTCACGCGCGCTGCGCGACTGGCCGGATACGGCCACATCGAACTTCCCATCTTCGAGGACACCGGGCTGTTCGCCCGCGGCGTCGGCGAGTCCACCGACGTCGTCAGCAAGGAGATGTACACGTTCGCCGACCGCGGTGACCGTTCGGTGACCCTGCGGCCCGAGGGCACGGCGGGCGTCATGCGCGCTGTCATCGAACACGGCCTGGACCGCGGCCAGTTGCCGGTGAAGCTGAGCTACGCCGGACCGTTCTTCCGCTACGAACGTCCGCAGGCCGGTCGTTACCGCCAGCTGCAGCAGGTCGGGGTCGAGGCCATCGGCGTCGACGACCCCGCCCTCGATGCCGAGGTCATCGCCGTCGCCGACGCCGGGTTCCGCGGCCTGGGTCTCGACGGGTTCCGGTTGGAGATCACGTCCCTCGGTGACGACACGTGCCGGCCGCAGTACCGGGAGCGGTTGCAGGAGTTCCTGTTCGCCCTTCCTCTCGACGAGGAGACGCGTCGCCGGGCGGAGATCAACCCGCTGCGTGTTCTCGACGACAAGCGCAAGGAGGTGCGCGAGATGACGGCGGACGCACCGCTCATGCTCGATCACCTCTCGGACACGGCGAAGGCGCACTTCGACGAGGTGCTCGCACACCTCGACGCGCTGGGTGTGCCGTACGTGGTGAACCCGCGGATGGTCCGCGGCCTCGACTACTACACGAAGACGACGTTCGAATTCGTCCATGACGGTCTCGGCGCGCAGTCGGGTATCGGTGGCGGCGGACGGTACGACGGTCTGATGGCGCAGCTCGGCGGGCAGCCGTTGTCCGGCATCGGTTTCGGGCTGGGCGTCGACCGGACCGTCCTGGCGCTCGCTGCCGAGGGCAAGACCGCGGGCTCGACCGCCCGCTGTGAGGTCTTCGGTGTTCCGTTGGGCGAGGAGGCGAAGGCGAAGCTGGTGGTGATCGCTCAGCAGCTGCGCGCCCAGGGGATTCGAGTCGATCTCGCCTACGGCAACCGCGGGGTGAAGGGCGCGATGAAGGCCGCCGATCGATCCGGCGCCGCGCTGGCGCTCGTGCTCGGCGACCGCGACATCGCCGACGGGACGGTGGGAATCAAGAATCTCGCCACCGGAGATCAGGAATCGGTCTCCTCGGCGGATGTCGTCGCACGCGTCGGAGCCATCCTTGGCGCGTGACGACACCGCGCCGGTGTCACTCGACCTCGTTCCGATCGAGTTGATCGCACCGCGGCTCAAGCGGGTCGCGGCGATCGCCGTGCTGATCGGTGTGGTGGTCGGCGTCATCGTCGGGTTCTTCGGGCCCGTGTGGGTCGGGGTGACGGTGGGGGCCGTGATCGCGGTCCCCACCGCCGCGTCCGCTCTCCTCACGTTGCGGCGTCGCGTCACATTGCAGACCGGGCGAATCCGGTCGACGGGGGGACTGCGCAGCCGGCACGTCGACGTCACGAGGGCGGTCGCGGCGGAGCTGGTGGTCCGTTCGGCTCGGGTGAGCGAGGTGAGCGTCCGGATCACGGATCCCGACGGGAGCCTGGCGATTCCGCTCGCCCTGTACACGACCGACGGGGGTCGTGAACTCGAGATCCTCGGGCTCCGCAGGCTGGCCGACGCGCTGACGACGAGCGAGTTGGTTCCGGCAGCCGCGATCGCGTCGGTGCTCATCGAGCAGCTCCGTGCGGAAGCGCGCGGCGCGGCCCTTCCCGAACGCCCCCTGTTCCGGGCCGTGGAACTGGTGCGTTCGGAAGGCCGCGTGCCCACCACCACCCTCACCGATCACGAGGTGGCAGCGCTACTCGACTGAGCGATCAGCTCGGGTCGCCGAACGCAGCGTCGTCGAGGTCCTCGCCGCCGATCACGGCGGGCGCGACCATCGGAAGGTCGCCGACGAACGCGTTGTTCTCTCCGGCGTTGACGAGGTAGCTCGGTGAGGACCGGCCGCTCAGCTGTTCGTCGCCCCCGCGCCCGGCGCCCGCCATCCCGGCGCCGCCCATCGCGCCCATCCCGCCCATGGCTCCGCCGGGTGCGAGGGGTGACGAGGCGGTGGCCGGAGTGGCGCCGGGTGTCGGAGTGGTCCCCGGCGGCGCCGGCGGCGCAACCGGTCCCGTGACCGTTCCACGGGGCACGGAACCACTACCCGCGGATACGCTTCCGCCGCCGTACATGCCGATCCCCGCGCCGCCGGCCATACCCACTGCACCGGGAACGCCGCCCGCTGCCCCGTGCGCCGGGGTGACGGCGGATTTCGCCGACAGGGCGTCGGCGGGCAGGTCGGACGAGGAGACGCTCGCCGCCTGGGTGCTCGCCGACACGAGGTCGCCGACGCTGTCGGTGACGGTGGAGATCATCGGTGCGCCCACGCCCTCGATCACGGTGGACGCGATGGCGAACGGTGACGTCGGTGCGGCCCCCACCACAGCTCCGGGCGCCGGGGGCGGCGGTACCGGGACCGGCGCGGCCAGACCGTTCATCGTGAGGGTCTGCTCGTTGAGTTCGGTGCGCGTCTGCGTCACGACCCCGATGGCCGCCTTCAGGTGCTCGGCCGCGGACGCGAGAAGCATCGCCTGCCCGGGCGGCGTCATCACCATCGGCGCGGCGGCGACCGCAGTGGCCGCGAACGACTCCGAAATCGTCATGAGGTTCGCGTTGCCCCGCGCCACGGACGCGGCGGCGGTCTGCGTGGTAGCCGAGATCTCCGTGCCGCGTTCGCTCAGTTCCGTGCCGCTCGACTGAGCCTGCAGGCCCTGCGCCTGCGCCGCCTGCGCTGCCTGGCTCTGCCAGATCTGGTCGAGCACCTTCAGCCCCGACAGGCTCATCGACATCGCCTGGTCGATCATGCCCGAGGACATGTCGAGCAGCGACGTCGGATCGAACGAGCCGAACGTGCCGGTGCCGAAACTGCCGGCGAGATCGGTGAGCGGCTTGAACAACTGGTCCACCCCCGGCAGTCCGGGCAGCCCGTGCCCCTGCAGCAGCGCCTCCACCGGGTTCGGCGGCAGCGGCGGAAGGGCCGGTAGTGGCGGCAGGTCACCGAGCGGCGCATCGAGGAACGGACCGAGCGGAGAGTTCTGCAGGGCCTCGAGCGGAGTGCTCGGCAGTGGCGTGGCGAGGGCGTCGCCGACGGGCGTTCCCTGGATCAGGTCGAGGATCGATCCGCGCTCCACAGGACTTCCGGTGGTTTCGGGAGACGTCATGCGAGGCCTCCGATTCCGTCACCGGCCGCATCGAGCGCAGCGCCGTTGGCGCCGTCGACGGAGTCGTAGGAATCGGCGGTGGCATGGGCCGCGATCGCGGTCTGCGCGTAGTGAGACGCGAGTTCGGCGACCGACCTGGCGTGATTTGCCTGTGCGGCGGCGAAGGACGCAAGGAAGTCGGCGCCGATGGGACCGAACACGGGCGCGAGTGCCGCGAGATTCGCGCCGAGATCGAGTGCGGCGGCGCCGCTGATCTGTTCGGCGGCCTGCGCAGCGGTGGCGCCGTAATTCCTGATGCCGTCCGTGACGACGAAGACATCGCTCAAGATTACCCCCCAGTGATTAAGCGTTCGCCAGACTTTATCTCACGGGAACGACGTGCACGGCTAGAGGCGAAGGGGTGTTCCGCCCGCCGTCTCGGCGAGCAGTGCCCGCGACTTCACCCGGATTTCGTCCATCGGTTTCGTCCACCCGAGGGCTCGGAGGCAGGCGTCGGCGAGGAGTTCGGCGGCGCCCTCGTTCTCGGGCCCGGGAAGCAGCCCGCGCTCGATGTCGGCACGGGTTGCGATGGCGCTCTCGACTATTCGGAACGGCAGGTCGGTCAGGGCGGGGGAGGTGTCGCCGGAATGTTCGGTGATCTCCGTGAGGGCCCGGTCCGCCAGCTGCCGGTAGTGCCGGCGCAGCAGGGTTCGCTGGGCGCGGAACGGCTCGAATCGCTCGGTCAGCAGTTCCGGAAGAAGGTACAGCGCACCGAGATTCCATTTGGTCGCGGTGAGTTGCGTGACGTCGTAGGTGGCCAGCGCGTGCAGGCGCACCGTGGCGGGCGCGGCGGCGTCGGCGAGCCACCCCGCGGCGGCGAGCGCGGGGGACACCGTCTCCTCGAGGAGTGCCACCAGGATCTCCTCCTTGTTGGGGAAGTGATGGTAGAGCGATGCCTGCCGGATGCCGACCATCTCGGCGATCTGCCGGGTCGAGGTGGCTGCGAAACCCTTGGTGGTGAACAACTCTCCGGCGGCGTCGAGTATCTCCTCGGGAGTGGTCTGCCCTGGTCTGCGCTGACTGGTCAGTCGGGGTCGTCCCGGCCCTGTGGTCACCGCTCCATGATGTCAGGTCGCTCCCGGGATCGACGGTTCCCACCCGTCGTGAGGGTTTCGTCATGCTCCCGAAACGTAGGCAACGATGCTGTTACGGCCGGGCGCGATCTGGATACGCGGGCGTCACCCACCGAGGCCTTTCCGCGAGAAAACTATCGAGCGACAGATATTGCTCTCGCCGAAGGAGTAAGCCCTTGAGTACACCCACAAGGACTGCGCAAGTGCTGACCGCGCCGGCCGCACCTCCCCGCGCGTCCGGCGGAACCGGCGTCGACGACACGGGCGACCTCGGCGAATTCGGCTACGAGCAGCAACTTCACCGTTCCCTGGGTAAGTTCGCGTCCTTCGCCGCCGGCTTCTCGTTCGTCTCCATCCTCACCACCATCTTCCAGCTCTTCGGGCTCGGATTCGGATTCGCCGGACCCGCCTTCTTCTGGACGTGGCCGGTGGTGTTCGCCGGCCAGTTCATGGTGGCGCTCAACTTCGCCGAACTGGCCGCCCGTTACCCCATCTCGGGGGCGATCTACCAATGGTCACGCCGGATGGGCGGTGAGGTGGTGGGCTGGTTCGCCGGATGGTTCATGATCCTCGCGCAGATGGTGACGGCCTCCGCCGCGGCCATCGCCCTGCAGGTCGTGCTCCCCAACGTGTGGAGCGGATTCCAGATCATCGGTGACGACAGCACGTTGACGTCCGCGAGTGGCGCCGCCAACGCAGTGCTGTTGGGCTCCGTCCTCCTCGTGCTGACCACGTTCATCAACTGCATCGGCGTCAACTGGATGTCCAGGATCAACAACATCGGTGTGACCTGCGAGATCGTCGGGGTCATCGCGGTCATCGGGATGTTCCTCACCCACGCCCAGCGCGGACCGGACGTCGTGTTCGACACGGGCACGGCCGGTGCGTCACCCGGGTACGGGTGGGCGTGGATCGTGTCGGGTCTGATGGCGGCCTACGTGATGGTCGGATTCGGCTCCGCGGGCGAACTCGCCGAGGAGACGCGGAACCCGCGCCGGGTGGCGCCGCGCACGATCCGCCTCGCGCTGTCCGTGTCGGCGCTCGGCGGTGGGCTGATGATCATCGGCGCGCTGATGGCCGCGCCCAGCCTGACCGACGGGCGTCTCGCCGCCGAGGGCCTGCCGTACGTGCTCTCGTCGATCCTCAGCTCGCCCTGGGGCACCCTCCTCCTCGTCGACGTCGCGATCGCCGTGTTCGTCTGCACGCTCGCCATTCAGACGGCGGCGTCCAGGCTGGTGTTCTCGATGGCCCGCGACGGACGGCTGCCCGCCTCGAAGATCCTGTCGACGGTGAACACCCGCACCGGAACGCCCATCGCGCCGTCCGTCCTGATCGGCCTGGTCTGCATCGGCATCCTCGCGGTCAACGTCGGGAACTCCGCGATCTTCGCGACCCTGTCGAGCGTGTGCATCATCCTGATCTACCTCGCCTACCTGATGGTCACCGTGCCGCTCCTGCTGCGCCGGCTGAAGGGCTGGCCGCACGGTGGACCGCAGTTCGACGCGGACGGCCGGAAGCTGTTCTCGCTCGGACGGATCGGGCTCCCCGTCAACATCCTGGCGGTCGGCTACGGCGCGCTGATGGTCGTCAACCTGTCCTGGCCGCGCGCCGAGATCTTCGACCCCAGCGGCGACTACCCCCTCCTGCGGTGGGCCGCCCCCGTCACCGTCGCCGCCGTGGTCGCGCTCGGAGTCGCGTGCTTCCCGCGCGGCCGCACGACCCCCAACCCCGTCACGATTGGAGCCTGACATGACCTCAGTGGACACCTCGACCACCAGTGCCGCGAAGGAACACGCGCGTGCCCAGTCGGGAGTGGTCACCGACTCGATGCCGGTGGTCCCGGCGTCGTCCTGGCCCACTCCACCGTCCGACGTCGATCCGGCGCAGCTCACATGGGCGGAGACGGTGCCCGGTGGCCGGTACACCACGAAGGTGCTGGGCCGTGGCACACGACTGCGACTGCGTGACCTCGACGGCCGGGCATGTGCCCACCTGCTGCTGTACCGGGCGGACGCGCCGTGGGAGCGGCTCAACGTCGCCGACACCGTGAAGGTGCCGTGGCAGGCGTACCTGGGGGAGGGGCATCCGCTGCTCTCCGACCAGGGGCGCGTGCTCGCGACGCTCGTTTCGGACGGGTCCGGGCGACACGACGCCCTGTGCGGCACCACGTCGCTCGCCTCGAACACCGCGAAATACGGTGACGGCAGCCTGCATTCGGCGTCCCCGGCCGGCCGTGAACTCTTCACCGTGGCGGCGGCGAAGCACGGACTCGAGCGGCGCGACCTCCCGCCGTCGCTGTCGTTCTTCCACGGGGTGCGGGTGGGGGAGGACGGGTCGCTCGGCAGCATCGGATCCGCCGGCGCGGACACCGCGGTCGACCTCGTGATCCACCTCCCGGTGATCGTCCTGATCGCCAACACGGCGCACCCGCTCGATCCTTCGCCGACGTACGACACGACCGCGCTCGAAGTGCTCGCCTGGACCTGCGCCGATGTGGCCGAACCCGTCGACGCCGACCCGGAGTACCGCCGGGCCTTTCTCAACACCGAAGACGTCTGGGCTGCCACGCAGTTCCAGGGACGGGAGCAGGCATGACCACCACCATCGAGACCGCACCGCTGGTACCGGGAACGGTGATCCTGGACGAGGAAGTCGGCGCCCGCGGGCCCTGGTCTGCCGTCGTCGAGGCCGGTGACGTCCTGACCGTCGTCGATCTGTGCGGCAATCAGGCCGTGGACACCCTGATCTACGCGGCCGACGATCACCGGGCACGCTACTCGGCCGCCGCGACGGTGGCGGCGCAACGAAATCTGTTCCTGACCACGGGAAGTGTCCTCCGCACCGACGATCACGACGCGCTGATGACGCTCGTCGCCGACGAGGTCGGCTCCCACGACACAGTGGGCGGTGCCTGCTCGCAGGAGTCGAACACTCTGCGGTACGGCCACCACACCAAGCACCAGCACGCCTGCGTCGAGAACTTCCTCGCGGAAGGGTCCCGCTGGGGGATCGGCAAGCGCGACCTGGTGTCGAACATCAACTTCTTCATGAACGTTCCCGTCGACGCCGACGGCACGCTCGGAATCGTCGACGGCCTGTCCGCACCCGGCCGCCGCCTCGCACTCCGCGCGGAGCGCGACGTTCTGGTACTGGTGTCCAATTGCCCGCAGATCAACAACCCCTGCAACGGTTTCGACCCGACCCCGGTGCGGATGATCGTGACCCGGCCGACGGGAGTGCAGGCATGAGCGCCAAGATCACCGTGCACCGCCCCGGCATGCTCACCACGGTGCAGGATTACCCCGGACGGACCGGGTACTGGCACGTCGGCGTGCCGCCGTCAGGGCCCATGGACGACCTGTCGTTCCGGCTCGGGAACACCGCACTCGGCAACGACGAGGGCGCCGCCGGAATCGAATGCGCCATGTCCGGTCCCGCACTGCAGTTCGACGAGGACACGGTGGTGTGTGTGACCGGCGCGCCCGCCCCGGTCACCGTCGACGGAGTGCTGCAGGCGCAGTGGCGGCCGGTACGGGTTCCGGCGGGCGGAGTATTGGACGTCGGCGCGGCGGCCGGACCCGGCCTCCGGATCTACGTACTCGTCCAGGGCGGGCTCGACGTCGACGACTTCCTCGGCAGCGCCTCGACGTTCACGCTCGGCAAGTTCGGCGGACATCAGGGCCGCACGCTGCGCCAGGGTGACGTTCTCGGGGTCGGCGAGCACACCGGCGCCCGCGCGGCCGCTGTTCCCGCCGAACACGTTCCGGCCCTGTGCAGTCGCTGGGAGATCGCGGTCACCGAGGGCCCGCACGGCGCACCCGAGTTCTTCACCCGCGCCGACATCGACACCCTGTACCGGACCGACTACGAGGTGCACTTCAACTCGGACCGTACCGGGGTGCGGTTGATCGGACCCAAGCCCGACTGGGCGCGCACCGACGGCGGCGAGGCGGGACTGCATCCGTCCAACATTCACGACAACGCGTATTCGGTCGGCGCCCTGGACTTCACGGGGGACACCCCGATCCTCCTGGGCCCGGACGGACCGAGCCTCGGCGGGTTCGTGTGCCCCGTCACGGTCGTCGCGGCGGAACGCTGGAAGCTCGGACAACTTGCGCCCGGCGATGCGGTGCGCTTCGTGCCGATCAAGGCCGACCGGGCCGCGTCCACGCGTGCGCTGGGTCCCGCGCGGCGGGCGGCGCATCCGACCGTCTTCTCCACCACCGGTGACCGCGACGACGGCGTGATCGCCCGGCGCGACGGCGAGACCGCCGTGACGTACCGGCGCTCCGGTGACGACAACGTCCTGGTCGAATACGGCGACATGACCCTCGACCTCGCACTGCGGGCCCGCGCCCACGCGCTGCACCAGCGTCTCGAGGTCGAGAAGCCGGCCGGGCTGCTCGACCTGACACCGGGCATCCGATCGCTGCAGGTCCGCGTCGACCCCGACGTGCTGCCGATCCCGAAGCTCATGGGGCTGCTCGGCGAGGCGGAGGACGCGCTGCCCGCGGCGAACGAACTCGTGGTACCGAGCCGATCGGTGCGGATGCCGCTGTCGTGGGACGATCCCTCGACGCGTGAGGCGATCCAGCGCTACATGCACGGCGTCCGTTCCGACGCACCGTGGTGCCCGTGGAACATCGAGTTCATCCGCCGCATGAACGGACTCGGCAGCGTCGACGACGTCTTCGACACCGTCTTCGGAGCGGAGTACATGGTGCTCGGCCTCGGTGACGTCTACCTCGGCGCACCCGTCGCGACACCACTCGACCCGCGGCATCGGCTGGTGACCACGAAATACAACCCAGCCCGCACGTGGACGCCGGAGAACGCGGTCGGGATCGGCGGGGCGTACCTGTGCATCTACGGAATGGAGGGTCCGGGCGGCTACCAGTTCGTCGGCCGAACCACCCAGGTGTGGAACCATCGGCATCCCGAGAAGTCGGGACCGTTCGAGGACGGCACCCCCTGGCTGCTGCGCTTCTTCGACCGGATCTCCTGGTACCCCGTCGAACCGGACGAGCTGATGGACCTGCGATCCGACGTCGCGGCCGGTCGCGGCGGCGGTATCGAGATCACCGAGGGCACGTTCTCGCTCGCCGAGCACCAGCAGTTTCTCACTGCCAATGCCGAATCGATCGGTGACTTCCGAGCCGAACAGGCTGTCGCGTTCGCCGCCGAGCGGCAACGATGGTCTGCGGCAGGGGAGTTCGCGACGGTGGGCTGATCCGCGTTACGCGAGCATGTCGGTGAAGCTGTCCGGCCTGGGTGCGTCCGCGCGTTCCCTGGGCACGTAGTGCAATTCGACCACCCCGTTGCCGTACGACTCGGTGCCCACCAGTCGGAGGCCATGCTGGTCGGTTATCGCCGAGAACCAGGCAACACCGGGTGACACGACCGGATAGACGAAGAAATACAACTCGTCCACCAGCCCCAGTGCGAGGACCGATCGCGCGAGGGACGATCCGCCGGACAGGTGAATGTCCTTGCCCGGCTGTCTCTTCAGATCCTCGAGGTACGCTGCGAGCTCGCCGTCGGTGGCCACGACGACCTGTTCGGTGTTGGTCCATTCGGTCACCGGGTCGTCGCCGGAGCGGGAGAACACCAGCTTCCGGTAGGTGTTCATCCGTTCGGCCATGACCTGATTGGTTTCGGTTCCGGCGTGCTCGGACAGCGCGCGAGGCCAGTAGGCGGCCATCTCCTCGTAGGTAGTGCGCCCGACCAGCACCGTGTCGTAGCTCGAATAGATTCGATCGATCTCGCGGTACTGGTCGTCGACGACGTCGTGGACCCACGCTGCGGGGTCGTCGAGGCGGCCGTTGAGTGTCGTCATCATCTGCAGGACGATCTTGCGCATGTCCGGTCTCCTCCGTTATGCCTGTCGCTCAGCCAGTTCGGCGAGCTGCTCCGTGACGTTGCCCCAGCCGTCATAGAAGCCCATTTCTTCGTGGGCGTTGCGGTCGGCGTTGTTCTTGTGCATCACGTGGGCGACGTACTCCGTGCCCGTCGGATGGTCGTTCAACGTGATGATCGCGGTCATGAACGGCTGCTCGGCGGGTCGCCAGCCACCGACCAGCGAGTTGGTGAACACGATGCGCTCGAGTTCGTCGACGGCGAGGAAGCAGCCACTGATGTGTGGCACGAATTCGCCACCGCCCTCGCTGATCTGGGTGGTGAACGCCCCACCCGGGCGTAGTTCCATGTCGACGACCCGGCACCGGGACGGCGCGGGGACCCACCATTGCTCGAAGCTGGCGGGGTCGGTCCAGGCGCGCCACACGACCGGACGGGGTGCCCGGATGATGCGCGAAATCGTGAGGTCGAGATCGGGTCTCGCAGTGTCGGTCATTGCGGTGTGTCCTTTGCGTGTGTCGTGACCGTGTGTTCGGTGACGAATTGTTCGAGTCTGTCGGTGCGGCTCTCCCACAGTTCCTGTTGCTCCGCGAGCCACGACTCGACGGCCGTGAAGGGCGCCTTCTCGATCGCGCACGTCCGTACGCGGCCCTCCTTGTGTGTCCGGATCCATCCGCTGTCCTCGAGGAAGTGGATGTGCTTCATGAAGGAGGGCAGGGCCATGTCGAACGGTTTCGCCAGTTCGCTGACCGTCGCCGGACCCCGGCTCAGACGGCCCAGCACGGCCCGCCGCGTGGGGTCGGCGAGCGCTTGGAAGATGCCGTTCAGCCGCTCCGGATACTGAGCCATAAGGAAAAGTATCCACTGCAACAATGGTTAGCGCAAGGGCTAAGTGTGGCCCTGGCGGGTGGTGTCAGGCGAGCTTGCCGTGACCGGGGGTGAGAGGGACGTCCAGGGCGTCGTAGAGCCCCGGCGCGGCCGTCCGCAGCCACGGGATCGCGTTGACCAGGCGCCCCACCGCGGTGGCATTGCCGCCGGCCGCTCGGTTGCCGCCCTCGTCGGTGGCCTCCACGTTCACCTCGATGCGCGGCCTGCCTTCGATGATCACCTTGTGCGCGCCGTCCCCGCCGTCCGGCGGCACAGGCCAGTCCGGGGCGCACGACGGGTGGATCCGCGTGACGTGCTCGATGACGATCAGGGGCTCGCCGCCCACGATGCCCTGGACTTCGAAACGCAGCGCCCCCTGGGTACCGGCCTCGAACTCGCCCATCAGTTCGGTGGTGATCGTCTCGTCCAGCGGCCGGCGCAGCAGCGTCTCACGGATCCCGTCGAGCTCCACCCCGAGGGCGCGGGCGATGAGCCGAACCTGGCCACCCCACACCATCGTCGGCACCGTCGCCGCCACCATCGGCGGTTCGTAGTCCATCGGCTGGCCCATGCCGACGAGGTACCGCACGGAATCGTGCTGGTCGTACGTGGTGTAGTCGAAGATCTCCTGGCAACGGATCTGATCGATCGTGCCGGCCAGACCCGTCATCAGGATCGGCAGGATGTCGTTCCCCCATCCCGGATCGACGCCCGACACGAACAGGGCGCCGCCGCCGGACTTCGCGGCCGTCTCGATCGGGTCGCGCAACTCGGCCGGCGCGTTGCGCTGGTCGTAGAGCGCGTAGATCGACGGAGTCACGACGACGGTCCCCGCGGAGAGCGCGCGGATGATGTCCGCTGCCGCATCGTCCGGGCGAATCTCGCCCGACGCGGCGTAGACGACAGCGTCGGGGGACGTCGCGAGCACGGCATCGGCGTCGTCGGTTGCTGTCACTCCCAGTGCGTGGCCCGAGCGGGCGAGGTCGCCGGCATCGCGTCCGACCTTCTCCGGGTTCGCCACGACCACCGCCGTCAGCTCTAGGGCGGGGTGTGCATCGATTGCGCGGATCGCGGCCCGCCCCACATTCCCGGTGCCCCACACCACGGTCCGGATCTTCCCCTGGTCAGCCATGGAATCGGACCCTACCGAGTGTGGAGGTGGACAGTGGCTGAATCGGGCAACATCGTGGTACTCGGGCCACGCCGGCGGAAGTGGCCCGCCCGTGCGAGGGTGCTTCGCACGGGCGGGCCATCCCCCGACTCGCACCGGTCGGCGATGCGTCCTCGGGGTGCAGCACTGATCCCTCATAAGGGGGCGCATGTTGCCTGTCTGCGCGGGGTGTGCTGCCTGCGTGTCTGCGAGTGAAGTTGTGGGTCGGAAGCTGTGTCCGGCGGCCTCCTTGCTGTGGTTCGGCGTATCGGGTGGTCACAATTGTGGGTTGACCTGCGAGCTTTCACACCGGTCGTTCGGCGTGTGTGGGTACCTGTCTTTTCGGGGTGCGTGTGCACAACCACCGCTGTGCGCGCGGGGCTCAGGGGCGGTGGCACGTCTTTCGCGCCGACACGTCCGTGTTCAGGTGGACAATGGGGAGATGCACCCGCACGGGACGCTGCCCGGCTCGGGAAAAGGTCTGAGCAGAGCCGAACTGCTGGCCGCGGTATCGCTGGCGATCGACCTCGGTCTGGGTCAACCGATGGAACACATGCTTCGGTCGTCCCTGATCGCGACACGAATCGCCGAGCGGATGGGACTCGATCCCCGACAGCGAGCGACCGTGTACTACGCCAATCTGGTCGGGTGGATCGGCTGTCACGCCGACTCCCACGAACTCTCGGCGCTCTTCGGCGACGACATTGCCTTCCGAGCCGACACCTACGCGGTGGACATGACCGGTCTGCCGTTTCTGCGGCTGATGATGAGTCATGTGGGACGCGGATCGCCGGGCTGGGAACGCGGCATCCGTGCCGCTGTCTTTCTGGTCGCGGCTCGCGGCCAGGTCGCCACGCTGATCCATTCGCATTGCAGTTCTGCGGGGGTTCTTTCCGATCGGATGGGCTTGGACGGTCAGGTCGGAAAGGCGCTGGCCTACGCCTTCGAGCGCTGGGACGGCCGCGGGTTGCCCAACGGCTGTCGCGGAGAGGGTATCCCGGTCGAGATCCACATCGCTCACGTGGCTGACGTCGTCGAGGTGCACCTGCGGACGGGTGGGCTCGAGCACGCGAAGGACGTTCTCCGTTCCCGGCGCGGCAGTCAGTTCAGCCCGGCCGTCGCGGACCTGTTCGAACGTGACGCGGCGGCGATCGTGGACGGGCTGCTGGACACAGACGTGTGGATCGCGGCGTTGGCCCAGGCGCCGGATCGTGACCGAACCCTCATGGCCGACGAAAGCGACGAGTTACTCGGGGCCATGGCCGATTTCGTCGATCTCAAATCTCCGTTCACCCTGGGGCATTCGCGTGGCGTCGCGAATCTGGTAGGCGGCGCGGCCCGACACCTGGGCATGTCGCCGTCGGACATCACGCAGCTCTACCGTGCCGGCCTCGTGCACAGCCTCGGCAAAATGGGGGTGTCCAACCAGATCTGGGAAAAGAAGGGGCCGCTCACGACGGCCGAATGGGAACGGGTACGGATGTATCCGGATCTGACCGGCCGGATACTGAACCGAGTCAACGGCTTGGAGTCGGTGGTGTCCGTGGCGATGAAGCACCGGGAACGTATCGACGGGTCCGGCTTTCCCCGGGGCATCACGGGCGCGGAGTTGACCGCGAAGGACCGGCTGCTGGCCACGGCGGAGGCGTATCAGCGACTGCTCGAGCCGCGTCCGCAACGGCCGGCGCTCGATCGTCGCGGCGCTGCCGATCGGTTGCAAGTGGAGGCGCGTGCCGGACGCCTCGACGCCGAGTCGGTGGCGGCCGTGCTGGCGGCGGCCGGGCAGCGGGTGTCGCGGCGGACGCCCTGGCCGGCCGGGTTGACCGACCGCGAGGTCGAGATCCTGCGACTCGTCGCGCAGGGCCGGTCGAACCGAGAGATCGCCGCCGAACTGTTCATCGCCGAGAAGACGGCACGCAACCACGTCGAACGTGTCTACGCCAAGCTCGGGGTGAACAACCGCACGCAGGCCAGTCTCGCCGCGATCGATCGGGGCCTGGTGGGCTTCCCCGTCAGTGCGGTTGTGGGGAAGTGAGGCATCCGCCGTGTGGCGGGACCGGCTGTGCGGGGCCGTCATCGACGGGATGCGCCGGGCCGCGACCGCCGGTCCAGTACCCACACGGTGGCCAGCATGAGAGCGACCGCAAATGAGGCGAGCGCGATGAGACTGGCGCCGGTGCCTCCGCGGAAGGTGTCGCCGTAGGCGGACATGGCCGGGAGAGTGGCGCTGTACCGGTCGAGATCCAGGTCGCGACCCAAGGCTTCGAATGCGTGGCGGTTGGACAGGCCGAGGCTCATCAGGCGTCCCGGGAGGGCCATCTCGTCAACCGGGACGATGGCTCCACCGAACAGAACCTGAGGGAAGCAGAGCATCGGCAGGGCGAGGGCGGCCTGCGCGGCGTTGGAGACCGCGGCCGAGGCGAGCAAGCCGAGGGCCAGTGCCGAGGTCGCCTCGATGACGATCGTCACGAACAGGAAGGCGGACACGTCCCATCCGACGGCGGGGAGCCGACCGAGCGCCCGCAGCACACCGAGCAGCAGCGCGCTCACTCCAGCCAGCACCGGAAGCAGGGCTGTCACCTTGGATGCCACGTAGGCGCCCACGCTCAGCCCGGCCAGGCGCTCCTGCCGGAAGACGGCCATCTCCCCGACGATCTGGAGGAGGCCGTACGTAAGGCCGAAGAAGAAGCCTGCGAATGCGATCCAGAAGACTATCTGGGCCGGGCCGAGGTCGGCTGCGCTACGCGGATCGAACGCGCCGCGCTGGAACAGCGTCGCCATCATCGCCGTGACCAGCACCGGTGAGCCGAGCAGGACCGCGAGGGTCAGCCGGTTGCGAAGAAGGACGTCAACATTGCGTCGCGTGAGTAGCCACCATTGCCGCACCGCGCCTGTGCGTTCGACGTCGGAACGGGTGGCCGGGATGGGCGGTTGAGCCGGGTCGGGCCGGGGTTCCGACTTTCCACCGATGCCCGCGAATCGCTCGGCCCAGATCTGAGGGGTGTGCTCACGAGCCAGCCGGTCGTACACCTCGGCGAGATCCTCCACATCGAAGTAGCGCCGAGCCTCGGCAGGGCTGCCGGTGAAGGCCAGGTGGCCGTCGCGGGCCAGGAATACCACCCGGTCACATCGGTCGATGCCGGCCGGTTCATGCGTCGTGAGGACGACTGTGACCCCGCGCCGGCTGAGCCGGCGCAGCAGGCGCATCACGTCGGCCGCGGTCGAGGGGTCGAGCCCGGAGGTGGGTTCGTCGAGGAAGAACAGGTGTGGCCGGGTCAGCAGCTCCACGGCGATACTGGCCCGCTTGCGCTGGCCGCCGGACAGCGCACGGACCGGCACCTCCGCCCGATCAGCCAGGTCGAGGTCCAGCATGGTCTCCTCGACTATCCGGTTCGCTTCGGCTGCCGATGTGCCCGCGGGCAGCCGTAGTCGCGCCGCGTAGCGCAGTGTGCGGCGCAGGGGCATCTCGAGGTGGATGATGTCGTCCTGGGGCACGTAGCCGATCCGGGAATCGGCGCTGACTCGGGCACCGCGAACGACGCCGTCGTGCCGGACCACCCCGGCCGACGGTGGTTGCAGTCCTGCGAGGATCTCGAGCAATGTGCTCTTTCCCGCTCCACTGCCGCCGGCAATGGCGACCAACTCGCCGGGTTCGACCGACAGCGACAGCTCCTGGAGAATCTGACGCGCCCCGACGTGCCGGCTCACGTCGACCGCATCGACCCGCCCGACGGCCGGTGGTTCGAATGTCGATTCGGTCATGTCCGGTGATCTCAGTGCTTCCTGAACTCTTTTTGTCATGCTCTGATCATCGGTCGGCCGGTTCCGGGGTCGCATGGGGCGTTTGCCTCAAATCGCTAGGTCCGTCCGGCTGACGTGGTGGTGACCAACCCCCGTGCAGTGTCCTGTCGCTGATGCCGGTGGAGTCGGCCGCAGGCTTCGCGATGAACGAGGCGCCCGAAAACCGATCCAAGTCGGAGCCGATAAGGCAAGCTTTGGACAGATCGATGTTGCAGGCATGGATTGGGGAGCGGGGTGGCACAGACATTCCGGGGGCGGCGAATCGTCGCCGTCGTGGCGATCTCGATGACGGGACTGGTGGGATGCGGTGAGTCGGCGGTTCAACCAGCCGTGCCCGACAAGCAGCTCACCGAAACGATTCCGCCGGCGATGGAGCACGCCTCGATACCTGGGGCCATCGTCGGTGTCTGGCAGGACGGCGCCGAGCCCTACGTCCAGGCGTTCGGGGTGGGCGACACGGCCACCGGCGACCCCATGGCGCCCGACCTGTTCATGCGCATCGGCAGCTTGACCAAGACCTTCACGACCACCGCCGTGCTGCAACTGGTCGATCAGGGAAAGGTCGGCCTCGACGATCCGATCGACAGGTATGTGCCCGACGTCCCCAACGGGGACTTGATCACCATCCGCCAGTTGGCGGCCATGCGCAGTGGGCTTCCTGACTACTCGGAGGTGGTGATCCCGGCGCTCCCGAGTCAGCCGCAGCGCCAATGGACGCCCCAGGAACTGCTCGAGATCAGTTTCAGCCGTCCACCGCTGTTCGCACCGGGCACCGAGTTCGACTACTCCAACACCAATACCGCGCTCCTGGGCCTCGTGGTCGAAAAGGTCTCCGGCCAGCCGCTGAACGCGTACATCGACGAGTCCATCACGCGACCCGAGGATCTCGGCCACACCTCGGTCCCGACCGATGCGGCCCTTCCGTCACCGCACGCACACGGATACACGAAAACAACTGACGGCGAGACGGTGGACGCGACCGACTGGAACCCGTCGTGGGGATTCGGTGCGGGAAACATGATTTCCACGCTCGACGACCTGAGTGTGTGGGTGCGCGACTTGGCGACTGGAACGTTGCTCTCGCCGGCTACTCAGCGCGAACGGGAGCAGTTTCAGCCGGCGCCGTCGGAAGGTACGGGTTCGCTGTACGGACTTGGAGTCGAGTACCAGAACGGCTGGATCGGCCACAACGGAAATATCGCGGGTTACCAGACCTACGCCTATTACCTTCCTTCCGAGGGCAAGACGGTGGTGATGCTGGTCAATACGAACGCCGACCCGCTGGGCGTGTGGAACTTCTTCAGTGAGATCGTGAAGATCATCAGCCCCGACCATCCCTGGCCGGCGCCTCCGTCGTAGAGGTCGGGTGAAAAGGCTTGCAGCCGAACGGGTTAGGTAGATCTTCGTCTTCGGAGTCAGGCTCCGTGGCCAGTAGGGATTTCCGATCCCGGGCGTGCCGCTTCCCTGGGGCGCCGTAATTCCGCCTGTCCGGCGGCGACGTTGCCCAGAACTAGGTAGGGGGGACGATTGTGCTGGCACAGTAGGATGATGCGGTGCCCGTTCGATGGCTCCAAGCGTGGGCGCGGGTGTCTGCAGAACACAGAGAGAAGTCTGCATCGCTGGCTGCAGTCCGAATTCTGGCCAGTGAGCACAGGGATCCATCCGCTGCGGGTTCTCTCGCATCGAGAGAACCCGCAGGCACCGCTGGTGCTGTAATACAGGAATCGCTGGTTCAGCTGACGCGGATGAGTTTCTTGTTCACGAACTCGTCGATCCCGTATTTGCCGAGTTCGCGACCGAAACCGGAGCGTTTGACGCCGCCGAACGGCAGTTCAACTCCTTCGGCGCCAACGGCATTGACGAATACCATGCCGGCCTCCAATGAGTCGGCGACGCGGTAGGCCTGATCGGGGTCGGTGGTGAAGACATAGGAGCCGAGGCCGAACGGGGTGTCGTTGGCCAGCTCGACAGCCTCTTCCTCGGAGCGCACCTTGTAGACAGTCGCTACCGGCCCGAACAGTTCCTCCCGGTAGGTTCGTGAATCCCGTGACACGTTCGTCAGCACGGCCGGCGGGAAGAAGGCGCCCTTCCGTTCCCCCTCGGACACCAGTGTGGCGCCCTCGGCGATCGCCTGCTGGACCTGATCGGACAACCGGTCGGCGGCGGAGACCGACGACAGCGGCGCGAGTTCGTCTGCGGTGGCGAGCACCTCCGTGGTGAATCTGCCGACGAAGTCGTCGTAGAGGTCCTCGGCGATGATGAATCGCTTCGCCGCGTTGCAGGCCTGCCCCGTGTTCTCGAAACGACCTTCCACTGCCGCTTGTACGGTGGCGTCGAGGTCATCGGTACTGAGGACGATGAACGGATCGGAACCGCCGAGTTCCAGTACCACCTTCTTGAGATTGCGGCCGGCGATCTCGGCGACGGCTGCGCCTGCACGTTCGGATCCGGTCAATGACACACCTTGGACCCGGGGGTCGGCGATCGCGTCGGCAATTTGGTCGTTGGTGGCGTAGACGTTGACGTAGGCGCCCTCCGGATATCCGGCGTCGGTGAAGATCTGGTGTAGCGCTGCCGCCGATTCCGGACACTGCGGTGCGTGTTTGAGCACAATGGTGTTGCCCAGTGCCAGATTTGGACCCGCGAACCGTGCGACCTGGTAGTAGGGATAGTTCCACGGCATGATGCCGATCAGCGCACCGATCGAGCTGCGGCGGATCAGCGCGGTACCCGTGCCGTCGACCAGGTCGATTGGCTCGTCGGCCAGGAACTTCTCGGCGTTGTCGGCGTAGTACTGGTAGATCGCAGCGCTGAAGTCGACTTCCCCCAACGACTGGTCCAGGGGCTTGCCCATCTCCCGCTGGATGATCTTGGCCAGTTCGTCGCGGCGTTCGGTGTGTAACTCGGCGACCTTCTTCAGTAGTCCGGCGCGCTCGACCACCGTCGAGTGTCGCGACCACTCACGGTGCGCCTTCTCCGCCGCGGACAACGCCGCCTGCATCTGGTCGTCGGTCGCGGTCGGGTATTCGCGCACCGTCTTTCCGGTGGCGGGGTCCACTACTGCGTACAGGCTCATACTCACGTCTCCTTGAAATGTCGGGCATCCCAGTATTGCTTGCGAGGAGTGCTGTGGGTTGGTTCTCAGGGTCGGTGTTCGAGTAAATATCTCAGGAGTCTGCGTGCCGAAGGCAATCGCAGGGTCTTGCAGGCCCCACGTGGGTTACATTGGATACGAGTTCGAATACATGTTCCCTACATACGCCGCACCGTTGCCGACTTCGGGCTCACCGTTCATCGTCGGGGCAGAATCAACATGGTCGCGACATGCTGTCACGCCACCGAAGAGAAGAACTTCGATGAGGGCGAATTCTGCCAGGTCGAAGGCAACGAGTTCGTCACTGGGCATGGAGCCAGTGGTTCGGCATCGAACGGTTGCGCTGCCCAGTCGGTCCTGTCGTTTGAGACTGTCTTCGACGGCCGCTCGTGCCGACGCGTGGAACGACATCGAACATGACAGTTCAGGGCCCCGCGTGTGGTTCCCTCCGGTCCCGATCGCTGCGGAGGCGACAACGAGACCTACACTGCTGTCATGTCGGCAAAACTGCGCCATGCGCGGGTCGAAGATGTCCATGACCTTGCCCTGGGCATGCCCTATGTCAAGGTCGAATACGGGCCGCGAGGCAACCCCATCTATCAGGTCGGCGGCAAATCGTTCGTGTTCTTCCGAACCCCTCGCCCCGACGCCGCTGATCCTCACACCGGTGAGCGATACACGGACGTGATCGTCTTCTGGGTGCCCTCCGAGTCGGACAAGCGAGCAATGGTGCAAGACTCCGCATCGCCGTTCTTCACCACGGCACATTTCGATGGCCACTCTTCGGTACTGCTGCGGGCGAGCATGATTGGTGATCTCACGCTACAGGAACTGACCGAGGTAGTGCAGGACGCGTGGCTCTCCCGTGCCTCGCCCACCCGGGCTGCCGCTTGGCTCGATGGACAGAGTCGCACGTAGCGAGTGCTCGGTCCTGCACTGTTGCATCGCTCAAATATGTTGCTTCGGAGTATATTACGAAAGATCTTGTCGGGATGGAGTATTCCGGCTCGATGTGCAATTTCGAGTGCGCGAGGCCTGCGAACTCGCGGAACAGAGCCGCTTTGCCCTCCGCGACCGGCAGGGATGCGCGCGCCGAATTCTCCGAGACCGAGGCCGTAGTGAGACCATGCCGTTGGTCCACAGATCACTTGCGTTCACTCTATGCACTGGTCCATCAGGCCCGCAGTGACGTGTGGCGGAAGCCTCCGCAAATCGAGGCACGAACAGTCACTTCATCGATCTGTGTGCCTGGGTCGTGGGCAGGGGAGTGGGACACTGTTCGTCGTATCACGACGTTGGTGGCGGAGTCGCTCGGAGGGTTTGATCGATCAACTGTCGAGCGGCTCTGTCGGTGCGGGCTGCGTCGCCGGTGACGCTGATCCAGCAGCACTCCGCGTATGCCTGAGACCAGGATTGTCGCCGTGGCCGTCGGGTCCTCGACCGGGGGGTTCGAGTCGACCGAGTACCTGGGCGATGGCCGTCACCAGGAGCTCGACCGCGGACGTAGCGTAGTCGAGGAATGGGCCGCGCTGCTCGCAAACGTCTCCGAGAATTTGGAGCACAACGCTTGCACTGGTCAGCCGGACGTCGTCCGATCGCGCGAGTTAGCGGAGGACGTCGGAAGGATATTTGCCGAGAACGCTGGGGGAGACCCTCGAACTGCCAGTGTCGCTGCACTGGTCGATGCGCAACGTAAGACCGCGGCCGTCTGGGCGGAACGATCCGGCCCCGTCGGGGCGCCACCCTTCTCTCCAGTCTCGGGCACTGATCCCCTCCCGGTGCTGGGAGCGAGCTTCAGCGAGAACGTGCAGGATCTCGATGTGATCTGCGGCTGGAACGCCGACGATGTATCGGCGTTCACCGGTCCCGGGCCCGACACGGTCGAGATAACGCATCGAATGCTTGCTGAACCGCTGAGCGAATTCAGAGATCGCCTGGTCCAAGCGGGTGCTCGGGCGTGTACATACCGCTTCGATTGGCGGCCCCGCGGGTCTCGCTACGGGGCAACACACTGCGTGGAGCTGCCGTTGCTCCTCGGAACACGCGAGGCATGGGAAGGCTCTCCGATGCTCGGTGACACCGAGTGGGGCGGGGTCGAGCTGCTCGGCAAGACGCTACGCAGGATTTGGGGACGGTACGCGCACACCGGCGTGGTCGAGCCCGAACCGGCGCTGCCTATGGCCTGGGACCCGGCGATTTCGCACTCCCTGTGACCGACTCTCGTGGCCATTGTCGCCTTCGTCGGCATCCGCGGCGAGAACCTCACGCAGTTCGCTCTCGCCCACCGTCGCTATGGCGCGGATTCGTCCCACCGCGGGCTTGCACGGCACGCGGGTCCGAGCTCGGTGATGGTGGTGCCCACCTGGATGCCGAACGGCCAACGGGTGGTGACCGTCGCGGCCAGTTCGGCGTACGCAACCTTCGTCGCCGGCGGCAGCTCTGCAATGTCGAACTCCTCAGCGTCATATCGCCGTCGGAAACGATCCGTACGCTGCGCCTGCGGCCAAAGTTGCGCATGGTGCGCCTGCTGTCATAGATACTGCACCAGTGATGCTGACCAAACGAACCAGCTTTTCCGCCATGTCGATGGTGATGCTCGCAGTCGCGGGCCTGCTGGTCGCGGCCCCGGGGAACAGTGGCGCCGCACCGCCCGCCTGGCGATACACGATGGTGGCGTTCAGCAACACCAGCGACCGTGACTTGGATGTCTACGAGTCGGGGGACGCCACTCACTTCCAGCCCCTCCGACTGTCGGCGTATCGGCCCTCGTCAGGGGTGGTGCGTGACTCGAGCATCTTCCGGCACACGGACGGGTTCTACTACCTCACCTACACGACAGTCGACGGGGCGAACATCGGCTTCGCGCGCAGCAGTGACCGCATCGAGTGGACGTTTCTGGGGGCCTGGCCGGTCCCGTTCTGCTGCGCGTTCCTGCCGGGCACGGGAGACGGAACGGGCTCGGCGAGCCCGCCGGGCTCATCGGGGTCGGCCGGGTTCAGCGACGGACCGTCGCTGTCACCGTTCACCACGAAGGCCTGGGCACCCGAATGGTTCGTGGACGGCGATCGCGTCCACGTCATCCTGTCGATGTCGACCGGCGGCGGATTCGTGCCGTATCTGATGACCGCGCTGGAACCGTCGCTCCGAATCTGGGGCCCGCCCACTCTGCTCGGCGGGATCGGCGCGGACCACATCGACACCACCGTGGTCAAGGTGGGATCGACGTACCACGCGTTCACCAAGAACGAGACGAAGAAGGTGATCGAGCATGCGGTCGCGCCGTCGGTGACGGGACCCTATTCGTTCGTCCCGCCTGGAGATTGGGGCTCGCTGCTGGAGGGTCCAGCCCTGGTTCAGTTGCCGAACGATGCCTGGCGGATATATCTCGACGCCTATACCGAAGGAAAGTATCTCTATTCAGACAGCACCGATGGGCTGCGCACCTGGTCGCCCGTGCAAGAGGTTCCAGGCCTTTCCGGGACGGTGCGCCATCTCGGCGTGATGAGAGAGCCGGCATAACGACGACTCGATGACGGTCATGTCGTCAGCAAACGTGAGCGTCCGATCAGACCGAGGACGATGATCACCGCACGCAACGCGGCGGGGACAGGCGGGGCATTTCACGCTGCCCGATCTCGACGTGCGGTGTCGCGCAGGAGAGGTCGGAAACGGCCCGTCCAGGTCTGCGCCGGGCGGCGTCCGACAGGCCGCGGTAACAGCACGGTCGGCGATTGCGAAATTGATCTTGTGCGGACACTGATTCTGATCGGAACGGCCCTCGGCCTCGGGGCGGGCCTGGTGTGTACCGGGTTGTTCGCCTGGTGGTTGTCATACCCGGTGCACTTCTACGTGGGCAGCTACGAACCGCTCGGCGCCGGGGACACTACCGGGCACATGGAATCGGTGGACCCGATCCCGTTCCTCGCTGGCGGCCTGGTCCTCAGCGCGGTCCTCGGAGCGGTCGCGGGTTTCGTCGCCGCGCGCCGCGGATACCGGCTGGCGCGGCCTCGCGTCTGACCTGCTCGGCCGGCTCTGCTGTTCGCTCGGAGCCCCGTGCTGCCGCCTGCCGGCGGCACCGGGATGCTTGGCAGGCTTCGGGTCGTCTCCCGGTGGGGCAGGTGTTTATGCTCCACTTCCAGGCAGTTCGCCGGGCGAAGAGGTGCAGCGATGGCCGACAGAACCGGTACCAGGCGGGTGCACGGACCCGAGTTGACGATCGGTGCCCGGGTGCTCGTCCGCCGGCATGCGGAAGTCGACGTCCTCGGCGAGGTCGTCGAGGACTACGGATCGCTGACCGACTCCGGCGGCCATGGACATGAGTGGGCGACGGCGCATCGATGGGCGATCGCGCTCGACGACGGGCGCCTGATTTCGCCGACACCGACGATGTGACCGTCGACCCCGGCCCGCGCTAAATCCGGGGCGCGGGTGGGGTGTGCACGAAGCGCGCCCGTGGGGTGGCTGCCGGGAGGCCGCTTTCGTGGCCGGGCAGCGGGCTCGATGGCGGCTACTGTGGAAGCTGCGCGTCGAGCGCACCGTGGGAGGTTGGGGATGCTGGCCAGACGATGGACCGACCTGAGCGACCGCCAGCGCCGGTGGATCCTTGTTTCCTCCATCATCGAGGGGGCCTTGAAGATCGCGGCACTGGTCGACATCAAACGTCGGCCGGCGGAACAGATCCGGGGATCGAAGAGGGTGTGGGCGACCGCGGTGGTGCTGGTCAACTCCGTCGGAGTCGTCCCCCTCGCGTACTTCGTGCTCGGGCGACGGCCCCAGAAGAATTTCAGCTAAGCGACCGGAACAGAAGGGGGCGGCAGGCGTTCCGGCGAGGGCGCCACCGGTGCGAAACTCCCAAGGCAGCAGGCGCGATCGAGCCGCACCCCGTCAGGTCTCCTGCTGCAGCCGGCGTAAAGTGGCGTGGCGATCAGTCTCGCGGTTCGGCACCGAGGTCGTCGAGTACACGAAGCAAACCTGCCGGGCGCACAGGCAACTAGCACCGCCTCACGGTTCCTGAGGGTCGGCCACGGTAAACAACGTTGGTCATCACGCACGGTCAGCTCTCCACGAGGATCGCCTCGACCAAAGTGGTCGTGGAGGCGATCCTCGCAGCGGACTTCGACCCTGCCTCCCCGGTGGTTCGTCCGGCGAACTGCACGGTTGTGGTGAAGCGGGGTGCAAGGGAGGGCCGTCGATGTGAAGGTGCCACTCGGGTTTCGGAGCTGTTCGTTCTGGACGAGACTCATCAACCAGGCCATCGGATGGATAGCGCTTCCGCTTCTTCGCCGCCCGACAGGACCGCAAGGGATTCCAGTGCGAGGGACGCCGCGGTGGCGTTCTCGATGGAGATCAGGAGCGTCGGGCTCCCACATGACCTGCACGTAAAGTGTTCAGCGGGGCACGCGCTTCTGGGCGATATCGCGGCGACCGGAGGGGACCCTTCGGTGGTGGTGCTTGACGTGGGATTGCTCGGTGTCGAGAGGTCGTCGGCAGATCCGTGTCATCGGCGGGTACTCGTTCGGTCGAGGGTGTCAGAGGAAGGCCGCGGGCACCTACGGCGATGGCGAGAATCATCCCGGCCGAGATCACGAAGGGCCGCACTAGCCGAACCGCAGTGTCCACCATTTTGTGATGATGGTTGCGGCGGCGACTACTAGGTCGGAGTCTGTCACCCATTGACTGTTCGATTCGTGTGGAATCATCCGGAGGTTTGTTCCTTTCGTGTGAGGTTTCCGCGGGTGAGTCGGCTGTCGGTTCTAGCGGACGTAGTCGGCGCCGGTGATGTCGATGGTGGTTCCGGTGGCATGCCGGGCACGTCCGGACGCGAGGAAGACGATGGTCTCGGCGACATCGTCGGGTGGGTCACCTCACCGAGTGGTAGAGCGGCCACCGCTTCGTGGGATACGGCGATAGCGTCCCACGGAATGGTGTAGTTCGGATCGGTGAACCATCTGGTTCGTGATCAACGAGTCGTGTTGTAGGTTATGCGGGTTCGAGTTCTGGTGTCAACGATTGTGCCGGTGTCTCGGCGGTTGCGGCGCGTTGTTTGGCAGCGATGACCACTTTGAGTTCGTCCATGCTGACGTCGGAGACGTACCGGCGGGTGACTTGCCACTCGTCGTGCGCTTCGATCACCACCGCCGTCGCCAGACGTAAGAATGCGGCCGGGTTCGGGAAAATTTCGACGACATCGGCTCGTCGTTTGATTTCCTTGTTGAGCCGTTCGATCGGGTTGTTCGACCAGACCTTCTGCCAATGCGCCCTCGGAAACCCTCGAAACGCCAGTACATCCTCCTTCGCTTCGCGCATCATCGACGCCACCTTCGGAAACGACTCAGCCAACGTGTCCGCAACCTGGTCCCATTGCTTGGCAACAGCATCGGGTTCGGTGTGCGCGAAGATCGTCTTGATCGCCGCCATCACCGGCGGCACATGCTTCGACGAGACCACCGATCCCACGTTGCGCATGAAATGAACCCGGCACCGCTGCCAGGAAGCGCCGGTGAACTGCTGGGCTACAGCAGCTTTCAAACCTGCATGCGCATCGGAGATCGCCAAATGCACCCCCGACAATCCCCGTGCCCGCAGGCCGACAAGGAACTCGCGCCAGAAGTCGAACGATTCGCTGTCTCCGACCGCGGTGCCGAGCACTTCCCGGGTGCCGTCGATCGAGACCCCGGTGGCCACCACGAGGGCATGAGAGACCACGTGCGCGCCGATCCGGACCTTGCAGTACGTCGCGTCGAGGAAGATGTACGGAAAGCTCGTGTGGGTCAGCGTGCGCTCCCGGAACCGGGCGATTTCGGTGTCCAACCCGGCACAGATTCGTGACACCTGCGATTTCGAGAGCCCCGACTCGACGCCGAGTGCAGCGACGAGGTCGTCGACGTTGCGGGTGGAGACACCGTGGACGTAGGCCTCCATGATCACCGCGTACAGGGCCTGATCGATGCGCCGCCGGCGTTCGAGCAGGCTGGGGAAGAATGACCCTGATCGCAGCTTGGGGATCTGGACTTCGACGTCCCCGCTGGTGGTCGCGACGGTCTTGGGCCGGGTGCCGTTGCGGTAGTTGGTGCGCTCGGCGGTGCGTTCGTAGCGGCCGGCGCCGAGTACCTGGGTGGCTTCGGCGTCGATCAGCGCCTGCAGGCCGGTGCGGATCAGTTCGGCGAACACGCTCGCGGGATCGGCACCCTTGAGTGCATCGAGCTGGGTGATCAGGGCAGAATGGTCGTGGGTCATCGCGTGGTCCTTTGGTCGAGTCACTGTGGTAGGTAACTCGTTCATCACTACGCGATGGCCCACCCATAACTCGGCCACGACACGCCCGAGCTGCGGCTACGCTGCCTCACCGAATTCCCACCACTCCGCGGGACTTACCCGATACGGCATCATTGGCGAGGTCGGTGCACATCCCGGCGCCACCGCGTCGGCGAGGATGTTTTCGCGGGCGTACCCGCGTGCGATTCCTCGGGTAAGCGCTAGAAGTGCCCCCTTGGCGGCCCCGTAGGCGAGGTGTTCGGCGTCGTGGCCCCGATGGGACGAGCGACTCGCGACGTTGACGATCGAGCCTCCGCCGTGGGCGCGGAAATGGTTGATGGCGTAGCGCGACAGGTCTGTGGGAGCGGTGAGGTTGCGCGACCATCCGGTCTCCCAGGCGGCGTCGTCGTCGATCGGCGACTCGATCCAGGCGCCGGCATTGTTGACCAGCACATCGACCCGTCCGGCCAGGCGGACCGATTCGTCCCACACAGCGCGTGTGTCTGCCGAGTCTGTGAGGTCTCCCTGCACGAGGTGCACGCATGTGCCCAACTCCGCGGCGAGTGTCTTCGTGGCGACGGTGTTCGAGCCGTAGTGCAGGATGACGGTGCCGCCGTCGCGGTGCACGACGCGCGCCGTTGCGGCGCCGATTCCTCGGGACGCTCCGGTGATGAGGACGGTCTGGCCCGCGAGGAAGCCGATGAATCCAACGGATGCTCGGACAGTGGTCACGACACCGCCCGAGCGCCGGTGAGGCCCTTCCGGGCCAGGCCGGCCCTCGAGCATCGGGGTGTGGATCTCCCCGGGGCACACTGCGTTGACGCGAATGCCCCGCGGTGCGTAGTCCCGGGCGAGGTTCTGGGTGAAAGAGACGACCGTGCAGTCGGGCGACATACAGGTGCGCCTGCACATCGAGCGCAACGACCCCACGGGTGATTTCGTGCGCTCTGCGACTGTCGTGTGACATGTGGATCCGTGCAGCCCTCGGGGCGCGCAGCGCATTGAGCGCCTTACCGGCGTGGGCTATCGGGACGTGCAGGTCGCCGTTCGACGTCCGAAAGGGGTCGGTTCACGTGGTCGGTGTGGAGGCGTGCGGACCGGCGGCGGGCTGGAACAGTTCGATCAAATTGCCGGCCGGGTCGGTAATCAAGATCTGGCGACCACCGGGGCCGGCGACCACATCGCTGCGGAATGCGACGCCGGCCTCACGCAGGCGGGCGATCTCGGCGTCGAGGTCGCCGACGATGAGGTGGATGCGGTTTCCGCCTGGCCCGGGGGTGTCGGTGGGGGTGGCGCGAGCGCCCGAGCTGGCCGGTCCGGACAGCAGTAGACGCAAGGGGCCGCGGATCACGTCGGCGAAGGCGGGGGCGGGGTTGGTGTGCACAGTGAAGCCGAGGTGGCGGGTGTAGAAGTCTACGGCTGCGGGCACGTCATCGACGAGGTAACGGACACTGGCATATTCGTCGGGCGTTGTCATCGGACACTCCTCTTTCACGGTTCGGCGGTGAGGATCGGCAACAGGTACCGGATGCGGGTGTCGATCTCGGCGGCAGTGGCCCGGAAGTTCGGGTAGGTGTCCTCGCCGGCGCCGCCTGATGTCGACGGGTCGGGGATACTCCAGTGGATCCAGCGGGTGTCGTCGCCGAAATCCGGGCAGACTTCGCGGGCCTTGTCGCACAAGGTGACTATCGTGTCGAACCGGCGGTCGCCGAGGGTGTCGAGGTGGCGGGGATGCTGACCGGCGATGTCGATGTCGAACTCGTCCCGCAGTACCCGCACCGCAAGCGGATGCATTTCCGGCTTGGGGCGAGTACCAGCGCTGATCGCCTCGACCGACCCACTGGAGTACTTGTGTAGCAGGGCTTCCGCGATCGCGGAGCGGGCACTGTTGCCGCTGCACACGAATAGCACCGCTACCGGTGTTTTCGGGGCGAACAGTGGGGGCGGGGGATCCACGCCGAGGGCCGGGTGTAGTGCGGCGCCGGTACCGGCCAGCATCTGAGTGCAGCGGTCCAAGTCCAGGTGGTAGTAGCTGTCGCGGCCGTCGAAGCTGCTGCGAGTGGGCCTCACCAATCCGCCGTCGCGCAGCAGGCGCAGGTGGTAGGAGATCAGGTTCTGCGACTCACCGACCAGGGCCACCATCTCCCGGACCCGGTAGTCGCTGCCGGACAGCGTCGCCAACAGCTGCCACCGCACCGGATGAGCGGCCAGCTGCACGAACGACGGGACAGGTTGACGGACCGGCACCACGACACCAGGATAACATCAATACATCAAACTGATTTGATGCATTTGGCGGCGGAGTGCGACGGGAGCAGGGTGTCGACGACAACGGTGCCGGGTGCGCCGGATGAGTTGCGTCGGCGGTTCGGGCTCACCGATGCGGTCGTGATCGGCCTCGGCTCAACACAGGAACGCCACCCTTCTCGGGGCCAGCGGCACCAAGCTCCTGAAGATCCCCGACGTCGGGATCGTAACCGCCGCCCGAATCCTCGCCCGCACCGGCGATCCCACCAGGTTCACGAACGAAGCCGCGTTCGCGAACTACAGCGGCACCGCACCCGTCGAAGTCGCCAGCGCCGACAAACAACGCCACCGACTGTCCCGATCCGGCGACCGCACCCTGAACTCGGCCAGCCACATCGTCGCCGTCACCCAAGCCAGAACACCCAGCAGCGACAAATACGCCTACCACCAGAGAAAGATGGCGGAGGGCAAGACCTCACGCGAAGCGATGCGCTGTCTCAAGCGGCAAGTTGCCAAACGGCTGTGGCGGACGATGAGAGAGGATGCGCATTGCAGCTCGCCGGTGCGAGCTAGTCGGGCGTGACGATCGCTAAGTTCTTGTCCCCGGGATCGAGAACGGCGGCCAGTCCCGTGAGGACGGATGCGTCACCGGCGAGCTCGATACCGGCATGCGTAAGTCCCTCGACCGAAAGACCGCCGGGCGCGAGAGCAGGCAGCGCCCGACTCGTCGTGGTCAGCGTCGCATCTGCCGACGTCTTCTGCGGCCGGCTGCTGTAGGTGAGTACACCGTTGGCGAGTTGCAGCCGGTACCGCTCGTCGGTGTCGGTGAGCGCCACGTCGAACGACAGCTTCTCGTCCCATGCCTTCGGCCCGTTGATCTGAATCGCGATGGCATCGAACAGCATGTCCGGGCTCAACTGCCCGATGATGTCGGGCGCGGTGGTCTCGGTCGGGGTGCCGAAGTTGCCCTCACGCAGTTCGGTCCGAGCCAATACCACATCGCTCTCAGGAATCACCCACCGACCGGCACGTCGTTTCCTCGCTCGGACACGACGCAACCAGCGCCCTCACTTCCGAACCGGATAGCTACGTCTCCGAGACCCCTACCCATGAACACCCGGAAGCGGGGAACCTACCGTGAACTTCGCCCCGAACGGATCGGTGACATCCGCGGTCCGCCCGTACGGCATGTCCGTCGGATCGTCGGCGGTGCCCCCGTTGGCCCGGGCGGCGGCAACGGCCGAGTTCGCATCGGCAACCTGGAAGAGGGTGCCCCAGGAGGACTCCGAGGCGGCCGGGTCGCCCACGATGCCACCGATCTCGTGCCCATCCGGTCTGCGTAGAAAGGTGAAGTCCACACCGGGTAGGTCGTCGTTCCCGTCCAGCGTGAAGTCGAACACCGCCGCGTAGAAGTCCCGCGCCGGGCCGGGATTCGGTGTCACCAAGTCGTTGCGCAACAACGTGTTCGGCTCGTTCACGAGCTCGCAGCCGACGTGCGCCCGCCCCTGCCACAGCCCGAATTGCGCACCGGACGGATCCCGCACCATCGCCATCCGACCCTGGTCGGCGATGTCCATGGGCTCCATCAGCAGCGTGCCGCCCGCGTCTGCGGACCGAGCGACCGTCGCCTCGAGATCGTCGGTCGCCAGGTAGACGTTCCACCAGAACTCGGTGGCGTTCTCGTCGGGATTCGGCATCAGCGCGGCGACCTTCTTGCCGCCGAGCAGACACATCGTGTACCGCCCGTACTCCTCGGGACCCACGTCGAACTCCCAGCCGAAGACCGACCGGTAGAAGGTCATCGCCCGGTCGAGGTCGGGAATGCCCAGGTCGATCCAGGTGGGGGTGCCGAGTGGTTGATTCGTCGTGACCGCGCTCATCGCTGCTCCTTCGCTGCCGGGTACCCACTCGACGCTAGCTTGCGGCACCGACATTCGACGGCAGAGCCGCGATCCGCTGTCCGCTCCGCGAACCCACTCTGCAATCGACAGGACGGAGTCCTTGAGATGCAGGCGGCGGCCGAATGCCCGGTAGTCACCTCCCTGAGGCGTCCTTCCGGTCACCTTCTTCCGGTGCGCCACCCCCAGCGTGTGCGCAACTTCGGCATGCTCACGCTGGGCGTCGCCGCTGCCAACGGACACGTCAGACTCCTTGTCGGCGGTCAGTTCGCTCCGGTTGGGCGGACACGGTTTCTCCGGATCGGTGGACACGAGAATTCCGGGTCGGCGGCCACGAAACAAATGATGGACAGTCTGGCGTAAATACCGGGCGGGGTTCCTCGCCCGAGTTGGCTTGGTTTGCCGCGCGAACCAACCGACCGAAGGAACCCCGAGGCCCAAGTGTGCCAGGGACGTGATGGAGATCGTGGAGGCCTGCGACCTGACCCGGTATGTGCATTCGGCGGCGCAGGTGGTGGGTTTAGAGCATGCGGTGTGGGCGGGTGAGGGCCTTGGCGCGGCGCACCGAGATCCGTGACCACACCGCTTGCTGCAGACCGAGCGTGACCCATCCGGCCAGTGCCATCCCGGTCAGGTTCAGCAGTAGCTGCAGGGTGCTACCCCAGATCGCCGAGCCGACTCCGAACGCCGCCCCGAGCGCGATGTTTCCCGCGGCGGGGACGGTGGTGACCGAGATGAACACCCCGGTCAGTCCGCCGGCCTTGGTGGATGTCAGGGAGAGCACGCCGGCAGCCGCGGCGATAACAGCCACGATGAACGACCATTTGTCGGGGGTGTAGATGAAGGCGGTGCCGGGCCGCGGCCCGATCACGTCGTCGAGGGTGATCCATCCCAGCGCCCGCCCCAGCAGTGCCAGGACGGTGGTGATGAGGATGGCGACGGTGAAGCCGATCAGGAGGGTGCGGACGGCGACGGTCAACAGCACGAACCGCCGGCGCACAAGGGCGACGCCGAGGGCGGCGATTGCCCCGAACTCCGGGCCCAGGACCATCGCGCCGATCACCAGGATCTGCGAGTCGACGACGATGGCGATGCCGGCGATCATGGTGGCCAGTGTCATGAAGCTCAGGTAGGTCCAGTTGAGTTCGGTTTCGTCGTAGGAGCGTTGGGCCACGTCGGCCCACACCACGCTGTCGGCGCTGCTGCCGGGGGGTGGCCAGTTCGGCCTCGAAGCCGCTGCGGGAGAGCCAGGTGCGGACCGGTTCGATCTCGATGCTGCCCAGGCGGTGCAACCCGATGCCGCGGAGCCGGTCGATGACGTCGTTCGCGGCCTCTCGGGCGACGTCGGCGAGGATGACGTCGCCCGGTGGGCGGAGCGAGGCTCCTTTCATCCGGGCGAGCCCGCTCACGGCGGGATCGTGTTCGAGGATGTCGACTACGTCGTCGGCCAGTGTGGTCGGTGTCAGGATCCGCAGGTGCAACATGCAGACAGTGTGCCGCGCCCGGGCGGTGCGGGCGGGTGCGTTCGCGCTGCATCCGTGTAGTCGAAGGTGAACTTCGCGACCACCACGTCGGCGTCGTCGAGCAGCAGTGCCTTGCCGGACAGTTCGAACCGCTCATCGTGGTCGGCGGCCAAGATCGTGCGCAACTCGCGTTCGTCGACTGTCGCGACCGCGCGGATCCGACCCAGCGCCGGCTTGCGGTACGAGGCGTCCGCGCCGCGTAACACCAACCGCGCGATGGTATCGAGGCGTGCGGCGGCCGCGCCCACGAACGCGGCGGCACCGGCGATGTCGGCCGCGGTGAACAGTGCCCCCGCATGCACGGTGCCCATGTGGTTGGTCACGTCCGGGGTTACGGGAATCTCCACCGACCGCGCGATCCGGTCCGATCTCGGTGATGGCGGTGCCGGCTGTGGTGCCGAACGGCACCATGCCGTCCGACACCGCGCGCAGGTGCTCGTAGTCGACGGCGGTGGGGTCCTGGGTGCCGTACACGGCGGCGAAGCCGGTACGAGCCCGATCATCGGTGTGAGTGCTCACGGGAAAACTCCTCATGTCGTAGTGGGGTAGATGTCGTGGTCAACGGACCGAGCGCAGGATGCGTCGGGCGATCGACCAGCGCAGGACCTCGGACGGTCCCTCGTAGATGCGGAAGGCGCGGGCCTCGACCAGGAATGGACGCGCTGCCGCGCCTCCTGCCGGACGACCTCGGCCTGGGCCGCCCGGGCCTGGAGTCGCGCTGCCACGAGGCCTTGGCGCGGTTGGACTGGAACTCCCACCCGAACTGGCGGACGCACGTGGAACGGGCCGGTTTCGTGGACGTCGAGGAGCGCAGCGTCACCAGCGAGGCAACCCCGGCCCCGCCGAGCACCGGACGCTACGCACAGACCTTCCTGCGCCGCCCCGCCGTAACGCACATCCGACAGCGGACCGAACACCCCGGCATCCGTGGCCTTCTTCTGCAGGTCCAGGCGCGGCGCGTCGTCGACGACGCGCCCGTGGGCCACGACTTCGTACTCCACCGGGATGACGGTGTCGCGAATGAAGTCCGAGGTTCTTGCGACCAGTGGTTCGAGTGCAGTCATGAATCGGTGTCACTTCCATGTCGTTGCGGCTATTCCGGTCCTCGACGGCCAGTCTCACGCGGGGCGCTTCCCCCGCGGAGCCGCGATAGGGAACGCCGATCGCCCGAGTCGATTTCACGTCCACACCGAGCGGACGGTCCACCCGTGGGCGAGGCTGGACGGAGAGAAGATCGGAACCGACTCGTCCGCGCCCGGCGGATCCTCCTCCCCAGAAGGAGTCCACATTGCTTTCGGCCGACGGCACCTTTCCGGTCATTGTCGTTGCACAGCAGCAGGAAATCTCGGAGGTCGTCTCCCTCGAACTCGCGTTGCCCGATGGCAGCGAGCTGCCCACCTGGACACCGGGCGCGCACATCGACATTGCGGTCGGCGCCGCCGGTGTCCGCCAGTACTCGCTCTGCGGCGACCCGCAGGACCGGCACCGGTGGCGAATCGGTGTGCTCCTCGAACGTGACGGGCGTGGGGGATCCCGTTACCTGCATCGGGAGTCTGCGCCAGATAACACCCTGACGGTGTCATTGCCGCGCAACAATTTTGCACTCGAACCAAGCCGAAACTACATCTTCGTTGCCGGGGGGATCGGCATTACACCGATCCTTCCGATGATCGCCGCCGCGCACGCGAAAGGCGCGACCTGGACCCTGCACTACGGCGGCCGAACCCGCCCGTCGATGGCCTACCTCGACGAGATCTCGGAGTACGGCTCCGGGGTACGCGTGCTACCCCAGGACGAGTGCGGTCTGCGCCCGCTCGACGACATTCTCGCGGGCAGCGGTCCTGATGCCCAGGTGTACTGCTGCGGACCAGAACCCCTACTCGCCGCGATCGAGTCCGCCATCGAGCCCGTTGATTCGCAGCGGCTGCACGTCGAGCGGTTCCGGCCGCGTTCGGTGGACGAGGCGCTCGGGCCCGACCGCGACTTCACCGTCAAGATCGCGAGTACCGGTACCACCATCCGAGTCGGAGAGGATCAGTCGATCGTCGACGCGCTCGAGGACGCCGGGATCATGGTCGAGACGTCGTGCCGGGAAGGCACCTGCGCGAGCTGTGAGACTCCAGTGCTGGAAGGCGAAATCTGCCATCGCGACTCCGTCCTCACAGCCCATGAACGCGAACAGAGCGCATCCATCATGCTCTGCGTGTCACGCGCCCGCACGGACCTACTGGTGCTCGACCTGTAGATGCGCCGCCTCACGTCGGGCGCATCGAGAACCTCGGACCGAACCGCGGAACCGGCTGATGTCCCCGCCACCCTGCAGTCCGTACCCGCCGCCGGTCGCGCGCCGGTGACCAACCCACGCGAGCGCACAGGTGTGAGACAGAAAGCTTTGCGCCGACCGAGACGATGCGGGAAGCGACACCGAGCTACGGTAGCTCGAGCGCACCTGCTCCCGTCGAGTTCGCCAACCGAGCAATTCCGGCCTCCAGGGCAAGCCTGAGCGCGTAGTGGGTGTCGTTTCGGGTGCGGCGGCGGACCTTCATGCGGTGTTGGGTGGGGGTGGGTATGACGAGGAGGGGCAGGAAAGGCGAGTGGGCGGCGGGTCGGGCGCACCTGCCTTTCCGGGCCCCTCCTCAGCTCGCGGGGATGTCGCGGACCGGATCAACGGGGAAATGGTTGCTGGTCAGCGCATTCCGAGGATTCGGCGGACGGGACCGCGTTTGCGCTTCTTCTCGATCGTCGTGGCGAGTCCGATACGTCGACCGGTGACTGGATCGGTCGCGGGGGCACCGCCGAACCCGGCTTCGGACGCGGTTTCGGGTGCTGCGTCGCGGGTGTCGGTGAGGTACTTGTCGGGAAGCGAGAGCTTCGCGATGGTGCGCCACGACTTCCAGTACTGCACCGCGAGTGGGCCGGTCGTGTACGGCAGGTCGTACTTGTCGCACAGCTGCTTCACGCGGATCGAGATCTCGTGGTAGCGGTTGGAGGGCAGGTCCGGGAAGAGGTGGTGCTCGATCTGATAGCTCAGGTTGCCGGTCATGAAGTCCATGACGGGGCCGCCGGAGATGTTCGCGGAGCCGAGCATCTGCCGCAGGTACCACTGGGCGTGCGTCTCGTTGTCGACGTCGGTCTTGGTGAATTTCTCGGCGCCGTCCGGGAAGTGCCCGCAGAAGATTACGGCGTTGGTCCACAGGTTGCGGACGAGGTTGGCGGTCGCGTTCGCCTTTACCGTGGACTTCCATGCCTTGCCGGTCAGCGCCGGGTACACGACATAGTCCTTGAGGGTCTGCCTGCCGAGCTTGGCGAGCACTTCCTTGCCGCGCATCTTGGTGAGTTCACGGTCGTCCCGGCCCCGGGTCACTTTGCCCAGCTCGAGCAATTGGATGGCGAGGCCGTACTGGAACAGCGCCGCGAGTATCGCGTTGTAGGCGAGGTTGCCGAGGTAGAACGGCTTCCAGCGCTGGTCACGGGTGACGCGGAGCAGGCCGAAGCCCACATCGTCGTCCATGCCGAGGACGTTGGTGTATTTGTGGTGCGCGTAGTTGTGGGTGAGCTTCCAGTGCGCCGACGGATCGGCGTTGTCCCATTCCCAGTTCACGGAGTGCACCTCGGGATCGTTCATCCAGTCCCATTGCCCGTGCATCACGTTGTGCCCGAGCTCCATGTTCTCGATGATCTTCGACAACGAGAGCATCCCGGTGCCCAGCACCCACAGCGAGCGCCTGCGGGAGCCGAAGAGCACGGCGCGGCCGCCGAGTTCCAGGCCGCGTTGCAGCCGGATGGTGTTGCGGAGGTACCGGGCGTCGCGTGCACCACGCGATTCCTCGATGTCCCGCCGGATCGCATCCAGGTCGCGGCCGATGGCCTCGACGTCGGCATCCGTGAGGTGCGCGTATTCCTTGATGTCCGATATCGCCATGCGCCTACGGTACCGTAAGTTACGGAACCGTAGGTTACGGGCCAGTATTTTATGATGAGAATCACTTTGACTGGTACGCACCGTTTTTCGCTGTCGAAAGGCGGACAGGGCGAGCAATTACCGCGCTCTGGGGCCGCGGCGATAAGACCGTCCGCACCGTCCAGCAGGACAGTGCGGACGGTGTATCGCCGCGGGCCCGGTCGAACGCGAGGGTCACATCTCGGGCCGGTACGTCAGAGCATCGTCATGCGTGCGCAGTGGAGACTCCGGGGTGGTTCACTGGATGCGGACGTTGGCACATGGTCGGTGTGAAGCGGGGGAGGATTGTGCAGAGGGCGGGCAGGTCGTTGCCGCTACTGAGGACGGTGCCGTCGGGCCGGATGATGGCGGCGCGGGCGCGGCCGCGGCGTAGCCAGTGGTGCAGATCGGTGCCGGGTCGAGCTAGCAGGACTGTGCCGCCGCGTTGTTCGATGTCGGTGCGTTGTGTCGGGGTCGGGGGGATGGAGGTGACGACCGCGAATCGGCCGGCTACGACCTCGGCGAATCGGCGACCTTGGTCGAGGTCCGGATTAGGGATCAGGCGGCCCGCTCGGCTTCTGCGTAGTCGAGGTCGTTCTATCAGAGTGGAGCGGTGGAGGGCCGGGGTTTCGCCGTCCATGATCTTGTCGCTCAGGCCCGGCATACGGTGCAGCAGTGGTACGACGATGCGACGGATGAGGTTGCCGAGTTCGCCTCCTTCGGTCATGGCCATTCCGACGAGCTTGGCGCGCCGGATCAGTGCGAGCGCGTGGGGTTTGCGTTCGATCTCGTAGGTGTCGAGTGCGCTGTCGGGCAGATCCCCGGTGAGGACGCCGGCAAGTTTCCAGGCGAGGTTCATCGCGTCGCGGATCCCTGCCCCCATCCCTTGTCCGATGAACGGTGGTGTGAGATGGGCGGCGTCGCCGAGTAGGAACACGCGCCGGTCGCGCCATCGGTCCGCGATTTGGGCTTTGAAGGTGTACTCGGCCACGCGGACGAGCTTCAGGTCGTCGACCGGTGTGTTCCGCGTCCACGGCGAGATGAGGGGTTGCAGTCGAGCAATGTCGCGATAGTCGTCGGCGGTCTCGCCGGGTGTGAGCCGGAACTCCCAGCGGTAGCGAGTGTTTCCGATCCGCATGTATGTTGCCGCGCGCACGGGGTCGCACACCTGGTGGGCGCCCTCCCACGCGCTGAGGTCGGCGGTGGTCGCGACGTCGACAACCAGCCAGCGTTGGTCGAACTTCAGGTTCCGCATCGTTGCCTGAATTTGGTTTCTGACCAGGCTGTTGGCGCCGTCACAGCCGAGGACGTACCCGGCCCGCACCGATTCCTGCATACCGGTGTTTCGGTCGGTGAAGTCGACGCGAACGCTGCCGGTCGTGTCGTCGGCCAGCCCGGTGACCTCGACGTTGCCGCGGAGGGAGGCCTTCGGGTGCCGTGTCAGGTTGGCGCGCAGGATCTCCTCGAACTGCGGCTGGTCGAACATGTTGGCCTCGGGGTAGCCGTGGACGCCCGGACCGGGGTCTCGGTGGAACTCGGTGAGAACGCGCATGTTCCGGTCGACAAGCCGCAACCCGAGGCAGGGCCGGGAGATCACCGCGAATTCCTCGGCGATCCCGAGGTGCGCCACGATCCGGTGGATCTCACCGTCGAGATGGACCGCCCGTGGCTGCGCGTAGACGCCCTCCCAGCGCTCGAGTAGCAGGCACTCGATACCGTACTGAGCCAGCAGCGTGGCGGCGGTCAGTCCGGTGGGTCCGGCACCGACGATGACGACTGGGACGACCCGTTCACTCATCGGATCGATCCGAACAGGACTACGAGGTAGGCCCCGATGGCTACGCCGACGACGATGGCAGGCGCCATCTCACGCAGTCCGTCACCGTTGCGTAGGTGTGTGACGACGGCACCCACCATCAGGAGTAGCAGCCCGATGGCGGCTGCGGCGCCGAGCGCCGGCACGAGTCCTCCGATCAGGAGACCGACGGCACCGGCGACCTCGAGCGCACCGATGCCCCGATACGTGCTGACGGGCATACCGGCGTGGGCTGCTCGTTCCCGCATCGGCGTGGTTGCCGCTATTTTGCCGACGCCGAGCAGGAGGTAGAAGACTGCGAGGCAGAGTGCCAGAACTAGTGATGCGGTGGTCATGTGCGCACCGTGACCTTCCAATTGATCGCATATCGGTCCAGGATCGCCTTGACCGTCGGTTCGCCGGCAGGTCCGTCGATCTCGACGGTGGCAAGGATCGAACTGTCCTCGACGGACGCCTGGATGCTGTCGATGCCTGCGACGGTGGCGAGGGCATGCTCGAGTTCGCGCCGTGTCGCGTCGGCGCGCAGTGCGAGCTTGTAGAGCTTGCCTACCGCCGTGACGGGCAACGCGGGGAGGATGGTGACCGCCTTGGGTGCCGCGGCCCGTTCGGGGACGCGCTCGCTAGCCCAGGCTTGCAGCTCGCGCGCGGTGATGTCGGCGTCTGCGACAACGGTGACGTAGGCAACGGGCACTTCGCCGGCGTGGGCATCTGGGCGTCCCACCGCGCTGACCGCGGTGACCTGCGGATGGTCCAGAAGGACGTCTTCGACGACCGCTGGATCGATGTTGTGCCCGCCCCGGATGATGACGTCCTTCGCGCGTCCGACCAGGTAGATGAAACCGTCGCTGTCGATGCGCGCCAGGTCGCCGGTGTCGAGCCAACCGTCGACCAGTCTGCCCATGCCGTCGAGAACGGGTCCGTATTCGTCGTGGCCGGCGACATAGCCGGCGAACACCGTCGGACCGCTGATTGCCAGCACTCCGGTGGCTCCGGTGGGCAGGTCGTCCCAGGTGCCGTCGTCACGGACGCGTACCACCTTGACCTGCTGATAGGGCATCCGTACCCCGACCGAGCCAGGTCGTGGCGCGTCGGGAAAGCTGCGTGCACTCGCGCAGGTTGCCTCCGTCAGTCCGTAACCTTCGAGGAGGGGCACACTCGTGTGGTCCTGGAACTTTTCGATGAGCGCGGTCGGTAGAGGCGACGCCCCCACCATGGCGAATCGCAGACTACTGATGTCGGCGTCGACCGGGCGCTGCGCGAGGGCCGCGTACACGGTGGGCACCGCGCTCATCGACGCGATGCGGTAGTGCGCGACGATCTTCCAGAATTGGCTGGACAGTATCGGGTCGCGATAGCCGAGCGGGCCGGCCCACACCACGCCCTGGCCCTTGAACAGCGGCGCCAGCAGCGTGACCATCAAGGCGTTGACATGAAACAGCGGCAGGGCGGCGAAAACGACGGAGTCCGAGTCCCACGACGAGTTCGCGGCCAGCATCCAGGCATCGGCGACCTCGTTGTCGTGGGTGTGGGCGGCCAGCTTCGGAACACCGGTGGTACCACCGGTGTGAAACAGTGCGGCCACGTCGAACCCGCGGGGTGGATCACCGATGAAGTCGGAGGAATCGATGTCGGCCGACATCGCACTGAGGTAGCCGATCCGCACTCCGTCGACCTCGGGCAGGTCCGCAGGCGCGCCGGCGGCGCCGGTGGGCCGCAAGACCAGCACGGCGTCCACTTTCCCGCTCACGGCAATCTGGTGCGCGGCCTCCCATGTCTCGGGCGCGAGTTCGGGTCCGGCCGCGACGAGTACCCGGGCACCTGAGCGGCGCAACAATTCAGCGATGTGCTGCGGCGACTGCGCGGCGTTGATGGGAGCGGCGATGCCGGCAAGCTGTGCGGCGAGAGTCGCGGGGATCAAGTCGGCGCAGTTCGGCGCCATCAGGGCGACGGCGTCGTGGCGCCGCACGCCCAGATGATGGAGCAGGTTCGCGTAACGGTGAACATCGTCGAGTAGTTCGGAGAAACTGCGCTGCAATGGCTGCCGCCACCGTGCACCGTCCGGGAGGATGGTGAGCGCGAGGCGATCCGGCCACATGCGGGCCGCTCGGGTGAGTAACGCATAGGTGGATTCCGGAAGCCCCCGATCGCGCAGCGGCACGGCCTCGATCGTCGTCAGATCGGTGGGAACCGCGTAACGCGGCCACAGCAGGTCGGTGGTCATCGCGCGTACCTCACCACCGTGCGCTGGCGCCCCAAGTCGATGGTCCCGTCGTCGGTGGCGACAGTGGCTTCGATGAGGTCGCCGTCCTGCAGGTAGTTCGAATTCTTGGCCTGGCCCGCGAAGAAGAGCTTCCATTTGACTGCGGGCGGTAGCAGGGAGGAGAGGATTGCGATCGGCTTCGGTGGGGCGCTCAGTGCCGTCCCGACCGGCGTTCCGGTCAGCAGCAAGTCCCCGGCATCGAGGCGTTGAAACCGGGTCAGCGCC
Organism: Rhodococcus wratislaviensis; assembly: GCF_041228765.1. Classification (NCBI taxonomy): domain Bacteria; kingdom Bacillati; phylum Actinomycetota; class Actinomycetes; order Mycobacteriales; family Nocardiaceae; genus Rhodococcus; species Rhodococcus wratislaviensis. Next base: position 5,617,119 of record NZ_CP150488.1, on the reverse strand, counting down.
TGCAGAGTCTCGGTCGGCTGGTAGATCATGTCGGCAACGGTCATGTTCTGGCGCGGTTCACCGTTGACCCAGAGCCGCAGGCGCAGGTCGGTGAACCGCTTCAGCTCGTCGCCGTCGAGCAGTACGAGGGCGGGGCCGACCGGGGTGAATGTCGGGTATGACTTGGCCTCGTAGAACTGCGTTTTGGGAAGCTGGATGTCGCGCGCGGAGATGTCGTTGGTGACAACCAGGCCGGCAACGTGATCGGCGAGAGTGTCTGCGGTGATCGCTGTCCCGACCGGGATGTCGCGGGCGAGGACGAGCCCGATCTCCACCTCGTAGTCCAGTAGTTGGACGTGGGCAGGACGGATCACGTCGTCGTTGGGGCCGCTGATCGAACCGGATGCCTTTCGAAAGAAGGTCAACGGAATGGTGGCGGGGTTCATCCCGGCGTCCTCGACGTGCGAGGCGAAGTTCGTCATCTGTGCGACCACCCGGCAGGGGGCGGTGACCGGGGAGAGCAACGAGAGAGTCTCGACGTTCACGGTGCCCTTGTTGAACGCGGCTGCCTCGACGGCCGGTCGGTCGGCCAGCAGTTGGGCGGTGGTGGTGGCCGCGGTGTCTACCCGTGCGGCACCCGTGGGTGTGACGACCCACCAGGCATCGGCGGTGCGGAGGACGGAGATGGTCATGAGCTGGCAACTTTCAGAAGGCCGCGGAGGCGGTGGAGGTCGAATTCGTTGTCGGCGCGCAGCGCGTGGACAATGGCGCGCAATTCCTGGAGTGATTCCCGACCGGGGTTCAATCCGAGGAAGTCTTTGGTGGCGGGCGGCCCCCACTGGGACAGTCCGGACGCGGTCATCGGTGCCCAGCCTGCTTCGAGCGTGCTGTCGAAAAGATCGCCGTCGCTGAAGTGCTCGACCATGAATCCGTCAGGGTCGCGCCAGTAGTCGAAGATTTGGCTGCCCTGGATGTGCCGGCCGATGCCCCAGGACCGGCGGTAGCCCCGGTCGAGCAGGTATTCGCCTCCTGCAGCGAGGCAGTCGAGGTCGGCGACCTGATATGCCGAATGCACATAGCGGTTGGCCGGGCCGAGGACCATCGCGAGCGTGTGATGGTCGGTGGGCGTGGCGCCACGGTCGCAGCGGATGAAGCTCATGATCGGGCCCCGGGCCCGTTGACCGGGGTAGTAGAGGAAGTCGCTGACGATCAGTCCGAGGTGCTCGAGGTACCAGTTGAGTGTTTCGAGGTACGTCGTCGTCTGGAGCACGACGTGACCGAGCCGTTGCACGGTGGCCGGCGCGCGGGGCGGCCGCTGAGGAGCGTTCACCCGCCCGCGGTCGTGGCCGAAATTCAGTGGGAGCGGGGTCTGGTCGGACAGCGCCGGCAACTCGAACATGTCGGACACGACGCGGACTCGCAATGCGCTGGGATCCAGAAGATCGACCGTGATCCCGCCCAGACTCTCGGGGAGGGGCACGACCGCACCGCCGACCGCGTCCGCCAGTCGCAGCACGTCGGTCGAGTCGGCAGCCCGGAAGGCGGGACCGACGAACCGCGACCGCGGGCCTCGGCGGATGAGCACGCACGGCGAGCCGGGGTCTGTACCACGCAACTGCAGTTCGTGTGCGGTGCGGAGCGCCGTCGTGAAACCGAAGGCATGGGCGAACGCCTCCGCCCGCTCGAGGTCGGGCTTCTCGAACTCCAGCCACGCGAGGTCATGCACCTTGATGATCGGCTCGGCGGCCCGCCCCCGGTGTTCGCCCGCCAGGGCGCCCGGCTCACTGTGCAGACCGGTATGCGGGTCATGGTGGACACTCATTGACCACTCCCTTCAGGTAATGACGATATCGTCACTTACGACCATATCGTCAGTCAAGAGTAGTTGAGGAATTCGTCAATATTGATGACGAGCGGTAGGGTAGGGCCAGCTCAGACGAGTAGGAGATGGGCACGCACGCCATGACCGAGCAGATCACCGATGTACCGAACAGCCTGAGCTGGCGTAAGGCGCGTACCCGCGCCGCGCTCGTACGCGCAGCCCAGTCATCCATGGCGGCAGGGAAACCGACCTCCCCGATACTCGAGATCATCCAGGCTGCAGATGTCGGAATGGGGTCGTTCTACAACCACTTTCAGACCACGGAGGAGCTCTCCCTCGCGGCCGTGGAGGAGGCCCTCGACCGCCACGGCGCGACGCTCGACGAACTGCCCATCGGCAGGGAGCACGCCGCCGAGGTCTTCGCGCAGAGTTTGCATCTGACCGGACGCCCGCATCGTAGGAGCCCCGGGCCCGGCAACGCTGTTCACCCACGGGCTGACACGTCGTCGGCGGGATGCTGATGGCTGGAATGGGTTTGGTGCAGCGGTTGCTCGGGCAAGACGGATTCGAACCGATTCGCGTGGTGACCGAAGTGAGCGCGTCCGGCGAGGCGAATCGGGAAGAAATTCCCGTGGAGCAGGTCGTAGCGCTCCTGCGGGAGCGTGTGTACGGCGCGATGACGTGTTTGGCGACGCTTGCCGTCCTCGTCCGCTACACGGCTCCCGACACGAGCCCATGGTCTCGGGTCCTGGATGTCGCGGTGGCCACCGGCGGGCTCTGGGCGGCGAGCCTGCTGGCCGACTGGGTAGCGCACCTCGGCGCGCACCACAGTGCTCCGCGCGGACGGGCAGCGCTGCGGATGCTGCAGGCCTCCGGCCAGATTGTAGAGGCCGCGGTCTTGCCCCTGCTTGTATTGATCGCAGCTGCCGTCGGACTATTGAGTCTATCCAACGCGATGTGGATCGCGATGTGGATCCTCGTCGTCGAACTTGGGGTAATTGCTCTGTTGGCCGTACGGATGGCCCAATTACGTTGGTGGCAAAAGCTGTTCACCATCACAGGTTTGGTCGGAGTGGGCGTACTCGTGGTCTGCATCAAGATCCTCGCGCATTAGGTTGGACCGTGTGTGGCGACTGCTTGCGGACTGGAGTAGCCGCCAAGGTTGAGGAATTCGTCAATATTGATGACACGCGGGTACTGTAGGGCAAGGTCGGACGGATCAGGAGAAGGGCACGGCATGACTGAGCAGATCACCGATGCGCCGAACCGCCTGGAACGGCGCAAGGCGCGTACCCGCGCCGCACTCGTACGCGCAGCCCAGTCCTTCATGGCGGCAGGGAAGCTTACCGCCCCGATACTCGAGATCACCCAGGCCGCAGATGTCGGAATGGGGTCGTTCTACAACCACTTCCAGAGCAAGGAGGAGCTCTTCCACGCGGCCGTGGAGGAGGCCCTCGACCGCCACGGCGCGGTACTCGACGAACTGACCGCCGATCTGGACGACCCTGCCCAGATCTTTGCGCAGAGCTTCCGTCTGACCGGACGCCTGCATCGCAGAAATCCCGAACTGAGCAAAGTTCTGCTCCGCGACGGGCCGAGTCTGGTCGGCTCGGACAAAGGCCTGGCGCCGCGAGCTCGCCGCGATATCGAGGCAGCTGCCCGTGCGGGCCGGTTCAACGTGCGCGACCCCGAACTGGCCCTGACGATCACAGCGGGGGCCGCGCTCTGTCTGGGTCAACTGCTGCACGACCACCCCGAACGTGACGACGCGGAGGACACCGACCAAGTCACCGAGGACCTGTTGCGCATGTTCGGTCTCTCGGCCGACGAGGCCCACGAGATCTGCCGACGCCCCTTACCCGACGCCGACGATCAAACCCACGGCGCAACCGCTACATAGTGTGTCCGAATGTGCGGGGCGGACACGACACTGACCGAGATGAGCGCCGGCGCCGGTCGCTCGGGGTGATAGCTGCAGAGATGAAGGATGCAGTATTACCTCACCACCACAGAAAGCGGGCACGCGAACGGCGATCATGTGCTGGCGCCGCAGGAGTACGAGCAGTTCCTTGAGCACCAGCGCGATTTCGCCGTGCGTCGTTTGTTTGTCCAAACGGCTCGGAAAACGAAGGCCCTCAGCTTCCGCGAAGCCGTTGTGCAGGTGTCCGACTGGCTCGCCACCTACCCTCCGGTGCACGACACCGACGGATCAACCCGGGGGCTTGTGTACGGCGGCAAGCGGTTCTACAACCTCGGTTCGGCCACTGTGCACGGTTACAAGTGGATGCATGAATCACCGAGTGTGCGGTGGCGCTGTTCGAGGCGAACGCTCTTGACCCGGCAGACCTGCGCAACGAGAAGTGCACTATCCGAGGCATCTGTCCGCCGCAGTTTCCACCTGGGCGGCCCTGTCTCGATAGGTCCGCGGTCCGCTAGCTGAGCTGACGTAATCGGGGAGGTTGTCGGCGAGTTGCTCGAATAGGGTCGGCCCTCCGCGGCGAAGCCAGGTCAGCCGGCCGCGGTCGAGATGACCGCCGTCGAGAAGATGGGAGAGACGATGCTGCTGCGCGGGGACGCCGAGCTGACGGAGTTTGGCCGAGGAACTGGTACCGCTGGATCAGATGTGCGCGCACCGCGTCGATGTGCTGTTCTTCGGTGACGTCCATGACAGAAATTGTGGTCCCGGCGACGGTGCTCGGGAAGGGTTTCACCAAGCACCACAATTCTTTCGTACCGCGGTAGGGGAGCGGTGGCGGGTGACGTCGGTCGCCGGGCTGGCAACGATGCTCGGTGGATTGCATCGGCGCAGTCACCCCTCACGCCCCGCGGCACCATCATTTGGAGTGCGGCCGCACCGAGCAGGAGAGCACCGGATGACACCGACCGAGCACGACCTCGACCCCCGATATCGCCCGGGCGCGGATGTTCCGTGACCTGCTGGACGCCGAGATCGCGGCGCTCACGGCCCAGATCGAGAGCACCCGGCACGCAGGCCACACCCAAGACGGGGAGCTGGGTGCAGGTCTGCGCGGCCAACTCGCCGAGGCGCATCAGCTGGTGGCCGGGCTGATCGCCCGGTACCCGGATCTGCGAGGCACCGAGCGACCGTCCAGGGACTGATCAGCGTCCTGGATCAGCGGCGGCGGTCCATCGGTGGGCGGTCGCGGTCGATGACGGGCGCCTGATCTTCGCTGACGCCGAGGACCTCACCATCGATCCCAGCACCGGCCGCCATGCGGAATCGGAGTTGGCGCCCAAGCCGGTCACATCCCCGAGGAAGTGATAGGCGGACGGACAACGCAAGCCACCCACGGCTGCGTTCACCGGGCGGGTCCCGCGACCTGTTCAGGCGGAGGGTCGGTGGGTACTCCCGGTCGGACAGGATCGGCGGCGTCGTCGATCTCGGGTACTGATGGAGCGGGGCGACAGGTGATGGATCTGGTGAGTGGTACGGCACGGGCGGTGACTGGAGTGGGTGCGGCTGCGACGGCTGGCCTCGGCGCGGCGGTGGAGCTGCGGTCGGCGGTCTGGTCGGCAGTTTGAAGGGTGCGGCAGTCGGGGCCCAGGAGGGCGCCCGGCGTGGAAGTCATCGACGGGTCCTCGAGCAACTCGAACTCGGCACGAGGCCGGACGAGCCGGGGTCCGGTGAGCAGTTGACCGGCACCGGGGTCACGACCGGTGCCGGAGCGAAGGCCGCGGCCGCGTCGGCGGTCCCGGCCGCACCCGCGGCCGAAGCGAACACTCCCATTCCTGCCGGGAAGGCGGTGCGGGGGGCGCCGGACGCCGGCGAAGGCAGCCCCTTCGTCGACACCGTGACGGTAGGCCCGACGCGGACGTAGCGGGCTCGCGTTCGCTTCCACGGACTTTTCGGACACGGTGGCGCCGTCGAGCACCGTGGTTGCGGTGCTCGACGGCGCCACCGGTTTTTAGGTGTTGTTCGCCGTCCGCGGGGTGTGGTTGCGGGCTTCGATGGCCGCGACGGTCTTGTCGAACGCCTTTCCCAGGACGCGTGTGCCGAAGACGCCGAGCACGGCCCCGAGCGCTCGTCCTTTGAGGTTCTTGCCGTCGCGGACCACGACGGCGTCGACGTCGGTCGTTCCGTCGGGCCGCGGGGTGAGGGTGTAGGTGTGGCCGGAGTTGCCGCCCCACAGGTTGGAGTCGGTGGTCGTCATGACGACGCGGTGGGGGTCGGTCCAGTCGTAGTGCAGGCGTTCCCAGGCCCCGCCCGATCCCTCGGTGACGTCGGCGTGGTCGGTGCCGAGTTCGTGCACGTGGAGGTAGTCGTCGGCGCTGTTGCCGAACAGTGCCTGCCGGCCGGGCCCGAAGTCGGTGAGTGCGTCGAGAAACTGTTCGGGTGTCGCGGTGGTGGTCTGGTGCAGGTGGATCGTGGACATGGTGTTCTCCTGGGTGCGTGGTGAACGGTGAGGGGGTGACCGGGTGTCGAGGGCAGTTAGAGGGGCGACTCTGTCCCGGCCTGTTCGGCGACCATGTAGGCGGCGTACCAGTCGGGCCAATTCGGATCCGCTGTGCCGGTGCGCTTCTCGTGTTCTCCGTGAGCGATTGCCGCGCGAATCGGCGCACTGGTCAGGTCGGTGGTGCTACTGAATGTTGTTGCCGCGGTGGTGACGTTCTGGGGGGAGCGGGTGTCGGTGGTGCTCATGGTTGCCTTCTCGCGGGGTCTCGCCGGGCCGCTCTACATCTGGGTGTTGCTGTTCCAGCCGGCCAGGATCTGGTCGAGCACGATGGTCTCGGCGCGCCGGTCTTGCCGCTGGTCACGCTGGCGGTCGTGCTGACGTTGCTGCATGTCGTTGTCGCGGTCGAGCGGATTGTCGTGGGTGACGGCGGCGGCGACGGGCTGCGCGGAGTTCGACGGTGCGGTGGTGGCGGTGGCGGCGCCGACCGGGATGAGGCCGAGTGCGGCGGCCGCGGCGGCGACGGCGGCCAGTCGCTTCCAGGAGGAGGTGCTGGTGGCGGAGTGTGCGATCGGGTGCAGCTGTGTGGTGCTCATGGTGGGTGTTCCTCATTCGAGTGCCGCGGGCCCAGCGTCTGCGGCTACTCGAACGGTGTGTGTGGGGGCCGGAAGCGTTACGCCGACCAACCCCGGAGCTAGTGTGATGTGCGTCACTTACCGGAGCGGCTGTTGCGGCGGATCGGTGTCGATGGGTCGAGGCGGCATGGCATCACCGGCTGCAGTATCACGTCGGTGCGGTGATGCGCGGGCGATGGGGTGAACGTCGCTATCTAGTCGCACATCCGCGCGCTGATCTCTGCGTTGCGCTGAGATCGGAGCCATGGACATTGAACGTTACCTTGTTGGATCCGGGGTGCTGTTGACATTGACTTGGGCTTCGATCACCAACGAAATGTGCTCTATGATACGGCTTTTGGAGATTCGGGAGTTTCCGGTGAGCCAGTGCTGGTACAGGAAGGCGAGTGCGCCGAAGATCGCTATCGAGTTGAGTTGACTGGTGACCTTGTCGCGTGTGTCGTCGCCGCTCAGCCTGTCGAGTGATGCCGCGATCGGCGCCGTGAATTCTTTCACGAGTTGCTCGCCGCGTTGTGCGAGCTCTGGGACGCTCTGCGACTCGACGAACATGATCTTCCCGCGGCGACGATCTTTTGCGATGTAGTCGGTAAAGGCGCGGACGACGTGCCGAACAAGGTCGTGTGGCTCCGTCGGGGATGTTTGCAGCGCCGTGATCAACGTATCGCGTGCGGTGAGGACGACACGGTCCAAGACGGCAACCAGGAGTTCATCCCTGCTGGCGAAGCTCTCGTAGAAGTACCGCTCGGTGAGGCCTGCTTGACGGCAGGTTGCCCGCATCGTCGTGGCGGCTGCGCCGTCCGTCCCCATGATTTCCAGGCCTGCTTCGATCAGTTGTTCGCGGCGTGCGGCTCGTCGGTCTTCGGGCTCCTGTCCGCGCCATCGGCGGGGGGCGCTGCGGCCGGTCTCGATTTCGGTCATGTCTTCATCCTCTCACTGCGGCGAGATGTGAGTCGGACGCGTGTGTGGCAGCCCGTTGTATGTTGACATCGACTGCTGTTGACAGCGGGTGATGTCAGTTCTAACGTTCTCGACATGCGCGGCAACAACGAGGAGGGCGTCCGAATGGTCAGGTCTGCAATACCGGTGGAAATTCCGGTCGATAGCGTCGGTCGCGCACCCGAAAGGGTCGAGGTACTCATCGTCGGCGCGGGATTCGGTGGGCTGGGAACTGCGATCAGGCTGAAACAGGACGGCATCGAGGACTTTGTCGTGCTCGACCGCGCGGACGACATCGGTGGAACGTGGCGGGTCAATACCTACCCGGGAGCGCAATGCGACATCCCCTCCATCCTCTACTCATTCTCGTTTGCTCCCAACCCGAACTGGACCAGGCTTTACCCGCTGCAGCGCGAGATCCACGACTATCTACGCGCCTGCGCTGAGAGGTTCGGCATCGTCTCGCACCTGCGGATGGGTCATGACGTGCAGGACGCAACCTGGGACGACGACTCGCAGGTCTGGCACGTGACCACTACTCATGGAAACTGGGAGGCGCGGGTTCTGGTCGGGGCGATGGGCCCGTTCAGCGAACCTGCGGTTCCGAACCTTCCCGGACTGGCGGATTTCCAAGGTGCCGTCTTTCACTCGGCCGCCTGGGACCACGAGCACGATCTCGCAGGAGAAAAGGTCGCAGTGATCGGAACCGGCGCTTCTTCGGTGCAGATCATCCCCCGAATCCAGCCGATCGTCGGTTCGCTGACGGTGTTCCAGCGCACCCCGACGTGGATACTTCCGCACCCCGACCAGCCGATGACCGGATGGCCCCAGAGGTTGTTCGCGCGGGTACCTATTGCCCAGCGGCTGGCACGGACCGGCCTCGATCTCGTCCAAGAGGCGATGGTTCCGGGGTTCGTGTACAGGCCGGCGCTGCTGAAGGGGCTGGCGGCGCTCGGCCGCGCCCACCTGCGCCGCCAGGTCCGCAACCCCGAACTGCGGACAAAGCTCACGCCCACCTATGCGTTCGGCTGCAAACGGCCAACGTTTTCCAACTCTTTCTATCCGGCGCTCGCGCGGCCGAACGTGGAAGTAGTCACCGACGGAATTCGTGAAGTGCGATCGAATGGGATCGTCACCGACGACGGCGTTCTGCACGAGGTCGACACGATCGTGATGGGAACGGGCTTCAGGTTGACCGACAATCCCGCGTTCGACGTGGTGCGAGGTCGAGACGGTCGCACGTTGGCGGAGGCGTGGAACGGCAACGCCCGAGCCTATCTCGGCACCACTATCAGTGGATTCCCCAACTTCTTCATGTTGCTCGGCCCCAATTCCGTGGTCTACACCTCGCAGGTTGTGACCATCGAAGCTCAGGTTGCGTACATCCTCAGTTGCCTGCGGGAAATGAACTCGCAGGGGGTGACGAGTATCGACGTCCGCCCCGGGGTCCAGCAGGCGTTCGTCGACGAGGTCGACAAGAGGCTTCAGACCTCGGTCTGGAACACCGGCGGGTGCAACAGCTATTACCTCAGCGGAGAGGGACGCAACTTCACCTTCTATCCGGGATTTAACCGCCGCTTCCGCGCGCGGACGCGGCGGGTGGACCTCAACCAATACATCGTCAGCAGGGCCGGAGCCTCGGCGAAGTCGACAGTTAGGACAGCAGGATGATTCCGTTTCCCCGAATCGGCCGAAACCCTGTGGTCGATCCTGTAGGTGCGCGACGGTACACGGACGAAGCGCACGCGATCAATGCTCGTGACGTCGAGTTCTCTTGGGATGGAGTGCCGTTGCACTATGTTCCCGACGAGCCGATGGCCACGCATGTCATCAACTTCATGCACCTGGTACTTCCGGAAGGCGAGCGCGCGATGTCCGCGACGTTGGCCGAGGCACTGCCGCTGATCGAGGACGAAAGGCTCCACGAGGAAGTGGTCGGGTTCGTCGGCCAGGAGGCGACCCACGCCGCTTCGCACAAGGGGGCCCGTGAACACCTCGCGGAACTGGGCATGGACATCGAACCGATGGCGAAGAAGATGGACTGGCTCGTAGACCGGATTCTGGGAGACCGAGGGTTGTCCGGCCGTGCGAAACGGGCGTGGTTGTGTGAGCGGCTGGGCTTGTTTGCCGCCATGGAGCACTACACCGCGGTGGTGGGAGAGTGGTTGCTGACGGACCCCGCGCTGGAGAAGGCGGGCATGCATCCGGTCATGCTCGACATGGTCCGGTGGCACGGCGCCGAGGAGGTCGAGCACCGCAACGTCGCCTTCGACGCCTACATGTACGTCGACGGCAGCTATGCCCGGCGGGTACGAACGGCACTGATCGCCAGCCTCACGCTCATCCTGCTGTTCCTGACATCGATGAACTACCTCTTCCGCACCGACCCGTCGACGGACAAGGGTCGCTTCTGGCCCCTGCAATTGATCCGTGCAACCAGGCGGGGGCTGGTGCCCAACATCAAATTCCTGATCACGGAGATCCCGCCGTATCTCCGTCCCAGCTTCCATCCCTCGCAGATCGGTGACATGGATGTGGCGATGCGCTACCTCGCACGGTCGCCTGCCGCCAACCGCTCCCACTGAGAAGGCCACTCATGACAATGACGACGTCGGATAGTTCCGCAGGCTCGGACTCCGATACGCCCGACTTCGAACCGTCCAGGGTTCTCCGGCTGGCCGCGCGGGCGACGGTCGCGTACCGGCACGTGTTCGCCGCCAGTCGTGCAGCTCCATGGCTGTCCAGGCCAAAGCCGGTGCGCAACTGGGGGTTCGATATGAATCTGATTGTTGCGGAAGTACGGACCGAGGCGGCTGATGTTGTGAGCGTGAAAGTGGCGTCGCCGGACGGAGGCGATCTTCCGTCCTGGATCCCAGGCGCTCACCTCGACCTGATCCTGCCGTCGGGAAAACAGCGGCAGTACTCTCTGTGTGGCGACCCCGATGATCTCTCGTCCTACCGCATTGCGGTGCGCCGGATCGACACCGGCCTGGGTGGTTCGCGGGAGGTTCACGACTCCCTGCGAACCGGGACCCCGATCACTGTGCGCGGGCCACGCAACGCCTTCCCGCTGGTGGCGGCGGACTCGTATCTGTTCGTCGCGGGCGGAATCGGAATCACTCCGATCCTGCCGATGGTGAAGAGATGCCACGACAGAGAGCTGCCCTGGCGGCTGGTCTATCTCGGACGCTCCCGAGCGACCATGCCATTCCTCGACGAACTCGCCCGGTACTCGCGTGGCCAGGTCGAGATCCGGCCAGACGACGAATTCGGGCCACCCGGCATCGCCGGAATCGTCGCCACCGCTTCGCCTGGTGCGGCCGTCTACATGTGTGGCCCGACACCACTGATGACGACCGCACGTCTGGTGATGCGCGAGATCGACCCGACCGGATCGTTGCACACCGAACGCTTCTCACCACTGCCTGTGGTCGACGGCCGCGAGTTCGAGATACGCCTCGCCCGCCGAGGGACAACCGTGTCAGTCGGGCCGGACGAGACGGCGCTGGCCGCGATCCGCCGGGAGGTCCCCGGCGTCGCCTACTCATGCCGGCAAGGCTTTTGCGGCACCTGTCGCGTGCGCGTCCTGGCCGGCGAGGTCGATCACCGCGACAGGATCCTGACGCACAACGAGCGGGAGAATTCGATGCTGATCTGTCTGTCCCGCTCGGCCGGTGGATCGCTGGTGATCGACCTGTGACGCGCTGGTACCCACTCGCCGCCACCGACGACGAGTTCCTCCAGACCGCCAGATTCCGGCTCGTGCACGTCGTGTATTCGTCGACGGACACCGACCACGTGTGGAGTGTGTTGACCGCCCACGACGCACTGGTGTCGTGGGCGCGACTCATCACGGCAAGCGAGTGGACATCGCCACGCCCCTTCGGCGTCGGTACCACCAGAACCGTGACGATTGGACACGGGGCCGCAGCTCTGAGGGAATGCTTCTACCGCTGGGACGAGGGCAGAAGGATGACCTTCACCGCCGAGTCCGCCAGCAGACCGGGGTTCCGCCGGTTCGCCGAGGACATCACCCTGGAACCGACGCCCGACGGAACCCGGCTCACCTGGACCTTTGCCATAGACACCACGCCCGGGTTCGCCCCATTCCTCGAACTGTCCCTGCCAATCCTCCGTCGGGTGACACGTGGATGGGCGAACGCGCTCGCCGACAAGGCGCTCGACGAACCGAAGGGCACTACCCGATGATCACCACCTCGCCTGCGGCCGACATGTTCGATGTGATCAGTCCGGTGACCGGACGGGTGGTCGGCACCCACCCACGCGGGTCGGCCGACGACATCGACGACGCGGTTCGCCGCGCGCATGAGGTCGCCGGGTGGTGGGGGGGCACTGGGATTCGATGCACGGGCCCGGCGACTCGATGCGTGGCGGGGCATCATCGCCCGTCGCGCACCGGAACTCGCTGAGCTCACCCATATCGAAATGGGTAAGCCGCGCGCGGACGCAATGCTCGAGATTGCGATGGCCTTGGAACACCTCGCGTGGTCGGCGAAGAACGCCGCCCGCGTACTGGGTCGCCGCGCGGTCCGCTCCAGCCTCCTCACCGCCAACCAGTCGGCCAGCGTCGAATATCTTCCCCTCGGAGTCGTGGGGGTGATCGGACCCTGGAACTACCCCATCTTCACTCCGCTCGGTTCTCTATCCTTCGCGCTCGCAGCCGGGAACACCGTGGTCTACAAGCCCAGCGAGTACACCCCGGGCGTCGGTGTGTGGTTGGCCCAGACATTGTCCGAGGTCGTGCCGGAACACCCGGTTCTGCAGGTGGTCACAGGTGACGGCTCAACAGGAGCTGCACTGTGCCGATCGGCCGTGAACAAGATCGGGTTCACCGGTTCCACCGCCACGGGAAAGAAGGTGATGACCGCGTGCGCGGAGACACTCACCCCGGTCCTGATGGAGTGCGGCGGAAAGGACGCCTTGATCGTGGACGCTGACGGCGACCTCGAGGCGGCTGCCGATGCGGCCGTGTGGGGTGGGCTCTCCAACGCCGGTCAGACCTGCCTCGGGGTGGAGCGGGTGTACGTGCACGAAGAAGTATTCGACGCGTTCGTCGATCGGGTGGTCACTCGTGCACGCACGATCCGGGCCGGGTCCGGTGGGAACGCCCAGATCGGCCCGATCACCATGCCCACGCAAATCGACGTCATCCGCCGCCACATCGACGACGCGATCGGAAAGGGCGGCCGCGCCGTACTCGGAGGGCCGGACGCCATCGAGGGCAACTTCGTGCAGCCGACCATTCTGGTGGACGTGCCGGAGGACAGTGTTGCGGTCACCGAGGAGACATTCGGGCCGACACTGACCGTAACCAGGGTGCGGGATATGGACGACGCGGTCGAACGGGCCAATGCGAGCCGATACGGATTGGGGTTGAGCGTCTTTTCCCGCCGACGCGGAGACGCGATCGCGACAAGAATCCGCACCGGCGCAGTGTCGGTCAATTCGTACGTCATGTACGCCGCTCGTCCCGAGCCTGCCGCTGGGTGGTGTCGGAGATTCCGGATTCGGCCGGGTCCACGGTGCTGACGGGTTGAGGGAATTCACCTTTCCCCGTGCGATGACGAGGCAGCGATTCCCGTCGATTCTGCCGCTCACCACGTTTCGGCGCACACCACGGATCGACGCCCTGGTCCGCGTTCTCGTCAGACTGCTCCATGGAAGGCATTGATGATGGCCACGTACAGAACCCGATCGACTGTCGCTCGCACCCTGAGAGACCTGGGACTCCCACTTCCCGGTCGAGGCGCCGAGTACAACGTTGCCGGCAAGGTGGTCCTGATTACCGGCGGAGGCGACGGTATCGGACTGGCATCGGCGCGAGCGCTGCATGCCCGCGGCGCGACCGTCGCGCTGATCGATGTCAATCAATCCGCGCTGACGGCAGCCGAATTCGCGCTCGGCCGACGGCGGGTTCTCACCGTGGTCGCCGATGTCCGCGACCGTCTCGGCATGGATGCGGCCGTGCACGGGGTGATCGAGCGGTATGGGCGGATCGATGTGGTGGTCGCGAACGCCGGAGTGACCCCGCCCCCCTCCACCCTCCGCCAGATCGATCCGGCGGGCTTCGACCGCGTGATCGACATCAACCTCACCGGTGTCTTCAACACCGTCCATCCTGCGATCGACGAAGTGATTACGCGACGCGGTCACATCGTGGTGGTGTCGTCCGCGGCGGCCTTCGCGCCCGGTCTCGGTGGTGCGTCCTACATGATCAGCAAGGCCGCCGTCGAACAACTCGGCCGGGCACTCCGTCTCGAACTCGCCGGCTACGGCGCCTCCGCAGGTGTGGCGTACTTCGGGATGGTCGACACCCAACTGGCTCGGGCGACGCTCGACGACGACGAGATCGGCAGAAGGCTCGATGCGCGTCTTCCTCGTTCGCTGCGTCGCCGTATCAGTCCGGAGGAGGCCGCGACTGTGATCGCCGATGCTGTTGCTCGTCGCGCCGGTCGCACCCTCGCTCCAGCGGCATGGCAACCGTGGGCACTGGGGCGCGGACTGGTGAACGTGCTCGCCGACGGCTACCTGGCAGCCGACGCCGAATGCCATCAACTGATCCGGGAACTCGAAGAACGCTCCATCACAACACATCCGAGTGGATCTGCAGCTGCAAGTTCTGAACCGAGGAGTACGCCATGACCATCGAGGAAGCGCCCCACACGCTGTGCGCAGCATTTCAACGCACCGCCGCCGTCGACCCGGACGCAATCGCGCTGCGAACGGTCGGCGATTCACAAACGCTGACCTGGCGGCAATACTCGAGCCAGGTCCGCGAGGTGGCGGCCGGATTCGCCGCACTCGGGGTCCGCCGCGGGGACACCGTCGCCTTGATGATGGCCAATCGTGTGGACTTCTATCCCATCGATGTCGGAGCGCAGCATGTTGGGGCGACGTCGTTCTCGATCTACAACACGCTTCCCCCATCTGCCATCGCATACGTTCTCGGCAACGCCAAAGCCAAGGTCGTGGTGTGCGAGGCCCAGTACGTGGAGCGGATCAGGGAATCCGGCGCACTGCTGGAGCAGATCGTCGTCATCGATGCGGGAATGGCGCCGGCCGGGACGCTCGCCTTGGACCAGATGAAGGCTCTCGGCTCACCGGACTTCGACTTCGACGCCGCGTGGCGCTCTGTGCGGCCTGACGATGTTGCAACCCTGATCTACACCTCGGGCACTACCGGCAACCCGAAAGGGGTGGAGTCGACTCATGCTGCATTGTTGTTCGAGGCCAGCGCGGTGTGCTGGATCCTCCCGATCGAGTTCGGAGATCGCATCACCTCCTTCATGCCGTCGGCACACATCGCCGATCGGATGACGGCACTGTACTTCCACATGGTGTTCGGAACGCAAGTCACCGTGGTCGCGGACGTGCGGCAGATCGCTGCCGCACTGCCCGACTGCCGGCCGACCATCTGGGGCGCGGTGCCGCGTGTCTGGGAGAAGCTGAAAATCGCGGTCGAACGGGCGGTGTCGAACGAACCGGACGACGCACGACGGAACGCGTTGGAGTGGGGCCTCGATGTCGGCGCACGCCGGATCGAGATGCTCCGGGCAGGTCTCCCCGTACCGGAAGAACTGGAACACGACTTCGTCAAGGCAGAATCCACGGTGTTGGCGCCGATGCGCGCCGAACTCGGATTCGACAAGCTCAGATGGGCCGTGTCAGGGGCGGCACCGATACCCGCCGACACGTTGGCGTTCTTCGCAGGACTCGGGCTGCAGATCTCCGAGATCTGGGGGATGTCGGAACTGACCTGCATCGCCAGCGCGGCCCCGGCCGATCCCGCCAAACTCGGAACGGTCGGCAAGATCGTGCCCGGCATGGACATGCGGGTCGCGAACGACGGTGAGCTTTTCGTTCGTGGGCCCCTCGTCATGAAGGGTTACCGGGGAGAGCCTGCCAAGACCGCCGACGCCGTTGACGCCGACGGATGGCTGGCCACCGGTGACGTGGTGTCCGTCGACCCGGACGGGTACCTCACCGTCATCGACCGGAAGAAGGAACTGATCATCAACTCCTCGGGGAAGAATATGTCCCCCGCTACGATCGAGAACGCGATCAAAGCCGCTTCCTCGCTCATCGGCGGCGTGGCCACCATCGGAGATGCGCGCCCCTACAACACCGCCCTCATCTCACTCGACCCCGAGGCCGCAGCGAGTTTCGCTGCAACGAAGGAGATCCGGGTCGATTCCGCGTCACTCGCGACGGACCGCGACATGATCGCGACGATCGCCGCCGCGATCGCGACGGCCAACGCAGACCTGTCTCGCGTGGAGCAGATCAAGCGCTTCCTGATCCTCCCAACCTTCTGGGAGCCGGGCGGCGACGAACTCACCTTGACGATGAAGCTGCGCCGCAAACCGATCGCCGAGAAGTATGCATCAGAGATCGAGCTGCTCTACCGCGACCCCCTCGCTCAGGGTGTGTATGAGCCCACCGCCGACCGGAAGTGGGAGGTTCCGGTGGGGAGCTGAGACCGCTAACCCATCGTGACCAATTCGCAACAACTTTGGAGACGAACCCTTGACTGCTCACACTGTCACCACGGAAAGCGCATCCCCATGGATGGACGACGAACTCGGCGCAGTTGCCGAACTCGCACGCAACTTCTTCGCCAAGGAGGTCACCCCCCACCAACGCCGGTTCGCCGAACAGGGCTTTCCGGACAAGGAGGTCTACGGCACTCTGGGCGAGCTGGGCTTGTCGGGAATGTCGATTCCCACGGAATTCGGCGGAGGGGGAGGAACTTTCGCCCACGATGCCGTCCTGTTTCACGAACAGGTGATGGCGGGTGACCACTCGCTCCAGCTCGGCGTGCACGCGGGAATCGTTCCGCACTACCTGAACGCATACGGAAGCCACGAGCAGAAGTCGCGATGGCTTCCCAAACTCACAAGCGGTGAATGGGTCGGTGCCATCGCCATGACCGAGCCAGGAACCGGCTCAGATCTGCAAAACATCACTACCAAGGCCGTGCGCGACGGGGGCGACTATGTCATCACCGGCGCCAAGACTTTCATCTCCAACGGTCGCAACTGTGACCTCGTCATCATCGCCGCCAAGACCGATCCCACGCTCGGCGGGAAGGGAGTGTCTCTCGTTGTCGCCGAGGTGACCGACGACACTCCCGGATTCTCGCGCGGACAGATCTTCGACAAGCTGGGCCAGAAGGGACAGGACACCACTGAACTGTTCTTCGACCGTCTCCGCGTCCCGGTGGACAACCTCCTCGGAGAACGCGAGGGTGCCGGATTCGTCCACCTGATGGAGCAACTACCACAGGAAAGACTGATCTGCGGCGTCGCCGCCGTCGCCGCGATCGAACGCGCAGTAGCTCTCACAATCGAGTACACCAAATCGCGGACAATGTTCGGGAAGACACTGTTCGACCTCCAGAACACACGCTTCGAACTTGCCGAATGCGCAACCCTCGCGCGGGTATCACGCACCTTCCTCGACGACTGCATCGACAAGCACCTGCGCGGCGAACTCGATGTCACCACCGCCGCAATGGCGAAGTACTGGTTGACCGACCAACAGTGCGCCGTGATCGACCGCTGTCTACAACTGTTCGGAGGGTACGGCTACATCCTCGAATATCCCATCGCCCAGATGTACGCCGACGCCCGTATCCAGCGCATCTACGCCGGATCCAACGAGGTCATGAAGGAAGTGATCTCCAGAGCACTGTAGCCATATTGGTAGCCGAATCATGCGTCAGCACTGCGTGACTACTCGAATGGCGCATCGTTTCGCAGCAACCGTGTGAGACGGCCTCCTGCTGCCAATCGTTGCTGCAGGCAACGCAGGCACCTTTCGCGGCGCACTCCTTACCGCGGCTATCCCAGATCTGGTGGCCGAGGCAGCGGAGCAGCGGCATGCTGAATCTGTTGGTCGAGCAGGGAACTTGTCGCTTCGCCTTTCGCCCGCCCTACCCCCGGCGTGAAGGCAGGATTGAGAAGTCCCACCGCAGTCCTCCGTTCGGTGACGGGTTACCGCGGATACCCCACTTGGCCCACCGCCCGTCCCCGGCAGTCGGCGACCAGGTGCCCCGGCCCTGCGACCCAATTTCTGCGTAGCGATCCGCCGGTTGTCCCGACGAGCCGTAATCGATCGCTCTGGACACTCGGGGAGTGATTGGTGCTCAGTGCGGTTCGGCTGTGAGTTCGGTCAAAGTGAGCGTCGCGGTCGTTCCGTGGTGGTTGCGGATGAGGATGGTCCGGTCGGTCAGGTTGGTGACGGTGGTGCACAGCGTGGTGAGGGGGTCTGTGCCGGCGGCGGTGCGGTGCACTCCGGTCGGGACGGGTGATCCTGTCAGCACCTGGGTGAACCAGTCGACGTCGGGTTCGAGGACGGGAACAAGGCTGTCGAGGACTTGGCCGCGGGCGAGGCTTTCCTCGCGTTGGCCGAGGTTCGCCGTCGCGGTGCCTGCGGCTGCCTGGTCGGGCGGGTTCGACATGAAGCGGATGTGGTTGGTGTGCCACTCGAATCCGTTATCGGGCGGGAGTTCTCGGACCGCGACCTGTCCGGCAGCGGCTTCCACCACGGCGACCCGGCCGCTTCTGGTGTCGCCGAGGGTGTAGGCGAAGCCGCCGGCGCTGGGGTTGCTGCGGAGGTAGTCGATGGCGTCGGTGAGCGTGGTGCACTGTTGCAGGCCGCGGGCGACGAAGTGTCGGCCTGGTGCGGCGATAGGGGTGGTGACCTGGATGTGGTTGATGCCCCACACCAGTCCGGCACCGTTGACGGTCAGGGTGTTGGCGGGCAGAAATCCCGGGTACCACTGCACGGTGACCGGGAGGTCGCCCTCGATGCGCAGGGTGAGCAGCATGAAGTGGCCGTCGAGGGCGGGGGCGCCGTCCTCGTTGTGGGCGACGAAGGACTGCGTTCCGCGCCAGGCGAGGTCGGTGCATCCGGTGCCGTCGTCGATGCCGATGTCGCCGCGGAGATTGGCCAACAGCAGATCCTCGTAGGGCACGGTCGCGCCGGTCGCGAGCGCGCGCAGCTCCTCGGTGTATCGCGGATAGGCGTGAGTGGTGGCCGCTACCACGTCGGCCAGGATGCGGCGGCCGCGATCGCTGCGGGTGAAGGATTGCAGGCCTTCACGTTCGGGCATCTTGCTCTGCACGGCGGTGATGGACTCTCGCGCGTACTGACCGAGGACTGTGAAGGCGGCGTTGCGCTCACCGGTTACCACCAGCCAGCGCAGGCCGGCGATCGTGGTCTCGTCGATGTGGGCGTTCATGGTGGGTCTCCTCGGCGGAAAATGGTAGCGGTCTCGGTGGCGGCCGGGATGGTGCCGGTGATCGGTGGGCAACGACGGTGCCTGGCCCGGGGCGGCAGGCCAGGCATCTGGTCCGTGCGTCTCGAGCCGGTGCGATCGGGGTGGATCGAGACTGCTCGTGTCAAATCGGTCAGGGTCGGGGGACGTGCAGAAGTAGGGTCTTGACCACCGGAATCGAGGACGTGTTGGTCGCCAGTAGTGCATCAGGGCGGGCGATCTCGTCGACACGGGCGAACAGGTCGAGCTCGAGCTCCTCGAACTCCGGGACGGCCTCGATGATGACCGATTGCTCACCCAACCGACAGTTCGGGTGCGGCTTGATCCGAGAGAGCGCGGCGCGGGCGGCGGCCTCGGCGATGCCCGCGCCCATGATGCCGCCACCGATGATCCCGACGCCGGGCTGAACGGCGCTCATCGGCCGCTGAACTGCGGGGTGCGCCGCTCGAGCATGGCCCCGACCGCCTCGAGGTGGTCTTCGGTGTGGTGGGCGATGGACTGCATCGCCGCGGACAACTCGAGGATGCTCTCGAGGCTCTGGTGCTGGGCTTCACGCAGCAGCCGCTTGGTCATCCGCAGCACGTGCGGCGGATTGGCCGCCACCCGTGCGGCCAGCTGGTGCGCGGCCGGGAGGAGCTGGTCGGGTTCGACGACCTGTGACACCAATCCCCAGTTCAGGGCGGTTGCGGCGTCGATCGCCTCCCCGGTGAACGCCATCTCGCTGGCCCGGGCCATTCCGACGGCCCGTGGCAGCAGCCACGCCCCTCCGTCGCCGGGAATGATCCCGACCTTGACGAAGCTTTCCGCGAACTTTGCTGTGCTGGAGGCGACCCGCAGGTCACACATCGCCGCCAGGTCGCAGCCGGCGCCGATGGCCGGGCCGTTGACTGCGGCGATGGTGGGAACCTCGCAGTGATGCAGCGCCCGGGGGATGCGCTGGATGCCGTGCCGGTAGCCCTGGCGCAGTTCGGCGGGTGTCCCACCGAACATGCCCGCTCTGTCGAGCATGTGCTTGACATTGCCGCCGGAGGAGAACGCGGACCCGGCGCCGGTGAGGATGGCTACCCGCACGCTCGGGTCACGGTTGACCGCGGTGACGGCGTCCTCGAGCGCGGCGATGGTGCCGGCGTCGGAGATGGGGTTGCGGGCTTCCGGGTTGTTGAGGGTCCAGACGATGGTGTCGCCGACGCGGTCGATCAACAGGGGGTCTCTCATATGTGGTCTCCAGGGTGGTTCTCGGACAGGACGATTCGCACGTCCACGGGCACGATGCCGGTGTCCGATGCGATCACGGGGTTGAGGTCGAGTTCGCTGATCTCGGGGCGGGCAGCGACGATGTCGCCGACCCGGACGAGGAAGCGGGCCAGCGCTTCCCGGTCGACGATCGGGAGGTGCCGGTAGCCGTCGAGCATGCGGGAGGCGATGGTCTCGTCGATCATCTCGTGGGCCTCGAGGTCGGTGAACGGGGCGGCGCGGAAGGTGACGTCCTCGAGGGCTTCGACCATGACGCCACCGGAACCGAAGGCCACCACCGGCCCGAAGATCGGGTCGCGGGTGGCACCGACGAGCAATTCGACACCGGTGTCGGCCATCGGGGTGACCACGATGCCGTCGATCACCGCGCCGGGCACGTTGCCGGTGACCGAATCGATGATCGCCTGGGCGCTGTCCGCGGCGGTGGCGGCGACCACGTTCAATCGGACTCCGCCGACATCGGACTTGTGGATGACCTGCGGGGACACAATCTTCAGTGCACACGGACGCGCGTATCCGGTCACTGCGGTGACGACGTCGTCGACGGTACGGGCGAGGGTCCAACCACCGATCTCGACGCCGGCGTCCTCGATGAGAGCGCGGGCGGTGGGCTCGTCGAGGATGCCCGCTCCGCTGGCCGCCCGCGGGGCAGGTTCCGGCAGGGCGAGTGCGGAGCGCTCGGCTGCGGTGGACAGCCGGTGCCCGCGCCGGTCGAGAGCGGCAACGACGCGGACGGCGTGGTCGATGGAATTGATCACCGCGACCCCACCGGCGCGCAGACGGTCGTGGTTGGCGACGGCGTCACCCGCGTAGCAACTCTGGACCAGGAGCGGCACACCATGGGAGGCGGTCAGCGCGAGCAGCGAGTCCGCGGTGGCGTCCTCCGCCTCGCGCAGGCTCGCGTCGAAGCGCAGGTGATAGCCGCCGAAGAGACCGACGATGAGCACCAGGCCGACCGCCGGGTCGCTCATCAACGCGTCGACGGCGGCGGCGAAGACCGTGGGATCGGCGTCGGTGGCTCCGGCCACGTCGACGGGGTTGACCACCGACGCCGGTCCACCGAGCAGCTCCCGCAGGATCTGCTGGGTCTGATCGCCGATCTGCGCGAGTTCGATTCCGCGCGCGGTCAGCGCATCGGCGGCGAGTGTGGCGTGCCCGCCGCCGTCGGAAAGAATGGCGACCTTACGGCCGGGAGCAATGGGCGCTGTCGTCGCCATGGCACCGGCCACGATGGCGAGTTCGTCGGAGCGGTCGACCAATTCGACACCGGCCTGGCGGAGCACCGCGGTGGCGACGGCATCGGATCCGGCGATAGACCCGGTATGCGAAAGCGCGGTGCGTTGCCCGATCTCCGAGCGGCCGCCTCGCAGCACCACCACTGGCTTGTCCTGCACTGCGCTCGCGGCGGCCTGTAGGAATGACCGGCCGTCCGCGAAGCCCTCCGAATGGATGGCGACGGCACCGGTGCCCTCGTGCCGGGACAGTTCGGTAACGCATTCGTCGTAGCGGACATCCGCCTGGTTACCGAGACCGACATAGGCATGGAAACCCGGTCCCTTCAGCGCGCGGTTGTCGTTGACCAGGGACAGCAGCATGTTGCCGCTCTGGGTGATCACGCTGATCGGCCCCACGGGTACGTCCTGTAGCCCAACCAGATTGGCCCCGGTGGACACGTTGAGCATCCCGGAGGTGTTCGGGCCGATCAGCCGAATACCCGTTTCGGCGATGGCCTCGGCGAGGGCCGCATCGAGGTCGGCGCCCGCATCCCCGGTTTCCTTGAACCCATTGGCCAGCACGACCGCCCCGGCGATGCCGACGGCGGCACACCGGCGCAGTGCGTCCGGGATCGCCGCGCCGGGTAGCGCGATCAGGGCGACGTCGATGCCATACGGCAGCGCATCGATCGAGGGGACGACCTCGAGCCCGAGGATCGCGGTGGCCTTCGGGTTGACTGGGTACACCGGGTGCTGAAACCCGGACTGCTGCAGCGCCCGCACGGCCTGGAAGCCCCGCTTGGTCGGGCTCGTCGAGGCGCCGACGATCGCGATCGAGCGGGGGTCGAAGAGCCGTTCGAGTGCCGTGCGGGTCACCGGGGACGGGGGAGTGGCGACCGCGACGGCGGAGGGCTGTGCCATGGTGGGCATCTCTACTTTCCCTGGAAGATCGGGGTGCGGCGTTCGGCGAAAGCGGTCACACCTTCGGCCCAGTCCTGCGTGCCCATCAGCGCGAGCAGTTCCTGCGGTTCGGTGTCGAGCACCACCTCGAGCGGGTCGTTGCGGCGCAGCGCCGCCTTCATCCGAGCCAGGGACAGTGGCGCTTTCGCAGCCAGGGTGCTGGCGAGGGCGTGCGCTGCCTCGAACACCGTGTCGGCGGGAACCGCGGAGTGCGCGAGCCCCCACTCGAGGGCCTGGCTGCCGGTGAAGCGTTCGCCGAGGATCAGCATGTCGGTGGCCCGGCGCAATCCGACCAGGCGGGGCAGGCGGTTGGTGACGCCGCCGCCGACGAAGGTGCCGATGCTGACTTCGGGGAAGCCCATCTGGGCGTCCTCGGCGATGACGAGGAAGTCGGCGCTGACCGCCATTTCTGCGCCGGCGCCGAGTGCGTAGCCGTTGACCGCGGCAACGACCGGAATGTCCATCCGCTGGATCTGTTCGCATACCCGCTGGGCGAGGTCGAGGTAGTGCGCCTGCTCCTCGCGGCTGCGGGTACCGGAGTTGTGGGCCTTGAGGTCGGCGCCGACGCAGAAAGCGCGGCCCGTGCCGGTGAGGACGACCGCGCGCACGTCCGGGTCCGTGTCCGAGGCGACCAATTCGTCGATCAGCGTCTGGTACAGCTCCTCGCTCACCGCGTTGAGGCGGTGGGGTCGGTTCAGGGCCAGGGTCGCGGTCGAACCCGATCGGGTTGCCAGGACGGTCGTCATCGTCTCACGTCTCCTTCTTGTCGATCATCTTGTAAAGCTCTGTCCGACTGACGGTTTGACTGCAGGGTTCACGTCTGCTTCCGGGAGCCGTCAGCAGTCCCACTCGGTGCTCGCGCTCGGACGCTGTTCGTCCCGACGCGAGGAGCGGGGCCTCATGTGATCCATACAACAGCATCGCAATCCATAATGCAAGCATATTTGCACTAGATCGCTTTGATGCAAATCGACCCGCACTGTGTCTGTGGCGCGTGTGCCGATCTGCCCCTCCGGGTTCGCCGAGGGGCGGGGTCGAGATGTCCCCGCCGACGCCCCGGCTTGCGTCCTTTCGTCCGTCACTCCGCGCGGGGTGTCATTTGTGCAGGTCCACCCGCTCTCACGATTGTGATGTGAAGTTTGCACAATGAAGAATGTATGCAAATGTACTTGCATGACGCGGCTGGGGCGTGTTTCATGACTCCTGGCAGTTACCTGGGTCACATCCCGAGTTCTATGGAAGAAGGCGTCGTGCCAACATCGCTCTCCAGCTCAGAGAATCTGAAGCACTCCATCAACACCCGCCAACTGACGATGATCGGCATCGGCGGTGTCATCGGTGCCGGCCTGTTCGTCGGCAGCGGCAAGGCGATCTCCTCGGCCGGACCCGGCATCGTCCTGGTCTACCTGTTCACCGGTCTGGTCATCATTCTGGTGATGCGGATGCTCGCCGAACTGGCGACCGCGAGTCCGGAGACGGGATCGTTCTCAACCTACGCATCCCGTGAATTAGGTTCGTGGGCAGGATTTTCCGTCGGATGGCTCTACGCATATCATTGGTGTGTGACGGTCGCGTTCGAGGCGATCGCCGGTGCCGCGATCGCGAACCAGCTGATACCCGTAGTGCCCACCTGGCTCTACGCGCTGATCTTCATGACAGTGCTCACCGGGGTGAACCTCGCTGCCGTGACATCGTTTGCGCGATTCGAGTTCTGGTTCGCGATGATCAAGGTCACCGCGATCGTGTTGTTCATCGGCGTCGGCATCGCCGCGATCTTCGGCGTGCTCCCGCATTTCGACTCGCCCGGAACCTCGAATCTGCTCGGCCACGGCGGACTGTTTCCCAACGGCGTCACTCCTCTACTGATCGCCGTCCTGACGGTCTTCTTCTCCTACTTCGGCACCGAGCTGGTCACCATCGCAGCCGGCGAGGCCAAGGACCCGGTCGTAGCGGTCCGCAAGAGCATGCGCAGCGTCGCCTGGCGCATCCTGCTCTTCTACGTCGGCTCCATCCTGGTGGTCGTCACGCTGCTGCCGTGGGACACCGCCGAAGTCACCAAGAGTCCCTATACCGCCGTGCTCAACCTGCTCGGCCTGCCCGGCGCACAGACCATTATGAATCTGGTCGTACTCACCGCCGTGCTGTCGTGCCTGAACTCCGGCATCTACTCCTCGTCCCGAATGCTGTTCTCCCTGTCACGCCGCGGCGAAGCCCCCGGTGCACTCGGGACCACCGGCAAGTCCGGGGTACCCGTCAAGGCCGTCCTCGCCGCATCGAGCGCCGGGTTCCTGGCGGTGATCGCGAACTACTTCCTGCCCACCGGTGCAGTGTTCACCTTCCTGCTCAGCTCCTCCGGGGCCGTCGCCGTGGTGGTCTACCTGTGCATCTGCGGAACACAGATCGCCGGACGTCGCAAGAAGACCGCCGAGGAGAAGGCGGCCCTGCCGGTCAAGATGTGGGGCTTTCCGTACCTGTCCTACCTCGTCGGCCTCATCCTGCTCGCCATCGTCGGCGGCATGGTCTTCACACCCGCCACCCGTACCCCCCTCGCGCTGACCATGATCGTCACCACCCTCGCGGTGGCGGCCGGACTCATCCACCAGCGTCGCAAGACGGCCTCCGCAGCCGAGCAGGCCGGCGACGTCGACGCAACCCTGTCGAAGTCCCCGCAGTAGCAACATTCCTTCGCCGCACAAGTGGGGTGCACCCGAAGTCGGGGTGCACCCCACCACTGCATCGAACCGTGTGAGCCGCGGTGCCTCCGCAGACGATCAGCCCGCGAGTACACGGCAACAGCGAGCTGTACGAATCTCCGAACGGCACGAAGTGGTCCGCTTCCCGCCGCGAATTCCCCGCGATGCATGCGGGGCCATCTCCGTCAGATGTCGGGTCGTTCGGTGGCGTAGACGCGAAAGCTGCTGAGGAGTTTCTCCTCTTCGAGGAGGGTTTCGCGGACCTGGTGTCCGAGCAGGTGGGCGACTCCGCCGGACATCGCCTGGGCAAGGGAAGTGAAGGCTGTCATGGACCTGAGCACCGACGCGCTCGAAGCATCGATGTAGAAGGTGTCGTGTGCCGGGCCGGCGAGGGGTGAGCTGGCGTTGTCGGTGAACGCGATGACGTGCGCACCGCTCTGCCGCGCCCACTCCGCCGCACGGATGGTGTCGGCGCTGTAGCGGTGGATCGACATCGCCACGAAGCTGTCGCCCTCCCGGACGCGACGCAGATCATCGGTCAACGAACCGACACTCGCTGTGACCGTCTCGACGTCCTCGCGCAGCATCCGCAACAGATACCCGAGCAGGTATGCCGGTGCGTGGCATTTGCGCAGTCCCATGACGTGTACCCGAGGTGCCTGCGCCAGGTGCTCGACCGCGGACTTCCACGTCGCCTCCTCGATCCGCGCAAAGGTGCGGGCGATGTTGGCCTGATCGAGCGCCACCGTCTGCTCGAGCAGGCCGGCCCCCTCGGAGGCGACATGCTCGAGATTGTCGAACCGGCGCAACAGCTGCGCCTGCTCCTGAAGTCGCTCACGGCACAGTCGGGTCAGTCCGGGATAGCCCTTCAGGCCGAGGCCGGTCGCGAACCGCACCACGGTCGCCTCGTTGACACCGACAGCGGCCGCGAGCTCCGAGATGGTCATGAACGCCACTGCCTCCGGGTCGGACATCACCCGCTCGGCGATCTTGCGATGCGAGGGAGACAGCGACCCCGAACGTGCACGGATTTCGACGAGAAGCTCGTCGAAGGACTGGGGCCCCGTGGTGGTGTTTTCAGCCTTCGTGCCCATGCGGCCTCCTCGTCCGTGACGATCCATATGTCGAGTCCAAGCCAACTCGATCGCAGGATGGTGAATTGCTTCCGAAAGAGCATCTGCAAGCATAGTTGCACTACGTGACCCGTCCACCGTCATCCGAGGTCTCGAAAGCGGGTATCCGGCAATGCAGTGAGACGGTAATCCCCGCGACGCGGCAACGACGCCCAGTAGGGCCCGCAACGATGCTGCCCCGTCGTCGCCCACCGCGGACCGCGATGTGGCGACGGCCCCGCAGACCACCGCGGCCACTGGCAGACTCCCGGAGCAACGGTCGACAACAGTCGCACTTCGATCACAGCGGCAACCACACTCCCGAATATGAACAGCAGGTGGTCCTGGGTGGTGTCCTCAGTTGGTGTAGCGCAGTAGACAGACGCCGTTCTGGAAGCCTCGTGCCTCCACCAGCTGCAGCCTCGGCATCTCGTATCCGTCGGGAAACAGCCGTCGTCCCCGACCCTGGACGGCGGGGTACACGAACAGCCGGTACTCGTCGACCAGGCCAGAGACGATCAGGGCGTGGGTCAGCGTGATACTGCCGGTGACCACGATGTCGCG
The DNA here is from genome assembly GCF_041228765.1 of Rhodococcus wratislaviensis. Taxonomy (NCBI): domain Bacteria; kingdom Bacillati; phylum Actinomycetota; class Actinomycetes; order Mycobacteriales; family Nocardiaceae; genus Rhodococcus; species Rhodococcus wratislaviensis. The sequence continues at coordinate 5,590,236 of NZ_CP150488.1, read as the reverse complement.
GCCCTCCTGTCCCTTCAGGGCCCGCACCTGGGCGATCCAGTCGCCCGTGAGCAGGGTCGAGTTCCGCCACTGCGGGTCGGTCATGGTCGAGGAGACGACGTACTTCTGAATTTGGTTCAGCTCGTCGGTGATGCCCGTCTGGTCGTCGGTCTGTCGGGGCCAGTAGCCGCGGAAGTCCTCGAACGTCTGCCGACCCAGCAGCATCGCGTCCGCGCGCTCGGACTGCCGGCGGGTCGCCTCCAGTAGCTGCGGATCCTGGTCCGTGGGGTCGAACCAGTCGCCGAGCATCTCGATGGAGCCGTCGAGGGTGATGTTCTGGGTGATCGCGAGTTTCCTCATATCAGATACTGACCCCGCCACGGTCGTAAAATCATCGCCAACAGGCACAGCCCCATCTGTGGCGCTGCGGTCGAGCACTGGATCGACCTCATGGCGGGGAGCCGGTGAGTGTAGTCGGCAAGATCACGGACTGGGCGGGGCATTCACCTGAACAGGTTCACACCATGCGGGACGGATTGGCGGACCTCGAGCGCCGGGGACTTTGCCGTGATCTACGACTAGTCCCGAGCACGCCGAAGAAATCGTGGGATCCCGTCACGTAACTGGGCAAGCGGGGCGCATCAATCGACGGTGGCCCCCGATGGTTGCACCTACCTCTGTCTCGGGGCCGAGTCCCCAGATGTATCGAAGTTCTCAGACGCAGCCCCGGCAGATCCGCTGTACATTGACGGCGAGGCGACCGTGGTGATGGACCAGGACGCGACTGGTGCAGGTGAATTCGCCCAATCTGGACAGCACAGTGAACTTCGAGTCAACACCGCCGACAACCGGCTGCACTCCTCAGCGTGGTTCTCATGGCGATCGCCCTCGTGATCGGCATCATGAACGGACGCAGTGGTTTGAGCTCGGAACCTACGCTGCGCTACTGGTGTTGGTCATCGGCCTGAATGGCTGACTCGCGTGGACGAGGCGACATGGCGCAGTGTAGGGCGGTTCATTGCTCGTCCAAGCGTCGTTCGCTGGCCGGTTTGCTCCTCCTCGAAGGCGCGGTTGATCTCGAAGAGATCGGTAGCGACGTCGTCCGAGACTGACCGCGAAAGGTAGACGCGAATACGTCCCGAATCAACTTACGGTGCAGAGGATTAACGATCGACAGGAAGAGTTTCGGGATTGGGAGATATCGCAGAGCGCCACGCTGCGTCGAGGTGTCAATGACGCACGCGCGGGTTCCGTAGGCGCACAATCGGTGAATGGCTTTTCGGTTCATGCAGGAGACAGCCCGTTTTCTCGCGGTCTCCGATCCCGGCCGGCTGCGGCTTCGTGCCGCTACCGCCACGACGATCACCGTCGTGCTCGCGATGGTGGTGTTGTTACCGGGTTCCAACGCGATCGGCCAGCCACTCACCGTAGCGCTGCTCGGGACGGTCGTCGCGATGCAGTCCTCGGCGGCGGTCAAGGACAGGGATCAGCACAGCAGGGTGGTCACGACACTGCTGCTCGTGTTCCCTGCAATCGCAGCGGTGTCGATGTCCGCGGTGCTGTCCCAGTTCGGGAAGGTCGCCGATGTGGGCTTCATCGCGGTGCTCTTCGCGGCCGTCTGGGTGCGGCGCTACGGCCCGCGAGGTACGGCTCTCGGGATGGTCGCGTTCATCTGCTACTTCTTCGCGCTCTTTCTTCGGGCCCAGCTTGGGCAGATTCCCATCCTCACCGTGTCCATCGTCGTCGGCGTCGGTATCTCGCTCCTCGTCCGTACGGTGATCCTGCCGGACCGGCCCGGGCTCGAACTCAAACGGTTGGTTCGGGCGCTGCGGGCCGCGTCGATCGACGTGCTGGAGGTGGCGTCGAACAGGGGTGATCGGAACCTCGATCTACTCCGCAAGAAACTCGACCGGCTCGGAAGCACCGCGCTGATGATCGACGACTGGCTCGACCGCAACGATGCAGCTCAGCTCCTGAGCGTCACGAACGATGATCTGTCCGTTCGCATCTTCGACGCGCAAATCGCTACCGAACAACTCGTCAGCGCGCTGTGGGCGCTCGACCCGAACAAGTTGTGGCCGAATTCGCTGGGGCAGGCGACCACTGCACTGGGATCGTGCCTGCAGAACAATCCGTCGGACGACCAACTCCGCGCTGCCCGACGCCTCGCCGCCGCGGCTGCAGACAAATCCGATCCATCGACTCCGGCGGGTATCGCGACCGCCGTCGCGATGCGGGCAGTGCAGGCACACATCGCGATTCATCACATCACCAGCAATGCCCTGCGAACAGAATCCGAACCGAGGAAGCAGCCGGACGAGGGCGAAGAAACGGACCCCGGATGGAATCCGAGCACCAAAGCCGCGATCCAGGTAGCCGTCGCGACCAGCGCTGCAACGATTCTCGGTGAGCTCATCTCGCCCGACCGCTGGTACTGGGCGGTCCTGACGGCCTTCCTCGTCTTCACCGGAGCGTCTACCCGCGGTGAGATTCTCTCTCGCGCAGGGCACCGCGTCGTCGGCACCATCGCGGGAGTTCTTGCAGGAGTGGTGCTGTCCGCGTTGGTCGGAAACAACCAGCCGTTGCAGCTGCTCCTGCTCGTCGTCTGCGTATTCTTCGCGTTCTACCTCGTCACGGTTGCCTACGCGTTGCTCTCCTTCTTCGTCACCGTCATGCTTGCGATGCTGTACGGACTGCTCGGCACATTCAGCATCGAGGTACTTGAACTGCGCATCTACGAAACGGCGGCAGGCGGAATCGTCGGAATAGCGGCGGCGTATTTCATCTTCTCCACCGGAACGAGATCGACGCTGATCTCGAAGATCGACGACTACCTCGATCAGATGACTGCCATCATCGACACCGGTATCGGAGCCGTCGTCCAACCAGGCCACGAAACTGACCTCGTCGCCGACATCCGGAAGCTGGACAACACGCTGAAGGACCTGGTCACGGCGGGCAAACCCTTGGAAATGGGACCGACGACGCGGACTCGTCGGGGAGCGAAACGGTTGTTGCGGATCATGACGGTCAGCAATCGGTCGTCTCATGCACTCGCCCGAGCAGGGGTGAGCGCCTCTCGCGGCGAACCGGACAGCGGACCGTCGCAGGAGACCGCGAAGGCATTGGGCCAAGCAGCGGACGTCACCAAGGCAACCATCGCCGACGTCAAACGCGCACTCGCCGGCGAGCACGTAGAGCCTCCGGAGAAACTCACCGAAACCTCGGCACCCGACGTCATGCTGCAGTCGACCACCACGCCCGGGCCGGTTCGCAGTGCCGTCCGCTCGCTCAGCACCCTCAACCGCACGATGGGGGAGGCATTGACGCGTGTCTGATGGGGTCGTACATACTGCTGAGCGAAGCACAAAGCACGCCCGGCGCATGACACCATCACTCCCACCACAAGGTCACCGATAGTGCATCGATGACCGGCAATAGGTCGACGCGGACACAGTGCGCGTCTTCGCGACTACATCGAGGATGGCAGGATCAAGTCATCGAGATCGGAACCTCGATGTGAGATCCGGATCGAGATCTAGGGAGTATCGGCATGGCTCAGGGCATTGTGAAGTGGTTCAACGGTGAGAAGGGCTTCGGTTTCATCGCACCCGACGACGGAACTCCGGACGTCTTCGTGCATTACTCGGAAATCTCGGGCAGCGGTTTCAAGTCGCTCGACGAGAACCAGCGTGTGGAGTTCGAGGTCGGCCAGGGCCAGAAGGGCCCGCAGGCCACGAACGTACGCACTGTCTGACCAGTGCGACTTGGGGACCGCATCCGGTGGGTGCGGTCCCCATCTATATCGTCCGATCGGTATCCGGGTGAGGGAGAGCGTTAACGAGGGTTTCCGCGACCCGCCCCTGCGTGGGCGGACTGAGGGCTGGAGGGGCGACGATCGCTGAGCCAGCGGTCTTGCTGCCATGCCAAGGAGAGCTGAAGAGGGGGAGCGCACCGCCCACGGTTCGCTCGTGGGAGTCATGGCATCGGTCAATGGATTGGTTGTGGCTCGGCCTGAGATGCTGTGTGTGAGAGGACGTCATCCAGGTTTCCCATAGCCTGTTTGGCTTCTTCCGCCGAATGCCCTCTCGCCACTGCTTTCTTGAGCGTGGGCGACGCTGGGTAGTCGATCCGACGTAGCCCGCACCGGCAAATCCCATTCGCGGGAGTCGACGATGATGACCAGACTGCAGGTCGCGATCGCGGTGATCGTGGGCTATTGGCTGGGCCGCTCCCGCCACACGAAGCCGGGCATGATGCTCGCCGCGGCGAGCGCAGGACGCCGCGCCGGCAGCCCGCAAGAGATGGTCGACCACGCCACGATGCTGCTCCAATCATCACCTGAGTTCGCTGCCCTCGACGAATCTGTGCGCGGTCAACTCCTTGACGCGGTGAGGGTGGCGGCCCTGAGCACCGAAACCGCCGGGATTGACATCGACAAGGACCGCCGGGTGGCCGGCGGCGCTGACGAGGCCGTCCAGATTGCCCACGAGACTGTCGAGGACACCGCGTGCTTGACCGGAGATGGCGTCGCCGTCGACACCGTCGGACCCGTCGTCGACGGCACCGAGACCACCGCTACCGAAGTCGGCACAGGTGCGCTTGGCGTCACGGGTGCGCTGACGCGCCGAAGGCGGGCGACGAGAGCGAGAACGCCGGCCGCCGATACGTCCGAACATGCCGACCTGGCGGACTCCGGCAACGATGTGGACGCCGAGAAGGACACGACGGCAGCACTGTCCGACGAGACACCCACCGACAACGCCGCCGCAGCAGCCACACCGCCCACCGCCGAGGTCCGGGCCTGGGCCGCGCCCACGGCATCCCCGTGTCTGTCTGACCGCGGACGACTACGCGTCGAGGTATGGGAGGCCTACGCCGCCGCCCACCCCGGAGCACTGACATCGGGCGGAACTGCTCCGGCCTAGAGCCCCAGGCGCGGGCGTCAGAAGAAGCGGATCCGGGGATGGGCAATTTTCGAAGAATTCCGGCCGGCCGCGGCGTAGCGGTGGCGCACCCAGTCTTCGAGAAAGCGTGGGTTCCTTGTTGGACAAATCGGTCCGCGAAAGGCGGCGAATTTGCGATTGCTCCGAGGCCTGGCCTCCGCGTCGAATGACAGATCTTGGAGCAGAATTTCGTCCAGGGACTCTTGCCGCACGCTTCCTGCGAATGCCGCTCGCCCTTCAGCTTCCCATTCCATCCCTACTGCCACGGACATCAAATAAAACCATGCTCGGTCGTCAGTGAGCAGCGTTGTACGCTTCCGTGATCTCGGTGGGAATGCGCCCGCGGACACCGACTTCATAGCCCTGTTCCTGCGCCCATTCCCGCACTGCCCTCACATGGTCACGGTCGCGCCGCACAGGCTTCCGCTTGACCTCACCGCCCGACGTGAGTGCGCCCGCGGATCGATTCTTGCGGCCACCCACCCTCGTGGCGTGATCGATGTAGTGATCGAGTTTCTTGTGGAACTCCTTCGCGTTTCTCGCCGACAAGTCGATCTCGTAGTCGATTCCATTCACGGAGAAGGCGATCGTCTCGCCCTTTCCCTCCGCAATGGGAGTTCCGTCGATATCGTCGACGTGTTCGACAACAATTTGGCGCGCCATTCCAGCTCCTTTGTCCCTTTTACGCACCCACTCTACGTCCATTACGCAATGCTCGCCTCAGCCAAAAATGCAGCACTCCACTGTATGCACCGAAAATGGAAAATCGGACGGAAATTCTTAGCGAAACGGACATTATCCACCGAGCGGGTCAGCTCTCGAATGCATGGCGGGTGTTGGAAGTAGCCGGGGCCTTGGGGCGACGCGAAGAAGTCCGCGGCGAGGGCGACGGACGGGGGACTCAGTGGAGGCGTTTGCGGATCCGGCCGGTGCGGGCAGTCCGATGTTTCGGGACGGATGGCTACGGGCACGCCGGGAGTATGACGACCGAACACGGAACTACGCATGTCTCCGCATCCGGGTCTGCGGGGGATTGTCCGCTTCCTCCTCTCAGGTCCGGTGGCCGGTTGCACATCGTCGAAGGTCGGCCCTGGCGGCGGGCGCTCGAGTGCGTTGCGGTCGGCGGCCGGGAGGGCAGAAGGCCGTGGCACGGGGCGCCGGACCCCCATGATCGGGATTTGCTGCTGGTTGTGCTCTCGACAGATCCCCGCATGGTGTTGTGTGTCGAGGTGGTGGCCGGAGGTGTGGCCCACCCCGGTGGCAACATCGTGGTACGCCCCTCCGAGACGGTTCTGTTCCGTCACGGCATTCTATTCGATGCGGTGAAAAAGCGTTCAGGACTTCATGTTCGGATGTACGAGAGCTACCGCGGGGCGGATGCGCATGCGATCCTGGACGCCCTCGACAAGGAGTACCACCTCGATACACCGTGGTTCACCCCCGCACGGTGGCTCGAGGGCCACGGGGTCGACTTCTAGCCGGGTGACCAGTCGGGGACGGGCGGCGGTACGAGCTGCCGCCGATCCGCAGCACCGGCCGGGCAGCACGAGCCGCGTGCCCGCTGTCCATCGCCCTGACATGGTCTCGCAGCGTATTCGGGCCACGACCTCGAGGTGTGTCAGCCGTTGGCGTGGAACGGCGCGCCCCGTCCGCGGCTCCGTGGGGTGCGGCGGCGGAGGAGGACCTGGAGGCCGGTGGTGCCGCCGAGCAGCATCATGAGCAGAGCCTTGTGGATGTTCATGGGTTTCCTTCCTATCGGGTGCCGATGGTGTGGCGGTCGGCGGAGAGGGCCGCAATCCGGGGTCTTGATCCCGGCCCCGGGGTGGTGTTACAGGCCGACAACCTGTTCGAGGGCGTGGAGTTCGCCGTCGAGGTGGTCGAGCATCGGGTGCAGGTTCGGGACGGTGCGCCGGCAGCCGGTCAGCCCGAAGACGAGTTGGTCGTCGCTACTGGTGCAGGTGATGTTCAGGGCTTGTCCGGTGACCGGGATCGACAGGGGGTACAGGGAGTCGAGGCGGGCGCCGTTCCAGTACAGCGGGGTGGCGGGTCCGGCGACGTTGGAGATCACCAGGTTAAACGGCGGTCGCTGAGGTCCCCGCCGGCCGAGGAGCATTTCGATGCCGAGGGGGGCGGCACCGAGGGCGCTCATCGCCAGCACTTGGGCGGGGCTCATCGCGCCGAGGGCGTGTTTGCCTTCGCGCATGCAGGTGCGCACGGTGTCGAGGCGGTGGGCGGGGTCGGGCAGGTGGGTGGCGAGGTTGCACATCAGCACCCCGATCCGGTTCCCGCTTGCGGATTCCGGATCGATGCCGCAGCTGGTGGGGCGCAGGGAGACCGGGACCATCGCGATCAGCGGCTCGGCGGGCAGCGCGCCGAGATCGTGAAGGTAGCCGCGCAGAGCTCCGGCGGACATCGCCAGGATGATGTCGTTGACGGTGGCGTCGGCGTGTTTGGCGAGCAGCCGTATCCGTTCGAGCGGCCAGGTGCGAGCGGCGAAGTGCCGGGCACCCCCGATCGAGACGTTGAACATCGTGTGCGGCGCCCGCGTCGACAGCGGCCCGCCCTCGGCGCGTAGGGCGCGGTCCACGGTGCCGGCCAGCGCCGGTGCCAGGCCGACGACTTCCCCGGCCGCGCCGCGGGCTCCGCGCAGGACTCGGCCCGACAGACCCCGCAGATTCGTTGGCGACGATGACACTGGCGCCGGCCCGGCCACGTCGGTCGCCGTCAGGGGTGCGGTGGGTTGCCAGGGGGCGGGCATGCCCCTTCGGGAAGGGTCCGTACTCATGCTGCGGCGCAACAGGTTCATCGCGGACGCGCCGTCGGCGAGGGCGTGGTGAATCTTGGTGTACACCGCGTAACGGCCATCGGCGAGGCCTTCGATCAGGTGCATCTCCCACAGCGGGCGGCTGCGATCGAGTGGCGTGCCGTGCAGTCGCGACACCAATGTCATAAGTTCCGGCATGCCACCCGGGCGGGGGAGGGCGTTGCGGTGCACGTGATAGTCGACGTCGACGTCGGTCGCGGTCTCCCAACCCCACTGCCCGAGGGTGGTCACCGATCGGCGGGCGCGTCGGCGCAGCAGCGGTGCCACCTCGTCGGAGTCCAGCGCCGCCTCGAACAAGGCCCCCATCTCGTCCGTGTCGGTGCCATCCGGTGGGGTGAAGGTCGCCAGGCCGCCGACGTGCATGGGATGCTCCCGCGACTCGCCGAGGAGGAACAGCGAATCGGTCGGTGACATCGGCAGCAGCATGTGAGGTGTCCTTTCCGTTCGTCCGGATCGGTACCTGCACTGCCACTGCGGGTGCTTCCGGGCGTGGGGTTCAGCTCTAGGTAATCGGGTCGTAAGATAACGGTTAGGTGTGGTTCACGTCACAAACCGGCATCCCTGTTCAGTTGTACAGGACGCGCGGACGACCGCGCGAGGCCGAAAGTCCCGGATAGGACAAGTCGGGCAATTCGCCGGTCCGCCGGACGGGGATCGAGGGCGGGGCCGGCGCCACGTTTCGTAGTCGGCGATCGGGCTGTCCGAGCCGGGCGCAGGGTGATCTTTCTCGAGCCGGGAGCAGTTGGCCCCAAGCTTCCGCCACCGTCGACCCCGTCGGGGGATTGCGGCCCCCTGTGGATGATCCGTGGGCAAGGTCCATCCCGGCCGCCGCTGCCCTCGAATTCACTTCATTATGTTGTTGGGATTGATCCACAGACAGCTTGTCGTCGCCACTGTCCGTCTCGAATGACGGCCACCCGCTTGCGGCAGTCGCCGAAAGCGGGTGGCAGATTATCCTTCTGGGCGGTTCGATAACTCACGCCATCTCGGGGACGTGTAGATGCGCGATGGCCAGCTCGAACTCGCAAGTATCGAGAACCTCGGCGTTCGCCTCGCGAACTCCTTCGTCCCGGATGCTGTCGATGCGTTCTCTGTTGCGTTCCATCGCCTCGGCGCTGTCGAATGTCAGCGACGACACCCCGCGACCCGCGGCGTGGTCGAGCATCAGGCTGGCGCTGCAGAAGCCGTCGAGTACCTCCATCTTGGGCAGTGCGGCCATCTTCCACACGTCGACGGCGCGGTCCATGTGGGCCGGCTCGGTCTTGATCCAGGTGACCCGGCAACAGGCCCCGCGATCCGAATGGTGGTCGCGATGCATGACAGCGATGTCCCACCGCGAGACCTCCGTGGTGCCGTGGAAGACCTCGGCTGCGTCGTCACGCAGCTTCAGGACCGGTCCCTCGCTGGCGCGCAGAGATTCCTCGTCTCGCCATGAACTGGTCGCGATGCACCGGCCCGAGCCGCGATCGACCAGCAGGGACATTCCGAGGCAGCCCTCGGTGTCCGCCAGCGCGGGCATCACAGTGTCGCGTACATGCTTGATCCCGGCGTCGATGTACGACGGATGCGCATGAATTGTTGTTGAGCGTGCGAACACGATCGGCACCCTTCTCCTCAGGGCGGCGCCGACGCGGCGTCGCCGGTCATTTCCCCGTGTTTCACACTGCTCCCCCTATCCGCCGGAGGCAATGGGCGGTGGCCGTCGCCGGCTTGGATCTGCAGCTGCGCTTTTCGATCACCGACATGAGATCGTGATCGAGGCGTCGATAGGTGCGCAGCCATACCTGACCCCTTGCTGCGGCACGTTCGCGCACAACCTGCGAACGGGTGGTCATCGTTGCAGATCGTTCTGGGGGCGCAGAGTTTCTCGAGTTGCGTTTCTCGCAGGGTTCTCAATCCGGCTGGCAGTGCCCCGGATGCGACGACGCACCCAGTGCTGGGGAGCGTGTCACCAAGTCCGGCTGCCGGACCTGTCCGTGCAGTCCGGCGGTGTGGTTATTCGAAAGTCTTCTCGAGGGGGGGGTGTTGAAATGCTGTCTACCGCCAAGTACGGGCGCAGTCCGATCTCCACATCGTCGTCGGTCGATGACGGGCAGAAGCTGGATGGTCGCCCACTGGGAGCGACCACCCAGCTATTTCACGCGTGGAGCGCCGGCTACGGACGGTCGCTGCGCGGGCTGGTATTGCTCAGAGTTTCAGTAAGGCCAGTGCGTTGGTGCGTGCGATCTTGATGTGGTCGTTGTTGTTGATTTCGAGTCGGTCGAACCAATCGGCCGCTTCGCGCATGTCCTCGAACGGGTAGTCGGCGGCGAACAGCAGGCGGTCGGCGCCGACTTCCTGGATGGTTTCAGTAGCGCCGGGGTGCGGAAGTTTCCGCTGGTGGTGAGGTAGAAGTTGTTGCGGAGGTAGTGGCCGAACGAGTGCTGGCTGTCGATGCCGCGCGGTGTCACCGCGATGCGGTGGTCGGTTCGCCAGATGTTGAACGGCAGCAGTTCTCCGAGGTGGCCGAGGAGGATGTTCAGGTTGGGGTGCCGATCGAACAGTCCGCTGCCCATCAGGCGGAGTGCGTGGGCTCCGGTTTCGACGGAGAACGCCCATGCGGAACCGTAGAGCCAGGGGTGGCCGTGGTATTGCGGGGTGGTGGATTCGAGGGGGTCACGCGGGTGCAGGTAGACGGGGACGTCGAGTTCGGCGACGGTGGACCAGAATTCGGCGTATCGGGGGTCGTCGAGGTAGACGACGGTGTTTTCGTCGCCGAATTGGGAGAATCCGTTGACGAGGGCGCCGACGAGGCCGAGTTCGGTGACGGCGCGGCGTATTTCGGTGGTGGCTGCGGCGGGGTCCTGCATGGGTAGTGCGGCGAATGAGGCGAATCGGTCCGGGCGGTGGGCGACGTGTTTGGCGGCGTAGTCGTTGAGTTGTTGTGCCCAGTCGACGGCCTGGGCGGCGTCGTGCAGGGACTGGATACCGGGGGACAGAAGGGAGGGGACGGCCGGGTCGATGTCGCACTCGTCCATCAGGTGCAGGCGGGTGTCGTGGATGTCGGGCAGCATGTCCCGGTAGGCCAGGCGTCGGCGCGGAAGTGGGCGGCCTCACCGGTCAGGGCTTGCTGGGCGGCGGCGATTCCGAAGGCTTGTCCGGTGGCGAACGCGGTTCCCATCACTCGGAGAGAGGCCGCCCATCACGCGGGCGCGACCCGCGGTGGCTCGGTCGCTCCGAACTCCCGGCCCATGGCCATCGTGCCGACCAGGATCTGGACGTCGAGCACGATTGCGGTTGAGCCTGGATCCACCGATAGGGGCGGGTCGGGTGATGGGTTCGGTTGTGGCCGTTGATGGGCTGTCAGGGGTGTGGGTGATCGCCCGACCGATGTGTCGGGTTGTTCCACTGGGTCTTTCGGGTCGGGGCCGGGGGTGGCCGGGCGGATTAGGTGACCTGGGGTCTTCGATGTCGGGTGTGGGTGAAGAGTTGGTTCCATTCGGATTCCCAGGGCCAGCGCCGCGGCAGGTGCAGGGTGAGGCGGCGGGCCGAGGACGCGATCCGCGCCGGGACCGAGATCAGGGTCCGGCGGATGGTGGCGGTCGTCGCCTTGGCCAGGCGGGCCCCGGTGAGGGTGGCGGCGGCGCGGGTGAGATTGAACGCCATCACCGCAAGCACCAGCCAGGCACTGTTGGCGGCGAACCGCCCCGACGGCAGGTGCGCGAGCGCGGAGTTCTTCAGGTCGGCGTGGACCTGCTCGATGATCGCGTGCCCGCGGTGGATCTTGTCCGCGGCCACGGTGTCCAGGACGGCGGGGTCGGTGGTGGTGAAGAACGCGTGGAACCGCCAGGCGTCGAACAACGTGCCCTGACCATCGGTGTGTTCCCGCAGGTCGGGGATGCGGCGCACCACCAACCGGCCCGGTGTCCGCTCGGAGGCGAGGCGGGTGAACGCGGTGAAGTCGATCTCGGCGACCTCGGCGCGGGAGATCCACCGGCCGGCCTGTTCGTCGTAGACGGCGTCGGTGTATTCGATCGGGGTCCACGCATCCTCGTCGATGGCGGCGATCGCCGCCTTCACCGTCGCGGTCATCCGCACCGTGACCGAGACGTCGGCGCCGGAGCGCAGTGCCGCGGACACGGTCGGGTGCCCGTAGAAGGCCGAGTCGGCCCGCACCAGCACAGACCCCGGTGACAGCTGCGGGCGCAGGCGGCCGAGTGTGGCGAGGGCGTCGCTGACCATCCGGGATGCCCCGCGTGGGGATCCGCAGCCGCCGCGGCGCAGGCGTTGGCCGACGATCACCGGTGCCCGCCCGTCGGTGGTGGCGGTGGCGATCAGCGCGTTCAACCCCCGGACCCCCGTATATCCGTAGCCCGAACCCTGCTTGGCGTGCCCGTGCACCTCGACGATGGTGTCGTCGAGGTCGACGAGGATCCGCCCACCTGATTCGGGCCCACCGACCAGCGGTGTTCGTTCGGCCAGGCCTTGCAGGAATCGGGCGGCGACGGCGTCGAGTTGGCGGACGTGCCCGAAGGAGAACGTCCGCAGGAAGGAGCCCAGCGTCGACGGGGCGTACGGGCGGTCGAATACCGTGGGCATGGCGCCGTGCCGCAGCAGCGCCATGTCGTCGATGCTGTCGGCGCCGGCGACCATGCCCGCTACCAGTGCGGTCACCTTCCGGCCCGCGTGTGCGCCCTTGTCGGTGGGCAGCGTCAGATGCTCGTCTGCCAGGTCATCGAGGCCGCAGTCCTGAGCCAACCCCAGGACCGGGACCAGTCCGGCCGCGGCGAGGAGATTGCGGTCGTCGAACGCCGAGGCCGTCACCGGGTGGGTGTGGGATAGTTGCACCCTAGAGATGCCCTTCGTGTCGATCGAACTGGTTCTGTGAGAAGTCCAATTCTTTCAGCACGCAAGGGCATCTCGCCGTTTCGACTCACCTACCCCGACACCACATCGGTGGATCCAGGTTGAGGCGAGCACGTGGCCGGCGTCGACTCGTTCACGAGCTGCAGCGCGCGTCGATCCGTGTCGATATCGGCCACGGTTTCCCGGAACAACTGCATGTTACTTGAATTCTCATGAAAACGCCGAGGCGTTCAAGATCAATTCAATGGATGCTGCAACTCGATCGCCGAGTCGGTGGCGAGGTACGCTGCAAGTTCTGCGATTGCTGCCGTAACCGACTAATGTGCCGGGCGGAACACAGTCGAGACGGAGCACAAGGGTGAGTTTATGCACCCCGGATAAACACATTAGATCTCCGATCGATTCGCGATTCGCGATTCGATTGGAATAGGAAATAGGAGTAAGGAAGGATGACGACTTCCGGAAGGGATGCGATATTCGAGACTCTCTTGGAATCGGCCAAGCGCCTCTCATTCGATCCGCGGGACCCGCTAGTTTGCCAACCTGATTCAGACGGCGACGAATTTCACGGGATGACACCCGAGTGGTCACCTCTCTTCGGCACCGCTACGTGGGACTCCATGGCAGAGTCGGAACGCGTCCGCCTCACCAGAAGCGAGGTCGCGCAGTTCTTGGGCGTCGGAATCTGGCTGGAGGTGGGATTGCAGGTGGCATTGCTGCGGGCCAGTCACAGTGCGGACCCCGCCCGCTCGGACGTCAAGTTCCTGTTCAACGAATGCGCCGACGAGAACCTGCATTCGTTGATGTTCGTCAACGTCATCGACAGCATCGGATCGCACTTCTATCGACGCGACCGCTCACTGGACTTTTTCGGATGGCTGTTCAGGACCATCGCGTGGGACGAGGTGGCGTACGGAATCGTTCTGGCCGGAGAAGAGATCTTCGACGTCATGCAACGTGACTGGATGGCGAGCGAAGACGTCGCTGCGCCCATCCGCAGGGCATGCTATATCCATGTTATCGAGGAATCCCGGCACATGGCGTACGCGCGTCAGAAAATCCGCACCCGGCTGATTAAGATTTCGCGCGTCCGACGGTTTATCAGCATCCTGGTCATCGCGATTGGAACGCATCTCGTCGCGAAGAGCCTGATCAATCGTCGAATGTACGAGGACCTCGGCCTGGATTGGAAAGTCGTGGGACCGGAAATCGCCGCAAATGAACACCACCGGATAATGTTCCGCAGGGCCGCAGAACCGTTTATCGAATTCCTGAGCAGAGAAGGGCTGCTGAATTTCGGCGCGCGATGGATCTACCGAAAATCGAATCTTCTCTGAGCAAGCAGGAGTCGTTATGACCCACGTTGTCCTGGGGCATTGCTGTAAGGATGCCTCGTGCGTGCGGGTGTGCCCGCAGAATTGCATTCATCCCGCCCCCGGCGAAGCGGGTTTCGAGTCGGCCGAGACGCTGTTCATCGACCCGCGCTCGTGTATCGATTGCACCGCCTGTGTCGAGGCCTGCCCGGCGTCTGCCATCAAACCCGAGTGGACGTTGACCGTCACCGAACGGCCCTACGCGGCCCGAAACGCAGAGTTCTTCGAGCAAGCTCCCGCCAAGTCCCGGCCCCGGTCGCGACGGATCCGCTTCGAGCAACCGCTGGGGAGGCCGAGCGACAGGCTGAGGATCGCCGTCGTTGGATCCGGGCCGGCGGCGATGTACACCATTCGCGAACTCCTTCGGCGATCGACCTCGGTACGCATCACCGTCTTCGAACAGCACGGCGAGATCGGGGGCCTACTGCACCGGGGCGTCTCCCGGGACCACGTCGGCGTTCGCGATATGATCCGGCTCTTCGACGTGCCCTTCAACGACGATCGCGTCACGATCGTGCACAACACAGAAGTCGGGGTGGATGTCTCGGTCGAAGACCTCCGAAACAGATTCGACGCCATAGTGCTCGCGTGTGGCGCTTCACAGCCCCGGAGACTCGGGCCCACGACTGTGGACCGCGGCGAGGGTATCTATGAGGCCATCGACATTCTGGTGGCCGAGAACTGTGGGGCGTACGGCTTTCGCCCGCGCGGGCCGCTGGGACCGAGATCCCTCGTGATCGGGGCGGGAAACGTCGCCTTCGATGTCATCCGATGGATGGCCAAGACACGCGACCGAGGTGCCGCGGCCCAAGCGGTGACGGAGGTGGTGGTGTTGTCGCGATCGACCCCGGATCGCGCCTCCTTCACGCCGTCGGCGTTCTATGAGCTTCTCGACCTCGAGAACGCCGAGGTGCTGATCGACCGCTACGGCCGTCCGCCGGGCGCCGGTGCAGACGCCCCGCTGCTACGCGACCTTTCCGCTTTGCCCGCTGCCGATATCTGGGCGGCAGACGGCCCGACCGCCACCGACGAGGGCAGGCTGCGCGTTGTTTTGTCCTTCGGACAGGAGGTGACCGATCTCGGGAAGACAGTGGCCGGCGGTGTCGCCGTCACCACGACGACCGGTCGGACCTTCCTCGCGGACTCCGCGATATGCGCCACCGGATTCACGACGAAGCAGATAGATGGCATCCCCGTGGACGAGCGGGGGGTCGTGCCCAACCGCCGAGGACGAGTGATCTCGCTCGAGACGGGCGAATCGCTCGACGGACTGTATGTGGTCGGCTGGGCGAAACGAGGCGCCTCCGGCGGCGTCGGCGACAACCGTAGCTGCGCCACGGGAACCGTGACGGAACTCGCCGCAGACCTGCACTCGCGGGTGTGACGCCCGGTTGGGCCTGAGTTGGCTCATTTCGTTAGTGCGTGAGTCCGGGTCCGGTGATCTTGTCGATGAGGTCGCGGGTGTCGGGGTCGAGTTCGGGTGGGAATGTGTGTCGGGTGCCGTTGATCGCGATGGTGGCCGAGCGGAGAGGTCGGAGTCGTTTGAGGACGTTGCCGATCGCTAGTCCGCTGCGGTGTTGGGCCAGGTAGGACACCGCCAGGGCGGCGAACACGATGGTCAGGTGCGCTTCGATCGCGTCGCGGGTGCGGTGGAAGATCGGCCTGGCTCTCAGGTCAGTTTTCGACATGCGGAACGACTGCTCGACGTGCCAGAGGTCGTGATACTTGCCGATCACCTCGCCGGGTTCCATCAGGGTGGCGGGGATGTTGGTGACATAGCCTTTCAACCCGATCAGCGACCGGGCCCGCTCGATCGATGCGGTGTCGAGGCTGCGTCCCTTGCCGGTGGTCTTGACGAACCGGGTCGATTTCGGGGCTTTCGCCCCGTCGACGACCTCGCGGGCTCGGGTTTCCTGGGCGTTCAAGGTCTGGTTGTCGCGGACCGCGCGGCGTTTCGAGTACTGCCAGACCGCCCGCCACGACTTCGGGTGCCTGGCCGGATCCCAGACCGGTTCGGTGCGGTGACGGATGTTGTTGACGGTGCTCTTCGCATGCCGCGGCGTGACGGTGTCGATGACTTGTCCGTCGACGAAAACGTCTCCTTTCCAATGGAAATGGTTCGACAGATCGATGGGTGCTTTGGTGACGCGGGAGCCGACGATGAACTTCAGGCCGGCGTCGTCGAGGTCCTTCAAGTTACCGGCGGAGAGCATCCCGGCGTCGGCGGCGACGACCATCTCGACCCCGGTGATGTCGTGGCGGGTCTGGAACTGCCGGATGATCGGGACGATGGTGTGGGTTTCGGCCTTGTTCCCCTCGAAACATCCGACTTCCAAGGGGAATCCGGTCCGGTCGACGAGCAGACCGACCACGATCTGCGGATCGACGCGGCGTTCTTTCGAGTAGCCGACCTTGCGGAGCTCGTCTTCCTTCTCCGCCTCGAAATACAAGGTCGTGACGTCGTAGAGGATCAGGGACAGGCCACCTGTTTCGGCGGCATGCTCGAAACATTTCGTCGCGATCTGGTCCCGGTAGTCGCGGTCGACGATCCACCGCAGGTGCCGCTTGATCGTGGCGTAGCTCGCCGGGGCCTTCCCGAGGTCACGAACCACCCTGGCGGCGTCGAGTTTCGAGCCGGGCTCGACGATTCGGGCGATCACTAGATCCCGGAACACCTCGTCGCCGAGCACTCCGAAACCGAGCTGGTCGTAGAGACTTTCGAGGATCTGCCGCAGTACCACCGACCCCGTCGACGCGGTCCGCCCCGGCGCATCGACGACCGGCCGGTCATCCGCGGCTGGCAACAACACGCCCTGGCCCGCCGCCAGGACGCTCGCCGCCGGTGTTTGCGGGGTGACGCCCAGGTCGAGGGCCTGTTGATCGGGCTCGATCCACGCTCGGGCCCGCTCGAGAAGCATCCCGAGCTCGACATCGGTGTGCGCTGACCCGATGTGCTTGACGATCTCCTGCCGGCCGTTGACATAGCGGGCGACCTGCACCGCTGTGGCCCCGGACTTCGTCCGGACCCGCCTGATGAACGTCACCCGACGAGGGTAGACCGGCGCCGTTAGTGCGTGAAACCGCCGCCGTAGACACGAGAAGTGCCAGGTCAAGAGATTGGAACGTCATTCCTCACCGAGAAGTGAGCCAAGACAGGTGTATGTGGTCGGCTGGGCGAAACGAGGCGCCTCCGGCGGCGTCGGCGACAACCGTAGCTGCGCCACGGGAACCGTGACGGAACTCGCCGCAGACCTGCACTCGCGGGTGTGACGCCCGGTTGGGCCGGGTAGCCCACACGGCACGAATAGGTCCACGGGTCACGCTCGGGTCCTGCTCACGGGGCTCGGCAGCGCGGCGTCCGGTTCTCGGGGTCAGCCGGAAACAGGCCGGGCTATCGCTTGGCCGTGCCCGCCACCATCAGGATTCGGTGCGCTTCCTGAGCTGCCTTTGCCGCCCGGCTACGTGGCGGTTCCGCTGTCGGGAGTTCTTCGAGGCCGTGGGCCAGTGCCGAAACCGCGTCGGTCAGCGCCTGCACCCTGTCCTCCATGGCGTTCAGTCGGCGATGCTCGGCGGAGGCTCGCGGCGCGGCGGCAGGGGTGGGGGTTTCGCTCGCGAGTTCGCCGCGGAGCCCGCTCGGCATCTGTGCGAACACATGGTCGAGTTGCCCGGGCGAGAACAGCGCACTCAGCCCGGCGGAGATTGCACTGGCGGTGGCGGGGACGTCGGCTGGGCTGATGCCGCCTTCGTATGCGAACAGGGTGGTGAACCCGGTGGTGTCGTAACGGATGGGCACCTTGCTCGGTACCCAGCCCTCGAAATAGACTCCGCGCAGGAACTCGGGCAGCTGCGCGGCGAGATGCACTGTGCTGTCCACGGTGAGCCGGTCGCGAACCAGATGTAGCCATGCCCGCAGCACCCGGTAGGTGTAGTTGCGGTCTTCGGTCCCGAGCCGCTCGGCGACAACCTTCAGCCACTCATGTGCGGTGTGCTGGGCGTGCGCGAGAGGGTCGTTGTGGTGTGTCATGAGGTCCTCCTACAATGTCGTGCCTGTCTCCATGATCGTCCGCCCCGATGGCCGCCAACAGGGGCGACTGACCTTCAATGCGGGGCAGATCCGGCTTCGATCGCGTCGGGTGGACGGTGAGCAGCCGTTGGACTCCCGAATAGCCGGTGTTCGCTGTTGTCCCTTGATCACGCCGAGCAGGACCAGCCGGGCGACCTTGTGGCGCAGCCCAGCGCTGACGGCGGCGTCCACCACGGCATCGATGTCCTTGGGCCCTATGGGTGCGGTCGGGGAAGGTGTGCGCGGGACGTTATTCGACGCTGCCCGTGGGATAGGCGTCGGGACGTTGAGGTCGAGCGTGGAGCCGGGCAACTGTGCGGGGCTGTAGTTGTGTGGCCGCTCTACCGGCACTGTGGGCCTCCACGGCGGGGGCACATGTTCGTGGCCCCGAAGACGTAGCTGTCTTTGTCGGTCACACGCTCCCACTCGAAATCGACGGGCTCGCCGAGGATCGCCTCGCGGAAGCCGCTGCTGAGCAGAAACGGATTTGCCGGATCTGGCCTTGGGGCGCTTGTCGGACCACAGGTGGCTGCGGGGGCCCACGGCTCGGATACTTCGCGAGGGTTGCTTTGTGGGATCTTGACAAGAAGTCGCGGTGACTGGCATTCGGCCGTTTGTGCAACACCAATCGGTGGGAACGCGTGAATGCGTGATTGTCGTTCTGACTGAACGTATTTGACACACTCTTGAATGAGAATCCTGTCGACGTGGTGATGCCCTTCGGCCCCGACTGGCCTACGCTGTTCACCGCACTGCGATCCCTGATCGATCCCACTAGTTGCCGTACCACCACCTGTACGTGGTCGTAATCGGCAGCAAGCCCTATCGCGATACCGTCGATCTGCGTGACTATCTCAGATGTCGGATCGTCTTGTTCCTGAGCTGTCGGTTGTTCTTAGGTTCCCGCGCCGACTTCTGGTCTTCGATCTGCCGGATCAACTCATGCTTCGCTGCGCCGAGAGCCTGAACCAGGTGCGGATCGGTGGCGGCTGCCACTAATGGCGGAAGGCCGGGGAGCGTCGTGCGTAACGTGACTCGCTGTTCCTTGCCGCCCCGGTCTTTCACCGAGATTTCCACATCCACATCGCTGGGGTCCCAACGCCCCAGGTGCGGCGCGAGCGCCGACAACACTTCCAGCACGTGCGACCGGTCCTGCTCTTTGAAGCCCGCGCCCATGTGGAGCGTGTGCTCGTCGAGGACGTCTCGTCGCTTGTTATCGGATGTACTCACCGTGGCCTCATCTCTGGAGTCTCACCTCGACGGTAGCCCCTTTCCGCGGATAGTCGTTCGAGGTCGTGCTGAGTCCGACGTGCGACCGGAGCAACCCGCAAATCCGGTTTCGCGTGTGCCCGCTCGGAGTCGTGATCAGGGCGCTGAGGAACCCACCGGTCTCACCTGCCGCTGAGCTGGGTGGCCGGTGCCCCGCGTCGCCCGAATTGAGCACGGAAAACAATTGGCGGCCGAACCCCGGTGGTAGGTAGATTCGGTGGCTGCCCTGCCCCGTCATTCGCTGGGATGTCCGCAGTTCCCACCATCCGAAAGGTTCACCGTGACCGAACCCGCTGGCCTCGTGAACGACGAGGAAAGAGCCGACGATCGAATCGAACGCCGACACCTGCAGGTGATCGGTGTCCTGTTGGTTGCCAGCTTTGTGGTGATCCTCAACGAGACGGTGATGAGCATCGC
Source organism: Rhodococcus wratislaviensis (assembly GCF_041228765.1). NCBI lineage: Bacteria > Bacillati > Actinomycetota > Actinomycetes > Mycobacteriales > Nocardiaceae > Rhodococcus > Rhodococcus wratislaviensis. The sequence continues at coordinate 5,570,520 of NZ_CP150488.1, read as the reverse complement.
CATCCCGGTCCTCCAGGTCGAATTGGGCGTTCATCCCAGCGTGGGGCAGTGGCTGACGACAGCGTTCATGCTCACGATGGCGGTGATCATCCCGCTCACCGGCTATCTCATCCAGCGCATCCCGACGCGCACTCTGTTCGTGCTCGCCATGTCGCTGTTCACTGCGGGAACGCTGATCGCTTTCGCGGCACCAGGCTTCGGTGTGCTGCTGTTCGCCCGAGTCGTGCAGGCATCCGGGACAGCCCTGATGCTGCCGCTGCTGATGACGACGATCATGACGCTGGTGCCGCCCGCCCGTCGCGGTGCGATGATGGGCAACATCTCCATTGTGATCGCGGTTGCGCCTGCTCTCGGCCCCACCCTGTCCGGTTTCATCCTCGACCACTTCGGGTGGCGTTGGATCTTCGGATTCGTTGCCCCCATCGCGCTGGTCACGTTGGTCCTCGGCGCACGATTCGTTGTTTCGGTGTCCGAGACGACGAAGGCCGGCGTTGACATTCTGTCGATCCCCCTGGCGGTACTCGGGTTCGGTGGCCTGGTGTACGGCCTGGTGAGCATCGGTGAATCGGCCCAGGACTCCGCGACGATCCCGGTGGTGGTGCCGTTCCTCATCGGTGCGGTGGCGTTGTCCGGGTTCCTCGGCCGACAGTTCCGGCTGCAACGCGAGGACCGCGCCCTGCTGGACCTGCGCGTGTTCGGATACCGCCAGTTCAGCATCTCTGTGGTCGCGATGCTGGTCGGCATGGCAACGATGATGGGCACCTTCATCATCGTTCCCTACTTCGCGCAGTCGGTGATTTACCTCGATCCGTTCGAGACCGGTCTCATTACGCTGCCCGGCGGCCTTCTGATGGGTTTGGCGGGACCGATCGTGGGCCGCATCTACGACCGGCGCGGTCCTCTCGTGCTGGTCATCCCCGGCTCGATCCTCGTCAGCGCCGGAGTGTGGATGCTGACGACGGTGAACACGTCCACCTCATTGTGGTGGCTCCTGTTGTCGAATATGGCGCTGTGCCTCGGCCTGTCGGCGACCTTCACGCCGTTGATGACATCGGGATTGGGATCGGTGGCCGCTCACCTGTATGCGCACGGCTCCGCCGTGGTGGGCACGTTCCAGCAGGTGGCCGGTGCTGCCGGCACGGCACTGTTCGTCACCGTAATGACAGTCGTCGCCTCACGATCCGGTCACCCTCACGATTCACCGGAGGCCATTGCCGAGGGAGTGCGAATGGTCTTTCTTGTTGCCGGGATCCTCTCATTCGTGCTGATCGCGGCATGCGCCTTCGTGCGCAAACCGGCGAATCCGGTAGACCACGCACACACTGCATCCGTGGATGCGCCCGCTCAGGGGATCTGAACGGAGGCGCGTGTCATCCACGCTGACCTTTCGGGGCCACGGCGGTGGTCGACATCTTCCCGGTGGAGCGGCGGTCCTCAGCCGACTGCCGGTCGAGACCAGGTGCGTACCGCAGGGTCTCGACATACGGGACCCCGCCGGGCTGCTGGTGTCAGTTCGGTACTGACGTCAGCGAGGCGGGGTCGAGGTGTCGCATCGTGATGGGTCGACATCGGTTGCCGCGACACTTTCTCAGCGTAGGGGTCGCCCACAATCGTCGGAGAGAAAGTGACCGGGAAGTCTGGGTGAACGTTCTCGGGGGCCTCGGTGGCGAACTCCCGGTCCACGCTGGTCTGACCTGCTCCGCACGCCCCGCCACTGTCGACCGCTCTCGCCCGCCAGATCGTGCCACGAACTGCCAGGTCAGCGGGGGCGGACCACACGAGACGCTTGTGAACTTCTGAACAACACGAGGTCGTCGAGGGGCCCGAATGGTTAGGCTCTGCATGCTTTTTCGTATCGGTTGCAGTACGTACTGAATGGGGATCGGCATGACGAACATCAGCACAGCTCGACCCGGACGCAAATCCTTCACCGGCATGGCGGCGGTAGCGGGCATTGCCGTGCTCGCCGTGGTCATGGGTAATGGCACCGCCTCGGCCGGTGTCGACAACTCCAGTTCCGTCATCGACGCGGACGGCAATCGCATCGAGGTCTTGCAGGGCGACACGCAGTATCAGGTCGTTCCGCCGCTCGACGGCGTACCGACCAGCGTCGAGTTCTTCCACAATGGATACGCCGGTGTGAACATCAGCGGTCCCGATGCGGCGGAGTTCGAGGGGACGCAGCTCACCGTCGGATATCAGATCGGCTACCCGGTTGCGCTGGCAGGTGCGACCATCGTCCTCAATTCGCCCGGCCTCGGGTTCGCGATCGGGTCGGACACCGGAATCGACCTGGGGCTCGTCCCCGACTTCACGCTGGATCTGAGCGCGGGGACCAACGCGGAGTTGGCGGGTGACATCATCCCGTCGCAAGAGCTGGACATCGACCTGGAGCCGGGCGGTATCACCACGGTCCCGCTGCTCGAGGGCCAGGAGTTCGACGGACCCGAGGCGCTGGTGCGGATGCAGGGCGTTCACGGGTCCATTTCCGGCGCGATCGGACCGGTCACCATCCGGCCGTACGCGATGGCCGTGACGGCCAACGGTGACACCGTCATGACCTACGGTGTGCCGCAGAAGCTCAACTGAGCAAGAACCCGAACAGGTTTCGGTTGGGGTGCCGCCGGGTCGTTACCAGGATCGGACCCGCGGCGCCCCGTTCCACCGGAGCAGCCGACAACATCGTCGACCTCCCGGCCGGATTCTCATCCTTCACATGTTTGACGAGCAGATCGAGGACCTTGGGAACGCGGGCAGTCCACCACGCCACACCGAAAGGCAGTGCGTTCTCCGTCAGCTGAGTAGGGCCCTACCGTTTGTGGTGATACATAATGGTGACCCGGCGACTCGCCGGCCGTTTCGGAAGTCGTATCTCGCGGGGGAGTACGTTCTGCTATGCGACCCGGCGGACCGGGGGTCTCGCGGATCGCCGAGCTCGCGACCATTTTCGACAAGGATTGACGGAGAGCTGCAGGGCTGGTTCACCGCATGCGAACAGATCGCGTGCGGAGGCGAACCGCAAGGTCGGTAGGCTCATGGTGTCGGCAGATGCATTCAGCACGGATCGGATTGGCCGACGCTGCCCCGACCGGACTGCTGTCATTGCCCTGTCGCACCCCATGGTCGACCCCGGCCACGGGGTGAACCGCAACCGAGGTCTTGCCGTCACGTCCAGAACAAGGCGCGCCAGCCATTAGCGACGTCGCCCGTCCACCCGTTTGCCTCCAGATTGAGGCGGCATCGCTTCGTTACTTTATCGCCGGCGGGCATCAGGATGTCGACTATCGACATCCGGTTACCGCCTATACGACTGATGTTCACTTTGCGGCAGATCGCTGACCGGCGTGCGGAGTTCGGCAAGCGACGGCGGTGCCTGCCGGTCGGCCTCCGATGTTCGGGGAGTCCTCGCCTCGCTTCGTGGCCGAGCAACGTGCGAGTCCTTCGGCATCAGATCGGGGTTCCGAGGCGATCGTGCCGCCACCGGCGGTGCGACGAGTTTGCCCGCCAGCGCCGAATACCGGAACTGGATACCGCACCGGACGGAACTCGGCTGATGCGTACGTCGCCCGAGAAGGGGAGAGGCGGCGCCGCAAACGATACCGGACAGTCTGCTGCGTCTGGTGAGTGCCGCACTCGAACCGCCCCTTGGCTGCATTTCGCCGTTCGGGAGATGTGTGTCGACGTTTCATCCACGCCTTGGCTACGGTTAGTGGAAAGATTGGGGTAAGGGTGCTTATACAACTCGCTAAGACCCTTGGAGGAAGCATGCGCATATCTCAAACGGCGGCCAGTGCGGTCGGCGTCATGCGGCTTGCGTTCGATGCGGGCGTCGCCCTGGTCTCCATCGTTGTTGCAGTGCCGGTCGCATTGGCAATAGGCCGAGGGAGGGTGTTAGTGCGCGGGGCCCGCGGCGACATCGCGGCGACGAGTGTCCCGGCAGAAGAGCACGTTCATGACCTGGGAACGATCGTGGAAGTGCGGTAACCGGCAAGGCACTGGTGGACAGGGCGAACTGATCGAGATCGACATCGCGATGTCGACGTGACCGACGTTCGGATGTGGCGAGAGGGGATGGTGCCGCGGAGGAACCCGACGGCACCATTTATATTGTGCCCGAGTCTTGTTCGCTCGGTGCGAGCACTGCGGCACCGAACCAGTGGCAGGTCAGCAAGGCGATCTCGACATCCAGGCGGCCCTCGGTGAGGGGGTGGCCGCGGCGTTCGAACGCGCGCTGGACCCGGTACTTCACCGAGTTGAAGTGCAGGTGGAGTTCCTCGGCGGCGGATTTGGAGCTGGAACCGTGTCCAAGGAAGGTGCGCAGCGTCTCGCGGAGCCGCGCATCGTTCTCGGTGTCCGCGGCGAGAGGTCCGAGTGTCTCGTGCCGTGTTGGACCAGAGCCGAGCCGGCTTCCCCGCCGCCGCCCTCGACCGGACCACCGCCCAGGCCGCTGTCCGCGTCTCCGCGGCCCGCGGGTACCTCGACGGCCGCTCACTGGCCGAGGTGTTCGCCTGGCTACGCCCGACCGACCTGATCTGGCGGTACTGGGTCAACAAACTACATCCAGTGCTCTTCTGGAACGCCGACACCACCCGGATGGCCGCCACACTCCACAAGGACATGGTGCAGATGGGACTGAGCAACGCGCTGACCACCCCGGGCGCAGTGCGCATGCTCGGCACCCCCGTCGACCTGACCAAAATCACCGTGGACACCTACGTGATCGTCGCCTTCCAGAATCCGCGCCGGTGCCGACGGTTGGTCCTCGCCGCCACCGCAACCGGCGCCCTCATGGTGCCCGCCCGGCCGTCGGTCCTGACGAAGATGCTCACCCCTCGCCGATTCGTCGACCGCGACTGTCTGGCCTCGATCGCCGCGACCATCTACGGCGGCAGCGCCGATTTCGGCAACGCTGACATCGCCCAGATCGTCGGCCATCAACTGGCGGCCGGATCCCGCCGCGGCTATCTGTACCAGCTGCTCGCCGGGTCGGTGTGGTCGAGCCTGTTCGCCCTCCCCGCGATCCGCCAACCCACCCTCATCGTCGCCGGCACCGATGACCCGATCATTCCGATCATCAACGCCCACATCATGGCCCGGCTGCTGCCGCACGCCACCCTCCACACACACCCCGGCGGCCACGTCGACCTGCTCACCAACGCGTCCACACTCGGCCCGATCATCGAGGACTTCCTCGCGACCCAATATGTTCGGCCGGCGGCGCAGGGTGCTGCGTATCGACGGTTGGTTGGCCGGCCGTCGCCGGGGTCGAGTGCGCTCAGAATCCGATGGCCTCGCGGATGAGAACGACGGTTCCGCGGCCGGGGACCAGTTCGCGTCCGTTGATCAGGATTTTCGAGATCGTGCTGCGGACGCCGTAGGCATGCTGGGCGCGGACATCTTCTTTGGGATAGGAATAGGTCTCGATGCGGTGCAGTGCTGTGGCCAGATCGGGCACCACCTTTTGGGCTCCGACCACCCATACGGCCTGTGTGGCGCCGGATGCGTAGGGGGCGAGTTGGCTGCCGCTCGCCGATGCGGTCACGAGCTTTCCGTCTTCGGTGACGGCGTGGACGCTCCCGATCACCACTTCGGGTGCCGAGCGGGTGACGCGTACGTCGTCATGTCGTGCGCTCAGGTCCCAGTCGGACTGCTCGGCGCGCAGGCTGCGGAACGTGCCGGAGGAGTTGATGGTTTCCGCCAGGCCGGAGAGTCGGAGCGTCTCGCTGGTCGAGGTGAAGATTGTCTTGTCGGTCGGGAGCAGGTCGGTGACGAGGGTGTGCGCCTCTTCGACGGTGTCGACGATGTGCGCGGTGAACCCATTGCGGCGCAGACTTTCCGCGGCCCTCTCCACCTGATCGGGGGCGGCGGGCGTGGCGAACGACTCGTCCACTGCGAGTTCGACGATCGGATTGTCGGTCATGATGTGAAACCTTTCAATTGGCGACTGTCTGCGGATCGGCAGGCAGGCGGCAGCGAAGAGCGGGGTTCGTGCCCCTCTGCATCCGGCGCGCGTAGTCACACAATTCTCCCGCTATTGATCTCGCCGGGTTTCTGATTGCCGAACGACAGCGTCCGCGTCCGTCGTCAGATGCGTCCTGCGAACTGGAAGGGAAGCATCGATTCCGGGATGTGACGGGTGGTGACCATTTCGGCGATCCCCTCAGCTGTGGCAGGTGCCAGGGTGACCCCCAACATGCCGTGGCCGGCGGCAATGTAGAGACCGCGGTGACCGGGCGCTGGGCCGATGAACGGCAGGCTGTCCGGTGTCGCGGGCCGTAGTCCGGCTCTGCCGGAGCGAATGTCGACATCTGCGTCCGGGGACCATCCTGCCAAGTAGGGATGCACCTGGTTCAGGAGGAGTCGGATCCGTCGCTCGGGGACGCGTTCGTCGCGGGCAGGTAGTTCGAAGGCGCCGGCGATGCGTACCGCGTCGTGGTAGGGGCTCAGTCCCAGCTTGGGCTCCATCAGGTACAGCGCATGGCGTGGGGAGCTACCGGCACCCCGGACGTCGATCGAGTACCCCTTGGCTCCGATGATCGGCAACCGGAAACCGAGGGGCGTGAGAAGCGCGTTCGTCGCGGCACCGAGCGTTACGACCACGGCGTCGACGTCCAATGAGTGGTCCGGCATTCGTATCGACCACCTCGCACCTATGGGAGTGACGGCCTGCACGGCTGTGTCCTGGAGTACGGTGACGCCCATTGCACTGATCCGCTTGTGCAGACCTTGGAGCAGGGATTCCGGGTTGACGTGCCGGTCGATCGAGGTGTGGGCAGCAACCTGTACCCCGGGTCCCACGGCAGTGTCGCGTCGACGTGCTTCGTCACCGGACAGATATTCGACGCTGCCGGGGAAGCCCATCGGGAGCAGGTGGTCGAACAGCTGGGTGAACCATTCCAGGCCGTCGGCGGATTGTGCCAGTGCGAGCAACCCGGCCGAGTGCATCTCGAAATCGACGCCGTCATCGCGCATCTCGTCGAACAGATCGAGTGTGTGGGTGTTCAGTTGCAGCAGTGCCCGGACTCCGCTCTCGTACGCCGAGGGTCGGGACGCGCGGGCGAACTTCCACAGCCAACGGATCCAGTCGGTGTCCAGCCGCGGCCGGATGGACAAGGCGCCATTGGGGTCGAAGGCGTGTTTGAGTCCGAGTCCGACGACACCGGGTGAGGCGAGGGGTGTCGACAGGGACGGCGTGATCCAACCGGCATTGACGCCGGAAGCCGACCGGCCGATCGAACCGCGTTCGATGACCGTGACGTCCTCGCCGCGACGGCGAAGGCTCCACGCTGTACTCATCCCCACAACCCCGCCGCCGATCACTGCAACAGTCACCTCGGTCTCCTTTCTGTTGATTCGGTGAAAGATTCAGGTGGTGGCCAACTCGGAAACGGTTGCCGCCGCGTCGTCTCGGGGTCGGCTGAGCAAGTCGACGACCGACTCGAGTTGTGCGCCGAAATCGACAGGTGCGCTTCCGACGGGGAATCGCCGAAGGATCTGCCGGTTGAGCGCCGCGAGCCGTCGTGGCACCGACAGTCCCGTGCGGGCGAGTGTGTGGCTGGCCACGACGCCGAGGACGGCGAGATTGTTGTCGAGTGCTGCACCGGCATCGTGCGCTTTTCGCCACGCAAGCAGGTCGGGTGTTCCCGTGTCGGTCTGACCTGCTCCGCCCAGGCCGATCAGTGACGTCGTTGCGGCGGCGCGCGCCTCTTCCGCCCATCCTGCCGACGTCATGTACAGCAGGCTGACCTGGGATTCGGGTTCGGTAGCGACGAGCTCTCGGGGATCTTCGACGATTCGATTGACCTGGGCCGTAACCAACTGGCACACATCGGCCCACGTGCGAGCGAGGGAATCGAGACTCGGAGCGACGAGGGGGTTGTGGTAGCCGCCGTTCGACAGGACCGCGCCGAGGGGCGGATGGATTGCCGGGCCGACGAAGATCGGGTTGTTCGATGACGCCGAGAGCGCGATCTCGGCGCATTCTTCGGCGGCGGCCTGCGCCCGCCGCGCCCATCCGATGACGCGTGGCCCACTGCGGAAGGACACCGGCGCTTGATAGGGGAGTTCGGACGAGTGGTCGTCGGTCTCGATGAGTCGGCGGATGTTGTGTATGGCTTCGGCCTGGTGTTCGTCGCGCCAGGCGGCCTCGAGTTCGGGGGCGTAGTGAGCTGCCGGGGCATGGATCGCCACCGCGCCCAGCGCCATCATCTGCTCCATGACAGTGATCCGATGCCGTCCGGCCAGTGCGGCGTCACCCAGGGCCGCCGCCGCCACTGGGGAACCATTGATGAGTGCCATCCCCTCGCCGATCTCGAGGGTCCCGTCGAAGTGGGTCCGGAGCAGGTGTCCCAGGGGAATGATGTCGCCTGGCTCGCCGTTTCCGCGGGCTGGAACCGGTGGAAGATCGGTTTCGAGCAGGTCGAGAAGCCGGTGCACTGTTTCCACGCGCAGGCACGCCGTCCCGTTCAGCACGTCTGCGAGCCGGGCCAGGACGGCGGCGCGGAGGAGGCGTTCAGGCAGCCGCGGGCCGACGGTGGCGGGTGTCGACGGCAGTCGGGTGGCGAACTCTGCGCGGCCGTCGTCGGCGAGAACGGATTTCGCGCCGACATGGTGTTTGGTAGTGATTCCGTAGAGATGACGATCCGCGTTCTGTTCGACGAAGTCGACGAATTCTTGTCGACGGGCCCGGATGACACTCAGTGCGCGATCACTGATGCTGCACTGTTCGCCCATCCAGGCCACCCGAGCGATGTTGTCGAGGGTGAGGTCGTCGCTGCTGTCGATGAGAACAGTCATGAAGGTTCCTCCGAGTGAGAGTTGGGCTGATGGCGCCGGTCGGTCGGCTGACTGACGGCGTCTGTTCGGGTTACGCCTGAGACACGAACGACGAGTTGCTGTCAGGACTGCCGCTGTCGGATTTCTGCGGCGCTTCCTCGGTGTCGGCTGCGGCCTGCGCGAGGGTCAGGCCCGCGGTTTCCGGTGCCCAGGCGATGCTGATGAGAAAACCGACACCAGCCACCACACCGGTGATCAGCGTGACCCCGTGTGCTCCGAACTTATCGATTCCTACCGGCAGCAGAAGCGTCCCGATCGCTGCCCCGATCCGGCTGAAGGACACGCAGATTCCGGTCGCGGATGCGCGGATGCTGGTCGGGAACAGTTCGCTGGGATAGACGGTGTCGAGTGCGGCCATCGCCGACGAGATGAGTGCGAACAGTGCGAAGAGGGCGATGACATAGCCCGCGGGGGCGCTCTGCCAGAGGCCGATTGCCAGTGTCGATGCGGTCAGAAGTGCGAAGGAGATCAGGGTGTAGGGGCGTCGACCGATCTTGCCGATCGTGACGATGCCGACGACGCCGCCGATCAGAAGGAAGAGGTTGACACTGGTGGTCTGCCAGAAGCCGGATTCGATGTCGAGTGATTCGAGGATGGTGGGGAGGAAGGTGAAGACGGCGAAATAGGGAACGACCTGGCAAAACCAGAACAGGCACGCGAATGCCAGACGCTTGCGGTGCTGTGCGGCGAACACGTCGCGCAGTGAACCAGACGATTCCGCCGCCTCCTCCTCGGCGAGGTCGGCGAGGGTTGCGGTCGGGGAGACATGCTTCCGCAGAATCGCGAGGCCTTCCTCTGCTCGTCCGTTCTGAGCGAGCCAGCGCGGTGACTCGGGTGTATTCCGGCGGAGGATGAGCAGAATGAGCGCGGGGACCGCGCTGGTCGCCAGGATCCAGCGCCAGGCGTCGGCGCCCCCGACCTCGGCGAGTGCCGTTCCGACGATAATCGCGAGGACGTACCCGACTGTCCACATCGCCGGCCCCACTGCGAGCAGGGTGGCCCGGTGTTTCCGCGGTGAGAACTCGGCCACGAGGGTCGTGGCGATCGTGTAGTCGGCTCCGACCGCAATCCCCAGCAGAACCCGGAGAACGAGCAACATGACGGCGTCGGTGACCGCGATTTGAGCGAGGGAGAGGACGACGAACAATGCGAGGTCGATGACGAACATCCGCCGGCGGCCGATCTTGTCGGTGACCCAGCCGAACAACAGGCTCCCCAGGAACACGCCGATCAGTGCGGAGGCGCCGATCAAGCCGCTCATCAATGAACCGATCGGATGAGACTGCGCGAAGAGGGGGAGTGCGGGAACAATGGCGCCGAGGATGTACCCGTCGCAGAGATGTCCGCCATTTCCGTAGAGCGTCGTTTTCAGATGAAACCGCGAGAGTTTCGCGTCATCGAGAGCGTGTGTGGCCACGGGGGCTCCTTCAGGAAAGAGGATGGGTAATCATCAGTCGCGACGGTCGAGCTCGCCGATTCCGGCCCGTGCACCCGCCGGAATCCTCGTTCGAGTGTGGCTCTTCTGACCCTTTGATGGGTGATCTCCGCGAGCCTGATAGACGCAACGCCCTCCCTCGCATAGGTTTTGGTTTGCGAAGACAAGACCTAAGGGAGAAGGCGTTGCGCGCTGCCAGAATACTGCAGAAACTGCTGGGAATCGACAGGGCCCGGGTAATCGATGTCGCATTCACGGACGACGAACGAGGGCCCGTGATCGTGGTGACCCTCGAGTCGCACGCGTCGGTGCGGTCCCGCTGTCCACATTGTAAACAGCGCTGCCCTAGATACGATCGCCCGAATCGATCTCGACAGTGGCGTCACCTGGATATGGGCGGCACACGGTGCTTCGTACAAGCTTCGGTATCGAGGATTCGATGCCCCGAGCACGGCGTGGTGACCGAGATGGTGCCGTGGGCACGGCCGGCCGCGAACATGACCAGGGCGTTCGACGACAACGTGGCGTGGTTGGCCGCGCACAGTCCAGCTACCTCGGTGTGCGAGTACGCCCGAGTGGCGTGGCGATCTGTGACCAGGATCGTCACCCGCGTCGTCGGCGACGCTGTCGGACGCACTGATCGGCTCCAGGGATTGCGGCGCTTGGGGATCGACGAAATCGCCTACCGGAAAGGTCACCGGTATCTCACCGTGGTGGTCGATCACGACACAGGCCGACTCGTATGGGCAGCCGAAGGGCACAACGAGAGCGTTGAATCGATTCTTCGACGAGTTGGGTGAAGAACGCACGGCTCGTCTGACGCATATCAGTGCTGATGCTGCGAAGTGGATCGCCTCGACCGTGTGCAGCAGGGCGCCGCAGGTGAAGCGGTGTATGGATCCGTTTCATGTGATTCAGTGGATGACGCGGGCTCTGGACCGACTGCGCTCGCGTGTGTTGTCGCGGCTATGGGGATTCACCGACCGGGATCGACGGCACCTGCGGTGGGCATTGTTGAAGAACGTCGAGAATCTCAACCCCGCGCAGATATCAGTCCGAGCAAAGATCCTCGAGGACAGAAACAGCGAACTGTGTCGAGGCTATGTCATGAAAGAACAACTGCAACATGTCTATTCCGGCTCGAAGAAGAGAGCCTCCGTACGACTGCGAGCATGGATGCAGATGGCCCAGGACAGTCGGATCCCGGAACTTGTAGGCCTGGCTAAGAGCATCGCTCGCTACCGGCGCGAGATCCTCAACGCAATCGAATACGACCTGTCCAATGCTCGCGTCGAGGCTAACAACACCCACCTGCGTTCACTGACGAAGCGATCCTACGGATTTCACAGCCCAGAGGCCTTGATTGCGATGGCGACACTGACACGAGGAGGGGCGTGCCCAGCTCTGCCACAACGTTAATCGCCCACCAAAGGGTCAGGACGGCCTCGAGTGTTCGAGGGAACCGGCACGTCGACGTGGTCGGCGAGGGTCTGTCGGCGCGTCCATCTGCACCGATGCGACGTTCTCGACTGTGATTCCGAACACTACGGCCGACGTGCGGGAGCGTCTTCCGTCTGTGTTCGAGTAACGGCGACGTCTGTTCCTGAAATTGTCGAAAGCTCCAGGTGGTCCGTGGAAACTGACGGTTGAACACGCATCAGGTGTTGCGGATCAGCATCGCCAATCTGAGCGCGAGCTGGAGTCCGGCTCTGCGCTCGCCCTGGGCCCAATCCTCTCCGAGAAGCTGTTGCGCACGGTCGAGCCTGTAGTAGAGGGTGGTGCGGTGCACCGCCAGTTGGGCGGCAGCGCGGCGTGTGTCACCGCCGCAATCGAAGTAGGCGTCCAAACTCTCGCGAATCAGCGTGTTGTCCGCATCGAACAGACGGGATGCGCCGGGGAACAGAATCTCCAGGGTTTCCGTCGTCCACGGCAGTCCGTAGAACACGAGGTCGGCTCCGAGCTCGTTCCAGCCCAACTGCTCGACGTTCCGCGCGTGTGCAACGGTTGCCGCATAGCTGGATTCCGTTCCGGATCGTCGCAGCCCATCGAGATCGGAGGCAGCGCCCCCGGTGCCGGTTCCGTGCAACTTCCATCCACGCCGCCGGGCCGCCTGTGCCAGAGCGTGGCGGAACGGGCGAAGGCGGTCGGCGTGTACCTCGGCACTGACAATCAGGTGGAGTGTGTCGTCGCCGTGCCCCAGGAGGGAACGGCCCACCGGTCGGGCGTACGCGACTTCCTGGGCGGCGCCCCGCATCGCACGGACGTCCAGCGGCTCGCCGCCGGCATCGATCGGTGCCAACTTCATGGTGAGCACACATGCGGGTTCGGTAAATCGGAGGAGCGGTTCACCGCTGAGAAGGTCGGCCGGCGGTGAAGACTCGTGCGGTGGGGCGAGCAGTGCGCGCACGAGTTGAGACTCGCGGTCCAGCACGGTGGCCGTCGACTGAAACTGCTGGTGGAGCAGGTCTGCGATCGCGGAGGCGGTCCCGGCCGCTGCTGTGATGTCGGAATCTGTGAGCGGCGGGCTGTCGATCAGCCACAGATATCCCTGGAGTTCCCCGTGTGCCCGCATCGGAATGCACACCCGAGGCAACGTCTGCAACGCCGGATTCGCGGGGAACCGAACCGGCCCGGTTGCGTGCGCGATATCGAGCGAGAATGCGTACTCGAATACTTCCGGGGACGAGTGTCGCTGGAGGATCGACCGGACGCGGACATCGTCGAGATCACCGTGCTGCTCGGTCAAAGCGAGCGGCTTGAGACCGCAGTCGTCGATTTCGATCGAGCGGTTCAACTGATCCGCGAGACTGTCCGCGTACTGCTGGACGTCGTTCATCCGTAAACCTGCCGGTCGTCATCCCGAGTTGCGGGGCCCCGATGTCTCTGCTTGTGCTGCAACGTTTTCGAGTGCGACGCGCGGCGGGGGATCGGATGGACAGGTCACTCGGTGTTCATCCGATCCCCTCGTCGGGGAATTCGTCAGTTCGTGACCGCGGGGCGGGTGGGCCTGCGGTCGTCGGCGAACATGGCCTCGATCCTCGACTTGATCTCCGCGGTGCTCATGGTGCCGCTGCGCCGGGGCGTCTGCCGTCCGGTGGGAGTCGTCGGGGCAATCGAGGTTGTCGCCATGTGTCCTGCTTTCGTCGGTTACCGATATGTGTGCCTCACGGTCACGGTTGTGATCTGATTCACATCGTGGCCGACTATGTTGTACACCACATGTTCGGTCCCGTGCCACTCGGCCTGGTCACCTCGGCAGTGGCTGGGAATGTGACCGAGCGGGTGCGAGGTCGGCGAATCGGCTCCGGCTGATTGCGGCGGCCCGAGCGTAGAATTGCGCGGGTTCGGTCGATCACGCTGGGCCCGGATTTCGGTGAGGCCTTACCGAACTTCTCTGGCCTCGTCGCCGCTCTGCGCTGCTCGGTCGTCGGCTCCGAATTGCGACGAGATCGGGAGGGTATTTCAGCGATGCGAACCGATGGAGACAGTTGGGACATCGTCAGTAGCGTGGGCCTGACCGCGTTGGGAGTGGCGACATTTCGGGCGTTGGAGACAGTGCGCCCCGACGCGCTGATTCAGGACGACTACGCGCGGTGGTTCGTCGAAGCGGCGGGTGAACCGCATTTCACCGGGCTGTTGGCCGACCCGTCGACACTCGGGGACATGCCGGTCTCCGGATTCATGGGTTCTCGGACCAAATTCTTCGACGAGTTCTTCTCGTCAGCCACGAGTTCAGGGGTTTCACAGGCGGTGATCCTCGCGGCCGGGTTGGACGCACGGGCGTATCGCCTCGACTGGCCGACCGGCACGACGGTCTTCGAGGTCGACCAACCGCAGGTGCTGGAATTCAAGGAGGGGGTCCTCGCTGATCATGGCGCCAGGGCGAAGGCTGATCGTCGCCCGGTGGCCGTCGATCTGCGAGACGACTGGCCTGTCGCCCTCCAAGCTGCCGGATTCGACCCCGGTAAGGCGACCGCCTGGTCGGTGGAGGGGCTGCTGGCGTACCTCCCGGGCGTGGCGCACGACGCGCTGTTCGAGCGGATCGACCACCTGTCCGGTCCCGGCAGCCACCTTGCCGTGGACAACTTCGCGGCGGGAACCGATATGCAACGCTTCGAGGCCATCAGAGCGAAGTATTTCGCGAATAATCCGTTCGGCGACATCGACATCTCCGAGCTGTTCTACGGTGACGAGCGGGCCGATCCGGTGCAGTGGTTGACCGGGCACGGCTGGTCGGTGCGGCGGTCCACTTCGCTCGAGCTGGCGGCTGCCTACGGGCGGCCGGTTCCGGAGCTCCCCGAAGAACTTGTCGATCTGTCGAAACGATCGACGTACCTGACCGCGGTCAAGTAGCCCACGCTCTCGCTCGCAGCGATGAACCACAGAGGCGAGCCATTGCGGTGGACCGCCATCCGCGCGTACATTGGTAGTTGCGGATCGAGAGAGTAATCGGCAACGGTGAAACACTCGAGAAGCAGAGATCCGGCCGAGAATGTGAGAGCATTCCCGGCCGAACCCCTGTCTGGGGCATGTTCCCGCTCACCGACCTGGCCGAACTGGTGCTCCATCACGCGGCCGGCACGAGTCGCATGCCGGTCTCGGCATCGGTGCTGCGAGCATCACCATCCTCAATCCTGCTCTGCAACAATATCATCGACGATCCGCGCAGGTGCCGGCCGGGACGAGGTAGGCGAAGACTTTCGGCGAGTACGCCACGGTGCCATCCGGTCGAGGAGCCTGTCGTTCAGGACCAGCACATGGAAGAGGACGGCGGACATGTGTGCGGTGAAGGTGAAGAACAGCAGGTAGGCGAATGCGGTGTGAGCTTGTCTCAACAACGCGTAGACGCTGGGATCGGGTGCAATCAGCGTGGGCAAGTGCAGATGCTGGTAGAGGATGATCGGGTAGCCGCCGGCCGAGAGCATGGCCCACCCGGTGAGTGGCTGGATCACAAGTAGCGCGTAGAGCAGGTACTCCGACGCGGTTGCGACCCGGCGCTCGGCCGGTCTCATGGTGGAGGGTGGTGCGGGCGCGCGGCGCACCAGCCGATTGCCGATGCGGACGATCACCAGGGCGAGGATCGCGGCGCCCAACGGGACGTGCACCGAGCGCAGCAGATGGTAGTGGTCGAGGGTCGTCACCATGACGGCGCCGACGAGCAGTTGTGCGATCACCATGACCGCCATCGCCCAATGCAGCAACCGGACGGTCGGCGCGAACCGGAGCGGGCGGTCGGTCGGGTCAGCGGTCATCGCGCACCCCATCCACATCGACGAGGGCCGGTGTTTTGGGCTCCCCGGACCGTCGGGTGAACGATTCGGTGTAGACCGCGGACCGGGCGCTGAGCAGGGGATCGTCCGAGGGCGCAATGCCCGTGGGGAGGATGAGCGGGTCGAAGTTGAGGTCCCGCGCGTTGTGCGGCGCTTCGGTCCGGACCGCGTCGATGATCACGGTGCCGACGTCGAGGACCTGCCGGGTCGGCGGCCACGGCCGGGTGGCGTCGTCGGTCCTATCGCCGGGTTGACCGATCGTGAGCAACATCCGCCACCGCAACGGTCGACGCGAGACTGTCGCGGTGAGTGTGTCGAAGAGGTAATCGCGCCCCGGCAGGCCGGGGGAGCGGGCCGGTTCCTCAGGGACCAGTGTCCATCGCACCGGAACCGTGACTCCGGTGTCGTTGGTGCAAAGGAAGGCGTTGAGACCGTAGTAGGTGCTGTTGTCGAACCCGGAGGTCGGTGGATGCTGTCGGATGAGGTTCATCGCCGCCGCGGTCTCGGGGCGGCGGGAAAGAAACGCCGCCATGCGATCCGGATCGGGCTTGCCGGTGGCCGGGTCCGCTTTCGATGCGAGTAACCGCTCGTAGAAGCCGTCTAACGTCCGGTCGGGGAACACCGGGGTGTTGATCATCGCGGTGCGCCACTGCTCGCCATCGGGGAGGTCGAACGCCAACCCCAGCCCGCGGACCGTGGCGTCGGCGTCCGGAGTGGACGGATTCCCACCCGAGAGTGAGAACCGGCCGGTCACCGGGATCCGGCCGATCCGGAAAACACTGGCCGTGGAGACCGCGGACCCGGCGCCGGTGGCGGTGAAATATCCGGTCGCGCTGACTCCTTTGGCGTGATTGCGCCGGAACCCGTCGTGGTGCCCGGCGACCTCCTCGAATCGGTCGGTCAGCCGTGCCGGGGTCAATGCGTCGGCGTCCAGTGTCCCCGCCGCGCAGAGGAACCCGCCGACGTCCGCTGCTGCGATCGCGCCGACCGCGGCCAGGCCGAGCAGCGCACTGCGCCGACTGACCGCCGGGCGTGGCGCCCTGACCGGGGGTGCGGTGGCGTCATCCATGGGCGGAGTCGACCGTCACCACGTGCCAGGTTCCTTTGACGCCGTCGCCGCCCGTCTGCCCGGGGGCGGTGTCCTTCGCGAACCGGTAGAGCGGGTGGCCGTCGTAGGTGATTTGCTCGGTTCCGTCCGGCCGCGTCGTGGCACCCGTGCGGGCGGCGAGGGTGGCGTCGGGCCGGGGTGCTCCGAGTGAGGGCGGCCAGATCTCGGCGCAGGGGCCGGTGCACCGGATGGAGCCGGGTGTGTCCTCATCGAATCGGTAGAGCGTGAAACCGTCTCCGTCGGTGAGCACCGCGCCGAGTGCGGTGTCCCGGGTGCCGAGCTCCACCTGCCCGGCGGCCGCCGGGGTTGCCGGTTCGGGGTTCGCCGCGGCGGACGCAGACGGCGGCACCTCGGGCGGGGCGTCGTCGGTGGCGGTGCCGCACGCCGAGATCAGCGCGATCGCGGTGCCGGCGCCGGCCGCCGCAAGAATCGACTTCTTCAGCATCTTCGTAGATCTCCATTCGTTCGTTCCCGTGTGCCTGTCGTTCGGTGCTGGGGAGTACGGATGGTCGGCGGTCCGCGTTCACCTGCCGGGGCCGCCTCCGCGCACCCGAGTGGCAGAATTCGAAGTGAACGCCGCGCCGCCCGCGCCCGTACTCCTCGGTGGGTGTCGGGCGAGCCGACGCCGTATCCGGTGTTCGGGAGGTGAGTGGTGCGGCTTCGTATCGTGCGCACACGCGGGGACCAGTCCGAGGGAAGTTTGGATGACGAGACGGTGTTGCGGGCCGCCTACGACGACCACGGCAGGGAACTGTTCGCCCTCGCCTACCGCTCCCTCGGAGACCGGGGTCGCGCGGAGGAGGCGGTGCAGGAGACGTTCCTGCGTGCGTGGCGGGGCGCGGACCGGTACGACCCACGGCGCTCTACGCTCCGGACCTGGCTGTATGCGATCTGCCGCAACGTGGTGATCGACGCGATCCGGGCTCGTGCCGCCCGACCGGAGCTGGCCGACGCTGCACCACCCGAGCTGCCCGCACCCGAGCGTCCCCTCGAACAACTGCTGGTGGGGCTCGAGATGGAGGAGGCGCTGCGGCGGCTGTCCGATCAGCACCGCTTCGTCCTGGTCGAGATTCACCTGCGTGACCGGCCCGCCACCGAGGTGGCCGCACACCTCGGCATTCCCGTGGGCACCGTCCGCAGTCGCGTGTACTACGCGCTGAAGGCTCTCCGACTCGTACTCGAAGAAATGGGGTGGCATGGTGACCACTGACCGCTGCCAGCAGATGCGCACCATGCTGGGGATGTACGCGCTCGGTCGCCTCGACGACAGCGAGACGATCACACTTCGCGCCCACCTGGACGGTTGCCCGGAGTGCCGCACCGAGTTGCGTCTGCTGACTCCGGTGGCGGCTGCCCTGTCGGCGGCGGACCCGGACCGGCTCACCGAACCTGCGCCCCGGCCGTCGTCGACGCTGCCCGACGCGATCTTCGGGGCGGTCGACCGCGAACGCGGACGGAAGCGGTACCACCGGATCGCAGTCGCCGCCGCGGCCGTCGTGATCGCCGTCGGCCTGGTGACCGGCGGGTTCTTCCTGCGCGGGGGCACCTCGACGGCCCCGCCCGGGCAGCCGGTGGCATTCACGGTGCTCGCCGCAGGTGTGGATGCCTCCGCGCGGGTGGAGAACCGGGCGTGGGGAACCGGAATCAGCCTCGACGTCGCCGGACTCCCACAGGGCCGCACGTACAACGTCTGGCTCCAACGCTCCGACGGAAGTCGCATGAATGCCGGCAGTTTCATCGCCGGCGGCGACAAGACGATGTCGATGCAGTTGGCGGTGGGGCTACCGATGTCGGATGCGACGATGCTCGGGGTGAGCGCCCCGGGCGACGACCGGACCCTGCTGCAAGCGCCCCTGCGGTCCTGACCGACGCCCTCGGGACGACTCAGAGGAGTATGCCGTCGCGAGCGACGACCCGTCCGGCCCGCACCACCGTGTCCCGACGGGGGACGTCGACGACGATCTGCGGCACGCATTCTCCGTCCAGCAACATGAAGTCGGCGGGTGAACCCGGTTGCAGGTCGGCCCGCGGTAGCCCCATGACGGCAGCACCGCCGTCGGCGGCGAGTTCGTAGCACGCCTCGAGATCCTCGTCGAGGCGTGCGTCGAGTGCCCAGCCGAGCAGCCACGCGCGGTGGAGCATGTCCGCGTCACCGAATGGGCTCCAGTTGTCGCGAACGCCATCCGACCCGAGCCCGACCCGCACACCGTGCTGCGCCAGAAGACGGAACGGTAATACCGTCGCCGTGGACAGCGCGGCCGTCGTCAGCGCGATATCCGCCATCGCCAGCAGATTCGCCGTCGAATCCAGGGTGTGGCCGGACAATTCGGCTACGGCGAAGGCGTGGCTGACCGTGACCCGGCCCTGTAGACCGGCCGCTCTGGTTCGCTCGGCGATGTCGGTGAGAGTCGCGGTACCCGTCTCGCCGGTGTCGTGGAGGTGGATGTCGATCGGCAAACCGTGTCTTTCGGCGATCCCGAAGACCGTGTCGAGTTGGCGGGCGCCTCCTCCGGTTCCACCGGGGGTGTGGTCGAAGCCTGCCGGGTCGATCCCTCCGATCACGTCGATCAGCCCGCTGTCGGCGGCCATCTCGAGCAGTGCCGCGGTGCCCGGCGTCCGTTCGACACCGTGCTGTGGGAACGCGACGATCTGGACGTCCATCGCGTGGCGCAGGGCATCTCGGGCGGTGGCCACCGCTTCCACCCCGGCGAGCCCGTACGCCGGCGCCACGTCCACGTGCGCCCGCATCGCTCGTGTCCCGAGGGTGACGGCGTGCGCCATCAGCCGGAGCGCTCGGTCCGCGACGGGTGTGGGTTGGGCGTGGTGGAGTTCGACGTCGCCGGCGACGAGTTCCCCGATCGCGTGCGCAGTCCGCCTGCTGTACCACGGCTCGCCCCATGCGGTTTTGTCCGGATGGATGTGGGCGTCGACCAGGGTCGGCACGGCGGCCTTCCCGTGGCCGTCGACGTAGTCGACGGCGACTCCGTCGGGAATGTTGTGTGCCAGTGCGCCGTTCACGGCGATCAAGTCGGTCACCGCGCCGCCGAAGGGGCGGACGTCGCGGAAGACGGTGACGGTGGTGTTTTCGGCGGTCATCGTGTTTCTCGGTCCCGTTCCACGTCGACGCTCGTGAGTGATGCGTAGCGTGCCGGATCGCAGCGGCGGATGTGCAGGGCGACATAGAGGCCCGCCGCCGCGACAATCGGCAACGGTGCGAGCAGGAGAACGTTGACGAGCCCGGAGCGTCCCGTCAGCAGGTCGAAGTGCACGATCGCGAGCACGGTGAGAACAGTGAGTCCGGCGCAGGAGATCAGCGGCGCCCACATCACTCTCGCCGCCGAGAGGCCCCGCCGGTCGCGGCGGAAGAAGGCGTACACCGCGAGCGCGGCGAATGCCTGCATCGCCATGATGCCGAGGACACCGATGCTGTTGGTCCACAAGAACACCACCGAGTACGGATCCACCGCGCACGCGGCGCCCGCGAGGATGATCACCGCGCTGAACACGGTCTGCGCGATCACGGCGCCGCTCGGTGAGCCGTGGCGGGCGGACACCTTCCCGAGGAACCGCGGCAGCAGTCCCTCCCGGCCGAGGGCGAAGAGGTAGCGGGCGGCGGCATTGTGGAAGGCCAGGGCGGCGGCGAACGCGCTGACGATGATGAGTGCGTGCATCGTGTCGGCCAGCCACGCGCCGACGTACAGTTCACCCGCCTCGAAGGTGAGATCGGGCCCTGCGGCGGAACCGGCCATCGCGACCGCGGTGTCGGTGCCGAAGGCGCCCATGATCAGCCACACCCCGCCGGCGTAGAACAGTGCGAGGAATCCGACGGCAATGTACGTGGCCCGCGGCACCGTCCGCTTCGGATCACGTGCCTCTTCCGCGTAGATTGCGGTCGCCTCGAAACCGGTGAACGCGCCGATCACCAGAACGAACATCCCGGCTACCCCTCCGGTCGCGAGCGTGGCCGGATCGAAGGACTTCACATCCAGTGCGGCCAACCCGCGTTCGCCGAGGATTCCCGCATTCATCACGAGCAGCGATGCCACTTCCAGTATCAAGGCGACGCCGAGAACCTTGGCGCTGAGTGTGACCTTCAGCCAGCCGAGCACGCCGACGGCGACAACACAGACGCCCGACAACACCCACCACGGGACGTCGGCGCCCGTCGCACTGCGGATCGTCCCGGAAGCGAAGTAACCGAAGGCGGCGGCGACCCCCGGTGTGATGAGGTTGTAGGACATCACGGCGATGTACGCGATCCCGACGCCGAGGCTCCGGCCGAGTCCCCGCGCGACGTAGGCGTAGAAGGCGCCGGCGTTACGCACGTACAGACTCATCGCGGTGAAGCCGGCCGCGAACAACGTGAGCAACGCACCCGCGATCAGGTAGGCGAGTGGGGCACCGGCACCTCCGATCCCGATCGCGAACGGCGCGACGCCCGCCAGGACGGTCAGCGGGGCAGCGGCGGCGACCACGAAGAAGACGAGGTCGAACGTACCGATTCGACCGGCGGCGAGCCTGCCGTCGGTGGTCTTCTGCGCGGGGGCCTTGGCTTGGGAGACGTTTCGGTCAGTGATCACGGGAATCCTCGAAGGTCGGTGGCTGAATGCGGATAGTGGTGCGGGGGGTCGGGCCGACGATCCGGCCCCCATGGAGGACGAGAAGTCGCTCGGGATGGGAGGCAACGGCTTCGGGGACACTGCCCGCGGCGACGGCCACCAGGTCGGCGCGTTTGCCGGGAGCCAGCCCGTAGTCGGTCAGGCCGAGGGCGGCTGCGGCCTCGTCGGTGGCGAGGGCGGCGGCATACCGGAGGTCGTCGTCGGTCATCAGCTCGCCCTGCAGGCCGATGATGGTTGCACGTTCGAGCATGTCGGCGGTGCCGTACGGCCACCAGGTGTCGCGGATGTTCTCGGACCCGGCGAAGACCCGGACTCCGTGTTCACGCAGGCGGAGCACCGGGGGCATCGACCGGCTCGGGCCGTTGGTCATGATCGCGACTCCGGCTCGGGCGAGCGCCTCGGCCACCCGGTCCAGCTCGTGGTCGTCGAGTTGCCCGAGCGCATAGGCGTGGCTGACGGTGACCTTCCCGACCAGACCCAATGCTTTTGTTCGCGTGGCGATTTCGTGCAGCTGGTGGGCGCCTGCCTCACCGCCGTCGTGTAGGTGGATGTCCACACCGGCGCCGTGCCGTTCCGCGAGCCCGAAGACGACGTTCAGCTGACCGTCGACATCGCCGTCGAATCCGGCGGGGTCGAGTCCTCCGATGACGTCGGCGCCGTCGGCGAGTGCGGCATCGAGGAGGTCGGCCACCCCCGGGGCGGTGACGACCCCACTCTGTGGAAAGGCGACGAGTTGGATACCGAGTCGCGTGTGGAACTGTTCGCGCACCTCGAGGAGCGCGTGCAGGCCTGTGAGTTGCACGTCCGGGTCGATGTCGACGTGAGAGCGTACGTGCCCGGTGCCGAGCGACACCATGCGCCGGGCGAGGGCCGCGGCGCGTTCGGTGGCCGGCGCCTGCGTGTCGCGGCGCGATAGTCGCTCGGTGGTGATCTGCTCGCGCAGCGTCCGTGAGGTTCGGTGAGGCTGCCACGCCGAGCCGAGCAGGGTTTTGTCCAGATGGCAGTGTCCGTCGACGAGCGCGGGCAGGAGCAGGGCGCCGCCGAGGCGATAGGCGCCGGGCCGGTGGCGACCGGGCCGGTGATCGTCGACGGATTCGATCCGATCGCCGCGGAGTCCGACGTCGGCGCGGCGCCCGCAGGGAAGTGTGACGTCTTCCAGAGCCGTGGGTGTCGCAGTGCCGGGGGCGGTGGGATCGGGCGCGGTGCCGACCGATTGGTGCATCAGTTTCTCTCCGGGGGTAGGTATAGAGGTATCAACATGCAGGTCAGGGATGGTTCGGATTGAGCGTCCGGGACGAAGTTTGGTCTACGGTATACCAAATGACCCGGGTGCGGAAGAGATCGCCGAAGCCTGCAATGATGCGAGGGAGAGTCTGCGACCGAGCAGGCCCCGTCCCTCGAACCTGGAGTCGCGCAATGACCACCCGCCGCACCGCGCAGCGCTCCGCCTCGATCGGCGGCACCCATCAGTCACTGCGAGATCGCGCCTACATCGAATTGCGTGAGCGAATCATCGAAGGCCGATATCCGGCCGGGTTCCGGCTGGTCGAGCGGGAACTGTCCGAGGAGTTCGGTTTGTCACGGATCCCACTGCGCGAGGCGCTGCAGCGATTGGAATCCGAGGGATTCGTGACGGTGGCACCACGACGCGGCGCGGTGGTCGCGAAATTCGACGCGGCGGCGGCCGAGAATCTGTTCGATGTGCGCGAAAGCCTCGAGGGGCTGGCGGCGCGGCTGGCAGCTCTGCACGCCACCGCCGGCGAACTCGAGGCCCTCCGTGCAATCGTGGCCCGTTCCCTCGCCGCCGCCGAGACCGGGAAGACCCGCCAGGTCGTCGCGCTCAACGCGGACTTCCATCGGACGATCGTCGAGGCATCCCACAACCCCCTGCTGCAAGATCTGATGGCGCCACTCGATGCGCGACTGCGACGTCTGTTCCACCTCACCTCGACCCGCGACGACGGCGACACCATGTGCGGCGAGCACGAGCAGCTCTACCAGGCGCTCCGTGCTCGAGACGCGGACGGAGCGGAAGAACTGGCCCGCCGACACGTCGTGGGCACCCGGGTCGAGGCCCTCCGCTCCCTGGCCGCCGAGACCGGGACGACCTGAGGATTGCTCCCCGATCGCGGGAAGTACCGGCAGGGCATCCTCGATGTCACCGGTGTCCGATCTGGATCACGGACGGCCCGCAGGGGAAGTTCGACGGACTGTTCCGGTGCCGCGATCGAACGGACGGAGACCCCGCCGACTCGTCTCGAGAAGATGTCGTTGACGGGGCCATCCACCACGTCGGTGTTCTCGCCCCTCTGAGAACGCCGAACGCGGTATTCGCTCACCGGCCGAGACGTGCCAGCCGTTCGCCCGGTGTCGTCGCACCCCAGACGCCGTGCTGTTGGCCGGTGTGGAGGGCATACTCGAGGCATTCCTCCACCACCGCGCAGCCGCGGCAGAACTCCTTGGCGAGATTTTCCCGCTCGGAGCGAGCGTTCCTGCGTTCGGCGTCCGCCGGGAAGAAGATCTCCGCATCCGCTTCATGGCAACGCGCAGACAATCGCCACTGCCACAACTCGGTGTCGTGAGGCTGCAGTGTCATCACCGGTGTCGACATCTTTTCGACTACCCCCTTCGCTCTCGGTCGCCCCGAATTACAGCCCATTCGCCAGCACACGAGAAGAATTCGAATCTCCAGGATTTCGGGGTGAACTCGATGCGCTATTGGGTGGCGAGCCACTGAAGATCTGATCGGCGTGACGCGAATCCTGTTCTTCGACGACCGCTCTTGCGATGCTGACCGAGTGACACCCGGGCGGCCTCGAAAGGCAGACGCATGACCATCCTCGATCCCCCCGCAGTCGATGCTGAGAGCCTCGGAGTCTACGACTCGATCACCGACGCCATCGGCAACACCCCCCTCGTCCGGTTGAACCGGGTAACCGGAAGCATTTCCGCGACGGTGTATGCCAAGCTCGAGTTCCTCAACCCCGGCGGAAGTGTGAAGGATCGCGCCGCCCTCGCCATGATCCACGCGGCTGAGGAATCCGGGGAACTCCTGCCCGGAGGCACCGTCGTGGAAGGCACCTCGGGCAATACCGGAGTCGGGCTGACGTTGGTCGCCGCCGCTCGGGGATACCGTTCCGTAGTCGTGGTACCGGACAAGACGAGCGTCGAGAAGATCGCGTTGCTGCGGGCACACGGGGCGCAGGTGCATGTGACACCGGGCGGCCGGCCCAGCCATCATCCCGAGTTCGTACGCAACGTGGCCACTCGACTCGCGGCGGAGATTCCCGGCGGCTGGCTCGCCGGCCAGTACGACAACCCGGCCAATCCCGACGCGCACCGCACCACGACCGGACCGGAGATCTGGCGTCAGACCCAGGGCCGAGTCACTCATTTCGTCGCCGGTGTCGGAACCGGTGGGACCATCACGGGGACGGGGGAGTTCCTGACGAAGATCTCCGGCGGGGCCGTGCAGATCATCGGTGCGGATCCCGAGACCTCCGTATACGGCGGGGGAGACGGACAGGCCTGGTACATCGAATCCGTGGGGCATTTCCTGCACCCGCAGACCGTGCACGACGAGTGGCCGGATTCCTATCACCCGGACGTCGTCGATCGACTCGAGCGGATCCCGGACATCGAGGCGCTCACGGTGCTGCACCGCCTCGCCCGGGAGGAAGGCCTCCTCGTCGGAGGTTCCGCCGGTACAGCGGTCGCCGCCGCCCTGCGGGTCGCGCGGACCCTCGGTCCGGACGACGTCGTGGTCGTGATCGTCCCGGACTCGGGCCGGGCCTACCTGTCGAAGTACTTCGACAACGAGTGGCTGGGACGGCTGGGCTTCCCGCTCTACCACGCAGCGACCGGACCCGTTGTGGGTGACGCACTGGGCGGCCGGGGGAGCGCACCCCGGGCAGTGCCGTCCACCGCAACCGTCGCGGAGGCGCGTGACGTGCTCGCCGACACCCCGGTGCTACCCGTCGCGCTGGCGCGCCCGGTCACCGGTCCGGTCGTGGTCGCGGAGATCCTGGGGTTCGTCGGTGCCGCGGCGCTGTCAGACGCTCCGGACGACGACCCGGTCGGCGTGCACGTCGATCAGCCGTTGCCCGTCGTGGGAGTCACCGAAGAGCTGACGGTGGCCGTGCGACGAATCCGGGGGCACCGGGGGCCGGTCGTCGTGTCCGAGAACGGGCGAGCCGTGGCGTTGGTCGACGCCGACGTCGTCCGCACCTCGTCTGTTACGTGGAGTGCGGCGATCCGTCACCCTTCACCGAATACCTTCTCGAAGCAATTCGAGAAGGGCAAGATCTCGTACGGGGAGAAGATCGGAATCCGCGAGTAGCCACTCTTCTCGTACAACCTGACCGCGTCGGGTTGCCGGTCGCCGGTCTGGAGAATCAGGCGGGGGCGCCCCGCCTTCCTGGCGGCATCCTCGACTGCGCTCAACAACGCTGTCGACACGCCGGTTCCGCGATGCTCCACTGTGACGAACATCCGTTTCAACTCGAGGTCGTCGCCGTTCCACCGGAGTGCGGCGTGACCGACCGCTTCTCGTTTGCCGGTCGTCACCTCGGCGGTGTACACCACCACTGTGACGAAAACGGATGTCGGGTCAACCGCATTGGTGGCGGCCCGGTCTGCAGTCGATACTCGGTCGGAGTATCGCGGCCCCACTTCGTCGGCCATGGCCGCTCGCAATGCCTCCGCGTCGGGATCGAACCAAGACACCTCGCTGACGTGAAGTGTCGAGAATGCTAGTTCAGAGGGCATTCACATTCTCCGTCGATGAAAACGCAATTTCGGTTGATGATTCACCGTCTTCATCCATGCTTCGAGGGTTGAAATCATCTTGACGCCAATGGTGTCCAAGGAAGGGGCATCGATGAAGGTGCAAGGTGCACTGGGCATTTCCGATCGGGAGGAATTTATGTCCCGTTGCGTCGAACTGTGGCACGTCAGGTCCTGTTTCTCTCCATGGGGGACTGAACGCGGGGACGTGCACGGTGGCAACCGGGGTTAGTCTCGCGATGTCCGGATGCTGGTCACGTCGTCCGGTCGGGTGCATCCCTCGGGCGAAAGTAGGGAAGTGACGCAATGGCTTCGTGACGAAGGTCGCCAGTGGCGAGGCCTGGGCACGTGACCCGCGCACCGCTCACAGCGGGGACCGAGCGGTGGCGACGCCGCGCAGCTCCGTGCGCGGCCGCTGCTCTTCGTCCTGGTCATCATCACCATCGAACAGGAATCACCATCCCATGAGTCTCGAATTCCTCTGGTACATCCCGAATCAGGTCACCCCGGGACACCGCGGCGACGCCGTCACGGTCGACCACAACAGCCTGGACACCCTCACGGCGCAGGCGAAGGCCCTCGAGGAACACGGCTGGAAAGGGGCATTGATCGGCACCGGCTGGGGTCGGCCCGACACACTCACCGTCGCCGCCGCCCTTGCGGCCAGGACGGCGACGTTCGAGCCGCTCATCGCGATCCGACCCGGCTACTGGCGACCGGCTCACTTCGCCTCCGCTGTCGCTACTCTCGACCACCTGACCGGTGGCCGGGTCCGGATCAACATCGTGTCGGGGAAGGACAACCTCGGAGCGTACGGCGAACACGAGAGCGACCAGGCTCACCGTTACGCCCGCACCAAGGAGTTCCTCCAGCTCGTCCGCAAGCTGTGGACGGAGGAGAACGTCACCTTCCGGGGTGAGCATTTCCAGGTCACCGATTCCACGGTGCTGCCCCGGATCTCGCCACACGGAGGCCGGCTCCACCCGAAGCTCTACTTCGGTGGCGCGTCCGAAGCCGCCGAGCATGTTGCGGCGACCGAGGCCGATGTACAGCTCTTCTGGGGAGAGCCGCTCGTGGGTGTGCAGGAGCGCATCGAGCGGTTGCGGTCACTGAGTGAGGAACTCGGCCGAGAGCATGCGCCGCTCGAGTTCGGCCTGCGGATCACCACCTTCGTCCGGGACACGACCGGGCAGGCATGGGCCGAGGCAGAGGCGAAGGTAGCGGAGATGGCGAAGAACCAGGGTGCGCCGCCGCAGGACCCGCATCGCCCGACAGCCGTGGGACAACAGCGACTCCTCGACCTGGCTACCCGTGGCGACGTGCTCGACGACAACCTGTACACCGCACCCGGGAAGGTCGGTGGCGGCGGCGCCGGCACCACCTGGCTCGTCGGCTCCCCGGAGGACGTCGCGAAGTCGCTGCGCAAGTACCAGGATCTCGGCATCACCCACTTCGTGCTCTCCGACACCCCGTATCTGCCGGAGATCGAGCGTCAGGGGAATCAGCTCCTGCCGTTGCTGCGCGAATGAGCCGGGGGAGCGCTACTTATGCTTCCCCGCAACAGCTTTGAACAAACGGTGACAGTCGCCCGCCCGCGCTGCCGGCGCGAGCGGGTGACTGGTTGTCATCGGCTGGTGGCTCTGTCACACAACGAATCCCGGCGGACGACGCACGCCGGAATATTCTCGGCGGTCAGAGCCCGAGTCCGGTCCCGTGCACACCGTGTTCCTCGATGAGCGCGAGTTCTTCGTCGGTGAGCGCCGGAAAATTCAGGGCCGCGATGTTGTGGTCGAGTTGCTCGGTCGAACTCGCTCCGATCAGCGCCGAGGTGACCTCCGGCCGCCGCAGTACCCACTGCAGCGCGAGTTGCGCGAGTGACTGGCCGCGTGCCTCGGCGATCTTGTTGAGCTCGGCGGTGCGCTGTCGGTAGGTCTCGTCGATTACATCCGGCGTCAGGAACGTGCTGTTCTGTGCTCGTGCGCGCTCGGGAATCGTCTCCAGGTACTTGTCGGTCAGCAGACCCTGCGCCAGGGGTGAATACACGATCAGCCCGAATCCGTCCTGGCGGGCGGTGTCCAGCAATCCGTTTTGTTCGAGGCGACGGTCGTAGATCGAGTAGCGCGCCTGGTGAATGAGCAGCGGAACGCCGGCCTGGCGCAGCAGTTCGGCGGCTTCGTGGGTGCGATCGGGCAGGTAGTTGGAGATGCCGACGTAGAGCGCTTTGCCCTGCTCCACCGCGCTGACCAGCGCACCGACGGACTCTTCCAGCGGCGTGCTGAGGTCGGGGCTGTGATGGTAGAAGATATCGACGTAGTCGGTGCCGAGGTCGCGCAGAGTGTGGTCGAGCGAGGCGAGAATCGATTTGCGCGAGCCGCCCCTGAGATACGGGCTCGGACCGATCGGGTTGCCTGCCTTGGTCGACAGGATGAGCTCGTCCCGGTAAGCCGCGAGGTCTTTGGCGAGCACGGCGCCGAAGTTCTTCTGGGCTGCGCGATGCGGTGGACCGTAGCGGTCGGCGTTGTCGAAGTGGGTAATGCCCAGGTCGAACGCATGGAGGATGATTTCCCTCTGCGTCGCAAAAGCGTAGTCGCTACCGAACTTCTGCCACAGGCCGAACGAGAAGGCAGGCAGATCGAGACCGGAGTTTCCGGTGCGGTGGTACGGGACCTTCTCGTAGCGGTCCTCGGCAGCGGTGTAGGTGAGATCGAAGGGGCTAGCGGTCATGGGTGTCGTCTCTTCCGTTCTGGTCGGTGGCCGTGGCGCGGGCCGACGCGGCTCTCTCTGCGGCGCTCACCACTATCGAGGTGCAGCTACACGCCGACGTGGATCCATGCGAACACTGTCACCGAACGGTGACGGAATGGGAATCGTTCGGATCGCGCAGATTCAGTGGAAGGTCTCGAGCGGATCGACGAACCGTCCACCCCGGCAGCCTCCGTGCCGTCGACAGGTCTGCGGCGGGATCCGGTGCAGAAGTCGACCGGGCACGGCCGGTTACGGATTGGGGCACAAGACGCGGCATTATCTTGGTGTGGTGGGCGATGACGCTTGGGCCGGTTTGGCTGACCAATTTGCCGATGAGGCGTATGCCTCGGTGAAGGGACGCGTGCGCACCTATGTGCTGCACCAGCAGCTGCTGGAGCATTTGCCGGCGCCTCCAGCGTCTGTGCTCGACGTCGGCGGCGGCGCAGGTCATCAATCGTTCCCGCTGGCCCACGCCGGTTACGACGTGACGCTGCTAGACCCGTCGTCGGCGATGCTGGACAAAGCTCGACAGCGACTCCAGCAGTTGCCTGTTGAGGCGCAGCGACGGGTGACACTCGTGGAGGCCGACGGTGAGAACGCCGACGAGGCGGTGAACGGTCAACGCTTCGCCGCCGTGTTGTGTCATGGCGTGCTCGGATACCTGGAGCGGCCGGAGCCATTGGTCGAACAGCTGTGCCAGTGTACTGCTGCCGGCGGCGTCGTCTCGATCATGGCGGGCAACGCCAAGGCGATGGCAGTGCGCCCGGCCTTGGAACTGCGATGGGACGACGCTCTGGCATCGTTCGACACCAGGGGAGAGGTCGGGGTGCTGGGAGTGCCTACTCGAGCCGACACGGTGGAGGAACTCAGCGAGCTCCTGCGGAGCCGCGGCGTGGAACCCCTACGCTGGTACGGGGTGTGGCTGTTTGTCGATTGGCTCGATTTCAGTGGAGCCGAGTTGGACCCCAGCGATTCGAAGCAGGTGGCGGCGGCGGCCGCAGTCGAACTCAAGGCCAGCCGACGAGACCCCTACCGCCAACTCAGCCGCGTCTTTCATCTCGTGGGAAGAAAGGGTCCGAGCTGACCGGACACAGCATGGCCAGATCGTCACCATAGTGAATCGACGGTCTTCAGCGCTGCGCGATTCGTTGTTCGATCAGCGGTTGTCGTCCCCGGGGGACGACGCATCGAGGAACCGGTCGCGGTCGACGATCGCCCGGTCGATCTCACCCGACGCGACAACCTTCCCCGAGCTGTCGATCGCTCGCACGGTGAAGGTGAGCCGATGGCCGACAGCGGCGGCTGGGGGCTCGGCAGCGATCTCGACGCCGGCGCCGACCGGCGTGGGGCCGAGGTGCTCGATACGGACAGCGGTCCCGACCGTCGTCTGGCCCGCCCCGATGAACGGTGCGGCGCAGGCGATGGTGGCCGCCTCCATCCACGCAATCAGCCGTGGGGTCGCCAGTGCCGGAACGTCACCACTGCCCAATGCGGTCGCGGTATCGGACTCACCTACCTCGTAGCGCACCGCTCTACGGTACGCCAGACGCGGGCCGGCCATCTGGTCGACAATGCCGGATCGAGGTGCTTCGGGTTCGCCGGCTTGCTGGGTGGGATCGGCACTCTCGACGGGATCAATCTCCGAGGCGAAGTTCCAGTAATCGAGCAGGGGACGCCCGGGGCGGTCCTGTCACCCACATGTGATCAGCTATGTACCCATAGGACACTGGACCACAGGCGGAAAATCGACACCACGCCGGCATGCCGCCGCCCCTATCCCGACAACCCGATAAGGACAGCATGAACTACTTCGTTCCGCGAGGCGGCCTGCCGCCGCAAACCGACCTGACCACCGACCGCGCGGTCTTCACGGAGTCCTACGCGGTCCTGCCGCGTCGCACGATGAGCGATATCACCGCCAGTCTGCTGCCACACTGGAACGGAACCAGGGCGTGGGTGCTGGCGCGGCCGTTGTCGGGATTCGCGGAGACCTTCTCGCAGTACATCGTCGAGGTCTCGTCTGGTGGCGGTAGTGACCGTCCCGATGCTGATCCGGGCGCCGAGGCGGTGGTGTTCGTTGTCGACGGTGCGCTGACTCTCACACTCGACGGGGTCGAGCATGTGCTGGATGCGGGCGGCTACGCATTCCTCGCTCCCGGCGCCCGGTGGACCCTGCACAACCACGGTCCGGCCACCGGGACGTTCCATTGGATCCGCAAGACCTATCAGCAGGTCGACGGCATCGAGGTGCCCGAGTCCTTCGTGACCCGGGAGCGCGATGTCGTGGGCGTCGAGATGCCCGGCACGAACGGGGCGTGGAAGACCCAGCGGTTCGCCGATCCGAACGACATCCGCCACGACATGCACGTCAACATCGTGTCCTTCGAACCGGGAGGTGCGATTCCGTTCCCCGAGACGCATGTCATGGAACACGGCCTGTACATCCTCGAAGGCAAGGCGGTGTATCTGCTCAACAAGGATTGGGTCGAAGTGCAGGCGGGCGACTTCCTGTGGTTGCGCGCCTTCTGTCCCCAGGCGTGCTACGCGGGCGGGCCGAGTCGCTTCCGCTATCTGCTCTACAAAGACACCAACCGGCACGCCGGCCTCCAACTCTGACTCTCCTGAATCTGGTCATGATCCGGTGTGCTGCTGCCGTTGGCGCACGGGTGGCGGCCCACCGATCGTCTGTGCGCGGGGGTCAGTGCGGTCTGCTGGGAGCGTCGTGTTCGGTGCCGAGTCGTTCCTGGCTAGCGGCCCAGGAAGCGAGGAGCGTGAGGGCGTCGGCGGTGGGTGTGCCGGCGGCTGCGGTATAGATGTTGAGTTGCAGGCCGGGTTCGGAAGGCAGTTCGAGTGCTTCGAAGTCGAGGTCGAGTTGGCCGACGGCGGGGTGGTGCAGGCGCTTTCGGCCGCTGCGGTGGAAGCGGACGTCTTGTGATGCCCAGCGTTGGCGAAATAGTTCGCTTTGGGTGGACAGTTCCCCGACCAGTGCGATGAGTGCTTTGTCGTGGGGGTTGCGGCCTGCTTCGAGTCGGAGCATGGCGGCTGCGTCCCTGGCGATGGTGTCGTAGTCGACGAAGAAGTCTGCGGCTGCCTGGGGGTGGAGGTAGACGAATCGGGTGGTGTTGGCGGGGCGGCGGGGGTCGGCGAGCACGGGGGAGTAGAGGGCGCGCGCGAGGTCGTTCATCGCGATGATGTCGTGGCGGCCGTTGCGGACCCAGGCCGGTGCGTCCGTGATGGCATCGAGTACTTGCTGGATTGCCGGACGCACGGTCACCGGTGGAGTGCGGGGGCGGCGGGTGGTGCTTGCCTGTGCTTGCCGGGCGAGGGCGAAGAGGTGGTCGCGTTCGGCGTCGTCGAGTTGCAGGGCGACGACGAGGCCGTCGAGGACGCTGTCGGAGGCGCCGGCGAGGTTGCCGCGTTCCATGCGGACGTAGTAGTCGACCGAGACACCGGCGAGCATGGCGACCTCTTCGCGGCGCAGGCCTTTGACGCGGCGGTTACCGCCGTACACGGGTAGTCCGCTCTGCTCAGGGGTGATGCGTGCGCGCCGCGTGCTGAGGAACTCGCGGATTTCGGTGCGCAGGTCGGTCGAGCTCATGAGTCCACGGTAGGCAGCGATCGCCGGATGTGGGAGGTACTGGCAGTACCCGGAACGTCCGTGACTCCCCGCGCGGCCGGAATGGAGGTCAACTGGGTGGCATGAAAGCGACGTACATGTTCGGCGCGGGCGATGTCCGTGTCATCGATGTTCCTGATCACACCATCCAGTCGTCCACCGACGCTCTGGTTCGGATCGTGCGGGCCTGCGTGTGTGGCAGCGACCTGCACCCCTATCACTCCATGGAGGTCGATCCTGCGGGCAGATCGATGGGGCACGAGTTCATCGGTGTCGTCGAAGCAACCGGTTCGGATGTGAGGACGTTGCGTGTCGGTGACTTCGTCATTGCACCGTTCGCGGTGTCGTGTGGCACGTGCGCGTTCTGCGCTGCGGGTCTGCAGACCTCGTGTGTGCGTGGCGGGTTCTGGAATGACGCCTCGCTGGGTACGGCGGGTGGTCAGGCCGAGGCGGTCCGGGTGCCGCTGGCCGACGGCACGTTGGTAAAGGTGCCGGTGGGCGAGGACGCCGACGATGCGCTGCTCGACTCCTTGTTGACGTTGTCGGATGTGTACGGCACCGGCTGGCATGCCGCGATCCGCGGCGGCGTCGGCGAGGGCAGTGTGGTGACCGTGATCGGTGACGGGGCGGTCGGGTTGATGGCGGTGCTGTCGGCTCGCCAGCTCGGTGCCGAGCAGATCGTGTTGATGGGGCGGCACCAGGTGCGCACCGATCTCGGTCGCGAGTTCGGTGCGACCGATGTGGTTGCCGAGCGTGGTGAGGAGGGAATCGCGAAGGTTCGTGAGCTGACCGGCGGCCTGGGCAGCGCGATCGTCCTCGAGGCGGTCGGTCACCGGCCCGCCTACGATCAGGCTGTGGGCGTCGTCCGCGCGGGCGGAACGATCAGTCGTGTGGGGGTGCCCCAGTACGAGGACGCGCCGGTCGGGTTCGGGAGCCTGTTCGGGCCGAACGTCACCCTGACCGGTGGTCCGGCGCCGGTGCGCGCGTATATCGAGCAGCTGCTTCCGGCAGTCCTGGGCGGCATCGTGCAGCCGGGGAAGGTGTTCGACCGGACCGTCGGACTTGCTCAGACGCCGCAGGGCTATGCCGCGATGGATGCCCGCGACGCGCTCAAGGTCGCGGTCCGGCCGTGACAACCGCAGTTTCCGGTCGGGCCACGGCCGCGCCGATGATCCTGGTGGGCGCCGCATTGCGGGTTGGCTCCGCATACACCCGCCGCACGAGATCCGCGGCATGACAACTGCTCAGTGCGTCACTCCCCGCGCGTGCTGACCGATCCTAAGGTTGAATCATGACCATCCCCGAATTGACATTGAACAACGAAATCACGATGCCCGCATTGGGTTTCGGGGTGTACCAGACCCCGCCCGATGACACTGTTACTGCGGTCGAGGCGGCACTGGAGACCGGATACCGGCACATCGACACCGCCGCTGCCTATCAGAACGAACGCGAGGTCGGTGAAGCCATACGCCGTTCGGGCATCGATCGCTCGGCCATCTTCATCGAGACCAAGATCTGGATCACCGACTACGGCTACGACGCGACGCTGCATGCCTTCGACAAGAGCGCACGCAAACTCGGAATCGATCAGATCGACCTGCTGATACTGCACCAGGCTCTGCCCGGCGAGTTCACCCTCACCGTCGAGGCCTACAAGGCGCTCGAGACGCTGCTCGCGGATGGCCGCGTCCGCGCCATCGGTGTCAGCAACTTCATGTCCGGCCGCCTCGCGCGACTGCGGGACGAAACATCGGTGGTGCCGGCGGTCAACCAAATCGAGGTACATCCGTACTTCCGTCAATCCGACGTGCTCGCGGCCAACGCCGCACGAGGGATCGTGTCCCAAGCGTGGTCTCCGATCGGTGGCATCACCTTCTACCGCAACGGCTCCCACGGCTCCACACTCGACGATCCCACGATCAAGAACATCGCAGCGGCACACGGGAAGACGCCGGCCCAGACGATGCTGAGGTGGCACCTGCAGCAGGGCCGCCAGGTGATTCCGAAATCGGTCACCCCGTCGCGTATCACCGAGAACTTCGACGTCTTCGACTTCGAGCTCACCGCCGATCAGCTCACCGCGATCGACGCTCTCGACACCGGGGTGCGCGGCGGACCGGAACCTGACGACATCACCCGCGAGACATTCGGCCTCGAAATCCCGGAAGCCTGAGGAGTACCGCAATACAGATCGACCCCCATACCGCGAGCACGAAGAACTCCTACTTGCCGGTCTTTTCCCGGTGACGACAACCAGGCCAGCAGCATGGGCGGCGCTTGCCCTCAGCCAGTTCGGTATGCGTCCTCTTGATCCGACGCCGTCTCGTCTCATCGAGCTTGGCATCCTCGACCCAGCAGATCCACTCATTGCGTGCCAAGGGTGTGATGTCGTTCCACGCGGCCAGTGCCGGGCCGTTATCGACCAATGCCTGTCGTAGATCTGTTGGCACTCCATGCACCGTGCCGCTCGGGACCGTGGGCTTGCCCATGTTTCGACACTACCGACGGTCGCCCGGTATGGCGGGCGGTAGCCAAGCGCGGCGTGGTGTCGGTCCACCGGCAGGCCGCCTCCATCTGGCGGTCGCCGCATGCCGGCTTCGCCCACCTCTCGACGATGACCTGGCGAGTTACCGGGCCGTTTCCATCCAGGTGACCGGTAGTTCGTGGACACCATAGATGTTCATATCGGTTCTGAGTTTCACATCGTCGGCGGGGATGGCGAGTTCGAGAGTGGGGAAGCGGCGTAGCAGTCCGGCGAAACCGGCGCGCATCTCGATGCGGGCCAGTTGCTGGCCGAGGCATTGGTGGACGCCGTGACCGAAGGACAGGTGACCGCGGGCCTTGCGACGGATGTCGAGTGTGTCGGGGTCGTCGAATCGCTGGGGGTCGCGGTTGGCGGCCAGCAGTGAGACGACGACGGTCGATCCCTTGCGGATTGTTTCGCCGCCGAGTTCGATGTCTTCCGTGGCGTAGCGATAGAAGATGTCGGCAACGGCCAGGTAGCGCAGGAGTTCTTCGACGGCATCGGGTAGCAGGTCCGGGTCGGCGCGCAGCTCGGCTAGTTGCTCCGGGTGCTCCAGAAGCGCGAAGGTGCCCAGTGCCAGCATGTTGGCGGTGGTCTCGTGGCCCGCGAGTAGCAGCAGGAAGGCGGCACCGGTCAGCTCCTCGATGGTGAGGTCGTCATGGCGGGCCAGGTCGGAGAGTATGTCTTCGCCGGGGGCGGCGCGTTTGCTGGTGACGAGGTCGGAAAGGTACGTGGTCAGTGCAATGTACGCGGCCATCTTCTCGTCGAGCGGCTGGTCCTTGACCAGGAACTTGGCGGAGTTGACCTGGAAGTTCTCGCGGTCTGCGTAGGGGACACCGAGCAGTTCGCAGATCACCAGCGAGGGCACCGGCAGCGCGAACTCCTTGACCAGGTCGACCGGCGGGGTCAGGCGCGCCATCTCGTCCAGTTGCCGCTCGGCGATGTCGGTGATGTGGTCTTCGAGCTGCTTCATGCGTTTGACGGTGAAGGCGCCGGTGAGTTTGCGCCGCAGCCGGGTGTGGTCCGGCGGGTCCATGGCGATGAACAGGCCCGGGATTTGCGGGGACGGTTCGGTGGCGGCGGGCATGCCGGGGGTCTCGTAGGGCACGTGGAGAATGCCGATGTCCTGGCGGGAGCTGAGTCGGGTGTCGGCCATGAGCCGGCGGACCGCGTCGTAACCGGTGACGAGCCAGCCCTCGTGACCGTCGGGGAAGATCATGGGACTGACGGGGCGAGCTTCGCGCAGCCGGGTGATCTGTCGGGGCGGGTCGAAGGGGCCCGCATCGCGATCCATGGGGAGGCCGTGCTGGGTGGGAATCGTTCGACTCATCGGAATTCCTTTCGTGGCGGTAGTCGGGTTCCCCGGGTGTCGTGCGGGATACCGGACGGCCGGTGGTGTCAGCGTGAGTGGTGTCTGATGGCGGTTACCGGTCGAGGATCGTGATTGCCGCGGCGGGGCAGGTGTGGGCGGCTTGGCGGACTGACGTGTGTTGCGGGGGTGGTGGTGTGGGATCGAGCAGAAGCACCCGGCCGTCCTCGGTGTTCTGGTCGAATACCTCGGGAGCGGTCAGTACGCACATGCCGGCGCCGATGCAGCGGTCCTGGTCCACGTCGAGATGCATCGGTTGGTTCTCGAACGCGGGGCCGCCGAACGACTTTCGCAACCTGGTCACTTCAGTCGCCGGCTGAGATTGCTCGGTGGTCATGGTTTCCCTTTCTCCAGGGCCAGAAGGGGATCACGAACGGCGGATCGTGATGCCGCCGAACGAGGTGTGTGCGCGCACCTCGACGGTCTCGTCGGACGCCTCGGGCCGGGTGGTGTCGTCCAGCAGGTTGTGCACCTGCCCGAACTTGCTGTTCACCTGCAGCCGTGCGGCGGTGCCCTCGGCGATGCCGATCTCCAGGTCGCCCATCGCAGTCCCGAGCTCGACCGAGCCACGGGCCACCTCGCCGAGGCGGATGCTGCCGTTGGACGTCTTCGCCTCG
Organism: Rhodococcus wratislaviensis; assembly: GCF_041228765.1. Lineage (NCBI taxonomy): Bacteria > Bacillati > Actinomycetota > Actinomycetes > Mycobacteriales > Nocardiaceae > Rhodococcus > Rhodococcus wratislaviensis. Next base: position 5,533,594 of record NZ_CP150488.1, on the reverse strand, counting down.
ACCCCCGCGCCGGCCCGGTCGACGGAGATGTCGCCGTTCGTCGAGCGCACCCGGACGTTGCCGGTGGCCGCGTCGATCATGGTGTCGCCGTTGGAGTTCTTGACGGCCACGGAGCCCTCTGTCGCTCCGATGCGAACCCTCCCGGAGCCGGTGTGGATCTCGGCGTTGCCCGCGACGCCGTCCGCGGTGACGTGACCGGCCGCGGTGTCCACACGCAGGGGGCCGCTCCGCTCGAGCCGGACGTTCCCGGCCGAGGTCTTGAACCTGCACTCCCCGAGTCGGCCGGTGCCGCTGAGGTCTCCCACCTGTACCTCGCCGGACACCTGCGAACCGCTGGGGAGGTTGATGGACACCTCCACCGACCTGGTCTTGTGGGAGAAGTCGAAAACGCGCGCTTTGGGCCCCGAGACCTGGAGCACGCCGTTCGCGTAGTCGACGCGGACCCGCTGGGCGGCGTGCACGTCCGACTCATCGGATTCGTCGCTCGGGCGGACATCGACGGTGGTGTCGGTGCGGTCGCTCGCGGTGACCTGCACATTGCCGACGCCGAGCTCGAGCGTGACGGAAATCGGTTCGGGTGTATCGAAATTGGGCATGACTGTCCCCTTCTGATGGGTGGGCGAGACATCCCCGCAGGTCGGGGACGCGGTGTGGTGGGAGGCGGTGCGGCTACCGCACCCGGCGGGTGAGGCGCCGCGTCGTCTGTTTGACGCGCTGGGTCGTCCGGATCCCCGACTCGAGTGACCCGGTCAGGTGCTCGACCAACGTGCAGGGCGCGTCGTCGCCGCCGGCTTCGGCGTGTGTGGCGAACTCGCGTCCATGGTTGCTCACGTACGAGGTCAAGTCCATGGCACCAATATGGCACCAAGATGGCACCAGCGCAAGCCATGATGGCTCAATCGGGGCATCATGCAGCACCCGTCTCGTTCTTCTCGCAGGAAAATTTCTGGTCAGGATCGCGTGCGGTGAAGGGCGCCGGGACGATCGGTGATGCCTTCAGGTATCGGTGAAATCGGCCTAATCACCGCCGCTCCCGCATGCCCGCTTGAATCGGCTATCCGCTGGTTGCGGCGCAACAGGTCCGTGGCCCGGGCTGCGACCGGGGCGTCGACGAAGTCTCATCCGGCATGCGCAGTGCGGCGTGCCCTGCTGCTTCGAACGAGTAAGACACGCCGCGCCCAGTCGAGTTGGTCGGGAGAGGGGGTGAAAACCCGGTGGATCGCCTGCAGCTGGGCGGGGTGGATCTCCGACATCCCGACGAATCCGAGGCCCCACGAATGTTCGGCTTCGGCCGTGAGGAGGCCGTCGTCGTCGAGTTGTGCGACCACGCTGTCGATCGGCGGCGGCAGTCCGGCCGCGCGGGCGGCGCGCACGATGAGAGCGGGCATGCGTGCTTCTTGCAAATAAACCTCCTTGTCACGCGCGTTTACGAGCACGTAACCCACGGCATGGTTTCCTGCCATTATCTTCAGTTTCATCGCATGGTGATCGACGTAGCGATTGCACAATCCCATCCCCAGGAGGACCCCAATGACCGTTGTCGATTCCAGTGCGATCGGACGGACCGTCGCACCGTTCCGCGTCACCGCAGATTTCTGGAAGTCTCTGCCGCAGATGCCGGTTGCGGAGTACCCGGGCACCGAAGGCTTCATCGACGACGTGTACGCAAACCCGGACGGGTCCGAGATGTCGGCAGGCTACTTCGAACTCCGGCGCACGGACAATCCCCTCGATTACCTCTACGAGTACGACGAAATGAAGGTTGTGCTCGAGGGCGAGTTCGTTCTCGAGAATCTCGACACCGGACAGAAGGAGGTCGCCAAGGCGAAGGACGCGATCTTCTTGCCGAAGGGATCGCGGATCCGATTCACCACCCCTGACGGTGCGTTGGCGTACTACGTCGGTCACCGCTCCTTCGCGCCGTAATCGGCGATGGCAGTGACCACGGCGTCCTCTACCCGGTGGTGGCGGTGGGTGCTGCCGTGACGTCGGGTGTTCAGCGCGCACTGTCACACTGTCACTACCGCCGCCGTGATCGACGACGAATTCCGTTGTGGCGGTTCCCGAGCAACCCTGATCGTCTACCACCACTTCTCCCGCCGTCACCATGCCAATCATGGCTATCGAGCAGATTCGGAGGATCTGACGTGACCGAAGCAGTCGAGACCGCGACAACCAGCGCCGTGGTACAGAGCGACCTTTCCGTCGAAGTTGCCGACACTTCGATGCTCTGCGAGGACATCCGTCAGGTCGTCCTGGCGCCAGTCGGTGGCGGAACGTTGCCGTCGTTCACCCCGGGCAGTCACATCGCGGTCACCTGGAAGCCGGGAACACGCAATTCCTACTCCCTGACAGGCCCGGCGATCGAACCGGACCACTACTCGATCTCTGTTCGACTGGACCGGGCCGGCGCCGGCGGGTCGCGGTGGGTCCACAACCTCGCCGTCGGCGACCAGGTGACCACGTCCCGCCCGCGCAGTGCGTTCGCTCCCATTCCGAACGCACGCCACCACGTCCTCGTCGCCGGCGGCATCGGGGTCACCCCGATCCTGTCGCACGTGCGTGCGGCAGTGCAGTGGCGTCGCTCGTTCGAGGTGATCTATTCCTTCCGCTCCGGCTTCGGCGCACACGTCGAGGACCTGATCGAACTATGCGGGGACCGGTTGACGATGGTGGAGACCCCGGAACAGTTCTGGGACCACGTGACACCGACTTTGACGCGGCAGCCGATCGGCACCCACCTCTACACCTGCGGACCGGCGCAAATGATCGACGCCGTCACCGAAGCTGCGCTCGCCGAGGGCTGGCCACTCCAGCGTGTGCACTCAGAGCCGTTCTCCTCCGGCATCTCCGCTGGGGGTGAACCCTTCACCGCGACCCTGGGCCGCACCGGTACCGCCGTGACTGTCGGACCCGACGCCAGCTTGCTCGACGCGCTGCTGGACAACGGCTTCGACGTGCCGAACCTGTGCCGGCAGGGCGTGTGCGGGGAATGCAAGCTCCCGGTGCGCGGCGGACGGATCGAGCACCGCGACATCTATCTCACCGATGAGGAGAAGTCCACGGGTGACGTGATGATGCCGTGTGTGTCCCGGGCAGCTGGCGCGGATCTGGAGCTGGACCTGTGACCTCCACGGCATCAGACACCGCAACCGAAGACCTCATGCATTCCCCATCCGCGCTTCCCCGCGAACAGTACCGGCAGTGCCGCCCGGGAATGGCATGGCTTCGTGAACACGGCGGCGTCACCGGCTGACCACCTCGAATACCAAACCACCGGGCCTGTTCCTCAACGACTCTCAGAGGGAAATGTCATGACAAGCATCGACGACTCCGACATCGCCACCGCGCAGGTCGGTATTACCGCGGCCAGCATGGACCTATCTGGCCGCCAGTACCTCCTGATCGCGATCGGTGATGACCCCAGTGCCACCGCCAAGGTCGAAAAGTGGGCGCGGGATCTCGACTCCGCGCACCGGGCAGTGGCGTTGCACAGCCTCCCCGACGGTGCGGGTGTCGCCGACCTGATCGACACCAGCACAGTCGGGGTCCGCATCATGGTCGCCGGGGCGGAGTACGAGGTGATGCAGGCTGTTGCGGTAGCGCGCGAGGCGGGAATTCTGCCGTGCGAGTTGTTCATCCACATCTCACACGTGGACGTGATCAACGTCTTCTGCCCGCACTGCGACACCGCCACCCGGGCCACCGCGCGCCCAGACCACACCATTGAGTGCTCGGGCTGCGCCCGCGACCTCCTCGTGCGCCCGCACACCTCCTCGCATCGTGCGATGTATCTGGCATCGGTTGCCTGACGACCGACTGGAGATCACCCTGCACCGCCATTCCGGCCCGACTCTGGAGCGAAATACCATGACCGAACTGCTCACAAGCGACCTGACCTGTCTGCCCTGGCCTTTCCCGGCAGGGGACGAAACCTTCCGCTACGCGGTCAATGTCGAGCCTGCACCCCGGTATACCCCCACCCTCGCCGGGGGCTGGGGCCGACACGTCGTCGACCTCGGACTCGAATACGTGCCGATGATGCAGCTCAAACGGGAGATCCTGGCGAAAGACCCAGGGCGAGTGCAGATTTTGCCGCACATGATGCCCGCCTGCTGGGACGTCATGCTCTACCTCATGCGGCAGATGGCCGACTCCCACCCGGAAACCATGCAGCTGACCGGGCAGGGCAACCGCTACCACTGGCGCAACACGTTGCTCGACATCGACCAACACTTCGAAATGGGTGATCTGGTCACGCTGCCGGAGGACCCGCTGACCTTCATCGGCTGCCAGGTGCCTGACGACATTCTCCTGCTCACCGAGCGCCACGACCAACTTTGGTTCGACGCGGCCATCGTCACCTTCGCTGCCGACTGGTCGATCAAGTTCGATGTCGGTATGAACTTCAATGAAATTCACCGCCCCGTACCTGGGCTGACCAGCGGCGGCATCACCAGCCGTGCGCAGCAGTTCATGCGCCATCTCACCACGGACCGCATCTTCCGCCGCGCCAACTGGACTTTCTCCGCCGTTGGCTCACCGCACCGCGACACCAGCCTCGAAACCCGGCCCGAATGGGAAGACGACATTCCGAAGCTCGTCGCCGACGGAGACTACGGACGCGTGCAACTGCGGATCGAACTCGAACACCTCATCCGCCTGCCCCTCACCGGAGCACTCGTCTTCAACATCCACACCTACCTGGCGCCACTGTCGGACATCGCCACCATTCCCGCGTGGGCCGAGCAACTCGCCGACATCCTCACCGAACTACCCGCCGAAATCGCCACCTACAAGGGCATCGACAGTTACCGCCACCACGCCGCCCGCTGGCTGCGTACACAGTCATCGGCTCCCGCCTCCATCTGAGACGATCGACGCCCGAGGAACCCCGCGGCCGTCGATTCGACACCGTCTGGTGATCCTGAAGGTCGCCGGCTCGGCGCCTTGTCGATCGCGACCGCGGCGTGCGCAGCCGGGACTACGGACTCGGTGTTGTGCCGATACCGCTGTGCCACTTCCGAGACGGTCCCTGTTCGTGCTGTCCCGGATGAACCTGCTGGTCTGTGAGGCACACCAGCGCATCGCCGCGTACGAGATTCGACGCCGTCGTGTCGCGGATCGCCGCCCTCAGATGAGGGTGGGGCCCGTGGTCGCTGACAGCGCTTCGAGAAAGGCGGTCGGGACCGTCGTCCACTCCGGCCGCCACAGCCCGTGCAGTTGATCGTCGCGGAGGCCACGCAGGGTCGACATGACATACGGTCCTCCGTCGAGGAGGTACCGGATCATGTCGCGTTCCGCGCACTGCGCCGCGATCGATGCCAGCACCTGCTTCGCCTCGTCGTTTCGGCCTGCGGCCGCGAGGCAGCCGACGAGCAGTCGATTCGCTTGCAGTAGTGCTCGGTGCCGTCCCCGGCCTTCGATCCTGTGCACCCATTCCCCGGCCCAGGTGCAGGCGGCCGCGGTCGTCTCCGCCGATCGTCGACCGAGGAGAAGGGTGATGGCGGTGGCATCCTCGAGCTGCGCGGTGATCTCGTCCAATCCGTCGACCGGGTGACGCCGCTCGGCGAACTCGGCGGCGCGACCTGGTTCGAGAGGGAGGCCCAGCATGACCCGTTCGTTGTCGATCCTGGCCCGAAATCGCGGCAGCGACCGGGATTCGGCGGCCTCGGCGCCTTCGTCCAGCCGGTTTGCCGCCCCGTCGCGGTCTCCTCGCAGCGCCATGATGTGCGCTCCGACGACACAGGGGGCGAGCATGAAATCCACGCAGACGTCGTATCCGAGTTCTCGGCTCTCGTTCAATAGCCGTTCGGCGGTGGCGAGGTCGCCACGTTCGTAGAGCAGTTCGCCGAGCAGGGCGCTGGCGAGACGTGCAGCGTGTGAGTGACGTCCCCCGGACTTGACCGCGAGCCGCATCGCCTTCCGGAAGTGGTGTTCGGCCGCAACGACATCGAGCTGTTCATTGGCGGCGATGCCGTAGTAGCAATAGCCCCACGCCCCGCTGTACGGTCCACTGGTTCGCTCGTGGTACGTCGATGCCCAGTCCTGCATACGGCGTGCCGCGTCGAAGTCGAATCGGTAGACCTCGGCGAAGGTTGCGATGTCGGCCGCGGCGGAGACGACCCATGGGGGCAGGGTCTCCGGTCGCGACAGGCATTCCGCCATCAGCTCGTCGACGCCGTCGATCCGGTCCGAGAATATTGTGATGTCACCCTGAACGACGTCGGCCTCGACCCGCAGATCGGCGACTTCGGCCCCGGCCGTCGCGTCACGTTCGAGGAGGTAATAGACGCGGTCCAGTGCCGCCTGTGCGGGCCGGACACGCTGGAGTTCACAGTGGGCCCACGCCAACGTGAGCTGGAGACGGGCGCTGGAGACGACGAGCCTCGGGGGGAGTTTCGCCACCAGACCGAGCAGGGTGGACATTTTCGCGTGCTCGAGCAGAACCGTTCCGTCATGCTCGACCATGTCGACTGCCCGTTTCTCGTCTCCTGCAGCGAGGGCATGATTGACGGCCTCACTGAGCAATTGACGATCGGCGAACCATCGCGATGCCGCGGCGTGGAGCTCGCCGATCCGCTCGGGTTGATCACGCTCGAGTCTTCTGCGCAGGTATTCGGCGAAGAGGTGGTGGTACCGGAACCAGTCGCCGTCGTCGTCGAGGCGGCGCAGAAACAGATCTCGGCTCTCGACGTCTTCGAGCATCGCCTGCCCACGCTCGACGCGCGCGAGTGACGACGCGAGGCTGCCGCAGATGCGTCCGGTGATCGAGGTGGCCATGAGGAATTCGAGCAGTCTCGGTTCGAGGGTCTCGAGCACGTTCTCGGCCAGGAACTCACCGATGGCGTGATGGCGCCCCGACAGATGACTGATCAGCTGCGTTGGGTCGTCGCATCCGCGCAGCGACAAGGAAGCGAGTTGCAGGGCGGCCACCCATCCGTCTGTCGAGCGCGTCAATGCGTCGACATCGCCGCGGTCGAGCGTCAGCCCTCCGAGATCGACGAGAAACGAATTCGACTCCGCGGCATCGAAACGCAGGGCAGCCGAATCGATTTCGACGAGCTCGTCACACACTCTCATCCGGCTCAGGGGCAGGCCGGTGCGGGTGCGGCTGGTGACGATGATCGGCAGGTGGTGGCAGCCGTGGTCGAGAAGAAACTCCATCGCTGTGATCGTCGCGGCACTGGTGACCCGGTGCCAGTCGTCGAGGACCACGGCCACACGCTGCCCGCTGTCGTGGACCTCGTTGATCAGGCTGATCATGACGTACTGTGCGGCCGCATCGCCGCGTTGCTCGAGCGCCTCACCGAGACCATCCCCGAGGGCCGGGCTGATCTTCCGGATCGCCTCGACCAGGTGCGCGAGAAACCACACGACGTTGTCGTCATCATGATCGACACCGAGCCATGCCACCGCCACGCCGTCCTCGGTGAGGACATCCCGCCACTGGGCGGCGAGCGTGCTCTTACCGAATCCCGCCGGTGCATGAATCACGGTCAGTCGTCGCGACCGGCCCGCGCGTAGGACGTCGATGAGCCGAGCCCGGGCAACCAGCAGACGGGTGGGCGTCGGTGGACGGAACTTGGCCGCGGCAGTGGGCGGCGGGATCGTTGTCGGCGTGCGCCGACGGACGGGACTCTTCAACGGGCGGGAGCTCCCCGACACGACGCCAAGCGTCCCGCCCAGTGGATTCTGTCCGTCCTCGCTCAGTTCGACCGGAAGCGCCATGTGATCGACGGACAGGCCCATTCGACGCTGGCACTCCTGCAGCTCGTACCCGAACTCGGCGGCGGTCGTCGGGCGCATCCGCGGGTCTCCGGACATGGCGCGGTCGACGACGTCGCACACGTCCTGCGGGATACCCTCCGCTCCGAAATCGGGGATGGGTTCGGTGGTGACCCGCAGGAATTGGGCAATAACCCGCTCACCGCTGCGTCGCTCGAACGCGGCGTGGCCGGTGATCGCGCAGAACAGAGTAGCCGCGAGGCCGTAGACGTCCGAGCTCGGAGTTGTCGGCCCACCCGAGAGGACCTCGGGGGCGGTGAAGGCCGGCGACCCGAGAACGGACCTGGTGGAGGTCTCGAAGCCGCCGGCGATGCGGGCGATGCCGAAGTCGGTGAGCTGGGGTTCTCTGTACTCGGTGAGCAGGATGTTCGCCGGCTTGACGTCGCGATGGATGATGCCGAGACGGTGTGCAGTCTCGAGGGCACCTGCCAGTTTGATCCCGAGTCGCAACGCCTCGGGCCACTCGATCGGCCCCAGTCTGCGAATGCGGGCGTCGAGCGAATCGCACGCGTGATATCGCATCACGATGTAGGGGCGACCCGAAGAGGTGGCGCCGACCTGGTGGATGTTGACGATGTGCGGGTGCCCGGACAGCTGCCCCATCGCGCGTTGCTCACGCAGAAACCGTTCGAGGTTGTCGGTGTCGAAGTCCTCGGTGAGCACTTTCACCGCGACGGTGCGGTCCAGGGCAGGTTGACGGCACCGGTAGACGACGCCGAACCCGCCCCGCCCGATTTCCCGGGCGTCCTCGAATCCGGCCGCGGCCAGCTCCGTGGTGATCGCGCGACCGGGGGCACGCTGAGTGGTCGGTGGATCGAACTCGGCCATCGGCGGCCGCCTCACTCCCGGACATCGATACCAGACGTCGATCCCTCGCAGACACTGCTCGACTGCTCGACGTGGGTGTTGCTCCAGGATAGTCCCCGAGTTCGAGGGTCAGCCGTGCCGCGCGCGTAACCAGACCGGGTCGGCCCCACCGCTTCGCCTCGGAGCTCAGAACCTCAGTGAGCACCTTGAAAGGCGGGGTTCGCGGGTCCACCATCGGCCGTGAATCGGATCAGCCCGTGACGGGCGCACTGCACTGCGACGGGGGCCAGGGCCGCCCGGCGTCGTCAGTGTGCCCATTGGTGACACGGCGTCCGAGAAGCACGGCCGCCGAATGCAGGTGCGGGCCGGCTCGGTGCCGCCGAAGGACGAGGTGCTCCACCCAAGTGAAGGCACACAGGGTACAAACAAGGAAGTCTGAGGACGACGAACCCACCGGGAGTCCGGGTCTGGAACCTGTGCGCGTCGATCCGTTACGACGGACCAAACCCATACAGCTCGGTCAGGATTCGAGAAGCGCCGGCCCTGCGGTGCGGATAGCGTGGTCCGTATCGCCGAAGATGCGGTCGTCGATGACCGCGTACCCCGAGGGAGACGAATATGAGTCCCACAATCCGCAGCCTGGTGATCCCGGTATCCGACCTGGACGCCGCCAAGGCGGTCTACACCGCGCTGCTCGGCGCACCGCACACCGACGAGTCGTACTACGTCGGGTACAACGTGGACGGCTTCGAAGTCGCCTTGAATCCGAGTGGCGAGAACGCCGGACCTTGTTGCTTTCGCCGACGTCGAGGATCTCGACGCGACCCGCGAAACCCTGCTCGCCGCTGGTGCGACCGAGCGCAGCGCCCCGCGCCAAGTCGCATCCGAGACGCGGATTTGCGTGCTTGCCGACGCCGACGGCAACCCGATCGGACTGCGCGGTCGGTAGCCACGGCGTGGGCTCGGCCTCGTGAGTCGCCCCACGTCCCCCGCGCTATCGACCTCGAACCGACTCGCGCGGCGTGTCGCTCGTTTACCCACGATCATCAGGGCTGCGCATTACCTACGGGTTGATCGGAACGCTGGTTGAGGATCTAGCGTATTGGTCATGACACCAGATGACAGAACAGCGCGTGCAGCCCTGGATCGGGATGCCTTCGGACGCCAGGGATTCGGAGCGATGAGGTTGCGCGACGACAGCGCCGGTGGCCCGGATCGCGACCCGGTGGCCGTGGTTCACGCCGCGCTTGATGCGGGCATCACGATGGTGGACACCGCCGACGCGTACCAGAATGAGGAGCTGATCGGCCGGACGATCCGGGGCCGGCGGGATGAGGTGCTGCTGGCCAGCAAATTGGGCCTCGTGTGGCGGGATCAGGTCGCCGGCGGATTCGACGTGCGCGCCGATCCGTCATACGTGCGGCAGGCGTGCGAGGCGAGCCTGCAACGGCTCGGCGTCGACATGATCGACCTGTACTACCTGCACCATCGCAGTGAGACGAACTCGATCGAGGAGACCGTCGGCGCCATGGCAGAACTGGTCGGCCAGGGAAAGGTGCGCTACCTCGGCCTGTCCAATGTGACGGCGGACGACCTGCGCCGCGCACACGCCGTCCACCCGATCGCCGCGCTGCAAGAGCAGTGGTCGCTGGACCACCGCCACATCGAGCATCAACTGCTACCCGTCATCGCGGACCTCGGCACAGTGGTGGTGGCACACTCACCGACCAGTCATGGACTCCTGCACCAGACTCCGAGCGCAGCCGACGACCAGCGAGCGAGCGGCCTGCATGCCGCCGTGGACGAGATCGGCGGCACCCACGGCGCCACGGCCGGACAGGTCGCACTGGCCTGGGTGCATCATCGGCAGCAGGCGCACGGTGTACCGGTGGTCCCGCTCCCCGGGACGACCAGCGTCGAACACCTACGCCTCAACGTCGCCGCGGCCGACCTGATCCTGTCCGATGTCGAGCTGCGACGACTCGATTCCCTCGGGACGGCATCGTGACCTGCGTGGCCTCAGACGTCGACGAGGGAGCATACAAGGTCGATCTTGCAGCGGAGTAGACGGCTGGATCGTCGAGGCGCGGAGTCAGATCTGCCTGCGTCCTTTCCGTTCGCATCGAATTCGGAACGACCGGGAATGCCTCAGTCGATTTCACGGTCACTGCCGATGCGTGCCCGAGTCGAGGACCGGCCGAAGGACAAACTTTCCGCGAACGCCGCCCTGCGCGACCGCGCGGTGGGCGGCGGCGACTTGGTCGAGCGGTACGACGGCGTGCACGCGTGCCGGCAGGTGGCCGCTCGCGGTGGAGTCGAGGAGCTGGGCGAGCCGGGCACCGTCGGGCTGCGCCACCAGCACCCGGACGGTGACGCCGCGTTCGCTTGCCGGCGCCGCGCCCGGCTGCACGCCGACGAAGAGGCCGCCGTCGCGGACCAGCGTGAGGCCCTGCTCCTGGAGTGCGGCACCGTCGGCTACCGCGTCCCAGGCGCGCGCCGCCTCTGTGGTGAAGTCGGCGCCGAGGCCGCGCACGAATTTCTCGTCTTCGGCCCGGGCGAGTCCGGTGACCCGCCAGCCGCGGTCCTGGGCGAGCGTGACGACGTTGGCCCCGACCGCTCCGGCGGCGCCGGTCACCAGCAGGCTCCGGCCTCCGCCGTCGCCGAGTAGGTCGACCAGCTGGTCTGCGGCCAGGCCGTTGAGCGGAACCGTGGCTGCGGTGGCCAGGTCGAGTCCCTCCGGCACGGGTGCGGTGTCGCCCGCCGGGACAATCAGCTGCTCGGCGTACGTCCCGAAGTCGCGGTCGAACCCGGCGACCAGCCCCGCGACGCGGCTGCCGACCGGGAGGTCGACGTCCGGACCGGCCGCCGTGACGGTGCCGGCGAAGTCCCAGCCCAGGCCGGTGTGGTCGGGCTGGTCGATCAGCCCGAGCCGGTGGAACACCCCGGCGGCAAGCGCCAGGTCGACGGGGTTGACCGCGGCCGCTGCGATCTCGACCCGGACCTCGCCCGGGCCGGGCTCGACGACCGGGACGTCGATGATCTCGATGGAGTCGGGACCGCCTGGGGTGCGGACGATCGCGGTGCGGAAGGTGGTGGACATGTTCGCCTCCTGTGGGCCGGTGTTTGTGCTGTACCCACCACGATGGAGGGGTTACTCTCCAATGGGAAGTAGGCACTTCAAGGTGCGTATGTCACCGCGCAGGAAGGAGCGGTCGATGTCGACAACCACGGCAGCCCAGGAGCGGGCGCAGGCGAAGGTGGAGTACGAGGCGTTCCTGGCGACCTGTCCCAGCCGCCGGCTCCTCGACCGGATCTCCGACAAGTGGGTGACGCTGGTCCTCGCCGCGCTGGGCGGCGACGGACCACACTCAGGCCAGGACTGCGTCGGCGAGCCGCGGCGGATGCGCTACTCGGAGCTGTCCCGGCGGCTGGCCGGAGTCAGCCAGAAGATGCTCACCCAGACGCTGCGCTCCCTCGAACGTGACGGCCTGCTCACCCGCACGGTGACGCCGACCGTGCCTGTCACGGTCACCTACGAGCTGACCGACCTCGGGATCTCGCTCCACGCCGTCATGCGCGGCATCAAGGGGTGGGCGGAGGCGCACATGGACGAGGTGCTCGCCAACCGAGAGCAGTACGACACCGGCGTCGACTAGCGGCGGCGACGGCCATGGTGTGCCGATGCCGGTGATGCTACGAGAGGACGTCGGCAAGGTCTTCGAGGATCGCGGCTTTGTCCTTGGTGCCCACTATCTGTTTGACAACCTCGCCGTCGTGGAAGAGGACCATGGTCGGAATCGACATGATGCGGAAGTGCTTGGTCGAGTCGGGGTTTGCGTCGACATCGAGTTTCGCGACGGTGAGTTTGTCGGAGTGCTCGGAAGCGATCTCGTCGAGTACTGGGGCGATCTTCTTGCACGGCCCGCACCACGGCGCCCAGAAATCGACGAGTACTGGCATCGTGCTGTTCAGGACATCCCTGGTGAAGGTGTCGTCGGTTACGGTGACCGTGTGGGCGTCGGACATGGGTGGCTCCTTGGGTTGAAAGACTGTACGGATCACGTCGAATCCGGTTGGTCAGGCGAGGATGTCGACCTCGGGGTCGAGCTTGATGTCGACCACGTATGGTCCTCGGAGATCGTGGGTGATGTGCCGGAGTTCGTCGAGCTCCTCGATCTTCCGAACGGACATCGATCCAGCGCCGATCGCTTCGGCGATGGGCCCGAATTCTGGCCACATATTGAGGGAATGGTCCGGATCGGCACCGTAGCGTTGAAGTTTGGTGTGCTCGGCACCGTAGGCGTTGTCGTTGAAGACGAGGACCAGGAGGGGCAACTGGAGTCGGACCGCGGTTGTGAGTTCGGCCAGGTGCATCATGAATCCTCCGTCGCCGACGACGGCGATGGTCAACTCGTCGGGACGCGCGATCGCGGCACCGATTGCGCCGGCGAGACCGAGTCCGAGTGCGCCGAAGCCTCCCATGGTGGTGAAACGCCGCGCGTCGGGCACCTCGATGCGTGGCCAGACGGCGTTCGTGAAGCGGCCGATATCGCTGACCATCGTTCGGTCGGACGGCAGCACGTCGTCGAGTCTGAGGCAGGCAGTTCGCACATCGACCGTGTCGACCGCTGTGTGGTCCTTGTACTCGGCCTCGGGGCGATAGTCGACCAGGGTCTGCTGCACCGACTGCAGCCATCCCGGGTGTGAGGGTGTGTGGTCTATCGCGTCGAGAGCTTCCCGGATCGAGTCGGCGACCACGGCGGCGTCGCCGGCGATGTATCCGCTGGCGGGTAGGTACCAGCCGAAGCGGCCTGGATCGATGTCGACCTGGACGACATGTTTGTCGGCCAGAAGTTCGCCGTGGAAGGTGGTGTAGACGTTCAAGCTCGCGCCGAACGCGATGATCAGATCCGATTCGGCGATGGCTGCGGCGGCCACGCTGTGGGAGAGGCTGCCGCAGATTCCGAGGTTGCTGGGGTGCCCACGGAACATGTCCTTGGCCAGCACAGACGTCGCGACCGGGGCGGCCAGTGTCCCGGCGAGAGCGAGCAGTGCTTCGTCGGCCCGCGACAACACGGCGCCGTAGCCGGCGAGGACGATCGGGCGTTTGGCGCTCGCGACAAGGCCGAGCGCAGCATCGAGGTCGTCGATTGCCGGAACCGAGGGCGAGGAGTGTACCGCGGGGGAGACCGGAGCTTGGGCACCCGCGTCTTCGAGCATCAGGTCGACCGGAATGTTCAGTACGACCGGTCTGCGTTCGGCGACCACCCGTTGGAACGCTCGATTGAGGTCACGACCGAGGGTTTCCCGCCGATGCACCTTGTCGTATCCCGCTCCCGCTGCCTGTGCGAAGGAACTGATGTCCATCCGTTGAAAGTGGGTCGGTTCCGCCGGTGTGTCCCCGGTCAGGAGCAGGACTTGGCTGCGGCTGCGGACTGCTTCCATCAATGACGTCATGGTGTTGGACAGTCCGGGGCCATGAGTGACCGTGGCGACGCCGACCCGTCCGGTGCTGCGAGACCAGCTGTCCGCCATAGCGACCGCGCTGCTCTCATGCACGACGGCGACAAACTGGCCTCCACGCTCACGGTAGTTCGCGACATACAGCATGTTCGCGTCACCCATGAGCCCGAACATCACATCGACGCCGTGCCCGAGAAGGGAATCTGCACACGCCTCGAAGATCTTCATACGAAATTCCCCCTAGTGAGATCCGGCAGCTGCCAGATACCGTTCGACGTCTAGTGCTGCACTGCAGCCACTGCCGGCCGCAGTGATCGCCTGCCGGTAGGTGTGATCGACGAGGTCGCCGCACGCGAACACACCGGACACCGGCGTCCGCGAGGTTCGTCCTTCGGTCAGGACGTATCCGGCATCGTCGAGTGCGACTTGTCCATGCACGAGCTCGTTGCGCGGATCGTGCCCGATCGCGATGAACACCCCGGTCACGCGCAACGTCGAAAGTTGATCGGTGGCCGTGTCACGCACCACGAGTCCGGCAACCTGCTCGACGCCGATCACGTCCTCGGCGACGCTGTTCCACAGGAACCGGATCTTGGAGTTTGCGAACGCGCGTTCCTGCATGATCTTCGAGGCCTTCAGTGTGTCCCGGCGGTGAATCACGTTCACGCTGGCCGCAAACCGGGTCAGGAACATCGCTTCTTCCAGCGCGGAGTCTCCGCCGCCGATCACTGCGATGTGCTGATCGCGGAAGAAGAAGCCGTCACAGGTGGCGCACCAGGACACTCCGTGCCCGGACAGACGTTTCTCGTTGGGCATCCCGAGGGCGCGGTAGGCCGATCCCATCGCCAGGACAACGGTTTTGGCCGTGTACTGACGATCATCGGTGGAGACGCGCTTGATCTCGTCACCCAGGTCGACGGTGGAGACGTCCCTGGCGATCAGCTCCGCACCATAGCGTTCGGCTTGCTTGCGCAGGGTGTCCATCAACTCGGGTCCCTGAATTCCTTCCACGAAGCCGGGAAAGTTCTCGACCTCGGTGGTTTGCATGAGTGCGCCGCCGTATTGGGTGCCCTCGAAGACCAGCGGGTGCAGGTTTGCGCGGGCGGTGTAGATGGCGGCGGTGTAACCGGCGGGCCCGCCGCCGATGATGATGACGTCGCGTGGGGAGTTCATGGTTGCTCCGAGTCAGTGAAAGGCGGCAACGCCGGTGATGGCGTGGCCGACGATGAGGGTGTGGATTTCGCCGGTTCCTTCGTAGGTCAGGACGGATTCGAGGTTGGCCATGTGCCGCATCACCGGGTATTCGAGGGTGATGCCGTTGGCTGCCAGGATGGTGCGGGCGCTGCGGGCCACGTCGAGGGCGCTCTGCACGTTGTGCAGTTTGCCGAAGCTGACCTGCTGGGGGTGGAGTTGTCCGGCGTCCTTGAGTCGGCCGAGATGGAGTGCCAGCATGAGTGAGGTGTTGACCTCGGTGAGCATCTCGACGAGTTTGCGCTGGGTGAGCTGGAAACCGGCGATGGGCCGGCCGAATTGGGTGCGCGTGGTGGAGTAGTCGAGCGCCGCTTCGTAGCAGGCTCTCGCTGCGCCGACTGCTCCCCAGATGATCCCGTATCGGGCTTCGGTCAGGCATGAGAGGGGGGCGCGCAGGCTGGTGGCCTGGGGGAGTGCGGCGCTGGTGGGGAGCCTGCAGTCCTCGAAGACGAGTTCCGAGGTGGTGGATGCGCGCAGCGACATTTTGTGTTTGATGTCGCGGGTGGAGAAGCCGGGGGTGTGGCGAGGGACCACGAAGCCGCGGATACCGTCGGGGGTCTTCGCCCACACGACGGCGACGTGGGCTTTGCCGCCGTTGGTGATCCACATCTTGCTGCCGTTGAGTACCCATTGTCCGTCTTCGAAGCGGGCGGTGGTGCGCATCCCGGACGGGTCGCTGCCGGCATCGGGTTCGGTGAGTCCGAAGCATCCGATTGCTTTGCCTTCCGACATCGCCGGTAGCCACGTCTGCTTCTGTTCCTCGCTGCCGTAGCGCCAGATCGCGTACATCGCGAGTGATCCCTGGACGGAGACGAAGCTGCGCAGGCCGCTGTCGCCGGCTTCGAGTTCCAGGCAGGCGAGCCCGTAGGCGACCGCGCTGGTTCCGGGGCAGCCGTAGCCCTGCAGGTGCATGCCGAGCAGACCCAGTTCTCCTGCAGCTCGGGGGAAGTCGTCGGGCAGGTATGCGTTGTCGTAGGCGTCGGGAAGTCGGTGGAGCAGGTCGCGGCGGACGAATCCGCGGACGGTGTCGCGGATGAGTCGTTCTTCATCGGACAGCGAGGCGTCGATGTTCAGGAAGTCGTGGGCGTTCAGCGGCGGGGGAGTGGTCTGCTTCAGGTCTTCGGTGGTGGTCATGAGTGGTCCTTCGTCATGCGGTTTCGCGGCGGGATTCGAGTTCTTCGAGCCAGCTTCGGATGTCGGTGCTGTGTTCGCCCAGGTGCGGTGCCCGGGTTCGGTACGTGACCGGTGTGGCCGACAGGCTGATGGGGTTGGCTACCTGGCGTCCGAGTCGGGTGTCGCCGTCGGCGGTGTTTGTGACGGGTTCGAGACCGAGTTCGGTGGCGAGATGGAAGGCATCCGCGATGTCGTTGACCGCGCCGGCGGGCACCCCGTGTGCTGTCAATGCTTTAGTCCAATGGTGCGCTGGGTGCGGTGCCAACGCTCGTTCGAGGCTTTCGCGTAGAGCTTGTCGATTCCGGACTCGAAGTTCGTTGGTGGTGAAGCGATCGTCTCGAGCCAATTGAGGGAAATCCAGAGTGGAGCAGAGGTCGCTGAACTGTCGGTCCGTGCCCACAGCGAGTACGAGAGCGCCTCCGCCGGTGGCATATGTGTCGTAGGGGGCGATGCTGGGATGTCCGTTGCCGAGGGCGTGGGGAATCTTTTCCGCCAGAACGTATCCCGAAGACTGATTCGCCAATGCGCTCAGCAGTGCCGACATGAGGTTCACTTCCACGCGCTGGCCCACTCCGGACCTTTCGCGTTCGTGGAGCGCGGATAGTATTCCGACCGTGGCGAAGAGGCCGGCCAGCACGTCGACGAGAGCGACGCCGGCTTTCGTCGGTGAGTTCTGATCGGGTCCTGTGATGCTCATCAGCCCGCCGAGTGCTTGCACGAGGAGGTCGTAGCCGGCGAGTTCGCGGCCGGCTCCGGCACCGAACGCTGAGATGCTGCAGTACACCAATTCGGGGTTGGCCTGGCGAATAGTGGTTTCGTCCAATCCGAACCCCGCCATGGTGCCGGGTCGGAAGTTCTCCACGAGAACATCTGCGTGCTCGGCGAGGGTCCTGGCGACCTCGAGATCGTCCGGGTCGCGGAGATCGAGCACGATGCTGCGTTTGTTCCGGTTGACGCCGAGGTAGTAGGTGCTCTGATCGTCGACGAACGGGGGACCCCAGGCCCGGGTGTCGTCCCCTTCGGGGCGTTCGACCTTGATGATTTCGGCGCCCAGGTCGCCCAGTGTCATCGTGCAGAACGGGCCCGCGAGGACTCGCGAGAAGTCCGCTACCAGTAGGCGAGAGAGCGGAGGGTTGGTCATGTCGTCTCCTTGGATCGGTGCGCACGTGCTCGCTGCCGGTAGTGACAGCGCCACCCATGCCTTCGGGCTGACAGACCGAGGTCCGCCGGTCCCGGGGCGGGTGCAGCGCCGTGGGATTTCGAGATGCGGTGGGGTGCCTGGCTGCTGGGCACCCCACCGCGGCCTTGCTAGACGGAGGACGTCGTCGCGGTCCGCGTGGCCCGGGTGGGCGTTCCTGTCAACCAGATATCGAGGGCCTGAGGAGCGACTTCGGCGGCGCGGCCTTCGAGCTGCTCGAGAGTCAGGCTGCTGATCGGGTGGGTGATCACGACGGGCTCGAGGTCCGCCATTCCACGTGCGTCGCGCTGTAGGCGGGCTTCGTGCTCGAACTCGGTGGTCACGATGACCGCCGTGGGCAGTCCGGCCTGTTCGAGGCGAACACCGTCGGTGACACACGCGGAGCAGCAGGAACCGCAGTCGCCGATTGCAGTCAGCGCAATGTCGTTTTCGGCGGCAATCCGGTTGATTACTTCAGCACTTGCGTCCGAGGAGAAGGATAGCGTCCCACGGAATGGTGTAGTTCGGATCGGTGAACCATCTGGTTCGTGATCAACGAGTCGTGTTGTAGGTTATGCGGGTTCGAGTTCTGGTGTCAACGATTGTGCCGGTGTCTCGGCGGTTGCGGCGCGTTGTTTGGCAGCGATGACCACTTTGAGTTCGTCCATGCTGACGTCGGAGACGTACCGGCGGGTGACTTGCCACTCGTCGTGCGCTTCGATCACCACCGCCGTCGCCAGACGTAAGAATGCGGCCGGGTTCGGGAAAATTTCGACGACATCGGCTCGTCGTTTGATTTCCTTGTTGAGCCGTTCGATCGGGTTGTTCGACCAGACCTTCTGCCAATGCGCCCTCGGAAACCCTCGAAACGCCAGTACATCCTCCTTCGCTTCGCGCATCATCGACGCCACCTTCGGAAACGACTCAGCCAACGTGTCCGCAACCTGGTCCCATTGCTTGGCAACAGCATCGGGTTCGGTGTGCGCGAAGATCGTCTTGATCGCCGCCATCACCGGCGGCACATGCTTCGACGAGACCACCGATCCCACGTTGCGCATGAAATGAACCCGGCACCGCTGCCAGGAAGCGCCGGTGAACTGCTGGGCTACAGCAGCTTTCAAACCTGCATGCGCATCGGAGATCACCAAATGCACCCCCGACAATCCCCGTGCCCGCAGGCCGACAAGGAACTCGCGCCAGAAGTCGAACGATTCGCTGTCTCCGACCGCGGTGCCGAGCACTTCCCGGGTGCCGTCGATCGAGACCCCGGTGGCCACCACGAGGGCATGAGAGACCACGTGCGCGCCGATCCGGACCTTGCAGTACGTCGCGTCGAGGAAGATGTACGGAAAGCTCGTGTGGGTCAGCGTGCGCTCCCGGAACCGGGCGATTTCGGTGTCCAACCCGGCACAGATTCGTGACACCTGCGATTTCGAGAGCCCCGACTCGACGCCGAGTGCAGCGACGAGGTCGTCGACGTTGCGGGTGGAGACACCGTGGACGTAGGCCTCCATGATCACCGCGTACAGGGCCTGATCGATGCGCCGCCGGCGTTCGAGCAGGCTGGGGAAGAATGACCCTGATCGCAGCTTGGGGATCTGGACTTCGACGTCCCCGCTGGTGGTCGCGACGGTCTTGGGCCGGGTGCCGTTGCGGTAGTTGGTGCGCTCGGCGGTGCGTTCGTAGCGGCCGGCGCCGAGTACCTGGGTGGCTTCGGCGTCGATCAGCGCCTGCAGGCCGGTGCGGATCAGTTCGGCGAACACGCTCGCGGGATCGGCACCCTTGAGTGCATCGAGCTGGGTGATCAGGGCAGAATGGTCGTGGGTCATCGCGTGGTCCTTTGGTCGAGTCACTGTGGTAGGTAACTCGTTCATCACTACGCGATGGCCCACCCATAACTCGGCCACGACACGCCCGAGCTGCGGCTACGCTGCCTCACCGAATTCCCACCACTCCGCGGGACTTACCCAGGAGAAGTGCTCCTTGTCGTAGTACTCGACGGAGGCGAACGTCACGCCCCGTTGCTCGAGTGCCCGCACGGTGGCACGCAGGAGTTTGGCAGCATTCCACTTCGTGTTGCTCAGCACTGCCAGACGAAGGCCATCTGCGCTGTTCGGCCGGGTTGCCAGGGGAGAGGCCTCCACTTCGACAACACCTCGGGGGTCGTAAATACCATCGTTCATCGTTCTTTCCTCGCTGTCAGATTTTGTGTTGTGGGCGGTCGGGGGAGCTACAGGCGGCAGGAGCCGTCCGAGCATTCGAGGCCGCCGGGGTCGCCTGTCGGCACGGTGTCGTCGTGGACGGCTCGTAGCACCGGCGTTGTCGCCGTGCTCCATCCGGGCAGGAAGGCCGAGAATCGACCGGCCGCGCCGCCCGCGATGAACAGATGGATGTCGTCGGGCGTAAACACGATCGGCACCTGTCGGCCGGACTGGCGCGGATACCACTTCGGCAGGTTGCGGTTGTAGGTGGTTCCGCCGGGAGGGGCGTAGCGGTTGCCGTAGCTGACCTTGTCCCAGTCATTGGTTCCGTTGAGCCAGAGGTACCGGCGGATGTCGTCGCGGGTCCATCCGAAGGATGCGATCGTGCGTGCGTGTTCGATGCCGAGGACGACGGTGCAGGAGCCGCCGAGCACGGCGTTGTTGTGACCGATCGTGCTCATGGCCGAGGCGATGGAGTCCAAGATGCCCTGCGGGTCATCGGAGATGTGGTTGGTCACGCTGTGGGGGGCTTCGGCGCCGATGACGAGCACCGTGCTGTCCTCCGGGGCGTAGCCGTGTTCGACGTGGTAGGGAGCCCAGGGGCTGGCTTCTTCGTTCTCGGCGATGCAGAAGGTGTACTTGCCCGGATGGCCGAGGGTGCTCTTGTCGAGTTCACCGGGGATGCCCCCGCCGACGCTGAGCATGATCAGTCGCACTGCCCGGCCTATGGTCGCGTTCGCTCGGTTGCCGGAGCCGAAAAGATTCCCCCCGGAGTTCATGCCGATCTCGCGAGCGATCGGACCGTTGACCACGATCAGCGGCGAGACGACATGGGTGGTGGCTTGGATTCCGTTGAGGTTGAAGCGGGTGTCCGCCAGGGCGAGTACTGCGGCGCGCACGACGGGTGCATATTCCGGCTTGCAGCCGGCCATCACCATGTTGACTGCGAGGAGTTCGCGGGTCAGGCTGCCCCATCGCGGTGGGATTCGTGCCTCGAGGGTTTGGGGATTGCCGCCGAGTGCCTCGACCACGGCCGCGACTCGGTCCGGCGTGGGGGGAACGACTGGCAGGCCGTCGCTCCACGGCTGGTTGAAGTAGTGCTCGACCAGGTCGTTGTGGTCGATGCGGGGTTGTACGGCAGTCATTTCGGTTGTCCTCCTGGGTAGATCTGAATTACCTAGGCCAACCGTAAGTCCGCTACACCATCACAGTCCAAGACATGTTTGGTCACCTATTATATTCTGTGTATATGAATGATCCGGAGATGCGATTACTCCGCTATTTCGTCACGGTCGCCGAAGAACGTCACTTCGGACGCGCAGCCGAACGGCTGCATATGGCGCAACCGCCGCTGAGTCAGCAGATCCGTAAGCTCGAGCACCAGCTGGGGGTCGAGCTCATCGATCGTTCACGGCGGCCGATCGAACTCACCGATGCCGGTCATGCCCTGTTCGAGGAGGCTCGCCTCTCGCTCGTGCACGGGGAACGAGCCTTCGCCGCAGCACGGCGGGCCGCCACCGGGCACCTGGGGCATCTGCATATCGGCGCCCTGCAAGCTGCCGTCGATGGGGTGTTGTCGTATGTGATGCGTGCCCACCGTCGTGCGTACCCGGACGTCAAACTCGAACTCGCGGAACTGGGTACAGCGGACCAGATCGTTCAGCTCACCGAACATCGACTCGACGTCGGATTCCTACGTGGGCCCGTGGACGAACCGACGCTGACTGTGGAGACGCTGATCGACGACCCGCTCGCGGCCGTCGTGTGCGATGACGACCCTCTCGCTGACCGCGGGAGAATAGACCCAAGGATACTGGCCGATGAACCCATCATCCTGTGGACGCGGGCCGCAGCGCCGACCACCTTCGCCGATGTGGTCGAGCTGTTCCGGCAACACAGGATCCAACCAACCGTCGTCGAGGAATCTCCGCGCATTCAAACCATTCTGGCGCTTGTTGCCTCCGGTGCGGGGGTGGCATTGCTGCCTACATCGTTCATCAATCTCAGCCGCCAGGGAGTCCGGTTCGTTCCACTCCACGACCCGCTCCCGCACCGCCCGCTGTCGCTCGCCTGGCGCGCGGGCCAACAGTCGCCTCTCGTCGCAGGCTTCGTCGACGTCGCTCGCCGCACGGGACCGCAGTATCTGCACGATCTGACGCTGCGACACCCTCAGCTCCGACCAGAAGCGTGACCCGAAGTTGTCACGGATAGGTGCGCCGAGGTGATCAATGCCCGCAAACTCGATGCATGACACACATTGATTGTGGGCGTTGCCTCGATGGAACTGCGTGATCTGGAGGCATTTTCCGCTGCAGCGCGGTTCGGGCACTTCGGGCAAGCCGCCGAGAATAGATTCATGTCGCAATCGGCGCTGAGCCGTGCCATCGGACGTTTGGAAGACGAACTGGGAGTTCCGCTGTTCGATCGTGTCGGACGAACGGTACGACTGAACCGGTACGGCGAGATCTTCCGGGCCCGCGTGGAGGAAGCCTTCAAAGCGCTCGATAGAGGATGGTCGGAGATCACCGACGCCGTGGATCCGAACCGCGGGATCGTGACGATGGCGTTCATACCCTCTGTCGGACCGATCCTGGTCCCTCGCCTGCTTCGAGAGTTCCGGCGGACTCATGCGAATGTGCGCTTCCAGCTGTCACAGGGCGGGGCAGGGTCCGTTGTCGGGATGCTTCAGGACGGCTCGGTGGACCTCTGTCTGACAGCTCCCGACCCGCAAGTGCCTGGTGTGGAATGGGTACCACTGTGGAAGGAGCCGATGATCTTGGCTGTTCCCGAAGACCATCGACTGGCCACTGCGGACACTGTGCAACTGGCCGACCTCGCAGAGGTTCCGGTAGTTGCACTGAAGCGCGGCTTCGGGATTCGGCAGATCACCGATGAGCTCTTCGAGGAAGTCGGTGTCACCCCGACAATCGTGTTCGAAGCTGCCGACGTGCCCACCGTCCGCGGCCTGGTGGCAGCCGGGCTCGGGGTCGCCGTTCTCCCTCCCTCTCCCGACACACATCAGGTCGGGTTGCCCATAGAGGTACCGATCAGCGATGTCGACGCCAGCCGCGTGGTCGGGGTTGCACGAGTTACCAGCCGCTATATGCCTGCCGCTGCGCACGCTTTCCTCGAGCATGTCATTTCCATGGCAGAGACCCCGCGGAGTTGAAGCTCCACGGGGCCGGTGTCCGCCAGTCAGCCCAGGCCGAGATGCGGAAGCCAGAGGACGACACCGAGAGCGATCAGGATGCAACCGACCAGGTCGAACACCGATCCGGTACGAAGCATCCGTTTGATCGGAACGAAACCGGAGCCGTACACAATTGCGTTGGGAATCTGGGCGATCGGAAGCATGAATCCGAACGATCCGCCGAAGACGCTGGCAACAGCAGGAATTACCGGATTGATGCCGGCCGCCATCGCGATGGGCACGACGATGGGCACGACTATTGCCACAGCCGCAGTATTGCTCGTGGTCTCGGACAGCAGGATCGCCATTGCGACAGCGAAGAGAGTGATCACGAACAGGCTCGGAAAGCCCAGATTCTGGCTGAGGGTCTCACCGACGAGATCCGCGAGACCGGTCGAGGACAACAGACCGCCGAGCACGATGCCTGCGCCGACCAGGACAATCACTCCCCAGTCGATTCGCACCGCCTGTTCCCAGTTCAAAACCCTGGCGCCGGGTTTGCTCCCGGGCAGAACGAACAGCAGGGTCGCCGCAATCACTGCTACCGCGCCGTCGTCGAGGTGGCCGGCAACGAAGGTCGCGATCGAGGAGTCGACGCCGAACGTCAGCGAGACAACGCTCGGGGTCAACCATCCCGCACACACCAGGCAGAAGGCGAACAGCGTGCTGCGCTCACCTGTCGAGAGTCGGCCGAGTTGCGCACGCTCGTGACGCAGGTAGTCGAGGTCGGGCAGAGCGCGGCATTCCGGGCGATTCATCGAGATGATGACGACGCACAAGATGACGAACATGATTGCGACGATGGGGGCTGTTGCCGCTGTCCACTGCAGGAAGCCGATGGAGCTGCCCGTGAGCTTTTCGATGTAACCGATGCCGACGAGATTGGCTGGGCTTCCGATGGGCGTCAACAGGCCGCCAACCGCCGCTGCATACGCGATCATCAGCATGAGAGCGGTCGCAAATCGGGTCTGCCTGGGCCCGGATGAATCAGTATCCCCTGGGGACATGATGGGGTTGAGCGTGCGGATCAGACCCAACCCGATCGGCAACAGCATCGTCGCCGTCGCCGAATTCGATACGAATGCGGAGATCACCAAGGCGATGAACCCGAAGGCCACGATCACGCGATAGGAAGACTTCGCGACCCCCGGCAGGGTAAGCACACGCAGCGCGAACCGGGCATCGAGGCCGTGCACGTTGATCGCCTTGGCGAAAAGGAAACCTCCGATCAGCAGAAAGATGACCGAGGAGGAGAACGAGGAGAAAACGAGATCACTCCCGTTGCCGCCATCGGGACTGTCCGCGATACCGAGTGTTGCAGCGAGTCCGATCGCGAGGAGCGACGTCACCGCCAGCGGGAGCGCCTCGGTGATCCAAAACGCCACGGCCAGAATCAAGATCGCTGCCAGCCGTTGCTGGGGTCCACTCAACCCCGTCGGGATCACGAGTAGGGCGACGAACCCGATGCCGCCGACGAGGAGGCCGATGGCTTGTGTCCTTGTGCGGCTGGGTGGACGCTCCTTGTCCACGGTGGGAGGAACCTTGTTTCCCGTAGTGTTCGGTACTCGAGTCGGCACTGTCATCTGGGCCTCCGCTGGACGGCATCGCGACGTCATACGTACGCGTGCGATGAGGAATCGTTCATAAGCGCTTATGTGGGTCAGGTCACGTTAAGCACCCGCAACCATTGCGGTCCAGTGAACGATTTGCCTATAACTCATGCGCGCGACGCATATAGACGGTTACGGGACGTCGGACAGCTCCGGCGTCCCTGCCCGACACGTCGGGCAGGGAAGAGCCCCTCGGTTCGGTGGGTATCGGTCCTCCGCGATTGAGGTCGCTTCGCGCTGATTCAGCTGCGGTCGGCGGCAATGGCGTCGCGTGGGTCGTCCAGGTCGCGGTTGATCGGGTCGGGGGTGATGTACGTGGTGCCGATGGTGATGAGCGTCAGGATGCACAGGTATCCGGCGATGAACACCCATGACCCCAGTCCGGCGCCGGGGACGTCCGGGCCGCCGTCAGCGGCGACGACCATCGCGATGATCCAGGCGCCGATCAGCGGTGCGATACCGCCGGAGAGCACCGCGGAAATTTCACGGGCCACCGACACGCCGAGGTAGCGCTGTCGGGAGCCGAACAGCTCGCACATGAATGCGCTCTGCGAGCCGAACATTCCCCAAGTCCCGATCCCGAGCGCCAATGAGATGACGACGATGGTCAGCACCACGCTGCCCTGGCTCAGTGCCCACCAGATCGGGAACGCGGACACCAACTGGAAGTAGGCGAAGGCGCGGTAGGTCCTGACCCGGCCGAACCGGTCGGAGAGCTTGCCGGCGATAGGGATCACGATCGCGCCGAGGGACGCGGCGAACACCAGCGAGAGGGCACCGATCGGTCCCTTGATGCCGACCGCGGCGCTGGTGACGTAGGCGACCGCCAGAGCCTGGTACATCGAGGACGAGCCGTTCTCGGCGAGGCGAAGGCCGATGCCCCGCAACAGAGACGGGCGGGAGTGGGCGAGCAGGTTGTGCAGCGGCCGCTCGTCGATCTGATCGCGGACCTCGAGTTTCTTGAAGGTCGGCGACTCCTTCAGGTTGACCCGCAGGTACATCGCGACGCCGAGGATGACGACGCTCGCCAGGAACGGCACCCGCCACAGCCAGGTGTCGGTGATCTCGCTGTGGCCGCGGTAGACGAGGAAGTAGACCAGTGCCGCGGTAACGGTGCCGACCTGCACACCGAGGAACGGCAGCGACGCGTAGAAGCCGCGCTTGTTCGGCGGGGAGTACTCGGTCATCAGGATCGAAGCGCCGGCCATCTCCGCGCCGGCGCCGAGACCCTGGACGATGCGTAGAAGGATCAGCAGGATCGGGGCGAGCATGCCCACGCCGCCGGAGTACCAGTCGCCTTCACTGCCGTGGTAGGTCGGCAGCAGACCGATACAGGTGCTGGCGACGCCCATCATGATGATGGTGGCCATCAGCACGAACTTGCGGCCCAGCCGGTCACCGAGCCGTCCGAAGAACACCCCGCCGAGGGGGCGAACGGCGAAGCCGATGAAGTACGTCGCGAAACTCAGGACCAGCCCGGTCGAGGCGTTCTCACTCGGGAAGAACAGCGGCCCGAACACCAGCGCGGACGCCAAGCTGTACAGGGCGAAGTCGTAATACTCGAGGGCGCTTCCCACGGATGCGCCCCACGCTGCCTTGCGTAGGTCTTTCGTGGTGACCACCGGGATATCCGTGTGGGCTTCGGGACCAGCCGTGGACGGTGAGTGTGGATTGAGGGTCATAGTGTGCCAATCCGGTCGAGGGATCTGCTGAGTAGCGAGAAGGACTGAGGGGCTTACGAGTTGGTGAAGACGGGGGTGGTCTTGTTCTGGAAGGCGGCGACCCCGACTGCGAAATCATCGGTCGACGCGGTGAACCCACTGCCAAGGGCCTCGAGGATCACAGACGGGGCGCCGACGGCGGCCGCGTCGACGAGCTGCTTGCTCACCTGCACAGCGGCGGGGGCACCTTCGAGGATCCGGTCGACGATCACCCCGACGTCGGTGGCGAGACTGTCACGGTCGGAGACCGCGGTCAACAGCCCCCATGTCAGCGCCGTCTCGGCGTCGAGTTGGCGGCGGGTAAAGATCATTTCCTTGGCCCGCGCGGCCCCGACTACGTGCGTGAGACGCTCGGTGCCACCCCACCCGGGAATGGTTCCGAGGCTGGTTTCGGGGAGTCCGAGGCGGGCGGTGGTGGCGCCGACTCGCAGGTCGCAGGCGAGGGCGAGTTCGAGTCCGCCGCCGACGGCGATCCCGTCGACGACCGCGATCGTCGGTTGGCGCAACTGGGCGAGAAAGTTGAACACCCGGTGGCCTTCGGTGATCCAGCGTTTCCACATCTGGGCGGGGGTGAACTGCGCGAACTGGGTGATGTCGGCGCCGACACAGAACGCCTTGTCTCCGGCGGTTTTCAACAACACCACCTGGGCGTCGGAGTTCTCGATGGCCCGCAGTTCAGTGTAGAGGTTGTCGAGCAGCTCGAGGGTGAGGGCGTTGAGTTTGCGCGGTCGGTCGATCAAGATGGTCGCGACCCGGCCGGCACGGTTCCAGCTCACGTTGATGCGGCCGACGTTCTGGTGGATCTCAGTGGTGTTCATGGAAAGTTCCTCGGTAAGTGTGGTCAGCTCTGCAGTGCCTGCACGCGCGGGTGCGCGGGCAGTGGGGCGAGGGTCAGGCCCTGCGCGCGCGGGGAGAACAGCTCCGGCGCCATGGTCTTCAGGTTCGGGTCGACGAGCAGATCGAACTCGGACTTGTCGAGAATGTCGCGCTGCAGGTCCACGCCGGGCGCGATCTCGATGACGGTCAGTCCCTCGGGCCGCAGTTCGAGGACGGCCCGTTCGGTGACGTAGAGGACCTTCTGGCCGTTGGCGAGTGCGCGTGTGCCGGAGAACGTGGGGGAGTCGACCTCCTCGACGAACTTGGTGTGTGGTCCGTCGGCCCGGATATGCAGGGCGCCGTCCTCGATGGCGATGTCGCGGCGGCCGGCGGTGAAGGAGCCGACGAACACGATCGACGGTGCAGCGGAGGTGATGTCGGCGAACCCGCCGACGCCGGCGGTGACGTGCCGGCGCTTGGGGAGGCTGTGCACGTTGACGTTGCCGTGTCGATCGATTTCGAGGAAGGAGAGCAGGGTGTGCTCGAAGCCGCCGCCCTGCAGCAGAGTGAACTGGTCCGAGCTCTGCATGATCGCGTCCGGGTTCTGTGCAACCCCGAAGACGAAGTCCAACAGTGGAACACCGCCGACCGGACCCTGCTCGATCACCCAGGACACCGCGTCGGCGAGCCCCTCCTCGACCAGGACGTGGGGAACCAGGGCCGAGACGCCGAAGCCGAGATTGGCGATCTCGCCGGACTGCAGCTCGGTTGCGGCGCGGCGGGCCATGATCTTCTCGAGGGTGAACGGCACCGGTTCGAGAGTGCTCAGCGGGCGGCGCAGCTCACCGGAGATGGCTGGGTCGTACGGGGTTTGGGTGGTCTGTAGCTGATCCGGCGCGAGCACGAGGGTGTCGACGAGGATGCCCGGCACCTGCACCGCCTGCGGGCTCAGGCTTCCGCCCTCGGCCAGGTACTTGACCTGGGCGATGACGATGCCGCCGTTGTTGTGGGCTGCGTAGGCGAGGTCGAGGGCGCCGAGCGGGGACGGCTCCTCCTCGAAGGTGAGGTTGCCGTGGGTGTCGCGACATTCGGGACGAGGGCGTCGTAGAACAGCCACTCCTGACCGTCGAGTTCGTGGACGCGGACGAAGGCGTCCGGGGTGATGGTGTTCATCCGGCCCGCGCTGATCCGGGGGTCGACGAAGGTGTCGAGGCCGACCTTGGTCAGCACGCCGGGCTGCTTGGCGGCGGCCGCGCGGTGCAAGTGGAACAGCACACCAGAGGGGAAGTTGTATGCCTCGACCTCGTTGTTCTCGATCATCTGCCAGATTCGGGGCGGCTCCGCCGACGAGGGTCCGGATGGGTAGGAGCCGGCGATCACGCGTGCGAGCATCCCATTGTGCGTCAGGTGGTCGATGCCCTTGATACCCCACATGTCACCGGCCGCGATCGGGTGCACGCTGGTCAGGTTCGTCGGTGACTGCGTCTCTACGTACCGCTGTCCGAGGCCGGCGAGCACCGCGTCTGGGCAGCCCAGTCCCGATGAGGAACTGACGGTGACGATGTCGCCGTCCTCGACGAGGTCGGCAGCCTGGCGGGCGGTGAGTACGCGGGGGGTGTGCATCATCTGGCTCCTAGCTGTGAAAGCGCTTACTTTTTGGTCATGTCGAGGCGGTTGGTAGGGCGGTATCCGGAGTGAGGTGTGCCTACCCGCGGCGAGGACGCCAGGCGGCGGTGGAGGCGCGCACTCGAAGCGCAGGCTCGACGAGCTGGTGACTGTACGGAGTGGCGGCAGTAGTGCCGTCCGGCGTCTGAGGTTGGCCGAGGCGTTCGAGGATCAGTTCGCCGCACTTCTCCCCGATCTTGGTGGGGAAGGTGGCGACGGTGGTCAGCGGCGGCGTGCGGTGAGCGGAACCGGCGATGTCGTCGAAGCCGCCGACAGCGATGTCGCGGCCGGGCTCGAGGCCGCGTCGGGTCAGTTCGGCGTAGACGCCGACGGCAACGATGTCGCTGTAGGCCACGATCGCGTCCGGGATCTCGCCGCGGTCGAGCAGGCGGCGGGTGGCGTCGGCGCCGCCGTCCGGGGTCGCCTCCCCGAACAGTCCGTCGGTGGGGTACATGGTCATGTCGGATCCGGCGATGGCGGCCAGAAAGCCCTGCTCGCGCTCGCGGCGTGCCGAGGTGTGCTGGGGGCCGCCGACCATGGCCACGGTCCGTGCACCCATCGAACGCAGGTGGTGGCCGAGCAGTCGTCCGGCTTCGACGTTGTCGGCGCCGACGTAGTCGTGGCGGAGGTCGAAGTGTCGGGCCAGGAGTACAAGCGGGATGCCGCTCGCCGCGAGCAGGTCGTCGATGTCCGAGGCCTGGGTTTCGCCCGCGGGGAGCAGGATCAATCCATCGATGCTGCGTTCGACGAGCCGGTCGAGTAGACGCCGCTGGCGGGTGGGGTCGTCGCGGCTGTAGCCGATGAAGACGGCGTAGTTGGCGCGGTCGGCGACGTCTTCGAGGGTCATGGCGAGTTCGGCGAAGTAGGGGTTCTGCACCTCGGTGACTACGAGGCCGAGGGTCATCGACCGAGGATTGCGAAGCATCGCGGCGTGCCGGTTGTAGACGTATCCGAGTGCCTTCATCGCCTCACGTACACGGCGTGTGGTCTCCGGCGCGACGCTCGGGCTGTCGTTGAGGACAAGAGACGCCGTCGATCGGGACACGCCGGCGTGGCGGCTGACGTCGGAGAGTGTGACTCGCCCCATGACCTCGACCCTGTCTCTCGTCCAGTGTGACCTGCGATACAGAACATACACGAGAACCTGGATCGATCCAAGAGCTTGTTCTCGCAGTTCGCAGTACCTTCCGGATGTCGATCGGTCATCTGGCCGGTCATCTGCGGAAACAGGAATGGATCGATCCAGAATCGATTTCCGGGTTCCGTGTGGGTCGGGTGCCGCACCTCGGCCGTGAGGGCGCGGATCCACGGCCGTCGCCCGGTGCTGGCTACGTGGCACGGTTGGCCACGCGCGGTAAACGATTTCTTGACGGTGTTCCCACTGCCCTCTACGGTGAGTTCGGGTACCCGCGACAAGTGGGCCCAGGCCGGGAGCAATCTGTCCCGCTCGTTGGCGCGGCGGTTCGGCGTTCCGCTCAGCGTGGCGCAACGTCGACACCCCGCAGGATTCACGGGAGCCACTATGCAAACAATGAGAAGTGTTCAGGTCTGCGCCGATGTCGAGGTTCTCGCCATCACCGAGACGGGCCGGGCGTCGTGACTGCAGAGATCGTCACGATTGCATCATTGACGGTGGGGGATACTGCGACTCGACGGTTCGTGGTCGACGCGGGTGCGGTGGATGCCTACGCCGACCTGTCGGACGACCGCAATCCGATCCACGTCGACGCGCAGTATGCCGCATCGACGCCGTTCGGAAAACGGGTCGCGCATGGGATGTTGGTCGCCGGCTATGTCCAGTCGGCGCTGACATCGCTCGTCGCTCCCGGCGGGGTCTCGAAGAGCTATACGTTCGAACTCCACGCGCCGACGTTCGTCAACTCGGTGGTCGACGCCACCGTGACCTGCGTTGAGACTGATCCGCGGACAGGCCGAGCGCATTTCGACCTGGAGATCACCGACGTCGACACGGGTACGGCCGTGATGTCTGGTCAGGCCGTCGTTGCGTTCAAGAAGTCGGCGTCGGTCGACTGATCGTGCCGCAGCGATTGCTGCGAGCTTCCAGGACGAGGAGCCCGAGCGGGCGTGTGCGCCCGCTGGGGCTCCTCGTCGTACTTTGAGCCTCAAATGGCCTGCCTCCGAACACATCCAACGCTCGTACCTATTCGGACGCATCCTTCTGCACTGGGCATTGTTGTGGGGTTCAACCCTTGACTAGCGTTAGTGATGTGGATTACATTTACCGCACTCCACACTATGGATTGAGGTCCACAATATGGAAACGCCCGGAGCGCAGAGTGCGTATCGACTTCTCGACGTCCTGACTCGAGTATCCCTCCACCCCGAAGGAATCACGGCAGGAGACATCGCAAAGGCAACCGATCTGACGGTCCCTACCGCGCACCGACTGCTGCGTGTTCTTCGCGAGCGCGGGTTCGCTGTCCAAGACGGTGCGTCGGGTAAGTACTCGCCGGGTCCGCAGATTCAGGTTCTTGCGGGTGAGGGCGTAGATCGCTACGCGCTCGAGGAACTGGGTAGGCCATTGCTTGCGCAGCTGCGTGACGCCACGACGGAGACGGTGTTCATGTCGGTTCGACGCGGCCTGCGGTTGACCTACCTCGTCTGTATGGCTTCGTCGCATTCCGTGCAAATGTACGGCGAACCGGGGCAACAGATTCCGCTGCACGCCACCAGTCAGGGCAAGGTGATCCTCGCGTTTCTGCCGTCGGGAGTCGGCGATCGGATCATCGACCAACTGGACCTGACCCGATACACCGACTCGACTATCACCGACACGGAAGAACTGCATCGAGTGATGCAGGACGTTCGACGCGACGGATTCGCACTCAGCCTCGAAGAGCGTGAGCTCGGAGTGCGCTCCATCGCGGCTCCCGTGTTCGATGCGACCGGCGCCGTGGCCGCGGCGATCTGTGTGGGTGGCCCGATCTTCCGTGTCACCGAATCCGACCTTCGCTCGCGATTCGCCGATCTCGTGCTGGACACCGCCTCGAAACTTACCGCCGAACTCTCCCGAATCAGACGCCCCTCCATTGGCGCCGACACGCTCCTCCCCATCGACTAGCACCGAGTAGCTCTACCGCACAACGTACTTGCCACCTCCACCGCTGCAAACACAGCGGTCGAACAAACATGCCCCGAGTAGGCACCTCCGCCAGAAGGAACCCCATGAAGCAATCCCGTGCTCTGATTCCCGCGCTTGCCTGCGCCGCGATACTCGTTGCCGGAACCGCGTGCAGCTCGAGCGTCGACAACAACGCCACCGCTGTCGAGGCTTCGGTTGCCGACGTCGTCATCGACGACGGCGGATGCGCCAAGAACCACGACCAGATCGCAGACATCCAGAAGAAGCTCGCCGGCAACCTGTACGGAATCGCTGCCGCGAACTCGGACAAGGGAACCAACACCAACCCCGAGCCGAAGCGCGCCGACGACCCGATCAAGATCACGTTCTCGATCGAAGGACTCAGCCACCCCTTCCTCGTCAAGCAGAAGCAACTCGCCGAGGAGACTGCCCGCGACCTCGGCGTCGAGATCAACGTCATCAGCGCCAATGACGACGTCAACCAGCAGTTCAACGACATCCAGACCGCCGTCGCGCAGGGCACGGATGCGCTGATGATGATGCCCGCGAACACCGAAGGACTCAACGCCGTCCTGTCGCAGGCCTCCACGGCCGGGGTGCCGTACTTCTTCACACAGAAGGGCATGCTGGGAGTGAAGCCGGCGTCCCAGGTGCTGGCACCCTACGCCACTGAAGGTCGCCAACTCGGCGAATGGGTCGTCGAACACTATGCGGGACAACAAGACATCAAGGTAGCCGTTGTCTCCGGAATCCCCGGGGATGCGTCGAGCGATGCCCGGGTCGGAGCGTTCATGCTTCCCCTGCTGCGGGCATGCACGTTCGACATCGTCGCCGAGCAGCCCGGCAACTATCGCCGCGCTGATTCCGAGAAGGCCGCCCAGAACATGCTCGCCGCGAACCCCGACGTCGACCTGGTGTTCGGCGCGAACGACGAGGCGGCACTCGGCGCAGTCGCCGCACTGCAGTCCAGCGGACGAACTGGAGTCGACGTCGTCGGCGCCGACGGCGAGACCGACATGTTCACCGCGATCGACAGCGGACAGACGCTCGCCACCGTCATTCACAAGCCCACCGCCGGCATCCTCGTCGAGGAGATCGTCAAGTACCTTCGCGGCGAGGAAGTTCCGCAGTTCAAGGTCTTGGATGAGGATCTGGTGACCAAGGACGACACCGCAACCACGCAACCCGCTTTCTGAACTCGGGAGTCCTCATGACAACCACAACATCCGTGCCAAGCCCGTCGAAGCCACCGTCGGCACCCGTCGACACCCCGCGGGCACGCATCCTCGACGGCAACGCGGTCAAGCAACTCGCCCAGCTCGGCCCCGTCGTTGCCCTGATCCTCCTCGTTGCCTTCTTCTCGGTCCAGGCGCCGAACTTCATCACAGCCAACAACCTGACCAACGTTCTGCAGCAAGTGTCCATCACCGCGATCGCGGCAGTCGGTGCCACCGTCGTGATTCTCGTTGCCGGAATCGACCTTTCGGTCGGATCGATCGTTGCCCTGACAGGCAGCGTCGCCGCGCTGTATCTCCAGCACGCAACGTTGTCGACCGGCATGGCAGCGGGCGCGGCCGTTGCGATCACCCTGGTCGCCGCGATCGGCTGCGGATTGCTCAACGGGATTCTCGTGACGGTAGCGAAGGTCCCCGCATTCATCGCCACGCTCGCGACCCTGACGGCTCTGCGCGGAATAGCCCTGCTGATCACCGACAGTTACCCCATCTCGATCAACAACTCCGCATTCACGCAGATCGGCATCGGCAAGGTCGGGCCGGTTCCTGTGCCGGTCATCATCATGGGCGTCACCTTCGCCGTCGGGTACGTGATCCTTCACCGGCTGAAGATCGGCCGGCGGATCTACGCGGTCGGCGGCAACAAGGAAGCCGCACGCCTGTCCGGGATCCGGGTCTCGCGAGTTCTGTTGTTCGCCTTCGTGTTCGCAGGATTCTGTGCCGGCGTGGCATCCCTGATACTCAGCGCGAAGCTGTCCTCCGGGCAACCGGCAGGAAGCGTCGGTTTCGAACTCGATGTCATCGCCGCGGTCGTCGTCGGCGGTACAAGCCTATTCGGGGGGCGCGGCAGACTGGCCGGCACGTTCCTCGGCGCGCTGGTCATCGCGGTTCTCGGTAACGGTCTCACCCTGATGAACGTCCCGTTCTACTGGCAGCAGATCGTCACCGGCGCCGTCGTCGTTGCCGCCGTGGTGCTCGACCGAGTCACCCGAGGGGAGCCGGGCGAATGACCGTCGACACCGCCGTCCGAACCGGACTCCTCGAAGCACGCGGAATTTCGAAGCGTTACGCGGGTGTCTCGGCGCTCGAGGATGTATCGATCGCACTCGAGCCCGGAAAGATCCACGCCCTGATCGGGGAGAACGGCGCTGGCAAATCGACGCTGTCGAAGATCCTGTCCGGTTTCGCGACACCGGACGACGGCGACATCCTCCTCGACGGCGATCCGGTGTCGATCAAGAGCCCGGCGCACGCCGCCGAACACGGAATCGCGATCGTGCACCAAGAACTGTCGGTGATCGGTTCGGTGTCGGTGGCCGAGAACGTTCTGGTCGGTGCCGAACCGTCGCGCTGGGGATTCGTGGATCGAAAGGCCCTGTCGACCGACGCCTCGCGCTACCTCGCCCGGGTCGGTCTCTCGATCGATCCCCGTCAGGACGCCGGCCGGTTGTCTATCGCCGAACAACAGCTCGTCGAGATAGCCCGCACCATCGCTCTCGACGCACGGATCGTATTCTTCGACGAGCCGACCTCGTCGCTTCCGCACGACGACTCTCGTCGGCTCCTCGGACTGCTCCGCGAGCTGCGAGATGCCGGCACCGCCGTGGTCCTGATCAGTCACGACCTGCCGGAAGTACTCGAATACTCCGACACCATCACCGTGCTGCGCGACGGCCGGCACATCATCACCGCACCGACCGCCGAGTTCACCGAAGACTCCCTGATCAAGCACATGATCGGCCGCGAGCTCGGCGCGCTGTATCACGGGCACACCAGCGCACCTCCGTCGTCCGCCGATCCGATCCTGACCGTCACCGGGATCGAAGCACCCGGAGTGCGAGCGGCATCCCTGCACGTCGCGCCGGGAGAAATCCTCGGCATCGGCGGGCTGGTCGGCAGCGGACGCACCGAGGTGCTGCAAGCGATCTTCGGTGCAACACGAATCACGGCGGGCACGATGATGCTCGACGGCACCGAATACACCGCCTCCCATCCGCACGAAGCGATCGAGTGCGGGATCGGACTCGTCCCCGAGGACCGCAAGGACCAGGGCCTCCACCTCGGCCTGCCGATCAGCTCCAACATCGAGCTGGCCAGTCTCGCGCAAATGAGCAGCGGACCGTGGCTGCGGCGCAGACGCGGCACCAAGATCGTCGACAAGTTCTTCCGAGAACTCCGCATCAAGGCGGCGAGCACCTCGTTGCCGGTCGGCGCCCTGTCCGGCGGCAACCAGCAGAAGGTCGCGCTCGCCAAGGTACTGGCCACCAACCCACGCGTCCTGCTGCTCGACGAACCGACCCGCGGCATCGATGTCGGTGCGAAAGCCGAAGTGCACAGACTCATCCGTGAACTGGCAGACAACGGCATCGCGATCATCATGGTGTCTTCCGTGCTTCCCGAACTTCTCGGCGCCTCGGACCGCATTGTGGTCATGCGCGGCAGACGAACAGTAGGCGAGCTCTCGCGGGCGGATGCCACCGAGGAGTCGGTTATGCGACTCGCCTTTCAAGGTGCGATCATATGAGCGCGCCGGTCGCCGTCGTGACCGGCGCGGAGGGCGGGTTGGGCGGTGCCGTGACATGCCGCCAACGGGCGATCGACGACCTGGACCTCGCAACGTGGAACCACACACTGTCGGTGAACCTGACCGGGACTTTCCTCTGCGCGATCGCGGCCATGGACGAGCTCCGCAGAACCGGTGGGGCCATCGTCACCATCGGAAGTCAGCTCGGATACACGGGCGGAATCGACTGTGCCGCATATGCGGCATCGAATGCAGGGGTTTCGGGGTTGACCCGGGCCCTCGCGCGACAACTCGGCCCCGATGTCCGGGTCAATTGCGTGGCCCGGGACCGATCGAGACACCGATGACCGCAGCGCACGCGACCCCCGAATGGGTCGAGCAGAAGACACAGCAGCAGGTGATGAAGCGCTTCGGCACCGCCGACGAGGTGGCCGCGGTCTCCTGGGTTGCGGGCACGGACGCCAGCTTCGTGACCGGACAAACCATTCACGTCAACGGGGGAGGAGTAATGCCATGAGAACCAGCGGAAAGATCGCACCCGACTTTCTCACCGCACGCGAGGCGGTCGACCGAATTCCCGACCGCGCACGTGTGCTGGTCGAAGCGTCCGGAGGCGGGGTCATCGAGCCGTCGGCGCTGATCGCGGCCGTCGCCGAGCGATACCGGCACACCGCGGCACCGTCGGAACTGTCCGTGTACTTCTGCAGTGGTATCGGTGATCGCAACGGCGCCGGGATGGACATGATGGCGATCCCCGGTCTGGTCAAGACGGCGGTCGCCGGACACTGGGCGATGACGCCCACTCTGTCGACCATGGCGCACGACGGCGAGATCGAGGCCTACAATCTGCCGCAAGGTGTGCTGGCGCAGCTGCTTCGGGAGAGCGCAGCGCACAGGCCGGGCCTGGTCACCAAGGTCGGGCTGGGGACCTTCATCGATCCGCGGCACGGCGGCGGAAAACTGAACGACGCGACGACCGCGGATCTGGTGAAGGTCCTCGAACTCGAGGGCGAGGAATACCTCTACTATCCCAGCCCGTCGTTCGACGTCGCCCTGATTCGCGGCACCACAGCAGACGAGCACGGCAACCTGACACTCGAGCACGAGACCGCCAAGCTGGGGGTGTTGGCCGCGGCGATGGCGGTCCGCAACAGCGGAGGCATCGTCATCGCCCAGGTCAAGCGGGTGGCGGCAGCGCACACACTGAGCCCGAAGAGTGTGGTCGTTCCCGGTCACCTCGTCGATGCGGTGGTCGTCGACGAGGATCAGTGGCAGACCGCGATCAACCACTACAACCCCGCCTTCTCCGGCGAACTGTA
Organism: Rhodococcus wratislaviensis; assembly: GCF_041228765.1. Lineage (NCBI taxonomy): Bacteria > Bacillati > Actinomycetota > Actinomycetes > Mycobacteriales > Nocardiaceae > Rhodococcus > Rhodococcus wratislaviensis. The sequence continues at coordinate 5,496,551 of NZ_CP150488.1, read as the reverse complement.
CGTTCCGTTCGGGCGCTCCCCGGCGATGCCGCTCAGCGAACGCAAGGTGGTCGCCCGCCGCGCGCTCGACGAAATCCCTTACGGTGCAGTGGTGAATCTCGGTGTCGGGATGGCCGACGGGGTCGCAACCGCGGCCTTGGAAGAGGGAAGATTGGGCGAGATGACCCTCACCGTCGAGCAGGGACTGGTCGGCGGAGTGCCGGAACGCGGAGTCATCTTCGGAGTGACGATGAACCCCGAGGCGGTCATCGAGCACGCCTCGCAATTCGATTTCTACGACGGGGGAGGACTCGACGTGACCTGCCTCGGCTTCGCCGAAGTCGACATGGAAGGCAACGTCAACAGTTCGCTCGTCGACGGCCGGATCTTCGGCGCCGGCGGCTTCATCAACATTTCGCAGGCCGCCAAGAAGGTGGTCTTCTGCGGTTCCCTCACCGCCGGTGGTCTGCGCACGGACCTGACCGGATCGGCCCTGCGGGTCACCAGCGAAGGCAAGCACCACAAGTTCGTCCAGAAGGTCCGGCAGATCACCTTCAACGCCCGGCTGGCCCGCGAACGCGGTCAAGAGGTCCTCTACATCACCGAACGGGCGGTCTTCGCACTCGGCGACGACGGGCCCGTCCTGATCGAGGTGGCTCCGGGATGGACGACCGAGCAGATCGTGGCGCTGATGGACTTTCGGCCCAAGATCTCCGAATCCGTCGGACAGATGCATCCCTCCCTGTTTCGGGAGACACGAGCGAGAACACACATCGGGCCGGCCACGGCCGGCACGACCAGCGAGGAGAACTGACATGCGTACCCGCGCAGCCGTGACCTACGGCCTGAACACGAAATTCGACGTGAAGGAAGTCGAACTCGACGACCCCTCCGCCGACGAGGTGCTCGTCCACCTGGTCGCCTCGGGAATCTGCCATTCGGACATGCACCACGTGACCGGCGACCAGATCGCCCAGCTGCCCATGATTTTCGGGCACGAGGGCGCCGGGGTCGTCGAGAAGGTCGGCTCCGCGGTGACCCACGTCAAACCGGGTGATCACGTCGTCATGTCGTACCTTCCCTCGTGTGGCACGTGCCGGTGGTGCACCGACGGACAAACCAACCTGTGCGACCTCGGCGCGTACACCGTGCAGGGTCCGCAGCTGGATGGAACCCACCGGTTCCACGACGACGATGGCACCGGCCTCGGCCAGTTCTGCCTCGTCTCCACCTTCAGTGAATGGACGGTAGTACCGGGACAGTCCGTCGTGAAGGTCGAGCCGCACTACCGGCTGGAACGAGCATGTCTGGTGGCGTGCGGCGTCACCACTGGAGTCGGGACCGCAATCTATCGCGGCGGCGTCCGGCCTGGTGACGACGTCATGGTCTATGGCGTCGGCGGCATCGGGATGAACATCGTGCAGGGCGCCAAGGTTGCGGGCGCGAAACGCATCATCGCGTGCGACATCAACGACTGGAAGTTGGAACAGTCCAAGCTTTTCGGTGCAACACACACCGTCAACCCGACCGTCACCGATCCGGTGGAGTTCGCGACCGAACTCACCTGGGGCGTCGGTGTCGACCGGTCGTTCGAGGCGATCGCCACCCCCGAGACTATCGGCGCGGCGGTGCGCTCGGTCCGCAAGGGCGGAGTGGCGACCGTTGTGGGACTGACCCGCCACGACCAGCCGGACATCCCGATCAACCCGTCCGAGTTCGTGCTGTGGCAGAAGACGCTCACCGGATCCCTGAACGGTGGCTGCAACCCTCGCAACGACATCCCCGCCATGCTGCGGTTGTGGGATTCCGGGCAAATCGACCTGGACGGGCTCGTCACCAAGGAATACCGGCTTGAGGAGATCAACGAGGCCTATGACGACCTGCTGGCGGGGAAGAACCTGCGCGGCGTCATCCGTTACGAATGGGCAGACAACGGGGTGGACGCATGACACCGAACCCGCGACTCGACGACACCTCCCAGGAACTCCTCGAGGTGGTCGCCGACTTCTGCCGCACCAAGATCGCACCCCGGGCACAGAGCATCGACGAAACCGCGGAGTTCTTTCCCGACCTGCTGACCCAGGCCGCAGACATCGGTCTGCAGGGCCTGATCTTCGACGACGACGGGAAAGTCGATACCGCGATGTTGTCGCTGGCCCACGAGACCACCGAACTGGTGGCGTCGTACTCGGGTGCCGTCGCGCTGGGGATCTCCATTGCACGGCTGCACGGATACCTCCTGGCGACCTACGCACCGGACGACGTGCGACGCAGATGGCTTCCGGGCCTGATTGACGGATCCGCTCGCGGCAGCTTCGCGCTCAGCGAACCGCACGCTGGCACCGACATCCGCGCAGGCAAGACCGTCGCGACGACGATCGACGCCGACACGTTCTCGATCACCGGCGAGAAGGCCTGGATCACCCAATCGCCGCAGGCCGACTTCTGCATCGTCCTGACCAAGCTGGATTCGAAGGATCGCGACGCGGCCACAGCCGCATTCGTCGTGCCGCTCGACACACCCGGCGTGACCGTCGGACAGGACGAGCCGATGTCCGGATTCCGCGGAATGCCCATGGCCAACGTGTATTTCGACAACTGCCTCGTCCCCGCCGCGTGGCGACTGAACGTCGACGGCTTCCGTGGCATGCTCGAAGGCCTCAACCTCGCCCGTCTCGACGCGGGATGCTACGGCGTCGGATTCATGCGCGCCGCCCTGCGCGAAACGAGCGAATACGTCCGCAACCGGGAAGCATTTGGGCGCACATTGGCCGACCAGCAGATCGTGCAGGAAAAACTCGGACACATGCACGCGGACTACCTCGCCGCACGCGGGCTACTCCGGGACGGTGTCGACTCGTTCGCCCGCGGAGGGGGCGGGAACGCCCACCTGATCTCGGCCGCGAAGATGTTCGCTAGCGACGCCGCGATGCGCCACACCATCGAGGCAGTTCAGTTGCACGGCGGCTACGGAGTGCACCTGCACTATCCGGTCCAACGCCTGATGCGCGACGCAAAGATCATCCAGATCATCGACGGAACCAGCGAAATCCACGCCCTCATGCTCGGCCGTGCCGCAGCACGAGCGGACTGGACGAAGACCGAGGTGAACGCATGACCACCACCACCGCCGAAATCGACGTCCGGGACAAGGCAACCGGCGAGATCATCGGATCCGCACCAGTCTCGTCCGCCGTCGACGTCGATCGCGCCGTCGCCGAACTGGGCCGAACCCAACCGGACTGGGTCGCCGTGCCGGCAACCGAACGAGCAGCGATCCTGCGCCGCGCCGCCACGCTTCTCCAGCGCGACACAGATCGATTCGCGCGCATGCTGGTGCGTGAAGGCGGAGCCACCACGGCCAAGGCCGAGGGCGAGATCGGTGCCAGCATCCTCGAGTTCTACCAAGCGGCGGAGCTCGCGACCACAGCGCTCGGTGAGGTGATCCCATCCGGGCAACGCGGCCGCATGAACATCGTCGAACGGCGGCCGGTCGGTGTCGTCGGGCTGATCACGGCCTGGAATGCACCACTGCACATCGCGCTGCGCGTCCTCGCCCCCGCCATCGCCTTGGGTAACACCGTGGCACTCAAACCCGCTCCGGAAACTCCGTTCAGCGGCGGGCTGATGATCGGTGAACTACTCGACGAGGCGGGGCTCCCTGCCGGGGTCGTGGAGATACTGACCGGCGGACCGGCCGGGCAGGCGCTGGTGACCCACCCCGCGGTCGACATGATTCACTTCACCGGCTCCGAGGAGACCGGGCGCCGTATCAACGTCGCGGCCGCGCCGAGCCTCAAACGGGTAACACTCGAACTCGGTGGCAACAATGCCACCGTCGTACTGGCAGATGCCGATGTCGAATTGGCCGCACGATGCGGCGCCGAAGCCTCGTTCGGGCACCAAGGCCAGGTGTGCATCGCGACCGGCCGGCACATCGTGCTGTCGGCTGTCGCGGACGAGTACACGACGAGACTGGCCGCGCACGCCGCGGCACTGACCGTCGGTGATCCGAATGCAGGACAGGTCGATCTCGGGCCCATGGTGTCGACACGGCAGGTAGGCAAGGCGCAGGACATGATCGCCCGCAGCGTCGAGATGGGTGCGCACGTCGTCGAGGGAGGCACCGCGGCCGGCACACTGATGCGCCCGACGGTCGTGCGCGCGGTGCGTCCGGGGATGCCGCTACACGACGAAGAGGTATTCGCGCCGGTCGCGCCGATCACCGTCGTCGAGTCGGTCGAGGAAGCACTCGACATCGTCAACGGCACCCGATTCGGGTTGACCGCATCGGTGTTCGGCCGCGACCTCGACCACGCCTGGTCGGTGGCCGACCGGATTCGCACCGGAATGGTGCACGTCAACGATGTGTCCGCCATGCACGAGTCGCACGTACCGTTCGGTGGTAGGGCGGCGTCCGGACTTGGTGACGACCTCGGCGGCCGGGCCAACATCGACCTGTTGACCGAACGCCGGTGGACCAGCCTGCAGCGGACCAGGCAGTGAACAGCCATTCAGGCGGGATACGTCTCGAGATCAACGGGCCCGTCGCGAATCTGATCCACTTCCGGCAGACGGGCCCCGAAGTCGTCCGTGGCGCGTGGACCCGAGCCGGACAGCGGGCGTCCGCGTCCCTCGCGGCGTTACCGCAGACCACCGTTGCGGTGTTGAGCGGCAGCGCGTACGGCGGCGGGCTGGAACTGGCTCTTCATTGCGACTTCAGGATCGCCGCATCGCACGTCGAGATCGGACTTCCGGAAACGACGCTGGGCACGACAGCGGGGTACTCCGTCGGCGAAACATCGAGCTTTCTGAACAACCCATCATGGAGGGCAACCGATGACACGAACGGTCCTGATAGCGGGCTCCTCCCGCGGAATCGGTGAAGCAGCAGCACGACTGGAAGCTGCTGCAGGCTCACGCGTGATACTCCACGGCCGGACAGAAACGGAGAAACTGAAACAACTCGCAGCCGAACTCGGCACGCTCGCCTTCACCTGCGACGGGCAGGATGAAACTGCGGTGAACCGAACCGTCCAGCAGATCACTGAACAGGGCTACGAGATCGATGCGCTGATCTGCACCATCGGAGCCGTGCTACCGACGAATGCACTCACCGGCGACACCGAGCGTTGGATAGACGAGTACCGGTCCAACGTCTTGGCGCCGGTGAACTTCATCCGCGCCGTCGCACCGGGGATGACAGCCCGCGGACGCGGACGAATCGTCACCGTGTCGTCCATCCGCGGACGCGACAATTTGGCAAGCCCCGAAGTGACCGGCTACTCGGCGGCCAAGGCAGCCCTCGAGAACGTCACTGCGTCGTTCGCCAAAGCGCTGGCACCAGCGGTCACCGTCAACGCGGTGGCGCCGGGGTTCGTCATGACGGACATGGCCGAAACGTGGTCGGAGACCGTTCGCGGAGAAGTCGCATCCAATCTGCTCGGACGCGCGGGACAGCCCGAAGAGATCGCGGCACTACTGAGCTACTTGACGAGCGACGGAGCGAGCTTCATCACCGGACAGACAATTCTTGCCGACGGTGGCCTCGACGCCCGATAGCACCGAGTTCTACTGGGCGTCGAGGTCCTTGGCCACCACCGAGTCAGCGCCCGCTCGGCACGCTTGCTGCGCTGCAGCAACAAGTCCGGGAAGTGCGATCCGGAGGCGGCTTGGGGACGGCGACGTCGAGAGTGCCGGCGCGGGTGGGGGTACCGCCCTGCACGAAGAGCTTGGGGGAGCGAAGTCGCGGTGTCGGCACCCGTTGCGGCTGTTGGTGCGATCGCTGAAGAGCGTTCGCCGTAGCGGGCGCCGCACAGGGTGTCGGCCTCGCGCGCCCATCAGTGCGTCGATGAACGTGGACAACAAACTCCGCAGCAGGTCAGGGCTGGCGTCGGTGAGGCGACCGGTCAAGATCGGGCGCAGGTCGATGTCGTAGGCAGTGGTCATCGCGTGCTCTAACGCCCAAGTCGAGTTGGTGGCTCCCTGGGAGGACGGTTCTCTGTTTGTCAATGGGCGACAGCGGCGTTCAGGGTGCGGAAGAGCTCGCGGGCGATGTACCGCTCGAGTGAGCGTCGGATCTCCGGGTCGGACTTTCCCCGTGCGCGGCCCGCGGCGATGTAGGCGGGGGGTCGGACTTGCCGCGGCGCCGTGTCTGCCCACGGGGACACTCGACCTCGACGATGGTCAGTCCGGCACCGGTCAACACGCGAGCCAGGCCGATTCCGTAGCTGCGGGTGCCTTCGATCCGACCACGACACGGGGGCCGGGGGCGTGCTCGGCGATCCACACGAGGGCGTCGGAGAAGTCGCGCCGTTCGGTGCGGTCATCTCCAGTGCGTGTGTGTCGCGGTGTGTGTCGCCGCCGATGACGGCATCAACGGTGTCTGCCACCATGGTCATGGGCCTTCGCGCTCCTTCGGGTGCAAGGGTCAGGGCGGCACCGTCCCGGGCGGAACCACCCAGCGGCATATCTGTGACGGGTCACGTGCCCTTCGGCACGGACAGGCTTCTGATCAGGCCATGGCTCTCAGGTCGGGACGATCAAGGTCTGGCTGAGCAGGGCGGGGTTTGGTGCGGTGAAATCGGCGTCGTGGAACCGCTTGTCCGGATAACCGACAGCAGACTCCGCCGTCCCTTCTGAGTCGAGCGCCCCGCATCGATATCGATTCGGGGCACTCTCGCCGCGAGCTGAAACTACCCCTGGCGGCGGAGCTCCGCGCAAAAGACCGGAGGCGCCAACCCCGAGAAGGGTGAACGCCTCCGGCTCATCTTGTGCATCCGCAGTGTCGCCGCCTCTCGCCCACTCTTGCTCACGAACTAGACAGTCGGCCTTGTTCGAGCGGCCCCGGCACTGCGATCAGACGATCGGGGGGCATGTCATCACCCGCGGTGAAAACCACACTCCGTCACGGTCGGAGAGGCGGCCAGGAACGGGCGCAGCTCGAGCCACTCGTGGATCGGTTTCCCACCTGCGCCCGGAGCCGCGGACAGTTCGCCGGCCAGTTCGAGCGCCCGCTCGTGGCTGTCGACGTCGATCACCATCCAGCCGGCGATCAGGTCCTTGGTCTCGGCGAACGGGCCGTCGGTGACCGGTGGTCGCCCCTCGCCGTCGTAGCGGACGAACGTGCCCTCCGGGGAGAGTGCCTGACTATCGACGAACTCGCCGGTGCCCTCGAGCCGGGCGGCGAAGTCGTTCATGTACTGCACGTGGGCCGAGATCTCCTCCGGCGTCCACTGGTCCATGGGCGCGTCGTTGACCGATGCCGGCGCGCCGCGGTAGTGCTTGAGCAGCAGGTACTTGGCCATCATGTTCTCCTTCGTACGGTACGGCCCATTCTGGCCGATTCACTCCGGGGACGAAGCCGCGCGCGGGTTCTCGACAGTCCACGGCGACATGTCCTGACCATCTTCTCTGTCGGGGCCACAATCCATCGCGGGGACGGTGAGAGCCGCTCAGCTCGATTGTCGGATGTTGGGGAGGGTGTCGGCGAGTTGGTCGAAGAGGGTGGGCCATCCGCGACCTAGCCAGGCGAGGCGGCGCGGTCGAGGTGGTTGCCGTCGAGGAGGTGGGAGAGGCGGCGCTGCTGTTCGGCGGACACCGAGCTGGGAGCCTGGCATAGACGGGATTCACCGGGATCCGGTTCGATGTTCAGCGGTACAGGTTCGGCGAGGTCAAGCGCATCATGGAATGCCGGGAGACAGCAGCCGTGCATGGATCCGCGCCGCTTTGTTCCGCGGGGTGGACGCATCTTTTATAAAGATGGCGTTCGTGAGGTCCCCGGCCGCGTGCTCAAAACCTTTGCGGCCCTTGGCATACCTTTACTCAACTTGTTGTCTGGGAGGGGCGGGAGCGATCGTTGCCCCGTCCTGGCAGGTTGTCCTCCATCGTGCCAGGCTCAGCGACGGCACGGCGGTCGCGGGCCCGTGACGCCACAGCCGGGCGGTCTTGCGGCGATAGCCCCAGCCGAAGGTGTGGAGAAGTATGAAACGTGGGACGGCCGGGATCACGTGCAGGATCACCTCGCGCCCCTCCGGGTCGAGACCGTCGATGATCCAAGGCCCTTCGGCACCGAGTTCCCGGAAGCCCTTCGGTTTGACGAAGTACCCCTGTTCGATGGCGAGGTACTCGGCGGTGGTGATCGTGGCGCCGACGACCGGCCGGATGACGACAGTGACACGTGTCAGGAGGTGTGTGGGGTGGGGATGCTGTGGGTGAGGGCGCGGGCGGCGAGTTGAGCGCGTTTGTGGTGTGGAGGGAGGTCGTCGAGGTGGAATTTGGTGTAGAGGGCTTGCAGGTGTGTTTTGACGGTTTCGGTGCTCACTTGCAGGGTGTCAGCGATGTGTTGGTTCGATGCGGGGATGGGGTGGTCGGTGCCGTCGTGGAACGGTCGGCACAGTTCGGTGAGGACGGCGTGTTGAGCGGGGGTGAGGTCGAGGGGGCGGTCGGCGGTGTTGCCGATGTTGGTGATGCCGCAGTCCGTCGGGGGCTCACCGTGGTAGCTGAGGGTGCTGGAACCGATCCGAATGACATCTCCGGGGTGCAGGGTGTGGCGTCCCCATATCCGTGTGCCGTTGACGAAGGTTCCGTTGCGGGAGAGGCTTTCGTCGATGATGGTCCAGTAGATGCCGATGCGTTCGAGTGTGGCGTGGAGGCGGGAGATGTCCGGGTCGGTCTGTAGTGACAGGTCGGCATCGGCGGAGCGGCCGACGGTGATGGGGGAGCGGTCTGGGGTCAGCGGCATCTGATGGGTGTGTTCGTGGTCGGTGTAGGTCAGCGTCGGGTCTGTCACTGGGAGTCCTTGTGGTACGGGGTGGTTGGGACAGGCGCGGTGGTGGGCATCTGGGCCAGGATCTGCGCGGTGGTGTCGAGCATCTGCTCGATGACGATGGCTGCGGCGATACCGAGGGAAAGACACACCGCGCTGGCGAGGGGGAGCCACGGGGTGAGGGCTGCGGGGAAGAACCACCACAGGACGGCCAGGGCGAGGAGCGGGGCGGGCACCGCGATCCGCTGAGCTCGGGAGAGTTGGTCACGGTGCGCGGTCAGGGCGGTGCGTTGGGTGGGTGGGGGTCGTTGCTCGGCGGGTCGGTGAAGGTGTTCGTCGTCATGGGGCGTGCTTTCTCGCGATCGCGGTCGGGGGTGGGGTGGTGACGGGTGTCGGTTGTTTCCGGCCTCCTTCTATCGTGGTGGGCGGGGGCTGTTGGCGTTAGCCACCCTGGGGGTGACTGTGACCACCCCCGGGCCTCTGCGAGTCTGTGTGTGGTTCCGATTCGGTCAGGTGAAGGCGGAGGACAGGCACCAGGCGGTGGAGAGGACGCCGATGCTCAGAGCGATGATGCCGAGGGTTCTGGCCCTCTTTGATGCGGCCCGCGCGCCGTCGAGGTCGCCGCTGTACCAGCGGGGGAACACTTTCAGTGCGTTGCCGAACGCGGCGAATGCCAGCGGCCAGAAGAACACCGCGGCGGCGACGGCCCATCCGACGTTCGAGGGCGGGAGTGGGGGCGGCGACGGCGGCGGGGTGTGCGGTGTGGTCAGTTCGGGCTGGGTCATGGGGATTCTCCTGAAGATCGTGCGGTGGAGGGGGTGTGTGCCCGGTTAACACTGGTTCACGCCGATGTTCGGGCGCGTCCCCTTCAGGGTGGGGTGTACCGCACCCCCGGCTACTGGGTGCGGTAATGCGCTGGGGGAGTGCAATTTCGGAGAGTCGGGGGGGTGGGGTGATGCGCACCCTGATGGGGATGAGCGATCCCTATGGGGCCGGGCATCGTTGACGGCATCGAAAGCTCCACCCACCCACTCACACCGGTAAGGAACTCATGACGTCGAACACCACCAAGTCCACCAAGTCCGGCAAGTCCAGCCTGCGGGCGCTCGTCGTCGGTGCCGCCGCGGTGCCGATGCTGATGCTCGGGGCGGGCGCCGCGTCCGCTGCCGCGGCGTTCCCGTTCGATGTTCCGATCAACATCGGTTTCGAAAACAGCCAGCAGGGCGGCAATGGTGGCGCTGGTACCGGCGGTAGCAATGGCAACGGCAACAACAACACCGGCGGCAACGGCACCGGCGGTGCGGGCGGCGACGTCGGCGGCGGAATCAACGTCGGTTTCGAGAACAACCAGAGGGGTGGCAACGGTGGCGCTGGTACCGGCGGTAGCAATGGCAACGGCAACAACAACACCGGCGGCAACGGCACCGGCGGTGCGGGCGGCGACGTCGGGTAGGGAGCACGTCATGTCGAGAAGGACCACGATCGTTGCGTGTGCCGCGGCGGCGGTGATCGCCTGCGGGTGCGGGTCCGCCGCCGCGTCCGACGGCCCGACTCTCGGCCGCCCCGCGGTGGCCGGAGTCACCGTTCCGGACACCCCGGGCCGCGCCGACTGCCAGCCGGGTGCGCCCGGGAGCGGCAGCCGGGGCGGGGACGGCGGCGACTGTGTCGGCGGCTCCACCGGCGACGGCGTCGGAAACCGCGGCGGCAGTGGCACGGGCGGCGCCGGCGGCAACGTCGGATAGAACAACGGAGGGCGTACAATTCTCGTCACCGTTCGGCACCACACCATCGACGACCTGCGCCCGCCCGGGATTCTGCGCCCGGGCGGGCACAGGCCGTCGCCGTATCCGTCCGCCCGTCGGGCGAGCCACAGCAGGCGTTCCTGGAACACCGGGCTGACAACGTGTTGGCCTGGGACTTTTCGGTGGTCGACGAGTCCGACACCGAGGTCGCCCGGATCAGCAAGACGTGGGCGGGTTGGGACAACGCGGCACTTACCAACGCCGACAACGATGACGTGCAGATTCATGGGCGGATGCCGGATCCGTTGGCCTCTGTGGTGTCGCGGCCAGCCTGCCATCGACCTGACATCGAAACCGGACGACCGGGGCCGGAGCCCGTCCGGTCTGCTCCTGTGGTGATCCGTGCTCCCGTGGTGATCCGGTTGGGACGGAGCAGTATTCGAAACGTCGAACTTGGGGGACCGGAGTACTCGATTCGGTGCACCGAGAAATGTGGTGTGTCGCGCGGGCGGCGGGGGTGGCCGGAGTGGCACTGCCGTTCGAATTGCAGTTGGAGCCCTACGCCTCGGCGTGAGTGCGGAGCATTGTTTTCGCCTGGTAACAAAGATGATTCCACAAATATGAGACCGCTGCGACGGGGTGCGGCTTGCTGCAATTTTGCCTCACCCCGGCATTTCACAACATGCTCCTGTGGAGATGATTTCGACGGCTACTCTGCATGCTCGGATCCACTGGTCGGCGGCGGTAGCGGTGGCACTGCTCGCTCTGATGGTGACGGCAGTTCGGCGTCGGATACTACGGGCGCGACGACGCCCGCGACAACAAGGTGATCGAAAGATTTGGCCGAAGCGATGGGGGAAGTCTGCAAACTGCCCGAGGACGTTGCGGTCGTCGGGATGTAATGTGTTGGTATCAACGCAGTTTGGTATTCAGGGGATGGCCGGATGGTGTTGTGCTACGAGATGTTCAAGGTGCGGGAGGATGTTCGCGACGGTGTCGGGGATGCCGTTCTGGGTGGCCATGTGTTGACGGTGCCGGTCAATCCGCCTTCGGCGCTGGGCCCGTTGTCGCCGACGATGAGGATGACCAGCGTGTCATCGGCGATGTCGAGTTCGTCGAGGACCGCGACGAGGCGTCCGACCTGATCGTCGGTGTGCGCGACGAAGCCGGCGAACACTTCCTGCATCCGCGCACTCAGGTCGCGGACATGGCTGCGGGAGTCGCCGCCACCAGATAGCCATGGTTCGTTTGGATCATCGGGAAAATAGTCCTCGGCTGTCTGTCCATGTCACCTAGATGTGTCGCAGACGTGGGCCTACCTGGATGTGCGGACGGTAACGATTACTTTGCCGAGTTGGGATTCTTGCGCTGGTTTGCATTGAAGCGCGCTTTCTTCTGACGATTCCCGCACGTGTTCATGTCACACCATCTGCGGGTGCGGCTTTGGCTGGTGTCGAAGAAGGCGGCTTGGCAGGTTGGCGATGCGCACAGGGCCAATTGTCCGTCTCGTTCACCTGCGATGATGCTGATCGCGTCGGCGGCGATCACGCCTAGGGCATCTTCAACGCAGGAAGCCGAGCTCAGTCGCCATCGCCGATTGCCCTCGGGAGTCAGGATTGCCGCTGCCCGACCCTGAATGCTGCAGTCATTGATGACGTGGACAGCGGACGCAGGGAGAGCGTCTTGGATCGCGGCCGCTGTCGCTGCGGCGTGAATACATTCCCTCAGTTCCCGAGCGAGTTCGAGCTGGGCGGTGGTGCAGGAGTCCACGGCTAGGCCGTTCTCTGCCAACCAGTCGACGAGTCGCTGCGGCGTGGGAATGCGCTCCACAGCGTTGCCATGACGCTCCGTCAGAGTCCCCGTGAAACTGGTCGCTAGCACGTTACCGAGGCGAAAGTCGGGGAACCCAGCACGCATGGAACCACCTTAGCGGGTTGCACGCTGTCATGAAGACGTGTTAGAACCGTCTTAGCCGGTTCGCGATAGGTCTTAGCCGGTTCCCCGATGACCGGGAGGTCTCATGCCCCGTCCAACCAGCGACGTGCAAGCATTTGAAGCCCACGCAACTGACGCTGACCTCGACGATCTGCGCGCGCGATTAGCCGCGGCTCGGCTACCGGAGGCTGAGACGGTCTATCGCGCCGCGCCCGACCCTCGCCGATGGGAACAGGGCGTTCCTCTCGCCGACCTCGTCGACGTCGTCAACTACTGGCGCACCGGATACAACTGGCGGTCGTTCGAAGCGCGCCTCAACCGGATCGGACAGTTCCGCACGACCATTGATGATCTGGGAATCCACTTCCTACACCGCCGATCCGCGCGCGCAGATGCCACTCCTCTGATCTTGACGCACGGCTGGCCAGGCAGCATTGCCGAGTTCGTCGATGTAGTAGACGAGCTCGCAGATCCGAAAGATGCCGACGCGCCAGCGTTCCACGTCGTGGTCCCGTCGTTACCGGGCTTTGGTTACAGCGACAAGCCGGCCACCACCGGGTGGGGAATCGAAAAGATCGCGGCCGCATGGGTGGAACTGATGGGAAGGCTCGGCTACGACAAGTTCGTAGCCCACGGCGGCGACTGGGGAGGTGTGATCACCACGGTGCTCGGCGGAAGGTTCCCGGCGCACGTTCTCGGCATCCATACAACGACCGCGCAGGCACCGCCCGGGTTGACAACGGACGGGCTGACGGCGGCCGAGAGAAAATGGACCGAGGAAACCCGCGATTTCTGGCGCCACCACGCGGCGTATGCGAAGCAGCAGGCGACCCGACCGCAGACCATCGGCTACTCGCTCGTGGACTCACCAGTCGGGCTTCTCGCCTGGATCCTTGACAAGTTCGCGGAGTGGACAGATACCGAAGATAGCCCGTTCGAGACGGTTTCCAGAGACAGAGTTCTCGACGACGTCACTCTGTACTGGCTGACGCGGACCGGCGCATCGTCAGCCCGCATCTACTACGAAAGCCACAACTCGCTCGACCCCGACCTTCGGGTCGACGTCCCGTCGGCAATCAGTGTGTATCCCCGCGACATCGAGAAGTGTCCGCGCGCCTGGGCGCAGGAGCGATACCGACAGATCGTCCGATGGAGGTCGCCCGAAACAGGGGGACATTTCCCGTCGCTGGAGGTTCCCGAGTATTTCCTCAAGGATCTGCAAGAAGGCCTCACGGCAGTGCTGGCCGCTGATCGGTAGACGCGGCCGGGTGCCGGGACTCGGAATTGGTCCGAGGATCCGAGCTGCGCGCCGCATGCGCGGCCCGGCGAGGGCGCTAGGGCATGTCTCCCAATAACTTGAGCCACTCGACGATGCCGGCGAGCAGGAATCCGGCGCGGTAGGTGAGGGCGAGTTTGTCGTAGCGAGTGGCCACCGCACGCCACTGTTTCGCCTTGTTGAAGGCCCGTTCGACCACGTTGCGCCCCTTGTAGGACTCCGGGTCGAAGTTCGGTGGCCGCCCGCCTGCGCGGCCCTTGTTCACCCGGTTCGCTGCCTGATCGGTCTTCTCGGGGATCACCGCCTTGATGCCTCTGCTGCGCAGCAGTTCCCGGTTTGCCCGTGATGAGTACGCCTTGTCGGCCCGGACCTCGACGGGGCGCGTGCGGTGCGCTCCGCCCGCGAGCCGCGGCACGCAGATGCCCTCCAGCACGTGGGCGAACATCGGACTGTCACCGGCTTGGCCTGGGCCGACCAGCACCGACAGCGGGCGCCCGTGACCGTCGCACGCCAGGTGCGCCTTGCTGGTCAACCCGCCCCTCGACCGGCCGATGCCGTGATCGGCAGGCTCGTCACGCAGGTTCGTGTAATTCGGTAGATCCCCCTGTGTGGCGGGCGGCGTTCGCACCGTGCTGATGGACACGGACCACTGTGGAATCGACCGATACCGCCCAGTCCAGGTTCCCGCCGGCGTCGGCCATCGCGACCAGAGCCGTCAGCACCCGATCCCAGGTTCCGTCTCCGGCGTATCGGCGATGTCGCTTCCACACCGTCTTCCACGGCCCGAAATGCGACGGGAGATCTCGCCAGGGCAACCCGGTCCGCAGTCGATACAGCATCCCCTCGACCACCACACGATTGTTCCGGAACTTCCGCCCCCGGAGCCCATCGGAACTGGGCAACAGCAGCGCGAGCAACTCCCACTGCTTGTCCGTCAACACCTCAAACCGATCAACAACGTCTGCCACACCGAAGAGTCTGCAGCACAACACCACAAATCATTGGGAGACACACCCTAGCACCGCGACCGGCTGCAACGGCGACTAGGACTCCTCGCGGCAAGGCATAGGACCTCCGATGAGACCGTTCACCGATCGGCTTGCGGAACGGCGGGCATGAATCGTCCACGACGTTGGGTCGGGACGGCGTCGGGCCCAATCCAGTCGGTGACGGGCAGCATTTGTCACACTGGCTTCATGAATGATGTCTGGCCGATTGTGCACGCGGAGCGTGCGGCGCTGATCGATGACCTCACCGACCTCACCGACGACCAGTGGGCCCACCCGTCGCTCTGTGGTGACTGGACCGTGCACGACGTCGCTGCACATTTGATCAACAACGCGAAGACCACCCGCCTCGGCATCGTGCGCAACATGGCCCGTGCGCGCTTCAACTTCGATCGCCAGAACGCCCAAGGCGTCGAACGCGAACGCGGCGCCACGCCCCGCGAAACGCTCGCCGGGCTTCAGCAGGTAGCAACACGTACGTCGACGCCGCCGGCACCGCTCGACAGCAGGCTGGTCGAAGAGGTCGTCCACGGCGAAGACATCCGACGGCCGCTGGGCATCACCCGTATATATCCGTCGGAGGCGGTCGTCAGGTCGTTGCGGTATCAGGCGCGCACCCCGGTATCCCTGGGCGGTGCGAAGCAACTCATTGCCTCGGTCCAGTTGCGGGCCACCGACGCAGACGTGTCGATCGGCGATGGCCCAGAAGTCTGCGGCCCGGCACTGTCGCTGCTCATGGCGATATCGGGGCGCAAGTCGGCGCTGGGTGACCTCGACGGACCCGGAGTATCTGCGCTGGAGTGATCA
The DNA here is from genome assembly GCF_041228765.1 of Rhodococcus wratislaviensis. Classification (NCBI taxonomy): domain Bacteria; kingdom Bacillati; phylum Actinomycetota; class Actinomycetes; order Mycobacteriales; family Nocardiaceae; genus Rhodococcus; species Rhodococcus wratislaviensis. The sequence goes on along the minus strand of NZ_CP150488.1, from coordinate 5,481,038 downwards.
CGCCAGTGGCGTCCCGCAGAATCAACCAGCAGCGAGACAGTCTGGCCGACAGCCCGCCGCCGAACAGGTGGTTCCGTAAGCGGAGAGCCGATGCCTCGCAGGCCGAGAGCACCGAATCCCGGCTGGGTCCTACGACCTGCTCGCCGGCGCTGAGAGATTCGAATCCGTAACGGACCAGTCGGTCTGGACGATCAAGGTGCCAAGGCTATATACCGACACAAGGAGCGAGAAGTATGGGTTCGTCCGAAATCTTCACTGATTTGGTCGCCTGGGGTGCTGAGGGTTTTCTGAACGGAAATCCGGTGCAGTCGGCAGTGGGTGCGGTGCTGTTCCTGGGCCTGGGACTCTGGGACCTCGTCACGGGTGCACCCATCGTCATCTGAACCGGCCACACGTACGGTACTTGCCAGAGAATGTAAATCTGTGGGCTGAGCCTGGCCGAGGCCGATGGTTGACCCGAGGTCCGAGACATTTCCGAGTCCGGCCACTCGACGCCGGACAACATCCGTGGCACAGCCGTGCCCAGTCTTCGCATCGACCCTCGTCTGGGCCTAGTGGATTCGCAAAAGAACAGCAACGTGCTGTCACCGGGCGATGAGCGGGCCGTCGGTCATCGGACGGGCCAAGCAGGACTGCTCGGCACCAGACGTATTGCTACTGAAAGGATCTCAATGAGAAGCACAATTAGGGCTACAGCACGAGTCACGGCCGCCGTCGTTACGGGTGTCGCCTTCGCGGCGATCATCGGCTCCGGCACCGCCCAGGCGGCCCCCCAGGACTGCGTCATTCAGCGGGATGCCTTCAGCGCGACGGCGACCTGCCATGACACCGATGCACCCCATGGTAGGGAGTACGCGCTGATCGTCGACTGCTGGGGCCTTCACGGCATCCCCAACGCCTTTCCGTTCTATGCGATCGGGCCCTTTAGCCAGTCCAGTCGCTCATTCGTGCCGACAGGTCAGGCCACAGGGGCTTGCGGCACGAATTGGGGTGCCCCCGCGTTGGATGCCGGCGTGATCACCAACGCCCACGTGGAGATCTATCGCCAGTAGCAGGTACCAGGGACGCGATCCGCGTGTCCGCCGAAGCTGTGCACCTGGTTGACGATCCACATCCCGACCTCGATGTCGCCAGCCACGAAGGACTAGCGCGTCGTCTTGGGATAGGGCCGGGGAGCAGTTTCGCGATCGTGGTGCGCGCGTTCAAGTCTGAGAGCTGGACCGTCCCGATGCCTGCTGACGGAGAGTGTGGCTACTCGGGGAGTGTGTCGCCCGGGAAGCCGAGGCACGGGAGGACCTCACAGGTCATGATTCCGGCCTGCACACACGGGTCGGCGGCCATGATCTGCCGCGCCCGTTCAAGGGGCTCGGTCATGATCGCCACGCCGGCAACGGTGTCAGAGATGACGGGACAGAGGATCGCGATCACGCCTTCGGCGCGTAGCGACACCATGCGACGTTGGTGCTCGAGTTCGATCGCCTCGGCTCCGTCCTGGTATCGGTCCGAGCTCCATCGAAGCTGAACCAGGCTAAAGGGCTTGGCGGTCGCGGCCAGGGCTTGAATCTGGTCGTCAGTCACGTCCGAGCTCATCTCGTTCACATCCCTCCTCTTGGCGTTCGACCTCGATCAAACCTACGACCCGCTCCTGATCTCGTCCGTACGGCGCCTCTTGCCACGCCGTTGTAGACGATCTGGGCGCACAGACACACGTGGGCAACGCGCGCGCGTCAGCCGATCTGCTCGAACAGCGACACGATGATCCCTTCGGGCCCGCGCACGTAGGCCATCCGCACGCTGTTCTCGTACTCGCCGATGCCGCCGATGAGCCCGTACCCGTCCGCAGCCACCGCATCGACGGCCGCCTGGAGGTCGCCGACCTCGAAGGACACGTTGCGCAGGCCAAGCTCGTTGGCCATCGCCGAGGGCGATCCGGGCTCGTGGTCGGGCGTGACGAAGGTCGCGAGCTCCAGCCGGGACCCTCCATCGGGCGGTCGCAGCATCGCGATCTCACAGTGCGCGCCTGGGATGCCGCAGACGGTCTCCACGAACTCGCCCTCCACGGATCCGGTGCCCTCGACCTCGAGACCCAGTCCGACGAAGAACGCCGTCACCGAGTCGAGGTCCGCGACGGTGATGCCGATGTGGTCGAAACGTTGTACGTGTGCCATGGGATCCATCCTCCATTGTTGTCTTTGCCGATTCGATGCTGGGACGGAGCCGGTGCTGGGATCTCGACATGTTCTTGCCGCAAAGCTGCAGTCAACCTAAGGGTTCGACAGATCGTGCGGGACGACAGGTTGCTTTCGCGGCTGGAAGACCCGGGCACGCCCCTGGTGCATGACGGTCCCCGTGAACCTCTCGCGACCTTTCGTTGGGTGTTCGCCGGCGTTGTCCCCACGCGCAACCGACCGATCCTAGATGCCCGAGACAGTCACCCGGTCCGCTCGACCAGCTCCTGCAGGAATTGCGGAAGTCGGCCGGCGCCGAAGTCGAAGTAGCGCACCCAGTGCGGCGTGATCGCGATACGCGCCATCTGGTCGTACAGCTCGCGGCAGTTCTGCTCGAACTGGGCCGCCGCCTCGGCGTCCATGGCCTTCCTGGCGCTGGCGAGGTATTCCTCGGTCACCCCGTCGACGATCTGGACACTCGCCCGTCCGCGAATCGACAGGGATCGTGCGTCGCCGGGCGTGTCGCCGCTGTCGATTGTCAGGGCGACGTCCGGGTGGGCTGACAGCGCCGCGACCTTGGGTGCGGTCGCGGCGGTGCAGACCACGATCTGGTCGCCCGTCCAGTAGAAACCGATCGGGATCACCCGCGGGGTTGCGTCCGTTGCGAGGTACGCCAGGCGGGCCACCGAGCTGGACGTGAGCAGCTGCTGCGCGCCGGTGCTGGTGAGTTCGTCGTCGATCTCGTGCCGCTTCATGCGTGTTCACCTTCCGTCGTAACGCGGCCTTTATGGCCGGTTCACATCAGGGACGCGCCGGCCGCGGATTCTCGACATCGGTCCGCGGAGGAATTCGCAGCAGCCCCGACGACACTGGGTCGCACGGTTTCCACACCTGCGAGCAGGTCCGCGGGTCCTCAAGTGGTCGAGGGCCGGCCGAGTACTCGGTCCCACCAGTCGGCGAGCGGGCTGGGGTCGGGCCAGACGATCGGATCGTCGGGTAGCGACAAGGATTTGCTCGGGTCCTCGCCCTCGGATTTTCGATCCGGATCGGCGTCGGCCAGGGGGCGCCGCACAGCCCCGCACCGGCCGGCGGCCAGAGTCGGTGATCGGTCCGGGTGAGTCGCTTGTCGGAGCGGCGGCGGATCGGCGGGCGGTGGTGGGATGCGGACTGTGGGGTGGATTTCGTTCTCGCGCACGAACGTTTGCTCGTTCGCTGCATGCATCGGTCACCGGACGTGTGGTGCCGGCCGGTCTCCATCGCGGGGGTGATCCACCCACGTCACTGTCGATGCCCCTCAGTTGTATCCGACCCGGCCCGCCCTGTCAGCTGAACGTCTTACACTGCCGCGGTTCGGGGACATCCCCACTGCAAGGACCGCGGTCGCGGCGAGGGCCGAGGCGGACCTGCGTTGCGCCGACGCCCATCGCAAATGGACGTCCGCGAGGACCCGACACTGACGTTGCGAACCACGCGTTAACGCGCTTCTCATTGAAGGTCGGTCGGTGAAGCGCAACTTGGACTCGGAAAGTGTCGTGCCCGTCGATCGCACCCTGCAGACGACATTCTCACCAGACTGAAAGCGGACAGTGGGCCGCTCCATCCGAACTCGCTCGTCCGGGCACGTCCGTGTGTCAACCGGCAACTGATGGTGATCAGCTGCGATCATTCCGGCAGGCGATTCCGGCTGCGGGCGGCCGTCCGCTCCGAACCCCTATATCACCGAAGCTGCAATGACCTCGTGGTGCGTCTCTGTACTGCCGAATAGCAGTGAGTCACTCTTGGCTCGCCGAAAGTACCTGTGTAGGGGGTATTCCCAGGTGAATCCGATGCCGCCGTGGATTTGGATGGACTCTTCGGCGGCGAAGGTGAAGGCCTCGGACGCCAGTACATGAGCGATGCTCGCTGCAGTGGCCAGTTCGTCCGTTGGCCGGTCGTCAGCGTTCGCCGCGTCCAGCACTGCGGCGTGCGCCAGCTCGAGTGCCACCAGAATGTCGGTGAGGCGGTGCTTGATCGATTGGAACGAGCCTATCGGTCGGCCGAACTGCTCCCGGTTCTTGGCGTACTCGACCGACATTTCCAGGCACGCCTCGGCGGCGCCGACCTGTTCGGACGCAAGCGCCACGAGGGCTGACGCCTGCGCGCGTGGCAGCGTCGCAGCCAGGTTCGGGTTGCCGACCGCCTGCGCGTGGGCGTCGAAGAACTCGATCCGGGTCAGTGGGCGGGTGGTGTCAAGGGACTCTAGGGGGGTACGCACGACGCCGGGTGTGGTGCCGTCGATGACTGCTAGCTCGAGGCCCTTCTCTCCGCGTGCGACAACGACGAGGAGGTCTGCATTGGCGCCGTCTACCACGAATTCTTGTGTGCCCCGCAGAATCAACTGGCTGTTACCGGTTGCGGTGGCGGTAATCGGGGTGTCCGAGTAGGGGTACCCGGCGACCAGCGTGGCAGTGCGTTCGCCTGCTGCGATTGCGGGCAGATGTGTGGCGCGGCCCGTGTCGGAGGAGCATGCCGAGAGGGTGAGCCCGGCAAGACACACGGACGAGAAGAAGGGGGCGTTGGAGATGGTGCGGCCGAGTTCGCGCATTACGACGGAGGTGTCTTTGAGGGTGCAACCGGCTCCGCCGAAGCGTTCGGGGAAGGGGATCTCGGTCAATCCCAGGCCGGTGAGCCCTTCCCACAGTGCTTGTTCGGTGTCGGCGTTCTTCGTAAGGAAGGCGCGGACGCTGTCGCGAAGTTGTTCTTGTTCGTGGGTCAATTCGAGGGCCATGTTTGCTCCTAGCGCGGTTCTCTGGGCAGCCCGAGGCCGCGTTCGCCAATGATGTTTCGCTGGATCTCGTCGGAGCCGCCGGCGATGCGGTAGCCCGGGGCGCCCAGGAGATGCTCGGTCCAGGCATAGGTGTTCGGAATGCCCGTGTCGGCGAGGATGCGGGGTCCGAGGAATCGGGCCGCGGCGTCGCCGATGCGCTTGAGATTCTGCGTCCACACGAGCTTGGCGATCGAGCCCTCGACTCCAGGAACATGGCCGGCGAGTTCACGTTCGGCATAGCGGGCGTTGAACATTGCGGTGGCTCGCTCGTAGACGACGACTCGGGCAAGTGTCTGACGCACGTGGGGGTCGTCGGTGATACCAAGTTGCTTGGCCAGGCGGATCAGATCGGCTGCGCTTCCGCCGGCGGAGACGATTCCGCCGCTGGAGCTGCGTTCGAAACCGAGGGTGGTCAATGCGACGTTCCAACCGTCGCCGATCTCGCCGAGACGCAGCGAGTCAGGCAGTTCGACGGCGGTGAGGAATACCTCGTTGAACGTGGAACCGCCGGACATCTGGCGGATTGGCCGGGTTTCGATTCCTGGGGCGTCCATCGGCACCAGGAACGCTGTCATTCCGCGGTGCTTGGGTGCGGCGGGGTCGCTGCGCGCGATGAGTAGTCCCCACTCGGAGAATTGTGCGCCGGAACTCCACACCTTCTGACCGGTGATCTTCCAGCCGGTGTCGGTGCGAACTGCGCGGGTCGCGAGCGCGGCCAGGTCGGATCCGGCGCCGGGTTCGGAGAAGAGCTGGCAGCACAGTTCGTCGGCACGCAGGAACGGTTGCACGAATCGTTGTTTGTGTTCCTCGGTGCCGAGCAGGTGGATTGTCGGTGCGATCAGCTCCACGGTCACCAGGATGGTCTCGTGCCGCTCCGGGGCACGGAACTGACGTTCGAGCTCGACGTAGATCCGTTCGTGGGAGGCGGTCAGGCCCGGTCCGCCCCATTCGGGGCCCCAGGTGATCGCGCCGAATCCGGCGTCGACGCGTGCGGATTGCCAGGCCTTGCCGCGGACGAGTAGTTCGCGCTCTTCGGCCTCTGTGCGGTTGTGGAAGATGGCGTAGGACGGCTCCGCGTCGTTTCCTGGCAGGTTGGTTTCGGTGGCCGGGGGATGCCGGTCCAGCCGCTGTGACAGCCACGCGGTGGCGCGTTCCTCGAACGCGTCCAGGTCTTCCGGTGTTGCCAGTTCGCTCGTTGCCGTACTCATATGTTCTTGCCGTTCGTTAGTGCGGCCATTCGTGCCTCGACTGCAGTCTTGGAGTCCGGATGCTCGGACAGCCGGACGGTGAAGGTCTGTTCGAGCTCGTAGCCGCGCTTGAGATCCATACCCTCGCAGCCGTTCAACGATTGCTTCGCCAGGGTCAGCGCGTAGCGGCTCTTCGAGGCGATGGACCGTGCGCGGGTGAGCGCCGTGGTCATGAGTACGTCGTGGGGGACCACCTCGATCGGCGCGCCCCACCGTTCGAGGGTGTGTGCGTCGACGGCTTCTGCGGTGAAGAACAGCCGGCGCATTGCCTGCTGCGGCAGCATGCGGGCGGTGAATCGGCCGCCGCCGAGTACCCCGACGTTCATTTCCGGCAGTCCGAACGTTGCCTTCTCCGACGCCACCACGAGGTCGCAGGATGCGGTCAGACCAAATCCGCTGCCTAGTGCCGGACCGTTGACGGCGGCAATGACGGGGATCGAGCAATCGATGAGGTTGAACATCGCGCGGCGGACGTTGCGCATCTGCAGTTCACCGCTCGTCGTGTCCATGGTGCGGAAGTCGTTGAGGTCGTTGCCCGCGCAGAACACGTGACCGCGTCCTGTGAGCACGGCGACGTTGACTGTCGGATCGTCGGATAGCCGGTCGAAGGCCTCGGCAAGTTCGCCGTACATTCGGTGGTCGATTGCATTGACCTTGCCGCGGGCGAGTTCGACCAGCGCGATCCCCGGTTCGGGTTGGGAGATGAGAATGTGCTCGGTCATGTCGTCCTCACTTCTCATGCGCCGCATGGAGGCTGACGCCGACCATCTGCGGCGGGAGGTCGGTGCGGTTACGGGTCCAGTCGCGGAGCGCGAACTTCTGGATCTTGCCGCTCGCGGTCTTGGGTAGTACGTCCACCACGAAGACGCTCTCGGGGATTTTCTGTTTGGCGACCTCGCGTCCGGTCAGGAACTCGTGGACGTCTTCGAGGGTGAGGTCCTGCGCGTGGTGGGTGACGACGAAGGCGCAACCCCGTTCACCGGTCGTCGCGTCCGGCCCGGCGACGACGGCGACCTCGCTGACGGCGGGGTGCTCACTGAGCAGGTTTTCCACCTCGTGAGTGCTGATCTTCTCGCCGGAGCGGTTGATGATGTCCTTGATTCGGCCCTCGATGTGGATTGCGCCGGTGTCGTCGAACCGTGCGAGGTCACCGGACCGGAAGAAGCCGTCCTCGGTGAACGCCGCGGCGTTGAGCGAGGGGTCGAGGTACCCGAGGAAGGTGTCGGGGCCGCGCCACAGTACTTCGCCGACGGAGCCGGGCTCGACGGGGCGCTCGGAGGGGTCGACGATGATCACCTCGGTGGGCGCGAGGACTCGACCGTCGGTTCGGGTGCGTAATTGTGTTGTGTCCCAGCGATTGCCTGCTGTGACGGACGGTCCCTCGGTGGCGCCGTACATTCGGACGACGGTGCCGAGTCGCTCGGTGGCCCGACGGGTCAGGTCGTCCGGCATGTCAGCGCCGCCGCACACGATGTACCTGATCGACGGAGTGGGGCGACCCTCCGCGATCGCGGCGTCGAGCAGCCCCTGCAGGAACGGTGTGGAGAAGATCATGAAGCTGGCGGCGTCGCGGGAAATCTTGTCGAGCGCGGCGACTGGATCCCACTGATCGTGCAGCACGACGGGCGCCCCGAGCAGGAAAGGCAGGGTCAAGGCACAATTCACGCCGGTCACGTGCGTGACCGGCGACGGGTTGAAGATGACGTCGTTCTCGTTGAGGCCGAACAACTCGATCATCGAGAGGTTCTCGAATACCAGGGTGTTGTGGCTGTGCAGCGCGCCCTTCGGATCCGCGGTCGTCCCAGAGGTGTACAAGAGCAGGCAGACCTGATCTGGATCTGGGTGTGGCAGTGCGGCAACCACCTTCGCGGCCCCGGCCGGGGCACTGTCGAGCAGCTCCGTCCAGGTGGTCATCCGCTCGTCGGTGCCGCGCTCGCCACGGTCGCCGAGGATGACGACCTTCTTCAGGTGCGGCAAGTCGTCGAGCAGCTGGTCATACATCGCGGCGTAGTCGAATCCTCGGTAGGTCGCGGGAATGAAGACGGCCGACGCCCGCGCCTGCCCGAGGATGAACCGCAGCTCGCGCCCTCGGTAGATCGGGACTATGGGGTTGGCGACGGCGCCGAGCTTCATGATCGCCTGGTAGACGATGACCGCTTCGGCCCGGTTGGGGAGCTGGAACGAGACCACGTCGTCGGCGCCGATCCCGGCCGAATGCAGCGCCGCAGCGAGCATGGTCGCGTCGCGGTCGACGTCGGCGAAGGTCAACCGTGTGTCGCCGTCGATCACGGCCACTGCGTCCGGGAACAGCGAGGCGGCGCGTGTCAAGTAGTGCCCTATCGGCTGATCACGCCAGTGCCCTGACTCGCGGTGGGAATGGGCAAGGTCGGGCGTCGGTGGGCGCGTCGGCCACATCTGTACCTCCGGGAGAGCATCACGTTCGGATGTTGACTGGTGCCACGTGTTGACTGGAGCCCACGCTAGCCACTTTCCCTAAATATGTACAGAGTTTAGCGATACCGTCTCGGAGCTGGGTAGGGTTTGTACGCATGGCGGCTACACATCGAACTGTCGACGAGCGCACCGGGAACGCACTGACGCCGGACGACGCCCATCGCGCACCGGGCAGGGCCCCGAAAATGTCCGAACGCATCGCGAATCAGATAGCGGACGAGATCCTCGGAGGCGGCATCGAGGCCGGTGACCGGTTGCCGACCGAGAAGGAGATGGTCGCCGAGTACGGCGTTGCGCGCACGACTGTGCGCGAAGCCCTCCGACTGCTCGAGAGCCGGGGCCTGGTCACCATTCGGGCCGGCGTCGGCGGCGGCCCCGTCGCGTGCCGACCGCAATTCGAATCACTGGGCAACACCATGAAACTGTTCCTGCAGCTCGAGGGCGCAAATCTCAGCGACGTCATCGACACTCGGCTGACCCTGGAACCGGTGGTCGCGCAACAGGCCACACCCCGAATTACGGACGGTCAGCTGGACGAATTGCAGGCAGCGCTCGACAGCATGCGGACACAGCCCGACGACTACGACAACTTCATCGAGAAGAACGCGCTGTTCCACACCACCATCTACACCGCATCCGGAAACCCGGTGCTGCGCATCCTCATGGAAACGCTGCTGCTGCTGGTGCGGGACGCGGAACCCTCACGGCATCCTGAGATCACCCGCACCGCCGCCGTCGAAGCGCAGCAACTGGTACTCAATGCCATGCGCTCCCGAAATGCGTCCGCCGCGGGAGAGGCGATGGAGGCCTTCGTCCACGACACCGCGAAGTACTACCGCAAGCGCCTTGCACACATCATCTCCGAGCCCGTGCACTGGCAGCTCTAGCGGTCTGCTTCCGTTCATTTTCGTAAACATGTACAGATTTAGCGGATGCGCGGTTATGGTGTGGAAGCGCTCGCATGAGGTGACCCACTCCCACCTGCGGTAAGCGCACCTTCGGTCAACGCATTCCGCACAGAAATGAGACGTTCGTGGCGACCCACACGAATTCCACATCGCGCACCCTCGAGCAAACCAGACGCCGCGGCGTCCTCGCCGCAGCGGTCGGCACCATCGTCGAGTACTACGACCTCACCGTCTACGCCTACCTCGCCGTGGTCGTCAGCCCACTGTTCTTCCCCGGCAACGACCCCACCGCAGCACTGCTCGCCAGCCTCGCCGTCTTCGCCTCGGCCTACCTCATGCGCCCCATCGGCGGCATCTTCTTCGGCCGCCTCGGGGACCGGCACGGACGCAAGCGCGCTCTGCTGGTGTCCGTGCTGCTGATGGGAGTCGGCAGCCTCCTCATGGCATGCCTGCCGACGTACGCGTCAGCAGGCATCGCCGCGCCGATCCTGCTCGTCCTCGCACGTCTGGTGCAGGGATTCTCCGCCGGCGGAGAACTCGGCGGAGCACTGACCTACGTCTACGAGACCGTCGGAGAAAAACGCAAGGGCCTCGGCGCCTCGTTCGTCGCACTCGGCAGCAACGGTGGTTTCGCGCTCGCCGCAATCGCGGTCGGGACCGTCTCAGCGCTCACCACCGAACCGCAGATGACCAGCTGGGGCTGGCGAATCCCGTTCCTGCTCGGCGTCCCACTCCTGCTGTTCTGCCTGTGGACCCGGACCCGCATCGAGGACACTGCACAGTTCGAGAACGCCGCGGCCACGGACGACCTGGCGAAGTCACCGTTCACCGAACTCATCCGCACACACCCCAAGCAGGTTCTGCAGGTATTCGGACTCGGCGTGGCACAGAACGCCACCGGCTACATGGTGCTCACCTACATCGGCATCCACCTGGTCCGCCAAGGCGGATTCGATCGGACCGCGGTCACCTGGACGACCGCGCTCATCATCGTGCTCATCGCGCTGCTGATGCCGGTCGCCGGTCTACTCGTCGACAGATTCGGCAGCGTCCCGGTCGCGGCAGCCGGACTGATCGGATCCGGCATCCTTGCCTACCCAGCCATGTCCCTGATGGGCGGCCACGGGCTGGTCGTCGCGGGCGTGGCATTCTTCGTCTTCGCGCTCGGCACCCCGCTCATCCAGGTCGCCACGGCACCACTGTTCCCGTCGCTGTTCAACTCCCGCGTCAGGCTCAGCGGCGTCGCCCTCGGCTTCAACCTGGCGACGATCGCGACCGGTGGAACTGCCGCCTATATCGCCACCTGGCTGATCGACCGGACCGGCAGCTCATTGTCACCGGCATACTTTCTCGCAGGCTCGTGCCTCATCGGGTTGCTCACCTTGTTCAGCATCCGAACTGCAACCTACGGCGGCGTTCGCCGCGAGTCCGCCTCCCACACGGAAACCGCTGCGCCGCAGACCGTCCGATAGTAGGGGGCAGAGGCCCCGACGGGTTCACAGGAACACCACATGCACTCCCCACCCGGCGATCGTCAGTCTCCTGGGTTCAGCCGGGCATCCGGCCTCCAGCGGGCCCTGGCTCGGCTCGCGGGGGCTGGTGGTGGGGTCATCGGTGTCGGCGAACAACGGGTGTTGCGCGCCGGTGCTGGCACCCGATGAGGGCATGCCCTCAGCCAGCGGTCGTCAGCAATCCGACTATCGCAATCGCAATTGCCGAGGCGGCACCACAGATTGTCCAGGCCTGCACAGCGGTCCGGCGCCAGCGGGGATTGCGGATCTGGGTGGGAGGCGCGGGGGCAGTGCCTGGTCCACCGGCACTTGACGATTCGAGTTCATGTTCGTGACGATCCGACATCGCATCCGCGGCGAGCGCTGCGCCGAGAGAGGCGACCACCACGATCAACGTGACGGCGATGACCACAACAGTCCAGGGCATATTTGTACCGAGCCTTTACGATTCCTGGGATGCCGACTGGGTGCGGTCGACGTTGGCTGTTGTCGGTCGCCGTCAGCCGTTGAGATGGAACGGCACGCCGCGCGGGCGGCGTCTCTTGCCTGGTCGGTTCAGTGCCGTCTGTCCGGCGACGACGCTACCCAGGACGAGGGAGACGGTGACGAGTAGGGCGGCGTTGGTTTTCATCGAATCTCCTGTGTTCGCTGGGTGGTTACTTGGTGTGGTCGGCGATAGTAGGGCTGGCGAGCATGGCCGCGATGCGGGTGCTGTGGAGCGGGTCGGCGGTCGGGTGGTCGTCGAGGTCGTTCGCTGATCGGATCGTGTGCTCAGCGTGTACTCGGTGTTGGCGCGCGTCTACGGAGAAGGTCGGAGCATCACGGCTGCCGCGATGAGGCCGGCGAATGTCGCGGCGACGATCGCGGCGGTGGCGGTCAGTGAGTTGGTGACAGTCCAGGCGGGCATGGCTACGGATAGTGAGGCACCGGCACCGATGATTGGCTGGGTGAAGCGTTCTGTACCGCCCGGTATCCGCTGCTTCATGGGTAGCGAGGGATGCATTCCACGCTCCTTTCGCAAGGTAGATGCAGGCGGTGGCGATATCGGGTCCGATTGACGGAGACCGCCTGTGAGGTTTGTCTGTCTCCTCCGGTAACGATTAAGAGTGATTTGGGTCACAATCTAGTTGCAGGGTTTTGTTCTTACCGCATTCCAGTCGAGAGCGCCACTGGGCAACTGTCCATGTTCGGATAATCCCGAAAGGTCCGGTGTGACTCGCGGTGACCGACATCGACGCGAACGTAGAATCGACTCACTGCGGCATGTGCCGAGAGGTAGGCAGTCTCAGGATCGTGACGATGACCCACTCGGCATGAGCGCTCGGTGGAAGGCACGGCTATCAACAACGGGACTTAAGACTCTATTCGCGAGTGCTTCCGCCGGGCTTACGATTCCGCGCGTGACACTTGGCTCCCTGTCCTTGGCCCTTCTACGCGCGAACTATCGACTGGTGCGGCTTCCGCTGCAACTGTTCGAAGACGTGGCGGTGTCTCGGCTCGACGAACAGGAGCCGGTACGGCTTGCCTACGAGCAGATCTTGATCGACTGCGACCGCGCCGCGGCGTTCTTGCTCAACGATGAGGACGCGGCCAGGCGCGCAGCCGACCTGAAGCGGCGGACCGCGTCGGTGCGACTGCTGATTGCCTGTGAACATCACCGCGTCCAGAGGCAGGGTGTGATCTTGCTCGATGAGCAGCGCGAGCGGTTTCATCAACGCCGTCAGCAGGACGCAGGTCCGCCGACATGACGAGTGCGTCCGAGATGCCAGGAACGCGTTGACGATCAGAGACAAGGCGAGCACACCGATGAGCTTGTTCGGGACGCTGTCGACGATCAGGCTGAGGTTATGCCTGGTTTGCGATGCGAGCGTTATGCGGAAATCCGACTTTCGTCCGCAGATCCGGCGCGTCGAGTTCAGACAGCGGGACCCCTTCATTCATGAGTTCGCTCTTACCCGAGGAAGATTCCGTTGCTGCCCATCGTGCTCTTCCCTTGCCGGCCCGGGTGGCCAGATCCAGGCACTTGAGTGCTGCCTGGTCGTTGGGGAAGTGTCCTCGCGCTCGCACAGCCCGGCGGTAGCGGGCCTCGAGGATCGGTTGATTGGGAGCTTGGACGTTCCGCTCAACCTGGACGGCAACTCGCGTAACTCCTTCTATCTTCAGTTGAAGGCTGCGCGTGCCGCTGCGAAGCGCCGGGCTGAAGATCTGCCAGTTTTTCCGAACCCCGGCGTGGGTGGGCGGTAGATCGAGGTTCTCTCGGGTTTCATCCAAATGCTTTGCGACCCAAAGGTCTCGTCAAAGGTTTTGGCAGATCATTGATATGGACAGTGTGGCGGCGATTCGTGGCGCGAGCGGTTTGCGAGGTCACGGACGACGTCTTCTGGGATGCGTGCCGAGCGGCGGGGGCGAATGAGACTAAGCGTCGCAATGAAGGCATGGAGGAATTGGGTTGGCATCTTGCAATTCCTGCGGGGTGGGTCGTGGCGCGGACGTTTCGTGAGATGTCTCGGATGTCGCGGAAACGACCAGCAGTCGTTGGTGAGACCCTCGTCGTCGGAACCGGCGCGACGAACAGAATGTGAGGATCAGGTCCTTTACTTCCGGGGGATACCTGCGAATTCGATTGCTGCAGGCGAGGTCGTAGAGGCGATCTTCGTACTCATGTTTGGAGATTCCGAAGTTGACCATGATGTCTTCCGCAGGTCCTCCGCCGAACGCGGACCAACGTCGGAAAAATTGCACCATGAAGTCATCTTCACGAGTGCTCGCTTGATGCTCCTCTGGCCTGTTCTTCATTTCCACTCCTCTTACCCCGCCGCCCCAGCGTCAATGTCCTGAGCTGTGTGCGTGCCTAGGTCTCCACCGGCGTACCCGCTGGGACAGACGTTAGGACTGCGGGCTATCTGACCGCATTACGTTGGGAGATAGCCCGAATGCGTCTTTTCCTCTGCTGAGGATGAGGACTGCGCCACATGTGGAATTACTGTTTGTGCGCGACCACCCACGCTGCGATCTGGGCACGTGAGGTGAAGCCCAGTTTCGTGAGGATGTGCTCGACGTGCCCCTGGGCTGTTCGGTTGGCGATGACCAGCCTGGCCGCGATTGCTCTGTTGGTCAGGCCTTCTGCTACAAGCCCTGCGACTTGGTGCTCGCGTTTGGTCAGGTGACAGTTGTCCGAATCGACGTGCGCCGGAGGTGGCGGCGCATCTTCGTCAAGGGCGAAGGCCACCGCCTCCTCGAGCGTCATCTGCCGTCCGGCTTGATAGGTGTCGTCGAAGCACCTGCTGCTCAGAGCGTTACGCGCCTGGTTGGCACATTCTTCGTGGTACACATGTAAGCCCGGTATGTGAACTGGTGCGCTGCCGACGCTCTCCCAGAGTCCTTCGGCGGCGCCCATCAACTGCGTGGCGTGCTCCGCTTGATCGTTCTTGGCAGCGATCCATGCCAGTGCCTCCAGGCACCAGGCTGTACTGAGCGGATCGTCGACGGTCCGTGCCATCCGGAGTCCCTGACCGAGGAGCCCCGTCGCTCGGTCACGGTTGCCGAGTTGCCAGACCTGCAGACCCAGAACCCAGAAGGATCGGGCGCGGTAGACCGATTCTCCCAGGTCGGCGCTGAGAGTGAGGGCTTCCTCGTTGCGGGCGATCGCTTGTTCGGTGTCGCCGAGGAGTCCGCTGGCGAGTCCGAGTCCTTGGAGTGTGGAGATCCGCAGGAAGGGCATGGGGTGGGTATCGAGGACGGCGAGAGCCGCGGTAAAAGACGTTGCAGCTATCTGTAGGTTGCCGGAGTACAGCGAGTGCATGCCTTCGGCGTGGTGCAGATGCGCCTGTGCCACTACGTCGTCGACTTGGACAGTCGCAGTGCCGGCTACGGAAAGTAGTTGCTCTCCAGCGGAGAGGTCGCCTTGGCGACCGGCGAGCACGCTCTGAGCGCACAGTGCCCTCACAGTGTCCACCGGATGTGTGCCGTCATCTGTAGGCAATGCGCTGTCGAGCCATCGTCGCCCTTCGGTGAGAAGACCGCGAGAGAACCAGAAGGGATACAAGGCGGCGGCGAAGTCAATCGAATCCGGTTCCCGGTGTGCGATGCGGAACTGTAGTGCGTCCCGAAGGTTCGGTTGCTCGCGATCCAATCGAAGGATCCACGTCAGCTGGTGCGTACTCACCCATTCGGCTTCTGCCTCACGTGCCATTTGCCGGTACCAATCGCTGTGGCGGCGCCTCTGCGTCATGATGTCTTCAGAGCCGTGCAGTTTCTCGCGGCCGTACTCGCGCAAAGTTTCGAGCATGCGGTAGCGGACCGTGAGTCCCTCCTCCTCTCGAACCAAAATCGACTTGTCGACCAACGACGCGATGATGTCCAGGACGTTGTGGGTGGCCAGGCCATCGGCGCAGATAGCTTCGGCTGCATCCAATTCAAAGCTGCCTGCGAAAACCGATAGTCGTGACCACAGCGTGCGCTCCTGGGGTGTGCAGAGGTCGTGACTCCAGTCGATGCACAGCCGCAGGGACTGCTGGCGGGTCGGTGCGCCCCGCCGACCTCGTGAGAGCAGTTTGTAGCGGTCGGTGAGTTTGTCACAGATCTGGTCTATTGAGATCGCGCGTAGGCGGACCGCGGCCAGCTCGATCGCGAGTGGTAGTCCGTCGAGCTGTGTGCAGATGCGAGCGACCCGCTTCCAGTTATCCTCTGTGAGTCCGAATTCGGGGAGTGCGGTGGTGGCGCGGGCGAGGAACAATGTGACGGCGTCGTATTGGCTCATCGCCTGCATCGATCGTATTCTTCGCGTGTCCGGGGTGGCCAACGGTTGTACCCGATGCAGTGTTTCACCGCCGAGGCCCAGTGGTTCGCGGCTGGTAGCAAGGATTCGTAGCTCGGGGCAGGACTTGAGGAGGGTCTCGGTGAAGGCGGCGGTGGCTTCGATGAGGTGCTCACAGTTGTCGAGGACAAGCATGCATTGGCGTGATCGGAGGTGCTCGATGAGCCCGTGAAGGCGGTGTTTGTCGGGTTGTTCTTGGATTCCGAGCGTGAAGGCAACAGTGTCGACGAGGAAGTCGCTGTCGGTCAGCTCGCTGAGTTCGATCAGCCACACACCGTCTCCGAATGCGCGATGCGATTCGGCGGCCACCTTTGTCGCGAGCCGGGTCTTTCCGACTCCTCCGATCCCGATCAGTGTCACGAGGCGCGACTCGGCCAGTAGGCTTTTGGTGGTTGCAACTTCGTGGCGGCGTCCGACGAAGGTGGTCAGGTCTGCGGGCAGATTGCCTCGGACCCTGGGGGAGGGGCTCAAGCCTTGGCCCGTAGCAGTGGACACGACGGTGAGAGCCGGTTCCGTGTGGGAGTGGATGGCTTCGCCCGCGGTGTCCGGCAGGGGTGGGCGTGCCGACTCGGTGGTTGGGTGAGGTTCGCGATGAGTGATCAGGGCCATCTCGTCCACCGGGCAACCGTTAAGGCGTTGCATTCGCCGAAGACGGGTTCCGAACTCTGCGGCTGTGGAGGGACGGTCCTCGGGTTTTGCTGACATGGCTCGTTCAATCTCGGCGCAGACATTGTCGGGAACTCCGAGGTGTCGGAGGTCGGGAATCGGTTGGGTAGTCACTCGGAGGTATTGGGCGACAATTGGTTCGTTGGCTTGTCGCTCGTATGCGGCGTGGCCGGTCATGGCGCAGAACATTGTCGATGCGAGCGCGTAGACGTCCGCGGCAGCAGTCGGGCAAGCCCCTTGCAGTATCTCCGGGGCGGTGTAGGCGAGCGTGCCGGTGACGGCGTGTTGGGCGGTCTCGAAACCACCAGCGATGTGGGCGATACCGAAGTCCGCGAGCTGCGGTTCGCCGTAGTCGGTGAGCAGTATGTTCGCGGGCTTGACGTCGCGATGAAGGATGCCGGCGCTGTGGGCGGCGGACAGGGCGCCGGAGATGCGCACCCCGAGGCGTAGCGCGTCGTTCCAGGTAAGCGGGCCCTGTTGACGAGTCCGATTCTCGAGAGACCCGCGGCGATGGAATTGCATCGCAATGTAGGGCAAGTCGGATGCCGTGCTCCCGCACTGGAAGACGCTGACGATGTTCGGGTGGCCGGATAGTCGGCCCATCGCGCGCTGTTCGCGAAGGAATCGTCCGAGATTCGACGGATCGAGATCTGAGGTCATGACTTTGACGGCGACGGTCCGCTCCAGGGCTGCCTGGGCGCAGCGGTAAACGGCTCCGAAACCACCTCGTCCGATCTCTTCGGCGTCGTCGAACCCGGCCATCGCCAGTTCGTCGAGAAGGGATAGTGGTGCGATTTGCCATGCCGCGGTCGCCGCGGTCGAGTGCCGCGGCGTTGCTCGCGGGCGGTGGTCGTCCGTGCGGTGGGGATGGGTGTCGGCGGACAGCTCATCCGGTGTGACTCGAATGCAGGTTTTCATGCGCTTGACCAGCTTCTGGATCGTCGAAGACTCGAGCGATTTACCAGTCACAATGCTCCGGTTCCCGGCGAGCGGCTATTCCCTCAGGGATAGAAGGCTGCCCCGGTTTGCTCTCTAAAGGATGACGCCCCCATCACGCTCGGACAGTAGAACTTGTAGTCGCCACCGCACCTCGCTGTCGAAGATACAAAACCCTCGTTTCGCTCGAGGCCAGGACGGGACGTATGTGCCCGCTCGGGCGGCACCTCGTCGATGCAGTCTCACCCTCGGTGGAGCTGCGCACCTGAAGGAGATGAATGTTGTCTACCGAAGCACCTTCCCTCGTCCTCCCTGCAGAGTTCCCGATGACGATCGGTGGGCGGACTGTGACCGCACAGGCCACGGCGCCGGTGTACAACCCGGCGACCACAGAGATGATCGCCGAAGTTCCTGTTGCGACCTCTGATCAACTAGACGAGGCCGTCGCGGCCGCTCAGAGCGCGTTTACCGGCTGGTCGGCGACACCGCTCGCCGAACGCCAGGCCATCGTCGCGGCGATCGGCGATCGGCTCGAAGCCCACGCCGAAGAGTTCCTGGCATTGCTGACCGCCGAGCAGGGCAAGCCGCGTGCGATGGCCGAATGGGAGATCTATGGGTCGGTCGCGTGGTTCCGGGAGATCGCCAAGCAGTCCCTGCCCGACGAGGTTCTCGAGGACACTGCCGAGCGCAGGGTGATCAGCCGGCACACGCCGCTCGGGGTCGTCGGCGCCATCGTGCCGTGGAACTTCCCGATCCTGCTGGCGGTCTGGAAGATCGCGCCGGCCCTGGTGGCCGGCAACACCATCATCGTCAAGCCGTCCCCTTTCACCCCGCTGTGCGACCTCAAGCTTGTCGAGCTGGTGCAGGATCTGCTTCCCGCAGGCGTATTGAGCGCGGTCAGCGGTGACGACGAACTCGGCAAGTGGATGACGGCGCACCCGGGCATCGCGAAGATTGCGTTCACCGGCAGTACCGAAACGGGCAAGCATGTGATGCGGTCCGCTGCCGGCACACTCAAGCGGGTCACCCTCGAACTCGGCGGAAACGATCCGGCGATCATCCTCCCGGACGTCGATCCGGCGAAGGTCGCACCGCAGATCTTCTGGGCGGCGTTCCAGAACAACGCCCAGTTCTGCAACGCCGCCAAGCGCATCTACATCCACGACGACGTCTACGAGGCCGTACGGGATGAGTTGGTCGCGTACGCGCGGACCGTGGTCGTGGGCGACGGCGCTGCCGCCAATACCCAATTGGGCCCGATTCAGAACCTGCCCCAGCTGCAGAAGGTGCAGGAGTACTTCGACGACTGCACGGCCAACGGTTACACCTTCGCCCTCGGTGGACGGATCGACCCGAACGCCGGAGGCTGGTTCGTCCCCGTCACCCTCGTCGACAATCCGCCGGAGAACTCACGCCTGGTCGCCGAGGAACCGTTCGGCCCCATCCTTCCGCTGCTGCGCTGGACGGAGGAAAGCGATGTGATCGCCCGGGCCAACAACACTGTCTGGGGCCTGGGCGCCACCGTCTGGGGTGAGGACCTCGAGGCGATCGAGCGGATCGGTCGTCAGCTCGAAGCCGGAACGGTATGGCTCAACGAAGTCCACCAGTACTCCCCGCTATCAGGTCTTCGGCGGACACAAGCAGTCCGGCATCGGTGCCGAGAACTCCTTGCACGGGCTCGCCGAATACACCAACCACCAGACCATCACGCTGAACAAGGTCCCCGATTCGGTCTCGTGAGACCACCCGGGCCCGAAAATCTTTCGAATAGGAAAGTGCAACTATGAAGTCCACAGCAGCCGTCCTGCGTGCGGCGCAGGAGCCGTTGTCGCTCGAGGAACTCGACATCGACGAGTTGCGCCCCCGTGAGGTCTTGGTGCGCATCGTCGGTTCCGGAATCTGCCACACCGACCTCGGGATGATCGCGACCGCTGAGACCGACGCGGCCCCGATCGTGCTCGGTCACGAGGGATCTGGAATTGTCACCGCGATCGGACAGGATGTCGACAGCATCGAGCCCGGCGATCATGTGGTGCTCTCGTACAACTTCTGCGCCGAATGCGACAACTGTGCACGCTCACTTCCGATGCACTGCCGGGACTTCGTCCCGCTCAATTTGGTCGGTACACGCCTGGACGGCTCAAGCGTCCTTCGCTCCGGGGGCGAGCATGTACGCGGACACTTCTTCGGGCAATCCTCGTGGGCGACCTACGCGGTGGCGAACGAGCAGAACTGTGTCCGTGTCGCCCGCAATCTGCCGCTCGAGCTGCTCGCCCCCCTCGGTTGCGGTATCCAAACCGGTGCCGGTGCGGTGCTGAACACCCTCAACCCGGAGGAGGGGTCGTCGATCGCGATCTTCGGGACCGGCTCGGTCGGGCTCGCCGCGCTGTTGGGTGCGGTGGTCGCGGGCTGCGGCACCATCATCGCCGTCGACATCCAGCCCGCACGCCTGGCGAAGGCCGCCGACCTCGGCGCGACCCACACCATCAACTCCGCCGAGGCGAACGTGGTCGAGAGGATCCGCGAGATCACCGGCGGAGTGGGAGCGCAGTATTCGGTCGACTGCATCGGGCTGGCGGGCGTCGTCCGCAGCGCGCTCGAATGTCTGCAGTCGCCGGGGGTGTGTGCCACCGTCGGATTCCAGGGCATCCCGAACGAGATCTCCTTCGACCAGGGTCACCTGTTGTTCGGCCGCAGTCTGATCGGCGTCATCGAGGGCGATGCCATCCCGCAGGAATTCGTCACCCGCATGATCGACCTCTATCAGGCCGGCAGATTCCCCTTCACCGAGCTGATCGACACCTTCGAGTTCGGCGAGATCAACGAGGCGATCGAGGCTGTTCACCAGGGGAAGGTCACCAAGGCGGTTCTGACATTCGACGAGCCCACCCCTGTGAACGGGGTGACGGGTGAATAGCGGTGCCGGTGGCGTCCTGCCGTCGGTGGGACCGGGAGAGATTCTCCCCTTCTCTGCGGCCCGCCACCCGGACAAGATCGCCCTCGTCGTCGGCGATACGTGCTTGACATACCAGGAACTCGACCGCATGTCGGACGCGGTCGCGGCCTCACTTCGCTCGCGCGGGATCGGCGCCAGAGATGTGTGCTCGCTCTACGCGCAGAACTGCTGGGAATGGATCGTCGCGTATCACGGCATCCTCAAAGCGGGTGCGATCGTCAATCCGGTCAATGTCATGCTCACTGGCCCGGAGCTGGCGTTCGTCCTCTCCGACTGCGAGGCCGAAGCTCTCTTCTTCGGGGCCTCCCAAGCCGCTACCGTCGCGAACGTGCTCGGGGAGATGTCCGCGCTCGAGCTCGTGTGCCAGCTCGCCGGCGATGTCGGCGAGGGAATCGGTGCGGTGACCTTCACCGAGCTGCTCACCGCGCCGATCGATGCTGCTCCGGCCGGAAACCCGGCGCCCGGGCCCGCCGACCTGTGCAGCATCGGTTACACCTCCGGGACGACCGGTCACCCGAAGGGTGCGATGCAGTCGCAGCGATCGGTGCTGCTCAATTGTGCTCTGACGGCCACGATGCACGGACGCAACTCCGACGACGTCGTCGTCACCGCGTTGCCCTCGGCGCACGTGTACGGCAACGTCGCTGTCAACAGCACCTTCCTGGCAGGCGGCACGGTACTGCTGATGGAGCGGTTCGACGCCGGGGAAGCCCTGGCGTTGCTCGAAGGAGACCGCGCCACCCTGTTCGAGGGCGTGCCGGCGATGTATTCGATGATGCTGGCACACCCGACGTTCGAGACGACGGATCTGTCCAGCCTGCGCGCAAGCACCATCGGTGGTCAGACGTTCTCCCCAGAACTGCTCGATCGCTGGCAGACCAGGGCACCGGGGCCGGTGCTGGAGCTGTGGGGGATGACCGAGCTGTCCGGGCTGGGAACAACCCATGCAGTCCACGCCCCACCGGTAGCCGGTTCGATCGGAGTGGCCCTACCCGGCCTCGAAGTCAAGATCGGCGCGATCGACGGCACGGAAGGTGGCGTCCCGACGGGTGAGCATGGTGAGCTGCTCGTTCGTGGCCCGCTGGTGATGCTCGGCTACTACGGCCGCCCTGACGCCACCGCGGAGGCGCTCACCGCCGACGGGTGGCTGCGTACCGGAGATGTCGCGTACGTCGACGAGACCGGTCACTTTTTCATCGTGGACCGGCTCAAGGACATGATCGTCACCGCCGGATACAACGTGTACCCCGCCGAAATCGAACGCGTCATCGGCGCGCATCCCGACGTCGCGCTGGTCGCCGTCGGGGGCCGACCGGATCCTGTCAAAGGGGAGATCGCCGTCGCATACGTGGTTCCGGCCCCGGCCGCGCAGCTCCTCCCGCAGGACATCATCGAGCACTGCCGCGCGCATCTGGCCGCCTACAAACGGCCGCGTGAGGTGGTGTTTGTCGACGCTCTACCGACCACCTCGTCGGGCAAACTCATGCGCCGCAAATTGGCAGATCTTGACGTCGCCGACAGTGATCAAGGCGTTGTCCACGCGAGATAATGGTCACACGGAACGCTATCCGCAGAGCCCATGCGGCGGTCACATATCAAAGGGCATTGTGACAAACGCAACAGAGCAAGACGGATGTGGTCGAGGCCACCTTCCTCGATTCGATCAAAGGAGTACCAATGCAGGTTGTAGCCGAAGGGTTCAACGCCTTCGAGACGCAGAAGAGCCCGAAGGGTGAGGTCAAGTTCCTGGGCTCGCCCAAGGACGTGATCGAGGTCGTGCGGTCCGGGAAGTTGCAGGACTACATCCTGCTCGTTCGCGGCGGCACCACGACCTTCCTCACCCCGGCATTGAGCATGGGTGCTCTCGGCGTCATCACGATGTCGGGCGCTCCCGAGTCGCACCTCGGCATCCTCTCTCGTGAGTTCCAGATTCCCTGTGTGATGACCGCGTACCTGACCTCCAGCGATTCGCGCTACGTCGTCGGCGACACCGACGATGCGCACTTCGAGGAGATCGCCGAAAGCCTGATCGGGAAGACCGTCCAGTTGCACTGCGACGACGCGGAGGTCGGGCGCATCAGCATCGTCAGCTGACCGCCTTCCGACCACACACCATGGGCAGAGAGGAACAACCCCCAATGAGCATCGAAATGACACCCGGTCTCCGCTCCACGTACAAGCAGCGCTATGAACCGAACGATGACGGTCTGCGATTCCAGGATCTGGTCTTCGAGGGCAACTTCGTCGGCCAGGAGCCACTGCGCGACGGCATCCTCGGCGACAAGGTTCAGAAACAGCGCGCCAAGAGCAAGGTCCTCGAGAAGGTCAGCACAGAGGACGTCCTGGTCGACCAGTTCACCCTGGACGAGCTCAACGACCTCAACAACTACCTGGCCTGGAACATCTGGGACGTGCTGGTCATGCGTGCCACCGAAGGTGTCTCAGGCATGATCCCCCGCCAGGAATACGAGATCCTCGCGTTCATGCACCAGTTCTACCGGTGGCCGGAGATCCTGCGCATGACCACCGACGAGGTCGGAGCCCAGGGCATCTTGGACATCGGTGCCTCGGCGCGGCGGGAAATCGGCACCAAGGTCAACGCGGTGCACGACTGGTCGATCGGAGCTGTCGGCTTCGGTATGGGCCGCTGCGGTCTGCTTGCACTGGAAGCAATCGGGCCCGACGACTACATCGAGGAGAGCAACGAACTCCTCAAGTTCATGCAGCGGATCGAGTTCGGCAAGCGCCAGGACGGGTACATCCTCAACTCGCAGGACCGCTACCGCTGCCAGATCCACGAGCCGGACTTCCTCGAAGGCATTATCAACCAGCTCGAAACGCTCGAGCCGGGAAGCCCGAAGCACGAATCCTTCACCCGCTTCAACGCGGCCGCAGAACTGCTGTCGTTCCTCGACCACATGGACTGCCGGCTCGGTCTCGGCGACACCGGACCGTACGAGTTGCCCAACGGCAACATCCTCATTCTCCGGGACCTGTTCGTCAACGAGCCGATCTTCCACTGGAGTGATGTGTGCGACGACGCGCAGCTCCCACACGCCTACACTGTCGCGCTCGAAATCGACCCGGAGATACTGGGCCTGCAGGAGATTCGCGTCAACGACATTTCCACCACCTTCACCCGGCCGAAGAACTACATCCCCGCCATCGTCGGCGGCGCAGTCTTCGCCCGCGAGCAGTGGGACACCCCGATGTCGGATGTGCGCACCGTCGCAATCGCCGACCTTGGCGGCGAGCTGCCCAAGATCCAGGACGCCACGCTCAAGATGTACGGAAAGATCTCTCGGATGTGCCGCCGGGACCTGATCTGGGCCGGCCAATACGTCTACTACGTAGACATGATCCTGCCGTACCTGCGTAAGGCCGGAACGTACGAGAAGGCATGCGACGAATATCAGCTCTGGGAAATTGATCAGCGCGTCTCGAACTACTACTACGACATCGGCAAGCGTGGATTCGCGCAGGAAGTCGTTCCGCAGAAGATCTTCTCCGGCCAGGGTTATCTGCCCTTCGGCGAGGGTGCGGATCTGCGTCGGTCGAAGTACCGCTGGCTGTAAGACACCCGTTCACAGATTCGGGGGCGACGGAGTGATATGGCCGTCGCGTGGGCATCTGCGCACCGTCGCCCCCGTTCGATCGTTGGGAATGACCAAATGACACAAACACTGCTCGACAAACGTCTCTACGACGTCCTCAATGCCGTGGCACTCAAGAAGATGGCGACCGCGGCAGCCGTTTCCGAGATCGTCAACTTGGACACCGATCAGGTGCGCGACATCTTCGCCGAACTCGCCGACAGTGATTACCTCGCACTGATGGGCGAGACCGCACTACCCACCGACGCCTCGGGACCTGTGTTGGTCGATTCCGCCGCGGCGCTCTACGGCCAGATCCGCACCGATCCGTCCGTGCTGCAGGTCGCCGACAAATTCGAGGACGTCAACTCCCGCTTTCTGCGCACCATGTCGTCATGGCAGCAGATCGAGGTCGCGGGCCGCAAGCTTGCAAACGACCACAGCGATTCTGCATACGACGCGAAAGTGATCTCCACCATCGAGCGTCTGGTGTCCCGACTGGAGGGACTGCTGGAAGCACTCAGCGAGAAGGACGCACGGTTCCGCACCTACATCGGCCGATTCGAACGTTCCCTGGAAAAGGTCGATGCGGGCGATATCGCTTTCGTCTCCGATCCGACCAAGGACTCGGTGCACAACGTCTGGTTCGAATTCCACGAAGACTTGCTGCGCACGCTCGGTCGCGCACGTAAGGAGTGACAAGGTGAGCTCTGTGACTGTTACGACCGAAATGACACGCGCGTTCAGTGAGCCGGGCGCAATCGACCGGAATGTCCTGGGTGGCAAGGGCTACGGCCTCGTCGAAATGACCCAGGAAGGCCTGAACGTGCCGGGTGGGTACGTCATCTCCACGTCGGCCTGTCACGAATATCTCGAACACGGCTCGATGACGGCGGAACTGATCGACGAAATCCACGCCCGGTTGAGCGAACTCGAAGACAAGACGGGCAAGACCTTCGGCGGTGGACCCTTCCCGTTGCTGCTGTCGGTTCGCTCGGGCGCGCCGGTATCCATGCCAGGGATGATGGACACCGTCCTCAACCTCGGCCTCGGCCGCGACGCGGCGATCGCGCTGGCCGACGTCACCGGCGATACCCGCTTCATGGCCGACGTGCTGTTCCGCTTCCATGGCATGTATGCCGAAACCGTCCTCGGTGCGCTCGAAACACCGGACCGAGAGGACCTCAACTCCCTGATCGACGGTGTCACCGCCACATCGCAGCCGGGACCGGTGTACGACACAGTGTGGCAGCACTGCCAGGCACTGCTGCGCGACGAGCTCGACGAAGAAGTCCCCGACGATCCGCGCGCTCAACTCATCGGTGCGGTCGAGGCGGTCTTCCGATCCTGGAACACCCGGCGCGCAGTGAAATACCGCGAAGTTCACAAGATCCCGAACGATCTCGGGACCGCAGTGGTCGTGCAGTCGATGGTGTTCGGCAACCTCGATCAGGACTCGGGATCGGGCGTGGTCTTCACCCGCAACCCGGTCACCGGCGAACCCGGACTGTTCGGCGAGTTCCTCTCCGCCAGCCAGGGCGAGGACGTCGTCGCCGGCATCCGTACCCCGGACCCCGTCACCGCACTCCGCGATCGGCTGCCGCACGTCTACACCGAGCTCGAGAACACCTGCGCCGAACTCGAACGCCGTCGCGGTGACGTCCTCGACATAGAGTTCACCGTCGAACGCGGCATCTTGTACATGCTGCAGGTCCGTAGCGCCAAGCGCACGGCACAGGCCGCGATCCGCATCGCGGCGGATCTGCTCGCCGAGCAGGTCGTCACCACCGCGGGAGCACTGTCGACGGTGTCGCTGGAACAGATCCGGCAGGTGCAGCGTCCCGGATTCGACCCGGACGCTTATGCACGGGCCCGCGACGACGGGCGAGTGCTAGCCACCGGTGTGGGCGCCGCGCCGGGGCATGTGGTCGGTGCGTTGTACTTCGACTCCGATGCTGCGCAGCAGGCGGTGAAGGAGGGCGTGACGGTCATCCTTGCTCGGCCGGTCACCAGCCCGACGGATCTGCACGGGATGATCGCGGCGGACGGCATCCTTACCGCCACCGGTGGCTCGACCAGTCACGCCGCGGTGGTCGCTCGTGCGCTTGGGACGACCTGCGTGGTCGGCTGCGGTGCCTTGGACATCGACCCGGCGGCCGGGACGATGCAAGTGGGCGGACAGACACTGGTCACCGGTGACGTCGTTTCCCTCGACGGAACCACTGGCGAGGTGATTCTCGGTGAGATCGAACTGAGCGAACCCGCCGCCGAGGACGATCGGTTGACCGCCCTGCTCGAACTGGCTCGCGAGCGATCCGGTGCGCAGATCTTCGCCCGATCGACGACCCCTGATCAGGCGCGTCAGGCACACGGCCGCGGGGCCACCGGGCTGGTTGCCGGCATCGACGACGTTCTCGCTACCACCGGCCACCTCGACGGCATCATCACGACTCTGCGCGAGGGGGAAATCAGCGACGCCAGCGCCGCCCTCGAACGTGCGGTCGCAACCGAGTTCGGGAGGCTGTTCGCCGAGGCGACCGTCACCGAGTTCGGTGTCCGAGCGATCGACTTCCATGCCGACGAATCAAGTGAACTGCTCCGTACCGCCGAACTGTTCATCGCACATCCGGAACTGGCATTGCCGCTGGGCTCGGAGGAGATCCTCGCCGCCCAGCTGCGCGGAATCGCCGCGGCCCTGCAGGAGGTGACGACCGACTTGACGGTGCACTTCACGGTCCGCAAGATCGCCGACAGCAGGGAGATCGCCGCGTTGGTCAAGCTGCGCGACACCCTCCCTGGTGCCGCACGGGTCGAGATCGGGGCTTACTTGACCAGCCCCCGGGGCATCGCCTCCATCGACGGCATCACCACTCACAGCGACGTCGTGTGGATTGAACTGCGGGTTCTGCAGGCCGCGGTCGCCGGTATTTCGGCGCGGCACCTGCTGACAAGCGAACCACTCGATTCGTATCTGCGTCGGGGGCTTATTACCGTCGACCCGCGCGTGGAGATCGACGACCAGGTCGGTGGCCTGGTCGACAGCGTCGCCGACGTCGTCGCCCGGGAACCCGGCCGGAGGATCGGGATCCGGCTCACGGGCCCCGTTTCAGTGGAACTGCTCAGCTCACTGCAGCAGCGAGGGTTCGCCCGGTTCGCCGTTGACGGCGACGAAGTGAGGCCTTCGATCTTGGCGCTGGGGCAGCGCGAGCGCTAACCCTAGCGCGCACGCACACGTATGGGTGGTGTGCGGTGGAACCCAGTCGGGGACCACCGCACACCACCCATACTTCTACTTCGTTGCTGCCGGTTTCACGGTGAGGGCGTGCACCGGGCTTCTAGCCGAGGGAAGGCGGGGACTCGCCGTCGAGGTCGCTGACCGCCTGAGTGACCTGCAGCAACCGCAATGCCAAATCCGCACGCATTCGGTCGGCATGCCGGGACAGGTCCAGGTTGGTGAGTTTGCGGATCAGCTCGAGCCGATACGCGAGCGTCTTCGGGTGCACGAACAACCGTTCTGCCGCGTCCTTCTGTGAGCAGTTGGCGTCGAAGAAGGTGCGCAACGTTTTCAGCAGCGACCCATCGGATTGCTGGTCGTAGTCGAGCAGGGGTTCGGTCACTTCCTTGATGAAGCCCTGCAGGTCGGGGTTGTCACTGCTACCGAGAAGTAGGCGGACGATGCCGAGTTCGTCGTACAACGACACCGTGCCCAGCCGGCGGGAGGCGGCGTGCGCGGTCTTCGCCTCGCCGAATGCTTGCGGATAGTCCACGGGATCACTGCGCGCCGAGCTCACCCCCCAGGAGATCCGCAGATCGGGGTGTGCCTGTGTGGTGATTTTGTGCAGCTCGTCGAGCAGGTCGCGGGAGCGTTCGCGATCCTTGATCGGGGCCAGGGCAACGATCCAATTGCCCCGCACGCTGGTCAACGTCAGCGGTGTCGGCTGGGTGCAGCTGCGGATTCCGTTGAGCATGGTGCGGCGCAACGCGTCCGAGGAGGAAGTGTTCCAGCCCTCCTGGGCGGCGAGGGCGTCCATGTTCTCGAGGACACCGTAGAAGATGCGGTGGTAGCCGCGTAGCCGGATGCCCATCTGGTGGGTGCGGCTGCGGGCGGCCGACCGCTGCTCCGCAGTGCCTTCCATCAGATCCCACAGGATCTGGTCGAGAGCTTCGGCACGGGCGGCGCTGGCGGCGCGTTGCTGCAGTTGTGCCAGCGAACACACCATCGCCGCTTGGCCACAGGCCACTTCCATGATGTCGGCGTCCTCGGTTCCGCCCACCAGGCACACGGCCCCGTACTGGTTCTCGGCGGCGATGACCGGGTGTGCCCAAATCGTCTTGCCGTCGGCGGCGGTCAGCCGGGTGGCCCGGTGGGGGAGGGTGCCGTTGCGTCCTAAGACTTCCCGAAGCAGGGTCGTGGTGTCGAGGGTTCGCGGGTAGGTGGCCTCGACTTCTCCGGTGGCCGACAGGATGGCGACACCACACCCGAGGTCGGTGCCGACCGTGCGGGCCACCGAGCTGGTGACCGCGGTGTTCGCGAGCACGATTTCGATCAAGGAGTGCTGCAAGGTGGAGGAGCGGTTGAGCAGGCTCAGCTGCCTCTCGAGAGATATGCGGGTGGATTCGAGTTCGTCGACGGTGGCTCGCTGGGCGTCGTAGAGTCGGCCGTTCTCGATCGCGATGGTGGCCAGGTCAGCCAACGCCACCAGGCGGCGGACGTCCCGGTCGGTGAACGAGGAATACCGCCGCCGCCACACCTCCAGGACACCGATCAGGTCGCCGTGCACGACGAGCGGAACGGCCAGCGCCGACCGGGTGGCTTCCTGCTCGGCGAGTGACATGAAATCCGAGCTGATCGTCGAATCGTGCAAGTAGCTATCGATTTTGGCTACTTTCCCGGTTTCGAAGACCAGGCCCGCAACGCCCTGTCCGCGCTTCATCACCAGCCGCGCGGTGTCGACGACGCGGTGACCGGCGCAGCTGCGCATCCGCAATTCGTCGCCTTCTCGCAGGAATACCCCGCAGATGTCCGATTCGGACATGCGCAGGGTGTGGTTCGTGATCGACAGCAACACCTGGTCGAGGTCGCGGGCGCTGAGGATCTGGTGTGTGACCCCGCGCATGACCTCGGCTTCGTCGTCGAGTGCGGCCAGTTCGTCCGTCAAGGATGTCGCCCGGGCGGTCAATTCGATCCAGACGCATACCTGTCGGAGAAGATTTTGATCGAGTGCGGGCCTCGTGTGCTCGTTGAAGGGCTCTGCCAGAACGACGGCGAATGTGCCGATGGTGGCGGCGCGATCACGCAGCACACCCGCTCCGCACTCGAGAGCGGCTAGCTGGGCC
Organism: Rhodococcus wratislaviensis; assembly: GCF_041228765.1. Lineage (NCBI taxonomy): Bacteria > Bacillati > Actinomycetota > Actinomycetes > Mycobacteriales > Nocardiaceae > Rhodococcus > Rhodococcus wratislaviensis. The sequence continues at coordinate 5,451,640 of NZ_CP150488.1, read as the reverse complement.
TGGTCTGCGCAGTCTTCGGCACCGGCAAGGACAACCCAGTCCAAATCCTGGCGTTGCAGGACACTGGCTCGGGTGTCGCCGCATGCCGCAACTACTGCCTCGGCCGCGGCGACCGGGTTTTCCGGCAGAAGACTGGCCAGTAGTGACCGCAGCCGGTTGGCAGACCCCATTGGTCCGTCGTCGGTGGTGTCTGCCACGTCCATACCCGCCTCGCCACTCCGCCTCTAGGGCACTTCGATGACTGCCTTCAGCGTACGGCGCTGGGTCATCGCGTCGTATGCTGCGGGCGCGTCGTCGAGGCTGACCCGTCTGTCGATGATGATCGTCGGGTCGATGGCCCCCGCGGCCACCAATCCGGACAGTCGATCCCGGTCGCGAATCGCGTTGCCGATCGCAAATCGTAGGGTCAGCTCGTCGGCGAACGACTTGGCTACCGGCAGCGGCCAGGTCGGCTGCTGGTGGACGCCGACCGAGACGACGGTGCCGCGGCGGCGGACGAGCCCGAAGGCGGTGTCGAGTCCGCGTGGTCCGCCGACCGCCTCAATGACGGCATCGGCGCCGCGGCCGTCGGTGACCGCATCTATCAGTCTCCGGGCGTCGTCCGGAGCGGCGACGAGGGCGCCGTGCTCATGAGCGATGGCGCGGCGGTCCTCGACCGGCTCGACGAGGACCACCGGGCCGGCCGAGCACGCCTGCGCGGCGAGGCTGGCCATCTGGCCGACCGGACCACCACCCACGACGGCGACGGTGTCGCCCGGAGAAACGTCGCAGCGCTGCACGGCCGCGTACCCGGTGGCCAGGATGTCCCCGAAGAACAGTGCGCTCTCGTAGGGGATGTCATCTGCGATGGAGTGTAGGACGACATCGGCGTGGGGAACGCGGACGATCTCGGCTTGAGCGCCGTCGAGAGCAGGACCGAAGGCAGCGCCTGTACCGAAGAACTGACGCTCTGCGCACTCCCAGTGGTTTCCGCTCCGGCACCACCAGCAATGTCCGCAGGCGGTGAAGTCGGCGCCGCTGACCCGGTCGCCGGGGCTGAAGGTGCGCACGGCGGTGCCGATCTCGAGGATCGTCCCGGCGAACTCGTGGCCGAGGACCGCACCGCTGCTCATCCCATTGGGGTGGGTGATGGTGTGCAGGTCCGTTCCGCAGATCGCGGCCCGGTGCACCCTGACCAACGCGTCGGTGGGAGCGATGAGGGAAGGGTCGGGCACCTGGATGACCTCGACGCGCCCGGTATCGGCGAACACTACGGCCTTCATGAGGCGACCGTCGCTTTCTCGAGAACCGAGACTCGCTCGGATATCCGCGCGGCAGCAGTCCGTACCGCGGCGAGCTCGTCCTCGGCGAGTGGAAGCTCGACGATCTCCTTTAGTCCGCCGCGCCCCAACTTGGTAGGCAATCCGACGTAGCCGTCGCTGATGCCGTACTGGCCGCGAGCGCGGACCGTCGCCGCGATGACCTCGTCGGAATCGGTGGCCATGGCCAGGACCATCCGGGCGGCCGAGGCGCCGGGGGCGAAGAACGCGCTTCCGGACTTGAGCAAACCTACGACCTCGGCACCGGAATTGCGTGCGCGGTCGACGAGTGCGGTGACTGCGCCCTGCGGAAGAGTCTGAGTGATCGAGGTGCCGGCGACTCTGGCTTGGGACAGGGGGATGACCATCTCGTCACCATGACTGCCCAGCGCCAGTGCGGTGATGTCGGAGGGTGCGGATTGGGTGGCCAAGCCAGTGAGGGCCTGGAAACGGGAGCTGTCGAGTACGCCAGCCATGCCGATCACGCGTTCGGCTGGGAGCCCGGCGGCCTGCCACGCGTGGTGCGTCATCTCGTCCAATGGATTCGTCACGATCAGCAACACGGTGTTGGGGGAGACTGCGGCGGCGTCGCGGGCGAGCCCACCGACGATCCCGGCGTTCACCTCCACGAGGTCGGTGCGACTCATTCCGGGTTGGCGGGCCCTTCCTGCGGTGATGACGACGTAGTCGGCGACACCGGCGTCGGCCAGGCGCGTGACCCCGCGAACCTTGGTGTCGAACCCCAGCAACGCCGTCGAGTGTGTCAGATCCAATGCGATGCCCGCGGCGAGCCCGTCAGCGATATCGACGAGTACGACTTCCTCGATGATGTTCGCCTCGGCGAGCTTCATGGCGGTGATCATGCCGACGTGTCCGGCGCCGACAACCACGACTCTGTGAACGGATTTGCTGCTCGCCGGCTGTGACGGTGGGGTGGAGCGGGGGCGGTGCAGGACCGCCGGTGCGACAGCTGGGTCCAGCGGTGCGCCTCGCCGATACAGCGCGGGGGCGGGCGGCCGTAGCGGCCGGGGCGGCGCCTGAAATCCGTTCGACCGCGGCCGGCGGAAGGCCGGCGCCTCCGGTGGCACCGGTGTTGGTGCCGATCCGTTTCGGACCGTCGGAGGTGTCGGGGTTCCGCCGCCGGAACGGGGGCTTCCGACGATGATCGTGATTCCTCGTTCCCGGGCACGCTCCCGCGCCAGCGGGGTCACGATGTCCTTCGGGCCCACAACGAGTTCCGCCACTGTCGACTCGGTGGCCGCCTCGACCGCATCGACCCCGAAGACGGTCATCGCCGCGTCTCCTCGGTCCCTTCGAGGGATTCGAGTGCGGCGACCGCGGCGTCGCGGGCTGTGGCTACTTCACTTTCACTGCCGGCCAGGAACAGTCGTCCGAACCGCCCGACGGCGCGGATTTCGATCACATCGATATCGGCCGCCTTTTCTGCTTCGTTCGCCGCCAATGACACATAGGCTGCCGGCGCGACTTCCATGACGAACAGGCTCGAACCGGGCATCAGCAGGGTGCCTTTACGCCACTTGTTGAGCAGCTGCGCCTGGTAGCCGTGCACGTTGGTGATGAACTGAGTCGAGGCCACCACCGGCTTGATGCGGTCGGTTTCCTTCATACCCAGCGCGTCGAGCAGCGCCTCGCCGGCGGCGAGGACCTCGGCCTGGTGTTCGGAGTGAATCTCCAGCAGGCCGAATTCGCGTTCGATGATCTGCAAGGCGGGCCGGACACCGGAGGACTTCAAAGCGATGTCGGCCGCTCGGAACACCTCGTTGCCCGGTGCCATCTCGACAAACAGCTCGGCCATACCGGCCAGGGGCGGATCGCCGGGGCTGGTCGCGGCGATGTGGGCCGCGCACTGCGGCTGCATCCGATCGATGAATGCGTATGTCCGTAGAGTTGCCTTGCCTGTCATGACGCGTACCTCGCGATTCCCAATGGTGTGATGAGCAGCGCGTGCGGGTAAGCCCGCACGCTGCGACCCAGATATTTGCTGATGGTGGTGTCGGCGCCCGGAAGCATCAGAGCGCCGCCGGCGAGATGAAGTTCGAGGTGCTCGGCGCCTCGGGTCAGATCCCGAATCGACGAACCGATCCGTTCGATTCCCGGTCGCAAGATTGCAAGGTGGTCGTCGGTGCCAGCGCGTTTTAGTTCTTCTGCCTCCGCGACCGTCAGACCTCGGGAGCCGGCCAGGATCAGGTCCAGGTGATGACCGCCGCCGGGACGGTCATCGAGTGCGGTGAGCTCTCCGGACTGGAAAACTCCGACCCCGGTCGAGCCACCACCGACATCGATGACCACGCCGTCGGTGACCTCGAGTGTCTTGTTCGCGGCGCTGACCTCGTCGATCAGCGTGACCTCGTCGAAACCGGCCCCTTCGAGCACGAATCGGCAGGCGCGGCTGTCAGCTTCGCCGATGCATGGGGGGAAGGCGGTCGCGGCATTGTGTAGCTCGACACCCAGTTCTGCTTCGGCGGTTGCTTTCAACTTCCTCACGGCCGCCGCGGCGGCGGCGAAGTCCACTACCACCCCGTCGCGGACCGCGGCGGTCCGGTCGAAGTCGATCCATACCGGCATGCCTTCGGCATCGACCACGGTGATGACGCAGGTCGCAGTCCCGAGGTCGATGCCGGTGCGCAGGTCGCCGTCGTAATCCGTTCGGGCCGAACGGATGCGCTGATGTGCTTCCTCGAGTGTCCGCGCGACCTCTTGTGGAGACATCAGTCGAACACTCCACGCCAGGGCCGGGCTTCGTGGGCGATCCGTTTGATGTTCACCAGGTGTAACGGTGTGACGTTGTCCGAGCAGATCGAGCCACTCCAGGTACCGGTACCGATCTGGAAGGACGGGTCGACGTTCGTCGAGTAGCCCATTCCGCCGAACAGGGCGGGAGTGTTGACGACGATCCGGCCGGCGGGCAGTTCACCGAACTTGGCCACGACCTCGGGGTCGGAGGTGTGGACAGCGACGGTATGGCCTTCCCCGCCCAGGGCCAGGATTTCCCGGCAGCGCCGCCACCCAGCCTGGTAGTCCGGCTCCCGATACACCGTCAGGACCGGGCCGAGGATCTCCCGTGACAACAGGACGTGATCGCCGACCTCGTCGAGTTCCGCGGCGAGAACCTTCGTCGACGCGGGGACTGTGAAGCCCGACATCTCGGCCAGCCGAACCGCGGATTGGCCCACGGCGTTCGCGCGTAGCCCACCGCGCTCGTCGAAGAGCGTCCTGGTCAGGGCCGCCTGCTGATCCTTGGTCATCCAGGTTGCCCCGGCGCGCCCAAGTTCCTGGACCAGCTGGTCGGCGACGGGCGCCGCGATTACCACCGATTGTTCTGCCACACAAGCCGTTCCGTTGTCGAACGACTTCGAGGTCACGATCATTGTCGCGGTTTCGGCAAGATCCTTGACCGTCGAGTCGACATAGGCGGGTACGTTGCCGGCGCCGACCGCGATGGTGGGCTTACCGCTCGAGTATGCGGCGGCCACCATTGCTGGCCCGCCGGTCGCAAGGACCAATCGTATGTCGCCGTGCCTCATCAGTTCCCGGGTTGCATCGAGGGTCGGCTGTCGCAGGCAGGAGACGAGATTCTCCGGGGCACCGGCGTGTACTGCAGCTTCCGCCATGATCTCCGCGGCTCGGGCCGAGCAGCGTGCTGCACGGGGATGAGGGGCGTGGACCACTGCGTTTCCGGCTTTGACCGAAGCCAAGCTCTTGAACAGTACGGTTGCCGTCGGATTGGTAACCGGGATAATCGCCGCAATCACACCCATCGGTGATCCGACCGCGGTGACCTTGTTCTCCTCGTCGGCCCACAACACTCCGACCGCCCGGCGTTCGAGCATCCAGTCCGCGACGAATCCGGTGTTGAAACGGTTCTTGATGATCTTGTTCTCATACACGCCGTAGCCGGTTTCGTCGACGGCCATCCGGGCGAGCTCTTCGGAGGCGTCGTAGCCGGCCTTCGCCATTGCTCGCACGATCTCGTCGAGCCACTGCTGGTCGGCGCCTTCGATAGCGTCGAAAGCCTTCTTCGTTGCGGAGACTTGCGCGCGAACATCCGCCAGCGCCGCCAGGTCCGCGTCAAGCGTTGCTGTCACGGTCATTTACCTTCCATGGCTTGGTGTCTGGGCGTAGCCGTCGGCTACGCCCAGAGCTGTGATGGATTGCGTCTCACGCGCCCTTGGGTCGAGCCAGGTTCGACAGCACGCCTTCGGTCTCATCGTGGGGGCGGGGAATGACGTGCACGGAGACGACCTCACCGGCCTTACCGGCGGCGACCGCGCCGGCATCGGTGGCAGCCTTGACCGCACCGACGTCGCCACGCACCATCACGGTGACCAAGCCGCCGCCGATTTCGCGGTGTCCTAGAAGCTGCACGTTCGCCGCCTTGACCATGGCGTCGGCCGCCTCGATAGCACCGACGAGTCCCTTGGTCTCGATGAGGCCGAGCGCTCCGGCGCCTCGTGCGGGAAGGGTGTTCTGAGTGGTAGCCATGGTGTTTCCTCCATTTACATTGGGGCTGGGTGGATCAAGTGGTGTTCTGTGCGGTGCGCGAGTCTGTGTCGTCATTTCGAATACGTCACCTCGCCGTGCGTGATGACCGTGTCGGCGATCGCGACGATCGCTTGGTCGACCGGGACACCTGCGGTGGCCGCGTCGACCCGGGCTGCGCTCCCTGAGACGACGAGGACAACTTCTTCCTGTCCCGCACCGACGAGGTCCACGGCAGCGTACGACTGGCGTGGCACAGCACCCGGTGCGGAATCGATATCCTCGACCACCAGAATCGTTGTTCCCCCGAGTTCGGGGACTTTGGCGGTGGCCACGACCTGGCCGACAACACGTGCGAGTCTCACCGGGGACCGCCTCTTCTTCGGGTGTCGAATGAACGGGATCGATGCACTCCCGCTCACCCCAAGTGACCCGGGAGTGCATCGAGGAGGACGCTACGACGATGCCCACCCAAGTCTGTTATCTCTGACAGATAGCCTCAGCCCGGGTAGTTGTCCCGCAAGTATGTGGCGGGGGCATCTGGAGTTCGGCAAGGTGTGCAATTGATGAACGGCCGCTCGACGTAGTGACCGTGCGGCCACAGCGAGAGAAAAGGAGACCCAGATGATCGAAGACATCGACGCCGATTTCCACACTCCGACCAGCGACGATCCGACCTGGACCGAGACAAATTTCTTCGGGTTCTACATCCCGGAAGCCACGCTGAACGTCGGCGTCTACGCCCTGTTCCGGCCGAACGTGGGCGTCGCGATCTCTACGATCGCCATGAACTCGAAGTTCGTGCAGGCGCCATGGCAGGCTGAGTACTGGGATGCCCAGCATCACCTCCCCATTCCGGAGCCGCGCAACCTGCGCGACTACCGGCTCGCGAACGGCCTGCACGTCGTGTGCAAGGAGCCGAACCGGGTGTGGGACGTCGAGTTCGACAACGGTGACGGTGTGTCGCTTGCCTTCCGGTACACCGCGCTGGCTGATGCGTTCGATATTCACGATCCGAAGCAGGACCCGATCGTCGCCAAGCAGGCCGAAGACGGTGTGTTCGCCTGGGGCGAGGCGTACGCCGGCCACTTCGATCAGACTGGACACTTCGAAGGCGAAGTGAACCTGCGCGGCAAGAACTACGCCGTCGACTGTGTCTCGACGATGGACCATAGTTGGGGACTGCGGTCCGAGCACCAGGGCCACACGATGAGCTGGCTACACGCGCACTTCTCCAAGGACTTCGCCGTGCACGGCATCTTCGACTTCGATCCCAACGGAGGGCCGGACGCCCCCACTGAACTGTCGCTCCAGCACGGCTATGTCGTAGACAAGGGCGAACTCTACGGACTGGCCGCCGGACGGGGACGCACCATCCGAGAGGGGTTCTTCGCCAAGTCGGTCGAGCTCGACCTCACCGACAGCGAAGGACGCGAATACGAACTCCAGGGATTCGCACGGACCAGCTTCCCGTGGCAGGCGGGCCCCGGAACCGTCGGGTACAACGTGCTCGCCGAATGGCGTTCGGGTTCGCAACGCGGCTGGGGAGAGATCCAGGACTTCATTGGCCCCCAGCAACTCTGCAAGATTTACAGCGCGACACCGTCCGCCGGCCGCTGACCATGTGCCGACCGGAACCGCCTCGAGCGGTGATCTTCGATCTCGACGGCACTCTGGTGCAGACACGAGAAGCATCCTGGCGAGTATTCGAGAAGATCAGCGCTGCGCACCATCTCGGAATCGTCGACCCCGAGCAGTTCTACGAGATGTTCGCGAACAACTTCTTCGTCTCCCTGCGCAACCTCTGCCGCGACGCCGAGCACGCGCACGCCGTCGAAGCGGACTTCATGCGCAGTCTCGGCGCCGACTACGCCCCCCTGCTGATTCCGGGGATGGTTGACATCGTGAAGGCACTGGTCCCGCACGCGACTCTGGCCGTCCTGTCCTCGAACTCCACCGAGGTGATCCGCAGAATCCTGCGCAAAAACTCACTGGCGTACTGCTTTTCGCACGTCTTTGGCGGTGACGTGGAACCGGACAAGACAAAAGGGATCCAGCGCTTTCTCGACGATGCAGCTCAAGGGTCCGGGCGGCGGTGCCAGGCTTTCTACGATGAGTCGGCGATCGGGAGTCCCGTGCCGGCCCAGTCGACGGCCATCATCACCGACACGGTCGGCGACGTCGAGGCGGCCGTGAAGTCGGGGATCCGCGCCATCGGCGTCGCCTGGGGGATGCACACCGAGGAACAACTGCTCACTGCAGGAGCGGAATTCGTCGCCATCTGGCCCCAGGAGATCTTGGCGCACCTGTTCGGCAGTTCAACCGCGACGCCGGCATGCGTGTGCCCGGCCCAACCCGCCATAGGGCTGCAGATGTCCGAAGCGGTTTCGGCCGCTCCGGCGGCCCGGATGCAACGTAGAGCGGCCGGAGCGAAGGCAATGCAAAGACGGATGACCTCGCACGGGGTCCTGCCGCACGAACATCAGCAAGTGCAGTCCATGCCGGGTCCAGCGCCAGCGCCGTCCTCGCACGAACCTGGGGGAGAGAACGAGTTGCTGCTCGCTGTCCGATTGGCGATGCCATGACGCATCGCCCGCACGTGCTGGTCACCAATGACGACGGGATCGACGCGCCGGGACTTCTCGCCCTCGCGCACACGGCGTGTGAACAGGGCTACGACGTCACGGTCGCGGCGCCTCATCAGCAAGCGAGTGGGAGCGCGGGCGGGTTGACGATGTTCTTGGTCGACGAACGCATCGAAGTGAGCCATCGTCGGCTTCCCGGCCTGCCGGGAGTCGAGGCGTACTCGGTCGCCGCGCATCCCGGCATGATCGCGCTGGCCGCGGTGCTCGGCCGCTTCGGCCCAGTGCCCGACCTCGTGCTCTGCGGCATCAACGAGGGCTCCAACCTCGGTGCCGCGGTGTTGCACTCCGGTACTGCCGGCGCGGCGATGGTGGCGGGGGCGCACGGTGTGACTGCGCTGGCGGCATCACTGCACCTCGATTTTGAACTCGAGGAACCCCCCGCCGACGGCTCTGCGCGTTACTGGGGCACGGCAGCGGATGTTGTCGGCGCGATCTTGCCGAAGATTTTGTCCGCCGATGCGGGATCGGTGTTCAACCTCAACGTGCCCAACCTGCCCACCGAGGAGACACGGCCCCTGGTCGGAGCGGCGTGGACCCTGGCGGGCACGGCGCCGACCTTGCTTCCATTCATCGCCGACTTCGACCGGCGTGCCTCTGCACTTCCTGTCGGGAATCTGTCGGCACCCGGCATCAAAATTATCGACGGGTCCGACATCGCGGAAGTGCGGAACGGACATCCCACGCTGTCACTGCTCCAATGGTGCGGAGACACCGCGATCGACTGGATCGAATAGGTCCACGAGGCGAGCGAGCGCAGCCGGAAAGTGGCAGTCGCTGCAGTGTCGGCCTCGCCTGGTGCCGATATCGGCAATGTCTTGATCAATAACGCTACTCACGAAGTGGGAGGTAGGACAATGAGTTCTGGTGCTGTTGGATTGATTGAAACGGTGGGCTTGATCGGTGCCATCGAAGCCGCTGACGCCATGGTCAAGGCTGCCAACGTCGACCTCGTCGGATACCGGACACTGCGCAACGGGCTGGTCACGGTGATGGTCCGCGGCGACGTCGGAGCGGTCCAGGCTGCGGTCGACGCAGGGGTATCGGCAGCGCGGAGCACGGGCGAGTTGGCGACCTCGCATGTTATCGCGCGTCCGCACGGTGATACCGAGGACGTACTGGCCGCAGCGATACCCGCGGTCTGATCCATTCCCATTCGTTAGCGGGACTGAGATCAAGTTCTCACGCCGCAGTTGTTGACCTCCTCGCCGAGGGCGCTCACCTCGTTGGAATCTCCATGGGAGGTGTCGTAGCGATGTGAGCGACGGGTCTGGCCCCCCCGAGATAGTCCGATCACTGACCGTGATCGAGCCCCCCGCACTGCCGAGTGGTGCCGGCCGCCTTGCGGCCCATAAACTTGCAACAGCAATACGCGAGCATTTTGAAGCAGCCGATCCCACTGACTTGGAAACATTCGCCGGCGGATTTCTCGCCGTAGGGCAACGAAGGCCGGAAACCAATCCGATCCACCGTCGCCGAAACGCGTCACGCAACCACGAAGGCCCCGCACCGACGACTTGGTGCGGGGCCTTCGTGCCGACAGAAACTAGCGGTGTGTGAACTGCGGCGTGCGCTTCTCCACGAACGCGGCCATGCCTTCCTTCTGGTCCTCGGTGGCGAAGGTGGAGTGGAAGACTCGCCGTTCGAAGCGGATCCCTTCGGTGAGGGTGGTCTCGAATGCCCGGTTGACGGCTTCCTTTGCCATCATCGCGATGGGCAGTGACATCTCGGCGACGGTGGTGGCGGTCTGGAGTGCTTCGTCGAACAGGTCGGCGGCAGGGACGATGCGGGACAGGAGGCCGGCGCGTTCGGCCTCCTCGGCGTCCATGGTGCGGCCGGTCAGGCACAGTTCCATGGCCTTCGCCTTGCCCACGGCGCGGGTCAGTCGTTGCGATCCGCCGATGCCGGGGATGACGCCGAGTTTGATCTCGGGCTGACCGAACTTGGCGGTGTCGGCGGCGAGGAGGATGTCGCACATCATTGCCAGCTCGCAGCCGCCGCCGAGGGCGTATCCGGCGACTGCGGCGATGATGGGTGTGCGTGCGGCGGCGATGCGGTCGCCGATGGAGAAGAAGTCGTCGAGGTAGACGTCCATGTACGACTTGGTGTGCATTTCTTTGATGTCGGCGCCGGCGGCGAAGGCGCGGTCGGAGCCGGTGATGAGGATGGCGCCGATGTTGCTGTCGGTGTCGAGTTCTTCGACGGCGGTGACGATTTCGCGTAGAAGCTGGGTGTTCAACGCGTTGAGTGCTTTCGGGCGGTTGAGGGTGATGATTCCGACTCGGCCTTTGCGGTCGACGAGGATGGTGTCGTAGTCGGTCACAGGTTGTCTCCGGTTGTGGTGGGTGGGGTGAGGCCGAGTTCGAGGTCTCCGAGTGGTGCGAAGAATGCGTCGACCTGCGCGTCGTCGACCTCCTCGATCGTGGCGGGCGACCACTGCGGGTTGCGGTCCTTGTCGACGACCTGCGCCCGAATGCCCTCGACGAGGTCGGGCGAGCTCAGGCAGGCGACGGACACCCGGAACTCGTCGCCCAGGACTTCTTCGAGGCTGCCGGCGTGCCGGGCGCGGCGCAGCGATTTCAGGGTGACCGCGCACGCGGTCGGCGACTTCGAGCGCACCTGCTCGGCCGCCTTCTCCGCCTCGGGGATCCCGCTGCCGCGCAGGTGGGCGACGATGTCGGTGACACGGTCGGCCGAGTACGCGGCGTCGATCCACCCCTGCTGCGCCAGCAACTCCGATGCCGGTGCCGGTTCGGTGAACTGTGCGAGCGCATCCTGAACGGTCGTGGTCGACAGCGTCTCGAGGAACTGCCCGATCCTCTCCGACGGGATGAAGTGGTCGGCGAACCCGCAGGCGATCGCGTCGCCGGCGCTCAGCCGTGCCGTCGTCAGGGCGATGTGGGTGCCCAGCTCGCCCGGGGTGCGGGCGAGCAGGTAGGTGCCCCCGACGTCGGGGACGAACCCGATCCCGGTCTCGGGCATCCCGATCATCGACCGTTCGGTGACGATCCGCACGCTGCCGTGCGCCGACACCCCGACCCCGCCGCCCATCACGATGCCGTCCATGATCGCCACGTACGGCTTGCCGTAGTTCGCGATGGCCGCGTTGAGGATGTACTCCTCGCGCCAGAACTCCCGCGACCCGGTGCCGCCGTCCTTGGCGTCGTGGTAGATCGACACGATGTCGCCGCCGGCGCACAGGCCCCGCTCCCCGGCCCCGGTGATCACCACCGCCCGGACCTCGTCGTCGCCGGACCACACCGCCAGGGCCGCCGCGATCTGCCGGACCATCGCATGGTTGAGGGCGTTGATCGCCTTGGGCCGATTGAGCACGATGCGGCCCAGACCGCCGCTCTTGTCGATCAGAACTTCCGGTTCGGTGGATACCGCGTCAGTCATGCCGCTCCTTGCTTTCCCTGCCGGGCTCCCCCGACGACGCTGCGGGCGATGACCAGGCGCATGATCTCGTTGCTTCCTTCGAGGATCTGGTGCACCCGCAGGTCCCGGACGATCTTCTCTATTCCGTACTCGGCAAGATAGCCGTAACCCCCGTGCAGTTGCAGCGCCCGGTTGGCAACCTCGAAACCGGTGTCGGTGGCGAACCGCTTCGCCATCGCACACAGCTCGACGACGTCGGGGGCGCCCTCCTCCAGCGCGGCCGCCGCCCGCCACAGCAACGTGCGTGCCGCTTCCAGTTCGGTGCGCATGTCGGCGAGCTGGAACTGCAGCGCCTGCGATTCGATCAGCGGCGACCCGAACGCCGTGCGGTCGGCCAGGTACGCGACGGCCTTGTCCAGCGCGGTCTGCGCGCCGCCCACCGAGCACGCCGCGATGTTGAGCCGGCCACCGTTCAGCCCGGCCATCGCGATCCGGAAGCCACCACCCTCGGAGCCGAGCAGGTTCGCCGCCGGCACCCGCACGTCCTCGAAGATCACCTGACGGGTGGGCTGGGCGTTCCACCCCATCTTCACCTCGTTCGGCCCGAACGACAGACCCGGCGAACCCTTCGGGACGATGAACGCCGAGATCCCCCGCGGACCGCTCTCCCCGGTGCGGGCCATCACCACATACACATCGGACGTGCCGGCACCGGAGATGAACTGCTTGACCCCGCTCAGGACGTAGTCGTCGCCGTCGCGGACCGCCCTGGTGCTCAGCGCCGCCGCATCCGAACCGGCGCCCGGCTCGGTGAGGCAGTAGCTGCCGAGCTGATCCATCGAGCACAGCCCCGGCACCCACGCGTGACGCTGCTCGTCGTCGCCGAACCGGTCGATCATCCACGTGACCATGTTGTGGATGGAGATGTAGGCGGCGATCGACGGGCAGCCCTTGGCGAGCTGCTCGAAGATGCGGGCGGCGTCGACGCGAGTCAGCTCGGATCCACCCACGTCCTCGCGGATGTAGATCCCGCCCATCCCCAGCGACGCCGCCTTGCGGAGGACGTCCACGGGGAAATGCTTGGTCTGATCCCATTCCACGGCGTGCGGTGCGAGATGCTCGGCCGCGAAGTCGCGGGCAGTGTCGCTGATCGCCCGCTCGTCATCGGTCAAGGTGAACATATGAATCGACCCTTTCAGATCGGGGAAGTTGGAAGTACTATAGTTGGACATCCAGGTAAATCGCCAGTGGGTGTGACCCAATCCAAACCAATCGGGCCGGGACGCGCCCTCAACAGGGGCGAAGATCTCGGCCATCAACGGCGACGATCCGAAACGCGCACGCAAGTGCCGATTTCGATTCCCGATAGCAAGGAGGCTTCCGGTGGCCATTGCCCAACCACCCATCTCGGCGCCGGTCGCCGACTCTGTGGCGGCGCCCTATGCGCCGCTGCTCGCCGCAGTACTGCAGACGCAGAAGCTGATCACCCATCACCTCAACGCAACGCTTCGTCCACTCGGACTGTCCTTCGCCCGGTATGAAGTCTTGGCCATGATCGTCGCCGCGAATGGCCCACTGCCCATGGTGCAGATCGTCCGCGCTCTCGATCGTCATCCCACCACCATCGGAACGTTGATCGACGGACTCGAAGGTTCCGGGTTGGCCGTACGGGCGACTAATCGCTCCGATCGCCGCTCGACCCTTGTCTCGGTCACCGACAGGGGCCGCGAGGTGGCTGTCTCGGCGACCCGCGCCCTCGATGCCCTCGCCCTCGTGGACCCGAATATCATGAGTCGTCTTCACGACGATCTGCACCATCTCCTCTCCGCAACCCGACGTGCATTGACCGCCGCACCGGGCGGACAGCGCATCGCGGCGGCGGACTTGCCGGGAGGCCGGCCGTGACCGACGCACGCAACATCCGCTCGGATGACCTGCGGTATCTGCTCGCCGTGGCGCGAACCGGTCGCCGCAGATCCGCGGCCCTGGACCTGGGCGTCGACCACACCACCGTCTCACGGCGAATACGCGCCCTCGAGAAGGCCCTGGGTGTCCGTCTGCTACAGCGCAGCGCCGACAGCTGGGAGCTGACCGACGTCGGCCGATCGATCGCCGAAAAGGCGCGACTGATCGAGGAAGCGGTTCAGGAAGCCGCCGACGTGGTCCTCGGCATCGGTGAGAGTTCACTGCGGGGAACCATCCGGATCACCGCTCCGGACGGATTCGGGTCGTTGTTCGTCGCGCCCGCTCTGGCCAAGCTGCGGATGAGTCACCCGCACCTTGTCGTCGAGTTGATCACGGATACAAGGCAACTCAATCTCTATCAATCAGGGTTCGACCTCGCCGTTGCGGTGGGCACACCGATCACCAGTCGACTGGTCTCCGAACGCGTGTGCCAGTACTCGCTGGGGCTGTACGGCAGCGAACAGTACTTCGGCGACCACGGTGAACCCGGCAACCTGGACGAGCTGACAGCGCACCCGCTGGTTTTCTTCGTCGATTCTCTGCTGCAGGTCGGGGATCTCGACCTGAGCCGTCATCTCCCCGGTGTTGCGGCAAAGTTCATGTCCACCAACATCTTCGCCCACGTTGCTGCCACACGGTCCGGCGGCGGCATCGGACTGTTACCGGCGTTCATGGCGGACCAACACGCCGATCTGCGCAGGATCTTGCCCGATGCCGTCGACGTCCGGCTCGCCTTCTCTCTGGCCGCGCGCCGCGAAAGCCTCACCAATCCGGCGGTCCAGGCCGTCCGGCAGGCGATTCAGGAAGAGGCGCGCAGTCGGCGAGCCGAACTGGTCCCCACCGTGTAATTGCCGACGGCACTGGGGGCGGCGTCGCAGGACGCAGACTCCTGCAACGCCGCGGACCGTTGTGCCAGTCGGACTCTCACCGCACTCACACCTGCGCGGGCACCATGGTGTCGAGCGGATCGGTGGTGTCGACCGTGTCGAGCCAGTCGAGGATCTGTTCGGTGTGTTGTCCGAGCACCGGCGGCGCAGCATGCGCGGACCGCACCAGTGACTCACCGCCGGCCGTTTCCATCCGCAGCGAGGGACCCGGCAACTGCACCGGCCCCACCACGGGGTGGTCGACCTCGAGCAGTAGTCCCTGGCTGCGGGTCTGCTCCCACTCGTAGACCTCGTCGATCGTGCGGATCGACCCCGCGGGAACACCCGCGGCCTCGAGCTCGGCGAGGATATCGACCCGTGTGCGGCCTGCGAAGTCGGCCTCGATCGCGGCGATCAACGCATCCCGGGCCGCGACCCGGTCCCGGTTGACGGCGAACCGCGGATCCTGTGCCGACAGACCTGCCACCGGCGCGAACTTTGCCCAGATCGCCTCGCTGCCCACCGCGATCTGGACGAATCCGTCCCCGCAGCGGAAGCTTCCGTACGGTGCGATCTGTGGGTGGTGATTGCCGGACCTCTGCGCGACCTGGTCGCCGACCGTCCACTTGGTGCCCTGGAAGGTGTGGGCGCTGATCGCGGCGGCCAACAGGGACGTCCGCACAACCATGCCCTTGCCGGTCTTCTCCCGCGACGCCAGCGCCGCCGACACCCCGGCGGTGCCATGCACGCCGGCGAGGACGTCGGCGATCGGGACTCCGATCCGCGTCGGCTCCCCGGCGGGGTCACCGGTGACCGACATCAGCCCGGCTTCGCCCTGGGCGATCTGGTCGTAGCCGGCGCGGGACCCCTCCGGGCCGTCATGCCCGAAGCCGGTGATCGACAACGTGATCAGACGCGGGTTGAGCTCCTCGAGCACGTCGGCGGGAAAGCCCAACCGGTCGAACGCGCCCGGCCGCAGGTTCTCGATCAGCACGTCGGCCCGCCGGATCAGCCGACGCAGCGCATCCTTGCCGTGCTCGGATTTGAGGTCGAGCACGATCGATTCCTTGTTCCGGTTCGCCGACATGAAGTACGACGACTGCGGGTCATCTTGCGGCCCGACGAACGGCGGCCCCCACGTGCGGGAGTCGTCGCCGGTGCCCGGGGCTTCGACCTTGATCACGCGGGCTCCGAGGTCGCCGAGCATCATCGCGGCGATGGGTCCAGCCAAAGCCCGCGAGAGGTCGAGCACGAGGATGTCGTTCAGTGGTCCGACAGTCATGGTGCGCTCCCTTCTCAGAGTGTGCGCAGGCGCACGTTGACCTGCTTGGTCTGGGTGAAGCCGGCGATCATGCCCTCGAGTGACACTTCGCGGCCGAGGCCACTCTGCTTGTATCCGCCGTAGGACTGGCCGACCATCTGGCCTCCGCCCTGGTTGACCTGCACCCACCCGGTTTCGAGGGCGTGGGCGGTGGACAGAGCCAGATCGAGGTTGTGTGTCCACACGTAGGCGGCCAGACCGTAGTGCGAGTCGTTGGCCATCTCGATGACGTCGGAGTGGTCGTTCCACGGGATCGCGACGAGCGCGGGTCCGAAGATTTCCTCCCGGGACAGGCGCCAGGAGTTGTCGGCGCCGGAGAACACGGTCGGTCCCATGTAGTAGCCGTCGGAGTTCGGGATCGTGGCGGGGGATCCGTCGAGGACCGTCGACACCTTGGACGAGCTCAGGCCGTCGTCGAGGAACCCGCAGACGGAGGCGAACTGCGTCTCGTTGATGATGGCGCCCATGTCCGTGGATTCGGCGAGCGGGTTCCCGACCTCGAGTCCGGCCAGGGTGGTGACGAGCCGGTCGAGGACCTCGTCGTAGATGTCCTGGTGCAGGAACAATCGGGAACCGGCCGTGCAGCTCTGGCCCTGCCGGTGCACCCGGGTCGACAGCAGCAGTTGATTGACGAAGTCGTCGTCGATGTTCACGTCGGGGAACACGATCGAGGGGTTCTTGCCGCCGAGTTCGAGGGAGACGTGTGCGAGACGGCCACCGGCCTCGCGGGCAACATGCCGGCCCACCTCGGTGGAGCCGGTGAAGGAGATCTTGTCGACGTCGGGGTGCTGGACGAGGGCTTCGCCGGCGACCCTGCCGGATCCGGTGAGGACGTTGAGCACACCGGCCGGCAGGTGTTCGGCGCAGATCTCGGCGAGCAGCAACACACTCAGCGGGGCCGCCTCGGCAGCCTTGACCACGACGGTGTTGCCCGCGACGAGGGCGGCGGGGATCTTGAATCCGGCGATCATCAGCGGGGAGTTCCAGGGCAGGATGCAGCCGATGACGCCGAGCGGCTCCTGGCGGGAGTACTGGAGCTGATCGTCGCCGGCGGGCAGGACCGTGCCCTTGATCTCGCCGGCGACACCGGCGAAGTACCGGAACAGGTTCGCCAGTGTGGCGACCTCGGGGCGCGCTTGGGTGCGCAGCGCGTTTCCGGTGTCGAGGGCGGTGAGGCGGGCCAGTTCCTCGGCTCGCGCGTCGATGGCGTCGGCGATCTGGCTCAGGATCCGGCCTCGTGCCGTGAAGTGCTGAGAGCGCCACCGGGGGAAGGCCTTCTGCGCGGCACGCACCGCGCGATCGACGTCCTCGGTGCCCGAGGCGGGGACACGGCCGATCACATGCTCACGCAGGATCGGGGTGGTCACATCACTCCACTGACCGGACAGGGCTTCCACCCAGGCCCCGTCGACGAACATGGGGTAATCGCGGGCGTCGGGAATGTGGAGCTCAGCGAGTGAGGTTTGCGTGGAGGTCATATCGGAATCTCCTTGATGTACGGATGGCTCTGCTGGGGTGCAGGGAACAGTGCTAGGTGGACGGAGCGACGCTTCCGCGTTCGGACAGCGCGCCGATCGCGTGGGCGTAGACGTCGTCGACCTCACCTTCTGCATCGACCGACAGAAGCAGTGGCGAGTAGTAGTCGAGCAGCGGTCGGGTTTCTTCGTGATAGACCCGCAGACGTCGACGAATGACGTCCTCGGTGTCGTCGGCGCGGCCGCGGGCCAGCATCCGTTCGACGACCGCATCGTCCGCGATCGAAAAGTCGAGGACGGCGTCGATCTGGCTCAGCTGCCCGCCGAGGAGCTCATCGAGGGCGATTGCCTGAGTCACGGTGCGGGGGAAGCCGTCCAGAATGAATCCTGTGGCCGTGTCGTCGGCTGCGAGACGCTCCGCGACCATACCGATGGTGACCTCGTCCGGGACCAGTTCGCCGGCGTCGAGGAACGATTTCGCCGTCCGTCCCAGTTCCGTGCCCTGTGTGATGTGGCTACGGAACAGATCGCCGGTCGAGATGTGGGGGAGCTGGAGCGCCGTCGAAAGCGACTGCGCCTGTGTGCCTTTACCCGCCCCCGGCGGCCCTGTCAGAATGATGCGCACAACGAATTCCTTTCACATCGAGCAGCGTCTCACGCCCGGCGCCGCAGCATCACGGGGTGAGGTCTACGTGGGAGGGGCTACGACTGTTGTGCCTGCGCGTCGAATGCGCCGGCACGGATCGCCGTTACGATCGCCGAGAAGTCGCGGCCCGGGCCGTCCTGGGCGACGAACTGTTCGTAGAGTTCGGTGGCGCGTCGTCCGAGCACTGTGTCGACATCGTTGTCCGCCGCGGCGGCCTGCGCGAGTCGAAGGTCCTTGAGCATCAACGCGCTCGCGAATCCGCCGGCGTAGTCGCGGTTGGCGGGGCTGGTCGGAACCGGTCCGGGAACCGGGCAGTTCGTGGTCAACGCCCAGCACTGACCGGACGCGGTCGACGAGACGTCGAACAGGGCCTGGTCGGTCAGACCCAGCTGCGCGCCCAGCGCGAAGGCTTCGCTGACGGCGATCATGGAGATCCCCAGGATCATGTTGTTGCAGATTTTCGCAGCCTGACCTGCTCCGGAGTCGCCGCATCGGACGATGCGGGCTCCCATGGCGTCGAGAAGTGAGCTGGCCTGGTCCACCGCGTCGGCCGGGCCGCCGACCATGAACGTGAGGGTCCCGCCGTCCGCGGCGACCGTGCCTCCGGACACCGGGGCGTCCACCGCCCGATGCCCGGCGCCGACAGCCAGTTCAGCGGCTGCCCGCGCATCGGCGACATCGATTGTCGAGCAGTCGAGGAAGAGGGTTCCGCGCTGGGCGGCCGGAACCAGGTCGGCATAGACGTCGAGCACGTGCTTACCGCTGGGCAGCATCGTGATGATCACCTCGGCACCTTCTGCTGCCTCGACAGCAGATGCAGCAGAGCCGATTCCGCGTGATGTTGCCATCTCCGCTGCCGCAGGGGAGGGATCGAATCCGATGACCGTGTGGCCGTTGGACACCAGATTCGTGGCCATACCCAGGCCCATGTTCCCGAGCCCGAGGAAAGCGATCTTGCTCATCTGTACTCCTAGCGGTGTGATAGCCGAGTGTCACGCGGAGACCGAGGGTGTGCCCAGCAGGTGACATCAACTCGTACGAGCTCATGGATGACCCCGAAAACTGTTCGTTGGCTTTCTGGCGGGGCCGAACACAAGTGTGCCGGGGGAGGGAAGGCGGGGGAATCACCGAACCTGCAACCGGGATGTGCAAACTTGCATCGCCGCAGGTAACACGGTGTGAACTGTTCCCGATATACCGCCGGAGAAATGCCCACCTGGGAGCTGGCTGGTCCAGGCATCATTCCTACTCGAACATGCTTTCGGGAAGCCAGTCTGCGTCGAACAGTCGCGCGAGCTTCCCGAACGCCCCGAGATCACCATCGACACTGGCTGATGTCACCATGAGCCGATTGATCATGATCCGAGCCGCCTGCTCTTCCACCGTTCCGGCGGCGAACAGGAGTGACCATGAGCAAACCTGCCCGTCGCGATGCGCACGACCCATCGTTTGGTGTGCGGCAATTCCGGAGTAGCGAGGCTGGTGGAAGAACCCGATGCGACGTGCCGATGAGGCGCGGGAACCGTCGACCATCAACTCGGACGCCTGCAGATTGATCGCAGATGCGGTGTTGAACACCACGACCGGGTTGTGGCCGCGCTGAAATCTCATGCGCTCCGTCTCGAGATCGCCCCCGCCGAAGATGCGCGAGACGCCAATGCCGTGCTCCTCCAAGAGGCTGGCTACCGGGTCGGCGGCCGTGGTGACCAATTCGACGGCGACGAGTACCTGGTAGCCGCGTTCGACGTGTGCGGCTACCAACTCGGCGGTCTGCGGGGCTCGCAGCATGCCGGCCTTCTGCCGAAACCGCATCAGAGCGGCACGGCCGCGGGCGGTGTCGTTCCCTTGGCGGGCGATCCTCATCGCGCTCCGGAACTCACTCCAGTCCTGGTGGTACGCAGCCCATTGTGTGGCGGTGAAGTCGAGTGGCAGGCCGTCGACAGGTGGCGGCCCCCAGGGCGCGTCGCGATGCACCATGACGGGCGGGTCGCAGTCGGTCATCCACTTCCGGACGCGGGTGACGGCCTGATGCTGCAGCCGCTGAGAACCTTTTGCTTGGTCGTTCCAGTCCCATTTCCCCTTGTCCCACCCGGGAGCCAGGGGAAGTCCATGCTCGACCAGCTTCTGACCAAGATCGGCCCACTCGCCCGGCGGGTCATCGTGCAGCTGCGCGAAAAGCGAAGACAAGTAGGTGTATTCGCCTGGGTGATGCCCCGGCGTCGCCGTCACGGTTATCACGAACGGCGCCTTCTCTGGCGGCGCGGAGAGGCGGTTAATGCGCCGCTGGTACTGGGTGCGCTGGGCCGTGAGGTGCCTGAATTGCTGTGCCTCGTCATTGATGATGAGGGAAAAGGAGTACTTCGGTTGGCCGTTGCGTCCGAGCAACTTCTTCAGCTGGTCCGGAGAGATGATCAGCCACCGATACCCACCGTCGCCGAACGCAGCGAGGGCGTCGCGCCACGCGGCGATGGTGATCTGGGCTGGCCGGTCCACGGTGATGAGTACGGTGTCGCCGCCCCCCCAATTTCAGCGCAGCTTTCGCGCCGATGATTGCGCTGCCGGTCTTGCCTACACCGGGCTCGTCGGCCAACAGAAATCCGCGCTTGCCGTGGTGAAAGGCCATTGCGATCGCCTCCGCGGCGTCCACCTGTTCTGGCCGCGGTATCTTGTGGAAACCAGTAGCGCCCGGTTGCCGCACGCCGTTGAAGTCCTCTTCGACCCAGCGAGCGTATGAGTACGGCTTCGACGCGTAGACGGCGAGTTCGTCAGGCAATCGAGCGCCGATGTAGGCATACGCTTTGAGTGCCTTGTAGTACTTGGCACCGGGCGCGGATGCCCGATAAGGGACATCGAGGATCCAGATCTGCTCCCCGTGCCCCGGGGTGGGTATCAGCGGCGCGGCGCTGGCGCGTCTGGGACTGGAGCGTCGCCGGGTGGTCTTCCGTGCGGCCATGATCGTCGGCTAATCCCGGGGCGAATCGCCGGGATCGACGATGTCGACTGCGGTCGGTGTGGCGGCGACCGTCGCGGCGGCTTGCGTCGAGGAAACGCGGGCTGTCGCAGCGGGCGCGGGGGCCGACGCAACGGCAGGTCGAGTATCTACGTCGATAGTTTCCACAACCTCAGGTTCGGCCAACGGTTCCAGTGCTGTCGACTCTATATTGGTTTGCGGCATTGGATTGCGCCGCAGCCACGAAGTCTGGCGGATTTCATGACGTGGGGTTGTCGAAGGCATCGAGGCGTTGGAAGCTGAGTTGACTCGGAGGCCTTAGGGTCCATCGCGACTCCTGTGAGGCGAATGACCGGGGGAGCGGCACAGCGGGGTTATCTGGACTGCGTCATGCGTGAGTGATCTGTTTCGACGACTTCATCCGTCTGCCTCATCGAGGCAGGGGTGACACCGTCTGGGCGGGAGGGACCCGTGGCCAGGGCGGTCCAATAAGAATGTAGGAACTCGCTATGGGGCCGGGCGTAGCGCCACGCTCATGGCAGCTCCTCCGTTGCGACAGTATTGACGGTCCACGCTGTCGTCTTTCTGTCGCACGACGAGTCGGTGGCGCCCGCATCAGCGTGGCCACCGACGGCGCTGTCACATACCTCAGCCGACCACGACCGAGTCACCCTGAACGGAGACGCTTCGTGGGACGAGCGGAGCGAACGCCGGACCGGTGTGCACAGACCCGTCGAGATTGAACTTGCTGCCATGGCACGGGCAATTGATGGTGCCGCCGGAGACGTCGGAGACGGTGCATCCCGCGTGCGTGCATGTCGACGAGAACCCGCGGAAGTCACCACCGGTGGGCTGTGTGACGACAACATCGCCGAGCACCGTGCCGCCACCGACGGGAACGTCGCCGGTCGGCACGGTTGCACTCGCGGGCTTCGCGGCTGGCCTGGCGCTGGCGCCGGGCGCAGCCGAGGCGTGGGTTCTACGGAACAGCGCGCTGCCGGCGGCCAAGGCGGCTGCCGCAGCGCCGATACCGACGAGAACTGTTCGGCGGGGAAGCGCTAGTTGATCGCTCCGCAGGCTCTGCTGCTGGTTATGGTCGTCGGACGGCATGTCAGGTCGCTCCCTTATCTGGGGCTGATGTCGATGGACTCTCATTAGTTATAACGAGAGACGGGGACGACTGGTTCACACGCGCCACACCGGGCAGGCTGTGCCCGACTCGGCGGATGGTTGAGAACCGTTCACCCTGCGCCCGCAGTGAGGGTGATGTTGTCCTTGACTCCGGTGGTTGCGGCCGACAGGTCGACCTGCCGCAACGGCAGGGTGACCGGGGTTGCGGCGGCCGGGCTCATATCGGTGGTCAGGGTTGTGGTGCGGCCGTTGATCTGTGCGGCGACCGGGTGCGCGAAGCCGTCGACGGCGATCGCCGGTGGAACCGACTCCACTGCTGCACCTGAAGCGTCGCGAACGATCAGGTGGTTGTTCTCGTTACTCAGGCGCTCGGGCTCGATCGAGCGCGGGGGAGTGGGCGGGCTCGCCTACGCGGGCTCGAGGTCGCGCTCGAACTCTAACTCGAACTCGATTTCATCCCGAATCGGGACCTTGTAGTAGCCCCCATCGGGGATGTCCGGCTTCAGGGTCCGTCTCGTCTCGTCCACTGCGCCGCATCGAACAGTCGACAGGCGGAAGCCGCGCCGCTGGTAGAACTGCATCGAGTCGAGGTTGTCGATCGGCGTGACCAGCCGCAGTCGCGAACAGCCTTGTGCACGGGCGATCGAACGCGGTGTCGTGTTGTCCTACGGGACGATCCGGCGCTGGTGCGCGAAGTTCGGGCAGGACCGAGCGAGCCGGCTGCGGCCACACCGGGGACGACCGGGCGATAAGTGGCACCTCGACGAGGTCTTTATGAGTAGCGCGACCACCACGAGTCGCGCCACATCCGCGCTCTCACCCAACCGTTCCCAGTCAAATCGGCGACGTTGAGCGCAGGGGAGGGAGGAGCACCCGGATCTCGGTCGCGTCCAGAGCCCCTCGGGCTCGCGAAACCGCTACTCGCGGGTCGTCTGCATATGCACGAGCATGTCCGAACCGTGAATCAGAAGTGCGCAGTGGCTCCAACCTGGCACCAGCAGCGCGGTACAGCTCCACTTCGCGCACACCCTCGCCGAGTCGAGCCGACTCGAGGCCGCTTATCGACTCGAGCGTGCAGTCCATCTCGCTTGACGCGAACCAGATTGCCTCGTACATGGGTGGTCGCGTCGCCGCGTGGGCGAGCTCGGCGCGGAGCCCGTTGAGGAGGTTCCGTTCGCCGAGGGCCTGGCGGACGGTGTACTCGGTCAGGTTCACCGCAAGAGCGTCCTGGACCAGCTGGGGGATGCAATCGCCGGCGAGCCGGGTGTGTGTCTCGATGATCCGAGGCCCGCCCTCGGTCAGCACCAACTCGGTGTGGGTCGGGCCGAAGCCGATCTCCAAAGCCGACAGCACCGAGCGGACGTAGGCGCCGATCGCTGCCAGTTGGTCGGCGCTCACCTGGGCTGGCAGCACGTGGCCTACCTCGACGTGGGCAAACGGGTCGGAGTACTTCTGGGTGACGCAGACGATTTCGTGAACGCCTCCCTCGGAAAATGCCTCCACGCTGACTTGCGACCCGATGTGTAGCCGTTCGACCAGCACACCTCCGCTGGTCCACTCGCCGGTGACGCCGGCTGCATCGAAGGCGGTCGCCAGATCGGCCTCGGTTTCGATCCGGCGGATTCCTATGCTCCCTGCGCCGACGGCGGGCTTGGCGATGCAAGGGAATCCGTGGATCCGTGTAAACTCGCGCAGCTCGGTGACGGACCGGACGATGGCGTGGGGTGTGTCGTCTATGCCGAGCGCGGACAGCCGCTCCCGCATGCTTGGCTTGTGGTGCACCCAGTGAATGGTTTGCCTGGTGTGCATAGGAAGGCCGAGTTCCTCTGCGATCACGGCTGCCCGATCCTGATCCCGTTCGGCGAACGACGCGATCTTGGTGAAGGGGTCGAGGCGATGGACCGCTGACGCAATCGCCAGCCACTCCTGGTCGCTAGTCTCCGCCCGCAGACCCAATATGCGCTGATGCAAATGTTGCTCACGCAGTTTCGGCACGATGGCGAGCTGGCAGACGACCGACGTCCGCACATCGGTGCCCAAGGACCGCAACAACCCCGGCATGGTCATGCCTCCACCGACGACAAGCACGTGATCGGACATCGTTCGCCTCATTTCGAAGCCGTTAGGTGAATGTCATTGCCCCGAGAGGCAGTTGATATCGTCGTGAAGCCAACGGTGGCCGCGGCAAAGACGATGGCGAGAACAAGCCAACCGGTTGTGGGCAGCGCGAGTACCACACCGGTCATGAGCACCGGCCCGACGATCCGCTGGAGGCCGGATCCGCTGTTGAATGCGCTGAGGTACTCGCTACGGCGGCCATCCGGAGCCAATTCGAAAGATACCTGCCACGCCGCGATGCTATGGAGGTTCTCACCCAGAGTGAGTAACGCAACTGCCCCCGCGCAGAGGGCAATTGCCGTTGATCCGGTGATTCGTTCGGCGGTGAGACAGCAGAGACAGGCGGCGACGAGGGCACCGGCGGCGACGAACAATGTCGAGTTCGTCGCGGTCGTCAACCGCCGAATACGGCCGAACCCCAGTTGCATCACCACCGTGAGCCCGGTGTTCAACGCGAGCATCAGTGAGACCCACAGTGGCGAGGCCCCCAGCCGCAACACCATCCACAGTGGCAGCAGGACAAACAAGACGGAGTCGTGTAGAAGCAACAGACCGTTGAGCCCGGCCAGGCTGAGAAACGCCGGGTTGCGCAATGCCGGTCTCGAGGTTCCGCAATTCTTCTCCTCCTGTTGGGCCGGTGGTGTTGCACTGCGGCGAAGCGAGTACACGACCCACGCAAGTATGAGAAACGAGGTCCCGTTTATCGCGAGGAGGCCCGCCACCAGTGGCTGCGAGTGCGTCGTCAATGCGGCGCCCGCGACGAGAGTTCCGGCGCCGAGTGCGACGTTGCGCGCGGCCCTGATCGAGGACATCACCCGGATTCGGGCATCACCGGCGAACAACTGCGCTACCAGCGACTGTTGGAGGGGCGGCGTCGCCGCCTCCAATGCCATCAACGGAAGCGTCAACAACAGGAAGGTGACGTACTGGGTGGCCAGGGCATAGGCGACGAATCCGACTCCGCGCAACGCGAGGGCAGTGCAGTAAATCCTGATCAGCCCGAATCGGTCCGCCAGTCGTCCCACGAGGATGGGACTGAGGACACCGAAGACCGCGCCGGCCGACATTGCGGCGACGACCGAGTTGGCGGTGAAACCGACGATCGTGACGAAGTAGAGGATCGTGGCAGCCGCGCTGATTCCGGTGCCGAATGAGTCCACGGCAGCGCCTCCGACCAGGCGCTGCATGCTTCTCGGCTGCGAACGTGCCGGCGTTGTCGGCTCACTTGCGACGTCGGGAACGCTCATGAGTTTCCCGTTGTGCCGTTGCGAAGTGCCGCACGATCGACCTTGGCCCGCCTGTCCAACGGGAGTCGCGTGACTAGGAGGATCTTGTCCGGCAACTGGGCTGGGGCGAGCGTGTCGAGCAGCGCCATCCGAATAGCGCGAAGTGACAGCGCGTCCGCACCTGCGGATACACCGCAGTACAACACGATCCGACCGCCCTGCTGCACCACCGCGGCTGCGGCGTCGACGGCCGGGACTGCGACCGCCGCTGCCTCGATGGCCGGCAACGAGACCTTGACGCCGCGGCGCTTGACGACGTGGTCCAGTCGGCCTTCCACAACGACGCTGCCGTCGGGCGCGAGCGAGGCGAGATCTCCGGTGCGCAGTCGACGCCGGCCCGCCGCATCACGCTCGAATCGGGTCGACCCCGTGACGGGTGTGAGGTAACCCAGCGCGAGGTCCTCACTGACTATACAAAGCTCCTGGGCATCGTCGAGGTCATCGACCGGCACGAGTTCGACCGCGGTACCAGGTATCGGTGTGCCGACGGGCACGATTGCAGTGTGCACCTCGGCGCCCGCCGGCAGCACGTGGCGAAGTTTGATCACGGTGGACTCGGTGGGTCCATACAGGTTGATGACGACCGGGTAAGGGGCGTGTGTTCGCCAACGCCTCAGCAGTGGCTGCGGAAAAGGTTCGCCGGACACCAGGAGTCGCCGTAGGCGCTCGGTCGCCGAGCGGACCGTTGTCGGGTCGGCTCGGTCCATCGCCGTAACCAACCGGGCAAGCATCGATGGAAGGAGGCACACCATTGTGGGCTGATGCTCGGCGAGCCACGTCAGCAACGTCGTCCCGCCGGTGAGCGCGGCAGCTGGTGTCACTGCGATCGTCGCGCCGGCGACCAGAGCGCCAAGTGTCTCCTTGAACGAGAAGTCGAACCACGGATCCGCAGTGTTGGATACCACATCGCTCGGGGCGAGGGCCAGTTCTGCCTGCTGCCATTGTAGGTAGCGAGCCAGCCCACTACGCGAGCCGACGACGACTTTCGGTTCACCCGACGTGCCCGAGGTGGTCAGCAGGTATCCGCAGCCTTCCGGCGTGTCGGGGAGGGTGGCCGGATCGCTCATGGAATCTGGAGGAACTGGTAGGAACGGGCGTTCGGCCAGAATGCATCCCACCATCTCGGTGAGAGACTCCACGCCCCGTGGTTTTCTGATCAGAACTGGGCCCGTGCCAGAGGTGAGTTTCGCGGCGAGTTCCCGCGATTTCGTGAGCAACTCACCATAGGTCAGGACGGCATCGCCTTGCACGACTGCACGGTGCATCGGGTCGGTCCCGCACAATCCGGACTCGATCAGCCGACGCAGTGGGACGTCGATCGAGCCGGCGGCGTAAGTGGCTGGTGAGCGCATCGCTCTACCCGGTGGGATGGTCGGTGACGAGGATCCGCACACCGGCAGTATCAGAGTCGCAATCAAACCGCAGCACCGTCCCTCCCCGTCGTATCAGCACGTCGCCGCCCTGCATAGGAAGGCGTGTGCAGGCGCCGTTTCCGCGGGCCTGACGCAACAGCGCAACCCGGGATCCGTCGCCATCGCCGTAAGCGAGCGTCACCTCGGCGGGCAGCAGGGCGTCCGCCGCCGAGGCACCGAGTTCAGCCAAGGCGTCTGCGACGACGCCGAGGTCGAAGGCAGCGGCCAAAGTTGTGCGGTATTCGCCGAGACGTCGATTCAGATGGTCGAGATAGCTGGCGAACTCACGCGGAGTTGGGGCCAGATAAAGATCTCTGAGTTCGACCGGTAATCCCGTGGACACCGAAAGTTCCGAAACGATCGAGGCGGCGAGCAACGAGTTCCCGTCGAGGTCGAAGAAGAAGTCGTCATCGGGCCGGACAGAAGCCCCGTCGAGTAGCCGACTCCACAAAGCTGCGATTGAAACGGCATCCATAAGTAAATCCCTTCCAGCGGAACGCCCAGGACGAATTGCTCAATGAGACAATCATTTAGGAGAGATCACCCCCAAATGGACAGACACATCATGGGCGCCGGACACGCTTGGAGTAAATCCACCCTTGGTGTGGAGTATCGGACCCCTTGCCCGGCAGATGTGGCTTGGCGTCGCGCACCTTGCACGTCAGTCGCGTTCGGGAATTGCGCTCGGTACCCCGGTGACGCATCTATCGGCCGTAGTTGGGCGAGTAGGTTCCGCGCCGATCGGACGGCCCGTGGATGGGTCACTTTGCACCCAAGGGTGTCTATCGGTGGCGTGGAGAGCCACCCATGATTTTTCCCAGGCCGCCGAGGAGTCGGTCTCGAGATGAGGACGAACGACCTGACCACCATCGAACTCGCGGAGTGTGTCTCTGCCGAAACTGGGTTCGAGCTCAGTCGGGCGATCTTTGTCGGTGGTGTTTCCAGCGGGCGCGACGATTGGATCGGGGCAAGCTACATGAAGAACCCAATGCGAACCTTCCGCGGCGTGCAGCTTGCCGACCTTCCGCAGCTTGAAAAGTTCACGGAGCAGGACCGGCACGAAATGCGGGTCGTCGCAAACCTATTGCCTTTCAAAGTCAACAACTATGTTCTCGATGAGTTGATCGATTGGTCGTCAGCTCCCGACGACCCTATCTTTCGGATGACCTTTCCGGTCCGAGAGATGGTGCCTGCGCGTATATACGATTTGGTGTCGGACGCGCTCTTGAACGGCGTTGATCGAAAGCAGCTGGAAGCAATCGCGCGGAAAGGCCGCCAAGACCTCAACCCACATCCGTCCGGCCAGCGTGAGTACAACGTGCCGCTGCTCGACGACGAGCCGGTTCCTGGGCTCCAGCACAAATACCGACAAACGCTTCTGGTATTTCCATCCCAGGGTCAGACGTGTCACTCGTACTGCGCGTACTGCTTTCGTTGGGCGCAATTCGTCGGTGATGCGGACCTGAAGTTCGCAGCACCGGGTCCCGGTCAGATGACCGATTACCTCCGTGGCCACCGGGAGGTCACCGACGTGCTGCTCACCGGCGGCGATCCGCTGATCATGTCGACTCCGGTGCTGGCCCGGTGGGTCACGCCGTTGTTAGCGCCTGATCTGGAGCATGTGACGAACATCCGCCTCGGCACCAAGGCTTTGGTGCAGTGGCCGTACCGCGTCACGTCCGGACCTGATGCCGACGAGCTGCTGCGGCTGATCGAGGCGTGCGCTACCGCGGGAAAGAGCGTCGCGATCATGCTGCACGTCTCGCACCCACGCGAGCTCGAAAGCGAGGCGGCAGCGGCCGCCGTAGCAAGGCTGCGTTCAGCGGGGGCCATAGTCCGAGCGCAGGCGCCGATTATTCGCCACGTGAACGACTCACCGCACGCGTGGGCAACGATGTGGCGGCACATGGTGCGGCTCGGCATCCAGCCCTACTACACCTTCGTCGAGCGCGACACCGGCGCGAGCGCGTTCTTCGAGGTTCCGCTAGCCCATGCGCTGACCATTTTCCAGCAGGCGCAGCGTGCTGTTTCCGGTCTGGCTCGCACTGCACGTGGCCCGGTCATGTCAGCGACCCCCGGCAAGATCGCCATAGATGGCGAGACGGTCGTGAACGGCGAGCGGTTGTTCGTACTGCGTCTGTTGCAGGCACGTGATGAAGCGCTGGCCGGCACGCTGTTCTTCGCCGGACACAGCGAGAGCGCCGTCTGGATCGACCAATTGACCCCTGCTCTGTCCCCGTCATGGCCGTGGGAATCATCTCGCGATCGCACCCGACCCGAACCCATTGAAGGAGTTAGTCGATGACCACAGACTCGGTCACCCAGGGCATCGTCCACAGTGTCAACGGAAGACTGCCGGAGCTGGCATTCGAGAACAGGCCTTCGGGCGCGAAACTCGGAATCTTCGATCTGCCGAAGATCGAGGCCTCCGTGGCGCCATTCACGCTGGCACACATTCGTGTGCCCGCGGGCGTCACCACCGTCGAGGATCACCATGAGGTGCGGGAGATCTGGCTTGTGCAGTCCGGGTCGGGGATTCTGACCCTGGACGGCGTCCGGTCGAGGGTGCGGGCCGGCGACACGTTGTACTACGAGAGCTATCGACGCCACCAACTGCACAACGACGGCGACATTCCGGTCGAGATCGTGTCGATCTGGTGGCGTCCGTGAACGCCAGGCCAAGCTTGAGCGTGATGTTCTTCGCCGGTTCGGTGCCGGCGGACCGCACCGACCGCTACCGCTTGGTTCACGACGCCGCTGCGGCCGCCGACCGTCTCGGCTACGAGGCGATCTGGTTGCCCGAACGTCATTTCGACGTCTTCGGCGGGCTGTTCCCGAACCCGTCCGTTCTGGCCGCCGCACTTGCGGGCACAACGACGCGGTGTCACCTGCGCGCCGGGAGTGTCGTTGCGCCGTTGCATGATCCGATAAGGATCGCCGAGGAATGGTCGGTGGTGGACAATCTGTCCGGTGGTGGCCGCGTCGGGCTGTCGATCGGTTCCGGATGGAATACGAACGACTTCGTGTTGGCGCCCGACCGGTACGAGACCAGGGTGGCCGATTCACGGGCCTCCATAGCAGAGCTTCGCGCGCTGTGGGCCGGACGGCGGGTCGCCCGGCGTAACGGCTCGGGCCGGACGGTCGAGGTGGCTATCCAGCCGCCACCACTTTCCAGTGAGCTGCCACTGTGGTTGACCGCCTCGGGAAATCCCGACACGTTCATTGCGGCAGGACGATTGGGAACCAATCTGCTGACGCACCTGCTGGGCCAGGACCTGGGCGAGCTGGCCGGCAAGATCAAACTTTACCGTGACGCGCGAGCGACGGCCGGTCACGACCCCGGCTCCGGCCGGGTCACCCTGATGCTGCATACGCTGGCAACGGCCGACGACGCGCAGGCGTGGACGGCAGCTCGCGCACCGTTGCGGTCGTACCTGCGATCGGCGCTGGAGCTGGAGCTGCGTGCGTCGGCTGGTGGTGGCCGGGTGAGCGGCGGCAGACGACTTGCGTTGCCCGCGTTGTCCGAGGCGGTTGTGGAGGAATTGCTCGACGAACGCACGCGCCGCTTCTTCGACGACGCCAGCTTGCTCGGCGCCGTGCCCAAGTGCCTGGCAATGCTCGAGGCGGTCGCCGCCGCCGGAGTGGACGAGGTCGCCTGCCTGATCGACTTCGGTCCTTCGAGGCAGTTCGTACTGGACAGCCTGAATCGTCTCGCACCGCTTGCCCGTCCCGAAGTCGAGGGAGCAGTCAATGTTGGAACACCTTGATCTGGTTGGTATCGGTGCAGGTCCGTCCAATCTGAGCGTCGCAGCGCTTTCCGCGCCGATCGGTCGGCTGCGGTGCAAGTTCTTGGACCGGCAACCGACACAACGTTGGTACCCCGGTCTGATGCTGTCCGCCGCGGTGCTGCAGGTTTCGCACCTGAAGGACCTCGTAACCTTGGTCGATCCGACGAGTCGCTACACCTTCCTGAACTTCCTCGCGCGCACGGGTCGGCTCCACCGCTTCGCCAGTTTGCATACCCCGCTGATCGCTCGCCGAGAATACGAGAGCTATCTGCGCTGGGTCAGCGACCAGTTGGATGAGGTGCAGTTCGGGTGTGCGGTCGAGGAAGTAACATTCGACGGGCAGGCGTTCAGGGTGGAATCCACCCGAGGTGCGTATGCGGCACAACACCTGTCGATCGGGGTCGGCCCGCGGCCGTACGTGCCGGAGGTCGCCACAGGCAAGCTCGGTGAGGATGTGTTCCACTCATCTGACTTCGGCTACCACACCGATTCGCTCGCTGGCCGCGACGTCGTGGTAGTCGGTGGTGGGCAGAGCGGCGCCGAGGTGGTGGAACACCTTCTGCAGCTCTCTGGCCGGGATGCCGTCGGCTCGCTCACCTGGGCGAGCAGGCGGATCGGGTTCCAGCCGCTCGACGAGTCGCCGTTCACCAACGAGTGGTTCCACCCGGACTATGTTCGGTATTTCCACGGCCTATCGCAGAGCCGTCGTAGCCAGTTGCTCGATGCCCAGCAGCTCGCCAGCGACGGCATTTCGAAGGGGCTGCTGGAATCGATCTACCGCAGGCTGTATCACAACGATTTCGTCGATTCGGATCGCATTCGGACCACCCTGCTGCCTGGCCGTGAAGTGACCGGACTCTGCCGTGGGCCGGGTGGCAGGGGCTGGCGGATGAGCCTGACGCACATCGATACCGGCGAAATCGATTCGGTCGGTGCCGATATCGTGGTCCTCGCCACCGGGTACCATTTCCCCCTTCCCGAGTTCCTCCACCCCCTCGGGGGTCGTATCGCGCGTACCAATTGCGGCCTGCCACAGCTTGCAGCGGACTACTCGGTTTCATGGGCGGGCCCAGCCGGAAACAAGATGTTCTTCCTCAACGCCGGAAAGCTCAGTCACGGCATCGCGGATCCCAATCTCAGCCTCGCCTCGTGGCGTGCGGCCACTGTATTGAACACGATCACCGAGACCCCGTTGTATCCCGACCTGCGTAGCTCGACGTGTTCGTGGGACGTCGCGGATCGTGCTGCCACCCACCCGCCGGTGGATTCCGGCGTCGACCTGCTGACGGAAAGTAGCCGACCATGACCCAGCACCTCATCGTGCCGAGCAATCCCACGCCGAACGGGGACCTGCACATCGGGCACATCGCTGGACCGTACATCGGTGCGGACGCACTACGGCGTGCTGCCATCGCCCGGGGTGAAGACGCCGCTGTCCTGCTCGGCACCGCCTGGCAGCAAACGCATGTGCTGTTGGCCGCCCGCCGGCAGGGTCGCGATGTCCTTGCTGTCGCGAGCGAGTTCGCCGCCCAGATCGAGGAGTCCTTCGCCGCAGCCGATATCGGGTACGACGTGATGCTTCGACACGAGGACATGCCGTCGATCGAGCAGATGACCCGGCGCGCATGGTCGACGCTGCGCGAGCTCGGCATGATCGTGGTGCGGGATTCCGTCGCACACTACTGCTCGCCATGCCGAGCGTGGCGCTTCCAGGGACTCGTTGCCGGTCGGTGCCCGCGTTGCCGGTCGTCTGACGCGTACGGCATCGACTGTGAACAGTGCGGTCTGTACCACGACGACGCCGAACTGCTCGACGCCGTGTGCACCGTGTGCCACGAGCCGACAGAACTTCGGCCCCTGCGCCGTGCGTTCCTCGAGCTGGAACCACAGCGTGCCTGGTTCGAGCAATACCTGGGCAGCATCACACTCGGCGACCCGGTCCGCGAATACGCGGAGTCCGTGCTGTCGGAGGCGCTGCCGTCCGTTGCCGTCACGGTACTCGGCGGACCGGGCATCCCGGCCTTGGACGAGGAGTTGCCAGGTCAGACCATCTATCCGGCATTCGAGTTGGCACCCCGCTATGTCGTCATGACTGCGCGACACCGCGCTGGTAGTGCTTACGAACCCGCACGCACCAGGACCACCATGGTGTTCGGTGTCGACAACGCGTTCGAGCGAGTATTCCTTTTCCCCGCAGTGCTGCGCGGGCTGACCGAAACGCACGCTCCCTTTCCGGACGTCATGCACTTGACCTACTTCTACATGCTCGACGGGGCCAAATTCTCCACGTCCCGCCGCCACATCGTCGGCGTCGCAGAACTTGTCGGAGTGGCGGGAGCCGATGCGGCCCGCCTGTACCTCGCTGCGAACCGGCCCGAGCGTTCGCCGACCAACTTCACCCGATCGGCATTCGAGGAGTCGGCAGAGGTCTCCGCGGTACGTCGGCTGCGAGCGTGGGCGGATACCGGCGAGGTTCCACCCGGTGATGAGGACTCTTCCAGAGATCCCTGCATCGAGCTCGCGCACGCGGCCTCCGAACTTGCCGATGCGCTGCGGCCCGAGAGCCTGTCCTGCCAGAACGCGGCTCGGGCGGTGCTCACCCTGACCGGGTTGGCCGGGGCATCCCACGGTGACAGGTTTCGGGACGCGGTCCTGAAGGTCCTGGTCAATGGGGCAGTGCTTGTCCCGGACACCGCGGCCCGGTTGGCCAGCGCCTTCGCGGTGCCGCGAACGCGCTTCGATGGTGCCGCACAGCGCACGAGTGGAGGACGAGGATGAGCGATCCCGTCAGGTGCGCGCTGATCGGCTGTGGTCCGATGGGCGCCGCCGCTGCCCGCGAGCTGGTGCTTTCCTGGCCCCGCCAGGGGGAGCCGTTGCAGCTGACTCTGGTCGACCGCGACGCGAGACGGCTGCGTGCGCTCGCAGCGGCCCTACCGGCATCGGCCGGCGTTGCGGTCGAAGCGCACCACGGCGACGCGGCACACCATCCCACCCAGCAACTACTCGCGGAGCAAACGGTGTTGGCCACCGCCCTGTCGTGGGTCGATGCCGCACCGGCGCTCGATCTCACGCTGGAGCACGGACTTCGGCTGGTGGGTATCGGTCGCCCACCAGCAGATCCCCGAACAGAACTGTCTGGTCGCGCATCGGTATCCGGTGCTTCCATCGTTGTCGGCGCCGGTCTCGAGCCCGGTTTGACCGAAATCCTCGCGCGGCGATTGGCACGTGACCTCGATGTGGGCGGAACCGTGCACTCATACTGTGGCGGGGTCCCACGGGCACCGCGACCGCCGATGCATCACGTGTCCTGGTACGGCACGCGCATGACGATCGACGCGCGACCGACCTACCAGTTTCGCGGCGGCGTGCTCCGTCAGGTCGAACGATTCAGTGGGGTCGAAATGGTCGACGTCCCCGGCCTCGGCTCGCTGGAAGCGTTCCACGACGGTCTGTCGCCCTACGTCGGCGCCGATGCCGTGCTCGGCTCGCTGGCCGATTACACGGCCAAAACGCTGCGGTGGCGGGGCTATGCCGATCGTGTCCGGCTACTCGCCGAGATTGGCCTGCTAGGGGAGCTGCCGGTCCAGACCATCGACGGCCCGGTCCGTCCCCGCGCGCTGCTCGACGCCATACTCGCTCCGCACATTTCCCCTCAGCTCGGGGACACCGACGTCACCGTGCTGGCCGTCCAGTCGAGCGGAACTTCGGGCGGAACGCCCTCGAACAGGTCGACCGTGACTATCGCCGAGACCGACGCCGTCACCGGCGTCACCGGTATGGGACGACTGACCGGGGCGGTGCACGCCGCTGCGATTCGGGCAGTATGCGGCCTGGGAGCAGGTGTTCACTACGCCCACGAAGTTCTGGTCGACGGGAAGGCGGATGCACTTCTCGAGCGATTCCTAGCGACGGGGATATCGGTGACAGAACACTCAGACGCGTGGCTGACCCGATCGCAGCCGGGACACGGCGGCACGGAGGACCGCGATGAGTGAATCCGTCGGATCGCTTGCCGCGAAGTGGCCGCCCGGCAGCGTGAGGTGGGTATGAGAGGCCGAGGTGGCCGCCGACCACTGTCGGACTGCGGCGGCGTCGACCACCACATCGTCGATGTAGCTCAGCGCTGTCACCGGCGCGGACACCCGGACACCATCCCACGAGTAGCTTGCGCTCAGCTCGAAATCGGCGCGCAGCAACGGAATCAGCATGTCCTGAACGGACTGGTCGAGTGCGTGCGCGCCCCACGACTGTACCGTGGCCAGCAATTCGGCATCGGTCTGGTGGGTGAGTTCTCCTGCAATTCCAGCGCACTGCGGACCCTGCCGCGCGGACACCACCAGCTCGACGTCCACCGCGTCATCGGCGAGCAGACGGGCGGCCTCGAACGCCACCGTAGCCCCGATGCTGTGACCGAAAAGGACAACCTGGGGTTGCTCGAGGGCGAGAACCCTGCCTGCCACGTCCGCCGCGGCCGCGGTGAGCGACGTCGCAAGCGGTTCGTTCATGCGCTCCTCATGACCCGGCCGCGACAACGGCACCACGCGCGCCCCGTCCACAGCGCGGGGCCACCGGCGAAAGAACGACCGGCCGGCACCGGACGGCGGCACGCACACCACCACTGCCATGCACACTCCGAACAACGACAAGGGGACTAGCAATATGGTACGTCGAACGATCGTCTTCATGGGCACTCGGCGTGTCCCTCTGGAAGTGCAGGCAGCACTGCTCTCCGCACACGCTGCCGGGTATCGAGTTGCCCTGGTCACCGGGTCGGTTCCGCCGATGTGCAAGAACCTGGTCGACGATGTCGAAATCGTCGACATCTTCGACCGCCCAGCAACCCTGCAGGCAGCCATGGCGCTCGCGGCCCGCAGCGGGGCAGAGGGCGTCGTGTCCTGGACGGACATCGGTGTCGAGCTGGCCGCCGCGTTGGCAGAGCGATGCGGATGGCCGGGTCCTGGCACCGAGGCGGCGCACCGGGCTCGCAACAAACACTCGATGAGGTCCGCGATGGCCGATCAGGCGCAGTTCATTCCACGGTTTCGGCATGTCCGTTCCCTGTCGGACTTGCAGTCGGCATACGAGGAGATCGGCACACCTGCGGTGCTCAAGCCGGCGGGTGGCAGTGGCAGCAGGTCCATACTTCACGTCGAGGAGGGGGCCGACCTCGCCGCGTTGTACGCGCACGCGTCCCGGCTGACCACAACGGACATTTCTCGGTTGTTTGCCGACTACGAAGGCGAATTCGTCTACGAGGAGCGTTTGGGCGGCACCGAGCACAGTGTCGAGGGTTTGGTCAGTGACGGGAAAGTGCATATCGCGGGGATCACGGACAAATGGGTGACCGAGCCGTACTACGTCGAGTACGAGCAGGTGCACCCCACCGCTCTGCCGGCAGCCGCGCAGCGCAGCGTGCACGACCTCACTGAAGCCGTGGTCAAGGCGATCGGCCTGAACTGGTGTGCGTTCCATCTCGAATGTCGCGTCCTTCCCGACGGGAGTGCCAAGCTGCTCGAGATCGCCGCCCGGCCGGCCGGTGGTTACATCACATCCCACCTGATTCCGTTCGCCACCGGAATTCCCTTCCACGAAAACCTGGTTCGAGTGGCAACCGGACAACAGCCAGACATGATTCCGACTCGGAATCGGTACGCGGGCAGCCGCGGCGTACTCAGCCCGGCGCGGGGCCGCTTCGGCGGCTTCGACGGTCTGGCCGAGGTTCTCAACATCTTTGGAATCGAGCACTTCGTCTTCGAGCGTGAAATTGGTGGGAACATCGTGCTCCCGCCCGGTGACGCACTGAGCGCCGTGCTCGGTTACGCGATCGCCCGATCGGTCAGCTACGACGATGTCCGAGACGTTCTGCGGCGCGCGGTGGCGCTGTCCCGGCCGCGAGTGGAGACCTAGATGCGCGCCAACGGATTACCACCGGTCGAGCGGATCGAGCTCGGTGCCGGGTTGACCGGGCGGGTAGTCGCCACGGTCGACCTACTCGTGCAGGAGGGTTTGGCAGCGTCGAACGGGGAGGCGGCGTGGACCTCGCCTGAATGGTGGCGCTTTGTGGAGGCCGATCCCGACCACGAATCGCTGTATCTGGTCATCGACGGCGCGGACAGCCGACCGGTCGCCGCAGCACCGGCGTTGATCGTTCGGGACACCCGAGGCCTGCTGTTCTACAACGGTCCGCGGATCATTGGTGATCTGTCCGCGATCGGCTCGGTCTCCCATCTCGCGCCGGACGAGCAGGCAGCGCTGCCCTGGTTGACCGCTGGGGTCGAGGCGGCGCGGCCGGCACTTTACCCGTCGCTGACGGTCGGCACATTCGGATCGAACCTCGGACTGCGGCCCTTTGCACCCGGTCGCATGACGCTCCCCGTTTCAACTGTCGTCCCGGCGCTGGCCAGACTGGCAGAGGTGGTCGCCGAACTCGTCGGCTGCCGAAGCCATGCACTGCTGTACCTCGATCCGGAGGAGGACGCCGCGTTGGCGTCGGACGCCGTCGTCGCCGGACTCTGTCGTTCGGTGTTCGGCGGTGAAGGCGTCCTCGACGTGCCAGACGGCGACTTCGACGACTACCTCTCGATGCTGCCCAGTTCGCGGCGGAGGACCATCCGTCGCGAAATCCGGGCATACGCCGAGTTCGGTGCTCGAACCGAAGTCGATTATGGCCCAGGGGCGCTCACCGACGACCATGTCCGATTGCGGTCGGCATTGCGGGAAAAATACGGTCACACGGCGGGACAAACATGGGCGCGTAAGGAGTTCGACACCCTCCGCGAAACTGTGGGCGAGCGGCTCGTCGTGTTCAGCGCACGCGGGACCGAACAGATCCTCGGATACTTGATGGCGTTCCGGTTCGGCGATGTGCTGTATACGCGTGCTGCCGGCTTCGACTACGAGGCATCTTCAGGTGCATACTGCTACTTCAACGTCGTCTACTACGACGTCATCAAATGGGCCCAGCGCAATGGCGTGCGTCGAATCCACTACGGACTCGGAACCACGGCTGCGAAGGTCTGGCGAGGATGTACGCTGCGGCCGCGCTGGGCCTACTTCGGCCTCGGGCCCGGCGCTACGCCAGACACGAGCGAAATGATCGCAATCCAGAACGCAACAGCATCACGGTTGCTTGCCAGTCTCGGGGCCGAGTTGGAGTACGGGAGCATGGCAGGGGCGGAGGCGGGATGAGACCCTCCCCGCCGATGCCGCAAGTTCCGCGACGATGTCGTCCGCGTGGCCCACAACCGTGAACTGGTGGAGCATCTGAAGCAGATCGCGGCCGATTTCGGGATCAGCGAGTCCTGCCTGCCCATCTGGTTGTAGGTGCCGTCCTCAGGCGTTACCTGCCATCGCGATGAGTCCACTGTCGACCCGAACACCGAGGTACCTGCCCGTCTCGGGACTCCGCGGTAGATAGGGCCGGGTCAGGTACGAGTGATCAGGTCTAGAATGTAAGGCTGCCTCAAAAGGGAGATCTCGAAACAAGTTTGGCGCACCACACGGAGAAGCGATGTTGACCGCCACTTGGTGGTGGGGCGGAGGCATTCCGTGCATGCCGTATTCCCGCCAACATGCCAAAATTGTCGAGTGCACCCTCCCACTGCCCGTGGGCCGCAGCCGCGAAGGGCGAACGCCCTTAATCTAATTCAGTTATGACCAGTAATTCATCGTATCTCCGGTGGCCACTTCCAGCCGCGGAGAGCGTAGTACTTCTCGCGGGGCTCGCCGGTCCAACCGTTGATGCCTTTCCGCGGAAGCCACCAGGCGTGGATCAGCAGCACGATCGCGACCAGCACTCCGAGCAGCACGAAGAACCAGAATCGCCCGGCCGTGGCGGAAAGGAGGACCGACAGCCCGCAAAACACGGCGATCTTCCCGATCCGCCGCCACTTCGGGGTGTGTTCCTCCCAGTGTCCCCACACGATGGTGCCCACGGCCGTGATCCCGCAGATCACGGCGATCTCAAACCAGTAGGGCCAGCTGCTCATCGTCCACCTTCAAAGCGTGTGTGGCACCGCGGCAGCCGTTGCCGCCTGCAGGAAGGCCGCCGGTACCGCCGCCCATTCCGGCCGCCAGTGCCCCTCGCGCTGATCGGCGTGTAACGCCGCCAGCAGCGCGGCGAGGCGCGGACCTCCGTCTGGCAGGAAACGCGCGAGTCGCAGCGCGGCGCAGCGCGCGGCGATCTCGGCGAGCAGCGCCTTCGCCTCGTCGACGCGGTCCG
The DNA here is from genome assembly GCF_041228765.1 of Rhodococcus wratislaviensis. Classification (NCBI taxonomy): domain Bacteria; kingdom Bacillati; phylum Actinomycetota; class Actinomycetes; order Mycobacteriales; family Nocardiaceae; genus Rhodococcus; species Rhodococcus wratislaviensis. The sequence goes on along the minus strand of NZ_CP150488.1, from coordinate 5,412,643 downwards.
CCGCGGCCAGACACCCCACCGACAACCGCTGGGCCAGCAGCAGTGAATACCTGCGTTCGGTGCCATCGTGGTGATCCACCCATTCTTGGGCCCAGAGGCAGGCGAGCTCGGGATCGTGCCCGTGCAGCAGTCGGATCCCGGTGTCCTCCTCGATCTGCGCGATGATCGCATCGATGCCGGCGACCGGCCGTCGGCGCTGCGCATACTGCACCGGCGGCGGCCCCGTCAGATCGGCCCCGAGATCGAGCCCCAACCGAATTCGCTCGTTTTCGACCGTAGCCCGCAGCCGTGACAGCGACATGGCCTCGGCAACCCGCATGCCCTCGTTGAGCCGGATGGACGCCTCGGCCGGGTCGCCTCGCAGCACCTTGATGCGGGCGCCGAGCGCATAGCGCGCGAGCTTGAAATCGACCGGCCCTGGCTCGCCACCGAGGGTGTAGCCCTCGTCGAGCAGCCGCTCGGCCTCGTCGAGTTCGCCTCGGTGGTAGGATAATTCGCCGAGTACTGACCCTGTCAGCCGGGCCGCGAGCGAGTGCCGACCGGCGGTTCGGCGGGCCGTACGGACCGCCTTGCGCACCCGATTCTCGGCGGCGTCGAGTTCGAGCTGTTCCATCTCGGCGAGACCCAACCAGCACTGCCCGTGCACGAGGAGGTAGGGGCCGGTGTTGCGCTCGTAATACGGCAGCGCCCACTCCTGCAGGCGGTGGGCCTCAGCGAAGTCGCTGCGGGTGCTCGCGGTGAACGTCGCGAGGTTCGCGGCGGTCGAAACAACCCACGGCGGCAATGCATCCGGTTGTGCCAGGGCGGCCGCGACAAGCTTGTCAACCGGGTCGGTGTGATCCGCGCGCGACTCGACCACCGCCTCCACCACGGCGGCATCGACCCGAAGTTCGGCGACTTCCGATTCTTCCAGCTCGCTGTGTTCGAGCGCTGCGTCCACCATAGCGAGCGCCTGCCGCGCGGCGTCGGTGCGGTGCATCAGAATGTCTGCCCAGGCGAGGAGCAGCTGCAACCGTGGTCGCCCCACAACCAATCTCGGCGGGAGTTTCCCCACTAGCCCGAGCAGTGTGGTCACCTGTGAGTGGTCGATCAGGTAGACGCCGCCGTCCTCGACCAGTTCGACGGCGTGCCGTTGATCGTCGGCGGCCAGTGCGTGATCGACCGCGTCGCTGAGCATTCGATGCGTGGCGAACCATTCGCATGCGGTGCGGTGTAGCTCCTGAATCTTCTCCGGTCGATCTCGCTGCAGTCGTTGCCGAAGGAAGTCTGCGAACAGTGGTTGGTAGGCGAACCATTGGCCCTCGTCGTCGACGCGGCGTAGAAATAGATCGCGCTCCTCGACCTCGGCCAGCATTTCCTGACCGCGCGATACGCCGGAAAGTGCGGAGGCCAGTTCGCCGCAGATCCGCTCGGTGACCGACGTCGCCAGCAGGAAGTCGAGCATTGCGGGATCGAGGGAGGCGAGCACATTCTCGGTCAGGAATTCACCGATGGCATGGTGTCGGCCGGACAGATGCGCGATCAGCAGGGTGGGATCGTCGCAGTCACGCAGCGACACCGACGCCAGCTGAAGTGCCGCCGCCCACCCGCCGGTCGATTCGGTCAGATCCTCCACGTCGCCGCGATCAAGGTCCAGTCCCGCCAGGTCGACGAGGAAGCGTCTCGACTCGCCTTGGTCGAATCGCAATGCAGTGGAGTCGATCTCGACCAGCTCGTCGTGCACCCGCATGCGGCTCAGAGGAAGACCGGACTGGGTTCGGCTGGCGACAACGATTTGCGCATGGTGGCAGCCGTTTTCGAGCAGGAACGCCAACGCCGATCGGGTGTCGGCGCTGCTGACCTTGTTCCAATCGTCGATGACCACGGCGACCTGCTCGCCTCGCTTGTGGATCTCGTTGATCAGCGACGTGAGCACGTAGCGTTCCGCATCGTCGCCGTGCTCCTCCAGTGCCGCCCCGAGCTCGCGGGCCAACCCGGGACGCACCACCCGGATCGCCTCGATCAGGTGCGCGAGGAACCAGACGACGGTGTTGTCGTCGTGATCGACGGTGAGCCACGCGACCGCAACGCCCTCGGCGGCGAGGGCGTCCGCCCACTGGGCGGCCAGCGCACTCTTGCCGAATCCGGTCGGCGCGTGGATCACGACGAGCCGCCGCCGCTGCCCGGCCCGCAACTGGTCCAGCAGGCGTAGGCGCGGTACCAGCTGCCCAGCCCGCTCCGGTGGGCTGAATCTGGTCGCTGCGGCGGGCGGAGTGATCGCCGCCGTGGACGACCGCCACGCGGCGGTCCGTACATAGGTTGGGGTGAGGCGAGGCCGCGGCACACCCTGCTGCGGGCCGCTGTGCTGTCCGGTTCCCCGCACCGACGGTCCGGGCCCCGCCGAGATCGGGACCGGCATCTCGTCGACCGCCAACCCGTGGTGGCCCTGCAGGTCGCGGAGCAGTTCGCCCAGGTCGGCCGCGGTCGGCGGCCGGGTGGCAACATCCCGAGACATTGCGTGCTCGAGCACCTCGCACACATCCGCCGGGATGCCCTCGGCACGAAGATCGGGGACGGGGTGCCGCGCGATTCGCAGGAACTGCGCAACCACCTCCTCCCCGCTGCGACGCTCGAAGACTGCGTGACCGGTGATGGCACAGAACAGGGTGGCGCCGAGGCCGTAGACGTCCGCGGCGGGGTTCGGCGCGTCACCCTGCAGCACCTCCGGCGCGGTGAAAGCCGGCGAGCCGGTCACCGCGCCGGTGGTCGTTTCGAATCCGCCGGCGATGCGTGCAATGCCGAAGTCGGTCAGCTGCGGCTCGCCGTAGTCGGTGAGCAGAATGTTTCCTGGCTTCACGTCGCGGTGCAGCATTCCGGAACGGTGCGCGGTCTCGAGCGCGCCGGCGACCTTGACGCCGATGTGCGTTGCGGACTCCCAGTCGACAGGGCCGGACTGGTGAATGTGCGCGTCGAGCGATCCACGGGGGTGGTATTGCATCACCAGGTACGGTCGGCCGGAGTCGGTGGCGCCGACGCCGAAGATGCTGACGATGTGCGGGTGTCCGGACAGCTTGCCCATCGCACGTTGCTCGCGCAGAAACCGTTCGAGGTTGTCCGTCTCCAGGTCGGCGGTGAGCACCTTGACCGCGACCATCCGATCGAGGAAAGGCTGTCGGCAGCGGTAGACGACGCCGAAGCCGCCATGACCGATTTCGTGCATTGCTTCGAATCCGGCGTCGGCGAGCTCCGCTGCTATCCGCGTTGTCAGGTCACGTTTCGTGGCCAGTGGATCAACGGCCATGGTTGGCCCCTGCATCGCCCCTCGGTGCCCGTCATCGGGCGGTCGTGGGTGTTCCCGAACAACCTCGAGCATAGCCCGATCGGCAGTCCTCGTTCGCTGGGCGCGCGAAGCTCGGTGTCCTTGCCCGCCGGTGCAGGTTCGACATGGAGAAGAGTCCACGAGATCATCGAACAGCGCGGTAGTGAAACGAACTGGTTCGGCGACATCGTCCGGTCCAAGACCGGGGCTTTCCGGTCGGGATCTGACGACGGCCCCGAGGCGGGAAACCCGGCAACATCCGCCGCGTCGAGTCGGCGAATGAGTGTTCGGCGCCGAACCGGACCGCACTGAGTGCATCATCAATGACTCGACGGGAAGCATCGGCCCGGACCTGGCTTGGGCACGACGGTGGTCGGTGGCTACTGCGCAGGTGCCTCGACGGCGCCACGTGCTTGCGCGTGGCGATACTGTTCTCATCATGGTTGCGCGCGTCGACGTTTCGCTGTTGCTCGCGTCCGCCCGGATCGGCGTCGGGGTGTTGCTCATCGCGGCGCCGACCGTCGTGTTGCCTCGCGAGGACGCCGGCAACGGTACGAACGCCGTGCTGATGCGGACGGTCGGGGTTCGCGACCTCGTCCTCGGTGGGGGTGCGGTTCTGGCCTGGACTCGGGGCAGGCCCGACGAGTTCCGCCGCTGGGCGTCGGCCGGGCTCGCCAGTGACACCGGTGACCTCCTGGTGGGGATCTGCGGCGCCCGCCTGGTCGGACGGTCCGGTGCGATCAAGGCCGTCGCGGTAGTGGCTCCGTGGGTGGCTGCCGGCGCTGTCGGCCATGTCAGAGAATCGCACCGACAGGATCGGGCCCCGCGGTCTCGATAGACACTCCGCACATTCGTGGGCTGCGGGCCTTCTGTCCCTGGGAGACCGCGAACTCCACCCGCACATCGGATGGCTGGCGTATCGAGAGTTTGACCCAGCACGTCAGCTGGTCCGACGGCGAATAGACGCCGTCATGGAAGCCACGGGGCCGCTTCCAGACGCAGATGAGAACGATGACCTCGACCGCGGCAAGCATGGGCAACCGAAAGGGTGTGCGTGCCCGACCTCGTTCCCGCGGTTGTCTTCGGACTCGACAGCGACTGGCGTGTCGGGATCAATCCCGGTAGCACGAGTGTGATCGACGAATCGATGCGGCTGGCCGAAGGCCAGACCCTGAACGCCGTCGAGCACCGTGGTTGCGGTGGAGCAGGTCGATGTGGTGCTCGGGTGGACCGAGTCGGAGGTCGAGGTCGATGCGTCGGCTTTGCTGCTGGACTCCGGCGGCAAGGTTCGCTCGGATGAGGATCTCGTGTTCTACAACCAGCCCGAGTCGACGGACGGGTCGATCCGGTTCCTGGGTACGAGCGGCACCGAGGAAGGTGGGCATGCACCAGATGGGCGGGAGCGAGCCTCAGATCGGCGGATTGACATTGCGTGTTCGTTTTTTTCGTTTTATGGTGGGGTATGGGTGCTCTGATGAACCACACGGTGTTGCCGCCGGGCGCCGACGATCGGGATCTTCTCGCCGCGCTGAAGGCTGTTCTCGCTGTTCATGAGGATGTGTCGATCTCGACCCCGGACGGTTCGGTGCCGTTGCCGGACAGTGTTCGGGGGTTGCTCGTCGACGCGGTCACAGCCTTGGATCGGGGGCAGGCGGTGACGGTGGAGCCGCATCGCACCGTGCTGACGACGCAGGAGGCCGCGGAACTGCTGGGCATAACGCGGCCGACCCTCGTGCGATTGCTGGAGGCGGGGAAGATCCCGTACACCTCACCGGGCCGGCATCGGCGGGTGGAGTTGGCGGACGTGCTCGAATTCCAGCAACGTGAACGCGGGCGCCGCGGCCAGGTGTTCGAGGAGATGGCGCACGAAGAAATCCCGGACCCCGCCGCCGCGGACAGCTTCGTGTCGACCCGCTGATCCGAACATGGCTGCCTTTCGGGTGGTTCTCGATGCGTGCGTCCTGCTTCCCCGGACCCTGACCAATCTGCTGCTCACCCTCGCCGATGCCGAGGTGTTCCGGCCGGTGTGGACGCCGGATCTGCTCGAGGAGGTCGAGCGCAACCTGTCCGGCGAGCGGTTCGGTAAGTCGCCGGAACATGCAGCGCGGCGAGTGCAGCAGATGCGCAGGGTATTTCCCCTCGCGGAGGAGGAGTCACGCGGATACCGGGAACTGATCCCCGCGATGGCCAACGATCCGAAGGACCGGCACGTCCTGGCTGCGGCCGTACGGTCAGGTGCAGCACAGATCGTGACCGCCAACCTGAAAGACTTCCCTCCAGCGGCCCTCGACCCGTTCGACATCGAGGCAATCGACCCCGACGAATTCCTCTGCGATCAACTCGATCTGGACCCGGAAGCGGTGTTCGAGTGCATACACGTACTGGTCGCCCGCAATACACTCCCGCCGCGCACGGTGGGGGAGATGCTCGAGTCACTCGAGCCGCTGACCCCGCGGTTCGTCGACGCCCTCCGGGCAGAGCTTGACGCACCGGACGAAGATCCCGCCGCCGGTGCGGCACCGGCGGCGTCGTCCCTTCCGGAGCTGACCGACGAGCAGATCGACTCCTTGCCGCCCGAGGTGCGGCAGACGTACCGGCAGCTTCGTGCGATGGATCCGGTCGAACGGGTGCGGTTCCTCGGGCATGCGGAGTTGGTGAGTGCGGTGTGGGCGTTCCTGACACCGGTGTGCGTGGACGGGGACCTGTGGTCGGTATGGCCGAATGTGGATCCCGAGTTCCGGGTGGTGCTCGCGCAGAAGTGGGTGCAGGACAACCACTATCAGATGACCGTTGACGGGTGGGATGGTCACGCGGTCGCGGCGGCCCTCGCGGGACCGACGCCGGATCATCCGCTGTGGGTGCACTTCGAGCGCGTGCATGTGCGGTCATTCCGCACGATGCTTCCTGATCCGGCGACGTGGGGAATCAGTTCAGCCACAAGGATGGTCGCCCCAGGAGTCGAGGCGCTGTACGTGCTCGACGCCTCGACGCTCGAGGGCGGCCTGTGGCAGCCGAACGATCCCCGGTACGTGTGCCCGGTCCTCATGCGCTTCGTCGACGGGCGATGGCTGGTGCGAAACCTGGGATCGGAGGAGAACCCTGCCATTCCGAACTGAAATCGGAACACGAAGCGTAAGTTCGGCACCGCACCGCCAGGCTCACCCTCCTACGATGAGGGTAACCGGCCTCCGCGCGCCTACGACCGGTCCGGTATCAAGGGTAGCTGCTGTCCGAAGGTGTCAGCGGCATCGGCGCGGTACCGACGAGGACGCGATCCTGGTCTGGCTCCGGAGAGTCGGGCACAATGTGACGGTCACAGCGAACCGAAACACCGGGAGGGAACAATGTGGGAATTGCCAATTGAAGGCGGCATACCGTGGCTGGTCTGGCTCGCCGACCTTGTGATCAACGGCTCCTGACGCCGCTGCAGGTCGACAACACGGGGGTTTGTCGACCTGCAGCGATGACATTCGTCGGGCTGTCTCCGTTCCTGGTGTTGTTGCACGCCGCGTTCACGTCACCGTGAGATGGGCTTTGGTGTTGGTGCTCTCCGCCCGCAGAGCGGTACTGGCGCAAGGGTGCGCACTGCCTCTCGGGTCGGTGCGATCGCAGCCACCGTCGCCGGTGTGGGCAGCGGGGCAGCGTTCGGGTACTCCACCGACTCCTGCAACGTTGGGACTGCCCCGGCTCTGGTTGACACCTGACCTGTGAGGGATCTGCCCTCACAGTGGAAGGATGATCGACATGCCGAAGCCGTATCCCGAGGAGTTCCGCCGCGACGTCGTCGCCGTGGCCCGCAAACGCGAAGCCCCGCTGGAACAGATCGCGAAGGACTTCGGGATCTCCGAGACTTGCCTGAAGAACTGGCTGCGCAAGGCCGACATCGAGGACGGCACCCGACCCGGCCCCACACGGGACGAATCCGACGAGCTCCGCGAGGCCCGCAAACGTATCCGGCTGCTCGAACAGGAAGCGGAGGTGATGCGCCGGGCGGTGGCCTACCTATCGCGCGATGTCAACCCAAAATGATGTTCCCGCTGGTCCGTGAACTTGCCGCCGACGGTATCGCCGTCGCGGTGACCTGCCGGGTGCTGGGATTCTCCCGGCAAGCGTTCTACAAGTGGAACACCGATCCCGTCTCACAGCGGGATTGGGACGATGCCCATCTGATCAACGCCGCACTCGATATCCACGCCGGCGACCCGGAGTTCGGATACCGGTTCATCGCCGACGAACTACCCACCCACGGCATCGTCGCCGGCGAGAACCGCGTCCACCGGCTGTGTTCGCAGCAGCGGATCTTCTCGGTGTTCGCCAAGAAGCGAGGACTTCATCGTCGATCCGGGCCCCCGGTCCATGACGACCTCGTCAGGCGGAAGTTCACCGCCCAGCAGCCCGACCGGTTGTGGTTGACCGACATTCCCCCAAGCACTCCGTGCAGGGAGGTGCCCCCACCGAGCACTGGACCGACGAGGGCAAGCTCTACCTCTGCGCGATCAAGGACTGCTTCTCCACCCGGATCGTCGGCTATTCGATCGCCGACCGGATGACCGCGGACCTGGCATGTTCGGCGCTGCGAAATGCCATTGCGCTCCGCCACCCGGACGGCACCGTCGTACATTCCGATCGCGGCAGCCAGTTCCGTTCCGGAATCTTCGTAGAATTGCTGACCTGCAATGGTTTACAAGGATCAATGGGGAAGGTTGGGGCATGTGGTGACAATGCCGCGATGGAATCGTTCTTCGCGTTGCTGCAACGCAACGTCCTCGACCGGCGCCACTGGAGCAGCCGTGCGGAACTACGGTTGGCGATCGTCGAGTGGATTGAGAAGACCTACCACCGGCGTCGCCGGCAGCGCGGTCTCGGTCGACTGACACCCGTCGAATATGAGACGCTCCATCAGACCGCACACGCGGCCTGAAACTGCACACCCCGTGTGTCAACCAGGGTGGGGGCAGTCCCGTTCGTGTGCGTCATCGTGGTGGTGGCCACCGTGATGACGGTAGCTACTGCCCTCGCACGCGTGCTGAGCCTGGTCCCGGGTGTGCACCGCCGGCACCCGCTGATCGCACCCCTACCACCACGCCGTCCTGGCCGCGGGAACATGTCAGCTCGGATTCTCAGCGACAGTTATCCCGTTTGCAACATCGGATGTCTCAGCGGCACCGACTTACTCTGCCCCGTCCTGCAGGTGACCACCGCTGACCGGCCCGGTGAAAATTCCGGTGGCCGGGAGTTGGTGGAGCAACATCAGTGGTGTGCCACACAGTGAGCAGGAACGGGTATTCTGGGAGCTCGGCAGGTCGGGGCCAAATCCCAGGCGGGAGTGTCAACGATCCGCTGTACGAGAACTCGCCGATTGTGTGTGGCATGGACTATTGCATTTGTGGCCGGTTGTTCGCTCCCGTTCGGATCGGCTGCTGTTGCGGGGGCGGAACCGCCGCCGTCAGCGGTGACTACGGCGTTTGCGGTGCCTGCGACGTTTGTCTCGGGATGCTTCAGTCTGCTCGTGTGCGCTGTGCCGCCGGTAGTGTCGGTGACACCGTCGGCATCGATACAGGCGCTTGGCGTAGTGACGTTCACGGCTGAACAGTCGCCCGTGATGACCACGCTGGACTGTATTGACCTGGCGGTGAACTGGCGAAATCTGTCCACTGGCGCTGCCGGTACCACTGTGCTTCGTGGCGTGACGCCAATGGGTTTCAGCCGACCGATCGCTGCGGTGGATTGGTGCCGGTATACCCCGGTCCGGGTGGTTACCGGTAGCGGTACGGTCGCCGCGTTTGCGGATGTTGTTGCGTCCGTCGATCCCAATCGGTTCCAACTGTCCGTCGCTCCGGGATTCGGAAGCTTCGGGGTTCCCTAGCGGTAACCGGGTGCCGGCCGGTCAAATCCCGTGAGGTGCATGACGTCGTCGCGTGATTCCTCGCTTGGTTGTTATGCGGTCAGAGCCGCCCGTATCACCGGCCTCATTGTCGACGGGCTGCGCTCGACTGCTTCTTCAGGCTGACTCGTCGAGTGGTCGAGTCGCGCCGCGGTGCTCGCCGTCCAGTGTGGATGGCGCACCGGCCGAGACGTGGAATGTGGCGGTTCGGCCCCCAGTTGCGGGTACCATCCTTGGCTGGGCGCGGGATGCAGAGGTGGTCCGCCCATCCGTTGATCCTGTGGCCGGCATCTTCGGCGTGCCGGGTGTTGTCCGGGCCGATTGCGATGCTGCGCTGCTGCCTCGCGGCGGGGGCTCTTCAGGGACGGTCGCGGTGGCGGGATGCACCGTGCGCGGGGAACGTCGTCCCCCGCGGGGGTGAGGTGCCGGGCACCTGGGGGATCGGTTGGTAATCCAATGTCGTCTGGTTGTGGGATGTGGATGTGTCGAGGATTGCGGTATCCACAACGTTCCCGGCAGCGAGGTAGGGCGAATGTACGACAACGGCGATGAGTACGAACCCGATTCTGGCGCAGAGGAACGCGAGCCTGCTTCTGGCGGAGAGGAACGCACCGAGGCTCACGATCGCGCGGTGGGTGCGTCGAGAATGCGTGCTGGTGTTGCCGTCGTTGTCGGTGGCGTGGCAGTTGTAGGACTGCTGTGGCCGTTGGTGTGGGGGCCGGCATCAACTGTGCGTGGGCCTGCTGCTGTCGTCGGCGACTCGTGGGTGCTCGCCGCGGTCGCCGCGGGGCTTTCGGTCGTGGGGTGGGGCGCGGGTATTGTGTGGTCGCGAAGTGCCCGTGAGGAACTCGGCGAGGTGCCGGTGCGGTATGGACCCTTTCCTGGTCTGGGGCCTGCACAGACCGAGTATGTGGTGAGGAAGTGGATCGGTGACAGCGCGCCGACGGCGACACTGCTCCATCTGGCCGAGCGGTCCGTGGTCCGGCTGGTATTCGTCGAGGACGAGCGCTGGCGGATCGAGGGGATCGGTACACCGGATCGATGGGCGCGGATCGACCCGGTCTCGCGGGCGTTGGCCGATGTCCTCGGAATCCATACGCCGGGGGCGGTTTTCGTTGCCGACGGCTCGGTGAAGTCGGGATATGCGGTGAAGGAGGGCATGCGCGTGATGTCCGATGCGTGCCGGGCGTGGGCGGCGCAGGACGGTCTGCTCGCGATCTCGGTCAGGACGTGGATCGGACGGACGATGGCATCCCTGTGCATGGTACTGGCCGTGTTCGGGTTCCTCGGTGTGGTCGGTCCGACGATCGTCGGTGTTCCATTCGCTGCGTTCGTCATCGGCTCTGTGGGGGTGTTCGCGCCCGGTACGGGTCTTCGGCACACACGGGAGGGGCTGCAGGTCTGGGCCCGAACAGCCGGTTTCGAGCGGGTGCTGTCGGGTCGATCGAGCACGATCGGGTCCGCCGCGATCGGTGAATGCTTCCTCGCCGCGGTTCCCTACGCGTTCGTCTTCGGTGACGCCAACCGCTGGGCGGTGCGGTATCGCCGCGCGACGGGACGGGTTGCCCCTCACCCCGGCTGGTACCCGTCGACCTCGTTGAACGACGACGCCGTGGGTTTGTACGCACAGGTCGGTTTCAACAGCCTCGACGCCACGTTGTGTATGGCCCGGTATCGGCTCGAGGCGGCCGGGAGCCGACCGGATACCGGTGGAGACCATCACGTCGGAACGATGGGCGGTTACTGAGTGCGAACGCCCGGCGCCCCCGACTCGTCGCCCGCGATGGAGATCATCGAGACCGCGAACCGCATGTAGGTGGCCAGTGAGGCGGAGCCCTCGGCAGCGGAGATCATCGCGCCGGCACTGAGCGTGAGCCAGACCGTCGCCGCGATAATCAGGGTGATGGTGCGTGTTCGGGCGAGGGTGGTGCGTTTGTCGGCCAGCACAGGTCCCCCCCCCCCCACGTGCGGGAGCGCCCCTTGGGGCAACTCCCCGTTCTTCACGCCGAGTCGACGGTCATGCACGGCGTCTTCGCGAACCGATTCCGCGTCCGGGCGCTGTGTCCGGGCTTGGTCGCCGACTACATCTGCGTGCTTATGTCGGATTACACACCTGGTGATGCGTTCGCGGGCCCGCGGTGGTGATTCACGTGCGAATGCGAAACGAATCAGCAGGATCCCACCGACAATTGGTGAGCGATCAGCTGCTCGGCATGCCGCAGACTGCATCCTGCCACACGTGTCACCGCGCGGAGACGTCGATCAGGCTCATGGCACGGTTCCCGACCCGCGGGGAGTCCGGTGCGAGCCCGTCGGGGCGCTCAGCAGGGACCTTTCATGTCGCAAAAGCCGACAGAAATCAGTAATTGACGAGTGAAAAATCAATGCCTACGGTAATTCCGGATGTGAGCGGTATCACGCGGCAAATGTAGTGGCGTGCCGTGCGCCAAATGCCGACGCTGTCTCCAATCCAGTGAAATATGCATCTGCACAGTCTATTTGAGACACATAACTGAACGGGAGTCGAACCGATGAGCGACAAGCTGAAGTTTTTCTCGCAGGAATGGTGTGAACGGGCGCTCGAAGCCGTCAACGCGAACACGGAGGTGTACAAGGGTTTCAAGGACCCCGATTCGTTCACCAACCGCATGGAATTCGGCACCATCGGTAAGGACGATGTGGCCTGCCATATCGAATGGGAGAAGGCCAAGATCGTCTCCTGGACCATCCGTAAGTTCGACGAGAGCGACCTGTGGTTGAAGATCAACGGGACACTCGAAACGTGGCAGCGCGCGGCCGTGGGCGACGCCGAGGGCGGAAAACTGCTGCTGGCCGGAAAGGTCAAGTTCGCCAAGGGCCCGATGTCGGCGGCCATCGAGAACGCCGGAGCTTTCAACAACTTCCTGTTGTCGTGGGGACAGGTGCCCACGGACTGGGACGTGTAACCAAAGAACCAACGGCCCGTGTGGGACTTGCGTGCTCGCCAGGCAAGTCCCGCGCAGGGCCGATATGACACATCGCCGACCCCTGCTGTGAAAGGCCATGATCGATGACCATCGTTGAATCCAGCACATACCCGGTCACCCTGTACGACGGAGAGGACGCGAACGGCGTCGCGAGTATCGTCGGGATGCTGCTCGGGCAGAACGTCGAGAACTATCCCTCCCGAGTCAAGTTCGCGCGAAAGATACCTCGGCCGGTGTCGATCTACAGTACCGACACCGACAGCGCCTGCACGATCGTGTTCGGCACCGACGAGGCAATTGTCTACAACGACATCGTGGGTCGGCCGAGCGTCACCATCAAGGCCAGTGTGGATCAGATTCTCGATGTTTCGCAGTTGTCGATGAAGGCGGGCGGGCTGATCCCGGTGGGCTTCTTCACCACCCGCGGAATGACGGTGCTGGGTGGAATTCTCACCCACAAGCTCGTCGTGAAGGGTCTTCTCACGCACACACTGACGGCATTGCGCACCATTGCACTGGTTTCGGTCGTCGAGTCATGACGGCCATTTCGGGGCGGAGCCGGCACACCCTCGTTACGGAGGCCACCACGCCGATCGGTTTCGGTCAGATCCCACCGGACGGGTTCGCCGATCCACCGCAACGAGCCTCGACCGGAACGAATGTGGCGCGAGTGCTACTCGTGCTCGCGCTGATTCCGATAGGTGCGTTGTACCTGTACCCCCGGATCTACGACCTGACGGCTACGCCATACCGTCTCGACCAAGCGGTGGTGTCCGCCGACAACTACAACCCGGCCCTGGATCAGATTGTCGAGCACGAGAAGGTCACGCTGGCCGCGTTCGACGCGCTCGACAAGATGAAGGCATCGCTGGCGAGTGTCCTGAGCTCCGATGCGGCAGTGACCGCCGAACTCAACACCCTCACCGGGCAGATCACCGGCGACGTGCAGAAGACCCTCGACCTCGCCGGCGCGAACGTGACCGATCTCGTTGCCTCACTCGACACGTTGACGACGCACATCAGCTCACTCCAAGCGCCCGTCGACGGCGCCACCGCGGCCGTCGCCGCCGACCGTGCCACCTTGGACGCCATTCTCACCGACGCGCGATCGACGGCAGAGAAGGTCCACCGCACCCGCCTGTCGGCGGAAGAATCCGCCAACGACCTGTCTGGAAAGTAGGGAAAGTACCTTGATTTTCTTCGGACGCCGTGGCGGGCCTTCGCGGATGGTTCTGTCGATCGTCGCGGTGGGTGTTCTCGGCCTGCTTGCCTTCGTGGTGTTCAACCTGAACACCCGACTCGACAACCAGCAGCGCGCCAACGAAACGAGCATCACAGCCTCCCAGGGCATCGTCGACGTCAATGACCGACTGACAGGTCAGCTCCAGCAGCTCACCGAGCTCACTCACACCGCGCAGACCGCTCTCGATGCCACGATCGCGCTCGGACCGTTGCTGACCGCACTGGATGAAGCGATCACCCCGGCAGCGCAGATGCTTGCCAGCAGCACCGACGGGGCGCAGCTGACCAACGAGCGCCTGACCAACATCCAGGGCATTCTCGGCGAGGTCCAGAACACCGTGCTCCCACTGGTGGCATCGGCGGAAGCGTTCGGCGACCAGGGACGCCAATTGCTGGCCATCGTCGAGGGCCTCGTCAGCGACCTGCACGGTTCGGTCGCGGCCGCGCAGACCATCAACCAGATGCTTCCGCTCTCGGGCTGAACCCACCTTCTCTGCTCCAACTGATTTGTACCTACTCTCGACTGGACGTGACATGCAACAGGGCACCGACCTACCGCTAGAGGCATACCCCCGCCGAGACCTGGCCGGACTTCAGCGATTCGATGTTCCGGCATCGGCGCTGCCCTACCGAAGGGGTGTAGTGCCCCGCCGCCTGGACATACCGAATGCTGGGACACCCAGTTCCACTGGATTCGCCGTAGTAACCGAATGGATGGGCCGCCTCGCCGCGGTCCTGGCCGTCGTTCTGTTCGGGCTGGTGTTCGCGGCCATCCACAAGGGTCAGCTCGTGCAGGGCAGCGCGCGCACGATTGTGGACAACTTCCGGCTGACCAACGAATACTTCGCCCAACGGGCAGATCTCACCGCCCCGGCGACGGCACACAAACAACTCGATGAGCTGGCGGGAGTGTTGGCCCAGCTCGACACCGCAACCGCCGCCGACGTCGATCACTTGGCTGCGCTGCTACCGGACGCACGTGCGTTGCTCGCCGCCGGCCGAGGTGACACACAGATCGCCGGCCAGCTCGAGACCGTCGCCACCACGCTGCAGGGTTCGGCGGCTTCGCTGCATCAGATTTCGGCGGACGCGAACACCACCGTGAGCGAGGTGAACGACGAGCTCACGACCGCGATCGATCTCGTGAACGCACTCAATGCGGAGCTGACGCGGACGACGAACAAACTCACGCTGGTTCCCGAACAGGGAGCCTTCATTCCTGCACCCGGAGGGAACTGATGATCACCAAAAGGGCATGGCTGGGGGTAGTGCTCGGTCTGGGGCTGGCGCCGGCAGTGCTGCTCTGCGCCGCCAACGGGTTCCTTCCCGGACTTGAGGATGTGGTCGACCCACTGGGACGACCGTCGCAGCTGAGCCTCGAGGTCATCGATTCCGCCGGCCAGTTCGACACACTGACCTCGATACTCGTCCCGAAACATGCCCGGCTGGCCGCCGACATCCAGGCGTTGGGCCCGCTGGCACATGACCTGGAAGGCCTGACCGACAAGGCAGGAGAGCTGACGGGTCAGGCCAAGACACTCAATGCCTCCACTGGCACAGTCAGCACGATCGCCACACCGTTGCCCGACCTCGTCGCGAACGTGACCGACCGCGCCAATCAAGCGAGCCCAACGGTGGCGCGACTATCGACGGCCGTCGGCTCGGTCACCGCGCAACTGGAGGCCATCAATCAGGGACTGACCACGATCGAAGGCACCTTGGGTGCGCTCGGGCCCAAGGCCACCGCCATCGCCGCGACCCTGGCGAACGTCGAGGAGGAAGCCCGGCACATTCAGGAACTCGGACCGCTGCTCGCGGTAGTCGGGCCCCCGGTCAATTCCCTGAACCTCCCCCCTCTCGGCGTCGCGACCACGCCCACCCCATAACGCTCGGGACGGGTCAGGCAGTGACCAGGAAACGAGTGAAAGGCAGAAAATACACCATGTTTCGGCTCTCCTGGGCGATTGCCCTGGCATTCACCATCGCGCTCTTGTGCGGCATTCTGATCGTCACACGAGACTTGAGCATCACCAACGACACCTTCAAAGATGGTGTCGCGCAGGCAAAAATCGTTGACAGCACCACCAATGACGCGCTCGCCGGGGCGAAAGAATTGCCTCCAGCCAACGAGTCAATCAACCAGGGGCTGCCCGAGGTCGTCGGGGTGCTCGACTCCCTCACCCGAGCAGACCACACCCTCGGGGAACTCGGCACACAACTGCAGGCTCTTGGTGACGCTCTGCAGTCCGCGGACGCCCCCCTCGGCGGCATCATCGACGCGGGCGCGTCTGCAACCGATCAAGCCAACGCCGCCGCCGTCCCCGCCGAACAGATCGCGCACACCCTCGCCGACGCGGATGCGAAAGTTCGAGCACTGGCTCCCTTGCTGGACCAATCACTCGCCCTCGGGCAGGCGATCGACCAGAAATTGCGGATCGCACTGATCCTGCCGGTCATCGGCAACTGACACGACACCAGTACGGGCGAGCCGACGGGGGGTCGCCGCAGGCGGGTGTCGGTGTTTTTCGGGGAACGGCCGATGGTGCCGGCGTCGTCTCCTCAGTTGTGAACAGGGGATTCGTGCCACACCACGGGGAAAATGTCGCCGCCGATCGGGGTGCCGGGGGTCATCGGCGGGACGGAGAACCCGCCGATACCGGGAATGTGGTCGAAGCTGGTACCCGGTCTCGGATCCCAGACGACCTGGTCGCCGGCGAAGATCGTGGTGACGGCACGGCGAGGTCGACTGGAATGGTTGGCGCGCGATCCGTGGACGGTCTTCGGGTGGTGCAGTAACGCATCGCCCGGCTCGGCCTCGCCGATGAACCAGTGGTACCGGTCGTAGTCGGCGTCGAAATCGGGTAGTTCGGGGAAAGGGGAACGTCGATAGACCGCAGCGACGTCAGGATTGCCGCTGAAACTGCGGGGCCGGAACACCGGACCAAGGTGTGAACCCTTCAGATAGTGGATCGCCCCGCTATCGATGGTGACGGTGTCGAGCGGCACCCAGATACGGAAGTACTGATCGCCATCGATAGGGAGGTAGGCATAGTCCTGGTGGAAGGGCGCACCCTGGCCCGATCCCGGTTCCTGAGCGAACACCTGGTCGTAGAAGAACCGTAACGACTGTGCCGAAGGATGCATCTGGCGGGCGATGTGCTTGGTCGGCCCTCGCCGTGCCCAGTTGTCGAACGCGGAGTCGATGAAACGCGGAAACGCTTGGGAGAAGAAGCGGGGTTGCCCTGCGGAGGTGTAGTTCTGGGACGTACTGTGCACGTCCGTCATCATCCGATCCACGGCGTTCCGGAGGTAGTCGATCCACGCGGGAGGGATCACGGCTTCGAGGCGGATGACTCCGTTGGCAGCGAACTCCGCCCGTTCCTCGTCGGTGATCTCGCGGGTCAGCTGCTCTGTGGGGTGCTCGAAGTGGTGGTCGGTGGTCATCGGATTTCCTTTGCAAGGTGGCTGCGAGGCAGTGAGCTGGGTCATCGTGGAATCTGCCGGCCTTCGGCTGGGCCGACGGTGTCGCCGAGCCGTGACAACCGTGTTCCGGAACTACCGCAGGATCCAGAACTTGCTGCGGCGCTGGCCGGTGCGACTCGGTCATCGGCTGGTGAGCATCGCTGCAACTCCTACCGCTATTGCGATCACGATCACCGAATAGAGGATGAGATCCCATAGTCGGCATGATCGTGGCTCGTCACGGCCGATGCCTGTCGCAACCAGATCTGATTCTCGTTTCATCTGTACGCACCTCATGACTGTCGACTGAGCGGGCCCGGATCCCTGGCGGCGCCGGCCGTCCGGGTGGGGTAACCTCCTCGAGAAAACCTTTCACGACTAAGAAAGAGTATCCGGTGAATAATTGACTAGCCATCTTTTCACCCCTATGATTATGTGATCCACAACACAAGTTGGGATCGGGTGCAACCCCGACGAGGCGATCGGACGTACAGAAGAGGCGCGACCAATGGACGCGACGGGCGAATTTTTCAGCTGGACCTCACGGCGAACCGTCATCGGTTCGTGTTCTCGAGCGTCGTCGGCGACGGGACTGCCGCGGGCGCAAAGTGATATGGCCGACGATCTACCGCAACGCGGCCTCGACGTCAGGCTCGTGGTGTCCGGTCGCCACTGCCGATTGATCACCTTCACTCAGGGTGGGATCGACTACGTCGTAGTGGCCATTGGCTCGGTACGAGGACGACGCGACGTGCCCATCCGGGCAGTCGACGAGGAGTCCTTGCTGATAGACGCGAGCCGCAGCGCGACGTCCGCGGAAATACTGATCGGGATTCCGATCGATCCGAGGATGGCCGATCCTGTGCGGTGCCGCGAACGTGTGCTGTCCTCCCAGCTCTGCCAGGGCGGCCCGATCCGGCAGATGCTCGGTGTCACGGGTGTTCACTCGGTTCTCGTGCCGGTCCTGGCGCCCGCGAACCATGCGGCGTAGCCGTATGTCCGCAACCGTAGGGACCCACGGGAATCCCCGCGGTACGCGTGCAGTGGCGATCGTGCCAAGAGGCACACAGATGGTCTCAATCGAGACAGAAAGCAGACTTCCTTGTTCTTCTTGGAGAAGTTCTTCACCGCGATTCTCACTCTGAGCGGCGCCTCATTCGGTGGCTGGCCGCTGTGCGAAGACGACGATCCAGACGACTCGTGCTGGGACCAGGAGCGATCGAGTTGACGTTGCGGTGCAACGGGCTCCGGCGTGCGCACAGTGGCCGCCGCCGAGCAATCGGTAGTTGATCACGATCCTGCCGCATGCGCCCCGAAGGGGAGACGTCCAGGGTGTCGGCAGAGTCGGGGACAACCGCCTCCGGCCTCGGCAGGATTTCATGCGAAGGCCCCCACGGTCGCAGGTGACGGAGGACGACGACGGACGTTCAGCTCGACCGAACCACCGGAGGCTCTGGTAGATAGATCGTGCAGCGAGCGTGTGCAGCTCCGCAGCAACCCGTTCCGTTCGGAAGACTGCCGGGATTCAGTGCCGCACAGTGTGCGTCGTCTGAGATGAGTAGCGGTGTGACATCGACGGTCCGATGTCACACCGGGCCTTCGCGTATCACTTGCCTGCAGGGGAGTGCACCACTTCTGGCGTTCGCGCGTGGGTGGGGTCGTGACGGTCGACGGCCTCCAGCGCAGCGCCGAAACACTTCCCGTTCGCATATTCCCGGGGTGTGACCGCGTACCGTCGCTTGAACTCGGTAATGAAGTGGGAGGCGCTCGAATAGCCGACGGCGCGTGCAACTTCGCTGACACTGATGCCGGATTCGGTGATGAGCATGCGTCGAGCAGCGGCCAGCCGTTCAGATTTGAGGAACTGGTAGGGGCTCACGCCGATCGTGGCACGGAAGGTGTGCGCAAACGCCGACTCGCTCATCTGGACCTCCCGCGCGATGTCACTCACACTCATCGATTCAGCGAGGTGAGACCTGATGTATTCGATCGCCGCCCGCGTAGGATCGATGTCGGACTCGCGTGAGGCAACTTCGAGCGGATCCTGGCAGCTGACGATCTGCAGAAGGCGATACACGATCTCCTGCAAACAGATCGGTGCGAGCACTCGCTCGTCCAACTCGCCATCGAGGGCGCGCAGGAACCGGAGAACCGTGTGGAGTAGTCGTGCATCGACACGGAAGGTGCCGCTGCACTGGTTGCGACCCGCACGACCGCGCCGGGTGATCGGCACGGCCGCGGCATCGCTGACCAGGACATCCGTCGAGATGCGGCGAATGATCGCCGCGTCGATATGAAGAAACATCGCAAGGAAAGGATGGTCGGCGGAGGCTGCGTCTACTTCGATCGCGGGACACGAGCGGTCCGTGAAGACGATTCCCTCGAGTGGGCCGCAATCGTGAGTAATGCGATCGATGTCCACGGACAGTCGCCCCTGGGCGACGAGACCGAAGGTGACGCCTTGGGCCGGCTCCCACGAATACGGACCCGGCTCGTCGAACCGGTCGACGGTCACGCCTGACCGCGCCTGCCGAGCCCCGATCCCACCCGTCCAACAGTTCAGTTCGGCGACGAGGTCCTCCGTTGGCGTCGGCTCGGTCACACTGTCCGCAACTGCGCCTTCCGTCCCGAAGCGGTGCTGGTTCGGCGCGGTCACATCCGATCCGACAATCGGCGGGCGGCGAGCTGAATCGCCTCCCACACCGTGGCGAATGGTGGGGCATACGAGAGATCCATCGCGGCAAGATCGTCGACGCTCATCTCGCCCCACAGCACTGCGGCGGCAGTGTCGATCCTCTTGGCTGACTGCGCCCCGCCCACGATCTGCACACCGAGCAACCGGCGCGTACGACGGTCGGCGATGATCTTGGTGGCGATCGGTGATCGCTCAGGCATATACCCACTCGCCGTGCCGCCGAGGGTGACCAGAGACTCCACGTCGTACCCAGCCTCGGCCGCCTCCCGAGTGCCGAGGCCTGTACGAGCAACCTCCACATGCGTGCCGGCGGAGACGAACCGGGTGATGGCGGTGCCCAGGACACCTGGAAACTCGTGCGATCCGCCAACCGTGTTGTACCCACAGATACGACCCTGCTTGTTCGCGTGGGTGCCCAGGGGTGCAAGGACGTACTTCCTCCGGATTCGATCGATGACCTCGCAGCAATCCCCGGCCGCCCATACGCCCTCGGCGACCTCTTGCCGTTCGTTGGGTAAGTAGCCGCCGCGTTCACCGATAGGCAACCCGGCGGCCACGCCGAGTTCGGTGGACGGGCGCACACCGAGTCCGAGGACTACGACGTCGGTGGGGTAGACCTGCCCGTTGCTGCCGGTGAGCGACCGAACGTGGCCGTCGACGCTGTCGATGTCGATATCGGCGACCGTGGTGTTCGTGACGACGTCGACTCCGCCGGCTCGGACGGTCTCGCACACCCTTTCACTCATATCGCTGTCGAGGTTGCTCATCACAGCACTGCGCGTCAGGAGTGTGGTGCTGAACCCGCGTTGCACCATCGCTTCCGCCATTTCGACGCCGATGTACCCGCCGCCGACCACCACCGCGCGGCGGCGGACGGCTAATTCACCGCGTGACCGGCGAGAGACGAGATCGAGCCAGTGCCGGGCATGATCGAGATCCTTGACCGGGTGGACGCCTCCCACCAGTTCACCCCCGTCGGTCACCGCCCACTCCGGGATGATCGGATGGGCACCGGTGGCGAGGACGAGCTTGTCGAATCGGACGAACTCCTCACCCCCGGCGTTGTGGGCGTAGGCGACCGTGCGAGTGTTCAGGTCGATCTTCGTTGCGGTGACGTTCATCCGGAGGTCCACTCCCGTCGCCCGATGCTTCTCGGGCGTGCGAGCGCTCAATTCGTCGGTCGTGCCGACCGTCCCGGACACCAGGTACGGGATGCCGCAGGCAGAATACGAGGTGTCGGACGTTTTCTCGAGTGCAATCACGTCGATGTCGCGTCCCGCAGATTTCGCGCTGCGCAGCGCCTGATGGGCCGCGCTCATACCCGCGGCGTCGGCGCCGATGACGACGATCTGCTCGCGCTGTTTCGGTGGGACCGCCGTGCTCATCGCATCTCCGTCATGTTCGTGCACCGGGCAACCGCCCATTCGATCGTGTCGGCTGCCAGGCGCGTACCGCTGAGCGCATCGATCTCGCGGATTCCTGTCGGGCTGGTTACGTTCACTTCGGTGAGCCTGTCTCCGATGATGTCGATTCCGACGAACACGAGTCCGCGCCTGACGAGCTCGGGTCCGAGGGTGGTGCAGATTTGACGGTCATGGGCGGTCACGGTGTCGCGCACGACGCGCGCACCGGTGGCCATGTTGCACCGGAATTCATCGCCGGCGCCGCCGGTGTCGACGATGCGGCGGACGGACCCGATCGGCTTTCCGTCGAGAACGATCACGCGACGGTCGCCCGCCGTCGCAGCCTCCGGTATGAACTGTTGGACGACCACGTGCTGGTCACCACGGATGGTGGCGGTGTCGAGAATGGAGTGCAGGTTCGGGTCGTGCGGTCGCAGGAGCATGATGCCCCGACCGGCCATGCCGTCGGTGGGTTTGAGAACTGCTGTGCCCCAAGAACGTACAGCTGCGATGATCTCATCTCTGTCTGCGGAGACGAGGGTGGGGGGACCCAGCTCGGGCATCCGCAGGGCGAATAACTTCTCGTTCGCGTCGCGGAGCCCGGCAGGGGAATTGATCAGCAGCGTCTTGGTGGGATCGACCAGGTCGAGGATGAAGGTGGCGCGCAGATAGTTGCCGTCGACCGGAGGGTCGGTCCGCATGAAGATCGCCGCTGCCTCGTCGAGCGGGAGTCGGCGGGGTGCGCCGCTGGTGTACCAATCGGTGTCGGCGATCCACTTGTTCTCGCTCAAGACCGCTGGGCGTAGCGACACCTCCCGGCAACGGGCGAATGCGCGCCCTCGGTCGATGCCGAGGTCACCGACGGTCGTGGTCAGCACGCGATGGCCGGCCAACTGCGCTTCCTCCATCAACGCGATGGTGGTGTCGTGCGCGGGTGCCAGTCCGGCGAGGGGATCGGTGACGAACACGAAGTCCAGCCGAAGCCCGGACCGGGCCTGCGGATCGCTGAGCACCGGCGGCCCGCTCATGACGCCATCTCGCCGGTTGTGCGATGGGCCGACTCCCCTGTCCACGCGGCCGGTACCAGGCCGCTGTACATGGCGCTCTGCGGTCCCTGTTCGCGGGCGGCGACCCCGAACCGGGTGCGCTCGTCGGATGAGTCGTCCCCCCAGATCGATGCGTAGCCGTCGCAATGGCGTCGAGCGTCGAATACCCTGTCGAGGTCGGTGAGGGTGTTCCACTGGACGACGGTGAGCACGGGTCCCAGTGGTTCACGTGAGTGAGCCAGTGCCTTTGCCGCGGCCTTCGACGTCGCGTCGCCGAGGTCGACGACCGTGGTGGGCAACCGCCACCCCATTCGATGCCTGATGTCATCAGGAATCGTTCCCCCCAGCAGTACCCGTCCGCCGTCGGCGTCCAACTGGTCGATCCGGTCGAAGGCCCGCCGCCGGATGGGCTCGGTGGGGAGGGGAGCGGCACGATTCTTGAAGAGGGTCAGCTGGCCGAGAATCGCGGCGATGGCCTTCTTGGCGACGTCGCGGTGCACGGCGACTGTGTGCAGACCCAATGGTCCGCCGGCGTTGTGGACCCGAACGCCGTCGGCAATCTCGGAGGCCATCGGTGCGAACTTGTCTTCCCCGAGTCCGGGGTAGATGATCGCGGCGTTGCCGCCGCCGGTCAGGGTTCGCAGGGGCACCTGTGTCCGACGTCCCGCCCGGCTTGCGCGGCTCACGGTGGACTCGTTCGCCCGCACGTGCAGTGCCTGGAGCGCGGTGCTACTGATGAGTGCGGCGCCCACATCCACTCCGGTGCCCTGCACGATATTGAGAACGCCGGCGGGAAATCCCAGCTGATCTGCGATGAACGCGACCGCCACCGGTGACAAGGGACCGCGCAGCGACGGCTTGACCACCACGGTGTTTCCGGCTGCCAGTGCCGGGAAGACATTCAGCAGCATCTCCGAGAACGGTGCCCCCCAGGACAATACGTGCCCGGAGACTCCTGCGGGTGTGGGCCGTGGGTGCAGGACCTCCCGGGTGAGGACCGCGCGCGCGATCCTCAATGTCGATTCGATACCGGCGAGGGAATCGTCGTATCCGAGACCTGTCTCGCCCGACTGCAGGCGTGCCAGTTCAGGTGCCGCCTCCGCGAGCCGGTGCAGCAACAGCGCCAACAGCTGGTCGCGGGTGTGTAGCTCGGACCAGGGCCCCGACAGTGCGTCACCGGCGGCTGAGATGGCCCGATCGACGTCGAATCGAGACGAGAGGGGAACAACCGCGGTGACCGTGCTGTCGGAGGGGTTCCGGATCTCGTACTCGTAAGGCGCGGCCGGAAACACCCACCTTCCGTCGATGAGGTTACGTGCATAGTGCTCATCGGTCGGTAGTTCGATGGTTTCCAGCAACATGATGGATCCTTCCGAGTTCGAGAGGGGTGCTGCGTTCAGGCGATGAAACGGTCGAAGAACAGTCGGTCCGCGGAGGCCCCGCGCTCGCGCACCAGCGCTCGCAATGCCGCGTCGACCATTCCGGCAGGGCCGGCGAGATAGATATCGTGATCACTGAGATCGGTCCAGTCGTCGGCAACGTGGTCGATCACCCGGCCCACCCGGGAATCGTCGAACACGGCCCATCCCGCGGGCTCGGTGCCGGCGAAGTCGGGATCCTCGACCGAGACGGCCACACGGGCACCCAATTCGTTCAAGCGGGCGAGCCGATCGAGGAGAACGATGTCCCCGGCCATACGTGCACCGATGTACAGATCCACCCGCCGTCCCCGGTTCTCGACGAGAAGTTCCTCGGTGATCGCGAGGATCGGTGCCAGCCCGGTGCCGCCCGCGATACACACCGCCGGACGCTCGGACCCCGGTTGTGCGTATGCACGCCCATAGGGTCCTTCGACCAGGATTTCATCGCCCACCTGGACTTTGTCGAAGAGCCAACTCGATGCGGCGCCGCCGGGCTTGGCGCGGATGATGAATTCCACGGTGGTGGAGCCGGCACCGTCGGCCGGGTGCGCCATCGAGTAGGCCCGCCGAACCCCGTCCGGTGATTCCAGGAGCATGAACTGCCCTGGCAGGAAGTCGATGGGTGACCTGAAGTCGAGGGTGAAGAGAGCGGTGTCGGGGGTCAGCTCTACCCGGCCCAGGAGTCGAGATGTCACACGCTCGGGCACTGCCTCTCGGCTCACCGTCGGTCCGTCGAGTATCGGTGCCTTGACTGTGCAGTCGGCAGTGGGAACAGATTGGCACATCAGGATCCGATTGCCGCGGCGGCGATCACGTTCGGAGAGCCCGGCGGCGTCGGGCCAGAGGGTCTTCACCTCCCCGTCCACGAGTTGTGCGCGGCAACTGCCGCATCCACCGCTGGCGCATTCGTAGGGCAGGGCCAGTCCGGCCCGGAGGCCGGCCCGAAGAAGTGTCTCTTCGGGCCCGCACGTCACCGGTCCCTCGTACCCACTGAAGTTCACTGTGACAGTCATGGTCTCAGATCTCAATCGGTTCCGGCCCGCAGACCGACGGAGTCGAGGAACGAGTGCCAGTCCTGGCGGACAGCGGCGGCAATCTCGTCCGCGGACGCTCCACTCGGTGACGCGACGATCCGGGCGCCGGCCTCGATCATCTCGTTCCCGCGTGCGGACCATTCGCTCACATGACCTTGAAGCACATCCAGATTGCCGGGGTCAGCCGCGACGAGGAATTCGACCAGCGCTACCGACCAACGCTGACTACGCAGGCTGTCACGCCAGAGATTCTCCAGAATCAGCGAGTCCAATCGCACTCCCACACGAGCGGTTTGGCGCCGGAGCTGGACGAGGAAGAGCTGATCGGCAATCGCCTTGGTCACCAGATTTGTGGCGACGAATGCTCGGTCCCAATCGAATTCCACCAGGGCCCATTCGAATGCGGCCCGAATGGGCTGCCAATCGGGGCGCTCGGTCCAGAATTCCTTCTCCGCGGTACCGAATCCGCGTTCGGGATGCGTCAACTGCAGCTGGGTCGTGCGGTACGCGGTGAGCTGCACCCGGCGGAGCTGGTCCGCGGTCTGGAAAGCGGCACAGTTGGCGACATAGCTGCTGATTGCGAGCTGCTGAACGTAGGCGGACAGCATCTGCTGGCTGTGCGCGACGTACCGCGTCGGGGTCAGGGCCCGCACGAGCAGGGTCAGTGCCTCATCCGAGAGCGTCTCGTCGGAGCCGTCGCCGTCGAACTGGGCGATCAATCCCTCGACGTACGTCTCCTGATCGTCCTGGTCGGCAACATAACTGCCGTAGGTGACGGTATCGGGATCTCTGAAGCTGTCCCAGTCGGCGACTGTCAACTTCATCGAGTCGCGGTGCTCGCGCAGCCACACGTTTCCGTGAACGTCGGGTCCCATTTCGAGTGGCACGGGTCCGGTGGTGTGGTTCATGTTGTGCGTGAGCACTTCGTACTCGGTGGGCCGTCGCCCGAGGTTGCCGAACGCACTCCACGTCTTGAGCCCGCGCGAACGGGACCGCGGTGTCTTGCTGGTCATGACTTCTCCTGTCCCGAGTTCTCGAAGAACCAGACGTATTCATCGGTGCGAGTCTTGAGGCGCCCCTTGAACGAGGGCATGTCGATCTCGAGCGCGGCCAACTGATAACTCTGGCCGAAGTGCTTTTCCAAGCTCGACTGCGTCAGGCGGCACGCTCCGCGTGTGTGGATGCGGACGTAGTCCTCGCGGTCGAGTACCAGCACATCCTGCCCTGGGTTGTCCTCTTCGATCGCATCGATCACCGCCTCCGCAAGGTTGCCGGCCCGGATGACCGGACCCACAAGGTCGGGGGACGACTCGTCTGAGGCATCCATGTCGACAATGGTCATGAGTGTGAACTCCTACGGTCAGTGATTCGCCTGGACCGGCGACTTGAGGCGAACTTGAATGACACCGTCCACGATTCGGACGTCGTGCTTGTGCAGACAGGTGTCCCGGGGATTGACCCCGGCACCGGTCAGCGCGTCGAACTGCCACTCGTGTGCGCGGCAGGTGACGACGCCGTTCTCGAATTCCCCCTCGACCAGGGAGATGCTCTGGTGCGGGCAGATTCCGTCGTACGCGCGGACCTCACCGTTCACCTTCACCAAGAGCACTTCGTCGTCTCCGACGTCGAACGATTCCATCTCGTCGTCCCACAGTTCGTCCTCGGCGAGCAGGTCGACGAAGTCGTTGCCGGTCTCGTCAACCATTGGAACCCACCTGCTCTCGGAAGCGAACGTCGACCCATTGCAGCGGTGGGACCGTGCGGGTGCCGAGCAGTTCGCCGAGGGTGGCGTCGGAAGTCATCACGGTGCCGTCCACCAGCACGTCGTATCCGGGGCTCACCTCGGGTTTCGGGACCCGCCGGCCCACCGAGTGCACCGCGACCTTGCGGGCGATCTGATCCCAGGTGTCGTCGGTGTCCACGGCCACGAGGTGTGGGACGAAATCGCCGACGAAACGGCCGGTGATGGGGAAGGGTGCCATATCAGTTCTCCTTGCCGATCGAGTGAAGTCCGAGATCAGATCGAGATCGGTTCGCGTTCAACGGATTCCTCCACCGGTGTGGCCTGTGACGGGAGATAGTCCTTCGCCCAGGCGTAGTCGTACACGTCGTCTCCCATCACGTCCGGGGTCAGGCCCATGTAGAGCAGCCCACCGGCGAGGTCGGCCGGGAGAATCTGGCCGTCGATGAATCGATCGATGAAGTTCTGGTGGCCGGCGTAGCGCTCGGGGTCCTGCTCGAAGCACCACTTGGAAATCTCCGAATCGAAGTGGTAGAGCCGACCCTTGTAGGTCAGGCTGTGGTCGGCGAGATCGTGCCGGGAGAACGCCGATCCCAACGGGAGCTGGGTGAGGTTGCACAGCGCCGGCAATGTGTCCGGCAGGGTGTCCTCGATCCGATCATCGTTGACGTTCTTGATGATCTCGTCCCACATCACACCCCAGTTCTCCTCCCAGGTGGGGTACTTCTCGCGCAGCCATTCCCGTTCGTCCTTCGAGACGCCGGCATTCGGCTTCCAGAACAGTGTCGGGCGCCAGAACCAGGTTCCCAGGTGCATGGCGTGATGGCCGTTCTCGAGCGAGTACAGGAACTGGTCCCAGTACCAGGGCTTCTTCAGTCCGTAGTCCTCGAGGATCCGTTCGTGGTGGTTGACGATCCACTCGAGCATGAACTCCTTGAAGCTCATCTTGCGCTGATCGAGGGGCGTGTAGTAATCCATCGCCGGTCCGGTCAACGTCTGGAACAGGCGGGTGGACCGCCAGAAGGCGACATCGAGTGCCTTCTGTGCGCGGGCGGGGTCGTGCTCCATCATGATGGACAGGGTGGGGAAGCCCTGCTGGGCGTGTCGTGCCTCGTCGGTTTGGATGGAGGACAACAGGTTCGACCAGTTGATGTCGCCGGCAGCCATGGCGTCGGCGGCCAATGCGACGAACTGGACGTTGGTGAATCCGTGTTCGACGGTCAGGCTCGTCGCCAGCGCGGCTTCGACGCAGTCGGCGTTGAGCATCGCATCGTCGAAGAAGTTTTTCACCGCCAGGACACCCCACTCCTTGGTGTGGAACGCCTTCTGCGACCAATCGAAACGCGGATCCTGCTTGAGCAGATCGTGGGAGAAGCGCAGATCGAGCTGGGCGTGGCGGGTCTCGTCGAGCATCCCGAAGACCCCGAGATTGCGCCAGCGCGGGGTCGGCGCGAACCGGCAGAATCGGCTCTGCATGGTCACTGCCATGTGCTCGACCATGCAGGTGGTGCCCATGTGCAGATGCGACGCGGCGACGTGCGCGGGATCGAGCTTCTCGTAGGTGCCGGAACGCACCAGGGCGCTGCTGACAGCCTTGACGCCTGACTCCTTCTCACGCTGGATTCGGACATAGTCGCGGTACGAGACCCGGAACGGTTCGTCCCACTTGTCCCAGGCCTCCTTCGGTACGTCCCCCGCGCCGCTCCAACTCGTCGGGAACGCCACCGCCGGATCGACATAGCTCAGTTCCCAGTCGAGGTCTCGCGAGATGTCGTACCAATCGTCCCGGTTCAGTAACATATTGTGCGCCTTCCATTGTGGCGGTATGGGCGGTGGTCTTCTGGATTGTTCGGTGCCGCGGTCATCGCTTGACCCGCAGCACTCGGTAGTTGGTGTATTCGAGGACGCCGTGGATGGACTGCTCGACTCCCAGGCCGGACTGCTTGACGCCGCCGAAGGGCACATCGGAGGAGAGCATCGGGTGCTGGTTCACCCAGACCGTGCCCGCTTCGACTCGTTCGGCGACCTCGATTGCTCGCCGTTCGTCGGAGGACCACACCGAGGCGCCGAGTGCGAGTTCGGAGTCGTTGGCGCGCGCGATGACATCGTCGAGGTCGGTGTAGGTCAGGATCGGCAGGACCGGGCCGAACTGTTCCTCGCGAACCAGGGGCACGGAGTCGTCGACCCCGCGCACCAAGGTGACCGGGTGGAAGTAGCCGGGGCCCTCGGGCACCTCGCCGCGGAAATAGACGTCGGCGCCGCGGTTGGCCGCATCATCGACATACCCGCGCACCTTGGCGAACTGGGCGGCATTCTGGACCGGGCCCATGTCGACCCCGTCGTCGAGCCCGTTGCCCACCTTCACCCCGTTGGCAACCTCGGCCAGAGCTTCTTCGATCACGGGGGCGAGGTGCTGGGGCACGTAGAGGCGCTTGAGGCCCGCGCAGACCTGTCCACAGTTCGACAGGGCGCCCCAGTACAGATCCGCCGCGATCGACGCCACGTCGACGTCGTCGAGGACTATGCCGGGATCGTTGCCACCGAGTTCGAGGGTCAGCCGCTTGAGGGTTGCGCCGGCGCCCGCCATGATCGACTTCCCGGCGCGTTCGGACCCGGTGAAGGTGATCTTGTCGATCCCGGGGTGAGCAGTCATCGCCCGGCCGAGATCGTCGCCGCCACTGAGCACCTGCAGCACACCCGGGGGGAGGATCTGTTGCGCGAGCTCACCCAGGCGCAAGGTGGCCACCGGGGTCAGGGGAGAGGGTTTGACGATGATCGGGTTGCCGGTGATCAGGGCGGGACCGATCTTCCACAACGCCAGCAGGAGAGGATAGTTCCAGGCGGTGATGCCCCCGACGACCCCGACCGGTGCGCGGTGCACCTCGATCAGCTCGTCGTCGTTGTTGCGGATGACCTCGACGGGAATGGCCCAGCTGGCATACCGCTCGAGACCGCGCAGACCCGATTCGATCTCGCCGGCGGCCTTCGCCAACGGTTTCCCCTGTTCGAGGGTCACCAGACGAGCCAGTTCGTCGATGTTGGCGCGCACGTGGTCGACCAGGCGAAGGACGATGCCTTGCCTGAAGGGGAGGTCGTGCGTAGCCCAGTGCTTGGCGGCTCTCCGAGCTGCAGCGACCGCGGCGTCGAGGTGCTCGACTCCGGCGTCCGGAACCTCGATGAAGACCGACTCGGTGGCGGGGTTGATCACGGGGATCACGGCTGTGGTGGTCGTGATCTGTCCGTCGATGGTCAGCCCAGGTGGGGTGATGTTGGACAGGGAATCTGCGGTGATACTCATGATTGACTTCCTTCCGGGCGGAAGAGGGTCCTGAACTGTTCCGGGGTGTAGACGTGGTGTCGGGCCTTCTCCTCGCGCGGGTCGGAGATCCGGGCCTTGGCGGCAGGTCGGGCAGAAATGCGGTCGGCCCACGCTTTGACGTTGGGGTAGTCGGCGACATCGACCCCGTGTCCAGCGGCCACCCGAGTCCACGGGAAGGTCGCAATATCCGCGATGGAGTACTCGCCGGCGAGGTACTCGCGGTCACGAAGCCGGTCATCCATGACGCGGTAGAGGCGGGCCACCTCGCCCGCA
Organism: Rhodococcus wratislaviensis; assembly: GCF_041228765.1. Lineage (NCBI taxonomy): Bacteria > Bacillati > Actinomycetota > Actinomycetes > Mycobacteriales > Nocardiaceae > Rhodococcus > Rhodococcus wratislaviensis. The sequence goes on along the minus strand of NZ_CP150488.1, from coordinate 5,382,859 downwards.
TACCGGTTTCGGGCGTACGGGTTGTCGATGCCCTGCTTCGGGGCATGCGAGACGAAGTGGGCGGCCTGCCCTGCCATCGGCCCCTGGTTGGCCACTTGCCAGAACAGCCAGCACAGCACTTCTTGGCGGGCGATCGGATCCCCGGGGAGGAGGCGACCGGTCTTCTCCGCCAGATAGAGCAGGATGGCACCGGATTCGAATATCGCCAAGCGTCGGCCACCGGGGCCATCGTGGTCCACGATGGCCGGCACTTTGCTGTTCGGATTGATCTCGACGTACTCCGATTCGAACTGGTCGCCCTCACTGATGTCGGTCCAGACGATCTGGTAATCCAGTCCCAACTCCTCCAGCGCGATGAGCACTTTCCGCACGTTGGGGCTTGTGTAGTAGTAGAGATCAATCATCGAACGATGCTCCAACGGAATCGATTACGGAGGGTCAGATGTCATACTGCTTGCGGATGCGGTCCATGTAGTCCACGAGGTTCTGCTTGGACTGGACGTAACCGGATCCGAGCCACTGCTGCGGCTGGTCGGCGATGTGCCGCAGCGTCGAGTACACCGAAGCGTCGATCGAATGCAGCTTGTCGCCGAGGAAGAAGGCCTTGTCGCCGAGAAAGTCGGACAGGGCATCGACGTCTGCCCGGAAGAACTCGACGACGACCTCCGCACTCCGCCGGCCCATGCCCTGTCCGTTGAACTCTTCGAGGATCCGGCCCCGGAACGCGTCCAGGCCTTCGCGCATCTCCGGCGTCACCTCGGCGCCTTGAACGATGTACGGGATGTAGGTTTCCCAACCGGTGTCCTCACGCCAGCGCGGCTGAATGATGCCGCTCCAGTACAGGTGCTCCTCGATCAACCGGTTGAAGGCGAGAGCCAAGGCAAGCTCTTGCTTGCTCAGGTCCGCGTCGAGTTTGTCGCCGTACTTGTCCTTCAGGTAGGCGATGATCGTGTTCGAGTCGCCGACCTTGGTTCCATCGCTGTCGACGATGTACGGAAGCTTGCCGTGGGGCGAGTCCTGGTCGAGGGTCGCCAGGTCCTGCGTCTTGTGCTCGAATTCGACACCCGCGAACTGCAGGTAGTTCACTACCTTCGTGACGTACGGGCTGATGTCCGGGATCCCCCAGGCGGGAACATATCCGTAGACGGTGATCATCGTGTGTGTCGTCCTTCTGTTCGATGGGATGGAGATTCAGTGGCATACAGGGTTCGATCGGTTGCTCACCACTGGAGGAATGTTCCGTCCGAGTGCTGGAACCGGCCCGAGTTCTCGGGTGTGAGGTTGTCGATGTTCTTGATCAGCCCGGCGGCGGCCTGCTCCGGGGTGATGTAGGTGTGCTCGCCGGGGAAGTCTTTGGTCAGGTCGGTGGCGACCATGCCCGGATGGAGCATCAGCACGCTGATCCCGCTCTCGGCCAGGTCGTGGTGCAGGTTCAGTCCGGCCATGTTGGCGGCGGCCTTGGAGATCCGGTAGCTGTACATGCCACCGGAGGTGTTGTCGCCGAGCGATCCGACCCGGCTGGTGACGATGCCGACCTTCGCGCCGGGCTGCAGGAGTGAGCGCAGTGCCTCCACGGTGCGCAGCGGTCCGAGGGTGTTGATCTCGATCTGTTTGCGGACCAGGTCGTAGTCGATCGACCCCAGCTCGTCGAGCCACATGACGCCGGCGACATGGATCAGGGCGTCCAGTTCGGTACCCGTTGTGGCGAGCCGGGTGGCGAGCGCCTCGACCGATTCCTGCGATGTGACATCGACGTTCGGCTCGACGGTGATGCCGTCGGCGGTGAGATCGGCGCCGTCGAACAGGCAGGCTGCGATGACGTTGTCGCCGCGCTCGTGTAACTGGCGGACGATCGAGTGCGCGATGCCCTTGTCGGCGCCGACGACCAATACTGTGGACACTGTCCAGCACTTCCTTTCAGGCTAGGACGCCGGCAGTGGCGTCCTGCTCGGTTCCGATGATGTTCTGTGCAGCGAGCGAGGCGATGTCGTCGGTGCTGTAGCCGATTTCTGCGAGGATTTCGGTGTTGTGCTGGCCGAGTAGCGGGGCGCCCTTGGGGGCGTCCGGAACGGTGCCGAGGAACCGGGCCGCCACCCGCGCCTGCCGCACGCGCCCGGCAGCGGGGTGCTCTGATTCGACGATGATCTCGGCGGCCTTAACCTGCGGGTGTTCGATAACCTCGGCCCGCGTGAGGATGGGCGCGGCCGGTACGTCGAACTCGTCGAGCAGCGCCAACCACTCGGCAGAGTTCTTGTCGAGCAGCGCAGATTGGATGAGTTCCAGACGCTCGTTGATGTGCTTCGACCGACCCACCGGGGTGGAGAAGCGCTCGTCCTCGATCCACTCCGGGTGCCCGAGTGCCTTGCACATGCTCTGCCACTCACCGTTGCTGTTGGTGGCGACGGTGATGTACCCGTCCGCGGTCTGGTAGATCAAGTCGATGAAGCTGCCACCCTTCTCCAGCGGGACGGGCTGATCCGGGAAGGTGTAGGCGCCCATGTCCGATGCCCACAGGAACGAGAGCACCGCCTCGAGCATCGACAACCGGATGTGCTGGCCCTCCCCGGTGCGCTCGCGGGCGAACAACGCAGCCGAAAGTGCCTGCGCGGCAACGACTGCGGTCAACTTGTCGGGGAGGATCGTGCGGATCAGGCGGGGCCGTTCCTCGTCGGATCCGGCCTGGACGGTGGTCAGGCCGGTCAGAGCCTGGATCAGCGAATCGTAGACCCGCTGCCCGGAGGCCGGCCCGCGCTCGCCGAATCCGCTCATGGAGAGGTAGATCAGTTTCGAGTTGAGCGGGGCGAGATCGTCGTATCCGATGCCGAGTCGCTCGACGACACCCGGCCGGAAATTCTGCACGACGACGTCAGCGGTGGAGACCAGCTTCTTCAGTACCGCAACGCCTTCCGGCGTCTTCAGGTCGAGAGTCAGGGACCGCTTCGACCTGTTGACGTTGACGAACATCGCCGACATGTCGCCGGAGCGATTGGGCAGGGAACGAACGTGATCGCCCTTGCCGGGTACCTCCACTTTGATGACGTCGGCGCCCTGGTCGCCGAGGATGTCCGTGGCCCAGGGGCCCGACATCATCGAGCACAGGTCGACGATCTTGATTCCGGTCATGGGGCCGCTCATGAAGCGCACCTTTCGCCTGGTTGAAGAGTGCTTCGCAGAGTGTCACGAGACACGATCGAGGCTTGTTGTGACTTGCTTCACTCCATAGTATTGAGATATCTCTTGCTCGTCAATTGTTCCGACGTGAAATGTTTTCCGGCTATAGTATCGACGACGAAAGGACCAGGTGGCATGACTAGTTCTCGCCCTACGCTGACGATCCAGAGGGCATACGCCGTCGCCCGCGAAGCATTCGAACCCGGTGGGGCCGACCTCGTCGGCGTCGAGATCGAATGGCCAGTGCACAAGCGAGGCAGTCTCTTACGCCCGGAACCCGCCGACTTCCTGCCAATCATGAACCGCCCACTGCCGAACAGCAGTCGGATCACGATCGAGCCGGGCGGGCAGGTCGAACTGTCGGGTCCGCCGCTCGAATCGGGGCCGGCCACGCTACACGCCATCAACGAAGACGCCGTGATTCTCCACCATCGGCTACGAGCACATGGGCTGATTCCGACCGACCTCGCCGTGGACGACCGCCGTCCCCCGCACCGGATCCTCGACCTCCCGAGGTATCGGGCAATGGAGAGTTTCTATGCGCACCGCGGCCGGGAAGGGACCTGGATGATGACGAACACTGCATCGGTCCAGATCAACATCAGCCACCATCCCGACGGCCGAAACCTGCGCTGGGCACTGGCGAACAAGATGGGCCCGATCCTGGTCGCGGCCTTCGCGAATTCTCCCGGGATCGGCCCCGACGGGCAGCGCTGGCAATCGGTACGGCAAGCGATCTGGAATGGGATCGACCCCGGGCGAACGGCACCGGTCCCCGTGAGTGATCAACCCGGAACAGATTGGGCGCACTACGCTCTCGCGGCAGACGTGTTCTTCATTCGCGGCGGCGATCTGGGCACGAGCGTTTCGCCGGGGTTGACCTTCGCCGATTGGATGACAACAGGGCACCCGGCAGGCTGGCCGACCGAGGATGATCTGCGCTACCACCTGACGACACTATTTCCGCCGATCCGGCCTCGCGGCTGGCTCGAGTTCCGAATGATCGATGCCTTGGAGCCGGATTGCCGCTCCGCCGCGGTCCTCGTCGCCTCGACCGCAATGGAAGACCGAATTGCCGCGGAACTGGTCGACCTGCTCCCGGATACGCAGGACCTCTGGGTGACGGCCGCACGTGACGGACTCAACGACCCGGTACTCCGGGACGCCGCACAGCTCCTGCTCGGCGTGGTCGAGCTGCACCTACGCCGGCACCCGACCCACTCGTCCGCCGCGGGAACCGTTTCGACCTACATCGATCGATACACCAAGCACGGACTGGCCCCCGCACACGTGCACGGGGACATCGAAACGGACGCGTTCCCACGGCTCGACGATGTGGTCGTGGCGGCACCGTGACCGATGCCTGCTGACTTACCGGCGAGTGCAGCTCGGGCACCATGGAGACCCGGCAGGGGTCCACCCCGTCCGGACTCCCGCACTCGACGACCGAATCGCCGAGAACTACCTGCTCGCGGCCAGGTGACCGACTATGCCCGCTTGGCGCCCGCCGCATTCGACGGCCTGATCCACAGGGGGCCGGACCGCGATTCACCCCTTGGGCGCGACCTCGTTCAACGCCGCCCGCGCGGCATCTCGGTCCCATCTCGCACTCGCGGAGGTCCAGCATCGATCTGGAAGGGGTACGAGTGGGGGAGTGCGACCCTGGCGTCCACTTTCACGCCTGGGCCCTGGCAGCCGGCAGCGTCGGGTGGACGTGCTGCGCCGAACCGCGCTCGGTTCAGGCCCTGAGGATTCGCTCAGTCGGTTTCCAGCCCCACTGCAGGATCCTCGAACTGAGCCAAGAGGATCTTGAGGAGCCGCCGAAGCTCCGCTTGGTCGTCGCCGGCCAAGATGTCCAGGAGCCGCGACTCGTGATCCATGATGTCGGAGACGACCTCGTCGACGAGCTTGACACCCTTCCTTGTCAATTGCACATCCACCCGACGACGGTCCTTCGGGTGGAAGCTCCGCTTGACCAGTCCGCTGCGCTCGAGCTTGTCCAGCCGGTTCGAGATCCCGCCGGGAGTAATCAGCGCCGCCTCGGAAAGGCGCCCGGCCGTCATCCGATACGGCTTTCCGGCACGCCGTAGCATCGCGAGCACATCGAGCGTGACCCGGTCGGTGCCGAGTTCGGCCAGGCGTTCGACGCGTTCGCGCTCCAAATGCCGTGCAATGCGCCAGATCCTGGTCACGATTCCCACGGAACTGACGTCAATGTCCGGGCGTTCACGCGCCCATGCCTGCTCAACCCGATCGACACCGTCGTCGCCGATCGCGTCCGAACCCGTCGTCGTAACCTCAGCAGTCATGTGATCCTCGAAGCCGCATGGATGCAGTCTACGACGAGAAAGAAGTTCACGGCTAAAAAATACACCAGAACAAGATTTGCGTGCTCGAAGCTACCCCTGATCGCCCACGCCCACGCCTTCGCCGGTCGGCTCGCCGGTCGTGGCGCGGGCGAACCACCTCCCAGAGAAGCGCGGTGCGACGGGTTCGGCACGTCGATCGTCGAACGGCGCCCAGGTCCTCCCCGTACCAGTCCGTCCTCGCCTCAGGCCCCGACGGAAGTGGGCGCGACAGCGGCGATGGCCGTGGGGACGGTACTCCAGGTGCCCTGCGCGGGGCACCGTCCATACGAATGGTCTCACCGTTGAGGTAGTCGTGTTCGACGATCGTCTGGGCGGGTTGGGCGGGTTGGGCGTATTCGGCGGGCTGACCGAGGCGTGAGGGGGAGGGGACGCCCGCTTCGAGGCGCTTGCTCGCCGACGGTGTCGGTCTTGGCGATGGCGTAGGCGGCGAGGCGCATGACGTTGAACGTGCCGAGGAGGGTCACGCCGTCGGGGACGTTGTCGCCGGCGCGCTCGATGGACTGCTGCAGGTCGAGTCCGAACACGGTGGTTCCGGCGTCGGCGAGACGCTTGGCGGTGGCGGCGCCGAGCCCGGAGGCTGCTCCGGTGACCTGTGCGGTGGTCTCTTGAATATTCAAGTTCGAACCTTTCGCTGGGAGGTAAGTCTCCACTTCGTCGGGACCCGGATAATCAGGGCGTCGCCCTGCCCGCCTCCACCACACAGTGCAGCAGCTCCGTCACCACCGCCGCGGCGCTGCAACTCCAGAGCCAGATGCAGGGTGATCCGCGCCCCGGACATTCCGACGTGCTCACCGCGGACCTCCTCAGGATGCCGGCGAACGCTGGAGGGAAGGCAGTCGTGTGTCGCGAGAGCGCACCTCAACAGACGGCGCAACGATGGGTAGATCGTGAACGAGACACGCCACGGAAGCAAGTCCTGCACACGAATAAGCCGAAGTTCCTTCCTGTGCCACTCCCACGTAAAGCGCAGTTCCGCAGAGTATTCGGTCATGATATCCGGAATGGACGGGACGACGTCGACCCGTGGAGTGTAGAGGGCGTCGACGCTGAGAAACGCCGCAACGACGGCAATAGTCACCGAGAACCGACCATGCAACAGTCGGCCCGGCGAATGCGGAATGCGCAATTCCGTGGCAGGATCCCGGCATTCGATCACTCGCGGTGGCATTGGCGAGCGGGCCAAATTGAGGGAACGTGCACCATGTGGCGCGGTAATTCGATACCGACGCCGTATGCCTGCCTGCATTGATCTACGCCCCAATGCTGCCGAAATGTGTTGACATCTGGTTGGACCGCGACTGTGCTGTTGGCAGTCTCGGGCGTACACGTTAAACTTTCGGACGAAACTACTTAGCAGTGAATAGTCCCGAGCTGATCAATTCAAGTGACAATGGGGTATGGGATGGGCGTCGAAGCACCATCGATTCGGGACGTGGCCGGAGACGATGGCGTCGATCGCATCGAGCAGGCGTGGGTACGTGAACGGCCGGATATCAACGTCAGTTCGGTGGGTATCGTGTCGAGGATTTGGCGCATTGCGCGATACCTGGAGCGTGAACGCAGTCAACGCCTGGTAGAGCTGGGAACCGATCCTGCGACGCTCGACCTCTTGGCAATGCTGCGGCGGTCCGGCAAGCCGTATCGGATGACGGCAGGGCAACTCACCGAGGCTGCGCTGATAACCCCGGCTGGTATCTCGAACCGCCTGGACAAACTCGAACGCAGTGGTCTGCTCAAGCGGAGCTTTCACGCACAAGACCGTCGTCGAGTCGACGTTCAATTGACCAAAAAGGGAGTCCAACTCATCGACGAGGTCGCCTCCGACATCCTGGGTCGCGAGTCGCAACTCCTCGCGTTTGTGAGCAAAGACGATGACGCCGAACTTCGCAGGCTTCTCAAACTCCTCCTCGCCCACTTCGAGGACCCGGGTCCCGGTTAGCTGAGACCGAAGAGCTCGACGCCGGCCGTGCACCAGTTGGTGTAGGCCGATGAATCCGGGTAACGCTCTCGAGCATGTGTGGGACTCGAGCTGTCGAAGTTGATGGTGCGCATCGAGTGGCGCTGCGCGGTAGCAGTGTTCGTGACTGGTGGACGAGTCGCGCCCCCGACATCTCGAAGTTCGCGGACTTGGGCGTTGAACGTCCTGGTGGCATTGCCCCGGGGCCCCGAGTGTGATGGCGATGCGACCTGCTGATCGGAATTCGGCCTGACTACCACCTCGGGTGGATGACCCCCGGCGCCTCTGAGCACGGGATTCGCTAGAAACAGGGCGCATAGATGCACATGCATCTATTCACTACTGAAAAAACATCTATGCAAACAATTGACTCATGAAAGAAAGCTCAATACTATTCGGTGAGGCAGGCCACACTGAGCAACGAGTTCTGGCTGTTGGCCTCGCGAACCCCCGGATCACTTCTCCCTACTGAAAGGTGCGCTTCATGAGCGGCCCCATGACCGGAATCAAGATCGTCGACCTGTGCTCGATGATGTCGGGCCCCTGGGCCACGGACATCCTCGGCGACCAGGGCGCCGACGTCATCAAAGTGGAGGTACCCGGCAAGGGCGATCACGTTCGTTCCCTGCCCAATCGCTCCGGCGACATGTCGGCGATGTTCGTCAACGTCAACAGGTCGAAGCGGTCCCTGACTCTCGACCTGAAGACGCCGGAAGGCGTTGCGGTACTGAAGAAGCTGGTCTCCACCGCTGACGTCGTCGTGCAGAATTTCCGGCCGGGTGTCGTCGAGCGACTCGGCATCGGATACGACGATCTCGCCCCGCTCAACTCGAAACTGATCTACCTCTCCATGAGCGGATTCGGCGAGCGCGGGCCGGCCTCCGGGCAGCGGGTCTACGATTCGCTGATCCAGGCTCTGACCGGCCTGACCACCGTCCAGGCCGGATCCGACGAGGAACGGCCCCGCCTGATCCGCACGATCCTCCCCGATAAGCTCAGTGCCATTGTCGCCTCACAGGCACTTTCGGCTGCGTTGTTCGCCCGCGAACGCACCGGGGAGGGCCAGCACATCCGGTTGTCGATGCTCGAGGCGGTGCTCTCGTTCCTGTGGGCATCGGACATGGGCGCCTACACCTTCCCCGATCAGCCCGTCCCGCTGTCGCAGGGCGGGAGCTTCATCGACTTGATCTACCAGACCGCGGACGGGTACATCACCGTCGCCACCAACAGCAACGGTGAGTGGCAGAGCATGTGCAAGGCACTCGGGCACCCGGAGTGGATCGAGGACGAGCGCTTCTCCACCCCGGTGGGTCGGTCGAAGCACATCAACGAGCGACTCGAGATGATCCAGGAAGTGCTCCTGACCAGGTCTTCAGCTGAATGGCTGAGTGTGCTCGACTCCTTCGATGTGCCGGCCGCGCCCATCCTCACGCGGGCCGAGGTCATCGAACACCCGCAGGTCAAGGCCGCCGAGATCATCGTCGAATCAGAGCACCCCGTGGCCGGACGTGTGCGGCAGGCCCGCGTTCCCGCGCGGTTCCTCGGCACCGTTCCGGAAGCGCCACGCGGAGCGCCGCTTCTCGGCCAGCACAACACGGAAATTCTTACCGAATCGGGTTTCACCGCTGAACAAATCGCCGAACTTGCTGCCGCCAGCATTATCGGATCCGAGCAGGGCGCCGTTGTCGGCGTCACCGCGTGAAAGGAATGGACACTATGTCAACAGTATTGGTCGTCGGTGCCGACAAGGGCATCGCGCACTCGATCGTCCGCCAGTTACACGAGCGCGGCGACAACGTCATCGCAGCCTGCCTGTTCGACGGCGCCGATCTCACCGCCGACGGCATCACCGTCGAGCCGAACGTCGATGTCACATCGCAGGAATCGGTCGAGGCGCTCGCCACCCGGCTCGCCACAACGGGTACCGAACTGGACGCCCTGATCCATGTCGCCGGCGTCATGTGGCTCGACGAGCTGGGGTCGATCGACTACGACCTGGTCCGCAAACAGATCGAGATCAACACCCTCGGACCGCTGCGCACCGTGGAGGCACTGCGCTCACTCCTGCAGCCCGGCGCGAAGGTCGGCATCGTCACCAGCCGGGTCGGATCACTCGGCGACAACACCTCCGGTGGCATGTACAGCTACCGGATCTCCAAGGCCGCCGCCAACATGGCCGGACTGAACCTGCACCACGACCTGGCCGAGAACGGGATCAGCGTGCTGATGCTCCATCCGGGCATGGTCGCCACCGACCTGACCAAAGACTTCCCCGGCGAGCACACCTACATCACCCCGGAGCAGGCCGCCGCCGGGCTGATCAAGAACATCGACAACCTCACACCCGAGAACTCGGGCCGGTTCCAGCACTCGGACGGAACATTCCTCCAGTGGTAGGGCGTCCTTCCAGACTGTACTGCACGTAATTTCATAGACAGAAATGCCGAGACACATGATCACCATTTACGGATACACGCCGGCCTTCGGAGTTCCGGACATCAGTCCCTACGTCACCAAGATCATCAACTATATGACGTTCACGGGGATCGAGTTCGAGCACAAGACGCAGGACCTGGCGACCCTGGACCAGGACTCGCCCCACGGCAAACTGCCGTACATCGTCGACAGCGATGGAACCAAGGTCGGCGACTCGAACACGATCATCGCCTACCTGAAGGACACGTACGGCGACAAACTCGACGCGGGTCTGTGTACCAAAGACCGGGCGTTGTCCCTGTCGTTCAGCCGATTGGTCGAAGAGCACCTCTACTGGAGCGGCATCATCCAGCCGCGCTATCGCGAAGATTCGGGGTGGGAGACGTACATCCCCTGCATCGTTGGCGGCGCTGAAGTGACCCCGGAGCTGCGGGGATTCCTTGACGCATTCCGTGCCCGGGTCGTCGAGGGCTTCGATGGCCAGGGGATGGGACGACGGAGTGCCGAAGTAGTCGTCGACTTCTTCCGAGCAGATGTCGATGCTCTCTCGGACTACCTCGGAGACAGCGACTACTTCCTTGGAAGCGAACTGCATTCCATTGACGCGACTGTGTACTCGATCATCCGGCACATCGCCGACCAACCACAGGACTGGCTGGGCGCCGGGTACGTGCAGACCAAACCGAACCTGATGTCGTACTTGGACCGCATCCGCAAGCAGTACGACATTTGACATCCGTAATCAACTCTGTTGGAGACTCGTTCGATGATTGATCTCTACTACTACACAAGCCCCAACGTGCGAAAAGTGCTCATCGCGCTCGAAGAGCTTTCGCTCGAATACCGGATCGTCTGGACCGACATCAAGGAAGGGGATCAGTTCGCCCCCGAGTATCTCGAGATCAACCCGAACGGCAAGGTCCCTGCGGTTGTAGATCACGATGGTCCCGGTGGTGAGCCCATCGCGATCTTCGAGACAGGGTCGATTCTGCAGTATCTTGCCGAAAAGACCGGAAGGCTGCTGCCTGCAGATCCCCGCGGCCGCCAGGAGGCGCTCTGCTGGCTGTTCTGGCAGGTGGCGAACCACGGTCCGATGGCCGGGCAGGCCGCCCACTTCGTCTCCCACGCACCCAAGCACGGGATCGACAATCCGTACGCGCGCAGTCGATATGTCGGTGAGGTCACCCGCCTGTACAAAGTTCTCGACAACCGGCTCCGTGATCGGGACTATCTTGCCGGCGAGTATTCGATAGCCGACATTTCAACGTACACCTGGACCAGAGTCGCCGGTGGGCACGGTATTACGGTCTCGGACTATCCGAATCTGAAGACGTGGTCGGATCGGATCGCGGCGCGTCCGGCCGCGAAGGTCAAGATTTCCGACTCACGTGAAGAAGCGGCGCGAAAGAACATCTACAACGCAGAGCAGTTCCAACGTCTGTTCCGACCCGAAGGATCCCCGGCATGAGCAACTCCCCAGCCCCGGTGGCCGACAAGGCGCCCGGTCTCACCATCGATGGACAGATCGTGACAACCTCGGTCGTCAACAGGGTGATCAACCCCGCGACCGGTGAAGTCTTCGCAGAAGTCCCTGACGCTGGTGTCGAGCATCTTGAAGCTGCTGTGGATGCCGCTCGGCGTGCGGCTCCCAGCTGGCGTGGTCTGGGCATCGCGGCGCGACAGGACATCGTTCGGAACGTTGTCGAGCTGGTTCGCACGAACATCGACGAACTCGCCATGCTGGTGACGCTGGAACAGGGAAAGCCCTTGGCCAAAGCTGCCGGCGAGATTGATTCCGGCCTTCGAGGCCTCGGTCGGTACGCGAGTACCGACATCCCGGTCGAGATCTTTCGGGACAACGATGACGAGTACATCGAGATTCACCGCGAGCCAGTCGGTGTGGTCGGTGCGATCACCGCATGGAATTACCCCTTGCTATTGGCGTTGTGGAAGATCGGGCCGGCACTTGTCACCGGAAACACCATAATCCTCAAGCCTTCCCCACTGACCCCTGTAGCGACCCTTCGGCTCGGTGAACTACTCCAACAGGCGCTTCCCGCAGGCGTTCTCCAGATTCTGAGTGGTGGAGACGACCTGGGGCGCGCAATGACAGCTCATCCGGGGATCAACAAGATCACCTTCACCGGCTCGGAGCGGGCCGGCAAATCGATCATGTCCGGCGCAGGTCCGACGTTGAAGAGGCTGACGCTCGAACTCGGCGGCAACGACGCGGGTATCGTCCTCGACGACGTGGATGTCGCGGCCATGGCAGACGACCTTTATTGGGCGGCACTGTCCAACTGTGGTGCCGTATGCGCCGGTCTCAAACGTCTCTACGTCCCTGCCCACCTCGCGTCCGCGATCGAGGAGGCACTCGCCGAAGTGGCCAAGACGATCGTCGTCGGCAACGGACTCGACGAGGGCGTCGACATGGGACCGATCCAGAACCGCACGCAGCTGGAAAAAGTCCGAGGCTATGTCGACGATGCGGTGCACCGCGGCGCCGATGTCTACTTCCGTGGCGAAGTCCCGGACGGTCCAGGGTACTTTCACCCTGTCACCCTTGTCCGCGGTGTCGACGACACGATTCCGCTCGTCAGGGAGGAACAGTTCGGACCTGTTCTGCCGATCCTGACCTACACCGACATCGACGACGCCGTCGAGCGCGCCAACAACTCGGATCTCGGTCTCGGCGCATCGGTGTGGTCTGCGGACGAACAACGTGCAGTGCAGGTAGCAAATCGCCTGGAAGCCGGTACTGCATGGGTCAATCAGCATCCAGTGCTGACATCGGATGTCCCATTCGGCGGAGTCAAGCAGTCCGGATTGGGTGTCGAACAGTCCATCCACGGGATCCTGGAATACACCAACTTCAGGGTGCTCCGGGTCAAGCGCTGACATAAACGTACAGAGCTGTCGGCTCGCCGCAACGATGAACCACCCAGCGTGACCCACGAAGCGGAGGGGCCGACAGCTCCCTACACCCGTGCATCGACCGATCGTCCCCACGGTCGCCGACGCGCCCAGAAACAGGACGGATCCATGAGGCAACAATTCATCCAACCAGGAGCGGATACAGTCGGTTCACGGTTGACGTTCGTATTCATCACCGATCCGGTCAGTGAGCTGGCACCCGCCCACGACACCACGGTGGCGTTGATGGAAGCAGCTCAGGCTCTCGGGCATCGTGTTCTGGTGACCACCATCGCCGAACTAGGTGTGACTGCAGGGCGGGCAACGGCGCAGACCCGCGGCGTCACGCTGCAGCCTGCAGTGCTTGTCGGCGGCAACTGGGTGATCGGAAAGAACTGGTTCGTCGCGAGCGAACCCGAGCAGATCTATCTCGACACCGTGGCAGCCGTATTCATGAGGACAGATCCTCCCGTGAATGCCGACTACCTTCGGGCGACATACATTCTCGACCTGGTCGATCCTGCGCAAACGCTCGTGCTGAACTCACCCAGCGGTCTGCGGGACGCAAACGAGAAGCTTTTCGCTCTTCGCTTTCCCGAGCTCGGCCCCCCGACGCTCATCTCTGCAGATCGCACCGAGATCATCGACTCGGTCCAGTCGTGGGGTAGGGCCGTTCTCAAACCAACGGACGGGATGGCCGGACGCGGGATCATGTTGCTCACTCCTGGCGACCCCAATCTGCACTCGATCCTCGACACCGCGACCGAACGTGGAACCCAACACGTCGTTGTCCAGCAGTTCATCCCCGCGGTCACGGCGGGGGACCGACGTGTCATCGTTCTCGGAGGAACCCCAGTCGGAGCTGTCCGGCGGATTGCACAGGGAGACGAATTCCGCTGCAATATGGCAGCGGGTGCGAGCGTGGAAATCGACACAGTCACTGAGAACGATCGAAGAATCTGCAGAACCATCGGTCCCGAGCTCGTCAGGCGTGGACTCCATTTCGTCGGAATCGACATCATCGGAGAGTGGCTCACCGAAGTGAATGTAACCAGCCCCACCGGAATTCGCGAGATCGACGCACTCAGCGGGACGCACCTCGCAACGACCACCATATCGTCGGTCACGGCACTGTGCGCGAACGTGGAGGTCCGATGATGATCACCCCAAATCGTACCGAACGCGTGGTCGTCGTCGGCGCGGACGCCGCTGGTATGAGCGCGGCACACCAAGCGCTCCGTTCGGCACGCGCCGACGGTCGGACGATCGAGGTAGTCGTGTTGGAACGAACCAGTGATACCTCCTACTCTGCATGCGGAATGCCCTATCTGATCTCGGGAACGGTAGCCAGCGAAGACGAACTGATCGCACGCACGCCAGAACGCCACCGAGAACTGGGTGTAGATCTTCGTCTCGATGCGCTGGTGACCGAGATCAACACGGAAAAGCGCACCGTCACATACGCAAATAGCGCAGGCGTATCCGAGGCGGTAGACTTCGACAAACTCGTGCTCGCAACCGGAGCGCACCCCGTCATTCCGCCATGGGCGGTTGACGGCAACGGCGATCTGACCCCGGGCATTCTCCCCGTGAAGAACCTCGAGGATGCGCGTCAATGGCTCGGTCTTGTGGTGCCAGAGGAATCGTCGGACTCCGAATCGACCAGGACCACACGGCATGCGGTGGTCGTGGGTGCCGGCTACATCGGCGTCGAGATGGCGGAGGCTATGGTCGATCGAGGGTATGAGACTACGCTGATCACCCGCAGTTCGGTGATGAGTAACCTCGACGAGGATATGAGCGCACGCGTCCACAGCGCCCTCGTCGAAGGTGGCGTTCGCGTTGTCCCGGAGTGCACAGTCGTGAGCATCGGCAACGTTGACAGAAGAGTCCACTCCCTGACGGGGAGTAATGGGGAAACGTACCTCGCAGACGTCGTTGTCCTCGGGCTCGGTGTTCGGCCCGCCACTGAGCTGGGAGCCGCCGCAGGCATCTCGGTCGGAGACTTTGGTGGATACCTTCCGGATGAGAACCAATCGGTGGCTGAAAATGTCTGGGCCGCTGGCGATTGCTGTGAGGTCATCGATAGGATCACGGGAACCCGTACGTTCGCTCCTCTAGGCACGCATGCGAACAAACAGGGCAGAATCTGTGGATACAACGTCGTCGGCGGCAAGCAACAGTTTGCTGGCGTATTGTCGACAGCCATAACCAGATTCACCAATCCAAGTGTGCACGTGGAAGTGGGACGGGCCGGGCTCTCCTCCGACGCGGCGATTGCTGCCGGATTCTCCCCTGAATCGCTTGTCACAGTGGGGGGAACTGCCAGCGGATACATGCCGGAGCGGTCACCAATCGCCACCAAGATCATTGCAGACCGGAGGAGTCGGCGACTTCTCGGTGTGCAGATCGTCGGAGGCCGGAATTCTGCCAAGCGTATCGACACTGCGGCTGCAGCGCTGTGGGGACAGATGACTGTCGACGACCTTGCCTCCATGGATCTGTCCTACGCGCCCCCATTTGCAACCGTGTGGGAAGCCGTTCAGCTCGCCGCAAGAAGGTTGGCCGACAGACTCTGAAACACCCGATGTCTTCAGCGACTACTCATTCGGTCGCTGATCGGGGCGCCGCGGGCCGCCTCAGTCGAGTCGGGACACCTGGTAGTGGATGATCCGATCCCCGTCGAGCGATTGCCTGACCAGCACGCTCAGGTACACGGTCAGCGTCGGCCGGTCCGTGAAGGAGAAATCGACGTTCAGGTAGCCGAGCACGACATCGTCGGCGAGTCGACGGGTTTCGAGGATCCGGTACGCGGCGGTCATGCCCAGTGGTTGGGAGGCGTAGTAGTCGGCGACACCCTGGCGTCCGACGGTGTAGGGATGCAGGCCCTGGAAGATCGCGTCGGCGGTGAACTCGGCGGCGACGAGGTCGGGCTCGTGTGCGTCGACCGCGGCTTTCCATCGGTCGAGGACGCCGCGCAGGATCTCGTCGTGTGAAGCCGTGCTGTTCATGAGTGCCCGCCGCGTGCTCTCAGTGCCCGGCGCTCTGGCCGCCGTCGACGTGCAGGATCTCGCCGGTGACGAACCCGGCGTGCTCGAGGTAGAGGATCGCGTCGACGACCTCGTCGATCTCGCCCAGCCGGCCGACCGGGTGCAGGGCAGCGAGGGCCTCGTGCGTGTCGACCGGGTGCATCGGGGTGCGAATGATACCGAGGGCGACGGTGTTGACCCGGATTCCGCGGGTCGCGTACTCGATCGCCAGCGACTTGGTGACCGCGTTCAGACCACCTTTGGTCAGCGATGCGAGGGCCGAGGGCACCTGCGAGTTCGCGTGGTCCACCAGGGTGGTGGAGACGTTCACCAGATGGCCGCCGCTGCCCTGAGCGAGCATCGCGGCGACCGCGCTGCGGGAGATGTCGAAGAAACCTCGCAGGTTCACCCCGGTCACCGCGTCGTAGTCCTCGTCGGTGTAGTCGGTGAACGGCTTGGCCACGAAGATTCCCGCATTGTTGACCAAGGTGTCGATCCGGCCGAACCGCGCCAGCGCCTGCTCCACGATGTGGGCGCCGGTTCCCGGCTGGGACAGGTCGCCGGGCACGGTCAGCACCTCGGGATCATCGGATGCGCCGATGGAGCGGGAGGTCGCGACGACGGCGTAGCCGAGCTTGCGGTAGCCGGTGACCACGGCCGCGCCGATGCCCTGGGACGCGCCGGTGACGATGACGACTTTCTGCGTGGTGTTCATATGCCGAAGTACTCGCTTCCGAAATGAGGGTTTTTCACGAAGGCTCGATGACCGAATCCCGGGTATCCGACTCGGGCCACGGGTGTTTCGCTCACGAATCGATGATCCGCGCGCGGCGAGTGCTGCGCCACGACCTGTTTACTCCCTCGTGGGAGGCGCAGCCTCCCACGACACCCCTGTTACCGGTGGGGGTCGTCCGCGGGCAGCCAGATTCCGCTGTCGTGGATGCCGAGATCGCCGACGTCCCGGGTGAGGGCGTCGGTGGCGGCGAGCACGACGGGGCGGATTTCGTTCCGGCGCCAGACGAGCGACCACGTCCAGATCACCGCCGGGTTGATCACCGGTCGTGCGGCGAGGTCGGGCGGCAGCGTCGTGGTCTGGCCCTTGGGAGAGTTGAGCACGGGGCGGCCCGCGGCGCGGACGTGGTCGAAGAATGCGGGACCGGTGATGCCGCCGTCGTCGATCCGCAAGATTCGCGCCCCGGTGTCGCGGGCCAGTTGTTCGGCGAAGAGGTTCCACGACGACCAGGACGTCGCGTCGTCATCGACGAGCAGCAGGACGTCTCGCGCCCGCACCGGTGCGGTGTCCGCACCGGCGGACACCGCGTAGAGCCGGTCCGCGCCGAGCAGCCGGGCCTGCAGGCCGTGGTGGGCGAGATCCGACTTCCGCACCCAGCACACGGCCAGGTCGAGACTGCCGTCGGCGACCCGCGCGGCCTGGGCGTGCGAAGGCACAACCCACGGGTCCACGTGCAACTGCGCCACACCCGAGGTGCGCGCGGTCAGGTCCGCGGGAAGCCAGTTGACGTAGCCGATCCGGACCGGCTCCGCCCCGGACAGGCGCTCGGCGCGGGCGCGCAGGTCGTCGGCGCGCTCGAGCAGTGCGCGGACGTGCGGAAGCAGTGCCGCACCGGCCGGGGTGAGGGCGACGGAACGGCGGTCGCGGGCGAACAGCTGCACGCCGAGGTCTCGTTCGAGCGCGATGATCTGCTGGGACAGGGAGGGCCCGGCGATCATCAGCCGCGTCGCCGCCCGGCCGAAATGCAGTTCCTCGGCGACGACGAGGAAGTATCTCAGCTGACGCAGTTCCACGCTTGCTCATGCTACGTGCGGTAAGAGGCTGCGCCTATCAGGCAGAAGTAAGGCGGTCGTGGCGGGCCGGCCGGATCAGGGCACACGATGAATCATGACCTCAACCCCCGAACCGAGAACGAGCATGCAGGAGTTTCTCGTCGAGATCACCACGACGATCCCCGACGGCACCGAGTCATCCGAAGTGGACGCGCGCCGCGCCGCGGAAGCGATACGCGCCAGGGAACTTTCGTCCGCAGGGCATCTGGCCCGGTTGTGGCGCCCGGTCGGTGAGCTGCGCAGTATCGGGGTGTGGCGCGCCGACGACGAAGCGGACCTCCACACGAACGTGCTCGACACGCTGCCTCTGCGGCCGTGGATGAGTATCACCGTCACCGCGCTGCGGCCACACCCGAACGATCCGGGCCAGTGGTGAGAGCGTTTTCTCCGCGGGCGCACGTCGGCCGGGCGGCTGCGGCGTTGGCGGCGAGCATGGGCGTCGGGCGATTCGTCTACACCCCGATCCTGCCGCTGATGCACTCCCAGGCGGGTCTGTCCTCCTCGCACGGGGCCGCGCTGGCCACGGCGAACTACATCGGATACCTGGTGGGGGCACTGGTCGGCATCCTCATTCCTGCGGCGGTGCGCTCGGCAACGGTCATGCGTACCTCCCTGGTGGTTCTCGTCGCGACCTTGGCGCTCATGCCCGCCACACACGATGGGTCGGCCTGGTTCGTCCTCAGACTCGTCGCCGGCATCGCGAGCGCACTCATCTTCATGATCGCCGTCAGCGCCATGCTCTCCCACCTGCGGTCGCACGCCCAGCACCTGGCCGGCTGGGCGTTCGGCGGAGTCGGAGCGGGCATCGCCCTGTCCGGCGTCCTCGTGTTCATTCTGGGTTCGATCGGCACCTGGCGCTCAGCCTGGTGGGCGGCTGCCGCTCTGGCGCTGGTCTGTGCCGCCGCAGCATGGGCACTGACGCCGGAGCCGTCGCCGACCGCCACTGCCGCCGGACCGGGAGCGCCCGGCCGCCCACGGACCGACCGCTGGTTCACGGCCGTGTTCGTCAGCTACTTCCTGGAAGGCACCGGCTACATCATCGCGGGCACGTTCCTCGTCGCCGCGATCGATCACACCGCGGGCGGGCGGGTCGGCAGCGGTGCCTGGATTGTCGTGGGGCTGGCAGCGTTGCCGAGTTGTGCAGTGTGGGCGTGGCTGAGCCGTCGGTGGTCGCGGCCGATCCTCCTGCTGGTTGCCCTGCTCATCCAGGCCGTCGGCATCGCGCTGCCCGCCGTCGTCGCCGGTGTCGGCCCCGCCCTGATCTCCGCCTTCCTGTTCGGTGCCACCTTCCTCGGCGTCGGGTCGTTGGCACTGGGTATCGGAGCGCATCTGCAATTCCCGCGTGCAGTGGCGCTGCTGACCACCGGATACAGTGTCGGTCAGATTCTCGGCCCCCTCGCCGTCACTCCGTTGCTGCACGACGGCTACCACCAGGCCCTGCTGGCCGGTGCCGCTGTGGTCCTCG
Organism: Rhodococcus wratislaviensis; assembly: GCF_041228765.1. Taxonomy (NCBI): domain Bacteria; kingdom Bacillati; phylum Actinomycetota; class Actinomycetes; order Mycobacteriales; family Nocardiaceae; genus Rhodococcus; species Rhodococcus wratislaviensis. Next base: position 5,363,674 of record NZ_CP150488.1, on the reverse strand, counting down.
CCGCGGCCCTCTCCGCGGCAGCGCTGCGCTTTCGGTTCCCCGATCATGTCGGTGTGGTGCACGAACCATCGCACTCGAACAACCAACACGCGGAGACCCCGCAGGGTGCCCGCAGCGTTCCTTCCGCAATAGCGGAGACGATCGCATGAGAACGCCCGCAAAAGATCTCGATCGTGGTCGACGACACGACGACTCGCATCAGGGTGCGTGACCCGGAAACTGTTGCTGCAATGAAGTTTCTGCCCGATCACGGCTTGTCCGGGCTACCGTCGAGCAGGATGCGGGGTGAGCTGGTCGAGACCGATTCCGGTCAGTGTCGAGGTTTCCCCGTGGCTCGCGCGTCAGGAGGTCGATGACGAGATCAGTCGTACGCCTCAGTCCCCAAGCAGCTTTGAAAGAGCTTCTCACCGATGTGCCTCCTCGCACCCGGGCGGGCTGACGTGTACGCGGCACCACCCTAGAAAAGACCTCGCGATCTTCCGCAACTCGGGGAGAGTGGAAGCGGTGACGTGCAGCATCGGATCGGATGCACGCCTCCGATCCATTGCCATTCGAAGGCCGGCCAGCGCTTCCCGGAGCCGCTCATCAGCTGAACAGACTTGCTCCCGTGGAACAGCGGAACCATGCGCCGCGACCGATTACCCGCGGATCCCGACCGAGTAAGCTGTGGGGCAACGAACGTATGCAGCCGCCTGCCGACGGGCACTCGTCCGGTAGACGTCTGGGAAATCGGTGATGCAGGATGGACCAAGGGCGCGGCCTCCGCCTCCCAGGCCCAGGGCTGAGCGATCGATGATGGACCCGGATGGTTCCGCTCCCATCCGCGGTGCGTACCCCACGCTCAAGGCTGAACTCGAAGCCGAGGGCTTCGGGGAAGTGGAGGTGGTCGGCCGCGGCGGGTTCGGGGTGGTATTCCGGTGCCAAGAGCCATCGCTCGACCGGGTCGTCGCCGTCAAGGTGCTGGGTTCGGGGCTCGACGAGGAGAATCGAGCGCGGTTTCTGCGTGAGCAGCGCGCGATGGGGCAGCTCTCGGGGCACCCGAACATCGTCAATGTGCTGCGGATAGGGGAGACTCGAAGTGGCCTTCCCTTCATCGTCATGCAGTACCACCAGTGTGACTCACTGGAGGCTGCCATCCGGGGCCACGGACCGACGGGGTGGGAGTCTGCGATCCGAATCGCAGTGAAGCTTGCAGGAGCGCTCGAGACCGTACATCGCGCGGGGATCCTCCATCGCGATGTCAAGCCGGGCAACATCTTGCTGACCGATTACGGGGAGCCGCAGCTCTCCGACTTTGGTATTGCCCGTATCGAAGGCGGCTTCGAGACGGACTCCGGCGCGCTTACCGGTTCACCGGCATACACGGCCCCGGAAGTGCTTTCCGGCGAGTCTCCCAGCGTCGCATCCGATATCTATGGGCTCGGCGCAACCCTGTTCTCTCTCATCACCGGGCATGCGGCCTTCGAGCGCCGGTCCGGTGAACAGATCGTCGCCCAATTCCTGCGAATTACCGCCGAACAAGCACCGCGTTTGCCGTCCGCCGGCATCCCAGCCGACGTTCGCGCGGCGATCGAGACCGCGATGGCTCGGGATCCAGGCGCTCGTCCATGCACCGCAGCGGAGTTCGGAAATCTATTCCGCGAGGTCGAACGCAGGCACGATCTGGTTGTCGACGAGATGGCGATATCAACTCGAGCAGAGCGGCCACCTGTTCGTTCGGTTCAAGAACGTGCCACCGGCACAGTCAGCTATGTGCCAACCGAGACACACGTCGCTTCGCTGCCTGAGGCCGTCGGGTCGTCGTTGCAACCGCCGAGCGCGTCGACGAAGTATCGGCCGCCGACACCGACGCGGGCACTTGTACCACGCAGTAGACTCGCCGGACAGTTACGCGACGCCAGTCGCCGGCGATTGATCTTGATCCACGCCCCTGCAGGGTTCGGAAAGAGCACACTGGCCGCGCAGTGGCGCGACACCCTGATCAGTTCCGGTGTTGCGGTCGCGTGGCTGAGCATCGACTCGGACGACAACAACGTCGTCTGGTTTCTCTCACACCTGACGGAGTCGATCCGCACCGTCCGACCGGATCTTGCCGCGGAGCTCGGCCAGATTCTCGAAGAACGCGGCAACCAGGCCGACCGGTACGTGCTCACGACCCTCATCAACGAGATCCACGAACGCGGCGAGCTGCTGACCGTCGTCATCGACGACTGGCACCGAGCGACCGATGCCGCGACCATCGCCGCGATGGGATTCCTTCTCGATCATGGGTGCCACCATTTGCAGGTGCTGGTCACCAGCCGCAGTCAGTCGGGATTGCCACTCAGCCGAATGCGGGTCCGTGACGAACTGGTCGAGCTCGACGCCGCTGCCCTCCGGTTCGACCTGGACGAATCCCGGGAGTTCCTCGTCGATATGTGTGGACTGACCCTTGAACAGGGCGAGATCTCCGACCTGAGGGACTCCACCGAGGGGTGGGTCGCGGCCTTGCAGTTGGCGTCGCTGTCTTTGCGCGGGCGTGACGATCCAGCTGAATTCATCAGCCACCTGTCGGGCCGACACCGAGGCATCGGTGAGTACCTCGCCGAGAACGTTCTCAGCGCCCTCGAGCCCGACCTCCTCGAATTCATGCTGGCGACGTCGGTCACCGAACGGCTCTGCGGTGATCTCGCGGCCGTGCTCGCGCGCGTCGACGACGGCCAAGCGCTACTCGAACACATCGAGGAACGCGATCTGTTCCTCCGTGCACTCGACGACGAACGAGAGTGGTTTCGGTATCACCACTTGTTCGCCGATTTCTTGCGTCGTCGTATGCAGCGCGATCATCCCGCGCGCATCGCCGAACTGCATCGCACGGCGTCGCAGTGGTTCGCCGCGCACGATCTGCTGAGCGAGGCTGTCGGTCAGGCACTGGCCGCCGGGGACCGGGAACTCGCGGCGGACCTCGTCGACGCACGAGGGCTGGCGCTGATCGAGCACTCGCAGCTCGCGTCGGTGCTGGGTCTGATCGACAAGGTTCCCCGGGCACTGGCGGCGGATCGCCCCCACCTGCAGCTCGCCCTCGCCTGGGCGCACGTACTGCTCCACCATGACCACACCATCGTGGAGGAATCACTTCGTTCTCTCGATGCCTGTATCGCCGACCTACCCGCCGCCGACACCACTACGGCCGACCTGCGTGTCGACGCCGCGCTGGTGAGGGGAGTCGCGGACCTCTTCGGGGACCGCATCGACGGGCTGACCGAGTTGGTGTCGGACTGCCTGGACCGGCAGAAGACCCTGCGCCCGTTCGTCCTCGCCGCTGCATCCAACGTCGCGTCCTACGAGGCGATTCACCGCTTCGACTTCGACGCCGCACAGCGGTGGCAGGAATGGGGGGCGCCCTTCCACGCGCGCACGACGGGGCCGTTCACTGGGGTATACGGGCACTGCTTTTCCGGGATCGCGGCAAACGAGATGCTGCGCGTGGAGGAGGCCGAGCGGTATTTTCGGTTGGCCTATGGTCTCGCGCGTGAGGCGGGAGGTCTCCACTCGTATTCCACGAGGCTCGCAAGCGCAATGCTGGGGGATCTGCTGTACGAGCGTGGCGAGTTGGACGAGGCCGAACGGCTGCTGGACGAGAGCTATCAACTCGGCTCGGAGGGCGGTGTCGTCGATTTCATGCTCGTCACGTTCGGCACCGGATCCCGGATCAAGGCCATCCGGGGAGATATCACAGCGGCTGCCCAGCGGCTGGACGACGGTGCACAGATCGCCGCCGAGTTGGTGCTGCCGAGGCTGGCCGCCCGTATCGGCAACGAGCGGACGAGGTTGGGGCTGTCGGCAGCCGATCCTGCGCAGCACCTGACCGAGGGCGACCCGGACACTCCCGCACCTGTGCCGGATCTGGTGGACGGGATCGTCGAGGTGACAGCAGAACTCGAGGAGGATTCGGCGATCCGGCGGCTGATGGCAGAGAAGTCGCTGCCGAGCGCGCTCGATGCCCGTGAGAGGGCAGCTGCCCTGGTAGAGCGTATAGCGACCCAGGCACGTCCCCGTGCGCTGCTGCGAGCGCGACTGTTGCACGTCGTGTCGGTTCTCGTCGCCGGTGATGAGCAGGAGGCCCTGGATGCTCTGATCCCGCTTGCCGCACAGTGCGCGCGTCTGGGCGTGATCAGGCTTCTGTGTGACGAGGGGCCGCCCATGATGCACCTTGTTGCGCGGTTGCGGGCCATTCAGACGCAACGGCCCCGGCCGTCACGTGGGCCGGCGATCTCGGAGGAGTTCTTGTCGTCGGTATTGGCCGCGGAGGTGTCGGCGGGCGGGTAGTGCCTGGACCAATGGCCGGTCGAACCAGGTGGCGGCCTGTCGCATGTCTTCGAACGGGTATTCGGCGGAGAACAGCAGGTGGTCGGCTCCGACTTCCTGAATGGTGTCGAGCAGGGCGCTGCGTCGTTTGACGAGTAGGCCGGACTTCTGGAGGACGGCGACGTGCTTCTGTACCGCAGCGAAACTCAGGTCGTACTTCGCTGCCAGTGCCGAGACGGAATGCTCGCCGGCCAGCACGCGACGCATGATGTCGCGCCTCGTTCGGTCGGACAGTGCGTGGAACAGGGCATCGGCCCGGTCCTCATGGACCCTTCCCCCTTCCACGTTATACACGGTTGTCCGCCCTCATGAGATTCGGTTCTGTGGTCCATACTCGCCCGTAGAAATTCGTATCGACAGGTGGGGAAGCGGAATGAGTTATGTGCTGGACTTCCAGGAGACCGACCGGTCGCAGGGTGCCGTCATCGGTGGCAAAGGTGCGAACCTCGCAGAACTGTCGCGCCTCGACGGCATAGATGTGCCGGACGGCGTCTGCGTGACGACGGATGCCTTCCGGAGGGTCATGGCCGATATACCGGAAATCGACGATCTGCTCGAACAGTTGTCGCACGTCGGGCCGGATGATCGAGACGTGATCCGGGTGCTGAGCGTGCAGATCCGCCGTGTGATCGAAGAGAGCGACATCCCGGACGATCTGGCGACGGAGATCGTCCGCTCGGTCACCCGGCTCGGCGAACACGCCGCCTTCGCGGTCCGGTCCAGCGCGACGGCCGAGGATCTGCCGACGGCGTCCTTCGCCGGCCAGCAGGACACGTACCTGAACATTGTGGGCGCCGTGGCGATTCTCCGGCACGTGAGCCGGTGCTGGGGTTCGCTGTTCACCGAGCGGGCGATCGCCTACCGTCTGAAGAACGGCTTCGACCACCGGAAGGTCCACATGGCCGTGGTCGTGCAGCGGATGGTGTTCCCGCAGGCGTCCGGAATCCTGTTCACCGCCGACCCCGTCACCTCCGACCGGACGGTCGCCACCGTGGACGCGGGGTTCGGGCTCGGCGAGGCACTGGTTTCCGGCCTGGTGAACGCGGACGTGTACAGGGTGCGCGACGGCGCGGTCGTCGACAAGACGGTCGCCGGCAAACAGCGCGCCGTCCGGGCGGCACCGAAAGGGGGGACGTACATACAGGAGATCGAACCGGAGTGGCAGTACCGGCCGGTGCTGACCGACGCACAGATCGTGCGCCTTGCGCAGGTGGGGCGTGACATCGAAGCGCACTTCGGCTGCCCCCAGGACATCGAATGGTGTTTGGTCGACGATGGCTTTCTGATCGTCCAGAGCAGACCGATCACCACGCTGTTCCCGATCCCTGTGGTCGACGATGGAGAAAACCACGTGTACGTCTCCGTCGGCCACCAGCAGATGATGACCGATCCGATGAAGCCTCTCGGGATCTCGGTGTGGCAACTGACAAGTCCGGCGCCGATGCGTGAAGCCGGTGGCCGGCTTTTCGTCGACGTCACCCAGCGTCTGGCTTCGCCCGCGAGTAGCGCAGCCCTGGTGGAGACGCTCGGCAAGTCCGATCCGCTCATCGGGGACGCGCTGCAGACCGTCCTCGACCGCGGCGACTTCATCCGGTCGTCTGCGGACGAGGTGCCCGTCGGCGCACCGGCCGGTGGTGCACCCGCCCTGATCGACCCCGATCCGGCTATCGTCGCCGAACTGATCGCAGGCAGCGAGGTTTCGCTTGCGGCCATGAAGCGCGACATCGTGACCAAGTCCGGATCGGAACTGCTCGACTTCATCGAGGCCGATATCCAGGAGCTGAGGCGAATCCTGTTCGATCCGCGCAGCGGGCAGGTGATCACGACGGCAATGGAGGCCACCGGATGGCTCAACGACCGCTTGCGGGAGTGGCTGGGCGAGAAGAACGCTGCCGACACGCTCACGCAGTCGGTTCCCCACAACGTCACTTCGGAGATGGGCCTCGCGCTTCTGGACGTCGCCGACGCGCTCCGGCCCCACCCGGACGTGGTGGCCTTTCTTCGGCACGTCGAGCACGCGGGTATCGAGGACGAGAGGTTCCTGGGCGCACTGGAGAAGCTCACGGGCGGCCCGGAGGCACGAGCGACCATCGAGGGGTACCTCGACAAGTACGGCATGCGCTGCGTCGGCGAGATCGACATCACGAGGCCGCGCTGGAGTGATCGCCCCACCACGCTCGTGCCGACGATCATGAGCAACATCGAAAACTTCGGACCGGGCGCAGGCAAGCAGCGCTTCGAGCGCGGTCTCCGCGAGGCCGAGCAGAAAGAGAAAGAGCTGCTGGATCGCCTACGCGCCTTGCCTGACGGGGAACGCAAGGCCGACGAGACCAAGCCCATGATCGACCGCGTCCGCACCTTTGCGGGATACCGGGAATATCCCAAGTACGCCATGGTCGGCCGCTACTTCGCCTACAAACAGGCCCTGTTGCGCGAGGCCGGCCGTCTCGTGGAGGCACACGGGATTCGCGAGCAGGAGGACGTCTTCTACCTGACGTTCGACGAACTCCGCAAGGTCGTGGCCACACACCGACCGTGCGACCGCCTCGTGCGTGAGAGAAAGGAAGCGTTCCGCTCGTATGGGATGCTCACGCCTCCCCGGGTGCTCACATCGAATGGGGAAGCTGTCTCCGGGGAGTATCGCCGCGAAGACGTACCGGCGGAAGCGCTGGCCGGTCTACCGGTGTCCGCCGGGATCGTGGAAGGGCGGGCACGGGTTATTTCGGACATGTCGCAGGCCGACCTGGTGGCGGGTGACATCCTGGTCACTGCCTACACCGATCCGAGCTGGACTCCCTTGTTCGTCGCCACCGACGGATTGGTCACGGAGGTAGGCGGATTGATGACCCACGGTGCGGTCATCGCGCGGGAGTACGGCGTGCCGGCGGTCGTGGGCGTGGAGAACGCCACCCGGCTGATCCGCGACGGGCAGCGAATCCGCGTGAACGGAACGGACGGGTACGTCGAGATTCTGCCCGACTAGTTAGGAAGCCGAGCCGCTACCGGACACCGGGTTCCGGCACGGGATGGTGCATGGATGGATGCAGGCAGGACGGCTCCTCTTCGGATTCCGACAGGTCAAGGGACCGATACGTATTGGCCCCGAGAACCATTCGCTGCTCGGTGCTGTACACGGCAGGGCGGTGGTCGAGCAACTCGAGTGCGGTTTTGATCGGTGTGGTGCGGGGGGAGGGTCCGGCTCAGCGTGTGCGCGTTGGTGAGTATTTCGTAGCGAAAGATTCTGTAAAGGAACGTAAGTACGGGGGGACAGGGTCACCTCCCTGATCCCTGCGGTGCGCTGACTGTGTGGTGACGAACCGGGGAGCGGATTGACACCGCCCCTCGGTGACTCGACCAGGTTGGGGCGTCGATCCGCTATCGTCTACGGATGAGCGATGACGCGACTCCGTCCGGTCCAACCCGCGCTCCGACGAGCACCCGGCGGGCGGTGCTCAACACGATGAAGGGCTCGGCAGGAAACCTCGTCGAGTGGTACGACGTGTACATCTACACGGTCTTCGCCACGTACTTCGAGGCGCAATTCTTCGACGAGAACGACGCCAACTCCACGCTGTACATCTATGCGATCTTCGCGGTCACCTTCGTCATGCGACCGGTGGGGTCCTGGTTCTTCGGCCGGTTCGCCGACCGCCGTGGCCGCAAGGCGGCCCTGATGCTCAGCATCACCATCATGTCGTCGTGCTCCTTCTTGGTGGCGGTCATGCCGACACGTGAAGTCATCGGGTATTGGGCGGCAGTGATTTTGGTCGTCGCTCGCCTGGTACAGGGATTTGCCACGGGTGGGGAGTACGGCACCTCGGCGACGTACATGTCCGAAGCGGCGACCGCGAATCGGCGCGGCTTCCTGTCGTCTTTCCAGTACGTGACCCTCGTGGGAGGTCACGTGCTCGCGCAGTTCACGCTCCTGATCGCGCTCAGCGTTCTCGATGTCGAGACGTTGAACGATTGGGGATGGCGGATCGGCTTCTTCATCGGCGGGATCGCTGCCCTGGTCGTGCTGTGGATTCGGCGCTCGATGGACGAGTCGCTCAGCGAGTCGCATCTGAAGGCCATCCGTGCGGGGGAGGACCGGACGGCGGGGTCCTTGACGGAGTTGTTCACCAAGCACTGGCGTCCGCTGCTGCTGGTGTTCCTCATTACCGCGGGTGGAACGGTCGCGTTCTACACCTACAGTGTCAACGCGCCGGCGATTGTGAAGTCCACCTTCGGGGCCGACCGGGCGCTGACGGCAACCTGGATCAACCTGCTGGGGCTGATCTTGCTGTTGCTGCTGCAGCCGATCGGCGGCATCATCAGCGACCGGGTCGGGCGCAAGCCGCTCCTGATCTTCTTCGGTGTGGGTGGAGTCCTCTACACCTACGTCCTGCTCACCTATCTTCCGCGGACCACCTCGCCGCTATCGGCGTTCGTGCTGGTCGCGGTCGGCTACGTCATCCTCACCGGTTACACCTCGATCAACGCGATCGTGAAGGCGGAGCTGTTCCCCGCCGACATCCGTGCCTTGGGGGTCGGACTGGGTTATGCGCTCGCGAATTCCATCTTCGGCGGTACGGCGCCGGTACTTTTCCAGGCGTCCAAATCGGCCGGTCACGTGGGCTGGTTCATCTCCTACGTGACGGTTGTGATCGGGGTCAGCTTGCTGGTCTACATCTTCGGGCTGAAGAACAAGTCGGTCACGGTGCTCGATCGCGAGCAGGGGAGCGCCTGGGGCGTGCCCGTGTCTTCGCGTCCAAGCTGATCCCCGGTCAGGTTCCAGGGGAATCGGTGCCGGCACCAGTGTGAACAGGTCAGTTTCTGGCGGGTTATGACTTCGCCGTCGGAGGTGACCGGCTCCGGTCTGGCGGGCGACCGGCATGCCGGTCGTATAGTCGCGACGACCTGGCCACCCTGGTGATCGACGAGGGGGACGGCGCGGTCGACGACCTCGACCGCTACTCTGCTGCCGCATAGGGCGACACGGTCGTCAACTACCTGAGAGTCATTGTCCGGGATCGGGTCGTGCCTGCAGCGCCGGCGCGGCGGCGGCAAGCAGCGCGTCGCGGTCTCGGTTCAACGGGGGATAGATGCGTCGGGTGTTGATCGTGACCTTGGTGGCTTTGGCTTGCGCACCGCGCGACACCACCTGGCGATCCCACCCCTCGGTGTACACCGCCCCCGCCGGTCCCAGGTCGAGAATCGTAGCGTACCAAGGGATCCGGAGCGGGAGCATCGGCTCCCCGAGAAGATCGCCGATGACGTTGTAGCCCGCGTAGCGGCCCATCGGGCGCCCATGCTGGCACGACATCACCGACAGGTGGCCATCGTCCACCCGTGCCGCGGCGACGTCACCGGCGGCGAATACTCCGGGCCAGCCGACCACCCGCAGATAGTCGTCGACCGGCAAGCGACCGAGCCGGTCGCGGTCGGGACCGAGCTGCGCGGTCAGCGGATTCGCCCGCATGCCCGCACACCAGACGACGGTGCCCGCGGCCAGCACCTCACCGGAGGAGAGCGTCACTCCGTGCTCGTCGACAGCTGCGACGCCGACACCGGTCATCGTCTCGACGCCGTTGTCGGACAGAGCCGCTTCGATTACCGGTCGCGCCGATGCTCCCATGTCGGAACCGACGTAGGGGTTGTGGTCGATCAGCACCACCCGCGGTTCGACGTTGCGTCCCGCGCACACCTTTGCCAGCATTCCGGGCAACTCGGACGCCGTCTCGATACCCGTAAGTCCGGCGCCGACCACCACCACGGTCGCCGCACCCACGTCCGCTCGGCCGTCGGACAGCGCGGCCAGGTGGCGCTGTAGCTTCGTAGCGCCGTCGTAGGTGTCCACGTCGAAACCGAATTCCCGCAAACCGGGGATGTCGGGTTTCGCTACCCGACTGCCCAGTGCCAGGACCAAGCGGTCGTACCGCTGTGTGTGCTGTGCCCCGTGACCCGAGAGGGTGACGCTGCGCGCGGCGGTGTCGATCGCCGTCACCTCGGCGGCGACGTGCCCGACGTCGACCGGGTCGAGCACGTCGCTCAGTGGGATGCGGCACGCACTCAGGTCTGCCTCGTAATTGCGGACCCGGATGTCGTGGAACGGCTGCTTACTGATCACCGTGACATCGACGGTGTCTGCTGCGTCGAGTTCGTCGAGCCGCCGGGCCGCTCCCAGCGCGGCCCATAGGCCGGCGAATCCCGAGCCGAGGACGAGGACCCGCTTGGAATCAGTCACCCCGATATCGTGCCAGGTCCACGCCGGGGCGACCGCTGGATCACGCGGGATCGTTCATCCAGCCGAACTGGTTCCCTGCGTGAGCCGGGCTACCAGGTCGACGTAGCCCTGCTTGGCGTCGGCGCTGCTCGTACCTGTCAACTTGGCCCAGGCGTCGTACTTGGCGCGGTTGACCATGTCGAGCCGACCGGGCCGCTTGCCCTCGACGTCACCCTTCGACCCCTGCTTGTACAGCGCGTACAGCCGCAGCAGTTCATCGTTGGCCGGCCTCGAGGTGAGCTTCTTGATGTTCTCCTGTGCGTCGGCAAACGCCTGATCCAGATCCGACATGGGTACCCCTGGCTCTCGGACGGACTCTTCGACGCAATCGTAACGCCGGAGCCGATGGCGCCTGATCCGTTCGCTCGGAGTCGGCGGCGCGATCGTGTTCGGGCAGAGCGAGCAGCTGCACGGGGATACTGTGGGCGCGAGCACCTCGTCACCCGACAGAGGAGAACGCCCATGCGCACCTTCGTGCATCTGGTCCTGTTCGCGTGCGCCATCGCGGTCGCGGTCGGCGCCTTCTTTCCGATCGTCGGCGAAATACAGCCGAGCGATGTCGCGCTGATCGATCTGCGCGACGGTTTCCCCACCGGGTTCACCTTCGAGCAGGTCGAGTATCAGTCCGTGGTGTTCTACAAGTCGGCGACGGCGCTGCTGCTGCTGGCTGCGATTCTGCTGCTGGTCGCCGCCCTGGTGGGTTCACGCGCGGCCGGGTGGCTGGGCGTGATCGTGGGGGTCGGTACCACTGCGGTGTTCCTGTGGCGGCTCCATGACCGCGTCGGTGACTTCGTCCGCGACAACTACGACAACGTGCTCAGCGGCCGTTGGGGGCTGTACCTCGTCGGCGGCGGCCTGGCAATCGCGCTGCTTGCCCTGCTGGTGCCGAAGGAACGACAAACGGCGTGAGTCGAGCCCATTCGACGACGGCGAGTCGGCGTCGAGAAGCAGGGGTGACGCCGAGCGGGAATTGGTGTGATGGTGTGCGGCGATGGGGGTTCCGTCGATATGGTCGACGAGGTTGGTTTGCAGGACGTCTGGTGCGGGTTGACAGGCCTGTGGGTCACGACGAGCGCGGTGAACTGAACAGCCGCGGTGGTGCGGACCCACACTCTGATGGAGGTGTGTATGACGGTCTCTGACACGGTGGCGCCGCTGGTTCGTGCCGTGCTGGGTGCGCAGGTCCCGGTAGGGATCAGGTGTTGGGACGGTAGTCGCAGTGGGCCTTCGGATGCGCCGTGGCAGGTGCACATCGTCAATCGGCGTGGTCTTCGGCGGTTACTGTGGGCGCCCAACGACCTCGGTTTCGCTCGGGCCTACGTCTCCGGCGATATCGACATCGAGGGCGACCTGCTTGCTGGACTGGATGTGTTGGAGCAGATGTCGGACCCGAGTAGGGGTCCCGGTGTACGGATAGACAGACAAACGAAGAAGGCGCTGGTGACAGCGGCGCTGCGTCTGGGGATCATCGGTCTGCCACCGAAGCCGCCGGCGGAGGAGATGAAACTCGCGCGCGGGCACCGGCATGACAAGGGTCGTGACGCCGCCGCGATCAGTCACCACTACGACGTCGGCAACGACTTCTACCGGCTCGTGCTCGGTGAGTCGATGACCTACTCATGCGCGTACTGGGTGCAGCAGAGCGAGGATCTGGATGCGGCCCAGTACGCCAAATGCGATCTGGTTGCGCGCAAGCTCGGCCTGACCGCGGGGATGCGGGTACTCGACGTCGGCTGCGGGTGGGGGACCTTCGCGTTGCATGCGGCCCGGGAGTACGGCGTGCACGTCGTCGGTGTCACCCTGTCCCACGAGCAGGCGAAGTACGCCGGCAAACGGATGGTCGACGCGGGCGTGGGGGACTTGGTGCAGATCCGGGTTCAGGACTACCGCGACGTCGCCGACGGTCCCTACGATGCGATTTCGAGCATCGGCATGGCCGAGCACGTCGGTGCCGCGATGCTGTCGACCTATGCCGCGGACCTGTTCGCGTTGCTACGCCCGCGGGGGCGGTTGCTCAACCACGCGATCTCGCGGCGACCAGGCAAATCCGATGCCACGTTCTCCAAGACGTCCTTCATAGATCGCTATGTTTTCCCCGACGGAGAAATCGAACCGATCGCGCCGATGATCGAGGCGCTCGAAGGGGCCGGTTTCGAGGTGCGCGACGTCGAGTCGCTGCGCGAGCACTACGCGTTGACTCTGCGGGCCTGGGTGGGGAACCTCGAGGCGAACTGGGACGAGGCGGTGGCGTACAGCAGCGCCGGTCGGGCACGGGTATGGCGGCTGTACATGGCCGGCGCGGCGTTGGCTTTTGCGGGTAATCGACTCGGGATCAACCAGGTTCTGGCAGTCAAATCCTCCGAACGGGGTCACAGCGGCATGCCCGGTACCCGTGACGAACTCTTGCAGCCATCCGCACAGATACCATCTCGACAGGATCGCGAACAGGGAAAACCGTTGGGAAGTGGTTAATGTGACCGGCGACAGCTCTGCTGCTGAGCGGTTGTCCGGTGTAACGCCATAGCGCCGTTCTGCGCGTGCCGAGGGACCGCGCAAAACCCAGGCGGGTTGAACGGTGCCGAGCGCGACGCGGCAATAGGGTCGTGATGAGATCCCCGAGTGTGAGGAGGGCGCGTGCGGTTCGCGCTGGACGATTTATTGGCTGACGTGCCTGCGGACCAGGTCGATGAAGCTCGGAGTTTCTACAACTCGCGGGCAGCCGGCCGTGGCCCCAGCTCTCCCGAGGAGTTGAGGGAAACGCGGGCGAGGCGGTCCGCTACTTCTCCCGCCGATCCACCGGCGATTGAAAAGATGGTCGAAGCCGCGGGAGTGCGTGTCCCGGTGAGGATTTTCACTCCCACAGAGGGCCGAGCGCGGGGCGTCTACCTGGACATACACGGGGGCGGCTTCTACATGGACTCCGCAGCGCGAGACGACGGGCGTAACCGCAGGCTCGCAGACACTCTCCATATCGCCGTCGTCAGCGTCGACTACCGGCTGGCGCCCGAGCACCCGTGGCCGGCCGCACCCGACGACTGCGAGGCGGCGGCGCTCTGGCTCGTTGAACACGCTGATGACCACTTCGGATCCTCCCGACTGGCGATCGGGGGGCGATCGGCGGGAGCGACACTCGCTCTGGCAACCCTGCTCCGACTGAGGGACAGCGGCGACGTCGAGGGGTTCACCGGCGCCGCACTCCAATTCGGCACCTATGACTTGAGCGCGCAGACTCCGGCCGGACGTCGGATCGCAGACGAATATTTTCTCCAGGCCTACGTGGGCCACGTGGAAGATCGCACCGCTCCCGACATTTCTCCCATCTACGGTGACCTCCACGGCCTTCCCCCGGCGCTGCTGGTCGTCGGGAGCACAGACGTGCTGTTGGAAGACAACCTCGCGATGGCAGGTCGGCTCTCCGCCGTCGGCAATGACGGCGAACTCCGGATCTATCCCGAGTCGCCCCACGGGTTCACGGGCCACCCCACGGCAATGGCCAGGACGGCGCTCAGCGGCATCGATTCATGGCTGCTCGAGCGGTTCGCCCAACCGTAGGATCACTCGATGGCGATCAAGGTTGGGGCGCTGTCCTCCACGCCGGAAACCGGCGTGCATTTTCTCGCTCTCCGCGTCGGGGCCGACCGGCAGATGCCTAGCCGTCGGGAGTCCGAGCCCGAGACGTCGCTGTGGCAAACTCGGCCAGGTGGTGCAGCGAGTTGGTGAGATGCTCAGGACCGAACGGCGGGAACTGGAGGTATTCCCGGATGAACTGCGGCACCGCCGACCAGTCGTAGGTGAGCGTGACCTCGGTCTCGGACGGACCAAGCGGCACCAGGTCGTAACGCCAGATCCAGCCGCCGAACTCCAGGTGACCGTCGTCATTCTCCTGCCCGGTCAGCCAGCCGATGGCGCGAGGTGGGTCGAGCACCTGGACCTGGTTGGCCACCTGATATTCGCCGTGTGGATGGTTTGGGTGATACATGTCCATCCGGAAGATCTGCCCAACCTCGGTCAGCGGCGACCGGTCGGCGGCTTGCTGCACCCAGCCGGTGCCGTCGATCACAGAATGGGTTGTCGGGTCGGCCAGCACGGCGAACACCCTGGTAGCGGGCACGGCGACAGTCAGGGTGGCGCTCACGTTCTCCCGGTCCATGATGTGCACGCTCCTTCACCGAATCTTCGTGCCTCCCGCAGGAGCGGAAGGGGCATTCATTACATACAGACTGCGCGGCGACGCGGAATTCATCGGTCGTGTGGGCAGCAGTCGGTGGCCCGTCCCGAAGGCCGATCGGCTAGCGGTCTAGTTTGCCGGCGTGCGGTGATTGCGCCGTGAGGCCTGTGGCCGATCCCCGTTCGCGTATGCGTCTCGATCACCTCGAAGCCGGCCGTGACCAATTTCTGGCTGAGTTCGGCAACAGGCCATCGATAGGCAGTGGTTACGGCATGGTCGAATGTCCCTACGGTTGCTGCTTCGAAGAAGCCCACCAATAACCCTCCACCCGGCCGAATCACGCGCGCGAACTCGGCGAGCGGAGTCTGGATGTCCTGCGGACTGTGGTGAATGAGCGAGTACCAGGAAAGCACACCACCCAGTGATTCTGTCGTGGTGTCCAATGCCTCGAAGCCGCCGACTTCGAAGGAAAGGCCTGGATACTCCATTCGAGCTCGTTCAACGAACTCAGGCACCAGATCGATCCCGCTCACGGCTGGTCCGCACTCGGCCAAGAAGTCTGTCCACTGCCCCGGGCCGCACCCAGCGTCGAGCACGGGACCTGTCAGGGTGGCGGCCCAGCTGCTCACCAGGGCCCGATCGGTTGGGTGTGTCGACGTCATGGAGCCAAAGAGATTCGCGTACTCCTGGGATCTGGCCGAGTATGACTCTCGGACGGTGTCGCCTGGTTGGGTGCTCGTATTCGCCATGCCGTCCATGATTGTTCATGGGGTGCCCCGTTGCCGAACCAACGGTGGGATGAATTCTGCCGCCGCGCGTGGATCCTTGAATACTTCTGTGGGACGTATTGTTTCTCCGGTGAGTAGAGATAGTTGGGCAGATCATTACTGCGGCCCATCAATGCAGGGGGAGACTCGAGGTCTCTGTGCAGCCGAGTTCTGAAAGAGCGTTCTCCCGTTGTGTCGGTGCAGCGAAGGCCGAAACGGACGTGGGTGACGCCCGGACCGCGCTCAGGCCTGCGACCGTCAGCTACGGCTCACTCTCGAAATGGTTACGCGTAGGCATAGTCGAAGACGGAACGAGCGCGACGCATGTCGGCGAAGTAGCGGATCATCGAGCTCGGTGCGGAATGTGCTTTCGCTCCGCGTGATTCGTGGCCGCTGCCCGGAAGGAAGGTCCTCAGTTGGCCAGCCGCTGAAGGATCGCATCCAATGCCGCGTCAGCGTTCTCACCGGCGAAGATGTTCTGTCCGTGGGCGGAACCAGGCAGAAGGATCACCACATTGTCATCGCCCGGTGAGCTGTCGGCGAGTTGCTGCGACACGTTGGCGACGGGCTCGTCCTCGCTCGCGATGAACAGCTTGGGCTCCCCGCCGAGGCCGTCGACAACCCGGTTGGGGGAGAGCAGAACCAGCTGGTCGGAAAGGTCGGGCTGCTGCGAGGCCAGTTGCAAGATCGCATCGGCGCCCGCACTTCCGCCCACCAGCGCGACGTCGGCGTGCCCGTCGTTCTGGAGCTTCGCTACGGCGGCGGCGATCGACTCCGGCGCGATGTCCTCGACTGCGATCACAGTGGCACCCTGGTCGGCGATCGCCGCGGCCTGCCTCTCCCAGCTGGCAGCGTCGAAGACGGCACCGTGGGCCAGAACGACTCCGTACCCGCCATCGCCCCACTGCAGTGCGTCGCCGCCGCCGACCTCGATCTCGGTGCCGTTGGTGTTACCGTCCGTCGATGGTGTGTTGTCCTCGTCGGAGCAGCCCGTGACGACGAGTGCGAGGAGCAGCAAAGGAAGGGCGAGTAAGGCCTTCATGTCTCAAACATACTGCCGAGGAGTCCACCGTTGGCGCGATTGCGGGACGCACACCGGCATACCGGTATACCGGATGAGGGTCGGTGACCGGTCCCTGATTCGGCTACTGGTCGGACGCCGTTGATCACAAATTTCTCGCCCTCCGCGCTTGACCTTCGAGTCGACTCGAAGGCTTACCGTCGTTGCATGAGTACTCAGTGAACTCGTGCTCGGTTGCCGCGACCCTGAGGTGCTGGCGCGGTTCTGGTGCGAGGTCCTCGACTTCGTAGTGCTCGACTGCGAGGAGGACTGTATCGTCGCGATCGTCACAGCAGCTCGTACTTCCGACGGATATGCCTACGGGTGGGCACGCCCGTCGTCCGGTCAGCGGGCGTAGCGCGGGTCGATCGGAGGCAGGGTGGTGGGGCCGAAGTTGTTCGCGATCGGCATCATCGCCGTGAACCAGGTGCGGGCCGGCTCGGTGCCGCCGAACAGGTTGCCGTCCCCACACGAGCGCAGCGGGCTGGTGCAGATCTGGCCGGGGGTCGGCGAGTCCCCGAATACGTAGACGCTGCCGGCCAGGTTGTTGGTGTACCCGATGAATGCCGACGACATGTGCGATTCGGTGGTCCCGGTCTTGCCGGACATCGGCAGCTTCCACCCGGCGGCCGCGGCCGCGGCCGACGCCGTGCCACCGGGCAGGTCGTCCTTGCTGAGCCCGTTGGACAGGGTGTCGGCCAGGCCGGGATCGACGACCTGCTCGCAGGCTTGCTGGGTGAGAGGGACCGGCCGGCCCTCGCGGTCGACGATCGAGTCGATCGGGGTCGGTGGGCACCACTTGCCGTGTGAGGCCAGGGTCGCGGCGACATTCGACAGTTCGAGCGGGTTGATCCACACCGGGCCGAGGGTGAACGACCCCAGATTCTGGTCCTTCTGCATGTCGGCCAGGCTCTGGTCTCCGAACCCGGAGGTGCCCGGTTCGCTGTACGACCGCATGCCGAGACGCACTGCCATGTCCACCGTCGCATCCACCCCGGTGGTCTGGAGAAGTTTCACGAACGCGGTATTCGGTGACTGGGCGAGGGCGTCGGTGACCGACAGTGCTCGCGGATACGGGGCGGCGTTCTGAACGCAGTAGGTCGCCGCCGGGCAACCGGGGGCGCCGCCGTCACCCATCCCGCGGGCGTCGAACCGGCCGGGCACGTCGAGGATCGTATTGAGTCGCAGACCCTTCTCCATGGCCGCTGCGGTGGTGAAGACCTTGAATACCGATCCGGCGCCGTGCCCGGACAGTGAATAGGGCAACTCCTGAACCGTCTCGGCGGCGGCCGCGTCCAGGCCGTAGTTGCGGCTGCCCGCCATGGCCAGGACCCGATGTTGGTCCTGCCCGGGCTGGACGACGTTCATCACACTCGCGATGTCAGGGAGTTTCGGGTCGGCGTGGGTGGACACCGCCGACTTCACCGATCCCTGCACGGCCGGATCGAGGGTGGTGCGGATCAGGTAGCCGCCCTTTTCGATCTGCTCCCGAGACAATCCGACGGTCTGGAGGTACTGCAACGCGTAGTCGCAGAAGAACCCGCGGTCGCCGGCGGCGATGCATCCGCGGGGCAGGTTGTTCGGTTTCGGAAGCACTCCGAGCGGCGATTCCTTCAGGGCGCGGATCTCGGCGGCCCGGTCCGGAACATTGACGATCAGGGTGTCCAGGACGACATTGCGGCGCTCGAACACCCCCTCTGGGTTGGTGTACGGGTTGAGTGCGGAGCTGGACTGCACCATGCCCGCGAGCATCGCCGACTGCGCGAGGTTCAGGTCCTTGGCGTCGATGCCGAAGTACGTGCGGGCGGCGTCCTGCACCCCGAAGGAACCGTTGCCGAACGGCACCAGGTTCAGATACCGGGTGAGAATTTCCTCTTTGGAGAGTTCCTGATCGAGGGTCATTGCCATCCGGATCTCCCGGATCTTGCGGACGGGCGTGGTCTCGATCGCGGCACGGCGTTCGGCGTCGGTCTTGGCGACCACGTGCAGCAGGTAGTTCTTCACATACTGCTGATTGATGGTCGAGGCACCCTGTTCGATCTGACCCCTGGTGGTGTTGGTGAAGAACGCCCGCATCGTGCCCTGCCAGTCCACCCCCTGATGTTCGCCGAACCGCCTGTCCTCGATGGAGAGAATCGCCAGTTTCATGTCGTTGGAGATCTGGTCGCTGGGCACCTCGAAACGGCGCTGGTCGTACAGCCAGGCGATCGGGTTCCCGGTGACGTCGGTCATGGTCGTCACCGCCGGCACCACCCCGTCGGCCAATTCGGCCGAGGAATTACCGACGCTGTCGGCGGCGCGGTTGGATGCGTACCCGAGTCCGGCGGCGATCGGGAACATCACCCCGGCCAGCATTACCCCCGCGGCCAGGGTGGCGCCGGTGAGTTTGAGAACAGTCTTGGATTGCATTACGGCACCTCATTCGACGGTCCACCGGCAATGAATCAACCGGTGCTGGAACGATTATCGGGCCACGCGGCACGGCCGGGGCGGGAATGACACGCGTGCGGCGCACATTCCGGTGGCGGTCACGAGAGGGTGGGAGAGGTGATGGATCTGACGGTACGGCGGCGGCCGAGGCCTGGCCTGTCACACCCGCAGCACACAGGAGCTTCGTCGCACGGGCATCGGGGACACCGCCGAAGTCGAGGACGGTGCCCGGGCGCGGACCGGCCAGGACGGCAGCCCGCAGTCGGCGCCGCGCACCGGGGTGCGGCGCCGTGCGAGCGCGCTCACCAGCACCGCCAACGCTCCGGCGAACGCGGTCAAGGTCAGCTGCAGATGCACCGGCGGGTCCGTTCCCCGGTAGACCGTGTCGGCGGTGGCGGACGTGGAAGTGTTCGGATGCGCTTCGGCACCGAAGAGAGCCGGGAGCGCCTCGTGTACCGCGCCCGCCGCGTTGGTGTGGCTGGCCTGCAGGGCCGTCAGCACCGCACCGATCGTCGCGAGCACGGTGACGAGAAGCAGCGCCGAGCGCCGCCGCGAAGATTGCCGACCGCCACACACAAGGGTCAAGGTAACACCGATAGCGTGTTCCCTGACCGGTTCCGGGGATAGGGGATCAAGGCGGTGAACCGGTGGGCGATCGGCCACCCGTAGAGGGGACCGATCAGCGACCACGCGAACGGAACTTACTCGACCGGAACATAGGGTCAGACCAGTTGGTCCGCGTCGGGATCGTCTGCGATCTCGGTGCGGCGGACCTGTTGGGCGTGTCCAGTCGACGTGGGTGAGCGTTGGGCGGTGGGTGAGACAGGCGATGATCGACGGCAACCCGTCGGATGGCCCGGTGGCCGCGACCGGGGTGTGCTTCGTTATGGTGGAGTGCGCTCGCTCGGTCCTCACTTCCGTTGCAGGGGTGGTGAAATCGACACCAAACAGCCCCCAAGCCACAGAAGGGTTTTGGTGACCCGCGGACCTGCGAGATCAGTGACCACCTGCCGGAGTGGATGTCGGCGCCCCCTGGCGGGAGGGGATCATCGCCCAGGGCCATGAACCGGGAGAACGTCGAGGAAGCCGATCGCGCGTTCACCGAAGAGGACGTGTGCCGAGCCGATCAATTGGCCGACTGTGACGAAAAGTCACGTGTCTCGGGCTATCCTGCGTCGGCGCGGTGCGCAGTGCCGAAGCGGCGTTGGTAGACCGTAGGCGACATCGACAGCTCCCGCACGAAGACTCTTCGTAGGCTCTCGTAGCTGGGGAATCCGGCGAGTGATGCTGCCTGCGTCGCGTTGTGTCCCTGGTCGAGGAGGGCCTTTGCCAGGTCGAATCGGACCAGCTCGACGTACCGGGCCGGTGTGGTGGACAGCTCGGTTCGGAAGAGTCGCGTGAGGTGTCGAGGGCTCACATTGAGATGTCGGGCGAGTTCGGCGAGCGAGTGGTTCCCGGCGGGGTCCGCCGTCACAAGATCCACTATTCGGCGGAGGGCTGGAGTGCGCGGCGGTGGGCCCTGGAGTGGGGCCGAGAACTGCGATTGTCCGCCCGCACGCTGCAGGTAGACCACCAGGCGGCGGGCGACGTCGCGGGTCAGGTCGGGGCCGTGGTCGTCCTCGACCAGCGCCAGCGCCAGGTCGATGCCGGCGCTCACGCCCGCGGATGTGTACGTGGTGCCGTCGCGAACATAGATCGAGTCGGGTGAGACGAGGGTCGTGGGGTGCCGGGCGACGAGTTCGTGTGCGACTTTCCAGTGCGTAGTCGCGCGTTTGCCCTCCAGGAGGCCGGCCGCGCCGAGGATGAACGCTCCGGTGCAGATGGAGCCGATCCGGGCGGCTCGCATCGCGAGGGTGGCGGTGGCCTCGACGAGGTCACCGGCGATGGCGGTGCGCGGGTAGATGTCGCCGCCTGCGACGAGGAAGGTGTCGGGGGCGGGCTCCGATCCCGCGTTGCCGTCGACGGAGATCGTGATGCCGATCGAGGACGCGACGTCGGCACCGGTCGGTGACAACAACACGATCTGGTAGTCGGCGCCGCATCGATTGGCCTCCGCGAACACCTCGGCGGGGCCGGCGACGTCGAGAAGCTTCACCCCGTCGTAGACGAGGATCGCGACCCGATGCGGGTGGGGGCTCGTGTGCACGCTCACCGCCTGTCCGGATTCGGGTGCTTTGTGGCCGGACGGAGGCGGCGCCGGAGGGCCGAGGGAGGGCACCGTGGAGGGACGGACACACCGTCCGTTCTACAACATCGACACCGGAAAGTGCAGGACCATGACCGAGATCATCGCAGGAGTAGAGATTCCCGAGACGCGGGCGGCAGCCGAGGCCACTCGTTTCATCAGGGAGACGACGAACCCGCTGATCTTTCACCACTCGCGGCGGGTGTTCCTCTTCGGCACGCTCGAGGCCCGCGAGCGCGGCCTGCAGCCGGACCCTGAGCTGCTCTACATCTCTGCCCTTTTCCACGACACGGGCCTGCTCACACCCTTCTCGGACGTCGAGCAGCGGTTCGAGCTCGACGGGGCCGATCACGCCCGCAAGTTCCTGCTCGATCGCGGTTTCTCCGACGCCGCCGCGGAGGTGGTCTGGACGGCGATCGCGCTGCACACCACGCCTGGGATTCCCGGCCGGATGGGCGACGAGGTCGCTTCCACGAATTTCGGTGTCCTCACCGATGTGGTCGGGCTGGGTCTGGACGGGCTGGCCCCGGACCAGGTGGAGGAGATCGCCGCCGCCCATCCGCGGGGTGACTTCAAGAACGAGTTTCTGCGTGCCTTCGTCGACGGGCTCGGCCATCGCCCGGACACCACCTACGGGACGGTCAACGCCGATGTGCTGGAGCACTTCGTTCCCGGCTTCCGCAGCATCAGCATGGTGGAGCGCATCATGGGGTCGGCGTGGTCTGCGTGACTGGCAGGCACCGTGCGATCTTCAGGCAATTCTCGTTTCAGCACTATCGGCGTGGGCGCCCTGATCCCACGACCATTCGGCAACCTACACAGAAGGACCATTATGACCAGCGTGAATATCGGCAAGCAGCACCCGTCCGTATACCAGAGCCTGATGAAGATGGATGCCGAAGTGAAAGCTGCCCTGGAAGCGGCGGGGGTGGGCCCGCTCCTGGTGGAGTTGGTGAAGATCCGCGTCTCCCAGCTCAACGGCTGCGCCTTCTGCCTTCGCCTGCACACCCGTGACGCCCTGGCGAAGGGGGAGACGACGGATCGACTCGCGGTCGTCGCGGCGTGGTGGGAGGCGCAGTACTTCAGCGACCAGGAGCGGGCGGCGCTCGCCCTCGCCGAGCAGGTCACCGCGCTCGCTGTTCCGGAACGGCGGACCTGGGATGACGGCTCCCTCACCGACGCGCAGGTGTCCGCGATCAGCTGGCTCGCGACGGTGATGAACGCCTGGAACCGGGTTGCCGTCACCAGCCACTACCCGGTTGCGCCGTAGAGTTCTCGGCCCTCGGCGCTTTCTCCGAGGGCCGATTTACGGATCGTGTCGGGGCACCCGCGCTCGGCGCCGCGGTGACAGGGGATCGCGATGCCGAGGGAGAAGAGGTCCGTCAGTGAAACGTAGGCACTCACGCCCAGGTCGCGATCCGGGTGGACCCCTTCGGCCGTTCCGCCTGCAGACGCAGCAGTTCACCGCGGACCTCGGCGTCCAGCGCGATGTCGAGGACCCTCCACGCCAGGGCCGTCGCACCGTCCAGGACCGCGGCGTCGGCGGCGGGACTTGCTGCGGCGTCGGCGAAGTCGGAGTTGTGTGGAATGGCGGTGCTTCCGAGCACGGCGACCGTGGGATGGATCGACGGCACGACCTGGGACACGTTCCCCATGTCGCTGGACCCTCCGCCCAGTGAGGCGGACGTCAGTTCGCGACCGGTGGCCTGCAGGTTCCGGTCCCAGATGTTCGCGAGCAGCGGGTTCTGGATCATCGGTGCGTACGGCGGTTCCGTCGTCGTGTAGGTCCACTCGCATCCCGTGGCGAGGGCTCCCGCTTCGAAGCAGGCGAGCACACGGGTCTTCACTTCGCGCCACTCCTCGATTTCCGGCGCCCGCACCTCGAGCTGTACGACGGTCCTGGCCGGGATGATGTTGGTGACCTCACCGCCGTGCGAGACGAACGCGTTGACGCGTGTTTTCGCCCGGAACTGCTGGCGGACCAGCCCGATGGCGTTCAGCGCGATCGTCGCGGCGGCACCGGCGTTGATTCCGTGCTCGGGTGCGCCGGCGGCGTGCGCGGCGCGACCGGTGAACGTGACCTCGAACCGGTCGACCGCCTGCATCCACAGTGAGGCACAAGGCATGTCCGTTCCCGACGCGCCATGCACCATCAGGGACAACGCCGCGTCGTCCCACGCCCCTGCCTCGAGCATGGGAATCTTGCCGCCGCCGTGCTCCTCGGCGGGGGTGCCCAGCAGTTTGACCCGGAGACCGGCCTCGTCGGCGACCGCCGCGAGAGCGAGGGCGGCGCCGACCCCGGCGGCCGCGATCATGTTGTGCCCGCACGCGTGCCCGACCTCGGGCAGCGCGTCGTACTCGGCGCAGATCGCGACGGTGAGGTCGCCGCTCCCGTAGATCGCCTCGACGGCCGTGTCGAGTCCGTAGACGCCGACGGTCGTGTCGAAGCCTGCTCTTCGGAGGGCGTCCCCGACGAGCGCGGCGGCCTGATGCTCCTCGAACGCGATCTCGGGTGTGCCGTGAATGCGATGGCTCAGTCCGAGCAGTTCGTCCTCGTGGTTCCGGAGCACTTGTGCCGCCGTGTCCTTCAGCGCTCCCGTGCGCGAGTCGGTGGTGTCGCCTGCGGAGGTGGCGAGAGTCATGTGCGGGTTCCTTCCTCGGGGTGGGTGACAGAAGATCACTGCGCGGCGACGGCGTCGCGAAGAGGCGGGGCGACGACCCCGTCGGGAAGTGGTGAATCGTAAGGGGTCTCGGAGGTGCGCGCCGTGAACTCCTTGCGCGCCGAGGCCAGCAACTCGGTGTCCGTGAGGAGGTCCGCGGCGGTCGTGGCCATGATCTTGGCGGCATGGATCATTCCCTTGTGCGCGGCGGGAAGCTTGCCCTGGGCGACCATCTGCCACGAGTGGGCGGCCGTGCCGGCGCTGACGCACGCCGTGGCACACTGCACGAGCGGTGTCACCCAGCTGACGTCGCCGAGGTCGCTGGATCCGGTCATCGTCGGCCGCGGAGTGCGTGCGTCGAACGTGACGATCCCCGTGTGCAGCGCGCTTCCGTCGCCCTCGAATTCACCGCCGAGAGTGCTCGCCGTGCGTCCCGTTACGGCCCCGGTGACGAACGCTGCCGCGGACTCGAGGTCGGTGTCGTCGAAAGGGACCGGTCCGAGGGTGCGGAGCCGCTCCTGCATCGAATCCTCGAGGACCGTGTTGGGCAGGATGTCCGAGCATCCGCCGTCGATCTCGATCTCGACCGCGGTCTCGGTCATCAGGGCGGCGCCCTCGGCGATCTTCGTCACGCGGGCGAACAGCTCGCGCATGCCGGCCACGTCGGGCGACCGCACCAGGTAGTAGGCCTCGGCGGTGGCCTGGACGACATTGGGTGAGCGACCGCCGGTGTCGAGGATCGCGTAGTGAATCCGGCAATCCGACGGCATGTGCTCACGCAGGAAATTCGTGCCCACGTTCATGAGCTCGAGTGCGTCGAGCGCGCTGCGACCGCGCTCGGGGGAGACACCTGCATGCGAGGCGATGCCGGTGAAGCGGACGTAGGCCTGGAGGTAGGCGAGTGTCCGGATACGTTGCACGGTGGTGGTGTCGCCTGGATGCCACGAGACGGCGGCGTCGACGTCCGCGAACGCACCCTCCTTGACCATGAACGTCTTTCCGGCGGCGGCCTCCTCCGCGGGGGCGCCGTAATAGCGGACGGTTCCGGGGAGCCCGTTCGCCTCGAGGTACCGCTTGACCGCGGTCGCGGCCAGGAGGGAGCCGCCGCCGAGCAGGTGGTGTCCGCAGCCCTGCCCGTTCCCGGTCTCGTTGCCGGGTTCCGGTTCGGGGGTGGCACTTCCCGATTTCTGACTCAGTCCGGCGAGGGCGTCGTATTCGCCGATGATCGCGATCACCGGGCTGCCGCTTCCGGCTTCGGCGCTGAACGCGGTCGGGATACCGGCCACCGCCCGGGTGACCGTGAATCCCTCGGCCTCCGCGACGGCGATCTGTGCGTCGACGGAAGCGTGTTCTTCCCATCGTAATTCGGGGTTGTCCCAGATCGCATCGCTCAATGCGGTGTATTGCGGGCCGAGTTCGTCGATGGTGCCGAGGAGTTGTGGATCGACAGACACTTCGATGTCCTTTCGTTCGGGTTCTCGGGGGGAGGGGGATGTCAGGCGTGCACTTGCTCGTTGTCGGCACGTGAGGTCTTGTCGTTTTCGGTGATGGTCGCCGGCGGGCGGAGTTTCAGGGCCAGGAGAGCTGTGAGCACGCACAGTGCCGCGCAGAGTGCCCACACCACGTGATAGGCGCCCACGGAGGGGATCTGCTTGCCACCGGCAAGCGCCGGGGTGACCATCGACGACATCACGAGGGCGAACACGGCCCCGGCCACGGCTCCCGCAGCGGTTCGGGACGTGTTGTAGAGGCCGGACGCGATGCCGACCGAATCCGGCGGCGCCTGCTGCACGATGACGGTGGGCAGCACCCCGACCACCACTCCGCCGCCCAATCCCGCGACGACGAGCCACAGGGCGAACAGTACGACGCTTCCCGGCACGGCGATCATCAGCACGTAAGAGACGGCAGCGAGGATTGCACCCAGTGCGAGCGATCCGGGAACGGCGAGAGGGGATCGGGCGAGCCGGTCGCTCACGGATGCCCCGACGAACATCGCGAACGCGAACAGCGCCAGGATCAGACCTGTCACCGAGGCGGTGACGCCCAGCCCGTAGCCGTTGGTCTCCGGCGTGGCGCGCAGGAAGAGTGCGCTGGGGGTCTGGACACCGAACAACTGGGCGCCGAAGAGCAACGCCATCAGCATTGGCACCCGCATTCCTCGTCCGACGACGTCGAGATCCACGAGGGGGTGCTGGACTCGTCGTTCCACGAGCACCCATACGACGAGGACTGCGGCCCCGACCCCGATAGCGGTCCACGTCAGGGCGCTCGTCCAACCCCAGGTGCTCGCGTTGGAGACACCGCCGAGCACCCCGAGTAGACCGACCGTCAGCAGAACGGCGCCGGTCCAGTCGACGGTCCCAGTCTTGCGTACCGTCGTCTCCGGAACGAGGAAGTAGACCACGGGCAGGCAGATCGTCATGAAGACGGCGGGGACCAGCAGCACGAGGCCGACACTGTCGATTATCGAGTCGAGGAGGAAACCTGAAAGCAGGCCGCCGACGGCGGCGCCCAGTGTCAGTGACCCCACGAGTCGGCCGATGCTCCGGCCCGCCGTGGCCGGATTGCGGTCCCGTACGATCGCGAATTCGAGCGGGAGGAATGCCGCGAGCGGTGCCTGCAACGCCCGGCCGACGAGCAGTAATTCGAACGACCGCGCGAACGCGACGAGGAAAGAACCGAGCGCAACGGAAGCGGTCGCGACGACGAGAAGCCGTTTGTGCCCGAAGAGGTCACCGAGTTTGGCGATCAGGGGGACGCAGGCAGCCGTTCCCAGCAGATACATTGCGCTCACCCAGTTCAAGGCGGCGGACGATGCGTCGAAACGTTCGCCGATGGCGGGCAGCAGCGGAGAGAACCACCCCTGCAACAGGCCGCTGGCGAACTCCATGACCACGAGGAATCCGACCGCTGCCGTGGCAGCGTCGTTTCCCCGGAGGCAGCGCGAAGAACTCATGTGAACTCCAAGAGGATCAGCGGAAGGTGACTGGTGGAAGAGTGGCCCGACGTGAATTCCGTCGTGTAAATTTGCAGCCTTATCGGCACAAGAGGACAAATCATGCAGGATTACGAGCCAGATGATGTCGATTTTGGACTCATGCATGCTCTTCAGATCGAACCGAGAGCATCGTGGAAGGCACTCGCGCCGATCCTGGCCGTCGACCCCGTGACGTTGTCGCGGCGGTTCCAGCGGCTCCGCGATACCGGCCTGATCTGGATCACCGGCTACGACGCGGGGACTCCGGGGCGTGGCGCACTGGTCGAAATCGAATGCGCACCAGGCGAATCGGTCGTGACCGCACAGGCGATGTCGGATGATCCGATGGTCGCCGGCGTCGACTTCACGGCAGGTGGCCGCGACCTCCTGCTCACACTCATGGCACAGGATACGGCGGACACGTCGTGGTTCCTGCTCAATCGGCTGGGGGAGTACCCGGCGATCCGGCGGGCGAGGACTCACCTCATCACCGAGGTGCTCTTCGAGGCCGGGAACTGGCGGCTGCGCACGCTGTCCGCGGCGCAGGTTGCGCAGGTTCCCGGCGCCCGACCGCCGCGCCCCCGGGCCGCACGGACTGTTTCTCCGGAACTGAAACGTGTGATCCATCACGAACTCGGCATCGACGGCCGCGCGCCCACCACGGCGATCGCCGAACGCGCCGGCGTCAGCAATCAGCGCATCATCGATGCGATCGCGACGATGCGGCGAGACGGATCCCTCCTGCTGCGCACCGACATCGCCCGGACCTATTCCGAGTGGCCGATCTACGCCTGGTACTTCATGCAGGTTCCCGCTCCGCTGATCGAACGGTTGAGGACGTCGCTGGGTCGGATCGAGGAGGTGCGGTTGGCGGTACTCGTGGCGAGTGAATACAACCTGATCATGGCCGTCTGGCTGCGGACGTTGAACGACGTCCACCGGTTCGAACTGCTCCTGGACAAGCTACTGCCCGGATCGAGAGTGGCGGACCGGTCGGTGGTCATGCAGATCGGGAAACATCTGGGGCACATCCTGGACGAACAGGGGCGGGCGACGGGCACGGTAGTCCCCGTGACCCCATCGGGCGGGGCCTGACCACCCGCTTGTCACATGTCCCGGCTTGGTGGGCCGGTTACGACGCCTGCATACAGCTACTCGCCGAACGCCTCGTGTTCCACCTGTGGCTCACCTGATCCTTCTGCGGAAGTGTGAGGCTTGACACATAGTAAGTATGACATCTAACGTAATTTGTATCACTGTAAAATGTGACGAGATCCAGACCTGCTTGCGGGCTCGATCGACCGTGGTGAGACGCGCGTTCCACCGATCCGGTCATGAGCGATAGGAGCTCACTTTGGCTCACGTAGTAACGCAATCCTGCTGCAACGACGCGAGTTGCGTCTCGGTGTGCCCCGTCGATTGCATTCATCCGACGCCGAACGAACCCGGCTACGGTCGCGCAGAGATGCTGTACATCGATCCGGTCGGCTGCATCGACTGCGGCGCTTGTATCGACGCATGTCCGGTCGACGCGATCGTTCCCGACTACGACCTGACTCCGGAAACCGCTCGGTACGAGGAGATCAACGCGACCTACTATGCGAACCGGGACCAGCCGGTCCCCGCTGCCGAACCGGCCGTCGCCGCGACGGTCCAGGTGTCCGAGCGCCCACAGTTTCGGGTAGCGATCGTCGGGTCCGGGCCCTCCGGCTGCTACGCGGCGGAGACTCTGCTGTCGCGGAGCGGTCTCGCTGTGGAAGTCTCCGTGTTCGAGAAGCTGGCGGCACCGTTCGGGCTGATCCGGTTCGGTGTCGCACCGGATCATCAGGGGACCAAGGCAATTGCCTCGCTGTTCCAGAAGACGGCGTCGCGGAAGAATGTGGACTTCTACCTCAATGTCGAAGTGGGAACACACCTGACTCACGACGAACTGCTCGCACATCACGACGCGGTGATTTACGCGGTCGGCGCCCCCGCGGACTGTGCACTGGGAATTCCCGGCGAGGACCTGCCCGGCAGCCATTCGGCAACGGAGTTCGTTGCGTGGTACAACGGTCATCCCGATCACGCGCACCGCACGTTCGACCTGTCAGGCGAGCGGGCCGTCGTCATCGGAAACGGCAATGTCGCCTTGGATGTGGCCCGAGTGCTCGTCGCCGGCGCCTCCGAGTTGCGGAAGACCGATATCGCCACGCACGCGCTGGAAGCGTTGTCGGAGAGCAGGATCAAGGAAGTATTCGTTGTCGGTCGCAGGGGCCCGGCCCAAGCGGCGTACACGAATCCGGAGTTGCTTGCGCTCGGCTTCCTCCCCGGCGTGAATGTCGCGGCGGAATCCGACGAGATAGCACGGGAGGCGACGTCGTTCGCTGGGCATTCCGGTTCGATCGAAGCGATGAAAGCCAGGATCGTCGCAGAGTTTGCCGCAAACCCGCCCACGCCCGGAGAAAGGCGTATTACATTGCGCTACTTACTATCTCCGGTGGAAGTTCGAGGTAACGGCCGCGTGGAGGGAATCCGACTGGTCCGCAACGAGCTGATTCCGGATCTGGAGAGAGGATCGAGGGCGGTGCCGACGAGTGTCGTCGAGGACATCGACTGCGGTCTGGTCCTGCGATCGGTGGGGTACCGGGGTGTCCCGGTCGCGGGTATCCCCGTCTCGGGTGCGCGCTCGACGATGCAGAACGACGGAGGTCGTGTGCTGGATCCGAATTCGGGTAGTCCGATGCCGGGCGTGTATACCGTCGGGTGGATCAAGCGTGGTCCCTCCGGAGTCATCGGAACCAACAAAGCCTGCGCAGCCGAGACGGTCGACAAGCTGGTCGACGACTTCCATGCCGGTCGATTGACCGCGCCCGCGGCCGGGCGGCAGGAGCTCCTCCGGCTCGTCGCGGATCGAAGGCCCGAGCGTATCGATTACGACGGGTGGAAAGTGATCGACGCGCACGAGAGGCGGCTCGGCCGGGAATCGGGTAGGCCGCGCGTGAAGCTGGTGGACACTGCCTCGATTATTGAAATTGGTTCGCGTGCAGTTACTTCCGGATGACGCATCCTGCTGTGTGCCGGTAGCTGCGCGTCGAAGAAAGTGATTGACGTCTCACAGCCTAACGGGATAAGGTTTATGCGGATCGGAGATGCGCCCCGCGCTCGATCCCCTCGACCGGGACCAGCCCGCCGTCGAGGGTCGGAACCGTCACGCCGCCCGACGTCGCCGGACGATGTCCCACACCGCAGGCCTCCGGCATCCGACGAACCATCACAGAGGAGTTCGCATGAAACTTCAGGACAAAGTCGCCGTCATCACCGGAGGTGGATCCGGGCTCGGACGCCAGGGTGCGCAGTTGTTCGCATCGGAAGGCGCGAAGGTGGCGGTGGTCGACATCGACGGCGACCGCGCCGAACAGACCGCGAAACTGGTTGAACAACAGGGTGGAACGGCGATCGCCATCACCGCCGATGTGAGTGACGAGGCGGCCGTCTACCGCAGCGTCGAGACCACCGTCGAGCACTTCGGCAAGCTCGACATCATGTGGGCGAACGCCGGTGTCGTCTCCCGTGGCGGTGTCCCGTCGGTGGCGGGTGGCGAACACGTGGAGTTCCAGGACCTCACGGATGCCGACTGGCAGCACGTTCTCGGAGTCAACCTCAGCGGCGTCGTGTACTCCTGTAAGGCTGCGGTGCCTGCGATGCGGGCAAACGGTGGCGGCACCATTCTGGCGACATCGTCCGCGGCTTCCTTCGCCGCCTATCACAGCATCGCGATGTACTCGGCGACGAAGGCCGGTGTCAACGGTCTGGTTCGCGGGCTCAGCCTGGATCTGGGACGCTATGGTATCCGCGTCAACGCCCTCGCCCCCACTCACGGGATGTCGCCGAACTTCCTGATGGGCCCGGGCACCCCGGTGATCGGCCAGTCCTACGAGGAGACCGCGGGCCCGTGGGATCCGGGTGTCTCGCCGATTCCGCTCAAGCTCCAGCGACCCCCGTCACTCGTGGACAACGCGAAGGTTGCACTCTTCCTCGTGTCGGACGACTCCGCGTACATTTCGGGCCTGACGTTGCCCGCGACGGACGGCGGCACCCTGTCGCGTGTCGCGATGATGTTCGAAGAGGACACGCCGACTCCGACACTTCCTGTCGACTGAGTGGAGCGTCCGTCGATGACCATTCATGCGCAGAACGGTGCGCTGTCGTTGAAGGTCGACCGATCCGCCTGTGCGGGCCACGGCCTCTGTTACGGCGCGGAACCCGAGATAGTCGACAGCGACGACCAGGGTTACCCCGTCGTCGTTGCCGAGCCGGTTCCAGAGGAGCTACGAGACCGACTGGGCGCCCTCGTCGAGATGTGCCCCGAACGCGCGCTGAGCGTCGAACTCCCGAATTCGGAAGGCTGAGAAGCAGTGACGACAACACAATTACCCGAGAACCTCATAGTGGACTTCGACGTCTACGACCAGACCTTGGCGATGCCCGAGGACGTGTTCCAGGCACGCGCGGCGGAGCTGCGGGCCATCGGCCCCGTCGTGTATTCGAAGGCGCACGGCGGTCACTGGATCGTGACGCGCTACGAGGAGATCCACCAGGTCCTGCGTGATCCGGAGACCTTCTCCAGCTACCCGAACAACCTCGTCAACGCGGGCCAGGGAAAGTTCATCCCGATCGAGCTGGACCCGCCGGAGCACACGTTCTACCGGCAGGCACTGCAACCGCTGTTCAGTCCCAAGCGGATGAAGGAACTCGAGCCCCGGATCCGGGACGTCATCAACGAGCTCATCGACGCCTTCGCGGCACGCGGGAAAGCCGAGTTCATCTCGGAGTTCGCCCACGAGCTGCCGACACGGGTGTTCCTGGCTCTCATGGGCTGGCCGCTCGAAGACGCCGAAATGTTTACCAGGACGACAGACGTTGCACTGCAGGGCATTCCCGGTGGAACGGAAGAAGAATCCGCCAAGGCGCGCGAGGATGCGGCCAACCAGATCTTCGGCTACTTCGGAGCCATCGTGGCCGGAGTGCGTTCCGGTGAGAACACCTCGGACACTCTGACCGCACAGATCATCAACACCCCGATCGAGATGGAGGACGGGGTACGTCTGCTCACCGACGAAGAGCTGTACCGCATGTTCTTCCTCCTGCTCATCGCGGGCCTGCACACCGTCCAAGGGTCACTTGCGTGGGGGATCATCCACCTGGCGAACAATCAGGCGCAGCGACAGGAGATCGTGGACGATCCGGATACCATCCCGGCGGCTGTCGAGGAGATTCTGCGGATCGAGGCGGCGGTGATCGCGGGCCGGCGAGCGACCCGCGACGTCGAGATCGGCGGGGTGACCATCGCGGAGGGGGAACAGCTCATCGTGCTGCTCTGCTCGGCGAACCGCGACGGCGGTGAGTTCGAGGATCCGGACGAGTTGCGGATCGACCGTTCACCCAACCGCCACCTGTCCTTCGGTGCCGGGCCTCATCGGTGCATCGGGTCTCACCTGGCACGAATCGAACTCAAGCTGGCCATGGAGGAGATTCACAGGCGGCTGCCCGACTACCGCCTCGTTCCGGAGGACCCGCCGATCTTGCACGCCACGCAGGTGCGCGGTTGCATCCGACTCCCGATCACCTTCACGCCCTCGTCTTAGGTTCGAGGCAGGTTCGAGGCAGTTGTCCGTGGTCCCCGAGGGGCTTCGGACAACTGCCTCGCTCTTTTGGTGTAATGAAGAGGGCGTGGCGGCCACCCTGGGTGCAACATTTGACGTGTATTGTCATTTGTATCGCGGCCGATCGGGGTGGCCGGAAGTGACAGTGTCTGGAGCGAGGATGGCAAGAAGAAAGACCGCGGGGGTTCTGAGTCAGGACGCCGATGTAGCACGGTCTCAGATACTCGTGGCTGCCCAGACGATGATTCTTCGTTTCGGTATTTCGAAGACGACCATGGAGGACATTGCCAAGGAGGCGGGGGTCTCGCGCCCGACTGTCTACCGGTACTTCCAGGACCGTGAGACGCTCACCACCGAGTTGATCAGGTGGCGATCGCGTCAGACGCTCGAACGCGGCCGGAAGTTCCTGATGGAATGCGCGACGTTCGAGGACAGGCTGATCGAAGGCCTCATCTACCTGGTCTACGACGGGATCAACGATCCGATCGTGCGCATCCTCGTCAGCCCCGAACACGTCGGCGGCGATTCGTGGCTCGAGACGATCCCTCTCGCAACGAGTCTCACCACCGAACTGTGGGGGCCGATCTTCGACGACGCCAAGGCCGACGGCGAGATGAGGGTAGATATCGACACCGACGAGGCGTGCTCCTGGATCACCCTCGTGCAGCTGATGCTCGCACCGCGACTGGACAACTCGGATCCTGCCGATCCCTCGCACCGGCAGATGATGAGGCAATTCGTCCTACCGGCCTTCCTGCCCTAGTTCACCCGCGTCCCAAAGGAGCCGTGTCCCGAGAGGGGCACGGCTTCTTTGTGCTTTCTCCGGTAAATCTAACGTTCTTAGCTACGATGATCAGCGGTTCCCGTGCCTGGTCACGGCCGGTTCGTGCGGGAATGCCTATGCCGGCACGCATTTCACAGGTGGGCAATTTCGCTTCCTACCCTTGCTTCGAGAGTCAAATTTCGTATAACGTAATACGTGCGACGTAATCTGTATCACAGTTGATGATCGCGAACTCGCCGTCGATCGGCCGCGACACGATGAAAAGTACCGCGAACAAACCTAATTCGAACAGTGAGGTCACCCGGCTGGGGCTTCGGCGCGGGCCGGCGAGACGGCTGCGGGTTCCGGCCCGCCGTCGCAAGGACCCTGTGGGCACCCGAGTAGGCCCCGACACCTGAATACACGGAGGTAATGGTGGGAGTGGAGGTATCCGTCGAGGGACTGACCAAGTCGTTCGGCTCGCAGAGGATCTGGCAGGACGTCACGTTGACCCTTCCGGCCGGTGAGGTCAGTGCGTTGCTCGGGCCGTCGGGTACGGGTAAGTCGGTGTTCTTGAAGTCGCTGATCGGTTTGCTCCGTCCGGAGCAGGGTTCGATCGTGATCGATGGCACCAACATTCTGGAGTGCTCGTCGAAGGAGTTGTACGAGATCCGGAAGTTGTTCGGCGTGCTGTTTCAGGACGGCGCCCTGTTCGGCTCGATGAACCTGTTCGACAACGTGGCGTTCCCGCTGCGTGAGCACACGAAGAAGTCCGAGTCCGAGATCCGCAAGATCGTGATGGAGAAGATGGAGCTGGTCGGCCTGCTCGGGGCCGAGGACAAGCTGCCCGGGGAGATTTCCGGTGGTATGCGCAAGCGTGCCGGGTTGGCGCGGGCGTTGGTGCTGGACCCGCAGATCATTCTGGTGGACGAGCCGGACTCCGGTCTGGACCCGGTGCGCACCACGTACATCTCGCAGACGTTGATCGACATCAACGCGGAGATCGACGCGACGATCCTGATCGTGTCGCACAACATCAACCTGGCGCGGACGGTGCCGGACAACATCGGGATGCTGTTCCGCCGGCATCTGGTGATGTTCGGTCCGCGGGAGGTGCTGCTCACCAGTGAGGAGCCGGTGGTCAAGCAGTTCCTGAACGGCACGATGATCGGTCCGATCGGGATGTCGGAGGAGAAGGACGAGGCCACGATGGCGCAGGAGCAGGCGATGGTCGATGCCGGGCATCATGCCGGTGGTGTCGACGATGTGGAGGGCATCGTCCCGCAGATGAAGGCGACGCCGGGGATGCCGTTCCGGCAGGCCGTCGCCCGCCGTCAGGAACGCGTCCGGCACATCATGCACACGTTGCCGGAGAACGCCCAGATCGCGATCCAGGAAAGCCCCGGAGCGGACAGCCTCGGCGCCGAGTGGGCTTCGAACGATGCGGATACGCAAGTTCTTCCGGCGATCACAGGAGTGGCACAGTGACGAGTGTGAGGGAGCCGATCGCGGTGGACTCCGCGCCGGCCGGGTCGGCGCAGGCGGATCGATCCGCACCGGAGAAACGGCGGCGGCCGCGTCTGTCGTTCGCCGCGGTGGGGAAATACCTGAAGGAGACGCCTATTCGCAGCCTCGCGACTCTGGGCCGATCGGGTGAGCTCGCGGCGAACATCCTGAGATACACGGTATCCGACACGATCGCCCTGCGATTGCCCCTCGAAGAGGTGGCGACGCAGATGTGGAAACTCCTCAAGGTCACCGCACTGCCCGCGCTGCTGATGGCGGTGCCGATCGGTGCCGAGGTATCGGTGCAGGTCGGTGGAATCATGAACCAGGTCGGCGCGAACTCGTTGGCAGGAGCGGCCAGTGGTCTGGGCGTGGTGGGGCAGGGGGCGCCGATGGCGGCGGGACTTCTTATGAGCGGTGCGGCCGCATCGGCGATCGCCTCCGACCTCGGTGCCCGCGCGATCCGCGAGGAGATCGAAGCGATCCGGGTCATGGGGATCGACCCGGTCCAGCGACTGGTCGTTCCGCGGTTCATCGCGATGATCGCCATCGCACCGGCGCTGTGCATCGTCATCGTCGCGGCGGGTGTGGCGGCGGGACTGGTGATTTCGGCTAACGTCAACGACGTGGTGCCCGGCAGTTTCTGGCAGTCGTTCGGCTCGTTCGCGACACCGACCGATCTGGTCTTCTCCGTGCTCAAGTCGGTGATCTTCGCGGCGCTCGTCGTGTTGATCGCAAGCCTGCGAGGTCTCGAAGCGAAGGGCGGCCCGAAAGGCGTGGCCAACGCGGTCAATGCCTCGGTGGTACTCAGTGTCTTCTGCATCTTCATGACCAATCTCGTGGTCAGCCAGATTCAGATGATGTTCTTTCCGGCCCGGTTGGCGTGACGTGAACATACACTCCACGCACCGCAGAGGCCCGTCCGGCGGAATCCTGCTGCAACCGATTCGCGCGGTGGGCCGCGGTGCCACATCGGTGATCGAAGAAATCGGTCAGGTCACCGTCTTCGCCGTCAAGACGGTCGCACTGCTGCCCAAAACGTTGCGGCACTACCGCAAGCAGACCATGACCACCATGAACAACATGGCGTGGGGGAACGGATCCCTCGTCGTCGATGGCGGTGTCGTCAGCCTGATGTTCTTCCTGGGACTGGCTGTCGGCGCCGTGGTCGCGATCCAGGCGTTCATGGCCTTCGATCTGCTGGGATTCGGGGCGTTGACCGGCATCATCGGATCGTTCGGCAATGTCCGGGTCATCGCCCCGATCATCACCGGAATCGGATTCGCCGCGCAGGCCGGCTGCCGGATGACCGCCGAGATCGGCTCGATGCGCATCTCCGAGGAGATCGACGCCACCGAATCGATGGGCTTGCAGGCTATTCCGTTCGTGGTCGGGACGCGGCTGATCGGAAGCATGCTCATCGTGATCCCCGGGTATCTGATGGCGCTGGTGGTCAGTTTCTTCACCGGAGGGTTGATCATCAAGACGTTTCACCGTCAGCCGTCGGGCACCTACGACCATTACTTCAGTCAATTTCTCAGTGTTCCCGACCTGATGGCATCGCTCGTCAAGGCAGTCGTCTTCTGTGCCGTCGTTACGATGATCCATTGCTACTACGGATACTTCGCGGGTGGTGGGCCCGCGGGTGTGGGCGCGGCGTCCGGGCGTGCGATCCGGGCGAGCCTCGTCGCGATCGTCGTCCTGAATTTCTGTATGACTGTGGCGATCTGGGGTCTCAGTCCCGAACTGGTGTTCAAAGGATGAGTCAATGAGCAGAGCGAGGAGTCAGGACTTCCTGAGGGGGGTTCCCGGCCGTCAGAGTCGAGTGCTGCATGGGGCGGGGCTGGGGGTCGTCGTGACGACCTGCGCAGTGATCGCCGCAGTATGGGCATACCCGAGCAGTGCGGACACGGACGGGTTGCCGATCAGCATCGACGTCCCCTACGTGGGCCCGGGCGTCGACTCGGGCACGAAGGTGATCCTGCGGGGCGGTGAAGTCGGTGTCGTCACCGGACTGGAACGCACGGGCGCGGATTCCGTTCGCATGGAGCTTCGGCTCGATCCGGATCAGATCGGCGGCCTGACCGATGCCTTCGATGTCGACTTCCGGCCGCAGAACTACTTCGGTTCCACCGCTGTCAATCTGGTCGGCAGGCCCGGCGGTTCCGATCTGGAGGCGCACCGCACGCTGGACCGCACGCCCGCAGGAGATTTCACCATGTCGACCATGATCGAGAAGGGTTCGCTGGCCGTCGACGGCACGCTGACCGAATCGATGATCACCAGCCTGGACAAGGTCGTCCGCTACACCGACGGACTGACACCGATGTTCGATGCAGCACTCGTGCTCGCCGACCGGGTCGCCCAGACTCAGCAGGCGCTTCCGGCCGACCTGCTCGGGCGTGTCAACGACGTCCTCGACGTGTTCCCGGCGTTCAATCGCCAGGCGATCGATTCGCTGACCCATATCTACAACAGCACCTACAATCAGCGGCCCGACGGTTCGGTGGGCGTGGACGACCCGTTCATGGACGAGACGGACGCCGGCTTGACCCTGGCTGCCGGACAATTGTTCGGACAGGCCGGGCAGTTGCTGAAATCTCACGGTGACGAACTGGTGCCGGTCACCGAGGTGGTCTCGGAACTCGCGGGCGTGGTGCCGCACCTCTACGACGGCGGGGCGCGCCCCGAGCGACTGCGTGCCGCTGTCGAGCGGCTCGCGTCCGCGTTCGAGGACAGCGGCGACGGGCAGCGACTGAATCTGCGGATCGTCCTGGATGATCTGCCCGCA
The DNA here is from genome assembly GCF_041228765.1 of Rhodococcus wratislaviensis. Classification (NCBI taxonomy): domain Bacteria; kingdom Bacillati; phylum Actinomycetota; class Actinomycetes; order Mycobacteriales; family Nocardiaceae; genus Rhodococcus; species Rhodococcus wratislaviensis. Next base: position 5,326,107 of record NZ_CP150488.1, on the reverse strand, counting down.
CTGGCGGCTCCGCTGGCGTTGACCGGTGCCCCGCCGTCCGAGGACGGGGCCGGCCGATGAGCAACCGAACCAGGTACATCGTCACTGTCGTCAAGCTCGCCGTCGCGGCCGCGCTCTCCGTGGTCCTCTTCATCATCGTGATCAGCGCGATGAAAAGTCCGGTGACGAACGAGACAAACAGCTACACAGCGGAATTCACCGATGTCTCCGGGCTCGGTGCGCACGGAGACATCCGGACGAAGGGGGTCCGGATCGGCAAGGTCGAATCGGTCGAACTGATCCGGGACGGCGGGCGGAGTCTGGCGGAAGTGCACTTCACGATGGAGAAGCCGTATCAGCTCACGTCCGACACGATCCTCGCGGTGAAGTACCAGAACCTCACCGGCGTTCGCTACATCGACGCCGAGTTCCCCGCCGATCCGGGCGACGCAGTCGATCGACTGCCCGCCGACAAGACACGGGCCTCGTTCGACATCACCGAGTTGTTCAACGGACTGCAACCGGTACTCGCCACCATGAGCACCGACGACATCAACACCTTCACCGAGAACGCGATCTCGCTTCTGCAAGGAGACGGAAACGGACTGTCACCGATGCTCGAAGACGCACAGAAACTCGCCGGCCTCGCCCACGACCGCGAACAGGTCATCTCGACCCTCACCGGCAACCTCGCACGGATCTCCGACAGTATGGGAGGCCGGTCGCCCGAGGTCGTCGAGTTCCTGCGCTCGGTGAGTTTCCCGATCGCGAAGGCGATGACGGTTATCGACGAGTTCCCGAAGACGGCTGCGTTCGGCCCCGAATTCCTCACACCGATCAAACGATTGATCGATGCTCTCGGTCTGCAACCGGGGATGGACATCGAGCAGATGCTGTCGGACGCATTCGCGTCGGTGCCGGAGACCGCGGAAGCGTTACGACTGCTGCCGGCCGCCTTCGCCGGACTGCAGGTCCCGCAGACCGCCGCGGCAGGCCCGGACGGTGTCCAGTGCACGAACGGTGTGGCGCAGCTACCCACCGACGTCGAGGTCCTGCTGAGAGGGAGCGAGGTCGTCGTATGCAACCCGTGACGAGAAGCAGTGGCCGGCGTCCGGCCCGGGTATCGAGCACGGCGCGGTCGCTGATGGGCAGGGAGGTGGCGTTCGGTGCGGGCATCGTCCTCCTGGTGGTTGTCGCGCTCGCGTCCACCGCCGTCCTCTACGCGAACCCACCGGGCCGTGCGTCGTTCTCGTTTCGCACCGACGACGCCTCGTCGATCGACATCGGCCAGGACGTCCGGGTGGCGGGCATCGGCGTGGGAACCGTCACCGACGTGTCGATCGAGCCGGACGCGGTGCTGGTGACGGCTGAGATCGACGACGCGATACCGGTCGGCTCGGACTCGCGTGTGGAGGTGCGCATGCTCACCCCGGTCGGGGGGTACGCGATCACCCTCGTCCCGCTCGGTGATCTGTCGCTGGGGGGCGCGGCTCTGCCCGCCGAGCAGGTCGGCGTTCCGTATTCGATCGGCGATGTGCTCCAGGCCGCGCCGCACACGACCGACAACGTCGAGGGCGGCATCGTCGACGCGAACCTCGACGAGATGGCCCGGGCGCTCGAGGAGAACCCGACCTCCGTCGCATCGATGATCTCGGGTCTGACCAGCATCGCCCGCGTGATGGATCAGCAGCGAGCTCAGGTGCGCACGATCGCCGACCTCGCCGCGGAGTATCTCCAGAGCTTCGAGGCCGATCAGGGCATGGTGTTCGAACTGATCCGCGAGATCGATGTGGTCCTCTCGACGTACAACACCACGCACGCCGGTTTCAACGAGGCCTATTCCCTGCTCGGCAACGTCCTGATGACGATTCAGCCGTTCGAGGGGTTCTATCTCGACCACAAGACGGAGGTGCTCGACGCTGTGAACCACGCGAAGGGTGTGATCGACGAGTTCCGGACGTCGATGAGCCCGGCCATCGACAATCTTCAGGCGTTGCGCACTCAGCTCGCCGAATGGCTGACGCCCGAAGGGATGGCCGCGATCAAGGGCGGCAGACTGATGGCCTCGGACTTCTGTGTCCCCATTCCCGGACGGACGTGCTGAGATGTCCGGAAGATCACGCCTGATCGTCAAGGTGCTGGCCGTGGTGTGCGCGGCCGCCGCCGTGTGCGGCGCCGGTGTCGCGGTCGCGACGACGGGGGAGCCGGCAGACCGGTCGGCGTTCTGCGCGCTCATGCCCGACGCCATCGGCCTCTACGCCGGAAACCCTGTCACGCAGATGGGTTACGAGGTGGGCCGTGTCGAAGGCATCGAGCCGCAGGGCGACCACGTGCAGGTCACGTTCTCGCTCGCGAGTGGAAGGTCCTATCCGTTCGATGTCCGGGCGGTCACCCGCTCGAAGTCCCTGCTCGCCGATCGGAGTCTCGAACTCGTCGGCAACTACACGACCGGTCCGGAACTCGCACCGGAGCAGTGCATCCCGCTCGAGCACAGTCACACTCCGAAGAGTATCTCCGAGATCGCCGGTTCGGCAGCTGATTTCATCGACGCACTCGCCCCGGACGACGGTGGGGAGAACGTTCGGAGGACGGTGCTCGGTCTCGACGAGGCGCTGCGTGGCCAGGGGGAGAACGCCGCGGACATGATGAGGCATGCCGCGGAGGCCGCGGCCGATCCGGACAAACTCGTCGCCGACATCGGTTCGTCGATCGCGAACATGGCCCCGCTGACGGACGAAGCGCTCCGTCGGTGGAGTTCGATCCGGTCGATCGTCGAGCAGATGCCCGCCGTCGTGGCAGCCGGCATCGATCTGTGGCCCGGGGTCATCGAAGTGTGCGAGGGAATCGGTTGGCTGGTAGCGACTTTGCACGACATCCAGCAGAACTACGGCGCCGACATCTGGCCCTTCGTGCACGGACCGGCGACCGACGCCCTGAAGCTGGCGGCGACACGGTCGAACGACATGGCAGGCCTGATCTCGACGCTACCGTCCGTCGCACCCTTCCTCGCGCAGCAGACGACGCGCGACGGAGCGCTCACCATTGCCTACCAGCCACCGACCGTGGCTCTGACGGCCGCCGGAACCGAGGTGCCGATGGATCGGCTGCTGGACCTCGTGCGGACGGGGAGGAACTGAGATGAACCTGTCGAGAAGAACGCGGCAGATTCTGGGTGCCGCGTCCGTGAGCGCGGTGGTGCTGACGGTGCCGGCCTGTTCCCTGGGACCGGACGACCTGCCCTCGGTCCGCGGCGGCGTCGGCGACACCTACGACCTGTCGCTCGAGTTCGCCAGCGTGATGAATCTGCCGGCGGGCGCCGACGTGATGATGGACGGTTTGCGGGTCGGCGAGGTCCGTTCCCTGCAGGTATCCGGATCGACGGTGACGGTGTCGGCCGGCATCGGAAGCGGCACCAGGATTCCCGCCGACGCGCGGGCGATCGTCCGTCAGGACACACTTTTGGGCGACACGTACATCGCGGTCACCGATGAGGGCGGCGATGCCGCCGGCGGGTATCTGCCTGCCGGAGGGACCATCCCCGTGAGCCGCACCATCTCGCCGCCGCAACTGGAGGACACCATCGCCGTGCTGGCGAACTTCGTCAACGGCGGCAGCATCCAGCGGATCGAGGATGTGATGGCCCGGGTGAATTCCGTCGTGCCGCCGCTCCCGGCCGTGCGCGACGTGGCGTCCGTGGCGGCGCTGGACATGCAGGACCTCGCTGCCCGGACCCAGGAGATCGACCGGACGCTGACGGGGTTGAACGAGACCGCACTGTCGTTCGACGACCGCACCGATGCCCTGTCGGCCATGTTCGACAGTTCCAGCGTGCACTACTGGCGGCGACTCGCGATCTCGGTGGTGTCGCACATCGGCCAGATCCTGCCCTCCGTCGGCAGCGTCTACGAAGGCGGATTGTGGATGGTTCCCATGCTGAACACGCTCGCAGACACGGGGGATGTGGCGCGCGACGTCTGGGACGAGGGGCCGGACACGACCGTCGTCCTGTCGCGCTTCCTGCGCAGCAGGATCGTGCCGTTCGCGCAGAAGCCCTCCGTCGAGATCGAGGGCATCGAATCTGCCGGGGGAGACCAGATCGTGGCCGACGCGGAGAACCTGCTCCGCATGCTGGGAGCAGTGAAATGACCCTCAAGACTTCGTTGTCGATTCTCGGCATGGTGGTGATCGCCGTGCTGTCGTTCCACTACATGGGCCGGGCGGGCCTGCACGTTGCCCGGTTCGACGACGTACGCACCGCCGCGCTGGACGTGCCGGACTCGAATGGTCTCGTCGTCGGTTCCCGTGTGCTGCTCCGGGGGGGTCGCAATCGGACACATCAGCGACGTGACGGCGTCGGCCGATCACATCGAGGTCGCGTGGAACTACGAGAGTGACCGGTCTATTCCGGCCGACAGCGAATTCCGCGTCGACAATCTGTCGGCGTTGGGCGAACCCTTCCTCGCCGTGCTGCCCTCGTCCGCCGCGGGACCGTACCTCGAGGACGGCGACACCGTCCCGGCGAACCAGGTCGTGGTCCCGACGACGTTCAAGGAGCTCTCGGAGCGCCTGACCAGGCTCCTCGAACAGGTGGATCCCGTTCGAGTGCAAGCGATCTTCGACACGATCGACGTCGCGCTTCCCGACGACTTCGCGGTCCTGAACAATCTCACGCGGGCGGGCGAACTACTCGCAGCGACGCTCACCCAGCAGTCCGACAACCTCACGACACTGTTCGACACTCTGCAGCCTCTGCTGATGGACAGCGCCATCCTGCCGGATGGTTTGCGGGATACGACCCCGATCGTCGCCGAGTTCGGCAGCGGGTTCCACGACGTGCTCGGCGGTATTCGATTCGCCACCGAGAAGGGTCCGCTGCGCGACGGAATCGCCGACGGAGCGAGCCCGTTCATCGGGGAGCTGCAGACGTTCCTCGACCACACCGCCCCGGACCTGCAGGTGATCGGCGTGAATCTCCTGCCCTCGGTCCAGGCCGGGGCGGCCGCGATGCGGACCGTCGACGTGGGCCGCCTGCTCGGCAACGTGTTGGCGTCCACCACATCCGGAGATGCACTGACAGTCCATCTCAGCCCGTCGGGACGGTAGACGCAGCCGCACCCCGAGACGTACTCGATCGTCCACCCCCGGAGATCGGACAGCCCAGCGAAAGGCGAACGATGCAGAAATCAATGGAACTCGTGAACTCCGGAACCGACCCCGGGGCCGATCCCTCCGACGGTGCGGGCGATCGCGAGCGCAGCGGGGGCAGGAACGTGCCGCTGCGGGCGGTGGTGGTCGGGGGGCTGGTCGCCGTTCTCGTCGTCGCACTGGCTGTGCTCGGGTGGCAACTGCGGAGCACGACCGACGAACTCGACCAACTCCACGACGCGTCGGCGAGCAGGCAGCAGGCGGAAAGGATCGCCCTCGACTATGCGACCGGCGCCGCCGAAATGGACTTTCGCGACCTGCCCGCGTGGCGAACACGGCTGACGGCGGGCACCGCCCCTGAACTGTCGAACCGTCTCACCCAGGCCGCGACGTCGATGGAACAGATCATCGCTCCGCTCCAGTGGACGTCGAGCGCGCAGCCGATCTCGGCGAAAGCAGAACCGGGACCGGACGGAACCTATTCGGTCGATTGCTTCGTCAGCGTCCTGACGAAGAACAGCCAGGCACCGGACGGACTTCAGTCGACGGCGACCTACAAGATGACGGTCGACGGCGGAAACGACTGGAAGATCACCGAGATCAGCGGAATCGACTCGGCACTCGACGGGGACAAGGCGCCGCGGTAGCCGGAGTTCGGGGCAGCCTGCTGGCGGCGTCGTACCTCGGGTACTCAGTCGCCGGAAGGCAGAACCGAGGGGACCAGGAACGTGCGGATCTTTTCGCGGAACCGTTCCAGCGAACCGGTGCCGCCGTTGAGTTGGCTGATACACATGATCTCCAGTTCCGAGATCCATTCGCACAGCAAGGGCAGATCGAGGTCGGCGCGGAGGTCGCCCGCCTCCTGCGCCTCGCGCAGAATAGGCTCCCACAGCTCGCTGGTCAGTTCGACGGCCTTGCCCGACGTCGTCAGCAGGGAGTTTGCCAGGGTCATCTCCGACGGGGAGACCAGCAGGTGGACCATCGGGTCCTTCAGACCGCTTTCGACGTTCTGGCTGATGCCCTCGACGAGTCGCTCCTCGATCGTGGGCCACTTCGCTATGAAGGCGCGGGCGGGCGCCATGTTCATGCGCGCGCGCCGTGCGACCGATTCGATGATCAGACTCTCGCGGTCCGAGAAGTACCGGTAGACGGTCGCGCGGGACATGTCCGCAGCGCGGGCGACGTCTTCCATGGTCGTCTTGGTGATCCCGAAGCGTTCGAAGCACGACTCCGCTGCGGAGAGGATCGTCGAGCGGACGTCGGTCGCGGGTTCGTTTCCAGTCCTTGCAGCCACCAGGAAACAGTACCGCCATCATTTCGCGTGAGACGCTAGACAATGAATGTCTCATGTGCCACTCTCGGTATATGGAGCGCGAAGACAAGATCACACTCACCGAGCGACTGATCGCACATGTCGACAACAACAGCACCGACTACGCGGACGACCTCCTTCGAGTGCCGTTCTCGGTGTTCAACGACCCCGAACTCGCCGAACGCGAGCGCACGGTGGTGCGGCGGCTGCCGCACATCGTCGCCCACGTCGACGAGCTGAAAAAGGCGGGCGACTTCGTCACGACCGAGCTGATCGGCACGCCGCTACTGGTGGTCAAGCAGACGGACGGCAGCGTCAAGGCCTTCTCCAACGTCTGCAGGCACCGGGGTTCGAAGGTGGAGTTCGAGGAAGCCGGCTGTAAGCGCATCTTCAGCTGCCCGTATCACAACTGGGCATACGGCCGCGGCGGAGATCTGCGGGGCATGCCGCACGCGGAAGGCTTCGACGGCATGGACCGCTCGCAGTACGGGCTCGTCGAGTTCCCCTGCGAGGTGCGGCACGGCCTGGTCTGGGTGGTTCCGACGGTCGGCGCCGAACTCGACATCGCCGCAATTCTAGGTCCCAAGCACGACGCCGAGGTGGCGGACACCGGTATGGCCGAGTCGTTCCAGGTACGGAAGGAGACCTGGAAACTCGACATGAACTGGAAGATCGCCGTCGACGGCGTCCAGGACTCGTACCATCTGTGCCAGTTGCACACCAAGACCGTGTGCAACTACCTCGAGGGCAACATCACGGCCTACGACCTGGTCGACCGTTCGTGGCGAATCGTCGTGGCCCGCAAGTCGATCACCGAGGTTCGCGGCGCAGATCCCGACTCGTTCGACGTCCGCGACTACTCCCTCGCGAACTACACGATCTATCCGGGCACGATGCTCGTGACCGAGCCCAACCACTTCGAGATCTGGACGATCGTGCCCGACACCGAAGATCCCAACGTGTCGTACTGCACCATTCGCCTGCTGTCCCCGAAGGAGCCCGAGACTCCGCGCGAGAAGCGGATTCTCGACAAGAACTGGGAACTCCTCATGGAGACCCTGCACGCAGAGGACTGGTTCGTCACGAAGACGATCACGGCCAACGCGGCGCACGGGCAGGTCGACGAGCTGATCTACGGACGCAACGAGCTCCCGGGCCAGGTATTCCACAAGATGATCACCCGGGACGCCGAGGAGGTCGCTCGGCAGGAGGCCGCAGTCGGCGGTGTGAGGTGACGACGGGCGACCTGCGCCGATCGTCGCCCGCACCCGGAGTGCTGCAACTCGACCTCGCGCGACCCGACGTGCACAACGCGATCACCCTCGGCCTGCAACGTGAACTCGATGCCGCGCTCGCCGAGGCGGCGGACGACTCGGACGTCCGGGTGGTGGTGCTGGCGGGGGAGGGTCCCGCTGCATTCTCCGCGGGATACGACCTGAAGGAACTCCGGGCGATGACGGCGGACGCCTGCGCCCTCAGTCTGCTCGAACGGGACGAACTGCTGTGGAGATACTTCACGTTCCCCAAACCCGTCGTCGCCGCGGTCCACGGCATGGCCTATGGCGCGGGCGCCCTGCTGGCGGTGTGCTCCGATCTGCGCGTGGGAGGTCCCGGCACCCGTATCACCGTCACCGCGGCGAAGTACGGCGGCGCCAACCTCACGTGGGTGCTCGACCACCTGATCGGGGCGGGGCAGGCCCGCGATCTGCTGCTGACGTCCCGAGCGGTCACCGGTGAGGAGGCGTACCGGATGGGTCTCGTCTCCCGGTACGCGTCCGACGGCGAGGTGCTCGGTTCCGCGCTCGAGGCGGCCGAACAGATCGCGGCGCAGCCTCCGGAAGCGATGCGCGAGATCAAGGCACTGCTGCTCGACGGACCGGGACGCGACCTGCGAAGCCGGTACGACCGGGAGAACGTCGTGTCGCGCACGACGCTCCGGCCGCGTCCGGTCGAGGAGATGTTCGGCTCGTACTTCGGACGGCGCGCCCGGTGAACCGCACGCCGTCACTCCTCACCACCGAAAGCGAGGTCCGGATGGACGCCACCGTCACGATTCCCGACGACATCTGGAGTCCCAGCTGGGACGACCCGTTCGAACCGACCACCGGCGGCGACGACGAGTTCGCGGAATTGGCAGAGGCCCTGCGCTCGGTGCAGGAGGCCGTCACCCGCAGCCGCCCGAACCCGGACGCGGCGAGTCGTGCGGCGCGTACGCTCCGCGATCTCGCGGGACGACTGGCGGAGTTCGAGGTCGGCGAGGACGAACAGATCGCCGGCCGGCGCTGGGATCTTCCCGGCCGTGGACAGACGCTGACACCACCGCTCCACGTCGACGAGGTGACCGCGACCCGGGCGTGTGGTCGCGTCACGGTCGGCAGATTCCATTCCGGGCGCTACGCGATGAACGGTGGCGTGACGCCGCTGATCTTCGACGAGATCCTCGCGCGCCTCGCCAACAGCTGCGGCAGACCGTGGGCCCGCACGGCGTACCTGCACGTCAACTATCGGGCGCCCGCACCACTCGACGTCGAATTGCGTGTGGAGGCGGAGTTCGCCGGCCAGGACGGTCGCAAGCGGTTCATGCGCGGTGCCATGTACCACGGAGACGTCCTCGTGGCCGACGTCGAGGGACTCTGGATCGAACTGAAACCTGAACAAACACAGAATGTCTCGCTGGCCGTGGGTCGGGGAGTGGAGGAGAGTTCATGAGTGGGTACTCGCTGTTGGACGGTGTGCGGGTCCTCGAGGTCGCCCAGCTGGCCCCGGCGTCGCTGGGTGGGCACCTCGCGGACCTTGGTGCCGAGGTGATCAAGGTGGAGTCGGGGCCGCTCGGCGACCCGGTCCGCGTCGGTGGCAGCCGGGCGATCGGCGATCCGGACGGGCCGGCGTTCATGCACCTGCGATGGAACCGCGGCAAGAAGTCCGTTGCGCTCGACCTACGCAGCCCCGAGGGCAAGGAGGCCTTCCTCGACCTCGCTCGCTCGTGTGACGCCGTCGTCGAAGGTATGCGCGGCGGCTACCTGGACTGGCTCGGAGTCGGCTACGAGCAACTGCGCCAAGTGAATCCGAAGATCGTGCTGTGTACAGTGTCGGGTATGGGCACCGACGGCCCGTACCGGGTTCTGGGCACCGGCGGTCCGGTGTTCGACGCATACGCCGGACTCCGCGAGGTGAGTACTCCCGCAGAGCCGCCGACCGAGGGCATGGCGGGATCGACAACGCCGCCGATCGCGATGTATGCGCTCGGCGCGTACGGGGCAATGGGTCTGCTCGCCGCGTTGCACAAGGCCGGAGCCACCGGTGTCGGCTGCCGCGTCGAGGTGGCGGGCATCGACGTCGCGGCCGCGTGGATGCCCGACACGGTGGACGCAGAGTTGAACAGGGACCGCTCGATGCCGCGTCCGTCCTGGCTCCCGGACGGCCGGCTGCCCGACTGGCCGCGGCTCGAGGCCTACCGCACCAGCGACGGCGAGGCGATCCTGTTCGGGTCGCACGTGGAGAAGTTCTGGCACAACTTTCTGGTCGCGGTCGGGCGTCAGGACCTGATCGGTGTCGACCTCACCAGCACCGACGAGGGCGCTCCCGCCCGCGCGGACCTCGTGTGGCGTGCGCTGACGGAGATCTTCGCGCTGCGCACCCGCGCCGAGTGGGTGCAGCTGTTCCTCGAACACGGCATCGCGGGAGGTCCGGTCAACAGCGTGTCCGACATGCTCGCGGACCCGCACTTCCGGGCGCGGGAGAACACCTACCGGGTCGACTACCCGGGGGTCGGTGAACTCGAATTCGTGGTCAGCCCGGTGCGCGTCGCCGGGGAGAAGTTCGCGCCCGCGCTGCCACCGGTCGTGGGCGCGGACACCGCGGAGGTGCTGCGGTCGGTGGCCGGGTACGACGATGCGCGGATCACCGCGGCGATCGACCCGGGCAGCTCTCGGCGCGAGGTACCTCCGGCCGGCTGATCGGACGTATCCCGTAGAAAGCAACACCCACACGAAACGTACTGTGTGGGTGTTGTTTTCGTTGTCCGGACCGGTTCGGATCCACAGCACGCAAGTCGGGGATCGGGCATTGCGCAAGGTGCCTACAGCTGTTAGGTTTACGGAACGAAGTGAGGGTGGTCACACCCGTCGACGCCGCGGCCGGGTGGACCGGCTGACGACAACGAGGAGCACAGATGAATCTCGCGGACCTGACCCGGTTCTGGGGTAAGACGCGTTCGCGCCAACAGGCGATCGTGTTCGGGGACACATCGCAGACCTGGGCCGAGGTCGACGCGATCACCGACGCACTCGCCCGCGGGCTCGCGGCCCGCGGCGTCCGCAAGGGCGACCGGGTGGCGGTGATGATGCTCAATCGCCCCGAACTCGCGCATGTCATCCTGGCGACACTCAAGCTCGGCGCGATCAGCGTCCCGCTCAACTTCCGGCTCACCGCCAAGGAGCTGGCACCGATGGTGGTCGACTCCGCGCCACGCGTGGTGATCGTCGAGGACGGCTTCGCGTCGCTGCTCGAAGTCGCCGCCGAGCAGACGGAATTCGAGACCTACGCGATCGGGGGCACCGCCCACCAGCCGTACGAGCGGCTGATCGACCCCGGAACCGCACCCGTCGTCGCCATCGACGCCGACGACCCCGGCTTCATCTGCTACACCTCGGGGACCACCGGCGTGCAGAAGGGCGCCCTGATCACCCACCGCAACGCGATGACCCCCGGCATCTCGCAGTCGATCACGTTCGGATTCTCGCAGCGGGACCGGGTGCTGTGCTCCGCCCCGCTGGTGTACACCGGCTCGGTCCTGTCGATCTTCATGCAGCTCGTCGTCGTGCCTGGCGCGACGATGGTCCTGCTGCGCGAGTACGACCCGGAGATCGCCCTCGACACCTTCGAGCGCGAGCAGATCACGGCCACCACGACCGTCCCGGTGATCTGGGAACGGATGACGATGCTGCCCGACTTCGGCACCCGCAAGCTCGCCAAGTTCACCTTCGCCGGCACGGGTGGCGCGCCGGTCAGCCTGGACCTGCTCGACTTCTATCGGTCACACGACATCCCGCTCACGCAGTGCTACGGCCTGACCGAGGCGTCCGGCATGGTCTCGACCCTCGCGTATGAAGACGCCGTGTCGCGTCCCGGCTTCGCCGGGCTGCCGCTGGTCGGCACCCACGTCCGGATCGGTGATCCGGGAGTCGACACCCCGGCCGGTGAGGTCGGCGAGATCCTGGTCCGCGGCGAGCACGTGCTGCGGGAATACTGGAATAAACCCGAAGCCACCGCTGCGACCCTCGGCGACGGATGGCTACGCACCGGCGACCTCGGCATGCAGGACGAGGGCGGATTCCTCAAGATCGTCGATCGCAGCAAGGACATGCTGATCTCCGGTGGCCTCAACGTCTATCCCGCCGAGATCGAGAAGGCGCTGCACGGTATCGACGGTCTGGTCGATCTCGCCGTCATCGGGGTCAAGGACGATCGGTGGGGCGAGGTGCCGATGGTGGTGTTCCACAGCGAGCGTCCCGCCGCCGAGATCGTCGCCGACATCGCCGCGGTCGCAGGCGAGAACCTGGCGAAGTTCAAGCGCCCCAAGCACGCCGTCGCCCTCGGTGAACCCCTGCCCCGAACGTTCTCCGGCAAGCTCGCCAAGCCGTCTCTGCGCCAACGCTTCCCAGAGGCACCCGCCGACGCACTCGCGGTCGACGGCACCGTCACCCCGGTCTAGGGCGCCCATCCAGCTCGAGGCTTCATCCCCTGCGGTCCCCCCTCCCGAGAGGAATTCACGTCGTGGCCCCAACTCGTGATGTCGACATGTCCCACCTCATCGACACCGCACCGGTGTCGGCCCTCCAGAAACGAGCCATCGCGCTGTGCCTGGCGCTCGCGATCCTCGATGGCATGGATGCCCAGCTGATCGGATTCGCGATTCCTGCGCTGTCCGAGGACTGGGGCCTGTCCAAGGCCTCGTTCGGACTGCTGCTGGCCCTCAGCAGCGGCGCGATGGTCGTGGGCAGCCTGCTGTTCGGTCCCGTCGCCGACCGGTGGGGCCGTCGCCGGGTGATCCTGCTGTGCACCGTGCTGTTCGCGGTGTTCACGCTCGCGTCCGCATTCGCGCCGTCGATGGGTGTGCTGATCGTGCTGCGCATCCTCGCCGGAATCGGGCTCGGTGGCGTCACCCCGAACCTGATCGCACTCACCAGTGAATACAGTCCCGCGCGTAGCCGCTCCACCATGGTCACCATCGTCGTTGCCGGCATGTCCCTCGGTGGATTCCTCGGCGGACTCGCTGCTGCTCAACTGATCCCGGCGTACGGGTGGCAGTCGATCTTCGTGGCCGGTGGCGTTCTCCCGCTGGTCGTGGCGGCGCTGGCGTGGGCCGGGTTACCCGAGTCGGGCAAGTTCCTCGCCGCGCGGGGCGACCACGCCGGCGCCGCGAAGATCCTCTCGGCGATCGCCCCGCAGGCCGGGATCAGTGGCTCGGTGACGTTCACCGTGGACACCGCGGCCACGAAATCGCCCATCCGGGAACTCTTCGCCGGCGGCCGGGCACTGGACACGATCCTGCTGTGGGTCGTGTTCGTCATCAACTTCCTGGTGATCTATTTCCTGTTCGGTTGGATGCCGTCGCTGTTCAGCCAGGCCGGGCAGAGCGCGTCCAATGCGATCTTGGCGGCCGCACTGTTCAACCTCGGCGGCATGGCCGGCGCGCTGTCCATCGGGTGGATCACCGACCGGGTCGGCACCGCGTGGGCCCGGTCCCGGGGCTCGGATGCCGCCTACGCGGTCGTGATGGCGGGCTACACGCTCGGGGCCCTGTTCATCGGCGCTGTCGCGATGTTCCTGGCGAACCCGACCCTGCTGCTCATCACGATCTGCATCGTCGGATTCGGTATGTCCGGCAGTTCGGCGGGCATCATCGCGATCGCCGCGTCGATCTACCCGGTGGCGGCGCGCTCCACCGGCATCGGCTGGGCGATGGGAATCGGGCGCATCGGGTCCATCGCAGGGCCGACCCTCGGCGCCGCCCTGATCGCGGCCGGAATGGACGCACGCACGATCTTCCTGCTGATGATCGTGCCGACCGCCGTCGCCGTCCTCACCCTCGGTGCGCTGTTCGTGCGGGAACGACTGCGCGGGCGCGCCGCCATCGGGGCCGCGGAACCGGCAGCCGTGCCGGCGGAGGCGCACTGAAACCATGCGACCCGTCACGTCCCGGCGTACCTCATTCTGCAGGCTGTGTGCCTCCTCGTGCGGGGTCCTCCTCGACGTCGAGGACGGACGGATCGCACGTGTGCTCGGTGATGCCCACCATCCGATCTCCGGTGGGTACACCTGCCCGAAGGGTCGTCGCGGTGGCGACCTCGTCCACGGGCCGGACCGGCTGACCACCTCGATGCGGCGCACCGCCGCCGGCACCCATGAGCCGGTGCCGGTGGCGCGCGCCGTCACCGACATCGCGGAGCGGCTGCGCACCATCGTGGACCGGCACGGACCGGAGGCGGTCGCCCTGTTCATGGGGACGCAGCAGAACTTCGCCGCTCTCACCCCGCCGATGGCCCGGGCCTGGTTCCGGGGCACCGGCTCACACAAGCTGTTCTCCACGATGACCATCGATCAGTCCGCGAAATGGGTTGTCGCCGAACGGATGGGAACGTATCTCGGGGGGCGGCATCGGTTCGAGGACGCGGATGTGTGGCTCCTGGCCGGCACCAACCCCGTCGTGTCCGGCAACGGCGGCGACGGGGACGGTGCGGTGGTGCAGAACCCGTCCGTCACCCTGCGGGCGGCACGCGAGCGGGGGCTGCGGCTGATCGTCGTCGACCCGCGGCGCACCGAGACCGCGGCCCTGGCCGACCTGCACCTGGCGCCCCGCCCCGGGACGGACGCAGTACTGTTCGCCGGCCTCCTCCATGTCGTCCTCACCGAACACCTCCACGACGCAGACTTCTGCCGCCGGTATACCGCCGATGTGGCCGGTCTCGTCGACGCAGTGGCCGCGGTGACTCCGGCGGTGGTACAGCGGATCTGCGGCGTGTCCTCCGACGAGGTCACCGCGGCAGCCCGGATGTTTGCACGTGGCACGCGCGGCATGGCGACCACCGGGACGGGGCTGTGCATGGGCCCGCACTCGAACCTCGCGGAGCACCTCGTTGCCGCCCTGAATGTGGTGTGCGGCCGGTACCTGCGTGAGGGGGAGCGGGCGGACGACCGCGCCGTCCTGACCCGGCGCGTGCCCGCGCGCGCGGAGGTCGCACCACCCACCCGGGCCTACGAGCACGGATTCCGCAGCCGCATCGGTGGGGTGCGTGCGATTCGCGGTGAGCTGCCGTCCGGCATCCTCGCCGACGAGATCCTCGAACCCGGTCCCGACCGGGTGCGGGCGCTGATCGTCTCCGGAGGCAACCCGGCAGCGGCTCTACCCGACCGTGGGAAGGCGTTGCGCGCAATGCGATCACTGGACCTGCTGGTGTGCGTCGACACCCGCATGTCGGATACCGCACGGCTCGCGCACTACGTGATCGCCCCGACGACGATGTATGAACGCGCCGATCACACCGCGATCATGGAGCCGTTCTTCCCGCGCCCGTTCGCGCAGTTCACCCCCGCTGTCGTGACGCCGCCGCCCGGCGTCGTCGACGACTGGCAGTTCTTCCTCGACCTCGCCGCTGCGTCGGGACAGCCGGTCAAGTTCGCCGGCCGCATTCTCGATCCCGCATCACCGCCGACCTCCGAGCAACTGCTCGCGATGACGGCGGAGCGGGGACGTGTCGCGTTCCCGGACCTGGTCGCCGCCCCGCACGGGTATCTCGCCGGGGCCAGCGGGGCCGTCGTGTGCCCGGCCACCGAGGAGGGTGCCGGGCACCGCCTGACGCTGATGCCCGACGACGTGCGCGCCGAACTACACGCGGCGTTGACGGATATGTCTGTCACCGAACGGTATCCGCTGCTTCTGACGGTGCGCCGGATCCGTGAGGCGGTGAACTCCACCGGCATACGCGTTCCGGGGCTCGTTCCGGGCGGGACCAATCCGGCGAGCCTGCACCCGGACGACCTGGCCACCCTCGAGATCACCGACGGGCAGGTGGTGACGCTGCGTTCGGCGTCCGGGCGGCTGCGTGCGACCGCGCGCGCGGACCGCACCCTCGCCCGGGGCACCGTGTCGATGACGCACTGCTTCGGCAGCGTCGACCCGCAGGGCGACGCCGGCGTGAACGTGAACGTGCTCACCGGAACCGGTGCCGGAGTGCAGGCGATCAACGCGATGCCGACGATGACCGCCGTGCCCGTCGCGGTCGAGCCGGCCGCATCCGAGGAGGACGCGTGAAGACCGATACCGAACCAGTTACCGGACGCCGCATCTGCCCGCTGTGTGAATCGACCTGTGGGCTGCTCGTCGAACTCGCCGGCCGCGACATCGTGCGGGTAGCCCCCAACCCCGACGACGTGATGAGCGCCGGGCACAGCTGCGCGAAGGGGCTCGGCCTCGGCCGCATCGAGGGCGACCCGGATCGTATCCGGACACCGCTCCTGCGCACTGCGGGCGGTGGATTCCGGGAGGCCGGCTGGGAAGAGGCGTTCGCCGAGATCGAGCGCAGGCTACCGGAATTCGTTACCGGCGATCCGGGCAGCTGCGCGATCTACCACGGCAACCCGGCCGCCCATCACCTCGACGCCACGTTCTACCTGGGCGAGCTGATCGGCGCCGTCGGCACCAGGAACATCTACTCGCCGGCCAGCGTCGACACCTGGCCGAAGAACCTCGCGCACATGCTGCTGTACGGCACCGGACTGGGCATGAGCCTGCCCGACCTCGACCGCACCGACTACCTGCTGATCCTCGGCTCGAATCCGATGGTCTCCAACGGCAGCACCGTCACCGCACCCGGTATGCACCACCGACTGCAGGCGCTGCGCGACCGGGGCGGCACCCTCGTCGTGGTGGACCCGGTGCGGACCCGCACCGCCGAGGTTGCGGACGTGCACGTGCCGATCCGCCCCGGCACGGACTCCCTGTTCCTGCTCGGGGTGCTGTCCGTGATCGCGGCGGACGGCCTGGCCCGGCCCGACCGGGTGCCGGAGGTGGTCGACGGCGTGGACGCCGCGCTGGCGTTGGCCGCGGAGTTCGGTGCCGACGCCGTCGCCGACGTGTGCGGGATCGACGCCGACGTGATCCGCACGGTGGCCCGCGGGTTCGCGGGAGCTCCTGCAGCGGTCGCACATTCGCGGATCGGGACGTGCATGCAGGAGTTCGGCACCCTCGCGAACTGGCTCGTCGAGGTACTCACTATCGTGACCGGCAACCTGGACCGGCCCGGCGGTGCGATGTTCGCGTTGCCGCCCGCGGGCGGGCAGAACACCTGGCCGGTGACCAGGCCGCCGAAGCTGATGTTCGACCGGTGGCGCTCGCGGGTCCGGGGACTGCCGGAGGCGATGGGGGAGTTGCCCGCGGTCTGCTTCGCGGAGGAGATCCTCACTCCCGGACCCGGCCGCACCCGTGCACTGATCACCCTTGCCGGGAACCCGGCCCGCTCCCTGCCCAACAGCGGCGCGATCGAGGACGCACTCGATGCGCTCGAGTTCATGGTCTCGGTGGACTGCTATCTCAACGAGACCACTCGGCACGCGGACGTCATCCTGCCCCCGCCGGCGGTGACCACCCGGGGCCACCACGACGTGACGCTGGCGCACTTTCAGATTCGGAACGTCGCACGCTACACCCCGCCGCTTCTCGACCTCGCCGTCGGCGAAATGGCGGAATGGCAGATCCTGCTGCGGCTGGCGGCGATCGCGAAGGGAACCCCCGACCGGCCGATCGACGAGATGGACGACGACATGGCTGGTGTCGCGGCTCGGCGCGCCGCGAAACTCGTCGGCTGCGAGCCGGAACGGGCGCTGCGCAGCACTGACGGCCGTCGCGGACCGCAGCGCCTGCTGGACCTGCGGCTGCGCAGCGGACCCTACGGTGACCGTTTCGGCCGCGATCCCGACGGGCTGACCCTCGCGCGGCTGGAGGGCAACCCGGACGGCATCGACTACGGGCCGCTGGAGCCGCGCCTCCCGGGGGTGCTCCGTACCCCGGACGGGCGGATCGACCTGGTGCCGGAGATGATCGCCGCGGACCTGCCGCGGCTGCGGGCGAGCATGACGAGGCCCGCTCCGGATCTGCTGCTGATCAACCGGCGCCAGCGCCGAGGCATGAATTCGTGGCTGCACAACGCGCTGCCGCAGACGGACGCCGGCCAATGCGCGCTGCTGATCAGTCCGCACGACGCGTCCGAGCGCGGCCTGGTCAGCGGCGACCGCGTTGCGGTGACCTCCCGCATCACCACCGTGACCGCCGAGCTGCGCCTCGACGACGCGTTGCGTCCCGGTGTGGTGAGCATGCCGCACGGGTGGGGCCACGACGGGCCGGGTCTGCGGACGTCCCGGTCGGCATCGGTCGCGGGCAGCAATTACAACGCCCTGGTGGACGACACCACCGACCTCGAGGCGCTGACGGCGTCCCCGATCTTCAACGGCGTCCCGGTCACGGTGACGCGCACCAGCGAGGAGCATCCCTGATGGCGTACGTGGTTACCCAGAACTGTTGCAACGACGCGACCTGCGTTGCGGTCTGTCCGGTCGACTGCATCCACCCGACCCCTGCGGAGCGGGAGTACAAGCGCACCGAGATGCTGTACATCGATCCTGCCGCCTGCATCGACTGCGGAGCCTGCTCCGATGTCTGTCCCGTGGACGCGATCGTCCCCGGCGACGCGGCTGCGCCGGACATCGACCGGTACCGCGAGATCAACTCGGAGTACTTCGAACGGAATCCGCGCACCTCCCCGTCGGGCGCGCACGTGCAGCCGCTTCCGGTCGGCCTCGCGACCGCCGACGTCGCCCACCCACCGGTGTTGCGGGTGGCGATCGTCGGATCCGGTCCGTCGGCGTTCTACGCCGCCGAGGAACTACTGGCTCGCCGCGACATCGCCGCCGAGGTCACGATGTTCGAAAGACTCCCGGTTGCAGGCGGACTCGTGCGGTTCGGCGTCGCGCCGGACCACTGGCACACCAAGACGGTGGACCGGGTGTTCGACCGCACCGCACGGCGGGACGGCTTCACGTTCCACCTGGGCGTCGACGTCGGGCGGGACGTGACGATCGACGAGGTGCTGGCCCACCATCACGCGGTGATCCACGCGTCCGGAGCGGCCGGGGACCGCCGCCTCGGCGTCCCCGGCGAGGATCTGACGGGCAGCCATGCTGCCCGGGAGTTCGTGGCCTGGTACAACGGCCACCCCGAGCACGCCGACCGTGCGTTCGACCTCACCGCGCGGCGTGCGGTCGTGGTCGGCAACGGCAACGTGGCGCTCGACGTCGCCCGCATTCTCGTCTCCGATAGGGAGACCCTGGGCCGCACCGACATCGCAGATCACGCGCTCGCGGCCCTCGCCGTCAGCCGGATCGAGGAGGTGGTGGTGCTCGGCCGACGGGGACCCGGACACGCGGCGTGCACCACACCGGAACTGCTCGCGCTCGGCTCACTGCCCGGCATCGACGTCCTCGTCGAGGGGCCCGTGACGGCGGGCCCGGAAGCCCCGACCAAACTGAAGATCCTGGCAGAGTACTCCCGGAGGGAGGCGACTCCGGGAAACAAGCGCATCGTGCTGCGCTTCGGCACGGCCCCTCGGGAAGTGCTCGGCGCGGACCGTACCGAGGCGTTGCTGGTGACCGACACCGACGTGGGCACCGTGGACCGGATCGAATGTGGGATGGTCCTGCGGGCTGTGGGATACCGCGGACTTCCCATCGCAGGCCTCCCGTTCGACGAGACCGCCGGCACCGTGGCCAACGTGTCGGGGCGCGTCGTCGAACCGGGCACCGGGCAACCCGTCGCCGGCCACTACGTGGCGGGCTGGATCAAGCGCGGGGCGACCGGCGTGATCGGCACCAACCGCTATTGCGCCGCGGAGACCGTCGAGGCCCTGCTCGACGATCACCGCGTGGGCCTCCTCGCAGCGCCGACCGTGTCCGCGGCCGACCTGACGGCGCTGGTGCGGGCCCGGCAACCCGCCTCGCTGGGCGGCGCGGACTGGCGCGCGATCGACCGCTACGAGCGTGCGAGGGGGCGGGAGGCGGGCCGGCCCCGCATCAAGATCGTCGATGCCGGGGAGGCGGCTGTTGTCGCGGGTGCGGCCACCAAATGAGTGAAACGGAGTCGACGCACGTGCACACCTTCTGCCGGATCTGCGAGCCTGGGTGCGGCCTGCTCGCGGAGGTACGTGAGGACGAGGTCGTCCGGTTGCAGCCCGACACGGCGCACCCCGTGCACAAGGGGTTCTCCTGCCACAAGGGCGTGCACTACCTCCAGGTGCACCGCGATCCGGACCGGCTCGACCGGCCGCTGAAGAGGATCAACCCGCGGAGCGAGGAGCGGGGAGCCTTCGAGCCGGTCGAGTGGGACGTCGCGGCGCGCGAGATCGCCGACAGGCTCCAGGAGGTGCGTCGCGCACACGGTCGCAACGCCCTCGCCGTCTACCAGGGTAATCCGTCGGCCTTCAACGGCGCGTACTACGCGAACGCCGCCACGATCGCCCGCGGCTTCGACACCCGGATGCGCTTCAGTGCGGGGACACAGGACACCTCCGCCAAATACGCTGCAAGCGAAGCGATCTACGGTGCATCGATGGCGCACCCGATCCCCGACCTGCTGCACACGGACTACTTCCTGTGCCTGGGCAGCAATCCGCAGGTCTCGCACATGACGTTGATCCACATCTCGGATCCGATGGCCAAGATCCGGGCCGTGAACGAGCGGGGCGGAACCGTGCTGTTCGTCAATCCGCGCCGCATCGAGTCGTCGTCGCCGGAGACCGGTGAGGTGCTGCTGATCAAGCCGGACACCGATTTCTACTTTCTCGCCGGGATCCTGCACGAGATCGTCTTCCGGATCGGGTACGACCGCGACGAGGTGGAACGTCACGCGCGACGCGTCGACGAGTTGCTCGACTTCGTCCGGCGGTATCCCGTCGACAGGATCGCCGCGGTCACCGGCATCGACGCGGACACGATCCGTCAGGTGGCGGAGGACTTCTGTGCGGCGCCGAGCGCGAGCATCTACATGGCGACCGGTGTGAACCAGGGCAGGCAGGGCGCGCTGGCCTACTGGATGCTCACCATGGTGAGCCTGTTCTCCGGCAATCTCGGCAGGCGCGGCGGCAACATCTACTCTCGTGGTGTCGCCGACGTGGTGCAGAATTCGAAACGCAAGCGGGAGGACCCGTTCTACGAAGGTCCCTTCGGTGAGATGCGCACCGTGAGCGGCGATCTGCCCGCCGCGCTGCTCCCGGAGTTCATCGAGAACCCCGACGACCCGATTCGCGCGCTGATCGTGGTGTCGGGCAACCCGTTGCTGTCGGTCGGTGGCGACGAGCGGCTGCGCCGCGCATTCGAGCGGCTCGACCTGATCGTCACGGTCGATCTGTACCGCACCGTCACCGGAGAGATGGCGGACTACGTTCTGCCGGCCACGGATTGGCTGGAGCGGGAAGACGTCAACTTCCTCAACGCGATGGGTGTCGCAATGGAGCCCTACGTGCAGTACACACCCGCCGTCGTGCCGGCGAAGGGGGAGCGCCGCGACGACTGGTGGATCCTGTCCCGCATCCAGCAGGAGATGGGCGTCCGGACACTGCTCGACGACCCCGATCCGAATCCGTTCGCCGTGGTCGACGCGACGATGCGGGACTCGGGTCTGAGCATCGAGGCGTTGAAGGCGATGCCCTGTCAGACTGCGGTGCTGCCGGAGGCCGATCCCTCGCACGTGTTCAGCATCGCGGTCCAGCACGACGACGGCCTGATCGACTGCTCCCCGACACTCTTTCAGCGGTCGTACCGGACAGCCGAGCGCATCTTCGAGGAGCTGGCCGCGGAACCCGCCGACCAGCTCACGCTGATCACGCGCCGCACGCATTACATGGTCAACAGCTGGCTGCACAACCTATCGGTGTTCAAACAGGGTGTCCACCAGAGCAATCCACTGTGGATGAACCCGGACGATGCCCGCCGTCGAGACCTCGTCGAGGGCGACGACGTGGCGGTGCGCAATTCTCACGGCGAGGTCGACGCCGTGCTTGTGTGTGACGAGACCCTGCGCTCGGGGGTCGTCGCGATGACCCACGGGTGGGGGCAGAGCACGGCCGGGGGGCTCGACGTGGCGAGGCGCCACCCCGGCGTGAACGTCAACCGGCTCGCGCCCACCGGCCGGACTGGGTACGACCCACTCAGTAACCAGTCGCAGCTCACCGGCATCAAGGTCGACGTGGTCCGGCGCTGAATCGGCCGAGGATCTTGTCAACTCAACCAAATGTCTTTAGATTTACTGCTGTGACGCAGAGCACGCTGTGTGGCCTGACGGCCGCACAGTCCTGCGCGGCGGCCGGGTTGGCCCCGGCCGCGCCGACACCTCCGGGAGGCATTCCATGAGCGGAACCGTTATCGACGCACTCACCTACTGGGTGCGAACCGTCCCCGACCAGCCTGCGATCGACTTCGCAGGCGACGTCGTCACCTACCGTGAACTCGACACCTGGGCCGACGCCGTCGCCCATGACCTCGCAGCTCGCGGCGTCACACCCGGAGACCGAATCAGTTTCCTCGGATCGAACTCGCTCGAGTGGTGCGTGGCCGCGCTGGGCGCCATGAAGGTGGGCGCGATCTCGGCGCCGTTCAACCAGCGGATGCTCGCCGGCGAGCTGATCACCCTGGTCGAGGATTGCGAGCCGTCCGTCGTGTACTGCGACGGGGCACTGCGCTCGCGTCTCGACGAGGTGTACGGGGCGCGCGGCACCTTCGCCATCGTGGAGTTCGAGCGTGAGGTGCGTCCACTTCGCGGCGGCACGCATCCGCCGTTCCACACGGCGGTGACGGAGCAGTCCGAGCCCACCGCGATCGTCTTCACCAGCGGCACCACCGGCAAGCCGAAGGGTGTGGTGTTCACGCACGCCACGATCGCAGGCGAGATGCACGAATGGGCCCTGATGGAGCCGATCGAGCAGAATCGCTTTCGTCCTCTTCTCGTGCTGCCGCTGTTCACCGCAGCGGGCATCATCTGGGGTATCTCCCGGACCGTGCTGCACGGCGGCACCCTGCTGCTGCAGCCCGGGTTCGACCCCGAGGCCGCGTTGCGGGTGATGATGGACAATCGTGCCACCACCTTGACCGGACCGCCGATCCTGTTCGAGCAGATCTCCCGTGTGCCCGGTTTCGCGGACGCCGACCTGAGCCATCTGACGACAGCCCACGTCGGTGGTGCCCGGGTGCCGTCGGCGCTGGTCGGTACGTGGGGCGCTCGGGGCGTCCAGCTGCGGCAGATATATGGGCAGACAGAGATCGGCGGCTCCGCCACCGCGATGCCGCGGGACGAGGCGGCCGAGCATCCCGACAAGTGCGGTCGAGGTGGCATCTTCACCAAGATCCGTGTCGTCGATGCCGACGGAAAGGACTGCGCTCCCGAAGAAGTGGGGCAGATCCTGCTGCGGGGTCCGGGGATGATGCCGGGGTACTGGCGCAACGAGGACGCCACCCGATCCGCGCTGATCGACGGTTGGCTGCATACCGGGGATCTCGGAAAGCTCGACGACAACGGTTATCTCACGTTCGTGGACCGACTCAAGGACATGATCATCTCCGGTGGTCTCAACATCTCGCCCGCGGAGATCGAGCAGGTGATCAACCGGCTGCCCGGTGTCGAGGAGGTCGCGGTGATCAGCGTGCCCGACGAGAAGTTCGGCGAGACTCCGGCCGCGATCGTGAAGAAGGCCGAGGGAGTCACCGAGGCGGACGTCGTCGAGTACTGCAACAAGAACCTCGCCGATTACAAGGTGCCGCGGTACGTGGTATTCGTCGATGGCGGGTTGCCTCGGATGGCCAGCGGCAAGATCTCCAAACGAGACCTGAGGGAGACATATTCCGATGTGCCGCAGACCTATCCGAAGGTTCGGTGACGGCGATGACGCAGCAGCAGCAACAGCGGGTCGCGGTCGTGACGGGCGGCGGCCGCGGGATCGGAGCTGCGATTTCCCGTCGGCTGGCTGCCGACGGGTTCGCGGTCGGGGTCAACTACTCGTCCAGCGCGGCGGACGCGCAGGACGTGGTGGACAAGATCGTCGCCGGCGGCGGTCGGGCGGCGGCGATTCGGGCGGACGTGTCCGACGCGGCACAAGCGGAGGAGTTGATCGTCGAGGTCGCGGCCCAGCTCGGCACACCGACCGTGTTGGTGAACAATGCGGGAATGAACATCGCGGGCGCGGCCCGCAAGCAGTCGCCGAGCGACTGGGACCGGGTGATCGGCGTCAACCTCAGCGGTGCCTACTACTGCACCCACGCCGCGCTGCCAGCGATGTATGACAGCGGTTGGGGCCGAGTTGTTTTCGTCAGCAGCCCGTCCGGTGGGCGACGACCGTCCCCGGGCATGAGCGCCTACTCGGCCGCGAAGGCGGGACTGGTCGGCATGACCCGGTCGATGGCGCTCGAGGTGGCACGCCGCGGCATCACGGTCAACACGGTCATGCCGGGATTCGTGGAGACCGACATCATCAACTCCGGCGGCGAGAACGCGGTGGAAACCCTCGCCGCCCACTGGCCACGGATCCCGGCCGAGTCGATCGCGTCGACTGTGTCCTTTCTGGCCAGCGAGGACGGCAGGCACGTGTCCGGGGAAGAGGTCGGCGTCTGGCTCGGCGGGCCGGTCGGCATCTGAAGGGTAGCTCCGCTCCTCGTGCGCGGTGCACGAGTCCCCGGGCTCGTGCACCGCGCACGAGCGCGTCAGTGGTTGTCGGCCTCGGCGCGGTAGTTGCCGGGCCACGCCTTCCCGAGGGTCAGACCCCCGTCGACGACGAGGTTCTGACCGGTCACGAACGTTGCGTCGTCGGAGACCAGATAGGCGATGGCGCCTGCGATGTCGTGGCCCTCCCCGGCGCGGGGGATCGGCTGGAACGTCGCCAGCCCCCGGCGCACACTGTCGACGCTGGCATCCAGCGCGTCTCCGTCCAAGCCGGCGCCGTGGCCGACGATCCGGGTGGCGACCCCGCCCGGGGTGACGGCGTTCACCCGCACGTGGAACTCCGCGAGTTCGCGTGCGGCGCTGCGGGTCATCTGCAGCACGGCGGCCTTCGCGGCGCCGTACGGATGCGGGCCGAAGCCGGTGCGCACCCCCGCCACCGACGACACGTTGACGACGGTGCCGAACCCCTGCTCGCGCATCACCCGGGCGGCGTGTTTGGTGCCGAGGAAGGCACTGCGCGCCAACACCGCGAATGAGGAGTCCCACTCGTCGACGGTGGTGTCGGCGACGTACGTCCAGGCGCCGACCCGGCCGGCGTTGTTGACCATTGCGTCCAGTCGTCCGAAGCGCCCGGTCGCGGTGCGGACCGCGGCCGCGACGTCCTCCTCGCAGGTGACGTCGGTGTGCAGATAGACGCCGCGCTCGCCGAGGGCGGCCGCGACCGCCTCGCCGCGCTCGTCGTCGATGTCCGTGACCACCACCCTCGCACCTCGCTCCGCGAGAAGTGCGCAGGTCGCGGCCCCGATTCCGCTTGCGCCTCCGGTCACCACCGCGACCTTGCCGTGTAGTTCCGCCATTGTGTCGAGTCCTTCCCTGCCGTCCGTTCGAACATGGATCTTGAGGTATTAACCTAAAGGTATTAGCTTGAGAAGTCGACGGTCGTCAATGCGAAGTAGTGGCCGTCGGAACCACACGAGGGGAAGGCCCCGAATGTCCGAACTGATACTGACCGAGCGGCCGCGGCCGGGCGTTCTGCTGATCCGCCTGAACCGCGCGGACGCCCTGAACGCGATGAACGCCCCGCTCGTCGAGGCGCTGCACGCGGTGCTCGCCGACGTCCGTCACGACTCCCAGACCCGCGCGATCGTGCTGACCGGGAACGGGCGGGCGTTCTGCGCGGGAATCGACCTGCGCGGATACGGCACCCCGCCCGGCGCGGTCGACGGCGAGGGCCGGGCCCAGGCGGGTATGCGTGTGCAGCAGCACATCGCATCGCTCGTCGAGGCGTTCCGCGGTGCCAGGCCGCCGGTGGTCGCCGCGATCAATGGCGCCGCCGCGGGAGGTGGGATGGCGTTGGCACTGATGGCCGACGTCCGGATCATGGCCGACAACGCCGCACTGCATGCGTCGTTCATCAACCGCGGGCAGTCCAGCTGCGACATCGGCGTCAGCTGGTTGCTGCCCCGGATGATCGGATTCTCCAGGGCGGCAGAGATTCTCCTCACCGGACGCCCCGTCGACGCCGCCGAGTGCGAGCGTGTCGGCATCGTATCGTCAGTCGAACCGGCGGAGCGCCTGCTGGACGCGGCGCTGGACACCGCCGAGAACATCGCGCGCAACAGCCCGTTCGGCGTGTGGATGACCAAGGAGGTGATGTGGTCCAACCTCGAGGTTCCGAGCCTACGCGCGGCGATCGACCTGGAGAACCGGACCCAAATCCTCGCCGCCATGACCAAGGACCACCGTGAAGCCGTGTACTCGTTTCTCGAGAAGCGCCCGCCGGTCTATGAGAACCACTGAAGGACGACAGCTGTGACTGGTCGAGAAGACAATGGGGGTGGACGGTGAAAGTCGGTATCGCCGCGGGATACTGGGGGGCCGGACCGCCGCGCAACGTCGATCGGATGCTGGCCGAAGCCGAGGCGCTCGGTGTGGACAGCTTCTGGACGGCGGAGACCTACGGATCGGACGCGCTGACCCCACTCGCCTGGTGGGGATCCCGCACCTCCACCATCAGGCTCGGAACCGCAGTGTGCCAGATGTCGGCGCGCACGCCGACCGCCCTGGCCATGGCGGCGCAGACGATCGACCACCTCAGCGGGGGCAGGATGATCGTCGGTATCGGCGCGTCGGGCCCCCAGGTGGTCGAAGGCTGGTACGGGCAACCGTATCCCCGTCCGCTCGAGCGGACCCGCGAGTATGTCGAGATCATGCGTGCGGTGTGGGCCCGCGAGAAGCCCGTGACCTACGAGGGGCGGCACTATCAGCTCCCTCTCGCCGGTGGCAGCGGTCTCGGAAAGCCGTTGAAGTCGATCGTTCACCCACTGCGCGAGGACATCCCGGTCTATCTCGGGGCCGAGGGACCGAAGAACGTCGCGCTCGCCGCCGAGATCGCGGACGGCTGGACCCCGCTGTGGTTCTCGCCCAAGAGTGACGAGTTCTACCGTGCCGCGCTGGCCGAGGGATTCGGCCGAGACGGAGCACGCCGCTCACCGTCGGATTTCGAGATCGCCAACGTGTGCTGGCTGATCGAGAACGACGACGTGGAAAAGGCGGCGGCCAAGATCAAGCCCGTCGTCGCGTTGTATGCCGGTGGCATGGGGGCGAAGGGCGCCAATTTCCACAACGACGTCTTCGCGCGGATGGGCTGGACCGATGCCTGTGCCGAGATCCAGGAGTTGTACCTGCGCGGCCGGCCCGATCTCGCAGCGCAGGCGGTTCCGACCGAGATGGTCGAGGACGTCGCGCTGATCGGGCCTGCCGACAAGATCTGTGAGGATATCGTGAACCGCTGGAAGCCCACCTGCTTGACGACGCTGATCCTCGGTGGCTGGCCGAGGCCGGAGAACCGGGAACGCATCCTCGAGGCGGTGATGTCGTGACACTCGATCCGCGCACCCCGATCCTCGTCGGCGGTGGACAGATCAACGAGCGGGCCGGGGGAGTGGAACCCGTCGACCTCATCGTCGCAGCAGCCCGGGACGCCGCCGGAGAAGCGGGATCGTCGCGTCTGCTCGAACTCGTCGACTCGGTCCGATTGATCGGCATGCTGTCGTGGCGCTACCGCGACCCGGGCGCGCTGGTCGGCGAACGCATCGGCGCGGCCGTCCGGCACACCGGGTACACCGGCAGTGGCGGCAGCGGCCCTCAGGTTCTCGTCAACCAGGCGGCGGAGGACATCGCGGCGGGCCGGGCCGACGTGGTCCTGGTCGGCGGTGCCGAATCGTGGCGGACCCGAATGAAGTTGCGATCTCGGGGCCTTCGCCCGGAGTGGACGGTTCAGGACGAGTCGGTTCCGCCTGCGGAGATCCTCGTTCCCGAGGTTCCGATGGTCTTCGACGGTCAGGCCCGGATCGGCCTCGACCGTCCGGCGTACGTGTACCCGTTGTTCGAACAGGCGCTGCGGATCTCGTCCGGACGGTCCGTGGACGATCATCGCTTCGCGATCGGCGCACTGTGGTCGGGATTCAGCAAGGTCGCGTCGACGAACCCCCACGCCTGGACGGGTCGTGAGTACACGGCCGACGAAATCGTCACCCCGTCCGAGGACAATCGGTGGATCAGCTGGCCGTACACCAAACTGATGAACTCCAACAACATGGTGGAACAGGGCGCAGCCCTGCTGCTCTGCTCGGTCGGCGTCGCCACCCGCCTGGGGATCTCGCGCGACAGGTGGGTCTTTCCCCACGCGGGTACCGAGGCCCACGACACGTACGACATCTCCGAGCGGGAGGCGCTCGATCGGTCACCCGCGATCCGGGTTGCCGGGGCGCGCGTGCTGGAACTGTCGGGGATCGGGCGCGACGACCTCGCGCACGTGGACGTGTATTCGTGCTTTCCGTCGGCGGTTCAGGTCGCCGCGGCCGAGTTGGGATTGCCGCTCGACGATCCGGGTCGACCGCTGACGCTGACGGGCGGACTCACCTTCGCGGGTGGTCCGTGGAACAACTACAGCACGCACGCGATTGCCACGCTGGCGACCCGGCTGCGCGAGGCGCCGGGTACGTACGGGCTGATCACGGCGAACGGCGGTTACCTCACGAAGCATGCGTTCGGGGTGTACCGGACCGCGCCGCCGCGCTCTGGTTTCCGACGCCAGGACGTTCAGGCCGAAGTCGATGCGCAACCGATCACGCGAGCGCTCACGAGCTATGAGGGTGCCGGCTCGGTCGAGTCCTGGACGGTGGTGCACGGCCGCGAGGGGACCCCGGAGCGCGGCATCGTGGCGGTGCGGACCGGAACCGGTGAACGCACGTTGGCCGTCACGACGGAATCGGAGGCACTGGCACGGCTCGTCGGTGTCGACGTCGCGCGGACCGCGGTGGCCGTCGCCGCCGACGGCACGTTCCGATTCGGCGACGATTGACTCCCGTTTACCTAAAGGCATAAGGTATGAGTATCGAGAACATCCGCCGTGAGGCGTGAGGTCCTCACGGAGAAAAGGAGTTTCGAATGTCTGTCGAAGACTTCCGCGACCTGTACGAGCGGCATGTCGGATACGTAGTGTCCGGAGACATGAAGGCGGCTCTCGCCGACATGGTGCAGGAGAATCTGCCCGCCGTGTTCGACGGCGTCACCGTTCCCCGCGGCGACGTCGACGGGTTCGAGATCAAGGACGTCCGGGCCGACGGTGACCGGCGCATCGGCGAGACGGTGTACACGACCCCGAACGGGACCATCGGCCTGAGATCGATCTGGGAGCGCCACGACGGCCGCTGGCAGGCCGCGGCGCTCGAGAACTTCCCTGCGACAGGAGGACGGCCGGCATGACCGACGAACCGTGGGGACCGTCCACCGACGGCCTCGACCAACCGTACTGGGACGGGCTCACTAGAGGTGAGCTGCGACTTCAGCGATGCGGCACGTGCAACACCTGGATCTGGGGACCGCAATGGGTCTGCGGGTCCTGCCACACCCTCGACCCCAACTGGGAATCCGTGACGCCCGTCGGCACCGTGTACAGCTGGTCACGCAGCTGGTACCCGTTCATCAGCGAACTGGCCGACCGGGTCCCGTACGTGACGGTCCTCGTGGAACTTCCGGGGGCCGGGCACCGTCGGGTCCTCGGAATCCTGACCGGCGACGACACCGACACCGTCCGCATCGGCGACCCGGTCGTCGGGCACATCGAGCACGACGAAGGCGCGACCTGGCCGCTGCTGCGCTGGCGCCGATCCACGGAAGGAGCGCAGGCATGAGTGCACTCACCATGCGGGGGGCAGCCGCCGTCGTGGGCGTGTCCGAACTGCATTATCGTCGCGGCGAGGCCCCCGCGGGCGAACTGAGGATGACCCTCGAGGCGATCCTCTCCGCGTG
The DNA here is from genome assembly GCF_041228765.1 of Rhodococcus wratislaviensis. Lineage (NCBI taxonomy): Bacteria > Bacillati > Actinomycetota > Actinomycetes > Mycobacteriales > Nocardiaceae > Rhodococcus > Rhodococcus wratislaviensis. Next base: position 5,296,600 of record NZ_CP150488.1, on the reverse strand, counting down.
CTCGGACGCCGGCATCTCGCCGCGCGAGCTCGACGGGTTCGTGTCCTATGCGGGCGGTGGACACGACGGTGCGGTCATCGGCGGAGCTCTGAGGGTCGACGACGTCCGGTGGTCGAACATGATGTGGGGCGGTGGCGGCGGGACGGTCGCGGCTGCGATCAACAATGCCGCCGTCGCGATCGCCGCGGGGCAGGCCGAGTGCGTCGTCGTGTACCGCTCGATGGCACAGGCGGACACCGGACGGCTCGGATACGCCAAGTACCACTACGGTCCGCACTTCCTCGCGCACGGCGTCGGCTCACCGGCCCAGGTGTGCGCGCTGCGGACGCAGCGACTGCTCGAGCACGACGGGGTGCCGCGCGAGACCATGCGCGCCCTGGTGCTCGCGGCGTACCGGCACGCCCAGAACAATCCGACCGCACAGGGCTACGGCAAGCCCCTCGACGAGGCGACGTATGAGTCGTCCCGGCTGATCACCGAACCGTTCCACCTGTACGACTGTTCCCGGGAGAGCGACGGCGCCGTTGCGCTGGTGCTGGTCTCCGCCGACCGCGCGAAGTCGCTGCGACCGGACCCGGCGTATGTCCTCGCGGGCGCCCAGGGCGCCCCCGGTGGTTACTCCTCGATCATCGACAACGACGACCAATACGCCACAGCGGGTTTCGCGGGCACCGCGGGACGGCCGGGGGTCGCGGACCGCCTCTGGGCCGCGGCCGGTCTCGGCCCCGACGATGTGGACGTCGTCCAGGTGTACGAGAACTTCAGCGGGCCCGCCGTCGCTGCGCTCATCGACCACGGCCTGGCGCCGTCCGGTCCCGCCGCAGGCGAGGTCCTCACCGTCGACAACCTCACCGCGGGCGTGGGCAAGCTCCCCGTGAACACGAGTGGCGGCAACATCGCCGACTCGTTCGTCAACGGAATGGGTCTCGCGGTCGAAGCGGTGCGCCAGATCCGCGGAACCTCGACCAATCCCGTGGTGCACGCCAGGACGTCGCTGTTCATCGGCGGTCCGATGGCGCCGCTCGTCAGCTCGACGCTCTTCGCCCACGAAGACGTGCTCTAACACCACCGACTCTGCGAGAAGGATCGACATGGACAACATGACTGTGGACCGGGACGCTCTGTTCATCGGTGGCCGTTGGGTCGCCCCGAACGAGGGTGCGACGGTCGACGTCGTCGAAGCTGCCACGGAGAAGGTGCTCGGGCGTTCGGCCGTCGCGTCGACCGCTGACATCGATGCGGCGGTCACCGCCGCACGCGACGCACTCCGCGGACCGTGGGGGCAACTCGACAACAGTGCTCGCGCCGACATTCTCGACGTGTTCGCGGCGGCACTGCAGAAGCGTGGTCGCGACACCGCGACATTGGTGAGCCGTGAGAACGGCATGCCGATCTCACTCTCCGCTGGGGTCAACGGTTTCGGGCCCGCCGCCATGATCCGGTACTACGCCGCGCTCGTCCGTGAGGCGGCGTCCAAGGACGTTCGACCCAGCGCGTTCGGCGGTCGCACGGTGGTTCGGCGAGAACCGGTGGGCGTCGTAGCAGCGATCACGCCATGGAACTACCCGCAGCCACTCGCCGCGATGAAGATCGCACCCGCGCTCGCGGCCGGCTGCACCGTGATTCTGAAGGCCGCTCCCGAAACCGCGCTCGACGCGTTCGCGTTCGCGGACGCCGCGGACGAGGCGGGGCTGCCTCCGGGCGTTCTGAACATCGTTCCCGCGGGCCGCGAGGCGAGCGCGTACCTGGTGCAACATCCGGGGGTCGACAAGGTTGCATTCACCGGGTCGACTGCGGCGGGACGCGCCATCGGCGAGGTCTGCGGCAGGCTCCTGCGCCCGGTCACGCTCGAACTCGGCGGCAAGTCCGCTGCGATCGTGGGAGCCGACGCAGACCTGGCGGTCTTCGCCGCGAACCTCGCCGAGGTCTCGCTCGTGAACAACGGTCAGACGTGTCATGCCAGTACCCGGATCCTCGCCCCTCGCGACCGATACGACGCCGTCGTGGAAGTGGTCACCGAGACCGTCCGCGGCCTCGCCGTCGGTGATCCGCTCGACAAGGCCACCGCGATCGGGCCGCTGGTCAGCGCAGCCCAGCGCGAACGCGTGCTCGGCTACATCGAGGATGGTCGCCGTGCGGGGTACCGTATGACGACGGGCGGGGGCGTACCGGATTCGCAACCGCTCGGCTGGTTCGTCGAACCGACGGTGTTCGTGGACGTGGACAACTCCGCCCGCATCGCGCAGGAGGAGATCTTCGGGCCCGTTCTGACGATCACCCCGTACGACGACGAGGACGAGGCCGTCGAGATCGCCAACGATTCCGAATACGGCTTGGGCGGCACGGTGTGGACCGCGGACGAGGAGCGCGGCCTCGCGCTGGCGTCCCGCATCCACAGCGGAACCGTCGGTGTCAACCATTACGCCCTCGACCTCGATGCGCCGTTCGGCGGAGTCAAGTCTTCCGGGCTCGGGCGCGAACTCGGGCCCGAAGGCCTGTACCCGTACTTCGCCACGAAGTCCGTCTACTTCGGAACACGCTGAGCAAGAACACCATTCATCGACTTTTGAGACATGATCGAACGGAGCAGACGATGACGCTACCGCTGACCGGTGTCCGCGTCCTGGACCTCACCGACGGCCTCGGCGAGTCGTGTGGCCGCTACCTCGCAGACCTCGGTGCGCAGGTGACGAAGGTGGAAGGTCCGGGAGGCGCGCGCTCACGCCGCGCCGAGCCCGTCGTGGACGGTGTCAGCGTCCCGTTCGCGCTCCGAAACGCGAACAAGCGGGGCATCGTGGTGGACCTCGACGATGCCGCCGGCCGGGACCGGCTTCGGCAACTCGTGGTGGAATCCGACATCCTGGTGGAATCGCACGCTCCGGGCCACCTGAGTGAGCGTGGGGTCGGCACGGCGGAACTCTCCGCTCTCGCACCGTCACTGGTATGCGTGTCGGTCACACCGTTCGGACAGACCGGACCCTACCGGGACTGGGCAGCCACGGAATCGGTGCTGTACGCACTCAGTGGTGTGCTGTCCCGCTCCGGCGCTCCCGGAGCCGAACCGCTCCTCCCGCCGGCCGGTCTGGTCGAAGAGACCGTGGGGATGCACGCTGCGTGGTCGGCGCTGCTCGCGTATTACGACCGCCTCCGGACCGGGCGCGGCCACGTCGCGGATCTGTCCGCCTTCGAAGCGCTCGTTCACGGCTTCGATCCCGGATTCGGCACACAGGGTTCTGCGGCCGCGGGACGCTCGGACGACTTTCCCCGCGGGCGGCCGGACGCGTCGAACTTCTATCCGGTGTTCCCCTGTGCCGACGGGCACGTGCGCATCTGTCTGCTGGCCAAACGGCAGTGGCGGGGAATGTTCGACTGGCTCGGGCAGCCGGAAGAATTCGCCGATCCGAAGTTCGACACGATTCCGGCTCGTTTCGCCGCCGCAGACACATTGCACCCCCTCATCGAGGCGCTCTTCGCGACTCGCACCCGCGACCAACTCGTCGCGGAGGGTGCGGCCAGGGGCGTGCCCGTCGGCGGTGTCCTCTCGCTCGGGGAAGTTTTGACGACCGAACACTTCGAGGTTGCCGGTGCGCTCGCGGACGTGGAGATCGCGACGGGGATGCACGCGCGGGTTCCGACGGGATACGTGTCGATCGACGGCTCACGCCTCGGAATCCGGACCCCGGCGCCCGAACTCGGGGAACACGATGTGCTGTCCCGCGCGCAGCGGGACCCGCACCTCCGCGAGGATTCCCGGACACCGCAACCGGGCACACGCCCTCTCGACGGCCTACGCGTCCTCGATCTGGGCGTCATCGTCTTCGGTGCCGAACTCAGCCGCCAGTTCGCCGATTACGGTGCCGACGTCATCAAGGTCGAGAACGCCACGTTCCCCGATGGGCTCCGCCAGTCGAAGCGCGGCGCGGCGCTGGCCGCGTCCGTGGCCTGGGGGCACCGCAACAAGCGCAGCCTGGGCCTGGACCTGCGCAGCCCGGAGGGCAAGGAGTTGTTCCGCCGTCTCGTCGTCGAGGCCGATGTGGTTCTGGCCAATTTCAAACCCGGCACGCTCGCATCGATGGGTTTCTCCTTCGACGAACTCGCCACCCTCAACCCGCGCATCATCGTGTCCGAGAGCAGCGCGTTCGGTAGTACCGGACCCTGGAACACGCGACTCGGGTACGGCCCGTTGGTCCGTGCGGCGTCTGGGGTGTCCGCCCTGTGGAGATACCCGGGAAACGATGAGCTGCTCTGCGACGGTTCGACTGTTTACCCCGATCACATCGCCGCTCACGTCACGGCGATCGCCGTGCTCGCTGCGCTGATTCAACGGACGCGCACGGGGAGGGGGGCGGCGCTCGAGGTGGCGCAGGCGGACACCGCACTCGTCCAACTCGGCGCTCAACTGGCGACGGAATCGCTGCGCCCCGGCACCGTCTCCGCACCCGGCAACTCCGACCCCTTCGCTGCGCCGGCCGGAGTGTTCGCCTGCGCGGGTGACGACGAATGGTGCGTCGTGTCGGTCCGGGATGACGACGACTGGGTTCGGTTGTGCGCCGCGATCGGCACGCCCGAACTGGCGGACGTTCCAGCGTTCCGCACACAGGCCGAGCGGGTTCGGAACCGCGTCGACGTCGACGACGTGCTGGGCGAATGGTTGCGGACGCTCTCCCCGACAGCGGCTGTCGCGGCGTTGCAGGCGGCGGGGGTGCCTGCCGGGATGATGCTTCGCCTCCCCGAACTGCTCTCCGATCCGCATCTGGCGGCTCGCGAGGCCTACACGGTCACGCACCACGACTTGCTACCCAAGGCGTTGCCCACCGCAGCCCGCGTCGCGCGTTTCTCGACCATCCCCGATCCGCCGTTGCGTCAGGCCCCGGTCGCCGGGCAGCACAGCCGTGAGATCTGCGAGGACGTGCTGCGCATGACGACCGCGGAAGTGGATCGTCTGGTGGCCGAGAGAATTCTGCAACCCCCCGCTGCGGATCCGTCACCGATCGGGGCACCCGCACCCACTACGACCGCCGCAAGGTGACAGCCCCCGCACCGTTCCTTCCGGAGGAAGGAACGGTGCGGGCAGTCGACCGAACTATCGGACCCGGCATGCCTTCCGTGGACAGCATGGGTCTGCGAGGGGTCGGCCGGGTCGTCAGGGCAGGGGCGCAACGGCATGGCAGGTGGGCGCGACCGCCGACCCGTCGGATCGTACCTAGGTAGTGTAGATTCCCGTCGGGTGCGAGGATGAGAAGCGACGACAAGGGGTGCGGCGAATCACTCTTCGCCGCACCCCTTGTCGTCGGGACAATTCAGGCCTTCATCAGATCTCGATGGATGATTTCCTTCATGATCTCGTTGGTACCGCCGTAGATACGCTGGATTCTTGCGTCGATGTACGCCTTGGCGACGGGATACTCCATCATGTACCCGTAGCCGCCGTGGAACTGCACCCCCGCATCGATCACGCGGCCCTGCAATTCCGTCGCCCAGAGCTTGGCCTTCGCCGCGTCCACCGCAGTGAGAGTGCCCGCATTGTGCTCTCGCACACACCGGTCGATGTACGCACGGGACACCTCGACGGCCGTCTGCAGTTCGGCGAGCGTGAAGCCGAGGCCCTGGAATTCTCCGACCCGCTTGCCGAAGGCCGTCCGTTCCTTGACGTAGTCGAGGGTCCAGCCGAGCACCGCCTCCGCGGACACCTGCGCGGCGATCCCGATACCGAGTCGTTCGAGGGGAAGGCTCTGCATCAGGTACGCGAATCCCGAACCGACCTCACCGAGCAGATTCTCCTTCGGGATGCGGACGTCTTCGAAGAACAACTCGGCAGTGTCCTGGGCGTGCAGACCGAGCTTGTCCAGCTTGCGACCCCGGGTGAATCCCGGCGTCCCGTCCTCGACGACGAAGAGGCTGAAGCCGCGGGAGCCGGCAGAGGGATCCGTCTTCGCGAACACGATCACGAGGTCCGCGAGGATTCCGCTGGTGATGAACGTCTTGGACCCGTTGATCACCCAGGTGTCGCCGTCGGCGACCGCGGTGGTCTGGATGGCGCGCAGATCGCTGCCCGCGGCAGGCTCGCTCATCGCGATCGCACCGATGGTCTCGCCGGTGACGAATCCGGGTAGCCAGCGGCGACGTTGTTCGTCGTCGGCATGACGGAGCAGGTAGTTCAGGACGATGTCGTCGTTCGTCGAGAAACCGGATTGCAGCGCCGATGCGCCGACGCGGGCGATCTCCTGCTGGATAACGAAACGGAAGCGGTAGTCGAGTTCGCCGGGCCCGCCGTACGCCTCGGGGACGGGCAGGCCGAGCAGGCCCTGACGGCCCGCTGCCAGCCAGGTCTCGCGATCGATCAGGCGGTCCGCATCCCATTTCTCGAGCTGGGGCACCACGTGCTTGTCGACGAATCCCCGCACGGATTCGCGGAACAACTCGTGGTCCCGGTCGAACAGATCGCTCTGCATGTATTCCTCCCTGATGCGGGACGCCCGTCGGGCGCCCCGCAGATCATGTGTTGTCAGTTCGTTGCCAGCAGTTTCTGCGTTTCCCGGCGGAAGACCTGGTTGGCAACCTCGTTCTGGCCCAGTACCATCCGCCCTGCGTTGGCACTGGTCATTCCGTGCTGGGAGTCCCTCAGGAGCGGGAAGTCCTCCGCGTGGAGAACTGCGAGAAGAATCTCCCAGTTCTTGTTCCACAGGCGAGTCCACTTCTCCTCGGTCATTTCGGTGTCCGCGACCGGCGGCACGATCAGGCGCATCTCCATGCGGCAGCGCTGCGGATCGGTGGGGTGCGGCCGGAAGGTGAGGAGCTGGAAGTGATCCGGCTGCCGCAGCAGTGTGCTGTTGGGGAGCAGGAAGTGGGTCTCCGTGATGTCCTTGGCCAGGCTCCGGTCGCCGGGATCCTCCTCGATCCACCGATCGATCGACTTGCGCGGGGCGATGAAACGGCAGTGCCTGCCGAAGTCCTCGAAGGCCATCACGTTGGTGTGGATGTGCTTGGCCGCAGTATTGGGGTGGGCGTACTGGATGTGATATCCATCGAGGAAGGCGTCCTGCATGATCTTCCAGTTCACCGGCTCGTCGAAGCCCTCGGACTGGAAGGCGATCTTGGAACCGAGATCGTAACCGGAGAGGATCGTATCCATCTCCTCGCCGAGCCAGCCCGCCACGTCGATCTCGGCGTTCGCCTCGTCCACGACCCAGATGAAACCGTGACGTTCCTCGGTCGGCAATTCCACGAGGCCCATGTTCGTGGTGTCGGCCTCCCCGAACGTGTTGTCGCGGGTGATCGTCCGCAGTGTGCCGTCCGTGTCGTACGACCACCGGTGGTAGGGGCAGGAGAAGAGGCGGCACCGGCCCTTCTCTTCCTTCTCGAGGAGGGCACCCCGGTGCCGGCACAGATTGACGAACGTCTTGACGCCGCCGTCGCGCTGGCGGACGACGATGATGTTGTTCCGCGGCATCTGCAGGGTGAAGAAGTCACCCGCGCGGGGGATTTCGGAGCCGTGCGCGACGATCGAGGGAACTCGCCCGAAGATGAGGTCGCGTTCCTGCTTCGCCACGGCGGGATCGGTGAACTCCTCCGGCCGGAACCAGGTGATGTGGTCGAACTCGTCCGTCGTGTCGTTGCGCAGGTGATCCAGGGCGCGGCGAATGCGTTCCTCGCGGGGTGCTCCGACCTCGGTCATTGCGTTTCCTCCAGTGTCGTGCGGAGTCGATGGGCCGGCGTGGTCGCCGCTACCCGCCACCGACTCCGAATGCGGTGTGGATCGACCCTCTAAATCTAACTCAAATAGATTTATGTGTAAACCCTCGCAGGTCCGGTCGTTGCGGGTTTTATCAATGGGCATTAGGTTTAGGGGACACCGTCCGATGAGGAGTGATACGGATGATTTCCTGTCAATGGCGCGAGGAACTCGCAGACGACGATCGCGACGAAGTTCTCGCTCTGGTGGCCGCGGCCGCGGAATACGACGGCGAGGCCGGGTTCTCGCGTGTCGAACCGCGGGACGTCACGGCCTGTTCGCGGAAGGGAGTGCGGGTATCGCATCTTGCCGTCAAGGCACGTCGTGGTCTCAGCGCCCTCGAGGATGCGCCACTCGTGGTGGTGGCGTACCTGCATCTGGCTGTGGACGAAGGCGGCCTCGGGACGGTCCAGTTCGTCGTGCACCCCGACTATAGATCGCGGGGAATCGCGACGTTGCTCGTCGAGGAGCTCGGCCTCGACGTGGACCGGCCGGACGGCTGGATGGGTACCGGTGCGCGCGGGCTGCGCACCTGGGCCTTCGGTACGCATCCGGCGGCCGAGCGCCTGACGCGCAGGTTCGGGATCTCGTCGGTCAGCCGGTTGTGGACGCTGTTTCGTAGCCTGACCGGTCCCTTTGCGGTTCCGCTCGATCCGGTGCACCTCCCCGGAGGATCGGTGCTGGAGTCGCCGCGAGCGCTGGACGACCCGCAGTCGCTGAAGGCGCTCGACGACGTACTGAGCCGTTCGGGAATGCCGCCGGCACAGCTCGAGAAGCTCTCGGAAAGCCGAGCCGACGGAACCGGATCCGTGGTTCTCGCGTCCGACGACACGGGCCGGCCTCAGGGTTTCGTCTGGTTGGACCCGTTGCTGCACACGCACCTCGATTTGCGGGCCGCGTGGATCCGAGCGCTGGTGCTCGAAAAGGAGGCGCGTGGCGGTGGATTGGGTGCCGGCCTGCTCGTGCGGGCGCTCGAGGTGTTGCGTGACGCGGGTGCCCAGATCGGCTTGATGAGAATCGATCCCGACGACGACGGCGCCGTCCGCCTCTGCCGGTTGCTGTCGTTCGAGCAGGAGGAGGCTCACACGTGTTACCAGGTCGGCGAGTGGCACGAGCCTCCCGGATATCTCTGAGGCATGAGACAAATGACGATATGTGTTCCACTGTTGACGCGCGGCGAGCGCCGCGCTACTGTCCTGTGACACGGCTCACAAGAGGGGTTCGTGACGAGGGCATCCGGAAGACGCTCCTCGAATCCCAGCTCACATCCTGTACTCATGCCCCGCGCATCCTTGCGCGACATTTCTGCACACCAGCGACATTCACAACTCAGTAGTTACGAGAGGACTCGTCATGGCACGACTCGAGGGAAAGGTCGCATTCATCACCGGTGCGGCTCGCGGACAAGGACGTTCGCACGCCATTCGACTGGCGGAGGAGGGTGCCTCGATCATCGCGATGGACATTTGCGAGCAGATCGACTCGGTGTTCTATCCGATGGCCACCACGGACGACCTCGCCGAGACCGAACGTCTGGTCAAGGAGGCCGGCGGCTCCATCGTCACGTCGGTGGGCGACGTCCGGAATCGGGCGGACGTCCAGCGTGCGTACGACGCCGGGATCGAACAGTTCGGGCACGTCGACATCGTCCTGCCCAACGCCGGCATCATGCCCGTCATCGAACCCGGTGATCAGCCGCAGGCGTGGCACGACGCCATCGACGTGATGCTCACCGGTGTGTGGCACGTCCTGGAGGTCACGGTGCCCGGGCTGATCGAGCGAGCAAAGGGTGGCTCGATCGTCATCACCAGCTCCGCGGCGGGCCTGACCAGCATCGGGCTCAACACGTTCCCCGGTCAGGCCGGCTACTCCGCCGCCAAGCATGGCGTGGTCGGTCTCATGCGGCTGTACTCGAAGCAGCTCGCGAAGCACAGCATTCGAGTCAACACCGTGCATCCCACCGGGGTGAACACCCCCATGGTGGCGAATGCCGAGTACGGCGAGTTCGTGAATTCGCACCCCGAGGTCGCGAACGACGAGTCCTACAAGAATCCGATGCCGGTCGAGCTGATCGAGGCTGTCGACATCAGCAACGCAATCGTGTTCCTCGCATCCGACGAAGCGCGGTACGTCACGGGCGTGACCCTGCCGGTCGATGCCGGCTACAACAACCGCTGAGTGAAGGGAATTTCCGACCATGACGACAACAGAGTCGGCGGCCGCAGCGCCGCCGAAGATCGCCGATCGCCAGCAGGTGTTCGTGGGCGGCCATTGGGTGGAGTCGACGGGAGACGAGTGGATCGACCTCGTCGATCCGTGGACGGAGAAGCAGGCTGCGCGGATCCGTAGCGCTACAACGGAAGACGTCGAGCGTGCCGTGCAGGCGGCGCGCGCGTCGTTCGATTCCGGTGAGTGGGCGTCGCGCACGTTGGCCGAACGCGCCGACGTCCTCGACGAGATCGCGAACCGCCTCGAGGCCCGGGTCGAGGAATTGACCCCGCTCGGGGTCGTCGAGGTCGGTATCCCCGTGGCGGTCAGTGGCCCGACCCAGCAGATGGCCGCCGGGTTGTTCCGTGCCGTCGCCTCGGTGGCTCGTGACTTCTCCACCCGCGAGGACCGGACCCGGGCCGACGGCGGGATCTCCCGGATCCTCAAGGAACCGACCGGTGTCGTCGCGGCCATCATCCCCTGGAACGGGCCGATCGGGACGATCGCGTTCAAGGTGGCACCGGCCCTCGCCGCAGGCTGCTCGGTGATCCTCAAGACGGCGCCGGAGGCCCCGCTGTCGCCGTCCGTGTTCGCCGACATCATCGGTGAGCTGACTGCGGAGGGAGTAATTCCCGACGGTGTGGTCAGCGTTCTCTGCGCCGATCGCGAGGTGTCCGAGACCCTGGTCACCAATCCCGCCGTCGATCACATCACCTTCACGGGAAGCACTCTCGCGGGGCGGCGCATCATGTCTCTCGCCGGTGAGCGCATCGCGCGCGTGTCCCTCGAACTCGGTGGGAAGTCGGCGGCGATCATTCTCGACGACGCCGATCTGGAGCATGTCATGCAGTCTCTCCCGATGGGTGGCTGCATGCAGAGCGGTCAGGCGTGTATCGCGCTGACGCGGGTCCTCGTGTCACGCAAGCGTCACGACGAGGTGATCGAGGCGTTCAAGGGTGCGCTGAGCTTCCTGCCGATGGGGAATCCGTGGGAGCAGACGACATTCCTCGGTCCGCTCGCCATGGAACGGCAGCGTGACCGCGTCGAGAGCTACATCGCTGCGGCCGAGGAGGAGGGCGCGACGATCGTGCTCGGCGGCGGCCGCCCCGCCGGGGTCGAACAGGGCTTCTTCGTCGAGCCGACCCTGATCGACGGCGTACGCAACGACATGCGAGTCGCGCAGGAGGAGATCTTCGGTCCGGTCATCTCCGTGATCACCTACGAGGACGAGGAGGAGGCGATCGCCATCGCCAACGACTCGATCTACGGGCTCTCCGGTGCGGTGTACACCGCCGACCTCGACCACGGTTTCGAGGTGGCGCAGCGTATCCGGACCGGAACGATCAGTGTGAACGCCGCGATCATCGACTTCACGGTGCCGTTCGGCGGGTACAAGCAATCCGGCGTCGGGCGCGAAGGCGGGATCGAGGGCCTCGAGGAGTTCTTCGAGACCAAGACGGTACACATGCCGGCGACCGCGGAGTAGGTGCCGGGCGCAGACACGACGATGGGCCCCTGGAATACCGACCAGGGGCCCATCGTCTTCTCGGCCGGAGACGCTTCAGGCCGAGCGTTCCTCGGTTGCGTTTCCGGCACCTGCGTCGTTCCGCATCACCCCGTACAGGAAGCTGCGGATCATCTCCTCGAACAGCCGCTTCGACGAGAGTTCGTTGGCGGCAAGAGCTTCGGCAAGGAGGGGCTGAGACTCGCGATCGACGTTCGGGAAGATCGTGGCTCGGGTACTCGGCTTGCGCATCGCCTCCGTGAGGACGGCACCGACGGACAGCGTCTCCATTCCGTCCAGGATCTGGACGTGAAGATGCGTCGGCACACCGGAGTCCAAGAGGAATCGTGCCGTGTCCTCGTACGTGCCGATCAGGATGTCCCGGGGCAGATACTGAAGGAGGATCGGTGCCGCATTGCGGTGCCGCAGAATTGCCTGTCGGAAATTCATGCTCAACGCCACGAAGAACTCCGGCCAGTCGGGCCCGGGCTTGCGGCGGGGACGGACGACGGAGGCGCCGGCGATGTGACGCGCCACTGCGGAGAGGATCTCGCTCTTGTCCGCGAAGTGGTGGTACAGCGACGGCGCCTGTACTCCGAGGTGCTTGGCCAGTCGCGGCAGGCTGAATGCCTCGAGTCCCTCGGAATCGATGATTTCGATGGACGCCTGCACCGCAGTTGCACGGCTGATCAGGGGCTTCGATGGTCGGGGCATATCAGGCTTTCCGGTGGGGGTGTTCGCTCGAGTGGTCAATTGGCATGATGAGGTGAATCGTAGCGGGTCGTGGTCACCTTATGGGTGTAGGCGACCTCTGTGTCGAGGAAATCGAGCAGACCGCCGCTGAGCAGGTCGTTCTCGTCCCCGCTGACCATGTGCCCGGCGCCTCCGACATCGATGTGACGGGCCGTCGGAATCAGTTCCAGCAGGTCACGTGCACCGTCTGCGCTGACGACGTCGGACTGGGCACCCCGGATCAGGAGCGTCGGTACGGTCACCGCGCGCGCCGCGGCACGGGCCCGGGTCTCCCGGACCGCGGCCTCGTCGAGACTGTTCCCCCGATACGTGATCATCCGAGGATCCCAGTGCCAGTACCAGCGTCCGTCGCGATGGCGAAGGTTCTTGCGGAGGCCCTCGATGCGCGGCGGACGGCGGCGGTGCGGGTTGTAGGCGACGACGGCGGCGAGCGCGTCGTCGAGTGTGTCGAAACCGGCGAGGCCGCTTTCCATGAACGACGTGATCTTGGCGAGGCCGCCGGGCTCGGCGCGGGGTGTGATGTCCACGAGGACCAGCGCGCGGCCGATGCCGCGGTCGCCCTGTGCGATCAACGACGCCATTCCGCCCATCGACGCGCCGACCAGCACGGGAGGCTCGTCGAGACCGGCGGCGACGGCCGCGAGGTCCCGCGCGTGGGCATCGCTGCTGTAGTCGCCGTCCTCGGCCCACTCGCTCTCGCCGTGACCGCGGGCATCGATCGCCATTGCGCACCAACCGTTGTCGGCGAGACGAAATCCGGTGCGCTGCCACGAGTGGCGGGTCTGTCCACCGCCGTGGAGAAGCAGAACGATCCCCTTCCTCGGGCCGGCCGGCTCCCATCGGTCGGCGGTGAGCAGGACTCCGTCGCCTCGGAGTTCGGTGCGAAGCGTGGTGATCGGCATGATGTTGTCGCCTTTCGTCGGTTAGTGACCGGAAGTTCCGCCGTCGACGGCCAGCGTCGACCCGGTGATGTAGCCCGAGGCCCTGCTGGCGAGGAACACCACCGCCGCGTCGAGTTCGCGCTGGGTGGCGGTCCGTCCGAGTGAACAGTCGTGGAGGAAGGCCGCGAGTGTCTCGGCCGACATTTCGCCGATCATGTCGGTGTCGACGAATCCCGGTGCGATCGCGTTGACCCGGATGCCCTTCCGTCCGGACCACTGGTGCGACAGATCCCTGGTCAGCCCGATGAGGCCCGCCTTGCTGGACGAGTACGCGGCCTGCGGGAGCACGGACTTCACCAGACCGAGCATGCTGGTGATGTTGATGATGCTGGAACCGGGTCCCATGACACGGGCGCACGCCTGCGCGGCCCAGTAGGAGCCGAACAGGTTCACGTCGAGCACCGACCGGTAGTCCTCTGGTCGCTCGCGGGTGGCGGGTGCGGCATGGGTGACGCCGGCATTGTTCACCAGGATGTCGAGCCTGCCGAACCGGTCGACCGTCGCCTGAGCCAGCGCGTCGCATTGCTGGGGGTCGGTGACGTCGGTGGGGACGACAAGGCAGTCGCGACCGCGTTCGGTCACCGATCGGGCGACCGCCTCGAGTCGGTCGCGTCGTCGCGCGGCGATCACGACATCTGCGCCCGCCTCCGCGAGTGCGCACGCGAAACCCGCACCGAGGCCGCTGCCCGCGCCGGTGACGACGGCCACGGAGTCGGTCAGGCGAAACAGGTCGAGCACCGATTCGGTTGTCGGCAGGTTCATGAGCGACGTCTCCCATCCATAATTCTAATGTTAATAGGTTTATCGCACGAGACCGCCGCGGGGCAACACCTCCGGTGGGCGTCTTGCGTGGCATTAATCTAATCGCATAAGATTTACGTGCAAGCGGAACCGAGTGGAACGAGACCTGCGAATGACCAGCAATGCGAACCAGGAACGGCGTCAGATGCAGGTTGCCGGCAAGGAAACGCTTGCCGAAGGAGTCGTGCGAGTCACTCTGGTGGACAGGGACGGTGCTGTGGTCCCGGCCTGGACACCGGGTTCGCACATCGAGCTGGTCCTCGACGACACGACCACCCGGCAGTACTCGCTGTGCGGGGATCCCGGTGACACGACGTCGCTGGCCGTGGCCGTGCTACGTGAGGCCGACGGTCGAGGTGGCTCGATCCGCGTCCACGACAAGCTCGAACCCGGTGACCTCGTCACCGTGGGGGGCCCCCGAAACCACTTCGCACTCGTCGATGCCGACTCGTACCTGTTCGTGGCGGGAGGAATCGGGATCACACCTCTTCTCCCCATGGCGCGGGAAGTGGACGCGAAGGGAACGCCGTGGAGTCTGCTCTACGGTGGGCGGACCCGCGCGAGCATGGCGTTCGCCCACGAACTCACGGCAGCGCACCCGGATCGTGTACTCGTCCGCCCGCAGGACGAGTACGGACACCTCGATCTCGCCACGGCCCTCGACGGTGTCGAACCCGGAACCGTCGTCTACTGCTGTGGGCCGGAACCGCTGTTGCAGGCCATCGAAACGGCATGCCGAGAACGCCCACACGTCACACTTCACGTCGAGCGCTTCGCGCCGAAGGATCTTCCGGCGGGCGTCGACGACGGCGCATTCGAGGTCGAACTCGGGCGATCGGGGCTGACGGTGCAGGTCGGCGCGGACGAGACCGTTCTCGACGCCGTCCTCCGCGAAGGCGTCGACGCCGACTTCTCCTGCCGGGAGGGAACCTGTGGAACGTGCGAGGTCGCGGTACTCGGCGGCATCCCGGACCATCGCGACTCCGTTCTCAGCGAGGACGAGCAGGCGGAGAACGACGCCATGATGATCTGCGTGTCCCGGAGTTGCACTCCGAGGCTGATCCTGGATCTCTGACAGATGGTGACGACGGGTGCAGAGTCGGTGGCGGTCACGAACCCGGCTCGACCCTCCGTGAAACGTGATCGGCTGCTGGTCCCGGCGCTGTGCTTCGTCGTCATGACGACGGCCGTGATGCAGACGGCAGTCGTGCCGCTGCTCCCCGCCATGGCGTCGCAACTCGGTGTCGATTCGGCTGCCGTGGGCTGGGTGGTCACGGCGAACCTGCTCGCCGCGGCAGTATCCACGCCGGTCCTGGGTCGACTCGCCGACCGGCGCGGTCCGCGCCCGGTGCTGCTGGGGACTCTCGTTCTGGTGTTCGTCGGTTCCGTGCTGTGCGCTGTCACCGAACACCTCCCGCTGCTCGCCCTCGGTCGAGTTCTCCAAGGGGTGTCGTTCGCGCTGTTCCCGATCGGCGTCGCAGTGCTGCGAGGGCGCCTCGAGTCGCGCCGGCTCCTGACCGCCATCGGGCTGATGTCGGGGATCCTGGCGGTCGGCGGGGGACTCGGCATGATCGCCGCCGGTGTGATGTACACGGAGGGTGCGGACTTCCGGCGGGTGTTCGCGCTGCTCGTCGGGCTGAACCTCGCCGCCCTCGTCGTTGCCTGGGTGGCCGTCCCTCGCGGTGGGGCGGCCCGGTCCCGCGAGGGTGTCGACCCGGCCGGCGTCGGACTGATGGCAGTGGGGCTCTCCGCGATCCTGATCGCCCTCGCCGAAGGTGGTCGGTGGGGCTGGTCCTCCGCACAGACGATCGGTGTCGGAACACTGGGGGTCGTCGTTTCGGTGGGTTGGTACCTGCACGAGCGGCGGACCCGGACACCCCTCGTCCCGCCGATGCTGCTGTCCGGCCGGCGGGTGGCGGGCACTCACCTCGCGGCGTTCCTCGTCGGAATGGCGATGTACATCCAGTTTCTCGCCGCGGCGCAGTTCGTCCAGGCATCGCACGCCGCCGTCGGATACGGCTTCGACGCGTCGGTGCTCCGTACCAGCCTCCTCGTGCTGCTCCCGGGTTCGGTGGCGGGAGTGGCCGCGGCATCGGCGAGCGGCCGATTCATTCACCGGTTCCGCGCCGACCGTGTGCTCATCGCTGCTTGCGGTATCGGGGTGGCCGGGTTCGGGATGCTGGCTCTGGCCCACACCCGGCTGTGGCAGGTGGTCGTGGCGCTCGTCGTGATCAACATCTTCGTGAGCGCGTCCTACGCGGCGTTGCCGTCGCTGCTCGTCGACGCGGTGCCGTCCGACTTCACCGGGCTCACGAACGGCATCAACGCCATTGCGCGGACCGTCGGCAGTTCGCTCGCCAGTGCCCTGGTGGCGACGTTGCTGGCGTCCGTGACAGTCGCGGGGACGGACCTGGCGTCCGAACGGGCGTTCGTGATCGCGTTCTGGGCGGGAGGAGCGTCGGCGGGTGCCGCCGGACTGGTAATCGCTTGTGCGGAACGCTTTTGGAGGGATCACGCCGATCCGGGTGTCCGATTCGGTGCAGCATCAGTTAATCTATAGATAATAGGTTTCGAGCGGTGGCGCACTGTGTCTGCCGCTACATCGATGTCGCCCGGTGGCGACGGCGGAAGGTTGAGTGGATATGGCTGCGACAATCGGGTCGGCACTGCACTGGTGGGCGGCGACGAAGGGCGACCAGCGGGCGATCGTCGTCGATGACGACGCGCTCACGTACCGGGAATTGCAGGACTGGTCGAGCCGAATTGCTCGCCGGATCGCCGAGGCCGGGATCGGGCCAGGGGATCGGGTGGGTGTCCTCGGCCCGAACTCGCTCGAGTGGCCCGCCATCGCCCTCGGTGTGCTCAAGGCGGGCGCGGTCCTCGTACCGCTGAACCCTCGGCTCAAGCCCGCGGAACTCCGTAAAGTGGTCGACGACGCGGGCGCCCGGCTGGTGCTCGCGCCCGCGGAACTCGGCGACTCGGTCGACGCGACGCGGGTACTGGGCGCGACGTTCGACTCGATGCCCTTCGAGGTATTCTCCGCGCTGCGCAGCGGCGGCGTCGACGACTTCCGGATCGATGTCGCCCCGGACGAACCGACGGCGCTGCTGTTCACCAGCGGGTCGACCGGGCTCTCCAAAGGCGTGATCTGTACCAATCGCACCTTGCTGAACATCGTCTTCGAGGCGTCGCTGACGGAAGAAGGGCTGCGGCCCGGGGCGACGACGCTGCTGGTGCTACCGCTCGTCTTCACGCCCGGCCTCGTGTGGGGTCTCCTCATGACCACCGTGCTGGGCGGCACCATCATCATCGAACGTGAGCTGAAGCCGGGACGTGCCGCCGCATTGCTGAGCGAACATCGGGTCCAGGCCCTCTTCGGTGTCCCGTTGATCTTCGACGCCATCTCCCGTGCCCCGGAATTCGACGACGCCGACCTCGGTTCCCTCCGCACGGCGATCGTCGGCGGCGCCGCAGTCGCACCCGCCCTGCTGCAGCGGTGGGCGGACAAGGGCGTCGCGCTGCGTCAGATCTACGGAATGACGGAGGCCGGGGGAGTCGCGACCGCCACGCTCGTGAGCGAAGCGTTCGACCACCCCGGGACGTGCGGAAACGGCTCTATCTTCACCGAGATGAAAGTGGTTCGCCCGGACGGGATCGAGTCCGCCCCCGGCGAGGAAGGCGAGATACTCCTCAGCGGCCCCGGTGTCACGCCCGGCTACTGGAACGACGAGGAGTCCACCGCGGCGGCGCTGCGCGACGGCTGGTTGCACAGCGGAGATCTGGGAACCCGTGACAGCGAGGGGCGCCTGCAGTTCGTCGATCGGCTCAAGGATCTCATCATCACGGGAGGAATCAACATCTCACCGGTGGAACTCGAGCGTGTAATCGGGGAGATCGACGGAGTCGAGGAAGTGGCGGTGATCGCCGCGAAGGACCCACGGTTCGGTGAGACTCCCGCCGCGATCGTGACGGTGAGCGGTGACGTCGACGAAGCGGCCATCGTCGAACACTGCGACCGACTCGTCGCCGACTACAAGGTCCCCCGATACGTCGTGATCCGGAACGAACCCCTGCCGCGCCTCCCGAGCGGAAAGCTGTCGAAGACCGCGATCAGATCCGAGTACCGCGATGTATCCGAGAGGTTCTCGAAGGTGCGCTGACACGCCCTGCGCGGAACGGACCACACACGACGAAAGAGAGCAATTCATGACGAGTATCGACCGAGAGAGCGTGGTCCTGCTCGAGCGGGACGGTGAGATCGCGATAGTGCGCCTGAATCGTCCGGATCGACTCAACGCCTTCACTCTCGAGGTGCGGGATCGGATCATCGAGGTCTTCGACGAGTGCGATGCGGACGACACCGTACGCGCGATCGTCGTCACGGGAACCGGCCGGGCCTTCTGCGCCGGTGCCGACCTCGCCGCGGGCGGCGACACGTTCGTCACGGACGACGATCCGGAAACCGGCGAGGCTCCACCGGATTCGGGCGGGCAGGCGTCGCTGCGGATCTATCGGTCGACGAAGCCTGTGATCGCCGCGATCAACGGTCCAGCTGCGGGCGTCGGTGTGACGATGACGCTGCCCGCCGACGTCCGGATCGCCTCGGACACCTCGAAGTTCGGATTCGTGTTCACCCGTCGCGGGCTCGTACCGGAGGCCTGTTCCACCTGGTTCCTGCCTCGGATCGTCGGGATCTCGACCGCCGTCGAATGGACCGTCGGCGGAAAGATGGTGTCCGCGCCGGAGGCGCTCGAACGCGGCCTCGTCCGTGAGGTCGTCCCCGCCGACCGTGTGCTGCCGAGAGCGATCGAGGTGGCTCGGGAACTGGCGGCCGGCACGTCCCCGGTCTCCGTTGCGTTGACCCGGCAGTTGATGTGGAGAATGCTCGGAGCCGACAGCCCCGAGGTAGCGCACCGGGCCGAGTCGATCGCCATTCATGTGCGCGGCACGTCCGCCGACGTCCGCGAGGGAGTCGCGGCGTTCCTCGACAAGCGCCAGCCCGCCTTTCCCCAATCGGTGTCCGACGGGTTACCCACGCTCTTCGACTGAGCGGAGATGCGGAAAGTGGTGAAGCGTACGCAGCGGCGGACGGCTCGTCGCTGAGCCGTAGACGCTGGTTCGCTGCTGATCGAAGAACGGTAGTGGGCGCGCCCGAGCCTTGCCGCCGGCGAGATTCGTGCGCCCCAACCACCTCACGCGTCCGATCGGATGTTCGATCGGACGCGTGACGTAATGGGGCTCGATGGTCGTGAAAGCTAGGTCAGTGCAGGCGAGCTGACACGATCGGGTGTCTCGTCCGCCGACTGGCGGGCGCGAGATGTCACGGTTCCTGCAAAGCCGAGCAATGAGATGACACATACCAGCGCACTGAGCCACAATGTGGTGTTGTCGAAGGCCAACGCGACGGCCACTACCGGCACGATTGCGGCACCGAGTGCGTTGCCCGCTTCGCGGCCGAGGCCGAGGCCGCTGTAGGCGTGCTCGGTCTCGAACATCTCGGTGACGTATGCGCCCATCGGCCCGAAGATTGCGGCAACTCCGACTCCGTTGCCCAGGGCCAGGATCACCCAATACATAGTGGGCGTGCCTTGACTCGACAGGACGGTGAGTCCCACCCACGCGAACACGGCGCTGTACAGGAATCCGAACACGATCACCGGCCGGCGCCCGACTCGGTCGGACAATGCTCCGAACAGCGGAATCAGCACGGCATTCGTGAGCTGCGCGGCGATCAATCCGATCAGAATCTCGGTCCCCGTGAGTCCCAACTGGTTTTTGCCGAACGTGCCCATGAAGACGATGTAGAAGTAGCCGATTCCGGTCTGGCCGATGGTCATGACGAGAACGGTCATAAGGGCCCGTGGCTGCATACGGATCACGTCGAAGACCGGAGAGCTCGCGATGCGGTCGGTTTCTTCGATCTCGCGGAACGCAGGTGTCTCGGGCAGGCTGCGGCGAAGCCACAATCCATAGGCGAGGATCATGACGCTGGATAGGAACGGAACACGCCAGCCCCATCCGAGAAAGTCCTCCTCGGACAACACAGCGGATACCAGAAGTAGCGAAGTCGTTCCCAGAACTCCACCGAGAGCGGCTCCCATGCCCGGGAGTGAACCGAGCAGGCCGCGCTTCCGCTGGGGTGCGAATTCGACGGCTACGAGAGTCGCGCCGCCATACTCGGCGCTTGCGCCGATTCCCTGCAGAATTCGCAGCAGCACCAACATGACCGGTGCCGCCCAGCCGATCTGTCCGTAGCCGGGGAGAAGACCGACCAATATTGTGGCGCTGCCCATCAGCAGCATCGTGAAGACGAGAATTCGCTTCCTGCCGATGCGATCGCCGAGACTGCCGAGGATCGCGCCACCCAGGGGGCGGACCAGGAAGCCGACCGCGAAAGTGCCTACAGCTTGCAGTGTTCCAAGGAATGGGCTCGACCCGGAAAAGAAGACACTTGCGAAGACTACCGAGGCGGCCGAGGCGTAGAGACTGAAGTCGTAGTATTCGAGGAGCGTGCCGATGAAGGCGGCCCGGCTCGCGCGTCGCGAGTCTGCAGGGGAGCGCCCAGAGTTCGCATCAGCGGCGGATTCTCTACCAGCGGTTGTGTTTTCGGTCATGAATACCTCGCGCGTATGAGTCCCGGGGCATCGCCTCGGGACAGATCGAGTGACTCACGACACACTATTCTACAGGCAATAGGTTTGTCTATTGGTTGCAGCGCATCGCCGATGCTGCGCGGAGGAATGATCGAAACGCAGTTCATCAAACTGAAGGTCGTTGTTCATCGAGGTAGGTGGAGACTGTTTTCTGCACGACGGGCGACTGCCGAATCCATCTACCGAGGCCGGCTTCTGTCGCGCCGGGGAGTGTAGCGGCCGCAGGCCGACTATCCGGTGCTGTCTTCGGTTGCCTCGGTGGTGGGACACATGCCGGAGGGTCCCCGGAGTCTCGTCAGGGGACCCTCCGTCTGCGTGCGGACCGTATCTTGCGGCCCGAGGCGTATCAGCGCGTCGACGGTGAGAAGGTGATCGGCAGCTTCTCGCATCCACGGACCTGGGACGAATGGAAGACCGCAGGGCTGCCCGGGACGAGGGCATACTCGGGGATTCTCTTGTGGATTTCCTCCAGGGCCAGTCTCAGCTCGAGCCGTGCGAGATGGGAGCCGAGACAGCGATGCGGACCGGCGCCGAACCCGATGTGGCGGTTGGGATGCCGTTCGATCTGTAGTTCGTCAGGGTCGCCGAACAGCGCTGATGTGCGGGGAGGCGGACAGGTGTACGTGGGTGAGGTGCCGCCTCCCCGCGTCGGTCAGTCGCCGATGACGGCGTCGGCCTCGATCTCGATGAGCAGGCCGGGGGCGATCAGCGCGCTGACCTCGAGGATCGTGGTGGCGGGACGAATCTCGCCGAAGACCTCGCCGTGCGCGATGCCGGCCTCTTCCCACCGGCTCATGTCGGTGAGATACATGCGGGTGCGGATCACATCGGTCGCGCTCGCGCCGGCCTCCGTGAGTGCTGCCTCGATCCGGCGCAGCGCCTCCCGGGTCTGTTCGCCGAGATCGTTTCCGCCGACGGGGCCGTCGGGACCCGACGCCGTGGTGCCCGACACGGACACGAGCTGACCGATGCGCACGGCACGGGAATAGCCGATCTTGGCCTCCCACTCGGAACCGGACGAGATGTTGTTTCTGTTCGACATGAGCGACATTGTCGCAAGCCCCGATCTGACGCTCACCAGTGCGGTCGACGGAGTTCCCGTTCCGGCTCCGCGAACCGTGCCGTCGCGGACGTCATACGCTCGGCGATCCCCGGGTGACCGGCAGCATGTCCGGCGCCGTCGACGACGTCGAGTGTTGCAGCGGGCCAGGCCTGCGCGAGTGTCCAGGCGATGTCCGGGGGTCCGCTCAGGTCGAGACGCCCGTGGGCGAGCGCGCCGGGAATCTCCGCGATTCGGTGCATGCGGTCGAGGATCTCGCTGTCGCCTCGCCACGCCGTGTGCCGCCAGTAATGGGTGACGAGGCGTGCGAAGCAGGCCCGGAACCGGGGATCCTCGTACCGCGGATTGGCGCGGTGGTCGGCGGTGACGTGGACATGCCGGTCTTCCCACTCGCACCACTTCCGTGCTGCCTCGTATCGCACGGAGGGATCGGGATCCTCGAGGAGGTCGTTGTACGCCTCGGCGAGGCTGCCTGTTTGCTGCGCGACCGGAACCCCGTCCCGGAATCGGGCCCACTCGGCGGGGAAGAACCGTCCCACATCGCGCGTGACCCATTCGACTTCGCGAGCGGTGGTGGTCACGACCAGACCGAGTACCAGTTCGGACACACGGCC
The DNA here is from genome assembly GCF_041228765.1 of Rhodococcus wratislaviensis. Lineage (NCBI taxonomy): Bacteria > Bacillati > Actinomycetota > Actinomycetes > Mycobacteriales > Nocardiaceae > Rhodococcus > Rhodococcus wratislaviensis. Next base: position 5,274,334 of record NZ_CP150488.1, on the reverse strand, counting down.
TGGATGCGCCTGGGCGTAGGCCAGACCGAGAGTCGAACCCCACGACCAGCCGAGGACGAGCCATCGATCGATGCCGAGTTCCGCACGCAGGCGTTCGATGTCCGAGACGAGGTGGTCGGTGGTGTTGGTCGAGAGGTCGACGCGCGGATCGCTCGCGTGAGGAGTGCTTCGGCCGCAGCCGCGTTGATCGAAGAGGATGACGCGGTACAGCTCGGGATCGAAGTACCGCCGCATTCCCGGAGTGCACCCGGAGCCGGGGCCGCCGTGCAGCACCACTGCAGGTTTGCCGGCGGGATTTCCGCACTGTTCCCAGTGGATGAGGTGTCCGTCGCCGACGTCGATCCTGCCGTTCGCGTGTGGTTCGGTCGCGGGATAGAGGCCGTTGGCGTCCCTGGCGGTCACACGTCGACAGTAGTCCGATCCGGCGAAGCCTTGACACCGGTTAGAACAAATGTTCGCATGTACTCATGAGGTGGGATGGGCAAGCGGTCGACGCCGACGACGGTGCACTGCCGGGGCTGGAACGCGCCGGGCTCGTGCGCAGCGTGCAGACACCCGAGTTCGACGGCATCACCTTCCACGAGGTGCTGTGCAAGAGCGCGCTGAACAAGATGCCCGAGGAGTCACAGCTGCCGTTCCGGTTCACCGTCAACGCCTTTCGTGGATGTTCGCACTCGTGTCGCTACTGCTTTGCGCGGCCCACCCACGAATACCTCGACCTCGACGCGGGCCGCGATTTCGACAGTCAGATCGTCGTGAAGACCAATGTCGCGGCGGTGCTGCGCAAGGAGCTGGGGCGTCGGTCGTGGAAGCGTGAACACGTGGCGCTCGGCACCAACACCGATCCCTATCAGCGAGCGGAAGGCCGGTACCGCCTGATGCCCGGCATCATTCGCGCGCTGGCCGAATCCGCCACCCCGTTCTCGATTCTGACCAAGGGGACGTTGCTCCGACGCGACCTCCCGCTGCTGGCTCTCGCCGCCCAGCAGGTGCCGGTCAGCATCGGCGTGTCGCTCGCGATCCACGATCCCGACCTTCAGAAATCGATCGAGCCGGGAACGCCCACTCCGAAGGCGCGCCTCGATCTGATCCGGGCGATCACGGACGCCGGCCTGCCCTGCAATGTGATGGTGGCCCCCGTCATTCCCTTCCTGACCGATTCGGTGCGGCATCTGGACGGACTACTCGAATCCATCGCCGATGCCGGCGCCTCGGGTGTGACCGTCTTTCCGATGCACCTGCGCGGTAGCACCAAGGGCTGGTTCATGAACTGGCTGTCGACGGAGCATCCGGCGCTCGTCCGTCAGTACCGGCAGTTGTACGGGCGGGCGGCCTACGTTCCGCCCGAATACAAGTCGTGGCTGAAGCAGCGAGTCGACCCTCTCGTCGACCGGTACGGCCTGGGCGGTGGGGCGAACCATCGCGAGGCCGGGAACACCGAGGCCGTCGAGTCCGATCGCGGTGAACTGGTCGGAGCCGGTCGTCCCGGGGCGGCGCTCACTCTCTTCTGACGTGAACCGTCCGCTTCGGCTCGTACCACTCTGTGCCGGCAGGTTCTCCCGCCATGTTCCAGCTCCACGAAATGGCCGGTGCGATGCGAACATAGAGGCCGGGGCCGACCATGCCGTCCCGTTCCACCGGCTGATCGGCCGTGCCGTAGATCCGGATGGACCGCGCGACGAACGGTTCGAACGACACCAGGTCGTCGACGACCAACGACACCTTGGCGTTCCCGGCCCGGATGTTCCGGAACTTGCGGGTACCGGCGACCGACGGGCCGGAACCTCCCACCCAGAAGTCGGTTCCGTCGAACTCGAATGCGAGTGGAACCACGTCGGGTTGCCCGTCTGCGCCTACGGTGGCGACGCGAGCGATCGGCTGCGACCGCAGGTAGGCGATCTCTTCGTCCGTGAACGACATGGAAGTCTCCTTTTCGATGTCACCCGATGTCACGGTGTCGACACTAGAGCGTGTCTGCTTATGGCGGACGCGATGATGGATGACGAGCGCCGCGTAGGAGGTACCCGGGGGCCTGTCCCGTACGCCATTGCCAGGTCTGCGCTGCCACGCAGCGGGTAGCCTGAGACTGCACCAGGGTCGGGATGGATCCAACTCGAGAGGCTGACGCCGTGCGTCGTGCAGGAATTCGTCGTTCGTTCGTAGCCTGGGCCGCGGCATCGGTGGCGGTCCTCGCGATCCCGATCTGCTCGTCCGTCACCGCGATGGCGGACACGCCACCGGTCCCGGCAGCGACGACCACGGCGTTCCAGGTCCCGGTGCGGTTCGTCGCAGGATGCCTGTTGCTGACCGTGTTGGCCTGTGACTACCCGCCGCCGCTGTCGACGGTGACACCGTCGGCAACGACGGGTGCATCCGGCGTAGTGGCCTTTGCGGTGGAGCGTTCCGCGACGACCTCGAGATACTGCGTCGCCGTGTCGGTGAATTGGCGGAACCTGACCACCGGCGTCGCCGGCACCATCGCCCTCCAACTTGTGGAGCGCGACCCCAGTGGGCCCACCGCACCGGGGGATTGGTGCCGATACGCGCCCGCGACGGTCGTCACCGGCAGCGGGATGATCGCCGCGGTCGCCGACGTCGGCGCGTACCCTCCGGTCGATGGGTACCAGATACTGGTCCACCCGGGGCTCGGCACCTTCCCTGTCCCATAGAGCATCTGTGCTAAATGACGGGCTCGAGTGCGGACCTGTGGGCTGTGATCGAGCCGGCCTTACCTGCCCCGTCGGACGCAGGGGACGTCCTTGGAATCGCCCTTTGAATCACCGCTCTTTGCTGGCGGTGCGAAGTCCGGATTGGTCGAGTTGATCATCAGTTCTCGCAGTGTGGGTGTGGCCGTCATGCCGGTCACACCCACTACTCATTTTCGCCGCGCCCCGATCCAAGGAACGGGCGAGTATCGGGATCGCATCGAATCTGCCGTTCTCGGAGTGGGGCACCGTCTTTCCGGTCTGCGGCCCCCTGCTACCGACACCTGCGGCGCGACCTCGCTCCCTGCACCCACTGCGGCCACCGTCGTCCGCTCGTCGGTGACGACGGCGGCGGGGGACAGGTGTGCGAGCCCTGCTCGGGCGATGGTCGCAACTGGCACTGCACCCGCTACGGACGCGTCGACCTCCTCGTTGCCGGCACCCATTGCTTCGCCTGCGACACGGCCGTGCGCAGCCACCCACTGGCGCATCATCGCCGGCCGCGGCGTCCGCGAACTCCGCTTCGTGCGGCCGGTACGCCCCGCCGACATCGTCACCGGATTCTTGGTGATCGAGAACATTCGGGCGGCGCGAGGAACCGGTGATGTGATCACCCTGAAAGGGACACTGGTGAACCAGACCCGGGACACGGTGTTCACCATGCGCACCGGCATTCAGGTGCACCACCGACCCTCCTGCGACGCTCACTGCGACGTCTTGTCGAAATCCGGTAACTGCCACGACCCATCGAACGCCGGCGCGTCGGGGCCGTAGATGCGGAAGTAGACGAACCAGCCCTGCCCCGGGAGGGTCTGAATCCAGCGGCCGGCCTCCTCCGACGCCGGGGAGTCCGGACCGAAGTGCAACACGATCGGGGCCTGCGGGTCGAGGTCGGACAGTTCGAACAGCGACCGGAGCGCGGCCCGGTTCTGCTCGGTCCGGATCTCACTGCGGGTTTCGGCGTCGTAGACCGTGATCGACCAGAACAGTTTCGCCGGCACCGGCTGCGGCACCGTCAGGGTGTAGGTATTCGAGCCGTTCAGGTAGGTACCGTTCGCGTCACGTAGTCCGAGCCAGTACAGCGATCCGGCGCCCGGGCTGCGGGCGAACATCGCGGGGGATTCGATCTGCGCCTGGTAAAACCACTTCTCCCGGGCGTACAGATCCACGTAGTTCGCCGTCTCGAATGTTCCGTTCTCCGGCCGGAGCACCGCCCATTCCCAGTGCCGCCCCTCCCACACCGTGCGTTCGGGACGCCGGTCGGCGAACGACTGCACACACAGCTGGGCGTGCCCCAGTTCGGCGGCCCGGGTCAGGATGATGCTCATCCGTTCGTCCGGCTCGAACGGGGCGCCCTTGGCGATTCCGAGCGCGGCGAGCTCGCCGTACTGACTCCGATACCCCTCGTACGCGGGTTCGGCGTCGATGATGTCGTGCAAAACCTGCCAGTACTGGAGATTGTCCTCCCACCGCACCGGGGTGAAATCGAGATCCGCCTGGCGGCTGAGATCGATCCAGGTCGGCTCAGTCCATTCGGCGACCGGTTCGTGCGGGTACACCGTCACCGACTTCATCAGCGTGATCGCACCGGCGACGTCCTTGCCCTGCGGCAATGCCCGCACCAGCACCAGCACCCGGTTGGTCGTCGACCGCCCCGAATAGACATCGTCGGGGATAACGCCGTCGTATCCCGGCGGGATTACCAGATGCTTGCCGCCCGCGGCCTTCGCCGGACCTGGGAGCCCGATATCCATCACCCACAGCTGATTCAGGTCGTTGACCGCGCCCATCAACGGTCCCGGGGGCAACTCCAGCACCATCGGGCCACCGCTCAAGTCCAGCGCCAGCCCGGTATACGGGGTGTCGGAGTTGGGGGTGAACACGAACTGCTGCGGGGTGCCCTCGAGCAGGGCGAAGACCTTGTTCGGCACCACCCCACCCGAGAGGTTGCCGCGCCAGGTCGCCTCGAGCGAGACGGTCGGATAGAAGAACCGGTAACACTGGATCGCCCGCACCAGATCCGCGTCTTCGTATGCCCGCCGAATCGTCTCCTCGGTGGGATACCCGCCCTCGAATCGAGTCCTGTCACCATCGAACATCGTCGACACCTCCGCCATCGGGCCGGCAACCCCTTCCGTTCATGCTTCGCATACCGCCTGGAGTGCGCCTTCACCCGAAGCGGGTGAAACGGGCTGATCTCTCGCGCCTGATCACAAGAGAAGCCCGACTCGCCGCCCTCCTCGCCCGCGTAATGGTCTTCCCGACGAAATGGTCCGGGCCGTGCCGTCGGCAGGCTTGACGGCGGGGCACCGGTATGCCCGACATCCGAATCCCCGGGCGGTCGGATGGGTGCCCTGTGCCAGTTCCCTGTTCCCGCAGCCTGATTGTGCGTGGGCACGGCCGGTCGCGGCGCGCAAGGCGGAGCGGCGGTCCCGGTTTCTCGAGGCCGCGCCGACCGTCCTCGCCGCGAAGGGGTACGCGACGAGCAGCGTCGCCGACAATGTCGGTGCCTGTTGGGTCGATGCAACAGCAAGGCCCGTGACCTGCAGAAGAGCGCAACCCCGCCTCGGCTGCTGTTCTGATGCCGCCGATCCGAGGGGCTTGCGTCCCTTCTCGCCCTCCTCCGTCTGATCTGGTACCCAACCCGACGGATCAAGGAGTCACCATGACCAACCCCCACGAGTTCGAGAACCCGGCGACGGATCGGACGGACCGAACCCCACAGGCTGCGGCGCCCACGTGTTGCAGCACCGAGAGGCAAACCATCTGCTGCGACCAGAGTGAGAAGTCGACGTGCTGCGGTCCGGCGGCGACGGCGGGTGGTGGATGCGGCTGCCAGTAGCCCTCAGATGACAACGGTGCGGTGCGAGCGTTTGGCTCGCACCGCACCGTCGTCTGTGCGTGGTGCCGCGCGGTCTACCGGTGCGCCGCTCCCGAGCGGGTGTGACGGTCTACTGGTCCGCGGGTGAGGGGGCGCCGCAGGCGCAGGATCCGCTGCGGGGCTGGTAGTCGTGCACGTGACCGGTCCGGTCCTGGCTGATCTCACAGCAGGCGTGCAGTCGGGCCTGGAGGGTGGCACGGCCGCGTTGAACGCGGGATTTCATGCCGGACACCGAAATCCCCGCCTCCCCGGCCGCGGCGGCGTGGGTTCGGGCGTCGAGGTCGACCATCTTCACCGCCGCGGCCTGCTCGGCGGGCAGTCCGGAGAGCATCGGCACCAGGCAGGAGGCGAGTTCCTTCTCCGCCGTCTCGTCGTCGTCCGGTTCGCCCTCGCGCGGGTTGTCGGGAACAGTGTCGACGGCCAGCTCCCGCCGATGGGGCGCGGACCGGTAGTAGTCGGTGATCGCGTTGCGGGTGATGGCATACATCCACCCCAGGAGCCGGTCCTGCTCGCGCAGGTTGTCCAGGCTCTTCGCCATCCGCAGGAACACGATCGACAGAATGTCGTCGGCGTCCTCGGGACGTGAAACCCGGCGGGCGATGAAGGCCCGCAAGTCGCTCGAGAAGCGGCGCCAGAGCTGGTCGAGATCAGCTGGTGCCGACTGCTGTGTCGTCGTGGTGGTGGCCGTGTCCTCATTCATGATTTGTGGTTCCTCTCCGTCTTACAGGATCCCCGCCCCGAGGCGCGGTGGCGACCCCCTGGGTCAGGGTCGTTCCAGAGGTACGGACGACATTGACCGTCATCGGACGCACCTGCGTCCGAATCCGAAGTTCCTCGTCTGTATGGGTGTCGATGTCGATTCCGGGTTCTCCGGTTCGACGTACCAGTAGAAGCGCGGTGAGGAGGTGAGAGCGATGCTGACCACACATCTGTTGTCGGGCCTGACCGACGAAGAGGTCGATCTGATCGTGGCGGAGGAACTGCATCTGCTCGACGCCGCCGCATGAGCGCCGTCGACGCCCGCACCGGGCGCATCCGCTGACCACAGCACTCTCTCAGCCTCTACCCCCTCCACCGGGGTAGGGGCCAGAGGAGTGCCCGGATCCGGACGGACAGCAGACACGAAGAACCCGCCCCATCCTTGGGAGGAGGACAGGGCGGGGTGTCGTCGTTCAGCGGGTGCGTGCGGACCGAACCACGCGGGTGAAGGCGGGCACGGCGGTCACCACCGCCCACAACCCGATCGCCGCAACCAGGGCTGCGGCGGTGTCGCCGGCGGTGGCGGTGCCGAGGACGTGGCCGCGCAGGGCGTCGGTGGCGTGCGCGACCGGATTCACCGTCGCCATGGCCTGCATCCAGCCGGGCATGGTCTCGATCGGCGCGAACGCACTCGAGACGAACATCAGCGGCATCATCACCATCATCCCGGCGAACTGGACCACGTCCGGCCGACGGAGCCGGTCCCCGATCAGCCCGAACAGGGCGCTCATCGCCCCGGCCAGCACCACCAGCACGATGACCGCGGCGACGGCATCACCGGCGGTGCCGTGGAACTCGAAACCCAAAGCCACGGCGGCGATCCCGAGCAACGCAGCCCGGGCGAGGGTGAAGACGGCCTCGTTGATGGTGCGAGCCACCCCCGTCAACGCCGCCCGCATAGGCAGGGCAGCGAAGCGGTCATGGAGGCCGTTGGTGTGATCGATCGCGGCGGACACTCCGGCGTTGGTGCCGGCCATCACGGTGGAGACGGCGAGCATCGCCGGAGTGAGGAAGACGATGTAACTGACCCCGGCCGGAAAGCCGGGTCCGGCCGCGACGCTGCGGAACACCTGACTGAACAGCACCAGCATCGCCATCGGCATGGTCAGCGAGAACATCAACAGCTGCGGAACACGTGCGCTGGTGCGCAGGTTCCGGACGGTGAGCGCGGCGAGCTGGTCCAAGGCCGAGGGCCGCCCGATCGCGTTGGTGGTGGTCATTTGTGGGCTCCTGTGTGGGCGAGGTGGGTGAAGACGTCGTCGAGGCTCGGGGAAGCTACGTCCAGGTCGGTGACCTCGATGCCGCGGTCGTGCAGGTCGGCGACCAGCGCGATCGCGGCGGGGGCGTCGTCGACGGTGACCGACGCCCGAACCCGGTTGTCGTCGACCCGGTCGGCGTCCGGGACGAACGGCAGCGCGGCGAGCTGATGGGCGGGGACCGTCGCGCTGACGACCTTGCCGCCGACGATCCGTTTCAGCTCGGCGGGGGTGCCGCGGGCAGCGACACGGCCCCGGCTGAGGACCACGATGTGGTCGGCGAGCCGGTCCGCCTCCTCGAGGTACTGGGTGGTGAGCACGACCGTGGTGCCCGCGTCGGTGAGCTCGTCCACGACGTCCCACAGCCCGGCGCGGGCGAGGGGGTCCAGGCCCGTGGTCGGCTCGTCCAGGAACAGCAGCGACGGGGATCCGACGAGACTGGCGGCCAGATCGATCCGGCGGCGCGAACCCCCGGAGAGTTCCCCTACCCGCCGAGCCGCATACTCGTCCAGACCGAGCCGGTCGATCAGCGCGTCGGCCCGCGCGCGGGCGGTGCGCCGCGGCCCGGTCAGGCGGCCGATCAGCTCCAGATTCTCTCGGGCGGTGAGGAACTCGTCGAGACCGGCGTATTGGCCGGTCACCCCGATCCGGCGGCGGACCTCGGTGGCGTCGGCGACGACGTCCAGGTCCTCGATCTGCACGCGGCCGATGGTGGGACGCACCAGGGTGGTCATCGTGCGGATCAGGGTGGTCTTGCCGGCACCGTTGTGGCCGAGCACACCGAGCGTGGTCCCCGCGGCAGCCTCCAAGTCGACACCGTCGAGGGCCCAGTTCTTGCCGAAGGCGACGTGCAGATCCTCGACGAGGACGGCGGGGGCGGTCATCTCACACCCCCGCCGTGGCCGCCGGCCTCGAGGCCGGTTCCGGGGGGGAGAGAACAGGTGGGTGGTCATCGGAGGGTTCCTCTCGAAAGAAGGTGTGCTCTCACCCGGTTCTGGATGAGAGTCCGCTTCCTCAGACGAAGCAACTTCGCGTTGGACGCGCCCACCGCCGAATCAGGCCTCGAGGATCGCCGGTTTCAGGCCGCGGCGCAGTGCGTGATGGGCGGCGGCCAGGCCGGACTGCCAGCCGCCGACGACGAGGACGTTGTAGTCGCTCAATTCAGTTGTCCCTTCCAGGGTTGTCGAGAGCGTCAGGTAGTGGTGGCGGCATCGTGGCGCCGATGCCGGGGGATGCTGGCGGCGCCGATGAGGGAGGCGACTACGGCGAGGGCGGCGAGGATCAGGTAGGCGTGGGCGTAGCTCCCGGTCCGCGCCGACAGTGCGGTTCCGGCCCAGGGGGCCAGTGCCATGACGATGACCACCGGGGCGGACATGAGCCCATTGAGGCGCCCGTAGTGGGTGGCGCCCCATCGGTCGGTGATCGCGGTGGCCTGGATCAGGGTGAAGATCCCGCGGATCAGCCCGGCACCGATCGCGACCGCGATCAGCGCCACCACCGTGGACACGATCCCGAGCAACGCGGTGCTGACCGCGGTCGCCGCGAGGATCACCACGATCCGGGTGCGGGCGGTGGTGCGGGCCGCCAGCGGGAGGTAGCCGATGCGACCGAGAACCTGCCCGGCACCACCCAACCCCAACGTCAGGGCCGCAAGGGACGGGGAGAAGCCCTGCTCGATCAGCAACGGCACCAGGTTGAACACCCCGGCGAACGCGGCGAACGCGCCCAGGCTCAGTGCGATGACGAGGGCCGCGAACGCGCGGCTGCGAGAGGCATCCCGGTGATCGACCGGATGGTCCCCCACTGGGGTGGGTGGGTGCGGCCACCGCCCGCGCAGCCCCAGTAGGTGCCCTGGCACGGTGATGATCGCCAGGATGACGGCGAGGACGAGATACGTGGTCCGCCAGTCGTACCGGTCGACCAAGGCCGCGGTGAGCGGGGCGAACACCGTGCTGGCCAACCCGGCGGCGAGGGTGAGGATCATCAGCGCCTTGACGTAGCCGTCGCCGTACCAGCGGGTCAGCGCCGCGAACGCCGGCGGATACAGCACCGCGCCCATCGCGATACCCGCGGCGATCCAGCCGGCGTAGAAGATCGGCAGGTTCGGGGCGGCCGCGACAACCAGCAGGGCGGGGACGGCGAAGACGGATCCGGCGGTCATCACCGCCCGCGGCCCGAACCGGTCGATGATCCGTCCGACCGGGATCCCGGTCAGCGCGGCGGCGAGCTGGGACAGGGAGAACGCCGCCACGATCACCGGCAGCGACCACCCGGTGTCGGCCGAAATGGACACCGACAGCACCGGAAACGCGTAGTACAGGATGCCCCAGCTGGTGATCTCGGTCAGGCACAGCACTGCCAGGACCCGCCGCAGACCGGCCCCGTCGAGAGACGCGGTCTGCGGCAGGGTCCTGGTGTCCGTCATCGGTTATCCGTCCGCGCGGGCGGACAGGGTGATCAGCTGCGGAGTCGGTGCGGAGCAGCACCCACCCTCGGCGGTCGCGGGCTCGGGGTCGTCGAACACCCCGGCGCCGCCGCACACCCCGGTCTCGGGAAGGGTCAGTTCGACCCGGGCCGCGGCCTCGTGATCGCCGGCCAGGGCGGCGGCGATGGAGCGGACCTGCTCGTACCCGGTCATCGCCAGGAAGGTCGGGGCGCGGCCGTAGCTTTTCATCCCGGCAAGGTACACATCCGGTTCCGGATGCGACAGTTCGGCGGCCCCGTGCGGGTAGACGGTGCCGCAGGAGTGCACGTTCGGGTCGATCAGCGGCGCCAACTGGGTCGGGGCCTGCAGCACCGGATCGAGGCCGAGGCGGATCTCCGACAGCCAGGACAGGTCCGGGCGGAACCCGGTCAGCACCACCACCCGATCCACCTTCTCGATGCGGGCGCCGGTGTCGGAGATCAACGCCACCTGCTCGTCGTTGGTGGCGACGGCGGCGGTGCGGAAGCCGGTGACCACCTGCAGCAGCCCGTCGTCGACGGCCTGCTTGGCACGCAAACCCAGGGCGCCGCGGGCGGGCAGCTGGTCGGCGTCGCCGCCGCCGAAGGTGAATCCGATGTCGCCGCGGCGCAGTACCCAGGTGATCCGGGTGCCCGGGGCCTGCTTCTCCAGATTGGCCAAAGCCACGATCGCGGTCAGCGCCGAATGGCCGCTGCCGGCGATCACGGTGTGCTTGCCGGTGTAGCGGGCCCGCACGTCCTCGTCGTCGAGGTTCGGGACGCGATACTCGATCCGGTCGGCGGCGGTCTTTTCGCCGAGGGCGGGCAGGCCTTCACCGCCGAGGGGGTTCGGGGTGGTCCAGGTGCCGGAGGCGTCGATGACCGCCTGAGCGGTGATGCGGTCCTCGGTGCCGTCCGGTCGGCGGAGGTGCACCGACAGCGGTTCGGTGTCGCGGCCGGCGTCGACGACCCGGTCGCGGCCGCGGCGGGCCACCCCGATCACCTCGGTATTCAGCTGCACCGCATCCCCGAGGGCGGCGGCCAGCGGCGAAAGGTAGTCGCGGGTCCAGTCCTGGCCGGTCGGGTACGCCTCGTCGTCCGGGGCCACCCAGCCGGTGGCGTCGAGCAGGCGGCGGGCGGCGGGGTCGATCAGCTCACCCCAGCGGGAGAACAGCCGCACGTGGTTCCACTCGGAGATCGCCGCACCGGCCACCGGGCCGCGTTCGAAGACCAGCGGGGTCAGGCCGCGCTCACGCAGCTGTACCGCGGCGGCCAGGCCGATCGGGCCGGCGCCTACGACGACTACGGGCAAGGTGTTCATCTGGAAAATCCTTTCATCGACGTTCATCGATCCTCTACGTCGGAGAGTATCGACGAGCGTCGATGAATGCAACCATCGATGGATGTCGATATAGTGAAGGGCATGACTTCCCTGGACATGCCGGCCGTCCGCACCCCCGGCACCGCGCAGGTGGATGCGTTGGCGCCGGAGGACGCGGTCACCTACGCCGGCTGGTTCGCCTGCCTGGCCGATCCCACCCGGGTGCGGTTGCTGCATCAGGTCGCCTCCCGCCCGGCTGGGATCACCGTGGGTGAGCTGGCCGAGGCCCTGGGCATCGGTCAGCCCACCATTTCGCACCACGTGCGCAAGCTTGCCGACGTCGGGTACGTCTCCGTCCACAAGGACCGCACCAGCACCGTCGTCACGGTCAACCCCTCCTGCTGCACCGGACTCCCGCACGCCGCCGACGCGGTCATGGGCGTGCTAACCCCGCGGCCGTGCTGCCCGGACGACCTCCCCGACGACGTGACCGTGCGCCCCATGACGGAACAGGACTGGGACGACGTCCGCCGCATCTACGGTGAGGGCATCGCCACTCGCACCGCCACCTTCACCACCGAGGTCCCTACCCGGGAAACCCTGGACGCCCAGTGGCTGCCCGGGCATCGGTGGGTCGCCGAGATCGACGGCGTCGTGGTCGGCTGGGCCGCACTGAGTCCGACCTCCGGGCGGGACTGCTATCGAGGCGTAGCCGAGAACTCCGTCTACGTCGCCGACGGGATGCGCGGGCGCGGCGTCGGCAAGGCCCTGCTGCGCACCCAGGTCATCGCCGCCGACGAAGCCGGGATATGGACCTTGCAGACCTCGATCTTTCCGGAGAACCGGGCCAGCATCGCCCTGCATCACTCCGCCGGATTCCGCACCATCGGCGTCCGCGAACGCATCGCGCGACTCGACGGCATTTGGCGCGACACTGTCTTCCTCGAACGCCGCTCAGCCGCCGCGGACCAGCCATGACCGAACCTCCACGACCGGTGGATCGAGCAGCGATCGCCGCGGATCTCGAGCGCGCCAGGGTCCTCCTGCACGAGCTCGTCGACGGCGCGAGCGCCGACAAGCTCGATCGACGCTCGTCCGGTACCCGATGGACGAACGAGCAACTGCTGTTCCACATGGTGTTCGGCTACATGGTGGTTCGCCGCCTACTGGTGCTGGTCCGGGCGTTCTCCCGGCTACCTGACCGGGTCGGCCGAGGATTCGCCCGCGTCCTGGACGCCACGACACCGGCGTTCCACCAGATCAACTACCTCGGCTCGTGCGCGGCGGCCACCGTCTTCGACCACCGCCGGATGGGCCGGAAGTGCGACCGCGTCATCGCCGCGCTGCAACGCTCCCTGGCCGACGAATCAGAAGCAAACCTGCGGCGCAGCATGGCCTTTCCGGTGCGGTGGGACCCGTTCTTCGCCGAGACCATGACCCTCGAGCAGGTCTACCGGTACCCGGGCAAGCACTTCGACTTCCACCGCGCCCAGCTCACACTCGGCTGAACGCATTCCGCCGAAATCAGCTCGCGTGCGTCCTTCCGAACCGGCCGTCGTCTATTGATGTGCCGACATCCCGGCACCCGGCATCGAGGACGAGGACACGACATGACCACCATTCCCACCGATAGAGACACCGACCGCGCGCTCAAGGCCAAACACCGAGCGTTGTGGGCCTCCGGCGACTACCCGACCGTCGCCGCCGAGCTGATCCCGGCCCTCGGCGAGGTACTCGTGGAGGCGGCCGACATCCGCGCCGGCCAGCGGGTGCTCGACGTGGCCGCCGGCAGCGGCAACGCCGCGATCCCGGCTGCCGCGCGCGGCGCCACCGTCGTCGCGTCGGACCTGACGCCGGAACTGTTCGTCGCCGGGCGAGCGATCGCCGCCCAGCGCGGCGTCGAACTGGACTGGGTCGAAGCCGACGCGGAGGCGTTGGCGTTCGACGACGACAGCTTCGACGCCGTCATCTCGGTCGTCGGGGCAATGTTCGCGCCGCACCATCGGCAGACTGCCGACGAGATGCTGCGAGTCTGCCGGCCCGGCGGCACCATCGCGATGATCAACTGGACACCGCAGGGCCTGATCGGCAACCTGTTCAAGACCATGGGACGCTACGCACCGCCCCCGCCGCGCGGTGCGACCCCGCCGCCGTTGTGGGGCGACGAGCAACACGTCCGCGACCTGTTCGGCGACCGGGTGACTGCGCTCGACGCGCACCGCCAGTCGCTCGTGATCGACCGCTTCGCAGACCCGACGGAGTTCCGGGAGTTCTGGAAACGCAACTATGGCCCGACGATCGCCGTGTACCGCCACAATGCCGCGGACCCGGATCGGATCGCGAACCTCGAGCGGGATTTCCTGCAGTTTCTCACCGCATGGAATCGGGCCCATGCGCCTGGCCGGACACTCTACGAGGCCGAGTACCTGCTCGTCACTGCACGCAAGAGGTAGCCCGCATCGGCCCTCGGTCACCGGCAGCGCATCCCAGGATCGCGCTCGTCGACACCCCCCCACCGGGCACACCTCGCCGAGGGCCTTGAACATGCGGGCCAGATCTCCGGCCCAGTCCTCGGGCGGCCGGCAGCACGATACACGCGCACACGCGTCGGCGAGTTTGATGTCGAGAAGCGATCCCTATCGGACGCAGCTCTGAACTGCACATTCTGCTGAGTAAAAGGCACTCGCTCAACGCCTGTACGACGCAGGTGAACACACCTCGCGCAGATCGCCGACATGCTGAAAGTGCCGCGCACCACGGTCTATGGGCTTCTGCACAAGCGCGTGGACATCGCGCCGGTCACGCAGGAGATCCTGGTCGCCGATCCACGTGCACCTGTACCCACTTCTCGCACGTGCCCAACCTGCGGACACGAGCCCACTACTCGCGCCGAGGCAGCACACCAACGCGCTGACCTCGCGGTGATCTGGCTCCACCCCGATCCCGATCACCGCGGAACGCTGATCGGTCGACAGCATTGCCGCCACTGCGAACCCGGGCAACCAGCGTTCGACCTCGCCTGCAGTGTCTGCGGCGACGGGCCCATCCTCGCCCGACCACTTCGCCGAGTTCGCCGAGGACGGCGATCTGGCCAAGCCGGTTCAACGATGGCTCACCACAGACGGATGGACAATCACCCCAGATCTTCTATGCCCAGACCATGCATGAGACGCCGTGGGGTCACGACGCCGCGGACAGAACGGATATCCATTCACGGGTGTAACGAATACCGCACATTCCGAATACCGCACACCACCAGTCAACCAGCCACGCGGACGAGTAACGCTCCCCGCATTCCCGGAGACAAGAGGGGAGAGTTCACCCGACGCGCACGACCGAGGAGCGCCATGCCTGTGGGAAATCTGGTTGTCCGTTCGGCGGTGGCGGGTTCGCTCGCCGCCGCCGCACTGTTCGGTGCACCGGCGGCCGCCGGGGCGGAGACGGCGACGCTGACCCCCACCTACACGATCGGGCACGGGCTGAACCCCGGCGACATCAGCGTGTGCGGAGGGCGGATCGACGCCCGGGCGTCGTCCGATTACCCGGCGCCGTACGGGCCGAACTACGTGCTGTTGACGACGTACTTCGCGGGCCCCTCCCGGGTCTGCATGGTCGACGGAACCCTGCATTGGCGCAACCTCGACACCGGCGCCTCCGGAACGAAGCAGTGGGCGTTGAGCGGATGGGACGGTCCGGGCGCGCCGACAGCCGTGTACTTCGATCCGGGGGCCGGAAGGGTCAGCGTCGAGATCACCACGAGCACCCCGGACATTCCGGGTGGGGGCGAGTTCACGGCGTCCTGAACGGGGGTACGACGGGTTCAGGCGAAGACGTTGTCCAGCCAGGACTTCCACGCGTCCTGCGACTTCTCCTGGTCGACGCCGACAGCGAACAGGTGGTGCGCCGCGTCGACCGTACCGCCGAACGCGTTGCGGCCGTAGAACCGGTACAGCGCATCGTCGGTCCGGATGCCGATGAAGTGCGGCGTCAGGTAGTCGACGACGCCGTCGACCGTGCCGAAACCGGGGACGTCGACGGACACCGTGTCGCCGGTCGCGGAGGTGTCGGTCAGGCCGAGCGCGCCGCGGAGCGCGGCCATTGCGCCGGGACCGGTGGAGGCCTCCGGACCGCCGGTCGTGATGTAGGTGGCCGCGCGGCCGGCGAAGTACTGGACGTACTGGCCGAGGCTGTGGAGGTAGAACGTGGTGTGTTTGTCGGCGCCGTCGTACTGCGCGTCCCAATCGTCCGTGAAGATGCCGCTGTGGACGTAGCGCAGCGCCGCGGTGCCGCCGTCGCGGGCCTCGATGAGGTATTCGAGGGCGTTGAACCAGCCGTCGGGGCCCTCCTGGCGCACGGCGAACTTCCGCGGCGGCTCCCACGCGACGACGGTCGGGTCGTCGGGTCCCTCGCTGCCGACGCCGGGATCGAGTTCGGAGGGAAACATCCACCCGCCGGTGCCGCTGGTGACGGCGGCGAACACGTCTTCCGGGGTGGCGTTCAGGACGACCTCGCGGCGAATCTCGAAGTTCTCGGACATGGCTAGCTCTCCTCGTGACGGTTGTCGGGTGACTTCGCTTGCTCGGACGGTGTTTTCAGGCTGGGGTGCAGTGCGACGACGAGACGGTGCCTGCGCCCGTTCGGGGCGTTCTCGTCGTGGTATCGGGCCACCAGATGCTTCACGGACTCGCCGAGTTCGTCGGCGAAGGCGGACCGGTCGGCCGCGGACGCGAACCGGACCTCGCTGTCGATCGCGTAGGTCGCCAGCTGCTGACGCGCCGCGGTGGCGCCGGCGATCAACTCGCCGACCTCACGCACCAGTCGCGCGGCCAGTGCGACCAGCCAGCGGGCCGACAGTTGGTCCGGTGACCGGTCGGGATCGGGTGCGAGGGCGGCGAACGCGGCGGGGGAGATGACGTAGGACGCCGCGGTGGCCTGGAACACCCGCTCGGTGACGTTGCCCTTCTTGCGTTCCTCGACGAGTTCGACGAGGCCGTGCTCCTCGAGCGCGCGCAGGTGGTAGTTGGCCTTCTGCCGCGTCAGTCCGACCGCCGCGGCGATGGAACTCGCCGAACCGGGTTCGGCGAGCGCCGCGAGCAACCGCGCCCGGACCGGGTCCAGGGAGATCTCCGCGGCGGCTGCTTGGTCGATCACTGCTACGTCCAACATGCGTCAACTGTCGCACCGACAGCAATTTCTGTCAAGACAATATTTATTGTCGGTGATCGAGTGGTCAGCGCAGCGCGGGCGGGTTGTTCAGATCGCGTGCGGAATAGGTGTCGCAGGCCTGGACCTGGCCCGTCCGGTAACCGGTCGCGAACCACTTCTGGCGCTGCTCCGAGGAGCCGTGCGTCCAGCCCTCCGGATTCACCCGGGCGCCCGCGGACTGCTGGATCCGGTCGTCACCGACCGACGAGGCGGCGGAGAGAGCGTCGTCGATGTCGGTGTCGGTGAGCGTGTTCAGGAACGGCGGTCCGCCGTCGGGTCCGGGGAGAGTGTCGGCGTAGTGGGCCCACACGCCCGCGTAGCAGTCGGCCTGCAACTCGGTTCGCACCGCAGCCGAGTCGGCGCCCCGCGGGTCGGCCTGTGCCCGCCCGATGTCGCCGAGCTGGTTCTGGATGTGGTGGCCGAACTCGTGCGCCACGACGTACTCCTGCGCCAGCGGTCCGCCGCTGGACCCGAAGCGGTCGACGAGGAGCTGGAAGAAGCTGGTGTCGAAATACGCCGTCGAGTCCGCCGGGCAGTAGAACGGTCCGACTTCACTGGTGGCGTTGCCGCAGCCGGTATTGACGGAACCGGAGAACAGCACGACCTCCGGCGGCACGTACGCGGTGCCGGTCTGTTTCCCGAGTTCCTGCTGCCACACGGAGTCGAGACTGCCTGCGGTGAACACCACCCGGCAGTTCACGTCGCGGTTGGCGTCCGCGCCGGTCTCGCATCCGGCGAGGCCCGCGCCGGAATTCTGGCCGGCGGAATCAGTGGTGCCGCTGAGGCCGCCGAGCAGCGAGCCGGGATCGCCACCGAGGAGCAGTGCGAGAACCAGCACGATCAGACCCCCGGCGCCGCCGCCCATCGCGAACTTTCCGCCGAGGCCACCGCCGCCCCCGCCACCGACCGACACCCGGCCGGAGTCCATTCGGGCGCCCTCGTTGAAGGTCATGTCGTCGTCGCTTTCTCGTCAGTTTTCCGGTGCGTGCCGATCGAGCCTCGCACGCGAAGCGGGTATGCGTTTCCGCTCACGCACGGTGTCTCCGTAGGATCTCAGCCAACGAAGTAGATTGCCCCATGTTTCGAAAGGAATCCCGTGCTGCGCACACATCTCGCCGGTTCATTGCGAGCCGAGCAGGCCCAGCAGACCGTAACCCTCACCGGTTGGGTTGCCAGGCGTCGTGATCACGGCGGGGTGATCTTCATCGATCTACGTGACGCGTCGGGTGTGTCCCAGGTGGTGTTCCGGGAAGGCGCCGCCGCCGAGCAGGCACACCGTCTGCGCGCGGAGTACTGCGTCAAGGTGACCGGTGTGGTCGAGGTGCGTCCCGAGGGCAACCAGAACTTCGAGATCCCCACCGGAGCCATCGAGGTCAACGTCACCGAGCTCGAGGTCCTCAACGAGAGCGCGCCGCTGCCGTTCCAGCTGGACGACCAGGCCGGTGAGGAAGCGCGCCTGAAGTACCGCTACCTCGACCTGCGCCGTGAGGGTCCCGGCCACGCCATCCGCCTGCGGTCCAAGGTCAACGCCGCGGCACGCGCCGTGCTCGCGCACCACGAGTTCGTCGAGGTCGAGACGCCCACGTTGACGCGGTCGACGCCGGAGGGCGCCCGCGACTTCCTGGTTCCCGCGCGACTGCAGCCGGGCAGCTTCTACGCCTTGCCGCAGAGCCCGCAGCTGTTCAAGCAGCTGCTCATGGTCGGTGGCATCGAACGCTACTACCAGATCGCGCGCTGCTACCGCGACGAGGACTTCCGGGCGGACCGCCAGCCCGAGTTCACTCAGCTCGACATCGAGATGAGCTTCGTCAACCAGGACGACGTCATCCTCCTCGCCGAGGAGGTGCTGTCGTCGCTGTGGAAGCTGGTCGGGCACGAGATCAAGACACCGATCGCGCGGATGACGTACGCCGAGGCGATGCGTCGCTACGGTTCCGACAAGCCGGACCTGCGTTTCGGTGTCGAACTGGTCGAGTGCGCCGAGTTCTTCAAGGACACCACGTTCCGCGTATTCCAGCAGGAATACGTCGGTGCGGTGGTCATGCCCGGCGGTGCGAGCCAGCCGCGTAAGCAGCTCGACGCCTGGCAGGAATGGGCCAAGCAGCGCGGGGCGAAGGGCCTCGCGTACGTGCTCGTCGGCGAGGACGGCACGCTCGGGGGACCGGTGGCCAAGAACCTCACCGACGCCGAACGCGAGGGCCTCGCCGCGCACGTCGGTGCCAAGCCGGGCGACTGCATCTTCTTCGCCGCCGGCGCCACCAAGTCGTCCCGGGCACTGCTCGGTGCCGCGCGTGGCGAGATCGCCCGCAAGCAGAACCTCATCGACCCGGACGCCTGGGCGTTCGTGTGGGTCGTCGACGCACCGCTGTTCGAGCCGACGGCGGACGCCACCGCGAGCGGCGACGTCGCGCTCGGCTACAGCGCCTGGACGGCCGTGCACCACGCGTTCACCTCGCCCAAGCCGGAGTCGATCGACACGTTCGACACCGACCCGGGGTCCGCGCTCGCGTACGCCTACGACATCGTCTGCAACGGCAACGAGATCGGTGGCGGCAGTATCCGTATCCACCGCAAGGACATTCAGGAGCGAGTGTTCAAGGTGATGGGCATCTCCCACGAGGAAGCCGAGGAGAAGTTCGGCTTCCTGCTCGACGCGTTCGCGTTCGGCGCCCCGCCGCACGGCGGCATCGCGTTCGGCTGGGACCGCATCACCGCCCTGCTGGCCGGTGTCGATTCGATCCGTGAGGTCATCGCGTTCCCGAAGTCGGGTGGCGGCGTCGATCCGCTGACGAGCGCTCCGGCTCCGATCACCGCGCAGCAGCGCAAGGAGTCCGGGGTGGACGCCAAGCCGGAGCCGAAGGGCGACGCCGCGGCGGCCAAGCCCGCCGCACCCGCAGACAAGTAGGCGGGTCCACCGGCGCGATCTGCCGGCGGGACCCGAATGACCGGACGACGCGGAACAGCCGGGGGACACGATGTTGCACCTGCGAGTGATCTGTCCGGCCGAGCGCACCGAGGACGTCCTCGGTGTGCTCGCCGCCGAACCCGGCGCCACCCACGTGGTGGTCCTGCGCGACGCTGCGATCGACCCCGCCGGTGACGCTATCCAGACCGACGTGGCCCGCGAGTCCGCGAACGACGTAATCGATGCGCTCGAGGCCCTGGGAATCGATCGCACCGGCGCGATCACGGTGGAGCCCGTCGAGACGGTGCTGTCGAAGTCCGCACACGACGCGGAGAGGGCGGCCCCCGGTGATCCGGCGGACAGCGTCGTGTGGGAGGAACTGGTCAGCCGGACGCGCGAGGAGTCGACGCTCAACGGCACCTTCCTCGCATTCCTCACCATCGCCTGCCTGCTGGCCGCGGTGGGTGTGGTGACCGACTCGCCGATCACCGTCGTCGGGGCCATGGTGGTGGGGCCGGAGTTCGGTCCGCTCGCCGCGCTCGCCGTCGCCCTGATGCGGCGCAAGCTCAGCCTGGCCCGCCGGTCGCTGATCGCCCTGCTCTTCGGGTTCCCGTTCGCGATGGCGGCGACGCTGGTCGCGACGCTGCTGATGGAGCGGGTCGGCTGGATGGAGTTCGAGAGCATCGAGTCCCTCGACCAGGTCGATTTCATCTACCGGGTCGGACCACTCTCACTGATCGTCGCGCTCCTCGCCGGTGCGGCAGGCATGCTCGCGCTCGTGTCCGCGAAGTCGGCGGCACTCGTCGGTGTCTTCATCTCGGTCACCACCGTTCCCGCAGCGGGTTTCGCCGTCGTCGCGGTCACCGTGGGCGAGTGGCGCGTCGCGGCGCTCGCGGCGCTGCAACTCGGTGTCAACATGGTGGGCATCGTGGTCGCCGGCGTTCTGGTGCTGGCGCTGCGATTGCGCAGCGGCGGCGATCCGCGCCGGCTTCTCGAACAGGCGCGGAAAGAGCGCTCCCTGGCCCAGAGGCGGAGACCCTGATGAGTGTCTCGCCGCACGACGGCACGGGCTACGACGAACTCTTCGGCGACGGCGGCGACATCCGGGAACCGTGGGTGGAGTTGGCCCAGGACTTCACGGGAGCCGGGCGGGACTCCGTCCGCCGCCTGCAGTCCCGCATCCGGCTTCTCGTCGACAACCACGGAATCACCTACAACCCCCTCGACGGATCGGACGCCCCGACCGCACCGCCGCGGTGGGAGATCGACGCGGTCCCGCTGATCGTCGCGGCCGAGGAGTGGGAGCAGCTCGCCGCGGGCTTCGTGCAGCGCTCCCGCCTCCTCGACGCGGTGCTCGCCGATCTGTACGGACCGATGGCGCTCGTCCGGAGCGGCGCCGTTCCGGCCCGCACGGTGTTCGGGCACCCGGGGTACGTCCGTGCGGCGCACGGCATCACGGTGCCGGGCCGCCATCAACTGTTCCTGCACGGACTCGACGTCGGTCGTGGAGCGGACGGCACGTTCCACGCGCTGCGCGACCACACGCAGTCCCCGGCGGGCGCCGGGTATGCGATGGCGGACCGCCGCGTCATCGCCCGGGCGATGCCCGGCATCTACGAGACCGTGGGCCCGCGCCCGCTGTCCTCGTTCGCTCAGTCGATGCGGCTCGCGGCGATCGACGCCGCCCCCGCGGGCACCGAGGACCCCCTGGTCGTCGTCCTCAGCCCCCGAACCCGGTCCGAGGCGGCATTCGATCAGGCGTATCTCGCGACAGTCCTCGGCTTCCCACTCGTGGAGAGCGCCGACCTGGTGGTCCGCGACGGCCATGTGTGGATGCGCTCCCTCGGCAACCTGGAACGCGTCGACGTGATCGTCCGGCGGGTGGACGCCGACCTCGCCGACCCCCTCGACCTGCGCCCCGACTCCCGGTCCGGTGTGGTCGGGCTCGTCGAGGTGCTGCGACGGGGAGCGGTGACCGTCGTCAACCCCCTCGGCAGCGGAATCCTCGAGAACCCGGCCCTCACCCGGCTGCTCCCGGAACTGTGCCGTCGCCTCCTCGACGAGGACCTACTGCTGCCGTCGGTTCCGAGTTTCTGGGGAGGCGACCGGTCGGAGCTGTCCCACATCCTGGCGAACGCCCCGTCGATGGTGCTGCGCGCCGTGGACGGGGGTCCGCCGATCGTGCCCGCCGAGCTCGGTGACGCCGACCGGGACGCCCTGCTGGACCGGGTGCGGGCCGAACCCGAGCGGTGGGTCGGGCAGATCGTTCCGGACCCCTCGTATGCGCCCGCGGCCGACGGATCCGGGGAGGTCGTCCTCGCACCGGTCGGGGTGCGGCTGTTCGGTGTCGCGCAGCAGGTGGGATTCACCCCGATGGCCGGTGGACTCGGCACGTCCCTCGTTCCCGGGGCGGAGCGGGGGGACCGGCGCCACGCCGGCGCGAAGGACGTCTGGATCCGGCTGGCCCAGCGCACCGCGTCCACCGATCCGGGGGACACCGTCGACCGGGACGGGGACGCCCTGCCCACGTATGCGGCGACGACGTCCGACCTGATGACGTCGCCCCGCGCACTGACCGAACTGTTCTGGATGGGCCGGTTCGCCGAGCGCGCCGAAGGCGCGGCACGACTGATGATCGCCGTCGGCGAGAAGTACCGCGACTACCGCCTGCGACCGTGGCTCGCGGGCGGCGGAAGCCTCCCGATCCTGCTCGACACGGTCCTGCAGGTCGCCGACGCCGGGAACCGCCCGGAGGGGCCCGATCGCGGCGCCGAGTCCGGTTCGGATCCGGTCGCCGACCGGCTGCGGGTGCGCTCGGAGTTCCGTTCGCTGACCGTGGACCCCGACCGGGACGGGTCGCTCGCGCACGCGGTCCGCGGCGTCGAGCAGGCCGCGCGGGCCGTGCGCGGGCAACTGTCGAACGACATCTGGGCCGTCCTCAGCTCCGTCGAACGCGCGCTGGGACAGGTCGCCGCCGACACGGTCGACGACGGGTCCGTGCTGTTCGAGGCGCAGTCCGCGGTCCTCGGCGGGATGCTCGCCCTGTCGGGAGTCGCCGCGGAGTCGCTGGTCCGCGACACCGGCTGGCACGTCATGGACATCGGGAAGCGGATCGAGCGGGCATCCACCCTGATTGCGCTGGTCGAGTCCACGCTGCGACGGAAGACGGATCCGGCGACCGAGCGGGCGGTGATCGAATCGCTTCTCGTCGCCACCGAGAGTTCGGTCGTCTACCGCCGCCGCAATCGCAGCATCCGCCCGGCGGCCGTGGCCGAATTGCTGCTGTTCGACGTGAAGAACCCGCGGTCGCTGGCGTTCCAGCTCGAGGCGCTCCGTGCGAATCTCGCCGCACTGCCGGACGCCTCGGGCGCGTCGCGCGCGGAGCGGCTCGTCGAGGACATGGTCAATACCGTGCGCCGCGTCGACCCCGTTCGACTCGAATCGGTCGACCGGAACGGGTCCCGGAAGGAGCTGGGTGAGCTGACGGTCACGATGCGCGCACTGCTGAGCGAACTGTCCGACGTGATGCTGAAAGGTCAGCTGTCCCTGCCGGGCGGCACCCAGCCGCTCTGGGGCAGCGGGACCACGTGGAGCGCCTCGCAGGGCGGGGTCCCCGCATGACCGACGTGTCGCCCCGCGCGGACGAGGCCGCGGAACGGCCGGTGCTGCGCCGATACAAGATCACCCACCGCACCACGTACACGTACTCGGGGCCGGTCTCCTCGTCGTACGGCCGGGGTTACCTCCTGCCACGCGACACCGACGAACAGCGGTGCGTGAGTTCCGTCGTCGACATCTCGCCGATGCCCGCGGACCGTTCCACCGGGTCCGACGTGTACGGCAACCGGGACCTCTACTTCCAGGTGAGCGCGCCGCACGAGGAACTGGTCGTCGCGGCCGAATCCGAGATCGAGGTCTACGGGCCCGACAAGACCAGGCTCGCCGCCGCACCGGCGAACGCGCCGTGGGAGTTGTCCCGCCCCGTGGGCACCGAGGGGGCGATGGCGCAGGAGTTCGTGCTGGACCTCGCACCCCCCGAAATCAGCGACGCGGTCCGCGAGTACGCGGCGCCGAGTTTCCCGCCGGAACGGCCCCTCGTCGACGCGGTGGTTGATCTCACCACCCGCATCCACCGCGACTTCCAGTACAAGTCGGGGTCGACGTCGATCTCCACCCGTGTCGCGGAGGTACTGGAGAAGCGCTCGGGCGTGTGCCAGGACTTCGCCCGGCTCGCCATCGCCTGCCTGCGGTCGCGCGGACTCGCGGCCCGGTACGTGTCCGGCTATCTGGCGACGCAGCCGCCACCCGGCAAGGAACGGATGATCGGCGTCGACGCGACGCACGCCTGGGCGGCCGTGTGGATGCCGGGGGACCGGTGGCTCGCCTTCGACCCCACCAACGACCAGCTCGTCGACGAGCGGTACACCGTGGTCGCGTGGGGCCGGGACTACGCTGACGTGCCGCCGCTGCGGGGTGTCATATACACAGAGGCACGAAACAGCACCATTGCGGTGTCGGTTGACGTGGCGCCGATCGAAGTGCTCGCGCCGGATCAGCCGAAATGCTGAAATTCATCGGGGCTTCCGGTGGAGGACTCGATGATCCGTGTCACTAGCAGGTAGGTTGGTCGGCGATGACTGCAATACTGGCAGACCCCGTTTCAGAGGTAGTTGCCGCAGCCGAGAAGCTGCTCACCCGTCGCACAGGGGCACCCGTGACACTGGTGGATCCCGTGGATCTCGGCGGTAGTGGCCGCACCATCGTGCTCCGTGTGCGCGTGGCGGAGAATCCGTTCTCCCTCCCGCGGACATTGGTGATCAAGCAGGTCCGTGAGGAGTCCGGGGTCTCCGGCGCGCGGGCCGTCGATCCCGACGATCTCGCCGGCGACAGCCGCAGCGCCTTCCTCCGGGAGGCCGTCTCGTACCAGTTCGCCACGGCGCTGGCGACGGACAGCCGCCCCGGAGCCGAACTGCTCGCATCCGACCTCGACGCCCGGCTCCTCGTGCTCAGCGACCTGGGGGACGCCACCCCGATCAGCGCCCTGCTCGAACACTCCGACTCCGACACCGTCACCAACACCCTGATGGCCATGGCCCAGGCGCTCGGCCGCATGCACGCGGCCACCGTGGGCCGCGAGGAGGACTTCACCGCGCTGCTGCGCCGCGCCGAGGTCGCGCACTGCGACGACACCGTCGCCGAGCAGGTGGAGCGGGCCGTTCCCGCCGTGCCCCGCCTGCTGTCCGACATCCTCCGCGTCGACGTCTCGCCGGACCTGACCGATCAGGTGGCCCGTGCCGCGAAGCTGTTCGAGAGCGGCCGGTTCCGGGCGTTCAGCCCCTCCGACCTGTGCCCCGACAACATCATCGTCAACGACGAGGGTGTGCGGTTCCTCGACTACGAGTGGGGCGGCTTCCGCGACGCCATGCTCGACATCGCGTACGCGCTGGTCTCGTTCCCCGGCTGCCTGTGCAGCATCGAACTGTCCGAGGACCGGACACAGGCGATGATCGAGGCCTGGCGCGCGGAGGTCGTGGGGATGTGGCCCGCGCTCGCCGACGACAACGTGCTCGCTGCCCGCATGGTCGAGGCTCAGCTGATCTGGGTGTGGCTCAGTACCTACCTGTTCCTGCCGGAGAACCACACGCGCATCGCCGCCGTCCGCGAGCATCACCTGTCCGTGCCGCGGTCCGAGGCGCTCACCCAGCGCTGGGACAAGCTGGCCCGCTCGGCCGATCACGCCGGGAACACGGTGGTCGCCCACCACGCCCGCGTCATCGCCGACAAGATCCGGGGACTGTCCGTCGGCTGACCCGCGGTCCGGCCGGACTGGGTCGGACGGTGCGGTTCCAGTAGCGTCGAACTTGTGAGCGATCTTTTCGGTTCGGATGTCGGTGAGGACGAGTCGGCAGGCCTGTTCGAGACGGCGCAGCCCGACGAGGCGGCGATCCCGCGATCGGTTCCCGGTCCGGTGTCGGTCGACCACCATGCACCGCTGGCCGTGCGCATGCGTCCCCGCACGCTCGGTGAGGTGGTCGGGCAGCAGCATCTTCTCGGCCCCGGTGCGCCGCTGCGGCGCCTCGTGGAGGGGTCGGGGGCCGCGTCCGTCCTCCTGTACGGTCCGCCCGGCACCGGCAAGACCACCCTGGCGTCGCTGATCTCGGGGGCCACCGGCCGCCGCTTCGAGGCATTGTCCGCGCTGTCCGCCGGGGTGAAGGAAGTGCGCGGCGTCATCGAACTGGCACGCCGGCGGCTCCTCGCGGGCGAGCAGACGGTGCTGTTCATCGACGAGGTGCACCGCTTTTCCAAGACCCAGCAGGACGCCCTGCTGGCGGCGGTGGAGAACCGGATAGTGCTGCTCGTGGCGGCCACCACCGAGAACCCCTCGTTCTCCGTGGTCGCCCCGCTGCTGTCCCGCTCACTCGTCCTGCAACTGCAGTCGCTGACGGCGGACGACATCGAGAACCTCCTGGAGCGGGCGCGCACCGACGAGCGGGGTCTCGGCGGGGAGATCGAGATCGCGGGTGACGCGATGGACCATCTGGTGCGCCTCGCCGCCGGCGACGCCCGGCGGGCGCTCACCGCGCTCGAGGCGGCGGCGGGCGCGGCGCTCGACCAGGCCGGTGACGCGGACCGTCCGGTGCTGCTGGACCTCGCGACGGTGGAGGCGAGCGTCGACAAAGCGGCCGTCCGCTACGACCGCGACGGCGACCAGCACTACGACGTGATCAGCGCCTTCATCAAATCGATCCGCGGTTCCGACGTCGACGCCGCCCTGCACTACCTGGCGCGGATGCTGACGGCGGGCGAGGACCCCCGCTTCATCGCGAGGCGGCTGGTGGTCCACGCCAGCGAGGACATCGGGATGGCCGACCCCACTGCGCTGCAGACCGCGACCGCCGCCGCGCAGGCGGTGCAGCTGATCGGTATGCCCGAGGCCCGCCTCGCCCTCGCCCAGGCCACGATCCACCTCGCGACGGCTCCCAAGTCGGGGGCCGTCATCGCCGCGCTCGGCGCTGCGATGGCGGACGTCGCGGCCGGACACGCCGGGCTCGTCCCGCCGCATCTGCGCGACGGCCACTACGCGGGGGCGGCGAAGCTCGGCAACGCCGTCGGCTACCGCTATCCCCACGATCATCCCGACGGGGTACTGGCGCAGCAGTATCCGCCGGACGAGCTGGTCGGTGTCGACTACTACCAGCCCACCACTCACGGCGGTGAGCGGGACATCGCGGGGCGCGTGGACAAATTGCGCGCCATCGTCCGCGGCACGAACCGTCAGGGTGGCCGGTTAAGCTGAATGTTGCCGAACCGCCGGGCGTGCCCGGCTGCCCGGCGACCGCACCCCAGCGGCTGGACCCCCGGTTCGACCCTGTAGTTCGACCCATCGTTGCCCTCGAGACAGACAATAAGGATCACTGACGTGCAGACCCACGAGATTCGCCGGCGCTTCCTCGACCATTTCGTCAAGGCAGGCCACACCGAGGTACCCAGCGCCTCGCTGATTCTCGACGATCCGAACCTGCTGTTCGTCAACGCCGGGATGGTGCAGTTCGTGCCGTTCTTCCTCGGCCAGCAGACGCCGCCGTACCCGAGGGCAACCAGTGTCCAGAAGTGCGTGCGCACTCTCGACATCGAGAATGTGGGCATCACCACACGGCACAACACGTTCTTCCAGATGGCCGGCAACTTCTCGTTCGGTGACTACTTCAAGCGCGACGCGATCAAGCATGCGTGGTCGCTGCTGACTGCGAGCGTCGACGACGGGGGTTACGGCTTCGATCCCGAGCGCATCTGGGTGACGGTCTACCTCGACGACGACGAGGCCCGCGACATCTGGCGCGACGAGGTCGGCGTTCCCGAATCGCGCATCCAGCGCCGCGGCATGGCCGACAACTACTGGTCCATGGGCATCCCCGGACCCTGCGGCCCGTGCTCGGAGATCTACTACGACCGCGGTCCCGAGTACGGCAAGGAAGGCGGCCCGGAGGCCGACGAGGACCGCTACATCGAGATCTGGAATCTCGTGTTCATGCAGAACGAGCGCGGCCTCGGCATCAGCAAGGACAACTTCGAGATCCTCGGACCGCTGCCGAAGAAGAACATCGACACCGGCATGGGCGTCGAACGTGTCGCGTTCCTGCTCCAGGGCGTCGACAACGTGTACGAGACCGACCTCGTGCGCCCGGTCATCGCGAAGGCCGAGGAACTGTCGGGGCGCAAGTACGGCGCCGACCACGACGACGACGTGCGCTTCCGGGTGATCGCCGACCACGCGCGCACCGCCGCGATGCTCATCGCCGACGGCGTGAACCCCGGTAACGACGGCCGCGGCTACGTCCTGCGCCGCCTGCTGCGGCGCATCGTCCGGTCCGCGAAGCTGCTCGGTGCCGACAAGCCCAGCATGCGCGAGTTCATCACCGTCGTCCGCGACACGATGGCGCCGTCGTACCCCGTCCTCGACACCGACTTCGGCCGCATCGAGACGGTCGCGGTGGGGGAGGAGACCGCGTTCCTCAAGACCCTCACATCCGGCTCGAAGCTGTTCGAAGGGGCCGCCGAGTCGGTGAAGGCGTCCGGCAAGTCGACGATCGGCGGCGACCAGGCGTTCGCGCTCCACGACACGTACGGCTTCCCGATCGACCTGACCCTGGAGATGGCGGCCGAGGCGGGCCTGACCGTCGACGAGGAGGGTTTCCGCACGCTGATGGCGGAACAGCGGCAGCGCGCGAAGGACGACGCCCAGGCCCGTAAGCACGCGCACGCCGACCTGACCGTCTACAAGGAACTCCTCGACCGCGGACCCACCGAGTTCACCGGGTTCCACGAGTTGGTTTCCGAGGCACACGTTCTCGCGCTGATCTCGCAGGGGCAGCGGGTCCCCGTCGCGACGGTGGGCCAGGACGTCGAGGTCATCCTCGACCGCAGCCCCCTGTACGCGGAGGCGGGTGGCCAGATCGCCGACCTCGGTACCCTCACCGGCCCAGGACTGCGGGTGAAGGTCAACGACGTCCAGAAGATCGCCAAGAAGCTGTGGGTCCACAAGGTGACCGTGCAGGAGGGTCAGATCACCGAGGGTGACGTCGTGCTCGCGCAGGTCGACGCCGCGTGGCGCAAGGGTGCCACCCAGGGGCACTCGGGCACGCACATGGTGCACGCCGCGCTGCGACAGGTGCTCGGCCCCAACGCGGTTCAGGCCGGCTCGCTGAACAAGCCGGGCTACCTGCGTTTCGACTTCTCCTGGCAGGGTGCTCTGACGGAAGCGCAGAAACAGGACATCGAGGTCGTCACGAACGAGGCGGTGGCCGCCGACTACTCGGTGAACACGTTCGTCACCGACCTCGACAAGGCGAAGTCGATGGGCGCGATGGCGCTGTTCGGCGAGAACTACGGCGACGAGGTGCGGGTCGTCGAAATCGGCGGACCGTTCTCGATGGAGCTGTGTGGTGGAACTCACGTGGGCAGCTCCTCACAGATCGGCAACGTCACACTGCTCGGTGAGCAGTCCGTCGGTTCCGGTGTGCGCCGCGTCGAGGCGTACGTCGGGCTCGATTCGTACCGCTACCTGGCGAAGGAACGCGCGCTCCTCGCGGGTCTGTCGTCGTCGCTGAAGGTGCCCTCGGAAGAAGTGCCTGCCCGCGTCGAGGCGCTGGTGGAGCGACTTCGGGTGGCGGAGAAGGAACTCGAGCAGACCCGCGCCCAGGCGGTCCTCGCCGCGGCGGGCACGTTCGTCGACAAGGCGCAGCGGGTCGGGCCGGTGCTGCTGGTCGCGGACTCCGCCCCGGCCGGTGTCGGCGGCAACGACCTGCGTGGGCTCGTCACGGACATCCGCGGCCGCTTCGGCACGCAGCCCGCCGTGGTCGTGCTGCTCGGCGACGTCGACGGCAAGGTTCCGTTCGTGGTGGCCGTGAACAAGGCGGCCCAGGACCTCGGCCTGGCGGCCGGCGACCTCGTGAAGGGATTCGGTCCCAAGATCGGCGGCCGCGGAGGCGGAAAGGCCGACATGGCACAGGGTTCCGGTTCGGACACCAGCGGAATCGCGGCCGCCCTCGACGCTGTCCGGGGACAAGTGGCGGACAAGGTGGGGAGCCGGTAGCGGTGGATCACGCGGAACAGGGTCCGGATCGACCGGGAGTCGACGACCCTGGGCGTGGTCGGCGCATCGGTATCGATGTGGGCAGCGTCCGGATCGGCGTCGCGTCGAGCGACCCCGACGGGATCCTCGCCACCCCCGTGGAGACGGTGCCCCGGTCCAAGGAACGGGGACCCGACGCGCCGGATATCCGGCGCATTGCCGACATTGTCGAGGAATACGAGGCCGTGGAGGTTATCGTCGGTCTGCCGCAGACCTTGCGGGGTGAACGGGGGAAGGCCGCCTCGATCGCTACTGTGTTCGCGAAGCGATTGCGAAGGAAGGTCGACCCGATACCGGTGCGGATGGCGGACGAACGTCTGACGACCGTCACTGCCGCGCGGGCGCTTCGCGAGAGCGGTGTCAGTGCGAGGGGCCAGCGTCCTGTGATCGACCAGGCTGCGGCGGTGGCGATCTTGCAGGGATGGTTGGACGAGCGGAGCAGGTCGGTGAATGCAGGGGATTCAGGTGGGGACGTGCAGCTACCGGAGGGGGGCCAGTGAGCAATCATCGGCGACCCGCAGGTGAGCGACCCGAATTCCAGTACGTCCCCCGCGAACCCCGACGGCACCGGTACCTCGACGAGGACGACGACCAGGTCGAGTACGCGCCGCCCCCCGAGGACGACGATGTCGTCACCACGGGCAGGCACGCGGTGGTGTACGACGACCGTGACGTCGACGAACGCCACGCCGACTACGCGGAGCCGGTGTACGAGCGGCCGGTGTACGAGGACCCGGTGCACGAGCAGCCGTTCGACCTCGAGCCCGTCTACGAGGACGGATACGGTCCCCGTTCGTACGGCGACGCCCGCGCCTACCGGGAACCGGCAGCCGACCACCACAGATACGACGACCACGCGTATGTCGACGAGCCCGTACGTGTCGACGAACCGTACGAGGCCCATGCTCATCCCGACGACCGCTACGACACACCGCCCCACGAGCCCGACGCCGCGTTCGCGGAGGCCGAGACGCAGATAATCTCGGCGATCCCCGAGGAAATCCCGCCGACGCGCGCCCACGCCCGCACGCAGGCCCGCCGCCGCAAACAGGCCAAGGGCCGCGCACGCCGAGGAAAGGTGTTCGGCGCCCTCGCGGCCGCAACGGTCCTGTTGGTGCTGGTCGGCATCGTGTTCGTCGGCGGCAAGATGTTCTTCGGCGGGCCGGACGCCCCCGCGGACTACGCGGGCCCCGGTGGTCCCGAGGTGGTCGTGCAGGTCCATCCGGGCGACACCGCGGAGGAGATCGCCTCCACTCTGGCGGAGCGGGACGTCGTCGCCAGCGGCTCGGCCTTCTTCAACGCCGCAGTCCAGAGCAACGCGATGAACTCGGTGCAACCCGGCTTCTACAGCCTCTCGACCCAGATCCCGGCGGATGACGCCGTGCAGGAGCTGACCGATCCCACTTCCCGCGTCGGGCAGATGATCATCTCCGAGGGCAGGCAGCTCCACGACACCACCGATGTGCAGACCGGGGCCAAGAAGAAGGGGATCTACACCTTGATCTCCGAGGCCAGCTGCATGGGTGATGCCGGCGCCGAGCAGTGCATCGGTTACGACGACCTCAACGCCGCCGGCGCGGGCGACCTGTCCACGCTCGGGGTGCCCGACTGGGCGAAGGATTCGGTCGCCGGAGTTCCGGACCGGGACCGCCAGCTCGAGGGACTGATCGCCGCGGGCAGCTGGGATTTCGATCCGACCGCCGGTCCCGCCGCCATACTCCAGCGACTGGTCACCGAGAGTTCCGCGAGCTACGAGAAGACCGGAATCCTCACCGCGGGCAACCAGGTCGGCCTCACGCCGTACAAGATGCTGATCGCGGCGTCGCTCGTCGAACGGGAGGCGATGCCGGACGACTTCTCGAAGGTCGCTCGCGTCATCCTCAACCGGCTCGCCGTCAACCAGGCGCTGCAGTTCGACTCGACGGTCAACTACGCGCTCGACACCACCGAACTGGCCACCACCGACGCCGACCGGGCACAGGTGACACCCTGGAACACGTACGCCAGCCCCGGTCTGCCTGCGACGCCGATCTCCTCGCCGAGCATCGGGGCCTTGCAGGCCGTCGAACAACCGGCGCCGGGCGACTGGATCTACTTCGTGACGGTCGATTCGAAGGGCACGACGCTGTTCACGAAAAGCTACGACGAACACCTGGCCAACATCGACCAGGCTCTGAACAACGGGATTCTCAACAGTGGACGATGAGTTGGTGACCGCACGCAAAGCTGCGGTACTGGGCAGCCCGATCGCGCATTCGCGCTCGCCGCAACTGCACCTCGCGGCGTACCGGGCGCTCGGTCTCACCGAGTGGACGTACGAACGGATCGAGTGCGACGGGGAGCGACTACCCGGCCTGGTGTCCGGGCTCGGCCCGGAATGGGTCGGTCTGTCCGTCACGATGCCGGGCAAGATCGCCGCACTCGACTTCGCGTCCGAGCGCACCGCACGGGCGGTGGCGATCGGCTCGGCGAACACCCTCGTCCGCATCGAGGGTGGCTGGCGTGCCGACTGCACCGACGTCGACGGCGTCAGCGGGGCGCTCACCGCGGGTGGTGTCGGAACCATCGCGGGCGCCGAGGCGGTCGTCGTCGGCGCTGGGGGAACGGCCAGACCCGCGCTCGTGGCGCTCGCCGACATGGGCGTGAAATCCGTGACCGTGGTGGCACGCGACGCGGGTCGCGCGGCAGGTGCACTGGGGTGCGCGGAATCGGTGGGCCTCGACGTCCGGTTGCTCGACTTCGACAGCCCCGAACTGGGTGCCCGGTGCGCGGCGGCGTCCGCGCTGGTCAGCACCGTTCCGTCCGCCGCGATCACCGAGTACGCGAACATTCTCGGGCGGGCGCCGTTCGTGCTCGACGCGATCTACGACCCGTGGCCGACCCCGCTGGCCGTGGCGGTCGAGGCGGCCGGGGGAACCGTCGTCGGCGGTCTCTCGATGCTCCTGCACCAGGCGTTCGGGCAGGTGGAGCAGTTTACCGGTCGCCCGGCGCCGCGCGAGGCGATGGCGGCCGCGCTGGGCTAGACAGTATGAGGGTATGGGCTGGGGCCCACTCCACATGTGAACGTGGGTTGCCGACAGGAAACGGGTCCTGGCCGGTAGAGCCACAAGATGTGGGAGGCCCCAGCAATGAATCAGCGTACGAGCGTCGGATTGGATGTGCACGCACGATCGGTCGTCGCGTGCGGCCTCGACGGGCGGACCGGTGAGCTGTTCGAGCGCCGATTGACGCCCGATCATCGCGACATACTCGAGTGGATCCGGTCGTTGCCGGATCCGGTGAAGGCGACGTACGAGGCCGGGCCCACCGGGTTCGGGCTGGCCCGTTTCCTGGACACTGTCGGCATCGAGTGTCTGGTGGCCGCACCCTCGAAGCTGCAGCGCCCGTCCGGTGATCGGGTCAAGACCGACGTGCGAGATGCACGGCATCTGGCGAGATTGCTGCACCTCGATCAGATCACCCCGGTCACGGTGCCGAGCGTGGCGCAGGAGGCCGCCCGGGATCTGGTGCGCGCCCGCGAGGACGTGCGCCGGGATCTGATGGCGGCTCGGCACAGGCTGTCGAAACTTCTGCTGCGGCAGGGAATCGTCTACTACGGCGGGCACGCGTGGACGCAGGTGCACGACACCTGGCTGCGCAGCCAGCATTTCGATGAGCCCGGGCTGCAGTTGGCCTACGAGACCGCGTACGACACCATGCTCGCCGCCCTCGGCCGGCGCGACCGTTTGGATGCCGCGATCACCCGGATGGCCGCCGACAGCGCCTACACCCCGGTGGTGACCCGGCTCGGGTGTCTGCGCGGGGTATCCACGTTGACCGCCTTCGGGCTGGCGGTCGAGATCGGGGACTGGCACCGGCTGACCGGCCGCTCGATCGGCGCCTACCTGGGACTGGTGCCCACCGAGTCGTCCTCGGGCGCCTCCCGCTCGCAGGGGCCGATCACCAAGACCGGCAACGGGCACGCGCGCCGGTTGCTGATCGAGGCCGCCTGGCATCACCGGCAGCCCTATCGTGCCGGGGTGGATCTGCGGCGCCGCTGGAACAAGGCCTCACCGGCGGCCCGAGCCCGCGGGCAACGGGGCAACCGGCGCCTGCACGAACGCTGGGCCGGGTTCGACGCCCGCCGCAAGCGTCCCGTGCTGGCGAACACCGCCATCGCCCGCGAGCTCGCCGGGTGGTGCTGGTCGTTGGCCGTGCTCGACGACTGACCACGGGGCCTTCCCCGTCGCGGCCATTCTGGTCGTTGCTCGTCGGGCGGCAAGGTCGGTTCTCCTCGCTTGCGCTGCGGGGACTCCACCTTGCCCCCGCTCCTCGGCGACGACCGATGAGGCACTGACCAGGGGCCGCAGGGCCTACAAACGTCCCGGATGATCACACGGTTGGTGACAACAGCGCCTGGGAGTGACCCGCGAGACAACTATGAGCAATCCTCAACTGCACGTTGGGATCACGCTCGAGGTTAGACCAGCGATCCACTCCAGCCGAACAACTGTCTTTGCGGTAGCCAACCCGCGCATATCAGACTTCGACAACGCGTCGACAACCGACACGCTCGCCACCAACCACCAGATTCATCCGGGGCCACCCGAGGCGGACGTCCACGACGACGGTCCTGGACGTCCGCCTCCTGCTGCCCTCTTGACAAATCTGCGTCCATATCAGTTGTCCACAGGCCGGACCGCCATCCACAGGTCGATTGTCGTGCCAGGTCACGGTGATCGGCACCGTGATCCGGTCACGCATGCTGCTCGGCATGTGGTGGCTGATCGCGGCGAGCGTGGTGGCAGGTGCAGGTGCGGGATGGGCAGCCCGCCGGACGGCCGGCCTGTTCGTGGGCACGGTGCGGCCGGGCTGGTGCGAGGTGGTGTGCGCCGTCGGCGTCGCCGCCACGGTCGGGACCGGCTCCGCCGCAACCACACCGTGGGTGCTGCCGTGTGCGCTCGCGTTCTGGTGGTGGTGTGTGAGTCTCGCCGTCACCGATCTGTGTGCGCGGAAGCTGCCGAACCTGCTGACCCTGCCCGGGTTCCTGGCGATCGTCGGCGTCGGTGCCGCGACCGGATCCGCGGCCGCAGCCGTGATCGGCGGGTCCTGCTGGCGGCGGCGTATCTCGCCGTGTACCTCGGCGCACCCGGCGCGGTCGGCGCGGTCGGCGCGGGTGATGTGAAACTCGCACTCGGAGTCGGCGCGGCCGCCGGGCTTGCCGGGGGCGAGGCCTGGGTGCTCGCGGCCGGGCTGGCGCCGGCGCTGACAGCGCTGGCGGGCTGCATCGTCCTCGCCGTCCGGCGTTCGGCGCCGCCGCTTCCGCACGGCCCCGCCATGTGTGTCGCGACACTGGTTGCGCTGTTCGCCGCGCACGTCACCTGAACGAGTCCGCGCCCGGCACACGGTTGGGAGGACCACCGTCACTGCCGGGCGCGGCGACATGGAAGGATATTGGGCGTGCTGCGCTGGATAACTGCCGGAGAATCCCATGGTCCCGCCCTCGTCGCGATGCTCGAGGGGATGGTCGCGGGCGTCGAAGTGACGTCCGAGGACATCTCGACCCAACTCGCGCGACGCCGCCTCGGCTATGGCCGCGGCGCGCGGATGAAGTTCGAGGCCGACAAGGTCACCATCGTCGGTGGTGTGCGCCACGGGCGGACGCTCGGCGGACCGATCGCCGTCGAGGTGGGCAACACGGAGTGGCCCAAGTGGGAAACCATCATGTCCGCGGACCCGGTCGACGCCGAACTGCTCGCCGACCAGGCGCGCAACGCGCCGCTGACCCGCCCGCGCCCCGGTCACGCCGACTACTCGGGCATGCTCAAGTACGGATTCGATGACGCCCGCCCGGTTCTCGAACGTGCGAGTGCACGCGAGACCGCGGCCCGGGTCGCGGCCGCGACGTTCGCCCGTAGCTTCCTCCGCCAGGTGTTCGGCGTGGAGGTGCTGTCCCACGTGATCTCCATCGGCGCGTCCGACCCGTACGTCGGCCCCGAACCCACCGCGTCGGATCTGGCGGCGATCGACGCCAGCCCGGTGCGCGCCTTCGACAAGGCCGCCGAGGAAGCGATGATCGCCGAGATCGAGGCCGCCAAGCGTGACGGCGACACCCTCGGTGGTGTCGTCGAGGTCGTCATCCACGGTCTCCCCGTGGGTCTCGGATCGTTCATCAGCGGCGCGGACCGCCTCGACGCCCGTCTCGCGTCCGCCCTGATGGGAATTCAGGCCATCAAGGGTGTCGAGGTCGGCGACGGCTTCGAGACCGCGCGCCGTCGCGGCAGCCAGGCGCACGACGAGATGCGTCCCGGCCCGGACGGAATCCTGCGCTCGACCAACCGCGCGGGCGGCCTCGAGGGCGGCATGACCAACGGGGAGGCGCTCCGCGTTCGCGCGGCGATGAAGCCGATCTCGACGGTTCCGCGCGCGCTGGCCACCGTCGACATGTCGACCGGTGAGGAAGCCGTGGCCATTCACCAGCGGTCCGATGTGTGCGCGGTGCCCGCCGCCGGTGTCGTGGCCGAGGCGATGGTGGCGTTGGTCGTCGCCCAGGCGGCACTCGAGAAGTTCGGGGGCGACTCGGTTGCCGAGACGACCGCCAACTACGAGCGGTACGCGTCGGGCGTCGCAGCCCGGCTCGCGCGATGACCAGCCGGTCTGCCGTCGCATCGGGGCGGTGACGGATGATGGCACCGAAAGCCGTGCTCGTCGGCCCCCCGGGAGCGGGTAAGTCCACGATCGGGCGGCGCCTCGCGCAGGCCCTGGACCTTCCGTTGTTCGACACCGACGTGGCGGTCGAGGAAGAGGCGGGACGCACGATCGCCGAGATCTTCGTCGAGGAGGGCGAACCCGCCTTCCGCGCCCTCGAGGAAGAGATCGTCCGGAAGGCCATCGAGAGCCACGAGGGGATCGTGTCGCTCGGCGGCGGATCCATCCTCTCCGAGCGCACCCGGGAATTGTTGAAGGGCCACACCGTGATCTATCTCGAGATCAGCGTGGCCGAGGGGCTCAAGCGCACGGGGACCAACACCGCGCGCCCCCTTCTCGCCGGTGGCGACCCCCGTCAGAAATACACCGAGTTGATGCGCAAGCGCCGACCGCTGTACCGGCAGGTGGCGTCCATCCGGATACGCACGGACGGGCGGAGTCCCGCCCGTGTGGTGCAGCAGCTGCTGGCGAAACTCGCCGAGTGATCGGCGAGCCCGGCGGAACAGAGACAACCGAGAATCTCGGACAAGACGGAGCGGAGCAGCAGACAGTGACCGAACCGGTACGCGTACAGGTGCAGACGGCGAACCCCTACCCGGTCATCATCGGGCGCGGATTGCTCGGCGAGCTGGTGGACGAACTCACCGGCACGAGGACGGTGGCGATCTTCCATCAGCCGCCGCTGGCCGAGACGGCGGAGGCGGTGCGCGCGGCGCTCGCCGAGAAGGGAATCGATGCGCACCGCATCGAGATTCCGGACGCGGAGGACGGCAAGGATCTGGCCGTGGCCGGCTTCTGCTGGGAGGTCCTCGGCCGGATCGGGCTGACGCGCAGCGACGCCGTGGTCAGCCTGGGCGGCGGCGCGGCGACCGACCTCGCCGGGTTCGTCGCGGCGACGTGGATGCGCGGAGTACGCGTGATCCACGTGCCCACGACGCTGCTCGCGATGGTGGATGCGGCGGTCGGCGGCAAGACCGGCATCAACACCGAGGCCGGCAAGAACCTGGTGGGTTCGTTCCACGAGCCGTCGGCCGTGCTGATCGACCTGGCGACGCTCGAGACGGTGCCCCGCAACGAGATCGTGGCCGGGATGGCGGAGGTCGTGAAGACCGGCTTCATCGCCGACCCCGTGATCCTGGACCTCATCGAGCAGGACCCCGAAGCCGCTCTGGACCCGACGGGAACCGTTCTGCCCGAACTGATCCGGCGGTCCGTGGAGGTCAAGGCCAAGGTCGTGGCCGCCGATCTGCGCGAGTCCGATCTGCGCGAGATCCTCAACTACGGTCACACCCTCGGGCATGCGATCGAGCGGCGCGAGCGCTACCGCTGGCGCCATGGCGCTGCCGTCGCCGTCGGGCTCGTGTTCGCGGCGGAGCTGGGGCGTCTGGCGGGACGCCTGGACGATGCGACGGCGGATCGGCACCGCACCATCTTGGAACTGGTGGGTCTGCCCACCACGTACGACGCGGACGCGTTCGGCCAGCTGGTCGAGGGGATGCAGACCGACAAGAAGAACCGGGCGGGCGTCCTGCGTTTCGTCGTGCTCGACGGGCTCGCGAAGCCCGGACGGCTCGAGGGCCCGGACCCGTCTCTGCTCGTGGCCGCGTACTCCGCGGTGGCCCGCGAGGAGAAGCCGGGCACCGGCGGTGCCGTCCTGCTGTGACGTAGCGACGACGCAGCGACACGAAGCAAGGACGCGGCGGTGTGAGCGAGTGCGCTCACACCGCCGCGTCGTCTGTCGGTGTGGTGAAGCCGAGGGCTCTACTCGCCGCGGCGCTGGTCGTCCGTGGTGCGCTTTCCGAGGTCGACAGGGTCCTGCCACGCGGTGTCCCCGCCCTGCGGTTGATCGAGGTCCGACGTGTCCTCGCGGTAGTTGTGCACCGGTTCGAATACGGCCGTGTCGGCGTCGGAACCGGCGTAGCCGGTATCCGCGGTCTGCTCGTAGGCCTGTCCGGGGTAGTTCTGTCCGTAGCCCTCGTCGTCGGCTACGGCTGCGGCTGCGGTTCCCCCCGCTGCGGCTCCTGCGGCCGTTCCGGCACCGTGCGCCGCCGGCTGACGTTCGCTGCGGGCCTTCTCCGTCTTCCTGGAGTCGCGGCTGACGAAGAACCGGCCGAGGAACACGGCGAGCATGGCCGGGACGAAGATCAGCAGGACCGTGAACGCGGCCCCGGACGTGATCTCGAAGAAGAACGAGTTCTGGGTGACGTTGAGGGACGGCACCAGGTTGGCCAGCCAGCTCCCCACACCCGCGACGACGCCGCCGAGCAGGGCCGCCTTCAGCCACAGCATCGTCAGGTCGGCGCCGTGCTCCGGATCCGGGTTCCGGCGACGGTCCCGGATACCGTCGATGCCGGCCCAGATCAGCGCCACGAACACGACGATCAGCAGTGCGAGCCATCTCAGAACGGAACCCTGAAGGGGCCACTGTGTGATCGACACACCGAGGATCACACGAACGAAAACATGTATCAGGGCCATCCCGAGGCCGCGTACCACCCACGCATTCATGGGCACAGCGTAACGAGCGGGTTTTCACCCGTGTGGTCTAACCCACACGGCGCGCTCTGAAACCTGTTCTCGCCACCGCACGGGTGCCGCCGATCCTCGCCCGCCGGGCGGCGATTTGCCGGTACGTTTGACGACATGCCTGCTGATCATGGTTCGCGGCGCGCGGCGCTGCGCGCGGCCCTCGCCGCCCGGGATCTCGACGCGCTCCTGGTGACGAATCTGGTGAACATCCGGTATCTCACCGGGTTCACCGGATCCAACGCAGCCCTGCTCGTCCACGCCGCCGACGCCGACGGAGCCGAGGAACGCACCGTCATCTGCACCGACGGGCGTTACCTCACGCAGGTCGGGGAACAGGTTCCCGACCTGCGGGCCGAGATCGCCCGCGCCAGCGCCGCACACCTCATCGAATCGGTGGGGCGGCGGAGTCCGTCCTCGCTGGCGTTCGAGAGTCACGTCGTGACGGTGGACGAGTTCGCGGCCTGGTCGGTGCTCGCGCCGGACGCGCGGCTCGACCCCGTCCCGGGACTCGTCGAGGAACTGCGGATGGTGAAGGACGATTTCGAGGTCGGTTTGCTGCGGGCGGCGTGCACGGCCGCCGACGCCGCGCTCGCCGAGTTGATCGAGCGTGGTGGCCTCCGCCCCGGGCGCACCGAGAAGGAGGTGGGCCGGGAACTCGAGGCGCTGATGCTCGCGCACGGCGCCGACGGCATCTCGTTCGAGACCATCGTCGCGGCGGGCGCCAACTCGGCGATCCCGCACCACCGCCCGACCGAGGCGGTGCTCGCCGGCGGCGATTTCGTCAAGCTGGATTTCGGAGCCGAGGTCGGCGGTTACCACTCGGACATGACCCGAACGTACGTCCTCGAGCGGGCCGCCGACTGGCAACGGGATGTATATGCGCTGGTCGCGCGGTCGCAGGAGGCTGGACGGGACGCGCTGCGCCCGGGAGCGGAGGTGTCCGCCGTGGACGGTGCCGCCCGCCGGGTCATCGAAGACGCGGGGTACGGGGAACTGTTCCTGCACGGGCTCGGACACGGCGTCGGCCTGGAGATCCACGAAGCTCCGGGAATCGGCAAGCTGGGCACCGGTACACTTCTGGACGGTGCGGCGGTGACCGTCGAGCCGGGCGTGTACTTCTCCGGGCGCGGAGGCGTGCGGATCGAGGACACGCTCGTGGTTCGTGAGCAGGGACCGGAGCTGCTCACACTCACCACCAAAGACCTGACTGTCGTGTAGACGGTTTCGACCTTATCGAGGAGACGCGAAGCAAGTGGCTTCCACTAGTGATTTCAAGAACGGCCTGGTCCTGCAGATCGAGGGCCAGCTGTGGACGATTACCGAGTTCCAGCACGTGAAGCCCGGCAAGGGTCCCGCGTTCGTGCGCACCAAGTTGAAGAACGTGCTCTCGGGCAAGGTCGTCGACAAGACGTTCAACGCCGGCGTCAAGGTGGACACGGCCACCGTCGACCGCCGCGACATGACGTACCTGTACCACGACGGCACCGACTACATCTTCATGGACGGCGACACGTACGACCAGATCTCGATCAGCGAGGCCACCGTCGGCGACGGCGCACGCTTCATGCTCGAGAACATGGCCGTGCAGGTTGCGACGCACGAGGACGTTCCGCTGTTCGTGGAACTGCCCGTCACCGTCGAACTGGTGGTCCAGCACACCGATCCCGGCCTGCAGGGCGACCGCTCCACCGGTGGCACCAAGCCCGCCACCCTCGAGACCGGTGCCGAGATCAACGTTCCGCTGTTCATCAACACCGGTGACAAGCTGAAGGTCGATTCCCGCGACGGCAACTACCTCGGGCGTGTGAATTCCTGAGTGTCCGGTACGCATAAGAAACTCGGCGCACGGCACAAGGCCCGCAAGCGCGCCGTGGATTTCCTCTTCGAGGCCGAGGCGCGAGATCTCGATCCGGTCGATCTCGCGACCGAACGCGCGGAACTGTCCGGCAAGGACGACTCCGTGGCTCCGGTCGCTCCGTACACCGTCACCGTGGTGACCGGGGTCGCGGAGAACCTGGACCGCATCGACGAGGTGATCTCGTCCCACCTGCAGGACTGGACGCTCGAGCGGCTGCCCGCCGTCGACCGCGCCATCCTGCGCATCGCCGTGTGGGAGCTGTTCCACGCCACCGACGTGCCTCCGGTCGTGGCCGTGGACGAGGCGGTGGAGCTGGCGAAACAGCTGTCCACCGACGAGTCGCCGGGGTTCGTCAACGGCATCCTCGGTCAGGTCGTGCTGGTGGCCCCGCAGGTGCGGTCCGCTGCGGCCGCGACGTCGCGGCGCGCCGAGACCGCCGGCGGCGATTCGACCGACGCCGGCTCGTAATTTCGTGTCCCGCTGCGGGCCCGCGACTGCGGGCCCGCAGGTCAGGGGTCCGGGCCTGGCGCAGTCGACGCGCTGATAAGCTGTCCGCGTCAGGCATCCTTTAACGATCCGTCCAGTGAGGCGGAGAAGGAGGTCGTTGTATGCGCGTGCCCGAAGGGTCTCGCCCCGCCGGGGAACCGGCGGATTCAACACCAGAGTCGTCCCCGTCCGTCGAACCCGCACGCGAGCTGCTGTCCGCAGCCGATGTGGGACGGACCATTGCGCGAATCGCGCACCAGATCATCGAGAAGACCGCGCTGGACGCCGCCGACGGTGACACGCCGCGTGTCGTCCTGATCGGCATCCCCACCCGGGGCACGACGCTCGCGGCGCGCCTGGCCGGGAAGGTCGAAGAATTCTCCGGGGTGCGCCCCTCGGTCGGCTCCCTCGACATCACCCTGTACCGCGACGACCTGCGCACCAAACCGCACCGTCCCCTCGAACGCACGTCGGTGCCCGAGGGTGGTGTCGACAACACTCTGGTCGTGCTCGTCGACGACGTGCTGTTCTCCGGCCGCACCGTCCGCTCGGCACTCGACGCCCTCCGCGACCTCGGGCGGCCGCGCGCCGTTCAGCTGGCCGTCCTCGTCGACCGCGGCCACCGCGAACTGCCGCTGCGCGCCGACTACGTGGGCAAGAACGTGCCCACCGCCCGCACCGAGGACGTCAAGGTGCTCCTGAGCGAACACGACGGCCGCGACGCGGTCATGATCTCCGGGGGGAAGAGCTAAGTGAAGCACCTGTTGTCGATCGCGGACCTGACACGGGAATCGGCTGTCGAACTCCTCGACGAGGCCGAACGCTTCGAACAGGCCCTCCTCGGACGTGAGGTGCGGAAGCTCCCGACGCTGCGCGGCCGGACGGTCATGACCGTGTTCTTCGAGAACTCGACCCGGACCCGCGTCTCGTTCGAGGTGGCCGGGAAGTGGATGAGCGCGGACGTCATCAACGTCAGCGCGTCGAGTTCGTCGGTGTCCAAGGGCGAATCCCTCCGGGACACGGCGATGACGCTGCGCGCCGCCGGCGCCGACGCCCTGATCGTGCGCCACCCCGCGTCGGGTGCGGCCCACCAGATCGCGAACTGGACCGGGCATCAGGACGACGGCGGACCGGCGGTCATCAATGCCGGTGACGGTACCCACGAACATCCCACCCAGGCGCTGCTCGACGCGCTCACGCTGCGTCAGCGTCTCGGCGACATCGAGGGCAAGCGCATCGCCATCGTCGGCGACATCCTGCACAGCCGGGTGGCGCGGTCGAACGCACTGCTGCTGTCGATGCTCGGCGCCGAGGTGGTCCTCGTCGCGCCGCCCACGTTGCTCCCCGTGGGGGTGTCGTCGTGGCCGGTGTCGGTGGCGCATTCGCTGGACGCGGAGCTCCCCGGTCTCGACGCCGTCCTCATGCTGCGGGTGCAGGCGGAACGGATGAACGGTGGATTCTTCCCGTCCCAGCGGGAGTATTCGATCAATTACGGCCTGTCGGAGAAGCGGCTCGCACTGCTTCCCGACCATGCAGTGGTGCTGCACCCCGGCCCGATGCTGCGTGGCATGGAGATCGCGTCGGCGGTCGCCGATTCGACGAGAACCGCTGTGCTGCAGCAGGTGACCAACGGTGTGCACATGCGGATGGCGGTGCTGTTCCGGCTGCTGGTCGGAGCGGAGGAAGTTGCGGGATGAGTGACAGTGCAGTGACAGGAGAGACAGTGCTCATCAAGAACGTGTTGCTGTACGGCGAGGGCGACCCCACCGACGTGCTGCTCGGTGACGGCGTCATCGTCGCGATCGGTGCGGACGCGGGCAAGGACAGCGGGCCGGACGTCGAGGTGATCGACGCGGCGGGGCAGATCCTGCTCCCCGGTTTCGTCGACCTGCACACCCACCTGCGTGAGCCCGGTCGCGAGGACACCGAGACCATCGATTCCGGTTCGGCCGCCGCGGCGCTCGGCGGGTACACCGCGGTGTTCGCGATGGCCAACACCAGCCCGGTCGCCGACTCGGTGGTCGTGACCGACCACGTGTGGCGCCGCGGCCAGGAAGTCGGGCTCGTCGACGTACACCCCGTCGGCGCCGTCACCGTCGGGCTCGAGGGCAAGCAGCTCGCCGAGATGGCCACGATGGCGTCGGGGATCGGCCGGGTGCGGATGTTCTCGGACGACGGCCACTGCGTGTACGACCCGTTGATCATGCGCCGGGCGCTCGAGTACTCGAGTTCGCTCGGGGTGCTCATCGCGCAGCACGCGGAGGAGCCGCGGCTGACCGTCGGCGCCGTCGCGCACGAGGGCCCCACCGCCGCCCGGCTCGGCCTCGCGGGCTGGCCGCGCGCCGCCGAGGAGTCGATCGTCGCGCGCGACGCGCTGCTCGCCCGCGACGCCGGGGCGCGGGTGCACATCTGCCACGCCTCCACCGCGGGCACCGTCGAACTGATGAAGTGGGCACGCGGCCAAGGCATTTCGATCACCGCCGAGGTGACCCCGCACCATCTGCTGCTCGACGACTCCCGGCTCGAGACGTACGACGCCGTCAACAAGGTGAATCCGCCCCTGCGGGAGGCGAGTGACGTCGCCGCGCTCCGGGCCGGACTGGCCGAGGGGATCATCGACTGCGTCGCGACCGATCACGCGCCGCACGCCGAGCAGGACAAGTGCTGCGAGTTCGCGGCCGCCCGACCCGGAATGCTAGGCCTGGAGACCGCACTGTCGATCGTCGCGCAGACGATGGTCCGCACGGGCCTGCTCGACTGGCGCGGCGTGGCCCGGGTGATGAGCGAGCGCCCCGCCGCGATCGTCGGACTCGACGACCAGGGCCGCCCGATCGAGGTCGGCGAACCCGCCAACCTCGTGCTGATCGACCCGGACGCCGAATGGACGGTCCACGGCCCCGACCTCGCCAGCGTCGCCCACAACACGCCGTACGAGTCGATGACGCTGCCGGCGCGGGTGACCACCACGATCCTCCGCGGCCGGATCACCGCGAGCGACGGCCAGGCCCGCGTCCCGGTGCGGAACGGCAGGGGATGACGGTGGAGAGAATTCTGTGGATAGTCGGCCTCGTCGCGTTCTGGGCGCTGG
Source organism: Rhodococcus wratislaviensis (assembly GCF_041228765.1). Classification (NCBI taxonomy): domain Bacteria; kingdom Bacillati; phylum Actinomycetota; class Actinomycetes; order Mycobacteriales; family Nocardiaceae; genus Rhodococcus; species Rhodococcus wratislaviensis. Next base: position 5,230,080 of record NZ_CP150488.1, on the reverse strand, counting down.
CCATCTTCCTCATGTACATCGGGTGGCGCGGTCGTGCCCGCCGGCAGGCCGACCGGGTCGGGCAACTTCCCGCCGTGCCCGCGCACCTCGGCGAGCAGACGATCGCCCCGGCCACCGGACTGTACGTGGGCAGCACCCTCGCCCCGAGCTGGCAGGACCGGATCGCGGTCGGCGACCTCGGTTTCCGGGCGACGGGGGAGATCTCCCGGTACGCGGCCGGGATCCTGCTCGAACGTGACGGGGCGTCGGCGATCTGGATTCCGCAGGACGCGGTCCGCGCCGTGCGCACCGAACGCGGTCTCGCGGGCAAGGTCATGAGCAAGGACGGCGTCCTCGTGATCCGGTGGGAACTGCCGACGGGCACCGAGATCGACACCGGTTTCCGCAGCGACGACAAGTCCGTCTACCCCGCCTGGGTCAGCGCAGGGGAGCCGGACCGCAAGACAGACAGTGATGATTCAGCGAATGCGGCGAGCTCTGGTGAGGTCGAGCAGAACGGAGAGAACGCATGAGCGGCTACGACACCGACTCTGCAGTACTGGTCCTCGAGGACGGACGGGTATTCCGGGGCACCACGTTCGGTGCCGTCGGCCAGACGCTCGGTGAGGCCGTCTTCAGCACCGGCATGACCGGCTACCAGGAGACCCTCACCGACCCCAGCTACCACCGCCAGATCGTCGTGGCCACCGCGCCGCAGATCGGCAACACCGGATGGAACGACGAGGACGACGAGTCCGTCGGTCCCACCGGCAGCAGCGCCGAGGCGAAGATCTGGGTCGCCGGGTACGTCGTCCGCGACCCCGCCCGCCGCACCTCCAGCTGGCGCGCCACCGGCTCCCTGCAGGACGAGCTCGTGAAGCAGGGAGTCGTCGGGATCGCCGGCATCGACACCCGCGCCCTGGTCCGCCACCTGCGCACCCGCGGCTCGATGCGCGCCGGCGTGTTCTCCGGCGACGCACTGGCCGACACCGACGTACTGCTCGACCGCGTGAAGAGCCAGCCGTCGATGCTCGGCGCGGACCTCGCCGGCGAGGTCAGCACCACCAGCGGGTACGTCGTCGAGCCGACCGGCGGCGAGGCACGGTTCACCGTCGCGGCGATCGACCTCGGCATCAAGACCAACACCCCGCGCATGTTCGCCGAGCGCGGCATCCGGGTGCACGTGCTCCCGTCCAACGCGACGCTCGAGCAGATCCTCGACCTGAAGGCCGACGGCGTCTTCCTCTCCAACGGTCCCGGCGACCCGGCGACCGCCGACGGTGCCGTGCACCTCACGAAGGAAGTCATCGGGCAGGGCCTGCCCCTGTTCGGCATCTGCTTCGGCAACCAGATCCTCGGGCGGGCGCTCGGTCTCGGCACCTACAAGATGAAGTTCGGTCACCGGGGCATCAACATCCCGGTCGTCGAACACGAGACGGGACGCATCGCGATCACCGCGCAGAATCACGGGTTCGCGCTCGAGGGCGAGGCCGGGCAGGAGTTCGACACCCCGTTCGGCAAGGCCGTGATCAGCCACACCTGCGCCAACGACGATGCCGTCGAGGGGGTCCGCCTGCTCGACGGATCCGCCTTCTCGGTGCAGTACCACCCCGAGGCCGCGGCGGGCCCGCACGACGCCGCGTACCTGTTCGACCGCTTCACCAGCCTGCTCGAGGGAGTCAAGAACTAATGCCACGCCGTACAGATCTCTCCCACATCCTGGTGATCGGCTCCGGGCCGATCGTCATCGGCCAGGCCTGTGAGTTCGACTACTCCGGAACCCAGGCCTGCCGGGTGCTGCGCGAGGAGGGCCTGCGGGTCAGCCTCGTCAACTCCAACCCGGCCACGATCATGACCGACCCCGAGTTCGCGGACGCCACGTACGTGGAGCCGATCACGGCCGAGTTCGTCGAGAAGGTCATCGCCCTCGAGGCCGAGAAGGGTCACCCGATCGACGCCGTCCTCGCGACCCTCGGCGGCCAGACGGCCCTCAACACCGCGGTGGCACTGCACGAGCAGGGCATCCTCGAGAAGTACGACGTCGAGCTGATCGGCGCCGACTTCGACGCCATCCAGCGCGGCGAGGACCGGCAGAAGTTCAAGGACATCGTCGCCAAGGTCGGCGGCGAGTCCGCGCGCTCCCGCGTCTGCTACACGATGGACGAGGTCCGCGACACGGTCGCCGAACTGGGCTTCCCCGTCGTCGTGCGGCCGTCGTTCACGATGGGCGGCCTCGGCTCCGGCATGGCCTACGACGACGAGGACCTGACGCGGATCGCCGGCGGCGGTCTCGCGGCGTCGCCCACCGCCAACGTGCTGATCGAGGAGTCGATCCTCGGGTGGAAGGAATACGAGCTCGAGCTGATGCGCGACGGCCGCGACAACGTCGTGATCGTGTGCTCGATCGAGAACGTCGACCCGGTCGGCGTGCACACCGGTGACTCGATCACCGTCGCCCCCGCCATGACGCTCACGGACCGCGAGTACCAGGCGATGCGCGACCTCTCGATCGACATCCTCCGCGAGGTCGGCGTCGACACCGGCGGCTGCAACATCCAGTTCGCCATGGACCCCGCCGACGGGCGCCTCGTCGTCATCGAGATGAACCCGCGCGTGTCGCGGTCCAGTGCGCTCGCATCCAAGGCAACCGGCTTCCCGATCGCGAAGATCGCCGCGAAGCTCGCCATCGGCTACACCCTGGACGAGATCGTCAACGACATCACCAAGGAAACCCCGGCGTGCTTCGAGCCCACCCTCGACTACGTCGTCGTCAAGGCGCCCAGGTTCGCGTTCGAGAAGTTCCCCGGCGCCGACGACACCCTCACCACCACGATGAAGTCGGTCGGTGAGGCCATGTCGATCGGCCGCAACTTCACCGAGGCGTTCGGGAAGGTGCTGCGCTCGCTGGAGACCAAGAGGGCCGGGTACTGGACAGGCCCCGACGTGGAGGCCACCGACCTCGACAGCCTCCTGGCGGAACTCAGCATCCCCCGCGACGGCCGCGTCTACGGCCTCGAGAAGGCGTTCGCCCTCGGCGCCACCGTCGAGCAGCTGTTCGACGCCACGAAGATCGACCCGTGGTTCCTCGACCAGATCCTGCAGATCCACGAGCTCGGCGACACGCTGCGCGAGGCGCCCGAGGCGACCGAGCGGGTGCTGCGCCGCGCCAAGCATCACGGCCTGTCGGACCGGCAGATCGCGGCTCTGCGCCCCGAGATCGGCGGCGAGGACGCGGTCCGGGCGCTGCGTGAGCAGTGGAACGTCCACCCCGTGTACAAGACGGTCGACACCTGCGCCGCCGAGTTCGAGGCGAAGACGCCGTACCACTACTCCACGTACGAACTCGACCCGGCGGCCGAGTCCGAGGTGGCCCCGCAGACCGAGCGTCCGAAGGTCCTGATCCTCGGTTCCGGCCCGAACCGCATCGGTCAGGGCATCGAGTTCGACTACTCCTGCGTCCACGCCGCGCTGACGCTGTCGGAGGCCGGCTACGAGACGGTGATGGTCAACTGCAACCCGGAGACCGTCTCCACCGACTACGACACCGCCGACCGTCTGTACTTCGAGCCGCTCACGTTCGAGGACGTGCTCGAGGTGTACCGGGCCGAGTCGCTGTCGGGCACCGTCGCCGGGGTGATCGTGCAGCTCGGCGGTCAGACCCCGCTGGGTCTGGCGAAGCGGCTGAAGGCCGCGGGGGTGCCGATCGTCGGCACCAGCCCGGAGGCGATCGACCTCGCGGAGGATCGCGGCGAGTTCGGGAAGGTGCTCGTCGAGGCCGGGCTGCCCGCTCCCAAATTCGGCACCGCCACCACGTTCGCCGGGGCCCGCGAGATCGCCGCCGGCATCGGGTACCCGGTGCTGGTGCGGCCGTCGTACGTCCTCGGTGGCCGCGGCATGGAAATCGTCTACGACGAGGCGTCGCTGGAGAGCTACATCTCCCGCGCCACCGAGATCTCCGACGACCGGCCCGTCCTGGTCGACCGGTTCCTCGAAGACGCCATCGAGATCGACGTCGACGCGCTCTGCGACGGCACCGAGGTGTACCTCGGCGGCGTGATGGAGCACATCGAGGAGGCCGGTATCCACTCGGGCGACTCGGCCTGTGCGCTGCCGCCGATCACCCTCGGCCGCGCCGACCTCGAGAACGTCCGCCGGTCCACGGAGGCGCTCGCCAAGGGCATCGGCGTCAAGGGCCTGCTCAACGTCCAGTACGCCCTGAAGGACGACATCCTGTACGTCCTCGAGGCGAACCCCCGCGCCAGCCGCACCGTGCCGTTCGTGTCGAAGGCGACGGCGGTGCAGCTCGCCAAGGCATGCGCCCGCGTCATGCTGGGCGAGTCCATCGCCGATCTGCGCGCGAGCGGGGTGCTCCCGGCCACCGGCGACGGCGGCTCGACCCCGGCGGACGCGCCCGTCGCCGTCAAGGAGGCGGTGCTGCCGTTCAACCGGTTCCGGCGCGCCGACGGCACCGGGGTGGACACCCTGCTGAGCCCGGAGATGAAGTCGACCGGTGAGGTCATGGGCATCGACGCAGACTTCGGCACCGCGTTCGCGAAGAGCCAGACGGCCGCGTACGGCTCGCTGCCCACCTCGGGCTCGGTGTTCGTCTCCGTCGCCAACAAGGACAAGCGGTCGCTGATCTTCCCGGTCAAGCGGCTCGCCGACCTGGGCTTCCGAATCCTCGCCACGGAGGGGACGGCGGCGGTTCTCCGCCGGAACGGCATCACGTGCCAGGAGGTGCACAAGCACTCCGGCGAGACGCTGGAGGCGGGTGAGCGCACCATCGTCGAGACGATCCGCGACGGCGAGGTCGACATGGTGATCAACACGCCGTACGGCAACTCCGGACCGCGCGTCGACGGTTACGAGATCCGCAGCGCGGCCGTCGCCATGAACATCCCGTGCGTCACCACCGTGCAGGGTGCCTCCGCCGCGGTGCAGGGCATCGAGGCCGCGATCCGCGGCGACATCGGTGTCCAGTCCCTCCAGGCGCTGCACGCGCGGCTGCGGTCACCCGCCGTGGTCGTGGCCCCCGCGACCGGGTCCGCCTCCTCGTGAGCGGGCACCATCACCACCACTCCTGGGTGCATCGGCTGACGTCGGCGGTCGAGCACCGGGGGCGGTTGTGCGTCGGGATCGATCCGCATCCGGGATTGCTCGAGGCGTGGGGGCTACCCGTCTCAGCCGAGGGGCTGGAGACGTTCGCCGAGATCTGCGTGGAGGCCTTCGTCGGTGAGGTGGCCGTCGTGAAGCCTCAGGTGGCGTTCTTCGAAGCGTACGGCTCCGCCGGGTACGCGGTGCTCGAACGCACCATTTCGGTCCTCAGAGAGGCAGGGACGCTCGTCGTCGCCGATGCCAAGCGCGGGGACATCGGGTCGACGATGGCGGCGTACGCGCAGTCCTGGCTGGGTGCGGAGTCGGCTCTGTCCTCCGATGCGCTGACCGTGTCGCCGTATCTGGGGTTCGGTGCGCTCGACCCGGCGCTGTCGCTGGCGGCGGAGCAGGGCCGCGGGCTCTTCGTGCTGGCCCGCACGTCCAACCCGGAGGGTGGCGATCTGCAGGCGGCGCAGACCGCCGGGGGAGTGTCCGTGGCCCAGTCGATGGTGGACGCGGCGGTCCGGCACAACGACGCGCAACCCGGTCTGGTGGGTCTGGTGGTGGGTGCGACACGCGGACACGGCCTGGATTTGTCGAATTTTTCCGGACCGATTCTCGCGCCCGGTCTCGGCGCCCAGGGCGCGACTCCCGGTGATCTCGCCGACATTTTTCCCGATTCTCGAAAACTGTTGTTGCCGAACAGTTCTCGGGGTGTTCTCGGTGCCGGACCGTCGGTGACGGCACTGCGTGAGGCGGCCGTAAAGGTCCGTGACGAGATCGAGTCCGCACTCTCATAGCCCACCCGAATCCGGCTCTGACCTCGGGGGGTGGGTTCGCAATCGGCGCCGGGCGTGAGTACGGTCGCTATCGCTGCTGGTTATCCAGTGGTTTGGACTATTTGCCAACGACGAGACGGAGGAACCGTGGCCCTTCCCCAGTTGACTGATGAGCAGCGCGCTGCTGCTTTGGAGAAGGCAGCTGCTGCCCGCAAGGCCAGGGCTGAGCTCAAGGAGCGCCTGAAGCGTGGTGGCACCGACCTCAAGCAGGTTCTCAAGGACGCCGAGGACGACGAGATCCTGGGCAAGATGAAGGTGTCGGCACTGCTCGAGGCGCTGCCCAAGGTGGGCAAGGTCAAGGCGCAGGAGATCATGACCGAGCTGGAGATCGCTCCGACCCGTCGCCTCCGTGGCCTCGGCGATCGGCAGCGGAAGGCCCTGCTCGCCAGGTTCGACTTCGAGGCCTGAGCACGACAGTGGTAGCTGACGCACAAGTGTCAGAGAGCAAGACCGCAGTGCGGAGGGGTCGGCTGGTAGTACTGGCCGGCCCCTCGGCCGTCGGTAAGTCCAGCGTGGTGCGACTCCTGCGTGAGCGGATGCCGGAGCTCGTCTTCAGCGTGTCCGCGACGACGCGCGACCCACGCCCGGGCGAGGTGGACGGCAAGGACTACCGGTTCACCTCTCGCGACGAGTTCCAGCGGATGATCGAATCCGGTGAGCTGCTCGAATGGGCCGAGATCCACGGCGGACTCCAGCTGTCGGGAACCCCGGCCGCACCGGTCCGCCGGGCGATCGAGCAGGGCAAACCGGTGCTGGTCGAGGTCGACCTCGCCGGTGCGCGGGCCGTTCGCGCCGCGATGCCGGAGGCTCTGCTCGTCTTCATGGCGCCCCCGAGCTGGGACGTGCTGGTCGACAGATTGACCGGCCGGGGCACCGAATCCGCCGAGGTCGTGGAGCGGCGACTCGCGACCGCGAGAGTCGAGCTGGAGGCGCAGGACGAGTTCGACGAGGTCATCGTGAACGAGGATGTCAGCCGATCGTGCGACGAGTTGGTATCCTTGTTGGTTGGACGACCGGAACAGTCCGAGTCGACCCACTAGATCTCACATCAACTAGCCAGAACTATTTCAGGAGATACCGAGTGAGCAGCACCCCCGCAGTAGCGTCCGCAACACCCAGCCACGGCGCCCTGCCGGCTTACGACACCCCGCTCGGCATCACCAATCCTCCGATCGACGAGCTTCTCGCCCGCACGTCGTCGAAGTACGCGCTGGTGATCTACGCGGCTAAGCGTGCACGTCAGATCAACGATTACTACAACCAGCTCGGTGACGGCATCCTCGAGTACGTCGGCCCCCTCGTGGAGCCGGGCCTGCAGGAGAAGCCGCTGTCGATCGCGCTGCGTGAGATCCACTCCGATCTTCTCGAGCACACCGAAGGCGAGTGAGCGGAGGATCTGCCGTGCCTGAACAGGCAGCGGGCCCGGGCTCCGGGCACGTGACGGATTCACCGGAACCGGTTCCCTCGGGGGCAGCCCGCAAGCGGATCGTCGTCGGTGTCGGCGGCGGCATCGCCGCGTACAAGAGCTGTGCCGTCATTCGGGCCTTCACGGAGGCCGGGCACCATGTGCGGGTCATCCCGACGGAGTCCGCGCTCGAGTTCGTCGGCAAGGCGACGTTCGAGGCGCTGTCGGGCAACCCCGTGCACACGGGTGTGTTCACCGACGTTCCGCAGGTTCCGCATGTTCGTCTCGGACAGGAGGCGGATCTCGTCGTCATCGCGCCCGCCACCGCCGACCTCATGGCGCGGGCCGTGGCGGGACGCGCGGACGACCTCCTCACCGCGACGCTGCTCACCGCGCGATGTCCCGTGGTGTTCGCTCCGGCGATGCACACGGAGATGTGGGAGCACCCGGCCACCGTCGCCAACGTCGCCACGCTGCGCGCACGCGGCGTGACCGTCATCGAACCCGCTTCCGGCCGCCTCACCGGCAAGGACACCGGTGCCGGCCGGCTGCCCGAACCCGACGAGATCGTCGGATTGGCGTCGTTGCTGGTCGAGCGTCCCGACGCGCTGCCCCGCGATCTCGAGGGTCGGCGGGTCCTCGTGTCCGCGGGCGGCACCCGTGAACCGCTCGACCCGGTGCGGTTTCTCGGTAACCGCAGTTCGGGCAAGCAGGGCTATGCCATCGCCCGGCTCGCTGTGCAGCGCGGGGCCGAGGTCACCCTCGTCTCCGGCTACACCGCCGGACTCGCCGACCCGGCCGCCGTCGACATGGTGCACGTCCGCACGGCGGAAGACATGCGGGTCGCGGTCGCCAAGCACGCACCCGGATTCGACGCGGTGATCATGGCCGCGGCGGTGGCCGACTTCCGGCCGTCGACGACGGTGGCGAGCAAGATCAAGAAGGGTGCGGGTGAGCCCGACTCCATCGCGCTCACCAAGAACGAGGACATCCTCGCCGGCCTGGTGCAGTCCCGGAGAGACGGCGAGATCCCGTCGAAGACCGTGATCGTCGGATTCGCGGCCGAGACGGGCGACGCCGACGGCGACGTCCTCACGTACGCGCGGGCCAAGCTCGCGCGGAAAGGCTGCGACCTGCTCGTCGTCAACGCGGTCGGCGAGGGCAAGGCGTTCGAGGTCGACCACAACGACGGATGGCTGCTCGGAGCCGACGGTTCCGAGTCCGCGCTCGAGCACGGATCGAAGGCGTTGATGGCGAGCCGGGTACTCGACGCCGTCGACCAGCTGTTCCGGACACTCTGACGGACTATCCGGCAGAGTTTCGGTGATTCGAAGGGTGTCACTCCCGCCGGGGTGGCGCTAGGGTCGTTCGCGGTATTACGCAGCTAAGCTGTTTTCAAGTGCTGTTCAGGACAACTGTCGAGAGGGAATTCTGTGAGCCAGTCCGGTAGTCGGCTATTCACCAGTGAGTCTGTGACCGAGGGGCACCCGGACAAGATTTGTGATGCGATCAGCGACTCCATCCTCGACGCGCTCCTGACCGACGACCCACGCGCCCGCGTCGCCGTCGAGACACTGGTGACCACCGGACAGGTTCACGTCGCCGGTGAGGTCACGACCACCGCCTACGCCGACATCCCCAAGATCGTGCGCGACACCGTGCTCGAGATCGGGTACGACTCCTCGGCCAAGGGCTTCGACGGCAACTCCTGCGGCGTCAACGTCGCGATCGGTGCACAGTCCCCGGAGATCGCGCAGGGCGTCGACCACTCGCACGAGGTCCGCACCGGCGAACTGAGCGACGACGAGATCGACCGTCAGGGCGCAGGCGACCAGGGTCTGATGTTCGGGTTCGCCACCACCGACACCCCGGAACTGATGCCCCTGCCGATCGCGTTGGCGCACCGCCTGTCGCGTCGTCTCACCGAGGTCCGTAAGTCCGGTGTCCTGCCGTACCTGCGCCCGGACGGCAAGACCCAGGTCACCATCGAATACGACGGCGACAAGGCGGTTCGCCTCGACACCGTGGTCATCTCGACGCAGCACGCCGCCGATATCGACCTCGACAACCTGCTCACCCCGGATCTGCGGGAGAAGGTTCTCGGATCGGTGCTCGCCGAGATCGACATGCCCGAACTCGACGTCTCGGACATCCGCCTGCTCGTCAACCCGACCGGCAAGTTCGTGCTCGGCGGTCCGATGGGGGACGCAGGCCTGACGGGTCGCAAGATCATCGTCGACACCTACGGCGGCATGGCCCGCCACGGCGGCGGCGCGTTCTCCGGCAAGGACCCCTCGAAGGTCGACCGGTCGGCGGCCTACGCCATGCGCTGGGTGGCCAAGAACGCGGTCGCGGCGGGCCTCGCGGACCGGATAGAGGTCCAGGTGGCGTACGCGATCGGCAAGGCGGCGCCGGTGGGTCTGTTCGTCGAGACGTTCGGTACCGAGAAGACGGATCCGGCGCGGATCCAGCAGGCCATCACCGAAACGTTCGACCTGCGGCCCGGCGCCATCATCCGCGACCTCGACCTGCTGCGTCCGATCTACGCGCAGACCGCGGCCTACGGACACTTCGGTCGCACCGACATCGACCTCCCGTGGGAGAGCATCGACCGGGCGGAGAAGCTGCGGGCAGCCGCAGGCCTCTGATCGGTAGTCACGGCGCGGCGGGCGCCGCTGCGGTAGGAGCCGCCGCGTGAGCGCGGAGAAGGTTGCGGCAGAAGTAGATCCGGTTGCCCGGGTGCTGCCGCTGCTTCCGCTTGCCCACCTCGACCGCGAATTCGACTATCTCGTTCCGAAGGACCTCGACGAGCAGGCGCGGCCCGGTGTCCGGGTGCGCATCCGGTTCGCCGGACGTCTCGTCGACGGGTTCGTCGTCTCCCGGAACGCGACGAGCGACCATCAGGGCCGTTTCGGCTGGCTCGAACGGGTGATCTCGCCCGAGCGGGTCCTGACCGAGGAGATCACCCGGGTGGTCGACCTCGTCGCCGGCCGGTACGCCGGGACCCGCGCGGACGTCCTGCGGCTCGCGATCCCGCCGAGACACGCACGGGCGGAGTCCGAGGCTGCGTCCGAGCCCCCCGCGATGCCGGACATCGCGATCGAGACCGAGGCGTGGGACCGGTACGTCCACGGCGGGGCATTCCTGACCGCATTGTCGGGGGAGCGTGCCCCGCGCGCGGTCTGGCAGGCGCTCCCCGGCGAGGACTGGCCGGCGCGTCTCGCGGAACTGTCGGGGCTCGTCGCCGCCACCGGCGCGAGCACCGTCGTCGTCGTTCCCGATCAGCGTGATCTCGACCGCGTGGTCGCGGCGGTGGAGAAGCTACTGGGCAAGGACGCGGTCGTCGGACTCGCCGCCGGTCTCGGTCCGGCCCTGCGCTACCGGCGTTGGCTGGCCGCGCTGCGCGGGACGGCACAGGTCGTCGTCGGGACCCGGAGTTCGGTGTTCGCGCCGACGCCGCGCACCGGGCTGATCGTGGTCTGGGACGACGGGGACGACAACCATTCCGAGCCGCGTGCACCGTATCCGCACGCCCGCGAGGTGGCGCTGCTCCGCGCGTACGCCGGCGGGTGCGCGGTGGTGCTGGCCGGACACGCCCGCACCGCGGAGGCCCAGGCCCTGGTCGACTCGGGGTGGGCGCACGACCTCGTGGCCTCCCGGGACTCGGTGCGTGCGGCCGCCCCGAAGATCACCGCACTCGCGGACAGTGACCACGCCCTGGCCCGCGACCCCGGCGCGCGCGTCGCCCGGCTGCCCGCGATCGCGTTCGCGGCTGCCCGGGAGGCGCTCGCCGCCGGCCGGGGAGTGCTGGTCCAGGTGCCCCGGCGCGGCTACGTGCCCAGCCTCGCGTGCGGCAAGTGCCGGGCGCCCGCGCGATGCCGACGATGCAACGGACCTCTCGCGCTGCCGTCCGCGGCAGGCCCGGACGGGGCGGGAACCCCGGCGTGCCGGTGGTGCGGCGTCGCCGACGCCGCGCACCGCTGCCACGCGTGCGGAGCGAAGGCACTGCGGGCCGTCGTGGTCGGTGCCGGACGTACCGCAGAGGAACTGGGTCGCGCGTTTCCCGGGGTCGCAATCCGGATGTCGGGCGGCACGGACGTCGTCGACGAGGTGAAGCAGGGACCCACCCTCGTGGTGTCGACGGTCGGGGCCGAACCGGTGATGCCGGGCGGCTACGGCGCGGCGTTGCTGCTGGACGGCTGGGCGCTGCTGGGCCGTCCCGATCTGCGCGCGGCCGAGGAGACGCTGCGGCGGTGGATGACGGCGTCGTCGCTCGTGCGGCCGTTCGCCGAGGGCGGCCAGGTGGTCGTGGTCGCGGATTCGGGGATTCCGACCGTGCAGGCGCTGGTTCGCTGGGACCCGGTCGGTCACGCCCGTGCGCAGTACGAGGAGCGGGCGGAGGTCGGATTTCCGCCCGCCATCCACCTCGCGGCCATCGACGGCAGCTCGAAGGCGATCGCCGACCTCCTCGACCTCGCCGATCTGCCCGCGCATGCGGAATTACTGGGCCCGGTCGAGTTGCCTGCGGGGGAGCGGTTGCCGTTCTCCGGCGACGCGCCGGAGCCGGCGGACGTGGAGCGGATGCTGATCCGGGTGCCCCGTGGCGAGGGGAAGCCGCTGGCCAAAGCGCTGGGAGAGGCGCAGTCGGTGCGCAGCGCACGCAAGGACTCGCAGCCCGCCCGTGTCCAGATCGACCCGATCCGCATCGGGTAGTTCGGGCGGGGGATGACACAACAGTGGCAGGGAGGTTATCCATTCCCTGCCACTTTCACCATATCGTGCACCGGGGGCCTTGCGGCAAGACCCGGGGTGTGCCGCAGAATCTCCCACCGATGCCAGGACCTGCGGTAATCAGGATTCGCGAAGTACGTGTGGGGGTTTTCATGATTGACGTGATCGTTGCCGGCGGCGGACCGACCGGCCTGATGCTGGCCGGCGAGTTGCGGCTGCACGGCGTGCACGCGCTCGTGCTGGAGAAGGAGGCCGAGCCGACCAGGCATGTCCGGTCGCTCGGCCTGCACGCGCGCAGCGTCGAGGTGATGGACCAGCGTGGTCTGCTGGATCGGTTCCTCGCCCTCGGCACGCAGTACCCGCTCGGCGGCTTCTTCGCCGGGATCACCAAGCCGCAGCCCGAGCGGTTGGACACCGCGCACCCGTACGTCCTCGGCATCCCGCAGCCCGTCACGGAGCGACTGCTGACCGAGCATGCCCTCGAGCTCGGCGTCGAGATCCGCCGCGGCCGCGAGCTGGTCGGGCTGAGTCAGGACGACCACGGGGTGACCGCCGTGCTGGCCGACGGCACCCAGCTGCGCTCGCGCTACCTCGTCGGCTGCGACGGCGGCCGCAGCACGGTGCGCAAGCTGCTCGGCGTCGGCTTCCCCGGCGAGCCCACCCGGGTCGAGTCGCTGCTGGGCGAGATGGAGGTGGACGCGCCGCCGGAGACGCTGAACGCCGTGGTGGCGGAGGTCCGCAAGACCCACAAGGGGTTCGGCGCCGGGCCCTCCGGTGACGGGGTGTACCGCGTCGTCGTGCCCGCCGAGGGGGTGGCCGAGGACCGGTCGGTCCCGCCGACCCTCGAGGAGTTCAAGCAACAGCTGCGGGTGTTCGCCGGCACCGACTTCGGCGTGCACTCACCGCGGTGGCTGTCCCGCTTCGGTGACGCCACCCGGCAGGCTGAGCGCTACCGGGTCGGCCGGGTGCTGCTGGCCGGCGACGCGGCGCACGTCCACCCCCCACTGGGCGGGCAGGGCCTCAACCTCGGTGTCCAGGACGCGTTCAACCTGGGCTGGAAACTGGCCGCCGAGGTCAACGGCTGGGCACCGGAGGGGCTGCTGGACAGCTACCACACCGAACGCCACCCGGTAGCCGCCGACGTGCTGAACAACACCCGCGTGCAGTCCGAGCTGATGTCCACCGAGCCGGGTCCCCGGTCCGTGCGCAGGCTGCTGTCGGAACTGATGGACTTCGAGGAGGTGAACCGGTATCTGACCGAGAAGGTCACCGCGATCGGGGTCCGCTACGACCTCGGCGAGGGGCATGAACTGCTCGGCCGGCGGTTGCGGGACATCGGGCTGAAGCGGGGCCGCCTCTACGAGTTGATGCACGGCGGCCGCGGGCTGCTGCTCGATCAGACCGGCCGGCTGTCGGTGGCGGGCTGGGCGGACCGGGTCGACCACGTCGTCGACGTCAGCGAGGAACTGGACGTGCCGGCGGCGCTGCTGCGGCCGGATGGCCACGTGGCGTGGGTCGGTGACGACCAGCAGGATCTGGTCGGCCACCTGCCCGAGTGGTTCGGCGCCCCCACCGGCTGAGCGCGAGCGCCTCCGGGCTCGGGTCGTTCAGCGCCTCGGGTCCGGGGGCCGATTTGACCACCGTCACAGATAAGGGTCTTGCCGACCACCCATTGACGATATATCGTTGATGCATCAGCGATACAGAAGGAGGCTGATGATGGAAGACTTCCATTTCGAACACAGGGGTCCCCGACGGGACCGATTCACACGCGAACGGACGGGACGGCCCGAGGGGCCCCACCGTCACGGGCACCGGCGAGGACGCTTCGGCCCCGAGGGTGATCCCGGCTTCGGCCCGGGAATGCACTTCGGTCGCGGACGCGGACGGGGTGGTAGGGGACGGCGCGGCGATGTCCGCTCCGCGATCCTGCTGCTGCTCACCGAGGAGCCGATGCACGGCTACGAGTTGATTCAGCAGATCGTCGAACGCAGCGACGGGGTGTGGAAGCCCAGTCCCGGTTCGATCTACCCCGCGCTGTCACAGCTCGAGGACGAGGGTCTGGTGCTCATCGAGAAGGTGGCGGGCCGCAAGACCGCGCGCCTGACGGACGAGGGCAAGGCCTTCGTCGAAGCGAACAAGACCGAACTCGGCACCCCGTGGGACGACGTGCGAGAGAGCGTCGGCCGTCCCGCCGAGGACCTGCGGGGTCTGATCGGGCTGCTGATGGGTGCCGCCGGGCAGGTCGCCGCGGTCGGTGACGACGAACAGGTCCGGCGTGCCGGCGAGATTCTCACCGAGGCGCGCCGCGCGATGTATCGCCTTCTCGCGGAGGACGATCGGAACGAAACCGGCAAGGATGAGACCGACTCGTAGGGCGTCACCGCTCACCGCGGGCCCGCCGTCTCGACGCGACAGCGCGTGCACATTCTGGGAAGGTTCACAGATATGCCGCGGCGAAGTCGGGAGAGATCATGAGGTTTCGGGGTGCCGGTGCGGTCGTCGCGGGTGTCGTCCTGCTGATGTCCGGCGCAGTGTCCACCGCCCAAGCGGACGACGCCTCACCGCCCCAGCCCGTCGTCCCCGCCACCGCCGGGCTTCCCCAGAGCGGCCGTAGTTCCGCCGCCGCGTACGCGCACGAGCACCCGGGCAGCGCACCCGCGGGATCGAACGACTTCTCCTGCACACCCTCCCCGGATCACCCCGAGCCGGTGGTGCTCGCGCACGGCACCGACGCCAGCGCCTACGCGGACTGGGCCGCCCTGTCGCCGATTCTCGCCGCAGACGGTTACTGCGTGTTCGCGCTCAACTACGGCGGAGCGCCGGGTGCCGATTCGTACGGCACCGAGGACATCGTCGCGAGCGCGGAGGAGTTCGGCCGGTTCGTCGACCGGGTCCGCGCCGCGACCGGCGCCGACAAGGTCGACGCCGTCGGATACTCGCAGGGTGCGAACGTCACGCGGTACTACGTCAACAAGCTCGGCGGCGCCCCGTTCGTCGACCACTGGGTCGGACTGGCATCGCCCAGCTACGGGGGAGTGATGTACGGCCTCGTTCCGATCGTGCAGGCGCTCCCCGGCGGACCGGACTTCGCCCGCACGGTGACGTCGGTGGCCGTCAGTCAGCAGATGCAGGGCTCGCCGTTCATGAACTCCCTCAACGCGGGCGGTGACACCGTGCCCGGCGTCTCGTACACGACGATCGGGTCTCGGTACGACGAGATGATCCAGCCGTACACGAACATGGCGCTCCACGGCGCCGGGGCGGTCAACATCCTGATCCAGGATCGATGCCCCCAGGACGGCACCGGACATTTCCAGGCGCCCTACGATTCGTTCGCGCTCGACCTCGTCCGAGCGGCGCTCGACCCCGACGCGACACCGCTGGCTCGGTGCGAGTTCGTCCCGGTCGGCGCCGGCATTCCCCAGGTGATCCTGGACAGCAACCGGTAGCCCGGCACATGAAGCGGGGAGCCGTGCACCCGCACGGCTCCCCGCTTCTGCGTGTGTGTGCTACTCCGCCAGTCTCGCGACGGCCTGCGCCCACAGGAAGTACTTGTTGGTGCCGAGGTCCTTGACGGTTTTGATGTTGAACGCGGCCGCGAGGTGTTCGGCGTCGGAATCGCTCACGCCCTGCAGGGCGGCGACGGGGGCACTGGCCAGTTCCTCGACGGGCTTCGTCTCATATGCCTTGTCGAACTTGCTCTCAATTCCTGCCATCGTGACCTCCAGAGGTTCGAAAACGGGACACCGGCCCGACCGTTCGCGCCGGCCTCAGAACAGTCAATACCCGTCCGCCGTTGCTGTGTGCGGTTCTGCGGAATCGATTCGCCGACTGTTCGCCGAGTGTTATGGCCCGGGTTCGACTCCCTAGACTGGTCGGCACATCGTCGATCAAAGGGGAGCTTTCTTCGTGAGTATCGTTTCGGCCCGCGCAGCGGTCCACCGTCCGTCGTGTGGGTCGCCGACGTGCGCATAGTCTTCGCCGGAACCCCCGAGCCCGCCGTTCCCTCACTCGAACGCCTGATCCGTTCGCCGCGCCACGACGTCGTGGCGGTGATCACCCGCCCGGACGCGGTCGCCGGCCGCGGACGCAAGGTCGTCCGCTCGCCGATCGGTGCACTCGCCGATTCCCACGGCATCGAGGTGCTGACTCCCGAGCGGCCCTCGGAACCGGAATTCCTGGCGCGTCTCGCCGACCTCGCCCCCGAGTGCGCGCCGGTCGTCGCCTACGGGGCCCTGCTGCCGCAGAAGGTCCTCGACATCCCGGCCCACGGCTGGGTGAACCTGCACTTCTCCCTGTTGCCGGCGTGGCGCGGGGCCGCCCCCGTGCAGGCCGCGATCGGCGCGGGCGACGACATGACCGGTGCGAGCGCGTTCCGGCTCGAGGCGGGGATGGACACCGGGCCGGTCTACGGGGTGGTCACCGAGAGGATCCGCGACACCGATACCGCCGGGGATCTCCTCGGACGCCTGGCCGACAGTGGCGCGGTCCTCCTGGAGTCGGTTCTCGACGGGATCGAGGACGGCGCGATCACCGCGGTCCCGCAGTCGGCCGAGGGGGTGTCCCACGCCCCCAAGGTGACCGTCGAGGCGGCCCGGATCCGTTGGGACAGAACAGCTGCCGTGGTGGACCGGCACGTCCGGTCGGTGACCCCCGCGCCCGGCGCCTGGACCACGATCGGTGATCTGCGCGTCAAGGTCGGCCCGGTCACTCCGACGGAGGAGCGACTGGAGCCGGGGGAGATCTCCGTGACCAAAGCCGGATTCCTGATCGGCACGTCCACGGTGGCGGTGCGGCTCGACCGCATCCAGCCGCAGGGCAAGAAACAGATGGCCGCCCTGGACTGGGCGCGAGGCGCACGACTCGACGCGGAGGTACGGGCACAGTGAGCGAATCCAGAAGGCCCGCACGTCGCGGCCAGTCCGGCTCGGGGGCCCGCAACAACCGTCCCCGTCAGGCCCGCCGGCCCGACGCGTCGCAGTCCGGTCTCGACCAGCCGCGGCTCGCCGCGCGGGACGTGCTGCGCGCCGTCCGGGAACGCGATGCCTACGCCAATCTGGTGCTGCCCGGACTGCTGCGTGAGCGGCGCCTGGACGGACGCGACGCGGCCCTCGCGACGGAACTGGCCTACGGAGCCGCCCGCGCCCGGGGGCTCCTCGACGCCGTGATCGCCGACTGCGCGGGCAGGCCGATCGCCGAGATCGACGGACCGCTGCTCGACGTCCTCCAGCTGGGCGCCTACCAGCTGCTGCGCACCCGCGTCGCGCCGCACGCGGCCGTCGCCACCTCGGTCGATCTCGTGCGCGCGGAGGCCGGTCCGGGAAAGGCGGGCTTCGTCAACGCCGTGCTGCGCCGGGTGTCGGAACGGTCCGAGGCGGAATGGGTGGAGCGCCTGGCTCCCGCCGATCCGGTGGGGCGGCTGGCGTTCGAGCACGCGCATCCCACCTGGATCGCCCAGGTGTTCGCCGACGCGCTCGGTGCCGACGCCGGGGAGCTCGAGGACGTCCTCATCGCCGACGACGCCCGGCCCGTGGTGCACCTCGTCGCCCGGCCGGGGGAGATCTCGTCGGAGGAACTCGCGCTCGCCACCGGCGGTGAGGTGGGGCGGTACTCGCCGTACGCGGTCTATCTCGACGGCGGTGATCCCGGGCTGCTCGACGCCGTCCGCGAGGGGCTCGCCGGAGTGCAGGACGAGGGCAGTCAGCTCGTCGCCCGGGCGCTCTCCCTGGCACCGCTGGACGGGCCGGACACCGGCCGCTGGCTCGACCTCTGCGCCGGCCCGGGTGGCAAGGCTGCCCTGCTGGGCGCCCTCGCCGGAATCGAGGGCGGACGCCTCGACGCCGTGGAGCCGGTGGAGCATCGCGCGGATCTGATCCGCAAGACGACCAAGGAACTTCCCGTGGACGTGCACGTCGCCGACGGGCGCGATCCCGGGCTGGACGGCGGGTACGACCGCATCCTGGTCGACGCGCCGTGTACGGGATTGGGTGCGCTGCGCCGACGTCCGGAAGCGCGGTGGCGCCGCCAGCCGTCGGATGTGGCGGGTCTCGCGAAACTGCAGCGCGAACTCCTCGCGTCGGCCGTCGAGCTGGTCCGTCCGGGTGGTGTGATCCTCTACGCGACGTGTTCGCCGCATCTGTCCGAGACGGTGGCCGTGGTCGCGGATGCGGTGCGCCGCTACGGGCTCACGGCGCTCGACACGCGTGAGCTCGTTCCCGGTGTGCCTGGTCTGGGAGACGGTCCGAGCGTCCAGCTCTGGCCGCATCGGCACGGTACCGACGCGATGTTCATGGCCGCGTTGCGCAAGCCGTAGGACGGTCGCCTCCCCGCTACCTGGACATCTGCCCGACTCTCGGTAGAACCTGTTTCACTTTTGTATGAAACGTGTTCTAATTCTTCTCGCGACAGAGACGTACGTCACGAAGCGAGTGGAGGACTTCAGATGAATCGGGTAGCGGGGAAGGTCGTTCTGATCACCGGAGCGGCGCGGGGGCAGGGTCGTAGTCATGCAGTGCATCTCGCCGACGAGGGCGCCGACATCATCGCCTTCGACCTCTGCGAGGACATCGCATCCAACGAATACTCGCTGGCGACCGAGGCCGATCTCGCGGAGACGGGACGGCTCGTCGAGAAGGCGGGGCGCCGGGTCGTCACCGCCAAGGTGGACGTGCGCGACCGCGCGGCCCTGCAGCGCGAACTCGACGCCGCGGTCGCGACGCTGGGCCGGCTGGACGTCGTGGTCGCCAATGCCGGGATCGCGCCTCTCGGGAACGACGTGCCCGTCGAGGGATTCGTCGATGCGTTCGACGTCGACTTCGTCGGAGTGATCAACACCATCCACTCGGCCCTTCCGCACCTGGACGCCGGTGCGTCGATCATCGCGACGGGATCGGTGGCCGGGCTGGTCCCGCAGACGGGCCTGAACGGTCAGCAGGCCCTGCAGGGGCCGGGCGGCGACGGCTACGGTCTCGCCAAGAAGATGCTGTGGACGTACACCAACTCGCTCGCGCTCACCCTGGGCCCGAAGTCCATCCGCGTCAACGCGATCCACCCCACGAACTGCAACACGGACATGCTGCAGAGCCCGCCGATGTTCCGCACGTTCCGCCCCGACCTGGAGAACCCGACCGCCGAGGACGCGAAAGTCACGTTCCCGTTCATGCAGGCGATGCCCACCCCGTGGGTCGAGCCCGAGGACATCTCGCACGCGGTGGTGTTCCTGTCGTCCGACGAGTCCCGGTTCGTCACCGGTCAGCAACTCCGGGTCGATGCGGGGGCGGGCCTCAAGCTCGGCGTCTGACGCCGATCCGATGAGGGTCCGGGCCGGTGTGCGGGCGCCGCCCGGGCCCTCGCCTTTCTCGTCAAATCTGATCGAACTGCTTGCGCAGCTTCGCCGGTGCCTTGATCCGCCAGGCGTCCTGCAGCAACTCGGTCAGCTGCGTGACGTCGACGTTCTCGAGGTCGACGAGGATCGAACCGTGACCGTCGTAGTGCGGAGTGGTGTAGAACGGCGCGCCCTGGGCCAGCAGGGCCGCCTTCTCGTCGAGGTCGCACATCACCACCAGGCCCCCGTCCGACTCGGCCCGTAACCGGGCGAGCAGCTTGCCCGCCACCTTCAGCGCCGGAGTGCGATACGAGGTGCTCTCCTGCACCTGGGGCAGGGACGCACCGATCGCCACGACGTCCGTCCAGGTCGGCATGAGCCCAGTATGGACCGCGGGATCCGGCCCCGGCACGCGTACGACTAAACTGCGGCGCGTGGCAACCCCGATGATCGCACCGTCCATTCTGTCTGCCGATTTCGCGCGTCTCGCCGAGGAGGCGGCCGCGGTCGCCGGTGCCGACTGGCTGCATGTCGACGTGATGGACGCTCATTTCGTGCCGAACCTGACGCTCGGCCTTCCTGTTGTGCAGAGCCTGCTCGCGGCGACGGACATCCCGCTCGACTGCCATCTCATGATCGACGACCCCGGTCGCTGGGCGCCGCCCTACGCGGAGGCGGGCGCGCACAACGTCACGTTCCACGCGGAGGCGACCGACGACCCCCGATCCGTGGCCCGCGACATCCGCGCCGCCGGGGCCAAGGCCGGCCTCAGCGTCAAGCCCGGCACGCCGATCGAGCCGTACCTCGAGATCCTGAAGGACTTCGACACCCTTCTCGTCATGAGCGTCGAGCCCGGCTTCGGTGGTCAGTCGTTCATCCCGGAGGTGCTGTCGAAGGCGAAGGCCGTCCGCCGTCTCGTCGACTCCGGTGAGCTGCGGCTGGTCGTGGAGATCGACGGCGGCATCAACGCCGACACCGTCGAGGCCGCCGCCGAGGCGGGCGTCGACTGCTTCGTCGCCGGGTCCGCCGTCTACGGCACGAGCGATCCCGCGGAGGCCGTGCGCGCCCTGCGCGCCAGCGCCGCCACGGCGTCGCCGCACCTGAGCCTGTCGCGGTAACGGCGCTCCGGCACATCGTGAACTCCCACGTGCGGCACGAGAATTCGGCTGCGGACCTCGACGCCGCGATGCAGATCGCCATCGGCGCCGCGGAGTCGGCGCGCGGGTTCACCAGCCCCAATCCGGCGGTCGGCGCGGTGGTCCTCGATTCCGCCGGGCGCATCGCCGGTGTCGGGATGACGCAGCCTCCCGGCGGTCCGCACGCGGAGGTCGTCGCACTGAGGGAGGCGGGGGACGCCGCCCGCGGCGGCACCGCCGTCGTCACGCTGGAACCGTGCAACCACCACGGGCGGACCGGGCCGTGTTCGCAGGCGCTCCTCGATGCCGGCGTGGTCGCGGTGCACTATGCGGTGGGCGATCCGAACCCCGAGGCCGCCGGCGGCGCGGAAACCCTCGTCTCGGCCGGTGTCGAGGTGACGTCCGGGCTGCGGGCCCAGGACGTCGAACGCGGGCCGCTCCGGGCCTGGCTGCACCGGCAGCGCACCGGACGGCCGCACGTGACCTGGAAGTACGCGGCCACCCTGGACGGGCGCAGCGCCGCCGCCGACGGCACCAGCCAGTGGATCACCGGTCCCGAGGCCCGGGAACGCGTCCACGCCGACCGGGCGAAACTCGACGCGATCGTGGTCGGCACCGGGACGGTGCTCGCCGACGACCCGCGGCTGACCGCCCGGATGCCCGACGGATCGCTCGCGGCGCACCAGCCGGTGCGCGTCGTCGTCGGACTCGGCGACATCCCGGCGGACGCCCGGGTCCTCGACGACTCCGCGCCCACCCTGCTGTTGCGCACACGCGACGTGGACGAGGTCCTCGCCGCTCTCGCCGAGTACACCGATGTGCTGCTCGAGGGCGGGCCGCGGCTGGCGGGCGCGTTCCTCGCCGCGGGCCGGGTCGACCGCATCCAGGCGTACCTCGCCCCGCTGGTCCTCGGCGCCGGCACGTCCGCGGTCACGGAGGCGGGTGTGCACACGATCGGCGGTGCGCTGCGGTTCCGTCACGAGTCGGTCGAAACAATCGGCCCCGATTTGTTGTTGAGTTTGGTTCCAGCAGTGTCCGACAACCCTGACAGTCACCGAACGTAGGAGAAGCCACAGTGTTCACCGGGATCGTCGAAGAGTTGGGTGAGGTCGTCGCCAAGGAGGAACTGGCCGACGCCGCACGGTTCACCGTCCGTGGTCCGGTCGTGACTTCCGACGCGTCGCACGGGGATTCGATCGCGGTGAACGGGGTGTGCCTGACCGTCGTGGAGGTGTTGGCCGACGGTTCCTTCACGGCTGATGTCATGCAGGAGACGCTGAACCGGTCGAGCCTGCAGAAGATCGACGTGGGCAGCCGCGTCAACCTCGAGCGGGCCGCCGCCCTGAACAGCCGCCTCGGCGGCCACCTCGTCCAGGGTCACGTGGACGGCACCGGGCACATCATCAGCCGCAGCCCGTCCGAGAACTGGGAGGTCGTGCGCATCGCGCTGCCCGACGCGATCTCCCGGTACGTCGTGGAGAAGGGCTCGATCACCGTCGACGGTGTGTCGCTGACGGTCTCGGCCCTCGGTGGTGAACGTGGCGAGGAATACTTCGAGATTTCACTCATCCCGACCACGCTGCAATTGACCACGCTCGGGGCGGCGTCCGTCGGGACGCCCGTCAACCTCGAGGTCGACGTGATTGCGAAGTATGTGGAGCGGCTGCAAGCGGCCGGCCGCTGAGTCGTACTGTTGAGGAGCATCCCACGGATGCATCCGTTGTATTCGAAGATGCCTAAGTCAAGACTTTGGAGACCGAGCACGTGACCAGGTTCGACAGTATCGAGCGCGCCGTTGCGGACATCGCCGCAGGCAAGGCAGTCGTCGTCGTCGACGACGAAGACCGCGAGAACGAGGGAGACCTCATCTTCGCCGCGGAGAAAGCCACCCCCGAGTTGGTTGCCTTCATGGTTCGATACACGTCCGGCTATCTCTGTGTGCCGCTCGACGGCGCCGACTGCGACCGCCTCGGCCTGCCTCCGATGTACGCCACCAACCAGGACAAGCACGGCACCGCGTACACCGTGACCGTCGACGCCCGCGAGGGCATCGGCACCGGCATCTCCGCGTCCGACCGCGCCGCCACCATGCGGTTGCTGGCCGACCCGTCCAGCGGCGCCCAGGACTTCACCCGGCCCGGCCACGTCGTGCCGCTGCGCGCCAAGGAGGGCGGCGTGCTGCGCCGTCCCGGCCACACCGAGGCCGCCGTCGACCTCGCCCGGATGGCGGACCTGCGGCCGGCGGGTGTGATCTGCGAGATCGTCAGCCAGAAGGACGAGGGCCACATGGCCCAGACCGACGAGCTGCGGGTCTTCGCCGACGACCACAACCTTGCCCTGATCTCCATCGCCGACCTCATCGCGTGGCGCCGCAAGCACGAGAAGCACGTGGAGCGGGTCGCGTCCGCGCGCATCCCCACCCGGCACGGCGAGTTCACGGCCGTCGGCTACCGGAGCATCTACGACGACGTCGAGCACGTGGCCCTGGTCCGCGGCGACCTGCCCGGCCCCGACGGCGACGGCAGTGACGTGCTCGTGCGCGTGCACTCCGAATGCCTCACCGGCGACGTGTTCGGTTCGTTGCGCTGCGACTGCGGGCCCCAGCTCGACGCCGCCCTGGACATGGTCGCGCAGGAGGGCCGCGGTGTGGTCCTCTACATGCGCGGACACGAGGGCCGGGGCATCGGCCTCATGCACAAACTGCAGGCCTACCAGCTGCAGGACGCGGGTTCGGACACCGTCGACGCCAACCTCGAGCTCGGCCTGCCCGCCGACGCCCGCGACTACGGCATCGGCGCGCAGATCCTGGTGGATCTGGGCATCTCCTCGATGCGCCTGCTCACCAACAACCCGGCCAAGCGGGTCGGTCTCGACGGGTACGGACTGCAGATCACCGAGCGGGTGTCGATGCCGCTGCGGGCGAACGCCGAGAACCTGACGTACCTGCGCACGAAGCGTGACCGCATGGGCCACGACCTGATCGGGCTCGACGACTTCGAAGCGGGAGAAATGCTGTGAGTGGTGAGGGACTGCCGGAGCTGCAACTCGGCGAGGCGGGCGACCTCCGGCTCGCCATCGTCGCCGGCAGCTGGCACGCCGAGATCTCCGAGGCGCTGATCGCCGGCGCGCAGCGGGTGGCGGCCGAGGCGAACGTGAAGAACGTCACGCTGGTCCGGGTCGCCGGTGCCATCGAGCTTCCGGTGGTGGCGCAGGCCCTGGCCCGCACGCACGACGCCGTCGTCGCGCTCGGTGTCGTGATCCGCGGCGGGACCCCGCACTTCGAATATGTCTGCGACGCGGTGACGGCCGGTCTGACCCGGGTCTCGCTGGACGAGAGCACCCCGGTCGGAAACGGTGTGCTCACCACGGACACCGAGCAGCAGGCCGTCGACCGCAGTGGCCTGCCCGGCTCCGTCGAGGACAAGGGCGGTCAGGCGTGCGCGGCCGCGCTCGACACCGCTGTCACGCTGGCACGACTGCGCCGCGCCGAGGAGTCCTTCGTATGATCCGGCTCCAGTCATGACCACTCCGCAATCCGAGTGGACACTCGTCGCGACGCCACGCAAGTCGCGGCGATACGCGATCGGTGTGGCGACCTTACTCGTCGTCGTGCATGTGACGTTCGCAATCCTGCTGCGCGGTGATTCGACGGGTGTGTACTTCCGCCTCGCCGACCAGCTGGCATTCGCGGGCATCGGCTGCCTCCTCGCGGCAGCCGTCCTGCTGCTGACCCGGCCCAGGGTGCGGGTCGGGCCCCGCGGCATCGCCGTGCGCAACGTCCTCGGGGAGCGCATCGTCGAGTGGGACCTGTACGAGGGGTTGTCCTTCCCCGACGGCGCGGCGTGGGCCCGGATCGAGCTACCCGACGACGAATACCTGGCCGTGATGGCCATCCAGTCGAACGATCGCGAATACGCCGTGGACGCCGTCGACCGCTTCCGCGCGCTCGCGTCGGAGTACGCACCGTCCTAACCCGGGGTCGGCCCTCCGCGACGTCGCGGATGCGGGGTTGGTCGGTGGCGCCGACTAACGTGGAGGGGTGCCCGATCCTTCGACATATCGCCCCGCGACCGGAACTGTTCCGGTCGATCCGGGGGTGTACAAGTTCCGCGATCCGCACGGCCGGGTCATCTATGTCGGGAAGGCGAAGAGTCTTCGATCACGGCTGAATTCCTATTTCGCCGACGTCTCGACGCTGCACCCGCGCACCCGCCAGATGGTGACCACGGCCGGCAGCGTCGAGTGGACCGTGGTGAGCACCGAGGTCGAGGCTCTCCAGCTCGAGTACAACTGGATCAAGGAATTCGATCCCCGGTTCAACGTCCGCTACCGCGACGACAAGACGTACCCGGTTCTCGCGGTCACCCTGAACGAGGAATACCCCCGGCTGTTCGTCTACCGCGGGCCCCGGCGCAAGGGTGTCCGCTACTTCGGTCCCTACTCGCACGCGTGGGCCATCCGCGAAACCCTCGACCTGCTGCTGCGGGTGTTCCCCGCACGAACCTGCTCGGCCGGGGTGTTCAAGCGTCACAACCAGATCGGCCGTCCCTGCCTGCTCGGCTACATCGACAAGTGCTCCGCGCCGTGCGTCGGACGCGTGTCCGCGGCCGAACACCGCAAGATCGTCGAGGACTTCTGCGACTTCCTGTCGGGACGCACCGACAAGCTGGTCCGGCAGCTCGAGGCCCGGATGCAGGAGGCGTCGGAAGAACTCGACTTCGAGACGGCGGCGCGGCTGCGCGACGACGTGGGCGCGTTGCGGCGAGCGCTCGAGAAGCAGGCCGTCGTGCTCGGTGACGGCACCGACGCCGACGTCGCCGCGTTCGCGACCGACGAGCTCGAGGCCGCGGTCCAGGTCTTCCACGTCCGGGGTGGCCGCGTGCGCGGTCAGCGCGGCTGGGTGGTCGAGAAGGCCGGCGACGTCATCGACTGGGCCAGCGTCGATTCCGAGGCGGGATCGGACCTGCCGCTGCTCGTGGAGCAGTTCCTCACCCAGTTCTACGGTGAGCAGGCGGCGCTGTCGGGCGCGACCGACCAGGAGGCCGGCACCAGCGGCGTGCCGCGGGAGGTCCTGGTGCCCGTGCTGCCGCCCGACGCCGAACAGGTGCAGGAGTGGCTCAGCGGTCTCCGCGGATCCGCGGTCCGCCTCCGCGTGCCGCAGCGCGGCGACAAGAAGGCTCTCGCCGAGACCGTGCAGCGGAACGCGATGGAGGCATTGCAGCAGCACAAGCTGCGCCGCGCCGGCGACTTCACGTCGCGGTCGGCGGCCCTGCAGGGCATCCAGGAGGCCCTCGACCTGGACTCGGCGCCCCTGCGCATCGAATGCGTCGACATCAGTCATGTGCAGGGCACCGACGTGGTGGCCTCCCTCGTCGTCTTCGAGGACGGCCTTCCCCGTAAGTCCGACTACCGCCACTACGCGATCAAGGAGGCCGCGGGCGACGGTCGCTCCGACGACGTCGCCAGCATCGCCGAGGTCACCCGGCGGCGGTTCCTCCGGCACAACCGTGACGTCGGGGTGCTGCGCGCCGAAGCGGCCGGGGCGGACGCCGACCAGGTGTCGGGGGACGGCGGCGACCTCGCCCCGGAGGCGGCGATCGACCCGCAGACCGGCCGGCCGCGGCGGTTCGCGTACCCACCGAATCTGTTCGTCGTGGACGGCGGGGCCCCGCAGGTGGCCGCGGCCTCGGCGGTGCTCGACGAACTGGGCATCACCGACGTCGCGGTGATCGGGCTGGCCAAGCGGCTCGAGGAGGTGTGGGTGCCGGGGGAGGAGGACCCGGTGATCCTCCCGCGCACGAGCGAGTCGCTGTACCTCCTGCAGCGGGTGCGCGACGAGGCCCACCGCTTCGCGATCACGTTCCACCGCAGCAAGCGGTCCCGCCGGATGACGGCATCCGCACTCGACTCCGTCCGCGGGCTCGGTGAGACCCGGCGCAAGGCCCTGGTGACGCATTTCGGTTCCGTCGCCCGACTCAAGCAGGCCTCCGTCGAGGAGATCACCGCGGTCCCCGGCATCGGAACGGCCACGGCGAAAGCGGTACTCACCGCTCTCGGGGCGGAGGAACCGTCTGCGGACGTCGCGGGAGTGGGGGATGATGAACCAGATCGGAACGGGCCGGGCACGGCAGATCAGAACGGCGCGGATCTTCCCCGCGAACCGGTAGCACAGCACGGCCAGGCAGCACAGAGCGCTTCGCAACGGACAGGTGTCGAGTGAACGAGCAGCACGCGCAGAGCGACCGTCCACCCACGGTTCGGCCGATGGACTTCCTTCTCGTCACCGGGCTCTCCGGGGCGGGGCTGCAGACGGCGGCGAAGGTCCTCGAGGACCTCGGGTGGTACGTCGCGGACAACCTTCCCCCGGAACTGATTTCCCGGATGGTGGATCTGAGCCTGGAATCCGATTCGCGGCTCGAGCGGCTCGCCGTCGTCATCGACGTGCGCAGCCGGTTGTTCACCGGCGACCTCGGCTGGGTCCTCACCGAACTGGAAAGCAAACCCGTGCACACACGGGTGCTGTACCTCGACGCGTCGGACGAGGTCCTGGTGCGCCGGTTCGAACAGGTACGCCGCAGCCACCCGCTGTCGGGTGGAGGCGCCGAGGGCACCCTGTCGGAGGGCATCGCCGCCGAGCGCGATCAGCTCGCGAAGGTGAAGGCCGCCGCGGATCTGGTGATCGACACGTCGTCCCTCGCCGCGCACCAGTTGCGGCAGAAGATCGAGGACGCGTTCGGCGACGCCGAGAACCGGACCATGCAAGTAACAGTCCAGTCGTTCGGTTTCAAGTACGGTCTTCCGATGGACGCCGATCTCGTCTGCGACGTCCGCTTCCTGCCCAACCCGCACTGGATACCCGAGTTGCGTCCGCACACCGGGCAGAGTGCGGACGTGCGGGACTACGTGTTGTCGCAGGACGGTGCCGAGGACTATCTCGCCACCTATCACCACCTGCTGGATCTGACGATCGCGGGATATCGTCGGGAGGGGAAGCGCTACATGACCATCGCGGTGGGGTGCACCGGAGGGAAACATCGGAGTGTCGCGATGTCGGAGGCCTTGGCGAGCCGACTCGGAAAGGACTCCGGGCTGAACGTGCGTGTCGTCCATCGTGATCTGGGGCGCGAATGAGGCCGGTGCACCAGCCGCCTGCGATCGTCGCGCTCGGCGGCGGCCACGGACTGTTCGCCACTCTCAGTGCCGCGCGCCGGCTCAGCCGTGACGTCACGGCGGTCGTGACCGTCGCGGACGACGGCGGATCCTCGGGACGGCTGCGCGCCGAACTGGGTGTCATCCCGCCGGGGGATCTGCGGATGGCGCTCGCCGCACTCGCCGCGGACGACCCCGAGGTGCAGGACTGGACGGACACCATCCAGCACCGCTTCGGCGGAATCGGCGCCCTCGCCGGCCACTCGGTGGGCAATCTCATCCTGGCCGGCCTCACCGAGGTGCTCGGCGACCCCGTCGCCGCGCTGGACGAACTCGCCCGGTTGCTGCGGATCAACGGGCGGGTGCTACCGATGTCGCCGATCGCCCTGGACATCGAGGCCGACGTGCAGGGCCTCGAGGCGGACCCGCGGGTCAGCCGCTGCATCCGCGGTCAGGTCGCGGTCGCGACCACGCCCGGCAAGGTGCGCCGCGTGCGTCTGCTGCCGGCGAATCCGCCCGCGTGCCCGGACGCGGTCCGGGCGATCGACGTGGCAGACATGGTCGTCCTCGGTCCGGGATCGTGGTTCTCCAGCGTCATCCCGCACGTCCTCGTGCCGGAACTCCTCGACACGCTGATCGCCACCGCCGCGCGGAAGGTGCTGGTGCTCAACCTGGCTCCGGAGCCGGGCGAGACGGCAGGATTCTCCACCGAGCGTCATCTGCACGTACTGTCCCAACACGCACCCGAACTCACCGTCGACTTCGTCGTGGTCGATTCGGGTTCGGTGCCACCGGGGCGCGAGCGCGAGCACCTCGCCCGCGCCGCCGGACAGTTCCAGGCACGCGTCGTGTACGCCGACGTGTCGGAGCACGGCACCCACACGCACCATGCAGGAAAACTTGCGTCCGTTCTCGAACAGCTCTGGAGCGACCCCGACGCGGGGTCTCGGGGGAGCGAAGTGGCCGAGACACCAGAGGAAAGGGAGAGCGCTTCGTGGCAATGACAGCAGAGGTCAAAGACGAACTCAGTCGTCTCGTCATCACTCATGTGAGTTGCCGGAAGGCCGAGGTCTCGTCGCTGCTGCGGTTCGCCGGGGGATTGCACATCGTCGGCGGCCGGGTAGTGGTCGAGGCGGAAGTGGACCTGGGGTCCACGGCCCGCCGGTTGCGCCGCGAGATCTTCGACCTGTTCACCTACAGCGCCGACGTCCACGTCCTCAGTGCGGGCGGGCTGCGCAAGTCGTCCCGGTACATCGTGCGGGTCGCGAAGGAGGGCGAGGCTCTCGCCCGCCAGACCGGTCTCCTGGACCTGCGGGGACGCCCCGTGCGCGGGCTTCCCGCGCAGGTGGTCGGTGGCAGTGTCGCCGACGCGGAGGCCGCGTGGCGCGGCGCGTTCCTGGCGCACGGTTCGCTGACCGAGCCGGGGCGATCGTCCGCGCTCGAGGTCAGCTGCCCGGGCCCGGAGGCGGCGCTCGCCCTCGTCGGGGCGGCGCGCAGGCTGGGCATCTCCGCGAAGGCCCGCGAGGTCCGCGGCACCGACCGGGTGGTGATCCGTGACGGCGAGGCCATCGGCGCACTGCTCACCCGGATGGGGGCCCAGGACACCCGCCTCGTGTGGGAGGAACGCCGCATGCGCCGGGAGGTCCGTGCCACCGCCAACCGGCTCGCCAACTTCGACGACGCCAACCTGCGCCGGTCCGCGCGGGCGGCCGTCGCGGCCGCTGCCCGCGTCGAACGGGCCCTCGACATCCTGGGTGACGAGGTTCCCGACCATCTGGCGGCGGCCGGTCACCTCCGGGTGGAGCACCGGCAGGCGTCCCTGGAGGAACTCGGCCAGCTCGCCGACCCGCCGATGACGAAGGACGCCGTGGCCGGCCGCATCCGGCGGTTGCTGTCCATGGCAGACCGCAAGGCCAAGGAAACCGGCATCCCCGACACCGAGTCGGCCGTCACCGCAGACCTTCTCGACGACGCCTGACCGTCGCCGGCAGTCGCCGCCCGCCACCCCCACTCCCCGGACGAACGGGACGCTCGTTGCGTCAGATCGAACGAGCGTCCCGTTCGTCCGGGTCGGGGCGGCCGGAAAGGTGCCCGGAGGTGACTGCGCGCGCGAGTGGCATGCGCACTAGGGTAAGAGCCACAT
Source organism: Rhodococcus wratislaviensis (assembly GCF_041228765.1). Taxonomy (NCBI): domain Bacteria; kingdom Bacillati; phylum Actinomycetota; class Actinomycetes; order Mycobacteriales; family Nocardiaceae; genus Rhodococcus; species Rhodococcus wratislaviensis. The sequence goes on along the minus strand of NZ_CP150488.1, from coordinate 5,200,277 downwards.
CGACCGATGAACCCTCGCGCCGACCACCGTCGGTGGTGTCGTAGCGGCGCGGGAGCAGAGCTGCACAACCAGAATCATGCGCAAAGGAGCAGATTGTGACTGTCCGGGTAGGCGTAAACGGTTTCGGCCGTATCGGGCGTAACTTCTTCAGGGCGGTGGATGCGCAGAAGGCGCTCGGAACCACCGACATCGAGATTGTGGCGGTCAACGACCTCACGGACAACGCTACGCTGGCGCATCTCCTGAAGTACGACTCCATCCTGGGTCGTCTCCCGCACGACGTCTCGCTCGAAGGTGAAGACACCATCGTCGTCGGAAACCAGAAGATCAAGGCACTCGCCATCAAGGAAGGCCCCGCGGCGCTTCCCTGGGGTGACCTGGGCGTCGACGTCGTCGTCGAGTCCACCGGAATCTTCACCGACGCAGCCAAGGCGAAGGGCCACCTCGAGGCCGGCGCCAAGAAGGTCATCATCTCCGCCCCGGCCAAGGGCGAGGACATCACCATCGTGATGGGCGTCAACGACGACAAGTACGACGGCAGCCAGAACATCATCTCCAACGCCTCGTGCACCACCAACTGCCTCGGCCCCATCGCCAAGGTGCTCGACGACGAGTTCGGCATCGTCAAGGGCCTCATGACCACGGTCCACGCCTACACCCAGGACCAGAACCTGCAGGACGGCCCGCACAGCGACCTGCGTCGCGCCCGCGCCGCCGCCCTGAACGTGGTCCCCACCGGCACCGGTGCCGCCAAGGCCATCGGCCTGGTCCTCCCGCAGCTGCTCGGCAAGCTGGACGGCTACGCGCTGCGTGTCCCGATCCCCACGGGCTCGGTGACCGACCTCACCGCGAACCTGAAGAAGTCGGCCAGCGTCGAGGACATCAACGCCGCGATGAAGGCCGCCGCCGAGGGACCGCTCAAGGGCATCCTGAAGTACACGGACGCCCCGATCGTGTCGTCCGACATCGTCACCGACCCCCACAGCTCGATCTTCGACTCCGGCCTCACCAAGGTCATCGACGATCAGGCCAAGATCGTGTCCTGGTACGACAACGAGTGGGGTTACTCCAACCGTCTGGCCGACCTCATCGGTCTCGTCGCCAAGTCTCTCTGAGCGAAGGTCCGGTAACAGTGGCAGTACAGACTCTCGACGATCTGCTGAACGCTGGGGTCGAGGGGCGCGCCGTGCTGGTGCGCTCCGACCTCAACGTTCCGCTCGACGGTGACCGGATCACCGATCCCGGGCGCATCATCGCTTCCGCGCCGACGCTGAAGGCGTTGGCGGAGGCGGGCGCCAAGGTCATCGTCACCGCCCATCTGGGTCGCCCCAAGGGCGAGCCCGACCCGCAGTACTCCCTCGCACCGGTGGCGGTGAAGCTCGCCGAGGTGCTGGGACGCAACGTCCAGCTCGCCGGCGACGTCGTCGGGCAGGACGCTCTGGCACGGGCCGAGGGGCTCACGGACGGCGACGTTCTCCTGCTGGAGAACATCCGCTTCGATCCGCGGGAGACCAGCAAGGACGAGGCCGAGCGGACGAAGCTCGCCAAGGCCCTGGTCGAACTCGTCGGCGACGACGGCGCGTTCGTGTCCGACGGGTTCGGTGTCGTGCACCGCGCGCAGGCGTCGGTGTACGAGGTGGCCAAGCTGCTCCCGCATTACGCGGGCACGCTCGTCGAAGCCGAGATCAAGGTGCTCGGCAAGCTCACCGAGGAGCCCGAGCGGCCGTACGCGGTCGTGCTCGGTGGGTCGAAGGTGTCGGACAAGCTCGCGGTGATCGAGGCGCTGGCCCCCAAGGTCGACACCCTCGTCATCGGTGGCGGCATGTACTACACGTTCCTGGCGGCGCAGGGCGTTTCGGTCGGCAACTCGCTGTGCGAGGAGTCGATGATCGACACGTGCAAGGCGCTGCTCGAGCAGTACGCCGACGTGATCCACATCCCGCAGGACGTGGTCATCGCCGATTCGTTCTCGGCCGACGCCGAGTCGAAGATCGTCTCGGTACTCGAGATTCCGGACGGCTGGATGGGTCTCGACATCGGACCGCAGTCGGTTCGCCGGTTCGCCGCGATCCTGACCAGCGCGAAGACCGTGTTCTGGAACGGCCCGATGGGCGTGTTCGAGTTCGAGAAGTTCGCCGCGGGCACCAAGGGTGTCGCCGAGGCGATCATCGAGGCCACCGGGAAGGGCGCGTACAGCGTCGTCGGTGGCGGTGACTCCGCCGCGGCGGTGCGCCAGCTCGGTCTGCCCGAGGACGGGTTCTCGCACATCTCCACCGGTGGCGGCGCCTCCCTCGAGTACCTCGAGGGCAAGGAACTCCCCGGCATCGCAGTTCTGGAGGGCTGAGGCATGGCACGGAAGCCGCTGATCGCCGGCAACTGGAAGATGAATCTGAACCACCTCGAGGCCATCGCGCTGGTTCAGAAGATCGCCTTCTCGCTCCCGGCGAAGTACTTCGACAAGGTCGACGTGACGGTGATCCCGCCGTTCACCGACATCCGCAGCGTGCAGACCCTCGTCGAGGGCGACAAGCTCCTGCTCACCTACGGTGCGCAGGACGTGTCGGCCCAGGATTCGGGTGCGTACACCGGTGAGATCAGCGGCTCCATGCTGGCCAAGCTGGGCTGCACGTTCGTCGTCGTCGGGCACTCGGAGCGCCGGACCCTGCACTGCGAGGACAACGACACCGTGCTGGCCAAGACCAAGGCCGCGCTGAAGAACGGGATCACCCCGATCGTCTGCATCGGTGAGGGTCTCGACGTGCGCGAGGCCGGCGAGCACGTGTCCTACAACGTCGAACAGTTGCGGGGCTCGCTCGCCGGACTGTCCGCCGAGGACATCGCCAAGGTCGTCATCGCGTACGAGCCGGTGTGGGCCATCGGAACCGGTCGCGTGGCCAGTGCCGCGGACGCGCAGGAAGTGTGCGCCGCGATCCGCGCCACGCTCGGTGAGCTCGCCTCGCCGGACGTCGCGTCCGGTGTCCGCGTTCTCTACGGCGGTAGCGTCAACGCCAAGAACGTCGGCGAGATCGTCGGTCAGACCGATGTGGACGGCGCCCTGGTGGGCGGCGCCTCACTGAAGGCCGACGAGTTCGCCACCCTGTCGGCGATCGCCGCGGGCGGACCTCTGCCGTAAGGCGCCTTCGGCGCCCGTGCGCCTTTCCGGCAGCGCTAGGTACCGGAAAGGCGCACGGGCGCGGAGCGCCTGTAGGGTGTACGAGGTCGTTGTTGTTCCTACTGGATGGGTGGACGTAAACAGACATGGAACTGTTTCTGGATATCTTGCTGGTGGTCACCAGCTTGCTGCTGATTCTGCTGGTGCTGCTGCACCGCGGTAAGGGCGGCGGTCTGTCCAGCCTGTTCGGCGGTGGCGTCCAGTCGAGCCTGTCCGGTTCCACCGTGGTCGAGAAGAACCTCGACCGGCTCACCGTCTTCACCGGCCTGATCTGGTTGATCGCCATCATCGGCATCGGCCTGGAGATCAAGTTCGGCTGATCGGCTTCATCATGCAGACGGGCCGTCACCGGTCGATACTGGATGAATGATCGAAACCCCACGTGAGGCCACTGAACCACTCCGCGAAGACATTCGGCTCCTGGGCGGCATCCTCGGTCAGATAGTGCGGGAACAGGCCGGGGACAGCGTCTTCGACCTCGTCGAGAAGGCCAGGGTCGAATCGTTCCGGGTTCGTCGTTCCGAAATCGACCGCGCAGATCTGGCGGACATGTTCACCCAGGTCTCCACGAGCGACACCATCCCCGTCATCCGGGCCTTCAGCCACTTCGCCCTGCTGGCGAATCTCGCCGAGGACATCCACCGCGAACGCCGGCGCGCCGTCCACGTCGCCGCCGGTGAACCCGCCCCCGACAGCACGCTGACCGCCACGTTCGCCAAACTCGACGCCGCGCACCTCGGCAGCGACGTCGTCGCGGACGCGTTGCGCGGGGCGCTCGTGTCGCCGGTCATCACCGCCCATCCCACCGAGACCCGCCGCCGGACGGTGTTCGAGACCCAGTCCCGCATCACCGAGCTGATGCGCTACCGCGAGCGCACCGCCCTGACCGAGACCGAGACGGCCGACGTCGACGTCCGGCTGCGACGGCAGATCCTCACCCTGTGGCAGACCGCACTGATCCGGTTGTCGCGGTTGCGGATCCAGGACGAGATCGAGGTCGGACTGCGGTACTACGACGCCGCACTGTTCGAGGTCGTCCCGAAGATCAACGCCGAACTGCGCAGCGCCCTGCGATCGCGGTGGCCGGACGCGGATCTGGGCCGGGAGCCGATTCTGCGTCCCGGGTCGTGGATCGGCGGAGACCGCGACGGCAACCCCTATGTCACCGACGAGGTGGTCCGGCAGGCCACCATCCGTGCCGCGGCCACCGCGCTCGAGCACCACCTCGGGGAACTCGAGACACTCGAACGTGAACTGTCGATGTCGGCTCGCCTCGTCACCGTCACCCCCGCTCTCGACCTCCTGGCCGCGGCGTCGCAGGACGATTCCCCGTTCCGCGCCGACGAGCCCTACCGGCGCGCGGTGCGGGGCATCCGGGGGCGTCTCACGGCCACCGCGCACAGCATTCTGGGTGAGGCAACCGATCACGGGCTCGACCTCGGGCTCGCACCGTACGACTCGCCACGGCAGATGCTCGACGAACTGGACGTCGTCGACGACTCCCTGCGGCGTGGCGGCGACGGCACCATCGCCGACGACGGGCTCGCGGGCCTGCGGGACTCGGTGGAGGTGTTCGGTTTCCACCTCTCCGGACTGGACATGCGGCAGAACTCGGACGTGCACGAGACCGTCGTCGCCGAGCTGCTGGCGTGGGCGGGCGTGCACGCCAACTACCCGTCGCTGTCCGAGGACGAGCGGGTGGAGTTGCTGTCGGCGGAGCTGTCCACCCGGCGACCACTGACCACCGCGAACGCGGACTTCAGCGAGCTGACCACGAAGGAACTCGCCATTCTCCAGGCCGGCGCCGACGCGGTGCGGACCCTCGGTGCGGGCGCCGTGCCCAACTACATCATCAGCATGTGCACCTCCGTCAGCGACATGCTCGAGGCCGCCGTGCTGCTGAAGGAGGTGGGTCTGCTCGACCCCGGATCGGGGGAGGCGCCGTCCTGCCCGGTGGGGATCGTGCCGCTGTTCGAGACGATCGAGGACCTGCAGCAGGGGGCCGCCACGCTCGAGGCCACCCTCGAGGTGCCGATCTACCGGGCGCTGGTGACGTCGCGCGGCGACTCGCAGGAAGTGATGCTCGGGTACTCCGATTCCAACAAGGACGGCGGCTACCTGGCGGCCAACTGGGCGCTGTACCGCGCCGAGCTGGATCTGGTCGACGCCGCCCGCAAGACGGGAATCCGGTTGCGGCTCTTCCACGGTCGCGGCGGCACCGTGGGTCGCGGCGGCGGCCCCAGCTACGAGGCGATCCTCGCGCAACCGCCCGGCGCGGTGGCCGGGTCGTTGCGGATCACCGAACAGGGTGAGGTGATCGCCGCCAAGTACGCGGAACCCCGCCTCGCGCAACGCAATCTGGAAACGCTGCTCGCCGCGACCCTCGAAGCCACCCTGCTCGACGTCGAGGGACTCGGCGACGACGCGGAACCGGCGTACCGCATTCTCGACGAGCTCGCGGCGCTGGCCCGCCGCGCGTACGGCGAATTGGTGCACGAGACACCCGGATTCGTGGAGTACTTCGAGATGTCGACTCCGGTCGCGGAGATCGGTGCCCTCAACATCGGCAGCCGCCCCGCCTCACGGAAGCAGACCACGTCCATCTCCGACCTCCGGGCCATCCCGTGGGTGCTGTCGTGGAGCCAGTCCCGGGTCATGCTGCCCGGGTGGTACGGCACGGGTGCGGCGTTCGAGGAATGGACGCAGGGCGACCCCGAGCGGGTGGCCACGCTGTCCCGCCTGTACGAGACGTGGCCGTTCTTCCGGACCGTGCTGTCGAACCTGGCCATGGTGATGTCGAAGTCCGACATGGGTCTCGCGGCCCGCTACGCGGAACTGGTTCCCGACGAGGAACTCCGCCGGCGGGTGTTCGGCAAGATCGCCGAGGAACACGAACGGACCATCCGGATGTACAAGGCGATCACCGGGAACGACACCCTGTTCGCCGACAACCCCGGTCTGGAGAGGTCGGTGCACAATCGGTTCCCGTACCTCGAGCCCCTCAACCACCTGCAGGTGGAACTGCTGCGCCGCTACCGGGCCGGGGACGACAGTGATCAGACGCGCCGCGGCATCCAGCTCACGATGAACGGGCTGGCGACCGCGCTGCGCAACAGCGGGTAGCGCGCCGGTTCCCGCGTCCCGCGAGAAGCGAGTGAACTTTCTTGCGGGGCGGGGGAACCGAACCGTCCGTCGCTGCGTCAAAACGGGAAAGAGCACGAACGTTTCCGAGACGAAGTGGGGCGACGGATGAGGCGTTGCGCGGGCAACCCGGACTACTGGCGCGGGGGAGTGGGACGGCGGGGGACGAGCGCGGCGAGCCCGCGTCGGGCCGGTCGGATCGTCACCGAATGCCGGGTCACCCGGTCACCGGTCGAGCGGGACCCTCGGTCGCCCGCCGGGTTGCCGGCGGACGACGACGAGGACCCCGTCGGATGAGAGCGTCAGCCCGGCAGCCGGGACGCGGCCGACGTGTCGAGCAGCCACCGGGTGGCCGACAGTCCGCGCGCCCCGGATGCCGGGATCTCGACGGGCGGAGCGCCCGCGATCGCGGCGGCCACGGCCTCGGCCTTGGCGTCGCCCGCCACGACGAGCCACACCTCGTCGGCGTGCCGGACAGCGGGCAGGGTCAGCGTGACCCGCACCGGCGGCGGCTTGGGGGAGTCCGTCACCGCGACGACGAACCGGTGCTCCTCGCGTACCGCGTCGGTGTCGGGGAACAGCGAATTGACGTGTCCCTCACCGCCCATGCCGAGCAGGTGGACATCGAAGACCGGAACCTGCTTGCCGTCGGCGTGGGCCCCGAGCACCTGCGCGTACGCGACGGCAGCCGCCTCCGGATCGTTCTCGTAGATGCCGTCGGCGACGGGCATGGTGTGCACCCGGTCGGGGTCGACGTCGACGTGGTCGAGCAGTGCGGCCCGCGCCTGCACGTCGTTGCGTTCCGGGTCGCCGGCCGACAGGAAGCGCTCGTCACCCCAGTAGATGTCGATCGCGCGCCAGTCGATGTCGCCTGGGTTCTCCCGCACCTTCTCGAGCAGCCCGATGCCGGTTCCGCCTCCGGTGAGGACGACCGACGCCGTACCACGGTCCTTCTGGGCGGCGACGACGGTGGCGACGAACCGCTCCGCGGCCCTCGTCACCAGCGTGTCGGTGTCGGGGTGGACTTCTACATGGATGTCACTCATAGGTCACCTTCGTCAGCCCGGCGAGTGCGGTCTCGTAGACCTCGTCGGCGTCGAGCCTGCGTAGTTCTTCGGCCAGGCACTCGCTCGTTTCCCGCCTGCGGAGCGCGACCCGCGCATCGGGTTTGCCGGTGCGTGTCAGCGTCGCCGTGGTGCCGGTCTGGGGGCGGCTGATGGTCAGAGCACCACCGTCGGCGAAGTTGATCTCCACGAACAGCGGGCCGACCCGCCGGGTGACGGGGACGTCGACGCGGCTCGCCAACCACCCCGCGATCATGTCGACGGCGGGCTCGTCCACCAGCCCGGACACCACAGCGGACGTGATCGGCGAGTGCGGCGGCTGATCGACGGCCGAGGTCAGGAGCGCACGCCAGTAGGTGATGCGACTCCAGGCCAGGTCCGAGTCACCGGACGAGTACGACGCGAGGCGGCTCTTGATCTCGGCGGCCGGATCCGCGCGATCGGTCGCGTCGGTGATGCGGCGGATCGCCAGCTTGCCCACCGGGTCCTCGGCGGGGACCTCCGGGGCCGTCTCCGGCCACCACACGACGACGGGAGTGTCGGGGAGGAGGAACGGCACCACCACGCTGCTCTCGTGGTCGGCGAGTTCGCCGAACAGCCGGAGCACGACGACCTCCGACGCACCGGCGTCGCCGCCGACGCGGATCTGCGCGTCCAGGCGGGGTTCCGCGTCACGGGACCCCCAGGCGACGACGATGACGCGGCACGGATGCTCCCGGCTCGCCTCGTTGGCGGCGTCGATGATGTCCTCCGAGTACTCACTGTCGCGGGTGCATACCACCAGCGTGAGGACTCGCCCCAGGGTCACTGCGCCGCCGGTCTTGCGCACCTCCACCAGTTTCTTGTTGACCTGTCCGGTGGTGGTCGCGGGAATGTCGATGATCATCTACGGCCTTCTCCATTCGCGACCGGTACGTTGCATCATTTCGTCTGCCGACGGCGGGCCCCACGTGCCGGCCTCGTACGGTTCCGGCCTGCCACCCGCAGCCCAGTGCCCGAGCGCGGGGTCGAGGATCTCCCAGGACAGTTCGACCTCGGCGTTCACGGGGAACAGCGAGGGCTCACCGAGGAGCACGTCGAGGATGAGGCGCTCGTACGCCTCGGGCGACGACTCCGTGAACGCCTGACCGTAGCTGAAGTCCATGTTGACGTCGCGGACTTCCATGCTCGACCCCGGCACCTTGGACCCGAACCGCATGGTCACACCCTCGTCCGGCTGCACCCGGATGACGAGGGCGTTCTGCCCCAGTTCCTCGGTCATCGTCTGATCGAACGGCAGATGCGGTGCGCGCTTGAAGATCACGGCGATCTCGGTGACCCGGCGGCCGAGCCGCTTCCCGGTGCGGAGGTAGAACGGCACCCCCGCCCAGCGGCGGGTGTCGACCTCGAGGGTGATGGCCGCGAACGTCTCCGTGGTGGAGTCCTTCGAGAACCCTTCCTCCTCCAGCAGTCCGACCACCCGGGTACCGCCCTGCCAGCCGCCCGCGTACTGGCCGCGTGCCGTGGTCTCGTCGAGCGGCTGGGCGAGCCTGGTGGCGGAGAGCACCTTGATCTTCTCCGCCTGCAACTCGGACGGTTCGAAGCTGATCGGCTCCTCCATCGCGGTGAATGCGAGAAGTTGCAGCAGATGATTCTGGATGACGTCGCGCGCCGCCCCGATGCCGTCGTAATACCCGGCGCGTCCACCGAGACCGATGTCCTCGGCCATGGTGATCTGGACGTGATCCACGTAGTGGGCGTTCCAGATCGGATCGAACAACTGGTTCGCGAAGCGCAACGCCAGAATGTTCTGGACGGTCTCCTTGCCGAGGTAATGGTCGATCCGGAAGACCGTGTCCTCCGGGAAGACCTCGTTCACGACCGCGTTGAGCTCACGTGCGCTCTCGAGGTCGTGACCGAACGGCTTCTCGATGACCACCCGGCGCCACTGGTCGTCGTTCGACTGCGCGAGACCGGCCTCGGACAGCTGCTTCAGGACCACCGGGAACGCGTCCGGCGGAATCGCGAGATAGAACCCGTGATTGCCGCCGGTCCCGCGTTCGCGTTCGAGCGTCCCGAGAGTGTTGGCCAGTTCCTGGAAGGCGGCCGGGTCGTCGAAGCTGCCCTTGACGAAACGCAGGCCCTCCGACAGTCGCTCCCAGACGTCCTCCCGGAACGGGGTGCGGGAATGGTCGCGCACGGCATCGTGGACGATCTTGCCGAAGTCCTCGTCCGACCAATCCCTGCGGGCGAACCCGACGAGAGCGAACCCGGGCGGCAGAAGACCACGATTGGCCAGATCGTAGATGGCGGGCATCAACTTGCGCCGGGCCAGGTCGCCGGTGACACCGAAGATCACCAGCGCACACGGCCCGGCGATGCGTGGTAGGCGCTTGTCCCTACCGTCGCGGAGTGGATTGACCCAATCGTCTGACGCTGCGGGCTCGCTCACGTATCAGCTCTTCTGCCCTGCTGCGCGCAGCTGCTCCGCGGTGGCCTCCAGGAGCTCGGTCCAGGACACCTCGAACTTGTCGACGCCCTCGTCCTCGAGGACCTTGAACACGTCGGTGAGGTCGATGCCGACGGCGCTGAGCTTGTCGAACACCTCCTGCGACTCGACCGCGGTGCCGGACACCGTGTCGCCGGCGACCTCACCGTGATCGGCGAACGCGTCGAGAGTCTTCTCCGGCATCGTGTTCACGGTGTTCGGAGCCACCAGTTCGGCGACGTACAGAGTGTCGGGGTAATCGGGGTTCTTGACTCCCGTCGACGCCCAGAGCGCGCGCTGCGGGCGCGCACCATCGGACAGCAGACCCTGGAACCGCGGCTGCACCTCGAAAATCTGCTGGTACGCGGCGTACGCCAGGCGGGCGTTGGCGACGGCGGCCTTGCCGCGCAGCTCCAGCGCCTCGGGGGTGCCGATCTTGTCGAGCCGCTTGTCGATCTCCGTGTCGACACGGGAGACGAAGAACGAGGCCACCGAGTGGATGCGGGACAGGTCGTGACCGGCCGCCTTCGCCGCCTCGAGGCCGTCCAGGTACGCGCCCATGACGAGTTCGTAGCGCTCCACCGAGAAGATCAGCGTGACGTTGACGCTGATCCCCTCACCGAGCACCTTGGCGATGGCGGGGATACCGGCCTCGGTGGCCGGAATCTTGATGAACAGGTTGGGGCGGTCGACGATCTTCCACAGTTCGACGGCCTGCGCGACCGTCTTGTCGGCGTCGTGCGCGAGGCGCGGGTCGACCTCGATGGACACCCGTCCGTCGACGCCGTGGCTCGCCTCGAACTGCGGGGCGAGAACGTCGCAGGCGGCGCGCACGTCGTCGGTGGTCACCGTGCGGATGGTGGCCTCGACGTCGGCACCGCGCTCGGCGAGCTCCCGGACCTGTGCGTCGTAGACGTGGCCCTTGCTGAGTGCGGCCTGGAAGATCGACGGGTTGGTGGTGACACCGACGACGGACTTGGTCGCGACGAGCTCGGCGAGGTTGCCGGACTCGATGCGGTCACGGGAGAGGTCGTCGAGCCACACCGACACGCCTGCTTCGGAGAGCTTCTGGAGGTTGGGGTTCTGAGTCATGGCGGTCTATCCCTTCACGCGTGCGAGTGAGCGCCGTGCGGCGGCGGTGACGGCTTCGGCGGTGAAACCGAACTCGCGGAACAGGGTCTTGTAGTCGGCGGAGGCGCCGAAGTGCTCGATGGAGACGATTTCGCCCGCGTCGCCGACGAAGCGGTACCAGGGCATGGAGATGCCGGCTTCGACGGAGACCCGCGCCTTGACCGTCGGGGGGAGGACGCCGTCGCGGTAGGCCTGGTCCTGGGCGTCGAACCATTCGACGCAGGGCATGGACACGACCCGGGTGGGGATGCCGTCGGCCTCGAGGGTCTCGCGGGCGGCGACGGCGAGTTGCAGCTCGGATCCGGTGCCGATGAGCACGACCTCCGGTGCCCCGGTGGAGGCGTCGGCGAGGACGTAGCCGCCGCGGGAGACACCCTCGTAGCTGGTGCCCTCGAGGACGGGGAGGTCCTGGCGGGTCAGGGCGAGGCCGGCGGGAGCGCGGGTGGCCTCGTCGGCGCCCTTCTCGAGGACGGCGCGCCAGGCGTGGGCGGTCTCGTTGGCGTCGCCGGGCCGCACGACGTACAGGCCGGGGATCGCGCGCAGCGCGGCGAGGTGCTCGATCGGCTGGTGGGTGGGCCCGTCCTCGCCGAGTCCGATGGAGTCGTGCGTCCACACGTAGGTGACCGGGGTCTTCATGATCGCGGCGAGTCGCACGGCGGGACGCATGTAGTCGCTGAAGACGAGGAAGGTGCCGCCGTAGGGGCGGGTCGGTCCGTGCAGCGCGATGCCGTTGAGGATCGAGCCCATGGCGTGTTCGCGGACCCCGAAGTGCAGGGTGCGGCCGTAGGGCTGGGCCGTCCACATCCGGGTGGAGATGGCTTCGGGGCCGAACGAGTCGGCGCCCTTGATGGTGGTGTTGTTGCTCTCGGCGAGGTCGGCGGAGCCGCCCCACAGTTCGGGGAGCACCGGTCCGACGGCGTTGAGAACGGCGGCGGACGCCTTGCGGGTCGCGACGCCCTTGGGATCGGGCTCCCAGGTGGGGAGGACGTCGGCCCAGCCGGCGGGAAGGTCGCGGCCGATCAGACGGTCGAGGAGCTTCTTGCCCTCGGGGGCGCGCTGCGTCCACTCGTCGTACTGGGCCTGCCATTCCTTGTGTGCCTGCGCGCCGCGCTCGACGACCTTGCGGGTGTGGGCGATGACCTCGTCGGCGACCTCGAACGTCTTGTCCGGATCGAAGCCGAGAGCCTTCTTCACGGCCGCGACCTCGTCGGCGCCGAGGGCGGCGCCGTGCGCCGCGCCCGTGTTCATCTTGGTCGGTGCGGGGAAACCGATGATCGTGCGAAGCAGGATCAGCGACGGCTTGTCGGTGACCTCGCGGGCCTTGTTCAGGGCCTCTTCGATGGCGACGACGTTCTCGCCGCCCTCGACGATCTGCACGTGCCAGCCGTACGCCTCGTAGCGGGCGGCGGTGTCCTCGGACAGCGCGATGGCGGTGTCGTCCTCGATGGAGATCTTGTTGTCGTCGTAGATCAGGGTGAGGTTGCCGAGCTGCTGGACGCCGGCGATGGAGGAGGCCTCGGAGGTGACGCCTTCCTCGATGTCGCCGTCGGAGGCGATGACGTAGATGTGGTGGTCGAACGGGCTGTCGCCGAGGGCGGGCTCGGGGTCGAAGAGGCCGCGTTCGCGGCGGGCGGCCATCGCCATGCCCACGGCGGAGGCGAGGCCCTGACCGAGCGGCCCGGTGGTGATCTCGACACCGCGGGTGTGGCCGTGTTCGGGGTGGCCGGGGGTCTTCGAGCCCCACGTGCGCAGCGCCTCCAGGTCGTCGAGTTCGAGACCGTAGCCGGCGAGGTACAGCTGGATGTACAGGGTGAGGCTGGAGTGCCCGCAGGACAGCACGAACCGGTCGCGACCGATCCAGTCGGCGTCCGTGGGGTCGTGGCGCATGACGCGCTGGAAGAGGGTGTAGGCGAGGGGGGCGAGGCTCATGGCCGTGCCGGGGTGACCGTTACCCACCTTCTGCACCGCGTCCGCGGCGAGCACCCGGATGGTGTCGACGGCCTTGGTGTCCAGTTCGGTCCAGTCGGCGGGGTGAACCGGTTGCGTGAGGACGTGGATGTCGTCTGTGATCGACACGGGCAGAAGTCTCCTGACATGGGTGAACGTGGAGCCTGAGGATGCGTGGGCCTCTTGTGCGACTCCAGCCTAGTGTGCGGTCGTATCCGGGTCGATTCGGTTCGCGCATTACGGCGGTCTACCATCGTTTGTAGTAGACGGCCGGCCGTCGCGAACGACTTCGGGAGCAGGCGGCGGCATTCGGATGTGGAATTACGCGTGGTGCGAGGAGAGAACGTGCGGACAGGGCATCAGCCGAGCGGACACGGCTTCGGCAGCCCCAGCCCCGCCCCCCGCGCGACCGACACCGGTACGGTGCTGGGTCGCGTCACGGGCAAGGTCCTGGCCTACATCGCATTGACCAAGCCGCGGGTGATCGAGCTGCTGCTGGTCGCCACCATCCCGGCGATGCTGGTGGCAGATCGCGGCAATGTCGACATCCTGCTGATCCTCAGCACGCTGTTCGGCGGGTGGATGGGCGCCGCGAGCGCGAACTCCCTCAACTGCGTCGTCGACGCCGACATCGACAAGGTCATGAAACGCACCGCCCGCCGGCCGCTGGCCCGCGACGCGGTGCCCACGTCCCACGCGTTCGTGTTCGGCATGACTCTCGGCGTCGCGTCGTTCCTCTGGCTGTGGTGGCGCGCCAACCTGCTCGCCGGCTGCCTGGTCGTCCTGACCATCGCGTTCTACGTACTCGTGTACACAATGGTGCTCAAGCGCCGGACCTGGCAGAACGTCGTCTGGGGCGGCGCCGCGGGCTGCATGCCCGTCATGGTCGGCTGGTCGGCGGTCACCGGGTCGCTGAGCTGGCAGCCCATCGTGCTGTTCCTGGTCATCTTCTTCTGGACGCCGCCGCACACGTGGGCCCTCGCCATGCGCTACAAGGAGGACTACAAGGCGGCCGGTGTCCCGATGCTGCCGGTGATCGCCACCGAGGAGCACGTCACCAAGCAGATCCTGCTGTACAGCTGGGCGATGGTGATCACGTCCCTCGTGCTCGTCCCCGCCGCGGGTGTCGTCTATGCCGCCGTGACCCTCGTGGCCGGTGCCTGGTTCCTGCTGATGGCCCATCAGCTGTACCGCAGCGTCCGCGGCGGAGCGGCCGTGAAACCGCTCCGCCTGTTCCTGCAGTCCAACAATTATCTGGCCATCGTCTTCGTGGGACTCGCCGTCGACTCCGTGCTGGGACTGCAGACCGTGGCCGGCCTGCTGAGCTGACCTCCGCGTCACGGCCCGAGGTGACGCTCCGCGTCAGGGCACCAGCACGATCGAGCCCGTCGTCGCACGCGCCTCGAGGTCGCGGTGCGCGTCCTCGGCCCGTGCGAGCGGGTACTCCGCGCCCACCCGGACCGTCAGTGAACCGTCGGCCAGGGCGGAGAACACGTCTCCCGCCCGCCACGCCAGTTCCTCACGGTTTCGGACGTGGTGCGCGAGTGTGGGCCGGGTGAGGAACAGCGATCCGGCCGGGTTCAGCCGTTGCGGATCGAACGGCGGCACCGGGCCGCTCGCCGCACCGAACAACGCGACCGTCCCCCGGATCCGCACCGACGCGAGACTGGCCTCGAACGTGGACGCGCCGACACCGTCGTAGGCGGCTGCGGCGCCCTCGCCGTCGGTCAGCTCGCGCACCCGGGCGGCGATGTCGTCGTCGTATCGCAGCACCTCGTGTGCGCCGGCGTCACGGGACAATTGCTCCTTGGCGTCGGAGGACACCGTGGTGATCACCCGCGCGCCCAGCGTGGTCGCCATCTGGGTCAGCAGCAGGCCGACTCCGCCCGCTCCGGCGTGGACCAGGACGGTGTCGCCGGACTGGATCGGGTAGGTCGAGTGGGCCAGGTAGTGGGCCGTCATTCCCTGCAGCAGAGCGGAAGCGGCCTGCGGGGCGGGCACGGAGTCGGGGACGGCGATCGCCACCGCCGCGGGCACGACCACCTTCTCGGCGTAACTGCCGGGGGCGGAGCACCAGGCCACCCGGTCGCCGGGAGCGATACCGGTCACGTCGCCGCCGACGGCCTCCACGACCCCGGAGCCCTCGTCTCCGGGGACGTAGGGGAGTGGCCGCGGGTACAGCCCCGTCCGGAAGTACGTGTCGATGAAGTTGATGCCGATCGCGTCGGTGCGAACCAGAAGATCCGTCGCTCCGATCTCGGGTTCGGGAACCTCTACGGGTTCGAGGACGTCGGGACCACCGAGACGGGAAACCTGTATAGCGCGCATGGTTTCAGTTCTACACGGCGAGTGCCGCCGCACCGAGCCTGGCGGGCGCGACACCGGTACCGCCCAGTATTCTCGGGGGCATGAGTACCGATACCCATGCCGAACCGGCGCCCGCGAGCCCGGCGCCCTCGCTCCCGTCCCACACGGTCGACGCGATCAAGAAGTTCGTGGCCGAGCACGGCGGTTCCGCCAGTGCGGTCATCCAGCCGATCGGACTCGCCGGCGTCCGTATCACGCTCGTCGGAGCCGACGGCATCCTCGGTGACCAGGTGGTCGAGGACCTCGCCACCGCGAACGCCGTCGTCGCATCCTTCGACGACGTCACCGTCTCGGAGTGGGACCGCGCGATCACCAGCATCGTCACGCCCCGCAAGGGCCACTTCCAGAAGATGGCCGGCTGGGTCGCGCGGCAGACGCGCTTCCCGAAGGCCCGCAACGAGCGCTAGACGCTCGCGGTGTCGGGCTGCGTGACGAACTCGCGGGTGCGTCCCGCAGCCCACACCGCCGCGGTGGCGGCGGTGCACAGCCCGGCTCCCGCGACGTGGAATGCCACGAGGACCGCGGGAACGTCGGTGAAGAACTGGACGAGTCCGATCAGCGCCTGCGCCACCACCAGCGCGAGCAGTACCTGCACGCGTACCTTCACCGCGCGGGTGGCGCCCACGGCGTACAGGCCGAAGCACAGGCCGACCAGCAACGCCAGGTAGCCCACCAGCAGCTGGGCATGCAGGTGCACGAGCGTGACGATCTCTACCTCGAGACGGGGAACCACGCGGTCGAGACTCTTGTCTCCCGCGTGCGGTCCGGCGCCCGTGACCAGCGTTCCGGCGGCGAGCACCCCGGCCAGCGCGACACCCGACAGCGCGGTGAGCCACCGCAGCGGGGCGGGGATCACGTCGATCGCCGGCGCGTCGTCGGGTTCGCAGATCTTCGCGTACATCACGGTCGCCAGCCACACCATCGCCATCGACGCGAGCAGGTGGACCGCGACCGTCCACCACAGCAGTCCGGTGAGCACCGTGACACCGCCGATGACGGCCTGCACGACGGTGCCGAGGGGCATCATCCACGCGTAGACGAGGACCTCTTTCCGGCGACGGGCGCGGGTGACCGCGAGGACGATCAGGGCCGCGGCGACAACGACGACGAACGTGAGCAACCGGTTGCCGAACTCGACCGCCTGATGGACGACGGCGACCTCGCCGTGCCCGACCGGCACGAAGCTGCCGGGGAAGCACTGCGGCCAGGTGGGGCATCCGAGGCCGGAGGCGGTCACCCGCACGACGGCCCCGGTGACGGCGATCCCGCCCTGCGTGAGGATCACCGCGAACGCGATGACACGCTGCACGGTCAGCGACGGAAGGGGAAGACGGTCTACCAGGCTCAGAAACCCGCGATACAGCACGACGTCGATGGTAGAGGGCCGTCAACTACAGCGTGTCGTTGGGCCGGTGGCGGTGCGCTCGACTCCGTGCTACTCGCCGCGAATCCGCAGGACGCCGGTCACCGTGCCCTGCCAGAAGTCGCCGGTGTCGGTGACAAGTCCGGACATCTGCAGGGTGTCGTTGACCGCGGTACCGGGGAGTGGACTGGTGCGCTCGACCGAGCCGTCCGCCGGATCGATCACCGCGAACGAGAAGCCGTCCAGGGGTGTCGTGACGTCGAACCCGTGGCGGATCACGGTGTACAGCAGGCCGTCTCCGGTCGAGAGGTGGGGCACCGCCGCGCTGCGGACGTCGTTGCTCCACACCTGGTGGCAGCCGATCGGGTCGATGTCGACGCGGGTCATGCCGCCGGTGAAGGGGGCGTTCGTCGGAACCGCCGGGCCCGCGCCGTCCGGGACGGCGGGATACGGGTAGCCGTAGGTCCCGGCGACGTACACCGAATTGGCGATGCCGATCGGCGAGTTCTCGCTGCCGCCCGGGTTGCCGAGCACGGGGAGGGAGCAGATCTCGTCACCGGAATCGGCGCGGAAGACCCGAAGATTCACCTGCGGGTCGGCGTTGTCGACGATCGCGACGAAATCGCTGCCGGTCGACGGCCCGAAGTAGGTGGGAGTGGAGCCGGTGCCGTGGCTGAGTTGCCCCGGCTTACGGTCCGGACCGCGGTCGTAGTCCCGCCGCCAGTCCACGCGCACCGCGCCGTCGCGGAGCGTGAACTGGTACAGCGCGTGCGTCGTCGCGACCGCGGTGCCGGCGGGCGAGGTGGAGATGCTGTTCTGGACCTGCTCGCCCGCGGCCAGCGGCAGGCTGTGCGCGACGCCGGCGCGATCCACGGCTCCGACGACGCCGCCGCCCGTCGCGAACCAGACGTTGCCCTGCCAGTCCGGCGTCAGCCCGGTCACGTTGTCTCCCGGCGGAACACTGCCGGACAGGTCGACGTGCGAGTCGACGGTGATCCGCCAGCGGCCTTCGGGGTCCTTCGAATGTCCGAGGCGCAGTAGCTGACGGTTTCCGTCCACCACGACCAGTCGGTTGTCGTTGTCGAGGAACGCGTACACGCCGCCCAGGAGGCTGCCCTTCGCCAGTGTGAACGTGGCGAGCGAGGCGCCGAACGGGGCGGCGGGAGCGGCGGGGTCGATGAGGTGCACGGTGGGGACCTGGCCGGCCACGGACGTGCACAGGGCGACGACGAGCCGGTCGGAACCCTGCAGGAGGGTCGGGCACGCCGAGACCAGCGGGTACGCGGACAGGGTGACCGGGCCGGTGCCGGGACCGGGCAGCGGAGTCACGTCGGTGGACCCCGCATCGCCGTGCATCGTGGACGTGCCTGCGGGTCCGAGGAACGGGTTCGGCGCGGCGGGCGATCCCCACTGCGGTGCGGCGCCCGCGGGCAGGGTGCCGCAGCCGAGGACGGCGAGCAGGACTGCCAGGACGGTGCCGACGCTGTGGGCGCGCCGGGCTGTGGGTCGGCGGATCACGTGAACCGGAACGTCCGGGCCGCCAGGGCTCCCGCGGCCGCACCCCAGACGACGAGGACCACGACGCTGAGCAGGTCCACCGACCCCGACAGGGCGGCGTCGAGCGCATGCGCGAGCGCACCGGACGGGATCAGCCGGGCCCCGGTGTGCAGGAGCCAGGGCAGATCGCCGGTGGCGAACACCACACTGCCGACGCCGACCATCACGAACCAGAGGATGTTGGCCAGGGCGAGGACGATGTCGGCGCGGAGGGTGCCGCCGAGCAGCAGTCCCATCGCCGCGAACGTCACGGTGCCCAGGGCGATGATCACGGCGCCGAGGACGAGTCCCCACGCACTCGGACGCCAGCCGAGCGCCAGCCCGATCGAACCGAGGAGCACCGATTGCAGGGCGACGACGATAACCACGGCGGCGCTCTTCCCGGCGATGATTCCCCACGTCGGCAGGGGAGTGGCGCCGAGCCGCTTGAGGGCCCCGTACCGGCGATCGAAACCGACCGCGATGGCCTGGCCGGTGAACGCGGTGGACATCACCGCCACCATCATCACGGCGGGCACCACCTTGTCGACCCGCGACGTTCCGAGGTCGCCGATGGGCAGCAGACACAGGCCGATCAGCAGCGTGATCGGGATGAACATGGTCAGCAGCAGCTGTTCGCCGTTGCGCAGGAGCAGTTTGAGTTCGAGCGCGGTCTGCGCCCTCAACATGACCGCCGCACCGCTCGGGCGGGGATCGGGTGTGAACGTGCCGGGGGCGAAACGATTCTCCGTCAGACGGTCACTGGTGCTCATCGTCATCCCCTCAGTTCCCGGCCGGTGAGTTCGAGGAAGACGTCCTCGAGGCTGCGCTGGTCGACACGGATGTCGCTGATCAGGGCGTCCAGGTCGGCGCACCACGACGCGACCGACGCCACCACCTTCGGGTCGATCGGCCCTTCGACGAGGTAGGTGCCCGGCCCGGACTCGGCCACCCGGAAACCGTCGGGGAGGGCTCTCGCGAGGGGCTCGGTGTCGAGGCCTGCGGGCGCGCTGAGCCGCAGCTGCCCCTCGGCGCCGCGGCTGGTGACCTCGGCGGGCGTACCCGCCGCGACGATCGACCCGTGGTCGATGATGACGAGCCGGTCCGCGAGTTCCTCGGCCTCGTCCATCAGGTGCGTCGTCAGCAGCACACTGACGCCGTCGCGGCGCAGCGCGTCGATCAGTTCCCACACGAGTAGGCGGGCCTGGGCGTCGAGTCCGGCGGTGGGCTCGTCGAGGAAGACCAGTTCCGGCCTGCCGACCAGCGCGCAGGCCAGGGACAAGCGCTGCTGCTGCCCGCCCGACAGCCTGCGGTACGGGGTGCGACGGGAATCCTCGAGTCCGAGGCTGCGCAGCAACCAGTCGGGGTCGAGGGGGTCGGCCGAGTAGGCCGCGACGAGGTCGAGCATCTCACCGGCGCGGGAGCCGGGGTACGCGCCGCCGCCCTGGAGCATCACACCGATCCGGGCCCGGACGGCGCCGGCATCGGCGACAGGGTCGAGTCCGAGGACACGGACGGTGCCGCTGTCCGGGCGGACGAAGCCCTCGCACATTTCGACTGTGGTGGTCTTACCCGCGCCGTTGGGACCGAGCAACGCGACCACCTGTGCAGGTTCGACGGTGAGATCGAGTCCGTCGACGGCCCTCACACCGTCGAAGGTCTTCACCACGCCTTCCAGGCGTACAGCAGGTTGCGCCGATCCGGGCGTTCGCGAGGTCACGGGGAATCAGCGTAAGCCTTGGCCTGGTGTGACCCGGCCGGTGCCCCGGCTTTCCGCGTCGACGTCGTCCCGGGGCGGATCCTGCGGATCCGGCACGGTCGGGTGCTGCTCCGAATCGACCCGCCAGGGCAGCCGGTTGCGGGTGATCACGATCAGCGTTCCGGCCGTGAAGATGGTGGCGATGGCGGCCTGCACGATGACGAAGGGCTGGTACTCGCCGCCGTTCGGCATCAGGATGACGCTGACGATGGACGAGAAGACGATGGCGGGGACGCGGAAGGCGGGTGCCGTGGCCCAGGCCGCGAGCGGCAGGACCGCCCACAGCAGATACCAGGGCTGCACCACGGGGAAGAGGAGGACGACCGCGCCGAGGGACAGTCCCAGCGCGCCGACAGCGTGGATGCGGTCGACGAGCGTGGCGACGAGCATCCGCAGTGTGATGAACGCCGCAGCGACGGCCGCGATCGGCCGGGTCAGGCTCAGCACCGCCGTCGTGTGGTCGCCGAGGCCCAACAGGACCCCGGCCAGTCCGGTGCCCAGTCCGAGGAGGGTGGGGATGGACATCCAGCTGCGGACCGCGTTCGCGGTGCCGAGGGTGTGTACCCAGCCGATGCCGAGTCCGCTGGACGTGCTGATGACGAGGGTGACCACCAGGGCCACCCCGCCGAGCAGGGCGGCCGCCATGAGCACGGCCTTCGGGGTCCCGCCCCATCTCCGGGCCAGCGCCATCCCGACGAATCCCAGTGCGAGGAGGGAGGGGATCTTGATCGTCGACGACAGGGCGATGAGTGCCGCCCCCGACAGCAACAGGAGAAGGGATTGCCCGCGGATCGGCTCCGACCGTTCGATCGCCCGCAGCGCCAGCTCGATCCCGGCCAGCATGAGACCGAGCATCAGCGCCTCGTTGTGAATTCCCGCGACGAGGTGGAACAGCAGCAGGGGGTTGGCGGCCCCCAGCCACAGGGCGCTGACCTCGGCGACGCCACAGCGCCGCGCCAGCCGGGGGAGCGCCCACACGATCATGGCCACACCGGCGAGGGCCAGCAGCCGGTGCAGGAAGATTCCCGCGACGATGTTCTCACCGGTCAGCCAGCTGATCCCGCGCCCCATCCAGAGGAACAGCGGCCCGTACGGCGCAGGCGTGTCGCGCCAGATCGTCGGCACGGTCCGGGTCAGGACGTGATCGACGCCGAGCGCACCCGCGGGACCGATGGCGTAGGGATCGAGGCCGCGGGCCGCGATCTCGCTCTGCGCGAGGTACGAGTACACGTCCTTGCTGAACATCGGCGGCGCGACGGACAGCGGGATGATCCACAGCAGCAGGGTGCGGTCGAGCTGGGACCGGTTGAGGCGGCGCACGGCCCCCGACTGCAGACTGCCGATCGCGAAGCGTCCGAGGAGGAGCCACGCGAGCACGATCATCACGGTGCCGGTCATGGTCAGCGTCAACGCGACGCTGGGGATACGGGCGGGCAGACCGATGACGCGAAGACCCTGGACAGGGTTCTGCAGTACCGGCTGGGCGCCGGCGCCCAGCGCGCCCACCGCCATCAGGACGGCCCCGGTCGCGCCGAACCGGCGGATTCCGCGGAGCTGCGCGGTCTCCTGCTCGTTCAGGCCCGCGGTCTCCGGCTCGTCGCCGTGCAACGCGGCTGCCACCGAGGGGCGCGGGGAGCGGCCGTCGATGCCCAGCGCCCGCCGGGCGAGCTCGGCCGGATGTCGAAGAGCGGCGCGAGCCGTGAAGGTCGGCTCCGCGCGGGTCGGCTCCGGGTTCTCGGGGGTCTGCGGCACACAGGCAGCGTAGCGGTGCGCCCAACACAGCCGGTTCGGCCAGTATTCCCGAGCGGCGACAGCACATAATCACAGGTGTAAGGCAGGGCACCCTTAGTAGACCTGCGATCCGAATTCCGTCACACTAGTGTTGTGAAAACGGAAACGACACCACGTGCAACGAAGGAAAGCGCAGTTCACGCGCCTTCCTCGGCGGCGCCTGTCGAAACCGCGTCACCCGTCGCCGTCGGCCACGAAGGCCACACCCGCGCTGCCGTCGTGAAGCTCCTCCTCGAGGAGGGGCCGATCACCGCGTCGGAAATCGGAACCCGCCTCGGTCTGAGTGCCGCCGGTGTCCGTCGACACCTCGACGCGCTCCTGGAATCCGGAGAGGCGCGCGAGGCGTCGTCCGTCGCCGTGCGTCACCGCGGACGGGGACGTCCCGCCAAATACTTCCAGATCACCGCCAAGGGCCGCGGCAGGCTCGGACACGCGTACGACGACCTCGCCGGCGCGGCCATGCGTCAACTGCGGGAGGTCGGGGGAGACGCCGCGATCACCGATTTCGCGCGTCGCCGAGTCCAGGCGATCGTCGGAAACGTGACCCCGGCAGCCGACCAGAGCGCCGAGGGCCTCGAAAACACCGCCGACGCCATCGCCGACGCCTTCACCACCGCCGGATTCGCGGCATCGACGCGCCCGGTCGGCAACGGCGTGCAGATCTGCCAGCACCACTGCCCGGTCTCACACGTGGCCGAAGAATTCCCGGAACTGTGCGAAGCCGAGCAGGAAGCGTTCGCCCAACTGCTCGGCACCCACGTCCAGCGGCTCGCGACCATCGCGAACGGTGACTGCGCATGCACCACCCACGTTCCACTCGTCCCACCGTCCGGTCCCAAATAACAACGCTCTCCCGATAGATCCCCTAGTCAGCAACCTGTATTCCACCGGCGACCAGCCCTCGCCGGTCTCGTAACAAGACTCCGGAAGGAGCTCGCATGACCGTCACATCAGACCAGGTGACATCCACTGCGTCGGCCAACGCCGAGCCGCTCACGCAGGAAGAGACCATCGCGTCACTCGGGCATTACGGGTACGGCTGGTCCGATTCCGACGAGGCCGGTGCCAGTGCACAGCGCGGTCTGTCCGAAGACGTCGTGCGCGACATCTCGGCGAAGAAGAGCGAGCCGGACTGGATGCTCGACATCCGCCTGCGCGCGCTGAAGACCTTCGACAAGAAGCCGATGCCGAACTGGGGATCGAACCTCGAGGGCATCGACTTCGACAACATCAAGTACTTCGTCCGCTCGAGCGAGAAGCAGGCCGAGAGCTGGGAAGACCTGCCCGAGGACATCAAGAACACGTACGACAAGCTGGGCATCCCCGAGGCCGAGAAGCAGCGCCTCGTCGCCGGTGTCGCGGCTCAGTACGAGTCCGAGGTGGTCTACCACTCGATCCGTGAAGACCTCGAGGCGCAGGGCGTGATCTTCCTCGACACCGACACCGGTCTGAAGCAGCACCCCGAGCTGTTCCGGGAGTACTTCGGCACGGTCATCCCGGCCGGCGACAACAAGTTCTCCGCGCTGAACACCGCGGTGTGGTCGGGTGGCTCCTTCATCTACGTTCCGCCGGGCGTTCACGTCGACATTCCGCTGCAGGCCTACTTCCGCATCAACACGGAGAACATGGGCCAGTTCGAGCGGACCCTGATCATCGTCGACGAGGGCGCCTCGGTGCACTACGTCGAGGGCTGCACGGCGCCGATCTACAAGTCGGACTCCCTGCACTCCGCGGTCGTCGAGATCATCGTGAAGAAGGGCGGTCACTGCCGCTACACGACCATCCAGAACTGGTCGAACAACGTCTACAACCTGGTCACCAAGCGCACCAAGGTCGAAGCCGGCGGATCCATGGAGTGGATCGACGGCAACATCGGGTCCAAGGTCACCATGAAGTACCCGGCCGTCTGGATGATGGGCGAGCACGCCCGCGGCGAGGTTCTCTCCGTGGCATTCGCCGGTGAGGGCCAGCACCAGGACACCGGTGCCAAGATGCTGCACCTCGCGCCGTACACGTCGTCGACCATCATCAGCAAGTCGGTGGCCCGGGGCGGCGGACGCGCGTCCTACCGCGGACTCGTCCAGGTCAACAAGGGCGCTCACGGTTCCAAGTCGACGGTCAAGTGTGACGCGCTGCTGGTCGATCAGATCAGCCGCTCGGACACCTACCCGTACGTCGACATCCGCGAGGACGACGTGACCATGGGCCACGAGGCCACCGTCTCGAAGGTGAGCGACGACCAGCTGTTCTACCTGATGAGCCGCGGGCTCACCGAAGACGAGGCCATGGCCACGGTCGTGCGCGGCTTCGTCGAGCCGATCGCCAAGGAACTCCCGATGGAGTACGCCCTGGAACTGAACCGCCTGATCGAACTGCAGATGGAAGGGGCGGTGGGTTAGTGACCACGCCAGAAACTGGTGTCCAGAATCTCGGAGTCGCGGGAGCCGTCGCAGGCGAGAATCCGCGGATAGCGCGGACCGCCACCGGCTCGCCGATCAAGAACAAGGGTGAGGTCTTCACCTCGTTCGACGTCAACGCCTTCGAGATCCCGGGTGGTCGTGACGAGGTCTGGCGGTTCACACCGCTGCGCCGACTCCGTGGATTGCACGACGGAACGGCTGTCGCGAACGGCACGGTCACTGTCGACGTCGCCGGTCCGGACTCCGTCCGGGTCGAGACCGTCGGGCGTGACGACGACCGGCTGGGCAAGGCCGGCGTCCCCGCCGATCGGGTGGCCGCGCAGGCCTACTCGGGTTTCGAGACGGCCACCGTCGTGACCGTCGGCCGTGAGGTCGAGGTCGCCGAGACGATCAACATCACCGTGACCGGCCCGGGCGAGGACAAGGTCGCCTTCGGGCACCTGCAGATCCGGCTCGAAGCCTTCGCGAAGGCGACCGTCGTCATCGACCAGCGCGGTAGCGGCACGTTCGCCGAGAACGTCGAATTCGTTCTCGGCGACAGCTCCCGCCTCACCGTGGTCGCCGTCCAGGACTGGGCCGACGACGCCGTGCACGTCGCCTCGCATCACGCGCGGCTGGGCCGTGACGCGGTGCTGCGGCACAACGCGGTCAGCCTCGGCGGCGACCTCGTGCGCCTGTCCGCGACCGTGAAGTACGACGGCCCGGGCGGCGACGCGGAACTGCTGGGCCTGTACTTCGCCGACGCCGGACAGCACTTCGAGCAGCGGCTGCTGGTGGATCACTCCCAGCCGCACTGCAAGTCCAACGTGGTCTACAAGGGCGCCCTGCAGGGTGATCCGAATTCGGGAAAGCCCGACGCCCACACCGTGTGGATCGGCGACGTGCTGATCCGCGCCGCGGCCGAGGGAACCGACACGTTCGAGCTGAACCGCAACCTCGTCCTCACGGACGGTGCACGTGCGGACTCGGTTCCGAACCTGGAGATCGAGACCGGTGAGATCGTGGGTGCCGGCCACGCCAGCGCCACGGGTCGATTCGACGACGAGCAGTTGTTCTACCTGCGCGCCCGTGGAATCCCGGAAGACGCGGCACGGCGACTCGTCGTGCGCGGGTTCTTCCACGAGATCATCAACAAGATCGCCGTCGCCGAGATTCGCGAGCGTCTCGAGGCTGCCGTCGAGGCCGAACTCGCCGCAGTCGGCGTGTGACCCACGCCGCCGGACCATTACTTCCCATTTCTTCGAAGGATCACAATGTCTACCCCTGACGCTTCCACCCCCGAAACCTCGGTCCTGGAAATCAAGGACCTGCACGTCGACGTCGCGAACACCGACGAGAACGCCGAACCGATCAACATCCTCAAGGGTGTGAACCTGACGGTTCGTTCCGGCGAGACCCACGCGATCATGGGACCCAACGGGTCCGGCAAGTCGACGCTGTCGTACGCCATCGCGGGTCACCCCAAGTACCAGATCACCTCGGGCTCCATCACCCTCAACGGTGAGGACGTCCTCGAGATGAGCGTCGACGAGCGCGCCCGCGCGGGACTGTTTCTCGCAATGCAGTACCCCGTCGAGGTCCCCGGCGTCTCCATGTCGAACTTCCTGCGCACCGCGGCCACCGCAGTCCGTGGCGAGGCCCCGAAGCTCCGCCACTGGGTGAAGGAAGTGAAGGAAGCGCTGACCGAGCTGGACATCGACCCCTCGTTCGGCGAGCGCAGTGTCAACGAAGGTTTCTCCGGCGGTGAGAAGAAGCGCCACGAGATCCTGCAGCTCGGTCTCCTGAAGCCGAAGATCGCGATTCTCGACGAGACCGACTCCGGTCTCGACGTCGACGCCCTGCGCGTCGTCTCCGAGGGCGTGAACAAGTACAAGGAACGCGAGCACGGCGGAATCCTGCTGATCACGCACTACACTCGCATCCTCCGGTACATCAAGCCGGAATACGTCCACGTGTTCGTCGGCGGTCGTGTCGTCGAGTCGGGCGGACCGGAACTGGCCGACGAGCTCGAGGCGAACGGCTACGAGCGCTTCACCCAGGCTGCAGCAACGCAAGGAGCATAAACGCAGATGACCACCTCGGTGCGCGTATTCGACGTCACCCGGATCCGGGAGGACTTCCCGATCCTGGCGCGTACGGTTCGCGACGGAAAACCGCTGGTGTACCTCGATTCGGGCGCGACGTCTCAGCGCCCGAATCAGGTGCTCGACGCCGAGAGGGAGTTCCTCACCACCTGTAACGCGGCCGTGCACCGGGGCGCTCACCAGCTGGCCGAAGAGGCCACGGACGCGTACGAGAACGCACGTGCGGCGATCGCCGCGTTCGTCGGCGCCGACAGCGACGAACTCGTGTTCACCAAGAACGCGACGGAGTCCCTGAACCTCGTCACCCACGTCCTCGGCGACGATCGCTTCGAGCGGCACCTCGGCCCCGGTGACGAGATCGTCATCACCGAACTCGAGCATCACGCCAATCTCGTGCCGTGGCAGGAACTTGCGCGCAGCACCGGTGCGACGTTGCGCTGGTACGGCGTCACCGACGACGGCCGGATCGATCTCGATTCGCTCGAGCTGACCGATGCTGTCAAGGTCGTGGCGTTCACCCACCAGTCCAACGTCACCGGGGCGGTGGCACCCGTCGAGGAGTTGGTGCGCCGCGCCCGCGCGGTCGGTGCGCTGGTGGTACTCGACGCATGCCAGTCCGTCCCGCACATGGCGGTGGACTTCCACGCGCTCGGTGTGGACTACGCAGCCTTCTCGGGGCACAAGATGCTCGGTCCGTCCGGGGTGGGTGTCCTGTACGGCCGCCGCGAACTGCTGAACGCTATGCCGCCGTTCATCACCGGTGGTTCGATGATCGAGACCGTCACGATGGAACGCACCACCTACGCGCCGCCCCCGCAGCGGTTCGAGGCCGGCGTCCCGATGACGTCGCAGGTGGTCGGGCTCGGTGCCGCGGTCCGGTATCTCGAAGAGATCGGGATGGACGCGGTCGCCGCGCACGAGCACACCCTGGTCGAGGCGGCGCTGGCAGCGCTCGGTGCCATCGACGGCGTGCGCATCATCGGACCCACGACCGCCGAGGACCGCGGCGGGGCCGTGTCGTTCGTGGTCGACGGAATCCACGCCCACGATCTCGGGCAGATCCTCGACGACGAGGGAGTCGCCATCCGCGTCGGCCACCACTGCGCCTGGCCCCTGCACCGCCGCTTCGGTGTCGCGGCCACGGCGAGGGCGTCGTTCGCGTTGTACAACACGATCGACGAGGTCGAGGCTCTCGCGGCAGCCGTGCGGCGTGCACAGGAGTTCTTCGGGGAGGTTCCTGCATGAGAATGGAACAGATGTACCAGGAAGTGATCCTGGATCATTACAAGCATCCCCACGGCCGCGGCCTGCGTGAACCGTTCGGCGCCGAAGTCCACCACGTCAATCCCACGTGCGGTGACGAAGTGACGCTGCGGGTGCAGCTTTCCGACGACGGCACCGTGGTGGATGTGTCGTACGACGGCCAGGGCTGCTCCATCAGCCAGGCGTCGACGTCGGTGCTCACCGATCAGGTGGTGGGTATGCCCGTCGAGCAGGCCCTGCAGACCGTTGCCGCGTTCAATGAAATGGTCAGCAGCCGCGGTACCGTCGAGGGAGACGAGGACGTCCTCGGGGACGGCATCGCCTTCGTCGGCGTCTCGAAGTACCCGGCGCGTGTGAAATGCGCGTTGCTGGGATGGATGGCATTCAAGGACGCGGTTGTTCAGATAGTGGACGACCGTGTTGTGGACGAACAGGATTCGGCCGTTCCGACAGCAGACGGCGAACCAGCTCGAATCGGAGGACAGGCATCATGAGCGAGACGCAGACGCCGGAGGCGGACGCCACGGCCGTTCCGGAGCAGGCGACGGCCGACCAGGGCGGCGAGACCGCCACCGCCGCGTCGGGTGCTATTACCGACCCGAAACGCCTCGAGGAGCTCGAGGAGGCGATGCGCGACGTCGTCGATCCCGAACTCGGCATCAACGTCGTCGACCTCGGTCTCGTGTACGGGATCACCGAGGAAGAGGACGTCGTGACCCTCGACATGACGCTCACGTCGGCGGCCTGCCCGCTGACCGATGTCATCGAGGACCAGTCGCGGGGCGCGCTCGTGCGCAGCGGTCTGTGCAACGAACTGAAGATCAACTGGGTGTGGCTCCCGCCGTGGGGCCCCGACAAGATCACCGAGGACGGACGCGAGCAGTTGCGCGCGCTCGGCTTCACGGTCTGACCACCCACCACTGGTAACGCGGAGGGGCTCGGCGAGAATCATCTCGCCGAGCCCCTCCGCGTCGGTTCAGGCGCGTTTGCGTTCCGTGGTGGACGACTTCGAGGCGGCCTTCTTCGCCGCGGTCTTGGCCGGTGCCTTCTTCGCCGGCTTCTTCTTGGCCGGTGCGGCCTTCTTCCCGGCGGCGTCGACGCTGCGCTGCAGTGCGGCCACCAGATCGACCACTTCGGCGTCCTCGCCGCTCTTCTCGACCTCGGCGACGGGGATGACCTTCTTGCCGCCGGACTCGATCATCTCGTCCAGCAGTTCCCGCAACTGCACCTGGTAGTCGTCGGTGAATTCGGTGGGGTCGAAGTCGTCGGCCATGCTGTCGACGAGCGTCTCGGCCATCGCGAGTTCCTTCGCCTTCGGTTTGTCGACGCCGTCGAGTGAGGAGAATTCCGCCGCCCGTACCTCGTCCGGCCACAGCAGCGTCTGGATCACCAGCACCCCGTCCCGTGAACGCATCGCGGCCAGTCGGGTGCGCTGCCGGAGGGTGAAGTGGACGAGGGCTGTACGGTCGCTGTTCTCGAGGGCTGTCGCGAGTAGGACGTAGGCCTTCGGAGAGCTGGAATCCGGTTCGAGGAAGTAACTCTTCTCGAACAGAATGGGGTCGATCTGTTCGGTCGGCACGAACTGCAGAACGGGAATCTCGTGTTTCTCGGCGGCGGGCAGTTTCCCGAAATCATCGTCCGTCAACACCACGCGCACGCCGTCGTCGGAGTCGTAGGCCTTGTCGATATCGGCGTATTGGACGACGTTGCCGCATTCGGAGCAGACGCGGTTGTATTTGATCCGGCCGCCGTCCTTGGCATGGACCTGATGAAATCTGATGTCGTGATCCTCGGTTGCCGAATAGACCTTGACCGGCACATTCACGAGTCCGAACGCTATCGAGCCCTTCCATATCGACCGCATGCGTTCCATGATGGTCTCCTTTTCGCGTTCGCGCGACAGTTCATCGAACTTCCCGGCGCAGCGTCGAACGGAGAATCACACTGCGGATATCGCCGGAGGACGCTCGAAACATCCGGCCCATTGCCGACAGGGTTCCGCGTGGATTCGACCGCTGGGACAGATATGCCGCCTGGAGTTGTGGCGGCAGATCGAAGAAATGCTCGAAGAATTCGGGGACGTGCTCCGCATCCAGATTGAGGAGGACGCGAAGGCCGACCGATCGCAGCGACGCGACGGTGCGGGCCTTCCACGGCCACAGTCGGGCGTTCGAACCGTCACGAAGATCGCGGGCCAGGACATCTGCGCACAGGAGCGACGCCGCCACGCTGTAGCCGGTTCCGGGGTGCATCAACCCGGCTCGGGCCCCGAACCGCACCTGATCCGAGCTGTGAGCACGACCGGCCTCGGGTGGTGGCTCGACGGCGAATCGGACCCTCTCGACGTCCGAATGGGACGGCACGGTGACGCCCCGCTGTCGTAGCCGGTCGTGGAGTCTGGTGGCGAGCTCCGAGATCGGGAGTGGGGGGCGACCGACGAGGCACGTCTCCTCGAGCAGAAACCGTTCCCGTGAGAGCGGCACGCCGTAGAGGAACGACGGCGAGTCCGACGGCGACGTGCCGTTGTCGCGGCGCCAATCCATGAAGACCGAGCGCTCGCCGGCGAGCGCGTGTGCGGCGGTGCCGGGGTCCACCACGACGCCGTACGCCGTCTGCTGGGCGAGGTCGGGGCTGTCGCCGGTGCCGCGCGCATCGACGACGACGTGTGCCTTCAGGGTCGAGCCGTCGTCCAGTTGGACGGAAGTGGGGGAGAGGTCGATGGCTCTACCTGCGAGAACTGTTCCGCATTCGCTGCTGAGTATTGATTGCAGTACTGATGTATTCAAAACACAATATGTGCGATCGATGGTGTGTCGACGTGTCGTCCAGGCTGTCGGGCGAGGAGTTCTCGTCACGACGGCGTCCCGAGGGAGCCAGTCGGGGAGCTCGTCTTCCCAGGCTGCGTACGTCGCGGTCCACGATCTGCGGGGGAGCGGGTCGACCGAGACGACCGTTGAACCGAGAGCCGTGGCCCGGTGGGCGAGGGCGCGGCCGGCAGGCCCGAGGCCGACGATCGCGACGTCCCAGATCGCTGGACGAGGGGAAGCTGTCACGCCGCAAGCCTGTCACGGCCGGGAGTTGTCGGCCGGAGACATGCCAGGTTCCATGATCGGACGCGGACGGAACGCGCAGGTTTCCCGAATTTCGGCTGTGGCGGCGCTGGCGCCCGGGGTAGTGGGGACTCACCCCACAGGTCCCGAACCCCATGAACACACCACCGCAATCCCCGATCAGGGGAGCGGGGTGCCGCCGCCGGGTCGGCCTGGCTGCGGGGGAGCGCGAGAGGTGAGCGAGAAGCAGTTGGCAGGTGCGGGAACGTGAACGCGCCTCCGATTTTCGGAAAGGTGCCGGCCGGGCTTCCCGGTTTCACCGGACGCCGGGATCCGAGGGTGGTGAATGAGTCGGACCGTGACGGAACATCGCAGTTTTCCGAATTTCTGACTTGCTCCTGTCAGGACGAACCACCGGGGGTCACCATCCCCGCCACCTCACGACCACACGCAACACCCTCGATCACGCCTCGACGCAGGGGCCCGGGCCTACCGGGGGCGTTTACGGCGGCGAACGTTAGCGGGATCACTGGCAGGCGTGTTCCGAGTCGCCGGCGGTCGGGTAAAATTGCTGGTTCGTGTGTTCATTGCGCAGTTTTCCTCATTCAACGCGAGCGTCATTTTCCTAGGAGTCTTGTTGATCACCGCTACCGACCTGGAAGTTCGAGCTGGAGTACGGACGTTGCTGTCCGCGCCCGGGCCGGCCTTGCGGGTACAGCCCGGCGACCGCATCGGGCTGGTCGGCCGCAACGGTGCCGGCAAGACGACCACCCTCCGCATCCTCGCGGGGGAGGGGGAGGCGTACGCGGGTGCCGTGGTACGCACCGGCGATCTCGGATATCTTCCGCAGGACCCGAAGGAAGGCGACCTCGACGTCCTCGCGAAGGACCGAGTGTTGTCCGCGCGCGGACTCGACTCTCTGCTTCGGGACATGGAGAAGCAGCAGATCCTGATGTCGGAGGTCGTCGACGACGCCGAGCGTGACAAGGCCGTGCGCAAGTACGGCAACCTCGAGGACCGCTTCTCCGCCCTCGGCGGGTACGAGGCCGAGAGCGAGGCGGCACGCATCTGCAACAGCCTCGGTCTGGCCGACCGCATCCTCGGTCAGCAGTTGCACACCCTGTCGGGTGGTCAGCGCCGCCGTGTCGAATTGGCGCGCATCCTGTTCGCCGCGTCGGACGGTAGCGGCGGACGGTCGGACACGACCCTTCTGCTCGACGAGCCGACCAACCACCTCGACGCCGACTCGATCACCTGGCTGCGGGGATTCCTGCAGAACCACGAGGGTGGACTGATCGTGATCAGTCACGATGTCGATCTGCTCAACGACGTCGTGAATCGGGTGTGGTTCCTCGACGCCGTGCGCGGCGAGGCCGACGTGTACAACATGAGCTGGAAGAAGTACCTCGACGCCCGAGCGACCGACGAGCAGCGTCGTCGCCGTGAGCGCGCCAACGCGGAGAAGAAGGCCGGTGCCCTGCGCGCTCAGGCCGCGAAGCTCGGCGCGAAGGCCACCAAGGCGGTGGCGGCGCAGAACATGGCGAAGCGCGCCGACAAGCTGATGTCCGACCTCGACGCGGAACGCGTGTCCGACAAGGTGGCCCGGATCCGGTTCCCCGAGCCGGCGGCGTGTGGCAAGACTCCGCTGATGGCGGAGAACCTGACCAAGGTCTACGGTTCGCTCGAGATCTTCACCGGGGTGGACCTCGCGATCGACCGTGGGTCACGCGTCGTGGTGCTCGGTCTCAACGGTGCCGGTAAGACGACGCTCCTGCGCATTCTCGGCGGCGTCGAGACGCCGGACGCGGGCGGACTCGTCCCCGGTCACGGGCTGAAGATCGGCTACTTCGCGCAGGAACACGACACCCTCGACGACAACGCGTCGGTGTGGGAGAACATTCGCCACGCGGCGCCGGACACGGGGGAGCAGGAGCTGCGTTCGCTGCTCGGTGCGTTCATGTTCACCGGCCCGCAGCTCGAGCAGCCCGCGGGGACCCTGTCCGGCGGTGAGAAGACGCGCCTGGCACTTGCGGGTCTCGTGTCGTCCGCGGCGAACGTTCTGCTGCTCGACGAGCCGACGAACAACCTCGACCCCGTCTCCCGCGAGCAGGTGCTGGACGCGCTCCGCAGCTACACCGGTGCCGTGGTGCTGGTGACGCACGACCCGGGCGCGGCCGAGGCGCTCGACCCGGAGCGGGTCATTCTCCTGCCCGACGGCACGGAGGACCACTGGTCGCAGGACTACCTGGAACTGATTCAGCTCGCCTGAGCACTGCGCGTAGATATCGCCGTCGCGGGGCTCTACCGTGGAAACCACCGTCGCTCGCCGACTGGAGGAGTTCATGGCTGACATCGGGGTCTTCGCCAAGAGCGCTCGGATCACGGGACCGTCGCGCGCCGATCTGCAGGCGGAGCTGAAGGAGCGCTACCAGGCCGGTGCGAGTATTCGATCCCTTGCCCGGGAAATGGGGAGATCGTACGGATTCGTCCGCAACATCCTCGCGGAGTCCGAGGTGGAGCTCCGCGGACGAGGCGGAGCTCACCGTCGCAAGACCTGACCGGTGTCGGTGGGGGAGTGCGGTGTCAGTCGCGGCGTCGGACGGATTCCTCGACGAGGTCGAGGACCGCCGACAGGTTGTCGCCGGCGTGCCCGGAGGCGATGCGTGCGACGAGGCCGTCGAGCACCAGGTCCAGGTAGCCGATCAGGACGTCGGTCGGGACGTCGTCGCGGAGGCGGCCCGCGGATTTCTGCCGCGCGAGGCGCGCCATGGTCGCCTCGGTGAGTTCCGCCGACCGCTGTGACCAGCTTCTGCGGAAGTCGGGATCGTTCCGCAGGCGCCGGGCGATCTCGAGCCGGGTTCCCAGCCAGTCGAACTGTTCGGGCTGGGCGAGCATGTCCCGCATCACCTGGACGAGGCCCTCGTGGGCGACCACGTCGGCCATCCTGGTCGCGTCCTCGTGGGCGAGCGCCAGGAACAAGCCGTCCTTGTCCTTGAAGTGATGGAAGATCGCCCCGCGTGACAGTCCGGTCACTTCTTCGAGCCGGCGGACGGTGGCGCCGTCGTAGCCGTATTCGGCAAAGCAACGGCGGGCGCCGTCGAGGATCTGACTGCGCCGTGCCGCGAGATGGTCTTCACTGACCTTGGGCAAAGGCTTCCTCCTTCGTCGTTCGCCTGTGCGCGTTTTCGGCCCTTCGCGAGAAAGGTCACCTCATGCACTAAGCGCGCACGACCATGTGTCCGGGACGGTGAGATCCGCTCGAAGATGGTCGTGCGCGCTTAGTGCCTGTCCTGGCCGAAAACGCGCACAGGCGCGGTAGCGCCTAGAGCGCCTAGCCCTTGATCATGTTGCGGAGCACGTACTGCAGGATGCCGCCGTTGCGGTAGTAGTCGGCCTCGCCGGGCGTGTCGATGCGCACGACCGCGTCGAAGACGACCTTCTCACCGTTCTCGCGGGTTGCCGTGACCTTGACGGTCTTCGGCGTGACACCCTCGTTGAGCTTCTCGACGCCTTCGATGTCGAAGACCTCGGTGCCGTCCAGCTTCAGCGACGCAGCGGACTCGCCGACCGGGAACTGCAGCGGCACAACGCCCATGCCGATGAGGTTGGAGCGGTGGATGCGCTCGAACGACTCGGTGATGACGGCCTTGACGCCGAGGAGGCTGGTGCCCTTGGCGGCCCAGTCACGGGACGATCCGGAGCCGTACTCCTTGCCGCCCAGCACGACCAGCGGGATGCCGGCCTCCTGGTAGTTCTGCGACGCGTCGTAGATGAACGCCTGCGGGCCGCCGTCCTGGGTGAAGTCGCGGGTGTAGCCACCGGAGACGTCGTCGAGGAGCTGGTTGCGCAGACGGATGTTCGCGAACGTGCCGCGGATCATCACCTCGTGGTTACCGCGACGCGAACCGTAGGAGTTGTAGTCCTTGCGGTCGATGCCGTTCGCGTCCAGGTACTGCGACGCGGGCGTGCCGGCCTTGATGTTGCCTGCCGGGGAGATGTGGTCCGTGGTGACCGAGTCGCCGAGCAGCGCGAGGACGCGGGCGCCCTTGATGTCGCTGACCGGGGTCGGCTCCTTCGGCATGCCGTCGAAGTAGGGTGGCTTCCGCACGTAGGTGGAGTTGGCGTCCCACTCGAAGGTCTTGCCCTCCGGGGTGGGCAGCCCGCGCCAGCGCTCGTCGCCCTTGAAGACGTCCGCATAACCCTTGACGTACATCTCCTGGCTGATCGAGGAGTTGATGGTCTCCTGGATCTCCTGGGGCGAGGGCCAGATGTCCTTCAGGAACACGTCGTTGCCGTCGGCGTCCTTGCCGAGGGCGTCGTGCTCGAAGTCGAAGTCCATCGTGCCTGCGAGGGCGTATGCGATGACCAGCGGCGGGGAGGCCAGGTAGTTCATCTTCACGTCGGGGGAGATGCGTCCCTCGAAGTTGCGGTTGCCCGACAGCACCGCGGTGGCGGTGAGGTCGTTGTCCTGGATGGCCTGCGAGATCTGCTCGTCCAGCGGGCCGGAGTTACCGATGCAGGTGGCGCAGCCGTAGCCGACGAGGTAGAAGCCGAGCTTCTCCAGGTACGGCCAGAGGCCGGACTTGTTGTAGTAGTCGGTGACGACCTGCGAACCGGGAGCCATGGAGGTCTTGACCCACGGCTTGGCGGACAGGCCCTTCTCGACGGCGTTGCGGGCGAGCAGGGCAGCGCCGAGCATGACCGACGGGTTGGACGTGTTGGTGCAGGAGGTGATCGACGCGATCACGACGGCACCGTGGTCGAGGATGAACTCGCCCTTGTCCTCGGACAGAACCTTGACCGGCTTGGTCGGGCGGCCCTCGGATCCGTTGGCGGCCGACTGCACGTCGACGGCGCCGTCGTCGGCGAACGACAGGGCGGCGGGATCGCTCGCGGGGAACGACTCCTCGACGGCCTCGTCGAGCTGCGAGTGACCCGCGGGGTGGTGCTCCTCCACGTAGTTGTGGATGTCCTTGCGGAACGCGTTCTTCGAGTCCGACAACAGGATTCGGTCCTGCGGGCGCTTCGGGCCTGCGATGGACGGAACCACGTCACCGAGGTCGAGTTCGAGGTACTCGGAGTACTCGGGCTCGTGGTCGGCGTCGTGCCAGAGGCCCTGTTCCTTCGCGTACGCCTCGACGAGGGCGAGCTGCTCCTCGGAGCGGCCGGTCAGGCGGAGGTAGCTGACGGTCTCGGCGTCGATCGGGAAGATCGCGGCGGTGGAACCGAACTCGGGGCTCATGTTGCCGAGCGTTGCGCGGTTGGCCAGGGGAACCTCGGCCACACCCTTGCCGTAGAACTCGACGAACTTGCCGACGACGCCGTGCTTGCGCAGCATGTCGGTGACGGTGAGGACCACGTCGGTGGCGGTGACGCCGGGCTTGATCTCACCGGTCAGCTTGAAGCCGACGACGCGCGGGATCAGCATGGAGACGGGCTGGCCGAGCATGGCAGCCTCGGCCTCGATGCCGCCGACGCCCCAGCCGAGCACGCCCAGGCCGTTGACCATGGTGGTGTGCGAGTCGGTGCCGACGCAGGTGTCGGGGTATGCCTGGCCGTTGCGGACCATGATCGTCCGGGCCAGGTGCTCGATGTTGACCTGGTGGACGATGCCGGTGCCCGGGGGGACGACCTTGAAGTCGTCGAACGCGCCCTGGCCCCAGCGGAGGAACTGGTAACGCTCACCGTTGCGGGAGTACTCGATCTCGACGTTGCGCTCGAAGGCGTCGGCGCGGCCGGCGACGTCGATGATGACCGAGTGGTCGATGACCATTTCGGCGGGTGCGAGGGGGTTCACCTTGTTCGGGTCGCCGCCGAGTGCGGTGACCGCTTCACGCATGGTGGCGAGGTCCACGATGCAGGGGACGCCGGTGAAGTCCTGCATGATCACGCGGGCGGGCGTGAACTGGATCTCGACGTTCGGGTCGGCCGAGGGATCCCAGCTCGCGATGGCGCGAATGTGGTCGGCGGTGATGTTCGCGCCGTCCTCGGTGCGAAGCAGGTTCTCGGCGAGAACCTTCAGTGCATAGGGCAGTTTTTCGGTGCCGGGCACGGCCGAGAGGCGGAAGATCTCGTAGGAGTTCTCACCGACCTCGAGGGTGCCTTTGGCGCCGAACGAATCAATACTCGTGCTCACGTCAGCTCCACTCGTCTATGAGGGTCGCCGCCGACGGGGCTGTGTCGACGGCTGCAGGCACTGCGGGCACGGCTGATCCGTGTGCGCTGTAGTGCTAGCGATGACGGAATCGGCCCCTACCGCGGTACCTCCGATAGTCTAACAGTACGCTTGTCCTGTGAGAATTCGGGTCGGCATGGGGCGTGTTCCCTTCGCAGATTCTCCTCGACCCCGACGCGGGAAGCGCGCAGACGGAACGGAACTTCGGGGACACCTCACGTAGTGTTCACGCGAGGCTTACGTTCCTACAGCAAACCCGGATGAGAGATGCCTGCCCCTATCGCCACCGCACTTCCTGCCAGTGCCATGCTCCCCGTCCATTCGGCGCTCCCGTTGTCGACGGACCTTCCGGAAGACCTCGACGTCTCCGACGTGGTCGCGGACGTGTCCGACGACGGCGTGTCGGCGCCGTCCGACGAGGCGACCGAACTCGCCGCCGTGGTCGATCGCGCGGCCGACCACGGGATCAAGCTGAGCATCGTGGTGCTGGACGAGGATCCCGGCCGCGATTCGCAGCTGCGCGACCTCGCGACCGAGGTCGGCGCGGAAGAGGGAGGCACCGTCCTGGTGCTGAGCCCCAGCTGGGTCGGCACGTACAGCGATTCGATCAGCCGGGTCCTGCTCGAATCGGGTCAGGACCGCACCTACACCGGCGATGCGGTGGTCTCCGCGAATCACTTCGTCGACGAAGTCATCGAGCCGGGACCTCCGTGGGCCCTGTTCACGGCCGTCATCGTCGCGATCGTCGTCATCGCGTCGGCTGCCACGTTCTTCGCGAAATCGCGCCGGGCGTCCGTATCTCGCGACGGCGCCGCGGAAAAGGGTGACAGCGCCGCGGGGGCCGGCACGTCGTACGAGCGACAGAAGCCCTGACTCCTCCCGAATTTCCGGGATAACTCGGCGGCAATTTCACGATTCGCCCGAGCGTGGCCGCTGCCTGCGTCGATGCGCCTAATTAGCGCCGACGATTCACAGTTGGACATTTCCGCTGGTCAAATTACTCATGTGTTATTTGTGACTAAAGTTTCCATAGAGTCCGGAAGTGTCGTACGGTGCATTTGGCGCTCTTGGGGAAGAAGTGTCGCAGGCTGGTGATTGACGTCCAGAGTGACGGCGATCCGGTATATGTCGGTGTCGCCGAAGCGCGGGAAGGTGTGGTTGCCGCAAATTTCTCCCCACGACGAGCACGGCGCGGTGTGCGCGATCGGTGCAGAACCGAGGGAGAGAGTTGTGAAGCGACAAGCACGAGCTGGAGTGGGGCACCGTAGCTTCTCCCGCGGGCACACTCGCGCAGCGCGCCTCCTGATCGGATTGGGCATCGTCGGAGCCCTGGTCGGCAGCACACCGGGCCTGGCCGCAGCGGTACCACCCCCGCCGCCGAATCCGTCCGACAACGACATCGCGCAGGCCCAGACCCAGGTGTCGGCGGGCCTCGGGCAGGTCAGCGAACTGATCAACCAGGTCGCCTCCGCGGATCAGCAGCTCGCCCAGCTCGACAACGAGGTCGCCATCAAGCGCGAGGACGTGAACCGGGCCCTGGTCGATCTGCAGAACGCGCGCAGCGCCGCCGATCTGGCGGCCAGTGTGGTCGGGGCCTCGCAGCAGGCTCTGCGTGACGCCGGGGCCCAGATCGAACTCGCGCAGAAGGACTTCGACAAGTACGCCCGGTCGAGCTACACGCAGGGCACCAACGTCTCCTCGATCTCGACGTACCTGGGCGCCCAGGGTCCCGGCGACGTCCTCGATCGCGCGCAGGTTCTGAAACTCCTGGCCACCAGCCAGAACGCGGTGCTCGAGGGTCTGCAGCGGGCACGGACCGCGCAGGCCAACAAGGATTCCGCGGCACGCGAGGCCAAGCAGCAGGCGGACGTGGCCGCCGACCAGGCCGCGTCGAAGAAGTCGCTGGCGGAGCAGGCGATCGCGGTCGCGCGGTCGGCGCTGCAGGACCAGGCGGCCAAGAAGGCGCAGATCGAGAGCAATCGCGCGGCCGCCCAGGCCCAGCTCGACGCCGCCCGCGGGAACGTCGCGGGGTTGCAGGGGCAACGTGAGGCGTACGCGACGTGGGAGGAGCAGAAACGCGCCGAGGACGCGCAGAAGGCTGCCATCGCCGCCGCGGCCCGGGAGGCCGCGACACAGGCTGCCGCGCGGGTCGCCGCCAACGAGGCGGCACGACAGCGCGCCGCCGAACTCGCCGCGGGGCAGCGCGCGCACACCACGATCGAGGACGACTCGGAGGACGAGGACTCCGCCGACGGCGGGACGACCACGCCCAAGTCCACCCCCAAGTCGAAACCGTCGACCAGCGGTGAGGACCTGACCGGCAGCGAGGCCATCGAGACCGTCATCGACCGGGGACTGTCCCAGATCGGTGTGGAGTACGCGTGGGGTGGCGGCGACGAGAACGGTCCCACCCTCGGCATCCGCGACGGCGGTGTCGCCGACAGTTACGGCGACTTCAACAAGGTCGGTTTCGACTGCTCCGGTCTGATGATCTACGCGTTCGCCGGGATCGGCATCTCCCTGCCGCACTACACCGGTTATCAGTACACCGCGGGGGAGCAGATTCCGTCGGAGGAGATGCAGCGCGGCGACATGATCTTCTGGGGCCCGAACGCGAGCCAGCACGTCGCCCTGTATCTCGGCGACGACCAGATGCTCGAGGCTCCCCAGTCGGGCGACGTCGTCAAGATCTCCCCGGTGCGATGGGATGGCATGACCCCTTACGCTGTCCGTATGGTGTCGTGATCCATGATGTCGATGAAGTAGTCCGCAGTGCGGATCGTGCTTGGTTGCGGCGGGGGTTGCTTGCACCTGGAATAGTTGAGCAAGTACGTGAACGGGCGGAACGATCTAGGTGAAAGCGGTGGATTCTTGGTGACCTCACGTGATGATGCGGTATCGGAGGGTGCAGCCCGGAAGGAGTCGCCCGCGACGGCCGCTCCCGAAGGTGTGAAGAACGGGGGTGCCGCCAACGGATCGGGCCCCCAGAACGTCCCCGCGCCGAATGCACCCTCACAGAATGCGGGCACGCAGAGCGCGACGACGAAGACGGTCGCGCCCAGTCTCGCCGCCGACGTGCAGACGCTGGAACGCGCGATCTACGAGGTCAAGCGCGTGATCGTCGGGCAGGACCGGCTGGTGGAGCGAATCCTGGTCGGTCTGCTCGCGAAAGGCCATGTGCTGCTCGAGGGTGTGCCGGGTGTCGCGAAGACCCTGGCCGTCGAGACGTTCGCGAAGGTGGTCGGCGGATCCTTCTCGCGTGTCCAGTTCACCCCCGACCTGGTGCCCACCGACCTGATCGGTACGCGCATCTACCGGCAGGGGCGCGAGGAGTTCGACACCGAACTCGGTCCCGTCGTCGCGAACTTCGTGCTCGCCGACGAGATCAACCGTGCGCCGGCGAAGGTGCAGTCGGCGCTGCTCGAGGTGATGGCCGAGCGGCACGTGTCGATCGGCGGCAAGCGGTACCACATGCCCGACCCGTTCCTGGTGATGGCGACGCAGAACCCGATCGAGAACGAGGGTGTGTACCCGCTGCCGGAGGCGCAGCGCGACCGCTTCCTGTTCAAGATCCTCGTCGACTACCCGACGGTGGAGGAGGAGCGCGAGATCGTCTACCGGATGGGTGTCGATGCGCCGGAACCCCACCAGGTCCTCGATCCGGAGGAGCTCGTCCGTCTGCAGAAGGTCGCGAGCGGTGTCTTCGTGCACCATGCGCTCGTCGACTACGTGGTCCGGGTCATCGCGGCCACGCGCACGCCGGCCGAGTTCGGTCTGCCCGAGGTCGACGGCTGGATCGCGTACGGCGCGTCTCCGCGCGCGACGCTGGGCATCATCTCCTCGGCGCGGGCGCTGGCGTTGCTGCGCGGGCGTGACTACGTGGTGCCGCAGGACGTGCTCGAGGTGATCCCGGACGTGCTGCGTCACCGTCTCGTGCTGTCCTATGACGCCCTCGCCGACGAGGTCAGCCCGGACGACGTCATCTCCCGCGTGCTGCAGACCGTGGGTCTGCCGCAGATCGCCGCACAGCCGACCACGGTCCCGGCGGCTCCCGCCGGTCAGCACGGACCGCCCGTCCCGTCCACGTCGGTGCCCGGACCGACGGCGATGAGCCAGCCACGGTGAGTGCGCGTACCGCCGGTGCGCAGAGCTCCGGCCCGCCGCCGTCGTTCCGCTCCGGCGAACTCCGTGATCCCAAACTGTCCGCCGCGCTGCGGACGCTGGAACTGACCGTCCGCCGCCGCCTCGACGGCGTGCTGCACGGCGACCATCTGGGCCTGATCCCGGGACCGGGCTCCGAACCGGGTGATGCCCGCGAGTACCAGCCGGGCGACGATGTGCGTCAGATGGACTGGTCGGTGACCGCACGGACGACGCACCCGCACGTCCGGCAGTCGGTGGCCGACCGGGAGCTCGAGACGTGGCTCGTCGTCGATCTGTCGTCGAGCCTCGACTTCGGTACCGCCGGCTGCGAGAAGCGGGACCTCGCGGTGGCTGCTGCCGCCGCCGTCACGCATCTGACCAGCGGCGGCGGGAACCGGATCGGGGCGATCGTCTCGACCGGCGCCCAGACCACCCGGATCCCGGCCCGCGGTGGCCGCATCCACGCGCAGGCGATGCTGCGTCAGATCGCGACCACCCCGCACGCCCCGGACGGGGTGCGGGGCGACCTGCAGGGTGCGGTGGAGTCGTTGCGCCGCCCCCAGCGTCGCCGCGGTCTGGCCGTCGTCATCAGTGACTTCCTGGGACCGATCGACTGGGAGCGGTCGCTGCGGGCGATCTCGGGACGCCACGACGTACTCGGTGTCGAGGTGCTCGACCCGCGAGATCTGGAATTACCCGACATAGGGGATGTAGTGCTGCACGATCCGGAGTCCGGACGGACCCGCGAGTTCACGACCACACCGCAACTGCGCGCCGACTTCGCGCGGGCCGCGGACGAGCACCGCCTGCAGGTGGAGCAGTCGTTGCGGCGCTGCGGCGCCCCGCTGCTCAGTCTGCGCACCGACCGGGACTGGATCTCGGATGTCGTGCGGTTCGTGTCCGCCCGGAAGCACAGTTACGGGACCGCGACGAACCAGAGGTCCCGCCGGTGAGCCTTTCCCAGTTCACCTCACCGTGGTGGCTGCTGTTCCTCCTGGTCGTCGTGGCATTGGTCGCGGGATACGTGTGGGTGCAGCGTCAGCGGCAGAAGCACACCCTGCGGTTCACCAACTTCGCTCTCCTCGAGAAGGTCGCGCCGTCGCGGCCGGGCCGGGCCCGGCACATTCCGGCGCTGCTGATGGTGCTGGCGCTGGTGTTCTTCAGTGTGGCGCTGGCCGGTCCGACGGAGGACAAGCGGGTTCCGCGGAACCGGGCCACCGTGATCCTCGTCATCGACGTGTCGTTGTCGATGAAGGCGACCGACGTGGAACCGACCCGGCTGGCCGCGGCGCAGGACGCCGCGAAGTCGTTCGCCGACGGGCTCACCCCCGGCATCAACCTCGGTCTCGTCGCGTTCGCCGGCACGGCGTCGGTGCTGGTGTCGCCGACCACCAACCGGGAGGCGTCGAAGGTCGCGATCGACAATCTGCAGTTGAGCGAGCGGACCGCCACCGGTGAGGCGATCTTCACCTCGCTGCAGTCGATCGACACGCTGGCCGCGGTGCTCGGCGGCAGTGATCAGGCGCCGCCCGCCCGCATCGTGCTGCTCTCGGACGGCAAGCAGAC
Source organism: Rhodococcus wratislaviensis (assembly GCF_041228765.1). Taxonomy (NCBI): domain Bacteria; kingdom Bacillati; phylum Actinomycetota; class Actinomycetes; order Mycobacteriales; family Nocardiaceae; genus Rhodococcus; species Rhodococcus wratislaviensis. Next base: position 5,157,838 of record NZ_CP150488.1, on the reverse strand, counting down.
GGTGCCCGAGAACCCGGACGATCCGCGCGGCGGGTTCACCGCGGCCCGGCAGGCGAAGGACAAGGACGTCCCCATCTCGACGATCTCGTTCGGCACCAGCTACGGCAAGGTCGAGATCGAGGACGAACGCATTCCGGTGCCCGTCGACGATCCGTCGCTGCGGGAGATCGCGAATCTCTCCGGCGGCAGCTTCTTCACGGCCTCGAGCCTGGAGGAACTGCGCGACGTCTACGACACCCTCGAGGAGCAGATCGGTTTCGAGACCACCCGCGGCGACGCCAGCCGCCCCTGGCTCGTGCTGGGTGTCCTGTCCGCCACGGCGGGGCTGATCCTCGCGCTGGTCCTGCGTCAACGGCTGCCGTGATCTGCGTTCCACCGCGGCCCCGCGCTTCCACTTCTGCACATCTGAACAGATAGGTTGATCCCCATGTCTACCCCACAAACTACTGACGCGTCAGTTAGGACGGTGTCCACTCCCCGGTCGGTGCTCGTCACCGGCGGCAACCGCGGGATCGGCCTCGCTGTCGCGCAGCGCCTCGCGGCGGACGGCCACAAGGTCGCGGTCACGCACCGCGGCTCGGGTGCGCCGGACGGCCTGTTCGGCGTCCAGTGCGACGTCACCGACACCGAGTCGGTCGACCGCGCCTTCAAGGAGGTCGAAGCGCACCAGGGTCCCGTCGAGGTTCTCGTCGCGAACGCCGGCATCACCGACGACACGCTGATCATGCGGATGACCGAGGAGCAGTTCACCTCCGTCGTCGACGCCAACCTGACCGGCGCGTTCCGCGTCGCGAAGCGGGCCACGCGGTCGATGCTGCGGGCGCGGTTCGGCCGGTTCGTGTTCCTCGGGTCCGTGGTCGGTCTCGCCGGTGGTCCCGGCCAGGTGAACTACGCGGCGTCCAAGGCCGGTGTGGTCGGCATCGCGCGGTCGCTGACCCGTGAGCTCGGTTCCCGTTCGATCACCGCGAACGTGGTGGCCCCGGGCTTCATCGACACCGACATGACCGCGGTCCTCGACGACAAGTACAAGGACATGATCACCGGCGCGGTTCCGCTGCAGCGGCAGGGCAAGCCCGAGGAGGTCGCCGCGGTGGTGAGCTTCCTGGCCTCCGACGATTCCGCCTACGTCTCCGGCGCGGTGATCCCCGTCGACGGCGGCCTCGGCATGGGCCACTAGCTCTCCCCACTCCACTTCCCGGACTTTTTCTCACAGGAGGACACCTCATGGGCGGATTGCTCGAAGGTAAGACCATTCTCGTCACCGGCATCATCACGGACGCGTCCATCGCGTTCCACGTCGCCAAGGTCGCCCAGGAACAGGGCGCCAAGGTGATCATCACCGGATTCGACCGTCTCCGGCTGATCGACCGCATCGCGCAGCGCCTGCCGCAGCCGGTGCCGCCCGCGCTCGAACTGGACGTGCAGAACCCGGAGCACCTCGCGAGCCTCGCCGACCGCATCCGGGAGATCGCGCCCGAGGGTGTCGACGGCGTCGTGCACTCCATCGCGTTCGCGCCGCGGTCCTGCCTGGGCAGCCCGTTCTTCGACGCACCGTGGTCCGATGTGGGAGTGGCCTTCGAGGTCTCCGCCTACTCGTACGCGTCGCTGTCGAAGGCGCTGCTGCCGGTGCTGAACGACAATGCGTCGATCGTCGGTATGGACTTCGATCCCGCGCGCGCGGTGCCGTTCTACAACTGGATGGGTGTCGCCAAGGCCACCCTCGAGTCGGTGAACCGGTATGTCGCCAAGGAGGTCGGCGAACGCGGTATCCGCTCCAACCTCGTCGCGGCGGGCCCGATCAAGACCCTCGCCGCCAAGGCCATCGCCGGTACCGCCACCGACGACGCCAAGCAGATGAACGAACTCAACACGGCGTGGGACGAGCGTGCGCCCATCGGCTGGAACGTCGACGACCCGGAGCCGGTCGCGAAGACCGTGTGCACCGTGCTGTCCGACTGGCTGCCCGGCACCACCGCGTCGATCATCTACGTCGACGGTGGCGCCCACGCCATGGCCGGCTAGGGCACGACCCGGGGAGTGCGCCCCGAACGGCACCACGGAAGATGGGGATCATGATCGCTGCGAATTCGACGGACGGTTCCGGTTCCCAATTCGATGCACTTCTCGTGTTGTCGTTCGGGGGTCCGGAGCAGCCCGCCGACGTGCGCCCGTTCCTGGAGAACGTCACCCGGGGCCGGGGGGTGCCACCCGAACGGCTGGATGCGGTCGCCGAGCACTACCTGCATTTCGGGGGCGTGTCGCCGATCAACGCCCTCAATCGCGACATCATCTCCCGCGTCGAAACCGAATTGGCAAGCGCCGGAATGGATTTGCCCGTCTATTTCGGTAACCGGAACTGGCATCCGATGGTCGAGGACACCGTCGCCCGGATGGGTGCGGACGGGGTGCGGTCCGCCCTCGTGTTCCCGACGTCGGCGTGGGGCGGGTACTCGGGCTGCAGGCAGTACCACGAGGACGTCGCGCGGGCGCGGGCCGCGGCGGGGGACGGGGCACCGCACCTGCTGAAGCTGCGGCAATACTACGACCACCCGCTGCTGATCGGGGCATTCGCCGACGCCGTCCGCGAGGCCGCGGCACAGCTTCCCGCCGAGCGGCGGGCCGACGCACGGCTGGTGTTCACCGCGCATTCCGTGCCGGTGTCCGCGGACGTCAACGCGGGACCGCCGGCAGAAGGCGGTCGTCTCTACAGCCGGCAGGTGGCCGAGGCGGCCCGGCTCACCGCCCGCGCCGCCGGCTTCGACGATTTCGACCTGGTGTGGCAGTCCCGGTCCGGGCCACCCCAGGTGCCGTGGCTCGAGCCGGACATCTGCGACCACCTGGACGTCCTCGCCGGCCGCGGTGTCGGTGCGGTGATCGTGTGCCCGGTGGGATTCGTGTCCGATCACCTCGAGGTGGTGTGGGATCTCGACACCGAGGCCCGGGACAAGGCGGCTGAACTCGGCATCGACTTCGTGCGTGCGGCCACCCCCGGAACGGATCGGCGCTTCGCGGAACTGGTCGTCGCTCTGGTGACGGAGCAGCTGGCCGGCACGCCCGCCGAGCGACTCGGGTCCGAGCCGCTGCTCGGTTCGGCCCGCGACGGACAGTCCTGCGCGATCGACTGCTGCAAGGCCGTGGTCAGGCCGTCAGGCCGTCCCGCGCACACGCATTGACGGCGGCGGTGCGCGCCGAGCGCACCGCCGAACGCAGGGGCCGCAGCAGGTCCTCCAGGGTGGCCGCACCCGACGCGGACACGGTGCGCGCGGGCGCCATCTGCTCGGCGACCGTGAGGATCGCGGCCACCTGATCGGCCGAGTCCAGGATCCGCAGCGCCCGCGGGGGGATCGTCGTCGGATACCGGTGCCGCGCGGACTGCGCCAGCGCATCGGCGATCAGCGCCCGCGGGTCGGCGCCGAATCCGGAATCGAGCATGTGCAGCGCCTCCAGCGCGGCCGCCGCGTCGCGGACTGCCTGCCGCATCGTGAACTCGGCCTCGCCCAGTCCGGTGTGGTGGGCGTCGAGGGGGAGCCGCTCGATCGTCGACACCGTCCAGCGCAGCACGTCGGGACCCTCGACGTGCGGGACGAGCCCCGTTCCGGACCGGCCGGGCGGTCCGACGAGCACACCCTCGCCCGCGCTGATCGCGGCGGACGCGAACTCGGTGCCCGCGGGAAGCCCGCGCACGTCCCCCGGCCCGGGCAGGACCAGCCGGATCTCCGTCTCGGGTTGCGAGACGGCGCGGCGCATCGTCTGGAGCAGCGCGGTCACCCCGGCGTCCTGGGGGTCGGGCCACGGCAGCCCGGTGCGCCCCGCCGTCACGGGATCCTCCGCGCAGGCGAGATGCATCGGCGCCCACGCGTGGAGGGCGTCGATGACGTCGTCGGGTGCACTGTTCCCGGCGAGCCAGGAACTGGCCCACACGGTGAGAGTGGCGCTGGGTGAAGTCACGATAAACGAGCATATGTCGGCGTGGCGGAGTGTGCGTAACGGCGCCGCTCGCATAGCGTCAGCGCCCGTGAGCGGAGGCGACAGATACGGCGACATCTTTTCCGGACACCCACGCGCGAGGAAGCCCGTGACGCCCACCGTCCCGGCCGAGCGGGACCTGGTGGTCGAGGACGCGGGCACCGGGTTCTGCGGGGCGGTGGTGGGGTTCGAGCGCACCTACGACGGCGATTTCGTCCGGCTCGAGGACGGGGCGCGGCGCACCCGGTTGTTCGCTATGCGGGAGGCGGCGTTCCTGATCGACGGGAAACCGGTCACCCTGGTCCGCCCGGCGGCCAAGCCCGCCGGTCCGGTGACCACCCGATCGGCGTCGGGATCCACCAAAGTGGAGGGGTTGCGGGCGCGGACGGCGCTGGCGAGCCGGATCTGGGTGGAGGGCGTGCACGACGCCGCCCTCGTGGAACGGGTGTGGGGGCACGACCTGCGCGTCGAAGGTGTCGTCGTCGAGCACCTCGAGGGTCTCGACAATCTCGGGGAGCGGCTCGCCGAGTTCCGGCCCGGTCCCGGACGGCGCGTCGGCGTCCTCGTCGATCACCTCGTCACCGGGTCGAAGGAGACCCAGCTGACCCAGGGGCTCGGGCCGAACGTGCTCGTGACCGGGCACCCGTTCATCGACGTGTGGGAGGCGGTCCGCCCGTCGGCGGTGGGGATCGAGGCGTGGCCGAAGATCCCGCGCGGTGAGGACTGGAAGACCGGGGTGTGCCGCGAATTGGGGTGGGGGACACCGCGCGACGGTTGGCGCCGCGTCTACTCGGCCGTCGACACGTTCCGGGACCTCGAGGCGCCGCTGATCGGCGCGGTCGAACAGCTGGTCGACTTCGTCACCGTCGGTTCTGCAGATTCTGGTTAGATGGTGTTGTGGCTGCATTGATTTGGCTGGTAGCGGGGGTGCTGCTCGCCGCCGCGGAAGCGTTGACGGGGGACTTCTTCCTCCTCATGCTGGCGGGCGGTGCGCTGGCCACGGCCGGGGTCACCGCGATCACCGACTTCCCGGTCTGGGTCGACGCGGTGATCTTCGGGGTGCTGTCCCTCGCCCTGATCCTCGGGGTGCGGCCGGTGTTGTTGCGTAAGTTCGAGACCCCGCCGCCGACCCCGACGGGGATCGAGGCGCTGACCGGCAAGCAGGCCCTGGTGCTCGAGGAGGTCGCCGAACACGCGGGGCAGATCAAGCTCGGCGGCGACGTCTGGACGGCACGCCCGCTCGACAGCACGGAAGTGTATCCACCGGGAACGACCGTGACGGTAATGCAAATTGACGGCGCGACCGCCGTCGTATGGAGGGGACCGTAGATGGCAGCGCTCATCGTGTTGATCGTGCTCGTGTTGTTCGTCGCGCTGGTGGTGGCCAAATCGGTGGCCCTGGTGCCGCAGGCAGAGGCCGCGGTGATCGAGCGACTCGGCCGGTATGCGCGGACCGTGTCGGGCCAGTTGACGTTCCTGATCCCCTTCGCGGACCGCATCCGGGCCAAGGTGGACCTGCGTGAACGGGTGGTGTCGTTCCCGCCGCAGCCGGTGATCACCCAGGACAACCTGACGCTGAACATCGACACCGTGGTGTACTTCCAGGTCACCAACCCGCAGGCCGCGGTGTACGAGATCAGCAACTACATCGTCGGTGTCGAGCAGTTGACCACCACCACGCTGCGCAACGTCGTCGGCGGGATGACGTTGGAGGAGACACTGACGTCCCGTGACTCCATCAACGGGCAGTTGCGTGGCGTTCTGGACGAGGCCACCGGACGGTGGGGTCTGCGCGTCGCCCGGGTCGAGCTCAAGAGCATCGATCCGCCGCCGTCGATCCAGGAGTCGATGGAGAAGCAGATGAAGGCGGACCGCGAGAAGCGGGCCACCATTCTCACCGCCGAGGGTCACCGGGAGTCGGCGATCAAGACGGCGGAGGGCGACAAGCAGTCCCGCATCCTCGCCGCGGAGGGCGCGAAGCAGGCGTCGATCCTCACCGCGGAGGGTGAGCGGCAGTCCCGCATCCTGCGGGCGCAGGGTGACCGGGCCGCGAAGTACCTGCAGGCGCAGGGACAGGCGAAGGCGATCGAAAAGGTGTTCGCCGCAATCAAATCCGGCAAGCCCACCCCCGAACTCCTCGCCTACCAGTATCTGCAGACGTTGCCGCAGATGGCGCAGGGCGATGCGAACAAGGTGTGGCTGGTGCCCAGCGACTTCGGTGACGCCCTCAAGGGGTTCGCGAAGACGCTCGGCGCGCAGGGGCAGGACGGGGTGTTCCGGTACGAGCCGTCGAGCGCGGAGGAGGATCTGCCCAAGCCCGAGGACGATTCGGCGGAGGTCGCCGACTGGTTCGAGACCAAGTCCGACCCGGCGATCGCGCAGGCCGTCCGCGCCGCGGAGGTCGAGGCACGTCGTCCGGTCGACGGGCCGGGACCGCTCGCGCAGACCGGTGGCGCCGACGAGCATGCGCCGCTGGATCCGGGGGGCGCGCCGGGGCAGCTGCCGCCGCCGGTCACCCCGCCGGGTCACTGACCGACTCCGACGCGGCGTACCGGCGCAGCACCGGCCGGAGCACACGGAAGAGCTGTTCGGGTGTGTGCTCGAGGTAGAAGTGATCGCCCGGCATGATGTGCACCTCGCGCAGCTGCGTGGTGTGCCGATCCCAGGCCTGCAGATCCCGCTCGCCGACCAGCGGATCGGCGTCCGCGCCGAGCACATGTACCGGACAGGGCAGCGGCGGGTCTGCGGGATCGCAGTAACCGGTGCAGAGCCGGAGATCGTCCCGCAGCGCGGGGAGGCAGCGGTCCCGCCACGACGGCCGGGCCGGGAGGTCGGCGGGCAGCCCGCCCGTGGCGCGCAGCAACTCGATCAGGGCCGGGTCGTCCAGGTCGTCGACCGGCGGCAGCGGCGAGGGTAGGTGCGGCGCCGAGTACGCGGAGAGCAGCAGCGCCCGCGGGAGCGGGTGCCCGGCCGCGCGCCTCCGGCACGCGAGCCGGTACGCCACCAGCGCGCCCATGCTGTGCCCGAAGAAGACGTGCGGCTGCGCGAGCGGTTCGGCGAGCTCGGACTCGAGTGCGGTGACGAGGGACTCGACGTCGGTGAATCCGGCCTCGCCGGCACGGCTCTCCCGCCCGGGCAGTTGCACGGGCCACACCGACACGTGCGGGCTCAGGGCGCGGTGCCAGTGCCGGTACGTCGAGGGTCCGCCGCCGGCGTGGGGGAAGCAGAACAGCCGGAGGGGGCCGGGCACGGCGCTACGCGGCCGCGACGAGCGTGGCGAGTTCGTCGGCGAGAGCTGCCACCGTGGACCGGATCTGGTCCTCGGAGTGACACGAGGTGACGAAGAAGCGCAGCCGCGCGAGGTCTTCCGGCACGGCCGGGTAGAGGATGGGGTTCACGTTGATGCCGCGCCGGAGCAGTGCGTTGGACAGGGCGAGGGTGCGGAGTGAATCCCCGACGATGCACGGGATGACCGGGGTGTCCTTCGAGTCCCCGGTGTCGATTCCGGCGTCCGTGGCGAGCTGCAGGAAGAGCCGGGAGTTGCGCCGCAACCGGTCCAGTGCCTCGGGTTCGGCGCGCATCTGGCGGATCGCGGCCAGGGACGCCGCGGCATTCATCGGCGTCATCCCGACGCTGTAGACGAAGCCGGGCGTCGTGTACTTCAGGAAGCGGATGAGCTCGGCGCTGCCCGCGACGTAGCCGCCGCAGCCGGCCAGGGCCTTCGACATCGTGCCGGACCACAGCTCCACGTCGTCGCGGTCGACGTCGAAGTGCTCGCCGATGCCCCCGCCGGTGGCGCCGAGCACCCCGATGCTGTGCGCCTCGTCGACCATCATCAGCGCCTGATGCTTCTTCTTCACCGCGATCATCGCGGGCAGGTCGGGGATGTCGCCGTCCTGGCTGTAGACGCCCTCGATGACGATCAGCACCCGCCGGTACTGCGAGCGGATCGCGGTGAGGAGCGCGTCCAGCGCGACGTGGTCGTTGTGCGGGAAGGGACGCCGGGTGGCGCCGGACAGTGCGCAGCCCTGCAGGATGCTGTCGTGCGCGAGGCTGTCGTGGATGATCAGGTCGCCCTCCCCGAGGAGATGACCGATGACCGTGACATTGGTGGCGTGTCCGCTGACGAGGGCGATCGCGTCCTCGGTGCCGAGCAGCCCGGCCAGTTCGGCTTCGAGTTCCCGGTGTACCGGTTTCTCCCCGGACAGCAGCCGGCTGGCCGAGCAGGAACTGCCGTAGCGGGCGACCGCGTCCTGCACGGCCGAGACGACGGCGGGGTGCCCGGACATGCCGAGGTAGTTGTAGCTGGAGAAGTTGACGACCTCCGCGCCCCCGATCGTCGACGTGTCCCGGGTGACGCCGTCGTTGACGAGGAAGTACGGGTTGGTGACCCCGAGCCCCTCGGCGGAGGTCAGCCGTGCGGCGAGCGCCTGAACCTCCGGGAACTCCGCGATGCGGAACTCGGGTGCCACGGTCTGTTCCGGTTCCGGGACAGCCGTCACGGTGCGGCGCGACCCGGGTGCGCGGGACGCGGTCACGTGCTCGATCACTTCGCCGAGTGTGCGGTTCGGTAAGAACCAGTTCGGTTCGACGACGAGCCCGGGGAATGCGCGGCTCACCCCGCCGAACAGGTCGGTGATCATGATCGAGTCGAATCCGAGGTCGCCGACGATCGTCTGCGTCGACTTCAGTGCGGCCGCGGGGAATCCGCTGACCCGGGCGACTTCCGTGCGCACCCTGCTCGCGACGTCGCCGACCGCTGTCGCGGGACCCGGCCCGGAGTCCGGCGCCGGCGCCGGCGCGGGGAGGGTAACCGCGGGTGCGCCGTTGGCGGCAGCGGCGAGAACGGCGGCCTGTTCCCGGAAGAGCGCGATCAGCTGGTCCATGGTGGTGTCCTCGGGGTCGGGTGTGTGGACGGGTGCGGGGGTCGGCGCGGCCGCGGATGCGTCCTCGGGTGTCCAGAAGCGGGCGGTGGTGGCGAACTCGTATCCGCTGAGCCGCAGCCGGACCCGTGAGCCCGGCTCGTACACCGCATCCCACGCGGGGTTCAGTCCGTCCCGGTACAGGGCGGCGACGGTGTCGGGGAGTTCGGCCCCGGTCGCGGCCGGACCGGGGCACGGTGCCAGGTGCCGCGCGGGCGAATCGGGCTGGGCTCGGGCTGTGAGCGGCAACAGGATTCGTGCGGGGCCCACCTCGATCAGGTGGGTCGGATCGCAGGTCAGGGCGGCCGCGGTGGCGTCCGCGAACCGCACGGTCGCCGTGATGTGGTCGGTCCAGTAGGCCGCGTCCATCGGCTCGTCGACGTCGAGCAACCGGCCGCGTGTGGTGGAGAAGATCGGGATCTCGGGCCGCCGGTACGTGCAGTCGGCGGCGACCTCCGCGAACGCGTCCTGCATCGGCGCCATGGCGGGGGAGTGGAAGGCATGCGAGACGGTGAGCCGGCGGACGCGGAGTCCGGCCACGGTCAGTGCGGCGGCGAGGCGTTCGAGTGCGTCGGCCGCCCCCGACAGCACCACGTCCCGCGGCCCGTTCACCGCCGCCAGCGCGGCCGCGGGTTCGCCGGCGAGCAGGTCGGCGACCTCGTCCGGGGTGGCCCGGACCGCGAGCATCGTCCCGCCCGCGGGCAGTTGCTGCATGAGCCGGCCCCGCGCGACGATGAGCCGGCACGCGTCGTCCAGATCGAACACGCCGGCGTGCGCCGCGGCGGCGTACTCGCCGACGCTGTGACCGACCATCCACGCCGGTTCGATACCCAGCTCGCCGAGCGTCCGGGCGAGCGCGTATTCGACCGCGAACAGGGCGGGCTGCGCGAACTCGGTCCGGTGGATGTCGTCGCCGGCATCGAACAGCATCTCCCGCACCGATCGGCCCAGATGCGGCGTCATCCGCTCGTCCACGTCGGACAGTGCGCGCCGGTAGCCGCCGTGGTGCTCGTGCAGTGCGCGGGACATTCGCGGGTACTGCGCGCCCTGACCGGTGAAGAACCAGCCGATGCTCACGGGGCGGGTCGCGCCGGACAGCGACGCGAGCAGGTCTTCGTCGTCCGCGACCGCGCGCAGCGCCGCGACGGCCTCGTCCCGGTCGTGCACGGTGAGCGCGAGGCGGTGGCGCCCGGATGCCTTGACCGTGTTGGTGGTCCAGCATGCCCGGCCCAGGTCGGCGCCGGGTCGTGCGAGATCGTCGGCCAGGACGGCGGCGTTGCGGGCGAGGCCATCCCGGTTGTTCGAGGACAGGGTGAGCACGCCGCCGCCGGCAGTCGGCGCGGCGGGGTCGGGGGCGGGCGCCGCGGCCAGCAGCATGTGGGCGTTGGTGCCGCCGAGCCCGAAACTGCTGACGGCGCCGTGCACGTCGCCGCCGGGCAACGTCATCGGCTCGGACAGGAGCCGGAGGCCGTTGTCCGCCAGGCGGAGTCGCGGGTTCGCGTCCTCCGCGTAGCGGCTCGGCGGTACCACGCGGTGGTGCAGGGACAGGGCCACCTTGATCAGACCGGCCACGCCGGCCGCTCCCTCCGTGTGGCCGAGATTGCCTTTGATCGATCCGATCGCGCACGGCTGCGGCCGGGACACCCCGTGGACGTGACCGAGGGCCTTGATCTCGATCATGTCGCCGAGCACCGTTCCGGTGCCGTGCGCCTCGAGGAACGCGACCTGCGCGGGCGTGACACCCGCACGCCGGTAGGCCGTCTGGACGACCTGCTGCTGGGCCCAGCGGTTGGGTGCGGTGATCCCGTTGCTGCGGCCGTCGTTGTTGACGGCGCTGCCCTTGATCACCGCGTAGATCGGCAGGCCCTCGGCCTGCGCGTCCTCCAGCCGGCGCAACACGAGTACCGCGACACCCTCGCCGCGACCGATGCCGTCGGCCGTTCCGCTGAACGGTTTGCACCGGCCGTCCGGCGCGGACAGCCCGGCCTGGGTGTAGAAGACGTTCACCGTGGGGGTCAGGGTGAGGTTGACGCCCCCGGCGAGGGCCTGATCGCAGTCCCCGGACAGCAGTGCCGCGCAGGCCAGATGGACGGCGACGAGGGACGACGAGCAGGCGGTGTCGATCGCCATGCTCGGGCCCTGCAGGTTCAGGTGGTAGGACACCCGGTTGGCGGTCATGAAATAGCCGTTGCCGCTGCCGAGTTGGGGGGTGATGCGCGAGACGTCCCGCATCTGGAGATTCCATTCGTTGGCCATGACGCCGATGTACACGCCGGTGTTCGACCCGGCCTGGGCGCGCGGGTCCAGGGCAGCATCCTCGAATGCCCGCCACGCCGCCTGCAGCAGCAGCCGCTGTTGCGGGTCCATCGCCGCGGCGTCGCGGGGCGCGACGCCGAAGAATTCGTGGTCGAACGCGTCCGCGTCGGCGAGGAATCCGCCGCTGCGGTTGTTGACCTTGCCGGGACCACCGGCCGGCGTCGTAGACGTCGTCCGCGTTCCATCGCCCGGCGGGGACGTCGGTGATTCCGTCGCCGCCGCCCATCAGCAGCGTCCACAACGCGTCGGCGTCGGGTGCCTGCGGAAAGCGGCAGTCGAGGCCCACGACGGCGACGTCGGTCATGAGGCCGTCCGGTACCGAGCTGCCGCTTCGTCGACGACGAAGACGGCCATCTCGGCGATGGTCGGATACTCGAACACCACGGTGGGATCGAGTTCGAGGTCCCAGCGGTCCTCGATCTCGCCGCACAGGCTCACCGCGGATACCGATTCGATTCCCAGTTCGGCGAGGGGCAGGTGGGGGTCGACCTCGCGCACCGGTTGTTCGGTGTGGAAGGCCACCCGTCCGGCGAGCCAGTCGATGACGGGTGCGTGGTCGCGCGGGGTGCTCTGTTCGGGGATACGCATGGGGTTCTCTCCTGGTCGGTGATCGGGGGTCAGGCGGGTGCTGCGACGGCGGTGGTCCGGAGGCGTTGCACCGCCGGGTCGATCTCCTCGTGCAGCACCGCGTCGACGCGGGACTGCAGGAACGACGCGCGCATCGATCTGCGCTGGACCTTCCCGCTCGTGGTGCGGTGCACCCCGTGCCGGTCGACGAGCACCACGCTCGGGGCGTGGACGTCGAAGTCGCGGGCGACGGCGAGCCGGATCCGGCGTGCGAGGCCGGGCAGCGTCAGGTCGTCGATCAGCGCGGTCTTGACCTCGTGGATCACCAGCAGCCGCTCGTGCTGCCCGGTATCCATCGACAACACCACCCCGGTGGCACCGGTGAGCGCCGGATGCAGGTCTCGCACGGCCTCCTCGATGTCCTGCGGGTACAGGTTGCGGCCGTTGACGATCAGCAGGTCCTTCAGGCGGCCGGTGACGTACAGGTGACCGTCGTCGTCGGTCACCCCGAGGTCGCCGGTGCGCAGGTACGGTCCGTCGCCGGCGAGGGTGGCGCGGAACTTCGCCTCGGTCTCGTCCGGCCGGTTCCAGTAGCCGGCGGCGACGCTGCCACCGGAGATCCAGATCTCCCCGACCCGGCCGGTCGGCAGTTCCAGGCCGGTGTGCGGGTCGACGATGCGGATGTCGCACCCGAACGGCCGGCCGCTGCCGACCAGCCGGACACCGCCGACCGTCGGGGTGAGCTCGTGGCGCTCCAGCGCGGCGGCGTCGACGTCGAGATACCGTGGGGCGCAGCCCACCTCGCTCGCGGTGGCGAGCAGCGTCACTTCGGCCATCCCGTACGCGGTCAGGAACGCGCCCGCCGGGAAGCCGTAGGGTGCGAGCCGGTCGGAGACGGCGTCGAGGGTGCGTGGCCGGATGGGTTCGGCCCCGTTCAGCGCGACCCGCACCGAGGAGAGATCCAGTCCGGCCAGTTGGTCGTCGGAGATCCGGCGGGCGACGAGGTCGTACGCGAAGTTCGGGCCGAGGGTCATGTCGGCGCGGTACCGGTCGATCAGCTGCAGCCACCGCACCGGCCGCTTGAGGAAGGACATCGGCGACATGAACACGAGATTCCCGCCGACGTAGAGCGGCAGCAGCAGCATCCCGATCAGCCCCATGTCGTGGAAGTGCGGGAGCCAGCCGGCGCCGGTCACCGTGTCGTCCGCACCGTTGGCGAGGGTCATGGCCGCGGCGTTGTGCAGCAGGTTTCCGTGGGTCACCATCACACCCTTCGGCTCGCTGGTGGAACCGGAGGTGTACTGGAGGAAGGCGAGGGTGTCGCCGTCGAGCGCGGGGAGTCGCCAGTGGTCGGGATCGCCCGGTTCGATGGTGTCGGTCGCGGCGACGGACACCGTGGCGGCCGGCCCGGAGTCGCGGATCCAGGTGTCGAGCGGCTCGGCGACCGCGGCGGTGGTCAGGACGAGGCGCACGTCGGCGTCCTCGAACATGGTGGCGACGCGCTGCATGCTGCGCACGTCGTGTGGGACGGGTGCGGGGACCGCGACCACCCCGGCGTAGAGGCAGCCGAGAAACGCGCGGAGGAAGTCGAGTCCGTCGACGTACAGCAGCATCACCGGGTGTTCGGCCTCGGGCCGCGTCGACAGCCAGACCGCGAGGGCGCGGGCGTCCCGATCCAGGTCGCGGTAGGTCACTTCCTCGGCGACGAGTTCGCGGCCGGCCTCACGGTGGTAGGTGTAGGACCGGTCGTCGCCGTAGATGGCGACCTGGGCGCGGACGTGGGACACGAAATCGGTAGGCACGAATGTTTTCTCCCTCGGGCTGGACGAGTACGACTCTCGTCCGGGTCGAGGTGGGATCCCACCACCCCCAGGGCTGGTTCTGCGCACCCCTGGGGGTGAATGTCCCGCACCGGTGGCGGGTGGCTAGGTGATGAGGGCGCGTCCCGTTCCGCACACCGCGATCGCCCAGAGCACGCTGGTGAACGTGCCGATGATGAATTGTTCCGACGCGTGCGGTTCGCGGAGTTCGGGGTAGCGGGCCAGTCCCTTGACCGCCAGGACGACGGCGATGCCCTCCGGCCAGGCCGCGAGGATCGCGGCCGCGACGGCGGCGCGCTCGAGGAGCCCGATGATCCGTCCGCCGCGCAGCGGCCCGGCGTCGGGCCGCGGGTCGGAACCGGCGTCGGACTGGCGGCGGGCGATGCGGAACGCGGCCAGCACGAGGGGTGCCCCGCCGGTGGTGGCGGCCGCGACGCACAGGACGAGGGTCGCGGCGAGGGCGAAGCCCGTGACCGGGGTGGTGGCGGAGGCGGCCAGCGCGGCGACGGCCAGGGCGAGCGCGACCACGATCGGCGCCGCCCACTGCGACATCCAGCGGGGGCTGCGGGGCGCGGCGAGCGCCAGCGGTGCCACGGCGGCGACGCCGAGGGCGATGAGTGCGAGGGTCGTCACGTGTCCGCCTTGCGTAGGAGTCGTTCGGCCAGTCGTCGTCCGGCGGTTTCGACGTGCCAGCCTGCGGTGGAGAGTCGTTGGGAGACCGCCTGCTTGCTGATGCCCAGTGCGCGGGCCGCCTCGGTCTGAGTGGAGCCGTGCCGCATCTGCTCGACGGCCTCGCGGCCCTCCTCGGTGCGGCGCGCGACCAGGACCGCGACGAGGGTGAGTGCGGTGTCGGCGTCGGTGGCGCCGTCGGGGTCGGAGCCTTCGACGGCGACCCGGCCGGGGGCGCTCTTGGCGCGTTCGACGGCGACCCGTGCGGACTCGAACGCGGGGCCGCGCCCGGCGCGGGTCTCGGCGGGGAGGGGTTCTTCGACGGGGCCGGCGCCGATGCCGATGCTCCAGTGTTCGCGTCCGACGAGGTCGAGTGCGAGGTCGACGACGGTGGCCGGGTCCGCGACCACGGCCTGAACCTCGTCGCCGGCGGTCCGCTGGAACGGGCGGACGAGGTCACGGTTCGCGAACTCGGTGAGCAGTTGGGCGACGCGGTCGACGTCGCGGCGGCTTCCGCGCTGGTCGACCGTCAACACGAACATGAGTCAAGGTTAGAAACTGGATACCATGATGTCAAGACTCAAAGCTTGACCTACCTGGTTCAAGGCTGTGTGATTGACTCGTCCTCGGCGGGGTGGTCGACGGCCACATCCGGCATCGCGTCGCCGGAACCGTCCAGTGGCCGCCGGGAGTCCACCACCAGTCCGGCGATTCCGACGACGATGCACACCGCGGACAGCGCGAGAAGTCCCGGCTTCGTCTCCCCGGTGAGGGCGTCGCCGAGAACGACGATGCCGACGGTCCCCGGCAGCACGCCGACCACCGTGGCCAGCGCGTACGGGACCAACCGGATCGAGGACACGCCGGCGCAGTAGTTCACCACGGAGAACGGGACGAACGCGATCAGCCGCAGCGACCCGACGGCGAGCCAGCCGCGCCGGGCGATCCGCTCGTCCACCCGGCGGATCGTCGGATTGGAGATGCGCTGCCACACCACGTCCCGGCCCACGGCGCGCACCAGGTAGAGCGCGAGCACGGCACTCACCGTCGACGCCAGCACCGCGATCGCGATGCCCAGCCACGCACCGAACAGCAGACCGGCACTCAGCGTGAACACCGTGCGGGGGAACGGAAACACCGTCACCACCGCGTGCACGGCGAAGAAGACGAGCGGGAACGCCGGCCCGATCGACCGCGCCCATTCCCGCACCTGCAGCACGGACGGGTGCGGGGCCAGCAGCGCGACGACGACCAACGCGACCGCCAGTACTGCGACGCCGATCACCCTGCGGTCCCCGAGGCGTCTCTTCACAGGGCACCAGGCTACCCGGGTGACCCGTGCGGGGCGCGCCGCGAGCGGCGGTCAGGACAGCCGGCGGCGCCCGGTCACCGTCGCCTCGACGCAGATCCGTCCGCCCGAGGTCCCGGCCACCCGGGCCACCGCCACCGAGCGGCCCGCCCTGACCACGTCCGCGGTGAACGTCGTGTCGCGGTCGAGGGGAACCGGGCGGAAGTAGTTGATCCGCACGGACGCCGTGTCCATGTCCGCGCCGTCCCGGCTCAGGGCCGCGCGCGCCGCGAGGTCCATCGCGCAGCCCTGGACGCCGCCGTGCATGAACCCGAGCTTGTTCGCGACCAGCGGATTGGCCGGCACCACGACCCGCACGCCGGGTCCGTCCTCGATCCGCCCGCCGATCCAGTCGAGCGGGGCGGCCCCCGGCTCCGGGAAGTCGGGGAGGGCCGACCCGTCCGCCGCCGGCGCCGGCAGGTCCACGAAGTTGCCCCACAGCGTGCCGGTGGCGATCAGGGTGCCCGCCGAGTCGTGGACGCGGGCGGTCGACGTGCCGCCGTCGGCGGTGAGTGCGAGGAGCCGGCTCTCCGCCCGCAGCGTCGGACCCTGCCACCGCCGGGGTGTCACGACGTCCACCGACAACTCGGCCGTGACCAGGCCGTCGCGTGCTCGGCGCCGGTCCCACACGGTGAATCCGAGGAGATCGTCGAGCAGCACGGCGAGGACGCCGCCGTAGGCGGTGCGGGCGGTGTTCGGGGCGAGCGCACCGATGTCCATGCTCATACGATTGAGTGGTTCGCCGCGGTCGTCGACCTCCCGGGTCGGCGCCCCGAGACCGAACAACCGCTGTGTGGCGGTGCGAACGGTGACCACCGGTTCGTGCGCAATGCTCATGACCTGAGGTTATTCATCGTGTGGTGATCCTCACGATAGGGGGCGCCGAACTGCGGCTAGCATCACAGTCACACAACGTATTGATCGATCGCTCATCAGGGAGAGGAAGCCGACACCGTGTCATTAGCTTCAGAAACCGAGGAAGCTGCGCGGGCGTACGCCGACTGGCAGCACTCCGTGGCCGGAGTCCTCGCGAAGTCGCGTCGGATCGATGCCGCGGAACTCGGTCCGGAACCCCAGAAACTCCTCGAGACCGTCACCTACGACGGTGTCACCGTCGCGCCGCTGTACAGCCCCCGCGACGAGCGTCCGGAGCAGCCCCTGCCCGGCACCTTCCCCTACGTGCGTGGCGCGGACGCCACCCGGGACGTGAACGCGGGCTGGCTGGTCAGTGCCCGCTTCGGCGAGGGTGCCGAGGCTGCGGACGTCAACCGCTCCGTCCTGGACTCCCTGGAGAACGGTGTCAGCGCGCTGTGGCTCGCCGTCGGGGGCGCCAACCTTCCGGTCCGGTCGCTGGAAACGGCGCTCGACGGGGTGCTCCTCGACCTGGCACCGCTCACCCTCGATGCCGGAACGGACGCGCCGCTCGCGGCGCGGGCACTGTTCGCGCTGCTCGACGCCCGTGCCGCCGCGGGTGACGGGGTCACCGACCGCACCGCGGTCCGCGTCGACCTCGGGACCGCCCCGCTCACGAGCGCGTTCTCCGGTGCCGCCGACGTGGAACTCGGCGACGCGGTGGCCCTCGCGACCGAGTCCGCGGCGCGCTCGGAGAGCGTGCGGGCAATCGCCGTGGACGGCACCGCGTTTCACGACGCCGGCGCCTCGGACGCCGAGGAACTCGGCGCGGCAATCGCGGCGGGCCTCGAGTACCTACGGGCCCTCACCGAGAGCGGCCTGACCATCGGGCAGGCGCTCGGGCAGCTCGGCTTCCGGTTCTCGGCCACCGACGACCAGTTCCAGACCATCGCCAAGTTCCGGGCGGCGCGGCTGGTGTGGGCGCGCATCGCCCAGGTCTGCGGCGCTTCCGACTTCGGCGGCGCCCCCCAGCACGCGGTCACCTCGGCCGCGATGATGGCGCAACGCGATCCGTGGGTGAACATGCTCCGCACGACCCTCGCCGCGTTCGGTGCCGGCGTCGGCGGCGCGGACGCCGTCACGGTGTTGCCGTTCGACGCCGCACTGCCCGCCGGGGCGCTGGGTGTGTCGAAGACCTTCGCCGCCCGCATCGCCCGCAACACCCAGCTGCTGCTGCTCGAGGAATCACATCTCGGCCGGGTGCTCGACCCGGCGGCCGGGTCGTGGTACGTCGAGGACCTCACCCAGAAGGTGGCGGCCAAGGCGTGGGAGTTCTTCCAGCAGATCGAGGCGGCGGGCGGCTACCTCGCCGCACTCGACGCGGTCCTGATCGGCGACCGGATCGCTTCCACCCGCGCCCAACGTGATTCGGACATCGCGCACCGCAAGACCACCGTCACCGGGGTCAACGAGTTCCCGAACCTCGCCGAAGCGCCGCTGCCCGCGGGCGCCGCCCAGACCGGTACCGTCGCCCGGTACGCCGCGGCGTTCGAGGCCCTGCGGGACCGTTCGGACGCCTACCTGGCGGCGCGCGGTGCACGACCCGCCGTCTTCCTGGCCCCGCTCGGCCCCGTCGCCGAGCACAACGTGCGGACCACGTTCAGCACGAACCTGCTGGCGTCGGGCGGCATCGAAGCCCGCAACCCCGGTCCCCTCGCCACCGGTGACGGCAGCATCGCCGCCGCCGCGAAGGACTCCGGCGCCGGTATCGCGGTGATCTGCGGTACCGACAAGCGGTACGCCGCCGAAGCCACCGCCGCAGTGGAGGAACTGCGCGCGGCCGGTGTCGGCACCGTGCTGCTCGCCGGCCCGGAGAAGGTCGTCGCCGACGCGGACGGCCCCGCCCGGCCCGACGGATTCGTCACCGCCCGTATCGACGCAGTGTCGGTCCTGTCCGGCCTGCTCGACACCATCGAGAGCTCGAGTGACTCCTCGGGCGACACAGGGAGCAAGAAGTGACTACTCGCGAGGTCAAGCACGCGATCGGCAGCTTCGCCGAAGTGCCACTGGAGGATCCGCAGTTTCCGCAGCCGTCCGCCCCGACCCCGGAGCAGACGGACGAGCTGATCGCGGCCGCCGCGGCGGCGAACCACTACAGCCCGGAACAGGTGGTGTGGTCCACCCCCGAGGGCATCGACGTCAAACCGGTCTTCACCAAGGCCGACCGCGATGCCGCCGAGGCCGAGGGCTACCCGGTGGGCAGTTTCCCGGGCGCCGCGCCGTTCGTGCGCGGCCCGTACCCCACCATGTACGTGAACCAGCCGTGGACGATCCGCCAGTACGCGGGCTTCTCCACGGCCGCCGAATCCAACGCCTTCTACCGCCGCAACCTCGCCGCCGGGCAGAAGGGTCTGTCGGTGGCGTTCGACCTGGCGACGCACCGCGGCTACGACTCCGACCATCCGCGGGTGCAGGGTGACGTCGGCATGGCCGGGGTGGCGATCGACTCGATCCTCGACATGCGTCAGCTGTTCGACCACATCCCGCTCGACAGCGTCAGCGTCTCGATGACCATGAACGGTGCGGTGCTGCCGATCCTCGCGCTGTACGTCGTAGCCGCCGAGGAGCAGGGTGTCGCCCCGGAGCAGCTGGCCGGAACCATTCAGAACGACATTCTGAAGGAGTTCATGGTCCGCAACACCTACATCTACCCGCCGAAGCCGTCGATGCGGATCATCTCCGACATCTTCGCGTACACCAGCGCGAAGATGCCGAAGTTCAACTCGATCTCCATCTCCGGCTACCACATCCAGGAGGCTGGGGCCACCGCCGACCTGGAGCTGGCATACACCCTCGCGGACGGTGTCGAGTACATCCGTGCCGGCCTCGACGCCGGCATGGAGATCGACAAGTTCGCGCCCCGGTTGTCGTTCTTCTGGGCGATCGGCATGAACTTCTTCATGGAGGTCGCGAAGCTGCGGGCGGGTCGCCTGCTGTGGAGTGAGCTGGTCGCGAAGTTCGAACCGAAGTCCGCGAAATCGTTGTCGCTGCGTACCCACTCGCAGACGTCGGGCTGGTCGCTGACCGCGCAGGACGTCTACAACAACGTGGCCCGCACATGCGTCGAGGCGATGGCGGCGACGCAGGGGCACACCCAGTCGCTGCACACCAACGCGCTCGACGAGGCCCTCGCCCTGCCGACGGACTTCTCCGCCCGCATCGCCCGCAACACCCAGCTGCTGCTGCAGCAGGAGTCGGGGACCGTCCGACCCATCGACCCCTGGGGCGGATCGCACTACGTCGAGTGGCTGACCCACCAGCTGGCGAACCGCGCCCGCGCACACATCGCCGAGGTCGAAGAGGCCGGCGGCATGGCGCAGGCGATCAGCGAGGGCATCCCGAAGCTGCGCATCGAGGAGGCCGCGGCCCGCACGCAGGCCCGCATCGACTCCGGCAGGCAGCCGCTCGTCGGCGTCAACAAGTACGTGCCGGACGAGGCCGACGAGATCGAGGTCCTCAAGGTCGAGAACTCGCGGGTCCGGAAGGAGCAGCTCGAGAAGCTGGACCGGCTGCGCGCCGACCGCGACTCGGACGCCGTCGAGGCGGCGCTCGCCGAACTGAGCCGCGCCGCGGCCACCACCGAGGGCGGCATGGAGAACAACCTTCTCGCCCTGGCGATCGACGCGGCCCGCGCGAAGGCCACGGTCGGGGAGATCTCCGAGGCGCTCGAGAAGGTGTACGGGCGTCACCAGGCCGAGATCCGGACCATCAGCGGTGTGTACCGGGACGAGGCCGGAAAGGTCGACAACATCAACAAGGCAACGGAACTCGTCGAGAGGTTCGCGGAGGAGGAAGGCAGGCGTCCCCGTGTCCTCATCGCCAAGATGGGGCAGGACGGCCACGACCGCGGCCAGAAGGTGATCGCCACGGCCTTCGCGGACATCGGATTCGACGTGGACGTGGGACCGCTGTTCCAGACCCCGGAAGAGGTCGCCAACCAGGCGGCCGACAACGACGTCCACGTGGTCGGTGTGTCGTCGTTGGCCGCAGGTCACCTCACGCTGGTGCCTGCGCTCCGGGAAGCCCTCGCGGCGGTGGGACGTCCCGACATCATGATCGTGGTCGGCGGTGTCATCCCGCCCGGCGACTTCGCCGAACTGTACGAGGCGGGTGCCGCCGCGATCTTCCCGCCCGGGACGGTCATCGCGGACGCCGCCAGCGGTCTGCTCGAGAAGCTGGCCGCGCAGCTCGGCCACGACCTGACGGGCACCCCGGAATAGCATGGGGCGGCCTCCAGTCGACATCGATGCCCTCGCCCGGGCCGTGCGCGCCAACCAGCGCGCCGGTCTGGCGAAGGCCATCACCCTGGTCGAGTCCACCCGGACCGACCACCGTGAGGCGGCGCAGCGGCTGCTGCTCGAGCTGTTGCCGGAGTCGGGGAACGCGCACCGGGTGGGTATCACCGGTGTGCCCGGCGTCGGGAAGTCCACGTTCATCGACGCGCTCGGGATGCACCTGATCGGGCAGGGGCACCGGGTGGCGGTCCTGGCCGTCGACCCGTCGTCGACGCGCACGGGCGGGTCGATCCTGGGCGACAAGACGCGGATGGCGCGGCTGACCGTCGAGAAGGCCGCCTACATCCGGCCGTCACCGACGTCGGGCACCCTCGGCGGGGTCGCGAAGGCGACCCGCGAGACGATCGTGCTGCTCGAGGCCGCCGGTTTCGACGTGATCCTCGTCGAGACGGTGGGTGTCGGGCAGTCCGAGGTGACGGTCGCGAACATGGTGGACTGCTTCTGCTTCCTCACACTGGCCCGCACCGGCGACCAGTTGCAGGGCATCAAGAAGGGTGTCCTCGAACTCGCCGACCTCGTCGCCGTGAACAAGGCGGACGGCAAGCACGAGCGGGAGGCGAAGGGCGCCGCCCGGGAACTCGCGGGTGCGCTGCGGCTGATCTACCCGCACGACGCCGTGTGGACGCCGCCGGTGATCACGATGAGTGGGCTCGAGGGCGTCGGTCTCGAGGACTTCTGGGACACCGTCTGCCGGCATCGTGAGGTGCTGACCGCGGCCGGTCAGTTCGAGGAGAACCGGCGCCGCCAGCAGGTGGACTGGACGTGGACGATGGTCCACGACCAGCTGCTGCGCCGGCTCGCGTCCAACACCCGGGTCAAGGCGATCCGCGGCGAGGTCGAACAGCGGGTGCGGGACGGTTCCCTGACGGCGGCGCTGGCCGCCGCCGAGATCCTCGACGCGTTCGACGGTACGGACGCGTCAGCCGACTGATTTCGCGAAGCGCCCGACCCGGTCGACGAGATCGTCGAAGAACGCGGCCGGGTCGGTGCTCACCGCGATGTCGACGTTGGGTTCCCGGTTCCAGTGCCCCACCCAGTCGGCGACCGTGGTGCCCCGGGTGAGCCGGCCGTGCAGTTCGACGTCGACGGTGGCCGGACGGGTCCTTGTGATCGCCGGGTTCAGCGCCACCGCCGCCGCGAACGGGTCGTGCATGTGCGCCAGGAAACCCTGGTCGTGGGTGCGGTGGAAGTCCATGTAGAAGCGGATGGCGTCGGACAGGTGCCGGATCACCGGGTTGGACGCGGTCGAGCGCACCTGCGGCCCGTCGTCGGGGGAGATGATCTCGGCGGGTGTGCTTCCCGCCGCCTCCGCCAGGCGGCGGACGTGGTCCGGTGTCATCTCGATCGTCTCGGTGACGTCCAGCCCGCACAGGATCGGACGCCGGCCCGCCGGCAGCCCGGAGAACGCGTCGAACACCTCCTTGGCCGCCTCCGGATCCACCGACACGTTCCATTCACTGGTGGGGGTGGTGTTGCCGGGGTGGTTGAAGGCCCCGCCCATCACGACCAGGCGCCGCAGTAACCGGGGCAGTGCGGGTTCCTCGCGGATCGCGAGGGCCAGGTTCGTCAGCGGTCCCGTCACCAGCCCGGTCAGCTCGCCGGGGTGGGCGCGGGCCAGGTCGACCCACAGGGTGGTGGCGTCCCGCTCCGATAGCGACCGCCCGGACGGGGGGAGGACGGCGTACCCGATGCCCTGGGGTCCGTGCGTGTCCTCGGTGGTGCGCAGCGGGCAGTCCAGCGGCACCCGGGCGCCGAGCGCGACCTCGATGTCGGGTGCACCGCACAGGGCGAGCCAATTCAGGTTGTTCGCCGCGACCTGCTCGACGGGCACGTTGCCCGCGGTGCTGGCGATGCCGGCGATCTCGGCCTCCGGGCTGGCCAGCAGGTACAGCAGGGCGAGGGAGTCGTCGATGCCGGTGTCGACGTCGACGATCAGCCGGTGTGCCGGGGCGCTCATGCGACGCGCACCGTCGGACGGTGCCGGACCGGGAAGTTGACCGACCGGGCGATGAAACACTTCTCGTGCGCGCGGGTGTGCAGCCGTTCGGCGCGCGCGGCCATCGACCCGTCGGCCACGGTCACGACCGGCGCCAGCACGACCTCGGTGAATTCGCCTGCACCGCCGGGATGTTCGGACATGGTTCCGGTCGGCTCGTCGCGGTAGTCGACCACGACCACGCCGGCCGCCGCGGCCAGCCCCAGGTACCACAGCATGTGGCACTGCGACAGTGCGGCGACCAGCAACTCCTCGGGGTTCCACCGCGCCGGGTCGCCGAGGAACGACCGGTCGGAGCTGCCCGGCACGTCGGGTTTGCCGGGCGCCGACACCACATGGTCCCGGTCGTAGCCGTCCGGTCGGGTGGTGCCGTCCCCGCGGTTCCCGGTCCAGGTGACGGTCAGCGCATAGTGGTGGGTCTTCACGCGTCCATACTGCCCGAGCGATGAGTTTCCGCCGCATACCGTGTCTGTATCGGGAGAGGATCGACCGGAACCGAGGAGGGCGGCATGGCAGGCAGCGAAACCCCGGACTGGGTGGTGGCGGAGCGGCACGACCTGGCAACCGTGCTGGACGGTCTGACGCCGGAGCAGTGGGACGCCCCGACACTGTGCGTGGGGTGGCGGGTGCGTGAGGTGGTCGCGCACATCACGATGCCGTTCCGGTACTCGGTGCCGAGGTTCGCGGTCGAGATGGTCAAGGCGCGCGGCAACTTCCACCGCATGTCGGATCGGCGGGCCCGCGCGGACGCCTACGATCTCACCCCCGAGCAGTGGGTCGCGACGGTGCGGGACAACGCCGCGTTCCCGTGGAAACCGCCGGGCGGCGGGTTCGACGGTGCCCTGTCGCACGACGTGATCCACGGACTGGACATCACCGTGGCGCTCGGGATCGACCGCCAGGTCCCCGAGGACCGCCTCGGCCGGGTTCTCGGGGGGCTCACCCCCAAGCGGGTGAAGTACTTCGGCACCGACCTGGCGGGGGTGCAGCTGACGGCGGACGACCGCGCCTGGACCTACGGTGCGGGCACGCAACTGCGCGGCTCCGCTCAGGACCTGCTGCTGGTGCTGTGCGGACGCCGGCTGCCGCCGGGACACCGGACCGGGGAACCGAGCCCGCGGTTCATGGCGACGGTGTGACACCGGACCAGGCGGGGGCGTCGCCACCCCAGGGCCGGGCCGGGAACGGGTAGTCGTCGAACTCGGCCAGGGCGGGACGGGCGGTCACCAGGCCGCCGTGCGCGGTGCGGCACCGGGGCCCGGGCATCGCGGCAGGCGGCGGATCCTCGGATCGGCCGTCCGCGGTCAGCAGCCACGTGCCGGTGCGGGCGAGTGACACGTCGACGGAGCGGCCGCGTCCGTCGACGTGCCCCGCGGCGAGGGCGTCGACGATGCCGGCGGCGAGCAGGTAGCCGGTCGCGTGATCGAGTGCCTGCGCCGGAAGCGCGCCCGGGGTGTCGCCGCGGCCCTCGATCGTCGCGATCCCCGACGCCGCCTGGACGATGCTGTCGAAGCCGCGGCGGTCCGCCCAGGGGCCGGAGCCGCCCCACGCGCACACCCGCCCCCGCACCAGACGGTCGGGGGCGTCGTCGAGCAGACCGTCCAGTGCGCCCGGCCGGTACCCGGTGACGACCACGTCCGCCTGGGCGAGCAGGCTGTCCCACACCAGTCTGCCGTCGGCGGACCGCACATCGAGCAGCGCGCTCCGCTTGCCCTGCCCCGTGTCGAGGTGCTGCACGACGATCTCGGGGATCGACGGCGGATCGATCCGCAGCACGTCGGCGCCGAGCAGCGCCAGCGTGCGGGTGGCGACGGGACCGGCGATCACCCGGGTCAGGTCGAGGACCTTCACCCCCGCCAACGGCCCCCGGGCGGATTCCCGGCGGGAGCGTTGCGGTGTCCCGGGACGGGAGCTCTCGGCGTGCACGACGGTGGACACGAGGTCGCCGGACGCCGCGGCCGCACCCTGCGGGCTCGCCGCCCACTCCGCCGCGGTCCGCACGCGCACGGCGACGGCCTGCGCCGCGGCGGCACGGTCCTCGACGTCGGCGGCGGTCAGGTTCCCGACCCGGGCGGCCACCGCGTCGCGGCCGGCGTCGTCCGAGAGGTCGAGTGCCGCCAGCAGTCTCGCGCGGTGATGCGGGTAGTTGGCGTGGGTCCGCACCCAGCCGTCCGCGGCCGCGAAGAACCCCGACAGCTCCGCGAAACCGGACACCGGGGCCCCCGACACCCGCAGCAGCCGGTCGCTCGCGAACGAGGCGGCGATCCGCTCGGGATCGAGCCGCCACGACCGGGGGTCGCGGCCGTGCACGCGGTCGAACCGGTCGACGGCGCCGGTGAGCGCGGCCACCGAACCGGCCGCCAACGAGAGCACGGGAAGGCGGGCCGCCAGGTAGTCGCCGGGGATCTCGATGCCGGGGTAGCCCGTGAGAGTCATGGGCTCACGGTAGCGAGCAACCGGCGGCACCGGTCACGCAATGCGGCACGAAGCGGTGCGGCGCGGGCGGCCAGCGCCGACTGCTCCCGGACGTACTCGGCGCGGCCGTGCGGGGTCTCGATCGGGATCGGGGTGTACCCGTAGGCGGTGAGGTCGTACGGGCTGGCCCGCATGTCGAGTTCCCGTGCGGCGAGCGCCAGCTCGAAGCAGTCGACGGTCAGGTCCGAGTCGATCATCGGCGCCAGCTTGAAGCAGTACTTGTACAAGTCCATGGACGCGTGCAGGCACCCGGGCTGCTCCCGCCCCAGCTGATCGGCCCGGGTCAACGGCTCACTGTTCCGCGGTTCGGCGGCGGGGGTGAAGAACCGAAACGCGTCGTAGTGGGTGCACCGCAGGTGCAGCGACTCGACGACGGAGTCGGTGCCGCCCGGCCCGAGGCGCAGCGGGACGCTGCCGTGCCGCACCTCGTCGGACCGGTAGACCATCGCCCACTCGTGCAGGCCGAAGCAGGACAGGTGGGTGGGACGCCCGGCGGTCGCCTCCATCAGTCGTGCGGTGAAGGCGACCGTGTCCGAGCGGCGCTGCAGGAACTCCGGGTCGACGGTGACGCCGGCGGCGGTGCGGTGATACCCGCGGAGTTCGGCGTACTCCTGCCCGTCGGCGAGGACCGTTCCCCACCCGGGGTGCCAGCGCAGCAGCTGATTCGGCCGGTAACTGTAGTAGGTGAACAGGAAGTCGATCACCGGGTGCGTCTCGCCGCGTTCCCGGCGCTCCAGGTGCGGTCCGATCAGTGCGGACACCCTCGCCCGGTGCCGGTCGCGGCGAGGGATCCACTCCGACGCATCCAGAACGTCCATCCGATCAGCTCGTTCGCTGTCCCGGATTGACGCCGTTGACGCGGTGGGTGCCGTCGCGGACGGTGCCCACGTATTCCTCGACGAGGTCCTCGAGGGCGACGATGCCGACGATCTGCCCGGACGGGTCCGCCGCCGCCCCCAGGTGGGAGCTGGCGCGCCGCAGACTCGCCAGGGCCTCCGCGAGCGGGGTGGTGGTCGACATGCGCGGCAACGGACGGATGTCCGACCGCGGAATCAGGGTGTCGGGTCCGGCCTCCTCGTCGAGGATGTCGTCGAGCACGTCCTTGAGGTGCAGGTACCCGACGAGCGAGCCGTCCTCGGCGCGCACCGGGTAGCGGGAGTACCCGGTCTCGACGACGGCCTGCTCGATGGCGCCGAGCCGCGTTCCGCCCTCCGACAGCGGAATGGTCCGGGCCTCGTCGAGGGGAATCATCACCTCGCTGACGGTGCGGTCGGTGGTCTCCAGCGCCTGGGTGAGCCGACGGTGCTCCTCCGCGTCGATCAGTCCCTCGGAACGGGATTCGCCGATCATCTCGGACAGTTCCACCGCCGACACGGTGACGTCGAGTTCGTCCTTCGGCTCCACCCGCAGCAACCGCAGCGTCAGGTTGGCGCACAGGTTGTAGAAGGAGATCAGCGGGCGCGCCAGCTTGATGAACAGCAGGTGCACCGGGACCAGCAGCATCGCCGTCCGCTCCGGGCCCGCGAGTGCGATGTTCTTCGGCACCATTTCACCGAGCAGGATGTGCAGCACCACGACCAGCGCCAGCGAGATCGTGAACGCCACCGGGTGCAGCAGCCCGGCGGGCAGGCCGACCGCGTGGAGCGGGACCTCGAGGAGATGCGCGATCGCGGGTTCGGCGACCTTGCCGAGCAGGATCGAGCAGATGGTGATGCCGAGCTGCGCGGCCGCCAGCATCAGCGACAGGTTCTCGCCCGCCGTGATCACGGTGCGGGCGCGTTTCTTGCCCTGCGACTCCAGGGCCTCGAGCCGGTCGCGGCGGGCCGAGATCAGCGCGAACTCGGCGCCGACGAAGAAGGCGTTGCCTCCCAGCAGCACGAACGTGAGCAGCACACCGAAGAGGTCACTCATCGTCGCCCTCCTCGCTGTCGGTGTCGCTGGTCTCGTCGGGCTTGGGGGTGAGCAGCACCCGGTCGATGCGCCTGCCGTCCATGTGGGTCACGGTGGCGACCCACCGGCCACCGGGATCGTGCGCGCCCTCGGGCAGTGGGAGTTCCACCTCGTCGCCCTCGTCGGGTATCCGGCCGAGCTCGGTGAGGACGAGTCCGCCGAGGGTTTCGTACTCGCCCTCGGGGGCCGTGTAGCCGGTGGTGTCGGAGACCTCGTCGACGCGGAGGAGCCCGGAGCAGGACCAGCCGTCACCGACCCGCTGGACGTCGATCTCCGATTCGTCGTGCTCGTCGCGGACGTCGCCGACGATCTCCTCGATCAGGTCCTCCATCGTGACCATCCCGGCGGTGCCACCGTATTCGTCGACGACGAACGCGACCTGCATGCCGTCGGACCGGATCCGCTCCATCAGGGCGTCACCGTCCAGGCTGGAGGGCACCACGGGGACCTTCTGGGCGAGCGAGTTGAGGCGGGCGGTGCGCCGGCGGTGGGCGGGCACCGCGAACGCGTGCTTGATGTGGACGATGCCGACGGCGTCGTCCAGGTCGCCGTCGACGACGGGGAAGCGGGAGAACCCGGTGCGGGACGCGGTGTCGATGAGGTCGGCGACCGTGTCCGTGGTGGACAGGGTCTCGATCTTCACGCGGGGGGTCATCAGTTCCTCCGCGGTGCGTTCCCCGAACCGCAGCGAGCGGTTCACCAGCAGTGCCGTGCCCTTGTCGATGGCGCCGCGCTGCGCGGACGTCCGCACGAGCGAACCGAGCTCCTGCGGGGACCGCGCCGACCGCAGTTCCTCGGCCGGTTCGATGCCGAGGCGCCGCACCAGCCAGTTCGCGGTTCCGTTGAGCCCGTTGATGGCCCACTTGAAGATGAGTGAGAACGCGGCCTGCATGCCGGCCGTCGCACGGGCCGTGGGCAGGGGGTGGGCGATGGCGAGGTTCTTCGGCACGAGTTCGCCGAACACCATCGAAAACGAGGTCGCGAGAACGAGGGCGATCACCAATGATGTTGCCGCGGCAGCGGATTCACTGAACCCGATCGCGGACAGCACCGGGGTGATGAAGCGGGCGAGGACCGGCTCGGACAGGTAGCCGGTGATCAGCGTGGTGATGGTGATGCCGAGCTGCGCCCCGGACAACTGGAAGGACAGCGTGCGGTGGGCGTGCTGCACCTGCCGGGCCCGGCGGTCACCGTCGCGGGCGTGCGAGTCGACGGTGCTGCGTTCGAGGGCGGTGAGGGAGAACTCGGCCGCCACGAACAACGCGGTACCCGCGGTCAGGGCGAGAAAGCCGAGCAGAGCGAGAATGCTGAGCGCGATGTCCATGTGTCATCGCCGCCGAGCTGAGGAACGGGGGTCGCCGGGTTTGTCACCCGGCTCGCTAGAGGAGCCCTCCGAACCGGCGGAATCGGAGTCCGATTCCACGGAGCAGGAGGCGACGGCACTCCCGGAGACGGCGGGTGGGGCGCTTGCTTCGTGTGTGGGTGCCGCGGGCACCGGAGTCCTCTCGTTCGGCCTCGACGGCCCGGACGGGTCCGGCGCCGAGAACTGGTGTGGTTGAGCGACCCATGATACCGGTGGATGTCCGGTTCCGTGGAACAGGACACCCACCGGCGCATCAGGATGCGGTCGTCACCAGCCGGCCGGCAGCGGGCGGCCCTCGGCGAACCCGGCGGCGGACTGCACACCGAGAACGGCCCGCTCGTGCAGTTCCGCGAGGGTCCGCGCGCCCGCGTAGGTGCAGGTGCTGCGCACACCCGAGCAGATGTGGTCGATCAGGTCCTCGACGCCGGGACGTTCCGGGTCCAGGCGCATCCGGGAACTCGAAATACCCTCCTCGAACAGGCCTTTCCTGGCCCGGTCGAACGCGGTGTCCGTGGCGGTGCGCGCCGCGACCGCACGCTTGGAGGCCATCCCGAAGCTTTCCTTGTACGCATTGCCGGACTGGTCGACGCGCAGGTCGCCGGGCGACTCGTAGGTGCCCGCGAACCACGACCCGATCATCACGTTCGACGCGCCCGCGGCGAGGGCCAGAGCGACGTCGCGGGGGTGACGGACGCCTCCGTCGGCCCACACGTGCGCACCCATCGCGCGGGCCTGCGTGGCGCACTCCTCGACGGCCGAGAACTGCGGCCTGCCCACCCCGGTCATCATCCGGGTGGTGCACATCGCGCCCGGTCCGACGCCGACCTTCACGATGTCGGCGCCCGCGTCGATCAGGTCCCGGGTGCCGGCGGCGGACACCACGTTGCCGGCGACCAGCGGGACACCGAGGTCGGCCTTCTTCAGTGCGCCGAGGACGTCGATCATCTTCTGCTGGTGGCCGTGCGCGGTGTCGACGACCAGCAGGTCGGCCCCCGCGTCCACGAGGGCGCGGGCCTTCGCGGCGACGTCGCCGTTGACGCCGACGGCCGCGGCGATCCGCAACTTCCCGTTGCCGTCGACGGCGGGCTGGTAGATGCCGTCCCGGATGGCGCCGGTGCGGGTGAGGACACCGGCGAGGGTGCCGTCGGGGTGGACGATCACGGCGAGGGAGTCGTGCTTGCCCTCGAGGAGTTCGAACACCTCCCGCGGCGACGCGGAGACGGGGGCGGTGACGAAGTCGGTGAGCGCCACCGAGCGCAGTCGCGCGAACCGGTCGACGTCGGTGCAGGAGCCCTCGGTGACGACACCGACGGGGCGGTCGTTCTCGACGACGACCACGGCGCCGTGCGCCCGTTTCGGCAGCAGCGCCAGGGCGTCGGACACGGCGGCGTCGGGGCCCAGCGTGACCGGGGTGTCGGCGACCAGGTGCCTGCTCTTGACGAACGACACGGTCTCCGCGACGGCGGGCGCCGGAAGGTCCTGGGGGAGCACCACCAGACCGCCGCGGCGGGCGACCGTTTCCGCCATGCGGCGTCCCGAGACCGCCGTCATGTTGGCGACGACGATCGGAATGGTGGTGCCCGACCCGTCCGAGGTGGCCAGGTCGACGTCGAATCGCGAGGTGACCTCGGTGCGGTTCGGCACCAGGAACACGTCGTCGTACGTCAGGTCATAGGGAGGGCGATGCCCGTCGAGGAACTGCACATGTCAGGACGATACCGGGGAAGTTGCGGTGGTGTCGGATGTCCGCTGGGCCTGCGACCTGGACAGTCCGATCGTGGCCACCAGCATCACCGCGACCGCGCAGCCGACGACCACGAGTCCGGGGCCCGACACCCGCAGCCGCTCGTCGAGGACGGTCATGCCGAGGAAGACGGCGGCGAGTGGTTCGGCGATGGTCAGCGCGGGCAGCGACGCGGACAGCGGACCCACCTGGAAGCCGCGCTGCTGCAGATACACCCCGACCAGGCCGGCGGCGACGAGCGCCCACGCCTGCCAGCTGCTCAGCACCGCCCACAGCCCGCGGGGCACCAGTTCGACGACGTATTTGGTGAACGCGACCGCCACCCCGTACAGGATGCCGCCCGCCCCGCCGAGCAGCAGCGCCCGCCATCCGGGGTCGATCTTCGACATCCCCGCGGCGGCGGCGACCGCCACCACGGCGAGGAGGATGCCGAGCGGCACCACCCATTCCCGGAACGGGGCGTCGATGTTGCCCTCGGTGGGGTCGCCGACCACCAGGAAGATCGCGAGTGCGACGGCCAGCGCGACGGCGAGGGCCCAGGTGGTGCGGCTGAGCCGGTACCCGGAGAACTTCGCCGACAACGGCAACGCGAACAGCAGCGCCGTCACCAGCAGCGGCTGCACCACGAGCACCGACCCGAGCGCCAACGCCACCGCCTGCATCGCGTACCCGCCGCCGTCGCCGACGAAGCCGGCCCACCAGCGGGGGCTGCGCAGCAGGGTGGTCATCAGCGCGGCGTCCTCGGGGACCGCGGACGCCGCACTCTGCTGGGCGACCGATGCGCACGCGAACAGCAACGCCGCGATCAGTGCGCACACGATCGACGCAAACGGCAGGGACATGCCTCTCAGTGTGCCCCGCGGTTGCGGTGTCCGTGCGGAGTTGACGCAGGTCCGGGCTTCCGACCGCGCCGGGCACCCGCCCGCGGTGCGCCGCCGTCCCCGGGCCGGCCGCGGCGGGCCGGCCGACCCCCGGTGTCGTGCGCCTGCCTGCCCTTCTTCGGGGTGTCCTGCGCCGGTGCCCGGGTGTCGGGCGCGGGGACCGCCTTCCCGGTGGGGCGGCGGGCGCCGGTGATCTCGGCCAGCACCGGGTCGCCGGGCCGCACCCGCACGCCGTCCACCTCGATCCCGGCCTTGCGGGTCAGCTTCTCCACCTCGGCGCGTTCGTCCTCGGTGACGAGGGTGACCACGACACCGGCCTCACCGGCGCGGGCGGTGCGGCCGGCGCGGTGCAGGTAGTCCTTGGGGTCGGCCGGGGGATCGACGTGGACGACGAGCGAGATGTCGTCGACGTGGATGCCCCGCGCCGCCACGTCGGTGGCCACCAGGACCGGGGTGGTGCCGTCGGCGAACGATTCGAGGGTGCGGGTGCGGTTGTTCTGCGCCTTGCCGCCGTGCAGGGCGCCCGCGGAGATACCGGCCTCGTGGAGTTGCTGCGCGAGCCGGTCCACCCCGTACTTGGTGCGCACGAACATGAGGGTGCGTCCCGCACGTGAACCGATATGTGCCACAACGGATCTCTTGTCGACCCGGTCGACGAACAGCAGGTGGTGGCGCATGGTGCTCACCGACGCGGTGACCGGCGCCGTCGAGTGGGTGACCGGGTCTCGCAGGTACCGCCGGACGAGGGTGTCGACCTCCCCGTCGAGGGTCGCCGAGAACAGCAGCCGCTGACCGTCCGCCGGGGTCTTGTCGAGGATCGTCGTGACCTGCGGCATGAACCCCAGGTCGGCCATGTGGTCGGCCTCGTCGAGCGTCAGCACGGTCACGTCGTCCAGCGACACCGATCCCTGCGCCACGTGGTCGGCGAGGCGCCCGGGCGTCGCGATCAGCAGGTCGACGCCCCGCGACAGGATCTCGACCTGACGTTTGATGGGAATCCCGCCGACGACGTTCGCCACCCGCAACCCCACGGACAGGGCCGGCTCGTCCAGCGCGCGCTCGATCTGCAACGCCAGTTCCCGGGTGGGCACCAGGACGATGCCGCGCGGGAAGCCCCGCCTGCTCGCGGCGCCCTTGAGCCGCACGAGCATCGGCAGTCCGAACGCGAGGGTCTTCCCGGACCCGGTCGGCGCGCGGCCCAGAACGTCGCGGCCCGCCAGGACGTCGGGGATGGTGGCCGCCTGGATCGGGAACGGCGCCCCGATGCCGCTGCGGTCGAGGGCGTGGGTCATCACCGCGGGAAGACCGAGCGCGAGGAACGTCTCACCCACCGGTGCGGGCGAGGAGAACTCGTCGTCGGGCATATCGAGAAGGCTACCGCCTCCGAGGTGGGGCCTTCGACGCCTCGGCCGTGCCGTACACGCGGTACGTCACGGCCGAGGCGGGCAGTCGGCGACGCTCAGGCCCGCACTTCGCTGCGGTCACCGCTCCAGAGGGTGTGGAACTTGCCCTCCGCGTCGACCCGCTCGTAGGTGTGGGCGCCGAAGAAGTCGCGCTGCCCCTGCGTCAGGGCGGCGGGCAGCCGCTCCGCGCGCAGGGCGTCGTAGTAGGACAGCGACGACGCGAACGCCGGCACCGGGATCCCCAGCAGCGTGGCGGTGGAGACCACCCGGCGCCAGCTGTCGATGGCCGTCTCGATGGCGTCCCGGAAGTACGGGGCCAGGATGAGGCTCGGCAGCGTCGGGTTCTCGTCGTACGCGTCCTTGATCCGGTTGAGGAACCGGGCGCGGATGATGCAGCCGCCACGCCAGATGGTCGCGAGGTCGGCGGGGTGCAGGTCCCAGTCGTATTCGGCGCTGCCGGCCGCGATCTGGTCGAATCCCTGCGCGTAGGCCACGACCTTCGACGCGTACAGGGCCTGCCGGATGTCCTCGGTGAACTGGGCGGCATCGGTGGGCTTGTCGGCGAGGACGCCGGACGCCAGCCCGACCGCGGCCTTGCGCTGCTGGCGGGACCCGGACAGGGCGCGGGCGAACACGGCCTCGGCGATTCCGGTGACGGGGACACCGAGGTCGAGCGCGGACTTGACGGTCCAGCGGCCGGTGCCCTTCTGCTCGGCGGCGTCGACGATCACGTCGACGAGCGGCTTACCGGTCTTGGCGTCCGTCTGCCGCAGCACCTCCGCGGTGATCTCGACGAGGTAGCTTTCGAGGTCGCCGCCGTTCCATTCGGTGAACACGTCGGCGATCTTGCCGGCGTCGTATCCGAGGGCGGACCCGAGCAGGTTGTACGCCTCTCCGATGAGCTGCATGTCCGCGTATTCGATGCCGTTGTGCACCATCTTCACGAAGTGGCCGGACCCGTCGGGGCCGATGTGCGTGCAGCAGGGGGTGCCGTCGACCTGTGCGGCGATCGACTCGAGCAGCGGTCCGAGGGCCGCGTAGGACTCCTTCGGGCCGCCCGGCATGATCGACGGACCGTTGAGCGCGCCCTCCTCGCCGCCGGAGATGCCGGCGCCGACGAAGTGCAGGCCACGCTCCCGGAGGGAGGCCTCGCGGCGGATCGTGTCCGTGTACAGGGCGTTGCCGCCGTCGATGATGATGTCACCGGGCTCCATCGCCGCGGCGAGTTCCTCGATGACGGCGTCGGTGGGGTCGCCGGCCTTG
Organism: Rhodococcus wratislaviensis; assembly: GCF_041228765.1. Lineage (NCBI taxonomy): Bacteria > Bacillati > Actinomycetota > Actinomycetes > Mycobacteriales > Nocardiaceae > Rhodococcus > Rhodococcus wratislaviensis. The sequence continues at coordinate 5,123,948 of NZ_CP150488.1, read as the reverse complement.
ACCATGATCAGCACGCGGCGCGGCTTCTGCAGCGCGCCCACGAACTCCTCGATCGTCTCGGTGCGGACGAAATCGCCCTCGCTGCCGTGCTCCGCGATGAGGGCGTCGGTCTTGGCGATGCTGCGGTTGTGCAGCGCGACCGTGTGACCGTGCCGGGCGAAGTTGCGGGCGATGTTCGAGCCCATGACGGCCAGTCCCGTGACGCCGATCTGGGCGCGGGCACCCTCAGTGTTGTCGATAGTCATGGATACAGCATTCCCTCTCGCTCGGCGGTAGTGAAATCGGCGGCTACGAAAACCTCGACCGCCTAAGCCAAACATACGAAGGCCGGCCGTCGCACACGCGACGGCCGGCCTTCTCTCACAGTTCGATGTTCGGTTGTCCGATCAGCGATCGATCAGCTGCGGCGCTCACGCCGCGGGCCGTCGAAGCCGTCGTACGAGCGACGCTCCGTGCGGCTGCGGAACCCGCCACCGGTCGTCGCCGCGGGGCGCCGCTCCGACGTGGCCGCGGGGCGGCGATCGTCACGGCGGTCATCCCGGCGATCGTCGCGACGGAACCCGCCTGCCGCACCGCGGTTGTCGCCGAAGTCGCGCCGGGGTGCGCCGCGGTCGAAGCTGCGCTCACCGGTACCGCGGTGGCTGTCGCCGCGGTCGCCGAAGTCGCGGCGCGGGGCGCTGTTGCCGCCGCCGTACTCGCGGCGGGGTGCGCTGTCACCGAAGTCGCGGCGCGGGGCCCGATCGGTGAACGTCCGGTTGTCGCGGTCACCGCGGTACCCGCCGCCGCGGTTGTCGCCGTCGCGCTGCGGGCGGTCGCCCCGGTAGCCGCCGGACCGGTTGTCGGTCTGGTCGCGGCGCGGGCCACGGCCCTCGAAGCTGCGACCGCCCGACGGACGGTCGCCGAAGCTGCGCTCGCCACGGTCACTGCGATTGCCGCGGTAGCCGCCGCCGTCGCGGCCTGCGTATCCGCCTTCACGGCGGGGGCCGCGGTCACCGAACTTGCGGTCGCCGCCACGCTCACCGCGGGAGTAGGTGTCGCGCACCGGTTCTCCGCTGGGCGCCTTGGCGCCGGTGATGCTGGCCAGCTTCTCCGAGCCGGGGGTGACGGGCACGGCGGTGGCGTCGACACCCGCCATCCCGGTCAGGCGGCGGAACGTGCGCTTCTGGTTGGGGAGCACGATCGCGACGACGGTGCCCTTCTCGCCTGCACGGGCGGTCCGGCCTGCACGGTGCAGGTAGTCCTTGTGGTCGGCGGGCGGGTCGACGTGGACGACCAGGTCGATGCCGTCGACGTGGATGCCGCGGGCGGCGACGTCCGTCGCGACGAGCACGGGGGTGCGGCCGTTCTTGAACCGTTCGAGGACACGGGTGCGCTGGTTCTGCGCCTTGCCGCCGTGCAGCGCCTCGGCGGCGATCCCCACCGCGCGGAGGCGGTCGGTAATGCCCTCGCAGCCGAGCTTGGTGCGGGCGAACATGATCGTGCGGCCGTCGCGGGCACCGATTTCCGCGAGGACGTTGTCCTTCTGGCCGCGGTCGACGAGCAGCACGTAGTGCTCCATCGTGTCGACGCTGGCCCGACCGTCCTCGGTGGAGTGCTGGACGTGGTCGGGCAGGAACTGGCGGACCAGCGACTGCACCTCACGGTCCAGGGTGGCCGAGAACAGGAGCCGCTGGCCGTCGGCCGGGGTCTCACCGAGGATGGCCCGGACCTCGGGCAGGAAGCCCATGTCGGCCATCTGATCGGCTTCGTCGAGCGCGGTGATCTCGATGGAGTCGAGGATGCAGGTGCCCTGACGCAAGTGGTCGTTCAGCCGGCCGGGGGTGGCGACGAGGATGTCGACGCCGCGGCGCAGCTGGTCGACCTGCTTGGTGAACGGGGTGCCGCCGACGGCGGGGCGGACGGTCAGTCCCATGGCCCCGGCGTACGAGTTGAGGGAGTCGACCACCTGGAATGCGAGTTCACGGGTGGGAACGAGCACCAGTGCGCGGGGACGCTTGGGTGCGGGCCGGTCCTCGTGCCGGGACAGGCGGGTGAGCATCGGCAGGCCGAATGCGAGGGTCTTGCCCGATCCGGTCTGTGCGCGGCCGAGGACGTTGGTGCCGGCCAGCGCATCGGGGACGGCCAGCGCCTGGATCGGCGACGGGACGGTGATGGAGTTGCGGGCGAGGGCCTGCACGAGGGGTGCGGGCAGGCCGATCTCGGCGAACGTCACGGTGGCCGTGTCGGCCTCGGTGGCGCTCTGATCAGGGGTTACGGTCTCGGTCTGCTCTAGTGGGGCAGACGTCGTCTGGACAGCGTTGGTCACGCAGGTACCTCTCCGGGCATAGGGCGCGTCGCGGAGCGGGGGCTGTCATGCAGCACGCACAAAGGGACGAGCCAGGGCACATGTCACCTGGTCAATCCATTCGCGGAAGTGCGGGGAATTGGGCTGTGTGCCGTTTCAGTGTTGATGGGCCGCAGTGGCGACCGTCGACCAGTGTACGCGACGGGGTACCCGGATATCGAACCCGGCGGGTTGTGAGCTGGGCGACTATACGGCGCTGAACAACCGGCTCAGTTCGGTGAGCCAGGGGACGGCGACGGCGATGGTCGGCACCACGAGGATGGCCACCGACGCGGCGTAGGCGGCGAGAGCCACCGGGGTTCCCGCCTCCGAGGAGGCCAGCCGTTGCACCCGCAGCAGGGTGCTGGGGCCACCCGCGGCCATGGCGCCCTTCGGGGCGATCGACCCCGAGCAGGCGACGAGGGCGCGGGCCAGTGCGGTCGGCCCGGTGGCGCGGACGGCGGAGTCGTCGGCCAGCATCTCGACCAGCAATTGCACCGACCCGAGCGCGGATTTGCTGCGCACCACGGTGGGGAAGGCGGCGTTGACGGCGGTGAACGCCTCGAGGACGAGGTCGTGCCGGGCCCGCAGGTGGGACCGCTCGTGGGTGAGGATCGCGGTGATCTCCGCGTCGTCGAGGTTGGTGAACGTGCCCTGGCTCAGCACCACCCGCTGGCGCAGACCGGGCAGGCAGTAGGCGATGGGCTCGGTGACGTCGAGGACCCGCAGGTCCGGGGTGCGGGCGAGCGGCGACGACGAGTCGCAGCGGTCGAGGAGGTCGACCAGCATGCGGTGCCGGGCGCGCCGGCGCCGGGTGCGGACCCCGACCTGCACGATCGCGAAGATCAGTTTGGCGCCGACGAGGAGGGTGAGCGCGAAGACCACCACGTACAGCAGCCACAGGGGAAGGCCCAGGGCGTCGATCTCGGCGACCGGCGCCGTGGTGGGGCGTCCGTCCGGTCCGGGGACCAGGAGCTGGCTGGCGATCGCGAGGCCCGAACTGAATGCGGACAGAACTGCGGCGAGGGCGATTGCCTGCCACAGCACGAGTGCTGCTCGGGGGGCGCGATGCGGCCATCGGGCACGACTCAACAGCGCAGGGACAGGCCCTGCGAGAAGAAGTGCGAGTACTCCGAATACCAGCGCGGTGGTGGCGTCCATGTCCTACTCATCATGCATGACGAACGTCAGCCGGCGCGAGCGGTTCCCGACTGATTGTCTCCGGTGGACCGCTCCTTGGCCTCGAGCGCGGCGAGGGCCTCGCGGAGCGCGTCGGCCTCGTCGGCGCCGACCTGCCCGACGAAGTGCACGAGTGCGGCGGCGCGGCTTCCGGACTTGTCGGCCTGCTGCAGTGCGTCCACCATGAGGCTCGCGACGAGCTCCTCGCGCTGGTGCACCGGCAGGTACCGGTGGGCGCGGTCGTCGCGCTGCTGAATGACGAGGTGCTTCTTCGCCAGCCGCTGGAGCACTGTCATGACAGTCGTGTACGCGAGTTCACGGCGCGCCGCCAGTGCCTCGTGTACCTGCCGTACCGTCTGCGGTTCCGAAGTGGACCACAGGTGATCCATCACTGCGCGTTCGAGTTCGCCGAGTCCAGCCATAAACCGATTCTACGGATACGACGACGCAGATACGTACTACTGGTAGTAGTAAAACTGCGTGACGGCGTGTGGTATTGGCCATACTCCGAAGGGGTGGTTTACGGTCGGGTTGGCAGCGGCCGACCCGCCGGGCAAGCGTTCGTTCTCGACATCGCGGAGAGTGGGGACCTGGCGGATGAAGACCGACGACAGCGCGGCGACCGGGCACGGTGCGGCGGCCAGGGTCAAGGGTCAGACCGGGCGGGCAGCGGAACGGGTCTGGGGCGGGGTGCGGGGTGCACCGATCAGCATCGCGCTGCTGGTCGTGATCTGGATCCTCGCGATCGCCACGTCCAGTGTGATCAGCGGCCCCTCCCACGACCTGTCCCAGCACGTCGCGATCGGGATCCGGGCGTTCCAGAACGGGTGGGTGTGGACCCTGTTCACGGCCGGGCTGTGGGGCGACGACGTCCTGGCCTATCTGTCGACGACCGTCCTCGTCCTCGTGGCGGCCGCACCGCTGGAACGCCGCATGGGATCGGCGCGGTTCGCGCTGGCCGCGGTCGCCACCCAGGTGCTCGGCGGGCTGCTCGCACTGTCGGTGGCCGCCGTCGCGAAGGTCGTCGACGCGAACTGGGGTTTCCGGCTGCACGTGGGCATGGCCGTCGGTCCGAGCACGTGGATCGTCGGTGCCGCGATGGTGGCCAGTTCGAACATGGGCACCCTGTGGCGTCGGCGGATCCGCGTCGGTGTCCTCGTGTTCACGATCACCCTGGCACTGTTCAGTGGGTCGCTGCAGGACGTGGTGCGGCTCGCCGCGGCCGTGGTGGGGCTGGTGATCGGCCGCTGGATCGTCGGCCGCTCCGCCCGCGGCGAGCGGATCGCGGGCACCCAGCGTGAGGGCCGGGTGCTGGTCGCGATCATCGTGGCGGCCAGCGCGATCGGTCCGATGATCGCGGCGCTGTCCGCGGAGGCGGTCGGACCGCTCGCCGTGCTCCGCGACCTGTTCCGCGGCATCCCCTACACGGCCGGCGAAGTCCGCGACCTGTGCGAGGTGTCGGCGGCGGACCCCGAATGCCGGCGCGGGCTGCTCGAACTGCGCCTGTCCGGGGTCGGGCCGACCCTGCTCAGTCTGATGCCGTCCCTGTTCCTCCTCACCCTCAGCGACGGCCTCCGACGGGGCCGTCGCTTCGCGTGGGTCGCGTCCGTGATCGCGCAGGTGATCCTGCTGGTGCTGTCGCTGCTGAACTTCGCGGTCCGGTTCGTCGACTCCCTCGACGAGGATTCGCTGTTCTACGGACTCGCCGACCCGAACCTGTACCGGACGCTGGTGCCGTTCCTGACACCGCTGGCGATCCTGATCGTGCTGCTCGCCACCCGGCGGTTCTTCGACGTCTCCGCCCCGGCAGGCACCTACCGCCGGCTGGCCGTCGTCCTGGTGTCCGTCCTCGCCGGGCTCGCCGTCCTCTACGTCCTCGGCGGACTGTGGGCCCGGAACGGGTTCGACCCCCGGCCCGGCGTGACGACGCTGCTGGCCGACTTCCCGGAGCGGCTCATCCCGCCCGTGTACCTGCAATGGCTCGACCCCCGGCTGCTGCCGGTGAGCATTCCCGCGACCCTGCTGTACGAGTGGACGGGGGTGGTGTTCTGGGTGGCGGCGTGCGCGCTGGTCGCCGCGACGTTCCTCAGTCCCGCCATCGGATCGGACTCGGAGTCCGCCGAACGTGCACGCGCCCTGCTGAAGTCGGGGAGCGGAAGCCCACTGTCCTGGATGACGACGTGGCGCGGCAACAACTACTGGTTCTCCGCCGACGGCACCGGTTACGTCGCGTACCGGGTCCTCGCCGGCGTCGCCCTCACCACCGGCGACCCGGTCGGCCCGCCGGACCGGTTGCGGGACAACGTCGAACACTTCGCCGAATTCGCCGCCGCCAACGGGTGGATCCCGTGCTTCTACTCGGTGACCGGGGAGGTCCGCGCCGTCACGGACGCCCTCGGCTGGAGCGGCATCCAGGTCGCGGAGGAGACGGTGCTGGATCTGGGGCAGATCGCGTTCACCGGCAAACGATTCCAGGACGTCCGGACCGCCCTGAACAAGGCGAAGAAGTCGGGGATCACCGCGGAATGGGTCAGCTTCCCCAGCGCCCCGCGGTCGATCACCGACCAGATCACGGCGATCTCCGAGGAATGGGTGGCCGACAAGGGGATGCCGGAAATGGGGTTCACGCTCGGCGGACTCGACGAGGTCGACGACCCGGAGGTGCGCTGCCTGATCGCCGTCGACGAGGACCGCACCGTCCACGGCGTCACGTCCTGGCTGCCGGTGTACCAGGACGGGCGGGTGGTCGGCTGGACCCTCGACTTCATGCGGCGGCGCTCGGAAGGATTCCGGCCGGCGATGGAATTCCTCATCGCGTCCGCGGCGCTGAAACTGGAAGAGGAGGGCGCGCAGTTCCTGAGCCTGTCCGGCGCCCCGCTCGCGAAGGTCGAGCAACCGGACGGCGACGCCGACGAGCGGGAACGGTCGGAGTCGTCGAGCCTGTCGGCGGTGATGGACAGCGTCCTCGATCTGCTCGGCCGGACCCTGGAACCGGTGTACGGGTTCCGTTCGCTGCTGGCGTTCAAGTCGAAGTTCCAGCCCCGGTACGTGGCCATGCACATGACGTTCGCCGACCCGGCCGCCCTGCCGAGCATCGGCAACGCCGTCGGCAGGGCGTACCTGCCGACGGTGTCGCTGGGGCAGAGCTACCGGTTGGTGCGGACGATGATCGGCGGCCGACGCTGACGGCCGCTACTTCGTCTCCGGCCCGCCGACCGCGCCGTACACGTGGCGGGTGCCGATCGGCACCACCAGCGGGCGATCGGACACCGGGTCGCCTATGACCGCGGCCTCGAGACCGAACACCTCGAGCAGGAGTTCAGCGGAGATGATGTCCTTCGGCGCCCCGGCCGCGACGATCGCGCCGTCCCGCATGACGATCAGCTGATCGCTGTAGCGGATCGCGAGGTTCAGGTCGTGGAGCACCATCACCACGGTGCGGCCCAGCTCCTCGTGCATCCGGTCCACCAGGTCGAGCACCTCGATCGAGTGCGCCAGGTCCAGGTAGGTGGTGGGTTCGTCGAGCAGGAGGATGTCGGTTCCCTGCGCCAGGGCCATCGAGATCCAGGCCCGCTGCCGCTGACCGCCCGACAACTGGTCGACGGGGCGGTCCGCGAGGTCGGACACCCCGGTCAGCGCGAGCGCCTCGGCGACCTCGCCCTCGTCGTCGGACGACCACTGCCGCAGCCACGACTGGTGCGGGTGCCTGCCGCGGGCCACCAGGTCGGCCACCGTGAGCCCCTCGGGGGCCAGCGGCGCCTGGGGGAGCATGCCCAGCGTGCGGGCGACGTCCTTGGTGCGCATCGATCCGATGGCCTTGCCGTCGAGCAGCACCGAACCGCTGCGCGGCTTCAGCAGCCGCCCCAGCGCGCGCAGCAGGGTGGACTTGCCGCAGCCGTTCGGTCCGATGACGGTGGTGATCACCCCGGTCCTCACCTCGAGGTCGAGGTTGTCGACGATGACCCGGTCGCCGTACCCGAGGCTCAGGTTTTCGGCGATCAGTCGAGAGTCAGTCTGCACGGTCATGCCGAGACCTTCCGATTGTTGCGAACCAGCAGATACAGCAGGAATGGGCCACCGAGCGCCGAGGTCACGATCCCCACCGGCAGCTCGACGGGCAGGATCGTGCGGGCGACGACGTCGCTGCCCACCACGAGCACGGCGCCGGTCAGGGCCGACGCGATGAGCGGCGGGCCGGCGGACCGCACCAGCCGCAGCGCCACCTGCGGTGCGGCGAGCGCGACGAAGCCGACCGGACCCGCTGCCGCGGTCGCGATGCCGGCGAGCGCGACGGACATGAGCAGGAGCCGGGCCTGCGACCACTGCAGCCGCACACCCAGCGACACCGCGTTGTCGTCGCCGAGGCGGAGCGCCCCCATCGTGAACGACGAGATCACCGCGTAGCCGCCGACGAGGACGACGGCGATCGTGACGGGCCACACCTGACTCCACGCGGCGCCGTTGAGGGAACCGTTGAGCCACACCTGGGCCCGCGACGCGTCGTTGATGTCCGCCGAGATCAGCAGCCAGCCGGTGACCGCGATCAGCATGGCGTTGATACCGATGCCGATCAGGATCAGCCGGTAGCCCTCCACCCCGCCGCGCCACGCGAGCACGTAGATGACCAGCGCGGTGAGCAATCCGCCGAACAGGGCGGCCAGCGGGATCCCCAGGGTGGCGAGGAGGCCGACGAAGCTGCCGCCGCCACCGAGGACGATCAGCGCGACCGCGGCGGCGCTGGCACCGGACGTGATGCCGAGGATGTCCGGGCTGGCCAGGGCGTTGCGGGCGATCGACTGGGTGATGGCCCCGGCCAGGCCGAGGGCCATGCCGATGAACACACCGGTCAGCGACCGCGGCAGGCGGAGATCCATGACGATGAAGTTCTGGGCCTTTGTGCCGCCGCCGAACAGCACCCGCGTGACCTCGGGGATCGACAGCGGGTAGTCGCCGCGACCGATGTTGAGGCACAGCACCAGGAACAGCGCCACCAGCAGCGCGACGTTGACGGCGATGCCGAGGGGGCGCAGGACCAGGGAGATCGGTCCGAGCCGGAACGCGGGGCGTGCCGGGACCCGGGACGCCGGGGCCGCCCCGAGGTCGGGGCGCACTTCGTCTCGAGTGCTCACAGGCTTGCCAACTTTCTGCGCCGAACCAACGCGATGAAGAACGGTGCGCCGAACACTGCCAGCACGATGCCCACCTGCAACTCACCCGGCCGGACCACGACGCGTCCGATGACGTCGGCGGTCACGAGCATGACGCCGCCGAGGAGGCCGGCGTAGGGGACGAGCCACCGGTAGTCGGGGCCGGTGATCGCCCGCGCGACGTGGGGGACGACGAGACCGATGAACGCGATCGGACCGCACGCCGCGGTGGCCGCACCGGTGAGGAGGGTGATGGCGACGATGCCGAGTGCGCGGCTGGCCGCGATGTTGGTGCCCAGCGACCGCGCCACGTCCTCGCCGAGGCTGAGGACGTTCAGACCCGGTGTGCTGACGAGGGCGAGGATCAAACCGATGATGAGGAACGGCAGCACCTGCCACAGCACGTCGAAGCCGCGGCCGGCCACCGACCCGACCACCCAGAACCGGTAGGAGTCGAGGCTGGACTGGTCGACGATGATGATCGCGTTGGTCATCGCCTGCAGGAAGAACGCGACGGCGGCGCCGGCCAGGGCCAGGCTCAGCGGGCTCGCCGCCCCGTTCCCGATGGACGACAGCCCGAACACGATCACGCTCGCGGCGAACGACCCGGCGAACGCGAACCACAGGTATTCGCTGGGCGCGCTGAACCCGAACAGGTACATCGACAGCACCACGAGGAACGCGGCGCCCGCGTTGAGACCGAGGAGTCCGGCGTCGGCGAGCGGGTTGCGGGTGTGCCCCTGGATGAGGGCGCCCGCGACACCGAGCGCCATGCCGACGACGAGCCCCAGCGCGGTGCGCGGGCCGCGGAGGGTGCGCACGATGATGTCGGTCTGCGAACCGTCCGCATCGAACAGGGCGTGGAAGATCTCCGCGAACGACAGTGGCCGCGCCCCGACCGCGACGCTGGCGAGCAGCACCAACCCGAGGAGGACCACGAGGACGCCCAGCCCGACGAGCCGACGACGCCGGATCGCCGCGACCGACACGTCCTTCTCACGGACGGTGAACCCCTCGTCGGACGCGGTGCTCTCCCGCACGACTTCGGTTCCGGAACGCCGGAACACCCGCTGCAGCGACCGTTTCGGGCCGATCGCGTCGTGGGTGTGGGTGTCGCGGGTGACGAGGCCGACCCAGCCCTTGCCCGAACTCTGCCCCGTGTCGCCCTCGCGGAATCCGCGGTTCCACAGTGCGAGTCCGAGGGCGATCGCGACGGCGGCGCCGCCGAAGACGACCCGGTCGGCCTGCCCGCCGCCGTTGTCGTCGCGGAGGGAGTCGACGATGTACCACCCGAGGACGAGGGGGATGGCCACTATCCCGATGTCGAGCAGTCCCGCGAGTGCCCGGAGGTACAGCGGGGCGGGTCCGCGCGGGACGTCGCGCTTCCCGTAGGGCTCGTCGGTCGGCAGGTGCGGGATGTCGCTGCCGAACTGTCGCGTCGTCGTCACTGGCGGGGGAAGCTCCTGACGTGTGTGCCTGTGCACCGGATCTGCACTGAATTCAACTACTTAGGTTACGGAACCCTATCTCTGATGCCACATCCGGCGGGGCGTCCCGTGCGCCGCGATCGGCGGGGGTGCCTCACATCACATGATGTCAAGTCTTGATATTTGGTTAGGCTCACCTATGTTTGGTGATGTTCCATCCCGACCGATTGGAGTGCACGGTGACTTCGACCCTGTCCGCCCCCGCGACCGCACTGGACGTGTCCTGCACACGACTTCGCGCGCTGAACGCCGAATATCCGCGCATGTATGCGGTCGCGACGATGACAGACGAGGGTAAACGCCGGTGGTGGTCGCTCGCCGACGACCTCGACGGCGACCGGGTGCCCCGGATGTGGGCTCGCTCGCTCGAGGACGTTCCCGACCCGGACGTCGCCGCAATGCAGGTGGCCACCGCGCTCATTCACGCCGTGGTCGGGCGCGTGACCGCCCTCGTTGTCCTGGAGGGTCGCGCATGGGACCCCGGGCTCGAAAACCTGTGGATCCACATGGACAGCGACGAGGGGATCGACTGGGCGGGTGTCGCCGACGACACCATGCGCGTGCTGCCGGACGACCTCTACGCCGGTGCGCCCCGGACGGTCACCGTGCCGTGCGAGCGGGCGCTGCTGCTCTGGACGGTGCACCGCAGTCTCACGTCACTGCATGCGGTGTTCGACGCGATCGCCCGGTTGACGCCAATCGACGCAAACCGATTCTGGGGGCTCGTGGGGGAGGCCGTGCTCGGGGCCGCGACGTACATCCCGATTCTCGCCGGTGGCGGCGAGGCGGCCGCGCAGCGCCGCGGGCAGGGGATCCTGGACGCGTTCGTGGCGGCCGGAGTGCCGGTCCGCTCGAAGAGCCGGATCCCGCGCCCGCACTGCGGCCGACCGGGGCAGGCGAGGAAGCGCTTGCTTAATTAGGGCAGCCTTGCCTATACTCGTCCCAGGCGCCAGGCAGAAATGCCAACGCCGAGAACCGAACTACCGGACCGCGCCGGAGTCCTGAGGGCTGCAGTGACTCCCAGGTCCATCCCACGGCGGGCCTCACGCTGACACAGTGTGAGGCCCGCCGATCCGTTTGCCCCACCTGCATGTCCCGCCGCCCGCCCCGTCGTGTAGGCAGGAGATCGGGTGCGCCGCAAGAGCGCACAGCGATCCGATGGAGAGTGTGATGGTGGATTCCGGGGAACAGCAGGCATCGAACGGTGACGGGCGGATCGACACCGCCGCTTTGGCCGATCAGTTGGGCAAGGGCTTCGACGCCCTCATCGGACTCGAATACACCGAACTGTCACCCGACCGCGTGCGCGCGCAGTGGACGGTCACCCCCGACCTGCAGCAGCCGGCCGGAATCCAGCACGGCGGCGTCTACTGCTCCGTCATCGAATCGGTGGCCAGCGCTGCGGGCACGGTCTGGCTCGGCGGGCGCGGACACGTCGTCGGCGTCAACAACAACACCGACTTCCTCCGCGCGACGCGAGAGGGCACGCTGACCGCCGAAGCCAGCCCCGTCCACCGCGGACGCACCCAGCAGCTGTGGGAGGTCCGGATCACCGACGAACAGGATCGGCTCGTCTCCAAGGGGCAGGTCCGGCTCGCGAACATCACCGACACCGGACGCCTCGGCAACTGACCGCACCCCGCGCACGGCGGAGGGGACGGACCCGGCAGGTCCGTCCCCTCCGCTCTGTTCACGTCAGGTGTGAGCCGGCGTCAGCCCGCGGCCTTGCGCTGCGCGCCGCCGGACGACTTCTCGGCGGCCTCTTTCTCCCGCTCGTGTCGCTCCAGCTGCTCCATCGCGTTGCGGGCGAACACCCACTGCTCGGTGGACGCCATCTGCGCGCGCCCACGACCGAGGAACGTCACCGTCCACGACAGCAGCGTCGACAGCCGGCTGCGGAACCCGACCAGATACATCAGGTGAATCCCCAGCCAGGCCACCCAGCCGATGAACCCGCTGATCTCGAGCTTCCCGACCTTCGCCACCGCACTGAACCGCGAGATGGTGGCCATGCTGCCCTTGTCGAAGTACTTGAACGGCGGCCGGTCCTCCGGCTTCTGCCCGCTCAGGCCGGCCTTGATCTGCTTGGCCGCGTACTTGCCGCCCTGCATCGCGACCTGCGCCAGACCCGGCAGCTTGTCGAGCGCCATCATGTCGCCGATCACGAACACCTCGGGGTGGCCGGGCACCGACAGGTCCGGCTTCACCAGGACGCGCCCCGCCCGGTCGATCTCGGCATCCGACTGGTCGGCGATCTGCTTGCCCAACGGGCTCGCCTGCACACCGGCCGACCACACCTTGCACTGCGACTCGATCCGGCGCTGCGTGCCGTCCTTGTCCTTGACGACGAGGCCGTCCACGTCGACGTCGACGACCATCGCCCCCAACTGGATCTCGATGCCGAGCTTCTCCAGCTGCTGGCGGGCCTTGCGGCTCAGCTTGCCGCCGTAGACGGGCAGCACGTCGTCCGCACCGTCCAGCAGGATCACGCGCGCCTCACGGGGATCGATGTTGCGGAACGCCCCCGACAGGGTGCGCCGCGACAGTTCCGCGATCTGGCCGGCGAGCTCGACACCGGTCGGACCGGCACCGACGACGACGAACGTCAGCAGCCGCGCGCGTTCGGCGGGATCGCTCGACAATTCGGCCTGCTCGAAGGCGCCCAGGATGCGGCCGCGCAGTTCGAGGGCGTCGTCGATGGTCTTCATGCCCGGCGCGAACTCGGAGAAATGATCGTTGCCGAAGTACGACTGGCCTGCGCCGGCCGCGACGATCAGGCTGTCGTAGGGGGTGACGGTGGTCCGGTCCAGGAACCGGGAGGTGATCGTCTTCGCCTCGAGATCGATCTTGTCGACATCGCCGAGCAGCACCTGGGTGTTCTTCTGCTTGCGCAGCACCAGCCGGGTGGCGGGCGCGATGTCGCCGACGGAGAGAATGCCGGTCGCCACCTGATACAGCAACGGCTGGAACAGGTGGTGAGTGGTGCGGGCGATCATGGTGATGTCGACATCGGCATTCTTCAGCGCCTGTGTGCCGAACAACCCACCGAAGCCGGATCCAATGACCACGACGCGATGGCGGCGTGACTCTACCGACTTGATACTCATTCCGTGCTCCTCGAAAAATAGACGACTCCTGTCACGGTAGTCGCCTTGTCCCCGAGCGTCTCAGTAAGCGTTGCTTCGCCCGGCTCCACAGCGGAATCGATCCAGAAACCGGAGGCCCCGTCCATACACGAAGGCGGGCAGTCCCTCCGTGAGGAACTGCCCGCCTTCCGGTGCGTACGCGGCTATTCCGCCCGGCCGATCCGCTTCCGCCCGGTCGGAGTTCCCGGCGATTCCGGCGGAATGAAATCCGATTTGATCGAGAACACGAACAGTGCCGACACCCCGACCACGACGACAAGAATGGTGAGGACTACGACCACGTAGCCGAAACCGACACCAATTGCTGTCAAGTCCATCAGACCTACCTCCTCAGTCGCTGCTCACGCTACTGCGGAGGGTAGCCGCTGTCACCGCGTCGGCGGGGAAGAACGATTCGATGGCCAGCTCCGCGACCGTCACGTCGAGGGGAGTGCCGAACATCGTCGTCGTGCTGACGAACGCCAGCACCGTGTCGTGGTGCCGGATCCGCAACGGCACGACGAGCGACCCCGGCAATTCGGCGGCGTCGACGGCGCCACCGGGGTAGCCCTCCAATTCGCCCAGCAGGTCACGCAGTACCTCGTCGCCGGTGACCGCGATCTGATGGCGCAGGCGGTGCAGGAGGTGCCCCCGCCACTGCGGCAGGTCGAGGATTCGCGGCGCCATCCCGTCCGGGTGCAGGCTCAACCGCAGGACGTTCACGGGCGGCTCGAGCAGCTCCGCGGCGCACCCCTCGGTCAGTACCGCGACCGCGTCGTTGGCGTCCACCAAGTTCCAGTGCCGGTCGACGACCACCGCCGGCGACGGGGAATGCGCGGTGAGGATCTTCCCGATGGCGTCGGCGATCGACGCCATCGGCACATCCGAGAGGTGATGCTCCGGGAAGGCGGGCGCGAAACCACCCGCAAGGAGCAGTGCGTTGCGTTCGCGCAGGGGAATGTCGAGATGCTCGCTGAGGCGCAGCAGCATCGCCCGCGTGGGATTCGACCGCCCGGTCTCCAGGAAACTGACGTGCCGCGCCGAGATGTCCGCCCGGTTCGCCAGTTCCAGCTGACTGAGCCGCCGGCGTTCCCGCCACGCCCGCAGGTGGGTGCCGACATGCGACGCGCGCCGATCGTCGAGGGTGGTCATCCGGCCAGCCTAGGTCGGGCGGATCGCCGCGACCATTACCTCCGACGTCATGGCGCAGCCGTCACGTGAGGTGATCGAACTCCCCGGTCACCCACGCGCAGTGCCGAGTCGCCGAATACTCGAGCGCCTCCCGGCCGTCGCCGTCGATCACGTTGTCGAAGTTGCCGATGATGCGGTCGAACTCGAGATGCGACAGCTGGTCCGCGATGCGCCGCACCACCGCTGCGGACAGCGGCAGCCGGTTGGGGTACGACCGGAGGAACGACACCGTGCGCCGGTCCGGGTTGGGGAAGACGCCGTCCCCGGTGAGGAGGACACCCCGGCCGTCGGCGCCGTCCCGCCAGTGCGCGACGGCGCTGCCCGGAAAGTGCCCGCCGATCTGGTGCAGGGTCAGGCCCGGCGTCACCTCGTGGGTTCCGGACCAGAACACGATCGGGCCGTCGGACCGCGCCAGCCAGGAGCGGTCCGCGTCGGCCACCAGGATGGGCACGTCGCCGAACGCCTTCGACCACTGCGTCTGGACGCCGAACATGTGCGGGTGGCTGCCCGCGACGGCGATGACCGGGCCGTGCGCGGCGACGGCGTCGACGGCGGCGTCGTCGACGAACCCGATCGGATCCCACAGCAGCGACCCGGCGGGGGTGCGGATCACCAGGGACTGCTGGCCGATCGCGGTCTTCGGGTCCACGTACAGGCCGTGCAGCCCCGGCTCGACCTCGTGTTCGACCGCACGGTACCCCGCACCGGCCAGCTTCTCCACGGTGGTCCACTCCTGACCGCCCAGCGGAATGTACTGGCGTTCGTCCGCGCAGATCGCGCACTGGTCGGGGAGTGGGGTGTTCGGGTCCTGTTCGACGCCGCACGTGGCGCAGAGATGAAATAACACCCCTCGATCATGCATCCTCACGGCACGCCGAGGAGCCGCAATCCGGCAGTCGTGGCGGCCGCCGACAGGACGATGGCGACGAAAGGCGCCTTCCGCCAGGCGAGTAGGCCGGCGACGACGACGCCGGTGGGACGCGCCACTCCGGCGAGTTCGTGGCCTTCGGTGAGCGCCGTCGTGCCCACCAGCGCGGTGAGCAGAACCACGGCGGCCGTGGCCATGGCCCGCTCCAGCCACGGTCGGGTGGCGATCCGCGGTCGCAGCACCGGGCCCGCGAATCGGAACGCGAACGTCCCCGCCGCGAGAACCCCGACCGACCCGATCAGCACGAGGTTCCCGGTCACCGCAGCACCTTCCGCCGCACACCCGCGAGCAACCCCACCAGCGCCGCCAGCACCGGAAGCCCGGCGGGCAGGACGGGCGTGGCGGCCAGGGCGACCACACCGCCGACCAGCGCCGGCACCCGCACGTCCCGATCGCGCAGCGCCGGCAGCACCAGGGCCAGGAGCACCGCGGGGAACATGGCGTCCAGCCCCAGCACGGCGGGGTCGCCGATCGCCGTGCCCGCGACCGCGCCGAGCAGGGCCCCGAGCGGCCAGCACACCGCGATCCCCACACCGCACGCCCAGTACGCGGCGCGCCTGCGGTCGGGGTCCGTCTCCCCGAGCGCGAACACCACCGACTCGTCGTTCATCAGGTGACTGCCGACGACGCGGCGCAGCCCACGCCCCAGCACGTCACCGACCGCCAGACCGAACGGCAGGTGACGCGCGTTCACCAGCAACCCGGCGATCGTCGCCGCGACCGGGCTGCCGCCTGCCGCGACGATGCCGACGAACAGGAACTCCGCCGAACCGGCGAGGACCAGCACCGACAGCGCGACGGGCAACCATGCGTCCAGGCCGGAACCGACCGCGATGGCGCCGTACGACATGCCGACCAGTCCGTCGGCCAGGCACACCAGGGCGATGTTCCGGAGGACCCGCGAATCGAGTGTTCGCTTCATCGAACGCATGACTTCTATACTGAACAGAGGGCGTGTGTTCGTCAAGGCGAACGTAGCACCCAAAATAATGAACAGGGACGTCGGGAAGGCACACCATGGCAGGGCAGTCCCCACTCGGATACATCGGACCCTCGCTGCGGCGCGAACGTGAACGGTCGGGCATGTCCCTGACCGAGGTCGCCCGCCGCGCCGGGGTCGCGAAATCCACACTGTCCCAACTGGAATCGGGGGGCGGCAACCCGAGCGTCGAAACCCTGTGGGCCCTCTGCGTCGCACTCGACGTGCAGATGTCGCAACTCCTGGACCCGCCCCGGCCCCGCGTCCAGGTCATCCGGGCCGACGAAGGACCGGAACTGATCTCCGACCGATCCGACTACCGCGCCACCCTCGTCGCGTCCTGCCCACCGTCCGCGCGCCGGGACCTGTATCGCCTCGCCGTCGAACCCGGCCCGGCCCGGGAGTCCGAACCGCACATGCCCGGCGTGGTCGAACACGTCATCCTCAGCGCCGGCCGCGCACTCGTCGGCGTGGCAGGCGACCCGATCGAACTCGGACCCGGCGACTACATCGCCTACCCCGGGGATGTCGCACATGTGTTCGAGGCGCTGGAGTCGGGCACCCGCGCCGTCCTGGTGTCCGAGCACAACTGAGAACATTCGGCGAACTTTCTCCGTGCAGAGTGTCGATTCGGAAGGGTGACGTTCGTATAGGAGGTGAGCGCCCGCCACATCCGAAGGCGCCGGCTGTCCGATCCGAGGAGGAACCCGAGATGACCCAGTACCTGTTGAGCGTGTACCAGCCCGACGGCCCCGCTCCCGAACCCGACGTCCTCGCGAAGATCGGCGACGATCTCGACACCCTCAACCAGGAGATGGTGTCGGCAGGCGCGTGGGTGTTCAGCGGGGGACTGTGCGCCCCCACCACGGCGACCGTGCTGCGGGTCCAGGGCGGTGACGTGCTGGTCACCGACGGCCCGTACACCGAAGGCAAGGAACATCTCGGTGGATTCACCATCGTCGAGGCGCCCGATCTGGACGCCGCCCTGGGCTGGGGTCGCAAGCTCACCCGGGCGACGACCCTCCCGATCGAGGTCCGGCCGTTCGCCCACCACGGCGGAGCCGGCGACTGACGTGATCGCGTCCGCCGACATCGAACACGTGTTCCGTGAAGAACACGGTCGCGCGGTGTCCGTCCTGGTCGGCGTGTTCGGCGACATCGACATCGCCGAGGACGCCGTCCAGGACGCGTTCACCGAGGCGGTGCGGCGGTGGCCCTCGGCCGGGCTGCCGCCGAGCCCGGCCGGGTGGATCATCACCACCGCCCGGCGCCGCACGATCGATCGGCTCCGGCGCGAGGCCTCCCGCCACGACCGGCACGCGCAGGCCGCCCTGGTGCTCGCCCCCGACGAACCGCTGGAGGAGGGCGTCGTGCACGACGACCGGTTACGCCTGATCTTCACGTGCTGCCACCCGGCGCTGGCACCGACCGCCCAGGTCGCGCTGACCCTCCGCCTCCTGGGCGGGCTCGGCACCGCGGAGATCGCGCGCGCATTCCTGGTGCCCGAGCCGACCATGGCGCAGCGCCTCGTCCGGGCCAAGGGGAAGATCCGGGACGTCCGGATCCCGTACCGGGTACCGAACGAGGCGGATCTGCCGGACCGCCTCCGCGCCGTCCTGGCCGTGGTCTATCTGATCTTCAACGAGGGATATACGGCCAGTTCGGGGGATCGGCTGACGCGGGCGGACCTGTGCGCCGGGGCCATTCGCCTCGGCCGGGTCCTGGCCGCGCTCATGCCCGACGAACCGGAGGTCACCGGGCTGCTCGCGTTGATGGTGCTGATCGAGTCGCGGCGAGGTGCCCGCACCGACGGCGACGGACGGCTCGTGCTCCTGCCCGATCAGGACCGCACGCGGTGGGATCGGGACCTCGTTGCCGAGGGGCACATGCTGGTGCGGGAGTGCCTGCGACGGAACACGCCCGGGCAGTATCAGATTCAGGCCGCGATCAACGCCGTCCACAGCGACGCGGACACGGCCGCCGACACCGACTGGTGGCAGATACTGCAGCTGTACGACCAGTTGATGTCGGTGGCGCCGAGTCCGGTGGTGGCGTTGAACCGGGCGGTCGCCGTCGCCGAGATCAGGGGACCGGAGGAGGGGCTGGCACTCGTCGACCGACTCGACCTCGACAAGTACCACCTGTTCCACGCGGTGCGGGCCGATCTGCTCCGCCGCCTCGGACGTCCCGGCGAGGCGGCGCACGCGTACGACGCGGCACGGGACCGCACCGGCAACGCGGCCGAGCGGGAATTTCTTCGGGCGCAGCGCGATTCGCTCCGGTGACGCGGGCTGCCGGTCAGAGACCCAGCCCCGGCGGCAGGCACACCGACCCGAAACACGTTTCCGTGCGCACGGTGACGGGGAGGGGCTCCGCCGTCGCGGGCTTCGCGTACGCAGTCTCCGGGAGCGGCGCCGAACCCCACACCTCGTCACCGGGTCCCGCGTTCTCACTGCAGATCCAGTGGATCAGATAGTCGCCGTCGGGCACCGCGTCGAACACGAAGTCCCGCGGTCCCGGCCCGATCACCACATTCGATTCGTGGAACACCGCCACCGACTCGGGGTTCACGATGTCGTCGGCCGCGTGCAGTCCGCCGAGTCCGCACACGATGTCCGCACCGGTGTTGTTCGTGATCGTCGTCGTGACGACGCTCCCGGCCACGGCGGCGGTCAGTGTCACGTCGGGTGGGTCCGCGGCGGCGGGTGCGACCAGGAGCAGGGCGAGGGGGCCTGCGGCGATCAGCGTGACCGCGGCCCGGGGCACGAGTGTCATCAGCGGAACCTTCGTTCTCGGCGGTCTCACTCCGGACGTCACGGTATTGATACCCGCCGCGCGGGCAGATAAACGGCGGGGACCGGAGCATTCAGTGTCGGCGGCGTTTGGCGCGGGCGGCGAACTCGTCCAGCACCCGGACCACGTCCTTGGCCTGCCAGATCCGGTTCCGTCGCCCGTCGGTGATCTGGGTGAGTATCCCGGCATCGACCAGGCGGTCGATCGCGATCTGCGCGTTGGCGCCGGTCACCCCGAGAGTGGATGTGACGAGCTTGTTGTCGACGACCGGTTGTCGAAGGAGCAAGTCCACCAGCCGGTGTACTGCCGCGCCGCGCCGCGCCGTCACACGGGTGCGCCAGTCGGCTCGAACCGCTTCCAGGTCGTGAACGAGGGTGCGGCCGTTGGCGACCGCGCCGAACGACGCCTCCGCGATCGACCGGACGATCGGCTCGACGTTCCCGGACCGGTACTCGCCGAGCGCGTCGAAATACTCTGCGGTGTCGTGCAGGAGGCCCGCGGACACCGGAACGGCAACGCTGCGGGTGAGCTGTCCGCCACGCAGCATCGCCTGGATCAGGGCGCGTCCGACGCGCCCGTTGCCGTCCGGGAACGGGTGGATGGTTTCGAACTGCGCGTGCGCGACCGCTATCTGCGCGATGACGGGCACATCGACGCGGTTGGCGAAGGCGATCAAGTCGTCGATCAGTGCGGGAACCCGGTCATGGTGTGGGGGGACGAATTGCGCGGTGTGGGGTCCGAGGCTTCCGCCGCCGATCCAGACCTGCTGCTGCCGCCATCGACCGGCGATGTTCGGATCGCCGTGTTCGAGCAGCGCGCGATGCATCTGCAGGATCGCGTCGGCGTCGATGGAGGCGGACAACTCCAACGCGGCGTGCATCGCGCGGACGTTCCCGACGATCAGGCGGGCGTTGCGGGAGGCGTGCTCGCCGAGTTCGGCCAGCGCGATCTGCCGTGCCCCGCTGCTGAGGTTCTCGATCTCCGAGCTCGACGCACTCTCGGTGCGGAGCAGGATGGATGCGAACGGGGCGGTGATGTGGCCGACCTCGACGTCGAAACGGGTGAGTTCGGTCGCCGCTTCCTCCGTCAGTGACTGCAACTCGCTGCTCAGGGAGATGGACTGGTCTGCGATGAACGCCGGTACTGCCGCGCGGTAGGGGCCGGCAGTGAGGCGCCGCTCGCGCCGAGAGCCGTAGTCGCCGGCCGTGCCGATCCAGGGATGCTGCTCGTAGGCGACAGGAGGCCACGACAGTCCGCCATCAACCGATGCCACCCAGCGAACATACCATTGGTTAATAAGTTATCCAATGGTATGGACCGCCGGTAGTCGTGGTGTGCACACGCGATCGAGCGCCAGTTCTACGACTTCGGTTCCGGCGCCCAATCGCGTTCGGCGTGATTCTCGGTGTTCCCACGGTCGTCACGTGGAATCCGGCGTCGCCGGGAGGCGGTGATTCGGCGACCGATGACTCCGTGCTGGGGTGCGAACAGATAGACCAGTGCGAATGCAGCGCCCTGGGACAGCACCACCATGCCCCCGCTCGCGGTGTCGAGGTGATAGCTCAGGTACAGGCCGATGACGGCGCACGCCGCCGAGACCGCCGGGGCGATGACCAGCATCCGGTGGAAGCTGTCGGTCAGCAGGTACGCGGTGGCCCCGGGAATGATCAGCATCGCGACGACCAGGATGACGCCGACGGCCTGCAGGGCCACCACCGCCGTCAGAGCCAAAAGCCCCAGGAGCGCCGCCCCGAGCAGGCGCGGATTCAGTCCGATCGCGTGGGCGTGGGTGGGGTCGAAGGCGTACAGGGTGAAGTCGCGGCGCTTGACGATCAGGACGACGAAGACGACGGCCCCGAGTATGGCGATCTGGACGAGGTCGGACCGGCTCACACCCAGCAGGTTGCCGAAGATGATGTGGTTGAGGTCGGTCTGGCTCGGGGTGACCGAGACCAGCACCAGCCCGAGCGCGAACAGGGTGGAGAACACGATGCCGATCGCGGCGTCCTCCTTGACGCGGCTGGTGTCGCGGACCACCCCGATCAGTGCCACGGCCAGGAATCCGAAGATCACCGCGCCGATCGCGAACGGGGCGCCGACGATGTAGGCCAGGACGACGCCGGGCAGGACGGCGTGCGAGACCGCATCACCCATCAGTGACCAGCCGATCAGAACCAGCCAGCACGACAGCACCGCGCACACCACGGCGGCGATCAGGGTGGTGATCAGCGCGCGGACCATGAAGTCGTAGCGCAGCGGGTCGACGAAGAAGTCGATGACGTCCATTGATTCTCAGGTCCTTGTCATCACGTCGAGGCCGAAGGCGGCCGCCAGGTTCTCCGGTTGCAGCACGACCGTCGGGTCGCCGTGCATGAGGACGGTGCGCATCAGCAGGATCGCCTCGTCGGCCAGCGTGGGCAGCGCGTGCAGGTCGTGGGTGGAGACCAGGATCGCCGCACCCGCGGCGGCGAGTTCACGCAGCAGTGCGGTGATGGTGGCTTCGGAGCGTTTGTCGACCCCGGCGAACGGTTCGTCGAGGAGGAGGATGGTGGCGCCCTGCGCGATTCCGCGGGCGACGAAGGTGCGTTTCTTCTGGCCGCCGGACAGTTGTCCGATCTGCCGGTCCGCCAGTTCGGTGAGTTCGACGCGTTCGAGGGCGTGGTCGACGGCCTCGCGGTCAGCTCTGCCGGGCCGCCGGGTCAGCCCCATGTGCCCGTAGCGGCCGGTCATCACCACGTCACGCACCGAGAGCGGGAACGTCCAGTCCACGTCCTCGCTCTGCGGAACGTATCCCAGCACGCCGGTCTTGCGCGCCGCGGCCGGTGCCGTGCCGTTGATGCGGACCGTGCCGGAGTCGGGTTTGACCGTGCCCATGATCGACTTGAACAGGGTGGACTTTCCGGAACCGTTCATGCCGACGAGGCCACAGACACGTCCGGGCTGCAGGGCGAGCGAAACCTGGTCGAGCGCAAGGACATCGCCGTAGTGGACGGTGACGTCCCGCACCTCGACGGCCGGCTGGGTGGTCATGATTGCTGCCCGTTCAGTGCGGAGGTGAGGATGTCGGCGTCGTGCCGGATCAGATCCAGGTACGTCGGCACGGGTCCGTCCGCCTCGGACAGGGAGTCGACGTAGAGGGTGCCACCGAACGCGGCGCCGGTGGCTTCGACGACGCGTTGCATCGGCGCATCCGACACCGTGGATTCGCAGAACACTGCCGGAATCCGGTTGTCCTCGACGAACTCGATCGTCGAGGCGATCTGCTGGGGCGTGGCCTGCTGTTCGGCATTGACCGGCCAGATGTACTTCTCGGTCAGACCGGCATCCCGGGCCAGATACGAGAACGCGCCCTCGCACGTGACCAGCGCCCGTTCGTTGACCGGCAGTGCACCGAGCTCGGCGACAAGCTCGTCCTGCACCTTCTGCAGCTGCGCCTTGTACGCGTCGCCGTTGATGCGATAGTCGGCCGCGTGCGCGGAATCGAGTTCACTGAACGCGGCGACCATGTTGTCGACGTAGATCTGCACGTTCAGCGGTGACATCCAGGCGTGCGGATTCGGTTTGCCCGCGTACGCGTCCTCGCCGATGGCGATCGGTTCGACGCCGTCGCTGACGACCACGTGCTCGACGTCCACGCCGTCGACGAACTGGGCGAACCACGCCTCCAGGTTCATCCCGTTGTCGAGGATCAGGTCGGCCTGGGCTGCCTTCTTGATATCGCCCGGGGTGGGCTCGTACCCGTGAATTTCCGCGCCCGCCTTGGTGATCGACTCGACCGTCACGTGCTCACCTCCCACGTTCGCGGCGATATCGGCGAGAACGGTGAACGTCGTCAACACCACCGGTTTGTCGTCCGCCGGCCCGTCGCCCGCGCCGCACCCGGACAGCATCAGCGCCGTGGCAAGCGCCGTCAGTGCTGCAGCGGCCGTCGCCGGCCGTCGCCGCATACCCACCTTGAAGCCCGTTGTTTTCACGGTCGAATCATAATGTTCGGCTTACCGAAACCACAAGTGCGGTGGCGCTCCGCGCAACGACCCGTACTGTGATCCACCGATCCGGATGGACTCCGTCTACACCCCCACGCACTCGGGCAGAATCGCATGTATGAAGTACGTGCTGCTGATCTGCGACGACGAGTCGGTATCGCCGACGAACGAGGAGCTTGCGGCCGATCCGGTACATCAGGCGTGGTGGGAGGATGTGCAACGGCGTGGCGGTCTGCTCGCCGGACAGCGGTTGCGGCCGGTGGTGGATGCCACGACGGTCCGGGTCCGTGACGGTGAGACTCTGGTCTCGGATGGGCCGTTCGCCGAGACCAAGGACTTCGTCGGCGGATTCGTGATGGTCGAGTGCGCGAACCTGGATGAGGCGATCGAGATCGCGGCCGGCCATCCCTACGCGCGGTGGGGCGGCGTCGAGGTCCGCCCTGTCTGGGAATGACGGCGTCCGACGACCGAGTCCGTGCGGCGGTCGACACGGCGTTCCGGGACGAGTGGGGGCAGGTCGTTGCGACCCTGATCGGGATGACGGGGGATTGGGATCTGGCCGAGGACTGCGCGCAGGACGCGTTCGCCAACGCGCTGACGCGCTGGCCGCGCGATGGTGTTCCGCGCCGCCCCGGTGCCTGGCTCACCACGACCGCTCGCAACCGTGCGATCGACCGGCTGCGCCGCGATGCTGCGGGTGCGGGCAAGGTGCGCCAGCTCGCCGTGCTGGCCCGCGACCCGGACGAGCTACCGCACGAGGAGATCCCCGACGAGCGGCTGCGGCTGATCTTCACCTGCTGCCATCCTGCGCTGCCGTTCCCGGCCCGGGTTGCGCTCACCCTGCGTACGTTGGCCGGTCTGAGCACCGCGGAGATCGCCCGGGCCTTCCTGACCGCCGAGTCCACGATGGCACAGCGCCTGGTCCGCGCCAAACGCAAGATCCATGAGGCCGGTATCCCGTACCGGGTCCCGCCCGTCGAGCTGCTCTCGCCGCGACTGGCCGCCGTCCTGGCAGTGCTCTACCTGATCTTCAACCAGGGCTACGACGAGGAGGACCGCCAGGCGCTGACGGCCGAGGCCATCCGCCTGGCTCGGCTCCTGGTCCGGCTGATGCCCCAGGAACCCGAGCCACGCGGCCTACTCGCGCTGATGCTGCTGCACGAATCCCGGCGCGCGACGCGCACCGACGACGGAGCGTTCGTCACCCTGGAGGACCAGGATCGATCCCGGTGGGACCAGGCGCTGATCGCCGAGGGAGTGGCAACGCTCGACCAGGCGCTGGCTCTGGGGCGCACCGGTGGCTACCAGGTGCAGGCTGCGATCGCCGCATGCCATGTCACCGCGCCCGACGCGGCGAGCACGGACTGGCCGCAGATTGCGGCCCTGTACACCGAGTTGACGCGGCTTGCGCCGTCCCCGGTCGTCGATCTCAACCGCGCCGTAGCGGTCGCGATGGCCGACGGTATTCCGGCCGGACTTGCGCTGGTCGACGAGATCGCGGCATCCGGCCGGCTCGACCGCTACCACCTGCTGCCCGCGACCCGGGCCGATCTGCTCCGCCGGGACGGCCGTGGCGCCGAGGCGAAGGCGGCGTACGAGCAAGCCCTGCGGCTGGCGCCGACCGAGGCCGAGCGCCGCTACCTGACCGGCCGGCTGCGTGAGCTCTGAGGAAATCGCGAGACTGTATCGCGGTCGCTGTCGATCCCGGACGGTGTCCTTCGTCGGTTGGTTGAAAGCCCACCTCGATGAAAAGGAGAGTCTCGTGACTACCGATACCGAAATGACACCTCCGGCACCGTCCGTCGTCGACCGCGCGACATACCAGGCCGACCTGGATGCACTACGGGTCCGGGAGAAGGCGCACACCCACGAAGGCGACGCGATCGCTGCCGCCCGCCGACGACTGCCGATGGTTGGGGTAGACCCCACCATCACCGTCGTCGGCCCGCACGGGCCGGTCTCGCTGCTCGACGTGTTCGAGGGCCGCAGCCAATTGATCGCGTACTTCCACATGTGGCACACCGGCCACTCCGCGGCCGAACAATGTGAGGGCTGCACGTTCTTCAACGGCCAGGTGCGCGAACTGTCGTACCTGCACTCCCGCGACGTCACGTACGCCACCCTGTGCCAGGGCCCGTACGACGTGAGCCTTCGCTACCGCGACTTCATGGGCTGGGACGTGCCCTGGTACTCCGCACAGGATGCGGCGGATGCTCTACTCGGCGATCGCCCACGATCCCCGGCACCGCTGGTCTGCTATCTGCGACAGGAGGACAGGGTGTTCGAGACATTCTGGACCAGTGGCCGTGGCCTGGAACCGATGGCTCCGACGTACGGATTACTCGACATGACCGCGTACGGCCGTCAGGAGACGTGGGAGGACTCGCCCCGCGGTTGGCCTCAGCGTTGGGAGCGCCGCACGCGAGACATCATGCGCACCGACGGACGGCCCACCGCGCAGTGGTCCCGCCTGGCCGCCGGACGCCCCGACGACCTCCTCGGGTGATTCCCGGAGGGGCACCCCGGCGCCGAAAGCGTGGACGCGAGCCGCCACAACCCAGCTGCGGCGAGAACGTGCCACAGCGCGTGGCCCTGCAGGACACTGCTCGGCCGGCAGATCGACGTCCGGTCGCCGATGGTGCCGAGCAGGGCGCCGGACGCGAGAAGCAGTGCCGCGACGATGGTCGTGCGCCGCAACTGCGGGCGGACACGTGCACGTTCCAGACCGAGTCCCACGGCGACCGCGGCGAGTATTGCCTGCGCGATCGTGGACGTCGTCGGGCCCGCCGCCACAGCGGGAATCATCACGACCGGGACGACCAGCCACCAGCCCGGCGACAGCCGACGGCCGGACCGGTCGGAAGCGGCGTCGACGGCGATGTAGGCGAGCAAGGTCGCGATCGGAAGGTCGTGTGCGTAGGCCTGCCATGACGGGTTGGGTCCGTGCGCAACGAGCGACCCGGCGCCGACCGCGACGACGAGCAGGCCGTAGGTCACGGTCGGCGCGCCGTGCGGACGACGTGCGACGACCGCGAGGCCGGCGATCACGAAGGCCAGGCTGGTGGCAGCGGCCGCCGGCTGCCCGATGAAGCCTGAGTCTCGATACAGCTCGCAGGCGTTCGCCAGCACCATGCTTGGCAGGTCGGGTCCGTCGACGCCCATTCTTCGAGGCTTCCAAAGAGGTCCTCCGGCCGCAATCGCGGTCGGAGCGGTCGCTCCACGAGCAGACCGTGTTGCGTCAGCTCGCCCGCGCGACGTCGGCTTCCGTGTCCTCGATGCGGCGTTCGAGGTAGTGCAGTTGCGCGATCGCGTTACGGGCGGTGATCTGCTGGTGGGTGTTCGTCAGTTGACCGCGCCAGGTACCGAGGAAGGTCCAGGCCCACGACATCAGCGTGGCGAGGCGGCTGCGGAAGCCGACGACATAGACGACGTGCACGGCCAGCCACATGATCCACGCGAGGAACCCGGTCAGCTCGAGGCCGCCGATCTTGGCGACCGCGTTGAATCGGCAAATGGTTGCCATCGAGCCCTTGTCGCGGTACCGGAAAGCGGTCCGTTCCGGAGCCGGGCGTCCCTTGGCTGCAGCGGTGACGTCGGCGGCGATCTGTTTCGCGGCGTAGCGGCCCCCTTGGATCGCGACCTGGGCGACGCCGGGGAGACGGTCGCGCGACATCATGTCGCCGACAACGAACACATTCGGATTGCCCGGCAGGGTGAGGTCGTCGTCGACGGTGACGCGGCCGGCGCGGTCGATGTCGGCACCGGACTGTTCGGCGAGCTGGCGACCGAGGGGACTCGCTGCCACTCCCGCGGACCAGACCTTGCAGACGGACTCGATGCGGTGCTCGGTGCCATCGGCATCACGAACGGTCAGTCCGTCGGCGTCGACGTCGGTCACCGACGCACCCAGCCGCACCTCGACGCCCAGCTTTTCGAGGGTTTCCGCCGCCTCGGAACCGAGGTTGTCTCCGAACGGTGGCAGTACCGCCGAGGCGGCGTCGAGCAGGATGATCCGTGCATCCCGGGGATCGACGTTGGAGTACGCCCCGACGAGCGTGCGGTGCGCGAGTTCGGCGATCTGGCCGGCCATCTCGACGCCGGTGGGGCCGGCACCGACCACGACGAACGTAAGTAGGCGTGCCCGCTCCCGCGCGTCGGTGGTGACCTCTGCCTGCTCGAACGCGCCGAGTATCCGGCCGCGGAGTTCGAGGGCATCGTCGATCGTCTTCATGCCGGGTGCGTGTTCGGCGAAATGGTCGTTGCCGAAGTAGGACTGCTGAGCCCCGGCGGAGACGATGAGGCTGTCGTACCCGGTGACGGTGGTCTGCCCGAGGTGTTCGGACGTCACCGTACGTTCGGTCAGGTCGATGGTGGTGACGTCGCCGAGCCGGACGGCGGCGTTGGCTTGGTCCTTGAGGATCATCCGCGTCGACGGGGCGATCTCGCCTTCGGAGAGGATGCCGGTGGCAACCTGATACAGGAGGGGTTGGAACAGGTGATGGGTGGTGCGGTCGATCACCGTGACGTCCACGTCCGCGCGTCGGAGGGCCTTGGTCGCGAACAGCCCACCGAAGCCGGATCCGATGACGACGACGCGGTGACGCGCGGGCGGGGACTGGGGGTTGCTCATGGTGAGCCTTTCCGATCACGCCCAGGGGCGACGATCTCGGTGTCGGGGGAGATGGATGTCCGGCGGTCACGACCAGCAATTCGACTGACAGGCATCAATAGTGAACAAGCGGCGCAAGGAAGCCAAGGAAAGAAAAGAAAATTCTCTAGACTGAGCCGGTGAAGAAGAATGCTTCAGGCGCGCCGTACACCGAAGGGTCTGGATCGAATGATGTTCGGGCGGGGGCGCCGATCGATGACATCGACCGGATCCTCCTCGACCAACTCTCGCGGGACGCGCGTACCCCGAACAACGCCCTCGCCGCCCTCGCGGGCATCGCCCCCTCGACCTGCCTGGGCCGCGTACGTTCCCTGATCGATCGCGGAGTGATCCGCGGCTTCCATGCCGACATCGATCCCGCCACCCTCGGCAGGGACCTGCAGGCAATGATCGCGGTTCGAGTGCAAGCCAATGCACGACAGCATCTCGGGCAGCTGGCCGAGCAACTCGCCACCCTCGACGAGGTGCTGAACGTGTACTTCATCGCCGGCGCCGACGACTACCTCATTCACGTCGCCACCGCGAGCAGCGAGGAGCTGAGGCGCTTCGTCCTCGACCACCTCAGCGCGCATCCCGCGGTCGCCTCGACGGAGACCATCCTGATCTTCGAGCACGTGCGCCCGCGACACCGAGCGCCCCGGACCGAGCAATCTTCGGGCCGCTGAGGGCCTCCACGCCGTGGCCGGCGCCTGTCAGGCTGCAGTGAGCGCCTTGATACGGTCGGGTCGGAAACCCGCCCAGTGGTCGTCACCGGCTACGACGACCGGGGCCTGCAGGTAGCCGAGAGCCCTCACGTAGTCATGGGCACCAGGGTCCTGGGTGATGTCGACGATCGTGTAGTCGAGCCCCTCGTTGTCCAGGGCGCGGTAGGTGGCGGTGCATTGCATGCAGGCCGGTCTGCTGTAGATCGTGATGGTCATGGTGCGCTCCGCTCCGTGTGTGATGTGCCGGCGGGGGACCGGAATCATATGCGCTCCCGCCGGGGTTCGCGCGCCGGCGGTCGGCCTCCCAATCTCATCGAACATACATTCGATTATCTGTTATGGTGGCCATTCGGCGCCAGTGACGGTGTAGGGAAGACTCCGTCACTGGCGCCGTCGACGCTGCCGTAAATGGTGAGTACCGTTGATACTCAAGGATTGTCGACTCGATTTCGGCGGTCGGCACGGGGGAGAAGCGTCGGGAAACGGTCCGAACGTCAACCTCGGCGAGCGGGCGCTGGGTCGTTCCGGGCTGCCGCGACCAGGACGCCGGGACGCATCCATGACTTCGTACCCAATTCGAGCGTCAGGGGCAAAGGGGCAGACGCGCACGTTCTCGATTCCGCACGCGTTCCAGAGGAGCCGAGAACGGGTGCGTCCACGGAAAAGGTGCCCGGCGTCCGGACCCGCCTAGCGCTCGGCGCGCTGACCCAGCCGGCCCGGTCGGGGTCGTCGGGCGCGGAGGGGGCAGGTGGTGCAGCGGGGGCACGCCCTGCACACCACTAGTTGACATAATGTCGATTATCGGCAAAAAGTGGCGTTTTATCGCCGCAGGTCAGAGGCCCGGATTTGGCCTGCCTCTATACCCACAGCCGCAGTCTGCGGTGATCTGGTTACTCGGCCCGTCCATCGCCATTGCCTGCATATCCGATTCGGTGCGTCGGCGTCGAACCGTCGCGGTGCGAACGTTTCGTCGGCGTGCTGAATAATATTCACGCCGCCGGATGTGCGGCCCCGGACCGCTAAGGCCAATTCTGCGGTGTCGCCGAGTGGTCGACTCTTCCGAATGAATGTTCGGTTTCGGTGTCCCCTCCTCCCGCCCACCCTCCTTATTTCGTCACTGTGACGTAATGACGGCGGCTTGGTTCATGTGAAATGTGACCGGTGTCGGATAACGCGCACCCCCATGCCGTGCCAGGATCGAAGGGCATTCACAACACGTTCGGAAGGTGTGCTGGTGTCCGAATTGCTGGCCTTCGACGATGAGCCCGAACCCAGGACTGCGCTCTGGCACGCCTGCATGCGGGTTCCGACCGCCGCCCCGGGCGACTCGGTGACGGCCGTACTGAGCGATATGGCCACCAAGCGATACGACTGCGCTTCGGTCGTCGCCGTACTGGTCGCCGGCCGGCTCGTGGGTGTCACACCGATCGAACGTATGTTCGGTGCCCCCGCCTGTGCGGCGCTACGCGACGTCATGGATCCGAATCCGCCCGCGGTCCGACCCGATACCCACCAGGAACGGGCCGCGTGGCAGGCGGTTCAGCACGGAGAGCCGGGGCTGGCCGTGGTCGATGACGACGGTCGGTTCCGTGGTCTGATAGCGCCACAACAACTTCTCGCGGTGCTGCTCCAGGAGCATGAGGAGGATCTCTCACGCCTGGGTGGCTTCCTCCATTCGGTCGAGACCACCCGCGAGACGAGCGTGGAGAGCGTGCGGCGCAGGCTGTGGCACCGTGTTCCCTGGCTCCTCGTCGGATTGCTGGGTGCCATGGTCTCGGCCGTGTTCATGGCGGCGTTCGAAGTCACTCTCGAAGCGAACGTGGCCGTCGCCTATTTCATACCCGGAATCGTCTATCTCGCGGACGCGGTGGGGACGCAGACCGAAACCCTGGCGATCCGTGGCTTGTCCGTCGGAGTGGGAATTCGACGTATCGTGCGGCGCGAAGCGCTCACCGGTCTGTCGGTGGGTGCGCTCCTCGGAGCCGTGATGCTCCCGGTCGTCAGCCTGATGACCGGCGACACGATGCTCGCGGTCGCGGTGGCCGCAGCGGTTCTCGCCGCGAGTGCGATCGCCACCATCGTCGCCATGGTGTTGCCGTGGCTCCTCCAGCGGCTCGGCAAGGACCCGGCATTCGGCTCCGGTCCACTTGCGACTGTCGTACAGGACCTGCTGTCGATCATGATCTATTTCGCGGCCGTCACGGCGCTCGTCAGTTGAATCTCTCTGCCCGAACCTGCAGCGGGGCGGCGGGACACCGAAAACGCCTACCCAGCAAGGGCCTTGAACACGTCGTAGACCATCCAGGCCGGCCAGAACAACCCTTGGACGATCGCGAGCACATACTCCCAGAATGCGTCCGCCTGCTGCCAGAACCACACCCAGGCTCCGAAGATGCCCAGCGCGTAGATCGCTCCGCCGCCCGCGGCGCCGGTGTTGCCGTCGCTCATGGTCACATACCTTCCCCAGGCCGAAGTGCGTGACACCGGATCGAGAAACACGATCGGGCGCCTCGTCTCAGTGTCGTCACCGCCGGTCTGCGGTGACAGAGTCATTGGTCACCCGCGGCGCTGCGGCTTTGCCGTAGGGAATCGGGTCCAGGGTCTCAGCCTGGTGACCTTCTCCCCTACGGGTATCACCCGCGGGCCGCAACGATGAAGATCGAGGCAGAAACTCGGCGCCAGAAACCCGTAGGAGTGCATCATGTCCGGCCACCGCCCGATCGTTGTAGGGATCGACGGCTCCCCATCGTCGCTGCAGGCTGTTGCATGGGCGGCGAGGGAGGCCGCGCTCCGCAGCTCGCCCCTGTCACTGGTCACGACGATGTTCGTTCCCGGAAGGTACGGCGTCCCGATCGGTGTGCCTGCCAGCTTCTTTCAGGACGAGGAGCGCGACGGTAAGGACAGGTTGGAGCGCGCGGCGCAAACCGCCCGTGCCGCAGTGCCCGATCACCACATCGAGATCGAGACCACCGTCTGCTCCGGGACGCCGACCGGTGAACTTCTGGAACGTTCGGCGGATGCCACGATGCTCGTTGTGGGTGCGAACAGACAGGGAATCGTAGATCGCGCCGTCCTGGGATCGGTCAGTTCGGCGGTGGCGACCCACGCCTCATGCCCGGTCGCGGTGATCCGCGGTGAACCTGATCGCAATATCAACGACATCCCCGGACCGGTTGTCGTCGGTGTCGACGGATCACAGCACAGTGAACCGGCCATCTCGATGGCCTTCGAGGAAGCAGGTCTGCGGCAATCGGAACTCGTCGCCGTTCATGCATGGTCCGACATCGTTCTGCAGTTCTCCCCGGACGGAGGCAGCGAGGCGGAGTGGCTGCGGGATGCGGCCAACGAAACGGCCCTGTTGTCCGAGAATCTCGCCGGTCGGGCGGAGAACTATCCGGATGTGAAGGTGCGCACCCTCGTGGTCAGGGATCGCCCCACCCGGCACCTGCGTGAGCAGGCCGAGAACGCGCAGCTTCTCGTGGTGGGGAGCCGGGGGCGAGGAGGGTTTTCCAGCATGCTGCTGGGGTCGACCAGCAGGGCGTTGATGCATTCGGTCGTCTGCCCACTCCTCATTGTCCGCTAGCCGTACCGCGGGGATGGCGCCCAGGAGGAGATGTATCGTGCACGACCCCAGCCTCGGATCGAGCCTGATCGAGTCACAGCTGCCGAGGTATGAGCAACGCATTCTGCGCACGCAGGTCGTCCGTGCGTCTGCGCCGACGACCTTCGCCGCCATCCGCCGCGTCGACTTCTTCCGGTCGCCGGCGGTCGCGCTCCCGAACCGGGCCCGAATTGCGATCGACACCGTCCGCGGACGTCGGGGCGCCCATCTTCAGGGGAGTCGGTCCGAATTCAGGTTCGACCAGCTGCTGGAACCCGACGGCGGGTTCCAGCTCCTCGCGGAGGAGCCGGGACACGCGATGGTGCTCGGGTTCATCGGTCGCTGGTGGGAGAAGGGCTACGGCCGCGTCGAGTGGTCGCCAGCAGACTTCGGCCGGTTCGCCCTTCCCGGATATGGCATCGGCGCTTGGGGTTTCACAGTTCTCACGTACGACGCCCACACGTCTGTCCTGGTCACCGAGGTGCGCGTACACGGCACGGACGACAAGGCACGGCGAAGCTTCCACGGGTATTGGACGGTGGTGGGCCCGTTCGTCAAGGCGATGGGCGGGCCGGTACTGCGCCTGATCCGGGACGAGGCCGAGTCTCTCTGAGTCGCGGCCCAGCTCGTCACTCGATGGCGGCCCGGAATTGTTCGTGCAGAGCTGCGGCGAGCTCGCGGACCTCGGGTACGACGTCGGGGTCGACGATGATCGTTACTGTCAGCGTGCCCGCATAGGATAGTGCCGCGAACGCGACGCCGACGTTCCCCGCGGTGACGGTGATCGGGGTGATGCCTGTGATCGGTGCCCCGGCGATGACGACTTGCCCAGGGGGACCCGGGAGGTTCGTCAGGAACGAGTTGACGAGTCGCTGACGGTCGACGAACCACCGAAACAACCGCAGCGCGGCCAGGATCCGGAAAAGTGGTCCGATCACTGCGGAGGACGTACCTCGGGTTCGCATCTTCTGAACGCGGGTGACGCCCGAAACCGTGGTCAGCCGGTCCTGAAAACTTCCTACCAGCGGTACACGTACCGGCATCACACCGACCTGGTTCCCCAGGTGCCCACTCGTTGCCGAACTCCGGGCCGAGACGGGCACCGACACCACCAGCTCCTGCGGAAACTCCATCCGCTCACGTAGGAGTTCGGCCAATGCCCCAGTGACGGCGACCAACAGAACATCGTTGACGGTGGCCCCCGACCTCCGCCCCGCTGCCCGGACACCGTCGAGACCGACGTCGACGGCCACTAACCTGCGACGGGGGCCGGTGGCAGCGTTCAGGGAACACCGCGGAGCCCACCCGCCGCGACCACGACCGAGTTCGGCCCAGCCGCCTCGTATCCGAGCAATCCTGCGCGGAACTCGGCGCAGCGTGCGGCACCGTTCGCAAACGCCGTCGACGAACCGGCCCCGAGGCGGGGCCGCCGACGGCGGGTTCTCGTTATCGGCGGCCGGTCCAGTCGCGTCCGCGCCGTCGACCAGGCGCGCGAGCACGGCGAGGCCACCGATCCCGTCGGCCACGACGTGATGCAGCACCAGCACCAGACCGGTGTGATCGTCGATGAGACCGGTGACGACGACCGCCCGCCACAACGGTCGCGACCGGGGCAGCGGCCGGGTCACCGCGTCCACCGCGATGGCCAGCGCAGCGTCACGGTCCCCCGGGCTCGGGCACCGCACTCGGGACACATGGGCGTGGACGTCGACATCGGAGTCGTCGACCCAGTACGGCCGTCCCGGACCCCACCGTGGCGTGGCCAGGCGCTGCTGCAGGCGCCGAATGCTGGTGAGCCGTCGGGTGAACGTGGCCTCGACGGTCGCCGCGTCCACCTCACCTTCACCGGCAACGAAAAGTATCGCGCCGACGTTCATCGGTACCGGTCCGACGTCCGAGACGAGCGTGATCAAGTCGCCCGAGCCGAGTTGCTCGCGACGGTCGTCGGCCATCATTCGGACGCTGCGTCAGCCGCGCGCGACGAGGCGAGGAGAGTCAGGACACCACGTTCTATCGAGTCGGACAGGTCGGTGAGGTCCGGTGTGGTGTCGTAGTCCCCGGTGAGACCGAAGGCGAGATGGTCGCTGTAGCTGAGGATCGCGATCCCGATCCGCAGCCGCAGCGCGATCGGCACGTACGGAAAGATCTCCAGGATCGTGCGGCCCATCACGTGTCGTGTGGCCTTCGGTCCGGGGACGTTGGTTGCGACGGCGACGACACTGTGCTGAGGGAACCGGGTGGCGAGCCGAACGGCCCAGGCCATCGGCATGAACGGCCCGTACTGGGCGACCGCGGTGAACGCCTTGCCGCCTTCTGCTTCCTTGCTCGCCTTGTGCGTCGTGAGCCGGTCGTGGACGGCGACCAACTGCGCGACCGGATCGTCGATGTCGACCGGCAGGAAGGGAAGCATGAGCGAGACCTGATTGTGGATCGCATGTTCCTCGGTTGCGGAGCGGACGGACACGGGAACGAGTGTGCGGACCGTGTGCGGGTCGGGGTGCTCGCCCCGTTTCAGGAGCAGCTGCCGCAGTCCGGTGGTGATCGCGGCGAGCGCGACGTCGTTCACGGTGACCCGGTACGTGGTGCAGATTTCGCGAACGTCATGCATCCTGACTCGTGCGGCGCAGTAGCGGCGCTGGCGCCCGATCGGTCCGATCAGCGAAGTGTCCGTAGACGAGGTCAGCATCTCGGACAGCAGGTGGGTGAGGCCGGTTGCGACGCCGATACCGGCGGCTGTCAACCTGCGCGGAACTGCCAGTGCCGCCGAGACGAGTCTCAGTTGCCGCATCGGGGACAGGAACTCGATCGTCGAGCGGATCAGGCCTTCGATGATCGCGAGGCGTGTGCCTGCGGTCGGTACCGGCTCGGCGTCGGTATCGGCCTCTGTGGTCCTCGACGTTTCGGCCACGACTTCGTCGCACATGGCCTCGAACAGTCTGGTTCCGGTGATCCCGTCCGCCATGCAGTGATGAATCTTGGTCAGTATGGCCCAGCGGTCGTCGGTGAGGCCTTCGACGACCCAGCATTCCCACAAGGGGCGGTCACGGTCGAGTCGGTGCGCCATGACCCGGGCGACGAAACCGAACAGGGACTCCTCCTCCCCTGGTTCCGGGACGGCGACCCTCCGCAGATGGTGGCCGAGGTCGAAGTGCGGATCCGGCGACCAGGAGGGTGCGCTGAAGTCGAGTGGGACCGTGTGAACCCTGTCTCGGGCGTGCGGGAGCTTCGCGAAACGTGCGGCGACTGTGTCACGAAATTCGTCTTGCCCGGGAACGGGGCCCTCCATGATGGCGAGAGCACCGATCGTCAGGCTCGCGTGTGGGTCGGAGTCCTCCGTCTCGAGAAAACCCGCGTCCAGGAAGCTCAAGTTGTCGTCCACTGGCTCTGGCCTCACCATTCGGAAATCGTCGTCGTCTTCCTGTGTTCGACATCAATGGGCGTCAGCTGACCGGCCACCCGGGGGCCTTTCCGAGGTTCCTCCACTCGCGGTCCCACTGTGACATCCGGTATCTCGTTCCTGCCCAGCGAATTCCGATCAACATCGTGAGACAGATCGTCGCACCCGTTGTCCACAATGCGAGTGCGGCGCCCACGGCCTCGAATGCGTTCTCGGTGCCTGTCTTCGGCGCATCGACGATCTTGCCGGCAGGGTCGATCCACATGCTGATCGTTTGCCCCGCCTTCGCTTCCGGCGCGGTCAGTACCTGACCGGTGCGTGTGGTCCCATCCACTGCCCACCGGGCCGGTGCCTGCCCGGTGGCACCCGTTGCCGGGGTGGTATCCGCCAGGTTCACAGTTGCGTCCTCGAGGAGCACTGCCGCGATCCGATGCCGGTTTTCGCGGTCGACGCGGGATTGGTCGTCGAGGCGTGTGTGAGTGGCAGTTCCGAAGGCTGCGGCGAGGGGAACCAAGATCAGCACCAGGGCGACGACGACGAGGAAGACCGAGGATTCGAGGCGATAGCTTCCCCGCATCAGTCGGTTCCCGCTCCACGGCCCCAATCGACACATCCGCGCTACCAGTGTCTGTTCCCCGATCATGGCGACCTCCTGCGATTGCTCCTTCGAGTGTCGCGCCGGAACAGGTGCCGATGTAGGGCCCAAGGTCATCGCTCTGGTCGGATCGGTCCGGCGATCAGGAGGGGACATGGGGTTATGTGCACCAAGGCTGCGCTGGTCGAGCCGAGCGTCATCCCGGAGAAGCCGCCCCGTCCGCGGCTGCCGATGACGATCATCTGGGCTTCGTCGGCCATTTCGAGGAGGTGGCGAACGGGTCGGTCCCGAACGAGGGTTTGTCGCACCGGGACGTCGGGGAATCGTTCACACCATTCGGCGACGCCGGCTTCGAGCACTGACCGCTCCATGGTCTGCTCTTCACCGACGGGGAGTTTCGACAGGTCCTGGTCGGACCACGCGTGCAGTGCGATCAGTTCCGTGTTGTGGAGGGAACACTCCTCGAACGCCAGCCCGACGGCCCGTGCACTGCTCGGAGATCCGTCGACGCCGACGACGACGGGTCCCGTGCCGTCCGCGACTCTCGACCAGCCGTCGATCACTGCTACCGGGCACTGCGCATGACGCGCCACGGCCGAGGTCACGGAGCCGATCAGCCCGTCGGTGAACTCGCCGAGTCCGCGTCTGCCGAGTACGACCATTATTGCGCCGGCGGATCGGTCGACGAGTGATCCCGGGGCGTTCTGATGGGACACTTCGGCCCGAATGTCGATGTCTGCGTCTGCGGATCCGGCTCGGGCGGTCTCGAGTGCTTCGGCAAGGTCCCGCTCGGCTCGGGCGTGGAGGATTTCAGCGAGTCGCGGCCCATCTTGTGCACCGCGGTACGTGATGCAGGACAACAACAGTAGCGGCGCCGCGCGCACTGTAGCCTCACGTGCGGCCCACCGCACCGCATCCAGCGACGACCGGGATCCGTCCACTCCCACAACGACCCCCGGATCGACCATGGTGACCTCCTCATCGATTCCGCTCGCTGCCCGAACCGCATTCGTGTCATCGATCTGCGTCGCATCGTTGGGTTGACGCTCGTCGTATTGTCAGGGGTGGCAGCCCTCCCCTACTCACTGGACAGGTTTCCCTGCGCCGGCCGTTCTCGAACCAGGACTTCCGATAACGGGCGTCTGGGTGTGGGCGACGGTTCCCCCACCCCGGTGCCCGCTCCCACCCTGATCAGAACCTGCGGCATCCCGTCCCCGGAAGACAGCTCCCGCAGCATTGTCCGTGTCGCGGCGCGTTCGGTCAGATGGGTGACGGGGCAGGTGGCGAGTCCGCGGTCCGTGCAGGCGAGCAGAACGGCGGAGAGTGCTTCGCCGCTCCGTAGCCAATCAAGTCTCGAATCCGTGGATGTGGAGAGCAGGAGGATCGCGGCGCGGTCTTCCGACGGGCTGCCGTCGGGTGTGCTCGCGCGGCCGGGTGGAAACTCACGTGAGAGGTGCACCGAGTGCTGCTGCGAGTCGGACGGACGCGCCTGCTCCGGCACTCCGTCGGGGAACAGTCCGCGCCCCGACCACCACCGCAGTTCGGCTTGGTAGGTGGGGTCGTCGTGCCGTAGACCGGTCATCCGGCGTGATGCGTCCTCGAGTGCGGGACGGCTTCGCTCGCCGAGGTCTTCGAGTTCGACGCCTGTTCCTGCAATGATTCGC
Organism: Rhodococcus wratislaviensis; assembly: GCF_041228765.1. NCBI lineage: Bacteria > Bacillati > Actinomycetota > Actinomycetes > Mycobacteriales > Nocardiaceae > Rhodococcus > Rhodococcus wratislaviensis. The sequence continues at coordinate 5,086,180 of NZ_CP150488.1, read as the reverse complement.
ACCAGCTGCTCGAGTGTCTCCGTCCACGCGGACGGTGCGTCCAGTGGCAGACGTTCGGTTCGCCTTCGTTCGATCGCCGCCGCCATTCGGGCGACGAAATCTGTCGGTGTCGGAGCCGGGACGAAGCCGATCGTCGACAGGAGTTGCCGGTCGGAAGAACGCGGCAGCCGCTCGATTAGAGGACGCCAGCGATTCGCCGCGAATGCGTAGTCGAGGTGATTCAAGGCCGCACCACAGGAGATCACCATCTGACGGCCAAAGCCATCGGTGGCGGGCAGCAGCCGGTCGGGATCGCTGTACAACCGCAAGGTAGTGCCCATCACCCAACGCCACGGTTGGCTGTTGTGCAGCGACGGCGCGCGGCACGCCAGCGCCACAGCTGATTCGACTGTACGTCGGTCGGGTACCACGGGCAGCTCTCGCGTGTTCACAGTGTGTCCGTGTGTGTGGTGGGTGCTCCGCCGGTCATCGTGTGTCTCCTGCTTGTCCTGGCTTCGAGTGTTGTGCTCGCGACTCGGTGGCTCTAGGGCCGTAGGTCATCGACACCGTCCCGCGGAGACGGCACGGTCCGACCAGTGCATCTGCGGTTGATCACTGTATGAGCACGACCCACACGGTCGCGGCTGTCACAGCGACCGGTGGGGCCAGCCACGCCGCCAGCGTTACGGCGAACCGGAACGAACCGATAACGGCGGCGAGGACCAGTTTGGTGAGCAGGTTCGTTCCGACGGCGACAACCGCCGCCACGGTCGCGGTGTCGACGGTGATCTCGGCACCCGCCGCGGACGCCGCGGCGAGCGACGAGGAATGGGCATCGGCCAATCCGCCGACAGCCGATGCAGCGACCACACCGCCACCTCCGAAGCTGTCCGCGGCGCCCTTTGTCATGACGAGGAGGACGAGCAAAATTCCTGCCAGTGAGAGTGTTGCCGGAACCGAGATCGGGCGGTCGAGCAAACCCGTGGCCGGCTGTGTCCCCTGGGCGCGGCTGCCCGACGATCGGTCGTGCGAGCTCCGGAGCACGAGAACGGCGGTCTCCGCGACGACGAGTGCGGCAGCTCCGCCGAGTATCAGTGCCAGCTGTGCCGACACCTCGGAGTTGACGACCCAGGTGATACCGACGACGAGCAGGATGGTGGACAGATTCACGATCAGTGCCGCAGGTAAAGCATCCGGCGAATCCCGTTCTCTGCGCGCTGTCCGTGCCATGACGGCGGTGGTCGCAGCGCCGGAGACGAACCCGCCGCCGAAGCCGACGATCAGCAGTCCCCAGCGTGGGCCGAGGATCCGGGTGGCTACATAGCCCACCCAGCCGATCAGGCTCAGCATGAGCACCAGTCGCCCGATCGTCGCAGGGTTCAACGCGCCGTAGGGTCCGACGTCACGGTCTGGTAGTAGGGGGAGGACGAGGAAGCCGATCGCGAGCAGTACGCAGAAGTCCGTGATGTCGCGTTCGTCGATCATGTGCTCCGCGAATTCGTGCATGGGGTATTTGACGGAGAGGAGGACGAGCACGATCACGCCGAGCGCAACGGCGAGTGACGGATAGTGCCAGGCGAGGGCACCGAGCAGGAAGGCCACCAGGGCGGCGAACGCGGTGGTGGTCCCGACGTCCGGTCGCGGCGGGATATGGGTGCGTACCCAGTACCAGCCCACGACGAGGGCGGCGATCCCCACGAAAGCCGCCGTGACCACGGCGGTGCCGAGGTGCGCTGCGATGGCGCCGGCGAGGGCTATGAGCGGAAAGGTACGTGCGCCGGGCAACTCCCAAGACCCCGGGTCCGCACCGTCGGGTGGGGTGCGGGCCGCGTGTTCCCGCTCGATTCCCAGCCCGAGCCCGATCAGCAGGGCGGCGGCGTAGCCGTAGGCGTGGAACTCAGCGATGTCCACGGTCGCCGAACTCCGTGGCGCGATCATGAACCGAACCGGTGTCCCGGTGCACTTTGCTGATCATGACCGGACAGCGGGCCCGGTGAAGCATGTCCTGGCTCGTCGACCCGAGGATCGCACGGCCGAGCGCGCCGTGCCCATGGCTTCCGACGACGAGAAGTTGCGCGTCCTCACACCAGCGGAGCAATACCTCACCTGCACCACCGGACTCGACAATCTCTCGCACGACCACGTCGGGATATCGCTCGACCCAGCCGGCGAGACTTTCCGCCAGAACTGCCCCTTCCCGTCGGCGTGCCCCGATCCCGACCGCGTCGTTCTCGGTATCGTGTGGAAAATCCGACCTCCACGAATGCACCGCGATCAGCGGCGCGTCGAATCGCCCGGCGAATTGGAAGGCGTCGGCCACGGCGGCGACACTGCATCGGCTGCCGTCCACACCGACGACGACCGCGCGTCGGTCGGGAATCGCGTGCTCTTCGGCTCCCCGCCACACCACGACCGGGCACGGTGAGTGATGGGCGAGTCGCAGCGCCGTCGCATTCAGATACCCCTCCACCGGGCCTCGTGCCGTCGACCCGATCACCACCATCGACGCTGAGTCCGCCAACGGCAACAGGATGTCGGCCGCCGTCGACCCGGTAGGCAGGGAACACTCCACGGCGAGGGCACGCCGGTCGGCCCTGATGCCGCGCAACGCACCGGCCAGGAACGTTTCCGCTGCGATGCGGTCCTCGTCTTCCGACGGCAGGGGCCTGGGTTCTGTGTAGAAGACGGGGGGTGGGGTCAGCACGTGAACCAGGTGCAACGTTGTTCCCTGCTTCTCGGCGACGGCGGCGGCCCAGCGCGCCGCGGCGCGCGCGGCCGTCGAGCCGTCGACTCCGGCGACGACCGGGGCGAGAGAAGGTGTCCTCGCGTCGGTCACGGTTATCTCACCACATCGCGCTGGGCGAACCCCACGAGCGCGACTCCGAGCAACACTGCAATTGTGAGCGAGGAGACGGATGCCGCCGCGAACGAGAACCCATGGCGCAACGGATCATGGCCGGCGTACTGATAGAACGGTGAATATCGTTGCCACGGTGCCAACCACGCCACTACAGGCCCGAGCCCGTTGAGCACATATGCCAGTATCGCGGCCACGGCAGGAACCGAACGACTCAGTGCGGGGCGGCCGGTGACGGCGCCGATCGCGAATGCGAGTGCGCCGAAGACCAGCGCCAGAAGCGCCAGGTGAGTCATTGCCGCCGCGACGTTTCCCACCGGCAGATCCATGTCGGCGAGTATCCCCTCCCCGAGCAGGGCGAGTCCCATGACCGCCGTCAGTGCCACGGTGCCCACGGCGAGGGCACCGAATTTCTCCGTCAGGATTCGCCCGCGGCTCAGGGGCGTGACGAGCAACTGATCGAGCGTTCCCCGCTCCTCCTCTCCGGCGACCGCCGCCGCGCCCGTTCCGACGGCATAGATCGGAAGCAGCAATGGACCCATGAACGACAGCAGTTCGATCTCGATGTATCCGACCGGGGTAGACATGTCGGCCCCGGACATCGCGAACAGGGCACGAAACGCCTCGGGCATTTCGTCGAGGAACTGATTCATCGACGGCTGGTCGCGAACACTGGGCCAGATCGCCACGTACATCGCCACCAACAGCGCGAGCCCGACGACCCATGCAGGGAACGCGCGGCGCTGATCGTACAACGTCTTGGTGAGCACGCTACGCAGCATTTCGGTCTCGAATCTCGTAGAACGCCATGAATGTCTCCTCGAGGTCGGCCTCGGCGCACTCGAAGTCGACGATGCGGAATTGCGAGATCCGACGAATCAGGGCGTCCAGCGCTGACTGCGGTGCACTGCACGTGAGCGACGTGCCCGCGACGGTGAGGTCGCGGAGGCCGGCCACTTCGCGGAAGTCCGATTCCCGGATCGGCGTCGCACATTCGGCGGTGACATGGTGCAGCGACTTCTGGCGTAGTTCGTGAAGACTCTCGACGGCGATGAGGCGACCCTCCCGCAGTACACCGACGCGGTCGGCTACTTGCTGAACTTCGCTGAGTACGTGAGACGACAGCAACACCGTTCCGCCGGATGCGGTGTGCTCGCGAACGATCGCATGGAACTCGTGCTGCACGAGCGGATCGAGGCCGCCGGTAGGTTCGTCGAGAATGAGCAACTGCGGGCCGGACATGAGCGCGAGGACCAACGCGAGCTTCTGGCGGTTTCCTTTCGACATCGTCCGGACGGTTCGGTCGAGGTCGAGATCGAGCCGATCGGCGAAAACTGTCGCCGCTTTGTCGCCCGGCTTGCCACGCAGGTGTCCGAAGTACGTGATGTGCTGGCGGCCGGTCATGCGGTCGTACAGTGCCAATTCACCGGGGACATAGCCGATCAGACGATGAACTGCGGGCGCCGCCGACCATGCGTCGAGGCCGAACAGCTGGGCCGATCCGGCAGTCGGACGAAGCAAACCCACGAGCAGACGCAGCGTGGTCGACTTTCCGGCGCCATTGGGTCCGAGATAACCGAAGACCTCACCCTCGACAATATTCAGGTCCACCGCGTCCAGGGCGAGCACGGAGCCGAACCGCTTGGTGAGGCCGACCGTGCGAATGGCGATGTCGCTGGACATCCTCTCAGGCTTACAGCGGGTAGTTGCCGTAAGTAGGGTCTTCCGACCCGAATCGTCTGCGGGTGTCCGGCAGTGACCATCGGCCCTAACCTCAGGCCACCCGGAAGGCGAAGACTGAGGTGGACGCACCGACTGTCCAGACTGGGGCGGCCTGGAGTGCGATTCACCGAGGAGGCGATCGTGGACACCACCATTCCCGACGAGAACGTCGTCCGCATTGCCGTGGACCTCGCCTGCCGGGCACCGTCGGTACACAACAGTCAGCCGTGGCAGTGGACGTACGCCGACGGGCAGCTCGACCTCTACACCGAACGCGGCCGGCTCTTGGCTTCCACGGACCCGTCGGGCCGGCAACTGGTCGTCAGTTGTGGTGCGGCGCTGAATCATCTCGAGACGGCGTTGACCGGGCTCAAATGGTCCGTCGACATTCGGCGCGTCCCGGAGGGTCCGCACTCGGGGCACCTGGCGACGATTCGGTTCCGCCACGACGCCCGGCCTCAGTCGCACGACTTCGATTTGCTTGCGGCGATCCGGCATCGATATTCCGACCGTCGGCCCTTCGGCCCGGTCAGTCTGAAAACCCCGCTGCCCGTCGCGTTGACCGATCTGGCGCGGGGCATGGACGTCCACCTGACGGTGCTGGGGCAGGACGCTCGTCCGACACTCGCGAAGGCGACGGAGCTGACCGCGGCCGCACGGAAATACGACTCCGCCTACCAGGCCGAACTCCACTGGTGGGCTGGTCATTCCATTCCCCAGGGTGGAATTCCGGCGAATTCCCTCGCAACTGCGGAGAACCGTGACCGCGTCGACATCGGACGCCGCTTCCCGGCCGGCCGCGACAACGACGCGGGAACGGCGATCGATCGCTCGACCGTTCTCGTGTTGAGCACCGAGACCGACGGCCGCGGTGCGTGGCTCCGGGCCGGTGAGGCCCTGTCCGCGGTGCTGCTGGAGGCTACCGTCGGCGGTCTCGCGACGTGTCCCTTGACGCACACGACCGAACTCCGTCAGAGCCGGGAGATGATCCGCGGACTACTCCCCGACCGCGGCTTCCCGCAGGCCCTGATTCGGGTGGGCACAACTGAGAAGAAGTCTCCGCCACGGCAGACTCCGCGACGCCCCGTCGAGTCAGTGTTCTCGATCGGCCGCCGTCACTCCGCTCGTTGACGATTCCGGCGACACCTGCGCACGGTCAGGACATTCGGTCGGAGGGCTCACCGATCACCGACAGCACCGCCGACACCGCCGTGTCGACAGCTCGGCCCACCGCGGGGGAGAGCCCGCGGCCACCGCCCAGATCAGCGACCTCCACCGCCAGGACGATCATTCTGTGGGGCAGCCGATCGAGCACGGCGCCGAGGCGGATTGTCTGGTCGAGCGCGATTCCGTGTGTGCTGAACGTCCCCGCCCGAACGTCCCCGAGTTCGTCCGGAGTGAGCCGATAGACCGTGCCGGGTCGAGGCGGGTCGCATACGACGGCGTCCACGATGACGGCCAGCTGCGCACCGGTCCACGCTTCGAGCAGAGTGGCCGGGTCCCCATCGGACACCGACACGTACACGTCCGGGGCGACGTGGTCCGCGACCTGCCGCGCAACCGCCGGGCCGATCCCGTCGTCGCGGCGGAGATCGTTTCCCAGCCCGATCACCACGACGGTCATCGGCGGTCGACTGTGAGGGTCAGAAAGTGGGTGGCGCAGGAGATGCACGGATCGTAGTTGCGGATGGTTCGTTCGCAGAGCGTTGTCAGATCGTCATCGGCCAGCATGAGATTCCCGTCCACCGCGCGCCGTAGATCGTGTTCGATGGCAGCCTGATTCTGCGAGGTCGGAGGAATGATGGTGGCGGCGCGGATCAATCCGGTGGGATCGAACTCGTATCGGTGATACAGCAGTCCACGGGGTGCCTCGCTGACCCCGTGCCCGACCGTGCGTATCGGTGGCCCGGCGGTGAACGGCTCCGCAGGCCGCTCGTAGCGGTCGATGATCCGCAAGGCTTCCTCGACGGCGTAGACGACCTCGACGGCGCGGACGACGATGCTACGGTAGGGGTTTCGGCACTGCGCGCCCAGCCCGGCGTCGGCGGCGGTCTGCGCCGACACTCCGGCAAGCTGCGACGAATTGAGTGAGTATCGAGCCAGTGGTCCGGTGAGGTAGCGGCGGCCGTCGAGCTCGGCGTGGAGTGCGGTCGAGTGCGGCACCTGACGCTCGACCACGTGTTTCGGGAATTCGTCAGCGGTGCAACGTAATCCGGTCGACGACCAGATCTCGCCGTCGTCGATTGCGTAGCGGGAGTCGTCGTGAAGTGCGAGGAGGTCGTGGTCGAGTTCGACGTCGGGGAAGTCGAAGGACGACACCCATCGGACGGTGGCCACGGCGTGATCGAGTGCCGTGCGCAGTCGGTCGGACAGGGGAATCAGTTCGGCTGTGGTCGGCATCCGGTGGAACCCACCGATTCGGACGTTGACCGGGTGGATCGGTCTGCCACCGATCACATCGAGGATCGCGTTTCCGGCCTTCTTCAACGACAGGCCCCGCTCGACGGCCTCCCGATCGCGCCGGGCGAGGGCAATCGAATCCGGGAGCCCCAGAAAGTCGGGTGCGTGCAGGAAGTAGATGTGCAGCACGTGACTGGCAATCCACTCGCCGCAGTACAGAAGTCGCCGCAGATCCCTCACCGCGTCGGCGAGTTCGAGTTCGCATGCCTGCTCGATGGCATTGCATGCGCTCACCTGGTAGGCGACCGGGCAGATACCGCAGATACGCGAGGTGATGTCCGGGGGTTCGAGAAAGTGGCGGCCGCGGAGGAAGGATTCGAAGAAGCGGGGCGGCTCGTAGATGTTGAGTTCGACGCGTTCGGCCCTCCCCTCGCGCACGGTTACGTCGACCCGGCCCTCACCCTCGACCCTGGCGAGGGCGCGCACGGTCAGTTCCCTATTCCGGGGCGCCACGGTCGTGCCCTTCGGATCCGTAGGCCGCTACGTTGAACGTGGCGAAGATGCGGCCGATGGCGTCCTCGTTCATCCCGCACGTGCGCAGCCAACCGCTCATCGCGGCGAGATTCGGGTCGGTGGTGGGACCGAAGCAGCCGTAGCACCCGCGGGAGACCGACGGGCACAGCGCCCCGCACCCGGAGTGGGTCACCGGGCCGAGGCACGGTGTGCCGTCGGCGACCATCACACACGTCAGTCCGCGCCGCTTGCACTCGGTGCACACGCTGGTGTCGGGGATGTTCGGTCGCCGGCCCGCCAGGTACGCGGTGATGACCTCGAGGAGCTGACGCCGGTCGATCGGGCAACCGCGTAGCTCGAAGTCGACGGGGACGTGCGCCGAGATCGCAGTCGAGGTGGCGAGGGTGTCGATGTACTCGGGCCTCGCGTAGACCACCGACAGGAAGTCGTCGATGTCGGCGAAGTTGCGTAACGCTTGGATGCCGCCGGCCGTCGCGCAGGCCCCGATCGTGACGAGAAACCGGGACTGCGCCCGCACCGCGCGGATGCGGTCCCGGTCGGCGGCCGTGGTGATCGACCCCTCGACCAGCGACAGATCGTACGGGCCCGCGGTGATCGTGTTCGACAACTCCACGAAGTGGGAGATCTCGACGACCTCGGACAGCGCGAGCAGCTCGTCCTCGCAATCGAGCAACGTCAGTTGACAGCCGTCGCAGGAGGCGAACTTCCACACGGCGAGTTTCGGTTTGGTGTTCGGTGGTGCGCTCATCACAGCTCCGGTACCCGTAGGAGTGGTTCGGCGGTGGCGTAGTCGACGACGGGACCGTCCCGGCACAGCAGCAGTTCGCCGAGCTGGCAGTGTCCGCAGGCCCCGACGCCGCATTGCATGTTCCGTTCCACGGACACTTGAATGTCGCGCGGACTCACCCGGTGGTCCGTCAACGCCCGGGCGCAGAACCGCATCATCGGCTCCGGCCCGCACAACAGTGCGGTGGTGTGTTCGGGGTCGACATCCACCCGGTGGAGGGATTCGGTGACGAATCCGACGCCTCCCGTCCATCCCGCGATCGGCTGGTCGATCGTCAACTCCACGGTGAGGTCGGTGCGGGCCTGCCATGCCGCGAGTTCGGTGCGGTAGAGGATGTCGGCGGGGCTGCGCGCGCCGACGACGAGAGTGAGTCGGCGGAACTTCTCTCGCGCGGCCAGTGCGGCGAGCACCACCGGGCGTAGAGGCGCCAACCCCACGCCCCCGGCGACGATCACGAGGTCGCGGTCCGAGCCGGCCGGCAGGTTCCAGCCCTGCCCGAAGGGGCCCCGCACGCCGATGATCGTGCCGAGCGGGGCGTCGTGGAGTGCCCGGCTCACGGCCCCGACGTCGCGGATCGTGTGGACGAGGGTTCCATCGGTTCGGGAGGGGTCTCCGGACACCGAGATGGCGACCTCGCCGACCCCGTGGGCGTACAGCATCATGAACTGGCCGGGGGTGAACCGCGGGAGCGGCATCGGAGGTTCAGAGGCCGGGACCAGGGTCATGGTGACAGAGTCGCGTGTCTCCACCGAACGGGACACGACCCGGTATCCGGTCGGCAGCATGCGGTCGGCGGGCACGACAGTCACCGTTCCCCTCGGTTCGCGTAGAGATCGAGCAGGCGGGCGCGGGTGGACTGCAGTCGGGCGATCAGCACCCCGGACAACGCGCGGGTGACGGCGTATCCGAAGTCGGGTTGGGAGAGCGCCATCTCCTCGAGCGCGGCGACGTCCACTTCCGCGGCGTCGGTGGTCGTGGTGGCCTGTGCATCGAACTGCCACAGCTGCCGGGTGCCGAGCCAGGACCAGCCGAGAACGTCACCGCCGTGCAGAGTTTCGAGTGCGACGGTGCCGCGGCCGGGTACCAGCGTGGTCAGGACGACACTTCCGGTGCCGAGCAGCCAGCACCGGGTCGCCGGCTCGTTCTCGCGGAAGACGAATTCCCCCGCGGCGAATCGAACCGGTGTGCTGAGTTCTGCGAGCCGCAGCCGGTGCCCGTGGTCGAGGTGGCCGAGGGCAGGGGGCAGCGGCGCTTCGTCGGCGTTCACCGTTGCTCCCGGTCGTCCTCCGGCCGATACGCGGGCATGAGCTGGACGAGCCGTGCGGCCTCTTCGGTGATGTCGATACCGACTGGGCACCAGTCGATGCACCGTCCGCATCCCACGCACCCGGAGCTGCCGAACTGGTCGAACCACGTGCCGAGTTTGTGGGACATCCACTGCCGGTACCGGCTCTCCCCTGACGTCCGGACGTTCCCGCCGTGGACGTGGCTGAAATCGGGTTCGAAACACGACGACCAGTGCTGCCAGCGCTCGGCGTGCTCGCCGGTCAGATCGGTGACGTCCTCACTGGTGGTGCAGAAGCAGGTGGGGCACACCATGGTGCAGTTTCCACAGGTCAGGCACCGGCTGGCGACGTCCTCCCAGACGTCGGCTCCGCGCGCGTCGCGGAGCAGGGCATGAAGATCCACCTCGGGCATTGCCCGTCCCATCCGGCCGGCTGCGGTGCTCACGGCGTTCCGGGCCTCGTCGACCTCTGCGGTCGCGGCGGTGTGGTGGGCGACCTCGGCGAGGACGGCGGCACCGGATTCGGTGCCGGCCTCGACGACGAAGCGGTGACCGTTGTCGTCGAGGCGCTCGGTCAGTGCCAGGTCGTATCCGGGCCCTGCCGCCGGTCCGGTCCCCATCGAGGCGCAGAAACACACACCTCCGGGTTCGGTGCAGTGGGCGGCCACGATGAACAGTTGCCGGAACCTGCGGGCGGTGGTGCTGTCGGAATCGGGGTCCGGGCACAGCACCCGCCGCAGGACCGCGATCGCCGCGAGATCGCAGCCTCGGACCCCCACGAATGCGTAGGGCCGCTCGTCGGGTGCCGGCGCGATGAAGGCACCGTCCCGGTCGACGGACCACTGCTGCTGCCGTGGCGGGTGGAGGAAGCGTTTCCACGACTGTGGGCCGGCCGAGTGGCCGAAGACCGCGGCGTCGTCCCGCCGACGCAGCCGATACGTCCCGGGTCCGGTCGTCACACCCCAGCCGGACGGCAGCTGCGCGCCGGATTCGAGTTCGGCGAGAACGATGGCCGAGTCCTCGACGGTGGGACCGACGACGCAATAGCCGCGGGCGCGGAGTGTCTCGATCAGTTGGTCGAGGCCGCGGCGATCCAGAACACTCGCATCGGGGTGCACGGTCGGTTGCCCATCCATGCGCTCACTCCTTTGCCGACCCGGCGGGTGTGGGCCCTTCGTCCATTGAGCCAGGCGCATCACCCCGGAACCAGGGCCGTTCGGCCTTTCCTCGGTTCGTGTCGAAGCCCACCCCGGCGGGCCCGGTTATTCGGTGAGGTGAACGCTGCTGTGAGTGGCCGCTTCCACATCGGCGGCGGTGAGCTCGATCAATTGGTGGGCAAGGTCGGCCAACGCACGTGCCGTGGCCAGTTCGTCCCCGATCTCGGGGATCTCGGTGTCCGCGGGATTCCGGCGTGCGAGCCCGACCCCGACGAGGGTGTGGGTATCGCGGGTTCGGAGCCGGGCCTGTGCCCGGGTCTTGGATCCGCCCTCGTCGGCGTCGTGTTCGTCGATGACGATCTCCACGGACCACTTCTTCTCGTTCATGTTCATCGGCCTCCGTTCGGTGTGGACGCGGTGTCGCGCCCGATGTGGTTCTCGGGTATGGGGTGTGCCGCGATCACGAGGCCACGACCACCCTCGTATCGGTTGTCTTCGCGCACAGCCCGAGGACGGCGCGAAACCCGTCGGCTATCGAATCGGTCAAGGCGGCGAGATCCGGGACGGCATCGGCGTCGGCGTTGATCCCGACACAGCATCGTGAGGTGTAGGACATTAAGGTGACGTTGAACGCCGATCCGAGTGTGGGGCTGAACGCGTAGTAGTGCAGAATCTCCGACCCGGCGATGAACAGTGGCACCGGCGATCCGACGACGTTCGAGGCGACGAAGTCGACGTGTTTGAGCATGTTTCCGAGTGTCGAGGCCGGAAGCAGGTTCAAGGCGCCGGCGATCGTCGGTGACAGCGGAATCGCGGGCTCACGGCGCCACGCATCGACGGTGGCGTGTACCCGGCGCATCAGCTCGGCGGGGTCGTCGATATCGGTGGGTAGCGCAAATCGTGCCAGACTGATGCGGTTGCCGCCCAGCGGGTCCGTCTCGGTGCGCAGGCTGATCGGCAGCGTCATCCGCAGTTTGCGGATCTCGGCTCCGTGCAGTCGGTGATACTTCGCCATTCCCAGCAGGACAGCAGCCAGAAACGCGTCGTTGATCGAACCGGCGGCCGCCGCGGCCGCCTGAGCGAGCGCTTCCACCGGCACGTCGAGCACCGCGCAGTGACGCCGCGTGCTGCGTTTCGTCATCACCGGGGACAGCGTGGAAACCACGGGACGCGTGAGGCGCAGTGCGGAGCCGGCGAGCGCGGTCGCTTCGCGCCAGGTGGCTCTCGGCGCACGAACAAGCCGAACACTGTTGCGGCCCAGAATGTTCGACGCCCGATGGGTCACGTCCGCGGCCGTATCCCGGTACCAGGAGAGGCGGCTCGGCGGACGAGACGATCCACCGTGCGGCACGGCCGTCGCCCGGCCGGCTCGTGGTGCGCCTTCGCGGGTGAAATCCACGATCTCCCGGGCTATCTGCATTCCACTGACACCGTCGGTGAGAGAGTGATGCACTTTCATCACGAGGGCGGATCTGCCGTCGTTCAGCCCGTCGAGAATCGTGAACTCCCAGAGCGGGCGGCGCTTGTCGAACGCCGTCATCTCGGCGGTCCGCGCGAAGTCGAGAACCCCGTCCCATGTTCGTGGTGCGGCGAGGGTGTAGCGGCGCAGGTGCCAGCTGAGGTCGAAGTCTCGATCGTCCGCCCACCGCGGCGGCGCCAGGCCCAGCGGATCCTCGATCGCCGTCCGCCGGAAAAGGGGAACCAGGTCGACCGCTCTGCGCATCATATCGACGAATCGGCTCTGATCCGGACTGCGGTCGAGCAGCGCGACAGCCACGATGGTCGATCGGAGGATCGGATCCTCCTCCATCCGCCACGACATGAAGTCCGTCTGGGTCATGTATCGCTGATTCGTGGTGATCACGTCGGTCAACTCGCTCGTGGATCGGGTCTGCGGTCGGGCTGGGTTGATGGGCTCGGGGTGGCCGCCGGGGACTCGATCCCTGTGGTTCCCGGCGGGCCACGGAGTCACATCGGCATCATGTGCATGGGTGGTAGAACACCCATGCTGTGCAGCCACATCATGAACATGTGGAACATCTGCATCGCATCCATCACGGTCACCTCCTTCGACGTGCGCTCAGGTCAGGGTGTCGTCCCGGCGCGCAGAATGGAGAGGCGACTCCGGTATTCCTGCTCGTCGATCTCGCCGCGTGCGAACCGATCGGCAAGGACCGCCTCGGCACTGCGAAGCGGCGGTGCCCCACCGGGCGGTGCCGGGAACGGGTGACTCACATAACGGATCAGCAGGATGATCCCCACGATCAGTAGGCCCCAGAACAGCGCCATCCCGGTGAACATCAGTGCATACCCCCAACCGCCGAAATCGTTGTCGTACATCACGGGGCGGCCTCCTACGGTCTGTTCGGCGGTGTGTGTCCAGGTCGGTCCGCCGTACTACCAGTGTCCAACCGTGCGAGGGGTCGTTCACAGGGTCTTTCGGCCGTTTCCGGTGGTTTCGCCCCGGCGGAATCAGGGCGCCGTATCCGGCGTTGTATACAAGCATTGGTGGTGGCATCGGGCGACCGCCGAAGGATAGAAGACGTGCACACCATGACGAACCCTCGCGAACTCGCCGCAGGAAATCCGCCGGCCCGCAAGCGTACGGTAGCGCGTCCGGACCTGCCCACGCCCAGCGTGATGCTCGTCGATCCTCGGTTCGGTGAGCTGGCCGGTCAGTTCTTCCGACTGTTCGGGCAGCCCACCGACGGGGGTGGCGCCCTCGCGCTCTACCTGCACGGCGAGCCCGTGGTCGACATCTGGTCGGGATGGGCGGCGCGCGACACGCGCTGGCAATCCGACACCGTGTCGGTGTCCTTTTCTACTGGCAAGGGTGTGGCGAGCACGGTGCTCCACCGGCTGGTGGACCGCGGGCTGATCGACTACGACGCACCCGTTGCCACGTATTGGCCGGAGTTCGCGAGTGCAGGCAAGGAGTTGGTGACGGTACGGGAGCTGCTGACCCACCGGGCCGGGCTGCACCGTGTGCGCGGACTGGTACCGGGGCCGTCCGCCCTGTTCGACCACGACAGCGTCGTCGGCGCTCTCGCATCCGCGGCACCGGATCGCCGCCGCGCCGTCATGCCTGGCTATCACGCCGTCACGTTCGGATCACTGGTCGCGGAACTCACCACTCGGGCGACCGGCTCGTCGTTCACCGACCTGGTCCGCACCGAGATCGCCGAACCCCTCGGAATCCGCGAGTTCTGGTTCCAGGTTCCCGCGGAGGAACGTCACCGCATCGCGAAGTCCTTCCCTCGCATCACTCCGTTCGGGGTGCCCTGGGAGACTGCGTCCTTTGCTCTGTCGTGCTTGCCTGTGCTTCGGAACATCGCACACGCAGGCATGCCGGAGGGGTTCGACGAACTGGTCCGCAATCCGGCCATTCACGATTACGTGATGCCCGGCTGGAACGGTGTCTTCAGTGCCCGCGCCCTCGCCCGCATGTATGCGGCGATCGCGAACAAGGGCATGGTGGGCGGCAGGAGGTTCCTGACCGAGGAAACTCTCGCGCAGATCGGTGAGGTGCAGACGACGGCACGCGACTATGTGCTCGGTATCCGGATGAACTGGCGCCTGGGCTATCACGCGGCGTTCGTCGCCAGCCGCAATCAGTATCCGCACGCGTTCGGCCACTACGGACTCGGTGGTTCCGGTGCGTTCGCGGATCCGGAGACGGGGCTGTCGGTGGCGTTCGTGACGAACAGGATGGGCGGTGCACTGACCCCGCTCGCCGACCTGCGGCTGGCGAAACTGGGCGCGCAAGCGGAATCGATCGCCCGGCGACTGTGACCCGTGTGGTCAGCTCACTCGGCGGCAGATCGTGATCGGGCAGGCGACGTGATGGAGCAAATTCTGACTGGTCGATCCCAGAAATGCTCCGGCCAGACGGTTGTGGCCGTGGCTGCCGACGACGACCAGCTGCGCGTCGCGGGCATATTCGAGGATCAGCTCGGCCGGATTGGCCTGTTCGACGACGGTGGTCAGTTGCAGATCCGGACACTTCTCGCGCCAGCCGGCGAGATTTTCCGCCATCAGAACGGATTGTTCTTCTTCGACGACGGCCCAGTTCACCATAGGCAGGGCGGCAGGGCGCTCCGAGAGGTCGCCGGCGCCCCAGCCGTGCACCGCGAGGAGCGGTACCTCGAAGAACGTGGCGAATTCGACGGCGGTGGTGATGGCGAGTGAGCTCAGTTCGCTGCCGTCGACTCCGACGACGACAGGACGGTGGTCGGGCACCGGGGACGGTGCCTCCGATCGGAACACGGTAACCGGACAGTGCGCACGGTTGACCACCTGCATGACGGTGGAGCCGGTGACGAGCGTTTCCAGCGCCCCCGCACCGGTGGAACCCACCACCACCATCTCGGCGTGCGCGCTCAATCCTGCGAGTGCCGGTCCCGCAGGGCCGGGATGGGTGCTGCACGAGACCGTGACGTCGGGGAACGCGCTCTTCACGTGCCGTTCGGCCCGATCCAGGATCTCGTGGGCAGACTTCTCGACTTCCTGGGCGAACTCGTTCTGGAAGAGAAGCGCGGCTTCGCTGTAGTGGTATCCCGGACTGGGCAGGACGTGAGCCACTCGCAGTGGCACGGACTTCCGCTGAGCGACCGCCGCTGCCCACACAGCGGCTCTCATCGCTCGTTCCGAACCGTCGACACCGACGACGACGGCCTGACGTTGCGCGAGAATACTCATGGTCCTCAACTCCTCCGGTCATCGTCACGGTCTCAGATGCGACAACGGCGTCGGTAGGGGCATAGGTCATCCCGTTCACCACGGCGGGACCCGATGCCTCTGCAGCGCGCAGAGTCCCGGAAAGTGACGGTAGACCCTACTCGGTGGTTGCCATCGTTGGTTGAATCCGAGGTGACACGACCCTCGGAGTTCGCCATGAATCCCCCACCCCACCGTCGTCGACTGGGATCTCCGTCGACGGCGAGACACACCCAGCCGCCGGTGCCGGAGACGGATGTCGACCGAATCGACTGGCCCGATCCGAGCCCGCTGGCCGACTGGTGGGCGCGTGTGATGTTCGGTGCACACCCGTCGACGTGAACAGTCGGCCAAAACACGCGCGGGCCCAGATCGTGGCGCCGAGCCCCCAACCTCAGAAGGAGTCGACATGCGAACACTCGTGGTCTACGAATCGATGTTCGGAAACACCCGGCACGTGGCAGAGGCGATCGCCCGGGGCCTCGAGTCCGCGGGACCCGTCACAGCGGTCCCGGTCACCCGGGCCGGTGACGAAGACCTGTCCGGCTACGATCTCGTGATGGTCGGCGGTCCGACGCATGTCCACGGGATGAGTCGCGAGTCGACCCGTCACGGGGCGGCCGTGACAGCCCAGAAACCGGACAGCACGGTGACACTGGAACCTGACGCGGAGAGCGAAGGCCTCCGTGAGTGGCTCGACGGGCTCCCCCCGACTCACGGGAAGGCGGTGGCGTTCGATACTCGGGCCGACGGCCCCGCCCTCCTGACCGGCCGGGCATCGAAGGGCATCTGCCGAAAGCTGCGCCTGCACGGATTCGATCTCGTCGCCGACTCCGAGAGTTTCCTCGTCGACAAGGAATCGCGGCTCGAGGATGGCGAGGAGACACGCGCCGAGCAGTGGGGCCGGACACTTGCTCGGCAGGTCACCTCCAGTCACGCCTGATCATCGCGCGCTTCCGACGTAATCTGGGTATTACCGGCGTCGCGGCAGTTCGGAGAGCAGTTGTCATGCGTCCACCACCCGGGAGCTGAGCCCCGTGTCACACGCTGGGATCGATCTGAGACGGCACGATGCGGTGATCTTCGACCTCGACGTCGTGACGACCGAGTCCGCGCGGACCGACACCACGAGAGCACTCGTCCGTCAGTTGCAGAGTCTCGGGGTGGCGACCGCGGTCTTCACGGCCGATCGCGACGTTCGACCGGTGCTCGACACCGCAAGAATCGCGGACCTGTTTCCGGTCCGAGTCGACGGCGGCTCGCCGGTCGACGCCGCCAACCGACTCGGGGCACGTCCGGGTGGTGCGGTGGTCGTCACCGCCTCCGCGGAAGCGGCAGCCGCGGCCAGGCGGGGCGGCTTCGCGCTCGTCATCGGGGTCGGCCACGACCGCCGCGCCGGCGACCTGGCAAGATGCGGTGCAGATATCGTCGTCGCCGACCCCTCCGAGATCCAGATTCGTGCAAGCGATCTCCGACTGTCCGAGATTCCGGACGCTCTGACGTCTCGGCACGAACTCACCGCCCTCCTCCGGATCCGCAGGCCCGCAGTGTTTCTCGACTTCGACGGCACACTCGCGAACATCGTGTCCGATCCGTCGAAGGCCGTCCTGGTCAACGGTATGGCCGACGAGTTGGTCCGATTGACACGCGAGTGCCCGGTGGCGGTGATCAGCGGACGCGACCTCGCGGACGTGCAGGAACGGGTCGGCATGGAGGAGATCTGGTATGCGGGCAGCCACGGGTTCGAACTGGCCGGACCGCAGGGGCAGTACTACCAGAATCCGGACGCTCTCGCCGCTGTACCCATGCTGCATCACGCCACCCGCGCCCTGACCGACCGCCTCCGAGATGTGCCGGGCGTGTTGATCGAGCCCAAGAAGTACACCGTCGCCGTGCACTACCGCAACGTTGCCGCCGATCGGATAGACGAAGTCGTGGCCACCGTCCACGACGTAGCCACGTCCGGGGAGGTCCGCCTGCGCGTCACCGGGGGTCGCAAGGTCGTCGAACTCCGTCCCGACGTCGACTGGGACAAGGGACGCGCACTGAATTGGGTCCTCGAGCACATCCACGACGCGAAGTCCCTGCTTCCGATCTACGTCGGCGACGACCTCACCGACGAGGACGCCTTCGACGCCGTGACGGCGAGCGGGGTGGGGATCGTCGTCCGCAGCACGGAGGTCGGGGATCGACGGTCGGCGGCACGCTCCGCCGTGAACGGTCCGGTCCAGGTCCGCGAACTGCTGCAGCGGCTGGCGGATCTTCTCGGTCGCGACCCCGAGACCGCAGACACGGCCGATGCGTGGATGCTGTTCTTCGACGGCTACGAACCCGCGACCGAGAAGTTGCGGGAGGCCATCTGCACTCTGGGGAACGGCTACTTCGCGACTCGCGGGTGCGCACCCGAGGCAACGGCCGGATCCGTCCACTACCCGGGCACGTATCTCGCGGGTGTGTACAACCGCCTGCGCGATGAGCACGCCGGGACGGACATCGTGAACGAAAGCATGGTGAATGCGCCGAACTGGCTGACGACGACCTTTCGGATCGAGGGCGGACCGTGGTTCGACGTCGACACCGTCGACCTGCTCGAGTACCGCCAGTACCTCAATCTGCGTCGCGCTGTGCTCACCCGCCGGTTCCGGTACCGCGACGACGCCGGGCGAACGACGTCGGTCGTCCAGCGGAGATTCGTCGCCATGCATCTCCCCCACGTGTGCGCGCTGCAGACGACGATCGTCGCCGAGAACTGGTCCGGCTCGTTCGAGTTGCGTTCGGCCCTCGATGGTGCGGTCCGCAACACCCTCGTCGAGCGGTACCGTGATCTCGCCGCCGATCATCTGGCACCACTCCAGTCCGGCCCGCTGTCGGCGGACTCCGTCCTGCTGGCGATGCAGACCACTCAGTCGCGCATACCGGTGGCCATGGCGGCACGGACCACGCTGTCGTCCCGCGACCGCCACCGTGAGTGCACCTACCGTCTGCACGATGACGACGGCCGCATCGGCCACGACATCACGGTCGATCTCACCGAGGGTGAGTCCGTGACGTTCGAGAAAATGGTGACAGTGTTCACCGGGCGCGATCACGCGCTGTCCGAGCCGGCCGACGAAGCGGCACGCTGGGTGCCGTCGATCGACGGGTTCGAGGAAGTGCTGGACGGTCACGTGCTGGCCTGGGAGCACCTGTGGGACCGCATCGGCATCACACTCGGCCACTACCAGGACGGTCTGCGCATCGCCCGGCTCCATCAGATGCAACTCCTGCAGACGGTGTCGCCGAACACTGCCGATCTCGACGTGGGTGTGCCAGCGCGGGGACTGCACGGTGAGGCGTATCGAGGCCACGTCTTCTGGGACGAGTTGTTCGTCTTCCCGGTCCTGAACCTGCGGGTGCCGACGTTGACCCGGTCGTTGCTGCGCTACCGGTACCGTCGCTTGCCGGAGGCCCGCCGGGCCGCGCGGGCGGCCGGTTATCGCGGTGCCATGTTCCCGTGGCAGTCGGGCAGTGACGGCCGGGAGGAAAGCCAGCAAGTGCACCTCAACCCGCGGTCCGGTCGCTGGCTCCCGGATCCGAGCTGGCGCCAGCACCACATCGGCATCGCGATCGCCTACAACGTGTGGCACTACTACCAGGTCACCGGGGACCTCGAGTTTCTCAGTGATTTCGGCGCCGAGATGCTGGTGGAGATCGCCCGATTCTTCGCCGGCCTGGCCACCTACGAGTCGGCGCGGCGCCGCTACACCATCCGCGGGGTCATGGGACCGGACGAGTTTCATTCCGGCTACCCCGAGACTCCGTACGAGGGAGTCGACAACAACGCGTATACCAACGTCATGGCCGTGTGGGTGATTCTCCGGGCGAGAGAGGCGCTCGATGTGATTCCGTCCCCGGACCGCTCCGATCTCGTCGACTCGCTGAGCTTGGACGCCCACGAGATGGCCCGGTGGGCGGACGTGAGCCGCCGCATGTTCGTTCCCTTCCACGATCGGGTCATCAGTCAGTTCGAGGGGTACGAGGCGCTGGCGGAACTGGATTGGGACGGCTATCGGGAGCGGTACACCGACATTCAACGGCTCGACCGCATCCTCGAGGCGGAGGGCGACGACGTCAACCGGTACCGGGCATCGAAACAGGCCGACGTGCTGATGCTGTTCTATCTGCTGTCCGCCGACGAACTGCGTGATCTGTTCGAGCGACTAGGTTATAAACTCGAACCGGAGGCGATACCGCGCACCATCGACTACTACATCGCCCGGACCTCACACGGTTCCACGCTCAGTGCGGTGGTGCATTCCTGGGTGCTGGCCCGCGCCAACCGTGACAAGGCCATGGAATTCTTCGACAGAGTTCTCGCGTCCGACATCACCGACATCCAGGGAGGTACGACCTCCGAGGGGATCCACCTGGCGGCCATGGCGGGAAGTATCGACCTGCTTCAGCGCTGCTTCACGGGGTTGGAAACTCGTGGTGACCGCCTCGTTTTCAGCCCGGAATGGCCGGAAACACTCGGTGCGCTCGAATTCCCGATCGTCTATCGCGGGCACCAGTTGTGGCTGACGATCAGCGGTCGGCGCGTTGAGGTCAGCGCGGGCGCCGGAAATCAACGCGCGATCGAGATCTCGTGTCGCGATCAGGTCGTTCGACTGGAACCGGGGTGCACGGTCAGTCTGGGTTAGCCACCGTCGGCGCCGCCCCCACGGCCGGCGCATCACACGGTCAGCTGACCGGCCAGCCCGGTGTGCGGCCGAGATCGTTCCATTCTCGATCCCACTGGCGCATCCGCCGTCGGCCGTTCGTCCACCGCACCCCCGAGTACAGCAGGAGGGAGCAGAACGCCGCGCCCGCCCAGGCCGACAGCGCCGCGCTCACGGCGATCGCCGCGTTCTGCACTCCCGACCGGGGCTCGGCGACGACGTTGCCGTTCGTGTCCACCCACACCGTCACCGTGTCGCCGCGGCGCGTCCCGGGTCTGGTTTCCACGGCGGTCGAGCGCAGGGTGCCGTCCAGTGCCGTCCACTGCGCTGTCGCACGGTCCTGCGTTTCCGGTGAGCGGCTGTGCGCGTCGGCGACCACCACCTGCCGTGGGTCCTCGACGAGAACGGCGGCCTGTGCGTGCCTGGTCTGCAGTTCGGCGTGAGACCGTTCGGCCAAGCCGGTGTAGGTCACGGTTCCGAACGCCGCCGCGAACGGGACCACGATGAGGACGAAGGTGATCAGGACGGCCGCGACGACGGAGTCGACACGATCCGTGGCCCGCATCAAAGGGTTTCGGCTCCACGGCGCCAGACGCCACCAGCGCAGTGCCTGATCGATGGTCATCACGCCCTCCTCCGAACGGTCCTCCTGCGTTCGAGTCTTGCGCGCACGAGGTGAACCGCCTAGGGCACAAGGTCATTGGCAGGGATGACCGGGCCGGACCGGAATCGGAGGCCCTACTGTCGCCGCCCGCCCGCGAAATCCCGACAACACTGACCTGGTGACTTTCGGCCCTGGAAACGCGCGCGCCGTTATCGCACCGTTGTGGAAGAGGCCGACACACCACATCGGAACCACCCGTCGGCGAAGGAGTGAGGACCGCATGTTCGAACGTCACCCCACCGCACCGCGGCCGCGCGACGACCGTCGCCCGCGCGACGACGAACCCGGCGAGTTCCTGTACCTCCACCCGATCGGGTTGGTGCTGGCGCTGTTGTCGGGAGCACTGACCGCAGGCCTGGTCGTCCTGCTCGGCGCCTGGCTCGCAACCCCGCTCGTCGGGGTCGGCGCGGCCGCGACACTCGTCGCCACCGTCGGCCTGGCGGTGGCGATGTTGATACCTCACCGACCGCGCCGGCACGGGACGCGCCCGGTTCGTCCCGCCACTCGATGACCGTCGGTGGCCCTGCGCCGGCGCTTCTGGGGCCTGCCGCTCCCGGCGTAGTCTGATCTTCCAGAGCGATCACACAGCACGACTGGAGGTTGCGGCATGATCAACGTCTTTCTCGTGGACGATCACGAGGTCGTCCGGCGCGGAATCGCCGATCTCCTCACCGCCGATCCTGATCTGACGGTCGTCGGTGAAGCCGCTTCCTACTCTCAGGCAATGGCACGAGTGCCGGCCTTGAAACCCGACGTCGCGGTCCTCGACGTGCGCCTCCCCGACGGCAACGGAATCGAACTGTGCCGCGAACTGCATTCGTTGATGCCGGAATTGCACTGCCTCATCCTCACCTCGTTCACGGACGACCAGGCGATGCTCGACGCGATTCTCGCCGGGGCCAGTGGATACGTCGTGAAGGACATCCGGGGTATGGAACTGACTCAGGCGGTCCACGACGTCGGGGCCGGAAAGTCGCTCCTCGACAGTCGCGCCGCCGCCGCCCTGATGGTGAAGATCCGCGCGGACGCCAGTGAGAAGGACGGAATCTTCGGGCACCTGACCAATCAGGAACGGACGCTCCTCGCCCTGCTCGGTGAAGGGCTGACCAACCGTCAGATCGCTGCACGGATGTTCCTCGCGGAGAAAACCGTCAAGAATTACGTCTCCCGGCTGCTGACCAAACTCGGAGTCGAACGCCGGACCCAGGCAGCGGTACTTGCCACGAAGATGCCGTCGAGACCGTCCGACACCTCACAGGCGAAGCCCCGAGCCCAGTAGCGGTTCCGCCCCGGCGCGCCTCCACGACGTGGGACAATACGTGTCGTGACCCGTCAACCCGATGAGCGGGACAGCGCACCTCGTCTCGGCAGCCTCTCCGAGCTCCGGCTCCGTGAACTCCTGACCGAGGTGCAGGAACGCATCGTGCAGATAGTCGATGCCCGGGAGCACGTCGACGGACTCCTCGAGGCTATGCTCTCGGTCACGTCTGGCCTCGACCTCGACAACACGCTCCGCACCATCGTCCACGCCGCGATCAATCTCGTGGATGCCCGGTACGGTGCGCTGGGGGTGCTCAGCCCGCGCGAGGGCTTGAGTGAGTTCGTCTTCGAGGGCATCGACGAGGAGACACGCGAACGTATCGGCGACCTGCCCCGCGGTCGCGGGGTCCTCGGTTTCCTCATCGCCAATCCCAAGCCGGTCCGACTGAAGGACCTCTCCCATCACGCCGCCTCGGTAGGATTCCCCGACCACCATCCGCCGATGAAAACCTTTCTGGGCGTTCCTATTCAGATCCGGGACGAAGCGTTCGGGAACCTGTATCTCACCGAGAAGGCGAACGGTGCACAGTTCACCGAGGACGACGAGGTCCTTCTCCGCGCACTCGCGGCCGCCGCCGGGATCGCGATCGAGAACGCCCGCCTGTACGAGGAGTCCCGGACGAGGCAGGCGTGGCTCGAGGCGACGCGTGAGATAGCGACCGAACTACTCGCGGGCAGCGAGACCGCCGAGGTGTTGCAAGTGATCACCGACGACGCGCTCTCCCTCACCGATGCCGACAGCGCTTTTCTCGCGGTGCCGGACGACCCCGACATCCCATCGGACGAGGTCACCGAACTCGTGGTCACCGCGTCGGCCGGCACAGTGTCGGCTCGCATCGGCCGAACGATTCCACTCGAAGGGTCGACGTCCGGCGAAGCCTTCCGTGAGCGGACACCGCTCCGCGTCAACGCTCTAGCCTTCGATCCGGGGTTCGAGACGGGAACCCGGTTCGGCCCGGCGCTGGCGCTGCCGCTGCGTGCAACGCAATCGGTGGCCGGTGTGCTGGTGGCGCTCCGTCACGCCGACGCAGCGCCGTTCACGGAGGACCAGCTGGCGTTGATGTCGGGGTTCGCCGATCAGGCGGCCGTCGCGCTGCAGCTCGCCAACAGCCAGCGCCGAATGCACGAATTGAACGTGCTGTCCGATCGGGATCGGATCGCGCGGGACCTCCACGACCACGTCATCCAGCGGCTCTTCGCGGTCGGCCTGTCGCTCCAGAGCACCCTGCAGAGGGCGAAGTCACCCGAGGTCAAGCAGCGACTCGTGCAGTCGGTCGACGATCTTCACGATATCGTGCGCGACATCCGTACCGCGATCTTCGACCTTCACGGCGGTTCGGGTGCCGTGACCCAGTTCCGGCGGCGGTTGCAAGAGATCATCGCCGAGATCACCGCGGATTCGGGGCTGCGCACGACCGTGCACATGTCCGGGCCGCTGTCGGTCATCGATGCCGTGCTCGCCGAACATGCCGAGGCGGTCCTGCGTGAGGCACTGAGCAACGCGGTGCGCCACGCAGCGGCCGGCACGGTCACCGTCAGCATCTCCGTCTACGACGATCTCGTCATCGAGGTCGCGGACGACGGCAAGGGGTTTCCGGATGGCGTCTCCCGTAGTGGCCTGGACAATCTGGCTGCCCGAGCGCAGGAAGTCAACGGGCGCTTCACCATCGACACCACCCCCGGCGGCGGAACCACTCTCCGGTGGTCGGCTCCACTGCCCTGAGCCGGGATCGGCTCGCCCGTCCGCCGAGGTGGGGACCTTCGCCCCTACGCCGGCGTCGGAGGCACCGTAACGATGAGAGGTAGCGGCAACTCCTGCCGCGCGTTGCCCCGAGGAGAACACCATGACCGCCCGCCGCCCGATCGTTGTCGGAACAGACGGTTCACCGTCGTCCCTCCAGGCCGTCGCGTGGGCCGCACAGGAGGCGGCGTTGCGTAATGTCCCACTGTCGGTGGTCTCGACCACGTTCGTGCCCGGCGCCTACGGTGTCCCGATCGGCATGCCGGAGAACTTCTTCGACGACGAGGAACGCAACGGCAAGAACCGGCTGGCTGCCGCCGCGGAGATCGCTGCCCGAGCGGTACCTGGACATTCCCTCGACATCCACACCACCCTCTGTACCGGAACGCCGGCCGGTGAACTCCTCGAAAGGTCGAAATCCGCAGCGATGGTCGTCGTCGGCTCGAATCGGCAGGGAATCATCGAGCGCGGCTTCCTGGGATCGGTCAGCGCCGCGGTCGCCACCCACGCACCGTGCCCGGTCGCGGTCATCCACGATCTGCCCGATTCCGAGGTCACCCGGCTCGAGGGACCCGTCGTCGTCGGCGTGGACGGGTCGGCACACAGCGAGCCCGCCATTTCGACGGCGTTCGAGGAGGCCGACCTGCGGCAGTGCGAACTGGTGGCCGTTCACGCCTGGTCCGACGTCGACCTCCCCGTGCACTACGAGGGCGGTAGCGTCTCCGGTTGGAAGCGGATCGTCACCCAGGAAACAGCCCTCCTGTCGGAGAGTCTCGCCGGCCGGGCCGAGGATTTCCCCGACGTCAAGGTTCGGACGATGGTCGTGATGGACCGACCTGTACGCAACCTGCGCGAACAAGCCGACAACGCGCGACTTCTCGTCGTGGGTAGCCGCGGACGCGGCGGATTCACCAGCATGCTGTTGGGATCCACGAGCCGGGCCTTGATGCACTCCGTTCGCTGCCCGATCCTCGTCGTCCGGTAGCGCCGACGGCTGTCAGTGCTCGTCGTCGACTCTCGGGGCGAGCGCGAAGTAGTCCTCTTCCTCCTGGGCGAAATGCAAGCGCAGCACCGCATACAGTCCATACAGGCACGCGAGAAGGTCGTCACGCTGATCCGGGCGGATCTCACCCTGCGCCTCGACGGCGCCGAGGTGAGTTTCCAGGCGTCGGCTGAGTCGATGGATCTCCGCGTGCGCTCGGCTCATCGGGGCGGTGGCTTCCGCCGTTCCGAAGGCGTCCGCCAACGCGGGATACAGTTGGGTCTCTTCGGCGCGTTCATGGGGCAGGACCTGCTTCACCAGGACGGTGTGTGCTCTCCGCACCGCCGCCAGTGTCTCGGGTCCGGGTTGGCTACTCACCTGCTCTGCCGCGTCACGGATCAGTGTCAGGGCTCCCCGCAGGTCGTCGTGTTCACGGTCGAAACGCTGCAGCAGCAGGCCGGTTTCTCGCGTCACCGTGAGTTCGGAGGAGCGGCCGCCTCGTAGGGCGCGCAGGGCATTGAGGATGACCGCCACATCGATTCCTTCCTGCAGCAGGGCGCCCGGCGCGGGAGCGATCCAGCCGAACGCCGCGGCAGTCATCGCCAGCAGCGACAGCGTCATGCCGATGCCGGCACTCTGGATCGCGATCCGCCTCGACCGTCGTGCGATCGCCATCGCGTCCGCCAACCGGGCGAGGTGATCGGTCGTCAGCACGATATCGGCAGCCTCCGAACTGGCCGTGGCTCCCCGCGCCCCCATCGCCACTCCGACCGACGCCGCCGCCAGGGCGGGGGCGTCGTTGATCCCGTCCCCCACCATGATGGTGACAGCCTTGCGCTTCTCGGCCTGAACTGCTGCCACCTTGTCCACAGGAGTTTGCTCCGCGAGCACGGCGTCGAGTCCGACAATGGATCCGATTTCGAGGGCGGGCGCCCGGCGGTCACCGGTCAGCATTATCAGTCGCTCCAGTCCGGCTGCCCGCAATCGCCGCAGTGTGCGAGGCGCGTCTCGACGAAGAGGATCCCGCAGCAGGATCGCCCCTACCAGTGCGTCGTCGACCTGTACCCAGGCCACCGCCGCGCCGTCCAGGGCCGATCGCGTCGAGACGGCCTCCGCCCAGCCAGGCAACACGCCGTGGTCCGCACCGACCTTCACGGCGCGACCGTTCACGACGCCAATGACCCCGGTTCCGGCCTGCTCGCTGACATCGGTGGGCAGTGGCAGCGCGCAGCCCCTCGCTCGCGCGAAGTGGACGATCGACTCGGCGAGAACATGGGGCGACAACTGGTCGACAGCGGCGGCGAGTTGGAGTACCTCGTCGGGATCGTGGCCGGGGGCGGTCGCGACGTCGAGTCCGGACGGCCTGCCGGTCGTCAGCGTTCCCGTCTTGTCCATCACCAGGGTCCGCGCTCGACCGAGTGTTTCCAGTGCTCCACCGCCGCGGACGACGACACCGATCCGTGAGGCGCGGGACAGCCCGGACACGATGGCGACAGGGGCGGCGAGCAGCAACGGACACGGGGTCGCGACGACGAGAACGGCGACCGCGCGCACGGCCGAACCGCTCAGCCACCATGCGACGGACGACACCAGCAGGGTCAGGGGAAGGAACCAGACGGCGAAGCGGTCCGCGATCCGCACGATCGGCGCTTTGTCGTCGGCTGCTTCCTGGGCCAGCCGGACGATGCCGGAATATGTGCTGTTCGCGGCGCTCGCGGTGGCGCGCAGTTCGATCGCCGACCCGACGTTCACCACCCCGCTGCGCACCGACTCCCCGACTCGCCGTTCGACGTGGAGAGACTCCCCGGTCAGCGCGGACTCGTCGAGGACGGCCGGTCGGTCGGCGACGACGCCGTCCACGGGAACCACCTCGCCGGACGCGACGACCAGCAGATCGGTGGGCTTCACTTCGTCGAGGGAGACGAGGACGACGTCCTCGCCGACCCGTTTGTGTGCTCGCCGTGGTGCGCGCTCGAGGAGTGCACGCAGGTCGCGTGACGCGCGCCGCTCGGCCGCGGTTTCGAGCGTCCGCCCCGTCGCGAGCATGAACCCGATGAGTGCACCTGCCAGGTACTCGCCGACTGCGAGTGTTCCCGCGAGGGCGAGCACGGCGATGAGGTCGACACCAGCTGTGCGCTGAAGGAGTGACACGACGACCCAGCCCACAGCGGGCACCAGGGACGCCACCGTGCCGATCGCCCAGCACGCGTCCGCGACGCTCGGCCGACCGAGCGAAGTGGCCACCACGCCGGACACGAGCGCCACCGATGTGACTGCCAGCAGAGTGGGGGCCGACAGCCTCGTGAGGCGCGCATTCCACGTGGTGCGGGTTCGTGTGTCGTGCATATGCCTTTCCCTCGTCGAGGGCCGACGCGTGAGGACGCGTGTCTCCATCGTCGCAGCCCGGACCCGGTTCGGGCTGCGTGCGACCGTAAGAGAGGACCAAGGTCCCTTTCCCCGCAATCGTCGATGGCGCACCGTCGGAGAAGAACCCCGCCGGGCCCGTCCCACGTGATCCGTACCGGATCGACCCGGCGACCAGGAGCGCGCGATGGTGACGCCGACGAAGACAGCTCGCGTGGACCCTCAGGAGTCGACCGACCGGCTACTGCGTGACCTCCGCACCAGACGGGATGGACTGTCACGGAGGGAAGCGGAGCGACGAACACTCGTCTACGGGACCAATGAACTGATTCGGCATCGCGGTCGCACCTGGCCCCGGCAGTTACTGCGGCAATTCACGCATCCGTTGGCGCTGCTCTTGTGGATGGCTGCCGTACTCGCCGTCTTCAGCGGCTCAGCGCCGCTGGGTGTCGCGATTGTCATCGTGATCCTGCTCAACGCCGCGTTCGCGTTCGTGCAGGAACGACACGCCGAGCAGGCGGTCGAAGCATTGGCGGCGTTTCTGCCGACCAGGGCGCGCGTCGCCCGTCAGGGAACGACGGAGACGGTCGACGTCCGGTCGCTCGTGCCGGGCGACGTGATCTTCCTGACCGAAGGCGACCGCGTGTCCGCCGATGCGCGACTCCTGTCGGGATCGCTCGAGGTCGATCTGTCGACTCTCACCGGCGAGTCCGTACCGGTCTTGATCCGATTCGACGCCGGGTCGACGACGGGACCGTTGATCGAGGCCGCGGACATCGCCTTCAGCGGCACCAATGTGGTGGGCGGCGATGCCACCGCGGTCGTGTTCGCGACAGGAATGCACACCGAACTCGGACGCATCGCGGCTCTGTCACAACGCGTGGGCCATGAGGAAAGCCCCCTCGAAAAGCAGGTGAAACGCGTGGCCTGGCTGATCGCGGCGGTTGCGGTGGCGATGGGTCTGGCGTTCATCCCGCTGGGGACGCTCATGGCGGGGTTGTCGCTCGACGATTCGGTCAATTTCGCAATCGGGCTCCTGGTCGCCAACGTGCCGGAGGGCCTACTGCCGACGATCACGTTGGCTCTCGCGGTGGGCGTGCGTACTCTCGCCAGACAGGGCGCCCTGGTCAAACGTCTCTCCGCTGTGGAAACACTCGGCTCCACCAGCGTCATCTGTACCGACAAGACCGGCACCCTGACCATGAATCGGATGCGTACCACCAGGTTGTGGACCCCTGACGGGGTCGTGACGTTCGACGGTGCCGTCCCCGTTCCGGCACCGGACGCTTCGGCAAGTCGGACGGCCCGGGCTGTCGTCGCGTGCTGTAGCGCGGAGATCCGCATCTCGAGTACCGGTGCCGAATCCGGTGATCCGACGGAGGTGGCATTGCTGCACGCAGCGCTGTCCTTGGGAGCCTCGACGGGAGACGCTGACGGAATCCGGGTGTCGCAGTTCCATTTCGACCCGGAGCTGCGCCGGATGTCCACCGTCGATCGTATCGGCGACACGCTGCACATCCATGCCAAGGGAGCACCCGAAGAGATCTTCGACCGGTGTACCCGAATCGCCGGTCCGGCTGGTGTGGACCCGGCCTTCACCAGTTCCGATCGGGAGTTCACCGCGAATCTCGTACGCGACTGGGCTCGCGAAGGTTTGCGTGTGATTGCCGTCGCCGAGCGTGACATCGACGCGGGCACTCACCCGGGACTGACGCGGGAAGAGGCGGAGAGCGATCTCACCCTCCTCGGAATCGCGGCAATGCTCGATCCTCCGCGTCCGGAGGTAGCGGCGGCCGTCGCCAGGTGTCATTCTGCGGGAATTCGGATCATCGTCGTCACCGGTGATCACGGCCTCACCGCGCGAGGGATCGCACAGAGCGTAGGGATCGGGCACGCAGGTCTACGGGTCGTCACCGGCTCGGAACTCGAGCAGATGCCGGAACCTGATCTCGACAGGTTGCTCGCCACCGACGTCGAACTCATCTTCGCGCGCAGTTCACCAGAGGCGAAGTTGCGGATCACCGATGCCTTGCGCGACAGCGGGCAGGTCGTCGCGATGACAGGTGACGGGGTCAACGACGCACCGGCGTTGCGCCGTTCCGATATCGGTGTGGCGATGGGTAAGTCGGGCACCGATGTCGCGCGGGAGGCCGCGACGATGGTCCTCACCGATGACAATTTCGCGACCATCGTCAGCGCCGTCGAGGCGGGACGGAGGGTCTACGACAACGTCCGCAAGTTCATCGTCTACATCTTCGCGCACGCCACCCCCGAGGTGGTGCCGTTCCTCGTCTACGCACTGTCCGGCGGACAGGTACCCCTCCCCCTCACGGTGATGCAAATTCTCGCCATCGATTTGGGCACCGAGACCTTACCGGCGCTGGCGTTGGGCCGTGAGAAGGCCGAACCGGGCCTGATGGATCGGCGTCCACGCGAGCGTACCCAGAACGTGGTCGACAGGGGGATCCTCGTCCGGTCATGGGGTCTGCTGGGAGGTGTGTCGGCAGTATTGGTGATGACGCTCTTCTTCGCGACACTTCTCGAAGGTGGCTGGTATCTGGGTGCCGATGTGGGTGCCGGAATCCTGCACCAAACCTGGCAATCGGCGACGACGATGAGCTTCCTCGGCATCGTCGCCTGCCAGATCGGCACTGCGTTCGCCTCGCGAACCGAGCACGCATCGCTCGCAAAGGTTGGAGTCGCGTCCAACCCCCTGTTGCTGTGGGGAATCGCCTTCGAAGTGTGTTTCGCCGCGCTGGTCGTCACGGTGCCGGTGCTTCGACATATCTTCGGAACCGTGATTCCGCAGTGGCATCAGGTGCTGTGGCTCCTTCCGCTGCCGTTCATCGTCTGGGGATGTGACGAAGCGTGGCGGTGGCACCGGCGACGGACACCCGGGAGCGTTGCGACCCGGACGCCCGCCGAGGTCCCGCAGTAGCCGCGTCGCCCTCAGGTGTGTGTTTGCGAGGCAATGTATTCGACGATGTCCTCCACGGTCACCAGTGTCGCGTAGTCGGATTCCGGGATATCGACGCCGAACACGGCATGCAGGCGCACGAGGAAGTTCAGCCAGTCCATCGAATCCAGATCGACCTGATCGCGTAACGGCACATCCGAGGACAGTTCCTCGTCCTCGATCTCCGGTGCGATCTCCCGCAATGCGCGTATGACTCTCGAGTCGATCGTCTCGCTGTTCATCTGTCGTCCTCACCACTTGTCCGGCTGTTGGAGCAGTTCGTTGATTCTGGTCAGGAACTGTGCGCCCCGTGTTCCGTCGCTGGCACGGTGATCGGCGGCGAGGGTAGCTGTCACGACCGTCGCGACCTGCAGATCTCCGTCGAACACCCAGGGGCGTTCACTGGGCCTCCCGAAACCCACCAACGCCACCTGAGGCGGATAGATCACACCGAAAACCGAGGTGACCCCACGTTCCCCGAGGTTCGTCACGGTCAGCGTCGGGTCCGACATCTCGGAACTGCGCAGCGAACCGGCACGGGCCCGGGTCACCAGATCGCCGAGTTCCACCATCAGCTGGGAGAGGGGTTTGTCGGCGGTGTCGTGGACCGCGGGAGCGACCAGACCTCCGTCTCTCAGAGAGATCGCCACCCCGAGGTGGATGTGGGGTGCCGGCCGGAACTCGCCGTCCAGCCAGAACCCGTTGAGGTCCGGGAACTGCCGGGCAGCGAGCGCCACCGCCTTGAGTTGCACAGCGGCGAGGAGGACTCGTTCGGTGATCGGGCGGGCGGCATTTTCGGTGTGCAACCAGTCCGTCGCCGTCCGCAGTGGAATCTCGTCCATCAGGTAGTAGTGCGGGATCTCGCGCTTGGAGCGGCTCATGGAAGCAGCGATCGCGCGACGCATATCGCGGGTCTTGGCCTCGGCCTTGGCCGGTCCAGGCTCGATGCTGTGGGCTGCCGCGCGCTGAACGTCGTCGAGCGTGACCGCAGCACCGGCGCCTGTCCCGGTGACACCGGCGAGATCGATCCCTGTCCTTTCCGCTTCCCTGCGCGCCCTGGGTGAGACCTTGCGCCGTGGTGCCGGTGCCGGTGCCGGTGCTGGTTCCGGTGCGGTGGCGACCGTGGTGGCGACCGTGGTGGTGCCGGGCACCGCATCGGCAGACGGTCGTTCAGGCGGTGGTGATTCTCCGGGACTCGACAGCGTTACCAACGGGGTTCCGACCGACACGGTCGTTCCGGGCTCGACGAGCAACCGGTGAACGGTGCCGCTCTGCCAGATCTCCACGTCCACGGCCGCTTTCACGGTGTCGACCGTCGCTATCGCCTGACCGCGCTCGACCTCGTCACCGGGTTTGACCAACCAGTCCGTCAACGTTCCCTCATCCATGTCGGCGCCCAGAGAAGGCAGCGTGAAATCAAACATGGCTATGCCTCGTTCCTACCGATCGCCGATCACATTCCACGCCGTGGACACAATGGTCTCGACCTGAGGAAGGGTCGCGTATTCGAGATGCTTGGCGTACGGGACCGGGACCTCGGCGCTGCACACGCGGCGAGGTGGCGCGTCGAGCTCGTAGAATTCGCGTTCGACGATCTGCGCCATCACTTCCGCCGCGAGACTGCCGGTGCGCCAGCCCTCGTCGACCACCACGGCACGGTGTGTCTTCCGGACCGACGCGGCGATGGTGTCGGTGTCGAGGGGGCGCAGCACCCGAAGGTCGACGACCTCGGCGGCGATTCCCTTCTCTGCCAGTACGTCGGCGGCGGCGAGGGCCTTGGGCAGCGAACCGCCGTACGTGATCAGGCTGATGTGGCTTCCCTCCCGGCGTACCGCTGCCGAGTCGATGTCCACCGGGACGGGCCCTTCGAGGTCTTCCGACGAGTTGTACAGCTGGGTGTGTTCGAAGATGATCACCGGATCGGGGTCCGCGAGGGCCGGTCGGAGCATGCCGCGCGCGTCCGCCACTGTCGCGGGCGCCAGGACCCGGATTCCGGGGATGTGGGCGTACCAGTTCTCGAGGCTGTGCGAATGCTGCGCGGCGAGTTGCCTGCCGGCGCCGGTCGCCATGCGCACCACCACGGGGACGGAGAATTGTCCGCCCGACATGTGCCGGAGCGACGCCGCGGTGTTTACGATCTGGTCGAGCGCGAGCAGGCTGAAGTTGACGGTCATCACCTCGATGATCGGGCGCATCCCGCCCACGGCCGCCCCGATCCCCACTCCCACGAAACCCAACTCCGAGAGCGGGGTGTCGCGGATCCGCTCGTCCCCGAATTCGGCGAGCAGGCCCTTGGACACCGCGTACGTGCCGCCGTAGCGTCCGACATCCTCACCCATGAGGAACACCCGCGGATCGGAGTGCATCGCCTCACGGATCGCTTCCCGCATCGCCTCCCGGTAGCTGATCTTCACGACGCCTCCTCTGTTCGCGCCGGCGTGAGCACGTCGCGCAGGAGGTCCCCGGGCGCCTCCCAGGTGCCTGCCTCGGCGAAGTTCACCGCGGCATCGACCTCCGACATGACGCGGTCGTCGATGCGGAGGAACTCCTCCTCCGAGAACAGCCCGAGCGCTTTGAGCCGCGCCGAGAAGGTGTGAATCGGACCCCTCTCCTTCCAGGACTCCACTTCCGCCTTGTCGCGATACAGTTCCGGGTCGAACATCGAATGGGCACGAAATCGGTACGTCTGGAATTCGATGAAGAAGGGGCCGCCGGTCGTGCGGACGTGCGCGGCGCCCGAGCGGGCCGCGTGCAGGGTGGCAATCACATCCATGCCGTCCGCCTTGAGCGTCGGGACGTCGAACGACGCGGCTTTGACGCACAGATCCGTTTGAGATTCCGAGCGGGACAAGGCCGTGCCCATGGCGTACAGGTTGTTTTCGCAGCAGAACAGCACCGGCAACTGCCACAGCGATGCGAGATTCATGGTCTCGTGAAAGGCGCCCTCCGCCATCGCGCCCTCGCCGAAGAAGCAGGCCGTCACTCGGCGCTTACCCTGCATCTTGTCGGCCAACGCCAGACCGGCCGCGAGCGGCAGACCGCCGGCGACGATCGCATTGCCCCCGTAGAACCGGGTGGCGGCATCGAACAGATGCATCGATCCGCCTCGCCCCCTCGAACAGCCTTCGCGTTTCCCGAACATCTCGGCCATGATCGAGTTCATCGGGACACCGTGCACCAGCGCGTGGCCGTGCTCGCGGTAGGTCGCGACCACCGCATCGCCCGGAGACAGGGCATGCAAGGCCCCGACCGCGACCGCTTCCTCCCCCACATACAGATGCAGGAACCCGCGGATCTTCTGGGCGCCGTACAGCTCTGCAGCCTTCTCCTCGAAGCGTCGAATGCGCAGCATGTCCGTCAGCAACTCGACCGCGAACGCTTTGTCGTAGGGAAAGTCCGGGGCAGTCATCCGCCCACCTCCAATGTCGATGTGTCCCCCTCCGGCAGACCCAGTTCGCGTGCCTTCAGCAGCCTGCGCATTATCTTGCCGCTCCGTGTGTGCGGGAGAACCTCCACGAACTCGATCTCCTTGGGGGCGACCGAGGCGCCGAGTTTCTTGCGGGAGTACCCGAGAAGTTCACGGCGCAGGGCGTCGTCCGCGTTCCAGCCCGTCTTCACGGACACGAAGGCTTTGACCACGGCACCCACGATCGGATCCGGCTTGCCGATGACTCCCGCTTCGGCGACCGCGGGATGCTCCATGAGGACGTTCTCCACCTCGAACGGACCGATGAGGTGACCCGCCGATTTGATGACGTCGTCGGCCCGACCCACGAACCAGTAATAGCCGTCCGCGTCGCGCTTGGCCAAGTCGCCGGTCAGGTACCAGTCGCCCGCGAAGGCGCGCCGGTACCGGTCGTCATTGTGCAGGTAGCCGCGGAACATCGAGGGCCAGCCTCGGCGTATCGCGAGTTCCCCCTCCACATTCGGAGTTTCGACGGTTTCGATGCCGCCGTCCCCTGTGCGTCGGACGATGGCGGCGTCGATGCCCGGGAGGGGTCGTCCCATCGATCCGGGTTTGATGGCGAAACCGGGTGTGTTGGCGATCATGATGCCGCCCGTTTCGGTTTGCCACCAGTTGTCGTGGATGGGCCGACCGAGCACGTCTCGTCCCCACAGAACGGCGTCGGGGTTGAGTGGTTCGCCGACACTGGCGATGAGCCGCAGGTGGGGGTAGGAGTATCTGTGCGCCAACTCCGGCCCGGACTTCATCAGCATGCGGATCGCGGTCGGCGCGGTGTACCAGACCGTGACGGCCTGCTCCTCGAGGATGCGGTACCACCGTTCGGCATCGAATTCGTTGCTGTCGACGATCGACGTCACGCCGTGCAGCAACGGTGTGATCACTCCGTACGAGGTGCCGGTGACCCAGCCAGGATCCGCAGTGCACCAGAATACGTCCGCTGGATGCAGGTCCAGGGCGAACAACCCGGTCGCATAGTGGGTGGCCACGGCGCCGTGGACATGGACCGCGCCCTTCGGGGTACCGGTCGTTCCGCTGGTGAAATGTAGCAGGGCAACATCGTCGGCGCAGGTCGGGGTGATATCGCAGTCCCCGTCGGCGTCCACCATCATGCTGTGGAAGTCGAGCGTGTCCGGAACGTCGGTGATCGAACCGGCATCCCCCACCACCAGCACGTGGCGCAACGACGGCAACGAGTCGCGGATCTTCTCCACCCGCCGCCGATACAGCTGCTCGGTGGTCACCAGGACTTGGGCGTCGCCGAGCCGAAGTCTCGTGGCCAACGGCTCGGGGCCGAAGGCGGAGAACAACGGCGAGACCACGCTTCCGTTGCGCAACGCCCCGAGGATGCTGACGTACAGCTCCGGGATACGACCGGTCAACACGAAGACGGGGTCGCCCTTCCCCACGCCGAGTCCGCGCAGCACGGCGGTGAACTTGCGGACTCGGTGCGCGAAGTCCCCGAAGGTGACCTCGGTGACGGGTAGCTCGCCGGCGCCCTTGTTCGGACCCACGAACCGGAACGCGACCTTGTCCCGCTGCGGCCCACAGTCGTGGCGGTCGACCGCGTAATACGCGATGTTGCAGCCACCGGGGGCCGGCCCGAGTCGACGCTCGATGGCAGACCACGAAAACCGGGACCGTTCACCGTCGTAGTCGGTGAAGTTCGGTGCCACCCCACTGGTGGACGGCGATGTGGGAGTGATACTCATGGCCGCTGATCACAATCCGCGTCCGCATGCAGCCGCGTCCTCTGTGGCTGCCAGCTCGAACAATTGGTGCGCCAAGTCGGTCAATGCACGAGCAGCGGCCATCTCGCGGCTGACCTGAACTGTGCCGTGTCGAGAGTGGCAGCCGGCCTCTCCACGTCCCTCGAGGAGGGTCTTGTCGTGTGTACGCAGGCGCGCCCTGGCCCGGGAACGGGTCGGCTCCGCGTCGGGTTCGTATATCTCGATCTCTACAGGCCACATAGTCGCGGGCAGCGGTCTGGTCACCGCCGCTCCGGGCCCCTGCACATCGCGGCCGTGCCACTGGTCCGTCATGGCCACTCCTGTTCGATTGCTGTGTGGTGACGCTCGGCAACGGGGCCCGGTCCCCCGGATCGGTGGGCCACGATTACTCGGTTGCGCGGTGGGGGCTCACAATGCTCGGACGGCGACCGTTCAGGATGCCGTTCGAGCGCCGTGAAGAGCCGTTGCCGGGCAACTCGCTCGGCCAGTTCCGGTATGTCGGCAATCGGCACCCCCGCGAGATCCGAAATGCTGCCCCCGACTATCCGGGCAATCGCCTCCCGCGTGAAACTCCCCCCGAACTCGGGAATCAGCCGCTCCACCACCGGGGCCTGCGCGTGCACCATCGACGTGGTCTCCGTGTCACTGTTCGTGCTGGTCATTGCGTTTCGAAGATCCTTCGATGCCGGGTGGGCGTCCTTGGTTTCCTTCAGCATCGCGAACCCACCGACACCGGCAATAGAGGCGAAGGACCGTAGTCGAGGACCAAAGGCTCTGACGCCGCGTCCGCCTCCCACGCTTGAATGAATTCCGACGGCCGACGACGGAGGTGACGGTGCATGAAAGCCCGGATGCCACGCGCGGTCACCACGGGTGTCGTCGTGCGCTCCCTTCGACCCACCGACCGAGACGACGTGCAGTCTCTGCACGAGCGGATGGACCAGCACGACGCCTACCTGAGGTTCTTCGGCGCCCGTCCGACGCATCTCGGGGATCTGGCCGCGTCACTGTGCCGGCAAGACCCCGGGCATTGCGCACTGGGCGCCTACATCGGTGGCGTCCTGGTAGGAGTCGCGAACTACGTGAGCCCGGTACACCAGTTGGACAACGACACCCCGTTGGTCGAATTCGCGCTGGTGGTCGATCACAATTACCAATCGCACGGAATCGGAACGATGCTGCTGACCCGGCTCGTCGACGCAGCGAGGGCGCATGGTATCGGGCGGATGACGGCGGAGGTGCTGGCGCAGAACACCGTGATGCTCGAGGTGATCCGAGAGCGGGGGTGGGCCCACGCGCTGCGTCGTGACGGGACCACGCTTCACCTCGACCCCGACCTCGATGAGGACGCGCAGGCTGACGGACCTTCGGCGCTGCCCCGGCCCGTCGTGATGTGACGCACCATCATGTCGGCGACCGAGAGAACTCAGGGGTGTTCGCCACCGCAGGCAGTCGGTGGCCTCGAGGTGGACGGAGTCGAGACGCACACGGCATATGTCGTCATGGTCGGTGATGTCGTCTTCAAGGCGAAGAAGCCGATCCGGACGGCGTTCGCCGATTTCGGCACCGCCGAAAGGCGTCGCGCGGCCTGTGAGCGTGAAGTGACATTGAACCGCAGGCTGTGCCCCGACGTGTATCTCGGCGTCGCCGATTTGACGGACCCGGCGGGAGGACCGACCGAAGCGCTGGTCAAGATGCGCCGGATGCCGTCGGACCGACGACTGACCCGGCTGCTCGGCGGGGGCGGTGACGCCACCGCACACGTGGATGCGATCGCCGCCGTCGTCGCCCGATTCCATGCCGGAGCGGACCAGTCCGCCGACATCGATCGTGACGCCATGCCCGGCGCGGTGGCCGCGCGGTGGTGCGCCAACGTCTCCGAGGTGACGAGTTACCGGTGCGATGTCCTCCCGGCTGCGGACGTCGACGAGGTGGAGAGACGGGCCCTCAGGTATCTGCAGGGGCGGAAACGCCTGTTCGAGAACCGCATTCGGGAAGGCCGGACAGTCGATGGTCACGGCGATCTTCTGGCGGACGACATCTTCTGCCTCGACGACGGGCCGCGCATTCTCGACTGTCTCGACTTCGACGACCACCTACGCCACGTCGACGGTATCGACGACGCGGCATGCCTCGCCATGGATCTCGAGTACCTGGGACGCGAGGACCTCGGGTTGCGGTTCCTCGATCGATATTGCGCCGCGGCACACGACCAGCCCCCGACATCGTTGCGGCATCACTACATCGCCTATCGGGCGTTCGTCCGCGCGAAGGTGGCCTGTTTGCGGTACACGCAGGGTTCCCGCGTTGCCCGCGAGGATGCCCGGGCGCACTGCCGCCTGGCCTTGCGGCATCTGCGCGCCGGAACCGTGCGAATGGCTGTGGTCGGTGGGCTGCCCGGCACCGGAAAGTCGACGCTGTCACGCGGATTGGCTGATGTCACCGGATCCGTCGTCATCTCCAGCGACCGCGTCCGCAAGGAACTCGCCGGCCTCGATCCGCATTCCGGTCAGGTGGCCGGATTCGGTGAGGGCCTGTACAGCGGCACCATGACCGACCGCACCTACGCCGAGGTGTTGCGGCGCGCTCGCGACCATCTCACGGCGGGAAGGTCGGTCGTGCTGGATGCGTCGTGGACCCAACCGATGCTCCGAGAGCGTGCTGCGCCCGTCGCTTCCTGCACCCACAGCGATCTCGTCGAACTCGAATGCAGGGCACCACGCGCCGTGGCGATCGCGAGAATCGGGAGCCGTCCCACCGGCGACTCGGACGCCACCCCCGTCGTGTACGACGCGATGGCCGCGAGTGCCACGGCGTGGCCTTCGGCCACCGCGGTCGACACGGACACGGCCGCCGGGGACAGCGTGCAGACGGCGGAGCGGATCTGGCATTCCACGTCGGGGTGGCGAGATGAGTAGTCACAGCTACCGTTCGCCGGTAACCGCCCGGCGTGCCCGACGACAGGAGAGCCCATGCCCGACATCGTGACGTTGACGATGAATCCTGCGCTCGACATCACCACGAGCACGAATCGGGTGGTGCCGACCGACAAGGTGCGCTGCGGCGCACCTCGCCGCGATCCCGGCGGCGGCGGACTGAACGTGGCCCGGGTATTGCACGTTCTCGGAACTCCCGCGACGGCGGTGTTTCCTTCGGGCGGCCATACCGGCCGGGCCCTCGAGGATCTCGTGGCCACCGAGGGTGTCGGGATCCGGAGTCTGACAATCCGCGGTTCCACACGGGAGAGCCTGACGATCAACGAGAACGAGACGGGTCTGCAGTACCGTTTCGTCCTGCCGGGACCCACAGTGACCGCAAGGGAACAGGTGGCCTGTCTCGACCTGGTCATCGAGGTCGCGTCGGGCGCCGACTATGTGGTGGTGAGCGGAAGTCTGCCACCGGGTGTGCCCGCCGATTTCTACCAGCGGGTGGCAGACGTCGTCGGGGACCTCGGTGCGCGAGTCATCGTCGATACGTCCGGTCCGGCCCTGAGACAACTTCGGGGTGGTGTCTTTCTCGTCAAACCGAGCATTCGCGAACTCCGGGACTGGACGGGGCGGGAGTTGTCGGCGATCGACGACCAGGTGGCTGCGGCTCGGGAAGTCATCGACCGGGGGATCTCCCAGGTCGTCGTCCTCTCGCTCGGTGCCGATGGCGCTCTGCTGGTCACGCGGGACCGCGACGAGTATTTCCCGTCGGTCCAAGTCCCGGTGGTCAGCGGTGTCGGTGCGGGCGACAGCATGGTCGCCGGTGTGGTGTGCGGCCTGGCACACGGTCGTTCGTTGAGCGACTCGGTGCGGTACGGGATCGCCGCGGGGGCGGCCATGCTGCAGACACCGGGCACCGCCCTGTGCCGGCGATCCGACGTCGAGCGGTTCTATCAACTGCTCACCGACGGATCCGCCGCGGGCACCATCGTCGGATAGTCACGCGTGTGCCAGGCGGAGACCGGCCGCGCTCAGTCCCGCGTAGTCCGGATCGCACCGGGAACGTCCAGCGCGAGTTGCCGATAGGCCGCGTCGTAGGCCCGTAGGCCCGTAGGCCCGTAGGCCCGTAGGCCCGTGGGTCACCGGTCGGTGTGATGGCTCTGGCGCGGCGCTCCAGCATGGTGGCGCCGGGCCATCTCGACTGGATCGCCTCGGCGAGCTGCGCCCCGTCGATATCGGCGACGATGAGCGGACCGCCCTCCCCCACCACGACCACCCGACGGGCGTCGGGCAGCTGCCACACGGCGACCGGCAGCACCGTGTCGGCGCCACCGGGACCATGGACGGTGACGGAGTCGCCGGTGCTGCTGATCAATGTCGCGACCGGTTCGCTCATCGGGTTCCTCCTCGGCGGTCCCCGTCCGCGGGCGTGCGCAGGCCAGCCCTGGCCGTGTCGAGCAGGATCCTGCGTTCCGCGGCGGACACATTGTGACGAGTGATGGCGGCGGCGTCCGGTGCCACGGACACCGAGGTGATGCCTTTGCGTACGAGATGTTCCGCGAGGGCGGGATTGGTCGACACCGCCTGCCCGCACAGGGAGGTGGTGAGTCCCGCGCGGGTGGCACGCTCGATGATGACGTCGATGGCGTCGAGTACGGCGGGGTCCATCGTGTCGAACAGATCCCGGCAGATTTCGGAATCCCGGTCGACGCCGAGCATGAGCTGGGTGAGGTCGTTGGTACCGATGGAGACGCCATCGATGCCGAGGGCCGCGTACTCCGGAATCCAATACGCGACGGAGGGGACCTCCGCCATGATCCATCGGTGCATGCGGCGATCGGCGCCCAGTGGATGGGAGTCGAGGTCCGCGAGGCACTGTGCGAGCTCCCACCGGGTGCGGACGAACGGGATCATCAGATGCACGTTCGGGTACCGCTTCCGGACGGTGAACAGCACGTCGAGGTCCAGCCGGAACAGTTCGGGTTCGCGCACGTAGCGGAAGCAGCCGCGGTAGCCGATCATCGGGTTGTCTTCGCGCGGCTCCACGTCGCCGCCGGAGAGTCCTGCGAATTCGTTGGTGCGTAGATCGATCGCCCGGTAGATGACGGGCCGCGGCGTGAACGCGGCGGCGATCCGTTCGACGGCCGCCGCCATCTCGGCCACGTACTCGTCGCGGCGTCCTTGCGCGATCATCGCTACCGGGTGCGTCCCACCCAGCGCGTCCATGATCATGAACTCGGCGCGCAGCAACCCCACTCCGTCGACGTCGGAAGCGGCCACTCGGTCGGCGGCGTCCGGTGTGGCGAGGTTGACGTACACGGAGGTGGCCGTCACCTCCCGTGCCGCTCCCCCGCCGACCCGGCCGGTCGGCGGTTGCGGTGTGGAGAAGGCACCGGCCGCCGCCGACTCCGGTGCAGATGCGGACACCGCGCCGTCGTAGACCAACCCCGAATCACCGTCGACCGTGACGATCGCCCCCTCCACCAGTTCGGTGGTGGCGGTCCGGGTACCGACGACCACGGGACGTCCCAGCTCGCGGCCGACGATGGCGGCGTGACAGGTGATCCCGCCGCCATCGGTGACGATCGCCGCGGCACGGCGCAGCACAGGAAGCCAGTCGGGGCGTGTCATGGGTGCGACGAGAATCTCTCCGTCGGACAACCGGTGAGCGTCGGACACGGACCGCAAGATGCGGACACGGCCGGTCGCGGTTCCGGGGCCTGCGCCGAGCCCGTGGACGAGGACCGTGCCCGTGGAGTCGCGGTGCTCCTCCGGGGTCGTCGGGGGTTTCCCCAGCGTCGTGATGGGGCGCGTCTGGACGATCCACAACCGATTTTCGTCGAAAGCGAATTCGAGGTCCTGGGGAACGTGATAGTGCTCTTCGACGGCGACGGCGAGCAACGCCAAACGTTCGAGCTGCTGATCGGTGAGAACGCGACGACCCCGTGCTGCGACGGGAATCTCCACCGAATGCTGCCCCTCCGCATCCGCGGTGATGGAGAACGATTGTGACCCGATGTGGGCGTCGAGCACAGCGAATCCCGACTTCGCGACCACATAGGTGTCCGGCTCCACCTGGCCGCCCACCACCACTTCCCCCAGCCCGGTCGCCGCTTCGACGACGATGCGATCGCGTGCACCGGTTCTGGGATCTGCGGTGAAGACCACTCCCGACTGGTCGGCGCCCACCATCAACTGGACGACGACTGCGATCGACGGCTCCTCGGTCACTCCCTGCACACTGCGATAGGTGAGTGCGCGCTCGGACCACAGCGACGCCCAGCATCTGGTGATCGCCTCGATGAGCGCGTCGTCACCGGACACGCCGATGAAGCTGTCGTGGATCCCTGCGAACGACGTGTCGGCGGCGTCTTCGGCGGGGGCGGACGAGCGCACCGCCACCCTCGGCGACCCGTCGCCGAGTTCACGGTACGCACCGAGA
Organism: Rhodococcus wratislaviensis; assembly: GCF_041228765.1. Classification (NCBI taxonomy): domain Bacteria; kingdom Bacillati; phylum Actinomycetota; class Actinomycetes; order Mycobacteriales; family Nocardiaceae; genus Rhodococcus; species Rhodococcus wratislaviensis. The sequence goes on along the minus strand of NZ_CP150488.1, from coordinate 5,044,457 downwards.
ATTTCCGCGCGCAGGGCAGCGGACACCGGCGCCGCGAGCACGGTCGCCCGCAACTGCTGCGACGCCTCGGTCAGGGCGGTGTCATCGGCCCCGGCGGGCGGCAACCCATGTTCTCGCAGGGTGTCGCGCACTCCCGCCTCGTCCATCGCCTGCAGGTAGCCTTCCGCGGTGACGGCAAACCCCGGGGGCACCGGATAGCGCGCTCGCGTCAGCTCACCGAGATTGGCCGCCTTGCCCCCGACCGACGGCGCGTCGGACAAGCCGAGCTGATCGATCGGCTTGACCCAACGGTGTTCGACCACAGCCTGTTGCACGTTCATGAGGCCTCCTCGTCGTTCATGGTCCAGCGAACACCGTCGACTTCGGACCGCACAGGGTCCAAAGTCACCGTCACTTCGCGGGTCGAAATACCCTGTCGATCCCTGGTTTGCGGCCCGATGATGGAGGCAACCTCGACCGACAGGAGGCACCGTCATGACACGCTCGGCCGTCATCCGGCAGTCCCTCGGCGGCGCGGTGCTGATTGCGGTACATGTGATCCTGACGAAACGGCTGCGCCGGCGTCGCACGACGTGGGGCGCGACCGCTGCGGAGGCCGCGGCAACGCTGCCCGGAGACGAGCTGATCGCCGACCCCGCGTGGGGGTACACGCACGCCGTGACGGTCGATGCGCCCCGGGAGCTGGTGTGGCCCTGGATCGTCCAGCTGGGTCAGGGCCGCGGAGGCTTCTACAGCTACGTCGGACTCGAGAACCTCATCGGCTGCCGCGTGCGCAACACCGAGAAGGTTCTTCCCGACCACCAGACCCTCGAGACGGGCGACGAGGTGCGGCTGCACCCGAAGGCGCCGCCGATGGCTGTCGCGTCGGTCGAAACGAACGCACGCCTGGTCCTGTATGCCCGCGACCCCCGCACCGGTGACGCCTTCATCTGGGCGTTTCATCTCCTTCCCGACCAGGCTGGCCGCACCCGGTTGATCGAGCGGGGAAGCAGTTCCTGCGGCCCCGGACTCGCCAGCCGTCTGTTCTTCGGTCCGCTGCTGACGGAGCCGATCGGCTTCGTCATGAGCCGGAAGATGCTTCTCACGATCCGAGCGCTCGCATCGGCCACCGGGACCGAAGCTGCACGACCACGCTGAAGTGATAACCCGCCGTGTCGAAGTGGTTGTCGCGGTCCCGGGAGCCCTTCCGCACACCAGTGCGGTGAGAAGGACCTGCTCGGGGAAGGACCTGCTCGCTTCCGGCGTCAGGGGTGCTCCCTGTACAGCGCGGCGCCGGCGGTGACCCCCGCGCCGACGGCGATGATCAGCACTCGATTCCCGGCGGGGATGCCACCCGTCCGGCGGTCCAGGGCCGCCACGAGGGACGCGGTATGCATCCGTTCATCATCCGCGACCACGATCCTCGGCACGGGGACACCCAGGTGCTCGGCGAGCGCCGCGCGGAACTTCGGCCGGGCGGGGGCGGCCACGATCAGATCGACATCGGCGAGGTCGAGGGAGGATGCCTCCAGGCATTCCCGTGCCGCCTGCGCTCCGGCGGTCGCGAATCGCTCGTCCATCGACTCCGACTCCCGGAACCGCAGTACGTTCCGGGAATCCTCGAGTCCGACGGTGGCGCAGAAGCTTTCACCGGCATCGGAGCAATTCACCCAATGGACGGGCCCCAGGCCGAATTCGTCGTCGGTCCAGCGGCAGAGGATGGCTCCGCCCGTCGGCGCGAACGGAAAGTGTTCGCTCATCCCACGTCCGGGATCGGCATCACTGGCCACCACCAGCGCCCAGTCGATCGTGTGCGACCGCAGGAATCCGTCGACGATCTGCAGACCGTTGAGAGCCCCACAGCATCCGTTCGCGACGTCGAAGGAAAAGGTCCCGTGCGTGTCGTCGTGGGGGTCCTCCGGGTGGGCACCGATATCTTCCTGGATGAGTGCCGCGAGGGCGGGCTCGCCCAGATTCCGGTCGCGGTACAACCCGACGTTGACGAGCAGGTCCAGGTCGTCGGCATTCCGACCGGCCCGTTCGAGGCAGGTCTGGGCGGCCGACACCGCGAGATGCAACGCACTGTGGCGGGTACGCCAGCCGCCGCGTGTGACGTCGAGCCGATCAATTACTGTGCCCATAGCGTGCCACCAATTCCTCGTCCAGGGTCAACAGGACGACACCGATCTCCAAACCCGATGCGAGGGCGATCAACGCCACGGTCTCACCGGCTCGGATGCGACCTGCTTCGAGTTCCTCGACGAGCGCGACGGTGTGGGTCGTCGACGCCGTATTTCCGTAGCGGTCGACGGTGATGACCGCGTCGTGCCGTGGAGAATCGCCCAGCGTGGCGGTCACCTCGGCCATCCCTTTGCGGATCGCCCGCGCCGAGGTTTGGTGTGTGATCACGTGATCGATGTCGTGGAGGGAGATCCCGGCGGCGTCGAGCACCTCGTGCAACAACAGCGGGGTGTCCGCGATCGCCGCCCGCTGGATCCCCCGCGAATTGGTGAACATCCGGGCGCCGGGGTCGCCGCCCTTCGGGTACGCGAGACAGAGCCGACTGTAGTCGGCGACGGTGGTGAATCCGGCCAAACCGATCCCGGCCGATCCGGCAGGGGCACGTTCGAGGAGCAGCGCGGCCCCGGCGTCGCCGAGCGTGAGGCACGCAAGCTCCTTGCTCATGATGTTCCGGATGTGCTGGGCAGCATTCTGTCCGAGCTGCGAAATGTACTCACCACTGACGACAAGTGCCCGTTCGACGATTCCCTGACGGATCCAGTTGTTCATCACCGTCACACCGGTCAACATCCCGGCGCACGCGTTCGAGAGATCGAAGGTCATCGCCCCCTGCGCGCCGATCGCCTGGGCGACCGCACTACTCATCGTCGGTTCCAGCCATTGGGTGAGACCGCCGTGAAACTTGGTGATGCTGCAACTGACCACCACATCGATCGACCCGGCGTCCCGGTTCGACCGTTCCAGGCAATCCAGTGCCGCCGAGATCGCCAGTGTGTAGGAGTCCTCGTCCCCCACCGACACCCGGCGCTCGCGGATCCCGGTGAGCCGCTCGAGGTCGATGTGAGTCGAGTGACGGGTGGTCGACATCAGGTCCGTGGTCGTGAGATGTGTCGCGGGCAGATGCCGGCCGGCCCCGGCGAGACGCGTAGCGAACGGCATTCGCAGGTCGCCGTTCTCGGTCTCCATGACCAGCCAACGCTTGACCATTCTTTCCACCTCCGTGCTCACTCCACAATCGCGCACCGGCGATGTCGTCACCAGGGCATTTGGACCCTTCCGGGGGATCGTTCGAACCAGCACCGCGGAATGCGACGAGGTGAGGTCCTAGGACCCTTGCCCCGTGACTGAGGCACGCCGACGCTGAGGGACGAGGAGAGGAGTCGTCATGCAGGCACGACACGTCATGAGCAGCCCGGTCACCACGGTGGACCGATCCACCTCGGTGGACGAATGCCTACAGTTGGTCGGTAGGTCGGGCTTCACGGTGCTTCCGGTCGTCGACGAGCGGAAGCATCTCGTGGGCATCGTGTCCGAGGGTGATCTGCTCCGTGCACGATTCCGTGAGTTGGGCGGGGCCGATTCGCAGCCGGACGAGATGACCGCAGGCGACGTGATGGCCAGTCCCGTGGTGGCGATGACGGCCGACGCGGAGGTCAGCGAACTCGCCTCCGCGATGCTTCGATCTCGGCTGCGCGGCATCCCCATCGTCCACGATCACGACATCCTCGGGATCGTCACCCGCCCCGATCTCATCGCCGTCCTCACGACCGACGACGCTCAGGTCGCAAAGGAAGCGCAGCACCGCCTCGACGTCTACGGCGGAGCCGGCCGCTGGCGCGTTGACGTCGCCCACGGCTCCGCCTCGATCTACGGTGTAACGCCTCAGGACCCGGAACGAAATGTCATCGCCGCACTGGCCGACACCGTGCCGGGCATCACCGAGGTGCATTTCCCACCCGAATCGACATCTCCCGGTGGGAGGTAGCAATGCAGGCAAGATATCTCGAAGCCCGAGACCTGCGATGGCCATGGGTCGCCGCCGCCACCGTCGTGGGCCTCGCGGCATTGTCGGTGACGTCTCCCCTCACCGTCCTCGGGGGCGCAGCAGCGGTCGTCTTCATCGGACTCGGCGTCTTCCGTAATCCACACCACCGTGTCGTCGGCGCCGCGACCGTGTCGGTCGGTGTCGGACTGATGGTCGCGGGATTGCCCGCCCTACTGCTCCACGGTGTGAACTCGCTGTGAGCGGCCGCCCCGCGATCCGAAGAGGGCTGTGTGCCCTCTCGAGACGGTCACGCGGCGGTGGCACATTCTCGACCAGGCCTGCACGAACGAACAGAGACGAGGAATCGACATGCCGACAGATTCACCGATCGTCGTAGGTGTGGACGGATCGGCGCAATCGCTCGACGCCGTGCGCTGGGCAGCCGACGCGGCCGTCCACCACCGAGCCCCGCTACTTCTGGTGTCGTCCCTCCTGACGGCGCCCGGCACGTTCGGCGACGCCGTCAACCTGTCCGCAGGCGCATTCACCGGCGTCGAATACGGGGGTACCCAGCGGCTCGCCACGGCCGCCGAACTCGCCCGGCGGAGCATGCCCGGCAACCATCTCACCCTCCGGACGGCGCTACGCCACGGCTCGGCCGCGACGGTCCTGCTCGACGCCGCGAAGTCGGCTCGCATGCTGGTCGTCGGTTCCCGTGGCCTCGGAGAGTTCACCGGCGGCCTGGTGGGATCGGTCAGCTCCGCGGTCGCCAGTCATGCAGCGTGCCCGGTGGCGGTGATCCGCGGAATGCCCGAGACGGATGCGCCGCCATTGGACGGTCCGGTGGTGGTCGGTGTCGACGGTTCGCCGAACAGCGAACCGGCCATCGCGGCTGCCTTCGAGGAAGCCTCTCTGCGCGGCGTCGATCTCGTGGCGGTGCACGCGTGGAGTGACTTCAGCCTGTTGACCGTTACCCGCGCCGAACTCAGCGACAACGATCTTTCCTGGTCGGCAATCGAAACCGCCGAACAGGCCGTCCTGTCGGAAAGCCTCGCCGGATGGAAGGACAAGTATCCGGACGTGTCCGTCCGCAAAGTTGTCGTCCGAGATCGACCGGTTCACCACCTGCTCCAGCAAGCACGGGAATCGCAGTTGGTGGTGACAGGCAGCCGGGGGCGTGGTGGTTTCGCCTCGCTGTTGCTCGGTTCGACCAGCCGGGCGCTTCTGCACTCCATCACCTGCCCGCTGCTGATCGTCCGCCGTTGACGTAGGTCGATGCGTCCGCTGGCCAGAACGACGCGTCGGCCCTGCCGCCTGTCGGCGCCCGATTGCATCGCCGGTTTGTCGAAAGGAAGGAGCTGTCATGCAAGCGCAACAGATCATGAGTAGCCCGGTCACCACTGTGACTCGGTCGACCCCGGTCGACGAATGCCTCCGCATCATTGCGAGTTCGGGGTTCACCGTCCTGCCGGTCGTCGACGAGTCGCAGCACCTGGTGGGCATCGTCTCCGAGGGCGATCTGCTCCGCGAAAAGTTCGCTACGCTCCCCAGAGCCGATGTCACAGCGGCCGAGACGATGACCAGCCCAGTCGTCGCTATGACAGCGGACATCGACGTCAGCGACCTCGCGTCTGCGATGCTGCGCTCAGGTCTGCGCGGGATCCCCATCGTCCACGAACACGACGTCATCGGAATCGTCACCCGGCGTGATCTTCTCGAGATCCTGACGATGGACGACACGAACACAGCGAGGGAAGTGCAACACCGCCTCGATGTGTATGCGGGATCGCGGCGGTGGACGGTGCGGATCGCAGACGGCAAGGTGACGATCGCCGGGCTCGCGCTCGACGATCCGGACCGGGGGGTAGTGACTGCCCTCGCCGAGACCGTGCCGGGCGTCGCAGACGTTCAGCTCACCCAGTCCTGATCGATATCAGGACTTTCGGGGGCGGGTTCGGAGAGTCCGCTGCGCGATGTGCGGTTTCCCGGCAATGGCGTCTTGGAGCGCGGAAATGCGCCGCCGCTCGTGACTGTCCTCCTCGCTCTTCGCAGCGGCCGTCACAACATGCGCGTCCGGGCCGGGGAACACGAGCGCCTCGCGATCGTCCCGTATCCACCTGACGAGGTACGGCGGTGTGCCGTCGGCGCGGCGAACCTCGACGATGTGCCCGACCTCGTCCGGGCTGTCGACGACCGTGCCTTTCACCACTAGCCAGTCCCCTGGTTCTGCATGCATGTCGATCTCCATTCGTCGCGATCCGACACGGGCGACCCGTGCGTGTGCCGTAGTTCGATCGTCGTGGTCCGTGACGTTGCTGTCGAGGCGGGTGAGGTGGCGGGGGCCGACCCCCTTCAGAGTCCACTCGCCTCGGGTGGTGACGGTAGGGCCGAGGGTCCTCGGTTCGGACTCGCCACACCTGTCACCACCCGCTACGCAGATCGGCGAGGTCAGTCCGGCGGATCGTCGACATGAGTGTCGACAGTCGCGGCCACAACTTCGCCGAAGTACGTGCTCGACGAGGCACGGCAGGCGATGTCGCTCTAAGCCGAATGTGCGAGACAAGGGTCAGGCCGCCGACCGCAGTCCGCGAATTGAGGACCGTCGGCCCTACTGGCTTCACCCGATGACGAGTGGACTCGAAGACGCCAGCAACCACTTCCAAATCCTCTGGAGTCAGCCATGAGCATTCTGTCCCCCCGCCGCCCACACCAGGCCCTGCTCCCGTCCCTGCCGGACTGGTCCGACCTCATGGCCAGATTCGAGGCGATGCCCCCCTGGACCTCCCTCGAAGGCCACATGATCCGCATCGAGGAACACCTCGACAAGGGCCGCTACACCCTGCGCGCCGAACTCCCCGGAGTCGACCCCGCCAAAGACGTCGACATCAGCGTCCGCGACGGACACATGACGATCAAAGCCGAACGCACCGAACAACACAAGGAAGGCGCCCGATCCGAATTCCACTACGGCAGCTTCTACCGATCCATGCCCCTGCCCACCGGCGCCGAGGAAGACGACATCGACGCCACCTACACCGACGGCATCCTGACTGTCACGATGCCGGTCACCGAATCCCCGACACCGGAAAAACACGTCGAAATCACGAAAACCACCCCCACCGGCGAAAAGACCACCTGACCGCCGGTTCGAACCCACCCGTGGCCCATCGAGGACAGCATGCCCAAGACGATCATCCCCGTCATCGGAGCCCTGTGGCTTGTCCTCGCCGCGATCGGCGCCTGGAGCACCATCGCCTTCGCGATCGCCGCGCCGGCCGCCGTCCTCCTGGGCACGTACCTGCTGGCCAGTGCCGTCACCGGCTCCAACGGCCACTGAAGCCTCAGCGCGGACCATCGAAACAATTGTTTGCAACCATTTTGGAGATCACCACCATGACCACAGCAAGTGACATCATGCACACCGGTGCGACCTGCATCGGCGAACACGACACCCTCACCACCGCCGCGCAACGCATGCGCGAGCTCGACGTCGGAGCGCTACCGATCTGCGGAGACGACGACCGCCTCCACGGCATCATCACCGACCGGGACATCGTCCTCAAATGCGTCGCCGCCGGCACAGATCCCAACACGATGACCGCCGGCGACCTCGCCCAGGGCAGCACCTACCACGTCGACGCCGCAGCCACCGTCGAACAAGTCGTCACCGTCATGGAAGAACACCAGATCCGCCGCCTGCCCGTCCTCGACGACCACCGGCTCGTCGGCATGATCAGCGAAGCCGACATCGCCCGCCACCTCCCCGAACACGCCGTCGGCGCGTTCGTCGAAGCCATCTGCGCACCGAAAGCCCTCCCCAGCCACTGAAACCCACCACGACGATGAGGGCCCACAACAGCCCACGCCGTGGCAATTGGTCTCTACCTGCCCTCCGGTCGGAGTTCGTTGCCGCCGGGGGTGTCGGCGGCCCCGACGATCTGATCGACCCGCTCGTGGAAGATCCGCCAGCGTCGCTCGTTCTCGTGCGTGAGCACCGCGCTGTGAGCCGCGAGATCCGCGGCAAAATCGAGCATTTCCGAGGCCGAGAACAGATACCGCGGAACGACACGGTGCGCAGTGAGGTCCGCACGCAGGGCGGCCGGGGTGAAGTCGACCCGCCCGAGGATCGCGACCGCGCGGTCGAGGTTGCGGGCGATGAGTTCGGCCATCGACGCGCACTGCCGGTCGTTGCTCACGATACGGTGCCGTTCGGCCAGCAGATCCGCAAGTTCCGGGTAGCTCAGCAATGCCTCCAACATGTCCCATGCCGCCGACATCGCCGACGCCAGCCACTGCCCGATCGCCCGGTTCGCCTCCCCTAACGCGCTGAGATCACGTTTCAGATTCGTGATCTCCGCGGGCTCGCCACCGCCCTCCATGAACAGGATCCCGAGCGTCTCGGTGGCGCGATCATCGTTGAGGTCGGAAGCGCCCGCGAACGGGCTCAGGGACGTCTCACCGGACGGTGCGACCACCGACCACCGTTCGGCCAATGCCTTCAATGCCCGTGAGTTGCGTTGCAACCGGATCACGTCGTGAAATGGTGATTCGGAATAGAACTTCTCGTGTTCCCGGTGAAACCGTGCGAGGTTGCGCACCGTGAGCAGCAGCTGGTCTCGCTCCGTCTGCATCGTTCGAGCGTGGCACAGCACGACGAGACATCACCGGCGAATCGGAGAACTCTCGCATCGTCCGGGGTAATACTCCTCGCGAGTGGATCAATCCCGGTGCCGTGACGCCTCGAGTAACCGCAGCGTCTGTTCCATTCCGCGAGCAACCACGTCGACCTCGGGGCAAACGGCACCGTCACCGACAACCGTGATCGTGAACTGCCCCGCATAGGAGAACGCGCCGGCACCCACCGAGATGTTTCCCATCAGGGCCACTATCGGGATGATTTCGCGCACGGCGGCCCCGAAGAGGTAGAGGGGGACGGGCGGGCCGGGCACGTCGGCGACGTACGTGTTCATCATTCGTTGCCGAGACAGCAGAGTCAGGGCAATCCACCGGACGGTCCGGCCGCCGACCACGGCCCCCCGGCGCGGACGGACACCCCGCTTACGGGTGGCGGTCTCGGCGGCTATCGACACCAGTCGGCGGACGGGATCGTCGATCCAGAGCGGGAGCGGCACGATCATCTGCCCAAGCAGATTCCCGCGCGCCGGCCCCGGCAGCTCCCGATGCAGCGACACGGGCACGACCGCACGCAACTCGAGGTTGTCGACAGGTTCCCCTCGACTGCGTAACAGTTCACGCAGGCCACCGGCGAAGACGGCAAGCAGCACATCGTTGACCTTCACACCGTACCGATCGGAGATCCTCCGCATCGTTGCGAGTTCGGTTCGTACGACAGCGAACTCACGAGCAGCACCGATCGGCCGATTCAGGCTGCATCGCGGCGCCCGTCCCCCGGAGACCATCTCCCGCACCGATGCCCACACACGCCGGGTACGACACACGATCGTCGCCGGCCGTGTACACGCCGCCAGCACACGCGCCACCGCGGCCCGGCGACGCCGGAGGTTGTCGACGATCAGCTCGTTCGCCGCCGGCACCGGGACCGGCATCCACGGCTCGACCCGAGGAGCCGGACCGTCGGGCGCAGAATCGAACAGTGCACCGAGCATCGCCACCCCGGCCGGGCCGTCGGCGATAACGTGGTGGACCCGGACATAGACCGCGGTCCGGCCGCCCGCCAGGCCGGGTACGAACCACATCTCCCACAGCGGCCGGGAGCGGTCGAGCGGACGCCGACGCAATTCCTCGACCACCTCGAGTAGCCGCGCCTCGTCAGCGTGATGCACCGGCGGGACGGCACACACGTGGTCTCGAACATCGAAGGCTGCCGCATCCACCCACAGAGGCCGTCCCAGACCCCACCGAGGCACGTAGACCACCTGCCGCAGACGCGGCGCCAGTTGCAACCGCGCCTCGATCGATGTCCGGACGTCCCCGAGTAGAATCCGCCCGTCCGCGTCGACGAGGTCACAGGCGTCGAGCAGGGCCACGAGACCGATGTCCTGCGACCACCCGGCCTCGTCCGGCCACAGAGTCATCACGTCCTGTGCGGTCAACCGCTCCATGAGCCTCACCCCATCAGTGCAGGAACGTCGATCCCGGACCGACCACGACTACCACGGCCTCGCGAGGTGTCGTCCTTCCACAAGTGTCGATCCGGGAGTGCGCGGGAAAATAGGGTCACAGGTCAACGCCGCGGGCGAACCCGGGTTCGACACGATGCCAGCCGAACGATTCGAAAACCGCCTCCCGCGGCAGCCCCGTCGACGTCCCGGCATTGGCCCGTGCCGGACATGTCGATGGAACACAGTCGTCACTCGATGACCATCGGCCCTAATCGTGAACTCCCAACCGGCGAACACTGAAGACGGAATGCCCCGGGCCGTCAAAGCAACTCGGGCAGGCGGTCGAGGAGACGACAATGCAGCCTACTGTCCCCGATGACGATCTCATTCGGATCGCCGTCGGCCTTGCCTGCCGAGCGCCGTCGGTACACAACACCCAACCGTGGCGGTGGCGCTATGACGGAGGGGTGCTCGATTTGTCTGCCGATTCCCACCGCCGACTCGCCTCGGCGGACCCGTCGGAGCGGCAACTGGTGGTCAGCTGTGGAGCGGCCCTGCATCATCTGGGCACCGCATCGACCGCGCTGGGCTGGTTGGCCGACATACGCCGCGTACCCGACCAAGCGAGCCCGTCCCATGTCGCCCAGATCCGGTTCCACCATTACACCCGAAGCCCGCAGTCGCACGATCTCGATCTGCTTTCCGCGATTCGCCGCCGCTATTCGGATCGGGGCCCGTTCGATCCGGTCGATCCGAATACACTGTCACCGGCCTCGCTGAAGGACATGGTTCGCGGGCATGGCGTTCATCTGACGGTATTGCCGCACAGCGCCCGACCAGTGCTTGCGGCCGCCACCGAACTCACCGCCGCCTCCCGGCGGCTCGACCCCACCTACCAAACCGAACTCTACTGGTGGGCAGGACATTCCCTCCCCGAGGACGGAATCCCGACAGAGGCACTGGCCACCGCAGACAATCAGGCCCGCGTCGACATCGGGCGCCGATTCCCCATCGGCTCCGACAGCGGTTCCGTCCTCCATCCCGACCAAGCGACGGTGCTCGTCCTCAGCACCGACGGCGACGACCGTGGAGCGTGGGTGCGCACCGGCGAAGCCCTATCGGCCGTACTGCTCGAAGCCACGGCCACCGGACACGCAACATGCCCGCTGACCCACATGACCGAGTTGCCGCAAAGTCGAAAAATGATTGGCAGCCTGCTGCCGGACTCGGGTGTACCGCAAGTCCTGATTCGAATCGGTTCGACCGGCACACAGGTTCCTCCACGACAGACACCCCGCCGCCCGATCGAGTCGGTTCTCACCATCGTCCCGCGACCCGGTCAACGTTGCTGACCGGCTTGGCGCAGAGATCGCAGGGGGACCGTTCGGGGACGCAGTTCGGGGCAGGAGGGCGACTCCCACACCGCGCCCCGGCACTGCCCGGGCCGTACCCCCGAACCCGGGCAGTGCCGGGGCGTGGACCCGCATCCAGAGGCGGGCCGAATCAGTGACTTATTGCCCTGTGCGGCGGGGACCCCTGCACGTAATCCTTGCAGAGGGTGGTGGAGCACCGTATCCCCGATAACCGTCGGTGGCCGGCGGCCCCACCCGAGGGCCGACGCGACCATCTGACGACCACAGCGGCGGGCGACGGTCGCCATCGCGCTGGGCGCTGCGGCGATCGCGGCGGGCTGTGTCGCGCTCGCCGCGGTGCTGATATGACCCACCCACGGTGGTGCCTCGCGCATCAGGACGGGTTCGTCGTTTCTGCTCTGGTGGCAGGTCGCTGCTGGTACGCCGCACCGCCGCTACGAGTGACTGACCCGCGGCCTGGAGGTGACGGGAGACCCTACCGGCCCGCCTGCCCTCCGATGTTCACTCGAATCGTGAGAGCCGCGCGATACAGGCAAGGGCACCGGACCCGGATGCTGGGAGCGAGTGCATCAGAGTCTGGATTTCGTCGCTGCCTCGGCAGGGCAGCGTCGCGTCGTTCGACACCCGCGCGCTTTCGGCCGGAAGCCAGATCAAATACGAGGAGCCTCGCATGGCGAATCACGTGAACCTCACTTTTCACGGTGCTGCGAAGACAGTGACCGGCTCATGCATGGAGATCGAGTCGGAGGGCACGCGCATCCTGGTGGACTGCGGCCTGTTTCAGGGATCGCGCACCCTCGAGACCTTGAACTACGGTGCCTTCACCTTCGCGCCGGACACGATTGATGCAGTCGTTCTCACCCACGCGCATATCGATCATTGCGGCCTGTTACCCAAGTTGGTGGCGCAAGGCTTCGAAGGGCCGATCTTCTGCACCGACCAAACCGCCGACCTGCTGCAATACATGCTCGCCGACGCCGGGCGTATCCAGGAGTTCGAGGCGCAACACCGAAACCGACGACGCGATCGTGCCGGAGAGGCGACAATTACCCCGCTCTACACCGAACACGATGGGCTCACGGCGTGGCGGCAGACCCGTCCTGTGCCGTTGGAGGAATGGTTCGAGCCCGCTACAGGCTTTCGAGCGCGGCTGTGGAATGCCGGTCATATTCTGGGCGCAACATCGGCGGAGGTCGACGCCGGGGGCGTGCGCCTGCTCTGTTCCGGTGATCTCGGTCCTCAGTACAAGGCGTTTCACGCCGATCCGGAGGGTCCATCGGGGTTGGACTTCGTCATCTGTGAATCGACGTACGGCAGCCGAACCCGTGTGCGACTGAGCATCGACCAGCGGCGTGACCTGCTGGAAGAGGAGATCAACAAGGCCATTTCGCGTGGTGGAAATCTCGTGATCCCTGCTTTCGCGTTGGAACGAACGCAGGAACTGCTGCTCGACATTGCGTATCTCGCCGACGCGAACCGCATCCCCAACGTTCCGGTCTTCGTCGACTCTCCGCTGGCCAACCGCGCGACCAGCGTATTCGCCAGGCATGCAGGCGAGCTCGAGGATCTCGGGGGCAAGGACATCTTCCACCATCCCTCGATCCACTATGTCGATGATGCTTCCGCCTCGATGCGGATCAACAGCATGTCGGGGGTCATCATCATTGCGGCTTCGGGGATGTGCGAGGCGGGACGCATCCGCCATCATCTCGCACACAATCTGCATCGCCGGGATTCGACGATCTTGTTCGTCGGATTCCAGGCCCAAGGCTCGCTGGGACGCGTCATCCTCGAAGGCGCACGGCAAGTGAAAATTTCGGGCACCGACGTCAATGTGCGAGCGCATATTCGGCGGCTCGACAGCTATTCCGCCCACGCAGATCAGGCCGAACTGCTGGACTGGATCAAGGAGCGGAAGCCTATCTCGGGCAGCCTGTTCCTGACCCACGGCGAACCGGGGGCAATCTCGGCGCTGACCGAACTGGCGTCGGAAGACGACCCTTCCCTTTCGATCGTCACCCCGAACATCGGGGAAAGCTACCAACTGCAGTGCGGCACCCCCGCGAAGCTGATCGGCACCGCCCGCACAGATGCTGCGCAACTGATCGGGCGCGACTGGCAGAACGACTACGCCGACTTCGCGGTGAGCCTCAAGCGTCAACTTGCCGAGATCCCGGATCCGGTGAACCGCCAGAAGGCCGTCGCGGATATGCGCAAAGTTCTGGAACGGTACGGAATGTGATGACCTTCTCCTCTACGGCGCCATCACGGCAGCGGCGACGATGGTGGGGACTCGATGATCCGCGTAATCCCGAGGAGGCATCATGACCACCCGCCGCCCGATCGTCGCCGGAGTAGACGGATCGGAGTCGTCCCTCCAGGCCGTGTCGTGGGCGGCGCACGAAGCCACATTGCGGAATGCTCCGCTGACCTTGGTCACCACCATGTTCGTCCCCGGCGCCCACGGTATGCCGGTCGGGGTGCCTGCCAGCTTTTTCGAGGAGGAGGAACTCGAGTGCAAGGCGCGGCTCGTCCGGGCCGAGGAGGTGGCCACCCGGGCCGTACCGGGGCACACCCTCGAGATCGACACGGCGTTCTGCATGGGCGCTCCCTCCGGTGAGCTGGTCGAGCGGTCGAAGTCTGCACTGATGGTGGTTGTCGGCGCGAACCGACACGGAATCATCGACCGTACCGTGCTGGGATCGGTCAGTGCGGCGGTCGTGACTCATGCGCACGCGCCCGTCGCTGTCGTGCGAGACCTGCCGCACACCGCGATCAACGACGTCGCAGGGCCCGTCGTGGTCGGTGTCGACGGCTCGGCGAACAGCGAGCCGGCGATCTCGGCGGCGTTCGAAGAGGCCGCATTGCGTCAGGTCGAACTTGTTGCGGTACACGCCTGGTCGGATGTCGAGCTGCACGCCCCGTTCCCCAGTGACGTCGACTGGACGCAGGTCGAAAGCCGCGAGGGGGCGATACTGTCGGAGAGCCTGGCCGGTCGCGCCGAGGACTTCCCCGACGTGCAGGTCCGGCCGGTCGTGGTCATGGACCAACCTGCTCGGAATCTGCGCGAGCAGGCCGAGCGGGCGCAACTCCTGGTGGTCGGGAGCCGTGGGCGAGGTGGATTCGCGAGCATGCTGCTGGGCTCGACCAGCAGAGCCCTGCTACACACGGTCACGTGCCCCCTACTCATCGTCCGTTCAGTGCTTCCGAGTTCCGCGACGTAGGCCTGTCGGTGTCGGCGCGGGCCCGATGGCAGTGGTCGGACGACCTGGCAGGCGAAGCACGGGACCAGCGCGCCACCACCCGGGCGAAACTGGAGGGATCACAAGGATTCTGGAGGAAGGTGGTGCCGATGACCGGACAGGCAGAGACGTACCGATACAGCTTGCTTCACTCCGCGATGGACGAATTGCTGGAGGGAACACGCGCCGTGACCCGCCTCATGGGAACAATGGGAGACGAGGCGGTCAGCGCAATACCTGAGCCCGTCGCGGTGCCGGTGACCCGGATGCTGGAGTCGCTTCAGCAGTTGGTCGAGCTGGCCCCACCGTTGGTCGCGGAGTTCGACGTCCTGGTCGAGGAACTACACGCCCAGCGGTTGACAGTGCAGGCATTGCAGGCAGAACTGTCGGCTTTCGACCATCAGATGGAACTAATCGAGCAGGCACTGGCGCCCCTGCAGGGCTGGACCCATCAGTGGTCCCGTCTGCGTCAATCGCTGATCCGGACACCACACGCGGCTGCACCGCAACCCGGCTTGCCGGAGAGCTGAGCACGGCCGATGTTCGGAGCCTGCGGCCGGACAAGCAATTACGTTCAGAGACTGCCCTTTTCGGATGCCGCGGGCTGCGGTTCCTTCGTGCGGAGTGCCGGGAAGGTCGGGGTGCAAGCCTTACTTGTGTTGTTCGGTGCGTTCGGCTTTGATCGTCATGTGTCCGTCGTGGACGCCGATGTCGACGTCTGTGGCGGGGTCGACTCCGGGGAGTTCGGCGCGCAGGGTGTAGCGGCCCTTGTCGAGGTGTTCCTCGACGCGGATCGTGTGGCCTTAGAGGGAGGTCCAGGGGGGCATTCGGGTTCTATCGTTGCGTACTGCGGCGCAGGGGGTGACAGCGTGGACGGGAGGTGTGTGGTGAACCATTCGCGGGCCAGTACTGCAGCCCGTTCGAGGGTGCCGGGTTCTTCGAACAGGTGGGTGGCACCGGGCACGATCTCGATTCGGCACGTGCCCGGGATCACGGCCTGCGCGCGGCGATTGAGGTCGAGGACGGTTTCATCGCGGGAGCCGACGATCAACAGCGTGGGGGTTCGGACCTCGGTCAGACGCTCACCGGCGAGGTCGGCTCGGCCACCGCGGGAGACGATCGCCTTGATATCGACGTGGGAGTCGGTGCCCGCGCGCAGTGCTGCTGCGGCGCCCGTGCTGGCCCCGAAGTATCCGATCGGCAGACCGACGGTGTCCGATCGTGTCCCGAGCCACCGGGTGGCCGCGACGAGCCGCTCGGCGAGGAGGTCGATGTCGAATACCAGCGTGCGGTCGCCTTCTTCTGCGGCGGTGAGTAGGTCGAACAGGAGGGTGGCAAGTCCGGCCCGGTTCAGGATCTGGGCGACGTAGCGGTTGCGAGGGCTGTGGCGGCTGCTGCCGCTGCCGTGGGCGAACACGACTATCCCGATGGCGTTTTCCGGAACGACGAGGTGCCCGGCAAGCCGGACCCGGCCCACGTCGACCTCGATGTCGTCGTCGCGCATCGGCGGATCGTCACCGGTGTCCGGTGCCGTGGCGGCGGGTTCTCCGAAGCCGCTGCGTGCACGCTGCAATAGTTCGGTCACGTCTTCGTCGGTGGTCTGGGAAAACTCGTAGTATCCCTGTCCGACAGCGGAGAATCCTTTCGGGGTCTGCATGCACACGACCTCGTCGGCGTCCTCGGCGAGGTCGTCGATCCGGCGCGGCGACCCTATCGGGACTGCGACGACGACCCGCGCGGCGCCCTGTGCGCGCGCGACCTGGCACGCGGCCCGCGCGGTCGCACCGGTCGCCACGCCGTCGTCGACGATCAACGCAATCCGTCCCCCCAGCGGGATCCGGCCGAACTCCTCCCGCACTCGTTCAGCGCGGTGACGAAGTTCCGCCAACTGGGTGCGTTCGACGGCGGCGATATCGGTGACGGTCAGACCGACCCGACTGACGACTTCGGTGTTGATCACCCGTACGCCGCCCTCGCCGATCGCGCCGAAGGCCAGTTCGGGCTGGTACGGGACACCGAGCTTGCGGACCACGATCACGTCGAGAGGGGCGTGCAATGCCTTCGCGACTTCGAATGCGACCGGCACACCCCCTCGGGGTAACCCCAGTACCACGACGTCTCGTCCTCGAAACTCGCGCAGGCGTCTGGCCAGGCGTCGTCCCGCATCAGCGCGATCGGCGAATCCCATCAGAACCTCCTCGGGCCGGAACATTCTCAGGCCTGTTCCGAACCTACTTCCGTCCGACCCCGGCATTCCAGGGCCATTGGTCGCCAATCGCGGCCCCCGGCCGGCGCCGACCGGAGATGCCGCAACGTCACGTCGAGCGTGCCGGAGACGCTCCGATCAGTTCCAGCCACTCGGCGGCCCCCTGAGTGTCGGAACCGCTCCGAAACCCGACGTATCCGTCTGGGCGAACGATCACGATGCCGGTACCCGACCAGCTGCGAATTCGGTGGACCTGTAGCCGTCCGTCAGGCGCCGGCGGCATTCCCCACTGCGTGTCCCGATGTAGGAGCACCTGTACTGCCGGTGTCGCGATCAGGTCGTGCAGACGTTGCCGGCCGCCGTCGACGGTCACCTCCTCGTCCGGGATCCGCTCACCGGCCGGGGCGGCGACGCCGGAATCGCCGGACCCCTCGACCGACAGTGGACCGCGCCGATAGTGCCGGCGAAGCTGGGCGAGCACTCGCACCGCGTGCGCGACGAGCCGACGCCGCCGCAGCAGCACCGGGACCAGCGGTGCCCCTGCGGAGGAGAAGGCGCCGCGTAGAAGCGACGGCACCCGACCGCGGCCGGCCTCGGCCCAGAACAGCACGTGGGTCAGCAGCAGCACCTGGTGGGCGGCGGGTCGACGGTCCTCCGCATACGACCGCAACAGGGTGGCGTCGCCACCGGGCCGGAGGTGTGCCGCGAACGCGAGTTTCCACCCCAGGTCGGCAGAGTCCTGGATACCTGTGTTCATGCCCTGGCCGCCCGCCGGGGAGAAGGCATGAGCGGCGTCCCCTGCGAGAAAGACCGGCCCGCATCGATACCGGGACGCGACGCGGTGCTGGACCGGTACCCGCTCCGACCAGGCGATCCGGGTGATGCGGGCGTGCACGTCAGCCCTGTCGAGGATCTTCTGCAGGTGGTGTCGGTCGGTCGGGGCCTCCGCGCAGTTCGGGGGTTGGGCGGTGAGCACCCGCCAGCGAGCGGTTTCGCCCAGCGGCAGCAGGAACAGCAGCCCCTCACGGTGGACCGCGACGTGCGCGACGCCGGTCTGGACCTCACCGTCGAGTTCGACGTCGGCGAGGAGAATCTCGTGCGGGTACACCGACCCGTCCCAGGAGATGCCGGCCGTCGCGCGCACCGTGCTGGTGTTGCCGTCACACCCGACGAGGAACCGGGCCGCGACTTGTCGGCGGATGCCGTGATGCGTCACATCGCAGACGACTCCGTCGACTGCCCGGAAGGACTCGTACTGCGTCTCCCACTCCACCTCGACGCCACGGCCGCGGAGTGCTCGTCGCAGAACGGCTTCCACGTCGGCTTGCCGCACGAGCAGGAAATTCGGGAATGCGGTGTCCGGCAGCCGTATTTCACCCACGTCGACGGGCACACAGCGCCGACGCAGGTGGAGGTGCACCTGCGGGTTGGAGTCTCCGAGCGCGAGGAGTTCATCGGTCACACCGTGCGGCCGCAGTACTTCGAGGGTCCGGGACTGGACGAGGAAAGCCCGCGAGAATCGGGGTGCGTCGGGTCTGCGGTCGACGATGCGCACGTGTGCGCCGTGATCGTGAGCGATCAGCGCCGCGGCGAGTCCGGTCGGGCCTGCGCCGACGACGAGCACGTCGAGAGGCTGCCCGTCCGGCGCGGTCATCTCGGTTTCGTCTCCGTCCGGACGAGCCGCCACCACGCCGTGTCAGGCTGTGCGGTGTCCTCTCCTGACTCGGCGCGTTCGAGAACGTCGTCGCGAAGACGACCGGGCAAGATGCAGTATCGGATCGAGGACCGATGGCTCACCAGCGCGAGAGGCCACCACAACACCCGGACGTACTCCTCGGCGGAGCGTGCGCCGTCCCACTGGTAGAAACCGCGGTACCGGTCCTCTTCGTCCGCGGTGAGCCACAGCTTCGACACGAATCCGGGGAACCCCGCGAACAATGCTGTGTTGAGCAGGCTTTCGGCCCTGAACAGCGGGTGACCCCAGCCGTGGACACCGCGTAGTCGGAAGGAGACGACGAGGACCGCCGGATCGGGTGGAGACTCACCGCACATGACGGTCTCGCGGTAGACGACTCCGGTGGTGCCGTCAGCGAAGGTCATTCTCCGGCCCCTGTGCCGTTTCGGTTGGTGAAGACGGCGGCGGGCGAGGAGGTTCGCCGTACGCGCGGCACACCGGAACAATCTCGGCGCCGCAACCCGCAAGGGCACCGGTCGTGGTTCGGCGTCACGGATGGAGTGCTCTGCACCAGGATTGGAGACTGTCGTCGTCTCGTCCTCGCGCGCGACGGCCTCGCCGCCTCGCCCCTGATCCCGGTTCACCGCGGGGTTCCGTTCGACTTCGTATGCCATACGTCTACCATCGACGCTGCCTGCGGGGCGGCGCGAGGGCCGAAGGTCCCCGGCGGCCACTTCTCCGTTAGAAGACACCGAGATGTCGTTCGTCCGGGCTGCGCCTGGCGCGGGCGTCGCCAGGGTAGGACTCCTCACGGAGGGTATCCAGGACGACGGAGCCGTCCACGGTTTCCCTTTCCTCCAGCAGCGCGGTGAGGCGATCCAGGGCGGTGCGATGGCGGACGAGAAGATCGGTCGCCCGGGCTTCCGCCGCCCTGAGCAGCGCCGCCACCTCTTTGTCCACGACGCGCTGGGTCTGCTCGGAGTAGGGCCTGGTCAGCGCGGTGGCCGGGGGGTCGGCATGCAGGTACTCGGAGCTCTCCGACGCATATCCGACCGGGCCCAAGGCTTTCGACAGGCCGAACTCACGCACCATCCGTGTAGCCACAGCGGTCGCGCCGATCAGGTCGTTCGCGGCGCCGGTGGAGCCCTCACCGAACACGACGAGTTCCGCGGCCCGCCCCGCCACCCGCACGGCGAGCAGATCGGCGAGGTAGCTCTCGCTGTAGAGATGCCGTTCGACCTCGGGGAGCTGTTCGGTGGCGCCCAGCGCCATTCCAGCGGGCAGGATCGTCACCTTCGCCACCGGATCCGCGTGCGGGCACAGCGCGGCGAGCAGTGCATGACCGGATTCGTGGACTGCCACCGAATGGCGTTCCTCCGGTAGCAGCGCATTCGTGGTGTCGCGCCGCCCGAGCAGGACCCGGTCGCGTGCGGTGGCCAGATCCTGCGCGGAGATGACGGTCCGGTCTCCACGTACGGCGTTGATCGCGGCCTCGTTCACGACGTTCGCCAGGTCGGCGCCGGAGAATCCGGGGGTGCCCCGGGCGACGATGGTGAGATCGACGTCCGGACCGAGATGCTTGCCTCGGACGTGAACTGCGAGGATTGCTGCCCGTTCCGTCTGATTGGGGAGTGGAATCGTCACCCGGCGGTCGAACCGGCCGGGCCGCAGGAGCGCCGGATCCAGCGATTCCGGCCGGTTGGTGGCGGCGAGAACCACGATTCCCACGCTCTGGTCGAAACCGTCCATTTCTGCAAGTAATTGGTCATGAGGACTCCCCTGGGCCCCTGAGCTCCGGCCGCGGCATACTTCGCGGGATCGCGGAGGAAGTCGACGACCTCGCTGACTTCCTGCTTGACCCCTTCGTAGCCGGCGACATCGGCGAAACGGGTGGTTGGGCGTTTCGCCTCGATCACTCGCGCCTTGGAGCGGCCGAATGCGCCGGCACCACCGACTCCTCCGCTGAACGCGTGCTGCGCCCGCCGGGTGACCCAGAAGAACAGTGCGCCGAGAAGCACGAGCGGAAGCAGGCCACCCAGCAGGGCCCCCCACCCGTTGCCGGTCGCCTTCTTTGCGGTGATCTGGATGTTCTTGGCCTGCAGGCGCTGGTCGAGACCGGTCACATTCAGGGCCGTCGGGAGTTGGGTCACGAAGGATGTGTCGTCGGTGAGCGTTCCGTCGACACCGCCGTCGCCGTCGATGGTCACCGTCTTGACCGATCCGGAATCGACCCTGCCCAGGAAATCGCTGTATGACAGTGTCTGGCCGCCCGAGCCCGCCAGCGAGGCCACCAGGACCACCGCAAGCAGCATCCCGAAGAAGGCGAGCATCGGCCACCACGAACCGGCCGACGGGGCCGGTGGCGGGCCGGGGTCGGGCGGTGGGCCCGATCGTGCCGAACGGGACAGATTCCGGGGCGAGAATCGCAGTCGAGTGATCACGTCCGCTCCCGTTGCTCGTCCGAGCGTGGTCGCCCACGACCCAGAGCTGATCGGGTGCACGCCGCGACCCCTTGTTCGTTTTCTCGGTGCCCTCTCAGCGTCGCCGGACCGCGGCCCGGAAGACAGGGCCGAATGTCATCTCGCGGCCGAGGACGTCTCCGGTCGGATCGCGTGGCGGGTGCCACAAGTCGATGCCTAGTGGCCCCTCGGTAAAGGACCAAGTCCTCTCGGCCGGCCCGCGTACACCGGGTGCGATGGAACATAGACACGGGAAGACGCCCCACGACCCACCCCGACCAGGAGATACGTGAGGCGCCCGGCTCGGCTGAGGGAGATGGGATCGATGCTGCTGTTGCACCTTCTCGGCGGCTTGACCGACGAGGAAGTCGACCTCGTTGTCGCAGAGGAACTCGAACTCCTCGGATGCCCTGCCTGACAGACCAGCTCACGGGCTCGCCCCGTTCGCACCGCACGGCCTACACATGGACGACCGGGACCGGTTGCTAGAACGCCGAGGGATAGGTCTCCGGTGTTTCGCCTTCAACCCAGAGACTTGTGCGTTCGAGGGGCTCGACCGCCCTGGTCGTGTCGATATGGATTACCGCATCGAACTGATCCGAGATCCGGGTGTGGAAGTAGTGACTCTGCCGCTCGGTCTCGGGTCGGTAGATCACCCCTATCGCCCGCTGCAGTCTCGCAGCCCGCAGTGTCCTCGCGGCAGCGTTCCCCTCGTCTGTGCGCACGAGGAAGGACGGCTCTCCGAGTTCGTGGAAGAGTTCCTCGACGCTACCGGGCAACGCCGGGCGCACTTCCTTGCGTTCGGCCGGTCCACCCCACTGACTCGCCGCGGTGACCGAACCCTCGAACGTGGTGAACCCGATCAGCCGACAGGCGTCGGGATACGCTTCCCGCACCAGTTGCCCCACAGTCACTTCGCCGTGGGTTCCGGCCTCGGTTGCGCGCGCGTCGCCGACGTGCGAGTTGTGTGCCCACACCACTATCCGAGATGCTCTACCCGAGTGCCGGTCGAGGTGCGAGACGAGGGCTGCCAGTGTCTGAACCATATGACGATCCCGTAGGTTCCACGAGGACACGCGGCCACTGAACATCGTTCGGTAGTAGCCCTCGGCATGTACAGATCGAGACGTGGAGCGGTCGTTGTATTCCTTCAACCATCCGACGGAAACCGCTCGAACCCACGGAGAGCTTCTTCGGCGGTCGTGTCGTGACCCCCACCGCGCACGTAGCGGTTGACGCGGTAGGCGTCCGGCCAGTCGGCCTCCGCAGCAATCGCCGAGAATCCCTTGTCCTCGACTAGCCGTTTGGTGATTTCCGCGCGCGCCGCATAGAACTCGTGAGTGCCGTGCGAGCTTTCGCCGATCACCACGATCCGGGCGTCACCCACCAGATCGAGAAGCACGTTGAGCGAGGGGACACCGTCCGGGGCATCGAGCGCCGCGATACGTACAGCTGTTGCTGCCGAACCGAATTCGAGCGCCTTCGCATCACGAGCTGTCCCAGCGGAAGTGGGCGTGCGCAGGAGCGTCAGGACCTCACTGTCGGTGACCTGTGCGAAGTTCCAGAACGACTCGCCGACTGCGTGGAAGGGAAACGGCATCGTTGCGCACACCACGTCGTCACGTCGTCGACCATGGCGCCGAGGTCGCGGCAGGTGGACTCCGGCGCGGCGGGCACCGCCACCACGATCTGGGCAGGTTCCTGTCGGCGCAGTGAGTCGACGGCAGCGAACATACTCGCGCCGGTGGCGAGGCCGTCGTCGACGAGGATGACGATCTTGTCGGCGACGTCGGGAGGCGGTCGGTTCTCTCGGTAGACGGCTTCCCGTCGCAGCAGTTCCCGGCCCTCGCGATCGAGCTCCCGGCGGATCTGTTCCGGCGAGATTCGCAGGTCTCGTATCAAGTCGTCGTTGACCACCACGGTTCCGCCGCCGGCCAGTGCGCCCATCGCGAACTCCGCGTGGCCCGGCACACCGAGCTTACGCACGACGAAGGCGTCGAGGGGGGCACCCAACGAGGCTGCCACCTCCCACGCCACGGGGATGCCTCCCCGCGCCAGACCGAGCACGGTGACCTTGGGGTTGCCGCGAAAGCCCTCGAGGAGTCCTGCCAGGACCCGTCCGGCCTCCCGTCGGTCTTGAAATACTTGCTCCGGCCGCTCCGCCGGCGTCGCTGTGGTCGCGCTCATGTCACCCTGCTTCCCAGTGTCCGGACGCGTGTGTATTCCGTGCCCCAGTTCGATCCTTGCGGTGTCGATCCGGGAGGGAACAGGGCCGAAGTGCCTCTCTCCGCGAACGACCACCACCCTTGACGAAATGCCCCAACTAGTGACCGTCGGCCCTACTGCCATGCCGCCCAGCCGCCTTCGATGTAGACGTACCCGTTCGTCGACGTCGGAGCCGTCATGCCTGCCGTGATCATTCTCGCCGTAGTCGTTTCACGCGGGCTTCTCCTTGCCCTTTCCATGCGTGTCGTGACTCAGTACGAGCGAGGTGTTCATTTCCGACTCGGCTGCGGATCGTGACGATGCCGATCCAGTCTCAGATTGCCCAGACCACGCTTTCGCCCCGAGCCGATCCAGAGAAACGGAAAATGGAATGAGTGACGCCGCCCATCATCCTCGTCACATCGTTGTCGGGATCGACGGTTCGCGCGGTGCGCTGAACGCCGCCGCGTGGGCGACGGAAGTTGCTGCCCTTCATCGTGTTCCGTTGCGGCTGCTCTTCGTGCACGATCCCTCCGAAGGTGGGCGACGGGGCGAGGCACACCACGGGGAGCACGAGCGACAGCGAGCCCAGGACGCGCACATGCACCTCACCGAGGCCGCAGAAGTCGCCCGCCACGTCGCCGCCTCCGGACCCACGCGGCCCGGGACCACCGAAATCAGAATGGAGATGCGGGCGGGAACGTCCTTCACAACACTCCTCGAGGCCGCGGACGCGGCCGAACTGCTGGTGCTCGGCGCCAGGAGCGACTCGTCCTCCGCACCCGCGTCGATCGTGACGACCGCGGCGCTGATCGCACGCTCCGCCTGTCCAGTTGCGGTGGTCAGGCCTGGGTTTCGCCGCACCGGAGGGTCGACGGTGACAGGAGTGCGGTCGGACGGCGAACCGGACGTCCTGCACTATGCATTTCGGCACGCGCAACTGAGCGGGACCGTGCTGCGCGCTGTGCACTCCGTCGCGACCGGACCGAATTCGTCGATACCGGACCCCACCGCAGGTTCGGACGAGGCGCGAGATCGTCTCGATGCATGGTTGGCGCCGGAGAGCGGCCGCTTCCCCGAGGTCGTCGTGGACCCGATCACCACGGAGGCGCCGGCGGATGAAGTGTTGGTCCGCTACTCGTCGTCGGCCGGGTTGCTGATCGTCGGACGCGGTGTCCCCGCTGCACCGCGCGGAATACTCGGCCGCACGGCCACGGGCGTCCTCATGCACGCGGCGTGCCCGGTCATCTTTGCCGGTCCGCACCGCCGCCTTCGGTACGCAGGCAAGTGACCGTGGCACCCCACGACGGGCAGGCCGGGAGGACCGTGATGAGTCCCCTCCTGAGGATCAGCCGCGCACTGGGGGCCTTCGGGTTCGTCGTCGTTGCAGGCACGCTCGGGTATGTCGTCCTGGGCTTCGGCATTCTGGATGCGCTGTACCAAACCGTGACGACGATCAGCACGGTCGGGTTTCGTGAGGTCCACCCACTCGGTGCGGTGGGCCAGATCTTCACGATCCTGCTCATACTTGCGGGTGCCGGTACGGCGCTGTACACCTTCGGGGTAATCCTCGAAGCACTCATCGAGGGACATCTACGTCAGCACATGGAGCGTCGGCGAATGGACAGACACATCAGCCGGATGACCGGGCACGCGATCATCTGTGGTTTCGGCCGGGTCGGACGGGCCGGAGCGCAGTATCTGGCCACGCTCGGGATGCCGGTCGTCGTCGTCGATCGAGATCCGGAGCGCCTCGCCGACCTCGACGTCCCGACAGTAGTCGGGGATGTCACTGACGACGAGGTTCTCGAAGCGGCGGGAATCGGCCGTGCCCACGCTCTGATCACGGCGCTCGACACCGACGCGGACAATGTCTACGTCACCCTCTCGAGCCGCGCGTTGCGGCCGGACCTGATAATCATCGCCCGAGCGCGCAACGACGGTTCGACATCCAAGCTGATTCGGGCGGGAGCAAACCGCGTCGTCAACCCTCAGCTCATCGGGGGGCGCCGGATGGGTGCCTTCGCGCTCCAGCCACACGTCGCCGAGTTCCTGGACGTCGTGATGCACGACGAGACACTGGACTACCGGATCGAGGAGGTCGAGGTCTCGGCTGGTTCGCCGCTGGCCGGGCGGACGCTGGCGGAAGCGGACCTCGCGGCGGCCACCGGCTCGCTGTTGATGGCGTTGCGGTCACCGACGGGGCAGTTCATTGCCAATCCCCCGCTGGAGCGACGTCTGGACCCGGGCACCATTGTCATTGCACTCGGAACGGCGCCGCAGCTCGATGCGCTTCGCCGCGAGGTCAAGCAGAGCGAGGGAATCGGCTCACCCTGAACGGTTTCCGGCCCTTCATCGTGCCTCCTCCGGGGTGCGGCGAGCCCACCGGAAATACGCAATGGGTCCGATGAAGTTCACCGCGATCACGGCAGCCCAAGTAGTTCGGCTCCCCCTGATCTCGCGGGGATCACGCTTCGCCAGATCCGCCCAGGCCGCCACGGCCAGCCCCAATTGCACCGCCGCCGCCACGACCAGCGCGGCGCGCTGCGGCGTTGTCAGACTCGCCCACCTCACACGCCTCTTCAATGGACTCATCGTTGCTCCTCCGATCTCACCTCCACCGGCCCGGCACCGCGAGAGCAATGCCTCCGCGGCGCCGACCACTGGATCTAGGTCCGTCTTTCCGTGTCCCGGGTCGATTCGGCGGCGATGGTGCCTGCCCACGCGCACACGTCCGACCAGTCCCGGGCGTCGCCGTAGTGCCCACCCATGAGCGTGAAGACGACTCGCCCGAATCCTGGCCAATCACCCGGGGCGATCGCCCCGGCGAAGAATCGGTGGTCGCGCACGTCGGCCGCATCCCGCAGCAACTGCACCGCTCGAGGCTCCGGTGTCATGCGACGCAGAAGACGCGCCAGCCGCTTGGACAGGGTCGTACTGGTGACGCCCACCGACGACACCGAGAACGCCCATACTGGCTTCCCCTCGAATTGCGACCGCAGGCGCTCGACCGCGTCGGACGCGTCGGCGAGCCACTGCCCGTCATGGATCGCGCTTCCGAGAACGATCACGTCGTAGGAGTGCACGTGTGACACATCCGCGGCCGCCCGCACATCGACTTCCTGCCCGAAACCTTCGATACACGACCCGAGTCTCTCGGCTATCCCGCGGGTCGAGCCCTTCGCTGTCGCGTACGCCACCAGTACTTTCATGGGCGCGGCCTTTCCGGAGAGGTGTCGGCACCGGAATCGTCACCGCCCAGGTGAGGCCTGGGCTCATCTGGCTCGAACGGTCCCTGATCGAGGCGGAACGGTGGGTACTCGTCCCGCATCAGGGTCGCGTAGGCCGCGACGCGAAACGCCCAGCGGTTGATGCCCATCACGAAGTCGAAAAGACCGTGTGGGTACCGTCCGGTGAAGAGAAGCGCAATTGCCGAGAAGGTCACCACGAGACCGAGCAGAGAACCGAAGAGCCACGTCTGCCCGTAGTGCGCACCGTCGGTGGCGAACGCTCCGGCACGCCAGCTCCCGAACCACCCTCCCGCGAGTAGCGACAGGATCAGGTAGTGCGGGATCGCCAACAGCCACCACTTCACGAGCACCAGTCCGCGGGACAGCCGCACGGGATAATCGACGTCGAAGTCCGCCGGATAGTCGGTACGTTTCAGGGTGAAGGGTGGGTAGCGGTCCGTCGCCAGGGCCGAGTAGGTATAGAACTGCACGCGCCACCACCACCGGAGAACGCCGACGCCGAAGTCGAAGAGTGCCCGAGGATACCGCGCCGTGAACAGGATCACGAATCCGGACACCAGGGTGGTGACGACGAACGCGACCCCGAGGAAGAAGAGCACGAAGTAGTGCGGGATCGCCAGTAACCACTTCACCAGCCACAGCCATCGCGACAGTGGCTCGTCGAGTTCACCCACGAGACGGGTGGGATAGACGGTCCATGGAACCTGAGGGTGGGTGACGTCGCCGGCGAACGTGTCGCCGGCTGCATCCCGTCCGACGGGATGCGGTTGCGGCGGACCGTGCCGACCCAGACCGATCGCTCCTGCCACGATCAACGGGATTCCGATGATCAGAAAGACGACTGCGCCGATCAGGACACTCAGAGCGAGCGGTCCGAGGAAGGTGAGGCGTGCCCCGGCCTGAATGTCGGCGGACACCCCGGGGGCGGCGTCGGCATTCATCACGACAGCCGTCCAGGCACCCTGCTGCAGCTCCCAGCGCACTTCTTGTGTGCCGGGACCCGCTGAAGAGGTCGACCAGAACGACTGCGCCCCTGGTGCTTCCGCGGGCCGGTTTCCAGGAATCTGCCGATAGGTCGGTCGGAACGGATCGAAGTGCACGTCTGTCACCTCGGTGCGAGCAACGTCGGTGAAGTACTTGTCGACCTCGTCACGAGGGCCGATCCCGATGAAGATCTCCTGGCTGGGATCGGTCGCGGTGGCTCGCAGCAGTACCCGGCCGAGGTCCTCGGTGCTGAACCCTTCCGGCAAGTCGGCGCCCTCGAAGAGATCGACCTTCTCCGATACCAGGGCACTTTCACTCGTCTCGAAGTGCTCACGCGGCGAGGTGAAGTGCCCACCGTCGCGTTGCATGAAGTAGGCCCACCCCAGAAACACCGCGGCAGTGAGCAGCGCGAACCCGGTCAGGGCGCTCAGACAGCCCAAGACGAGAACAGCCACTCTGCCGGTTCGCACAGGAAATTCCTCCCGGTCCGTGTCCCCGAAGTCTCAGTGTGGGTCCTGGCTCCATCGGCCCGTCAGGGTCCTTGGTCACCACCTCGCCCGACCGGTCGCGCGTGTTTGCGGCAACGAAAGAACGCGGACGAAAGGCCCTAGTACACCGGCCGGTGGATCAGCGACAGTTGGGCAGGACAGGAGCCGACATGCACCACGTCATAGAAGTGCACAGTCTTCACAAATACTTCGGTCACGTTCACGCACTGGACGGGTTGGATCTCACCGTCGACACCGGCGAGATCCACGGCTTCCTCGGGCCGAACGGTTCCGGAAAATCCACCACCATCCGTGTACTGCTCGGGATCCTGCGTGCCACGTCGGGTCAGGCCCGGATGCTCGGTCGCGATCCGTGGTCCGATGCAGTCGCGCTGCACCGTGAAGTGGCCTACGTGCCCGGCGACGTCACACTGTGGCCGTCCTTGTCCGGCGGCGAAACGATCGACCTGCTGGCACGATTGCGCGGCGGACTCGACGAACAACGCCGCGGAGAACTCATCGATCGGTTCGACCTGGATCCGCGCAAGAAGGCGCGGAGCTACTCCAAAGGTAACCGGCAGAAGGTAGCCCTGGTGTCGGCCCTCTCGTCGCAGGCCAGGGTTCTGCTCCTCGACGAACCCACCTCCGGTCTGGACCCATTGATGGAGCAAGTCTTCCGCGAGTGCGCCCGCGAAGCGGTCGACCGCGGCGCCACCATCCTGTTGTCGAGCCACATCCTCTCCGAGGTCGAGGCGCTCTGCCATCGGGTGACGATCATCCGTGAAGGCAAGACAGTCGACAGCGGCGCCGTCGACTCGATGCGTCACCTCAGCCGCACTTCGATCACCGCCGAACTGCTCGGCGACCCGGGCGACCTGCACCACATCCCCGGCGTCGCGGATATCGTGATCAACGGCAGCACGCTGCATTGTCAGGTCGACAGCGCAGGCCTCGGCCAGCTGATTCGGGTGCTCGGGGACACGGGCGTCCGAAGCCTGGTCAGCACGCCGCCCACGTTGGAGGAGTTGTTCCTGCGGCACTATCGGGTGGGTGGCGCCCCGGACGAGCCGACAGCCGGCAGGGTGAAGGAGCGGACATGACCACCGCGTCAGTGACCGGCCCCCGCGACGCCGCCGGGGTGCGCGCGGGTCTCACTGCGCACTTCGCCGGCACACTGCACCTTCTTCGACTCTGCCTGCGCCGCGACAGGGTCGTGCTTCCGTTGTGGACCGTGATCATCGGCGTACTGATGCCGATCACCTATGCCGGCAGCATCAAATCGGTCTACCCGACGCCTACCGATCTGGCGAAGTTTGCGGCGGCGACCGCCGCCAGTCCCGCCCAGATCGCCATGTACGGACCCATATTCAACCCCAGTCCCGGGGCGGTGGCGATCTGGAAAGCCGGGGCGCTGTACACCGTGATCGCCGTCGCGGTGATCTTGACCGTGATCCGGCATACCCGGGCCGAGGAGGAATCCGGTCGCGCCGAGCTGATCGATTCGACCGCGGTCGGCCGGTACGCCGGACTGACCGCCGCGATCGTCGTGGCCGCGGGTGCGTCGATCGTGACGGGAACCGCATTCGCCGTCGTGTTGCGTATGTTCGACCTGCCGCTGGCCGGCTCGATCGGCTACGGTGCCGCCCTGGCCGCAAGCGGTCTCGTGTTCACCGGGGTGGCGGCCGTCGCCGCGCAGTTGACCACCTCCGCCCGCACGGCCCGCGGCGTCGCGCTGGGCGCACTCGGGGTGTTCTTTGCGCTCCGCGCCGTCGGTGATGCCGGTTCCGGGACACTGTCGTGGTTGTCGCCGCAGGGCTGGTCGTTGCAGCTGCGCCCGTTCGCCGAGGAACGCTGGTGGGTTCTCCTGCTGCATCTGGCAGCATCCGCGGGATTGATCACGACCGCCTACGTGCTGCTGCGCTGCCGCGACGTCGGTGGCGGACTCATCGCGGAACGCCCCGGCGGCGGGACCGCCGGGCCGGCTCTGGCGGGGCCCGTCGGTCTGGCGTGGCGGATGCACCGCGGGACGCTGCTCGCGTGGACCGTCGCCCTGCTTCTGTACGGGCTGTTGTTCGGCAGTGCCGCCCACGGACTCGGCAACCAACTCGGCGACAGCCGGACGATCAACGACTTCCTTGCCCG
Organism: Rhodococcus wratislaviensis; assembly: GCF_041228765.1. Lineage (NCBI taxonomy): Bacteria > Bacillati > Actinomycetota > Actinomycetes > Mycobacteriales > Nocardiaceae > Rhodococcus > Rhodococcus wratislaviensis. The sequence goes on along the minus strand of NZ_CP150488.1, from coordinate 5,014,364 downwards.
CCTCGGCGGAAATGCAACCGTGGAGGACGTCTTCGTCGCCTTCGCGCTCACCATGCTGGGCATCGCCGCGTCGGCATACGCGATTTCCGCCGCCCTCCGGCTTTATTACGAGGAAGCCGCGCAACGCGGCGAGCCGGTGATCGCGGGAGCGGTCGGCCGCGTCCGGTGGGCACTGAGCCACCTGCTGTTCGCGGTGCTCGGCCCGGCCGTCGCCATCGTCGTCGCCGGGGTCGCCGTCGGAGTGACGTACGGCGCGTCCGTCGGGGGCATCGCGGACAAGCTTCCCGCGACGGTCGCCGGCGCACTGGTTCAACTTCCCGCGATCTGGATAGCGGCCGGAGTAGCCGTGGCACTGTTCGGACTGCTGCCCCGCCTCGCACCCGCCGCATGGGCCGTCTATGTAGCGTTCATCCTGATCTTCACGGTCGGCTCCCTCGCCGGCCTCCCGGCCTGGGGCCTCGACCTGGAACCATTCGGTCACCTTCCGAAACTTCCTGGTGGGGCGTTCGACCCGGCACCGATCGTGTGGGAATCGGTCATCGCGGCCGCACTCGTCACAGTCGGATTGATCGGCTTCCGCCGACGCGACCTGAGGTGACCGATCTCGGTAGCGACTCTCGGCGGCGAACGCGGGACGTCAGTTCAGCGCAGCCCGCACCACCAGTGTGAACGTCGGCCGCGGATCCGTGGTGTCCCACCGGGCGATGCGATGCAGGATCACCCCCTCTGCGCAGGCCATGACCGCGGTGGCGGCGGTCTGCGGATCCCGTGCTCCCAGCCGGTGGAATGCCGAGGCGGCCGACGCCTCCATGGCTGTGCGTCCGCGCGCCAGCGCCTCCCGGAGAGCAGGGTCGTGGCTAGCCTCCAGGAACAGGACCAGCCGGGCGGCGGTGACGGTTCGGTTGGCGACGGTCGTGTAGTCGATCAGACGGCAGAGCGCGTCGACGAGGTCGTCTGCGGATGTCGGTGCCAGCACGCCGACTTCGGACATCTCGCGTTCCACGATCGCGTCGAGGGTGCCGGTGAGCAGCGCCGCCCGGGTACGGAAGTAGTTGGACGTGGTTCCCTTCGGCAGGTCGGCGCGTTCGTCGACCCGGGCGTGGGTGAGCGATCGCAGACCCTCAGTTCCGACCAGGTCGATCGCTGCGTCGAGCGCTCTCGTTCTCGTTGGCGTCACACCGCTACTATAAACATAGTGACTTTGCACTATGATCGTAGTAGCGTGAGGTGATGAGACACGAGGCCCGCGAAAGCCACGGACTTTCCGGCCCGAACGGCGAGCCGGACAACACCTTTCCTGCGTTGGACGGTGTCCGGCACCGCTACCTCCGACTCCCCGGCCTGCGCATGCACGTGGCCGAGGCCGGTCACGGCGAACCGGTGGTGCTGCTCCACGGCTTCCCCCAGCACTGGTGGGAGTGGCGCGGGGTACTCCCGGGGCTGGCCGCGCACTACCGGGTGATCTGCCCGGATCTGCGCGGTGCCGGCTGGACCGACGCCCCACCCACGGGATACGACCGCGAGCAGTTGCTCGCCGACGTCGTGGCCCTGCTGGACACGCTCGAACTCCACCGGGTCTGCCTGATCGCGCACGACTGGGGCGCACTGCTCGGATACGAGCTGTGCCTGAGCGCGCCCCACCGTGTCCGGAAGTACGTGAGCCTCGGTGTCCCCCACCCGTTCGTGCGGTTCGACCCACGGCTGCTGCTGACGATCGCCCGGCACGGCTGGTTCCAACCCGTGATCGCCGCACCGTTCTTCGGTCCACGCCTGCTCGGCCGGGGACATCAACGGCTGACCTACCACCTGCTGCGGGGTTTCACCACGAACCGGAAGGGACTGCCCCGGCTCTGGTTGACACCTGACCTGTGAGGGATCTGCCCTCACAGTGGAAGGATGATCGACATGCCGAAGCCGTATCCCGAGGAGTTCCGCCGCGACGTCGTCGCCGTGGCCCGCAAACGCGAAGCCCCGCTGGAACAGATCGCGAAGGACTTCGGGATCTCCGAGACTTGCCTGAAGAACTGGCTGCGCAAGGCCGACATCGAGGACGGCACCCGACCCGGCCCCACACGGGACGAATCCGACGAGCTCCGCGAGGCCCGCAAACGTGTCCGGCTGCTCGAACAGGAAGCGGAGGTGATGCGCCGGGCGGTGGCCTACCTATCGCGCGATGTCAACCCAAAATGATGTTCCCGCTGGTCCGTGAACTTGCCGCCGACGGTATCGCCGTCGCGGTGACCTGCCGGGTGCTGGGATTCTCCCGGCAAGCGTTCTACAAGTGGAACACCGATCCCGTCTCACAGCGGGATTGGGACGATGCCCATCTGATCAACGCCGCACGCGATATCCACGCCGGCGACCCGGAGTTCGGATACCGGTTCATCGCCGACGAACTACCCACCCACGGCATCGTCGCCGGCGAGAACCGCGTCCACCGGCTGTGTTCGCAGCAGCGGATCTTCTCGGTGTTCGCCAAGAAGCGAGGACTTCATCGTCGATCCGGGCCCCCGGTCCATGACGACCTCGTCAGGCGGAAGTTCACCGCCCAGCAGCCCGACCGGTTGTGGTTGACCGACATTCCCCCAAGCACTCCGTGCAGGAGGTGCCCCCACCGAGCACTGGACCGACGAGGGCAAGCTCTACCTCTGCGCGATCAAGGACTGCTTCTCCACCCGGATCGTCGGCTATTCGATCGCCGACCGGATGACCGCGGACCTGGCATGTTCGGCGCTGCGAAATGCCATTGCGCTCCGCCACCCGGACGGCACCGTCGTACATTCCGATCGCGGCAGCCAGTTCCGTTCCGGAATCTTCGTAGAATTGCTGACCTGCAATGGTTTACAAGGATCAATGGGGAAGGTTGGGGCATGTGGTGACAATGCCGCGATGGAATCGTTCTTCGCGTTGCTGCAACGCAACGTCCTCGACCGGCGCCACTGGAGCAGCCGTGCGGAACTACGGTTGGCGATCGTCGAGTGGATTGAGAAGACCTACCACCGGCGTCGCCGGCAACGCGGTCTCGGTCGACTGACACCCGTCGAATATGAGACGCTCCATCAGACCGCACACGCGGCCTGAAACTGCACACCCCGTGTGTCAACCAGGGTGGGGGCAGTCCCGAACGCCTGGTCGGAGCAGGACATCGAACTGTTCGCCGAACGGCTGCGCGAACCGGCCCGCTCCGACGCGGCGTCCGCTCTCTACCGCTGCTTCATCGTGCGCGAGGCCGCGCGGATCATGACCGGCACGTACAGGCACTGCCGGCTCAGCACCCCCACCCGGTCGCTCATCGGCGCCGACGACCCCATCGTGCGCCCGGAGTTCCTCGGCGGATTCGAGGAGCACACCGACGACTTCGGTGTCGAGTTCATCGACGGCGCCGCACACTTCCTCGTCGACGAGACGCCGGATGTAGTACTCGGACGCGCCCTCGAATTCTTCGCGCCGCCGGGTCCGTGTCACGACGCGGCGACAGGCACCTGACGCACCGGATCGATGCTTCCCGGACGTTCGACCTCGCCGAGGGCGAATCCCACGCCGCGCACGGTGTGGACGACGTACGGCGATCCGACGGCCACCAGCTTCCGCCGCAGCGAGCAGACATAGGCATTGAGGACGTTCGTCTTCGATTCGACCGTCACACCCCACACCATGAGCATGAGGTCGCGGCGGGTGACGACTCGGCCGACATTCTGGGCGAGCACGGTGAAGAGAACGTATTCAGTCCTGGTCAGGGTGGTGCACAGCCCGTCGCGGTCGGGTTCGTGAGGCACCTCGCACAGGCAGACGTCCGGTGCGCCGGCGGGTGCCTGTGCGGGCCTCTCGGGTTTCACCCGACGGAGGATCGCGCGGAGCCGGGCGACGAGCTCGTCCGCCCCGACCGGCATCTCCATCACGTCGTCGGCGCCCGCCTCGAGGAGGTCGCTGCGACGGTTGCCGGAACGGAAGGTGCCGATCACCACGACGGCGAGCGCGAATCGCATCGCTTTCAACGCCCGCACCGTGGCGCCGGCGTCGAGGTGTGGCGATCGCGCGTCGACGATCACCACGTCGGGGGGTTCGATCCGCGACCGCACCGGTTCCGCATACGTCCTCGTGACGAAGAATCCCGCATCCCGGAGGCGATCGACGAGGGATCTCTCCACGTCGGCGTCGATCAGCAGGACACGCGGGCGAGCGATGGCCGGGCTCGACACAGAGTTCATGCGGGTTCCTCCTGTTTTCGAGCCTCGCGTTGGTGTGCCAGCTAGATCAACCGGGGGCTGAGATCAAGTTCCCACGCCGCAGTTGATGACGATATCGAGTGAAACTCCCCTATCGTTACCGAGGAGACCACAGCATCACCCGATCGGGAGGTCGTTGTATGTCCCAACTCCAGCACCTCGCACTGCACGGTGACGCAGTCGCATACCGGATGAGCGGTGAGGGAGAGGCACTGCTGCTCGTCCACGGGATGGCGGGAAGTTCCGCGACGTGGCGTGCGATTCTCCCGCAGTTGGCGCAGCGATACCGGGTCCTGGCACCGGATCTGCCCGGCCACGGTGATTCCGCAAAGCCTCGGGGCGACTACTCGCTGGGCGCGTTCGCCGCGTGGCTGCGCGACCTACTGCACGAACTGGGAATCGAACGTGTAACCGTGATCGGTCAGTCCCTCGGCGGCGGGGTGGCGATGCAGTTCAGCTATCAGCATCCCGAATTGTGCGACCGACTGGTGCTCATCGGCAGTGGCGGACTCGGACCGGACGTGAACTGGACCCTGCGGCTGCTGGCGGCGCCCGGATCCGAGTTCCTCCTGCCATTGGTGGCGCCCGCCGCGGTTCGTGACGCCGGCAACAAAGTCCGCGGCTGGCTGGCGGCGGTCGGGATCCGGTCGGTACGGGGCGACGAGATGTGGAACGCCTACGCGTCACTGTCGGATTCGGACACCCGGCAGGCGTTTCTGCGGACCCTCCGCGCGGTCGTCGACCATCGGGGGCAGGCGGTGAGCGCGCTGAGCCGGCTGTACCTGAACGAGGGGCTCCCGACGCAACTGATCTGGGGCGATTCCGACGGCATCATCCCGGTTGCGCACGGATATGCGGCGCACGAGGCGATTCCCGGGAGCCGACTCGCCGTCCTCGACGGTGTCGGGCACTATCCCCACCTCGAGGATCCCGCCGCGGTGGTCGACATCATCGACGACTTCGTCTCCACGACGCCGGCGCGAACCTGAGCGATCGGTTCTCGTCGGCGCTCGCGCGGCGTCCGGTGACGAGGATGTAGACGCTGATCAGGAGCACCCAGGCCGGGAACGCCAACGTCGACCACAGGCTGAAGTCGACGATCACCAGCAGAGCCAGGGCCAGCAGATACGTGGTCACGACGAGCCATCGCGGCATCAGGCCGGTCCGCAGCCAGATCGTCCCCAGCGAGATCATGAACACCGCGGCCATGCGCAGCGCGTACACGTGGTTGATCTGCAGCATGATCTCGCGGCCGAAGTAGACGATCTCGTCCGCCGAGCTGCCCGAGTGGCGGGCGATGGCGAGTACGCCGCCCGCCACCCCCATCGAGACGAAACCCATAGCGAGAAACAGCAATCCGCTGCCGAGGAACACTGTCGCGAAGAATCGGTCCTCGAGTTCGCCGAGACGGTCGCGGATGACGCCGATGAACCAGAGGAAAGCAATCCCCGCGAACGGAGCAAGCAGCAGGGCCGTCTTGATTCGCGTCTCTCCGCTCCCCACCCAGGGGGTTTCGTCGAACGGGTCCGCCGGCAGCGCGGTCCGCAGGAGAACGAGGCTCGTTGCGAACAGGACGGCGAAGACGATCCCTGCGACGGCCGCCGAGCGTGGCGTTCTCAGCCGGCGGAACTCCCTCGTGCGCTGCGTTTCGGCCATGTGTCGATCCTCGCTCGAGTAGCGATCGGGAGTTACCGATTCGCGTCAACCGGCGAACACCCGCCGGTCGGTTTCCCGCTGGGCGGAACGCCGCATGGCGTGCCGCATCCTCGAGAACTGTGATGTCAATTACACATTCACGAGACTTCGACCACCGAATGTGACCACCCACCCCTACCGCCCGGCTCGGGCCCGCCGCAGCGCCGCGGCACCGCCACGAGTTCCCGTGCAGGTATTCGAAAGGACCCGATGATGGTCACCCATGCGCCACACGGCGGATCGGCTCATTCGCGGCAGCAGGACGCGACTACCGAGCGATGGACACCCCGCCTGATCTTCTCGCTCGCCTCGATCGTGTTGCTGCTGGAGATGCTCGCGGTCAGCTACATGATGATCTCGATCGCGTTGCCGCAGATCGTCACCCACTACCAGACGACGCAGGGTGCGTGGTTGCTGACGTCGTTCCTGCTGGTGGGAGCGATCACCTGCCCGCTGATCGGCAAGCTCGCGGACACGCACGGCAAACGCAAGCTTCTGCTGACGGCCGTGGGCCTGTCGGCGCTCGGGTCGCTGATCTCGGCGATCGCACCGACGTACGCGGTGCTGATCGCCGGCCGCGCACTCACCGGACTGCTCGTGCCCTGCCTGTTCCTGAGCTACTCGCTCATCCGCGACGTCTTTCCCGCCCGGACGGTGGCGCTGGCGGTCAGTATCGCCACGAGCGGCATGGGACTCATCGCGATCCCCGCACCCTTCTTCACCGGCTGGCTGATCGACAATTTCGGCTTCCGGAGCATCTTCTGGTTCTTCCTCGCCGGTCTGGTGATCCTCAGTGTCCTGATCCGGGCGACCACCGGTGAATCGACCGTGCGTCTGCGTTCCCGCATCGACCTGATCGGCGCGGCGCTCCTCGGCGCCGGACTCGCGGGAATCCTCGTCGGGGTGAGCTTCGGGCCCTCGTGGGGCTGGACGTCGGGGTCGACGATCGGATTCATCGCCGGCGGTGTGGCCCTGCTGGTGGCGTGGATCGTGTCCGCCCGGCTGCTCGCGGACCCGCTGATCGACATCCGGTTCTTCGGTAAGCGGCCGGTGTTCCTGACGGCGCTCGGCGCAGGATTCTGCTACGGCACGTCCTCGGTGTTCACGATCATGCTCCCGATGATGTGCATGACCCCGGCGATACTGGGTCTCGGCTACGGATTCGGTATCAGCGCAGAGGGATTCGCGATCTTCCAGGCACCGTTGGGTGGCGCCGTGGTGATCGGCGGGCTGATCGTCGGAACACTGGTGCCCCGGAACGTCCGCCCGCGGGTCCTGATGGTCGTGGGCATGCTCGTGATGGCCGCCGCCTGCCTGCTCACGGCGATGATCCACGACGACAAGGCGCTCCTGATCGGCTTCGCCGCACTCCTCGGCGTGGGAATGGGCATGGGGTACGCCTCCATCCCCAACCTGCTCATCGCCGCGGTGCCGCCGCAATTGCAGGCGACGACGGCGAGCATGGTGGCGGTGTTCCAGAGCATCCTGCCCGCCATCCTCCCGGTGATCGCCTTCTCCGTGTTGAACTCGCACATCGCGACCGTCATGCAGGGTGCGGTCTTCTACACGGACACCGGCATCACGATCGCGTTCGTGATCGGCGCGGTCTCGGCACTGCTGGGCGCTGTCGTGGCCTTCGCGTTGCCCCGCCGGATGTCGCAGCTCAGCGCACCCGGTTCGGCGGTCGCGGCCGAACCGGACGGGGCCGTCGTCCTCGCCCACTGAGCCGCCGGTCACGCACCGTCGTCGCCGCGACTGCCCGAGGGTCGCGGCGGCGACGGTCCTCAGCGATTTCACAGCGCGCGTGTGTCACGATCGGCGGTCGTCCCGTCCCTGGGCTCGTCGTCGTGAGGAGGCGCTGATGCGGGTGATCCCGCTGACCGAGGCGCAACATGCCATCTGGTTCGCACAGCAGCTCACTCCCGAGATTCCTTACGTGATCGCCCAGTACGTGGACCTGCGTGGTCCGGTACGCCTGGACCTGCTGACCGAGGCGTCCGCACGAGCCGTCCACGAACTGGGATCGTTCACCGTCAGGGATGTGGACGGTCGGCCTCACCAGGTTTTCGGCGCCGGAACGCCGGAGCGGGTGCCGGTGGTCGATCTGCGCGACGAACACGATCCTGTCGACGCCGCCGAGCGGTGGATGCGGAAGGACTGCATCGCCCCCGTCGACATGTACGGCGAGTCACTTGTCCTGTCGACGATTCTTCAGGTGGGCGACGAGCGCGCCTACTGGTACTCGCGTGCCCATCACATCGCGATGGACGGTTATGCGGCGATGATGCTGATGCGCCGCACGGCCGAACTGTACGTGGCGGGAATCGACGGAGACCGACCCCCGCAGTTCCGGGCCGTCGATCCGGGACGGATCGCGGCGGACGACGCGGACTATCGGTCCTCGCCCCGCTTCGAACGCGACCGCGCCTACTGGCGGGAGCAGGTATGCGACCTGCCACCGACGGTCAGCCTCAGCGGACGCACCCCGAACGCCGGCGCCTCGGTGCTGGTGGCGCGCGGCCGCGCGGACCGCAACAGCGACCTCCTGCGTCCCACCGATGGCGGGAACGCGCACAGCCCGACCGTCGTGGTGGTTGCGGCGTTCGCCGCGTACCTCGCCCGCATGACCGGCACCGACGACGTGGTCCTGTCACTTCCGGTGTCCGCCAGGACGTCTGCGCGGCTGCGCGGCACCGGCGGTTCGGTGTCGAACGTCCTCCCCCTGCTTCTGCGCGGGGTCGGCACCGGCACGGTGCGGGAGGCGGTGCGGGCGGCCCGAACGGCCTTGACGGGGGCGCTGCGTCATCAGCGGTACCGCCGCGAGGACATCGGCAAGGACCTCGCCTCTGCCGGAACGGGTCTCACCCACTTCGGTCCGGTCCTCAACCTGATGCTGTTCAAGCGGGAGATCACTCTCGGCCCGGTCAGCGGGCGCGTGCAGGTGCTGACGACCGGTCCGACCGCCGATCTGGCGGTCAACATCTATCCGGGAGCACCCGGCTCGGTTCCGCGCATCGATGTCGAGGCGAATCCCGCGCTGTACGACGAAGCCGAGGTCGCCGGGCACCACCGACGGTTCACCCTGTTCCTCACGCGATTCCACGCCGCCACCGGCACGGAGCGGCTGGTCGCCGAACTCGACGTGTTCCACGACGCCGAACGGGAGGCGTTCGCCCCGGCCTCCGGACTGCCGGATTCGGAACCGGTGACGCTGGATCGGATTCTCGCGGCGAACGTCGTCTCCCGCCCCGACGGAGTCGCGGTCCGGGACAGAGGTCGGGTGGTGACCTACCGCGAACTCGACGAGGCCGCCGACCGGTGGGCGCGCGTACTGACCGGTCACGGCGTCGGACCCGAGGACCTGGTGGCGGTGTCGATTCCGCGGTCGTACGAATCGGTGCTGGCCTTGTGGGCGGTGGCCAGGACCGGCGCGGCGTATGTGCCCGTCGATCCGACCCACCCCACCGACCGGATCGCATACACCCTCGGCGATTCCGGTGCGGCGCTGGGTCTCACCGTCCGCTCGGCGCGCGATCATCTGCCCGCCGCCATCCGCTGGCTGAGCATCGACGACGGTGACGACCACCCGCCGACCGCGGAACACTGCCGTCCCGTGCATCTCGGGCACCCCGCCTACGTGATCTACACCTCCGGCTCCACCGGGGTCCCGAAAGGGGTCGTGGTCACACACGACGGTCTCGCCAACCTCGCCCAGGAGATTCGGGACAAGTACGCGGTCGCAGCGGATTCGCGCGTGCTGCATTTCGCGTCGCCCAGCTTCGACACCGCACTGGTCGAGGTGCTCGCGGCGTGCGTCGGCGGCGCCACCCTGGTGATCGCACCCACCGACGTGTACGGCGGGGCTGACCTGCACGAACTGCTGCGCGCCGAACGCATCACACATCTGCTGTCGACTCCGTCTGCGTTGGCGACCGTGGACCCCGACGGACTCGACTCCCTGGAACTGGTCCTCGTCGGAGGCGAGGTGTGCCCGCAGGACCTCGCGGATCGGTGGGCGGTCGGCCGGACTATGCGGAATGCGTACGGACCCACCGAAACCACGTGCAGCGTCACCCTCACCCACCCCCTCGACCCGGGCGGACGGGTGACGATCGGGTCGCTGATGCGCGGTGTGCGGGCGACGGTCTGCGATCCCCGGCTGGGCCCCCTCCCACCGGGAGCTGTCGGCGAGCTGTATCTCGCGACGCCGGCGCTCGCACGCGGCTACCACCGACGACCGGGACTGACCGCGACACGGTTCGTCGCGGACCCGTCCGGCAAGCCGGGCTCCCGCATGTTCCGTACCGGGGATCGGGTCCGCTGGACGAACTCCGCGACCCTCGACTTCGTCGAACGGGCCGACGATCAGGTGAAGGTCCGCGGATTCCGCATCGAGCTCGGCGAGATCGATGCCGCGCTGCGCAGGAACCCGGACATCGACTTCGCCACCACGATCGTGCACCGCACCCCGGCAGGCGACCCGGTTCTGGTCTCCTACATCGTGGTACGACCCGAGGCGCAGACCACACCGGAATCGGCGAGACGCGACCTCGCGCAGTTCCTGCCGGACTACATGGTTCCCGGGTCGATCACGGTGCTGGACGCGGTGCCCCTCACACCGACGAAGAAGCTGGACCGCGATGCGCTCCCCGCCCCCGACTTCGGGACGACGACCACCCCTCGGCGCGATCCGGGAACGAGGACCGAACGCACGGTCGCCGCCGTGTTCGGCCGACTGCTCGGTGTTCCCTCCGTCGCGGCGGGTGATTCTTTCTTCGATCTCGGCGGAGATTCGCTGTCCGCCACGAGGGTGGTCGCGACACTGAACGCGGAACTCGACACGACTGTCGGTGTGCGTGAGCTGTTCGAGACCCCGACGGTGTCCGGGCTGGCGGAGCGGATCGACGACCGGGACTTTCCCGGATCCGGCACGGTGCGCTCGGCGGGTATCGCCGCCACCGTCGTGCCCGGCCGGGTGCCGCTGTCACCGTCCCAGCAGTTCATCGACCGCGCAGCCACCACCCCGCCGCTCTACAGCATTCCGTTCACGGTGCGGGTGACGGGGGCGGTGGACGTCGACGCGCTGCGCTCGGCTGTCGCGGACGTCCTGGGTCGCCATGAAGCATTGCGCACCGTCTTCCCGGACTCGGCGTCGGGGCCGTATCAGCGTCTGTTGTCCGTCGACGAGGCACTGCCCGATCTCGCGCCGACCCCCGTCGGACCCGAGCAGGTCGGTCACCATGTGGACCGGGTGCTGACGACGCCCTTCGACGTCCGGTCGGAGCCGCCGCTGCGTGCCCGGCTCTTCGCGCTGGGTGCACGCGACCACCTTCTCGCGTGCGTCCTCCACCACATCGCCGCGGACGGCTGGTCGCTGGCGCTGGTGGCCCGCGATCTGGTCTCCGCCTATGTCAGCCGGTCCTCGGGTGCGTGCCCGGACTGGGAGTCGCCCCGGGTGACGTACCCGCAGTACAGCGTGTGGCACCGTCAGGTCCTGGGCGCGGAGGACGAGCCGGGAAGCGTCGCGATGCGGCAGCTCGCGTACTGGATCGAGGAACTGTCGGGGCTGCCCGGCGAGGTGGGGCTGCCCCTCGACCGCCGCCGGCCGGATCACTGGACGTACGGCGCCGGGCGCGCGACGTTCCGGATCGACGAGAACACCCACCACACGCTGGCGTCGCTCGCGCACCGCCATCACGCCACCGTGTTCACCGCACTGAGGTCGGCGGTGGCGATCCTGCTCGCGCGACTGAGCGGGGACATCGACATCGCCGTCGGAACTCCGGTCGCCGGTCGGAACGACCCGGAACTCGACGACGTCGTGGGAATGTTCGTCAACACCGTCGTCCTGCGGACCCGGGTCGACCCCGGATGCACCCTCGAGGACGTGATCCGCGGTTCCCACGACGTCGAGTTGCGTGCCTTCGCACACGCGGATGTGCAGTTCGAGCGAGTCGTCGAGGTGATCGACCCGCCCCGGTCCTCGTCCCTGCACCCGTTCTTCCAGGTCGCGCTGTCGTTGAACAACTTCACTCCGGCGACGCTGGACGTCGACGGACTGCGCTTCGACATCACCCCCCGGCCCCTCGACGTAGCGAAATGCGACCTCCACTTTCATTTCACCGAACGCCACGACTCCGCCGGGCGGCCGGCCGGAATCGACGGCGAACTCGTGTATGCCACCGACCTCTTCGACGGGTCCACCGCCACCTCCTTCGTCGACGCCCTACTGGCGGTCATCGGAGACGATCACGGTGCGTGAGCAACACTGAACCGTATGGACCGGAATCTGCTCGACCCGAGGTCGTGGAACGTGCGCGCCCGGTCCGCGGCGGCTGCCGCGCTGGTGGTCACGATCTGCCTCGTCCTCGCGGGCGCAGCACTGCTCCTGGTGCTGTACCGGACACTCGAACATTCGGCGCGCGACGCCGCGGACGCCCGCGCACGGCAGATCGTCGAGCAACTCCGGGCCGCGGCACCCGGGGATCTCGACAGCTCGCTGTTCGCGACCGACGGCCAGGTCGGCACCATCCAGGTCTTCGACTCGGTCGGTACCGTCGTGGCCGCCTCTCCCGGCGCCGACAGCCTCCTCGTTGCGTTCGAGCCGGTGCCGCCCGGCGAGTCGCGTTATCTGGGCAACATCGATCTGGGCGGCGAGCCCGACTACTGGATCGTCGAGCGGGGTGCGCAGTCACCGCCGGGTCCCGCGACCGTCGTCGTCGGGGCGGACCGCGAACCCATCGAGGGCATCCTCGGCACGGTGGCCCTTCTGATGGCGATCGGTGGTCCCGTCGTCGTCGCGATGGTGGCGGTGGCGAGCTATCGACTCGTCGGCGCGGCTCTACTGCCCGTCGAACGAATCCGGGCGCGGGTGGCCGCCATCTCCACGGACCGACTCGACGAACGCGTCCCGGTGCCGGACACCCAGGACGAAATCGCGCGGCTCGCCGAAACGATGAACAGCATGCTCGGCCGTCTCGAGTCCGGTCACCGCGCGCAGCAACGATTCGTCTCCGACGCGTCGCACGAACTGCGCAGCCCGCTCGCCACCATCACGGCCGCCCTGGAGTTGGCGCACACCCGGCCCGAACTGGTCGACACGTCGCTGGTCGACGAGTCGTTGCTGCCAGAGGCGCACCGCATGAACCACCTCCTCGCGGACCTACTGCTCCTCGCCCGGGCCGACGAGAACGGGCTCACCCACACGTCGGTGGACGTGGACGTCGACGACCTGATGTACGCGGAGAGTGCCCGAGTGCGCGACATCTCGCCGGAGTTGGTGGTGCAGAACACGATCGCGCCGGTCCGAGTGGTCGGCGACCCGCAGCAACTGGCGCGGATGGTGCGCAACCTCGTCGACAACGCGCGGCGTCACGCGCGCCGCGAAATCTGCCTGACCTGCCGGTCGTCGAACGACGGAGCGGTCCTCGAGGTCGCGGACGACGGGCCGGGGATCGCCCCACCCGACCGGCGGCGGATCTTCGAACGGTTCGTCCGCCTCGACACTCCCCGTACCCGCGACTCGGGTGGGGCGGGGCTGGGCCTGGCTATCGTAACCGAGATCGTGGCGACACATGGGGGCACGATCGACGTCACCGAAAGCAGCACGGGCGGAGCGCGATTCGTGATCACCCTCCCCGCGGACTGTGCCGGTCAGTCGTCTCCGGACTTCAGCCGGTAGCCGACCCCGCGGACGGTGTCGATGCTGTTCCTGCCGAACGGGGCATCCACCTTGCGACGCAGATAGCCGATGTACACCTCGACGATGTTGTCGTCGCCCTCGTAGTGGGTGTCCCACACCGACTGCAGGATCTCCTGCTTGGTGACGACCGACCCGGCGTTCCGCATCAGGAACTCCAGGACGCTGTATTCGCGGGGCGTCAGAGCGAGCGCGGTGCCGTCCCGGGCAACCCGATGCCGGGCGGGGTCCAGTTCCAGGCCGTCCGCCGTCAGGACAGGGGGACGCCGCGGTGCGCCGCGGCGGATCAGCGCCCGCAGCCGGGCCACCAGCACCACGAACGAGAACGGTTTGACCAGGTAGTCGTCGGCCCCGAGGTCGAACGCGTCCGCCAGGTCGTATTCGCCGTCCTTGGCCGACAACATGAGCACCGGAGTCCAGACTTCACGCCGCCGCAGGTCCCGCACGATGTCGTACCCGTGTTTCCCGGGCAGCATGATGTCGAGGACGACCACGTCGAAAGCGCCACCCAGCGCAGCCTCGAAACCCGATACACCGTCGTGCTGGACATCGACGACGAACCCTTCTGCCGTCAGCCCACGGCGCACCGTCTCGGCGAGACGCGTCTCGTCCTCGACCAGAAGAACTCGCATCAGCGTCTCCTCCCTGTGCCGCGCGACTTTCAGTACAACAGACCGTCGCAGGGTGAGCCACGCGCTCTCAGCGTTCCCACAGCGGGCCGTGACGACACTGGCCGGATGCCGCACACCTCTACCGCGCCCGCCGGGCTTCGTGTGGCCGTCCTGACGCTGATACTGGCCGTGCTCTGCGTGCAGGTCCACGACGGCGGCCCACTGACCGGTGCGGACGTGCCGGTGACGTCGTGGGTCGCCGGCCACCGCTCCGCCGCACTCGACCACGCGGCGCTCCTCGTCACCGACCTCGGCAGTCCCGTCGCCACCGTGGCCCTCGCCGTGATCTGCGGGATCGCGCTCGCGTGGCGTCGACGTTCCGGGATTCCTGCCGTCCTCGTCATCGGAACGGTCGGGGCCGCGCCCGCGCCGCGACCCTTGCTCGGCCGCCGGCACCGCCTCGTCCGGGTGTGTGGCGCGACCGTGATCGGCCGCGGGGTGGTGATCGTTGCCGCGACCCGGGTCTACCTCGGTGTCCACTGGCTCACCGACGTCGTCGCCGGCGCGATCCTCGGCGCCGTGTTCGTCACGGTCGGGGCCGCCGCGTACGAGCGTCTCCACACTCCGCTCGGCGCCCCCGCTCGATCGAAACCACTCCCGGCCGTCGGCCGAGTGGGAGGCTGAGGAGGGGGAACAGTTCTCTGGTTCGACCCGGACGACAGGAGACCACCATGCGACTGACCACACTCGGCGACCTTCCCGCACGCATCGCGACCGGGGGGTTCATCCTCCATACGGGGATTCAGAAATGGTCGGCGGACGAACAGACCGCCCAGGGCATTCACGGTATGGCGGCGGGAGCGTTCCCGTTCCTGAACGCGATTCCGCCGGAACGATTCATCAAGTTGCTCTCGGTCGCCGAGATAGGCACGGGCGCAGCGCTACTCGCTCCGTTCGTGCCGTCCGCCGTGGCCGGGGCGGCGCTCACCGGGTTCTCCGGGGGCCTCGTGGCCATGTACGCGCGGACGCCCGCTCTGCGTAACCCCGGCAGCATCTGGCCGAGCGAGAACGGCATCGCCGTCGCGAAGGACGTGTGGATGCTCGGCATCGGTCTGGGTTTCGTGCTCGACGGGTTGTCCCGTTCCCGTTCCCGCTGCCGCTGACTATCTGGCGGTGAATCCGGCGTCGACGGGAAGCGCGATGCCGGTGACGTACCGTGCCTGGTCGGACACCAGCCAGGCGATGGCGTTGCTGACGTCTTCCGCCTCGATCAGACCCACGTTCAGGAGGTTGCCCACGTCCGCGCCACTGGACGCGGGGGCGTCGGCGAACAGTGCGGCCACGGCGTCGTTCATCACCATCGGCGTGTTCGCACCCGCAGGATGCACCGAATTGACCCGGATGTCGTAGGGCGCCAGCCAGTGCGCCCACGTGCGGCGCCGGTGACGAATGCGACCTTGCCTTCGAGCGGAGCTTTCATGAGCGCGGACCTCTCAGTCGGTGATACGGCCGACGCCAGGGCGTCTCACAGATATCGACTCACGCGCGTCCGAGAACCCATCGCGGGCTACTGCTCGGGCACGACGCAGAAGTCGCTGTCGGAGAACCCCGAGGGCCGGACGCCGAGCGCCTGATTGAGACGTCCGCGGTGGTTCTCCCAGGCGATGGCCGCGGCGAGTTCGGTCAGTTGTGCCTCGGAGAACTCGGCGAGCAGCGAGCGCCGCAGTTCCTCGTCGATGTGGGCGGGTGTTCGGGTGATGGCCTCGGCGAACTCCAGCACCAGCTTCTCGGTGTCGTCGAATTCTGGGCTCTCACGGAATGTCGGGAGGGCGCGCAACTGCGCGTCACTCACACCGAGGGCGCGGCTGAACGCCGACCCGATGTCGAGGCAGTACTCGCAATTGGTCAGAGCGGCCGCCTTGATCTCGCCGAGCGCTTTGAGGCGGGGGTCGACCCTGGCGCTGGTCGCGAGCGCGAACTCGTGGAACCCGACGGCGGCGAGGAGCTGCGGTCGGCGGCGCAACCAGCGCAACAGGTCTGCCCGGTTGCGGCGGGCGGTGGGAAAGACGCGACGAAACGAGTCCATCTGACCGAGGACGCTCATGCTGTCGGTCTACACCCATCGCCGAGCCGGGACAACCCTGCGGCCATTCGCAATCGTGGTATCTCGGCGGCGGGAGTGTTCTACGTTCGGAGCAGAGGCCCACCGCACCCCGAGGAGCCGGCATGAAGGCTGTCATCTGCACCGAGACTCGCCTGGAGGTGGCTGACATCCCGGCTCCGATCCCGGCGAGGGGTCAGGTGCTGATCGATGTGTCCCGGTGCGGGATCTGCGGTTCGGACCTGCACGCCCGCGTGCACGCCGACGAGATGGCGGAATTGGCGGCCGAGACCGGCTACCGCGGCTTCATGCGTTCCCATCAGCGAGTCGTGCTCGGGCACGAGTTCAGTGGCACCGTTGCCGACTACGGGCCCGGCTGCCGGAAGCGGTGGCCGGTGGGTACCGCTGTGGTTGCGTTACCCATTGTCCGCACCGGGTCGGACATCCATCTGACGGGGCTGTCGGCCTCGGCGCCGGGCGGATACGCGGAGCAGGTGGTGGTGCAGGAGTCGATGACCCTGCCGGTGCCCAACGGGCTGTCGGCGGAGAGGGCCGCGCTGACCGAGCCGATGGCGGTGGCGTGGCACGCGGTGCGGAAGGGGGACGTAGGCAAGCGCCGGACCGCGATCGTCATCGGATGCGGCCCGATCGGTCTCGCGGTGATCAGCATGCTGAAGGCGTCCGGTGTCCGCACCGTGGTGGCCGCCGACTTCTCCACCCGCCGGCGGGAGCTCGCCCGGCATTGCGGTGCCGACGTCGTGGTCGACCCTGCCGCGGCGTCGCCCTGGACGTCGTATCCGCGACGACGGGAGACGACCTCGATCACGGAGGTACTCGCCCTCGGGCTGGACACCATGGAGAAGCTGCGTCGCATCCCGAGGCTCCCGTGGTGGCATGCCTTCGCCCTCGCCGACGCGGTGGGGGCGACACCGTCCGGGCCGGTCGTCTTCGAGTGTGTCGGCATGCCCGGAGTCATCGACGGCATACTGGCCGGGGCGCCGCTGCGGTCACGTGTCGTCGTGGTCGGGGTCTGCATGGAGACCGACGCCTTCCGGCCCGCACTGGCGATCAACAAGGAGATCGACCTGCGCTTCGCCGTCGCCTACGACCCCCGCGAGTTCCGCGACACGCTCCACATGCTCGCCGACGGAAAGGTCGATCCGTCGCCGCTGATCACCGGCACGGTCGGGCTGGCCGGTGTCGAATCGGCGTTCGCCGCGCTCGGTAGCCCCGAGCTGCACGCGAAGATCCTGATCGACCCCGAGAACACCACCGCCTCGCTGTGATTCGCCGACGACCATGACATCCCACCATCCGCGGCTCCAGTGGGCAGTGCCGGCGCTTCTCCTCGCGCTGATCTACGCCGCGTCGCTCACCGTGTACGGGTTGAGCAGTCGCACCGGCGACGACGGCGCACCGTTCGAGATCGGCCGCGACGAGGTGGTGGTCCTCGTGACGGCGAAATCGCTGCAGCCGACGACCGACCGGGTGCAGGCCGAGGTGACGATCACCGCCGGTGAGGATTTGCTCCACGCCAACGGTGACACGCTGAACCGGGACATCACTCTGCTGCTCATCCCGAGCACCAGTCACGAGGAGATCGTGTTCCGTGCGGGTGCCGCGGCCACGACGTTCGACACCGAGTTCATCGCCACCGGTAACGCGGCGTACTGGCCGTTCGACCGGTTCGAGGTGAACCCGATGGTGGTGGAGGCGTATCAGGGCCTCGGCGCCGATCGTGAACTGGTGCCCACGGCCCTGCTGCTGGACGGCCGGGTCGACGGGTGGAAGGCGCGCGCCGAAGAGGTGGCGGTCGACACGGACCTCTCCCGGAACGGCACCGGCGCCGCGCTGATGTTCGCGCGCACGGGCGGGAACCTGATCTACGCCGGAATCCTGCTGCTGATGATGACGATCCTGGCGGGGCTCGCCGCGTTCGTCGCGCTGCAGACGTTCCGGCGCAAGCGTGCCGTCAACACCGACATGCTGGGCTGGATGGCCGCGATGCTCTTCGCTGTGGTGCCGTTGCGCGGAATTCTGCCGGGAAGCCCGCCGATCGGGTCGTGGGTCGACATCGCGCTCACGGTGTGGGTGGTTTCCACACTCGTCGCGTCGCTGGCATTGTTCGTGTTCTGCTGGTGGCGGGACAGCGCAGCGCCCACCCGGCCCTGATTGCTATCAGTCGATGCTCTGCAGTTTCTTGCGGCGGCGGTAGTCTGCGGCTTTGATCCGGTTGCCGCACTCCGCCATTCCGCACCAGCGGCGCGAGAAGCCGCGGGAGAGATCGATGAACAGCCGGGTGCAGTCCGGGTTCGAGCACTCCTTCACCTTCGCCATCTCCGGGGAGCCGATCAGATCGATGGTGTCCCGGGCGAGGAGGCTCAGGGCGTTGCCGGGTGAGCCGGTGCTGGTGGTGTCGCCGTCGCGGGTGAGGGTGAGGGTGGGCAGCGGGCCTGCGGCGGTGGTGTTGAGGAGGCTGACCTCCGCTTCCGTCGCGAGGTGGCTGCTGCCGGTCAGCGCGGCACCGACGGCGCTGTAGATCGCCTCCCGGAGGTGCTGTGCGTCGTGGACGCTGTCGGCGGACGGCGGGTCCATCTCGTCGCAGAGGTTCGCCCCCGCCACCCACCGGCGCAGGTCGTCCGGATTCTCGAGTAGCTCGGTGCGCAGGGTGCGGCGCCACAGGATGGTGCCGGCGAAGTCCAGGCAATGCCGTCCACTCACATACACGAACTCGGTCACGTCACCATCTTGACAGGTGACGCGAACGAGTTCAAACTTCTTCCATGATTCCCGTCACCCCCTAGGGTGGTGACGACACCGCCGTCAGTTCGTCTCGGTGGCAGCGACGGGACTCATTCACACAGCGTTCTCACCAAAGGAGCCCGGATTCCATGTACGACGACGCGCGCGTCCCAGCGCCGACACGAGGGCCCGCCTCGCCGCCCCTGACCACCGCCACCATCGCCGGCCGGATGGAACGACTGCCCTGGTGTCGTGTCCAGCGAAACCTCTTCCTGGTGATTGCCACCGCCTGGTTCTTCGACTCGATCGACCTGGGCGCCATGACATTCCTACTGTCGCCGATCAGCCACCACTTCGCGCTCACCGCAGCACAGACAGGAGTGCTCGGCAGCGCAAGCTTCGCCGGAATGTTCTTCGGCGCCATCGGAGCCGGGGCCATCGCCGACCGATTCGGCCGTCAACGGGTCTTCAAATACAGCATCGTCGCCTGGGGCCTGGCAAGCATCGGACTCGCCCTGTCGTGGAACTTCGAGGCCCTGCTCACCTTCCGATTCCTGCTCGGCGTCGGTATGGGAGCGGAGTTCCCGGTGGCCGCGGCAATCCTCGCCGAATTCATGCCCTCGTCGAAGCGCGGGCGCTACGCCGCCCTGCTCGAAGGCGCCTGGCCGATCGGATTCATCACGGCCGGCGCCGTCTCCTACCTCCTGGTCGCGTCCACCTTCGGTTGGCGCGGATTCTTTCTCATGCAGGCGGCCCTGGCCGTGGTCGCACTGATCATTCGCCGCAACCTGCCGGAGTCACCCCGGTGGCAGGTCTCCCGGGGGCACACGGCCGCAGCGGAACGCACCCTGTCGTCCATCGAAAGCGCCGTCCGCGAGGCGACCGGCCGGCCGCTGCCCGAACCCGAGCCCGTGCGCGGCACGCACGGTGAGGACACCGAACGGGGCGGCTTCCGCGCACTCTTCCTTCCCGCGCACAAAGCGCGCACCCTGACGGTATGGGCGGTGTGGTTTTGCCTGATGACCGGCTACTACGGGCTGACGACCTGGATCGGCAAGCTCCTGACCGACAACGGCCTCGACGTCGCCAAGAGCATCGGGTTCGTCCTCGTCATGGCCCTGTGGGGAATCCCCGGATTCCTCTCGGCCGCATACCTGATCGAGCGGCTCGGACGGCGCTACTGCCTGGCCGGCTACACCATCGGCTCCGGTATCGCCGCCTTCTTCTACGGCCAGAGTTCGGGCACGTTCGAGCTGATCCTCGCCGGATCGTTCCTGCAGTTCTTCTTCTTCGGCATGTTCTCCTCGATCTTCGCCTACACCCCGGAACTGTTCCCCACCCGCAGTCGCGGCGCGGGGGTCGGCTCCGCCACCGCACTGGGCCGGCTGGGTTCGGTCTTCGGCCCCATCGCGGTCCCCTTCCTGCTCGGCTTCGGCGGCACCGGACTGGTCTTCTCCACCAGCGCGGTCCTGTTCGCGATCGGTGCGCTGATCGTGCTCACCCGCCTTCCCGAGACGAAAGACGCTGTCCTCGAACAGATCCACTGACCCGCACCGCATGTACACCACGACGAAAGCGAATCCCGTGAACACCGACGAATACCTGTACTTCCTCGACCGCGCCTTCGACGGCATGCTCGCCGTGCTCGGCGAACTCGGCGACGAGCGCGCCAATCAGGCAGCACCCTTCGACGGCGCGAACTCCCCCTGGGCCATCACCTACCACTGCACCGAGGTCGCCGACTACTGGATCGGACACCTGATCGGTGGCCGCGAGAGCAACCGTGACCGTGAGTCGGAGTTCACCGCCCGGGGAACCATCGCCGATCTCACCCGCACGGTCGCCGCACTGCGGTCGAGGCTGCAGAAGGACCTCGACGGATTCGACCCCGGTGCGCCGCTGACGAATACCCCACCGGCCGACTACGAGGGGCCGAGCCGCCAATTGACCCCGAACGGGGTTCTCCTCCACGTTCTCGAGGAGCTCGCCCAACATCACGGACAGGTCGAGGTTTCCCGCGACGCCCTGTCGACCATCCCGATGGAAGCAGCACTGTGACCACCTCGACGACACCCCACCCCCGGTACCCGGGATTCGACGACCTCGACCTCGGTGCGCTGTCCCGGCGCACCGGGGTGAAATGGGCGCGCGCCGTCGAGGCCGGGGCACTGCCGTCGTGGGTCGCCGACATGGACTTTCCCGTCGCCCCGGAGATCCGCGACGCGCTGAAGGACGTCATCGACCGCGGCGACCTCGGCTACCCGAACTGGTTGGGCGGCAGTCCCCTGCGTGCCGAGTTCGCCCGGCGGATGTCCGACCGCTACGGCTGGCAGGTCGACCCCGCCGACGTGCGGGAGCAGACCGATCTGATCCAGGCGCTCCAGCTGATCCTTCGCCTCGGCACCCGCCCCGGGGATGCGGTGGTCATTCAGACCCCGAACTACCCACCGTTCCTGGCGACGATCGAAACGATGGGGCGGCGCACCGTCGAATTCCCCTTCGTCGACACCGAGAACGGGTGGGTACTCGACTTCGACGAGTTCGAGCGGACCCTCGCGCAGAATCGTCCCAAGGTGCTCGTCCTCGTCAATCCGCACAACCCGACGGGTCGAGTGCACACGCGCGGCGAACTCGAGCGCATCGCCGAACTCGCCGAACGGTACGGCCTGCTGGTGATCAGCGACGAGATCCACGCCGAATTGATCTACGAACCGCACCGGCACATCCCGTTCGCGTCGATCAGCGACGACGCCGCATCCCGGACCGTGACGGTCACGTCCGCCGGGAAGGCCTTCAACCTTGCCGGTCTGCGCTGCGCGGTGCTGCACTACGGCCCCACGGACCTGTTGGCGGTCCGGGACAACGAACCCCCCGACCTCTACGGCGCGGTGTCGGTTCTCGGGGTCGTCGGCTCCCTCGCCGCATGGCAGCACGGGCAGGCGTGGCAGGACAGCCTCATCCGCGTCCTCGACCGCAATCGCACACGGGTCCACGACGTCCTGACCCGGGCGCTGCCCGAGGCCCGGCACCACCTGCCCGAGGCCACGTACCTCAGCTGGGTGAACGTCTCGGCCCTGCCGGTGGACGATCCGATCGACCGCATCCGCCGCGCCGGCCGCGTGCTCGTCGACGGCGGTACACCCTTCGGGAAGACCGGTGGCCGATTCATCCGAATCAACTTCGCCACCTCGGAGACCCTGCTCGACCGGGTCCTCTCCGGCATCACCGTCGCGCTCACCGGCGGGCACACGGACCCCGCCGCGCCGTTGACCGAACTCGACCCCTGCACTCTGACGTAAAGGACCGATGCACGTGACCACCGCCATTGCCACCACCCACGCGCCGTCCGCGGCGCATCTCTACAACCAGGGCATCCGGATCGGCGACCTGGTGTTCTGCAGCGGACAGCTGCCCCTGATCGCCGAATCGGGTGTGCTCGTCGGACCGAACGATCCCGGAGCCCAGACACGGCAGGTCTTCGCGAACGTGGCCGCGGTGCTCGCGGCGGCAGGCAGTTCCCTCGAGCACGTCGTCAAAGCGACGATCTTCCTCACGTCGATGGAGGATGTCGCCGCCGTCAATGCCGTCTACGCCGACACCTTCACCGGCACCAAACCCGCCCGCTCCTGCATCGCCGTGCGCGCACTCCCGCACCCGGATGCCCTCGTGGAGATCGAGGTGGTTGCCACGAGAGCGCCGAGTTCGGAATAGTCGAGGACATGGTGCGCCGGACCGGACGAGTGCTGCCGCCCTGGTATCTCGCCCACGTCAACAAGGTGATCGTGGGCCTGCATCGCCTGGGCGTTCCGATGCCGATGCCGGCGCTCACCGTCCCCGGCCGGAAGACGGGTGCGCTCCGGTCGACCCCCGTCTCACCGTACGAGGTGGACGGCCGGCGATACGTCGTCGCGGGATACGCCGAATCGGATTGGGCGAAGAACGCCCGGGCAGCCGGGCGTGGTGAGCTGGCTCGGGGGCGTCGTCGCGAGCGCGTCCGACTGGTCGCCCTGCCGGTGTCGGAGCGGGGCCGGATCCTCCGCGAGTTCCCGGCCCGGGTGCCGCACGGGGTCACCATGTTCCTCAAGGCCGGGACGGTCGCGAACTCCTCCCCGGAGGCGTTCGCGGCCGCCGCGGACCGGTGCGAGGTCTTCCGCATCGAACCGCTCGAGTGACGGGGTCACCGAACCTCGAGGGTGCCCACCATGTTCGGGTGATAGGTGCAGTGGAACGCGAAGGTGCCCGGTTGGCCGGGGACGGTGAACGTCGCGGTCGCACCCGGTTCGATCTCCACGTCGAACAGGTCGCCGGTGTCTGCGGTCACGGTGTGTTCGGCGGTGTCGTCGTTGCGGACGGTGACCTCTTCGCCCGGCGCGAACGTGCCGGGCAGGGTGTACTTGAAATCGGAGATCACGATCTCCTGCCCGCCCGGTTGACCCGCTCCCGCAGGCATGGACATCGGCATCGACATGGACATCGACGGCATGCCGGACATGGGATGGTCGCCGTGCTCCGATTCCGCCGAACCGGACGAGTCGTCACCGTCGCTTCCGCACGCGGCCAGCGCGAAGACGGCCAGCAGGATCGGCAGGACAAGTGTCAGAACGCGTTTCATGGTGGTCGCCTCCGGATGACGGTGGGAACGGATGCCCGACGCCCCGCTCCTCGCGGGAGTAGTACCCGTTTTCGCGGCAGACACCCCTCGCCGCGCCCGGCGACTCGTCAGCCGCCGTTCAGCGCTTCCTGCGACTCGAGGTTCGCCACCGGGGTGCGGAGAGAGGCGACGGCGTCCGCGTAGAGGGAGGACTTGATCTCACCGAGCGTGCGTCCGCGCGTCGCGACGAGTCCCTGCGCGTGTGCGACGGCCCTGGCGAGCACTTGCTGCTCGGGAGCGACCTCGTCGACGAACCCGAGTTCGCTCGCCGCGACGCCACCGTACCGGCGGCCGGTCACCAGGGCGGTGTGCACGGCCCGCGCGGGCAGGCGGGCCGCGAGCAGCGCGATGCTGCCCGGAGCGTAACTCGCCCCGATGGTGATGCCCGGCAGGCAGAAGTAGCCGCGGTCCTCGCGCATCACCCGGTGATCGTGGGCCGCCGCGAGGATGGCGCCGCCGCCGAAGGTGTGCCCGGTCAGCGCGGCCACGGTGGGCAGGGGAAAGGTGAGGATCCGTGCGAAGAGGGCCTGCACACGGTCGATGTAGGAGTTCAGCTTGTCGGTGTTGGCGACCACCCAGGCGGTGTCGAGGCCGGTGGAGTAGAACTTTCCCGGTCCCGTCGTCACCAGTGCGGCGGGGCCGTCGTGCCGCTCGATCTGATCGAGGAGGCCGTCGACGTTGTCGATCCAATCCGGGTGGAAGGCGTTCTCGCTGTCGGGTTCCCCCTCCTCGCCGAAGTACAGGACGAACACATCTCCCGAGCGTTCCACGTAAGGCATGCGGCGAGGCTACCCGGAGACGGGCATCTCGCGCCCCTCGAGCACACCCACGTCGGTGGGTGAAGTTTCAACTGTCGTGGGGCCGGGTATGTCGATCGTCAAACAGCTGAGGCGGTGGACGATGAAGAGTGGGACAGGCATTGCCGACACCCGCACCGTTCGGGACTACATCCACACGGTGGCCAGGAGCGTTCACGCCGATTCCATCGACTGGTGGGACACCGACGGCATCGAAGCCGTCCTCGTCCTGCCGCTCCGGTTGCACTATCTGCCAGGGCGCAACGCGGTGCTGGCGTGGAACCGGACCTTCGGCTGGTCGCTCGGCGTCGAAGGGCTGGGCCGCCGCAGTGTCATCGTCATCGACGGCCTCGGTGTCGGGCGGATGCCGTCGCCCGCCGTGTGCGCGGAACGTGCGGTGGAGCTGATCGACGACTATTGCCGTTCGACACCGGCGTTGCCGGGCGCGCAGGTCGCCGCGTCGACCACCGCGGATCGGTGCCCCCGCATCGGTCGGGACACCGCCGGCAGCGGGCGGCGGGACAGAGTCGTCAGGCGGCCGTGACCAGTGGCGCCGGGGGTCACGACGACAACGTGGCCCAACCGCATTCCCCCGCGGAGGAGCAGCCGATCATCGCCGCGGAGGAGGGCGCGGCGCGGATCAGCACGGCGGCGCATCCGCTCGGGAAGCCCGGACCGCGGTTCGATCGCCGGTCCCCGTTCTTCATCGGGATGGCCGGGGCCGCCGGTGTCGCCGTCACGTACGCCCTGATCGAGGTCGTTCTCGCGGCCCGCGGGGTGCTGGTCCTCATCGTCGTCGCCGCATTCCTCGCGATCGGCCTCGAACCCGCCGTGTCCTGGTTGGTACGGCACGGATTCCCCCGATGGGCTGCCGTCGCAACGGTTTTCGTTCTCGCGTTCGCCGTGCTGGCCGGGTTCCTGGCCGCGGCGATCCCACCGATGGTGACGCAGGGCGGCGCACTCGTGCACAACGCCCCGGACTACCTGGGACACCTCGAGCAGCGCTACCCGGTTCTCGGGGAACTCAGCACCCGCTTCCATCTGCAGGACGAACTGCGCCGGGCACTCGATGCGGGCAACGCGCCGATGGTCGTCGGCGGGCTCGTGGGTGCGGGCAAGATCGTGTTCAGCGCCATCAGCGGCACGGTGATCGTGGTCGTGCTCACCGCGTACTTCCTGGCCGACTTCGCGCACATCCGGTCGTCCCTGTATCGCCTGGCCCCGAACTCGCGGCGACCACGCACGATTCTGATCGGCGACGAAATCTTCGCGAAGGTCGGCGGATACGTGCTCGGGAACCTCCTGATCTCGCTGATCACCGCCGTCCTCACGTTCGTGTGGCTGGTGGCCTTCGACGTCCCCTACCCGCTGCTGCTGGCCGTCCTGGTCGCCGTGCTGGATCTGATTCCGGTGGTCGGATCCACCCTCGCCGGTGTCGTGGTGGCACTGGTCGCCCTCACCGTGTCCCTGCCCGTGTCACTGGCGACCATCGTCTTCTTCATCGCCCTCCGCCTGGTCGAGGACTATCTGCTCGTTCCCCGCATCATCGGCCGAACCGTCAAGGTGCCCCCGATGGTCACCGTCGTCGCCGTCCTCATCGGCGGCGCACTGCTGGGGATCGTCGGGGCGCTGCTCGCGATACCCGTCGCGGCCGCCGTTCTGCTCCTCGCCCGCGAGACGGTGTTTCCGCAGCTCGACCGCGGCTGAGCAGACGGGGCACGAAAACGGCCTTGCGGAAGAAGTTTCCGTGTTCTGCTTACCCTGGAGACGTGGGATGCGCCGGGGCATGCTCGGGGCCGTGTCCCGAGCATGAGAAAGAGGCGCTGGATGTCGGTGATGAGTCCCACCGAGGCGATGTTCGTGCTGTTCGAGACGCCGTCGCATCCTATGCACGTGGGTGCGCTCGAACTGTTCGAACCGCCGCGCGAGTCGGGGCCCGATCATGCCCGGGCCATGTTCGAGGCGCTGATCTCGCACGAGGGTGCGTCGGACACGTTCCGCCGGCGCGCCGTACGCCCGCTTCGCGGCGCCAGTTACCCCTGGTGGTCGTTCGACGACCGCATCGATCTCGGCTACCACGTCCGGCACACGGCGGTCCCGGGCCGGGGCCGCATGGAGGACCTGCTGTCGCTGGTGTCCCAGATGCACGGCATGCCGCTCGATCCGCAGCATCCGATGTGGGAGATGCACGTCATCGAGGGGCTCGCCGACGGACGGACGGCGGTGTTCTCGAAGATTCACCTGTCGCTGATGGACGGACCGGCCGGGCTGC
The DNA here is from genome assembly GCF_041228765.1 of Rhodococcus wratislaviensis. NCBI lineage: Bacteria > Bacillati > Actinomycetota > Actinomycetes > Mycobacteriales > Nocardiaceae > Rhodococcus > Rhodococcus wratislaviensis. Next base: position 4,987,570 of record NZ_CP150488.1, on the reverse strand, counting down.
GGCTCCTCCACCACGCCCTGTCCACCGACCCCGACGCCCGCGACTGCCCCGCACCGTGGACGCCCGGGGTCACCGGCACGTCGCGGCGGGAATCCGTGTTGCCCGTCGCCGTGGTCCGGGCCGGGGTGCGGGCCGCCACCAGCATCGTCGGGGTGTTGCCCGCGCTCGCGAAGGTCGCCTACGACGGCGTCCGCGAGCAGCACCTGACGCTTCCCCTGCAGTCACCGCCCACGATGCTCAACGTTCCGGTCGGCCGGGCCCGGAAACTGGCGGCACGGTCGTGGCCGATCCGGCGCCTGGTGTCGGTGGCCACCGCGGCCCGCACCACGATCAACGCGGTGGTGCTCGCGATGTGTTCGGGGGCCCTGCGCCGGTATCTCCTGGAGCAGTACGCGCTGCCCGAGGCGCCGTTGACGGCGATGCTGCCCGTGCCCCTCGACCTCGGCGGCACGATGATCGGACCGCGTGGCCGCGATCACGGCGTCGGCGCGATGGTCGTCGGCCTGGCCACCGACGAAGCGGATCCGGCGGCACGCCTCGCCCGCATCAGCGAATCGGTCGAGCACACCAACCGTGTGTTCGGCGCGTTGAGCCACACCCAGTTCCAGCTGATGAGCGCGCTGGCGATCAGCCCGATCCTGCTCGAGCCGGTCCGCCGGTTCGTCGACGACACTCCCCCGCCGTTCAACGTGATGATCTCGTACATGCCGGGCCCGTCGAGGCCGCGGTACTGGAACGGCGCCCGCCTCGACGCCGTGTATCCGGCGCCGACGGTCCTCGGCGGGCAGGCGCTCAGCATCACCCTCACCAGCCGATCCGGTCAGCTCGACGTCGGCGTGGTGGGCGATCGGCACGCCGTCCCGCATCTTCAGCGGATCATCACGCATCTGGAGACGTCGCTCAGCGATCTCGAGAACGCGGTCGCCGCGTCCGGCACCTGACCCTACCCGGCCGGCTGCCGCAGCGACGTGCGATTCTCCTCCCAGCATTGTGCGACGTGGTCGCCGACGAGGTCGTCGAACGCGAGGCAGGCCGCGGCCCCGAGCAAGATGTCGTCAGCCACTGCGGGCCGTGCCGCGACCAGTCCGCCGGCGAGGTCGCGGCAGACGATCTGTTCGTGCACGGAGTCGGCCTCCACGTGCTCGTCGAAGAATAGGGTGGCCGCCTTCCCGAATCCGAGTCGGCGCAGTCCGGCGGCGTATTTCTTGCTCGGCAACGCGGACGTGGTCTCCACCGCGCACAGGTGCCCCACCAGCGCGCCGACACGGCTGCGGTGCAGACCGAACAGGGACAGCGCGTTCAGGGACGCCAGCGTCACGGCGGGCACCGCGTCGATGTAGTGCGCGTAGTCGTCGGACAGCCCGAGTTCGCGCATCGTGGTGGCGAACAGCGCCGAATGCATCCGCTCGGGCCTGCCGCCGCCGTACTCGTCGGACTGCACCTCCACCAGCGCCGCTTTCGGAGCGCCCGCGAGCCGCGGAATGCCGAGCGTGTGCACGTCGGCCTCACGCAACTGGTTCAGGGAACGGTGGATCAGCAGTTCACGGAACTGGATGAGATCCGCATCGTGAGCCATGTGACCGGACAACCCCGGCGCCGTGCTGGGGGCGGTCATCGCCCACAGCGCCGCCACCACGTCGTCGGCGCCGGTCGGCGCGTCCGCCACGTCACGGATCGCGGCGTCGAACGGAACCTCGAGCGCCGACCGGGCGGCGATCAGGTCGCTGTTCCACTCCCACTCGTCGCCGACACCGGTGATCCCCTGCAGGTGCAGTTCGTAGAGAGCGGTCAGGCAGATCTGCGCGTCCTCGTCGAAGAGGAACGCCCGCGGACTGTCGCGCGCCGACGAGGCGAGCGAGCATGCCGCCGCCACGAACGGTTCGGCATCGGCGCCCTCTGCGCGCAGAATGGAGAACAGGAGATCGCTGACGGGACCGCGCGGCTGCGGAAAGGGCATGGACGTTCCCGATTGCGCCACCGTGTCCGACATCGACCGAGAGTGCAAGGTAGTCATATGAACTCCATTCCCAGTGCCGGGGCCGACGAATCCGACGTCACGATCACGGTCTGCCCCGATGGTCCACTCCTGGTGCGTGGTGCCGCGCGGATCCTCGACTCCGAAGGTAACTCGATCGGCAACGATCGGGCCACCGTGGCGCTGTGCCGGTGCGGTCGGACGAGCATCGCCCCCTTCTGCGACTCTTCGCACAAGAAGCGGCGGCGCCCGTAGGACCGTCCCCCATCAGTTCCACTTCCGATTCTGCGCACGGCGGCGCGCGATCACGAACGTCACGACGCCGACAAGGATCACGATGGCAATGATTTCCATGCCTACCGATTACCCAATCCGCGGAGAAGCTACGCCGGACCCCCGCTGTGCCGCCGGTTGCGACGGCGAGAAGCGCAGTGGGGCAACCGGAAACGCCGACAGTATGGTCTCGGCCGCGGTTTGCGGCGAGAAACCGCGCCACCGCCGTTGACACGATGGGGTAACGTCAGAGTCCTGCACGGTTGAGCCCCCAGCCGCAATGGACGGGCACGGTTCACGCGCCTTCTTTCGTGCCTGTCTCCTACGTCGCTCGACCGTGAGGAAACGACATGAAATCTGTTCTCAGTGCGCTGCCGACACGCTACGACCCAGCCGACAATTCGACGCTGTTCAGCTGGGCCGTCGAGCCCGAGCACGGGCGGCTCTCCGTCGTCAGTGCGCCCGGAGTCGGCGGGATCCTCGTCGTCCGGATCTCCGGTGACATCGACGTCACCACACTTCACACCTTCGGGAATCACCTCGACGAGGCGATCAACGAGCGGCTTCCGTTCGTGCTCGACCTGACGGACGTGCAGTTCTTCTGCGCGGCTGCCCTGCCGGTACTCGACACCATGGCCGCCCGCGCACGCAGGCTCACCGTGCCGTGGGCGGTGACCGGCAACAACGCTCTCCGCAGACCGTTGACGGCAATGAACATGGCTGCACAGATCCCCTTCCGTGCCGACCTCGAGGACGCCTTCCGGCTGGTCGCCGAAGGAATTCACCAGGGTGGGCGCTCGGCGTGAAGGACATTGTTCCGCACGGCACGTCCGACTTCGTGGTGGTCGCCAACCGGCTGCCCGTGGACATGGAGACACTCGACGACGGGACGACACGCTGGAAGCGCAGCCCCGGGGGCCTGGTCACAGCCCTGGAGCCGATCCTTCACGACCGGGAGCGCGGTTCCTGGGTGGGTTGGCCCGGTGTGCCCGACGCGAAGGTCGAACCGATCGTCTCCGGCGGCATCGACCTGTACCCGGTGGAGCTGAGCTCGGACGAGGTGTCGCGGTACTACGAAGGATTCTCGAACGCGACGCTGTGGCCGCTGTACCACGACGTGCTGGTGGCACCGGTCTTCGACCGGGACTGGTGGCACTCGTACCTGGACGTGAATCGCCACTTCGCCGAGGAGACGGCGCGCACCGCGGCCGAGGGCGCAACCGTGTGGGTGCAGGACTATCAGCTGCAGCTGGTGCCCCGTCTGCTGCGGGAGATGCGCCCCGACCTGACCATCGGGTTCTTCCTCCACATCCCCTTCCCGCCCGTGGAACTGTTCATGCAGTTGCCGTGGCGCAAGGAGATCGTGGAGGGGCTGCTCGGCGCCGACCTCATCGGCTTCCACCTGCCCGGCGGCGCCAACAATTTCCTGTTCCTGGCGCGCAGGCTGCTGGGACTCGACACCACCACCGCAGGCGTCGGCGTACGCAGCGCGCTCGGCAGGGTGACACTCGACGACCGGGTCGTGCGGGTCGGTGCGTTTCCGATTTCCGTCGACTCGCGGCAACTGGTCGAACAGGCCACCGATCCCGCCATCGTCGAACGGGCCGCCGAGATCCGCCGCGAGCTCGGGAACCCCCGGAAGATCCTCCTCGGAGTCGACCGACTCGACTACACGAAGGGCATCGACCTGCGGCTCTCGGCGCTCGGCGAACTCCTCGACGAGGGCCGCCTGGACCCGTCCGACACCGTGATGGTGCAGCTCGCCACCCCGAGCCGGGAACGCGTCGAGCACTACATGAAGATGCGCAGTTCCATCGAGGAGCAGGTCAGCCACATCAACGGTGATCACGGTCAGATCGGCCGGCCGGTCGTGCACTACCTCTATCAGCCGGTCGATCGCAGCGAGCTGATCGCGCTGTTCCTGGCCGCCGACGTCATGCTGGTCACCCCGATGCGGGACGGGATGAACCTCGTCGCGAAGGAATACGTCGCCTGCCGAGCGGATCTGGGTGGTGCGCTGGTGCTCAGCGAGTTCGCCGGTGCCGCCGCCGAACTCCGGGGCGCCTACCTGGTGAACCCGCACGACCTCGACGGAGTGAAGAACACGATCATGGCCGCGCTCGACCCGGAGCGGGAGCAGGGACGGCGACGCATGTCGCGGCTGCACCGTCAGGTGCTCGACCACGACGTGCACCGCTGGGCGCAGTCCTTCCTCGGCGCGCTGTCTCCGGTCGTGGACTGATCACACGGTCCCGGACCTGGGTTCACTCGGGATTCGTCGTCACCGATTCGACGATGCGGCGCGCCACCTCCGCCAACTTGATGTGCTCCTGCTGCGACTGCGCGACGAGGATCTCGAACGCCTGGTCCGCGGGCACGCCCCGCAGTGCCATCACGATCCCCTTGGCCTGTTCGATGACCGCACGGGACTTCATGGCCCGCGTGAGACCCGAGACCTCATTCCTGGCCAACTCCACGCTACGGGCGCTTCTCAGCAGACCCTCGATCGCGGTGGTGTAGACGAGCAGCACCACGGCGTCGAGTTCGCTGAAACCGTGATCCCCCTGCCCGTAGATGTTGAGGGTGCCGGCGAGGGCCTCGTCGACGGCGAGCGGCGCGGACAGGAAGCTGCGCATACCGGCCTGGTCGAGATTGTCCGCGACCGACGGCCAGCGGGCCGCGGCCTCCCCGAGCCGGGCCTTGACGACCTTCCGCGTTCCGGCGACACCGAAGTAGTCGCCGTCGATGGCCTGGAAGTTCTGAATGTCGATCTCACGGACCGCCTCGTCCGTGTACGCGACGGTCTCAACCTGCCCGTCGCGCAGCAGCGATATCCCGGCCATGTCGGCGTCGGCGATCGCGTCCACCACCTGATCGCAGACCCGCTGGAGCAGCAGGCTCATCTCCACCTGCGAACCGGAATTGCGGTTGAACTCGTCCAACGCGGTTGCCAAGGAGCCCAATTGGGCCGCGATCGTCGCGCTGTCGAGATCGGGGGACATCGACCCAGGGCGCTCACCCACAGTCTCGGCCATTCTCGGATACACCTCAAATTCCGGGTGTAACCGACAGGACACCCACTGAACGAACGCAGCAGTTGTCTCTACCGTCGAGAAGACTTTACTCGACCCCGGAACCGTCTTCGTCCACCGATCCCGTCCCGGACGGCGAGGCGGGAGATTCCCCGGTCAGCAAACTCAGCGCCGCCGCGGACGGCCGGAGGATGCTTCCGGCGCTCATCGACGAACCCCGGGTCAGACCGGTGTGGGAGGACACAGCATCCTCGAGGTTGCGGAGCCGTTCCTCCGCCCTCCGGCAGGCGGCGACATGAGCGTCGCGACTGTCGGCGAAGGCGAATTCGGCCCGGACCACGTCTGCCAGTGCCTCCACGAATGCGGCCGCACTCTCACGGATCTCCGGTTCGAGAGGGCCGAACGGAGGTTGCGGTGCCAGCGCCAGCGAGGTGGCGCGGACGATCTCCGTGCACTGGGGCCAGCCCTCGGACAGCGCCACGACCGCCCGTCCCCATGTCGTTCCGGCGGCGACCGGACCGGCGGCACGTCGCACGTTGGCGCGCGCGCTCTCTTCCGTCCAGGCCACGGCGTCCACGGCGTCGTCCAGTTGTACCCGCACGTCCGCCGACCGTTCGACCCAACGACCGGGCTGTCCACCGGTTCCCGGTTCTCGCAATTCCCGGGCGACGTCGCACAACAGCGCAGTGGCGGTCGACCCCAGCCCGGTCAGCGCGCGCTCCGACCGCCGCAGGTACAGCGGAGGCAACAGCAACGCATTCACGGCCACCCCGGTTCCGGCACCGAGGGCGATCGCCAGGATGCGGTCGCCGAGCATCGCCGGCTGATCGGAATCGCCGTACGTCACCATCAGCAGCGCGGTGACCGCCACCCACACCCCGCTGGAACCGAATCGGTGCCAACGGCCGAGTAGGAGACCTGTCAGCACCGCCACACCGACACCGACGGTGACCGAATCGAACAGGATTCCGACCACCGCGGCCAGCATCACCCCGAGCGAGACCGCCGCGAGTTGCTCACCGGCCACCCGCAGTGTTCGCGACACCGTGACCTCGATCATGAACACAGCCGCGTAGGGCGCGAGGAACGGTTGCGGCAGTCCGAGAAGGCGCTCGGCCAGAATCCACGCGAGTACGGCAGCTGTCGCAGCCTTCGCCGACTGCACCACCACCGTGTTTCGCTGACCGTCCCCCGCCCACGAGCACAGGCGTCGGAGCGCGGTGACGTGCAACAGTCCTCTCTCCCTTCGTGCGGCGACGAGTGCCGTGTGCCCGGCTCACCGCACCGTCAACCGATGCGGTTCGAACCCGGCACGTCCGGGTATGCCGGGCACTATGAACACCCACGTAACCGCAACCCACCTGCAGACACTCCTCGATTCGCCACTGCCGGACCCCGCCTTGATCCTGCAGAGCGGCACCCCCACCATCGTCGATTCGGGTGAACTGGGCGACGAGCATCAGTCCCTGGTCATCGTGACCCGGAACGAATTGCGCGAGCAGCTCCCGAAAGACCGCGACTGCTCGCAGAGCGATCTCGAGTTCCACGCCGCGTCGCTCGAATCGACCGTCTCCGGTTTGGGTGGCTGACCCGGGCGATCAGCCGCCGCCCAGCTGCTCCCGCAGTCCGGAGAGGGTGCGCGCCAGAATCCGCGAGACCTGCATCTGCGAGACGCCCACGCGCTGGGCGATTTCCGTCTGGGTCATCGATCCGAAGAACCGCAACATCAGCACGCGGCGTTCGAGCGGCGGAAGTTTCTCCAGCGCCGGCCGCACAGCAGCGTGACTTTCCACGTTCGCAAGCTCCGGATCCTCCTCGCCGAGAGTCTCGGCGAGTGGCAGGTCGTCGGGATCATCACCCATGGCCGCATCCATCGACAAGGTTTGGTAGGCGTTCTTCGCGAGCAGGCCCTCGGACACTTCCCGGACGTCGAGTTCGAGTTCTGCGGCGATCTCACTGGCCGAGGGCGACCGTCCCAGTTCCTGCGACAGCTCGTCGACGGCCTTGGTGATCAATGCGTGGAGTTCCTGCATGCGCCGCGGCACCCGCATCGACCAGCCGGTGTCGCGGAAATACCGACGAACCTCCCCCATGATCGTGGGCACCGCATACGACACGAAGTCGAAGCCGCGGTCCGGATCGAAGCGGTCGACGGCCTTGACCAGCCCGAGCCGGGCGACCTGCAGCAGATCCTCGTGCGCCTCGCCGCGCCCACCGAATCGGCGGGCGATGTGGTCGGCGAGCGGAAGGCAACGTGTGATGACTTCGTCGCGCAGCGCGGACGCCTCCCCCGACGACTCGTCCAAGGCTCGCAGGCGCGCAACCGTGGGCGCTACGTCCTTGTAGTCGTCTCTGCCGGGACGGTGCCGTTCGCTGCGTTCCGAAACCGGTGACACTAGATGGTGCCCCGGTATTTGACCAGTTCCACCGCCACGGTCCGTTCGACGGACCCGTTGCCGACGGGTCCCTCCGATACCGAAACCCCATTCATCAACGTCTCGAGCACGTGCCAGCCGAAGCTCTCCCGGTTGGGCACTCCGCCTCGGGTGAGGGGGGCACTGATCGTCACGTGCAACCCCGTCTCCGTGACGGCGAACGAACACGTCAGTTCGGCACTTCCCGGCGTCGCCGCGATCAGTTCCGAACACACCTCGTCCACGGCAAGTTTGATATCGGCCACGTCGTCGAGCGTGAAGTCTCCCAGAACGGCGAGAGTTTCCGCGACGGCGCGCACCACAGGCAACTGTTCGAACTCCGCCGCCACACGAAGCTCCACGGGCACACCGGATCTCGTTTTCATTCGTCTAACCTCGTCGACCTCGGCCATCTGCACTCCACGTCTGTGTCGTCGGTTTCTGCGACTCTCGGCAGCGTACCCAGCTGCCGCGACCCTCAACCCGGCGGCGAACGAAAGGCGTGCGTGCGCCCGAATGCGTCCCGACTTGCGGGTTCGACGATCTCGATTCGGTGGGCTCAGACGACCCGGACGTCGCGCGCCTGGTTGCCGGTCTCGGTGCGGCAGACGGCGAAGCTGACGCGCTGCCCTTCCTCGAGAATGCGGTGACCGTCTCCGGCGATTTCGGAGACGTGCACGAAGATGTCGTCGGATCCGTCCGCCGGGGCGAGGAAACCGAAACCCTGCTCGGCGTTGAACCATCGCACCGTGCCCGTGCCCGTGCGCAGTGCCGTCGACTGCCGGGCCGGCAGCGTGTGCCCGGCGCTCATCGTGCCGCCCTTCGATCGGCCAGGCTGTGGAGGGCTGCGCCGCCCCACAGGCTCGCGACGAGCAGAATCACAAGTAGAGCCACGTTGAGCATTGCTCCTCCTCCGCGTGCGCACGGTCGACCCCCTGGTCGAATCAGACCGAAACTAGTGCCTCTCGTTCGGGCGCGGGGCGATTCGGGCGGAGCGTTTGCACAATCGAGATCTGCCCACCCCAGCGCATCCGCGTCAGAGACCGCAGAAGATCTGATTTGCTCGCCATAGATTTTGTAGTACGGTCGAGTTGTCGGAACTTCAGCAATCAAGTCAAGAACGTTGTTCGACACGAACGCAGGTTGCGGCGAGGCAGGGTCCGGTGATTCGGGACTTCTCACCACGGGTACGCGGTGAGTTCATCCGGCGCCCAGTCTCCGCCCGGCAACCGAGGCGGGCACCTACCGCCTCGAAGTCCGTCGGCAGGTAGTAGCGAAAGAGAGGACCAGAATGTCGAAGTTCACCGTGCCAGGTCTTTCCGACGATCAGGGAGCGCGAGTCGCCGACATACTTCAGAAGCGGCTCAGCGCATACAACGATCTGCATCTGACGCTCAAGCACATTCACTGGAATGTGGTGGGTCCGAATTTCATCGGCGTGCACGAGATGATCGACCCGCAGGTCGAGCTGGTGCGTGGCTACGCGGACGCCGTCGCCGAACGCATCGCCGCGCTGGGGAAGTCGCCCGACGGCACCCCGGCCGCGATCGCCCGCGACCGCACCTGGGACGACTACTCGGTGAAGCGCGACACGGCGCAGGCGCACCTCGGCGCCCTCGACCTCGTCTACAGCGGTGTCGTCGAGGACAACCGCAAGGCGATCTCCGAGACGGGCGACCTGGACCCGATCACCGAGGACCTTCTCATCGGCCAGACCGGCGAACTCGAGAAGTTCCAGTGGTTCGTCCGCGCCCACCTCGAGAACTCCGGCGGCAGCCTCTCCAACGACGGCGCGCACTCCGAGAAGCAGGCCGCCGCGCAAGCGCGGTGAGCACTGTCCGATCTCCCGTCCACAACCGAAAGGTGACGAACATGGCTGAGAACAACAGCGGTCCGGCAGAGGCCGTCAAGGGCGTCGTCGAAGACGTCAAGGGTAAAGCGAAGGAAGCCGCGGGTGCGGTGTCCGGTCAGGACGATCTCACCCGCGAGGGCAAGGCGCAGCAGGACAAAGCCGCCGCTCAACGCGAGGCCGCCGCAAAGGAAGCCGAAGCGGAGAAGGCCCGAGGCAAGGCCGAAGCGCAGGAAGCCCGCCAGCGCGCCGAACAGTGAGACGGTGCGGGCCGGATCACGACCGGCCCGCACCGAGCGTCTCTTCTCCGAGTGGAATCGGCCATCGCCGGCAACCACTCTCCCTCGAAAGGACTGATACGTGCTAGGACTGGGAATTCTGGGCTGGATCATCATCGGCGGCCTCGCCGGATGGATCGGCAGCAAGATCATGAAGACCGACGCTCAGATGGGAATCATTCTCAACATCGTCGTCGGAATCGTCGGCGGCCTTCTCGGCGGCTTCATCCTCAGCCTCTTCGGCACCGACGTCGAAGGCGGCGGTCTCTGGTTCAGCTTCTTCACCTGCCTCCTCGGCGCGGTGATACTCCTGTTCCTGGTCAAGCTCGTGACCGGGCGAAGCACGGCCGGTCGACGCTAACCCCTGCACCACGGAGCCGGGCCTGTCCATCCCACGATGGGCAGGCCCGGTTCCGTCGCTCTCCCCGTATTCCACGCGAAATGGTGCCCTCGGGCCGGCAATGGGGTACTCGTGAGGGATGGACACTCGAGGACCGGCTCGGGACGATGCGAACTGGAACTTCCGCGCCCGGCACGAGACCGAGACTCAACGGCTCGACCGGAACTGGAACGGCCTTCTCCAGGAACTGCGTGTCGTACAGACGGGCGTGCAGTTACTCACCGGCTTCCTGTTGACATTGCCGTTCCAACAACGATTCGAGGACCTCACGGACAGCGAGGTTGCCATCTACCTGGCGACCGTCGCGCTGTCGGTGACGTCGACCATGCTCCTGGTGGCCCCCGCCGGCCTGCACCGCATGCTCTTCCGCCGGCACGCGCTGCCGGATCTCGTCTCCGCGTCGCATCGACTCGCGATATGCGGCATCGCCACCCTCGCGCTGGCGCTGATCGGTGTGGTGGCGTTGATCTTCAGCTTCGTCATCTCGCCCACTGCCGGAGCTGTCGCCGCCGCGGTGGCCCTGGCGATGTTCTGTGGACTCTGGGGCTTCGCTGCGATCCTGCAATCGCGACATCGCTCGACCCACAACAAAGGGGACGCCGCCAGCGAATCCGCCGATCGATGAGCCGGACGGCAGAGCATCCTGTTTCGCCCGGAACGCTCCCGGGTAGGCGGAGCGCAGACGAGGAAGGAGCACGGACATGACCGATATCCATCGCGCCGATGCCCCGCCGGCCCAACGGCCCGGCGCAGCACACGATCTCGACGAGCTGTCGACTGTCCAACTCGTCGAACGACTCACCGATCAGGTATCGGGACTCGTACGGACCGAGGTGACCCACGCCCTCACCGAAGTGAAAGACAGGGGAACGCGCTTCGGGATCGGAGCAGGCGTCTCCGGAGCGGGCGTGCTGCTCATGCTGTACGGATTCGGGGCCCTCGTCGCCACCGCAATTCTGGGACTGGCGACGGCACTAAATCCGTGGCTGGCCGCACTGATCGTGGCCGCCGTGCTGCTCGCCGTGGGCAGTGTCGTGGCGGCGGTCGGAGCCCGCCGCGCCAAGAACGCTCTGCCCCCCGTACCCGAGCGGACGGCGAACAGTGTTCGCGCCGACGTCGACACCGTCAAGGAAGGGCTTCGATGACCGAGCCACAGCCACAGCCACAGCCGGAACCTTCCGTCGCCGAACAGCGTGCCGCACTCGCATCCACAGTGGATGCGCTGCAGCGCAAAGTCGACGTACCCGCACGCGCGAAAGCCGGCGCGCGCCACGAACTCGACAAGGTCCGGCAGCAACCCCGCGGTGCCGTGGCCGCCGGACTCGTCTCCGCATTCGTCGCCGCCTACTTCGTCGTGCGACAACGTCGTCGGCGCAGCCACTGAAGGAGAGACCGATCATGACCAAAGACACTCACGGAGACGCCGACGAGCCCAAAGGTGGCCGTCCCGGTCCCACCGATCACGGCAAGGACGGCGGCATGGCCACGAGAGAGAACGCACCCGAGTTGGCGGAGGACTCCGCCGAGACCGAGACCGAGACCGACTGATGACACTCGGATCACCGCTCGAGCACAGGAGTATGCAGTGACGTATCAGCCGGACAATGGCCCCAGCCGCGAGTTGGACTCCGAGCACCACCCGCAGGACGACGCCCACACCATGCGCAATCACGCCGGTGAGGCGATCACCGACAGCCGGAACTGGCCGGGATACATCCTGATCGCCGCCGGAATCGCCGTGCTCGGATTGACGCTGGTCGCGGCCGGCTACGGATTCGAAGGCTGGGCGCTGATCGGTGGTATCGCCTGCGTCCTGTGCCTCGCCCTCGGCACAGCTCTCGTGCTCCTCGAACGGCGGCGCGTCAAGGCCCTCGAAGGCAAGGAACTGACCGATCAGGAAGGGCATTGACGGATCCGAAGGTGGACCTCCACCACTACCTCCAAACCGCCCGCGACGCTCTGCTGTGGAAGCTTGACGGGCTGTCCGAATACGACATCCGTCGACCGGTGACACCGACGGGTACGAACCTGCTGGGGCTGGTCAAACATCTGACGGGCGTCGAGATCGGCTATTTCGGTGCTACCTTCGGCCGATCCGTCGAATTCCCGCCGTGGGTGACCGACGACGCCGAAGACAACGTGGACATGTGGGCGACCGCCGACGAGTCACGCGAGTACATCGTCGGGCAGTACCGCACAGCGTGGGCGCACGCGGACGACACCATCCGGGCGCTGCCGCTCGACGCGCCCGGCCGGGTACCGCACTGGCCCGGTGACCGCCGCGACGTCACCCTGCACCGGATTCTCGTGCACGTGCTCGCCGAAACCCATCGGCACGCGGGGCACGCGGACATCGTCCGCGAACTCGTGGACGGGGCCGTCGGACTGCGGGCCGACAACACCAACTTGCCCGCAGAAGACCGGACGTGGTGGGAGAGCTACCGGACCCGCCTCGAGCGTGCGGCACGCGAAGCCGACCAGGGCTGATCGGGCGTCACCCGGCCGCGGGCTGAGGCGTCGTCGTGGTGACGACCGGCGTGGTGGTCGTCGGCGACTCCGATTCCGTGGTTGCAGAGGGTTCCGCCGCGGTGGTGGTCACCACCGATGCTTCCGAGACGGCCTGCGGCGCCGACGGCAGGGTCGTGGGTTCCGCCGCCACCTCCACAGCTGTCGTGGGCTCCGGTGAAGAGGTAGTCGTCGCGACCGTCGTCGTGGGTGCCGGCGAACTTGTCGTGGTCGCACTGACCGTGTTGCCCGCCAGTTGAGCCTTCTTCGCGCTGTCCGTGGTGGTGGGAGCGACCTGAGTCGCTTCCGTTTCCGTCGTCGAGGCGGCGGCGAGCTTCGCGGTCGACGGTTCCGCTGCGGCCGCGCGCGCCTCGCCCTTCTCCGCTTCCTGCGCCAGGTGCGTCAACCAGGCCGCAGCGTACTGGGCGGAGGTCAGCGGTTTTCCGCTGCCGGCGTTCGCATCACGCCAGTAGTCGAAGTGATGGCCGGTCCCCTCCCCCAGCGTCTGCTGATACGGGTCGCTCATCGCCACCTGGATCGTGTTCTGGTTGTCCGCGATGAACCCGATGATCTCGTTCCGCACCTTCGCGGGCAGATAGACCAGGTCGACCGCCTGATTCGACGAGATCGGACCAGCTGACGTGTCAGACTGCGCCGCAACGGCATCGGGCTTGTACGCCGGATCCGACACCTTGACCAGAACGTCGAGGAACGTCTCATCGGACTGCATCCAATTGTCTTGCGACTGGATGTCCGCGAATGCGGCGAGGGCGATCTGCCCGAGCACCACCGCGAGATCCTGTCCCGTCGCAGGGGTCAGTCCATCCTTCTGCAGCGAGTCGACGTTCAACTGCCGTCCCACGTTGATCGCGAGCTGCAGTAGCGCAATGTTCTCGGGTGCGGAGCAGGTCAGGTCGCCTTCCGAGCAGAACGAGGCCACCTTCCCGTCCAGTGCGCCGAAGCTGCCCGACGTGCCGGGCAATGCTCCCCGCCCGGACGTGCCCGACTGCGCCGACTGGTAGGCAAGGTCGAAGCCGTCGGGATTGCGGAATTCGTTCTCGGCGCCCGGAAATGGTCCTCCCCCGAGGTTGCGGCCGGCATCCGCCAGGATGACGACGCCGACCACGGACGCGGGATCGAGAATCTCGTACGCGCCGTCCTGGCCGTCCTGGTTTCCGACCTCCATCGCAACCCGCCGCGCCACGTCGGCGCCCTCGCTGTAGCCGACGATCGAGAACTTCGTGTCCGGGCACGACGCGTGAATCGAACGCATGACGGTTTCGGTGTTGTCGACTCCGGCATTCACGGCGTCCTCGTACGAATTCATGTTGGCCGGATACTCGATGTAGACCGCAGCATAGGACCCTCCGCCGACGGATTGCTGCGGCGCATTCACCACCTCGTCGATCCAGGGACTGCTGTAGTCGCTGGAGTACGACGCGGGAAGCCTCGTGCCATCGGGCGCCACGAGCATCCGGGTTCCCTCGCGTGGGGTGTCACCGCGGCCTGCGACGGCGATGCTGACCATGTCGTAGCACGCATCCGAGGCGGCCGCCGTCAACGCTGTCGCCGTCGTGGCCGGTGAACCCGGGTTAGACCACGGTGTAGCCAGTAGCGCCGCCAGTCCCAGCGCGCCGGGCGCGACCAGACTGCCTACGATCCTTCGTCGATGCGCGACCTTGCGTGCTGAAACGCGACGTTCCATGGTCTACCCCATCCGCTCGTAGCCCGTGTCGAACACCCGAGTAGGTGTCAACGCGTTAACAGACAAGTCGCACATTGCAGCAACGGTGTTACACCTCCGCCTCGGCAGACGCCGTCAGGAGGCACGCAATTGTGCGATCAGAACGCACTCGACCTCCGACTCCCGTGCCGGGGCCGGCAGCGGTGGCGCCGCCGAGCGGTAATGGTGGCCCGTCGGGGTGCCGAGATCGAGGAGATGGGTGCCGCCGGGGTTGTGTACCGGGCGGGCGGTCCAGCCGTCGCCTTCCTTCGCGTAGTTGCAGGCCTCGCACAGCCCGGACCCGCTGTGTACACTGGTTGTCCCCCGCTTCCGGCGTGAGCGGATGTGGTCATGATGGCGGATCGGCGCATCGCACCACGGAGATCTACACGTCTGATCCCGCAGATCGATCAGTGTCGCGAGACTTTTCGGGAATGTGCGCGACTGCGATTCCATCGCAGTCAGGGCTCCCGACCGAGGGCAGGCGTAAACCCTTCGTAGGGTGGCCTCGGCATCCGACCCCACCGCGTCCGCTACCAGTCGCCGCACGATCCCCGCCGACACCGGTCCGAACCCCTGCAACTGCGCGGCCTCGTGCCCACCGGCCAGGAGTGTCTCGTCCGAGAGCACGAGGTTCACCGCCACCGGCACACCCGACGCCACTGATGCTCCGGTGCCGCGGTCGAACAACAGGTCCACCATCAACTGATTGCGGGTGCGACCTCCACTGTTCCCGGTGGCGATCAGGCTGTCCGCATCCCCGCCGAGCGTGTCCTGCAAACACACCGCCTGCTCGACCGGCATCAGCACACTCAGACAGGCCATCGAATCCGGCGCCGGACGCGTCGTCACCCGACGCTCCGACACTGCCTTACGATGCCGCCGCACCACGGACGCGGCGTCGAGTTCCACCGCCAACGCTTTCGCTTGCGCGAGACCGAGATGCCGCCCGCCGCGGTTCGGGGATTCCCTGCGCGCTAACGCAATCTGCGACGCAATCCCGCGGCCCCAGTCCGCCCGCGGCAACCCCCGAGCCCTCCGATCCGCACGAATACTCGCTGTATCCCCGTCGGCGGAAACCTCTCGCAGCCGTGCCGCGAACACACGCAACTCGGCCAGATCCGCCGCAACTCCCCCAAGGTCATTCGAATATACGTTCGAGCAATAGCCATTGCCGCAACCGTGGCAATACCCGAACAGAAGACCCACATTCGATGCCGGCGACCCTCGGCTCACCAGCGGTCGTTACCGTTCTGGCAGAATTGGTCGGACGTCGCGAGACTTGCGACGCCGGTTCACGCCGCGTTGGTGCACCTCGGGAGGCGAATGATGCCGAATGATCCTTCGGAGACGACGCGTACCGGAGGCGACGGACCCAGTGCCGTCTTCGCGAAGCTGGCCGAGATGGTCTACAACGGCGACGACTTCGCTCAGGTCTACCAGGCCATCTGTGATGCTGCCGCCACACTGGTCCCCGGGTGTGCCCACGCCAGCCTCATGCTCAAGGAAAACGATCGGCACGTCACCGTGGCCGCGAGCGACGACATCGCAGCCCAGGTCGACTCGCTCGAACGAGCCGAGCAGGAAGGGCCCTGCCTCGATGCGATCGAGAACGACGCACCGCAGGTCGAGGCCGAGCTCGCCCATTCGACACAGTGGCCACGCCTTGCCCGTCGGGCTATTGCCGAAACCCCGGTCCGGGGCGCTGCCGGCTTCCGGCTCATGATCCGCGGACGCAAGGTCGGCGCACTCAATCTGTTCTCGGACAACCCCGGAGAATTCACCGACAAATCGATCGATCAGGCAATTCTGATCACGGCGTTCGCGGCGGTGACGCTGACAGCGCTCCACGAACATCAGGAAGCCCAGACGCTGCGCGAGGGCTTGGCCAGCAACCGCGAGATCGGAAAAGCGATCGGACTGTTGATGGCGTTCCACGACATCTCCGAAGGTAGGGCCTTCGATCTGCTGCGCAAGACGTCGCAGGACATGAACATCAAACTCACTGGTGTCGCACGCGAAGTCATCGCGCATCACAATTCGAAATTCGACTGACGCGACACGGCGCACGGGCAGGACCTCATCCGCGCCTGACTACGTTCGATCGGCGGTGGCAATCGGTTGATGCCCATCTGGTGTAGACGTAATGTTGATCGCGCGTGGTTGAGAACACAGCCGCAGATTGTCCGAAGGCCGCAGCAGTGCGCGGTGGGCAAATATTGTGTGCACTCCCACTGCGGCCTTGGTGCCGCTGCGTTCCTTTCCACCCGCAGCGCGCGGACACTCACAGATTGCACGCGATCGGAGGGTCATGAAACCATCACGCACGTCGTTCCACGTCACTCCCCTCACCGCACGGCCGACCGGGCACCGCACGCAGGACACGCTCGACCGTGGACTGCGGGTGGCCGTCGAATTCGCGCCGGACGCCGACGCCACTGTGGGACGAATCTCCGGAGACATCGATGTGCTCGCCGCCCCTTCCTTCGCGCTGGCCCTCGCGCACCTGACCGACGGGGGCTCCTCCTCACGCATCATCGTCGACATGACTGCTGTCGACTTCGTGGGAACCTCTGGATTGTCGATACTGTCCGAGTTTGCGGAATCTGCTAGGCGGCAACACATTACATGGGTTCTGGCGGGTAATCGAGCGGTGCTCCGGCCTGTCGAGGCTATCGGACTCGACGCGGTGATCCCCACGTGCCTCACGGTTCGCGACGCCTTCGACAGGGTGGGGAAAATCGCGCACAGCTGATCGGCATCGGCATGACCGGGAAGCGGCCGAATCGGGGGCATCCGAAGCAGACGTCGGGGACACCGCGCGTGCGCTTCTCGCCAAGGCCGGTCCAACATACGCGGCCGAGTCGCACGTGACCTTGAAGGACACCCCCGACGCGCCTTTTCCAACTGCTGATGATGTCACTGCTGCTGAGCGCGCGGATCGAGTCCACGACGAGTACGGCGGTGACCTGCGCCGACTTGCCCGCCTGCGAGTTCGACGGGATCGGCCCGGTGGGCGCCGACATCTTTCGCCGGAAACTACTCCGCTCGGACTGCCTTCGACTCGCGCTCGTCGTCCTCGCGGAACATTGCTTCGATGCGATTCTTGATCTCGACCGTGCTCATTGCGCCACGGGAAGGGGCGAAGCCGCGAGTGCGAGCAGAGGTGGACGTGGTGAAGGTGTTCATTGGAGTGCTTTCTGTCTTCTTCGCCGGCTCGTGCCGCGTGGTGGTCGAAGGGTGCGTCCGCGATGCGGACGGTCAGATCAGGAGCGCGGCGAGTGCTACGGCGGCGAGCACTGACACGGATGTGGCCACCGCGACGAGGACGGATCCCGTCACGACGACGGCAGGTGCGGTCGCGGTTGCAGCCGAGACAGAGGCGATGTACACGGTCGGACGCAAAGTGTGGCGACGCGGCTCCTCGGCGGAGGGCGGCGACATCGTGCACTGATCGTCCTGGTGCACCGTGGTGCGGGTCATGTGTTGGCGTTCCCCGTGGTCGAAGCCGAGTGACCTGAGTCACAAACTTACGAGTATGTTGTACATCACAACGCGCCCTCGCGCCAGTTGGTGCCATCCCCCACGTGCAGGCGCTCTCTGCGACGGTCGTCCGTTCGCCATACCGTGACCGCAGCACGGCTCGACACTCCGTTGCGCAGTCGAGAGGCGAGCGCCAGACATCATCGGCTCCCCGACGGGTGTCTATATGCGGAATTTCGAGGTGAGCAGTCGTGATGGTGAACGTCGTATGGAGGTGATTCCCCATTGGTGGGTGCATGCGTACGGACTAATAGTCGGTAAATACACGTGTTCCGTCACGGGCTGATTCATATAGTCGAGAACGACGAAATCCGGGGCGCGTGATCGGCTGCTGGGGCAATTCTTGATCGTTCGCGATCGGCCACCTACCCGCCCGGTTGAATCTCGGGCGAATGCTCCACTCCCCTTCGGCCGTTTGGCCGGCCCAGCGGCGCCCTCTCCCCCACTACCCCGACGCCTGACTGAGGCTCGGCGTCCGGGCTACTCGGACCGTGTGGAATGCGGTCGAGAGGTGCTGCCGAGTGGCCCCACTCCCCCGGGCCGGCGCGGTGACCCACCGCGGATTCGGATAATTACGGCATTCCGTCCGGGTCCGAGTCAACTCCACCAGATCGGTCATCCGGGGGCTGATGCGGCGTTGCCGCATCAGCATGTAGAAAGTGCACACGGTGGGGACACCACGAACTGCTCACCGCGTCCTCCCCCGACAAGCGCGCCCTGCCTCCGAACCCACCACTCCCCCGAGGAACGCAACTACACGCCGCTTCAGAACCAGCCTTTGCGCTTAGCCCAGACGAGCAGTGCCCCGGACATGGCGAGCATCACGAGCACGATCGCGGCGACCGAGAGCCATTGTGTCCGTTCGTTCACGATCACATTCATGCCGATAATCGAAGACAAGGCCGTGATCGGCAACGTGACGGCCGCGATCACGGCGAGTCGCTCGGCAGCGATGGTCATCTTGGTGTTCGTCCGTGCCTGGTAGAACTCGATTGTGCCCTGGAGGTAGTCCTTCTGGCCCTTGGCCATCACGGTCAGATGCTGGAACTGATCGACCGCGTCGAGCAGGAGATCCTGCCCCTTCCCGGTGCCGAACGCCTCAATGGTGACCATCCGGCCGTAGACCTCTCGGCTCAACGCGGCCATCGTGCCGACCGTGAGCAGACCGTGTCGGACCCGGAACATCTCGTCGAGAAAGGTTTCCGGGTTACCGAGATGCCCGCCGGTGACCTGTTGTTCGAGCTTCCACACGTCCTTGGTCAGTTCGGCGGTGTACGCCCGCATCCGCGCCGTCAACGCGGCGAGAACCGCAAACGACAACTCGAACGCGGTGGCAGGATGCAACCTCCCCGACTCCAGCCGGCCCAGCACCGCATTCACCTCGACCATTGCAGTCGAGGGATCGATCGCCGGATTCACCGGGCCGTGCACCGTCACCAGGTACCGAGCGCCGATGAACTGGTCGAGTTCGACGTAGTGCACGTGCCCGTGCGCTCCCGACTGCGGCGCGTGCAGAACCACGAAGAAGTGGTCCACATATCTGTGCACCTTCGGCACCTGATTGCGGTTCATCGAATCCCGCACGGCGAGAGGATGAAAGCCGAAAACCGTGGCCAATGCGTCGTTCGACTCGTCGTCCCAGGTCGGTACATCCACCCAGACCAATCCGTCGGGCCGGTCCAGCAACTCCCTCAGTTCCGTCACCGCACACGAACGCACACCATCACCGGAGATGAAGCGGACGTCCATATCGGCCTCCTCGCCACGACGGACCGTCACCTCTGTCATAGCACCCACACCCGGATGCGAGGAGAGGAGACTGAGTGCGTGGCTGACGACAGGACTGCGCTGGTTGTGGTGGATGCTGCGAACGTCGTGGGGTCGCGACCCGACGGTTGGTGGCGTGATCGCGCCGGCGCGGCGCGACGATTGCTCGCCGAGCTCAGCGCCCTCGCACAGCAACGGGACGAGGCCGCCGAGGTGGTGGTCGTACTCGAGGGCGCGGCGAAAGCCGCGGTCACCGGTGAGGCGAACCCTGAATTCCGAGGCCTGCACGTCGTATCGGCGAAGGGTTCGGGCGACGACGCGATCGTCGAGGTGGTGGCCGCAGCCGCCGAGGAGGACGGCGACCGGCCGATCACCGTCGTCACCGCGGACCGGGGACTGCGCGACCGAGTCGAGGCACTCGGGGCGCACACCATAGGTCCGCGCCGGCTCCTTGACGGCATCGACTCCTAGCGGTGGTGCGAAGACCGCTTACCGTCGGGGGTGACCACGAGGTCGAGAATGCGGCCACGGACCTTCCTCCGTACCAACCCCCACCGCCCGTGGTCGGCCAAGGCGGCACGGGCCGCGTTGTATCCACACATACCGTGGACACCGCCGCCCGGATGGGTGGCCGAGCTAGCCAGATACAGCCGGTCGATCGACGTGTCGGGCCCGGACGAACCCGGGGTCGGGCGGAAGACGAGTTGCTGGTACAGCTGGGCGGTGCCGCCGTTGACGGCGCCGCCGTGCAGGTTCGCGTTGCTCGCCTCGAGGTCGCCCGGACGCTGCACGTTGCGTCCCACCACCCGCTCGGCGAATCCCGGCGCGTGCGATTCGAGCATCGCGTCCACGCGGTGCGCCAGCAATTCCGCCGACTCGTCGTCCGTGATTCCCCGCGGAAGATGTGTGTAGGCCCAAGCGCTTTCGGTTCCCTCGGGCGAACGGCTGGGGTCCGACGTCGTCATCTGACCGAACAGCAGGAACGGGTGCGTCGGGATCACGCCTGTCGTCAGGTCGGCCATCCACCGGACGAGTCCATTGTCGTCGGCGCCCAGATGCACGGTTCCGGCGGATGCGAGGCTTCGCGACCGCCATGGAATCTTGCGGTCGAGCGCGTAGTTCACCTTGACGACAGGGGTATCCCATTCGAACTTCTCCAAGTCCGCTCGAACGCCCGCCGGGACCGCGGAGGCATCCAGCAACCGTCCGTACAGTGCGGGCGCGGAGACATCCGCCAGCACCGCGCGTCTGGTCAGATAGCGGTCGCCGCCCGCGGTCCGCACCTCTGTCGCCACTCCCCCGGTTACCTCGATCGACGTCACCTCTTCGCCGCAACGAATTTCTGCGCCGTTCCGTCTCCCTCGTTCCGCCATCGCGGCGGAGAGGGCGCCGGCCCCGCCGACCGGGACGACGTACCCGTCGTCCTGCGCGAGCATGGTCAGGAGGTAACCCATGACTCCACTGCCCGGTGCATCGACGGGTGTGTCGGCGTGCATTGCGTTGCCCAGCAACAACACTCGGGCGGATTCCCCGTCGAATAACTCGTGCGTCATCCGGCGTGCGGGCAGCATGAGGAAACGCACGAGCCGGAGGGCTTCCGCGGTGCCGAGCTGCGACAACAGTCGCCGCGGTCCGCGGACCGGGGGAAACGGGCTGAACAGGGTATCGAGGAACGGTTCCTTGACGTCCTTCCACTGCTCGAAGAGGCGAAGCCACGCCTGTCCGTCCCCCGGTTGCCTGCGCTCGAGGTCGGCGGCCGTGTCGGCCGGATCCCGGTGGATCAGCGGGGCATCGTCGTCGTCCGGGTGCCTGGGATGCCCGACCGCTGCGGGCGCCTGACTCCATCGCAGACCCACACCCTCCAAGTCGAGGTGCCGGATCACCGGCGACACCGCCGCCAGAGGATAGAACGCACTGAACAGGTCGGTGCGGAAACCCGGGAAGAGTTCGGCCGACCTGACGGCACCACCCGGTTCCGGTTGCTGCTCGAGGAGGACGACGTCCCACCCGGCCGCCGCCAGGGTGGCCGTCGCGGCGAGACCGTTGGGCCCGGCCCCGATGACGACGGCGTCGACTGTGCGCACTGTCACGGCGTCAGGGTTTCGTTCTTCGCTCGGCGAGGAATGAGAGCCGGCGTAGGCACTCCAAATTTCGTGGGAGGACCGCGAGGTCTTGCGCCGTCCGCGGAACCCACTTCAACGGGACGGACGCCGCGGCCTCGGACATTCGGAGGTGGCAGCCGGATTCACGCGGCTCCAGTCGCAGACGAACAACTGCCTTCGTAGGCGTCACCTGGGCCAGCAGCCGCAGTTCGCGGTTCTCCTCGGCCAAGAGGACCTCGGTGGAGTCGTCGATCAACGCGGGCCAGGCACCGACCGAATGGTGCAAACGGCTCCCGACGGCGGGCCAGTCGGCGGAGACGGCACGCATGCGTGACGCCCCGACCACCCACGACGGGTACAGCCACCCGTTGGCGAGAACGGACCACACGTCCGAAGCTGAAGCCGACGTGTCGTGATGTGCC
The DNA here is from genome assembly GCF_041228765.1 of Rhodococcus wratislaviensis. Taxonomy (NCBI): domain Bacteria; kingdom Bacillati; phylum Actinomycetota; class Actinomycetes; order Mycobacteriales; family Nocardiaceae; genus Rhodococcus; species Rhodococcus wratislaviensis. Next base: position 4,965,287 of record NZ_CP150488.1, on the reverse strand, counting down.
TCGATGACGACCACTCCCTCGAACAAGTACCTGCGGACACTCCGCGCTTACCCACGTTCACCACATCGAAAACGTGAGCCGCGCAATGGTCGCCGCGGACCGGGCCCTGTGGTTTGCTCGAGCGTATGCCTTCGGAATCTCCGTCCGCCGTACGAGCGGCACTGTTCGACGTCGACGGCACACTCGTCGATTCCAACTACCTGCACGTGCGGGCGTGGCAGCGAGCGTTCCGGGAGGTCGGGCACGACGTGGACGCCTGGCGGGTGCACCGCGCGATCGGACTGGATTCGTCGCTTCTCCTGCAGTCGCTCCTCGGCGACGACGCGGACACGCTCGGGGACCGCGCCAAGGATCTCCACAAGACCTATTACCTCGGTGCGCGCGACAGCATGCGGCCGCTCGCCGGGGCACGCGAGCTGATCCGGGAACTGCACGGGCGCGGTGTGCAGGTCGTCCTCGCCACCTCCGCCCCCGAGGAAGAGCTGGACGTGCTGCGGGAGGTCCTGTCGGTCGACTCGTACATCGCGCACACCACGTCGTCCGAGGACGTCGATCACGCCAAGCCGGATCCCGGAGTGGTTCGCGCAGCGATGGACCGCTCGTCCACGTCCTCGGACACTGCGGTGATGGTGGGCGACGCGGTGTGGGACGGCAAAGCGGCGTCCCGGGCCGGGGTCACCTTTGTCGGTCTCCTCAGCGGCGGAATTTCCCGCGCCGAATTGACAGAGGCCGGCGCGGAGGCGGTATTCGAGGACGCACAGGACCTACTGGACCACCTCGAGTCCAGTCCGCTCGCGAGGCTGCTGGACTCCTAGGCGCCGGCAGGCGCGTCCGCCTCACATTCGTGGATCACTCCGTCGAGGCGAAGTGCGACGAATTCCTTCTTGCTCTCCGCCATCATCGATTCCTTTCGTTGCGGTCGCAGACCGAGACGAATGGTTTCAGTGCTGTGCTCGTACGCCCTCGCTTGCCGCGAATCGCGACTCAGAATCGGTGACCAGCCCGATCGACACGAGGGGCCGGGGGAACAGCAGATCGGTGAGGTAGGCGAGAGCGACCGCCCAGCGATTGGCCGCGTTCGGCATGGCATACAGGTGATAGGCGCGCGTGACCACCTTCGCGAGGAAACCCGACAGCTGGATACCGAGGGGGTTCGCGACGGCGAATCCCGGGCCGAGATCGACGACGAGTCCCCTGTCGCGATGGCTGTACGGTTTCGGGTCGCCGACGCCCAGGCTTGCCGCCACGTTGCGGGCCAGCGCCTGCCCTTGCCGGACGGCATGCTGGGCGGTGGGCGGGGTGATCGATCCCCTGTTCTTCGGATCCGGAACAGCCGCGGCGTCGCCACCCGCGAAGACGTCGGGATGCCCGTCCACCGAGAGGTCGGGGCGCACCGTCAACCGTCCCTTCTCGGTGGGTAACCCGAGCGTGTCGATGAGGGGGCTGGCGGTCACTCCCGTCACCCAGGCGACGGTCCGGGTGGGGACGACGGTGCCGTCGTCGAGCGTGACGTGTTCGGGTCCGAGTTCTGTGAGGGTGGTTTCCAGTCGCACGTCGACGCCGCGGGCGCGCAGTACGTCCAGCACCTTGCTGCCCAGCTTCTCCCCCACCTCCGGCATCACCTTGTCGGCCGCGTCGAGCAGCAGGAACCGGATCTCGGAAGGGTCGAGGTTTCGCCGCGCGGCCGCTTCGTCGGCGAGGGCGCGCAGTTGGGCGGTGAGTTCCGTGCCCGCGTACGACGCACCCACCACGACGATGGTCCGGCGGGCGTCGGCGACCCGGGGATCGGTGTCGCGCTCGGAGAGTTCGATCTGGGTGAGGAGCTGGTCGCGAAAGTACAGCGCTTCGGCCGGCGTCTCGAGCCCTCGGGCGTGCTCGGCGAGACCGGGAATGTCGAACAGACGGGTCACCGATCCGGGGGTGAGCACCACCCGATCCCAGGCCACGACCTCGACGCCCTGCTCGCAGTCGGTCACGTGCACGGTGCGGGCTCCGAAGTCGACAGAATCGACGCTGCCCTTCACCAGTTCGACGTTCGGCAGGGCCTCGGACAGAGGAACGGTGACGAACCGTGCGTCCAGGATTCCGCCCGCCACCTCGGGCAGGAGCGGTGTGTACAGCATGTAGTCGTGCGGCGAGATCATGGTGATGCGGGCATCGGACCCCCGGAGGCGCCGCACCAGAGCACGCGCGCATTCGAATCCGGCGAAGCCGCTTCCCACCACGACGATGCGAGTTGGCTCTCCAGCTGATTCGTTGGTCATACAGAACACTGCCCCCACCCCGGCCTCGAACGAAACAATCCGGCATCGCGGCATCGCCGTGTGAGGGTGGAGAATACGGGTACTCGCCGTACCGAGAGCGATCGACGGGATCGAATGCGAAGGGCGGGAACATGAGTGCCGTATCGAAGGCAATGTACAAACCTTTGGCGCTGGCCGCGAGTGTCGGCGGCGGAATCGCGGCCAGTGCGGTTTTCGGTCAGGTGTGGAAGCGTGTCGCGGGCGAATCCGAGGCTCCCGACCCCAAGGATCTCTCACGCAGCACCCGCGAGGTGCTGATCGCGGCGGCCGTGCAGGGCACCGTATTCGGCCTGGTCAAGGCGGCGGTGGATCGCGCGGGCGCGCAGGGGTACCGGAAGCTGGCCCACGCCGACCCCCGGTAGATCGAGGCAGTTGTCACAGAACACCCCTAGGCTGAGCCGATGCGTACTCGATTCGCGGAAAATCTCGACAGCCTGTCCGGCGACCTCGCCTCGATGTGCCGGCTGTCCGTTACCGCGATGTCGGAGGCGAGCGCCGCACTGCTGCAGGCAGACCTCGAGCTCGCCGAGCACGTCATGGACGTGAGCGGCGAGCTCGACGACGCCGCGGCGCACTGGGAGAAGCGTGCCTTCGCCCTGCTGGCGCTGCAGGCGCCGGTCGCGCACGATCTCCGATTCATGGTCGGCGGCCTCCACATCTCCGCGGATCTGCACCGCATGGGCGGTCTCGCGGTGCACATCGCGAAGATCGCCCGCCGGCGGCATCCCGACCACGTCGTCCCCGACGAGGTCCTGGACGTGTTCACCGAGATGGGCGCCGTCGCCGTGGCGCAGGCGAAGGAAACCGAGCAGGTGCTGCAACACCGCGATCCCGAGCGCGCGCGCGGATTGCTGACGGCGGACGAGGCCATGGACGATCTCCATCGGAGCCTGTTCACGATCACCCAGGCCGAGGACTGGCCGCACGGTGTCCAGTCGGCAGTCGACATCACCCTGCTCGGCCGCTTCTACGAGCGGTTCTGCGACCACACGGTGGAGATCGGCAGGCGCGTCATCTTCCTCGAGACGGGCAGCCTGCCCGAACAGTGAGGGCGACGCCCGGTCAGCTCAACCCTTCCGCCGCGGCCACCGAGGGCACCGGACCCCGGGTGTAGACGTCGAGGTGGAAGTCCGCGTCCTGATACGACCCGGCACGGTGGAAGCCGACGGTCGCGGCGACCGTGTCGTGCACCGCGCGGCCGGTCTGCGGATATTCCGGCACCGGATGCTGCCAGTGAACCACCACGAGAGTGCCGCCCTCTTCCAGTGCGTCGACGGCACGTCCCAGCGTCGTGGTGACGTCGGTGGGCGTCAGGTAGTACAGCACCTCACTGAGCACGACGAGGTCGAAGGTGCCGGGTGGCCACGGATCTAGCAGCGATGCCCGGCCGAGTTCCACCCGGTCGGCCACTCCTTCGCGGCGCAGACGATCCCGTGCGCTCTCCAGCGCGCGGGGAACCACGTCCGTTGCGACGACCCGGTCGCAGCGCCGCGCCAAGTGCGCGGTGAGCACGCCGATCGAGCACCCCGGTTCGAACGCCCGCCGATAGTGCCGACGGGGCAGGGCGGCGAGAGTGAGCGCGTACTTGCGGCGTTCGTACCACCGTTCGTCGAAACCCCACGGGTCCGCCGATTCCGCGTACATCGTCTCGAAGTAGCCGGGATCCATCGCGCTCACCACAGCACCCATTCCGTCGTCCGCATCAGTCTCGCGAGCACCCACGGTGGGACGATCGCGGCGTCCCGCGGGTCCTCGGACAGCGGGAGGATCTGGGTGCGGAATTCGTCGACGGCACGGCGTTTGCGTGCCAGGATCTCCGCGGCCGGGGTCAGGACGCGCATCCGGTCCCAGGGCACCGCCGGATCGGCCGGCCGTGCCCAGTGCCACATCCAGACCGGGTACTCCACCAGACGGTGACCGGTCATCGAACATGCTTCTGCCGCAGCTCTTCCGGTCGCTTCGTGATCGGGATGGCCGTCGCCTCGCCACGTCGCGAGCACCCACACCCTCTTCCCTTCACCGGAGGTCGCAGTGAGCACGTCGACGAGGCGGGTGGTGAGTTCGTGCTCGTGCGCGCGCACCCCGCCGTCCGGTAATCCGAGTCGCAGTGGTTCGCCGACGCCCAACAGTGCTGTCGACCGGTTCGATTCCGCGATCCGGGCGGCGGCCAGCGCGTCGGGCGACAGCGTCGGCGAGCCCGGGTGGGACGCCGCACCGTCCGTCACCGCCACCACGACGACGGGTGTGCCGCCGGCCGCGGCGGTGGCCATCAGTGCGCCCACGCCGAGCACCTCGTCGTCGGGATGGGGTGCGACGACGACCAACCGGTCGCATTCCGTGAGTGGTACCGGCAGGAAGGGGGTCGACGCCAGCCACGGCTGCCATTCGTCCTCGGGTGTGCCGCGCGTGGAGATGGGTTTCTCCCGGAACCTGGTGCGGTTGTCCACTGTCAGTCCTCCCCCGCGACGAGTGCGCCGAGTGTCGCCAGATCCCGCTCGGCGTGAGATTGCCGGATGTAGACGAGGAGGTCCGCGACGTTGCGGGCATGGCAGGCGTCCGTCGCGAGCGGCGCGGCACCCAGCGCGCGGCCGACGCGGTCGATCACGTCGCTCGCGGTCCGTTCGATCAGTCCCCGGACCCGGAACGCGCGCACCTGGGCGGACCTCCGATCGAGGGGACTCGTATCCACCTCCCCGGCCGCGGACCCGAGTGCCCATCGTGCCGCGCTGACGGCGATGTCGATCGCACCGAGGTGCGCGAGCTGGTGACTGTCCGCGCGGTCGCTCCGGGCTCGCACCCGCAGCGGTTCCGCGACGGCGAGCGCGCCCCCGAACCAGCACGCCGCAACCCCGATGCCGCCGTGCCAGAACCCGGGACGGTCGAGGTACTCGGCCGCCGCGCCGACCGGTCGCGCGGGAACGCTGTCGAACGTCACCGACTCGGTGTCGGTCGCTGCCATGCCTGCATTCCGCCAGCCTCCGTGTCCCGCCGTGACCCCCGGTTCCCGCAGATCGACGGCGAACAGCCGGGGTTGCCCGTCAAGTCGTGCCGTGACCAGGGCATGCGTGCACATCGACGCCCCGGAGCACCACGCCTTCGTCCCCCGCAGGCGCCACCCGGAGGAGTCGTGGAACGCGTCCACCACGGGGTGCGGTGGCTCGCTGGCCCACACGCCCCAGAACTCGTCCCGGCCGGCGCGGGTCCCGTCGAGTTCGGCGAGGATCGCGTCCGCGTCCGCATGTGCCTCGAGGAGCCGGCCGACCGAGAGATCGCGGCGGCACCACTCCGTCAGCCGCGCCCATCTGGCAACGGTCGACCCGCCGCCGGGCAGCGGCAGTTCCGCGTCCCCCGAACGGATGATCGCCCACACTGCGGCGTCGGTGGGACTGCTGTCGTGGGTCACGTCGGCGCTCATCGGTCCTGCAGTCCCTCGAGGTACGTGGCGAAACCCTGCGGGGCGCGGGCCTCGACGCGCGCCGACGTCTCCACCGGGGAGTCGATACTCCACACCACGTTCGCTCCCCGCTCGATCATCCGCTGCACCAGATCCACGTCCTCGTGCGCGGGTAGTGCGGCGAAACCTCCCACCTCCCGATACAGATCCGCGGAGAATCCGAGGGACGCGCCGTGCACGTGCCCATGGGCGGCGCCGGACCGGTAGGCGCTGCCGTACCGTGACCGGACGTGGTCGGGCCACCCCGACCAGTCGGTCACCGCCACCGTGCCCGCCACCAACTGCGCCCCACGACTCGCGTGCTGCAGGTGCGATGACAGCCAGTGCGCGGGGACGCGCGAGTCCGCGTCCGTCGTGGCGAACCATTCGTGTGGTCGCGGCGCGACCGACTCGAAACCCGCGCGCCGGGCCGCGCCGACGTTCCGCGCACCCAGGACCACGACGTCGACGTCCTCTCTGCGGACGACGTCCTCGCTGCCATCGGTGCACCCGTCGAGTACCACCACCGTCGTGACCGGCACGGATACCGCCCGCGCGGCGGTGCGCAACCCCTCCAGGCACTTCGGCAGCAGCGCTTCCTCGTCGTGGGCGGGCACGACCACCGTGATGTGCTCGACGCGCATGACGTCCCTTCCTGATCACTCACTGTTTCCGGGTTCAGCAAGTACCCAGTCCGTCGTGAGGGGAACCAATTCCCGCGGCCGCCGACACTGATTCGGGATCTGTCACCGCGGGTAACCCGTCTACATGAATGTCGCGGACAGCCCCCGCTACCGGAAGGTCGTCCTCACCGTGGACGGTGAGGAACGGACCCTCGAAGTCGACACCCGCACGACGCTGCTCGACGCGCTCCGCGACCACCTCGGCGTGACCGCACCGAAGAAGGGCTGCGACCACGGCCAGTGCGGCTCGTGCACCGTCCTCCTCGACGGCAGACGCGCCACGTCCTGCCTCACGTTCGCTGTCGCCCACGACGGTGAACGCGTCGTCACCGCACACGGGCTCGCCGACGGGGAGGTGCTGCATTCCGTTCAGCAGGCGTTCGTCGAGCAGGACGGGCTGCAATGCGGGTACTGCACGCCCGGTCAGATCTGCTCGGCGATCGGGATGTTCGACGAGTTCCTGGCCCTGCACCCGAGCGCCGTCACCGAGAACCTGACCGCTCCGCCCGAACTCACCGACGACGAGATACGGGAGCGGATGAGCGGCAACCTCTGCCGGTGCGGGGCGTACCCGAACATCCTCGCGGCGATCCGGCAGGCGGCGGAGGCGTGATTCCCTTCGACTACGAGCGGGCCACCGACGTCGACAGTGCCGTCGCCACGGTCACGGGTGATCCTCGGGCGTCGTTCCTTGCCGGCGGCACCAACCTCGTCGACCACATGAAGCTCGGGGTGGCGCAACCGCATCTCCTCGTCGATGTGCGCCGCCTCCCCCTCGATGACGTCGTCGAACTTCCGGACGGCGGGCTCCGGGTCGGGGCCGCGGTCCGCAACAGCGACCTCGCCGCGCACGACGTCGTCCGCGCCCGGTACCCGATGTTGTCGCGTGCGCTCCTCTCCGGTGCGTCGGGACAGCTGCGCACCCTCGCGACCACGGCGGGAAATCTGCTTCAGCGGACGCGCTGCGTGTACTTCCAGGACGTCACGACGCCCTGCAACAAGCGGGAGCCCGGCACCGGGTGTTCCGCGATCGGCGGTTACGTTCGCTACCACGCCATTCTCGGTGCCTCCGAACACTGCATCGCGGTGCACCCGTCCGACATGGCTGTCGCGATGACGGCGCTCGACGGTGTCGTGGTGGTCCGCGGTGCCGACGGTGAGCGGCGAATCCCGCTGAACGAGTTCTACCGGCTTCCCGGGGACCGGCCCGATCGCGACACCGTCCTCGCACACGGCGACCTCGTGACCGCCGTGGAGCTGCCCCCGCCGCCTGCCGGGAACCGGTCCGCGTACCGGAAGGTGCGCGACCGTGCCTCCTTCGCGTTCGCGCTGGTGTCGGTGGCCGCGGAACTGACGATCGGGGATGGGTCGATCACGTCGGCCCGGGTCGCGCTGGGCGGGGTCGCGCACCGGCCCTGGCGCGCCACGCTCGCCGAGGAGGTCCTCGTCGGGGCGACGCCCACGGAGGACACGTTCGCCGAGGCTGCTGACACGGAACTCAGTGCAGCACAACCGCTTCCAGGAAACGAGTTCAAGGTCGCACTGACCCGCCGGGTGCTCGCGTCGGTACTCCGTTCACTCGCCGAGGAGACGCGCCGATGACTCTCGTCGAACCGAAGGTGATCGGAACCTCCGCCGAACGCGTGGACGCCCACGACAAAGTGACCGGTACGGCGGTGTACGCGTTCGAGCACTCGGTGGACGACCCGACGTACCTGTTTCCGATCCTGTCGACGATCGGACGTGGCCGGGTCACGGCGATGCACACGGCGGACGCCGAGGCGCTGAACGGGGTGCTCGCGGTCCTGACGGTGTTCGATGCGCCCCGCCTCGCGGACACCTCGGACGGGGAACTCGCGATCTTGCAGGACCCCGAGGTCCACTTCCGCGGCCAATTCGTGGGTGCGGTGGTGGCGGAGTCACCGGAGGTCGCCCGGCACGGCGCGAGCCTGGTGCGCGTCGCGTACGACGCGGAAGCCCACGACACCGACTTCCGTTCCGGCCGAGACGACCTGTACGCCCCCGAGGAGGTCAACGCGGGGTTCCCGACCGACACCGAGGACGGGGACGTCGACGCGGCACTCGCCGCCGCCGCGGTCACGGTCGATGAGGTGTACTCCACGGCGATGGAACACAACAATCCGATGGAACCGCACGCCGCCATCGCCCGGTGGGCTCCGGGTGGCACCGGACCGGTTCTGACGCTGCACGATTCGACGCAGGGCGTCCATTCCGTGCGGAAGACGCTGGCACCGCTGTTCGGACTCGAAGTCGAGCAGATGCGGGTGATCGCACCGTATGTCGGCGGCGGCTTCGGTTCCAAGGGACTGCCTCACGCGCACGACGTGCTCGTGGTGATGGCGGCGCAGCGGGTGGAAGGCAGGCCGGTGAAGTTCGCGCTCACGCGGCAGCAGATGTTCGCGCTGTCGGCGTATCGCACGCCGACGGTGCAGCACATCCGGCTCGGGGCGGACGCGGACGGACGGCTGACCGCGCTCTCCCACGAGGTGATCGTGCAGTCCGCGAAGATCAAGGAGTTCGCCGAACAGGCGGCGGTCCCGTCGCGGATGATGTACTCCACACCCACCCGGTACACCACCCACCGTCTCGCGTCCCTCGACGTCCCCGCACCCTCCTGGATGCGTGCGCCCGGCGAGACCCCGGGTATGTTCGCGGCCGAGGTGGCGATGGACGAACTGGCCGAGGCCTGCGGGCTCGACCCGATCGAACTGCGGATCCGTAACGAACCCGAGGTCGACCCGAGTACGGGCCGGCCGTGGTCGGGGCGGCGCCTCACCGACTGCCTACGGGAGGGCGCCCGGCGTTTCGGGTGGGCGGACCGCGACGCGGCGGCGCGGGCTCGGTCGGACTCGGAGTGGCAGGTGGGGATGGGCGTGGCGTCCGCGACGTATCCCGCCAACACGTCACCGGGGTCGGTTGCCCGGATCGTGTACGAATCCGACGGCACCTACACCGTGCAGATCGGGTCGGTCGACATCGGAACCGGGGCGTGGACCGCGCTCACCCAGATCGCCGCCGACGCGCTGGGCTGTCCCCTGGACGCGATCGCCTTGCAGATCGGCGACACGAATCTTCCGTCGGCGACCGTCGCGGGCGGCTCCACCGGAACCAGTTCCTGGGGCAGTGCGATCGTCGCGGCGGCGCGCGCGTTCCGGGGCGAGCACGGCACGTCCCCCGCCCCGGGGGCGGAGGCGAGTGCGGGGACGCCCGGCAACCCGGACGCCGACAGGGTCGCGCTCCATTCGTTCGGTGCTCACTTCGTGGAGGCGCATGTCCACCGCGATTCCTGCGAGATCCGCGTCGAACGCATGCTCGGGGTGTTCGCGATCGGCCGGGTGATCAACACCCGCACGGTCCGGTCGCAGCTCCTCGGCGGGATGACGATGGGGATCTCCATGGCATTGCACGAGAGCAGTGTGAACGACCCCCGGTTCGGTCACGTCGTGACCCAGGACCTTGCCTCCTACCACGTCAGCACGCACGCCGACATCAGGTACCTCGACGCGGTGTGCCTCGACGACGTCGACGAGCACGCCAATCCGATGGGATCGAAGGGTGTCGGTGAGATCGGCATCGTCGGCGCCGCGGCCGCGGTGGCGAATGCCGTTCGTCACGCCACCGGGGTCCGGGTCCGGAAGGTGCCGATCCACCTGGACGATCTCCTGCCCGGGTGATCGCGCGGGGCTACTGCACGTTCCACGCCTGCACGAGGGACGTGCGCAGGTGACTCTTCATGGCGCGGATCTTCTGGACGTCGGTGGACTTCGGCGCGAGTCCCTCGAGCACGAGTTCCATGAAGCGTCTGCGGCTGACGCCGAAACGCTCCAGCAGTTCCGCCGCGCTCGCACCACCGAACGGTGCCCACTGGATCGCGAAGCTGATCATCCACCGGGCATCCGAGCTCACCGAGTGCATCTGCGCGAGCAGCTCGCACCGGCGAAGTGCCAGGCGCAGCCAGTCGGTGCCGAATGCCTCCTCCGGCTCGTCCGCGGTCTGTGTCGTCACGCCGATCACCGCTGACCGGCGGAGCGGACCGCGAACACAGGCAACTGTTCCGCCCTCGACGCGGGACGGAACTCGACGCGAACCGGACAGTCGGACGGTGCCGGGACGTCGCCGTCGATCCAGGTGTACACCCACGGTCCCTCGTCGAGTTCGACGATCGCGATCGTGCACGGGACGAGACCGCGGTCCGCCTCGTTCACCTCACGGTGGACCACCTTCGAGGACACGATCGATCCGACGCCGCACGACGGGACCCGCTCGAGGTTCGAGCCTTGACACGCGGAGCAGGTGGCCATCAACGGCGCGAGCAGGGTCGTGCAGTTGAGGCAGCGCTGGATCATCAGTTCGCATTTCTGGGCGAGTCCCTGCCAGCGGGTCATGCCGTCCGTGGTCACGCGGTCACCCCCGTGAGTTCCTGCCCCACCACGTCGTCTGCCATTCGGTTTCCCCCGATCCACACAAGACACCGGTCGGTGTGCGCCCGACGGAGAATCGGGGGCCGTGGAAGTTGGGGGTCGGGCTTTCGGTGTGTTCGGGGATCAGTGGACATCGGGGGCCTCGGTCTGGAGCCGGATTGGGGGGACGCGTATGAGCATCCCGTCCGCGGCGGCGAAGTACAGCGGCTGAACGACCCGGGGACATACCTATTTCGTCCCGCGCGGGTGCCCGGTCAGGGGTGCGGGTCCTGTGCGTGTTCGACGATCCACGCCGCGATCTGGGTGCGAGAATTGAAACCCAGTTTCGCGAGAATGTGCTCGACATGCCCCTGCGCGGTGCGCTGCGAGATCACCAACCGGGCCGCGATCGCCTTGTTGGTGAGCCCGTCGGCGACCAGTTCGGCGACCTGCCATTCGCGTCGGGTCAGGTGCGTCGCCCCGTTCGACGCCGACACCGCCTCCGGTCGCTGCTCGTCCAGCGCGTAGGCGACGGCATCGTCGAACGACGTGTGCATGCCGTGGTCGAACGCGGCGTCGAACGCGCGGTCCCCGATCACGGCACGTGCCTGCTGTTCGCATTCGGCGTGGTGGACGAGCAGATTGGGGTAGACGGTGCTCGGGTTTCCGACGGTCTGCGCGACGGCCTCCGCGGCGCCCATCAGTTCGGCGGCCTGCTGGGCCCGGCCGGAGCCGACCGCGACCCAGGCGAGCACCTCGAGGGCCCCGCAGGCGCTGATCCGGTCGTCGACCAGGTGTGACAGCCGCAGCCCCTGCTTCACGTGGTCGTCGGCGAGGGTGAGGTGCCCGCGTTGCCACGCCGCCATCCCCGCGGCCCACAGCGACCAGCCCCGGTAGACGGACTCGCCGTGGGCCTCGGTGAGCGCGAAGATCTCGGATCCGCACATCTTCGCCACCGCCCCGTCGCCCTGCATGCCGCTGACCAGGGCCAACCCGAGCAGTCCCCACGTCAATTGGAGCAGGCTGCCCTTGTCGCGGAACTCGGCGAGCGCCTCCTCGAAGCACACCCGCGCGCGCGGGAGGTCCCCGGCGAACATGGCGCAGCACCCGGCGGCGTGGACCACCAGGGCACGCATCAGCGTGTCCCCGTTCCTCTCGGCGAGGAGGGCGCCCTCGTCGACCAGTGCTTTCGCGGCCTCGCGGTCGCCGTGCATGCCCGCGAGCACGCTGTCGACGTACAGCGCCTCGATCCGTTCCCGGCTCGCGCCGCCCGGGTGCCGTCCCAGCAGCTGCCCGAGCCAGCGGCGACCCTCGCGGAGCAGTCCGCGGGCGCGCCAGTACGGGTACAAGGCGGCGGCAATCCGCAGGCCCGTCTCGGCCTCCGCCGGCTCGGTCAGGCAGAAGTGGAGGGCAGCCCGCACGTTCAGCGTCTCCGCGTCGAGCCGGCTGATCCACATCACCTGCCGGGGTCCGATCCACTCGGATTCGCACCGCACCACCAACTGCTCGTACCAGTCGCGGTGCCGGCGGCGCAGCGACACGTACTCCCCCGCCTCCTGCAATTTCTCCCGACCGTAGTCGCGCACCGTCTCGAGCAGGTGGTACCGCACCGCCGGCCCCGACTCCTCACGGATCAGGATCGACTTGTCGATCAACGACGCGACCACGTCGAGGACGTTCTCCACCGGCAGGTCGCCGGCGCAGATTCCCTCCACCGCGTCCAGTTCGAAGCCGCCGGCGAACACCGACAGCCTCGCCCACAGCTCACGTTCCTCCTCGGTGCACAGCTCGTGACTCCAGTCGACGCACAGCCGCAGGGTCTGCTGCCGGCTCGGCGCGCCCCGCGATCCGACCGTCAGCAACCGATAGCGGTCGGTCAGCCGCTGCAGGATCTGTTCCGCCGACATCACCCGCAGCCGCACCGCCGCCAGCTCGATCGCCAACGGCAACCCGTCCAGCTGGCGGCAGATCCGGGCGACCGCCACGTGGTTGTCCTCGGTGAGTTCGAACTCCGGCACCGCCGTGGCCGCTCGCTCGACGAACAGTGTCACCGCCTCGTACTGCGGCAGGCCCTGCAGGGACGAGCGTTCGGGTTCCGGCACCGTCAACGGCGGCACCCGCAGCACCGCCTCGCCGCCGATGGCCAGCGGTTCGCGGCTGGTCGCGAGGATCCGTAACTCCGGGCAGCTCCGCAACAACGTCTCCGACAACGCGGCGGCCGCGGCGACCACGTGCTCGCAATTGTCGAGCACCAGCAGCAGTTGCCGGGTGGCGAGGTACTCGGTCAGCAGCACCTCCGGGTTCCCGGAGCGCTGCTCGCGCAGTCGCAGTGCCGCCGACACGGCGTCGACGAGTGTCGTGTCGTCGTCGAGTTCCCCCAGCTCGACCAGCCACACGCCGTCCTCGAATGCGCGACTCGCATCGGCGGCCACCCGTAACGCCAGCCGGGTCTTCCCGACACCACCGATTCCGGCGAGTGTCACCAGCCGTGACACGGACAGCAGACGTCGCGCCTCGGTCACCTCACGGCGACGGCCGACGAAGCTCGTCAGTTCGTGGGGCAGATTTCCCACTGTGCCCTTCACTGCCGCCGGCATCACACCGTCACTCTCGACTCGCAGCCCCCCTGCGCACACGGTACTCCCGGTGCGCGGCGGCAACGACGCTTTCGGCTGCGGGTCCGCGAGTTTCAGGGCACCGCGAACCGGATCACCGCGTCCAGCGGGTGGGCGCCCAGCGGCCGGTGTAGGACCGGATGCGGTTGGCGCGGCGGGCCGGCCGCCGCGTGCCTGCCTCGGTGAGGCTGTGCGGGATCATGGCGATCCGGGTGCCGTCGACCACGTAGGCGGCCCCGGTGACGAACATTGCGGCAGGCGCGGTCAGATACGACGCGACGGCGGCGACTTCCCGGTCGTCGGGGCCGGGCGATGCGAAGTCCGGTTCGGCCACGGGCACCACGACGGAATTGACGGTGATCGAGTATCGCGCCAGTTCGGCGGCGAGCAGACCGGTGAGTCCGCCGAGCCCGGACGACGAGGGGGTGATGTTGACGATCCGGCCGCCCCCACCGCTCGCGATCATGTACCGGACGGCGCGCTGGATGCATTCGACGGCGGTACTGCCGGGGCAGCTGACGAGAACGCCGATTCCGCCCAGCTCCCGGGCGAACTCGTCGACGGCGGCCGCGGAGTCGGGCAGGTCGGCCAGATCCATGCGCTGTACGGCCGCGTTCACCGATCTGGACCGGACGGCGGCGGCGGTGGATTCGGCACCGTCCCGGTCCGCGGCGTAGGCGAGGCCGATGTGGAACCCGTCGTCCGCGAGTGCCAGTGCGACCGCTCGGCCCATCGGCGAGTCCGATCCCGTCACGACTGCGGTGCGTGTGCTGGGGTGCATGGATTCCGAATACCCCCTGGTAGATCTGCTCAAACGCTCAACTTTCGGACTGTGCACGGGCAGAACACAATCCGGCGAGAGCCGCACACGCGGCCCGTCGCGGATCGGCGCCGCACCGATCAGCAGTTGGACGGCGCCGGGTCGCCGCGGAACCGGGCGTCGAGGTAATCCAGGGCGGTCGGCAGGCCCAGCACGGCGGTGGTGAGGTGGTCGGGACTCGGGAACAGATCGGACTGCACCTTGGCGCCGGCGGCGCAGTAACGCGCGACGGTCGCCTCGATCGAGTCGACCGGGATGAGTACGTCTGTCGGGCTGTGCCATTCGAAGATCGGTGCGGTCGGAACACCCGGATACAGCTCGACACTGTTCTCGTTCAGCACCTCCCAGGCCTGCGGACTGCTCATGAGGTCGGTGGTCTTGGCGACCTCCGTCGCGCTGCGGCCTGCGCCGGCCGCGAGAATGCCGTTGGTGCACGCGTTGACCATCTCGTCGCGCATCGCCAGACCGCGATCGTTGAGTTGCTCGCTGATCGGAAGGCGGTCCGGGTACTCACGCTCGAGTCCGAGTGCCGCCGCCATCGCGAGGCCGAACGCCGGATGCGGTTGCATGCCGAGTCCGTTGGCCATCTTGCCGATGTTCATGGGCACACCGCCCTCGGCGACACCGACGATGTCCAGTTCCGGCGCGTACGTGGGTGCGAGCGCCGCGGCCCACGCCGACGCCATGCCGCCGCCGGAGTACCCGGCCAGCGCGACCGGGCTCTCCGCCACGGCGAGTTCGGGCACCCGCTGCACCGCGCGGATGCCGTCCAGGGTGATGGTTCCGCCGAGTCTCGCGGCACCGTAGGCACTGTTCGGACCCAGGTGGTCGGGCAGCGCGACCGTCCAGCCGCGCTGCAGTGCGAGGTTCAGTGCCGGCGCCTCCTTGATCTGGAGGTCGGGGTCGTTCGAGTACAGGGTCCGCGACGGCGCGCACCGCGGTCCGAGCGCGTTGATGATGTGCTGATAGGACAGCAACGGCCCGTTCACCGGCCGATTGCGGGGTACCAGCACGGTGGTGACCGACGAGATCGGGTGGTCCTCCGAGTTGGTGGTGCGGTACTTCACCTGCCACACATCGGTGTCGGGGAAGGCGAGCAGAGGCGGCATCGGACGGACCGCGAGCGGCTCGCCGACCGCCGTAGCCGCCAGACCCTGCGACTGCAGGTAGAACGGATCGGGGTCGGAAGCGGGATAGATCGGCACGGCGGCCGCGACCCCGATGTTCGCGACCGTGGCGCAGGCGACGAATGCGGCACACAGTGCACCCGCGGTGAGGCTCGTGATACGTGAGCGCGTCATGCCGCCTCCTAGTTTGCGTAGAGCTCGATTGTTACCGAGTTCGCAGGAGATATCGGTATTCGGGCCCGCCCGTTACGGCAATGCAATGGACGGCGGGCCCTCCGCAACGAAAACGGGTCAGTGCGTGCTCAGATAATCCTCGAGGACCGGCCCCACCACGGCCAGGACCTCGGGTTCGATCATCTGGTTGTGCTCGCACTCGATCTTCACTTCCCGGATGCCTCCGGTGACGGAACTCCGCCACTCCTCCGGTGAATGCTGGTCCGTCGACGCCGATCCGGCGGCGGTGAAGAACAGCAGATCCCCGTCGAACACCTGCGGGCGGAAGTTGTTCATGATCCGCGAGGAGTTCGTGAATCCGGCGCTGATCCGCTCGAGGTGCTGCGGTGTCAGTCCCGTCTTCTGCCCGAATGCGTCGTCCAGCAACTCGACCGCCCGCTCGTAGGTGAGTTCCTCCCCGGCAACGGACTCGAGGTCCAGTCCGAGCCCGTGGAGCAACTCGGACACGGTGAGGCTCTCCGGACCCTGGTCGGTCCCGTTCGTCACGTAGCTGTCCATGACGGCCAGCGTGTCGACCGCCTCGCCTTCCCGCCGCAGTTCGACGGCCATCGCGTGGGCGATGACGCCGCCGAGCGACCAGCCCAGCAGGTGGTAGGGACCGTGCGCCTGAACCTTGCGCATCTCCAGCACGTACCGGTGCGCCAGCTGCTCGATCGACTCGAAGCTCGGGCCGCCGCTGATGATCGGCAACTGCAGGCCGAAGGCCGGCCGGTCCTGCGAGAGGTGCTGCAGGAGTCCCGCGTAACCCCACGACAGGCCGATCCCGGGATGGATGCAGAACAGTGGCGGCTTCTCCCCCGTCGGTCGCAGCGGGATGACCACGCCGAGCGCCTCGTCCACCGGCGACCCGGCCGCGTTCTCGGTGTCGACCCGCAGTGCCAGGCCGGCGGGCGTCGGGTCAAGGAACATCGACTGCAACGGGATCTGCCTCCCGAGGCGTTCCTGCAGCACCGTGATCACCCGGGTGGCGACGATCGAGTTGCCGCCGAGGTCGAAGAAGCTGTCGGCGGTACCGACGCGGTCCACGCCCAGCACCTCGGCGAAGGCCTCGACGATGATCCGCTCGGTCGCCGTCGTCGGCGCCCGGAAGGCCGCACCGGTGGTGCCGAACTCGGGCGCGGGCAGCGCCTTGCGGTCGAGTTTGCCGACCGGGGTCATCGGAATCTGATCGAGGACGACCACCGCGGACGGGACCATGTGTGCGGGCAGGCGGTCGGCCGCGTGGGTACGCAACTCCGCCGGCTCGAGGTCGTGGCCCTCGGCCGCCCGCACGTACGACGCGAGGAGCGTGTCGCCGGACGGCCCGGTGTGACCGATGGTGGCCGCGAACGCGACCGCGGGGTGGCGGGCGAGGACGGCGTCGATCTCACCGAGTTCGATGCGGAAGCCGCGGACCTTCACCTGGAAGTCGGTGCGGCCGATGTACTCGATGGTGTGGTCGCCGCGCCAGCGCACCACGTCTCCGGTGCGGTACATCCGGCGGCCGGGCTCCCCGAACGGGCAGGCGACGAACCGTTCCGACGTCAGAGCCGACCGGTTGTGGTACCCGCGTGCCAGTCCGGGTCCGGTGATGTACAGCTCGCCGGGCACACCGACCGGGACGGGCTGCAGACGCTCGTCGAGGACCAGCGAACCGAACCCCAGCGCGGGTGCGCCGATGTTCACGACCCCACCCGGACGCATCGGCGCGCTGACGCTCGCCTGGATGGTCGTCTCCGTGGGCCCGTACCCGTTGTGCATGTTGCGGTGCTTGCCCCAGATCTCCACCAGCTCCGGCGGGCAGGCCTCGCCGGCCACCGCGAGGACCCGGAGCGATTCGAGTCCCACGTCCTCGATGGACGACAGCGCGGTGGGCGTGATGAACGCGTGCGTCACCGCGTTGCGCCGGAACAGGTCCGCCAGCTCCGTGCCACCGAAGACGGTGGGCGGCACGATCACGACCCGGGCCGACGCGCCGAACGCCATCATCAGCTCGAAGATCGACGCGTCGAAGCTCGGGGACGCCAGATGCGAGACCCGGGAGTCGTGCGTGACCTGGAACCGTTCGTGTTCCTCCGCGGTCAGGTTGGCCATGCCGCGGTGAGTGACGATGACCCCCTTCGGCTTACCGGTCGAACCCGACGTGTAGATCAGGTACGCCGGGTGGGCCAGATGGAGCGGGCGCGTGCGGTCGGCGTCGGTGACCGGCGCCGAGGAGACGGCCGCGACCTGTTCGGCGAACGACTCGTCGTCGAGCACCAGCCACGGCACGGTGTCCGGCAGATTGTCGCGACGATCGGCGACGGTCAGGCCGACGGACGCCCGGCAGTCGGTGAGCATGTAGTCGATGCGGTCCCGCGGGTAGGTCGGGTCGACGGGCACGAACGCCGCACCCGACTTCGCGACCGACCAGATCGACACCACTTCCTCGATCGACCGCGGCATACCGATGGCCACGAACGTTTCCGGTCCGACTCCCTGGGCGCACAGCACCCGCGCCAGCCGGTTGGACCATTCGTCGAGTTCGCGGTAGGTGACCTGCCGGTCCTCGAAGGACAACGCCACCGAGTCGGGGTGGAGTGCCGCGGCGGCCGTCAGCAGGTCGGGCCACACCTCGGGGCGCACGTCGGGCTTGCCGCGGGCCGGGACCATTTCCTCGATCTCCGCCTCGTCGAGCAGCGGGAGGGTGCCGATCGGCCGGTCCGGGTCGGCGGTGACGGCCGCGAGGATCCGGACGAACCGGTCCGCGATCGAGCGTGCGGTCCCGCGGTCGAACAGGGAGACGGCGAAGTCGAGTCCGCCGGAAACACCCGCGGGCGCGCCGTCCCTGTCGAACTGCTCGGCCAGGATCACCTCGAGGTCTTCCTTGACCACCCGGGTCTCGAGGTCCACGTTCTCGACCCGCAGGTCCGGCAGTTCCAGTGTCGGGTTCTCGTTGTTCTGGAACTCGAGGGCCACCTGGAACAGGGGCGAGTACGAGGTGGATCGGGTCGGGTTGAGTTCCTCGACGAGGCGCTCGAACGGCAGATCCGAGTGCTGGAACGCGGCCAGGTCGGTTTCCCGGATCCGCTGCACCAGTTCGGTGAACGTCGACGCCGGGTCGATCCGGTTCCGCAGGACCAGGGTGTTGACGAACATGCCGACCATGTCGTCGAGGGCGGCTTCACCGCGCCCGGCGACGGGGGTGCCGATGACGACGTCGTCGGTGCTGCCGAGCCTCGACAGCAGAACGGCCAGCGCGGCGTGGACGGCCATGAACATGGTGGCGTTGTTGGCCCGGGCCAGTGCCGTCAGCCGCTGATGGAGGTCGGCGTCGATCGCGAACTCGACCCGATCACCCTCGAACGTCTGCTGGATCGGGCGCGGCCGGTCGGTCGGCAACTGGATGACGTCCGGCACCCCGGCCAGCGTGTCCGACCAGAACCGCAACTGCTGGTTGATCATCGATTCGGGGTCGTTCTCCGAGCCGAGTCCGGCATGCTGCCACAGCGTGTAGTCGGCGTACTGGACGTGCAGCGGATCCCACTGCGGGCCGTCGCCGCCGAGCCGTGACGTGTACGCCACCATGACGTCGCGGGCGAGCGGCGCCAGGGAGAATCCGTCCGCGCTGATGTGGTGCACCACGATCGTCAGCACGTGATGGTCGGGTGCAATCCGGAACAGGGCCGCCCGGACCGGCACGTCGGTGCTGACGTCGAACCCACGGGACACCAGATCCATGATGTGCCGCGGCAGGTCCTCCGCCGCGACCGAGACGGTGTCGACGTCCGGTTGCGCATCGGCGGCGGGCAGAATCCGCTGGGTCGGTTCGTTGTCCACCGTCGGGAAGACGGTGCGCAGCGTCTCGTGCCGTTCGAGGACGTCGGCCATCGCCAGCCGCAGGGCGTCCTCGTCCAGGGTTCCGGTCAGCCGGACGGCCAACGGAATGTTGTAGGCCGGTGAGGACGTGTCGAACTGGTTGAGGAACCACATCCGCTTCTGCGCCAGCGACAGCGGAATCCGGTCGGGACGTTCGACCGGTGCGAGAGCGGGGCGGGCGCCGCCGCTCACGCTGTCGGCGACGCGTTCGGCCAGCGACCGGACGTCGGGGGCCTCGAACAGGGCGCGCACACCGATGTCGGTGTCGAGGGCGTCCCGCAACCGTGCCGTGACACGGGTGGCGACCAGCGAGTTTCCACCGAGATCGAAGAAGTTGTCGTCGATGCCGATCCGTTCGATACCGAGGACTTCGGCGAAGATGTCCACGATCTTGCGTTCGAGATCGTTGGTCGGCGGCTGGAACTCGGTCGTGGTGACGTGGAACTCGGGCGCGGGCAGCGCCGACCGGTCCAGTTTGCCCACCGGGGTCAACGGGATCTCGTCCAGGAACATGACGCTCGTCGGCACCATGTGCGCGGGGAGCCGGGTCGACAGGTGTGCGGTCAGCTCGGCCGGGTCGACGCCGCCGGCGGTGTTGGGCAGCAGGTAGGTCACCAGGACGGTGTCACCGGACGGGCCGGGAACACCGAGGGTCGCGGCGAAGCTGACCCCGGGGAACGTGGCGATCTCGTTGTCGATCTCGCCGAGTTCGATGCGGAAACCGCGGATCTTCACCTGGAAGTCGCTGCGGCCCACGTACTCGACGGTGTGGTCGGCGCGCCACCGGACGATGTCGCCGGTGCGGTACATCCGCTCCCCTGCCTCCCCGAACGGGTTGGCGACGAATCGCTGGCTGCTCAGTTCCGGGCGCCGGTGGTAGCCGCGGGCGAGCCCCGCACCGGTGATGTACAGCTCGCCGGGAACTCCGACGGGCACCGGCTGGAGGCGTGAATCCAGCACGAGCTCACCGACTCCGCGGATCGGCCCGCCGAGAGTGATGGGGTCGCCCACCGTCATCGGGTCGCTGATGTTGGCCATCACCGTGGTCTCGGTGGGGCCGTAGGCGTTGGACAGCTGCCGGCCGGGCGCCCAGCGGGTCACCAGTTCCGGCGGGCACGCCTCGCCGCCGAACACGACGTGCTGGAACTCGTCGAGCCCCGTCGGGTCGACGGTGGACAGCGCCGCGGTGGTGACGAAGGCGTGGGTGACGTGTTCGGACCTGATCAGTTCGGCCAGTTCCGCTCCGCCGTACACCGTCGGCGGTGCGATCACCATCGTGGCGCCGACCCCGAACGCCTGCAGGTACTCGAACACCGATCCGTCGAAGCTGGGCGTCGAGAAGTGCAGTGTGCGGGACGTCTGTGCGGCGGCGAAACGCTGCCGCTGGTCCTCGGCGAAGTTGTCGAGGCCCTCGTGCGTGACCACGACGCCCTTCGGCTTGCCCGTCGAACCGGAGGTGTAGACGATGTAGGCGGCGTTGTCGAGGCTTATCGGCGACCGTCGATCCGAATCAGCCACCGGCAGCGCAGGTTTCGACTGGCAGGCCTTCTCGAACTTGGGTGAGTCGAGCTGCAGCCACGGCACCGAGTCGGGCAGCGCCTTCTCGTACGCGGCCATGGTCAGTCCGATGGTGGCACCCGAATCGGTGAGCATGTGCTCGATGCGGTCCATCGGATAGTTCGGGTCGACGGGGACGAACGCGGCGCCCGTCTTGGCCACCGCCCACACGGCGAGGACCGACTCGATCGACCGGGGAATGCCGAGCGCCACGAACGTCTCCGGGCCTGCGCCGCGGGAGATGAGAACCCGGGCGAGCTGGTTGGAGCGTTCGTTGAGTTCCCGGTAGGAGACGTTGCGGCCCTCGAACGTCAGCGCCGTGCGGTTCGGATCCAGTGCGGCGGCGTCCTCGAAGATCTGCGGCAGCGTCCGGACGGAGAACCCGGGGCGGCCGCGCACCGGCGCGAACTCGGCGAGTTCGGCCTCGGTGAGCAGTTGCATGTGGGCGAGCGGGATCTCGGGCCGGTCGGCGAGGGCGTCGAGCACCCGCTGCAGCCGGTCCGCGATCTCGTCGACCGCGCTCTCCTCGAAGACCTCGGGGAGGTACTCGAACTTGAAGTTCAGCCGAGCGTCCCCGGAGGCGACGACGGCGAGCGGGTAGTGCGCGGAGTCCTTGCCGTCGATGCCGGTGACGAACATCCCGGCGATGTCGGTCTGTTCCGTCAGCCCCGCCTCGTCCACCGGATACGACTCGAACACGGTCAGTGTGTCGAAGGCACCGCCGCCGCCGACCGCCGACTGGACGTCGGTCAGCCCCACGTAGTGGTGATCGAGCAGTGCGGCCTGTTCGCTCTGCACTCGTTCGAGCAACTCGCCCAGCGACTCCCAGGGGTCGAGGGTCACTCGTACCGGCAGGGTGTTGATGAACAGACCCACCATCGATTCGATGCCGGCGATCTGCGGCGGCCGGCCCGACACCGTCCCGCCGAACACCACGTCGGAGCGGCCGACCAAGCCGCCCAGCACGATTCCCCACGCCGTCTGGACGACGGTGTTGAGGGTGAGCCCGCGTTCGCGACTCAGGTCCCGCAGCCGGGTGGTCTGCTCCTCCGACAGTGTGAACGCGGTCTCCTCCGCGACGGCGGAGTGCGCCTCACCCCGCTCCAGCGGGGCGAGAAGCGTCGGCTCCTCGACACCGTCGAGCGCGGTGCGCCAGGCGTCGAGGGAGTCCGTGGTGTCGTGCCGCTTCATCCACGACAGGTAGTCGCGGTACGAGTGGACCCGGGGCAGCAGGCTGCCGTCGGCGTCCAGCGCGTACAGCGTCAGCAGGTCACGGATGACCAGCGGAGTCGACCAGCCGTCGAGCAGGATGTGGTGGTTGGTCAGGATCAGCCGGTAGTCGTCCGCGGTGAGCCGGACGAGGGCGAGGCGCAGCAACGGCGCGTTCGCCATGTCGAACTTCACCGACCGGTCCCGTGCCACGATCCGGTCGTATTCGCGGGTGGTCTCGTCGGGGTCGAGTGCCGAGAGGTCGAACTCCGACCACGGCAGTTCGACGTGCTGCTGGATGATCTGCGCGGAGGCGCCCGCGCTGTCGTGGACGAACGCGGCCCGCAGGTTGGGGTGCCGGTCCAACAGGGCCTGCCCGGCCCGGCGGAACCGGTCCGGGTCGACCTCGCCGCGCAGTTTCAGCGCCAGCTGCACCAGGTACGGGTCGACCGTGGCGTCCGAGAACTGGGCGTGGAACAGTAATCCCGATTGCAGCGGCGACAGCGACCAGATGTCCGACAGCGCCGGGAACCTGGCCTCGAGCCGGTCGATCGCGTCCTGGTCGAGGGTGACCAGGTCCAGATCGGACGGGGTCACGCCGCCGGCGTCGGGCCGCGCGACGTGGGTGGTCAGCGCGGTCAGCGCCTGCACCCACAGCTCGGCGAGCGCGCGGACCTCGCACGGGGTGAGGACCCCGGTCGGGAACGCCCAGGTGGCCCGCAGCCGGTTGCCGTCGGCCCCGGTGCCGGTGACGGCGTTGATGTCGAGCGCCGACGCCACCGGGATGTCGGAGGCGGGGATGTCGTCGAGCTTCGTGTCCGTCACCGGAACCCAGGCGTGACCGTGGATGTCGGTGGACGTCGCGCCGCCCAGCCGGCCCAGGTAGTTGAACGTGACCTGCGGCTTCGCCAGCGCCCGCAGCTGATCCGCGGTCTCCGGGTCCAGATAGCGGAGCATGCCGTAGCCGATGCCGTGGTCCGGGATGGCCAGCAGCTGTTCCTTGATCGCCTTGACCGCGGACCCGGCGGCCTTGCCACCGGCGAAGGCGTCGTCGAGGTCGATCCCCGACAGGTCCAGGCGCACCGGGAACATCGCCGTGAACCAGCCGACGGTGCGGCCCAGATCGGCGCCCGGCAGCACCTGGTCCTCGCGGCCGTGGCCTTCCAGGCTGACCAGCGACTCCCGCGTGAAGTCGCCGTGCGTGCGACGCCACTGGGCCAGTGCCAGCGCCAGCGCGGTCAGGAGTCCGTCGTTGACGCCGCCGTGGAATGCCTCCGGGACACGGGTCAGCAGTGCGTCCGTGACATCGGCGGGCACCTCCACGGTGACCTTCTCGACGGTCCCCGCCACGTCGATCGCCCCGTCGAGCGGCCGCGATCCGATCAGCGGGTCGTCGGCCTCGAGCACCCGGCGCCACAGTTCGATCTCGTCGGCGCGTTCGCGTGTCGCCTCGACGAGTCCGTGCGACCAGCGCCGCATCGACGTGCCGACCGGCTCGAGGACCGGTTCCTGACCCGCGGAGACCTGCGCCCACGCGGTCGCCAGGTCGGGGACGAGGATCCGCCACGACACACCGTCGACCACCAGGTGGTGGGCCACGACCAGCAGCCGCCCGCCCCCGTCGCCGGCGTCGAACCACACCATCTGCAGCATCACCCCGGCCTCGGGGTCCAGTCGTCCTGCCGCGGCATCGAGTTCACGGGTCGCGATTTCCGCGAACCCGGAACCGACCACCGACGGGACCTCGACACGGTGCAGCACGTCGTCCACGTCGACCGCGCCCACGGCCTGCACCTCGATCCGCCACTGCGGCTCGGCACCGAGGAGACGGGCCCGCAGCATGTCGTGGTGATCCACGACGGCGGCGATCGTGCGCTTCAGCAGAGTCTCGTCGGCCGCGGCGGGCAGGGAGAGCAGCGCGGTCTGGGTGTAGCGGCGGAAGTCGCCGCCGCGTTCGAGCAGCCATGCGGTGATCGGGGTGACCGGCAACTCGCCGATCCCGCCGCCGGGCAGTTCGTCGAGTACCACCACGTCGGCGGCGCCCGCCCAGGAGGCGGCCTCGGCGAGCGCGGCAACGGTCTTGGCCTCGAACACGTCGCGCGGCGTGAGCACCACACCGGCGGCCTTCGCGCGGGCCACCAACTGGATCGACATGATGCTGTCGCCGCCGAGGGCGAAGAACGAATCGTCCACACCCACCGATTCCAGACCGAGCACCTCGGCGAACAGACCGGCGAGGATGGTTTCCATCTCCGTGGCCGGGGCGCGGCCCGCCGACACCCGGGCACCGAAGTCGGGTTCCGGCAGCGCGCGGCGGTCGAGTTTGCCGTTGCTCGTCAACGGCAGCGCGTCGAGCACCACGAGGGTGGCGGGCACCATGTACGAGGTGAGCTGGGTGCCGACGAATTCGAGCGCCGACGACACCTCGACGGTGGCGCCGGATTCCGGAACCACGTAGCCGATCAGCCGGTGACCGCCGTGCCCGTCGTCGCGGGTGAGGACGACGGCCTGGGCGATGCCGCGGTACCGGAGCAGCGCGGATTCGATCTCGCCGAGTTCGATGCGGAAACCGCGGATCTTCACCTGGAAGTCGCTGCGGCCCAGGTACTCGAGTTGGCCGTCGGTGTTCCAGCGCGCCAGGTCACCCGTGCGGTACATCCGCGCCCCGGGACGGAGCGGGTCGGCCACGAACCGGGTCGAACTGAGCCCGGCCCGGCCGAGGTAGCCGCGGGTCACCTGGTCACCCGAGACGTACATCTCCCCGATGGTGCCCGGGGGAACCGGGTGCAGGCGCCGGTCGAGGACGTGGACGTGCAGCCCGGCGATTCCGCGCCCGATCACGCTGGCCGACGCGGACTCGGCGAACTCGCGGTCGAGCGCCAGGTAGCTGACGTGGACCGTCGTCTCGGTGATGCCGTACATGTTCACCAGGGTCGGGGCGGAGTCGTCGTGCCGCGAGTACCAGCGGCCGAGCTGACCGAGGTCGAGAGCCTCGCCACCGAAGATCACGTACCGCAGCGCCAGTGCCGCCGCGTTCACGTCGATCTCGGAGACGATGCGGTCGGTCTCGGCGAGCTGATAGAACGCGGTCGGGGTCTGATTGAGCACGGTGACCTGCTCGTTCCGCAGGAGTTCGTGGAACATTTCCGGGGACCGCGCGGTGTAGTAGTCGACGACGACGAGTCGGCCGCCGTAGAGCAGCGGACCCCACAGCTCCCACACGGAGAAGTCGAACGCGTACGAGTGGAACATCGTCCACACGTCGTTCTCGTCGAACCCGTAGAGCGGCTGCGTGTTCGCGAACAGCGTCAGCACGTTGCGGTGCGAGACGACGACGCCCTTGGGGCGGCCCGTCGACCCGGAGGTGTAGATGACGTACGCCACCGATGCGGAGTCGAGCGGTGCCACCCGGTCGGCGTCGGTGATCGTCGCCGGCGACTGCTGCGCGAGGTCCGTGGTGGTCTCGGGGTCGTCGAGCAGGATCGCCGGGGTCTCCGAGTCGGGCAGGGCGGAGACGTCCCCCGTCGTGGTGATGACACAGTTCGGTGCGGCATCCTCGAACACGAACGCCAACCGGTCCGCCGGGTAGGTGATGTCGACGGGCAGATAGCCGCCGCCGGTCTTGATCACGGCCAGCAGGGCGATGATCAGATCGCAGGTGCGTGGGAGTGCCACGGCCACCAGCGTTTCCGGCCCCACTCCCTGGGAGATCAGCAGGCGGGCCAGCCGATTCGACCGGGCGTCGAGCTCCGAGTAGGTCAGTGCGACGTCCTCGGACGTCACGGCCGTGGCGTCGGGGAACCGGGCCACACTCTGCGCGAAGCGGTCCGCGAGGGTGGCGGTGCCCGCGTCCACTCCGGCGGTGTTCCATTCGGTCGCCATCGCCGACCGCTCGGCGGCGTCGGTGATCACGATGTCACCGACCGGGGCCTGCGGGTCGGAGGTGACGGCGCCGAGGATGCGCAGGAACCGTTCGGCGAACGTGCGGACGGTGCCGGCGTCGAACAGATCGGTGGCGAAGATGAACGACGCGGCGATGCCCGATGCCACCCCGTCCACGTCGAATCCTTCCTCGACGCTGAGCTGCAGGTCGAACTTGGCGACCTCCAGATCGAAATCGACGGCGGCCGCGGTCAGTTCCGGGAGCTCGAGCCGCGGTGTCTCGTTGTTCCGGAACTCGAGCAGCGCCTGGAACAGCGGCGAGTGCGCGGTGGAGCGCTCCGGCGCGAGGACGTCGACGAGCCGCTCGAACGGCAGATCGGAGTGGTGGAACGCGGCGAGGTCGGTGGACCGCACCTGATCCATCAGGGTGCCGAAACCCTCCGCCGGGTCGACGGCGCTCCGCAGCACCAGGGTGTTGACGAACATGCCGACCATGTCGTCGAGCGCCGCGTCACCTCGGCCCGCGATGGGTGTGCCGACCGCGATGTCCTCGGTGGACGACAGCGCCGACAGCAGCACCGACAGGGCCGCGTGGACGGCCATGAACATGGTGGAGTTGTGCTTGCGCGCCAACGCCGCCAGCGCCCGGTGCACGTCCGCCGGGATCGTGAAGTCGACCTGCGCACCGCGGAACGACTGCTGGACCGGTCGCGCCCGGTCGGTCGGCAGCTGCAGGAGTTCGGGCAGGTCGGCCAGCTGATCCGTCCAGTACCGGAGTTGCTGGGAGATCAGCGATTCGGCGTCGCCCTCGTCGCCGAGGAGTTGGAGCTGCCACAGCGTGTAATCGGCGTACTGCACCGACAGCGGGTTCCACTGCGGTGCGCTGCCCGCGATGCGGGCGGCGTACGCGGTCATGACGTCCCGCGCGAGCGGGGTCAGTGAGAATCCGTCGGCGCAGATGTGGTGCACCACGATGACGAGCACGTGATCGTCGGGGGCGAGTGCGAACAGCGCCGACCGCATCGGCACGTCGGCCGTCACGTCGAAGCCGGCGGTCGCGAGACCGGCGATGTGCTCGCGGAGTTCGTCCTCGGACACCTCGAGGATCTCGAGGTTCGGCGTCCACTGCCCCGGGGAGAGCACCACCTGCGTCGGTTCGCCGTCGTGGGACGGGAACACGGTCCGCAACGATTCGTGGCGGACGAAGACGTCCGTCACCGCCGCGCGCAGCGACTCCACGTCCAGGTGACCGGTCAGCCGCACGGCCAGGGGGATGTTGTAGGCCGCCGACGATGTGTCGAACTGGTTGAGGAACCACATCCGCTTCTGCGCCAGCGACACCGGAACGTGCGCGGGCCGCGGCATCGGGCCGAGCGGGATCCGGACGTGGGCACCGTCCTGCGCGGGTGCGAAGGCCGTCGACTCGATGAGGCGGGCCAGCTGATGGATCGTCGGCGCCTCGAACAGGGTGCGGACGCCGATGTCGGTGTCCAGTTCCGCGGTCAGGCGCGCGGCGACACGGGTCGCGATCAGCGAGTTTCCGCCGATGTCGAAGAAGTTGTCGTCGATGCCGACTCGTTCGATTCCCAGGACCGTGGTGATGACGTCGGCGATCGTGTGTTCGAGGACCGTCGACGGCGGCCGGAAGTCGTCCGACGTGGGCAGGAACTGCGGTTCGGGCAACGCCGCCCGATCGAGCTTGCCGACCGGGGTGAGCGGGATCTCGTCGAGGATCATGATGCTCGACGGCACCATGTGTGCGGGCAGCAGGTTCGCTGTCCACTCCTTCAGTTCCGGCGGTTCGAGCACCGACTCGGCCTCGGGCAGCACGTACGACACGAGCACCGTGTCGCCGGCGGGACCGGGGCGCCCCAGGGTGACGGCGAACGCGACGGACGGGTGCCCGGCGAGTGCGCTGTCGATGTCGCCGAGCTCGATGCGGAAGCCGCGGATCTTCACCTGGAAGTCGGTGCGGCCCAGGTATTCGACCGTGTGATCGGACCGCCACCGCGCGAGGTCGCCGGTGCGGTACATCCGGTCACCCTGCTCGCCGTAGGGGTTGGCGACGAACCGCTCACTGGTCAGCCCGGCGCGAGCATGATAGCCGCGGGCCAGACCCTCACCGGAGATGTAGAGCTCGCCGGCGACGCCGACGGAGACCGGTTGCAGCCGCGAGTCGAGAATCACCTCGGAGACGCCGCGGACGGGGGCACCGATGGTGACCGTCTCCCCCACCTGCAGGTGGTCGCTGAGGTTGCTCATGATGGTGGTCTCGGTGGGGCCGTAGCCGTTGTACATGGTGCGGCCCGGTGCCCACCGGGTCACCAGCTCCGGAGGGACGGCCTCGCCACCGGCGACCACGTTCTGGAACACCTCGAGACCCTCGGGGTCCACGGAGGCCAGCGCCGCGGGGGTGACGAACCCGTGGGTGACGCCCTCGGTCCGGATCAGTTCCGCGAGTTCCTCGCCGCCGTACACGGACGGCGGCACGATCACCATGGTCGCGCCGACCGCGAACGACAGCAGGTATTCGAGGACCGACGCGTCGAAACTCGGCGAGGAGAAGTGCAACGTCCGCGACGTCGAATCCGTCGCGTAGCGGGTCCGCTGTTCCTCGGCGAAGTTGTCGAGGCCGCGGTGGCTGACCACCACGCCCTTCGGCTTGCCGGTGGAGCCGGACGTGTAGATGACGTACGCCGGGTGTGCGAAACGCAGGGGCACCACGCGGTCGTCGTCGGTCACGGTGTCGGAGGACATCGCCCGAATGGCGGCGTCGGTGTCGGGGTCGTCGAGGGTCAGCCAGCTGACCGTGTCCGGGAGCCGGCCGTGGTCGGCCTCCAGGCGGAGTCCGAACGTGCACCCGGAATCCGTGACCATGTGCTCGACCCGCTCGCGCGGGTAGGTCGGATCGACGGGAACGAACGCCGCGCCGGTCTTGGTGATCGACCACACCGCGAGGACCGATTCGATGGACCGTGAGATACCCAGGGCCACGATGTCTTCCGGGCCGACGCCGCGGTCGATGAGCAGGCGCGCGAGCTGGTTGGACCGTTCGTCGAGTTCCCGGTAGGACATCCGGCGGTCCCCGAACACGAGCGCGGTCGCGTCACCCGCCGCAGCGGCCGTGTCGGTGAACATCTGCGGCAGTGTGCGCACGGACCGGCCGGGCCTGCCGCGGGCCGGAACCAGTTCGGCTTCCTCGACGTCGGTGAGCAGGCGCAGTTGCGCGAGTTTCATCCCGGGGTGCTCGGCGAGCGCGATCAGCGCCCGGACTATCCGGTCGCCGATCCGCTCGACGTCTGCCCGGTCGAACAGGTCCTCGACGTATTCGAGCTTCAGCTGCAGATTCTCGTGCGCCGAGGCGATCAGCGCGAGCGGGTAGTGGGCGGCGTTCGCGCTGTCGTGGACGTCGAGGACGTGCATGCCGGCGATGTCGGTCTGCTCGGTCAGCCCCTCCCGATCGACGGGATACGACTCGAACACGGTCAGCGTGTCGAAACCGGCGCCGGGCCCGGCCACCGACTGGATGTCCGTCAATCCGACGTAGTGGTGATCGAGCAGAGCGGCCTGCTCACCCTGGATGCGTTCGAGCAACTCCCCCAGCGTTTCTCGCGGATCGAGAACCACCCGGACCGGCAGGGTGTTGATGAACAGGCCTACCATCGACTCGATCCCCGCGATCTGCGGTGGCCGACCGGAGACCGTCCCACCGAAGACCACATCGGAGCGGCCGACCAAGCCGCCCAGCACGATTCCCCACGCGGTGCGGATCAGGGTGCTGAGGGTCAGCCCGTGCTCGCGTGCGAGCACACTCAGCTGATCGGTGCGGTCGACGTCGAGTTCGACGAGCAGTTCACTGGACTGCGTCTCGCTCTGCACCGGCGCGTCGGCAGGGGCAAGCAGCGTCGGCTCCTCCACCCCGGCGAGGGCACGCCGCCACACACCGAGGGAGTCCTCGGTGCTGCGATGCGACATCCAGGTGAGGTAGTCACGGTACGGGTGCACCCGCGGCAGCGCCGCGGCGTCACCCTCCGTGGCGTACAGGGTCAGGAGGTCGCGGATCAGCAGCGGCATCGACCAGCCGTCGAGCAGGATGTGGTGGTTGGTGACGATCAGGCGCTGCTCGTCCCCACCGACCTGGATCAGCATGAACCGCAACAGCGGCGGGGTGGCCATGTCGAACCCACGGCGCCGGTCGGCGTCGAGGAGTCGCACGATCTCGGCTTCGCGGCTCTCCGCGTCGAGACCGGACAGGTCGATCTCCGTCCAGGGCAGTTCCGCGTACCCGTGGATCGCCTGGACGGGGGTGCCGCCCTCGTCGTAGACGAACGACGCCCGCAGGTTCGCGTGCCGGTCGAGCAGGGCCTGCCCGGCCACCCGCATCCGGGACGGCACGGCGCCGCGCAGTTCGAGTGTCACCTGCACGGTGTACGAATCGATCGTCTGGTCGGCCAGCAGTGCGTGGAAGAGCAGTCCGGACTGCAGCGGCGACAGCGACCAGATGTCGGAGAGCGCCGGGAAGCGCGATTCGATGCGGTCGATGGCGTCCTGGTCGAGGCTGACCAGTTCGAGGTCGGACGGGGTCACGCCACCCGCGTCGGGGCGGGCCGCGTACGTCGTGAGCGCGGTGAGCGCCCGGACCCACAGTTCGGCGAGTTCCCGGACCTCGGCGACGGTCAGGACACCGGCCGCGTACGCCCAGGTGGCGCGCAGCTGAGGCCGGTCCTCCACCTCGGTGGTGACCGCGTTGACGTCGATGGCCGAAGTGACCGGGGTGTCGAGGTCCTGTGCACGGTCCATGTCGACTTCACCGGTCGGCGTCCAGCCGGCGCGGGTGGCCGCCTCGGACAGGTCGGCGGCGAAGCGTCCCAGGTAGTTGAAGCTGATCTGCGGCAGCGAGCGGGCCGCGAGCAGCGGTGCGGTGTCGGCGTTGAGGTACCGCAGCATGCCGTAACCCATGCCGTGGTCCGGGATCGCGAGCAGTTGTTCCTTGATCGCCTTGATCGCGGAGCCGGCAGCCTTGCCGCCGTCGAACGCGTTGTCGAGGTCGATTCCCGACAGGTCGAGACGCACCGGGAACATGGCCGTGAACCAGCCGACGGTGCGGCCCAGATCGGCGCCCGGCACGACCTGGTCTTCGCGGCCGTGGCCCTCGAGGCTCACCAGTGTCCCCTCGACAGACCGGCCGTGCAGGGTGTGGCCGCGAGTGCGCCGCCATTGGGTGACCGCCATCGCCAGCGCGGTGAGCAGGCCGTCGTTGACGCTGCCGTGGATCGCCTCCGGCAGAGCCGTGAGGACCGCTTCGCTGACCTCGGCGGGCAGTTGCACCGTGACGCGGCCGACGGTCGCGTTGACGTCGATGTCGGGGTCGAGTGGACGGCTGCCGACGAGCGGGTCCTCGCAGTCGAGGATGCGCTGCCACAGGTCCAGTTCGGCTGCCCGGTTCGCCGCCTCGTCGACCAGTCCGTGCGCCCACCGGCGCATGGACGTGCCGACCTGTTCGAGGACCGGTTCCTGGCCTGCCGAGATCTGCGCCCACGCGGTCGCGAGGTCGGGGACGAGGATGCGCCACGAGACACCGTCGACGACGAGGTGATGCGCGACCACGAGCAGGCGGCCGCCGGACTCCCCGGCGTCGAACCACACCACCTGCACCATGACGCCGGCCGCGGGATCGAGCCGGTCCAGCGCGGCGTCGAGTTCCGCGATCACCGTCGCCGCGAACGCCCGGGTTCCCGGGGCCGTGGACACGGCGACCCGCCGGATCAGGTCCTGCGCGTCGACCGCACCGACCGGGCGGACGGCGAGGTGCGAGTCCTCGGCGGAGACGATCAGCTGCGCGCGCAGCATGTCGTGCCGGTCGAGGACGGCCTGGAACGTGGCGGCCAGGGGTTCGAGTTCGCGGAGGTTCGGCGGTGCCGTCAGCAGCGCGGACTGCGACATCCGGTTGAACTCGCCGCCCCGTTCGAGGAGCCACTTCGTGATCGGGGTGGTCGGCATGTCGCCGACTCCGCCACCGGGCAGTTCGTCGAGTACCACTACGTCGGCGGCGCCCACCCACGACGCCACCGCGGCGAGACCGGAAACGGTCTTGGCCTCGAACACGTCGCGCGGTGTCAGCACCACACCCGCCGCCTTCGCGCGGGCCACCAACTGGATCGACATGATGCTGTCCCCGCCGAGGGCGAAGAACGAGTCCTCGACACCGGCGGAGTCGAGACCGAGGACCTCGGCGAACAGTCCGGCGAGCACCTCCTCCATCTCCGACACCGGCGCGCGGCCGGTCGACACCCGGGCCCCGAAGTCCGGCTCGGGCAGCGCGCGGCGATCCAGCTTGCCTGCGGGAGTGAGCGGCAACTCGTCGAGGACGATCAGCGCGGACGGCACCATGTACGGGGCGAGGAATCCGCCGACGAAGTCGAGGACCGCCTCCGGGTCGAGTTCCGCGCCTGCCGTGGGGACGAGGTACCCGACGAGCCGGTTGGCGCCGGTGCTGCCCTTGTGCGCGGAAACCACCGAGCGGGCGACCCCCGGGTAGCGCGTGAGGGCGGTCTCGATCTCGCCGAGTTCGATGCGGAACCCGCGGATCTTCACCTGGAAGTCGCTGCGGCCCAGGTACTCGAGCTGGCCGGCACCGTTCCAGCGCGCCAGGTCACCGGTCCGGTACATGCGGGCCCCGAGGCCCCCGTACGGGTTGGCGACGAATCGCTCCGCCGTCGTGCCCGCCCGGTCCTTGTAGCCGCGGGCCAGACCGGAACCGGTGACGTACAGTTCGCCGGTCACCCCGTTGGGCACCGGGTGCAGGCGTGAATCGAGCACCATCTCGCCGGTTCCCATCGGCGGACGGCCGATGGTGACGCCCTCACCGGGGATCATCGGTCCCGTCACGCTCGACACGACCGTCGCCTCGGTGGGGCCGTAGGCGTTGAACATCCGCCTGCCCCCGGTCACCCACTGCGCCACCAGCTCCGGCGGGCACACGTCGCCACCGGTGGCAACACATTCGAGCTGGTCGAGGCCCGCGGGGTCCACGGACGCCATGGCGGCCGGGGTGATGAAGGCGTGCGTCACCCGGCCCTCGCGGAGCACGTCGGCGAGTTCGGTGCCGCCGATGACGGACGCCGGCACGATCACCATGGTCGCACCGGAGCCGACCGCCAGCAGCAGTTCCAGGATCGACGCGTCGAAACTCGGCGACGAGAAGTGCAGTGTGCGCGACCGCGGGGTGACCCCGAAGCGGATGCGTTCGTCGGTGGCGAAGTTCGCCAGGCCGCGATGGGTGACGACGACACCCTTCGGGGTGCCGGTGGACCCGGACGTGTAGATCAGGTAGGCCGGGTTCTCCAGCGCGAGCGGGTGGGTCCGGTCGGCGTCGGTGACGACCGCGGCGGAGTGCGCACTCACCTCGTCGTCGAATCCGGGTGCGTCGACCACGACGTAGGACGTGCAATCCGGCAGCGTGGGACGGAACTCGGCGACGGTGAGCGCGAGCGCCGCGCCGGAGTCGCTGAGCATGTGAACGATCCGGTCGGTCGGGTAGTTCGGGTCGACCGGAACGAATGCGGCACCGGTCTTGGCGACCGCCCACAGTGACAGCACCGACTCCGGCGACCGCGCCAGCGCCAGCGCGACCACCGATTCCGGACCGATTCCGCGCCCGATCAGCAAGCGGGCGAGACGGTTCGACCGCTCGTCGAGTTCGCGGTACGTCACTTCACGGCCCTCGTAGGACAGCGCGGCCGCCTTGGGATCGACGGAGGCCGCGGCCGCGAGCAGTTCGGGCAGCGTCCGCGGTTCGGCGTCGGGCCCGTCCATCACCGGGGTGAGCGCCGCACGTTCGGACGCCACCATCAGGTCGATGTCACCGACGGCCATGCCCGGCTCGGACGTCACCGCGTCGAAGATCCGCTGCAGGTAGTCGGCGAAGCCGGCGATCGTAGACGCGTCGAACAGGCTCGACGCGTAGGTGAAGGCCGCGGAGATCCCGGCGGGCTCCCCCGACACCCCGAATTCCTCCGTGAGAGTGAGTTGCAGGTCGAAGTTGGAGATGTCGGTGGCCAGGTCGAGGCCGGTGACGGTCAACCCGGGCAACTCCAACCGCGGCCGCTCGTTGTTGCGGAACTCGAGCACCACCTGAAACAGCGGCGAGTGCGACGTCGCGCGTTCGGGCGAGATCGCATCGACCAGCCGCTCGAACGGCAGATCCGCGTGGTGGAAGGCGTTCAGGTCGGTGTCGCGGACCGTCGACAGCAGGTCGGTGAACGTGCCGGCCGGTTCGACCGGGGTCCGCAGCACCAGGGTGTTGACGAACATGCCGACCATGTCGTCCAGGGCGGCGTCGCCACGACCGGCGATGGGGGTGCCCACCGACACGTCGTCCGTGTCTCCCAACCGGGCGAGCAGCACGGCCAGCGCCGCGTGCACGGCCATGAACACACTCGAATTGTGTTCGCGGGCAGTCGTGATCAACCGGCTGTGCACCTGCGGATCGATGCTGAACGAGTGGATGCCGCCGCGCATCGACTGTTGCGTCGGCCGGGGGTGGTCCGTCGGCAGCGCGAGCAGTTCCGGAAGCCCGGCGAGCGTGTGCGTCCAGTAGTCGAGCTGGGCGGCCAGCAGGCTGTCGGGGTCCTCGGCGTTGCCGAGCACCCGATGCTGCCAGAGCGCGAAGTCGGCGTACTGCACCGGCAGCGGCGTCCAGTCCGGTGCCTGCCCCCCGGTGCGGGCCGCGTAGGCGGTCATCACGTCCCGGGCGAGCGGGGCCATGGAGAAGCCGTCGGCGCTGATGTGGTGGACGACGATGACGAGGACGTGCTCGCCGGGATCGGTGCGGAACAGGGCGGCGCGCACCGGCACCGCCACCGTGACGTCGAAGCCGGCGCCCGCCAGTCGCGAGATGTGCTCGGGAAGTTCCGCTTCCGTCGTGGCGATCGGCGACAGATCCGGCACCACGTCCTCGGTCGGCAGGATCACCTGGAGGGGTTCGCCCTCCACCATCGGGAACCGGGTGCGCAGCGACTCGTGCCGGTCCATCACGTCGGCGACGGCGTCCTGCATCGCGTCCTCGTCGAGGTCGCCCGTCAACCGGACCGCGAGCGCGATGTTGTAGGCCGGGGAGTCGAGGTCGAACTGGTTGATGAACCACATGCGCTTCTGCGCCAGTGAGACCGGCAGTCGGTCGGGGCGCACCCCGGCCACCAGCGGCGGCCGTTCGGCGCCCTGCACGGCCTCGGACTCGATCCGGGTGGCCAGTGTCGCGACGGTCGGGGCGTCGAAGATCTCCCGGACCCCGATCCGGCTGCCCAGCGCGGCGTTGACCCGCGCCACCAGCCGGGTGGCCACCAGTGAGTTGCCGCCGAGGTCGAAGAAGCTGTCGTACACACCGATACGGGGCGCGTCGAGCAGATCCGCGAAGATCGAGGCGAGGATCTCCTCGATCGGGTTGCGCGGAGTGACGAATTCGGCGGACGGGCTGAGGAATTCCGGCTCGGGCAGTGCGCCCCGGTCCAACTTGCCGGTGGCCCCGAGCGGGAACCGGTCGAGCACGATGATCCGGGTCGGCACCATGTAGGCGGGCAGCGCCTCCGCCGCCGCGTCGCGCACGACGGCGGTGTCGATGTCGGCGCCGGCCACGGGGATCACATAGCCGACGAGGCTTTCGCCGGTGGCCTCGCTGCGGTGCACGGTGACGACCGCCTGCGCCACCGACGGGTGCGCCAGCACGGCCGCCTCGACCTCGCCGAGTTCGATGCGCTGACCGCGGAGCTTGACCTGGAAGTCGCGACGGCCGATGTACTCGATGTTGCCGTCGGCACGCCAGCGGACGACGTCGCCGGTGCGGTACATCCGCTGCCCCGGCGCGCCGAACGGGTTCGCCACGAACCGGTCCGACGTCAGATCGCTGCGACCGACGTAACCGCGGGCCAGCTGGATACCGGCCAGGTACAGCTCGCCGTGCACCCCGACCGGCACCGGGTGCAGCCGCGAGTCGAGGACGTACAGTTGCGTGTTCCACACGGGCGCGCCGATCGGGACCGAGGCCCGGTCGCCTTCCGTGCACTCCCAGTAGGTGACGTCGACCGCGGCCTCCGTCGGGCCGTACAGGTTGTGGAGCGCCGCGGATCCGAAGTCCCGGAACGCGTCGGCGGTCGCGGGCGGGAGCGCCTCACCACTGCAGAACACCTGGCGCAGCGAACCACAGAGTTCCGGTTCGGCGCCTGCCGTGAACACCGCCAGCATCGACGGCACGAAGTGCATCGTGGTGACCTGATGGTCGGCGATGACGTGGGACAGGTACGTCGGGTCGCGGTGACCGTCCGGCGCGGCGAGGACGAGTCGGGCACCGACCTCGAGGGGCCAGAACAGTTCCCACACGGACACGTCGAACGTGACGGGGGTCTTCTGCAGCACCACGTCCGTGTGATCCATCCGGTAGGTGTCCTGCATCCACAGCAACCGGTTCACGATCGCGCGGTGGCTGACGGCGACCCCCTTGGGCCTGCCCGTCGATCCGGACGTGTAGATCACGTAGGCGGTCGAATCGGGGTGGATCGGACCGCCCCGCTCGGCGTCGGTGATCGGGGTGCTCGGCCGCCGGGACAGGTTCAGGGTGTCGATCTCGATCACCGAGGCACCGGCCGCGCTGTCGACGCCCTCGCACCGGTCGCGGGAGGCGGTGAGAACACATGCGGGTTCGGCACTCTCGATCACGTACGCGATCCGCGAGGCCGGATGGTCGGGGTCGAGCGGAACGTACGCTGCCCCGGTCTTCTCCACCGCGTAGATCGCGATCATCAGCTCGAGTGAACGGCGCAGGGCGACGGCGACCCGGGATTCGGGTCCGACGCCGCGGGCGAGGAGTTCGCGTGCCAGCCGGTTGGCGCGGGCATCGAACTCCGCGTACAGCAATTCCTCCTCGGCGAACACCACGGCCACGGCGTCCGGGGTCCGTGCCACCTGAGCCTCGAACAGGCTGACCAGGGTGGCCGAGCCCGGTACTGCGACGTCGGTGTCGATCCACTGCTCGAGCATCCGCTGGGTCTCGTCCGCGCCGATCAGGTCGATGTCGCCGACCTTTGCGTCCGAGCCGGCGGTGATGGTTTCGAGCAGGGTGACGAAACGTTCGGCCAGCGCCGTCATCGTCGGCGGGTCGAACAGTTCCGACGCGTACGAGAATTGGACGTCGATCGCACCGGGGGCGCCGGAATCCTCGGTGTGCTCGGTGAGGATGACCTGGAGATCGAACTTGGCGGCGCCGGTCTCGAGCGCCTCGACCTCCACGTCGAGTCCGGGCAGCTCGAGCCGTGTGTTCGCGAATCCCTGCAGCACCAGCATCACCTGGAACAGCGGTGAATGTGCCTCGGAACGGGTCGGCTTCAGTTCGTCGACGAGCCGCTCGTACGGCAGATCGGTGTTGCTGAACGCCTCCAGATCCACGGAGCGGGTGTGCGAAAGGATCTCGGGGAAGCTGCGATCGGGGTCGACGGTGGTGCGCAGGACGACGGTGTTGACGAACATGCCGACGACGTCGTCGAGTTGCCGTTCCCCACGACCGGAGACCGGGGATCCGATCGACACGTCGGACGAGCCGCTCGACCGGGACAGCAGCACCGCGAGGGCGGCGTGCACCACCATGAACAGGCTGGCGTCGTTGGCGCCTGCGATCTCGAGCAGCGCGGCGTGGATGCGTGCCGGGATGGAGAAGTCTGCGGTGGCGCCGATCATCGACTGCCGGGCCGGGCGCGGGCGATCGGTCGGCAGATCCATGACCTCGGGGGCACCGTCGAGGGTGCGGGCCCAGAACGCCAGCTGCCGGGCGAGGAGGCTCGTCGGATCGTCGGGGGAACCGAGCAGCTCGCGCTGCCACACCGCGAAATCGGCGTACTGCACCTCGAGCGGCGCCCACTGCGGCGTGTCGCCGGCGGCGCGGGCGTGGTAGGCCACCATCACGTCCCGGGTCAGCGGTGTCATCGACAGGCCGTCGGCGGCGATGTGGTGCACCACGAACACCAGCACGTGATCGTCGGTCGCGGTGCGGTAGAGCTCCGCCCGGATCGGCGGTTCGACGGTGACGTCGAAACCGGTTGCGGCGTCGGCGATCAGGCGGGATTCGAGCTCGTTCTCCGCCACCTCGACCGCGTCGAGGTGCGGGCTCACCTCCGCGACCGGCAGAACCACCTGGATGGGTCCGTTGGGAGTGTTCGGGAACACCGTCCGCAGCGACTCGTGCCGGGTGAGGACGTCACTCACCGCGGTCCGCAGTGCCTCCACGTCGAGCGTGCCGCGCAGCCGGATACCGACGGGAATGTTGTAAGCGGGCGAGGCGGTGTCCAGCTGATTGATGAACCACATCCGCTGCTGCGCCAGCGACACCTGCACCGGGCCGGAACCGGCCCGCGGGGCGAGCACGGGGCGGGCGGAGGTGCGGGGCCCGAGCGCGTCCACACGGGCACTGAGCATCGCGACGCTGGGCGCCTCGAACAGATCGAGCACCCCGATCTCGGTGCTCAGGGCCACGTTGACCCGGGACACCACGCGGGTCGCGACGAGGGAGTCGCCGCCCAGGTCGAAGAAGCTGTCGTCGACGCCGATGCGCTCGACGCCCAGGAGCGCCGCGAACACCTCCGCGATCTGCATCTCGGTCGGGGTCACCGGTGCCCGGTAGACGGTGGACGTGGCCTCGAACTGCGGTTCCGGCAACGCCTTCCGGTCGAGTTTGCCCGCCGGGGTCAGCGGGACCTCGAGAAGCACCATCACCCGGGCGGGCACCATGTGCGCGGGCAGTGCGGCGGCGGCGTGCTCGAGGATGTCGCCGACGACGATGTCCGTCCCGTCCTCGGGGAGCACGTACGTCACCAGCACCGTGTCGCCGGACGGGGCGGTCCGTCCGACCGTGGTCGCGAACGCCACACTCGGGTGCGAGCGGACGACGGCGTCGATCTCGCCGAGTTCGATGCGGAACCCGCGGATCTTCACCTGGAAGTCGGTGCGGCCCAAGTATTCCAGCTGTCCGGCGGCGTTCCAGCGCGCCAGGTCGCCGGTGCGGTACATCCGCTCGCCCGGCGTCCCGTGGGGGTCGGCGACAAACCGTTCGGCCGTCGGGATCGACCGATTGTGGTACCCACGTGCCACACCGTCGCCGGTGATGTACAGCTCGCCGGGGACCCCGGCCGGGACGGGGTGCAACCGCGAATCGAGCACCAGCAGACCGCAACCGCGGGACGGACGGCCGATCGACACCGGTTCACCGACCGTCAACGGTCCTGCCACGCTCGCGACGACGGTGGCCTCGGTGGGTCCGTACGCGTTGAACATGACGCGCCCCGGCGCCCACTGCGCCACCAGCGCAGGAGGACAGCTCTCACCGCCGGTGACGACGCACCGGATGTGGTCGAGCCCGCTGGGATCGACGGAGGCGAGCGCGGCCGGGGTCACGAACGCGTGCGTCACCCGTTCACGGCGCAGCAGGTCCGCGAGTTCGGTGCCGCCGTACACCGTCGACGGTGCCACCACCATCGTGGCGCCGGCCCCCACCGCGAGAAGCAGTTCCAGGATGGAAGCGTCGAAACTCGGTGAGGAGAAGTGCAGGGTGCGGGACCCCGCGGTGACGTCGAACCGCTGCCGCTCGTCCTCGGCGAAGTTGGCCAGGCCGACGTGGGTGACGACGACGCCCTTGGGTGTGCCGGTGGAGCCGGACGTGTAGATGAGGTAGGCCGGGTCCGCGGTCCGCAGAGGGCGGAGACGGTCGGCGTCGGTGAGCGTGCCTGCCGCGTGCTTCGCCAGGTCGCGGCCGAACGACGCGTCGTCCATCACGAGCCACGGCGTGGTCGCGGGCAGCGACGACCGGTGCGCTGCCACGGTGAGACCGACGACCGCACCGGAATCGGTGAGCATGTGCTCGATGCGATCGGCCGGATAGTTGGGGTCGACCGGGACGAACGCGGCCCCGGACTTCGCGACCGCCCAGGTGGCCAGCACCGACTCGATCGACCGCGCGATCGCCAGCGCCACAACCGAACCCGGCCCCACCCCGTGGCCGATCAGCATGCGGGCGAGACGGTCCGACTGCTCGTCGAGTTCGGGGTAGGTCAGGGTGCGGCCCTGGTAGACGACGGCGTCCCCGGCTCCGCCCGCCTCCACGGCGCGCGCGAGCAACGCGGGCAGCGTGCGGGGCTCCACCGAGGGTTCGTCGCGAACCGGCACGAGTTCCGCGTATTCGACCTGTTCGAGGAGGTCGACGTCCCCGATCGGCGCGGTGGGGTCCGCCGTCACCGCCTGCAGGATGCGGACGAAGCGCGCGGCGAGGGCTTCCGCGCTGTCGCGGTCCCACACGTCGGTCGCGAACCGCAGCCGGCCGTTGATGCCGCCCGTCTCCGATTCGGTGAGGGCGAGCACGAGATCCAGCCCCAGCGCGCGGTGTTCGCGCTGGATCGGGCTGACCGTCACGTTCCCCGACGTGTCGTGCGGGTGCCCGCCGTCGGTGAATTCGAGCATCACCTGGAACAGCGGCGTGTGCGAGGGATCGGATTCGGCCCCGAGGGCGGCGACGAGATCGTCGAAGGGCAGCGCCGCATGCGCGAACGCGGCGCGGTCGGCGTCCCGGACCCGGCTCAGGTGGTCGACGAACGACGATGCGGTGTCCACCTGCGACCGCAGGACGGTCTTGTTGAAGAATGCTCCGGCTTCCGGGTCGTCGGAGTCGTCCGCTTCGCGCCCGACGATCGGCGTTCCGATCACGACGTCGTCGGTGTCGCCCAGCCGGCCCAGGAGAACGGCCAGCGCGGCGTGCAGCGTGGTGAAGATCCCGGTGCCCGCCTCCTCGGCCAGTCGTGCCGCGCGGAGCTGCACGTCCGCGTCGACGGCGAACCCGACGACCTCGCCCGCCCCGGCCCGCTCGGCGGGACGCGGACGGTCCAGCGGCAGGGCCGTCACCTCCGGCAGACCCGCCAACTCCCGCTTCCAGAACGCGAGCTGGGCCTCCCGCTCGAGGAGCCGCGCGCCGAGGCGTGCGCTCTCAGCGTGAATGTCGGCGGTCCGTGTCAGCGGCTCGGCGGTGACGAACTCCTCGACCAACTCCACGAACCTACGGTGGTGGGCGCGCAACTCCTCCGAGCCGTATCGGTTGGGGTTGCCGCGGAAATCGAGGAGCGTCTGGCCGTCACCGCTCTGGTAGATGTTGACCAGCAGGTCGTCCACCGGGCCCGACGTCACGATGTGGTACTCGCCCGTGACCGTGCCCAGCGTGAACGCCTGGTGGAACAGCATGACGTTCACCATCGGACCGGCGAGACCCTCCGCCGTCCCGGCGAGTCCGGCATCGCGGCGGATGTCCTCGAGACTGCACCGCTGATGGCGCAGCGCACCCATCAGTTCGAGTTGCGTCCGCTGCACGAGCTCGGCCACCGTGTCCTCCGGCCGGACGGAGATCCGCAGCGGGGCGACGTTGACGAGCATGCCACCGGACCGCTGCAACGGCGCCGTGGTGCGCGCCGACACCGGAAGGTTGATGAGCACGTCCCGCTTCCCCGTCATGCGGGACAGATAGCAGGCGAACCCGGCGAGGAGCACGGCCGCCGAGGTGGCGCCGACCCGCTGATCCGACTCCCCGAGGAAACCCAGTGCGGTTTCGGAGATCTTCGCGCTCTCGAGCCGGCTCTTCGCCGCCGCGGGTGCGTCGTGGGTGGCGAGCGTCGAACCGTGCTCGATGCCGACAATGCGTTCGGCCCAGTACAACCGGTCGTTCTCGAAGCGGCTCGACGCCCGGTACTTCTGGTCCAGCTCGTAGAGTTCGCGCAGATCCAGCGCACGGTTCGGTTCCGGTTCGGTGCCCTCGACCGCCGCGGTGTACAGCGCCGCGATCCGGTTCACCATCGTCATGCCGCTGTACCCGTCGAGCGCGACGTGGTGAATCCTGGTGTACCACAAGTAGTGCCGCTCACCGACCTGGAGGACCGTCATCTCGACGAGCCGGTCCCGGGTCAGCCGGAGCGGTGTCGCGTAATCCTCGTCGATCCACGCCTGCGCGGCCGCCATCGGGTCGGACTCGCCCCGGAAGTCGAGGAAGCCGATCGACGGGTCGATGCTGAAATCGACCTCCTGGTAGGGCTCCCCGTCGACGTCCAGCAGTCGCAGGAACGGCGACTGGAACTCCTGACCGGCCCGGACCGCCGCGTCGCTCAACAGGTCCAGGTCGATTTCGCCCCGCAACTCGATGTACTGCGCGATGAACTTGGGAACCGTGGGGCTCAGCTGTTGGGCAAACCACATGCTCCGTTGCACCGAGGAGAGCGGGAAGGCCCCTTCGGGAACGTTCACATCTTCGGCGCCGTTATTCGGCTGCGGCGAATTCACACTCGTCATCTCGTTCCCCCAGCGGGTAGAAGACCTTGGATGCGCAAGTCCTGCGCGTGAGACGGACCAACCGACGCCGGTCTCCCACGCTGTACTGATCGTGCTGTACGCGTGGGCCCGGTGTGCGTCGATTCGTGATGTTCGTTTCGGAATCGCCATCGACGGGCGACGGTCGGACCGGTCGAGCAGAGTGCGTCCTACGCTCCCCCGCCTCTGTCCGAGGCTCAGCGGAAGCGTTCGGCCTCACGTGCGAGTTGCACGAGGTCGGCGCACAGGGACTCCACCTCATGGGCCGCCGCACCTTCGGCAACGGCTGTCGCCACGTCCTCGGCGGCACATCGAACCTGGAAAATTCGGTCGACCATAGCGGAGGCTTCCTCCGAGGTGAGCACCACCGCATCGGCGGGGATGCTCGTGCCCTTGACCTGGTTGCGCTGCTCGTACGCGCGCTGCCGGCAGGATTGGCGGCAGTACCGGCGGCGGCGCCCCATCCCCGTCTCGGCCACTTCCCGGCCGCACCACACGCAGGAATCGGGTCTGCGGGAGGCGCCGGTCATGGTCAACCACCTTACTGCGCGGCGCCCCACGGCCCGCCCGGTAAGATGTCGAGGTTGCATCTGCGCGGCGTGCGGGAACCAATCGGGAGGCCGTGGCGTTGTAGATGAGTGTGAACGCTTGGTTCTGGTCCAGGCGTACTCGCGCGGAGACGATCGAGGAGAGGACACAACCATGGCAGATCGCGTACTTCGAGGGAGTCGACTCGGAGCGGTGAGCTACGAGACCGACCGTGACCACGACCTCGCACCCCGTCGGATGGCAAAGTACCGGTGCGACAACGGTGAGGTCTTCGACATTCCCTTCGCCGACGATGCCGAGATTCCCGGCACGTGGCTGTGCCGCAACGGCCTCGAGGGAACCCTGGTCGAGGGGACTGCACCCGAGGCCAAGAAGGTCAAGCCGCCGCGTACCCACTGGGACATGCTGCTCGAACGCCGTTCCAAGGAGGAACTGGAGGAGCTGCTGAAGGAGCGCCTCGACCTGCTGAAGGCGAAGCGCCGCGGAGCCTGACACAGGCAACCGAACCGTACGAACGCCGTCTCGGCTCTGCCGGGGCGGCGTTCGCCGCGTCCGGGGAGGCTGCGACCCCGGCTTCGGCGCGGACGGGGTGTTCGACACGGACAAGCTTCTGTTGGTCACTGGGCTGGTCACCGTCTCGACAGGACTCATCCAAGTACTCCGATCTGCTGAACGCGGGCGCGTTACATTCCGAGCACACAAAGCACCGAGCGTCACGCCCCGAACACGCAGTCGAAGAAACCACGTATGACCGACCTCTCGGGCTTCCATACCGTTTGAGAGGTAGGTCACATGACCGCTCTCAATCTACTATTCGGTACCGCGGAGTCAAGGGTTTGGTCTTCTCTTCGGGTAGATCTCACACCTGGGGTATGAAATCGGCACCCCGAAACCACGGCCGGTCGGGCGTCCACGACATTTCGGGTGGTCAACCGCTCGTTTCCAGTACAACCGCTCACATTTCGTGGTATTCCCCCACCACCGCCCAAACCAAACCTTCCGGTCTGTCGGGCGGTGGTGGTGCGGTCAGCGCACCGAGTGCGGTCGGTTCGCGCTGTCGTCGGGATCGCTGTCCTTGCCGGTGTCGGGTGCGGCATGCCGCGGCCGGCGGCGCGAACGCTCGAGGTGCGGTGCGATCGCGGCGAGAGCGTCCGGCGTCGTCATCGTCCAGTGCGTCGCGTCCACCGGATGCTCGTCGATGTTCCCGTTCACGAACCGGCCCCAGCAGGTCACCGGGTCCACGTGGAAGCCGTCGTCGAGGGCGGCGGTGAAGAACACCAGATCGCCGTCGAACACCCTCGGACGGTGTGCGTCGATCAGTTCGGGGGCCCGCAGCGCATTGCCGTAGATCCGCTCCAGCTCCGCAGCGGTCAGCGCCGCCAGCGGCCCTCCGACGACCCGCAGCAGAGCCGCGGCCCGCTCGGCGTCGAACTGCCCGTCCGGCGCGAGTTCGTCGAGCACACTGTCGTCCGGGAGGTCCAGGCCGACACCGCCGAGAAGATCGGCGGTGGTCGCGGAGTTCTCCACACTGCGGTCGATCCCGACGTAGCTGTCAAGGAGCCCCAGCAGACGCACCTCTTCACCGGCGTCCTGCAACTGCACTGCCATCTCGTGAGCGATGACCCCGCCCAGCGACCACCCCACCAGGTGGTACGGGCCGTGCGGCTGGATCGACCGGATCTCCCGGACGTAGCGGCCGGCGAAATCGGTGATCGTCTCCGGATGCGGCTCGTCCTCGGTCAGCGCCGGCGACTGCAGCCCGTAGATCGGCCGGTCCTGGGTCAGCTCGCGGCCGAGTCCCGCGTAGCTCCACGCGAGCCCGATGAACGGGTGCACACAGAACAGCGGCTCCGCCGTCCCTCTCGTGCGGATCGGCAGAA
Organism: Rhodococcus wratislaviensis; assembly: GCF_041228765.1. Lineage (NCBI taxonomy): Bacteria > Bacillati > Actinomycetota > Actinomycetes > Mycobacteriales > Nocardiaceae > Rhodococcus > Rhodococcus wratislaviensis. The sequence continues at coordinate 4,920,360 of NZ_CP150488.1, read as the reverse complement.
GCACGTCGAGTGACGCGCCGGCACCGTCGACCCCGTCGTTCGTCCACTTCTGGATGCGCTGTCCCAGCGACTGCGGCGTGGGATCGCTGAACATCCATTGCAGCGGAAAGTCGATTCCCAGCTCGGACCCGAGCGCGGACGCGACCCGGGTGGCGATCAGCGAGTTGCCGCCGAGGTCGAAGAAGCTGTCCGTGACTCCCACACGGTCGATCCCGAGCACGTCGGCGAACACCGTGGCGACAGCGCGCTCGGCCGCCGTTCGCGGCGCCTGGTACTCGTCGGCCGCCGACCGGGCGGCCGGTGCGGGCAGGGCCTTGCGGTCGAGTTTGCCGTTCACCGACAGCGGCAGGGCGTCGAGGTGCACGACGTGCGCCGGGATCATGTACGACGGGACGCGGGCGGACAGGTGTGCGCGCACGTCGGACCAGTCGGCCGCCCGCCGCCCCACCAGGTACGCCACCAGGGCGTCCTCACCGCGGTCGTCGCCGTGCACCACCACCACCGCCTGCACCACATCCGGATGCGTCTCCAGCGCCGCCTCGATCTCCCCCAACTCGATCCGCTGCCCCCGCAACTTCACCTGGAAATCGGTACGCCCCACATACTCCACAACCCCATCCGCGCGGCGACGCACCAGATCCCCCGTGCGATACATCCGCCCACCCGCAACAAACGGGTTCGCCACGAACCGATCCGCCGACAGATCCGGACGATTCAGATACCCCCGCGCCAGCTGATCACCCGCCAGATACAACTCCCCCGCCACCCCGCTCGGCACCGGATGCAACCGCGCATCGAGCACATACAACTGCGTGTTCCACACCGGACGCCCGACCGGCACCGTCACCGTATCCGCAGCACCGGTCTCCCAATACGTCACGTCGACCGCGGCCTCCGTCGGCCCGTACAAATTATGCAGCTCAGCAGCACTGACCGCCCGGAACCGCAACACCTGCTCCGGCGTCAACGCCTCACCCGAACAGAACACCAACCGCAACGAATCACATTCCGCCACAGCCGGTTCCGCAGTGAACACCGACAGCATCGACGGCACGAAGTGGGTGGTCGTCACGTGACGTTCCTGGATCAGCCCCGTCAGGTACCGCGGATCGCGGTGTCCGTCGGGCGCGGCGATCACCAGCGTGGCACCGACCTGCAGCGGCCAGTACAGCTCCCACACCGACACATCGAACGTCACCGGAGTCTTCTGCAGGACGACGTCCGCGCCGGTCAGGGTGTATTCGTGCTGCATCCACAGCAGGCGGTTCACGATCGCACCATGGGTGACCGCGACACCCTTCGGCCGGCCCGTCGAGCCGGACGTGAAGATCACGTACGCCGTGTTCGCCGGGGTCAGCGGCCACAGCCGGTCCGCGTCGGTGACGGGCGAGCTGTCGAAGCCGGAGACGTCCTCGGACGCGACGTCGATGACGGGGACCGATCCGCCGCCGGGGAGTCCGGCACCGCTGACCAGCACACATGCCGGCTGTGCGGTGTCGAGTACATGCGCGGTGCGCTCGGCCGGATGGTCCGGATCCACCGGCAGGTAGGCGCCGCCGGCCTTCACGACGGCGTAGATCGCGACGAGCAGATCGATCGAACGGCGCATCGCAACCGCCACCACCGACTCGGGGCCGACGCCCTGCTCGATCAGTCGGCGCGCCAGCCTGTTCCCGCGGGCGTCGAAGTCGGCGTACGTCAACTCGTCCCGGTCGAAGATCAGCGCGATCCGGTCGGGGCCCGCCGCGACCCTCGTGTCGAACAGCGACGCCAGGGTGCCGGCGGGCACATCGTGCGATGTCGCGTTGGTGGCGGCGATCTGCTTCCGTTCGCCGCTGCCGAGGACGTCGATGTCGCCGACCGCGGTGTCCGGACCGTCGGCGGCCGCCCGCAGAACCTGCAGGAACCGCTGTCCGAACACGTGCATGGACGGCTCGTCGAACAGGTCGGAGGCGTACGTGAGGCGGGCTGCGATCCCGTCCGGACTTCCCTCGGAGTCGAATTGCTCCATCAGGGTGAGCTGCAGGTCGAACTTGGCGATGTCGACATCGAAGTCGACGCCGCTCACCGACAGGTCACCCAGTTGAAGGGTCGCCTGGTCGAGATTCTGGAACGTGAGCATCACCTGGAACAGGGGATGCCGCCCGGTGGACCGCGACGGATTGACGACCTCCACGAGGCGCTCGAACGGAACGTCCGCGTGGGAGAAGGCGGCGAGATCGGTCTCGCGCACGTCGGCGACCACTTCGGCGAAGGTCCGGCCTCCGTCGACCTGCTGGCGCAGGACCAGCGTGTTGACGAACATGCCGATCAAGTCGTCGAGTTCGCGTTCGCCACGACCCGCGACGGGGGTGCCGATCGCGATGTCCCCGGTGCCGGAGAGTCGGCTCAGCAACACCGCGAGCGCCGAGTGCACGAGCATGAACAGGGACGCGTTCGCGTCCCGCGCCACACCCAGGAGCGTGCCGTGCAGGTCGGCCGGCACGGCGAAGTCGACGGTGCCGCCCCGGTACGACGCGACCGCGGGACGCGGGCGGTCGGTGGGCAGGTCCAGCTGATCCGGTGCGCCCGCCAGGGTCTGCGTCCAGAACGCGAGTTGCCGCGACGAGACCGATTCGGGATCGGTCTCGTCGCCGAGAAGCGCCCGCTGCCACAGTGCGTAGTCGGCGTACTGCACCGGCAACGGCGCCCAGTCGGGCGTCGTGTCCGCCGACCGCGCCGCGTACGCCGTCATCACGTCCCGCACCATCGGCGCCATCGACCAGCCGTCGCCGGAGATGTGATGGACCACCAAGGCGAGAACGTGCTCCGTCGCGGACATGCGGAAGACCCGCACCCGCACCGGAACCTCCGTGGTGACGTCGAATCCGGTGGTCGCCAGGCCGGCGATCAGCGCGGGCAGCGCAGCCTCGTCCGCCGTGACGACGGACAGTGCGCCCCCCACCCGGTCGGTGGGCAGGATCACCTGGTGCGGGCCGTCGGCGGAGTCCGGGTACACCGTCCGCAGCGACTCGTGCCTGCCGACGACGTCGGCGACCGCATGCTGCAGTGCGTCGACGTCCAGCGCGCCCGACAGCCGGACCGCCACGGGAATGTTGTGCACCGCGGAGTTCGGGTCGAACCTGTTGAGGAACCACATCCGGTGTTGCGCCGACGACAGCGGAATCCGTTCGGGGCGCACCGCCGGTGTCAGCGCCGGGCGGGCGGGTGCGGTCGCCTCGATCGAATCCAGCAGTGCCGCAAGGGCGGCGACGGTGGGCGCCTCGAACAGGGTTCGAATCTCCACACGGCGCCCGAGTCGCTCGGACAGCCGGGCGATCACCCGGGTGGCGACGAGGGAGTTGCCACCGAGGTCGAAGAAGTTCGCGGCGGTACCGACCTGTTCTACGCCGAGCACGTCGGCGAACACAGCCGCAACCGCTTCCTCCGTGGGTGTCGCGGGAGCGCGGTATTCGACCGTCGCCGAGGCGAAGTCGGGTGCGGGGAGGGCCTTGCGGTCGAGTTTGCCGTTCGAGGTCAGGGGCAGTTGCGCGAGCACGACGAGGGCAGCGGGCACCATGTAGCTCGGCACCGCGCCGCCGACCTCGGCCAGCACCACGGCGGAGTCGACGGTGGCGCCGTCCTCGGGGACCACGTACGCGACCAGGGCGGTCCCGGTGTGCGGGTGCTGGTGGGCGACGACGACGGCCTGCCCCACCCCCGCGCTCGCGACCAGTGCGGACTCGATCTCGCCGAGTTCGATGCGGAACCCGCGGACCTTCACCTGGAAGTCGGAGCGCTCGAGGTACTCGAGGACGCCCGTGCTGTCCCGGACGCGCCAGCGGACCACGTCGCCGGTGCGGTAGAGCCGCGAACCGGATCCGCCGAAGGGGTTGGCCACGAAACGTTCGGCCGTCAGGTCGGCGCGAGCGACGTAGCCGCGGGCCAGCTGCTCACCGGCCAGGTACAGCTCACCCGCCACCCCGACGGGGACCGGGTTGAGCCGGGCATCCAGCACGAACACCTGCGTGTTCCACTCGGGTCCGCCGATGGGAACGGTGTCGACGTCGGTCTCGGTGTGTGTCCAGGCGGTCACGGACACGGCGGCCTCGGTGGGCCCGTACAGGTTGTGCAGCGCGACGGTCCCGAACCGGCGGCGGAAGCGGGCGGCGGTGTCGACGGGCAGCGCCTCGCCGATGCACAGCACCCGCCGCAGGGCGGGCTGCTCCCCCGCACCCGGGGTCGCCACGAAGGCCTCCAACAGGGACGGCACGAAATGTGCTGTCGTGACGCGCTGCTGACGCATCAGGTCCGCCAGGTAGGCCGGGTCGCGGTGACCGTCCGGGCGGGCGATGACGAGTCGAGCGCCCGAGGTCAGCGGCCAGAACAGTTCCCACACCGACAGGTCGAACGTGACGGGTGTCTTCTGGACGACGGCGTCGGTGGTGTCCAGCGGGTATTCGTGCTGCTTCCAGCGGAGTTGGTTCGCGATGGCGGCGTGGGTAACGGCGACACCTTTGGGTCTGCCGGTGGACCCGGACGTGAAGATCAGGTACGCCGTGTTCTCCGGCCGCAGCGGGGCTAGGCGTTGCGCATCGGTCACCGATCCGCGTGGTGAGGCGGTGAGGTCGAGGGTGTCGATCTCGAGGACCGGGACGGTCTCGGCGGCGAACCCGTCCGCGGACGTGCTGAGGATGCACACCGGGCGTGCGGTCTCGAGCACGTAGGCGAGTCGGTCGGCCGGATGGGTGAGATCGATCGGCAGATACGCGCCGCCGGCTCGCAGCACCGCGTACATCCCGACCAGCAGTTCGATCGACCGGTTCATTGCGAGTCCCACCACGGATTCCGGCCCCACCCCGCGATCGATCAGGCGGTGGGCGAGCGCGTCGACGCGGCGGTCGAACTCTGCATACGTCAGTTCGGTGCCCTCGAAGAACACCGCGGCCTTCTCGGGTGTGCGCGCCACCTGGGCGGAGAACAGTTCGTCGAGTGTCGTCGGCGGCAGATCGACGCCGGTGTCGTTGAATTCGGCGAGGACCGAACGGCGTTCGGGGCCGTCGAGCAGGTCGATGGCCCCGACGGCCATGTCCGGATCCTGTACGACCGACGCGAGGACGCGGGTGAAGCGTTCCGCGAATGCCCGCACGGTGGATTCGTCGAAGAGGTCGGTGGCGTAGGTGAACTGCGCCTCGATCACGTCCGGGGACCCGTCGGCGTCGTGCTTCTCCGACAACGTCAGGTGCAGATCGAAGTTGGAGATCGTGTTCGGCACGTCGAGTCCCTCGACGTGCAGTCCGGGAAGCTCGAGTGTGGTGGTGGAGAGGTTCTGGAACGAGAACGCAACCTGGAACAGCGGGTGGTGCGCGCGGGACCGGGCCGGGTTCAGCACGTCGACGAGGCGCTCGAACGGAATGTCGGAGTGCGCGAACGCATTCAGATCGGCAGAGCGTGCGTCGGCGAGGCTGTCCGCGAACGAACTCGCGAGGTCCACCTGGGTGCGCAGTACCAGGGTGTTCACGAACATGCCGACGAGTTCGTCGAGGGATTCCTCGCCGCGGCCGGCGATGGGTGCGCCGACGGCGATGTCGGACTCGTTGCTCAGTCGCGCGAGCAGTACCGCGAGCGCGGTGTGCATCACCATGAACAGGGAGGTGTTCCGGCCGCGTGCGAGCGCCAGCAGGGCGCGGTGGGTGCCGGCGTCGATGGTGAACGGCACGTGCGCGCCCCGGTGCGACGCGACCGCGGGGCGGGGACGGTCGGTCGGCAGGGACAGCCGGTCGGGCAGGCCCTCCAGTGTGCGGGTCCAGTACGCGATCTGAGCGGCGGCGACCGATTCGGGATCGGCCTCGTCGCCGAGGAGTTCCCGCTGCCACAGGCTGTAGTCGGCGTACTGCACCGGGAGCGGCGTCCAGCGGGGAACGTGCCCCTCGGCGCGGGCGGTGTAGGCGAGCATCACGTCGCGGGCCAGCGGGGCGAGCGACCAGCCGTCCCCCGAGATGTGGTGGGCGACCATCACGAGCACGTAGTCGTCGGCGCCGACCCGGTACATCCGCGCCCGAAGGGGCACGTCCGCGGTCACGTCGAAGCCTGTCGTCACGAGTGCGAGCGCCCGCTCGAGGACGTCGTCGGGGTGCGCCGCCACCGGTGTCAGGTCGGGCACCGCGTCTCCGGCGGGCACGATCACCTGGTGCGGGCCGTCGGCGGAGTCGGGATAGACGGTGCGCAACGCCTCGTGCCGCCCGACGAGATCGGCGATCGCGACCTGCATGGCACGCAGGTCCACCTCGCCCGACAACCGGAGCGCGACCGGCAGGTTGTAGGCGGGCGATGCGGTGTCGAACTGGTTGATGAACCACATCCGCTGCTGGGCGAGCGACAGCGGAATGTGTTCGGGACGGGGCTTCGCCGTCAGCGCGGGGCGTCGCACACCGTGGGTGGTGGTCTCGGTGATGTGTGCCGCGAGCGCGGCGACGGTCGGCGACTCGAACACTTCACGGACCCCGACGTGGACGTCGAGTGCGGCGTTGATCCGCGACACCACCTGGGTGGCGAGCAGCGAGTTGCCGCCGAGATCGAAGAAGCTGTCGTGGATGCCGATCTCGGGCAACGCGAGGATGTCCGCGAAGATGCCGGCGACGATCACCTCCATCGGGTTCCGCGGTGCCTCGAATGTCGTGGCCGCGGCAGCGAAGATCGGCTCGGGCAGCGCGGCCCGGTCGAGCTTGCCCGCCGGGGTGAGCGGCAGGGCGTCGAGGAGAGTGACGGAGGCGGGAACCATGTAGGCGGGCAGGGTGCGCCCGACGAAATTCGCGACCTCGACCCGGTCCACGTCCTCACCGGTGAACGGCAGCACGTAGGCGACGAGGGAGGTCTCCCCGTTCGGGTGCTCGTATCCGATCGTGGTGGCGTACTCGATCTGCGGGTGTGCGGTGAGCGCGGCATCGATCTCACCGAGTTCGATCCGGAACCCGCGGATCTTCACCTGGTGGTCGGTGCGGCCGACGAAATCGAGGACGCGGTTCTCCCGCCACCGGACGAGGTCGCCGGTGCGGTACATCAGGTCGCCGGGCTCGCCGTACGGGTCGGCGACGAAGCGTTCGGCGGTCAGTCCCGGCCGTCCGAGATAGCCGCGGGCGAGGCTCGGGCCTGCGACGTACAGTTCGCCCGGCACGCCCACCGGCACGGGACGCAGCCGGCCGTCCAGCACGAGTGCCCGCACTCCGCGGCTCGGTCCGCCGATGGTGACCGGTTCGCCGGCGCGGAGGGGTTCGGTGATGGACGACATGATCGTCGCCTCGCTGGGGCCGTACGCGTTGACCATGCGACGCCCGGGCGCCCATCGGGCCACCAGTTCCGGTGGGCACACGTCACCGGCGACCACGACGACGGCAAGGTCGTCGAGCCCGTGATGGTCTACCGACGCCAGCGCCGCAGGAGTGGAGAACGCATGGGTGACGTGCTCGGCGGCGAGCAGTTCGGCGAGTTCCGATCCGCCGTAGATCGTGGGCGGGGCGATGACCATCGTGGCTCCCGCGCCGAGTGCCATCAGCATCTCGAACACCGAGGCGTCGAAGCTCGGGGACGCGAAATGCAGTGTCCGCGAATGGGAGGTGAGCCCGAGGAGCTCACGCTCGTCGGTCACCAGGTTCATCAGACCGCGATGCGTGACCGCGACCCCCTTGGGCCGGCCGGTGGACCCCGATGTGTAGATGACGTACGCCACCTGGTCGGACAGGATCGGCCGCATGCGGTCGCGGTTGGTGAGCGGCAACCGGGATTCCTGGGTGCAGCGCACCTCGAGTGCCGGGTCGTCGAGGAGCATCCACCGGATCGAGTCCGGGAGGAGATCCTGTTTGGCGGACACGGTGATCCCGACCATCGCCCCGGAGTCCTGCACCATGTGCAGGATGCGGTCCGCGGGATAGCCGGGGTCGACGGGCACGAAGGCGGCACCCGTCTTGGCCACTGCCCACACGGCCACCACGGATTCGAAGGACCGCGGAAGCGCCAGCGCGACCCGGGTTTCGGGTCCCACTCCCCTGTCGACGAGCAACCGGGCCAGCTGGTTCGACTGTTCGTCGAGGTCCCGGTACGTGAGGCTCTCACCCTCGAAGACGACGGCGGGTCCGTCGGGCGCCGCGGCGACGGCGTCAGCGAGGATCTCGGGCAGCATCTGCACCGGTCGCGCGTCGGCGCCGCGCACCGGGGTGAGCGCCGCGTATTCCTCGTCGCCGAGGACCGGGATGTCGCCGATCGGCCGCTGCGGGTCGGCGACGACCGCCTCGAAGATCCGCCGCAGCCGGGTCGCGTACCCGGCGGCGGTGCTCTCGTCGAAAATATCTGTCGCGTAGACCAGTTCGGCGTCGATGCCGGCCGCCTCGGCCGTGTCGTCGAGCCGTTCGGTGAGCGTGAAGTGCAGGTCGAACTTCGCGATGCTCGCGTCGAGTGCGAGCGGTTCCACCGACAGTCCGTCCAGTTCGAGTCGGTCGGCGGAGACCGCCTGCACGCCGAGCGCCACCTGGAACAGCGGGTGGTGCGAGGTGGAGCGGACCGGGCTGAGAACCTCCACCAGCCGCTCGAACGGCAGGTCCGCGTGGGCGAACGCCTCGAGGTCGACGTCCCGGGCCTGTTCGAGCAGCGACACGAACGACGCCCCCGGGTCCAGCGTCGTGCGCAACACGAGGGTGTTGACGAACATGCCGATGATGTCGTCGAGTTCCACCCGGCCGCGGCCGGCGACAGCCGTGCCGACGGTGATGTCGGAGGTGGTGCTGAGCCGGCCCAGCAGGACGCTGAGCGCGGCGTGGGCGACCATGAAGATGCTGGCGCCGTGCGCGCGTGCCAGCTCGGCCAGGGCCCGGTGCGTGTCGGCGTCCAGGGTGAAACGGGTCGCCGCGCCCCGATGCGACGGAACGGCCGGCCTGCCCCGGTCGCCCGGCAGATACAACTGGTCCGGGACACCGGCGAGTGTCCGGGTCCAATACTCGAGCTGGGCGACGGCGAGGCTGCCCGGGTCGGATTCGGCACCGAGCACGTCCCGCTGCCACAGCGCGTAGTCGGCGTACTGCACCGGCAGCGGCACCCAGGTGGGCGCCTGGCCTGCCGCGCGGCTCGAGTACGCGATCATCACGTCCCGGATCAGCGGTTCCATCGACACGCCGTCGGCGGAGATGTGATGGACGACGAGGGCGAGCACGTGCTCGGTGTCGCCGAGCGAGTACACCTTCACCCGCAGTGGCACGGCCTGGGAGACGTCGAAGCCGGTCAGCAGGAACTGCTGGAGATCCGCGCGCAGCCCGGCCTCGCTCACGCGGACCGGTGCGACGTCGGGGGTGAACTCTCCGGGTTCGAGGATCACCTGGTGCGGTCCGCCCCGGGAATCGGGGAAGACGGTCCGCAGCGATTCGTGCCGGGTGATCAGATCGTCGATCGCCGCGGCCAGCGCCGCCGTGTCCAACGGTCCGGTGAGCCGGACCGCGGCGGGAAGGTTGTATGCGGGCGAGGACGTGTCGAACTGGTTGAGGAACCACATCCGCTGCTGCGCGAGTGACAGCGGGATCCGGTCGGGGCGGACCGCCGCTGTCAGGGGTGCGATCGCGGCGGACGGACCGTGCCCGTCGAGTCGCCGGGCCAGGGCCGCGACGGTGGGGGCGTCGAACACGTCGCGGATGGCGACGCGTATCTCCGCCGCCACGCCGATGCGGGTGCTGAGCTTGGTGGCGGACAGGGAGTTGCCGCCGAGTTCGAAGAAGTTGTCGTCGACGCCGACCCGGGGGACGCCGAGGAGTTCGGCGAAGATCCCGGCGACGAGGCGTTCGGTCTCGGTGCGGGGCGCCGTGTAGTCCGCCTTCACGGTGAACACCGGTGCGGGCAAGGCTCTCTGGTCGACCTTGCCGTTCGGTGTCAGCGGCAGTTCCGCCAGCGTGATCAGCAGCGACGGAATCATGTAGGAGGGCAGGCTGCCCGCCGCCTCGGCGAGCACGGCGTCCGGGTCCGGTGTGATTCCGCGCCTCGGCACGACGTACCCGACCAGGTGATCGCCGGTGTGCGGGTCCGAATGCGGGACGACGATCGCCTGCTCCACGTCTTCGTGCCGAAGCAGTGCCGACACGATTTCGCCGAGTTCGATGCGGAAACCGCGGACCTTCACCTGGAAGTCGGTGCGCCCGAGGTACTCGAGCCGGCCCGCCGCGTTCCAGCGGACGAGGTCGCCAGTGCGGTACAGCCGCGCGCCCGATGTGGAGAAGGGGTCGGCGACGAAGCGTTCGGCGGTGAGGTCGGGGCGGGACAGGTATCCGCGGGCGAGCTGGACGCCACCGAGGTACAGCTCTCCCGCCACACCGACCGGCACCGGGCGCAGTCGGCCGTCCAGAACGAGGGTGCTGGTGTTCCAGACAGGCAAACCGACCGGGACGGTGTCGGAGTTGTCGGACCGGGCCGCGAAGAATGTGGTGGTCACCGCCGCCTCGGTGGGTCCGTACGTGTTGTCGATCTCCGCGGGATGGGACGCCCGGAACTCGTCGATCGTCTCCGGGGACACCGCTTCGCCGCCGACCAGCACCTGCCGCAGCGCCGGCAGGTCCTCGAGGCCGGGGCCGGACGTCAGGGCCGCCAGCATCGCCGGCACGAAGTGCACGACGGTGACGCCGTGTGCGCGAAGGACGCCCACGAGGTACTCGGGGTCGCGGTGCCCGTCGGGTTCGGCAACGACGAGCCGGCCGCCGGAGACGAGCGGCGCGAAGCACTCCCACACCGAGACGTCGAACGTCACCGGGGTCTTGAGCAGCATCGTGTCGGCGGTGCCGAGCGCGTACTGCTCACGCAGCCATGCGAGTTGCGCCGCGATCGCCGCATGGGAGACGGCGACCCCCTTGGGCCGCCCCGTGGAACCGGAGGTGAAGAGGACGTACGCCGTGTTGTCCGGGCGCAGCGGCGCGACCCGTTCGTCGGCGCGGATCGGCTCCCCGCCGAACTCTGCCGGGTCCGGGTCTGCGGGGACGATCGCCCGCACCCCGTACCGTGTCGTCGCGGTCGGTGTGAGCAGCGCGCTGCTCGTGAGCACCAGGGATGCGGCGGACTGCTCGACGATGTCGCTGTTGCGCTGCGCCGGTTGACCGGGATCGAGTGGGGTGTAGGCGCCGCCTGCCCTCACCACGGCGTGGACCGCGACGAGCAGGTCGAGCGACCGCGGGATCTCGATCGCCACGACGACGTCGGGGCCGACACCGTCGCCGATGAGCCTGCGCGCGAGGCGGTTCACCCGGGCATCGAACTCCGCGTACGTCAGCGTCGTGTCGCGCCAGAGCACCGCATCGGCATCCGGCGTCGTCCGTGCCTGTTCGTCGAGGAGACCGGCGAGGGTGGGCTGCGCCGTCTCCCGTGTCGCGCCGTGTGACAGTGCGAGCAGACGCAGCCGGGCATCGTCGCCGAGCAGGTCGAGGTCGCCGACCGTGGTTCGAGGATCGCGGGTCAGTCCTGTCAGGACCCGGAGGAAGGACTCGCCGATCCGCAGCGCGGTGTCCTCGTCGAAAAGGTCCTTGGCGTAGCCGAGTTCGAGATCGAGCCCTGCCGGGTTCATCTCGTCGTCGTGGCGTTCGCCGAGCACGAAGTTGAGGTCGAACTTGGCGATCGGCGATGTGATCTCGAGCGCGGATACCTCCAGTCCCGGCAGTTCGAGTGTCGGGGTCCGCAGGTTCTGCAGTGCGAGCGCCACCTGGAACAGCGGGTGGAACGCGGTGGAACGGGTCGGGTTGATCGCGTCGACCAGCTGCTCGAACGGCACGTCGACATGGGAGAACGCCTCGAGGTCGACGCGCCGGACCTGCTCGAGCAGTTCGGCGCCCGTCGATTCGGGTTGCACGTCGGTGCGCAGCACCAAGGTGTTGACGAACATGCCGACGAGTCCGTCGAGGGACTGCTCGCCGCGGCCCGCGACGGATGTTCCGATCGCGACGTCGGGGCCGGCCCCGATCCGGGACAGGAGCGCGGCGAGTGCGGTGTGGACGACCATGAACAGGCTGGCGTGGTGGGTGCGCGCCACGTCCAGCAGACGCCGATGGTCGTCGCCGTCCAGGGCCAGTCGTACCGTGCCGCCGCGGTTCGACGGAGCCGGCGGACGGGGGCGGTCGGTGGGCAGTTCGACCTGGTCCGGCAGATCCGCGAGTGTTCGCTTCCAGTAGGCGATCTGGCCGGCGGCCAGCGACTGCGGATCGTGCTCGTCGCCCAGCAGTTGACGTTGCCACACCGCGTAGTCGGCGTACTGCACCGGCAACGCGTCCCAGGCCGGCGTGTCACCGGCGGTCCGGGCCGCGTAGGACGTCATGACATCGGAGGCGAGGGGCATGAACGACCAGCCGTCCGCGGAGATGTGATGGACGACGAACAGCAGGATGTGCTCCGAGCGGCTCTCACGGAACAGGTGGACCCGCAGCGGGAGGTCGGTGGTGACGTCGAACCCGGCGGCCGCGTGGCGCAGGATCGCACCGGTCAGGTCTTCACCGGACAGACGTGACGGTGTCAGATCGAGGGGGACCGACTCCACCGGGACGATCACCTGATGCGCCCCGTTCTCGGTCGCCGGGTAGACGGTGCGCAGCGCCTCGTGCCGCTCCAGCACGTCGCCGAGCGCCGCACGCAGGGTTGCGACATCGATCCTGCCGGACATGCGCAGCGCGAGCGGAATGTTGTACGCGGCCGAGGCGGTGTCGAACTGGTTCAGGAACCACATCCGCTGCTGCGCCGGAGACAGCGGGATCAGCGCGGGCCGCTCACCGGCGACGAGGGCGGGCCGCTCGACCGTTGTCTCGGACAGCGCGGCGATCGCGAGTTCGCGCACGGTGGGGTGGTCGAACAGGGTGCGGACGGAGATGCGTGTTCCCAGCACCGCACCGACCCGGGAGACGACCTGGGTTGCCGTCAGCGAATTGCCGCCGAGGTCGAAGAAGTTGTCGTCCAGCCCGATCGACGGCTCGCCAACCACGTCGGCGAAGACGGCGGCGATCGCCTCCTCGGCCGGGGTCTGGGGCGCCGTGAATTCGCTGCGGCGCGCGAACACCGGTGTGGGGAGGGCGTTGCGGTCGAGCTTGCCCGCCGCCGTCAGCGGCAACGACCCCAACACCATGATCGACGACGGCACCATATACCCCGGCAACCGCTCCCCCACGAACCCCGCGAGTGCACCGGTATCGACCACCACATTCGGCGCCGGCAACACATACGACACCAGACGACTGCTCCCGGAACCGTCGTCATACCCGACCGTGTGCGCGAACTCCACCACCTCATGCGCCGCCAACACCACATCGATCTCACCCAGCTCGATCCGGAAACCCCGGATCTTCACCTGAAAATCACTACGCCCCACAAACTCCAGAACCGGAGGCCCGTCCGGGGCGACCACCCACCGCACCACATCACCCGTGCGATACATCCGCCCACCCACACCGAACGGACACGCCACGAACCGCCCCGCCGTCAACCCCGCCCGGTGCACATACCCACGCGCCACACTCGGACCCATCACGTACAACTCGCCGCTAACCCCCACCGGAACCGGACGCAACCAGTGGTCGAGGACGACGAGGTCGACACCCACGGTCGGTGACCCGATGCTCACCCGCTGCCCCGGCATCATCGGACCGGTCGCCGACGACATGATCGTCGCCTCACTCGGACCGTACGCATTGACCATCACCCGGCCCGGCGCCCACCTCGCCACCAACTCCGGCGGACACACATCACCCGCCACCACCACCGTCCGCAGGTGCTCGAGACCGCGGTGATCGAGCGACGCCAATGCCGCCGGCGTGCAAAACGCATGCGACACCCGCTGCCCGGCAAGGAACTCCGCCAACTCGGAGCCACCGAAAATACTGGTCGGCGCAACCACCAGCGTCGCCCCCGCGCACACCGCCATCACCAACTCGAACACCGACGCATCGAAACTCGGCGACGCGAAATGCAACACCCGCGACCCCGCCGACACCCCCAACCGGTCCCGCTCGTCCGCAGCCAGATTCACCAGCCCCCGATGCGTGACCGCCACACCCTTCGGCCGACCCGTCGACCCCGACGTGTAAATCACATACGCCGGATGATCCACCGACAACACACCGGTGCGGTCGGCGTCGGTGACCGCATCCGCCGGATACGAGGCGAGCGCCGACACGAACTCGGCGTCGTCGAGGACGATCCAGTGCGTGCAGTCCGGCAAACCCTCGCGCAGCGCGGCCGTGGTCACACCGATCGGCGCCCCACAATCCGCCAACATGAACGCAATACGATCAGACGGATAACCCGGATCCACCGGAACGAACGCCGCCCCCGTCTTCGCCACCGCCCACACACTCGACACGGACTCGAGCGACCGTGGCAACGCCAACGCCACGGAAACCTCCGGACCGACCTGCATGGCGGCGAGCAGTCGCGCCAGGCGGTTCGATTCGGCGTCCAATTCCCGGTACGTGAGCGTGCTGGTGGCGTCCACGGACGCACCGAGCACTGTCGGGGCGACGAGGGCATCGCCGTCCGGGTTGCTGCGCACGGCACGGGCGAGCAGATCCGGCAGCGTGGCGGGTGCGAGTCCGGGCCCGCCCGTTGCCGGGACGAGGACTTCCCGTTCGGTGTCCTGAAGTATGTCGAGATCACCGACGGCGGTGCCCGGGTCGGAGATCACGGCCGCGAGAATCCGCTGCAATCGCCACCCGAGGTCGCGGACCGTGGACTCGTCGAACAGGTCGGTGGCGTAGGTGAATTCGGCACGCATCCCGGACGGTGCTCCGGTGTCGTCGACATTCTCACCCAACGTCAGCTGGAGGTCGATCTTGGCGACCCCCGGATCCACGTCCTCGACGCAGATCCGCAATCCCGGCAGTTCGTACTCGTCCGCCTGCACCGGGTTCATCGACAGCGCAACCTGATAGATCGGGTGATGCGCCGGGGTGCGCGCCGGGGCGAGCACGTCGACCAGCCGCTCGAACGGGACGTCCGCGTGGGCGAACGCTGCGAGGTCGGTGTCGCGCACCGTGCGCAGCAACTCGGCGAAGCTGTCTCCGCTCCGAACGGCTGTGCGCAGAACGAGGGTGTTGACGAACATGCCGACCAGGTCGTCGAGTGCGCGTTCGCCGCGTCCGGCGATCGGGGTGCCGATCGCGACGTCGTCGGTGGCCGACAGGCGCCCCAGTAGAAGCGCGAACGCGGCGTGGGCCACCATGAACGTGGTGGCCCCGTGTTCCCGGGCCAGACGCTGAATGCCCCGATGGGTGCCGGGGTCGATGCTGAAGCCCACCGACCGCCCGGCGAACGTCGGCTGAGCCGTACGTGGCCGGTCGAAGGGCAGCCGCAGTTCGTCGGGCGCGCCGGCGAGTGTGCGCGTCCAGTATCCGAGTTGGGTGGCCATGACGGATTCGGCGTCGTCCCCGCTGCCGAGAACCTCCCGCTGCCACACGCTGAAGTCGGCGTACTGGACCTCGAGCGGCGCCCACTGTGGGGTCTGCCCGTGCGCGCGGGCCGCGTAGGCAACCATGACGTCGCGGCCGAGTGGTCCGAACGACCAGCCGTCGGCCGCGATGTGGTGCAGCGAGACCGCCAGGACGTGCTCGGTGGGGGCCGTGCGGAAGAGCATCGCCCGTACCGGTGTCTCCGCGGTGACGTCGAATCCGCGGGACGCGAACGCCACCATTCGGCCGAGGAGGTCGATCTCGGTCACGTCGACCGGCTCCAGTGTCACCGAGACGTCGGATGCGGGCACCACGATCTGCTCGGGGCCGTCCCCGCCGTCCGGGAACACCGTGCGCAGCGACTCGTGACGTTCGACGACGTCGTCGAACGCCGCCGCCAACGCCGCCGTGTCGATCGCGCCGGACAACCGCACCGCGAACGGCAGGTTGTAGGCCGGTGAGTCGGCGTCGAACTGGTTGAGGAACCACATGCGCTGCTGCGCGAGCGACAGCGGGATGCGGGCGGGCCGGGTCACTGCGGTCAGGGCCGGGCGCGCATCACTGCTGGTGGAGTCGATGCGCAACGCCAGTGCGGCCACGGTGGGCGCATCGAACACGTCGCGAACCGACAGGCGGGTTCCGGTCGCCTCGGTGATGCGCGCCGTCACCCGGGTGACGGACAGCGAGTTGCCGCCGAGATCGAAGAAACTGTCGTGTACACCGATCCGGCCGGCATCCAGCACGTCGGCGAACACGTTCGCGAGCGTCTGCTCCACCTCGTTGCGAGGTGCCACGTATTCGGTTGCATTCGAGACGAACTCGGGCGCCGGGAGGGCCTTGCGGTCCAGCTTGCCGCTCGTGTTCAGCGGAAACTCGTCGAGCAGCACCACGGCCGACGGCAGCATGTACGACGGAAGTGAACCCGCTGCGTGGCGGCGCAGGTCCGCGACATCCAACTGACTGCCGGGCACTGCCACCACGTAGGCAGCCAGGTGGTCGCCGGTCGTGGCATCCGAGTAGACGACAACGGCAGCACCCGTCAGATCCGGATGCGACCGCAGCACCGTCTCGATCTCACCCAGCTCGATCCGCTGACCACGGAACTTCACCTGGAAATCGGTACGCCCGATGTACTCGAGCACCCCGTCCGTCCGGCGTCGCACCAGATCGCCCGTCCGGTACATCCGCGCCCCGGCACCCCCGAACGGATTCGCCACGAACCGATCCGACGTCAGATCCACCCGGCCGAGATACCCCCGCGCGAGCTGGATTCCACCGAGGTAGAGCTCCCCCGGCACCCCGACCGGCACCGGGTGCAACCGCGAATCCAGCACGTACGCCTGGGTGTTCCACTCCGGCACACCGATCGGCACCGTGGTGTCGTCGGCGTCGGAAGTCTCCCAGTACGTCACCGAGACCGCGGCCTCCGTCGGCCCGTACAGATTGTGCAGGCCGGCAGTCGACATGTCCCCGAACCGCACCACCGTCTCCGGCGGCAACGCCTCACCGATCACGAACACGTGCCGCAGACTCGAACACGAGCCGGCGGGTACCGACGCAACGAACACATCCAGCATCGACGGCACGAAATCGGTGACCGTCACTCCCTGTTCGTCGATCACCTCCGCCAGATACACCGGATCCCGGTGCCCGTCCGGACTCGCCAACACCATCGCCGCACCGGCCTGCAACGGCCAGAAGAACCCCCACACCGACACGTCGAACGTTGTCGCCGTCTTCTGCAACAACACGTCGCGGTCGGTCAGCCCGTACTCGGACTGCATCCACACCAATTGGTTGACGATCGCCGCATGCGGGACCGCCACCCCCTTCGGCTTCCCCGTCGACCCCGACGTGTACATCACGTACGCGGTATTGGACGGGCGCAGCGGAGCGATCCGGTCGGCATCGGTGATCGGATTCGACTCGAACTCGGACAGATCCAGCCCGTCGATCTCGAGCACCGAGAACGTACCGGGAAGGTCGCCGCGGTCAGCGGCGGTGCTCAGAACACACACCGGCCTCGCCGAGGCGAGCACGTAGCCGATGCGATCGACCGGGTGATCCGGATCGACCGGCACATACGCACCACCGGCCTTCACCACCGCATACATGCCCACCACCAGGTCCGGCGAGCGTCGCATCGCCAGCACCACCCGCGACTCCGGCCCCACACCACACGAGACCAGGTACCGCGCCAACCGGTTCACCCGAGCATCGAACTCCGCGTATGTGAGTGCAGCGCCCTCGAACACCACCGCCGTCGCGCCCGGGGTGCGCGCCACCTGCGTATCGAACAGATCCGGCAGCGTGGCGACAGGAACGTCGTGGTCGGTCGAGTTCCAGCGCCTCAGGGCGGCGCTCTCGTCGGTGTCGAGCAACGGGATGTCGCCGACACGCGTCCCGGCGTCCGTGGTGACCGCACCGAGGATCGCGGTGAATCGCGCGGCGATGGAGGCAGCCGTGTCCTCGTCGAACAGATCCGAGGCGTACGTCAGTTGCGCGGTGATCCCGTCGGGATCGCCGTCGGCGGCGAACCGCTCGACGAGGGTGAAGTGCAGATCGAATTTCGCGACGTCGATGTCGGTGTCGAGTCCGCGCAGGGTGAGTCCGTCGAGTTCGAGTGTGATCTGCTCCAGGTTTTGGAAGGTGAGCATCACCTGGAACAACGGGTGCCGGGCAGCGTGCCGGGTGGGGCTGAGCACCTCCACCAGCCGTTCGAACGGCACGTCGGCGTGGGAGAACGCCGCGAGATCCGCGTCCCGGACGTGGTCGAGCAGGTCGGTGAATGCCGAACCCGGATCGACGGGGGTCCGCAGGGTCACCGTGTTGACGAACATGCCGATCAGATCGTCGAGTTCGCGTTCGCCGCGGCCCGCGACGGGCGTGCCGATGGTGACGTCCGAGGAGGCGCTGAGACGCCCGAGCAGGACGGCGAGCGCGGTGTGCACGACCATGAACAGCGTGGCCCGCCGGGACTGTGCGAGCGCAGCCAGCGCGCGGTGCGTGGACGCGCCGACGGCGAAGTCGACGTGCCGACCGCGGTAGGACTGCTCCGCGGGTCGCAGCCGGTCCGCCGGGAGATCGAGCTCGTCGGGAACACCCGCGAGGGTGTTCGTCCAGAAGTCGAGTTGCCGGGCCGCGAGAGAGTCGGGGTCGGATTCTTCGCCGAGCAGGTCACGGTGCCAGAGGGCGTAATCGGCGTACTGCACGGGAAGCGCCGTCCACGTGGGTCGCTCGCCCCGTGTGCGGGCCGCGTACGCGATCATCACGTCGCGCACCATCGGTGCCATAGACCAGCCGTCGCCGGAGATGTGATGGACCACCAGTGCCAGTACATGGTCGTCGGCGCCCACCCGGATCAGCGTGACGCGGACCGGCAGGTCGATCGTGACGTCGAAACCGGTGGCGAAGAAACGTCCGAGGACGGTCTCCAGTTCGTCCTCACCGACGGCCGCGACAGACAGGGTCGGGCGTGCGTCGACGGTGTCGCGCACGACCTGGTGCGGGCCGGTCGCCGAATCCGGGAACACCGTGCGCAGCGTTTCGTGGCGGTCGATCAGGTCGGCGATGGCCGCCTCGAGGGCCGCCCGGTCGAGTGTCCCGGTGAACCGCACCGCGAACGGCAGGTTGTAGGCAGGGGACGACGGGTCGAACTGGTTGAGGAACCACATGCGCTGCTGGGCCGGCGACAACGGAACCTGTTCCGGCCGCTCCCGCCGGGTCAGCGCCGGCCGGGTGTCCGCACTGCCGCACTGCGACAGTCGGGCGGCGAGTTCCGCGACGGTCGGCGACTCGAACAGGTCCCGCACCGCGAGCGGCACATCGAGTTCATTGCGGATCCGGGACACCAGCTGGGTAGCGATCAGTGAGTTGCCGCCGAGGTCGAAGAAACTGTCGTGGACACTCACCCGGTCGAGTCCGAGTACCGTGCCGAACACCGCAGCGACGGAGTGTTCGACGGTCGTGGACGGTGCGATGTATTCACCCGCAGCCGAGGAGAATTCCGGCGCGGGGAGCGCCTTGCGGTCCAGCTTGCCGCTCGTGTTCAGCGGGAACTCGTCGAGCAGCATCGTCGCCGACGGCAACATGTACGAGGGCAGTGCTTCGGACGCGTACGCGCGCAATGCCGCGGCGTCGACAGCGCGATCGGGCGCGGGAACCACATACGCCACGAGATGATCGCCCGTCGTGGCATCCGAGTAGACGACAACGGCAGCACCGGTCACATCCGGATGCGACCGCAGCACCGTCTCGATCTCACCCAGCTCGATCCGCTGACCACGGAACTTCACCTGGAAATCGGTACGCCCGATGTACTCGAGCACCCCGTCCGTCCGGCGTCGCACCAGATCGCCCGTCCGGTACATCCGCGCCCCGGCACCCCCGAACGGGTTCGCGACGAACCGATCCGACGTCAGATCCACCCGGCCGAGATACCCCCGCGCGAGCTGGATTCCACCGAGGTAGAGCTCCCCCGACACTCCCGCAGGAACCGGGTGCAACCGCGAATCCAGCACGTACGCCTGGGTGTTCCACTCCGGCACACCGATCGGCACCGTGGTGTCGTCGGCGTCGGAAGTCTCCCAGTACGTCACCGACACCGCGGCCTCGGTGGGCCCGTACAGATTGTGGAGTCCGGCGGACGACAAGGCCCGGAACCGACTCGAGGTTTCGGGGGGAAGCGCCTCGCCGATCACGAAGACGTGCCGCAGGGTGACGCAGGAGGCTGCCGAGGCCGCGGCGATGAAGACGTCGAGCATCGACGGCACGAAGTCGGTGACCGTCACCCCGTGCTCGTCGATCGTGCGTGCGAGATAGGCCGGATCCCGGTGTCCGTCCGGGGCGGCCAGCACCATGGTGGCGCCGACCTGCAACGGCCAGAAGAACCCCCACACGGAGACGTCGAAGGTGGTTGCCGTCTTCTGCAACAACACATCCCGCTCGGTGAGCGCATATTCCGACTGCATCCACAGCAACTGGTTGACGATGCCCGCGTGCGGCACCGCCACCCCCTTCGGTTTACCGGTGGACCCGGACGTGTAGATGACGTAGGCGGTGTTGCCCGCGCGCAGGGGAAGCAACCGATCGGTGTCGGTGACGCGCGTGGCGGAGAAGTCGGTCAGGTCCAGGTCGTCGATGGTGACCACCTCGACGCCGGACGGAATTGCGGTGCGATCCGCACTCGTGGTGAGGACGCGTACCGGCCCGGCAGACTGCAGCACGTATCCGATGCGGTCGGCGGGATGATCCGGGTCGACGGGCACGTAGGCGCCGCCCGCCTTGACGACGGCGTACATTCCCACCACGAGGTCCAGCGAGCGCCGCATCGCCAGCGCGACCCGCGACTCGGGACCCACACCGCACGACACGAGATACCGGGCGAGTCGGTTCGCCCGCTCGTCGAGCTCGGCGTAGGTCAGGGAGTCGGTGCCGAAGACCAGGGCCGTCGCGCCGGGAGTGCGCGCCACCTGTGCGTCGAACAGATCTGGCAGGGTGGCGACGGGAACGTCGTGGTCTGTGGCGTTCCACTCGGACAGTTCACGGAGGCGTGCGGCGGGGTCGGCGATCGCGATGTCGCCGACCGGCGTCTGCGGTGCGGCGGTGACGGCTTCGAGGATCCGGACGAACTGCGCGCCGAACGAGCGGATCGTGCTCTCGTCGAACAGTTCGGTGGCGTAGTTGAATTCGGCGGCGATGGGGCCGGGCCTGCCGTCGGCGCCGTGGGTGTCGGTGAGGACGAGTTGCAGGTCGAATGCGGCGACGTCGGGGAGGACCGGTTCGCTCGACACCGACAGGCCGGGGAGTTCGAGGTGCGCGGGTGCGTGGTTCTGGAAGAACAGGGCGACCTGGAACAGCGGGTGGTGGGCAGCGGTGCGGGTGGGGTTCAGGTGCTCCACGAGACGTTCGAACGGCACATCCGTGTGGGCGAACGCGGTGAGGTCCACGTCTCGGACCTGCTGCACCAGTTCGGTGAACGGAGACGCCGGGTCCACCTGCGCGCGGAGCACGAGGGTGTTGACGAACATGCCGACCAGGTCGTCGAGGTCGCGGTCGCCTCGGCCGGCGACGGGCGTGCCGATCGCGATGTCGGTGGTCGCGCTGAGCCGGCCGAGCAGCACCGCCAGGGCGGAGTGCGCGACCATGAACAGGGTGGCGTTCTGTGTGCGGGCCAGGGTCGACAGGCGGTGGTGCAATTCCGCGGAGATCTCCCAGGACAGGGTCGCGCCGTGTTTCGACGCGACCGCAGGTCGGGCTCGGTCGGTGGGCAGGGCGATGCTGTCCGGCAGCCCGGACAGTGCGGTTCCCCAATAGTCGAGTTGACGGGCGGCCCGGGAGTTCGGGTCGTCCTCCTCGCCGAGGAGTTCTCGTTGCCAGAGTGTGTAGTCGGCGTATTGCGCCGGCAGCGGCGTCCACTGCAGGTCGTGGCCGCCGCTGTGCGCGGCGTACGCGAGCATCAGGTCGCGGGACAGCGGCGCGAAAGACCATCCGTCGGCGGCGATGTGGTGCACCACCAAGGTCAGCACGTGTTCGTCGTCCCGTACGCGCAGCAGTCGTGCGCGCACGGGGATCTCGGTGGTGACGTCGAAGCCGGTGAGGGCGAACGCCCGGATCGAGTTGTCGAGGTCGGCCTCCCGGGCCTCGACGACGGTGACGCCGAGGTCGACGTCCTGGGCGTCGAGGATGCGCTGCCAGGGTCCCGTGTCCGAACCGGGGAACACGGTGCGCAGCGATTCGTGCCGGTTCAGCACGTCACGGAGCGCGCGACTCAGTGCCGTGACGTCGAGGTCACCCGAGAACCGCACGGCGAGAGGCAGGTTGTAGACGGGGCTCGAGGTATCGAACTGGTTGAGGAACCACACCCGCTGCTGGGCGGGCGACAACGGCACTCGCTCGGGCCGCACCTGCGGGGCCAGAGCCGGACTCGAGGGGTGTGCGTCGCGGTCGACGCCCTCGTACCGTTGCGCGAGCCCGCCGACGGTCGGCGCATCGAAGACGTCGCGCAGCGACACCGGAACGCCGAGCGCCGTGCGCAGTCGCGACACCAGTCGGGTGGCGACGAGGGAGTTGCCGCCGAGGTCGAAGAAGTGGTCGTGGATGCCGACCCGCTCGACCCCCAGGATTTCGGCGAACACACCGGCGACGACCTCCTCGGCGGGGGTCCGCGGCGCCACGTATTCGGTGGTCGCAGCGTCGAGGTCCGGTGCGGGCAGGGCCTTGCGGTCGAGTTTGCCGTTCACCGACAGCGGCAGGGCGTCGAGGTGCACGACGTGCGCCGGGATCATGTACGACGGCAAAATCTCGGCAAGGTGGGCGCGGAGATCGGTGGCCGCGACGTCCACGGCACCGACTGCGTACGCCACCAGCGCGTCCTCACCGCGGTCGTCGCCGTGCACCACCACCACCGCCTGCACCACATCCGGATGCGTCTCCAGCGCCGCCTCGATCTCCCCCAACTCGATCCGCTGCCCCCGCAACTTCACCTGGAAATCGGTACGCCCCACATACTCCACAACCCCATCCGCGCGGCGACGCACCAGATCCCCCGTGCGATACATCCGCCCACCCGCAACAAACGGGTTCGCCACGAACCGATCCGCCGACAGATCCGGACGATTCAGATACCCCCGCGCCAGCTGATCACCCGCCAGATACAACTCCCCCGCCACCCCGCTCGGCACCGGATGCAACCGCGCATCGAGCACATACAACTGCGTGTTCCACACCGGACGCCCGACCGGCACCGTCACCGTATCCGCAGCACCGGTCTCCCAATACGTCACGTCGACCGCGGCCTCCGTCGGCCCGTACAAATTGTGCAGCTCAGCAGCACTGACCGCCCGGAACCGCGACACCTGCTCCGGCGTCAACGCCTCACCCGAACAGAACACCAACCGCAACGAATCACATTCCACCACAGCCGGTTCCGCAGTGAACACCGACAGCATCGACGGCACGAAGTGCATCGTGGTGATGCGGTGCCGACGGATGAGGGTGGCGAGGTAGTCGGGGTCGCGGTGTCCGTCCGGCGCGGCGATCACCAGCGTGGCACCGACCTGCAGCGGCCAGAACAGCTCCCACACCGACACATCGAACGTCACCGGAGTCTTCTGCAGGACGACGTCCGCGCTGGTCAGGGTGTATTCGTGCTGCATCCACAGCAGGCGGTTCACGATCGCACCATGGGTGACCGCGACACCCTTCGGCCGGCCCGTCGACCCGGACGTGAAGATCACATACGCTGCGTTGCCCGCGGTGAGCGCGGTGGAGATCGGGGCCGGGTCCTCGTCGGGAAGGTCGAGGGTGTCGATGTTCACCACCGGTGCCGCGGTAGTGAAGGTGGTGTCGTCGGCGGCGCGCGTCAGCACGCACACCGGCTGAGCGGTGTCGAGCACATACGCGGTGCGCTCGGCGGGGTGATCGGGATCGATCGGCAGGTAGGCGCCGCCTGCCTTCACGATCGCATAGACGGCGACGAGCAGATCGATCGATCGGCGCATCCCGACCGCGACGACGGACTCCGGTCCCACACCACTTCTGATCAGGTAGCGGGCGAGGAGGTCGGTGTGCTCGTCGAATTCGGCGTACGTCAGCCACCGGTCCTCGAATACCAGCGCCACCGCGTCGGGAGTGGCAGTGGCCTGGGCCGCGAACAACGACACGAGAGTGTCTGCCGGTACCGGGTGGTCCGTCGCGTTGGCCGCCGCGAGGGCGGACCGTTCGTCCGCGTCGAGCAGGTCGATGTCGCCCACCGAGACCGGCGGGTTGTCGACGACCACGTCGAGGAGCCTGCCGAACCGTTCGCCGATCGACACGACGGTGTTCTCGTCGAACAGGTCTGTCGCATAGGACAGTTGCCCGGCCAGACCCGCGGCGGCGCCGGCGGAGTCGAATTGCTCGACAACGGTGAGCTGCAGGTCGAACTTCGCCACGTGGACGTCGATCTCGGCAGCCTCGACCTCGAGTCCGTCGAGTTCCACCCGGGTGTTCGCCGTGTTCTGGAACGTGAGCATCACCTGGAACAGCGGATGGTGCGCCGACGACCGGGCGGGGCTGAGCACCTCCACGAGGCGCTCGAACGGGACGTCGCCGTGCTGGAAGGCGGCGAGGTCGGCGGCGCGGGTCCGGGCGAGAACGTCCTCGAACGTGTCACCGAGGTCGACGGTCGTGCGGAGCGCGAGGGTGTTGACGAACATCCCGACGAGGTGGTCGAGGGCCTCCTCGCCGCGTCCCGCGACGGGCGTGCCGATCACGATGTCCGATCCGGCGCCGAGCCGGCGGAGTAGTACGGCCAGCGCGGCGTGCGTGACCATGAATAGCGTCGTGCCGGTGCTCTGTGCGAGATCGACGAGACGCCCGTGGACGTCGGCGGGGATCGTGAACTCGACACGCCCGCCGCGGTGTGACATCTCGGCGGGCCTCGCGCGGTCGGTGGGCAGCTCGATCAGCTGCGGCACGCCGGCGAGCGCTGCCCGCCAATGTGCGATCTGCTTGGCGGACAGGCTGTTCGGGTCGTCTTCCGACCCCAGTAGGTCTCGCTGCCAGAGGCTGTAGTCGACGTACTGCACGGGGAGCGGCGCCCAGGTGGGTGCGTGCCCGGCGGCGCGCGCCGCGTACGCGACCATCACGTCGGCGGCGAGTGGCGTCATCGACCAGCCGTCGGCGGCGATGTGGTGGACGACGAGGACGAGGACGTGCCGCTCGGGCGCCTCACGGAACAGCCCGGCGCGCAGCGGTGTGTCGGTGGTGAGGTCGAATCCGGTGCCGCCGAGGGCCGTCACCGCGGCGGTGAGCGAATCGGCGTCGACGTCGATCGGATCGTGGCCGGCCAGCAGGCTCACGGCGGGCATGACCCGCTGGTGGGGTCCGTCGGCGCTGTCGGGGAAGACGGTGCGCAGCGCCTCGTGGCGTTCCTGAACGTCGCCGAGCGCTCTGCGCAGGGCGTCGCGGTCGAGTACACCGGTCAGCCTCAGCGCGATCGGCAGGTTGTAGGCGGGCGACGCCGTGTCGAACTGGTTGAGGAACCACATCCGTTGCTGCGCTACGGACAGCGGCACGCGGTCGGGCCGTTGCCGCGCCTCCAGTGCCGGCCGCGGGTCGGTGTGCGAACCGGCTTGTGCCGCGGCGGCGGCCAGTTGCGACACCGACGGCGACTGGAAGAGGTCCCGAACCCCGATCCGCACACCGAGGGCGGTGTTCACCCGGGACACGACCTGGGTTGCCGTCAGCGAATTGCCGCCGAGGTCGAAGAAGCTGGTGTCGACGCTCAGTTCGGGCAGGCCGAGGACGTCGCGGAAGATCCCGAGAAGGGTCTCCTCCGTGACCGTCCGGGGGTGCACGAGGTCGGCCGACGATGCGGCGAAGACGGGTGTGGGGAGGGCGTTGCGGTCGAGCTTGCCCGCCGCCGTCAGCGGCAACGACCCCAACACCATGATCGACGACGGCACCATATACCCCGGCAACCGCTCCCCCACGAACCCCGCGAGTGCACCGGTATCGACCACCACATTCGGCGCCGGCAACACATACGACACCAGACGACTGCTCCCGGAACCGTCGTCATACCCGACCGTGTGCGCGAACTCCACCACCTCATGCGCCGCCAACACCACATCGATCTCACCCAGCTCGATCCGGAAACCCCGGATCTTCACCTGAAAATCACTACGCCCCACAAACTCCAGAACCGGAGGCCCGTCCGGGGCGACCACCCACCGCACCACATCACCCGTGCGATACATCCGCCCACCCACACCGAACGGACACGCCACGAACCGCCCCGCCGTCAACCCCGCCCGGTGCACATACCCACGCGCCACACTCGGACCCATCACGTACAACTCGCCGCTAACCCCCACCGGAACCGGACGCAACCAGTGGTCGAGGACGACGAGGTCGACACCCACGGTCGGTGACCCGATGCTCACCCGCTGCCCCGGCATCATCGGACCGGTCGCCGACGACATGATCGTCGCCTCACTCGGACCGTACGCATTGACCATCACCCGGCCCGGCGCCCACCTCGCCACCAACTCCGGCGGACACACATCACCCGCCACCACCACCGTCCGCAGGTGCTCGAGACCGCGGTGATCGAGCGACGCCAATGCCGCCGGCGTGCAAAACGCATGCGACACCCGCTGCCCGGCAAGGAACTCCGCCAACTCGGAGCCACCGAAAATACTGGTCGGCGCAACCACCAGCGTCGCCCCCGCGCACACCGCCATCACCACCTCGAACACCGACGCATCGAAACTCGGCGACGCGAAATGCAACACCCGCGACCCCGCCGACACCCCCAACCGGTCCCGCTCGTCCGCAGCCAGATTCACCAGCCCCCGATGCGTGACCGCCACACCCTTCGGCCGACCCGTCGACCCCGACGTGTAAATCACATACGCCGGATGATCCACCGACAACACACCGGTGCGGTCGGCGTCGGTGACCGCATCCGCCGGATACGAGGCGAGCGCCGACACGAACTCGGCGTCGTCGAGGACGATCCAGTGCGTGCAGTCCGGCAAACCCTCGCGCAGCGCGGCCGTGGTCACACCGATCGGCGCCCCACAATCCGCCAACATGAACGCAATACGATCAGACGGATAACCCGGATCCACCGGAACGAACGCCGCCCCCGTCTTCGCCACCGCCCACACACTCGACACGGACTCGAGCGACCGTGGCAACGCCAACGCCACGGAAACCTCCGGACCGACCTGGAGGTCGATCAGGAGGCGCGCGAGCCGGTTCGACGTCTCGTCCAGGGCGCGATAGCTCAGGGGGTCGTCGGACGTTCCGCACCCGGGTGTGAGGAGGGCGTCCCCGTGCGGGTTGCTGCGGACGGCGCCGGCGAGCAGATCCGGCAGCGTGATCGGTGCGAATCCGGGGCCCCCGGTGGCGGGCACCAGGCTGCGGCGTTCGTTCTCGTCGAGGATCTCGAGGTCGCCGATCCGTCGTGGTCCGTGTGTGTCGGATGTGAGGAACTCGCCGAGGAACCGGGTGAACCGAGCGTGGTGGGCGGCGAGGGTGTCTTCGGAGTACAGGTCGGGGTTGGCCTCGAGGTCCAGGTTGAGGCTGGTGCCGGCGACCCCGTGGTAGACGTTGACGGCGAGGTCGGTGATGGGGCCGGTCGACAGCAGTTCGAGTCGGCCGACGATGCTACCCAGGGTGATCTCGTTGTGGAACAGCATGACGTTGATCAGTGGGCCGTAGAAGCCCTGATGATCGGTGGCCGCGTCGCGTCGGATGTCGATGTGCGGGTACCGCTGGTGCCGGAGCGCCGCGGTGACTTCCAACCGGACCGCTGCCACCAGTTCCGCGTTCGTCGCATCCGGGCGCACGTGCAGGCGCAGCGGGACGACGTTGGACACCATGCCGCCGGAGCGGCGGAGCAGCGCGGTGGTGCGGGCCGTGACGGGCAGGCTGACCGCGACCTCCTCGCGTCCGGTCATCCGGGAGAGGTATGCGGCGAAGGCGGCGACGACCTCGAATGCGGTCGACGAGTCGTGGCGGTCGGTCGCGGCCTCGAGGTGGTCGACGAGGGCGTCGGGGATCTGGCCGCCCGTCGTGCGGCTCCGTGCCCGCGCCGGGGCGCTCCGGTCGACCAGGCTGTGTGGTTCGCCGATGGTGGATACCCGCTCGGACCAGTAGTCGCGGTCGGCGCGGTAGCGCGACGACGTCCGGTAGTCGTCGTCGACTCGGGCGACGTCGGTGAGTTCGGCGGCCTTGGACGGCCCAGCGGCGCGCCCCTCGACGGCCGCGGTGTACAACTCGGCGGTCCGGTCGACGAGCGTCACCGATCCCATGCCGTCGAGCGCGACGTGGTGGACACGGCTGTACCAGTAGTGGCGATCCGCTCCGATGCGCAGTACAGCCGAAGTCGTGAGCCGATCGCGGCACACGTCGAGCGGCGCGGTGTACTCCTGCCGCATCCACTCCTTTGCCGCTGCCCGCGGATCGGGCTCGTGCTGCAGGTCGACGAACCGGACCGATGCTTCCAGGGTCGGGTCGACCAGCTGATAGGGAACTCCGTCGACCTCGACGAGGCGGAGGAACGCGGAGCCGAGTTCGCGGCCCGCGGTGATCATCGACTCCGACAGCAGCGCTACGTCGAGGGCACCCACCAGTTCGACGCACTGTGCGATGGTGACGGGGACGTCGGGATCGAGTTGCTGGGCGAACCACATGCCCTGCTGAGCGGCCGAGAGCGGAAATGCACCGTCCGGAATGCGACCCTCGGTGGTCACGTCACCACTCGGCACAGCTTCGACCACCTTGTTCGTCCTCTTTCCCGCTCCGGCGGTGGGACGAACCCACCGGCCACCGAAGAAACTCATAGTGACCTGCGAACCTGGGAATTTACCGAACCTTACCCGGGAGTACGCTTCAGGTTCCTATCGGGCGTACGGTTCGGACCGTTTCAGGGTGTCTCACAATGTGGGCATCGCATGAGTTTGCCCACGTGCATCACGTTTCGGTGCCGTCGATACAGCACCGCCCCACGCCTTCCGAGGAAGGAATGGGGCAGCGGTCGGTTGCCGAGCGTCAGCCGGCTGCCACACCCTTGATCTTGGCGATCCGGTTCCGCAGCCCCCACTGCGTGACCTTCAGGAGCGCCTCGCGAACGATCCCACCGCTCATCTTGGACTCGCCGATCTCTCGTTCCGTGAACGTGATGGGAACTTCGCGGACGTCGAAGCCCTCCTGAATGGCCCGCCAAGCGAGATCCACCTGGAAGCAGTAGCCGTGCGACTCCACCGCGGCGAGGTCGAGCTTCTCGAGCACCTCACGGCGGTACGCCCGGTATCCGCCGGTGATGTCCTTGATCTTCACGCCCAGCGCGAGCCGCGAGTAGACGTTCCCGCCGCGCGAGAGCCACTCACGGTGCTTCGGCCAGTTGACCACCGTGCCGCCCGGCACGTACCGCGAACCGAGCACGAGGTCGGCGCCGGCGTCCACCTGGTCGAGGAGGCGATGCAACTGCTCGGGCGCGTGGCTGCCGTCCGCGTCCATTTCGACGAGGACGGTGTAGTCGCGGTCCAGCCCCCAGTGGAAACCGGCGATGTACGCGGCTCCGAGACCGTTCTTCTCGGTGCGGTGCATCACGTGGATGCGACCGGCGTCGTCGCTCGACGCGAGGGCGTCCGCGACGTCTCCGGTGCCGTCCGGACTGCCGTCGTCGACGACGAGAACATGCGTCCGCGGCAGCGCCGCATGCAGGCGCCCCACGATCAGGCCGAGATTCTCCCGCTCGTTATACGTCGGAATGATCACCAGAGTCCGTGCGCTCGGTGCCCCGCTCTGCCCGGAATCGGTCTCCGATGCCATGAGGATCCTCCCTGCCGGCAACTGCCGGCGCCTTCTCGGTACTGCGTTGAACCAGTGTGCGAACTGTGCGTCGTCGTTGCACCACGGCGAACGCGACGGCAGCGACGGCGCCGACACAGAGAAGAACCTCCGGAATCGGGCCGAGCCGACTTGCCAGCGTAGTACCGGTGCGGAGCGGCACCTGCGACACCAGGGCCGCCGGTACGAAAAGTGAGGTTTCCTGCACAGTGGTCCCATCGGGGCCGATGATCGCGCTCACCCCGCTGGTCGCGGCGACGACGACGGCGCGCCCGTGCTCCACGGCCCGTACCTTCGACATTGCGAGCTGCTGGTACGTCATCTCGGTGTCGCCGAACGTGGCGTTGTTGGTGGGGACGGCGAGCAGTTCGGCGCCGCTGCGCACCGACTGCTCGAACGCCCGGTCGAAGGCCACTTCGTAGCAGGTCGCGACGCCCACCGCGATCCCGTCCGCGTGGACGACGCCGTCACCGTCGCCGGGAACGAAGTTGCCCGCCCGATCGGCGTACGAGGAGAAGTGCCGGAAGAACCCGCGGTACGGCAGATACTCGCCGAACGGCTGGATGATCTTCTTGTCGTGCTGCTCCTGCGGTCCCGCATTGCCGTCCCACACGATCACCGAGTTGGTGGTGGTGCGGTCGGAGTTCACGAGGACCGCACCCACCAGGATGGGCGCGCCGATCGCCTCGGACGCGCGGGAGATGTCGGCGGCGGCGTCGGCGTTGCGCAGGGGATCGATGTCGGACGCGTTCTCGGGCCAGACGACGAGGTCGGGCTGCGGCGCCGCGCCCGACGCGACGTCGCCGGCGAGTTCGAGGGTGCGGTTGACGTGATTGTCGAGGACCCGCTTGCGTTGGTCGTTGAAGTCGAGTCCGAGTTTGGGGACGCTGCCCTGGATCGCGGCGACGGTGATCGTCCGGTCCCCCGAGTCCATACCCGGCAATGTCGGCCACAACGCGAGCGACACGACGGTCGCGGCGAGGGCGGCGACCAGCCCGCCGGCGAGCGGCCGCGTCCAGTTCGTGGCACCGTTCGCCCGGGCCCGCACCGTCACGGCGACGGATGCCAGTCCGGCGCCGGTCAGTGCGACGGCGAAGCTGAGCAGCGGGGAACCGCCGACGCTCGCGAGCGGCACGAACCAGCCCTCCGACTGGCCGAACGCCAACCGCCCCCAGGGGAAGCCTCCGAACGGCACGCTCGCGCGCAGCCATTCGGTGAGCGACCAGCACGCCGCGATCCACAGCGGGGCCCAGCGCAGCCGGGAGACGAGCACGGAAAGCATTCCGAACAGTCCGATGAACAGCGACTCGACCGCGGCGAGTGCAAGCCACGGGAGGGCTCCGACGAACACCCCGATCCACGGGAGCAGCGGCACGAGGAAACCGAGCCCTGCGAGGTAGCCGTAGCCGAAACCCGCGCGCAGTCTCGGTGCCGCGCCGCCGGCGCCGGTGAGGATCAGCGTCAACAGCGCGATGCCGATGGGCGCGAGGAACCAGAGGGGGCGGGGCGGGAAGCCGGCGAACACGAGGAATCCCGCGGCCACCGACAGGACGGAACGCACCAGCACGCCGCGCTTTCCGGTGGTCCAGCGAGACGTCGTGCTACCGCTCATGGACGACGCTCCCCCGGTGCACCGAACGCAGCAGCACCGGCGTGGGCGCGTCGTCCTCGAGCCGCGGCAGGGCCGGGACCCGGGACCGGGGATCGGTCGACCACCGCTGCACGGAGTCTTTGGGCGCGCTGACGACGAGTTCGCCGGCATCCCACACGGCGTACGACGCCGGCGCTCCCGGGTCGAGGGTCCCGGCGAGACCGTCCCGGACCCCGCCGGCCCGCCATGCCCCGCGTGTGGCAGCCGAGAACGCCGCGCGCGGGGAGATCCCGCTGCCGGGCGTGCGGTGGTGGACGGCGGCGCGCAGCATCGCCCAGGGGTCGACCGGGGTGACGGGTGCGTCGGAGCTCAGTGCCAGCGACACTCCGGCGGAGGCGGCGGCGGCGAACGGGTTGAGGGTCAGCGCACGCTCGGTTCCGAGGCGCCGCGCGTACAGGCCGTCGTTCCCACCCCACAGGGCGTCGAACGCGGGCTGGACGCTGGCGATCACACCCCACTGCGCGAGCCGCGCCGCGTCGTCACCGGTCATCATCTCGGCGTGTTCGAGTCGGTGCCCGGCCTTTGCGACCGCGGGACCGCCCAACTCGTCGGCGACGACGGCGAACGCGTCGACCGCGGCCCGGACGGCGGCGTCGCCGATGACGTGGAATCCGGCCTGGATTCCGGCGATCGTGCAGGCGCGCACGTGTGCGGCGATCTCGTCGACTCCCAGGTAGCTCTTGCCGGTGCCGCCGTCCAGATCGGCATAGGGTTCGCTGAGCCACGCCGTGTGGGAGCCGAGGGATCCGTCGATGAACAGGTCGCCGCCCAGCGCGTGGGCGCCGGTGGCGTTCAGCAATTTCCTGGCCTCGTCGGCGTCGGTGACCGCCTCACCCCAGTAGCCGCGGACCTCGACCCCGTGCGGGGTGGCGAGGAGTTCCCGGAAGTCGTCGAGTCCGGCGATGTCGGGGCCCCCGCACTCGTGCACCGCGACGATGCCGCGGGAGGCGATCGCGTCGAGGGCGGCGATGCGGGCGGCGGAGCGCTGCTCGGCCGTCAGCAGCGAGCGCGCGACGGTGCGGGCGGCGTGGTGCGCCTCGAATGTCAGCGGCCCGTCCGGCGAGAATCCGGCGGTGTCGCTCAGATCCGGGACCGACCGGCGAAGGGCGGTCGAGCAGACTGCCGAATGGACGTCGATCCGGGACAGATACACCGTGCGTCCGGGTGCGGCCTCGTCGAGTTGCGCCGTGGTGGGACCGGCGCCTTCCGGCCACGCCGATTCGTCCCAGCCGTGTCCCCAGATGACCGCGTCGCCGTGGGTGCGGGCGAAGGAGGCGAGCCGGTCGAGGCATTCGCGGAGCGATCCGACACCGACCAGATCGAGGCCTACGATGTTCAGGCCGAGCGCCGTCACATGCACGTGGGTGTCGACGAATGCCGGGGTGACGAACGCGCCGCCCAGGTCGGCCACTTCGGCGCCGGGGTGCAGCGCGCAGGCCGCCCGGTCGTCGCCGACCCACGACACGACGCCGTCGGTCACTGCCATCGACGTGGCGTCTGGAGCAAAGGAACTGTAGATTCGGCCGCCGACCAGCAGTTGTGTAGTCACAGGCAACCAGTCTGCCTGTTAGGGCAGAACGCGGGGATCACGGGTCGGGGTTCGGGGCTCCTCGTCGATCACTTCACCCTCGAAGACCTCGTCGACCACCTCTCCTTCGATCACCTCGCCGCGACCGCGCCGGGGTGCCCGCGCGAACGCCTCCGCCCCGGCCGCGACGGTGGCGGCACGCCTTCCCGCCAGCAGGACCACGACGGGCCGAAGGGCCCACCGGGTGGGGGGAACGAGGAACAGTAGCCCGAGCACCGAGGTGACCAGGCCGGGGACGAACATCAGTGCGGAGCCCAGCGCGACGAGCGCGCCGTCCGCGACCGCGGCACCCGGAGAGCCGTCGCCGCTCGCCGCCCGGCGCAGGCCGTCCATCACACGACGCCACTGCGACCGCATCAGCAGTAGTCCGATCAGCGTTCCACCGAGCAGGAGGAGCACGGTCCACAGCACGCCGATCGCGTTGCCGACCAGGACGAGCGCGGCGATCTCCACCACTACGTACAACAGGAACAGTGCGGCGTACATGACGCCCCCTTTCGGACGGCCGGGTTCATCGAGGGTCTGGGGTCAACCGTCTGATCGTTCAACGTTCGACGGCGCCGATTTTCTCCCGGCCGCAGATATCGAAGCGCTCACGATACTAAACCTCAAGTTGACATTGAGACTCTGCGCATGATGCAGTTCACTGCGATGGGGGTCTTCCGACCCCGCGCACAACGAGGAGCCGATATGACTCGTTCCACCGCCTTCCGCCGAGCCGCAATCGTTCTCGCGTCCGCAGCCGCCTTCGGCATGCTGTCTTCGGGACCGGCGTCGGCAGCACCGGTCGCCGACTTCGCGAAGGGTGCCGCCGGACTGCAGGCGCTGGCCACCGAGGTCTCCCCCGCCGCAACGGCGGCCGTGGACGCCCTTCTCGGCGCCAGCGTGTTCATCCCGAAGGACGTGCTCGAGGTCGGACTCACCACACCGCAGGACTTCATGTACCCGTCCCCCACCCTCGGGTGCGGCGTCGCCGACAAACCCGCGACGGTCACGCTGGCGAGCGCCCAGGGCGGACCGAACCTGTTCCCCCAGATCACCGCGAACCAGCTCCGATTCCAGGCCATCCCCGCCTACGTCGCGATCCCGCAGTCATCCGATCTCAGCGTCGCGTGGATCAACCTCACGACGTTCCAGGGCGGAATCGTCACGCTCGACGACAAGCTGCCGATCCTGGGCACCCCGCTGCTGTCGAAGATCGTCGACACCGGCAAGGGAACCGTCCTCGCGACGATGTTCGGCACGGTCGGCTACGCCGACGCCGTCACGTGCACCGTGGTCCCGACCGTCGGCACCTTCACCGTCTAGCCGCAGTTCGCTTCCCCACCCGCCGGCCTACGAGCCGGGTCGTACCAGACCCGTCTCGTAGGCCAGCACCACTGCCTGGACCCGGTCGCGGACGTTCAACTTGGTCAGAATCCGGCCCACGTGCGATTTGATGGTCGACTCCGAGAGGAACAGCTGACCGGCAATCTCCGTGTTCGACAACCCGGTGGCGACCAGCTGCAGCACTTCCCGTTCACGCTCGGTCAGCACGTCGAGGACCTCCGGGTCACGAAGCGGACCCGGACCGTCGTCGAGGAACCGCGCCAGCAGCCGGCGGGTCACCTTCGGCGACACCACTGCGTCACCCGCGGCCACACTGCGGATGGCCGATACCAGGTCTTCCGACGGGGTGTCCTTGAGCAGGAAGCCGCTGGCCCCGGCCCGCAATGCACCCATGGCGTGCTCGTCGAGGTCGAAGGTCGTCATCACCAGCACGCGGCTCGCGACCCCCGACTCCAGGATCTGGGCGGTCGCGCTGACCCCGTCCACCACCGGCATGCGGACGTCCATCAACACCACGTCGGGTTCGAGTTTGCGGACCGCGGCGACGGCGGCCGCGCCGTCGCTCGCCTCACCGACGACAGTGATGTCGTCCTGGGCGTCGAGCACCATGTTGAGGCCCATCCGCATCAGTTCCTGGTCGTCGACGAGTAGCACGGTGATCGGCACAGCGCCAACCTAACACCGCGGTCCCGGTGGGCGCCCGACCTGCATGCCGGGCCGCGGGACACGGCGGTCACGAGTAGATAACCAAACCAAGACCGGCGGAAGCGCTGGCATACGCTCGAAGTCTGCCTATGATCGAATCGGCGGCCAGTCGGAGTGCCCAGAGATCGGGGTGTCCAGATGCGAATCGCGGATGTGTTGCGGAACAAGGGTCCGGCCGTGGTGACGGTCGATCCGGAGATGCCGGTCAGCACGCTGATCGGCGAATTAGCCAGACACAATGTCGGCGCCCTGGTGGTGACGGAGAACGACGCCGTCGTCGGGATCGTCACCGAACGCGACGTGGTGCGCCGCATCCACGAGCGCGGTCCCGACATCCTGAATGCGCGGGTCGTGGACATCATGACGACGTCGGTGTTCGCCTGTCTCCCGACCGACACCGTCGACAGTCTCGCCGAAACCATGACCGAACGCCGGATCCGGCACCTGCCGGTGATCGTGGACGGGCAGCTGGTCGGCATCGTCAGCATCGGCGACGTGGTGAAGAGCCGGATCGGCGAGCTGCAGACCGAGCGCGACCAGCTCGAGTCCTACATCGACCACGGCTGAGCGAGATCCTCATGGCCCTGTTCGTCGTGGAATACACGTACAGCCCCGAGACGTCGTCCCTTCGCGACGATCACCGGACGCAGCATCGTGGGTGGCTCACCGAGCTCGTCCGCCGCAAGGTCATGCGCTCGACCGGCCCCCTCACCGAAGGCCACGGTGCGTTGTTCATCGTCGACGCCGAGGACGAGGACGCCGTCGCACGCCTGTTCACGCAGGACCCGTTCGCCCAGGAAAATCTGGTGGAGAAGGTGCAGATCCGCGGATGGACGCCCGCGATGGGCGAATTCAGCGAGTAGGACGCACGTCACACCCAGCCGAACAGGGCTCGGCTCCGAATACCTCTAGCGGATCGTTCTGCGCACACCGCGATGATCGTGTAGGAGTCGTCGTCGGGGCGAAAAATTTTGAAGGAAGTACGCATGTCCGGGTTCCCCCTCGAACCGGCCGACGGCCTCGGCCACGACGCGTTCACATCGCTGGTCGTCTCGCTTCCGCGTGCCGTCTGCGTCTACGACGACCGACGGCGACTGGTGTTGACGAACCCGGCTCTGGCCGACCTCGTCGGATACCGATTGGACGAACTCGATCATGTGGACCTCGCGGGTTTGATGCACCCGTCGGACGCGCCGCGCTGGTTCGGCCTCGTCCGGGATGTCCTCGCTACCGGCACCGCCCACGCGGGGTATGCCCGCATCCGGCACAGGAATGGGAACTGGCTGTGGGCGCACGGGTTCGCCTCCACGTTCACCTCCGCGGACATCCGATTCGTCGTGCTCGTGTGGCAGGACAGGACCGACGAGATCTGGGACAACCCCCGCTTGCTCGACGAGGCCGAAGTCGCTTCGCTCGACGTCGTCCGTTCGCGGGCAGTCATCGAACAGGCCAAGGGTGCGCTGATGGTCGTCTACTCCATTTCCGCCGACGCGGCCTTCGACCTCCTGACGTGGCGGTCGCAGGCGACGAACACGAAGATCCGCGTGATCGCCGAGAACCTCGTTCTCGCGTTCGGCGACGAAATCCACACTCCCACTTCGTTTCGCGACCGTTTCGACGCGCTGCTGCTCACCGCTCACGAGCGGCGCAGCGGATAGAGAAGGCCCCCCGGGGGCGGTCCCGCGACCTGGGGGCTCAACCCGCGGAACCTGGGCCGGTGGTGCCACCGGTGACGCTTCCGACCCTGGGGCTTCGATTTCCCGTCTTCTCGAATGACTAAACAGCCGACGGGCACCAGACAGTTCGCGGGGTAGGACATTTCCGGGGACACGCGACCGTGTTGCCGTCGAGTTCGGTGGCTGCGAGCAGCAGTCCCGGCTCCACTCTCTAGGATGTCGCGGTGTCCACAGGATTGCTGAACGAACCGCTCGAGCGGTCTGCCCCGCCACCGGAACCGAGCCCGTTCCGGGCACCGGCGATCCTCGCCGCGTCCGGCGCGGTGGTGGCGGCCGTGTTGTTCTGGGTCGTCTCCGGCAGCCTCACCGACGACGCCTACATCAGTTTGTCGGCCGCCAGGAACCTGGCCGTCCACGGGGAGTGGGCGATCGTCCACGGACTGACCGCGAACACGTCGACGTCCCCGCTCAATGTGCTCGTGCTCGGGGCGCTGACTTTCCTGACCCGGTTGTGGGGCCCGGGCGACCCCCTGTTCGCACTGGGAATGCTCAACGTCGCGGTCACCGCCCTGCTGGGTTGGGTGCTCGCGCGGATGTGCCGCCGGCTCGGTCTCGGGACTGGGTGGGCGGTGCTCGCCGGTGCGCTGGTGGTGTTCAACCCATTCGTGTTGTCCGCGGTCGGGCTCGAGGTGCTGCTGATCCCGGCGGCCGTCGCGGTGATGGTGTGGTTCGCGCTCGAGGGCAGGGCCGCCTGGTTCGGTGCGGCCGCGGGAATGGCGGCGCTGGTACGTCTGGACCTGCTCGTCTTCGTTGTGGTCATCGCCGCCCTGTCACCGGCGATCCGCACGCAACTGCGCCGCGCCCTCGCCGGCTTCGCCGCGATCGCCGGGCCGTGGTACCTGTTCAGCTGGATCGTCCTGGGTTCGGCGCTACCCGACACCTTCCTGATCAAGCAGGGTCAGGCCTCCGATGTGGGCGGCTACAACTACCTCACCGGCCCGATCATGTACTTCGAGTCCAACCCGTGGCGGACCGTGGCGGCATTCGGTCCCGCCGCCATCGCACTCGTCCTGATTCTCGTCGCGCTCGCCTCGTACGCCAGACCCTGGAAGCGACCGGTGCGGGTGCCCGTACCGCTGCTCGCGCTCGGGCTGTCCGGTGCCCTCTACTACGTCGCCTACGTCGTGCTCGATACCGTGCCGTACCACTGGTATTACGTGGCACCCGCGACCACGCTCGCGATGTACGCGGTCCTCGCCGCCGGCATCCACTGGAGCGCCGCGCGCGACACCTCGGATCGCGCCGTCGCCGGCACGCTGGCCGGCCTGCTCGCCGTACTGGGAGTCGGCGCCGTCTATTACGACGTCGAAAGCGGTCTCCCGTGGGACGCACCCCCCATCTTCGGTAACTGGGCGAGCGCGCAGGACTACGAGCGGGTCGGCCGGGCGGTCGGGACACTCGCCGGGGAGGCACCGGTGCGATCCCCCGGTGAGATCGGGACCCTCGCGTACTTCTGTGAATGCGTCATCGTCGACGAATTCTCCGACCGCGGACTGGTGGTCGAGGACCGGTTGGTACCGCGACTCGCGGAGGCCACCGAACCGGCGCGGACGCTGCTGCGCGCCAATTACACCTTCTTCGACTACCGGCTCGCACCCGTGAACCCCGCGTTCGACCTCCGGTACGAGGAAGGCCATGGACCCGGCGGTCCGATGTCCTGGGATGTGTTCTCCGCCGCCCGCGGAGCCGGCCACTTCATCCTGGTGCCGCTCGCCGGCGGCTGACGCCGTCGTGCGGCATGCCCTCGAAGACGTCGTAGCCGGGGGTGAGGACGTGATCCGGGTCGAACTTCCGTTTGGCCTCGTCGAGGCGGTGGAACTCCGACCCGAAATGCCTGCGCCAGTCTCCGGGGGACATCGGAAACGCGCTCACCGGATAGAGCGTGCCGCCGGCGTTGCGGATGCGTTCGTACACGGCCCGGTTGGACTCCACGAGCCGGTGGGCGTTGTCGGGGTCGGCGGTCGTCGGCACCCGGACGAAGTTGAACGCGAAACACAGGCCCTCCGAGGGCGTCCGCAGCAGTGGACTGGTGATCGCTCCGGTGCGGATCGGGGACAGCACGATCTGACCGAACCGGCCGAGGTCGGTCGCAGGATCAACCCTGCCGAGCTCGTCGTCGACCACCGACTCGACGTGCGAGTCTCCGATGAAGGTGGTGAGCCAGGGGTGCGGGTGGAACCAGTGGCCGTTGGCCCGTAACGCCGCTTCCAGCCCGGCCAGCCGCTCGAGGTAGTCGACGTACGCAATCGTGCCGGGCGTCCGCCTGACCGGGTCGTCGGACAGGCCGGCGAGCAGGAGGTCGTCGTCCGGCGGGTTCCCGGTGAAGAACTTCGCCACGTCCAACTGGAACGACAGCCCTCCGGTCGGTGCTGCCAGAATCGCGCCCTGCACCGCGTCGAAGCCGGCGGCCGAGGACAGGAGGCGCGCGTCCGTCAGCATCCCCGCCAAATCCGGGTAGAACAGCACGAACCTGCGCACCTGCTCGGGCGCCGCGACGAGCTCGAGTGTCGCCTCGGTGATCACGCCCACCTGGCCGAGCCCTGCCCGCGCCGCGTCGAACAGGTCGGTGTTGCTCCGGGCCGAACAGGTGATCGTCTGCCCCGTACCGGTCACCACGTCCATCGAGAGGACGCGGTCGCTCTGGATGCCGTATCGCGAGGTCGTGCCGCCGACGCCCCCGACGACGAGTGTCCCGCCGACCGACAGCTCGAGGTAGTCGGTGAGCACGGGTGGGGTCTTTCCCCGCGGCAGCGTCGCGGCGAGCACCTCTCTCCATGTCGCGCCCGCCCCGACGACGATCCGGTCGTTCTGAACCCTGCCGACGGAGCGCCGCGTCGACATGTCGGCCACGATGCCGTTCCGGGCTCCGGATCGTCCCCATACCGAGTGCCGCTGCCCCTGCGGGGCGAACGTGCGGCCCCGCTTCGCGGCCCAGCGGATCGTCTCGGCGACGTCGTCGGCGGATCCCGGTAGCAGGACGGCCTCCGGTTCCGTGTGCACGACGTGCCCGAAATCGTCGGCGGCCTGTTCGCGTGCCACCTGGTCGAAGCGCAACTCGCCGTCCAGCGCCGGTGGCGACGGATCGGTCGTCCGTGCAGTTCGATGATGCCAGTCCATCGGGTTTCTCCTCCACCGGATTCTACGACCCGGCAGAAGGGCACGAGGGTGCCGATTCTCGTTTCGCGTCGAGTCGGTGAAGCAGGGCGCGCGCGCCGTCGAGCAGCAGTTCGAGTGCGTCGGGATAGGCACTGCGGTCGGAGAGTTCGACGAGGAGGCCCGCGGTCGCGGCGATGTGCGGGTGCGTCTCGGCGGGCAGTTGCGCGTAGGAGGATCGCCACAGTTGCCGGTCGGACTCGCGGACGTCCTCGGGTAGCGCGAGTTCGGCTCCGTCGAGGGCGGCGAACGCCAGCATCTGATCGACGAACGCACGGTAGAGGCGCACCGCTGCACCGTCGGGGAACCCTGCCTCGCGCAGTATTCCGAGGATGGTGTCGACGGCGGCCTTCTCCGAGGTGCGACCGCTGACGCGGCTGGCCGACAGGACTGCCGCCTGGGGGTGGTCCAGATATGCTGCATGCGAACGTATTCCGAGCGAGTGCAAGTCCCGCCACCAGTCCCCGGTGGGTTCCCACCCGTGGAACGACCGGCCGATCAGCTCGTCGGCGATCGCCAACGTCAGGTCGTCGATGCCGCGGAAGTACCGGTACAGAGTGCTCGGATCGGCCCCGAGCGCAGCCCCGAGGCGGCGGACGGACAGACCGGCACTGCCGTGGTGCCGGAGCAACCGCAGCGCCGTCTCCATGATCAGCTGCTCCGAGAGAACTGCACCCTGCTTCGTCGGCCTACGCCTCCTCCGGGCCGC
This sequence comes from Rhodococcus wratislaviensis, assembly GCF_041228765.1. Taxonomy (NCBI): domain Bacteria; kingdom Bacillati; phylum Actinomycetota; class Actinomycetes; order Mycobacteriales; family Nocardiaceae; genus Rhodococcus; species Rhodococcus wratislaviensis. The sequence continues at coordinate 4,879,724 of NZ_CP150488.1, read as the reverse complement.
GTCCGAGACCACCCGCTTCGCCATTCCCGGCTCCTTCTGTCGACCGAAGCTTATGCCAACACCGTTGACGGTGTAAACCGCGACGGTGTTGCATGTCACAAGCAGGGAGCGAAGCCCCAGGCCGCGGGCACGAGAACCCGGATCGGCGCGTGGCCCCTCGTCCCTCTCCATACCTCCAGCGAAAGCGACGCACACATGGCAGCAGTGAACAACGGCGCGGCCGCCGCGCCGAGGGCGACTGCCCTCCGCAAATCCCTCGGCGTCATGGACGGAATAGCGATCGCCGCCTCGAGTACCGCGGCGACGACGAGCATCGGTGTCGGTTTGGGAGTCATCGCCGCCGTGGTCGGCCTCCAGATGCCGGTGGTGCTGTTACTGGCCTTCGTCCCCATCCTGGGAATTGCCAGCGGATACGCCCGGCTCAACCGGGTCGAACCCAATTGCGGCAACAGCTACGTCTGGGTGGGCCGCAGCCTCAGTCCGTGGCTGGGGTTCCTCACCGGCTGGATGGCCATCGTCGCCGTTGTCGTGTTCATGGCCTACACCACAGCGATCGCCGGGTCGGCGATCCTGCAACTCGCCGGCATGGCCGGCGTGCACGACATCGGCGGGCTCACTCTCGATCCCGACTCCACGTTGCAGTCGACGATGCTGGGGCTGACGATCCTCGGTGCGGTGACCTTCACCGCCGTCCGGGGCGTCGCGGTGGCGGCACGGCTGCAGAAGTATCTCCTCGTCTTCGAGTACGTCGTGTTGATCGGTTTCTGCACGTACGGGCTGTTCGCCGGGAGCCAGCCGTTCTCCCTCTCCTGGTTCGATCCTTTTGCAATCCCGTCGTTCGCCGTGCTGGCTCAGGGCATGGTGATCGCGGTCTTCTTCTACTGGGGTTTCGAAGCGGCGTTCAGTGTGAGCGAGGAGGTGCGCGATCCGCGCGACGCGTCCCGCGCCGGAGTGATCACCGTATTCCTGGTCCTCGGCTTGTTCCTGCTCGGTGCGGTGGCGTTCCAGCGCGTCCTCACCCCCGCGGAACTGGCGGACAACGGGACCGTCGGACTCGCGTTCCTCGGCGAGGCACTCGCCCGGCAGCCGCTGGCCGCGCTCCCCGTGGTGGCGCTGATGTTCTCTGTCGTCGCATCCCTCCAGGCCACTGTGATACCCAGCGCGCGTGGACTGTTCGCGATGGGCCGCGACCGCACGCTCGGCCCGGTGTGGACCCGGATCCATTCCCGTTACGGGACCCCGGCGGCCGGTACCGTCCTGCTCGGCGGAATCTCCGCCGTGGTCGCGCTGCTGGCCACGGTCATCCCCAAGCTCAGCGACCTTCTCGGTGCGGGCATCAGTTCGATCGGCCTGGTGGTTGCCCTCTGGTACGGCCTGACGGCACTCGCCGCCGCTGTCCGGTTCCGCGGACTCCTGCGGGAACGTCCATGGGAAGGACTGCGCGCGGTCGTGTTTCCCGCTCTCAGTTCCCTGGTGTTGCTGGCACTCGGCGGCTACTTGGGCTGGATCTTCTACACCTCGGCGGATCATCTCGAATTCAGCGCGACCAACGGGTGGTTACAGCTACTGTTCCCGCTCCTCATCCTGATCTCGGGGCTGGCGGTGGCCGCGTACGCGAAGTGGGTCCGTCGGTCGCCCTATTTCGTCACCGGCCGCGGAACAGATGCCGACGCTGCCGACCTGCTCGCAGGACCTGCACCCCGAGAAGTTCCTGCCCCGCACTGATCAGCGCGACACAACCCGATCCGAACACCGACCAACGCACTTCCCGACAGGAGATTTCCGATGTCAGCAGGACCCGCAGATCTGGTCTTCACCCATGGATCGATTGCCACCCTGGACCCGGCCCGCAGCCGCGCCACGACGATCGCCGTCACCGGCGGCCGGATAACAGCCGTCGGCCACGACGAGGTCCGGGAGCTGATCGGCGCCCGCACCGAGGTCGTCGACCTCACCGGCAGGCTGCTGCTGCCCGGCTTCCAGGACGCGCACATCCATCCCGTGGTGGCTGGCCTCGAGTACGCCCGATGCAACCTCACCGGCATCACCGAGGCCGCCGCCACCCTCGACGTCATCCGCGGCTACGCCGACGCACACCCGGAGTTGCCGTGGATCGTCGGCGGCGGGTGGTCGATGGAGGCGTTCGACGGGGGCACACCCACCGCGCAACTCCTCGACACCGTCGTGCGGGATCGGCCGGTGTTTCTGCCCAACCGCGACCACCACGGCGCGTGGGCCAACACGAGAGCGCTGGACATCGCCGGCATCACCCGAGAGACCCCCGACCCCGTCGGCGGACGCATCGAACGCGACGCCGACGGTGAGCCGACCGGCATGCTCCAGGAGTCTGCGATGGAGCTGGTCGGCTGCCACACCCCGCAGCACACCCCCGACGACCGGCTGAAGGCATTGCTTCACGCCCAGCAGCACCTGCATTCGCTCGGCATCACCGCCTGGCAGGACGCGCTCCTCGGCGACACGTCCGGGATCTCCGACGTCTCGGACGCCTACCTGGCCGCGGCCGGCGACGGGTCTCTCACCGCACGGGTGGCGGGTGCCTTGTGGTGGGATCGCGATCGGGGCGCCGAGCAGATCCCCGACCTGCTCCGTCGACGGTCCCGTCTCCGGCTCGGGCGGATGCGGGCCGACACCGTGAAGATCATGCTCGACGGTGTCGCCGAATCCCGCACCGCGGCCATGATCTCCCCATATCTGGATGGATGTGGCTGCGCGACAGCCCATTCCGGAACCAGCTTCGTCGACCCGGACGAGCTGCGCGGCTACGTCACCGAGCTCGACGCCCTCGGATTTCAGGTGCACTTCCACGCGCTCGGCGATCGGGCCGTGCGCGACGCGCTCGACGCGGTCGACGCAGCTCGGACGACGAACGGATTCCGCGACACCCGGCCGCACCTCGCCCATCTGCAGGTCGTGGACCCGGACGACATCCCCCGTTTCCGCGCGCTCGGTGTCACGGCCAACATGCAACCGCTGTGGGCAGCCCACGAACCGCAGATGGACGAACTCACCATCCCCTTCCTCGGGGACGAACGCTCCCGCCGGCAGTACCCTTTCGGTTCCCTGTTGCGCTCGGGCGCAACGCTGGCAGCCGGCAGCGACTGGCCGGTCAGCAGCGCCGACCCGATCCACGGCATCCATGTCGCGGTCAATCGCGTACTCCCGGGCCGGGACGGGCAGGGGCGCCCGGTGTTCCTCCCGGAGCAGCGAATCGACCTCACGGCCGCACTCACCGCCTACACCGCCGGGTCGGCGTACGTGAACCACCTCGACGACACCGGGAGCATCGAGGTGGGAAAGCTCGCCGACCTGGTGGTCCTCGACCGCGATCCGTTCACCGGAACCGCCGAGACGATCGGCGAGGCCCGCGCCGTCCTGACCTATGTGGGCGGTGATCGGGTCTACGCGGCACCGAACGCCTGAGGACCAGCGGTAGTCGGCCCTACTCTGCGGCGCGGGAGTCGATCGGCGGACCGTCGTGGCGCCGATCGGCATCCGCGGCCACACTGGAGGTGTCCCGCCGAAGTCAGGAGACAGTGATGGGCGACAACAGGCCGTTCGGGTTCGACCCCGACGATCTCGACCGCGTGATCCGGGAGGCCGGCGAGGAATTGCAGGGCGTCAAGGACCGTATCGTCAGGTTCCTGGACCAGGCGGATTCTCAGATTCCGTGGACGGGTGTGTTCGCGGACTTCGCCCGCTCTCCGCGCGCCGCGTCGAAGCCGGAAACCGCCGGGGAGACCGGTGACGGTGTGTGGGCGATCTACACGCTGGACGACGAGGGCGTCGCACGCGTCGAGCAGGTGTATGCTACCGAACTCGATGCACTCCGCGCGCACAAGCACAACACCGATCCCCACCGTTCGGTGCGGTTCCTGCCCTACGGTGTCACCGTCAGCGTCCTCGACCAGCCGGAGGAAGCAGCACCACCGGAGACAGAGTGATCGAGGCCGCTCAGTCCTCCAGCTCGAGCGGCAACTCCGCGGTGACCCGCCAACTGCCGTCGGTCTGTCGTCCCGCCTCGAGGGTGCCGTGCAGGACGGCGACCCGCTCCCGCATACCGAGCAGCCCGTTGCCCGACCCGAGCGAGAACTGCCCGGACGAGTTGCCGTTGTCGGTGATTTCGACGAGGACGTCCGTCTCGCGGCGCCGGACCCGCACCTTCGCGCGCGGACGCTCCCCGGCGTGCCGCAGCACATTTGTCAGCGATTCCTGGACGAGCCGGTGGACGCCGAGGCTGACCGCGGGGCTGATGTCGTCCAACTCCCCCGTCAGTTCGAGTTCCACAGGCAGGCCGGCGCTGCGCATCATGTCGACCACCCGGGCGAGGCCGGCCGTGCCGTGCTGGGGCATGTCGTCGGTCGCCGGTTCGGTGCGCAACAGCGAGACGGTGCGCCGCAGTTCCGCCAGAGCCTCCCGCCCGGTGCTTGCGATGTTGGTGAGTGCCTGCTTCGCGATGTCAGGGTTGGTCTTCAGCGCATACGACGCGCCGTCGGCCTGAACGATCATCACGCTCACCGCGTGCGCGACGACGTCGTGCAGTTCCCGGGCGATCCGGGTGCGCTCGGCCGCCACCGCGTCCTCGGCGCGGCGATCCCGGTCGTAGTCGGCGACGACGAGGCGCGCGGCGACCTCCTCGTCGTAGGCCCGGCGGGCGCCGAGGAACTCCGCCGTGATCCAGGAGAGCGCGAAGACGAGGACCGAGAACAGTCCGGCCGCCACCAGTTCCTGTTCCAGCAACCAGATCGAGAGGGCGGAATCGACGGCGAGACCCACCGCGTACACCGCGGCGGTGCTGCGATCGACGTAGGCGACGAGCGTGTAGAGGGCGACGGCGAGCGCCAGCAGACCGGGATGTTCGGCGTCGAGGTCTCCGATCGAATAACTGATGAAGGTGATCGTGATCGACATCACCAGAACGGCACCGGCCGCCGCCCGCGGGTACTTGCGACGCCACACGATCGGCAGGCACAGCAGGAAACCCATGACCAGTTGCACCCACGGCGAGCGGTCTCCCGACGCGGTGAACACGAACACCTCGAGGGTGAACAGGATCGCCGCCAACATCGAGTCCGCAACCGTCGGCTTTCCTCGCAGCCACAGACTGAACCTCCGCATGTGCACAGCGTAAGTACCTCACGGTGGGTGTGGTTGAGTCTGCACCATGAATGTGGGTGACTGGGCGCTTCTTCTCACCGCTGCGACGGCCGCCGGGTGGGTGGACGCCGTCGTCGGCGGCGGCGGACTGATCCTCATTCCCGCACTGTTTCTCGTTGCACCGCAGCTGACGCCGCAGGCGGCGCTGGCCACCAACAAGCTCACCGCGTTCACCGGCACCTCCGCCGCCGTCGTCACGTTCGCGCGCCGGATCCCCATGAACTGGCGGTTGCTGGTTCCGGCCGGTCTACTTGCGGCGGTGGCGTCCGCGCTCGGCGCGGCGACCGTGTCGCGCATCGACAAGGACGTCTTCATCCCGCTCATCATGGCGGTGCTCGTCGGCGTCGCCGTGTTCGTGACGATCCGTCCGCAGCTCGGGACCACGCTGGCGAAGGATCCGCCGACACGGCGGAAGGTCGTCGCGGTCGTCCTGCTGTCCGCCGGGCTCCTCGGTTTCTACGACGGACTGTTCGGGCCGGGCACCGGAACATTCCTCATCATCAGCTTCGCCACGTTCCTCGGCACGGAATTCGTGCGCAGTGCCGCGATGGCGAAAGTGATCAATCTCGGATCGAATCTCGGTGCGCTGGTGTTCTTCGCCGCCACCGGTCATGTTCTGTGGGCACTCGGCCTGGGGATGGCGGTCTGCAACGTATTCGGCGCGGTCATCGGTTCGCGGATGGCGCTGAGCAAGGGCGCCGGATTCGTCCGGATCACGCTGCTGATCGTGGTGATCGCGATGGTGATCCGGTTGGGTTGGCAGCAATTCGGCTGAGCGACCGACTACGGTGGTCCAGGTGACGGCTCCACGACAGGTTGATCCGGAATTCCTTGCCCTCCCCCTGCGTTCGCTGGCGGACGCGGCGCTCACCGCTGCCCGTGCGGCGGGCGCGTCGCACGCCGACCTGCGGGTGCATCGGCTGACCAGCCAGTCGCTGCGGCTGCGCGACGGCGAGGTGCAGTCGGCGGTGGACACCAACGAACTCGGCTTCGCGGTGCGGGTCGTCGTCGACGGCACCTGGGGTTTCGCCTCGCATGCCGAGCTGACACCGGCGACCGCCGCCGCGACCGCGGAACAGGCTGTCGCCGTCGCCCGGGCGTTGCGTGGACTGAATCGGGAGCACATCGAACTCGCCGACGAGCCGGTGCACACAGATGTCCACTGGGTGTCCGATTACGGCGTCGATCCGTTCGAAGTTCCGGCCTCCGACAAGATCTCGTTGCTCGGTGAATACTCCCGCAGGCTCCTCGCGTCCGACGGCGTCGACCACGTCACCGCCGGATGCCTGCAGGTGAAGGAACAGACCTTCTACGCCGATCTCGCCGGATCGTCCATCGTGCAGCAGCGGGTGCGGTTGCATCCGCAACTCGAAGCCACCACCGTCGACCAGTCGGCCGGTGTGTTCGAGACGATGCGCACCCTCGCTCCCCCCGTCGGACGCGGATGGGAATACGTCGCCGGCGACGGGGTGTGGAACTGGACCGACGAACTCGCCCGGATCCCGGACCTGCTGGCCGAGAAGGTGAAGGCCCCCACTGTGGTGGCCGGTCCCACCGACCTGGTGATCGACCCGACCAACCTGTGGCTGACCATCCACGAATCCATCGGGCACGCCACCGAGTACGACCGCGCCATCGGCTACGAGGCCGCGTATGCCGGCACGTCGTTCGCCACTCCCGACAAACTCGGCACGCTGCGCTACGGGACGCCGATCATGCACGTGACCGCGGACCGGACCGAACGGCACGGTCTCGCGACGGTCGGCTACGACGACGAAGGCGTCGAAACACAGTCCTGGGACCTGGTGGCCGACGGGATTCTCGTCGGCTACCAACTCGACCGGGCGTTCGCGCCCCGGCTCGGGCTGGAGCGTTCCAACGGCTGCTCGTACGCCGACTCGCCGCACCACGTCCCCATCCAGCGGATGGCCAACGTGTCGTTGCAGCCCGATCCCGACACCGATCGCAGCACCGACGACTTGATCTCCGGCGTGGAGGACGGCATCTACGTCGTCGGCGACAAATCCTGGTCGATCGACATGCAGCGCTACAACTTCCAGTTCACCGGTCAGCGGTTCTACCGCATCCGCGGCGGGAAAATCGACGGACAACTCCGCGACGTCGCGTACCAGGCGACGACCACGGACTTCTGGGGCTCGATGGACGCCGTCGGCGGACGCTCCACCTGGCAGCTCGGCGGCGCCTTCAACTGCGGCAAGGCGCAACCCGGCCAGGTGGCGGCGGTCAGCCACGGCTGCCCGTCGGCACTCTTCCGCGGCGTCAACGTACTGAACACTCGGACGGAAGGCGGCCGATGATCGCACCGCAGCAACTCGTCGAGCAGGTCCTGGCCCGGGCCACCGTGGACGAAACCATCGTGATCGTCACCGATGCCAGCGAGGCGTCCCTGCGGTGGGCGGGCAACTCGATGACCACCAACGGCGTGTCCACGTCGCGCAGCTGGACGGTCATCTCGATCGTCCGGGCCGGCGAGGACGCGAAGGTCGGCGTCGTCACGTCCGCGTCCGTCGACGCCGCCGACATCGACGGAGTGGTCCGTTCGGCCGAAATCGCGGCCCGCGCAGCCACACCCGCGTCCGACGCGATGCCGCTGCTCACCGGCACCGACACCGATGAGCGGTGGGACGATTCGGCGGAGCGCACCGAGATCGGCGCGTTCGAGCAGCTCGCCCAGGATCTGAGCATGGGCTTCGACGGCAGCGACCAGCTCTACGGTTTCGCCCACCACCAGCTGCACACCACGTGGCTGGGCACGTCGACCGGGATCCGGCGCCGATTCGCCCAGCCGACCGGGTCGGTGGAGATCAACGGCAAACGCGGCGACGCCAGCGCCTGGGTGGGCACCAGCACCAAGGACTTCACGGATGTGGCCAGCGTGAAGTTGCTCCAGGACCTGTCGACACGCCTCGACTGGGCCCGCAACCGGGTGGAGTTGCCCGCGGGCCGTTACGAGACGATCCTGCCGCCGTCCGCGGTCGCGGACCTCATGATCTACCTCATGTGGACCATGGAGGGCCGGGCCGCGGAAGAAGGGCACTCTGCCCTGTCGGCGCCCGGAGGCACCCGTATCGGGGAGAAGCTGAGTGCGCTCCCGCTCACCCTCTATTCCGATCCGGCCGCGCTCGGCGTGGAATACACGCCGTTCGTCGTCACCGGGTCGTCGTCCGAATCCGTGTCCGTCTTCGACAACGGGATGGACGCGGGCCGGGTCGACTGGATCCGTGACGGCACCGTCAACGCGCTCGCGTACCCGCGGGCGGCGGCGAAGGAGTTCGGCGCCGACGTGACCGTGCCCGGCGACAACCTGATCCTCGACACCGGCGGCTCGGTGTCACTCGACCAGATGGTGGCCGAGACCGAACGAGGACTGCTGCTGACCACCCTCTGGTACATCCGGGAAGTCGACCCCGCCACCCTGCTGCTCACGGGATTGACGCGGGACGGCGTCTACCTCGTCGAGAACGGGAAGGTCACCGGTGCCGTGAACAACTTCCGGTTCAACGAGAGCCCCCTCGACCTGCTGCGGAGGGTCACCCAGGGCGGAGCCACCGAGCGGACGCTGCCACGGGAATGGAAGGACTGGTTCACCCGAACCGCGATGCCACCGTTGCGTGTCCCGGACTTCCACATGTCGTCGGTCAGCAAGGCGCTCTGAGGCGCGGATTCTATGCGGACGCTCGTCTAGGTGACAGCCCGTGCTGTTTCCGTTATAAATGCTGCAGACATCGCGCATATGAGATTGCTCACTCCGGAGCAGTTTCGCCGCGCATGTCATATTCAGGTCTCCAGAGAACGGGGCCGAAACTCACCGTAGCGCCGCGTGGCCGGTGCATGCGCCGAGTGCGTCCCTTGTACATCTGACCAGGAGGTTTCATGCACTCCGATACCACCACCCGCGAACTGCTCCAGGGCCACACCAAGGTCACGAAAAGGTTCGCTCTCGCCGACGTGGCACTGACGACGTTCGTCTGCCTCGTCTGCGCCGCCGGGATCGGCATCATCACCGGTTCCTTTCTCGCCGCCGCGACGGGGGGACTGATCGTCGTCCTCGCCACGGCCCTGATGGTGGCGGCGGTATGACCGCGCCGACACATCAGCGACGCACCACAATCAAGGAGATCACAGTGTCGAACGACGTACTCGAGGCGGCACCGCCTGCACATTCGATTCCGCACCGTCACCCCGACGGACGCGAGGTTCTCGCCACCGCGAAAGGCATTCTCATCGCTTCCCGCGGTTACGGCGACGCCGAGGCGTTCGAGGAGTTGCTCGACGTCTCCCGACATCACCACGTCAGCGTGATGCGGGCAGCGAAGTCGTTGGTGGAGTTGGCGACCCGGCGGCAGCCGTGCCCCTCGGTGACGACGCCCGCACCGTCGTACGCCCTCGAGTTCACGGAATGGACGACACTGCTGGCGCGGTGACACCGTCCCTGTCCGCCCGGGTGAGACGCTGGTAGCCCCGGTGCGTGAGCCATTCGAGCGGCCCTCGATCGAACCGCCGCAACCACAGGCGTGACACGACGATCAGGGTTGTCGAAACGGCACCGAACAACGCGACGGTCGCCGGAACGACGGTGGCGCCGGTCAAACGGGCCGCGAGACCGAATCCCCAGCCGTAGCTGATGATCGAGCACAGGATGTTCTGCAGCACGTAGCAACTGAGCGCAGTGCGGCCGACTCCCGAGAGCGCTCGACCGGCCGGGCCGGGTTCGCGTCCGTCGGCGTAGCGGTGTGCGATCGCGGCGAGTAGTCCCAGCGCCACCACCGGAGCGGTCCCGTACCTGCCGAGGATCAGGCCTGCGTCTCCGCCGAAGAATCCGAGCGCGAAGTCCAGTGGAAGTGCGATTGCCAGGCCCGCGATCATCAGGCGGCGGCGCAAGGCACCGCGGTCCGGGTCGAGGACGCGCGCACCGTAGAGGTGGGCGCCGACGAGGAACAGGGCGATCGACAGCGGCAGGATGAAGAGCACCTCGAGCCGGAACAGCAACACCTGGTCGGCACGGAAGACGACGAGATCCCAGAAGCTGCCGTCGGCATAGGGGTTCGGTGACAGTGGCTGCGGCTCCCTCGTGGGCGCCGAGGACAATGCCGCGACGACGAGGCCCAGCATCGCCGCGTGGACGGTCACCGCGCACGCCACCCAGACGCGTTGCGCGCGAATGCCTGTGGTCAGGATGAAGGCGACGATCAATCCGGTGAGGGCGTATCCCGTCAGCACGTCGAACTCGGTGAACAGCAGAAAATGCAGTGCTCCGTCGAGCATCAGCAGCCCCGCGCGCCACGGGTAGCCGCCCGGCCACCGAGCGCCACGTCGCTGCGCGGAACGCTGCTGGATGACCAGTCCGATGCCGAACATGACGGTGAGCAGGCCGAGGAACTTGCCCTGCGCGAACTGCTGCAGAACCACCTGCACCGGGGCCCATCCGCCGGTGGCCTTTCCGGTGCCGTTGACGTACCCCACCAGACCCTCGACGTTGGTGAAGATCCAGATGTTGGTGGCGAGAGTGCCCAGGATGGCTGCACCGCGCATGACGTCGAGCGCGACGTAGCGGTGGGAACTCGACAGTTGCGACGTCATGCCTTCCGCCCTCCGGTACTTGTTAGTACGATCGTGCCAACAAACGCTCATGCTAGCACGACCGTGTTAACATGGCGGGGTGCCGAAGCTCATCGACCACGACCGAAGGCAGCAGGAGATCGCCGAGGCCGTGTGGCGGGTGATCCAACGCGAGGGCATCGGTGCGGTATCCGTACGCGATGTGGCTGCCGAGGCCGGAATCTCGAGCGGATCCCTTCGACACGTGTTCGCCAGCAAGGCCGAACTCCTCGCCTATTCGATGCGGCTCGTCGCGACGCGTGTCCGCGAGCGAGCGCAGGCCCACGCCTCGATCACCGACCCGTGGCAGCGCGCCCTCGCGGTGCTGGACGAGGTCCTCCCGCTCGACGATCGCCGACGCTGCGAGATGGAAGTGAACTTGGCCCTCGTCGCGGAAAGCCCCGCCCATCCCCTACTGAAAGACATCGCCCTCGACGCCCAACGGCAGCTCCGTGGTGCATGCGCCGCGATCCTGACCGGCCTCGCTAAGCGGGGCCTGCTCGCACCCGACATCGACGTCGACACCGAGGCGATGCGCCTGCACGCACTCGTCGACGGCGCGGCGATGCACGTCCTGCTCGGCGACACCGACACCCCGGAGACCGCCCAGCGCATGATCGCCGAGCACCTCCGCGCACTCGCCTGACCGTTCACCGAAGATGCAGTACCACATACCATTCCACGAAGATCCGACCACGTTGCCTTATCGCACGGGCTGGTAGCGGAGCCAGACGACGCCGTCGTCGAAGGCACGGCTCGCGATGAGGTCGAACCGGATCGCCGCTGGTGCAGTTCCGTGCCACAGACGATTGATGCGCGCCGGGAAGACAGGGGTGGACGCCCGTCGTGGCCCCGTCGAGGGCGACCGCAACATGAGCGACGGCATAGGGACGCCAGTCCGAATGGCGTGTATCTGACGGCATACTATGGCTCACCTCCTTCGTGCGAGAGATGCCGCTCCCAGAGGGCGTTGGGGTCACGGACTCGGCGCGACCCGCGTCGATCGCGTGAGGACCGGCGCCAGGACTCTGGGGTGGAAGATCCGGACCGGCGAATCGATCATGTTCGCCACACGCACGAATCGGACCAGCACCTGCGGATCACGAGCGGCGAGCGCATGCACCCGTCCGAAGTACCAGTTCATGAAGGGGGTTCCGAACGGCGCATCACCCTGTGTTCCAGGCCAGTTCATGTCCTCCCCAGCGGCCAACCTCCACGGCGCGTCGAGCCTTCTCGGCACCCTCTTCAGGAAATGGTGGGCCATCGCATCGAGACTCTCACCCCTGTGGACAGCCCGGTCGAGACATTCCCGCAACGTCATCGCATCGAGGGCGCTGGTCGTCATTCCCTGGCCGTAGATCGGGTTGAAGCTGCACAGGCTGTCGCCGAGCACGATCAGACCGCCCGGGAAACGGCGCATCCGTTCATAGTGCCTGCGGACGTTGGCGCGGAACTTGTACCCCGCGATCGGTGTCAGGGGCTCCGCCTCGCGCATGAACGTGTAGATGTCGGGCGCCTCGAGGTTGCGCGCGAACTCGAGAAGGCCGTCCTCGTCGCGCGGCGGGTGATCACCGTTCCAGCCGCCGAGCATCACGATCCAGCGCTGACCCTCCACCGGGAAGACGACACCCAACCGTGTTCCGTCCGGCGGTGTGGGCGCGACGATCAGCGCCTTCCATGGGCAGTCCTCGTGCGGCGGTCGGGCATAGAACCGTGTCGCGTAGCCGACGTCGACGTCGATGACCGACATGTCGGGTCGGCCGTATCCCAACTCCTCGAGCCAGCGCGGCGTCCGGGAGCCGCGACCGCTCGCATCGACCACCAGGTCGGCGGACACAGTCTCCTCGGTGGCGCCGGCTCGGCGCGACTGGATCGCCACCCCGGTGATCCGCTGCGCCGTGGCGTCGGTGACGAATCTCTTGACGTGGCAATGATCGACGAGATCGATGTTGGAGATCTGGCACACCCGCCGACGGATCTGCCATTCGAGGAACGGCCGGGTCTGGCAGGTGATGAAGATCCCGCTCGGTACCCGCAGCTTCCACACGCCGCGGTGGTACCAGGCGAAGTCCGACGTCATTTCGACTTCTGCCGATCCTCCCTCGATAAGTTCGGAGGTGAGACCGGGGAAGGACTCCTCCATCAGGCTCAGGCCGCGTTTCCAGATGCTGTGGACGTGACGACCCTGGGGAACTCCCATGCGAGGCTCGGCGCTGTCGACCAGGTGATCCTTCTCGAATATCGTGACCGTATCGAAGTAGTCCGCCAGGACGCGGGACGCGAGCAGGCCGGCGATGCTGCCGCCGATGACGACGGCGTGTGCGTCCCGGCGTGGAACATTTACGCGCCGCGATCGCGATGATCGGTCAACGCGGCGACGCAGGGCGATGTGGTGGTTCACGGTGATACTCCCGTCTACGGGACATACCCACCGTGATCCCCGCGCTCGCACCCCACCAGGCCCCCTGGGGTGACCTTCCGGCACCCGAGGGTGCGACATCGGCCCCCTAGGTGCTCGATCCGGCCTGGATTCCCGGGGCTACCGGTCGTCGGGCGTGACGGCGAGTCCGATGGTTCCGGTCTTTCCCCGGCGCAGGAGGCTGCCTTTCATCGTGAGCCAGCCGAGGATGCCGTACTTGCGGGCGATCACGTCCCGCGTGTGATCGGTGTCGGCGGCGTCGAGGATCACGGCGCGGGCGGGAACCTCGGGTCCCTTCGGCTTGCCGCGCGCATCGCACGCGGCAACCGTCACCTCCGGGTTGCGGCGGATGCGTTTGACCTTGTACGAGTCGGTGACCGTCCACATCAGCAGGCGTTCACCGTCTGCGGCGGCCCACAGCGGTGTCGCCACCGGGGTGCCGTCTTTCCGAAACGTGGTGAGCAGGACATATTTCGCGGCCGACACCCGGTCGAATTCTGTGGTCACCGGGCCCATGCTAGACCGAACCGCGGAGCCGGACGGTTCGTCAGTCCCCTTCGAGTTCGCCTTCGGTCTCGAGGTACACCTGCCGCAGGCCGTCGAGGGTCTGCTGCTCGGGGTGCTCCCACATGTTCCGCTCGGCCGCCTCGAGCAGACGTTCGGCGATGCCGTGCAGGGCCCACGGGTTGGACTGTTCCATGAACTTGCGGTTCTGGTCGTCCAGCACGTACGACTCCGCGAGCTTCTCGTACATCCAGTCGGCGACGACGTTGGTGGTGGCGTCGTATCCGAACAGGTAGTCGACGGTGGCCGCCATCTCGAACGCACCCTTGTAGCCGTGGCGGCGCATCGCCTCGAGCCACCGCGGGTTCACGACGCGGGCGCGGAACACCCGGGACGTCTCCTCCGACAGGGTTCGGGTGCGCACCGACTCGGGCCGGGTGCTGTCGCCGATGTACGCCTCGGGCGACTTCCCGGTGAGCGCCCGCACGGTCGCGACCATGCCGCCGTGGTACTGGAAGTAGTCGTCGGCGTCGGCGATGTCGTGTTCGCGGGTGTCGGTGTTCTTGGCCGCCACGGTGATTCGACGGTACGCGGTCCGCATGTCGTCGGCGGCGGGGGCGCCGTCGAGTCCGCGGCCGTACGCGAAACCACCCCACGTGGTGTACACGTCGGCGAGGTCGGCGTCGCCGCGCCAGCTCTTGGAGTCGATGAGCTGCAGCAGTCCGGCCCCGTAGGTGCCCGGCTTCGACCCGAAGATGCGGGTGGTCGCGCGCCGTTCGTCGCCGTGCTCGGCGAGATCCGCCTGCGCATGTGCGCGCACGAAGTTGCTTTCGGCGGGTTCGTCCACCGCGGCGACGAGCCGGACGGCGTCGTCGAGCAGTGCCAGGACGTGCGGGAACGCATCACGGAAGAAGCCGCTGATCCGGACCGTGACGTCGATGCGCGGCCGGCCCAGTTCCTCGAGGTCGATCACCTCGAGGTTCACCACGCGCCGGCTCGCCTCGTCCCACACCGGGCGCACACCGAGGAGCGCGAAGACCTCGGCGATGTCGTCGCCGGACGTGCGCATCGCGGACGTGCCCCACACGGACAGACCCACCGACCGCGGCCACTCTCCGTGATCGGACTTGTAGCGGTCCAGCAACGATTCGGCCATCGCCTGGCCGGTCTCCCAGGCGAGCCGGGACGGCACGGCCTTCGGGTCCACGGAGTAGAAGTTGCGGCCCGTCGGGAGCACGTTGATCAGGCCGCGCAGCGGCGACCCGCTCGGCCCGGCGGCGATGAAACCGCCGTCGAGCGCGTGCAGCACCTGGGCGATCTCGTTGTCGGTCTCCCGCAACCGGGGCACCACCTCGGTGGCAGCGAAACGCAGGATCTTCGCGACGGTGTCGTCGTCGGTGAGGGTGCCGGCGGCGTCCGGATTCCAGTCGGCGTCGTGCATGCCCTGCACCAGTGCGTGCGCCTGCTGCTCGATGTCGTCTACGCGGGTGCGGGATTCGTCGCCGTCCTCGCTGAGGCCGAGCGCCTCGCGGAGTCCGGGAACGTTCTGTTCGCCGCCCCACATCTGCCGGGCGCGCAGCATCGCGAGCACCAGTTCGACCTCGGCGTCGTCGCGGGGGGCCGCACCGAGGATGTGGAGGCCGTCACGGATCTGGACGTCCTTGATTTCGCACAGCCAGCCGTCGACGTGCAGCAGCATGTCGTCGAACACGTCCTCGTCGGGCCGTTCCTCGAGTCCGAGGTCGTGGTCCATCTTGGCGGCGCGCATCAGCGTCCAGATCTGCTGGCGAATGGCCGGCAGCTTCGACGGATCGAGCGCGGAGATGTTCGAGTGCTCGTCGAGGAGCTGCTCGAGTCGCGAGATGTCGCCGTAGCTCTCGGCGCGGGCCATCGGCGGAATCAGGTGATCGACGAGGGTCGCGTGGGCGCGGCGCTTGGCCTGCGTGCCCTCCCCCGGATCGTTGACCAGGAACGGGTAGATCAGCGGCAGGTCGCCCAGCGCGGCGTCGGTGCCGCACGACGCGGACATGCCGAGCGTCTTGCCGGGCAGCCATTCGAGATTGCCGTGCTTGCCGAGATGGACCACGGCGTCGGCGCCGAATCCGCCGGCGGCGGCGTCCGCCGCGATCCACCGGTAGGCGGCGAGGTAGTGGTGACTCGGCGGCAGGTCCGGGTCGTGGTAGATGGCGACCGGCTTCTCCCCGAATCCGCGCGGCGGCTGCACCATCAGGACGAGATTGCCGAACTGCATTGCGGCGATCACGATTTCACCCGCAGGATCTTGCGAACGGTCGACGTACAGTTCGCCCGGCGCCGGTCCCCAGTGCTCCTCGACACCCTCGCGCAGATCGGCGGGCAGCGCCGAGAACCACTCGCGGTAGCGGGCGGCGGAGATCCGGATCGGGTTGCCCTCGAGCTGCTCCGCGGTCAACCAGTCCGGGTCCTGGCCGCCGGCGGCGATGAGGGCATGGATCAGCGCGTCGCCGTCCTGGGCCGCGAGACCCGGCACGGAATCCGGCCCGTCCGCGGGGCCGAGGTCGTATCCGGCGGCCCGCATCTCGGTGAGCAACCTGATCGCGCTGGCCGGGGTGTCGAGACCGACGGCATTGCCGATGCGGGCGTGCTTCGTCGGATACGCCGACAGCATCAGAGCGATCCGGCGGTCGGATGCGGGGATGTGCCGGAGTCGGGCGTGCCGGACGGCGATGCCCGCCACCCGGGAGGCGCGCTCGGCGTCGGGAACGTAGGCGGAGAGACCGTCGGCGTCGATCTCCTTGAACGAGAACGGCACCGTGATCAGCCGGCCGTCGAACTCGGGGACCGCGACCTGGGTGGCGACGTCGAGCGGCGACAATCCGTCGTCGTTGGACTCCCACGACTCACGGCTGCTGGTCAGGCACAGTCCCTGCAGGATCGGCACGTCCAGCGCGGCCAGCGCGGCGACGTCCCACGCCTCGTCGTCGCCGCCGGCCGAGACGCCGGCCGGCTTGGTGCCGCCGGCGGCGAGCACGGTGACCACCATCGCGTCCGCCCGGCGCAGCGTGTTCAGCAACTCCGGTTCGGCGGTGCGCAGCGACGCGCAGAAGATCGGCAGCGGGGTGCCGCCCGCCGTGTCGACGGCGTCGCACAGCGCCTCGATGTAGCGGGTGTTCCCGGCCAGGTGCTGGGCGCGGTAGTAGAGAACGGCGATCGTGGGGCGGTCCGGGTTCGCGTCGGGAGCGAACGGCGCGACACCCCAGCTCGGCAGGTGGACCGGCGCCTCGAAGCCGTGACCGGTCAGCAGCACGGTGTCAGACAGGAAGTGGTGCAGCTGGGCGAGGTTGTCGGCGCCGCCCTCGGCGAGATAGTTGTGTGCCTCAGCCGAGACACCGGCGGTGACGGTCGAGCACTCCATGAGTTCGGCGTCCGGGGCGTGCTCGCCACCGAGGACCACCACGGGCAGTCCACTGGCCAGGACCGCGTCCAGCCCCTCTTCCCACGCCCGACGACCACCGAGGATGCGCACCACGACCAGGTCGGCGCCGTCGAGCAGTCCCGGCAGATCCTCCTCGACCAGCAGCCGTGCCGGGTTGGCCCAGCGGTAGTCCGCCCCGCTGGCGCGTGCGCTGAGCAGGTCGGTGTCGGAGGTGGAGAGCAGCAGGATCACGTGTGGAGCCTTCCTGGGGGTGTCGCGCCCCGTGGCGGTGGTTCTGTACGGAACCGTAGGTCGGAGGACGGCAGGTGAGGGTCTGGCTCGCCCACCGGTTTCGGAGGGCTCACAGTGGCGCGACCGCACCGGACTTTCACCGGCTTCCTCACCTGCTGTCGCAAGTGCTGGTGATGCTACCCGGGGCCGGACGTAACCTGGGACCATGGTCGACTCCCGTTCCCGCCCCGATGCATGCCCCGGCGCGCTGCAGGTCCACCAGGCCGCCGACGGTGCACTCGCCCGAGTCCGCCTCCCTGGAGGTGTGCTGACCTCCACCCAGCTGCAGACCCTCGCGGAATCGGCCCGCGACCTCGGGAACGGCGAGATCGAACTGACATCCCGCGGCAACGCGCAACTGCGGGCGGTCCGCGAGCCGCAGGAGTTCGCCCGCCGTCTCGCCGACGCGGGTCTCCTGCCGTCGGAAACGCACGAACGGGTCCGCAACATCCTCGCCTCGCCGCTGACCGGCCGGATCGGTGGTCTCGCGGACCTGAGGGATCTGGTCGACGAACTCGACCGGACGTTGTGCGCGGACTCGGCGTTGGCGGGCCTCCCCGGCCGCACCCTGTTCACCCTCGACGACGGGCGCGGCGACGTCTCGGCGCTCGGCGGCGACTTCGGCGTCCATGCGGTGAGCGAGACGGAGGTCGCCCTGGTTCTCGCCGGTCGCGACACCGGCGCCCGGATCACGACGACGGAATCGGTGACGGTGCTCCTCGACGCCGCCCGCGTCTTCCTGGAGCTGCGCGATCAGCACTGGCGGCTGTCCGAGATCCCCGACGGGGTCGAACGGACCCTGTCGGCCTTGACGCTCGCACCGATTGCCGACCCGGTGAGCGGGTTCGACGAGCATCGGCCGCCGATCGGGTGGCTCGACCAACTGGACGGCAACGTGACCCTCGGCGGCGGTCTCGCATTCGGGATCCTCGACGCCCGACTGGCCGAGTTCCTCGCCGCGGTCGAGAAGCCGGTGATCGTCACACCGTGGAAATCGGTGTTGCTGTGCGATCTCGACGAGTGGTCCGCCGAGCAGGTGGTCCGGGTCCTCGCCCCGATGGGTCTGATCTTCGACGAGAACTCACCCTGGCTGACCGTCAGCGCCTGCACCGGGCAGCCCGGATGCGAGAAGGCGCTCGCCGATGTGCGGTCCGACGCGCGGGACGCCGTCGCGAGCGGCGAACTCCCGGTGGAGGGCCGACAGCACTGGTCGGGCTGCGAGCGGTGCTGCGGGCGGCCCAAGGGGGAGGTCGCCGACGTCGTCGCCACGGAGACGGGTTACCGGGTGGAGGAGCCGTGACCGCGGTGCCTCTATCGTGAGCGAATGATCGAGTACATCCGAGACGGCGCGGAGATCTACCGCCAGTCCTTCGCCACGATCCGCGCCGAGGCGGATCTCAGTGCCTTTCCCGAGGACGTCTCGCAGGCCGTGGTCCGCATGATCCACGCGAGCGGTCAGGTCGACCTCGTGGACGACGTCGCGTTCACGCCCGGTGTCGTGAAGGCGGCCCGCGCGGCGTTGGCGGGCGGGGCCCCGATCTTGTGTGACGCGCAGATGGTGGCGGCAGGCGTGACCCGGAAGCGTCTCCCGGCGGACAACGAGGTGCTCTGCACGTTGCGCGACCCCCGGGTCCCGGTGCTGGCGGAGCAGATCGGGAACACCCGTTCGGCGGCCGCGCTCGAATTGTGGGGCAGCAAACTCGAGGGTGCCGTCGTCGCGATCGGCAACGCCCCGACCGCCTTGTTCTACCTGCTGGACATGATCGAGTCCGGTGCCCCCCGGCCTGCCGCGATCGTGGGCGGTCCGGTCGGTTTCATCGGTGCGGCGGAGTCGAAGGAAGCGTTGATCGAGCACGCGAGTGAACTCGACTATCTGGTGGTCCGCGGCCGCCGCGGTGGCAGTGCCATCACGGCTGCGGCGCTGAATGCGATTGCGAGCGAGGTCGAATGAGCTCCGAAGAGCGCGTGACCGGCAAACTGTGGGGCGTCGGCATCGGACCGGGCGACCCGGAACTGGTGACCGTCAAGGCCGCGCGGGTCATTGCCGAGGCCGATGTGGTGGCGTTCCACAGCGCCCGGCACGGCAAGAGCATCTCCCGCGCGGTCGCGGCGCCGTACCTGCGTGAGGGCCAGATCGAGGAGCACCTCGTCTACCCAGTCACCACCGAAACCGTCGACCACCCGGGCGGATATCAGGGGGCGATGGACGAGTTCTACGAGGAGGCGTCGCAGCGACTCGCCGCCCACCTCGACGCCGGTCGTTCGGTGGCGCTCCTCGCCGCGGGCGACCCGCTGTTCTACAGCTCCTACATGCACATGCACAAGCGGCTTGCGCAGCGTTTCGAGGCGGAGGTGGTTCCTGGGGTCACGTCGATCAGCGCCGCCTCCGCCGCGCTCGCGATGCCCCTCGTCGAGGGCGAGGAAATCCTCACCGTCCTGCCCGGAACCCTGCCGCGCGGCGAGCTGACGCGGCGCCTCCGCGAGACCGACGCCGCCGCGATCCTGAAACTGGGACGCACCTACCCGGCCGTCCGGCAGGCGTTGAAGGACTCCGGCCGCATCGACGAAACGTGGTACGTCGAGCGGGCCAGCACCACGCGGCAGAAGATCGACGCCGCGGACGACGTCTCCGACAGCGATGTCCCCTACTTCTCGATCGCCATCGTTCCCAGCCCGTCGAACGCCCGCCGCGACGATGCGGCACCGAAGGGCGAACTCGTCGTCGTCGGGCTCGGTCCCGGCGACCAGGCCTGGACGACACCGGAAGTGCAGCACGAACTGTCGCTCGCCACCGACCTCGTCGGCTACGGCCCCTACATCGACCGTGTCCCCGAACGTCCGGGCCAGCGCCGTCACTCCAGTGACAACCGCGTCGAGGCCGAACGCGCCGCGATGGCTCTCGACCTGGCGAAGAACGGTGCCCGCGTCGCCGTCGTGTCGTCCGGCGACCCGGGTGTGTTCGCGATGGCCGCCGCGGTGCTGGAAGTCGCGGCCGAGGAGCAGTGGCGCGGCGTCCCCGTGCGCGTCCTGCCCGGTATGACCGCCGCGAACGCCGTCGCGAGCCGGGTCGGCGCACCCCTCGGGCACGACTACGCCGTCCTGTCCCTGTCGGACCGGCTCAAACCGTGGGACGTGGTGGCGCAGCGCATCTCGGCGGTCGCGAGCGCCGACATGGCCTTCGCGGTCTACAACCCCGCATCGAAGTCACGCACGTGGCAGGTCGCCGCGATGCGCGACCTGGTTCTCGAGCACCGCTCCCCCGACACCCCGGTGATCATCGGCCGCGACGTGGCAGGCGCGCAGGAGTCGGTGCGGGTGGTGCGGCTCGCGGACCTCGACCCGGCAGAGATCGATATGCGGTGCCTGCTCATCGTGGGCTCGTCCATGACGACCGTCGTCGAGAACGAACACGGGACCAGGGTGTTCACGCCCCGGCGTTATCCGGGCTGAGTACCTCACTCGACGCGGCCGGAGCGGAGTTCGGTCACCGCGATCCGGGCGGCATGCCCGATTGCGGCATCGACCACCGGAAGCACGGGATCGGTTCGGGCGGCGCGGGTGAAGACGGCGACAGCGACGGGAGTCTCACCGGGAAACGTCACCACGGCCACCTCGTTGCGGATGGCGCCGATGGTCCCGGTCTTTCCGGCCACGTCCACCTCGGAATACGGAAACCCGGATCGGATGCGGTGCTGCCAGATCTGCGCGGACATCACGTGCCGGACGAACTCGCCCTGCGGCCCGGGCACCGCCCGTCCGGTCCAGATCGCGTCGAGTAGCGAAGTCATCTCCCGCGGGGTCGTCGCGCTCGCATACGACGGGTCGTAGGCGGACACCGTCCACGCCTCGTCGTTGTCGGCGAGCGCCGCGAATGCTTCGGCGGTGGTGTGCGCGTGGGCGTCGATCACCAGGCTGCGGTGCGCATCCGCTGTGCCGCCGATGATCCGCGTGCTCGTCATGCCCAACTCGGACAGTGCCAGCTCGACGCTCTCCAGTCCCACCTGCCCGAGAACGAGGTCGGCGGCGGCGTTGTCGGACACGGTCATCATCGACAGCGCCAGATCCCGCCAGCTCAGCACCACAGGGTCATGGAACGTCGACACCCCGGTCGGCCCCGGGGTGCAGTCGGCCGGATTCACCCGGACGGTCGCGGTCGGCGACAACTCCCCGGATTCGAAAGCGCGGCACAGGGCGACGAGCAGCGGAAGTTTGTAGACCGACGCCAGCACCACGAGGTCGTCCGCACCGACCGCGATGTCACCCCCGTCCTCGGTCGGGGTCCCGACGCGGCGGGCGTGCAGCCATCCGGTGCACCCGGCGTCGGCGAAGACGTCACGGATGGCCTTTTCCGCCGACGGGGTCATCGATCGGCCCTGAACAACACCCGGTCGAGGGCGGCAGCGGACGGTGCGACGTCGGACCCGGAGCGCCAGACGATGCGCAGGCGCAGCGCGAGGTCCTCGCGCAGCAGATCGACCCAGGCCACACCCGGCATCACCGTGGGTGCCGTCGCCGTCACGCCGAAGTGACCGCCTGCGGCCACGTGCGTGAGAATTTCTCGCGGACCCGGTGCGACCACGATGCCCGGGTCCAGCCCCCGGGCCCGCCACAGGTCGACGAACAGGTCGTGGGCCGGCGGATTGTCCGAGCGAGGACCGGTGGCCAACGCAAGCCCGCGCAGCATCCGGACCTGCGCCTTCTTCGCGACCGCCGCCGGGTGGTCGTCCGGCACCACCACCCATCGCCGAAGCTTGAGCACCGGGCCGCTGTCGAGACCGGTCAGCAGAGCGGGATGTTCGACCACGGCCACGTCGAGACTGCCCGTGCGGACGGCGTCCACGAGTTCAGTGGTGGACGCCGTCGTCGTCACCACCCGGGTGGTCCGAGACTCGTCCGCGTCGCGAAGGGCACGGACACAGCGCACCACGACACCGTCGGCCACCGAGTGCGGGACACCCCAGCGCACCACCGCATCGCGACCGCCGGCGATGCGGTGCGCCTCGTCCTCGAATCGGGCCGCGTCGGCGACGAGAAGCCGCGCACGCGGAAGCAATTGGCGTCCGGCGTCGGTGAGCCCGACTCCTCGGGCACTGCGCTGAACCAGCTCCGCGCCGAGTCGCTGTTCGAGCCGCCGCACTCCCTGCGACAGCGGCGGCTGCGTCATGCCGAGTCGCGATGCGGCGTTGCCGAAGTGTCCCTCTTCCGCAACGGCGACAAAGAAACTCAGGTGGCGGAGCAGATCCATGGCGACCATTGAACCAGTTCCGACTGCCCCCATCGGGCGACGCCACCGTTTACCGGGCACAAATCGTTGCCCTGAACTGGGGCGATATCCCGCCCGACTCGCGACGACGCCGCTTGCGTCTTTGCGCTATGAGCGTCCGCATCCGACATTGGGTCCATGCCCACATACCGAAATCATCCGAACCCCAGGCGCACCGGTCGTCGCGGTGCCGTTGCTCTCGCGGTGGCTCTGCCCTTGCTACTCGGGGCGTGCACGGCCACCGCGGAGCAGGCCCAGCCCACGACGTCGGTGGCCGCGGCACCGGATCACCGGTCCCTCGACGCGACGATCGACGCCTTGGAGGCGCAGTACTCCACGCGGATCGGAGTGGCGGCGGTCAATCCCGCGACCGGCGAGGTCTACAGCCACCGGGGCGACGAACGGTTCGCGATGTGCTCGACGTTCAAGGCCTACGCGTCCGCGGCGGTCCTGCGCAAGACCGAGGACGGGTCGACGTCACTCGACAAGACGGTCGTGGTCGAACCCGGCGACCTCGTCGAGAACTCACCGGTCACCGCCGCGGCGGTCGGCACCCCGATGACCTTGGGGCAGATCGCCGAAGCGGCGTTGACGCAGAGCGACAACACCGCCGGGAACTACCTGCTCCGGGAGATCGGCGGGCCGCAGGCGATCACCGCCCTCGCCCGGGACATCGGGGACGAGAGCACGCGACTGGACCGGTGGGAGACCGAACTCAACACCGCATTCCGCGACGATCCCCGGGACACGACGACACCCAACGGCCTCGCGCAGGGTTTCCGGGCACTGCTCCTGGGAGACGCCCTCGACACGGCGAGCCGCGATCAGCTTCTCGAGTGGATGCGGGCGAGCAAGACGTCGGACAAGCGAATGCGCGCCGGTCTGCCGACCGGATGGACTGCCGCCGACAAGACCGGTGGCGGCGGATTCGGCACCGCCAACGATGCCGGTGTCGCGTGGAGTCCGGACGGCGCACCCGTCGTCCTCACCATCCTCACCGACAGCCTCACGAATCAGGAGGACGCGCAGGGAAACAACCAGGCGATCGCCGACACCACCGCGGCCGTCGTCGAAAGCTTGACTGCGCCGTGAGTCATCTGAGCAAGGCGCGGGGAGCGGGCCGACCTGTGACGGCCCGACTCCCCCGACGCCGAAGTTGTCGCTAGCTCACGACGTCGTGACCGCGCATCGCCCGGCGCAGAGGCCTTTCCGTCTTGGCGACGCGCCGCCCGGTCACCGTCAACATCGGGCGCGGAATTCCGATACCCATCACCGGCACCCCTGTCACATACCCTTCCCGGTAGAGGTAATTCGACGCATCGGCCACCTCGTCCCGGGTCAGCGGCGAGGGCGCCCAGCCGACGGTCTCACCGATGGCATCCGCGTCCAGAATCGGACTTCGGTACCCTTCCGTGGTCTTCGCGAGAAGCCAACGCAGAACAGCGTCACGAACCGCCCATTGACGATCGGTAGCTGCATTCACATTTCAGTCCTCCGGTAGATGCCGTTGATGCTTGCATGCACCATAGCCACCGCCCAGGAATAAGCAAGTTCGTGAGCGTTACTGCGGTTCTTGGGATCTCACGGAAGTGATGCTTCCAGCTCGGCACCACGGTTCGGGTCGGATGCCGAAGTGGACTTATCTACTTTCCTGGGTATGGTCGGGATCAGTTCGTGGTTGCCACTTCCGAAGATGGAGCGACAATGGCTGACAAATCCGCCGTCAAGAGTTCGAAACAGTCCGCCCGCGCCCTGAAGGAGCGCCGGGCGGAGAAGCGGGCGAAGGCCCTGGAGTCGACGGAGGTCATCCGAAAGAGGAAGGGCTGAAGTCGCATTGAAGGGTCGCGACACCGCGCCTGGCCTACAACGTACTCAGTTGGCGATGAAGGGCGACATAATCCCTGCGCCGGAAAAGATTTGAAGCGTACACCGCCGGCCCGCGAGAACGAGGCCAACCCCGCCAGACCAGCACAGAGTCTCCCCGTGCCTTGACTCGGATACCTACCATCCAAGTAAACTAGGACAAGATAAATCCAAGTTAGGAGACGGGCATGAAGATCGTTATTTTCGGAACCGGACTCATCGGGAGTCAGGTCGCATCGAAGCTGACCGAGACCGGTCACGACGTCGTTGCACTCGGTCGCGGCGACGGCATCGTCACCACTGCCGGCAAGGGCGTCGCGGAGGCCGTGGAGGGCGCCGACGTCGTCGTAGACCTGACCAACTCGCCGTCCTGGGAAGACGACGACGTCCTGACCTTTTTCCGCGAATCGACGAACCACCTGCTCGCCGCCGAAGAGGCGGCAGGCGTCGGCCACCATGTCGTCCTGTCCATCGTCGGCGCCGACCGGCTTCCCGCCTCCGGATACATGCGCGCCAAAGTCGCCCAGGAGGATCTGGTCAAGTCGGGCCCCATCCCCTACTCGATCGTGCGATCGACGCAGTTCTTCGAGTTCATCGCCGGCATCGCCGACGCAGGCACTGTCGGCGACACGGTTCATGCGACCCCGGCACACCTTCAGCCGATCGCCTCGCACGACGTCGTCACCCGGGTAGCGGAAGTCGCTGTCGGTGCACCGCTCGGCGGCACGGTCGAGATCGCCGGGCCTGAATCGCTC
This sequence comes from Rhodococcus wratislaviensis, assembly GCF_041228765.1. Lineage (NCBI taxonomy): Bacteria > Bacillati > Actinomycetota > Actinomycetes > Mycobacteriales > Nocardiaceae > Rhodococcus > Rhodococcus wratislaviensis. The sequence goes on along the minus strand of NZ_CP150488.1, from coordinate 4,854,441 downwards.
GGCATCGACGCACTCGTTCGACGGCTGTTCGCCTCGACCGGCGACCAGCGGACCGTGACGACGGACCCCGACGCCGGCTATTTCGGCGCCAAGCTCGATGACGCTGCGATCACTCCGACACCCGGCGCCAACGCCTGGATCGCACCGACCACGCTGGACGACTGGTTGCGCGAACACGCCTGAAACGATGATGCAGTATCACTCCGCAACACCGACACAGGGGCGTGGATAGAGTCGTGGCCATGAAGCTTTCCGGCGGCGTGGAGTGGGCACTTCACTGCTGCGTGGTTCTCAGCCAGGCCGAGAGTCCGGTACCCACGGCCCGGCTGGCCGAACTGCACGGTGTGTCGAAGACATACCTCGCCAAGCACCTGCAGTCGCTCGCACGTGCCTGCCTCGTCCACCCCACCGAGGGCCGCGATGGCGGATACGTCCTGACCCGCGAACCCGAGGCCATCACCGTCCTCGACGTCGTCCAGGCCGTCGACGGAACCGAGCCCGCCTTTCGATGCACCGAGATCCGCAGGCAAGGAGTGCTCGCCGCCCCTCCCGAGCAGTGCCTCTCCGCATGCGGCATCGCGAAAGTCATGGCCGGTGCAGAACAGGCTTGGCGCGCATCACTATCGGGTGTGACGATCGCCGACCTCGGCGCGACGACAGACCTCGCCGTCCTCAAACACATCTTGGCGACATCCGAGACGTGAGGTCACCCGCGGCAGACGGAACGCGAGATTCCCGACTTCCCCACCGTGAACCGCCTTACGATCGATGGATGGAGACCGGAACCGACGAGACCAAGACCTGTTCGTTCTGCCGCGGTCCGATCGGATACGAAATCAAGGACGCTCATGCGGGCTTCGCGTCGCTGCCCCCGGGCAAGCGGTATCGCGTCTTCCACTGCATGAATCGATGCCCACGATCGGCGCCCGACGGCCTCGAATGCGGACACCGGCACGAATACCTCTGACCCGTCCGTCAAAGCCCGCCGAGAACGTTCAACCCAGCGCGTTCAAGCTCACGTTAGCCGCGTGAGAGTCCGGGCTGAGTCTGAATCTGCCCGGGACCACCCTTGAAGCCGCCGGCCTTACCCACCGTCCATTCACCGTCCGCACCGCACACCAGGGCGCCGTTGCGGTCTCCGGGCTTGCCGTACGTCACTGTCTCGTTGCCCTGCGAGTCCGTGTTCACGATCGGGCACGGGCCACCGGTGGGCCCGTTCGGGCCGATCGGCTCGGCATGCGCAACGGACGCCGCCCCCAAGGCACTCAGAACAGGAAGGGCAGCGAAAGCGATGGCGGCAATGGTGCGGCGGGCGTTGATCATTCAGTATCTCCAAAGGGTGGTGGGATAGTGCTTCGTTGACAGGGACAACTCTGCCCACTGAAGCGCCCGAACTGAACCAACCCTCGGGGGCGTTTGCGGCACCCATGGGAGTGGAATCACCCACCCTCACGGAGCGATCGCGATCCGTTCAGAGCCGGTTCGGACCCGAACCCTCCACCGCGAGTTGATCTTCGGGGTTAAGGAGATAGCACGCCTTCATCGACAGGCAACCGCACCCGATGCATCCGGTGAGCTCGTGTTCGAGGCGCTCGATTCGCTTGCGCTGATCCTCGAGCTGCACCCGCCACAGCTTCGATACGCGCTGCCAGTCGCGGATCGACGGCATCCGGTCGGCGGGTAGCGTCTTGAATACCGCTCCCACGTCCGCCAGCGGAATCCCGAGCCGTTTGGCCACCACGATCAGCGAGATCCGCCGGAGCATGTGGCGTTCGTACCGGCGCTGATTCCCGGACGTCCTCGTCGACGCGATCAGTCCGAGCTGCTCGTAGTAGTGGAGTGCCGACACGGCGACACCGGTCCGACGGGACACCTCCCCTACCGACAGCAGGTCCTTCGGATCCAAAGACATCGCATCATCCCCTTGACCTCGAGTCCACTCGAGATTTTAGCGTGGAGTGCATGACAACGACCGCCCCGTCACCGGCCACCTGGTCCGAACTGCTCGGACCCCGCTACCGCTCCACCTCCGCCGTCCTCGCCGGCGGCGTCGGACTGCACGCCGTCAACATCTTTCTGACGACGAGCCTGCTGCCCACCGCCATCGGTGAACTCGGGCGTGAATCGCTGTACGCGTGGAGTGCGACCGTCTTCATGGTGGCGTCCGTGATCTCGTCGATGACCGTCAGCCGGCTGCTCGCGCATCGAGGGGCGCTCGGTGCGTATCTGTTCGCTCTGGCTCCGTTCTTCGCCGGCAGCATGATCTGCGCCCTCAGCCCGTCGATGGAAGTGCTCCTCGTCGGACGTGCGGTCCAGGGGCTCGGCGGGGGCCTGCTCGCGGGGTTGAGTTACGCCGTACTGCGCGAGGCGCTCCCGGAACATCTGTGGGCCCGCGCGACCGCGCTGGTCTCGGCCATGTGGGGCGTCGGAACTCTCGCCGGACCGGCGATCGGTGGGCTGTTCGCCCAACTCGGCCAGTGGCGTCTCGCATTCGTCGCGCTGGCGGTGGTCGCCGCCGCCATCGCCGCGATCGCGCCCCGGGCGTTGCCGCGCACCGAGCGTGTGCGTGGCGGAGAACCCGTGCCTGCCACGTCACTCGTACTGCTCACCCTCGCCACGATTGCGATCAGCGTGGCGGGAATCCTCGGCAACCGCACCCACATGCTGGCCCTGATCGCGGTCGGCGCCGCGTTCATCGTTCTCTTCCTGGCCTGGGAGCGGCGATCACCGCGCCGTGTGCTGCCGCAGTCGACGTACACCCGGGGGTCGTCGCTGAAGTGGATCTATCTCACCATCGCGGTGCTCGCGTCCGGCACCGTGTCGGAGGCCTTCACACCCCTGTTCGGTCAACGGCTCGCCGGACTGGTTCCGTTCGCCGCGGGATTCCTCGGCGCCATGATGTCGGTGGGATGGTCGGTGACCATGATCTTCAGCTCCGACATCACCCGCCCACGTGCGCAGACGGCGGCCAAAATCGCGGGACCACTGATCCTCGCCGCCGGCCTGCTCCTCACCGCGGCGCTCTGGCGTGACGACGCCGGACTGGGCGTGGTGATTCTGTGGGCAGGCGCCCTGGCCGCCGCGGGTGCCGGGATCGGCCTCGCCTTCCCTCACTTGATGGTCGCAGCCATGCGGAGCACCGACGACGAGCAGGAGGGGGCCAAGGCCGCGGCCGGGCTCAACACGGTCGAGTTGATCGCCATGGCCGTCGGATCGGCCGTCGCCGGTGTGCTGGTCAACCTCGGTGCGCCCTCGACCCTCACCTCGGCACGAGTGCTCTTCCTCGGCCTCGGCGTCATTGCGGCGGCCGGCGTGTTCACCGCGTACCGCGCGACCCGGCAGGCCGAACACGACGTCGCCGGACCGTCCTAGGCCTGCGACGCGAAGTGGTCTGCGCGACGGAGGATGTCGTGGGCCCGCGCGAGCTGCGGCGGATGCCCGCCGTGAGTGACACGGCTACCGTCCGCACCCAGACGCTCGATCGTCGTTTCGGCCCACGAGATGTCATTCGAGTCGGGTGCGAACGCGGTATTGATCACCTGCACCTGCTCGGTCGCGAGCGTCAGTTTTCCGGTCATCCCCATCTCCCGTGCCAGTCGCGTGTCGTCCCGGACGACCTCGGCGTCACGCGACAGCGTCGGCCCGTCGATCGGGGCTCCGATCCGGGCTGCCCGGCTCGCATTGACGAGCCGGGATCGGGCGTACGCCAACGCCATCGGGGTTCGCCCGGCACCGGTGTCGCGGCAGTAGTCGCCGATCCCGAACGCGAGTCGAGAGACGGGAGCGGTGCGAGCGATGTCGTCGACGGCCACGATCGCGGCCGCGGACTCGACGAGGGCGACCACCGGAACACCGGGTATCTCGGCGGCGGTATCCCGCACCTGTTCGGGCGATTCGGTTTTCGACAGCATCAGCCCGCGCAGCCCGGGCAGGCCGCGGATCGCGTCGAGATCGCGCTGCCAGTGCGGGGTGGTCGCGTCGTTGATCCGCACCCAACCCGCATTCCCCATGAGCCACTCGGCGGTGCAGACGCGCCCCTCGTCTTTCGCCGCGAACGGCAAGCCGTCCTCGAGGTCGATGATCAGCGCGTCGGCGCCGGACGCCGCCGCCGCGAGGACCCCGCCACCGCCTGCTGGAACCAGAAGCCAACTCCGCGCCATTGCGAGGTCGGCCTCGCTGCGCTGGGCTGTCTCGACACTCATGCTCTTCCCTCGGCCATACCGAGAAGTCTGCGCTGGGCCGAGAGGCGACGCACTCGACGAAGCGGAGTGCGGCGACCGTGCCCGGTCACCGCTTCGTCAGGTGCGGCTCCGATCCCTGCAGTCCACCTCAGAAGTCGAGGTCCCAGGAGACCGGGTTGAAGACGACGCGGTACCAGACGTTGGTCGGTTCATCGAACGTGCACGGCACGATCACGACTCCCGACGTCTGTTCGAGCGCCGCCGCCTTCCCGCAGAAATATTCCGCGCCTTCACCCGACGTCTCGGCACGGTAGACGGGACCGATGTGCCAGGGTTCGGCACTCGCGGTGCCGGCACCGACGGTGGCCCCGAGGACGAGGGGCGCGGCCACGATCCCGACCAATGCTGCGGTACGTCGAGCGGACTTCTTCTGCACGAGATCTCCTTCGTAGGCGACGACACGACAGTTCTGTGTGATTAGTTCGCACAAGAACCGTCGGACGTTACCGGGGAGCCGACGCCCGCTCCTCGAAGACCTGACCCGACCCGTTCTGCTCGGCAAGCTCACGTGCGCTGTTCAGCGCCTCCTGGGCGGCCGCCTTCACCGCCGCCTTCACCGCGGCGGAATCGTCGACGGTCGCAGGCGCTTCGACAACGTCCGGAGTCTCGACAGCATCCGGCGTCTCGACAACGTCCGGCGTCTCGACAACGTCCGGCGTCTCAACAATGTCCGGCGTCTCAACAATGTCCGGCGTCTCAACAATGTCCGGAGTCTCGATTGCCGGTGCTGGTGCCGGCGTGGTGTGAGGTACCTCGACGGGCGCTGTGCCGCCCTTTTTCAGATACTGTCCGCACACGGGCCACGCGCCGGGGCCCTGGGTTTTCAGGACGTTCTCGGCGACCCGGATCTGCTCGGCCTGGCTGGCTTCCGAGGCCACGCCCGTTCCGCCGTTGGCTTTCCAGGTTTCCGGTGTGAACTGCAGTCCGCCGTAGAAACCGTTTCCGGTGTCGGTGGTCCAGTCGCCGCCACTTTCGCACTCGGCGACTTCTTCCCAGTCGTGCGGAGCGCCTCCGGCGGTTCCGGCGCCCAACCCGAGCAGAACGGTGACGACCGCGCCGATCAGGGCGATCCAGCCGAGGGTGTGCTTCTCCATGTTGCGAGTGGTCATGCTGGCTCAATCCTCTCCGCGCTTGCGGACGCGGCGTGCCGGCGACAACGCCTCGGTTGTCGGCCCAGCCATCCCTTTCGGTGCCTCGTCCCGCGCCTCGAAGGTGTCGGGATTACGAACCCGCGTCGGCAGATCTGCAGCGGCGGGCCCCCGAACGTGGCCTCCTCCCGAAATTCACACGGCATGAACAAGGTACGGATGTTCGACTATTGAGAAACGCGAGTGAAAATTGTGCTGTTCTGAGGTTTCGATACCTTTTCGACGTCATGTCGTGACAATTCCGTAATACGTCGGCACGGGCGAACGAATGCCCCAGCGCCTCACCCATTCCCGCCCTGCTGCGTGGTCTCGATTTCGACACGACCCCGCGCGGCGCACCCTCCGCACCCCGTCTTCACCGCGGCAGCCTGCATGGATGTCCCGTTCGAAACGAGATGAACAGCCCTCGAAGGCAGGGGATCTCGGACTCACCCACCGGGACGGTGACCGGGCAGGGAAGCAAACCCCGTCGCCGGGCGTCCACGACGGACTCCCGACTGCTGCGCATCTCCAACTTGCCCATCAGATTGCGAATGTACGACGTGACGGTCTCGATGCTCAGCGACAGCCGGTCGGCTCGGCGCGGATCGCGTCGGTGTCGCTGGGTCTCGACGTGTCGTTGACCGGCACTCTCATATTCGGCATTCCCACCTCGGAGGGTAGCGGTGCCGGCGTGATGTTCCATAACGTCGTCTTGGGCGTGTATCGCCCGTCAGAGCACCTTCACCACATCTCGGAGGTTCCAGTGTCCGGACCGACCCTCTCGTCCGCGAACCACACACCGCTCAGCCCGCTGCGCTTCCTCGAGCGCTCGGCGACCGTGTTCCCGGACCGGGTCGCCGTCATTCACGGCGACCGACGCTACAGCTATCGCGAGTTCGGCGACGAGGTCGAGAGACTCGCCCGGGTCCTGCGGAGCCGGATCGAGCCCGGGGACCGCGTTGCGTTCCTGTGCCCGAACACCCCCGAGATGCTGTTCGCCCACTTCGCGGTGCCCCTCGCAGGTGGCGTCTTCATCGCGCTGAACTCGCGACTGGCGGGCCGCGAGCTGGAGTACATCCTCGAGCACTCCGGGACGAGCCTGCTGTTCGTCGACTTTGAACTGGTCGGATCCGTCGCGACCGCCCGCGATGCCGTTCCGAGTCTGCGCGAGGTGATCGAGATCCCCGACTCCACGATCGCGCGGCCGGTGGTCCCGGAGGGGATCGCGACCGGTATGTACGCCGATTTCCTCGCAGCCGCAGACGACGTGGCCGACATCCCGCTGCACTGGGGTGTCGAGGACGAACAGCAGGTGATCGCGATCAATTACACGTCCGGAACCACGGGGAAACCGAAGGGCGTGATGTACACGCACCGCGGCGCATACCTCAATTCCCTCGGCGAAACGTTCCACAACGGCTTCACCGGGTCCACCAAATACCTGTGGACGCTGCCGATGTTCCACTGCAACGGCTGGTGCACCCCGTGGGCGGTCACGCAGGCCGCCGGCACGCACATCTGCCTGCGCGCGGTGCGTGCCGACGCGATCTGGGACGCCATCGACACCCTCGGGGTCACTCACCTGTGCGGCGCTCCCGCCGTGTGTTCCACCATTGCCGAAGCGCCCCAGGCGCATCCGGTCGATGCACTGCGAATCACCACCGCCGCGGCGCCGCCGTCACCGACGGTGATCGCCCAGTTGGAGGCGATCGGCGTCACCGTCGTCCACGTGTACGGGCTGACCGAGGTCTACGGGCCGTACACGATCTGCGAGTACCAGGAGTCGTGGAGCGAGCGCACCGCCGAGGAACGCGCATCCCTGCTGTCCCGGCAGGGCGTGGGCATGGTGCAGGCGGAGAACGCCCGCGTCGTCGACGCGCAGATGACCGACGTCCCCGCCGACGGCGAGACCATGGGCGAGATCGTGCTGCGCGGCAACAACGTCATGCTCGGCTACTACCGCAACCCCGAGGCCACCGCGGAAGCCTTCGCCGGCGGCTGGTTCCACACGGGCGATCTCGGCGTGCTGCACCCGGACGGCTACATCCAGCTCAAGGACCGCGCGAAGGATATCGTCATCTCCGGCGGCGAGAACATCTCGACCATCGAGGTGGAGCAAGCATTGAGAACGCATCCCGCCGTACTCGACGTCGCGGTCATCGGTGTCCCACATCCCAAGTGGGGTGAGCGGCCCAAGGCATTCGTCATCGTGAGGAAGGGGGCCACGGTCACGGCTGAGGAACTCGTCGAGCACACCCGCGGGCGCCTCGCGAAGTTCAAGGTCCCCGACGAGATCGTCTTTCCCCTCGAACTCCCCCGCACCCCGACCGGGAAGGTCCTCAAGTTCGAACTTCGAAACTCGAATTGACTGCCTCGCAGGCAGCGCGTGGGCGCGGACTCACACGCGAAAAGGGAGAACAAACCTTCCAGTCGGACTTTTTCTATGGCATTGTAACGATCCATGGGGGATTCAGGAGTCGACGCGATCGCGATCTACCACGCAGCGAACCAGCGAATTACACCGATCGTGGCGCTCGACTACAGCGTGGAACCCGACACGCAGCAACCCTTACTGCGGACGTTGGCGGGACGCGGATGGCGGGATCCCGGCCCCGTCTTCGATGGCGTCGACGGTTTGACGTCGGCAGTGCTGTCGTTGCGATCGGTCGACGGGCGCACCCTGCTGATCGAGGACGACACGGACGTTCTCTTCGAGGGTGTCGTCGTGCCCCCGCACGGGTGGATCGACCATGTGCGAGCCCTCGGCGCAGTCGGCGTGGTCGCCGGAGCGGGCATCACCTCGACGCCCGACTGGGAACGGCAACTCCCCCGGTTGGCCCGCGAGAAGGAACTGCTCGGTTCGGTTGCCACGGTCACCCTCACGAACGCCTTCGGCAGAGAAGATTTCAACGCCTTTGCCTACGAGGTGATCTCGGCATTGCGGCCGGCACTGCCTCCCGCGGCGCTGCACGACACGGGCTTCGCGCTCGAGGACGACCGGCCCCAGCGCGCGGTCGTCGAGGTCGTAGCAAGTGCGGCGAGACACCGGGTGGTCGTCCCCGCACGAATCTCCGACATGCTCCACCGCCGCGCCACAGACCGCACATCGTTCGGGTGGAGGGACTCCCGAACACTGAAACGGCTCCTGCGAAAGGTTCGCACCGACGAACACGCACCGGTCGCCGAACTCTGAAGGCCCGGGCCCCGTTACGTTGGGACGATGCCTCTCCGCTACCACGTCACCTCCGTGCAGAATCGTGCATCCATTTCGCGCTACGGCTTGGACTGGAGCCGAATGGGTGCTGCCCCCGGTATCGCCAGCAGTCGGCGGCCGGAGCAGGAGGGTTGCTTTCTCGCCGCCGACGAGTGGGAACGCGACTGGTTCATTCGGATGAACAACACGGGAGGGGCGGTCGACGTGTGGGAGGTCCACGGGATCAACGCTGACGACCTGATCCAATCTCCAGAGGGCCACTACTTCTTCCCCGGTGTCATCCCAGCCACGGAACTCCGCTTGATACAACGAGATCTACCCCCGGGCCGGCGGGGCTGACCCGCTGGGAGACTTGTGGGCACCGAGCTAAGTTCGCGCACGTGCCTGACGGCCGGTGCGTCGTTGTGCAAAACTCGGAAGGGTACGGTTGTGCAAAACTCGGAAGGGTACGTACGAACGTGGTGCGCCGAACCACCGTGATGCGGAGGGCTTCATGTCCCGATCGGTTCCCGGAAGTGCGTCTGAAGACGCGGAGCACACGGCGTACGCGCGTGTGCGCGCCGGCCAGGTGAAGGCGGTGCAGGCCGCCCTCGAGGATCACATGGGACGCCTGGATTGGTCGAGAGAACAGATCGAGCGCTACCGAATCGAGCGGCTGCGGGCCCTGCTCGCGCACGCACGCGAGCGGTCGCCATTTCATGCCCGGAGACTTCGTGGTCTCGATCCGTCCTCGGCCTCGCTCACCGACCTGGCGTCGCTGCCGATGATGACGAAGCAGGACGCGCAGGACGAGTGGGATGCGATCGTCACGGTTCGCAACCTCGATCGCGAACGGGCCGAACGGATTCTGGCCGAGCAGCAGTGGTTTTCGTACACGCCGGGCGACGAGCAGATCTTCAGCTCGGGTGGGTCGAGTGGTGTCCGGGGCGTCTACGTCTGGGATTGGCAGTTCTACGTTTCGGCGGCGTGCCTTGCCTGGAGGGTCCAGGCGCGCGAGGAACGGCGAGCGTCGTCGGTCCCGTCGTGTGCGCGACTTGCCGTACTCGCGGCCGGCGTCCCCCCGCATGCGAGCACCCCACTGTTCGATGTGCCGACCGCACCGGGGATGGAGACCGTCGTGATCCCGGCGGGCGCACCGTTCGACGAGGTCGTCGCCGCGGTGGCCGCTGCCCGGCCCACGCACCTGGTGGGCTACGCGACGGTGATCGGACGACTTGCCCGAGCGGCAGTGGCGGGTGATCTCGACATCAGCCCTGTGCGGGTGAGCACAAACTCCGAACCTCTGTTGGACGAGGATCGGCAGGCCATCCGCGACGCCTGGTCGGCGCCGATCCACAACCTGTGGGGGTCGACCGAGATCGGTGTGCAGGCCGTGGGGTGCGGATACGGCGAGGGCCTGCACGTGTGCGAGGACGAGGTTGTGCTCGAGCGTGTCGACGAGAGTGGTGCTCCGGTTGCAGCCGATGTGCCCGCGGCGCGAACGCTCGCCACGGGCCTGGCCAACCGGACGTTTCCCTTCATCCGTTACGACCTCGGCGATCAGGTCATGCTGCTGCCGGATAGGTGCGCATGCGGAAGCGCGTTCGTGCGCGTCGCCGACATCGGTGGGCGGCGCGACGACGATTTCCGGTACGGAACGACGACCGTGCCCGCGAGCACGTTTCGTTACGTCCTCGGCGCAGATCCGCGCGTGTCCGAGTACCAGGTCAGGCAGACGGCCGACGGAGCGGAGATCTTCGCGGTCGGCGACCCCGACGTCTCCGCGCTGACGTCGGCCGTCACCGCGGCGCTGCGCCGGCAAGGGTTGTCCGATCCGCAGGTGCGGATCGAGGTCGTCGACCAACTGCAACGTCATCAGGCGAGCGGGAAGCTGCAGCGGTTCATCGCACTGCGATAGGCCGCAAGTGCCTCGTGGCACGCCCAGGGGTCGGCAATCTCCACCCCAGGGTGTCTGTCTTCACGGTCGCTCCCGTCCGAGGATGGTCATACACGATCACCCAGACGAGGAGCAACGATGACGGACACCGATTTCGGGGCAGTCACCGAGAACGCCGCAGGCGCAGTCTCCGACGGCACAGATCTGGCACGCGTTCACGCCGAGATCGCCCGCCTCGACGCGGAGATCCTGGACGCGGTCAATCGCCGCCTCGCTCTCGCACAGCTCGCGGCTCGAACTCGGGTCGAGTCCGGTGCACCGATGGTCGCCCTCGGCGGGGAGACGGACGTGATCCGCCGATATCAGGACGAACTGGGACCCCGAGGCTCGCTGCTGGCCCTGGAACTGCTCCGCCTGGCGCGGCCACCCTTCTCGTCGACGTACCGGACTCGGTAGCCGCAACAAGAACCCTCACCTCGGTCGATACCGAGCACGAGAGCAGTGCCCAGCAGTCTCCGTGACGCTGGGCACTGTTCGCATGTCCGAGGCAATCCGGGGCGGCACCCATTCCGTGTGGTGCCGAACGTGTACGCGAGCCGACGATGCGACGCCCTCACCCAAGGCCCGCAACAGATTCAGAACTCGATGATCTCCGACACCCGCGTCGCCTCCGAACGCACCCTGTTCGAACGATCGAACAGAATCCAGTACGGCAACCTGCTGACCCTCCCGATCGCCGACGGCGACGTCCTGGCGGATGCGACCGCCGCGGCTGTCGAGCTGAAAGCGGCACTCGAACAGCCCGCGACGCCCAGCGGCGGGGCGACTTCAGTGCGTTCGGTGCCGCCCTCGACCGCCTCCAGCAAGCGGTCGATGCCTACCTCACCTCCGGGGGATGACCGTCATCGCCCCGGCTCACGAGAAGCTGTTCAGGCGTTCACCTCACGCGATTCGGTGGTAGGTCCATGATCACCGGCGGTGCCATCGACGACGTCGTCCGACTGCGCCGCGCGCCCACCGCCAGCAATGACGCGATCGAGCGACAGAGCACCGGCGCCGAGGAAGATCATCAGGAACAGGGCCCAGCAGAAGATGGCCGAGAGTTCACCATTGTTCTGGATGGGGAGGACACCGTCCGGCTGGTGACTCCAGAAGTAGGCGTAAGCCATCGAACCCGAGGCAATGAACGCGGCGATCCGCGTCCCCAGGCCGAGGAACAACGCGGCGCCACAGACGAGTTGAATGACTGCGCCCCACCAGCTCGGCCAGGCACCCACCGCTGCGGTATGCCCGCCATGAGGTGCGGTCGGCCACGCGAACAACGTCGACGTGCCATGGCAGAAGAACAAGAAGCCGATAACCACACGAAAAGCCGCGATGGCGTAGTCGACACTGGGGCCGTGAAGGCGTGAAATGCTCTTAGTTGTCACATCGCAGAAGATAAGGCATGCCTGCCCTAATCGTTGCTCGACCACGCCGGTGCGACACAGCCACGTGGGAAAACTCATCCATTTGTGGCGAGCATCACATTCACCGTCATGCGGTCCCGGATTCACTCACTGCATTCGGTCACCGGCCGAGCCACTTCGGGTGCATCGTGAAGTCCATGCGTGATTTCAGATTCTCCTTCAACATCTTCGGCTTCGAATCCCGCGACGCCCTTCTCGACCGATGCCGGCTCGGCGAGAGCGCCGGCTACGACACCGTGTTCGCCGCGGACCATCTCGGCGCCCCCGCTCCGTTTCCGCTGCTGGTGGCCGTCGCCGATGCCACACGCTTGCGTGTCGGAACTCTGGTGCTCAACGCACCGTTCTGGAATGCCGCCCTCCTCGCCCGCGAGATCGCGACGACGGACGTCCTCACCGACGGAAGGCTCGACATCGGACTCGGTGCCGGACACATGAAGTGGGAGTTCGACGCTGCCGGTATCGAATGGAAAGCCCTCGGCGGACGGGTCGAACAGTTGTCGGACATGGTCGATGGCCTACGCACCTTCTTCACCGCGGATCTCGACGAGCTACCCGAGGGCCGCGCCCTGCCACGACCGTTGCAGCGGCGCGGATTCGGCGGCTCGGGCCCGCCGCTGATCATCGGCGGCACCGGCGACCGGGTGCTGCGCATCGCGGCGGCACACGCAGACATCGTTGGTGTCGCGGGAGCATTTCAGATTCCGGGCCGACCCCCGGGCACCTTCCGACTCGCCACCGCGGACGAGACCGCCGAGCGAATTCGCTTCGTGCGGGCGCACGCCGGGGCGAGAGCCGAAGACATCGAGTGGCATCTGCTGGTCCAGATGGTCGTCGAGACGGACGACCGCCGGGCCGCGGCCAACGAGATCGCGGACCGGCTCGGTGGGACGATGACGGTCGACGACGTCCTCGACACCCCGTATGTCCTCGTCGGAACCGTGGCGGAGATGGCCGCGCAACTCCGACGCCATCGGGAGCGCTACGGTTTCTCGTACATCACCGTCCACGAACCGTATCTGGAGCTGTTCGCGCCCGTGATCCGTCTACTCCGCGAACAGAGTTGACGGACAACGACTCACGGCGTGTTGATGTATTCCTGGATGGCCTGCTGCGCCCGGGGGTTGCCCTGTCCGATACCGACGATCGCGCCGGTGATCGCCCCGATCGGTGTGCCGATGATGCAACCGGCGAGACTGCCGGGGAACATCGAGATACACCCGACGCCGAGACCCATGAGCGCACCGATCGCCGTACCGGCCGCTCCCCCGTTGGCCCAGCCGACGCCGAGCTCGTTGAGCATGTTCTCGAGGGCCTTCTGCTTGTCGACCTCGTGCCTGCCGGGGATGGCCAGGGCCGGCGTCCCCGTGTTCGGTACTACCGGGTCGGCGTGGGCCGTACCCGCCCCGAGTGTCACCGTCGCTGCGACGAGGACCGACGCTGCCGATTTCTTGATCAAGTTCATCGCGATCCCACCCTGCTGAAGAAGGAAAAACCGGTTCCGACTGTAACCTGCGGCTGCATCATCGGTGGCGAAACCGCGGCATCGGAAGACTACCTCGGCGATTGCCTGCCGGCACGGGTGAAATGTTCAGCTCGTGCGCCGGTTGAACAGTCTTTGCGCCCACAGGTAGCCGAACAGCGCGATACCGACGCTCCAGGCGATCGCGAGCGCCTCGCTGCTGCCGATGGGCCCGCCGAGCAGCAGTCCGCGAACGGTCTCGATGACGGGGCTGAACGGCTGGTACTCGGCGAACCAGCGGAGGCCGGCAGGCATGGAGTCGGTGGGGACGAATCCGCTGCCGAGGAAGGGCAGCAGGACCAGCACCATCGGGAGGTTGCTCGCCGTCTCGATTCTCTTGGACACGAGCCCGAACGCGACGGACAGCCAGGTGAGCGCAAAGGTGAACAGTGCGAGCACCGCCATCGCCGCGACCCACTCGCCGAGCGCGGCCGTGGGCCGGAAGCCGATGAGCACAGCGACACCGACGACCACCACGAGGCTGATCAACGTCTGGATCATGCTGCCGATGACGTGCCCGGTCAGGACGGACACGCGCGCGATCGCCATGGTGCGGAACCGGGCGATGATGCCTTCCGTCATGTCCGTGGCGACCGAGATCGCGGTTCCCTGCGCGGCGCTGGCGACAGTCATCAAGATAATTCCCGGTGCCACATAGTCGACGTAGGCACCGCGTCCGCCGGCAGGATCACCGAGTCCCGCTCCCAGCGTGCCGCCGAAGACGTACACGAACAGCAACAGTAGGACGATTGGCATCCCGACGAGAATCACCGTCATCGACGGGTACCGGATCATGTGCCGGAGGCTGCGTCGCAGCATCGTCGCCGAATCGGTCAGCGCGTAGCCGATTGTCGTCATCGGAGGAGGCTCTCTTTCCTGGTTTCGGTGCGCTCGGTGAGCGCGAGGAAGACGTCGTCGAGATCGGGCGTGTGGACGGACAGGTTCTCGACCTCGATCGACGCGAGGTCGAGCCGATCGAGCAGAGACCGCAGCGCGCGCACGCTTCCGTCGCTGGGAACCTGGAGGGTGAGCGCTTCCTCGTTCCGGCTCGCGTCCCCGAGCACCCGGGCGGCCGCGTCGAGTTCGTCCGCACCGGTCAGGTGCAGGGTGACGTGACCGCCCGGTACGAGTCGCTCGAGCTGTTCGGGTGTGCCCTCCGCGACCAGCCTGCCGCCGTCGAGGAGTGCTATCCGGTCGGCGAGCCGGTCGGCTTCCTCGAGATACTGCGTGGTGAGAAAAATCGTCACACCGTCGGCTACGAGTTCGCGGATGATCTGCCACATCGTGCGGCGGCTTCGCGGATCGAGACCCGTCGTCGGCTCGTCGAGGAAGATGATCCGGGGATCGCCGACGAGGGTCATCGCGAGGTCGAGCCGTCGACGCATGCCACCGGAGTAGCTCCCGGCCGGCTTGGCGCCCGCCTCGGCGAGATCGAATTGCGCGAGCAGTTCGGCGGCGCGCTCCCGCCCCGCATCTCGGCCCAGGTGGTGCAGATCGGCCATCAGTATCAGGTTCTCACGGCCCGTGAGGAGGTTGTCCACCGCGGAGAACTGGCCGGTGACACCGATCGTGGCGCGGACTGCGTCGGGCTCACGGGCGAGATCGTGACCCGCGATACGGATGTCACCGCCGTCGGCATCGATGAGGGTGGACAGAATCTGGACGATGGTGGTCTTGCCGGCACCGTTGGGCCCGAGGAGCGAGAAGATCGTTCCCTCGCCGATGTCGAGGTCGACACCGTCGAGCACGAGCTTGTCGCCGTAGGACTTTCGCAGTCCGGTGGCCGTTATCGCTGATCGGGTGGTGGTCGACGCCGTCATCACTCTGCCTTTCGACTGGTTGACTTCTGGGAATTCGCGCGGCGAATCACGATGTCGCCGAAGCTGGTACGTGCACGCACATCGACCTTCTCGTCGACCGATTCGGGGCCGTCCACGGAGTCCAGGTGGTTGTGCACCTTCCCGAAGGACGTGTGGGCGTCGAGCCGGGCAGCGGTTCCGGAACGGATGCCGATCTCGATTCGGCCGCACGCAGTCTCGAGCGACGCCGCGCCCCGCACCACCTGCCCGACGCGGATGTCGCCGTTGGCGGTTGCGGCCGTGAGGTCGGCGCGTGCGTCGTCGACGGAGATGTCCCCGTTGGCCGTCTTCACTCGCAGTCCGCCGCCGATCGCGCCGATCCAGTTGTCGCCGTTGGAGTTCTTGATCACGGCGCTGCCATCGATATCGCCGAGTCGGAGCTTGCCCGACCCTGTGCTCACGTCCGCATCTCCCGCGACGTGTTCCACGACGACCGTTCCCGCCCCGGTGTGCACGTCGAGCGCGCCCGTGCCGCCCAGCTGAACGTCACCCGTCGACGTCGTGACGCGGCACGCACCGAGTCGGCCGGTGCCACGGAACGTCGCAACCGACGCCTCCCCCTCGACCTGGGAGCCGGTCGGCAGCGCGATGGTGACATCGACGGACCCGGTCTTGCCGAACAGGCCGAGACCACGTTGTTTCGGCGCCTTGACCAGCAGGCTGCCGGCGGAGAATTCGACGCGGGTCTGCTCGGCGGCGCGGACGTCCGCTTCCCGGGAGCCGTCGCTGGGGCGGACGTCCACGACGGTGTCGTCGCGGTCGCTCGCCGTGATGCGCGCGTCACCGACGACGAGCTCGATCGTGGCCGATATCGGTGCCGGGGTGCTGAATGTGGGCATGGTGATCCTCCGGAATGTGGTGGTGGCGAGAGTCGGTGCGGGTCGGACGGGCTAGCGCACCCAGCCCGTGAAACGGTCGCTGCCGCGTGGTGCGCGCCGTTCGGAGCGGCGACCGTCGCCGTCGGACTCCAGCGCGGCGGCCGCGGACCGGACGAGCCAGGCGTTCACCGACAGTCCGGCCTCCCGCGCCGCCTCCTCGACGCGATCCTTGAGATCCTGCGAGAGACGGAGATTGATCCGGGTCATGGCGCCGTCGTCGACTTCCGGTGTTCGCGGCGGTGACACCTCCGGCGACGCGGCCGGCTCGTCGAATGAGTGCTCGACGGGCGCGGGAGTGACGACGAAGCTGGGCTCACGTCCACGGAGACGAAGATCCACCGAGCCCGGTGCGAGGTCGCGGGTTATTTCGCTGGCGGCCGCCGACAACGCGTCCAGCAGTGCGAGCCGGACTCCGGCTTCCAGAGGTGCGGTGAGTCGCTCGGCCAGGGCCCGGGCGTCCTCTCCCCCGGCCTCGGCGGCTACCGCCAGTTCGTGGCGGAGGGAAGCGACATAGGGTGTGAGATCCATGATGCCATCATGGCATCACAATGGCACCATCGCAATGATTCACGGGAAACTCGTGTGCCATTGTGATGCCTCGGTGGCGCACGGTGGTCTCCGATCGCAGGTCAGGCAACGATTCCGGCAACCCGAAGGGCTCGAAATGTTCCGGCCCGAGGAACGAGGTCAGGTCCGCGATCTTGGTGCCACGCAGGGTCAGCACGGTGATCGACCAGCGGACGTGGGTGCCGGCCTTTTCGTCCCACAGATAGAAGGCGACGGCCGGCTGGCCGTTCGCACTCACCGGGAGGTGACGCCACGAACCGCACCCCGTGAGCGGAACCCGGACCGCGAAATCGGTCACCGCGGTCAGACCGCGGTACCAGTGCGCCATCGGCGGCATCGACCAGGTGACGTCCTCCGTGAGCAGGGCAACGAGGGCGTCGGCATCACCGCGTTCCAATGCCGTGGAGTACCCGGCGACGATGGCACGCAGACGCGTGTCGTCGATCTGTCGCACAGTTTGCGCCTGCGTGACCGGCGGAATCTTCTCGGCGACGATCGCACGCGCCCGCTGCAGCGCGCTGTTCACCGACGCCGTCGACGTGTCCATGGTGTCGGCGATCTCGGCGGCGGAAAAACCCAAGACCTCGAAGAGGAGCAGAGCCGCACGCTGATTGCCCGGCAGATGTTGCAGTGCCGCAACGAATGCCAGTTCGACAGCCTCGCGTTGCTCGTACCGCGCGGCCGGCCCCGCCGAACCGGCGGTCAGACCGGCGTCGGCGTAGGGACCCAGCCAAGCCACTTCCGTGACCGGACCGTCACCGATGACGGCCCGGTCACTGGACGGGCCCAGGTCGACGGGCAGAGCCCGCCGCCCGCGTGATTCGACGGCGTCCAGGCACGTGCGCGTCGCGACGGTGTAGAGCCACGAACGCAGCGTGCTGCGACCTTCGAACCGCGCAAAGCCGCGCCACGCCCGCAACAGAGCATCCTGCAGCGCGTCGTCGGCGTCGTGACTGGAGCCGAGCATGCGGTAGCAGTGGGCGTGCAGTTCACGGCGCAACGGTCCGATCAGGCGGGTGAACGCGGCGTCGTCTCCGCCGCGGGCGCTGACCAGGTCGGCATCCTCGGCTTCCGCCGCCGCGTCGGGTGTTCGTGCAGACATGTCGGTCACAAGGGACGATTCTGCCCGACTGCCCCGCTCGTAGGCCGAAATCATTCCCACTACGAAGGCTGGTGAGCCCGATGGCTGACGACAAGACCGTGCACTCCGTCACCTACGATCCGCTCCGATCGCTAGGTCTGACAACGGTGTTCGGAAACCCAGGTTCGACCGAGCAGACGTTTCTGCAGGACTTCCTGACGATTTCACGTATGTGCTCGGGTTGCAGGAAGCGTCGGTACTGGCGATGGCGGACGGCTTCGCGCAGTCGACGGGCGAGCCCGCACTGGAAAATTTGCATACCGCTGCGGATACCGGAAATGCGATGGGCAGCCTCGTCTCCGCGTACCGCGCCGCTACCCCGCTCATCGTGACCGCCGGACAGCAGACCCGCGAGATGCTGTTGCCGATCCGTATCTGGCCAACCGCGACGAAACGATCATGCCGCAGCCCTGGGTCAAGTGGGCCTATCAGCCCGCACGGGCAGACGATGTGCCCGCGGCGTTCATGCGCGCCTATGCGGTAGCGATGCAGCCGCCCATGGGCCCGGTGTTCCTGTCGATACCGCTGGACGATTGGCACAAGCCCGCCCTCGGGCCTGCGGTGATCAGATCGGTCAGCGAGCGAACGGCTCCCGACACGCAACGGCTGCGTAGCTTCGCGGGCCGGATCAATCGTGCTGAGCGTCCGCTCCTGGCACGGACGGTGTCCCCGCACGACCGCTGCTGATCACCGGTTGGGTCCGCGACGGGCATCCGGAACACGAAACTACCCGACTCGCAACCGAAATCGCTGCTGCCGCCGCGCGGATCACCGGAATCCCGGCCGACCGGGTGTTGGTCGTCTTCCAGAGCAGCCCCGCCCACTATGCAGTCGAAGGCGGCCGCGTCCTTCCCGAGCCCGGCGATGTGAACAGGCGGCCCGGTCCTCACCTACGTCGAGGACGCCGCGCAGCACGCTCCACCACCTCACCTGGTGGTGGTCGGAGCTGGTGTGGGCGCCAGTGACAACCCGGCGTAGATCTCGTCGAGAACTGTGGGCAGCAAAGCGTTCGCCGTGGTCTTGCCCTCTGGCGACAGGGTCAGGTTCGTCCAGATCACCAACGTGACGTCGTTGTCCGGGTCGTAACCGATGAACGAGTTGAAACCAGGCAGCTCACCGCCGTGGTAGTACATCGAGGCGTTCGGCCCGAAACGCTGATAGCTGATGCCGTACCCGTACTGCTGCCCATCAGGTGCACTCGGATCCTCGGGTTGCAGGCTGTGGAGCCATTGCTGCTGGTATTCGGTATTCAGGACGTCGCCCGACACCAGTGCCCGGATCCACGTGGTCAGGTCGTCCGCGGTGGAAATGGCGCCCCCGGCCGCGGTGGCATAGGAGGAATTCTGGTGGGTGTAGTCGAGGGGCTGGAGTGTCCCCGCCCGTGCGGCGGCCTGCATGTCGGCGGGATACTCCTCGTCGACCATCGCGTAGGACGATCCGCCGTACATGTAGCCGTGCGAGTAGCGATCCGGGATGGTCGCGGCGTCGTCGGCGGCGGGAAGCGAGGTTTGCTGCAACCCGAGGGGCCCGAACAATCGATCCCGGAATTGCTCGGCCAAAGGGCGCGCGCCGACCTTCTCTGCGATGAGACCCAGCAGGGCGTAGTTCGTATTGCTGTACTCGTAGGACGTGCCCGGCGGGAATTCCGGTGGCTGCCGGAACGCGATATCCAGAACCTCTCGAGGCGTCCAAGCCTTTGCCGGGTCGGCATCCAGAGTGGCCGCGAATTCGGGCGAACTCGTATAGTTGTACAGCCCACTGCGCATCGTCAACAGCTCTGCGACGGTGATGTTCTCGCCGTTGGGCACATCCGAAACGTAGGCGGACACCGGGTCGCCGAACTCGAGTTTGCCGTCCTGGGCGAGGAGCACGATGAGCGCCGCGGTCATGGTCTTGGTGTTCGAGGCGATCCGGAAATGAGTGTGCCCATCGGGCGGCGTCTGCGCGCCCAGTTCGGTCGTGCCGACCACGGCGTCGAAGTTCCCCTGCGGAGTGCGGAGTTGCACCACCGCGCCGGGGACGAGCAGTTCCTCGGCCGCAGCATCCACCGCGGCCTGGAAGGAAGCCGGATCGATGGGTTTCAGCGCCGCCCCCGCTGGTGCGGTACCGGTCGCGGTCGTCGCGGCGGGCTGTGCACCGTTCGACGTCTGCGACGTCGTCTGCTCGGACGTGGTGGAACAGCCCGCGATCACCAGGGCAACGCCCACCGCGAGCACAGTGAAAAGGGTGGTACGCGGTGCGCGGCGACGCCCTACGGCCGTCCGGCTCGGCGCGTTCTGCGCGGGGGAATCCGTCATCGTCGGCATAAACGCCTCCGCGGCAGGGTTCGATACCGCACCGATGAGCGGTACCAGCTGGGCAGATCTCCCTGTGCATCGTAACCCCGATGCCCCGCCCGTTCCTTTGACTTCACCGGAACAATCCTGCGTGGAACGACATACTTCTCCCTGTACGCGCGAACTGCTTCCCACCACCGACACGGAAGGCAATTCCATGAGCACGCGACGCAGCAGCCATAGCACCTCGCTGACCGACGCCGAGATCGTCGAGCAATCCGATCTCGGCTCCATCACCCGGATTACAGCGGACACGTTCCCGATACTGAAAGGAATGTCGATCAAGCGCGTGCTGATCAATCCCGGAGCGATGCGCACGCCCCATTGGCACGCGAACGCCAACGAACTCACCTACTGCGTGTCCGGAACATCGCTGGTCTCCGTTCTGGATACCGGCAGCACGTTCTCCACCTTCACGATCGGCGCCGGGGAAATGTTCCACATCGATTCGGGCTCGCTGCACCACATCGAGAACGTCGGCGACGATGTCGCGGAGTTCATCATCGCCTTCCGTAGCGAGCGGCCCGAAGACTTCGGTCTGGGCGCAGCGTTCGGCGCGATGACCGATGCAGTCCTCGGCAACACCTACGATCTGGACGCTTCGGATTTCACCAAGATCCGGCGTGACACCACCGACCGCTCCCTGGCGGCACGAATCGGCGATCCCGTGGTGTCACCGGCGGCCCACTTCTCCGATGGTCACAAGTTCGCCGTCGAAGACCAGAATCCGACCATCAGCCTCGCCGTCGGATCCGCCCACCTGGCGCGCGTCCAGTTCTGGCCGGCGCTGAAAGATCTGTCGATGTACTCGCTGCGGATCCGCGAGGACGGGATGCGGGAACCGCACTGGCACCCGATCACTGCCGAGATGGGATACGTGCGCCGCGGATCAGCGCGGATGACGGTCATGGACCCGGACGGCTCCCTCGACACCTGGTATCTCGAGGAGGGTGACGTGTATTTCATTCCCCGCGCGTACCCGCACCACATCGAGGTCGTGGGATCCGAGGACATCCATTTCCTGATCTTCTTCGACCAGCCCACCCCCGGCGACATCGGATACCGCGCAGCGGTCAGCGCGTACTCCCGCGAAGTGCTCGCCGCCACGTTCGACACCCACATCGACGATTTGCCGAACTTCCCGTTCACCTCCGCCGACCCGCTCATCGTCACCCGTAACAACCCGCTCGACGAACGCGGCGTCGGGGAATAATCACCGACAGCATGTGTCGCACACCGAGACCGTTCCCGTTTCAAGAACTGCGCCGAGGGTAATTGCGGTGTATGGGCGCACGAGAGAGGTCGAGCGGCCGGGAAACACCGGCCAGGCCTGACGGTGGAGGCGACAACCTGACGGCAACCGCGGAGTCCAGGACGACGTCTCGGTCCTCCACGAGTGGGAAAAGCTCGACGCGGCCATCCGAAGCACTCCCCGGACGGCTGCCACGAAGGCGACCGCTGCCACCCAGGCGACCGGCCGCGAAACCGACGTCCGCCGCCTCACCTCACAGCCTTCCTCGGAGAACGAAACCAGCGCCCCGATCGACGCGAACAAACGCCACCGCCGACACTGCGACGCCGACGACCCGGAAGCGTTCTCGAGACACTGGGTCCCGCGCAACGCCGGCGCACACCCGCCGGCCCGACCCGATTGCGCAGAGTTCCGAACACGGCCTGCTGTCGCATTCGGTGGAGGTCGTCAGTGAGTGGCTGAAAAACCATGTCCACCGTCTCGTGGACGCGGTGCGCGACCGCGGTGCGGCGATGGCGCAGAATATTCGCCAAAAATTCCAGGATTGGATGGACACGCTCGTCGACGCGATCGCACACAACGACGCGGGAATGGGAGCCGGAATCGCAGCCGTTCGGGCCGCCCTGACGGGTAAGAATCCCGTGTGGGCCGCGATCAAAGCACTGGTGTCCGGGTTGAGTGGCAAGGCTAAGGTCGCCCTCGTTCTCCTGCTGGCGCTCGGGCTGGTCCTTGCACCGGTACTGGTCGTGGTCCTGCTGCTGGTGCTCGTCGTCGCAGCTCTCGTCGCGGCGGTGCGCGCCGCCTCCGCGTAACGCCCAGCACATATCCGGTAAAACACACTGCGGCTCAATCACTTTCGCAATTCGGTACTCACCTCGCAACCTCGCGATACTACACATGGATGCGCTGACTCACGGGTGCGTCACGGTCACTGCGGCAGAAACGCGGGATCGTCCGCTCCCCCACCTCTCGGCAGGCAGCGAAGGGCCGCAGTCGCCGCGCGAAGTTACCTGAATCGAGTTTTCTGCTGTTGGTTGAGTGGCCCGCGGCTGGGGTAGTCGACAAGCGGCGCCCCTTACCGCGCACGGTTGTGCGAGACATTTCCGCGGACGGTTCTGTGACACATTGCCGAAGTGGGCGAGCGGTGCGCCGGTGACTACTCGGTAAAGGGGTTCGACGATGAAGACCAAAGGTCAGGTGGCAATGGCCGTCGGCGCGGGATACATGCTGGGCCGAACACACAGAATGAAGATGGCACTGATGCTCGCGGCTGCGGGTGCGACCGGACGCTTTCCCGGCGGGCCCCGCGACCTACTGGAACGCGGCACGAAAATGCTCGCGAGCTCCCCCGAGTTCGCCAAGATCAGCGACTCGGTGCGAGAAGAGCTGGTCAGTGCAGCGAAGGCCGCTGCGGTCACCGCCGCAAGCCAACGTATCAATTCGCTCAACAACCGGCTTCTGTCAGGCGGCGGAGAAGTCATCGACGACGTGGGCGACACCGTGGACGACACTGTCAGCGGTGTGGGCGGCTCGGTCGGCAAGCTCAGCAGAGTCGGAAAACTCGGACGTAAGCGGCGCGGCACGTCCCAGGACGAGGAGTACGACGAGTCCGAAGTCGACGAAGAGCAGGACGAACAGCCCGACGAACAGTACGCCGAAGAGGACGACGAGTACGAGGAGCCCGAGGAGGAAGAAGCCGCCGAGGAGGAACCCGCCCCTCGCAAGCGCCCCGCCGCGCGTCGACGGACTTCCAGCAACGGTAGCTCCCGGCCGGCAGGCAGGTCGCGGACCGCGGAATCCGACGAAGACGACGATAACGAAGAGGCTCCTGCCCGCAAACGCAGGACGCGGGCCAAGGCCACGACGGACTCTGCGCCCGTCCGACGGGCACGGAGGTGATGGCGATGACGAGCGCCGCGAAGAAACTACAAGAGGCCGTACCGGGTGACGGCAACGGATCGTCCAGCGTGCTGCAGGAGGCAATGCAGAGACTTGTTGGCACGGTCGCCGAGAAGGCACTGTCCTCGGTCTCGGACAAGGTGGCGAACACCTCGGGGCGGCTCACCGAGTACGCCGAGAACGGCGGCGAAGGAGGGCTGCTTGCCGCCCTCACCGGTTCCGAGAAATCGGATGACGATGAGTCACCGGACAAGTCCGACAACGGTGGAGGCTGGTGGGAGGGCGCCAAGCAGACGGTCAAGGACAAGGCGTCCGACCTCAAGGACGCGGTCACCGGCGGTGGCGGTGGCGGTAGCGGAAAAGGCAAGAAGCTGAAGTTGACCAACATCGTCGAAACGATCGATGTCGGGGTCCCGGTTCAGCTGGCCTATAACCAATGGACCCAATTCGCCGACTTTCCGTCGTTCATGAAGAAGGTCGAACGGGTCGAACAGGAATCGGACGAAAAGCTCGAGTGGAAGGCGCAGATCTTCCTGTCGCACCGAACCTGGGAAGCGTCGATCCTCGAGCAGGTTCCCGACGAGCGGATCGTGTGGCGCTCGAAGGGCGCCAAAGGTTTCATCGACGGTGCGGTGACGTTTCATGAGGTGACCCCGGATCTCACTCGCATCGTTCTGATTCTCGAGTATCACCCGAAGGGGTTGTTCGAGAAGACGGGAAACCTGTGGCGTGCGCAGGGACGCCGAGCACGGCTGGAATTGAAACACTTTGCACGCCACGTCATGACGCAGTCCGTTCTCCATCCCGACGACGTCGAGGGCTGGCGCGGAGAGATCCGGGACGGCGAGGTAGTCGAGCCCGAAGAGGACGAGGCGCAGCCGGAGGAGTCGGAAGAGCTCGAGGAAAGCGACGAGGCCGAGGGCGAGGAGCCCGAGGACGAAGAAGCTGAGGAGACCAACGAGGACGAAAACGAGGAAACGGACGAGGACGCCGGCGAGGAGGAAGAGGAAGAGGAAGAGGAAGCAGAAGCACCACCGCCGCCGAAACGCCGAGGTCGCCCGCGCAAGACCGCGGCTGCCGCTGGGGACCAGGCCCCGAAACGGCGAGGTCGCCCGCGTAAGACTCCGGCCGCGAAGACCGCCCGCTCGCGACAGGGAGCACGGCAATGACGTCGATTCAACCGGCGGGGGGAGGCGGCGGTGGCGGAGTCGGCGGTGGTCCCAGCTCGAGTAGCCTCGCCGACGTCATCGACACCATCCTCGACAAGGGCCTGGTCATCGACGCCTACGTGCGTGTCTCGCTGGTCGGCATCGAATTGCTGACCATCGACGCACGCGTCGTGGTCGCCAGTGTCGATACCTACCTGCGGTTCGCGGAGGCCGTGAATCGGCTCGAGATCGGCAGTGGTGAGCCGAAGGGCCTTACAGATCTGGTTGGGGACGTCACCGAGGGAGGCGCCAAATCGAAGACCAAAGGCGCACTCGAGTCCGCCGGTGAGAAACTCGGCGACATCCTCGGCGGCGGGCAGGAAGAACCCGAGCGCGAACGTGTTTCGCGCAAGTCCACACGAGGTGACAAGTGATGTCTACGTCGAAACAGAGCACCGACTCGGCCGAGGAGCCGCGCACCAGAGGTGTCTACGTGTACGGCATCGTGCCCGCGGACGTGCAAGCCGAAGAGGACGCGGTCGGCGTGTGTGACAGACCGGTCAGCATCGTCAAGCACGGCGACATCGCAGCGCTCGTGAGCGAGATCTCGGTGGACAGGCCGCTCGGCAAGCCCGAGGACCTCCGAACCCATGCGCACGTGCTGGACGGCACGTCGCGTGTGGCGCCGGTACTCCCTCTTCGTTTCGGGGCGGTCATGACCGATGAAGAGGCCGTCGAGGAGGAATTGCTCGCAGCACACGCCGACGAGTTCGCCGCGGCGTTGGAGGAACTCGAGGGACGCGCACAGTACGTCGTGAAGGGGCGCTACGTCGAGAATGCGATCCTTCGTGAAATCATCGAAGAGAACGAACAAGCGAGCAAGCTGCTCGGCGCGATCCGCGATCAGCCCGAGGAGACCACCCGCGACGCCCGGATGGCGCTCGGCGAGATCGTGAGTAACGCCATCGAGGCCAAGCGGGACGAAGACACCCGCACGGTGGTCGAGGCGCTCGACTCGCTGTCCGTTTCGGTCAACGTCCGGGAGCCGACTCACGAAGAGGAGGCCGCGCAAGTGGCCGTCCTCGTCGAGGTTGCCCGCCAGGAAGAGCTCGAGAAGGCGGTGGGAGAACTCGCCGAGCAGTGGGACGGCCGAGTCGACATGCGCCTGCTCGGACCGCTTGCCGCCTACGACTTCGTGGTGACGCAGAAGCCGGAGGGCTGACCGATGGGTCTGCTGTCGTTCATCGCCACGCTGCCACTCGCCCCCGTTCGTGGGGTGATCTCGCTGGCCGAGTTGATACAGCGGCAGGTCGAGGAGGAACTCCACAACCCCGCGAGTGCGCGGCGCGCCCTCGAGGAGCTGGAGGACGCCCGCGCGGCAGGCGAGATCTCCGCCGAGGAGGAAGAGCAGGCCCAGCAGGCCATCCTCGACCGAATGACCGGAACGGCACGGCCGTCCTCCGGTACGGAGAAGGAGTGACGGGCGATGGCAGAAGAGCAGCCACCTCCGTTGCCGGCACCAGAGATCGCCGAGATCGCCACGCGTGACATTGCGCAGTTGACCGGCAGGAAACCGCTGGGTGCGACATCGGTCATGCCGACCGACGACGGCTGGGCGGTGGAGGTGGAGGTAGTCGAGGATCGGCGAATCCCGTCGTCGACCGACATGCTCGCGTTGTACGAGGTGGTGCTGGATCTCGACGGAGAACTGTTGTCCTACCGCAGAACCCGCCGCTACGTGCGCGGCGTCGGCGACGGCGGGAGCGCGCAGTCATGACCATCGCCGGTGGCGGTACGAGCAACCTTCCGCAGAGCTCGGGCGGCGGAATGGGTGGCGGGCATCAGTCGACGAATCTCGGCGAGATCCTCGAGCGGGTGCTCGACAAGGGCCTGGTGATCGCCGGGGACATCCAGGTCAATCTGCTCGACATCGAACTGCTGACCATCAAGGTGCGACTGGTGATCGCGTCGCTGGAGACCGCGAAGGAGGTGGGTATCGATTGGTGGGAGCACGACCCCTGGCTGACCGGCAGGAACAGCGACGTCGAACTCGAGAATCGGAAGCTGCGGGAGCGGATCGCCGAACTCGAGTCGGACAGGTCGGTTCGCCCTGCCGTCGAGGCAGCCGAAACGGTCGAGGTGGAGGCGGAACGTCAGGAGCCCGGCGATGACCGCGGATGACGGTGTCTGGCTCTACGTCATCACCACCGACAGCGTCGGCGCCGCACAACTCGCCGGAGTCACCGGCGTGGCCGGCGAGCCGGTCCGCGCGGTGGCGTCGGCGGGGCTCGTCGCGGTGGTGGGGACGGTGAGCCTGAGCGAATTCGGGCAGGAACCTCTCCAGCGCAACCTCGAGGACCTCGACTGGCTGGCCGCCACCGCGAGAGCACACGATGCCGTGGTGGCTGCCGTGGTGCGCTGCGGTCCCACCGTTCCCTTGCGGTTGGCGACCCTCTACCTGGACGACGATCGCGTTCGCCTCCTCCTCGACGAACGACAGGAGGAGTTCGCTGCGACGCTGCGCCGGGTGACCGGACGAAGCGAGTGGGGTGTCAAAGCGTACGGAGACGCGAAGGCCCTGGCGCAGAACGCGAAAGAGGAGCCTTCCACGACAGGCACGGCGGGAAAGGGGACCGCGTATTTACTGCGTCGTCGTGCGGAGTTGAGCGCTCAACAGGACGTGGAACGTAGCGCGGCCGGCCACGCGGAGGAAATTCACGCCGCGCTCCTGGGCCATGCCGTCGACGGGCTTCGACGGCAAGTCACCGATCCGGTACTGACCGGTAAACGGGCCTGGATGATCTTCAACGGCACCTACCTCGTGGACAACGAGCGGGTCGACGACTTCGCTGCGCTGGTTACGGCACTCGACACCGAACGCCCGGGCGTCACACTGGATCTGACCGGACCGTGGCCGCCGTACTCATTCGCCGGGATCGACGGGTGAGCCCATGAGCGAGATGGTCCCCGCGGACGACACTCGCCGCATCGCGCTCGTCGACCTCCTCGACCGGGTGCTCGGCGGTGGCGTCGTCATCACCGGTGAGATCACTCTGTCGCTCGCCGACGTCGACATGGTCCGAATCTCGCTGCGCACACTCATTGCATCGGTCAGCGCGCTCGTCCCCGAGCCGGTCGGGGAGGAAACCGCCGATGACTGAGTCCGAGCCCGTCGATTCGGACGCACCGACCGACTTCGGTCGCCGTGTTCTGCCGCAGCGAATCGACGCCGATCCCGAATCCGTCGAGAAGGGCCTGGTCACCCTGGTCCTGACGATCGTCGAACTACTACGCCAATTGATGGAACGGCAGGCGATCCGCCGAGTCGAGCACGGCGACCTCAGCGATGAGCAGATCGAACGCATCGGCACGACGCTCATGCTGCTCGAGGAGCGAATGGCAGAGTTGCGTGAGCATTTCGATCTCCTGCCGGAGGACCTGAACATCGACCTCGGACCGCTGGGACCGCTGCTGTCGAACGAGTAGTCCGGCTCACCCGGTTTCGATCAATGTTTGAGGACGTTCTTGATCTTCTTGCCCGCGTCCTTGACCTTGTCTCCCATCTGCTTGGCGTTGCCCTTGGCCTGCTCCTTGCTCCCCTCCGCCTCGAGGTGGGCGTTCCCGGTGGCCCTGCCGACCGCCTTCTTGGTGGCGCCTTCGGCGGTTTCGACCTTGTGCCGGATCTTCTTTCCCATGTTCATGACGACGTCCTGTCCTCCGTGACCCCTTCTGATTGCCGAGGTCACCAGTTTCAGTCAACTCGCCCGCAGAGCCTCTGTCGAGAACCTCGATCGCGCCGTCACCGTCGCAGCAAGAGCGCGCTGTCTCCGAACTCGTGCCACAGGTAACCGCGTGCAAGCGCCTCGTCGTAGGCGTGGCGGACGGCGCCCTCCCCCACCACCGATTCGAGCAGCATCAGGTGCGACGCCCCCGGTGCGTGCCAACCCGTGATCAGGCCGTCCACCACCTGGGTCGGCCTCCCCGCACTCAGCACCAGGTCCGTCCAGCCGGCGCCCGCCACCGCCATACCGTCCGAAGTCGCCTGCGTCTCGAGGGCCCTGGTCACGGTGGTGCCGACCGCGATGACGCGGCCACCGGCGGCACGCCGGTCGTTGACCAGCTGTGCCGTCTGCTCCGGCACCTCGTACCGCTCCGGGATCGGCGGCTCCCCACGCTCCGGCGAGGAGACACCCGTGTGCAGCAGGATCGGCGCCATCACCACCCCCGAGGTCGCCAGATCGGTGACCATCGGGTGGGTGAACGGCCTCGCAGCGCTGGCCATCTCGGCGCTTCCACCGGTGCGGCCGAAGATCGTCTGGTACGACGGCAGCGGCCAGCGGTCGTGGACATACGCGTAGGTGATCGGACGGCCCGATGTGGCGAGCAGTTCCGCGGCTACGTCCTTGACGCCGACGATCGAGGCCCGCCACAGCCTCGTCGAGCCGACGGGCCACGGTTCCATGAGCGTCGCGACAACGCCGCGCGGCAGAATGATCCGCGTTTCCGCCGCGACCGTGTCGAGGGCACCGGAGACCGGCCCCGGCGCTCGCACCTCGACCGCCCAGTCACCGTCGCCGATGTCGGTGGAGAAATGCACGACCACGGGTCCTACGGCGTCGACGGTCCCGTCGACCGCCGCGGCCAACGTCGACGACGCGTTCACCACCACCACGTCGCCCGGCCTGAGAAAGCGCGGTAGGTCGTGAAATCTGGTGTGCTCCACTCGTCCCCGATCGGACACCAGAAGCCGCACCGCGTCGCGCAGCAGCCCCCGGCTCTCCGGTGGACCGCTCGCCTCCAATCGCCGAGGCAGCACGAACCGGAACTCGGCCGCGGATGCGACGCGTGCGCCGGTCACGACGACACCACCGTGTTCGCTGCGACCGCGAAATCCGACGCACGGTACCGGCCGCTGGGCGGGCTCGTGTCGAACAAATTCAGCAGCGCCGGTACCACGGTCTCCGGGTCGGGCCGATCCGAGATGTCCTCGCCGGGGAACGCCGCCTGGTGCATCTCGGTGCGCATGTCGCCGGGATCGAATGCGTATACCGCGAGGCCGGGCTCCTCGACCGCCAGCACCGCGGTCGCGTGGTCGAGCGCCGCCTTCGCAGCCCCGTACCCGCCCCAGCCCGCGTAGGCCTCGACCGCGGCATCCGAGGAAATGTTGATCACGGTCCCGCCCGCGTTCCGCACATACTCGATCAGCGCGGCGATCAATGCGAGCGGGGCCAGCACATCGGTCGCGAAGACCTGCGCCAACGCGTCCTCCGGATACCGGGCGAGGGTGGGCATCGGGCTGGGTCCGAGCGCGCTGGCGTTGTTGAGCAACAGGTCCAGTCGCCCCCGCGCCGCGATCTCCTCGCCGATGCGCTCGCGCTGCCGCGGATCGGTCACGTCACCGGGGAGCGCGGTGATGGTGTGTGCCCGAGCGGCGACCCGATCGAGCGGTTCGACCCGCCTGCCGGTGACGATCACCTCCCAGCCGCGTTCCGCGAGCGCGAGTGCGCTCGCCCGTCCCAGCCCTGCCGATCCCCCTGTGATCAGCGCCGTCCTGGTGTCGTTCATCGCAGACTCCTTGCCTCCAGTGACATCTGCGACCATGGTGAAACCTAAAGTCCACTTCATGTCAAGGCCGCAGGTCCAGCCGGCCGCCTGGCCGGTTCCCGGCGCGCACGCACAGGGGTGGGATTTCAGGATGGAGCGGACGATAATTGGGGTCCCTACAGTGAGACGAATCGAGAGTGACTTCGCATGGACACATTCGCAGTGCGATCGGCGGTCGCGGCGACCGCCGCACTCGCCATCTTTTCAATACCCGGTGTCGCGGCCGCGGCACCGAACCTGCACGGGGATCCGAAGACGCCGGGCACACAGGTTCAGGTCGAAAGCGAACCGGGCGATTCGAACAGCTACACGTGCGGGGCAGTCGGCGTCGCGGGGGCCGGAGTCGGGTCGAATTCCTCCGGTGGCGCCGGTCAGGTCAACGGCGCGTACTTCGGTCCCGGCCCCGTCCAGGGCGGCTGCGTGGGTAGCGACGGATCGGTCTACTTTCCGACGGGTAACGCCGAATGACGGCGCGCCCGAACGCTAGATCCTCTCGATGGTGGCGAACCAGGCCGGTGCGCCGTCGTCGTGGAATCTCGTCTCGATCCGGTCCGGTTCGATGGCGACGACCTTCCATCCATCGCTGGGGTCGAACGCCGCTCTCAGCTCCTCCCGGCTGACGGGGTGCGGGCCGGTATCGGGACCATTGTCGCTGAAGCACAACACATATACGGTTCCGCCGTGTTCGGTCACCGACGCCACACTCGCCACGTAACGGGGTCGCTCGTCGGCGTCGAACGTGTGGAACAGTCCGCAGTCCAGCACGGTCTCGAACCGGCGGCCGGTGTGTTCCAATCGGAACGCGTCGGCCAGCGCAAACTCGACCTCGATCCGACGGTCGTCGGCCTTCTCCCGGGCGATCGCCAGTGCCGTCTCAGCCACGTCGACGCCCAGCACCTGCAATCCCAGTGAGGCGACGTGAAGGGCGTTCTCGCCGGTCCCGCAGCCCGCATCGAGCACCGCTCCTGCGAATCCGCCCTCGGACGCCACCCGCACGATCGCCGGCTGCGGCCTGCCGACATCCCACGGCGCAGGCCCCTCCTGGTAGGACGCATCCCACGACCGTCCCGTCATCCGTTCGTGACTGGTGGGGCGCCGACCATTGAACGGATCGTCGGCCAGGGGTCCTGATCGCTCCGACAACTTCGTCGCCTCCCTGCAGCTGATCGTGCCACCTCATCTTGGCACGGCACTGCGCTGTTCTCGACCCTCGACACCGCGACTGCCTGCACTACAATTGCTGAATAGATTGTTCGAATGTCTTAACATACAATCTGGACATGAGCGTAAAAATCGGAATCGTCGGGTACGGGCTGGGCGGCCGGTACTTCCATGCACCGTTCGTCGACGCGGCCACGGGAATCACGCTGGGCGGCATCGTGACCCGCTCCGCCTCCCGTGTCGCCCAGGCTGAAGCGGACTTCCCTGGAGTGCCGGTGTTCGCGAGCCTCGGCGAGGTCATCGACTCCGGCGTCGATGCCGTCACGATCACCACCCCGCCGCAGACGCGGCGCGAGCTCGTACTCGAGGCAATCGGGCGGGGCGTGCACGTGATCGCGGACAAGCCCTTCGCGCCGGATGTCGAGACGGCCCGCGAGTTGGTAGCAGCCGCAGACCACGCCGGCGTGCTGCTCAGCGTCTACCACAACCGTCGATACGACGCCGACATCCGCACGCTGATGTCGGTGTTGCCGCGACTCGGCGACATCTGGCGTATCGAATCCCATTTCGACCTGGACGGCGCCGACACGCTCGAATCCGGCCCGACCGGCGGGTTGCTGCGAGACATCGGCGCACACGTCGTCGACCAAATGCTGTGGTTGTTCGGTCCGGCAGAGAGGGTCGACGCCCACCTCGATCATGTCGACCGCCCGGAGGGGCGCACCGACGCCGGTTTCGTCGTCAACATCGCACACCGCAGTGGGGTCTATTCGAGCGTCTCGTCGAGCAAGGTCAACCATCTCGAAGGGCGGCGGCTGCGCGCATTCGGCAGCTTGGGCAGCTACGTGGCGGACGGTACGGACGTACAGGCACAGGCCCTGTTCGCGGGGACACGGCCCGTCGACGATCCCACCGGATGGGGATACGAGCGACGCGAACGGTGGGGCGTCCTCCACACCGCGGATGGCGCGGAAACGGTCCCGTCGCAACGGGGTGCGTATCAGGACTACTACACGGAATTCGCGGCCGCAGTTGCCGGCACCGGCGAGCAACCGGTGCCGGCCCGTACCGCGCTCGGCACCATCGCGGTGTTGGCAGCGGCTCGGGAGGCCGCCGAGAGTGGCAGCACAGTCATCGTGCCGTCCGTCGACTGACGGCGATTGCGGCGGCACTCGCGTCGCGTCCGGGCTCAGGATGCGGAGTCGAGAAATCCGGCGACAGCCTTGTTCACGGAATGTGGTCGCTCCATGTTCGTCGCGTGGCCTGCGCGCGGGACGACGATCGACGCTCCGTTCGGTGCGAGTGCTGCAGCCGCTGCGGCGTGTGCCGACGGCCAGAACTCGCTGTCGGAACCGGCAACGAAGAGCACGGGAAGATCGCACGAACGGATCGTCGAACGCCAGTCGCATTTCGCATGATCGTTCAACAGGGCGAGTTCCGGTGACGACAGTTCCCGGTCGACGCGGCCCATCGCGGTGAGCAAGCGGACCAACCGCATGCCGCGTTTCCAGATCGGGGTGCCGTGGCCGGTCGAGGGAATCCCGTCCGCAAAGAACGTGTCGACGGCGTCCTGGTCGTAGCCGTAGAATCCATACGCCCACTCCGGTGCATTGAGCATCCGCGGAGTCTGATCGACCACAACCGCCGCACGAAGCCGCACCGTGCCGTACGTGTCGATGTACGACCAGATCGTGTTCCCACCCATCGAGCCTCCGATTATCGCCGCACCTTGCAGATCGAGTTTCTCGATGAGTACGTGGACAAGTTCTGCGCGTGTCTGCATCGTTGTTCCGTGCGGCATGGCGGGAGCCGTCCCGTGGCCTGGCAGATCCACAGCTATGACGCAGTGACCGGCCTGGATCAGCGACGCGATCTGATAACGCCACGACGTGGCCGGGGCCGTGAAACCCGCCAGCAGGATCACGCACGACGACGAGCCGCCGTCACCGTGCACGGTGTAGTCGATTCGATCCCCGTCAAATTCGATGGATGGCACTGCTTCTCCTGTCGCACTCGCGAGTCCCGGCTGACACGCCATGGTGCGCGTCTGCGGTTACTGCGACGGTAGTACGGCCTGGGGGATCCCTCCATGGAGGACTTCTCCACAACGAAAGGGTTTCCCTGTGGATCGACCCCCGAAGGTCCGTCGGTGCCGCCGTCCACGAAATTCCCGGACCGTCGGGTGTAACGTTCCGGGCTCTCGCAGACACCATTCGAGTAGCTGTGGACGTTGGGCCCACGCATTCGAACAGGACACTACGAAATGCACACCTCACTTCCCCACTCGGAGATTTCATACGCGACGAATCCTTCAGCCGCCGTGAGCCATCTCCCTCGAATCCCCCTGCGAAACCGATTCGCCACGGCCGCCGTCGCCGCCGCGCTCGCCGTCATCCCTCTCGGAGGCGCCACCGCCATCGCGACAGCGGCCGAACACCCCGTCACGACAGTCGCCGCACCCACCATCCCCGGCGACCGCGGTGACAACGGTGACGGCCCCCGCCACGACCGGCAACGCGACCAACGGCAAGAACGCAGGGACCAGAGCATGACGCTCGACGAACTCCTCGTCGGATGGAACAACAGTCGGATTCACCAGATGTGACGACGCGCGGCGGAACCGAGGACGACGCCGGTATTCGTCATCCTCGGTCCCACATGCCTTTCTCGAGTCAGCCTGGAGTGGATTCCGATCGTCGCTCATAGCGCGAGCGAGCCATCGTATGCGCCCGGCACAGCAACTCTCGCGTGACTTCGCCGGTGCGTGCGCCCGGGTCGATGACCGCCAGCCAGGCCAGGGAGCCATAGACGGGATGCGCGATGACGGTGTCGGGCGCACCGGCGTCGAGGTCGGCGACGCCCTGCTCTCGCGGTGCGCGGCCGGTTGCCTCGATGAACGCCTCCTTCCCGGCACGGATGTTCACCCGGAACGCACCCGCGCGGTCCAGACCCGAGCTTTCGTCGCCGGGGTAGTTCTTGGTGACGATCGTGGCAAAGGGCTGGGTCCTGTCGGGAACGATTCGATCCGGCGCGTAATAGAAGAAAGTGTCACCCCAGCTGATCTCCGGCGAACCGTCGCCGGGTGCAGGCCTGAGCGTCAGAACGTCGCCGAGGCCTTCGACGAAGTCGATGATGTCGTCCATGGTCATAGCTTCCAGCGTTTCATTAAAGTACTCGTGGAGACCCCGAGGAGCACATACAGGAGAAATACGGTGAAAAGTCTCCAATCACGTCAACTCCGGACCGTCGATGTGGCCCGGCGTGCCGGGTGCTCCGTGCAGCAGGTGCGCAACCTCGAACGCGACGGGGTGCTGCCTCCCGCGACCCGCACAGCCACCGGATACCGGATCTACACCGACGCGCATGTGCAATCCGCGATCGCCTATCGAGACCTCGCCGTCGGCGCCGGCCCGGTCGAAGCCAAACGGATCGTGCGCAGCGCGCACACATGCCCGGCCGCGACAACGCTCGCCCTCCTCGACGCCGTGCACGCCCGACTCCACGCAGAACGAACCGAACTCGCGCTGGCGAAGCAGGCCGCCGATGTGATCTCGACCGAGCCGATCGACGGCGTACAGGCCTCGGACTGGATGAGCGTGAGCGAACTCGCCGTCGCCCTGGGCATCCGCCCCTCCACGTTGCGGCACTGGGACACAGAGGGACTCGTCGTACCAGACCGGGACACACCCACAGGAGCGCGCCGATACTCCCCGTCCCAGGTCCGCGACGCTCGCGTCGTGCATCAGCTCCGCAAGGCCGGTTACCGCATCGCACCTCTCCGTGCGGTCATGACACAACTCGCGCGCACACCCGGATCAGGTGACATCGGCGCGGCGCTCGCTACCCGCGACCAGGCCACCACAGCCCGCTCCCGAGCCTTGCTCGACGCAACCGCCGCGCTCACCGTGCTCCTCACACTTCACGACGGGGCCGTCAGTGCGCGCGCGAAAACACCGCCACCAGAAAGTCGGAATCCTCCGTGAACGGGCGCAGATCCCATGTCGAGAACAGCAGGTCCGCCGTCAGGCCGCTGGCCTGAGCGTCCGCGAGAAATTGCGAGAACTCGTAGCCTCGGTCCGCGCCGAACCCCACAACCACTCGGCCGGTCGGGGCGAGATGAGCGGCAAACCCCGCCAGCACCGACTCCCGGGTCGACGGCGCCAGGAAAGTCATCACGTTGCCCGCACAGACGATCACCTCGAAATCGGCCTCCACCCCGCGGGCCGGCAGATCCAATTCCGCAAGATCACCAACCAGCCACGTCGGACCCGGGTGATCCTCCTCGGCCACGTGGATGAGCACGGGATCTACATCGACACCCACCACCACATGACCGGCATCGTGCAAATAGCCACCGAGGCGGCCGAGTCCGCACCCCGCGTCGAGTATCCGACCGCCGCGGCCGAGCATCGCATCGACCAGACGCGCCTCCCCCACGATGTCCTTGCCCTGCGCCTCCATCGCCCGGAACCGCTCGACGTACCACATCGAATGCCCTGGGTCAGCTGCGGTGATCTCCTCCCACTGGCTGGGGATGCGCTCCTCGGGGGTACGTGCACTCATTACCGATTCCTCCTCGATCCGGCCCGCCCGGCGAGCCACTGCCACCGTATGCGACCGAACCTCGGCACCCACCCGCAGGCCCAGCGGTGATCCGTCACCGCGACGGTCTCGATCAGCGGGACGCCGCGGCCGAGTCAGCCGGTCGTCCGAGGAAGATCGAGCCATGCCGGAGTCCCTGCCC
Source organism: Rhodococcus wratislaviensis (assembly GCF_041228765.1). Classification (NCBI taxonomy): domain Bacteria; kingdom Bacillati; phylum Actinomycetota; class Actinomycetes; order Mycobacteriales; family Nocardiaceae; genus Rhodococcus; species Rhodococcus wratislaviensis. The sequence continues at coordinate 4,818,403 of NZ_CP150488.1, read as the reverse complement.
GCCCGCGTCCAGATCGCCGACCGCCTGCACGTCGTGGCTGTCCTGCTCGACACGAAAGACTGGCCGGGGTTCGCGGCGACGCTCACCGAAGATGTCGTGGCCTACGGGCGGACCGGGCCGGCGGACGTGGTCGCCCGCGTCCGCTCCCACCTCGACGTCTGCGGCGCCACCCAGCACCTGCTCGGCAACATCCGCATCGAGGTCGACGGTGACGAGGCGCGCACTCGGTCCTACTTCCGGGCGTTTCACGTCGGCCTCGGCGACCGCGCCGGCACGACGTACGAATGCCTCGGCGAGTACCGGGACGAGTGGCGACGCGGATCGTCGGGCTGGTTGCTGGCCGGGCGGGTGATCGATGTCCGCGCCGAAATCGGCGACCGGGGTGTCATCGCGCCCCTGAGCTGAACGTGCCGAGTTCCGCCCTCGCCTCGGACACGTTCTCCTCGCCGACGGCTCAGCTGTGGTCCCCGCACACCGCGGATGCCGGATCCGGTGCGCAGATCTGCTGCCACGTGTAGAAGCCGGAGTCGACCACGACGGAGAGGTTGTCCTTCGTAATGTTCTGCACGGGCAGGAACACCGTCGGCACGGCCATGTACTGGTTGTCGATCGTGCCGTTGATCATGTCCTCCGGAATGCCTTCGCCGTGCAGGATCGACGTCGTCAGCTGCGCGGCGACCTTCGCCTGGTCGGACAGATTCTTGAAGATCGTATTGTCGAGAGTCCCCTGTGCAATCAGTTGCAGCGCAGCGAGATTGGCATCTTGTCCCCCGGTGACCGGTATCCGCCCGGCGAGACCGCGCCCGGCCAGAGCCGCGACGATTCCGCCTCCCAGGTCGTCGTTCATGGTGACGAACAGTGCGATGTCGTTGTTCTCACGGGTCAGGCATTCCTCGGCGAATGCCTGACCTTCGGCCGGGTCCCAGTCGTCGATCGCGGTCTCGCAGACCACGCGGATCTTGCCGCTGTCGGCGAGCGGCTGCAGATACTCGTCCTGACCGAGCAGAAATTGACGGGTGCCGTATTCACCGAGGTTTCCCTCCACCCGGGCGATCTTCACACCGTCGCCGGGCATCGCGGCGATCAGGTCCGCGGCGCGGCTCCCCTGCCGTCGGCCGACCTCGAGGGGGTCGAAGATCACCTGAACGTCCGCCGGTCCACCGACCGCGTCGTGGTCGTAGAGCACCACCGGAACGTTCGCCTCGGCGGCGGCGGTCAAGGCTCCACCCGAGTATCTCGCGTCCGTGGAGATCAGCACGAGCACGGACGCGCCATCCGCGATCGCCGACTCGACCTGGCTCTGCTGGCGAGCGGGATCGCCTTCGGCGTTGCGGACGGTGACCGTCGCCTCCGGCGCGAACAGCTCCAGGAAGTCGGTGAACAAGGGTTCGTCTCGCTCCACGAATCGGGTGGTCGTCGTGTTCGGCAAGAGAAAGAAGACCTTCTCCGCGGCATCGTCGCTCCGCGGCGCTGGGGCCGCGCAGGCCCCGAGAACCACCGCTGCGACGGCGGCCGCGACGCCGAACGCGCGCACCCCTGTCTTCATGAGCCCGCCTTCATGAGCTGAGGACCTCCGGGCTGATCGTGCCCAGTCTCGATGTACCCGCGGGCGACGCCCGCTACTCCTGCGCCGTCGATGCTTTCGGTGTTTTCCGACCGTGATCGGCGCACACTGAGTGCAGGGATGAGGAGGAGTGGGTTGTTCGACCAGGACCGCGGTGCCGTATCCAGCGGAGATCGTGACACTTCGCTGGCCGACGAGCATCTCCTGAACGAATCCCTACTCGTCGAACCCGAGGTCCGCCGGCGCCCCTGGCGCGAGTTCCTCGCGTCGACGCCCGGACGCCTGTCCCTCCTCGCCGTCGTCCTCGTCGTGGTGGCGCTGACGGCTGGTCTCGTGACGTCCGCCGTCGTCGCCGCGAGGCAGCAACGGATGGAAACCCTTCGCGCCCACACCGAACCGCTGGCGGACGCCGCGCAGAATCTGTTCAGCTCGTTGTCCATCGCCGACGCGGCAGCGACGTCGTCGTTCATCGCGGGTGCCATCGAGCCGCTCGCGGTGCGCGACCGGTACAACCAGGCGATCGGCGACGCGTCGAACGCACTCGTCACCGCGTCGTACGGCGTCACCTCCGGCGACGTGGAATCGCTGCGGCTGCTCACCGAGATGTCGCGGCACGTTGCCGTGTACACGGACCTGGTGGCGACCGCACGGTCCAACGATTCCGCGGGAAATCCGGTCGGGGTGGCGTATCTCGGGACTGCATCCGCTCTGATGCAGGACACCATCCTGCCCTTGGCCGAACGCCTCTACAACGACCAGGCTCGCGCCGTCGCCGACACGCAGTCCCATACCGCCAGGTTGCCCGCCACCGCCATAGCGGTCGCGTCGGCCGGGGTCGTCGTCCTCGCCGTCGCGCACGCGTACGTCGGGCATCGAAGCCGCCGCCGGGTCAATCCCGGACTGGCGTGTGCGACGGTGCTGCTGGCTGCTCTCGTCGTATGGATCGTGGTCGCCGGGCTGTTGTCGACATCGGCGAGCGAACGCGCACGGATCGACGGCGCCGAACCCCTCGCTGCGGTCACGAAGGCGAGGATCCTCGCCCAACAGGCCCGCGCCGACGAGACGCTCGGGCTGCTTCGTCCGGGTTTCGATCCGGCCGGAAGCGATTACGCCCGGCACACGGACGCACTCGCGGCGATTCTGAACTCGGACGCGTCGCGGCACACCGTCGTCGCACCGACGATCGACGATGCGTCGGCCGCGTTCGACGGATGGCGGAGCGCGCACCGGGATCTACAGCAGAAGCTCGCAGACGGCGACTACCAGGGCGCGGCGGACGTCGCGGTCGGTCCGGGATCGACGGCATCGACGGCCCAGTTCCGGGCCCTCGACGAATCGCTCGAAGACGCCATCACCGCTCTACGCACCGAGGAACTCGACGCGATGCGGGAGTCGTACCGCACGATGGCGGCGCTCGCCGTGGGTGGCATCGTGCTCGCCGTTTCCGCAGCGCTCGCCGTCGTTGCGGGGATCGAGCCCAGAGTGAGCGAGTACCACTGATGGTGCGACCATACCCGGAACGGCGACCGCGCTCCGCCCGGCTGCTCGCCGGCCTCGCGGTCGGAGCCGTCCTGCTTGCCGGTTGCGGCGCCCCCGATGCACCCACCCCGAGGTTCTCCGGGGACTTCACGGAGTTTCCCCTGTCGGCCGGCGCCCAGCTCATCGCGCCGCCCGAAGAGCCACCACCCGCCACGGAGACGTCGGCATGTGCAGCACACGCCAGTCTCCGTCCGGGGACTCCGAGCCTCGGCGGCACGCTCGGCGATATTCGTGCCCGCGGGACGGTGGTCGTCGCGGTCGACCAGAACACCAACCTGTTCAGTTTCCGCGACCCGACTACCGGCGCGCTCACCGGATTCGGCGTCGACCTGGCGCGGGAGGTCGCACGTGATCTGCTCGGCGACCCCACCAAGGTCGAGTTCCGCCCGCTCGGAACCGATGACGGCGCCGAGATGCTCGCTCACCGCGACGCGGACATGGTCGTGCGTCCGGTGGCGCTGCCCTGCGAAGCTCCCCAGGACTTGGCGTTCTCCGCGGTGTATCTCGAGGCATCCCGCCGGCTCGTGGTACGGCACGGGTCGGGCATCTCCGAACCGGCCGACCTTGCCCGGCGACGAGTCTGCACGCACCACGACCCGGCGTCGGTGTCGGCACTGTCGCGTATCGCCCCCAAAGCCACGATCCTCGCAGTACCCGACTGGGACGACTGCCTCATGGCCCTCCAGCAGCGGCAGGTCGACGCGATAGCAGGTGCCGCAGTCCTCGCCGGCCTCGTCGCCCAGGATCCGAATCTCGAAATCGTCGGTCCCGAAACCGATTCTGCCGAATACGCCATCGGCGTCGCTCCCGGAAACGACGACCTCGTCCGGTTCGTCAACGGCACACTGGAGCGCCTGCGCACTGACGGAACCTGGACTGTTCTCTACGATCGGTGGCTGTCGTCGCTCGGCCCGGCACCCGGACCGCCGGTGCCGCAGTACCAGGACTGACGATCCTCCGGACTGACCGCGTCCCGGTTCAGTTCGGATCGTCGTCAGCAACGGTCTTGGGTAGGCCGGTCCCCATCGGGTCGAGCAGGGCTGTGGTGCGGGAACCCCATCGCTCGTGCGCGGATTGACGGGTCATCCCGGCAGCCTTGCCGATGGTTGCCCACGTCGCTCCCTGAAAGCGCAGGCCGAGAACGGTTTCGATGCCGTCGAGCCCGGCGGCGAGCTGTATGCGGAGACTCAGCAGATGCCAGGCCAGGGTGCGCTGATCGGGAATGTCCGTGCCCTGCTCGGCGTCCCATTCCGCCGTGCCGGGCAGCGGCCCGGTGCCGATGATTTCGTCCGCGTGACGGCTTGCTTCGGCGGCCGCAGCCGTTATGACCGCGCGAGCAGCGGCATCGGTATTCGCACTGACGGCACGTTCGACAAGTTCCATGACAACCTCATTTCTGTCAGGTACAGCCTGACAGAGGTCCGACTCGGCGTCAAGGATTACCTGACATGAGGGACACGCGACCGGACCTGACGTGGATATGGTTGCCACCCATCGTTCGGGCTCGGCCGAATCACCCTGTCGATCCCGCCCGGAGCAGCGCTGCGAGGTGAGTGATGTCGGTCGCGGAAATGTCCCAGCTGCCTGTTGACGCGAGATCACTGCTCTGGTGAGGTCCGTGTTCGACGGGCCGGAGAATGAACGCTGTGGCCAGACCCACAGCGTGAGCGGCCTCGAGGTCGTCGTTGTGTGCGGCGGCGAGCATGACTTCGCTCGGGTGAAGACCCAGAAACTGCGCTGTGCGCAGGTAGGCCTGGGGATCAGGTTTGTATTTTCGGTTGATGTCGGAGCCGATGATCACGTCCCACGGGATTCCGGCGTTCTTGGCCATGTCGAGCAGAAGAGAAGTATTGCCGTTCGAGAGCGGGCCGATGATGTAGTCGGTCTTGAGTGCCGTGAGTCCCGGCACGCTGTCGGGCCAGGGGGTGAGCACATGCCAGGCGCGCGCGAGCTCGTCGAGCTCTCCGGCATCGTGATTCGTGGGGTCGATGCCCGATTCGCGGAGCGCGAAGTCGAGGTTCTCGCGGTGCAAGACATCGAGAATCACGAACTCGCGGGTGCCGGAAAGGATGGCTCCCATGGACGGCCGGTAACGGGCGCGCCACCGGTCGGCGAAGGCAAATGCGTCCACCTCGAGCTCATGGCGCGCCGCGTAGTCCGCGACAGCGGCGGCGATACCGGTGCGCCAGTCGACAACGGTGCCAAAGGTATCGAACAACACGGCGCGAATTTTGCTTCCCGTCGACGGGGACCGGAACGGCACACCAGCCATGGGCGTCCTTTCGACTCGAACGTACGACGTGGCATCACAATAGTGCCGTCATGCAAGGCCGTCGGCGAATCGAACGGAGCGCTCGCGGGTCAGCGCCGGCTTCAGTAGCGGGAGTAGTGCTGTCCACTCACCTGCTCACCGGCGCAGATGCACTTACGGTCGAGGCTTCGCGCCGAGGTCACGGCACAGAAGCGAATCCCGAGCGCATCGTGGGAATCAGCGGTGTGTGGGCACGCCGTGCACGACTCCGCCGATTCCAGCGCCGGCGCGGGACTCGGTGACTCGGTGACGAGGAAATCTGACACTTCAGTCGGGTTCGACGCCATGGCGGCGCTCCAGTTCTCGGCCCTTCGACTGCAGGCCGGTGTGGGCGCCGAGGACGACATGGCATGACCGCGCATATTCGAATAACCCTCGACATCCCCCACGGTACTCCCCCACCGCCCAACCCCCTCCGATCCCCGGGTGATTGCCAGCCGTCAGGGATCGTCCGGCGCTGCGGGGAGCGTGACGACCTGAGCGGCATACGTGAGACCCGCACCGAATCCGATGAGCAGTCCGGTGTCTCCCGCGTGCGCTCGACCGGTCCGCAGGAGCGTCTCCACGGCCAGCGGGACGGAGGCCGCGGACGTGTTTCCAGCATCGACGATGTCGCGGGCGACCACCGTGCTCGGTAGTAGTTTCAGGCGCTTGGAGATCGCTTCGGTGATGCGCCGATTGGCCTGATGCGCGATGAACGCATCCAACTGTTCCACCGTGACGCCGGCTCGGTCCAGGGCGGCTCGTGCAATCTTCTCCATTTCGACGGTGGCCCAGCGAAACACAGCCGGACCGTTGAACTTCACCCACGGGTGTGGCCCCGTGGGATTGTCACGAAACTCCGTCCAGGACAGTTCCTGCGCTAGGACGTGGGCGAGCGAGCCGTCCGAGCCCCATTCCACCGGTCCGATTCCTGCCTGTGGTGAAGCACCGACCACGACAGCACCCGCGCCGTCGGCGAAGATGAATGCAGTCGACTTGTCCGTGAGGTCGACGAATTCGCTGGCACGCTCGCAGCCGATCTGGTCGGCGGACACCTGCGAAGCCCGCAGAGCGTCCCGCCCCGCGGCCGTGGCCATGTCGATCACCGTTTCGTCCGGCCCGGCGAATCGCCGGTTCCGGATGCCGGATCGGACTCGGATCCATTCGTCGGTGGAATCGATCTGCCGGCAGATCTCGTCATTGGTCACCACCCGCTCCGGCCGGTAGACACCCAACCCCAGAATGGAACTGTGTTGTAGCTCTTCTGCATTGGCTATCGAAGCAGTCATGGGCTTCTCCGCTGTTGCACCCGCGACATTCATCGGTGGCATCCACGGGTGGGATTGCCATCCAGTGTCGGCGTGAGCCGCGGCGCGAGACAGCCACCCTGGGGTGGTATGACGGCACCCCTCCCTGTGTCGGCGACCGATCGCCGGCCAACTGGCGAGGTAGCCGAGTAGAAATCGCACACTTCCGCCCCGAGCCCGTGGGTCCGACAATAGGGAGCGTGAGTTCTCGACCTTCCGCCGCAGAGTGGGCGCTGAGTCAGGTCCATGCCGTGCGTGACGATCCTGCAGCCCGTCACGAGCTCATCGCCCGTACCTATCACGGTCCGATCGGCAGCGCACCCCGGCACCTGCCGTTCCGTCGGGCGGCTTTGTCGTTCATGCGCTGGCAGATTCGCCGCGGCGTGCTGGCGCCGCTCGGTGCAATGCCGCCCGGAAGTCCGTGGTGGCGAGCGGTCAACGAGCGGCTGATCCGCGACGGCTGCGAGGCTGTTGCCCGGAGCGGCGGAATGGGAGGGACGCCGTCCTCGCACACGGTCGATCTGTGGATGCGGTTCGTCGCCGATCCGACCGCACGCACGTGGTACCGCGCCCACAATGCGAGCATCGCCTCCGCCTACCTGGACCATCGCGACCTTGCCTGCACCGAGAGCCGTCCGGAGCGCTTCTTTCTCAACGTCGTACTGCTCCGTGTTCTCTATGCCCATGCCTTGGTCGCGGCGCCGCGACTGGCGCTCGGGCCGCTCGCGCCTGCCGGTCCTCTTCTGGGAGATCCCCGTCTCTCGATGACCGGGATCTTCCTGTCCCTTTCTCGGGTCCTCCCCGACCGATATCCCCTCGGGGACGACGTCGCGGCATATGTCGCCGCTGAGCACAACGTCGGCGAGATGCTGGATTACGGCCTGATCGGGCCGCGACTGCAGCGATTGTACGAATGGTCAGCCGAAAAACTCGACGAGCCGGGGCTACTCGACTGCATTTGTGACGGTAGTCCGACGTACGCCTGGTCCTACGCTGATTGCGAGGTTTGGCATCCGGCGACCCCCGCCGCCACGATTCGCGCGGTTCGGCGGATATTGCCGGCAAAATAGGGGTCGGCCTCGCTGCCGGCCGGATTCGGACCGGACGCGGCGGAGTCGCTCGAGAAGTACAGTGCTCCGATGACGGTGCGCGAAGGCCGAGTAGTGCTGCTCGACGAGGCAGGCGCCCAGGTCGGCACTGCGGCCGAAGCGACGGTACATACCTCGGCGACACCGCTGCACCTTGCGTTTTCCGCACACTTCGGAACTGCCACCAGCGGCACGCACAGCGTGAACCGCTCAACGCAAGCGGCGGGAATCTCTGTCTCGGTCAGGAGCTCGGGCGTTCGAACACATCGGTAGCTGGACACCGATCGCTCCGGCACACGGCTCGACCTTGTGATGATCCGGTCCTCGGCGTTGTACCTCTATCGGCGGGTCATCCGCGTGCCTCGACCAAGTTAAGTATCTTGAGCTACGTCATTATATTTACACGAAGGGACAGGCCCACATGACCCGCACCATCGCAGTGGTCAACCATAAAGGCGGCTCCACCAAAACCACGAGCGCGGTCAACCTCGCCCAAGCCCTCGTCGAAGCCGGCTACACCGTCCGCGTCGTCGACCTCGACCCACAATGCAACGCCACCACCTGGCTCGGCGCCACACCCGAAGCCGTCGACAACGATGTCCTGTCGGTACTCATGCTGGTGGCGAGCATCGAAGAAGCCACCACCATCACCGCGTCCGGGATCCACCTCGTTCCTGCCACCAAGGAACTCGATTCCGTCGGTCCCTACTTCCTCAAGAAGCCCGGTGCACACGGCATCCTGCGCAAAACCCTCGCCAGCGCCCCCGAAGTCGACTTCAATCTCCTCGACTGCCCCGGCGACTTCGACCACCTGACGATCAGCGCACTCGTCGCCTGCACCGAAGTGCTCGCCGCTGTCATGACGGGAGCCATGGAACTCGAAGCGCTTATGCGGATCGAGAATTACATCACTCAGCAGGTCGAACTGCTCAACCCCACTGCACGGCTCAATCACATCCTGTGCGGCCGCGTCGAACTCGGCCAGGTCATCGACCAGCAGGTCCTCGCCGCGCTCCGCGAGACCTACCCCGACCAGACGATGCGCACCATCATCCCGAAGTCCGTCCGTGTCAGCGAAAGCTACAGCGCCGAAGAACCCGTCGTCAGGTGGGCACCGTCCTCCTCCGCGGCCCGCGCCTACCGCGACGCCGCCCAAGAACTCGTCGAAAGGACCTCTGATGAGCGCGACACGTAAACCCGGACTCGCCAACAACCCCCTCGAACGCCGCCACCAGGCCCGCACAGGCGCCCACCAGGACGGGACGTACTCGAGAACCCGTCGCAAGGACCTCCTCACGAGCGTGACACGTAAACCCGGACTCGCCAGCAACCCCCTCGAACGCCGCAAGCCACGACTGCCGAACCTCGTCGAACAGTGCGTGGACGTCGCTCGAGAAGCAGCCACCGTCGCCGAACCCCAACCGGGGCCGGTGGGCCTCGGCGAGGAAAAGAAGACCACCACACGGGTCCCCGCAGACAAGAAGCAGGAATCCGTCTGCATCAACCGCGCCAAGGTCGAGAACGGCAAGAATGCCGTCGCGGCCATCGGCCACATCGCCGGTGCCCCCAACAGTTGGTCCGACCTCGTCGACGAAGCCCTGGCCCACTACCTCGCCGTTCTCGAACGCAAATACAACAATGGCGAGCCTTTCCCGCCGCGCAACGCCGAACTCGTCCGGCGACCACGCGTCAATTAGCCCGCCCAGGAGCAGCCACAATGACATGGAGACCGACCGGCTCATACGTCGCCTCGGATCAGTGAAACCCCTCGTCGCGTGGGCCGATCGGTAGAGCCGTCACCAGGTACAGCGGCCCGCCCTTCGAGCCCTCGGACACCAGAGCACGACGATTCCGGGGAGGGCCGACACCACAAGGGCGAGGATCCACGAAGGAGGAATAGTCACGACCTGTGGACCGGCGGGCCACCCCTTTCCCTGCCTGCCGTGTTGCCGACCACGCTTTGCTGTGTTCGAGTTCTGGGCCGCGTCCGGGGCGGCCGGACGCCAGGAGTCGAACGGCGATGAGTTTCGCCGAGCTTTCCTGTCTGTATCCACAGACCCGATCAACCGCACCCGAGGAGAGCATCATGACCGCCACTTACACCTTCGACGTCTTTTCCAGCCTCGACGGCTACGGCGGCATCAGCGGCGGCGACTGGGGTGGCTACTGGGGCAAGCAAGGCCCCGAGTTGCTCGACCACCGCCTTGCCTTGTACGAGACGGAGCAGCGGATGGTCTTCGGGGCCAACACCTATCGGACGTTCACGCAGCTGCTGGCCTCGAGCACCGAGGAGTCGGTGCGCGACCCATGGGTCACCCGGATGAGGAGCCTGCCGGCAACGGTCGTGTCGACCACCCTGCAGGGACCTCTCGACTGGCCGGACGCGACCGTCGTGAGCGGTGACGCCGTCGACGTCGTCGCCCGGCTCAAGCAGGAGTCCGAGGTGCCGTTGCGCTCGCACGGCAGCCTGTCGATGAACCGGGCGCTGATGGCCGCCGGCCTGGTCGACCGCCTGCAGGTGACGCTCTTCCCTGTGATCACCGGTCAGACCGGTGATGACCCGATCTTCCAGGGTGCGGCCGACTTCGACCTCGAGCTGATCGAGAGCCGGACACTCGACGGCAACATCCAAGAGCTCGTCTACCAGCCCACCCTGCATGTCTGAGTCCGTCCATGCACCCCACCCCGTCAAGCAGCCGACCTGACCTGGAAAGTTCCCTCTGACCGGCATGCCGCGATTGGGTGTTGTGGTGGATGCAAGTGATAGAACTTCTAGCCATGATCCTCCCGAAGGTCCGAGACCCTCGCTTCGTCACCCTCCGCCGCGGTGGGACCCTCACCGACTCGGATCACCAGCTTCTGGCCCTGTGGGCAGCATCGTGCGCGGAGCGCGTCCTACACCTGTTCGAGTCGACTCGGCCTGACGACCCACGACCGCGTCAGGCGATCGAGCACGCCCGCGCTTGGGTGCGCGGGGAGGTCAAGATGATGCAGGCCCGCGCGGCGGGCGGCCATGCGATGGGCGCGGCCAGGGACCTGAGTGGTGCAGCACGGCACGCTGCATACGCTGCGGGGCAGGCGGGAGCCGTCGCGCACGTTGCAGCGCATGAGCTCGGTGCTGCCGCCTATGCGATCAAAGCCGCGCGTGCTGCCGCGCCGAAGGGTGAGGGCGAGGCGGCAGGACGACGTGAATGCCGGTGGCAGCGTGACCAGCTCCCTGAAGCGATTCGCGAGCTCGTACTCGACGACCAGCGATTGCGGAACGACATCTGCTGGTCAGTGTTCGACTGCTGAGGGCGCCAGCGCCGTCCGCAATCCTGTCCTCCGGGGGATGGCTCGAGGCGCCGGTGACCGGGCAGGCCCAGCTACGGGTGATCTTCCAGGTACCGTCCTCAGCGACGCGCGCCACCGGACTCACATCACTTCCCTGTCGATACTCACGGGTTCGGTGGTGACCGACCCCGCCAGGTTTCCTCGAGACGAGTGTGGCTGTGAGCGTTCGTACATCCTCCAGCCCGCGTCAGTCGACGACAGCGCCCCCGGTGAGGTTGATCTCGGTCGCGGTCATCGTCGAGGCCCAGTCGGAGGCGGCGAAGACGGCAGCGTTCGCGACATCGGCGTAGCTCGGGCGACGCGGCAGCAGCAGACGGGTGGCGTCCGGGTCGGGCTCGCCCGGTTTCGGGGAGCCCGGCGACAGCAGCCAGGCGACACGGACACCCCGCGGACCGAGCTCGACGGCGAGCTGCCGGCACAGGCCGGCGAGTGCGGCCCACGCGACGTGGGAGCCACCGAGGTTCGGAATCGCCTCCCGTCCGCCGGCCATGACGAGGATGACGCCGGTGCCGCGTCCCACCATGTGGCGCGCAGCGGCCGTCGCCACGGTGAAGCTCGACGTGACCGCCTTGGCGACCGGCTGCATGACGTCACCGACCTGCATGTCGACGAGCGGCGTGCCTTGGATGTCGTCGTTGAAGGTGGCGTTGAAGCAGACGTCGATGCCGCCGCTCCGGTCCGCCACCGCCGCGGCATGTCGTTCAACCGCGGTCCGGTCCACCGCGTCGAGAACAGCGACGTGCGCAGTCCCGCCCTCGTCCCTGATGCGGTGGGCGACGTCCTCGAGTGTGGCTCGCGTGCGTCCGGTGAGGTGCACCTCAGCGCCTTCCCGCGCATACGCCCGTGCGACCGCGGAGCCGACGGCGCCACTTCCACCGTGGACGATCGTGGTGCGGTTCTGCAGCAGCATTACTCATCCGCCTTCCGTCGCTCGCGTACCAGCGTAGGACCGCGCAAGGTAGGACCGCGCGAGATTCCGGACTTCATCGGTGCTGCAGGTAGGTGCTGAGCGTCGGCCCATCAGTAGCGGACGTCGCTCTGCAGCAGTGGTGGATACACGGTGGACGATTCCCCGTCCACGGTGGTGCCCGCGAACTGGAGCATCGCCCGCTGCTCGCCGTGCATCGGCGCCGGGTAGTTCAACGTCGGCGCCGAGACGTCGTCGAGCGCGCGGAGGTGTTCGGGGCTGAGCGTCACCTCCAGCCCGGCTATGTTGTCCGTGAGGTGTTCGACTCGCCTGGCGCCGAGGATGGGAACGACTGTCCCGGATCGCGCGCGCAGCCAGGCCAGTGCGACAGCAGCCGAGGTGGTCGCGAGGTCGTCGGCGATTGCGGCGACGGCGTCGATGACGACGAACTCGGCGTCGGTGGGACCGCCGACGAAGGCGGTGCGCGCGGAGTCGGTGACCTCGGTGCCGCGGCGATACTTGCCGGACAGAAATCCGTTCTTCAGTGGGCTCCAGGGGACCAGAGCCATGCCCTGATCGAGTGCGAGGGGCGCGAGTTCGCCCTCGACGGTGCGGGCCAGCAATGAGTACTCGACCTGTAGCGCAATGAGCGGGGCCCATCCTCGCAACAGCGCTGTGGTCTGGGCCTGCGCGGTCACCCACGCCGGGTTGTTGGAGATCCCGATGTAGCGGATCTTGCCGGCGCGAACCAGGTCGTCGAGGGTGCGCAGGGTTTCCTCGATCGGGGTGTGGCGGTCCCAGTTGTGCAGCCAGTACACGTCGACGTAGTCGGTGCGCAGGCGCCGGAGCGTCTCGTTGAGTTGGGCGATGATGGCCGCGCGGCCCGCACCGCCGCCGTTCGGGTCGCCGGGATAGAGGTTCGCGAAGAACTTCGATGCCAGCACCACGCGCTCGCGCAGACCGCGATGGGCGGCGAAGAAGTCGCCGAGGATCTTCTCCGAGTGGCCGTTCGTGTAGAAGTTGGCGGTGTCGATGAAGTTTCCGCCGAGGTCGAGGTAGGTGGCGAGGATCTTCTCGGATTCCTCGGCGCTGCACCCCGCGCCGCCGGCATCCTCGCCGAAGGTCATCGCACCGAGGGCGAACGGGCTGACCCGCAGTCCCGAGCGGCCGAGTGTGACGTACTGGTCGAGTCGCATGATCTGCTCCCTTGCTTGTCGGAATGTGCACGTCCATCGAAACGCGAACTGCGGTACCGGTGGTAGATCGATCGGCGCTGGGCATTGCACGATCCTGCCGATGTCGCGACGATCGGGTTGCCGGACAGCGACGCGGATGCTTTCGTGAGTTGTGCGTAACTCTCCCGACCTGCTGGACGAGATCCGCGGCAGCATCACGGTGCATGCCCGGCCGGATCTGCAGACGCCGATCGATGGGCTGTTGTTGTCGAAAGTGACGGCCGAGTCGGCGGCGCCGGAGTATTCGCTGACCGAGCCACTGCTGGTGATCATGACCCAAGGCGGTAAGCGACTCCTGCTCGGCGACCGGGTGTTCGAGTACCGGGCAGGGCAATGCCTCGTCGTCACCGCCAACTTGCCTGTCACCGGTCAGTACCTCGACATCGGCGACGGCGCCCCGTCGTTGGCCATGGGACTGGTGCTGCGCCCGGCCGCCATCGCCGCACTGGTGTTGCAGGCCCCCACCGAACGGTGGTCCCGTGGCACCGCCGGCCCGCAGGCGATCGAGACCGGCGACGCAGATGACGATCTACTCGACGCCGCGGCCCGGATGCTGCGACTGCTCGATCATCCGGCGGACGCGCCCGTGCTCGCCCCGCTGATCGAGCAGGAGATCCTCTGGCGGCTGCTCACCGGCCCACACGGGAGCGCGACGCGCCAGATCGGGATGGCCGACAGCGATCTGTCGCATGTCAGCCGGGCGATCCACTGGATCCGCGACAACTACGCCGAGCCGATGAGGATCGACGACCTCGCACGGTTGTCCAGCATGAGTGCGTCGGCGTTTCACCGGCACTTTCGAGCCGTCACGGCCATGAGCCCCTTGCAGTTTCAGAAACGCATTCGATTGCAACAAGCCCGCTCGATGCTGGTCGCCCATCCCGGTGACGTCGCGGGAGTAGGGCATCTCGTCGGCTACGACAGCCCCTCACAGTTCAATCGCGAATACCGTCGCCTGTTCGGCGCCTCCCCGGGCAAGGACGCCCAAGACCTACGCACAAACACCACACTGTCGCACACCGGTCCCCTGCCCTGACGGTTTCCGTGTGCTCTCGAGGGGGTAAGCGTAACGGAAGCGCATCACAGATTCGACGAATCCATCAGTCCTGCTCGTTGATTCGACCGAAGACGAAGAAGGGCACGAGAATGGCCGACCAGTACACCCGGCAGGATCCCACTACGCAGTACCCCGCTCCCGATCGCGAACATCAACCGGAGCTACTGCACCCGGGACTGACCCCCGACATGGTGACCGCCCCGGACCACGGCGAGAGGTCCTATCGGGGAAGCGGTCGCCTCGAGGGCCGCCGTGCCCTGATCACCGGCGCGGATTCGGGCATCGGACGAGCGGTGGCGGTCGCGTTTGCTCGCGAGGGCGCCGATGTCGTCGTCAGTTGCCTGAACGCCGAGGAGTCGGATGCGCGGGAGACGGTGCGACTGGTGCAAGAAGCCGGCCGGCGAGGCGTCGTCGCGACCGGCGACATCACGTCGGAGGACCACTGTCAGACCCTGGTCGACCTGACGGTCCGTGAACTCGGCGGTCTCGACATCCTCGTGAACAACGCCGCCTTTCAGATGGTGCAGACCGGTGGTATCGCCGACATCACCACCGAGCAGTTCGACCGTGTCCTGCGGACGAACCTCTACGCGCTGTTCTGGTTGTGCAAGAAGTCCGTCGCCGTCATGGAACCTGGATCGACGATCGTGAACACCTCGTCGATCCAGGGCATGAATCCGTCTCCCGGGCTCCTCGACTACGCCACCACGAAGGCGGGCATAATCGACTTCACCAAAGGACTGGCGGCTGATGTGGCGAAACGGGGAATCCGGGTCAATGCCGTTGCACCGGGGCCGATCTGGACGCCGCTGATCCCCGCGACAATGCCCGCCGACGGTTATCGGCAATTCGGGGACGACGTGCCTCTGGGCAGGCCCGGCCGGCCGGCCGAACTGGCACCCGCGTACGTATTCCTCGCATCGAACGAATCCAGCTACGTCACCGGAGAAGTGCTCGGCGTGACCGGCGGGACGCCGTTCACCTGAGCACTGCACGGGTGACGGAGATCCTGCGAGGTCATTCCTTTTCGCGGGCGGCGACAATGGCGGCGAGGTTTGCGGCGATGTTCTCCTCGGCGGCAACTTTGTCCACACCCAGTCCGGTGAGCACACCGACCCCGTCCTCGACCTCGAGCAGGGCCAGCAGGATGTGCTCGGTGCCGATGTAGTTGTGCCCCAGACGAAGCGCCTCACGGAATGTCAGTTCGAGCGCCTTGCGTGACTGAGTGTCGAAGGGGATGAGTGCGGGCACCTCCTCGACCGCGGGGGGCAGCGTCGCGGTTGCGGCGTGCCGGACCGAATCCAGTTCCACCCCCTGCGCGGCGATCGCCCGGGCGCCGAGCCCTTCGGGGTCGGTCAGGAGTCCGAGGACGAGATGCTGGGGCAGGATCTCGGCGTTGCGAGCGGCCCTGGCCTCGTTCTGAGCGATCACCACGACCTGTCGTGCGCGCGGAGTGAACCGACTGAATCCCTGATTCGGATCGAGGTCGGAGGCTTGCCCGGGGTCCTTGGGGACGAACCGCTTCTGCGCGGCCTGCTTCGTGACGCCCATGCTCTTGCCGATTTCGGTCCACGATGCCCCCGAGCGGCGAGCCTGGTCGACGAAGTGACCGATGAGATGGTCGGCCAGTTCACCGAGGTGTTCCGCAGCGAGAACCGCGTCGGTGAGTTGCTCGAGCGGGGCTTCTGCGTGCACCTTCTTGATCGCATCGATGAGCTCGTCGAGCCGGATGGGTGGGGTCGTGCGGTCCGAATTCTCCATGCGTCAACTCTAGGTTGACGATCCAATAGCGTCAACCCCAGGTTGTCGCTTGCGGCTTCCGCCGGCAGCCCACCGACCCTCGACCGGATCTGTTACTTTGATGACTAGCAGATCTAGGGATAGGGGTTCTATGCATATTGAGAAAGATCTGGTGGCGGCCTCGGCCACTCCCCTCGTGCTCGGAATTCTCGCGGAAGGCGAGTCTTACGGGTATGCAATCTTGAAGCGAGTCAACGACCTGTCCGGCGGACGGATTCAGTGGACCGACGGAATGTTGTACCCCCTTCTGCATCGTCTGGAAAGGTTGGAATACGTGTCGGCGTCGTGGGGAGCCTCCGACAGCGGGCGCAGACGCAAGCACTACACGATCACCGCTGCCGGCCGGGAGATGCTCGCGGAGCGGCGCGCCCAATGGGACGTCGTCGCGGACGCTCTGAGCCAGGTGTGGCGCTCCGTCCAGCTGCCCCCCGCCTCCGCCGAAGGATGGACGTGATGGATACCGACAAGGAGCTGGAATCGCAGATCGGTCAGTGGCGGGGCTACGTCGAACGCCGTCACGCGATATCCGCCGCCGACACCGACGAGATGGAAGACCATCTACGCGATCAAATTTCGGACCTGTCCGCCGCCGGGCTGAAGGCCGACGAGGCATTCCTGGTCGCGGTCAAACGCATGGGCAACGTCGACGACATCTCCCGCGAGTTCGCACGCGAGCACTCCGATCGGCTGTGGAAGCAACTCGTCCTGATGCCCGCCGCGTCGGATGGCGATGGCACTCGCCCCACGCGTGAGCTGTTCGTCGTTCTCGGGCTCGCCGTCGGCGCGGCACTGTCGGTCAAGGCCGGCGTCGCGACGCTCGACGAGCAGGACCTCGCGCGCAACCTCAGCCTCTTCGTTCTCCCGTTCCTCGCCGCGTACTTCGCCTGGAAGCGTCAGGTGACGCCCCGCCTCGCCGCGGTACTACTGGTGCCGTTCGTTCTGGCGGCGGTACTTCTGAACGTCTTCCCGTTCGCGTCGAACGGTTCCACCGAGGTGATCGCGGCGATCCACGCACCGATCGCGCTGTGGTTCGCCGTCGGCCTCGCGTACGTCGGGGGTCAGTGGCGATCGGATCGGCGGCGAATGGACTTCATCCGTTTCACCGGCGAATGGGTGGTCTACCTGACCCTCCTCGCCCTCGGCGGCGGCGTCCTCATCGGCCTGACGATCGGTGCGTTCGACGCACTCGGCCTGAGTGTCGAGTGGTTCATCGAGGACTGGGTGCTGCCGTTCGGGGCGGCAGGCGCGGTCATCGTCGCCGCATGGCTCGTGGAGGCGAAGCAGAATGTGGTCGAGAACATCGCCCCAGTCCTCACCCGCGTGTTCACCCCCCTGACGACTCTCATGCTGCTGGTGCTGCTGACGGCATTCGCGACGACCGGCAGCGTCGTCGACGTCGACCGAAATCTGTTGATCCTGATGGATCTCATCCTCGTCGTCGTCCTCGGATTGCTGTTGTACGCGATCTCAGCCCGTGACCCCTACCTGCCGCCCGACCTGTTCGACCGCCTCCAACTCGTCCTCGTCGTCAGTGCCCTCGCGGTCGATCTGCTGATGCTGTTCGCCATGCTCACGCGAATCGCGGAATTCGGCTTCACCCCGAACAAGGTGGCGGCGCTCGGAATGAATCTGGTCCTCCTCGTCAACCTGGCGTGGTCGGCTCATCTCATCGTCGGGTTCCTTCGCGGCCGCCGCGGATTCAGCTCCACCGAACGCTGGCAGACCCGCTACCTCCCGGTCTTCGGCGTGTGGGCGGCGTTGATGGTCGGCGTTCTCCCACCGGTTTTCGACTTCGTGTGACGACAGTGCGGAGCTGAACGAGAGTGTTCTCCTCGCAAAGGGAATTCACGGCGTACGGACCGTCCTATTGGGCCATGATCGTGCTGTTCGTCGTGGGGGCCGCGATTCTGGTCTGGCTCGGACGAAGGCAGACCGAATCGCAGGCCCGACGCCTGGGCCGCGTCCTTGCGGTGCTGACGGCCGCGATATACGGCGCGACGCTGGTTCATTTCTCGATTCCGCCCACGATCGCCGACTCGGTACCGCTGCGCCTCACCGATCTCGCGACCGTGGCGGCGGCCTGTGCGCTGTGGTCCCGGGCGCAGTGGGCCTACGCACTCACGTACTACTGGGGACTCGTGCTGAGCACCCAGGCGTTGATCTCGCCTGTTCTGACCGGCCCGGACTTTCCCCATTACCAGTTCCTCGCGTTCTGGGCGATTCATCTGCTCGTGGTCTGGGCGGCCATCTATCTGACGTGGGGACGAAGGATGCGGCCCCGGTGGCGCAGCTACCGGTTCACGGTCCTGGTCACGGTCGTGTGGGCGGCAGCTACCTTCACGTTCAACAGCATCGCCGGAACCAACTACGGCTTCCTCAACAGAAAGCCCGCCACCGCGACCCTCCTGGACGTGCTGGGTCCCTGGCCGGTGTACCTAGTGACCGCGACAATGCTGATTCTCGTCGTGTGGGCGCTGATGACCTGGCCGTGGGAGCGGGCACGACGACGCACCGACGAAGGCCCTCTGCCGTCCTGACGTTGTCCGGCGTCTTTGGTGTCGCGCGTTATCTTCCGAATGACGCTGCCGCTGCGTAACATCAGATCCATCTCGCTGGAATCCCTCTGGAGGCCGACGTGGGTGGACTTGGTATCGATCTCGGAACTGCCAACACTGTCGTCGGAACTCCCGACGACGGCATCGTACTGAACGAGCCGTCCTTCATGCTCGTTCGAACGAAGGATCCGCATCGTGCTCTCGCGATCGGCACGGAGGCGCGAAGTCTCGTCGGCCGCACTCCTATCGGAATCACGCCGGTTCGACCGTTGCGTGACGGGGTGATCGTGGACCTGGAGTCGGCGCGGGCATTCGTCACGGCCGTCGTCAAACGGGTCTCCTCGGCCAGGCGATACGGTCTGCGTCCCAAGGCCGTCATCTCGGTCCCTGCGGGCGCAACCCCGCTCGAGCGTCGGGCACTGCTCGAGGTCGGACACGAGGCGGGCCTGCGGAAAGTGGGGTTGGTGCCGGAGCCGGTCGCGGGTGCCCTCGGCTGCGGGATCAACCCGCTCGAACCACGGGCCCACCTCGTCGTCGACATCGGTGGCGGCACTTCGGAAATCACCGCCATCTGTTTCGGTGGCATTCTCTCCCACCGCAGTTGCCGACTCGCGGGAGACGAACTGACCAACGCGCTGTACCAGTACTTGCGGTCGGAGCACAAGATCGTGGTCGGCGAACTCACCGCCGAGCGGGCGAAGCTCGGCGCACCGGACACCGACGAAGGGCAGTCACTCGTCGTGGAGGGCCGCGACGCAGTCACCGGCCGGGCGCGATTCGTCACACTCGAGACCGCGGAGATCGTGGATGCGTTGCGTCCGACCACAACCGGAATCGTCCAGACACTGACCGAGTGTCTCGAGGACCTTCCTCCCCAGGCGATCGGCGACGTGATGTCGGAAGGGCTCCTCGTCATCGGCGGCGGGGCGATGCTGCGTGGTCTGTCCCAGCTGCTCGAGGAGTCCTTCGGGTTCCCGGTGAAAACGGCCGAGCGCCCACTCACCTGCGTCGCCGAGGGCGCTACGGCGTGTCTGGTGCACCCTGAGGTGGTTGCCGCCTACAGCGCCTGATCACCGATTCGGCGGCGGCGCGGACGGTCGCGGGAAGTAGTGTTCGAGGAGTTTCTTGACCACGGGGCCCGCTGTCGCCGACCCGAAGCCACCGCCGCGGATCAACACCGACACCTGGATCTGGGGGGCGTCGAACGGCGCGACCGCAGAGAACCAGGCGTTGAGTCCTTCCCCGGGCGCCGACGGGTCCTCCGCCGTGCCGGTCTTCGCGCCGGCCGGTACGGGGAGGTCCGCGAGTTGCCCGGCGGTCCCGGCCGACGCGGACGCCCGCATGCCTGCCCGGACGGGACCGAGCAGGTCCGCGAACGGTAGGCGCTGCGGCTCCGCTGTCGGGATGGGGGTCAGTTCCGACCCGTATGCGGCCGCGAGCTGAGGCGTCACCATCGCACCCGTGGCGATGCCCGACGTCCAGCGCGCAACCTGGATCGGGGTCGCGCTGACGGTGCCCTGCCCGATACCCATCAACAGGGTCGACCCGGGATACCAGGTGGCCCCGATGCTTCCGACGTTCTCCGGGGTGCCGAGAAATCCCTCGGCCTCGCCGGGCAGATCGATCCCGGAGCGACGGCCGACGCCGAGTTGCCCCGCGACGTCCGCCATCTTCTCCGGGCCCAGGAGTTCACCGAGTTTGTAGAAGTAGACGTTGTCGGACCACTGAATCGCCTGGAGCAGATTGTGCGGGCCCATCGGTTGCCAGTTCCGGAAGGTGTGGCCACCGTAGGTGTAGGCCGCGCCCGTGTCGATCACCGTGTCGGGCGACAGAACCGGGTATCGGGTATTCGCCGCCGCGACGACGATCTTGAAGGTGGAACCGGGCGGGACCGCGGTCTGGGTGGCGTTGTTGACCAACGGGCTCGGCCCCGGGGTCTGGCTCTGCGCCGCGAGGGCGACGAGGTCGGCCGGAGGTCCGTAGACGTTGTTGTCGGCCCCCGGGACGCTGGCGAGGGCCAGCACGGCTCCGGTCCGCGCGTCCATCACGACGGCGGCACCGAGGTCGCCCTTGCTGGTTCGCATCGCCTCCACGAGCGCGTCGGTGGCCAGGTTCTGGACACCGATGTCGAGGTGCAAGCGCAGATCGTGGCCCCGCACCGGGTCCACGCGTTCGCCGGTGGCCACCGGACGCCCGGATGGATCGACGTAGATGCACTGTTTGCCGTCGCTGCCGCGGAGCAGAGCGTCGTACTGCTTCTCGAGTCCCGCCTTGCCGACCCGTGACCCGAGCGCCAGATGCGGCCAGCGTTCCATGTCGTCGGCGTCGGCGACCCCGACGTGGCCGAGGACGGAAGCGAGCACGGCACCATACGGATACTGCCTGCGACCGGACGGCACCACGAGCACACCGGGAAGTCGCGCATCCACGATGCGCCGAGCCTGGTCGGGTGCGACTCTGCCCACGGCCACCTGAGACTCCCCCTCGCCACCGGCGTCGATCAGGTCCGCCAACCCGCCGGGGGACGTGCCGAGCAGCGCGGCGAGCCGGTTGCGGGCGTCGTCGTCGTTCTCCTCGAACATCCGAGCGACCACCGCCACCGCATACTCGGCGACATTGACCGCAAGAGGAACACCGTTGCGGTCGAGGATCAGCCCGCGCTCTGCGGGCAGGCGGATGCACCGCATCATCTGCTGGTCGCTCATCGCCCGAAATTCAGCACCCCGGTCGTGTTGCAACTGCCAGGCGAACATCGACATCGCGACGAGTGCCGCGGTCATCGTCAGGGTGCCCGCCGACATTCCGCGCGGTCGGCGCCGCCGTCGGGGATCCGGGGCCCACAGGGGTCGCGCGACGCCGTCTCTGCGCACCGCGAGTATCAGTCCGATGGCGGCGAATCCGACGATGGCGGCCGTACCCCCGTAGCTGAAGAGGGGAATCGGCATCCCGGTGTGGGGCAGCAGCGACAGACTCTGACCGATCGACACCAGCGCGTGGATCCCGAACAGTCCGCCGATCCCGGCCGCGACGAGCGCAGCCTCCCGGGTCCGTGCCGTTCGCGCGGCGAGGGCTGCCCGCCACACGATGACCGAGGTCGCCACCACGACGGCCAGGCCGGCGATCAGACCCCACCCGTACACGAGGCTGGCGAACGCGAGATCGTGCTCCGATTCGGGTAGATACTCGGCCCGCACGTCGTACAGCGGGTCACGCGCCAGACCCCACAGCCCACCACTACCGATCGCGATGTTCGCCTGCAACTCGGCCCATCCCGCGCCGGCGGGATCGGCGTTGCTCGACAGGAACACGTGCACCCGTTCGAGCTGGTAGGGACGGAGGAAGAGCACGGCCAGCGGAAGCGACGCGATACCCAGCACGAACAGCGGAACCAGAGGCAGCAGCGGGACCCGGGCGAGGATGAGCATGAATCCCGCCGTCGCAACGAGGACGACGGCAGTCGACAGGTCGGGTTGGAGTGCGACGAGTGCGATGGGCACGCCCGCGATCACGAGGGTCGCGACGAATCGTGCCAGGGTGAACCCCACGGCGAGCATGCTCGCGGGCACGAGAACCAGAGCGAGCTTGGCCAGTTCGGACGGCTGGACGGTGAATACGCCGAAGTCCAGCCAACGTTGAGCACCCTTGGTCGCGACCCCCGCGAGCGGCACGACCGCCAGTAACACGGTCGCCACGGTGAACACCGCCCAGCCGAAGGCGCGGAGATCACTCATCCGCAGGCGGGACACCACATACATGATGCCGAGACCGGCAACGGCGAAGAGCGTGTGGCGAACAGCATCTGCCGTCTTCCCTGTCGACAGCAAATTCAGAAGGCCGAGCACGACGAGAACGATCGCCGCACCGACGATCCACGGGTCGGATTCGTGCTTGTCGTCGTGCTTGCCGTCGTGCATCCCACCCCTCCCCCCGGCGCTCAGCAGCGAGCGTTTTCGGCGGGCACCAGCAGCGGCTCGGACGCGGCCGTCGCCGGGGCGCTGGTGACGGCTGCGACGGCGAGCGCGGCGTCCGGCGGCAGATCCGTCCGGACGATGCCGTACACCTGTTGTGATCCGGGCTGAACGGGCAGTGTCACGTCACTGGTGGCCCGCACCTCGCCGGAACAGCGGTCGTACACGTTGACCTTCCAGGTCACGGCGCCGACAGCCGCTGCCGGATCGAGGCGAATGTCGACGCGGATCGCGCATGCTTGCCCGGGCCGGCACTCCCCGTTGGCGCGTGTGACCGTGACGAGGGTGATCGGCCCCGCGCTCGCGGGGGCACCGACGTCGACGGGCGGCGGCGGCCGGCCGGCATCGATCGTCGGCGGCGCCGGCTGATCAGCCGGGGGTTCCGGTGGAGGCGGCGGCGACACGGCCCGAATCTGATTCTGCTCCGTGGGATTCACGGGATTCAGGACGGCGTCCCATCCCCGGCGCAGCTCCGACCACACCCGTGGAGCCATCCACGCTGCAGCGACGAGCAGCAGGATCGCGATCAGGCCGACTGCTCCTTGCCGCCGCGACGGCCGTCTCCTCTTGCGATGCCACGGATTCCGGACCGGCGGGAACCATCCTGACGGCGCGAGGGTGGGTCCGGCCGCCACAAAGGGCCAGTCCTCGACGTCCGCTCGCTCCCCCACCACCCGGCTGTCAGGACGCGGCCGTCCCATGGTGGCCGCGACGAGCCCGGCGAGTTGGCAGCGCTTCCTTCTCTCCTCGGCCGGGTCGACGTCCGGTGCGATCGCTCGACGAACCCTTTGCACCAACGCATCCAGATCCGTTGTTTCGGCGAGCGATTCGTGCAACCGGTCGGCCAGTGCCGAATCGCGGCCGTTCGTCGCGATACTTCGGAGAAGGTCGGCCACCTCCTCGTTCGTGTCGTGCCGGGACGCACTGTCCGCGCACTCGATCGTGAGCTGGCCACTGTCGGACACCGTCACTTCCCGGAGGCGGAGCGGGTAGGGCCACTCGCCACGCGCCAATTCGAGCTGATGGAGCGCATCCGCGACGAGCAGCGCGGCCTGCGCTGGTGTCAACGTCGCCACCGCAAGGAGTCTTCGGAGTGCGACGCCGCCGACACGTTCGTCGTGATCCATGTGATCGGGTGAGTCGGATCGCACGTCGGCGGGTTCGGTTCTCCTCGCAAGGAGCCCTGTCACTGCTTCGATCATCGCGCACCCCGACGCTATGCCTCCCGCACGGTTGCGACGCGACCGGAGCGGGCGGCGGCGGACCTTGAGTTGGGCTTACTCGCTGCCGAAATCCATTACGCCTGCGTCATTCATTTAACTCCGCGGCGCACTCCGGCGTCCGAGAAATCGCCTCGTCCGCTTCGACACAATTCGGTGTCGTCGATCCGGACCGCCGGGGCGCACCTGTGGCCGTCAGCTCCCGCTCGGCGGTACGCCGAACGCGCGCATCACGATCGCACCCCAGTCCCGCGACATCGGGCACGGTGGAGGATCCCGGTGGTCCAGGAACCGGATCACCTCGTCGTCGAAGGCTGCCGATGTGGGCAGCGACGAGTGTGCGGCGCGGACCGGGCAGCCATTGCGTTCGACGTCCAGCCTCCAGCCGTGCGGCATCAGCGGAAGATCGGCAGCCGAGGTGATACTCAGAACACGCACCTCCCCGGGCAGCGGCTCGCCGAGAATGGCTTGTGCGCTGCCGGCGGTGCCGAGCAGTTGCCGTGCCGCGGGCGTGTCCGGGTCGAAGTGGAAGAAGACGACGTCGGTCACGGGCGCCGCCCACCGCAACAGGTCGCCGAACACCCTGCCCGGTCGGTCGACATCCGGAGGCGGAAAGCCGAGCGGGGTCTCCGGAAAGACACCCACCAGCACCAGCACATCGACCCGCGCCCGACCCGTGGCGACCGCTTCCCACGCAATCCAGGCGGCGTGGGAATGTGCGGCAACGGTCAACGGCCGCTGCAGGTTCACGATCTGTTCGGCAAACAGCGAGACCTGTTCCTCGACGGGCCGCTGGGTGTCGGCAGGTTCGTACGGGGCCCCCGATCTGATCGGACACGTCGAGTCGCGCTGAGGCTGTCCGTCACCGGGGCCGGCGTAGGAGAAGTAGTAGACCTGATCGCATTCGTAACCCAGCCGGCGCACGTCCGCCCGGTGCATGCTCCCCTGCCCCGAACGCGAATTGATTCCGGACATGATGAACAGCGAACCGGCCTGTGGTGACCCGGGTTCCGGATCGTCATAGCGTCGTGTCTGAACAAAGACCACCGACATCGCAGTCAACGCGACGAGGACGGCAGCGAGCGCCGTGACGGGCCGGGTGAGCGGCGCACGGTCCATCGCCCACACCGTCAGTCCCGTCGCCGCAGCCGAGATCGGCACGAGCAGCACAGTGACGGCCGGGGCCCGGTCGGCCAGAGCGCCGAGCCCGAGGACCGCCGCGCAGTACGGCGCCATCACCTCGATCCGCAGGCCGCGGCGCCACGCCCGCGCCATCGCCCCGCGCAGGGTGACCTCGCCCTGCCACGGGACCGGGCCGAGTATCACGACCAGCAGTCCGATCAGCGCCACCGCCGGCCAGAACGCCCGCGAATACAGCGCCGCGTAGGCGGTCGCGTCACCGAGCGTCGCCAGGAGTACGGGGCCGAACGCCGTCGCGTAGAACATCGCGGCGAAGCGGACGCGTCGGGCATCGAGTCCACCGAGAAGCCAGGCCATCAGCATGACCCGCACGACCGACACCACCGCCAGCAGCACCAGGAACTGGGGCCACGAGGCGGTAAGCACCAGCAGAAGTCGCAGGTCCGCGAACTGATCCAGCGGCGGCAGCGCGACCAGGTGCAGCAGTCCCGGCCAGACGGGAATCATCCCGCTCGCCGCGAGCACGACGACGAGCACCGCGACGGCGGCCAACGGCAACCACCGCGTCCACTTCGTCGACGTCATATCTTTCGCTGTACTCGCTGTTCGTGGTCCTGCACAACCCATGAGCAGACCACACAGGCCCGGTTCTCACGTCCGGAGCGTGGACAGGACGGCCCTCACACCGGACGTAGGACGTCGTGCCGGACAACGGCATACCCTGTGCGCGCGGTTCGCCGGATGTGTGACCGCATCGCGGGGGATGATCACCTCATGAAACGTGCGGAGGTCGGAAGCCACGGGGCGCTCATGACGTTCGACCAGTTCGCGGACATCTTCCGGGACGTCGCCAGCCTCGGCGTCGTCAGGGACGACTTTCACCGATTCGACGACGTCGTCACCGCGAAACTCTACGACCTGCTCCTCGTCGCGCAGGAGAGCGCGGCGGCCCAGCACCGGCACATCGTCGAACCCACCGACCTGCCGATCACCAGAGGGTTGCAGGAGAACATCGGGTTGTTCCGCGAGCTCGGCCCCAGCCTTCGGGTTGACCCGATCGTCGAGCGGCTGGCCGACTACCCGCCTCTCGACGGCATCCTCGCCACCGAAACCCGCTCGGGGCTGCCCGACATCACCGGCGGACTCAGCGTGGCCCTCGCGCGCACCTTCCGCACCGTCTACCCCGAGTTGAGAACCGTGCGGGCACGAACCACGCACTGGTCCGTGATCAGTACCCTCGTCGACCTCTATCTCTGACGTCCCGGCCGCAATAGGCCACTGCCCTTTCACGCATTCGGAACTCCCCTGGGGTGCAAACATCCACCCCTGGATGGATGGCCGATCACCCCTTTAGGGGGCGTTGCCGGGCCCGCGTTCCGGCGAAGACTGGTGTTCGTCCACAAGGGGACACGGAAATCCACACACCACACTCAGGAGCAACGCAATGAACTCGACGAAGACACGCATCGCCGCAGCAGCCGCAACGGGCGCCGCCCTCGGACTGGGAATGTTCATGGCCCAGAGCGCCACTGCCGCCGCCGCACCCGCCCAGTCGACGTTCCCGCAAGTCGTCTCCCCCGAATCCGGACTCTCCCCGTACAAGGTCGAGGTCAGGGACCGTATCGGCTGCGCAAACGCATGGCCCATGGTCGCCTGCGACGCCCCCGACGAGGACGTGCCCGACCAGGTAACCCTCGTCGAGCCCGGCACCACCCTGGTCGAGCCCGGCGGCACATCCCTCTTCGGCCCCGCCGCCGCTTCCGTGCACTCCCAGCAGGGCGCCACCATCCACCAGGTCAACTACCCCCTCGAGCCCGACGACGGCGTGATCTCCCACTCGCTCGATCCCGACATGCCCTGGATGTGACATTGGTGCGACGCCGACTCACTCAGGATCACTAGTACAGTCTCGCGGCCGCCGGGGCCAATGGCCTCGGCGGCCGAGACGTGTGCGATGACGCGTGCCGTGCGCGTCTCGGAGTATTTAGACAGACGAACCATCGATGACATCCGCACCCTCGAGGAGGACGATAAAACAGACCGGTCTCGCTCTGATCGCGGAACGAGCCTCGTTGTGACGGGTCTCTTCGAACGATTCCACTTCTCCGCAGTTCCCGATTGAACGTGAGGCGGCCGAGATGACGGCAGAAAACGTGATGGGCGCACAGAACGCCGATCAAGAATGTCAAGACTGCGGCTACAAACCGGAGCTGAAGCGAACCCTGGGCTCCTTTCAGGTGTTCGCCGTCTCGTTCGCATTCATCTCGGTGGCGGTCGGGATCTTCGGCACCTACGACGACGTACTCCGAGACGCCGGGCCGGTGGGAATCTGGCTCTGGGTCATCGTGGCACTGGGGCAGACCCTGGTGGCGCTGGTGATCGCCCAATTCGCGGCCCGCATCCCACTCAGCGGCTCCTCCTACCAATGGGCCTCGCGGCTGGCGAACCCGAAAGTCGGCTGGCTGTTCGGTTGGCTGACCTTCTGCTACCTGGCGCTCGGCGTGGTGACGGTCGACAACGCGATGGCAAGCTCCGCGCTCATGCCGCTGTTCGGCATGCAGCCCGACGAGGACACGGCACGCGTGATCACACTCGTCGTAGTGCTTGTTCAGGCGGTGCTCGTCGTGTTCTCGACGCGCCTCGTCGGCTTGATCACGTCGGGCGCGGTGGGGCTCGAACTGGTGATCGTCGTGGTGCTGGCAATCGGACTCTTCGTCGCTGTGGCGATCACGGGCGAGGGCTCGGTCGACAACCTCACCTCGCGCGGTATCACCGAGGGCGCCCCCAACTATTTCGCTGTCGGCGGCGGGTTGATGGCTGCGATGATCATGGGGCTCGCCACGCTCGTCGGCTTCGACTCCGCGGCGAATATGGCTGAAGAGGCCAAGGATCCGTTTCGCAGCGTCCCGCGCGCGATCGTGGGATCGGTCGTGGCGGCGGCAGTGCTGGGACTGGTGTTCTTGATCGCGCTCACGATCGCGATCAAAGATATCCCCCGGGTGAGCGCCAGTGACACGCCGGTGGCGGCGATCCTGCGCGATCAACTGGGTCCGGTGATGGAGAGGACGCTGCTGGTCGCGATCGCGTTTGCATTCTTCGGCGCCGGGATGGTGACCCTGGCCACCTGCTCGCGGATGGTGTTCGCGATGTCGCGCGACGCACGTTTCCCTGCTTACCGACTGATGCGCCGGGTCAACTCGCGTACGCAGACACCCATTCCGGCGACCATCTTGATCGTCGTCGTGGGAGTCGTCCTGATGGCCGTGCTGCCTGGTGGCGCACTGCTGGAGTTGCTCACGGTCGGGACGGTCATCTCGGCGGTCCTCTACGGCGCGATCATCGTCCTCTATCTTGCGGTGCGGAGACGACTGGATCGTAAGGAGGGCGCGTTCGATCTCGGTCGCTTCGAAATGCCGGTCGCGATCGGTGCGCTGGTCTGGTCGGCTGTCGTGCTGTTCGTCATCGTGTCGCCCTCGAGTGCCGTGACCTCGATCCTGATAGCGGTCGGGTTGCTCCTCGCGGGCGGGGTGTACTTCGCCTACCTGTTGATCTTCAAACGCGAGGTACTGGACACCGAGCCCGGAGACGCCGATGTCTTCTCACACTGATCGTGAGGTGAAGCCCCTGACTGCCACTGTCGCGAAGCTGACGGGTGAGGTGGTCCGTGCGGGCGATTCCGGCTACGAGGCGGCGCGGGTCGGCTGGAACCGCCTGTATTCCCGGTACCCCGAGGCCATCGTGTTCTGCTGTGACACACAGGACGTGATCAATGCGGTTCGCTGGGCTCGCGAGGAAGGCATCGCCCTGCGTGCCCGCAGCGGCCGCCACAGCCTCGAAGGCTGGTCGTCGATCGACGGCGGGCTGGTCGTCGACGTCAGTCGGATGAAGAGCATCGTGATCGACGAAACGGCACGCACGGCGACGGTCGGGACGGGTCTGACGCAGAAGGAGACGGTCGCGGCCCTCGGGCAACGCGGCTTCGTCGTACCGACCGGCTCGGAGGGCGGCGTCGGTCTCGGTGGTGTGATTCTCGGGGGTGGCTTCGGGCTGCTGACCCGCTGCATGGGCATGGCGTGCGACAACCTGCTCGCCGTGGACGTCGTGGTGGCCGACGGCTCGCGCTCGGCGAAAATCGTGGAGGCCACCGAGCACAGCAACTCCGACCTGCTGTGGGCGTGCCGTGGTGGAGGCGGCGGTAACTTCGGGATTGCGACGTCCTACACGTTGAGGCTTCACGAGCTCTCGAACGTCACATTCCTCGTCGCGCGGTGGACCGGTCACGGCGACCTGGCCGCCCTGCTTCGCACGTGGCAACGCGACGCGCCGGTCGCCGACGAGCGGCTGACCAGCGCGCTCGAGGTGGATTCGAGCGCGGTCGAACTGTCTGCGCTGATGTATGGCGGTTCGCGGCGAGAACTCGAGGACCAGCTGCGCTCGCTGCTGACGATCGGGAATCCCGACGTGAGTGTGACGGAGGACGCCTGGCCGACCGTGTACGGCGAGGTCGACAGGGGGCCGAACGACGTCGCACTCTGGAAGTTCTACTCGCAGTTCGTCACCCGGCCCTTCCCTGACGAGGCGATCGATCTGATCGTCCGCTGTATGGGTAACACGCCCAGTCCGCCGAGCAACTTCTTCTGCTCGAGCTTCGGTGGGGCTGTGCGGCAGGCGCCGCCCGGCGGATCCGCGTTCCCGCACCGTGACGCGCTGTTCTACTGCGAGCCGGGCGCCGCCTGGAACGACCCGACCCTGAACTCGACGGCGCTGGGCTGGGCGACCGACTTCTGGCGCGCACTGCGCCCCTACGGCGACGGCGCCTACGTCAACGTGCCCAACGCCGCCGAGTCGGAGTGGGAACGTGAGTACTACGGCTCGAACCGCGAGCGGTTGCGCGAGGTCAAGGCCACCTACGACCCGGAGAACGTGTTCAGCTTCGAGCAGAGCGTGCCCCCTGTCACCGGCTGACCCGTCCCGAGTCCTACGCTGGGGCGATGGCGGTCAACCGGAGTCGCAGGGCCAGGGGCGCCCGTAAACGCAAGCGTCGGATGGAGAGTGTCGAGCACGACCTCACCGCCGAGCAGTGGAGTGCGCTGACCGAGGCGTGGGGTGGCTGCGCGTACTGCGGCGCGACCGACAAGCCGCTGCAACGCGACTGCGTGCAGGCACTGTCCCGCGGCGGACGTTACACCCTGGACAACATCGCCCCGGCCTGCGGCTCGTGCAACGCCAGTAAATGCAATGACGAAGTGACCGGCTGGCTGCGGCGCAAGCGACTCGACGAGCGCGCCTTCCTGCTGCGTCACGTCGAGATCAAGACAGCACTCGCGCTGCGATTCCCCAGCCACCCGGACACCGAACTCGAAGCGCCGGAAACCACTGCCCTGTGACGACAGCGCCTACTACTTGGTGCCGAAGAGGCGGTCGCCGGCGTCCCCGATACCGGGCAGAATGTAGCCGTGTTCGTCCAGTTGGCGGTCGACGGCGGCGGTGTAGATCGGGACGTCGGGATGCGCCTTGTGCAGGGCGGCAACGCCTTCGGGGCAGGTCAGCAGGCACACGAACTTGATGGATTTGGGGCCGCATTCCTTCAGCCGCTCCACCGCCGCCACGGCAGAGTTGCCGGTGGCCAGCATCGGGTCGATCACCACCACGTCGCGCTCCTGCAGATCGCCGGGCATTTTGAAGTAGTACTCCACGGCTCCGAGGGTTTTGGGGTCGCGGTAGAGACCGATATGGCCGACGCGCGCGCCCGGCACAATTGTCAGCATGCCGTCCAGGATGCCGGTGCCCGCGCGCAGGATGGAGACGAACACCAGCTTCTTGCCGTCGATGACCTTGCCGGTCGTGAATTCCAACGGTGTCTCGACGTCGATCTCCTGCATCGGGATGTCGCGAAGGACCTCGTACGTCATCAGCGCGGAGATCTCGTTCGCCAGTCGACGAAAGCTGTTGGTGGAGGCATCCTTACGGCGCATCATGGTGAGCTTGTGCTGCACCAGTGGGTGGTCGATCACGTGTACCGTGCCCATGTATTCGTCCTCGTTTCGTTCTAGAAGACCGTGCCGTCGCTGACGACGACCAGCGGCGGCAGCCCGCCGCGCGAGCGCTGTGCCAGCGCACGGCCCGCCGCCCAGGTGCCGCCTTCCAGGACGCAGGCCAGCGGCATCGCCCGGGAATCCACGCCCAGGCGCGCGCGCACCTGCGGGGCCAGTTCGTCCAGGAGTGCAACCGTCAACGCCCGCCACTCGACTACCAATTCGTCGCCGGCCGTCCAGCTTTGCGCAGCCCAGGCCCGATCGTGCAGGCGGAGCACGCCGGTGTCGAGAAGCAGGCCGCCGTTCCGGTACTCGGGCAGGCCGGTCAGCGCATCCACCCCGACCACCCGAACGCCGGCCCACTGGAAGGGCTCCAGCAACGAATAGCACAGCCACTGCGACAGTTTGTGAAACGGCATCCAGCCCTGGGTCAAGCCGGGACCGGCCACCGCGTCATGGCGCCAGCAGTCGCCCAACGGCTCGGCACCGATGGCGTTGCCCGCAGGCCAGATGCCCGACAGCGACGTCAGGAGCTGCGACAGGATGTCGTGGGCCGCGACCGTCGCCGTGGCCGCACCCTGCGGGGCGACCAGCAGGTCGAACAGGCCACCCGGCCTGCCCTGCGAGCCGAACACGTCGGGCCGTGCGCCGAGCACCTCACCCAGCCGTCGCAGGAGCAGCACGCGACCTTCGAGTCCCACCAGCGGATTGGACGGGCCGGCCTGGAACACCTCGGCCAGCCGGTTCGCATCCAGGCCGCGCAGTCCGGCCGCATCTACCTGAAGCGGGTGTGCCGCGTCGCTCGAGAACAGGCCGCCGAGAAACGCGTGCCAGCTCGCGACGCCCAGGCCCTCGGAACGGGCGAAGCTCTGCCCGCTGGCTGCCTCGTCGTAATGCCAGTCGGGACCGGCGCCTGCATCGAGCAGCACGCTGACCACGGCCAGGTCGATCATGGCGCGAGCGCGGACCGGCGCGTCCAGCGCAGCCAGCCGTGTGTCCAGCTCGGCCTTGCGGTCTACGCCGCCGGCTTCGAAATGGCGCCAGCGGCTGTGGTACGGGATCTTCAGGTCCGGATAGCGGGCACGCGTGACGTCGGCAACCTCGGCCGCGGCCGAGTGCAACGCGTCGTCGTCGACGGCGAACCAGAGTGAATCGCCCTCGCGCGCACGGGACAGCAGCTGTCGTGCGCGCTCCCGCACAGCCGACGTGGTACGCAGAGCCGCGGCCGCACCCTCCGCCCGCCCGGTGTCCAGGTCGGGACGGACGCCGATCACGCTCATCCGTCCAACTCCCGGCCCTTGACCTTCGCCAGTTCGTCCGCGTCCGGCACCGCGCCCGGCGTGAAGTAGCCGGCCGCCATCTTGGCGTCGATCTCCACGCGCGCGTCGGCCGGGATCAGATCCGCGGGGAGGTCCACCCTCTCCACGACCTCGATACCCGAGCCGGTGATGGCGTCGTACTTCATATTGCTCATCGAGACCAGGCGGTGGATCTTTCTGACGCCCAGCCAATGCAGAACGTCGGGCATCATTTCCTGGAAGCGCATGTCCTGCACGCCGGCCACGCATTCGGTGCGGGCGAAGTACTGATCGGCCGTGTCGCCGCCCACCTGGCGCTTCCGCGCGTTGTAGACCAGGAACTTGGTCACTTCGCCGAGCGCACGGCCCTCCTTGCGGGAGTACGCCACCAAGCCGACACCACCACGCTGCGCACCCTGGATGCACTCCTCGATCGCATGCGTGAGGTACGGGCGGCAGGTACAGATGTCGGAGCCGAACACGTCCGACCCGTTGCATTCGTCGTGTACGCGTGCGGTCAGCTCCACGCCAGGATCGGCCAGGTCACGCGCGTCGCCGAAGATGTACACGGTCTGACCCCCGATCGGGGGCAGGAACACCTCGAGGTCCGAGCGCGTCACGAGCTCGGGGTACATGCCGCCGGTCTCCTCGAACAGCACGCGGCGCAGATCCGTCTCGCTGCAGTGAAAGCGCTCCGCCACACCCGGCAGGTGCCAGACGGGTTCGATCGCCGCCTTGGTGACCAGCGCAGCACCACTGGGCAGCAGGAAGCGGCCGTCCGGATGCAGACGACCTTTCTGGATAGCCTCCATGACCTCCGGCAGGATCACGTGCGCCTTGGTCACCGCGATGCTGGGGCGGATGTCGTGACCGGCCGCCAGTTCGGCGGCGAAGACCTCGGCCACCGTGGCGCCCCACGGGTCCAGGCTCACGATCTTGCCGGGCTCGCTCCACTGCGGATACGGGCCGATGATGTTGGTGGGCGCGGTATTGGTGAGGTCGGCCTTGTGGTGGCGCGACAGCGCGCCCGACGCCACCGCCAGTGCCCGGTAGATGCTGTACGAGCCGCTGTGCGTTCCGATCACGTTGCGGTGGGCGCGGTTGGTGGTGGTGCCGACCACCGGACCGCGCTCGGACGCCGTGGGTGCGCCCCAGTGGATCGGCAGGGCTCCGACACCGCCGCTGTGTGAGGTCAATCGGATGTGGCCGCCGGCGGACTCGGGGGTGGCGGCGACGGATTCAGCGGACATGGCGTTCCTCCGTTAAGGAAGGCCCGGCGGCACGGCATGCCGCCGGGACGTGTCTCCAGCGCCGGATGCTGCCGACCACCGGAAACCGAAGCATAACCACTCGGCCGCCACAATGTCGTGTGGCGGAGACGGCGACCCGTCCTGGCGATACGGCAGCACGATGGATCCGGCTCGCGAGGCCCATTCTTCGCAGGTAGCGACGGCAGACGCGCGCGATGGGATGGCGCCGACGAGCGGATAGCCGCGAGGACCTGGGATAGTGTCGCCGTGGTGACGAAGAATCGAGCGCGAGCCGTCGACCTGCGAACCCCGATCGAGGCGGACGACGTCTTCGCGTGTGGCGACGCGTTGCGGGCCACTGTGCCGTCGAGTGCGCACGAGAGCGCCGCGGCCGGCGCAGGACGGCCGGATGTGCTCGAATTCGTCGAGACCAGCAATCAGGGACGGCTGGCAAATCTGATCCCGCTGCGAATCGGCCGGATGATCGCCTCCCCGTTCGCCTTCTTCCGCGGCGCCGCCGGCCTGATGGCGGCCGACCTCGCCACCTCTCCGGTTACCGGATTGACAGCGCAGCTGTGCGGTGACGCCCATGCTGCCAACTTCGGCCTGTATGGGACGCCGGACGGTCAGATCGTCATGGACATCAATGATTTCGACGAGACAGTCCCCGGCCCGTGGGAATGGGATCTCAAGCGCCTCGCAGCAAGCCTGGTCCTCGCCGGACGCGAGGGCGGTGTGTCCGAAAACGGCTGCATCGAGGCCGCCGAAGACGCCGTCAAATCGTATCGACGCACCATCCGCGATCTCGCCGAACTGCCATTCCTTCAGTCCTGGAATGCGTTGCCGGACAAATCGGTGCTCGAGCGGGCAAAGGCCGACGCGCTGCTCGACGACTTCGACAAGGCTGCGCAGAAAGCACGACGTAATACGAGCGAGAAGGTGGCGGAGAAATGGACCGCCCACCTCGAAGATCACGATACCGGGATCCGCCGACGACGGTTCATCGACGACCCGCCGATCCTCACCCACGTCGATCGCGCCACCGCCGATGCCGTGACCGATGGTCTGGAACGGTATGTCGAGTCACTGCGCGAGTCTCGCAGGAACCTGATCACCCGATTCGCCGTGTCCGACGTCGCGTTCCGGATCGTCGGAACCGGCAGCGTGGGTCTGCGCAGCTATATAGCCCTGCTGCACGGTAATCGGGACGAAGTGCTCGTACTTCAACTGAAGCAGGCCCGGCCGTCCGCACTATCGGCGTATCTACCTGTCGACGAGCCGAAACACGAGGGCAAGCGGATCGTGCACGGCGCCCGGCTGGTGCAGGCGGAATCAGACATTCTGCTGGGCTGGACGACCATCGACGGCCTCCCTTACATCGTGCGGCAGTTCCGAAACCTCAAAGGGGACATCGATCCAACCGGTCTGGAACAAGACCATCTCGACGACTACGGCCGGCTCGCCGGCGCCCTGCTCGCGCGTGCACACACCCGCTCGCTCGATCCGCGGGCGCTCGCCGGCTACTTCGCCAGCGACACGGACCTGGACGAGGTGATCGGACGGTATGCCGTCAGCTACGCCGATCAGACCGAATCCGACCACGCAACGCTGGTCGCCGCGGTGAAATCGGGGCGGATCGCAGCAGAGCCGGCCTGACCCGGCACGGCGGAATTGCCCAGTGCGGAACGTGTAGCCAAGGGGTGGCGAGCCGAGAAAGGTCGCCACTCCCCCGAGATACGAGGCGCGGTTGCACCTCGTATCCACCCGAGCCGGAATGCCTCGGATGCGTGAGTGTGAGTGGCGACCTCTTTCGTCGCAACCAGAACATACCTCGCTCCCCCGACACGAATTGTCACCCGTGAGGCCAGCGGTGCGAGTGAGAGCCTCCGCTCGCGCCGCTACAGGCGTTCACAGGGCTCGGCAGCTGCCGACCGCCCGCGCCGCCAGCTCATCCACCGGACGGACACGGCAAGCACACGCGGTACGACGAGATACACCGCGGTGGGAACGACTACACCGGTGAGCGACAGGGCCCGCAGCCACGTCGGCCAGGCGGCCGTGATCGGGCCCGACAAGGCCATAACGGTCATGCCCAACGTGACGAGCGGGAATATCGACACCCAGGTGGCGACCACCCGCACGTGGATGGACGGAGGCGGCGCCGGCACGAGATCCCGAGCAAGCCGGTTCACCCGTACAGGCCTGTACCTCGTAGTCGTCGGAGCGAGATGTTCCACCACCGCGGATGCGAGAACGAGAGATTCCATCCTGAGGCAACCCTTCCCAAAACTCCAACTATTCAGTTGCACTTTGACCGTAGAGCCCGAGGCGGCAGATTGCAACCAAACAGTTGGAGTCTGTCGTAGGATGCAGCCGTGGCGTGGGATACCGAACGAACCAAGAAGCTCCTCATCCAGGCCGGAGTTACCGAATTCAGCTCGTTCGGCCTGGCCGGTGCCCGTGTCGATCGGATCGCCGACACAGCAGGAGTGAACAAAGAGCGCATCTACCAGTACTTCGGCAAGAAGGAGGCGTTCTTCAGCGCGGTCCTCGAACACGAACTGGCAACCACGCTGGCCGCTGTCGAACTCTCCGGTCACGGGGTTCCCGCCATCGCAGACTATGCCGGTCGCCGATTCGACTACCAACGCGAGCACCCCACTTTCACGCGGCTGCTGTTCTGGGAAGGACTCGAGCTCGAGGCACCTGTCGCGGAAGCATCACGACAGAAGCACGCTCGAGCGTTAGTCGCCAGCGCACGGGAAGCGGTCCCCGAACTGTCCGAGAGCGATGCACAGGAATTGCTCATCACTGTGATCACGCTCGTCGACGGATGGGTAGCTCTCCAGACCGCAGACCGGCTGTTCTCGACACCCCTTCCGCGTGGTCGCGACCGGGACTCGCGCCGACGCGACTTCATCGTCCTGACAGTCGAGGCCGCGACCCAGGCCGCACTCACCCGAGCCCAGTCGGCCCGGACATAGCCGTCGCGTCATCTCTGCGAGGGTCAGGTATCGGCGCGGGCGAAAGCCAGCAAAAGCGGCCATCGGCGCTTCATGCTCGACGGTCTCGATCACCACCCTCGGTGAGTGCACGGGTAATGCTCAGGGCGGTCGTATGCACAGCGGGACCGACTCGTCGGATGTCGACCTTGCCGATCCACCCGGACGCGGAGACGGCCGCCACCGGCGGACCGTCGTCGACGCGAACGGCGCTGGCAACGCATGCGACGCCCGGCGCCGACTCCTCGTGCTCGTAGGCGATGCCGCTCGAAGCGATCCGCCGCAACTGCCGCACCAGCGGCCCGGGCGCGGTGATGGTGCGTGGACCGACCCGGACCAAGCCGGCTGCCAGCACGTCGCCGATCACCTGAGGCGATGCTCCCGCGAGCAGGGCCTTACCCACCCCGGTGGCGTGCGCGGGGAGACGACCACCCACGCCGGACGGCAGCCACGGTGCGTCCCGCCCCGGCAGGATCTCGACGTAGACCACCTCGGTGCCGTCGAGGATCGCCAGATGCACGGTCTGCCGTGTCGCCTCCCGCAGGTCGGCGAGGAACGGCAACGCCACCTCGCGGACCGACCGGCGACGAGAGGCCCGCTCGCCTAGCTCGAACAGCCGAAGGCCCAGC
The DNA here is from genome assembly GCF_041228765.1 of Rhodococcus wratislaviensis. NCBI lineage: Bacteria > Bacillati > Actinomycetota > Actinomycetes > Mycobacteriales > Nocardiaceae > Rhodococcus > Rhodococcus wratislaviensis. Next base: position 4,781,183 of record NZ_CP150488.1, on the reverse strand, counting down.
CCCACCTTGACACCCCGGCGTTCGAGAAACCCGACGCCTTCCATCTCCTTCACCAGCCGCGACACCGTCGCCTTCGGTATCCCGGTCCGCCGGGTCAACTCGTTGACGCCCAGCGCCGTGTCGGTGGGACCGAAGGCGGCGAGCAGATCCGACATTCGCCGGACCACCGATGTCGGCTCGTCACCCCGTTCCACAGTGTTCCGTTCTACGGGACTCATTCGTTGAGTATCACCATCCGGCCCGGCACAGTACAACCAACAACGCACCCAACATCCATCTCGAACCAGCCCACCGTGAGGTCATCGATGCCAACCACCACGCCCGAAGCCCTGTCGAATTCGTCGATCGTGGCCGCAGCCGACCGACTTGCGGCCGCAACCGCGGGTCCGTGCGCACCCGTGCGAGATCTACTGGGAGTCACCGATATCGACGCCGCCTACGCCGTCCAGCAGCGGTTGACCGACCTCCGCGTCGCCGCCGGCGGCACCATCACCGGACGGAAGATTGGCCTGACCTCCCCCGCCGTGCAACAGCAACTCGGAGTGGACCAACCGGATTTCGGTGTGCTGTTCGCCGACATGGACGTCACCGGCCTACCCGAGGTCCCGAGCGGCCGGTTGCTGCAACCGAAGGCCGAGGCCGAAATCGCCTTCGAACTCGGTGCCGACCTCGTCGACGGCGACCTCGGCCTCGCCCAGGTGCGCGCCGCCGTCGCCCGCGCCGCAGCAGCCCTCGAGATCGTCGATTCCCGCATCGCCGACTGGGACATCACCATCACCGACACCGTCGCCGACAACGGCTCCTCCGGACTCTACGTCCTCGGCGAAAGCTGGCTCACCCTAGACGAATTCGAACCCCGCGAGGTATCCATGCGCCTGTTCTCCGGCGAGGAATTGGTGTCCGAGGGCACCGGCGCCGCCTGCCTCGGCGACCCCCTCGAAGCCCTCGCCTGGCTCGCCCGCACGGCCCGCGACTACGGCCACCCCCTGCGCGCCGGGCAGGTCATCCTCTCCGGTGCCCTCGGCCCGATGGTCCCCACTCCACCCGGAACGGTCATCCGCGCCGAACTGTCCACCCTCGGCACCGTGACCGCCGCCTTCTCGAAGGACAACGCATGACACACACCCACAAGATCAAAGTCGCGATCATCGGATCCGGGAACATCGGCACCGACCTGATGATCAAGGTCCTGCGCAACTCCGACAGCCTCGAGATGGGCGCGATGGTCGGTATCGACCCGACTTCAGACGGCCTCGCCCGCGCCGCCCGCCTGAATGTGCCCACCACCGCCGACGGCGTGCACGGCCTCATCGCCCTCGACTGCTTCGACGACATCGACATCGTCTTCGACGCCACCTCCGCCAAGGCCCATCAGGCCAACGCCGCAGCGCTGGCCCCCTACGGCAAGAAGCTCGTCGACCTCACCCCCGCCGCGATCGGCCCGTTCGTCGTGCCCCCGGTCAACCTCGACGAGCACCTCGACTCCGGCGTCGACAACGTCAACATGGTCACCTGCGGCGGCCAGGCCACCATCCCCATGGTCGCCGCCATCTCCCGGATCACCCCCGTCGCCTACGCCGAGATCGTCGCGTCCATCGCCTCCAAATCCGCCGGACCCGGCACCCGCGCGAACATCGACGAGTTCACCGAAACCACCTCGCACGCCGTCGAACAGGTCGGCGGCGCCGCCCGCGGCAAGGCCGTCATCATCCTCAACCCCGCCGAACCACCCCTGCTGATGCGCGACACCGTCCTCGCGCTGATCGGCGACGCCGACCACGACGCGATCCGCGGCTCCGTCGCGGAGATGGCCGCCCGGGTCGCCGAGTACGTCCCCGGCTACCGGCTCAAGCAGGACGTCCAGTTCACCCCGATCCCCGACGGCGAACCCGTGCACACCCTGCTGCCCGCCGGCGGCGGCCCGGTCACCACCAAGGTGTCGGTCTTCCTCGAAGTCGAGGGCGCCGCGCACTACCTGCCCGCCTATGCCGGCAACCTCGACATCATGACCTCCGCGGCCCTGCGCACCGCCGAGTCCATCGCCCGGCGCATCCAGACCACGATCCCCGCGGAGGCACACCAGTGACCGACACCCAGCTCTACATCCAGGACGTCACCCTCCGCGACGGCATGCACGCCGTCCGGCACCGCACCACCCCCACCGACGTCGGCCACATCGTCGCCGCTCTCGACGCGGCCGGTGTCGACGCCATCGAAGTCGCCCACGGCGACGGACTGGCCGGCGGCTCGCTCAACTACGGTCCCGGCAGCCACACCGACTGGGAATGGATCGAGGCCGCCGCCGACAACCTGAACCACGCCACCCTGACCACGCTGCTGCTGCCCGGTATCGGCACCATCGCCGAACTCGAACACGCCTACCAGCTCGGTGTCCGCTCCATCCGCATCGCGACGCACTGCACCGAGGCGGACGTGTCCGCCCAGCACATCGCCAAGGCCCGTGAGCTCGGCATGGACGTCTCCGGATTCTTGATGATGAGTCACATGAGCACCGCCGACGACCTGGCCAAGCAGGCGAAGTTGATGGAATCGTATGGGGCGCACTGCGTCTACGTCACCGACTCCGGTGGCCGCCTGACCATGGACGGGGTCCGCGACCGGGTTCGCGCCTACCGGAACATCCTCGACCCCGCCACCCAGATCGGCATCCACGCCCACGAGAACCTGTCACTCTCGGTGGCCAACAGCGTCGTCGCCGTCGAGGAGGGCGTCACCCGCGTCGACGCATCCCTCGCCGGGCACGGCGCCGGCGCCGGCAACTGCCCACTCGAGGCATTCGTCGCCGTCGCCAACCTCCAGGACTGGAAACACAACTGCGACCTGTTCGCCCTCCAAGACGCCGCCGACGACCTCGTCCGGCCCCTGCAGGACCGGCCCGTGCGCGTGGACCGGGAAACCCTCACCCTGGGCTACGCCGGTGTCTACTCCAGCTTCCTCCGCCACGCCGAAACCGCCGCCAAGCAGTACGGCATCGACGTCCGCACCATTCTCCTCGAAGTCGGCAAACGCCGACTCGTCGGCGGACAGGAAGACATGATCACCGACATCGCGCTCGATCTCAGGTCCGAGGACTGAACAGCTCGAAGCGCAAGTGAACGGGCGACCGCTGGGTAGTTCTCGGCCCGGCGGTACGCCCCGCCCTTCCAACTCGTCTTCGGGCGATCAACGTAAATGCTATGAACAATTCAACCAAGCTCGAGCGTTCGTAACTCTACTGTGTCACAGCGCTATCCACCTGTCCGCGGGTGCGATGCCTGGGTTGAACTGCGGCGCGGCTGTCCAACTCCACCCAGGTCGGCTCGAAATCATTGTGGCCGAGGCATTTTCCCTGGGCATTCGATACCAACACCACACCATCTGCGTTGAGTTCGTCGAAGACCCGTCCGATCTCGCCCCAGACCCGTCGATGTCGGGCAGGAGCACTCAGGAGAGGATCCCGGTTGCGATTTCCGAGCGGTGCATGAGGTCGATCGCCGATGCCGGTGACCAGTCCGGGGTGGCCAACCCCCGCGGTGAGGCCGCGGTCGTCGAGCATCCGACGATAGGCGGGTGGCATCAAATGCCGGTGGGTGTCGATGCGAGCGGTCACGAATGCTCCTGGGTCGATTTCCGGTTGCCGGCCCGAAGCCCGGTGAGTGCGTCGAAGACGAGCGAGGCGTGCAGTTCGAACAGAGCGAGGAGGTCCACGGTGTCACCGCCGATCTCCTTGGCGATGAACAGACCGTCTGCCGATGCCACGGCATACGTCGTCAACAGGTGAACGGAGGCGCCGTCCAATTCGGGTGCGAACTCCCGGACCGTGTCCGCTATTCGCCGGGTGGCTTCGTCGCGGACTTCGAGGAACATCGTTCGGGCGCGTGGTTCGGTCGGACGACGCTCGAGTGCCAGCATCAGTCCGAGCCGTAGGAAATCGGGAGAATCGAGCAGCGCCTTGGCGATGTGGATCGACATCGCCGTGATGCACTCACGAGGCGTCCCCTCGGCCGGCAGGGTGACCGCTTCGAGCCAACTGGCGAAGGAACGCTCGATCACCGCCGCGATCAGATCGTCCTTGTCCTTGAAGTGCCAGTAGATCGAACTGGCGGGCAAACCACACGAGGCACTGACGAGTGCGATCGAGGTTCCGTCGTATCCACGTTCGCTGGCGACCTCGACAGCCGCGTCCAGAATGCGGCGCCGCGATTCTTCGCCGTTCGAACGTGTACGTCGCGGTTTCCGGCCCTCGGGCATTCGTAACCTCCACAGGTTGTGTCTTGACTCTCAACGTATCCCATCTTACTGTAGCGATCAATACATATTGTAGTGACCACTACATTAAGTAGTGGCAGCGGTGGAGATACTCCACCCGGCGAGAGGTCCTCGAAGTGCCCGACACGACATACGACGTAGCCGTCATCGGCTACGGACCTACTGGTGTGACCGCCGCGAACCTATTGGGAATGAACGGATTACGCGTTCTGGTCATCGAGCGTGACCCGAACATCTACGGGCGCGCCAGAGCAATTTCCACAGACGAAGAAGTGCTGCGGATTTGGCAACAGGTAGGCCTGGCCGACCGCCTGAACGTTGAGATGCTGCCGGGTAAGCCGGTCAACTTCGTCGATTCCCACGGTAAACCGTTCGTCCGCATAGCCCCGGTCTCGCGCGGCGCGGGGCACCCGCCCCAGCAGTTCATCTATCAGCCGGCCGTGGAGAAGACACTTCGCAGCGGTGTCGAGCGGTTCCCCAATGTCGAGCTATTACTCGAACACGAGTGCCTGCGGGTGGTCCAGGACGGCACCGGCGTGCAGCTCATGCTCGCCGACCTGACGACGGACGTGTTCACGCGCGTTCGGGCGTCGTATGTGATCGCGGCTGACGGGGGGTCGAGCCCGACTCGCGGGCAGCTGGGCATCGGATTCGAAGGACAAACCTACGAGGACCGATGGGTGGTCATCGACACCAAGGTGCTCCAGGAGTGGCCGGGCCACGACTCGTTACGTTTCCACTGCGACCCGGCCCAGCCCACTGTCGACTGCCCCACGCCCCTCGGTCATCACCGCTGGGAATACCCGGTTCCCACCGGCGCCGACGAGAAGGAACTGGTCGCCCACGATGCCATCTGGGCGGTCCTCGAACAGCAGGGCATCACGAACACCCAGGTCGAGATCCTGCGCGCGGTCGTCTACAGCCACCACGTGCGGTTCGCCGACCGGTGGCGCGTCGGGCGGATATTTCTCGCAGGAGACGCCGCACACGTGATGCCACCCTGGATCGGGCAGGGAATGTCGGCGGGGGTGCGCGACGCGGCGAACCTGTGTTGGAAGCTGGCAGCCGTCGTCACCGGGTCGTTGCCCGAGGCGGTCCTCGATTCCTACCACATCGAACGCATGCCGCACGTCCGCGAAGTGACCCGCAGAGCCGTGAAGACCGGCAACATCATCACCGAACGCCGCCCTGCGATCTCTGCCCTGCGCAATCACGGTCTGCGACTGGCAACCAAGGTGCCGGCAGTGAACAACTGGCTCCGTGACAGTCGCTGGATCCCGGCAGCGTTCTACCCCGAGGGGTTTCTCGCAACGTCGCCGACAACCAGGCTGCCCGGTCGCGGCGGCACTCGCGCCATCGGCCATCAAATTCCGCAACCGTGGGTCCTGGACGAGAAAGGCGAGCGGGAACGGCTCGACGACGTCCTCGCTGGACAGTGGGCAATCCTTCGGGCTGGAAGCTCGGAGGGCACCGCCTCCTGGACGGCGGCCGGTGTCCCCGTGCTCGACATCCTGCCGGCCGGGGCGTACGCGCGAGAAGGGGCGATCGTCGACGCCGACGATGTCCTCATCGACTGGATCCGCGGCAAGAACGCCACCGTGCTCGCGATTCGACCCGACGGATTCGTCTACGCGGCAGGCGGACCCGACACCGGTCTCGCTCGAGCGCCACAGGGCCTCGATCTGCACGTATCCCCCGTGACCGTCCCGACGATCGACTCATTCGACCACCTACCTCGGAGGACCAAGTGACCACCTCGACCATGACCGAGAAGACAGTGCACGTCGGCGGTAAGGACATCTTCTACGCCGAGACCGGAGAGGGTCCGGTCGTGGTGCTCCTCCACGGCGGCGGACCCGGCGCGTCCGGCGTGTCGAACTACTCGCGCAACATCGACGCACTCGCCTCGTCGTTCCGCGTCATCGTTCCCGATCTGCCAGGATACGGGCGGTCGACGAAAGGCGTCGATCAGAGCGATCCGTTCGGCTACCTCGCCGATGCGATCCGCGACCTGCTCGACGACATCGGTGTCGACAAGGCCCATCTGCTCGGCAACTCCTACGGCGGTGCGTGCGCGTTGCGGCTCGCGCTGGACACCCCGGGCCGCGTCGGCCGCATGGTGCTCATGGGACCCGGCGGTATCGGTACCACCCGCGGCTTGCCGACGCCCGGCCTCAGATCGCTGCTGGCCTACTACGGCGGGGACGGACCGTCGCGGGACAAGCTCGAGTCGTTCATCCGCGACTACCTGGTATTCGACGGCGCAGCCGTTCCCAACGCGGTGATAGATCAGCGTTTCCAGTCGAGCATCGACCCTGCTGTGGTCGCCGACCCCCCTTTGCGACGCCCGTCCGGCCGCAATGCGCTCGGGACCCTGTGGCGCATGGACTTCACCCGCGACAAGCGACTGTCGTCGCTGCAGACCCCGACCCTCGTGGTGTGGGGCGCCGCAGACAAGGTGAACAGACCGTCCGGCGGCCGCATGCTCGCCGACACCATGCCGAACTGCGACCTGCTGCAGGTCTCGAACGCCGGCCACTGGGTCCAGTGGGAACGTGCCGAGTTCTTCAACGACGTCACCCGCACCTTCCTGTCGGCCTGAGGACACCAGATGAGCACACACACGCTGAACAGTGAAGACACGGCCGCCGACGATGCGGTCGTCGGCCCGTCCGTCTTCGGCAACGTCCAACTCGGGTACATCGTCATCGAGACCCGCAAGTTCGCCGACTGGAGACGCTTCGGGGCCGAAGCCATCGGCATGCACGTCGACGACTTGGACACCGGACGCATCCGATTCCGCATGGACGACCACGAGTGCCGCTTCCTGCTGCAGTACGGCCCCGCCGAGGACGTCACCGCCATCGGCTGGCAGATCGACGACCACGAGACGTTCGACCGCATCGTGGCGAGGGTCGTCGCGAACGGAGTCCCCATCGATGAGGGCACTGCCGACGAAGCCGCGCTTCGCGGAGTGGAACGGCTGCTGCGTTTTCCGGGCCCCAAAGGGATCATCCAGGAGATCTTCACCCGAGCACTGATCAGTGCGACGCCTCTCGTGATGAAGAATCACGCCTTCGTCACCGGTGCCGGTGGCATGGGACACGTGGCGATCACATCGAAGGAGCCGTACAAGCTGCGCGGCTACTACGACACCGTCTTCGATGCTCGCCTGACGGACTACATCGACGAGACCATCAGCGGTCTGACGCTCGAGATTCGATTCCTGCGGGTCAACGAACGACACCATTCGATCGCGATCGCGAACGTCCGGGGCATGAAGATCAACCCGATCCGCACGCGAATCCAGCATCTCAACATTCAGGTGGCCGAGCTCGACGACATGATCCAGTCATTCGAGCGGGTGAAGAAACTGGGCTTCGGGATGGCCCTCGGTGTCGGTCAGCACACGAACGACCGTGAACTCTCGTATTACGCCCAGACCCCGTCGGGGTTCGAATGGGAGGTCGGCTGGAATCCCCTCGTCATCGATGAGAACACGTGGGAGCCCGCAACGCATCAGGGCATCAGCATCTGGGGCCACTCACGCTCGGGGCAGACCGTGATCGACAAGCTGGCACAGTTCAAGGCCGCCGTTCACTGGGCCGGCGTGGCAGAAGAGACCGTCCCCGCCCTCAGCGGGAACGGAATACCCGACTACCAGTAGTCCTCCGGATCCTTTCGAGGGAATCCGTCAACGGTGTGGCGACACGACACAAGGAGCTCAGTGAACAACAACAACGGTGCGACGATGACGCGGCGAGGGCTTCTCGGTGCGACCGCCGCTGTGGGAGCGGTGCTGGCAGTGGGGCGAACAGCCTCCGCGGCGCCAGCGGTGGATGCCCAACTGCCCGCTGGTAACTACCGCATCGATCTGCATGCGCATTTTCTGCCACCCGAGTATCGGTCCGCGCTGTTGTCGCACGGGTACGTCACCATCGGCGGATACCCGACACCCACCTGGTCACCAGAAGCGGCACTCGACTTCATGGACCGATACGGCATCGGCGCCCAAGCACTGTCCGTCTCCGATCCGGGGGTTTCTTTCCTACGCGGCAGGGAAGCCAACGACCTGGCCCGCTACTGCAACACCTATGCCGCGAATCTGTTCCAACAGCACCCCACACGATTCGGTGCGTTCGCGGTGCTGCCCATGCCCGACGTCGCCGCGTCGATCGCCGAAGCCGAATATGCTTTGGACACATTGCACCTCGACGGTGTCGTGTTGCTGTCCGCGTACGACGGAATCTATCTCGGCGATCCGCGCTTCGATCCGTTGATGGCAGTCCTGAACGCCCGCGGCGCCTACGTGTTCGTCCACCCCGCATCCGTTCCCGGGGATGCGAAACCGGAGTCGCCGATACCGGATTTCGTCGAGGAGTTCACCTTCGACACCACTCGTGCGGCGACGTTGACGATCGCGACCGAAACGCTGACGCGTTTCCCAGAACATTCGCTTCCAGCTCGCACATGCCGGCGGCACATTGCCGTTCCTGTCGCACCGCATCGGTCTCGCCGCGCAGACTCCGATCGCAGACCTCTGGCCCGCGGGCGTGCAACGGCTGTCGGTTCTGGACGTGAAGAACCGCGTCAACCGATTCTTCTACGACACCGCACTGAGTCCCGCTCCACCGTCGATGACCAGTGTCCTGGCAGTGACATCGAAGGACCACGTCGTCTTCAGCTCGGACTGGCCGTTCAGCCAGGTCACGCTCCTCGAGTCCGGTGACCCTCAGCCAGAGTTGAGCGAGACATTCTCGGCAGCGGATCGCGTGGAGATCGAACGAACGAATCCGCTTCGCGAACTGCCCAGACTGTCCGCGGTGCTGGGCGGCTGAAACTCGGCATTGCCGTGCACGTCAGCGGACCGAGCTGGCAAGGTCTAATCATGGCGTTCGGGTGGCGGTCGGTCACTGCGGAGTGGCCGCTGCTGATTCCACCGGTCTCCGTTGCGGTGTTGGGCGTGACCTGGGGCCGAGACATCGGCACGGTTCTGGCGCTCGTCGTAGCGGTGGTGCTGGTCGGTGCAGTGCTGGCTGCTGTTCATCACGCCGAAGTGGTTGCACACAGGGTCGGCGAGCCGTTCGGATCGTTGATTCTCGCTGTCGCCGTCACCGTCATCGAGGTCGGATTGATCGTGACGTTGATGATCTCCGGTGGCCCGGCGACGGCCTCGCTTGCCCGCGACACGGTGTTCGCGGCGGTGATGCTCACAGTCAACGGCATCATGGGGTTGTCGCTGTTCGTCGGCTCGCGAAGATACGGGGTCGCGCTGTTCAACGCGGAGGGTACCGGCGCCGCACTGGCGACGGTGGCGTCACTGGCCACCTTGAGCCTGGTGCTGCCGACCTTCACCACGAGTCGGCCCGGTCCCGAATTTTCTTCGGCACAATTGATATTCGCCGCAGTGGCCTCGCTGGTTCTGTACGGGATGTTCGTCCTCACCCAGACCGGACCGCATCGACACTTCTTCCTGCCCGTCATCGCCGATGAACCGGTGGACGCCGATGGCCGGAACGCCGCACCCCCGACAGGCAGGATGGCGGGAATGAGCCTCGCCCTGCTGGTACTGGCGTTGTGCGCCGTCGTGGGATTGGCGAAGGTCGAGTCCCCTGCGATCGAGGACGCGGTCGAGGACGCCGGATTGCCACAATCCATCGTCGGCGTGGTCATCGCGCTGCTCGTGCTTCTGCCGGAAACCCTCGCCGCGGTGCGGGCGGCGCAGAGAAACCGGATCCAGATCAGCTTGAATCTGGCCCTGGGATCGGCGATGGCCAGCATCGGTTTGACCATCCCGGCCATTGCCGTCGCCTCGATCTGGCTGGACGGCCCACTTCTGCTCGGACTCGGTCCCACTCAGGTCGTGCTACTCGCCATCACCGTGGTGGTGGGCATGCTGACGGTGGTCCCCGGGCGTGCCACCCGCCTCCAAGGCGGCGTCCACTTGGTGCTGCTGGCTGCTTACGTGTTCCTCTCCGTCAACCCCTGACCATCGCCCGGCGCCTCACCGCTCACGGAGACGTCACCAGCGAGCCTCCCCGAAATGCGTTCGGGTAAGTTTCCGCGCATGAGAACCGCATCGTGGGTCAGCGCGGCGGCTGCGGTGCTGTTCGGTGCCACCACCGCCGCAGCGTGGCGGAAGGCAACCCTCGCCGAACAGGCCAGACACGAGGCCGAGGCCGCGCTGGACGCGGCGCTCGACCAAGTCGCCGCGTTGACCCGGATCGCCGAAGCCGCGCAGCGAGCATTCCCACAGCCGCAGCACGTCGAGTTCGACGTCCAGCGCATCCGTGGACCCGTCGACCGATTCCGGCTCCGCAACGTGGGAACCGGTACCGCCACCGACGTGCGGTTCATCGTCGATCCCGCCGAGGAGCAGAACCGCCGGATTCCCACGCCGCAATGGCTGCAGGAAGAACCCGTGACGTTGCTGCCGAAGGAATGGGCCGAATTCGCCGCGAGCGCGTTGTCTCCTGTCGGCGGCTCGTGGCGAATAGTGTTTCCGGCGTTCGTCACCGTGATCTGCAACGAAGCCGGTGCGCCGCAACTGGTGGACCTGCCGACGACTGTCGGTGCCGAAGACGGTGTGATCGGCTGACAGTCCTCAGAGACCTGTCTGCCCCTGACCCAGACGGTTCCCGACACGATCGAACCATTCGAGTACCGCACGTTCGTACACGATCCCGAAGTCGAGTGTGGCCAGCGCGAATCGGTTGGAACCGTGCGCTGCGGCGTCACGCTCGTATTCGGCGAGCTGGCGCTCGTGCGCTGCGCGGTGTGAGTCCAGCATCGCGGCCAACCGCTCGGGCGGAAGGTGCGCGCCGAACGCGACGGTGAGCAGCATCGGATAGCGAATGTTCTCCGGGCCGGGGTCGCGCTCGATCCAGTCCGCGAACGCCTGGCGACCATCCTCGGTGAGCGTGTAGGGCTTGCGCTCTCGGGCGCCCCGTTCCCCCGCCTCGATCAACCCGGCACGCTCCATCGCGGCGAGTTCCCGATACACCTGGCTGGTCGTGATCGACCAGAACTTGCCGATGCGTTCCTGCGCGGTCACCACCAGATCCCATCCCGTTTTGGATCCCTCGTGCAGGAACCCGAGGAGCGATGCCGCAGTGGCATTGAGGGGGCGTTCGGCCATGGCACGGTCCTTCGCGCAGTCGGGGGTTGACATTCCACTGTGGCATATCGATCATGGTAGTAGCGACATTCCATAGTGGAATGTCATCGCCGAGGAGGGTCCGATGCAGGACGCGGACAACATCCGAATATCCGATTCCGAACGCGAACAGGTCGTCGGTGAACTCGGGCGGCACCTCACCGCCGGGCGACTGACCATCGGCGAGTTCGACCAGCGGGTGGCACAGGTGTATCGGTCGACCACCCAGCAGCAGGCGCATGAGGTGTTACGTGATCTTCCGTCGGCACCCTCCGCGGTCGCCACCGCGCGGCCCGCGGCACCGACGATCCGCCCCGCGCGTCGTCTCATCCCGGGTCACCAGCGGATCGAGTGGCTCGCCTGGCTCGCCGCCGGAGGAATCAACATCGTGATCTGGGGCATCGTCTCGCTCGCGACCGGCGTCATGATCTACCCGTGGCCGGTCTGGGTGATAGGCCCGTGGGGCTTGGTGCTGCTGGGCAGGACACTGCTCGGCCGCGAGGGCGGCTGCAGCAGAATCACCGGTGCTCCGCACGACGACCGGACGAGAGTCGCCGTGAGTCGCTGAGTCCCGCGGAAGAACGGCGGTGCGCCCGGGTCCGTCGGTCACCCGGTGAAACGCGCGATCCAGAGCCGGATCGTCTCGTCGGTGGCACCGTGCGACCGCAGCCACGCGTGCATGCCACCCGGGTGGGTGTCCCAGCGGGCGAGGACACCCTCGATGGCTTCGGGGACCGCACCCCGCAGATCGCGGTCGCTGGGATGCGCCCGGCCGAGTTCGGGAGCGAAGCGGGTAATGCGGGCCACGACGGCGTCCATGTGCTGGTTGGTCGATTCGTAGTCGGCGACGATGTCGTCGGGCTCGACTCCGGCCGTGCGCAGCAGCAACGCCACCGCGACCCCGGTGCGGTCCTTACCTGCCGCGCAGTGCAGCAACACCGGGCCGGGGGCGGTGGCCGCCACCTGCAGGACGTCCACGAGACGCTCCCCCGCATTGTTCAGAATCCCGAGATAGACGTCGGCGAGCCGGTCACCCTGGTTCGGCGCGGCGACCTCGGCATCGGACAGCAGCGAGATCCGGTGCACGGCGGTCTTCTCAGACCGCAGCGGATGCTCGCGGGTCGCGAATTCCTGGGGACTGCGCAGGTCGACGACGGTGCGGGCCGGCCACTCCTCGACCGTGGTCGGTCGGGCATCGCCGGGCGCGGGCAGAGCGCTGCGGTAGAGCACCCCGGCCCGGGTCCGTCGCCCCTCGGTGAGCGGAAGCCCGCCGAGGTCGCGCAGGTTGGGGAGGACATCGAGGTCCGTGACGGTCATAGGAGCTTCCTTCCGAGGCGAGAGGCCGTGACCAGGCAGAACGGCCCGTGTCCCCGCCGGACGAGGGCCGCGGGGACCAGAAGATAGGTATACCCCCCGGTGATTCGGCCGATGCGCCATCTCCCCGCAGTCGGCGATGATGTGACCTGTCTCATACTCACGAACCGGGGTCGCCCGTTGGTCCGACGCCGCCACTGACGGAGGGTGCTCGCACCGATGAATGCAGAACCGATTACCTGCGGTGACTACGTCACGGCAACCTTCGCGCGCGACTTCGTCGCCGAGGGTTTCGACCACGACGCCGTCGAACGCATCCACAGCGGTCTGTTCGACGAGTGGAGTCATGCCCTTGCTCAATCGGGTCTGTTCACCAACAGAACCGTCGCGGCGGCGCTGCACTCCTGGCAGGACGATCCGCACTCCCTCCTCGACGCCCTGCTCGCGAACGCGGACGAGATGACCCTCAAGCGCTACGACCTCGTCTGGGAGGCACTGGAGCGCGCCCACGTCGGTTCGGCCGAGCCTGTCGCCGAATACGCATGACGCTGCCGCCGACAGCAGTGGCGCCGCGAAGTCCGCCCCGGCCGTTCAACCCCACTTTCACAGACACCGCCGACCACACCGACGAACGAGAGCAATGAGCACCAACACGTATCCCACCATCGAAACCATCCGCATCGGGCAGTCCGGTCACGAATGCCGCTACTGCGGGCACACCGTCGCCAAGGACGGTCCGGGCTACCGGCACACCACCACCGGTCAGTACCGCTGCGATCCCGCCAGCCGAGCATTGAACGAATCCCGGCTGTCCAACAGCATGGTTCGGAGCTGAGCACGATGAACGTGCAGACGATGCCGGTGAGCGAGGCCCCCGAGGGGCTCGGCCGGTTCCGCGACGCGGTCGATGCGCTGCACGCGTTCGACAGTCCCGGCCACCGGACCGACCCTCACACGGCACTGCTGTTCGACAGTCTCGTCGATGATCTGATCGAAGCAGCCCAGACGGCCGCGGGCGACACGGTTCCACAGCGCGACATCTTCGCCGTGATCGACACCGCGATCTCTCGCACACGCCCGTCACTCTGAATCTGCGCCACTCGCGACCTCGACTAGGGGTGGGCAATGACGGTCAAATCGATTCCACTCCCCCGCCCGATGGTGTTGTAGATCGGGCAGGACGCCGCGAACTTCGCCGCCAGTGAGTCGGCCGTCGGCTGGTCCACCCCGTGAATCTCGATGCGCACTTCAGTGAAGTCGTAGCGAGTCGGGTCGGTCGTACCCCGTCGATGGGACGCGTGTACCTCGATGTTGTCGACGCGGATGTCGTCGGCCTCGGCGTTGGACTGAATGTTCGCCATTGCGCACGAAACGATCGCTGCCAGGAGCAGTTCGCCGGCCTGAATGGCCTCGGCCGGGCCGAACCGTGAATCCGAGACGAGGTGGTTCTCGCGGGCATCGAGGATGAATCGTCCCGGCGCCCCGGATACCGTGTGCCCGGACACTTCCGCGACGCCGGAGCTCACCGCGCGGCCTCGGCGGCTCGACGCACCCGGTTGGCCCACTCCCCGCTCTGCACTCGGGGTAGCCCGAGGTTCTCGCGCAGGGTGCTCCCCTCGTAGTCCTTGCGGAACAGTCCTCGCCTCTGCAACTCGGGAACCACGTGGCGGGTGAAGTCCTCGAATCCTCCCGGCTGGTACGGAGCCTGCACCATGAATCCGTCGCAGGCCCCCCGCCCGAACCATTCCTCGAGCCCGTCGGCGACTTCTGTTGCAGTGCCGATGAATCCACCTTCCACGCGACCGCCGTAGCGCTTCCCGAGCTCACGCAGGGTCAGCCCCTCCCGCTCGGTCATCTCCCTGACCTCCTGGTAGTGGCCTTCGACGCCGGGAACCTCGACGTCGGGGAGTCGCTCGTCCAGTGGGAACGTCGACAGGTCCACGTCCAAGTGGTAGGCAAGTGTGGACAATCCACCGAGGGGCGGTACGAGGTCGAAGAGTTCTTCGAATGTCTGCTGCGCGATCGCCGTCGTGGCCCCGACGACGGGCGCGATGGACGGGAGGATCTTCACAGCCTCGGGGTCGCGGCCGTGAGCGGCAGCCCGTTCCTTGATCTCCTTGTAGAAGTCCTGCGCGGACTCGAGTGACGCGTGGCTGCAGAAGATCACGTCGGACCACCGTGCTGCGAAGTCCTTGCCCTTGGCGGACGCACCGGCCTGGATCACCACGGGGTAGCCCTGTGGAGGCCTGGGGACGTTCAGCGGCCCCTGCACGGTGAACCAGTCGCCCTTGTGACGGATCGGGTGCACTCGATCCGGGTCGGCGAACAGGGGCTGTTCGGTATCGAGGACGAGAGCGTCGTCCTCCCAGCTGTCCCAGAGCTTTCCCGCAACCTCGAGGAACTCGTCTGCCCGCTCGTATCGCTGTTCACGGGGAAACTGTTCGTCCCGGTTGAAGTTTCGCGCTTCCGACTCCTGGAAGGAGGTCACCACATTCCAGGCCGCACGCCCCTCGGTCAGGTGGTCCAGGGTGGCGAAGGATCGCGCGACGGTGAACGGTTGCGCGTACGTGGTGGAGACCGTGGCGGCGAGGCCGAGATGCGAAGTGACCGCACCCATCGACGACAGCACGTGGAGCGGGTCGAGGCGCATCGAACCGAGTGCACCGTTGCGTAGCTGGGTGTCGGGGCTGCCGCCGAAGCGGTCGGGCACGGAGAGGATGTCCGCGAAGAACGCGAGATCGAAACGAGCGTCTTCGAGCGTGCGGGCGATGTTCTGGTAGTAGCCGGCGCTGAGCCAGCCGGGTACCGACCCCGGGTACCGCCAGCCGCCGGGCCGACCCGGGCCCGCGGTAACGAAGGCGGCCAGATGCATACGGGAGGAAGACATGTGTGATGATACCTACTTCGCGAGAGCCTGAGTAATGACTGACTTGATCGAGTCGAAACGCGAATCCTGCAACCAGGTGGTGACGTCGACCCGGTCCGGGTACACACCGAGGTCGTGGAAGTTGTCCGCGAGGTCCTGGGTTCCGTTGATCGCGGCCGCATCCAGCGCAGTGAATTCACCTGCGCCGGAATAGGACAGGCGTCTCGCCTTCACAAGGTCGAGATACACCTGCTCCTCGAGATCACTGTTCCCGAATCCACCCAGTTCGGCGAACGCGGAGACCGCGACCTCGGGGTTGCCGTCGATCCAGCGTTGCGCATCGCGCACGTTCCGAACCAGTGTGGCCGCGGCATCCGGATGGTTGAATGCGAAGTCCTCACTCGCGACGAAGAAGGCGTAGTCGTACGTCTTCACGTCGGGAAGTGCGACCGCGTTGTGTTTGCGCTTGGCCAACTCGATGGTGGGCTGCCAGCTGATCCACGCGTCGACCTTGCCCTCCGCGAAGGCGGCCTCCGCATCTGCGGCGGGAAGATTGACGTACTCGATGTCGTCGAGTGTGAGGCCGACCGACTCCAGATACTTCACCAAGCTGTACGTGCCGGTGGTGCCGCGATGATCCGCGACTTTGCGTCCTCGCAGATCTGCACCCGACTTGATGTCCGATCCCTGCGGAACCAGGATGTCGACCTCGTTGGCGGGAAGTGGATATGCAACCAGCGGAACGATCGGCACACCACCGCCGATGGCGTAGATCACCGCAGTGGCAGTGGCGAAGGAGAAATCGACACTTCCCGATTTGACGGCCTCCATCACCGGGAGTGAAGCCGGGAAACCGGACGGCCACTGGACGGGGACCCCTAGATCCGTGGCGAGGTCGAATCCGCCCAGGTTGTTGCGCAGGATCGTGCCGGGCTCAGCCTTCCCGTCGCCGATCAATGCGTAACGAACCTCGGTCAGCGGGCCACCCGCCGCGCCGGATGCCGACGCACCGCAGCCGGTCAGCGAGAGGGCGGAAAGACCCAGGACTCCGGCGCCGGCGGCCCTGAGGAATCCTCGCCGATCGAGGGCGCGGAGTTGTGAAGTGACGCGGGGTGACATGAGGTGAGGGCCTTTCAATGGGACCAGGAGGTGGGACTAGGGATAAGAGAGCGCGTTGTCTGCTTGGAGGAGTCCGTCGAGCAACTCCTCTTTCCAGGCCGCGAGTTGGGCGTCTCCGCGGTGTCGTGGTCGGGCGTGCGGGATCCTGAGATCACGGGTGATGCCCTGTTCGGTGAGGAGCAGCACGCGGTCGGAGAGCACGAGCGCCTCTTCCACGTCGTGGGTCACGAGCAGAACCGTCCTCGGCTGCTCGGCCAGGACGCGTTCGAGAAGTTGCTGCATCGCCACGCGGGTGATCGCGTCCAGGGCGCCGAACGGTTCGTCGAGCAAGAGGACATGAGGCCGATGCAGCAACGCCCGGGCGAGCGCAACCCGTTGACGCTGCCCTCCGGAAAGCTCTGACGGCCAGTCTCTCTCACGCCCCGACAGACCTACATCGCGCAGCAGCTCGAGGGCGCGTTCGCGTTGACTCCGAGTTCCGAGCTGCACGTTGTCCAGGACGTTCCGCCACGGAAGCAGACGGTCCTCCTGGAACATCATCCGCGACATCGTGCCACCGGAGGTGCTGCCGGTGGATTCGACGGCGCCGTGCGTCGGTTGTTCGAGCCCGGCGATGATCCGCAGAAGCGTGGACTTGCCGACTCCGCTGGGGCCGAGGAACGAGACGAACTCACCGGGTGCGACGGTCAGGTCGAGATCGTGGAGAACCGTCTTGTCACGGTATCGGTGCCCGATGCCGATCAGATCGAGGCCGACGAGGTTGGTGGCAGGCATCAGCGATTCCCTCCCTGATAGTGGGGATTCCAGCGCAGGACCCGGGCCTCGATCAGCCTGGTGACCTGGTCGGCGAGCAGTCCGGCGACGGCGTACAGCAGGATTGCGAGAACGATGCGGTCATTGCGCAGCATGTCCCGGCCGTTCTGAGCGAGGAATCCGATGCCCTCGCTGGTGGCGATCGTCTCGGCGATCACCAGCGTCAACCAGGCGACGCCGAGTGCATAGCGGATTCCCGTGAGAATCATCGGCATGGCTCCGGGAACGATGATGTCGCGGATTCGGGCGCCTCGACCCAGCCCATACGACTCACCGAGCTGAACGAGTTTCGGATCGACCGTACGAATTCCCGCGACCGTGTTGAGGTACACCGGAAAGATCACACCCAGCGTGACGAGCACGACTTTCGGGAGCTCACCGATACCGAACGCCGCGATCAGAAGCGGGACCAGGGCGAGGTGTGGAAGCGCACGCAACATCTGCAGGGTGCGGTCCACAAGTCCCTCGGCGATCCGCGAGAGTCCGACGACGAAGCCGAGCACGAGTCCGATCGACGCTCCGAGGGAGAACCCGATCAGGATTCGGCGCAGGCTGACCGTCAGGTGCTTCTGCAGTTCTCCGGCGGTCCACAGCTGGTCTGCCGTGGCAAGGACCTTGCTGGGCGGAGGCAGGATGGAGGGTGAGATCGCCCCGGTCGAGGACGCCCACTGCCAGCCGAGGATGACAAGGACGGGCACCACCCATGGCAGCAACAGTGACGGTTGAAGTCGGTGCCGCGCGCCGGCACCGCGCGGCCGACGACGATCCTCCCTCGCCGGCTCCGGCCGAGTGATGCGTGGTGCGGCAAGTTTCGTCTCAGACATCTCCGACGACGCCCGATCCGACAGTTCCTGTTTTCCGGCTGAGAGCTCGGCGTGCTGAGTCGATATTCATGGCTACTCCTTGTGCTGACGCGGAGGAGCCTACGAACATCTGCACAACTATGTCTGCATCTGTATACACATGGATTCAAACTCTTTACTCGGGTTGTTCACCTCTGGTAAGGCTTGCTCCGTGGCATGGCGTTCGTGCCCGGACAGGGGAACTCGATGGAGAGAGAATCGTCGGCGTACAAACAGCTGCGTGAGCGGATCACCGGCGGTGCCGACCGGCCCGGGACGATGTTGATACCGGCGACGATCGGCGCGGAGTTGGGACTGTCTCGTACACCGGTGCGGGAAGCGTTGCAGCGACTCGAATACGAGGGCCTGGTGGTGCAGGCGCCGCGTGGGTACCGGGTGCGCGAGCGCACCCCCGAGGAGGTGCTCGAGATCTGCGAGGCACGGATCGCACTCGAGTCCGCGATCGCGTACTCGGCCGCGACCCGCCACACCGAGTTGGACCTGGCGCGGTTGAGCCGGTTGTTCGAGCAGGCAATCGAATCACCCGATCCCTCGACAAGCCTGGCGCTACACAATGAATGGCACAGCGCGCTTCGCAGCGCGGCTCACAATCAGACGATCACCCAGCTGATGGACCGGCTCGACGCTCAGTTGCGGGTTTATGACGCGGAGGAGGCCCAGGCTTCCTCCAATCTGGAGCAAATCGAAACGGAGCACCGCGAGATCCTGACCGCCGTTCAGAGCGGCGACGCCGAAAAGGCGCGGATCCTGATGATCGCGCACCAGACTCGTACCCGTGATCTGCGAATCGCAGCAATGGCCCGGCGGTAGTCGCCGGCGCCGCACCGGCGAGCAACCGGGCGTTATCCCACCGTCTACTACCATGCTTCGTGGATGGGGATGCGCGGTCAGGGCGCCCGGTGAGACGAAGGATGGGCAATGACGATCGACCGCGGACAGGACCCGAAATCTCGACCGTCCCCAGGAAGACGGCGGCGCCTGCCCTGGCTGCTGCTCGCCGCCGTGGTGGTCGTCGTAGGAGTGGTCGCCGTCGTTGCCTACACCCTGGCCTCCGGAGCCGACGACGGCCGCGAAGCCCATGACTTCGCGCCGAGCGCGGACAATCCTGACCCGTCGCTGGGGATCGAAGGGATCGTCACCGTCGACTATCCGCCCGCCGCCCATGTCCAGGCGCTGCAGCGGGTGGCCTACGACCAGAGTCCCCCGTTCGGTGGCGCACACGACCAGTACTGGGCCACGTGCACCGGCATTGTCTATCCCGCAGCGATTCGCAGCGAGAACGCCGTGCATTCCCTCGAACACGGGGCCGTGTGGGTGACCTACGACCCGGAACGACTGAGCGCCGACGACGTCGCAACATTGGCAGCGAACGTCGACGGCGAACCGTACACCCTGATGTCGCCGTACCCCGGGCTCGATTCGGCGGTGTCCCTGCAGTCGTGGGGTCACCAACTGAAGCTCGACGACGCCCACGATCGGCGCATTTCCGACTTCCTCACGGCCTTGCGCCAGAACCCGAACACCTACCCGGAACCGGGGGCAACCTGCTCGACGGTGCGCGGTGGATTCGATCCGGCCGACCCGCCACCATTCGATCCATCCGCGCCGGATGCCGATGCGTTTCCGGTCGACGGCAAGTAGCCGCGTCACCGGACATTTCCACCCCTCTTCGGACGAGATCGGGTTCCTGCGGTCGAAGCCGAAATTCATCTACCGAAAATGTGCCCGGTTTGTCGATATCGCGATCGCCGATTCGACGAATAAGTAGGAGCACATGAGGAGGTGAGAGCGATGTTGGCGGCACATCTGTTGTCCGGTCTGACCAGTGAAGAAGTCGATCTGATCGTGGCGGAGGAACTGCATCTGCTCGACGCCGCCGCATGAGGGGCGTCGACGCCGTGTCGAATACCGACAGGTGACACGGGCACTGCTAGCGCGCGCCCGATCGCGGAATAGCGTCGAGCGTGGCGGCGATCCGCGCTCCGATCGAACCGTAATCGAGGTCGGTCACGAATCGGTGTGCCGGCCCCCGTACTGGAGTGACGCCCCACACGGCGGCCCGGCCGTCCTCGTGGCGCACCGTGGGTTGGGCATCGTCGGCGGCCAGCACGACCGCGGGGTCGAGCATCACGGCGGCTGCGACGGAATCGTGTGCGGTGTAGATCGGATTCTCGGCGCGGTATGTGCTGGTGCAGTAGCGGTGATAGTCCTCGGTGATGTCGCGGACGAAGGTCGCGGTCTTTCCTACCGCAGAACGAGCGACGAGATCGGCCCAGGCCAATCGGAGTCGGCCGGTGACATTCATTCCCACCCACGTAATCTGCCCAGGCGCCGCGGCGACCACCGTGGCCGCGCCTGGATCGTGGTTGGTGTTGGTGTCACCCTTCCCGAGGAACTGTGGTTGTACTGCTGCCTCGACGCCTCTACGGGAGGCGGTTCCCATGCCGCCCATGACGGTGACCGAACGGTACCGGGTCAGCAGCCGTGGGTCGCGTGTGACGGCGGCGGCGATGTTGGCCAGCGGACCCAGGCACAGCAGGTCCACCGCGCCGGGCCGGTCCTCGGCGACGCGGAGCAGTTGATCGACGGCGGACTCGGGCGCCGGATACACGCCCGGTGGCGGCCGATATCCGCGGTCGCCGAGTCCGTCGAGTCCGTGCCGGGAGCTGGTGGCAGGTGGCGGCCCGGGACGTGGTTGTCCGATGCACACCGGAACGTCGTGTAGGCCGGCGACGGACAGCACGGTGAGGGCGTTCCGCGCGGCCTGCCGTTCGGTGCAGTTCCCGAACACGGTTCCGACACCGACGATCTCGGTTCCGGGGTGGTGTGCAACGGTGAGCAGGGCGAGGGCATCATCGACTCCGGTGTCGGTGTCCGCGAGTACGTAGCGGTCCGTCACTTCCGGTCCTGTCCCCCGTGATTCCAGATCGGAATCGACTCGATTACACTCGCGCGCAGTGTAACTGGACCCGGCTCCCACTGGTTTCGCCGGTCAGTAACTGAACGTGACCGCCCCTTCGTCGCCTATCCACTTCCACATCGGTACCGTCCCGGCGAGTTCGGCATTGGATACCAGCGCGTCCTTGTCGAGGTGCTTGGCCTCGAAGCAGATCGGGCACACCATGTAGATGCCGCCCGCGGTCTCGAATCGTGCTGCCAGATCGGGAAGCGGCGGACAACCTTCGCATGCCACGCCCTGAATAGTGCCGTCGAGCGCGAGCCGTACCGCTTCCTTCGTGAGAAACATCAGCGTCTCGCGCTGTTGTTCTGCCGCGCCGACCGCGACCAGAAACGCAACCGTCACCTTCTCGGCGTCCTCGAGACCGGTGGTGAGACTGACCACTGCTTTATTACTCATGGATTCGAGTCTTCGCCGCGCGAGGACTGCCGACAAGGGGGCTCGTCGCGTCACAGGATTCGCGCGTCGAGATCGGTGGCGATTGTGTGTTTCGACCGCACCCGCAACGGATTCGCGCCTAACCTGAAGAGGTGTTCGAACAGCATCCGTTCCAGCCGGTTTCGATGCCGTTGTGCCTCGCAGTACGTCACGATCGCTCCACCGGCGCGTCCACCGGCGAACGTATCGGGATTCACCCGCGGATGTTGACTCGGATGGGAGCGGAGCCGCGTCAGCAGGCTCGTGTCAGCCACGGGGGAACGACCGCACTGTTCACGCTGATCCCGGATACCGATATGGAAGAAGTCGACACCATCCGGATAACGGAGAGTGGCTGTCGTCGGCTCGGCGCGGCGCCGGGACAGACGGTGATCCTCGACTTTCGGTGCATCGACCCCGCCATGACCGAGAAAGAGGCCGAAATAGAGGGTGAGTTCATCGAGCGACTCGAAGACGACGGGCGACATCACCGTCTCGTGGTCCTGGCACCGCACGGTGGGGCCATCGAAACCCGAACGGATCAGCAGGCTGAGCAGGTCGTCGCTTCACTGGGATCACACGACTCGACGCTGTGGGCGTGCAAAGGGTGGGGACCGATAGGCCACGCCTATCGGGCATGGCACATTTCCTCGACTGATCTCAGCGTCCACAGCTTTCCGCTCCTGCGCTCGCTGTCGGCGAGACGATTCCAGTGGGCGCTGTCGTTTCACGGCTACAGAGGAAACGACGTCCTCATCGGCGGACTCGCTCCCGCGCGGCTCAAGTCGGACCTCCGCAACGCGATCGCGAAGGCAGTCGACGGAAGCGGAATCCGCGTTCGCGTGGCCCACTCCGGAGAACGGTATTGCGGTGAATCCGCATCCAACCTCGTCAACCGCCTGACTGCCGATGCGGCCGGCGGAATCCAGATCGAACAATCCCGACCCGCACGAATGCTGCACGGCCGAGCGATCGCTGCGGCTGTCAGCGAGGTCTACGACTCCTGGATCGCCGCCGACAATCGTCGGTGAGACATCACGGGCCCGCAGGAGCCCAGCACGGGCCGTCCGGGGGCGGGGTGTGCTCGTATCCCGGATAGCACGGCAGCACCTGCGGGGCAGGCGCGGGCGCGGGTGCAGGGGCCGGCACGGGTGCCGGTGCATTCGCCGGTGGCGAGCCGGGCGGGAGACACGGACCGTCCGGGGGCGGGGTGTGCTCGTAACCCGGATAGCACGGCAGCACCTGCGGAGCGGACGCTGCCGGAGGCGGTGCGGGTAGCGGCGCTATCGGTGGTGATTGCGGTGCCGGAGTCGGTGAAGGTGGGACCTCCTCTCGAACGGGAGCCTCCGCGACCGGCGCCTGAGTCGGTGGTGGTGCTTGCACCGGCGGCACCTGCTCGGCAGCGGTCGGGTTCGTCATGGCGGTCGGTGACGACGACGGCGAAGCCGGTCCGGCCGCGCCCGAGGACGGCGTGGGCACGGCGACGTCGGGCGATGACGCTCCCGACCCGATGATCACACCACCGACGATTGCGGCAGCGATGATCGCGGCGAGCGCAAGTCCGGCGACCACGAGACGGCGATTCCGGACGATCGGTGGGGTCGCGGGAGTGGTCTCGGCGGCAGGCTGCGGTGGTGGCGCCGCGAGACGAGCGGCAGCCGCCAGCTCGCCCGCAGTCCGATAGCGCCGCGCGGGGTCGACCGCCGTTCCGCGTGCGATCACGGCGGCCATGCCGACGGGCGGCGTCGGGATCGCCGACGTCGGGAACACCTCGCCGGTGAGGCACTCGTACAACACGCAGGTCAGGCCGTAGACGCCCGACGCGGCGCCGAGGATCATCGGGAGCCCGACATCGGTGAGCTGGATCAGTCCCCCGTCCTGCACGACGACGTTCGCCGACGACACTTCCTGCTCGACCAGCCCGGCCGCCCGCACTGCCTCCAGCGCCGACGCCAGCTGCTCGACAACGCCGACCGCGCGTGATATCTCCATCGGCCCAGTGGTCGCGAGGATCGTCCGCAGGTTCGTGCCCTGGGTCGTCGGCGTTGCGAGAAAGAGTCGGTTGCCGATCTGCCCGAAGTCGTGGATCGGTACCACGTGCGGGTTCCGGATGTGCGCCGCGATGCCGGCTTCCCGTTCGAACCGATCGCAGAATTCGTCGTCCTCGGAAGCGTCCGGCGGCAGTGCCCGCACCACGACGTGACGGAACGTGACCGTGTCGAACGCCGCCCACACCTCGCCGCTCACATCGACCGTCAGCGGACGGTCCAGCCGGTACTTGCCGAACAGCGTTCCCACTTGCATTGCCACTCTCCGCGCTCGAATCGGCCGCGTCTGCGGAACTGTGCACCCGAAATTCTAGGCCGTGGCGGCCATAGGGTCTCGTTGGAGCCCGGTAGTGTCCTCGTATGCGCAGAACGCACCTAGGCTCGCCCCGGTCCGGGGCCGCCCCGACTCAGGAGAAACCTGATGCGTACTGCATTCTGCAATGCCCTCCTTTCCGTGTTCGATCACCGGATCTGTTGTGGGCGGATTCCCGAATGGACCGCGCACGTCGGTCAGCCGTGGGACACCTACGACGTCGCACCGTGGAATCTGTACAACGCGATCTGGCGGATCCAGCACTGGATTCGCAGCGGCGTCGACGCTGATCGGTGACCTTGTCCCGCTCTTCGGCGGCGTCAGATTTCTACTCGGGCGCCGCCCGGGGCGGGGTGCCACACGTTCTGACGCAGGACTCGCAGGAGGGTCCCTGGGCTCATCAGCCGCTCGGGACGATCGACCAGGGCGGCGACGCGGATGAAGGCGGTAGCGAGCACGGGATCGTGCTCGGCAGCTTCGTGTAGGCGCAGGATGTAGGCATTGCCGATCCGCATCTTCGGGCTGCGGTTTCCCATCACTTCGGGAAAGCCAAGTCCCCGCCGACGGACATCTCCCACACCTTCGCGACATCGCGAAAGAAACCGCGTGCGTGTGGCTCGGTGCCTCGCTGCAGGTGACGGTGCAGTGTGAGCGCCTCGAGCGCCGCCACGGTCATCCCCTGCGCATAGATCGGGTTGAAGCTGCACAGGCCGTCCCCCGTCACGGGAAGCCGGCTGGGAGGATCGACAGTCGTTCGTACCGTCTGCGGACGCTCGCCGGAAACCGGAAGGTCCGGGCTTGCTCGAGCGGTTCTGCGTCCCGGATCACCTCGAAGAGGTCGGGGATCCCCAGGGACCGGGCAAAGTCGAGGTAGCCGTCTGGATCGGCCGGCGGATAATCGCCGAGCATCCCCATCAGCGTCACCAGGAAGCGGTTTCCCTCGAGCAGCTGTAGCGCGCCCCCTCGCGGAGAATCGGGTGTCGGACCGATCACGATCCCTCGGTCGTCGCCCAACCCCGGCGCCGGGGCACGGTAGATGCGGGTAGCGTAGCCGAGGCCGACGTGCACCCTGTCCTCGTCCGGGCGTCCGAAGCCGAGATCCGCCAACCACATTGGGGCACGCGAGCCCCGTCCGGTCGCGTCCACCACCAGGTCGGCGTCGAGGATCTCCTCGGTACTGCCGTCGGCCCGCCGGAGAACGCGGGCTCCGGTGACGCGAAGGCGGTCGGGCGTCGTGGTGATGCCCGCGGCATCGCAGCGATCCACGATGGTGACCCCTTCCAGTTCGCCCACCCGGGCACGCACGTAGCCCTCCAAGAATGGTCGGCTGGCGCTCACGACGGTCATTCCGCTCACCGGCTGTGGAAATCGGTGCCCACTTAGGCATCGCGCCCGTCGAGCCGGGCGACCGACGCGCCCGTTTCCGCCGCGATCTCCGCGAACTCGCCCAGCAACGTGGTCTTCCCGATCCCTCCGGGGCCGTGCAGGAACAGCACGGACAACTGCGGATCGGCCGACTCCAGTCCGGCCCGAACCAATTCGCGCTCGACCCGGCGCCCGACGAAGGTCCGCCTGCGCCTCGAATTCAGGACGTCTCCGAGCGGTATCGAGGACTGTGCAGTGCCCTCCATACGTCCAATCCAGAAGCAGGGCCCCTCCGACAAAACCTTGGTGGGATCCGCTCACGGTGTGCGCTGCGCACCCCGCTGCGGCACACACCCGCCACTTACCAGTTCGCGTGCCTCGCGCGGGCGACGAGGACGTCGTCGCCTGCATCGATGCGGGTGCCGAAGCCGCGGCTGATCCCGTCGAGAACCCGCCGTAGCCATTCGGTGTCACGTGTCGACGCGCGTTGCAGTCGCATCTGCCGGGATCTCATCGGCACCATTCGCAGCTCGCACAGTTCGCGGGTACGCGCGTCGAGGGTCACCAGGTAGAGCAGCCGCAGATCGTCGCGGTAGCCCTCGTGTCCCCCGATGCCCTCGTAGTCGTTGATCAGGTCGCCGCAGCCGTACAAGATCGGATGGCCACGGTAGATCTCGACCGGGCGCGGGTGATGCGACGAGTGCCCGAAGACCACGTCGACGCCACCGTCGACGAGCCGATGCGCGAATTCGACGTGAGCATCCGGCACGTCGTAGCCCCAGTTCGAACCCCAGTGCAGAGAGACCACCACCACGTCCGTGTTCCGTCGTATCAGCCGCGTCCGGTCGAGCACACGGTCCGCCTCGGCGCCGGTGGGCTCCGAAAGGAACGCGACACCAGGCCGGCCCCGGCGGGCCGCCCCGCGCGGCGAGACTCCGCTCGACGTCATCCCTGCCGCCCAGATCAGCAGCCGACGACCCGCCCCGGCCTCCACGACCACGGGACACCACGCCTGCGCCACGGTGCGCCCCGCTCCGACGGTCCGCACGCCGTTGCGGGCCAGCGCGTCGAGGGTCTCCACGAGCCCATCGGCACCGAAGTCGAGTAGGTGATTGTTCGCCAGTACGCAGACGTCGATCCGCGCAGCGGTGAGCACCCCGAGGTTCGACGGATGCATTCTGTAGTTGATTCCCTTGGAGGCGAAGCGGGCACACGTGGTGACGGTCGTTTCGAGATTGATCACGCGCGCGTCGGGCTCGGCCGCGTCGAGGACGGGCAACGCCTCACCCCACGGCCACCCGAACCCGACGGGGCCGCGGATCGAGCCATTTCGCTTCTCCGCCGATGCCACGTACTCGCGGGCGTCGTGGACGCAGCGCTCCCTCAACTCCGGGTCGCCGGGAAAGGGGAGGATCTGGTCGACTCCCCTACCGGTCATCACGTCGCCGGCGAGGAACATCGTGATGGTGTCGGACATCGAAATCCTTTGCGACAGCACAAGTGCCGGGAACATACTCGGCGACCGACATCACGGCTCGGAGAATGCACCCGCCGCTCGCACCGTCATCAGGCTCGCGCGCCGGCTCTGTCGAGCTGGGAGACCCGTTGCGGGCTCAACTCGAGGATGACGCCGATATCACGCACCGAGAGACCCGATCGGCGCAGATGCGCGACCGCGGCCCGCGAGGCACGCGCTGCACATTCCTGCGCGTGGGCGGCGGACTCGACCTGCAAGTGGGCCGCTCGAGCCTCCATGAGCGCCGCCGAATCCCCGATCTCGTAGTCGAGGATCACCTCTACGTCCTCGGCCGGCACATCCTCGACCAGATGCACGGCATCCGCCACCATGGCAGAAACCTGATCGAGCCGCCGCGCCTGAGTGACAGCCGCCTCGACTCCTGGAACCTCCACCACCCACCAGCCGCCACGACGGGTGGCCTTCGCCGTCACCTTCATCACGAACCACTTCCTGCCCGGGTCGCATCTCATCCGAAACCCGCCCCCTCCAACGACAAGTCTAGTCCCCCTCTACTGAGCACAACTACACGGACAGAAGACATTCGGAAAATCGACCCATCGACACCCGGCACCCGGCACTCTCACCAGAAATCCAGTGCCTGGGCGGTCGCGGTGGACTCCGCGTGGGTGGGCCGTAGGGCGCCGCCGATGGCGTAGACGGTGTGACCGACCGTCGCAACGGACATGCCGTGAGCCCCCGTGGGCATGGGCGGCAATGGTGACCAGGTCCCCGAGGCCACGTCGTAGGCCTCGACCGTCGACAGCACCTTGGTCGGTTGTTCACCACCGACCGCGACGATGCGGCCGTCGATGAACGCCGCACCGAGCCCACCGCGAGGGGTCGGCATGGCCGGCAACGTCGTCCACGTTCCCGCGGCGGGGTCGTAGCGTTCGACCGCGGCGGTGTTCTGATCCGATGCCAGATCCCGCCCGCCGATCGCATAGAAGTAGGTCCCGTCCGACACCCCGGCCAGATGCTCCCGTGACGTGGGGATGTCCGAGACGGTCGTCCACTTCGTGCCGTCGAACACTTCGGTCGTCGGCACCAGTGCGCCGTTCGCCTGCCCTCCGGCCACCACGATCCTGTCGCCCACCACCGCTGCCGCACCAGCGGACCGGGGCTCGTTCAGTGGGGGCAGATCCACCCACTTGCCGTTCCGCAGCGCGAGCACCCGGTCGGACGTCGTCCCGCTGAGATTCGGGCCTTTCGGCACCCAGCCGCCGAGGACCACCAACTCGCCCCCGTACTCGACGGCCATCGCATGATTGAGGGGAACCGGAAGGTCGGGGCCCGCCTTCCAGGTGTCGATGGCGGGGTCGTTCCCCTCGACCTTCGGGGTCGACCCCGCATTGTCGAGTCCGCCGAGCACCCAGATCGTGCCGTCCGCGACGGCCGTCGCCGTCTGCTGACGAGCGATCGGCGCGTCCTTCAGCGGACGCCACGCCGGCGCCCATTGGGTCTTGCGGGGCGCGATCTGCAGGGCCTCGGAAACAGCGGTCGATTCGGCGTGTGTCGGTTTGATGCCGCCGCCGACGGCATACACCGTGTTGCCGACCGCGCCGACCGCCATCCCGTGCCGCGGCGTGCGCAGGGCCGGCAATTCCGACCACGTCCCGGCCACCACGTCGTAGGCCTCGACCGTCGACAGCACGCGAGTCGGTTCTTCACCACCGACCGCGACGATGCGGCCGTCGATGAACACCGCACCGAGCCCACCGCGAGGAGTGGGCATGGCCGGCAACGTTGTCCACGTTCCCGCGGCGGGATCGAACCGTTCGACCGCGGCGGTGTTCTGGTCCGACGCCAGATCCCGCCCACCGATCGCATAGAAATACGTCCCGTCCGACACCCCGGCCAGATGCTCCCGTGGCGTGGGGACAGGCGCGACGGTCGTCCACTTCGTGCCGTCGAACACCTCGGTCGTCGCCACCAGTTGACCGTTCGCCTGTCCCCCGGTGACCACGATCTTGTCGCCGACCACGGCCGCGGCCCCAGCCGCCCGCGGTGCGTTCAGCGGCGGCAGGTCCACCCACCCGCCGTCGCGCATGGCCATCACCCGATCGGAGTCGACCGCGGTCAGATTCTGACCTTCCGCTTTCCAACCGCCGATCAGTACGGGTTCGTCGTTGTAGGTGACAGCCATCGCATGATTGAGCGGGACCGGAAGGTCGGGGCCGGCCTTCCAGGTGTCGATGGCCGGGTCATAGCCCTCCTGCTGGGCGGAGACGCCGTTGTCGTCCAACCCTCCGAAGACCCAGATCGTCCCGTCCGCGACTGTCGTTGCCGTCTGCTGGCGGGCAACACGGGCATCCTTGACCGGTCGCCACGCCGCAGTCGGGTCGACGGCAGGAGACGCGCCGGCGTCCTGGACGGTAGGTCGTGCGGTGCCTGGGCCGGGGGTTTCCCGAAGCACGAGGTACCCGCCGCCGGCCAGCACCAGCGCGACGACCAGTGCCAGGACGGTCAGGACCGCGCGCCGACCTGTGCGGGACTCTCCGATGCTGCCCGATTCTCCGGTCGGCGGCCAGGGCGGCGGGCCATTCGGCGGCCAGAACGGCGGTCCCGACGGATGAGAATCCGGCTGGAGCTGCTGGGTCGGTTCGCCCCACGGACGCTGACCGCTGTCCGAACCTTCGTATTGGATGCGACGGTATCCATCGGCACCGGAATCCGACGGGCGCTCCTCGGTCGCCTGCGCGGCCTCCAGGGGTGCCAGCGCCATCGCGTCCGAACGCAAACCGATGTGTTGCTGAGCAGCTTGGAGTTCGTGTCCGAACTCCTCGGCAGACGCCGGCCGGGCAGCGGGATTCGTCGCCATCGCCCTCTCGATCACAGCGCACACGCCGTCCGGGATGCCCTGTGCGCGCATGTCCGGCACCGGCTGGCTGCTGATCCTCACGAACTGCGCAACGAGCTCCTCACCGGTCTTCCGTTCGAACGCCGCCCTCCCCGCGATCAGCGAGAAGATCGTCGCGCCCAATCCGTAGACGTCGGATCTCGCCGTCGGCGATTCCCCGTTGAGCACTTCCGGCGCGGTGAACGCCAGCGACCCGGTAAACCCGCCGGTGGCCGTTTCGTACCCGCCGGCGATGTGCGCGATACCGAAATCGGTGAGCTGCGGCTCGCCGTAGTCGGTGAGAAGGATGTTCGCGGGTTTGATGTCGCGATGCAGCGTGCCGGTCCGGTGCGCCGTCTCCAGAGCTCCCGCCAACTTCACCCCGATGCTGATCGCCTCCGGCCAGGGCAACGGACCTTCTCGGCGTATCTGGACCGCCAGCGAATCGCGTGGGTGATAGTGCATGACGATGTACGGGCGACCGGCGTCGGTCACGCCTACCTGCAGTATGTTGACGATGTTCGGGTGGCCGGAGAGCCCACCCATCGCGTAACCCTCCCGCAGGAAACGCTCACGATTCTCCGGGTCCAGGTCCGACGTCAGGACCTTGATCGCCACGATTCGACCCAGCGAACGCTGCAGACAGCGGTACACCACACCGAAGCCGCCCCGGCCCACCTCCTCGGCACCTGCGAACCCGGCGGCGTCCAACTCGGCCACGATCCCGTGGCCGACTGCACGGACCGACGCCGCCTGTGTCGCATGTGGGTCGAAATCGGCCATCGGGCGCCTCAGTCCTGTCCGACATCCACGACGACGTCGCGGCGATGCCCGCCGAGTGGGGCAGGCTTCGTACCAACGTGCGCACACGTGTTCATCGCATTCACCTCTGATGCAGGTCGACCAGACACGCCGATGCGTTCACCAGCAGTCGACGACGCGAATATCTTTCTGTCACAAGGGCGAAGCGCGGAGTCTTCTCGTCGGATGTCGACGGGATCCGCCCTGTCCAGAAAGTATTCGACGGGTCGAGATCCGCGTCAAGATGACAATATCCCCTCCCTAGGGTGCCTATCGGCGGCCGCGACTTCCTGCCACGTCGGCCACTGTGCACCGATCAGGCTCTGGTGCCGTCCTAGAAGGTGCCGTCGTAGAGCGCGTAACCGCCCGGCCCCGTAGCTTTCGCCCGATACATCGCCGAGTCGGCCCGGCGGACGAGTTCTTCGCGGGTGCACTCCGGATCGGACAGTGCGACACCGATACTGGCACTGATCGGCCAGTCGAGAGATTCTGCCCGGTTCAGGTCGGCGAGGCTTCCGGTGATCCGGGCGGCAATTGCCACCGCCTCCGTTGCACCTGCGACGTGCTCACACACCACCACGAATTCGTCACCGCCGAGGCGGGCAACGGTATCGCCCGGGCGCACCGCCGACCGGAGATGCCTGGCGAGAACGATCAGTGCGTCGTCGCCGCCGGCATGGCCGAGGCTGTCGTTGACGATTTTGAAGTCGTCGAGATCGACCAACAACAGCGCCACGCGGGTGCCGCCGCGCGGCGCGACGTCCAGGGCCTCGTCGAGCCGACGGCGGGCCAACGCACGGTTCGGTAACCCGGTCAGCGGATCGTGCAAGCTCTGGTGCACCAACGCGGCTTCGGCCTCGATGCGGCGGATAGCCGCGGACAGCACCGCCGTCACCGAGCGCAGAAAGGTCAGATCACGGTCGGTGTATTCGCGGGGACGACGACTGTGCGCGGTCAACACACCCCAGACCGCTTCGGAGCCGATCGGAACGCACACCCCGCTGTGCAGCCCGCGCCCCGTCATCCCGACAGTGGAGAACCGGGTCTCGTGGACCCGATCGGCGCACACGATCACCGACCCGCTGGCCGCGGCAAACCCGGGTTGCGACCCCCTTCCCGGGGCGAACACCGTCGGCGAGGGCTCGGGTCCCCGATAGGCCAGCACGGCGAGGGCGCCGTCGTCGGACATCTGCGCGATCGACGAACACTGCACACCCATCAGTGCGGCAGCCGCACCGGCCGCCGCACCGAGGAGTTCGTCGAGGTCTCCGCCGACGGCGAGTTGGCTCAAGTCGGCGATCGCCTGCTGCTCGCGGGCCCGGTACGCGGACTCCCCCAGAGCGCGGTGCAGGCGTTGTTCGTCCACTTCTGCACCGCGGCGATCCTGCGCAATCGATGCGATCAGCGACGGCCCGGTCCGCGTGTACTGCAGCACGAATGTCGAGATCAGCATCGGGATCGGCTCACCCGTCACGAAATGGCGGAATTCCGTCAGCCCGTTCCACTCCCCCCGCTCGACCAGAGCCGACTCCACCTCACGGGCCTGCACGAGGCCGACATCCGTGAAAAGCTCCGCCGTCGTCCTCGCGTACGCGTGCACGGCATCTCCCAATCCGAGCAGACCGACACCCGCGGGATTGACATACACGATCCGCCCCGACACGAATTCGGACACGAACACTAACGCCGGAGTGTGTTCGAGGACCGCGAGCAACATCCCCGAATCCGGCAGAGCCTCCATGGATACTCCCTCCCCTGCGAACCTTCCGTCCCACACCCGCCTGTGACCCCCTCCACGATAAGCGGCCTCCACAACACCGCGGCGGTGCGGGCGTGGCACGTTGATTCTGCCTCGATGTAGGTGCACCATCGGGGCATGCGCAGAGTGCGTTGGCCGGCATTCGCGCCGCCGGCAGCCAGTGGGACCGCAGTGCACGGTCCCACCATCCTGGCGTCCAAGACTCACATCACCCTCGACTTGCTCGGAATCGTCGCCTTCTCGTCCGGAATCCACGTCCGTCTCGCGCTGACCGCGACCGGGCGCGCCGCCGAACGTGCGCGTCACGAGACACGATCGCTGTCCGATCCGACCGATCCCGACACCCAGTGGTCGTATCTGTCGGTGCTGCTGCAGCTGGGGTCTGTGGAGGGCGAAGCCGACCCCTACCTGCCACGATCCGGTTCGCCGCTGAAGTGGGGCGGGGTACCCGCTTACCGTACGGAGCCGAATTATTGGCTCGGAACGTGTACGCGCCCGCACGACATCATGATCGCGGCGGGGTGGCCGGAGATAGGCCTGGGCCCGACCTGTGTCACTGCCCTCCTCGAACCGAGCCCGTCCACTGTCACATCCGACTGATCCGAACACGTTCACTCCACTCGCATTCCGAGGTGGTTGCGGCTAGCGTCGGACGGACATGGCCTGAGATGGAGGCTCACGATGCGTTTGTCCACCCGGAACCAGCTCAGCGGAACGATCACCGAGGTGACCCTCGGCAGTGTGATGGCCACGGTCAAGGTGAAGCTCGACGGCGGCGAGCAGATCGTCACCGCATCCATCACGAAGGAGGCGGTCGAGGAACTCGGCCTGAAGTCGGGTGTGGCTGCGACGGTGCTCGTGAAATCCACCGAGGTGATGCTCGGCGTCGAGTAGCCCCCGAACCTCAGCAGTTCAGAGACCCGCGCACTGCTAGTACGCCGAGGTGGTGAGGGAATCGGGTGCTGTCACGATCTCGAATGGCATGTCGATGTGCGCAACCGTCCCGGATCGGGATCCGGGGTGGACGGAGAAGCTGCCCCCGGCCGCGACGACACGGAGTTCGTGCGATGTCAGTCCGATGTGGCCTCTGCTGAGGCTTCGATCGATCGCCTCACGGGAGATGCCGCACCCGTCGTCGGTGACATCGAGCACCGCATGCTCACCCCACCGCGCCAGCTCGACTCGGACGGTACGGGCTTGCGCGTGTTTGACCACGTTGCTGAGCAATTCGCGTGCCGCACTGAACAGCACATCATCAGCCGATGTGCGCAAGTCGTCGACCCACTCCGACGTCAGGAGCTCCACGTCGAAACCGCCACGCGCCTGGGCAGAGCGAGTGAGATCGCCGAGAGCGCGAGCGAGAC
The DNA here is from genome assembly GCF_041228765.1 of Rhodococcus wratislaviensis. Classification (NCBI taxonomy): domain Bacteria; kingdom Bacillati; phylum Actinomycetota; class Actinomycetes; order Mycobacteriales; family Nocardiaceae; genus Rhodococcus; species Rhodococcus wratislaviensis. The sequence continues at coordinate 4,747,402 of NZ_CP150488.1, read as the reverse complement.
CGACACGATCGAGCACAGTGGGGTGCAGCTCCGAGACGGTCGCCCTGAGCAGGGTCGCGGATTCGGTGAGTGCGTGGGTGATGCGATCGACCGCCTCCGGGTCGGCACTGCCGGTGAGGTCGTCGAGGTCCATCTTTGCGGCCAGGACGAATTGGAGCGCCCCGTCGTGGAGTTGCTCGGACAACGCACGTCGTTCGCGTTGTTCGAGACCCATCAATTCGGCGAGCAGGGCGGTGCGGTCGCGAACCAGGTGACCGATGGTCAGCACTCGGGACCGTTGGATTCTGCTGAGCATGACGGCGCCCGCACCGAGGACGGCGAGGGCCATCGTGCTGAGCAGGATGGAGGCCCAGGGTTCTTCGTTCGAGGCCATCGTGGCCCAGCTGGCTGCCAGGAACACCAAGACCGTAGGCACGACCACGGACGCACACACGCCCGGGCGCAGCTGCGTGGAGGCCAGCAGCGGGATCACGAACAAACCGTTGCTCAGGATGTCCGCGGTCCAACTCTGTTGTGCTGCAATACCAGTCAACAGGGTGAGGCAACCGAGTACCGCAAGGTCGACGAACAGCGCGAGCCACATCGCGTTCACCGGCCCCGGACCGCCCCGACGAGTCCACAGCGCGAGCCCGCCGGACCAGAGTGCGTAGCAGATCAGGATCGCGACGCAGACGCCCGCATCGTTCATCGGCGGGACGAAGGCGAGCGTCAATGCGATGAAGAGCACCAGCACGCCACGAAGTGCGAGTTGCAGATACGCGCCGCGATAGGCGTGTTCGAGGATGATGCGTTCGAGATCTGGGCTGCCGCCGAGATCCGCGGGTAGTACCGATGACTCAGCCATGGGACGGCCTCCTCGGCCGGGCGACTCCGACAGGAAGATGCCAGGACATCAACTGCTGGACCTGCGACAATGCCCAAGATTCTAGCACCGGCGAGTGGCGGAACCACTGGACTCGACGGTCTGCTCGCGGGCCCTGCGGATCTCCGCGAACTGCGCCTCGAGTTCGCCGTGCAGTCGCTGATTGTCCAGCGCCAGAGTGGTGGCGGCCCGCACGGCCGCCAGAAGCCGCGGCTGGTCGGCGACCGCCCGGTCGTACACCAACGCCCCCACCAGGACACCGTCGCGGATGAGGGCCGTGGCCTCGCGGGGATCGTTCCTGGGTGGCAGAACCTGGGGACGTCCCTGCGCGTCCACATACCCGTCGTGCGCGCGGGAGAACGACCACAACGACAGGTTCGGGTCGCGCAATGCCGCCCGCAGTGCGTCGATGAAGCCGTCACCGAGCGGGGTGGTGCCGATCTCGATCATCAGGTTGCGTACCGCGGCTCGGGCGACTCGGTAGCGCCACATCCCGACCAGCACCGCAAGCGGGATGAGTGCAGTCGACGGATATCGCAGAAGCAGCGTCCACGCATGCTGCGGGCTGTGCACCCACACGGAGACCAGCGGTGTCCAGGCGGTTGCGGCGGTCCCGAGCAGAGCGGCGATCCACAGTGGCGCCACAGCCGCCCGGTAGGCCGGAGAACCTGACCTCCACCGAGTGACCACGACACCGATCAGGACCACACCGAGGGCGATCCCCACCGCACCGAACATCACCTGCAACGCCGCGAAGACCCGCGGGTCGTCACGCACCAGGAGCAGATTCAACGACGGCGGATGAGCCGGGCTGATGCGGTGAGTGTCGAGGAAGGCAAGCTCGGACACGACGGCGACCGCGTAGTACGCGTAACCTCCGCCGACGAACCATCGCTCCCACCGGCGGCGCAACCGCCCCCAGGGAAAACTGAGCACAAGTTGGATCAGCACCGGAATGTACATGTTGGTCAGCGCCGCACCTGCCGTGAACAGCGCCGGAACAGTCGAGAGCCGAAAGCCCTTCACCAGCCACAGCAGCCCGGCGGCAACCAGCAGCCACCCCAGGTTGTCCTGCGGCCGGTGGCTCTTGGCGACCAGGCCGGCCGCCACGAACACCACTCCGACCAACACGAACAATGCCAGTTCCGTCGCACTGAACACGCCCCGGCACACCTGCCAGTCGACCGATGCCGCCACCGCGACCGCCAGTACGGCGGTCACCAGGGCGGTTGCACTGTGCGCGCGAAGGCTCACCGGGCGCCGCCCGCGAGTCCGGACAATTCGAGGAACACGAGATCGATCCTCGTGGGAATCCGGATCCGGCACCATCACCACAGGGTGGGGTAATGCGACACCTGGGTGGACCTTCTCGACACCTCCGGTCACGTGTCGCCGGCAGTGTTCGGGACGGATCGATCGATGCCACGCGGCACACCGGTATTCGTGGGAACATCTCATCCGATCGGTCCAGCAGACTGACGAGAGAGGGATGTGGTGCATGACCAGGATTCGGCCCGCGGTGGCACTGGCATCGATTGCCGGTGCCTCATTGCTGTTTCTTGCGGCCTGCACCCAGGACGCATCGTCGACCGGTGGCACCGAATCGGCTGCGCCGAGCACCTCCGGCGAGGCACCGGCAGCGGAGGCACCTGTCAACGGTGTCGATGCGAAGGAGTACGCCGCCGGCGATCCGGAAACCGATTCCTACGGCTTCGTCACACCGTCAGGGAAATGGCTGTGCGCGATCATTCCCACGAAGAAGTTGGCCGGATGCGCCTCTCATCCCACCGCGGGGCCATTGGGAGTTCCGGGAACTCCGCAGATCGCGTCGCCCGACGGCGGCCCGCCGGCGGAGGCGAACGTCATCGCGGTCGAGGCGGGGAAGGAGCCGAGCTTCCAGAACTGGAACCAGGCACCCTTTCCCGGCAACGCCCACGTCCTCCCCTACGACACCACGCTGGCGATCGACGGATTCAGTTGCAATGTGCAGTTCTCCGGCGTCTCGTGTAGGGAGGATGCAACGGACAAGGGGTTCACCATCTCCACCAGCGGCTACAAGTTCGAGTACACCCCGATACCTGTGAGCCTCCCCAGTGCGATCCCGCCGCCGATCGCGCCCACTCCAGCGCCGCTCCCCCAGCAGGCACGCGGATCGAATCAGTGTGGCCCCATTGTCTATCCGGAGACCGGCAAGCCTGCGACCGTGGTCATCGTGAAGGGAACACTCCGTTGCGACGAGGCGCACACCATGCTCACGAAGTATTTCGCCGCGCCTGACAAGAGTGAACCGGTGTACAGCTTCGACGGCTGGGAATGCCGCCTCGCGGGAGACCCGGGATCCGCGGAGATCGGCTACACGATCAACTGCACCGACGGCAACGGGAACACCGTAGTCGCACAGCCGTAGACCGATCACCCGCGATTTCAGGGCAGTACCCGCGAGACTCGACGCTCGATGTCTACGCTGGCGTTATGCAACCACCGAATGACCGGGCCGGCACTTGGGAAGGTTCCTGGCTCGCGGCGATGACGGTGATCAAGAGCGCTCAGCGGGTTTTCACGCCTGAGAATCGACCTCCCTCCGAGCTCATTCCCCTCGTCGAACCCCTGAGCCGGTTGGGTGATGCGCTGCGGGCTACACCGCCCGACCCCGAAGAGTCCCGCCGTCGCGCAGCCGACCTGGTGGCCGATCGAGACCTGATCGAGTGGGCATGTCGGCCGGACCAGCCCAGCGAGATCCGGGAGTTCGGGGCGACCTTGGCCTTCTTGTCGATGAAACTGACCACCTGAGTTCCAGGTTGCCGACGCCGCACAAGGGACCGGACCGCTCAGAAGTCGTAGTCCACGACGACCGGAGCATGATCGCTCATCCGCCGGTCGGCTGCCGGATCCCGATCGGTGCCGGCCGTGACCGCGGCCCGAGCCAGTTGCGGCGTCGCGAGGTGGTAGTCGATGCGCCAGCCGATGTCGTTCACGAATGACTGCCCCAGCCACGACCACCACGAGTACGGACCGTCGGCGTCCGGATGGTGTCGCCGGACGACGTCGACGAGGGTGCGCGGCGACAAGATGGAGTCGAACCACTCGCGTTCCTCAGGCAGAAAACCCTCGGCCTGATTGCTACGCCGCCAGTTCCGTACATCGGAACGGGCGTGCGCAATGTTGAGGTCACCCATCAGCAGAAGCTCCCTGCCCCGTGCGCGCGCCGTGCGCCGCGAGCGGGTCAACTGTCGCGCGAACGCGGAGAGGAAGCGCATCTTGCGGTCGTACCGGGCTCCGCCGTCGGGCGCCTCCCGCATCCGCCCGGGCTTCTGGAGGTGGGCCGGAAGACCGCCTTTCGGCAGGTACATCGACGCCACGGTGATCGGCGCCTCGGCGAGGTCGACCTCGACGTACCGACCCTGGTTCGCGAACTCTCCCAGACCCCGAGCCAGTGGCTCCGGGCCCAGTTCGGCGCTCTCGGTGTGCATTTCACCCGGTGCACGCATCAGTGCCGTGCCACTCCACGTCCGGACTGCGACGGGCGCACGCCGAGTCAGGACCGCGACACCGTTGCGGCCCGCGACATCCCCCTCGTCGTACGTGAGGTGATAGTCGCCGAACACCCCCGACGGGATGGCCGCGGCACGCGCCCGCACCTCCTGAAGCGCGACCACATCGGGGCCGCGGTCGCCAAGCCAGTCCTCGAAGCCGCGCCGCTGCGCCGCGCGGATCCCGTTGACGTTGAAGGTCGCGATTCGCACGAGTCACAGTGTAGGGATCCGTCCGACGCGTCGTATCTCGCCACCGTCCACGCGCCGTCTGCCGGTTCTGCGGAGTTGACCGATTTGTGTGTGAACTCGAGTACGGGTTGCTAGCCTTCCGGTGATTGAGGCCACATTGCCGGGGGGAGTTCTCGATGCTGATCGCGCGGACAGGCCCAGGAAGTGCCCGGCGAGGTGTAGCGACCGCGGCCCTGGCGGTATCGGTCGTCCTCGGCGTCGCGACGAGCCCCGCGCCTGCCATCGCGTCAGCCGAGACGTTCTTCTTCGACGACGTCGGTTCGACGGCCGTTCCGCGGGCGAACTGCGGTCCCGGTTCGCTGCCGGAAACGGGTTTGCAGGGCGACGTTCCGGCCGAGGACCGAAACAACGGCCGAAGCACTCAGGGGTATCGATGCAACATGTCGCTGGTCGGAGGCCTACAGGATCGCGGTGGCGGCCTGCTGTCGGTGACCTACGACCACTGCTCCTACACCAGCACGTTCTTCCCCGGGAACCTGCTCAACCCCACCACGCCGGGCGTACAGGTGCTCGACGTGTCGAACCCCGCGCAGCCGGTGTTGTCCACGACGCTGAACGAGCCCGCGATGCTGGGCGGAACCTGGGAAAGCCTGAAGGTCAACAAGGCACGCAAGTTGCTCGCGGCCACGGCGGTGCCGATCGCTGCCGGCACCGGTTACTTCTCCGTCTACGACATTTCCGACTGCGCCCACCCCCGGTTGCTCAACCGTGGTGCCGGTACCGACGTCACGATGCCGCTGCCGTTCATCTCCCATGAGGGCGGCTTCTCCCCGGACGGCAACACCTACTGGGTGTCCGGCCCCGCACCGGGATTCCTCACCGCCATCGACATCACAAACCCGGCCTCGCCGCGGATCATCTGGCAGGGATTACACGGACTCGGCGGGCACGGATTCGGCATCACCCCCGACGGGAACCGGATGTACCTGTCGAATCTCGGTGGGATCACCGTCCTCGACATCAGTGCGGTGCAACGCGGCGACCCGTATCCCACGGTGCCGCAGGTCGCCACCTACCTGTGGACCGACGGCTTCTTCAACCAGCACAGCATCCCGGTCACATATGGGGACAAGCCCTACATCTTCACCGTCGACGAAACCGGCGGTGGTGGAATCAAAGTGTTCGACGTCGCCGACCCGGCGCACGCCGAGATCGTGCAGAAGATCAAGCTCGAGATCCAGCTTCCGGCCAATACCGCCGCCAACCTTCGGTCGTCGCAAGGCGGCTCGGTGTTCTCCTACGATCCGCACTACTGCGTGGTCGATCGCCCAGCCGACCCGACCGCGCTCGCGTGCTCCTGGGAATCGTCCGGGATCCGCGTGTTCGATGTTCGCGATCTGAGCCGCATCAGCGAGATCGCCTACTACAACCCGCCGGCACAGACCGGCAAGAACGTTCAGCTCACCAACTCACCGCACGCACTGTCCTCGCTGATCGGTGTCTCACTCTTCAATTTCGTTCCGCTCGCCCGCGCCGTCTTCGAGGGCAAGACGGACCCACGGGTCGCGTTCGGACCGCGCGCCGGAATGGTCGCGTTCGGCGACCTGTCCGCGGACTGGTGCTTCTCGCCTCCGGAGTTCCACGGCAACCAGATCTGGACCTCGTGCAGCGACAACGGCTTCATGGCGTTGCAGCTCGACGACGCCGTTTATCAACCACCGGCGAATCAGGCTTCGACCTATGGGCAGTGACACCATGCCCTCGTCGTTCCGCCGTCCCCTCGTCCTACTGCTGTGCGCCATCGTGCTCGGTGCTGCCGGGGTCGCCGCCGGAATGTTGCTGCAGTCGGAGCGCGACACGAACCCCGGCGGGGTCCAGTTGTCATCAGCGGACATCGGCTTCGCACAGGACATGTCGGTGCACCACGAGCAGGCCGTGCTGATCGCCCAGACGCTGCCGCAGGACGTCGATCCGCAGGTCCGGGTCATCGCCGACCAGATCGTCGTCACACAGACCTCCGAGATCGCGACGATGCGCGGCTGGCTCAACCTCTTCGACGAGCCGTTCACCACCCCGCACCCGATGCAGTGGATGCACGGATCGGATCACGCCATGAGCGACCCGGGCGGCGCACCCATGCCGGGAGCAGCGAGTACCAACGAGATCACCCAGCTCGCCCGCCTGCGCGGAGCAGATGCCGAGACACTGTTTCTACAGCTCATGATTCGGCACCACCAAGGGGGCGTCGACATGGCCGAGGCCGCCACCCACGCGGTTGCATCCGAACCGATCCGCCGCATCGCACGCGGGATGATCCGCGACCAGAGCAATGAAATCGCGGTGATGACAGCCATACTCGACACTCGAAACGCGAGACCGCTCCCCCACCCGTGAGGAGTTGAGGCTCTCGACCGGCACATCTCGAAAGACCACCCACGATCGTGTGCCGACGGTAGTCGCCCCCTCGGGTGCGTCCGCCCTTGCCCGGCCGCGGCGACTGTAGAAGCATTTCCGTAGGTGGACGCCGTCCGGCGACTACATGTCACGCCACTGCCGGGATCGAAACGGTGCAACCCGCGACGGCGTCCCCTGGGTCGCGATTGGTCCTGCCGACGGCTGCGGCGGGCCCGAGGAGGAAGCGTGGGAGCTCTGCTCGCAAGCATCCCGGCCATCGGCAGCCGACGCTACCGATCGGAGAAACTATGACCACCGAAACCACTCCAGTCTCCATCCAGCGCGAACCGGAACTGGCCGGACAAACCGTGGTCGTGATCGGCGGCAGCGCAGGCATCGGCCTCGAAACAGCTCGCCGCGCCCGCGCCGAGGGCGCCGAGGTCGTCCTCACCGGCCGCAACCCCGACCGGCTCGAGCAAGCAGCGACAGAAGTCGGCGCGCAACGCACCGCGGCCTTCGACGCCAACGACACGGCCTCCTTGGCGAGGTTCTTCCAGGAGCTGCCGACACCGATCGACCACGTGCTGGTCACGGCCGGGGGCCCGCGCTACGCGCCGCTGCTCGAAATGGACTCCGACGAGGTGCGCGAGCAACTCAGCGGACATGTGGTGCTGGGGCTCGAGGTCGCGCGCAACGCGGCGAGCAAGATGAGGCCCGGAGGCACGCTGCTACTCATGGGCGGAACCGGTGGCCGGCGCATCGGTCACGGACTGGGGATCGCCTCCGCCGCCACTGCGGCACTTCCCCCGTTCACGGCGGCCCTCGCGCTCGAGCTCGCGCCGGTGCGCGTCAACCTCATCGCCGCCGGCTTCGTCGACACCCCGCTGTCGGCTTCGCTGCTCGGAGATCGACTGGACGAGCGCCGGAACGAATTGCGGGCAACGCTTCCGATCGGCCGGGTCGTCGGCCCCACCGACGTCGCCGCACTGGCCGTCCACATCATGAGCAACACCGCGCTCACCGGTGCGACGTACGACATCGACGGTGGTCAGCAGTTCGTCTCTTGATGTCCAGACATCGAAACGTGGGTGGGTCGAAGGACCACCCCGATCAATCCCCAACTCGACCAGAGAGGCAACCAAATGAGCACGAATGAAGTTCACACCAACGAAGCGACCGACACGAATGTCGTGTCAGTCGACATGAAGCTGGAGGTCGTCGTCATCCCTGTCACGGATGTCGACCGCGCTACCGAGTTCTACACCCGGCTCGGTTGGAGACAAGACGTCACACCGCCGGGATCCGGCGTCGTCCAGTTCACCCCGCCCGGCGCCGACGCCTCGATCCATTTCGGCGCCGACCTCACAACGGCCGCACCCGGTTCCGCCAAGGGATACCTCATCGTCTCCGACATCGAGGCTGCCCGTGACCAGCTGGTTGCCGCCGGCATCGAGGTGACCCTGTTCCACCTCGGCACGGACGGCCCAGGCGACGGGCTGGACCCGGACCGTCGCAGCTACTTCTCGCTGGCGTCGTTCAGCGACCCCGACGGCAACGCCTGGGTGCTGCAGGAGATCACCACCCGGCTTCCCGGGCGCATCGACACCGCCGTCACCTCGTTCGGCTCTGCACGCGACCTCGCAACCGCGCTCCGGCGCGCGGCGGCCGCCCACGGCGGGCACGAAGAGCGCACCGGTGAGGAAGACCCGAACTGGCCCGACTGGTACGCCGAGTACATGGCCGCCGAACAGTCCGGGGCCGACCTGCCCACGTGAGGAGTTGTGAACGCCACGGCCATCTGCCGTGTCCACCGCGAGGCAGGCCATCTCCGACTCGCCCGAGCGGATCGAGCCATCCGCACGCGACCGTCACGAACTCCGTTGCTGCACAGTACTTTCGAGAACCCTCGCGCCGGGGATCCGCCGGATGTCGGGACGTTCGGTGAGGGACCTCGCGGCGGCACGACGACCGGAGCAGATCGCGCCGTCCATTCGAGGTGAGTCACAACTCGTCGACGCACGGCGATATCCAGACCATGAGAGGCGACACGCGCACACTGATTCCGTTCGTGGCAATGGTGACATGCATCGCCCTGGCTGCGGGCTGCCAGTCGACCAGCGAACACACCGGATCCGTCGACGGGACGACGATCCCGTGGGCCACGGTCCCCGCCGCACAGTCCGGTGGAGGTGCCGCGCCCCACCCACCGGATCCTCCCCCACCGACGGACCCGAACGTGGGTCCCGGTTCCCCCGGCCCTCCCACACCGACAACACCGACAACACCGGGCCCGACGATATCCGGCATCCCAATCTTCCCGCACACAGCGCTGGTGACTCCACCCGTCCCCGGAGTTACGGCCAGTGGCGTGCACGTCGAGCGGCACGACGGGTTCGATCGCATCGTCTACGACTTCGGCGGCACATACGCGCCTGGCTGGCGCGCCGAATACGTCGCCGAGGCAACGCAACGCGGTCGAGAGACCGCGACACGAATCAACGGTCGATCGATACTGCAGATCTACTTCTTCGACACGGACTCCTCGGCCGAGAGTGGGATCGCCGCGTACAACGGACCGAACCCCTTGTCGGACCCCGCGGCGTACAGCGTCGTCGAGGTACACCTCACACCGAATTACGAGAGAGGCACCCAGTCGTTCGTCGGCCTCCGTACCGACTACCCGCAGTTCCAGGTCACGACTCTCACAGAACCGACGAGAATCGCCGTCGACATCCACGACTAGCACCGCATTCGGGCACTCGTCGCCCCGGCAGAGATTGCATTCCCGGGGCGACACGAGCCGACTTTCGTGACAGATCGTCAAACTCGTTGACATACTTGAAGTGATGACTATCCGGATAACGCTCGACGGCTTTCACAAGGATGCGATCTCGATGCGAGATAACAGGCCCGCAACCTCCGCACTGCAGCTCTACCGCACCTTTCAGCACCAGCACCCCCGAACTCCGGTCCCGGCCGACTACGTCACCGAATGCGGTTTCCGACTGGGACGTTGGCAGGACCGCCAGCGGATTGCCCGCATGCTCGGCACACTGCCGCCCCAGCGCATCGAGCAACTCGACGCGATCGGATTTCTGTGGAGTGATGACGACGACCCACTTCCGGCCGTGTCACGTACCGACGCCAAGCGGCGACGGATGCTCACCGCCATCGCCGCCTACCGCGAAGAACACGGCAACGCACTTGTTCCCGCGAACTATGTCACCGCAGACGGTGAACAGGTGGGCCAATGGCTCTACCGGGCGGTGAAGAAGTGGAGGGCCGACGCCTTGCCGGACAAGGAGCGTCGCACACTATCCGTGCTCGGCGTCTCCCCCGGTCCACGACCACGAGGCCCCCGAACATCAGCACACCTTGTCGGACACGTGAGGTAAGGCGGACAGCACGCAGGCCGAATAGTGTTGCTGTACAGATGTTCGAGTATCAGGTCATTCCCCGGACAGGTCGGCCGAAAGATCCCGAACCTCGACACCTGCAGGAATCTCGACCTCGGCGACCAACTCGGGCCGGTCGTCGAATTCGAGACGAAGAGCGCGGCACATGGTCGCGTGCATGTCGTAGAGGCTGGTGATGTAGGTCAGTTCCAGAATCTCGGGATCCGTCAGGTGGGTCTTCAGGACCGCGAATACCTCGTCCGGTACCCGGCCGCCGTCGTACACGAGGCCGTCGGTGTAGGCAAGCACGGCCCGCTCGAGTGCGGAGAAGCAGTCGCTGATCTGCCAGTGCGGAACGGCCGCGATCTTCCCCTCGGGCATCCCGAGGGAACGCATCTGCTTGCAGTGCTGAGAGAAGACGAATTGGCTTCCGCGCGCGTACCCGGCCCGGCCCTGCCCCAGTTCGCGCAGCAGCGGGTCCAGGGAGGCATTGCGGTAGAGCGAGAACCCGCGTACGGCGTGCCGGAACACATCCGGCGACTGGGCGAATACGGTCCACCAGTCGCCGGGAGTGCCGTGGACGGTGCCGTGATCGACGGCGGGATCTTTGTCAGGCCCGAACAGTCGATCGTAGAAGAAGAGGATCTTCTCGTCGGCGACTTCGGCGCGGGGCACTTCACGTAAGCGGGGCACTGCGGCTCCTTTCGGACGGCGGGCAGGGTCAGGATGCGGTGGGTACGCGCCGGTCGGCGGCGGTCCTCGGTTCGTGCGAGACATCGGCTTCGGTGAAGGTGCGGGTCCAGCAGGCGAATTCGAGCAGGACGCCATCCGGGTCCTGGAAATAGAACGAGCGCACGAAGGTGCCCGGGTGCACGTGCCGGGACACGCCGGAGGGACTGTCGTCGTGGTTGAGTATCCGGCTGACCTTGATTCCTTCGGCCTGCATCCGGCTGTAGTACTCGTCGAACTGTTCCGGGGGCACCGCGAACGCGACGTGATTCATCGATCCCACCGCACTGGCGAGTTCGCCCTCGTCGGGCAGTCCTTTGGGGGCGGCGAGACCGGGCGCGGCCTCGGGGGAATCGGCTAGCCAGAAGAAGGCAATGGTGTTGCCGTTGCCGCAGTCGAAGAAGAAGTGCTGACCCAGGTCCCCCGGCAGCTCGATGGTCTTGATCAGGGGCATGCCCAACACGCCCGAGTAGAAATCGATGGTGCGTTGCATGTCCGAGCACACCAGCGCGAGGTGGTTGATACCACGAAGTTCGTACTTGGAGTTCGAAGTGCTCATAGCGGTCCTTCCGATGTGGTGAAGTCGTCGCGAGAAGGGTTAAAAAATGACTTGACAGTCATGTCATCTATTGGGAGAGTTTGTCTGTGAGCAAGTCATCTGTCAATACCCCGTCCACGCCGGCGACGGCCGACACCCTGACCGCGCGTGGTCGCAAGACGCGTGACGCACTCCTCGACGCCGCGCAGAAGGTGTTCGAGACGGTCGGATTCCTCGACACCAGGGTCGAACACATCGCCCAGGAGGCGAAGGTCTCCTACGGCACCTTCTACCGCTATTTCGAGTCGAAGGACGACGTGTTCCGGGAGCTGAGCACGCGACTGTTCGAGGACATGCACCGCCGGGAGCCGACCGATACGGATTTGTCTCCGGCGGAGAAGCTGATCGCCTCCAACCGCTCGTACTATCAGGCCTATCGCCGAAACGCCCGACTGATGGCGATCGTCGAACAGGTCGCGACGTTCAACGCCGAGTTCCGCGAACTCCGACACGAGCACCGTCGTCAGTTGATCGACCGGACCTCCCGCGCCATCGCACGCTGGCAGCAGGACGGCCTGGTGACGGCCACCCTCGACCCGGTACTGGCAGCCCGCGCCATGGCCGCCATGGTCGACCACACCCTGTACCTGTGGTTGATCCAGGGCGACGAGGCCGACGAGGCGGCTCTGCTCGACACCCTCGACCAGATGTGCCTCGGCGCACTCGGGCTGAACCGGGATTGAGCACCGAATTTTTCATCCCTTCTCATCCCCCAAAGGCAAGCACCATGACAACGCATGCGCCGCCCTCGACCGCCACTGATGAGATCCCCCCGGGCGCACTCGACGGCCTGCGGGTACTCGAACTGGGCACCTTGATCGCCGGCCCCTACTGCGGACGACTGCTCGGAGACATGGGGGCCGACATCATCAAGATCGAGGCCCCGGATCGTCCTGACCCACTGCGGGATTGGGGGCAGGCAGAGGGTGGACACCAGTACTTCTGGTCCGTGCACGCCCGCAACAAGCGATGCGTCAATCTCGACCTGCGAACCGAAGCAGGACGGCAGATCTTCCTCGACCTCGTCGCCACCGCCGACGTCGTCGTCGAGAGCTTCCGGCCCGGAACCCTCGAACGCTGGGGCGTCGGCTACGACGTCCTGCGGGAGATCAACCGGAGGCTGGTCTTGGCACGGGTCTCCGGATACGGCCAGACCGGGCCGTACGCCGGCCGTCCCGGATACGCCTCGGTCGCCGAAGGCGTCAGCGGATTGCGCCACCTCAACGGGTTTCCCGGACAGGCGCCGCCGCGGCTCGCCCTCTCCCTCGGAGACAGCCTCGCCGGGATGTTCGCCTTCCAGGGTGTCCTCGCGGCACTGATCGCGCGCGAGCGCACCGGACGGGGACAGATCGTCGACGCCGCGCTCACCGAGGCAGCCCTGGCAATCCAGGAATCCACCGTTCCGGACTACCACAAGACCGGGCACGTCCGGCAGCCCTCCGGCACCCGACTCGATCGCGTCGCACCGTCCAATCTGTACCGGACGCAGGACGGACTGTGGGTGATCATCGCGGCCAACCAGGACACCCTGTTCGCGCGCCTCGCTGCCGCGATGGGTCGTCCGGAGCTGGCCACCGAGATCCGCTACGCCACCCACACGGCGCGCGGTGATCACCAGGACGAACTCGACGCGCTCATCGCGGAGTGGGCGGCCGGCTTCCCGGCCACTGACCTGATCGAACTATTGACCAAGTTCGAGGTGGTCACCGGACCGGTCAACACCGTTGCCGAGGTACTGGCCGACCCGCAGTTCAACGCACGCGAGATTTTCGTCGACCATGTCGACCCGTCCGTCGGGCCCGGAGACGAAGGATTCGACCCGGAACCGGTGAAGGGAGTCGGGGTCATCCCGAAACTCAGCGAGACCGCGGGCGGGGTCCGCTGGGGCGGGCCAAGCAGACCGGGAACCCACACCGACGAGGTCCTCACCGAGCTCCTCGGTTACGACGCCGAACGGCTCGCCGCGCTGCGCGATCAGGGCACGATCTCATGATCGAGACCCCACCGAGGGTCGACATCCGCGAGGTCGGACCCCGCGATGGACTGCAGATCGAGAAGCCCATCTCCACAGAGGCCAAGCTGAAGCTGATCGACGCACTCGCGGCCACCGGCGTCGGGCGCATCGAGGTCACGTCCTTCGTCTCCCCCCGAGCCGTCCCGGCATTGGCCGACGCCGAGGCCGTCGCCGCCCACCTCCGCCGCTGGCCGCAGGTAACGTTTTCGGCGCTGGTGGCCGGTCTCGGCGGGGTGAAGCGGGCACTCACGGCCGGCGTGTCCCGCCTCGAGTACGTCGTGTCCGCCTCCGACGGGCACAGCCGAGCCAACGTCGGCCGCAGCAGCGAGGAGTCGATCGCGCTGATCGCCCCCGTCGCCGAACTGGTCCACCAGGCCGGCGGCCATCTCGAAGTGATCATCGCCATCGCCTTCGATTGTCCGTTCGACGGCCCGACCCCACCGGATCGGGTGGCCGAAATCGCTCGCCGTGCAATTCTTTCGGGCGCGGACGCCCTGTCGGTCGCCGACACCATCGGTACCGCGACACCGGTGCGCACCACCGACGTGCTCACCCGGGTACGCGCCGCCGCCCCCGACATCGATCTCGGCCTGCACCTGCACAACACCCGCGGTCAGGGCCTCGCCAATGCATGGGCGGCGTACACCGTGGGCATCCGCCAATTCGACGCCTCCGTCGGTGGCCTCGGTGGTTGCCCTTTCGCGCCCGGCGCCAGCGGCAACATCGCCACCGAGGAACTGGTCTACATGTTCGAAGATGGTGGCATCACCACCGGCATCGACATCGACAAGGAACTCGTCGCCGCTCGACTGGCTGAGCGCCTGCTCCACAAATCCCTCGCCAGCGGACTGCTCCAGGCCGGAGGCCTACCGGTACCGGCCGGCACCGCCTGCAATTGACCACCTCGCTGCCGCCATTAGGACGGACGACCCGCTTCGCCGCCCACAGCGGTAGCACCGCACGGAAGTGACGAATGATCATGAACGACTTGGCCGATCGCTTCTTCGCCGCCGTCAGTGACGGCGACGAGACGACGCTGACCGAACTTTATGCACCTGACGCACGGATCTGGCACAACGACGACGGGCGCGAGCAGACGGTCACCGAGAACCTGCGCGTGCTGCGCTGGCTCTCACGCACCCTCGACGACCTGCGCTATGAGGACATCCGCCGGCACGAGTTGCCGGACGGCTTCGCTCAGCAGCACGTACTGCGCGCCACGTTGCCCGGGCACGGGCTGCTGGAGGTGCCGGCGAGCCTGTTCGTCCGCGTCGTCGGCGGCCGGATCACCCGCATCGACGAATACGTCGACTCCGCCGCCACCCAGCCTCTGCGCACGCTGGCCGCCCACCCACGGGAGCACTGACATGACCGACACCCGTTCCGACGTTCCCCTCGCCGAACTGTGCGCGCGGATGCGCTCGTTCATCGACGAGGCCGTCATCCCCGCCGAACCCGTCCTGGTGAACGAGGACGGGGCCGCGCACGAGGCACTCGCCGAATTGCGCGAGCGAGCCAAGGGACTCGGCCTGTGGGCGCTCGGCCACCCCGCCGAACTCGGGGGCGGTGGCGTCCCCTTCCTCGACTTCGTCTACCTCAACGAGATCATCGGACGGTCGGAATTCGGTCAGATGGCCGTCGGCTCGGTCTCCATGCAGGACACGCTGATGCTGCACAAACACGGCACCCCCGAGCAGAAGCAGAGATGGATACCCCCGATGGTCGCCGGCGACCTGCTCCCCTCGGTCGGTCTGACCGAGCCGGAAGTGGCCGGCTCGGATCCCACTCTGGTCGCCACGCGTGCCGAGCTCGACGACGACACCTGGGTGATCAACGGGCACAAGTGGTTCACCACCGGAGTCCAGGACGCGGGCTACTGTTCGGTCTTCGCCCGGACCGAACCCGACACCACCCCGCGGCACGAGCGCATCAGTGCGATCATCGTGCCGACCGACACCCCCGGGTTCGAGATCGTCCGCTCGATCCCCACGATGGGGCACAATCCGAGTGATCACTACGAGGTCCTGCTCACCGACGTCCGTGTTCCGGCCTCCGCCCTCCTCGGCGAGCGCGGCAAGGGTTTCGCGGTGGCCCAGGACCGGCTCGGCCCTGGGCGGATCTTCCATTGCATGCGCTGGCTCGGGCAGGCGCAGCGGGCATACGAGCTGATGTGTGACCGCGCGAACACCCGCTTCACCCACGGTTCCCTGCTCGCCGAAAAGGGCGAAGTGCACCGCTACATCGCTGAATCCGCCGCCCAGATCCACGCCGCCCGGCTCATGACGCTCGATGCCGCCCGAGCGATGGACGCCGGAGAGGATGCCAGGGTACGCATCGGGTTGGTGAAGTTCTGGGGTGCCCGCATGCTGCACGACGTCGTCGACCGTGCCATCCAGATCCACGGAGCCCTCGGTCTGACCGCCGATACCCCGCTCGAACGGATGTACCGGCAGGCGCGGTACGCACGAATCTACGACGGACCCGACGAAGTTCACCGCATGTCCACCGCCCGTCGGTTGCTGCGCGATCCGGAGGCCGCCCCGTGGCGATGACTCACGCCCCCGTCACCCTCGAAGACGGCGTCCGCGCCGTTCTGACTGCCGCCTACGGAACAGGGACGACCGTCGGGGAACCCCGGCAACTCACCGGCGGTGCCAGCCGGCAGGTGTGGGCCGTCGACGCCGAGAGCCCGGACGGGCGTCCTCTTCCGGTGGTGCTGCGCCGCGACCCTCCCGGGCACGGCGACGTCGCCCGGATGCGTACGGAGGTGGCGTGCCTGCGGGCCACCGCCTCCGCCGGGGTCCCGGTGCCCGCGGTCCTCGCTTCCGGCGACACCGCGCCCGGCATCGACGCTCCGTACCTGCTCATGGACAAGGTCGAGGGAGAAGCACTCCCCCGGCGGCTGCAGCGGGATCCGGCGTTCGAGGCGGTGCGCCGCCACCTCGCCGTGGACATGGGTTACGTGCTCGGCCGGATCCACCGCACTCCCCTGGACACTCTCGACATGCTCGACGCCACCGACCCGGTGGACGCGATCGAGGCCGTCTACCGCGACCTGAACGATCCCCGTCCGGCGGTCGAGGCGGGCCTGCGGTGGTTGCGCGACCACCGCCCGACCGATCGCCCGCATGCATTGGTACACGGCGACTTCCGGATCGGAAACCTTCTCGTCGACGGAACCGGCATCCGCGGGGTGCTCGACTGGGAACTCGCCCACCTCGGTAATCCCGTCGAGGACCTCGGCTGGCTGTGTGTGCGGGCCTGGCGGTTCGGTGCGCCCGCGCCGGTCGCCGGCATCGGCACCCGCGAACAGCTCCTCGACGGCTACGAGAAGGCCACCGGGACACGCCCCTCGGTGTCCGAACTGCACTGGTGGGAAGCCTTCGGAACGCTGAGATGGTTGGTACTGAGCAGGTTTCAGGCCGAACGTCACTTCGGTGGGGCGGAGCCGTCCCTGGAGTTGGCGGCAATCGGACGGCGGGTCTGCGAATCCGAGTACGACTTGCTCGATGTGCTGGGTTTGCTCGACGACTCCGTGCCTACTCCACCGCCCACCCCGCCCGGACCCGCCGTGCACGGGCGGCCCAGCGTCACCGAGATCGTCGATCTGGTCACCGACACGCTGGCGACCGACATCGGCCCCACCCTCGAGGGCACGCACGAACGGCAGCGGTATCTCCTGCGGATCTGCGTCAACCTGCTGCGCACCGCGGGACGCGAACTCGACGCCGGGAACGGCATCGATTCCGTTCTCGGTGACGCCCTCGGTGCACTCGGGTGCGCCTCCGAGGCCGAGCTCGCCGCCCGGCTGCGCGAGGGAGCGGTGGACTGTTCGAACGACGAAGTGCGCCGCGCGATCTCGATTGCGGTGCTGGCCCGTCTGCGTGTGGCCGCTCCCCGGCACCTGAACCGATAGAACGCGAACAACAGGCAGTGCCCGGCGGATCCGTCCGCCGGGCACTGCCTGTTTTCGACGAAGCCGATGTCGGTCGTCAGTGGGAGACTGCCAGTTCCCGTGGATCCTCGTCGGCCGTCGTCGCCGGCCGGGTGTGTCGACGGGTTCCGGGAATCCTGCTCACCAGCGGCCCCAGCGCCCATCGGACCAGGCTGATCACCCCGTACGGGAGGACGAAGATGAAGACGATCAGCGCCGCCCCATAGGTCATACCCGCCGCCGATTGATTGATCTCCGCTGTCCACTGCGGCACGTACTGCACGAAGAACGCACCGAACACGACGCCAGGAACGGTGCCGAGGCCGCCGATGACGATCATGGTGATGAAGGCGATCGCCAACGGCAGCCCGAATGCCTCGGGGCCGACATACTGGACCACGAAGCTGTACAGCACGCCGCCCACACCGGCGAGGGCCGCGCTGAGCGCGAACACCGTCGTCTTCGTGCGGGTGGCCGGGACACCGAGGGTGGTGGCCACGGCTTCGTATTCTCGGATTCCGATCAGTGATCGCCCGATCCGGCCCGCGGAGAGCCGTCGCACGACGAGGTAGGCGATCAGCGCCACCGCCAGGCACAGGTAGTACACCCACTGGTCGCGTTCGAGCCCGCTGAATCCGGGCGGTTCGGCGCCGGCGATGTTGATTCCCGCCTGCCCGTCGGTGACGTGTTCGAACCGCTTGATCACCGCGGGGGTCACCAGCGCCAGACCCAGCGTGGCAAGCGCCAACTGGAGTCCGTACAGGCGAAGGGCGGGCAGACCGAACAGGTACCCGATGACGTAGCAGACCGCGAACGCGATCGGAAGGAGCAGCAGGTACGGGACGCCGTGGTTCTCGACCAGCACCGCGCTGAGGTAGGCGCCGACGGCGAAGAAGAAGCCGTGGCCGAGCGAGATCTGACCGGTGTTGCCGGTCAGCAGGTTCAGCCCCAACCCGACCACCACGTACACCAGCACCATGGAGCGGTCGAAGTTGACGTACGGCGCCGACACCAGCGGTGCCACCGCCGCTACGAGGACCACCAGTGCGACTGTGGCCCTTGCCAGCCACCGCGGTGGTTCGAGTTCGGCGCGGGGCCGGCGAAGCAGTTCGATAATTCTCATACCCGGGCCACCTTCCGCGCACCGAACAGGCCCTCGGGTTTGAGGAGCAGCACCCCGAGGATGAGGGCCAACGCCACGGCCTGTTTGAAATCGTGTCCGATCCAGGAAACGTAGGTTCCGGCAAGATTTTCCGCGACACCTACGCACAACCCGCCGACAAGAGCGCCGACCGGGCTGTCGAGGCCGCCGAGGACGGCGGCGGCGAATGCGTAGATCAGCGAGGCGACGAGCATGTTCGGTTGCAGGAACAGTTGCGGCGCCGCGAGGGTGGCGGCGAGGGCCCCGACGGCCGCGGCGAGGCCCCAGCCGATCATCAGCATGCGGCCGACGGGGACCCCGATCAGTTGCGCGGAGTCGGGGTTGGCGGCCGCCGCCCGCATCGCCAATCCGACCTTGGTGCGTTGGAACAGGACGAACAGCAGCGCCGCGACCACGCTGACGGCGCCGACGATCACCAGTGACTGCTGGGAGACCGCGACCGGACCGAGGGTGAGCACCCGTCCGGCGGCGATCGCCGGGAACTCCTTGCTCTGCACACCCCAGATCCACCCTGCGGCACTGTTGAGTACCAGCATCAGGCCGAGTGTGATGATGACCAACGGCATGTGGTTCGGTGAGGACGCCAGCGGCCGGATCAGTACTCGTTCGGCGGCGGCGCCACCGATGAAGGCCACCACCATCGAGCCGAGGACAGCGAGGAGCAGTGGCGCACCCCACTGGTGGAACTGCCACGCGAAGAAGGCCGAGAACATCGCCATCTCGCCCTGCGCGAAGTTGACGATCCCGGAGGCTCGGTAGACCAGGACGATGCTCAACGCGAACGCGCCGTACAGTGCGCCCCACGTGAGCCCGTCCACCAACTGTTGAAGAAATACATCCATGACCACTCTCCTGTGCTCAGTAGCCGAGGTAGGCGCGTCGCACCGACTCGTCGTGGGCCAATCCGGCGGCGGCGCGTTGGGTGACGACACGACCTGCATCGACGAGCACCGCGGACGTCCCGATGTCGAGGGCCAGGTGCGCGTTCTGTTCGACGACGAGGATCGTCGTGTCGGTTTCCTCGCTGATCCGGCCGAGCACGCGAAATACCTCCTGGGTGATGCGTGGTGCCAGGCCGAGGGACGGCTCGTCGAGCAGCAGCAACCGCGGGCCTGCCACGAGGGCCCGGGCGATCGCGAGCATCTGTTGTTCACCGCCGCTGAGCCCGCCCGCCTGTTGCCGACGTCGTTCCCGTAGCCGCGGGAAGAAGTCGTACCAGTGCTCGATCGCCCGGTCGGTGGCGGCGACCGAAGTGGTGTATCCACCGACGCGGAGGTTTTCCTCCACCGTCAGATCTCCGAACGTGCCTCGTCCCTGGGGGACGTGGGCCACGCCGAGTCGGGCGATCCGGTCGGTGCGCATGCCGGTGACGTCGCGGCCGTCGAGGGTGATGCGCCCTGTGGTACGCACCAACTGGCAGATCGATCGCAGAATGGTGGTCTTCCCGGCGCCGTTCGCGCCGAGTACCACGGTCACCTGCCCTGCCGGCACCTGGAAGTCGATGCCGTGCAGCACTTCCGCGCGCCCGTACCGGGCATGCAGGTTTTCGACGGTGAGCATGTTCATGCGGCACCGCCCAGGTATGCCTCGATGACCTCGGGATGGGCAGCGACCTCGGCCGGTTCGCCCTCGGTGACCTTCTGCCCGAAGTTCAGCACCACCACGCGGTCGGAGATCGACATCACCATGGCCATGTGGTGCTCGACGAGCAGCACCGAGAATCCCCGTTCGTCGCGCAGGCGTCGGACCGTGTCGGCGAGTTCGAGGACCTCCTCGTGGATCAGGCCGTTCGCCGGTTCGTCGAGCATCAGAAGTCGGGGTCGTTGCATCAGTGCGCGTGCGAGCTCGACCCGTTTGAGCGTGCCGTAGGGCAGGTTGCCTGCCAGTTCGCGGCCGACGTGCTCGAGATTCATCGATTCGAGCAGCGCCCAGGCCTCCTGCTGTTCGTCGGCCTCCTCCCGGCGGGTGCGCGGCAGTCCCAACGCGGTGGCGAGGAAACCTGCCCGGGTGCGTGAGTACGCCCCGGTAAGGATGTTGTCGAGCACCGAGAGCGTCGGGAACAAGCCGATGTTCTGGAACGTGCGCGCGATTCCGGCGTCGGCGACAGCGTCCGCCGACAGCGCGAGCAGATCGGTGGACCCGAAGGTGATCTGTCCCGAATCCGGTTGGTACAGCCTGCTGATGCAGTTGAACAAGGTGGTCTTCCCGGCGCCGTTCGGGCCGATCAGCCCGACGATCTGTCCGGGCTCGATCGTGAACGACGGTCCATCGAGGGCGACGACTCCGCCGAACCGCAGGCGAACGTCGCTCACCTGCAGCGCGGGCACATCCGGGGGCCCGGCGCTCATCGGTCGGTGCTGCGGGTGACCACAGCGTCGTAGTGCCAGCTGCCATCGCGGAAGGTCATCGGAGCCATCGAGGTGATCGCGTACGGGTAGTCCGCGCTGGTATCGAAGGTGACGCCGTCGATGGACAGGTCCGTGGTGACTCCGTGCAGGTTCTGGACGGAGTCGAGCAGATCGGCGCGGGTGCACCCCTTCATCTGTTCGAGGGCGGCGACCAGCAGCTGAGCAGTGTTGTAC
The DNA here is from genome assembly GCF_041228765.1 of Rhodococcus wratislaviensis. Classification (NCBI taxonomy): domain Bacteria; kingdom Bacillati; phylum Actinomycetota; class Actinomycetes; order Mycobacteriales; family Nocardiaceae; genus Rhodococcus; species Rhodococcus wratislaviensis. The sequence goes on along the minus strand of NZ_CP150488.1, from coordinate 4,726,010 downwards.
CCGGTCGCCGCGATGGTGTCGGTGGACTTGATCGCATCGGCGTGCCGCTCGGCGAATGCCCGCCAGTTGCGCATGCCCGGTCGCTGGTCGTGGTCGGTGCTGCTGGCGTCGTAGATCCAGGAGAAGGAGTGCACATCTTCGGCGGCGTCGAGACCGGCCGGGGCCAGGACGAAGTTGGTGTCGGTGGCACCGGAGTAGATGTAGGTCTCCGGCTTCCAGCTCAGCTCGTGAGTTTTCTTCAGGGTCTGTGTCACGAAGCTGGCGGTGGCGAAGTTGACGAACACGTCGGCCCCGGAGTTCGCGAGGTTGACGACCTGGGAATCCACGGACGGTGTGGTCTGTTCGTACGACTGCTGCGCGACGATTCGCGCACCGCTGCCGTCGAGGGCGGATGTCAAGGCCGCGAGGCTGCCGTTGCCCATGCTGTCGTTCGGATACAGCACCCCGACTTTCGCTTGCGGGTGATCTCGCAGGATCTGCTCGGCGCGCTCGGCGACCTCCCAGCCGGTCTGCGGGTTGACCGCACCGGCGACCACGGGCCGTTTGTCGAGGGTGGCGAGCAGTTCGTCGGTGCCGGTCATGGGGAACACCAGCGGGACGTTCTTCTGCGCGAGATAGTCGACGACGGCGAGGGTCGACGCGGTGCCGATCAGGTTCTGGATCGCGAACACCTGCTGCTGTTCGACCAGCGACCGGACGTTGCCGACCGTGCGCGCCGGGTCGTACCCGTCGTCGAGTGCGGTGTAGACGATCTTGCGGGACTTGCCATCACCCATGGCGACGCCGCCCGTAGCGTTCAACTCGTCGAACAGGGCCGATGCCGCGGTCGCCTGAGGCCCGGCGATCGATTGCACCAAGCTGGTGCCGAAATGGATCTCGGTGTCGGTGATGCCCGGGTCGCAGTCACCTGCGGCGGTCGCAGTGTCGCGGCCCGAGCATGCGCTCAGGGACGCGGTGGCGCACAGGGCTGTCAGGCCCACGGCGAGGATGCGTTTCATGGTCGCTCCATGGTGGAAGGCGTGGAAGCCCGAAGTAAGTCGGGCTCAGGTATTTTCGGCAGGGCGCAGCGACGGCGACCGGGAGTCGTCGCCGCCGTGCGCTGTGTGGGGCCTAGACAGTTACGTGAGAGAAGCGTTCACGCAGGTCTCGTTTGAGGACTTTTCCGGTGACGTTCCTGGGCAGGGTGTCGATGAAGACGACCCGCCGGGGTACTTGGAATCCGCCGAGTTGTTCTCGGCAGGTGGTGATGATGTCGTCGGCGGTGGCGGTGGCGCCTTCACGGAGAACGACGACCGCACAGACTAGTTCTCCCCAGGTCTCGTCCTCGACGCCGATCGCCGCGGCCTCGGCGACGGCGGGGTGACGGTAGAGAGCCTGCTCGACGGTCAGAGACGCGACATTCTCCCCGCCGCTGATGATCAGATCCTTCTTTCTGTCGATGATGTAGACGAAGCCCTCGTCGTCTCGGCGGACCAGGTCGCCGGTGTGGAACCATCCGTCGGTGAATGCGGAGGCGGTCGCGTCCTCGTCGTGCCAGTAGCCGGTCATCACCTGGTCGCCGCGGATCACCATCTCCCCCACCTGACCGGTGGGCACGTCGCGCATCGTGTCGTCGACGATGCGGATGTCGACCAGGCGCATGGGTTTGCCTGCGGCGGAGAGTAGTTCGCTCTCACCACTTGCGGCACGCCGGTGCGCGTCGTAGTCGAGGTGCAGCACGTTGCCGGCGAGCTCCGTCATGCCCATGCCCTGGTAGAAGTCGCAGCGGAGGCGTTCGAGCCCCTGACGCAGTACTGGGGCTGGGATTGCCGACGAGCCGTAGCCGATTGCCTGTAGGGAGCTGAGGTCGTGGTCGTCGAGCGCGGGATCCTGGAGCAGAAAGTTGATCATGGTCGGTGCCAGGCCCGTCTGCGTGACCTGCCACCGTTCCACGAGACTCAGGAACGTCGCATTGTCGTACGTGCGGAGAATGCCGACGGTGCAGCCCATCAGGTGGTTGAGCAACGTCACGTACCCGCCGACGTGGCACAGCGGGAAGCAGAACAGGAAGACCGTGTCCTCCGGCAGTGCCCACTGCAGCGCCGACGACGTGATCCCGCTGACCAGGTTGCGATGACTGATCATCACACCTTTCGGCGTGCCGGTGGTGCCCGACGTGTACACCAGCCACGCAATGTCGTCCGGTGCCGGCCGCACCGCCGGCGCCGGCGCCGGCCCGTCGCCCACGAACTCGTCCCAGCCGAGGGGTCCCGGGGCGGTTCCGATGGAGACCACGGTGTGCACGGACGGGATTCGATCGCGAATCTGTGCGATAGTGCCGGCGAACTCCGCGGCCATGATCAGCACGGTCGCACCGGAGTGCTCGATCAGCGCGGCGATCTGGTCGGGATGCAAGCGGAAGTTGAGGATGGTCAAGGCCATCCCGGCCATCGGCACACCGTAGTAGCAGTCGAAGTATTCGGTGCAGTTCGTGGACAAGATTGCGACCCGGTCCCCCGGAGCCGCGACGCCGAGCAACGCGCCTGCAAGCCTTCTGCTGCGGTCACGCAGCTCGGAGTAGGTCACTGCCTCGTCCTCGAATCGCAGCGCGATCCGGCCGGGATGTTTGCGCGCGCCGTACTCGACGATGTCGCTGACCAGCATTCAGTTTCTCCTAGGTACTGGTGAGGTGGCGGTGGAATCGGTGCTCACCGGATCGCGAGGGGGTTGATCGGCGATCCCACACCGCGAGTGAACTGTAGGGGCGGTCCGGCGTAGAAGAAGTCGTAGATGCCGTCGGCAGCGCAGGAGGCGGACAGCTCCTCGAAGTCGAGCAACTCGGCAAGGGTCATGCCCATGTCCCGGATGAGCACCATGTGAAGCTCGAACAACGCCCCGGGGTTCTCACCGGGCATCACCTCGACCGCCCAGTTGTCCGAGCCCACCACCGCGACGTCGCGCTCGCGCAACCAGGACGCGCACGACAGACTCAGACCCGGTTCACCGGCCATGAAACCCGCCGGGTCGTGATCGGCGAGAAACTTTGCGCGCCAACCTGTGCGGATCATCACGATGTCGCCCGAACCGATCTCGACGTTCTGAGCTGCGGCGACGGCGTCGAGTTCGTCCGGAGTGATAGCGGTCCCGGCCTCGAGCCAGTCCACACCGCGCGCCCGGGCCACGTCGAGCAGTACGCCGCGCCCGGCGATCCCCTTCGCCTGGGTATGAATTCCGCACTTGTCGGCACCCTTGACGGTGACGCCGGATCCCGGATGCCCGTTGTAGAGCTGATCGTCGTAGTGCACATGGGACAGCGAGTCGTACTGCGAGCCCGCCTGCAGCGGCATGAAGACATAGTCGTCGGCCCATTTGAAGCCGCCGGGAAGCACCTGCTCCTGCCCGTTCTCGGCCATCAGCCGGATCGGATTGATCCGATTGCCTCCCGGCTGCGGCCCGTCACCGTCGAGTGGGATGCCCAGTTCGAAGATCGTGCCGGTCCGAATCAACGCTGCGGCGGCCGCGACACACTCGGGCGTGATGAGGTTCGTGGTCCCCCGCTCGTCGTCGACGCCCCAGCGACCCCAGTTGCTCACCTGTCGGCCCAGCTCTCGCATATCGGATACGGACGTGGTCATCCTGCCTCCTCGGCAATCGAACAAAGTATGACGTGACAGTCATGTCAACTATGCGAATTGTGACCTCCAGCACCCCCGGTGTCAACACCGGAACTACGGAAGGGTCCGAGCCTGCCGGCCATGGAAACACGATGCGAGGAAGATGAGCTCATGGATGTGCCCCACCGTGTCGGCGTGCTCGTGTTCGACGGCGTGAAGATGCTCGACGTCGCCGGTCCATCCGAGGTCTTCACGGAGGCCAATCGACTCGGCGCCACGTACGAGTTGGTGCTGTGCTCTGTCGGGGCGGTCGACGTGACCGCGTCCACCGGGATGCGGATTTCCGTCGATGCCGATGCCGCGGACACAGGTCATCTGTCAACCGCGCTGGTGATGGGCGGCGATATTTTTCCGTCGACGCCGGTGAGCCCGGAACTCGCCGGTGCGGCCACCACGCTGGCCGGCGATGCCGACCGGATGGCCTCGATCTGCACTGGTGCGTTCATCCTGGCGGCGGCCGGGCTCCTCGACGGCCGGCGCGCGACCACCCACTGGCAGCACGCCGCTACCCTTGCGCGCGGGTATCCCCGGATCACCGTGGAACCCGACGCCATCTTCGTCGAGGACGGCACCATCTTCTCCTCGGCAGGGGTCACAGCCGGCATCGACTTGGCCCTGGCTCTCGTCGAACGCGATCACGGCACCGAACTGGCACGAGCGGTAGCCCAGTCGCTCGTGGTGTTCCTGCAGCGACCCGGCGGTCAGTCTCAGTTCTCCCCCAGCTTGCGCGGGCCGCGGCCCCGCACCGGACAGCTCCGCGAGGTGGTCGATGCCGTGGCCGCAGACCCCACCGGTGACCACTCCATCACCCGACTCGCCGCGCGCGCCAACGTCAGCCCCCGGCATCTCACCAGGCTGTTCCAGGACGAGCTGGGCACCACCCCGGCCAAGTACGTGGAGCTGATCCGATTCGACACCGCCAAAGCCATGCTGAATGCAGGACACACGGTGACTTCCGCGGCTCAGCACAGCGGGTTCGGCAGCCCGGAGACCTTACGACGCAGTTTCATCCAGCATCTCGGTGTGTCGCCCCGGGCGTATCGGCAGCGATTCCACTCCACCCAGCGCTGAAAGCAGCCGCCAGGGCATGTCCCGATCTGTGCGGAAGTGGGCCGGAATGCCGGTTTCCGCCGCGGTTGACGATGCCACTGTGAAGTAGAGCAGCCGCACCCCGCGGACCACTACTCCGGAAGCGAGAAACGCATGACCGACACTGTCGCAGGCATCGACATTCCCGACACCGCCCTGGTCACCGAGGCAACCGAACTGGTGCGGGAGGCCGCGAACCCGTTGATCTACCACCATTCCCGCCGCGTGTTCCTGTTCGGTTCCCTCCGAGCCCGTCACCAGAAGGTCACGTTCGATCCCGAGCTGCTGTACGTCGGAGCGATGTTCCACGACCTCGGCCTCACGACGAAATACCGCCGCACGGATCAGCGATTCGAGATCGACGGCGCCGACGAGGCCCGCAATTTTCTCCGCTCCCACGGAATCGGCGAAGACGAGGCAGACACCGTGTGGACGAGCATCGCACTTCACACCACGCCCGAGATTCCACTGCATATGGCACCGGAGATCGCGCTGCTCACCCGGGGAGTCGAACTCGACGTACTCGGTATCGGCTACGACGCGATCACCGACGAGGAACGCGCCGCCGTCGTTGCCTCCCACCCGCGGCCGAACTTCAAGAACGAGATCCTCGCTGCCTTCACGGGCGGTCTCGAAGACCGCCCAGACACCACGTTCGGCAACGTGAAGGCCGATGTGCTGGCACACTTCGTACCCGGCTTCGTTCGGGGTGACTTCGTCGATGTGATTCTGAATTCTGCTTGGACTGAATGATTTCCGTCCCGGTTCCTCAGTTGACACCGCCCGGCAGAAGACGTTGCAGCATTGCTGCTGCCGAAATCCAGTCCAGCTCCACTATCTCGGCTGCGCGTTCGTCACCGACACACCCTCGAACTTTGGCTTCGAAATCTGTGACGGATGCCGGCCGGCCCGGATGGCCCGTGGGCAGTTCAACCACGGCCTCGAGATGTGATCCGTCACGGAGTTCGACGATTACCGTGCAGTCTCCATCGAGCACACCCTCCCCCACGGGCTCGGCGACCACGCTTACGCTGTCTAGGATGTTCCGAACTTCCGGCCGCTGCACGGCAGCGTCGGTGAAGCTCCCGATATCGGGGAACCCGTCCAGCAGGGCGGCCGCTATACCGTAGTTCAGCGAGAACTTGCCTTCCAGACCCGAACTCGGATAGTTATGGATCAACGGCAGTACCGCGCTGCGCGGAGTGTGCAGCCGTATGCGGGCGATGTCGTCGATCGACAATCTACCCAGCGACCGGATCGCAGCGATCGGACGCTGGAGCGCGTAGCAACACGGGTGAAGCTTCAGCCCGAGACCATCCGGAATGATGGGACCTTCGACCTGCGGTGATCTCCGACCTCCGACGAGCCGGAACCATTCACCGACTGCCCGAGGGTCGGCGGTCGCGCCGGCTGCGGCGAGTCTGGCCGCTCGCACACCGGCCTGGGCAGCGAATCCGACCTGCATCGACTTGCCTGCGGTACCGAAGGCCTGGCGGACGCCACCTGCGCCGGGGACAGCGTGCGCCATCGCAATCGCGATACCGTCAGAATCGAGCCCCAGCGACAGCCCCGCCGCAACAGCAGCCGCGATGGCACCGACCGTCGCGGTGGTGTGCCATCCCTGCGTGTAGTGGTTCCAACCGAGCGCAGTACCCAGACGCGCCATCACGCCCGCCGCCGCCAGATACTCCCGCGCACCGCCGCCCGCCGCCAACGTGGCAGGAACGCAGACCACACTGATGTGCGTCGTGGATGGTATGTGCAGATCATCGAAATCGAGCACGTGTCCGACCGCTGCCCAACGCAACGCAGCAGGCAGACCGTCCGTCCACGCTGCTACCGGATCATCCATTGCAGCAAGGGTCACTGCAACGGTATCGACAAGCGCACGTCGAGCGAGTTCGAGTTCCGCGGGCCCCGGCTCGATGCCGGCGGCCCACCTTGCGAGATCGTGCGCGCTGACACTGGTTGATTCGTGCGGCGCAATCGCCATAGCCCACTCCTTTTCCGCACCGGAGCGCCCGGTGCGCTAGCTGAGCATTCAATGGCACACCATACCGTTGAACGGCACACAGGACAAGCAATCGTTCCTCGGTTCGGCATGAAGCCGCCCTTGCGTATCCGCGCCCGCCATCGCGCCCACCTGGCTTGTAGGCCAACATACTTCACCGCAGATGATCCTCGTGAACCAACCTTGACAGAGTGTGATCCGAGGCACGATACTCATTTTCCGAAACACTGTGCCGTTATGTAGCACACCAGGGTCGTTGCAGAGATCGAATCAATCGCGGAGCTTCCCCGATTCGGGGTTCGACGCCTCGGGCCCTGGACGGTCCAGTGCCTCAAAACTTCGCCCACGACGTGAACCTCATCGAGCCACAGGCAGCCAGAAGCCCTGCGGAACCACGCGCAACGCCTTCAGAGAAAGACACTTCGCAATGAGAATAGAGACATCCGATAAACCGGCCATCTTGAACCCGAGGCGACAGCTGATTGCCGGCACCATCGGGCACTCGGTCGAGTTTTTCGATTTCCTCGCGTACTCGTACCTCGCGGTCTACTTCGCAACTTCCTTCTTTCCCTCTTCCGAATCCTCGGGATTGGTCCCGCTCCTGAGCGCCTTCGGCGTTTTTGCCGTCGGGTTCCTCGCCCGTCCGCTGGCAGGGCTCTTCATCGGACTCTTTGCAGATCGGTACGGCCGCCGGCGAGCCTTGAGTCTCACCATCAGCCTCATGGCCGGCGGCAGCCTGCTCGTCGCGGTCTGCCCCACGTACAGCCAGATCGGTGTCGCCGCGCCCATAATTCTCACTGTTGCCCGCATTCTGCAGGGGTTGTCCGCTGGCGGCGAGTACACGACTGCGGGTGCCTTCATCGTCGAATCCGCCCCCGACGGTCGACGTGGTTTCTATTCGAGCTTCATGTTCGTCGCGTCGGGCATGGGGAAATTGGCATGTCTGGCCTTCATCACCGCGTTCGTCGCGCTCATCGGTGAAGATGCGATGCGCGACTACGGTTGGCGAATCCCCTTCGCCGTTGGCGCCTTGGCCGCGGTCGTGGCCTGGTACATTCGCCGCGGAACTCAGGAGACGCTCGGAACTACCGTCTCCGACGACGGCGCGGCACCGGTGAGCCGCAACCCGCTCAATGCTCTGCAGCGTTACCCCAAACAGTCCCTCATCGTGTTTGCCATCGCAACCGGAATGGGTGTTGGACAATATTTTTGGGCTACATACCTGACTACGTACTTCCAGATCCAGAACGGCGCCTCCGCCACCACCGCAATGACGGTCGGCATTATCACGCTGATTCTCTACACGATCGCACAGCCGGTAGCCGGGCTCATCTCCGACAGGTACGGGCGTAAACCATGCATGTACGTATTCGGCATCGGCACCATCATTGTGACGCCTTTCCTGCTGTCGATCACGAGTTCGAACTTTGCGGTACTCATATGCATTCAGCTCGTCGGGCTTCTGTTGCTCAGCTTCTGCACGTCGATCACGTCAGCTGTGATGGTCGAAAACTTCCCACCGCACGTGCGAGTGAGCGGCCTAGGCTTTCCCTACTCGCTCTCGGTGGCAATCTTTGGTGGAACGGTCCCGCTTGTGGCCACCGCACTGGCCAATTCCGGTTATTCCCAGTACTTTCCGTGGTACATCGTGGCCACTGCGGTTGTTACGCTCGTGGGCGCCATATCGGTACCGGAAACGTTTCGCAGCGACATTTCGGGCGAAGAATCCTGATCGGCATTCTCCCCTGCCCGCATAGCTGACGTTCGCGCAGACATGCGGTCGAAGTCCTCGGGAGATATTACGGATTCGCTCCTTCTCGGGCCCGCCGCACGGCCCGAGAAGGGGCTTCGTAGTCCAGGCGTACATGGACGGCGGGGCGAGTCGGCTTCACTCCCAGCCACCCGTCCTCAACTTCTGCCGATGGTGTTTCGGTAGGTGTAGTGCTCGGGCAAGTAGTAGCTGACCGCCAGCTCGACTGCCCGACTGTCCGAATCGAAGTAGACGCGATCGGCGCGCAACAGGGGATGCTCGGCGGGGCAGTCGAGGTGATGGGCGATCTCCTCGGCTGCCGGCGCCACGGTGATCGACTGCACGAGTTCGACAACGGGAGACGCCAGGTGAGGTTCCAAGAGACCGATGATCGTGTGCACTCCGATCGCGCCCGGCTCCGTCCCCGCGCCGCCGCACAGGTGCTGCGCGTGAAGATCCGGCAGATGGACGGTCGTCATCGCGAACACGATTCCCGCGTGGCGGCGTACATACGCGATCGTGGAGACGAGGTCACTGTCGAGGCGTAGACGGCTTGCGGCTTCGATGTCGGCCCTCCGTCGCAGAGGCGCAACGATTTCTGTTGTGGTACCAGCGGGAAGATTGGTCAGTTCTTCAATCGGTCCGAGCCGCCGGAGGCGTCTACTCCCCAGTTCGGAGACATAAGTGCCCCTCCCCGGAACGCGATACACCAGGCCATCCGCCACGAGATCGTAGAATGCTCGCGATAGCGTCCCACGGAATGGTGTAGTTCGGATCGGTGAACCATCTGGTTCGTGATCAACGAGTCGTGTTGTAGGTTATGCGGGTTCGAGTTCTGGTGTCAACGATTGTGCCGGTGTCTCGGCGGTTGCGGCGCGTTGTTTGGCAGCGATGACCACTTTGAGTTCGTCCATGCTGACGTCGGAGACGTACCGGCGGGTGACTTGCCACTCGTCGTGCGCTTCGATCACCACCGCCGTCGCCAGACGTAAGAATGCGGCCGGGTTCGGGAAAATTTCGACGACATCGGCTCGTCGTTTGATTTCCTTGTTGAGCCGTTCGATCGGGTTGTTCGACCAGACCTTCTGCCAATGCGCCCTCGGAAACCCTCGAAACGCCAGTACATCCTCCTTCGCTTCGCGCATCATCGACGCCACCTTCGGAAACGACTCAGCCAACGTGTCCGCAACCTGGTCCCATTGCTTGGCAACAGCATCGGGTTCGGTGTGCGCGAAGATCGTCTTGATCGCCGCCATCACCGGCGGCACATGCTTCGACGAGACCACCGATCCCACGTTGCGCATGAAATGAACCCGGCACCGCTGCCAGGAAGCGCCGGTGAACTGCTGGGCTACAGCAGCTTTCAAAACCTGCATGCGCATCGGAGATCACCAAATGCACCCCCGACAATCCCCGTGCCCGCAGGCCGACAAGGAACTCGCGCCAGAAGTCGAACGATTCGCTGTCTCCGACCGCGGTGCCGAGCACTTCCCGGGTGCCGTCGATCGAGACCCCGGTGGCCACCACGAGGGCATGAGAGACCACGTGCGCGCCGATCCGGACCTTGCAGTACGTCGCGTCGAGGAAGATGTACGGAAAGCTCGTGTGGGTCAGCGTGCGCTCCCGGAACCGGGCGATTTCGGTGTCCAACCCGGCACAGATTCGTGACACCTGCGATTTCGAGAGCCCCGACTCGACGCCGAGTGCAGCGACGAGGTCGTCGACGTTGCGGGTGGAGACACCGTGGACGTAGGCCTCCATGATCACCGCGTACAGGGCCTGATCGATGCGCCGCCGGCGTTCGAGCAGGCTGGGGAAGAATGACCCTGATCGCAGCTTGGGGATCTGGACTTCGACGTCCCCGCTGGTGGTCGCGACGGTCTTGGGCCGGGTGCCGTTGCGGTAGTTGGTGCGCTCGGCGGTGCGTTCGTAGCGGCCGGCGCCGAGTACCTGGGTGGCTTCGGCGTCGATCAGCGCCTGCAGGCCGGTGCGGATCAGTTCGGCGAACACGCTCGCGGGATCGGCACCCTTGAGTGCATCGAGCTGGGTGATCAGGGCAGAATGGTCGTGGGTCATCGCGTGGTCCTTTGGTCGAGTCACTGTGGTAGGTAACTCGTTCATCACTACGCGATGGCCCACCCATAACTCGGCCACGACACGCCCGAGCTGCGGCTACGCTGCCTCACCGAATTCCCACCACTCCGCGGGACTTACCCATGCTCGCCGCACGGTCTGCCGACTCAATCCATACTTTCCGGCAAGTTCGAGCTCTGTGGGAAGCTGTCGACCACCGTGGAACTGGCCCGCAGCGATTTGCTCGCGCAGCGCGTGGGACAACCGCCGATGCGCCGGCGCCTCTTCGTTGTCGCGGCCCATGAGCCCACACCGATCCGTTCCTGTCGCCCTTCGGCATCATTCATTGCCGCGACGCGCTGTCTTCCATGCCGATCCAGAGGGATCGTCCGCGAACCATCGTAGTGGAAGTTGGCACGTTATGCCATATATCGGCACACTCCGTCGAGTCCCGGCACGCCCATCCTCCCCACTCACGCCAGGGTCTCGGCCGACATCGGAGTACGCAGACCGGGCCGACGTGGATGCACCGACACCTCGCACCAGTACGGACGACAATTCCGCGGACGCTCACCGGACCGAGGGTTGACCAACACGGCTTCAGTACGGCATCCTGATTCATATCGGAACACTGTGCCGCATAGAGGCACGGATGAAGGGTTGAAGCCTCATGACTGCTGTAGTTGACGACCTCGGGTCGTCAGGAGCCGGATATCTCACCGACGAGCGGCTCGCGATCCAGGCGATGGCGCGGGAGTTCGCCGCCAAGGAAGTGCTGCCCGTGGCGAACGAACTCGATCCGGTCAAGGGCGAGATTCCGATGGAACTGCGCCGGAAGATGGCCGACCTCGGCTTCTTCGGTGTTCTGATTCCCGAGGAATACGGCGGGCTGGGCCTCGGGGTCTTCGAATACGCCCTGATCGTCGAGGAACTTGCCCGCGCGTGGATGAGCGTGTCGAGCCTTATCGCTCGCGGACAACAATTCACCGCGGGCTTCACCGAGGAACAGCGCCGACAGTACCTCCCGCGGATGGCCACGGGCGACTTCCTCAGCGCCTTTGCCTTGTCCGAGCCCGATGCAGGATCCGATGTGGCGGCGCTGTCGACTCGGGCCCGCAGGGAAGCTGACGGGTGGCGGATCAGCGGCCAGAAGATGTGGTGCACGTTTGCCGACGGAGCCGACTACCTCCAGGTATTCGCCCGTACGTCACCCATTGACCGCGACCACCGATCGCGCGGTATCAGCTGTTTCATCATGCCGAAGCCTCGCGGTGAGCTGCCCGCGGGAGTGACGGGCACACCGGTACGCAAGATCGGATATCACGGATGGCAGACCTGGGAGTTGTCGTTCGACAACGCCTACGCAGCGGGTGACTCCATGGTCGGCCCCGAAGGCGAGGGCTTCAAGGTCGCCATGGGCGATCTCGAGACCGCCCGGATTCATACCGCCGCCCGCGCCATCGGCGTGGCACGCGGAGCGCTCGAGGACTCCGTTGCGTATGCGCGGCAACGCGTCCAGTTCGGCCGTCCGATCGGTGACAACCAGGCGATTCGGTTCAAGATCGCGCACATGGCCACCGAACTGGAGGCGGCCCGATCGCTGATGTACCGGGTGTGCACCGAAGTCGATGCCGGCCGGCGCAACACCGTCGAAGCGTCGATGGTCAAGTACCTCGCTACCGAGATGGCCGAACGAGTGACCAGTGAGGCTCTGCAAATTCACGGCGGTGCCGGATACACCACCGATTTCGCTGTCGAACGGTACTGGCGGGATGCCAAGCTCACCAAGATCTTCGAGGGCACATCCGAAATTCAGCTGAAGATCATTTCGGATTCGATCCTCGGAAGGCAGGCAAGATGAAAGAGCCGGCCGCCGGGCCACTGAGCGATGTCGTGGTGATCGACCTGACCACCATGCTGGCGGGGCCCTTCGCCACCATGGTCCTCGGCGATCTGGGTGCCGACGTGATCAAGATCGAACCCCCTCATGGAGATTTCATCCGAGAGCAGGGACCGTTCGCACCGGATGACGAACTACGCGCATTCGGTGGGTATTTCCAGAGCGTCAATCGCAACAAGCGCAGCGTCGTTCTCGACCTCACCACCGAAGAGGGACGCACCTCGCTGCTCGAACTGGTCGCGCACGCCGATGTCGTCGTAGAGAACTTCCGCCACGGCGTCATGGACCGGCTCGGGCTGTCCTACGAGCGACTCCAGGAGAAGAATCCCCACCTGGTGTACGCGGCGATCCGCGGATTCGGCGACGAACGCACCGGTAGCAGCCCGATGCGGGACTGGCCTGCGTACGACATCACCGTCCAGGCCCTCAGCGGCTTGATGGAGATCACCGGCGAGCCCGACCGCCCCCCGATCAAGACCGGTCCCGGTCTCGGTGACACCGTGCCTGCGCTCTTCGCGGTGATAGGCCTGCTGTCGGCCGTGCACCGTGCTCGCCGCGACGGCGTCGGTGGCTTCGTCGATGTGTCGATGTACGACGCCATGCTGGCAATGTGCGAACGCACCGTGTACCAGCACTCCTACAACGGCGATGTGCCGACCCGGCAAGGAAACAGCCATCCCCTGCTCTGCCCGTTCGATGTCGTGCCCGCGGCGGACGGGTGGGTCAGTATCGCCGCGCCGGGCAACAATCACTGGCAGCAACTCTGCGCGGTAATCGGACGCCCCGAGTTGGCGACGGACGAACGCACGAGGGACAACGTCAGCCGACTGGCCAATCGTGACTTCACCATGTCTGCGGTGACCGCGTGGACGACCACGCGGACCAAGGACCAGATCGTGGAAATACTCGGCGGCAAGGTCCCGGTGGCACCGGTCAATACCATCGAGGACATCTATGCGGATCCCCACGTGCGTGCCCGCAACATGCTGGTCGAGGTCGATCATCCCGGCGTATCCCACCCGCTGACGATCGCCAACACTCCGATCAAATTCGCGGATGCGCCCCCGACCCACCTCCGGCGAGCACCGCTACTCGGCGAACATACCGATGAAGTGCTGGCCCAGTTCGAAACCACCACAGCTGCCTTCCAGCTCGAAGAAACAAGATAGGGAGATCATGTCCAGAACACAACGACCGCGGCGTTCCTGCCTCGCGGTGCCCGGTTCGAGTCCGAAGATGATCGAGAAGGCGAAGGGCCTCGATTCCGACCAGGTCTTCCTGGACCTCGAGGACGCGTGTGCTCCACTCGCGAAACCTGGTGCGCGCAAGACCATCGTGTCGGCACTCAACGAAGGCGGGTGGGGATCGAAGATTCGCGTGGTGCGGGTCAACGATCTCACCACCCATTGGACCTATCGTGACGTGGTCGAGGTCGTCGAAGGTGCCGGTGAGAATCTCGACTGCATCATGCTTCCGAAGGTGCAGTCGGCTGCCCAGATCGCCTGGCTCGACTTCACTCTGACCCAGATCGAGAAGACCATGGGTTTCGAGGTAGGCCGAATCGGAATCGAGGCCCAGATCGAGGACGCCGCCGGATTGATCAACGTTGACGAGATCGCAGCCGCGTCGCCGCGTACCGAGACGATCATCTTCGGCCCCGGCGATTTCATGGCGAGCATCAACATGAAGTCGCTCGTGATCGGTGAGCAGCCACCGGGATATGGGGTCGGTGACGCATTCCACTACCCGCTGATGCGGATCCTGATGGCCGCCCGGGCGAACGGGTTGCAGGCAATCGACGGACCGTATGTGCAGGTCCGGAACGTCGAGGGCTTCCGCCGGGTTGCCGGACAGGCCGCCGCACTCGGCTACGACGGGAAATGGGTGCTGCATCCGGCCCAGATCGACGCCGCCAACGACACCTTCAGTCCAGCTCAGGCCGACTACGACCACGCCGAGAACATCCTCGCCGCGTACGAGTGGTTCACCTCCGACCGGGGCGGCCGCAAGGGCGCCGTGATGCTCGGCGACGAAATGATCGACGAGGCGTCCCGCAAGATGGCGTTGGTCATCGCCGGCCAGGGCCGCGCCGCCGCCATGGAACGCCTCGACGTGTGGAAGCCGGAAATCGAAACCGTAGAGAGCGGTGTGTGAACAGTGACGACCACGGAAAAAGAGCAGAACATGCAGTTCGGCCGGTACTTCGAGGATTTCGAAGTCGGAGCAATCTACAAGCATTGGCCAGGCAAGACCGTCACCGAGTATGACGACCACCTGTTCTGCCTGCTGACGATGAACCACCACCCGTTGCACCTCAACTCCCACTTTGCCGAGGAAACAACAGAATTCGGCCGCAATGTGGTCGTGGGCAACTACGTCTACTCGCTACTGCTCGGAATGTCCGTACAGGATGTGTCCGGCAAGGCGATCGCCAACCTCGAAATCGAGTCGTTGCGGCACGTCAAGCCGACGTTCCACGGTGACACGATCTATGGCGAAACCGAGGTCCTGGAAGTCACGCCCTCGAAGTCCAAGGACGACCGGGGCGTCGTGTACGTCGAGACCCGCGGCTACAAGCAGGACGGGCAGATCGTCTGCATCTTCCGACGGAAAGTTCTCGTTCCCAAGCGAAGCTACGGCGACGTGCGCGGCGGCGAACAACCCGCTCGACCGCTGCCACACGCGTAGTCGACTCCGGTGGGAGCGCTCCCACCCGCAAGACAAGCGGCCGCCCTCACCGAGAGACCGGATGAGAGCTGCTGGGCGGCTGCGTGATACGCGGATCGAGGTTTTCGTCCCGCCGAGCTCCGATGCGGGCTGGGTGTTCACCCGATGCAGGGAGGACCCTCAGCCCGCACGCCGGAGTTTCGACACCCCACCTCCGGGATGTCGCGATCCGGCGGCCCTTGACAGCGATCGCGGGAACGAACCAAGCTATCAACAGAAACACTGTGCCGTATATCGGCACAACCGCGGTGCGGCCGGACACCCGGGTGCACCACTCGGAATAGGAAGCACTATGCGAGAGCGTTACGAAACGTTCGTCGGCGGACAGGACGAGCGCAGTAAGAGTGGGCAGTACTTCTCCACTCGTGATCCCGCCACAGGCGACGTCATCGCCGAAGTCGCGCTCGGCGGGGCGGAGGATATCGAGGCAGCAGTTGCCGTAGCGCAGAGCGCCTTCCGCTCGTGGCGTGACACCCCGGCCGCCGCTCGCGGTCGCATTCTCCTCGAGGTAGCCCGCACACTGCGTGAACACGCGGACGAACTGGCCCGAATCGAAACACTGGACACGGGTCAGACGCTGTCGCAGTCGAAGGTGGATATCGAGACCGCCGCACGATACTTCGAGTACTACGGCGGGGCGGCAGACAAGGTCCACGGCGAAACGATTCCGTTGGGACCCGACTACCTCTCGTACACCCGCAACGAACCGTTCGGCGTGATCGGTGTCGTCACACCCTGGAATGCGCCGATCAACCAGGCCGCACGGGCCATCGCACCCGCATTGGCGATGGGCAACGTGGTGGTCCTCAAACCCGCCGAGGACACACCGCTCTCGGCACTCGAGATGAGCCGTCTCGCCGTCGAAGCGGGACTGCCCGCGGGGGTTCTCAACGTCGTCCCCGGATTCGGCGCCGACGCGGGCGCTGCCCTGACCGGCCACGACAAGGTCCGCAAGATCGTCTTCACCGGCTCGGTGGAGACCGGCCGGGCGATCATGCGGGCGGCCGCCCAACGACTGATTCCGCTGACTCTCGAGTTGGGCGGAAAGTCCCCCAACATCGTCTTCGACGACGCCGACCTCGACGCCGCCGCCGCGGGCGCCTGGACCGCCTTCACCACCAAAGCGGGTCAGGTGTGTTCGGCCGGCAGCCGGTTGCTGGTGCATTCGTCGGTGCACGACGACCTGGTCGACCGGCTCGTTCAGCACGCCAGGACAACGGTCATCGCCCCGGGGATCGAGGACCCGGACATCGGATCCTTGGCCACGCGAGGGCAGTTCGACAAGGTCCGCTCGTATCTCGAACTCGGACCCAGCGAAGGTGCACGTGTCGCTACCGGTGGACACGTCGCCGACACCGGGCGGCTGAGCCGCGGGCTGTTCATCGAGCCGACCATCTTCGTCGACGTCGACAACACCATGCGCGTGGCACGCGAGGAGATCTTCGGCCCCGTGCTGACGGTGCTCCGATTCGATTCCGATGAGGAGGCGGTCGAGATCGCCAACGACAGCGACTACGGACTCGTCGCGGGGGTCTGGACCCGGGACCACGGCCGGGCGCACCGCGTGGCCGGCGCCATCGAGGCGGGGCAGGTCTTCATCAACCAGTACTTCGCCGGTGGTGTCGAAACCCCGTTCGGTGGCTACAAGTTGAGCGGTTTCGGCAGGGAGAAGGGCTTCGAGGCGCTCAAGCACTACTGCCAGCTCAAGACGGTCACCGCCCGCCTGTGACGGCGCTGCAACTGTGCCCGAGAGGAACGGACGTTCCTCTCGGGCACAGTTGCCGACACGGGGAACCGCAAATCCAGCCGACGAATCGCCGGACCTGCGAGGGCACCACAGTCGACGCCCCCCGTGCCGCTTGTGAGGCACGGGGGCGTTTCCGGGAAACACGGCAAACGAAGTTCGTCTCCGCGGGCTAGATAAGGGCGTCCCGACCGGCTCCAGACGGGATCAGAGCAATGAACTCACATTCGCTGCAGTGTCGGAGACCTGCTTTCCCCACCAGGGCACACGATGCTCGTCGAAACGGGTCTCCGGCATCGAGATCCCGATGCCACCGACGGGGCATCCCCCCTCCCCCAGCACAGCCGCCCCGACGGCACACACTCCCATCCGGTTCTGATTGACGTTCACCGCATATCCGACGCTGCGGATCTCCTCGATCTTCTTTCGGATCGATTCGGGGTCGGTGTCTGTCTGCGGCGTCAGTTGCTGGATGGGACTGGAAAGAATTCGGTCGACCTCGTCGTCCGGCAGCCGCGCCATGATCGCCATTCCCCCCGACGTGTGCGGTAGCTGCCAGGTGCTGCCGACCTTGATGAAGGTGCGAACCGCCTGATGGGAATCCATGCGTTCGATCTGAACCACCCGCTCCGCACCATCGCGGACCTGGAGTGTGATGGTTTCGTTCGTCAGATCCCGCAGCTCACGCATCGGCTCGAGCGCCACCGTTCGCAAGTCGCCCTTGTCCCAGCCACGCCGGCCAACGGCCAGTGCGCGCGACGTGAGCTTCCATCTTGTGTACTCGCTCCCATCGCTGCGGATCCAGCCGGCGGATGCGAGCGCCTGAAGAGTCCGCTGCACGGTCGATTTCGGCAACTGAAGGGTGCGTGACAGTTCGCCTACCCCGACCGGCTGGCTCTCCGCCACAGCTTCGAGTACGCGCAAACCTCGTTCGATGCCCTGCACCTACTGTTCCTCTCCCTCGACCGCCGCTCCGCCGCGGTGCAACATTCCGTACTGTGCCGATTATCGGCACAGTATGTCGAAATGTCCAGCCTTGGTGTCCGCTACGGATTCACCGAAGCCGACTCTCGGCGGCCCCGCCGACGCCGACAGGCGGCGAACTGTCCGCGAGGATCTTGAAGACGCCCGTCGCCGTGGCCACCACCGAGTCGTTCACCCGCAGGTCGGAGTCCGCGAAGACGATCGATGCCGTGCGCCGCACGATACGGGGTGAGCTCGTCAAGAGGTCGCCGACCCGGACGATACCGAGAAAACTGACATTCAGCTGCACGGTCGCCATGTTCTGCGTGCCGGTTTCGGCGAGGGCGGTGGATCCGAGAGCGCGGTCGGCGAAGGCCATGATCAGTCCCCCTTGCACGACTCCTCGAAGGTTTCGATGCTTGACCTCGCACCGCAATCCGTACTCCCGTGCACCGCCTTCACCGTGACGCAGCAGCAGTGGACCGATCAGCCCGATGAACCCGCCGTCGTAGACCTCGTCCCATACGACTTCGCTCACGCCGAACCTCTACTTCCATCCTGGCTTCGATCTCTCACGCCCATCGACGCGAGTCGAGAGCTGACGGGCGGTGCGGAGCCGCCGACGGCGAGGTTGGAGGAACTCGCTCGCCGGCGGCCCCGCGAGGTTGCGCCGGCCGCGTGCCCGTGACCACCACGAGCAAGCGCAGGCCGCGCAACCGGTCAGTGGGTTACTGGGTAGCCGACAGCACCTTCGACGGCACAGCCGAATCACGGATTTCCCACAGCACCGGCTTGATGCAGCGGAAGAACTGGGCGGCGTCCTCGCTCATCGGGAAGTGCCCGAGGCCCGCCATCGGGACGACCTTCGCACCCTCGATCTGCGCACCGAGTTCCTCGGCTTCCTCCGGTCCCGTCGCGAAATCGTATTCGCCGTTGAGGATGTACACCGCGGTCTTCGAGGTATCGATGTTCTGTGCCGTTTCCCGAAGATCATGCTCGACGCTGTAGTAGTGGAGATCACCCTTGAACACCGGCGGGGACCCCTGACTGTAGACCCAGGTCGTTTCCCTGCGGCCGACTTCTGGAGCCGTCGGCGAGGTGAGCGCGTACATCGCCGCCGGCTTGGAGTCGTTGCTGATCTCGGGGTGGAACCAGTAGTCGAGGTAGTAGCCGGGCGAATGCAGCGCCGCTTCGAGCCCGATCACGGCACGGAACACGCCGGGGTAGTGCAGGGCCAGATCGGGAGCGAGATTGCCGCCCATCGAGCTACCCATGTAGACCGCGTCCTCGCAGTCGAGGGCCTCGGCGAGGGCCACGACGAACTTCATGAAGAAGTCCTGGGTCAGGTTGTACTCCTGCTCCCACCATCGCACCGAGAGCGGCGGCAGCGACCGCCCGTGATACGGCAGATCCCAGGTGATCACGCGGAAGTGTGACGTGATCTCCTCGTCTTCGAGCAGATGACGATACTGGCGCCCGTCACAGCCGGCGGTGTGCTGGAGAAGTAGCGGGATTCCAGAGCCGCTCTCCTCGTAGTAGACCCGGTACTCGATGTCGTCGATCGTGAGATGGACATACCGCCCGACCGCCTTGTCGAACTTCGTCGTGGTCATTTCGCCTCCTCGGCGACGTTGGTGTAGGAACGCATGAGATCGAACAGTCGCCTGAGCGCGGCGTAGTAGGCGAAGAACATCTTCATGTCTCCGCCGTAACGGAAGTTGTGTCGGGTGACCGCCGAAAAGAGGTCCTGGTAGAACGGGCGGGGCACCCGCTGGAAGAACTTGCCCCATTCTTCGATCGGCGCGGAGATCTCGATGTCGTAGTTCCGCGCAACGGTCATGAGGTTGTTGCCCTCGGGCGGCGCGATGGAATCGAGTCGACCGTCACGGATCACCAGCACGTAGGTTTCATCGCCGATCTCCAACCGGACAATGGCGTTCCAGAAGCGCGCCGCAATCTTGAATTCGGGATCCAAGTTGAGCGCGTCCGTGAACCTCTCCGTGTCCACAAATGGCATGGCCTTTCCCTTTCTAGGAAGTCGCTATTCGACCTGCGATCACACGCGGGCGGCGTGGGGTTCGCGAGACATGGCGCCCACAGACTCTCGTCGATCTGTGCCGTTCAGCGGTACGCCGTGTCACTTTTGAGTATGTGCACTGCCTCACAATTTGTCAATAAGGCTGGACGGCACCCCGGTGCCCGAACCGCCCGCTCCGTAGCGGACCGAACGAGCTTTCCGCACAGCGCAATCCGGGTGGTTGGTTTGCGATGTCGCGGACTGGATGTGAGCCTTCTGCGACTGCCCGTTCACCCGAGGCGGAATGGCCCGGAAGGTTCGACATCAGAACGTCCATCTCACTATGCGGCACGACTGTTCCAGCATGTGGGCCAGAGCGGTACCGTCAGGACCGACGCCCACATCCGCCCGCCGCACGCCTGCACCCGGGCTGGACGACTCATCCCACGCGGAATCCATCCCGTGTTCGAAGTTCGGAGATCTGATGAAAATCGCAGTCATTCCCGGGGACGGGATCGGACCCGAAGTCATCGACCAGGCAGTCAGGACCTTGCACGAGGTTGCCCCTGCCATCGAAACCAGCTACTTCGACCTGGGCGCCCGAAACTACCGGGCAACAGGTCGCCTGCTCGACCGGGAAACACTCCACGAGATTCGGCAGCACGATGCGATCCTGCTCGGCGCAATCGGCGACCCGACCGTTCCCGCCGGCACGCTCGAACGTGGCATCTTGCTCGAAATGCGCTTCGCGCTAGATCATCACATCAACCTACGTCCGACGAAGACGATGCCCGGCGCGCCTCGAGTGCTTGCAGGAGATGCGAATCTCGACCTGCTGGTGGTTCGGGAAGGAACCGAAGGCCCGTACACCGGCAACGGGGGCGCACTCCGCGTCGGAACTCCCTACGAAGTCGCTACGGAAGTCAGCGTCAACACACGTTTCGGCGTCGATCGACTTCTCCGCGAGGCGTTCGAACGCGCCGCGGTCCGGCGGCAGCGGGTGACGATCGTGCACAAACCGAACGTTCTCGCGTTCGCCGGCTCCTTGTGGACGCGCGCTGCCGACGAACTGGCGACGCTGTATCCAGAAGTCGAGGTCGATCACATGCTCGTCGATGCTGCCATGCTGCATCTCGTCACAAACCCTGCCCGATTCGACGTCATCGCCACCGACAACCTGTTCGGCGACCTCATCACCGACCTCACTTCCGCCCTGGGCGGGGGTGTCGGGCTGGCGGCAAGCGCGAACATCGACGGCTCACGAAGGAATCCCGCCATGTTCGAACCAGTACACGGGAGTGCCCCGGATATCGCGGGTCGAGGTGTCGCCGATCCCACGGCCGCGATCCTCTCGACAGCGTTGATGCTGCATCACCTCGGGCTGTCGCATGAGGCGAACACCATCGACCAGGCAGTTCGGGACCACGTCGCATCCCGCGGACAACAATCCTGCTCCACCGAGGAAATCGGTGAGCAGATCAGGAGCCGAGTAGGTTCCGAATCACTCACACCGCCTCGGCGTCGGCCGGCTGCCAGTTCGCAATAAGTGCCACGAGACCGGGAAAGCGGTCGTCGAGGTCTTCCGTGCGGACTCGGCTGCGCCGCTCGAGCCCGTGCTGCCGCTGTCGGATGACGCCGGCTTCCCTGAGCGCTTTGAAGTGATGGGTGAGGCTCGACTTCGGCCGGTCGAATCCGAACCAACCGCAGGTGTGGTCGTATTCCTCCGAGCCGGTCAAGAGCCGATTGACGATTGTCAGTCGCAGCGGGTCGGCGAGAACGCCCATGACCCGCTCCAGACGTATCTCCGATGCCGCCGGTTCAGGCAGCGGCATCGGCAGGGAAAGCTCTTCGCTGTCGCTCATGCGATAGGTCGGCGCAAGATCAGTCATAGATCCAGCATAGCGCCAGTACGAATTTTGTCGTACCATCTATGTACGAGAATTATCGTACTGGTACGACCAGTATCGAACTGCACATGGAAGAGGAGACAGCGATGGCACAGACTTCGGCCGGCCCGAGGGAACTGGGGTGGTCACTCGCCGCCGCAAGTACCGTGACGGCCGTGTTCGTGCTGTCGAACGCGCCCACTCCGCTGTACACGCGCTGGCAAGCGGAATGGGGATTCAGTTCGGGAACCTTGACGATCGTGTTCGGGGCGTACATGGTCGGGTTGATCGGGACCCTTCTCGTCGCAGGGAAGCTCGCCGATCGATACGGGCGGAAGATTGTGCTCGTCCCAGGCCTGATCGCCGCGGTCACCGCAGCGGGGCTCTTCCTGTCGGCGACGAACGTACTGTGGTTGCTGGCGGCCAGGCTGCTCGCGGGGGCCGCAGTCGGCGCGGCCGTCACCGCGGGCATGTCGGCTACGATCGATCTCGCCCCCGATCACCGGCGCCGGACCGGATCCATGATCGCCTCCGCTGCAATGGTATTCGGTGCCGGACTCGGCCCCCTTCTGTCCGGGACGTTCTCCCAACTCATCGACACACCCCAGTCCTGGATATTTGGAATCGTGCTGACAGTGACGGCGCTGACACTGGTCGTCGCGATACGGCTGCCACTCCACCGCGGATTCGCACCGGACGGTCCTGTCGAGCGTCTCTGGTCGTGGCCTTCCGTTCCGCGCCCGAATCGCCGTGAACTCGTCTGGGGAGCAGCTGCATTCGCCCCGGGCATTACCTCGACCTCCTTCTTCCTCTCCCTCGGACCCTCGGTCCTCGCGACCGGCATCAACGCCCCCAGCCCGCTACTCGCGGGTGCGGCGGCATGCGGCATGTTTCTGGTAGCAACCGGAATCCAGTTCGCCCTTGCGCACCTGCGTACCAGAACCCATCTCGCGCTGAGTTCCTCCGCAGCGTTCGTCTCGATGGTGACGCTGACGGCGAGCGTCACCATCTCCGCGACACCGGCGTTGTTCGTCATCGCCGCACTTCTTGCCGGTGCCGCACAGGGCCTCGGCCAGCTTGCGGCACTGACGCTGATCGGCACCCGAATCCCCTCGAACCATCGCGCCGAAGCAAACGCGGCATTGAACATTGCCGGCTACATTCCTGCGGCTCTGCTACCCGTGGGAACGGGCTATCTGATCCAATTCGTACCCTTCAGCGCAGCCGTCATCACGTTCGCGGCAGCCGTCATGGCATTCTCCCTCGCCGCCCTGATCACCGTACGAATCAGCACAGCCGAACACCTGCGTCCCGGCGCCTCGAACGAGCACGTGATGCGCGGGGAGACGAATGCCACCGCCGAGGAAGCACTACTGGAAGGGGCGCGGCCATGACACGGACGGTCGCGTCGCCGAGCGCCTCGTGTCTTCCGGTCGATGGATCAGACCCGTCAACCCTTGTCAGGAGCTCGGCTGAGGGGCTTGACTGAAACCTGGGTCTCGATCGCCCCAGGTCGAACAGACAGGGAGGATGCATATGCCAACCCATCAGGCAGTTCACGTCCAGGCCCCCGGTGAGCCGCTGACACTCGTCGACGTCGAAACCGGGTCGCCCCCGCGCGACCACGTACGCATCGCGGTGTCGGCGTGCGGAGTGTGCGGCACCGACCACGCCTTCGTCAACGGCGCGTTCCCGGACATGTCTTGGCCCCTGACACCTGGACACGAGATCGCCGGAACCATCGCCGAACTCGGCGACGGCGTCGACAACTACGCCGTCGGCGACCGCGTCGCCGTGGGTTGGTTCGGTGGACACTGTAACCAGTGCATCCCCTGCCGTCAGGGCTCCTTCATTCATTGCGAGAAGTTGCAGGTGCCGAGCTGGCAGTACCCCGGCGGCTACGCCGAGTCGGTGACCGTTCCGGCCAACGCACTGGCCCGGATTCCGAATGAGCTGTCCTTCGCGGAAGCCGCACCCATGAGCTGTGCCGGGGTCACCACGTTCGACGCACTGCGCAAAACCAGGGCCGTCCCAGGCGACCGCGTCGCCATCCTCGGCATCGGCGGACTCGGCCACCTCGGTGTGCAGTTCGCCCGGGCGATGGGCTTCGAGACGATTGCCATCGCGCGCGGCGCCGACAAAGGCGACGACGCTCGTCAGCTCGGCGCCCACCACTACATCGATTCCACCGCCGGCGACGTCAGCGAAGCGTTGCGGGCACTTGGTGGTGTGTCAGTGGTTCTGGGGACCGCGGCGAACTCGAAAGCGATGGGTGATGTGGTCGGTGGACTGCTTCCGCTCGGTGAACTCACCGTCGTCGGTGTTACGCCCGACCCATTGCCGATCAGTCCCCTGCAGCTGATCACTCCCGGCCTCGATGTCACCGGCCACCCTTCCGGCACCGCCCGCGACGTCGAGGAGACGATGCACTTCGCGGTCCTGTCAGGTGTGCGGGCCCGAATCGAGGAACGGCCCCTGACTCGGGCGGCGGAGGCCTACGCGGCGATGGAGGAAGGACGTGCACGCTATCGGATGGTCCTCACCATGTGATTCTTCTCGGCAGGGTTGATCGCCTGCCTTCAGCGGAGTTCGTTGCCGCTCCGCCGTTCGATGCCCCAGGTGCCGGAAGGGCCGTGGAGCTTCTCGTATGCTGCCTTCTCGGCGTCATGACGTGACGCCTTCCTCGGGTTCTCCAGATCGGGCGGCAGCCCGTGCCTCTCGAGGCGTCGAGATCGGTTCTGCGCCATATACGACACTGCGTAGAACACGGCGAGGAGCACTCCGAGCAGAACCATGGAGGCTCGCAGTCCGAGCGGTCCCGGGAACAGGAAGAACGCGGCGAAGACCGGAACGAACGGGACCATGCTGCGAACGAGGTGCCGGGGAACCGCCCAGTCACCGACCAGGTCGTTGCGGACCCAGTCCTGCATGGAGTCGGGAAGTTTGCGGCCTACCGCGTAGCCCAGCCACTGTATGGGGCCGGGCCGGGTTCGTTGCGTGGTTCGCGACATGACGACTACCTGTTCACGTTGTGCTGAAGTCGAATTCGACATGATTGTCCTCATTGATCGAGCGCGCCCGCTCTGAGCGCAGCCTGATTGACGCGGGTGAGAACGTCGTGAAGTTCTTCGAGTTCGGCCAGGCTGACACCGAGCTTCTCGATCACGGCGGGCGGAATCTTCTCGGCTTCCGCACGTAGTGCAGCACCGGCTGCGGTCAGTTCGACATCCAATTGCCTCTCGTCGGCCCGGCTGCGGGTGCGCGTGATCAGCCCGGACGCCTCGAGACGCTTGAGGAGCGGCGAGAGGGTGGGTGAATCGAGTTGCAGCGCGGTCCCGATCTCCTTGACCGCCATCGGGGCCTTGCCCCAGAGCGCGAGCATGACGAGGTACTGCGGATGCGTCAGCCCCATCGGTTCGAGCAATGGGCGGTAGACGGCGAGCACCGCCCGGTTCGCGATCGCGAGCGCGAAACACACCTGCCGGTCGAGAGCGAGCAGATCGTCGCCGGCCTTCCCTTGCTGGATGTCTGCGGTCATGTCACCAGACTACCAGAATGATTCGTGCAATAACTAATATCGCACGAATCATTCTGGAGGTAGTCGACGATCGTCACGGTAGACGCGCAACGAGGGCATCCAGGCCGGTTCGCGGACCGGAGAAGAACGGCGTCTCCAGCCGAACGTGCCGGCGCGCGTCGGTCGCGCGAAGGTCGCGCATCATGTCGACGATCCGGGTCGGGTCCGGAGCCTCGAAGGCGAGGATCCACTCGTAGTCGCTCAACCCGAAGGAACTGACAGTGTTGGCCCGCACGTCCGGGTAGGCGCGAGCCGCTCGGCCGTGCTCGGCGAGCTGCCGTCGCCGTTCGGCGTCCGGCAGCAGATACCACTCGAGCGACCGGTTGAACGGGTACACGCACACGAATTGCCCCGGCTCCTCATCGGCCACGTACGCCGCGATGTGGCTACGGTTGAATTCGGCCGGCCGGTGGAGCGCGGCCGCACTCCACACCGTCGTACACGCTCGACCGAGTCGGCAGCGCCGGAAACCGGAGTAGGCGGCCTGCAATCCTTCGACGGTGTCGGCATGCGTCCAGATCATGAAGTCGGCATCTCCGCGTAGCCCTGCGACGTCGTAGATTCCGCGGATCGCGACACCGGACTCGGCGACCTCCTCGAAATAGGTCTGCACATCCTCCACGACCTCGTCACGCGCGTCCGGCAACGCGCCGGGGACCACCTGGAACACGGTGAACATCATGAACCGCACGCGTTGATTGAGTTCGGTGAAGCGAGAACCGGTCAAGGCGGGCTACCTCTCGACCGGGACGCCGACCAACGAGCCGTACTCCACCCAGGAGCCGTCGTAGTTCCGAACCTCGGGGTAACCGAGCAGTTCGTGGAGAACGAACCAACTGTGCGCCGATCTTTCGCCGATCCGGCAATAGACGATGATGTCCTTCGTCTCGTCGAGGCCGGCGTCGGCGTACAGCGCGCGGAGTTCGTCCTCGCTGCGGAAGGTGCCGTCGTCAGCGGCAGCCTTGGACCACGGCACGTTGACAGCAGTCGGGACGTGCCCCGGAACCTGGGGTTGTTCCTGCGGGAACTGCGCCGGGGCGAGGATCCTCCCGGAGAATTCGTCGGGAGACCGGACGTCGACGATATTCTTCTTCCCGATCTGCTCGACCACCTCGTCGCGGTGCGCCCGGATTCCCGACACGGGCTCGGACGCCACGTAATCGGCAGCCGGTCGGGTGACCTTCTCGCTCGACAAAGGCCGACCGTCGAGCTCCCACTTCTTACGTCCGCCGTCGAGCAGCCGGACGTCCCGGTGGCCGTAGAGCTTGAAGTACCAGTACGCGTACGCCGCGAACCAGTTGTTGTTTCCGCCGTACAGGATCACCGTGTCGCCGTTGGCAATTCCTCTCCCGGACAGCAGCTTCTCGAACGATCGCCGGTCGATGAAGTCACGGCGCACCGGGTCTTGAAGATCGCGCTTCCAGTCGATGCGGACGGCACCGTCGATGTGGTTCTTCTCGTACTGCGCGGTGTCCTCGTTCACCTCGACAAGGACGACGTCGGGGTCCTTGCCGTGTTCGACAACCCAATCGGCGTCGACCAGAAAATTGCTTCTACTCATCGTTCATCCTTCGCATGGTTGGCAACTGTAGCGTGCACGTATCATTAATGCACGATCTATTCGTCTACGCTACAGTTTCGGGCACACAGTTTCGGAGGAGCACCGATGACAACAGCGAAGACCCGCCCCGCCCAGGCGAAGGCCCCGCGCGCGGAGGGGCAATGGGCCCAGGGCGACCGTGAGCCGCTCAACGTGAACGAGCAGGTCAAACAGGATGATGACGGTCTCAACGTGCGCAAGCGGATCGAAGACGTGTACTGCCACACCGGTGTCGCCGGCATCGACCCGACCGATCGGCGAAGCCGGTTCCGCTGGTGGGGGCTCTACACCCAGCGCGCACCTGGCATCGAGGGCGGCCGAACCGCCACGCTGCCGCCGGAAGAACTCGAGGACGAGCACTTCATGCTCCGCATCCGCATCGACGGAGGGGCGCTGACCACCGAACAGCTGCGCGTCGTCGGTGAGGTCTCCCGACTGTTCGCCCGCGACACCGCGGATCTCACCGACCGCCAGAACATTCAGCTGCACTGGATCAGGGTCGAGGACCTACCCGAAATCTGGCGGAGGCTCGAAGGGGTAGGCCTCACGACCGCCGAATCCGCAGGCGACACCCCGCGCGTCGTCCTCGGCTCGCCGATGGCCGGCATCGCCGTCGACGAGGTCCTCGACGCCACACCCGCTCTGCACGAGATCACCCGCCGATTGATCGCAAACCCCGACTACTCCAACCTGCCGCGCAAATTCAAAACCGCCATCTCCGGTCTCCAGGACGTGGTCCACGAGATCAACGATGTAGCATTCATCGGCGTCGAGCACCCGGAACACGGCCCCGGACTGGATGTCTGGGTCGGCGGCGGTCTCTCGACGAATCCGCGGATCGGCGAGCGCCTGGGCGCGTGGGTACCGCTGGAAGACGTGCCCGACGTATGGATCGGTATCGTCTCCCTCTTCCGCGACTACGGGTACCGGAGACTGCGGGCGAAGGCACGCCTGAAGTTCCTCGTCGCGGACTGGGGTGTCGAGAAGTTCCGCGACGTGCTCGAAACGGAGTACCTCGGACGCGCGATGCTCGATGGACCAGCACCCGAACCGCTCGACGAACCACGTGATCACGTCGGTATCCAGCGCCAGAAGAACGGTCTCAACGCCGTGGGAATCGCACCCGTCGTCGGCAGGGTCGGCGGCACCGCGCTGACCGATTTGGCGCGAGTAGCGGAAGCATCCGGATCCCGACGGGTCCGGATCACCCCGATGCAGAAGCTCGTCATCCTCGACGTGCCCGACGAACAGGTCGACTCGCTTCGATCGAGTCTCGAAACTCTCGGGTTCCCGTCGCGCCCGTCACCGTGGCGACGGAGCACCATGGCATGCACTGGCATCGAATTCTGCAAGTTCGGGATCGTCGAGACCAAGGCGCGAGCCGCCGCACTCATCGCAGAGGTCGAGGAACGACTGGCCGACGTGCAGGATCAGCTCGAGCACCCGATCACATTGCACCTCAATGGGTGCCCCAACTCGTGCGCACGTATTCAGGTCGCCGACATCGGCCTCAAGGGCATGATCGTGACCGACGTCGATTCCAACCAGGTCGAGGGATTCCAGGTTCATCTCGGCGGCAGCCTCGGGCTGGACACGAGCTTCGGGCGCAAATTGCGCGGCCACAAGCTTCCCGCCACCGAGGTGCCCGACTACGTCGAGCGGATCGTTCGACGGTACGTGGCCGGCCGCGAGGGCTCCGAGAAATTCGCGGCCTGGGTCCAACGCGCCGCCGAAGCCGATCTTGCGTGATCGGCTCGCAATGCCGGGCATCACGCAGTCGAAGCTGAGGGACGTCCCGGAGCACCCGACCGTCGCGGTCTGCTACTTGCCGGCGTCGGTGACGGGCTCGCGCTCGGGGACTGCGGCCGCATGGTCGTTGACCACGTGCTTCCACCACGAGTCGAGCGGGCTCGGTTCCGGCCACACGATCGCGTCGGCCGGGAGCGGCCCTGTACTTTCACGCGGGTGGCTCGATTCCTGTCGCATCAACTCGCCTGAGCGTGTCGGCGGGGCGGAAGCTGGTTGACCAGTTGCTCCCACTCTTCGAATCGGGTGGCTTCGGGCGAGCGACGACGGGGCGAGGGTCCGGCAGCGAGGTCGACCAGGCTCCGGGCAGCGCCGAGGACGGTGAGGTGATGACGCCGGGCGACGTCGAGGAGTTCGTCGAACGCCTGGGCGTCGCTGCAGCCGCGACCGGCTATCAGGATTCCCTTCGCCGTGCCGAGCAGTTCGCGTCCGTCGGGACGCCTACGAGGGATCAGGCGTGTCGGGCCGGGAGTCGGAGTGAGTGGTTCGGTGCTGTCCTCGATCATTCCGCGATGCTCCTTCGCTCTCGTGCATCGGCTGCCGGCCCGCCGGTGTGCCGACGATCCCGTCCGGACGCAAAATGTGAGTCACGTCACTGTCGGTGCCTCAACAGTTGTAGCCGACGGCGCCGCGCCTGTCATCTAGACAAATGTCCAGCTGTGCCGTCACATGACAAAGCGCTCAGGTAGTGGCCACCAACAGATCTTCTCCACTCGACGGGCGCAGGCCGTCGGATCGACCGGCGAAGTAGCGCTCGGCGAGTGAAGTTCCCGCCACATGCTGCGCGCCGTCGAAGCCGGCCTCGCGGGCCAGGGTCAGCATTTCCTGCGGGGTGTAGAAACTGATGAACGGTGTTCCGGCCGCTCGTGCACCGCGCTCGGACGCCTGGAGTCCGGGGCGATCGGCGACGTCGAGAAGTTCGGTCGGCAGAAGGAACGTCATCGCCAGCGTCGAGCCGGCAGCGAGACCGGCGAGCTGGCGCAGGGTGGCCGCGGTGGCGTCTTTCGTGAGGTACATCGTGACGCCGGTCGAGACGACGACCGCAGGCAGGCGAGGATCGAAGCCCGCCGCAGCCAGCTGCTCCGACCAGGACTCGCTCGCCTCGAAGTCGACCGGCACCAGCCGCAGCCAGTCGGGAACACCCAAGCCGAGCTCGATCAGCCGTTTCCGCTTCCAGGTTTGGGGGCCGGGCTGGTCGACCTCGAACACCCGCATCCGGGAGGCGATCTCCGGCCTACGCTGGGCAAACGTGTCCAGGCCCGCCCCCAGGATGACGTATTGGACGACACCGCGGCCGGCCTGCTCGACAACCATCTCCTCGATGAAACGAGCACGCGCGACGATCGCCGCCCGAAACCCGCTGGTGCCGGCCGGGTCCATGTCCGGGCGAGCCCGCCAGCCCTCGTCCGGCGCCGCGAGCTGCAGGCCGATCTCGTCGACGAGAACGTGCGGTGGAGCGTCGACCTGTAGGTGCATCGCCCGCCACAGGGCAACCCGCACGGCCGTACTGTCCGGTCCGTCCGTCTGCTTGCCTGCCGTCGCCATGACGTTCTCGCTCCTCACGGTCAGTTCTCCGCCGGCCGACGCCGCGCCCAGCTAACGCCCGCCCCACTCTCAGCGTATATACCTCGTATGAAGCCTTCAGTGAAGCGAGCCATCGGCCTGTTCACGGCCACAGCAGCTGCGTTCCTCGCGTTCGCGACACCCGCGCAGGCGACCTCCCCCACCCCGGTCTACTTCCGCGTGGGAAACTTCAACTGCTCGATCGCACCCGACGACGTCGTGGGATGCGATCTGCCACAACCATTGCCGATGGACTTTCCGATCCTCGGCGAGTTCGGATTGCCGTGGCTGGGACCCGTCCAGCATGTCGTCATCGATCGTCCCTGGCTTCCCGCTCACCCCATCTACCCGCCCGGCACCCCGTTCACCCTCCCCGGCGGCAACCCCGACATCTCCGAGGTTGCGACCAGCCAGAGCATGTACCAGAAGGCGATCACCCACGGGGGAACCACCTGTCTCGCAGGCTTCATGGGCGACCTCACCTGCACCGCCAAGGGGCACAGCTTCGTCGTCACCGTCTACGGAATCCACGCGCATTGAACCGGTTCCACACCGAGTGGATGTCGACTACGTCATACGCAACGTCACACGGCGAGGTGCCGGGCGAGGTAGGCGGCGGTGGCGGAGCCGGCCGTCTCGGCCACGACCGTCGGTGGCCCCGAGGCGATGATCCGGCCACCGTTGTCTCCGCCGCCCGGCCCGAGGTCGATCATCCAGTCCGCCGAGGCAATGACCGGCATGTCGTGTTCGACGAGTACGACGGTATTTCCCGCCGCGACGAGACGTCGCAACACCGTCATGAGGCGGTCGACGTCGGCGGGGTGCAATCCAGTGGTCGGTTCGTCGAGTACGTAGAGCGTGTGCCCGGATCGGATGCGCTGCAGTTCGCTGGCGAGCTTCACACGTTGGGCCTCCCCACCGGACAGGGTGGTTGCCGATTGGCCGAGTCGCAGGTATCCGAGACCGACTTCGACCAACATGTCAAGGCTTTTCGCCGCTGCCGGAACGTGACTCAGGAACGCGCGGGCGTCGTCGACCGTCATGGCGAGAACGTCGGCGATCGTCCGGTCGTCGACGAGAATCTCGAGGGTCTCTGCGTTGTATCGTGCGCCCGCGCAGGCCGGGCAGGGAGCGGAGGCCTCGGGCAGGAACAGCATGCCGATGGTGATCGAACCGGCGCCCTCGCATTCTTCGCAACGGCCGCCCCTGACATTGAATGAGAATCGGCCCGGGTTGTATCCCCGTTCGCGGGCAACGGGGTTCGCAGCGAAGAGTCGCCGGATCACATCGAAGAGGCCGGTGTAGGTCGCGAGATTCGAGCGTGGAGTCCGCCCGATGGGAGCCTGGTCCACGCGCACCAGCCGGGTGACGTGCCCGAGCCCATGAGCGGCCACGACCGTCGGTCCGGTGTCGTTCTCGCGCTCGTCGGCCAGTACGACCGTGGAGTCGTCGGCTTCGTCTGCCCCGGCGTCGGTGCCGGCTTCGCTGTCGACACCGAGGTGTTGGGCGACGACGTCGGTGAGCACACGGCTCACGAGTGTGGATTTTCCGGATCCGGACACGCCCGTGACCGCGGTGAGCACCCCGAGCGGAATCCGCACTGTCAGATCACGCAGGTTGTGCATCGTGATACCGGCGAGTTCGATCCACCTGCCCGGACGTCCGGGCTCGGGGCAACTCTCGGGGGTTCCGAAAAGGTATCGGCGAGTCACGGATTCGGGAACGTGAGCGAGACCGTCCACCGTGCCGCTGTAGAGCACCCGGCCACCATGCTCCCCGGCACCGGGACCGACGTCGACGATCCAATCTGCCGCCCGGACGACATCGAGGTTGTGTTCGATGACGAAGACGGAGTTACCCGCCGCGCGTAGTCGCCGCACGGCGGCGACGAGCGCCTCGGTGTCGGCGGGATGCAGGCCTGCGGACGGTTCGTCGAGGACGTACAGCACTCCGAACAGACCCGATTGGAGCTGGGTGGCCAGCCGCAGGCGCTGAAGTTCGCCCGGCGAGAGGGTGGTGGTCGATCGGCTGAGGCTCAAGTATCCCAGCCCGAGCTCGGTCAAACCCTCGAGGCGGCCGAGAAGATTGTCCACCAATGCCGCTGATGCTCGATCTGTTGCGTCACTTGCGGCGGATTCGTGGGATGCGACGACGGCGTCGAGGACGGCTGCCAGATCAGCCAGTGACAGATCCGTGGCGTCGGCTATGTCGAGGCCGGCGAACCGTACGGCCAACGCCTCTGGGCGTAGCCGTTTGCCATTGCATGCACTGCAGGGGCGGGACACCAGGTATCGGGTGACCTTCGCCCGCTGGGTTGCGCTCTTCGTCGTCGCGAAGGTGTGCAGAACGTAGGTGCGGGCACTCGAGAACGTTCCCTGGTAATCGCGCACCATCTTGCCCGGATCGCGCACGGGTGACACCGTGACCGTGGGTTGCTCATCGGTGGTGAGGATCCACTCGCGCTGGTCCTCCGGCAGCTCGGACCAGGGGCGGTCCACGTCGATGCCGAGTGTGTCCAGGATGTCACGGTAGTTCTTCCCCAGCCAGGCGCCGGGCCATGCGGCGACGGCGCCGCCGCGGATACTTCGGCTCGGGTCCGGCACCAGGGCATCGATGTCGACATCGTGGGTGCGGCCGAGCCCGTGACAGGCCGGGCATCCACCTTCGGGTGTGTTGGACGAGAAGGCGTTCGAGTCGAGGACGGGAGCGCCCAGCGGGTAGGTTCCGACTCGGGAGAACAGCATCCGCAGCACGTTGGAGATGTGGGTGAGGGTGCCGACCGACGATCTGGCGGAGGTGTGACCGCGGGCCTGCTGCAATGCAACCGCCGGTGGAAGCCCGGTGATGTCCCCTACCCTGGGTGCTCCGATCTGATCCATCAGCCGTCGCGCGTACGGGGTCACGGACTCGAGGAAGCGTCGTTGCGCTTCGGCGTAGATGGTGCCGAAGGCCAACGAAGACTTACCCGATCCCGAGACTCCCGTGAACGCGACGATGCAGTCCCGGGGAATGAACACATCGACGTGGGCAAGGTTGTGTTCGCTGGCGTCGAACACTTCGATTCCGCCGAATGCCTGGGCACGTAACGGTTCAGCCTGCGGTGCGGGATCGAAGGTGGGCACAACTGCTCCAGGTGTCGGTTCGTGCTCGGACAGGTTACGTACCAGTCTTCCTCGAGGGGTGGAACCATGTGTACCGGCGGCGCTCCCGCGGGGAGAGTCCGCCCAAATTCCATCGGCTTGCGCTGCGTGCGAACCCAATCGGCGGGATGCCTCGTGTCCTCGGGCCACTCGGCAGGTGATTGTCTGGCGGTGTAGTGGGTGGAGGTCAGACGATGTTCGTCTCACCTGCGCCGATACCGGCCTGCGCGAAGCGTCCCAGGGCGAAGGAGCTGATGTCGTATCCGGGCTCCTTGCCGTGGTAGAGGTCGCACACGATTTCACCGGTCGCCGGTCCCATCAGGAAGCCGTGGCCGGAGTAGCCGGTGGCGATGAACAGGCCCTCGACCTCGGTGGAGCGGTCGATGATCTGGTTGCGGTCGGGGGTGACCTCGTAGAGGCCGGCCCACCCGGTGCTGATGCCGTAATCCAGTACGGCCGGCACCCGGGTCTCGGCGATCGCGCCCAGTCCCATCAGCCAGTCCTCGAGTTCGAACTTGAGGTTGAATCCCTCGCGCTCGTTCGGGTCGGACCAGCCGAGAAGCAGACCCTTGCCTTCCGGGTGGAAGTAGAAGTTCGACGGGAAGTCGATGGTCAGCGACGGCGAGGACTCGGGCAGCTCGGAGAGCGGCTCGGTGAAGGCGATCTGTCGACGGACGGGAACGACGGGGATGTTCACCCCGAGCATGTCGCCGATGCCGGCCGACCAGGCTCCGGCGGCGCAGACCACGGTGTCGGTCTTGATGCGTCCGTGTTCGGTCACCACAGCGGTGATCGTGCCACCTGTGCTCTCGATGTCGGTGACCGCGCAATGACGGATGATGCGGGCGCCGTGTCGTCGGGCAGCGGCGGCGTATCCCATCACGACCGATTCGGGGGTGGCCTTGCCGTCCTGGGGCGACCAGGACGCGGCGAGGAGTCCGTCTGTACTGATGAGCGGCGAAATCTTCTGCGCTTCTTCGGGGGTGACCATGCGGCTCGGAACGCCGTGGCGGTTCTGCAGCGCGACGCTCTCGGTGAAGATGTCGATGTTCGTCTGGTCCGAGAGGAGGTAGAGGTAGCCGTCGCGGCTGAAGTCGATCTCCTGGTGGTACTCCTGCGCGAACCGCGAATACACGTCGAGGCCGCGCAGACCGATCGCGATGTTGGCCTCGTTGCTGAAGGAGGCGCGAACACCGCCGGCGGCCTTGCAGGTCGAGCCGCACGCCAACTCGTCCTTCTCCAGGAGGACGACGTCGGAGACCCCGGATTCGGCGAGGTGGAACGCAATGCTGGCGCCGATGACGCCGCCGCCGATCACGACGACGGATGCCTGCTCGGGGAGTTCCTTGCTCATGTCGTCCTCTTCTTTCCTTCGAGAATAGAGATGTAGTGCCCGGGTCGGTCAGAATGCGGCGTTCTGCGGGGCACGCCCGCGGAGCACCATGGCTTCGCGAACGCGCTCCTGGGCGGTGGCGCGGGCCACCTCGTGGGTGGTCCGACCCTGAGCCTTCGACGCATCGAGGGTGTCGATGGTGCTGGCGCGCAGCTTGTTCGAGATGTTGTCGAACACAGCTGCCGGTTCGGGACGGATTCCGGAGAAGCGGGCATCCATCGCCACGGCTGCGGCCACCACACCGCCGGCGTTGGCGATGAAGTCCGGAACCACGGTCACGCCGCGGTCGAACAGCACCGACTGCGCCTCGGGGCTGCTCGGCAGGTTCGCGCCTTCGATGACGATCTTGGCCGGCAACGTGCGGGCGAGATCGGCGTCGATGACGTCCTGCAACGCTGCCGGGATCAGGACGTCCGCCGTCACCGAGAGTTCTTCCCCGGCAGCGAGAGGCTTGGCGTCGGAGTACTGGTCGACCAGTCCGTCACCGTACTGATCGCGCAGGTCGAGCAAGGTGGCGACGTCGAGCCCGTCCGGGTTGTGGATGCCGCCCTGCGAGGTGGACACAGCGACGACGGTCGCCCCGAGTTCCGCGAGGCGCTTCGCGGACGCAGCTCCGACCGCTCCGAAGCCCTGAATGGACACGCTCAGCGAACCGGTGGACAGGCCGAGGGCTTGCGCAGCGGCGTCGGCCGACTCCGCGACACCGTGGCCGGTGACCCCGAGCTGGTCGTACGGGAGCCCGCCGAGCGCGTGGGGGGTGCCCACCGCGCCGCCGCGACCGCCGACCTCGTCGAGCATGATCGCGGCGTCCTTCTCGGTCAATCCCACGTCGAGTCCGAAAACGTACTCCTCGGGGACCTCGTTGCGCAGTGCCCGGACGAAGGCACGCAGGACCGCTTCCTTGGAGGAGGCGGTCGGGTCGGCCCAGATGCCGGCCTTGGCGCCGCCGTAGAACAGGTCGACCCCCGCCCACTTCCAGGTCATGTTGCGGGCCAGCCTGGCGACCTCGCCGACACTGACCGTGGTGGACATGCGGGTGCCGCCCTTGCCCATTCCGCGGGCGGTGTTGTCGATGACCAGAACGCCGCGCATGCCGGTGCGTGCATCGGAGACACACACGACCTTCTCCGGGCCCCATTCGTCGATCAATTCGAACATCGTCGTTGCTCCTCGTGCGATTCGAAAGGGGGGATGTCAGCCGAAGTTGACGCCCTGAGCGAGGGGCACCTCGCGGGAGTAGTTGATGGTGTTGGTCGCGCGGCGCATGTAGGCGCGCCAGGCGTCCGAGCCGGATTCGCGGCCGCCGCCGGTGGTCTTCTCGCCGCCGAACGCGCCGCCGATCTCTGCGCCGGACGTGCCGATGTTGACGTTGACGATGCCGCAGTCCGAACCGTCGGCGGCGATGAATCGCTCCGCCTCACGCTGGTCGGTGGTGAAGATCGACGACGACAAACCCTGCGGGACGTCGTTGTGCAGGGCGATCGCTTCCTCGAACGTGTCGTAGGTCAGCACGTAGAGGATCGGGGCGAAGGTTTCGTCCTTGACGATCTCACTCTGGGTCGGCATCCGCACGATCGCCGGCTCGACGTAGTACGAGTTTTCGCTGCTCGGGCGGCGCTTGCCGCCGACGAGGATCTCGCCGCCCTGTGCGACAGCCTTGTCGAGGGCTGCGGTCATGTTGGCGTGGGACTTGCCGTCGATCAGCGGGCCCACCAGGGTGCTGTCGGCGAACGGGTCGCCGATCGGGAGGCGGCCGTAGACCTGGGAGATCCGGTCGATCAGCTCGTCGGCGATGTCCTGGTGGACGATGATGCGGCGCATCGAGGTGCAGCGTTGGCCGGCGGTGCCGGCGGCGGCGAAGACGATTCCGCGGGTGGCGATGTCGAGGTCCGCGGACGGGGTGACGATCGCAGCGTTGTTTCCGCCGAGCTCGAGGATGGCGCGGCCGAAGCGGGCGGCGACGCGGGGAGCGATCTGCTCACCCATCCGCTCGGAACCGGTGGCACTGATCAACGGCACCTTCGGGCTGTCGATCAGGGCCTGGGTGTCGGCGGCGCTCGCCGAGACGAGGACGTTCAGGTTGGCCGGGGCGCCGGATTCTCTTGCGGCACGGTCGAACAGCGCCGAGCAGGCGGCGGCGGTGAGGGTGGTCAGCTGCGCGGGCTTCCAGATCACCGAGTCACCGCAGACGATGGCAAGAGCCAGGTTCCAGGACCATACCGCGGCCGGGAAGTTGAACGCCGAGACGACACCGACGACACCGAGCGGGTGCCAGGTCTCCATCAGTCGGTGTCCGGGACGCTCCGAGGGCATGGTGCGGCCGTCGAGCTGCCGGGACAGACCGACCGCGAAGTCGCAGATGTCGATCATTTCCTGAACCTCGCCGAGGGCCTCCGAGCGGATCTTGCCGACCTCGATGCTGATCAGGTTGGCGACGTCTTCCTTGTGCTCGGTGAGCAGTTCGCCGAGGCGTTTGATCAGGAATCCGCGGACCGGGCCGGGAACGGTGCGCCACTGCAGGAAGGCCTCGTGGGCGGCATCGATCGCGGCCTCGACGTCGGCGGCGTCTGCGGCGGGATAGTCGAAGAGGCTCTCCCCCGTGACCGGGGAGCGGGTGGTGATGGTGTTGTCGACCCCTGCGGTATCGAGTACGGCCGGGTCGACCCCACATCGCTGCAGGCTGGTGCGTGCGAGGGTGCGCAGTTCGTCGGTGGTGGGCAGGGCGATGGTCTCGGCGACAGCGGTGCTCATTTACTTGACTCCTTGGGTAGCGATGGGTGCCGGTTCTTCGATGGGTCCGCGGATTCCCAATTGGTTGGCAACGTGATCGAGGGATGCGCGGCGGATCCCGTCGTAGAGCGTGTACTGGTCGTGCAGTGTGCGACCCAGAACTCCTTCCATCCAGGCGGCGTCGATATCGGTCGTCGACTGCGTGGTGTCCTTGTGTCCGTCCGAGGTCAGATTGGACTGGAAGATCCCGGCCGCGGATTTCGGCAGAAAGTCCTCGTAGACGATCGGCTCCGGGCGGACCCAGCCCTGATCGATCAGATCCTGTAGTGATCGTCCGGGCACCGTGCCGTTGCGTTGCTTGTCGGTGTCGACCCGGTAGGTGAAGTACGCCAGATCGTGGAGCGCGAGCCCCTGTTCGGTGGCGGGCACCTGCTGGTTCCACAGCGCCGCAGCGATCTCGTTGCGTACCTCGGCCGACACCGGCGCGGTCGCGGCCGCCTCCCTGACGGCCTGCTCGATCTCGCAGGTCAAGCGGTCGTAGACCTCGCGGCCGCGGACGGTGGCGGCGATGCCGCGGGCCTCGACCTCACCGAAACGCACTCGCAGTGAACCCTTCTCGACACTGCCGTCGGCCTCGCGGAACACCCGTGGTTCCGCGAGAGCCCGGAACGAGGTCTGCCGCAACAGCAGATCCGGACCGGCCCATCGCGGCGGACCCTGGATCGTGTCGATCATGTCGATCCGGCGACGCTCCATGCGGGCGTAGAGACCGTCGATGTCGAGCACACGCGGGGTCAGGTGGTTGATGTGTGTGCTGGCGACACCACCGATATCGGCGGCCACCGAGGAAACCTGCTCGAGTTCGCGGTACCAGGCGCGGTCGACGGCCTCGGTGGACAGCGTGAATGCCGCAGTGGCCAACGTCAGGAACATCTCGGCGTCACCGGAATTCAGCCCCCGGTACTCGGTGGCCCGGTCGGCGAGTACCAGCAGTTCGGCGGTGAACAGCCTGCGCTTGGCGAGGAAGCTTTCGAGGCGTTGCTGCAGATCGGCGCTGAAGAAGCGGCGATCCGAGGGCACCAGCATGGAGGTGAACACCCGGAAGGGGTTGCGCGCCAGTTCGTCCGGGCTCGTCGGACGGAAAGCCGTCGAGACGACCGGAACCGAACTGGCAGCGGCCTCGCGCAGGTCGTAGAACCCCACCGGGTACATGCCCATTGCCGCGAACACGCGGGCGACCTGGGCCATCTCCTGGGGGGTGCCCACTCGGATGGCTCCGTGACGTTCGGCGGTGATCCGGGCGATGGAACCCAGACGTTGTGCGCCCGCACCGAGATTCGACAGCACGGTGTCGTTGACGGCCTGCGATACCTCGAGCAACGTGGTGTATGCGGGAACTTCCTTCCCGTACATGTGCGAGAGACGGCGAGCGAACTCGGCGCGCAGTTCCCACTGCTGGGTGATCGGCATGGCGTGCAACTCCAGGGTCGACGAGGATCGGGTGAGATCGAGATCGTGGTCGCCGGCCGGCTCCGAAGAGCCCCGACGTGTCCGACGTTTCGTTCCGCACGTTCATCGTGGTCCGCGGAAATCAATAGCACCAGCGAAGAAAGTTAGCCACAACCGTTTAGAATCTCTATATGAATATGAGCTTGGCGCACCTCGTCGCACTTCGAGAGCTGGCCCGGCGCGGAACGATGGTCGCGGTCGCCGAGGAACTCGGGTACACCGCGGGCGCCGTATCGCAGCAGATCGCAGCCTTGGAGAAAGCCGTCGGCTCCCGGCTCGTTACCAGGGTGGGTCGCAATGTCGTGCTCACCGATTCCGGCACCGTCCTGGCCGAGCATGCAGTGAAGATCTTGAGCGCGGAACAGAGTGCCCTCGACGCGCTGCGCGCGGTGCACGACGACGTCGCTGCGCCCCTTCTTCTCGGCACCTTCGGTAGTACCGCTGCGGCGTTGTTGCCACCGGTGGTCGCCGCAGCGCAGCGCAAATACCCGCATCTCGCCCTGAGCAGCCGGGAACTCGACGTCGACGAGGCCGCCACCGCGGTCCAACGCGGTCAGGTCGACGTCGCCTTCGGGTTGGACTACCCCAATTCACCGATGCCCCGCACACCGGATATCGAGATGATCACCCTGCGCAGCGAGCGATTCGGGCTCGCCGTCTCCTCTGGCGCCTACGGCATCCGCACCGAAGGGACCATCGATCTGCGCGAGGCCGCGGAGTGGAACTGGATTCTGCCGCCTGCGGAGACTCAGTTCGGTCGCGCTGTCCGCATCGCCTGCCGCCAGGAGGGTTTCGAGCCGATCGTGCGGCACGAAATCGTCGATACCGCGGTATCTCTGGCACTGGCCGGGAAGGGGCTGGGGGCCGCTCCGGTCACCGACATGATGATCAGGCTCAACAGTTCGGTGCCGATCATCCGGGTCGACCTCGAGCAGGAGATCGGTCGGCGGATCGTCCTCATACGCCTCGCCGGCTCGGAGACCAGGCCTACGGTGCGGGCCATCACCGACATCGTTCGCGCCGCGGTCGACCCGGCGTCGACGACGGCCGAGAAGATCTGATCGCCTGATCGGACACAGCAGTCAGGTCTGCTCGCCGTTGCGGCCCTCCTCGGTGCCGAGGTGCTCGAAGATGAAGCGCCCGAGGGTGAGGCCGACATGCAACTCGAGGCGCTGCGCACCCACCGAGAGATCGAGGCCCGTGATTTCCTCGATCTTCGCGAGGCGGTAGTACAGCGTCTGACGGTGAATGCCGAGGACACCGGCCGTTGCGCCGGTGTCACCGGCCTGGTCCAGGTAAGTCTGCGCGGTGACGAGCAGGTCGACGTTGCGGTGGTCGAGCAGGGCCCGCACGGACGGGGTGAGGACTGCATCGGCGACGACGCCGGTGGGCCCGCACGAGGACAGCCGGTAGACGCCGAGTTCCTCCCAGTACGCGATCGGTCCCATCGATCCGTCGTGCCGGGCGACCCGGACGCCGAGTTTGGCTTGCTGCCAGCTTCGGCGGGCAGCTCGCAACCCCTGGTACGAACCCCCCACCCCGACCAGGGCTCCGGCACCCGCACCGCTTTCGGCAATGGACCGAACGGGGTCTACGGCGCCGTCGACGGCGGGAACCATGACCGCGGTCAGGGATCCGATCGGTGCCAGCAGAGTGCGTGTGCCGGGGGCGGGCAGGAGACCGTCGACGGCCAGCACGGTCAACGCGCCGCCGTCCGGAAAGAGCCCGGAGTCTTCGATGCGAGTAATCGCACGGGCGAAGGCCTTTCGGTCGCCTTCGAGGAGGTCTGCGACGGCGACCGCCATATCGTCACGGCCCCGGGCGGTGTGTGCGAGTTGCGCCCCGGCCTGGCCGGCCAGGGACATTGCGGGGGTGAGATCGCCGTCGGACACGGCGCTGTTCTCATCCGGCAGGACGAACAGATATCCGTACGCCGCGCCTGCGTAGCGAGCCGGAAGACAGATCCGCGGCGACGCTTCGATATCCGGATTCTCTGGCGTGATCACCGGGCGCGTGGTATCAGCAATCCCGAAGCTTTCGTACCACGCGCGAGCCTCCGGCGGGCAACTGCGCGTGAGGATCGACTGCACCCGATCCTTGTCGACGTCCGGCGACTGGGTGCTGTAGGCGATCAGCGAAAAGGCCCGGTCGACCAGGACGACCGATGCCGACAGGCGTTCGGCCACCTCGGTGACCACTTCATCGAGATTCACTTCACCATCTCCGTGAACAGCGTATTTCGTGAGCGATAACTATGGCGATCATTCGGAGTCGGCCATACATGTGTCTGACTGACGGGGCGGAAAGTTCTGGCACATGTCCCTAGCATGCTACGCGGTGGGCCGTTACGTTGATCACACACGAACGGAAGTTCGCCATCTCGCCGGGCCCTGGACGGCACTTCCGTCCTCGGCCCGTCACGGTATCGCGGCGTCCGATCACGCCTGCGACCACCGGGGCACAGTTCGCGCTTTCGATCTCGTGTCCGACTCGACCTTTGGAGCGTTTGATGTCCACTCTCGAACAACCGCCCGAGACGTTGCAGAAGTCTCTGAAACAACGACACCTCACCATGATCGCGATCGGGGGTGTCATCGGCGCCGGCCTCTTCGTGGGCTCGAGCGCCCTGCTACACACCTCCGGCCCCGCCGCATTCGTGTCCTACGCCATCACCGGTGTCGTCATCGTCCTCGTGATGCGCATGCTCGGCGAAATGGCCACCACCAACCCGTCGACCGGGTCGTTCGCCGGCTATGCGCGCAAGGCCTTCGGGGGGTGGGCCGGCTTCACGACCGGCTGGCTGTACTGGTTCTTCTGGGTCGTCGCGGTCGGCGCCGAAGCCGTCATCGGCGGCAAACTGCTGCAGCGCTGGATCGACCTGCCCTCCTGGGTGATGGCGGTCGTCCTGCTGTTGGCCATGGTCGCCACGAACCTCCGCTCGGTCCGCAACTTCGGCGAGTTCGAATACTGGTTCGCAGGAATCAAGGTCGCCGCGATCCTGCTGTTCCTCGCCCTCGGTGCCGCCTACGTCTTCGGGCTGTGGCCCAGCCATTCCGCCGATTTCTCCAACCTCACCGATCACGGCGGCTTCACCCCCAACGGCTGGACCGTCATTCTCTCCGGCGTCGTCGTCGCCGTCTTCTCCATGGTCGGCCCCGAAATCGCCACCATCGCCGCCGCCGAATCCGCCGAGCCGGAAAAGGCCGTCGCCAAGGCCACCAACTCCGTGATCGCCCGCATCGGGTTCTTCTACATCGGCTCCGTGCTGCTGCTCGCCATCATCGTCCCCTGGACCGACGTCGCGGTCGGCCAGTCGCCGTTCGTCGACGCCCTCACCCACATGGGCATCCCCGGCGGACCCGACATCATGAACGCCGTGGTGCTCGTCGCCGTACTCTCCTGCCTGAACTCCGGCCTCTACACCTCCTCGCGGATGCTCTTCACCCTCGCGCACAAAGGCGATGCGCCACAGAGCATCGCAAAGCTGGACAAGCACGGCGTCCCCCGCAACTCGCTGCTCCTTGCCACCCTCGTCGGCTTCGCCTGCATCGGCCTCGACTACCTCTCCCCCGACACCGTCTTCGCCTTCCTGCTCAACGCCTCCGGCGCCACCATCCTGATGGTCTACCTCATGATCGCGATGTCGCAGATCAAACTGCGCGGCCTGATGACCCGCGAAGAAGTCGCGCAACTCCGCCTGAAGATGTGGCTGTTCCCCTACCTGTCGATCCTCGCCGCCGGCGGCATCCTCGCCGTGCTGGTGTCGATGTTCTACGTCGAATCGTCCCGCTCGCAGATCTCCCTGAGCGTCGGAGCCCTCATCGCGACGTTGATCGCCTACCGGCTTCGCCGGCGCATCAACCCGCAGAGCCCGCTCGCGAACAACATCTCCGCTCCCGCTCCCGGGCCGATCACCAGGCCCGCCTCGAAGTAAGACCCGAGAGGGGTGCTCCCGCACATGCTGTGCGGGAGCACCCCTCTCGAAGTTCATCGTCGGAGGGACCACCGAGCGTCAGTCCTGTCTTCGCGCAGCATCGGCGTCGAGCTGCGCGGCGAGCAATTGCGCCAAGTGGTCACCGCGGCGATCGGTCAGATCCGACAACTGGGTCCGGCAGGAGTAACCGTCGGCCAGGATCGTGGTGTCCGCATCCGCCCCGGCCACGGCGGGCAGGAGCTGCTGCTCGGCGACCGCCACCGACACTTCGTAATGCCCCTTCTCCACCCCGAAGTTGCCGGCCAACCCGCAGCATCCGCCCAGCCGCTGAACCTGTGCACCGGCCCTCTCCAGAAGCTGCGCGTCCGGACTCCACCCCATCACCGAATGATGGTGGCAGTGCGGCTGCGCGACAACGGACTTGCCTTCGAGAGACGGCGGTTCCCACCCTCGGTCCGTCAACAGTTCCGCGAGGGTGCGGGTTGCGTCGGCGACCGGTTCGGCCGCCGACCTACCGAGCAGTTCCGCGGCGTCCGAGCGCAGCACACCCGTGCAGGACGGCTCCATTCCGACGATCGGAATTCCGGCCGCGGCGCTACCGGCCAGTGCGTCCACGGTGCGGCCGAGGATCTTCTTCGCCGCGGTGAGCTGCCCGGTGGAGATCCAGGTGAGCCCGCAGCACTGCTGCTTGTCGGTCAATTGCGGCCGGTAGCCGGCGGCCTCGAGAACCCGCACCGTGGCGTGTCCGACCTCGGGGGTGAAGTAGTTGGTGAACGAGTCCACGAACAGCAGCACCGGGTCACCGGTGGTGGCGCGGTCGTGCTCCGTGGTCTTGAACCAGGACCGGAACGTCTGCTTCGCGAACGGTGGGATGGTGCGGCGCTTGTCCACCCCAGCCGACGACAACGCCAGCGGTCCGATGCCGGGAACCCGCATCGTGGCGTTGACCAGACCGGGTGCGTGGCCGGCGATCTTCGCCCAGCGCGGAAGCCATCCCAGCGAGTAGTGCGAGGCGGGGCGGATGCGGCCCTTGTAGCTCTGGTGCAGCACTTCGGATTTGAACGCGGCCATGTCGACACCGGTCGGGCAGTCCGAGGAGCAGCCCTTGCAGGACAGACACAGGTCGAGGGCGTCGTGCACCTCGGGCGAGCGCCAGCCACCGTCGATGTCGGTGCCGTTGATCATCTCCTGGAGCACGCGCGCACGGCCGCGGGTGGAGTCCTTCTCCTCGCGGGTCGCCTGATACGACGGGCACATCACTCCCCCGGTGGCGGTGTTGTCGGCCCGGCATTTTCCGACGCCGGTGCAGCGGTGCACCGCCTGGGTGAAATCTCCGTCGTCGTGGTGGTAGGCCAGGGCCAGGTTGCGGCGCAGGAGTGGGGCTGCGGGAATGCGCAGGTCCGCGTCGACCGGGCGCGGGTCGACCACAACACCGGGGTTGAGGATGTTGTCCGGGTCGAAGACGTGCTTGACGGCAGCAAAGAGGTTCATCGCGTCCGGTGAGTACATCAGCG
The DNA here is from genome assembly GCF_041228765.1 of Rhodococcus wratislaviensis. Classification (NCBI taxonomy): domain Bacteria; kingdom Bacillati; phylum Actinomycetota; class Actinomycetes; order Mycobacteriales; family Nocardiaceae; genus Rhodococcus; species Rhodococcus wratislaviensis. Next base: position 4,681,431 of record NZ_CP150488.1, on the reverse strand, counting down.
GCAGGAGTTCGCTGCGGGCGCGGCCGTCCCCGTGCTCACCGGACAGGGATCCGCCGTAGCCGGCAACGAGTGTGCTGGCCGCGATCAGGAAGTCCCGGAAGATGCCGTCGCCGCCGGGCTTGTCGAGCGGCCAATCTATGCGCACGTGCATACAGCCGTCACCGAAGTGCCCGTACGGCAGTCCGGTGACGTCGAATTCGTCCATCAGGGCGTCGAAGTCGCGTAGGTAGTTGCCCAGCATGGCCGGTGGCACGGCCGCGTCCTCCCATCCCGCGTGTGCGGGAAGGCCGGCAGGACTGCGGCCGGCGAGTCCGGCACCATCGGCGCGGATCCGCCACAGCTGGGCGGTGCGGCCCTCGTCGGTGACCACGAGGCTGTCCACGGCTCCGCAGTCGCGTCCGACCTGCCGGGCCCTGGCGATGGTCTCGTCGAGGTCGTCGCCGACGACCTCGACGAACAACCAGGCCGCCCCCGCGGGCAACGGCGGAACCGCATCCGGGCCGCGGCGCTCACGCACCACCTCGACGATCCGGGAATCGATACCCTCGCAGGCGGTCGGATCGAACTTCAGCACCAGCGGGGTCGCGTCACCCGCCGACGCGATGTCGGCGTACCCCAGCACGACCAGGACGCGGTGGGCGGGCTCGGACACCAAGCGGACTGTCGCGCGGGTTGCCACCGCGAGGGTGCCCTCCGTGCCGACCAGCATGCGAGTCACATCGAACCGATTCTCCGGCAGCAGGTGTTCGAGGGCGTATCCGGACACCTGACGGCCGAATTGTCCGAGCTCGGTGCGGATGGTCGCCAAACCGGCGCGGGTGACCTGCTGTAGTGCACTCAGCGCCGGGGAGGCCGTCACCTCACCGGCCGAACCCAGTTGCAACGACTCCCCCGTTCCGGTCAGAACGTGCAAGCCCTTCACATTGTCCGAGGTCCGGCCGTATCCGAGCGTGCGTGAGCCGCAGGCATTGTTTCCGATCATGCCGCCGATGGTGCACCGGGTGAACGTCGATGGGTCGGGCCCGAATCGGAGGCCGTGCGGTGCGACGGCCTGCTGCAGCACCGTCTGAATCGTGCCCGGCTCGACGGTGGCGGTCTGTGCGTCGCTGTCGATCGAGAGCACCCGGTTCATGTGCCGGCTGAAGTCGAGAATCAGTCCCGTCCCGACGGCGTTACCCGCAACGGACGTGCCGCCACCGCGAGAGGTCAGCGGTACGCCCTCTCGGCGGCACACCGCGAGGGCGGCAGCGACCTCGTCGGCATGGCGCGGCCGCGCAACGACCAGCGGTCGCACCCGGTACAGGGACGCATCGGACGAATAGGCAGCGCGGGTGGTGCCGTCGGAGAGAACGTCGCTCACTCCCGAACTGCGCAGCTCAGCGGCCAGTGATTCAGCGGAGATCATTCGTAGCATGCTACAACCTCTAGCATGCTACGAACAGCCCCGTGTTGTTACAGTGATCGGGTGGCAGACGAAGCGCTCGAACTCGAACCGCTCACCCCGTTCGCGGGACGACGGATGGAGCAGGCGATCGCGGCGGTGCGGGCGGCCATCGACGACGGCCGCATGAAACCGGGAGTGAAGTACTCGGTCTACCAACTCGCCGAGGGTCTGGGCATCTCCCGAACCCCGGTGCGGGACGCTTTACTGCGCCTGGAAGAAGTGGGAGTCATCAAGTTCGAAGCACGCCAGGGCTTCCGCATTCTCCTCCCCCAGCCGAAGGAGATCGCGGAGATCTTCGCAGTCCGGTTGGCCCTGGAACTACCCGCGGTCCGCAAGGCCGCAGCCGTCGCCGACCCCACGCTTTCGGATGCACTGCAGCGGCAACGACGCCTGATGCAGGACGCCGCCGCCGGCGGCGACGAACACGAGTTCGCCCATCATGATCTCGGGCTTCACGACCTGATTCTCGACGCCGCCGACAACGCCCGAGCCCGCGCGATCGTCAAGACCCTTCGCGAGACCACCCGGCTACTCGGGGCCAACACCGCCGACAAGACCAGAACACTCACCGACATCGACGACGAGCATGCGCCCATCATCGATGCCATCATCACCGGGGACCCCGACGGAGCCGAAGCCGCCATGCGCGTTCATCTGGTCAACACCGGGAAACTCCTTGTCGCCCAAGCTGTTCTCAGCGACGACTCCGGCCTCTCCGTCGACGAGATCTGGTCCGCCGTCATCTCCTGACCAACGCATCAACCCTGCGGCGGCTTCTCCGGTGTCGCGCGCCGGTGCACGGCAAGTTGCAGTTCGAACAGCAGCCGGTCGGCGGCGTCCTGCAGACCGATCCCGATGATCTCTTCCACTCGGCGGATCCGGTACCGCAGCGTGTTGGGATGCACGCTCAGTACGGTGGCGGCATTACGAACGTCCCCGTGCTCGGCGAGGTAGGTCTCGGCGCTCTCGCACAGGTTGGAACCATGCTTGCGGTCGTACTCGTACAGCGCATCGACGCGCGGATCGTGCAGTTCCGGGTGTTCGCCGACGAGGTCGAGGATCTCCCCGAGCAGCACCGCAGTGCGGGATTCGGCGAGGGTGGTCACCCGCCCCTCCGGGAACGTCGCGGCAGTGCCGTCGAGGACCCTGTCGACCTCGATCCGCGCCGCGGCCACCTGCGCGAGATCGGGAACCGGAACGGCGATGGCGGCCCGCAGCACGATCGACCGCTTGGCCTCGAACTGGTCGACGAGCTGCCGCGTCCACGCGGTGACCCCTGCAGCGGACTTGTAGCGAGGAAGGAGCACATAGGCGCGATCACCGATCACGGTGGCGACCGAATGGCGGCTGAACGAGCTCGCGTGCAGGCGGAGCATGCTGCCCATTCCGGCGAACTCGCCGGTGGCCGTCGAGCTCTCCGAGCCGGTCGGCGCGAAGCCCACGACAGCGGCCGCGCCGCTCATCGGCAAGTTCAGGGAACTGGCCACGGAGGGAACGTCGACGCCCCCACCACGCGCACCGAACAACCGCTGGACCAGCAGCCCCTCGGTGGAGGGGGCGTTGAGACTTCGGGAGATGATCCGGGCTGCGATTGCCGAAGCGCCGCGCAACACGTCCACCGCATCGGGGTTGAACGGTGCGTCGCCCTGTTGCACCCAGATCGAACCGAGAAGCCGGGGTGCGGTCGAGGTGTCCTCGGTGGACTGGCGGATGCTGACCACCAGGCGTCGCTTGGTGGCGAGGTCCTCGTGCGCGGGCACGTCGATGACCTCGTCGCTTTCACGGAGCCGGTCGAATACTCCCCACTTCTGCAGTGTCCGCAGGTAGTCGCGCGGGCCCTCGCGGCCGAGGATCGACAAGGCTCGCAGTTCGTCTGCCGCTTCGTCGGACGCAGAGTATGCGAGCACCTTCGACTGGGCGTCCTCGATCGAGACCATCCCTCCGGCATTCTGGGCGACGATCTGCGCGAGGCCGAACAGGTCGGTGTCCGTGGCGAGCAGATCCGGGTCTGCCGGCGCGCCACGCCCGCGGCGAGAGCGGTCGAGCATGCGCTGGACCAGCGGGAACACGTGATCCCATCGGGCCTTCGGGTGCACCGCCACGAGGGCGACGCCGGCACGGCGCGCCGCCGCTTGCACTGCGCGCGACTCGTGCGCCGTCTTCGACATCACCGCATGCGGCCGGTGCTCGCGCGCACGACCGGAGACGTCGTCGAACCAGCGCACGGCGTCGGCGTCGGCAACCCCCACATGGAGATACAAATCCGGCATCGGAGATTGCGATTCGGTTTCGACCGCCAGGTCGGAGCTGTCGACGAGCGCCACCGATGCGATGAGGACGTCATCGCCCGCAGGAGCGTCGATCAGTTCGACGACGGCGGTGTCGAGAGCACGGAGAAGCTCACGCAGCGTGATGGTTTCGACAGAGGTAACGGGCGCCGCGGCTGCCGCGGCTGGGTTTCGATTTCCGGGAGTCACCGACATCGCTCCGTCCGAAAGGGGAGAAAAGGTTTAGCCAACAGTACAACCATCAGAACCATTTCTTGTTCTCCTGGCTCATTATCTGAGCCCTGTTCCGGTGTTGACTACGTCTAGTTCGAGCGGCGGTCCCCTCGCCGCCACACCCCCGTAGGAGGTTCCATGGACGCCGTCACCACCACGCCCCAGCCGATCAACGAGCCGGTGGGCTCCTTCGCACCGGGCAGCGCCGAGCGTGCCCGCCTGCAGGCGAAGCTGGCCGAGCTGGGTTCGAACCCCACCGAGATCCACAACGTCATCGGCGGTGCGCACCGGCGCGGCAACGGCCCCGCGATCGACGTCGTGCAGCCGCACCGGCACGCCGCGGTCCTGGGCACCTTCACCAATGCCGGCGCCCAGGACATCCAGGACGCCGTCACCGCCGCCACCGCCGCCGCCCCGGGCTGGCGGGCGCTGTCGTTCGAGGACCGCGCCGCGGTGTTCCTGCGCGCGGCCGACCTGCTGTCCGGACCGTGGCGTGAAACCCTCGCCGCCGCAACGATGCTCGGCCAGTCCAAGACCGCGTACCAGGCCGAGATCGACACCCCGTGCGAACTGATCGACTTCTGGCGGTTCAACGTCCAGTTCGCCCGGCAGATCCTCGCCGACCAGCCGATCTCCTCCCCCGGCGTGTGGAACAAGCTCGAATACCGCTCCCTCGAGGGCTTCGTCTACGCCATCACCCCGTTCAACTTCACCGCCATCGCCGGCAACCTGCCCACCGCACCCGCCCTGATGGGCAACACCGTGGTGTGGAAGCCGTCGCAGACCCAGGCCGTCGCCGCGTACTGGACGATGAAGCTGCTCGAGGCCGCCGGCCTGCCGCCCGGCGTGATCAACCTCGTCAACGGCGCCGGCGCCGCCGTCTCCGACATCGTTCTCGCCGACCCGCGCCTGGCCGGAATCCACTTCACCGGGTCCACCGCCACCTTCCAGCACCTGTGGCGCCAGGTCGGCAACAACATCTCGAACTACAACAGCTACCCGCGACTGGTCGGCGAAACCGGCGGAAAGGACTTCGTCCTCGCCCACAGCTCCGCCAACCCCGACACCCTCACCACCGCCCTGCTCCGCGGCGCGTTCGACTACCAGGGCCAGAAGTGCTCCGCGGCCTCCCGCGCGTTCGTCCCGAAGTCCGTGTGGGCGAAGATGGGCAACGACTTCATCGAGAAGGCGTCGACGCTGAAATACGGCGATGTCACCGACTTCTCGAACTTCGGTGGCGCCGTCATCGACCAGCGAGCCTTCGACCGCAACGCCGACGCCATCGCCCGCGCCAAGGCCACCCCCAGCCTCACCATCGCCGCCGGCGGCCACGTCGACGACAGCATCGGCTACTTCGTCGACCCCACCGTCCTGCTCGGTGACGACCCCACCGACGAGGCCTTCCGCACCGAATACTTCGGACCGATCCTGTCCGTCCACGTCTACGACGACTCCGCGACCGGATCGTTCGAGAAGGTCCTCGACCTGGTCGACACGGGGTCCGCCTATGCGCTGACCGGGTCGATCATCGCCGACGACCGCACCGCAATCGCCCAGGCCACCGACAACCTGCGATTCGCCGCCGGCAACTTCTACATCAACGACAAGCCCACCGGCGCCGTCGTCGGACAGCAACCCTTCGGAGGAGCCCGTGCGTCGGGCACCAACGACAAGGCCGGCTCCCCGCAGAACCTCCTGCGCTGGGCCTCCGCCCGCACCATCAAGGAAACATTCGTCCCAGCCACCGACCACCACTACCCCCACCAGGACATCTGATGGCACCCTCCGATCTGCTCCGGCCCGCCCTGCTCGCCGCCGCCCGCTCCCCTCGCATGGAACGGACCGTCACCAAGATCCCGGTGACCCGCAACCTGGTCGACCGGTTCGTCGCAGGTGAAACCGAGAATCAGGCCGTTGCCGCGACCACCTCGATTTTGGACTCCGGCCGCTACATCAGCATCGACTATCTCGGCGAAGACACCACCGACCTCGCCCAGGCTTCCGGAACCGTCTCGCACTACCTCACCCTTCTGTCCTCGCTGGCGCAACTGGCCCCGGCCACCGACAACGGCAATGGGCCGCGCAACATCGAGATATCCCTGAAGTTGTCCGCCCTCGGACAGTTCCTGCCCCGCGACGGTCACGACGTGGCACTCGAGAACGCCCACAAGATCTGCACCGCCGCCGACGAAGCCGGCGTCTGGGTCACGGTCGACGCCGAGGACCACACCACCACCGACTCGACCCTGTCGATCGTGCGCGAACTACGTCAGGACTTCCCCACTCTCGGCACTGTGCTGCAGGCCTACCTCAAGCGCACCGAAGCGGACTGCAAGGACCTCTCCGGGCCCGGATCGCGAATCAGGTTGTGCAAGGGTGCATACAAGGAACCGGCATCTGTTGCCTACCAAGGCAAGACCGCGGTCGACGACGCCTACCTGCGGTGCCTGCGGATCCTGATGAACGGCCAGGGCTACCCGATGGTCGCCTCCCACGATCCGGCAATGGTCGACACCGCACTGGCGCAGGCGAAGGCCACGGGTCGCACCACCGACGAGTTCGAGATCCAGATGCTCCACGGCATCCGGGACACCGAACAACTGCGTCTGATCACGCAGCAGCAACACGTGCGGGTTTATCTGCCCTACGGCGAGCAGTGGTACGGCTATTTCATGCGTCGTCTCGCCGAGCGCCCCGCCAATCTGGCATTCTTTCTCAGGTCATTGACCTCGAAGAATTAATCAGGCACGGGACGACGTCGCGGTGCGGCCCTGATTGACCCTCGCGCTCGAACCCTGGTTCGCCCACAGCACCGACAAAATCATCGCCGACGATGACGGTCTTCCCAAAAACCAACCCTGCCGTATCAGCCTTACTCGGCCGGTCGAAATTGCTCTGCCGTCGTTTGGGTTCCCTCTGACACGGGTAGGCGAAGCAAGTGTGCACTCTGCTGAGGAAGGCACAAGCTCGCCGACGACGCCCTGTCACCGATGATGCAGCACCGTCGATTGTGCTGGATGGGAGGACACGAGATGGCACGCAAAGATTCGCAACCCCAACTCAAAGACCGGGAAATGTACGAAGAACTCCGCGAGAAGGGCGATTCCAAGGAGAAGGCGGCACGAATCTCCAACGCCGCGGCCAGTCGTGGTCGCGAGAACGTCGGAAAGTCGGGCGGGAAGTCACCGTCGTATGAGGACTGGACGGTTGACGAGCTCCAGAAACGTGCCAAAGAACTAGGTTTGCAGGGCTATTCGACACTGAACAAGAAGGAACTCATCGACGAGCTCCGCAATCATTAGCCGTGCAGCTGCCCATTTGCGAGCCCACCCGGTCCTGCGCGGCCTCACCAATTGCACACAGGAGGACAGGAGAACATCGTGCTGCTCGATGGGGTCAACCACATTGCCTGGATCTCGAAGGATGCCGCCCGGTTGGGCCGGTTCTACGCCGATGTATTCGACGCCGACGTCGGACCCACACGCACCCACGGCGACGACGGCAAAGAAACGATGACCATCATCCGCATCGGCCCGCACACCGAGTTGAACATCTTCGTGATCGAAGGCAACACCGAGCCTGAGCGCCAAACACCCATGTGGGGACGGGGACGCATCGACCATGTCGGCCTGCAGGCCGCCTCACGCGAAGCATTCGCCACGATTCGGCAACGACTGATCGACAAGGCTGCCAGCGACGGAACCGTCAACGACTTCGGCGCCGTCCAGAGCATCTTCTTCCGCGACCCCGACGGACTCGAAGGGGAAGTACTGATCGCCAAGTCCTCCCAGTAGTACGCCGTGGACGGTGGCCGAAGGTCGACCCCCACGCCGATGACCCAGATTCCGACCTCGATCACTGCAGCCCGTCGTAACGTGGGATCTCCACCGATCTGCCTGACCGACGCGAGGAGTGCTGAAGATGTTCGATCTCCAACCCGCCACCGACGTGATGGCCGCTCTCGTCGAGTCCGTGCGCGACGAGCAACTCACCGCACCGACACCGTGCCCGGAGCTCACCGTCGGTGATCTCCTCGACCACATCGACGGGCTGTCACTCGCGTTCACCGCCGCTGCGACGAAGACCCCGCCGGCCGGGGGCAGCCAGCCGCCCTCCGCCGACGTCGCTCGCCTCGGCACCGACTGGCGCACCCGGCTCCCGCAGCGACTCACCGCTCTCGCCGGAGCCTGGCGTGAGGAGACGGCATGGCACGGGATGACCCAGGCGGGTGGACTCGACCTACCGGCGGACATCGCAGGCGCGGTCGCGGTGGACGAGATCGTCGTGCACGGCTGGGACCTCGCCGTCGCCACCGGCCAGAACTTCCACTGCACACCGGAACTACTCGGCGCCGCATACGGGTTCGCGAAGTCCTCGGCCGACCAGAACCCCCACGGCACACCTGGACTGTTCGGGCCGCCGGTGACCGTTCCAGACTCCGCGCCACTGCTCGAACAACTGCTCGGCCTCACCGGACGCGACCCACAATGGGTTCCCGCCGCCACATAGCGGGTATCGACCCCGAACGCGGCCGCTGCTCGAACTCGGCGATGGCGCCGAGGATCTGAAAGGACACCCGGCACACGTGGCCCGAGCCCGTTCCTCGGTGCTCACTGACGGTTTCCACGTCGTCTCGATCGACATACTTGGACACGGCGACGGCCGCGAAACGCACAGGACCAACGCTGGGTCGCCGAATTCCGCCTGACCGGGGCGGAAGGCAGTCCGTCGTTCGGCCGGATCCTCGCCGGCACAGCGCATCAGTGGCCGAACGCGCCGTCCCGGAATGCCAGGCGACCGTCGACGCCTTGCTGGCCCTGCCCGGATATCGGCGAGCGCAAGCGCAGAGCTCGACGTGAAAGATGAGCTGAGGAATGTGTCATCCCACCTGACTCCAGATCTGTGCCAACGACTGCGCGACGTGTTCGTTCCGGATCTCGCCCTTCCCGTCTACCGCGTCCCGTCCGACCGGTACGGCGATGCATGCCGACCGGAGCAGTCGCGCTCCGACGTAACCCAATACGGTTTCCAGGGTGCTCACCGCACCGTGGCCGCGCCCCGGCGCGGCGACGTTGATCCACGCCACCGGTTTGTCGGTCATCTCGGTTCCACCGACTGTCCAGTCCAACAGGTTCTTGAAGCTGCCCGGCAGTGTGCCTGCGTACTCGGGTGTACAGAACAGCACGATGCCGGCATCCCGTATGAGCTGCCTCAGGGCGAACACTTCGTCGGGAAGCGGATCGTGGTCGTCGTCGGGGTTGAACGCAGGAAGTGTCGACAATCCGCGGTAGATGGTCGTTGTCGCCGTCGGCGGAGCCGATTCGGCGATTGACGCGAGAGCGGCAGCATTGGTCGAGGTCGCTCTGGTGCTCCCTGAGACAAGCAGAATGTTCACGAGGTCGATGTTCGCACGATCAGGAAGATGGATGAACAACTCCACGGCGGGGTTCGATGACTTTCGCAAATGCGTTGCAGCGCAAGCCGTCGAGTCAGCGAACCACATCTCATAATCCTGTTGTATCCGCCCCCGACGGCATCCACCTCGACGTTTTCACGCTCTTCGTTACAGTGCGCAATGCAACAGTGTTGTGAGAGCCGCTGGTTCCGAGCCGACCACGTCCGACGGCCCCGTCGGGTGACGTTTCCTGCACATGATCAGACACCGCCCACCCCGGACGGCCATGACCCACTCGATACAGGCAAGCCTCCGCTTCGAATGATAGATTCCTGGCATGCGGAGTGATCGCTCCGCTTTGTTGGGAGTATTTATGAGACCCGCTTCGCTGCGGACGCACTATCAGCTGACGTTTGCCGTTCTCACTCTGGGTGTAGGCGCCTTTGCGCTTCTGCAGTCACTGGTGATGCCGGTGCTGCCCACCCTCGAGTCGGAGCTGGGCACGACACAAGCCGATGTCACGTGGGTGTTGACTGCCTACCTGCTGTCGGCGTCGATCTTCACCCCGGTCGTGGGACGCCTCGGTGACATGCACGGCAAGAAGCGCCTGTTCGTGGTTGCACTCGTCGCGCTGGCGGTCGGGTCTCTGCTCGCAGCCCTCGCGACGTCGCTGTCGGTGATGATCGCCGCCCGGGTGATCCAGGGAATCGGTGGCGGTGTGCTGCCCTTGGCGTTCGGCATCATCCGCGACGAGTTCCCCGAGGAGAAGGTGGTGGGAGCAGTCGGCATCATCGCCGCTCTCACCGCTGTCGGCGCTGGTCTCGGCATCGTCCTTGCTGGTCCTATCGTGACCGTGCTGAGTTACCACTGGCTCTTTTGGATTCCGCTGATCATGGTCGTCCTGGCCGGGCTGGCCGCGCAGATTCTGGTCCCCGAGTCTCGCGTTCGCACCGCCGGGAGGATCAACTGGCTCACCGCCCTGCTGCTGTCCGGATGGCTCGTCACGTTGTTGCTCGGCGTGAGCAGGGCGCCCGCATGGGGTTGGGATTCTCCGATCGTCATTGGGCTACTGGTGGCTGCCGCGGTCATCGTGGTCACCTGGGTGGCCGCAGAATCGCGATCCGCCAACCCACTGATCGACATGAAGATGATGCGAATCCGCAGTGTCTGGGCCGCCAACCTGTTGGCTCTGCTGATGGGGGTCGGAATGTACGCCGCATTCGGCTTCCTACCGCAGTTTCTGCAGACACCGGTGTCGGCCGGATACGGCTTCGGTGCTTCGGTCACCGAGTCGGGCCTGATGCTGCTGCCCGTGAGCGTGGGAATGTTCCTGCTCGGGCTCGCCTCCGGCCGCCTGGCGGCTCGATTGGGTTCGAAAAACCTGTTGATCGCAGGGTCGATCGTCAGTGCGATCGGCTACTTCGCGGTGGCGCTTCTGCATGAGACCGAAATAGACATCTACGTCGCCATGTCATTGGTCGGGATCGGTTTCGGCCTGGCCTTCTCGGCGATGTCGAACGTTGTCGTCGCAGCGGTGCCACCGGAACAGACCGGTGTCGCGAGCGGCATGAACGCCAACATCCGCACAATCGGCGGCTCGCTGGGCGCTGCCTTCATGGCCAGCATCGTCACCGCCGGGGCGTCCTCCTCGGGGGTCCCGCAGGAATCCGGTTACACGAACGGATTCATCATGCTGGGTGTGGCAGTCGGCCTCGGCGCCGTTGCTGCTCTGTTCATCCCGGCAATGAAGCGGGACAAGATCACGCAACTCGAAGAGTCGACCGAGTTGCGACACCCGGAGCTCGCGATGGTCGCGGGAGGCACGCTGGTAGGCGACGAATCCGAGTGAGGTCCAACGTGAGCAGTCAGGCAGACGGCAAGGCACTGCGTCGCGACGCCGCGGAGAATCGGCAGCGGTTACTCGACGCGGCAGCGACCGTGTTCAGTGCGCGTGGCCTGGATGTGGGTGTCGACGAGATCGCACGGGTCGCCGGCGTCGGCATCGGCACCCTCTACCGGAGGTTCCCCACCAAGGATGCGCTGATCAGTGAGCTCGTTCGACAGGTGCTCGAAGAGTTCGTCGCCCTGGCCAATGAGGCGCTTTCCGCGCCGGATGGTGCGGGCCTGGAGCAGATGCTCTACGGCAGCGGGACACTCCTGGCCTCGAACCGCGGGTGTTTGTCTCGCATGTGGAGCGACGACGAGACCACGATCCTGAGGGACGAGTATCGACGGATCCTGTTCGAGCTCTTGGCGCGAGCCAAGCAGCACGGCCGCATCCGCGAGGATGCCACCGACGCCGACCTGGATCTCATCTTCTGGTCCGTACGCGGCGTCATCGCGACAACACGCGGGGTTACCGACACAGGTTGGCGTCGGATCATGGCAGTGATGATCGCGGGATTGCGACCCGGCGCGGACAATCTCGACGCGATCCCGATGAGCGCCCAGCACGTCGCGCAAATCATGGACCAATTGTGGGCTCGATAGGTGAGTGGGCGCCGTTGCGTTCCCGCCACCACTGCGGCGCATCGACGAAGTGGTCCGGCCATCCTGCTCGGTGCGGACGGATACACCCCATTCGGTGGAGTTGTCGGTCATCCGCATTCTCGTCATGTCGTTTCGGTCAGACGGACAGCAGGACAACGGCTACGATCAGTGCTGGTGCCGTAGCCCCGTAGATCGCGAACGCCGCCTTCCGGTCGCCACCGTTCGACAGCACGATCCACGTCTCGCCCAGCGGGATCACGGCCGGTAGAGTTGGTCGCGGGCCGCGAAGGCGAAGACGATCGTCGATTGCGCCCGCGACATCGCCGAAAACGACGGTCGGGCCGCCGTCACGACTCGTCGTCTCGCCAACGAGATCGAATACAGCCCACCCGTGCTCTACAGCCACTTTCCGGACTGCAGAGACGGCATCGTCAGCGCGGTCGCGCTCATCGGCTTCCGAGACTTCACGTACGTCATGCTCCGCCGCGGTGAGTTTTCCCGCCGCCTCTGGTCTGTACAGGTATGAGTCGACACGAAGCGTGCGGGAGCGGCCACCGTGTCCGCCGTGCGCCGACGGGCAGGTGCCACAGGCCAGCGGTGTACAGCTTCATGAACAGCAAGGAGAAAGTCTCATGACATCGACACCACCCTCCACGGGAGCCTCCAACGCGACACCGGCGCCGACGGACGGAACCACGAAGAAGACCCGAGTCGCCGGACTTGTCGTCAGCGTTCTCGTGGTGCTGTTCCTCCTGTTCGACTCGCTCATCCACATCGCGAACACCCAAATGGTGCGCGAGGCGATGGCCGATCTGGGTTTTGCCGAGAATCTCAACCGTGTCATCGGGGTGGTTCTGTTGGTGTGCCTGATTCTCTACCTCGTGCCCGCTACGTCGATCCTCGGTGCCGTACTGCTGACCGGATACCTCGGTGGAGCGGTCGCCACCAACATGCTCACCGAGCAGCCGATCATCAGCACCACCCTGTTCCCGATCTACGTCGGCATCTTCGTGTGGGGCGGGCTGTACCTGCGTGACGCGCGGGTGCGATCGATCATGCCCGTCCGGCGCACCTGATCACCTACCTGCATCCGGAGGCGTCTCGCAATTCGGCGTATGAATCTTCCATCGCCTCCGCCAGCCGGGCAACGTCGGGCAGCGCCTCGGGGTCGGTGCAGAGCCCGATACCGACGATCCCGGCGCAGGAGATCGCCGAGATCCGCAGTGCGTGGTGAGCGGCGGGTTCCGACGAGGAGAAGAGTCGCTCGACCCGGCGTCCGGAAACGCTGACCGGCACGCGCGGACCGGGGACGTTCGAGATCGACAGGCTGAACTCGCGCGCGCTGCCGGCGAGTCGCTGTGCGGCTTCCTCGACGCGCTTCACGCGGCCGAGTGCATGGAAAAGGTCGAAGAGCTCTCCGGCATCGTCGAGCAGTTTGCGCTTGCTGGTCTCGGCGTTGATCCGGTCGAGTCGGGTGAGCGGATCCGCCTCGCCCAGAGGGAGATCGACGTTCATGAAGGAATCACGGTTTCCGAGCTCACCCGCTCCCTCATCCCGGTGGTGAAGGCTGACCGGAACTTGAGCTCGAAGATGCGGGAGCGCCGCCTCGCCGGCGCCGAGCCAGCTGCGCAGGCCGCCGGCGACGATCGCGAGGAGCACGTCGTTGACAGTTGCGCGGGTGGGACGCGAGGCGCCGATTGCCTTCAGCTCCGGGAGCGGGGCGACGGTGAAGGCAAGCTCGCGGGCGGCACTGATCGGGCGGTCGAAGGGCGAGCGTGAGCCGCGATGGCCGAGCTCACGATGCACAGCCGCGGGCATCCGCAGTGCCTCGTCGACCCGCGAATGCTGCGGCGAAGCGGCGCGAAGGCCGGGTCGCTTTCCTCGCGGGGGCGGCTCGAGGTGTGGATCCCAGAGCACGTCGTCCAGGAAGCGAACCGCGCTGATCCCGTCGGCCATCGCGTGATGGATCCGGGCCGCGATCGCTTCGCGCCCGTCGCCGAGTGGGCCGATCAGATCGAACGTCCACAGTGGACGCTCGTGATCGAGGTGCTCGGACATCAGCTTGCTGACGACCTGCCACAGATCGCCGCGCGAGGCGCACCCGGGCCCTTCCCGGCGCCGGACGTGGTCGCTGATCTCGAACGCGGTCGCCTCGACCCAGCGCGGCTCCGGTCCCGAGGTGTCGATCCGCTGCATCGCCCGCGGCTGGCTCGAAAGCCGCTCCGCCACCGCGGTTCGCAGGGTCTCGAGGTCGAGCGGACCCGAGCCCGGCTCGAGAACGACGAGCTTGAGCGTGTGGCCGGTTATCACCGCCGATTCGAGCCCCAGGATGGTCGCATCGTCGGCGGAGAGCCGATCAGGATCCTCGCGGGTCACCTGGGCAAGTCTATTCGGGTGTGCACCTATCGGAACCCGGAATGCCGGTCTCGTAGCCCGGCATGGCCGCCGCCACCTGGCCGGCGGTGCGCTTGTCGCCGGTCGCGGCGGGGAACCAGACGGGTGTCACAACGGTGCGGTGATCGGTGCTTCGGGGGCGTGCGTGACGGTGGTGTGTCCATCCTCGAGGTACTCGGTGACGGCCTGGTCGATGACGGTGTTTCCACCCTGGATCCCCGCACCGTGATCGCCTCCGTCGACGGTGACGAGGTGCGCCCCCATGTCGCGGGCCAGTTGGACTCCGCCCTGATAGGGGGTCTGGGGGTCGCGCATCCCCTGCAGGACGAGCGGCGCCGTCGCCAGTCCCCGATTGCTCAATGCGGGCAGCGCGGCGACGGGCGGCGCACCGGCACACGCGGGTCCGGCGCTGTAGCTGTACCCGATGAGGTCGAAGAGATCTCCGGTGACGAATGTGGAGAAGAGCCATCCCGGGATGCGGTCCGGCCGGGCCGCCACACTGTTCTCGTTGCACAGGACGAGTGTCTGCATCATCTGGGACTGGGCGATCCGCTCGTACTCCTGCTCCGTCAGGTCGTCCATCGCGGTACCGTCGGGAATCGCGTCCGGGCCGTCGCGGATCACCCGGGCCATGAGCGGCCAACTGTTCCGGGCGGGAAGCACCTGGCGCGTCATCACGTAGATGCCGGACGACATCTGGGTGCGCGACGGGTCGGCGAGGCTACGAACGAAGGCCTCGAACTGAACGCGTGCCGGTCCGGTGAGATCGACCCCGCCGCGGTAGGCATCCGCAAGGGCTTCCAGGCCGGGCGGTACGTCACCGACCTGGGCGGGTGGCGGCGCGAGCGTCGGGTTCCCGCCGGCCTCCTCGACGATCCGGTCCGACCACCGCTGATACACCTTCAGTGGCGTGTCACCGAGCCCGTAGGTGTCGTCGTGGGCGGAGACCCAGTTCATGAGGTCGTAGAAGCGATCCTTGTAGCCGTCGTTCTGCTGCCACAGCACGTCGTTCCACAGCCAGTTCTGGTCGACCGCGGAATCGAGGACCATGCGACCGGTGTGCTGTGGGAAGACCGTCGCGTAGGTGGATCCGAGGATCGTGCCGTAAGAGAGGCCGTAGATGTCGATGACCTCCTCGCCGAGTGCGAGCCTGACCTGCTCCCAGTCCTTCGCGGTGTTCTCGGTCGTCAGGTGCGCCGTGCTGCCCGGTGCAGCAGACTCGCAGGCGGTACGGATCGCGGCACCACCGAACCCGAGGCTCATCGCCGTCGTGTGTTCGGGGGCCAGCACACACTCGACGGCGCCGGCATAGGGAAGCCCGCGCGGTTGGACACCGATCACATCCCACTGTGCGCGGACCGCGTCGGGCAGGATCTCGACGAACATGCTGTTCGAGCCGATCGCGTCGCCGCCGGGCCCACCGGGATTGGTGAACAGCACGCCACGGCGCGAGCCGGGATCCTCGGCGCGATGGCGGGTGACGAGTACGTCGATCGTGCCGGCGGCGGGGTCCGCGTAGTTACGGGGAACGGTGACCGAGGCGCACTGATCGGATGCCGGATCAAGCTCGTATTCGGCCGGGCAGGACTCCCAGCGAAGGCCGGCACTCGGTGCCGGTTGCGCGGTGGCGAGCGGTACCGCCCCCACGGCGACTGTGGCGGTGAGGCCGCCAACGAGGGCGACAAATCGTGTACGCCGTGAGTACCTCGCGCCCGCGCGCTGCCTCGAGTCCAAGTGCCCGTCGATCCCCGACATACTTTCGCGGTCCCCCTCGTCGTCCCGTGTCGTGAGGACAGTGGCGCCTGGGCCGCTCCGCGGCCAGTGCGCTCGCTATCGCTCAGCACCCAGTGTCTCAGACGCACCATCGCGTCGACCGGCAACCCTGTCGTCGTGCGAGCTCAAATGCGGTGTTCGAGGCGCCTTCCGGCGTGAAAGCCATTGTCGAGGATCGACGACATCGCCACCAGCCGCCGCCGCCGGCCGTCGGCCGTTGCCGTCACCTTCGAGGATCGGGGTCCGTCATTTCTCGTCTGTTTCGATCCCGGAGGGTTCACTGTCCGCCGCGGACAAACGCTGGGGCGAACTCGAGCCCCGCGGAATATGTCGGACCACACCTCCCGCGCTTAGTGTCATGGATCACACGGCGAAGTGAAGGGGATCGAAACAGTGTCCGACATCGGCTATTTCACCTGGGACCTCGCGACGACACACGGTGACGCACCGTGCCTGCGCGACGACCACATCGACCTCACGTACCGGCAGTTCGCCGATCGTGTGGATGCGTTCGCGACACAACTGAGCGAACACGGGGTCGGCAAGGGTGACGTCGTCGCGGTGATGCTGCCGAACCGGGTGGAACTGCTCGTCGTCCTGATGGCGGCCTGGCGGCTCGGTGCGGCCGCGACACCCGTCAACCCCTCCTTCACCGCCGTCGAAGCGGAGAACCAGATCACCGACGCCGACGCCGCCCTCGTCGTGAACGAGGGATCGGACGCCCCGACCGCCGGTCGTCCCTCGATCGCGGTCGACGAGATGATCGGGTCCCAGCCTTCGGGCCCGACCCCGGGCTTTCGCCCGGCGGGGAGCGACGTCGCATTACTGATCTACACGTCGGGGTCGACGGGGCGACCCAAGGGCGTCATGCTCACCCACGAAAACCTGCATTTCATGAGTTCTTCTTTGGCCGAGCATCTTTCACTGACCACCGACGACCACTGCCTACTCATCCTGCCGCTGTTCCACGTCAACGCGATCTGCGTCAGCTTTCTCGCGCCGATGCTGGCGGGAGGGCAACTGAGCGTCACCGGACGGTTCTCCCCGGCCCGATTCTTCGACGATGTCGCCCGGTTGCGGCCGACCTACTTCTCCGCGGTCCCGACGATCTATGCGCTGCTCGCCTCGCAACCCGACGAGATTGTCGCCGACACGTCCTCGTTGCGGTTCGCCGTATGCGGCGCCGCGCCGATCTCCAAGGAACTGCTCGACCGCGCCGAACATCGCTTCGGCCTGGTGATTGTCGAAGGGTACGGGCTCACCGAGGGCACCTGCGCATCGGCGTGCAATCCGCCTGCCGACGTCCGCAAACCGGGTTCCGTGGGACCCGCACTGCCGGGACAGACTCTCGCGATCATGGACGATTCCGGCGCCCTGCTCCCACCGGGAGCGATCGGCGAGGTCGTCGTCCGCGGCGCCAACGTGATGCACGGCTATCTGGGGCGTCCCGAGGAGACCGACCGGACCATTGTCGACGGCTGGCTCCACACGGGCGACGTCGGCCGACTCGACGAGGACGGCTACCTCACCCTCGTCGACCGCATCAAGGACATGATCATCCGCGGCGGAGAGAACATCTACCCCAAGGAGATCGAAAACGCACTCGCCACCCACGACGGAGTCCTCGAGGCGGCCGTGGTCGGAGCGCCCCACGAGGTGTACGGCGAGGTTCCCGTCGCGTATGTCGTCGCCTATCCCGAAAGCCCAGTTACCGAGGGCGAGCTCATCGAACACCTCCGCGGCCGGCTCACGAAGGTGAAACTGCCCGCAGCCGTCCACGTCGTCGGCGCCTTGCCCCGCAACCCCGTCGGCAAGATCGACAAGCCGGGGCTCCGTAGCCGTCACCGACAGCAACCCCTCGCCACAGGCGGATGAGCAACCGGCTCTAGCCGCCACCACAACGAACATCGCAACTCGGGACGCCCCCGAGGCGATGACCCCTACCCTCCGCCCGCCCTATCCAGGAGCATCCGATGGGATTCAAAACCGGGAACTTTCCCGAAGTAGACCCCGCAACATTCCTCGATCGCCCCTTCTTCGACCGGATCCGAGCCATGTCGACCCACTGGGTCGACTACGGCTTCGGCACCCCGAAGATGGTGCACACCATCTACATTCTGAAACTGCTCGTTCTCTACCTCGCCGCCGGACTGTCGATTGCGACGTTCACGTCCGGATACAACGTGCTCGACGTCGGCGCGTGGTGGAAGGCACCGATCGTGTACCAGAAGCTCATCCTGTGGACACTGCTGGTCGAGACCGTCGGTCTGGGCGGTTCGTGGGGTCCGCTCGCCGGCCACTTCAAGCCGATGATGGGCGGCGCCCTGTTCTGGCTCCGGCCCGGCACCATCCGCCTGCCACCCTGGCCGGGGAAGGTGCCGCTGACATCCGGTGACACTCGCACCATCTTCGATGTTCTCGTCTACGCCGCAATCTTGGTCGACATCGTCCTCGCGCTCGGATTCGCCGGCGTGCACACACCGTCTGTCGACGCGGCACTGCCCGGCAACCACGGCCTGGTGAACCCCACCCTTCTGTTGCCGCTGATCGCACTGCTGGTCGTGATCGGCCTGCGCGACAAGGTCATCTTCATCGCTGCCCGAGGCGAGCAGTACTTCCCGGCCGTCGTCTTCTTCGGTGTCCTTCCGTTCGTGGACATGATCGTCGCGCTCAAGCTGCTCATCGTGTCGGTGTGGGTCGGCGCCGGCATCTCGAAACTCGGCCACCACTTCTCGATGGTCGTGCCGCCGATGCTGTCCAACACCCCCTGGTTGCCGTCGAAGACGATCAAGCGCGCCCACTACCGCAGCTTCCCGAACGACTTGCGGCCGTCCATCGTCGCCGGCGGCGTCGCCCACGTTCTGGGCACCGTCGTCGAGGTGGTCACGCCACTGGTGTTGCTGTTCACCACGAATGGCACCACCACCCTGCTCGCGGTTGCGTTGATGGTGGCATTCCACCTGTTCATCCTGTCCACCTTCCCGCTCGCAGTACCCCTCGAATGGAACCTGCTGTTCGCGTACGCGGCAGTCTTCCTGTTCCTCGGGTTCCCGAACGCCGCCGGCTTCGGGCTGGGGGATTTTTCCTCACCGCTCCTGCTCGCTGCGATCGTCGCCGCGCTGGTGTTCTTCCCGATCCTCGGCAATCTGCGCCCCGATCTCGTGTCGTTCCTGCCCTCGATGCGTCAGTACGCAGGCAATTGGGCGTCGGCAACCTGGGCGTTCGCCCCGGGTGCGGAGGACAAGCTCGACGAGTTCATCATCCGTCCCACCAAGAACACCCGCACCCAGTTGCTGGCGACCTACCCGCCCGCGGTGGCCGACGTGGTGATGCACCAGTTGCTCGGCTGGCGGTCGATGCACAGCCAGGGCCGCGCCCTGTTGTCGCTGATGAGCCGCCATCTCGGGGACGACATCGACACCTACTCGCTGCGTGAGGCGGAGTTCAGCTGCAACTCGCTGGTGGCCTTCAACTTCGGTGACGGCCACCTGCACAACGAGTTCCTAATCGCCGCACTCCAGCGGCGCTGCAACTTCGCGCCCGGCGAGTTCGTCGTCGCCTGGATCGAATCGCAGCCCATCCACAAGGGCATCCAGGAGTACAAGGTGATCGACGCGGCCCTCGGTGTCATCGAGCGGGGAACGTACAAGGTGTCCGATGCCATCGCCGAGCAGCCGTGGCTGCCGAACGGTCCCATTCCGTTCGATGTGCAGTGGACGTTGGACATCGACGCCGATCGGGCGATCACCGATCCCGGCTCACTGTCGGAACCGAGGATGCGCAGCAAGCACGCCACCAATTCGTCACTCCATGGTGACGAGGGCAGCGGAGTGCGGCGGTGACCACGGCAGTCGTCGTCGGCAGCGGGCCCAACGGGCTCGCTGCCGCGGTCCACCTCGCCCGGCACGGCGTCGACGTCCAGGTCCTCGAGGCCGCCGACACCATCGGCGGCGGCACCCGCTCCGGCGAACTCACCGTCCCCGGCCTGCTGCACGACGAGTGCTCGGCGTTCCACCCGATGGGCGCCGGATCGCCGTATCTGCAGACCCTCGACCTCGGCCGGTACGGCTTGACGTGGAAGTGGCCGGAGATCGACTGCGCGCACCCCCTCGACTCCGGTGAGGCGGGGTTGCTGCACCGGTCGGTCGCGGCCACCGCCGCCGGACTCGGCGAGGACGGCGGGCGCTGGCAGCGCATGTTCGGCGGACTCGCCGACGGCTTCGACGACCTCGCCGCCGACCTGATGCGTCCGATCGCGAACGTGCCCCGGCACCCGCTGAAGCTCGCGAGCTTCGGGCCCCGAGCCCTCCTGCCTGCCGCCGTGACGGCCCGCTGGTGGCGCACCGACAAGGCCCGCGCACTGTTCGGCGGTGCCGCCGCGCACGCCTATTACCGCTTGGACCGGCCCACGACATCGGCGGTCGGCATGATGATCATCGCCGCCGGTCACCGATACGGGTGGCCGGTCGCCGAGGGCGGATCGCAGTCGATCACCGGTGCACTGGCGGCCATGCTCACCGACCGGGGTGGCAAGATCACGACCGGTGTCCACGTCCGCGAGTGGAACGAACTCCCGACCGCCGACGTCGTCCTGCTGGACGTCGCGCCGTCCGCCGCGCTCGGCATCCTGGGCGCTCGCCTGCCCGACCGGGTGGCCCGCGCGTACCGGCGGTTCAAGCACGCGCCCGCCGCGTTCAAGGTCGACTTCGCGATCGAGGGCGGGGTACCGTGGACCGATCCCGAATGCGGACGCGCCGGGACCGTCCATCTGGGTGGCACTTTCGCCGAGATCGCGGCCGCCGAACGCGACGTCGCATCCGGGCGGATGCCGCAGCGGCCGTTCGTCCTCGTCGGCCAGCAGTATGTCGCCGACCCCAGTCGTTCGAACGGCGATCTGCATCCGCTGTACGCGTACGCCCATGTCCCGCACGGCTACACGGGAGACGCGACGGAGGCGATCACCGCGCAGATCGAACGATTCGCGCCCGGGTTCCGGGATCGGATCGTCGCCACGGTCAGCAGCGGACCGGCGCGACTGGCCGCGTCGAATCCCAATTACATCGGCGGTGACATCATCGGCGGCGCCAACACCGAGACTCAGGTGGTGCTGCGGCCGCGCATCGCCCTCGACCCGTACAGCACCGGCGTTCCGGGAACCTATCTGTGCTCGGCCTCCACGCCGCCGGGCGCCGGCGCCCATGGGATGAGCGGATTCAATGCCGCCCAATCCGCACTGCGTTACCTGCGCAGACACGGTGGTGATGTGCTGTGACGGTGGAAGAGTCCGAGAAAAGGGATCGCCGTGGTGCGGCTTTTCTCGAGCGGCACGGTCCGCTCGCAGTGATCACTCTCAATCGTCCCGAGGTCCGCAACGTCGTCGACTCGGCCGTCTCCGCCGCGGTCGGCGCGGCGATGGAGACGTTGGCCGCCTCTCCCGACCTTCGGGTCGGCATCATCACAGGAGCAGGAGACACCTTCTGTGCTGGTGCGGATCTGGCCGCATTGACTGCCGGGCACCGCATCGACGCGCCCGGACACCCGGGGTGGGGGTTCGCCGGCTTCGTCGGGCATGACGTGGGCAAACCGCTCATTGCAGCCGTGAACGGTTCGGCCTCGGGTGGAGGACTCGATCTCATCTTGGCGTGTGACGCCGCCATCGTCAGTTCTCACGCCTCTCTCGGGTCCCGGGAAATGGGACGATATGCGGACGGGGATCCCGACTCTGTAGGACTCGGCCGCCGAGTCCGGGCCAGGGCGGTGTTCCCTCGCGACCCGCTCGAGCCGGAGACGGCACTGCGATGCGGAATGATCGACAGGGTCGTCCATCCACATGAAGTACTGCCGGAGGCCATGCGGCTGGCGCGTGCGCTCGCAACGACACCTCCACCCCTGGATGGGATCGGCGCAGCGGTCATGCGTCGTCGCGCCGGCAGGAACACCTCCCGGCACCGCAGCGATCCTGTGGTGCCGGGCCCGCCGCCCACCCCACGACGAAGACGAACCGAGGAATCATGCTGGAACGAGTGTACGCAGCCCTACTGGCCGCAGCCGGACTGTCATTCGGCGACTACATCGCCCTCGAGGACGCGGTGAGCGATCCAGACGAACTGCCGCGGACCGTCACCGACCCCGCCATCATCGCCCACCCCCACCTTTGACCGTCGGCTCACCCTTTGCCCGATCCGGTGTCAGGACCACCGGTCCCAGCCATTGGCACACGAGCAGGGCGAGTTCGACGGCCAGGCGATCCCCGGTGAAGTCTTCCCCTCGTTCCTCCGCGGCCCGCTTCACCCGATATTTGACCGAATTGTAGTGCAGATCCAGCTTTTTCGAAGCAGCGACGTTACTGAGGTTGCTTGCGAGGTAGACCTGCACGGTCTCACGTAGGCGGGCCGCGTTCTCATTGTCCACCGCCAGGCCGCGCAAGACGCTGCGCACCCACGTCCGGGTGGCCGCAAGGTCCTCTATCAGCAGTGCGACCGTCGACACTCCTGGGTCGTCGTACGCGGTCACGACGGGGGCATTCTTTCCTGCAGCGATAGCGAGCGCTCGTGCGCGTTGAGCACGCGTGTGCGACTGCCGAAATCCTTCCGGGCCGTTGGTGACCCCGCCGACCGCCATGACCAGCCCCGGATGGCGGGCCTCGAGGAACTCGCGCAGTTCGCCGTAACTTCGCCGGGGAGCCGAGCGCGTACCGAGTGGGACCCATACCCATCCGGTGACGCGGTCGGCCGCAACGAACAACGGATCGGTCGCTGCGCCCATGAACCCTGAGAAGTCGTGTGCCGCCGACTCGATTCTGGCCAGCATGTCTCCCGAACCGGTATCGGGAACCCAGATGATGGCCGCCAGGTGATTCTGATGCAGCACATAGTTGAGGGCGGCGCTGGCCCCGGCGTCCGGGTGTTCGTTGCCCGCCAGGATTTCCTGGACTCGGACGGCACGAACGCTGCTCTGGTGGGCCAGCCACCGTTCGCGTTCACGCTCGTAGACTTCGACCACCTGCTGCGACACCCTGTCGATGTACACCGACATCACCGTGATGATGCGCTCGAGCACCGGAACACCCAGCTCCGGCTCGACCGCTTCCCCACCCAGCTCGTCGAACACCAGCTCGAGAAGATTGGTCTGTCCGAGTCGGTAGGCGCGCACGAGCGCGTTCACGGGAACCCCTTGCTGAGCAAGACGTCTCGCGTATTCCATCGCGGCAGCCGGCGCTTCCAGATTTTCCGGTGCGATGTTGTGCTGCAGCGTGTGGAAGATGGTGTCGAGGTTTCCTTCGACACTCGCACCGAGCAGGTCGAACAGCTGCCGATCGGCACGCAGATCGGGAATCTCGCTGTACAGAACATCCGTGATATCGGCCGTCAACGTCACCAACCGCTGGTTGAGCGAGCCCGCGATCCGTGCGACCAACAGCGCGGCGCGCTCGTCGTGTGAAGCCATGCGAAGACAATAGAGCAGTCGACACCCCAGCATGACGATTTATCCAGAACGTCATGCTCAGCGTCTCTACCTGCACACTTCCGCCCATCCGGCTGTCCACCTCCTCACCGACACGACATGAGCATGTCCCCATAGGACAAACGGCCCACGTTTCTTGATGCTTCGCGGACGTGGTCACCATCACAGGACTCTCCTATCGTGAAGAGCGCTCGGCCAACGCCTGCGAACTGCTCGGTGAGCGACGCACGGCACCCCGAGACTCCGTCGTACGGGATTGGTTCGAGCGTTACCGTCCAAGTTCGACAGGCGCGGAACGGCTTCTCACCCACAGCGTCAACTACGAAGGGATTACAGTGAACAACACGAGCTTCCGCGGGAGAACCGCCGTCATGTCCGGAGGCAGTCGCGGCATCGGACTTGCCATCGCCCGCGCGATCGCGAGCCGCGGTGGGAACGTCGTCCTGCTTGCCAAGACCGATACCCCCGACCCTCGACTGCCCGGGACGATTCACACCGCCGTCGCAGAACTGAACGAGCTGGGCGGACACGCCGTACCCGTTGTCGGCGACGTCCGAAGCGATGGCGATATCGCCCGGGTCGTCGACGCCGCTCTCGACAACTTCGGCGGCATCGACATCGTGGTCAACAACGCCAGCGTGCTGGATATCTCGAAGACCGAGGACCTGCCGCTCAAGCGGTTCGATCTGATGCAACAGGTCAACGTGCGCGGCACTTTCGCGCTGACCCGGGCGTGCCTTCCGCACCTGCAGAAATCCTCCGCCCCGCACGTACTGACGCTCTCACCGCCACTGAACATGACGCAGCATTGGCTGGGCACCCATCCGGGCTACATGCTGGCAAAATACGGGATGACGCTGGCCGCGTTGGGCATCGCCGCCGAGTACGCGAATCAACCCATCTCCAGCAACTGCCTGTGGCCGCAGACGATGATCGCGACGGCAGCGGTCGGGAACCTACTCGGCGGCCACGACAGCCTGGAACACTCCCGCTCCCCCGAGATCATGGCCGACGCCGCGATCGAACTGCTCGGCCGTCCCGCCGGCACCGACAACGGTCGCACGGTCCTCGACGTCGAAGTACTCACCGAAGCCGGTGTCACCGATTTCACGCCCTACGGTGGAACCGCCCCGTTGACGATCGACATCTTCGTCGACGCTGCGGCGGGATGACGACGCATTCTTCCACGTCAGGCCTCGTAACCGCCGCGGGTGTCGGCGTATCCCTGGCGCTCGCGTGCGACCTCACCGTCGCTACGGAGTCCAGCTACTCCTTCTTGCGTTCAATAAGGTCGGCCTCATGCCGGACGGCAAAGGCACCGCCCTCATCGCCGCGTCGACCGGCCACGCCCGTGCCATGAA
Source organism: Rhodococcus wratislaviensis (assembly GCF_041228765.1). NCBI lineage: Bacteria > Bacillati > Actinomycetota > Actinomycetes > Mycobacteriales > Nocardiaceae > Rhodococcus > Rhodococcus wratislaviensis. The sequence continues at coordinate 4,656,609 of NZ_CP150488.1, read as the reverse complement.
GATGGCTCTCCTCGCAGAACGACTCCCATCATGGACACGAACAGCAGACCGTACCAATCCATTTCAACCCTGGACTGGAAGGTGTGGTCGCGTTCACCAGCGACATCGCCGAACCCGACAAGGACGGCGGCGCCCTGCGCTACCGCGGCGTCGACATCGAAGAACTCGTCGAGGGCACGTCACCTTCGGCAACGTGTGGGCCCTGCTCGTCGACGGCCGCTTCGGCCCCGGACTGCCCCCGGCCGAACCGTTCCCCCTGCCCGTGCACACCGGCGACGTCCGCGTCGACGTCCAGGCCGGCCTGGCCATGCTCGCCCCCATCTGGGGATACCAGCCCCTCCTCGACATCGACGACGACATCGCCCGCGTCCTGCCGATGATCGAGGATACCGAAAAGACCGGCGACGCCCGCACCCTGGTCAAGGGCATCCTCGACCGCAAGGAAAAGCTGATGGGCTTCGGGCACCACGTCTACCGCGCCGAAGACCCCCGCACCCGGGTGCTGCGCGCCACCGCCCAACGCCTGAACGCCCCCCGCTACGAGGCGGCCGCCGCCCTCGAACAGAAACGCCTCGGCAAACTCGTCCGCCCCGCCGCCATCTACACCGGACCCGCACCCCGCACCCCCGAGTCCGTCGAGGGCTGGGACCAGATCGCCTCGACGTAGGGGTCGACAGCACTGACTGAGGCGCCTACTGGCGGCGGATGGGCCTTCGGGCCTCGATCATCGGTGCTGTTCCCGGTAGCGGCTCGGACTGATGCCGTAGGTCGCCGTGAATGCTCTGCTGAAGACGGACAGATCGATGAACCCGAACTGGGCTGCGATGTCGGTCAGGGATCGGGGGATGTTGCGTGGGGCCACCATCGCTTGGCGGCAGGCCTCGAGTCGGTGTTCGCGAATCGTGGCAGCAGCGGTTGCGTCGAAGCGCGCGAACACTCTGTGGACGGTTCTGGTGGAGACGAAGAAGGCCTGTGCGATGCCGGACGGGGACAGGTCCGGGTCGTCGAGGTGCTGTCCGATGTACTGCACCATGTTCGCGTACAACTCCCGCATGGCGGCATCTGGATCGTCGGGCTGACACTCCTCCTGCGCCGCGGTGATGGCCAGGTCGGCCAAACCGCCGGCGAGCCCGATCGCGCCTCCTGAGGAGACTTCCCCGTCGGCGACGAGGAGGCTGGACAACATTGGTGACAGTAACTGTCCGACCGGGGAAGTGGAGCTGACGGTCCGCGCTGTCAACTGCTGTGACTGGCTCTCGGTGAGCGCCACCGAGGCGCGCGGCCAGGTGAACACCCGCAGGTGCCAGTCCGGATGCAGGTTCCAGGTAAAGGGCCGTGACGTCTCGTAGAGGGCGAAGTCACCCGGACCGAGAATGCAGGTACGCCCGTCCTGGATGAGCTGTCCCTCACCTGCGACCACCATGCCGATCTGCATCAACTCGAGTGGGTGGCGGTTGGCAAGCCTCGCCGTTCGGCGGAAGGATTGCGATGTCGCGGTGACGTCGGCAGCCATCAGGTGCGCGAAATGCCGGGTGTGGACCGCGCCGGTGAACTGCGTGGGCTCGGCGGGATCGATGTCCAGCGCGACGAAGGTGTCGCGGATCGTGTCGATCCAGGTGCCGAGCGTGCTGGTCCGAACCACCTCGCGGCGCTGCTGAGGTGTCGACCCGGCGCGCGACAGTGACGGTTGCGGCACCGCTGTGTTCGCGGGCCGGGAATCCGAGCAGTCCCCATCCACGAGGTCGCCATCAGGCGGTGGCAACGACGTCATGGACAGCTCCTTCTCCTCGCGTGAACCTCACGCTATGAGCGGCGAAACCGCATGTCAACGCGCGCTCGCCCATTTACGCGGAAGAAACACGATTTCCAACCCGTGACAAAGCCGAATACCTGTCGGGGTATGACTCACGAACCCTGTGAGTTCCGGCGCCAGTGGCTCCGCCCCCGCGATGACGATGTCGCGGAGTGCAAAGCGGGCAGTCGCTGAGCGTCAAACATCACGCCTCGGAAACTCCTACCGTTCGAGTACGCCGGAAATCCCGGACGGGGCCGATTGTCGGTTCCTCGTCCTGACCGCCGGCGGGTCGCCGGTGTAGACAGGAGGACAACATGAAGGCACCGCCGTTCGTCACTCGGTGGACCTCGACCGAGCAATCACGGTGGCCGTGATCGTCCAATCGCTGCCGCCGACGTCGTCGTATCAGTGTTGGTGGCCATCAGTTTCATCGCATCCGCGGCGATTCTCCAACGCCATCGGCATCGTCGGGCCTGTGCGGCCGGGCCCAAACGAAGAGACACAGCATGCCGCTACTACTGCTCGACGCTGCCATTGCACTTCTCCGAATGCTGATCCGCCCTTACCGTTGGCCGGCCGACCTGAAGGAGGGTGTCACCAGACTTGCGACGGCGCGCGCTGATCGACGGTCGATGGCCCTGCACGCATACTTCGCGGGTGCACACGACGAGCGCATGTGCGCCGATGATTTCGGCGGCACAGCTACGTCCCGCGGGGAATCCAGACGGAACACTCCGCCCGGTAGCACGTTCTGCGCCGAGTGTCGCTGATCGTCGAACTACCTGTCGCTCGTCGTCAAATTCACACCGGCACACGAAGGTAACGTCAATTTCGATCCGAGTTGCCGAGCGTTCTCGGCAAGCCCCAACTCGATGACTCAGGAGTCCTCATGGAATCTGCAATCAGTGACCACCTCACATGTCCGCGGAGTTTGACCCGGCGTGTGCCCGACGACTACCAACCCCCTTTCCCCATGTGGGTGGGACGTGCCGACGAGCGCTTGCAGCAGGTGGTGATGGCGTATCTCGGCGTGCAGTTCCTCGGCGACGAGCAACGCCCGGCCGCGCTTGCTGCCATGCGCGACATCGTCGCCAGTTTCGATCTGGGCGACGGCCCACTGCACCACGACCTGACCCATCATGCGGACAATCAGGGTTACGAGAATCTGATGATCGTGGGCTACTGGAAAGACGTTTCTTCCCACACACGTTGGCTCCACAACCCTGCTGTGGCCGACTGGTGGGCATCGGATCAACGACTGGCCGAGGGACTTGGCTACTTCCGCGAGATCGTGGCCCCACGGGCCGAGCAATTCGAAACGCTCTACGCCTTTCAGGACCACCTCCCTGGTGTCGGCGCTGTGATGGACGGGATCAGCGGCGAGATCAACGAACACGGGTACTGGGGTTCGATGCGCGAACGCTTCCCGATCTCCCAGAATGACTGGATGCAGCCCTCGGGCGACCTGCGGGTGCTCAGCGGCGATCCCGCTGCCGGTGGCCGTGTCGTGGTACAAGGCCACGACAATATCGCGCTGATTCGGTCCGGCCAGGATTGGAAGGATGCCGAATCCGAAGAACGCGCCCTGTATCTCGAGGAAATCCTCCCGACCTTGCAGCAGGGCATGGATTTTCTTCGAGACAACGGCGAGTCGGTGGGCTGCTACAGCAACAGGTTCGTGCGCAACATCGATGTGGAAGGGAACTACCTCGATCTGAGCTACAACATCGGCCACTGGGGTTCGCTCGACAAACTCGAGCGCTGGGCAGAATCCCATCCGACCCACCTGCGAATCTTCACCACCTTCTTCCGCGTCGCCGCCGGCCTGTCAAAACTTCGGCTCTATCACGAGGTCTCGGTGTTCGACGGGTGCGACCAGCTGTACGAGTACATCAACTGCCACCCCCAGACCGGCATGATGCGCGACGCCCAACCGGTCAAGCACGTGAGGAGCACCACCTGATGACAGTCGTCCGACCGAACGCCGATGCAATCGGCTCTGCCGCAGATCATTACGGCCTCCATTTCGACGCCGCGACTCGTCAGGAGTTCGCAAGCTTGGTCGATGGCGCGCTCGGCTCGTACGACGTGGTCGACGCCCTGTATGCGGACGAGAGCGTCTCGGCACCGTCCCGCAATCATGCGACACCTGATGCAAGCGACAATCCCTTGGGCGCATGGTATGTCACCACGAGCATCTCGACGACGACAGAAGGTCCGCTGACCGGCCGGCGTGTGGCGATCAAAGACAACGTGACCGTGGCCGGCGTGCCCATGATGAACGGATCGCGGTCGCTGGAGGGGTTCGTTCCCACCCGCGATGCGACCGTGGTCACCCGACTGCTCGATGCCGGCGCCACGGTGGCGGGCAAGGCGGTATGTGAGGATCTGTGCTTTTCCGGTTCGAGCTTCACCCCGGCCACCGGTCCGGTACGCAACCCGTGGGACCCTGACCGCGAGGCCGGTGGATCCTCCGGTGGCAGCGCCGCCCTCGTCGCAGCCGGTGATGTCGATTTCGCGATCGGCGGCGACCAGGGTGGGTCGATCCGCATTCCGGCCGCATTCTGCGGCGTGGTCGGCCACAAGCCCACGTTCGGGCTGGTCCCCTACACCGGCGCCTTCCCCATCGAGCGCACGGTCGATCATCTCGGGCCCATCACCCGCACAGTCGAAGACACCGCCCTGCTTCTGTCGGTGATCGCGGGCCGTGACGGCCACGATCCCCGCCAACCAGACGACCTCGTGGTGGATGACTATGCGTCTACCCTCGACTCCGGGATCGAGGGCCTGCGGGTCGGGGTCGTGAGTGAGGGCTTCGGGCACGCGGTCTCGCAGCCGGAGGTCGATGATGCGGTCCGCGCGGCCGCACACCGGTTCACCGACTCCGGCGGTGTGGTCGACGAGGTGAGCATTCCGTGGCACCTGCACGCGTTCCATGTGTGGAACGTGATCGCCACCGACGGCGGCGCCTATCAGATGCTCGACGGCAACGGTTACGGCCTCAACGCAGACGGCCTCTACGACCCTGAACTGATGGCGTACTTTGCACAGCGCCGAATCCAGCACGCTGATGCCCTGTCCGAAACCGTCAAACTCGTCGCCTTGTGCGGCCATCACGGTGTCACCGCATTGGGCGGATCGAGCTACGGCAAGGCCCGCAACCTGGTACCGCGCGCTCGCGCCGCCTACGATGCGGCGCTGGAAAGCTTCGACGTCCTGGTCATGCCGACCCTGCCCTACGTTGCCTCCGAACTACCGGCGCAGGATGTGGACCGAGTCACGTACGTCACCAAAGCCCTCGGAATGATCGCGAACACCGCCCCATTCGATGTCACCGGCCACCCCGCCCTGTCAGTGCCGGCAGGTCTGGTGAACGACCTTCCTGTCGGAATGATGATCATCGGGAAACGATTCGACGACGCCACCGTGTTACGCGCCGGCCACGCATTCGAACAGATCCGCGGCGCCTTTCCCACGGCGACCGGCCAACCGGCTACCAGTGCACGTCTGAGTCTCGCCTGAGACGAGGCGCGTCCTACCCGCCCACTCACACCACCACTTCACAAGTATCAGCCCCTACAGAAAGTGGAAACAATGTCGGCAACGATCGAACACACACCAGACAACGCGGCACCACCTCAAGCGCCGGCGTCGGATCGCGCGTGGGCCCTGTTCCGTGCGCTCGACGGAAAGGGCCTGGTCCCAGAGGGTTACACCGAAGGGTGGAAGAAGACCTTCGAGGAGGACTTCAGCCCGAAACGCGGCGCCGAACTCGTCGCGCGAGCCTGGACCGACCCGGAATTCCGCAACCTGCTCCTCACCGACGGCACCGCCGCCGTGGACCAGTACGGCTATCTCGGACCGCAGGGCGAATACATCGTGGCGCTCGAAGACACCCCCACCCTCAAGAACGTGATCGTATGCTCCCTGTGCTCGTGCACCGCGTGGCCCATCCTCGGGTTGCCGCCGACCTGGTACAAGAGCTTCGAGTACCGTGCCCGCGTCGTCCGTGAACCTCGAAAAGTTCTGTCGGAGATGGGCACCGACATCCCGAAGGATGTCGAGATCCGTGTGTACGACACCACCGCCGAGACCCGCTACATCGTGCTCCCCCAACGACCGGCCGGCACCGAAGGCTGGAGCCGGGAGCAACTGCAGCAGATCGTGACCAAGGACTGCCTGATCGGGGTCGCAGTCCCGCAGGTCCCGGCCAACTGAACCACCGAACCAAAGGAGAGAGACCCATGGATGGAGTACACGATCTCGCCGGTGTTCAAGGATTCGGCAAGGTGCCCCACACCGTCGACGCCGATATCGGCCCTACCTTCCACGCCGAGTGGGAACACCTGCCCTACAGCCTGCTGTTCCTCGGAGCGGCGGACCTGGGGGCATTCAGTGTCGACGAGGTTCGCCACGTCGTCGAACGGATGGAACCCCGCCACTACATGATGACGCCCTATTACGAGAGGTACGTCATCGGCGTTGCCACCCTCATGGTCGAGAAGGGCATTCTCACCCACGACGAACTCGAAGTCCTCGCCGGTGGCCCGTTCCCGCTGTCCCGTCCCGCCGACTCGGCGGGACGTCCAGCCCGCACCGACACCATCACCTTCGAAGTCGGTCAACGCGTCCGGGTGCGCGACGAATACGTTCCCGGGCATATTCGCATGCCCGCCTACTGCCGCGGCAGGGTCGGGACCGTCACCCACCGCACCAACGACCAATGGCCGTTCCCGGACGCCATCGGCCACGGCCGCACCGATGCAGGCGAGGAACCGACCTACCACGTCGAGTTCGCGGCCGAGGACCTCTTCGGAGAAGACACCGACGCCGGCAGCGTCGTAGTCGACCTGTTCGAGGGGTACCTCGAACCGGCGGCCTGACCCTCTGCCCACACTGTCCCCAGCGGGCGTCGGCGGGCACGCACCTCGACTGCGCGTACCCGCCGACGCCCACGTAGCCGGGATCTCCCCGACCCCGCGGAAGGATTCAAAAGCCATGGCCGACACTCGACTTCCCGTGACCGTGCTGTCAGGGTTCCTGGGTGCAGGAAAAACGACCCTCCTCAACCAGATCCTGCGCAACCGTGAGGGCCGACGGGTGGCCGTCATCGTCAACGACATGAGCGAGATCAATATCGACAGCGCCGAAGTCGAACGGGAGATCTCGCTGAGCCGCTCACAAGAGAAGCTCGTCGAGATGACCAACGGCTGTATCTGCTGCACCCTGCGCGAAGACCTTCTCGCAGAAATCAGTGCATTGGCCGCCGATGGACGATTCGACTACCTCCTGATCGAATCGTCCGGCATCTCCGAGCCGTTGCCGGTCGCTGAAACGTTCACCTTCATCGACACCGACGGACATGCTCTGGCAGACATCGCCCGCCTGGACACCATGGTGACCGTCGTCGACGCCCACAGCTTCCTTCACGACTACCAGACCGGCGGCCGCGTCGAGGCCGACGCACCCGACGACGAACGCGACATCTCCGACCTTTTGGTCGATCAGATCGAGTTCGCCGATGTCATCTTGGTCAGCAAAGCCGACCTCGTCACCGTAGAGCACCTGACCGAACTGACCGCGGTCCTGCGCTCACTCAACCCCACTGCCCGCATACAGTCGATGTCTCACGGCGACATCCCGCTCGAGAGCATTTTGGACACCGGCCTGTTCTCCCTGGAGAAGGCCGCCCAGGCACCCGGATGGCTCCACGAACTCCAAGGCGAACACACTCCCGAGACGGAGGAATACGGAATCAGTTCCGTGGTCTACCGTGAACGCGCCCCCTTCCACCCCGGCCGGCTGCACCATTTCCTCACCAGCGAATGGTCGAATGGGCGTCTCCTGCGCGCCAAAGGCTACTTCTGGAACGCGCACCGATTCACCGAGATCGGCAGCATTTCCCAGGCCGGCCACGTGATCCGACACGGCTATATCGGACGGTGGTGGAAATTCCTGCCCGAGGCCTACTGGCCTGAGGACGAGTACCGCAGGGCGGGGATTCTCGACAAATGGGAAGAACCAGTTGGTGACTGCCGGCAGGAACTGGTCTTCATCGGCCAAGGAATCGACCCCGACGCACTGCGCCACCAACTCGACGCGTGTCTGCTGACCACCGCCGAGATCGAACTCGGCCCCGACACCTGGACGACATGGCCCGACCCCCTCGGTGACGGCCACAGCGACCAGGTCACCAGCACCGTTGCCCAGACACGCACCGCCTGACCCCAACCGGCAACATCTCGGGCGCGGCTCGGAGCGTCGATCCTGTGCCGAGGGAACGTCACGTCGTTCCTTCCGATCGCGCGGAGTTACCGGACAGCGCGAGCCGGCGCTCGGCGAGCGTCACGTGGTGCGCGAGGACGGGGCCGATGTCGGCGAGCCCTTCCGGGCTCGTCATCTGCTGGTGCGACACGGGAATGGCGTGTTCGTGGATCTCGCCGCTGATGTGCGGCCTCCACGCGGCGACGCCGGTGGGGGCATCCACAGAATCTGCCGCACCGAAATACAGCAGATCGAGACCGATCGGTGTCGACGGGCGATGCGCGAGGGCGAGGTCGACCGTGTGGGTGAACACCCGGTGGACGGCCTCGAGATCGTCCGCGGTCACAGCGGCGAACAGTCCGCCGGTGCGGCGCAGCGCTTCCACGGCACGATCCGTGGTCGGCGCCGCATCCTCGCCACCCGGGACCACCGCGCCGAACTCCGCCAGAAGTGCTGCCACGGTGGGCTTCTCCGTCGGGCGACCGTATCCTCCGGTCAGGTGCGTGTCGAGCATCGCGAGGGTGGCCACTTCGTCGCCGTCACCCGCGAGTTGCACCGCCATCTCATGGGCGATCTGACCACCGACCGAATAGCCGACCAGGTGGTACGGGCCGTGCGGCTGCACCGAGCGGATCCGTTGGACGTACCCCGCGGCGAGATCCTTCAAGGAATCGACACGCAGGTCCGGGTCGGTGAGCGCCGGGGATTGCAGCCCGAAGACCGGACGATCGCCGAGATACTGCACCAGTCCGGTGAAGCACCAGGCCAACCCGATCGCGGGATGGATGCAGAATACCGGGCTGCCGGTTCCGGAGGTCCGCAGCGGCAGCAGCACGTCGAGCGACCGGTCCGCTGCGTCCTCCGCCCCGGGGTCCTCCGGCGCCGTGGCGATCATGTGCGCCAGGGCTTCCGGCGTCGGATGGGTGAAGATCCACTGCACCGGCACGGCGCGCGCAGACGATTCGGCAATCCGGGCGATCACGCTGGTCGCGGTGAGCGACGTGCCACCGAGCGTGAAGTAGTTGTCGTCGAGGCCGACCCGGTCCAGGCCGAGCCCCTCGGCGAACGCGGCGGCCACCACTCCCTCGGTTACGTTGCGCGGCGCCCGGTACGCGGCGCGCGCCGCAGTGAAGTCGGGCTCCGGCAGGGCGGCGCGGTCGAGTTTCCCGTTCGCGGTGACCGGCACGGCGTCGAGCACCGTGACGGTCGTGGGGACCATGTGCGGGGCCAACCGTGCGCGGGCGTGAGCCAGGACCGCGGCCGTGTCCAGTAGTGAACCCGCTGCGGGGACGACGTAGCCGGCCAGCCGGTCGCCGCTGGTGTTCACGACGGCGCGATCGATACCGGGGTATCCGAGGAGTGCCGATTCGATTTCGCCGAGTTCGACCCGGAAACCACGAATCTTCACCTGAAAATCCGAGCGACCCACATACTCGAGCACCGGCCCACCCACCGAACGCCGCCACCGCACCACATCCCCCGTCCGATACATCCGCTCCCCCGGCCCCCCGAACGGATCCGCAACAAACCGCCCCGCCGTCAACCCGGACCGATTCCGATACCCCCGCGCAAGCGCCGGACCCGACAAATACAACTCCCCCGCCGCCCCGAACGGCACCGGCCGCAACCGCCCATCCAACACCAACTCACCGAACCCACGAACCGGACCACCGACCGTGACCGACTCCCCCACCACCAAACCGCCGCTCGCATTCGACATGATCGTCGCCTCCGTCGGCCCATACGCATTGAACATCCGCCGACCCGGAGCCCACCTCGCAACCAACTCCGGCGGGCACGCCTCACCCGCCACCACCAGAGCACCCAACGCCTCCAGCCCGACCGGATCGACCGACGACAACGCCGTCGGCGTCAACACCGCATGCGTCACACACTCCCGAACCAAGATCTGCGCCAACTCCTCCCCACCGTAAACCGTCGGCGGAACCACCACCAACCGCGCACCCATCCCCAACGCCCACACCAACTCGAACACCGAAGCATCGAAACTCGGTGACGCACAATGCAACACCCCAGCACCCACACCAACCCCGAAACCCGAACGCTGCGCAGCCACCACATTCGCCAACCCCCGATGCGTCACCACCACCCCCTTCGGCACACCCGTCGACCCCGACGTATAAATCACATACGCAGCCTGACCCACCCGCACCGGCGCACCCCGATCCACATCGGTCACCGCCCCCGCCGACACCGACACAACCCGCGACACGACCTCCGCATCATCGAGCACCACCCACCGCACCGAACCCGGCAACCGATCCCGCACCTCCGAGACCGTCACCCCCACAACCACACCCGAATCCACCAACATATGCTCGATCCGACCCACCGGATACAACGGATCCACCGGCAAAAACGCCGCCCCCGTCTTCGCCACCGCCCACACCGACAACACCGACTCGACCGACCGCGCCACCGCCACAGCCACCACCGACTCGGCACCCACCCCCGCCCCCAGCAACACCCGCGCCAACCGATTCGACGCCTCATCCAACTCCCGATACGTCACACGCCGATCCCCACACACCACCGCCACCGCATCCGGATCCACCCCCACCGCCGCCGCCAACAACTCCGGCAACGACACCTCCGACACCGACACCTCACCCACCACCGGAGTCAAGCACTCCAACTCCGCCACCCCGATCACGGCGAGCGGAGTACCGGGGTCGGCGGCGAGCAGTTCGTCGATCAATCCGACGACGCCGGCGTGATGCGACCGCAGGTCGTCGTCGCGGTAGCGGTACGGGTTGGCCTCGAACTCGACGATCGTCGACGCCGGAGTGCCGCTCCGGTACACGTTCACGGACAGGTCCGGGACAGGACCGGTGGTGAGGATCCGGAAGTCACCGGTCAGCGACCCGAAGGTGAGATCCTGGTCGAAGAGCATCACGTTGATCATCGGTCCCGAGATCCTGCGGGCCTCGGCGGACACACCCAGCTCACGCAGAATGTCCTCGACGTTGCCGCGCTGGTGCCGCATTGCCCCCATCAGTTCGTGCTGCACCCGGGTCACGAGGTCGCCGACGGTGTCGTCGGATCGGACCTGCACCCGCAGGGGCGCGACGTTGGCGAGCATTCCGCCGGATCGTCGCAGTACAGCGGTGGTGCGCGCGGACAGGGGAATGTCCACGAGCACGTCCTGCCGTCCCGTCCGCCGCGAGAGGTAGCAGGCGAAGGCGGCGATCAATGCGGCTGCTGCCGTCGCGCCCGGCCGGCCGTCGGTGTCCTCGAGTCGTGCGACGGTATCGGCGGACAGCGCCGTGCGCACGGTCAGGCTGTGTGCGGCAGGCGGAGCCTCGATGTCGGTCAGGGAGGCGCCGTTCGTGCGTGTGTGGAGACGTTCGGCCCAATAGTCACGGTCGGACGAGAACCGGTGGGACGCCCGGTAGTCGCTTTCGAGGCGGTGCAGGGTGTGCAGGTCGGCTGCACGGCTCGGTTCGAGCTCGAGGCCTTGGACTGCCGCGGTGTACAGGGCGGCGACACGGTTGACCATCGTCATCGCCCCGTATCCGTCGAGGGCGACGTGGTGGATCCTGCTGTACCACAGGTGCCGCTCGTCACCGACCCGCAACAGCGACGATTCGCACAGATAGTCGTGCTCGAAATCGACTCGTGCCGTGTAATTCTCCCGCATCCACGCCTCCGCGGCGGCCATCGGGTCGGATGCACTGCGGAAGTCGACGATTCCCATGGCCGCGTCGGCAGGCGGATCGACCACCTGCTGCGGCTCACCGTCGACGACGACCAAACGCAGGAACACCGACTCGTATTCGTGGCCGGCAACGAGCGCTACCTCACGAAACAGATCGACGTCCAGCTGCCCGTGGATGTCGACGTACTGCGCGATGCAGATCGGGACGTCCGGGGCGAGTTGCTGCGCAAACCACAGCCCGTGCTGCGCCGCGGACAGCGGGAACGGATCGGATCGATGCTCTCGGTAGTTCGCTCGCGCAGCGTGTTCCATCAAATCACCAACCAGGGTGCTTGCGCCGCTGGATCGACGGCGGGACGCTCGGTCCTTGTGGGCAGGGGCAGCCGGATATACCGACGCCACTACGGTCCCGCGGATCGCCATGCGCGGAAACACACCCTAGGTGTGTGGTGTGGACACCCTGCACCGCCCGCACAACCCCACGACGAGGATGCCGGAGAACTATGCTTGGCCGTGAGCTTGTTCGAGGCGCGACGACCCGGAACGCCGCCGAGGAGGTCTGCGATGAAGGCGATCATCCACACTCGGTTCGGCGGACCCGAAGTACTCGAACTCGCGCAGGTCCCGAAGCCGACACCCAAGGACGGCGAAGTCCTGGTGAAGGTCCACGCGACAACGGTGACAACAGCCGAATGCAAGATGCGCCGCGGCGAGCCGCTGTGGGGCCGGTTGATCCTCGGGCTGCGAAGGCCACGAAGGAAACTGCGGACTCTGGGCCTGGAGCTTGCCGGAGAGATCGAGGCCGTCGGCAAGGACGTCCGCCGGTTCCAGCCGGGCGATCAGGTATTCGGGTTCACCGGGTTCGACATCGGCGCCTACGCCGAGTACAAGTGCCTACCGGAAACCGCCTCGCTCGCACTCAAGCCGGTCAACAAGACCTACGAGGAGGCCGTCGCCGCCGTCGACGGTGCCACCACCGCATTGTTCTTCCTTCGGGACAAGGCGAAGGTGCGAACCGGGCAGAAGGTCCTCGTCAACGGCGCCTCCGGCAGCGTCGGCACCTACGCGGTGCAACTCGCCAAGTCGTTCGGCGCGGAGGTCACCGGAGTGTGCGGTCCGCACCACACGGAGTTGGTGAAATCCCTGGGCGCCGACGACGTCATCGACTACACCACAGAGGATTTCACCGCCAACACCGCGGCATACGACGTCGTCTTCGACACGATCGGCAGGAACTCGTTCGCGCGGTGCAAGGGCTCGCTCACCGAGCACGGGTGCTACGTTCCCACATCCGGGCTGAACAACAACGTGCTGCAACTCTGGACGTCGATCCGAGGCGGACGGAAAGTCGTCACCGGTATGTCCGTCCGCAAGAACGACGCTTTGGCGTACATCAAGCAGCTCCTCGAAGCGGACACATTGCGGATCGTCATCGACCGCAGCTATCCCCTGGAACGCATCGTCGAGGCGCATCGGTATGTCGACACCGGGCACAAGAGTGGCAACGTCGTCATAACCGTGGCCCAGACGGGCCTCCCCGGAGATCGCGATCCCACCCTCACGCGTCCGACCACATGAACCAGCACTCGGGTACGCACGTTTACGAGATCGCGACCTGGGGGAATCTCGTAGACAAAGGACGGTGCCAGATGTTGAAATCCGAGAACCCCAACCCCGTGCGGCCCACCCGAAGCTTCCTCGACCGGCGCCGCGGGCCCTCCGACCGTGAACTCTTGACCACCGCCAAGGCGCTGCTGATCACCAGCCGCGGCTACAGTGATGCGCAGGCGTTCGACGAACTGCTCGACGTGGCACGACGGCACCACCTCTCCGTGCAGGGCGCCGCTCGGTGCCTGATCGACCTCACCAGCAACACCCGGCACCTCACCAGTCGCCGTCCGGGCACGTTCCCCGAGTGGGAAGGACTCCGCGGACAACCTTCGGGGCACCACCGGCCTTCGCAGCGCATGGCCAGCCTGCACGGGCGACACCATCCCCACCTCGCGACACAGATACGACCGTGACCAGCACGGCTGTCGGCGCGCCGGGGTCGCCGGCAGCGGCAGCCGACCATGTTCCCGCGGCAGATCGCCGCCCGGCCTCTAGGCCGGCCTGTGTGGGACGGCGACCGTTGATCCCACCCACCGTCGGAGATACGCACGCAGTTCGTCCTGGCTACGCGGCGGGTTTCCGGGCGAGATGAAGAACGACTGCATCGTCCGCAGCTGATATTCGACGAGCTCACGCAGGTCGGCCTCGTCGTAGCCGTGCCGCTCCCAGTCGACGTCGAAGCGTCTGATCATCGTCATCCCGAAGGAGAGGGCTTCGTCGGACGTGATCCCCTCGGTGTGGGAATGAGAACCGGACAGCATGATGCCGAGCTGCGGAATGCGGGGCGCTTCGTTGAGCGTGTAGATCACGGCCTCGACCACAGCGTCAGCGGGGTCCTCGATACCCACGAGATGTTCCGTGAGGCGGTCGAGGAATCCGGCGACGGCGGCGATGGCTGCGGCTCGCAGGAGGGCGTCGGTGCTGGGAAAGTACCGGTACACCGTCTGCCGGATGACGCCGAGGGATTCCGCAACGTCGGCGATGCTGATCGCCGTATCTTTCCGGCTGATGAGCTCGACTGCGGCGGCGACGATTCGCCGGGACGCTTCCTCGTCACTTCCAGGCGGACTGCCACCCCACCCACGCCTGCCAGCCACTTCTTTCCCTACCTCTCACAACGCGCCGTTGGGCCCGAACGTCGTGCAAGGGCTGCCGGCGCACCGCCCGACCCGGACTCAGAGGTTACCGCGCACACATTCCCCTCCGCTCCGAAGCCCTGCTTCGCGGACGCTCTCGAGGGATTCGCCGAAACGTAATCATACAAGTTCATCGATGTGTGTATGTTGTTAAACGCTCGGGTCTCTACCTACCCAGAGGCTGCAGCCCACTCATGCCGCACGAGACGAGGTATCCCACATGACCGACCTGCACCCCCGAAAGATGGATTTCGCGTTCGACGAGCAGGACGTCCCGTTCCTGTGGAACCCCGACAACCCGGCCTGGTCGAGCATGTCGAACGCGATCTCGTTCCTGGCCGTCGGCTTCGAGAAGATGATCGTCAAGGCGATCATGCAGGCCAAAACACGGATGACCGATCCCGAGGTCGCAGAAGAGGCCATGGCGTTCATGCGTCAGGAGGGCCACCACTCGACCGCGCATCGCCAGCACGTCAAAGCGTTGATCAAGCGATACCCGGGGCTCCAGAACACCCTCGACGCCGTGATCGGCGAATACGACCTGCTCACCGAGGCGACCACTCTGAACTACCGACTCGCCTACACCGCGGATCTGGAAGCGACCTTCACGCCGGTGTTCAAACTGATGCTCGACAACGACGCGACCCTCTTCCGCCCGGGAGACGACCGGGTTGCGTCCCTGTTCATCTGGCACTTCGTCGAGGAGGTCGAACACCGGAGTTCAGCAATGATCATCTTCAATTCCCTTGTCGGGGAGGAGCTGTACCGGATGCGGATGGCACCGTCGATCTTCACACATGTGATGAAGGTGATGCGGATCGCCTGCGCCGGCTTCAACCAGCATGTGCCGATCAAGGAGCGGAAGGTCGATTCGATGTCGATGTTCGCCACGCACCGCACGAAGCAGAAAGTGCTCACCTCGTTCGCGCCCTACCTGAGCAAAGGCGTCATGCCTCGTGCGTTCGACGACCTCCCGCGCGGTGAACAGCTCACCGCCCTCGCCGGCATCGTCCGTAGTCAGATGCCGAACCACGACCCCACCCACGAAAAGCTGCCCACGCTTGCCGACAAGTGGTTCACCCGTTACGACGCAGGCTACGACTGCACCCGCTGGTACACCGCAGAATCGCGCGAACGCCGCACCGATCCCGTCCCGGCGGTGGTCAACTGATGGCCGATCTCTGCTCCCCCACCTTCGATCAACTCTCGACAGCGCTCGGCTTCTCCTGCGCCGAGGCCGGCGGGCTCGTCGAGGTCCGTAACCCGTTGGCACTGGAGAACTGGACCCTGCCGGTTCTCGAGCTCACCATCGTGGTCGGGTCGGTGCTCGCGCTCGTTTTCGCGATCCTGCGCTGGCGCCGCAACGGCGACCCGACCACGATGGTGCTCTGGTTCGGGGCCACGGCGTACCTGTTCGTCATCGAGCCGCCGCTGTACTTTCCGGCGGCCTTCGGAATCGAAGAGCACGTGGACACGATGTTCGCGCACAACGTGTTCACCGTGGACTTCCTGTGGGGCCGACTGCCGCTGTACATCATCGCGATCTATCCGCTGATGGCGACGCTGGCCTTCGAGCTCGTCCGGATGCTCGGCGTCTTCCGGAAGTACGGCGTACTCGCCGGCGCGGTCTGTGTCGGCTTCGTGCACCACGCGTTCTACGAGATCTTCGACCAGCTCGGACCGCAGCTGAGGTGGTGGGAATGGTCGACGACCAACCCGGTCAACCAGCCCATGTTCGACTCGGTCCCACTGCCCAGCGTGGTGGTATTCGCGGCCCTGTGGCCGATGTCGCTGGCCCTGTGCGTTCAGTTCTTCGTGGGTCGCTACGCCGACCGGGGTCGGGACTTCACCGGACTCGAACTGGTGTGGCGCACGATCGTGATCGGTCTCCTGGCGTCGGCGGGCACGTTCATCCTCCCGATCCCGGCGACGGTCCTCGGAATGGAGAGCACCACGGTCCGGGGAATTCTGTACGCGATCGAACTGGTCGTCGTCGTGCTCGTCGCGATCCCGATCCTGGTCCGGCAGTGGTCGCGGCTGCGCCGGGGGACGTCCGACGTTCCCATTTACTCCAACGACTTCGTCCGTGTCTACAGCGTGGTCTATCTCGGCGTGATGGGCGTTCTGTGGGTGACCGCGTTGCCCAGCTACTTCGGCGCTGTCGACGGCGTCACGAGCAATGGCGATCCCATCGGAAATCTCTGGTATACCCTCGCCTGCTTCGCGATTGCGATTCTGTGCGTGACAGCCACCTTCACGGTGCCGCGGGGACCCGCTGACGGACGCGGCCCGGTCTCCGGTGAGGGTGCGGTGCCGAACGCGGTCCGATAGCCGCGACGACGGGGGTCGACTGGTTGGTCGGTGCGGGCCCCACCCGTGATCTGGCGGCGATGCGCGCAGACCGCGGGCCGGGATGCCGCGACTTACAAGGTGCCGAGGGCTTCACAAGCCTTTCGCACGCCTTCGCCGTAGGCGGGGTCTGCTTGCGTGCAGTTGGCGATGTGGCGCTCGATGACGGCGGCCGACGCTCCGGTGATGGCACGGGCGGTGTTCTCGAACAGCACGGTCTGCTGCTCGGCGCTCATGCTGCGGAAGAGGTTCCCGGGCTGTTCGAAGTAGTTGTCGTCGTCTGCTCGGTAGTCGAACCGGTCGGCGACCACGCCGACTTCGAGTGGCGGTTCGGCGTAGCTGTGCTGGTCCGCGAATCGGCCGTGGGAGTTGGGTTCGATGCTCGGGATGCTGCCCTGGTTCCCGTCAACGCGCATGGCACCGTCGCGGTGGAAGGAATTGACGTGGGTTGCGCCCCTGGGGCTGTTGACCGGGATCTGGTGGTGGTTGACGCCGAGCCGGTAGCGGGCGGCGTCGCCGTAGGAGAACAGCCGGCCCTGCAGCATGCGGTCCGGTGAGAATCCGATGCCGGGGACGACGTTCGCCGGGGAGAAGGCGGCCTGCTCGACGTCGGCGTGGTAGTTCTCCGGGTTCCGGTCGAGTTCGAGTTCCCCGACCTCGATGAGGGGGTAGTCCTTCTTGGACCACACCTTGGTGAGGTCGAACGGATGGTAGTGGTAGGTCTGGGCGTCGGCTTCCGGCATGATCTGCACGAAAAGGGTCCACTTCGGGAAGTTGCCGTCCTCGATCGCGTCGAAGAGGTCGCGTTGCGCCGACTCGCGGTCGCCGGCGACGACGGCGGCGGCTTCTTCGTCGGTGAGGTTCTTGATGCCCTGCTGGGTGCGGAAGTGGAATTTCACCCAGGAGCGGTCTCCGGCGTCGTTGACGAACGAGAAGGTGTGTGACCCGAATCCGTGCATGTGCCGGTAGCCGTCGGGGATGCCACGGTCGGACATCACGATGGTGATCTGGTGCAGCGCCTCCGGGAGATTAGTCCAGAAGTCCCAGTTGTTTTCCGCAGAGCGGAGGTTGGTCTTCGGGTCGCGCTTGACCGCGTGGTTGAGGTCGGGGAATTTGAGGGGGTCACGGAAGAAGAAGACGGGGGTGTTGTTGCCGACGACGTCCCAGTTGCCGTGCTCGGTGTAGAAGCGGACGGCGAATCCGCGGATGTCGCGTTCGGCGTCGGCTGCGCCGCGCTCGCCGGCCACGGTGGAGAAACGCAGGAAGATTTCGGTCCGCTTACCGATCTCCGAGAATACGGCGGCGTTGGTGTGTGCGGTGATGTCGTGGGTGACGCGGAAGGTGCCGAACGCGGCCGAGCCTTTGGCGTGCATGCGGCGTTCGGGGATGACTTCGCGGTCGAAATGCGCGAGCTTCTCGAGAAGCCAGACATCTTGCAGGAGCATCGGACCGCGTGCGCCGGCGGTGAGGCTGTTCTGGTTGTCGGGCACCGGTGCACCGGCGACTGTGGTGAGTCCGTTCGGGTTGGTCATCGATTTCTCCTGTCTGACACCCGAGGCTGGGCGGGTGAATGTGGTTCGGCGAGAGCATCCCTCAGGGCAGAGCGCAGCGGTGTCTCAATTTGACATTCCCGGGGTCCGGGTCGTTCAGGGCACGATTCCGAATTCGCGGATCTTGCGGTAGATCGTCGCTCGGGACATGCCGATGGCGGTGGCGGCGGCCGTCTTGTCGCCGGCATGAAGCGCGAGCGCGTCCACGATCGCGTCCCGCTCGAGCGCCTGCATCCTGGTCAACGTTCGGCGTGTAGTGGAACGGCATGCGGGAGGCAGGGTGTCGAGTTCGACGATGCCGGACCGTTGCCGCCGGTAGGTGTCCTCGAGAACCTTCTTCAGCTGGGTGACATTTCCGCGCCACGCCAGACGCGCGAGCTGATTCGAGGCGGCCGGAGCCAGGGTGAGGCCGGTGGCCCCCAGGGTGTCGAGCAGGCTGCGCACAAGATCGGGAATATCGTCCAGGTGGTGCCGCAGGGGTGGCACCGTGACCGATTTGGGGAACATGCGCAGCAGTGAACTGGTGTCGGTCGAGTCCTGGGGATACCGGGTAAGCGCCACCCACGGTCTGAGAGGTGGCTCCTGCGCGTGGGGGCCCTGCAGTAGGTCCGCGAGTGCGGCGAGATGAGCCTCGCTCATGGCGTGTGCGTGCAGTATTGCCAGGTCGGATCCGCTGCCGAGTTCGACGGAGGCCCGGGTGAGGAGGTCGTCGCCGCCGAGCTCGCCGGCATCGAGTACGGCAAGTCTTCGGTTCGGGACGAGTTGGTGCGCCGCTCGGATCAGGGCTGTCTTGCCCACTCCTGGTTCTCCGTCGACGACGAGCCAGTCCTGTCGCCGGCAGGCCTCGACAACCGAATGGACCGTATGCCGCCAGAGCGGGCTGGTACCGGCGATCGAGGGCGGGGTGGACGCGCTCACCTTCGGGATGGAAAAACTGGGCGAAGCAACCTGTTTCGTGATCCGGACGATTCCTCCGGCCAGCCGGCCACCGGTGAATGTCGGCTCGTAACTCAGGCGTACGACCGTTCCGCTGGGCAGGTCGGTGAGGATCGTGATCGGTTTCGTTTCGCCGCCGATGTCTCGGGTGCGTTCGAGAATCGCCATCTGGTCTGGTGAGTCGAATTGTTGCCGCGTCAGCGAGTTCATCATCACGACCTCGTCACCGACGGCGACGACGGGTCGGCTGGAACGTCGGCATGCGGACCGGTAGGCACTGAAGATCGCCCGGTCCGGTTCGGTTGCGTCGTCCAGCATGCGCTCACGGAGGCGGGCCGCGGCGAGTGTGGCGAAGGACAGCAACAGGGTGTTGGAATTCTGCGAGGCGGTGGTCAGGTCCACGACCCCGAGGATCGCTCCGGTGATGGGGTGCGTCACCGGAGCCCCCGCGCAGGAGAAGGACCGGAGCGGGCCGCTGAAGTGCTGGTCTCCGTCCACCAGGAGGGGTCGGCCGACCTCGAGCGCGGTGCCGATTCCGTTGGTGCCGACCTGGGTTTCCGCGTAGCGAAAGCCCGGGGCGAGGTCGACTCGGTCGAGTGCGGTGAGCAAGGTGCTGTCGCCGGCGGTGCGGGAGAGCACGATGCCGTTCGAGTCGGTGAGAATCATTGATACCGGCTCGTTTTCGATGTCGGCCGCCAATGCGGGCAGCACGGATCGGGCGGCTCGCTCGAGCACCGTATCGGTGGTCGAGCGCTCGACGTATGCAGCGTTGGGCCGGTCGTCGTCGCCCAACGCCTGCCGAGATCGCGACCAGGACACCCGAAGCCAAGTGCTCGGACGAAGGTGGTCCGATCCCGTAGGCGAACTCGAGGCCGGAGCCAACTCGGAGTCCGGGTTCGAATTCGGCGTCGTGCGGTGGTGCGACGTGCTGGAGGGCTGTGGGGTCACTCGCTCTGGTCTCCTGTGTCGGCTGATAGAGGGTGTGAGGGTCTGCCGCGGCGCGGGGCAAGTGTAGGCAGCCACCGCCCACTCGGAAGTGACTTGCGTCTCACACTGAGACGAATGAGAGCTGGATCACGGGGTTCAATCAATTCCCACAACGTCCCCCCACAGCCGGCACCCGGCCGGCTCACGATCCAGGAGGCGCACATTGAGTAGGCAAAGCCTGACAAAGGCCCACGCGAAGATCACCGAACTGTCATGGGATCCGACATTCGCCACCCCGGCCACCCGGTTCGGCACCGACTACACCTTCGAGAAGGCTCCGAAGAAGGACCCTCTCAAGCAGATCATGCGGTCCTACTTCCCGATGGAGGAAGAGAAGGACAACCGCGTGTACGGCGCCATGGACGGTGCCATCCGCGGCAACATGTTCCGCCAGGTGCAGCAGCGGTGGCTCGAATGGCAGAAGCTGTTCCTGTCGATCATTCCGTTCCCGGAGATCTCGGCGGCCCGAGCGATGCCGATGGCCATCGACGCCGTCCCCAACCCGGAAATCCACAACGGGCTGGCGGTGCAGATGATCGACGAGGTTCGTCACTCGACGATCCAGATGAACCTCAAGAAGCTGTACATGAACAACTACATCGATCCCGCCGGGTTCGACATCACCGAGAAGGCGTTCTCGAACAACTACGCGGGCACCATCGGCCGGCAGTTCGGCGAAGGGTTCATCACCGGTGACGCAATCACCGCCGCGAACATCTACCTGACCGTGGTCGCCGAGACCGCGTTCACCAACACCCTGTTCGTCGCGATGCCCGACGAGGCCGCCGCCAACGGTGACTACCTGCTGCCGACGGTGTTCCACTCGGTGCAATCCGACGAGTCCCGGCACATCTCCAACGGCTATTCGATCCTGCTGATGGCGCTCGCCGACGAGCGCAACCGGCCTCTGCTCGAACGGGATCTGCGGTACGCATGGTGGAACAACCACTGTGTCGTCGACGCAGCGATCGGCACCTTCATCGAGTACGGCACGAAGGACCGCCGCAAGGACCGCGAAAGTTACGCCGAGATGTGGCGGCGGTGGATCTACGACGACTACTACCGCAGCTACCTCATCCCGCTCGAGAAGTACGGCCTGACGATCCCGCACGACCTGGTCGAGGAGTCGTGGAAGCGGATCACCGAGAAGGGCTACGTCCACGAGGTGGCCCGGTTCTTCGCCACCGGCTGGCCGGTGAACTACTGGCGGATCGACACGATGACCGACAAGGACTTCGAATGGTTCGAGCACAAGTACCCCGGCTGGTACTCGAAGTACGGCAAGTGGTGGGAGGAGTACAACCGCCTCGCCTACCCCGGCCGTAACAAGCCGATCGCGTTCGAGGAGGTCGGGTACCAGTACCCGCACCGGTGCTGGACCTGCATGGTGCCGGCCCTGATCCGCGAGGACATGGTCGTGGAGAAGGTCGACGACCAGTGGCGGACCTACTGCTCGGAGACTTGCTACTGGACCGACGCGGTCGCGTTCCGCAGCGAGTACGAGGGCCGGGAAACCCCGAATATGGGGCGTCTCACCGGATTCCGGGAGTGGGAGACCCTCCATCACGGAAAGGATCTCGCTGACATCGTGCAGGACCTCGGTTATGTGCGCGACGACGGTAAGACCCTCATCGGTCAGCCGCACCTCCATCTGGACGACCCGAAGAAGATGTGGACTCTGGACGACGTACGAGGCAACACCTTCCAGAGTCCGAACGTGCTGCTGAACCAGATGTCCGACGCCGAACGCAACGCGCACATCGCCGCGTACCGCGCCGGCGGCACGGTTCCGGCCTGATTCAAGGCCCGGTGGGTGGCGCCGCGGCCACTCCGGCGCCACCCACCGCTTCACCATTCACTTCACGAGTCCAGGAGAGACCCCGTGGCCGACAAGCACCGTATCAACTTCGAGCCCGTCGACATCGAGATGGAAGTCGGCGAAGACGAGTACATCCTCGATGCCGCGTTCCGGCAAGGCATCCACCTGATGCACGGCTGCCGCGAGGGACGCTGCTCGGCCTGCAAATCCTTTGTCCTCGACGGCGATATCCAGATGGAGGACTACTCGACATTTGCGTGCAACGACGCCGAGGTCGACGAGGGGCACGTGCTGCTGTGCCGCTCAACCGCATACAGCGACTGCACGATCGAACTGCTCAATTTCGACGAGGACGAACTCCTGGGCGGTGTCCCCATCCAGGATGTGCGCACCCAGGTGACCGGGATCGAGTCGATGACCAAGGACATCGTGTCGCTGCGACTGGCGCCCGTCGAACCCGCGGGGTACGAATTCAAACCCGGTCAATACTCCGACCTGCACATCCCGGGCACCGACGAGCATCGGTCCTTCTCCATGGCGACAACCCAATCGACGCCGGGGCACGTCGAATTCCTCATCAAGAAGTACCCCGGCGGCAAGTTCGCCGGCCTGCTCGAGGACGGGATCTCGGTGGGTGACGAGATCGCCCTGACCGGTCCGTACGGGTCGTTCACCATCAAGGAAGGCCACGTTCTGCCGATGGTCTTCATCGGCGGCGGCGCGGGGATGGCTCCGCTGCTGTCGTTGCTGCGGCACATGAGCGAGACGGGCAACACCCGGCAGGTGCACTTCTACTACGGTGCCCGCACCCCGCAGGACCTGTTCTACCTCGACGAGATCCTCGAACTCGGACAGGGACTGAAGGATTTCAGTTTCGTGGCCTGCCTGTCCGAATCGATGGACCCGCCGCCGGTGGGTGCGATCACCGTCGAGGACGGCAATGTCACCGACGTCGTCAGCTGCAGCGAACCCGAGCTCGGGCGGGCCGAGGTGTACCTGTGCGGGCCGCCGCCGATGGTCGACGCCGCCCTGGCACTGCTCGAGGCGAAGGGCACCCCGCACGACCAGATCTTCTACGACAAGTTCACCAGCCCCGCCTTCGAATAGACGTCCTGGGAAACCACTTTCCTGCTTCACCGACAGAACTGAGAAACGAGATGACCGCAACCTCCGAGTCCAAGCAACGCAGCTTTCCGAAGATCGAGTTCACCGACTCCGAAGCCGGTGCGCTGGAGTTCCCCAGCTCCCGCAGCCGCTCGTTCAGCTACTACACGCCGGCCAAGAAGCGGTCGACGATGTACGAGGACGTGACCGTCGACGTGCAGCCCGACCCCGACCGTCACCTCTCGCAGGGCTGGATCTACGGCTTCGGTGACGGACCCGGCGGTTACCCACAGGAGTGGACGGCCGCGAAGTCGTCGAATTGGCACGCCTTCCTCGACCCGAACGAGGAGTGGGACCAGACCATCTTCCGCAACAACTCCAAGGTGGTCCATCAGGTCGAGTTGTGCCTGTCCAACGCCAAGCGTGCCCGAGTTTACGACGCCTGGAACACCCCGTGGCTGACGTTCATCTCCCGCAACCTGGGGGCCTGGATGCACGCCGAGAACGGGTTGGCGCTGCACGTGTTCACCTCGATCCAGCGGTCCTGCCCGACGAACATGATCAACACCGCCGTCGCGGTGAACGCCGCCCACAAGATGCGCTTCGCCCAGGACCTGGCCCTGTTCAACCTGGACCTGTCCGAGGCCACCGAGGACTTCGACGGCACCGCCCACAAGGAGGTCTGGCAGTCCGCACCCGAGTGGCAGCCCACCCGCGAGGTCGTCGAGCGGCTCACCGCGGTTCCGGACTGGTGTGAGCTGCTGTTCGCCTCGAACATCGTCTTCGAGCAGCTGGTCGGCACCCTGTTCCGCAGCGAATTGGTCATGCAGATCGCCGCCGGTAACGGTGACTACATCACCCCCACCATCGTCGGCACCGGCGAACACGACTACGACCGCGACCTCGCCTACACCCGCAACCTGTTCCGGTTGCTCACCCGAGACCCCGAGCACGGGGAGACGAACAAGGAGCTGTTCGGCGCCTGGCTCTCGATCTGGGTGCCACGGTGCCTCGACGCCGCCCGGGCGCTGCAGCCGATCTGGTCGCAGCCGGCCGACAAGGCGATCACCTTCGCCACCAGTTTCGACGCCGCCACCGACAAGTTCCGTTCCCTGCTCGAGGACCTCGGGCTCGACATCCCCAAGGAGTTGGACAAGTGAGCATGCAATTCGGATCGTCCACCGAGTTCTCCAACATGTGTGGCGTCACCTTGATGAACACCCCCATCGGCCGTGTCGTCGCGGAAGTGATGGGCGCCAAGGACGGTGTCGAGCTGACCGAGTACCCGTCGATGATCCGCGTCGACGGCCAGAAGGTGCTCGACTTCGACTACGAGGAACTCACCGACGCCCTCGGCCAGGAGTTCGACGGCTCCATCTTCGAGGAGATCAGCTCCACCCACTACGGGCGCATGGTCCACCTCGACGAGAAGACCCTGCTGTTCGCCAGCCCCGAGGACGCCGCCGAGTACATCGGATTCGACCTCACAGCACAGTAGATACGAACCGACATTGCACCGTGCCGGCGCCGCCCGACCGGACTTGGTGGGCGGCGCCGGTGGACTGAGAGGCATCCCAGGTTTCGGCGGGTGCGTCGTCAACCCTTCAGAGAATGAGATCGATGTGAAAGCACTTGTGTTCCAGGGCCCCGGCTCGATGTCGTGGACCGATGTACCCGACGCACACCTGGTCGACCCCACCGATGTAGTAGTGCGTGTCGATACGACGACGATCTGCGGGACCGATCTGCACATCCTCAAAGGTGATGTGCCCGCTGTTACCGCCGGTCGCGTGCTCGGGCACGAGGCAGTCGGCGTCATCACCGAAGTCGGGTCGGCCGTTACGTCACTCGCAGTGGGAGATCGGGTGCTTGTGCCGGCGATAACCTCCTGCGGCAAGTGCGGGCCTTGCAAATGCGCCATGCCCTCCCATTGCGCCTCCGTCGGTGGCATCGGGTGGATCTTCGGACACCTGATCGACGGTACGCAGGCAGAGTACGTGCGCGTGCCCTTCGCCGAGACGAGCGTGCACGTGTTGCCCGAGGCCGTCACGAACGAGCAGGCAATCTTCCTTGCCGACATTCTGCCCACCGGTTTCGAGATCGGGGTGCAGTACGCTCGAGTGCAACCTGGCGACACCGTCGTGGTAGTGGGTGCGGGCCCGGTCGGGCTGGCGTCGATGCGCACGGCAGGGCTCTACGGCGCCGCGACCGTCATTGCTGTCGATCTTTCCGAAGCTCGGCTCCAGCGTTCACTCGGCTTCGGTGCGGACGAGACCATCAACAGTGGCACGGTGGACGTCCGGGCCCGCGTCCTCGAACTCACTCACGGTCTAGGCGCGAACGTGGTGATCGAGGCAGTCGGGATCCCGGAAACCTTCGAATTGTGCACTGCCCTGGTACGTCCCGGAGGGAACATCGCCAACGTCGGTGTGCACGGCAAACCTGTCGATCTACACCTCGAAGATCTGTGGATCGACAACATCACGATCACCACCGGACTTGTCAACGGCACCACCATTCCTACCCTCCTGGATCTGGTGGCCCACGAGAAGATCGACGTCGGGACGTTCAGCACTCACTCGTTCGGGCTCGAGCAAATGATGGACGCGTACGACGTCTTTGCACATGCAGACACCCACGACGCACTCAAAGTCACCATCAGCCGGTGAATTACGCAGCTGCGGCGAGCCGTGGCCCGATTTTTACCCATCGATTGAAACCGGAGCATCCAACATGTATGAGAAGAACGGCGAGAAGTATTTCATCGTGGACGGCCACGTACACGTCTGGGACGCCCGCGAGTCGAACCAGAAGAACGTGCACGGCAAGCAGTTCATCGATTGCTTCTACGACTATCACAAGAATCTCAGCCCCGAAGAGGTCGTGTGGGACTACGACACCTACACGTACTACGGCAGCGAACGCTTCGAGCGTGACATCTTCGTGGAGGGATACGTCGACCACGCGATCTTCCAGGCCACCTTGCTCAGCGACTTCTACCACAACGGATTCGGGCGAACCGACGAAGCACTCGCCCTGGTCGCCAAGCACCCCGGCAAACTGACCTACAACCACGCCTACGATCCCCGCCACGAGGAGGCCGGGCTCGAACAGCTCCGCAAGGATGCCGACCGGATGAACCTGCAGGGCGTCAAGCTCTACACCGCCGAATGGCACGGCGACTCCCGCGGTTACAAACTCGACGACAAGTGGTCGCGGCGCTACCTCGAAGAGTGTATCACGCTGGGGATCAGGAACATTCACGTCCACAAGGGTCCGACGATCCGCCCCCTCGACCGCGACGCCTTCGACGTCTCCGACGTCGACAAGGTCGCCACCGACTACCTGGACCTGCGATTCGTCGTCGAGCACGTGGGGTTGCCGCGGCTCGAGGACTTCTGCTGGATCGCCACCCAGGAGTCGAACGTGTACGGCGGCCTGGCGGTGGCCCTGCCGTTCATCCACACCCGGCCCCGCTACTTCGCCCAGATCATCGGCGAGCTGCTCTACTGGATCGGAGAGGACAAGATCCTGTTCGGCAGCGACTACGCGCTGTGGACCCCGAAGTGGCTGATCGAGAAGTTCGTCGACTTCCAGATCCCCGAGGACATGCAGACCGAGTACGCCCCCATCACCGCCCCGCAGAAGCAGAAGATCCTCGGCCTCAACGCGGCGGCGCTGTACGACATCGACGTTCCCGCGGACCTCCGACTGGCCGAGCCGGCCGGGCAGGAAGGTGTGGAGGTCGCTGCCGGGGCGCGGGAAACCGTGTCGTCATGACCGCCGCCGTTGTCTGCACCGACCAGGACGTCCTGATGGCCCTGTCGACGGTCACCGACCCGGAACTGGACGAGCCGATCACCGATCTCGGCTTCGTCCGGTCGGTCACCCTCGACGACGGCGGGGTGACCGTGCACCTGCGGCTGCCCACCGCGTTCTGCTCGCCGAACTTCGCCTACCTCATGGCCTCCGACGCCCTCGACGCCCTGCGCCTGGTCGAGGACATCGGCGAGGTGCGGGTGCTGCTCGATGACCATCACGACAGCGACAAGATCAACGCCGGCCTCGCGGCCGACGCCGGATACGTCGGGACGTTCGGCGCCGAGGCGGAGGACAGTCTGCACGAATTGCGCCGAACGTTCCGGTCCAAGGCGCACGCCGCGGCGATGGAGCGGTGCGTCGAGGCGCATCTGAAGACTACCGATGTGGGTGTGAACGAGATCTACCGACTCACCCTCAGCGACCTCGCTCCCGGACGGGCCAAGGCCGCGCTGCTGCGTCGCCGGATCGGCATCGGGTTGAGCATCTGCCCGGCCAGCCGGGTGTTCGTCGACGACGACGGCAAGCGCATCCCCCCGGAGTCGGTGCCGATGCGGCTGCGCTTCGCCAAGTCGGTGCGAATCTCGATGGAAGGCAACGCCCACTTCTGCCGGGGCCTGCTCGCCACCCGTTACGCCGACAGCGAATCCGTCGGCGCCACACCGCGAATCACCAACCTCAGAACCAGGAGTCCGCGATGAAGGCCGTGCAAGTGGTGGGATACCACACCAAGCTGCAGCTCACCGACATTCCCGAACCCACCATCGAGGGCCCCCTAGATGTCATCGTGCGCATCGGCGGCGCGGGCGTGTGCCGCACCGACCTGCACATCCTCGAAGGACAGTGGGAGGCGAAGTCCGGTGTCGCGCTGCCGTACACGATCGGCCACGAGAACGCCGGCTGGGTCCACGCCGTGGGCGACGCCGTCACCAACGTGACGGTCGGCGACAAGGTGATCCTGCACCCGCTCATCACGTGCGGACTGTGCCGGGCGTGCCGTTTCGGTGACGACGTCCACTGCCAGAACAGCACGTTCCCCGGCATCGACGTCAACGGCGGGTACGCCGAATATCTGCGCACCACCGCCCGCAGCGTGGTCCGGATCGACGACTCGCTCGAACCGGCCGACGTCGCCGCCCTCGCCGACGCAGGTCTGACGGCCTACCACGCCGTTGCCAAGGCCGCGAAGACGACTCGGCCCGGAGACGTGTGCGTGGTGATCGGGGCCGGCGGACTCGGCCACATCGGCATCCAGGTCCTCAAGGCGATCTCCGGCGTCACCGTGGTCGTGCTCGACCGCAACCCCGCGGCCGTCGAACTCGCCGTGAAGATCGGCGCCGACCACGGCATCGTCGCCGACGGCACCCACATCCAGCAGGTGCTCGACCTGACCGGCGGTCACGGCGCCGAAGCCGTCGTCGACTTCGTCGGCGAGGGCGGCGCGACCCGGGAAGGGATCGCGATGCTGCGCCGCGCCGGGAATTACTACGTCGTCGGGTACGGCGAGAACATCGACGTCCCGACGATCGATGTGATCTCCACCGAGATCAACTTCATCGGAAATCTCGTCGGCTCCTACAACGACCTCCAGGAGCTCATGACCCTTGCCGCCCAGGGCAAGGTCACCCTGCACACCACCCGATACCGGCTCGAGGACTTCCAGCAAGCACTCGACGATCTCGATGCCGGCCGGGTGCGCGGCCGGGCGATTCTCGTCCCGTAGCACTCCGCATCCTCCGCTCGAAGCACGAAAGGAACATCAGCCATGGCAAAAGAGCTGCGGTACAACACGGACGCCCGAGCGCGGCTCGAACACGGCGTCAACGCCCTCGCCGATGCGGTCAAGGTGACCCTCGGCCCCAAGGGGCGCAACGCGGTGCTCGAAAAGCTCACCGGACCACCGACGATCACCAACGACGGCGTGACCATCGCCCGCGAGATCCAGCTCCGCGAACCCTTCGCCAACATGGGTGCCCAGCTGGTCAAGGAAGTGGCGATGAAGACCAATGGTGTGGTCGGCGACGGCACCACCACGGCAACCGTGCTCGCCCAGGCGATGGTCCGCGAGGGTCTGCGGTCCGTCGACGCCGGCGCCAACCCCATGCGGGTGCGCCGCGGCATCGAGCGGGCCGTGTCCGCGGTCGTCGACTCCCTCCGCGAGCAGGCCTCCCAGATCGGGGGGCAGAGCGATCTGCAGCGGATCGCGACCCTCGCCGCCAGCGACGACGAAGTGATCGGGCACGCCATCTCGAGGGCCGTCGACTACGTCGGCAAGTCCGGGGTCGTCACCACCGAGGAGAGCGACACCCTCGGGCTGTCGGTCGACATCGTCGATGGCATCGAGTTCGATCACGGGTACATCTCCGGCTACATGGTCACCGACCCGGAGCGGATGGAAGCGGTGCACACAAATCCGCTGATTCTGCTGACCAACAAGAAGATCACCCAGGTCCAGGACATCATGCCGAGCATCGAGGTGGCCAAGCGCGCCGACCGGCCCCTGGTGGTACTGGCCGAGGAAGTCGACGGGCCGGCCCTGCAACTGCTCGTCGGCGGCAACATGCACAAGACGATGCAGTCGGTGGTCGTCCGGGCCCCCGGTTTCGGGCACCGCCGCGTCGCCGAGCTCGAAGACCTCGCGGTGGCACTGGGTGGGCACGTGATCGCCAAGGACACCGGCATCGAACTGTCCGAAATCGGTGTCGAGCATCTCGGTTCGTGTGACCGCATCACCGTGACCGAAAACGAGACCACGATCGTCGGCGGGCACGGAGACCAGCGCCTGCTCGACGCCCGCATCGCCCAGCTCGAGTCCCAGCACGAGCGCGCCAAGATCGAAGCGGACCAGGAAAGCCTCGAACTGCGCATCGCCCGGCTCACCGGTCGGGTTGCCGTCATCCGCGTCGGCGGCGCGACCAGCGTCGAGCTCAAGGAGCGGATGTTGCGAGTCGAGGACGCCCTGGCCGCCACCCGCGCCGCGGTAGAAGCGGGCATCGTCTCCGGCGGTGGCACCGCGCTGGCGCAATCACACCGGGCTCTGGCCGACCTCGACCTGGCCGGCGACGAGGCCATCGGATGCGACGTCGTGCGCCGCGCCCTCCCCGAACCGCTGCGCTGGATCGCGATCAACGCAGGATTCGACGGCGACGACGTCGTCGAGGTGGTCGCCGGTCTGCCGCTCGGGCACGGTTTCAACGCCCTCACCGGTGAATACGGGGACATGTTCGACGACGGAGTGATCGATCCGTTCAAGGTCACCCGCGCCGCCCTCGAAAGCGCGGCCTCGATCGCGGCACTTCTGATCACCACGGAAACCGCTGTCGTGGAAGAGGTGCTGGGCAATCCCGGTGCCATCATGGCACCCGGCTTCGGCGATCTCGCCGAAGGCATGGTTCGCCCGTCGAATATCTACTAGAGCAAGCCAGTGGGTCACCGCCTCGACGGTCTTGCGAGGCGGTGACCCACTCCCCGTTCCGGCGGTGAGGAATCCGTCGGAAAGAAAGTGAGTCATTGTGATTTTCATCGTGGTGAAGTTCAAGGTTCTCGACAAGTACCGGAACGACTGGTTGCTCGTCACCCAGGAGTTCACCGACGCGACCCGATCCGAGCCGGGCAACCTCTGGTTCGAATGGCACCGCAGCGCAGACGATCCCGCCGAATTCGTGCTGATCGAGGCGTTCCGGGACGGGCAGGCCGGCTCGGACCACGTCGCCGCCGACCACTTCCGGAAGGGTTTGGACGCGATGCGCCCGGCGCTGAGTGAGACACCGCGAATCATCCATACCGACCTACCCGGCACCGACTGGTCCCGCATGGGCGAACTGGAGATCAGCCGGTAACCCGGTCCGGTGCACAACCTGACGAAATACATCACTGTGGAAGGACAAGGCATGACCGTGGTCAGGACCAGCCCCGCGGCACCGTTCGACCCCGCCGAACTTCTCGATTCGGGGCGCGCGATATGACGCCCACGAAACCACATGTGCGGTCGAAGCGGGACGACGACATCGTCGTGGAGTTCGGAAACCGGTGGGCGTTGTTCGGCGGCGGCAGCGCCGAAGACATCTTCGTCACGTTCGGGTGGACCGAGGCACAGTACTTCGAACGCCTGCAGGTCTTGGCAGGGCGCCGTTTCCCGCCCCTCGACGACACCCTCCGGCAGCGTCTTCTCGCCGTGTGCGCCGCGCGGCTGCAGCGAGTTGATCATCCCCCTTCCCGAGCGGCGAAAGGCCACGTCGATAACCGCGAATCCCGGCCGACGACGCGGCCGTCCCCGCACTGACGTCGACCACCCCGTCTCATATTGAGACCCGTCTCACAACGAGACGACGTAGTCTCAACTACGTGAGCGGTGGAGAATCGGGGCGTAAACACAGCATGACCAGCAAGGATCTACAGCGGGCGCGAGAGCTGTTCCTCGCCGACGACGACCTCGACAGTTCCGTTCGCCAGCCCATCTCGTACTCGTGGCAGCGATCGAAGTCGCTCAAGGTGCGCCCGGATCAGCTCGACCTCCCGTTCGTGCGAGAGCCGAACCTGGACTGCCCTCTCGTTGCGGCCGCCGAACCCGTCTTGCGGCAGCTCGCGGACGGACTGGTCGACGAACCGGTGAGCGTCATCCTGACCTCGGCCGACGGAGTGATCTTGACCAGGATCACCGCCAGCCGAAGACTCAATCGCACACTCGACGACGTCCAATTGATACCCGGTTACAGCTACTCGGAAGAATTCGCCGGCACCAATGGCATCGGCACCACACTCGAAACCCGTCAGCCCACCCTGGTGACCGGCGCCGAGCATTACGCCGACTGTCTCGGGCAACTGGCTTGCGCCGGTGTCCCGATCACCCACCCGATGTCCGGCGCCCTCGTCGGTGCACTCGATCTCACCGGCTGGGTCGAGGACGGGGGCCCCCTACTGGCCACCCTCGCCAAATCCGCCACGGCTCAGATCGAAGGCCGCCTGCTGGCACAGGCCAGTGCAGACCAGACCGCGTTACTCAACGCCTACCTGAAGGCCTGTCGGCGGTCACCCCGAACAGGAGTGTTGGCGCTCGGAGACGATGTCGTGCTCGTCAACCGAAAACTACGCGTGGCGCTGGATGCCCAGGATCAGGGCGCTTTGCTGGAACACGCCGTCGATCTGAGCGGCGCGCCCGCCACCCAACGACACATCGTCGCCCTGCCCAGTGGGCAGACGGCCCGGCTGTCATCGGTTGAGGACTTCGGGCCCGGGGCCCGGAGGCAGATGGCCTTGTTCTACGTACATCTGCTCGAGATCCCCACCTCGGGATCCCCTGCTCTCGAGAGCATCCGCGTCTTGCCCGGAATCACCGGCAGCAGCGCGTCCTGGCGCCGTAGTTGCCAGCAAATCGCCCGCTGCGCGCGCGAGCAACAGTGGGTCACCGTCTCCGGCGAAGCCGGAAGCGGCCGCGGATCAGCCCTCAAAGCTGCTGCCATCGAACATATTCCCATCCGCACACGGATCTTCACGGTGGCCGAACTCGCAGGCGACAGCGCCGGTCTGCCGGCACTCGACCAGGAACTCGGACAAGACCGATTCAGCGTCATCCTGCGCGACATCGACCTCCTCGGCGAGTCACAGCTGCGGACGGTCGCCGACCTCGTTCAAGGACGCGAACACGCAGGGTGGATCGGCGCGACCATCGGCGGAACCGATCACAACACCGACCTCGACAACCTGGTCCTTCCCCACTTCAGTCATACCGTCACCATGCCCGCGCTGCGTCATCGCATCGACGATCTTCACAGTTTGGTACCGCATCTGCTGAGGCAGCTCGGTCGCGGCGCGGACTTGTCGCTCTCGCCTGCGGCGATGCGCCAACTCTGCAAGTACAGCTGGCCCGGAAACGTCACCGAGCTCCGGCATGTTCTGCACGAGGTGGTCCAGCGTCAGCGCTCCGGTGTCGTCGAGGTCGAGCAGCTACCCCCGATGTGCCGCGCTCTGAGCCGACACACACTCACACAGATCGAAGCCCTCGAACGCGACGCCATCGTGCGCAGCCTCGAAGAGAACCACGGCAACAAGCGGGCCGCAGCAACAGCTCTCGGCATCTCCCGGGCCACCATCTACCGCAAGATCAAGGAATTCGGCATCGACATCTGAAGTCGTCCGCCCCCCAGTGTCAGGAAATGAGACGGCCGCGACACCCAGTCCGGCGGATCATGAGGTCAGACAGAAGATCCCACGCGAATCAGCAACTCGTTGACGGGCAACCATTTTCGAGTACGGATTCGCGACCGGGACCGACGTGAGGACGACCCATGAATACGAACCCATCTGCCGCGGATACCCACTCGGCATTCCCCGGCAGCACCACCTCCCGGGTGTGGTTGGTCGCCGCGCTGGCGCACACTTGCGAACCCGCCGACCGCCCCGCGGTACGTGACGATCTGATGCGGACCTGGGTTCCGGAGCCGGGCAGCGGGTACCGCACCCACGACGGCCGTCGCCGGGCCACCTGGGCGCAATTGCACTCCCGGTTCGATCTCGTCGAGGTGACCCCATGACCACGTCCTGCGCGATCCGGCCCGCGCCGGGCCGCCACCGCTCATCAGGGCTGGTACCGGCCCAGTCGACCACCTTGGGTGATCGACTGGCCTGGGAAGACGCTGCCGAGGATGCGCGGCGCTTGTCCCCCGACGACCGGACCACGTGCCCGCTGCACCGACGGTGGATCCACCACTGCGTCGCGTCGCCGACGCACGTCAACGCCGTCACGCGACACCGGTGGTGCCGCCAGTGCGCCGTCCCGCTCACCGTCACTGTCGACGAAATCGCACAGACCGTCACAATGGTCTGCCCGTCCTGCGGTGACGGCGGCAGTCCCGCCACCACAAGGCTGGTGTCCGCGTGTTGCGCCAGCCTCGGCGAGGCGTCGAAACATCACACTTCGCGGACAGGCTCGTAGTGCTCCACGAGCGGGAAGGGCTCGTAGAAGTGGTGCAGCAGCTCCTTCCATTGCTGGTACTCGCTCGACCGACGAAAGCCTTCGGTGTGGTCTTCAAGTTCCTCCCACTCGACCAGCAGGAGGTAGACGTTCGGTCGCTCGAGGCCGCGTGACAACCGCAGTCGCTGGAATCCGGGCATCGACGAAAT
The DNA here is from genome assembly GCF_041228765.1 of Rhodococcus wratislaviensis. Taxonomy (NCBI): domain Bacteria; kingdom Bacillati; phylum Actinomycetota; class Actinomycetes; order Mycobacteriales; family Nocardiaceae; genus Rhodococcus; species Rhodococcus wratislaviensis. Next base: position 4,622,441 of record NZ_CP150488.1, on the reverse strand, counting down.
GATCGACTCGGCCTGCCGGAACGCAGATTCGAACTCCTCGACCCTCGCGGGTGCCACGGACAGCAGTGCGTGTTCCACGATCATCAGCACAGTATGCGACGTGATCGCATCCAACGCGTGGCGCAGGTCGAGGGATGCGCGGTGACGTCGCACGACGGGAATGCACCGCGGCGGATTCCGTCGCACAACCGAAAGGAGACGAACCACAACGGCCGGTCAGACCACCACCATCGGCGTCGGCGCCGACGGCAACCTCACCGGCCCCATCCGAAGCAACCGGGAAGACACGGTGGTGGCCGTGACCGCCGCGGGCGGGTTATGGGCGCGCGGATCGGGCGGCATCGTCCTCGTCCCGGCACTCGTACACGCGGTGTCGACCCGGACCCGGATGCGGCAATGGGTGTACGAATGGACTCGGCTCGACGCACCACCGCGATAACCCTGGCCCGTACTACCCGGAGGCAGCCGACTTCGAGAACAGCTCGCGGTGTCCGGCGACGTACTGCTCGACCGACTGCGCGGGCTCGCCGGTCACGTCCTCGACGTCGGTGGTCAGCCGGTTGTAGCGATCGTCGCGGTGCAGTGCGGCGACCGTGAGAAGGTGTTGCACGGTGTGCGAGGAGATGCCGGGCACCGCGCCCATGATGTCCACGAACTTGCCGTAGGGCAGATCGGATCCCGTTACCGGCCGACCCAAGCCGCGGGTGTACTGCTCGGCGAGTCCGTCTATGTCCAGGACGGCGGGACCGGTCAGCTCGTAGACCTGCCCGACACGGCCTGCTGGATCCTGAAGAATGGCGGCGATGACACGGGCGACGTCGGTGGCGGCGACGGGCGACGTCCTGCCGGTACCGAACGGCAAAGCCAAAACACCGTGTTCGGCGACCGAACGGCTCGCCACGACGGTGAACAGCGGGTTGTCCAGGAAGACTGTGGGTCTGACATGGACGACGGGCAGACCGGACCAGTTCATGATGCGCTCGGCGAGCCAGTGCAGTCGTTGGTGCCGCGACTCCGCGGTGCTGGTCGACGTCATCTGCGACACCGTCATCTGCGACATGTTCACCAACGCCTCGAGGTCGCCCCGCTCGTCGGCAATCGCGCAGACGACAGCGGCGGCCTCCAAATAGTCCGCGGAGACGCTCATGTTGAAGAACACCCGCGTCACGCCCGCCAGCGCCGCAGCGACGTCTCCAGGTCGGGTCAGATCGCCCACGACGATGTCCGCTCCCAGCTCCCGTAAGGCATCGGCGCGGCCGTCGTCGCGATGAACCATCGCCCGCACGGGCTCGCCACTGCGCAGCAGCAGCTCCGCGACCAGCCGGCTGATGCTGCTGTGACCGCCGCCCACACCGGTCATCAGGAACGGCGCCCGGTCACTCATGACCGAATCTCGCTGTTCGCGTCAGTCGGGAGCCACGACTGCCCCGCTGATATGGAATGCGCGCTGCGGCCATCAGGGACCTCCTGGAATTACGCTCTACTGCGACGTTACGACAGGAGAGCACGCGCCAGCCACCCACCGAATAGGACACGTGGCTCCCGGATCGCTCGCGAACACCCCGACACCGGAGCCGTGGGTGCGGTTCGGTGATCCGGCGGGCTCAGTGCAGAACAGATCCACCGGGATGACGGTGTGGCGCGGTAACCCGGCCCCGGGCAGGGTGAGTTGCCACAAGTTCCAGCCGCACCGTCGATGCGATACGTTGCCGTGCAGGGTTTTCAGGATCGGTAACGATCGTCGGACTGGGCGGTGTGCAGCGCGGTAAGGATGTGATCGACCGCGGCCGTTGTGCGTTGCGCGTCGCCGGTGGCCAGCAGGTCCAACAACGCACCCCGCAGTGCGGCGAGCACGCTGGTCCGTTGATCGCGCGCACGAGCGGTGCCGCGCGTGTGTTCCGGTTGCGCCGCGGCGAGGACGTCCAGCCAGTCGGTCACGGTCGCCTCGGCGAATTCGTTCCACGGTCCGGTGGGGTCGGTCAAGGATCGGCCGTAGGCCTCGACCCATAGGGCGAGCATCGGCCGGTGTGCCTCGGCCACGAGCCACGACCACACCGTTCGGGCGACCTGGAAGATCGCCCCTGGATCGTCATCGGCGTCGCGACGTATCTCGTCGAGGAAGCCCAGTTCGTCACGGCGGGCGCGCGCCAGTATCGCGCGTATCAATCCCTCCCTGCTGCCGAAGAGATACAACAGCACCCGCGGACTCGACCCGATTGCTGCTGCCAGGGGCCGCAAGGTGAGCTCTGCCAGCCCATTGGCCATGACGTAGGCGTGCGCGGCATCGAGCAACTCGATATGACGGGCCGACGCCGAGCCGGCGGGCCTTTCATGCGCCACACGATCTCCGCGTTGTTCTCGGTTCACTAGAGTTCTCGCGACCAGCACTGTTCGACGAGGTCCTGTCCGAAGAGCCGGCTGCTCGTTTCGGAGTCCAGCTCGAAGCCGGCCGCCTGATAGATGCGCCGCGCCGACGACAGAGTGTCGACGGTCCACAGGCCGATACGGCGGTATCCGGCCTGCCGAGCGAAGTCGACGCACGTATGGACGAGTCGACGCCCGACCGCGTGTCCTCGCGCCTTCGGGTCGACCACCAGCACACGCAGTTTCGCCGAGACGTCGTCGTCGCCGTGGGTACAGAACACGCAACCCACGCGGGCGCCGTCGAGTTCGGCAATCCATGCCGCTTCACGCTCGTCGTGATTGCGTGCGTACTCGGCCACCAGTTGCGCCACCAGCACCTCGATACCACTGTCCCAACCGAACTCGTTGGCGTACACCTCACCGTTGGCCTGGATCACCCACCCCAGATCGCCCGGCGCTCCCAGCGGTCGAATGGTGACCTCAGTGGCGGCCTCGCCCTCACCGGCCACGTGGGTCTGATGCATCACGTCCTCCTCGCTCCGATCGCACAACCAAGCACTGAAACGATCGTTTCAGCACTTTAGCATTGCAGCCCGGATCGCGGAACCAACGATCCACCACCGCCGGCCCCGCTCACGTCGATACAGCCCCCGCACCACCTGCCGCCGCACTCGTCCCGACCTCGGCGAACTCGACAGCCACGTCGGCAGCTGAGCCGACCTGCCCAATTCGGACACAGCGGCTCCCACCGAACCTGTGCGAAGCCGCCGCCGCGCGCCACCTCACCGACCGGTACGGCACCGATCCCGTCCGCTGGTAGCCCGGTGCGTCACCTGATGCCTCCTCACGGGCGAAACAACCGCCGCCGAAAAGCGGTAGCCCGACCCACCAGCCCACCGCGAAGATCGCAGGGTTCCTTGCGGTGTCGAGGCAATGTGCCACGCTGTCGCGCGCTGCCCCGACGACGCACCGGTGCCGCGCACGCCAATTCCCGGTGGCATCCCGGCCGATCAGCAGGCAGCGCCGGTCGATCCCGGGCCCCGAAGATAGCCGATCAGCGTGTCGAGGACGGCCTCGAGATCCTCGACACTGCCCGTCGACCGCAGGACCTGCACCCCACCCTGAATTCCCGCGATGAACGCGGACGCGGTGCGCGGCGCACCCACGCCGGCCCGGATCTCACCTGCCGCCCGCATCGCCTCGATCCCTGCCGCGACTTGAAACACTGCCTGTACGCAGGCTTCTCATGCACGGTCTTGGCTCGAGCGTTGATCATGCGTGAGCCGATCTTCGGATAACGTTCCCCGGCTCGTCGTCGAGGCGTAACGACCGCACATACCGATAGCGTGCCACGGAGCCCCTGCCGGGCGAAGGATAAACCCAGGGAACGGGCCCACACAGAGTCCGCCTCCGGCCACGGTTCGAAATGATCAGCTCGTGGGCCAGGTACCCGTGGCTCTACCCATCGGGGGTGAGGTGGTTAGTGGGCGACGCGGAAAGCGTGCTCGATGTTCGTGGGTATGCGGCCGCGCGAGGAGATCTCATAGCCTTCTTGCACCGCCCATTGGCGGATCTCTCTGGCCGTGCTTGCACCCCGGGCATGTTCACGGGGACGGCGTCTCGGCGCTTCGTTCTGCTCGGGTGGGTAGGGCGCGGCGCTGTCGTCGGTCTCGCCTCTTCTCTCGACCTGCTTCTCTTCTCCGACCTCCGACAGCCTTTCGCCTTCCCCTACCTGTTCGGGGACCTTGTTATCCTCCGCGCGCTCTTCTTCGCTCTCCGGCGGCTCGTCGACGTGGGAGTCGCGGATCTCGCCCGACCCGCGCGGGGTTCCGGCAACCGCGTCCTCGTTCCCCGCCGGTTTCTCGCCGCTCGCTAGGAGTCGGCTGTTCAGCGATTCGATACGCGAGCTGGCCGCGGTGACTGCCGCGGCTTTCGCGGAGTTCATCAGGTCAGCCCGAATTGTCTCGCCGAGTTTGACGATCTCAGGGGAATCGGTCAGCTTTGCGGTCCAGCCCCTCAACAGGTATCCCGCCCCGGCGGCCGCCGACACCAGCCAAATGGTTTTCATCGTCTTCACCCACTGTGTTGGCACCTGGGCACCTCGGCGTCGCGGGCAGCTGGTGCCGGACGGGGGTGCGTAAGCCGTGCTTACCCCAGGCTGAGGCGCTTAATCATCAGCACGGAACGCCGACAGGCGGTCGGCGGCACCGATGCCGGAATGCTCGCTCACCAGCTGCGGAATATTCCTGTGCCGTCGATACAACGGGCCGCGCGATCCTCGACTTGCCGCTGAAGTTCTGGCCGGGCATATCGACGTCGACGAGTTCAACGGATGACCGCACCGACGCGGCAGATGGGGAGCCAGCGGTGATACAACCGCGACACCCCGTTCACCTGGTGGAGGTGCTGTCCACGGGCATGGCGCCACCTAGGTCGAACCCGCCGGGGGCGAAGGCCGCTGCCGCGAACTGCCCTGGTGACCGCCGTCGCATAGCGACTGCACACGCCCGGGCCCTTCCGCACGGGAGAATCACTGTCATGCACGCCCGTCGCCGTCCCGGTCACCTCGCCGCTGTCCTCGCAGTCCTGCTGCTCGCTCTCGCCGCCGCCTGCGCACCCTCGACCGACCAACCCGCAGGACCGGCCACACCGCCGCCGGGACCGGAGATCACCGTGTCCCCGGCCGACGGCGCCGCCGCGGTCAACCCCACGGACCCGGTAGCGGTGAGCACAAACGGTGGCACCCTCGAGACGGTCACCATGACCAACGACGAGGGACGGGTGGTCGAGGGCATCTTCACCCCCGATCGCCTGTCCTGGAAACCGGGAGTGCCCCTCGGCTACGGCCGCACCTACACCCTCGCGGTCACCGCGGTCGGCGACCAAGGTGTCCGGAGCGAGAAGACCAGCACGTTCTCCACGGTCACCCCCGGCAACCAAACCAAACCCACCTTCGTCACCAGCGGCGGGAACCTGCTCGCCGACGGCGGCACCTTCGGTATCGGCATCGTGATCGTCACGCACTTCGACGAACCGATCACCGACCGCGCCGCCGCCGAAAGAGCCCTGCACGTGGAGACCACACCCCCGGTGACCGGATCCTGGTACTGGGCCGACGACCAGAACGTGCACTGGCGACCCCAGAACTACTGGACACCCGGCACCCAGGTCACCGTCCGCGCCAACGTCTACGGCATCGCGCTCGGCGAAGGCCTCTTCGGCCAGGAGGACGCGACCACCTCGTTCACCATCGGCGACGCACACATCTCCATCGCAGACGACACCGCCAAACAGGTCACCGTCACCGACAACGGGCAGGTGGTCCGCACGATGCCGACGTCGATGGGCCGGGGCGGCACCGAAGTCGTGGGCGGGCAGACCCTCTCGTTCTGGACCCAACCGGGCATCTACACCGTCATCGACAAAGCCAACCCGGTCATCATGGACTCCTCCACCTACGGACTGCCGGTGAACTCCCGCCTCGGATACAAGGAATCGATCAACTACGCCACCCGCATCAGCAACGACGGCATCTACCTCCACGAACTCGCCGACACCATCTGGGCGCAGGGCAACACCAATGTCTCGCACGGCTGCCTGAACCTGAGCCCCGACAACGCCCGCTGGTTCTACGACTTCTCCGTCCCCGGCGACATCGTCGAGGTCCGCAACACCGGCGGCGCTCCCCTCGAGCTGTGGCAGAACGGCGACTGGTCCGTGCCGTGGGAGCAATGGCAGGCCGGCAGCGCCCTGACCTGACCACACAGGGACACGGCTTTACTCGGCGCGGGTTTCGAGCAGAGCCTCGAGGTGTCGCAGGTTGGCGGCGAAGTCCCGCCGCAGGCTCGCGGCCACCACCGGGTCAGCGAGGGCGAACAGCCCCTTCTGCTCCATCCGCATGTGGCAGCTCAGCCGGGTTCCCTCGGCGGTCTCCTCAGTCAGGTAGGACACCTCGAAGCGGCCCGGGCCGGACGCACCGGTGAACGTGATCTCCACGTTCGGTTCGAAGTGAAGTCGAAGACCTCCCCGACGGCGTCGCGGCGGCCTCGGCCTCTCGCTCGCCGGTCGCGGCGGCGGTGCCCGTGTTCGCTTCCGGTGAAGGCCCCTCGGGGTGAGGGCGCCTCGACACCGGCGGGGTCGGTGGGCTCGCTCTGCTCCTCGGTGGTGGTGCCTGCCTCCCCGGTTCCGGTGGCCTCGTCCTCGGCCGGCTTCGGTGCGATGTCCTCGGCGGGCTCCGATTCCGATGATGCCTCGTCAGCGGCGGGGGTGTGGTCGAACGAGCCGGGGCCTGCGGATTCGGAGACGTCACCGAGTTCGAGTGCGGCAACCAGTCGGGGGCGATGCCGCCGTCGACGGCGCCGAGTTCGTCGGCGCAGGAGCCGAGCACATCGGATGCGGCGGATCCGGTGGCGGCGAGCACGGACGGCGAGTCCGCGTCGCCGGGAGTATCGGCGGAGGCGGGCGGCGCTGCGATGACCACCGCGACCGCAGCCGTCGAGGCCCCCAGCGCCAGCGCGGGCAGCCTTCTCATGCCCACCGCAACTCCACGGAAGGGCCCGGCGGCCCCGAACGAGACTGAAGCGGCAACGGATGTTCCACCACCTACCTACCTGTTCACCTCGGCGGAACGACGCCCTGATGATCCTCATCGGCACCTCCCGCACGGCGGCGCGATGTCGCTGCAACCGGGTGAGTGCTCATGTCAGCGGTGCCACTGCACCGGGCTCACCCACAACCCCGTTGCGGGTGGGCCCTGCGGCGGCGGGGAACCGCGCACGACGACCCGGATGCGGATCGGGGTGGCCGGCCGGGTCGGAGCCTCCGGCCGTCGCCGAGGCTGGGCATCGGATTCGGCCTCTGCCCTCTCGGTCACCGCCCGGTCATGGGCGGCGCGGTGCTCGGGATCGCGCAGCAGGGCGTAGGCGGACAGAATGCGCTGGAGGTGTTCGTCCGCCGCCGGATTGGAGGACCGGGGGCGTGTGCGGGTGTCGGGATGGTGTTCACGCAGCAGCCGCCTGTAAGCACTGGTGATTTCGGACTGGGACGCCGACGAGGACAGTCCCAGCACCTGATACGGATCCCGATTGGCGGCCGTCACTTCGTTTCGTTCCTGCGATGCGCCGGAGAAGAGGTGGTCCCGGGCATCGAGGTGCCGGAACCACCAGAACGGGCGAGCCCGACCCGCACGAAAGGCCCACCCGCTTTCCTGATTCTCGTGAATGTGACAGGTGGGCACTGCCCCGCCCGGAACAGCCGACGAAGACCGTCTGCCACTAATGGCCGTGCGCCCCGGTCGATCCGACACAACCACCACGGATTGTTGTCGGGTGCGCGGTCGGCGCCGTCGTGTGGTCCTTTTCGTTGATCGGCGGCACCGGGCGGTGTGCCCCGGGTTCGCCGCGCCGCTCGCGAAGCAATGACAGGTGAAGGAGGCGGCAGCGGTCGAACCCCGTGAGCTGGTGCACTCGTCTGATTCATCACCCCGTTCCGAACTACATCACAGACGAAACATACTCTTGCGGATGGACTTTCCGGGTGCCGGTGGCGAACGCTGCGTGGCCCGGATCTCCGGGACCGGAGGAGCCGACACCGTCCACCCCATCGAAGCGGGAGGGAAGGGCTGCGGCGGACCGGCCGGCGCAGTCGCCAGCCGAGCGAGCAGGACCACGGCCTGCGGCGTGAGCGCGTCGGCGAGGATGCGATCCGAATCGGCCTCGAGCACTGCGTAGTCGAGCTCGTGCCACGGCCACACCACTTCGCGTGCGCCGCGCTCCGGAATTACGGTGGCATTCACGTCGGTGACCATGTTCGCCAGTGTCATCGACAATTCACCCCCTCCCGAGCCGTGTCGTCTCAGTCGAGCGTTGACGGTCTCCCTGTCGACCGCGCTCAGGCGGTGACCGCCTTCTTCTCCGAATGCCCACTACTGATCTCGATCTTGCGGGGCTTGGCCTTCTCCGCGACCGGGATCGTCAACCGCAGCACCCCGGCGTCGTAAATCGCCTCGATCTTGTCCGCATCGAGGTTCTCCCCCAGGAACAACTGCCGGCTGAACACCCCGCGCGGACGCTCGGCTGCAACCATCTCTCGGTTCTCGTCGAGCGCGGACCGTTCGGCACGCACCGTCAGAGTGTTCTTGTCGACGTCCAGATCCAGCGAGTCGGCATTCACGCCGGGTAGATCGAACTCCACCACGAACCGGTCCTGTTCACGCCAGGCGTCCATCGGCATCACCGCCGGACGGGCCGCGGTGCCGAGGACCTGCTGTGTCAGACGGTCGAGGTCGCGGAACGGATCCGTACGCATCAACATCGTGTCCACCTCCTGAAACACTCTCTTCATTCCACCAGGTAAACTCCAGCAGATGCTGTAGGTTTGGTATAGCATCTGTCATAGACCATGACAAGAGGTTACGCGAGAAAATTCCCGATCGGAGCAGAAGTGCCCGAAAAATTCGAGCGGTACGACTCCGAATCACCGTCGCTGCGCGGCGTTTACGGCATTTCGGTAGCCGCCGAGCTGTCCGGATTCGGGGTCGCCGCGCTGCGCCTGTACGAGGACTACGGGCTGATCACCCCGGGCCGCACCGACGGCGGCACCCGCCGCTACAGCGACTACGACCTGACGCGGCTTCGGCGCATCGCCGAACTCATCGAAGCCGGAGTCAACCTCGTCGGTATCGGCCGGGTTCTCGACCTCGAGCACCGCACGGACGAACTCGAACGCCACAACCGCCGCCTGCAAGCCGACAACGCGCAACTACGCGCCGAGCAGGATCCCGAGACCAGCACAGACCACACGAGCACCGCCGGTAACCCCGGCATCGGCAAACGCGAACACCACTGAAAGCGCCGGCCGCGCCGCTTCGGGCGCAGGACGGGCCGGGAATGGCATCAGCGACGGAATGATCGGTCACGGTCGGCCGAAGACGCACCGAGAACAGCCGCACCGGAACGGTGAAATTCGATGCACGACACGCGATTTCGGTCCATCCAGTGGTGTGGGCTGGTTCCCCTCACCGAGGCGAGGCGCCGCAGGACCCTCACCATTCGTTGGGGGCGAGCGGCGGCCGGGTGCGCCCCCTGCTACGAGCACCCCGACACATCGCCGAAGGCACAGAACTAACCGGCGGTCCTACGTACTGGGAACTTCGCCCGACCTATGCGGTGGTGACGTCGGTGGGTCGGGAAGATCGACATCGAGAACGAAGTCCAGCCAGGTGAGTGCGTCTGCCCGGGCTTCCGCCCGCGTAGTGATGTCAGGAGACACCCTCCGCAGCACCCAACGCTCCGATGCCGGGTGCGGTTCAACGCGCACCCGGGACACCTCGCACGAAAGCCGGTACGTGCAGGGTGAGCACAGCCTCTGGGAACCCTGAACGACCACAGACCTTTTCGTCAGCCCTCCGGCTTCGGTGTGACCATAAAGTCGTAGGGGGCCATGGGGCCGAGGATGCGCATGGTGACCCGGTTGTCCCAGCGTTCGGCCAGGTCGCCGACCGTCCGTTCGAGTTCGCCTTGCCGGTCCACCTCGAAGAGGACCGCGAGCTGGACGGCGTCCTCGTCGTGGGTGGGTTCGCGGACGGTGACGGTGTCGGTCAGCGGTGACAGCGCGTCGAGGGTGGTGCGGGTGTCCGCGTCCCGTTTGGCCTCGAGGGCTTGGCCGATGATCTCCCCTAGGGCCATTCTGGCGTCCCGGGTGAGCTCCTCGGGCTGGTCGCGGATCGTTTCGAGCAGGTCGGTGGCCTTCGGGCTCTCGTCGACGATCTCGCGGATGATGGTCTCCTCAACATAGCGGCCCTTCACCATGTACTGGGCGAAGCCCTCGAGCTCATTGAGAGCGGCAGCGAACTCGTCCTCGTGTTCGGTGAGGAGCTCGTTGATGACCGCGTCACGGTCGGACACGACGGCACCGAACCGCAGCGGCAGCACCGGGGCGACGTGCGAGGTGCCGTCGAGGATGTGGGCGTGGGCCTGCAGGTCCGCGGGGGTGCCCAGTCGTTGGTCCGGGTCGATCTCGCTGACCAACGCCGCGATGTCGCCGTGTTCGACGATCTCGATCGGGGCGTCGTGGACGCCGGAGGCGTCGTCCTCGGGTTGCACGTCCGCGGGCACGATGCCATACACATAGATCACCGCCGCCGAAGCACCCTCGTCGTTGTCGTTGTCGTCGGTGTCGTCGGCGGAGGTCATTTCCGCCTCCGCCGGGGTGCCGGTTCGCGTTCGCTGCCGGATCCGCTGAGCAGCTCACCGAGCGTCTCCCCGACGCCCTCGAGGACACCCTTGGTCTTGGACTTCGTGCTGCCACTGCCCTTGACATCGGACACGAGGTCGGACAGGCCCTTCGGTTCACTGCCGATCGCGAGCCGGTTCGCCGCCTCGGCGAAGCGCAGGTAGGTGTCGACGCTGGCGACCACGATGCGGGCGTCGATGGTGAGCAGTTCGATACCGACCAGTGACACCCGCACGTAGGCGTCGATGACCAGGCCCTTGTCCAAGATGGTGTCGATGACGTCCGCCAGGCTGCTCGAGCTCGGACCACCCGCTGTGGTCATTGCTGTGCTCCTCACTTCCGGCCCCCAGGTGTTTTCGCCTGGGCGCGCCGATCCCGACCGATCGCGAGTACCCCACCGACCGTCCTCTTGAACAGCGCCCCGACCACGGGCGTTCGCGGGTCGGCGGCGTTTGCCGATGCCGCCGACCGAGTGCGTACCGAGAACCCATGCGTGAAGGACGTGTCGTTCGAGACCTGCGCGCCGCACCCTCCGGGCCCCCGGACACTGACCAGCGACCGGACACGATCGCGGCCTCACCCGAAGGTCGGCGCGTTTCCGCCGTCCCACAACAGCTCGGTCACGTCCTGGAAGCAGACGAGCAATACCGGATCGTCCGCACGTGTCAGCACGGACTTGCTGATCGCCGCCCGCACGGCAGAACCGTCTCGGTGCGTGAGCGTCACGATCGTCCCCGCCGACTGTTGCAGATCCTCTGCAACCGGCCGCGGAGGGGACGCCGTCGGGAGCAGATCTCGCATGGATCGCCCCGAGAGCACATCGTGCGGATACCCCATCATGGCCTCGAACGCGCGATTGACGTGCACGACGTGACCGTCGCGGTCGACAGCGAGCACCGGCACCGGGAGCCGTTCCAGCAGCACCAGCGCGGGAAGTCCTTCGAGGTAGCCCAGAGCGGTATCCGGATCCGCACGTCGTCTCTCCATAATGATGTATCGAGGGTGCGGCCCCGCTGTTACCCCCGACGCTGAAACACCGGCAGCGGCGGCGACCCCTCGATCGGGCCACGTCGACACCCGGCCGCCGCCCCGTCCGCCCTCGCGGCCGAGGGATGGAAGAGCAAACTCGGGCACACGACCACGGCAGGCCTGTCCGGGACCGCGGAATCGGGATGACCACGCACCGCATCCGTCCCATCGCTACCACGCCGCGGATCCAGCGCGGCCCTGCCGGTGATTTCCCTAGGGTGATCCCGTCAACCGGTCGATGAGCACCTGTTGCGCCTGCTCCTCCTCTTCGGCCGTGATCTCACCCCGGGCACGGGCCTCCTCGAGTTCCTCGATCCCGCGGCGGATTGCCGCCGGATTGTGCATCTCCTCCTCGACCTGCCGCTGGATCAACGCCGCCAGCGAGATCACACCCTTCACCGGCTGGAGCGGCAGCGTGACGATGAAAGACAGCAATCCCGTGGTTCAGCCCTGCCCCGCCGGATTCTGGGTGACCACGAAGTCGTAGGCGGCCATGGGCCCGAGCAGCTTCAGCTCGACCCGGCCGTCCCACTCCTCGGCCAGTTTTCCCACAGCCTCTTCGAGTTCGTCCTGCCTGTCCACGTCGACGAGGACCGCGACCTGCACGGCCTCTTCCTCGTGCGTGGGTTCGCGGCGGTTGACGGAGTCGGTGAGGTCGCCCAGGGCATCGACCGTCTTGCGGGTGTCTTCCTCGCGCTTGCCGGCGATCGCGTTGTTCACCAGTTCACCGAGCGCCATCCGCGCCTGGCGGCCGGCGTCCTCCGACTTGTCCCGGATCTCCTCACGCAACTGCGCCGCCTGCTCGTTCTCGTCGAGGATCTCCCGCAGGATCGCCTGCTCCGCATACCGGCCCTTGACCACGTACTGGGCCTTGCCCTCCAGTTGTTCGAGGGCCGCCGCGAACTCGTCCGCATGTGCCGAGAGCAGTTCCTCCTTCACGGCGTCGGCGTCAGTGAGCACCGCACCGAACCGCAGCGGCAGGTCTTCGGGTTTGCCGATCGGACGGTCCACCGACACTTCGCTCACCAGGGCCGCGATGTCACCGCTCGCGACGACCTCCACCTTCCCATCCGCGACCCCGGTCGCGTCGTCCCCAGGTTCGACGTCGGCCGGGACGATGCCGTAGACGTACACCCCCACCGTCTGCTTCTTGTCCGACTTTTCCGACTTCTCTGTGTTCTCTCTCTTCTGCTTCTTCGTCTGCTCCGATGTAGCCATCACCTGTCACCTCGAGTCGACTTGCGCGACACCCGTTCCCGTTCCGGTTCCTCTTGCCCGCCCAGCAGGCCGCCGAGCTTCTCTTCGATGGCGCTCTTCGTCTTCGACTTCGCGATCTTTTCCGTCCCGCCCGACACCAGATCGGACAGCCCCTTCGGCTCGCTGCCGATCGCGAGCCGGTTCGCCGCCTCCGCGAATCGCAGGTAGGTGTCGACGCTGGCGACCACGATGCGGGCGTCGATGGTGAGCAGTTCGATACCGACCAGCGAGACCCGCACATACGCGTCGATCACCAGGCCCTTGTCCAAGATGGTGTCGATGACATCGGCCAGGCTGCTCGAACTCGGCCCACCCGCTGTGGTCATCCTCCTCGCTCCTCCCTGCCCCGCTATCGCCCTCCGCAACGCCGTGTGCGGGCGACTCGACGCGTGGCGGTACCGATCGTTCCTCGGCACGCTCTGCGCTCTCACCGCCGCCGCGTCCAGCTCGCCCCTGTGGCATACCCGAAATGGTGATGTAAGTGCGGACTACCGGACTACCCGGAACTCCGGAAGTTCAATCGATCAAAGACCGCCAGGGACTGAGCAATTCGACGACTACACCACTGCTCGAAACGGTCCGACCGGTCGGCCCTCGGGTGCCCGTTGGCCTGTTCCGACGTCGACATCACTTGTCCTCGCGAGTGGACTTGCGTGAAACCCGTTCGCGCTGAGGTTCTTCCTGTCCGCCGCCGAGGAGGTCGCCGAGTTTCTCGCCGGCGGCCCCGAGTGCGCCCTGAGTTTTCGATTCAGCGCCTCCCTCGCCGCCCCCAGCCAGGTCCGTCAGCCCCTTGGGCTCGCTGCCGATCTCGAGCCGGTTCACCGCTTCCGCGAACCGCAGGTAGGTGTCGACGCTGGCGACGACAACGCGGGCGTCGATGGTCAGCAGTTCGATACCGACCAGCGAGACCCGCACGTACGCATCGATCACCAGGCCCTTGTCGAGGATGGTGTCGATGACGTCGGCGAGACTGCTCGAGCTGGGTCCACCGGCCGTGGTCATGCGCGTGCTCCTGTCCTACGCCGGGGCGTTGCCTTCTTTGCTGTGGTCTTCTTTGCTGCGGTCTTCTTTGCAGGGGTCTTTTTTGCCGGGGTCTTCTTCGCGGGGGTCTTCTTCGCGGCGGCCTTCTTTGCGGGGGCCTTCTTTGCTGCGGGCTTCCGGGGACGACGCCGCCGCGGCTCGGGACGCCGGCGCGGCTCGGGCTCCTCCTCGGGTTCTTCCTCCTCGTACTCCCCGGTCTCGTCCTCCGACTCCTCCTCCGCCTCGGCGGCCTCGTCCTCCGGCTCCTCCTCCTCGTACTCCCCGGTCTCGTCCTCCGGCTCTTCCTCCGGTTCCTCCTCCTCCGCCTCGGCGGCCTCGTCCTCCGGCTCCTCCTCCTCGTACTCGCCGGTCTCGTCCTCCGGCTCCTCCTCTTCCTCGTACTCGCCGGACTCGTCCTCCTGGTCCTGCGGCTCTTCGTCTTCGGCAGTCTCGTCGTCGTCCGGTTCCTCGTTGATGTCCTCGGACTCCTCGGGTTCGACGACCTTGCCGTCCCGGATTTCTCCGCGCCACCCCTCGATCTCGTCGGGATGGAGAACGGACTGGGTCATGACATGGCGTCCGAAGTGCTTCAACTCCAAACGCGCTCGCCGTCCCTGTGCACGCCACAGGTTTCCCGTCTTCTCGAACAATCCCTTCGGGTGATACTCGAGGATCAGAACGATGCGGGTGAGATCCGGGGTCACCTCGTGGAACGTCACCGCACCGTCGATGAAACCCTTGGCGCCCTTCGAGCGCCACACGATCCGCTCATCCGGGACCTGCTCGATGATCGACGCTTCCCAGGTGCGGTGCGACAAGAAGATCTGAGCCTTCCACTCGAGCTTCTCGTCCGCCTCCTGCTCCACCCGCTCGACCTTCTTCATGAAGGAGGGGAAGTCCGCGAATTGGGTCCATTGGTTATACGCCAGTTGGACCGGGACACCGACATCGATCGTTTCGACGATATTGGTCAACTTGAGCTTCTTGCCCTTACCCCCACCGCCACCACCGGTGACCGCGTCCTTCACATCCGACGCCGTGTCCTTCACCTTGTCGGTCAGCCCGGAGAACAGTGACTTGCCGTCGCCCTTCTCGTCCCCGTCACCGTCACCGTTGCCGTTGCCGGTGACCGCGGACAGCAGGCTTCCACCGCCGCCCTCGGCGTAGTCGGTCAGCCGGCCGGCCGCACCCTGCACCTTGTCGGACACGGTGGACATCGCCTTGTCGGTCACGGTGCCAAGCAGGCCCTGCGCCGCCTTCTTCAGCGGTGACACCGATGCGGCCTCACCGGACACGTTCTGGCGCAGCTTCTTCGCTGCACTGTCGAGATTCGAGGTCATCGCTGATCACTTCCGGGTGCGTCGTCGTACGGGTACGGAATCGGTCGTCGCCTTCGCGCGCGTCCTGCGGGCCCTTGCTCGGGCCAGATCGTCTTCTTCGTCGTCGTTGTTCGTCGACGACCGGGACCGTGACCGGGCGGGCCGGGAACTACCGCTGCTCGAGGTGCGGCGGCGTGGGGCCGGACGCTTGCGGGCGCGGGGCGCCTCCTCCTCGGCTTTGTCCTCCTCGGCGGTCTCGTCCTCCGTGTACTCGTCGTCGTAGTCGTCCTCGGGCTCCTCTTGACTCTTGCGCTTGGACCTCTTCCCGCCCGCGGCCTCGTCGCCACCCGATTGCAACCGGGAGTTGAGCGAGTCGATGCGGTGACTGGCCGCGGTGACCGCGGCCGTCTTCGCCGCGTTCATCAACTCCTTGCGGACCGTCTCGCCGAGCTTGGCGACCTCGGGCGAATCCGCGAGCAGCTTGCCGGCCTGACCGAGCACACCCAGTGAGCCAGAAGGAAACCGACTGGATGCTCCGGCGCCCGCGAGCATCAGCGCCAACTTCATCTTGTGCGTGCGGCCCAGCATGTACCCGGCACCCACGGCCAACGCCATCTGACCTTTGCCTGTCATCGCCCAACCCCTTTGTCGAGTAGATGTGGTGCACCTCGGCGCCGGCGTCGGCGAAAAGGGTGGGGGCCGTGGTCGGTGGGTGGTGCCTTCGTTCCCGCCGACTACCCCGCGTCGGCGACGCTCAATCTGAGCGAAGCCCTCGAGTTCCGGAAGGGCGGAGGCGAACTCGTCGTCGTGTTCGGCGAGCAGTTCGTTCGTCACCGCGTCCCGATCGGACAGGACCGCACCGAATGACCGCGGGGTCTGCCGACCTTCGTGGTTACCCGCGTAGCGCAGTTGTCTGCGGGTACCCGCTGAGTACGCTGCCCGCGCCGCGAAGGCGGACCGGGCAGCCAGCCCCGCTCCGGCCGCCGAACCCCTTCGGCCGGGCGGGGCGCCCCGCCGCGGCGGGGCGAGGTCGAGTGCGTGGCCCCCACCTCCGCAACCTCGTGGATCACGCAAATACGCACGAGGAACAAAGGCGCCGAGTAATTCTAAGTCACCCCGTTGCGCAATCGATTGCCCAGAACATTATGGGCGGTTGTTAATTCCCAGAACGTTATGGGCGGTTGTTAATTTCATTATGTGAGAAATTCGGGTTTTTGCGAAACATTCCTTGACCCCAAGCGCGATAGGCACCGTAAGCGGGGGATCGACGATCCCGTGGATTCATCACCACGAGAGGAGTGAATTCTGATGGGCACCGGCCTGAGCTGACCGACGGAGCAAATCCGGGACAGCGGTGGCCCGGCTCACCTGGGGGCAGCCGGTCCACCGCCCTGATCAGCACGATCACCGGCTAGTTCGCCGCCAACCCCTACCGCCATCCTCGGCCGTGAAGTGAGCTCGGCCTACCGGTTCCCGGTCGGCAGGCGGCCGCGCAGTCGAGTCGATATCGTCACCCCGAAATTGGGGACGCTAACCCGGAATAACTTTCGTGAAGCGCGGTTCGAGAATGTGGATCTCCGCGAGATAAGCGCGGCTCGAGGATGAGGGGCGCTTCGCAGTATGTGCGAATGATTTTGCCGACACGGATATCCGAGAGTCCCGTGTCTGCATTTCATCACCGCGCACGGGAGTGACGGGTTTCGGAAATTCCCGGCGCAGCATGTGCAACGGGCACACCCCACGGAGGCGGCGCGGATGAACACCGGATACGGCGTCTTCATCAGCATCATCGGCCAGTGCGGCTTACCCAAAACCACGCCCCGCACGCCAGTGAATCGGCAGGGGCCCCGGCGTGGGGCATCGGGACCGTGGAGATCTCCGCCTGGGCGTGTCACCGCCGCCGATGCCGCGACCCGGGAACCTTCTCGTGAAACGAATGCGGTAGCCGTTGCGACATAGCTATTCACTGAAAGGTGTTGTCCGAGAATGAAACCGACCAGTCGTGACTGAATTGTTCGAACCGTACCGGGTGCCGGAGGGCGCCGCACAATCCGAGTTCCCCGAAGAGGTGACCCGATCCGAGACGGGATCGTTCCCGGGCGCGGCGACGTCGGCGCAGCTGGTCGCCGCACTGGAATGCGCGCCCGCCCCGATGGCGCTGTGGGAGTTCGGTTCGGGCCGTCTCCGCTATCTGAACCCGGCCGCGGCCGCCCTGGTGGGGTTCCCGAAGGCCGGCGAGGTGTCCGCGCGCAGGGCCGCCGACCTCTGCACCGCCAGCGCGGTAACGCAGGCACCGGAGGTCTCGGCCGCCCTGACCGGACGGGGTCGGTGGTGCGGGCCGACGGAGTTGCGGAATTTGCGCACCGGGGCACCGATCCCGTTGGTCCTGTCGGTCTTCGTCACCGAACGCGGCGAAAACGGGCACCCGCTGCTGATCGGGGTAATCGGCCGGGAGCCGTCCACCTCCGGCGAGCAGGAGCAATCGCTGCTCGCCGCCCTGGCGGCGGCCGACCAGCGGTGCCGGGAACAACAGGTACTCGCCGAGCTGAGCCGGCTGGCGGTCACCGCCGACCTCGACACTCTCCTGACCGCCGCGACCGCTGAGGTCACCGCACTGCTGGGGACGCGGTGCGCTGCGGTGGCCCGGGTGCCGGACACCGGCGGGGCGGCCCTGGCGGTGCTTGGCTACCACGGACCCGGGCCGCGCCCGAGCACCGTCGCCGCCGGCCGCGGTTCGCTGACCGGGTACACGGCCACCGAGACGGCGGTAGTGTGCTGCCCGGACCGCGCCCGCGAGCGACGGTTCGCGACCGCGGACATGGCCGCGAACGGGCTGGGCGGCGGCATCGGCGTGCCGATCGGGCACGATCCAATCTGGGGGGTGCTGACCGCATACGGCACACGTCCGCGCCCCACCCGGGATTGCGAGGTGGCCCTCCTGTGCGCGGTGGCCGCGGTGCTGTCCACCGCGATCGACCGCATCGAGGCGGAGGAGCGATTGCGGCATCGGAGCCTGCACGACCCGCTCACCGGGTTGCCCAACCGCACCCTGGCCCTGGAGCGTCTCAATTCCGCCCTCGACCAGGCGGCCCGCACCGGTGGCCGGGTGGCGGTGTTGGTGATCGACCTGGACAACTTCCGACACCTCAACGCCCGATTGGGGCACGCCGGCGGCGACGCCGCCCTGATCCGACTCGCCGACCGCCTACGGTCTGTGGTCCGGCCCACCGACACCGTGGCGCGCCTGGGCGGCGACGAATTCCTGATCCTGTGCCCGGCCGTCACCGGCCCAGCGGACGTGATTAGGATCGCCGACCGAATCGCCACCGTGGACCCGCACCCGGGTGACGGACCGATCACCGCGAGTATCGGTATCGCCGTCACCGGTGCCAACGTCTCCCCGCACGAGCTGATTCATCACGCCGACCGGGCGATGTACCGGGCCAAGGCCACCGGGCCCGGCCGCTACGCACTGCACCATCCCGATACCCACGGAACGGGCCGCTGAACCGCGCACACAACGCGAGACTCCGGACAAGCGTGGACGGGCTACCGCACTACACCCGGGCTCGCGGGTCGCGTAGAGCTGGGTGGCTGGGCCATATGCCTATTCTTCCCTGGTTGGCCGCGAGTTCTTCCCTGGTTGGCCGCGAGCCACGCCAGATCGCGCATGCCGCTCAGCTACTGCCGTGGGATGTCCCTATTCGAACGCGCGTCGACAGCGGTCGATCATGTCCTCGGCACGGCGCTGGAAATCGGTCACCTCCACCCCGTCGAGTAGTTCGCCGAGGACGTCGAGCTCGGTGAGCCACCAGCCCATCTCTTCGATTCCGTCCTGACGGCGGGGGCACTGGTGGCTGAACCGCAAAACCGACCGGGAGTGCCCCTCGCCGGTGATGTCCCACCGCAGCACGCTCTCCCCGCAGGCGTACTCGAGCAGGCTGGGCGGCCGGACCCGGCACAGCATGCCCGGACCCCCGCACGCGGGATGCAGCAGGCGCAGCACCCGCCACACCTCGTCACAGTCGTGGTGCAAACGGCGCTCCAGATGCAGCCGGTAGCGCCCGTTCTCGTCGACAGTGACGATATCGGTCATCGGCGGACATCCTCCGGCGCCCCGACCTTCGGATCAACGTGGTCTTTCGCGACGCGTACCCCGGTACGCGGGCGCGCAACCGACACGTCCCCACCGCCCACGATGCGCTCGGAGTGTCGCTACATGGCACGAGCCGGTCATGGCGTGAGCAAATTCCCGCTGGTCAGGCCCGATGGTGTACCGAGGTGGGCGCTGGGTACGACTGCCAACACACCCCGAACGTGGGCACTCCGCTCACGTCAGGGATGAAACCCGCCGCCGAGACCGCGGGGCACGAGTTCGAACCACGCGCTCGCTCCGCCGCGCACATGCGGATCCGGGTAGCACAGGGCGAGGCCCTGCGCATCGAACGCAGTAAACCACTCCTGCCAGGAAATGTGCTCGAGCGCGCCAGTGCGGACCCCGGCAAAGTCGATATGCAGAGCGCCTACGGCGTCGGTGGTCGCCGCCGTTCGTGCCGGTGCGCCGTGGTGCGCCTGAATCCAACCGCGGATCTCGTCGTGATCGGTGGTGATGTGCCGGTGTGAGGTCATCGGATTGGTCCTGGTCGGGAGCAGCGGTGTGACGCTCGGCGGTCTCACGAGGGCCCTTCTCCGGTTCCCCTACCGGCTACTACGCGTGCCCTGCAGCTGTTTGAGGTGATCGTGCAAACCCATCTCGACGAGCAGGCACCCACTCGGCTCGGCTACGAGCGGTTCCTCATCGTCGGCGACCGCGCCGCCGCCTGCCTGCTGGACGACGAGAACGCGGCCCGCTTGCCGACCTATGCATACTGGCCGCCGGCTTCTACTACGGCGTCAAGTTCATCCGCGACAGGCCCAACTACCTGCTCGCACTGGAGTGGCTGGTGATCGGGGCGTCCGGCGCCAACGTAGTCCTGTTGGCCGCCACGGGAGTCTCGCACTCGAGCCTCAGCTATCACCTGATGGTGTTCTTCGACGCGTTCTCGCGTTCGTTCGGCATGACGCTGATCATCGTGCTCGGGATGTTGGCGGTGACCCACGGATACCGCCCTTCGTGGATGGTCGATGCCGGTGCGGTCGCAGCGGCGGTTGGGGTGGGAATGAACCGCGCACTCGATGTGCGTCCCGTCGAGCTGGGGTGGGCGATCTTCTACCTCGTACTCAATCTCGCTGTCGCCCTGTTCATGCTCGCAGTCGCTGCTCGCCTGTGGCGGATCGGCGAACGACGAATCGCGGTATGGGTGTTCGTGGCGACGGTACTCGGGGCGTTCGTGGCCGTGATCTACGACTTCTTCCCCATCCCCGGTGATGATGTGGATCACACGCTGTTCTACATCCTGGCGATGTCGGTTTGGACACTCATGCTCGTGACCTACTACCACGGCTACCGCGCGCTCGAGATTTCCGAGCGAGCCGCCGCCAGTGACAGGTTCAACGCACTCAGTCCACAGTGATCAGGCGCTGGACGAACTCACCAGTCGGCGTGCAGTAGTCCTCTCAGGTGGGACCAACTTGCACCAGGAACCGGGCGACGCAGCGGACCAGCCGGTGCACGTTGACGTCCGGTCCCCGAGGAACATGACCTGCTCGGATTCGACTATTACCCGGGTAGCGCGTGCTATGGGATACACGCTCTGACAGTCAAGACGAGCACAGTGACCTGCCAAATTCCGATGGCCCACCTTCGACAATAAGGTCGACGAAATCCTATGAATTCTCGCGAGTACAGCCGATGGCGCCACAGCCGCCGTGCCGCCTGGGACGAAGCCGACCGCAAACGCGCCCACCCTGACATCGAAGCAGAGCGCCTCATCGAATTCGCTTGCAAGTGGGCACCATACGGGGGCGCTAGCGCGGAGGAAATCCTCGTAACTTTCGGAATGACTAGACCGCGTTTCATCGAGCGATTGTGGCAAGTCATCCCCAAATCGAACTGCGCCCAAGACCAGATCCACAACTTGGCGCGCGTATACCCGCCACACCTCGGAATTCCCTACCCGGTCCTGAACCGTGGCCGGCAGCGCGGTCAACGGTTGGGCGGTCGCCAGTACAGCCCGGAAGGCTTCGGCCAGGGCACCGGCGCTGCGGTTCCGCTGGACGACTATGGATTCGGTTCCGACTACCGCTAGTCGCGTCCGACGAATCGGCCCCCGCTCCCGCTAGGGATCGGGGGTCGTTCGCGTCATCCAGCGTGTCGGTTCGGTCAGGTGAGCACAGCGGCGGGTGCGCCGCCCGGTGCGCCGGTGACGGCGTACACGGCGCCGTCGGCGTAGTCGGTGACGTACAGCGTTCCGCCGGTGTCCGGATCGGGATCGACGAGCAGGAATCGGTAGGGTCCGTACGTCCCGGAGGTCGAGCCGTCCGGGTCGGTGACGAAGGTCCCGAGGACGGCGTATGTCGAGGTGTCGATCACCGAGACGGTCCGGCCGTCCGCGCCGGAGACATACAGCAGATCGCCGTCCGCGCTGATCGCCACGTCTTGTGCTCCCTCGGGCAGCCGGACCGTCGCGAGCTGGGTCCCGTAGGTGGTGCTGGACGGGTCGACGTCGATCACCGTGACGACCTCGTATCCGCCCGTCACGCGCCAGGTCCGTCCTGTGCGGTCGACGATGAAATGTCCGTTGGAGTAGCCGCCGCTGGCGAGTTCCACCGTGCTGACGTGGTAGGTGGCATAGGCTCGGGTGCCGTCCGCGTTGACAGCGACACTGCTGGTGACATCGGTGAACTCGCTGCTCGAGCGGGTGAGGTCCCACACCGGCCCGACTCCCAGGGTACTGATCGCCGTCATGGATTCGGTGTCGATCACGGTAACGGACGCGCCGCTCGTGCCGTACAGGCGACGGTCCTCGCCGACGGCCATATCGGTGAAGTATCCGAGGGGCTGGGAGGTGATCACGTCGTTCGTGGCGGTGTCGACGACCGACACCGTGCCGTCCTCACCGCTGGCGTAGAGGCGCGTCCCGTCGGGGCTGACGGCCAACTCCTGCGCCAGGGAATAGCCCTGGAAGTCAGGGGAGATGGGCAGCCAGATCGTGTCGACGACGGTGCCGGTGCTCGTATCGATCACCGAGACAGTGCCGGAATAGGGGCTGTTGACATACACCCACGTGCGGGCGGCCGCGATGTTCGACGACGCCCAGTCGACCTCGATCGGCGCCCCGACGACCGTGTTGGTGTCGCGGTCGACGACCTGCACGAAGCCGTCCTCACTCACGACGTACAGCCGGTCGCCGACGATCACCGCGCCGGTCGGACCGCTTCCCACCGTGATGGCGGTCGACTCGACCTCGAGGACATCCGGAACCTGCGTCGGCGAGACCGAAACGGTGACAACGATGTTCGTCACTGAGTGGCCGTCGGCGAGGGCAATGGTGAACTGGTCGGCGTCCTCGCCCGGTGATTGCAGGGCGAGGTCGCGGGCGGCGGTGGTCGGGGTGTAGGTGAAAGTCGAGCCGTCGGAGAGGACCGATCCGGACCCGGGGGCGGTGTTCGTGAAGGTCACCGGGTCGCCATCGGGGTCTTTGGGGTCGACGAGGGTGACGACGACCGCGCCGTCGGACGCCCGAGGTGTGCCGGCCGTCCAGCTCGCTGTGGGCGCGGAGTTCACGTATGTGAGCGTCAGGGCACGTACCCGCCCGTCGCTCGCATCGGTGACGAGCATCCGGGAACCATCGGCACTCAGCGCGATGGAGTGGTCGCCGGACTCGGCGGGCGAGTCGATGGAGAGGGTGGACACGACGATGTTGGTGCGCGTGTCGATGACGGTGAGGGTGTCCGGATTGGAGACGACATAGGCTGCGCTTCCGTCGGGCGTGACGCGCACGGCCGTCGGCTGGGAACCGACGGCGACGGTGGCGACGACGGTATTGGTGGCGGTGTCGATCACCGAGACGGTGTTGTTGGCGCGGTTGGTGACGTACGCGCGAGTGCCGGCAGGGTTGACGGCCACGGCGTTGGGTGTGGTGCCGGTCTTGACGGTCGCGACGACCGTGTTGGTGGCGGTGTTGATCACCGAGACGGTGTTGCTGCTGCGGTTGGTGACGTACGCGCGAGTGCCGGCAGGGTTGACGGCCACGGCGTTGGGTGTGGTGCCGGTCTTGACGGTCGCGACGACCGTGTTGGTGGCGGTATCGATCACCGACACGTTGCCGCTGCCGCTGTTGGTGACGTACGCGCGAGTGCCGGCAGGGTTGACGGCCACGGCGCTGGGTGTGGTGCCGGTCTTGACGGTGGCAACGACCGTGTTGGTGGCGGTGTTGATCACCGACACGTTGCCGCTGCCGCTGTTGGTGACGTACACCCGGGTCCCGGAGGGGTTGGCTGCGACGCCGGTCGGCGAGGTGCCGACGGGCACCGAGCCGATGACGGCGTTGCCTGCGTCGAGTACGGAAATGCTCTTCGAACCCTGATTTGCCACATAGGTTCTGGTGCCTGCGAACGCCGCACCGGACGGGTTGGACCCGACAGTGGTGGACTGCGCGACCTGGATCCGTGCCGCAGACACCGGCACCTGCACGGTCACCGGGTTGCTGGACTGCCCGGAGGTCACGGTGACGGTGAACGAGTCGTAATCGGCGCTCGGGTTCAGCGCGGCCGCCTGGCGCGTTACCTGGGTTGGGGTGTAGGTGAAACCGCCGGTAGCGTCGACGGTGACCGTTCCGCGGCTCGGCGGTCCGGTGACCGTGTAACCGAGTTGGGTTCCAGGCGAATTGATCGAGCCGAGCACCGAACCGGTGCTGCGGTCGGGCACACCGACGATCGGCCCGGCAGTGGCTGCAGAGCTCGTGCCGGTGGATGCGGTGCTCGCGGCGGCGAACGATTCGATCGGCTCGCCGGTCGTGACGGGGGCGGCAGCCAGGGCTCGGCTCGCATCGGCGGTGATTACCTTTTCCTGTCGACGGCACCATGCCGCGGCCAACGCCCAGAACGTGGGCGACTCGATCGGTACGGTTGGGTCATTCGACAGGAACGGACGTAGCCCGAGGGCTCCGAGCACCTTCGACACGACGCTGGATGCGACGTCCACCGCCGGGGTGGGGAGAGACGGGGCCAATGCCTGCGTCCCGACGTGCGGTGCTTCGGCACGGGTGTCGGATACCCGGCGCGTCAGGGCTGTCGTGCCGTCGGTCGTGGTGATCGCGGGAGCCGTCGCCGTCGCCGGAACTGCGTCCGGAATCGCTGCCGGCGCGGCCGGGGCGGGTCCGCGCGCTGCCGGGTCCTCCGCCGTGGCGGCCGGGTCTGGTGCCGTGCGCGAGCTGCCCGTCGCCGGGGCGGTCGGGGGGTTCGGCGCAACGGCGCTTCCCGCAGATGCGCGGTCGTGACCCTGTGCCGGTGTCGAGGACGCGTACGAATCCGATGACTCGGTGACTGCTCCGGCCGGGGGCCGGTCGGCCGGTGCGATCGCGGCACCGGACTCGTTGATCGTGGCCTGTGCCGTGTTGGCAGAACTCGATCCGACCTGCTCGGACTCGTCTGCTGTCGTGCCGGAATCCGGAATGCCACCGCCGTTCGCCGTCGACGAGCTGTCGGGTGTCGTGGGGTCGGATGCCGTGGCGGTGTCGGGGGTCGTCGCGCCGGACCCGTTCGTGTCGTCGTTCGAGGTGGCGGACGTGGAGTCGGTGCCCGTGGTGGAGTGGGTATCGGTGCCGGAGGTGGATTGTGAATCCGTGCCGGAGGTGGATTGCGAATCCGTGGTCGAGTCGCCTGTCGTGGACGATCCGGATCTGCCGCTCGACGAGTCCGAGTCGGTGCGCGATGCGCCGGAGGACGTCCTGTCCGACGAGGTCCCGTCCGTGGATCGGTCCGTGGATCGGTCCGTGGAGCGCCGGTCGGACGATGTCTGGTCGGAGGAGTCAGGACTCGACGACGTGGACGAGTCGCCGACGGACGGTGCTGCCACCGCGATGCCGGCCGGGGCGACCGCAAGCCCTATGCCCACTGCCACCGCCAGCTCGCCGAGATGCTTGAGGTGCTTGTCGTTATTCATGGGTTACTCCTCGATGAGGACGCTCGAACTGCAGTCCGGACGCACCATCCGGGGCTGGGCTGGCTTATCGCCTCGAAGCGCTTCTCAAGTTTCATGGGACAGCAATGATCGTCACGCTCAGTCGCGGATCTGAACCGCGTAGTCGACTACGCGATTTTCTGGTTACTGCGGCGACGCGCGATCAGCGCAGTCTGGCGTGGTAGCGGTGGCCTTCGACTGTGCGGATGGAGACTCCGAGGCGTTCGGCGATCTCTTTGTTGGTGAAGCCCTGGGAGACGAGGGCGACAATTTCGCGCTGCCGTCTCGTGAGTGGGGTGGTTTCGCCGGCTTGGCGCAGTGCGGGGGTGTTGAGTCCGCGGTGGGTGCCTGCCAGCGTCCTGGCACGGTCGATGGCTGTCAGTGCGGAACCATGATGTTGCTGTTCGCGGAAGAGAGTTCCGGCTTGGGCGGAGGCATCGGTCGCTGCGACGATGTCACCGATTTCTTCGTACCGCCGTGAGGCCTCGGCAAGTTTTTCGCCGTCAACGCTGGTCAGACCGTTGGCATGCAGTGCAACGGCGTGGACCCGTGGCCCGTCGACGAGGTCGGTGAGCTCGTTCAGCCGGTGCGCTGTGGTGTGATCGCCGAATTGCGATGCGGCTTGCAGACACAGGAGTTCTTGGCCGAAGTGGCCGCGATCGGCCGCGATCGCGGCCGCCTTCCGGGCGAGGCGGATTGCCTCGGCGATCATCTGCTGGGCGGCCGCAGCCCATGCTTTGGCTAGGGTGCACGCTGATCGGAGGAAGCCGTAGGGATTCAGCGTGTCGAGATCGCGCACCAGCTCCGCTGCGCGTTTCCCGTCCCCGCGATGCGATAACGCGAGAATCAGGTAAACCCGGCAGCTGACGACAGCTGATCTGTCGTACGTGGTGGTACGGAATTCGCGATCCGCCCTGTTCAGAACCTCGAGCGCAGCGTTCAGATGGCCTTGGGAGAGGTCAACGTAGCTGTGGAGCAATGAGACGAACAAACCTATGGTTCCGGGAGTGTTCGCGGCATACTCGACAAACTGGGTCATGACTTGTTCCGCGGCCTGAAGGTACCCCGCGATGAACATTGCTTCGATGTGGAAGTAGACGATCCCATACTCCAGCGCGGACGCATCACTAGAGGTTGCGACTAAGGCGGAGGCCCGCTTGGTCAATGGAAAAACCTTGGCGGCATTTCCTGAGTAACCGTGGGCAATGACCAGGGCGCATGAGGTGAGCACGAATGCCATATCGCTCGGCGCAGTCTGAAAGACCACGTTTCCTGCGGCGATCGCGTGGTCGGGTCGGCGGCCTTGCACCGACTCGAGGAGTGCCTCGAATGCGGCTAGCTCGGACGATTCGTGGTTATAGGGCGCTACCTTGGCGATTGCCAGTTCTTGCCTCGCCCGTTCGGGATCGCCGAGGCTCCAGCAGAGGGTGCCGACTCGCATAACGGACAGTCGCCGTTGCTCCTCGAGCGTTAGCGCGTTCTGATCGAGCGCCTCGAGCAGGGCGAATGCATCCTGTGCCCGACCGACGTTATTGAGCACCCAGTAGTGCAGCATCGCGCCTTGAAAGCCGCTGTCAGATATATGTCCGGCGTCCGCGAAGCGAAGGGCGAGGGGAGCATCGTGGAGTCGTAGTGCGGTGGCGGTGGCGGCGAGGTAGAGCCCCAGGTCGGGCGGCAGGTCGGATTCGAGTCTCAGCAATGCGCGTCGCAACAAAGCTGCGGGTGTTGGATCAGCGCGGGTGGAAAGAGCGGTTGCGAGACGACCGCGCAGGCGGCGCAGTTGTAGGAGGTTGCCAGTGCTGCGACGGACTTCACCGTAGAGGGGGTGGCTGAGGCGGACGGCGATATCGCCGTTTTCGCTGGTCATGTCGATGAGGCCGCGGGAATGCACTTCCTTGACCGCGTGCGGACTGGTGAGGGCTTCCAACACCGTGCCGTCTATGGGTTCGCCAATCGCGAGGTAGTCGAGGACTTCTGCCGTGTCATCGGTCAGCGAACCAAGCTGGCCGGTAATGAGTTTGGCGAGGGTGGGTGAGACGACGGGTTCACCGCTCCACCGCCAGGTGCCGACGTCGCTCACGAGCCGTCCGGCGTCGCGTTCCTGGCAAACGAGATGCCGCAGGAACAGCACGTTGCCGCGGGTCAGGTTCCACAGTTCGGCCGCCGTTGCGGGGGCGACGGGCCCAGCGAGCGCTTGCGAAAGCAAGCGTTCAGTGTCGTTCTTGCGCAGGGGATCTAAATCGATCCGGTTGAGGAACCCGTCTTTCCAGAGGGTGGTGATGGTGTCGGGGGCCGGTTCTGTGCTGCGCAGGGTGAGCACGACCTTGGCAAGGCCGCGCTGCACGAGTTGTTGGATGACGACGACGGACAGGTCGTCGAGCAGGTGAACGTCGTCGACGGCCACGACTACGGGCTTGTCGCCAGCAGTGAGCGCCTTGATGACGGTATGGATGACCATCATCGGGTCGGCCTGCGAGATCGGTGCCCATTGAGCAAACGCTCCCAACGGAAGAGTTCGAGCCGAGGCCGTAGCGGTGACCCACCGGACGGCGTGCCGTTTGGCAAGTACGGCGACGGCGGCACTCGCCAACCGACTCTTGCCAACACCGGCACCGCCCGCCACAAGAACCCCAGAGCCATCACCAGAGCCTTCGATAGCCGCCCAGATGCGCCGCAGTTCCTCATCCCTGCCCGTAAGCGGCCAGACACCGTCCACGACGCAATCTTAGCTACTGCGTGAATAGGCGCGGGAAATCATCGATCCGTGACGCTTTGCGTTTTCCAGCGGTAGTTGGCGCGACGGAGCCACGTGGGCCCCCTGGCTTGTCAGAGATCGAGAACGAGGTCGGTTTCGGGTTGCGAGCAGCACAAGAGGGTCGTGCCCGGGATCGGGGGTTCCAGGGGGTCCGGTCGGTATCGGACGGTCCCGGAGAGGACCGGGGTCTGGCAGGTGTGGCACACGCCGGTGCGACACGACCAGCGGGTCGGAACGTCGCAGGCTTCGGCGAAATCGAGGACGGTGCTGTACTGGTCGCTCCATGGCACGGTGAGTCCGCTGCGGGTGAACGTGATGCGCGGCCCGGTGCCGACGGGTCCCGGGGGCTGGTGCGGCGGGGTGTGGGTGGAGTCGGTGAGTCCGGGGTTGATGGCCGGGAGTGCGCCGAACAACTCGGTGTGGATGCGGTCGGACTCCACACCGATGTGCAGGAGTACCTCGCGGAGCGCGGCCATGAACGCGGTGGGACCGCACAGGTAGGTGACCACGTTGGTGGGCAGGCCCAGTGCGGCCAAAGCTTCGCGGTTGATGCGGCCGGGGACGGCCGGCGGAACCAGGTTCGCCGTCGGCCCCTGGGCGGTGTAGTAGACGTGTTCGTGACCTCGGTCGACACTGGTCAGCAACCGGTGCGCTTCGGCCGCGAAAGCGTGTTCGGCGGCTGAATGGGCGGTGTGCAGCCACCAGATGTCGCGCTTGCTGTGGGCTGCGGCGAGTGCATGCAGCATCGCCAGAACGGGGGTCACCCCGACGCCGGCCGAGAGCAGGAGCACGGGCGTGGTGTCATCGTGGTCTTCGGTGAGAACGAAATCGCCACGCGGAGAAGCGACGTCGACGGTATCGCCGACACGTAACTGCGTGTGGAGATAGGTGCTGACGAGGCCCTGGGTCTCGCGTTTGACGCTGATGCGGTACTCGTTGTCCGACGGAGCGGCGGACAGCGAATAGTTGCGCACCGGTGGCGGGTCGGCGGCGCCGGCGACGCGGAGGGTGAGGTACTGGCCGGGTTTCGGCCGGGTCAGCGGGGCGTCGTCGTGTGGTGCCAGGTGGATCGACGCCACGGTTGTGCTCTCGGGAACAATCCGTGACACCCGCAGCGGTCGGAAGCCGGCCCAGCCGTCCGGTTGGGCGCCGACGGGCGGCTCTTCGGCGCGAGTCGGGTGCTCTGCGGTGTCGAGCAGATCGCGAAACGATCGCTGCCAGCCGGGGCTGAGCGCGGGGATGTCCACTGCGTTCCGGAGTTGGCCGATGTCCCGGTCGGGTAGGTAGAGCAGTGCGTCGATCGCGGCGACGCTCATGCGGTGTCGGCCGATCCGGGTGCGGATGATCTCGTCGCCTGCATGCACGTAACCTTCGGTGATGACCCGGAAGTAGAACCCGGGCCGGTGGTGGGCAACCAGCAGCGCAGGCATCTCGGGTTCACCCAGGCGCATTCCGACCCGATAACAAGTGACGCGTGGCTGAGTGACCTCGAACTCGGCGTCACCGATCCGATAGCGGTCACCGATGTGCACCTCGTCGTCGGGTAGGCCGTCGACGGTGAAGTTCTCACCGAACTGGCCGTATTCGAGATCGTCGCGACCGAGATGACGCCGCCAGAAGTCGTAGGACTGACATTGGTAGACGAGCACGGCACGAATTTCTCCGCCGTGACCGCCGAGATCGCCTTGACCGTCGCCGTCGATGTTGAGCGTGCGGACCATGCGGGGACCGTCGACGGGGTACTTGAAGATGCCGGTGTGGACGGTCCGGCCTTGCCAGGGCACGTCTTTCGGCATACCGACGTTGAGTGACTGCAGGCGTGCCACTGTGGTTGCCCCTTACTGTTTCGCGCGGAACAGGTAGCCGGAGGTGTCCATCGTTCGTGCCCCGGCCATCGCGATGAGCAGCTTCGTCATGTCGCAGAACATCCTATATCCGACCGTGATCTGCGCCACTCCCGGCCGACGGTCATGAAACAGCGTTCCGATCGATATCCGCGGCCGCGGAAGGACGTCGGGTCTGAGCGAATCGGTGGATCGGTGTGCGCTGAGGAACGAGCACGGTCAGGATGGCACCGACGACGGCCGGTGCTGCGAAAGCCGCCAGTTGCCAGTTGGTTCCGGTCCCGATCGCGACGAGGACGCCACCGTAGGTGGGGCCGACGATCGCCCCGATCCGGCCCACACCCAAGGCCATACCCAGTCCTGTGGCACGGTTCGATGCGGGGTAGTGACTGCCGATGAACGTATTGAGAAGGATCTGGGTGCCGGTCGTGCCGACTCCGGCGAGCAACACCAACAAGTAGACGACGACCAACGGCGGAGTGGTGGTAACGAGCAGTAGTGCGATCGCGGCGCACAGAAAGAATGCTGCAGTGACGGGTTTGATCCCGTACCGGTCCGCGAGCACGGCGCCGCCGAGGGCACCCAGGGCGCCTCCGATGTTCAGGGTCAGGAGAAAAGACAGGGACGCGCCCAGAGGGTATCCGGCCGATTTCATCAGCGCGGGTAGCCAGGTCGCCACGCCGAACAACACCAGCAAACAGAGCAGCGTCATGCACCAGAACAACAGGGTCGTGAGAGTGCGGTCGATACCGAAGAGTGCGTGTAGGCCACGGTCCCGGCTGGGCGGGGTGGAAGTAGGGCCGGCGGTGCGTTCGACGCCATACCGGTCGGCAATCGCAGCCGCGGCGGCATGTTCTCCACGGAAAGCGAGGTAGGCGGGTGATTCCGGGAGGAACGCGAGCATCAGGGGCAAGAACATCAGCGCCGGCACCATGCCGGCGAGAAACATCGACCGGAAGCCGTGGGTGGGCACCAACCACAGGGAAAGCACTCCGGCGAGTATGCCGCCGATGCAGGTGCCGACGAACCCCATGGCCAGCGACCGGGCCCGGGCGCGGGGTTCGGCGAATTCGATCAGTGTGGCGGCGGCTGTGGGCATGAGGACACCGGCGCCGAGTCCAACGGCGAAGCGCCCCGCCCCGAACACCTCGGGGGTGGGTGCGATCGCGCACGCACCCATGGCTGTGGAGAACGTGATGACGGCGGCGAGGAGGGTGCGGCGGCGTCCCCACCGATCGGCAACCGCCGCGGCGAGGAGGGCACCGACCAGCATGCCGATGCCGGTGAGCGAGCCCAGCATCCCGACGTCTGTGGCGTCGAGGTCCCAGGGGGCGTAGGTGAGCAGTGACGGAACCACTGTTCCGTACATGAGGAGGTCATAGCCCTCGAGGACGAGGGCCATCAGGCAGAGCCCGACAACGGGGGCTGCGGGTGAGATACGGGCACGCATCGGTTTCTCCGCTCGGAGGGTAAGCCCAGACCGACGACCGCGGTGACCTGCGGAAGAAGTCAGGTCACTGCGGCGCGAGGTCCGGCGTATCGGGTTGTGGTCGTCTATTTACGGGAATCTGACTGCCAGCCACGCGCCGATGTCTCCGGCGGCGAGGCTGGCACCGGTGGGTGCGCGGTCGCGGATCGGTCCGCCGAAGTGAGTGCCGGCGACACGGACGTGGGTTTTGTCCGTCGAGCCGAGTGCATCGCACATCGTCTTGGCATCGTCGGGGAAGCAGGCTTGGTCTCCGGTGAGTTCGACGAAGAGTGTCGGTGCGGTCACCGTCGGGGCGCAGCGCAGGAAGTCGGCGTTGCTGCTGAGCCCGGACCAGGTCGACAACCAGGCGTCCGGCGTGGCAAAGCGGCCGAAGCCGACGAGTCCGTAGTTGGTCAGGTCGGGTCGGCGGCCGAACAGCGACCCGTAAGGGCGTTCGTTCGGGTTCAGCGACAGATCGACGAACCGCAGGTCCGCGTCGGTGCGGTAGACGGTGAGGACGCGGGGTGCGAGGGCAGCGCGGCGATCCGCTGGATCGGCGGTGCTCGTGTACCGCCGGCGCGCGTCGGAGGCTTCGTCGATACGTTGCCGGGCGATGGTGTCGAGGCGGGCGATGCGGTCGTGCTGCGCCTGGCGGTAGCGGGTGATGAATTCGGGTGAGTAGGAGGAACTGTGGGGTGGTTCGGCGAATCCGTTGGCGGGATCGAACGGGTTCAGGTCCGAATCCGTTGAGAGCGGGTCGGACTCGTCGACGACCGATGGGTCGATCAGCCGCAGCAGCAGTGCGCCCTGACCGGGGTGCGGTGCCATGAATATCGCCGCGTCGGGCCGGGGCATCTCGGTCCCTGCGAGATCGATGGGTCTGCCCGCGGGGGTATGGGTCAGCCGCTCCCCCGACGGCAAACCGGCTTGCTGGTGGTAGAACGCGAAGAGGGTCCCGCCACCGGAATGGCCGAGGGCGACAACGTGGTCGAAACCCCTCTCCCGCAGGAATACTTGCCCGGCCGCGACATCCAGCAAGGCCTGCTCGTGCACCAGTGCGATGTCATTGTTGACCGATCGGGTGCCCTGCGTCCACACCGCGTACCCGCGGGCGAGCAGTTCGGGCACCAGCACGTGGTGAGTCAGATCCTGGCGCGGGTGCGTCAGCGCGACGACGGTGTGCGCGCCGGGCACCGTCCGCAGGACACCGGAGACCTTCGCGCCATCCGCGGTGGCGAGTTCGTGTACCGACGTGACGGTGGCGTCGGGGGCCTGCGCGGCGTCGATGTACCGTCCGGCGCCGAGCCGTTGGGTGCTCTCGCTCATTGCGGCTCGACTCGCATGGCGTCCTTGTCCCACTGTGTAATGCGGGACTGCGCCAATCCTGCGACGCTGCTGTACCAGACGGCGTGGCGGCAGCCGGTGGCGCGGCGGTCGATGACGATGGCCGAGTCGGAGACGATTCGGAAATAGGGTCCGACGTGGTCGACGGTGACCGCCGGGTTGCGACCGGCCACCTCGGCGACAGCCGTGTTCTCCGGGACGTCGAGGATGAACAGGATCGTCATCGTGTCACCATCTCCTTCGATTCCTGCTCCTGCTGCCAGGCCGCTGCCCGTTCGGTGATCAGATCGGCTTTGCGGGTGAGCAGCGCGGCCATGCTGGGGTCCGGGCCGGTCACGACGTCGACGAGGGCGTCGATGGTCAGGTTGGCGTCGAGGTCTTCCTGCGGGGTGACCGGGCGCAGCGCCCGGGTAATTTCGATCATGTAGCCGTTGGGGTCGTGGGTGTAGATCGACTCGATCGTCTCGTGCTGGATCTGCATCTCCACCGGCCACGAGCTGTGATCCAAGCGCCGCCGGTATTCCATCAGGTCGTCTTCGCTGTCCACGTGGATTGCCAGATGGCGGGAGCGGATGAAGAAGATCGGGACGTCCTCCGCGAACCGGGAGTAGGAGTCGCCCTGCGGGCCGCCATCGAACGGTTCGAGGCCGAAGTAGTAGAAGAAGGCCAATCGGTCGTCGTTGCCGATATCGAAGAAGAAATGGATGAAGTCGGGGTGTTTCTCCGGGCCCCAGCCGGCCGCGCAGATCGAGTGCACCACCGGGAACCCGAGAACGTCGCGGTAGAACGTGACGGTCGCGGCGGGGTCGAATGTCGGGTAGGCGACGTGGTCGACGCCTTTGACTGTGTGCTGCAGGTCGGACATGGTGAACTCCAATGGATTCGAGGCTACTGAACAGCGGTGGCCGGAGCATCGGCACGCAGCAGACCGCCGGCTCCGGGAATGTCGACCGCAAGGTCGAGCGCCCGCAGCAGGCTGTAGGCGCCGGCGGTGGCGGCCGAGAGGACGGGCAGCCCGAACTCGTCTTCGGCCGATTGGACGAGGTCGAGTGAGGGCATCTGCACACACGCGGAGATCACCAACGCGTCGGCTCCGGCACGGTCGAGTGATCGGGCGGCGTCCATGACCCGGTGGCCTGGGATGCAGCCGACCTCCGCGTTGTCGGCGACTTCGAGGGCTCGCCAGTCCACTACCTGAATTCCTTCGGCCTCGATGTACGCGACGACCTGCTCGGCGAGGGGACGCACGTAGGGGGTGACCAGGACGATCCGTTCGGCGTGGATGGCATGGAGCGCTTCGACGAGTGCGCCCGCGCTCGAGCGGATCGCCGCTTCCGAACCGCCGGTGGCCAGTTGCTCGGCAATCAGCCCCTCCACCCGCTGATGCTCTCCGGGCCCCACCGACATCAGGGCGACCAGGCACGCGTAGAGGATGGCGTCTACCCCGGCATCACCGAGTTCGAGGATGCACCGCTCGCGTTGGGCGTTCATCGCCCGTAGCTGTTCCGGGGACACGGACTGCATCCGCATCCGGCTCGAATGAAACGAGAACCGCGCGTGCGCATGCCGGTTGAGCAGTGCCGGCATTTCCGTCTCGACGGTCACATTCGAACTCGGTACGACGAGTCCGATGCGATGAATGCCCATGTTGTGGCCCTTCTGATGTGGAGTCGGACGTAGATTTACGCCTATGACGAGTATTCGACGCTGATGATGATTCGTCAAGCCCCGAGTGGCGCGGGTGTGGGTTCGTCATAACTTCCTCACATCCGTGACGGCACTCACAGTTGGCTCTTGACATGTCATCATTCACGTCGAATACTCGACACAGACGTAAGGAGTGTTCGAGGATGACCTCACACCGCCCCCTGAATTTCCCCCCAGCACGAAGGAGCGCAGCTGCAATGGCATATGTGATCGGAGTGGACGTCGGTGGCACGTTCACCGACGCGGTATTGGACGACGATGCCGGCACTATTCTCGCTGCGAAGGCCCCCTCGACACCGCCGGACTACTCCCGCGGCGTGATCGATGTCCTCGAGGTCCTCGCCGGGCAATTGGGCTGCCCGATCGAGGAAATGCTGGCGAACACCCACCACATCGCACACGGCACCACGTCGTCGCTCAACGCGCTCGTCATGGGCAACGTGCCCCCGGTCGGCTTTCTCACCACCAAGGGTCACCGCGACTCCATCTACATCATGAATGTCGAGGGCCGATACCTGGGTGGCTCACCGGAGCAGTTGCAAAATGTCATGGGGCAGAGCAAATCTCATGGCCTGATACCGAAGAAGCATGCCCTGGAAGTAACCGAACGACTCGACCGCGACGGCAACGTCGTCGTCGCACTCGACGAAGAATCCGCCCGTCGAGCCATCCGCACGCTTCTCGCCGACGGCATCACCGCGATCGCGGTCTCACTGCTGTGGTCGTTCCGCAACCCGACGCATGAACAGCGCATCCGTGAGCTCGTCCACGAGATCGACCCGACGGTGTTCGTGTCCCTGTCGAGTGAGGTGAGCCCGCGCATCCGCGAATTTGCCCGCAACGCGACGACCATCATGAGCACCCAGATCGGGCCCGGGCTGCGTGACTACCTCGGTTCACTGGAGTCGAAGCTGCGGGAACGCACACTCGCCGGACCCCTGCTGGTGATGCAAAGCAACGGCGGTGCCGTCGCAGCCGCCGAGGCACCGAA
This sequence comes from Rhodococcus wratislaviensis, assembly GCF_041228765.1. Classification (NCBI taxonomy): domain Bacteria; kingdom Bacillati; phylum Actinomycetota; class Actinomycetes; order Mycobacteriales; family Nocardiaceae; genus Rhodococcus; species Rhodococcus wratislaviensis. Next base: position 4,587,048 of record NZ_CP150488.1, on the reverse strand, counting down.
GAACGCGATCAGCACCGTCGGTTCGGTGCTGACCGGTGGCGTGGTCGGTGCGGTGTCCCTCGGCAAGCAACTCGGCCACCGCAACATCATTGCCACCGACGTGGGCGGCACCACCTTCCTCGTCGGCCTCGTCGTCGACGGCGAACCCGTCCGGGCGTCCAGCACCATCATCAACCACCACCCGATCAACGTCCCCACCCTCGAGGTGCACGCCATCGGATCCGGCGGCGGCGCCATCGCCTGGGTCGACCCCGGCGGCAATCTGCAGATCGGCCCGCACAGCGCCCAGGCCGTCCCCGGCCCGGCCTGCTACGGCCAGGGCGGCACCGAACCGACCAACGCCGATGCGAATCTGGTGCTCGGAATCCTGCCCGAACGCGGACTCCTCGGCGGCCGTAAGCCGCTGGACAAGGACCTCGCACGGGATGCGATCCGCACCAGGATCGCCGAGCCCCTCGGGCTGTCGGTCGAAGACGCGGCCGCGGCGATCTACGCCGTACAGAACGCCCAGACCGGTGACCTGCTGCGCAAGACGGTGGTCGAGGCGGGACACGACCCCCGCGACTTCGTGCTCTACGCCTTCGGCGGTGCCGGCCCAGCCCACTGCGCCGCCTACGCCCGAGAGGTCGGCGTCAAGGAAGTCATCGTCCCGCTCGGGCAGGTGGCCTCGGCGTTCTCCGCCTACGGATTGGCCTCGTCCAACATCGTCCTCGCCGCTGAACTGTCCGACCCGGCCGCCATGCCGCTCGATCCTGCCCGTGCCGAGCGCAACTTCGCCCAACTCGAGTCCCAGGTTCTCGAGCAACTCAACCGGCAGGGGCTGACGTTCACCGGGGTGGAGATCGAACGCGAAATCGACATGCGTTACACCATGCAACTCGCGGAGGTAGCGACAGCGGTGCCTTCCGGCAGCCTCGACGCTGCCGGTATCCACGCTGCGTCGGATCTCTTCGAGCAGCGGTACGCCGAACTCTACGGAAAAGACAGCGGCTTCCGTGAGGCCGGAATCCAGGCCATCACCTACCGTGTGCGGGCCACCGGCCTCCTGCCGTTCTCCCCCACGCTGCCGGAGGTCAAGTCCGCGGACTCCGCCGATCCCACACCAGCACATATCGGAACCCGAAAAGTGTGCCTGGACGGCAGGATCGGCTACGTCGACACCGACGTCTACGACTACAGCCAGCTGCTCGCCGGACACGTCCTGCACGGGCCGGCCATCATCGAAGTCCCCACGACCACCGTCGTCGTTCCCCACGACACCACCGGCACCGTCGACCGCCTCGGCAACCTCACCATCGTCGCCCAGTAGGAGCACCGAAGATGACCATGCAAATCCCCGGCTCCGAAATCTTCTCGAGCCGACCCATCGATCCCGACGCACTCGCGCGATCGCTGCCCCCGACGCTGGCAGTCCACACCGTCAGCCAGGAGCACATCGACAACCTCGACCCACTGACCTACGAAGTCATCCGGCACCGGCTGTGGTCGGTCACCGACGAAATGGGCGAAGCACTCAAACGCATGTCCGGCTCCCCCATCGTCACCGACGCCAACGACTTCGACTTCGCGATCAGCGACGAAATCGGGCAGGAAGTGCAGGTCGGGCTGTACAACACCATGCTCGTCGGCGCCGTCGACCTCGCCATCTACTGGACGCTCCAGCACCGCGCGACCAACCCGGGCATCACCGAGGGCGACATGTTCCTGTGCAACGACCCCTGGGTCGGCGGCGGCCTGCACCAGAGCGACGTGATCGTCTACCAACCAATCTTCCACGAGGGCAAGCTCTTCGCCTGGACCAGCGCCATCTGTCACGAACCCGACCTCGGCGGATCTGGGCTCGGCTCGTTCGACCCCTCCGCAAAGGACGTGTTCTCCGAGTCCCTGCCGACACCCCCCATCAAGGTGGTCCGCGACTACGAGCTGCAACGCGACGTCTCCGACGCCTGGGTGCGGCGCTCGCGGGTGCCGATGCTCGTCGGACTCGATCTCCGCGCGAAGATCGGCGCCAACACGGTGGGCCGCAACCGACTGCTCGCGGTGATCGAGCAGTATGGCGCCGACACCGTCAAGGCCGTGATGAAGAGGATGATGGCCGACGCCGAGGGACGTCTGCGCGGCAAGCTCACCTCGCTGCCCGACGGAACCTGGAAGGCCACCGGCTACCAGGATCAGTCACACACCGGCGACCGCGGAATCCACAAGATCACCGTGGCCATGACCAAGGCCGCCGACCACCTCACCTTCGACTTCACCGGCACCGATCCGCAGACCGGCGTCATCAACTGCACTTACGCGGGCATGCGCGGCGGAGTCATGCTCGCCCTGCTTCCGATCCTCGCCGGCGACATCCCCTGGTCCGCGGGCGGGCTGATGCGCTGCTTCGACCTGGTATCCGAAGAAGGCACGATCAACAACGCCACCTTCCCCGCCGCGGTCAGCCGCGGACCGATCGGCCCCGCCTGGCTCACCGGCACCCTGATCGCCGAATGCCTGTCGCAGATGCTCGACCGGTCGGTCGATCTCGGCACAAGCGTGCAGGCCGCGTGCTGCGGCACCTGGGACACCGCCGTGATCGCCGGTCTCGACGAACGCCCCGAACAGTCGGTGCCGTTCCTCAACATCATGATGGAGCCGATGGCCGGCGGCTACGGGGCCCGCCCCACCGCCGACGGCATGGACACCGGTGGCCTCTTCTGCATCCCGATGGGCCGCATCCCGGACACCGAAATGACCGAATTCCTCTACCCGCTGCTCACCCTGTGGCGCCGCGAGGAACCCGACTCCGGCGGACCCGGACGCCAGCGCGGTGGCGTCAGTGCCTCCATCGCCATCACCCCGTACGGCACCAGCCTGCCGATGGGCCTGGTACTGGCGTCGGCGGGCAAGGCCGTCGCCCAGAACAACGGTCTCGCAGGCGGATACCCCGGCAATACCGGCGTCGAGGTCCTCGCGCGCGGCACCGACATCGTCGAACAGTTCGCGGCCGGGCGCATCCCCGACGACCTCGACGATCTGGGCGGCGGCCGTGAACTCGGAGCCTGCTACGCCGAGAGCTACGTGGCACCCGGTGAGGTGCTGTACATGCACTGGCAGGGCGGCGGCGGCTACGGTGATCCGTTGCTGCGCGACCCGGCCGCCGTGGCAGCCGACTTCCGCGAAGGCAAGGTCACCGAAAACGGTGCCGAGACCGTCTATGGAGTCATCCTCTCCGGCGGAGGCGCCGATGAGATCCGGACCTCGGATCGGCGGGACGAGATGCGCACGGAGCGCCGAGACCGCTCCGGCACTACTCGGTCCGATGCCCCCGTGCTCGACCTGGCCGGGGCTCGCAGACTCGACGACAACCTGGCGGAGGTCACGATCGGGGACACCCGCGCAATCGCCTGCGCCCAGTGCGGACGCCTCCTCGGAGACGACAAGACCAATGCTGCGCTGGACCTCGCCCGGTTCGAAGGTCCCTCCTCGACCGCCGGACCACAGGTGACCTCCGATCCGCGCGAGTACGTCGACGCCCCCGTCGTCTTCCGGCAGCTGTGCTGCCCCGGTTGCTGGACCGCCATCTACTCCGGCATCGTCCCCGCCGATCACCCCGATCACGCCCTGGACATCGCCCGCCTCCTCCCCGCGGTAGCGGAGCGATAATGTCGGCGAAACCTTCGATGACACTGGAACCAGGAGGGCGGCGGTGACCTTCTCGGATTGGGGCGGACGCCTCGTCACGTTCCCCGCCGACCGGGCCAGGCATTACCGCGAAAGCGGGATGTGGAGCGCCGATCCCACCGGCCGGCGACTGCACCAGATCGCCACCCGGTGCCCGGATCGAACGGCGGTGATCAGCGCGGAGGGCTCGATGAGCTTCGCCGAACTGGACCGGCGGACCGACCAGATCGCGGCCGGACTGGTTCGGCTCGGGCTCGAGCGACTCGATCCGGTCATATTCCAGCTGACCAATCGCCTGGAGACCGTCCTTGCCTGGTACGGCTGCCTCAAGGCCGGCCTGGTTCCCGTCGCGACTCTGGCCGCGCACCGCATGCACGAGATCGGGCACGTCAGCCGGAAGGTCGGCGCTGTGGGGCACATCGTCGAGGCCCGCACCGCGGGATTCGATCTCGTGGAGTTCGCACGCGAACACGCCGCCGGGCATCCCAGCATCCGGCACATCATCAGCGTCGGCGACGAGGCGGGTGAGACTCAGCCGGGCGTGACCCGACTGGAAGACATCGGCCCCGAGACCGATCCTGCCGCGGCCCGCGCCGTGGTCGAACAGATCGAAGCGCAGATCGACCCACTCGATGTCGTCGCGTTCCAGCTGTCCGGCGGTACCACCGGTGTGCCCAAGGTGATTCCGCGCATCCATGCCGAATACTGGAACAACGCCCTGCTCTACGCGCGGCGGCTCGGCTGGGACGAACACAGTCGCGTGGCACACCTGATACCGATCATTCACAACGCCGGAATCTCGTGTGGGCTGCACGCAGCGCATTCCGTCGGCGCCTGCCTGGTCCTCGCCACCGCTGACGCTCCCACGGCATTCGAGTTGATGGCACGGACGGAGGCGACCGAAGTCCTCATCGGGCACGGCCACTACCAGGCAGTTCTGACCCCCGACTTCGACAAGGCCCGCGCATCTCTCCGACGGGTCGTACTGTCGGGTGCCAAAGTCCCACCCGAACTGTTCGAACGAGCCGACGACGGTGCGGGGCATTGGGCAGGCCAGCTGTTCGGCATGTCCGAAGGGCTGTTCACGGTGACCCCGCTCGACTCCTCCACGCACGCTCGCCTGACGACCGTGGGAACCCCGATCGCACCCGACGACGAAATTCGCATCCTCGAGCCGGGTACCGAGAACGAACTCCCTGACGGCGACGTCGGAGAACTGTGCTGCCGCGGCCCGTACACGATCCCCGGCTACTTCGACGCCCCGGTCCACAACCAGGATGCCTTCACCTCCGACGGCTTCTACCGCACCGGCGATCTCGCCGCGATCACCGTCATCGACGGCACGCGGTACCTGTCGATCGAGGGCCGAATCAAGGACCTCATCAACAGGGGCGGAGAGAAGATCAACGCCGAGGAACTCGAACTACTCTTGCTCGAGCACCCCTGCATCGCCGACGCGGCGGTAGTCGCCATGCCCGATCCCCGACTCGGGGAGAAAACCTGCGCATATCTGGTGGCCACCGACGGAGAACCATTGTCGATGAACGCCATTCAAGACCATCTGGCGCAGCTCGGTGTCGCGAAGTTCAAGTGGCCCGAACGGCTCGAATGGGTGCCGACCTTGCCGCACACCAATGTGAACAAAATCGACAAGAAGCGGTTGCGTACCGAGATAGCTGCGAAACTGCTCGCCGAAGCCGACGCACGCGGCGCGGTCGTGTAGATAACCCCGTCGACCGGTTCTGTTGAAGATCAACACCTTCGGGGCATGTCCACACGGGCATGCCCCGAAGACGATCACTCGCCACACGACCTCGGCTGCACGCATCACATTGACTGTTCGACAGCAACGTAGAATACTCGACTTAAACGTCACAAAGACTGAAGGGTTTTGCCATGAATCTCGAGCGAGTCGCAGTTCTCGGAGGTGGACCCGGCGGCCTCTATGCCGCGAGACTGCTCAAACTCAGCCATCCGGACGCCGAGGTGACCGTGTACGAACAGAGCGCCCCGGACAAGACATTCGGATTCGGCGTCGGCCTCGCATCCCGCACACAGCGCAATCTTCGCGAGGCCGATTCGGCATCGCTCGAGGCCATCGTTGCCGCCGCACACCCGCACGACATGTCGATGCAGGTCGGCGGGCACATCGCCCACCTACCGAACGGGGACCTCCTCGCGATCGCGCGCACCTCCCTGCTCGAAGTACTGCAGCAACAAGCCCGACAGGCCGGCGTCCGACTGCACTTCGGCGAACGCCGGGACATCGCCGGCCTCGACGCGGACCTGATCATCGCGGCCGACGGCATCAACAGCGGGACACGCGCACAGTTCGCAGACCGCTTCGATCCACATATCGAGACCGGCTCCGGCCTGTACCTCTGGTGCGGAACCGATTTCGCTCTTCCGAGCGCACTATTCACACCGGTGACCACCGAGCACGGCACGTTCGTGGCGCACGCCTACCCGTACGGACCACACCGCAGCACCTTCCTCATCGAAACCGACGAGGACACGTGGCGACGGGCAGGATTCGATGTTTCCACCGAGCAGACAGCGCCGCTCGACAGCGACGAAACGTCACTGCACTACCTGCAGGAGGCGTTCGCCGACACCCTTCAGCACCACCCGCTGGTCGGTAACCGCACCCGCTGGATGCGCTTCCGAACCATCTCGTGTGGGCACTGGCACAGCGGCAATGTCGTACTACTCGGCGACGCCGCCCACACCGCGCACTACTCCATCGGCTCGGGCACCAAGCTCGCCATGGAGGACGCCATCGCACTCGACCACGCACTCACCGCCTCCCCGAACCTCGAGGAAGCGCTCGCGCACTACGAGCGAACTCGCCGCCCCGCCGTCGAATACCTTCAGCACATCGCGCACCGCAGCGAACTCTGGTGGGAGTCCTTCCCGCAGCGGATGAACCTACCGGTCGAACAGCTTCTGATCGCCTACATGACCCGCGCCGGAAAGGTCAGTCTCAGCCGATTCCACGACACCGCGCCCATGCTTGTGAGGAAAGGCCTGTCGAGCTACGCGGACCTGCCGGCCGACGCGATCCCCGGCACAGACATCACGGACTGGATACTCGGGCAACCACTCGACCACGGTGACCGCCGATTCGAGCACCGGATCGCACCGGCGGACCTGCGGGGCGCCACCACCACTACAGTGCTCGACATCGACTTCGACTCCGCCTGGGGCCCGGAGGCCACCGCACTCATCGAGACCGCGCCAACCGCACGAACTCTCTGGCTCACCGGCCCATCTACCCGCTCATCGCTGCTCAGCAGGCTCGATTTCGCCGAACGTCTCGGTCACGACACAGATGCAGTCGTCGTCGTCGAGGCCCCCACATCCTGCCGCGCAGATGTCGCGGCAGGTTTGGCCAGCGTACGGATGCACCTCGCGTTCTTCACTGATCCGGCGACGCCGGACGCTGATCCGGCGTCGTCCGCGTCGCGGGTCTTGACATGAGTGCGCGACCAGTGGTCGGCGCCCGTTATCCTTCGGACATGACAAGCGAGGAGGCCGCGAAAGAGCGCCGACCCCGAGGCCGGGGCAAATCCCGTTCTACCGATCAGGCTGCGACCGAGAGCGCGGGCATCCGCAGCAACCCTCGCCGTGAGCTCGTGGAAAAGCAGATCATCGAGCAAGCCACTCGGCTGTTTGCCGAAAGAGGATTCGCGAGCACCACGCTGCAGGACATCGCCGACGCAACCGGCCTGACGCGGCCGGCCCTCTATCACTACGTGGCCAACAAGGACGAACTCCTCTCCCGCCTGGTCAGCGAGAGCACAGAGACACCGGCCGCGTTGCTGCATACCATCAACGAGCGCACCGATCTGGGTCCGACGGAAAAGCTCCGCGAGATGGCCACCGCCATCGCATTGCATCAGGCGCAGGCTCCAGATCGATTCCGGTTGATCATCCGATCGGAAGCCGAATTACCCGAAGACATCTCACGCAACTACGAGCAGAGCCGCCGACACGTGCTGAAGGAATTCATCCGCGTCGTCGAAGACGGCATCCGCACCGGCGAGATGCGACCGGTCGATCCGCGCACCGCGGCTTTGGCCGTCATCGGCATGCTCAACTGGATCGCCTGGTGGCATCAGCCGGGAAACGCGGACGACGACCGAGTCATCGCCACTCAACTCGCAGACATGGCAGTACGCTCGTTGGTCCACCAGGACCCGCAGTCGGCACCCCCGGAAGGTCCCGCACGAGCGATCGCCATGATCCGCCAGGACCTGAACTACCTCGAACGGCTGCTCGACGAATCACACCCCGACTGACTGCGCTCGGCAGCAATGGCCCTGATTCTGGCGGATCTCACCCGCGGCGCAGTGCCAGCACAGGGATCGTCCGGATGCCCGCCGTCTTTTCCGCGTATTCGGCAAAGCCGGGATACCGGCTCCCCTGCTCGGCGTAGATCCGATCCCGATCGTCACCGGTCACCTCGACGACACTCACCGGGTACTGCTCGGTGCCGCGTTCGATCTCTGCCTTGCCCGCGGTGACGAGGTTGTAGTACCAGTCGGGGTTGGTCGGGGCACCGGCCTTGGAAGCAAAGACGTAGATCGTGTCCGGATCTTCCTCGTCCAGTAGATACATCATCGGGCTCACCCGGTCCTGCCCGGTCTTACGGCCCCGGTGGTGAACCAGCACCACCGGGGCGCCCTCGAATGGGCCACCCACTCGGCCCTGGTTTGCCCTGAATTCTGCGATGATGTCCGCGTTCCAGTCGTTGGCGGTGCTCATCCTCCGAATTCTCCCAGCCGGGCGCAGGAACGGTCGGCATTTCAGGCCGACGTCGCCGTCTCGTGTCGTACTCGTTCCCCTGCTGACCGCTGTGGCGACCAGTGCGGTACCACCAATCCGACGCCACGCACATGCACGCGCCAGTCGCCACCAGGCCCTCGAGGAAAATCAGTCCTGCTTGGGAACCCAGTGGTCGGTTGCGAGCTCGTAACTCTGTTTGAGCTCCCCGTACGCCGCTCGTTGGGCCTCCTCGCCCTCGCCGTACCGCCGGACGGCCATCTCGTGGGCCGCCGCGAAGGCTGCCTGCACCTCCTTCGACGATCGCCGCAGTGTCTGTGGGAGCTCGGTTCGGTTCACCGCTCCACTCCTTCTCGGTCGTGGCCGTGATGTACCCCTCGATTGTCCGCCCGGTTCCACCGTGGCGGTACCGGGTTGACCGGGTTTTCCGCATCTACCTGCCAACGGTGTAGACCAGGGAAACACCTGGCACCGGGCACCGGTATGGGTAACAATGGCCTCGAGAAACACGCAGCAACGCCAAATTCATTCTCGCCGAAGGGAAGTCCGTACCGGAGGAGACTCGATGCCCGTTTCGCCACACACATCCTTACAGCACGTCCAGGATCGCACCACCGACCTACGCCGATGGTTGGATACCGGCGACAACACCGCCGCCCTGACGGCGTATCTCCGCGACGAACCCGTCGACCACCGGTGGCTCACCACCTACAAACGACTCACGCACGACCTGTTGAGGGCGGTCGACCACGCCTGTCCGCCCAGGGCGCCGCACCAAACGCCGACCTCGGACGTCGGCCGTCATCCGGACCGTCGATGAACGACGACCAACGCCGGGCACTCGAGCACGTACGCGACACCTGCGCCATGCTGCACAGCTTCCTGACCACCTACCCGAGCAACCGACCCCCCGAACGGGTCCGATCCGCCACCTTCGCGCAGCTCACCGACGACCTCCTCGACGCCGTTACCGCAGCACAGAACGCCGGCGTCCCCGAACAACGCATCTTCGACAGCATGTGACAACCATCCGCTGACCCCGCCCATAGCCGAGGCCCATACCGGGTCGAAGTTCGGCGCTCTAGCTGGTGCCGAGGGCGGCATACGCATCGCCGGATGCGATTCCGGCTCGCATTCCGATTGCGCCGGCCTCCCCCCGATTGGCGACGTCGAGCTTCTTGAGCACGGCCGCGACGTGAAACTTGATCGTGCTCTGGCTGATCCCGAGTTCCTCGGCGATGGCGCGATTGCGTTTGCCCACCGCGAGGTGCGCAAGGACTTCGAGCTCGCGGGGGTTCAGGGTGGACAGAAGATGCTCGTCGGGACGCGCGGTGGGCGGGTCCAACGGAATGGTCAGCGTCACCCGACTCCCCCACCCGGCGATGGACTCGATGTCGATCCGGCCGCGCAACGTGCGCAGGCGTCCGGACAGTTGCCGAGTCAGCGCGTTGCGGTCGATGGCGCCCGGCCCCTGGTCGCGGACCTCGATCAGGACATTGTCACCGTCGCAGTCCCACGCGATCCGCAGCCGGGTCAGCACCGGTTGCGCGCCGAAGGCCAGCACGATGGCGCGGACCATCGCGCGTGCCGCATGCGCCACCTCACCAGGAAGCGGACGGCCGTCGGCCGGCGGGTCGACGTAGTCGACGTCGACCTCCCGATGCCGCAACAGAGGTCGCAATTCGCCCTGCAGCCTGGCGAATGCCGTGGTCACCGCTTCCTCGGACAGGGCGCGATCAGCGGCACCCGCCGACCGCAGCGCGATCAGAGCGGCCGACGCCGTTTCGCTCGCGGTGATGCGGGACCGCCGGTCGTCGAGGTCGTTCGACCGCAGGGTTCCCAGGATCGACGACAGGGTCGCCTCGTGCACCTCCGTCAGTTCCGCGATGGTGCGGGCGCGTTCACTCGACGCGGCCCGGGACTCGGCGAGATAGTCGGGGCTGGCCTGCGCCACCTGTTGCTGGATGGAGGTCGCGACGATCCCGAACATTGCCGCGATCTCATCGGGGTCGGGTGCGCCCGTCCGAGATGGCCGCGGGACCAGGACGAGCAGGGTGTCGCCGGTGTCGCGGATCGCCCAGACTCGGCGGCGTCCACCTCCCAGCGAACGGATTCCGGCGAAGACACCACCGGGTTCGATGGATTGTTTGATCTCGTCGAGTTCGTCGATGGTCACCCGGTCGACGATCTCCCGGTTTCCGGCGACCTTTCGGGGGCGTCCGGTGCACTCACGGGTGAAGATCACCAGAGCATCGTGCGACCACCACTGGCCCAGGAACCGGGAGAAGCGGGCCGCGATGTCCGGGAGCGGTCCCGTGATCACCTTACGCATCTCCACCCAGGCGTCAACCTGCAACCGAACAGTGTGCTCCGCGCTTACCACGCATTCACCGTATTGCCAGGCACGGCGCAACGGCACTGGCCAAGCGGCCAGCCCGAACCCGCCGACCGACCGGGTGCCGCACCGCACCGCAGTCGGCAGCCTTGTTCTCACACCCAGAACGGCTATCACCGAGGAGGACCATGACCGTCACCGTCGAGCAGACACGCACACGGTTCAGTGACGGGCGCCGCATCGTGCTCGACGAGAACGAGCGCCTACTCAATTCCGTCGCCGCAGAGCAGTGGGACCGCGCCGGCTCGCTCATCACCACCGCGCGGGCAGTGTTCGTGATCGGCAACGGGCGCAGCGGCCTGGCCGTCCAGATGGCCGCGATGCGACTGATGCACCTCGGCCTGCGCGTCCACGTGGCCGGCGAGGTCACCGCCCCCGCCATCGGCGCCGGGGATGTACTGATTGCCGTGTCGGGGTCGGGCACCACCGCCTCGGTCGTCGGCGCGGCCGATACCGCGAACAAGGTGGGTGCCTCGGTTCTGGCAGTCACGACTTCCGCGGACTCGCCGATCGCCCGGCGCGCCGACGAGGTCCTGGTCCTGCCGGCGGCCGACAAGCAGGACCACAGCGCCGCCATCACCGCCCAGTACGCGGGCAGCCTGTTCGAACAGTCCGTGCTCCTCGCCTTCGACGCACTGTTCCAGGCGCTGTGGCGCAACGAAGACCAGACCGCCGAGCGGCTGTGGGAACGCCACGCCAACATCGGCTGACCACGAATCCCACCAGAAGATAACCAGGAGATACACATGACGAAGCTGCAGGTTGCAGTCGATCTGCTCACCACCGCCGACGCGCTGGCCCTGACCAACAAGGTGGCCCCGTACGTCGACATCATCGAACTCGGCACCCCCCTGATCAAGAGCGCCGGCCTCAGCGCCATCACCGCGATCAAGGCCGCCCACCCGGACAAGGAGGTCTTCGCCGACCTCAAGACCGCCGACGCCGGCTTCCTCGAGGCAGATCTGGCCTTCTCCGCCGGAGCAGACCTGGTCACCGTCCTCGGCGCCGCCGGCGATGCCACCATCAAGGGCGCCGTCGAGGCAGGCAAGAAGCACGGCAAGAAGGTCGTCGCCGACCTCATCGGCGTCGAGAACCGTGTCGAGCGCGCCCGCGAGATCTCCAAGCTCGGTGTCGCGTTCGTCGAGATCCACGCCGGACTCGACGAGCAGGCCCAGCCCGGGTACTCCATCCAGACCCTCCTCGACGACGGCAAGATCGCCGGTGTCCCGTTCTCCGTCGCCGGTGGCGTGAAGGTCGACACCATCGCCGCCGTCCGTGACGCAGGCGCGGAGGTCGCGGTCGCCGGTGGCGCCATCTACAGCGCCGAGGACCCCGCTGCGGCCGCGAAGGCGCTCGAGGAGGCACTGGCCAAGTAGCACGCGATCGCTGGGTGAAGGCCCTGAACACCACCAGTTCAGGGCCTTCACCCATTCGCATGACCCCATTTCGCCCGCATTCTTCTATCGTCGTTCGCTCATGGTCCGGTCCCGGTGCAGATAACGGAAAGGGGTTCTCCGCCGGCAATAAATGGCGGAGAACCCCGTGAGCGGTTGTGGCCGAGCGGTTACGTGGAGGTCGGTTCGAAGTGAAGGATCTGTACTCCCCCGGTGGCGAAGTGGGGTACATCAGCCTGAGCGGCCGCACCCTCGGGGGACGCGAGAGCCGCAAACATTTCCTCTGCGGAATCGAAATCCGCCTCGAAGATCGCGGCGAACGGTGTAGGTCCCTCCGCTGCCGCAATGTCTACCGTGTGGCGGATCGCGCGGACGCCCGGGAGCTTGCGGGCAATCGGCAGGTGGGTGTCCCGGTAGTACGCGCGGAAGGCGTCGTGGTCGTCAGGTCGGCCGTAGAGGACCATCAGGGTGTGCATTGTGTTCCTCTTCTCAGAACAGTGGTCAGGGCTGGACGGAATCGAGGGCGAAGCCATAGTGCGGTCACGGTCGATCGTCGGGCGCGGGGTTCTGAGCGGGATCCCACTGGACCAGGAGGCGCTCAGGTCCCCGGAAGGAGGTGTTCGGCGAGTACGTCCACTCCTGACTCTCCACCAGATTCAGGTGCGGAAGGCGCTTGGTGGTCTCCTCGAGCATCACTCGCATCTCCATCCGGGCCAGAGCCTGCCCCAGGCAGAGGTGGATGCCCCATCCGAACGCCACATGCTCGTCGGCGTTCTGGCGGGTGATGTCGAAGCGGTCGCCGTCGTCGAACACGGCGTCGTCGTGGTTGGCCGATCCGGTGAGCACGAGGATGCGTTCACCGGCGGCGATGTCGAAGCCACCGATCGTCACCGGTCGGGTGGTCACTCGCCGCCAGGCCGGCACCGAGGACGCGTAGCGCAGGATCTCCTCGACGGCGTTCGGGATGAGTGAGGGATCGTTGCAGAGCAACTTCCACTGATCACGGTTCTCGAGCAACACCTTGAAACCGTTCGCGGTTGCGTTCGTCGTGGTTTCGTGGGATGCGTAGAGGTGACTCTGCATGATCGAGGCAAGGTACGTCTTGTCCCAGACGTCGTCGTTACCGGCCTTCTGCCATGCCTTGATCGCATTGCTCATGTAGTCGTCGCCGGGATTCGCAATCAACCGCTCGAGGTGTTCGCGGGCGTACTGGAGGTAGGCGGCGAACTCGCCCGCCAACTCCACCTGCTGCTCATCGGTCGGGCGCCCCCAGATCCACAGCGCGAAGCGGGACGCGTAGCCGCGGGCGCGTTCGACCTCGGCCTCCGGTACTCCCATCAGCACGAACGCCGTCAGGGCCGGCACCTGGAACGTCATGTCCGCGACCATGTCTGCATTGCCGGTCTTGACCATCGCGTCGAGGCAGTTGCCGACGAAGCGGCGGGTTATCGGCTCGATCTCGGCAACCCTGTCGTCAGCGACGCCCTTGCGAAGCACACGACGCCGCTTGGTGTGCAGCGGTGCGTCCTCGTCGACGAGCATCGTCGAGGGCACGAAATCGACGGCTGCGAGTTTCTCCATCGCGGCCGGGCAGGGCGGTTTGATCAGCTCACCGGCTGCGGTGGCACTGTACGACTCGGTGTCCCTGAAGATGGCGACGACATCCTCGTATCGGCTCACCACCCAGTACCCGATCTCGGGACTGTAGAAGACCGGTTCCTCGTTGCGGGCGCGGGTGAACACGGCGTACGGGTCCTGCAGGTATTGCTCGTCGAACGGATTGAACTCCGCCGCGAACTGGCTCACCGGGCACTTGCCCGGCGACGCTGCCGAAACATGCGGCGCGGAGGTGGTTTCAGTCATGTCGATTCTCCTATGAGTGGACGGGTGTGGTGGCACGCCGACTGCGACGAACCAGGGAGTGTGTGGGGTCGTGTGTGTCCGTCAGAGATCGAGGACGAGCCGTCCGGAGCGGGCGCGTGAGCAACAGATCATCATGACGTCGTTTTCTGCCTGCTCGTCCTCGTCGAGGATCTGATCGCGATGGTCGACTTCGCCCTCGAGGACCGCTGTCTCGCAGGAACCGCAGACGCCTTCGGCGCAACTGTTCGATGCCTTGATGCCACACGCGAGGACGGCGTCGAGGATGGTCTGGTCGGGCGCGACGGTCAGCGTCTTGCCCGACCTCGTGAGTTCGACTTCGAAGGCCATCTCGGCGTCAGGGTCGAGTTCGACGGCAGTTCCGGAGAAGTGTTCGACGTGCAGCTGTTTCGACATACCGAGCTCGGCGCAGCGGGCAGTGACCGCGTCGAGGAGGCGTTGCGGTCCGCAGCTGTAGATGTGCACCCCAGGACCGAGGTGCGCTCCGAGGAGATCGTCGACATTCATGCGGGCGCCTTCACTGGACACGCACAACTGAACATTGTCCTGATCGCCGAGTTGATCGGCGAATGCCATATTCCTGCGGGACCGGCCGGCGTAGATCAGCCGATGTGGGCGTTGCCGTGACGTGGCGGCCCCCATCATCGGAAGTATCGGCGTGATCCCGATACCGCCGGCGATGAACAGGTACTCTTCGGCGGACTCGAGTGGAAAATTGTTCCGCGGATGCGATGTGGTGAGCGTTGCGCCCTTCTTGATCTCGTCGTGGATGTATTGCGATCCACCCCGGCTGTTCGGATCGCGCAGAATCGCGACCTCGTAACGAGATCGATCACCGGGATCGCTGTGCAGCGAATACTGCCTGACCATGTCGCCGGCTAGGTGAATGTCGATGTGCGCGCCTGCTTCCCATTCGGGAAGGTCCTCTCCAGCGCTATCGATCAAACTCAGCGTGAGCACGTCGTCACATTCGCGGCGGACCTCATCCACGATCAGATGCAGAACTGGTGTCGTATCGGATGCGACGGTGGACATACGAGCCTCCATGGCTTGGGAAGCGGGAAAGTCTGCTAACAGAGCGACTTTCAGTTCAGGGACCGAGGCTGTCACTGCCGATGGCAGTTGTGTTCGGCCTCACTGACGACGTTACGAAGTTGCCTGCGCCATATCTATCCCCACAGCGGCGCGGACTGTCCACTCAGCGACAGCGATATGCGCACCGGAGCAGACATTGCCGGTGGCATGCTCGACCCATGCGATAACCACCCCAGCAGAGCGCCGCGGGCCGACACCCCGATGTCCGCTGCTCCTCGGAGGCGTCGTGCGGACCGCTCC
This sequence comes from Rhodococcus wratislaviensis, assembly GCF_041228765.1. Lineage (NCBI taxonomy): Bacteria > Bacillati > Actinomycetota > Actinomycetes > Mycobacteriales > Nocardiaceae > Rhodococcus > Rhodococcus wratislaviensis. The sequence continues at coordinate 4,571,595 of NZ_CP150488.1, read as the reverse complement.
GCTGACTACTGCACGCAATGCCGTGCCATTGCGGTGAGGCGTGGAGGTGATCGGTCGGTCAGCGCCGTTCGGCGGGTGCTGGTCGGGCTGGTTTCCCACTACCCTTACCGACGAATCTACGCACCCGACCAGTCCTATCTATCCCGAAAGCGGACGACACCATCCATCCAGCGCCCATTCTCGACGCGGACCACATCATCATTGTGGTGGCGCCGGACGAGAAGCCGCGTGCGGCTCGTCAGCCGTACCGCAAGGTCCGCGAAGGACTGACCCCGTACATTTGCCGGTAATCCCGCGAGAATCGCCCATAGTGATAGAACCCCCACCGTGCCGCGACGCCGGCGACCGTCTCGGCGTCATGGCGCCCACAGACCAGATCCTCATGGGCCCTTTTCATTCGGACGCCGCGGAGATACTCCATCGGAGTCGCATCCATGAACTCGCGGAATCCGCGCTGGAGTGCGCGCACACTCAACCCGACCTCCCGGGCAATATCCGCCGGTGTCAGCGGCAACGCCGCGTGTGCATTGATGAACTCGACGGCATGGCGAATCGTGGCCGGTGCGGTCAACGCCGCAGGAGTCGCCAGATCATCCGCATACTGATGCTCGGTCAAAGACAGCAGCCCCACGACGATCGAGTATGCCAACGGCTCGGCCAGCATCGGGTTCACCATCATCGACCCGATGATCTGGCTCTGGTATGTGTTCAGAACAAGTGTGCGCCAAGCACTTCCATCGACACCAGTCAGATCGAGTCCACCGTGGATCCGGACCGGCCCGCAGACCTGCCGACCCAGCAGATCCTGCAGCGCAGTGTGTACGGCCACACGATCCAGCTTCATCGCAAACATGTTCAGCCGACTGTTCGGCGGAGTCAGGATCCGAGCATCGGAACCGGTCTGATAGACCACCGCACTGTTCTCTTCGACAACGGTGTGCTCACCATTCGACTCCGACAGGAGTCTACCCGACAACGGGATGTTCACGTGATAGCCCTCGATCGAGGGGCAGAAGAGGTCGCTGTTGCTGTTGTAGCGGATTTGGCCCGCAACCAACGGACCGGTCGCTACCGCTTTCAGATCCGCTTCGAACCGGGACACCGGCGCAACCCGCGTGAGTTCGTGAGGATGGAACACCTGGCCCACGCCTGCGGTCGCCTCCTCGACGTCTCCGCTGTGCAAGAGGATCGGCACGGATGGCCGGCCACTGCCCCGAGAGCTGTACGACGCGGTCATTTCTTCCGATCGCCTTTCCGTGGTCAGCAAGGTCGCCCGACGATCACGAGCCAAAGGCACTCCTCCCACACCATTCGACATGCGCACACCTGACCGAACAGCGCCCCGGGAGTATGGTCTGTGTCGCTATTTTATGTCAATGATCTCCGTGTTCCCTGCTCCGCAGACCGAAGCGCCGAGCAGGAGAGGCGACCGGGCCGGTGGACGGGTCTCACCGGCCCGGACGGGTCAGAGCGACCGCCACTCCCGGCCGGTCCGGCTGAGGATCCGTTCCGCCGACTCGGGGCCGGCAGAGCCGGACGGATAGTCGTCCGGGCGACCGAAGCCTGCCCAGTGCTCGAGGAGAGGATCGATGACACGCCAGGAGCATTCGACCTCCTCACGGCGAGGGAAGAGTGTGGCGTCGCCGCGCAACACGTCACAGATCAGCCGCTCGTAGGCCTCCGGCGCCGGGTCGAACACCGACCGGAAGTCCATCCCCAGGCTGACCGGCTGGATATGCATACCGCCACCGGGGCGTTTGGCACCGATGTGCAGTTCGATTCCGTCGTCCGGTTGGACCCGGAACACGAGCACGTTCGAGACCGCCGCCGCCCGGGCAGCCGGTGAACCGTGGGCCGGGGGTATGAGCGTCACCGCGATCTCGGCGGTCCGCCGTGCCAGGCGTTTGCCGGTGCGGATGAAGAACGGCACGCCGGCCCACCGGCGGGTCGCGATGCCGACCGTCAGGGCCGCGAAGGTCTCCGTCGCCGAGTCGGCGGGGAATCCTGCCTCGTCAGCCAAACCCGGTACGGGAACGCCGTTCTCCACGCCCGCACCATATTGGCCGCGGGCCGATGTCTCGGCGAGCGGTCCGAGGAGCTCGGTGGCGGAGAGGACCTTGATCTTCTCGGCGGCGATGCTGTCGGCGTCGAATGCGACCGGTTCTTCCATCGCGATCAACGCCAACAGTTGCAGCAGGTGATTCTGGATGACATCACGAGCGGCACCCACGCCGTCGTAGTACCCGGCACGGCCCGACACTCCGACACTCTCGGCCATCGTGATCTGCACATGGTCGATGTGCCGGTTGTTCCACAACGGCTCGAACATCCCGTTCGCGAACCGCAGCGCGAGGATGTTCTGCACCGTCTCCTTCCCCAGATAGTGGTCGATGCGGTAGATCGACGACGGCGGAAACACTCTTTCCAGCGCGACACCGAGGGCCTGCGAACTGGCGAGATCGTGCCCGAACGGCTTCTCCACCACCACCCGGCGCCAACCGTGCGCACTCCGATTCAGCCCGCAGATCGCGAGCTGGTCACACACCGACGCAAAAGAGGACGGCGGAACTGACAGGTAGAACACGTAATTGCCGGGCTTACCGCGACGGACGTCGAGCTCGCCCAGCCGGGCGGCGAGTCCGGCGAACGCCGCGGTGTCGTCGAACGATCCCTGCACGAAGTGGATACGCTCGGTGAGCGCCGCCCACACCGCAGGGTCGAATGGTGTGCGCGCGTGCGCAATCACCGCCTCGCGCAGCCGGGTTTCGACGTCTGTGCTGTCGCGGGCGAATCCGACGAGATCGAAGTCCGGTGGCAGCTGACTACCGTGCGCGAGGTCGTAGATTGCCGGGACCAACTTCTTGCGGGCGAGATCACCGGTGATCCCGAAGATCACCATCGACGCCGGTTCGGCGACGAGCCCGGTGTTGCCGATCGACGCCTCACCGACTCGGCCGCCCGAGCCGGCTGTCAGCGGGTCCCTCTCCTGCACTTCAGACACGGTCACTTCTGTTGCACTCCGTCTTTCGCTCCACCACACGCGCACTCGGACAATGCGTCGGATACCAGTGTCGACGGCGCGGCGATGCAATGCACTCGGCCGAGCGGCCAGTGACAGCTCCCCTTCCGGTCAGGTGAGACGGCCCCGAAACCCCCGTAGACATAGAACTCGGCACGATATTGGAAATCGAAGGTGGAACGGTGACGATGAAGCTGGGATTGGTCGGTCTGGGCCGCATGGGCCTGAACATGCGCGAGCGGCTGCGCGAACGCGGACTCGAGGCGATCGGATACGACCCGCACACCGCTGCCCGCGACGTGGACAGCCTCGAATCGTTGGTCGAGTCGCTTCCGGCGCCGCGGTCGGTGTGGGTGATGGTGCCTGCGGGTGCGACGACCCGTGAGGTCATCGGGCAGCTCTCCCGCCTGCTCGCACCCGGCGACCTCGTCGTCGACGGTGGCAACTCCCGGTTCACCGACGACACGATCAACGCGGACGTCCTCGCCGGACTGGGCATCCGCTACGTCGACTGCGGCGTCTCCGGTGGGATATGGGGACGACAGAATGGTTACGCGCTGATGGCCGGCGGCGACGCCGCCGACATCGACCGGTTGATGCCGGTCTTCGACGCGCTGCGACCGGACGGTGACCGTGAGGACTCGTTCGTCCACGCCGGCCCGGTCGGCGCCGGCCACTACGCGAAGATGGTGCACAACGGCATCGAGTACGGGCTGATGCAGGCCTACGCCGAGGGGTACGAACTGCTCGCCGCCGAGGACTCGATCGCGGACGTGCCCGCCGTCCTGCGTGCCTGGTCGAAGGGCACAGTCGTGCGGTCCTGGTTGCTCGATCTTCTGGTGCAGGCCTTGTCCGAGGATCCCGGCTTGTCGTCCCTGTCCGGCTTCACAGAGGATTCCGGTGAAGGCCGCTGGACCGTAGAAGAAGCCATCGCACACGCGGTCCCCGCGCCGGTGATCTCCGCCGCACTGTTCGCGCGGTTCGCCTCCCGACAACACGATTCGCCCGCCATGAAAGCCGTATCGGCGCTGCGCAACCAGTTCGGTGGGCACGCCGTCCGACGTGCCGAACCCGCCGGAATCGCCTGAACAGTGGCGAACTCGGACCCACCTGCCCGGCAATTCACCGATTCGTGTCCTCGCGGCGGCCGACCGCGGACGGCGGCATTCCGAACTCACGGCTGAAGGCGAAGGAGAACGCTGCGGGAGATGCGTAACCGAGGGTCGAGGCGACCCGAGTCACTGGCTGCGAGCGCAGCAGCGGGATGGCCGCCAGCAACCGGGCCCGCAGGCGCCAGGCCGCCGGACTGATCCCGACCTCGCGTAGGAATCGCCGGGTGAAGGCACGTTCGCTCATCGCCACTCGGCCTGCCCACTCGGCATTCGTCACGCCGACCTCCGGCTTGCCGAGATAGGCACGACACAACGCGACCAGGTCCGCCGACGCGGGCAGAGTCAGGTGCAGGGGCAGCGACCTGAGAGTTGCCAGCTCGAACAGCAGCAGTGCCGCGATGGCACCCTCGCGACCGTCGCGGTCGTACTCGGCGGGTAGGTCGGCGGCGACGAGCAGCATTTCGCGGAGCAGCGATGACACCTCGACCACCACGCACTCCGTGGGCCACCACGGCACCGCACCCGGTTCGATGTAGAGACTGCTCGTACTCACACCGATCATCCGCACCCGATGCCGTGTGGCCGGCGGAATCATGACACCCTGCGCGGTGGGAACCGTCCAGGTGCCGCTGCCGGTCTCGACAACCATTGTTCCTGTAGCGCCGTACAGGAACTGGGCACGACGGTGTTCGTGCCAGTCCAGCACGAAGCCGGCCGGATAGTCGGTCGCGATCGGCAGCACGTCCCGATCGACACCGTCGACCTCGCTGAGCGGGACATTCCTCACGACACCAACCTACCGGCTGACTATCGAACGAAATCGTCTGACATTCGATTGTCGCCACCTCACCGATACGGTGAACTGGTTCGAGTGAATATGTTCGTGCTCGTTCTCATCGGCCTCCTCACCGGGTTGACCACGGTCCTGTTCGGTTTCGGGGGTGGGTTCGTGACCGTACCGGTCGTCCTCTGGGCAGGAGCAGGGCTCGGTGACTCTGCCGCTCAGGTCGCGGTCGCAACCTCGGCGGCGGTGATGGTGGTCAATGCTGCGGTCGCCACCTCCGCTACATCCCGGACCATTCTGCGCCACCTGCGTGACTCGCGTTGCCTCCTGGCGCTTCTCGGACTCGGAGGTATCGCGGGCGCGTTGCTCGCTCGGCTCGTCCCCGGTGCAATCATCCAGTGGGGGTTCGTCACCTATCTTTTCGGGACGATCATTGATGTCATTCTGCGCCCGGGATTCTTCCGTCCGACGGCGCGCCGCACAATCGACTCTCGGCAAGAGTTCGCCATACCGACCTCGCTCGGGCTACCGATCGGCGCGAGCGCAGCTTTCCTCGGCGTCGGCGGCAGTGTCATGACAGTGCCTCTCCTGCGCCGCGCCGGACTGGGGATGGGTGTCGCTACCGCCCTCGCCAACCCGATGACCCTCGCCATCAGCGCGCCGGCGGCCCTGACCTTTCTCGCCGACAGCGGTCCCGGATCCCCGGCCGGGGCCGCCCTGGTCGGCTCCGTCGACGTGGGCGCGGCCCTGGCACTGCTCCTCGGCGCACTCCCGGTGATCGTCACGCTGAGGCGGCGTCCACCCCGCCTTCCCGACCGTGTCCACGCAGTCAGTTACGTGCTACTCCTCGTCGCGGTCACCATGACCACTGTGCTTGCAGCGCTTCGGTAACCGCAAGAACGTCGTACCGATTCGGCATGTTCAAGGCCACGCACATGGTCATGGCGATACCCGCGTGCGTGACTGGGGACTCGCGTCTCGGTATAGGGGCCGACAGCGTTTGCATACGGTGTGCGGTGTCTGGGCCTTCACCACCTTCGAGGTCACTCTGCTCGACATCGAGCGCACCGGTCCGAGGGTCGTGACGATTACGACGATGGGTCTGGGTCGTTCATGAACGCACGCATCGGGCACGTTTCGACGACAGTACGTGGCTGTTCGTCGTCCCGATGCTGTTGCCGCTGAACGGCGCCGCCATCTGTGCGCCGACGTCCGTCGACCACGCAGTGACGGAAGCTACCCCGTTCTTCCGGGAGAACCTGGCGGCTCACCCGAACTGAACACCAGCCCGGATCTGTGCAGGACGAACCAAACTACAGCCCTGCTGCGAACGTCCGTCGGTGCCCACGCACAGGCGGACGTTCGAGGCGGCATCGATATCCACTCAGGCCGCCGATCATGGTGTCGTCGCGGTCGGTCACCCTCCAAATCGCCCTGGCCTCACACGTGACGGGGGTGGAGAAGTTGACGAAGTTGCCGTCGGGGTCAGGGAACAACAGCGTTTAGTTGCCCCACGCATCGTTGTCGATCAGCGAGTGTAGATCGACTTCAAGGTGACGTACGCGCTCAGGCCCTCCGGTCCGAGTTCGCGGCCGAGTCCGCTGGCTTTGACCCCGCCGAATGGGGCTCCGATGTCGAGGTCGAAGAAGTTCACTCCGACGCTGCCGGTCTCGATACGGCGAGCAAGTTCGAGGCCCCTGTCCCGATCGGATGTCCAGATAGTGCCGCCCAGTCCGTAGTCGGAATCGTTGGCGATCGCGACCGCATCGTCGACGTCCCCGTACGGCAGGACGGTCAGGACAGGGCCGAAGATCTCCTCACGCGCAACGGTTGCCGAATTGTCGAGGTCTGCGAAGACTGTCGGTTCGACGAACCATCCACGATCCAGGTGTTCAGGCCGGCCGCCACCCGCGACGACGGTTGCGCCCTCCCGTTTACCGGTTTCTATGTACGCCTCGACAATGCGGCGCTGGCGTTCGGAGACTAGTGGCCCGACCCGGGTGGCGGGGTCGGTCGGGTCACCGACCGTCAGCGACGACGCGAGGTGCGCGACTGCTTCGACGGTTTCGCGGTAGCGGGACCGGGGCGCAAGAATCCGGGAGGACAGGTAGCACGTCTGCCCATTGTTGAGCAGGCTCGCCCACGACAACCCGCGCGCGACGCTCACCAGATCGGCATCGTCGAGGACGATGGCCGCGCTCTTACCGCCCAGTTCGAGGGTGACCGGCCGCAAAAGGCGACCACACGTCTCTCCGATCGCCCGTCCGGCAGCAGTGGACCCGGTGAAGGCGACCTTGTCCACACCGGTGTGGCCGACGAGGTAGGCCCCGATCTCGCGGCCACCTGTCACGATGTTCAGCACCCCTGCCGGTAGTCCGGCCTCCTCCGCGGCGTCCGCAAGCTGGAACGCGTCGAGCACAGTCTCCGGGGCGGGCTTGACGACCACGGTGCAGCCTGCCGCAAGCGCCGGGGCCACCTTGAACATGGTGAGCGACTGCGGAAAGTTCCACGGAATGATCGCGGCGACAACACCGATCGGCTCGCGGCGCACGATCGTCGTGGACCGGCCATTTGCTGAGGTCCGCGGAGTCTCGACCGGAATCTTCTCGGCAAGATCGGCGTAGTACCGCAGCGTCGCGGCGGGTCCACTGCCCTCCGCGGCCAACGAAATCGCCGAGGGCATACCGTTCTCGTCGGTCACCACCGCAGCCGTTTCCTCTCGTCGCCGGTCGAGCGCATCGGCGAATCGACGGAGAGCGGCTGCGCGATCGACAGGTTCCAGCGCGCCCCACTGGGTTGCACGCAGCGCCCCGCGCGCGGCGGCGACGGCCGCGTCGACTTCTGCGGCCGTGCTGTCTGGCGCGGAACCGACCGGTTGCTCGGTGGTCGGCGAAATCACCGTGATGGTGTCGGAGGTCGACGGGGTGTGCCAGCGGCCGTCGATGAACAGCTGCGAGCGGGTGTACTTCATGCGGGTCCTCAATCGGTCGTACGTCAGTCGGGTCAGGAATTCGGAAGCAGAACCGGTTTGATGGTGGTGCCACTGACGGCGTCTGCTTCGGCGGCGGCGATATCAGCGAGTGGGTAGGTGCGGATGAGCCGGTCGAATGGGAACCGGCCCTGTCGCCACAGGTCGATCAACCGAGGCAGAAACAATTGCGGGACGGCGTCACCCTCGAGGATGCCCATCACGTTCTTGCCGGCGGCCAGGGCCGCCGGTGCGAGGACGAGCTCGCGTGTGGCCGCGCCGACGAGACCGACGGTCCCAGTGGGCCGGAGGCTGTCGATCGCCGACGCGATGACCTGCGGGACTCCTGTCGTGTCCAGGGCCGCGTGGACGCCGCCGCCGGTCAGCTTCCGGATCTGGCGGGCCACGTCATCCGCTGCCCCCTCGATCACGTCCGTTGCGCCGAGTTCGAGGGCGAGGTCGAGTCGGTTCGCGTGCAGGTCGACCGCAACGATCCGGGAGGCGCCGGCAACCCGGGCGGCCATTATCGCCGACAGACCCACCGCTCCGGCACCGAAGACGGCGAACGTCGTGCCCGGGCCCACCTTCAGGGCGATCAGCGCGGAACCGGCGCCGGTCTGGATCCCGCATCCCAGTGGGCCCAGCAGATGCAGCGGTAGATCCTTGTCGACAACTACGACGTTGCGGGCACTGACGACCGCGTGGGTGGCCAGGGAGGACTGACCGAACCACCGTGACGCAAGGGCGTTGCCGTTCAGGTCGGTGAGCGGGCCGGGCCCATCGGGGCCGCGGCCGGACAGATTGCGGGCGAAGAAGGCGAAACAGTACGCCGGGTGCCCACCCACGCAGTTTTCGCACTGCCCGCAGGAATCGAACGACAACAGAACATGATCGCCGACCTCGATGCCGGTGACGCCGGCGCCGACTTCCTCGACGACTCCGGCCCCCTCGTGGCCGACCACGATCGGCGGCTGGGCGAGGAACGACGGGTCTCTGGGCAGGACGTCGGTGTGACAGAACCCGACACCGGCGATGCGAACCCGTAGTTGGCCGCCGGTCGGGTCGGCCAATTCCACCGTCTCGATCTCGAACGGTGCGTCGTGGTGACGCAGCACTGCGGCTTCGATGCGCATCGGAAGGCTCCCTCTGTTCGGTGCGTAACCAGAACGTACAGCTGACCGCCTGTACGGTCAATAGCCGTTGACGAGCTCGCTAGACCAGGTCCATGCGCTTCGATATCGTGCGGGACTACGAGGACGCGATCGAGCACCTCCTCAACGCCTTCACCACGCGGGACGACGCCCAGGGGATCGCCGGCGCGAGACCCTCCCCCATCGTCATCACGGCACCCGCTGCCGCTGTCACGTAAAGCAGTTGAGCAACAATGTGATTCGTAGTTCGTCGAACATGTGCTCATCACTTATCGACCACCGGGGCGCTACCCTGCCCCACCACGTGCTGCACGTCTCATTATGCGAGCAGTTCTGCAACCGCCTCGATCGAGGAGTAACCGAGGCCCTGAAGTAGCAGCGTTTTGACCGCAGTCTTCTCCCATCGAACGAGGTCTTCTTTGATCTTGTCTCGTGATCCGACGAGGGCGACATCCTCGACCATGGCCAAGGGCACCGATGCTATTGCTTCGAACTTGTGCCCATCCAGGTAAAGGCGCTGAATGCGTGCGCATTCCGCTTCGTAACCCATGCGCACGAACACTTGATTGTGAAAGTTGGCTTCCTGGGCGCCCATTCCACCGACGTAGAGCGCGATGTTGGGCCTGATCGCGTCGGCTGCCTTCTCGATGTCGTCGTCGATGACAATGGGGACCGTGGCGGCGATGTCGAAATCGTCGAGAGATCGGCGGGCTTCGGGTTTCGAGAATCCTTCCTTCAGCGCTGCTCGATAGAAGTCGTCCATTCGGGGCGAGTAGAAAATCGGCAGCCACCCGTCGGCTATCTCGGCGGCGAGTGCGATGTTCTTTGGCCCCTCGGCCCCGAGATAGATCGGGATCTCGGTACGAATGGGGTGGATCATGGACCGAAGTGACTTTCCGAGGCCGGAGCCACCTTGCAGTGGGAGTTGGTAGAACGAACCGTCGTGACTCACGGGTTCGTCTCGTCGCACGAACTTACGGACGAGTTCGACGTATTCTCTTGTGCGAGCGAGCGGTCGGGGATACGGCTGCCCGTACCATCCCTCGACGACCTGTGGCCCTGAGACGCCCAAACCCAGGATGAAGCGGCCCCGAGACAGGTGGTCCAGTGTCATCGCCGCCATGGCAGTCGCCGCTGGGGTCCGTGCCGACATTTGCAGGATGTTGGTGCCCAACCTGACCGTGCGGGTCGAGGCGCCGTACCATGCCAAGGGGGTCAAGCAGTCGGATCCGTAGGTCTCGGCAGTCCAGACCGAGTCGTAGCCGAGACTCTCCGCAAGGGAGAAGGCCGCTCGTTCGTCGTCCGAGGGCGCGGTAGACCAATAGCCCAGGTGAAATCCCAATTTCATTGTTTGCGTCCCTAACTTCGTCGTCATTGGTGTGTTTCGTTGTCGAGGTATGCGGATCCGGTGGTGGTGTCTACCGAGACGGGGGAAGCACGCTGCCGCTCGCGCGGACAGTCCGCAGGTCTTTGACCGCCAGTTCGTCGGCGTCGTAGCTCCGGCGCAGGTCCTTCTTGTCGAGTTTGCCGACGCTGGTCTTGGGGAGGGCGTCGACGAAGGCCCATCGTTCGGGGAGCCACCAGCGTGCGACCTTGCCGTCGAGGAAGGCGAGAAGTTCGGGTGCGGTGGCGGTCGCGCCGTGGGCCAGTTTGACACAGACGACAGGGCGTTCCTCCCATTTCGGGTCGGGAACACCGATGACCGCGACCTCGGCGACGGCGTCGTGCTCGAGCAGTGCGTTCTCGAGTTCGACCGTCGAGATCCATTCCCCGCCGCTCTTGATTCCGTCTTTGAGCCGGTCCTTGAGCTGGATCCATCCGCCCTCGTGGAGGACGCCGAGGTCGCCGGTGCGCAACCAGCCGTCGTCGAACTTGTCGGGGGTATCGGCACGGAAATAGCTGCCCGCGATCGTCGCGCCGCGCAACTGGACTTCTCCGATGGATTCGCCGTCCCAGGGCAGTTCGTCGCCCGTTTCGCTGACGATGCGCGCCTGCACTCCCGGGACGATTCGCCCCGTCAGGCTCGCCCACTGCGCGGCCTTTGCGTCGGGGGTGTTGCGGGGTGGTCGGGAGAAGGTGAGCAGCGGGCTGGTCTCGGTCATGCCCCACCCTTGCGTCAACGCGACGCCGTGGTGGGTAGCCATGCTCCGTACCAGCGCGGCCGAGAGCGGGGAGCCGCCGGCCACAGCGAGCCGCAGGCTGGTGAAGTCGGCTGCGTTCGTGCGGGCGTACTCGTCGAGTCCGGTCCACAGTGTCGGCACGGCGGCAGCCGCGGTGGATCGCAGTTCGGTGATGATGCGCGCCAGGTGTTCGATCTGGAGGTACCGGTCGTTGAGGATGATGTCGGCCCCGCTGGTCCAGGCGGCGTGCGGCCAGCCCCAGGCGTTGGCGTGGAACATCGGCACGATCGGCAGCACCCGGTCGGCGTCGGAAAACCCGAAGGCGCTGCCGGTGGAGATCTGCAGGCTGTGCAGGTAGATCGAACGATGACTGTAGGCAACGCCTTTCGGGTCACCGGTAGTGCCAGTGGTGTAACACAACGCGGCGGCGCTTCGCTCGTCCAACGTAGGCCAGCGGAAATCGGTGTCGGGGGCGAGAACGTCGTCGAAGTGGTGTACCTGCACACCGGCTGGCACGGTCAGTTCCGCTTCGGCTTCGCCGGCGATGATGACGTGCTCGACGGTGGGCAACCGATCGATCATCCGTTGGAGCTGGGGCACCAGGTCGGCGTCGACGAGGATCACCTTGTCGGCGCCGTGGTTGGCGATGAAGACGATCTGATCGTCGTGCAGCCGCAGGTTCAGTGTGTGTAGCACCGCCCCCATTCCCGGTACCGCGAAATAGGCCGCCAGGTGGGCGGGACTGTTCCAGCAGAGTGTGGCGACCACGTCGTCGGTTCGTACACCGAGGCGGCGCAACCCCGCGGCCAGGGCGCTCACGGTGGTCCCGAACTCTCGGAACGAGGTGCGCTGCACCCGTCCGCCCTGATAGTGCAGAACCGCACTGTCGGGGTGTGTGCGGAGGCCGTGCAGGAACAGGTCCGACACGAGGAGATCGACATCTTGCATTGTGCTGTGCATGGCAGGTCCGTCCTGGCTGGTGGGGAGGTTCGTCACGTTCCGCTGCCCGTCGGCGAGGCCTTTCAGCCCGCCTGTCTTGACCCGTGGACAGCTGCTCTCTACTCTAGACCGTACGTACGGTCAGTCAAGATGGTTGCTGATCCTCGACAGACCACTTTCCCTTCCTGAAAACCCCGAGAAGGACAACGCCATGACGTTATCGGCACTGCACACCGACCTGGGAAGCCCGGACGCATACTCCGACGGAGTTCCGCACCAGGTCTTCGCCGAGCTTCGCCGCCGCGAACCGATGGCCTGGATCGAGGAGCCGGCCGGTGACGGCTTCGACGGAGGTCCGGGATTCTGGGCGGTCACCCGGTACGAGGACGTCATGACGGTCTCGAAGAATCCGGACGTCTTCTCCTCCCACAAGGGCGCGTCGTTCCTGCGCGATCAGCGGCCCCAGGATCTGGCGGCCCTGCAGCAGATGATGCTCAACCTCGACCCCCCGGACCACTCCCAGATGCGATCGATCGTCAGCAAGGTCTTCACTCCGAAGATGGTGCGCGGCATGGTCGGGAGCATCACCGCCCACGCTCAGGCGATCGTCGACGCCCTGCCCGACAACGGCGAGATCGACCTCGTCGAACACGTCTCGGCGGAGATGCCGCTGCGGGTGCTCGCCGACGTCCTCGGCGTGCCCTCGGAGGATCGCCACCTGCTCTACGACTGGACCAATCGCATGGTCGGACTCGACGACCCCTCCTACGGAGGGCGTGAGGCTTTCCTTTCTGCGTTCATCGAGATGTTCAAGTATTCCAGCGCGCAGACCAAGGCGAAGCGCGCCGAACCCGGCTCCGATGTGTGGTCCCTGATCGTCAACGCTGAAGTCGATGGTGCACGCCTGTCGACCGAAGAGCTCAACCGCTTCTTCCAACTGCTGGTCATTGCCGGAAACGAAACGACCCGCAATCTGCTGACCGGCTTCGTCCTTACTTTGAGTGAGCACCCGGACGAGCGCAGCAAACTGGCTGCCGACCCGGCGTTGCTGCCGAAGGCGATCGAGGAGGTGCTCCGATTCCACTCCCCGGTCATCCAGTTCCGGCGCACCGTGACCCGGGAGACCGAACTCGGCGGCAAACGGCTGCAGGAAGGGCAGAAGGTCGTGATGTTCTACGTCTCGGCCAACCGGGACGAAGCCCAGTTCGAGGCACCGGACGAATTCCGCGTCGACCGCGGGGCCGCCAATCATGTCGCTTTCGGCGCCGGCACCCACTTCTGCCTGGGCAACAGCCTCGCCCGACTCGAGGCGAAGGTCCTCCTGGAAACCCTGTTCGCGCGGTTCCCGGACTGGCGGGTCACCGGTCCCCCGGACCGATTCCGATCGAACTTCATCAACGGAATCAAGAAACTGCCCGTCCACCTCCGAAAGGCCACGTCATGAAAATCTGCGTCGACCGCACCAAGTGCACCGGTCTCGGTATCTGCGAATCCCTCGCCCCGGACATCTTCGAGATCGACGATGCCGGCGCGCTGTTGCTGCTGCGCGAGGACGCCGATGACGGTGTCATCGACGACGTCCGCGCCGCCATCGAAGGGTGCCCGACCGAGGCACTCACGCTCGTCGAGGACTGAGACCATGCCCGAACAGAATCTCGTGGTAGTCGGGGCGTCATTGGCGGGTCTGCGCGCCGCCGAAACCGCCCGCAGGGCCGGATTCACCGGAACGGTGACCCTCGTCGGTGCCGAGCCACACCTGCCCTACGACCGCCCCCCGCTGTCGAAGGCCTACCTCGACCCGGCGCCGACGCCCCCGGACACCACCTTCCGGGCCCGTGAGGTCTTCGGCGATGCCGGGATCGACCTCCGGCTCGGAACCGTGGCGACACGGCTCGATCCTGCGCACAAGGCGATTCACACCTCGCAGGGCGCGCTGCCCTACGACCTCGCCGTGATCGCGACCGGGTCGACCGCGCGCCGACTTCCGGGTGCCACCGGATTGGCGGGCGTCGAGACACTGCGCACCCTCGACGACGCGGTCGCCGTCCGCGCCGCCCTGGACAATCGAGCGAAGACAGTGGTGGTCGGGGCCGGCTTCATCGGCTCCGAGGTGGCCTCGGGCGCACGGAAACGCGGACTGGACGTCACTGTCCTGGAGGCGTTGCCTGTCCCGCTGGTCCGCGCCATCGGCGCGGAGATGGGGCAGGCCTGCGCCGAACTGCACCGCCGCAACGGAACGGATCTGCGCTGCGGTGTCGGGGTGGAGGCCGTCCTCGGTGACGGCCGGGTCGAGGCGGTGCAACTGTCGGACGGGTCCACGGTCGAGGCCGACCTGGTCGTGGTCGGGATCGGCGCGGATCCGGCCACCGACTGGCTCATCTCGTCGGGTATCACGCTCGATCGGGGCATCGTGTGCGACGAAAACCTGGCCACTTCCCTGCCTGGGGTCTACGCCGCGGGCGACGTCGCGCGCTGGCACAATCCGCTGTTCGACACCGCGATGCGGCTCGAGCACTGGACCAGCGCCGCCGAACAGGCCGCCTCGGCCGTCCGCAACGCGCTCGACCCGATGACCGCGAAACCGTACAGCACGGTGCCGTATTTCTGGTCCGACTGGTACGACACGAGGATACAATTCGTCGGCATACCGGACGCGGACGAAATCCTCACTGTCACGGGAGATCTGGGCAGCGAGTCGTTCGTGGCGTTGTATCGCCGCGGCGACCGGGTGGTCGGCGCCTTGGCACTGAATCACCAGACCCACATCATGAAATACCGTGCCCAGATTGCCAAGGGCGCCAGTTGGGAACAAGCACTCGACTACGCGCGAATTCGCGGTGCGAAGGATGCCGCGCTCAGCCCGACGGTTCGCTGACTGCTCGGACGCAGCAGCGCATCGGGAAAGCTCAAAGGAACAGAGGGTTTATGCCAGAGCGCAACGCAGCCATCGTCGGTTACGGACTCACCGAGGTGGGCAAGGTCTTCGGGCGAACAGCACGCGGATTCGCCACGGACGCAGTCCGGTTGGCCGTGGCCGACGCAGGGGTGTCCCTCGGTGAGGTCGACGGACTGCTGGTCAACGCCCGAGCCCGTACCGATCTCAATCTGTCCCTCGCCCGCACCCTGGGACTGCAGAATCTGCGGATGCTCAGCGAGGTCAACGCTTTCGGTGCCTCCGCCGCGATCATGGTCGCCCAGGCCTCGAAGGCTGTTCTCGCCGGAGAGGCAGAGACGGTGGTGTGCGTGTTCGCCGACGACCCCAGGAAGGAGAACACCGGCGGCTCGGACGCGTACCGAGCCAGCTCGCTGACCGCGACCGGCTTTCGAAGCGCCGAGACCGCGGCCGGATTCACCAGCGTAAACCACCGTTACGCGCTCGCGGCCCGCCGCTACATGGACCACTACGGGGTCGCTTCGTCACAACTCGGTGCCGTCGCGGTATCCCAGCGCGCGTGGGCTCTCGACAACCCCGTAGCCCAGATGCGCAGCCCGCTGACCCTCGACGACTATCACCGCTCACGCTGGGTCGTCGACCCCCTGCACCTGCTCGACTGCTGCCTGGTCTCCAACGGCGGTGCGGCGGTCGTGGTCACCACCCCCGAACGAGCACGGGATCTGCCCACCACGCCGGTCTACGTGCGGGGGTGGGGTCAAGCCCATCCCGGCTACGTTCTCGAACGAGGAACCGAATTCGGTCTGGTCACCGGAGCCGCCGTCTCCGGCCCCGCCGCACTGAAGATGGCCGGGATGACCGTCGACGACATCGATCTGCGGGAAATCTACGACTGCTACACCTACACCCTGCTCGTCACCCTCGAGGATTACGGCTTTTGCGGCAAGGGCGAGGCCGGGGAACTTGCCGCCAGCGGCGCACTCGCCCCGGGCGGCGCCCTGCCCACCAACACCGGCGGCGGACAGCTGTCCTCCTTCTACCTCTGGGGCATGACCCCCCTTGTCGAGGCGCTCACCCAGCTGCGCGGCGAGGCCGGGGCTCGGCAGGTCGCCCAGCACGGCACGGCGATCGTGAGCGGCAACGGCGGCATTCTCGACCACCACGGCACACTGGTGCTCGCCACCGCAGCGGCCTGAATTTCGCCGGCACACGGACAGACAGGAGAACGAAATGACCATTCCCGCGACCCGAGACGACGCCTCGGCACCATACTTCGGCGGCCTCACCCGGGGCCGGCTGATGCTCCGCTCCTGCACACGATGCGGGCATGTCAGCCGCCCCGACACGATCAGTTGCCCGTCATGTCGCAGCGACGATCTCAGGTGGATCGACTCGTCCGGGCAGGGCGCAGTAGTAACCACCATCGTCGATCCCACAGGCCCGACCGTCCTTGCCTTGGTCGAACTCACCGAAGGACCCTGGATCGCCAGCCGCATCCTGCGCGCCGAGACCGCCCGCGACGCCCCGGCAGGCACTCCGGTATGCCTCGCGGTCCTCGACACCGGCCGCGGCGAGCCGATCCCCGCATTCGTCCGCGCCCAGTGACCAGTCCGAAACCAGAGTCGCCTGCGGACGCTTAGACTGTCTCCGGATCAGTACGCGAACGAGGTGGAGGTAGACGATGGCGAAGGCCGGTACCCGGCTGGCCGGGAAAGCCAACGACATCCTCGAGGTCTTCACCCACAACGTCGCCCAATTCGGCTACGACGGGACGAACCTGAGCGACATCGCCAACGAGTTGTCGATCTCGAAGGGCACCATCGTCCACCATTACGGAACCAAGGACCGCCTCCTCGCGGCCCTACACGAGTCCTACATGCGCCGACGCCTCACCGAAGCGAAACTGCTGATCAGCACGCTCGACCACCCCGAACAACAACTTGCCGGCCTACTGTTCGCTTTCATCCTCTATCAGGAACACGACCGGGACGCCACCATCGCCTTCCAGCGCGAGGTCATGCGCCTGTCCGCGCTCGACAGCGAGGCCGAGGGCGTCAGTCTGCGCACCGAGTACATCGGGCTGGTGCGGGCCGTGATCAGCGACGGCGTCGCGGCCGGCCGGTTCCGGCAGACGGATCTGCAGGTGCAGTCGCTGCTGATGTTCGGGTCCGCCCAGTGGGCGTACACCTGGTTCGATCCGAACGGCGACGAGACCGCGGAGGAAGTGGGCGCCGCTCTGGTCGATCTCGTCCTCGGCAGCCTTCTGGTCCGGCGAACCAATCTGGCGGCGTTGGCGGATCCGCACGGGACGGCGGCGCAAGCCGCGCGTCAATGCCTGCTGGACCCAACCCAGGGCGGCCTCGCGGCGTCCTAGACCAAAACCGGCCCCGTCGACGGGGCCGGTCGCCGTCATTCCACCCCGCGGATTTCTCACCGACAACCCTGGCGCTGGTACCCAGTGGGGATATCGGCAGTGTGCAACAGGCAAACGGACTCTCCCTATTCGGTTGCGCTGCAACGCCAGTGAGCATCGTACCCGAGACGCTCCGTGACCATATCGCGATAGCGCGCTCAGCCGTTTCCGTCACCCTGCCTAGTCAGGCCGCAGAAGAATTCCCCCGCTCCGCGTCAGCCCTTGTGCTCCACGTCACCCTCTGCTTTACTGACCGTGCGTACGGTCAACATTTGCGTTGGCCAGCCTGAAAAAATCCCATCGAGAGGTGCCTGATGGCTTCACCCATCCTTCATGTCTTCGACCCGATCACCCACTGGACATCGCAGGATCCCGACCGCATCGCGATCCGGTTCCAGGACCAGTCGTGGACATGGCAACAATTGTCCGAACGCGTACGCCGCAACGCCGCCGCGCAGCTCGCGCTCGGACTTGCGGCCGGGGACCGGGTTGCGTTCCTCGACAAGAATCACCCCGCCAGCCTCGAAACCACCCTCGGGTGCGCGGTCGCCGGAACGGTCAACGCGGTACTGAACTTCCGCCTCGCTCCGTCGGAATTGACATACGTCATCAACGACTGCCGCGCGGAATTGCTGATCCTCGGCGCCGAGTTCACCGAAGTTGTGGATTCGATTCGGGCCGACCTTGAATACGTGCGCACGATCGTCGTGCTCGGCGGCGAACACGACGAGTACGCGTCCTGGCTCGATTCTGCACCGTCCGACGTACCCGCACGTGCCGCCGACGCCACCGACTGCTTCCTGCAGCTGTACACCTCCGGTACCACTGGACACCCCAAGGGTGCGATGCTGACGCACCGATCGGTGGGCGCGCACAGCGAATCGGCCAGCACCGCATTCGGATTCGAGCGCGACAGCGTGAACATGGTGGCGATGCCGCTGTTCCATGTCGGCGGGACCAGTTGGGCGCTCGCGGCCATGTCGCAGGGTGCGGAAACGATCCTCGTCCGCGACGTAGTTCCTGCCCTGGTCTTGAAACAGATCACCGACCAGTCGGTCACTCACGCGTTCTTCGTCCCCGCCGTCATCAGGTTCCTGCTTCAAATCCCCGGTGTGGGCGCACAAGACCTGGCATCGCTGCGCTGCCTGGGGTACGGCGGATCCCCGATGCCCGAAGCTCTGCTGAGGGAGGCGATGAACACCTTCGGCGTCGACTTCTATCAGGTTTACGGCATGACGGAGGCCTCTGGCGTGTTCTGCGTGCTCCCCCCGGCCGATCACCGCGATCCTGCACATCCTGAGCGCCTGCACGCAGCCGGGCAGCCGGTCGACGGCGTCGAAGTTCGTGTGGTGGACCCGGTGACCGGAGACGAGGTGCCCGACGGCACGGTCGGTGAATTCCAGATCCGCGGACCGCAGGTGATGTCGGGGTACTGGCATCGAGATGCAGACACCACCACATGCTTCGAGGGTGAGTGGTTCAAGACCGGCGACGCCGGCCGACGCGATGCCGACGGCTACTTCTATGTCGAGGATCGGGTCAAGGACGTCATCATCTCGGGCGGAGAGAACGTCTATCCCGCCGAGGTCGAGCGGGTAATAAGCGAATACCCGGACGTCGCGGAGGTCGCCGTCATCGGCATTCCCGACGACAAATGGGGTGAGTCCGTCCGAGCCGTCGTGGTCGCCCGAAGCGGCAGTGAGATCGACACGGACAAACTCCTCGAGTTCTGTGCCCAGCACCTGGCCGGCTACAAACGGCCGCGCAGCATCGAAATCATTCCGACCCTTCCCCGGAACGCAACCGGCAAGATCCTCAAACGCGACCTTCGCGCACCCTATTGGGCCGGTCGTAGCCGCGCGTTGTAAGCCCACGGCGATCGCTCCGAACCATTGCATTGTCTCTCGGCCACACGCGGGGCCGGTGGCGATTCAGTTGGTGACCACACCAGCGAGCGAAGTCACGTTGCTGTCCCTTCATGCCGCCCCTGGTGGTGCTCGTAAGTCTGAGCTGCCGGGTACTCCCACCGGTGCCTGGACGGAGTTCTCAGCGTGCCGCGGCGAAGGCGTACACCTCGAGGATGGTTTTGCCTGCTCGCAGTTCGTCGAGGATGCGTTTCTCGTCGGAAACGCGTGCATCCGAGCGATCGAGGACGTCGGTGACGTGTTCGAGCGGGATGGCCACGACACCGTCCGCGTCTCCGACGACGAGATCCCCCGTGGTGATCCGAACCCCGCCCACGGTGATCGGCACCCCGAGACCGCCCTGATAGTCCTTGCGGGTGCCGACGATCGAGATCCCGCGAGAGAATACGGGGAAGTCGATGCCGGCGAGTTCGACGGTGTCCCGGACGCCACCGTCGATGATCAGTCCCAGCAGCCCGCGCTGCTGGGCGGCGACGGCGAGAACCTCGCCCCAGTGGCCGTGTTGCGCGCCACCGAGATCGGCGACCAGAACGTGGCCTACGGGGGCGGCGGCCACCGCGTTGTGCAGGGCCAGGTTGTCCCCGCCGGCGCCTTGGACTGTGTATGCCGGACCGGCGACGCGGGCGCCGGTCCACGCGGGGCGGATGGCGGGATCGAGAGCGATATTCAGCTGGGAGGCTTCGTAAATGGTGGCAGTGGAGTGATCGCGGGCGTGGTCGGTCATGGTTGCTTCCTGTGAGCGAGAGCGAAAGCGCTGTCGCGTTGTTGTGGTGGCTGCCTTCCGGCCGAGCCGGCGATGATCGGTCCAGATCGGCACGGCCGGAACTATTCCGTGCCACTTGGCCTGTCTGGTGTCGCCATCATCCTTCGCGTCCGGCCAGGCGCGCATCACGCATGGCGTCGGGTAGGGCGGTGCCCGATCGCAGATCTTCGGCGATGGACTCCTCCCGGGCGGCGATGCCCTCCGCCACCTCGAGTACCATCTCAGCATGTGCGCGGGGAACGAACGCCACGCCGGTTTCGTCGGCGATCACGATGTCTCCCTGCGATACTCGAACACCGGCGACGGTGATCGGCTGCCCTGCGGACTGTTGCTGGATTCGGCCGCGTGCGGTAGCTGGGATTCCACCGCGCGCGAAAACAGGGAATCCGAGTGCACGCGCCTCACCGATGTCGCGGCAGCTACCGTCGGCGATGGCGGCGCGTACGCCCCGCAGGCTGGCACCAAGGCTGAGCAGCCCGCCCCAACATGACACATCGGTGCGGCCGTCGTTGGCGACCACGATGATCTCGTCCGCACCCGCGGTGGCCACCGCAGTGGTGGCGATGTGGGCACCGCTCGGTCCCGGCGCGTAGGGCTCCAGTTGCACGGTCGAGGCGAAACCGACCACCTTGGGATGCCCCCATACCGGTGCGATGCCCCCGATCCCGCTGGGCAATCCCTGACTGTCGAGAGCGTCGCTCACAGCGGCGCTGTCCAACTTCGCGAAGGCATTCAAGAGCACCGGGTCACTCATCTGCTTCTCCCGTTGTGAACCTGGTCTTTGAGTGCTGAGAGCCTGCGATGGTGGTCATTTGTCCTTCTCCGTGCCGGCTGTCTGCAGGGCGTGATACCCGAAGCGAGTTCGTGCGGCGACGAGCGTGGCGCCGTCCCGTACCGCTTTAACGATCTGCGCTTCGGCGGATTCGATGTGCTCGGCGATGGTGGCGACTTCCTCGGCGTACTCGATCGGGACGATCACGACACCGTCCTCGTCACCGCACACGAGGTCGCCGGGCCGAATCGTGACGCCGCCGATCGTGAGCGGTTGCTGGATCGCCGCCAGGCGTACGCGGTCTTTCCCGGTGCGCATGAACTTTCCAGCGCTCCACATCGGATAGCCGGTCGCATACACCGCCGCGGTGTCGCGACACACGCCGTGAATCACGGTGCCACCGATGCCGCGTGCCAAGGCGATCCCTGTCATGATGCCGCCCCACACCGTGCAGTCGGTGCGGCCGTCGTTGTCGATGACGACGACGGCCCCGGCGGGAACGTCGTCGAGGAAGTCGCCGACGGAGCCACCTTGCTCACCGATAGGAGCGTAGGCGACGGTGTAGGCGGGTCCGCAGCTACGAGATGCTTGCTGAAGCGGGCCGATGCCGTGCAAGGATCCGGGGAGCCCCAGCTTGTCGAGGGCGTCGGAAAGCGCCGCTGTCGGCAGCGCCGCGAGCCGTGAACCGAGAGCGGTGGGGGTGGGGGTGGGCATGCGCGCTGTCCTGTTCTCTCGGTGGAACCGAGCGGCCGATCGAAAGATCGGAACTCGTCGTCGTCATCTCCCAGTGGACCCCGTCGAGTGCGAACACTGAAGGTCCAATCCGCTCCAACTGTGAGACGGTCAACGTCTGACTGCACGTCATGCCCGCACGCACTGTTTCGCCCAGTCGCGAATTCTTTTGCTCCACCGGAAAAGTTGCACTACCGGGACGCGAGGAACAGGCATCCCGAACGGGTAGGGCGATTGCGGGCAAGGGCTCCGGTCGCCGCGGGTGATGACTCCCGGATCGACCCAGCGAAACCGCTGTCAGATATCGCCAACGCACTCGCCGGCCACCTCGACCAGGCGGCTGATGAGAGGACCGTCGTCTTCGAGTCGTACCACGATGGACAGGCCGGATGTCGGAACCGAGACAGCGAGGGGCCGATAGGTCAAGCCTCGTTCGTGCCGCACGGCGGCCTTGGGGGCCAGGCACACTCCGAGGCCGCATCGAACGATATCCAGTTGCGAGGGAATCGTTCGTGCTTCGTGTACGAGGTCTGGGGTGAAGCCGGCCGAATGACACGCGGCGATGACATCATCGTGGAGAAACGGCGACGAGGATCTCGAGATCCAGGCCCATGGAGAGTCCCGCAGGGCGCTGAGCGGGATGTGATCGTCTCGGTCAACGTAATCGCGCTCGGTACCTGCTGGAATGACCGCAACGAATTCGTCCGAGGTGAGTTTCCGGATGCGCAAACGAGGATCGGTGTGAACTCCCCGCACGAAGGCCGCATCACACTCCCGCATGAAGACAGCCGCAGCAGCGTAGGCACTGTCGAGTTCCTTCACCTTCAACTCCACCTCGGGAAGCTCGCGGCGATACCGCGCGACGATCGCCGGAAGGAGGTCGGCCAAGGCCAGAGACCCGGCCGCGATCCGCAACCGCCCTACTCTGCCGGAGGCAGCGAACTCGGCCGTTTCCTCGGCTCGGCGCGCTGCGGTCACCAGGTCGTAGCAGCGTTCGAGGACGATACGCCCAGTATCGGTCAAGGCCACCGACCTGCGAGTGCGCACCAGGAGAACAACCCCCAACTGCGCTTCGAGGGACTTGATCGCCTGACTGAGCGGAGACTGCGACATATGCAGCCGCTCCGCTGCCCGGCCGAAATGCAACTCTTCCGCCACGGCGATGAAGTACCGGGCTTGACGTACTTCGAGCACGCGAACCTCCCGATGATGACAACAATCGTGCAGTAAGACGCCGAGCATCTCACAGTCGGATCAGATCAGACCTTCAGTTCGACCCTCCGCGATGATTGACTGAGCCTCGACGGACCGAATGTCACACCACATCTCGGCCGAGGAGTGCGGTCAGATGACTGTTCTGCAGGCGGCAGGTCTTCGCGGCTACCGCCCGGTTGGGCGAGCGTCTGGTGACGCGCCTCCGGTGCCATCGCTGCTCGTGGACCCTGCCGCGCGTGAAGATATCCACCCTCGCGCTTCACTTCTGCAAACCGCACGGAAAGAAGGAACCCATGACCGATTGGAAGTTGCGGCTCGAGGAAGCCGGCTATGCGCTGTCCAACCCGCCCACTCCGAACGGCCGCTACCGTCCTTTCGTGCGGGTGGGCGACCAGTTGTTCATCGCGGGCCAGACCTGTATGCGGGACGGTGTGCTGATCCACCGCGGAACGGTGGGCGTCGACGTGGACATGGACGAAGCACGCCGTGCCGCTGCGTTGTGCGCTCTCAATACCCTCGCCGTCCTCGAGGTGGCCACCGACGGAAACCTCGATGCGGTCCGTGCGGTCAAGATGACAGGTTTCATCCGCTGCGTCTCGGATTTCTCTGCGCAGCCCGCCGTATTGGATGGCGCGTCCGAAGTGCTCGAGACCGCACTCGGAGACCGGGGCGGACATGCCCGTGCCGCGATCGGAGCATCGGCGCTTCCGCGGAGCGCCCCCGTCGAGATCGAAACGGTATTCGCCGTCGATGGTCAGTTCCAATGACATCGACGTCGGTGCATTCCGACTCACATGAGCCGCCGACGATTCTCTCCCTGAACGACATCGAACGCGCCGCGGTGAGGATTGCACGGTATGTTCACCGCACACCGGTCCTGTCCTCCCCGCAGTTGGACCAGGCGGTCGCCGCCGCGGGTGTGCATCTGAAGGCGGAAGCCCTTCAGCTCACGGGGTCGTTCAAAGTGCGTGGAGCGACAAATAAACTTCTGACGCTCGACCCGAACGCACGTTCTCGTGGAGTGGTGGCGTTTTCCGCCGGAAATCACGGCCAAGGGGTAGCGGCTGCAGCCAAGATCGTGGGCTGCCCGGTTGTTGTGGTGATGCCCTCCACGGCCCCAAAGATCAAGGTAGCCAACTGCCGCTGGTGGGGCGCGGAAGTTGTCACCTACGATCCTGCGACCGAAAATCGAGTCGCGGTGGCGCAAGAGTTGGCCGACGCGCGCGGCATGACAATGGTTTCCCCATTCGACGATATCGATATCATGGCAGGCCAGGGCACTGTGGGCTGGGAACTCGCGCAGCAGTTGCAAGAGAAGGGAATCGAGCCGGATATTGTCGTGGTCAATTGCAGCGGTGGCGGGCTCGCCTCCGGTGTGATCACAGCAATGCGCGCAGCGTTCCCGCAAATCCACGCGGTCATCGTCGAGCCGACAGGCTTCGATAAGATGGCGCAAACGCTCCGTGGCGGTGAACCGCTTACACTGGAGAAGCCCTACACCAGTGTTCTCGATGGGATAGGTGGACCGACCGCGGGTCGACTGACCTCGTCGACGTTGAGATATCTGGGCGTCGACACGGCAACTGTCAGCGATGACGACGGGCTCCATGGTGTGCGCGAAGCCTTCCGTTGCCTGAAACTCGTGCTGGAGCCGGGCGGAGCCGCGTCACTCGGCGCCGTTCTCGCCGGTTCGCTAGACGTTCGCGATCGGCACGTCGCACTCGTCGGATCCGGCGGTAATGTCGACCCGGAGGTTTTCGCCCGCGCGATTACCGACAACTGAGGCCGACGGGTATCGACACGCCTCCTTCCGTCTCTCTTTCGATTCGGCGCCGCCCCGACACGGGTCCGTGCTCGCCGGGGTAGCCGTACAGACACCGGTGGAGGGTTCTTTCGTTGCCTGCCCTCCACCAGTGGTTTCGGAGTCTCGATCAGCGCGCCCGGAACCCGCCGTCGACGACCAACTCGGACCGGTGACGAAGCTGGCGTCGTCGCTGACGAGGTAGGCGACGGCGGCCGCGAGTTCGGCGGGGTCCGCGCGGCGGAGCATCGGCGTTTCCGGCACGACTCCGGTGCCGGGCTCGTTGGCGTTGAGCGGGGTACTCACCCCACCCGGGACGAGGGCGTTGACCCGGATGCCGTCCGGGGCGAGTTCGAGGGCGGCGGTGCGGGTCAGGCCGAGCAGGCCGGCCTTGCTGGCGGCGTATGCGGCGTAGCCGACCGCACCGGAGGGCCCGAAGATCGACGAGGTGTTCACCACGGCGCTGCGGGTGCCGGACTTCAGCAGGGGAATCATCGTCTTCAAGCCGAGGAATGCGCCGGTGAGATTGACCGACAAAAGTCGGTTCCAGGCCTCGAGGATCTCGTCGACGATGTCGGTGACATGCACGATGCCCGCGTTGTTGACCAGGATGTCCAGGCGCCCGAATTTCTGTTCAAGCATGGCGCGAGTTGTCTCCCAATCGGCGGGATCGGTGACGTCGAGGTGCACGTAGGTGACGTCGAGACCCTTGGACCGCAGATCTTCTGCCGTGCGGGCACCATCGGTGTCGAGTACGTCGCCGATGTAGACGGTGGCTCCTTCACTGGCCAGGCGGAATGCGTGTGCGGCGCCCTGCCCTCGGGAACCACCGGTGATCAGCGCAATTCGGTCGGTGAGCCGGCTGGGAGCAGTCTCGCGGGTGCTAGTGGTGTCGGTCATGGTCAAGCCTTCCGATGAGTGTGGGTGGATTGCGAGTGTGGGACGGTCAGACGACGCCTTGGGCGAGCATGGCGTCGGCGACCCGGACGAATCCGCCGATGGCGGCGCCGGCGACGTAGTCGTCCGGGTCCTCGGCGTAGGTGGCCGCGTTGCGCCGGGTGTGTGCGTGGATCTCCCGCATGATCTCCTCGAGGCGGGACGCGGTCTCCGCACGGCTCCACGAGGTTCGAGCCGCGTTCTGCTGCATCTCCAGGGCAGAGGTGGCGACACCGCCGGCATTGGCGGCCTTGCCGGGTCCGAAGAGCACCCCGGCCTCGCGAAACAGGGCGACGGCGCGGGCGGTACACGGCATGTTCGCGCCCTCGGAGACGGCGAGCACGCCGTGTCGAATCAGGGTGGCGGCGTGCTCGTGTCCGAGTTCGTTCTGCGTCGCGCAGGGCAATACGACATCGCAGGCCACGTCGAAGACCGATCCTTCGGTGACATACGTGGCCGACGGCCGGGCGGCGGCGTACTCGAACAGCCGGGCGCGGCGCACCTCTTTGACGTCCTTGAGGAGGGCGACGTCGATGCCGTTCTCGTCGACGACGTATCCGCCCGAGTCGGAGCAGGCGATCACGGTGGTGCCGAGCTCGTGTGCCTTCTCGATCGCGTAGATCGCGACGTTGCCCGAACCCGACACCACGGCGCGAAGCCCGTCGAGGTTCTTGCCGCGGGTGGCGAGCATTTCGCGGAGGAAGAACACGGCGCCGTAGCCGGTGGCTTCGGTTCGGGCATGCGATCCGGCCCATCCGATCCCCTTGCCGGTGAGCACGCCGGCTTCGAAGCGGTTCACGATGCGTTTGTACTGTCCGAACATGTAGCCGAGCTCCCGGACGCCGACACGGATGTCGCCAGCCGGGATGTCGGTGTGCTCGCCCAGGTGGCGGTAGAGCTCGGTGACGAACGATTGGCAGAACCTCATGATCTCGGCCTCGCTGCGCCCGGGCGGGTCGAAGTCGCTGCCGCCCTTGCCTGCGCCGATACCCTGCCCGGTCAGGGCATTCTTGAAGATTTGCTCGAAGCCGAGGAAGCGGATGGTGCCGAGGTCGACCGTCGGGTGGAAGCGGAGTCCGCCCTTGAAAGGTCCGAGGGCGCTGTTGAATTCGACGCGGTATCCGCGGTTGACGTGAATTTGCCCGGTGTCGTCGACCCAGGGCACGCGGAACATCAGTTGCCGTTCGGGTTCGCAGAGCCGTTCGAGGATCCTGGCCTCGACGTACTCGGGGTGCCGCTCGAGGACCGGACCGAGAGTGGACAGGACTTCCTCGACGGCCTGGTGGAATACCTCTTCCCCTGGGCTGCGATGGCGTACGGAGCGGAGGACGGTGGTGACGTGGTCGGATAGGGGACGAGGCCGGATATCGGTGGCCAACACGGTCATCGTTGCTACCTTCTCTACGGTTCGGGACGGATACCGGGGGTCAGGACATGGAGACGGCAGACAGCGGCTTCCCGCGCTCGAGTTCGGATGAGGCCTGCAAGGCGGTCAGCAGCCGCTCGGTGTCGGCCATCTGGTCGTTCCAGATCGCGCGGACGATGTCGACGCGTAGTTCCGGTTCTTGCATTGTCGAGAAGTAGTTGGTCAGAGCCAGACCCTGCGGGCCCGCCTCGGTGTGCAGCGCGATCATCCGGCCGACCACCTTGGTTTGCACCCCGTAGACGGGGATCTGCGGCCCGCGGGGTGCGATCAGGCCCACGAAGTACAGTTTCTCCGCGCCCTCGGGGAGGATGCCGCCGGCGTACCGCACGGGAACACCCGAGCGCCACGTGATCTGATCGGTGTCGAGGAAGGGCAGGTTCACGTTGAACCCAGTCGCCCAGATGATCGAGTCGTAGTCCCGGGTGCTGCCGTCGGCGAAGTGCACGGTGTTGCCCTCGAAACGAGTGATGCCCGGGCGGATCCCGACTCGCCCGTGGTGGACCCAGTACAACAGCAGGTCGTTTGCGGTCGTGGCGCCGTCGGCCAGGGTGCGGACCTCCGGTTCGGGCATGCCGGGGTAGTTCTTGTTCTCCCCGATGGAGACACGGGCGAGCAGCCGGCTGAGCAGGTCCTGCTCGTCCGGGGAGAACTGTCCGAGGAACGGTACTTCCTGGCGGGGCACACCGAAGTACGTCTTGGGCTGAAAGTAGATGCCCTTGCGCATCACGATGTCGGCTTCGCGGCGGTGCTGGGCGACGTCGACCGCGATGTCGCAGCCGGAGTTCCCGGCCCCGACGACCAGAATCCGGTCGCCGTCGAGGTCGCCGACGTTGTTGTATTCGCTCGAATGCATTTGCTTGCCGGCGAATTCGCCCGGCACCTGCGGAATCTTCGGGCTCCACAGGTGCCCGTTGGCCACCAGCACACCGTCGAAGATGCCTTCGTCCCCGCGGGAGGTGGTGACCCGCCACCCGGCCGAGCCGACCGGGCCGGATCCCACGTCGAGGGGGGTCACCGACAGCACCTCGGTGTCGAAGTTGATCAGGTCGTAGTGGCCGTGGTGGCGCGCATACGATTCGATGTACTCGCGAACCTGGTCGCGCCGCGGAAAGTGCGGGTAGTGCCCGGGCATCGGGAAGTCCTCGAACATCGTCATGTCCCGAGACGTGATCAGGTGCAGCGCCTCGTAGTCGGTATGCCAGTGCCCGCCAACCCGGTCTGTCTTCTCGAAGCACTCGACCTCATGGCCTGCCTGACGCAGCTGCTGGAGGGCGGACACACCGGCCGCGCCGGCTCCGATGACGCAGTATCGGGTCATTGTTCGACTTCCTTTCGTTCCTCGTAGGCCCGCCTTCGTCGGCGCCCTCACCTGATACGTAAGTCTGGAAAGATCTGCAGCTCTCGTAAATAGTGTTATCGCGCCAGCTGCTCAAGGCGTAGCCTTGAGCAAGACCGACGTGCGGCTCCGCCCCTTTCGACATGAAGGATTCCCATGGCCCCCACACCCATCACCTTGCAGCAGCTGACCTATTTTCTCGCCGCCGTCGAGCACGGGTCCCTGTCTGCAGCAGCAGAGGCGCACTTCGTCGCTCAGCCGAGTCTGTCCGAGCAGATACGCCGGCTCGAGCACCAGCTGGGCGTGACCTTGTTCGTCCGCACCAACCGGAAGCTGATCCTCACCGATGCAGCCCGCATGCTCATCCCCCACGCCCAGCGCACCGTGGCTGCTGCAGAAGAGGCCGCCACCGCGGTGAACCCCGTTCGCAATCTCACCGGCGGCACTGTCTCGATCGGCACGTTCAGCAGCGCCCACCACCTCATCCACACCGATCTGGTCGCGAACTTCCGCGCGCTGTACCCGCAGGTCAATGTCCGGATCGTCGGGCTCAACTCCGTCCAGGTGGCCGACGCGGTCCGCGACGGCCAACTCGAAGCCGGCCTCGTCGCGCTACCGGTCGACGACCGCGGCCTTGATGTCGGGCCTGTCGAGTGGGCCGCGGAAGCGGTGTACCTCACCCGTGACCCGGACCGCGCCCGTCGCCCGCTGTCGATCCAGGAGGTTGCCGAGGCATCCCTGATCCTCCCCGAGACCCGGTGGGGCGACATGGACCCGACACGCCGTCAATTGCTGTCGCTGGCACAGAATGCCGGGGTCACACTCCACCCGGTGGTCGAGGTCGAATCACCCTCGGTGGCCCTCGAACTCGCGGCTCGGGGTGTCGGCGACACCATCATCTCGCTCCCGCTGGCCAATTCGCTCGGGGCGACGAAGACCTTGCACTGGGCCTCGCTGACGCCCCCGCTGTTCGAAACCTTCGCCTTCATCACCCGCCGCTATGCCAGTCTCTCGCCCGCCTCGACGATCCTCATCCGTCTCGCCCGGCAGCTTCTCGCGCAGCTGCCCCAGGCCCAGCCTCCCACCGACACATCGAGCCCGTCGGCCGTTACCGCCACGTAACAGCTCGCAGCCGTGCGCGGCGCCGTGGTCTCACCCCGAGCTCGCGCTGAATCCGATGCGAGGGCCCGAACTGGGCTTATGCAACCTCCCGGACAGATCCCGCATCCTACTCAAGGTAATTCCTTGAACTGCCATCGGAAATCACGGCTTCACCGATGACAAGTTGTGGCACAAGAGTCATCGACATCCCGAACACCGATTCCCGAGCATCCTGGCTTTCGCGGCCGGACCGGGATCAGCTACCACAACCACCCCGTCCCGAGGGCACGGGAGTCGATGGAGGAGCACCATGGCGATGACCGGTCAGAGATGTACCGCGGCCGCCCCCGCGGACGGCCATTTTCAACGCAAAATGTCGCTGCAGGCGGCCATGTTCATCGGAGTCGGCGGCCAGATCGGCTCCGGATGGCTGTTCGCCGTCCTGGCCGCCGCCGGAATCGCAGGCCCGTCGGCCATCGCGTCCTGGCTGATCGGCGGCGCCCTCACCATGGTCATCGCACTGGCCTGGATGGAGGTCGGATCCGCGATCCCGGTCAGCGGTGCCATCGCCCGCTACCCTTACCTGTCCAACGGCGGACTCGCGGGATGGATCATGGGCCTGTCGTACTGGCTGGCCAATGTCTCCCTCCCCGCCATCGAAGCCGTCGCCGCGCTGACCTACCTCGGTGGGGTGTTCCCCGAACTCGGACTACTCACCGTGCGCGACGGGGTCTCCATGCTCTCCTGGCCCCGCGGAATCGTCGCCGCCATCGTCCTCATGGTCCTGTTCCTGGCCATCAACCTGTTCGGGGTCAAACTGCTCAGCGAATGCAACCGGTGGGTCACCTGGTGGAAAATCATCATCCCCACCGCAACGTTCCTGCTGCTGTTCCTCGCCTTCGACAGCAGAAACTTCACCTCGCACGGCTTCTTCGGCGACAACTCCTCCGGCGGCGGCGCCGGTTCGATGTTCGAAGCTGTCGCAGTCTCCGGTATCGCGTTCGCGCTCATGGGCTTTCGTGGCGTCATCGACTTCGGTGGTGAAGTCCGCCGCCCCGGACGCAACATCCCGCTCGGCACGGTCGGGTGTGTGGTGATCCCGCTGGCAATCTACCTGGGCCTGCAGGTCGCGTTCCTCGGCGCGATCGATTGGGCCGACGCCGGGGTCACCGCGGGCGACTGGACGGCCCTGGCTGGCAGCTCCTGGGCCGACGGCCCCTCGCCGCGGCCCTGCACTCCTCCGGATACGCCCTGCTCGGCGCATTCGTCTCCGTCCTGCTCCTCGACGCCATCCTCTCCCCCGGCGCGGCCGGATACATCTATCTCGGCAACGGTGCCCGGGTCGGCTACGGACTGGCCGTCAACGGCTTCTTCCCCGCCGTCATGGCCAAGGTGAACCGGCACGGCGTCCCCGCCTTCTCTGCGGTGGTGTCCTTCGGGGTGGGCTGCCTGTTCTTCCTACCCGCACCGAGTTGGTACCGGCTGGTCGGCTTCATCAGCTCCGCACTGATCCTCAGCACCCTCGCCGCCTCGGTGGCCCTGGTCGTCTTCCGCCGCACCGCACCGACCCTGTCCCGTCCCTTCCGGCTTCCCGCAGCCCAGGTCTTCGCTCCGGCGGGCTTCGTCGCTGCCACCGTGATCATCTACTGGTGCGGCTTCATCACCCTGTTCAACCTCGATACGATCCTGCTCGGTGGCATGGTGATCTACTCGGTGTGTTACTCCGCGCGCAAGGGTTGGTCCGGCCGGAACGAATCGACGCTCGTGGCCGCAGTCTTCCTCCTCGGTTGGGCTGCGGTCACGGCACCGAGCAGATACCTCCTCGCCCCGGCCCGTGTTCCCGCCCCATCGGGATCCGCACTGCTGGTTCGCATATTCCTCATGGCCGCGCTGTGCGTGGGGTTCCTCGTCGCGATGCACCTGATCAGCAACGAGGAAGGCCGACGCCACCTCATCGGTGGGCACTGGCTGGTCTTCCTACTCCTCGGCCTGCTCACCGCCTCCGCCATCGGCGAGTACGGTCCGCTGTCCGCTCCCTGGCTGACATTTCCCGCCGACTCACTCTCCGCCGTCGTCGTCGGAATCATCGCGTTCTACTGGGGCACCGCCACCGGCTTCCGGACGCCCGCCATCGAAGAACTCGAACAACGGCCGAGCCCCGACGCCGCAGACAGCGGAACCCTGTCAACCCACTGACCAACCCCAGGCGACACGACAGAGAGGCGACAACACCCATGGCACAGACTGCAATCGTCACCGGCACCGCGAGCGGAATGGGACAGGCCACCGCGCAGCTTCTGATCGACGAGGGCTGGAACGTACTCGCACTCGATCTGAAGGACAGCGACCTATGCGCCGGGACCGGGTGGCTGCATGCACTGCCCGTCGACATCACCGACCGAACTGCCGTCGCGGACGCACTCGCAGAAGGAATTCCTGCCGGCACAGCCGTCGACCTCGTCGCGAATGTCGCCGGCATCTATCCGCCCAGCACTCTCGACACCTTCACCGAGGAGCTCTACCGCTTCATCTTCGATGTGAACGTACTCGGCTCCCTCAACGTGGCCGCAGAGGCACGAAAGCGGATGCACGACGGCAGCGCACTGGTCAATTTCGCGTCGGTCGACGCCTTCACCGTCTCGCCAGGACAACTCCTCTACGGTGCATCCAAGGCCGCGATCGTCATGGTCACCAAGACGCTCGCACTCGAGCTCGCACCCGAAGGCATTCGCGTCAACGCCGTCGCGCCCGGATGGGTCGACACGCCAGGTAACCAGGCAACCGGACGCATGACCGAAGCAGCGAAATCCATTCCCCTCCAACGTGTAGCCCTGCCCGAGGAGATCGCCCGATGGGTCCTGACCCTGGGCAGCCGCACCGCGTCATTCATGACCGGAGAAACGATCGTGCTCTCCGGTGGTGACGTGATCCGTTGAGACGCGATCGCATTGGAGACAGTGATCTTCTTCGAGATTGCGCACTGCTCCGAGGATGCCAGGCGTGGTCTCGCCTCACCGGGACACGTAAAGTGATCATGGAACATTCCGGCACAATGATGTTCACGTCGCATACGTAGAAACGGACCACTGTGCCGCCTGCCAACAGACTTCGTGAGACGCTCGGATCACCAGGGACGGCAGGCCGGCCCCTACTGTTCAGCGAAACCGATACCGACAGGCCGCTTGGGCGCGCCGACGCTGACCACCAGCGCGCATAGCGCTGCGCCTACCGCAAGTTTTGCCTACAAGTGATTCATCCCCATATGTGGTGGATCAGCTCACCCGCCCTGGCATTGGAAAGGCGTGCAGCGCTCCCGAGGCTGCTCCCGATCAATTGTTCGGGCGAATCGGATCTGAAAGTATGTGACACACCATTTTCCGTCACCGAAGAACCGGGCCAAATCCGGTCGAACAGAACGCATGCGCAGGTCGACGGCAAATTCAAGGAACCTCGAACCGAGGAACTGCAGTACCGCACGGGTGTCCAGTCATCCCCAGAGAGCTGGCGCATCTGGCCGCAGGGCATTAAAGGCCCGATCGAACAGGGCAGGCAGGGAGTCGCTTCCGCCCGACTCTGCCCACGCCCTGGTCGCTGCGATGTAGGCACCTACGCTCGCCGCGGCGATGACGGCGACCTCCAGATCGGTGCGGGAATCCAGATCGAATTTGGTGCTCACGACCGCGGCCAGGCTGGCGCGCCACCGGTCGACCCGGTCCAGGTAACTCGCACGCAGCGACGGCGCATTTTCGATCAGCCGGAAGAGCGCCACAGCACGCGACGGATTGGCCTGTGCCCAATCCTCGAAGGGCGTCATGCTCATTCGCAACGCCGTCCAACGATCCTCACTCGCGGGGACGGTGACGAAGCGATGGCAACCGTCTTCGGCGAGCTTGCTCAGGCGTGCGACGACCACGTCCTCTTTGCCCTTGAAGTAGCGAAAGAAGGTCCGGCGGGAAATTCCGGCGACCTCGCAGATCTCGTCGGCGGTGGTCTCGTCGAACCCCTTGTCGAGGAACAGTCCGATCGCGATCTCGGCAACCTCTGACCGCATCCGATCCTTCATGCGTTGTTGAAGTGGCTCCGGGGCCTTGGGGCTGCTCATGAACACATGCTAGCCAGAGCGTGATACTAAGTGCTACCGTGTCACTCAGTGTCAACCAGGCATCAAGTGTCCGAGTCGGCGCCTTCCCGATCCATGACGAGTTTCCGCAGCACAGAAGGGGGGTACCGCATGGGACACCCCAGTCGAAACCGCTGGTCATGGAGACTGGAGTCGCAGTCGGCGGGTTTGCCGTCGCGCCCCTCTTTGCGGGTGCTGAATCAAGTTCCTCAACTTCCGCGTTGTCTCATCCCTACGTTCAAACCGGAGAAGCGATGAAAGCAGTACAACTGATCGAATCCACCGGGCCGTCCGGCCTTCGCGTTGCCGAGCTCCCGGACCTCGATCCCGCTGATGACCTGGTCGTGGTGGATCTGCACGCGGCCGGGGTGTCCTTCCCCGATCTGTTGCAGACGACGGGCAGCTACCAGATCGTCCAAGACCTGCCCTGCGTTCTCGGGGTCGAGGGTGCCGGAGTCGTCAGGTCTGCGCCGAGACACAGTGGTCTCGCCGAGGGGCAGCGGGTCGCAGTACTGGCATTGGCCGGTGCGTGGCAGCAGACGGTGGCCGTACCGGTCGGCTACGCGTTTCCCCTGCCGAACAATGTGTCGCTGACCGCGGCGTCGGGCTTCGTCATGAACCATCTGACGGTTCATCTGGCGCTGGTCGAGCGTGCCCGGTGCAAGAAGGGCGAGAGCGTTCTCGTCCACGGTGCCGCCGGCGGGATCGGAACCGCGGCGCTCCACCTCGCGGCCGCCCTGGGACTGGAGACGATCGCAGTGGTCAGCAGCGAAGACAAGGCCGCTGTCGCCAAGGCGAACGGTGCCACGCACACCGTACTGGTCGACGGATTCAAAGACCGTGTTCTCGAGCTGACCGGCGGCCGCGGCGTCGACATCGTTCTCGATCCGGTCGGCGGGGATCGGTTCACCGACAGCCTCCGAAGCCTGGCTACCAATGGCCGCGCTCTGGTCCTCGGCTTCACCGGCGGTGAAATCCCCACAGTCAAGGTGAATCGGCTTCTGCTCAAGAACATCTCGGTGGTGGGCGTCGGATGGGGCGAGTACATCCGCGCCGA
Organism: Rhodococcus wratislaviensis; assembly: GCF_041228765.1. NCBI lineage: Bacteria > Bacillati > Actinomycetota > Actinomycetes > Mycobacteriales > Nocardiaceae > Rhodococcus > Rhodococcus wratislaviensis. The sequence continues at coordinate 4,537,012 of NZ_CP150488.1, read as the reverse complement.
TCCCAGCTACCTGGTCAAGCAGTGGGACGACCTGCTACCGCTGCTGAACTGCGGCGCACTCACGGTCCCCGAGCCCACACTGTACGAGGCGGCGCACGCAGCCGACGCTCTGCTTTCGCTCAGCGAGCGGACCGCGACCGGCAAGGTCTCCTTGACCCTGCACTGATCGCCCGAGTGAATTCCCCACTTCCCGTGTCCTCGACACGCCCAACAGAAAGGTCCAACGTGGTCAGCGCCGATACCAGATCCGTCGTAGTAGACCGGCAGTCCGCACAGACTCCGGTGGACGCAGCGAGCACGCTCGAACAACTTCTCGCGGTCCGGGCAAGCTACCGTGCCTTCACCCCCGAGCCGGTACCCGAGCTCACCATCCGGCGGATTCTCGAGACCGCCCAGCTGACGGCATCGTGGTGCAACAGCCAGTCGTGGCAGGTGGCCATCACCCGCGGCGCAGGCACCGAACGACTCCGCGACGCGCTGTACGGCGCAGCATCGACCGGTGCCACCGAGACCACCGACATCCCCTTCCCCCGCGAATACCGCGGCGTTCACCGCGATCGCCGGCGCGAAAGCGGCTTTCAGCTCTACAACGCCCTGGGGATCGAGCGAGGAGACCGCGCCCGCCAGCAGGAGCAGGCGCTGCAGAACTTCACGTTCTTCGGCGCCCCGCACATCGCGATCATCCACACCGACGAGGCCCTGGGCACCTATGGGGCCGTGGACTGCGGCGGCTACGTGAGCAATTTCCTCACCGCGGCCGCCGCCCACGGCGTCGGCACCGTGGCGCAAGCCGCGCTGGCGATGTACCCCAATATCCTGAGGCGGGAACTCGACCTGGGCGAGGACCGCACGATCGTGTGCGGAATCTCCTTCGGATTCCCCGACGTCGAGCACGCCTCGAACAGCTACCGGACCACCCGCGCACCGATCGGCGAGATCGTCGAGTGGATCGACAACTGATGGCCGCACAAGTGGTCACGGAACGGCACGGGCGGGTGCTGCTCATCCGCATGAACCGCCCGTCCAAACGCAACGCCATCAATGCCGCCACAACCGCCGCCCTCGACGCTGCCCTCAACGAGCTGGACGACAACCCGGACATCTGGTGCGGGGTGCTCAGCGGTGGGCCTCAACACTTCTGCGCTGGAACAGATCTCGTCGAAGGACCGGGAGAACGCACCACACGGGGCGGCCGATACGGCGTCGTCGACCGGTCCCGAACCAAGCCCCTCGTCGCGGCAGTCGAAGGATTCGCCTACGGAGGCGGCCTGGAACTGGCCCTCGCATCAGACGTCGTCGTCGCCGGTCGGTCGGCTCGCTTCGGCCTGCCCGAGGTCACCCACGGCGTGGTCGCCAACGCCGGAGCACTCTTCCGCGCCCACCTGCCACTACCGCTGAACATCGCCAAACAGATGCTTCTGACCGGTCGGCCCATCAACACCGACAGAGCCTACAGCTGTGGATTCGTCAACGAGATCGTCGACGACGGCACCGCGGAACAGAGTGCAATCGCGACCGCGCAGCAGATCGCCGCCAACGCGCCAGTGGCAGTCCAGGCCACCCTGCACGCGGTCGATACCATCGTGCGCGGCGACGACGATCGCGGTTGGGCCGTCACGTCAGAAGCCGAGGACAAAGTGCGCGCATCCCACGACTTTCAGGAAGGCCTACTCGCCTTCGGCGAAAAGCGTCCTCCCCAATGGCAAGGGAAATAGACCCTCGCAATACGTACCCGACAGCTGTTGCTGTACAGCAGAATACGTCGACAGCAGTTACAACTTGATCCATCGGGCCCGCTCACGGTAGCTGGCGCTACGGCGAGTTTCACCTTTCCACCCCGGCGCGGCCTTGACCGGTCCTATTTCAAATATGGTTGTGGACAGCTACTTTGGGCGTTGACACCCAATATTCCGCGATATAACCTACGTCACGAGAGATATGACTGAGGTCACTCTTGCTGCACGGTGTGGTCGGCAGCACCACTTGGTGCGGGTCACGCGGCGTCGTCCCCCCTTGGAGATCGAAGGGGCACCGTCGATTCGCACAGCCGAGCACCCCTCGTCATCCGCCCCCCTCGTAGCGATCTGCTCACGCCACCGATCCGAGCAGTCCCGCGGGGGTACTGGCCTACGGCAACTGCGACGCGGTTGTTCGCTACGGAGGGATAGAGAGTATGAACGTCAAGATCACAGCGGGTGGAGCGCCCGAACGCGCCCCCGAAATCAACACTGCGTCCTCAGATGCCGGCGGCCGCCGGGCCGTCAGAAAGGCGGCGTTCGCCGCGACGCTGTCGACGTCGCTCGAATGGTACGACTTCTATATTTATGCGACCGCGGCGGCGCTGGTGTTCAACAAGACCTTCTTCGCAACCGACAGCGAGGTCGTCGCGGCGATGAACTCCTTCGCCACAGTCGCATTAGGATTCATCGCACGCCCGATCGGCGGAATCGTCGCAGGCCACTTCGGCGACAAGTACGGCAGGAAGCCGATCCTGGTCCTGTCGATCCTGCTGATGGGTCTTTCGACCACCCTGGTCGGATTCGTACCCAACAGCTCCGTCGTGTGGCTGGCACCGGCCATGCTGGTGTGCCTGCGCCTGCTGCAGGGCCTCGCCGTCGGCGGTCAGTGGGGCGGTGCTGTGCTCATCGTCACCGAGTACGCCCCGCCGAACCGCCGCGGCTTCTTCGGAAGCTTCGCCCAGCTCGGTATCCCCATCGGGATGGTCTTGGGCAACGGAGTTTTCCTGGCCATGACCTGGGCGCTCTCACCAGATGCGTTCATGTCCTGGGGATGGCGCGTTCCGTTCTGGCTCAGCCTGCTGATGCTCGTCGTCGGGTTCGCAATCCACCGCTACCTCGAGGAGACTCCGGAATTCCAGCAGGCAGAAGCCAAACTGGCGACCGCACCCGCCAGGCGACGCTCACCGATCCTGGAAGTCATCCGGCACAACGGCGGGACTCTGCTCATGGCTGGCGGCACCTACCTCGTCGGCATCGCGATGTTCTACATCACGATGACCGGAAGCGTGCAGGTCGCCACCACCACCCTGGGCATGGCCCGATCGGACGTACTTTCCTGGGTCCTGCTGGCGGCGATAGTGATGATCCCAATCGTGCCCACTGCCGCGTACCTGTCGGATCGCTTCGGCCGCAAACTCGTCTACGGCATCGGCATCGCCGGGATGGGAATCTGGGCTCTCCCGATGTGGGTCCTGATCGGCTCGGCCACACCCGAGACATCCGGTCGCCTCGGCATCGCGCTGGTCGTGTCCTGCGCCATCATGTCGATCCAGACCGGGCCGCAGGCCGCCCTGTTCGCCGAGCTGTTTCCCCCGGAAACCCGCTACTCCGGCGCCTCACTGGGATACCAGAGCGCTGCCATCCTCGGCGGTATGTCGCCAATGGTCATGGTCGCTCTGGTCAACGGAGAAGCGGACAACATCTGGCGAGTCGGGCTGATGATCGTGGCCCTCGCGGTACTTGCTTTGCTCTGCCTTCTCGGGCTCGTCCGTCGCGACGCGCGGCGCCGCTCCGACGCCCCAATCTCTCGGAGCTAGCCCACCTTGATGCTCAGCCCGGGCCGGTTGCCTCGTGTGGGCAACTGGCACCGGCAGGGCTGTCGGCAGAGGCCCGACAGCAGCGTGCCCTCGCCGTCCCAAAGCACCAAGCCTTGCACTTCCAACCCTCAGGCCGTGGATCCCGCACCCCTAGCGCGTACCCGGACCTCGACCTGAATCCCAGACCAATGAACGTGACAGAACTCGGCGTCCGCCTGCCCGCCTTGTCGTGGCTGCGCGGAAACGGATCTCGCCCGAATCCACCGGGATCGCCGAATCGATACTTTCGGACGACGACACCGAGCTCGCCGCGGCTGTCCGTCACGACGCCGTCGGTGCGTGCGCGCCGTCCGATCTGCTGGCGGCGCTGCAGACGACCGCCCGAGCATCTCCCGTGCGTTCCCTGCAGGAAACAGGCACACCAACCTTCGAGTGATCCTGCTGATGCACCGATCCGACATCCACCGACCCCATGTGAACGGTGTTCGCCGTCCCCTCTCGATGACCAAAAAGCAGAATCCGACCCGTCTCACGGAAGATCTTTTCTATATTAAATATTATGGTGTCGAGGATGACCGCGCCAGCCGATATCACCACCTCCCCGACGGACGAGGCCTCTGTCCTGGAGCATCTTCTGGCAACCCGGTGGAGTTGCCGCGCCTACCAGGACCGTCCGGTTCCCGAGGAGACGATCGATCGACTACTCACCATCGCGCAGCGGTCGGCATCGTGGTGCAATACGCAGCCGTGGCAGGTCATCGTGACCAGCGGAGAGGGCACTGAACGGTTCCGCGAGGCGATGACGAGCGGGGCGCGAAACCAACCAGCCCAAGTTCGACTTCGACGCCCCAGCCGAGTACCCCGGCGTGTACCGTGAGCGGCGCCCGGTATCTCGTTCGGCTACGCCGACACCGACCACCCGGCCAACAACTACCGCACAGAGCGGGCACCCTTGAACGAAGTAGTGACACGGGTCGACGAGTAAACCATTGCGGCAGAGACTCTCTCACGCGTAACACGACATCTCGGACGTCTCCGGGAGCCCGAGTCCGGCTTCACTACACCAGGATCCACAGGCCGCTGAGACTCAGCAGTACGACGCTCACAGCCAGGAGGGCGCCGGCGCCGATTGCCGGCGTTGCGGACTCTGCCGCAAATCGCGCCATTCGGAGGGTGCGCGAGCGGTGCTCGTGAACCGTGACTCCTGCAACGAGAGTGCCGACGATCGCCGGGCCGACCAGCGCTGTGGCGTTGCCGGGCGGAAGCCAACGCAGACAGGCCACTACCAACCCGAGTATCGACACACTGGTACGCACGAAGGCCAGCGACGTTCGTTCGGGTTGGAGCCCGGTGTCGGTCGGCTCGGGCGCACCCATTCAGGAGTTCACCACTCCGACGACCAACGCGGTTGCGCAGATGACGAGCACCACACCGACAACCGGGGCCATCACCGGCACCGGCAGGGTACGGCCCGCACGCAATGCTCGCTCAGCGCTGATCCAGTGCACGAACGCGGCGATGGCAATCACGCCACCGGCAACAAGGAGCAGTGCAGCCATCGCCACACGGATCGCCGGAGCAAGCAGATCGCCACCGAATGCCTCCAATCCGAGACCGGATGCAACGAGCGCCGTGGCTGTTCGCACCCAGGCCAGATACGTGCGTTCGTTCGCGAGCGTGAAGCGCGGATCGGGGTCCTCCCCGGAGCGGAACGGTGTCCAATTCGGCATCAGTCGACAGGCCCTTTCGACGTGTTGTGTCTTCTCGAATCGAGTTCGTCGTCCGCCGTCAAGGCCGCGTCGAGCAGGGTCGCGCCTGCTCCTTGAAGTTCGGCGATCCGCGCGTTGCGCCGCGCCAGGTCCGCGTGACACTGAACCACAAAGCTGCGTGCCGCCGGGTTCAGGGAACCGGGGCGATGCACGATTCCGAACGGGGTACGGATCTCAGGGCTCGTTTCGACCACGACGGCACCGAGTCGGTGCGCGGCAGTCGCCATCCGCAGCGGGAGAAAGGCACTGGCGGCGCCATTGAGGACGAGAGTCATCTGCGCGTGCCGGTTCGGCACCTGAGCTCTGACCACGGGGATCACCGATTCCCGTCGCAGTATCGACGTGACAATGTCATTCTCCCGGCGGGCCGAATTGCTCACCGCCAGCGGAACGTCATGAAGCCGAGCCAACTCGAAGGGCCCGCCCGTCTCCGACGAGGTGCCCGGTGGCCTCACCAGCAACAACCGCTGGACCCCCAGTTCCACCCGTTCGAGATTGTCCGTCGGAATCGGGAACGTGGTGAATCCGAGCTCACAATGCCCGGACAGCACCTCGTCACACAGCTCTCGGGCGGCGGGAAACTCCGACAGGTCGATTCGGATGTCGGGGTACAGACGTGTGAACGACGCACTCCACGCGGCGACCGCCTCACTGGACATCTCCGGCATCGTTCCGATCGTGATGGACCCGACCTGTAGTTCACGGGCTCCCCGCATGATGTCTTCCGCAGCGACTACGTCACCGAGCACTCTGCGTGCGGGCTCGACCAGCAGTTGACCCGCCGGATTGAGGACGAGATTACGTCCGGTCCGGTGGAACAAGGTCAACTTCAGTTCGCGTTCGAGCTGGCGTATTCCCTGTGACAGGGTCGCCTGTGCGACGTGGAGGTGCTGGGCCGCGCGGTTGACTCCCCCGTGCTCGACGATGGCAAGGAAGTACTCGAGCTGTCGGAGATCCATCATTCCATCATCCCTTCAACGGAACAGTGGGCGGCATCGCTCACACTCGATACGAGTTGGGTAGCGCGCCGTCCGTCGCGACCTGTCGGATCATCGCCTTGGCCAGGTTTCGTTCATGGACCGGGGAGGATCCCTCGTAGATGCGCAGCGCACGAACATCACGCCACATCCGCGGCACAGGGTGCGCCCCGACGATGCCCTCACCGCCCAGTAGCTGAACGCAACGGTCGGCGACCCGGCTCGCCATCTCGGAGCTGTACAGCTTGGCGGCGGCGATGCGGTGGCGTGGGATGTCGCCCGCGTCGAACGCTCGCGCACTCTCCACTGTCAGTGCACGCCCAGCCTCGAGTTCGGCGAAGCCGGCTCCGAGTGTCGCCTGAACCGCGCCGAGATCCGCCAGCGGAGCACCGAACTGTCGGCGGCCGTTGACATGCGACGTCGTCTCTTCCAACATTCGAGTGGCCTGGCCGACACAGGTCGCGGCGACGTGCAAGCGGGCATGGTTGATGCCGCGCAGTGCCATTGTCAGCCCCGAGCCCTCGAGACCCCCGAGAAGATTCGCCGCGGGCACCTCGACACTGTCGAAGTAGATCTCACCGACCGGCGCCTCGGCGTGCCCGTTCATGATCGTGGGCAGGACCGTCCGCACGCCGGGCGAGGAGGCGTCCACGATGAGGGCTGAGACCCCGCCGGCGCCCTCGTCGGATTCGTCGGTCCGTGCGAAGACGACGAACGCGTCCGCCCAGGCGGCGTTCGTGATGTACCGCTTGCTTCCGTCGAGCACGTACACGTCGCCTCGACGCACGGCGGTGGTGCGCAGGTGGGCTGCATCCGAGCCCGCTGCTTCCTCGGTGAGAGCGAATGCCGTGACCAACTCGCCTGCGGCCATGGCCGGAAGCATCCGCCGGCGCTGTTCCTCGGTGCCGTGGTCGAGGATCGCCTGCGAACACAATCCGATCACGGTCGAGAAGCGTGACCGGTAGACGCACGACGCACGGGTGAATTCGAAGGTGAGCTGGACCTGCTGCTCCATCGACCATTCGAGGCCACCGTACGCACGGGGGATGGAGATGCCGAACAGGCCGAGTGCCGCCATCCGCTCCAGGATTCGGGCGGGAACCTCACCCGCCTCGACCATCTCGTTCTCGGCGGGGATGAGTTCGTTTCGGGTGAAGTCGGCAATTGCCTTCCGGTAGGTGGGAAAGTCGTAGTCCAGGATCTCTGGGTCGATCATGTGCGGAACCTTTCGAAGTAGGTGTCAGTTGAGTGCGGAAATGCCAATGACGCAGCTGTCGAGCAGTCCGGCCACGTCTTCGTCCGTGTAGCCGAGTTCGTGCAGGACGGCCGCCGTGTGCTGCCCGGTGGTCGGCGCAGCGACCGATGCGGTGCGGCGACGGCCGTCGAGTGTGAAAGCCAGCCCGGGACTGGTGAACGACGCGCCGTCAGCGCCGGCGACGTCGACGAGGAGCCCGGAAGCCACGACATCCTTGTCCTCGGCCAGGTCGTCGAAGGATCGGATTGCGCCGCATACGATCTGGGCGGACAGCAACCGCTCCACGGCCTGATCGCGCGTCATCGTGCCGAACGCCTCGGAGAGAGTCGTCAAGAGTTCGTGCCGGTGCGCGACGCGCGCCGGGTTGTCGACGAACCGCGGATCGTCGATCATGTCCGCGCGGTCGATGAGATGACACAGCGCAGACCACTTTTCGTCCGTGTAGGCCGAGAGCACGATCTTTCCGTCCGTCAGGGTGACGACATCCGCAGCCGGTGCGGCGTGCGCCTGACCATTTCCCTTGCGCCGCGGCGCCTGCCCCGTGATCGTGTACTCCCCCCAGTTCGCCGCCTGCATCGCGAGTGCCGCCTCCATCAGCGAGGTCTGAACGTGCGCGCCTCGACCGGTAGACGTTCGTTGGTACAGCGCGGCGAGGATGCCGGTGGCGAGTGCATTGGCCGCGGTGACGTCTGCGGCGGGCAGCCCCAGCCGTTGCGGCTCCCCGTCCGCTTCCCCGGTGACGTGCATCAGCCCGAACTCCGCCTGCGCTGCGATGTCGAGTCCCGGACGGGCGCTCGAGGGCCCGTTGACCCCGAATCCGGTCACGCTCCCGTGCACGAGTCGGGGGTAACGGCGGCTCAACTCGTCCGCTCCGATTCCCAGACGTTCGGCGGAGCCGTTGCGGAAATTCTGAACCAGCACATCGGCTTCGGCCAGCAACCGGTGGAGAATCACCCGGGCTTCTTCTCGGCTCAGATCGAGGGCGATGCTGCGTTTGTCCCTGTTGTAGGCCTGCACCATCGCTTCGCCGAACGTGCCGATGACCCGCGCCTGATCGCCGCGCAAGCTCTCGACTTTCAGGACGTCCGCGCCGAGATCCGCGAGGGTCTGGCAGGCGCTGGGTCCGGCGATGTACTGGCCGAGGTCGAGTACCCGGATGCCGGTCAGAGGTCCACTCACGGCGCTCACCGTGCCTCTCGCGCCGCGTGTTCGGCGGTCAGATCCTCGAGCCTGGCCTTGGCCCGCTCCGGGTTGAGCATCACGCCACCGACGACGCCGAGCACGCACACCGCGATGCCGACGAACATGAAACCGGTCGAGTAGCCCTGTGCCGCGCTGGGCGCATGCTCGACGATCAGTCCGAGGGCGTATGGGGCGACGATGCCCGCGACGCTGTAGGCGGCGATGATGCAGCCGAAGAACGCCACCCGCTGCCGCGCCGGCAGGAAGTCGGACGCACCCGCGAAGGCGACGGAGAACGCCACGCTGTTGACCGCAAACGCGGCAATCACGAACACCAACTGCAACGGTCCCGGCGCGAGCTGAGTGAAGATCACCATCGAGATGCCTCCGACCAGCAGGTACGCGCCGGTGAGGTAGCCGCGTGCGACCCGTGAGCTGTAGCCCTTGCGGAGCAGCCGCCCGGACAGCAGGCCCGCCGAGAGCAGGACCGCAACCGCGACGACGTACGGCAATGTCACCAGCGTGCCGACGGTGCTCGCCGAGTATCCGAGCCCTTCGTTCATGTAGGCAGGCAGCCACGCCACCTTGAGCGAGGAGATGAGATAGCCGGCGAACGAGAGGAGGACGAGACCCCAGAAACTCTGCAACGTCAGCAGGCGCCGGAAGGGAACCACGATCTTGCCGTTGGGGTCTTCGATCTTCGCGACGCCCTCGACCGCAGCCTCCGTCCGCTTGAACGGCAACTTCTCCGTGTACCAGAACCACCCGATCACCCACAGCACACCCAGGGCAACGAGGACAGCGAACGCGGCGTGCCAGGACCAGGTCAGGATCACCCATGTCAGGACTGGGGCGGCCACCAGTGGGCCCACCGAGGAGCCGGCGTTGACGAGGGCGCCGGCCGTCGCCCTCCTGTCGGGCGCAAAACGGTCGGCGACGATCGACTGACATAGCGCATGCGCGGCACCTTCGAAGAAGCCCAACGCAATTCGGCACACGAGGAGCACACCGAACGACGTCGGAACGGTCAGGGGCAGCATGCTGACAATCCAGGTCACCATCAGCAGTCCGGCACCCCAGGTGTACGAGATCTTGCGGAGTACCGCGGTGAGGGTGACCGCACCGATAGCGAACAGCCAGAAGAAGGCACTGCTGAGCAGCCCATACTGACCTGCGGTGATTCCGAGGTCGTCACGGATCTGGTGGCTCGCCAGTCCGATCGCGGCCTTGTCGGCAAAGTTCAGCGTGAAGAACAGGAACAGCAGGACGACAATGCCCCACGCACGCCGGCTCGCACGACGCGGCGGCCGGTGCCCGGTGTCGCCCGGACTGGTTTCGATCGTCACCATGAATATCCTCCGGAAGTGTGAGCGCTCAGGCAGTGGATGGCCCCGATGGCATATGCAATGGAGACCCTGAAGCGGTACCCACAGCACAGCCGAGTCGCGGCGCGGCATCAACTGGCAATTCGCGGTCGGACCATACGGTTTTGCCTATAGGTTCTGGTCAGGTGCGTCCGGCGGGCCGGGACCGAGGGCACAACGCCGGCAGACTGGGGCACTGCCGCCACGGGCCCTGTGGGTTACGTTTCCAGCATGGACGTGCGGCAGATGGAGTATTTTCTTGCAGTCGTGGACAACGGCGGCATCAACAGAGCGGCCGAGGCCTTGCACGTCGCCCAGCCGTCGTTGTCCCAGTCCGTCCGCAAGCTCGAACAGGAGCTGAAGACCGAGCTGTTTCACCGCGTCGGCCGGGGCCTGGTTTTGGCTCCAGCCGGTGAGGCGCTGGTCGGGCCGGCACGGCAAGTGTTGCGAGAAATGGATGTCGCACGCGCGGCGGTCCGCGAGGTCCGCGAGGTCAAGCGCGGACGGATCGACATAGCCGCGCTCTCGGACATGTCGACGGATCCTCTGTCGGTGTGGGTCGCCCGCTTCAGGGTCAACCATCCCGACGTTCGGCTGCGCGTCGAAGAGCGCGATGACGTTGCGGGAGTCGCGGAACTCGTCAAGACCGGTGCGTGCGAGCTCGGCATGACGATGCTTCCGCTGCCCCGGGACGAGCTCGCGAGTCATCCCCTGGTCAGCCAGCATTTTGCACTGGTGTGCCCACCCGGAACGGAGGACGACCTGCCCGACCCCGCCCCGCTCGAGATGCTGAATGGCATCCCACTCGTCATCGGTGACCGTCATACCGCCAGTCGCGACTACATAGAGGAGATGCTGCGCAGAAGTGGAGTCGAGGCCAACATCGTCGTCGAGGTACCGCAGCGGGGAGCCGTGCTCCCGATGGTGCTGGCGGGAGCGGGAGCGGCGATCATGCCGCATCGGATCGCCGTCGAGGCACAGCAACGGGGAGCCGTCGTGAAGGAACTCGACCCTCCCCTGCGCCGGGACGTCGGAATCGTCCATCGGCGCGGCCGGCTCACCGAAGCAGCCTCGGCCTTCCTGGAGGAGTCCACGGAACTGGTGGATTCGTGGGCGAGGGCCATCGATCGCCGTATGCACGCAGGGCATTCGCGGATCGAGGCCGCCGCCCTCACTGTTGCGGCGATGGAGCGTCGCACCCTGGCCGAGTTTCGCAAGGCGTCGCCACTGCAGAGCCGAAGAGCTTCTTCGTCCTGAACCAACAGATAGGCAATTGCAGTCGATATGGGCAGATCTGCATCTTTGACGCTGCCGATTAGCGAACGTTAGATGTGATGCACGTCATCTCGAGGACGATCCCGCGATGACCGGCACTCCAGGAGGCGTTCGATGTCAGCTCATGTCAATTGTTCGATCAGTGACGGTGTCGCGACCGTGACGCTCACCAATCCTGCACGGCGAAACGCACTTTCATATCAGATGTTCGAGGAACTGGGAGACACATTTCGATCCCTCGAAGGGGCGGCGGAGGTCCGTGTCATCGTGCTCACCGGCGCCGGTTCGGCTTTCTGTGTCGGCGCCGACCTCGCAGCCGACCCACAGAAGCGATCTCTGCGCGGTGACTCGATCGAAAGCGACACCGCCCGGCTTCGGCTGGCAAGCCAGGTGGCGCAGCAGCTGTATCTGATGCCGCAACCGACCATCGCCGCCATCAACGGCGCCTGCGCCGGTGCCGGTCTGTCGCTGGCAGCGGCCGCAGACTTCCGGATCGCAGCGGACCGTGCCGTATTCAACACCGCATTCCTGACTGCCGGCTTGTCCGGCGACCTCGCCGGGATCTGGTTCCTCACCCGCGCCCTCGGCGGTGCGCGAGCGCGAGAGCTGTTCCTGGCACCGGACAAGTTCGGCGCGGACCGGGCCGCGGAACTCGGTCTCGTGAGTGAGATCGTGCCGGCCGACGGGCTCGACAAGGCAGCGCACGCACTCGCCGATCGGCTGACGCGCTGCGCGCCGATTGCCGTGCGGGCGATGAAGCAGAACCTGATCAATGCGCAGACAGCGCCGCTCGCCGACTACCTCGTCACCGAAGTCGATCGCATGGTCCGGTGTTTCCACACCGACGACGCCAAGGAGGCCGCAGCGGCCTTCCTGCAGAAGCGCCGACCCGCCTTCACGGGACAGTGACGCACCTCCCGCATGCCATGAACGGAGTTCACCCCTTGACGTTCAATACTTCTCGTCGACGACGATCAGTTGCTACAACGCCCTCCACGCCGGCTGCTTGGACGATAACGCTTCTGCTACTGGTCTTCATGCTGCTGAATTTCGCCGACAAGGCGGTTCTCGGTTTCGCGGGCGTCCACATCATGAAGGATCTGGGACTCACGCCCCAACAGTTCGGGATGGTGCAGAGCGCATTCTTCTGGCTCTTCGCCGTCGGCGCCATCGTGATCGGTGCACTGACTTCGAAGATCAACGTGCGCTGGCTACTGTCTGCGGTCATGCTCGTCTGGATCGTTACGATGTTGCCGCTGCTCGGTCCTGTCAGCCTCATTGTCCTGCTCGCCTGCCGCATCATGCTCGGATTCGCGGAAGGTCCCGCCTTCGCGCTGGCAACCCATGTCGTGCACTCGTGGTTCCCGCCGGAGAGGCGCGCCCTGCCCGCCGGCGTCGTGGCCGCCGGGGCATCCATCGGACCGCTCATCGCAGCACCCACCCTGACCTGGGTGATCGTCACGTGGTCCTGGCACGCCGCCTTCGGAGTGCTCATCGCGGCGGGCCTCGTGTGGTCGATCGCTTGGCTCCTCCTCGGCAAGGACGCCCCGGAATCGGTCACTACCCGGAATCCGGAGACCACTGCAGCGGCCGACCTTCCGGCGGAGGCGCCGTACCGAGTCCTGCTCACCACCGGAACAATCGTCGGCATCGCACTGCTGACCTTCTTCTCGTACTGGTCCACCACCCTGAAGATTTCCTGGCTGCCGCTGTTCCTGTCCGACGGTCTGGGCTACGACACGATCACCGCCGGACGGTTGATCACGCTTCCGTACGCGGTCGCGGCCGTAGCCTCGATCAGCGCGGGCCTTCTGTCGAACACGTTGACCGCGCGCGGCGTCTCACGGCGGATCACCAGGGGATATCTGACCGGTGGTCTGGTCGTCGCCGCTGGAGTCTCGATGTTCCTGTTCACCACGATCGGCACCGGGCCGTTGCAGATGGTCCTCATTACGCTTGCATTCTCGTTGAACACCGCCGCGTACGCGGTGGCCTTCGTCGCCGTCGGCGACCTGGTGCACCCCAAGCAGCGTGGCACCATCCTCGGCTGCCTCGTCGCGTTCTACAGCATGGCCGGTGTCATCGCGCCGCTCCTGCTCGGCCACTTCGTCGGCGACGCGGCGGACAAGGCGAGCGGTTACGGTCAGGGGTTCGCGATCACCGGACTGCTCATGGTCTTCGGCGGCCTGGCCGCCACGTTCTTGGTGCGGCCAGATCGAGACGCGGTCAAAATCTCTGCACGAGTGGAGGTGTCGAAGTGAACCAGCCACTCGACGGTGTGCGGGTAGTCGACTTCGGGCAGTTCATCGCGGCTCCGGCTGCGACGCAGATCCTGGTCGACCTGGGCGCAGATGTCATCAAGGTCGAGCCGGTGACCGGTGAGGCGGCCCGGACGATCGGACTCTACGGCGAGGCAATTCTGCGGACCTACAATCGCGGAAAGCGCGCCGTCGCCGTCGACCTCGCGACTCCGCGCGGACAGCAGCTCGCACACCGGCTCGTCGCCGATGCCGACATCGTCGTGCAGAATTTACGACCGGGCGTGATGGAGCGTTTCGGGCTCGGTGCTGCCGCCGTCCGCGCGGCGCACCCCCAGGTGATCTATGCGACGGTGAGCGGATTCGGGCTACACGGGCCATCGAAGCAACGAGCCGGCCTCGACATCGCCGCCCAGGCCGAGAGCGGAATCATGTGGGTCACCGGTGAAGCCGACGGCGAACCGCAGCGAGTCGGCTTCCCGGTCGTCGACGCTGCCGCAGCCCAAGTGTTTGCGCAGGCGATCCTCGGCGCTTACGTCCGCAGGCTTCGCTTCGGAACCGGGGACGAGGTGGAGGTCTCCCTGCTCGAGGTGGCAGTGCACCTGCAGGGACCCAACTGGGGTGAATACCTGCTGACCGGCAAACCACCGGTGCGCAGTGGTAACGGGCAACCGACCGTGGCCCCGGCAGCCGACATCATGCCCACACTGGACGGCGCGATCGTGCTGTCCGCCTATTCGGCACCGCACTTCGCGAAGCTGTGCGAACTGATCGCACGCCCCGACCTGGCACGGGACGAGCGGTTCGAATCCAACGCGGCGCGGGTCCGGAACCGATCAGCACTACTCATCGAGCTGCGTGCCGCCTTCGCGGATCAGAGCACCGACCAGGCGATGGACCTGCTCACCCCGAACGGGATTGTCGCCGGGCGCATCAGCAGCTACGACGAGGTGCGCAAGAACCCCGACGTGGTGGCCACCGGTCTCTTCATCGAGGTCGACGGTGCCGACGGCACACAGCACACCACGCTGGGGGCACCGTGGAACCTGGGTAGCGTCCCCAGTTCGAGCCGTGCGGGTGCGCCGACCCTCGGTCAGCACACGGCGGAAATCCTCGGCCGGCTCGGCTACTCGCCGGAGGATATCGCGGATCTGCAGGCGCAGCGCGTGATTCACCTCCCCTAGCACTTGCCATCTCGACAACGAGGACCGGCAATATGTCGACTCCTCCCCTACCCGTACCCGATTCAGGAGAGACCATGATCAGAGACATCTACACCGAGGACCACGAAGCGTTCCGGCAGACCGTGCGGCAGTTCGTCGGCAAGGAGATCGTGCCGCACATCCCCGAGTGGGAGGCGGCCGGGCTCGTGCCACGGGAACTGTTCAGAAAATCCGCTGAGATCGGCATCAACGGCCTGCAGATCCCCGAGGAGTTCGGCGGCGGCGGCGTCGACAGCTTCCGGTTCAATGCGATCGTGCTCGAGGAAAACGGCTACGCCGCAGCGACGTTGGGCGGCCTCCAGGTGCACCTGTGCACGGTGCTGCCGTACTTCCTGGAATTCGCGGACGAGAATCAGAAGGCACGGTGGCTCCCCGGGTTCGCCGACGGATCACTGGTCAGCTCGATCGCGATGACCGAACCCGGCACCGGTTCCGACCTGGCGGGCATCACTACCACCGCGGTGCGCGACGGCGACTCCTACATCCTCAACGGCGCGAAGACCTTTATCACCGGCGGTATCAACGCCGACCTCGTCGTGGTGGTGGCCCGCACGTCCGACGGCGGCGGTAACCGTCGTCAGGGGCTGTCACTGCTCGTCGTCGAATCCGGAATGCCCGGATTCAGTCGCGGACGCAACCTCGACAAGATGGGTCTCAAGGCACAGGACACCGCCGAGTTGCTGTTCGACGACGTCCGCGTGCCCGCGGAATACCTGCTCGGAACCGAGGGAGGTGCCTTCACCATGCTGACCGCGAACCTGCCCCAGGAAAGACTGACGATCGCGGTGACCGCGCAGGCGACGGCCATGGCCGCCCTGCAGATGGCGATCGACTACGTCAAGGAGCGCAAGGTGTTCGGACAACGAGTCGCGGACTTCCAGAACACCAAATTCGTGCTCGCCGACTGCGCCACCGAACTGGAAGCCGGCCAGGCGCTCGTAGACCGCGCCATCACCGCTCTCGACGCGGGCACCCTCACCGCGGCCGATGCGGCGAAAGCGAAACTATTCTGCACGGAGATGCAGTCCCGGGTGATCGACCGGTGCCTGCAATTGCACGGTGGTTACGGCTACATGCGCGAGTATCCGATATCCCGGCTGTACACCGATGCACGCGTGTCCCGAATTTTCGGTGGCACGAGTGAGGTCATGAAGAGTGTCGTCTCGAAATCACTGGATCTCTGAGACGTCGACGAGGCCGCAGTTCGGCGACTGTCTCGCCCCGATGGTCATCGTGCCGGGCCCGGGCTCACAGAAGGGGTGATCTCGTGCAGTAGCCGGCACCGCTCGTGAACGAACTCTGCACTGGCGGAGACGAAGTCGGCCTCACCGGTGAGCGGCGCAGCACTGCCGATCCGGAAGCTCACACGTCAGAGACGTCGGGTGCGACCTGGTCGGTATGGTGCAGCGTTCGCTCATTCGTCACTGAAGAGTGACCGGTGGATCTCGGCGGATGTCGGAATGGGTGAATCACCGGTGCGCGGCGCCTCGTGGACGGGCTCTGGGGTGCTGTGGGTCAGCGTTCGCTGCGCGGAGAAAAGTGGAAGTTCGGACTTGTCGTGATCGATGGTCATTCGGTTCCTTTGTTTCAGGTGTGATGGGTGCAGCCGGCAGGCGTGATGTCGACCGGGGAAATCAGTGTTCGAAATGTTCCGCGGTCCGCGTGATGCCGTGGGCGCGGTCGGCGTGAACCTGGACCGGGCCGGACGAACACGGACACACGTTCGGCTCGTCATCGGGCGTGGTGTCGGCGACGGATCAGAGAAGGCGACGTGCCCACCCTGGGCGATGGCCGTGCGGTGCACATCTGCGTACCGATGCACACAGCCTATACCACGACACTCTCCGGCCGTCGAAAAGACGTCCTGGGTCACCGACCGTCAACGATCTGTCTCCGTCCGCGGTCCTGCGTGTTCACGATCGCTGCCGCAGTGGACGCGATCGTCCGGTCGCCGTCGTGGGTCAGCCTGTCCAGTGCCCTCTGTGCTGCCGTGCCGGGAATCTCGGCAAGCGCCTGCGTGATCCGCAACCGCGTGGGCGAATCATCGGCGTTGTCGAGCTTGTCCTGCATGACCTCGACGATGTCGTCGGCCGAGGGTGACACCGTCGTCAGCAGGCCCAGCACTTCGGCAGCCTCGACGTCGCGGCGCCCCTCGACGACCATCTCGATCAGGGCGGGGATGGAGTCGACGCTTCCGCGAGAACCGAGCGCGAGTGCTGCGTAACCGCGGACCGTGGCGTCCGAATCGTGGAGAGTTCGTCTCAGTTGAACCGTTGCCTCCGGGGTCTGGATTTCCGCTATCGCGGCAGTGGCGCGACGCCGGACGTCGACCTCCTCGGCGTCGAGACCGTTGGCCAGATCCGCGAGTCCCCGGCCGGCGACCCGCGCCAGCGACCACTGCAGCGCTCCGGCCACATTGGGGTCGTCCTCCGACAGGATGGCCTCGACCAATGCTTCGACGGGCAGCGACGAATTCTCGTTCTGCGACAGGATCGCTTGTTGACGACGTGCCGCGGACTCCGATTCGAGCGCGCGCAACAGACCGACGATGCGCAGGACGTCCTCCCACTCCGCCGGCGAGGCGGCGTCGACGCGTTCGAGCTTGCCGAGCAGTTCCTCCTCGGCGGCGATCCGCTGGCGCGTATGTCGGATGAGGTCTCCCACCAGATCTGCCGGTGCGAAATCGGGCTCGTCCAGTGCCCGCTTGGCCTCGTTCAACGACAGTCCCAGTGTTCTCAGGCTCTCGACGTGGAAGAGCCGTCGGATGTCGTCGGCGGAGTACTCTCGGTAGCCGCCGGACGTGCGGCCTGTGGGCTTCACCAGTCCCAACCTGTCGTAGTGGCGCAACATCCGTGCACTGACACCACAACGCCGAGAGACCTCACCGATCAACATCCCATCTCCTCCTTCTACGTGTCCGGACCGACGACCGCGACACGCTTCGCCGTCTCGACCGCGAGGGTGAACCCGCTGTCGGGGTCGTGACAGAGCTGCGTCGTCGCCTCCGCATGCGCACGAACGCGCGGATCTGAACTCGTCCCGGCTGCGTCGAGGGCCGGTAGGACAACGTCCCCGAGTGCCACCAGCGCACGGCTCAGACTGAGCTGCATGTGCTGGTCGCCCCGTCCGAGTTCGGTCGCCAGATCGGCCGCGAGCGCAGCCTCGTCGCCGGGCGGCACGAGTGCCACGGCCGCCCGCCAAGCACTGCGCGCGACGTCGTCGTGCTCGTCGTGCAGCAGTGCCGACACGGCGGGCCAGGCGAGCCGATCTCCGATCTTGGACAGGGTGTGCAGCGACTGACTGCGGGCCTGCGCGGTGTCGGAACCGAGCTCTCGGACCAGTCTCGGCACCGTGATTTCGGTCGGCAGGCGGCACAATGCCCAGGTCAGCATGTCGCGGACGAAGAAGTCCGGTTCCACGGCGCACCGATCGACGAGAGTGTCCGTGAGACGCGGATCAGGGCGCGTGCCTGCAGAGAGCGCCGCCCGCAGCCGAACCGACGGGTCGGCTGCGGCCAGAGCGTCGACGAGGTGAGCATTCGACCCACCGTGGCTGGTTGTGTTCACGACAACCACCTCCTTCGTCGACCATTCGAGTCCTTGTCACTGTGTCAGGGTCAAGCCTCGTTTGTCAGAGGCGTCGATCAGATGGAGGATGCGGTTGTGGCACAGGTGGTCCACCGAATAACAGAAACCCGACCGTGCCCTGCTGCGCAGTGCACCCTGCGTCGACAGTCCTGAAGGATGCGAATCGTCCCGACGACCGACTCGAACAGTCTCGGCGACAGGGGTTCTCGACTGTTTTCACCACCGCGAGGCGGCTCGTCGGGACGGTCCGACCGACCAAGCAGGTACCGGGTCGGTCAGGGCACCTTCGGCGGGTTGTCGGGGAGGAGAACGGCACCGATCTCGTTGCCGATCGGCACAGCATTGTTGTTGTTTGCGTTGGCCGTCGGTCCGAGCGTGACGTATACGACGATCGTGGTCTTTGTCTCCTTTTCGTAGAGAGCGACGCCGTTGTAGCCCCCGAAGGCCGGGTTCATGAGCAGCCAACTGCTCAAGTGAACGGTTCCGAATGCGAAGTACTTGTCCGCCGTCAGCGGGCCCAGCCCGGCGGTCTTGTCCGCCATCATCTCCGTGAACGCCGCGTCGGACAGCAGCTCACCGGTGCCGAGCGCACGAACCCAACGAGCGACTTCGGACACGGTGGAGTTCATGTTGCCGCTGTTGAGGAACGCCGTGGGACTCCAGAACGTGGAGTCCTCGAAGACGCCCCGTTCGTTCGTATAGCCGTGCAGGGTCGGTTCAGCCATCTGGGGTGTCAGCATCACATTGCTCTCATCCATCCCGAGCGGCGTGAAAATCCGCTCCTTCAGCAGGTCGCCCAGAGGCTTTCCCGTCGCCTTCTCGAGTACCACCCCGAGCAGACACAGATCGCTGTGCGCGTAGGCAAAGCTGGTCCCCGGCTCGAACAGCGGCGGGCGGGAATTGGCCAAGTCGAAGATTTCCTGAGACGTAAAGCCCTTGATCGGATTTGCGTAGAAGATTTTCAGGAATTCCGGGTTGGTCACGTAGTCCGAAATACCAGTAGTGCTGTTGGCGAGCATCCGCGGGGTGATCTTGTCGGCGCGCGGAAAGTCGGGCACCCACTTGTCGATCGGCTCGTCCAGGCTCAGCGTTCCTGCTTCGTTGAGCTGCAACAGTACTGTCGACAGCATCGGCTCCATCGGCTGGCCGACTCGCACTTGCATGTCACGCGTCGCGGGTACGCCGAGAGGAGACTCACCCACAGCTCCGGCGACGATCTCCTCGTCACCGCGCCATACGCCGAATACGGCGCCGCTGAGATCGAGCTCCGCCAGCTTGCCGCGAACAATATCGACGATCTTGCCGGTATCGGGATCGTCCGTGTGCACGACGTCAGGACCGTGCTCCGTCGATTGCTGTTCGCTGCTGCGATCCTCCGATCCGCACGAAATGGTGGCGAAGACGAGAACGATGCTGAGCGCGGTGGCCGTTCGACGCAGCCGGATACGAGTCGACAAGCTCATGGGGTCGATCCCTTCGTGCGGAGGGTCGAGCGGGAGTCGCTGCTCAATGGGATTCTAGGCGGAGACTGTCGCAACCCAGGGAGGTTCCGACCGTTATTCGCAGGCCACCGTTCAGTCGAGTTGTGCAGTCGATCGGATATACGGGACGTCCTGACCTGGCCTTCCGGAACCGAGGGCGACGTAAGCCGTTGAACGTGGGCTGCAGTGGGTCTTCTCGTCCAGCTGCACCCCGAACATGAACCCCTGCACGCGCTCCCGATGCTCGGGAACACAGCGACAGGGTCGCCGCGACCGCAGGCGTCAGCGCGTCCGCCACAGTCGGCGCCTGTCAGCTCCCCATCAACCCGCGGTTGGGGATCTGACGAGATCACCCACCGCCCGCGGAATGACTCGGTGCACCGAGGCCGCGAAGCCGCATAATTGAGGTGCGAGGTGAGACCGTTGCGACAGACACCCTGGTTGACGACGACGATATTGCTCGGGTCCGTTGTTCTCCTGCTTGCAGTCCACACCGGCGGCGGTGCGTCGAGCGAACCCGGCAGGGACGCGGCGCGCATGCTCGATCCCGCCGGGCCGGTCCTCACCCTCACTCCGCCGCGCGGGCAGCCGGGCGACCGCATCCGGTACTACGCGACGAATCTCTCGACCTGCGGCGGACCGTGGGCGGTGGAGTTCGGCGATCGTGTCCTGGGCGAGACCCGTCAGGTCGGCAGTGTCGCCGACTTCCGCGCGGCGGTGCCGAACCGCGGCAGTCGCGGTTTCCAGGTGGCCGGGCTGCGGTGCCTGCCGATCCCGTCGATGGTGGTGCAAACGGCGTTCGAGGTGCTCCCGGTGACACCCTCGTCGGAGCCGACCATCACCTGGACGCTGCCGCCACCACCAGAGCTGCCGACGCGGACGACGAGACCCACACCGACCCCCACCACCACGCTCACAGATCCTGATGACGCGGAGCCGTAGTAGCGGCCGCACGCAACACTTTCCCCCTCGATGGCCACGCGTCGACCAAATGGGCCCGCCCCACACACCACTGACTGGAACCGAAATCCGTTCCTCGTAGATATTGTCGGCGTCCCGTACCGTTCGCTGCACGTGCGGGTGACGTGACCACGCCGCTCCTGATCGGGGTGGTCCTCGGCGCCGACTACGTGGTGAGCAAGTCCCTCGTCACCGAACAAGCCCCTCGCAGTTTCCGCGGCCGGCTGATGAGCCTGCTCGCGGTGGCCTGGGCCACCGGCTACGTTGCCGCCTACCTCGTCGGCTACCTACTCACCCAGCTCGGCGGCGAGTCCTGGCAATACATGCTCGCCGCCAGCGCTGTTCCCGCTCTGCTGATCTTCTCGTTCCGCCTCGGCGTTCCGGAGTCCCCGCTGTGGCTGACCGCAGCCAGGATCGTCGCAACGCTGATGCCTCACCTGCAGATCGAGCCGAGAATTTGCATCGGATCGCGCAAGAAGCAGGCACCTACTGGATGAATCGCTTTTCCCAGCCGGACTGGTATTCGGTGAGCGATTCGGGTGTCAGATCGGACGGGTTGGGCAGCGCGATGTCCTGGGCTCGCGCGACGCTTCCTTCGATGCCGGGAAGGGCGCTCGCGTAGCCGAGTGACAGCGCCTTCTGACCGGCGGGGGTCGCCATGAAGTTCGCCAGCACCTGCGCCGCATTCGGGTGCGGCGCCGCGGAGAGGACGTGAGTGAACCATGGAGTTCCCCACCGAGGATCGGGCAATGCCCAGTCCACCGGTGCGCCCGATTCCTTTTCCCGCACCAGGGGTTGCACCATAGGGGTTGCGACGATCTCGCCTGACGTCAGGGCCTGAGCGACCCCCAGTGCACTCGGGTAGATGCGTGGCTTCAGCTCTGCGAGTCGCTGGAGGAAATCTTCGCCGAAGTTCTTCTCGTAGAATCGGTAGAGATCGACGTACGAGGCGATACCGGACGGGTTGACGATTCCGATCTTGCCCTTCAACGCGGGATCGAGCATATCCGTCGGCTTCTGCAGACCACTCGGAAGTGCTGTCGTGTTCCATCCGAGAGAAAACACCGCCGCACTCGTCAAGAAGAACTTGTCGGAAATGATGCTCTTCTGCGGTTCGTACTCCGGCGCATCGAATGCCGGGCCGACGAGATCGGTCGAGTAGGTGCCCGACTCGGCGGCCGTCTCGATCCACGCGGCGTCCGTCAGCATGTGCACGTCAGCGGTTCCACGCTTCGTCTGATTCTCGACCTCGACCTTCGGGTTGATATCGGCGTCGGTTCCCCGGACGTATTCGAGGGAGATCTCGGGATACTCCTGCTCGAAGGCCACTTTGAGAGCGTCGAGATTGGCGGGCTTCTGGCTCGAGTACAGCAGCACGCTGCCTTCGCCCTTGGCGGCTGCAACGATGTCGTCCCAGCCGCCGGACACTGGTTGGTTGGCGCCGGAACCGCCGGATCCGCAAGCGGCGGAGGCGAAAGCAGCGATCACAGCGACCGTCATCAGCTTTATCTGCACACTTCTCATGACATGCAAGCCCTTTCGTATCGGTTCGACGAATGCGAACCTGCGTATTCGAGACGGAGCGAGGAGTCTCACACAGAAGGAACGCGTACGCCGCGAACGATCCGACCAGTGCAGCAACATGCTCGGGACGTGCATGCATACGTGTGACCATGGATGCACGTTGTCCGCCGCCGGGGTTGCAAGAGCGGGCCGGTTTCCCTCGTGTGAACGAACGGCACTACGCTTGACTTGAACTGAAATCAGTTTGAATCTAGATTGGTCTAGGCGTGATGTCAATCGTCTGTCCGGACGGCGGTGACAGGCGACTCGTCGCACCGGTGGACGAGTTCACCGGGACGAAGCGCCTGTCACCCTGCCGCCCGCCTCACCGACTTCCGCTTGGTCACGAGCATTGCCGCTGGGCGCCCAGACGATCGATGCGTCGAGGGCTTCGACGGTCGAGCCCTGCACGCGGAACGGGTTGATCTCGATGGATTCGAGTGAGTCGCCGACCCGCTCGGCCAGGCTGGCGACGTTGAGGATCGCAGCCACCAACGCATCGAGGTCGACGGGCTTGGAGCCGCGGACCCCGTCGAGCAGAGCCTTGCCGCGCAGCTCCGACAGCATCTGTCGCACGTCGGTTTCGCTCACGGGAAGGGTCCGCAGCGCACTGTCGTCGATGACGTGCACGAGGACACCACCAAGGCCGACTGCGAGAGTGAGCCCCCACTGCTGGTCGCGCACGACCCCGACGATCATCTCCACGCCTCCAGATCGCATCGATGAGATCAGAGCACCTTCGGACTGCGCGCCCGGTACTGCGAGCACCGCAGCCTGCACCTGGCGATACGCCTGTCGGACGGCCTCGGGCGAATCCAGGCCGAGGAGGACTCCACCGATGTCGCTTTTGTGGACGATATCGCGCGACACGAGCTTGACCACCAGGGGCGAACCGAGCCGACCCGCCGCCTCGACGGCCGCCTCCTCGCCCCTGACATGGGCATACGGAACCGCGGGGACACCGTGCTCGACCAGGAGCGCCAGCGACTCAGCCTCGCTCCACACCCCACCGGCCCCCGCGAGGTCGGACAGGTCCGGTGCGCTCGCTGTAGGCAGGTGGTCCTGGCGAAGCCACTGCGACCACCAGATCGCATGGCCAGCCGCCTCGACCACGTGGTCAAGACCGGTCATGGCGAGCGGGATGCCAAGCTCCTCGAGATTGCGAACCGTCCCGGGGTCCATCGTCGCGATCGTCTGGTCCAGCAGGATTACCGGCGTGGCGGAACCGGCGAATGCCGGTGCGTCGATCCGCAGTCGCGCCTTGATCGCCTCGCCACGTTCCTCGGTGGGATGAACGTGGATCGCAGCGACGATCGCCACCGAAGGATCATCGGCGATCGCGAAGATCGAGTCGCGAAAGAGCTCTGGCTTCGCCGACGCTGCACCCGTCGAGTCGAGCGGGTTGCGCAGGGTGCAGAACTCCGGCAGCAACTCGGCGAGCCGCGCCCTCGTCGCGTCCGCGAGGACGGGAAGCCTGACACCCGATGCATCGGCCCGGTCGGCCACAAGGTCGCAGGCGCCGCCGGACATCGAGACGACACCCAGGTCACCTTTGGCCAGCGGGCCGGTACGTGACAGCAGCCCGGCCGTCATCACCAGCTGCTCCAAAGACCTGACCCGGATGACCCCGAACTGCCGAAGCGCCGCATCGACCAGACGGTCGTCACCGACGAGTGCACCGGTGTGACTCTGAGCGATCTCGGCGGCGAGCTCGCTCGAGCCGATCTTGAGCGCCACGATCGGCTTGCCGAGCTCGGCCGCTCGCCGCGCCAGACTTCGGAAGGTTCGGGCATCGCGGATCGACTCGATGAACATCGCCACGGAGCGGACCCGCTCGTCCTCGATGAGGATGGTGGCCATCGTGGTCGTATCGACCATCGACTCGTTGCCGGTTGAGATGACGTGGCTGACGCCGATGTTCTGCTGCGCTGCGAAGGCCGCGATCGTGTGTGCGGTCGCGCCGCTCTGCGACACGACCGCCATTCCGCCTGTGGTGAGCTCGGCCATCCGGCCGGACCACGCGGGCACCTTGTCGACGAGATTGATGAACCCCAGGCAGTTCGGTCCCACGCAAGTTATCCCGAGTTCCACAGCGAGCTCGGTGATCTGGTGCTGCAGGGCACGACCGTTGGCGCCGATCTCGTCGAAGCCGGCAGCTAGCACCACGGCGAAGCGGATCCCGGCAGCGGCGATGTCGCGCAGCGCGTTCGGGACGGCTTCGGCGGCCACCAGCAGCAGGGCGAGGTCGACCTGCTCGCCGATCTCGGAGCACGACTTGTGCGCCGACTGTCCGTGGACGGTGCCGCCCTTCCTGTTGACGAGATGCACCTGTCCCTCGAACCCCAGCCGAGCGAAGTTGGAGAACGACCCTGCGGACCAGGCGGAGCGCTCCGACGCACCGACGATGACGACATTGCGGGGCGCGAGAAGCGCGCCAAGGGAGTGGGTCCCGGTCATGTCAATCAGCGTCCTGTCCATTCGGGTTGTCTCTTCTCGGCGAAGGCGCGTGGCCCCTCGACGAAGTCGTGCGAGGCCAGCAACCGGTCGCGGCGGCCGTTGTCCTTGCGGAAGGCGTCGTCGATGTTCAGGAACTGGGCGTCGAAAACCGCCTCCTTGGTGAGCTGCACGGACAACGGCGAACATCTGATGATCCGGTCGGCCCACGCCTGCGCCGTCGCTATCAACTCCTCGTGGGGAACGACCTCGTTGATCAGCCCGATCCGATGGGCCTCGGGAGCATCGATCAGGTCGCCGGTCAAGAGCATCCCCATGGCCACCTTGAAGGGGATCTGACGTGCGAGCCGGTGAGCGCCCCCGGCACCGGCGAAGAGGCCGACCTTCGGCTCGGGAAGTCCCATGCGGGCATGCTCCGACGCCACGACGATGTCACAGGCCAGGATGAGCTCGAGACCGCCGCCGGCGGCGACACCGTTGACCGCCGCGATGATGGGCTTGGGGCAGTCGAAGTCGCGGGTAATGCGCCCGAACGGGGGGCGGGCCTCGCCCTGGACGTCGCCACCCCGCGCCGTACGCTCGGCCGTGACCTTGAGGTCGTTCCCCGCGCAGAAGGCGCGATCACCAGCACCGGTCAGGATCGCAACCCACACGTCTGGATCGTCGCGGAAATCTTCCCACGCCTCCTGGAGTTCGAGGTGCGCCTCGAGATGGAGGGCGTTCATCGACTCCGGCCGGTTGAGGGTCACGACCGCGACGCGGTCACGCTTCTCGTAGGTAATGAATTGATAGCTCATGAGACTCTCCGGAATCTGGGAACGGTGAACGGCTTCTCGGTGTGGTCGAAGACGGCAACGAGCTCCGACCCGATCGGCGTGCTCGCGGCGTTCTCGCCGACGAGCGAGGCGTTGAACCGGACGCCCTCCCGCGTTGCGACCGTTGCCAGGACGTACGGACCGGGAAATCTCGGGTGGGCCTGGTGCACGACGGACAAGCTGTACAACGTTGCCCTGCCGCTCGCGGCGCGCCACACAACGGTCGGCGCGAAGCAATGCAGACAGCGGTACTTCACCGGCCACATGTATCCCTCGCACGACTCGCAGAACTGCAGCATGAGCTCGCCACGGGCCGCGCCCTCGAAAAACGGGGCGCTGGCATCGTCGTAAGTGAGCTCCGGGGCGTCAGTCGGCATGTTTGCTCCAGATCGTTGTCGAGTGGAAGTTGAGGACGCCACCGTTGCCGCTGGCCAGGACAATGTCGTTCTTCGCCACCTGACGTTCGCCGGCCTGTCCCCGTGCCTGCATGATGGCCTCCGAAAGGGGGGTGAAGCCCCACATGTAGTAGCCCGACAGCTGCCCGCCGCCGGTGTTGGTGGGCAGCGAGCCACCGGGACCGAGCTTGCCGTCCGCGACGAACGCACCGCCCTCGCCTTTTTCGCAGAAGCCGTAGTCCTCCAGTGTCACCAGGACCGTGTACGTGTAGCAGTCGTAGAGCTCGAGAATGTCGACGTCGTCGCGCGTTATCCCCGCAAGCGCGAAGGCCTGCTCGCCGGCCTGCTGCGCGCCCGTGACGATCCCCGGGTCGCGTCCGGATATCTGGTTGTCCCCCGGCGCGGCTTGCGTCGCAGCCTTCAAGTGGATCGGCGGCTGCCGCAGGTCCTTCGCGCGTTCGGCCGTCGTCATCACGACGGCAACGGCACCGTTGGAGACCAGACAGCAGTCGAAGAGGTGGAACGGGTCGGCCACCATGCGCGAGGCTTGGTGGTCCTCGAGCGTCATCGGCTTCTGCATCTGCGCGTACGGGTTCATCTGTGCCCACTCGCGCTGGGCCACTGCGATTCCGCCGAGCTGCTCGCTCGTGGTGCCGTAGAGCTCCATATGCCGACGCGCGGCCAAGGCGTAGGGGACATTTCCACCGAACTCGCCATACACCGCCTTGAGGACATTCATCCCGTCCCAGACCCCGCGTGCCGCGTACGCGGCACCCGCACCGACAGCGGGCTTCAGTGGGGTGTCGCCGTATACCAGGACCACGTAATTGACCAAGCCCGCTTCCAGAGCAAGGCTGGCGTACTGGACCATCGAGCCGACTGTCGAGCCGAATGCCCTCATCGAGTTCATGATCGACAGATCCTCGAACCCCAGCGAAAACTGCAGGCGCGGGTCCATGTCCAGGTTTCCGTTGCCGTTGAGCAGCAGCCCGTCGATGTCGCTCTTCTGCAGTCCCGCGTCGTCGAGGGCTAGGCCGATCGCCTCAGCTGCGAAGTCCGCGCAGGTTCGCCCGTAAATCTTTCCCATGGCCGTTACGCCTAAGCCCACTACCGCGGTGTTCGCCGACCATCTCCGATGCGCAGTCACGCGACTGAAAGTAACCTTGCTGATCCGATCTGTCAAACTGAATTCGGTTTGGTAAGCAGGCCTGTAGGGTGCAGCAGCACGCTCTGCCGGTACTGCCCGATGAATCACGTTCCATACGAAGGAAGCTGCTCGATCAGCGGTTGCTCGGACGCGACCCTCGCCCGGAAACGACCATGTTCTTCGTGTCATCGAAGAACCCTCCGAGATCCGCGACAGCGTCCTCGTCCAGCTCACCGACGACACCTGGCCGGTGAAATCGTGCTGTCGTAGTCCTCACGCCGAGGCCACCCCCAACGACGACCTCCCGCATCGATCGGTATCGCAGCGCGATACAGGACTGTCATCACGGCGTGCGCCGATACGATCGTGGCCTTCACAAGATCTTTCGTTACGAAGTACTCGCCAACGCCCACACGCGAGACACGACACATCCGGCACACAACCCCGCCCCATCGCACTCCAAGAAGCCGAACTCGTCTCGCACGCAAACGGAGTCAAGGAGTGACCCTGCTCGCGTCTGTCCGTGGCCTGGTACGGAACTCTGAAGGCGACGCGTCCCTTCACCCGAGACTGTCGGGATACGAGGCTCCTTCACACTCCCATGCTGGTGAGCCTGGTCGATGGCATGGAGGGTAGCGCTGTGCCGGGCGGGAAAGGTCTGGTCAAGACTTTGCCTACCGAGGGCTCCAGCCATCCTTACGCAACGCCTGAGGCGGTCGGGTCGGCTCGATCGCACGCCGCGACGAAGGTGGTGGAGTCGAGTGCCCGCGCCCGAGCGAGGAGCGTCCAATGGTCGACCTTGCCGGGACCTGCGCCCCAGGACGCGGCGACCACGGTCAGGAAGGCTCCGCGATCGGCGAGCGTCTGGAACAGCCCTGGAAAGCGGATGTCGTAGCAGGCGGCGAGGCCGATACCGACTCCCTCGACGGTGACCACCAGCGGCTCGGTTCCCGGTGCCACGGTGTCCGACTCGGCGAACCCGAACCCGAACGAGTCGAAGAGATGGATCTTTTCGTAGTGGGTGTCGACACCACCACCGGTGACAAGGAGTGTGTTTCGCACCCTGCCGTCGTCGACGGGTGTGAACATTCCGGCGACGACTGTGATCCCTGCTCGGGCGGCGCACTCGCGGACGGCGTCGGCCCAGGGACCGTCCAGAGGCTGCGCGACGTGGGCGAGCGGACCACCGAAGCGTTGCATCGCGGCCTCGGGGAACACCACCAGCCCGGAACCTGCATCGGTGGCCGCCGTCACCCGCTTCTCCACCGTCGCCAAGTTGGCCGCGGGGTCAGTCGAGCTGGTGATCTGGGTGAGACTGATACGGAGCGTGACTGGGATGCTCCTCATTGGACACACTCTGGTGTATACATATTGTATGCAGGAAATAGGTGGGATCGAGGGTTCGGCGACCGAGTTGTCGGGTCGCGAAAAAGCCTATCTGTACGTCAGGGATCAGGTGCTGACGGCGCCGGCGGCCACGGGTTCGTTCCTCAGCGAGCAGGACCTCGCGACGCGGATCGGGGTGTCCCGCACTCCCGTCCGGGAGGCGTTGCTGATGCTCCAGGCGGAGGGCCTCGTCGAGATGGTGCCCAAGCGCGGAGCGCACGTCCCGGCCATGTCGGGGCGGCAGATCGCGGAGTTGATGGAGTTGCGCGGCGTGCTCGAACGGCACGCCGCCAGCCGGGCGCTGGGGGCGGGACGGGTGCCGATCGAGGCGATGCGTTCCGCGCTGGCCGAGCAGGAACAGTTCGCGAGCGATCCGAGTGCGGAAGCGGCCCGTGCGTTCATCGACTGGGACGGGCGTTTCCATCAGTTCCTCATCGATTCGGCCGGCAGTGAGCTGCTCTCGCGTACCTACGCCGGACTGCGCGCGCGCCAGCTCCGCGTCGGCATGACGGCCCTCTTCAGCGCGTCCGACCGGCAGCACAAGGTGTGCGCCGAGCACCAGGCCATCATCGACGCATTCGAAGTCGGCGACGAGGGCCTGGTGCACGAGCAGATCAACAATCACCTCGAGGTTACGCTTCAGATTCTCTTGCGTGCCTAGCGTTCTCGATCGCCAGCAACGCATAGTGCTCGTCCTCGGTGGGATCGGGGTTACGTCCCAATGCGAGGCCGACCAGGGTCACCGCGCCGACGATAAGCACGTAGACGGCGATCGGCACCCAGCTGTCCGTCTCACTCAGCAGGTAGGTGAAGATCAGCGGTGCCATGGCGCCACCGAAGACGCCGGCGATCGTGTAGGCGAGTGAACTGCCCGTCGAGCGCAACGCGACCGTGAACTGTTCGGTCACGAACGCGGCCTGCGGACCGTACATGAACGAGTGGAACCCCAACCCGACAACCACCCCGACGATGAGCAGCGGAAACGAGCCGCCACCGATGACGACGAAGAAGATGGCGCTCCAGGCGACACCGCCGACGGCGGCGACGGCGTAGACCAGACGCCGGTTGATGCGATCCGAGATGGCCCCCGCAAGAGGAATCAGGCCGAGCTGGAATGCGGAGCCGATCAGGATCGCGGTCAGTACCTCGCCGCGATCGAAGCCGAGCTTCCGGGTTCCATACGTGATCGCGAATACCGTGAACAGGGCGTAGATCACGTCGGGCGCGATGCGCGACAAGATGGCAGCAATAAGCGGACGGGTCTGCGTCGTGAACACCTCGCGGATGGGGGCCTCGGCGCGGTCGCCAGATTCTTGCAGTGCCTTGAAGACGGGGGTGTCCTCGAGCTTCAGGCGAATCCACAGACCGAAGCCGACCAACAGGGCGGACAGGAGGAAGGCAAGTCGCCATCCCCAGGACTCGAACTGGGCCTCGGTCATGGAGACGGTGAGTATGGCGAGTACGCCGTTGGCCATCAGGTTTCCGGCGGGAGGACCGATTTGAGCTGCCGACGACCAGAAGCCGCGTTGGCGTGGGTTTCCGTACTCACTCGATAGCAGGACGGCGCCGCCCCATTCGCCACCGACCGCCACACCCTGGGCGAATCGCAACATCACGAGAATGATCGGAGCCGCGACACCGATCCGGTCGTAACCGGGGAGCAGACCGATCGCGAAGGTCGTCACACCGATCAGGAGCAAGGTGATGACGAGCAATTGCTTGCGCCCGATCACGTCTCCGAGGCGTCCGAAGACGAAACCGCCGATCGGTCTCGCCACGTAGCCGACGGCGTACGTGGAGAACGCCAGCAAGGTCCCCGTCAGGGGATCACTGTCCGGGAAAAAGATCTGGGGGAAGATCAACGCGGCCGCCGCCGAGTAGACCGCGAAGTCGTACCACTCCAGCGCCGTACCCGTGAGACTGGCGGCGAACGCCTTCGCCAGACCCTTCTTGTCGACGGGTGCGGGTCTGTCTGCACCGACGGAGGTGGACTCTCCGATCATGGCAACTCCTTGTGGGTTGGATTCTTGTCCCGTACGACTCGGCCCGTGCTGTGGTTCAGCTCACCGACGCCGTTGTACTAGTCACATACTTGCTGTATACAAGACGTATGCGCAACCCCTTCGGCGCAGAAAAAACAAGAAAGTAACAATCGGCCCTGGTCCCGACCGGAACCAGCGGCCCGGAGTCAGGAGCCTCTACCCATGTCGCAACTCACGTTCACCCTGCCGGACGGCACAGTCGAAACCGTCGAGGTCACGACACTCCTCAACGCCGGTTACGCCGGCCGGAACCAGGAAGAGGTGGCGTCACACATCGCCGAACTCGCAGAGTTGGGTGTACCGGCACCCGCGACCATCCCCGCGATGTACCCCATCTCCCCCTACCTCGCGCAGCAGACGACCGAGGTCTTCGTGCAGCACGGCCAGACCTCGGGTGAAGCCGAGTGGGCACTCGTGATCACCGACGACGACGTTCTGCTGACCGTGGCCTGCGACCACACCGACCGTGACCTCGAAGTGCACAGCGTGGCGTGGAGCAAGAACGCCGCACCCGATGTACTCGGTACCCGCGCATGGCGGCTGTCAGAGATTTCCGATCGCCTCGATGACATCACCCTGACGGCATGGGTCGGTCAAGGTGACGGCGAACCGTCCACCCTGATCCAGTCCGGGACGCTGGCCGATCTCCTCGCTCCGAAATACTGGCTCGACGTCCTTCGGGAGCAAGGGTTGCACAAGCCGGGAACCGTGCTGGTATCGGGCACGATCTCCATGCGTCACGGGGTGAATCAGTTCGCCGATTCATGGAAGGTCACGATGCAGGATCCGGCCACAGCCGACGAATTGACCTGCAGCTACCGAACTGTGCGGATGCCTCAACCCATCGGTTGATCGTCGGGATCGTGTTCGGTTGCGCTGTGTGGTCGAGGAAGTCGTCGTCGAAGAGTTCGTCGAACACCTCGAAGCCTCCTCCGCCCTGAACCTCTCCGGTATTTCGGTGGACGACAGCCTTCGCGGCTTCGCTCAGGTCGGCGGATTGCATCGGATTTTCCGATCCTGCGTTGTCGGCCGGGTGCAGATCCCAGACGTGCGTGGGGATTAGGGATTCGGGCCGACCATCCCTCAGGCGGCTGCCACCGCGGCATCGCGGCGCACGGCGTCTACGCCGAGATCGGTTCCGGGGCGGGCCGCTACGCGAAGACCGGATTGACGTCCATGAAAATCTGGTAGTCGGCCACCCTGCCGGCGACGATCCGGAATGTATTCGCGCACGGCAGGCTGAGTTTGCGACCGTCGGCCCGTTCGTAGTGCACGGTCATGATCACCACGATACGGTCGGCCTCCACCTGCCAGAAATGTTCGATCTCGTGCCGGATGCCGTTGATGCGGCCGAGAAACGTGGCACACGTGACGGCGACGTCCGATTTGCCCGCCAGGCAGTCGGCGCTGCCGAACCGGAACGTGATGTCGTCGGCGAACAAGTCCGCCAGCGCATCGGCGTCACGCCGGTCCACAGCAATGAACAGGGTTCGGACCAGCTCTTCGAGCGAGTTGTCCACGGTGGTCATCGCGACTTGCTCCTTCGAACCTGTTGTGGTGGGCGGGCCGCGAACCACGCGAGAGCCTGTGGGCGATCGACGGCGGCGGGATTGATCGCCTGCTCGACGGGAACTCCCTGAAGTAGCCGTTTGACAGGGATCTCCAGACGTTTCCCGGTGAGCGTGCGGGGAAGGGCGGGGACCTCGATCACCTCGTCGGGGACGTGGCGCGGCGATACCCTGGTGCGAATGGCCGATCGAATACGTTCCACCAGTGCGTCGGTCAGCTCCGCTCCGTCGGCAAGGTCGACGAACAGTGGCATCCAGTAACCGCCGTCGGGCTGTTCGACACCGACTACGAGGGCGTCGCGGATGTCGGGAATCTGCTCGACGACCTCGTATATGTCGGCGCCGCCGATCCGCACCCCGAGGCGGTTCATGGTCGCATCCGAGCGGCCGTGAATGATCACTCCGCCCATACGCGTGAGGGTGACCGAATCCCCGTGACGCCAGATCCCTGGGTAGGTGTCGAAATACGCTGCCCGGTAACGCTCGTGGTTGCGGTCGCCCCAGAAGTACAGTGGCATGGACGGCATCGGTTGGGTGACGACCAGTTCTCCCGGCGTGGCCACCA
Organism: Rhodococcus wratislaviensis; assembly: GCF_041228765.1. NCBI lineage: Bacteria > Bacillati > Actinomycetota > Actinomycetes > Mycobacteriales > Nocardiaceae > Rhodococcus > Rhodococcus wratislaviensis. The sequence continues at coordinate 4,504,190 of NZ_CP150488.1, read as the reverse complement.
CCGGAGTCCCGTGTTCGTCCCACACCTCCATGGCGACGCCGAGCGCCCGGGCTTGGATTTCGCCGGCTCGCACCGGCAACGTGGGAACTCCGGCGGCGAAACCCGAGGCGATATCGGTACCACCGCTCTGACTGGACAGCCACAGATGCGAACCAATCGCGTCGTAGACCCATGCGTAGGCGCTCGGCGGCAGAGGGGATCCGGCACTGCCGAGGTATCGCAGTTCGGAGAGGTCGAACTGCTCGCCGGGGCGCACGCCGGCACGTTGGCACGCAAGGAGATAGGCGGCGCTGGTGCCCATCACGGTGATGTGGTGGTCGCAGGCAATGCGCCAGGAGGCGTCGGTGGCGGGCCAACTCGGATTGCCGTCGTAGGCAAGGATGGTCGCCCCGAGGAGTAGACCAGCTACCTGGACGTTCCACATCACCCAGCTGGTGCTGGCATACCACCAGAACCTGTCGCCGGGACGCAGATTCGCGTGCAGCCCCAGATATTTGAGTTGTTCGAGCAGCACGCCGCCGTGGCCGTGCACGATGCCTTTCGGCCTGCCGGTGGTGCCGGAGGAGTACAGCACCCACAGGGGGTGGTCGAAGGCGACCGGGGTGAAGATCGGTTCGGCCGGGTGCGCGATCACCTCAGCCCAGAGGGGGTCGCCCCCGCGGGCGGCGGGCGCCCCGCGGTGACTGATCCACAGCACCTCGCGCAGACTGGGGATCTGGTCACGGAGCGCGTTGACGGCGTCGCCGTGGTGGTGGATCGATCCGGAGTACCGGGAGCTGTCGGCGGCAATCAGGACGACGGGATCGAGCTGTGCGAGCCGGTCGGCGGCCCCGGAGGCGCTGTATTCCGGACCGCATGCAGACCAGACGGCTCCGAGGCTGGCGCAGGCGAGGAACGCGACGACCGCTTCGGGGATGTTCGGGAGGTATCCGACGACCCGGTCTCCCGGTGTGACCCCGCAGACGGCAAGCCAGTCGGTGACCGCGCCAACCTGTCCGCGGAGCTCGTTCCACGACAATGTGGTCTGCCGGCCGCTCTCATCGAGCCCGACTACGGCCGCACTGTCGCCGTCGATGTCGTCATGTTGGAGAGCATGAGCCGCGAAATTCAGTCTCGCGCCGGGAAACCACTGGGCGCCGGGCATTTCGGAATACCCGAGGGCTTGCCGAGAGGGCCTGGTGGCGTGGATACCGACATCGAAAAAGTCCCAGATGGAGGTCCAGAAGTCCTCGAGCCGTTCGGTGGACCAGTTCCACAGTGCCGAATAGTCCTCGAACTTCAGTCCCCGCGTCTCGCCCAACCAACGCTGATATCGGGTCAGCACGCTACCTTCGAGCAGGTCCTCGGGGGGCACCCAGAGCAGATCCCCGAAGTCCGGAGTCGGGTTTGGTGCGTCATCGCGCACTGTGAGCCCCCGTCATCAGCGCCGCGAGATCCTCCGGAGCGAGGAAGGACGGTGGCGGAGGCGGGCCCCAGCTGTACAGCCCCTTCATGCCCTCGACAACACCCGGCTTCCACAGTTGGTCGTCGACGACGCAGTCGATGTCGCTGTAGTACTCGGAGAAATTGCCTGCCGGATCCTTGAGATACCAGAAGAAGTTGGAACCGATGTGGTGGCGGCCGAGTCCCCACACGTGCCGCTCCGGGTTTCCCTCGAGCATGGCCGTGGCTCCGCGACCGACCTCGTCGACATCGTCGACCTCCCAGGCGGTGTGATGGAGGAAGTTCAGTGGCGCCTGTTGCACCAGGATGTTGTGGTGGTCCTCGGAGCACCGCAGGAAGCTGGCCAGCCCGGGGACACGGTCACTGACCTTCAGCCCGATGCCCTCGGTGAAGAAGCGCTGGGTGGCGTCCTGGTCGAGGGACCCGATGACCACGTGGCCGAGTTTGCGGGGTTGCACCGGGTTTGTGCGCTCGACTCCTGGCGCCCGGACGTTGGGGCGGTCGATGCGTCCCGGACCGTTGTACAGGGCCGGCTCGGTGCGCGGCCGCGCCAGACGTGGGCTGACCGTCACCCGGGTCCGCAGCGCGGCGACGGGTTCGTCGGCGACGAGTGTGTCGGCGGTGCGGGTAAAGGGCACGGCGAGCGCGGTCAGTTGGACGCCGATTCTGTCGAGGTCGTCGGGATCGTCTACGCCGATGCCGATCTCGAGTAGCCGGCGTTGCCGCGACGGGACGAACCGGAGTTGTTTCCCGCCGTCGACGGTCGATAGGGCGCCGGCTTCGTCGGCGGTCAGACCGAAGTCGCGGTAGTAGCTGATCGCCGCAGCGACGTCGGGTACCCCGATCTGAAGCGAGGTCAATCGGTGCAGGCTCATCGGGTGCCCCCCAGTTCCATGGCGGAGAGGCCGGTGAAGGTGTGGCGCATCTCGCCGATTCCCTCGACCCAACTGACCAGCTCATCGCCGGGCCGCAGATACCGCTGCGGGGTCCGGGCGTGCCCCACGCCCGCGGGGGTACCAGTGAAGATGATGTCGCCGGGGAGCAACGGCAGCACCGACGACAGCCGCGCCACCAGTTCGGGCACCGAAAAGATCAGGTCGGTGGTCCGGCCTTTCTGGACGAGTTCGCCGTTGATCTGGCAGCCCAACTCGAGGTCGTCAGGGTTGAGGAACTCGTCCACGGTGACCAGTGCAGGTCCGATCGGTGAGAACCCCGGGTAGGACTTGCCGAGGCTGAACTGGGGCACCGGACCGGACAGCTGCAGTGTGCGCTCGGAGAGGTCTTGTCCGACGGTCAAGCCGGCGACGTGGTCCCAGGCCGCCGACTCGGGCACCTGGTATGCCTCACGGCCGATCACGGCGACGACCTCGACTTCCCAGTCCACCGTGGCGGCCGGGAGGTCGATCATGCCGCTGGGGCCGGTCAGTGAACCGGCGAACTTGGTGAATACGGCGGGGTGTTCGGGTGCGGTGAATCCGCTTTCGGCTGCGTGTTCGGAGTAGTTCAGGCCGATGGCGAAGATCTGGCGCGGCGCGGTGACGAGTTGTCGAATCGCGGTGGCGGCGAAAGGCTCCACGGTCTCTGTGTTCACGCCGTCGGCCCACCTGCGGAACTGCTCCCATTCGGTGTAGATCTGCTGTGGGTCGGCGGCGAAGCGACCATCACTGGCGCGCTCGACGTCAATGGCCCCGCCGCCGGACAGTAGGGCCAGTCGCCCGTCGAGATTGGTGACGCGCATCAGGCTGCTCCCTCGGTGAGGTCGGTGGACAGAATTTGGTTCAGCGTGCCGGTCAGCACGGCCTTCGGGTCGTCGACTGCTTCCATGGAGCGGAAGGCGATGTAGCGGTCGGGCCGCACCAGTACCGCACCGGTGGAGGTGATTTCGCGGTTCTTCAGCCACGCACAGCGCACGTCGACGTAGTCGCTGTCCAACACACCCACTCGTACGGCGCGCAATGGCAGATTGTGTTCGGCGGCGAGCTTTTCGGCGGCCTCGACCCAGGCATTGCCGTCTTCGCCGGCGATGAGCAGGAAGTAGTCGCCGTGGACCAGCGTGCCCAGCGGTAGGCGCTCCCCTTCGCGTTCGACCCAGGCGTGCGGCAACGGGTGTCCCGGTTTGGTGCTCGGCTCGTAGAGACGAACAGGGTCCAATGGGGTGTAGGGGTCGCTGCCGTCGTCCACAACGGCCGCCGAGGAATAGGTGTACCCGAACTCGACGTTGTGGTGACGGAACTCGATGGTTTGTGATCCGATCGCACAGTTGAGTGCGTGACGCTTGTCCCGCGAGGCGGGCAGGTCATCCCACAGCGGGCGCAGTTCCGCCCAGTTCTCGTCGGCGGATTTGTCCGGCGAGAGCCCGAGTGCCTCGTCGATCTTGTAGTGATTCATCGCGTTGGCGATGGCGTTGTCGATGTTGTGTTGATCGACGGGTTTGCGCTCTGCCTCGTAGGTATCGAGCAGGCCGTAGCCGGCCTGACCGCGGAGCACGGCCACGAGTTTCCATACCAGGTTGTAGGCATCGTGGACTGCGCTGTTGAGTCCCAGACCGCCGGTCGGTGGGTGACGATGTGCCGCATCGCCGAGTAGAAACACCCGTCCGTCTCGGAACCGGTCCGCGATCACCCCTTCCATCACCCATGCACTGATGCGGAAGATCTTCGGTGAGAAGTCCGCGATCCCCAGGGTGGCTCGCATCCGCTCGAGTACTTTCTCCTCCTGCATGGCGTCGAGGTCGTCGGTGGCGTACTGCATGTGGAAGACCCATTCCTCGGACTTGGGACCCCAGTGGTCCGGTCCCATCGGCACCAGGATTCCGCTCGCCCACGAGCCACCGAAGTTCGGATTGACAAGCCAGCGGATCAACACCTCGTCGTCGCCCAGCCACTGCGACAGGTCCGCGCCCATGTGCACGGAGACGAGCTTCATGATGTCGCGTGGCCCCGACATTTCGATGCCGACCGCCGCGCCGACGACGTGTCCCCCGTCGGCGCCGAGCAGGTAATCCGCGCGCACCGAGTATTCCTCCTCGCTGGCGCGGTCGAGGATCCTCGCCGTCACACCCTCGCCGTCCTGTTCCAGCGAGAGCAGCTCGTGATTGAATCTGATCTCGCTGCGGCCCAGTAACTCTGCGTGTTCTTTCAGGACCGGCTCGAGCCGGATCTGGGGAAGATTCGTGGTGCGGCAGGCGCTTGCAGCGATGTAGTCGGGGTCGGTATAGCCGCCACCCCACACCTCGAGCCGCCCGAGTTCGCGGCCGTAGTTCGCGTGGTCGCCCGACAGCCCGGCGTACCAAGCGGTCGCCTTCATGTTCTCCGGCGGTGTACCCCGCTCGTAGATCGCATCGGCCACCCCGACCTCGGTGAAGATCTCCATTGTCCGCTGGTTGAGCACGTGCGCCTTCGGCAGCCTCGATGTGTGCGGTGACCTGGAGATGAGCAGCGAATCCACCCCGTACGTGGACAACAGCATCGAGGCCGTCAACCCAGCGCCGCCGCCGCCGACGATCAGAACCGGAATATGCATTTCCGTCATGTGCGCTCGCTCCTTCAGCGATCAACAGCAGCCCCGAAGCCACTGAATGTGGTGTCCATCACAGAATGCCACCCAATGAACGATTACGCAATCAAAAATCGATTATTTCCCGTTTAGTCGACTATCGCCAGGACGATCGCGTACTATGCGGAAGTGACCGAATCGGCTGGCAAACAGACCCTGAGCGAGGGGGTCTACCTCTCCCTCCATCGCGAGATGCTCAACGGCCATCTCATGCCAGGGCAAAGGCTCAAGGTCTCCGAGATCGCCGGCCGCTTCGGAGTCAGCCTGTCGGTTGTGCGCGAGGCGCTGACGCGACTCGCGGAGCACGGACTGGTCGTTGCCAGCCCACAGCGCGGGTTTGCAGTCGCCGCACTGTCGGTCGACGATCTCCGGGACCTGACCCGTGCCCGGGTATTGGTGGAGGCACTCGTGCTGCGCGAATCGATCGCCAACGGAAACGTCGCATGGGAAGCATCCGTCGTCGCAAGCCTGCATACCCTCGAGCGAACACCCTTGCTCGACGACCAGGGCGACATCAGCGACGAATGGACAGCAGCCCACCGCGCTTACCACCGGTCCCTGCTCGCCGGCTCGGGGAGCACCCGGCTCGAGTCCGTCGCCACCGCACTACGGGATTGCGCCGAGCTCTACCGTCAATGGTCGCGATCGTTGGCCCACGACGAGGACCGCGACATCGCGGCCGAACACCGCCACATCATGGAGGCCACACTCGCGCGGGATGCCGACGCCGCGACCGCTGCACTGACCGAGCACATCGAACGAACGGCCACCGTCTTACTGAAGTATGCCGAGGGTCGGGCCGCCAGCGGGTCGGGAACCGCGCAATCGACGGGCGATGGCCATCAGATCGCCGGACCGCGGTTCTCGTCGGTGTGACTCGATCGCCGAGCGGAGCTCGTCAGCGCGTTCACAGCCGATCCGCGCCGCATCATCGGTATTGCGCTGTCCTCGAACAGGTCTCGGACCCTCCGCCGGCAAACCGGTGGATACCGTAGCGGCTGAGCGTTCACGACGGTATGTCCGGGGGAATCGCCATGAGCGTCACCGCTGGTCCGGGGTCGAGCATCGGCCGGAGTAGTCCGAGTGGAGCGCACTGTCGGCGAGCGGCACCAGTGCCGTTTCGAGAGCGCCGGCGAGTTTGACACCGGCCGCGAACGCCTCAGCCGCCGTCACGGCACCGTGTCTGGTAATCCAGGAACAAGGAAGTAGCGGCGATGGAAGGCTTCACTGGTCCGCTCGAGGGCATCGTCAACCTAACTTGTACCGGCCTGACTGGTTGCGCGGCACCTAGGCGAGTTGCGTCCTGTCTACCCGCCGCACGTCTCGCAAGAATTAGATCACCAAGTTGCGAGTGAGGATCTTGATGGATCAATCCAAAACCAGCACCGACCGGGTAGACGTCGTCGGAATGTGGGTGACAGCAGACGGCTTCATCCGCCAGGAGTTGCGTGCCGATGGGCGCTACGACGAGGCGCGTGGCGCACGCCGTAGCGCATACATCGGAAGTTACACGGTGGCAGGGAACCATCTCGACTACATCGACGACCTTGGATTTACAGCAACCGGAGATATTCGTGACGGGGTCCTCTACCACGAGCATCTCGTCCTATACCGAGAGGACAAACAACCATGAGCGAGCGCAAGGTAGTCCTGATTACAGGAGCAAGCAGCGGGATAGGGGAGGCGACAGCGCGGAAGTTAGCGGCCGACGGCCACCAGGTTTTTCTCGGGGCTCGGCGCACAGAACGACTCGAGCACTTGGTTCGGGAGATTGGCGTTGGCGGCGGTGCAGCATTCCGCAAGTTGGACGTCACTGACGTAGCCGATGTCCAGTCCTTCGTGGAGGCTGCCCGTGATCATTTCGGCCGCGTCGATGTAGTGGTCAACAACGCCGGAGTCATGCCCCTGTCGCCGCTGGCCGCGCTGAAGATCGACGAGTGGAACCGGATGCTCGACGTGAATGTTCGCGGCGTTCTCAATGGCATCGCCGCAGCACTACCGGTCATGCGGTCACAGGGTAGCGGACATTTCGTCAACATGGCATCTGTCGGGGCATATGAGGTGGTGCCGACAGCGGCGGTCTACTGCGCGACGAAGTTTGCGGTGCGCGCGATCTCGGAAGGGTTGCGCCAAGAATCGTCAGGCGATGTCCGCGTTACCGTCGTCTCCCCGGGGGTGACGGAATCTGAATTGGCTGACAGCATTTCGGATGACACGGCGCGCGAAGACATGAAGGCATACCGCGCCGTCGCACTTCCGGCCGTGGCGATCGCCAATGCGATCGCGTTCGCCATCGATCAGCCGGCGGATGTGGACGTGAACGAGATCATCGTTCGTCCCGCCGCGAGCGCACAGTAGTTCGGTCGGACCGAGATGGTCGTCTCCTGACGAGACGGCCACCTCGATCCACTCAAGAGTTCCGGATGCCATCATGCCAGCGGTCCCGAGCACCCGCAGAAGGCGGGAACTGGGGCACAGTAGCTGACGAAACCCAAATTGATTGCTCTCCAGCCCGATAACGTACTCGCGACCATCTGCAGGTCCGTTCACTACGACCGACCGCGCCGCTGACGCTCCTACTCCCCGCTGTGAGCACAGCGGGGAGTAGACACGTGCGGCAGACGGCCGGACTGGTCCGATGCGGTCGCCTGCTGGCCGTGATGATTATTGCGAACAGTTCATGAAGAACGATGTCCTCCCTGTTCGCGGATGGCCTCCGAACGTAAGCTGACCGCTGCAGCCAACCCGCCTTCGTAAAAGCCGGTGATGAGCTGATGAGCCTGCTCGGCGGGGATTCCGTCGGCATCGAAGGCGGCGTCCCAGGAAACAACGGTCTCCCCCGACTCGCCGTCTTGGGTGACCGCGACAGTTGCCTGGTAATTACGTACGGGAATGGACCCTCCGACCATCGTGTAACTGTACGACTGCTCGGTCTGGTTGATCAGTTCTTCGATCGCCTCACCGCCACCTCGCAGGGCAACGTGCCGGACGCTGTTCCGGCTCTCGTCGCGTTCAGTGTGTTCGGCATCGGGATGCCATGCGTGGATGGCGAAGAAGTCTCCGATCCTCCCCCACACCAGCTTCTGGTCCAGCGGGGTGCGAAGTTCTGCATGAACTGTCAACATGCTTTTCAGATCCCTTCGTGGGGTCGCTATCGGTCGTGTGGTGCCGGATTGCGCGCCAGCGACGCTGGATGCGTTGGTTGTGTTTCTACCGCTGCCGAAGACCCGCCCGTCTGTCGTGGGTGCATTGCACCCACCCACTACCAGGCGGTTCAGAACTAACATTGGGGAATGCCTTCCAGCGAACTTGGACATTTCCTTCGGTCACGTCGTGCTCAGATCTCACCGAAGGAGGCGGGAATTCACGGCTATGGCACTCGAAGAGTCTCTGGCCTTCGACGTGAGGAAGTAGCGATCCTTGCGGGACTCAGCTCCGATTACTACACCCGCTTAGAGCAAGGGCGAGAACGTAATCCATCCGCTCAGGTGCTCGATGCACTCTCGCGCGCGTTGCGGCTCGACGCCGACCAGGAGATGCATCTGTACCGGTTGGCCCGCCTGGTGCCGAGCGCCCGCGGGTCCAACGCACGGGAGTCGGTCAGTCCGAAACTTCTCCAGTTGATGGATACCTACGACTCGACTCCGGCATTCGTATTGAATCGGACACTCGACATTCTGGCGTGCAACGGGCTCGCCGAAGCGCTCTTCTCGCCGTTCACCGTTGCCGACAATCTGCTGCGGATGGTGTTCACCGATCCCGCGGGAGCGTCCTTCTATGCCGAGTGGAATCGCGCGGCACAGGCCACCGTCGCAACATTGCGTTTGGCCGTCGGCCACGATCCGGACGATGCTCGTCTCACCCAGTTGGTCAATGACCTGTCGGCGGCCAGCCCCGCGTTTCGCCAGTACTGGGAAGAGGGACATGTGCGGGGCAAGACACTGGATGCGAAGGAACTCGTCCATCCTGATGTGGGCACATTGAGTTTGACCTTTCAAGCCTTCGATGTGCGTGACAAGCCGGGCCAACAGTTGGTGATTTATCAGGCAGAGCCAGGGTCCCCCAGTGATCAGGCGCTGAAGTTGCTCGGTTCGCTCAGCGCGACCAGGGTCCGTGAGCGGCGGGACGCGGAACCAAGTTCTACCGACTGACGGACGCGTGACTACCGACCCCCAGCCCCTACTCCTTTTCGCCCAGCTCGAAGCCGGGCTGTGCACGGTACCGGGACATTGACTAGTCGATCAGTGATGGCCACTTCGTCATCCGCTCACGGAGGTCGATCGCCTGACCATTCTCGGAGAACGTTCCGTCTCCGCGGTGATGGATCTCGCCCGTTCCCCGCTTCGATTCGTTCACCCAGACATGCTGGGCCTGGACAATCCAGAGTCCGTAGTCATCGACGAGGCGATCATCGACGACGCGGCATTCGATATTCGCGAAGCACTCCGCGACGAGGGGCGCCGCAACGGATTCCGAGGCCAGCGGGGTGAGGCCAAAGTGCTCCCACTTGTCGATGTCCGCACCGGATACGTTGCCGACATCGACGACCTGCTCAGCGAGTTCGACGGCTGGGATAGCAATGACGCACTCGCGGGTGTTGCGCAGCGTGTCGAAGCTGTAGTCCCACGGTCCGAGCACGAAAGCGATGAGCCCACCATGTTGGACTGGCATATTGAAACCATTTGTCATCAGATTGTCATGTCGTCCGTCGGACGTCGAAATCATGATCACAGGGCCCGGTTCAATCAGTCTGTGCACCTTCGAAATCGGGAAATCGGAGAATGTATCCGGACCAATCATGTGGTTCTTCCTTTCGATCAGGGTTGGTTACCTACAGTTTTCAAGGTTCTGCCGGTGTGCGCATGGCCCTTTCACACCCCCCTTGGAACTTGACCGGTTGCCTTAGAATCAAGCCATGGCGAGCACAGAGTTGGGAGAGTTTCTGCGGGCCCGACGCGCGGCCGCATCACCGGATTCTGTTCCGTTTGCCTCCGCTGGACCTCGGCGAGTGCCGGGGTTACGCCGCGACGAAGTGGCTATGCTGGCCGATGTCAGCCATGACTACTACCGTCGGCTGGAGCAAGGCCGTGAGCGCCACCCGTCCCAACCGGTCCTCGAGGGGCTCAGCAAGGCTTTGAATCTTACTTCCGAGGAACGTCGGCACCTCTACTCGCTGGCAGGTGTGGCGTGGCGGCTCGACGGTGCCGAGCTTCGCCGGGAGGTCGATCCCGCGTTACTGCGATTGATGGAGTCCTGGGAGCGTTCCGGCGCGTTCGTGCTCGATCCGATCTTGGATATCTCGGCGATGAATTCCCTGGCGGTGGCGTTGTTCGAACCGTTCGGTGATACGACGAACCTCGTCGAGATGGTCTTTTGTGACCCGGCTGCCCGCGAGTTTTTCGTCGATTGGGAGGATTCGGCGAAATCAACGGTCGCCAGTCTACGAGCGACCGCCAAGTTCTCCTCGACTCCTCACCGGTTCACCGATCTCATCGCCCGGCTCGAAGCCGCGAGCCCTCGTTTCTGCGAGCTGTGGGCTCGACACGAGGTTCAGCCGAAGACTCATGAAGTCAAACAGCTGCGCCATTCCACCGCCGGTGAGCTCACGATCGAATTTCACGCATTCGGCGTCCCAAGCGCGCCCGGCCATCAACTTCTGGTGTACCAGGTTGAGCCCGGCTCGCTCGGCGAGACCCGGCTACTCGACCTGGTGGCACACCGCATCGATGCCGTTGAGCATGGCCCTCACCCCGCTGGAGATGAGGACCAACCGGCGACGTCAGTGGACTAGGCGCGCGATATCGGCCGAGTCGGCCCGACCGCACCCGACGGGGGCATCGGGGGTCATGCGATTAAGCGCGTAGGTCATGAGAGCGAGACCCGCCAGTCGAGGGCGGGAGTAACTTTAGTGGCTCGTCCTCGCCGGTCCCGGGTGCGATCAGCGCTGACCTCCGTCGAGTAGCTACCTCGCTCACCACACGCCCCATCGACACCATTCATCCGGTTATTTTTGCGCTCCAGCATGCCTGATTGACGTGGGCGAAAACACGCACCGATGAGTCAAATCATCTACCAATCCATATGTTCATCGACTTCACGGCGACCGCACCGATAATCCTAATGATGATACATACGGACAAATATGCATCAGTGTGCGCTTGCCTGGGTGTGGTGCACCTAGGCAGATCGCGGCCTGTTCGCCCACCCCGATCACGCCGACGATGGATCCCGTACCCCGAGGAACCCCTCGAAAACACCACCACCACGGAGACACACCCATGAGCCAGGTACTGACCAGAACCCCCCTCACCGGCCGCATCGCCGTCGTCACCGGCGCCTCCAGCGGCATCGGCGAAGCCACCGCCGAACGACTCGCCCAACTCGGCGCCAAAGTCGCCCTCCTCGCCCGCCGCACCGACCGCATCACCACCACCGCCGACCGCATCAACGCCGCCGGCGGCACCGCCATCGCCATCACCACCGACGTCACCGACCGCACCGCCCTCAAGGCCGCCGCCGACCGCATCACCACCGAACTCGGCCCCGTCGACCTCGTCTTCGCCAACGCCGGCGTCCAGCTGATCTCCGAAATCGTCGACCTCGAGGTCGACGACTGGGACACCCAGATCGACCTGAACATCAAGGGCGTGATGAACACCATCCAGGCGTTCGTCGAACCCCTCGTCCAGGCCGCCGCCGACGACAAACCCGCCGACCTGATCACCACCTCCTCGATCGCCGCCACCCGCGTCCTCGAAAAGTTCCAGGTCTACTCCGGCACCAAGGCCTACATCAGCCAGCTCACCCGCCTACTGCGCACCGAACTCGGCCGCAAGAACGTCCGCGTCGCCACCATCGAACCCGGCATGGTCGACACCGAACTCCCCGACCACGTCACCGACCCCGACGCCAGCCAACTCATGGCCGACCTGATCGACCAGATCGACGTCCTCCAATCCGAAGACATCGCCGAAACCGTCGCCTTCCTCACCGCCGTCCCCAAACACGTCAACCTCACCGAAATCACCATCCTCCCCACCGCCCAAGCCATCTAACCCACCCCACACCACCGTTCCCACCCCCTGACTACCTTGGGGGCGGGAACGGTCTGCACTTCATTGAGAGGGGACGAGGCGATGCGGGTATCCGACCCCGGTCGTCCAGTCTCTTTCCGGGGAGGCCTTACGTCAGGCGAACACTCGCGTGCGATTACGGCACGCTCGGGCGCCGAGCAAACGTCGTGTGCCCGGGATTACGGTTACCGCAGTAATTGAGGAAGTCGTAGCCGATGCCCCTTCATGGGACGGCGTAGGTCTCACGGTCGAGGACGTACCCCGGTACCGTTCGTCAGCGACAAGGCTCCTAAGTCTCCGATGACTTGATGATGCTGATCCGCAGCTGGACGGCCACGGCGAAGTACTGACAATGCCGGAAGCTTCTCGAACTGTTCGCGGAAGGGCAGTTTCGCGGTGTCGTCGGCGAGCGATCCGACTGGACGAGCGCCGGGCGACTCTGTCTCAGGCTCCTCGCCGCCGCAATTCCATGCGGTACGAGTACCGGCGCGGATTGAAGTGAGAGGATGTGAATTCGACGAACTTTCCGTCTGCGTCGTAGTAGAGACGCTCGATCAGCAGTATGGCTTCTCCTGTCTGGCATCCGATCAGTTCGGCTTCGTGCTCCGGGGCGTTCATGGCGGTGATCTCCTGCCGTGCGCCCATAATCGGCTTGGTGAGGAATTTTTCTGCGGCCCCGATCACGGTTCCCTCGCCGACCGACGGGACCCCGTCTGCCGCCAGTTTCGCACCGAGGTCGGGTTCGACATAGTGGCGTGTCAGGACAAAGGGGATCCCCTCGAAGGAACGGCGAACGGTAGCCTTGCTGACCTCGATGTACGGCAATTCCAATCGGGACGCGATGGAGGGCTCGACGACGACCGTGAATGGTTCGATCACCTCGGTGTTCGTGTCGGGCCAGACGATGATTTCGTCGAGGGATCCGATCGAGCGGACGTAGCGGCCCCGGGTGTCCTGTTGGCGGCCGCTGACATAGGTTCCGCTGCCTTGCACGCGGTAGATCAGCCCGTCGGAGAGCAGTATCTGCAGGGCTTCCCGCACGGTGTGGCGGCTGACGTTGTGGACCGACTGCAGCACGCTTTCGGTGGGCATCTTCCGTCCGACCGTGTAGACACCGGCCTCGATGTCGGTCCGCAACTTCTCGGCCAGAACTTTGTACGCCGGGACACCACGCTCCGCGGGAGCTACCTTGTTCGTCACCACGGGGCCTCCTCTCCCTGATGCGGTCGGCAGGGTCCATCCACCACAGTAGCGCTCGTCCGGATGAATCTTCAACGTGGATCACTCGGCATCGGTGATTTACTGCAACACCATAGTATTCGTGGCGACAGACGCCATCTCGATATTTGTAGCTCGAAAATTGATACTGATCAATCGAGTATGGAGGTGTGACCGTTTGCGATCACACCTCCATACTCAGTCCGTCCGGCGCCGGAGTCGGGCCGCCGACGGACTTCCGTCACCAGGACACGACCGCGATACGGATGTCGGCCTTATCGCGGCGGTGCTGGTGCCCCGGCGCCGCCCGCATGTCGGCGGGGTGCGTCAGGCGGTGGTCGGTTCCACCTCCGTAAGCAGTTCGTCGTTGTGCTCGCCGAGCTGGGGCGCGGAGTCGGTGCGCGGTTCGTCGTAGGTGTCGGTCAGGAACGGTGTCCGGATCATCCGACGGCGACCGGCATGCAGATCGTCGATCTCGAGGAACATGCGACGCGCGTCGAGGTGTGGGCACTGGTAGAGCTCGTCGATGGTCTGGGTTTCTCCGGCGGGAAGCCCATGCGCGGCGAAGTGCTCGACGATCTCGCGGCGGGTGCGGGACCGTGTCCATCGTTCGACTTCGGGGCGGATCACGGATGCGAAGTTCTCGGCCCGGTGCATGACGGAGTCCAGCAGCGGATGCTCGAGCAGGTCGGGTCGCTCGATTGCCACACACAGCCGCCGCCACATCTCGTGGGTGGGCAGAATCAGTGCAACGTACCCGTCCTCGGCTTCGAGTGCGCCGAGTGGAGAATAACGATCCACCCCGCGCACTCGATGCTCGCCCGTGAAATCCCACAGCATGAGTTCGCGTTCGAGCAGGGACGCCACCGAGTCGTACATGCTCTGATCGACGAATGCCCCCGCTCCGGTCTGCTGGCGCCCCTGCAGAGCGGCGAGCACGCTGACGGTGGCCTGCACGGCAGTGAAGACGTCCGCGAAGCCGGTTACCGTCGGCAGCGGCGGGCCCCCCGGTTCTCCGGTCACCGCCATCAGCCCTCCGATCGCCTGGATTGCGGTGTCGAAGGCCGGTCGTTCGGCGAATTCTCCCCGATGTGTCGACAACCTCCCGTATCCGCTGATGGCGCAATAGATCAGGCGTGGATTGATCTCCTTGAGCGAGTCGTATCCCACTCCCATGCGGTCGACTGCCCCGGGGCGGAGGTTCTCCACCACGACGTCGGCGGTGGCCGCCAGGGCCCGGTATCGTGCTCGGTCACTCTCCGCGCTCAAGTCCAGGGTGACGGACTTCTTGTTGCGGTTGTAGCTCAGGAACCCGCCGCTCATGGACCCGGTCTCCGTCTGCTCGAGCGGATCGTAGATTCTGCGCGGATCGCCGCCGTCGGGCCGCTCGATCTTGATGACCTCCGCGCCCATGTCGGCCAGCATCATCGCGCAGTAGGGGGCGGCGATGTACTGGCCCATCTCGAGCACCCGAATGCCGTCGAGGGGCCTCACGTCAAATTCCTTCGGTTCCGTGCGGGACGAGCATCGGCTTGATGTCCTCCTGCGCCCGCATCCGCGTCAGCGCCTCGGTGGCCTGGTCGAGCCGGTACCGGTTCGGGACCAGTGCACCGAAGTCGTACTTGCCGTGCGTGTTCTTCATGAATTCGAGAGCCTTGCGGTACTCGGCGATGTGTCCGGACCAGGTCCCCATGATGGTCAGCTGCTGTCGGGTGATGAAGCCGGGCCGGACCGGAACTTCCTTGCCGGGGCCGTCGATCTGGCCGGTCACCATGTAGCGGCCGCCTTCTTTGATCATTCCCAAACCTTCCGGGAATGCGGTGCGTGCACCGGAGAATTCGAAGACGACTTCGGCGCCGTGGCCGCCGAGCAGGTCGCGGACCGCGGCGATCCGGTCTTCGGGTTCGGGATGTTCGGCGACGGAGACGAGGTCGGTGGCGCCGTATTGCTTGGCGATGGCCAGGCGGTTGTCGGGGGCGCCGATGGTGATGATTCGCCCGGCGCCGAGATGATCGGCGAGGGCCGTCGCGAACAGACCGAGCGGGCCGGCGCCCTGGATGACGACGGTTTCCCACGGGTTCATCTTGCCGATGCGCTCGAAGGAGTGCACGACCGTTCGCAATGCGCAGCTGGCCGCTGATGCCCAGGAGGTTTCCACCTCGTCCGGCACGCGCACGCGTCCCGAGTTGGGGAAGACGTAGGCGTATTCGGCGAAGCCGCCGACCAGATACGGGGGACGTTCGCAGTTGGTGAACATGTAGTACTGGCGGTTGGTGCACAGGGTGGGCTGGTTGTCGAACCGGCAGTGATCGCACTGGTTGCACGAGGCGTGGGTGAAGCAGATGC
The DNA here is from genome assembly GCF_041228765.1 of Rhodococcus wratislaviensis. Classification (NCBI taxonomy): domain Bacteria; kingdom Bacillati; phylum Actinomycetota; class Actinomycetes; order Mycobacteriales; family Nocardiaceae; genus Rhodococcus; species Rhodococcus wratislaviensis. Next base: position 4,488,555 of record NZ_CP150488.1, on the reverse strand, counting down.
GATCGCCGATCTCGAGCGGTGTACCGAAGGTGTCCCGCTCGGCGCCGTGACCGAATGCGATTACCCGGCCGACCATTTCGTGTCCGGGGATGACGGGAAGATCCAGCGCCTGGCTGCCGCCGAGGGAGCCATCCCACAGGTGCAGGTCCGATCCGCACACCGTCGCGGCTTCGATTCGGACCAGGAGTGCGCCCGGTTCGAGGGTCTGAGGCACTGGAATTTCGCGGATCTCGAGCGGCTCGCTGTGCTTGGTGAGCACCGCCGCCCGGCTGGTCTTGGGGATGTCGAAGGTGGTAGTCATCAGTTTGTTCTCCTCGTGGGCTCAGCCGAGTTTGAAGGGGTCGCGGCTTTCGCCGGTGAGTTCGACCCAGATGGATTTGGTCTGCAGGTACGCGTCGAGGCCTTCTATGCCGTTTTCGCGGCCGATGCCGCTCTGGCCGAAGCCGCCGTAGGGGACGTTGTTGGCAAGCACACGGTAGGAGTTGACCCAGATCGTGCCGGCCTCGAGGCGGTGCGCCACGCGGTGTGCGCGTTGGATGTCTTTGGTCCACACCGCCGCGGCGAGTCCGTAGGTCGTGTCGTTGCCGATCTGGACCGCCTCCTCTTCCGAGGTGAAGGTGATGACCGACAGCACCGGTCCGAAGATTTCTTCCCGTGCCACGCGCATCGAATTGTCGACGCCGCTGAGGATGGTGGGCTGGAAGAAGTACCCGTCGGCCAGGTCGGTGTCTTGCGGACGATCTCCGCCGCACACCACCGTGGCGCCTTCGCTGACTCCGAGGTCGACGTAGTAGCGAACCTTCTCGAGTTGCTCGGCGAAGGCGATGGGGCCCATTTCGGTCTCGATGTCGAGCGGATCACCCATCTTGATCTGGGGTGCGCGCTGGGCGAGCCGTTCGACGACGGCGTCGCGGATCGATTCGTGGACCAGCAACCGACTTCCTGCGATGCAGGTCTGACCGGTGGCGGCGAAGATTCCTGCCATCACCCCGTTGACGGCCGCATCGATGTCGGCGTCGGGGAAGATGATGTTCGGGGACTTGCCGCCGAGTTCGAGGGTGACCTCCGCGATGTGGTCGGCGGCGCTCTTCATGACCGCGATTCCGGTGGCAGTCGATCCGGTGAAGGTGACTTTGTCCACCCCGGGTTCGGCGGTCAGCGCGGCTCCAGTGGCTCCGGCGCCGGTGACGACGTTGAACACTCCCGGCGGGAAGCCGGCTTCATCGACGAGTTTCGCGAACTCGAGGGTGGACGACGGCGTCTGCTCGGCCGGCTTGGCGACAAATGTGCATCCCGCGGCCAGGGCGGGCGCGAGCTTGCTCGCCAGCAGGAACAGCGGGCTGTTCCAGGGCAAGATTGCGGCGACCACGCCGATCGGCTCGCGGCGCGTGTAGGTGAAGAAGTTCGTCTGGGGCGCGGAGATGGTGTCACCGAAAATCTTGTCGGCAGCGCCGGCGAAGAATTCGTAGGTCGCCGGTAGCCCGGCCATCTGGCCGCGTGTCTCGCGGATGACCTTGCCGTTGTCGGTGGTCTCGATGCGCGCGAGCTCCTCTGCTTGGGGCTCGATCAGCGCCGCCAACCTGCGGATCAGGACACCTCGCTGCGCCGCGGACATCGATCCCCACGGCCCGGACAGCGCCCGGCGTGCGGCCTCGACGGCCTTCTTCACGTCGGCCGGTCCGGCGAGTGGTGCAGTGGCCCAGGCCTGCCCGTTGTACGGGTTGACGGTCTCGAAAACCTCACCGGAAATCGCATCGACCCATTCGCCGTCGATGTACATCTTTCGGTGTTGGAGTTCGCTGTTTCGCCTCGCGGCGGTGGCAACGACGTTCTCGGTCATAGTGCTCTTTCTCGTTTCACGGCCGGACCGAGTGCCCGGCACTGTCAAATGGGGCCGCGGTATCAGTCTTCGAGGTACCGCGCACATCAAGGAGGATGTCGGGACGCTTCCTCACGTTCCGACGGAGATTCCCGCCAATGCCGACCGGATCAACGGGTCGACGGAAGACGCCTGCGGCAACGTGGCCACGCTGTCGACCAAGGTCTCCAATTCCTCTGCCGCCAGCGGAATCTCGGATGCGAGGCGTTCGGCATTGTGGACGACGCCGTCCATGTGCCACGACAGCATCGCATCGGAGTCCTCGATGGCGTCGTGAACCGTGGTCCCGTCGATCTGGGCCACGGTGGCGTGTGCGGTTTTCGCTGAGCGTCCCGGCTCGGCGACGAGGTCGATCTTGCCGATAAGGTCGAGCACCTGGGGATCGGTGAACTGTTGCAGCAGGTCGTAGGTGATATCGCCGTGGACCAGGCCGGTCGCGAAGGCGAATCTGGCGCTCATGAGTGTCTGTGAGGTGCTGGCGAAGGGCCCCCGCGAGGGCATGCCCGGATAGGTGGCTTCGCGTTCGTTCATCCGCAGCCGGATCGACGCGACCTCGTCAGCGCGGAGACCGGACTCGCGCAGCCGCACCGCGAGCATGGCCGGCGCCTGATTGAACGCACACACCGGGTACGGCTTGAAGGTGACGTCGAGGATCTTCCAGGACCGGCCGAGGTCACGGGCGAGTGTTTCCGCTCCCTCCCGCGATCGCGAGAAGCAGTCGAGGAATCCTGCTTCGGCCTCGAACGCCGTCCGGGACCCCGCGACACCGGTTTCGGCGAGTTGCGCTGCCATCAGCCCGCTCGTCGCCGCGATCCCCGACTGGAAATGCCACTCGTCGGTTCCCGCACCGAACGATTCGGACGTGCCACCCGAGATCGATGCGGCGATCGCCAGTGCGGAGGTCATGCGTTCGCCGCTCAGGCCGCGGATCCGCCCGACGGCAGCGGCGGCAGCCACCGGCCCGAAGACCGCCGTCGCACGAAAGGGCGGGGTGGTCAGGTCCGTGAGCGGCCCCGACAGTGCAATACCCACCTCGTAACCCGCGACAACCGCCGCCAGCAGAGTCCGGCCGTCGACAGCGCTGGACTCTGCGGCCGCCAGGGCTGCGGGGATGACGCTCACTCCCGGATGAAAAGTACCGTGTGTGTCTTCCTGCGCCCGGGCATGCAGATGCACTCCGTTGATGAAGGCCGCCGTCGAGGCCGGATGCCATAGCCCGGTCACCAGCGAGCGGGCGTATCCCTCCAGGTTCGGAGGCGAACTCACTCCAGGGCTGGCCTGCTCGGCCTGTCGACCGAAGCCGGCCGCAGACCCGGCCATCCCCACCGCCAACGCGTGGATGAGGCACCCTGTCGTCCGCTCGACGACCGATTGTGGAAGCGCATCGACCTCCAGACCTGCGGCGAAGACACCGAGTCGTTCGGCGATCGTGCTGCCAGACATGCGCACTTCCCTTCCATGATTCGCGGACACGTCAGTTGCGGTTCCTGTGGGAGCCGCCCGCGGACGCGGATCCGATCCCCGCCTTCGCCACAATTTGTCCGTATGACTTGAGACACTATTGCGAAGTCTTGCATCTGTCAATCACGACGCGAATGGAAACCAACCCCTTCCCATTCCGCCCATGGACTAGACACCAGTCGGCATTAAATAACCAGTTCACAGCATTTTCCTCGGCCAGTTCCCGCCCAGCGGCCGGCCCGCAACTTACGAGGGGTTGACGCAAGCACCGACCCTGACTAGCTTCAAGTCATCCGTACAACTGTGGCTCACTTCACTGCGAGCTGCCAGGCGGAGGATCATGGGCGCGCCAAAAGACCGATCAGATTCCCGCAGGACCAAATTCACGTCGTGGCGAAAGAAGTCCACGACGCTTCCCGAGGAGACCTCGATGACGAACCCACCCCCTGTATCGCCGTTACCCCCCACGATTGCGGGAGATGCACCGACGACTGATGCGCTGACCTCATCGGGGACGCTGGCACCCCACGTGTCTCGACGCGTGGCCGTCGCCGCGGGCATCGGCCACTTCCTCGAGTGGTTCGACTTCGCGGTGTACGGGTTTCTGGCCGCGACCATCGGGGCGCTCTTCTTTCCGTCCGGCAACGCCACTACGTCGCTGTTGGCATCCCTCGCCGTTTTCGGCGTCGCGTTCCTCTTTCGTCCGCTCGGGGGGCTGCTGATCGGGGCTTTCGGCGATCGCGCCGGTCGCCGTGCGGCGCTCTCACTCGCAATCGTCGTCATGGGTATCTGCACCATCGGGATCGGCATCCTGCCGACCTACGCCACGATCGGCCTTGCCGCTCCCGCTCTTCTGGTGCTCCTTCGGTGCGCCCAAGGATTCTCCGCGGGTGGCGAGTACGCCGGCGCAGCTGCCTTCCTCGTCGAATATGCACCGGCCCGCCGACGCGGGCTGTGGAGCAGTGTGGTTTCCGCCGGCGCCGGCATCGGGGTCATGGCCGGGGGTGCGGTGACCTTGCTGCTGACCACCCTGCTCTCCGACGACCAGATGACGACCTGGGGTTGGCGCGTCCCCTTCCTCGTGGCCGGCCCGCTGGCCGTCCTCGGCCTCTACGTCCGGCTCCGGCTCGAGGACACTCCCGTATTCCAGGAGCTCCAGCGCGCTCACGAGGTCGAGCACGCGCCCCTGCGCAACGCCGGCAGGCACAGCCGATCCGGAATCCTCCTGGTGTTCGTCTGCACCGCGGTGACCGGCCTCGGCTTCTACTACCTCGCAACCTTCGTGGTCACCTTCCTCACTGTCGAGGTCCACATGACCAAGACCGCCGCCCTCGAACTCGCGGTGCTCGGGTTGCTCATCTACTCGCTCATGTGCCCCGTGGCAGGGATGATCGGCGACCGTATCGGTCGCCGACGCACGATGCTGCTCGGCGCCGGTGGCATTGCTCTGACCGCCGTCCCCTGCTTCGTTCTGCTCTCGACCGGCACCTGGTACCTCGCCCTGATCGGCCTGGTGATTTTCGCAGCCTTCGAGGCCCTGGCCAATGTCATGCTCGGCGTTCTCATGGTCGAGCTCTTCCCGGCCCGACTGCGGGTGACGGGTAGCTCGATCGGCTTCAACGTCGCGCAGGCCCTCATCGGCGGGCCCGGCCCGTTCATCGCCACCGCCATCGCAGCTGCGGCAGCGCTCATCGTCGCCCCCGCTCTCTACCTGGTCGCGATTGCAGCGCTGTCGTTCGTGCTTCTGCTGCGGTATCTGCCCGAGACCCGCGGGGTGTCGCTGTTCAGCGAGGAAGCACCCTCCGCGAGGAAATGACAGGCAGGCGTGATTGTGGAGACGCATTCGTATCTCAGGCGTCCCGCGTACCGGCTCGTCGCCGAACAACTTCGGCGGCGAGCCGAACGCGGTGAGTACGCCGTGGGTGACAAGCTGCCCACCGAAGACCAACTTCGGCAGAGTTTCGGCGTCAGCAGACACACGATCCGGCAAGCGCTCGGTCACCTGGTCGAGGAGGGCATGGTGCACCGCGTCCAGGGCAGTGGAACGTACTTGATTGGGCACGAGACGAACTCAGGTCGCTACCAGCGTGCAATCGGATCGCTCGACGAAATCATGAGCTGGCCCGGCACCACCACCCGGTTACTCGAGCCTTTCCGACGGGGAGTGAGCGAGCCCGCGATCGCCCGCCACCTCGGTGCGGATATCTCAGACGTCCGCTGCGCACTCGTCCAACGCTGCTACAACCATTCGCCTTTCGCCTTGACCCGGCACTACATGGTTTCCTCATTGGCGGACAACGTGATCGAGCGTGGGCTGTGGGAGACCGACAGCACGATCATTCAATCGGCAGAGCGATTACTACCCGAGAGCATCGTCTCCGCAACCCAGAATATCCACGCCACCCAAGCCGAGGAGGCGGAGAGCGAGCTGATCGGATGCTCGGCGGGAGACGCCGTCTTGCTCATCGAGCGGCTGTACCACGACGCCGGGGGGCGGCCGGTCGAGTTCACCACCTCGCGACTCAATCCCCGCCGCTACAGCTACCGGATGGACCTGCGCCGGAGCCGCTGATGGGGGCCCACGATCCGTGCCCGGTGTGCTACTGGGCCACCACGAAGCGATAGGCGCGACCATCACACCTATCAGGAACGCACGAAGGAGGCGGTGTGGGCCTACAGCCGAACACCGACATCGGTCCGATCAACGTAGTCCGGGATCGATATGCCCCGTCCGGACGAGTAATCGTCATTCTCACCGCTGTGGCCATCACCGCTGTGGGACAGATGTACTCGGTACTGGCGCTACTTCCGCAAATGGGCGCTACCTTCGGTGTCGACCCTGCGCACGTGACGGCAACCTCCACTGTGTTCGGCGTCGCCTATGCTCTCGGCTTCCTCGCCGCGGGGCCGCTGGCGTCGCGGTTCGGGCCGCATACCGTGATGACGGTCGGCCTGTTCGCCGCCGCGGTCACCACACTGTTGGCAGCGCTGCCGTCCACGCTCCTTCTGGAGTTGATCGCTCGCGCGGGGCAGGGCTGCGCAGCCGCCGCCTTCGCCCCGGCCGCGTTCACGTATATCGCCGAGAGCATCGATCCGCGCCACCGCCTACTCGCTTTGAGCTGCTTGACCAGCGGTTTTCTCGCCGCTGCGGCGGTCGTTCCCGTCGCTGCGCAGATGATCGCCGCTGCTGCTGGCTGGCGCGCGGTCTTTGTGGTGGGCGCAGGCGCGCTCGTGGTGGCAACCGTGGCAGTTGCTGCGTTGGTTCCGAGGGCGCGGCCCAGGGACCACCCCTGTGGTACGCGGCTTTTCGGAGTCCTGGTGACGATTCTGGGCAGGTGGCGGTTGGTCGCGCTGTTTAGTGCTGCAGCCACTTTCCTCGGGGCGTATGTCAGCGTCTTCACCACCATCTCGCTGGTGGGGCCGCCTTCAATTGCCGGAAATTCCGAGGCCCTGCAGGTGCTGCGATTGGCCACCGTGCCGGCGCTGCTCGTCATTCCATTTCTGGGTCGGGTGCTGAGGCGGTGCCGACCGGCCCGCCGGGGCGCGGCGGCAATGGGTGTGGCGGCGATGTCTGCGGGCGGATCGGTTCTGTCAGGTTCCCTGGTTGCCTTGTCGATCACGGTGCTGGTGCTCGTGGCGGCCATCGCCATTACGGCGTCGGCCATCGTCGAATCACTTCTGGCGCAAGTACATCCGGAAGAAACCGGCGGCGCAACGGCACTGTACGGATCCTTTACCTTCCTCGGTGCCAGCGCCGGTCCGGCACTCGCTTCGGGGGTCAGCCCGTGGGGATTTGGCATCGGCATGCTTACGGCAGCCCTCTGGCTCGCCATCGGGGCGGGCCTGATCCTCTTCTCTGCCGCGGGAACCGTGGCCCGACGGTCAGTTCAACACGACACCGACGATGCGGTGTCACCCCTGCGGTAGGGGGTCTCACGTCAGGCCGGCATCGGCCGCGAGCGCCGCCAACAAGAAATCGCGGGGCACGTCCGACGATTGCGGCGGATGAGTTGGTGGATGGTCGGTGTCGACGATGTGTTGGAGGGTGTCCATGACGTGTTCGCCCCCGTCGGCGAGGAACCGCACCAACCCGGCCTGCGAGCAGCGGGCTATCACCTCGGTGAGCACCTTTCCGGCCTCTTCGCTGCGGCCGGATGCGGCGAGGCAGCCGGCCAGCAGTCGGCGGGCCCGCAGCGCGGCCCGGTGGCGTTCGCTGTCCGCGAGGCGCTCTACCCACTCTCTGGCCCACTGGCATGCGAGGTCGGTATTCGCCGGGGATCCGGTTCGCACCAATCCCCGGATTGCCGCCTCCTCCCGGTACTGCGCGATCGCCTCGTCGAGACCGGACACTTGCTCGGCGCGTTCGGCATAGGTGAGGTCCGCAGGTTGTGCATCTGAGGACGGCAGGACGAGATCCAGGCGCGCCGCTTCGTTGACGATGGCGCTGTGGAGCCTCGGCAGCTGCATCTGCATGGAGAATCGTGCGCCCTCGTCCAGCCGTTGAACCGCCGCCGAACGGTCACCGCGAATCGCTTTGATTCGGGCTCCGACGACGTACCGGGTGATCTTCAAGTCGACGGCCCCCGCGTGTGGCCCGAGGTCGAATCCGTCGTCGAGCAGTCGCTCGGCCTCGACGATCTGACCCTTCTCGTATAGAACTTCACCGAGCAGGCCCCCGGCCAGCCGAGCTGTGTACGACCGACGTCCATCCACTTGCTGAGCGATCTTCATCGCGGTTCGGAAACTCGATTCCGCCAAGCTCACGTCGAGTTGTTCGAAGGCGGCTATACCCACCCAACAGTGTCCGTGCACCGAGTTGTACGGTCCGTTGTTCCGCTGGTGATACGTTGCGGCCCATTGCTGAAGGGCATAGGCGGCGCGATAGTCCGCTTGGCAGATTGCGGCGAACGTCGCGACGTTCGCCGCGACGGATACGACCCACGGCCTGAGGTCATCGGGTCGATCGAGACACGGACGCACCAAGTCGTCGATGCGAGAGGCGCGGTCGGCGCGCAATTCCACGACTGCTCTGACCACCGACGCTTCGGCGGCCAGCGCGGGGGTGTCCGGGTCGCTGCGGTGGGTGAGCGCGGTATCGACGCGGTCGAGTGCCTGCAGAGCCGGGTCGGGGTTGTAGAGCAGGATGTTCGACCAGGCGGCGGCGAGCTGCAGCCGCGGATTCGATACCGCGCTGTCGATCGGCAGCTTGTCGACGAGTCCACGCAACGTCGACATCTGCGAATGCTCGAGCAGATACGTCCCGTCGCGTTCGATCAGTTCCACCGCACCGGTCGTATCGCCAACACGCAGTGCGTGATCGACCGCTTCGCTGAGGAAGTGGTGCTCGGCGAACCAGGTGGAGGCGGAGCGATGCAACTGCGCCGATCGTCCGGGAAAGTCGGTGTCGAGGCGGCCGCGCAGGAATTCGGCGAACATGTGGTGGTAGCGGAACCAATGTCCTTCGTCGTCGACTCGGCGCAGGAACAGGTCGCGTTCTTCGATCAGCTCGAGCATCGCCTGTCCGCGTCGCACGTCGGTCAGGGTGGAGGCGAGGTCGGCGCAGATGCGGTCGGGAATGGCGGTGGCCAGCAGAAATGCGCGTGTGTCCGTGTCGATGGAGTCGAGGACGTTCTCGGCGAGGAAATCTCCGATCGCTTGGTGGCGGCCCGAGAGGTGTTCGATGAAGCCGGCGGGGTCCGCGGACGAGCGCAGAGATAGCGACGCCAGCTGGATGGCGGCGGCCCACCCGTCGGTCGACCTCGCCAGGTTGGCGATGTCACTTGTCGCCAGGTCCACTCCCGATGTTTCGGTGAGGAAGGTGCGCGTTTCTTCTTCGTCGAATCGCAGTACTGCCGAATCGATCTCGACCAGTTCGTCGAGAACGCGCATTCGGCTCATCGGCAGTCCTGTTTTGCTGCGACTGGTCACGATGACCTGGATGTGGTGGCACCCGTTGTCCAGTAGGTACGTCAGCGTCGCCACACTCGAGGGATCCGAGACCCGATGCCAGTCGTCGACGACGAGGGCCAGGTGTTGGTCCTGATCGTGCAGTGTATTGATCAGCGTTGTCAGCACGTGCGGGCATGCGTGGTCACCGTGTGCTTCGAAGGTGTCCCGCAAGTCGGTCGCCACGGCCGGCAATGCGGTGGTGACGGCTTCGATGAGATGTGCGAGGAACCACAGCGGATTGTTGTCGTCTCGGTCGACGGTCAACCATGCGGTGGCAATGCCCTCGTCGGCGAGCTGACGGAGCCACTGTGCCGCCGTGGTGCTTTTTCCGTAGCCGGTGGGTGCGTGAATCACGGCCAGGCGCCGCCGTCGATCGGTGTGGAGAGCCTGCATCAGGCGGGCACGGGAGACCAGGGTGCGGCTCGGTGGTGGTGGTCGGAATCTGGTGGTGGGCGTGGGAGGTGCCGAGTACCGACCGGAGGGTGTCGGCGTCCGCGAGTGCGGTGACTGGGATTGGAAACCGGATGCTGATGAATTGTGTTCCGGGTCGGCGCTCAATTCTGGCGCGATCCCCTCGGGTGCGCTGCTCTCGGAGTTGTGGTGGACGCGGCGTAACTGGTCCGCAAATTCGGCTGCCGCGCTGGGACGGTTGCCGCGATCGCGGTCCATGGCATGCTCGATCGCAGTGCAGAGTTCCTCGGGGATGTCTCCCCGCCAGTCACGTAGTAAGGGACCGGTCGGATTTGTGATGCGCCGGAACTGAGCGATCAGAGGCTCACCGCTGCGCCGTTCGAAGGCCGCGTGTCCGGTGAGCGCGCTGAACAGGGTCGCTCCGAGGCTATAGATGTCGCCGGTTGGGCTGGGGGGATGCCCGAGCAGAACGTCGGGGTCGGTGTAGGCGGGTGATCCGGTGACCACACCGGCCGTGGTCTCGAATCCGCCGGTGATGCGGGCGATGCCGAAATCTGTCAGCTGCGGCTCTCCGAAGGTGTCGATCAAGATGTTCGCGGGTTTGATGTCTCGGTGCAGGATGGATTGTCGGTGGGCGGCCTCGAGCGCGTCGGCGACCTTGATACCGAGGTGCAGGACACGGGTCCAGGAAATCGGCCCCGACTCGATCAGTGCCTGGAGGGAGCCCGGCTCGTGGTAGTGCATGACGAGGTACGGTTGGCCGGCGCCCGTCGTTCCGACGCGAAAAATTGTGACTATGTTGGGGTGCCCGGACAGGCGTCCCATTGCTTTTTGCTCACGGAGAAAGCGGGCCACGCCTTCCGAGTCGTGATAGGTGGTGAGCACCTTGACCGCGACGACGCGATCGAGAGTCCGCTCTTCGCAGCGGTACACCACCCCGAAGCCGCCCCGTCCGATCTCGGTGGCGCACTCGAATCCCTCCGCCGCCAGCTCCGTGGCGATGTCTGGAGTCTGGTCGCGCTGTGTTGCCCCCGGATCGGTCTCGGCCATCTGTCACCTCGGACCGGCATCTGGTGCCCTGAATCGGCTCATCACCCACCTCGCCCTCTGAATCGAGGATAATCTGGCCGTCGACCGAACTGGACTGAACGCGGTCGAATTGCAGGCCCGACGACCGAGGTGTGGCCGAGTAAGGTGTCAGGCAGAATTCGCAGCCTCGCCCGAGGCACTATCCGTCCTCCCCCACCACCCCTGTTGGGGTGGGCACTTGCCATTGAATCGAGGGCCAGAACCGTGTCAGCTTTCCAATCGGAGACCGATGTCGCTCCCGGCGCCGCATCTCTGGAGGGCCGTCGACCGGTGATCGAGGCCTGTGTGAACCTGGACGCCACCTCCCGGAACACGAAGGCCCTGGCCGCTCGGGCCGGGACGGCGTCGTTGATGGCGGTAGTCGAGGCTGACGCGTACGGCCACGGTGCGGTGCCGGTCGCGGTCACCGCCTTGGCGGCTGGGGCGCGGGAACTGGGGGTTCGGACGATCGATGAAGGGTGCGCACTTCGCCGGGCCGGTATCGGCGCCCCGATCCTGGCGTTCGCGCCGGTATGTGGGAACGGAGAGGACTGCCTCGACGCAGGAATCCGAACCGGCATCGCCGTAACGGTTGAATCCGCCGATCAGGTGGCGGCCGTGATGGCGGCGGCACGGCGCGGGACAACTGCGACGGTCCAGGTGGCCGTCGACTGCCGACGTCCCCCACAGCTGGTCCCGCACTGGGCAGAACTGATCCGGTCGCTACGCGCAGCTCAATCGGAGGGGACGGTGCACGTTCGCGGCATCTACTCGTCGACCGGCGACGACACTGATGCCGACGCTGTGGTGGATCGAGACCGCGCCCATTTTCTCGAGTACTTACGGTTCGCACGCGCAGCCGGGGTGACCTTCGATTCCGCCCATCTCGCCGGCGCGCAGGCGCTGCAGCGCAGTGACTTACGCTTCGACCTGGTCCGCGCCGATCTCGGTCTGTACGGCGTCGCGCCAACCGGTTCTGCCCTCGAAGCGGAACTGCTTCCGGCCATGACGTTGTCGGCGGAGGTGGCGCTGGTGAAGAAGATCGCTGCGGGCGACGGGGTCTCGTACGGGTTCCGGTGGGTGGCAGAGAGGGACTGTTCGATCGCACTGCTGCCGGTGGGGTACGCGGACGGGATTCCGCGTGCGCTGGGTGGCCGTATGTCGGTGCTGCTGGGCGGTAGGTGGCGCCCTCAGGTCGGGCGGGTGTGCATGGATCAGATACTGGTCTACCTCGGGACGGACACCGATGTGGTGGAAGGAGATCGCGCCGTGTTGTTCGGGGGAACCGCTGGCAGCACCGCGGGTGCGCAGCGGTGGGCTCACGCGCTCGGGACGACGCCCGCCGAGATTCTCGGCGGACTGCGTGGTCGGATCGAGTGGCGTTATGTCGGTGGCGCGCCGGGCTCCCCCTGCGCATAGCTCCGCGGATGCGGTGTCCGCGGAGCTACGGGCGTCCACGGAACTACTCGTGGGTGCCAGTCAGTTGTCGTGACGCACCGAGTCGGGGTTCTCGGTCGGTATCTGCCGGTCGCTGTTCGGCACCGTCGATCGCGCATGGTCGCCTGCTGAGCGCGATCGTCGAGAGGGCCCCAACCACGCTCCAGAGTGCGAGCCAGGTACAGATCAGCCAGGTGGAGTGTGTCCAGCTGTAGAACAACGTCGCCATGAAGGGGGCGGTGCCACCGATGACACTGACTGACAGCGCCTGACTCAACGCGACGCCGCTGAACCGGACGTCGACACTGAATCGCTCCGCTAGGAAGGCCGGCTGCGGGGCTTGCAGTGCCGAGTGCACCACCGCCAGCATGAAGGTGATACTCAAGAACGCGGCCCAGCCCGACCCGGTGTTCATCAGCGCGAACAGCACGAAACCTCCGAACAGAGCGGTGAAGCACCCGACGAGAAGGACGATGCGGCGGGAGAACCGGTCACTCAGATGACCGGATACCGGCAGGCAGATCAAGTAGACGATCGATGCGGCGAGCAGCGCATTGAGCATCGTGGTGCGGCTGATGTCCAAGATCGTGGTGCCGTACGAGACGGCGTAGGTGGACACCAGATAGAACAGGATGCCTCCAGGGGCGATGACGCCTGCGGCCAGCCCGACCTCCCGCCATTGATTGCGCAGGAGTGAGCGCACGGGGGTGCTTTGCTGGGCGGAGGCGGTCTGCAGTTCGGTGAAGTCCGGAGTTTCCTCGACGCCGAGGCGAATGAACATCGAGATGGCGAAGAGGACGGCGCTGAGCAGGAATGGGATCCGCCATCCCCAGGTGCCGAAAGCGTCGCCGGAGATGTGGTCACTGACGGTGATGGCGATGGTCGACAGCAGGAGTCCGCCGGGTACCCCCATCTGAACGGTGCTTCCGTACAGCCCGCGCCGGTGCGGGGGTGAATGCTCGACGAGCATCAGAGCAGCTCCACCCCACTCTCCGCCCATCGCGATGCCTTGCACGAATCGGAGGGCGACCAGCAGGAGCGGAGCGAACCAGCCGACTTGCTCGAATGTCGGAAGTACGCCGATCAGAACCGTCGCGGTGCCCATCATCAACAGCGAAAACACGAGCGTCTTGCGCCGACCGACCTTGTCCCCCATTCCGCCGAAGAGAACACTGCCCAACGGCCTGGCCAGGAATCCGACCGCGAAAGTCGCGAAGGAGGCGAGGGTCCCCGCTAGCGGGCTGTATGACGGGAAGAACAAGGGCCCGAACACGAGGGCTGCGGCGGTGCCGTACAGGAAGAAGTCGTAGTACTCGAGGGCAGTGCCGGCGAATCCTGCTGCGGTAACCCGCAGCATCTTTGTGGTGGAGCGTTTTTCAGTCACGCGCATGATGGGTTCCTCCAGGAAAATGGCTCGAGGGAGTAGTCGTGGTGACGTGTTGGCACGGGGGCTGGGAGTGGGCGACGTTCATGCGGAGAGTCCGCCGTCGATCACGAGTTCGGCGCCGGTGACGAAGCCGCTCGACGGGGAGACAAGGTAGGCCACGGATGCTGCGATTTCATCGGTCTGGCCGAGGCGCCCGAGTGGTGTCGCGCTGACCACGGCCTCTCGTTGTGAGTCGGGAACAACGTCCAGCATGCTGGTATCGATGAATCCGGGATGAACCGAGTTGACCCGGACGCCGAACTGTCCGAGATCCACTGCGGCAGCTTTGGTCATACCTCGAACCGCCCATTTGGTTGTGGTGTAGGAGATTTGGTTGGGGTAGGCGCGGTGGGAGGCGATGGAGGAGATGTTGACGATACTGCCGTGGCGGGCTGCCTTCATCAGCCCCGCGACGGCGTTCATGCCGAGAAAGACTCCGAGTTGGTTGACCCGGTAATGGGAGTTGAAGTTCTCGGGACTGGTGTTCTCGATGTCGCCTTCCGGTTTGTAGATGCCCGCATTGTTGACCAGTGCCGTCACCTTGCCGTGCCGGTCGACGGTGCGGTCGATGACGTCCTGCCAGGATTGTTCGTCGGTGACGTCATGTGGGATGTAGTGACATCGTGGACCCAGTTCGTCGGCAAGTCGACGGCCGCTCTCGGCGCACCCGCCGGCGATGGTGACCGCACTGCCGTACTCGCTCAGTGTCCGGACGATGGCGGCGCCGATGCCGCGGCTGCCGCCGGAGATGATCGTGACGTCGTTATCGAGGGTGGTGGGTTTCATTCGGTGTCCATGTTCAGGGTCGTCGGTGGTGTGGGGTGGGCGAGGCTGTGCGGTCGGGCCTACCAACGCGGAAGGGCGTCAAGGAAGCTGGCCAGCGCCGTTGATACGGCGTCGGGGTTTTCCTCAGTCACCAGGTGGCCCGCGCCGGGGATTCGGGCGAAAGCTGATCCCGGTATCCGGGCATGCATCCGTTCGGCAGCTGCAATGTCGATGCCGTTGTCCTCCTCACCGTGCACGATGAGGGTCGGGATCTCTATCTCGGACAGGCGGGAGAGGCGTTCGCTCTTGCTGATCCACGAGTTGTATTCGCCCCACACCGACCGCGATGGTCTCGCTCGCCACTTGCGCACCCACGAATCGATCAAGTCGGGACGGTTCGCGACGGCCTGCGGGCCGAAAATGATAGGAATGAAAGTTTCTGCGAAGGTCGCGGGGATGGGGTCTTCGCTCTTCATGGGCAGGAACACTTCGGCGAACTGAGCCTTCTCCTCGCTGGTGTAGGCGTCTGCCATCGTGTCCATCAGGACCAGCCCGGCCAGCCGTTCTGGGTACTTCAGGGCCAACTCGATCGCCATGAACCCGCCCACCGACATTCCCACCAGCGCGAATCGGTCGACTCCTGCTCGCGCGGCCACCTCCAGGCAATCGGAGACCAGCGAGTCGAGGTCGTACGCGGTGGCGTATTCCGATGTTCCGGCCCTGCTGGTATAGGCGATGGTTCGGTAGCGATCGGCCAGAGCAGCGGTTTGCGCGGCGTACATGGTCCGATCCAGGAGCGTGCCGTGGCTGAAAAGCACTGCTGGGCCGTGTCCGTGATCTTCGACGTCGAAAACGTTCATCGGTTCTTTCCTTCGGGCCAGGGCATCGTGTCGCTCGGCCAGTGGCCGGTGGGGTAGCACAAGGGGATTTTGTTCGATGGCGGGGTCGCAATGCTCCGGTTGGTCCCGGTTGTGCAGCAACGCATGTCAGTGCACCAGGTCTTCGAGGTTGGAGTTGAGCGCCTTCGGCTGCGGGACCAGCCACAGGCCGACCAACGCGATCAGCGGCAGCACGGCACCGAAGACGATGACCAGCACATTCCAGCTGTAGAGGGTCAGCAGCGGGGCGACGACGAGTGCGAGAGTTCCGTAGCTGGCCCACAGCATGCCCGAACCCCATGCTCCGCCCGTGCCACGGATACGCGTGGGGAAGGCTTCCTGGAGAAAATTCGAGGATCCGCCCCAGAGACCGATGGTGATCAAGACGTACACGATGAACCAGGGCACGATCGTCGACGGTGTCGCCAGGTACACCATGAAGATGGCGCATATAGATCCGAGCACTCCGACGGCGGTGAGGGTGTAGTGGGCACCTTTGCCCCGTGTGAGGAAACTGGCGGCGAGGATGGTGACGATACCGAGCCAGTTCGCCCAGCTGATCGCACGGTTGGCCTCGAGGAACGAAATGTCCTTCGCTTGCATGAAGCTCAGTCCGAAGTAGGACATGATGGCGTATTGGGGCACGATGAAGAGGAAGAACACGGTGACGCCGATGGTGCGGCGACGCATATCGGCTGCCCACAGCTGAGCGAGCACACTCTTCTCCGTCTTAGCGACGTCGATGTGGAACCTGCTCGCCCCAGTTCGACGGGCATGCTGGAGATCCTGGAAGTGCGGTGTTTCCTTGATGACGAAGGAGACGGCGATACCGAAGACCAAGGGGAGTGTGCCGACGATCCAGAACACCGCCCGCCATCCCATGCCGGCGGCGATGTGTTCGGAGAAGAACGCCGACGATCCGAATCCGATGGCCCACCCCACTGGCACGGTCCCGGTCATCCATCCGCGATGCTTCGCGGGTACCGATTCCGCAATGAGTACGGTGGCCAGCCCCCAGGAGACATAACCGATGGTTCCGATCGACCGCATGACACCGAATGATGCTGTGTTCCAGGCGAAGCCAGTCAGAATCGTGAACGCCGAGCAAATCGCGATAGCCGCTATGAAGAGAGGCTTACGGCCGAACCGGTCGGTCATGGGGCCGATGAAGAACATAGCGATGACACCGCAGGTGAAGAATCCGGCTGCATAGATGTATCCGACAGCGCTGTCGGAGAATCCCAGGCTTTGCTGGACGAGGGGGTAACTGGTGGGGAAGATTGCGGCGTCGGCCGCGATGGTCGCGTAACCGAGCACGCCGAGCACCATGACGGCCCAGTGATAGGGCCTCAGCGGCCCCTCCGAGGCAGGAGTGGCTGGCGGTCTCTCGCGCAAACCATCGTCAACGGCTATTTCTGTCATCGGATCTCCTGGTGACGTCGAGGGGCGATCGAGGAGGAGGGGAACACGCTGTGGCGCGCGCCACAAAGTGTGCGTCTTTTTGTATCACTTATCAAGTCTTACGGCCAACGATTCGTCCCCTCTCCCCTGAAAGGACGGTTGAACTGGCGATGTTCGACAAGCCTGCCGGACGTTCACCCCACACCCGCTGAGAAGCGCACGGATAGTTGATACAATCCGAGCTTCGTGACGCGGCAGTGCTTAGGAAGGGGGTATAGGTGTCGACATCCTGTCCCGACTGCTATGCGCGGAACGAGACAGTTCCCGGTGCCGTGAGGTGTTCCGCTGTCCACCGCGCAGTGACGGCACTGCGATCGGACGAGCTGGACGACCAGGCCGCCCGTTGTGTGGCTCTCGACATCCTCAGTCAGCTCGTCGCGGTTCCAAAAGACATCCATGGCACCGGCGGTTCAGCATCCTGGCCATCATTGAGCGGCCGAGAGCGCGACGTGCTCGGGTGCCTGGTCGCGGGCTCGTCCAACCGCGATATCGGATAGCAGCTCTACATCGCCGAGAGCACCGTGCGCTTTCACGTCAGCAGTATCCTGCGCAAGCTGGGCGTGCGCACACGGGCAGAAGTCATTGCACTGGTGTTGCGCCAGCCGCGAATCGCATGCCCCACTCGCTGACACTCGCCCCGCCGTACCCGGCCACCTGCCGGCCAGGCCGTGAACGACGTAGAACTGACAAGTTTGTGCCTGCCACTAGGCGTCGTCGGCGAGGATCCCATCGCGCTTGAGCTTGGCGATCACGTACTCCCCCTCGAACTGGACATGTTCGCGAGATGCGGCATCCGCCGCTGCCGCGTCTCCACTCCTCAAGGCGTCCAATATCTTCTGGTGCCCCCGATTGGCTTCCGGGCTCGCCCCCGGGGGTGCCTCGTACACGGCCCGTGGCAGGTTCTTGGCCAGCTGCCGCAGCACCGACAACAGGCGCCGACTGCCACCGGTCTGGTTGATGAGAGCGTGGAACTCCCAGTTCAGGTTGTGCAATAGATCAGGATCATCGCTCGCCTGCATGCCCTCGTGCAGCTCCTGCAGCCGGGCAAGCGTTGGTTGCGTGATCCGCGACGCTGCGCGCCGCGATGCGAGCCCCTGCACCATTCCGTAGATCCGGTAGTGATCGTCGATGTCCTCGCGCAAGATGGGAACGACGAAAGAACCACGATGAGGTTCGGAGTCGATCAATCCCTCGGCCTCGAGAGTGATGAGCGCTTCCCGAACCGGCAGGCGACTGACCCCGAGGTCCTTAGCGATTTGGTCCTGCGGCACTCGCTGCCCCCGGATCAGCGACCCGTCGAAGATCATGTTCTTGATGTAGTCGACGACCTGACCACTCATGTTCCGCCGCGAGACATGAGGACGAGCATCCTCACTCCTGCCACCGTTCCGTGCACGACGGTTCGACAGTTCGACCTCAGCGTCGGACGTGGCCATATCGACTCCTAATTTGATCAATCATCAACAATCGCTAGTGTAACGCGGTCGACGGAGGTAGCGGGCACATCGCCCTCGGCAACACGCCACACCCGCGCATTTCCCCCGCCGACGCACTACACCAGCGACCTGAACAGCAGGTTTTCAAAACTATCCGTCCTCGGCCCGCCGAGTTCTGCATATCGCGTTTCCACACCGTCCAGGCCGTACTCGACTTCGTGGGCGTCTTGACGTAACGTGAGTCACACCTGATGTATCAAATATCCATTTGAGAGGCACGATGACAACCATCGCAACGACTGATCACCTGCTCTCCTCGGCTGTCGTCAAGCGTTTGGACGCGGCGCCGCACGTCTTCATCGACGGCGAACGGCGCGCAGCGCTCGACGGCGAGGAGCTTCCCGTCTTCGACCCGGCAACCGGGCGCCAGATTGCGGTTGCGGCCTCGGGAGGGGTGGACGACGTCGCCGACGCGGTCGAGGCCGCCCGGCGCGCGTTCGCCGAGTCCGCTCCCTGGCGACAGATGAGCCCACTCGACCGCGGACGTATCCTCCACCGAATCGGCGATCTGATCTACCAGCACGCCGACGACTTCGCTCAGCTCGAGGTCCTTGATGCAGGAAAGGTTCTCGGCGCAGCACGAAATATCGATGTCGAATTCGCCGCCCGAGCATTTCACTACTACGCCGGCTGGCCCACCAAGATTGTCGGTGCGACCGTCCCGGTATCTCATCCCAACATTCACATACGCACCGAACGTGAACCGGTCGGGGTGGTGGGCGCGATCACCGCGTGGAACTTCCCGCTTCTGCTGTGCGGATGGAAGATCGGTCCCGCTCTCGCGTCCGGGTGCACGATTGTCCTCAAGCCTTCCGAGGAAACGCCCCTGTCGGCGCTGTGGCTGGCGGAGCTGGCCACCGAGGCCGGACTTCCCCCCGGCGTGCTCAACGTCGTCCCCGGCACTGGCGGAACCGCTGGGCAAGCACTGGTCACCCATCCCGGGGTGGACAAGCTCACGTTCACCGGCTCGACGAAGGTCGGCAAGCACATCGCCCGCCAAGCCGCGGACGACGTCAAACGGGTGACGCTCGAACTGGGCGGCAAGTCCGCCAACATCATCCTTCCCGACGCCGATGTGCAGGAGGCGGTGAGCGGTTCTGCGGGTGGCATCTTCTGGCACTCCGGCCAAACCTGCAGCGCCCCATCGCGATTATTTGTACACAACGACATTCACGACGAGGTCATCGAGCAACTCACCACGATCGCCGGCCAGTTGAGGATCGGACCCGGCATCGAGGAGGGCGTCGACTTCGGCCCCCTGGCCAACAAAGCGCAACTCGAGCGTGTCCGGGGATACGTCCAGCGCGCAAAGGAAGAGGGCGCCACGATCTATCAGGGCGCGCAGATACTCGACGATCTGACCGGACACTTCCACCCCCCGACGATCATCGCCAACGCGACTGACGACATGGAATGCGCCCGTGAGGAGATCTTCGGTCCGGTCGTCGTCGTTCTCACCTTCGACCACATCGACGAGGTGATCGAGCGCGCGAATGCCAGCGACTACGGCTTGGCCGCGGGCATCTGGACGAAGAATGTGAACACCGTCCAGACGATGACCCGCCGACTGCAGGCCGGGACCGTCTATGTCAACGGGTGGGGGTTGACCGATCCGGCGGCTCCCTTCGGCGGATTCCACCAGTCCGGCTACGGCCGCGACCTGGGCCCGGACAGCCTCGACGGATACCTGGAAACCAAGTCCGTCTGGACCATGCACAGCTGAATTCCCCTCGAACGATCGGAAAGAACAATGAAGACACGCGCTGCCGTACTGACCGCGCCCCACGCCCCCTTCGAGATCATGGAACTCGACATCGACGATCCCGGCCCCGGGGAGGTCCTGCTGCGGATGTCCGCGGCCGGGCTGTGCCATTCGGATCTGCACATGATGGACGGAGATCTGTCGGTGCGCTATCCGATGGTGGGCGGCCACGAAGCGGCGGGCATCGTCGAGAAGGTCGGCCCCGGAGTGAAGAAGGTCGCGGTCGGTGACCACGTGGTCTGCAGCTTCACCCCGAGTTGCGGCATCTGCCGGTACTGCTCGACCGGACGCCAGAATCTCTGCGACGCAGGGTCCACGATCCTCGAAGGCAGCATGCCGGACGGCACTTTCCGCCTCCACAAGGACGGCACCGACTACAGCGCTTTCTGCATGCTCGGGGCCTTCTCCGAATTCGCGACCGTGTCCGAATACTCGGTCGTGAAGGTCGACGACTGGCTTCCGCTCGACTCCGCGGTACTCGTCGGGTGCGGTGTCCCGACCGGATGGGGAACCGCGGTCAACGCCGGCAACGTTCGCCCCGGGGACACCACCGTCATCTATGGGATCGGCGGATTGGGTGTCAACGCGGTTCAGGGTGCGGTGCACGCCGGTGCGAAGTACATCGTGTGCGTCGATCCCGTCGAGTTCAAGCGAGAGACGGCACTCAAATTCGGTGCGACCCATGTCTTCTCCAATGCCGAGGAAGCGCACGCGAAGGTCACCGAACTGACCTGGGGCCAGGGTGCCGACCAGGCCCTCGTGCTCATCGGAACCATGGACGAGGAAACCATCACCGCGGCATTCAACGTGATCGGGAAGGGCTCGACGGTCGTGGTCACGGGTGTGTCCAACGCCGCCAACCTCACCGTCCACGTGTCGGGCCAGGAAATGGTGTTCATGGAGAAGACCATCAAGGGCACCCTGTTCGGATCGTCGAATCCGCAGTACGACATCGTCCGGTTGCTGCGACTCTACGATGCAGGTCGGCTCAAACTCGACGAGCTCATCACCACCCGCTACACGCTCGACGAGATCAACCAGGGATATCAGGACTTGCGAGACGGTAAGAACATCCGCGGAGTCATCGACTTCTCACTCTGACGTCCCCCGGGGTGCTTCGACCCTTCCGGTCTCCTCGCATCATGAGACCGGAAGGGTGCCTTGGCGTGCCCGCGCGGCCGGTGGCTCCCGTTCTTCCTCGCATCGAATCCGCGGCGGCACACCGTTATCCGACGTTGCTACCCGGTTCTCGTCCGCCCTTGCGGAAACGTCGCCGGGCATGGCACAGTAAATTGTCCGTACGTATCAGTTATCACATTTTGGAGTTGTAGTGCAGCCACACCGGCCCACAGATAAGGCCGTACTTCGCGCGGCCACCGCGGTGGTCGGGGTCGGCACGACCAAATTCGGCAATCTCACGGGTTCCTCCGCCGACGATTTGGGCTTGACCGCCCTTCAGGCGGCACTCACCGATGCCGGACTGACTCCCGGCGACCTCGACGGCTTGATCGTGAACCGGGTCAGTAGTTACGAAGCAGTGGCCTCACGGATGGGAATCGAACCACGCTGGTCGGCGCAGCTCCCGGCGGAAGGACGCATGACCGGCATCGCCATCCAGATGGCGGTACTGGCCATCGCTACCGGGATGGCCTCCACCATCGCGTTGGTGTACGGCAATAACGGGCACTCCGGTGGGCACACCTATGGAGGCGGCGGCGCGAGCGCCAGCGCGGCCGCCGAGGGATACGGAACCACCCCAGCGCTGACCCTGCCATACGGAATGACCTCTCCCGGAGCCTTTTACGCGATGATGTTCCAGCGGCACTGTGCGCAGTACGGCACCACCGCCGAACAGCTGGCGCAAGTCGCGGTCACCCTGCGAGACCACGCCTCGCTCAACCCGCGGGCCGTGTTCACAGACCCCATCTCACGCGAGATCTACCTCGAGTCCCGATTCATCGTCGAACCGCTGAAGATCTACGACTACTGCCTGATCAACGACGGCGGGGTGGCCATGATCCTCACCTCCGCGGACCGGGCCCGCGACTGCGCTCAACCGCCCGTCCATATCCTCGGGGTCGGACAACAAGGGCAGCTACGCAACTCTGACTTCCCCCCGGACGACTTCTGGCGTGAGGCGATCGCCAGCGCAGGGCAGCAGGCCTACGCAATGGCCGACTGCACCCGCGCCGACATCGACGTCCTGATGGCCTACGACAACTTCAGCCCCAACGTGCTCTTCACCCTGGAGGGCCTCGGATTCTGCGCACCCGGCGAGTCCGGAGCATGGATCCAGGACGGCCGAATCGGGCTGCGCGGTGAGCTGCCGATCAACACCTCCGGCGGACATCTGTCGGAAAGCTACATGCAAGGGTGGGGGTTGAACGTCGAGGCGATCCGCCAGCTGAGGAAGACCTGCGGCGATCGCCAGGTGCACGACGCGACGATCGCTCAATACCTGTGCGCCGCTCCCGTGGTGACCTCGGTCGTATACGGAGCACAGGCATGAGCCCCCGCTATTCGTTGACCGCCCATCACGAGGGGCTGGCCCGCCACGAGCTGTTGATCAGTGCCTGCGCGGCCTGCGGAACCCAGCAGTTCCCTCCGAAAGCGGTCTGCACTCGATGCGGTAACACAGAGACTCCACAGTGGAACGCGGTGACCGGAGAGGGCCACCTATGGTCCTACGCAACCTTCCACAAGACCTACCTGACCGACTTCCACCTGCCGAGTCCATACGTCGTCGCGGTCATCGAACTCGACGAAGGCACCAGGATCTACGGCAACCTCGTCGGCGTGCCAATGCCCTCCATCCGGATCGGGCAGCGAGTCCGCGCCGAATTCACCACCGACGACGGAGAGTCGCACCTGATCTTCGTCGCAGCCGACAAGGAAGGCACATGACCGACACAGCCCCCTCCCCCGGCCCGCTCCGTGGACTGCGCGTCGTCGAGATCGCCGCGCTCGGGTCGGCACCGTTCGCCGCGATGATGCTCGCCGACGCCGGCGCGGAAGTCCTGCGGATCAACCGGCCCGGCCAGACCACCGACGACGCCGGCATCCTCGGCCGGGGACGGACCACACTGAGCCTTGATCTCAAGGACCCCTGCGAACGCGACCGTGCCCTGGACGCCATCGATCGCGCCGACGTGCTCATCGAAGGATTCCGGCCGGGCGTGATGGAACGACTCGGGCTCGGACCCGACACCTGCCTAGGCCGCAACCCTGCCTTGATCTACGCCCGAATGACCGGCTGGGGGCAGGACGGACCGCTCGCCGATACCGCCGGCCACGACCTCAACTATCTCGCCCTGACCGGTGCCCTTCGGTCCATCGCCCGCCAGGGCGAGGCACCCGTTCCACCACTCAATCTCGTCGGCGACTACGGCGGCGGCGGGATGCTGCTGGTCACAGGAATACTCGCCGCACTCTACGAGCGGGTGTCGAGCAATACCGGTCAGGTCGTCGACGCCGCAATGATCGACGGAACCAGCCTACTGATGAGCGGAATCTGGAACCGCAAGGCCACCGGGAACTGGTCGAGCGAACCCGGCACGAACAGTATCGACAGTGGTTCACACTTCTACAACGTCTACCGGACCTCGGACGACGCCTTCATGGCCGTCGGCAGTATCGAGCCACAGTTCTACCAGCGACTGCTCCTCGGGCTCGGGCTCGCCGACGCCGACCTGCCGGCACAGCAGGACCGAGCACAGTGGCCGGCCATGAAGGACCGGTTTGCGCGTATCTTCCAGGCGAAAACGCGCGAAGAATGGACAGTGGTCTTCGCCGAACTCGACGCATGTGTGTCCCCTGTTCTCACTCTCGACGAAGCTGTGACCGACCCACACATTCAGTTCCGAAACACCCTCATCCGGGGAGAACGCGTCGAACCGGCCCCCGCTCCCCGATACAGCAGATCACCGGGCAATGCTGGCGGCCACGGCGAAAACCCGGAGCCTGCAGCAACGTTGATGACGCGTTGGGCGTCGACCGATTGCACGACACCGGCGACGATCAGAACAGGACAACACTGATGGCTGCACCATCGATCACCACCAGAACAGTCGAGGACGGCCTGACACTCGCAGAGAACATCGGCTTCACCGAGGGCCCCGTGTGGACCACCGACGGCCGACTATTCGTCACGAGCGTCAGCCGCGGCGCGCTGTACGAGGTCTTCCTCGACGGCCGACCGGCCGTTGCCGTCGCCGAAACCGGTGGCGGACCGAACGGCATGACGCTCGGCTGCGACGGGCGACTGTGGATCACTCAGAATGGTGGCGAGGCGATGCCCACCAGGTCACGGCTGCACACCATCCCGTCCATCCAGGTCTGGGATCACCACGCTCCCGCCGCGCCGCGCACCATCCTCAGCGAGAACGTCCATGCTCCCTCGGACTGTGCGTTCGGGCCGGACGGCGCGCTCTGGTTCACCGACCCGAACGGTCACGGCTTCGGCGACGCAGCCCTGCCGGGCCGCGTCTGGCGATACGATCCCGCGGCCGATCACGCAACCGTCATTCTCGACGACGCCTTCTTCCCCAACGGCATCGCGTTCGGGCCCCACCCGGAACACCTGTACGTCGCCGAGACCGCGCGCGACCGGGTGCGCCGCTATGTGGTCACAGCTTCGACCGCGACCGTCGATCATGACTTCCCGGAGATCACCGTCCCAACCCCCGATGGCATCACCGTCGACGCACGCGGCGGGTTGTGGGTGGCGGGGAGCAAATCGGACACGGTTACCTACTTCGACCCGGCCGGGCAGCTGCGCGAGCAGTTGGCGATCGGTAAAGGAACGATGCCCACCAGTGTCTGCTTCGCCGGCGCCGCGCTCGACCGTCTCATCGTGACGGTCGCCAAGGGCGGGCGCGTACTCGCGTTTGCCGTCGACACACCCGGCTTACCCACCCCGCCTGCAGCTGTCCCCATCGTTTCGTCGCCTGCACAACCCGAGGAACTCCAATGACCGCATCAGCTCCTGCCGCTCACACCTGGGGGGCATTGCTGCACGAAATGGCCGACCGCTTCCCCAGACGCGCCGCAATCTCTTTCGAAGGGACCGACATCACCTTCGCCGACCTCGATCGCGAGGTCAGCAGATGGTCGAAGGCACTGCTAGCCATAGGAATCGGTCGCGGTGACTCGATCGCCATCTTGGCAGGCAATCGGCCCGAGTGGCTATATACCGCGATGGCCGGGGCCCGGATAGGCGCCGCCGTCGTGCCCATCAACACCTGGTACAAGACCGATGAACTCTCGTACGCGCTCGAACACGGCGACGTGAAAGCCCTGCTGTTCTTCGACCGACTGCGCGGTACAGACTATGTCCCCATCATCGCGGGCGCCGTCGCGGCGGTCACCGACTCACCCGGCCCCGACGGCGTACTCCACGACACGGCATTGCCGGCGTTGCGTCAGGTCGTCGAGCTCGGAGACCACCGTCTCCCGGCTGCGGTACCGCTGCACCAGTTCCTCGGGCGCGGAGAACAGATCAGCGACGCCGCACTGGCCGATGCCGAAGCCGCTGTCGAACCGGACGACCTCGCGTACCTCATCTACACCAGTGGCAGCACGGCCCGACCGAAGTGTGTCGCTCTCGAACACCACCACGCCATCGTCAATACCTTCAACATCGGCGAACGGCAGGCGCTCGACGAGCACGACCGGTCATTTCTCGCGACACCGCTGTTCTACGGTCTCGGTGTAATCCAGGCCCTCGGCGCGACCTGGACCCACGGCGCGTGCGTGGTCCTCATGGAGGTGTACGAACCCGGCCGAGCCCTCGAACTGCTCGAACGTGAACGCTGCACCGCCTACTACGGACTGGGCAACATGACCCGAAGCCTCGTCGACCATCCCGACCGCGCTCGCCGCCAACTCAGCCTCCGCAAGGGCGTCCTCGGCCTGAGCAAAGCCGACCGCCAACTCGCCCGCACCGAACTCGGACTGACCCTCGGCACCAGCATCTACGGATTGACCGAGTCCTATGGGTTGTGCGCGCTGACCGATGCCCACGACCCCGTCGAGCGGGCCGAGGGCACCATCGGCCGCGCCCTGCCCGACTGGGACATCCGCGTCGCCGACCCGGAAACCGACGACCCGCTACCGGCCGGTGAAATCGGACAGATCCTGATCCGCGGACACGTCATGCGCGGGTACTACAAAGATCCCGACCGCAATCGCGAGGTCATGACCACCGACGGCTTCTTCCGCACCGGCGACCTCGGATACCTGGATGAGCACGGGTACCTGCACTTCCATTCCCGGCTCTCGGAGATGATGAAGCCCGGCGGCATCAACGTCAGCCCCCTCGAAGTAGAACTACTGGTCGGGGAGATTGCCGGCGTCCGGGAAGTGCATGCTGTGGGCATCCCCGACATCGTGCGCGGTGAGGCGATCGTCGTCTTCGTCGACGCCGACCGCGACGACGTCACCCTCTCCCGGATCCAGGACCACGTCCGCGGCAAGGCCGCCAAGTACAAAGCCCCGCACCATGTGATCTACGGAACCAGCGCCGGCTTCCCGCGGGTCGCCAGCGGCAAGGTACCCAAGGCTCGCCTACGCGAACGTGCGCTCACCGAACTCGGGCTCGACGCCACCGGGATGCCCACCCCGGCGCCGCCCACTCCGCTCGTCGAGCACCGACACCGACGGAATCTCACATGAACTTCGAAATCGCCGAGGGAGACCTGCATGACATCGAGCGATATCTCCGCGGCTCACCCCTGCTGATCGTTGGTGAGGGCACCAACACGGTCCGGAAGAACACCATTTCAGCGCAGCTAGTTCAGAGAGGCGGAATGTAGCCCATGATTTCCACAGGTTCACCACTGAGAAGCGATGTCGTCAATTTGGAGCCGCAGGGCCTCAAGGGTATCGCCTGCCGGGTGTGCAGCCGACGCTCGTTCCCGGAGCGGCCGCTGTGCCCTCATTGCGGGGCTGACGCCGTCGACAACGTCCTGCTGGCCGGCCGAGGTCGAGTCGTCAGTTGGACCGTCGTCCACCAAGCCCCGCCCCCGTTGCAGACGCCGTACACCCTGGTGACCGTCGATCTCGACGACGGTGTCCGATTGTTGGGCGCGGCGACAGGTGCCGTCGAGATCGACGACGAAGTTGCTGTCGAGTTGTTCACATTGAAGACCGATTCCTCCGGAGAACCACTGTGGTGGTACCGCTTCCGGGGCACCGAGGAGAACCGATGAGCGAGACCTACATCGCCGGCGCCGGCATGGTGCGATTCGGCAAGTACCCCGTCGACATCACGTTCGAGAAACTTGCCGTCGGCGCCGCACGCGAAGCGATGTCCGACGCGGGCGTGAGCACCAAGGACATCGAATCCGTCTACGTCGGGCATGTCTTCGGCGGTCCGGTCGCCGGCCAACGCGTCGCGGCGCAAATGGGCCTCGGCGGACTCCCCGTATCCAACCACGAAAACTACTGCGCCAGCGGCGCCACCGCGATCCGCGAAGCCTGGATCGCAATCAAGGCCGGCCTGTACGACATCGTGCTGGTCATCGGCGCGGAGAAGATGACCGACCGCGTCTCCGGTGGGGTCATGCCCGATCCCACGGACCTCGATGCCATCAACGGCTTGGTCATGGCCGCCAATCACGGGATGAGTGCTCGGCGGTACATGTCCGACCACGGTGCCACCCGCGAACAGATTGCCGCAGTGGCCGTGAAGAATCACGCACACTCGGTGCACAACCCGTTCGCTCAATACCAGCGGCCGATCAGTTTGCAGGAAGTTCTCGACGCCCGCACCATTGCCTATCCACTGGGACTGCTCGATTGCAGTCCTATCAGCGACGGCGCCGCCGCAGTGGTGCTGTGCAGTGCAGCCGGTCTCGCCAAACTCGGGCGATCATCAGCTCCGCGCATCGCCGGCTGCGCCCTGGTCAGCGGCAAGATCGTCACTACCGACACCAACCTCAACGACGAGGACGTGTCACGCCGCGCGGGCGAACAGGCGTGGGACATCACCGGATACGGGCCCGAAGACATCGACCTGGTAGAAATGCACGACTGCTTCACGATCGCCGAGATCGTCCGCCTGGAAGGCCTCGGCGTCGTCCCCGTCGGCGAGGGCGGTAGGTGGGCCGAGAACGGTAACACCTCGATCGGCGGCAAACTCCCCGTCAACGCCAGCGGTGGCCTCCTCAGTCGTGGACACCCGGTGGGTGCCACCGGAGTCGCACAAATCTGCGAGCTCACCTGGCAACTCACCGACCGTGCCGGGCAACGCCAGGTCGACAAAGCGAACATCGGGCTTGCCTACTGCAAGGGAGGCACCGTCAGCGGCACCGACGGTGGCTCTGTCACAGTCCTGCTGGTGACGCGATGACCACCTCGGCGTTCACCACGATCGATCTCGCCGACACCACCGCTCCCGCCGACGCACCCGCCTCCTCGGTCGTGGTGCTCGTCTACCGCGGCACAGAGAGCGAGCCCACGCTCGATACCGCGGATCTCGAGCAGGCGGTGGCAGATCCGCTGATGGCTGCATTTTCCGCCGTTCAGCATCACTGGACGGCCATAACCGAAGCACGCAATCGCGGCCGGGTGGTCGTCCTCGCCCCGGCGTCGGCGGCATTGGGAGACCCGCTCAGGCCGTTGGACTGCGCGGTTACCGGCGCGCTGATCAGCTTCGTCCGGTCTGTTGCCATCGAGCTGCAGCGGCACGGCGGGGCCGCGAACGCAGTCTTCTACGACACCGATCCCAACGAACCGGCCGTAACCGAGCTGATCGCGGCACTCACCGCCGAGCACGCGGCTGCGGTGACCGGTCAGGAAATCTACGCCGCCAACGGCACCGACCTCGGAAGGCTGCACCCATGAACTCAGACGGCCAAAGACTCGCACCACGACCTCGGGTCGCCTTCATCACCG
Organism: Rhodococcus wratislaviensis; assembly: GCF_041228765.1. Lineage (NCBI taxonomy): Bacteria > Bacillati > Actinomycetota > Actinomycetes > Mycobacteriales > Nocardiaceae > Rhodococcus > Rhodococcus wratislaviensis. The sequence goes on along the minus strand of NZ_CP150488.1, from coordinate 4,459,667 downwards.
GCGCTGCAGGCGGTATCGGACGAGGCATCGCCGAACACTTGGCCGAACTCGGATACAGTCTCGGCCTTTCCGACATCTCCGAAACCGGACTGCGGGCAGTCGCGAGCGACATCACCGAGACCACCGGTGTCACTGTTTCTGCCCGCGCCGCGGACCTCGCCGACCGGGAATCCGTGCAGGCCGCGGTCGATGCCACCGTCTCCCGACTCGGTGGGCTCGACGTTCTGGTGAACTGCGCGGGAATCCTCAAGGACGCCCGAATCGAGAAGATGGATCCCGCAGTCTTCCGGCAGGTTCTCGAGGTCAATCTGTTGGGGATGCTGACCACCACTGCCGCCGCATTGCCGGCGCTGCGCCGCTCGGGAACCGGCCGCATTATTTCGCTGACCTCGCGCGCCTGGCTGGGCAACTTCGGCTCCACAAACTACGCCGCCTCCAAGGGCGGGATCGCCGGCGTGAGTAGAAGCCTGTCACTGGCTCTTGCAACCGACGGCATCACCGTCAACTGCATCGCGCCCGGGTTCATCGAAACACCGATGTCGAATTCAATGCCCGACGAGATCATCGAGCGAGTGCGCCAATCCATCCCGGTCGGCCGAGTAGGACAGCCCGTCGATGTGGCACGTGCCGTCGCGTTCCTCGCCGACACCGGATCCGGTTACCTGACTGGACAGAGCATTCCGGTATGCGGAGGACGAAGCATCAGCGGCTCCATGAGGAAGGCCCCCGCCTCGGCATAGCCGTTTGCCTGGGTGTGGTGCACCTAGGCAGATCGCGGCCTGTTCGCCCACCCCGATCACGCCGACGATGGAACCCGTACCCCGAGGAACCACCCTCGAACACCACCACCACCACGGAGACACACCCCATGAACCAGGTACTGACCGGAACCCCCCTCACCGGCCGCATCGCCGTCGTCACCGGCGCCTCCAGCGGCATCGGCGAAGCCACCGCCGAACGACTCGCCCAACTCGGCGCCAAAGTCGCCCTCCTCGCCCGCCGCACCGACCGCATCACCACCACCGCCGACCGCATCAACGCCGCCGGCGGCACCGCCATCGCCATCACCACCGACGTCACCGACCGCACCGCCCTCAAGGCCGCCGCCGACCGCATCACCACCGAACTCGGCCCCGTCGACCTCGTCTTCGCCAACGCCGGCGTCCAGCTGATCTCCGAAATCGTCGACCTCGAGGTCGACGACTGGGACACCCAGATCGACCTGAACATCAAGGGCGTGATGAACACCATCCAGGCGTTCGTCGAACCCCTCGTCCAGGCCGCCGCCGACGGCAAACCCGCCGACCTGATCACCACCTCCTCGATCGCCGCCACCCGCGTCCTCGAAAAGTTCCAGGTCTACTCCGGCACCAAGGCCTACATCAGCCAGCTCACCCGCCTACTGCGCACCGAACTCGGCCGCAAGAACGTCCGCGTCGCCACCATCGAACCCGGCATGGTCGACACCGAACTCCCCGACCACGTCACCGACCCCGACGCCAGCCAACTCATGGCCGACCTGATCGACCAGATCGACGTCCTCCAATCCGAAGACATCGCCGAAACCGTCGCCTTCCTCACCGCCGTCCCCAAACACGTCAACCTCACCGAAATCACCATCCTCCCCACCGCCCAAGCCATCTAACCCACCAACTGGAGCGAAGAGTCAGCACATGAGCGGGCGCAGCGCACGTGCCCGCCAGTCCTGCACTGGCGGGTACGCGCGAAGGAGTAAGTCCGTTGTCAGGACTGCGTGGTCAAGGTCTTGCTACCCGGTCCGGAATTTCGTCGACACCGCCCGGGCAGTCGCCACGCTCCGCACCGTCCCCCAGACGTGGGCGCCCACCGGGTGACAGCTCGGGCACAGTGAGAGCGGCATCCTATCGGCAGCGCGTGGGCTCCGAGGAACGGGGACGCTGCGGGATCCACCGTGCTGTTATCGCAGGCAATCGTTTCCGCATGGCGGTGTCATAGTCTGCGCACCAGGGACTGTCCGATAATCGGTTGATCTGAGTCTGGCCGACACGCCGAGCTCCGCTTGGCGGAAAGGCGAGATCATGACCGAGACACTCGATCCCATGGATCAGCCGAAGATTGATCACCAGGAGTTGGCACAACAGCTGTTGGCGCAGGCAAAGGCCGACGGTGTCGAGCTGGTCGGACCGAACGGGCTCTTGAACCAGCTGACCGCGACGGTGCTCGAATCCGCTCTGGAGGCGGAGATGGACGAGCACCTCGGCTACGAAAAACACCAGGTGACGGGCCGCAACAGCGGGAACTCCCGCAACGGTCGACGAACGAAAACGGTCCTCACGGAGATCGGCCCGGTCGAGATCCAGGTCCCGCGTGACACCGATGCCTCCTTCGATCCGCAGATCGTCAAGAAACGACAGCGACGGTTGACCGGCGTCGACGAAATCATCCTGTCCCTGTCGGCAAAAGGCCTGACCACCGGGGAGATCGCCGCCCACTTCGACGACGTCTACGGCGCGACGGTATCGAAAGAGACGATCAGCAAGATCACCGACAAGGTTCTCGCGGAGATGTCCGAATGGATCGCGCGCCCGCTCGACTCGGTGTACCCGGTCATGTTCATCGACGCCATCCACGTCAAAATTCGAGACGGGCAAGTCGCCAACCGGCCTGTCTACGTCGCCATCGGCGTTACCACCTCCGGGGAACGTGACATCCTCGGATTGTGGGCCGGCGACGGCGGCGAGGGCGCCAAATTCTGGCTCGCTGTGCTGACAGAGATCCGTAACCGCGGGGTCGCCGATGTGTGCATCGCGGTGTGCGACGGACTCAAAGGGTTACCCGAGGCCATCACCACCGTGTGGCCGCTCACGGTGGTGCAAACCTGTCTGATTCATCTGCTGCGGAACACCTTCCGCTACGCATCTCGTCAGTATTGGGACGAGTTGTCGCGGGACCTGCGGCCGATCTATACGGCCGTCAACGAGGCCGCCGCGAAGGAGTGTTTTACCGAGTTCGCCGGCAAGTGGGGTCCGAAGTATCCGGCGATCGTCCGGCTGTGGGATAACGCCTGGTCCGAGTTCGTTCCATTCCTCGATTACGACGCCGAGATCAGACGTGTCATCTGTTCGACGAACGCGATCGAGAGTCTCAATGCTCGCTACCGTCGGGCGGTGCGGGCACGTGGGCATTTCCCGAACGAACAAGCTGCACTGAAATGCCTGTATTTGGCTACGCGGGCTCTGGACCCGACCGGCAAGGGAAGAGCACGATGGGCAACACGGTGGAAAGGAGCTTTGAACGCATTCGCAATCACATTCGAAGGCCGCATCACCCCGAACGGCAACTAACCCATGCGCCAGAACCAGATCCACCGATAATCTGATAGTCCCGCGCACCATGCGATGGTGTGCACCGGCTCGCCACCCGCCTCATCGGGCGGGTAGCGAGCCGCGTGCGGTGTAGTGCTGTGCTGTGCCGAGTCGTTACAGTCCGGGCGCTGGTCCGAGGTCGGCCCGCAGCGCGGACAGGCGTCCGTACGCATTGTCCCGGTATGCGAGGAGTGCGTCCTTGTCCGATTCGGCGATGTCGAGCAGACCGCGACCCGATTTGACGCCGAGCCGGCCCTGCTCGACCAGGGTCGTGAGAAGTTCAGGGACGGCGAACCTCTCCCCGAAGGCCTGCTCGAGGGTTTCGTAGGCACCTTTGTAGATGTCGAGTCCAGCCATGTCGCCGATCGCGAAGGGCCCGAAGAGGGCGAGGCGGAAGCCGAAGGTGTTGCTGACGACCGCGTCGACCTGCTCCGGTGTCGCAGTTCCCTCCTCGACGATCGCCATTGCCTCTTTGTAGAGCGCGAACTGCAGACGGTTGGCGACGAAGCCGGGAGCATCGGCAACCCGGGCGGTGATCTTCCCGAGGGATCGAACGAACAGTTCGGCGACATCGACTGTCTCGGTATCGGTGTAGGTACTGGCGATCAGCTCGACACCGGGGATGAACGTGGCCGGATTCATCCAGTGCACGCCGAGGAAGCGGGACGGTTCGTGGACTTCCTTGGCGAGTTCGTCGATGGGTATCGCGGAGGTGTTGGTGCCGATGATCGCCTCCGGTCGCGCAGATCCCGATATCCGGCGCAGAGTTTCCAGCTTGACGTCGACGATCTCGGGCACCGCTTCGGTGATGTAGTCGGCGTCGGAGACTGCGTGCTCGATCGACGGTGCCGCACTCAGTTTGTCCGCAATCGCGGCGGCAGCGTCGGCCGGGAGCAGGCCGAGAGATTCGTATTGCGCCGCCTGGGTGATCAGGCGATCTCGTGATTTCTCGGCGGTCGCAGCGTCGACATCGGCAAGGGCGACGGGATATCCCGCCAAGGCGAGAACGTGTGCTATTCCTCCGCCCATGTACCCGGACCCCACGACACTGGTGCGTGAGATCGTGTCTAGATTGGCCATCACTTCTACTTTCGAGTTCGGACTCCGGGAGGAGCGGCGGGGTTCGCCTGGAGAGTGCGACGTAGGTTGCCGGCGGGGCGCGGTTATCGGATGGTGTAGCCGCCGTCGATCGCGATGGTGTGGCCGGTGACGAGTGAGGCAGCGTCGCTGAGAAGGAAGATGACCGCGCCGACGATGTCTTCGGGCTCCCCGAAGCGCCCCATGGGGATCCGTGACTGGAGCTCTGCGGCCCAGTCCGGGCGACTGAGGGTCGACTCGGTCAGGTCGGTGCGAACGAAGGTCGGTGCCACCGCATTGACCCGGATTCCGCTCGACGCCCATTCCAGCGCAAGCACTTTCGTCAAGTGGATGAGAGCGGCCTTGCTGGTGCCGTAGGCGGCTCGTTCCTCGATGGCGACCAGCCCGGCCTGGGAGGCGATGTTGACCACCGCCGCGGGGGTCGAGGACGCGAGCCATGATGTGGCGAATTCGGTGGTGAGGAAGAAGCTGCCGCGCAGGTTCGTGTCCAGGACCGAGTCCCAGTCCTCGTCGGTGATCTCGATGGCGGGTTTGGGGATGTTGATGCCGGCGTTGTTGACGAGCAGATCGATGCCGCCGCTGGCATCGAGGAGTTCCGCGACACCACGCCGAATCGAGGCTGTGTCGGTCATCTCGAGTGCCACCGCAGGGGTGCCGTAGCGGGCGGAGACCGATTCGGCGGTCTCACGGCTGCGGGTGGTGCCGTAGACCACCGCGCCGGCCTCGGCAAGACCATCAGCGATGGCCTTGCCGAGGCCCCGACCAGCCCCGGTGACGAGGGCAGTTTTGCCCTTCAAATCGAAGGTGGTCATGACGATTCCCCTATTCGGTGAAGCGGTGGTCGGACCAGGAGAGCGCCTCTCCGCGATACTTGGCGGCGCGGACGTCGCCGGATCGGGCGTGGCCCTCGAAGTACTCCACGCGGGCCGCGCGACCGCACAGTTCACCGAAGAATGCGCTCGACTCGGGGTTGGTCACCTCCTGGTAGGTCACCGTGCGCAGGTACTTACCGACCCAGAGACCACCGGTGTAGCGGGCCGCCCCACGCGTAGGGAGCACGTGGTTGGTGCCGATGACCTTGTCTCCATAGGAAACACAGGTTCCTTCTCCGAGGAAGAGGGCACCGTAGTCGTGCATCTTCTCGAGCGCCTCGCGCGGGTTCCGGGTGAGAATCTGCACGTGCTCGGAGGCGTACTCGTCAGCCAGCGCGTACGCCTGATCCAGATCCTCGACGACCCGGACCTCGCCCCAGTCCCGCCATGCCGCCTCGGCGAAGTCGCGCGTGGGCATGTCGACCAGAATGGTGTCGATGTGCTCGATCACGGCGCGGCCGAGTTCCTCGCTGGTGGTGATCAGGACCGCGGGTGAGTCCGGGCCGTGTTCGGCCTGCGAGAGCAGGTCCACGGCGACGATGAACGGGTCGGCGTGCTCGTCGGCGACGATGAGCACCTCGGTCGGGCCGGCGAAAAGGTCGATGCCGACCTCGCCGAACAGCTGACGCTTGGCCTCGGCAACGAAGGCGTTACCGGGACCGGCGAGCATATTGACCGGGCGGATGGTCTCGGTGCCGACGGCCAGAGCGGCCACCGCCTGAATACCGCCGAGCAGGTAGATCTCATCGGCGCCGGCCAGCCGCATCGCTGCGATCGTCGCGTCCGGGACTTCACCACGAATGAGCGGGGTGCACGCCGCCACCCGCTCGACCCCGGCCACCTTGGCGGTGATGATCGTCATGTGCGCGCTTGCCAGCAGCGGGTACTTGCCACCGGGAATGTAGGCGCCGGCCGCTCGAATGGGAACGTTCTTCTGCCCGAGGAAGACACCTGGGAGCGTTTCGATCTCGAAATCTGTCAGGGACTCGAGCTGCTTCTGCGCCATCACCCGAACCTGCTCCTGCACGAAGGTGATGTCCTCGATCACCTGACGCGGCACCCGGGCGACGATCTCGTCGAGCTGCTCGGAACTGAGCAGGTAGCTGTCCGCCGAGTAGTTGTCGAACTTCTCCGAGTACTCGCGCACCGCGGCGTCGCCGCGCTGGCGGATGTCCGCGATGACGTCCTCCACGGTCGAACGCACCGACGAGGTACTCCCCCGCTCGACGCTCTCCCGTTGGGGCACCTTGAGGTCCACGGTGCGGATTCCAGACCTGTGATCTGCGGTAATCGTCATGGGAAGACTCCTCCATAGCGTGAATGGCGAACAGATTGCCCGCCGTGTCGAATCCAGTTGACGCAGGACATGTGGTCCCGGTCACGTGCCAGCACTGTATACGTATTCATTCAACCGTGCAACGCACCAGGCAGTGCGTACAGGATTGCCGCCCCGAGGTTCACCTGCACCGCCTCGTAACCTGGGAACAATCTCGACTTCCTCGCAGGTAAGAGAGTTTGGGTACGTATTCAGAAAGTTTTGGAAACCCCTCGGAAAACTCGATGACTACGTATACACTCGTCCGTCGTAGCGCGGTCATATGTAACCTGCGCCACCCTCTACCCCCTCGAGAATTGGAGCGCACATGAGTGTCGACGCGTCGACAGACCCACCGCAGAGCCAAACGACTTCAGCCCCGGCGGTCGATCCCGCCATGCGCCGACGGGCGACGGTGTCGTCGGTGCTGGGCTCGTGCATCGAGTGGTACGACTTCTACGTGTACGGGGTGGCCGCGGCGATCGTCCTCAACGGCCAGTTCTTCCCGAACGTCGATCCCTTCATGGGAATCCTGTTGTCCTTCAGCACCTATGCGATCGGCTTCGCCGCCCGGCCCATCGGCGGGGTCATCTTCGCGCACTTCGGTGATCGAATCGGGCGCAAGAAGATGCTCATGATGACTCTCGGTCTCATGGGCTTCGGAACATTCATGATCGGCTGCCTGCCGAACTTCGCGGCGATCGGTATCGCGGCACCGATCATTCTGGTGTTGCTGCGGATCGTGCAGGGACTCGGAGTCGGCGGCGAATGGGGCGGTGCCGCACTGATGGCGACCGAGTACGCGCCCGCGAAACGTCGCGGATTCTTCGGCTCCTGGCCGCAGATCGGTGTACCGGCCGGAACCCTGCTCGCCAACGGCGCCTTCTTCCTCGTCGTCGGGCTGCTGCCGGACGAAGCGTTCGAGGCCTGGGGCTGGCGGATCCCCTTCCTGTCGTCGCTCGCGCTGATCGCGTTGTCGTTCTACATCCGCAGCAAGGTCGCCGAATCGCCCGTGTTCGAGGAGATCAAGGCCAAGGGTGAGATCGAGAAGCTGCCCGTAGTCAAGGTCATCAAGACCCGCCCGCTGACCATCGCGCGGGTGATCATGATGCGGTTCGCGGAGAACGCGAACTACTACATCTACACCACGTTCCTGCTCGCCTACGGTCCCGCCATCCTGGTCGGCAAGAACGACATCCTGCTCGCGACGATGATCATGGCGGGCCTCGGCTTGTTCACCATCCCGTTCTGGGGTTGGATCTCCGACCGGTGGGGCCGCCGATACACAGTGCTGGCCGGGGCAGTGACGATGGCGCTGATGGCCTTCCCGTTCTTCTGGGGCGTGCAAACCGGTGACTTCCTGATAGTGCTGCTGGTGCTGATCCTGACCTGCAACGTCGGCCGGGACCTGTGCTACTCGGTCGAACCGGCGTACTTCACGGAACTGTTCGAGCCGAAGCTGCGCTACTCCGGCGCTTCGGTCGGCCCGCAGGTCGCTGCCGTCCTGGCCGGCGGATTTGCGCCGCTCATCGCCACCGCACTCATCGGTCCCAACTTTGACCGCTATTGGCTTGTAGCCGTATACATGGTGCTGACCTCGATCATTACAATCGTTGGTGCGCTCTGGTCCCCGGAGACGGCGCCGCTGGTGCGGCTACGCCGAGGATTGAGCGAGGAGCACGACCCCACGACGGGGAGGTAGGCCGGGCTGTACAGGGGTGGAGGAGGACGACATGGTCACGAGTCGGGACGTAGCTCGCGTTGCGGGGGTATCCCAGGCCACCGTGTCCCGGGTCATGTCGTCCTACCCAGGGCTCGCCCCCGCCACGAGGGCAAAGGTCCTCGAGGCGATGGAGACCCTCGGATATGTGCCACACGCCGGGGCGCAGGCGATGAAAACGCGCCGAAGCAACGTCATCGGAGTCGTGGTCGCCGACCTGACCAATCCGTTCTACTCCGAGATCCTCGACGAACTCACCAAGGAATTGGACACCGCGGGAATGCGCGTCGTGGTGTGGAACGCCGGCGGTGGAAGTCACCACGACGCCCTGAAAGCGATCCGGGAACGCGCAGTTGACGGGGTCGTATTCACCACTGCGACCGAGGAATCCGTCGAACTCGAAGCGGCCGTCCAACAACGAAGCCCCATCGTGTTGATCAACCGAGTCGTCGATGGCCTCGACTGCGACAAGGTCACCAGCAGCAACCACTCCGGCGGCGCCGCTGTCGCCGAATACCTCGTCGCCCACGGCCGTACCCGGGTCGCATTCATCGGAGCTGACGACCGGGCGAGCACGTCCCGCGACCGCGCGAAAGGATTTCTCGCGCGAATGCGTGAACTCGGGCACCCTGTTCACTCCCGCAACCAGTTCCACGGGGACTTCTCCCATGAGTTCAGCGCAACGACGATGGGCACCCTGCTCGCCCGGAAGAACAAGCCCGACGCAGTCTTCTGCGCGAACGACTATCTGGCGTTCGGTGCACTCGACACGCTGAAGACGGCGAACCGGACATCGTCGGAGTGCTGGGTCATCGGCTACGACGACATCGAAATGGCATCGTGGTCCCTGTTCGACCTGACCACGGTCCGCCAGCCCAGTCGCGAAATGGCCCGTGTCGGTGCACAACTCCTGCTGCAACGCATCTCCACGCCAGATGCCCCGTTCAGGACGGTGGAGTTCCCCTGCGAACTGGTCATCCGCGGCAGCACACGAGACTGAGTACCCCGGACAGAACTACACGCTTTCCGGTAGCCCCTGCCCCCGACTCGGTCAACAGGTGCGCGATATCCGAGTTGGGCGCGCCGTGGTGGACACGGCCCCGTTCGGTGTCGACACGATTCCGTCCCGATCGCCTTTATACCGCGCTTGCAACTATCGGCTCAGGCAACTATCGTCGAACATGCAAGGTGCGGGCTTCAGCGAGCCGCCAGTCAGATCAGAAAGCACATCATGAGCATCTCTCCACTTCTTTCCTCACCCCTGGGCTTCGGAACCGCCCCCCTGGGAAACATGTTCCGCGACATTCCCGACGCGGAGGCCTCAGCGACCGTCCAAGCGGCATGGGACCAGGGCATCCGGTATTTCGACTCCGCGCCGTTCTACGGCGCCGGCCTCGCGGAGATCCGACTGGGAGAGGTCCTCGCGGACCATCCCCGTGAAGACTTCGTCCTGAGCACGAAGGTGGGAAGGGTCATCTTCGATGAAATCGAGGACCCCTACGACCGACAACTCGGCGAGAAAGGTGGGCTGTTCCAGCACGGCCGACCCAACAGAATGGTCAATGACTACACCGCAGACGCGACAATGCGCTCGATCGAAGACAGCCTCGGACGCTTGAAGACCGATCGTCTCGACATCGTCTGGGTCCACGACATCGCCCAAGATTTCTACGGCGACGAGTGGCTGCAACAGTACGAGAGCGCGCGCACTGGCGCCTTCCGTGTCCTGACCCGACTCCGCGAGGAGGGTGTCATCAAAGCATGGGGGCTGGGAGTCAACCGAGTCGAACCGCTGGAGATCACCCTCGACCTGGATGAACCACAGCCAGATGCGTTTCTGCTTGCCGGTCGGTACACACTCCTCGATCACGAGCGTGCATTGCAACGACTGATGCCCACCGCGCAGAAGCGGGGCGTGGACATCGTCATCGGTGGCCCGTACAGCTCGGGAATCCTCGCCGGCGGAAGCCACTTCGAGTACCAGCAAGCCCCCACGGAGATTGTCGAGAAGGTCCGCAGAATGACGACGCTCGCCGAGCAATACGGAATCAGCATCAAAGCGGCCGCCCTCCAGTTCGCCCTGGCGCACCCCGCCACCGCGGCCGTCATTCCCGGCGCCACCCGCCCCAGCCGAATCACTGAAGACATCGCCGCGGTATCGGAGACTGTCCCGCAACGTTTCTGGGAAGACCTTCGCGAACAAGAACTCATCGCCCCGAACGCACCCCTCCCCCGCTGACAACACCTTCGAAGGAGAACCACCATGGCCCGCACGTCGACATCCATCGAGCTGCCAGTTCCCGACTTCAAGGTCTGGGAGCTGATTGGCGGCTTCGACGCTCTGCCCGACTGGCTGCCATTCATCCCCTTCAGCAAGCTCAGCGAAGGTGGACGAGTGCGCACACTCACCACGCAGGACGGTGAGACCGTTATCGAACGCCTCGAAGCATTCGACAATAGCCGGCATTTCTACACATACTCGATTCTCCAGGCACCGTTCCCCGTCACGAACTACACGTCCACCCTCGCCGTTCACCAGAATGACGAGAACAGTTCGCGTATCGAATGGTCCGGTGAGTTCACTCCTGTGGGCATCAGCGACGATGAGGCCATCACCCTCTTCCGCGGAATCTATGCGGACGGGCTCATAGCTCTCGCCGAATCACTCAGTGACAGTGAGCACACCACCCAAGTCTGATCGGATCCATCGCAGCTCTCGTCGTCATGCTCGCGACATTCACATCCCGGCGAGTAGTCAGATTCCAGCAATCGTCTCCTCGTCCCTCACGTGTGGCTACGGCTTCGGCACAGTATCCGGCCAGCGGACCAGGATTGCGGTAGTCAAGCGCTGTCGTAGCAGCTACCTCACCCGCTCCCGAGGCGCACTCCGTGCACACCAGCCCCGATCTCCTCAACCATCCACAACACCGGGAAGACATACCACCATGGCAAATCAGCACATCCCCACGGTCACCTTGAACAACGGCATCACGATGCCCCAAATTGGCTTCGGAGTATTTCAGGTACCCGACGACCAGGCGACCGCAGCAGTGACAACAGCCCTCGAGGTCGGATACCGGAGCATCGATACAGCTGCCATCTACGACAACGAGCAGGGCGTCGGACGCGCAATCGCTGAGTCCGGTCTTCCTCGCAACGAGCTGTTCATCACGACTAAGCTGTGGAACGCCGACCAGGGATACGACAGTACACTCGAGGCATTCGACCAGAGCCTCCACAAGCTCGGCCTCGAGTATCTCGATCTCTACCTTGTGCACTGGCCGACACCACGACGCGATCTCTATCTCGAAACCTGGCGGGCCTTCGAGAAGCTGCACTCCGACGGACGGGTTCGTGCGATCGGCATCTCCAACTTCGAGCCAGCACACATCGACCGACTCGTCGCCTCCGGCAATATCCCGCCGGCCGTGAATCAGGTGGAACTTCACCCCGCACTGCAGAACCGCGCGACCGTGGCGGCAAATAGACGCCACGAGGTCGTCACCGAGGCTTGGAGCCCACTTGCTCACGGGGAAATTCTCGAAGATCCCCTGCTCGCCGACCTCGCCGCAAAGCACGATCGCTCACCCGCCCAGGTCGTGCTGCGGTGGCACCTCCAGCAAGGACGTGTAATCATCCCAAAATCTGTGACCCCGTCACGGATCGCCGAGAACTTCGACATCTTCGGCTTTCAACTCTCTGACGTCGAACTCGCCGCGATCGATACGCTGGAGCGGGACGGCCGGACCGGACCGCACCCCACAGAATTGAACTGATGGCAGAAATGACGGCACTCCAGAGGCTGGGCGACCGCGGGTCGATGCCCGGAAAGTAGCTCCGCTCGACATCGATTCGCGACAGTCGATCCCGCGGCGCTCGTGTCCGTCATCCAGGAGCGAATGAGACGATGCGCTGCTGTTGCATGGGAGGATCCAGACGCTGGATCGGCGTGATCGAGGAATGGAACGAACCCAGACCAGGCGTTCTCTCCCACCGCCGGACGATCGCCGGATACTTTCGGACCCCAACTGCCGCTGACTCGGGAAAGCACTCCTTGGCCGCGGCCTCGGTGACATGCCGTGGGGGTCGGCGGCAGCAGGTCCCGCGACGTCTCGTCCCAATGCGCGAGGCGGCGCTTGGTGCGATCGACATTCAGAACTTCCAGGCCATCGACGGCGACTACGGGGGTCGCCTGAGGTGTTCACGCCGGTGGCGACGTAGTCGGGTCGGTTGGCACCTGTCCGTATCGGATCTTAATGGGGTCCCCCGCTTACGGGGAAGACGGCGTCGATGAACCTTCCCCAAGCCCTGTGGTCAGGATTTTTTCCGAGAGTGACAGGATGATTTCGTCGACGCCGTCAACCTCCGCTGTCGTTTCTTGACGATCTACGAATCGGATGAAGTATCAGTGTCAAGCGGGACCTGGATCTCGACCGGGCCGATCTCCGTGAGTACCGTTTCCGTTCGGCAGGCGTTACGGGAAGCCCACTGTTACGGTCCGCTATCTCGTGTTTCCTAGCCCCGACGCTCGTCAATGTTCGCCTCCAGCGCGCATTCGAGCAGATCCTCTCCTCCACAGCATGATTCGCTTTTCGCCGTCACATGGCGCAACCCGGCACCAAACGCGTACGTACCGACCCCGACTGCTGCGCAACACTATTCAACCGCACCGACATCGGAAAGGGGCTGCGGCGACCTGCTTGCACAAGCCTGATCGGAATGAACACTGGCGGGCCACACGCACATGCTCGACCGTGATGGCGCCCAGTCGCCACGGTGAGGGTCCGTTCGCAGTTGCCCCCTTACGCTTCAGCATCGAGCATCGCCGCACTTCTATCAGAGTCTTATAGTTCAACCATGAACATTTGCGTCTTCCTCTCCTCCGCCGACCTCGACGAGCGCTATACCCGGCCGGCCCGCGAGTTCGCAGAACTCATCGGAAAGGGCGGCCATACCCTGGTATGGGGCGGATCCGACACCGGGCTGATGAAGGTGGTCGCCGACGGAGTACGCGAGTCAGGAGGCCGGCTCGTCGGGGTCTCGGTCGACTTTCTCCGGGACTTTGCAAGGAAGGACGCCGACGAAATGGTGATCGCCAAGGATCTCGCCGAACGCAAGGCGCTGCTGCTCGCCCGATCGGATGCGGTGGTGGTGATGGCCGGTGGCCTGGGCACGCTGGACGAGGCGACAGAAATCCTGGAGTTGAGGAAACACGGACTGCTCGACAAGCCGGTGACGCTGCTGAACACGGTGGGCTTCTACGACGGGTTGATACTCCAGCTCCGGCGGATGGAGGAGGAAGGTTTCTTGCCGGTACCCCTAGCGGAGCTGGTCTTCCTCGCAAGCGAGGGCGCTGGCGCACTCGCGCACCTGGAGGCGTCCGTCGGGATGCGGTGAGGTGACCGTTCCGAACCGAACACGATCGCACGACGCTTCGACCAACATGTCGAGGCCGTCACCGAACAACGAAGACTTCGATCGAACTGCGCCGGCCCTACTCGGCGCTGGATCGGAACATTGGTGCCTGGGGCGCGAACAGACTGCGCGAGCCGCATCAAGCCTACGGCAGCCCTGGCCTAGGGCATCACTCTGCACAGTGCGTCCAGCGCGCCTCCCCACACACTGTCCGAGGGTGCCGCGTAGTTGACCACCAACCCGTCGCGCTCGGGCAACTGCCACTCGGTGTCCGCCATTTCGTAGCGGAACTGCGCGATCCCGCTGACCGCCAGGCCTTGCCGGGCCGCCGCCTCCACGACAGTGCGCTCGGTCCCGCGAGGGAGTTCGAGGACCGCTTGCAGCCCCGCGGCCATGCCCGTCACGCGGATGCCGGGGGCCCTCTGTGCCAGGGCCGCGACCAGTTGGTCACGGCGGCGCCGGTAACGCAGCCGCATCGAACGCACATGACGGTCATACGCGCCCGATGCGATGAACTCCGCAAGCGTCAGCTGCTCGAGCGCACTCGACATATAGTCACCGTTTGCCTTGGCCGTCACGATCTCCGGGATGAGTTCCTCTGGTAGCACCATCCAGCCGAGCCGCAGCCCCGGCGCCAGCGACTTGCTCACAGAGCCGAAATACACCACCCGGTCGCGGTCGAGGCCCTGCAGAGCACCCACCGGCTGACGGTCGTATCGGAACTCCCCGTCGTAGTCGTCCTCCAAGATCAGCCCGCCGGTGGTACGCGCCCAGTCGATGGCCGCCGTGCGCCGGTCCGGGCTCAGCGCGACCCCCGTCGGATACTGATGCGCCGGAGTCATCAAAACCGCGCCGATCCCTCGCAATCGCACCAAATCGTCGGTGCGCACACCATGTTCGTCGACATAGAGGGGCGGGGTACGAAGTCCTGCACCGGTCAGCAGGTCTCGATAGAGGTCGAGGCCGTACGACTCGACGGCCACCGCCTGCACCCGCCGCGCCCTGAGTGCCTGCGCCATCAGCGTCAGACCATGGTGGAAACCGGAACAGATGACGACCCGCTCCGGCTCGGCGTACACCCCACGGGCCCGCGCCAGATAGTCCGCCAGGGCGGTGCGCAGCTCGATCCGGCCGAGGGCATCGCCATAGCCGAACGCTTCGTGCGGCGCCGCGGTCAGAGCGCGGCGGGCCGCGGAGAGCCACTGCATGCGCGGAAAGTCCGTGAGGTCCGGCGAACCCGGCAGAAGTCCATACATGGGACGGCGCCGAGTCGGCCTCACACGGGCAGCTGCGGGCGCGGCCGCGCGCGGCTCGGCCCGCCTGGCCACCCATGTCCCGGAACCCTGCTGCGCACTGAGCCAGCCCTCGGCGACCAGTTCCGCGTAGGACTCGGTCACGGTATTGCGTGAGATACCAAGATCGGCGGCGAGCGAGCGGGACGCCGGCAGCCGGGTGCCAGGCGCCAGACGCCCCGTGCGCACGGCCTCTCGCAGCGCGTCCGTGAGGCCGGCGCGCAGCTTGGGTCCGTTCAGTTCCACATGCAGGTCGGCACCGCCCCCGGAAGGTGACGAGCCCGCAGAATTGGTATGACGATCTGGCATAGAAATGGACCCTACTCCAGTGCCACTCGAGACGTAGCGTTGCTGGCATGACGATGAACGAAGTACACGAAAGCACGAAATTTCTCCCCGAGCACGCACCCCGCCTGGACTGGGCAAAGCTCGCACCCGAGGCATACAAAGCGATGATCCGTCTCGACACGGCCGCGAGGCAGGGCGTCGAACCGACGTTGCTCAACCTGGTCAAGATCCGCGCGTCCCAGATCAACCACTGCGCCTTCTGCCTGGACATGCACAGCAAGGACGCGCTGGCCGCCGGAGAATCGGCGGAGCGCATCATCCAGCTCAACGCATGGACGGAGTCGCGGCACTTCTACACGGCGAAGGAGATCGCGGCGATCGAACTGACCGAGGCGATCACCGTACTCACGGACGGATTCGTCCCGGACGAGGTGTACGCGAAGGCCGCGAGCGAGTTCGACGAGACCGAACTGGCCCGACTCATCGTTGCGATCGCGACGATCAACACGTGGAACCGTTTCGGCGTATCCACCCGATTGGTCCCCGGTCACTACACGCCGGACTCCTAATTCACCGAGCGAGCGAACGCGACAGGGCTACCGGCGACCTCGCGGAGGGGCCTCGCGTCCGAATCCCGGTATCCGGGCGGGACCGTGTCCGAAAACGGCCAGGACCTGCCGCCCGGATACGTCCGGAATCCCCTTTCGGCACACCGACACTAGGAGAACATGGTGAGTACCGCTTCGACTCATCCACGCCGGCAGCCACTGGCGCGTGCCGCCGACGAGTTCGCGCTCACCGCAGTCCTGCTGTTCCTCGCAGTGACTGTCGTCCGGTGGTTGCGTGATCCGGGCTCCGCCCTCTACATCGCCGACCTGGACGTCGCACTTGCCATCATCGGGGTTGTCAGCGGGATCATCCTCACCAGTCTGATGTTCAGCCCACCCGGCAGACGCGCTGGCGGGCACCTGAATCCCGCCGTGACCATTGCCTTGTGGCTCATGAACGCCTTCCCTGGTCAAAGTGTTCCGCCCTACATACTCGCCCAGCTTGCGGGTTCAGCGGTGGGGACGGGGCTCGCGCGCCTGGTGTGGGGGCGTGCGGTCTCGTTCCCTCCTGTCGACTACGCCGCAATCAGGGCCGCGTCCACCTGGCAGCCCGCGTCCGTCTTTCTCGCCGAGATGGGCTCGATGATGGCCCTGATCGTTGTCGTCGGGTTCTTCCTGACCCGTCCCGGTTGTGCACGCCTGCTGCCGTACGTCATCGGACTGTCAGTCGGGCTGGTCATCGCATTCCTCGGTCCCCGCAGCGGGGGATCGATCAACCCCGCCCGCCAGTTCGGTCCTGCTGCACTCTCTGGGCGCACGACCGATCTATGGATTTATCTGGTCGCACCGGTCCTGGGAGCGGTTCTCGGGGCGTCGGTCGACCACGCACTCAACCGGCGGTTCCGCACACGCCGTGCGCTCGTGACGATCCCCACTGCTTTCGTCCCCGACCTGCGCAATCGCCGAGTGATTCAGCTGCAGCTGTTCAGGGACCGTTCCCGACGCGGAGATCCGTCTGCTCGCCACCGGCCATTTCGCGTTGGAGACGCATCGTCAAGCGATCGCCGACCTCGTGCGGGACGTCCTTCATCCATCGCATCCACTGACCTCACAAGCTGGGACGTACCGATCCGCGTTCGCCCCGTTCCATTCTCGGCATCAGATGCCGGGAACAACTCAGAAAAGGGTTTGACATGAAGAGTCTTGCTCGTGGTGCACTGATCGCGGTTGCGGCCGTCACTGTCATCGGAGGGTTCGGCGCCGGCGCCGCGTCGGCACATCCGGCAGACGCTCTGGACAATCCGGCATTGGTCCACCAGTCGTCGATCGACAACTCGTTCCCTCACCATCCTCACAACCCCATCGGCCCTCCCCGCGTCGGCCCCAACCCATTCGGTCACGAGCGGGGAGGTCCAACAGAACGTCCCAGGTTCAACCCGTTCCAGTGGAGTATCTGTCCCGGCATTTCTCCCCAGAGCCATTGCGTCCCTTAAAGGCCGCAGTGGTCGGCTGTCTATCGTGTTCCTGCCTGCACAGAGGCCCGCGCTTCCGAAAGGGCAGGTACCCGTATGACATCGTGCCGCGGTTGGCAGCGGCGGTTCAGTTCTACCTACAGTTTCATATAGTCAGGAGTAATCATGAAGATATTTCTTGCCGGCGCATCCGGCGTGATTGGGCAACGGCTGATTCCCCGGTTGATTCAGGCGGGGCACGTAGTCGGCGGCATGACGCGCTCGCCCAGCAAAACGGAGCTATTGAGCCACCTCGGTGCCGAACCGGTTCTTTGTGATGTCTTCGACCGGGAGGCTGTCATCCAGGCGGTTCGTGACTTCAGGCCGGACGTCATGCTGAACGAGCTGACCGATCTGCCGGATGATGCGGCCCAGATCAGTGAACACGCAGATCTGAACGCTCGCATCCGAACCGAGGGAACCCAGAATCTGATCGAGGCCGCGCGGCGGAGCGGGTCGCCGAAGATCCTGGCCCAAAGCGTCGCCTGGCAACTGCCTGATGGGCCCGACGCTCAGGCGGTCGCAGAATTGGAGCGTTCCGTTCTCGCCGAGGGTGGCGTTGTATTGCGCTATGGACAGTTCTACGGGCCCGGCACCTACAACGAGCAGCAACAACCTGAGGCACCGCGGGTTCACATCGACCGAGCTGCCGAACGAACCGTAGAGGCGCTGGGCGAGCCAACGGGCGTCGTCGACATCATCGACTGAGCGCGCGACCGGGGTCCGGCTGACCATCGCGCTGTGGTGAATTCGGGGTAGTGAGGAGAAGTCGCGGCGATCATGTTCGGGTCGGCCACGGATCGGTTGAACTGCGAACCCATGACGACACGAGTTCGAGCCCCCTGGCCGGCAACTCGAGGCCTCGGGTGATCGCGCCGCGGCCCCCGCTGTCAGCCTTACCAACTGCAGGCAGTCCACGACGATCAGACGCAGCTCCCACTGATCGTCGTCGAGGCAAAGCGCGAACCGGGCCGGGCGCGGCAGGTACCAGTCGACGAACCCTTCGGGGTCGAGGTCGGCAATGGGTTGTTCGTCGTGGACGAGCCGGCGCATCCTCTGACTCCCGCGGGTCACCTTCGCCAGAACAGGTGGTGGGTTACGCGGCTCGGGCTGGGTACGACCTCGAGGTGGAATCGGTCGAGTAGTTCGTCGGGTGACTCCCAGAGTTGCAGTCCGGATCCGAGTTTCACCGGTGAGACCGCCACGTGCATGGTGTCGACGAGGTCGGCGTCGAGGAACTGTCGGATGGTTCTGACCCCGCCGCCGAGTCGGACGTCCTTGCCCTGCGGCCTCACGCGCCTGCTCGAGGACGGCAGCCGGGTCACCGTCGACGAAGTGGAACGTGGTGTCGGAGAGGGTGAAGGAGGGACGCTTGTGGTGGGTCATGACGAACACCGGAGTGCGGAACGGGGGCTCGTCCCCCCACCAGCCGCGCCATTCGAGGTCGTACCAGGGCCCGCGGTGGGGCCCGAATCTGTTACGGCCCATGATCTCGGCACCGATGTTGCGTGCGTAGTCTCGGGTGAAGTAGTCGTCGAGTCCGCGGCTTCCGCCCGGGTCGGTCCGCATGGGCCCGCTGGCCGTGGCGCGGGCCCATGCGAACATCTCGCCAGGGTCGAGGCCGAACGGACTCTCGAGGCTCTGAACTCATCGTGCGCCGCTCCAACGAACGCACCTCGCGGCGGACTGTCACCGAGGTGGCAACGAGCGCGAACGGACGGTGCTCGAAGGTAAGCTCGTCAACTTCGGCAGTCCGTGATCACAGGACGCGCGGATGACCACGGGGGATCGCGAGGGAGGACGTATTCGAATGCGACGCGTCGTACGGGCCTTCTGGGGGCCGAGGCCGGAGCCGGTCGACACGCTGGCGGGACGGTGGCGGCAGACGTTGGAGCAAGTCACGGAGCTGCTGCCGAGGGCTGCGTCGCCGGTGCGAGGCGAGTGGCGGCAGGTTCACGCGTCGGGACCGGATACCGCCTGTACGCCGGACGAGCTGACGGCGATTCTTCTGGTCGCTCAGGGGGCGGAAGCGTGGTCGGATCTGACGGGGACCGGGTTGCGGTTGGTATGTTCCGGGGAGGTCGGATGGGCGGTCGAACTCTCCGGCGTGGCCGGTGGCGCCCCGCAGTTTCTGCTGCAGTCACTGGTTTTGGCGGTCGACGCACCCGAGGGTGCGGTCGTACCCGAATCTGAACTGCTCGCGATGCTTGCGTCGGTGTGGGAACCGGACTTCGGCGACGTCAGCGACGACGCCATTCTCGATGCCCTCGAAGACGACGCCGGATTCACCGTCGGCGATCCTGTCGTCGGCCGGTTCGGCTTTCTGTGCGCGGCCCGCGCAGTCCTGGTACCTGACGGCCTGGAGGCGGTTCTCCAGGATATGCCGGGCAGCGGCGTGCTGCTGCACATCGCAGCGCCGGGCGACATCGACACGGTGGTTCACGTATATGGCCGGCTACGGGACACCGGGGCACTCGAGCCGTTGCCACGGCCGCTGGACCGGCCAACACTGTGAGGTCGCGCGACACCGGCCGAGCCGACGTAGCCGGGATTCCGTCGGCGCCGTTGCGGAGGGTGGAGGTCGACGCGGTCAGGCGGCGCTCCGTTCAGCGACGGGTCGACGACGCAGACTCGGGGTCTGGATGGCGGGGGGCACGTACGCCTGGTCGAGCCTGCCGACGTCTGTGCCGGGCGGGACGATCTCGTCGATCCGGTCGAGGATGTCATCGGTGAGTGCGACATCGATGCCGGCGAGAAGGTCGTCGAGGTGACTCATCGTGCGCGGCCCGATGATCGCGCTGGTGACCCCCGGGTGAGCGATCGTGAACGCCATCGCGAGGTGTGTCATCGGCATTCCCGCGTCTTGTGCGAGCGGGATGAGCTGCTCGACGACGTCGAGGCGATGGGCGTCGCCGAGGTGTGTGAAGATTTTCGCACGGCGCAGGTCGTTGTGCTGCCCCTTGCGGACGCGGCCGGTGAGCAGCCCCTGCGCGAAGGGCCCCCAGACCAGCGTGCCCATTCCGTAGCGCTGTGTGACAGGTAGCACCTCGCGTTCGATTGCCCGGTTGAGCAGCGAGTAGGGCGGTTGCTCGGTGCGGAACCGTTCCAGGCCACACCGCTCAGCGACCCACTGCGCCTCGACGATGTCGGACGCGGGCATCGTGGACGTTCCGATCGCACGGACCTTGCCGCTGCGGATCAGGTCGGTGAGCGCCGACAGGGTTTCCTCGATGTCAGTGGTCGGGTCCGGTCGCTGGATCTGGTACAGGTCGATGCGGTCGGTCTGCAGGCGGCGCAGCGAGTTCTCGACCGCGGTCACGATCCAGCGCCGCGAGGCGCCCTGCTGGTTGGGGTCGTCCCCCATGGGGCGGCTCACCTTGGTCGTGAGGACTACGTCGTCACGACGCCCCTCGAGTGCCCGGCCCACGATCTCTTCCGAGTCTCCGTACGCTTCGGCGGTATCGATGAAATTGATCCCCGCGTCCAGGGCCTTATGGATGATGCGGGCCGAATCGTCGGGGTCGGGGTTGCCGATGGACGTGGCGAACATCAAGGTGCCGAGCGCGTAGGGGCTGACCTTGATCCCTGTTCGGCCGAGCGTGCGGTACTGCATGTGTCCACACCTTCCTGGTGGGGTGATTCGGTTCCTGGGCGGCGCTCTGGGTGATCACCCTGGCGGGTCTGCGCCAGCACTCGCCGGGTTCGAGGTTCTGGCTTCCAGAGTGCGGCTATGTGGATGACGGCGGAAGGACGTCTCTATCCGGGGACCCGCCGTCCCTGGCTGCGTCCGCTGCCCGGGGCCATGATGGTGGCGTGGACAGAACCGAGCTGGCCGATTTCCTTCGCCACTGCCGGACCCGACTCACGCCCGCCGTCGTGGGACTGCCTCAGGGCACTCGGCGCCGCACCCCGGGTTTGCGCCGCGAAGAGGTGGCGCAGCTTGCAGGGATGTTCGCCGACCACTACACGCGGCTGGAGCAGGCCAGGGGCTCACACCCGTCTCGCCAGATGCTCGCTGCCGTCGCCCGTGCGCTGAGGCTGACCAGCGATGAACGCGACCACCTCTTCCATCTGGCCGGTGAAGAGCCCTCGCGAGACCGGCCTGCCACCGAACACGTTCGCCCCGGCCTCCTCCTCGTCCTCGACCGTCTGGTCGACATCCCTGCTCAGGTGGTCAGCGATCGCGGCGACATCCTTGCGCAGAACGCCATGGCCAAAGCGCTCACCGGTGACGCATCGGCCCGCCCCCCAGCGGAGCGCAACGTCGTGTGGCGCTTTTTCACGGACCCGTCCGCGCGCGAGCTCTTCCCCGTCGAAGAACACGACAACGCCGCCCGGACGGCAGTAGCGGACTTGCGCGCCACGCTCGCCCGGCGCCCGGACGACGCACGGCTGGCGAAACTCGTCAGCGAACTCCGCGCCAGGAGTGAAGAATTCTCCGCCCTGTGGGACACCCACCACGTCGCCGTACGCCGCGCCGACACCAAGCGCTTCTTGCATCCAGCCGTCGGCCCACTGGAGCTGGACTGCGAGGTACTCCTCAGCCCCGAGCACGATCAGCGCCTGGTCGTCTACACCGCACGCCCGGGCAGCGAATCCCACGAGCGGCTCGAACTGCTACGCGTGGTGGGCTTGCAGGACCTGACCCGTGGCTGAGACGCCACCCGAGACAACGCCACATCTGCCGACGATGCCGCTGTTCGTCCGCTACGACGGCGAGGTACCCAGACCAAAGACGCCGGAACCGGCGCGTGAGGTGTTCTCATATCTATCGGGCCTCTCGGAGGCAGAAAGGTGGCGGCTCGCTACGCGAGTCCAGGTGCCCTATGACGGACAAGCCCGACTTCAAGAAAACCCTCGATGCCTACCAGGCTCCCCGAGGCGAGTTCCGGATCGTCGACGTGCCCGACATGCAATACCTGATGATCGACGGTCACGGCGACCCCAACACCTCACCGGCGTTCAGCGACGCCGTCGAAGCGCTCTACCCCCTCGCGTACAAGTTGAAGTTCGCAAGCAAGCGTGACCTCGGCCGCGACTACGTCGTCCCTCCGCTGGAGGGCTTGTGGTGGGCCGAGGACATGGACTCCTTCACCGCGGTGCGGGACAAGTCGCGATGGGACTGGACAATGATGATCATGACCCCGAACTGGGTCGACGAGGCCATGTTCACCACCGCTGTCGAAAAGGCCGGTGCCAAGACCCGCCCGGCACGTCTCGACGACGTCCGACTCGAGGCGCTGAGCGAAGGGCGGTGTGTGCAGACACTGCACACCGGTTCCTTCGACGACGAAGCAGTCGTGCTTGCACAAATGCATGACGAGTTCATCCCCAGCAACGGACTGCGGTTGTCCGGCAAGCATCACGAGATCTACCTCAACGACTTCCGCAAGATCGCGCCCGAGAAGCAACGCACACTCCTCAGACAGCCGATCACCACCAATCGCGGCTCCGACCAGCTAACGATCGACACCGAGACGTGATGCACTCCGCGGGTCCGTCGCCAAGGACGGCGGCGCCTTCGCGTAGTCGCGCACTCGTTCGGCACCCGTCGACCAGGTCGGTGGTGGAAACGTCGGTGTCGCGGCTCTGAGGGATGCTCAGTACTGTCAGTGCAGCAACCCCGAAGCGAACAGCCCCGTCCGTAGTGCCTCGTACTCGCCGTCGTCGAGGGCAAGCAGTGGGGACCTCACGGTTCTGTTCTGCAGCACACCGAGCAGTTGCAGCGCCCCCTTTACGGTCGTCGCGCCGTAATTGGGGACACCCATGACCGCACGCAAGGCCGGCTGAAGACGGGCATTGATTTCCCGTGCGGTGTGGACGTCTCCCGCGAAGAATGCGTCAATCATCGTGCGGATCTCGTCACCTGCCACGTGACCGAGAACAGAGACAACTCCGCACGCCCCATACGCCAAGAAACCCAGAGTGAGGCTGTCGTCTCCCGAGTAGACCGCAAAGCCCAATTCGCGCAGCATGATCGCCTGAGTGGGGTCTCCAGCGGCATCCTTCACTGCGACCACGGACGGCCAATCCGCCATTGCCTCGAATGTCGACGGTGCCAGCTTGGTACCGGCCCGGCCGGGAATGTCGTAGACCATGACAGGAGCATCGACTGCATCCACTACGTACCGGAAGTGCTGCAGTACACCGCCCTGGCTCGGCTTGTTGTAGTACGGCGTCACCAGCAGCAGCCCGTCGGCACCGTGCGTGACAGCCTGCCTCGCCAATTCCAGCGTGTGCCGTGTGTCGTTCGTTCCCACCCCGGCAACGATCTTCGCGCGGTCGCCCACCGCGTCCTTGACCACTCGCAGAATCCGACCATCCTCGGCGGTGGTGGTCGTGGCCGCCTCACCGGTCGTCCCCGAGACGACAAGTCCGTCGTGTCCGTGATCGACTAGATGTATGGCGATCCGGGCAGTCGCCTCCTCATCGATCTCGCCATCCACGGTGAACGCCGTAGCCATCGCGGTAAGAACGCGCCCGAACGGAGCCACCGGCGCTGACGAAACGGTCATCGCCCCAGTGTATGCGCGACTAACCGGCGACAACCCTGACGGGACTGATGTTTCACTCGTCACCATCCATGGCTGCACGGGCGACAGCCCGGCCCAGTCGTTCTACGAGGTCTGCATGCAGCTGATCAGTCATCACTGATCAGTCTCCAGGAGAACCCGCACCGAGTGGCCCATTCGTGCCTCCGCGACCCGTCCCGATCTCAGAGCCGCGAGGACGTCTCCGAATTGCGCAGAGCCAATGAGATATTGACGCCGCTGGACCGTTCGTCGCCGCAACGGATCCCGACCACCACAACACAACACACCCGAACACTCCGATCAACCGCCCGTGGCCGCACCCCGCGGAACCAGATCACCCATCGGACGGTTGAGGTCCGCAATGCCGGGTACCCACCGGTCATGACCACCGAACACGTGCTGCGCCATCGTTCCCCGCGGGCGGAGGATTACCCCACCGTCCGGATAGTCGCGGACCGCGAAGCCCAGGTGATGCGGACGCTGGGGCGGGCGGTGAACATCCTCTCGGCCGGCGACGTGCCGTTCGCGGTCGGCGGGGACTGCGCCGTGTACGCCCGCGGCGGACCGCCACCCGAGCACCAGGTGACCATCATCGCCTCGGGCCAACACCTGACCGGCGCAAGGGCCGCGTTGGCTGCGGGTGGGATCCGGTCCATCGTTCCCTCCCTGCTCGGGTCACGGGAGCTCGTCGGCGGTGATCTCCGGGTCGCACTGCTGTATCCGGCCTGTACCACCGGCCCCGGGGAGGGACTCCTCGAGCGGGCCGAGACGATGCGGATCGGGCAGCTCTGGGCACCGGTCCTCTGTGGAACCGATCTGATGATCGACAAACTCCGTCATCTCGGTTCTCATCGGTGTGATTTCGTGCCGATGCTGCCGGTCGCCCGCGCATTGTGCGGGCAGGTCGACTGGCCGACCGTGGCGAGGGCCACTGCCGACCTCCCCTGTGCCCGGGCCTTTTTGGGGCTGCTCGACGACCTGGCGGTCACAGGGTCGCTGGAGGGGCGGACCTGACCCACAAGGGCCAGGTCCCTCCCCCGCACCAGTGTTCGACCCGGGCGCAGTTCACGAACCGGAGGTTCAGTGGTTCGGGCTCACTGTTGCGCGGCCGCCAGCGTGGTGTTCAAAGTCTTGCTCGGCCTCATCACGGCGTCGGCCTTCTCGCTGTCCGGCTGGTAGTAGCCGCCGATGTCAACCGGCGAGCCCTGCACCTCGATGAGCTCCCGCACGATGGTCTCCTCGTTCTGGGTCAACGCCTCGGCAAGCGTGGCGAAACGTTCCGCAAGTTCCTTGTCCTCGGTCTGCGCGGCGAGTTCCTGTGCCCAGTACAACGCGAGGTAGAACTGGCTGCCCCGGTTGTCGAGCTCGCCGGTCTTGCGCGACGGGTTCTTGTTCTCGTCGAGCAGCTTGCCGGTCGCCGCGTCGAGCGTCTTGGCCAGGATCTTGGCGTGCTCGTTGCCGGTCTTGATGCCGAGATCTTCCAGGCTGACGGCCAATGCCAGGAACTCACCAAGCGAATCCCATCGCAGGTGATTCTCCTCCACCAGCTGCTTGACGTGCTTGGGCGCCGACCCACCGGCGCCCGTCTCGTACATGCCACCGCCGGCCATCAGCGGCACGATCGACAGCATCTTGGCGCTGGTGCCGAGTTCCAGGATCGGGAACAGGTCGGTGAGGTAGTCGCGCAGGATGTTGCCGGTCGCGGCGATGGTGTCCATGCCGCGGATCAGCCGCTCCAGCGTGTAGCGCATCGAGCGCACCTGCGACATGATCTGGATGTCGAGGCCCTCGGTGTCATGATCCTGCAGGTACAGCTCGACCTTCTTGATCAGCTCGTTCTCGTGCGGGCGGTACGGGTCGAGCCAGAACAGCACCGGCATGCCGGAGTTGCGTGCCCGGGTGACCGCGAGCTTGACCCAGTCGCGGATCGGCGCGTCCTTGACGGTGCACATACGCCAGATGTCACCAGCCTCGACGTGCTGGGTGAGCAGCACCTCACCGGTCTCGACATCCACGAAGTTGGCGTCGCCGTCCTCCGGAATCTCGAAGGTCTTGTCGTGCGAGCCGTACTCCTCAGCCTTCTGCGCCATGAGCCCGACGTTGGGGACAGTGCCCATGGTCGTCGGGTCGAACGCGCCGTTGGTTTTACAGAAGTTGATGATCTCCTGGTAGATGCGCGCGAAGGTGGATTCCGGCATCACCGCCTTGGCGTCCTTGAGTCGCCCGTCGGCGCCGTACATCATGCCGCCCGAGCGGATCATCGCGGGCATCGAGGCGTCCACTATGACGTCGCTGGGCGAATGGAAGTTCGAGATGCCGCGGGCGGAGTCGACCATGGCCAACTCGGGACGGTGCTCATGGCAGTCGTGCAGGTCCTGAATAATCTCCTCGCGCTGCGTGCTCGGCAGTGTCTCGATCTTGTCGTAGAGGTCGACGAGGCCGTTGTTGACGTTGACGCCGAGTTCGTCGAACAGCTTCTGGTGCTTGGCGAAGGCGTCCTTGTAGAAGGTCTTGACCGCGTGGCCGAAGACGATGGGGTGCGACACCTTCATCATCGTCGCCTTGACGTGGAGGGAGAACATCACGCCCGTCTTGCGCGCATCCTCCATCTGCTCCTCGTAGAAGTCGAGCAAGGCCTTCTTGCTCATGAACATGCTGTCCATGATGTCGCCCTCGCCGAGGGTCAGCCCCTCCTTGAGGACGATCGTCTCGCCGCCGTCGGTCACCAACTCCATCCGGACCGTGCGCTGCCGGTCCAGTGTCATCGACTTCTCGCCGTGGTAGAAGTCGCCGTGCCGCATGTGCGCGACGTGGCTGCGCGAGGCCATCGACCACTCACCCATGCTGTGCGGGTGCTTGCGAACGTACTCCTTAACCGCCCGGGGTGCGCGGCGGTCGGAGTTGCCCTCACGCAGGACCGGGTTGACAGCACTGCCGAGGATCCTGCCGTAGCGCTGCCGGATATCGCGTTCCTCGTCGGTCTTGGGTGATTCCGGAAAGTCCGGAATCTGGTAGCCCTTGCCCTGCAGTTCCTTGATGGCGGCCAGGAGCTGCGGCACAGACGCGCTGATGTTCGGCAGCTTGATGATGTTGGTCTCGGGCAGTTGCGTCAACCGACCCAGCTCGGCCAAGTTGTCCGCGACGCGCTGCTCTTCGGTGAGGCGGTCGGGGAACTCGGCCAGGATCCGCGCCGGTACCGAGATGTCGCTGGACTCGACCTCGATGCCCGCGGCACCGGCGAAGGTGCGGACGATCGGCAGGAAGGCGTAGGTCGCGAGTAACGGCGCCTCGTCGGTCAGCGTGTAGATGATGGTTGGATGCTTATCGGCGCTCATGGTTGTTCTCCCGCGTCAGTTCGTTCCGAGGTCGATAGGCTCCTCGTGAGGCTATCGGTCTCGCGTCGAATCCAGGTTAGGTGCGACATCATCAGAGCATATTCAAGCGCCCGATTTTGATTCACTCCGACCATTCGGTTCACCATGCGAACACTCCGCGGTCAAGTGCGCATCGGTCGCGTTCACCGGGACCAGGCTGCGCGCCTCAACGTCCAGAGTCCGTCCACCACCGGCCTCGCCGAAGCGTCGCCACCATTCACTCCACCGAGGCCTGGCGGGCTACCGCGGACGACCGGATCCGGCGATCCGGACGTCGGAGGGATCACCAATCCGCGATCACCGGAACGACGCGCTCGCCCAAGACCTCGAGGGGCGTGATCGACGCGACTTGCGGTACCCATCCGTGAACGTGGGTGATCTCCAGCTTCGCCAAGTCCTCGAGCTGCCCCAGAAGGTGGTCCACGTTCTGTCCGTCCGCACCCGGGTCGAGTGGGAACATCACGGTCTTTTCGATGGCGTCGTAGTCGGTTCCGAGAGCGTCGCAGTGGCTCTTCAACACCTCCAGCTTGTGCGCGACCTCGGGTCCACCGAACAGGTTGCAGGCCTGCGCGTACTGCGCGACCAGCCGAAGCGTCTTCTTCTCACCCCCACCGCCGATCAGGATAGGCGGGTGTGGGCGCCGCAGCGGCTGCGGCACGTTCAACGTGCGGCCGAGTTGGTAGTGCGTTCCCTCGAACGGTCCGTCGTTGTCGCTCCACATCTGGAGGCAGATCTGCAGTGTTTCCTCCAGTCGTTCGAAGCGTTCGGCCGTGGGCGGAAAGTGGAGCCCGAGTCCCACACTTTCATCCTCGTTCCAGGCTGCGCCGATTCCCAGGTACGCACGTCCCTTGGACAGGACGTCGAGCGTGGTCACCGCCTTGGCGAGAAGGCCTGGCTCGCGGTAGACAGCGGCGGTGACCCAGGCCAGCAAGTCCACCTTCTTCGTGACGGCAGCGAGGTAACCGAGAGTGGTGTAGGCCTCGAGCATCTCGGTGTCGATCGGTCCCACCGGTTCGATCTGCCAGAGATGATCCATGACGCTGATCTTGCGGAAACCCACGTCCTCGGCGGTGACGGCAATGCGAGACAAGTCGTGCGCGAGGGTCGACGGGCCGTCCGGAAAGGTGAAGTCGGCGATGTGCAGTCCAAGTTCCATAGCACCACGTTATGCGTGTCGCCGACAACTACCCAGGGATCGTCAGTACCACCTTGGCCGCCCGACAGCCTGGTAGACGATCTCGGTGTCGAGTCCGAGTGGGGTTACGAAGCTATGCCTGCGGACGGTTCGAGGTGTCCGACGTGGTCAATTTTGCACTCGCGCAGCGAGTTGCGCGGATGTCGGCGATCTGGATCTCCTATCCAGTGGCCGGCCCGCGAATCAGATCGCGGCCACGGGGTCCTGCGTGCCGCGCGACAGCTCATCATTCGCTCGCGCAGCAGCGTCGCCGCACCCAGTCGGTACCGGAACCGGGTCTTCGTCATTCCGAAGTTCACAAGGATCCTCTGCAGCACCCCGAATGGCGTCCACCTGCAGGCGATTTCATGGCGCTGCCGATCATGGATGAGCCGGTGGCCACTCGTGCCCGCACCGGCCGAGCTCGCGTCGATCACGAACTCGAAATCGCTGCGCGTCATCGACCAACACTCGCCCGGGCTGCGCCTGGTGATCACTTCCACCAATCCCGCCTGCGATGCGGGACAACAATGTCATCGAAAGCCGTAGTGTCGTGGGCATCCCACCGGCGACGCCCCTCCTCGAGGCGACGAGCGGTACGGCGACGCTCACGACGGAGGTCACGAGAACGACCCTCGCCGTCGTAGCAGAGCGAGCACGAGCAGATCCCCGTGCCCGTGTACGCGAAGGTCCACAAGCAGTTCGTCGCGGGCAACCAGGCCCGATCACCCTGAAACCGGTCAGGGAGGTCGCAGACCTCGTGGCTGTCGGCGTGCCGCGGTTCAACGGAGAGTTCGCCACGGCGAAGACGAACCCAGACAGGTGAATGTGCATCGGTACGGGACAAGGCGGTGCCTTCCAGCGCTCATGCGCCCCGGCCCGCTACCCCCGGATGAGGACGGACCGGGGCGGCGGTTGCTGCACCGCGTCCCTCGCCCGCCGAAGCGGGTGTCGCCTTCCAAACGAACTCATACCGCCCATCCTTGCATCCACATACGACACACCGGACCCGAGAGCACCCGGACATCACAGACGGACTACGCAATCAATCCCCGAACAGCGACAAGCCGCGCCCGCACATGCGCATCGTGCAGTACCGCCCGTCAGTTCTGGAACCACAGGGATGCGCCACCAGGGCCCACCAGGTCACTGGGTGAAGCACGCTGCAATCACCTTTACCCTGCCGGACGTGCTACCTGCCCCTAGCCGGTTCCCAGGGACGGGCAGTCGTTCGCCCAGATAGGTCGATGATTCTCGCTGTGTGCGGACTGGGGCTCCCGCACCTCGCCGCCGCTCATTCCATCGGACGAGACCTCGCCGGGCCCCGGAATCCAATCACTGAAAGTAGGGCGCATAGTCGCTGAATGGAACCTGGCCGGTGGGGCTCGACCGTATTGCGTCGGCGACCGCCGACGGAATGGGGGCCCAGTGGGCAGGCATCGCGGCCGCCAGCGAGGGGTTCAGAATGTAGAGCAGGGCGAAGTTCACAATCCAGAGCGGCGGCGCCATCGACATGCCGACCTCCGAACTGACCCCCTCCCTGGTGTTGGTCACCAGTTGTGCTGCGCCCGAAATCTGTTGCGCTGCGAAGCCATACACCGCTTGCACCGTGTACGCCGACCGGTAGAGCGCTATCAGGGTGTGTGTCGCACCGTTGTTCCTCAACCATGTGCCGACAAAACCGCCGGGAGCGATCAAGGAGTTCACCTGCCTCGTCGGCGCGTCCGCGTTGGCCGGACTCTCCAGCAGTCCGCTGGTGTTCACGTAGAGCCCGTAGCTGGCCAGAACCGACGGTGTGGGGTGGCCGTCGACGTGGGAATAGAGGGGCCGGCCGTTCGTATTGGTGAGGATACGGGCGCATGCATCGATCACCTCGGCAGCTTCTCGGCTGCCGCCGACCCCGCCGCCGGCGACGAGGTCGCGATACTGCTCCTCGGATAATGCGTCTGCCCTGTTGAGCCCCACCTGGCCGGCAATCTCGTCCGCCGCTTGCTGACCGAGGGGCTGGTTGAGCTGACCCGGGCCGGTCACCTGGGTCGGTGCCAGGCGCTCGTAGCCGGGTGCCCCGGCGAAGGGGATCGTGAACCCGGTGTCGACGGTGTCTGCGGCTGGTTCGCCGCTGGCTGTCTGGGTGGCCGACAGGGCGAGAAGGCACACTCCAACCAAGGTCAATATCGAGATGGTCCTGCGGTGGGGGGTCGCTCCGCGTCGATGCCCCGGACCCGCTAACCCTGTGCCGCGCATACGTCAACCTCCCAGAACACCGTCGGGCGATCGAACACGAGCTTGAGTTACAGTCAAACGTCGGCAGCGACGCCGTGTCAAGCCCCGCGTCGACTCGCGCGAGATGCGCGTGCAGTCCTCTTCGTTGCCTCATACGAGAATGCGCACCTATGGCGGTCCTACCGGCTGCGTGTCGCCGGCAGCAGCATTCATACCGAACATCATGGTTCCCTGCAGTGGACCGGTTCATCGATGGTCGCCCACGGACGTCGACTGGGCAGTTTCCGTGCACGACACCAGTCTTCCCGTCGGCAGCCTGGGGACGCCACGAACACGACTACACCCAGGTGTGCCCGTCCTCGATCGATCTGACGGGCACTAGCCGGTGCTTCGGTGCGCGGAGTCTCAGTCGCCGATGTAGCCGGTCTCGGGGTTGATCTGACGGAGGAAGTCGCGGATCGACTCGCGATGCTCGTAAACCGTGTTCGGCTGGTGCGCGGCGGATGGGGCATTCGCTCGGTCTTGAATGCTGGAATTGGCAATGTGTTGAAAGCTGGAAAATCCGTACCCCGCGTTCGGGCCGGACTCCCAGTCATAGTCGCAGGCGCCTGGTTCGTCTGGACGTAGCCTCACGCGGAAAACCTCGCCATCGACCGTCACGGTGAACGGCCCATCGTCAGCCGTCGGTCGACTGTCACCTGCGGGCTCGTCGTGATCCTCGGTACGCACGAACGCATCTTCACATGCACCGAGCGTGTCGGATGGTGACTTGCGCCGGACACCGAGCTGTCGAGTGGTCTTCCGGTTCTCCGATGGGCGTTCGGCGAACGATCGGTGGCTCACGTGGCGGTCAGGGCGATAAGCCACGTCATGTAATGCTCGACCACGCTGCCTCCGAGTTCACGAACAGCGGCAGCCGCACGTTCGGCCTCCTCGACGCTCCAGTCGCTGAACGTCGAGAACAGCTGGAACACTTGCCGGTCGTTCAGCTCGATACTCCACCGAAAGGTGCGGACAACATCAACGGAGAACAAGGCCGCCCGAGTCAACTCAGCGGACAGTTCTGCAACATTCTCCGCATCGATTCCGGGGCTCGGAGGTGCACCGCGATCCTGCACAATCCGCGCAACACGCTCCCTGAACGGCGTCCTGACATCGGGGACGCCGAAGACATTCCGCCACACCAGGAATCTCCCTCGACGGGTTAACGCACGATGGACCTTCGGAAGAACCACATCCAGATCCATCCAGTGAATCGACGTGGCCGCGACTGCGACATCGAAGCCGTTCTCCGGGAGTTCGACGTCTTCGGCCCGCTCGACAATGACCGCCGCCTCCGGGTTCGCACTCCGAAGGCATGCGGCGAGCTGACATCCAGGCTCCACTGCGGTGACGGTCAGGCCCGCGGCGAGCAGCGGTCCGGTCGCTTGCCCGGTTCCCGCTCCGAGGTCCAGGGCGCGGCGGCCAGGCTGCAGAACCCCGAGACCGCGAAGGGCGTTCCACAGGGCGGGCGGATACGGCGGCCGCGCCTCACCGTAGATGTCAGCTAACGCCTCGAAGTGCGTCGGGTCCACCACATCGACATTCTAGGTTTCCTGAGCCTGTTACCAGCCCGTGCGTCGGTCCACCTCGTAAGAGCATTAGCTGCGAGCGGCGAGGACGATCTGCGATGCTGGTCAGAAGTGACCGCGCGGGACACGAGAAGGCTCAAGATGACAGAAGCCCCGAGCAACGGCTCCACATCAGGTGACAAAGCGGTGTCCGTCCATGCCGCCGCCATCCGAGCGGCGGCCACCACCCAAGCACCGAAGCACAGGCAACTGCTGCAATCGGCCAAGGGTGGACGCATCCTCAGCACGATGATGCTCCGGGTCTTCGCTGTCTCGACACCCCCCGGGCACGGAGTACTCACTACCACTGGACGCAAGAGCGGCAAGCAGCGCCGCAACTACGTTCGCGCGATCCGGCGCCAAGACAAGGTGTACGTGGTGATGCTCCGCCCACCCGACCTGGCTATCGAGCGACCTCTGACCGTTTCATCCTGGGTGTGGAACATCCGCGGCAACCCGAACGTTCGCCTGCGACTGCGACGCCGAACATTCGTTGGCGTCGCGCGAGAAATCAGCGACACGACCGAGCTTCAGCAGGCAAGAGACGCGATCTGCGAGACGGTTCACCTCGTGGACTTCGGCGAGTGCCGGCTTCATCTGCGCGGGCGACCCTCCCGGGCCAAGATCAAGGATCTGCATCGCTATTGGTTCGACACCGGCATTCCACTCGTCATCGAACTCGCGGACCGTTAAGGCCAGTAGGCATTGGCCCGCACCGAAGACAATGCACCTACACACCGCTCCCCCGCAGTTGTTCGGGGCGGTCGCCGACACTGCAGGAGCTCCATGAGACGAACCTTCACCGCGACGAGTGCGCCCAGCGAATGCCGACAGTAGTCGGCGCTCGTCGCCTACGTGGATCGCCCAGCGGGACAGCCGGACGCTCGACGTTCGACGTTCGACGTTCCGTCCCCGCCATCGTTCGACGGTCCTACATTCGTCGAGCGCCAAATTTGGGCGACGGGTTCCTGTGCTCGGCGTCCGTGGAACGTCCGGTTGTCGGGGTGGTGCGCGGGAGGTTCTCGGCGCCGATGTCGATGGGGGCGGTGTCCTCACAGAGGTGCGGATCGCCATCGAACACCATGGCTTTTCTGGTGTCACCGTAGCTGGGCCAGCCCGGAGTGCCGTGGGTTGCGAAGTCGATCCAGGTTCTGTGCATCGCGTAGGTGAGGGTGCCTGGCGCCGCGTCGCCGATGAGGCCGCGGCAGGCGTCGGCGGTGTCGAAGACGAAGGGGACGTCGAGGCCGTGCGCGGCGCCGTGGTGGGGTGCTCGCCACGCGAATTCATAGACGTAGCTGCGGCCAGGGTGGCGCAGCGCGGTGCGCCGGCTCGGGGATCGGAACAGCAGGTCCGTGTAGGCGGAGGTGAGGGCGTGCGCGGCGGTGACCGCCGGGTCGTGGAGGCCGTGACGGTCGAGGAGCGCCTCGGCGTCGGGATAGGTGGCGGCGAGCTCGGTGATGGCACGGTGGGCGTCGAAGCCCGCGAACTCGTCGGCACCGAGACCGAGGTTGGCTTCCTCGCGTGTGGTGCCGATGAGCAGAGCGACGTCGTGTGAGTGCGCGCTCGGGACTCCGATCGGGTCGGGCAGGACGTCGTCGCCGGTGGTGGGGAGGAACAGCGCGCGGCGGTGCCCCGGGTCGACACCGTTGGCGTCGCGCAGGTCTGGGCGGGGCTCGTTTCTGAGCAGAGCTGCCTGGGCACGGAACACCTCGGATTCCGGCATCGCTCGGAACGCGTCTGCCGTGGGGGGAATCGCGAGCCGCCGGGCGAGGGCATGCGTCAGCTTCTCGGTGAGTGCGAGGGGGCGGGCCATCTCGTCGTGTCCACTCTGGACGATCGCTCGTCGGAACAGGCCGGAGGCTTTCGGGGAGTGCAGCAGGAATGCGACCGAGGTGCCACCGGCGGATTCTCCGAAGACGGTGACGTTGTCGGGGTTCCCGCCGAATCCCGCGATGTTGTCGCGGACCCAGTGAAGTGCTGCGATCTGGTCGCGGAGCCCGATGTTCGTGCATCCACCGGACAGGGCCAGGAAGCCCTCCGTGCCGAGTCGGTAGTTGATGGTGACCAGGACGACGCCGTCGCGCGCGAACGCGGCCCCATCGAAGGCAGGGGCACTGCCCGAACCGATCATGAACCCACCGCCGTGGATGTAGACCATCACCGGCAGCCCACTGGTGCCCGGGTCGGGTGTCCAGACGTTGAGGTTGAGGTAGTGGCCGTCGCCGATGACCCATCCGGACCCGGTCAGTGGCGCCAGATGCGTGTGGGCGGGGTGTAATCCCGGTTGCGGTGCGGTGGCACCATACTCGGTGGCGTCCCGGGTGCCGTCCCATCGCTCTGTGGGGTGCGGGGGTGCAAAGCGGCGGTCGCCCTGAGGAGCCGCGGCGTACGGGACCCCGAGGAAGCGGGCGTCCCCGTCGGTGCGGGCACCGGAGATTTTCCCTGCACCGGTGCTGACGGTGAGAACGGTCATAAGGGGCCTTTCGCGGCGGGGCGTTCCAACGGAGTCACGTCTGCTCTCAGCCTGCCATGGGCATCGACGTCCGGTCTGGAGTCGCGGCAGTCAAGTCGTGCCTGAGGTCGTGGTATACCTCGCGGGGATGAACCGTTTCAGGCAACCGAGGACGTCCTTCCTGGACAGGCCTTCGGCTCGTCGGCGTTCCACATACGCGGTCGTGCGAGGCCTCGGATCGCCCCAGGGTGGGGACCTCGTCGCCGCACGTTGTCGACGTGCGACTCTGCTTCGAGTTGGCGAACCGCCTCCCGGAGGGGCACCCTGCTGACCCCCAATTCGTCCGCGAGGGAGTAGACGGACAGCTTCTCCCCGGGTTGAAGCATGCCGAGCACGATCGGTCCCGGATCCGCTTCGTCGGCTGGACACCACTCCGCACACAGCCCGGAAGATCTGTGCGGGAGGCACAGAAGCAGCTGCAGTCGACGGCTGTTCCGCGAATTGTGGGGATTCCGGGATGTGATGTACCGGTGTACAAAACCGACCAATTGCTCTGTGGACCACTGCCGACTGGGCGACCTTGTTTCCACGGACTTTAGTGACTTAAGGTGGAGTGCGCGCAATCGCGCGGCGTGTCGGGGTCTGGGCTGGTTGCGTTGATAGACAGGCTAAATAGCCCTCCTAAGGATTGATCATGTCCACCAGGCCCACTGTCTCGACGATACAAGGACCCAGCTGTCCCCTGGCCGGCTCGTCACCAAGAATGCACGAGCGGGCATCGCCGGCACTCAGCAGCTAGTTTTCCTCAGGTCGGCGGAGCCTCGCGGCGGGGCCGAAGCATCGAGAGGTCTTGGTGGCAATCATCCCGCACCATCGCGGGCACGGGCGGACTTCACGGTATGGCGCCTCATCTCAAGAAGTCGGCCGATTCGCCTCCAGTCGGTGTATCACACGAGCTCCCCGTGATGGAGGAGGGCGCCACCGGGGTACACGCTCAGACGAAAGCTCCTGCAATAAGTTCGAGGGACCTCATCAAGTCGTTGCACCGCCGAGAGACAACGCAGTGTCGCATCCCTCACGCGCCGAGAGCCGGGCAAACGATGTTTACCAAGACGTTGTTGATCGACAATTACGATTCCTTCACATACAACCTCTACAGCTTTCTCAGCGACGTCAACGGGTGCCCGCCGACGGTGGTGCGCAACGACGTCGACTGGCGTGCGATCGATCTGGTTGAGTTCGACAACATCGTGATCTCTCCGGGGCCCGGTCGTCCAGCAGTCGAACGCGACTTCGGCATCAGCTCGCTGGCCATTCTGCAGGGTGGGCTTCCCACACTAGGAGTGTGCCTCGGCCATCAGGGTTTATGCCAACTGTTCGGTGCGCGTGTCGTCCTGGCTCCAGAGCCGAGGCACGGTCGAAACTCAAAGATATTTCACGACCGAAGGGAATTGTTCGCGGGTCTCCCCTCGCCTCTGTCGGTCGTTCGGTACCACTCTCTCGCCGTCGAAGATCTCCCCGATGAACTGGAGGCGACCGCATGGACAACCGACGGGGTCCTTATGGGGGTAAGGCACCGTCTGCGCCCGCTGTGGGGGTTGCAATTCCATCCGGAGTCGGTCTGCACCGATCATGGGCATGAACTCCTCGCCAACTTCCGTGACCTCACCCCGACCCGCCGGAGAGGATCCGTCCCGAAGCCACGACGACGTCGGCCGCGGACCTTGTCGCCATACGTGGTCGAAACACGACGGATAGATCGTCGAGTCGACCCACAGACGGTGTATGAGCACCTGTTCGCAGACGGCCCCAACAGTTTTTGGCTCGATGGCAGCGCCACAATGGAACCGGACGCCCGCTTCACCATCATGGGCGACGCATCTGGCCCACGCGCCGAGTACGTCACGTACGACGTTGCGGACGGCACCGTCCTAGTGCACCGTTCCGGCGTTCCGGCCGACAAACGACGCGTGCGATTCTTCGACTATCTCGACGAACAGTTGCGGATCCGCGCGGTCCCGCCATCGCCTGACCTGCCGTTCTCGTTCAATCTGGGCTACGTGGGCTACCTGGGCTACGAGTTGAAGGCCGAAGCCGACGGCAGTGCGCAACACTCCGCGGACACACCGGACGCGGCCCTGGTCTTCGCCGACCGCGCAGTCGTGATCGACCACGTCGACGGCACCTGCTACCTACTGGCGCTCAGCGAGCACGCACACGAACCCGGAACCCGCGACTGGATGCGCCGTACGGCGCGGGTAATCAACCGGATGCCCGTCACGACCGACCATGCGCGTCCCGCGGAGCCACTCATCAGGTCGGCAGCAGACCCGCGCATGACGCTGCGCCACAACCGTGAAACCTACCTCGACAAGATCCGCACCTGTTTGGAAAACATTCGGGTCGGCGAGACGTACGAAGTGTGCTTGACGAACCACGCCCAGATCGATGTCGAGATTGACCCCGTCGAAACGTTCGCCTACCTCCGATCCATTACTCCAGTGCCCTACGCAGCACTCCTGAGGTTCGAGGCAGCGGACATACTCAGCGCCTCTCCCGAGAGGTTTCTGCGCGTGGGCGCCGATCGGGTCGTGGAATCCAAACCGATCAAGGGCACCCGGCCGCGGGGTGCAACCGCTGCGACGGACGACGCGCTCCGCCGGGACCTTCTGACGAGCGAAAAGGACCGGGCCGAGAACCTCATGATCGTCGACCTCGTGCGCAACGATCTCTCACGGGTCTGCACTCCCGGTTCGGTGCACGTACCGCGATTGTTCGACGTCGAAACCTACGCACCGGTCCATCAGCTCGTGTCGACGGTTCGGGGGACGCTGCGCGGTGACGCGACTGCGGTCGGGTGTGTGCGTGCCTGCTTCCCGGGTGGCTCGATGACCGGAGCACCGAAGATCCGCACCATGGAAATCATCGATCGGCTGGAGGAGGGGCCGCGAGGTGTGTACTCGGGCGCCCTCGGCTGGCTGTCGATCAACGGCACCGCCGACCTCAGCATCGTCATCCGAACAATGGTGTCCCGGAACGGGACAGTGAGCTTCGGGATCGGGGGCGCCATCGTCGCATTGTCCGACCCCGACGAAGAGTTTATCGAGACCCTGGTCAAGGCGGCCGCCATGCGCAGGGCCCTCACGATCAGCGCCGGCAGATCGCACGCCCTCGCCCACCACGTTGGTCCGCGGACCTCGAGTGACACCATCGATCGAGCCGGGCGACGACTCTCGCGGGCCGAAGTGGGCGGTGTAGGGGTGTGGGTCTGCCCTGGTGTCCCGGCGCCCAGGGCCAATGCCGAACTTGTACTTGCCGAGGCCCTCGCCGATATTTCACATGTCACCACTCCGGTGGTCGTGGACCTGTGCACCGGTTCGGGAGCAATCGCCTTGGCGATCGCGCATGCCCGAGCCGATGCCGGTGTACACGCCGTGGATGTGGATCCGACAGCCCTGAACGTGGCGCGACGCAACATCGAACGTCAGATCCGCCTCGGCGAGAGCCCGATCATGCTTCACGAAACCGCCGTCACCGCGCCCAATCTACTGTCCGACCTCGACGGAACGGCCGATCTGGTCCTCGCTCGTCCACCGTGCATTCCCGGGGACGAAGACCTTCCCTCACAATGCGGCGAGTATCACCGGCAGGCCCCAGTCGGTGGTACAGATGGGCTGAGGCTCGCCCGGCAAACCATTGTTGCGGCGGCACGGCTCCTGCACGCGGGCGGCAACCTCGTCGTCGAGCACCGACCCGGCCACTACACGACAGTGCTCGCACTACTCGACGAGAACAAGTTCTTCTCTAACGTGGCAACACATTTCGACCACGCGGGAGAAGCGATCTACACCACATGCGCGCGGACCTCCATGCAGCCCCAGCATACCGAGGTCGGGCCCGAGCCCAACCCTTGGACGCCTCCTGGCGCAAAGAGCAGATCGGAGAAGAGTCGTGGACGCCGTCCCGCCACTGGTTCCAGGAGTTGAAAGGCGCTCGGGGACCTGCCTTCCGTCGGAGGCATGCCGGTTATCTGCCGCGCAGAAGGGAATCTGGTTCGCCCAGCAACTGGCCGGCGAGCTCCCGATCACGATCGCGCAGTACGTCGAGGTCTTCGGCGAGTTGGATATCGATTTGCTCGAGACGACCAGCCGCGTGGCCGCCAGGGAGTTCGGTTCGGGGTTCCTACGCCTGGTCGATCACGACGGTGAGCTGTATCAACTGATCGACGATACTTCCGACAGCGGGATCCGGCGATTCGACCTTCGCGCGGAGGACGACCCGATCGTCGCCGCGCAGCAGTGGATGCGCCGCGAATTCAGCACCCCGATAGACCTCCTCCACGATGCGCTCGCCGTCTCGGCGATACTCCGAGTCGGCGATCGGCACTACCACTGGTACTCACGCATTCACCACATCGCGCTCGACGGCTACGGCGCCATGAATCTGGTGCAGCGTATTGCCGAGTTGTATACGGCCGCAGTAGCCGGTGTCGAAGCCCCGCCGCTCCGCGTGCTGGACCTCGCGCAGATCGTTGAAATCGATGCTGCCTATCGGAACTCGGATCGCTTCGAAGCGGATCGGCGGTACTGGGTGGAACGGACCAAGGGACTGCCGGAGCCTGCCAGCCTGGCCGGGCGGTCGGCGCCCGTCGAGGCGCATCCACGAGTGACCAGCGCGGCCTTGTCACACGACGTAGCCACAATGCTCGACTCGGTTGTCGCGAAGCACAACTCGAGTGCGGCGCCGGTCTTGGTCGCTGCTCTTGCTGGCTTCCTGTGCGGGATGACAGGGAGATCGGACATCGTACTCAGTCTGCCGGTTTCGGCCCGAACGACCGCACCGCTGCGACGCTCAGGTGGGATGGTGGCCAATGTCGTACCGCTCCAACTCGAGGTGGGCGCGGACGTGACGATCGGGACACTGATCAAGTCCGCCCAGCTCGAGTTGACCGGGGCGCTGCGCCGGCAGCGGTACCGGCGTGAGGACATCTGCCGCGATCTCGGCAGGGACATCAGCCGCAATCGCTCGTTTGGACCGACTCTCAACATCATGCCGGTCGACCGAGAGATCCGGCTGGGACCCCACCTCGGCCGACTGCACGTGTTGACCTCCGGGCTCGTCGACGATCTTTTCGTCAACATCTACCCGAGCGTGGGCGGCACTACGACACACATCGACTTCCAGGCCAACCCGAGCCTGTACGACGACGACGTTCTCAAACGTCATCACCACCGCTTGTTGTCCTTTCTCGAACGATTCCTTTCTGCCGATGCGGGGAGTCGGGTCGGTGACATCGACCTCCTCGACGCCGACGAACGACGGAACCTGCTCGACCGCACCGGCGGCCCCGCACACCCGGCAACGACACTGCCACAACTGCTCGCCACCGCCGCAGCACACGACCGCACCGCACCAGCGGTGACATACGGAGACCACCACCTGTCCTACGAACAACTCGACACCGCCTCCTCCCAGCTGGCACGAATCCTGATCGCCGAAGGCATCGGCACCGAAGACACCGTCGCCATCGCACTCCCCCGCTCCCCCGACGCGATCCTCGCAGTCTGGGCAACCACCAAAACCGGCGCCGCGTTCCTCCCCATCGACCCGAACTACCCGAAAGACCGCATCACCCACATGCTCTCGGACTCCCGAGCCGCACTCGGATTGACCACCACCCAACACACCACCACCCTGCCCGGACCACTGCCGTGGCTCGTCATCGACACCCCCGACTTCGAAACCCACTGCAACACCATGAATTCAGGTCCGATCACCGACACCGACCGACTCCGACCCCTGCACACCACCAACACCGCCTACCTGCTCTACACCTCCGGCTCCACCGGCACCCCCAAAGGCGTCGCCGTCACCCACCAAGGGCTCGCCAACCTCGCCGCCGAACAACGCGAACGATTCACCATCACCCCCGACTCCCGCACCCTGGCCGTGGCATCACCGAGCTTCGACGCCTCGGTCTTCGAACTGCTCCTCGCCGCCGGATCCAGCGCCACCATGGTCATCGCCCCACCCACCGTCTTCGGCGGCGACGAACTCACCCACCTCCTCCACACCAACCACATCACCCACGCCGTGATCACACCGGCCGCACTCGCCACGATGGACCCCACCCACCTCCACACCCTGCACACCGTCCTCTCCGCCGGCGAGGCCTGCACCCCCGACCTGCTCACCCGCTGGGCCACACCCACCGACACCTCCCACACCCCCCGCCGATTCTTCAACGGCTACGGCCCCACCGAAACCACCGTGATGAGCAACTGCAGCGGAGCACTGCCACCCGGCGGCCCGATCACCATCGGCGGCCCGATCCGCGGCACCCACGCCTACGTCCTCGACGACCGACTCCGCCCCGTCCCCACCGGCGTCACCGCAGAACTGCACCTGGCCGGAATCCAACTCGCCCGCGGATACCACAGCCGACCCGCACTGACCGCCGAACGGTTCATCGCCAACCCCTACGGCCCACCCGGCCAACGCATGTACCGCACCGGCGACCTCGTCCGCTGGCACCCCGACGGCACCCTCGAATACCTCGGCCGCCGCGACCTCCAAGTCAAAATCCGCGGCCACCGCATCGAACTCGGCGAAATCGAAGCAACCCTCACCACCCACCCCGACATCACCCACGCCGCAGTGACGGTGCACAAGGGCCCCGTCACCGAGCAATTGGTCGCCTATGTGGTGCCAACCCCAGACGCCCACGTCGACCCCACCACGATTCACACCTTCGCCGCCGACCACCTCCCCGACTACATGGTGCCCACCCCCATCACCATCCTCGACGCACTACCCCTGACCACCAACGGCAAGATCGACCGCCGCGCACTCCCCGCACCCGTACTACCGACACCCCGATTCCGACCACCGGCCACCGCCGTGGAGGGAATCGTTGCCGGGGTGTTCGCCGACGTCCTCGGCCGCGAGATGGTCGGACTCGACGACGACTTCTTCACCCTGGGCGGCAACTCGCTGCTTGCGACGCAGGTGGTGTCGCGGCTGGGTGTGGCGATGGATGCGCGGGTACCGATGCGGGTGCTGTTCGAGGCGTCGTCGGTGCAGGCACTGTCGACGTGGCTCGCCTCCCGGGCGACGGCGGATGCACACACACCGCTGCTGCCCCGGCCCCGACCCGAACACATCCCGCTATCGTATGCGCAGCAACGCATCTGGTTCCTCAACCGGTTCGACCCACACTCACCGGTCTACACCATCCCATTCGCCGTGCGCCTCTCGGGAACAATGGACACCGCCGCACTGCTGGCAGCGATCGCCGACCTCGTCAACCGGCACGAGACCCTCCGGACGATCTACCCCGAATCCGAGGCCGGCCCGCACCAAGTGATCGTCCCGGCAGCCGAGGTCAGTGGCGGATTCGCCACCGCCGCGGTGACCGAGAACGAGCTCGCCGCACGACTGCTGTCGATGGCCTCCGCCGAGTTCGACGTCACCACATCGGTGCCGGTACGGGCCGCCCTGTTCGAGACAGCCGACAACGAACACGTGCTCGCCGTGGTGCTGCACCACATCTGCGCCGACGGCTCCTCGATCGCCCCGCTGGCCCGGGATCTCATGGCCGCCTACACGGCCCGAGCCGGCGGACACACGCCATCGTGGCCACCACTGGCGGTGCAGTACGCCGACTACACCCTATGGCAACGCGAACTACTCGGCTCCGACGACGACCCCAACTCGGTGCTCGCGCAACAGCTGACCTACTGGCGTTCCGCACTCGACGGTCTGCCCGAACAGCTCGAACTGCCCGGGAACCGAACGCCGCCCGCCGTCACCCACCGTGGCCGGACACACACGTTCACCATCGACGCACGCACCCACCGCGCGGCAGCCGAACTCGCACGACAACACACCGCGACCGTGTTCATGGTGGTGCACACCGCGTTCGCGATGTTCCTGGCCCGGATGTCGGGCACCACTGACATCATCATCGGCACCCCCGTCGCCGGCCGCGGCGACCCGGCCCTCGACGACCTGGTCGGCATGTTCGTCAACACCCTCGCACTGCGAACCCCGGTCGACGGCGCCAGCAGCTTCACCCAACTGCTCACGACGGTGCGAGAAACCGACCTGGCCGCATTCGAGCACGCCGACGTGCCGTTCGAACGGGTGGTACAAGCCCTCAACCCGACACGATCGACCACCCAACACCCACTGTTCCAGGTGATGCTCGTCTTCCAGAACCAAGAACCCCCGAAGCTCGAACTGGCGGGACTGACCGCCCACATCGAGGACATCGACCACACCGCCACCCAGTTCGACCTCACGCTGACGGTGAGTGAACGCGTCGATCGCGATGGTGCCGCTCGAGGATTGACCGCCGCGCTCACTTACGCGCAGGACCTGTTCGACGAGGACACCGTCCACGGATTCGCCGACCGGTTCA
Organism: Rhodococcus wratislaviensis; assembly: GCF_041228765.1. Classification (NCBI taxonomy): domain Bacteria; kingdom Bacillati; phylum Actinomycetota; class Actinomycetes; order Mycobacteriales; family Nocardiaceae; genus Rhodococcus; species Rhodococcus wratislaviensis. Next base: position 4,416,476 of record NZ_CP150488.1, on the reverse strand, counting down.
CCCGACTCCTCGAGGCAGCGGTGGCCGACCCCGACAGCCCGGTCGGCGACATCGACCTCCTCGACGCCGACGAACGACGGAACCTGCTCGACCGCACCGGCGGCCCCGCACACCCGGCAACGACACTGCCACAACTGCTCGCCACCGCCGCAGCACACGACCGCACCGCACCAGCGGTGACATACGGAGACCACCACCTGTCCTACGAACAACTCGACACCGCCTCCTCCCAGCTGGCACGAATCCTGATCGCCGAAGGCATCGGCACCGAAGACACCGTCGCCATCGCACTCCCCCGCTCCCCCGACGCGATCCTCGCAGTCTGGGCAACCACCAAAACCGGTGCCGCGTTCCTCCCCATCGACCCGAACTACCCGAAAGACCGCATCACCCACATGCTCTCGGACTCCCGAGCCGCACTCGGATTGACCACCACCCAACACACCACCACCCTGCCCGGACCACTGCCGTGGCTCGTCATCGACACCCCCGACTTCGAAACCCACTGCAACACCATGGATTCAGGTCCGATCACCGACACCGACCGACTCCGACCCCTGCACACCACCAACACCGCCTACCTGCTCTACACCTCCGGCTCCACCGGCACCCCCAAAGGCGTCGCCGTCACCCACCAAGGGCTCGCCAACCTCGCCGCCGAACAACGCGAACGATTCACCATCACCCCCGACTCCCGCACCCTGGCCGTGGCATCACCGAGCTTCGACGCCTCGGTCTTCGAACTGCTCCTCGCCGCCGGATCCGGCGCCACCATGGTCATCGCCCCACCCACCGTCTTCGGCGGCGACGAACTCACCCACCTCCTCCACACCAACCACATCACCCACGCCGTGATCACACCGGCCGCACTCGCCACGATGGACCCCACCCACCTCCACACCCTGCACACCGTCCTCTCCGCCGGCGAGGCCTGCACCCCCGACCTGCTCACCCGCTGGGCCACACCCACCGACACCTCCCACACCCCCCGCCGATTCTTCAACGGCTACGGCCCCACCGAAACCACCGTGATGAGCAACTGCAGCGGAGCACTGCCACCCGGCGGCCCGATCACCATCGGCGGCCCGATCCGCGGCACCCACGCCTACGTCCTCGACGACCGACTCCGCCCCGTCCCCACCGGCGTCACCGCAGAACTGCACCTGGCCGGAATCCAACTCGCCCGCGGATACCACAGCCGACCCGCACTGACCGCCGAACGCTTTGTCGCCAACCCCTACGGCCCACCCGGCCAACGCATGTACCGCACCGGCGACCTCGTCCGCTGGCACCCCGACGGCACCCTCGAATACCTCGGCCGCCGCGACCTCCAAGTCAAAATCCGCGGCCACCGCATCGAACTCGGCGAAATCGAAGCCACCCTCACCACCCACCCCGACATCACCCACGCCGCAGTGACGGTGCACAAGGGCCCCGTCACCGAGCAATTGGTCGCCTATGTGGTGCCGACCCCAGGCGCCCACGTCGACCCCGAGAGGCTCGCCGCGACGGTCGGTGCGCGCCTGCCTGATTTCATGGTGCCGTCGGTGTTCGTGACTCTCGACCGGATGCCAGTGAGCGTGAACGGCAAGATCGACCGCCGCGCACTCCCCGCACCAACGCCGTTGACGAGGCAGTTCCGGGCGCCGGCCACCCCCCTCGAACAGACCATCGCCGACGTCTTCGCCGACGTCCTCGGCGTCGACCGCGTCGGGGTCGACGAGTCGTTCTTCGCTCTCGGTGGCGACAGCATCGTCGCGATTCAGTTGGTCTCACGCGCGAAAGCCCGGGGCGTGGTGTTCTCCTCACGCGATGTATTCGAGCGCAGGACTGTTGGCGGCTTGGCTGAAGTCGCGCAGCGTCCCGAGGACTCCGGCCCGCCGGTGGTGCTCGAGGAGTTGCCGGGCGGCGGTATCGGGTGGATGCCGCTGACCCCGGTCGCGCGGGCGCTGATCGAGCGCGGTGGCGGCTTCGGTCGATTCTCGCAACACATGGTGGTGGAGTTGCCGCCCGGAATTGACCGCGGTGGGTTGGTGGCGACGGCCGCGGCCGTGCTCGCTCACCACGACATGTTCCGCTCGCGACTGGTCGGCGACGAGCGCGGCTGGGGCCTGGAAGTCGGTGGGTCGGATGCCATCGATGTGGACGGCCTTGTTCGTCGGGTGGAGGTCACCGCCGATCTCGACGAGGAAGCCGCGGCGGCGTTGGCGTCGGCGCAACTGGATGCGGCGTTGGGGCGGTTGGCGCCGACGACGGGCGTGATGGTGCAGTTCGTGTGGCTCGATTTCCGGTCGGGAGGCAGCACCGCCCAACGGCCGGGCTGGTTGCTGATCGCCGCGCACCACCTGGTGATCGACGGGGTGTCGTGGCGAATCATCCTGCCGGACCTGGCCTCCGCATGGGCGCAGGTCTCCGCTGGGCACACCCCGGTGTTGGATCCCGTCGGAACGTCGATGCGCCGGTGGGCGCACGCGTTGGTCGAGGAGTCGTCGACCCCGGCGCGGCTGGCGGAGTTGCCGATGTGGCAGACGCTGTTGCAGGCGCCCGACCCGGTATTGGGCCTCCGCCCGTTCAACGCGGCAATCGATGTGGGATCCACCCTCGACCGGGTCGAGGTGAGCATACCGGCGCCGGTGACGGCACCACTGCTGACGACCGTGCCGACCCTGTTCCACGGCGGCGTCGAGGACGGACTGCTGGCGGCAGTGGCGTTGGCCGTCTGCCGGTGGCGGCGCGCGCGGCAGGTCTTCGAATCCTCGACACTGATCCAACTCGAGGGACACGGCCGTCAGGAGCAGATTGCCGCGGGAGCGGATCTGTCTCGGACGGTGGGATGGTTCACCACCGTGTTTCCGGTGCGTCTGGATATCGGGGCCGCCGACCTCGACGAGGCCTTCACCGGGGGCGCCGCGGCCGGCCAGGCGGTCAAGTCGATCAAGGAGCAGCTCAGATCTTTACCGGACAGGGGAATCGGCTTCGGGCTGCTGCGCTACCTGAATCGGGACACAGCCGAGCAGTTACGGTCGCTGCCGGTCGGCCAGATCAGCTTCAACTACCTCGGCCGGGTCTCCGGCGGTGGTGTGCCGAACGAGATGCCGGGGGCGCAGTGGTCACCGTGCCGCCGTCTCGGCGACATCGCCGCGCCGGGAGATGCCGACCTGCCGGCGAACGGCGTCGTCGACATCAATGCGATCGTCACCGACGACGGCGAGGGTCCGGTACTGGGCGCCACGTTCACATTCCCGACGGGTGCAATCGCGCGGACCGATGTGCAGGACTTGACGGAACAATGGTGTGCGGCGCTCGCCGCGCTCGCCACCCATGCGCAGACCCCCGACGCCGGCGGGCTGACACCGTCGGATCTACCGTTGATCACCGCACGTCAATCCGACATCGACCGCTGGGAAGCGGCGTATCCGGCCGTCACGGACGTGTGGCCCCTGACGCCGCTGCAGTCGGGTCTGCTGTTCCACGCGCTGTTGGCCGCGTCATCGGTCGACGTGTACTCGATGCAGGTCGTATTCACCCTCACCGGCCGGGTGGACACCACCCGATTGCATGCGGCAGCACAGGCGGTACTGGATCGCCACCCGAACCTGCGGGTGGCGTTCGTCGAGGCAGCCGACGGCATACCCGTCCAGCTGGTACTCGACAAGGTGCCGGTGCCATGGTCCGAGGTCGATCTACGCCAAGTCGACGACACCACTCGCCCGGACACGTTGACGCGACTGCTGGCCGACGATCAGGCCACCCACTTCGACCTGACCGCACCGCCGTTGATCCGATTCACACTGGTCACGGTCGCCGAGGACCGATACGAGCTGGTCGTCGCCAACCACCACATCCTGCTCGACGGCTGGTCCATGCCACTACTGATGACGGACATGCTCGCACTCTATGCCGCCGGCGACGAGCCGTCGGCGTTGCCTCCCGCCCGCCCGTATCGCAATTATCTCGAATGGCGCACCGAACAAGACGAGGCAGCGTCGCGGCAGGCCTGGGCGGCGGCGCTCGAGGGTGTCGAGGGCCCGACCCTGCTCGCCCCCGCCGACCCGGGCCGAGAGATCTCCTCCCGGGCCGGTGACGTAACCGCCGATCTCGGCGAGCACAAAACACGTGCCCTGTCCGAGTTGGCCGCCCGACTCGATGTCACCGTCAACACGGTGATGCAGGCGGCCTGGGGAATTCTGCTGATGCGGATGACCGGCCGCGACGACACGATCTTCGGTAGCACCGTGTCAGGACGGCCACCCCAACTCGCAGGCGTGGAATCGATGATCGGACTGTTCATCAACACGGTGCCGGTCAGGGTGCGGGCGGACCCGGACGAGTCGATCACCCAACTACTGACGCGGATGCACCGTGAACAAACCGACCTGCTCGACCACCACTACCTCGGGCTCACCGACATCCAGCAATCCGCCGGCACAACCGACGCCCTCTTCGACACCCTGACGGTGTTCGAATCGTATCCCGTCGAACACGCCGCACTCACCGAACAGGCCGCCGCACTCGACGGCATCACCCTCACCGGTATCACCGCCAACGACAACACCCACTACCCCCTCGCCCTGAAAATCACCGCCGACACCCAAATCCGACTAACCCTGACCTACCTCCACGACCTGTTCGACGAACCATACGTCCAAGCCCTGCTCAACCGATACCTACGCGCCCTCGAAGCCATCATCGCCGATCCCGACAGCCCAGTCGGCGACCTCGACCTCCTCGACCCCACCGAAAAACAGCTGATCCTCGAGGACTGGAACCACACCGATCATGCGACAACCACCGACACACTGGTGTCGATGTTCGGTGCGCAGGTGGCGCGCACACCCGACGCGCCCGCGGTGGTGGACGGAAACCGAACACTGTCCTACGCCGAGTTCGATGCACGCGTCAACCGTCTCGCCCGACACCTGATCACCCAGAGTGTGGGCCCGGAAACCATCATGGCACTACGGATGCGCCGCTCCCTCGACTTCATCGTCGGCGTCTACGCGACCCTCACCGCCGGTGCAGCGTATCTGCCCATCGACCCCGACCACCCAGCCGAGCGCACACACTTCATTCTCGCAGTGGCACAACCAACCTGCATTCTGACCACCACCCACGACGACCAAGACGACCTGCCCGACCCGGTACCGGTCCTCCACATCGACACCATCGATCTGTCACCGATGTCCGCGGCGCCGGTGACCGACGCGGACCGCCTCGCACCACTTCGCCCGCAGAACATGGCGTACGTGATGTTCACCTCGGGATCGACCGGCCGGCCGAAGGGGGTGACCGTGGCGCACAGCGCGATCGTCAACGAGGCTCAGTGGGTTGCGTTAGATTACGGCTTCGGTGACCGTCTCCTGCAGAGCAACGCGGTGACCTTCGACGCATCGACCCCCGATCTCTTCGCACCGCTGCAGGTCGGGGGCTGCGTGGTCTTGGCAGGGCCCGACGGCCAACGCGACCCCGACTATCTCGCCGAACTCATCCGCACCCAAGCGATTACCCACATGTCCTCGGTGCCGACGGTACTGACCGCCCTGATGGCCAGCCGATCACCCGACGTCCTCCGCGGCGTGCGGGTGGTCTACCTCGGCGGTGAAACGTTGTCCGGGCACACGGTGGCGCGGTTGGCGGAGTTCGGTCCGGCAACGGTGTGGAACCAGTACGGGCCCACCGAAACCACCGTCAGCGTCATCTGCCACCGCTGCACCCAGCACGAACAGAGAGTGGTACCCATCGGCACACCCCAGACCAACTGCCACGCCTACGTGCTGGATCATCGCTTGCATCCGGTACCGGTGGCGGTGGTGGGCGAGTTGTATGTGTCCGGGGTCCAGCTGGCCCGCGGATACCACAGCCGGCCCGCACTGACCGCCGAACGGTTCGTCGCCAACCCCTACGGCCCACCCGGCCAACGCATGTACCGCACCGGCGACCTCGTCCGCTGGCACCCCGACGGCACCCTCGAATACCTCGGCCGCCGCGACCTCCAAGTCAAAATCCGCGGCCACCGCATCGAACTCGGCGAAATCGAAGCAACCCTGACGGCGGATCCCGACGTAACCCAGGCTGTCGCCGCGGTGCACCACGATCCCCACACCGGGGACCGGCTCGTCGGCTACGTCGTCTCACGTGACGGCGCCCACCTCGACCCGGATCGTGTCCGCGCGATGGTCGCGGACCGCCTCCCCGACTACATGGTGCCCTCGCCGATAACCGTCGTGGATCGGTTGCCGTTGACGGCCAGTGGGAAGGTGGATCGGCGGGCGTTGCCGGCACCGGTATTGCCGGTGCCACAGTACCGGGCGCCGATGACGGTGGTGGAGGGGGTCGTTGCCGGGGTGTTCGCCGACGTCCTCGATCGCGAGCGGGTCGGACTCGACGACGACTTCTTCACCCTCGGCGGCAACTCGCTGCTTGCGACGCAGGTGGTGTCGCGGCTGGGTGTGGCGATGGATGCGCGGGTACCGATGCGGGTGCTGTTCGAGGCGTCGTCGGTGCAGGCACTGTCGACGTGGCTCGCCTCCCGGGCGACGGCGGGTGCACGCACACCGCTGCTGCCCCGGCCCCGACCCGAACACATCCCGCTATCGTATGCACAGCAACGCATCTGGTTCCTCAACCGGTTCGACCCACACTCACCGGTCTACACCATCCCATTCGCCGTGCGCCTCTCGGGAACAATCGACACCGCCGCACTGCTGGCAGCGATCGCCGACGTCGTGGACCGGCACGAGACCCTCCGGACGATCTACCCCGAATCCGAGGCCGGCCCGCACCAAGTGATCGTCCCGGCAGCCGAGGTCAGTAGCGGATTCGCCACCGCCGCGGTGACCGAGAACGAGCTCGCCGCACGACTGCTGTCGATGGCCTCCGCCGAGTTCGACGTCACCACATCGGTGCCGGTACGGGCCGCCCTGTTCGAGACAGCCGACAACGAACACGTGCTCGCCGTGGTGCTGCACCACATCTGCGCCGACGGCTCCTCGATCGCCCCGCTGGCCCGGGATCTCATGGCCGCCTACACGGCCCGAACCGGCGGACACACGCCATCGTGGCCACCACTGGCGGTGCAGTACGCCGACTACACCCTATGGCAACGCGAACTACTCGGCTCCGACGACGACCCCAACTCGGTGCTCGCGCAACAGCTGACCTACTGGCGTTCCACACTCGACGGTCTGCCCGAACAGCTCGAACTGCCCGGGAACCGAACGCCGCCCGCCGTCACCCACCGTGGCCGGACACACACGTTCACCATCGACGCACGCACCCACCGCGCGGCAGCCGAACTCGCACGACAACACACCGCGACCGTGTTCATGGTGCTGCACACCGCGTTCGCGATATTCCTGGCCCGGATGTCGGGCACCACTGACATCATCATCGGCACCCCCGTCGCCGGCCGCGGCGACCCGGCACTCGACGATCTGGTCGGCATGTTCGTCAACACCCTCGCACTGCGAACCCCGGTCGAGCCCGCCAGCAGCTTCACCCAACTGCTCACGACGGTGCGAGAAACCGACCTGGCCGCATTCGAGCACGCCGACGTGCCATTCGAACGGGTGGTCCAGGCCCTCAACCCGGCACGATCGACCACCCGACACCCACTGTTCCAGGTGATGCTCGTCTTCCAGAACCAAGAACCCCCGAAGCTCGAACTGGCGGGACTGACCGCCCACATCGAGGACATCGACCACACCGCCACCCAGTTCGACCTCACGCTGGTGGTGAGTGAACGCGTCGATCGCGATGGTGCCGCTCGAGGATTGACCGCCGCGCTCACTTACGCACAGGACCTGTTCGACGAGGACACCGTCCACGGATTCGCAGACCGGTTCACCCGACTCCTCGAGGCAGTGGTTACCGATCCGGACAGCCCGGTCGGCGACATCGACCTCCTCGACCCCACCGAAAAACAGCTGATCCTCGAGGACTGGAACCACACCGATCATGCGACAACCACCGACACACTGGTGTCGATGTTCGGTGCGCAGGTCGCGCGCACACCCGACGCGCCCGCGGTGGTGGACGGAAACCGAACACTGTCCTACGCCGAGTTCGATGCACGCGTCAACCGTCTCGCCCGACACCTGATCACCCAGGGCGTGGGCCCGGAAACCATCATGGCACTACGGATGCGCCGCTCCCTCGACTTCATCGTCGGCGTCTACGCGACCCTCACCGCCGGTGCAGCGTATCTGCCCATCGACCCCGACCACCCAGCCGAGCGCACACACTTCATTCTCGCAGTGGCACAACCAACCTGCATTCTGACCACCACCCACGACGACCAAGACGACCTGCCCGACCCGGTACCGGTCCTCCACATCGACACCATCGATCTGTCACCGATGTCCGCGGCGCCGGTGACCGACGCGGACCGCCTCGCACCACTTCGCCCGCAGAACATGGCGTACGTGATGTTCACCTCGGGATCGACCGGCCGGCCGAAGGGGGTGACCGTGGCGCACAGCGCGATCGTCAACGAGGCTCAGTGGGTGGTCGAGGCGTTCGATCACCGTGCCGGTGATCGTCTTCTGCAGAGCAACGCGGTGACCTTCGACGCGTCGACCCCCGATCTCTTCGCACCGCTGCAGGTCGGGGGCTGCGTGGTCTTGGCAGGGCCCGACGGCCAACGCGACCCCGACTACCTCTCCGAACTCATCCGGGCACAGAAGGTCACTCACGTGGCGTCGGTGCCGACGGTACTGACCGCCCTGATGGCCAGCCGATCACCCGACGTCCTCCGCGGCGTGCGGGTGGTCTACCTCGGCGGTGAAACGCTGTCCGGGCAGACGGTCGCACGGTTGGCGGAGTTCGGTCCGGCGACGGTATGGAACCAGTACGGGCCCACCGAAACCACCGTCAGCGTCATCTGCCACCGCTGCACCCAGCACGAACAGAGAGTGGTGCCCATCGGCACACCCCAGATCAACTGCCACGCCTACGTGCTGGACCACCGCTTGCATCCAGTACCGGTGGCGGTGGTGGGCGAGTTGTATGTGTCCGGGGTGCAGCTGGCACGCGGATACCACAGCCGACCCGCACTGACCGCCGAACGGTTCATCGCCAACCCCTACGGCCCACCCGGCCAACGCATGTACCGCACCGGCGACCTCGTCCGCTGGCACCCCGACGGCACCCTCGAATACCTCGGCCGCCGCGACCTCCAAGTCAAAATCCGCGGCCACCGCATCGAACTCGGCGAAATCGAAGCAACCCTCACCACCCACCCCGACATCACCCACGCCGCAGTGACAGTCCACCACGACCACCACACCGGCGACCGACTCGTCGGATACGTCGTCCCCCGCAACCACACCCCCCTCGACCCCACCACAATCCACACCTTCGCCGCCGACCACCTCCCCGACTACATGGTGCCCACCCCCATCACCATCCTCGACGCACTACCCCTGACCACCAACGGCAAGATCGACCGCCGCGCACTCCCCGCACCAGCGCCGTTGAACCGGCAGTTCCGGGCGCCGGTCACCCCCACCGAACAGACCATCGCCGACGTCTTCGCCGACGTCCTCAGCATCGACCGAGTCGGACTCGACGACGACTTCTTCACCCTCGGCGGCAACTCGCTGCTCGCCATCCAGGTCAGTGCGCGGCTGCGCGAGGCTCTCGACGTCGAGATGCAAGTGACATGGCTCTTCACTGGAGCCACGGTGGAAGCGATCGCCAGTAGAGTCGAGGCGGTCTCCGACGGGTCTACACCTATTGTGCCGACCGGACCTTCGGCATTCGACGTCCTGTTCCCGATCACATCAGTTGGGGATTCCGACCCGATCTTTTGCATACACCCGGCTAGCGGATTGGCCTGGTGCTACGCAGGTTTGGGTCGATACACCGAACCGAGACGGCGAATCTACGGGCTGCAATCCCCCGAACTCGTCGAAGACGACCCGCATCCCCGTTCGATCGAACAGTTGGCGGAGCACTACGTCCGGGAGATCCAGGCCGTGCAACCAGATGGGCCATATCACCTGCTCGGCTGGTCCTTGGGCGGAGTTATTGCCCACGCCGTAGCCACACGATTTCGCCTTCTCGGGAAGGAGGTCTCGATGCTGGCGATGCTGGACAGCTTTTTCCGCGAAGCGGATTCGACTGCAAACCAGGAATTCACTGTTGAAGACATCCTGGTCGAGCTAGCCGATCTGTTTGGATTCGGTGCCGAAGACTTCGATGCCGCGGGGGAAACCATGTCGGCTGAACAAGCGACCGAATTGATTCATTTGCGAACCGGGTCATTCGAGTTTCTCCAGCCATCACACGTGAAGCGGATCGTCGAATCCTTCAATGACGCGCCCCGGTTGGTCGCCGACTACCACCCCGCCGTGTTCGACGGAGACATGGTTTTCTTCGCCGCCGCAGCTGACGATATGACTCGGGAGGTTGCCGAAAGTTGCTGGCAACCATACATAACTGGTTCAATCGACTACTATCCCATCGATGCCACCCATATTCGTATGACCACGCCACGAGCTTTGGCGGACATTGCACGAGTTCTCAACACCTACCTCGTCGACGCTGCCGGTTAGTTGCGGTTCGACATCGGTGAGCGCCGCTCTGCCGGGTTGGTTAGCACGCCCATCAGGAGCGGGAGATGATCGGGCGCCAGGATCAGGAAATCCACCACTATCTCGTACAAGAGCGACTGCGTAGATCTGAGCGAGCATTTGAAAACCGTCAGGTTCGGGCGCGCCGCCTGATCATGGTCGCGATCATCGCGATGTCAACCATCGCTTTGCCAACGAAGCCACCGTAGGTGGAGTTGGCGGTGGCACCATTGTTGCCATGAGACCGTCGACGTCGGAGGCCGGGAGGCCAGCCTCTGCTAACGCGTTGTCCAGTGCCCAGGCTCCGAGCTGTTCAGCCGATCTTCCTGACAGGCTTCCGAATGTCGTTGCGCCGACCCCAACGACAGCAGCAACTCGATTGAGTGAATGCATAACCCTTCCTGTTCCGTTTCGTAACCCCGGTCTCGAGGTCGCTTCGAGGTTCCTTGCCATAGATGTCCATGTTGTCGGTGCCGTCGGGCTTGTTGGTCGCCTGACTAAACGCGCACCCGAGCATGACGGCTCACCGTTATCTGTCCGCGGTGATGCCGGTACCTTCACTGCAAAGGTGACGACGGCAGCGGCCAGACCATAGTGGAATCCGCGTCCCGAATTACGTCCGGACCTCCCGGAGGTGGCCAAATCCCGGCTTCGTACACTTCTCGCCGGACAGCGAGCCGTTCGTTGGGGCTCTTGAACGGCCAGATGTGAAGGAGCCGGTCAGGACCGTCGAGGGCGTACATCACCACCGTTATCGGGTCGACCGGATCGCGAAGCGGAAGTGCTTTACGCCAACCCGCGATGGTGTCGGTGAGACCACCGGGGACGAGCCTGTAGTCGCGGATCTCGTACGCAGGTCCGAACGTCCCGGTTTCCACGAGAGGCATGAACGGCAAGGGTGCGAACGACTCCACGCTGACGGACTCGATCGCGTCGATGGAGGCGAGAGGGTGGCCGTCGAGGCGGAGTCGTTCTCGTGCGGCCAGCATGGCCGCACTGTCGGGGAAGCGGCGCAGCACCCAGATTCGGCCGAGTCTGCCATTTTCCGACGTCCAGGCGCCGAGGTAGATTCCGCCGTCGTCCCCGTCCTGAGCCCATCGATCGACTGCTGAGGATGCGGCACTTTGGTTCAAGAGTTGGAAGCCGATCGTGCTCCATTCGTAACGGACTGCCTGGGCGTCACGATTCTGGTCCTCGCCGGTGATGTGCGCGGTGCGCGGACTGGACATTTCGACATCTCCCTTCAATTGCGCGACCGTCTCGGTCGCGTCGTGGGTCCCGAGGGTGGGAAAAAATAGGCCAAGCGGCGCGGTAGAGCCGAAGTATCGCCGATCAGTCGCGATCGAGGAGCACCACCCCACTCCTATAGCGAGACAGGATCTCCGATGGAGCGGCCACCGCAGACGGTCAGGACCTGGCCGGTGACATAGGAGCCCTCGCAGACCAGGTACCTGACGGCGGCCGCGATATCGTCCGGGACGCCTCCGCGTCCTACCGGGATGGAGTGCAAGGTCTTTTCGAGTACTTGCGCAGGAAGTGTGGCCGACAGAGGGGTTTCGATGTACCCCGGTGCGATGCAATTCGCGGTGACTCCCAGCGCGCCGATCTCGAGCGCCAACGATCTCGTTGCGCCGATCAACCCGCCCTTGGAGGCGGAGTATGCGCCGGAGCCGAAAATCCCCAGCCACGCCCGTGATGCGATGTTGATCACCGCGCCCCCTCCGGCGGCTTCCATCAGTGGAAGCGCCTGGCAAACGAGCGAGGGCGCTCCGATGAGGTTCACATCCAGAGTGAGTTCCAGGTCGCTGTCGGTGATGTTGGTAAGGCGAGCATCTCTGCTGATACCTGCGCAGTTGACCAAGACGTCGAGGCGGCCGTACTCGGAGGCCACTGATTCGATGGCGTCGATGCGGGAGTTGCGATCACCTACGTCCAGGGGAAATGGATGCACGTTCGCCGGCAGGGTCTGGTGCCAGCGCTGCTCGATCACGTGTGGGAGGTCGGTCAGGACAACCGTATAACCCTCGCGAAGGAGGCTGGTTGTAGTGGCTGCTCCGATTCCACTGCCGGCGCCGGTGACCAGAGCGATCTTGTTTGTTCGAACGCTCATGGTTTGATCCTTCCGAGATTGGGTCCGTCCGCGGTGTAGATTTCCTGACCGGTCAGCGCGGGGCTGGACCGGAATACGTGGAGAAGTGATGCGATCGCGTCGCACTCGGCGACGGAGAAGTCACCGTGTAGGACCGTGTTCAGTGAGACGGAGTCTTTCTTCAGCTCGATGGCCACGGTTCGACACAGTGAAAGCACCGCGCCCCCAACCAAGCCCGGCAGTACCGAACTCGACTCCCCCAACACTGCTTTGGCAGGTGCTAGAACGGCGATGCTCCCGTGCGCAACCCCTTGTTCCCGGAATTTTGTTACTGCGCTCTGAAGGGAATGCACAACGTCTGCGATGAGGGTCTTCGCGGATTCGAGGTCTTCTTCCGTCGACGCCGCGAAGGGCAGGGGTGCAGGCGGGGTGACAACGATGCAGACCTGTTGGGTGGCTCCTTCTGCTGCATACACTTCGAGGTCGAGTTTGGCGGTGAGAGCGTGTGAATCGGCGCCGATACCGACCAGCGCGGTCGCAGGCAACAACAATGGAGTGGTGGGGTGGTTCATGCTTGCATCACCAACGTGGTGACGGAGGCGCCGTCGGTTCCCGCCACGGTGCCACCCTTGCAGTACGCCAGGCCCGTTTTCGCACCTGCGACTTGACGGCCGCCGGCCTGCCCCCGCAGCTGCCAGGTCAACTCGCAAGCCTGGGCTACACCGGTGGCTCCGACCGGGTGTCCTCGGGAAAGGAGTCCGCCGCTGGGGTTGACGGGGAGCTTTCCTCCCAACGCGGTCAGGCCTTGTTCGGCCCACCGGCCGCCTTCGCCGCGTGGTATCAATCCGAGGCCTTCCATCCGGACGATCTCCGCGATGGTGAAGCAGTCGTGCATTTCCACGAAGTCGACGTCACTGGGGTCGATTCCTGTCATGTTCCAAGCAGCTTCGCCGCCGCGGCGGGAAATGTCCTCTTCGTTGATCGAGCGGGTGCCGTCGTGCAAGGTCCCGCTGACAAGTCCACATCCAAGGATTCGTGGATGGTTTCGGTCCAAGCCGAGTCGTGCGAGGCCGGCCGTATTCGCGACGACCAGCGCGGCGGCGCCGTCGCTGATGGGGCTGCAGTCGAGGAGTCCTAACGGATCGGCAATCGGCCTTGCTTCGAGGACTTGAGCCGAACTGATCGCATGCTGATACTGCGCAAATGGATTATGTACGGAGTGTGCGTGGTTCTTGACTGCGACTGCGGCGATCTGTGCGCGTGTGGCGCCGTGATCGTGCATGTACCTGCGAGCGCTCATTGCGTGGTTGGCGGCCATGATCAAGCCGGTTGCCGCGTCGAGGTCGGAGAGGTCGGCGAGAATCCCACCTGAAATTCGATCGGTCATCTTTTCCGCACCGACGACCAGAACGACATCGTGGAGACCCGACGACACTGCGACCCATGCGTCGCGCACTGCGGTTGCACCGCTCGAACAGGCGTTCTCGAGATTCGTGACGGGTTGGCCCGACATCCCCAGTTGCGCGGCAACCCGCTGGCCTGCGACCGATCCCCCGAAAACGGTTCCGAGGTACAGGGCATCGATATTCTGGGGGGTTGCATTCGCCTCGGAGAGGGCGGTCCGAGCGGCATCGACCGCCATGTTCTCGAGGGTGACGCTCTTCGGATACTTGCCGAATCTGACCATGCCGGCCCCGGCGGCATGGACCGGTGTCCTCGTCATGCGTGCTCCTTCAGTTCGAAAGCGAAGGTGAGATGGTCGACGTCGTCAATCCGCATCCGGGATGGAACGATATGGACTTCGTCGCCGATCTGCGGTTCCCCACCGGTGGCGAGTTGCAGCCGGGACAGGAGAACCACGGGACCGGGAAGCCTCACGAAGGCCAGGTGATAGGGAACTGTCACCCCGGGCGGGGCTTGGTGAACCGTGGTGAACGTCTCCACCGTCCCGGAAGGGGGCAGTTCGATCGGTTGGACGTCGGTGGAATAGCAGACCGGGCAGAAATCTCTGGTCGGGAACGAGGAATGCCCGGACTCACATTGTGTGCCGACCAATGCGAACGGTTCCGTGGTGAACAAGTCCGACCTCAACGGGGGCAGATCGAGCACGTTAGTCACATGCCCTCCTTAACTGGTTGTTGGGTAGCATCAGCGCTGCGCCATTGCTCGACGACATCGTGTAGAGCGAGTGGCCGGATGGATGAGTCGCTGAGTTTCAGCTCCGTGCGACTCAGTCGCGGCGCAGCCGCGGGAAACTTAATTCCGTTCTGGTCCAGCATCATTGCGCGTGCACGCACGTGCGGATCGGATGTAACTTCTTCGACAGCGTTGACGGGTGTCACACAAGCTTCGGCGCCGGCGAAGAGTGTTGTCCATTCAGCGCGAGTTTTGGTGGCGAAGACGTCACCGATGCGGCGTTTGGCCTCCGGCCATCGGGCCCGGTCATTTTGCAGGTCGTGCAGGTCGTGTTGGAGCCCGAGCACCCGCAGGAGGTTCTTGTAGAACCTCGGCTCGACGCTGCCCACGGCCATGTAGTGGCCGTCGCTGGTTCGGTAGCTGTTGTAGAACGGGGCACCGGAATCCATGTCGTTGGTCCCCGGAACCGGGGACCAACGACCCTCGGCTTTGCGCTGCCACAAGCCCGACATCAGCAGTAGTGCCGCATCAGCCATGGCTGCGTCGATCACTTGGCCCCGACCTGAGGTACGGCGTTCGAACAGCGCGAGACCGATTCCGTAAGCGAGCATCAAGCCGCCCCCGTAATCGGCGATCATGTTCAGGGGCGGCACCGGGTCCTCGTCCTCTCGGGCAATCGATCGCGCGGCCCCCGACATGGCGAGGTAGTTCAGATCGTGGCCCGGCTCATGGGCGGCCGGCCCGAACTGCCCCCAACCGGTCATTCGCGCATATACCAACCCCGGATGGTCGTGGCAGAGGTCGCCGGGACCGAGCCTCAGCCTCTCCATGACTCCCGGCCGGAATCCCTCCACGAGAACATCTGCTCGAGTGGCGATTTCCCGCACTCGTGCGCAATCGTCCGCGTTCTTGAGGTCCGCCTCGATGGTGGTGCGTCCACGAAAGGTCGGCGACGGAGTCGTAGGCGTTCCGCCGGGACGTTCGATCCGGATCACGTCAGCTCCGGCATCCGCCAGCAGGCTGCACGCAAAGGGGGCAGCACCCAGGCCCGCGAACTCGAGTACGCGGATGCCGTCGTACGGGCGGTCACTCATGGCACCCAAACCTTTTCGCCGCATCGACGATCTCGTCGAGACGCGTCACCGGCAACGGCTGCCCTGGGTGAATCGCCGGCAACGCAATGACGGAACCACCTTTTGCGACGGTGACGACGAGGGTATCGAGTCGTTCGCCGGCGAAGCAGACACTGGTCACCAGCACTCCGTGACCGAATGACAGTTCGTTGCGAACCTTCCCAGCGGGGTCGAATGCGACGACGTTGTCGCCCGTTCCGCCGGCAACCCACAGCCATCCCTGACTATCGAGGGCGATACCGTCCGGGGTTCCGCCCGGGACTTCGACTTCCCATCCATCCCACTGACATTGGGCCCCGTCAAACCGGTACCGCCGCACAACTCCGCGCACGGTCTCGGCCACGTAGAGGTGGCCAGGTTCGCGCGCGAAGCATAACCCGTTCGGAAACTGCAAGCCTTCAAGCAGGGTGCACACGTTCGACGTCTCGGGATCAAATACACGCAGAGCACCTGAGGCATTCCCCGCGCCGGTGCCGTGACTTGCCGGATCAGTGAACCACAGTCGGCCGTCGGGGCCGATAACGCAGTCACTCGGGGCGGACACACCGGTGTCCAGCACGGTTGACACCACTCCGGCGTCGATCCTCTGGATCGACGGGGGCCGAGACAGAGCAGATTTGCTCGCCATCGCGGTGGCACCGTTCTGGGTTACCCAGATTTCTCCCTCCGCCCCGACAGCGAGGCAGTTGGGTCCACCACCGGTCTCGGCGATCTCGCGTGCGCCCGCACCCTGCAGGTCGACCGCATACACCTTTCCGCGGTTGATACTCACCACACCGACTTCGCCGGTATTCAGCGCTGCCGGCCCCTCGGTAAACCCGAGGCCCGCGCCGATCACTCGGGCGTCGTGCGGCAGCGTGAGTGCGCTGGCACTGCTGTTGCTATCTCTCACCAGATTCTTCTTTCATTGTAAGAATGTGAGCGCAGACCCGCCTGTTCACTCGCGGACTCTCGCCCACGCGGTTCTCCGTCCGGTTCCGTCCTGGACGTAGGCTTCGGCACCGTTCCAGCAGATGAACATTCGCTTGTTCGCGATGAGTGGAGCGAGATATCGGTACTCGAGCGCACGGGGGGCCTGCTGGCGCCTCGCCCGAAGACCTTCGGCCATCAGAATTGTTTGAAGCGGGCCCTGCACCACGAGCCCGGGATACCCCTCGACCTCCTGCGCGTACTTCTCGTCCCAATGAATGCGGTGCGACACACCCGCCGCGGCGGAGAAACGAAACAACACAACTGGATCGATCGAAACTTCGACAGAATCCGGGCCGACCACCTCGGTCGGTCGGTCGCCTTGCGCGCCGGCCACCGAGCGCGGCGGGACGTCGACAACGTCCTGCCTCTCACGGATGCAGATCCGGCCGTTCTGAACAATTTCATGGACGATTGTCGTGAATACGAGGCCGCCTGACCTACCCGCCTTCGTCTGCCGGCCGGCCACGACCGAGCGGCGTGTCGCCGAGCGGCCGATCCGCAGTTCGTAGATGAACTCGACGGTGCCGCCCGCGAGTAGTCGTCGACTGCCGGTGGACGGGGAGGGAACGAGTGATCCGTGTGTGGGCAGGCCGTCCTCTCCGAGATCGGCCCGGTTCGGGCGCTCCGGTAGGTAGACCCAATGCCACAGTGGCGGCAGCGCGGCGTCCTTATCGGGCGGCCGGTCCGGGAGGCCGAGCAGCATCGCCAGCTCGATTGCCGGACCGGGGCAGAGCATCTCGCTGTGCTCGACGCACGGCGAGATTGACAGGGCGTTCACGGCACCAGAACCGCCCGGCCAAGCACCGCCGAATTCTCGACCGCCCGATGGGCATCGACGACCTGATCGAGGGAGTACTCGGTGGTGACACCGGTGACCGATCCTGATGCGACGAGTTCGATCGCTTCGAGAAACGATTTCGACGAGGTCGAGGCCGAACCTGTGATGACGGCCTCCTTGAAGAACACGAAGGCTGGGTACAGGCTGATCTTCTCGCGCTCGAGTTGGCCGGTGAGGACGTAGCGACCGCGGCGGGCCAAGGCTCGAAATCCGGTGTCGAAAACGGACGGAAGCCCGACGTTGTCGAGTACGACGTCGACGCCATGTCCTCGGGTGAGATCCGCGAGGTGCGTCACGGGGTCATCTGTGGAGAGGACGACCTCATGTGCACCGTACTTGCGCAGGGATTCGATCTTCGACGCCGACGACGTCAAGGCGATCACCCGTGCCCCCTTCGCGGCGGCCACCTGCAGCGCGTGAATGCCGAGGCCGCCGCCGGCGCCGGTGATCAGCACCGTGTCTTCGGGCCTCAGATTTGCGGCGCCGGCGAGTGCCTGCACGCAGCTACCCACCGCACAGGCCGCGACCGCAGCGGTTGCCATGGACACCTGGTCGGGCAGCACAGCAAGGGTGTCTTCCTCGAGTAGGGCGAAATCTGCGTAGCCGCCATAGACGAAAACGGTTTGCGTACAGTCGAGTTCCCGCCCCGTCCGACATGCGGTGCACCATCCACAGGTGTGGTGTTGCTTGCAGGCCACTCGGTCGCCCACCTTGATGTGGGTCACTGATGCACCAATGTCTACTACGGTGCCCGCGATTTCATGGCCTAGCACGCACGGTGTCGGTATCCGGGTCAACCCGGCCCGGTCGGCGGTATCGTGCCCGCACACTCCCACGGCTTCGACCTGGACGATCACCTGGGTCGCACGAGGTTGCGGATCGGCGGAATGGACGATGTCGAGCACCTCAGGTCCACCGAATCGTTCCATCATCACCTGACGCATGTGTTCTCCTCCGCGCTAGCCTGCAGTCCGATGAACTGCTCGCCAATGAGCCGTTTACTGATCTTCCCGGTCGCGGTCATCGGCACCTTGCCTTCCTCGATGACGACGAACCGGACGGGGACTTTGTACGATGAGATTCGTTCGCGGAGCCAGTGTCCGAGCCATTGGCCGATCTCCTCATCCGTCTTGCGGTCGGACGAATTCAGCACGACCGCGCAACACAACTTCTCCTCCGTGTCGTCGATCGGCCAACCGAAAACATATGCGTCCTCGACATTGGGGTGCTCGGTGATGAAAGCCTCGACCTCGGCTGGGGAGATAGTGATTCCGTTGATCTTGACCACCTCCTTCACCCGCCCCGCGAAATGCAGTCGCTGCTCGTAATCGATCCATCCGAGGTCGCCGGTACGGAACCATCCATCGGGGGTGAAGGACGCCGCGTTGGCTTCGTCATTGTTCAGGTAGCCGGGTGTCGTGCACCCTCGAAGCTGGATCTCACCGAGCCGGTCTGCCGAACCCTCGGCTACGACATCCCCCGTCATGCGGTCAACGCATCGAATGGCCTGGGTCGGCAAGGCCCGTCCCTGGGTGTGAACAAGTGCTGCTGCATCGTCGCCCGGCTCGGTCATCGCCGCTAGCCCGTAGCACTCGGTGAGCCCATACACGCTGCGGGCGTTGCTGAGTCCCAGCTTGTCGATCGCCACTCTCTTGTCCTCGGCCGTCACCCCGATCACCCCCTTCGTCAGGCACGACAGGTCTCGGGGGTTCACGGCCTGCTCCTTCGCCAGACCGCGAGCGATCGGGCCGACGCCGTAGAACACCGTGCACTGGTGCTTCTCGATGAATGCGGCGGATCGTGCCGGATCGAACCGTTCTTGCAGGCAGAGCGTCACCCCATGGGTGAGAGCGACGGTCACGGCGTTGGCGCAGCCGAGTCCGAAGAACAGCGGGGCGGCGAACCAGATTCGATCGCCCACTTCCACCCCGAGTCGCTGTCCCATCGCGTATCCGTTTCGCATGAGATCCCCGTGTCGGAGCACGACGACCTTGGGCTCGGCGCTACTGCCGCTGGTGAAGACGTACATTGCCGTGTCCTCGTGCGATGTGACGACGGAAGCGGGCATCCGGGTCGGCACCGTCGACAGACCGGTTGGCAATTCCCCGTCCCACAGGAAGGCACCTCGATAGCGCGCGTCCAGGTCGGGCTCCAGCAGGGAGGAACCTGCCAGCAATGAGACGTAGTCCCGGCCATTGATCTCCGACTGCGAGATCACGGCGCGCAACCGCGACTTTCCTCGTGCCGAGCGCAACTCTGCTGACCTGTACCAGGTGTTGAGTGGCACGGCGATGTATCCGCCGCGTACCAGCGCCAGGGTGGCTGCGAGCCACCTCCACCCATTGGGGAGCAGGACGCCGACCGCCTCACCCGGCTCCAGCCCAGCCAGACCCAGGTTGTGTTGGAGCGTCTGCACCACGTGCAGCATCTGTCGAGCCGTCACCATGCGGTCCTCGTCGACAACCAACGGCTGTTCCGGGCGACGGGCGGCATAGGCCTCGAATACCGCCGCCACATCCGGTTCATTTGCCAGGGCGTATGGGGTATCGGTTTCATCCACGGTAGACACCTCTTTTACTATTTTCTATAGAATATGCGGGAGGCAATATGGTGTCAACCATCAGCTGCCGATGGGTGCGGCGGTTGACGGGAGAGCTGCGCGCCCTAGCCGGCCAGGTCGGGAACGCTTCCTCGCACTGCCTCACTATCGGCACTCGGGCGACTCGCGGGCCCGAACTGCCGAGCGGTAAGCAGGTATGAGCACACTATGCCGAGTGCAGCCATGACGAGGACATAAATGGAAATCGCCGCATTTGTCCCGGTCGCATTGAGAAGTCCCTGCGCGATGACCGGAGCAGTACCGCCGACCACCGCGGTGGGAAGGGCATGACTCAGGGCGGTGCCGGTATAGCGGGCCAGCGGAGGGAACTGCTTGCTGTACACGACCGCCTGCGGCGCCTGGATGAGGGCATGGGAGAGCGCGAGATACAACGCGAGTCCGACGAAAACCCCGACGACTCCGCGCTCGAGGAGCCAGAAGAAGGGGAAAGACAAGGCCACGCCGAAGACGAACCCCGCCGTCAGCACCACCCGTGCACTCCACCGATCGGCACACCATCCCGCAAGCGGAATCGCGACGGTGTACACCACCGCCGCCAGTGTCAGCGCATCGAGTACCGACGATCGGTCATACCCCAATGCTCCTGCAGCATAGGCGATCCCGTACGTCGTGATCGTGAAGTACACCACCACACCGCCGCCGGTGACGAAGAACCCGAGGACGATCGGCTTCCAGAAAGCCCGCACGGTCTGCACCAACCCGAGCGCGTCGCGTTCGTCGGCGTTCTTCCTTGCTTCGGTGTACTCCACACCGTCTTCGATGTTCCTGCGCACCCAGAACGTGAACAGAAACAGAACGAATCCGACCAGAAACGGCAAACGCCAGCCCCACGTCACGAACGCGTCCCCGGTCAGTTTGGACGTCACAGTAGTGGCAAGACTCGACAACACCAGTCCGAGCGAACCCATTTGGACGGTGCTCGCCATGAAGTTTTCGCGTCCCGGAACAGAATTCTCGACGAGCACGAGGGACGCTCCGGCCCACTCCCCACCCAGTGCGAGCCCCTGCAGAAACCGCATGAGCACCAGGATGATCGGGGCTGCCACCCCGATCGTGGCGTAGGTCGGCATGATGCCGATCACCAGTGTTGAGAGTCCCATGAGCGTCAGCGAGATCATCAGGGTGCGCTTGCGGCCGATACGGTCTCCGAGCCGACCGAAAATCAGACTGCCGATCGGCCTCGCGATGAAGCCGAACGCGAAGCTGGCAAACGCCGCCAGCGTGCCGGCCGCAGGGCTGAAGGACGGGAAGAACAGGTGATTGAAGACCAGCGCCGCCATCGTCCCGTATAGCAGGAAGTCGTAGTACTCGATGGTCGACGTCGAGATACCAGCGACGATCAGTCGTCGCTGACTGGGCCGTCGCTGAGCTGGAGTAGTCGGCATGGGCAGACCTTTGCATCAGAGGAGTCAAGATTTTCTATAGAAAATATAGAAGTGGTTCCCGTCACGTCAACACCTAGTTGTGGCCGCCCTCGCTCCGCGGCGAGCACGCATAGGTCGGCATGCCCTCAGACGAGTTCGGCCGGTGCACTTTTACACGGCCATCGGCTTCACCTGCCTCAACCGATTTTTCATCGATTGCGGGCGCGATACGAAGCGATCGCGCGCACCCCGAGTTCTACGGCAGTGCTGGCAAAAGTGGAGGTCAGCGCTAGTGCCGCAACCACCTGATCCTTCGTAGCGCCGTATCTCAGAGCATTTTGGATGTGAATCGCGGCGCCCTCGGTGAACAGATGGGTGGTGGACATATCCGCCACCACGAGGGCCAGTTCCCGCCAGTGCGGCTCCAGCTCAGCTTGATGCCAAATCACCTCGCCCAAATTTCGGTAGGCGTCGAAGAATCGCGGTAGCTCCGCAGCCATCATCCCGTGCACGCCTGGAAAACGCTCCTCGAACGCGGCCCAGTATGGCCCGCGGGTGGCATCCGGAACGCCATACCGGTCACGGTCGAAAACGAGCGGAAGTCCCTCGCTGAGGCCATGTATCGCGATGAACGGCAGGAGGAACAAGACGTCGAGCACTTCGCGCTCCGTCGCTCCGAACTCGAGGGCTCGCCTCACCCGCAGCTCGACTCCGCCGACATCGCGCACCGTGACCGATGCGTCATGCGCGAGGAGGAGCAGTTCGCGAACGTGCGCCGGTAGTACGTCCGACTCATATGCCGACGCAAGGTACGCCGCGAAAGCTTCGGCAAACGTCGGATCCAGGTCGAGTAGATTCTCCCACTCAGCAGGAACTTCTCCCCGGATCTGCACCATTCGCCGTCGAGTGTGTTCAGTCATTGGCCGTCCTCGAATCTCTCAAAGTTGCAAATATGCTGCGTGGAGGAGGTCTGCGTGGGCGCTGCCAGTCAGTTTCAGGAAGATGACGCGGCTTGTACCCGCGACTTCACTCGCCGCGCTCCGCTCCGGCGGGGTAGGCCGGTCCAACACTACGATCGAGAGTTCAACCGACCCACTTGTCGCCGACCACGAAGGTGGAGCAGACCCGACAGGAACTCCCCCATCCTGATGTAGCTGCCATCTCGACACCAAAATAGTATTATCTATAGAGTTTGTAGTAAAGTGATCCCGAAGTCGGAGCTTGTAACGGGGAGAGGGCGGTCATGCCGAATACAGAGCAGCAGAGTGGGCTCATTGGCCGACCCCAACTCTCCACGGAGGTCGAGTCCCACATCCGGGAACAGATACTGACCGGACAATATCCAGCAGGCTACCGAGTGCGCGCGGAGATCCTCGCGGAGGAACTCGGCGTCAGCCCGACACCAGTGCGCGAGGCACTGCAGGCACTACGCGGCCAAGGCTTCCTCAGCCTCGAACCACGAAAGGGCTTTCGAGTCCTCACCCTCAGCCGAACCGATATCGCCGACATCTTTCTAGCTCAGGCCTTCCTGGCCGGAGAACTCGCGGGAAGGGCCGCGCTGAATCTGACTGCCGATCACCTCGCGGCCCTCGAACGAATCGATCAGAAGATCGACGAGTACGCAGCCAAAGGGGACAGCGCGCGTGTGCAAGACCTCCACGACGAGTTTCACAGAATCATCAACAGAAGTTCAGACTCGTCGAAGCTCAAACTCCTCTTGACCACCACCTTGTTGTACGTTCCGAGCAGATTCTTCGTGACCACACATCGCTATCCCCCTGCTGCCGGACGCAAGCGTGTGCTTGACGCACTGCGCAATCGTGACTCCAAGAAGGCCAGTGAAGCGATGATGGACCACATCAAACACTCCGGCGAACTCCTGCAACAGTTCCTCGACGAGCAAAGCGCCCAGGTCGCCGGGTAAGCAATTCGAATTCATCCGAGACGGCACGTACCCAAGCTGCGGATCCCATGCAGCGATTTCTGCAGATCGGCCAGCCGCTGGCGATCGCCGGCCTGGTGCTGAACGCGGCTGGCGATCGTCATCTCGATCGCCTTCGCCGCCAAGGTGGTGACCGTCCCCGACAACGACGACGCCGTCGATCGGATCGAGCAAGAAGCGGAAAAGATGCGCGACAAACCCCCGACCGATGTTGACCGCCCCAGGGTGAACCACCGGAGGCAACGGACGGTGCCTGGGCAGCGGAAATGAAGTGCGTCGGTTGGCGCATCCCGCGACAACCTGCCAGGGCAATGGGTCGGAGGCGATGACCGCGGGCATGTTCGAGATCCGGCGGCGACGGTCCGGGTCGGAATCCATCACGCGTGGGCGTCATCCCCCGCGCTCCTGGCCCTGGTGACAACTCGGCGGGCCCACTTCTGCCGCGAATTGCCGCCATCACCGGCCCGACCGGAGGACAATGGAGTTCGCCGGAAACTTCACGCGTTGCCCGGGAAGGGAAACGGTCATGTCCGAGGAATCTGTGGTCAAACGCGGTGTGGCGCAAGGGTCCGCGATGGGTGGCGCGGTTCTGCTGGTTACCGTCGGTGTCCTCGAGCTACTCCAGGGCCTGTCCGCGATCTCCAAGGATGACGTAATAGTCACCGGAGTCGACTACACCTACCAATTCGACCTCACCGCATGGGGGTGGACCCACCTGGTTCTCGGCGCGATCGTTACCGCCGCCGGAATCGCCCTGTTCACCGGTGCCGCCTGGGCGCGAGGGGGCGCCATGGTGATCTGCGCAATCTCGATCCTCGTCAACTTCCTCTGGTTGCCCTACTACCCCATGTGGGCGATCACGATCATCGCCCTCAACGCCGTGGTGATTTGGGCCGTCTCGACCTGGCACCCCGACCAAGACGGAGCCGCACGGCCATATCGACCGGCGAGATAAACGGCTAGCGACAACGAACAGTGCGACAGGCATTTCCGCAACCGATGAGGACGACGATGGGACAGGAGATTCATCATGCGGATCGAGGGTTGCGGTCTCACGACACGACCTCGCGCCACGCCGACATCGACCGAGAATGACGCGTGGCCGCCATGACGTGGGCGCTGCCCGCGATCGCCGTTGTCCTGCTCGGCTTCGCGGCGATCTCCCGGCGCGTGGCGGGCACGCCGATCACCGCCCCGATCGTCTTCACCGTCACCGGGCTGCTGCTCGGCGTGGAGGCGGCCGGAGTGGTCGACGTGCACGCCACCGCCGAGATCGTCAAACTGCTCGCCGAGGTGACGCTGGCGTTGGTGCTGTTCTCCGACGCTGCGCACGTCGACCTGGCCGAACTCCGCACCGAGATTTCCTTACCTGCGCGACTTCTCGGTATCGGCCTGCCGCTGACCATCGCGGCCGGATTCGGTGCCGCCGCGATCGTGCTCGGCGATCTCGCCTGGCCCGAGGCGTTGCTGCTCGCAGTGATCCTCGCCCCCACCGACGCCGCGCTCGGTCAGGCCGTGGTCACCCTCCCCGTGCTGCCGATGCGGATACGCCAGGGCTTGAACGTCGAAAGCGGCCTCAATGACGGTATCTGTGTGCCGTTGTTCCTGATCGTGCTCGCGATCGCGCAAGCCGAAGCGGGTGCGATCGGCGACGGTGCGGCCGCCCGTCTGGTCACCGAGCAGATCGGTTACGGGGTCGTCGCCGGGGTCGGGGCAGGCGTACTCGCCGCCGCCGTCCTGGTGACGGCCAGTCGGCGCCACGCCCTCGATCCACTGTGGGCGCACACCGTGCCGGTGACCGCAGCACTGCTCGCCTACACCGCCGCCGTGCCGCTGGGCGGTTCCGGATTCATCGCCGCGTTCGTCGGCGGACTGACCTTCGGCGCATTCCGGCGCCGCGCCGACGTCGACGACGACGCCGGGCACATGATCGACGAGACCGGTGACCTGTTCAGCGCCGTGACCTTCATCGTCTTCGGCGCCGTGCTGCTCGGTCCCGCACTCGGTCGACTCTCCTGGGCCGTGCTCGGATACGCCGTCGTGAGCCTGACCGTCGTCCGGATGATTCCCGTCGCACTGTCCCTTGTCGGCACCCACCCACGCGCCCCGACCGTGGCCTTCCTCGGCTGGTTCGGGCCCCGCGGACTCGCCACCATCGTCTTCGCCATCCTCATCATCGAAGAACCGGGCGAACTACCCCACGAAGAACTACTCCTGACCACCGCGGTGATCACGATCGCTCTCTCCGTCCTGGCGCACGGACTCACCGCCGCCCCCCTCGCCGCCCGCTACGCCGCCTGGGCCCGGGCCCACCCCCGCCCGGAGAACCGACCTGCCCCAGATCCTCGAAGGTGATCCCCGCACCCTTGGCCGCGCGATGGATTCTCAGTGGGTGTGGAGTACCCTACCGGTTCGCCCTCATCGCCTGGGGCTGGATTCACATCGCCGCCGGGGTAGGAGGGGTACCGCACTCCCAACTTCACGACGGCATAGCCCTGCAAGGTGGCCACCACCCCGGCCAGCAGGAACGACAGCCACACCGCGGAACCGGCCACGGCCCCGGCCTCTCCGAGGAGAGCGAAGATGCCGGCTCCGACCATCGAGCCGACGCCGAGAAACGCGGCGCAACGGGCCGTGTCGGCAATGCCCTTCGTGGCGTTACCGCCACAATCTACGCGGGGCCGAGACCGGTCCGATCAGTCCGATAGTGAACCGAGATAGAGAATTGAACTGCGCTGTCGTGCCCTCGTTACCGAATCGGAAAACGTATTTGTTGGGCTGGGCGGGAGCACATTCGACAGAGCGTGCGATTGCGCAACTCATGGGAGGTGAACCGTGTCGACGCGGTGCCGATCGAGCGGAGGGCCCTGAGCAGCCGTCCTCGCAGGACGTGCGACGTGGCTGGTTCGCCGGAACGACTTCGGTTCCGTTGCGGAGATATTCGGAGGGCAGTCGACCATCCCGAGGTCACCGGAGGGCCTGATGACATCGATCGCGCATCCGACGCCGGCACCGTTCACCGGCGACGACTACGCCACCCGTATGACGCGGGTTGTTCACGATGCCGTCGCCGTCGGCCTGGACGGTGTTCTCGTCACGCCCGGACCTGACCTGGTCTGGTTGGCGGGGTATCGGCCGACCGCGATCACCGAACGCCTCACGATTTTGGTGTTGTGCCCGGATCGTCAACCGACCATGGTGGTTCCCGCGCGCGAGCGGTCTGATGCCGAATCCGCGGAGGGTACGGCTGCGGTGTCGCTCGTCGAATGGGCCGATGGCACCGATCCGTATCCGGTGGCCGGTGCACTACTGGACCCTGCAGGCAGATACGGCATCTCCGACATGAGCACATCGTGCAGGCGTCTTTCGCCGGTAGGCGTGAACGCGAGGTCGCGGCCGAGCTGGCGGAGTTGTTGCGCCGATTCGGGCACGAGCAGGTTGATTTCACCGTCGTCGGATCCGGACCCAACGGCGCCAATCCGCACCACGAGGCCGGTGACCGGGTGATCGAACGCGGTGACACCGTGGTCCTGGACTTCGGTTGAAGCCGGTGTCGGATTCCGCTGCGTCGGTCATGGCAGGCCTTGAACTTGAACACTGCTTTCGTTCACGCCCTCAACGAGCCTCACGCGGCGAATGCAGTGGTGCCCTCTTCCGCTTCGCCGCCGCCACTGACCAAACGCGAGCTACAGGTCGCCGAGCTGGTCGCTGAGGGCTTGACCAACAAAGCAATCGCCACCCGCCTGGTGATCTCGCCACGCACAGCGCAAGGACACGTCAAGCACGTGCTGGCCAAGCTCGGTTTCACCTCCCGCGCGCAGGTCGCCGCCTGGTTTGTAGACCGCGGCCCGGGCGAAGGCGGATGAGTGCGTTTTGGATCGCTTCGCGGCCTGGCAGGACGCGACCGTGACCGCCGCTGCCGCCTGAATCGCGAACAGCGGCATGAAAACTCACCCAATTCATGCCCAAAACAACTACGCTGACTCACCTTCCAGACAAGTTGACAGTGCCCCGAGCGCCGTCTTCCTATTCGGGAATCGCCGCTCGACACCGAGCGCTACTCCGCCACAGCACGCCACTCGTCCGTGCGCTCAGGCGTTGCCTGCGCCAGTGCCTTCAACGTAGCTTCCCGATCAAAATTTTTGCCGTAGACCGGGGTTCCTGGCTGCTGACGCCAGGAATCTTCGACGGTGCCGGCGTCGACAGGGTCAAAGCCGAGCTGATTGATCAGGTCGAATACCACCTGCTTCTTCAGTGCGTCGTCGCCGGCGACGGGGAGCGCGATCCGGCCGCTCGACCCCTCCGGTAGGCCCTTCTCGAGAAGGTGCTTCCACCAGATTCCGTTGAATGCCTTGAACACCGGAACGCCGAGGTGTTCTTGCACCCATTCACTTTCTACCTGACCGTCTTCGATGGCTGCGATCAATCCGTCTCGCTGCTGCGGGTAGTAGTTGTTGGTCTCGATCACCGGAGCACCATCGGCAGCGCCTGCGAGGATGCCGGTAGGAAGGTCCACGACGTTCTTCTGCGGGATGCTCACGATCACCAGGTCTGCACCCTCGGCGGCTTCGGTGTTCAGTACCGCCTTTGTCGAGGTCTGCGAGGGTGTCGGGTGTCCGAGAGTTCGACACGCGCACATCGTGACCGAGCGCAGTCAGCCTGCGTGTCAGCGTGCCACCGATCTGACCAGCTCCGATGATTCCGATGCGCATGTTCATGTTCCCCTTCGTCGAGTGCCGCGACACTTCGCGACCGCTGCATGCGTCAACAACGGACACCGGCGGATAGTTCCGCATGGGCACATTCAGCTCGACCTGATTCAAATACTTGACAGTTCGGCTCAGACGGCCGACCCCGGTGCCGGACGCCATACGCCGCCGGACTAACCGGTTCGCCCACCCGGTCGCAGAGTCAGGCGATGGTGTAGGCGGGCTGATAGGCCGCGCTGTCGATCGGCCCGGACAACCCGGGGGCGACAACGGCAGCGACAACGCCGGCAGCGCAGGGAACGCGTCGGTGACGCGCTCGGTGATCGCGATGCAGACACTGCCGGCGAACCGGCCGCGGTAGACGATCCCGCGCGGTGCCGGGCCCACGTGCCAGGCGTCGTGCCCTGCCCCGACAACACAGCGTCCGGGGCCGGCAATTACGGCACGTACGGGGAGGAAACGGTTCAAAGGGGTGGACACAGCAGTAGCGCAATGGGCGGGACGCCGCGGACGACGTCTGACCGTCGCAGAAACCAGCAGATACGTCCAAACACACCTCGATCTGAGCGTGGACATGCAGTCGTCATCACCGGGGAGTGCCCCGAGCTCCGACGACTCTCCGGTGGCAGCTGGCCGATGCTTGCCTCCCATGCGGGGGCGGCAGGTGGAGGTCGTGGTGCGCACCACGACCGGGCGACGACTCGGGATGCTCTCCGACGGGTGCTCTACATCTTCTCGCCGGGCAGGTTGCTTGCCTGCTCGATCCAGGAACGGAGCTGGCCCTCGTCGAGATCGTCGTCTTCGCGGATGTCGACGTAGCGCACCTCGTCGTGCTTGGACGCCTTGGGCGGAACAGGGTCCAGCGAGCTCCCTCGGAAGAACTGAACTTGGACGTACTTCGTGTAGCAGCGGAAGCTGAGGAACCAGCCCTCGCCGTCGTGCCCGTAAAACGGCTGGTTCCACTTCACGGCCTTGTGCACATCGGGGACGGTCCGCACGATCAGGCGATCGAGCCGCTCGCCCAGCGAGCGCTTCCACTCAGGCATCGCGGCGATATAGGCCTGCACCGGTCCGTCACCCTCCCCCTTCGGGATCTGTGGGTTTCCACCGGAGAGCAGCTTCGGTTCGGAGCCAGCGTTCTTGTCCGCGTTGTTCCTACTGGTCGGCATCGATCCTCCATCGTCTGTGCTCGTCAAACGGCCGAGGTGGCGGTCTACGCGTCGAGCTGTGAGCGCCGCCCCCGGCGCCCGGCACCACGAAGGAGCCACCTACTCGAAGCCGGCGGGCGAATGAGACACATTTCGTCGCCGTCCACCACTCGCGGAGACCGCAGCAGCGCCCACAAAAAAACCCGCCGCGACCCCGCAACCACAACTTACCTACGGTAACTCGCGGAACCGGAGCACCGCGCTCGCGGTATTCACCAATGCGCTGAGAGGGGCGGATGGCACCCCGCACCACTCGCACTGAAGATCACGATCATCCGCCGCCGGGTCGGAGCGATTTGTCGACACGTAACCCGGCGGGAACCCGTGCGAAGGTCAACCAACCTGGGGACGGTATCGGCGGTCTCGAGGTGGAGCACATCTGTTCAGCGATCCAACGTCGGATCGCGTCGTGGGAGGTCATGCCGATCACCATCTAGGGGGTACCCGCCGGGGTCGGCGCCCACTCATCCGCCTGCCGGGATTGCGTCCGAACGATGGGTCTTGCGAGGAAGCAGTTTCCACCCGTACTGGAGTCGCAGAACAGTACCTCCGGACGATCACGGGCCGTGGTCGCCTCCCCACCGACACCAAGCACATCCGAGTTGTACTGCGCTGTCCCGCTCGCCGTTGATGAATCAGGCTCGGCGACGCGGACTTCGGGCGTGATTGCCCCACTGCGATCAACCACGCGATGCTCCCGGCCTCGAAAGCGAGGACGGTGCCGTCGAAGCGACGGAAGCACCGATTGTCACCGGTCGGGATGACGGCTCGACCGCCCGGGTCGGCGAAGATCACCGACCGCACCGCCGGAAAATGTGCCCTCAACTGGCCAGTGAACCGGCCGTTCGGCTCGCGGTGGCTAAGTCACACATCACCGGGCGGCGGCCGATCAGTCACTTGTGGAGACGCCTCCGGTGCGGGTATCGCCCACTCGACCGCTGTCCCCGGCCCCAGGTCGCGAAAGACCGCGTGACCGCCGAGCCGCTCGGCGCGGCGCCGAATGTTCGTCAGTCCGTCTCCATGCGCGGCTCCCGCCGCGATTCCGGTGCCGTTGTCGCTCACGGTCAACACGAGGCCGTCGGCGGCGGCGGTGACCCGGACACTGCACACGCTCGCCTGTGCGTGGCGGGCGACGTTGCTCAGGGCCTCGCGCAGGGCAGCCTGCAGTTCCGGCCCGGCCTCGCTGCCCGAATACCGGTCGACCGGCCCCTCCACACAGACATCCGGAGTGAAACCGAGCGCGGCGGCACTGTTGTCGACGATCTCGCTCACCGCGGCACTCAGGCTGCCCGCCTCCCCGGACCGCGCGGCCCCGGTGGACCCGGTGAGATCGAATATGACGGCCCGCAATCCACGCACGATGCTGTCGGTCTCGTCGATCAGCGGGTCCAGATCCGCCGACAAGCGTGGATGCCGGACGCCCAGCGAGGTCAGCGCCAGACCCAGACCGAACACACGCTGGAGGGTCATATCGTGGAGATCCGCCGCCATCCGGCCCTGTTCGTCATCACGTGCGCGGGCCCGCTCCGCCGCCATGAGTTGTTCGTTCTTCGCCAGCAGGCTGGTCCGCATCGTGTCGACCGCCCCGGCGATGATCGCCACCTCCCGGGGCCCGTCGGTGTCGATCTCCCGCCCGTAGTCGCCGCCGGCCACCGCGCCGATGTCGGCGAGAAGACGATCGATCGGCCGTGTCAGCAGCCGCCGCGTCAGATACACCGCGGTCACGGCCGTGACCACGGCGAGAACGAAGGCGACGACGGTCGCGATGTTCGCCAGCGCCTGCGCCGAGTGGACTCGCTCGACCTGCTCGGTGACCAGGACGTCGGTACGGGCACTCAATTCCGCGAGCCGTGTGCGCAGGTCGTCGAACAACTCCTTACCCGTCGCGGTCGTCGACTGGATCCGATCCGGTTCGCTCGCGTTGTCGCGGCGCGCAGAGATCTGCGGCTCCGCCGCCCGCGTCCGCCACATCTCGGCCGCCTCGGCGGTCCTCTGCAGCGCTGCCTGCGCGGCCGCATCCTCGGCGAGCAGCGTGTCCAGGCGAGTGTGCAGTGCGGCCGCGTCACGCCGGCCCGCGTCATAGGGTTCGAGGAATTGCGGATCGCCGGTAAGGGTGTACCCGCGTTGTCCCGTTTCCTGGTTCACATACGACGTGGTCAGCTCGGCCACCGCCCGCTGCGCGGGCCGCAGCTGCTCGGACAGGTCGTCGACAGATGCTCGTACCGCCAATCTCCCGTACACCGAAAAGGCTGTGGACACCGCGAACAGCGTCACCAGAATGCCGATAGCCAGCCACAGCAGCGTCCGCAACGAGACCCGCGCGGTATTCGCGCTCGAATCCGTCATCGCAAACCTCTCGGACTCGCAGAACCAGCCGAACGGCACCGGTATGCGCCGACACACATAAACTCCACAACCGAGTCCACCCTAGGCCCACACCCCGCCGGCAAGATCAGAATGGGCAACCAGCTGGTCCCGAGCGAGTCGGTCAAGTCCCGCGAGGTGGTGTACGTCGTCGTGCGATTCCTCGCCTGATGGTTATGCGGTCAGAGCCGCCTGTGTCACCGCCTGAAGTAGGTTCGGTATCGATGTCGTCGCGGTGAGCTCCGCGGGAGCGGGCCAGTCCGTCGAGGCAGCGGCGAGCGTCGATCCATTCGTCGTGTTGGTCGGCGAGGACGGTCCGTACGAGCCGAATGAGGGCGGTGCGCGGGAAGATCCCGACGACATCGGTCCACCGCCGGATTTCGTTGGTGAGTCTCTCCCTTGACCGGCCTTCGCGGGGGGTCAATCGCAGATTGGTGATCTGGAGTCAGCGGTTGAGTCGGTGGAGGTGGTCGGTCAGGGCGTCTGCCACGCGGGGGTGGCGAGCAGCTTCGTCGGACCAGCCGCGGTCGCAGGCTTCGGCTTCGGCTTCGGCTTCGGCTTCGGCTTCGGCTTCGGCTTCGGCTTCGGCTTCGGCTTCGGCTTCGGCTTCGGCTTCGGCTTCGGCTTCGAGTGCCTGGATATCGGAGCGGTGCGCCTCGAGCGCGTCACGGAAGTCGAGTTCGGTGACGAAGTTGTCGCAGGTCTCGCAGATGTTGGCGTAGCGGCAGGCTCCTGCCGCTTCGTGTCGGGAGCAGTAGCCATGGGCGACGCGCGTTTTGAGCATCTCGCTGCCTAGCCAGCTGACGGTGTCCGGAACGACCGGCTAGCCGACCGGGGTGGGGGTGAACCGGCGGCGCACCTTGCCCATCGCCTGGTCGTAGGCTTCGCGCAACGTCGGCGATGCGAGGGTGGCGTTGCGGAGGGTCATCTGTGGAGTGACGTGCCCGCGCAACGCCATCAACGCCTGCAGGCTCATACCGGCACGTCGTAACCGACACCGCCATCAGGAGCCGCAGTCAACGCCCAAGATCATGGCATCTCTCGCCGTTGGACGTCGCCTGCCCAGCTACGCCCGCATCGTTACACACCTCACAACTCACAACAACGGCACGTAACCCATTGGCGCAGCGCATTTTCGGATTCCGTGGAAGCCAGCTGAGCATCAGCGACGAGCTCCATCAGACGGGCGATGATTCTCGTCAGACCGACAACCATCCCGGTGCCTCGCACACCTGCACGCACACCCGGGACCGACGACCAACCACCTCGGCGGGCGGCACCCCGACGCTCGTCTCCCGGCGTCACCGGCGGCAGGTCAGCGAGCAGACCGTCTGTCGGGTCGACGGTCGTCGGCGTACATGGCTTCGATTCTCGCCTTGATCTCGGCGGTGCTCATCACATCGCGCCGCCTCCGGGTGCTGGGAGTGGACACGAAAGTCGTCGGGATCGAGGGTGTCGCCATGGGAATTCTGCCTTCATGTGGGTGTGGGGCGGCCGCGGCCGCGTCAGTCTTGTCATCACGCACATATGTGATCTGATTCACAGGCGGAAGCGTTACATTACGTCGTTCCTTGCTTCATCGGCGCCCGCCATCCCATCGGCCCTACGGTCGAGCCGGTACCCATGCGGGTATGGATTCCGGCATCGGCGGCCGCGCGGTTCCGGAGGCTCGCCCGGCCGGGCATCTGCTGGCCCTGGTCACCGACCACGACGTCGACGCGTTGTCGATGGATCTGTGTCTGCTGATGCAACCACCGGACATGGACCCTCTCCGGGCCCCCTCTACAGCGGTGTGGGATCTGGGTAGTCCCCGCCCTGACCGACATGGTCATCGCCAAGTCGTCCGCGAGCTGAGACCACCGCCAGTCGCGCCCTCGGCCTCATGGACGTCCAGGGGCGCGAGTTCGCTCCGAACCTGAACATCACGTCGGACATTAACTATGAGATTGTGAATCCTGGGAAGTCCGCGTCGGGTTCCGTTATGTGCGCGGATGCTCGACTGTCCATCGAACGAGGCCGGTAGCCACCCGAGCGGTGATCTGGTGGAGAACGGCGTCCACGGGCCCGGTGGGCGTGGCCGAGCTACGTGAGAGCGCCGGAAACCTCGACGCGTTGGCGCACCGAAAGGTTCCCACCGTTCGCGCATTCGTCAACAGTCTGTCCTCGAGTGCCACGACGACCCGGTCACGCTCGTCTGCTCCACGACGTCACCGAACTGCCGTGGGATGGTGCTCCCACAACGGATTTCGGTTGACGCGTCGCGACGTCCCGTTCCGTAGGACTTCCGCGCGGGGACGCACCTGTCGGGTTCGGGAACCCTCCAGTGAGCTGCAGAAGCCCAACAGTGTGTCAGCGAGGGAGGCACCCCGCTGCGAGAGCCCGTCGCACCGGGCACCGCTGGTAGCCAGGTGGTCGAATAGAGACGGCGAGGCCGCTGCGCAATTCCGGCGTTGAATCCGGTTTCCGAGGTCGACCCGGGGGTACTTGCGAACTATGGGTGCACGAGCGAGAACGGACGGCCGGACACCGGTCACATCGCACAGTGGCGGCGCAGTCGGCAACGGCAGGACCACTGACGCCGGAGGCCTGGCCACGACCGCCACAACCAAGCCGAAGGCCCGGGCATCGACCGCGGCGAACAGGTTCGCGGCGACCGCCACCACCGAAGCGGGGCGGCTGCCGCGCAGGCGGCCGGCGCCCGCGACATCGACTGGGGGCACCTCGCGGCACAGCGGCTCGCGGGCGTCTGAACCGAAACCGCGACGAACGCGAACAGGCGCCACCAGCGAAGCAGCCTCGGGCACACCCCGTCGGCGGCGCGCCGACAGCGAGGCACCCTCCGGGCGTGCGCCGGCACGGGCCACCACCGCGAAGCCGACGGCTCGCACACATCCCCGAGGTGAGGGGTCCCGCACATCCGCGCACCCGCGGTCCACCGCACCGAACCGCACACGCCGACCGGAGTCGTCAGCGAAGGACACCGAACGCGGCGGGCCCGCCGACACGACCTGGAGCCGGGTGTTGCGGTCGGTCGAGGCCGCCATCGAATGGCTCAAAGCCCACATTCGCCGGCTTCAGGAGACGGTGCGAGACCGCGGCGCCATGCTGACGGAAAAGATCAAGCAGAAGATCCAGGAGTGGATGAACCCCCTCGTCGACGAGGTCGCGCACGGCGGGGTGGGCATGCAAGCCGGACTCGAGGGTGTTCGGGCCGCCCTGACAGGTAAGAATCCTGTGTGGGCCGCGATCAAAGGGCTGGTCTCCGGATTGAGCACCAAGGCCAAGGTCGCCCTGATTCTCCTACTGGTCCTCGGACTGCTCCTCGGGCCGGTACTGCTCGTAGTCCTATTGCTGGCCCTGCTTGTCATGGCGATCGTCGCGGCGGTGCGGGCCGCTGCACGCTGACCTGATCGACGGGCGGGCAGGGCCGATTCGTGAGCAGGCGGCGCACGACACAACAAGAAAAGAATTCATCGTGGCACTGCCCAACCAATGAACACCAGCGATCCTCCGTCGCTCAACGAACCCTCGTGTATCCGCCGTGCAAGGGATTTCCCTTGCACAGCAACATCTCCGAAAGAATCCTTCCGCACGAGTCGGCTTGGTTCATCCCAGCTGCTCCGGAGAGGCCGGAATCACCGAATTTCTGCACAACGGAAAATGGGTTTCCGTGAAGTCGGCCGGAATCGTGGTGTGCTGGTGATTGAGCGTTGCCGGGTTGGGGTAGTCGACAATGCGCACCCCTACCATGCACACGGTCTTGCGACACATCTCCGAAATCGGTCCTGCGACACATCTCCGAGGTTGGCGAGAGGTGCGTGGTGACTACTCGGCAAAAGGGGTTCAATGATGAACAACAAGACTCAGATGGCGGCCGCGATCGGTGCGGGCTATCTGCTAGGCCGCACCCGCCGGATGAAGCTGGCACTGATGCTCGCCGGGGCCGGTACGACCGGGCGCTTTCGCGGCGGGCCGCGGGAGCTGCTCACACTCGGCACCAAGATGCTCGCGAATTCCCCGGAGGTCGCCAAACTCGGCGACACGGTCCGGGGTGAGCTGCTCGGGGCTGCGAAGGCCGCAGCGGTCACCGCTGCCAGCCAGCGCATCGACTCGCTGAGCAACCGGCTCCAATCGGGCGGCCAGGAGATCACGGGCACCGTCAGCGATGCCGCGGACAACGTCACTGATGTCACCAAGGTGAGCAAATTCGGCCGCAACAAGCGCACTCGTTCGCGGGACGACGACGAGCAGCCCAGTACCGACGAACCGCCAGAGGACAACTCCGCCGGCGAGGAAGACGAGGCCGACGCCTACGAGGAGCAGGACGAAGACGAGGCAGCGGCCGAGGAGCCGGACGAAGACGAGGCCGACGAGGAACCGGCCCCACGTAAGCGGCCCACGCCGCGCCGCCGGGCCGGAGCGACCGGGAGCACCCGGCCCGCGAGCAGGTCGCGGACCGCGAAGTCAGACGAAGACGACGATAACGAAGAGTCTCCTGCCCGCAAACGCAGAACACGGGCCAAGGCCACGACGGACTCTGCGCCCGTCCGACGGGCACGGAGGTGATGGCGATGACGAGCGCCGCGAAGAAACTACAAGAGGCCGTACCGGGTGACGGCAACGGATCGTCCAGCGTGCTGCAGGAGGCAATGCAGAGACTGGTTGGCACGGTCGCCGAGAAGGCACTGTCCTCGGTCTCGGACAAGGTGGCGAACACCTCCGGGCGGCTCACCGACTACGCCGAGAACGGCGGCGAAGGAGGGCTGCTTGCCGCCCTCACCGGTTCCGAGAAATCGGATGACGATGAGTCGCAGGACAAGTCCGACACCGGTGGCGGCTGGTGGGAGGGCGCCAAGCAGATGGTCAAGGACAAGGCGTCCGACCTCAAGGACGCGGTCACCGGCGGTGGTGGTGGCGGTAGCGGCAAGGGCAAGAAGCTGAAATTGACCAACATCGTCGAAACGATCGATGTCGGGGTCCCGGTTCAGCTGGCCTATAACCAATGGACCCAATTCGCCGACTTTCCGTCGTTCATGAAGAAGGTCGAACGGGTCGAGCAGGAATCGGACGAAAAGCTCGAGTGGAAGGCGCAGATCTTCCTGTCGCACCGAACCTGGGAAGCGTCGATCCTCGAGCAGGTTCCCGACGAGCGGATCGTGTGGCGCTCGAAGGGCGCCAAAGGTTTCATCGACGGTGCGGTGACGTTCCATGAGGTGACCCCGGATCTCACTCGCATCGTTCTGATTCTCGAGTATCACCCGAAGGGATTGTTCGAGAAGACGGGAAACCTGTGGCGTGCGCAGGGACGCCGAGCACGGCTGGAATTGAAACACTTTGCACGCCACGTCATGACGCAGACCATCCTCCATCCTGATGAATTGGAGGGCTGGCGCGGAGAAATCCGGGACGGTCAGGTAGTCGAGCCCGAGCAGGACGAAGCGGAACAGGAAGACGAGCAGGACGAAACGCAGCTGGGCGAGGGTGAAGAGGACGAGTACGAGGAGCCTGAGGAAGCCGAGGACGAGGCCGAGGACGAGGAACCCGCCGAAACAGACGAGGACGAGTACGAGGAGCCGGAGGAAACAGACGAGGCCGAGGACGAGGAACCCGAGCCGGAGGAAGACGAGGCTGAAGAGGACGAGGGCGAAGGTGAGGAAGCGGTCGACGAGGAGGCCGAGGAGGACGAGGCGCCGCCGCCGAAACGCCGTGGCCGCCCACGCAAGACCGCGTCCGCGAGTGAACCGCCGGCACCGCCGAAACGCCGTGGCCGACCGCGCAAGACCGCGGCCGCGAGTGAGGACACGGCACCGGCACGCCGTGGCCGCCCCCGCAAGACCGCTGCCACCAAGTCCACCGGGGCGAAGCGAGGAGCCCGCCGATGACCTCCGGCGGGCCCAGCTCGAGCAGCCTCGCCGACGTCATTGACACCATCCTCGACAAGGGCCTGGTCATCGACGCGTACGTGCGGGTCTCGCTGGTCGGGATCGAACTGCTGACCATCGACGCCCGCATCGTCGTCGCCAGTGTCGACACGTATCTGCGGTTCGCGGAGGCGGTGAACCGGCTCGAGATCGGCAGCGAACCCAAGGGCCTGACCGATCTGGTGGGGTCCGTGACCGAAGGTGGTGCCAAGTCGAAGACCAAGGGCGCGCTCGAGGCTGCCGGCGACAAACTCGGTGACCTCCTCGGCGGCGGACAAGAGGAGCCCGAGCGGGTGCAACGTAAATCCAGCAGAGGGGACAGATGATGTCCACGTCCAACCAGGCCACCGATGCCCCCGAGCAGCCGCGTACCACCGGCATCTACGTCTACGGCATCGTGCCCGCGGACGTGCGGACCGAAGACGACGCCGTCGGCGTCGACGACTCCCAGGTGAGCACCATCAGACACGGTGACATCGCGGCACTGGTCAGCGAAATATCGGTGGACCGGCCACTCGGTAAACCCGCGGACCTTCAGGCCCACGCACACCTGCTGGCCGACGCCGCGCAAGTGGCACCGGTACTCCCCTGCGATTCGGGGCCGTCCTCACCGACACCGACGCGGTGAAGGACGAATTGCTCACCGCGCACGCCGACGAGTTCGCCGCCGCCATGGAGCAACTCGAGGGTAAGGCCCAATACGTGGTGAAGGCCCGCTACGCCGAACACGCCATCCTGTGGGAAGTGATCGGCGAGAACGAGCAGGCCAGCGCACTGCGCGACACGATCCGCGACCAGCCGGAGGCCGCCACCCGCGACGCCCGGATGGCCCTCGGCGAGATCGTGGCCAACGCCATCGTCGCGAAGCGAGAGGAAGATACGGCCACGGTGGTCGAGGCACTCGACTCGCTGGCCGACCTGGTCAACGTCCGCGAACCCACCCATGAGGAGGATGCCGCGCAAGTGGCGGTCCTTGTCGAGGTCGCCCACCAAAACGAACTCGAGCAGGCGGTGGGCGCGTTGGCAGAGCGGTGGGAGGGCCGGGTGGAGATGCGGCTGCTCGGACCGCTCGCCGCCTACGACTTCGTGATGGCCCAGACGCCGGAGGGCTGAGGCGATGGGACCGTTGTCGTTCATCGTCACGCTGCCGCTCGCGCCGGTGCGTGGGGTGATCTCGCTGGCCGAGTTGATTCAGCGTCAGGTCGAGGAGGAACTGCACGATCCCGCCAGTGCCCGCCGCGCGCTCGAGGAGCTGGACGACGCCCGCGAGCGGGGTGAGATCTCCGCCGAGGAGGAAGAGCAGGCGCAGCAGGCAATCCTCGACCGGATGACCGGAACGGCACAGCTCGCCACTCCGGAGAAGGAGTGAAGAGGTCATGGCGCATCAGCTGCCACCGCCCCTGCCGGCGCAGGACATCGCCGAGCTCGCGGTGCGGGACATCACGCAGCTGACGGGAAAGAAACCGCTCGGTGCGACATCGGTGATGCCGACCGACGACGGGTGGACCGTGGAAGTGGAAGTTGTCGAGGATCGGCGTATCCCGTCTTCGACGGACATGCTCGCCCTGTACGAGGTGGTGTTGGATCTGGACGGAGAGTTGTTGTCCTACCGCAGAACCCGCCGCTACAGTCGTGGCGCCGGCGACAGCGCTGGCGGTCAGTCATGACCCTCTCCGGCGGCACCTCCGGACGCCTCCCGCAGAGCCTCGCTGGGGGAATGGGGGCGGACATCAGTCGACCAACCTCGGGGAAATCCTCGAACGGGTACTCGAACTCGAGAACCGAAACTCGAGGAGATGATCGCCGCACTCGAGTCCGACCGGTCGATGCGCCTCGAGGCGGAGTCGGGTACGCCGAATCCAGGTGGAAGGCAGGCGCCAAGGCGACAACGCCTGAACATCCCGGACCGCTGGTCCCACTGCTGTCCATAGCCCACAGTCGCGTCGAGACTTGGCCCCGCACAGGCCACTTCCCTCAACTCGACGAACCCGAACTCATCTCCCGCGCGCTCGACCATCTCCTCGGACCGACTCAGATTCCCCCAGTGACCCAGTGACCCGGTAACTCGGTGGCACCGGTGCGGGCACGGCCGGCGCGTGTGGCGGTCATCAGTGGTCCAGCGGCGTTGTAGCTCAACACCGCGGTGACGACACAGCACCCAACTTCGATGGCATGGCCCTCCGACCCTCGGCGGCAGTTCCGGCGGTACCGTGACCCCGCCGGGGGTTCGATCCGGCGGGGTACCAGGCCACCGCGCGGTGTGGGCGCGGCAACACCCTCAACGGCAACCGAGTCGTGGGCCGTTCCGGGTCCGCGCGGGAGCGGGCACCGTCGCCGGCGAGAGGTTGTACCCGCCCTGGTCGGCGGCGGCAAAGTGCCAGCGCGACAGCTTCGGCCGCGTCGGGCGCATCACTGCGTCGAGGCAGACATTTTGGCGGAGCTCGTCGAGCCGGCCCACCACAAGATCGGGCTGACCTCCAAGGCGATGCAGGACGGCACAGGCATCACCGAACCCGACTACGGTGTCATTTTCGACGACTTGGTGCTCAAAAGCGGATGCACCGTCGCACGGCATTGCGGGCTCTAACAACCCGGCGCTGATCGATGCGCACCGGGCCGCCAGCGGGTGAGGAGACTAGTGCGCCTTAGCCGTTCCCTTCCTGCGTGCGGCTTTGTCCGGTCGTGCTTCCGGTGCGGATTCGTCCCGGGACTCCGCCGCCGAGTCGCCGGGCGTCGTGATCCGTGGTTTGCGCCGTCTGCGCGGCTTCGGCTGTCGTTCTTCTTGGACCGCCTGAGACGAACGTCCGTCCTCGTCTTTTCCTTGGTCCGGTGCCTCGTCGACGGTGGAATCCTCGGGGTCCCGCGGGTGGGTGTGCCCGCGACGGCCAATCCTCTTCACCCCGGCGACCAAATGCCCGCCGCCGGCCACGACGTGCGCGCCGCCCGACCGGAGGCGGTCGCGGAACGAATCGACGTGCTCGCTGCTGGCCTCAGCCGTCGCGGCCGCCGTGTCGAGTAGCTCGTCCCGAACCGAATCGCCGAGATCCGCGATCTCCGGAGACGAGGCAAGGAACTCGGATCCCTGTGCGAGCAGATCCTCAGGCCCCTTGGGGGACCGCCCGCCCGCACCAGCGATCTTCACGGCCATCCTCAACTGGTGTGTGCGCCCCAGTAGGTACCCGGCGCCGACCGCTGAGGCAACCTCAACTTTGGTTTTGGCTTTCATTATTTTCATGATCAAACCCACTTGCTGTGTGTCGTCGCCACGCACTGCGTCGGGCGTCGGGAGTATGTAGAACTATGGCGCGTCGGTGCGCGCGAGGCGTATACCGCGACTACCCCGTGTGCCGGGTCCCCAATCGCACACTCCATCGGAAGCCCCTGCGCGGAGGTGGCCACCATCCCCGCGCACACGGCACCCGCCCCGGGCCAGGCGGGGTATCGAGCGCGTGACGCCGACCCTCAGTGGTCTGCGCGACGACCGGCGACCGCCTTGACCACGAAGTAGATCACCGCCCAGAGTAGGCAGGTCAGGAAGCTGAAGATCAGCCCTCCTCCTTCAACATCGACTCCGAGCAGGCTCAGCCGGAACCCACGTACGGCGACGCCGACGACGATGTTTGAGGAGGATCAGCGGGGCGCCGCCTCAACCGCGACATACGAGTATCGGAATCCGACAGCAACGTCTGGATTTCGCGCACTACTCGCAGAATTCGTGAGTTCTGAGCAGATACGTGCGGCAGTTCTCAAAAGCTGCGTGAGAGCAACGAACCCGATGACGGCCCGCTTCTGCCGTATTCCGGCCGCCCCCATTACCCGCCCGATTCGGGCGAGTACTACCTCGACCCCTCTCTCACACTTCGCGCGTACTGGCGCCGAGCCGATCAACGGGATCAGCAGTCCGAAGTCCTCCCTCGTTCTGCGACCCCGATCGCTATTCGGTGTTGCCAACTACCGGTACTCAGTGATACTTTCTACCGGTAGTCAGCAACACAGACTAGATCGAAGGTGAGTGATGGGCAATCAGATGACGGAGATGCTCAAGGGCACGCTCGAGGGCATCGTCCTCGCGATTCTTGCCAAGCAGCCGGCATACGGCTACGAGATCACGGCACTGCTGCGGGAGCGGGGCTTCTCGGATCTCGTCGAAGGCACCGTCTACGCCCTACTCGTCCGCGTCGAGCAGAGGGGCTTCGTGGATGTGGAGAAGGTGCCCTCGGAGAAGGGGCCGCCACGGAAGGTGTTTTCGATCAACGGGCAAGGGCGCGAACAGCTCGACGAGTTCTGGAGGACATGGAGCTTCCTCGCAGAACGTATCGAACAGCTCCA
Source organism: Rhodococcus wratislaviensis (assembly GCF_041228765.1). Taxonomy (NCBI): domain Bacteria; kingdom Bacillati; phylum Actinomycetota; class Actinomycetes; order Mycobacteriales; family Nocardiaceae; genus Rhodococcus; species Rhodococcus wratislaviensis. The sequence continues at coordinate 4,374,277 of NZ_CP150488.1, read as the reverse complement.
CGAAGGAGAGAAGTGATCATGGCCAACTGGATCGAGACCATCACCGGATCGTTCGAGCAGAAGAAACAGTACAAACAGCACAAAGCCCGCATCGATGCCCTTCCCGAGCCGTACGGCACCACCGCGAAAGCGCTGCAGCGGTACTTCATGTACTACGGCGGCCACACGGACGGCGCGACCCTCGTCACGATGATGGGCGACCTCGTCGAACTCTGGGAGCGGGCCGCCGTAGACGGCACGCCGGTACGCGAGATCGTCGGCGAGAACCCGGTCGAGTTCGCCGAGACGTTCGCCCAGGCCTACAGCGGCACGCAGTGGATCGACAAGGAACGCGCCCGCCTGACCAAAGCAATCGAAGACGCGGAACGAGGACAGCAATGACCACGGATGCAACGATCCGGGTGCACGGCCTGGAAAAGTCGTACAACGATCTGCGGGTGCTGCGCGGCGTCGACTTCGACGTGGCGCCGGGCAGCATCTTCGCCCTGCTCGGCTCGAACGGAGCGGGCAAGACCACGGTCGTGAAGATCCTCGCGACCCTGCTCGGGCAGGACGCCGGCACAGCCACGATCAACGGCTTCGACGTCGCCACGCAGCCGCAGAACGTGCGGGAATCGATCAGCCTCATCGGACAGTTCGCAGCCGTCGACGAGATCCTCAGCGGGCGGGAGAATCTCGTGCTGGTCGCCCAGCTGCGGCACCTGAAGAACCCCGGCAAGATCGCCGACGACCTGCTCGCTCGCTTCTCACTGACCGAGGCCGGCGGCCGGAAGGCGTCGACCTATTCGGGGGGAATGCGCCGCCGTCTCGACATCGCGATGAGCCTCATCGGGAACCCGCCGGTCATCTTCCTCGACGAACCGACCACCGGACTCGACCCCCAGGCGCGCATCGAGGTGTGGCAGACGGTGAAGGAACTCGCCGACAACGGCACGACGGTGCTGCTGACCACACAGCACCTGGACGAGGCCGAGCAGCTCGCCGACCGGATCGCGATCCTCCACCAGGGCCGGATCATCGTGAACGGCACCCTCGCCGAGCTCAAGGCCCTGCTGCCGCCCGCGACAGTGGAGTACGTCGAGAAGCAGCCCACCCTCGAGGAGGTCTTCCTCGCGATCATCGGCGACGACAGCGACAGCGTCGGTGCACACACGGTCCGCGACACCCCTACGAACAGCGAGGAGCGATGATGACCACCACGAACTTCTACGGCGACACCACAGTCCTGACGGGGCGTTCGCTGCGCCACATCCTGCGCAGCCCCGACACCATCATCACGACAGCGGTCACCCCGGTCGCACTCATGCTGCTGTTCGTCTACGTGTTCGGCGGCGCGATCGACACCGGGTCGGAGTCTTATCTGAACTTCATGCTGCCCGGCATCCTGCTCATCACGATCGCGTCGGGCATCGCCTACACCTCCTACCGACTCTTCATGGACATGCAGGGCGGGATCTTCGAGCGATTCCAGTCCATGCCGATCGCCCGGTCCAGCGCGCTGTGGGCACACGTGCTGACCTCGCTGGTCGCCAACCTGATCTCCCTCGCGATCGTCATCGGCATCGCCCTCCTCATGGGCTTCCGCACGGGTGCGAGTGTGCTGGCGTGGCTCGCGGTCGCAGGCATCCTGATCCTGTTCACCCTGGCGTTGACGTGGGTCGCTGTGATCGCCGGTCTCTCCGCGAAAACCGTCGACGGTGCCGGCGCGTTCGCCTACCCACTCATCTTCCTACCGTTCATCAGCTCCGCGTTCGTGCCCACCGACACCATGCCCGGCCCGGTGGAGTGGTTCGCTGAAAACCAGCCGGTGACCTCCATCGTCGACACGATCCGCGCCCTGTTCGCACAGCAGCCCGTGGGCAACGACATCTGGATCGCCCTCGCCTGGTGCGTCGGCATCCTCATCGTCGCCTACGCCGCCTCGACGGCCATCTACCGACGCAAGATCAGCTAAGCAGGGGGCGCGCCGGTGATACTGGCCGAAATCGGGCGGCGGTGCCATAACCTCGACAGCGCTCGGCGACACCGGGGAGACAGTGATGGGCAAGTGCCCATGATCGCCCGCCCCACGGTAGGCGAACCTGCACCGACGTCATCCTCCGATCAGGCCCGACCACTGTTACACCGCGTGAAGGTCCACACCCCACACCTCACACGCCACGGCAGCACCGCCGACTACCACCGTTCCAGGACCAGCCGCGCCAATTCGTGAGCGCCGCCAACCGGACTTGAACGTCGTGGCCGCCTTGTTGTCCCACACCGCGGTGAACCCCTTGGTCGCCGACTTCGGCACACCAGCAGCCCACCCCAGGCCCCGCCCACCGCATCCCCATCCGCCTCAGCGACGACGCATACACCCGCGCCCACGCTGCCGCCCGCACCGCCGGCCAGAACCTCGAAACCTCCGGTCCACGAACGCATCACCGACGCCCTCAAACAACCCGAATAGCAGGTTCAAGCGCCGACAGCGAACCATCCGCGACGTGTCGCAAAGATCAGTTCGGATGGTCTTACGATGCGGATCCTGCAGTCCATCGTCCAGGTGGGCGGTATCCGCGAGAGCGACCACCGCCCTCCGCGGAGCCGCCACCCAGGGGTGATTTTCCGCCCCCTTGCGGGTCGCGGATCACCCCCTTCGGGGTGTTATCGAACGCCGGCTTCCGGCGAAAACTAGTGGTCGTCCGAGAACACCAAACCCCCGAACTTCAGGAGCCCACAGAATGTCCTCGATCACCACACGCACCGCAGCCGCAGCAGCCGTCGGCGTCGCCCTCGGATTCGGAGCCGTGCTGGCCCAGAGTGCCACCGCCGCAGCAGCACCCACCGATGGTGCCGCACCGCAGGCCCCATACACCGTCCAGGTTCGCGACCGCATCGGATGCGCCAACGCGTGGCCCATGGTCGCCTGCGATGCCCCCGACGAGGACGTACCCGAGCAGGTCGAACTCTACGAGCCGGGCACCACACTCACCGAGCCGGGCGGCGTCGAGCTCTTCGGCTCCTCCAGCGCTCCGTACCACGCCGCGAACTACCCCCTCGAACCCGACGACGGCGTGATCTCCCACCCCCTCGACCCTGACATGCCCTGGATGTGATCACCCGGGGTGCTCCGGCGCCGAGTCCCGCGCCGGAGCAACCCGGTGACGCGACGCCGAGAGGTTCCGTCGGTACATCGACCCTGCCGTAAACGCCCACAACGATGCGACCGGGGTCGACGTCTTCAGGGGCAGCCGCTCGTTACCGGGAATTCTTCTCGGCGACCGCGGTCGCTGGGTGCACCGCGATCAGGCCGAGGCCCTGGCGTCGCTTGCACAGCCGCGCCAGCTCGCGATACACGGCCTCACCGAGCAACTCGGTGAGCTCCGGCGCATACGACTGCCACACCGCCTCGGCGCCGACGTGCGCGTCCGGCGAGCCGGAGCAGTACCAGTTCAGGTCTGATCCGCCCTCACCCCAGCCGCGGCGGTCGTACTCGGTGATCGTCGTCTTCAGGATCTGCTCGCCGTCGGGTCGCTCCACCCATTCCTGGGTGCGCCGGATAGGCAGCTGCCAGCACACGTCGGGCTTCACCTCGAGCGGCTCGATGCCGCGTTTGAGCGCCATGGAGTGCAGCGCGCACCCGATGCCACCCTCGAATCCGGGACGGTTGAGGAAGATGCACGCGCCCTTGAAGCGGCGGGTTCGCAGCGCCGGCTCGTCGTCGAGCTCGTCCTCCTCGATGTACCCCCTCTTCCCGAGACCCTGCTTCATGAACTGCCAGTCCTCGGGTCTGAGCAGCTTCACGGACTTGTGCAACTTCGCGACGTCCTCCTCGTCGGTGAAGAAGGCGCCGTGCGAGCAGCAGCCGTCGTCGGGTCGGCCCGCGATGATGCCCTGGCAGGCCGGGGTGCCGAACACGCAGGTCCAGTGCGAGAGAAGCCACGTCATGTCCGCGGCGATGAGATGCTCGGAGTCGTCGGGATCGAGGAACTCCACCCATTCCCGAGCGAAGTCGAGCGCAACCTCGGGGCTGGGCGTCATCTTGTGCGACGGACCCGGAATACCTGCTGCCACAACCCCCACGGTAGCCCACCCACATAACAGACAAGGACTGATCAGGTCCCCGTCCGGCAGCAACGACGCCCGACCCGAATCGCGCCGATACACCTGTGACATCACCGCGGTGATCCGCCGACGATCCACCCCAGTCCCGTTGCTGCACAGCGGAAGCGCTGTCGATCGACACGGCCCAGGGCCCGGTGCTCGATGACCGGTGATCGCCTGCGTGTAACGCCGCGGCCTCCACCGCGAATAACCAGCGAACGTTTCTCGCACCTATTTCGGGGCCCGGGAGGAGGCAACGACCTCCTGATGTCGACACCCTCGGGTGGGGCGTGTCGTCACGTGTTTCGACGGTGCGAAGCGAAGAATCGACGTAGAACGCGACAGTCGAGGAGGGTGCGATGAACCCCAGTCGCATGCGCAGGCTCAGGCCGGTGCCCGACGCCGAGCCGCAGATGATGTTCCGCACCATCCACGGGTACCGACGCGCCTTCCGCCTGGCCGGGGACGGCCCCGCACTCCTGCTGTTGCACGGCATCGGCGACAACTCGTCGACATGGACCGAGATCATCCCGCACCTCGCCGAGAATTACACCGTGATCGCACCCGATCTACTCGGCCACGGACGCTCCGACAAACCCCGTGCCGACTATTCCGTCGCCGCCTACGCCAACGGCATGCGCGATCTACTCTCGACCCTGGGAATCGACCAGGCCACCGTGATCGGACATTCGCTCGGCGGCGGCATCGCGATGCAGTTCGCCTACCAGTTCCCCCAGATGGTGGATCGGCTCATCCTGGTTTCCGCCGGCGGTATCACCACCGACGTTCATCCGCTCCTGCGGCTCGCCGCGACGCCGATCGTCAATGAGGCACTGAAATTGCTGCGCCTGCCGGGAGCGGTGCCCGCGGTGCGCTGGGTGGGAACCCTGTTGACTCGACTGCACGGCACTCCCCTGCGCCCCGGTGCGGCGCTGCACGACACACCGGATCTGGTGCGTATCTTGACCGAACTTCCCGACCCCGCCGCGTACGAGGCCTACCTACGCACCCTGCGTGCGGTGGTCGACTGGCGCGGACAGACGGTGACCATGCTCGACCGCTGCTATCTGACGGCAAGTCTCCCCGTTCAACTCATCTGGGGAGATCGGGATACGGTCATCCCCGTCAGCCACGCCCACACCGCGCACGCGGCAATGCCGGGCTCACGCCTGGAGATCTTCCCAGGCGCCGGTCACTTCCCCTTCCGGGACGACCCCATGCGCTTCCTCCACACCGTCGAGAAATTCCTGACCGCCACGCGCCCATCGCCATTCGACGAGGCCAGGTGGCGGCAACGGCTCAACATCGGAACCGTCGAGACAACTCTCACCCCCGACGTCTCGACGCATGCCGAGATCGACGCCGTCGAGACGATCTGCTCGCCCGCGTGGGGCGGAACGATCGCGGAGCTGAGCGGCGCGCTCCCGCCGTCACCGAGTGGGTGCGCCGCAAGCGGCGTCCCACAGTCCTGATCGGGATTCGCCGCGCGCTGTTCCTTGCCGCGTCCGGCCATCGGGTGCGTACTCAGCGATCAGGGCGCGGTATCTGCGATCGAAGATCAGATCGATGTGTCCGGTCCGCGTGGCAGTGCGGTACAAGATGGTGCGATTGCGGTCCCGCCGGTCCACGTCCTCGAGCCGGCCGAGCCCCCGGTCACCGTCCCCCTCGAACCGGAATACCCGTAGCCGAAGCAACCGTTGCGTGCCTGGTGCCGGGTGCCTGTCGCCCCGAGGAGGCGCTTCCATATGCTTGGTGGTGCGCACGCCGTTCTCCGCAACATGGGTGTATGACGTGCGTCTCATCCCGACCGGCGTCCGACCCACGAGCACGCCAATGAGCCAGAAAGCCAGAGGAACGCAGTGAGCACAGCGGAACTGACGCAGTGGAACTCCGAGGAAGCTCTCGCGGAAGCGATGATCCCGATTATCGGCGGTCTGCACCGCAGGCATTCGGTGACGATTCTGCTGCACAGTCGCTCGCTGGTGAACAAATCGGTCATCAAGATCCTGCGGACCCATCGCTTCGCCCGACAGATCCGTGGCGACGAGCTCTCCGTCGAGGAGACGTTCCCCTTTCTCGAGGCACTGACCGGCCTCGATCTGCGGCCGTCGAAGATCGACCTCGGCCTGTTGGTGACCGCCTACCACGCCCACGGTGGCGGAGCGCCGATCCCCGAGTTCGTCGCGGAGAGCCTCGCCGACCTGGTCGGTGGTGCCCAGACGAGCCCCGCGCAGCCCCAGGATGTCGTCCTCTACGGATTCGGGCGTATCGGTCGACTCGTCGCGCGGCTGCTCATCGAGAAGGCCGGTTCGGGTAACGGCCTGAACCTGCGTGCCGTGGTCGTCCGGAAGGGCGGCAAGGACGACCTGGTCAAGCGTGCGTCACTGCTGCGCCGCGACTCCGTCCACGGTCAGTTCAACGGCACGATCAAGGTCGACGACGAGAACAACGCGCTCATCGCCAACGGCAACGTCATCAAGTTCATTCACAGCAACGATCCGACGAGTATCGATTACACCGAGTACGGCATCGACAATGCGATCCTGATCGACAACACCGGCATCTGGCGTGACCGCCACGGGCTGTCGCAGCACCTCCGCCCCGGTGTGGCGAAGGTGGTGTTGACCGCGCCCGGCAAGGGTGACGTCCCCAACATCGTGCACGGCGTCAATCACCGCGACGTCGATCCGAACGAACGCATCGTCTCGTGCGCGTCCTGCACCACGAACGCCATCGTCCCGCCGCTGAAGACCATGGACGACGAGTTCGGCGTCGTGCGGGGCCACGTCGAGACTGTGCACTCGTTCACCAACGACCAGAACCTGCTGGACAACTACCACAAGGCCGACCGGCGTGGCCGATCGGCGCCGTTCAATCTCGTCCTCACCGAGACGGGTGCGGCCTCCGCGATTGCGAAGGCTCTTCCCGACCTGAAGGCCAAGATCACCGGCAATTCGATCCGCGTGCCAACGCCGGACGTGTCCGTCGCGATCCTCAACCTTCAGCTCAGGCGCGAGTCCACCAAAGATGAAGTGTTGGAGCACCTTCGCCAGGAATCACTCACCGGAGCCTTGAGCCGGAACCTCGACTACACCGCGGCAACCGACGCCGTGTCGAGTGACTTCATCGGCTCACGTGCGGCGTGCATCGTCGACGCGAACGCCGCGATCGTCGACGGCGACACCGCCATCCTGTACGTCTGGTACGACAACGAGTTCGGCTACTCCTGCCAGGTGGTTCGCACCGTCCAGTACCTCTCGGGCGTGGAGTACCCCATCTACCCGGCGGTCGACGCGGCCGCGGCCGCTGAAGTGATCGTCTAGTGGCGTGAGCGCGCTCGGCCACTCAGACGCAGAGGCGCTCGCCCGGTCGGCTGCGGTTCGGTCACTCCCGGCCTCATCCTGCCTCGTGCGGTGGTGATCAGTTGTGCTAACCGGGTGGTGTCGAGACGAGCGCCGCGGTGCTCGCGGTGACAAGTGTGGGGTCAGTCGGTCCCTTCGACGTACGACGCCAGGTTCGCCAGCGAGGAGGCGATCCCGGCCTCGTGTACGTCTTGGTCGATGCCGGGTGGCACGTCGGTGGCGGTGACGGTCACCTCGGTCCCGTCACCGGCGGCAACGAGGTGCCAGGTCATCGTCATGGTGCCCGCGTACGACGGGTCGTCAGCGTCGAACACCGCCCGCTGCACCACCCGCTCCGATGGCACCAGGTCGGCGAATCCCACATCGACGACATCCGTCGCATCCGACGTCTTTCCGGGGCTGTCGACGGGGTTCAGGTAGGTCAGGACCATCCGGAACCCGCCACCAGGGCGGGGATCCCACCGCTCGACCCGCCCGCGCATGCCGTCCGGTGGTAACCAGGCCTCGAGGGAGTCCCGGTCGAGGAGGGCGCCGTACACAGTCTCCGGTGGTGCCGCGATCACCCGGCTGGCGCGGTCAGTCCTGTCCATCGCCCAATTCTAGGGCCGAGGAAATTCCGTAGGGGCACCCACAATCTCCACGATGTCACCTATCCAGGGAGCGGGTCGTGCCCCAGCCCCTCCCCGAGAGTGCTCGCCGTCCCTCGACCGGCCTCGCACCGACTCTGATTGTGGCACCCCTCCCCGGATCGGATGAATCGCCTCGGGGACGGTACACCCTGAGGTCACGTCAGGTGGGCGACCCCGTATCCGGTACCGACCTGCCGACTCACCCAGCCGATTGCCACTACCGAGCAGAATGCCGCCCCGAGACATCCGACGAGGGGACCTGCATCCGGCGCCATATCTCAGCCGCCGCGGTCTGCACCGACAGCCGTATCCGCTGGTCCACGCCGATCTTGGCCACCGAACCGAAAACCGAGACGGCGGCGCCCTCCCCTCGGCCCATCGGCCCGATCGGCACGGCCACGCAACTGAATCCCTTCATACACTTCTCGTGCTCACATGCGACACGCAATTCACGCACCCGGTCGATGTCCGGCGAGCTGATTCGTGAGCACCCCGCACCAGCGAGCAATGCCTTGCCGATCGTTGAAGAGTCCGCGCGAAGACGGCTACCGACACGCGACCGGACACCTGGGGCGAGATCCCCGCCGATCTTCTCGAGGTAGATCACGTCCGTCCCTTCGAGGACGCCCAGGTGCACGATGCATCCGGTTACGCGGTGCAGCCAATGCAGACTGGGCAGCGCGGCCCGGCGAAGCGAATTCTGTTGCGCCGCCATCGACCCTAGTTCGATCATGCGCATACCCAGTTGGTAGTCCATGCGGTGACGGTGCACCCAGCGGAGGGCAACCATCTGCTCCAACGCGCGATGAACAGAGGATAGCGGCAGTCCCGTGGCGGCGACGATCTGCGACAAGTTCAGGCGTTCGACGCCCTCGAAGGCGTCGAGGATCAGTGCCGCCCGCTGCAGAACTCCGGTCGGGCCATCGCCGGAACCGGAACTGTGCGCTCGCATCCGGTCTCCTTCCTCACTCTCCAGCACCCTGACGTAATTGCTTCTCCTCACGAGAGTTTCACGCGAGACCACCTCGTGCAAATGGTTGACACCAGCGCTCGCGGAGACGGAGATTCTTCCATCCACCGGGAAATCGGCTATCGGCCGATGCGTGGAATGCTCTGTAATCCGTCAATGCCCAATCTCATCTCCTTCACTCCCGGTGCGATGCTGGCCGGCCGACGTGCCGTGGTCACCGGCGGTGCCGCAGGCATCGGAGCGGCGGTTGCGCGGGCCTTCGCCGCGCACGGCGCCGACGTCCTTGTCGCAGACATCGAACCGATCGGTTCGCTCGAGTTCGACATCGCCGCAGGCGGCTCGATCACCTCGGTCGAATGGGATGTGCGCGCGACGTCGTGCCCCTCCGCACTCGTCGGGCACCGACCGGATGTGCTGGTCAACAATGTCGGCCACTATCTGCAGCCGCCGCACACGTTCGCCACCAACACGCCGTCGCTGTGGGACGAGCTGCACGAGATCAACTTCGCTCACGTCCTGCGTCTGGCGCAGGCGTTGCTGCCGGGCATGACCGAGCGGCGTGACGGCTCGATCATCAACCTCACCACCGTCGAGGCCCACCGAGCGATTCCCGGCCACGCCGTGTACTCCGGGTACAAGGCCGCCCTGACGCAGTTCACCCGGTCGCTGGCCATGGAGGTCGGCCCATCCGGCATCCGGGTCAACGCGATCGCTCCGGACCTCATCGAGTCCGTCCAGGTGCCCTACGCGACGCTCGTTCCCGAGGAAGACCGGGAGCTGTGGCCGACCTGGTCGCCGCTCGGCGGCCCCGGGCAGCCAGAAGACGTCGCCGGCGCCGCACTCTTTCTTGCCTCCGACCTGTCCCGCTTCGTCACCGGCGGCACCATTCACGTCGACGGCGGCACCCACGCTGCCGGTGGCTGGGTTCCCCGCCGCTCCGGTGGCTGGACCAATCGTCCCCGCAACCCCTGAGCAGCGAAACACCGAAAGGCACCTCAGTATGAAGATTCTGATCATCGGCGGCACCGGCATGATCGGCGCTCACGCCGCCCTCCACCTGCGTGACCACGGCAATGACGTCACCGTAGCGGCACGGGGCCCGGTACCAGACGATTCGCCGGTCGCCGACTTTCCACGACTGGCGGGTGACTACACCATCCCCTCCTTCACCCGTGAGCAATTATCGCGGTTCGACGGCATCGTCTTCGCCGCCGGGCAGGACGTGCGGCACAAGTCGCCCGGTGACGCCGAACAGCCTTTCTGGGAGAACACCCAGAGCGTCGGGGTACCGCGCCTGGCCAAGCGCGCCAAGCAGGCCGGTGTGGGCCACTTCGTGCAGGTAGGGAGCTATTACCACCAGCTGCGGCCAGCCCTCGCGTCCGTCAACCCCTATGTCTCGGCCCGGAAGGCGGCCGACGAAGGCGCCCGTGCGCTCGCGGACGAGTCGTTCACCGTATGCACACTCAATCCGCCGTCGATCATCGGTGCCGTGCCGGGCGCATCGGCCCGCCGCTATCGGCGGATGATCTCGTGGGCGGCCGGACACGAGCCGGCCATCCCCGACTTCGCCCCACCCGGCGGCACCAACTACATGTCCGCCGCTTCGCTGGCGCAGGCGATCTGGGGCGCTCTGCAGAACGCGGCACCCGGCACGGCGTATCTCGTCGGAGACCAGAACCTTACCTTCCGGCAGTTCTTCCAGATGGTCGTCGACGCCGCGGGCGGCAAGCGTGTCATCGCAGAACGCGACGAGGAACACCCCCTGCTACCGGACCCCGCCATCGTCCAAGGCCGCGGCAACATCCTGGCATACGAACCGGACCCGGAGCAGGTGCTCCGTCTGGGTTACGCCCGCAACGACTGCGCTCGTGCGGTCGAAGCACTCATCGATGTGGTCGTGGCAGCCACGCACTGACAGCATCCGACTTGTTTCAGAACGGCCGCGGCGAGTGCCCGCTCGATCGGCCCAATCACGCTGCCCCGACACTGAAACTGGGAGCCCATGAATACACGGAAGCAACCACCAAGAGCCGAACCGCAGCTAGACCATGGCGGACCGGCCCGCGCAAGCGAACCCGTGCAGTTGCGCAGGGTGGCCTGGTCGAGCCTGCTCGGCACCATCCTCGAGTACGACTTCTTGCTCTACAGCACCATGGCCGCTTTGGTTTTCGGACGCCTGTTCTTCCCGTCGTCGAACTCGGCTGCCTCCACCCTTGCCGCGTTCGGTACCCTTGCCGCCGGCTACGCCGCTCGCCCCCTCGGCGGCGTACTGTTCGGCCACTTCGGCGACCGACTGGGACGCAAGTCGATGTTGATCGTGACGATGGTGTTGATGGGCGGTGCGAGCTTCGTCATCGGCCGGCTACCCGGCTATGACGCGATCGGCGTCCTGGCTCCCGTCCTGCTCGTCGCGCTACGCCTCGTCCAGGGCATCGTGATCGGAGGCGAATGGGGTGGGGCAGCGCTCATGGTAATCGAGCACTCCGATGCCGACCGCCGCGGCAAATGTTCGGGCATAATGCAATTCGGGTCCCCGATCGGGTGCCTTCTCTCCACCGATGTGGTCATGATGGTGAGCCTGCTCCCGGACGAGAGCCTGTATTCCTGGGGCTGGCGGCTACCCTTCCTGCTCAGCGGGATACCCGTAGTGGTCGGCCTCTACGTTCGGATGGGTGTAGTCGAAAGTCCGGCATTCCAGGAAGCGGCGGAGAAGTTGGACGCCGAACCTGATACCACGACACCGCTTGCGCAGCTGATGCGACCGCGATCTGGCGCACAGCCGAAACACGAGGCCGCAACCTCACATTCGAACCGTCCACGGAGAACTCGCTCACCTGCCCGCGGTCGGGTAAGTGGTCCACGAAGGCCCGCTCCGAATCCCGCCCACCGCATCCCCATTCGGCTCAGCGACAACCGAATACACCCGCGCCCACGCTGCCGCCCGCACCGCCAGCCAGACTCTCGAAGCCTCCGGTCCACAACCGCATCACCGACGCCCTCAACCAACCCGAATAACTATGGGACCCAACGCCGAGGTCGCGGTACCTCGAAGTAGGTCTGGAACTCGCCTGGGATCACCGTGAGAGCCTAACCGGGATGCCAACGCGTCTTCGCGCCTCTCAGTTGCGGTCAGCGGACAGCCTTCAACTCGGTTGTGCATCAGAGCTATCGACAGTCCGATGTAAGTCCGCCACATGAAAACGGTGCAGTGGTTCGGATGGAGGTGAAGTGGACACTTCAACGAGGAAGTCCATGGCCTCGTGGCCGAAACTGCGCGGGGCAAGATCTACTGCGAAGATCTGAGAACTTCCCAACTCACTGACGGGGTCGCCAGCCAGGGAGGCCACGCGAAAACCGTGCTCGCTGTTGACGTCGGGAGTCCTCCCGAGCGCATGCAGCATCGGAAGGGCGCGCCCGGCCAATCCTTGGGGCCCGAATACGATTGCGTCGACGGCGCATTCACCAGTCAACTTCTCGAGAGCAGCGAACAGTTCGTCCTCGTTGGGGTCTGCGGGTAGGAGGAACATGTGCGGCTCGATGCCCTCGCGCAGGCACCACTCTTCGAAGCTGCTCTTCGAGTCGGCGGCCCAATGGGGGCCGCGTGGTGATTCCAGGCCGACGTAGCCCGGGCGCCGTGTACCTGTTGATTTGAGTTGCTCGAGAACAAAGTCGACGACGGCGCGATGGTCGATCTCGATCGTTCCCACCGGTTGCGCGGGCAGTGGAAGGGGGCCGCTCCGTCCGGCGAAGACGATCGGGATCGCAGCCCGGAGCATTCTGTCGACTACCGGGTCGTCGTCGAGAGCATCGATGACGAGCGCGCCGTCGACCTGGAAGTGTTCGGACGTTCGCGTATGGAGCGTGAGATCTCGTCCGACGGATGCCGCTGCGTCCGCTGCTCCGAAGGCGAAGTGCATGTAGAAGGACAGCCCTCGGACCTCCGAGGGAATGTACAACCCGAATGCCCCGGTCGTTCGCCGACGCAATGACCGGGCGGCGCGATTGGACACGTATCCCATCGACTGTGCAGCCGTCATCACCCGCTGACGCGTGGCCTCCGACACCCGCCCGGATCCGATCAACGCATCGGAGACCGTCGTCTTCGACAGACCGAGCTCGCGAGCCAGATCGATGATCGTCACTGCCGGCATGCCGCAATCGTACTGAGGTTCCGGTTGGGAAACCTCGCCACCACTCCTTGACATGTGACCGGGGTTACGTGACGATAAATGTGCCGGAACGTTCCGGCAGATGCCCTGAGGGCCCTACCACGGAGTTTGCACATGTCATATTCAGCTCGACCGTCCGCGAGAAGGTCGGCGGATTCTGGCGGTCATCGCAACAGCAGTCGTTCCATCTCTTCGATGGGTGTGCGAAATTCTAGCCGTTTCCGGGGGCGCTCATTGAGTTGCCGTGAGACCCACTCCAGGTCTGCTTTCGAGTGCACACTCAGGTCCGAACCTTTGGGGAAGTACTGACGGAGAATGCCGTTCGTATTCTCGTTGGTCCCGCGCTGCCAGGGTGCGTGTGGATCACAGAAGTAGATGTCGATCCCGGTGGCCGCGCTGACGCTCTTCCAGTCCCGCATCTCCGAACCCTGGTCCCACGTCAGGGTCCGGCGCAGGCTCGTGGGCAGCGTCTCGAGCTGTTCGGTCAACGCGGGCGCGGTCTGCTCGGGCTTGTATCCGTCGGGCAGATGAACGAGCATGACGGTGCCGGTCGAACGTTCGACGAGTGTGCCGATCGCGCTCAGATTCCGTTTGCCGACAATGAGATCACCCTCCCAATGTCCCGGTACTGCACGGTCTTTCACGTCTTTGGGGCGGTCCGCGATGTTGGCCATATCGGGGATCCGATTCTTGCGCTGGCCGGCCTTCCGACTGGGTCGGCGCAGCCCACGTCCGGTCCGCAACGATCGAGTGAGGGTGTGTTCGAGTCCGCCGCGGGAGGGTTGGTAGAGCGATTGGTAGATGGTCTCGGTGCTCACCCGCATCTGTGGATCGTCGGGGAAATCGAGTCGGAGGCGGCCCGCGATCTGCTCGGGTGAGTGGCGCTCGGTCAGGGATTTCTCGACCGTCTCGCGCAGCGACGGATTGATGGCGAGCTTGGACGGCTTGGGCCGCGAGGCCCGATGGTAGGCGGCTGCGTGAGCCGATCTGGCTCGGTACCGCCCGGACGGCTCACAATTGCGGGCGATCTCGCGTGAGATCGTCGACGGACTCCGGTTCAAGGCTTTCGCGATCTCACGAAGCGTGTGACCTGCGGCGATGCCGATGGCGATCTCTTCCCGCTCCGCGAACGTCAAACACCGGCCCTTGAGGTTGCGGCCACGCCGGGGACGCACCCCACCACAGGCCGCAAGCCACCGAGCACCCTGTTTGCGATACGGGCCGGCCGCCTCGGCCGCGCCCGTGATGAACTCACCCGCCGCCATCCCCGACCAGAACGTCTGAAAGATCTCCGGAACCATCCGATGAGAATATTTCGCCATGTGCAACACCCTTTGATCAGTGGTGTTGCGATCACCGCACGAACCCAAGGTCGCGTTCCGCCCTGATACTGGGGCTCCTGGCGCTCGACTTCGTCATTGGGCTGGCACCGCCGCTGCACTGGCTGACCGGCAACGGCACCGCCCTGCTTTCGATCGGATACTTCCTCGCAGCCGGTGTGTTCATCACGCTGAGCCTGTTCGTGATGACCGCACTGGACAGCGGGAGCGGGGGCGATCGGTGATGAACATGCTCATCGGATACGGAGGCATCGCCGTCTTCTTCGTTGTCGTCGTGACGGCCTTGGAGCTCACCAAACGGAAGGACGCAACCTTCAGTGAGTACGCGACGGCCGGGCGATCCTTCGGATCGTTCTTCGGAACGATGGCGTTCCTCAACACCTGGCTGCCCGGAACGATGTTCATCTCGTTCGCCGGCCTCGCCGCGAGCGCCGGAGTCATCGGCTTCTACTCGATGATCTACTCCCTGCTGGCTGTCGTGCTCATGTTCTTCCTCGCGAAACCCGTCCACGATTGGGGTAAGCGGTACGACCTGAGAACCCAGGCGGACCTGCTCGGCACCCGATACAACTCACGCGCGGTCCGGATCGTTGCCGCCCTGATCGGAATCGCCGCGTCGTTTCCGTGGATCGTTCTCGGGATGCAGTCGCTGGCTCTGGTCTTCAAGTATCTGTCGTTCGGGCACGTCGGAGCGAGCGCGGCGGTCGTAATCGGCATCGTGGTGATCGGGCTGCGCCAGATCTGGACGATCAGATTCGGCATGCGCGGGGTGATCATCAGCGACATGGTGCAGGGCATCGTCGCCTACCTCATTGGGACCCTGATCATTGTCGGCCTGCTCACCTGGCTGCTTGGCAACGGCCACGGTTTCGACGCCGTCGCCCCGGACCACTTCGAACTCCCCGGGCCGGGAAGCTCGCTCGGACCTCTCTACCTCTCGTCGCTGATTCTCACTGGCGCCCTGGGAGGTTGGTGCTGGCCAGACATCTTTGTTCGACTCTTCACGGCAAACAGCACAGCGACGATCAAACGCTCGGCGGTACAAGCGGCGCCGGTGCTCCTGATCTTCGGGGCCGCATTGACGCTGATGGCGATCGCCGCCTCCAGCGTTCCCGGTGTCACCGAAGCACCAGATGACGTGTGGTTCATCACCGCCGGCATCGGGGGCGTGGGCCTGATCATCCTGGCGGGCATCTGCGTGGTCGCCGCCACCATGGGCAACGTGGGCGCCAACCTCCAGGCCCTGGGCACCCAAACCGCCAACGACATCATCGGGGTGGCCAAGGGAGTCCGCGTCACCGACCCCCGAATCGGACGCATCACGGTCGGCGTGCTGACACTTCTTGCCGCCATCGGCGCCTTCGCCACCGTCGGCACCTCCTCCGGACTGATCACCCTCGCCCTCATCTCCTACCAGGGCATCTGCCAACTCGCCCCGACATTGTTCCTCGGGATCTTCTGGAGAAAAGGCACCGCCACGGCAGCGGTCTCCGCGATGACCAGCGGTTTCGTGACCGCAGGTGTCCTCCAGTTGGTCTACCCGATCGCGATCCCCTGGCTCGGAGGCCTCACCTCCGGTGTCGCAGCACTACTCGTCAACGCCACCGTCTACGTCGCCCTGACCTACGTAGCGCCGATGAGCACCGCCGAACGCCGGAGAGTGGATCTACTGTTCGACCGGCTGCACGCTTCGGACGCCGATCTGGACCCCCACACCCACCTCGAGATAGACCTCAATTCCCACACACCAGCCCATTAACACCCGCATCGAGAAGGCAATCCACATGAGACCCACCCCGCAAACGACGCCACGACACGTGACCGTGGCCGCCACCCAGTTCGCCTGCACCTGGGACCTATACGAAAATCTTGCCACCGCCGAGCGCCAGGTACGCAAAGCCGCCGGCGCCGGCGCCCAGATCATCGCCCTCCCCGAGTTGTTCGAGACGCCCTACTTCTGCCAGAGCCTCGACGACGAGTACTTTTCACTCGCCACACCCATCGACGAGAACCCCGCGGTGCAACTGGGCCGCGACCTTGCCCACGAACTGCAGATCGTTCTACCGGTAAGCACATTCGAACGCGACGATCAGAAATACTTCAACAGCGTCACCATCATCGACGCAGACGGCACGATCCTCGGAATATATCGGAAAACACACATACCGGAAGGCCCCGGATATCACGAGAAGTTCTACTTCAATCCCGGCGACACCGGCCTGAAAGCGTGGCGCACGCGTTACGCCACCATCGGCGTCGGTATCTGCTGGGACCAGTGGTTCGCCGAATCGGCGAGAATCATGGCGTTACAAGGAGCGGAACTACTGCTCTACCCCACCGCAATCGGATCAAGCCCCACCCCGAACGACCACCACCGTGACCACTCCACGGAACCGGGAGACTTGCAGAACACCGAACTGCGACACACCCACTGGCAGAACGTGCAACGCGGACACGCAGCCGCCAACATGATGCCGATCGTCGCAGCCAACCGAATCGGCGTCGAGACCCAAGGCACCACGCACATCGAATTCTTCGGACAATCCTTCATCACCAACCAACGCGGAGAAGTCGTCGAGGAACTGAGCAACGACAGCGAAGGAGTCATTCTCCACGAGTTCGACCTGGAGAAACTGCGCACCCAACGAGCAAGCTGGGGCCTCTTCCGCGACCGCCGCCCCACTGCCTACACCGACCTGACCGCCGGTTCATACCCACCATCGAATCGAACGACTCCTCCCCCACCCCACCGCAATCACGCCTCCATGTCGTCAAGCACCTTCTGACAGTGGACGGACCCGCCACCGCGCCAACCCGATCAACCCAACACGGGCATCGGTCACAGCACGGTGGCGTGTCCACCCGCCACGCAAGACAGGAGCCCACGCGGGCGAAGGCGCCCGCGCGGCGGTCTGAGTGAGCCCCGACGCCACTCACCCGGGCCTGCGCTGCGGGACCGGGTGGCACGACCAACGGTGCGTCCGGTCGACGCCATCCGGGCACCCTCCCCTATGCGCACGCCAAATCGGGATCCTGGTCGTGATGACCACGAACCCTACAACCCGCACACGCTGGAGAACCCATGCATTCATTCTTGCGCAACGGGTTTCATACACTATCCGGAACCGGTGTTCGATACATCAAGGCGACTCTGGGCTATCAGGTCGCCAGCCTCATCGGCACCGGTTCTACACCGGCGATCGCGAGCCGCCTCCAGACCGCGGAGCTCTCCCGCACCGTCGGTGACAACGACATCGCCCTGTTCACCGAGATCAGCGGCGACCGCAATCCCTGCTCTACGACCACGCTGCTGCCAAAGCATCCCGATTCGGGAAGACCGTCGTACAAGGCAGCATCACCAGTGCCATCCTCAACGCTGTTGTCGCCGAGCAACTCCCCGGACCAGGTACGGTGTCCTCAAGACCACCGTCACCCGCGATGACGGCACCGTCGTCCTCGACGGCACCGCGGTCTGCTACACCATGGACCTCGACAACGGGGCCGCGCAGTGACTCCACCGCCGTCCCCCGGAACGACGCTCAACAATATGTGCCGGACACCCCGCTGATCGTCGAGGGCGTTGGCGGCCAACCTCTTCTGTCCAACGAGCTGGATTTCCGCCCTCGTCGGCGTCTTCGAGTCCGTAAGCCAGGCCCTGCACGGAATGCAGGGCGTGCGGCGTCGAAGTTCGGCGACGCGGGCGGACCGATCAGCCTGGACGGAATCCTTTTTGTGATGCGTGGCGGTGTGCGATCAGGACTGCCGGCCCTGTCTCTGCTCGATGATCCAGGCCGCGATCTGCGTACGGGAGGTGAATCCCAGTTTGGCGAGGATGTGCTCCACATGCCCCTGCGCGGTGCGTTGCGAAATGACGAGCCTGTCGGCGATCGCCTTGTTGGTCAAGCCCTCGGCGACAAGTTCGGCGACCTGCAACTCCCGCCGCGTCAGACTCGAAGGGTCCGATCCTGCGGAGACGCCGACCCTGTCCTTCTCATCGAGTGCGTATGCTGCCGCGTCTTCGAACCGCATGCCAACCCCGCGACGGAACTCCACCTCGAACGCGCGGTCACCGATCGCCCGGCGAGCCGTTTGCTCGACCCGTTCATGGACGGCGGTGAGATTCGGGTACATGGTGCTCGGAACCCCTGCTGTCTCGGCGAGGGCCTCGGCGGCACCCATCAACGTGGCGGCACGCCTGGGCGCTCCCTCTTCCACAGCGATCCACGAGAGGACCTCGAGGCACCCGCCGAAGCTGATGCGGTCGTCCCCAGACCGAGCGAGCTGCAGCACCTGCGCAATCAACTTTTTCGCCTGGGAGTGCTCACCGCGCTCCCAGGACGCCACCCCTAGACCCCACAACGCCCATCCCCGATAGACGGACTCCCCTCGCGACTCCGTGAGCGCAACAACCTCCCGCCGGCACTCCTCGCTGCGCGTCCGGTTTCCGGCCGCGTCACTGGCCGTCGCGAGCCCGAGCAGCGACCAGATCAGAAACAGCAGATTCCCGTCCTGACGGAAGACCGCGATCGAGGACTCGAAGCACTCGCACGCCGTTGCGTAGTCCCCGGTGATCAGGGCGTGATGACCGGCGGCATCGTCCATCAGCGCCGCGGCGGTGCGATCACCGAGCCGCTCCGCCACGGCGCCTCCGCGTTCGGCATAGAGCGCCGAAACCTCCGGGTCGCCATGCAGTCCGGACAGCACACTGAGCACGTACAACGCCCTGATCCGCTCCACACTGGGTGTGCCGTCCTGGACCGCGAGAAGTTGTGCAAGCCATCGCATCCCCTCACGCAGTCGGCCCCGCACCCGCCAGTACGGGTACAACGCCGCTGCCATCCGAACTCCCGCATCCGCCTCGCTCGGCCCGATGAGACAGAACTGCAGTGCTGCAAGGATGTTGGGTTGCTCCGCGTCCAGGCGCACGATCCAGGCCACCTGCCGTGAACTGACCCAATCGGACTCCGCCCGCAGCACCACCTGTTCGTACCAGTCCCGGTGCCGCCGTAACAGCGAGCCGAACTCACCGGTCTCCTGCAGCCGTTCCGTACCGTAGTCGCGCAGCGTCTCGAGCATCCGGTACCGCACCGCACCCGTGGCATCCACGTCGCGAATCAGGATCGACTTGTCGATCAGCGAGCCCACCAGATCCACAACCTGTTCTGCCGCCACGGGGTCGGTGCAGATGCCCTCGACGGCGTCGAGTTCGAAGCTGCCGGAAAATACCGCCAGCCGTCCCCACAACTCCCGCTCGGCCGGAGTGCACAACTCGTGGCTCCAGTCGATGCACCACTGCAGAGTCTGTTGCCGTGCCGGCGCCCCTCGACTGCCCGAAGTCAGCAGCCCGAATCGGTTCGTAAGCCGCTGCAGGAGCTGCTCCACGGACATCGCCCGCAGCCGCACCGCCGCCAGTTCGATCGCCAGCGGCAGACCGTCCAGGCGACGGCAGATCGCCGCGACCACATCCTGATTGTCCTCGGTGACAGCGAAGCCCGGGACCAACGACGCCGCACGTTCGGCGAACAGGTTCACCGCCTCGTAGTGCCCGAGCCCTCCGCCGGCCGTCGACCGCTGGTCCGGTTCCGGCATCGTCAACGGCGGCACCCGGAGGACGGCTTCTCCCCCGATGCCGAGAGGTTCCCGGCTGGTCGCGAGAATCCGAAGTTCCGGGCAGGCACGGAGAAGGGCGATGGCGAGGTTGGCGACCTGGTCGACGAGGTGCTCGCAGTTGTCGAGGACCAACAGCACCTTCCGTGCCGTCAGGTACTCGACGAGCAATGCCTGGGGCGGGCCGCCCCGACCCTCGCGCACGTTCAACGCCGAGAGCACCGCGTCGACGACCGCGTCCGGGTCGGGCAGTTCGCCCAACCCGACCAACCACACACCGTCGTCGAACACGCGAGAAGAATCGGCGGCCACCCGGAGTGCGAGCCTCGTCTTACCCACACCCCCGACACCGGTCAACGTCACCAGCCGCGATACAGAGAGTAGTCGACGCACCTCGGCGATCTCCCGGCGACGACCGACGAAACTCGTCAACTCATAGGGAAGGTTTCCCGCGCTCGCCCTGCCACCGAGAGGCATGAATCCGCCACCTTCTCCCGTACCTGCGACCACGGTACCGCCGCCGCGGCGCGCAATTGGGGGTTCGTGACCGCACGGTCCTGGCTGTTCGACCACCCAACACCATCGGGCGCCCTGCCCGTCACCATCGCCCGCTCCTGCGCGGACATGACGTCGCCTACCTGCCCGGCGTGTCGATGCGCCGCATCACCGACACGCCCGCACCTTGCCGCACACCCTGCGCCGGGTCGACACCGGAGACGAGGCGCTGACGGAACTGGTGGCCTCACCGGCGTCGATGACGGCCTCGCCGGTGAGGCCACCGCGTCAGCAACCGCA
Source organism: Rhodococcus wratislaviensis (assembly GCF_041228765.1). Lineage (NCBI taxonomy): Bacteria > Bacillati > Actinomycetota > Actinomycetes > Mycobacteriales > Nocardiaceae > Rhodococcus > Rhodococcus wratislaviensis. The sequence goes on along the minus strand of NZ_CP150488.1, from coordinate 4,353,322 downwards.
TCCGCGGACTCCTGACCTCCATCCACCCTGCCCTCGAACGGGTCCTCGGACCCCGCGTCACCCATCCGCCGTTCTCGAGATCCTCTCCAGACCCGCCGGAAAGCACCAGGCCGGCAAACGCAAGCCGCGCTGGACGCGCAGACGGTGCCCGGCAGCAAGGCCTCCGAGATCCTGCCGGAGCTCGCCGGCTCGCTGAAAGCGGTTTTGCTGCAACGTAAAAGCATCGGATGTGATCGTGGGGTTAGTGGCGTCTAACCATGCCGACAACACGCGTTCCGGCGTTGAAGACGGCCTTCATCGCACGATCCGCAACAGATCCGTCAGGCGGTAGCAGCTTGATCTGACGGGCGAACTCCATTTGGTCGTAGCGCACCGTGTTGGTGACGACCTTCCCGTCCTCGATGACGAAGTGATCGAATCCCTCGAAGTCGATTCGCCGCCCGGTCGCCGCGATGCCGACGAAGGTGCCGACGTGCCGTCCGGTCAGGTGCCAGTGGACCAAGACGTCTTTGCCGGACTCGGCAATCGAGACGAGCTCGAAGGCGAAGTCGGTGACAGCGGCGAAGACCTGGTCGAAGTAGGCGGCGATCTCGGCGGCCCCGCGACAGGTCCCGGTCGGGAAGTTCACGGTGGTATCGGTGGTCCAGAAATTGCGCAGGCTGTCGACGTCCTGGGCATTGATCCGGTCGAAAGCCCACTCGACGAGTTGTGCGTTGGAGACGTCGTTCGGTGGAGCGATAGGGGTCGTGGTAGGGCTGCGATCGGGCATCTCTACTCCCTGCACGTTGAAGCGCGGCACATGGACGGGCACTGCACGGGACTTCTTCCGTCAAGGCTAACGTCGCGCGTGCGAGCAGTCGACTACTCGAAAACGTTGTCGGGGATGGTGCAGCCTCCGCCTCCGCGTCGATCTCGAACGCGCCCGACGTGAGAAATGACCCGGCAACCCGCCCCCAGGCCGCGGCCACTCCGCACTCGGACTTGCCGAACTCACCGACGGCGCCGCCGTGATGACACCCATAGCGGCGGCAGTTTCGTGTTTGCGTGCAGCACTCTCACCATCGCACTACTCGCAGCGATACCCCGTTCGATCAAGCCCAACTCAACATGTAGTGTACCCTATCTATTAGTGCACTATTAATATGCGCGCACCTAAAGCGCGAGCCGTACGTCCGGCCATCGAAACAGGTCGACGTGCACAGACCGGACAAGACCCCTACCACACGCGAGGACAAGGCCAATGTGACAGTCCGACAGCACCTTCTACGAGATGCGGGGTGCAAGCACATTCGACACGCCTTGATGAGGAGTCGCAAGAACCGCCTGGGCGTACCTGTTTCCTGAGCTCTGGACACCCCCGGCTCCGCACAGTCGCACAAGCTTCGTCCTCGGCCATGCCGTACGCGGCGCCTGGTCGAGCTGCATGACGAAAGGCGATTGCCTCGATGTCCTCGACATCCTCGACGCCGAATATCGTTCCGCGTTGAGCACATACTGTGGGCGCGAGGCAGATTCGATAATCAATTCAATTCTTTCGGCCGCCTGGTAGACGTGCCTACTCCAACGGAGGGCCGACACGGCCGCTCTGGGGGCGGTCGAGGAATATTCTCAGACGGTTACGGAGTTTGCACTACGGTGTTCAAAGCATTAGATAACGAGCCTCGGCAGATGGGGGCGTTGGATCGTGCGTTGGCCTCGCTGGACTGGCCAGTTCAGGCCGCACAGCGTGAGTTGCTGGCGCCGGGTGAACGAGTCGCGCGGGTGCATGACTCCGCCGGGTTCTCCTACATTTCTGCAGGAACTGCAGCTCTCCATGTTGGCAAAGAACGAACTGAGCTTTCCGCCGGTGACCTACTCATCTACCCCCGGGCACACCGAGCTGAGATCCGCGCCAAGCGCGAATCCAACGTTATCAACGCATGGTTTCTGCCGTCCGGCGGCTCAGCTCAGACTCTCGGCACTTTCCCCAACACTCTGGTGGTGAGGGAGTTCTCTGTACGTGAACCGAATATGGCGATGCTCATCGAGGGCATGCTCAGCGGACAAGCTAACGCTTCCGATTTCAGTCGGGCAGGAGATGCAGTGGTGTGCAGCCTCATTTCCACCACCATCGTCTCGGCCGCAATCCGGCTTTGGGCGGAGCTTGGCTGCGCTCCCGAGCGGTGGCCGCATCAGGTGTCGGACCCGTTCATCGCACGCGCACTCGATGCGATCCATGAGAGTCCCGGGGATGCCTGGACCCTGCAGACCCTGGCTCGGGTGGCAACCATGTCTCGATCCGCCTTCGCGGAGCGCTTCACCACTCTGGTAGGTCGAACCCCGGCGTCATATCTGACCGAAGTTCGAATGGAGACCGGTAAAACGCTTCTGATCCGTGACGGGCTGAGCATCATAGAAACCGCCCACCGCCTCGGGTACGAATCTGAGGCCGGTTTCAGGCGCGCCTTTCGACGGCACACCGGGTCCGCGCCAGCTGTCTGGCGCGGACAACAACGGTCCCTCTTACTTCCTGCCCTATAGGCCGGTTATGCCTCCGCGCTTGCTGCTGCCGTCGTCCTGGCCATTCGGAACAAGGTTCCACCCACGAGAGAAGCAAGTGCGGCGGCAATCAACGTCGCCTGGACTCCAGCGTTATCTGCAACCACGCCACCGAGTCCAGCTCCAAGAGTGATCGCAATCTGAAATCCGGTCACGATTAGCCCGCCCACGGATTCCATCCGATCCTGAGCGAGCCGCCCGATCCACGTACTGACCACCAGCAACCAAGCCCCAAATCCAATACCCCATGCTGTCGCACCCACCCCCACTGCCCAGAAATGTCCAGGGAAGAGCGCAACCGTAGCGATGCCAAAGCCGATGAGTGCGGGCACAACCAAACGCATCAGGTTCAGGTTCTTATCCACGAGCAGCCCGACGACGACGTTTCCGGCAAGGCCTCCGATACCAAACGCGGCCAACAATCCCGCGATTCCGCCCGCGCCGATGCCGGGAACTTGCTCGAATGCCAACCGAATATAGGTGAACGCGGCAAAGTGGCCAAGGACGGTGAGTACGTGCCCCACCAGACCCAACGACAGGCCGGGCACTTTGAGGGTGTCTGCCAATTCGCGAAACCCCGAGGTGGTGGCAGGGGCAATTGCCGGCAACACGGCGCGCAACGAGATAGCGACCAGCACCGACACGACGGCCACACCGACAAACACCACGCGCCAATCAAACACAGAGCCAAGGTAGACACCCAAGGGCACGCCGCCCACTGTGGCGACGGTGGTGCCACCGTTCACGAGCATAAGGCCACGCCCTAGGGTGTGTCTCCCAATGATTTGTGGTGTTGTGCTGCAGACTCTTCGGTGTGGCAGACGTTGTTGATCGGTTTGAGGTGTTGACGGACAAGCAGTGGGAGTTGCTCGCGCTGCTGTTGCCCAGTTCCGATGGGCTCCGGGGGCGGAAGTTCCGGAACAATCGTGTGGTGGTCGAGGGGATGCTGTATCGACTGCGGACCGGGTTGCCCTGGCGAGATCTCCCGTCGCATTTCGGGCCGTGGAAGACGGTGTGGAAGCGACATCGCCGATACGCCGGAGACGGAACCTGGGATCGGGTGCTGACGGCTCTGGTCGCGATGGCCGACGCCGGCGGGAACCTGGACTGGGCGGTATCGGTCGATTCCACAGTGGTCCGTGTCCATCAGCACGGTGCGAACGCCGCCCGCCACACAGGGGGATCTACCGAATTACACGAACCTGCGTGACGAGCCTGCCGATCACGGCATCGGCCGGTCGAGGGGCGGGTTGACCAGCAAGGCGCACCTGGCGTGCGACGGTCACGGGCGCCCGCTGTCGGTGCTGGTCGGCCCAGGCCAAGCCGGTGACAGTCCGATGTTCGCCCACGTGCTGGAGGGCATCTGCGTGCCGCGGCTCGCGGGCGGAGCGCACCGCACGCGCCCCGTCGAGGTCCGGGCCGACAAGGCGTACTCATCACGGGCAAACCGGGAACTGCTGCGCAGCAGAGGCATCAAGGCGGTGATCCCCGAGAAGACCGATCAGGCAGCGAACCGGGTGAACAAGGGCCGCGCAGGCGGGCGGCCACCGAACTTCGACCCGGAGTCCTACAAGGGGCGCAACGTGGTCGAACGGGCCTTCAACAAGGCGAAACAGTGGCGTGCGGTGGCCACTCGCTACGACAAACTCGCCCTCACCTACCGCGCCGGATTCCTGCTCGCCGGCATCGTCGAGTGGCTCAAGTTATTGGGAGACATGCCCTAGGCGTTCCGGTGCCACCAGCTGGGAGACGATCGCCAGCGACATTGCCCAGAATCCGCTAATTGCGGCCCCAAGGATCAACCGGGCGACGAGCAACAGCACGAGATTGGGTGCGACGGCGACCAAAATGTTGGAAACCGCAGCGGTCAGAGCAACCCCAGTCAGAAGCGTTCGCCGGTCCAGCCGGGGAAACATCATGCCAACGACGGGGGCCACCAAGAACCCCATGAACGCGGTCGCGGTGACCGTCTGCCCCGCCTGACCCTCAGTGATGTCGAGTGAGGCTGCCATCTGCGTCAGCAGGCTGGGCGGAAGAAATTCAGCGAGCACCAGCGTAAAACTGGTGGCCATGAGGATGAGCACCCCCGCCCACCCAGCGCGCTCAGAGCGGCGTGAGGGGAGGATTCTCGGCGCGGTGTTTGTTGTCATCCGTTGATTGTTCCGAAAATGCGCTACCCAATACGGGACCAATCGTCCACACAACAGAGCCAATCGTCCACGCAATTGTCGCCGGAAACCTGGTTCACGCCGCCTCGCACAGGACAATCCGAGCTTCGGCGGATCTGGTTCTGGCGCATGGGTTTAACTTCCATCCGCGGTGATGCGTCCCTGGAATGCGGTCGCGAAAGCGTGCAACGCTCCTTTCCACCGAGTCCCGGGCCTGTGGCCAGACACTGGCGCTCGAGTGCAGCTTGTTCGTTCGGGCGGTGCCCAGGCGCCCGCACCGCCCGACGGTAGCGAGCATTGAGATTCTCGGCCGCGTTCGGCGAATAGACGACAAGTCTGATCTCGGCGTCGTACCTTGTCGGCAATCTTTCTGAGCGTCTCTTTCGAGACCGTTGTGCCTGGGGTACCTCCCGCATGCGGGGGACAACGTCGTCGAACTGGGAGGCGAGTTCTGTCGACAACGCCGGCCGAGCCTCGCTGTCGCTTCTTGGCGATCTGCCGATCGAAAGTGACAGTCCCCTACCCGGCGGCCCGGTGTTCTGTCGCTGATCGCCCGCCGTTCACTGGATCATGAGCGGCACTGCCAGAGGATCGGCCGGGGCCGGCGCGCTGCGGTTGGCCGCGACGAGGTCCCACGCGGTCTGCCGTGGCGCCACGCCGTCCAAATTCCATCGCCCGAGCAGCAACGCCACCTTGGCCAGCATCTCAGTACGCAACCGCCGGAACGAGTCCTCGGGGTCGGTGCCGACCTGACTGAGTAGTACCCACCAGGCCCAGGCGACTGCTCCGGCATTGGCAACGAAGTCTGGGACCACCGGAATGCCCCGCCCGGTGAGCACCGCCTCGGCCGGCGGGGTTGTCGCGGCATTCGCTGCCTCGATCACGACTTTCGCGGCGACGTGGTCGACGTTATCCGTCGTGATCGCGTATGAGATCGCGGCCGGGACGAGGATGTCTGCCGCAGTGGCGATCACAGCCGCGCTCGGTAACCGCTGAACATGCGAGGGGACGCGAGAACGGTCGATCTCGCCGAAGCCGTCCCGCAGGTCGAGCAGCGCGGGAACGTCCAGGCCGTCGGGACAGTACAGCGTGCCGAGGGCGTCGGCGACAGCAATCACGCGCATACCGGCCTCGTACAGATACCAGGCCGCGCCGCCCCCCATGGTGCCGATGCCCTGGATCGCCACCGTCGTGTCGGCCGGAACCCAGCCACATGCTTTCACCGTACCGATGCAGGCCTGCGCGACACCGTAACCGCCGATCACATCGCCCAGCAGAAACCCGCTGGGCACCGGGGCGTTCAACGCCGCCCGTACCCGGCGCAGAGTCCTCTGCGGATCTTCCGCACGGCTGATCGCCGCATGGTACGACTGCTGAAGGCCGAGCCGCGCGAAGACGTCGTCGAGCAGATGCTGCGGCACTCCCAGATCCTCCGCGGTCACCCAGTGCGCGGCCAGCCACGGACGCATCGCCTGACAGAACCGCTCCAGAACACCGACGGCACGGGGGTCCTTCCGGTCGAAGTCGATGCCCCCCTTCGCGCCGCCGACAGGCAGGTCGAAAACCGCGGTCTTGGCCGCCATGCCTCTGGCCAGATCCTCCACTTCCGACATCGTGCAGCCTGCCCGCATTCGAGTGCCCCCGGTTGCCAGGTCGGACACCAATGTGTGCACGACGAGGTAACCACGAGCTCCCGTGACCGGATCAGACCACGTCACACGTAACAGGGGCTCACCGCTGCGCACGGTCGCCACATCGACCCGACGCTGCGTCGCAGTGTTCTCGCGGTAGTCATACGCTCGGTGCTCGGGGTTGCGCCCGAACCCGCATTCCGTCGTCGTGGTCACCTCGAGTTACCCCAATCGTCGTCAAAAAGCATCTTCCACGACCACTCAGCCGATGACGCCAGAGTGCGCGCGCTGGTGACCAGGCGTCCAGTTAAGGATCGTGAATGATTGCGTTCACGCTTTCTACACAGGGCAGCGCGTGGCAGGTTGGACGGTTCGGAATGGATGCATAGGCTGGAGGCATGGAGCTGTCTTTGCGCCGGTTGCGGATGCTTCGGGAGTTGCACCGCCGTGGCACCGTGACAGCCGCTGCGCAGGCCTTGCACTACACCACATCCGCGGTATCCCAACAGCTCACCCAGCTCGAACGCGACGTCGGCGCAAAACTATTCGAGCGGCGCGGTCGGCGGGTACAGCTCACCGAGATCGGCCTGCTCCTCGCCGAGCACGCAGAGGAGATCATGCGATCGGTGGACCGGGCGACGACTGCCCTGGAACAAACGCAGGACGGGGTCACCGCCCGATTGACCGGTGGTGTGTGGGCGTCCGTCGCGTCGAGCCTGCTGCCGAGTGCGCTGACGTTGCTGGCCGCCGAGCATCCCGGCATCGAGGTGCGAACGAAGGAACTCGCGCCGGAGGACACCGCAGTCGCGGTACGGGACGGCTCACTGGACTTCTCGTTCGTGATCAACTATTCCGACTACCCGATGCAATGGGACCCGGAGCTGACCAGAGTGGTGATCGCGGTGGAGCGGCTGCACGCAGCGCTGCCTCCGGGCACGGTATCCGCGAGAACGATGGCGCTGGCGGACCTCGCTGAGCATCCCTGGATCCTTGCGGGACCCAATTCGCATTTCGGCCGCGCGGTGCGCTTGGCCTGTCAGCGTTGCGGATTCGAACCCAGGATCAATCATGAGGTCGGCGAGCAGGCAACGGCACTCGCAATGGTTTCCGCGGGCCTGGGCGTCACCCTTGTCTCCGATCTCGGACTGACTCTGCGCCCGCCGGGGATGGACGTCGTCGCGCTCACCGAACCGCTCATGCGGACGATCTCCATCGCCCATCGCGGGACAGCAGCGCACCGACCGCCACTGCAACTGGTGATCGACGCCGTGCGTGCCGCGGCAGCCGCACAGGGACTCGCCGCGCGGGCGCCATACCCGTAGCCACAGACGACACACGCCGTACCGCACATGAACGGTTGAACCGGTCGAGGCACTTCCGCAGGATCCCACTGGGCAGGAGACGTCCAAGTCCCCTGCACGGCGCCGAATACAACCGTCGGATGAATGATCCCTACCCGCACCGCCGCCGGATTGCGACGCAGTGCACGTCAACTTCCCGCGTACTCGGTCTCGGTCTCGGTCTCGGCGCCACGGATCGTCCACCGGTCCCTCTACGGGCGTCCTCAGGCCAAACCGGAAGGATCACATCGCAAGCGTGGGACCGGTCGGACCGTTAGCTGCTTGGCCCGCCCGTGCGGCGGTGGTGGGGGTACACAGTCGCTAAAATACAAATATCGTCTTGGGCACAGTCCGATTCGGGAATGACCTGCCACAACCGCTCGATGAAACGGCGCGCGGTCATTCCGAAGCGCACAAGGATTTCCTCCTCGGTAGCACCACCGAATGGTGCCCACATCATGGCGAATTCGATCAGGTGCTCCGCTTCGGGGTCGGGATGGTTGCGGGTGCGGTTCGCTTGGATCCAAGCGGCGCGACGTCGCTGACGCCACCGGCGATACTCGCGAGAGTTCATGGATACTCACACTTTTAGTCGGGACTGAGAAATCCTCGGAAATCGGGGGCTCACCACAGAGAGGGAAAGAATGAAAGCCATGCATACGCCGATGATTACACCCAGGCTAGGCCCATTCGTTCGCACAGAATTGCGCCTCGGTGAAGTCGACAAGTACGCGGCGCACAGTCCAGAATTCGATGAACCAGCGCCAGGCCACGGTGACCTTTGACCGAACCGGAGTGACCTAGCTGGGGCGGTACCGACTCCCAGGAGCCGGCTCACGCACGCTCAACTACGAAGAGCAGCGATCACGCGGTCCCGTTCACGCCGTCCTCACCCGACACAGATCAGTACACCCACGACCACTACTGCGACCAGCGAGGCACCACCGCAGATCAGCCACGCCCGCGTTGCGAGCCGCCGCCACTGATCACACCGACCAGCCACCTCCGCGACCGCGACCGACCGCCCCAGGTCCGCATCGGAGTCCCGCCACTCCGAGAGGCGGCGGGCCTTCGCATCCGCCCGTACCGCCACACCGAACGAGACGGGGACCACCAGCAGCACAATCACCAGTAAGCCAACCAACGCGCCCATACCCGTCTCGAGCATTCGCATTCCTTCCACGCCACACGACGCCCGGCGCAGGTGCCGCGCGTCGATCACGGCCACCCGGACCCACGGGCGCAGCCGATCCCCCGTCCGCTCCAGAGCCGAATTAGTGATGCACAATCTACGACGCGCGCGATCAACCACCGGCACCGGCGAAGGACCACACGTCATTGCGCCTACAGGCCGGGCATCGGGAACTTCCACACGGCCACCACAACCACGCCCATGACCAACCCGGCGTAGAGAACAGTTCCAACCACACTGACGCGCAACGCATTCAGCAGATTGGCGCCCAGGCTATCGGTGATCCGTGCCATCACAACTCTTCTTTCAGGTGCAGGAGTTCCGGATTGCCACGTCGATGACGTTGCACCGCATACACTCGACCGATTTCGGCACCTGCACATCGGCCGAAATGCCGACACCCATACCCTTATTTGAGTCGGGAGGTTTGGTCTCGACTCAGGGTTGCAACCAACCATCCCCAAGCGCCAGGTTTCTCCCGCAGAATTCGCTGTGTTCTACATCACACGCCGGTGTCCGATTTGAGTCTCCCCCAGTATTTCGCTGTCGCGTCCAGATCGGGGAGGTTGTCGGGCACAGCTATTGCGGGGCCCGACTGGCAGGCGGCCATCAGCAACAATGACGGACGAGCGGCTCCGAACCCATTCCGGACCACATTGTGGCACTGCGAAATCGCACTTACTGGTCGGTAATTCGGGGTTGTCGGAAATTGCGCAATGGCATGGATCACAATCCCTGGACTTCCACGCTCCAGCTCACGAACATCATAGATGCGCCGCGCGTCACTACGCGCAGGTTGACCGTGTAGCGCCCCTGCCAGCTGATACCCATCGTTGGCGGGGGCTGCGCCTGGTTCTCCCCCGACACGATCCGCACCGCCATTGCTCCCGGACACTCCTTCGGCGCCGCGGCTCCTGGCCACTGTTGCCAGCCACGACGAAAGTCACGTCGCCCGATCGTGTCCCGCCGATTCCTGTGCGTGACCGGCATGCCTTCGCTGCTCGGGGCCTGTGTACAGACCCTTGGTGCACCCGATACCGGCATCCCGGTACGGACACGATCACAGGACGACAGCACCCATACCCACACACCCAATCCACCGTCGTGGTTTTGGTATGCGTTGGCGAGGAGGCGGCGAGCGCCTCCTGCCGCTGGAGGTCTTCACGACTCGCGGCAAACCGTTCCACCCGACGACGCCGGCGCCCGCGCGATCGCCCGCTGTGACCGAAATAGTCTCTTGTTCCGTGCATTTCGTGTGGCGGTGTCCGGAGCGTCCTTTCGGACGAGGTCCGCGCACGCCAGCGTGGTGGCCGGGTCGACGCCGGCTCGAGAATCCCCTGCCGAGCCGGAGCGGGCATCCGGCCCGTAACAAAACAGGTACCCCACCCCGCCGGATGGCCGATTCCGGATATCTGCGGGACCACGACTATGGAAACACCCGATCAGTTCTTCCCACGCTAGAGGCCTCCATGCTCGAAAACCCCGCTCCACCGCCGAAGACGTCTCCGGCAACACCCACCCCACCCGCTGCGAAAACCACCATCCCCTGTCGAGCTCATCCCAAGCGAATCACCATCCGTGCAGCCCACAGGCGGCGGGCCTCGACTGGCGTTCCCGCAGGCTCGCCCGAGCTCGACTGGTTACGGCAGTCCCTGCGAGCCTGCGATCTACTCGCCAGCGTGCAATCCATCAGCCCCTCGGATCGGGCGCTCGTCGCCTTCGGAATCGAGTGGGCTCCCTACGGCGGCGCCGACTCCGAGGAACTGTTCATTAAATTCGGCGTGCAACGGAACAGGTTCCTAGTCCTACTCCAAGCCGCGATGGCTCCGAGGCCATCAGACCTCGAGCGTCTACGGATCCTCAAGACAACCCTGTGCAACGACCTCCTCCGCGCCTGGAACGAATCGCCACCGAGGCCGCCATCGCTTACCAGTAGTCGGTAGGTCACTTCAGCAGATGGGCGCCCAGGCACTGGACGGGCGACCGCATTTGTGGCGGGTGAGTGAGACCGGTGTCGTCGTGCGGCCACAGCACCCCATGACCCCCGGCGTAGGTCACTGCGCCCGACCCTCTACCCTGGCGGATCCGAACACGCAGAGCATGAGGAAAGAACAGCCATGGCCACCGACTACGACGCACCGAGAGTCACCGAATCCGACGAGTCGACGGACACGTCCCTCGAACAGCTGACGGCCGGCAGGAAAGAATCCCAGTCACCCGCCGTGGACGTCGAAGACATCGACACCGCAGAGTCCTTCGAGCTACCCGGCGCCGACTTGTCCGGCGAAGAATTCACCGTCCGCGTCATCCCCAAGCAGGCGGACGAATTCACCTGCACCAGTTGCTTCCTGGTCCATCACCGCAGCCGCCTCGCCGACACGCAGGAGCTGATCTGCCGAGACTGCGCCTGAGAACAGCGACACTTCCGAGGGCCACGGATGTGTCGCGACTCGCCACAACACGGTGCACGCCGTAGCCCGGAGCCCCCACAACCGTCACGAGAGCGCACTGCTCTCGTGACGGTCCTGCCGTGTGCTCCGGCGCCTCCATCAGGCAACCTCAGCGATCATTCCGGCACGCCGTACTTCTCGATGAGCGGGGCAAGTAGCTCCGCGGCGCGTGGCGCGGTGATGATGTCCTCGTCGCGTACTTTCGTGACCACCTTGGAGTTGGCGTCCTCATAAACATGTTCGCCGATCATTTTCCCCTTCTCGTTGTACGGGCAACGAAGGCGAGGATGCGGCGGACGAGGTAGCAGGAGTCAGCGTCGCACGAGATCGGGATGACGAACAGCTGACAAGACTCGTCGACCGCCGGTTCACCGCACAGCCACGGAACAAGATCTGGGCTCACTGAACACCGGTCGGACAGAAACGGAACTCGAACGTCGCTTCACCACTTCCCCGCCGTGACCCCCACACAGTCCGACAAACCAGATCGGCTATCCCGGACCTCGAGGACCGGGTTTGCGCCGGGAGATTCATTGATCAGGAATCGAGAAGCACCTACCCACGGGCGGCACTAACGTCACTCGCATGAACATCGAATCCCTCACCCTCGAAACCCCCGACCCCACTACCCTGAAAGCCTTCCACGCCGCCCTCGGCGTAGATGAACACCTCAGCGCCCGCGACACGGACGCACCGACCACCGGCTTCCGCGGTTACACCCTCTCCCTCGTCGTGTCCCAGCCGAACATCGTCGACGCCTACGTCGGGGCTGCCCTCGAAAATGGCGGCACCACAATCAAACCAGCCAAGAAGAGCTTGTGGGGGTACGGCGGCGTCGTGCAGGGCCCCGACGGAGCACTCTGGAAAGTCGCGACATCGTCGAAGAAGAACACTGGGCCGGCCACCCGGCACATCGAGGACCTCGTCCTGCTGCTCGGCGTCGAAGACGTCAAAATCAGCAAGCAGTTCTACCTCGACCACGGGCTGGAAGTGACAAGAAGCTTCGGACGCAAATACGTCGAGTTCGCCACCGGCCCGAACGTCAAGCTCGCGCTGTACGGTCGCCGCGCCCTCGCGAAGGACGCCGGCGTCTCCGCCGACGGCACGGGCGCCCACCGGATCGCCATCAGCAGCGACGCCGGACCCTTCACCGACCCCGACGGCTTCACATGGCAGACAGTGTGAACCGGAGAAGTCTTCGGGTCAGGGCGCGACCGAAACGACCTTGCCAACCCCGAGGCCGAATTCCGGGTGCTGTCCCGAGCCAACACTGAAAAACATATGTGGCGTGGATCACATCACCGCGATGCGACCCGCTGGCGGATCTACCATTTCCTCGCGCCAGCACACACCAAGTACAGGTCGCCGATGCAGTCTCGCCTGCCGAATCCTCACTGGCTAGCGAGGATTGGCTCGCTACACCGCGATCCTCCGATCCGGTTGAGGATCTTCAGAATATTTGACAACGCCCGAGGAGACACTGGCCAGGCACATCACCTCAGGTACACCAGCGCGGACCCGGACCGCCCACTCGAGAGCGCTGTTTCCCGGATATGGCATCGCGTAACGAGCGCGATCAGGGATCGCGCGGCGGTGTCCTGTTGCACGTCCCGGCGAGGCCCGGCCGGAGCGGAGAACACTCCGACCGGGCCGCTTCGGCTCACCGGGGGCTTCACCGCACTCCCGGACGATCTCAGGACGCGGACGTCACTGCAGCCGAGAGGTTTCAGATTCCGGCGACACGCGGAGGCCCAGGCTCGACGTCGTCAGCTCGGCCAACAGCTGCGAACCAGGAATCGCGCGGTCCCGGTCCACGCCGTCCTCACCCGACACAGATCAGTACACCCACGACCACTACTGCGACCAGCGAGGCACCACCGCAGATCAGCCACGCCCGCGTTGCGAGCCGCCGCCACTGATCACACCGACCAGCCACCTCCGCGACCGCGACCGACCGCCCCAGGTCCGCATCGGAGTCCCGCCACTCCGAGAGGCGGCGGGCCTTCGCATCCGCCCGTGCCGCCACACCGAACGAGACGGGGACCACCAGCAGCGTAACCACCAGTAGGCCAACCATCGCACCCATACCCGTCCCGAGCATTTCCGTTCCTTCCACACCACACGACGCCCGTCACAGGCGCCGTTCATCGATCGCCCGGACCCACGGGCACAACCCCCGTCAGCTCTATCGCGGAACTACTGCCTGGCGTTGCACTCCGACTACCGGCATCGGCGAAGGACCACAAGCCGAGCGCGCCTACATGCCCGGTACGGGGAACTTCCCTATGTCCGGGACGATTACGCCGATGCCCAGTCCGGCGCTCTCAACGGTGCCAAAGACTGTGGCACGCAACGCATCCAGCAGTTCGGACCACACCTCATTCCCGAGGTCCACGATTCTTCGCAGAAGTTGTTGTGTTCTACGTCACAGCATGACGCCTGTTCTTTCGATCCCAAGCATGGCTGCGAGCAACTCGACGCAGACTCCCGCCGATCGCAAACTCGCCAGTGCCACCTGATTCACATGCACCGTAAACGGCTCCGAAATTGCACTTACCGGTCGGTAATGAAGAGGTGCAGGAATTTGTGCAATGGCATGGATCACACTCTCTGGACTTCCATGCTCGGGCTCACGAAGATCACTGATGCGCCGCTCGTCACTACGTGCGGTTTGTCCGTGTAGCGCCCCTGCCAGCTGATGCCGATCGTTGGCGGGGGCTGCGCTTGGCTGCGCCACACGATTTCCGGCGTCGACACGGACCCTTCGCCGCTCGGGTCAGCAGACCGATAGGCACGATCACGATGAACTCCTCTGTCCGCGCGGCAAGAAACGGTCGCCCGCGTTCGCGATGGCACCGACCTCGTCGGTGACGCCACCGTTTCGGTCCGCGAGGCCGCCGCTGACTCGTCGGGTAGGGCCGGGTGGCTGACCCCCGCCGATCCCCAGCCCACGTTTGCCCGGTACGCCGCCGGGGGATGCTGCGGGGAAGGGCGATCCCGTCGTCGGATCACGCGAGAGAGGCATGTCGATGAACGCTGTCACGACCGGCATCGTCGCCGGTGCCGCGGGCACCACGATGCTCGACGCCGTCACCTACCTGGACATGGCGATCCGGGGCCGACCCGCAAGCACCGTCCCGGAGAAGACGGTCGAGTCCGTTGCATCCGCTCTGGGCGTCGCGATACCGGGACGCGGTGACGCGTTCGCGGCGCGGCGGTCGGCGTTCGGGGCGCTCGGTGGGATCGCCGTCGGAACGGGACTCGGTGTCGCCGCGGCCCTCACCCGCCGGGCCGGCGCCCACCTGACCCCGACTGCCGGAACGATCGGGATCGGTCTCGCCGCGATGGCAGCCACCGACATCCCGATCGCCCTGCGCGGCATCAGCGACCCGCGGCAGTGGACCGCCCAGGACTGGCTCAGCGACATCGTGCCGCATCTCGTCTACGGCGCCACCGTCACCACCGTGCTGCGACAGCGGGACGAGACCACGGGGCACCGGACCGACCCGGCAGCGGAACGGTCGAGCACCGTCCGGTCGGCCGTGATCGGCGTGGCGAGCGGTCTCCGCAGTTCCACCGGCATCGCGGCGGCGCTGCTGTCGGGTGCCCCGGGCTCAGCGCACCGGGTCCGCCTCGTTGGCGCGACTGCGCTCGTCGGCGGCGAGCTGGTCGCCGACAAGAACCCGAACGTACCGTCACGTCTCTCGCCGCCTGCGCTCACCGGACGACTCATCGCAGGCGGCGGGGGCGCCGCGGCGCTGTCCCGCCGCGACCGGGTCGACACGGCGTCGGCCCTGATCATCGGGACTGTCGGCGCCCTCGCGGGCTCGTTCGGCGGCGCGTGGTGGCGGCAGTGGGCCGGTAGGCGGATGCCGGACTGGCAGGCCGCGCTCGCGGAGGATGCTGTGGCGCTCACGATGGCGGCGGCTGCACTTCGTCGTCCCGCGCTGTCGTCGTCGGTCAGCGCATCGAGGTAACCCCGCGCCCGGGGCTGGATAGACCGCACAATTCTCCGTCATCGCTCGACCCGAGGTTGCGTTGTCCCCCGGATGGGGGACAACGCATTCATCCCCCGGTGTGCCCGGCTGGCGGACAGACGTCCGAGCTGCGGTGAGTCATCGTTATCAGGCGCCGGAAACATTCCGACGCAAACCAACCAGGGCTCCGGGACGCGAGAGCGGTGCAAACACGGGACACCGTCGCACTCACCCGAAGGCCACACCCCACATGCGGTACCCAACCTTTCTCACCTTCTACAGCCGACCAAAGGAGCACCATGGAGAACACCCGGAAGTTGTACATCGACGGAGAGTGGGTCGACCCGATCGGCACGGACACGCTCGACGTCGTCAACCCTGCGACGGAGCACACCGTCGCCACCATCGCACTGGGCGACGAGAAGGACGTGGACCGCGCCGTCATGGCCGCCCGCAGAGCCTTCGACAGTTATGCCTCGACGACACGTACCGATCGGATTGCGTTACTGGATCGGGTAATCGAGGCCTACGGGCGGCGAATGGGCGACCTTGCGTCGACGATCACCCAGGAAATGGGCGCACCGACTTCACTGGCCACGACCGCTCAGGCACCGTCTGGCTTGGTGCACCTCACCGCGGCCGTCGATGCGCTCCGTGAGTTCGAATTCGAGGAGAAGGTCGGCACGACAACGGTCGTGCACGAGCCGATCGGTGTCTGTGCGTTCATCACACCCTGGAACTGGCCTGTCAATCAGATCGCCGCGAAGGTTGCGCCGGCGCTGGCCGCGGGCTGCACGATGGTGTTGAAGCCGTCCGAGATCGCGCCACTCAATGCGATCATCTTCGCGGAGATACTTCATGAGGCAGGTGTCCCTCCGGGTGTATTCAACCTCGTCCAGGGTGACGGACCTACCGTCGGAGCCGCACTGTCGATGCACCCCGACATCGACATGGTGTCGTTCACCGGATCTACCCGTGCCGGCATCGAGGTCGCTCGCAACGCTGCGACAACGGTCAAACGCGTCGCCCAGGAGCTCGGCGGCAAGTCGGCGAACATTGTGCTGGACGACGCGGACTTCGACGAAGTCATCACCCGAGACGTGCTGGGTGTGGTGGTCAATTCGGGCCAGTCCTGTAACGCAGGTTCGCGCATTCTGGTTCCGTCGGACCGCATGGACGAAGCGATCGCGATCGCGAAAGCCGCTACCGCGTCGATCGTGGTCGGACAACCCGAGTCCGAGGGGACGACCGTGGGTCCGCTGGTGTCACAGGCACAGTTCGACAAGGTGCAGCGCCTGATCCAGACCGGCATCGATGAGGGCGGCACGCTCGTCGCTGGTGGGGTCGGTCGCCCAGCGGGACTGTCCACCGGCTACTTCGTCCGGCCTACCGTCTTTGCGGACGTGACGAACGATATGACCATCGCGCGAGAGGAGATCTTCGGCCCGGTCATGATGTTGATCGGCTACGAGGACGAGGCCGACGCAATCCGCATCGCGAACGACACCGCCTATGGGCTGTCCGGGATGGTCTCGTCGAGTGATCCGGAGCGCGCGCGGAAGGTCGCCAGGAAGCTGCGGACGGGAATGGTTCATCTCAATGGTGCTCCGCTGGTGTTCGATGCGCCGTTCGGCGGGTACAAGCAGTCCGGCAACGGCCGAGAGTTCGGCAAGTTCGGCCTGATGGAGTACCTCGAGGCCAAGGCGATCTTCGGCGACACCGAAGAATGATTGCCCCGGCGGGGTTCTCGCGGCGAAGGGTTGATGCTCGGCGTCGCCGGTCCTGCCCGACGCCCGCCGGCGTTGCGTATGGGCGCGGCGGTGTCGGGCTGGTCGGTTGTCGTACAACTAGATTCGTCCGTGAAGGCGGGCCGTCGGCACGAAATCAAGAAGAGACGGGAGACCGATCGTGAATGCGGTCATGTGGATGGGCGTGGCCGGAATAGTCGGCACTGCGGTCTCACCGTGGATCACCGAACGCCTGCGCAGCAGGAATGCGCGCCGAGACCAACTCGTGAAGCTGCGGCTCGCGATCTACGCCGACCTGCTGAGAATGACAGCTCGCCTCGCGGCCACCGCAACGACATCGGCTGCATCGCACCCGAATGATGCGGGGCAGATCGGCGGCGACGGTTTCGATTCCCTGCTCGGCCAGGCGCAGGTCGTGGCCAGCGATGACGTCTACCGACGACTCAACGAACTGTCGCAGCTCACGGAAACGTTCAACCGGCACCTCGTGACGGCCGAGCAACGCCCGGTCTTTCCCCATCGGCAACACCTGCACGATGGCGCACTGAACGACCCGTTGCGCCTGCAGCATCGGAGAACACTGACCGATATCGCCGGCGGTATCGCGGTGGCTCACGGGAGAGTCCAGGACGCGATCCGCCACGAGATGAACCGGTGACGGTGCTCGATCGCATCCTGTCGCGGCGGACGTCGGTCACATCGCCGCCCCGCTCGAATCCATTCCTGCGCACCGAGAGGGCGTCCAGTTCGGAGTGCGAGAGTAGAGCTCGTCGAGAGCGATCCACCTGCCACTAGGCTCCGGGTAGGTTCAGGTTCGCCAGGGTGAGTGCCGATCCGAGCAGCATCAGGGCCCGCGAGGTTCGCGGGTCGGTGCCGGTGAGATCGGCTATCTTGGCGAGCCGGTTGTCGATGGTGTTGGGATGGACCTGCAGCACCCGCGCGGTGCGCCTGCGATTGAAGTCGTTGTCGAAGTACAGCTGCAGTGTCTCGACGAGTTCGGGGAACGGTGTCAGTGGCTCGATGACCCGAAGTAGCGAGGTTCGCGCATCGGTGGGCTGTGCCAGTTGGTATTCGACCAGGAGGTTGTCCAGCACGCCGAGCGCACCGGGATCATTGCGTGCGCGGACCAGGTTGAGCAAGTTCCGCGCCAGCGCGGCTGCGCGCGGAAGATCGGCGGTCGCTGCGGCCGCGGATACCCCGCCTCGTACAGTCGCGCCGGCGACGGCCTCGAGCCTGGGCATCATCGCCTGGATCGTGGTGAGCCAGGCGGTGCTCGGGCCGGGGTCGGCCGGTATGAGGACCATGCCCTCGTCGCGTTCGAGCGCGGCAAGGACGTCACCGCCGAGGAAGCGCCGGATCTCCTGCTGGACTCGTCGCGCCTTGCGTCGACCGGCGATACGCCGCCCGACTTCGTCTGCTGCCGGCTCGGCGGGGTGCTCACCCAGGTGGAGCGCGAGGACGACGTAGGCCGGAGCGACCCGGGTGCCGAGTCGTTGCGCCAATTCGGCGCCCGGCCCCCCGGAGATCAATTCCCGGACGAGGTCGCGGGCGGCTTCGCGGGTCTCGGTTCCTACCGCCTCGAACTCCTGTTGGTGCGCATCGGACACCGTGTAGACGGCCCGGCGTGCCTGCGCGAACATGCCCTCCAGGAGGGCGCCCACTCCGGCGGAGTCAGCTGCCGACACTTCACTGAGGACGGCTTGGCAGATCATGTCGACGATCATCAGATAGGAGTCGACGAGATCCGTTACGGGTAGTCCGTCCTCGGCACGATCCTGTGCGGCTGCCGCAAGGGTATCGAGCTGTGTTTGTGCGTCCTCGTTAGCGCCCGCGGCTCCGCGCAGGAGGAACTGGCCGAAGATCCGGCAGTTACGCGCCATCACCGGATAGACGTGTTCGGTGGTGAATCCTTCGCCGTAGTGCGGCGAGCTCTGCGCGTACCGCTCCACCGCTTGCGCCGAGATTTCGGGGAGACGGCGTTCCGCTCGCCCGAGCGCTGCGAGCAGCTGCGGCGGGAGTGGTTGTGACATGTCACACCACCATAGTCGCGTCGGTGTGGAAAGCGGTGATTGTTCCGGGGATCGGCCGGTCGGAGACTGGATACATTCCCCAGTTCGATGAGAGCTGGATCACAAGGGAGGCTGAACGTGTCGATTGGTGAAATCGAGTCCCGGCGTCAGGCGAAGGCAGCGCCCACCGCGCCGTCGACGCGACGGGCGTGGCTGGTGACAGGTCTGCTGTTCGTCTTCATGTTGATCAATTTCGCGGACAAGGCGGTCATGGGGCTCGCAGCGAAGCCGATGAGTGAGACGTTTGGACTCGATTCTGCCGAATACGGGCACGTCGCGAGCAGCTTCTTTCTGCTCTTCAGCATCTCCGCCGTGGTGATCGGCGTCCTCGCGAACCGCGTGCCCACTCGATGGTTGCTGGTGGGTCTCGCGGTGGTGTGGTCGCTCTCGCAGGCGCCGATGATCTGGACGACGTCGATCGGGGTGTTGTTCGCGTCGCGAATCGTGCTCGGCGCGGCGGAGGGCCCGGCATTCGGCCTCGCCAACCACTCGCTACACAAGTGGTTCGTCGACAGCCGGCGACAGTTGCCGAGCAGCGTCCTCGCGCTGGGAAGCAGCGTAGGCACCTTGCTGGCAGCCCCGGCGCTGACGTGGGTGATAGTCCACCTCGGCTGGAGGGAAGCCTTCGCCGCCGTCGCGATCCTGGGACTGGTGTGGTGCGCCGCGTGGGCCCTCCTCGTGCGGAGCGAGGGACCCTACGGAGCCGAAGCGGCACCCGCACCGGCCGAGCCCGAGCCAGACGCCGCAATCGAGTATCACACCAGCTACTGGCGGATCTTCCTCTCCGGCACCAGCATCGGCAGCCTCGCGCTCGGCTTCGCGGCCTATTTCGGGTTGGCCATCTCGGTGGCCTGGCTGCCGCGCTTCCTCCAGGAATCCCGCGGATTCTCGATGACCGGGGCCGGAAACGCCACGGCCGTGTTCTGGGCCGTCGCAGGACTGTTCATCCTCGGGACCGGGATACTCTCGCAGCGCCTCACCGTGGCCGGAATCACGACGACATGGTCACGGGGAATGCTCAGTGCAGCAATGGTATTCGGCGGCGGCGTGTGCACTCTTGCCGGCGTGATGGTGCACTCACCGATCGGCAGCCTGATCCTGCTCATGATCGGGCTCGGAGCGCCGACGTCGGTATTCGCGATCACGCAGACCCTCGCCGGCGAGATCGCACCGGTTCGTCAGCGCGGCGCGGTGCTCGGTGTCGGCGTCGGAATTTCGACGCTCGCGGGAGTCATCGCACCCACCGTGATGGGTAACCTGCTCGAGTCCGCCTCCGACACCTCGGCCGGCTACAACAACGGGTTCGCGGTGGTGGCCATGGTCTGCGTCGCCGCCGCACTGGTCGGCGCGACTCTCATCCGCCCCGGACGCGACGCGGCGCGCCTGCGGACGACCTCCTCCTCGTAAAGCCCATTCTTGCGCACTGCATCCACCGTCCCCACCATTCGAAAGGGCCACTGCTGTGCCCTCTGCCTTTCCTTCGCACCGTCTCCATACGCTGTTCGAACCCAAGTCCATCGCCGTGGTCGGCGTCTCTGCGACGCAGCCGCTGTCCTGGGGCAGACTGACACTCGACCGACTCCTCGCGTGCGGATTCAGCGGTGAACTCGTCGCGGTCGGACCGCAGGCGGTCGAGTCGCCGAGCGTGGTGTCGGTCAGATCCCTTTCCGAACTGAATGCGCCACCGGATCTCGTGGTAGTCGCGACCCCCGCCGACGCGGCGCCGGGCGTGCTCGCCGAGGCCAGTGCGATCGGCGTCGTCGCGGCTGTGGTGTTCTCCGCAGGATTCTCCGAGGCGGGCGACACATTGCGCGAGCAGCGTTTACGCGAGGCGGCGGCTGACATGGCCGTTCTCGGGCCGAACTGTCTGGGCCTCGTCAACCATGCGGCGGGCATCCAGCTGTCCACCAGCGGATTCCTCGGCCGATCCCGGCGCACCGAGGGACCGGTGGCCATCATCACGCAGAGCGGGGCTCTCGGCTTCGTCCTCGCCGACCTACTCGAGAAGGCGGAGATCGGCTACACCTACTACGCGAGCGTCGGAAACGAAATGTGTTTGACCACAGCCGACCTCGGCCAGTATCTCGTAGAACGACCCGAGGTCGAGACGATCGTGCTCTACCTCGAGGGTGTGCGCGACGCAGCCGGACTCCGCGAACTCGGTGAGCGTGCCCGCACGCTGGGCAAGACCGTGGTGGCGTTGGCCGTGGGTAGCAGCGAGGGCGGTCGGCGGTCCGCACTGTCACACACCGCAGCGGTCGCCGGCGACTACACGCTCCTGTCCGCGCTCTGCACGCAGGCAGGGATTCTGCTGGTCCGGACCGACGACGAACTCGTCGACGCCGTGCTGTGCGGCCGGAAGGTCTGCCGACTTCCGGAATCGCCCGCCTTCGCGGTGCTCACCATGTCCGGCGGTGCCGGCGGCGTCCTCGCCGATTCACTCACCACGATGGGCGCCCGCATCCCACCCCTGTCAGAGTCGACGCGGCGGCGAATCGCAGAAATCGGGACAGTCGAAGCGGGCGATCTCAATCCGATCGATCTTGGTGGCAATTTCTTCCGCTCCCTCGACAGCTTCCATGCCCTCATCGGGGTGCTCGACGAGGCCGACGAAATCGACGCGGTCGTCGTCTATCTGACTTTCGGTGACTACTTCGTCGACAACTTCCGGGACATCGCGGAGACGTGCGCCGCCACGGCGACCCCGACATGGTTCATCTGGGCCGGGGCCCCGGAAGGAGAGATCACGCGTTCTCGACGCCCGGAGACCGTGATTCCGAGCATCGGTGCGTTCGTGCGCCGCACCTCGATGGCAGTTCGTCCCGCGTCGACGAAACCCGTCGAGCAAGACCGGGGCGACCGGCGCTCCCCCGCACTTCGGAGGGTGCTCACCGAACTGCATGCGGCTCCGGTGTTGAGCGAGGCCGGGATCCGCCATGTTCCGATGGTTGCGGCGACCACCCCGGAAGGCGTCGTCGCCGCTGTCGAGGCCGCCGACTGGGCGGGCACACGCATGGTGGTCAAGGGCGACTCGAGCCAGGCACCTCACCGTGCCCACCTAGGGTTGCTGCGCATCGATATCGCACGAGCGGATCTGCTGTCGGCGGCGGCCGAGATACACGCCCGCCTGAACAGATCCTGCGTCGACGACGAGGCGCGCCTCGTCGCCCAACCACTCGTCGAGCATCGTGCCGAGATCGCACTCGGCGCAGTGCGGGATCCGATCTACGGCACCGCCGTCGTCCTGGGCGCAGGGGGCGCCCGGGCCGAGGATCACTCGGCGCCGCGACACACCATCCTGCTACCGGCAACGCCCCAGGACATCGACGGACTCGCCACCTGGGCAAGCTCGGAGTTCGACTGCGACGCAGCGAGTATCGCCGCCGCCATCCGGTCCCTGATCGCAGTACTGCACGAACACCCCGAATACCACGAGATCGACATCAACCCACTGTGTGTCGTCGACGGCGGACTCGTCGCGGTCGACGCCCTGATCACCCTCACCGACACACCGTGAACACACCACACCATCGGAACGGAGCAACAATGACGACATCTCTCACCCGGCCTTCCTCTCCCGGCAGCATCGAGCGCATCGGACAGAAGGTGGGTACCGCGGCCTCCGTGGCCGTCGAGGCCTACCTGTGGGGTTACCCACTGGTCCTGATGAACCGCACGAAACGACTGCTCACCTGCCGCGATCATCGCGGTGCCGCACCGATCAACACACTTCGCCACCGCACCGCGCTCGCCACCGCCCGTGATCGAGAAATCGTCAAACCCAACAACGACACGATCTACTCGATCGGCTGGCTCGACCTCGCAGCCGGACCACTCGTCCTCGACGTCCCCGAGGTGCACGGGCGTTACTACAGCTTCCAATTCCTCGACGCCTACACGAACACGTGGGAATACGTCGGACGACGCACGACCGGAACACATCCTGGACGATTCGTCCTCGTGGGACCGACCTGGCGCGGCGACCTCCCCGACGGCAAGGTCCTGACGTCGCCGACGAACACGGTCTGGTTGATCGGCCGAACGATCGTCGACAGCCCGGAAGATCTCGCCGAGGTCGCCCAGCTCGTCGAGGGGTACCGGCTCTCCCCCGCCGTCGACGGGGACAGGGAACCGCGCTGGACCACCGGACCCATCGAATCGCCACATACGATCGGCGAGGCAGGCATCGAATTCTTCGACGAACTCTGTGCCGCCATGGAAACCGATCCGGCTCCGACCGGTGAGGAAGACACCCTCGCGCGGTTCGCGACCCTCGGCATCGCACCCGGACTACGCCCGTCGACCGACATCACCGACCCCGTCGCCCGAACCGCCCTCGAGCACGCCGTCACCATCGGGGATCGACTCCTCGCGGCGCGGCGCACGAAGAGCGAGCGCGCGTGGGACTACAACCTCGAGCTCGGTACGTACGGGACAAACCATCTGCTGCGCGCCGCCGTCGCCCGACACGGACTCGGAGCCCTCACCGCATCCGAAGCGATCTACGCCACCACGGAGATCGACGCGACCGGTCGACAGCTGACCGGCGCGCACGACTACCGACTGCACTTCGACAGCGCACACCTTCCCCCGGTCGACGCATTCTGGTCACTGACGATGTACGACGACGAGTCCTTCCTCGTACACAACCCCGCAGATCGCTATGCGATCGGAGATCGGACGACGGGTCTGACCTACGGCCCGGACGGTTCGCTCGAGATCATCATCCAGCACCGCCAACCAACGGATGCGACGGAGCGGGCGAACTGGCTGCCCGCACCGGAGGGCAACTTTCAGCTCACCATGCGCTTCTACGAGCCGCGCGAGGAAATGCTCACGAACCGCTACGTCATCCCCGCGGTCACACGCCGATGAACCGCCGGCTCGACACAGCGGTCTGTCACCAATTCGGCTCGCAGCTACCAATTCTCGCGTTCAGTCACTCTCTTCCGGTAACCGCGGCCGCGACCAACTGCGGGGCCATCGGGATCTGGGGCGCCACCCGGAACACACCCGAGGAGATCCACGAAGGACTCGCCTGGCTCGCCGCACGCTGCGGCGAACGCCCGTACGGCGTCGACCTCGTACTGCCGGCGAACATGCCCGAACGCGACAATCGGGAATTGCTGGAAACTCGTTTACCGCAACGTCATCGGGATTTCGTTGCGGCCCTTCGCACCAAGTACGCGGTGCCGGACGACGGGCTACCCGGTACCCGATCCCGGTTCGTTCGCTCACAGGAAATGGCGCACGCACAACTGGGCGTCGTGCTCGCATCGGAAGCGCCGATCACCGCGATGGGCGTCGGCAGCCCACCCGAGGCCGTCTCGTCACTGCATGACGCAGGCAAGTCGGTGATCTCCCTCGTCGGCACCACCGAGCACGCCCGCCGCGCGCTCGACGCCGGCACCGACATGCTGGTCGCTCAGGGCTACGACGCCGGCGCGCACACCGGGGACATCGGGACCTTCTCACTGGTCCCGCAGATCGTGGACCTCGCCGGTGACATCCCCGTGGTAGCGGCCGGCGGAGTCGCCACCGGCCGACATCTCGCCGCGGCACTCGCGATGGGTGCATGTGGGGTGTGGATGGGAACCGCCTGGCTGTTCGCGAAGGAGCACGACCTCGATCCCCTCGTGCTCGCGAAGCTGGCCGCGGCGGACTCCGGCGACACGATCCGGTCCCGGGCCGACAGCGGCAAGACCCTGCGTCAGATCACAACGGCGTGGACCGACGAATGGTCCGAGCCGGGCGCACCCGAACCTTTGGCGATGCCGCTGCAGGACATCCTCGTCGGTGACCTGCTGGGCGCGGTGTCCCGGCACCGCATCGAGCCGTTGATGAAATCGGAAGCGGGACAGTCGGTCGGCTACTTTCGCGAGCGCACGGACGTGGCGAGCATTCTCGACGGCCTGATCACCGAAGCGGTGCACGTGCTCGATCGGCTCGGTTCCGATATCTGATCCGGACGTGCGGTGGCGGCGCAGGTGGCGCGGACCCGGATCCGGGATTCACCCTTTCCAACGAGCGCACCTTCCTGGCGTGGGTCCGGACAGCGGTCGTCGGGCGGCGAGCTCACGGGGACGAGCGAAGACATCCACCAGCGCACCGTTTCGCCACACCGTGATCTCGATCTGCCGGTCGACCGCATCCTCGACCATCAACCGCTGAACGGCAGTCGTCGTCACGATCGGCTTGCCGTCAAGTTCGACCAGGATGTCCCCACGTCGCAGCCCCGCCTCAGCGGCCGGGCTGCGGCGGGGAGACACCGGCCACCTGTAACCCCGTCTTGGACCCGATCCGCCCCTGCAGCTTCGGAGGGAGCGGAACCTGCATGCCTGCGATCCCCAACCAGGCCCGACGCACCCGCCCGGCCGATACCGACGCGGCGATGATCTGCCTCGTCGTCGACCGACTCCACCAGACCCGAGTCTAAACAAGACCAACTTCGCGATCACCGGCTGTGCTGTTACCGCTGCCCGTCCGTTCGAACGCCACCCGGGCGCCGTCACAGCCTCTTCCGGCGCCATCGGCACACAACCGGCAACCGTGGACCAGTCACCCAGCAACCGCCCGGGGTCTCCGGCGAGTCAATCCTCGCCGAGGAGGTCGTGGCCATGCCATTCTCGGACCATGCCACGAGCACTCATGGTTCCCAATGGTCACACACATCGCCACCGAAAAGGAGCCTTCGACCGTCGCGCGAAAGCAGGGTGAGCGCGCCCGGTCGCTCGTATCTCGATGGACGCTCGGTCGACGGACATTGCACACCTCGTCAGGGCCCCCGAGTTGGGTCGCACGCTTCGCGGCCGCGATCATCCCGCCTCGTTCGACCGCCTCCGCGTCTCCTCGATGCGCTGCCGCTGCCGGACCCCGTACGCCGCCTCCTTGACGGCGGCGTCGTCCTCGAGACCCGACCCTAGCGCCCCACCTATGGTGGCGATGGACGCCAGCAGCCAGGTGAGCGTGAGGTAGTCGGAGAAGTTCACCCCGTGCCCGAGAATGGGGGACAGCAGTTCCGGGGGAAGGGCGAGGCACGTGGTGAACAGGAGCAGGCAGAACAGGGCCACGTGGAGGATGGCGACACCGATGACCAGGGTGGCCACGGTCGCGGTGTTGTACAGCACCGATCGATCGCGCTCCTCCGGCGACTTCGGCCGCTCCCAGAGTTCGTGATCGAGGATCAGCCAGAGAATCATCGCCACGATCGACAGGACCGTCGCCGCACCCATACGCCATGGACCCATCGTGTCGGCGAACAACCAGATCGTGTCGGTGGCCAGCGCGATCGCACCCGTGGCGAAGGCGCCGACGAGTACCTTCGACAAGCCGGTGACCAGTCGCCACGGCCGGTTGGCCCGCACCATCCCCGACAGCAGTCGCAGCCGCCGCAGCCCCGAGGGCGCGAAGTACCGGATACCGTCCTCAATCTGCACACACGGGAACCGTCGCGCCGCGCCGGGGGGCATGAGTTCCGGTTCCCCGAGGACGCGGGCGATCACGAGTTCGGTGACAGTGCGGACGCGGTGCCCGATGTGGACGCCGCCCACCCCGGCGACGGAGATGAGCGCGAAGAGGTGGTCGGCGCTGACGTCGGCCACCACTGGCAGGGTGTCCTCGCGACGCGGTAGATCGGTGAGGTACACGACGATGTCCTCCCCTTCGGAGGACGGATCAACCGCGTGGATCACATCTGCGAAATCCGCTTGCTCGTCTGAGAGGTACGGCTTGCCGCGTACGCACGTCGTCCACCGACGCTCGAGGCGATCACGGCTTCGCAGGCGTTGCGGCAGGTACTCCGCGATGCGTTCCGCGAGAGCCGCAGGCGTGCCCGGATCCGCGATCAACAGCACCGAGACCTGCTCACCGTCCGCACCGGATTGCCCTCCCCCCGGGTGCTCATTCGCATCCACCGCCTCCGCGTACCCGCCCGGTCTGCCCCCAAACTCCAGGCAGTGGGTGCGCGTGCATCACAGCGCCGCCGCGGATCTCCGCTGCCTCTGTCCGGTAGACACCACCAGCGTCCGAGGATGCACCGTCGACACGACTACAATCGGCTAGCCAACGCAACGTGCCGGGCCGCGACACAGATCCCGTCCACGCCCGTATTGGTCGTTCTTGGAATCGCCGTTCAGCTGGCGGGGCGGTCTGTCACGGTAACCGAAATCTGCTGGGTCTCGCCGCCGCGGAGCACGGTCAGTTCGACTCGATCGCCCGGATCGACGGCACGGATCGCCGCGATGAAGTCCTCCGCCGACTCGGTGTCGTGACCGTTGACCGCGGTGATGACATCGCCCGGCCGGATACCCGCGGTCGCAGCCGGACCGAGCGGGACGACCTCGAGGACGACGACACCGCTGGTGCGGTCTACTGCCAGTTGTTCGGCGATCTGCGGGGTCAGCGTGCCGGGCTGAATGCCGACGTACGCATGCTGGGCGGTTCCCGAGGCCAGCAGCTGGTCCGCGACATCGACGACATTCGCCGCGGGGATGGCGAAGCCCAGAGCCACCGCACCCGCCGACGGGGGAATGTAGGCCTGGCTCATCCCCACAACCCGCCCTTGTCCGTCGATCAGCGCACCCCCGGAGTTACCCGGCGAGATCGCAGCGTCGGTCTGGATCAGGTCGACCAGCGGCGCCCCGGTGGAGGCCGACCCGGGGATCTGACGGTGCAATCCTGAGATGATGCCCGAGGTGACCGTGGCCTCGAACCCCAGCGGACTGCCCACGACTACGGCGAGCGCGCCGACCTCTGGCAGCGCTGTCTCGAACGTCGCCGCAGTCAGATCCGTGCGGTCCGCTTGAAGGACCGCGACGTCGGTCACGCGATCGACGGCCCGCACGTTCGCGGACACCTGTTGCCCGTCCGCGAACGCCACACTCACCTGCCGGGCACCCTCGACCACGTGGGCGTTGGTGACGATGGTGCCGTCAGCCTTGTAGACGATGCCGCTGCCCACGCCGGACCCGGTGAGCACGGTGACGACCGAGGCCTCCACCTGCCGGACCAGTGCCGGCAGGTCTACGGCAGGCCCCGCTGAGGGCGTCGAGGTGGTGGGAGCCGAGGCGCCGCATCCCGCGAGGAGGAGGACCACGATCGCGACCAGCGGCGCCCAGATCGAGGAACGTACGGTCGACGGCACGCGCATCAGCGACCGCCTCCGTGAGGAATCGGTCTCCTACATGCACCTGCCGCGAGCGGGCCCACCCGATCAACATACCCCTACTGCTCCCGTGGTCGGTGACTCCCGACCCGCGTCACATAACGGTGGAAATCTGCATCGACGATCACGGTGCGCGTGTCTCACTGCTACAGCTTCGAGTCGTATACTGTTGTACTACTTCCACTTTCAGACCAGCTCCCCGGTTTACTCCCGATTCGGTTGCGGTACACCGAAATTAAAGCTTCGTCGACTCCACCCGATTGGCTAATCCAACACCTGAAACGTGGATTTCGTCACTGGTTCGATTCTGCGCCAAGGAATTAGGGCCCACTGCCGAGAGCCTGATCCTCTACGTGAGGATGAAGAAGCTGTTATTCCCAGCGCTCCGCGACTGTACTGTCAGGGTGGAATCGGCTTCCTGCTTTCGACTTGCTGGGCCCTAGTCACTCACCTCCTTCGGCTGCGAAAATTTGCTATCGGGAGTTCTACTCATGGGATTCCCGGAGTAGTGGCTGATGCCCGGAGTGCGCGTACCGGCCGCCTCGAGCGGGTCCGGCGGACATTTATGCCCTGGGTGGGGTGTGGACGCCACTATCCCCCGTTGTGTGGACGCCCATTAGGTGAATCTTGATGACGCCCAGAGGCGGATGAGGAACTCTCAGGCGGTTGAGCCTCCGTGAGCTCAAACGGTTGACTGACCGACCGAACGCCGAACTGGTACGCGCGGGCTCGGCGGATCCCAAGTTATTGACGCCTAGGGGGCGTGATGTCAGAGTCCAGTGGCGGGACCTCCGCGGTACGTCCGAGCCGACCTGCCCGCCAGGTGGTAGCAACGTTCGACAACTACGCCGACGCTGAAAGCGCCGTCGACTATCTCTCCGACCAGCATTTCACGGTAGACAAACTGGCCATCGTCGGTCGCGATATCGAGCTGGTCGAGCAGATCGTCGGCCGATTGAACTACGGCTGGGCCGCTCTGCGCGGCGCCGCCGCGGGCGCGCTGACGGGTGCGCTGTTCGGCTGGATCTTCGGGTTACTCGATTGGGTCCAGCCGCTGCTCACGGGCCTCGCGCTCGCCTTCTACGGGTTGGTGTTCGGTGCCGTTGTCGGTGCCCTGCTCGGCCTGCTCATGTATGCGCTGCAGGGCGGCCGGCGCGACTTCACCTCGATCCAGTCATTACAACCACGTCACTACGAAGTTCTCGCCGATGTCGAGGTCGCGGACGAAGCCGTCCGCTTACTCACCGGCCGGACCGATCGAAAGGAATGAGTCATGGCGACCGCTGTGGGTATAGACCTAGGCACCACCAACTCGGTTATCGCAAGCTGGCAAGGCGGCGAGCCGGTGGTGATCTCCAATGTCGAGGGAGCGCGGACGACGCCGTCGGTGGTGGCGTTCACCGAGAGCGGCGAGCGCCTGGTGGGTCAGCTTGCCCGACGGCAGGCGATCTTGAATCCGAAGGGCACGATCTACTCGGCGAAACGCTTCATCGGACGTCATTACGACGAGATCTCCGAGGAGGCCAAAGCGGTCAGCTTCGACGTCGTACCAGGTGACAACGGTGAGGCCCGATTCGACGTGCGGGGAAAGAAGTACGCGCCGGAGGAGATCAGTGCCCTCGTGCTGCGCAAGCTCGTCGACGACGCGAGCAAGTTCCTCGGTGAGAAGGTCAAGGAAGCGGTCATCACCGTTCCGGCCTACTTCAACGACGCGCAGCGCAACGCCACCAAAGACGCCGGCCGGATCGCAGGCCTCGAGGTTTTACGGATCATCAACGAGCCGACCGCTGCGGCACTGGCGTACGGCATGGACAAGCAGACCCACGAAACCGTACTGGTCTTCGACCTCGGCGGCGGCACCTTCGATGTGAGCCTGCTCGACGTCGGCGAGGGAGTGGTCGAGGTTCGTTCCACCGCCGGCGACTCCCACCTCGGCGGCGACGACTTCGACCGACGCCTGGTGGACTACCTCGCCGACGAATTCCAGCGTGCGGAGAACATCGATCTGCGCAAGGATGCGCAGGCGTTGCAGCGCCTCTTCGAGGCCGCGGAGAAAGCCAAGGTCGAGTTGTCATCGGTGACACAGGCCCAGGTCAACTTGCCCTTCGTCACCGCTGACGCGAACGGTCCCAAGCACCTCACCACCACGATCATGCGATCGAAGTTCGAGGATCTGACGGCGGATCTGGTGGAACGCTGCCTCGACCCGGTGAAGCAGGCGATGAGTGACGCCAAGGTCACCGCCAACGACATCGACGAGGTGATCCTGGTCGGTGGTTCGACACGTATTCCGGCGGTGCAGGCGCTGGTTCGCCGGCTCACGGGCGGTAAGGACCCCCACATGGGCGTCAACCCGGACGAGGTCGTGGCGCTCGGTGCCGCAGTCCAGGCGGGCGTGCTCAAGGGCGAGGTCTCCGATGTGCTGTTGCTCGATGTCACCCCGCTGTCCCTCGGCGTCGAGACGCAGGGCGGGGTGATGACCAAGATCATCGAGCGCAACACCACGATCCCGGCCCGGCGCAGCGAAGTGTTCTCCACCGCGGAAGACAATCAGTCCGCCGTGGACGTCGTGGTGCTGCAGGGCGAACGCGAACGGGCCGCCGACAACCGGGTGCTCGGCCGGTTCCGGCTGGAAGACATCCGCCCCGCACCACGTGGCGAGGCCCAAGTCGAAGTCACTTTCGATATCGACGCCAACGGCATCCTCAACGTCACCGCCCGCGACAAGGACACCGGCAAGGAGCAGAGCATCACGATCAGTGAGCAGGGCAACCTGGACCAGGGTGAGGTCGAGCGCATGCTGGCAGAGGCCGAACGGAACCGGGGTGAGGACGAGGCCCTGCGCAAGGCGGTCGACGCACGCAACGCGCTCGATTCGGTTGCCTATCAAGTGGAACGGCGACTCGCCGAACTCGGTGACAGTGCGCCACCGCACGACAAGGCGCGGGCCGAGATGCTGATCGCCGACGCCAGGAAAGCCGTCAAAGACGGTGCTTCACCCGCGGAGGTAGAGCCACTGACCTCAGAGCTCCAGCAGCTGCTCTACGGGCTCGCGCCGGTCCAGGACGGCGGCGACGGACACCAGGCTGGCGGCGCAGAGGCTGCGTCGTCGGATGACGACGACGTGATCGACGCCGAATTCGATCGAAGCTGAGGCACACGATGGAAAGGTCTGCAGATCATTCGACGACCGAGCCGGCTACCGACGGTACCGGCACGGATCAGACCGAGACGGCGCCCGATCGCACCGACACGGGGGCCGAGTTGGCTCAACTCGAGGACCGCTGGCGCAGGGCCCTCGCAGATCTGGACAACCTGCGCAAGCGGTATGCCAAGGATCTGGACCGTGAACGCGCCGCGGAGGTGGCGAAGGTTTCCGCGGCGTGGTTGCCGGTACTGGACAATTTGGAGCTTGCGCTGGCGCATGCGGGCAGCGATCCTCAGACCGTCGTCGAGGGTGTGAAGGCGATCCGGGATCAGGCGGTGCAGGTGCTGTCACGGTTCGGCTTCGAGCGCCACGACGAGGTCGGTGTGCCGTTCTCCCCGGAGCTCCACGAAGTGGTCAGTGTGGTGGCCCAACCCGACCTTCCCTCCGGGACCGTTGTCGAGGTCTTGCGCCCGGGTTATGGAGAGGACGGGCGGCAGCTGCGTCCCGCCGCGGTGGTCGTCAGCCGCCCCGAGGGGTGAGCACCGATGGCGCGCGACTACTACGAAGTGCTCGGGGTCCCGCGGGGCGCCGGCACCGACGAAATCCAGCAGGCCTACCGCAAGCTGGCCCGCAAGTACCACCCCGACGTGAACAAGGACCCCACTGCGGAGGACAAGTTCAAGGAGGCCAACGAGGCCTACCAGGTGTTGTCCGACCCGGACACCCGGAAACGCTACGACCGATTCGGTGACGACTTCCGGCGTGTGCCCGAGGACTACGACGAACGGGTCCGGGCAAGCGCCGGCGGGTACGGCGGCGGGTTCGGCGGCGGCGGGTACGGCGGTGGGGGCGGGGGCAGAAGGGTGCACTTCGGTCACGGTGTCGGTGGCGAGGGCGGCGTCGACTTCGAGGACCTTTTCGGGCAGATGTTCGGCGGCGGGGGCGGGTACGGGCCGATTCCCGGCGCCGATCAGGAAGCGGAACTGGAACTGCCCCTGGAAGAGGCGTATCGGGGCGGCAAACGCACTCTCAGACTGGACGGACGGCAGTACGACGTCGACATTCCGGCCGGTGTCCTGGACGGCCAGCGAATCCGGCTGGCCGGGCAAGGCGGCCGGGGCAACGGTGACGCGCCGCCCGGGGATCTGTACCTCGTGGTGCGGATCAAGCCGCATCCCCGGTTCCGCGTGCAGGGCCGGGACATCTACGTCGACCTGCCCGTATCGCCATGGGAGGCGGTCCTCGGGTCGACCGTCGTCGTCCCCACCCCGGGTGGCGAGGCGAAAGTCAAAGTGGTGCCGGGCTCGTCGACGGGAAGGAAGCTGCGCCTGCGCGGAGAAGGAATGCCCAATCCGCGGGGCGCCAACGGCAACCTCTACGCCGAAATCAAGGTGATGGTGCCGTCGAAACTGACCGCACGCGAACGCGAGCTGTTCGAGCAGTTGGCCGCCGAATCGAACTTCGATCCGAGGAAAGAGACATGAGCACCCCGACCCCGATCACCCAGTACGTATTGGTTCGCCGCACCGGATTGTCGCCAGATGCCTTCGCCCAACGTACCGGGCTGCACCCGGACCTGGCACGAAAGCTTGTGGCTCTCGGCCTGCTCGACGCCCACCGCGACACCGGCGGAGAGATGTCGTTCGAACCATCCGAAGTGGCCCACGCCGCCCGCATCCAACGGCTGCGGACCGGTCTGGGCCTGAACTACTCGGCAATCGGGCTCGTGCTCGATCTGCTGGATCGAATCGAGAAACTCGAAGCAGCTTCCCGCAGAAGGAGGACACCCCCATGGACACCGGCAGCCTGACTGAAAAGTCACGAGAAGCCCTGCAGGAAGCCCAGAACGTCGCGACCAGAATGGGTCACACCGAGGTCGACGGAGAGCACCTGCTGCTCGCGTTGGTCGATCAGCAGGAAGGGTTGGTACCCCGACTGCTCGAGCAGGCCGGCGCGAACGTCGATGCCCTGCGATCCGATCTGGAACGTGAACTGTCGCGTAGGCCGAAGGTCAGCGGCCCCGGCGCGACACCCGGTCAGGTGACGATCACCCAGCGCCTGGCCAAGCTGCTCGACGCCGCGGAACGGGAGGCGAAGCGACTCAAGGATTCCTACGTGTCGGTGGAGCATCTCGTGATGGCACTCTCCGAGGAGGGATCGGCCAGTGCGGCCGGGCGGGTCCTCGCCAGTCATGGGGTCACACGAGACGCCTTCCTCACGGCGCTGACGAAAGTGCGCGGCAATCAGCGCGTCACCTCGGCCACCCCGGAAGGGGCGTACGAGGCGCTGGAGAAGTACGGGCGCGACCTCGTCTCCGAGGGGCGGGCAGGCAAACTCGATCCGGTCATCGGCCGAGATGCCGAGATCCGCAGGGTAACGCAGATCCTGAGCCGGAAGACGAAGAACAATCCGGTGCTGATCGGCGACCCCGGCGTCGGTAAAACCGCGATCGTCGAGGGCCTCGCCCAGCGGATCGTCCGCGGCGACGTGCCCGAGGGCCTGCGCGACAAGACGATCTTTTCGCTCGACATGGGTTCCCTGGTGGCCGGTGCGAAATACCGCGGCGAGTTCGAGGAGCGACTGCAGGCGGTGCTGTCCGAGGTGAAGGCGGCCGAGGGGCGCATCCTGTTGTTCGTCGACGAGCTACATACAGTTGTCGGTGCGGGATCAGTCGGCGGCGAAGGGTCTCTCGACGCCGGCAACATGCTCAAGCCGATGCTCGCCCGCGGCGAACTGCACATGATCGGTGCCACCACTCTCGACGAGTATCGCAAGCACATCGAATCCGATGCAGCACTGGAGCGACGCTTCCAGACCGTTCTCGTCGACGAGCCCAGCGCCGAGGATGCGATCTCGATTCTGCGCGGACTTCGAGAACGCCTCGAGGTGTTTCACGGCGTGAAGATTCAGGACGGCGCACTGGTGGCCGCCGTGACCCTCTCGCACCGGTACATCACCGACCGCTTCCTTCCGGACAAGGCGATCGATCTGGTGGACGAGGCGTGCGCCCGGCTACGCACCGAAATCGATTCGATGCCCGCCGAACTCGACGAGCTCACCCGGAAGGTGACCCGGCTGGAGATCGAAGAGGCCGCGCTGTCCAAGGAAACGGACGCGGCCAGCAAGGCGCGCCTCGAAGAGCTACGTAAGGAGCTGGCCGATCTACGGGCCGAGGCCGACGCCCGGCACGCTCAGTGGGAGGCGGAGCGGCAGGCGATCCGGCGGGTGCAGGAGCTGCGGGGAGAGCTGGAACGATTGCGCCACGAGGCCGAGGAGGCGGAGCGCAACTACGACCTCAATCGGGCCGCCGAGTTGCGATACGGCGAGATCACCGCGCTGGAACGCAGGCTCGAGGCGGCGGAGGCGCAACTGGCTACCAGGCAGGGCCGGAATCCGTTGCTGCGTGAAGTGGTCACCGAAGACGAGATCGCAGAGATCGTGGCCGCATGGACGGGTATCCCGGTCGCCCGGCTGCAGGAAGGTGAGCGGGAGAAGCTGTTGAAGCTCGACGAGATTCTGCACGAGAGGGTCGTCGGTCAGGACGAGGCGGTGCAACTGGTCGCAGACGCGGTGATCCGGGCGAGGTCCGGTATCCGTGATCCGCGCCGGCCGATGGGTTCGTTCATCTTCCTGGGCCCGACGGGCGTGGGAAAGACCGAGCTCGCAAAGACGCTGGCCAGTGCCCTCTTCGACAGCGAAGACAACATGGTGCGCCTGGACATGAGCGAGTACCAGGAGCGGCACACGGTGAGCAGGCTCATCGGTGCGCCCCCCGGGTACGTCGGGTACGACGAGGGTGGCCAGCTCACCGAGGCGGTGCGCCGCAAGCCGTACTCCGTGGTGCTCTTCGACGAGATCGAGAAGGCCCACGCCGACGTCTTCAATACCCTGCTGCAGGTGCTCGATGACGGCCGGATCACCGATTCTCAAGGCAGGCAAGTCGATTTCCGGAACACGGTGATCATCATGACCTCCAACATCGGATCCCAGCATCTCCTCGAGGGAGTCACAGCCGACGGCGAGATCAAGCCGGACGCCCGGGAGCGGGTGCTGGCGGAACTGCGCGGGCACTTCCGTCCCGAGTTCCTCAACCGGGTCGACGACATCGTGTTGTTCACCCCGCTCACGCTGCCCCAGATCGAGCACATAGTCGAGCTGCAGCTCACCGAACTTCGGAACAGGTTGTCGGAGCGCCAGATACACCTGGAAATCACGCCAGAAGCACGCCGGCTCATCGCCGAACACGGTTTCGACCCGGTCTACGGTGCGCGGCCGCTGCGACGGTACATCGCCCACGAGGTCGAGACCAAGATCGGTCGTGCGCTGTTGCGGGGCGAAATCGAACCGGGTGGCACCATCCGTGTCACGGTGGACGGCGGCGAGCTCGCCGTCGCGTATGCGGAACCCGCCGTCGCGGCGGCCTGAGAAGAGGTGTCGTCATGGAATCCGAGAAGGTGAAGTGCCCGCACTGCGGCAAGGTCAACAAGGTGCCGGCGTCCGGGGACGGAAGACCCCGCTGCGGGAACTGCCACGAGCCGCTGCCCTGGATCGCCTCGGCAGGGGACGGCGACTTCGCGGAGGTCGCCGAGAAGTCCTCGGTGCCTGTGCTCGTCGATCTCTGGGCGACGTGGTGCGGCCCGTGCCGCATGGTGAGCCCGGCGCTCGAGCAGCTCGCCAGAGAACGCGCAGGTCAGATCAAGCTGGTCAAGGTCGACGTGGATGCTGCGCCCCAGACGGCCGAACGGTTCACCGTCCGCGCCGTGCCGACTCTGCTGGTGATGGACCGGGGTGAAGTCCTCGCTCGTCAGGCGGGCGCAGCTCCGGTACCCCAGCTGCGCACGTGGCTCGATCAGGCGCTCTCGGAAAATGCAGGCAAGGAGGCGAAGTCATGACTTATGTCCATGCCGACCCACACGTGACCGCGATCCGGGCCGTGGTGCCCCGGACCCCGCAGGGTTGCGAGGAATGTCTTCGCCTCGGCACCCCGTGGGTGCATCTGAGGCTGTGCCTGACGTGCGGACACGTCGGTTGCTGCGACTCTTCGCCGGGCAAGCACGCGAGCGCGCACGCTCACGCCATCGGCCATCCGATCGTCCAGTCGATGGAGCCAGGTGAAGATTGGCGGTGGTGTTATGTCGACCAGAACTTCGTCTGAGGAGGCCGCACCCGTCGGCGACAGTCCGCCGGTCGACGACGAGACTCCGGATGCGGTCGGAGCATTCCCGCGGCTGACGGACGACCAGGTCGCGAGCCTCGAGACCGGTGGCACGCGTCGATCGGTTCGCGCCGGTGAGGTGCTGATCCGAGAGGGCGCGCCCAGCAACGATTTCTTCGTCATCCTTTCCGGCAAGGTCGCGGTCATCGACGAGGGCGACGGGGACGGCGAACGCCGGATACTGCGCGTGCACGGTCCAGGCCGCTTCCTGGGCGAGCTCGGACTGCTGGAAGGCCAGGTGGCGTTCTTCACCGCCGAAGCGATCGAGGACGGCGAGGTCCTCGTCGTCCCGGCCGAGCGAGTGCGCGAGCTGGTGGCCCACGATCCCGTGCTCAGCGATCTGATCCTGCGCGCCTACCTGGTGCGCCGGCACCTGCTGATCGGGCTCGGCTCGGGGTTCCGGATCATCGGCTCCTGCTATTCCCCGGACACGTTGCGGCTTCGCGAGTTCGCCATCCGAAACCTATTGCCCCACAGGTGGATCGATCTCGAGCGGGACCAACGGGCGGAGCAGCTGCTGCGCAGCCTGGACGTCGCCCCCGAGGACACTCCCGTCGTGATCTGGCACGGCGAGAAGGTGCTGCGCAATCCGACGAATGCGGAACTCGCACGCATCGTCGGGCTTCCGGTCCCGGACTCGGTCCCGGACGCAGCCCAGGACGTGTGCAACCTCGTCGTCGTGGGCGCCGGACCGGCCGGTCTAGCCGCGTCCGTGTACGGCGCCTCCGACGGGTTGAACACGGTGACACTGGAGTCGATCGCCGCCGGCGGCCAAGCCAGTACCTCCTCCCGGATCGAGAACTATCTGGGCTTCCCAGCAGGGGTCTCCGGCTCCGAATTGGCCGAGAGGGCCGTAATCCAGGCCGGGAAGTTCGGCGCCCGCATCCTGGTGTCGGCGGAGGTGACCGGTTTGGGATCCGAGGCCGGGAACCATGTGCTCAGGCTGGCGGACGGCGGCGCGGTTCGCGGCCGGGCCGTCGTGCTCGCCACCGGGGCACGATATCGCAAGTTGGCCGTTCCAGGGATCGAGGCACTGGAGGGGACGAGCGTGTACTACGCCGCGACCCATCAGGAAGCGCGGATGTGCGGCACCGACCCGGTGGCTATCGTCGGCGGCGGAAACTCCGCCGGCCAGGCCACCGTCTTCCTCGCCGACCATGTCTCCCATGTTCACCTGCTCATCCGCGGCGACGACCTCGGAAAGAGCATGTCCCGATACCTGGTCGACCAGATCGAGCACCACCCGCGCGTCACCGTGCACCGGAACACCGAGATTCGTGCGGTCCACGGTCAGAAGTACCTCGACGAAATCGTGGTCGAGGACAATCGCACGGGCGACCAGGACACGATCCGGGTACATGCCCTGTTCGTCTTCATCGGGGCGACGCCGCACACCGGGTGGCTGGCCGACGCGATCGAACTCGACGACCACGGCTTCGTCCTCACGGGCATGGACGCAGTCCACGCCCGAGGAGACGGCAACCGGCCGATCAGCGCCGGGCTGTCTAGGACGCTCGAAACCAGCCGGCCCGGCCTGTTCGCGGCGGGCGACGTCCGCCGCGGCTCGGTGAAACGAGTCGCATCCGCAGTCGGTGAAGGAGCGATGGCGGTACGCCAAATCCATGAATACTTCGAAAGGAGCTGACGACATGCCAGTGATGGGCACCGTGAAATTCCAGCGGTTCTTCCGGGCAGCGGCCGGACTGCAGGTCGACCGGAACGACCTCAAGCGCTATACGGATTTCATCGACGACAAGATCTACGATTTGATCCTCATCGGCAAAGCCTCGGCAAAGGCAAACCTGCGTGACGTGATCGAACCGTGGGACCTGCCGATCACCAAGGGGCTGCAGGAGAGCATCCACCGGTTCGAAAAACTGGACGAGGAGATCGAACTACAGCCTCTGCTCGATCAACTGACGGCCCGGCCGCCCTTGGACGTGGCTCTCTCCGAGGAGACCGAGCAGCGACTGCCGCTGATCGCCGGAGGCTTGAGCGTGGCGCTGGCGCATACCTTCGTCACGGTCGAGCCGGACCGCAAGAACCCCGGCACCGCCGAATGGAACGTCGCCTTCGACATCTTCCACCTACTGCTCTGACCCCGGGACCCTACGTCCGGCAAACCAGAGGGTTGCCGGGACGCAAGGCATTCGTCCGGAGTCACGTACTACCGGTTGTCGCCCACCACATCGTGTGATCGTACGGTTGAGATTTCCATGGACGATCGGGCAGCTGTGGCCGCCGGCGCTGTCTGTCCCTGCTTTGCGACAGTCGCAACCCGAGGCGGCCGCGCTTGGACGCCTTCATCGCATCCCCGGTCGGCGCCTGGTTCTCCGCCGACAAAACGCGGCGCTCGAGCTCGGCATACACAAGCTCTAGCAGCAGTTGCGCCGCTTTGGGGGCATTGTCGACGAGCGGCCGCCGGACGGTCGTCAGGCCGGCGGCTCGCGCGCGTCGAGGACGAACAGGTCGGATAGCGCGACGACCGCCATCATCGGAACTCATTGGCAAGATGTGAGGGCCGCCGGACCCTGCGCCTGACGATTTCCGCGAGATCCGCTGTTGGTCGACCTGTCCGCCGTTCGCGCGCGTGATCAGGACAGTGTGAATGCCTTGTACCCGGCCGCGACGTTTTCCTCCCAGTGGTCGAAGTAGGAAGGAAGGCCGCCAGAGTAGTTGAGCATCTGGCTCGGCTTACCGGGAATGTTTGCCCCGTGATACCAAGACTTGGCCCGCGGAAAGAGCGACATGTGGAAGACTTCCTCCACGTGCGCCGTCCATGATTGCTCTGCGTCCTCGCTGGCCTCGAACCGCTGGTATCCGCCGTCGCGAACGTGGGTCAGGAAATCGACAACGATCTCTCCTTGCACCTCCGCACAAGTGGGCCCGTTGCAGAATCCGGCAGGGCTCTGCGGGCCGTACACGAACATCAGGTTGGGGAATCCTGCAGTGGCGAGTCCCATGAAGGTATCGAGCCGCTCGGACCACTTGTGGCTCAGGAGTTGATCATTGGTGCCTCGGATATCGATCGACGTGATGCCACCGCGGTTCGCGTCGAAACCTGTCGCGAACACCAGGATGTCGAACTCGCGTAGACCGGACCTGGTCTGGACCCCCGTCGGGGAGATCCGCTCGATCGGATCCTCGTTGACGTCGACGATGTCGACGTTCTCCTGGTTCACCACATCATAGAAGTTCTGCTCCAGCGAGGGTCGCTTCGTCCCGAACGGATGGGGCGGATCCTTCGGGGCAAGCTTCTCGGCCTTGACCGGATCGGTGACGCGCTGATGGACCTTGTTGCGCCAGAAATCGTACATGGTGCGGTTCGCGTGTTCATCGAGCAAAATATCTTGATAGTTGGCGAGCCATAGCTCGAATCCGCCGGTAGCCCACATCTGTTCGTAGGTGTCAGCTCGCTCTTCGTCCGAGACTTCGAACACGCTCTTCTGGATGAAGTCCATATCGAATCCGGCAAACGACCTCCGGCGCTGGGCAAATCGCTCGGGAAGGTGCTCCTTCAGCTTCTCCTTGA
The DNA here is from genome assembly GCF_041228765.1 of Rhodococcus wratislaviensis. Classification (NCBI taxonomy): domain Bacteria; kingdom Bacillati; phylum Actinomycetota; class Actinomycetes; order Mycobacteriales; family Nocardiaceae; genus Rhodococcus; species Rhodococcus wratislaviensis. The sequence continues at coordinate 4,313,151 of NZ_CP150488.1, read as the reverse complement.
GCTGGCCTGTCAACTGTTGCTGCCGCATCGGCAGCGCAAGGTTGGGCGTCCGCTGGAAGATGGTGATCTGTTCGGCGTCTGCGGCGGCCTCTTGGGTGACCTGAACGCCGCTCGACCCGGTGCCGATGATCCCCACGCGTTTGCCGGCCATGTCCAGACCTTCTTGGGGCCACAGAGCGGTGTGGTGAGATTCGCCGGCAAAGCTGTTGAGCCCTTTGATGTTGGGAATGTACGGCTTGGCGCCGAATCCAGTGCAGATCACCACAGACCTGGCACGAAGCGTCCGGCCGGTATCGGTGCGCACTGTCCATTGGTTCCGCTCGCCGTCGAAGTCCGCAGACGTCACCCGGGTACTGAAGATGATGTCTCGAGACAGATCGAGCTTGCCGTCGACGTAGGCGAAATAATCGCGCACACCGGACCACGACGGGTAGAGCTCATCGTAACTCCAGTCCTTCCACAGGTCCTCGCGTGAGTACTGATAGATCTGCCCGGTGCTGTCGGTTCGAGCACCCGGGTAGCAATTCCAGTACCAGATGCCCCCAAGCGAGTCACCGGCTTCGACGACCTTCACCGAAAATCCGCGTGAACGAAGTTGATCGAGTTGATACAGACCCGCGAAGCCGCCTCCGACGACGAGAACATCCAAGACGCCGTTCGTCTCGTCGAGCTCCCTCGGATCGATCGATGCCGTGGTCATGCTGCCTCCTTGAGTGAAATGCCTGGGACCCGCGCCGAGGAGCAGATCTATTTGTGCCAGACCGGCCCGTTCGTATGACCGACATCACATACGCTAGGGCCGTTCGAGAACCCGGGACTGTCCGATATCGATCCACCGGACACGCGGAGCGCACCGGGCACACGTGCACGCACCCCTCGCGTGGCGAACGGCCAATTCATCACCGGCACCCACCATTCAACTGCAGCAAAGTGGTTGACCGGAGGAACGGCCTGTAGGAGTCCGGGCACTCCTGCGCAACTCCGCACGTTGAGCATGGCGCCCGGATCCGGTGTCGGCATCCACGCCGACGGTGTGGCACCGTACCCCTGTTCTACGCACAGTGAGGAGCAGAACAGCGCTGGCTCCCGAGGTTACGGAGTGGTGAGGTGCTCGCTGCAATCGAACCCGATGTGAAGGGCTTCTTCCGCGGTCGCAAGTCTGACTAGGTCGGTCCAGACGCGTCAGTTACTGCGGATCTGTTGTTCGAGAACGTCCAGGTTCCCTCGGATAACAATATCGGTGAGCTCGACTACGACTTCGTCCACCTGATGACATACTCGCAACAGGAGCGGCTCGAGTGCGCCATCAGCAGCCTCGTCCGCGCAGCGCGGATCCTCGACGAGACCGTGGCGCAAAGCAAGAACCACAAAGCTTTTGGTCATTCGATCGGTCAGTTTCAGCACAATGGGTTGCCCCGCGCCGATCTCGTTACTCGGATCGAAGTCGCCCGAGCATTCATCGATCAGTACGCGATTGCCCACGTGGACGCTGAGTTGACGCCGATTGACGCTGCCAATGCCAATGGTGACGACGTGATCGCCCACTGCGTCCAAGTCCAATTCGGCAGGGCTACATGAACGAGTACCGGTTGACCCGCGCTTGGCGTGATGCTCGCGTCACCAAGATCTGGGACCCGCAACACGGGGAGGGCCTGGCCAGCGGTCTCATGGCCCGGTCATCGCGAAATTCCTCTGTTCGAATAACTCGTGGCTGAGGTCCCCCACCCCAGAACTGAGAGGTGCGTCGCATAGCACAAAGAAGGCGGTGACGGTGCACTTCTCTTCCACCTGCGCGGCCGTCGTTCAGTTGGCCGGCCGCGACGGGGTAGCGATGATCTCCTCGGTGGGCGCCCCCGAACCAGCCGTCGACCGTAAGAGAGAAGCGCCGGGTTCGCGAGGCCAGCGGCGCTGTGGAACTGCCCCGATCAAACTGATCGTCGAACCGTGGGCTCGCCGACACTGCTCGGATTTCGTTGGCCGGTAGCAGTGACGATGAAAGGTGCTACCCGTATTCCGCGAGCGGCATCACAGCCTATGTCTGAGCGGCGCTACCGCTCTATCCAGTCGGTGTAGAAGTCAGGAAGGTCGGTGGATACGCGTCCGTTGAACTGGGGCTTCCTCTTCTCTCGGAATGCTTGGACACCTTCTTTTCCATCTCCGATACTGGTGTAGAACATGGCGAGTGAATCGATGCGGTGTGCCTCGGCGGGGTGACCGAGAAGCGCGTTGCGGTACATCATCTGCCGGGTCAGGGCGGTCGCGACACGCGACCGATCGCGAGTGAAGCGATGTGCCAGTGCAAGCGCGGCATCGAGAAGTTCGTCCGGCGGGTGGACCGAGCGAACCAGGCCGATCTCGGCCGCGTCGGCCGCGTCGAGGATGTCAGCGGAGTACACGAGGTCGAGTGCGGTATCGAGTCCGACGATCCTTGTCAGGAACCAGGTCGAGGCTGCTTCGGGTGTGATCCCGAGTCGGCCGAAGACAAACCCGAATCGTGCTGCTGTGGAGGCGAGTCGGGCGTCCATGGACAAGGTCAGGGTGGCTCCGATGCCCACGGCGGGGCCGTTTACGGCGGCGATCACGGGTTTGAGGCAGTCGAACACCGCAAGTGTGACCCGACCGCCGGTGTCGCGGACGCCGCGGGCAATGACCGGGTCCTGCAAGTCACCCATATCGTGGAGGGTCGGCTCCAATGTCTCGTCGAGGCCGAACACGTTGCCGTCGGTCGTGAGATCCATACCGGCACAAAACGCACGGCCCGAGCCGGTCACTACCACGGCGTTGACGTCGTCGTCGTCATTGACGGCCCGGAAGAGGTGCTCGAGCTCATCAGCCATGGTGATGGTGAAGGCGTTGAGCAACTCCGGTCGATTCAGCGTCACGATGAGCACGCCGTCGCGCAGCTCGAGGGCGATCGTCTCGTACTCGACATCCACGGTGCGGATCATCGGACGGCACCCGCAAGTTGGGGAAGTCTGTTCACGATCAGATCATGGGCTTGGTTGACCGTGCCGGTCACGATCTCCTCGCAGGTGAGGATCTCGTCGATCAGTCCCTGTGATTGCCCGGCCCACCACAAGCCGGCATCCACGTCACCGCCGGCCAGAACCTTCTGGCGACCGCGCACCCCGGAGGCCAGATCGGCGACGTCGTCGAATGTTGCGTTCGGAAGCGCGGAGATCTCGGAAATTCTCTCCGAGATGGAGTTGCGGGCGACGCGGGCGGTGTTGTTGAACTCTCGAAACACCAGTTGCGTGGATCGTTCGTCGTTGACGGTGATCTGGCGTTTGACGTTCTCGTGGACCGTCGCCTCTGTGCTGGCGACGAATCTGGTTCCCATGTTGATAGCGCTGGCCCCCAATGCCAGAGCCGCCGCCAGGCCGGCACCATCGGCGAATCCGCCGCTGGCGATGACGGGGATCGACAGTTTGCGGGTGGCGGCAGGGATCAGGACGAGACCGGGGACGTCGTCGTTTCCGGGATGGCCGGCACATTCGAATCCGTCGACGCTGACCGCGTCGACTCCAAGCTTCTCCGCCTTCAGCGCGTGGCGCACGGAGACGGCCTTGTGGATTACCTTGATGCCGGCGGCGGCGAAGGCGTGCAGATGGGGAGCGGGGTTGCTACCTGCCGTTTCGACGACGCCCACGCCGGAGTCGATGATGGCAGCGCGGTAGTCCTCGTAGGGAACAGGTTTGAGGGTTGGCAGGATCGTCAGGTTGACACCGAAGGGTCGGTCGGTCATGGACCGACACCTTGCGATCTCCTCGGCCAAGGCTTCGGGTGTCGGCTGGGAGAGAGCGGAGAGGAATCCGAGAGCACCCGCGTTTGCGACGGCGGCGATGAGGTCGGCAGTGCCAACCGCAGTCATGCCGCCACAGACGACGGGATGCTCCACGTCGAAGATCCGTGTGAAGGAGGTAGTGAACACCCCGGGGCTCCTTGGTCAGTTGAAATGTGAGATCAACGCCGGACCCGCTGCGGGAGAGGGTTCCACAGCGGGATCCGGAGGGTCAGGGGCGGCCGGCGTGTGGTACGTCCACTTCGGTGGCGAGCATGCGCCCCAGACGGGTTGCGGTGCGTTCGGTCTCGTCGAAATTCGGTGCGACGCACAAGAACAGGGTGCGTCCGTCGTCGCCGCCGAGCGCAACGGCGAACACCCCGTCGGGTGCGGTGCTGACCTCGTCGAGGATTTCGCCGCCCTTGGCGATCCGCACCGCTCGGTTGTTCGCGGCATCGGCAATCCACACGGCGCCTTCGGCGTCGAGGGTCAGACCGTCGGGCACGATCGTGGCGGCCTCGAGTCGTGTGCCGACGTCGGGCTCGGCACCGAGGTCTCCGTAGCCGGCCCATTCGATTCGCTCGCCGAGCGTGCCGTCCGGGTGGATGTCGAATGCCGAGATCCGATTGCCGAACAATTCGTTGACCAGCAGGGTTGAACCATCGGGAGTGATGACCATGCCGTTGGGGAATGACAGTCCGTCGGCGACGATGGAGGCGCTTCCGTCGGTGTCGACGAGGACGACAGTGGTGTGCTCGTGTGGCGCCCCACCCATGAGGTCGAATCCGAAGTTGCCCACGTAGGCCCTTCCCTGGGCGTCCACGACCATGTCGTTGGCGTGGCCACCGCATAGGTCGCGGATGTCGGCATGCTCGACGAGTGTGCCGTCCGACTCTTGACGCAGCACCTTGCGGTCCTTCATCGACACGATCAGCAGCCGCCCGTCCGGCAGCCAGCCGAGCCCAGAGGGTTGGTGCGGGACCGTCGCGACAAGTTCGATGCTGCCGTCGGCGTTCACGGCATTCACGGTGTGGGTGTAGAAGTCCGCAAACCAGAGACGTCCGTCATGCCAGCGGGGGCCCTCGAGGTACGAGTAACCGTCGACAATGGTTCGCAGCGTGTATTCGGTCATGGTTGTGCCCCTTTAGATTCGGAGTCGTTTCGGGCTCGGCATTTCAAACCCGCGTTTCTACCACTGTTGTCGGCTGAGTGATCAAGCGAATGTCCGAAAATGCAACACCACGTTGGGGCGAGCGATGACTCGTTATAGGACACCTTGTGCCCGACGGGAGGTACAGGATCGGCCTATTACGTGGTCGCAGAGTTGGCATCCATCGAGGACCCGACTTGGAGCAATCTGATGAAAGGCGGTAGGACCGGTGGATGGGCTCATGATGAGTAGTCAATTGTCGGTGGCGAGGCTGCTGTGGCGCGCCGAGAACGTGAATGGCGCTCGGATCAACACGGCCTGGACTTCGGACGGGGTTCGCAGTTTCACGTACCGGGACCTGGTCTCCGACGTGAGGGATCTGGCCGGTGCGCTCGCATCGATCGGCGTGAAACGCGGGTCCCGAGTCGCAACCATGGCGTGGAATACCCGTCAGCACCTGGCGGCATACTTCGCGGTTCCAGCGCTCGGGGCCGTCCTGCACACGGTAAATCACCGCATGCCAGTCGAACACATGGCCTATACGATCAACCATGTTTCAGATGAGGTTCTGATCGTCGACGAGGATCTCCTCCCGTCGGTAGAGGCGATGCGTGGCCGACTTCCCACGGTTCGTCACCTCGTCGTGGTGGGCGAACCCGGTGCGATCGATGACTTCGACCAGGTCATTCCCTATGACCAGTTCGTTTCACGCGCATCCACCCACGGGTCCTTCCAGGAGATCGACGAAAACACTGCGGCGTCGATCTGCTTCACCTCGGGCACGACCGGGTCGCCCAAGGGCGTGGTCTATAGCCACCGGAGCATCGTGCTCCATGCCATGGCGATCAGCACCAAGGGCGGAGTCGAGATCGACGCGGAGCGGGCCTACCTGCTCGCCACCCAAATGTCGCACGTCAACGGCTGGGGTGTCCCCTACGCGGCGGCGCTTCAGGGCGCACGCCTGGTGCTTCCCGGACCGCACCCCACACCCGAGCGTTTCCTGGACTTGATCCATGGCGAACGGCCCGACACCTTCGTCGGCTCGCCAACGGTCGCCGCCCTCATGCGCGACGAGCACCTACGCCGAAACTGTGGCTACGACCTCTCGGAGCTGAAGACGATGTGGCTCGGAGGGCAGGTGCCGCCGGTCGCGCTGGCGCGGTGGTGGGCTGAGCAAGGCGCCCGCGTCGTAAATGGATGGGGAATGACCGAGACATCTCCGATGGGCACCTTCTCCCCCGGCGGCTCGATGCAGGGCAGGCCACTGCCGTTGTTCGAGCTCCGAGTCGTGGACGAATCCGGCTCACCGCAACACTGGGATGGTCAGACCGTCGGCGAACTGGAAGTACGTTCGCCGTGGGTCGCCCGGGAATACCTGGACGATCCACGAACGCCGGACAGCTTTCGAGACGGCTGGCTGCGCACCGGCGATGTGGCGACCGTTCACCCAGATGCCGGCCTGCAGATCAAGGACCGCGAAAAGGACCTCGTCAAGAGCGGTGGGGAGTGGATCTCCTCGATAGACCTCGAGAATGCGCTCATGCTTCATCCGTCTGTCTCGGAGGCCGCCGTCATCGCCATACCGGACGACACATGGCAGGAACGCCCCCTCGCGTGGATCCGGCTGGACGCCGACGTGACCGACGAGGAGCTCCGGACGTTCCTGGCGACAACACTTCCCCGATTCTGGCTGCCCGATCGTTTCGTGAGAGTCGATGAGATCCCCAAGACTGCAATGGGCAAGATCGACAAAGCCGACATCAGACGACAGCATCGGGAAAACACAGGTCAGCCCACATCGACAGACCAGGCGAGCACAGTCTCCGATGGTCGCGACCACAACGTTGCAGTCATCCCCACCAGGTCCGGTACAACGAGCGGACTGTAGCAAAACGGGACACACCCACAGATGTGAGCCAGGTTACATTGCAAGGAGGGTCAGCTCGGAAAACCCCCTGACCAGTGATGTAAGGTGGCTATGAGTATCGACAAGGCGGGCCGCGAGCCATTGAACGAACGTGAACGATTCTGGACATCAGCGCCATCACGAGAGAGCCAGGAGTTGAGCACCCTCCGACCCGAGATCGAGGCGTCATGGCGGCGGTGTGAAGTTATCGGCGTCTCGTCCGGCGATGGCGACCTTCCCTACACGCCGGACGTCGATCGTGACAGCCGGTTGAGGAGAGCCGCCGATCCCGTGATCGACAACCTCGTCCTACACCTGCAGGACGCCCCCGCAACCATCCTGCTGGCCGATTCCGCCGCTCAGATCGTCGACCGCAGGGCGGGTGACGCAGGGTTGCGAGCGCGTTTGGACCGCGCCTATGTGGCACCCGGTTTCCGCTATGCCGAGGAGGACACCGGCACCAACGGGATCGGCACCGCGTTGGAGGAGCGACGACCGTTCCAAGTCAGCGGTGGTGAGCACTTCCGTGAGGCGCTGCAGAGCCTGGCGTGCGTCGGTGTTCCTATCGTCCATCCGATCACCCGCACCGTGGAGGGGATACTCGACATCACCTCCAACCTGTCGGACTCCAACGCGTTGATGGGCGCCCTGGCGCAATCAGCAGTTCGCGAAATTCAGTCGCGCCTCTACGCCGAGTCCTCCGATCGCGAGCAACTGCTTCTCCAGTCCTTCCTGCAGGCCTCTCGACGCGGCTCCTCTGCAGTGGTGTCCTTGAATCAAGATGTCATCATGACCACTCCGATGGCCGCACAGATCATCGACACGTCCGACCAGGCGCTCCTGTGGGATTGGGCATGCCGAATGCTGGCCGGCCGAGATGAGTTCATCGGGGAAGTCAGGCTCGCCGACAACGTCACGGTTTCCGCAACTGCACGTAGAGTCGGAGACGCCCGAACGCCGGCGGGTATCGTCATCGAGATGCGGCCGCATCCCCGCGATACGAAGAAGTCGTCCGCCCGTCAATTGGCGTCGGCCTCCCCCGTCGAAAGACGCACGGAGACTGTCAAGATTCCCGGCCGCAGTTTGTCGACGAAACGACTGCAGACCGAACTCGAGCGACTCGCCGCGATCGACGCACCTGTGCTCGTCACCGGAGAACCCGGCGCCGGCAAGTTCTTCGCCGCGAGCGCCCTCCACCGGATGCAGGATGCCGACGGTCATTTCACCGTGTTCGACGCTGGTACCGCCTCCGTCGACCCCGACGCGTGGATTGCCGGACTGGTCAATTGGAACAAGGTCGACGGAGCCCTCATCATCCGGCATCTCGATCTCCTGCCGGAACAACTGGTCTCCAACGTCTGCGCGATCCTCAGCGAGGCCGTCGACAATCGCGCTCACATCATTGCCACCGCCGGCGAAGGGGTCCGTCAAGGCCCCGCCGGACGACTGTGCGATCACTTCATGCGCCGCATAGAGATCGATCCACTGCGACTTCGGTCCGAAGACATCGCCGACATCAGTGTCGCCTTACTACGTAAACATTCCCCGGACCGCAACGGCCTGCGACTGCAACCCACTGCTTTGCAACTGCTGGTCGCGCGGGACTGGCCGGGAAACGTCAGAGAGCTCGAATCGGTTCTGGCGTCATCGCTCCTGCGGTCGATGGGCTCCGACATCGGAGTGCAGCATCTGCCCGACGGATACCGCGACGGTGATCTACGCCGCCGAAATGCCTCGACGTCACTCGAATTGGCGGAGCGTGACGCGTTGCTCAGGGCACTCGTCGAGACCGACGGCAACAAACTACTGGCTGCGCAACGCCTGGGGGTAGCTCGCTCCACCCTCTACCGCAAAATGCGCGCCCTGGGAATCGACGGAAGCCGGTTCCTTCCGCAGTAGTGCCAGGCGATGACGGGACCGTGCCGATCGAGACAGAGCGTCAATCACCGGCTCGTGCCCAGGCCTCGAGCATGCGCCTCGCAATCGAGACTGCGCCGGGCAACAACACGCGCGCATCCGCCGAGCTCGTCCAATCCCCGGCAGCGAGAGCCTCCTGCACCTCCGCGCGGGTGCACCAGAGAGCCTCGCCGATCTCGCCATCCATGAAGACGAGCTCGTCTCGAGGGTCGGCCGTGGCATGGAATCCGAGCATGAGGGAGCGTGGGAAGGGCCAGGGCTGACTTCCGACGTAGACCACATCGGAGACGACGAGACCGACCTCCTCCGCAACTTCCCGTGCCACACAGCTTTCCAGGGACTCACCCGCCTCGACGAAGCCCGCCAGCGTCGAGAAGTTCCGTGCCGGCCAGTTCGCCTGCCGCGCCAGCAGTACTCGGTCTGCCCCGTCGTGCACCAGACAAATGATCGCCGGATCGGTACGCGGATATTCCTCCCGGCCGCACGCCGTGCACACGCGCATCCAACCACCCGAGGTGATCGTTGACGGCGCCCCATCCCGCGCGCAGAAATGGGCGTCGCCCTGCCACGTCAGCAATGCCAACGCTGTGACATACCGGTCGGCGTCAGCAGCATCGAGGAGTGCTCCGTGTGAGCGCAGGTCACCGACCTCGACCTCGGTTCCCGCAGAAAAATCGTCAGCGAGGAACTCGTCCCGCACCGCCCACTCGTGGACCGTGCCACAGACGCCGAGCAACACGGCGCGCGCGGGAGGCTCGGAGTAGAGATCGGCGGCCGGTTCCAGCATCAGTTGTCTGTCGACAAGCCGGACTTGACCGCGACCGTTCACGCGAAGTATTCGGGCATCCGGCCACGCCTCCACCCACGCAGCCGCGTCGTCACGCACCGAGACGGGACGACTTAGCCTGGATCCACCGATGTGGTGTCGGGGTAGGTGAGTCGAAACGGCGAGATGCCCTTGCGTGCTGAAAGAATTGGACTTCTCACAGAACCAGTTCGATCGACACGAAGGGCATCTCTAGGGTGCAACTATCCCACACCCACCCGGTGACGGCCTCGGCGTTCGACGACCGCAATCTCCTCGCCGCGGCCGGACTGGTCCCGGTCCTGGGGTTGGCTCAGGACTGCGGCCTCGATGACCTGGCAGACGAGCATCTGACGCTGCCCACCGACAAGGGCGCACACGCGGGCCGGAAGGTGACCGCACTGGTAGCGGGCATGGTCGCCGGCGCCGACAGCATCGACGACATGGCGCTGCTGCGGCACGGCGCCATGCCCACGGTATTCGACCGCCCGTACGCCCCGTCGACGCTGGGCTCCTTCCTGCGGACGTTCTCCTTCGGGCACGTCCGCCAACTCGACGCCGTCGCCGCCCGATTCCTGCAAGGCCTGGCCGAACGAACACCGCTGGTCGGTGGGCCCGAATCAGGTGGGCGGATCCTCGTCGACCTCGACGACACCATCGTCGAGGTGCACGGGCACGCCAAGCAGGGTTCGGGCTACGGATATACGGGGGTCCGGGGTTGAACGCGCTGATCGCCACCGCCACCACCGACGGGCGGGCACCGGTGATCGTCGGCCAACGCCTGCGCCGCGGCGGCTGCGGATCCCCACGCGGGGCATCCCGGATGGTCAGCGACGCCCTCGCCACACTCGGCCGCCTGCGCCCGCAGCTGTCACCGGGGTCTGTGCTGGTGCGGGCCGACTCGGCCTTCTACGGGCACCCGACCGTGTCCGCGGCACTGCGCTCCGGCGCCGACGTCTCGGTCACGGTGCGGATGACCGCGACGGTGAAGGCGGCGATCGCCGCCATCGACGAGGATGCGTGGACCCCGATCGAATACACCGACGCCGTCTACGACGAACAGGCCGGCCGGTGGATCTCCCGCGCCGAGGTCGCCGAGATCGACTTCACCGCGTTCACCCGCCTCGCCTCCGAGCGGACACCGGGCCGGTTGGTGGTGCGCCGCATCCCCGACCTGCGGGAACACACCGATGGTCAGGGCACGTTGTTCGACGCCTGGCGGTTCCACGCGTTCTTCACCACCACCGACCCCGCCGTCCTGGACACCGTGGCCGCGGACAAGATCCACCGCGGGCACGCGATCATCGAGCAGGTCCACGCCGACCTGAAGAACTCCGCGCTCGCGCACCTGCCGTCGGGGCGGTTCGCCGCCAACAGTGCCTGGCTGGTGCTTGCGGTGATGGCGTTCAATCTCACCCGCGCCGCCGCCACCCTCACCGGGGCCCGCCTGGCCAAGGCGACGACCGCCACCATCCGCCGGACCCTGATCTCGGTCCCGGCGCGGATCGCGTCCTCGGCCCGCCGCCTCACCCTGCACCTGCCGCGGCGCTGGCCCTGGGAATCCGAATGGAACCAACTCTTCACCCACACCCGACATCGAAGACCCCAGGTCACCTAATCCGCCCGGCCACCCCCGGCCCCGACCCGAAAGACCCAGTGGAACAACCCGACACATCGGTCGGGCGATCACCCACACCCCTGACAGCCCATCAACGGCCACAACCGAACCCATCACCCGACCCGCCCCTATCGGTGGATCCAGGCTTAGGGCACCACGTGACGGGGCCTGCCCGGTATGTTCGACATACACCACTGGATCACAACTTTCGGAAACGAGCGACACTGTCGACCGGACCGTCGTTCGACGAACGACGGTCCCGTCGCGTCTATCGCGAGGCGAATTCGATCTGAACGGACGAATACGATTCGGCCATCACCGAAATGAATTCCTGGACGAGGCGCACATGATCGGGATGTGCCAGGTATGTGCGAAAGTCGGGGACGTCTTCGAAGGTCGCGGAGATTGCGTAGTCGCCGCTGCCGGGCTTGAGGGCAAGATCCCTTCCGTAACGGTATTCCACGACCTCCGGAATATTCTCCGAGACTGCGCTCAGAGCTTCGTGGAAGGACTGAATGTACTCATCACTGATGTCCTGCTTCCATTTGAACGTCACAACGTGATTCAACATGGTGAGAATCCTCCCTGGATTCGTAATTCGAACGTGGCATAGTCGGAACCCGGATTGCGTCCCGGTCAGATCAGTACAGAGATTGCTCCGCCAATGCCACCGTCTCCGGAGCGTTCTCCACCATGGGGTAGTGCCCGGCTTTGCCCTTGACGGTCTTCAGGTACCCGTTCTTCAAGGCCGCCAACGTGTCCCCGAGATATTCGGCGGTGACGAACGGGTCGCTCTCACCCACGATCAGGGTGGCAGGCCCTTCGTAGGTGCCAATCCGATCGAGGAAGTCGGGACTGGTCCAGTTCTTCAGGTAGGACTGCCAGGTTGCCTGGTCCATCGTCGAGCGGTTGCGGTCGACGAGGTTCTTCAGATCTGTCTCGTCGATGTATGGTGCCAGTGCGCCACGGATGGCTGCACCCGGGTCTGCCCAGGCCCCGGCAAAGGAACAGTAGGTCGCTTCGTCGAGACGGGTACCTGCCGGGGAGACGGGCGTCAGTGCGACGACCGAGGTCACGCGTTCAGGTGCGAGGGTCGCCACCCGAAGCGCTGTGGTGCCCCCCATCGAATGTCCGAGAACGGAAAAGGTCGACCATCCGAGCTGATCGGCGGCGTCTAGGGCGACCGCGGCCATCCCGTCGATTCCGTCGGCCGGTGCTTCGGGACGGTTGACCCCGTATCCCGGAAAGTCGAGGTACGCGTAGGTGAAGCGGGACTGATCCGTCCGGGCGCGGGCGGTGAGCCATACGCTGCTGTCCAGCGCCCAGCCGTGCAACACCAGGATCCGATGGTCACCGCTTCCTTCGATCGCTGCAATCGCGTTCACTGCCGTTCCTCTCTGTCGGCGACGCTGAAATTCCAGCCGTCTGTTGATCACTCCGAATCAAACTAGAACCGCAGGGCGTCGGCGTGTCCGATTGTGAAACACACGCCCGTGACGCCGGGGGGCGCGGATGCGTGTGTGATTTTCGGACACTCCCCGCGCCGAACGCACCCATAGGGTGGCTCCACCTGTCGGCTGAACAGACTTGCTCATGACATGAAGGAGAACACCATGGCACTCGATCCTGCGGTCAAGAATTTGATAGACACTTTGAACGAGCAGGGACTGAAGTCGTTCGAGCAGATGAGCATTGCTGAAGTCCGTGGGGTCGTCGAGTCCTTCAGCGACCTCCAGGCACCGAACGCGGACGTCGCTCGTGTCGTCGACACGGTCTACCCCGGCCCCGGTGGCGACCAGGCAGTGCGTCTCTACATCCCGGAGTCCGAAACACCTCTGCCGATCGTGGTGTACATCCACGGCGGTGGCTGGGTCGCCGGCAGCCTCGACGTCACCGAGCAGCCGTGTCGCGCGCTCGCCGCCGATGCGAAAGTCATCGTGGCTGCACTGAGTTACCGGCTGGCTCCCGAGCACAAGTTTCCTGCCGCACCCGAAGATGCGTTCGCGGCACTGAACTGGGTGGTCGAGCACGCAGCCGACTTCGGTGGCGACGGCACGCGCGTAGCCGTGATGGGTGACAGCGCCGGAGGCAACCTGGCCGCGGTCACAGCCCTCCGGGCACGCGACACCGGCGCCCCGGCACTGCGCGCTCAGGTATTGATCTATCCGGTCATCGACGGCACGGCACGATTCCCGTCGCGCGAGGAGAACGCCGAGGGGTACTTGGTCACCACGGCGGCCATCGACTGGTTCTGGGAGCAGTACCTGGCCACCCCGGAAGACGCCGAGAATCCCTACGCCTCCCCGGCCAAGGCCGCGGATCTGGCGGGGCTTCCCTCCACCCTGCTGTTGCTCAACGAATACGAGGTCACTCGGGACGAGGGCGTGGACTACGGCCGGAGGCTGGCCGACCAGGGCGTCCCCGTGCAGGTCGAACTGTATGAAGGCCTTGTCCATGCCGTGTACTGGATGACCGGCGCCATTCCGCGCAGCGCTGAACTGCACGGTGCCGTCGTCGAATTCCTCGGCAAGCAGTTCGCCGGCTGACCACGGTGTCCCGGGTCGGCTGCATTACGGTCGTACGCTGCGATCGGACCAACTCCGGGCACCTTGCTCCAAGAGGGCGACCAGCCTGTCGCGCTCCTTCGTGATCACGGTGTGTGGTGCGATGACTCCGACGGCGGCGACGGTCTTGCCGTTCTCACGAACCGCGACCGAGACACCGTCGCCGTCGGTCGACTCGTTGGGGGAGGCGCAGATTCCGGTCTGTTCGATCTCCGGTAGGGCAGCGAAGAACCGCTCGACAGTGTCGCGATCCTCGTCGGGCAGAGTTTGGATGTACGCCCAGAGGTCCCGCTTCTCCATCCCGGCAAGCAGTATCCAGCCGCCGGAGGTACGGATGAGCGATCGCCTCACGTAATTCTCGGCGAGGTACGCGAACTTTGGGTCGGAAGAGCAGTAGTCGACGTAGAAGATGTTCGGACCGACGGCGATCGACAGCACGGTCGTCAAGCCGGAACTCGCGTGGACGTCTTCGAGGTCGGCGTGCGTGACCGTCGAGACTGGCTGCCGTCCGGCGAGGCGGTTGAGTAGATACGGGGCACTGCCGAGCGAGTACCGTCGCTCGTGCTCCTCGAGATAACCCGTCGCAACGAGGCCGTTGACGAGACCTTGCGTCGAACTAATCGGCGCGTCGAGCTCTTTGGCCATCCCACTCAAGGTGAGTCCGGTGCGGGATCGGGCTACGAGCTCGAGTATCGCAGCAATGCGGTCCACGGTTCGATGGCGACTGCGGCCTCGAACATTGAGGGTGTCATCTGATTGCATCACGGCACATTCTCCCTACAGGCACTGCTCCATCCGAGCGGTCACCACCACTCTATCTTACTTATATCTGTAATTCGCTCCCTTATTGCGGAAAACTGCTCAGGCTGACATAGTCCTTGAAGTGCTTTCTGACGCAGCGAAAGAGGTTTCAGTGGAACTCACACCCGGCGCTCTTCATGGTCTGCGCGTCATCGATCTGACGACCGTGATCATGGGCCCCTTCGCCACCGCAACCCTCGCCGACATGGGCGCAGACGTCATCAAGGTCGAGAGCCTCGACGGTGACATGAGCCGAGATATAGGTGCCCGCCGCCATGAAGGTATGAGCGCTCTGACACTCAACCTTCAGCGCAACAAGCGCAGCATCGCGATCGACCTCGCCTCCGCGGAGGGCCGCGAGATCCTCGACGATCTGGTGCGCAACGCGGATGTGTTGGTGACGAATCTACGGCCGCGCTCCCGGCAGAAGTTGGGCATCACCTACGAGCGACTCTCGGAGAACAATCCGGGACTGATCCTCTGCACCGCACAGGCGTACGGCTCCGAGACCGCCTTCCGGGACTACCCCGCCTACGACGACATCGTGCAGGCCGCGTCCGGCGCCGCGAAACTCGCGGAACTCATCGACGGAGAACCTCGTTATGCCCCATACGTCATCGCCGACAAGGTCGTCGGGCTCTACATCGTCATCGCCGTCCTCGCCGCCGCGATGGAGAAGAACCGCACCGGCCTCGGCCAGGAGGTCGACGTGCCGATGGTCGACGCGATGATCGGCTTCAATCTCGTCGAGCACTTCGGTGGCCACACCTTCGTCCCCGTGGAAGAGAACTTCGGATGGGCGCGCGTGCTGACACCGGAACGAGTCCCGCACCAGACGGCCGACGGCTGGATCTGCATCATGCCGTACTCGGCGAAGAACTGGAACGACTTCTTCATCATCGCCGGCCGCGCCGATCTGGTGAACAACCCCCGCTACGCCTCGGTGAACGACCGCCACACCCACATGGGCGAACTTCTCTCGGCGATCCGTGCGGCCGTCCCGAGCCGGACCACGCGGGAATGGTTGGACTTGTGTCAGACACAGGGAATTCCCGCGTCCGACCTACTCGATCTCGCCCACGCACACGAGAACGCCTACGTCCTGGACCAGGGATTGATCACCAAGCGTGAACATCCCACCGAAGGCGAGTATTACGCCACCCGCACTCCGTTCGCGATGTCGCGCACACCGATTTCGTTCAGCCGACACGCTCCCCTGCTCGGTGAGGACACCTTCACGATCCTCGAAGATCTCGGTTACTCCGCCGACCGCGTCCATGCGCTGGCCGATGCATCCGTCGTCACGGCGACATCGCCTCAGGCCACCTCCTCCTGAACGGAAGAAACATCATGACCAAGCTCAGACTGGTGCCCCCGGTCTCCAGTGATCCACACGCCATGGACGACTTACGGACCGAAGTCCGTGGGTTTCTTGCCGAGCAGCTCAGTGAAGGCAAGATCCGCCGACAGGTCGACTCCTGGTTGACTGGCTGGGACGAAGACTTCACACGTGAATTAGCCGCCCGCGGATGGCTCGGCATGACCGTGCCGGCCGAGTACGGCGGCCACGGTCGCCGCCACCTCGAACGGTTCGTCGTCACCGAAGAGTTGCTCGCCGCCGGCGCCCCCGTCGCCGCCCACTGGATCGCCGACCGGCAGATCGTCCCGTCGCTGCTGAAGTACGGCACCGAGGTCCAGAAGCACAAGTTCTTGCCGGCGATCACGCGCGGAGAATGCTACTTCGGTATCGGTATGAGCGAACCGGATTCCGGGTCCGACTTGGCCAGTGTGCGCACAAAGGCCACCCGGGTTGACGGAGGGTGGTCTATCACCGGAGCCAAGGTCTGGACCTCCGGTGCTCATCGCGCTGACGCGTTCATCTGCCTTGCCCGCACCGCCCAACTCGATCCCGCACATCGACACGATGGCCTCAGCCAGTTCATCGTCGATCTGCACGCCCCCGGAGTCGACATCCGGCCGATCATGTCGATGAACGGGCAGCACCACTTCAACGAGGTCCTCCTCGAGGAGGTCCTCGTCGAGGACGAGATGGTCTTCGGCACCATCGACAACGGGTGGCAGCAGGTCACCTCGGAACTCAGCTTCGAACGCAGCGGCCCGGAGCGATTCCTGTCGACGTTCGTCCTACTCGCGAAGACCGCCGAACAGATGAAGCAGGGAACCTTACCGCGGCATTCGAATCTGGGCCGGTATCTCGCACGGATCGCCGGTCTGCACCAGATGTCGACCGCAGTGGCGGGCGCACTCGAGCGCCACGAACCCGCCGACACCGCCGCAGCCGTGGTCAAGGTCCTCGGGACGTCCACCGAAGGCGACATAGCCGACTTCGCCGACCTCCTCACCGATGAATCTTCGCCTCCTCGGTACACCTCGATGCTCGAGGACGCCATCGTCCAACGCCCGGGATTTACTCTCCGTGGCGGCACCAACGAAGTTCTGCGCGGCGTGATCGCGCGGGGATTGGGGATGCGCTGATGCACGCACCAACCACGGTCGACGCGGACCTCACCGACATGATGTCCGCGGTCTTTTCCGATCACCGGGAACGGAACGGGCCGGAGGACGGTATCGCCACGTGCGATCCCTCTCTGTGGGCACAACTCGACGAACTGGGTCTTGTCCGGCTGACCGGCCGCGAAGAGACCGGCGGCAGCGGCGCAGGCTGGTACGAGGCCGCGGAACTCTTGCGCGCCGCGGCATCACACGGGGTCCGGATTCCTCTCGCCGAACACGACCTGCTCGCCGGTTGGCTCCTCGAAGAAGCCGGCCTACCGATGGACAATGCGCGCCTCACCGCATGCGTACTAGACGAGAAAGGCGTCGCCCGCGGCGTGCCGTGGGCATCCCAGGCAGACAAGATCGTCACGGTCTGGCGGAAGAACGACACGTACGTCGTCGCCGACCTCGAGACAACACTTTTCGACATCACCTCCGGGTCCAACCTCGCCGACGAACCCCGCGACATCGTTTCCGCCGACACGATCGCATTGTCGGGCACCCCAGTGTCGGACTCGGCGATCCGACAACTCTTTCTGCGGGGCGCCCTCATCCGAGCGCTGCAGGTGTGTGCCGCCCTCGACCGCATCCTCGATCTCTCCGTCGCCCACACCACCGAGCGAGTGCAATTCGGACGCCCACTGGCCAGATTTCAAGCCGTTCAGAACCTGGTGGCTGACATGGCAGCAGAAGCTTCCCTCGCCCGAACAGCGACCGAAGCAGCACTGACGGAAGCGGTCCGCACGCAGTGGTCGAATGAGAACCTCGAACTCCTCATTGCCGTCGCCCGGTCATGTGCTGGACACGCGGCATCGGTCGTCGTCCGTAACGCCCACCAGGTGCACGGTGCGATCGGCACCACCCGCGAGCACAGGCTGCACGAATTCACCAATCCCGCCCTGGCGTGGCGCTCAGAATTCGGATCCGTCCACTACTGGGACGACACCTTGACTACCGCCGCTCTCGAAGCAGGTTGCGAGAATATCTGGGGCCTCATCACCCGCTGAAGTGCCCAGGCGCCACCAGAAGGGGCACCAGTTTCGCGAGCAGACCTGAAAGAAGAACTCCGTGGAAGCATCCAATTCGCATCCACGGAGTTCTTCGGTTTCTCGGGCACGTCACTCGCCGGTGAAGGCGGCAGTTCTCTTCTCCATGAAGGCATTGACTGCCTCCGTGTGATCGGTCGTCTGCTGAACCAGCGCCTGCATGGCAGCGGATAATTCGAGGAGACTGTCGAGGCTTTGGTGCTGTCCCTCGCGGAGGAGCCTCTTGGCCATCCGTACCGAGTGTGGCGGATTGGCGGCCACCCGGCCGGCGAGCGCGCGAGCTTCGTCGAGCAGCTTCTCCGGCGCAACGACACTGGAGACCAATCCCCACTCGAGTGCCTTGATCGCGTCGACACGGTCACCCGTCAAGATCATCTCTGCCGCCCGCGCCATCCCGACGGCCTTGGGCAGCAGCCACGCGCCACCGTCACCCGGGATGATTCCGAGCTTGACGAAGCTCTCTGCAAAGAATGCCTTTCCGCTGGCAATGCGGAGGTCGCACATGAGGGCGAGGTCGCATCCGGCACCGATTGCAGGGCCGTTCACTGCTGCGATGAGCGGCACGTCGCAGTTGTACATGATCCGCGGAATCCGTTGTATCCCAGCTCTGTAGCCATCCCGTTGTTCGTGAGGCTTCCCCCCGAACAATCCGCGACGATTCGCCATGTCCTTGACGTTTCCGCCGGCGGAAAACGTCGATCCGGCACCGGTGACGATGACAGCTCGCACACCGTAGTCGGCGTTGACGGCCTCGACGCAGGCGACCAATGCGTCGACTACCTCCATCCCGGAAATAGGATTGCTCTGCGCGGGTAGATTAATCGTCCATGTCTCGATGAACCCGTCGCGTTGGACGAGGACTGGACTATCCATGGGTGTATCTCCCCTATCTTTCACTGCGGATCGATCGTTCGACTGGTGCCCGACCGGCACGCGAACGAACTCGTCGGCGGCGAGCCAGACAGACCGCCGCCGCCGACGAGCACGTTCATCTCTTGCTGCCGAGAGCCTTCGCGTTCATACGCACGCGGCGCGGGCAGACTTCAGGCGAGGCCCAACTTGGGTCGCAGCCACTGGGCAATCCGGCTCACCGCTTGATCCGCCTCGGGTGCCCGTCCCGCGTTGAAGTGAAATACATGCTGTTGCTCATCGACCACGTCGAGCACGACCTCGCCGCTCACCTTCTCGATCAATTCGGCCAACCGACGTGAGTCGTCCAGCAGCGTCTCGAAGCCTCCGACCGATACGTACACCGGAGGGAAGCCGGTGTAGTCGTTGAGCAGGGGGTTCGCGCGCGGGTCCGTTGCATCTGCGGGTTCGGAGAGGAACATCTCCCGCATCATTTCCAGAACCGCCCTCTTGGCCAGTACGTCGACCGCGTCGTTCGATTCGACCGTCAACCCCTTGAACTCCATATCGAGCCAAGGCGAAAGCGTGACGACGGCAGCAGGGGTGGGTAGTTCCAAGCTCGCGAGTTCGAACGCTGTCGAGATCGCGAGATTGGCACCCGCCGAGTCGCCGACAGTCGCCGTGTACTCCGCCTTGGAACCTTGCGTGCGAAGCCACTTGTGGACGGCCATACAGTCTTCGAGTTGGGCCGGGTGCTTATGCTCCGGCGCGAGCCGATAGTCCACGATCAGGGCGTGAACACCCGCCAGTTTAGCGAGGTGTGCTGCGAGCTTGCGGTGTGAGAACCGTGAACCTGTCACGAACCCACCACCGTGGGTGAAGACAATCACGCGGTCCTCGGCGGCCCCCAAAGGCTTGGCCCACGTTGCCGGCACACCGTTGGCTGTCACTTCCTCATAGGTGACGTCGATGGGTTCGATGGTCGGAAGATGCCACTCTTCGAACATATCTCGCTGACTGGCGAGGTCCATTCCTTCGGACCGCGTAAGCCACGAAGCGTACAGGTCGTTGAGGAACAGGGATTCTTTGCTCACGGACATGTGTTGCTCACTTTCATCACTACTCGAGGGAGGCAAATTGACTGCTCAGGAAAGCGTGAAGCCCTTGTATCCCGCACATACGGTCTCGTCCCACTTGGCCAGGTAGAGGGGAAGACCACCGGGGTAGTTCAGCAACTGCCGCGGCTTACCCGGGACGTTGGCACCCATGTACCAGGAGTCGGCTTTGTCATAGAGCGCCTCGGCCGTCAGCTCGGCGACGTGATCGGACCAGGCAGCATCCGCGTCCGCCTCGGATTCGATGCGGTTCAATCCGTTGTCCCGCATGTAGTCGATGGTGTCGACGACGAGGTCACCTTGGATCTCGGCGCAGCTGGGCCCGTTGCAGAAGCCCGACGGGCTCAGTGGTCCGTAGAGGAAAAGCAGGTTGGGAAATCCTGCCGTTGCGACTCCGAGGTTTGCCCGCACACCATTCGACCACTTGTCCCGGAGCAATGTACCGTCGGTGCCGCGAATGTCGATAGCGGTCAGGCCACCGGTGACGGCGTCGAAGCCCGTTGCATAGACGATGATGTCGAACTCGTGCTCTTCCGATGTGGTCTTCAGCCCGGTGGGCGTGATCGTCTCGATCGGGTCCTCGTGCAGATCGACGAGGCGCACGTTGTCCTGGTTGAAGATGTCGTAGTACGTCTGCTCCAGCGAGGGACGCTTCACGCCGAAGGGGTACGCCTTCTTCATCGGCGCCAGCTTCTCGGCAATGACCGGGTCCTTGATCCGGGCACGCGTCCGGTCACGCCAGAACTCGTAGGCCGTGTCGTTTGCGTCATCCTCGACGAAGACGTCTTGGTACGTTCCGAGCCAGAACTCGAAACCGCACTCCCACAGTCGCTCATAAGTGGTGATTCGCTCCTCCTCGCTCACCTCGAGGGCTGACTTGGGTATGAAGTCGAAGTCGAAGCCGGAGAATGACGCCGAACGACGACTGAATCTGTCCGCCAGATCGAACTTGATCTTCGCGTTGTCCTCGTCGGTGAGCTGGCGCTGTCGCATCGGGAGCGCCTGAACGGGGGTGCGCTGGAAGATGGTCAGCTGTGCGGCCTTCTTCGACGCCTCCTGAGCGACCTGCACACCGCTTGCGCCGGTACCGATGATGGCGATTCGCTTTCCCGCGAATTCGATTCCGCCTTCGGGCCACAGACCGGTGTGGTGGTTGGTCCCTGCGAAGCTGTCCATTCCCGGGAGCTTCGGGAAGATCGGCTTTGCCGCGAATCCGGTGCACAGAACGAAGTACTTGCAGACGAAAGTGCTTCCGTTCTCCGCGGTCACGGTCCAGGTGTTCGCCGTATCGTCGAACTCGGCGGAAATGACCCGGGTGTTGTAGTAGATGTCCTTGCTCAGATCGAGCTTCGCGTCGACGTACTTGAAGTAGCGGCGCAGTTCGTCACCTCCGGGATAGAGCTCGGAGAACGCGAATTCATCCCATAGGTCGGGGCGCGTGAACTGGTAGATGGGACCTTCGCTGTCCACTCGGGCACCCGGGTAGCGGTTCCAGTGCCAGATTCCGCCCAGACCCTCACCCGCCTCGACTACTTTCACCGAATAGCCTCGACTCCGCAGATTTTCGAGCTGGTACAGCCCGGCGAATCCGGCTCCTACAACGAGAACGTCGAGTACTTCGGTCACGGTCGGTGCGGCAGTGCTCATGTTGGTCTCCTCTTGATGCCAAGGGCTACTTGGGGGTTTGGCGATTGCGCTCTGTGTCGCAGAAAGTGAAGAGCTGAATGCGGGGAAGCTCGTCCGGTCCAGCTTCTAGGTCCAGCGGACATACGCAGTCTTGGTGGTTGTGAAGAAAGTACGTGCGGCCTTGCCCTGTTCTCTGCTCATGCTGCTCGAGCCTTTGAGGCCACCGAACGGCACATGCGGCTCGACACTGCTCGTCTCGCGATTGACATGCACCAACCCCGATTGTGTGCGCCGGATGAAGGTCATCGCCGTCGCGATGTCTCTAGTGAACACTCCAGAGGACAGGCCGTAGTCCGTGTCGTTCGCGGCCTTCAGCGCACCGTCGAATCCATCGACCTCCTGCACGGTCACGACTGGCCCGAAGACCTCCTCCCTGACGAGCCTGCTTGCCTCCGACACCCCGGCCAGGACTGTTGGTGCGATATAACAAGTGTCGGAGTCGAACTCCCTTCCCGTAAGGAACTCGGCGTTCTCGTCGTGGGCGAGTCGCAGGTATCCGGCCACCGTGTCACGTTGCTCCACCGAGGCAAGGGGCCCGATGTCGGTGGCTTCGTCGTACGGATCACCGACTACGAGCGCGTCAGCGTGCTTCACCAGCAGTTCTCGTAGTCTGGGAGCGACGGCGCGGTCCACGTAGACCCGGCTCGTCGCTGTGCAGCGTTGTCCCGTGTGGAGCATCGAGCTCTTCACGATCTGTAGCGCTGCATCCTCGACATCGGCGTCGGCGAGAACAATAGACGGGTTCTTGCCACCCAGCTCGAGCTGGACCTTGACGTTGCGATCGGCGACGGCCTGACGTAGTCGCGACCCGACGGCACCCGAACCGGTGAATGTCAAGGCTGCGAGTCGCGCGTTCCCGGTGAGTGCCGCCGAAAGCTTTCTACCGCTGCCCGTCACCAGGTTGAGGACCCCCGCGGGCAACCCGGCTTCTGCGAGGATCCGCGTCAGAAACACTGCGGATCCGCAGGCCGGTTCTGCAGGCTTCCACACAACTGCGTTCCCGAAACCTATTGCCGCCGCGATCTTCCATGCCGGAAGCGCGAAGGGAAAGTTCCACGGTGTGATTGCACAGACGACGCCGAGCGGCTCCTCTACCGTCATCAGCATCGTGTGTGGATCAGCACTGGGGTACGTCTCTCCACTAGGCTGTAGGATCTCACCGGCGTAGTAGCGGAGAATGGCGACACTTCGCAGGACCTCGGCGCGTGCGTCGCGGATCGCCTTCCCCATGTCTGCGGTGATTGTCAGGGCAGCGTCGTGAACGCGGCTTTCCAAGAGATCAGCGGCAGAACGAAGAAAGTCCGACCGCTGAATTGCTGTCGTCTCGGACCACTCTGGTTGAGCACCGGCGGCGGCCGCATACCCAGCCTCGACATCACCGGGAGTCGCCGAAGCGTAGATTCCCGTCACACGGCGGAGATCGGAGGGATCTACACGCTCGAAAGTGTCGGTGGCGGTGCTCCATCGACCTGCGATATACAACGTTCTCCCGTCAGCGATCGACGACGACAGTGCTGGGTGGTCCAAGCTCATGGACATCTTGTTTCCCCGATCTGTGTAGGCGCAGAAATGGTTGGAAGTTCACCACCCGGCGCGGACTTGAATTGCCTGATCACCCGTCCACGCAACGCGGCAGGCGTGCCAGTACGAGAATCTTCTCGACTGTTCTGTAGTCCGCACTTTCACCGCGGGCGGGTCGATGTCGGACTTTCCGTGCTCAGTGCAGTAGAGCGACGGTAGTCAAAGTAACTGGGACAATCACTCGCTTGTCCCCAAAGGACTTGCACTCAGCACTCTTTGAAGAATCGCAGGCATCACAACACGCTGCTGCCTGGCTCTTTTAGCCGGCACCCGGACTGGCGTGGTCCGCCCAGCGACTCGACCTTCTCGACATCCGCTCCCGTTCGCGAATCTACGGCGGCGTAAGGAGGCGTCGAATCGTGTGAGGACGATAGCTAGTGGACCGTCCAACGCCGCGGCCACCTTACAAACCGATTCAGCAATGACTATCCCAAGTGACCTGGAACACCTTGCAGGGCAAGCATGACATCCAAACCCCGGAAACACAATAGGAGATTAAATTACTTATATAAGCATTTTGCCGAGCAGGGTGGATCCGCGACGAAACCTGGCGGGATCGAGGAGGTGGGCAGCATAGATGATCGATTTCGCCGCCCGATCCTGGAGTCGACGGCTTTGACCGGCACCGAATAGCTTTGTCCAACAATACAAATAAACTGAGCACTCGCTGAGTTCCACATTGATTCCGGGGATTGGTCGAATCGGGCTCCACGGCGTAGACGAGCGATTTCGCCGGCACACCCGCGCTCCACTCACGACCTGCGCAACATACTCTTGGAACAGCCGCGTCCAATCTGTTTTGTGCGCAAAGACTTCGAAACCCGGCCTTCGTAAGCAGGCATGACCGTCGCCCCGGTCCCGACGTCATTTGTCGAGCGAGAAGGCTACGGGGTTGGCAGCTGTGACTGTGGCTGAAACTACAGCACAAGTCGAGAGCGTAAGTAGAGTGCCATCTTTCGCGCCGCACAGGCGAGCGGCGAACAAGGCTGCGGCAGTGAAACACCGTTCGTAGGGAAAGAGGGAACTTCACTGCCGTGGCTTGAACTCACTGTTCAAGTTCTTACGGATCCGGATTTGGTCGCCAAGGTGATCGACACCGTCGGCCTGTACTTGAATCCACAGACAGCACCCTCGTGCTGTGCGTGGACGAAGAAGTAGCGGATTCGGGCCATGGGCCGGACCGCACCGATGCTGTCGATGCGGATCGGTTCGCTCGGGCAGCGCAAACCGCGACATCGCCTTCAGGAGTTCCTTCTCTTCCTCAAACACCTCGCCCGCGCCTACTCGGAGCGGCAGCTGTATCCGGTGAAGGACTACGACGCCACCAGGCCGAAGTCCGTGAGTGGCTGGCGAAAATCCTCGTATTCATGTATTCCACGCCCACCTCGCATCATGGATGAACCTTGCGGAGGTGTGGTTCAGACTATTCGAACAGCAGGCCATCCACCGCGGACCTTCAGCTCCGTGAACGAGCTGACCACCAAGATCCGCACCTTTGTCAACGGATGTAACACCCGCTGTGCGCCGTTCGTCTGGACCAACACCGCCGACCAAGTACTTACCGAAGGCAAACCGTAAAGATACTTCGACAACGAGCCACCAGGGACTGAGCGTGCCGCATTGTCGCTAGATGCCGACGAGTGGGCCTATGACTGGATTCCATTGGTAAATGCGCTGCTCTACGACGACGCCCTGCTTGACGTAAGGATCCTCCGCAAGCAGGGAACGCAAGGCGTCTTCGCTGACCGCTTGGAATACCAGTAGGGCTCCGGCGCCGTCGGCCCAGGCGCCGGCCTCCTGCAGCACGCCTCGGGCAGCGGCATCCTTGACGAAAGTCAGGTGTTCGGCATGCGCAGCCTCTTTGACCGAGGCATCGGTGGTGTACGACCAGATCACAGCGAACAAGGCCATGGTTACTCCTCAAGTGGGGGGATGGGACATGAAACGGCTCCGAATATGCACATGGAGTGCGCACCTGAGAAGGTTAGAAGTACGGATGAGGTGGCTCGTGTCCTATTTCGCAACACTGGGTCGTCTTGAATAATGGATCGAACCCGGTCTGTGCTCGGCCCCGGTGATCTCATGATCTGCCCGCCCGGACACGACGCCTGGATTCTCGGCGATGCGCCCTGCGTGTTCATCGACTGGACCGGCGTCGCCCACTACGCCGAACGTAGACGACAGCGCCGTGTCCACCCGCTCATCACGCGCGCGGTGACACGGACCGAAGCGTTCCAGTTCTTGGTGGAGCGGGGCTCCATCGAGATGCTCGGGGCGGAATCAGGTGCGATTAGAGGCCCCTCTTACGCGTGATTACCGGCAGGTCAGTTCGTGGAGCTGCCAAGGTGCGCATCACCGCTCGCCATAGGTGAACACCCCCCCAGATGACCTTCCTTCCTTCCCTCCCTCCACCCACGTCCACACCACGGTTATGGACCTGTTCCGGCTGGACGGCAACGCCGCCCTCGTCACCGGTGCCTCCCGGGGCCTCGGCCACGCACTGGCCATCGCACTCGCCGAGGCGGGAGCCGACATCCTCGCCGTCGATATCGGCGAACTCGACCACGTCGCCAAGGAGGTGCTCGCCCGAGGGGTTCACTGCGCCACGCGCACCGCCGACCTCAGCAACCTGACACCCGACACCGCGGCCGAGCTGATCTCCTGGGCCAAAGCCGAGTTCCCGCATCCGACGATCCTGGTCAACAATGCGGGCATCATCCGCCGCGGCCCCGCGATCGAAACAACGCCCTCGGACTGGTCGGCGGTGCTCGACCTCAACCTCACCAACCCCTTCCTGCTCAGCTCTTCGCAGGAACGAGTGTGAGCACTTCTCCAAACGGAAGATAAGCGGGAGATAAGTAGGCTGCGCAAACCAGGGCCTCGGGTCACCTACCAGGGTAGGTTTTCGGCAATCGAACCATCTTCCCGCCCGGTCGTCGAATCCTTGACCGAGATATTCGTGTAACCGACGAATGCCCGGTCGCGACGCTCCGGATCGGTTATCCCGCAACGGTTCTTCCGATCGCGATCCCATACCTCGAGGAAACACATGCTCTCTTGCACAGCTAAATCCGGACTCGTCACCGGCGCCTCCGGTGGTCTCGGCCGGGCTACGGTCCTGGCGCTGGCCGCCCACGGCGCCAATGTCGTCGCCCTGAGCCGCAACGCCGACAAATTGCAGGAAACCGCACAGATGGCCCACGGCCTGCAGGGGACCGTCATTGCCGTACAGGCCGATGTCACCGACGAACCGAGCGTGGTCGACGCCCTCACGCAGGTCGAGACCAGCTTCGGAACGCTCGACTTCGTGGTCAACAACGCTGGGCGTCAGATCGAACGGAGCTTTCTGGAGACCACCAACGAGGACTGGGACATCATCGACGTGACAAACGTGCGCGGCCCCTTCTGGGTGTGCAAATACGCCGCAGCAGCGATGCTGCGACACGGCCGCGGAGGAAGCATCGTCAACATCGCCTCCGTACTGTCGGTGAGGGCCGACCCCATGCTGACCGCGTACACCGCCAGTAAACACGCGGTCCTCGGACTCACTCGCAGCATCGCCGTGACGCGCCAGTTGGCGCGCGCCGGGATCCGCGCCAACGCGGTACTTCCCGGCGACATGAACACCCCGATGGTTCAGCAGTACTTCGCTGCCCACGCCGACCCGGAGCTGGCACGGCACGAAATTTCCGCTGCCTATCCGATGGAGCGCATCGCCGAACCCGCGGAAGTCGCCAATGTGGTGCGGTTCCTCGTGTCGGACGACGCGTCGTTCATCAACGGCGCAGCCATCGTGGTCGACGGCGGACTCGG
Source organism: Rhodococcus wratislaviensis (assembly GCF_041228765.1). Lineage (NCBI taxonomy): Bacteria > Bacillati > Actinomycetota > Actinomycetes > Mycobacteriales > Nocardiaceae > Rhodococcus > Rhodococcus wratislaviensis. The sequence continues at coordinate 4,286,002 of NZ_CP150488.1, read as the reverse complement.
CGCGGCGCTGTACGCGAACTGACGTCGCGGCAGACACACGAAGACACCGCTACGCGCTTCTCGCTGAGGAGCCGACGACGTTCCTCGGCCGCCCTCCCTGTCAACACGAGCACGGTCGCGGCGCTCGCGGGTGTCAATCCTCTGACGCCGGCGATGAGCAAACTCCGACAAGGCGATCCCACCAGCACAGGTGCGCTGACAGAAGGCCGATTCCGCGTTCACCGGGCGCAGTACGACTGTGACACCGTGTCGAGATCGGTCTCCGGCGAGGGCGGCACGGACTGTCACCACTTCCTGCGCGCTCTCGACCGCGAACTGAGCCGCCGGCCGGCAGGTGCGACCGCACTGGCGGGAAGATGCACCCTGGACAGGTAGAGCCGAGCCCGCGAGAAACAAATCTGTATCCCCAGCGGACATAACGACTGGCCATATTTGGCAGATATCTTACATTACAATGGAGACGCGGACGGCAACGTACAAGGAGGCAATCGTGAGGGACTTCAGGCCGGTACGGAGCCGTAGCGCGGGCGGCGACGTCATGCATCAGATTATCGACCGCATCAAGTCTGGTGAGCTGCGCGAAGGCGATGTCCTGCCCGGGGAGCGGGCGCTCGCCGCACAGATGGATGTCTCGCGTCCGACGGTCAGTAGCGCGATCTCCAAGCTCGTCGAGGCGGGCATCCTCCGGAGCCGCCCGGGTCGGCACGGCAATCCCGAGGTGATCTCGATCTGGATTCCCGAGGGCCTCGAGAATTTGCCGGAGGCCGACCCGCTCCAGGCGGACGAGATCTTCCGCATTCTGGAGGCGCGCAAGACCCTCGAGCCGCGCGTGGCGCAGCTGGCCGCCGTGCGTGCCACGGACGAGCACTACCAGCTGATGCAGCATTCGATCGATCTGCTGCGCGCCCACAAGGACCACCTCAGCCGGGCCGCTCAGGCCGAGCTGCTGTTCCATCGGACCATCTGGCGCGCCGCGGGCAACCCGTCGCTCGAGGCGATGATGAAGGGGCTGGAAAAGGAGCTCGCGCCCGTCCACGACATGATGCTGCGCACCCCGGAAGACTACGAATGCGGGGTGGAGTTGCACGAAGCGACTCTGGCGGCCCTCAAGCGGGGCGACCCTGTCGAGATCGAGCAGGAGATGTACCGCCATCTCGGCCACTTCGAGAGCATCGTCGCGGACGTTCTCCAGCGCACCCCGCATCGGCAACTGCCGGCCTTCCTCACCGCGGGAGTCCCCTGACCCGCGCCCTTCCCTTCCCCTGAGGCGGATGATCTGACGATCATCCGCCTCATTTGTATTTACCTTGCCAAAAATGGCCAAGTTAATTATCCTCTTGGGTGTGATCGGCGTCTCGGCGCCGCGTGAGTGAACAGACGAGTGAATGCGCGACCTGCGGTTGCCGTCTCGCTCCGGTACAACCCGAGGCCGTTGAGGCCGGGAGGAGATATCCCGATGACAATCGGCGATGGGGCACCTACACCTTCGGATCGGGCGGATGTCCTGATCATCGGCGCCGGCCCGTCCGGTGGTGTCGTGGCCGAGCACATGGCCCGGCACGGGTTTTCGGTCGTCTGCCTGGAGCAGGGACGCTGGGTCAACAGCGGCGAGTTTCCTGCCGTCAAGCCGGAATGGGAGTTGCTGGCGCAGAAGCAGTGGTATCCCGAGCCCAACGTGCGCGGCACCGCAACCGACTATCCGACGAACGTGTCCGAGTCGGACGTCTCCCCGGTGATGTTCGCGGGCGTCGGGGGCAGCACGCTGATCTACAGCGCGCACTGGATGCGACTGCTGCCCTCGGACTTTCGCGTCAGGACCCTCAATGGTGTCGCCGACGACTGGCCGATCACGTACGAGGACCTCGCCCCGTACTACGACCGGATGGACGCCGCCGTCGGCCTCGCCGGGCTCGAAGGCGACCCGATGTACCCCGACGGCATGGTGCCGCCGCTGCCCCCGCACCCGATCGGCAAGATCGGGCGGATCGCGGCCCGCGGAATGAACAAACTGGGCTGGCACTGGTGGCCGTCCCCGAATGCCATTGCGTCACAAAAGCATGGTGAGTTCGCGCGCTGCGCCCGGTGGGGCACCTGCGAGACCGGTTGTCCGGAAGGGGCGAAGTCATCCTTCGACCTCACCCACTGGCCGACCGCCATCCGGCACGGCGCCCGGCTGATCACCGGCGCCCGGGTCAGCACGATCACCGTCGACGCCAAGGGCCGCGCGGACGGCGCCGTCTACGTCGACGCCGCCGGACGCGAATACCGGCAGAAGGCCCGCCTGGTCGTCGTCGCCGCAAATGGCATCGGCACCCCGCGCCTGCTGCTGCTCTCCGCGCACGGAGGCGCCCCGAACGGGCTGGCGAACTCGTCCGGTCTGGTCGGCAAGCGGCTGATGCTGCACCCGAACGCCGAGGTCACCGGCATCTACGACGAGCCGCTCGACAGCTGGCTGGGGCCGGCCGGGCAGGCCATTCACTCCCTCGAGTTCTACGAGACCGACCCTTCCCGCGGCTTCGTCGGCGGCGCGAAGTGGCAGGTGATGCCCATCGGTGGACCGCTGCGCGCGCTGTCGCTGCACGATCGACGTCCGTTCGCCGAGAAGTGGGGGCCTGCCGTGCACGACCGTATGGACGAAACATTGGGCCGCGGCCTGCAGTGGGGCATCAACTCGCAGGACATGCCGGAGGAGACCAACCACGTCGATCTCGACCCGACGCTCACCGATTCGAACGGAATCCCCGCTCCGCGGATCCGGTACCGGTTGTCGGACAACACGAAGAGGCTCTTGCAGTTCAACCTCGAACGCGCCGTCGAGGCACACGAGGCCGCCGGAGCGGTGCGCACGGTGGCGACCGACCTGTGGCCGGAGCAGCCCGGACACCTGCTGGGCACCGCCACGATGGGCACCGACCCCGCCACGTCGGTGGTCAACGAGTGGAACATCGCGCACGACGTGCCGAACCTGGCGATCGTCGACGGCAGCGTGATGCCCACCTCGGGTGCGGTCAACCCGACCGCGACCATCACGGCACTGGCGCTGCGCGCCGCCGAACACCTGACGAACAACGCACGCTGGCAGGAGATTTCCGAATGACCCACCTGAGCGAGCAGGAACGGCAAACGCTCTGGCGCGTCGCCGACGTCCTCATACCCGCCACGACGACCCGGCCCAGCCTCCGCGACGCCGACCCCGAGTGCATCTGGCTCGAGCGAGCTCTCACGGCACGCGCGGACCTGGTCGGTGCGCTGCAGGCGGAGCTGGCACTGCTGGCGACGGCCTCCGACCTCGAACCGGCAGTCGTCGACCTGCACGAGAGCGACCGGGCTCGGTTCGACGTGGTGGCCACGGCGGTCAGTGGCGCCTACTACCTGGTCCCCGAGGTACGTGGCCTGATCGGTTACCCCGGTCAGCATCGCAACCCGCCCCGACTCGAAGAAGCCGCCGAGGAACTCTCCGACGAGATCTTCGAGGCAGCGATGAACTATCCCGGCTCCTACCGGCCGGCACCTCGATAGCCCCCCGCCACCCATCACACCGGCCTCACAGCAAAGGACTCCACCCATGACCCTCTCCACGATCGGCTCCGACCAGCGTTCGGTTCTCCACAAGCTCGCGGGACGAGTGACCGGCAACTTCATCAACGGCCGCTGGACCCCGTCGAACTCGCCGGAGACCATCACGGTGCTCGACCCGTCCACCGGCCGCGAGATCGGAACGGTCCCGGCCTCTTCCGCTGCCGACGTCGACGCAGCGGTCGCCGCCGCCCGCGCCGCGCAGCCCGGATGGGCGGCCCTCACCCCCGCCACCCGCTCGAAATTCCTGCTCGACATCGCCACCCTGACCGAGGAACTTCTCGAGGAGATCTCGATCATCGAGGCCGTCGATGCGGGCAAGCCGATCACCGCGGTCCGGGACGAGGAACTGCCCGGGGTGATCGACGCAATGCGGTTCTTCGCCGGCGCCGCCCGCACCCTGCCGGCCCCCTCCAGCGGCGACTACCTCGAGGGCGTCTCCTCGATCATGCGCCGCGAGCCGATCGGCGTCGCCGCAGGCATCACCCCGTGGAACTACCCGCTACTGCAGGCGGTCGCGAAGGTGTTCCCCGCGCTGGCCACCGGCAACACCTACGTCCTCAAGCCCGCCGAGACCACTCCGTACTCGACCGCGTGGCTCGCCGAGATCGTCACCCGGGTGCTCCCGGACGGGGTGTTCAACGTGGTTTTCGGCACCGGCGCCGTCGCCGGTGACGCACTGGCCCGGCACCCGAAGGTCGACGTGGTCTCCTTCACCGGATCCATCGACACCGGACGCAAGGTCGGCATCGCGGCCGCCGACGGCGTCAAGAAGGCCATCATGGAGCTCGGCGGCAACTCCCCGGTCATCGTGTTCGGCGACGCCGACCTCGAATCCGCACTCGATGCGATCGCGACCGGCGGGCTGTACAACACCGGCCAGGAGTGCATGTCCGCGAGCCGGGTCATCGTGCACGGGCCCCTGCTGGACGCGTTCGTCGACGGACTGAAGAAGCGGTGCAGCAGGGAGAAACTCGGTGACGTCCTCGACCCCACCACCACAGTGGGTCCGATGAACTCGGCCCTGCAGCGTGACCGGGTGCTCGCCAAGATCAACGGCCGCAGCACCGGCGCCCAGGTGGTGTCCGGCGGCGAGAGCTGTGAAGGCGACGGGTTCTTCTTCCCGCCGACGATCGTCGTCGATGTCGCCGACGACGAAGAACTCGTGCAGGAGGAGATCTTCGGGCCGGTGTTCACCGTGCAGACCTTCGAGACCGAAGAGCAGGCGATCGCGCTGGCCAACGGCACCCGGTACGGGCTGGCGTCGTCGTTGTTCACCAGCAACGTCGGTACCGCCACCCGCGTCCAGAACGCGTTGAACTTCGGCACCGTGTGGGTCAACAACCACCTGGTGTTCGCCGCGGACCTGCCCGTCAGCGGATTCGGGGCGTCCGGGATCGGCACCGAGAACGCCGAGGCCGGACTGCTCGAATACACCCGCCTCAAGCACGTCATGGTGGACAACCGCTAACCGGCCGCCGCGACCCCGACCCCACCATCCCTCCCCTGACCGAAGGAATCACTGTGGCGCAACATATTTGGGACCGCCCCGCGCAGTACATCGGTGGCCGTTACCGTGACGGCAAATCCGCCGACACGTTCGACGTGCTCGACCCGTCGACCGGTCGGGTCGTCGTCACCGGCCCCCTGGCGTCGACAGAGGACGTCGACGACGCCGTCACCGCGGCCACCGGCGCCCTACCGGAATGGGCCGGCGCCACCCCTGCCCACCGCTGCGAGGTGATGACCCGGTGGGCCGGGGAACTGGAGACGATCGCCGATCAACTCGCGACCGTCGAGTCGGCGCAGGCAGGTAAACCGATCAAGCTGACCACCGAGTTCGATGTGCCGGGCAGCATCGACAACGTCGCCTTCTTCGCCGGCGCGGCGCGCAACCTCGAGGGCAAGGCCTCGGGCGAGTACTCGGGCGATCACACCTCGAGCATCCGCCGCGAACCGATCGGTGTCGTCGGATCGATCGCCCCGTGGAACTACCCGCTGCAGATGGCCGCATGGAAGATCCTGCCCGCGGTCGCCGCCGGCAACACCATCGTGCTCAAACCCGCGGAGATCACCCCGCTGACCTCGTTGCTGTTCGTCGAGGCCGCCACCCGCGCCGGGATCCCGGACGGGGTGATCAACGTGATCACAGGTAAGGGCACCACCGCGGGCAACGCACTGGTGACCCACCCGGGTGTCAGCATGGTCTCGTTCACCGGTTCCACCCCGGTCGGACACCGCATCGCCGCCGCCGCGGCCGGCAAGAGGCTGCACCTGGAACTGGGCGGCAAGGCCCCATTCGTCGTCTTCGACGACGCCGACCTCGACGCCGCCATTCAGGGCGCGGTCGCCGCGTCGCTGATCAACACCGGCCAGGACTGCACCGCCGCGACCCGCGCCTACGTGCAGCGCCCACTGTTCGACCGGTTCGTCGACGGTGCCGCCGCGGTGATGGACACCGTCCGGCTCGGCCCCACCACCGACCCGTCCACCGATCAGGGGCCGCTGGTCTCGCGCCGTCAGCAGGAACACGTCGCCGGATTCGTCGATCGCGCCCGCGCCGGCGGGGCCACGATCGTGCGGGGCGGGACCATCCCGGGCGGCGACCTCGCCGACGGCTTCTACTACGAGCCCACCCTGGTCGTCGGCGCCGGACAGGACAGCGAGATCGTGCAACAGGAGATCTTCGGGCCCGTCCTGGTCGTGCTCCCCTTCGACCACGACGACGAGGGCATCGCGCTGGCCAACGACACCCCGTTCGGTCTCGCGGCCTCGGCGTGGACCCGGGACCTGTACCGGGCGCAGCGCGCCACCCGCGACATCGCCGCCGGGTGCGTGTGGGTCAACGACCACATCCCGATCATCAGCGAGATGCCCCACGGCGGATACAAGCAGTCCGGCTACGGCAAGGACATGTCGACCTACTCGCTCGACGAATACACCAACATCAAGCATGTGATGTCGGACATCACCGGCGTCGCCCACAAGGACTGGCACCGAACGATTTTCGGTGACCGCTAAATCCGCCCGGGCAGCGGGTGCCCCCGAAAGACAACCTCAGCGCGCGTCGGTAGCGCCGAAAGAAGAGAGCGAACAATGCGATTCAGCCGCGTACTCAATGTGGTCAACTGCCACGCGGAAGGCGAGGTCGGCAACGTCATCGTCGGGGGCATCGGCGACGTTCCCGGCCAGACGATGTTCGACAAGCGCGTCTACCTCGAGGAGAACCTCGATCAGATCCGTCAGCTGATCCTGTTCGAGCCGCGCGGTGCCGCGGTGCAGAACGCCAACATCATCCTGCCGTCCAACCACCCCGACGCCCCGCTGGGTTACGTCATCCTCGAGTCGACGGAGTACCCGGCGATGTCGGGATCGAACACCATGTGCGTCGCCACCGTGCTGCTCGAGACCGGGATGCTGCCGATGACCGAGCCGGTCACCGAAGTGGTCCTCGAGTCCCCGGCCGGCCTGATCAAGGTGCAGTGCGAATGCAAGGACGGCAAGGTCGAAAACGTTCGCCTCACCAACCAGCCGGCCTTCGTCTACCACACCCAGGTGCCGCTGAAGGTCCCGAATCTGGGCACGCTCACCGTCGACATCGCCTACGGCGGAATGACCTACGTCGTCGTCGACGCCGCCGAAGCCGGTTTCGACCTCGTGTCCTCCGAGGCCCGCGCCCTCTGCGAACTCGGCCAGCGCATCAAGCAGGCCGGCGCCGCACAATACGAGGTCAAGCACCCCGAGAACCCGGAGATCCCCGGCATCACCCAGACGGTCTTCACCGGGCCGCTGTCCCGGCAGACCGACGAGAACGGCGAGTATCTGACGTCGAAGAACGCCGTGGTCGTCTCCCCCGGCCGGATCGACCGGTCCCCCTGCGGAACCGGCACCTCGGCACGGGTGGCGGTCCTACACGCCCGCGGCGAACTCGCCGTCGGCGAACGATTCGTCCACGAATCACTGATCGGCACCAAATTCGACTCCCGCGTGGAGTCCGTGACCACCATCGGCGGGTACGACGCGGTCATCCCCAGCGTCGCCGGACGGGCCTGGATCACCGGAACCACTCAGCTCGGGCTCGACCCCAGCGATCCCTTCCCGAACGGATACACCCTGGGCGACACCTGGCTCACTGCGCTCTGACAACCACGCACGGAAGGCCGAACGAGACTGCACGCCCCCATATTTCGGGGGCGTGCAGTCTCGTGCTATCGCAGTCCCAGTACTGCCACGCAACATTCACCCGATGGCATTGCCAAAAATGGCCAGGTGAATTAACCTTAATGGCACAGTGACATGCATCACTGAGAGGTCGAGTTGAAGTCGATCCGCACACTGCGTCGATCTTCGATTCACTCGGTCAGTCCCCATCCCCGGAGGAAACATGCTAGAGACGCGCGATACGGGTAACAGCCGCGAAGTCGCCCCCCATGGAGATGACGAGCATCTCCGCGCCCTCGGTTACGAACCGAAATTCGAGCGCAAGATGAACCTGTGGGCGAACTTCGCCCTCGGCTTCATCTACCTGTCCCCGATGGTCGGCGTGGTCTCGATCTTCGCGCTGGGAATCTCCACTGCCGGACCGCCGGCGGTCTTCTGGATCTTCATCGTCGGCTTCGGCCAGCTGCTGGTCGCCCTGGTCTTCGGTGAGATCGTCTCCCAGTTCCCGCTCGCGGGCGGCCTGTATCAATGGGCGCGCCGGCTCTGGAACGGCCAGTACGCCTGGCTGATGTCGTGGGTCTACATCTGTGCCATCACCATCGGCATCACCACCACTGCCATGTTCAGCTCGGACTTCATCGCAAGTTTGCTGTTCGGCACCGCCGACGAGCCGTCGGTCTCGGCCACCGGGCTGCAGAAACTCGTCATCACCCTGTCGGTGCTGACCGTCTGCCTGCTGTTCAACCTCACCGGCACCAAGACCCTCGCCCGGATCTCCGTCGTCGGCCTGACCGCAGAACTCATCGGCGTCGTCGCGATCGGCCTGTACCTGCTGATCTTCCAGCGCAAGCAGCCCTTCTCGGTCTTCTTCGACACCATGGGTGCCGGCGGCGGGCAGAGTTACATCTACGCCTTCGTCGGAGCATCGCTGGTGGGCCTGTACATGTTCTACGGCTTCGAGGCCTGCGGCGAGGTCGCCGAGGAGACCCCCAATCCGGCCCGCGCCATTCCTCGGGCGATGGCGTTGACGGTCCTCGTCGGCGGCGGTGCCGCCCTGCTCGCCTTCTCCGGATTCGTCCTCGCCTGCCCGGATCTGGCCGCCGTCGTGGCCGGGGAGGACGCCAACCCCATCCCGACGATCCTGCAGGGCAGCCTCGGCACGGTCGGTTCCAAGGCGTTCCTCGTCATCGCACTGACCTCCTTCCTGGCCGGTGTCATGGGCCAGCAGACGGCCGTCAGCCGGCTGGTGTACTCGTTCGCCCGCGACGACATGTTCCCCGGCAGCCACTTCTTCGCCCGCACCTCCTCGAGCCACATCCCGGTCAACGCACTGCTGGGTATCAACGTCGCGCCGGTGCTGCTCACGGTCTTCGTCTACTTCTTCCCCGACTCCCTGTTCCGGATCGCCGCGTTCCAGGTCATCGCCGCCTACTTTGCCTTCCAGATGGTGGTCCTGGCCGCGCTGCGGATGCGGTTCAAGGGCTGGAAGCCGGGCGGACCGTGGACCCTGGGCAAACTGGGCGTCGCCGTCAATATCGCCGCCCTGGTCTACGGCATCATCGCCATGATCATCCTGGCCCGCCCCAGCGGCGACGAGAGCCTTCCGTTCGTCGACCGCTGGATCGCGCTGATCGGGTTCTCCATCATCACCGTCGCCGGGTTCCTCTACCTGGTGATCGCGAAGCCGGGCGCCGACTCCACCGCACCCGAAGGTGACGCCATCGAGGTCGCCGAACGGCTCCGCGCCGGTCGCGCATGAGACCCGACAGCGACGGCCACTAGGCCGAAATCCGCACGGCGGGGGACGAAGTCACGACTTCGTCCCCTGCCGTTCGTCGTGCATCGGAGCGGACCGACCTGGTGACCGCGCGAGAACAGACCGGCGCTGCATCTGATGCACCCTGGGGAAGCCACATCGCGAGGCCTGCACGTCGAGCCTCCACGACGCGGATTCGCCCCGACGCGCACGGTGCATGACCGGTCCCGAGGCGATCGTGGTTGGACGCACCTCGCCATCGACGGCCCCGCCCAGCACCCGATGATCGAGAAACGCACTCGGTTCCAAACGGCATGACAAGTGCAAGACCAGCTCGCCGACAGCGAGATCCAGGCGCGGCCCAGAACACGCCCTTCATCTGCCGGTCCCGATAGGGCCGATTCGGATTCCCGAGTCGAAAAGGGGCGCCGATATCGATGATCGCCGGCCCCGTGTCGGAGCCGGCGATCATCGATATCGGCGGGGGCGTGAATGTCCCTGTTTACAGTGCCGCAAGGGCCTTTTCGAGCTCGCGGAGACGAGGACCGGCCAGGGCGGCACCGGGCGCCCGCTGCGGCCCGGCGGGATGACCGACCAGTTCCATCCCGGCTTTGACGGCCGCGGTGTATCCACCGCTGACGAGGGTGCTCATCACCGGGAACAGCTTGGCCCACAGCTTGCGGGCCAGCTCCAGGTCGCTGGCTGCGATGGCGTCGTATACATCGATCAGCTGACGCGGCACCACGTTCGCCGCACCGATGACCGAACCGGCGGCGCCCTCGAGCAGGGCGGCGTAGAAGAGCGTGTCCCAGCCCACGAACACCGACACCCTGTCCCCGAACTCGTGGATGAGCTGCGCCGCGGCGGTGAAGTCACCGCTGGTGTCCTTGACGTACTTGACGTTGGGAACCTCGTCGATCAGTTCACCGAGGATCTGCGGAGTCAGGTTCACACCGGTCGCGGCCGGCAGGTTGTAGGCCATCACGGGGATCGACACCGACGCGGCGACGTCCTTGTAGTAGCTCTTGACCTCTTCGATGCTGAACGGCTCGTAGTACGGCGCCACCAGCATCAGTGCGGTCGCACCCGCGTTCTCCGCGTGCCGGGACAGCGCGATCGCCTCGGCGGTGCTGGTTGCACCGGTGTGCGGCACCACCGGCACCCGTCCTGCGGTCTGCTCGAGCACCACTTCCAGGGCGCATTCGCGTTCGCCGCGGCTCAGGGCGAAGAACTCACCCGTCGAGCCCAGCGGAACGAGCCCGTGAATCCCGGATTCGATGGTGCGGTCGACCAACCGGCGCAGACCGGCCTCGTCGAGCTGCTGATCCTGGGTGAACGGAGTGGCGACCGCGGAGTAGACGCCCTTGAGATCTTCTGACATGGATACCTCCTGGAGAGCAAGTGACCCATAAATGGTAAATGAAACTTGCCAAAAACGGCAAGCATGAGATGTAATCGGGGTCACGACAGAACCGGGAAGCGTCTCCGACGGGCGGAGACGCCCCCGCAGGGCGCCACCGGCGCCCCCGAGCATCCGGAGTTCGCAGATGAATGTGACCGCACACGAACCCTTCCCGCCCTCCTGGGCCGTGCTGTGCCAAGATTTTCTTCGCGAGATGTGTTGCAGCATGCCGATGCAGATGTCGTCTCCGTTGATGCTTCCCGAAGAGGATCGGATCCGTGACTTGCCTCGAGACAGATGAGCGCACACAACCCTCGGTACTGCTGGTGGGCCTCGGGTCACCGAACCTGCTGAGCAAGCTCGGCGCCCACGGTCTTCGAGTGTCCTGCACCGACCTCCGCGACCTGACGCCGGGCAGGCTCGACGCACTGAGCCCCGATTTGATCGCCTATTTTCAACGCGAGGGGGTCGAGATCGTGTCCACGGTTCAACGGCAGCGACTCGACGGAGTCGGTGCCGGAATTTGTGTCATCAGCAGTACTGCGTCCAGCGCCGACCGCATCGCCATCCTCGATGCCGGCGCTGACGACCACGTGGTGATGCCCTGCACCGTTCCTGAACTCGCAGCGCGGTTCCGCGCTGTCCTCCGTCGGGTGCGCTGGGCACCGATCGATGACCTCGTCTTCCCTGAGTTGACCATCAGCATTACCGGGAGAACGGTGCACGCCAACGGCCGATGGGTCGACGTGAGCAGGCAGGAGTTCAGCGTCCTGGTCGTCCTTGCCAAGAATGTCGGATGCGTCGTTCGCCGCGAAGATCTCCTCCGCACGGTCTGGGCACTGCCGGTGTCGATGGCGGCACGGTCGAACGTGCTGAACGTGTGCATCAGCTCGCTGCGCGGCAAGCTCGAGGCGACGGGAGCCGGACGAATGATCCACACCGTCCGCGGCATCGGCTATGTCTTTCGGGTTTGAGAGGACGGGCCCGACACGAGGTCCAGGCAGTCGGGAGTTCAGGTGCCGGCACGGCGCACGGCCATCAGAGCGACCCACTCTCGCGCATGCCGATCGTGTGCACCGTGAAGGCAGCGCGAATCTGCTCCAGGTCAGGGGTCTCGAAAGCCTCGATCAAGGCGGCGTGCCCGCGTGCGCGCGTGCGGGTTCGGCGCGCGTGTACTGATCGTGCAGCAGCGCAATGGTGATATGCGCTTCCGTCACCGGCCACAGTCGCATCGACAGGTAGTTCTCCGACATCGCCTGCATATCGAGCGCCATCCGCGTTTCCGCGATATCGAGCAGTGCCGCATGTCGAGCGAGGCCACCCGTAACCCCCGATAGGGCTCCTGGACGAGCAGGCCGTCCTGGGCCAGCTGACTCAGCGCCTCCCGGACGTCGGACGACGCAAGTTCAATTCGAAGGAGAGCCGTGCCTCGGTGAGCCTCTCCCCAGGCTGCAGCGAACCGCGCACAATGGTGCGTTTGATCTGCGCGATCACACCGCCGCGACGTGTGGTCGTGGCCACCGGCAGGAGAGCAGCCTCAGGGCGTTCCGGCATACATCCTCCTCGATACCGATGCTCGCGATACAACCATGCCCCGGCCTGGCTGATCAGAGCGATACCGACCGAGAAGTCCGCGCCACCACGAAACGCGCGCGGCGCTCATGGTTTCGCCGGTCCTGAGCGGTCATACCACCCCAGATACCGTGCCGCTCCTTGGTCACCAACGCATAGTCCGCGCATTGACGCGCCACCGGGCAGACGTCACACACTTCCTTCGCGGACCGTTCACGGCTCACCCGAACATGTTGCGCTTCACCGTCTTGCGGGAAGAACAACTCGGTATTCGAACCCCGGCACGCCGAGAACTGCTGCCACTCGGCGTTATCCCGGTCTGAAGCGCCGGACACCGGGACCGGCGGGTGCCCGTGGACCGATTGCCCACCAGTTCGAACCGCCCACCCCGCCCCGCAATGAACCGCACCCACACGCGAACCGTCCGACATCCGGTGATACCAAGAAGTGCGCCGAGCCCGCAGCTCAATCGAGTTCATAGATGCGCCCCGTATGAACACCTTCCACCGACTTCACGAACGCCCGGGCAACCTCGGCAGCCGGCACCGGCGCGAATCCGGGAAAGAACTCGCCGTACACGTCGAGGGCCTCAGTGACCACCGTAGGGCTGACCGCGTTGATGCGGATGCCCCGCGGCAGTTCCGTCGCTGCTGCCCGCACAAAGGACTCGAGCCCTCCGTTCACGGTCGATGCCACGGCGCCGGAACGGATGGGCTCGCGGGCGAGAATGCCCGATACCAGCGTGAACGATCCGCCGTCGGCGACGAACGGGAGACCGCGCAGCACCAGGTCGACCTGCCCGAGCAACTTGTTCGCGATACCGGCCCGGAAGTGGTCTGTCGTCAGGTCTGCGAACTGCGGAAACGGCGTCGATCCCAACACACTGACCACCGCATTGACGGTGCCAACCTGTCCGTACAGGCGATCAATCGATGATCCGTCACCGACATCCACCCGATACTCACTCGTACGAGAGGCCACTACCACCTCGTGCCTGCCCCTCAGCGCTTCCACGACGGCCGCGCCGACCTTGCCGGTACCGCCCGCTGCGAGAATCCGCATTCCATCTCCTAACCGCAGGTTGTTTACCATTAATGGTACATCGAACTTACCTTTAGTGCTGATCTCTTCCTCACTCGCTACGGCATGAATCGATGGGTCTCGGTCGACCTGGCTGTCTTCGCGGATCCGCCGCCGGTCCTGTTCTTACGGATCGACCGAACAGCGGCTCATCGAAGCCACCCGGTCCATCGGTCCCTGACGTTCATTTACAGCAGCCACTCCACAGACCGGCAGCGACCTACGGACTCCTCGCCAGCGGAGGTCTGCAGGTCCGCCAGTGGGGACACTGATGGTCAGGCGCTCACTCCACTCGCCCGCCGGCACTGCGCCCACCAGAACGATCCGAAGCAACCATCCGTTCGCCTGGAGTGCGCGACCGTACCCGCGGCAAGGCGGAATCAGGTGTGATTGGAGGCCCCTCTTACGCGTGATTACCCGCCCGTCAGTTTGGGAGCTACCAAGGCCTGCATCATTGCTCGCCATAGGTGAACACCCCTCCTCGGTGTTCACCCAATAGCGCCTCTGTGTGTCAAGCAGCCGTAGGTGGTGCGTGTTGTTGGTCCCTGCGCATCCGGAGATAGAGGACGTTCGCAAGGCGGCGTTTGAGTGCTCGCCGGGCTTCGGCTCGAGTCTTGCCCTCGTCGAGTTTGCGCTGGTAATAGACGCGGCCGGGCCCCGGGTCGCGGGCTTGGCAGACGGCGATGGTGTGCAGCACGGAATTGAGTTGACGATTGCCACCGGTGTTGAGCCGGTGGCGTGTGTTCTCGCCGCTCGACGCGGCGAGAGGAGCGGTGCCGGTGTAGCCGGCGAAGTGGTCGGCAGAGGGGAATCGGGTGATGTCCCGGATGTGGCCGAGGAGTTTGGCGGCACGGACGGTGTTGATTCCGTGAACTTTCCGCAGAGTCGTCGTCGTGGCGGCGACTGCATCGCGCATCTGAGCTTCGTTGGCTTTGATGTTCGAATCGATGTCCGGAGGTCGGCAAGCACGTCCTTGGCCAAGTCCCGGCGGCACCATTTCACACAACGCAGTGGCGGTGCCGGCATTGACCACGAACCGACGGGACCCAACGGTGGCGCCGCTGCGGTTGACGGCAACTGCGGTGAATGACGACTTGTGCGGGTCGATTCCGATGATGACCACCTGGCAGTACTCCTTCTGTAGGCGAAGTCGAACGTGCCTGCGGTGGGCATCCTGACTTGAAGATCTCGTTCACGCCTCTGTCGAGCCACACCGCAGGGCGGGTGTCGACCGGCATGGCACGCTATTTGTGAGCCAACCTCTAAAGATGGTGGCATAGAGCCTGCAAGCCTGCGCCGATCGACACCCTGGACGCTACGAGACTGCAGATCCCAATCGAATCCACAGGTGATTCAACAAGTCAGAGCCTGTCGTGTTCACCCATTGGGCCCGCGGTCCGACTTGGGCGCTGCTATTGCGAGGTGCCCGAGGCAACGGGGCTGGGGTCCATGAAGATCAGGTACTCGGTCACCTTGTTGTGCTCGACGCGGGTGCGCGTGACGGCGGGAAGGGTGAAGGATTCACCGTTCTGCAAGGTGTAGGTGACCTCGACCCGGAGCGCGGTGACGTTTCCCTCTGACCATTCTTCGATGATCTCGTGGCGCATCGACACCACCGAGTTCAGGTACTGCGCTACCCAGGTTTGGATGGCGCTCTTTCCGATGACGGGGGCGTTGTTGCCCATCCGGAAGACGCAGTCGTCGGAGAAGTAGTCGAAGAACGCGGCGATGTCGGTGTCGGCGGCTTCGAGAAGTTTACGGGTGGTCTCGACCTCGGTCGTGACTGCGGTCATCGCGAACTCTCTTTCTCTGGTGATGTGACGGGATGCCCCCGCACTGTGGGGATCGATCTGGACTCGATATGGGAACGATCGGAGAGCGGTCTACAGCCCTCAGGCCCAGCGCACGGTCTCTGAGGGGTCGAGTCTGGGGAGACGCTCGAAAAACGGGTTCTCGCCGGGATGTCCGATGTTGACGACCAGGATGGACCTCCAGGAGGTTCCGGACAAGAATTCCGCGTCTATTCCTGCCGGGTCGAAGCCTGCCATCGGCCCGGCCGCCAGGCCGGCGGCACGGATGGCGAGGATGAAGTACCCCGCCTGCAGGGCACCGTTGAAGTTGCCGGTGCGCTCGCGCAGCGCGTCGTTGTCCGCGAAGACATCACGGAGCTGTGGCCGGATGGGCAGCAGGCGGGGAAGGTGCTCGTGAAATTCGCTGTCGACCGCAACAATTGCGGTGACGGGCGCTGACGCCGTCTTCTCACGGTTACCCTCGTCGAGGTGTGCGAGCAGTCGGCGGCGGGCGTCCTCGGTGCGCACGAATTGCGCGCGCATCGGCTGGGAGTTCGCTGCCGTGGGCGCCCAGCGGGTCATTTCCCAGATCTGGGCGAGTTCGTCATCGTTGACCGGGGTCGGGGCGAAGTTGTTGACCGTTCGTGCGCCGCCGAACAGCAGGGCTCTGGCTGCGTCGTCGAGGCATTCGATCGTCGCGTTACTGCTCACCAATGCTTCTCTCCTGATCCTGAGCTGACGATGTCGATTCACCGACGTGCCGCTACGGACTGCTCGGTGGTCGCATCATTTGTGGCCATAGGGTCCCGAGTTCCGACGGTGGTGCCGCGGGAACGGGACCTGGGTACCTGCGCGGTTACTCGGTTGCCGTCCGAGCCTCGGCCGCGGGCGATCCGCGGCCGAGGCTCGGGAGGTGAGGACGTAGCCGCAGCCGGTCAGAGGAGCGGATCGGATACCGGAAGGTCGAGGGTGAACCGGCCGATGGTTTCCGAGGCCGTGTCGATGTCGAGGAAGGCGTGCACCGACAGCACGGACAGGTCACGGAAGAACCGCTGGATCGGTGCCGAGCTCCGATACCCGTCGCCGCCAATTCCGCGCACCATGTCGTTGAGGGCGTTGCGGGCCAGGTCCGCCAGATATGCTGCCTTCAGCTTCATTTCGGCACGATCGCGGGGGTCGGACTGCTCGGGTCGCTGGGCGGTGAGGCGTTCGAAGAAGGCGTCGAGGAGTGTTTCGGCGGCGTCCGCCGCGGCGAGCGCCCGGCCGAGCCGCATCTGGGCGGCCTGCTTGCCGGAGGCCTTCTCCTGGCTGATGGTTCCCTGCCGGTCCCGGGTGCGCTGGACGAACGCGTCCGCCGCACCGCGCAGGGCACCGACGACGACCGGGGTGACCTCGGCCATCGCGAACGGCAGGAACGGCAGGTGGTACATGGGGTTGGGATGGATCAGCTGCCCGGGAGCGGTACCGGCGAGGGCGAGGGCGAACGGCCCGGTGCGGTAGTCCGGGACAAAGACGTCGTCGACGCTGATGTCGTTGCTGCCGGTCCCGGACATGCCGGCGATGTACCAGGTGTCGAGGATCTTGACGTCCTCACGAGGCACCAGGAACCACAACGGGGTGGGGGCGCTGCCCTCCTCGAACACGACACCGGCGAAGGTGAACCATTCCGCGTGCACCGAACCGGAGTTCCAGGCCGTCTGCCCGGTGATGCGGTAGCCGCCGTCGACCTTCTGCACCTGACCGAGCGGGGCCGCGGTACCAGCGGTGAGGGTGTAGGGCTTGTCGGCGAACACTTCTCGTTGCGCCTGTTCGGTGAATATGTTCACCCGCCAGGCCGCTCCGATGTAGAAGGAGGTGACCCAGCCGGTCGACGGGCAGGCGGCGCTGATGGTGCGGACGATCTCGGCGGCGACGTCGAGTCCGAGTTCGAGTCCGCCGTACTCCTTCGGGGTCAGCGTGGCCAGGATTCCCGAGTCGATGAGGTCGGTGATCGTCTCGTCGAGGGGAGCACGGTTCTCCTCGGTCTTCTGGGCGCGTTCGGCGAAGGCCGGTACCAGGGAGTGCACCCGGTCCATGAGTTCGGTGCGGGTGATGTCCATTGTTTCCTCCGGTGTGTGAAAGTAACTGTTCGTGGCTGTGGGGGTGTAGATCGGCCCAGCTCCGGGCGTGCGGAAACCGCGCCTGGGGTGTGCGGATTCTGGTTGGTTCGGGTGTGCGTGTCGCGTGCGGCACCGCGGGGGTATCAGCGAACGTTGCCCTTCAGGTTCGGGCCGGCGACGAGTGTCAGTCCGTACCGGCCGGCGAGGATTTCGGCGTCGTGTCGATCGCCGACGCTGGTCGGGTCGGCGATGCCGTCGAGGTCGGCGAACACCGCGCCCGAGTACGGGGGTTCAGCCGTGTCGGTGAGTGTGAGGGCAAGGGACGCGGTGGTCGCGCGGATCCGGAACTCCGTGGGTGTCACGCGCACCGGGACCAGGTGCCCGGGCCGGGTGAGATCGTCTGGCTCCGTGGCCGGGTCGGCAAGGATGCGGGCCGTGCGCGCCCGGTCGGCGCCGGAGATTCCGGTGGTAATACCGGCAGCGGCGTCGACGGTGACACATTGGCCGTGGCCGAGTGTGGAGATGGCCCGAACCCTGGGGGTCGCTTCCGGCAGGACGAGACGGTCACAGACACGTTCATGCAGTGCCACCTGCACAAATCCGGTGGTGTGGCGGATCAGGAAGGCCATCTGCTCGGTGGTCACGGCGCCGGCGCACCCCACGAGCACCACGCGGCGGTGATGGCTCAGGATGATCAGCTCGCCGTCGGCGAGTGCGCCACTACCGGCTGCGAGTGTCGACCATGACCGATGGTGCGAGGCGCGGGGCGCTAACAAGGTCGTCATGGTTTGCCTTCCTTTGCAGAATAATTCGGTGCTGCTGTCGAGTTGCTCTAGCCGCGGCGTAATCGAGGCCTGGCAGTGCTATGCGGGTTCGAGCGCCGAGTGCGTGCCGAATACGCGGCGGTGATAGGTGAGCGGCTCGCTGTAATTATTCTCTGCCGCAACGACGTTGCCGAGCACGACCACATGGTCGCCGCCCTCGACAAACTGCTCGACGTGACAGGCGATCCAGCCGGCGGCGCCGGCGATTCGGGGAAGTTCGTGGTCGACGTCCCACCGCACGCCATGGAACTTGCCTATTCCGCCCTTCTTCGCGAACTTCAGCGCGGTGCCTTGCTGGTCGCTACCCAACACGTTCAACCCGAACTTCTTCGATGCCGTTATCAGTTCGAGCGTCTCCGATCCGCGGTCCAGGGAGACCAGGACCATCGGCGGTGTCATCGACAAAGAGGTGAAGGCGCTGACCGTGGTGCCGAAGGGCAGGCCGCCGTCCATGGAGGTCACGACGGCGACAGGAGTGGCCACGTGTGCCATCACGTCCTTGAACGTTTCCTGGACAGGACTCAAGGGGGTATCCATGGTAAATCTTCCTTCTGTCGACTGCGGCTCTCAGCGCAACAAACCGTGGAGAACGGACGGGACGGGTGCCGCTGGCCTTCGGGCTTTCACACCCGATGTGTTCTACACCACAAGTAGACCGCATCAGTTACCCAGTTCGCACTACTGCAGAGCCCAGCGTTGTCGCCAACTTTTGGTTTCTGAACCAGCCGAGGGTTCGGCCTATCAAGCTACGATCGCTGCCACTGAGCGATGGGGGCGTCTTTAAGCCACTCATGAATGCGGAGCGCGGCACGCAGGTCCGTGGTCGACCCCTCCGAAGGTGTGCACAGGCTCAAGGCCTTCTGCACTCGATAGGTCACCGTGTTCTTGGAAATATGCTCTGCCGCCGCGACTTTGGACAGGCTGTGGTCCAAGTCGAGATACAGGCTCAGGGTCGACCGCAAGTCGGCCATCCGCGGGTCGTCGCCGGCGAGCGGGCCGAGCAGACGGGAGGCGAACTGCACTGCGGCTTCCGGGTCGGCGAGCAGGAGCACTTCCAGGCCGATGTGCTCGTGACCGGTGGTGGTGGGTGGATGACCTACCCGCAGGCGAACCAGCCGCTCGACGGCCCGCGCTTCGAGGTGGCTTCTGCGGAATCCTTTCATCCCGGAACCGAGTTGGCCGGCGACGACGAAGGTGTCAACGAAGTCGGGTAGGGAGGAGGTCAGGGCGCGGGTCGGGTCCGGGGTGATCGCCCCCCACGCCCAGATCGCCTGGAGACCGACGGGGATCACCAGTGATGCTGTCGGTGTTCCCCAATGCCGTAGCACCGGGTCGACGACGGTCCGGAGGTCATGGTTCGAATGCGGGCCGCTCCAGGCGATGAGGGCCACGTGATGGCCGCCGAGGGGATAGCCGAGGACCTGTTCGGCGTGGGCGGGTTCGATGGGGTCCGCGGCGATGATCTTGGTGACGAGGTCGAGCCGGGCCGCCGAGACCCCCGCCGCCCATGCGCTCTGCTCCTCGAGGAAGGCGGCGGCGGCCACCCCGGTGAAGTCGTCGAGCACCTCGAAAAGCAGCACGGAGATGCGGCGCAGCTCGCCGCTGCTCTCACTCGGCGGCAGCAGCCGGGTCGCCGCGTCGAGAAGTGCGGCCGCCAGCACGGCATACCCGACGCGGATGGTCCGGAGCAGATCGTCGAGCTCCATGCCTCGGCGGGCGAAATCGCGGGCGATGTCCTCCACCTCGGCACTGGCCAGAGTAGATTCCGATTCGCCGATACCCGCGACCAGCCTCAGTGCCCGGAACACGGTCGCCGTGGTGGCTCGCCGAATCGCGTCCAGGGGTGGCGCTCCGTCGTCCACTGCGGGAACTTTCCGCGAGATCGTGGCGGCAATGTCCTGGCCCACTTCAACCGCCCAGGTCACCGCGCCGTCGCCGAGGGCGGCGCGAACGCGTTCGGAGTCCGGGCTGAGCCACTCGAGCTCCGGTTGCCGGGCCCGTGCTCCCGATAGTTCACCAGTCCAGTGCGGCACCCGACATCCTTTCCGACCACGTCAACGCTACAGCCCACACATCACCCAAATTGGGCTGTAAACCAATTTCCCTCGAAGTTCCTGTTCCCCAGCCACTAGCCATCCGCGATGGAATCTCGTGAAATGGGGAGACAACAACGTGACGGGGACCACAGCAATGGTCTCTGCAGGGTGCTCGCAGCAACGCGAGCTGTTATCAAATATAGCTCCGGGTAGGAATCCACCCTAGCTGTGGAACGACATTTCGAACCCGGGTCTCACACATCCCTCTCGGTCACCCGACCGTGATCGGTATCGAAGGAGTCACCGATGACCGCTACCCCTAAGTTCGCGCACGTCGTGCTGCAGACGAGCCGGTTCGAGGAGATGCGCGATTGGTATTGCACTGTGCTGGATGCGCACGTGGTCTACGAAGGGCACGGATTGTGCTTCATCACCTTCGACGAGGAACACCACCGGGTCGCGCTGCTCGGTGCCCCGGTGCAGCTCGAACCGCGCAATCCGGGTGCGGCGGGCATGCACCACACCGCCTACACCTTCGACACCCTCGACGATCTGCTCGATCGGTACGACTCGCTCAAGGAGAAGGGGATTGAGCCGAAGGTGCCGATCCAGCACGGGGTGACGACGTCGCTGTACTACCAGGATCCGGACGGCAACTTCGTCGAGCTGCAGATCGACAACTTCACCACCCCGGACGAGGCGACGGCTTACATGAACGGCCCGGAGTACGCCAACAACCCGGTCGGGGTGTCGTTCGTCCCGGAACTGATGCGGCAAGCACTGGTCCAGGGCATCCCGGTTTCGGAGATCACCACCCACTCCTGGGCCCTGCAGACGAGCCCGGACCTGCCCGACCCGATGGCAGCGTTGACCAGCTGACCGCACCCGAGCTCACGCTCGGCCCGACAGATCAGCACTTCCTCTCTCCGAAGGACATCTCATGCGTGTGGCAAACCAAGCCGGTCGGCTCCAGGTAGTGGCGGACGGCGTCGCCGTCGACGTCGAGACAGCCAGCGGGGGCCGCTTTTCCGCCGAACCCCAGCAGATTTTCGACCGGTGGGACGAGTTCACCTCATGGGCGGCCACGGTGGACTTCACCGACGGGGCACCGGTGGTGGAGTCGGAGCTGGGCGCCCCGGTTCCCCGGCCGGGTCAGATCTTCGCCGTCGGCGTGAACTATGCCGACCACGTCGAGGAATCCGGGCTGACCCTGCCCGACGCGCCGTTCGTGTTCACCAAGTTCCCGGCCTCGATCACCGGGCCCTACGCCACCATCGAACACCCCGGCGGGTCGGTGGATTTCGAGGTCGAACTCGTGGCGGTCATCGGTAAGGAAGCCCGACACGTTCCCGTTTCCGAGGGCTGGGAGTATGTGGCCGGGCTGACCCTCGGTCAGGATTTGTCCGAGCGGGAGCTTCAGTTGTCCGGTCCCCCACCGCAGCAGTTCGCGCTCGGCAAGTCGTTCGCCGGTTTCGCCCCGATCGGGCCGGTGCTGGTTACCCCGGATGAATTCGAGAACCCGGACGACATCGAGGTCAGCACGGTCCTGTCGGGCGAGGTGATGCAGAACTCGCGCACCCGGCACCTGATTTTCCCGATCCCGGTCCTCGTGTCCTATCTGTCGTCGATCGTGCCGCTGCGCCCCGGCGACCTCATTTTTACCGGCACCCCGTCGGGTATCGGCTTCACCCGCGATCCGAAACGGCTCATCGGTATCGACGACGAACTCGTCAGCCGCGCCGACACCATCGGCGAGATGCGGCACCGTTTCGCCGCCACCAACCGCCCACACCCACTCACCACTGTTTCCAGGAGCACCAGCCATGTCTGAGATCACCGTTCCCGTCCTCATCGTCGGCGGAGGCGGGTGTGGATTGACCACCTCGATCCTGCTGTCCGAGCACGGCATCGACCACCACCTCATCGAGCGGCACACCAGCACCTCCCACCTGCCCAAGGCCCACTACCTCAACCAGCGCACCATGGAGGTGCTGCGCCAGGTCGGGGTCGCGGACTCGATCTACGCGGTGGGCACCCCGCCGAAGAACATGGGCAAGACCCGGTGGGTCACCTCCCTCGGCGGCGACGGCGAACTGGACGGGCGCACCCTGTACACCCTCGAATCGTTCGGCGGTGGACGCCTCGAAAGCGCATACGCGGTCGACAGCCCGTGCCCGTCCACTAACTACCCGCAGATCCGGCTCGAGCCCCTCCTGCGTGAGCACGCCGAGAAGCGGGCACCGGACTCGATCCACTTCGGCCGCGAACTCGTCTCGTTCGAGCAGGACGAGAACGGAATCCACGCCGTCGTCCTGAACCGCGACACCCAGGAGACCTACACCGTCCACGCCCAGTACATGGTCGCCGCCGACGGCGGCAAGACCGTCGGACCCGAACTCGGTGTGAAAATGGAGGGCCCCACCGGGATCCTCGACATGGTCAGCACCCACTTCACCGCCGACCTGTCGCAGTGGTGGGAGGACGACGTCCTGATCACCTGGCTGCTCAACCCCGAGGGCGCCGGATCCTGGAACAGCGGCGCCATGGCCGCCATGGGCCCCACGTGGGGCAAGCACTCGGAAGAATTCGTCCTGCACTTCACCTTCCGCCCCGACGACCCGGCCCGATTCGACGAAGAAGCCATCGTTCCGCGGCTGCGCGAGCTGCTCAAACTCCCCGACCTCGAATTGAAGATCCACAAGGTCAGCCACTGGATCCTCGAAGGGGTGCTCGCCGACAAGTACCAGGTCGGCCGGATCTTCCTCGCCGGCGACGCAGCCCACCGACACCCGCCCACCACCGGTCTGGGCCTGAACACCGCCATCCAGGACGCCCACAACCTGGCCTGGAAGCTGGCCGCGGTGATCAAGGGTGACGCCGCCCCCGCCCTGCTCGACACCTACGAGCCCGAACGCCGCCTCGTCGGCATGCGCAACGTCGACTGGGCCATGTTCACCTTCCTCAACCACATGGTCGTCGACGCCGGCCTCGGCCTGATCCCCGGCCAGCCCCTCGAAGCCCAGGTCCAGGTGTTCCGGGACTACTTCTCCGACACCCCGATGGGCGAAACCCGCCGCGCCCGCGCCGCCGAGGTGATCAGTACCCAGCGCACCGAATTCCAGGCCCACGACCTCGAAATCGGCTTCGCCTACCGCGACGGGGCCCTCGTCCCGGACGGCACCGAGGCACCGCCGCGCGACCCGATGGGGCACAACTACCACCCCACCACGCGCCCCGGGCACCGCCTGCCCCACGCCTGGCTCGAGCACGACGGCCGGCAGATCTCCACCCACGACCTCACCGGCAACAACGCGCACTTCGTGCTCATCACCGCAGCAGACGGAGCCGCCTGGTCCGACGCCGCCCTGCTGGCCAACGACAAGTTCGGTATTCAGATCAAGGTCGCCCAGATCGGCGCCGGCACCGACTACACCGACCCCACCGGCCGCTGGAGTGAACTCCGCCAGATCGACGACACCGGGGCGATCCTGGTCCGCCCGGACAACCACGTCGCCTGGCGCGCCGCCGGCGCCGCCGCCGACCCCGCAGACGAGCTCACCCGGGCTCTCGGCACCGTGCTCTCCCGCTGACACCACCGCACGAAACCCTCCCGCCACGGGCAGACCACGACACCACCTCTGCCCGTGGCGGGGGGGAGCCGGAAAGGACGCACCAACAATGACCGCGCCAGGACGTGAAGTGTTGTGGACCCCACCACCCGAGCGGGTCTTCGCCTCGAACATGAGCCGGTACCAACGCTGGCTCGCGACCGAGAAGAACGTCTCCACCACCGACTTCGACTCTCTGTGGTGCTGGTCGATCAGCGACCTCAAGAGGTTCTGGCTCTCGATCTGGGAGTACTTCGACGTCATCGCCTCGGCGCCACCGCACACGGTGCTCGCCGACCCCCAGATGCCCGGCGCCCGGTGGTTCCCCGGCACCCGGCTGAATTGGGCCGAAAACCTGCTCCGCCATACCGACCAGGCCGGGCCCGCGATCATTTCGGTCGACGAAACCGGCACCACCGGGGAACTCTCGCGGGCCGAGCTGGTTGCGCAGGTCGCCAACCTTGCCGCGTACTTCCGGAACATCGGCGTGCGGCCCGGAGACCGGATCGCGGCGATGCTGCCGAACATCGCGCCCACCGTCGTCGCGGTGCTGGCCGCCGCCAGCGTCGGTGCGGTGTGGTCTTGTTGCGCACCAGATTTCGGTGTCAAAGGCATGGTCGACCGGTTCGCGCAGATCGAGCCGACCGTGCTGATCGGGGTGGACGGCTACCAGTTCAACGGTAAACGCGTCGACCGCCGGGACGTCTTCTCCGCCCTGTTGGACCAGCTGCCGACGGTGCGGCACGCCATCATGGTCGACAATATCGGCCTGCCCTACGAGGGGCAGCACCGGCCGAGTATCGCCGACTACGCCGATGTGGTCGTCGGGGACGCCCAACCACAGTACGAGCGGGTGCCGTTCGATCACCCGTTGTGGATCCTCTACAGTTCCGGCACCACCGGCCTTCCCAAGGGGATCGTGCACTCACACGGCGGAATCCTGCTCGAAGCCCTCAAGGCCAACGCCCTGCACTACGACCTCGGCCCGGAAGATCGGGTGTTCATCGCCGCCAGCACGGCATGGGTCGTGTGGAACATGCTCGTCAACTGCATGGCCCCCGGTGCCACCGTGATCACCTACGACGGCAGCCCCACTTTCGGGCGGCCCGACCACCAATTCGAGATCTGCGCCCGGTACGGGGCCACCCGGTTCGGCACCGGTGCCGCCTATCTGACGTTGTGCGAGAAGGCCGGCACCCAGCCCGGCACCGATTTCGATCTGTCGGGGTTGCGGTCGATCATGTCGACCGGTTCGCCGCTGCCGGACAGCACCTGGCGGTGGATCTACGACACGGTCAGCCCGGATGTGCACCTGGGGTCGGACAGCGGCGGCACCGATGTCGCCACCGGATTCATCGGCGCCAACCCGCTGAGCCCGGTGCGGACCGGCGAACTTCAGGGCCCGTACCTGGGAGTCGACGTTCAGGCGTGGGACGAGGACGGCCGGTCGGTGATCGGTGAGGTGGGGGAAATGGTGATCACCGCACCGATGCCGTCGATGCCGATCTACTTCTGGAACGACCCGGACGGAAACCGGTACCGGGACGCCTATTTCGAGACCTACCCCGGGGTGTGGCGGCACGGAGACTGGATCACCATGGAAGCCGACCGTGGCTGCGTGGTCCACGGGCGGTCGGACTCCACGATCAACCGCGGCGGGGTTCGGATGGGATCGGCGGATATCTATCAGGCCGTCGAAGCCCTGCCGGAGATCGCCGAGGCCCTGGTGATCGGCGCCGAACTGCCCAACGGGGGCTATCACATGCCGCTGTTCGTGGTGCTGCGCTCCGGGTACGACCTCGACGACGCGCTCGTGGAGAAGATTCGCAGCACTATCCGCTGGGAGGCCTCTCCCCGGCACGTGCCGGACGAGATCATCGATGTCCCGGCTATTCCCATCACCCGCACCGGTAAGCGGCTCGAGATTCCCGTCAAGAAGCTGATCCAGGGAGTGTCTGCGGAGACCGCGATCAACCGCGCCACCGTCGCCGACACCGCCGCCCTCGACTGGTACATCGACTATGCGCAGCGGTTCCAAGACCACCGCGCCGGCACCTCCACGCTCACCTGAGGGCAGGCCGCCGGGGCCGGTGCCTCGGCGGCCGCAGAGCCGACGTGAACATGCGCCGAGGCGGCGGTGTTCAGGGCGCGATCGGGTCGAGCGCCCGAAGCGCGATCTGTTCGTTGTCGTCGAGGTGCTGCCGGGTCGCCGCGGCGACCTTCCTCATATTGCGGGTACGCACGACGGTGAGGATGTCCGCATGCACGTGTCCCCGCCGCTCGTGTTCGTCCGGTTCGGCCTCGCGACCCGAGAACGCCAGGCGGATATACCGTTCGGCGGCGTGCCACAGGCCGTCGAGCACGCGCAGGTCCCAGGCGGTGGCGGCGGGCCGGAGCAGTTCGTAGTGGAAGGCGTGGTGCGCCTGGTAAATGTCGTCGAGGTCGAGGCTCTCGTCGCCGAACATGGCCACGTAGTTCTCGAGGCGACGCAGGTCCGCGTCGTCGAGCAGTTTGCAGGCGCGGCCGGCGATTTCCGGTTCGAGTTGGCGGCGTAGCCGATAGATTCCGTGCAGGTCCTCGTGCGAAAGCGGGGCGACCATAGCGCTTTTCCCGGGGCGGGTCACCACCAGACCCTGCGCTTCGAGCTCTTTGAGTGCTTCCCGGACCGGGATGAAGCTCACCCCGAGCTGGCCGGAGATCTCCCGCAGCGAGAAGGTTTGGCCCGGACGGAGTTCGCCGGAGAGGATCGAGCGCCGGATTTCCTTGGCGACCTGTTCGGGAACGGAGGTCGGAGTCAGGGCCCGCACCAGCGGTTGCGGGTTTCTCGTGCTCGTTGTCACGACCATCTCCGTCTCGTTGTCATCGCTGTCACCACGTGCAAGGCATGTTATAACACCGGGTCGATGCAGGTCTGGGCGCGGATCGACCGGTGTCAGTCGGTGAGCTTTTCGACCAGCGGCGTGATCCGGTAGTCCACCATCTCCCGCATGACCAGCGCGGTGGTGGTGCGTTTGACCCCCTTGATCCCGAGGATGTCCCCGGCCACTCGATACAGGTCGTCGGCGTCCCGGACAGCGACGTGGATGAGCAGATCCGCGACACCGCTGAGGCCGAGGACCTCGAGCACCTCGGGAATGCCGTCGAGAGCGGCCCCGACACGGGCCAGCTTGCGCTGGGTGACGTTGGTCAAGATGTATGCCTGCAGCGGATAACCGAGGATCGCCGGGTCGATGCGGCGCTCGAAGGAGCGCAGCGCGTGCGAGTCGTCGAGCTTGCCCATCCGGGCCTGAACGGTGTTGCGCGAGAGTCCTATCCGGTCTGCCAGGGCAATGGTCGTGGCCCGCGGCGACTCCGCGAGCGCGAGCAGTAGCCGGGCGTCGATCTGATCCGCTCTGTGCGTGCTTGGCATTGTGCCAATCCCACCTTCCCTCGAGTGCCCTATCGGCGTGCATTCTGCTCAATCTCAACACCGACTATTGCGCAGGCGGCAAAATCCTGATCCACTGTTATAACAGGTGGGCGGCGGTCAGACCAGATCCGGGCACCGCCGCATTCCGATACCGCATCCGACCGCACCCACCCTGTTACCGGTCGAGCGGATTGCTCCCCGGCTACCCCGTCGGAGCCGTTCTTGTAGTTGCGCTCGTCCGCAGCGATCCGCACATGTGAGGAAAGAGAATCCGATGCCCAACACCCTGCCCGCCAGCCCCGGAACCGCGACCCCCGTCGCAGAATCCGGACATTCGGTGGATCTGGAAACACTCGAAACGATCCAGCAGCGAGTGTTGTGGCTGTCCACCTCGATGATCCATCACGCCAACCGGATCAGGCCGAACCCCACGGGCCTGAAGGTCGGCGGGCATCAGGCGTCCTGTGCATCGATGGTCTCGATCATGACCTCGCTGTGGTTCGAACAGCTCCAGCCCGGTGACCGGGTCTCGGTCAAACCGCACGCCTCCCCCGTGCTGCACGGCATCAACTACCTGCTCGGTGAACTCGATGAGAAATACCTGACCACCCTGCGCGAGTTCGGGGGGCTACAGTCCTACCCCAGCCGCTCCAAGGACCCCGACACCGTCGACTACTCCACCGGATCCGTCGGCATCGGCGCCACCGCCCCGATCTGGGGCGCCATGGCCCGCCGCTACGTCGAAACCACCACCGGCGGAGCCGGCACCGGCCGCCAGTACTCGCTGGTCGGCGACGCCGAACTCGACGAGGGCGCGGTGTGGGAGGCCATCCTCGACCCGGGCATCGCCGACCTCGGCGAGGTCGTGTGGATCGTCGATTTGAACCGGCAGTCCCTGGACCGGGTGATTCCGAACATTGCCGCGAACCGGTTGGAGAAGATGTTCGACGCCGCCGGGTGGCAGGTTATCACCGTCAAATTCGGCAAACTGCTCGAAGAACTGTTCACCCGCCCCGGCGGGCAGGCGCTACGCACCCGCATCCTGGACATGCCCAACCCGGAGTACCAGCGGCTGCTGCGCTGCAGCGCCGACGAGGTCCGCACCCGCCTGCCCGGGAACGGCCCCGGCAGCGCGGAAATCACGGCCCTGATCGCCGGCCTCGACGACGACACCCTGACCGCCGCGATCCGCAACCTCGGCGGCCACGACCTGTCCGCCCTGACCGCCGCGTACCGGCAGATCGACGACACCCGGCCCACGGTGATCATCGCCTACACCATCAAGGGCTACGGGCTGCCCACCCAGGGACACCCGCAGAACCACTCCTCGCTGCTGTCGGTGGACGAATACGCCTCACTCGCCGCCGATCTGGGCATGGACCCGGCGTCCCCGTGGGGCCGGTTCGATGCCGACTCCGCGGCCGGGCGGCGATGCGCGGACAATGCGGAGCGGCTGCGCCGCGACCCGATCCCGGCGCTGCCCGCGCTGACGATCCCCACCGACATCGGCCGCACCCCCAAGGGCACCGCCACCACCCAGGCCGCCCTGGGCCGGGTGCTGCTGGACCTGACCCGCGAGGCCCCCGAGGCCGCGAAGCGGGTGGTCACCGTCAGCCCGGACGTGAGTTCGACGACCAACCTCGGTGGGTGGGTCAACAAGGCCGGGGTGTGGTCGGCGGCCGAGCGCCGCAACTGGTTCGACGACGACCGCGAGACCATCATGCACTGGAATGAGCGGCCCACCGGGCAGCACATGGAACTGGGCATCGCCGAAACCAACCTGGTCGGACTGATGGGTGAGCTCGGCGCCACCTGGAGCCGGTGGGGACAGCCGCTGTTCCCGATCGGGGTGATGTACGACCCGTTCGTCGAACGTGCGTTGGAACCCTGGTCGTACGGCATCTACGCCGGTGGGCAGTCTATCCTGGTCGGCACCCCCTCCGGTGTCACCCTCGCCGCCGAAGGCGGTGCGCACCAGTCGATCAAGACCCCCTCGATCGGGCTCGAGCAGCCCGGCTGCATCAGCTACGAACCCGCCTTCGCGATCGACACCGAGTGGACACTACTGGCCAGCATCGGCCGGCTCGGCCGCCCGGACGGCACCTCCGCCTACCTGCGGCTGTCCACCCGCCCCGTCGACCAGACCCTGGCCGCGGTGCCCACCGACCCGGCGGCCCGCGAACGCCGCCGCCGTCAGGTGGTGGCCGGCGGGTATCCGCTGGTGCGCCGGGACGACGCACAGGTCACCATCGTCGCCATGGGCGCGATGATGACCGAAGCCCTCGCCGCCGCCGATCGCCTCGAACAATCCGGTGTGGCCGCCGATGTCGTCTGCGTGACCAGCCCGGGGCTGCTGTTCGAAGCGATCCAGGCGCGCCGAGGCCACGGGTCCGGCGACAGCTGGATCCTCGATCAGCTCTTTCCCGCCGACCGCGCCACCCCGCTCGTGACCGTCCTCGACGGCCACCCGCACACGCTGGCGTTCCTCGCCGGCATCAACCAGGTGCGCAGCACCTGCCTCGGGGTCAGCAAATTCGGGCAGGTCGGCTCCCTCGACGAGGTGTACCGCTACCACGGCATCGACACCGACAGCATCGTGCGGGCCGCGCTCGACATTCTCCCCTGATCACCGAGACCCGCACGCACACAGGCCAGGAGCAGACAGCACCATGACAACCGAACAACTCGCAGGCACCACGGTGCGGATGCCAGCCCTCGGGGAAAGCGTCGACGAGGGCACCATCACCCGGTGGCTCAAACAACCTGGCGACCATGTCACCGCGGAGGAACCACTCCTCGAGGTCGCCGCCGACAAGGTCGACACCGAGATTCCGTCACCGGTCACCGGGATTCTCCACCGCCACCTCGCCGAGGAGAACGACGTCGTCGCCATCGACGCCGAACTGGCCATCATCACCGAATCCGGCGGCACGGCTGCGGCTCCCACGGCCCCTCCCATACCGGCACCGGCGGCGGCTCCGGCACAGACCGCACCGTCGGTGCCCCCGGCTCCGGCGGCGGTTCCCTCGCCGCCTCCGGAGCCGGACACGGCCACAACCACGGCCGCCGCCGCCACCGCTGCGCCGCGGCCGGCGACCGGCTCGACCACCGAGAAGCTGCCGCGGATCCGCCGCACAATTGCCCAGCGGATGGTCGAGTCGTTGCAGACCGCCGCCCAGCTGACCACGGTGCTCGAGGTCGACGTCACCGCGATCGCCCGGCTGCGGGCCGCCTATAAGGACGACTTCCTCGCTCGGACCGGACTCAAGCTCTCCTTCCTGCCGTTCTTCGCCAAAGCCGCCGTCGACGCACTCGCCGAGCACCGGGTCCTCAACGCCTCGCTGAATACCGAGGTCACCGAAGTGACCTACTACGACCACTGCCACCTCGGCATGGCCGTCGACAGCGAAAAGGGTTTGATGGTGCCGGTCATCCGAGACGCCCAGACCCTCGGGGTCGAAGACCTGGCCCGGGCGATCGCGGACAAAGCCGACAAGGTCCGCACCGGCAAGATCACAGCCGACGACTTGTCCGGCGGCACCTTCACCCTCACCAACACCGGCAGCCGCGGCGCTCTGTTCGACACCCCGATCATCAACCAACCCCAAACGGGCATCCTCGGTGTCGGTGCCGTGGTCGAACGACTGGTGCCGACCCGCCACGACGGGGAGCTCCGCATCGACGTGCGCTCGATGGCCTACCTGTCCATCTCCTACGATCACCGCATCGTCGACGGCGCCGACGCCGCCCGCTTTCTCACCGCCGTCAAAGAACGGCTCGAAAACGGCTTCACCGCAGACGATCTCTGACAGATATCAGCATCACAGCCGGGGGACGAGGAGGAACAATGACCCGAGACGATCAGGCCATGCTGGCGTTCGCCACCAAATGGTCCCGATTCGGCGGAGGAGACGAATACATCCTGCCCGAATTCGGCATCACCCCGCAGGTGTTCTACCAACGCCTTCTGGCGATGGTGACGTCCACACTGATCAACGACGTCGACTTCTCAACCCGGACATACTTGATGGACTTCTGCTCGAGCAAGCTCGCCCAGCCGGCCTCGCAAAGTGTCGCGGCCGCACAAGCTGCCGTGTGATCGATCCGTACCGGTCGCCGCCCCGTCTACAGCTCCCAGGGGCAGCCACCGGTACGGGTGCACCGAAACCGCTTGCGAAAGATTCTTTGCACCAACGGATTCGGTGTTCTACCCGTTCCCGGTCGGCCGGGCGACGAGCGTGATGGCCAGGTTCGCACGACGTGACACTCCGGCCCACGGGCCCAGCATCGGATAGGCGGTGCGATCCACCGTCGTCTCGGCGGTGATGCCGAGTGTGTCGGCCGCCTTGATCGATCGGAGCTGCAACTGGGCGGGTGCCGTGGCCCCCCGGACCGTCACCTCGCACGGAACGGAACCGCTCGACAGGTCGGCACCGTCGATCACCACTTCGATGGTGGGGTGCTTGTCCGTGTGGAGGTAGTGCGCGGACCGCAGGTGCCAATCACGGGGCCCCAATGCGGTATCGATGCGGTCGGCGGCGAGCAGGCCGGTCCCGGTGATGCGGCCGCCGCTGACCGTGATCGAGCCCTCCCGCACCGGGATACGGCCTCGCACCCACATCAACCCGAACGCCTTGGCGCGGAACGTCACCGTCGATCGCTCGGTATCGATGGCATACGTACCACCGGGAATGGTTGCGGAGGCCGGGTCCGAGGACGCGGATTGGATATCGGGCATGGGTAGCGCTCCTTGGGTCGTGTGTCGCCGATCGGGCAGTTGCAATATTTGATAACAGTTAGTGTTGAAGTGCAAGGGTTCGACTGTCAGCTCCTGCGCCCTGGTCCCGACGGCCGATCACGGTCAGTGCGCGGCGATTTCGTCCACAGCGTCGACGCTGGGCAGGATGACCACCGGGATCGCGACCAGCAACAGTGTCGGCGTGCAGATTGCTCACCCTCATGAGTACTGGTTGCCGGATCTGCCGGCCACTGCTTGACTGAGATCACGCCAGGCACGAGAACGCCACGCCGTTCCTCGATCGCCCGCCGGGAGAGCTCACGAGGCCGGAGACCCGGACAACGACACCGCCGCACGATTATCGACGCACCGTATGACGGCGGTGTCGGACCCGTAACCACAAACCATGCGCACCAGGTGCCGCACGGCATCGGTCAGCTACGCGTCCTGCGCCGACGCAAACGCAGCCGGCGTCGCGCCGATCTACCAAGGCGAGCCCGGCTACTCGACGAAACTCGACCGGGACAAGGATGGTATCGCCTGTGACATGTGATGCGGTGTCACCATCGTCGACGTCACGCCGTGCTCGTCTGTGCGGGTCACAGGGGACAGAGGGTTTGCCGGGTCCGGTTCCAGAACGGAAACAGCTCGGGGCTGCCGGCGTCCGGGTGTTGCCGTTGCGCCTGTTCGACGAATTCGAGGACCGTCTTTCCGGTGGTGTGCGAGAGTGCGCAGGCGTCCAGACTCAGTTTCGCCGATGCCAGGAACCCGATCCGCTCGGCGTAGGGGCCCAGGACCCCGGAATCGACGAACGCAGCGAGGCCTGTCCCCCACCGGTTGAAGGCGGCCTGCAACCCGAAATCACAGGGCTGCCCGAAGAGTTCACTGCACGTTGTCGGTACGCCGTGGACCATGACTGCGGTATCGGGCAGCGGGCGCGGCGGCTCGGGCGCATCCGGTCGCGACGCAACCGCCCACACCACCAGCACCGCGGCGCCGACGACAACGCACACCAGCACCGCCTTCAGGACCTGCTTCATCGCTCACTCACCTCGTCACACAACTTCATTGCACCACTCCTGCCCTCCGTCTGCTTAAACACGGCTGGACCGCAACGAGAAAGCCGGAACGGGAGCGCCATCTAAGTACTGGGACGACAGTTTGTGACTGACGGGACTGTTGTAGTAATTGATCTTGCATGCAGTCAGAGGTGCTGGAGTGGCCAACGGGCTTCACCGGGTTCTGTGCGCGGTTCGCCCACCGGTTTTCGCGGGTGGATCGCGGCGGCGGATGGGCGCGAGAACGCAAGAACAGATGGACGCTGGCCGAGGCGGCCGGTGATGCGGGCCCGGACGGCATGCAGCGGCTGCTGAACTTCTAATCCTGGGACTGTGTGGCGCTCTGCGACGACATGCGTGAGGTCGTGGTCGAGGTGATCGGTGACGCCGACAAGGGCGTGTTGATCGTCGACGAGACAGGATTTTTGAAGAAGGGGCACGCGCTCGCCAGGGGGTGCCAGGGTTCTATCGGTCATTGCAACACCTTCGGCGAGGTGGTTTTGGAATGGCGAAGAATGCGGATGCTGCTGCTCAGGCCCGATTTCTAGGGTTGGTTCGCGACGGACGAGGTCTCAAATACTCCGCCCGCACGGCCGGAGTTCATCTCGATGTCGGTTATCAGTGGTTGCGCGCGGAGTTCTTCCTTCTCCGTGAAGGAGGTCTCGACTGCGAGCAGTCTCGAGCCACCTTGGGGTGTGTTACCTCGAAGATCGCGGTGTGGGAGGCGTCCTTCATCTCGGGTAGCTACAACCGGCACCATTTGCGGGTCGAGCGAAGCCGAGAGAAGACTTTCTGGTCTGCGTTTGCGGTGCGCCGGACGGTGCGGCAGTCGGCCGTGGTCGCTGGCGTGGGGAGCTCGACAGCGTATCGGTGGATCGAACAGCGGTATTACCAACTCCGCGCGGACGGTGTTAGTGAAACCCAGGCTCGGCGCCGGCTGCGGCTGAGCAAGACCAGGGCAGGGGCATGGGAGTCCCGGCGTGCGCTGAGGATTAGGAAGGCAGAACGCGGCCGGGATGAGTCGATCCAGGTGGCGGTGCGTGAGTCAGCTGCGCGTATCGCCGCAGAGTTGGCGCCGAAGGTAGCGCAGGAAGCGTCGAGACTGTCGCGGACCGCGGTCCGGGACACGCGGTATTGGGAATTGATCGCCCAAGGGGAAACGAACATCGCAGCCAGCACACTCGTCGGTGTGACTCGCCAAACCGGGATCAATATTCAACGAAGGGCGCGACAGCGCAAGACTCTGACCGGCGCCGATGTGCCGTCGGAGCGGTATTTGTCTTTGGTGGAACGGTTGCAGATCGCCAACCTGGACCATCTGAAACTGTCGATCCGCGCCATCGCCAGGGAGATCGATCGGGCGCCGTCGACGGTCAAACGTGAACTCGACCGTCACCGCGATGGCCAGGGCCGCTACCTGCCCCATGTCGCCAATGAGACGGCACGTCGCAACCGCAGCCGCCCACGCGAACACAAGCTGCTCGCCAACGACGTGTTGCGCAGTGTCGTACAACGCAAGCTCGATCGGTTCTGGTCGCCGGAGGAGATCAGCGGCTGGCTGAAGCTGAAGTATCCCGAGGACAGCTCGATTTGGTTGTGCATGGAGACGATGTACCGGGCGTTGCTGGTGGCGGGCGGGAAGGGTCTGGACAAAAAGTACGCTGCCAAACTGCGCAGTGGTCGGAGCGTGCGTAAACCTCGATGGTTGGGGTCGGCGAGATCACTCGGTGCGGTGCGGAACATGACGATGATCGGCGACCGCCCGGAGGCGGTGGACGCAAAGGTCGAGGTGGGTCATTGGGAAGGGGACCTCATCCTGGGGTTGCGCTGCCGATCGGCGATGATGACCCTGCGGGAACGGACGACGCAATACGGAATCATCGTCAATCTCCCCGTCGATCACACCGCCGAATCGGTGAAAAATGCTGTCATCAAAGCATTTTCTGGCCTGCCGAAACGAATGCGCAGAACGTTGACGTGGGATCAGGGAACGGAGATGTGTCTGCACCGAGAGATCTCCGCGGCCCTTGATCTGAAGATCTACTTCACCGAACGTTCCAGTCCGTGGCAGCGGGGTGCGAACGAGAATTTCAACGGGCTCGCTCGACAGTATTTCCCGAAGGGCACCGATTTGTCGGTGCACAGTCACGCTCATGTGCGGTCGGTAACGCGTGAGCTCAACACTCGCCCACGGAAGAACCTGGAGTACGCAACTCCCGCCACGGTGTTCAACGCCGAGCGACGGGCCACCGCTCACCGGCGCCGCACTGCGCTGGAACTCGCGATGCCGACTGCGGTAACGTAACCCGTGAGCTGGGACGACCCAGATTTCGATAGACTTGTGTTGCAACGACAGCGAGAATCCGCCGCCCCGATTCGGAATTCCTTCACCGGACGGGGCTATCGGGACCCGTGCAGCTCAGCTCGTTCCCGGTCATGGGCCGGCTCACGGGACGCGCCGGTATGGTTCCGCTTGCGGTGCAGCGGGCACAGCACGCCGTCGATCCTGCGGCGATTCGTGCGACGCCACATCAGTGGTCTGCGTCGGCAGCGAGTGCTGCAGCGTAGGCGGAGGCAAGGCGCTCGGTCGCAATTGGTCCAGATCGCGAGGGCACCTGCGTCCTGAGGTGCTCGGCTCGCCGTTCCGTCATGAAGTCCTCCCGCAAATGTTTGGAGGCGATACCTTAGTCGGATTGCTCCGGCAGGACGCGGAAATGCCGCCGGTTTCCGAACATGATGTCGCGCAGAACGAGAAGCGACCAGCGGGCGCCGATCACCTCGACGGCCGCGTTGATCGCGCACCCCGAGCGCGGCTGTCCAGCCTTCGGCCTCACCGCCCCGCGTATCTCACTTGCGACCCGCCACCACTTGCTACGGTGACGCCTACCACTTGCACCCGCAACTGCTTCCCGGGAGATGCTGATGTCCGACACCACCTGCCACATGTCGATCTCGCTCGACGGCTTCGTCGCCGGACCCGAGCAGAGCCGGGACAATCCGCTGGGCAAGCGCGGCGGCGAGCTGCACGGCTGGCATATCGGCGACCCGCGCGCGACCGAAGCCGACAAGACAGCCAACGGATGGCTCATGCGCCCTCGCGGCGCCTACATCATGGGCCGCAAC
Organism: Rhodococcus wratislaviensis; assembly: GCF_041228765.1. NCBI lineage: Bacteria > Bacillati > Actinomycetota > Actinomycetes > Mycobacteriales > Nocardiaceae > Rhodococcus > Rhodococcus wratislaviensis. The sequence continues at coordinate 4,249,770 of NZ_CP150488.1, read as the reverse complement.
ATGTTCGGGCCGATCCGCGGTGAGTGGAACGAAGCGTGGGACGGATGGTGGGGATCCGAGCCGCCCTACCACGCCCCGGTCTTCGTGCTCACTCATCACGCACGCGAACCGATCGAGATGGAGGGCGGGACCACCTTCCACTTCGTCACCGAGGGGTTCGACGCCGCCTACGCGCAGGCGCTCGAAACGGCCGACGGCAACGGCGTGGACATCGCCGGCGGCGCTTCGACAGTCCGACAGGCACTCAACGCCGGCGTGATCGATGAACTCACCCTCGACATCGCACCCGTCCTCCTCGGCAGCGGCGAGCGCATGTTCGACGGCGTCGAGACGTTCGGCTTCGAGCCCGTCGAGGCGCTCCACTCACCGCTAACCACCCATATTCGTTACCGCAGAGGCAGCGCCGGCTGAGCAGCAACTGCCCTTCGTGCCTCTCAATCGAGGATCATTGATGGAGATGCATCCAGGGACCGGTGTGGCACGGGCTTGTCACGCTGCGTCGACTTGGGCCGATACGTAGATCATGAGGGTGAGGAAAGCCGCGATAGGTGCCAGCGCGATTGTCGCGATCGCAACCGTGGCCTGCGCCCGCTCGCCCGTCGATGACGCGGGATCGCGCGATCCGGCCGTCTTCGTCCACTCCACACAGTTCGCACCGCCGCCGGCGCCGATTACCGATCTCATGCCCACCGCTGAGCAACTGACCGTCCTGTATAACGCCACGACCAACTACTCGATACGCGAGGAGGACCGCGCGCGACTCTTGGAGGGTCCCAGCGACCAGACCCTGCGGATGGCGCGGGCTTGGGGTGCGCAACCCTCACCCCAATACATCCAGTTCACCGCCGTGGAACTCGTCGGCCCAGACATGGTCAACGCGACTGGACACGGCCGCTTTCGTGGCGCGGACCCTTACCCGGTGGGGCCAATCCCCTTCGTGCGTTCCGACAACGAGTGGAAGCTGTCCCGCGCCTTCGTCTGTGGTGGATTGTTTCTCGCCGCACCACAGGTCTGCGAGTAAGAATTACCGGGATGCGCACCAATCGTGAATAGACCAGTGACCGGTCAACGATCCCTCAACGGTTCTGCAGCTGAGGATCGTTCAAGCGAGGCTCGGGTGGGCACACGGGATCCTGCGGTCCCCCATGACGACGACAACGGAAGGCTTCTCGCGCCATGGTGACCGCAGCACGGCAAGGAAGAATCCGTCATCGGCGACATCCGCAACATAGTCATCGAGGGAACTGGTAATCGCGATACTCCGCGCCCCGCTGGCCACGAAGCCGCTGATGGTGATCCATGAACTGTCGGGAGGACCACCGTCAGCAGAGGGTGGCCCGGTTCGAGTAATTTCCAGGCATTGGATGAAAGATGGCCGGAAATCTCGATCAGGGGCAGCTCGCGGCAACTCGCCAAGAGTCATCATTTGCGGGGTTTCCCACTGCCCGTCCACTTCGTTCACCGTGACGACGTACCGCGACTCGGCGTTTCGGAGCGCAACTGCAGCGACATCCTCACGTACAACAACCAGGTACGGCTCCACCGCGCCGCCACTCCGCCCACCAGCATGGAGGGACGCAAGAGCACTCCTCGTGGCCGAATGATCCAGACCGTCCATTACCTCAGCGTAGAGTCCCCCGCCACTCGCTCTGCTGATGATCCGGCAGACATCGAGTCTCTCCGAGGGGCCCATTGGGGATCGTTGACCGGCCATCGATCGTTGACCGGTCATCAATGTGGCGAGCTGGGTCTCGCGACGTCGGCCGCCGTCACCGCGCTCGGAGTAGCTATGCCGCAGGAGGGTGGCAGCCGCTCGTGGTCGGCGGCCTGCAGCTTGCTCGCCTTCCGGGAATGGGCGTCCTGATCAGCGATATCACTGTCCCCCGCCGATACTCGGATACTGGGCGGTGATCGAACGAGGCGTCAACCGTTTCTGGTCGGAGCCGTCGGGATTCATCGAGGCGAGTTCCGCACGGTTCGAGGTGGATATATCGACAACCAGCTCACCTGACTGCGTCGTTGCTCTGGTGTAGAGAATGCGTGAGCCGTCGGGGACGAACTGCGGATGCACCGCGTACGTGTCGGTCAGCCGGGTGATCTCTCCACCACCGGTGGGCATCGAGTAGATCTCGGAGCCGTGGTTGCCGCCGCGGTTGCTCGAGAAGACCAGTGTGGAACCGTCGGGTGAGTACGCGGGGTCCGCATTCCAGAACTGTTCCCGCAGAAGCACCTTCGATTCTCCACCCGTCGTTGGCACCTCGACTATGTATCCGTCGGCGGTGAAGACCACCCGCGACCCGTCCGGCGAGAACGTCGCCACGGATCCGGACTCAGCCGGAGCGATGACGCGCACGTCGGAACCGTCGGTATTCATGATGTTGATACTGCCGTCGCTCTTCGAGAAAGCGATAGCGGACCCGTCCGGCGAGAAGACAGGTTGATAGCCGTCCTCGTGAACAGTCCTCACGTCACCTGATTCGAGATCCACGACCTCGATGAACCTGCCTCCGCGGGTGTAGGCCAATTGCGCGCCGTCCGGTGATAGCGCGGCGCTGTTTCCCCACCGACTATCGGACATGTCGTCAGCCACGGTCGGGGTGACCTGCCGCAGGCCGCTGCCGTCGACGTTCGCCACGAAGACCTGACCCCACCCGTCGTCGAAGGACACGATCACCGGAGTCGGCACCGGTGGCGGGTCGTCCGCGCACCCCGTCAGGACGACAAATGCGGCGACGAGAACGGGCAACAACCGCGAGAACCGCATCAGATGATGATCGCACGCAACCAACCCCCTGACGGGTACGTGCGCGACTCAGCCGAGGCAACGGCCCAAGATTTCGTCGGATCAGATGCACTCGGCGCGGTTCGCCACCTCGACGAACTGCGACCAGTACGGAACCCGCTGCCGGAACGTCCACTTCTCACCCGGCAACGCCCCGACCTTCAGCTCGTTTCGCAGGTACTCGACAAGATCCGGGGCTGCAGATGACATCAGTCTGATACACCGAGAAGACCGGACATCCCGGTGGTGCCGGTGCTGCCGGTAGATATCTATGGAGATTCTTGCGAGCCGTCCGCTCGACCTCGACCGCTTCGGTCGGACGTGGGCGCCACGACGCAGGCCAGAAGGGGACGGGCTGGTGGAGCACGTCCCACACGAAGCTTTCGACCGGCCAGCCCAGCATGCGCTGCAACTCAGCGTCGTCGCCGTCGCGCCAGTCCGGCCACCTTCCCCGAGGGGCAACGCAGTCTTCAACAGATCCAGATGATCACAGGCGAAACCAACCCGAAACGAACATGGACAGAATCAATCTCGGAATCGGTGAGTCCAGCAGCAAGTGTCACGCCTGCCTCTTGGAGCACCGATACTGCGACATCGCCGACCGCGCCCATGAGGTGAGTGTGCCACCCAAGCAGCAGCATGGGCGAGACAACTTCGCTGGACGGCACCGTGCGGACGTCGGCGTTCGTCGGTGACCGGTCACCGATCGACAAACACGACACCCGCGGAGTGACTCCCCCCGCCCCCGGGGAAGCCGCGACCCCAAGCACGAGCGTAAGACAGTCACGGCACGTACCAGGCGCCGGCGCCTGGTACGAGGGCGATAACTCGGGTTCCCGCCTGGTCGGGCACCGTGACCGTGGCAACCACCGTCCCGGAACCGGTCCGGACCTGCGTGCCGCCGGGGTTGTCGAGGTACGTGATGCCGCCCTCGCCGGTCGAGATGTTCCGCCAGTGGACGAAGACGCCGGCGTAGGGCCCCACGCGGGTGACTCCCGGCGTGACCGGGTCTGTGGTGGCGGTCATGTAGAAGTGGTTCGCGCTAAGAAGTCCGGTCACGCCAACCCCGATCCCGGCGACTGGAATGGGAAAGACGGTTTCAGTTGGCCCCGCGGTGGCCAGTGGTGCACCCAACAGCAGCGCGCCTGCGACTCCGACCGCAGCGGCGGCGACGAGCGAGGTGTTGTGGAGTCGGTGGTGCGGTCGCATCGACGGACCTCCCGGGTCTGGGGTTCGAAAGAGGATGCGGGATCCACCTGTCAGGGTGCTCTGGCGGCATCGCGAAGTAAAGGATCCGGTCGGGGCCGTTGACGACCTCGCCCCAGGTGGTCTGCGGACGGGGCAGCAGGGCAGGTTCCCACACCCTGGTGATCGATAGAGTCGGCAAGCGCAAGTCGTGGGCAAAGCGCGCGTATCAGAAGTACTTTCTGCGACCCGGATCACCACCCAGGGAGATGATTCCGGCCCTGAGTACCTCCGGCGGAGGAAGCTCCAAGTACGTCGTGGCAGGCTCCAGTCCGATCGCTGGCCAGGCCGTGACAAGGGGTAGTTCGGTTACGTCGGGTAGAGGGGAGACCTCAAATGAGTATTCGCGCCGATACGTGTTCTTTTGCTGGTGAAACCCCTCAGTGCTGCGACGGGGGACGGGCTGGAGGCAGAATCTTCGAGAGCCCGCAGCTGCAGTCGCTCGCCCACCCATTCCCCGCGGCGACGTTCGCCGGTCACCGGGTCGATCTCAGCCGGCGCCTGGAACTGGCGTCTCATCGCCTCGGCGTGGGATCCGGAGGATACCGCGACGACCGCCAAGTCCAGGCCGGATGTGTAGGCCACGATTGAACGCAGTCCTACCACGATTCCCACAGTCTGGGCGAGCACTCGCGGGCCGTGGGCGAGCGCACCCATCTCCATCGCGTCGGGAGGTACGACACGTTGCGGCCAGGTCATCATCCGAGCCTGACACATGCCGTTGGTGTTGAACGGTCGAATCCGGCTCGTGCTTCGCGCCGCGTCTGCTGCTCAGGGCGAGCGTCGTCCGTGTGTGGTTGACCGCGATCGTGTCCGAAAGCGGAACCTTGGGTTCGTGCGGTGATCGCAACACCACTGATCAAAGGGTGTTGCACATGGCGAAATATTCTCATCGGATGGTTCCGGAGATCTTTCAGACGTTCTGGTCGGGGATGGCGGCGGGTGAGTTCATCACGGGCGCGGCCGAGGCGGCCGGCTCGTATCGCAAACAGGGTGCTCGGTGGCTTGCGGCCTGTGGTGGGGTGCGTCCCCGGCGTGGCCGCAACCTCAAGGGCCGGTGTTTGACGTTCGCGGAGCGGGAAGAGATCGCCATCGGCATCGCCGCAGGTCACACGCTTCGTGAGATCGCGAAAGCCTTGAACCGGAGTCCGTCGACGATCTCACGCGAGATCGCCCGCAATTGTGAGCCGTCCGGGCGGTACCGAGCCAGATCGGCTCACGCAGCCGCCTACCATCGGGCCTCGCGGCCCAAGCCGTCCAAGCTCGCCATCAATCCGTCGCTGCGCGAGACGGTCGAGAAATCCCTGACCGAGCGCCACTCACCCGAGCAGATCGCGGGCCGCCTCCGACTCGATTTCCCCGACGATCCACAGATGCGGGTGAGCACCGAGACCATCTACCAATCGCTCTACCAACCCTCCCGCGGCGGACTCGAACACACCCTCACTCGATCGTTGCGGACCGGACGTGGGCTGCGCCGACCCAGTCGGAAGGCCGGCCAGCGCAAGAATCGGATCCCCGATATGGCCAACATCGCGGACCGCCCCAAAGACGTGAAAGACCGTGCAGTACCGGGACATTGGGAGGGTGATCTCATTGTCGGCAAACGGAATCTGAGCGCGATCGGCACACTCGTCGAACGTTCGACCGGCACCGTCATGCTCGTTCATCTGCCCGACGGATACAAGCCCGAGCAGACCGCGCCCGCGTTGACCGAACAGCTCGAGACGCTGCCCACGAGCCTGCGCCGGACCCTGACGTGGGACCAGGGTTCGGAGATGCGGGACTGGAAGAGCGTCAGCGCGGCCACCGGGATCGACATCTACTTCTGTGATCCACACGCACCCTGGCAGCGCGGGACCAACGAGAATACGAACGGCATTCTCCGTCAGTACTTCCCCAAAGGTTCGGACCTGAGTGTGCACTCGAAAGCAGACCTGGAGTGGGTCTCACGGCAACTCAATGAGCGCCCCCGGAAACGGCTAGAATTTCGCACACCCATCGAAGAGATGGAACGACTGCTGTTGCGATGACCGCCAGAATCCGCCGAACCTGCACCGGGACGAGAGCGGTGCCAGCGTATCCGGCAGCAGCCGGACACTCGTTCCGGAAGCGGATCCCGTTCCGGGACGAGCGTCGACAGCGGCCGGACATGTGCTCGGCGCCGATCTCGTCCCGCTGGTGGTTCGGCTTGCGGGACGACCGGTTCACGGCTTGGGCGATGAGTTTCGGGGCGCGGCGGGGTCTGATTGCGTATGACGATGACGACGAGAGTGTTGAGTGTGTCGGTTCCGGTCGCTGACCAGAACGCCGCGCTGAGGTTCTACACCGAGGTGCTGGGCTGCGAACTCCGCACCGACGTGGAGGTGTGGCCGGGTGCACGGCTGGTCGAGGTCGTGCCACCGGGTTCGAATGTCGCCTTGGTGCTCCTACCGCCCGACAGTGAGATCCCGGTGGCAATCCGGTTGGGCACCTCCGATGCTCAACAGGCCCTCGACAAGGTCCGTGAGGCCGGGGTGACCCCGCATAACCAGGAGCTGGTCCGGATGGAAGGAGTGCCGGCGATGTTCTCCTTCACCGACCCCGACGGTAACGGTCTGGTCTACCTGGAGGAGACCGACCAGAGCGGAGCCTCGGTAAGCGCGACAGCCCCCGACCAGCAGCGCGAAGGAGCATGAGCATGGCAGATCCCCGACCCCTGGACATCACCTTCACCGCTCGCCTGGGCAAGGTCCGTCCCGGGGACACGTGGACGTGTGTGCAGCTACCCGACTCAGCACAGATCTTCGGTACCCGTGGTCTGGTCAAGGTTGCCGGGACCATCGACGCGCACCCGTTCACCGGAGCGTTCATGGCCCTGGGAGACGGAACCCACAAGCTGCCGGTGGCTGCTGCCATCCGCAAGGCGATCGGCAAGAACGACGGTGACGACATCGAGGTCCACCTCACCGAGCGACTGAACTGAACTCACCAGAGGCAGGACGTCCGGTCCGGGATCGGTGACCGGTCTCGTCCTGCAAGCACCACTGCACGCCAGCCAGTCCGCCCGACGACGCGGTAACTCACAGGCCCCTGCCTGGTCATGTATCACCGCTGAACATCATCCTGCTTCCTGCAGGAATCCGAGCGCGCGACCCGGCAACTCGACTCCGAGCTCACGGCCGCCGATCAACGTCGAGGCGTTCAGGATTGCCTCCTATTGCGTTGCACAACACAACGCGGCCGAAGTTGGGCGCGCAGCTCATCGGCGGGGAGCTTCTTCGCCATTTGCCGAACGTAAGCGCTCAAGGGCCAAGGGCTTATCCCACGATGATCAGCAGCCCGACGGCGGCGACCGCGATCACGGAGGCGATCACACAGATCGCCCACGCCCGTATCGCAACCCGGTGCCAGTCCCGCTCGCGGCGCGCCGTCCGGGCGGTGAGCACCCCCGTCGGCGAGGGTGATGCGGCAGTGTCGGCTCGGTCCGGCACCCGCGCGTGAGAGCGTCGTGATACCGCATCCGCGGTCACCGCCGCGGCGAACGACGCAGCAATCACGCACAGCGTGGCTACCAGGACCTCGACCATCCAGAACATATTCATTCGGGCAACTCGAACTTCCGTGCTTCTCGGGCCTCGACCGCAGTCGGCGATCGGCAACCCCATCGGTCCCCCGCCCCGTCGTGTATCGCCGGCGGGGCTCACTATGTTGCGCCGATCGGTCCACGAATTTTCTTCCACATTCTGATCAGTCGTCCATTTATCTTTTGATCATACGTCCAATTGAAATGGTCATTCGTTCAGTTAACGGGCGAAATTATTTCCCTTTTCGTGAAACGTCGAGGGCGCTCACGGCCGATATAGGAGTAAGCGGGTTCGGTGCCCGTGGATGACAAAAGGCAAGAGGAGTGAAGAATTCATGGGTTCTGCAAGTGTTGACTTTGCGGTCGCCTTCGAGGCGTTCCTGAAGTGGTTGAGTGTCACGTTCGGAGGCGGTATCGGAATCGGCTGATCGGCCGCATATGGCCTGGAACGGCGGTGGCTCGACTCGCCAGGTGGGAGTCGAGCCACCCTACCGAGCAGCGGCTCGCCGCCGTGGCGATGATCGGCCCGCGTGCGCCGCCCCTTTCTTGCATGCCGCCGTTAAATGGGTGCATTCCGTCGAAAGGCGGTTTCGACTGTTGGGCGTAATCGTATTTAGAAAGTCGTTCGCGCGACTCGTAATCGAGACTCGGCTGCGCGATCGTCCGCGAATTTCAGGTGCACCCCAGTTCAAAGGGGCAATGTCGGGATCATCAGGCCCACACTGACAGCGGCTAATCGGGCGCCGGCGAGGCGATGCTGCTCGGTGTGGGAGGCGAGTACTCCAGCGAAGGTGATCAGCGTGGCCGCGCCGAGAATTCGCACGGGTGGAAACCAGGAGCACCGCAAGGCATCCACGACCGAAGGCGTCCAGACCGCCCCGTCGACGAACAACTCGTCCCCCGACGCCTGAACGACGGTGACGCGGTCGGGTGCGAGGTTGAGCAGGCTGCGCACCGAACCGGCGGTGCGCTGAGTCAAGAACGCTTCCAGCGCACCCGAGGTGGCGAAGATGACGATCAGCAGTCCCCCATCGAGGACCTCCCCGATCGCGGCGACGATCATCAGCAGGTCGACGGACTGAAGACCCTTCCCGACCGCCGTCGACGAGACCACAATTTCTGTCATGGACGTCACCGAAGAACAGCACATCGACGCGGTGCGCGCACATCTGATCCAGCGGTGCCAATTTCTCGACACCGACCAGGTCGAGGACGCGATCGAGACCGCCCACCACCGATTCGACGGATGCCATATCCGGGACTTCGTGCCCGTGCTCGTCGAACGCGCCGCCACCCGCACCCTCGAGGAATCCCTGACCATCACCCCACCCGCGACGTACCCGACAGTCCCCCGGGGTGCCGTGACCACCGGGCCCGGCACACCAGGCAGCGGAGGGCGACGAGAACGCCACCGGCAGTCACGAGGGGTCTGCCGGCGGCACACGAAACACCGCCTGCACGGATCGCACCCGCTCTCGCCCGCGCGGAAGGGCACAGCGCGGTCAGGCCACCAACCCCACCGCATGCCCGAGCCCAAGCCACGAATGGGTCAGTCGAACACGGAAACCGGCCGCCCAGGATGAAACCGGAAACGGCGGAAGCCCGCATGTTGCTGTCGGTGATCGAGCATGCCCAGAACCTGGTCGCAATCGCCGACTACGACACCGGTCGCCTGCTCTATCTCAACCCCGCCGGAATGCACCTGATGGGACTGACCGACGAGGCCGCCGTCGCCGCTCGCTGGGCACCGGAATTCTTCACCGATGTCGGGTTCGTGCAGGCCCCCGACATGGAATCTGCCCTGCTCGATCAGGGCCAGTGGGAGGGTCGCTCGGAGTTTCGGCATTTCCTGACCGGTGAGCCGATCCCGGTGACCCTGTCCGCCTTCGTGGTCGAGCGCAGTTCGGAGGACCGCCCGACCATGATCGCCTGCATCGCCCAGGACCTGCGCACAGCACAGGAGCACGAACAGCGCCTGCACACAGCGTTGGAGGCGGCCGCGTACCGGGCCCGCGAACAACACGCCCTCGCCGACTTGAGTCAACTCGCCGTCGACGGCGACCTCGACCACCTTCTCGCAGCCGCGGCGGACGCCGCCGCCGCGTTGATGGGCGTCAACTGCACCTCGGTGGCCCGGGCCGAGGAACCGGGCGGGGTGTTGCGGGTGCTCGCCTATCGTGGTCAACCACCCATCCCGGACGCCTTCGCCCCCGGTACCGATTCCCAACCCGGCTACGCGGCCGCCACCGATCAGATAATCATCTGCCCCGACCGGTACGGCGAGCACCGGTTCTCCACCGACGCCATGAACGCCCGGGGGCTACGAAGCGGGGTCTGCGTTCCCATCGGCGCCGACCCTGCGTGGGGCGTGTTGACCGCACACAGTGCCCGCCCCCGCGAATACACCGACCGAGACGTGATGTTCCTGCGCTCGGTGACCGCGGTGCTGACGGCGGCGATCCGGCGCATCGAGGCAGAACAGGCGCTGCGGCACCAGAGCCTGCACGATCCGCTGACCGGACTACCGAACCGTGCCCTGGCGCATCAGCAGATCGATGCCGCCCTGGCCGCGGCACGCGAAGGCGAGCGCCAGGTTGCGGCGTTGCTGATCGACCTCGACGAGTTCAAGACCCTCAACGACCGTCTCGGCCACGCAGTCGGAGACGACGCCCTCATCGGGCTGGCCGAACAGCTGCAGTCGGTCGTGCATCCCACCGACACCGTGGCCCGGATCGGCGGCGACGAATTCCTCATCGTGTGCCCCGACACCGCCTCCGTCGAGGAGGCCATCACCCTCGCCACCGCGATCACCGAACTGCGCATCGGGACCGACTCGGCCGGACGCGAACTTCGGTTCACCGCCAGCGTCGGCATCGCACTCGCCCGAACGGACGAAACCCGGGACACGCTCATCCGACGCGCAGACGCGGCCATGTACCACGCCAAAGCCACCGGAATCGGATATGCCCTGGCCCCCTGACGCTCACCCAACCGCGCGAGGATACTGTATGAGGTTTCTGAGGATCGGCCACCGAACCCGTCGTCGGGTGCGCGCCGCAAGACGCCGTTCAGGTGGCAAGCATTGCGGCATCCTCACGGGCACGCCGCGCGGCCTGCAACTCGAGCCCGTAGAGCAGCCCGAAGGTGAATCCGTTCTCGCCGCCGGTGTTACCGGCGCGGGCACCGAGGGTGCGGAGAGTGCCCAGAGCCACCACGCTGTCCTGGTGCTCCCCGAGAACCTTCTGGACCTTCTCGTAGACGGCGACCCGCTTCTTGCCCTTCTTCTTCCCCACCAGCCCGCGAGTGAGCTCGCCCGCGTAACGGGCCCGCTTCGCGGCCTTCCGGGCGCGGTGCAGAGCCTCGTCGCCGCCATCGTCGAGGGCGGCGGCCAACCTCTTGTCGGCCTTGCGGCGCGCCTTCCGCGCGGCCTTCTTCAGCACCCGCGCCCCGGAGGTTGCGTCCTCGGTCAGTGGCGGGTCGGTGCGCCACCGCGCCAGCGCAGCGAGCACCGCCCGGTACCGGTCGGTGTCGACCGTCGCCATCACCTCGGCCCGGTATCGCAATTGCTCGGTGAGCAGATCGTTCTCGATCCGGGCGGCGACCGGACCGAGCACCAACTCCTCGGGTAGGTCGGTGACCGCGGCGGCGAACCGGGCGCGTTGGACCTGCCGGTCCCGCACCTCACCGAGCACCCCCGCATACCAGGACAGCTCGTCGTCGAGGTACGCCCGGGCGTCGGGGTCCAGTACCTTCTTGAACACCCGCAGGGTGCTGCGGAACCGTCGGATGCCGACCCGGGTGGCGTGGACCGGGTCCAACCCGCGGCGCAGCCACACGTCGCCGCCGACGATCGCCTGGACCTGGGTGTCGAGGTAGGCGGTCAACAGCTCCCGGACCGCCTCCGCGCCGGAGTCGCCGGCGGGGCCCGGAGGGTTCGGGTTCAGTGCTCGGGACAGTTTCGACGGGTACCGGGACGGGCGGGCGTCGTCACGGGTCAGTCGTTTGCCGATCTTTCGGAGTAGTTTCCCGTCGCCGCGCTCGCCCAGTTCGACCTCCACCTCGCGCCAGTCGCTGGCGACCGCGCCGTCCCCGGCCGAGGCGGCGGCCGCGGTGGCCCGGACCGTGTCCTCGGCGACCTCGGTGATCAGGTTTCCGTTCGGGTCGAGCATCCGGCGGCGGTGCCGGACGGTCGAGATCGTCGCCACCGGGTGCACCGGTTTACCCAGGGCCACCCCCGAGACCAGTGTGGCCAGCTCGCCCGGCACCGAGTCGTCCGCGGTGAGTGGCACCCGGATTTCGGTGCGCGCCTTGCGGTCGGGCACCTTCAGCTGCCAGCCTTCGTCGGTGTCGCCGGATCGGCGCCGCAACGTGACGTGCTGGGCGAGTAGGTCCCGATCGGTGGTGTCGAAGTATTCGTTGTCGAGGGTGACGGTCTGCTCGTCGAGCCGACCTCCCAGTGGGACCAGGTCGGCCAGGTCCGGTACCGCGAAGTCGGCGCCGACCTCGTACTTGTCTTCCCGTTCTTTCTGCGCCGTGCTCATGAGTCCAGACTTCCCGTCCCGCCCGGCGGTTAACCAGGAAGCGGCGTCGTACTGGTGTGGTGCTGCGCATTGGTGCGTGCACATGGGTGGTGTGCGAGTCGCCGGATATCGGCACTCGACCGTAGGCGTGCTCGGCATACTGGGGCAATGGCATGTGGATGGAGATCGACAGGGCGGCAGCATTCTCGGTCAGCACGAGATCACCGAGATCAGGAAAGGGATCAGCCGATGAGCACCGATTCCAGGAGCGAGTCCGCCGGCTACGCAACGCGGTGGAGCCGATCGCGGCAGGGGTGACCGCGGTGACCGAACCAGGAGGGACCGCACGGCCCACCGCAGCCCCCAGGTCTTCTGGGGCGGTCGCGACCTGGAACTGCGACCGCGTCTGACCACCCTCTCATCCGCAGACGACATCGACCCAAGGGACCCCCGCCATGACCGAACGAGACAGCCTCCCCGATCCATCACCCGCCGGTGCGCCAAACCCGGCGACCCGGGCGGCACCGATCGAACACGGCGACACGGTTCGGGCCCGAATCCCGTTCGACGCCATCGCCGAACACGGTCTCGCCCGCGACCGTGACCCGGTCGGTCTGCTCGAGTCCCAGGCGGCCGCTCGGGTCCCCGACCTGGTCCCCATCCGGTACGGGCGGATGGCCGAGTCAGCGTTCGCGTTCTATCGCGGCGCCGCGCTGGTGATGGCCGACGACTTCTCCCACGCCCCGGAAACCGGCCTGCACACCCAGTTGTGCGGGGACGCCCATCTGAGCAACTTCGGGCTCTTCGCGACACCCGAGCGCAAACTCGCGTTCGATGTCAACGACTTCGACGAAACGTATCCCGGCCCGTTCGAATGGGATGTCAAACGACTCGTCGCGAGCCTCGCGGTCGCCGGACGGAGCAACGGGTTCAGCCGGAAACAGCGCAAACGGATCGCCCGCGCCTGCGCGGCCGAATATCGCGAGACCATGAGCTATCAGGCCGACCGCGGTGAGCTCGCGGTCTGGTACTCCCACATCGACGCCGCCACCGAGCTGGACGAGCTCCGCGATGTCCTGGACTCCTCGACCCGCAAACGCGTCCGCAAGACGATCGACAAATCCCGCGGCCGCGACAGCCTGCAGGCGCTGTCCAAACTCACCACCCTGGTGGACGGGCAGCCGCGGATTGTGAGTACACCGCCGCTGATCGTGCCGATCGAGGAGGTCTTCACCGGCACCGAAGCCGAACAACTCGAACAGGAGGTGATCCGGCGAATACGCGACTACCGCGACACCCTGCAGCCCGCCCGGCGTGTCCTGTTCGATCGATTCGAGTACGTCCAAACGGCACGGAAAGTGGTCGGGGTGGGCAGTGTCGGCACCCGGGCCTGGATCGTCCTGCTCCGTGGCCCCGGCGGCGACCCGTTGTTCTTGCAGGCCAAGGAGGCAGGGCCGTCGGTCCTCGAAAAGTACGTCGGCGGACCGGCATTCACGAATCACGGCGAACGCGTCGTGTCCGGGCAACGGCTGATGCAGGCCGCCAGCGACATCCTTCTCGGCTGGCAGCAGGGACCCGACGCCGACGGCGTGGTGCGGGACTACTACATCCGGCAGTTGCGCGACGGCAAGGGCTCGGCGGTCGTCGAGACCATGAATCCCGACGTCATGGCGCTGTACGGCCGGTTGTGTGCCCGGGGCCTCGCGTACGCGCATGCCCGCGCCGGTGACCGGTTCGCTATCGCCGGATACCTCGGTTCGGACGATGACTTCGACAAGGCACTGGCCGGATTCGCCGAGACCTACGCCGACCAGAACGAACGCGACCACGCCGCGTTGCGGAAGGCGATCGACGACGGCCGGATCACCGCACACCCGGGGACATGACGATGAGCGACAACCGATCCGCAGCCCCCGACACCACGACCGGAGCCCGCCGATGGTGGGCGCGGGCGGCGTTCGCACTGGCGATCCTCGCGGTGGCGGTGCCGCTGGTGTCGGCCGGACTGCTCAGCACCATCGGGAGCCTCCTCGTCGGGGTCGGCGGTGTCGTCGTCATGGTCGCCGCCCTGTATTGGTTCCTCGCCAGTCGCGGTGTGCTGCGCTGGATCTCACTGGCGATCGCGATACTGTCACCGATCGTCGTCCTCGTCCTCTTCATCCGCGCCCACCTGCTCGCCGAGGTCGTCGCCTCCATTGTTCTCGCGCTTCTCACGGTGCCCTGCGCCCGCGCCGCCCTGCGCGGACGAACCTCGGACACCGCCGTCCGCGAGGTGTCCGCACCACCGGTGCGGCATCCGGTGCTGATCATGAACCCGCACTCCGGTGGCGGCAAGGTCACGAAATTCGACCTGCAACGCAAGGCCGAGGAACTCGGCGCCGAGGTGGTCCTGCTCGAAGGGCCCGGCACCGTCGACGTCACGGAACTGGCCCGGTCCGCGGTCGATCGCGGAGCCGACCTGCTCGGCGTGGCCGGCGGCGACGGAACCCAAGCTCTCGTCGCGGCGGTCGCGGCCGAGAACAACCTGCCGTTCCTGGTGATCAGCGCCGGCACCCGCAACCATTTCGCGATGGACCTCGGACTCGACCGCGCCGACCCGAGCCGGTGCCTCGACGCCCTGCGCGACGGCGTCGAGGTCGCCGTCGACCTCGGCCGGATCAACGGCCGCCCGTTCGTCAACAACGCCTCCTTCGGGGTCTACGCCGAGGTGGTCCGCAGCCCCGCCTATCGCGACGACAAGACCGGAACCGTGCTCCAGATGCTCCCGGACCTGCTCGCCGGACAAGGTGGTGCACCCCTCTTCACCCGGATCGGGAACGTCACCGTGCGGAACCCACAAGCGGTGCTGGTGAGCAACAACCCCTACGGGACCAGCGATCTCGCCGGTCTGAACCGACGCGACCGGCTCGACCGCGGCGTCCTCGGCGCCGTGACCATCTCGGTCGCCAGCGCCCGCCAAGCGGTCGGGCTGCTGCGCCGCGCGAACGTCCGGGGCCTGACCCAGCACACGACCACCGAGGTGCTCGTCGACGCCGACACGCGTCAGACCCCGGTCGGCGTCGACGGCGAATCGCTGCTGCTGACCACCCCGGTGCGCTGCACGATCGAGCCCGGCGCCCTCCGGATCCGGGTACCCCGCGACCGCCCCGGGGTTCGCCCCGCCGAACCCACCCTCGACTGGGTCCGGCTCCGCGAACTGGCATGGCACCGCCGGACCGGGTCACCACGCACTTGAGCCGCAGCACTACCCGGCCCCACGCGGCGGACCGGGCCAACCGAGGATTGTCGGGATTGCCGGCCCTGCCCCGTTCTGGACCGGCCCTCGGCCGAGGATCAGCCCCGGACTGGGCTATCCGGTAGGTCTACGGGGTCAGCTGTTCGCCGGTGACGAGGAAGATCACCCGGCGCCCGACCACGACGGTGTGGTCACCGAAGCGTTCGTAGAAACGGCCGAGCAGGGTCACGTCGACAGCGACCGGGATACTCCCGGTCCAGGCCGGATCCTCGATCAGGGTGAGCAGTCGTCGGTGTAGGTCATCGAGCTCGTCGTCCCGCCTCCCGAGCTCCGCGGCCAACTCGGGATCATGCTTGCGCAGAACCTGTTCGGCGACGCGGGCCGACTCGCCCGCGACCCGCCCCATCCGGGCGAGCAAGTCCTCCGCCTCCCCGGACGCGACGTGATCCGGGTGCCGGCGGCGCACGCTCTCGGCGACATGCTGTGCCAGCCCACCCATCCGGCTCAGATCCGACACCAGATGCACACCGGTGACGACCTGCCGCAGGTCCCGGGCCACCGGGGCCTGCAACGCCAACAACGCCATCGCCTGCTCCTCGCACGGACCGCGTAACTGCTCGATCTGCTCGCAGAGGTCGAACACCCGCTCCGCCCGTGAAAGGTCGGCCCGGACGAGGGCGTCGGTAGCCGTCTCGACGGCCCCCCCGGCCAGGTGGCACATCGACGCCAACCGGTCGGTCAGGTCGTCGAGCTGGAGGTGAAACTTCACCCGCATACGCATCATCATCGTCACTCCGCCGGGCGCCCGGGCTGCCGGGCTGCCGGGCTGCTCCCCTCAGACCCTTTCCGGATTCCATGTCGAGACCGCCCAGATGACGACGACGTCGAGCGCGATGATCAGCAGTGACCACCCCGGGTAGTACGGCAGCCACAGGAAGTTCGCCAGAATCGAGATCGCCGCGACGATGATCGCCGCCACCCGAGCCCAGGTGGCGCCGGTGAACAGGGACAGACCGACGATCGCGACGAGGGCGCCGAGAACGATGTGGATCCAGCCCCAGGTCGTGAGGTCGAACTTGTAGACGTAGTCCACGCCGCGCACGAACACTTCGTCCTCGGCGACCGCCGCGATGCCCTGACAGAACTGGATGAAGCCGACGGTGACCATGATGACGGCCGCGCCCAGGGACGTGCCGGCCGCGAAACCCTGTTTGGTCGATGGATACTCGGACCTCGTCGGGCCCTCCCCCACGCTGCGATCGGACATAGCCGGCCCTCCCCGAAACTTTGATTTATCGGTACGCCGATTGTCCGCCGCGGCGTGCCGTCTCCGCCGCAGAACCTCGATTCCGGCGGAAATAAGCCCCGGCCACGTCCACTCGTCGAGTGAACCGGGATCGGGTCGGCGAGATCGGTGCCGTTCGTCCTCGCTGGTATTCGCGAGCATCGGTCGCGGCTCTGTTCTGGCCGGCCGGTGCCGTGGTGCTGGACGGCCGCGAGGAATCAGGGGACAGAATCACCTCTGCTGCATGATGATCGTGGTCCGCCGGGCCGGTCGGGCACGAGACTCTCGACGCCCGATCCCGGTGACCGGCGCGCTCCGATAGTCGAAAGTCGATCCCTCCGCTCCCAGCCGAGGATTAGGCTCACAGTCCCGGGCGCGGTGGACGGCCGACACCGGTTCCCCGCTCCCGGGCCTGGTCATCTCGTCTCACCGACTCACAACAGACGTGGGGAGCGACGGGCGAAAACACGCCGCACTCCCCCGATTCTGGCGGCCGGCACCACCGGCTCGATGGGTGCGGTGGTGGGAACGTCAGTTGCTATCGGAACCGGAGGTGCCGGTGCCCGGCTGTAGGTGGCGTCGAGCGTGCGCGTGGCGGCCCGTTCGACCAACAAGGGGACGAAATCTCGGACGCGGCACCCGTCGAACCGGCCGAGCACGGCCACGATCAGGTTCTCGAGCACATCCGACTCGAGATCGGGATAGCGCTGGATCAGTCGGCTTCGAACGACCTCGATGTCGTGTGCTTCGCGGTCGTCCATGTGGATTATTGTGCGCCCGACCAGCCCGGTAAAGGAACACGATTGCAGTTCACCACCCTCAATCTGTGACCTCACGATGGGGACCGGACCCCTCGATACGTGCTGGGTTGCGGGTGTCTTCCCTGGATCGTCGGACCACATTCGAGACGTGTCGATCACCCCTTGCCGGGCGCTGGGCGGTGTCCGCTCAGCTCGCCGCGATCCCGGCTCGGGCGATGCAGCCCGGTGAGTGTGCGGGAGTCGCTGTGACGGTCACCTTCCCACATCGGAGTCGGAGGTGGTGGGGAACGGGCTGGGACCGAGCGCCAGGACGATCGAGGTGGGGTGGAGCCCGATCTCCGTCCAACTGGTGGTGATGGCCAGCGCCCCCGTGCGCGGGTAGGTGCCGATCCAGTACCACGGCGTCGTCCGGTACGGCCCGGACTCGTCGACGCCGGGTTCGGTCGGATGGAGCGGGTCAGCGGGGCCGCCGTCCTCGTCGCGGTCGTCGACGCCGATCAGCACGCTCAGATACGACCACCGCGCCGACCAGTCCTGCGGGTCGGTCAGGGGACGGGTTTCGTAGCGGGCGAAGTCAGCGCGGATCCCGTTCACCCGCATCGCCAGTTGCAGCAGCAGCCCGGACGCGAATGCGGTGACCGCGGACAGTTCGAGGGTCAGGTCCTTCTCGGCCGTGATCGGCATCGGTTCGTGCACGCGAACGCCCCGATCAGGGGGCGGCGCGATCGCCGGCCAACGATGGGGACGCATGCTTCATCTTCGCACCACTCGCCACCACCGCGCACCGGATACCGACCCCGAACACCACCAGGAAGGGCTGCGCCGCAGTGACGTTCGCCTGCTAGGGTGTGTCTCCCAATGATTTGTGGTGTTGTGCTGCAGACTCTTCGGTGTGGCAGACGTTGTTGATCGGTTTGAGGTGTTGACGGACAAGCAGTGGGAGTTGCTCGCGCTGCTGTTGCCCAGTTCCGATGGGCTCCGGGGGCGGAAGTTCCGGAACAATCGTGTGGTGGTCGAGGGGATGCTGTATCGACTGCGGACCGGGTTGCCCTGGCGAGATCTCCCGTCGCATTTCGGGCCGTGGAAGACGGTGTGGAAGCGACATCGCCGATACGCCGGAGACGGAACCTGGGATCGGGTGCTGACTGCTCTGGTCGCGATGGCCGACGCCGGCGGGAACCTGGACTGGGCGGTATCGGTCGATTCCACAGTGGTCCGTGTCCATCAGCACGGTGCGAACGCCGCCCGCCACACAGGGGGATCTACCGAATTACACGAACCTGCGTGACGAGCCTGCCGATCACGGCATCGGCCGGTCGAGGGGCGGGTTGACCAGCAAGGCGCACCTGGCGTGCGACGGTCACGGGCGCCCGCTGTCGGTGCTGGTCGGCCCAGGCCAAGCCGGTGACAGTCCGATGTTCGCCCACGTGCTGGAGGGCATCTGCGTGCCGCGGCTCGCGGGCGGAGCGCACCGCACGCGCCCCGACGAGGTCCGGGCCGACAAGGCGTACTCATCACGGGCAAACCGGGAACTGCTGCGAAGCAGAGGCATCAAGGCGGTGATCCCCGAGAAGACCGATCAGGCAGCGAACCGGGTGAACAAGGGCCGCGCGGGCGGGCGGCCACCGAACTTCGACCCGGAGTCCTACAAGGGGCGCAACGTGGTCGAACGGGCCTTCAACAAGGCGAAACAGTGGCGTGCGGTGGCCACTCGCTACGACAAACTCGCCCTCACCTACCGCGCCGGATTCCTGCTCGCCGGCATCGTCGAGTGGCTCAAGTTATTGGGAGACATGCCCTAGGTCAGGGCTTTGCTCTTGAGGGTCTCGAACTCCTGCGGTGTGATCGCCCCCGAATCGAGCAGCGCCTTGGCGTCGGCGATCCGCTGGGCTGGGGACTCCCCCGTGCCCGCGACCTCCTGAATGTAGGTGTCCTGGGCCTGCCTGACCTGCTGGAAGGCCGCCGCGGACCGCTCGGTCATCCCCTCGTTCCGCACGATCAGATAGATCAGCGCCGACAGGAACGGGATCACGAACAAGAACAGCAGCCACAGCGCCTTCAGCCACCCGGACATCTGGTGGTCACGGAACAGGTCGGTGATGATCGCAAACAGCACCCTCAGGTAGGCCACGAACAAGAAAAAGACGACGACGAACCAGAAGAACTCCCAGAATTCGTCCATTGTCATGCTCCATCCACTCGGTTGATTCCGGGTCAGAGGGCCAGCGCCCTGGCCTTCTCTGCGTTGAACTCGTCATCGGCGAAGACAGCCCGATCGCACAGGTCACCGACTTGTTTCGAGGTGATCAGACGATCGTCACCACCTGCGGTCGGTGGCGATCCGGGCGAGTGATCCGCCGATGCGGCTCCGGACGAAAAACCAGGGCGAAGACCCGGCTGATGGTCCGCTCGACCAGATCGAACAACAGGGGCAAATCGGGTCGCCGGGCAGGTGGCAGCCGGCAACGCCACCACCAGAAAGTCGATGGGCTCGACCTCGTCGAAATCGGTGTCGGTCACTGCCCTGACCCCTCTTCTGAGAACAGCAGCAATACAACCTCAGGCGCACTTCCACCTCCGGGCACTGTGACACGTGCCCCCTGCCAGCAATCACAGTTTCTCACCTGCGGACCAGGTGGCGTCGGAGAACGACAAGGATGCTGTTGCCGAGAAATGTTCGACTGGCGCGGGGCATGTACCGAACCACAAATGTGTTCTCCCCGGTAGCGGTGGGTGGCGAAACACGAACCCGTGATCGATCGTGGCGGCCTACACCCCTCTTTACTTCGTGTGCGAGGCGCGGCGCGCGCGTACCGCGCTCCAGACCATCTCGAGCGCCACTGCGAGAGCCACGATGCCGATCATCGCCACGAATGTCTCCGGGGAGGTCTGCAGCGTCTGTACGGCGAAGACGACGAGAACGACGACGGTCAATGCGATTGCGGTGACGAGGATACCGGTGCGGGACGCCGTTTCGTGGCGGAGTCGGTAGGCGGCGATCGAGGTCACGAGAAAGATCGCGAGTGCCACGGCGCTGCCGAGGGAGGCGATGGCGGTGAGATCCACCAGGTTCGCCAGGAGCAGGATCAGCACGACCGAGATAGTCAACCCGCGCGTACCCCCGATCCAGGCTGGACTCCCGAACACCGGTGGAAAGGTTCCGGATTCGGCGAGTTTGGCGGTGGAGCCGACCGCTGCGTAGACGTTGGCGTTGACCGAGGAGGAGGTGGCCAGCAGGGCCGCGAGGGCCATGATCGCGAACCCGGCGTCGCCGAGCGCGGGTTGGGCCGCGACGGCGAGGGCGGTGTCGCCGTTGTCGATGACCTCCTGCACGGTCAGGGTTCCGAAGACTCCGAGGGCGATCAGCACGTACAGGGTGATCGTGATTCCCAAGGCCAGATACATCGCCCGAGGCAGGTTGCGGCGCGGGTCGGGGAGGTCGCCGCCGGTGAAGCTGATGACGGTGAAGCCGAGATAGGCGAAGAAGGTCAGCGCCACACTGCCGACGATGTCCATGGTCGGGGGGTAGGTGGACGGTGCCAGCAGGCTCGGGTCGAGTTGGGCGAGTGTGACGACGACGAAGACGGCGAACACCACCAGCAGGACAATCACGATCGCGGTCTGGACACGGTCGATCAACTTCGTGCCGGCGATGTTGACCGCCGCGACGAGCACGATCACGCCGGAGGTGAGTATTTTGCTCCACCCGGTGGAATCGTCGAAGAACAGTGCGGCGCCATAGCTGCCGAATGAGACGGACACCATGGCGGTGACGATGAGGGCCGCGAAGTAGAGCAGCCACGAGGTGATGGCGGTGATGTGTCCGCGGCCGTAGCCCTGCAGCAGAAATGTCACGATGCCGCCCGAGGAGGGGTAGCGCGCTCCCAACTTCGCGACGGCGTAGCCCTGCAAGGTGGCCACCACCCCGGCCAGCAGGAACGACAGCCACACCGCGGATCCGGCCACGGCCCCGGCCTCTCCGAGGAGAGCGAAGATGCCGGCTCCGACCATCGAGCCGACGCCGAGAAACGCGGCGCCGCGGACGGTCATGGCCCGGGCGGGTGCGGGGGCGGCCTCGCCTGCGTCACGTCCATCGAGCGGTTCACGGGCCATGTCGGCAGTGCCCTTCATGGCGTTGCCGCCACCGTCTGTGAGGGGCCGGCATCGGTCCGTTCAGTCCGATAATGGACGGAACTGCGCCGGCGTGCCCTCGTTACCGGATCGGAAAAAGTATTTTACCGGAAATTTGATGCGGTGTCGGGCTGGGCAGGCGCACAATTCGAGAGAGTGGGCGGTGGCGCACCGCGTGGGAGGTGGACCGTGTCGACGCGGTACCGATCGAGCGGAGGGCCCTGAGCAGCCCTCCTCGCAGGGTGTGCGACGTGGTTGGTTCGCCGGAACGACTTCGGTTCCGTTGCGGAGATATTTCGTCGGAACGACTTCGGTTCCGTTGCGGAGATATTCGGAAGGCAGTCGATCATCCCCAATCGAGGGTCCGATGACATCGCTCGTGCATCCGACGCCGTTCACCGGTGACGACTACGCCGCCCGCATGGTGCGGGTTGTTCACGATGCCGTCGCCGTCGGCCTGGACGGTGTTCTCGTCACGCCCGGACCTGACCTGGTCTGGTTGGCGGGGTATCGGCCGACCGCGATCACCGAACGCCTCACGATTTTGGTGTTGCGCCCGGATCGTCAACCGGCCATGGTGGTTCCCGCGCTCGAGCGGCCCGATGCCGAATCCGCGGAGGGTACGGCTGCGGTGTCCTCGTCGAATGGGCCGATGGCACCGATCCGTATCAGGTTGCCGGTGCACTACTGGACCCTGCAGGCAGATACGGCATCTCCGACTCCGCCTGGGCGATGCACCTACTGGGCCTGCAACGACAGCTGCCGCGCTCGTCGTATGTGGCCTTGACCGACGGGATGCCGATGTTGCGTGCCGTCAAGGACGCTGCCGAGCTGGCTCGGCTCACCGCTGCCGGCGCCGCAGCCGATTCGGTCTATGAGCAGATCGTGCAGGCGTCTTTCGCCGGTAGGCGTGAACGCGAGGTCGCAGCCGAACTGGCGGGGTTGTTGCGCCGATTCGGGCACGAGCAGGTTGATTTCACCGTCGTCGGATCCGGACCCAACGGCGCCAATCCGCACCACGAGGCCGGTGACCGGGTGATCGAACCCGGTGACACCGTGGTCCTGGACTTCGGTGGCTTGATGTTCGGCTACGGATCGGACACCTCCCGCACGGTCGCGGTCGGCGAACCGGGACCCGAAGTGCAGCAGGTGCACGACATCGTCCGGCGGGCACAGCAGGCGGCAGTCGATCAGGTCCGGCCCGGGGTCAGCTGTCAGCAGATCGATCGGGTGGCGCGGTCGGTGATCAGCGACGCCGGCTACGGCGACAAGTTCATTCACCGCACCGGACACGGGATCGGGGTCACCACGCACGAGCCCCCGTACATCGTCGAGGGTGAGGAGCAGCTCCTCGTCCCCGGAATGTGCTTTTCGATCGAACCGGGGATCTACCTCGCCGGCAGGTTCGGGGTCCGTATCGAAGACATCGTCACCGTCACCGACGACGGCGGACGCCGCCTGAACAACACCAGCCACGACCTGCGGGTTGTCGACTAGGAGGGCAGTGGGATGACTCGCAACAGCGGGGCAGTGAGCGTCAAACGCAGCATCGGCGACAGGTGGATGTCATGAGTGCTCCGGACATTCCGGCCGACCAGCCGCCCACCCAGGCCGAGGCCCGTACCCGCGCTCCGGCGGGTTCCTGGATTTCCTGGATCGCTCTGGCATTGATGACCACCAGTTCGGTCGCGAGCCTGCGCCCGTCGCCGACGATGGCCGTGTACGGCCTTGCCTGTGTCTTCCTGTACCTGGTCCCAGCGATCGTGTTCTTGTTGCCGACCTCCCTCGTCTCGGCGGAGCTGGCCTCGGGATGGGAAGGCGGCGTCTACAACTGGGTCGCCCTCGGGATCTCCAAGCCCATGGGATTCCTGGCGGTGTGGTGCCAGTTCGCGATGACGATCTTCTACTACCCGAGTCTGCTCGGGTACGTCGCAAGCACGCTCGCCTACGTCATCAACCCGGCCCTGGCGAGCAACGGAGTGTGGACCGCGATAGTCATCGTGGTCACCTACTGGTCCGGGGTCTACATCTCCTCGCGGGGAACGAAGGGTGTGGCAGGTCTTGCCAGTGGTGGCCTGATCATCGGCACCCTGGTGCCCGGTGCACTGCTGGTGATTCTGGGCATGGTCTTCCTCGGTCAGGGCAATGCCTCCGCCGCACCGATGACCGCCGACCACCTGCTGCCGGCCTGGGCAGGTCTGGCCAGCCTGGTGTTGATCGTCAACAATTTCCTCTCCTACTCCGGCATGGAGATGAATGCGGTGCACGTGTCGTCCCTGCGTAACCCGGCCAAGGAGTTCCCGCGGTCGATGTTCCTGGCCATGGGTCTGGTTCTGGTGATCTTCATCCTGCCCGCGTTGGCGATCAGCTGGGTGGTACCGGCCGAACAGTTGTCTCTCACCGCCGGTGTGATGCAGGCATTCGACGCGGTCTTCGCGCAGTTCGGCTGGCAATGGCTGACACCGGTGATCGGAATCATGCTGGTGGCCGCATCGCTCGGTGGCATGTTGACCTGGCTGGCCGGCCCGTCCAAGGGTTTGGTGCTCATTTCCCGGCAGGAAGGCTATCTTCCCCCATTCCTGCAGCGGGTCAACAAGCATGGCGTGCAGCAGAACATTCTGGTCACGCAGGGTCTGGTCACCACCGTGATCGCGTTGCTCTACGCGTTCATCCCCGATGTTTCGAGCGCGTACTGGATCTTCTCGGTGATCACCACGCAGGTGTACCTGATCATGTACCTGCTGATGTTCGTTGCCGCGGTTCGGCTGCGCCGCAAGGCCCCTGACCATCCGCGCGGATATCGGGCACCGATGCTGGTCGGATTGTGCGGGGTCGGGTTCGCCGCCTCCCTCGCCGCTCTTCTCATCGGCTTCATCCCACCGTCGCAGTTCAGTTCCGGCAACGCCGGCGTGTACGTCCTGATCGTCGCCGGTGGAGCACTCGGCCTCGGCCTGCTCGTGCCGTACCTGTTCTACAAGTCCCGTAAGCCTTCGTGGAAGCAACCGGAGGAGAGCGAGTCATGACTACCGCGAAGGAACCCTCGAATCGCCGCGACCGCATGATCATCTACGGTCTCGTCACGTTCATCATCGTGATCCTCACGATCATCGCCCTGCTCCTGTTCCCGTATGTCTCGTCGAACCGGGAAGCCGACGACAAGGCGGATCAGCTCATCGCGGCCCTCGACCAGGCCGGCGCCCGCACACCGTCGCACGACCAGATCGTCGGCGTGCTCGGGGACGACGGTGGGGCGATCTGCGCCAATCCGAATGCTCCGCTCGCCCGGGCCACGTTGCTGGCGCAGATGGCCAATGGCGCCGGCGGACCGGGCACCCGGCCGGTCGTCGTGGACGAGCGGGTGGTCCAAGGGGAACTGTTGATCATCGAGATCTACTGCCCCGACAAGCTGCCCGAATTCCAGCAGTTCGCCGACGACCTGCACACCAGCGACGTGGCGGGTGAGTAAAACGATGGACCTGACAGAGCGCATCAGCGGTCTGATGCCGCGGGTGCGAGAAGAACTGACCGAACTCGTCGCCATGCAGTCGGTGGCCGACCCCCGCCGGTTTCCTCCCGAAGAATGCCACCGTGCCGCGCAATGGGTACGCGACAAATTCGCCCAGCACGGCTTCACCGACGCCCGTCTGGAAGAAACCGCCGACGGAAGCCACGCCGTGGTCGGGACCCGGCGATGCCCGGACCCGCACGCCCGCACGGTACTGCTCTACGCCCACTACGATGTCCAGCCCCCGCTCGACGACACCGCCTGGGAAACACCACCATTCCAGCTCACCGAACGGAACGGACGCTGGTACGGACGGGGCACCGCCGATTGCAAAGGCAACATCCTCGTCCATCTGACGGCGCTGCGAGCCCTCGGTGCCGAACTCCCCGTACACCTCAAACTCGTCGTCGAAGGGTCGGAGGAGCAGGGTACCGGCGGGTTGGAAGCGTTCGTCCCCGACCACGCCGACCTCCTGCGCGCCGACGCGATTCTCGTGTGCGACACCGGTAACGCCGACGTGGGCCGGCCGGCCGCCACCGTCAGCCTCCGCGGAATGATCAACGTCGTCGTCACCGTCGAAGCACTCACCTCCGATCTGCACTCCGGCATGTTCGGTGGCGCCGCCCCGGATGCTCTCGCCGCGTTGGTCGCGATGCTGGCAACTCTGCGAGACTCCAAGGGCAACACCACCGTCGAAGGTCTGGACAACACCCAGACCTGGGCCGGGGAACGCTACCCACCCGAGCAGTTCCGCACCGACGCCGGCATGCTCGACACCGAGTCACTGCTCGGCGACGGCACCGTCTCCGACATGCTGTGGGCGCGTCCCGCCCTGACGATCCTCGGCATCGACTGCCCACCGGTCGTCGGGTCGGCGGCCGCGATCGCACCCCGGGCCCGGGCCCGCCTGAACCTGCGAATACCTCCCGGACTCGAACCCGCCCAGGCGCAGCAGGCTCTGATCGACCATCTGCATTCGGCCGCACCGTGGGGGGTCGCCGTCGACATCGACGTCGAAGCGTCCGGGGCGCCGTACCGTGCCCGCACCGACGGCCCCGCCTACCAGGCCCTCGATGCGGCCATGCAGGAAGCCTACGGTCGGCCCATGGTCATGCTGGGACAAGGCGGATCCATCCCATTGTGCAACGTCCTCGCCGACACCTACCCCGACGCCGAGATCATCCTGATGGGCGTCGAGGAACCCCGAGCACTGATCCACGCCCCCAACGAAAGCGTCGACCCCTCCGAGATCGCGGCAATGTCCCTGGTCGAGGCCCGGTTCCTGCAGAACTACGCGAATACCCATCCGTGAGGACCCGACGGTCGCCATGACTCACTGCCCCTCCATCGACGCGTTCGCCTGATTCCAGGTTCAGCGGTTTTCCGCCCCTGACGCTGCAACGTGATGTCCTAGATAACCAATGACGACGAGTTGCTTCAGCTCGAGCAGGTCATCGAACGGCTGATAGCTCGGCACCCCATTCCGCCTATGGATATCGAACACCTGGCTGCGACGATCTCGGTCAGCTGAGGCCAAACTGCTGCCATGACCAGCGTGGTCGGGGACAATGAAGTTCACCCGACCACTTCACACACGTTGCCCGGGAAGGGAAACGGTCATGTCCGATGAATCGCTGGTCAAGCAAGGTGTGGCAAAGGGAACGTCGATGGGCGGGGCGGTTCTTCTCGTCACCGTCGGCGTGCTCGAGTTCTTCCAGGGGATCTCCGCGATAGCCAAGGACGACGTGATCGTCGTCGGCATCGAGTACACCTACCAGTTCGACGTCACCACCTGGGGATGGATTCATCTCGTGCTCGGCGTGATCGTTGCGGCCGTCGGTGCGGCACTGTTCACCGGGGCCACATGGGCACGTGTCGCCGCGATGGTGCTGTGCGCCCTGTCGATCTTCGTCAACTTCCTGTGGCTGCCCTACTACCCCGCGTGGTCGATCACGATCATCGCGCTGAACGCCGTCGTGATCTGGGCGGTCGCCACCTGGAACCCCGAAGTGATCTGATCCGCAATGGAAGACGGCACGAATACAACCGAGCAGCCGACTCCGGCGTGACCTCCACGGTCGCAACCGGTGCCAACGTTCCCTCGGGTGTCGACGACAGATCCGGCGACGTGGACTAGGTGAGTGTCTTCGTCTTGATCGCCTGGAACTCGGTGTCGGTGATCGTCCCGGAGTCGAGCAGCGCCTTGGCGTCCGAGATCTGCTGGGCCGGGGACTGTCCGGCGAGATCCCGGATGTAGGTGTCCTGGGCCTGCTTGACCTGCTGGGCGGCGGCCATCGACCGCTTCGCCATGCCATCTCCCTTGACGATCACGTACACCAGTGGCGACAGGAAGGGAATAACGAACAGCAAGAGGACCCAGATCGCCTTCACCCACCCCGAACTCTCGCGGTCGCGGAACAGGTCGGTGATGATCTGAAACAGAACCGTCAGGTACGCCACGAAGGCGAAACAGACGAAGATGAACCAGAAGAACTCCCAGAAGCCTTCCATTTTCGGCGCTCCGCCCACTCGGTGTTGCGGTCAGGAGGCCAGGATTCTGGCCTTCTCGGTGTTGAATTCTTCCTCGGTGAGGACTCCCTGATCGCGGAGTTCACCGAGTTGTTTCAAAGCGGCAAGACGATCCGTGCCGCCGGATGGCGGTGCGGGTCGTGCCGGTGGAGGCGGCGGCGGTGGCGCCTGCTGTTGTGGGGCAGGTTGGTTCGCCGACCACCGATTTCCTTGCCGCCGCGACACCCGGTTGGAGACGGTGGTCGCGGTTCCGGCGACGACGGCGGTGCGGGCGATCCCGCGCAGGAGTCCTGGCATGATGTGCTCCTCGGATGTGTCAGCCGGCGGTGCGGTCGAGTGCGTCGAGGGCCGCGAGAATGCCCTGGACGGGAATGCGGCCGGACGCCACGAGTTGGGCGCCCTCGCGCCGCAGTGCGGAGGCGAACGGTGCCGCCCAAGTGTTCTCGTAGACGAGAATGGCTCCCGCACAGCCAGGGGCGAGGACGGCGGCCGCATCCTCGAGGTCGGTTCGGTCGATCAGGCCCGTCGCCGCCTCGGCAAACACCGTCACGTCCACACCACCCTCGAATCCGAGGTCCTCGATGGCGACACCGGCAAGTGAGCCGTCAGTGTCCTTGCGAACGAAGACCAGATCGAGTACCCGGATGATGTTTCGTTCGACCAGGTCGATCAGAAGGGGCAGCGCCGATCCGTCGGGTTTCCGGTCGGCAGGGAACTCCACGACGAGATAGTCGATCGGCCCGAGTTCGTCGAAATCGTTGTCGTGCACTGCAGGACCTCTCCTCTGAAGACAGCAGCGGTGTGAAGACGGTGGGGATCATTAGCCTGGATTCGGTCCACGAAGATCGGCATAGCGATCACCTGCCTCGTCGCGGTCGGCGTACATCGCTTCGATCCGACTCAGGATTTCCTTCGTGCTCATCGCGCGCGCAGAATGACTGGTGGTCACACGTGTTGCGGTGACAGGGGGAACCTGTGGTTTCGCCATGTGCCTGCTCTCGACGCCCGAGTGCTCATCAGGGTCAATTCCCGACGGCCTTCCCCCGGTTCGATGCCAGTATCACACCTGCACAGACGTCCCCGCTAGGGACCAAGGTCATCGGTCCGGGCGCGCGGCCCGGGAAGACCATGAGAGCCTGAGATCGACCCCGTATCCCGGGGTAGCACCGAAAATCCGTTTCGCGCCTGATACACGAGCGAATCGGCGGACAATGCACGTACCGGGTCATTTCGACCACTCGCGAAAAGGGGACCAGCCATGTCCGAGAATCGATCGCTCAAGCAAGGATTTGCCGCGGGCACATCGATCGCGGCAGCCGTCATCATGGTCACCGTCGGCATCATCCAATTCTGCCAAGGAATCGCCGCGGTCGCCGAGAACGAAGTATTCGTGACGGGACTGAACTACGTCTACAAGTTCGACCTGACCACCTGGGGCTGGATCCACATCGTGCTGGGTGTGCTCGTCGCAGCGGTCGGCCTCGCACTGTTCACCGGCGCCGGATGGGCGCGGGTGACCGCGATCGTCATCGCGGCCGTGTCCATACTCGCCAACTTCCTGTGGCTTCCGTACTACCCGTGGTGGTCGGTACTCATCATCGCCCTCGACGTCGTGGTGATCTGGGCCCTGTCGACCTGGCAGCCGGATCGGTACTGAGCAGCCGCGAATGCCCACCGGATCCCGTTGCCGCGCATTTTTTCTCATCGTCGAGGCCACCCGTGACCGCATTCCGCGAACGAACCGACCACCTCGACGCCGGCCACTGAACCAACCACAGGACAGAGCGTGACGCATGGATTCCTTCTGGACCATCTTCTGGCTCGGCGTCATCAGTCTGGCGTTTCTGGCGTACCTCCTGCTGCTGTTCGCGATCAGCGCCGACCTGTTCCGCGACGCCCGGACATCGGGGTGGATGAAGGCGTTCTGGGTGTGTTTCCTGCTCCTCGTTCCGTTCGTGTCGGCACTGATCTACGTGATCCTGAAGAGCGACGGGATTGCCGAACGATCGAGAACCACCCCGAGCCGACCACGGGGATAACACACAGTGCCCAGTCGCCGCACTGACCGTGGCTCACCAATTCGTCGCCCCGCGAAATGCTTCGCGGCCCCTGCGCGGGATCTCCCGCTCGGTCTCGAGCACCCGCATCTGGTCCTGAGCTACGTGATCTCGACCTCCAACACGTCCGGGTCCGTTCCAGCCGATCCCACCCAGTTGAGTCGAACGATCCGGCCATGCTCGAATGGCGGTTACGTCAGGGGTTGCCCGGAGACATCGTCATCCGGCAGAGGCGAGCCCGACGGCGACCCGGTGCGGGGCAGGAATGTCGCCGCGGCGAGCCCGACGCAGCCGACGGCCGCGAGGACGACCATGGCGAGCGCGTACGAGCGTTCGGGGGTGGCGGTGATTCCGGCAACGAGGACGGTGCCGGCGATCGCGGCGCCGAGGGAGGAGCCGAGATTGGACACGCTCCGCGAGAGGCCGGAGATTTCGCCCTGCAACTGCTCGCCGAAGCTCGACTGCACGACGTTGACCGACGGCGTCAGCATGACACCGAGACCGAGTCCGATCAGCAGCAGTCCCGGCGCGAACGCCCAGACGTTCGGGGTTCCGCTCACCAGGGCCAACAAGGCGGCGACGCCGCCGATCACGACGAGGAAACCGGCGAGGATCAGGGTGCGCTGCGCGCGCCGCTTCGCGAACCGTTCGGCGAAGAGGGAGGCCGCCAGCAGACCGGCCGTTTCCGCGGTGAAGATGACGCCGGTCTCGATCGCGTCATAGCCGCGCACCACCTGCAGGTAGGCCGCGACCACGAACGAGATCCCGGTGAGCAGCAGCCACTGGGCGTTCTGGGTGACCAGGCCCAGGTTGGACGTGCGGTTACGGAACAGTGCGGTCGAGAGCAACGGTTCGGTGCCGGCGCGTTCCTTGGCCCGCACCGAGCGGAAGAACCACACCATCACCAGGGAGCCGACGATGATCAGGGTGATCATCAACCAGGCGTTGTTGTCGGCGGCAAGGATCCCGGTCACGATCAGGATGAGGCCGACCGCCGAGAGGATCGCCCCGCCGGTGTCGAACGGACGGGTGCGATCCGGCGGTAGCGGATCGGTGATGTTGCGGGCCAGCATCAGGATGGCCGCGATGACCAGGGCCTGGAACACGAACGCCGCCCGCCAACTGATCGCCGAGGTGATCAGGCCGCCGATCAGAGGCCCGGCCGCCGCGCCGATGCCTCCCATCGCGCTGATCGCACCGAAGGCGCGGGCTCGCGAGGTGACCTCGGTGAACAGCAGTGTGGTGAGGATGTAGACCGGCGGGATCAGCAGCGCGGTGCCCACTCCTTCGAGGATCGAGTTACCGAGGATGAGCACCCCCAGGCCCGGGGCTACCGCACTGAGGAGGGCACCGACTCCGTAGACGATCAGGCCTACGGTGAAACACCGCTTGCGCCCGTATTTGTCGGTCAGCTTGCCACCGGGAATCATCAGCGCCGCCATCACCAGCAGGAAGATGGTGATCGCCACCTGCACACCCTGCACGCTGGTGTCCAGGTCCTCGCTGATGTCGTTGATCATCACGTTCATGTTGGAGCCGGCGAAGCTGCAGATGAACTGGGCCAGCGCCAGCGGGATCAGAACCCGGCGGAGAGCGGCCGAACGGTGACCCGCCTCATCTCGTGGAGCCATCTCGCACCTGTTTCCGGGTCGGCTGCCGTGACATCGTCTCAGCCGCACAGCCTCCATGCAGTGCGCCTGCGCGAATATGCGTCGTGCTCAGGGATTCTGACGTGGAATGATGTTACCCGCCGGACGAGCTCGTCGGGCGGTGAAGCCGGACCGAGGGGTTTCGGCTAACTGCACCTGCCTGCGGTCGCCCCGCCACAATGTTGCGGGGGGGTGAAGTTTCCTCCAATACCTCCATTACCTGCCCGATCGGAGGACACTAGGCGTCGAAGACCCTTCTTCTCACCCGTCCCGGGAAGGGAACATCATGTCCGAGGAATCGTTGGTCAAACAAGGTGTGGCACAAGGGACCGCGAGGGGCGGGGCGGTCCTGCTCGTGACCGTCGGCGTACTCGAATTACTCCAGGGACTGTCCGCGATCGCCAAGGACGAGGTGTTCGTCACCGGCGTCGACTACACCTACCAGTTCGACCTCACCGCGTGGGGATGGACTCACCTGATTGTCGGCGCGATCGTCACCGCCATCGGCATCGCGCTGTTCACCGGTGCGACGTGGGCACGCTTGGGTGCCATGGTGATCTGCGCGATGTCGATCTTCGTCAATTTCCTCTGGTTGCCCTACTACCCGATGTGGGCGATCACGATCATCGCCCTGAACGCCGTCGTGATCTGGGCCCTTGCAAGCTGGAATCCAACGGACGCCTGAAGCGTACCGCCGCACCCGACGCGTCAATGAACACCAAGTAAACAGTACTGCAACTCTTTTCGACCATCAGCGGAACATCCGACGATCGGGAGATCGGTTATGCGTATCGAGGACTACGGGCTCATCGGAGATCTACAGACGGCCGCTCTGGTCGGGAGCAACGGCGCCATCGACTGGCTGTGTCTACCCCGCTTCGACTCCGCGTCGTGCTTCGCCGCCCTGGTCGGGGACGAGCGGCACGGCCACTGGAGTCTGTCTCCGGTCGGCGAGGCGCGGGTCAGTGCTCGGCGCTACCGTCCGGGGACGCTGGTGCTCGAATCGGATTTCGAGACCGCCGATGGCATGGTGCGGATCATCGATTTCATGCCGCGGCGCGGCGACGGTCCACCCCGGGTGATGCGCATCGTCCAAGGTGTCCGGGGCCGGGTGCCGATGCGGATGGAACTGGTGGTTCGCCCCGACTACGGGTCCATCGCCCCGTGGGTGGAGCCGGAACCGGACGGAGTCCGCGCCACCGCAGGACCGGACACCTTCCGCCTCTGCACCCCGGTGCCGCTGCAGATCGACCACGGCACGGTCGGCGCCGACTTCGTCGTCACCGAGGGTGGCCGTGCCCGGTTCACCCTGTGCTGGCACTCCTCCTTCGACAACGCACCGACGATGGAGGACGCCGACTCGGCGCTGGCCCGCACCGAGGCGTGGTGGCGGGAGTGGAGTGGGCGCTGCGTGTACTCGGGCCCCTACCGCGATCAGGTATTGACCTCCCTGATCACGCTCAAGGCGATGACCTACGAAAAAACCGGCGGTATGGTGGCCGCCCCCACAACCTCCCTGCCCGAGGACGTGGGAGGAGTGCGCAACTGGGACTACCGTTACTGCTGGCTGCGTGACTCCGCGCTCGCCCTCGAGGCGTTGCTCGCCGCCGGATACACCGATGAGGCGCTCGCCTTCCGGGATTACCTCACCCGCGTCGCCACCGGCGATCCGAAAAAGATCCAGATCATGTACGGAATCAGCGGGGAGCGGCGCCTGACCGAATTCGAACTCGACGACTTCCCCGGCTACGAGGACTCCCAGCCGGTCCGAGTGGGCAACGCGGCATCCGATCAGTTCCAGCTCGACGTCTACGGCGAGCTGATCGGCATGCTCTTTGCCGGTGCGGAGATCCTCGGCCGGATCGACCCCCGGCGGTGGCCGCGCTGGCAGAAGCTCATCGAGCACATCGAAACCATTTGGCACGAACCCGACGACGGCATCTGGGAGACCCGCGGGCCCCGCCGGCATTTCACCCACTCCAAGGTGATGGCCTGGGTGGTCTTCGACCGGGCCGTGCGCCTGGCCGAACGGTTCGAACTCCCCGCCCCCATCGACCGTTGGCGGCAGGTACGCGACGAAATCCACCGCGACGTCTGCGCCCACGGGTTCGACAGCCAGCGAAACACTTTCACGCAGTACTACGGGTCCGAGGAGCTCGACGCGAGCGTGCTCACCATTCCGATCGTCGGCTTCCTGCCCGGCTCGGATGCCCTGGTGAGCGGAACGATCGACGCAATCACCCGTGAGCTCGGCCGCGACGGGTTCGTCTCGCGCTACTCGACCGCACAGACCGACGACGGATTGCCCGGCGACGAAGGGCAGTTCCTCGCATGCTCGTTCTGGTTGGTCAGCGCGCTGGCCCTCAATGGGCGCATCGACCAGGCGCGGGCCTTGTTCGAGCGGCTCACCGCCCTATCCAACGACCTGGGCCTACTGGCGGAGGAGTACGACGTCCGCCGCCGCCGGCAGGTCGGCAACTTTCCCCAGGCGTTCAGCCACCTCACGCTCATCGGTGCGGCATACGCCATCGCCGGCGCCGAAGGCGTCGCGCGAGAACCGGACGCCGAAGCCCCGGACGCTGCGCCCGGAACGCCTGTCGTGCAGGTACTTCCGGCACATGACACCCGGTACACGACGGAAGAAATGTCGGGACACGGCACATCATTCGGCGACCGTAGAGGACCGCACGGATGAGATGACGACGCGCCCACACTGAGTGGGCGGCGTCAATGGACCGCGATCGTGATGCTCGGATCGACGATTTCACTTCCTCGCAGATTTTCTTCGACGGAAAGGGCGGTTCATCGTGGATGTCACACCTGAGGAAGGCGGGTCCGCGGTGTCGCGCTGGCGGTCGGCGACCCATCCCTTCCTGTACGAGATCAACACGTGGCCGTGGCTGAACCGGTTGAGCGCCGACGCCGGTCGTCGTGTCGATCTGGGGAGCGTGCCCGACGAGCACTGGGACGCCATCGCCGACCTCGGTTTCGACGCGGTGTGGCTGATGGGCGTGTGGGAGCGCAGCCCGGCGGGCGTGACCATCGCGTTGGCCGACGACGACCTGGTCTCCGCCTTCGCGGCGACGCTCGGCGACTACACACCCTCCGATGTGGTCGGATCGCCCTACTGCGTCCGGGACTACGAGGTCGACCCGAATCTGGGCGGCCGGGCGGGACTGGCGGCCGCGCGGGCAGCCCTCGCGAAGCGGGGCCTCGGCTTGATCCTCGACTTCGTCCCGAACCATGTGGCACCCGACCATCCTTGGACGACAATTCATCCGGAGCGCTTCGTGCAGGGCTCCGCGGCGGATCTCCGACAGGACGCCACATCGTTCGTCGATGTCGCCGGCCGAGTGCTGGCCAACGGGCGGGATCCCTACTTCCCGGCGTGGCCCGATGTCGTACAGCTCAACGCCTTCTCCCCGGATCTTCGGTCCGCGGTGGTGGAAACGCTCCGCCGGATCGCCGACCAGTGTGACGGTGTCCGATGCGACATGGCGATGCTCATGATGAACGATGTCTTCGCCCGAACGTGGGGCGAGCGCGCGGGCGATGCTCCCGCCGAAGACTACTGGCCGACCGTGATTCCCGCGGTGCGCGAGAGCCACCCGACGTTCCGTTTCGTCGCCGAAGCGTACTGGGACCTGGAGTGGGCGCTGCAGCAGCAGGGCTTCGACTTCTGCTACGACAAGCGCCTCTACGACCGCCTGGTCCAGGGCGACGCCAAGCAGGTGGCCGGCCATCTCCTCGCCGATCTCGACTACCAGGAGAAGCTGGTGCGCTTCGTCGAGAATCATGACGAGCCACGGGCCGCGACGGTGTTCGATCCGGCACAGGCGAACGCCGCAGCGGTGGCGACGCTCACCCAGACCGGGGCGCGTCTGGTGCACGACGGCCAGATGGAGGGCCGACGCGCACGGCTACCGGTCTTCCTCGGGCGCTTCCCCGAAGAGCAGGGTGACGCCGACCGGTCCGCGTTCTACCGCTCGCTCCTGACGGCACTCGGGGACATCACGTTCCGGACCGGTACGTGGCAGCTGTGCGACCGCTCGGGCCGGCCCGGTAACGACAGTGTCGAGAATCTGGTGGCGTGGTGCTGGGACGGCGACCGTCGATGGCTGGTCGCGGTGAACCTGGGCCCGGACACCGCGATCGGCTCCGTGCGCGTGCCGTGGCGGGACCTGCGAGGAGTGCCCTGCCGGCTCGTCGACCCCACCCATGACGTCGTGTTCGATCGTGCCGGCACCGACCTCTGCGACGGACTGTACGTCGAGCTCGGTCCGTGGCAGTGGCACCTGTTCCGCATCGACTCGCCAGAGGAGCACCCATGAGCAAGCACGCATCCCACGGACGTACCACGGCGGAACACGCGCGCCTCGCCGAGGCCACCGGGCGCGCCGAGGACGACCTGTTCACGGCGAACCCGTGGTACGAGTGGGGTCCCTACCTGTCGGAGCGGGCGTGGGGCACCGTACGCGAGGACTACAGCGACAGCGGCGACGCCTGGGAGTACTTCCCTCACGACCACGCCCGTTCCCGCGCCTATCGGTGGAACGAGGACGGCATGGCCGGGCTGTCCGACATTCACCACGACCTCTGCATGGCGCTCACGCTGTGGAACGGCGCCGATCCGATCCTCAAGGAACGGATGTTCGGTCTCACGGGTCCGCAGGGCAACCACGGTGAGGACGCCAAGGAGTACTGGTGGTACCTTCAGGGTCTTCCGAGTCACGCGCTACTCCAGTGGCGGTACCACTACCCGCAGGCCGAGTTCCCCTATCAGCAGCTGATCGACGAGAACGCACGCCGCGGCCGCGGCGACTTCGAGTTCGAGCTGCTCGACACCGGGGTGTTCGACGACGGGCGCTTCTGGATCGTCGACGTCACCTACGCGAAGGCCGGTCCCACCGAGGTGCTGGCCCGCATCACCGTCCAGAATCACGGACCCGAAGAGGCCGACATCGACGTCCTCCCCACGGCATGGTTCCGCAACACGTGGCGTTCGTCCGGGAGCGCCGAGATCCCCGGCCTGGCCCTCGACGGGGACGCCGTCGTTGTCGATCACCCGCGCCTGGGTGGGTATCGGCTCGAGGCCGCTCCCGCGAGCGACGGCACGCGGCCCGAAGCCCTGTTCTGCGACAACGAAACCAACACCGCCAAGTTGTTCGGTGCGGCGCCGATCAGCCCGTTCCCGAAGGACGGAATCAACGACCACGTCGTCTCCGGCGGCGACACCGTCAACCCCGACCTGCGGGGAACGAAGGCGGCGTGGCGGTATCACCTGACGGTTGCCGCGGGGGAAACCGTCGAGCTGCGACTGCGCCTGTGGCGGCCCGAGCCGACCAGCCCCGCAACACAATCGACGTCCTGGTCGACGACCGCGTTCGACGATGTCCTCGCCCGCCGGCACGCGGACGCCGACGAGTTCTACCGCACCCTGGCCCCGAGCGACACCGACCCCGAACGCATGCGGATCCTCCGGCAATCGTGCGCCGGTCTGATCTGGAGCAAGCAGATGTACCCGTATCGGATGACGACCTGGCTCGACGGCGATCCCGCCGAACCGGCTCCGCCACCGGGACACCGCAGCGGACGCAACACCGGGTGGCGGCACCTCGACTCGTTCGACCTCCTCGCGATGCCCGACCCGTGGGAATACCCCTGGTTCGCCGCCTGGGACCTCGCCTTCCACACGGTCCCCTGGGCGCATCTCGATCCCGCCTTCGCCAAGTACCAGCTCATCGTGCTGCTCAGGGAGTGGTTCCTCCATCCCAACGGCGCCCTCCCCGCCTACGAATGGAGCTTCGACGACGTGAACCCGCCCGTTCATGCCCTGGCGGCACTGCGGGTGTTCCTGATCGACGGCGCCGAAGACGTCGAGTTCCTCGAACGCGTCTTCCAGAAACTCCTGATCAATTTCACCTGGTGGCTCAATCGCCAGGACCCCGACGGGAACAATCTCATCGGCGGCGGCTTCCTCGGACTCGACAACATCAGTCCCCTGGACCGCTCCCACCTCCCGCCGGGGGTCCGGCTGGAACAGGCCGACGGGACGGGGTGGCTGGCCTACTACTCCGCCACCATGCTCGTCCTCGCCCTCACCCTCGCCGACCGCAACGACGTGTACGAGGACATGGTCGTCAAGTTCCTGGAGCAGTTCGCGCTGATCAAGGAGGCGCTCGACGAGTCGGGGCTGTACGACCCGAACGACGGATTCTTCTACGACCGGCTCGTCGACGCCGACGGGAACGCCACCCCGATCCGGGTGCAGACGCTCGTCGGCGTGATACCCGTCCTGGTTGCGGTGTCCATTCCCGAGCGCAATTCGGAACGAGCGCAACGGATCAGCAAGCGTTTCGGTCGCATGGTGCGCGCGAACGGAAGGAACGCGGATCAGTCGTGGCGGGTGCGGACCACCGACGCCGAGCGCCGACTGCTGCTGTCGGTGCTGACGGAGCAGCAGCTCCGGACCGTCCTCGCGACACTCTTCGACGAGGACGCTTTCCTCTCACCGCACGGGCTGCGCTCGCTGTCCAAGCAGTTCGAGTCCCCGTACACCCTGCCGGGCATACCGGATGCGGTGATCGACTACCAGCCGGCCGAATCCCGCACTTCGATGTACGGCGGCAACTCGAACTGGCGGGGCCCCGTCTGGTTCCCCGTCAACTACCTCGTGATCCGGGCGTTGCTGCAGTATGCACAGTTCTTCGGGGACGACTTCACCATCGACTACCCCACCGGTTCGGGGCGACGCCTCACCCTCCGGCAGATCGCCGACGACCTCGCCGACCGCCTCGTCGGCATCTGGCTGCCGGACGCCGAAGGAAACCGGCCGGTGAACGGCGGCGAGAAACTACTCCAGACCGACCCCGCGTGGAAGTACAACCATCTGTTCTACGAATACTTCCACGGCGACAACGGCGCCGGACTCGGCGCCTCCCATCAAACCGGCTGGACCGCGCTCGTGGCCGATCTGATCCTCGACCCGCCCGGCCGTAGCAATTGGATCGCCGGATCCGACACCTTCTCCCCCCGAACTCGACATCCGCGCAAGTGAGCAACCACAAATCCACAACATTGTGCCCGGGGCCGCCACAGTCCGACCGCCCGGACGGTACCTCTCGTTCGGAGCCGATCCGGCACTGACCTCGCCCCTCCCCCGCGGGTCGGCCGTCGACGGCAAACGGTAAAGACCCTTCAGCGCGCCGTAGACTCGGTATATCCTGTGACACCCCAGCAAGTCCTCGATGCCCGGCCAAGTTCACAGCTCGGCCGTGGAGAGACCGAGTTGGTCGATCCGGCACCGTGCGGGAAGGTCCGGTCATGGTCGACGATGCGACACGATCGCCGTTGGCGCCCCGCGCCCAGGCGCTGACGCTGCACGTCCTCGCCCGCGACAGCACGCGTGCCGACCACAGTGCCGGGGTCGCGAACCGAGCGCTGGCCCTTTCGCCTACGCTCCCGGCCGCGGACCGAGACATCTTGATGGCCGCCGCGTGGTTACACGACATCGGCTATGCCGTCGAACTGCGAAATACCGGGTTCCACCCGCTCGACGGCGCCCGCCATCTGCGAGACCAGGGCTGGCCGGCAAGGGTGTGCGACCTGGTCGCTCATCACT
The DNA here is from genome assembly GCF_041228765.1 of Rhodococcus wratislaviensis. NCBI lineage: Bacteria > Bacillati > Actinomycetota > Actinomycetes > Mycobacteriales > Nocardiaceae > Rhodococcus > Rhodococcus wratislaviensis. The sequence continues at coordinate 4,210,885 of NZ_CP150488.1, read as the reverse complement.
CCGGCGCCCGGTTCGTCGCCGCGGTCACCGGCCTGCTCGATCAACTGAACCAGTTCAGCTTCGTCGAGGACGCGGTCTCGGACGCCCTGACCGTCGCCGATCAGACAACCGGGCCGCACGGCGAGGCAGTAAGTCTGGACCAGCGACTGCTCGAGAAGATCCACCGGCACGGCCCCGACTCGCCCACAGTCCGCGCCCGCCCGCAGCGCGACCTCTATCTCCGGGCCGCCGCCGATCGAGTTGAGCAGCGCCTGCGGCTGGCTAGTGACGCGCCATCTGTTGGCTGAGCCGGGACCGCGACGCCAGCATCCGATCCGCTGGTCTCCGGTACGGACCCGATGACAGTACGGGTGGTCAGTCAGGTGCTGATGCGTCGCGGGTCATCACCTCGGGAAACCGGAACACGATCGCATCGACGAGTCGGTGCACCTCATACAGCTCGGCGCGCAGGGCCGCTCCTGCGGACCTTTCGAGTGCGGCGATCTGCTGCGAGACTGCCCCCGGTGTGTAGCTGAGTTCTTCGGCTACGGCAGGTTGACCGTGTAGTGCCCCTGCCGGCTGATACCCATCGTTGGCGGGGCCCGCCCGCACGCACCACTACAACCCCTTGGGCGCCGAACTCCTACTCATCGGGACCCTCCGACGGCAGCGGCCCCGGAGCGGCAGTACTGACCACATGGGGCTCGAGAGATCGAATCACTCGATCCGCGAGCGACCGTCCAGTCCGGGAGATCTATTCGCAGTCCTGTAGGTCGTTCTGAGCTGCCGCAGGGTTCCTGGCTCAATTGCCGTTTCCTCTGAGACCATCTTCCACAGTCGGCGAGGAACTGGAACACCGAAACCGCTGAACACAAACCCATTCCACATATGATTCCGTCGAGTAGCGCACACTGTCCGTTGCCCCGACGCGGCGATGTCGGTCTGCAACTGCGGGTTCCGGCCGAAGTTGGACGCTCTCGTGTAGCCGATCAATGCCTGTGCCCGCCTCTCCATTCTCGCAACTCCGCCGGTGTGACAATTGCGGGGCTATCCGGTTGCAAGACAATTCGCCCCGACACACTCGCAGGTAAGCGGGACACCCGGGCACACCGTACGGCGTGTCGTGACATTCGATCGAATTGCGGGCCAGCAAGGTCTACAGCCAAACCTGCAATGCACGCAACGGGCTTTCGTGACACCCGGGCGTGCACGCCGGGCTTGGCTTCCGCAGTCCCCTGGCGCGACGGATGTCGGACATCGAGCGGATAGTGAAAGCCATGCCTGACAACCTTCGCCGCGTAACCGGACCGGACAAGTCGACTACGGAACGGCGCGAGGAATTCCTGGAGGACCTCGAGCGCGAGGCCGTGCCGCATGCGGTCCCGGGGAAGCCGTTCCTCACGTACGACGCACGCGGGTCGAGGGCGGCGGAGGGACGGGCCGGAGTGCACGCGTGCGCGGTCGGCGGGTGGTTCTGGCCGGCCTACCCGGCGTCGCCGAATCCGCAATTTTCCATACGGGACAACGTCATTGCGCGGATCGCGCGGAGGGGATGGGTCAGTGCGGGGTGCCGCCCGCGGCCAGGTAGGTGTCGATGGCCTGTTGCAGACGGTCCAGGGCCGCGCCGTAGGCGGTGAAGTCGCCGGTGCGTTGCGCCTCGCGCAGGTTGGCCAGGGCGTCGTTGAGTTCGAGGACCGCGGCGGTCAGCTGGTCCGATGTCGCCGGCGGCGGGGCGGGCGGGGCGCCCGGTGGGGGCGGCGCCGGCGGTTGCCCGCCGGTAGGTGGTGGTGTGGTGGCGTCGCCGCCGGGTGCGGTGGCGACGGCGCCGGTGCCGGTGCCGAAGACCTGGTCGAGGGCCTCGGCGAGGGTGGGGGCGTACCCGATCCGCACCCCGCCGGTGCCGGGTTCGCGGTAGCTGACCAGGACCCGGGCCAGTTGCGGGAACGTGGAACTGTTGGGCGTGCTGGTCAAACGTTCGGTGAACACCGGTTCGACATAGAGGATGCCGCCGTCGGCGATCGGCAGGGTCAGCAGGTTGGCGTAGTAGATCCGGTTGGACCGCTCGAGCAGGGTGCGCTCGGAGGCGACGCGGGTGTCGGAGATCATCGAGTTCTGGGTCTGCCGCGGGCCCTGGGTCTGGGTGTCCGTCGGCAACCGCAGAATGTCGATCCTGCCGTAGTTTTCGGGGTCGGAGTGCACCGAGAGGTAGGCGGAGAGGAATTCGCGGTTGAAGCCGACCATGGCGCTGGTGAGCCGGAAGGACGGGGCCGAGGTACCGGCGTCGCCGACCAGAACGTAGTACGGCGGCTGCTCCCCGCCGGTGTCGGCGGTCGGATCGCTGGGCACCGACCAGAACGCGTTGGTGGTGAAAAACTCCCGCGGATCATCGACGTGGTACTTCGCCAGCAGGTCCCGCTGCAGGCGGAACAAATCCTCGGGGTAGCGGAAGTGCGCGCGCAGCTCGGTCGGGATCGCCGTCGGCGGCTGCACGGTGCCGGGGAACACCTTCATCCACGTCCCCAGGACCGGGTCGTTCTCGTCGACCTGGTAGAGGGTGACGGTGCCGTCGTAGGCGTCGACGGTAGCCTTCACCGAATTCCGCACATAGGAGACCTCCTCGCGGGCCAGGGTTCGGCCGGTGTCGTTCACGACCGGCTCAGCGAGTGAACCGACCTGCGAGTACGGGTAGTGCGCGGCGGTGGTGTAGCCGTCGACTATCCACACGATCCGGCCGCCGACCACCGCCGGATACGGGTTGGAGTCGGTGGTCAGCCACGGGGCGACGTGTTCAACCCGGGCGGCCGGGTCCCGGTTGAAGATGATCTTCGACTCGGACCCGATGGCGCCGGAGAACAAGATGTTTCGCTCGCCGTACCGGGCGGCGAACGCCAACCTGTTGACCCAACTGCCCACCGGCACCCCACCGGTGCCCGTATAGGTGTACTGGGCGGTGTCGGTGTCGTACTCGCGCGGCGGCGCACCCTCCGGGCCGCCGACGATGGCGTAGTCCGGGTCCGCCTGCGCGATCACCTCACCGAAGTAGATGCGCGGTTGCTCGACCGGGATCACCTGGTCGCCGCCCACCTGGGAGGCGATATCGCTGACCGCATAGATCGGATACCCGCTGTCACTGCTCGCGCTCTGCCCGGCGACATCGCGGACGGCGGCGTTGACCCTATTGGCGGGAGCGGCGATGAACCCGTTGCCGTGGGTGTAAACGGTGTGCCGGTTGATCCACTGGGTCTGGTTGCCGCTCAGGCTGTTCGGGGAGAGCTCGCGGGCCGCGACGATGTAGTCGGTGAGTTGTCCGTCGATGGTGTAGCGGTCGATGTTGAGGTGCTCGGGAAAGCCGTAGAAGTTCTTCAGCTGTTGCTGCTGGGTGAAGGTGCGCGAGAGCACGGTCGGGTCCAGCAGGCGGGCGTTGGCGATCGTGGTGACGTCGGCGGGGATGTCCCGGGGCGGCCGGGTGCCCACCCCGGGGTAGTCGAGGTAGTCGACCCGGTCCGGGCCGATTCCGTACGCCTGCCGGGTCGCGGCGATGTTGCGTTCGATGTAGGGACTCTCCCGGTCGGCGGCATTCGGGCGGACCGAGAACTGCTCGATCAGCGCCGGATAGATTCCGCCGACCAGGATCGCCGAGAGCACCAGCAGTGCCGTGGCCATCGCCGGGATCCGCAGGTCCCGCACCGCGATCGCGGCGAAGAACGCCACCGCGCACAGCACCGCGATCGCGACCATGATCAACCGGGCCGGCAGCACCGCGTTGATGTCGGTGTACCCGGCGCCGGTAAAAGTCGGCTCCTTCCGGGCGCTCCACAACAAGGAGTACCTGTCGAGCCAGTAGGACGCCGCCTTCAGCGCGATGAACGTGCCCGCGAACACCGCAAGCTGGATGCGCGCCGGCCGGGACACCTCGATGACGTGGTCCTTGCTCGGTGCCAGCCGGATGCCGCCGAACAGGTAGTGGGTTCCCAGGCCAATCAACAACGCCAGGAACACCGCGATGAACAGCCACGCCAGGATCAGCCGGTAGAACGGCAGGTCGAAGACGTAGAAGCCGATGTCGTACCCGAACTCCGCGTCCACGGTGCCGAACGCGCCGCCGTGCAAGAACAGTTGCACCGTCTCCCAACTCGCCTGCGCGTGCAGCCCGAACGGCAGCGCCAGGAGCATTGCGATCCCCACCGTGAACGACCGCGGACGGCGCGACATCACCTCCCGATACCGCTCGACCGGATCCTTCGCCGTGTTCGCGCCTGAGGCCGCGAACAGTGGGCGGGACCGGTACGCCCACACCACAGCCGCGAAGATCACCGCACCCACCAGCAGCGTCACCGCCGTGAACAGGATCAGGCGGGTGACCAGGACCGTCCCCCACACGCGACGGTAACCAACCTCACCGAACCACAGCCAATCGGTATACCCCACGACCAGACGCGGCCCGATCACCAGCAAGGCAATGAGCGCCACCGTCACCATGATCATGACCCGGGCCCGCCGCGGCAGCGCCCGCATCCGGTCGGACGGTTGCATGGCCACCTCCCACGGGTCGGCTCACGAGCAGCCCCGCCGCGGACCACCTCGCCCGATCCAGCGAAGGCGTCCGTATCACCCCATTCTAGGCGGCGCCGGGCTCATCCTGGCCGGCGCGCACTCGGCATCGGATTTGGCGAAGTGGACCCGCGAGTGGAGCGCCGCCGGGTTCGATGGCGCGGCTCGTCGCCGGTGCCTCCTCGACCGGTGACACATTGCTCCTCCGGGTCATCGCGGTGACCGTGATCGGCAGAACCGTGGAAACGACCGTCAAGGGCACCCTGCCACTCGCCGGCCGAAACACGCCGTCCATGCGCATCAGCGGGCTGCAACGAGAGCGTCGGTGCGGGGGCTGAGGTGACGGCCCGTGCCGCGCAGCGATTCGCGTGGTGCAGGATTCCCCGAAGGTCGTCGAAGCCGATCGTCAGCAGACGCTGCCGATCGGTTCTACGGGTCAGCAGGCCGCGGTCGGTCAGGGCGTCCAGCCCAGCCACCAAGACATCCCCCAACTCGGCGGGTCGGCCACACCTCAACCACCAATCCTGCCTACTACGCGCCGTCCCGAAACGCGGACAGTCGGAGCGTCATGCCCAGTGGACTGGAACCATTCCGCAGTCGTTGTCGACAAGCCCAGCCGCCGTGGTGAGCGCGATCAGTGTCCGTAGTGGTAACGGCAGGCAGCAATGCGGATCTGATCATCGACAATTTTATAAACCAGCCGGTGCTCATCGGTGATACGCCGGGACCAGTAGCCCTGAAAACCGTGCTTGAGGGGCTCGGGCTTGCCGATTCCGTCGTTCCCGTTGCGTTCGACATCCTCGAGTAGTGTGTTGATCCGCTTGACGACCTTCCGATCCTGCGCCTGCCACCAGACGTAGTCCTCCCACGCAGACTCGTCCCAGACAAGTTTCACTCAGCCAGATCCCGGACAGTTCCCCCGCCGGACTCCAACCGATCGATCGACGCCAACAGCCGGCGGGCGTTCTCCGGACTCCTGAGCAAGTATGCCGTTTCCTTCAACGACTCGTAGTCGTCGAGCGAAACCATCACCACCGGCTCGTGACCCGCCCGCGTGATGACGATTTCTTCCCGGTCATCGACGACGGCGTTGAGGACCTCGGCGTACCGCGCGCGAGACTCCGAGTAGGTCATGGTTCGCATGAGCACACCTCCAATTGATACGTACAAGAAATTGTACGCAACCCGACATGCGTCCGCAATCCAAGGCGACAACCCACCGTGGTGCGAGCTCGAGAACGAAATTCACCCCGTGGTCCGCATCCCCTCACCGCCCGCCGATCCCCCGCCGCTCCGGCGAGCGACTCGTCCGGACCTGGGACCGACCGCGTCCACCAACCGGTGCGGGACTGCGCAGCGATCCCTGGCCGACGCCCATCCGGATCGAAAGTCCGAGAGTGAGGACCCGCAGCGGGACAAACGGGCGGAGCAGTTGCTGCGCAGCCTGGACGTCGCCCGCGAGGACACTCCCGTCGTGATCTGGCACGGCGAGAAGGTGCTGCGCAATCCGACTGATGCGGAACTCGCCCGCATCGTCGGGTCTTCCGGTCCCGGACGCAGCCAAGGACGTGTGCAACCTCGTCGTCGTGGGTGCCGGACCGGCCGGTCTGGCCGCGTCCGTGTAGGGCACCTCGGACGGGTTGAACACGGTGACACTGGAGTCGATCGCCGCCGGCGGCCAAGCCAGTACCTCCTCCCGGATCGGGAATATTCGGTCGACCAACCCCAGTCCCATTGCCGCACATCGGAAGCGACGCTCAGCGGCACGGCCCAAGATATCCGGAACCCGACGATCGTACCGACCCCGGCCGCGATTTCCCCATGCGGGAGCGCAGCTCCGCCGGTGTGGCCCGGTTCGGGCCTTCGCCGGCCCGTGGACGCCGGTCCGTGCTATTCCACGTAGCCCACACTGCGCGGCCCCGCGCCTGCAAGCGCACCGAGATCACCCAGAGCAGGCGGCGCGGACATGGACACGGCGTCCGCCGCAACCGAGCGCCGAACCACCCTCCCCGGGAAGACTCATCCTTGCAGGCTCAGCGCCCCCGCACGGGGATACTGGAAGGGCGACGGCTCCACCCATCCGCAGGGCGCCTCCGACGCGGCCCGCACCCACCACCACAACCACCTCGGCACCGAACACCTCCTCACCGGTATCCACGCCGCAGGCGGCCCCACCGGTGCCACCCTCACCTCCTGGGGGATCACCAGCCCCCACATCGACAGCGCCCTCGACGAGATCCCCGCCTACCCGAACACCGACAGCGAATGCGCCGGACCCCCCCTTCGATTCAGGTCTCGACCGGGAAACCAGGCAGTGGGCCTGGATCGAGGAGGTGGCCGAGAACGTTCCCGACTCGCAGCTGGTGATCGTGTTCCTGCACAAGCCGATCTGGAAAGCACTGGACGAGCCGGTCGGGCACGCCGCCGACAATCGGGGAATCGTGTACCCGGCTGCTTACAGCTCTCGGAAAGATGTCACTCGCTGCCGTCGGCAGTGGGCACCTGCACTGCTACCGTCAGACCGTCCGCGACGGAGTGCGCGAGGTCTGGGCGCCGTCCACCGGATTCGTGGCCGGCGAGGATAAATCCCTTTCCTGGCCCGCTCCACCAACTCGGCATCGTCGAGTACGACTGCACCGGAGGGGCCGTGCGCGCGAGCTACGGATCCGTGCCGGACCTCGAAGACGTCACGGCGACCGCCGCGCCCGAGGTGACCGCGGCCATCGACGCACCGGGACACAGCAGAGTCGGCTGACATCGAGTCGAGCTGTTACCCGACGTCGGCAACAGCGTCCCCGCATCCTCGGCGTTCACTGCCCCGCCCCGGACCGGGATGGGGCAGGGTCGTCGTGAAAACTGGACAGTCCGGTGACGAACCCCCGGGCATCCAACAGGCGCCCCAGGTGTACCGCCGGCCGGATGACGACGGCGCGGTCGGCGATGCGGGCTCCAGCGAGGACCTTCTCGAGCAAGGCTTCGAAGCGGTTGACGTCGGCCAGGTCACGAACCCACAGCGACATGACGAGGTTATAGCGGCTCGCGGTGGTGACAGCGAGCCGGACCTCCGCGAGCCGCGACAGCGTCGACCGAAGCCGATCGATCGACGACGCCGGCACCTGCACGAAGTACCAGGCGTTGATCGGCCACCCCGTATAGCTGCGGGCAACATCCGTCCGGAAGACGAGATCACCCGAGTGACGCAGTGTCGCAATGGCATCAGCAACTCGCTGATTGCTGACACCCGCCTGCGCGGCGATGTCACCGATAGGGGTGCGTCCGTCCCGGTACAACTCGCGGACGATCACCGTCTCGAGGTCGGCGGGGACTTGGCGTGCTGCACGTGGCCGGGGCGGCTTGGCCCTGGGTACCCGCTGCGCCTCCGACTCGGAGAGGGCGTTCAATCTCCATGCGCTGCCCTCCACGAGAACCTCGGTGACCAGGTGCGTGCGAGCGTGGGTGATCAGGCGCTGGTCACCCAGACGATCGATCACGAACGCCGACAGCGACTCGAGGTCGGTTGCCGCGACCACGGCGACGAGATCGCGGCCACCGGACGTGTGATCGATGGTGCGCACAATCTCTTCGTCGGCGAGAAAACTTGCAGTCTCGGCGGCTTTCCCCTGCGCACATTCGATCTCGACGATGGCCACTGCAGGGAAGTGCCGACGTTGCCCGGTAATCCACGCAAGCCCCTCATCGGTGATCCTGGCCCATCGCCGGGCAAGCGCGACCGGGTCGGTGGCGAGAGCCCGGCCCAGTTCGGTCCACGACGCTCGCGGCTCGAGTTGCAGAGCGTGAATCAGTCGTAGATCGGAGTCTCTGCGCAGAGAATCCGGATTTGAGATGGTCACTTTGCATCGTTTCCTGACATTTAACTTATCGGATCTCAATCGGACTGAGGATACGACCACCACACAGATTTCGCTGGAGGAATATATGAGTACTACACCGCACACCGGCGCGAGGCGGGCCACCGGAACCTCCGCGGCCGTCGGATTCCTGATTGTCATGGAGTTCGGAAGCGGGCTGTTGCAGGGGTGGTACCCACCGCTTCTCACGAGCATCGGACAGGAACACGGGACCTCGGCAGCAGCGCTGAACTGGGTGAATGCGATCTTCCTCCTCGCATCGGTGGCCTGCGTGCCGATCATCGCCAAGCTCGGTGACATGTACGGCCATCGCAAAATGCTCGTGGCGTCCGCGGCGGCAGTGGCCGTGGGATCCTTCGTCGTCGCTTTCGCCCCGTCGTTCGCCGTCCTTCTCGTCGGCCGTGCCCTGCAGGCCCCGTTGATCGCGTTCCTGCCATTGGAATTCGCCATCGTCCGTCATCGGGTGAACTGAGCGTCGGGGAACTCTGCGAGGCAACCGGCATGAGCCAGTCCAACGCCAGCCAGCATCTGACCATCCTGCGTGAGCGAGGCATCGTGACGACGCGCCGCGTCAAAAACAACGTCTTCTACTCGCTACGCAGCCAAAAGATTGTGCAAGCAGTGGACCTGCTCCGGGAGTTCCTGGCCGAGGATCTGGCCGACCACGCAGCATTGGACGGCGCCATCCGAGGCTGACCCCGCAGAACGTCGGGAGAAGCGGCCCAGCCGCACCCGCGCACTGGCAGTGCGTGCACCGAACGTGCCCCACAGCAAACCAGCAGGACGCAGCGTGCGCCGAATTCGACAGCGCCCGCAGAGTTATCGGCCGGCCAGCCGCCAGCCGCCCTGCCCGGGCACCGGGCGCGCACCCCCGCCCCGGTCCCACCGAACATCGAAACCGCACGCCACGCGGCGTCGGCGAGATCGGTGCCCGACCAGGCTGCGGTTCCCCGGATACACGCACATCCTCTCCCCCGCCGGCATGTCGGTGAGACCAGGAAGTCACCTCGCCCAGCGGCATCAGCCGCACACCCGGTACATGGGCTGCACGGATCCGTGGCCTTCGCGCACTTCCACCACCGCACGCCGGACGCTCATGCCGGGCGGCGCAGGCATCGACTTCCTTGTCGTGGCCACTGGCCGATTGATACCGGCGGGGCATTTCGTCAAGAAACTGACAAATACCCCCAGGGGTACTTGCATACCCCACGGGGTATATGGCAGGCTTGGTGACAAGGAGAAAGATCCTGCCAACTTCGGAGGAGACCACGATGATTCTCGAGCAGTACTACATCGAGTGCCTGTCCCACGCCTCGTACCTGATCGGAGACGAATCCACCGGGCGAGCCGTCGTGGTCGACCCGCGCCGCGACATCACCGAGTACCTCGACGACGCCCGCACGCACGGGCTGACCATCGACGGGGTGATCAACACCCACTTCCACGCCGACTTCGTCTCCGGGCACCTCGAATTGGTCGAGGCCACCGGCGCCTGGATCGGCTTCGGCGAGGCCGCCGAGACGGACTACCCGATCCGTCGCCTCGCGCACGGCGAGCACATTTCCCTCGGGCGGGTCGACCTCGAGATCCTCTCGACCCCCGGCCACACCTGGGAATCGATCAGCGTCCTGGTCCGGGAGACCCCGGACGCCACCCCAACCGCGGTCCTGACCGGGGATTCGCTGTTCATCGGCGACGTCGGTCGGCCCGACCTGGTCAACCTCGGCGACGGCTCCACCACGGACCTGGCCCGCGCGATGTACCACACGGTGCACGACACGCTCCTGGCCCTGCCCCACGGTGTGACGGTGATGCCCGCGCACGGCGCCGGCTCGTCCTGTGGCAAGAACCTGTCCGCGGAGCTGACCTCGACCATCGGGGAACAACGGCGCACCAACGCGTCAGCGCAGCCGATGAGCGAGGACGCATTCGTCGCGTTGATCACCGACGGTCAGCCCGCGGTACCGGCGTACTTCTCGGTGGACGCGGCCCTGAACAAGTCCACCCACCCGGCACTCGACCAGCACCGCCAAATCCCGGAATTGTTCGCCGATCGGGTGCGCGCCGAACTTGCCGCCGGCACCCGGGTGCTCGATGCCCGCAGCGTCGACGACTTCGCCGCCGGACACCTGCGCGGTGCGGTCAACGTCGGCTTCGACGGCCGGTTCGCCGAAACCGGCGGCATGGTCGCCGAGGTCGGCGACGCGATCGTGCTGATCACCTACCCGGGCGAGGAACAGGACGCGGCGATGCGCCTGGCCCGGATCGGCTCGGACAACGTGATCGGCTACCTGGGCACCGACACCGGCGGCGTCCTCCCCACCGCACTCGCCGATCTCGTCCAAACAGCACCACGCACCACCGTTCAACAGCTCGACCGGCTGCTCGCCGACGATGCGATCACCCTGGTCGACATCCGTAACCCCGGCGAACGCGACTTCGGCGTCATCCCCGGCGCGATCCCGGTCCCGTTGGCGCAGTTACGGTCCCGCGCCCAAGAGCTGCCGACCGGCAAGCCGATCGTGGTGCACTGCGCCGGCGGATGGCGTTCGAGCGTCGCCGCGTCGCTGCTACGCGCCCGCGGTATCGAGCAAGTCAGCGATCTCGTCGGCGGCTACAACGCCTGGGCCGCACAGCAGGTGTCGGCCTGACGCTCCCTCGAAAAACACCCCCACCGAAAGGACCCCTCATGACCACCACGAACCTCACCCACACGGACTTCGCATCCACGATCAACGACAACGCCATCGTGCTCGTCGACTTCTGGGCGTCGTGGTGCGGCCCGTGCCGGGCCTTCGCGCCCACCTTCGAACAGTCGTCCCGCAGACACCCCGATGTCGTGCACGCCAAGGTCGACACCGAAGCCGAGCAGGAAATCGCCGCGGCCGCGGGCATCCGGTCGATTCCCACGATCATGGCATTCCGCGACGGGGTGCTCGTGTACTCACAACCCGGAGCCCTCCCGCCCGCAGCCCTGGAGAAGTTGATCTCCCAGATCAAGGAACTCGACATGGCCGCAGTACACGCCACGCTCGCACAACGACACGCCGCGGCGGGGTAGGCATAGCGGTCCTTCCCGGGCCCTCACCCGCGCCGACACGGTCCGTGACGTGAAGTGTCGCCCATGCCGTCCGATACGTCGCCGAACTCTTCGGCGAGCAGACCCGATGACGGTGCACGAGCCGACACGGTCCCCCACCGCTCCAGCCGGACTTGCCTGAGCGGCGATCTGCTTCCCCGAACGGTGGGCGTCGGTCGAAGGAGTCTTCCCCGGGGACCAAAGGCCCTGGCGCGGTCCATGGTCCCCCTGCCACCCTGGCAGGAGCAATGGCCTGGTTCCCCGCTGGAGGACGGGCGCCTCGATGACCACGGTCAATTCGCCCACGCCGAGTGCACCGCCCCGGTGGTGTTTTCAATCCCGTCCCGTGCCGGACTGAGATCGATACCGAACGCGACCACCTGCAACCGGAGGTAGAGCATGGACTATGGCAAGGCCGTCCAACAGGAACTTCGGGGACCCGCCCGGGCACTGCGCCAAACGATCCCGCAGGTCTACGCCGGTTACGGGCAACTGCACGAAGCCGCCCTGGCTCCCGGGGCCTTGGACGCCAAGACCAAAGAACTGATCGCCTTGGCGATCGCCGTGAGCAAGCAATGCGATGGCTGCATCGCCGCACACGCGCGCGGCGCCGCCGAGCACGGCAGCACACCACAGGAAGCGGCGGAGGCAATCGGCGTCGCGATTCTGATGAACGGTGGGCCGGCCACCGTCTACGGACCCCGAGCATTCGCCGCGTTCAACGAGTTTTACGCCGATCAGGAACCTGGCCACGAGAACAATCCGGCCGGAAGATAGCTGGAATCACGGCGCTGCCCCGTTCGTCACCCCGCGCCGCGGCAGCGCGCATCGCGCCGCCCTCGACCCGGTCGTAGTCGATGCGGTCTACAGCGGGTCCACCCCGCCCACCCCCGATGTCCGGCTGTCTGCTCGTGCCAACCCGGACCTGCCTGAAACGGGGCGCCGTGCCTCCGCTCGAGGGTCGGCCACCGTGGCACACGGACGCTAGGAAATAGCGCGGGTGACCTCACAAGCCACCACCGCCGGAATCCATGACCAGCTCACGGTCCCCTAACCTGACCGGGCGCTTCGATATTCGGCGAGAACGCCTTCGGAAAGGACTGCTGTCAACACCACCGGGCGGCGACGACCACTCTCAACCAACCGATCTGCACACTGAGGCCACCGCAGCCGACTCCCGCCGAGCGCCCACGCGGACGACCGGCCGTCCTGAGGCACTGTGCGCCACCGCGGATCCCCTGGAAACCGCCGCAACCCGAATCACGTGTCGGTCAAATGCCCGTGGAAGCCGAGGGGAAGAAACCGGCAAGGAAAGCTGTGGTCATCCGCACACTCCCCGCGGATAAATACCCCTAGGGGTATAGTCCGTGCCGTTACGATCAGCGGTACCCAAGGAGGACCCCACCATGTGTTATCCAGTTACGTGCCCCGACTGCGGAAAGACCACCTGGGGAGGCTGCGGTGCGCACGTCGACGGCGTCATGAAGGCCGTGCCCGAATCCCAGCAGTGCACCTGCCAGGACAATGCCACTCCCCCGGCGAAATCCGGATTCTTCGGCACACTCTTCGGCCGCTGACCGCACCACCCACCCGCCCGGCCGACAGACCCTTGCCGCCCTGACTTCCGGCCACCGTGCACTCGGAGATGCCGTCGACGAGACCCAGGAGTCGTTGGCGGAGCGGGGATTCGGCGCGCTCACCGAGACCGACATGCAGGCCGGCGCGACGGCGAAGCTCGGCGAGAGGACGGAACGCAACCCCGTCCTCGGCGCCTGCAACTCCCTGCCCGCGAATCGGGCGGTCAGGCAACCGGCAGATCGGGCTGCTGCCGCCCTCGCGGCGCTGTCGTGCGCGAGGGCCCGCCCACCGAGCGCGCCACCCCGGTGACGGCGCACCCCGCAGATGCGGGCGCGTGGTCACCGAGGAGCCCGTGCCCGAGCCGGAGGCCCAGGGAAGCCGGAACCCGCCAGCGGTGCGCATCGACGTCGCCGGTGCCCACCACCCGGAGGACTCGTACCGATACCCCCTGGGGTAACATACGCCGAAATATATACCCCCTAGGGTATGAAAGGTTGTGTCATGCGTGAAATCGAGATCGGCGAATTCGCCGACGCGTGGGCGGCGGGAGCACCCGTCGTCGACGTTCGGGAGCCGTGGGAATACCGGAATGCGCACGTGCCCGGCGCGCAGTCGCTGCCACTGGGACAACTCGGCGACCGGGTAACGCAGATCCCGGCCGGCGCGGTGGTGTACATGATCTGTGCGTCCGGGAACCGGAGCGTGCAGGGGGCACGAATCCTCGTCACTGCCGGACGGCCCGCGGTGTCGGTGACCGAGGGCACCTCCGGGTGGGCCGCAGCGGGCCGGCCCCTCGACACCGGCGAAGACGGCTCATGCCCCCACCACTGATCGTCCCGCCCCTGCATCGACCAGATCGTTCCTCCCACACCATCAAGGAGACCGCAGATGACGCGCAGCACCACCGTCGACGGCGACCAGCCCACGACCACGACCACGACCACCGCCGAGAGCGGGGTGCTGGGCCGCATGGGCGTGGCGATGGCCACCCACACCAAAATGGTGTTCGGCATCTGGCTGATCGCGCTGGTCGCGCTCGGTGCGGCGGCCCCCTCGGTGTTCGGCTCGCTAGCCGGCGCCGGGTGGCAGGCCAACGGCTCCGAATCGGTGCAGGTCCGCGAGCTCGCGGAGCAGCACTTCGGCGGTAACTCCTCGGCCGCAGTGCAGGTGGTCGTGCACTCGGACACCCAGACCATCGACAGCCCGCAGATGCGGCGGACCCTGCGCGATGCCGGGACCGTCTTCGCGGGCGATACCCGGTTCGGTGCGGTCATCGCGCCACAGCCGGGGATGTCGATCAGCCCGGACGGGCACACCGGCATCCTGATCGCCGGCGCGAACGCAAGTTCAGACGACATGGTCAAGGCCGTCGACGAACACAAAGGCGAGCTGACCGCCCTGTCCGGGGACGGAATCGAGGTGTACCCGACCGGAGCGTCCGCCCTGTGGAGCGATTTCAACAAGGCCAACCACGACGCGATGATCCAGGCCGAATTGTTCTCCTGGCCCGTCACGCTGGCGATCATGGTGCTCGCGTTCGGCTCGCTCGTCGCCGCCGGACTGCCACTGCTGCTGACCCTGGCCGGGCTCATTGCCTCCGCCGGCGGCCTGGTGCTGCTCACCGAGATCACCCCGATCTCGTTGTGGGCGATGAACTTCGCGATGATGTTCGCTCTCGCCCTCGGCATCGACTACGCCCTGTTCGTCGTCTCCCGCTTCCGCGACGCGCTGAAGAACGGGGACGACCCGCGATCGGCGGTGGCCGAGACCATGGACACCGCGGGCAAGGCGGTAGCCCTGTCCGGACTGACCGTGCTCGTGAGTCTGTCCGCGGTGCTGCTGGTGCCCGCCCCGGCGGTGCGGACGATGGCCGTCGGGATCATGCTGGCGGTGTTCTTCGTCCTGCTGGCCACCCTGACCCTGCTGCCCGCCACCCTGGGCGCGCTCGGCGGCAGAGTCAACGCCGGATCCCTGCCCCACGCCAAGCGACAACAGCACCGCTCACCGCGGTTCGCCGCCTGGGGCGAACTACTGCATCGCCACCCGTGGCCCTTCGCGATCGCCTCGCTGCTCGTACTCATCGCCCTGGCGGCCCCGGTGCTCGGACTGAAGGTCGCGATGCCCTCGATCGAAGTCGTCCCCACCGACGCCCCGGTCCGCCAGGGCTACGAACTCGTCCAGGCCCAGATGGGCGAAGGGGCACCGGGAATGCTGCAGATCATCACCCCCACCGCGGAGGGTGCGGAGACCGCCGCAGCGGCCGCCGCAACCGATGGAATCGCCATGGTCACCCCGCCGCAGCCCGCCCCCGACGGCAGCAACTACGTCATGCTGCAGGCCATGCCGACCGTCGATCCCTCCGACAACCAGATGGGCACCATCCTCGACACCCTGCGCGCCGACCTGCCCGACGGGGCCCTGGTCGGCGGCGCACCTGCAGAGAACCTCGACCTGCAGCAGGCCCTGAACGACTACCTCCCGCTGATCGTCGGCATCATCTTGATCCTCGGGTTCGGTCTGCTGCTCGTCGCCCTGCAGGCACCCCTGATTGCCATCCTCGGCACCGCGGTCAGCCTGCTCTCGACCGCCGCCGCATTCGGGGTCGCGAAGCTGATCTTCCAGGACGGCCACGGCGCGAGCCTGCTCGGCTTCACCCCCCAGGGCTTCCTGGACGGATGGGGGCCGGTGTTCTTCTCCGCCATGATCTTCGCAATCGCCATGGACTACACCGTCTTCCTGCTGGCCACCGCGAAGGAACACTACGAACGCTCCGGCGATCCGAAGATCGCGCACGTCGACGGTCTCGCGCATTCCGGGCGGGTGATCTTCGCCGCCGCCGCGGTGATGGTCGCGGTGTTCTTCACCTTCGCCCTCGCCGACCCGCTACCCCCGAAAGAGATGGGCATCATCCTCGGCGTCGCCGTGCTCCTCGACGCGGTGCTGATCAGGCTCGTGCTGCTGCCGGTACTGCTGCGGCTAACCGGGCACGCCGCCTGGTGGTCACCGGCCTGGCTGCGCAAGATCCTGCCGACCATCAGATTCTCCCACTGAGCGCCGGGTCCGTGTCCGCCCCGGGGGTGGGGCATTACACAATGCACCCACCTCACCGGTGGTACCCCCAGGGGTATACTGATATCAGGTCTCAGGAAAGGAACCATGATGGTCGGCGACGAAGACAGCATTGCATTGGTACTCAACCGGCTCCGCCGGGCCCACGGGCAACTCGCCGGGGTGATCTCGATGATCGAACAGGGACGCGACTGCAAGGACGTCGTCACCCAACTCGCCGCGGTCTCCCGCGCCCTGGACAAAGCCGGGTTCAAGATCGTCGCCACCGGGCTACGCGAATGCCTCACCGGCGAGGCGGCCGAGGAAGGCAAGGAACCGATGACCGAGGCCGAACTCGAGAAGCTGTTCCTCGCCCTCGCCTGAGGCCCTGTCCGGCGCCCCTACCTCCGTTCGACGTCGACGAAAGGTAACCATGACCGACGCGACCCGCCGGCGCAGCTGGACGATCGACAGGATCGTGCCGCTCCTCGCCGCAACGGTGGTACTCGCGAGCATCGCACTGACACTGAACTTTACGTCGTGGTGGCTGCTGCTCACCGGGTTCGTGGCCGCGAACCTGCTGCTCTACAGCGCAGTGGGCTGGTGCCCGGCGAGCCTGCTGCTCCACCGCCTCGGTGTGCCCCGGCTCGCCGCTCCATGTCCCGCCCCGCCTGGACGATGACCGGCGCAGGCCGCCACCGATCAGCCCTTGCTTCACAGAAAGGCAGAAGGCGCTCATGACACTCGCACTCTCGACCAACCTGCACACCTCGTTCGCCGACGCCGTGGACCGCACCCGCAAAGCCCTGGCCGAGCAGGGATTCGGCGTCCTCACCGAGATCGACATGAAGGCCACCCTGAAGGCGAAACTCGGTGAAGACATGGAGGACTACCTGATCCTCGGCGCCTGCAATCCGCCGCTCGCCCACCGGGCGGTCACCGTGGACCGGCAGATCGGACTACTCCTGCCGTGCAACGTCGTCGTGCGCGCCGACCCTGACGATCCGGGCACGGTGCTGATCGACGCGATGAACCCACAGGTGATGGTCCAGGTCGCCGACCAACCCGGGCTCGGCGCGGTCGCCGACGACGCCACCGCCGCGTTGCAGGCCGCCATCGACACCCTCTCCCGGGACACCGGCGACCGGTAACCACACCCGACCCCGCCCACACGGCTGAGGCGAAAGGAGTTCTGTGGACATAACGATCGCACTCGCGCTCGGGGCGATCATCGGTGTCCTCCTCGGACTCCTCGGCGGCGGCGGATCGATCCTGGCCGTCCCCGCCCTGGTCTTCGGCCTCGGCCTCGACCTCGAGCAGGCCATCCCGATCTCCCTGCTGGTGATCGGTGTCGCCTCCCTCGTCGGAGCCATCCCGAAAATTCGCGAGCACCAAGTGAACTGGCGCATGGCCGGGGTCTTCGCCGCCTGCGGTATTCCCGCGACCTTCGCCGGCAGCGCGGTCGGGCGTGTGCTGCCGCAATCGGTGGTGATGGTCGGTTTCGCCGCCGTGATGGTCCTCGCCGGGATCCGGATGCTGATGGATCGAGGCGACACCGGCACCGCTTGCGAGGTCGGGGACTCGGGGATCGACTGGCGCCGCTGCGCCCCCCGATCCATCCCCGCGGGGATCGCTGTGGGATTCCTGACCGGCCTGTTCGGTGTCGGCGGCGGCTTCTTGATCATCCCCGCCCTGGTGCTGATGCTCGGTCTGCACATGTCGGTCGCAATCGGCACCTCGCTGATCATCATCGTCGCGAACTCGACGGCCGGATTGGTCTCGCACCTGAGCGGCGCCGGCATCGACTGGGCGATCACCGCCGCGTTCGCCGGCACCGCCGTCGCCGGGTCCCTGATCGCCAGTCATTTCGGCACCAAGGTCGACACCGACCGGCTGCAGCGATGGTTCGCCTACCTCGTCTTCGTCGTCGCCGCATACGTCCTGGTCGACACAGTCCTTCTCCGCTGACAGCAGGACGGGCGACCACAACACCGTTTCACCTATGCCCACCCGGGTATGCGAACACCAGAGAATATGTGAGAAAGGTACGAGTCATGGACGTGTCGATCATCGAGACCTCGAGCCTGGGCGATCGCAGCTACCTGGTCACCGACGGCGCTGTCGGCGTAGTCCTCGACCCGCAACGCGACATCGACCGGGTGCTGGCCCTCGCCCACGACCGGGATGTGCGGATCACCCACGTCCTCGAGACCCACATCCACAACGACTACGTCACCGGCGGCCTCGAACTGGCCCGCACCACCGGTGCCGAGTACGTCGTCCCCACCGGCGACGACGTCGGCTACCAGCGGCGCGCCGTCGGTGACGGCGACCTCATCGACGCCGGACCGATCCAATTGCAGGTCATGCACACCCCCGGCCACACCCACCACCACGTCAGCTACGTCCTGCGCGACACCGCCGGCACCCCCCACGCCGTCTTCACCGGTGGCTCGATGCTCTTCGGCACCACCGGCCGCACCGACCTCCTCGGCGACGATCACACCCGGGAACTGACCCACGCCCAGTACCACTCGGTGCGCCGTCTGGCCGACGCGCTCCCCGCCGACACCAAGATCTACCCCACCCACGGATTCGGCAGCTTCTGCGCCGCCACCCCCGCGAGCGGGGACTCCTCCACCGTCGGTGAACAACGCACCACCAACCCCGCCCTGACCCAGGACGAGCAAAGCTACGTCGACGAACTGATCGCCGGCCTGTCCGAGTATCCGGCCTACTACGCGCACATGGGGGTTATCAACACCCAAGGACCGCCCCCGGTCGACCTGTCGCTGCCCGCACCCGTCGACCCCGACGAGCTCCGCCGCCGCATCGACGCCGGCGAATGGGTCGTGGACCTACGGGAGCGCACCGCCTTCGCCGCCGGCCACCTCGGCGGCACCCTCGGCTTCGAGCTGTCGGACTCGTTCGTCACCTACCTCGGCTGGCTCTACCAGTGGGGTGCACCGCTGACCCTGATCGGCGAAAACGAAGACCAGGTCAACGACGCCCGCCGCGAACTGGTCCGCATCGGCATCGATGACCTCGCCGGTGCCGCGGTCGGCGAAATCCACACCCTCGTCGCCGGCACCGAACTGCGGTCCTACCGGGTCGCCGACTTCCCCGCCCTCGCGGAGAGACTTCCCGAGCACGACATCACCGTCCTCGATGTACGCCAACGCAACGAATACGACAGCAGCCACATCGACGGGGCGATCAACATCCCGCTCCAGGAACTCGCCGACCGACAGGGAACCCTCCCCGACGGGGAGATCTGGGTGCACTGCGCCTCCGGCTACCGATCCTCCATCGCCGCCTCGATGATCGACCGCCCCGACCGCACCACCGTGCTGATCAACGACGACTACGGCAACGTGAAGGACACCGACATCACCAGCACCACATAAGGATCCGAATGATCAGTATCCGAATGCCACGGGGCGCCGACCGTTTCCGGAAGACCGGAACCGCGGCAGCAGCCGCCGACCGAGGAGCAGGCGACATGTTTGGCCCTGCAGAATCTAGCGAACGTCGCAACAGTCGGGCTTGTCGTCGATGACGGTATCTCAGTAAGGAGCGAAACCGGAATTGCCCACTCCAGGGTCTTGCGGGGTCGACTATTCAACTGGAAGGCAATCTCGACCAGACGCTCTGGCGTAGGGATGTTGAGGTCGCTGCTCTTGGGAAAGTACTGACGCAGAGGCCCGTTGAGGTTCTCATTGCTGCCGCGCTGCCACGGCGAGTGGACGTCACAGAAGAACACGTCCAGGCCGGTCTCGGCGGTGATCTGCTGGTGCAACGCCATCTCCTTGCTCTGATCCCAGGTCAGGGTCTTCCGAAGCTGCGGCGGCGGGAATCAGACCTTCCTCGCCGAGCAGGGCACGTACCTCGTCCAGGCCGCTTTCCTGGGCGGGGAGGATGACGTCGGAGACGGACAGCGAGTCGTCGGCGACGGGCGTGCCGGCGGCTCTCACCCGGTCCCTGGTGGACACCCTCGGTGTCCTGCGCGCGGGGACGTGCACTCGAACGGTCTTGCGCAGTCAGCGTCGGCGGCGACCCTTCCGCGGGCCTGACCCGGTATGCGTCGGTTCGTTGCCGAGTGTCGGCGGCGAACCCCCGCAAATCGGTGAGGGTTTGTGAAGATTCGTTGAAGAAGGAGACCGATCGAGTGCGCCCGGCGCCCGCACGGTATTGAGTTGAGGAATCGGCGGGTCACAACCCGAGAGAGTGCGATCAGGAGGCACTCGTCCGGGTTGATGTCGTGTGGCGGAAAGGGTGGCCACCTCGAGCTCGACGTCACGGCGTCCGATTCGACACCCCCACCGCCGCTTTCTGGTGCCGGCCGCCGGTGGTGTGCACGCGCTGGACGCGGTGGCGCTGAGGTCCAGCTGATCACCGCCAGTGTTCCGAGGAGCGAGATGAACAGTTCGGGATCCGCGGGGTCGGCGCCGGTGACCGCGGTGCTGACCGCCGACGGAATCGAGAAGAGTTTCCGGCAGGGGTGGTGGCCGGTCCGCCGCGATTCCCGGGTACTGCGGGGCGTGGATCTGGTGCTGCAGCCGGGTGAGGTGGTCGGGCTGACCGGGGAGAACGGTTCGGGGAAGTCGACGTTGATGAAGATTCTCGTCGGCGAGTACCGGCCGGATGCCGGCACCGTGACCCGGTCGGGGCGGCTGGGATACTGCCCGCAGCAGCCGGTGGTCTACGAGAGGTTGACCTGCGACGAACACTTCGAGTTGTTCGGCTGCGCCTACCGGATGGCCCCGGACGAGGAGCGACGCGCCCGCCGGGCGCTCTACAGCGCGCTCGGCTTCGAGCGTTACGCGGACACCCGCGCCGACCGGTTGTCCGGCGGTACCCTCGCGAAGCTCAACCTCGGGTTGGCGATGCTCGCCGACCCGGAGGTGCTGCTGCTCGACGAGCCGTACTCCGGTTTCGACTGGGACACCTACCTGCGGTTCTGGGAACTGGTGGCGCAGCGCCGCCGAACGGGGCGCTCGGTGCTGATCATCAGTCACTTCGTCACCGACGAGCACCGCTTCGTCGACCTGCACAACGGGACGGCGGCGGCGAGATGAAAGCCGGTGATCACCTGCCGAGGGCGCCGGGCGCGGTCTCACTGCTCATCCACCGATTCCTGGTCGACTACGCCCGCAACCCCGTCAACGTGTTGGTGCTTGTGCTGGTCCCGGTGGTGTTTGTGATTGTTGCGGCCGGGTCGATGGCCGATGCCGCGAAGCTGCTCGGTGGGGCGGGCGGGCCCGCGGTGGAAACCGCGACCGCCGGTTGGGCGGCGGGATTCCTCGCCGGTATCGCCATGTTCTTCCAGATCAGCGCGGCTCGCGCCGCCGATCGGCGGCTGGTGTCGGCGGGCCTTGCGCCGATGCGGTTGGTCGCGGCCCGGCTCGGGACCGGACTGGTGCTGGGGGTGTTGGTCGCGGCGGCGGCCCTGCTCGCCTTGGCCGCGCGCACCGGAATCGGTGACCTCGGCCGGGCGATCGCCGGAACCATGATGTTCGCGGTGATCTATCTAGCGATCGGCGCCCTGGTCGGGGCGCTGGTGCGCAACCCAGTCAACGGCACCGTCCTCATCTTGTTCGTCTGGATTCTGGACGTGTTCTTCGGCCCCGCCGTCGGCTCCGCCGATCGCATCGAAACCCGGTGGTTCCCGACGCATTTCGTCACGCTGTGGATGGTGGACATTCCGTCCCGGCACGGCGGCCGGATCGGGGACCTGGGCTGGGCGCTGGTGTGGATGTTCGCGGCGCTGATCGTCAGCACCGCCGTCATCACCGCGATCGTCGGTGCGGTCCGGTTGACGCGGCGGCGATCCGCCTCCGGTTCCGGGTGGGCTCAGTTTTCGGCCGGGCTGCGGATGGGACTGCGGGACTACCGCCGCAACCCGGTGCTGTGGGTGCTGCTGATCGTCGTGCCGATGGTGTTCATCGTGCTGGCCAAGGCAATGACCGCGCAGGAGTCCGGCATGTTCTCCCTCGTCGAGGGCGGCCGAGCGGTGATGCAGGTGTTCTGGCTGCCGGATGTGCATGCCGGGACGATGACCCCGATCGCGGTCTCCTCGCTCGCGGCGTTGGCCGGGCTGTTCATCGGGCTCGACGCCCGAGCCGGCGATCAGCGACTGGCCCTGGCCGGGTTCCCCTTTCCCCTCCTACTCGGGGTGCGGTTGACGATGATCGGGATCGCCGCCGCCCTGGTGACCGTCTCGTCGTTGATGGTGACCGCGACGGTGTTCGATGCCCGGCAATGGGGTGTCTACGTCGGCGGGAACCTGCTGATGGCCGTGACCTACGGGCTGCTCGGGTTCTGCCTGGGGCCGATCTTCGGGCGCGTGGGTGGGGTGTTCATCGCCTTTCTGGTGCCCTTTCTCGACATCGGGATCGGCCAGAGTCCGATGCTGCGGCCGGAACCGGCGACCTGGGCACACGGCCTCCCGGGATACGGGGCGATGCGGGTGTTGCTCGACGGCGGGCTGACCGCACGGTTCGACGCGGTCGGGCCGTTGCTGGGAGCGGTGACGTGGCTGCTCGCGCTCACCGCGCTGGCCGGGTGGTTGTTCCACCGGGCCCCCGCCACCCCCGTGCGTGGCGGGTTGGGCATGTGATCGCGTCGATCGCGCCCGGTGTGCTCGACCGGCGACCTGGCGCGTTTCTTCGTTACCGGGTGGGGGTGAACCGGCGCAGTCGCAGGCTGTTGCTCACCACGAACACCGAGCTGAAGGCCATTGCGGCACCGGCGATCAGCGGGTTGAGCAGGCCCAGCGCCGCCAGCGGCAGGGCCGCCACGTTGTAGGCGAACGCCCAGAACAGATTGCCCTTGATCGTGCGCAGGGTGGCCCGCGCCAGACGGATCGCGTCCGGGGCGGCCCGCAGGTCACCGCGCACCAGCGTCAGGTCCGAGGCCTCGATCGCGACGTCGGTGCCGGTGCCCATCGCCAGACCCAGGTCGGCCTGGGCGAGGGCGGCCGCGTCGTTGACGCCATCGCCGACCATCGCCACCACCCGCCCCGCATCCTGCAGGTTCTTGATCACGTCGACCTTGTCGCTGGGCAGGACCTCGGCGATCACCTCCTCGATCCCGACCTGGTTCGCGACGCTCTGCGCGGCGCGGTGATTGTCCCCGGTGAGCAGCACGGGTGAGAGGCCGAGCTCACGTAGTTCACCGATCGCCGCCGCGGAGGTGTCCTTGACGGTGTCGGAGACGACGATCACCGCGCGGATCGCCCCGTCCCACGCAATCCACACCGGGGTCCGTCCCTGCGTTTCGGCCTCGTCGACGACGAGCTGCAGCCCGTCGGGGGCGCTGAGCGCCCACTCATCGCGAAGCCAGCTGTTCCGGCCGGCGAGCACGGCGTGACCCTCGACGACACCGGACACCCCGCGGCCGCCGTGGTTTTCGAAGCCCTCGACCGCCGGCAACGGGCCCACCTCGGCGGCGCGCGCGGCGACCGCACGGGCGATGGGGTGTTCGGAGGCCTCCTCCACCGCGCCCGCCAGGCGCAGGACTTCGGTGTCGGACACCCCGTCGGTGGCGTGCACCGAGGCGACGGCCATCCGGCCGGTGGTGACGGTGCCGGTCTTGTCCAGGACGATGGTGTCGACGCGGCGGGTCGATTCGAGGATCTGCAGGCCCTTGATCAAGATGCCGAGCTGGGCGCCGCGGCCGGTGCCGACGAGCAGCGCGGTCGGCGTGGCCAGCCCCAGCGCGCACGGGCACGCAATGATCAGCACCGCGACCGCGGCGGTGAACGCCGCCGTCACCGTGTTCCCGGTCAGCAGCCATACCGCGAGGGTCAGCAGTGCGAGCCCGATGACGATGGGCACGAAGACCGCCGAGACCCGGTCGGCGAGGCGTTGCACCTGCGCCTTCCCGTTCTGTGCCTCGGTCACCAGCCGTGCCATCTGCGCGAGTTGGGTGTCGGCGCCGATGCGGGTGGCGCGGACGACTATTCGGCCACCGGCGTTGACGGTGGCGCCGACGACGCTGTCGCCGGGCCCGACCTCGACGGGGACCGGTTCGCCGGTGAGCATGGATGCGTCGACCGCGGAGGTGCCCGAGGTGACGATCCCGTCGGTGGCGATCTTCTCCCCGGGCCGGACGACGAACACATCGCCGACCGCGAGTTGGCCGATCGGGATGCGGATCTCGGTCGATCCGTCGCGGAGCACGGCGACGTCGTTGGCGCCCATGTCGAGCAGGGCGCGCAGCGCCGCCCCGGACTGTCGTTTCGCGCGGGCCTCGAAATAGCGGCCGGCGAGGATGAAGGTGGTCACCGCGGAGGCGACCTCGAGGTAGATGTGCGGTTCGGTGCTGCCGGTGGTGAGCAGGTCGAAGTTCATCCGCATGCCGGTCATGCCGGCGTGGGTGAAGAACAGCGCCCACAGCGACCACAGGTAGGCGGCGGTGACACCGACGGAGATGAGGGTGTCCATCGTGGCGGCGCCGTGCCGCAGGTTCGCCCAGGCGGCGCGGTGGAACGGCAGCGCGCCCCACACCACCACGGGGGAGGCGAGGGTCAAGGTCAGCCACTGCCAGTTGTCGAATTGGAGCGCGGGGATCATCGACAACAGCACGACCGGCACGGTCAGCACCGTCGAGACGGTCAGCCGCTGCCGCCACTCGGCGGCCTCGTCCGGTTCGGTGGGGGCGGCCGTCGGCACCCCGGCGTCCGCGGGGGAAGGGAGGGTGGCGGTGTATCCGGTCGCCTCCACCGTCGCCACCAGATCTTCGGGGGCCACCCGGTCGGCGAAGGTGACCCTGGCCTTCTCGGTCGCGTAGTTGACGGTCGCGGTGACCCCGTCCATCCGGTTGAGCTTGTTCTCGATTCGCGCCGCACACGACGCGCACGTCATTCCCCCGATCGACAACTCGAGATCATGTTCTCGATCACCGGATTCGGTCATGTGGGTCGTCATGTGCTCATCCCTCTTGCCGCTCGAATCTCTCTCATAATACCCCTAGGGGGTAAGCGGAACCGGGCGGTGTCCGGCGCTCCCCGGATATCGCCCATGCACCCCGCCGCCGCACCGCACTGGACCCTCGGCCCACCGGCCCGGACGCACACCCCGGCCGATGGCGGGTTCAGCCGCAGCAGCACCCGCCGGCATCGCCGACCAAGGGCAGGGCGGTACCGACCACCGTGTCATGCGGCGCCGTGTCGCGCCCTGCCGTCACGACGTCGTACCCGGCGTCGGAGATGGCCTGTGCGACAGCGCCGCCGATCGGCCCGCCCGCGCTGGTCACCGTTCCCGCCGCCAGATCCACCTCCACCCCGGTCACCCCCGGGACCGAGCCCACCGCCGCCCGCACCGTCGACACGCAGTGCGCGCACGTCATGCCCTCGACCTTGTATGTGGTGACAGTCATCGATCTCCACCTTTCCGTGCCCACGCTCCGGTGAGCCTGAACCGAAGATATACCCATAGGGGGTAGCGGTAAATCGGTTTGTTTCGTCGGCCGCGAAAAGGCGAGGTCAGCAGGGTGAAGGGTTCACCGACCGGCTTCCGCCGGTTGGTTCTTCATCGAATCTTCATCAAATCACTAATCAAGGCATACCCGGTGGGGGCAGTCTCGGACATGACCGGTCAGGTAGCGGCCGGTGAAACCGGTTGCGGCGGAAGCGAGGGAGTAGCAATGACACAGCGCTGGAGTGTCAACGTCACCCCGGCCGAGCGGATCGTCCGGATCGTGATCGGCGTTGTCGGTATGGCCGGCGGTCTCATGGTCATCGCGGGCGGAGCCTCGCTCTGGTCAATGGTGGCGGCCGTGCTGCTCATCGCCGCCGGACTGGATCTGGTGGTGACCGGGTCGACCGGTCATTGCCCGCTGTACCAGAGGCTGGGCCATGTCCCGGTCTCGTTGAAGGGCGGAACATCATGACGAACGAGGATGGGCGGGCGCCGTACGTCGGCGGCGGCGGAGACCGTGGGGCTGGTGAGGAACCACGGGGGGCCGGTGGTCGCAGTCGTCACCGGTGGATGATGATTGCCTGCTGCATTCCGATGCTGATTGTCGCGGCCGCGCTGATCGTTAGCGGAACGGTGGGACTCGGGAGTTTGGTGTTCGCGGTGGCGTGCTTCGGGATGATGGCGGTGATGATGTTTTCGATGGGGGGACAACGGCATTGACTCCCGCGCCGGGGACGACGGTAAAGGGGTGCCCGGGCCGGACCCGGACCGGCAGACGGCAGTGATGCTCGAGCGGGGCGCCGGCTTCGGTGCCGCCACAACGAAGAGGTGCCAGCGCGAATGAACAGAACCACCGTGCTCGAGGTCAGTGGGGTTCACTGGGCGAGTTCGACGGCGACCGTCGAGGCCACCCTGCGCCGCCGACCGGGTGTCACCTCCGTGGAGGCGAATGCGGTCAACCAGACCGCCACCGTCACCTACGATCCCGGCCTCACGTCGGTGGTCGAACTGTCGAAGTGGGTGCGTGACTGCGGTTATCACTGCGCCGGGCGTTCGGTCCCTGATCATGTCTGCGATCCGATGTCCGAGCCGACCGGCCCGGCGACCGAAGCACCGGCCGAGCCCGCCGGGACGGCGGCGCAGGACCTGCACGCCGGGCACGAGGCGCCTGCGGGGCGGTCGCCGCAGGAGATGATGGGCCACGGCGGCGGTCACGCCGGGATGTCGATGGACGCCATGGTCCGCGACATGCGCAACCGTTTCCTGGTGGCGCTGGTGCTGTCGGTCCCGATCATGTTGTGGTCCCCGATGGGCCGGGACATGTTCGGGTTCATGGTGCCGGCACCGTTCGGGCTGCGCGACGACGTGTTCACCCTGCTGCTGAGCCTGCCGGTGGTGTTCTACTCTGCGTGGATCTTCTTCGACGGCGCCTACCGGGCGCTGAGGGCAGGCACCCTGGACATGATGGTGCTCGTTGCCGTCGCGGTCGGGGCCGGCTGGCTCTACAGCGTCGGGGTGACCCTGACCGGCCCCGGGGATGTGTTCTACGAGGCCGCTACGATGCTGACCACCTTCGTGCTGCTCGGGCACTGGTTCGAGATGCGGGCCCGCGGCGGCGCGAACGACGCGATCCGCACCCTGCTCGAGCTCGCTCCGCCGCGGGCGGTGGTGCTGCGCGGTGGCGAAACGGTCGAGATCCCCACCGCCGAGGTCACCGCCGGGGATCTGCTGCTCATACGGCCGGGCGCGAAGATCCCGGTCGACGGCACCGTCGAGGACGGCCACTCCGAGGTCGACGAGTCCATGGTCACCGGGGAAAGCCTGCCCGTGACCAAAACACCCGGCTCCGAGGTGATCGGTGCGTCGATCAACACCACCGGCACCCTGCGGGTGCGGGCCACCAAGGTGGGCTCCGACACCGTGCTCGCGCAGATCGTCGCCCTGGTCCAGGAGGCCCAGAACTCCAAGGCCCCCGGGCAACGCCTGGCCGATCGGGCCGCGTTCTGGCTGGTGCTGGTCGCGCTGATCGGCGGCATCGGCACCTTCCTGGTGTGGGTGCTGGTCGGGGAGAGTGTGCAGACGGCGCTGCTGTTCGCGATCACCGTCGTGGTCATCACCTGCCCCGACGCCCTGGGTTTGGCCACCCCGACCGCGATCATGGTCGGCACCGGCCTCGGCGCCCAACGCGGGGTGCTGTTCAAGAACGCCACCGCGCTCGAGACGTCGGCGCGGATCGACACCGTGGTGATGGACAAGACCGGCACCCTGACCAAGGGCGAACCGGAGGTCACCGACGTGATCACCGACGGCATCGTCGAGGACGAGTTCCTCGCGCTGGTCGCGACGGTCGAACGCGAATCCGAGCACCCGCTGGCCGGTGCGATCGTCCGCTACGCCACCGACCGCGGCATCCCGCAATTGCCGTTGACCGGGTTCGAGAACGTGCCCGGACACGGGGCCACCGCCCAGGTGTACGGCCGCCGGGTCGCGGTCGGCAACCGCAAGCTGATGGTCGCCGAACAGGTCGACTTCGGTGCCCTGATGGACCGGCGGGACGAACTGGCCCAGGGCGGACGTACCGCGGTGCTGGTGGCCGTCGACGGCCGCGGGGCCGGGGTGATCGCCCTGGCCGACGCCGCCCGCGACACCTCCGCCGCCGCCGTGTCCGCCCTCCACGACCTCGGCGCCGA
This sequence comes from Rhodococcus wratislaviensis, assembly GCF_041228765.1. Classification (NCBI taxonomy): domain Bacteria; kingdom Bacillati; phylum Actinomycetota; class Actinomycetes; order Mycobacteriales; family Nocardiaceae; genus Rhodococcus; species Rhodococcus wratislaviensis. The sequence continues at coordinate 4,182,669 of NZ_CP150488.1, read as the reverse complement.
GGTGGTCATGCTCAGCGGCGACAACGAGGCCACCGCCGCACGCATCGCCGGGCAGCTGGGCATCGACACCGTCATCGCCGAGGTCCTCCCCGGCGACAAGGCCGCCGAGATCGCCGAACTGCAGCGCGCGGGCAAGACGGTCGCGATGGTCGGCGACGGCGTCAACGACGCCCCCGCCCTGGCCCAGGCGGACCTGGGCATCGCGATCGGTGCCGGCACCGACGTCGCGATCGAGACCGCCGATCTGGTGCTGATGCGCTCGGACCCGCTCGACGTGCCGATCGCCCTGCGGATCGGGCGCGGCACGCTGCGCAAGATGCGGCAGAACCTCGGCTGGGCCGTCGGCTACAACGTCATCGCATTGCCGATCGCCGCCGGGGTCTTCGAACCCTCCCTGGGACTGGTGCTGCGCCCGGAGATCGCCGCCCTGTCGATGTCCGGGTCGAGCGTCATCGTGGCGGTCAACGCCCTGATGCTCAAACGGCTCGCGTTGCCCTCCCCACCCGAACCGCAACTCACGCAGCCCCTGCCGGCGCCCGAACCCACCCCCACCGGTCCCCGATGAGCAAAGAGCATTCGTCACCAACCGAATTCACCGTCCACCCGCACGTCAGAGGAGGAGATCGTGGTCATCTTCTACGAGATACTGCTGGTCCTGGTGAGCGTGCTCATCACCTGGTTCTCGCTGTATGTCCTCTACCGCCTGATCACCGACGACTCCCGCCATCGATACCGGTGACAGTCGCGGACCCGTCCACGGCCGACGCGGGCGGGCCCGCGAAACGGCGTCGAAGAAACCCCCACGGAACGCCTCGTCGACCCCGGTGCCTGGGATCGGGTATCTCCCGCCGCCGCCACCCGCCGATACCCATCATGGGTATGTTGGGGGGTGGAAGCGGCCCGATGAGAGGAGTCGGCAATGAGCACCGAGACCCCCGAGGCCGGCCACGGCTACATCCAGTCCAAGGACGCCTACCTCATGCGCCTGCGGCGCATCGAAGGCCAAGCCCGCGGGCTTCAACGGATGGTCGAGGAAGAGAAGTACTGCATCGACATCCTCACCCAGGTCTCGGCCATGACCAAGGCCCTGCAGGCCGTGGCGCTAGGGCTGCTCGAAGATCACATCAGCCACTGTGTGGTCGATGCCGCCGCGACCGGCGACCGCGACCAGGCCGAGGCCAAGATCGCCGAAGCCTCCAACGCCATCGCCCGTCTCGTCCGATCCTGACGGCCCCGACCGGAACCGACCTCCGACGGCGCCCGACCGGGGGCCGCATCCACCGAGCCCTCGATGCGAAGGGTGCTCACCGCCCTGCTCGCGCGGTACCTGCGACTTCCCGCGACGCTCGGTACGCGGAGCATGCCCGAGCACTGACCAACGTCCCCGTGTCCGGGGTGATCAGCACCTGTGTCGAGAAGTGAGAAAGGAATTTCCCTGCCATGAAGACCACGAACCTTGCCGTCGGCGCCGCCGCGGTCGCCGCCCTGGTCGCGTTGACCGCCTGTAGCAACTCCAGCACCGATCAGTCAGCGCAGAGCAGTACCTCGGCGAGCGTCACCGCCACCACCGCCTCCGCCGCGACCCACAACGAGGCGGACGTGTCGTTCGCGCAGCAGATGATTCCCCATCACACGCAGGCGATCGAGATGAGCGATGCCGTGCTCGCCAAGGACGGTATCGACTCCCGGGTGACCGAGCTGGCCAACCAGATCAAGGCGGCCCAAGGCCCGGAGATCGAGCAGCTGCAGGGCTGGCTGACCGAGTGGGGACAGTCCGGCATGCCGATGTCCACACCTGGGATGATGACCCCGGGCCAGAGCATGCCCATGTCCGTGCCGGGAATGAACCCGACCGGGGAGAACATGCCGATGTCCACACCCGGGATGGAGATGCCGGGTCACGCCATGCCGATGCAGTCCTCGCAAATCCCGGCGCCCGGCGCCGGTGGGATGGGGATGATGTCCGCCGACGACATGACCGCGCTGCAGAACGCTCAGGGTGTGGACGCCAGCCGGCTCTTCCTCACGCAGATGATCGCCCATCACCAGGGCGCGATCGCCATGGCGCAGAACGAAATCGACTCCGGTCAGCACACCGACGCCGTCGCGATGGCACGCACCATCGCCGACACCCAACAGCAGGAAATCACCACGATGCAGAGCATCCTGGCCTCGCTGTGACACCCCGGCGTCGCGGAGTCGCACACCCGCCGCTGACTTCGTCCGAGGAGAACACAGTGAGCACCGCCGGCTAGAATCGATCGCCGTCACCGAGTACTTCCTCACCGCTGATCTCGGCGCAGCGGAAGGGTGACGGTGAAGGTGCTGCCGGTTCCGGGGCCGTCGCTGCGGGCGGTGATGTGACCGTGTTGTGCGTCGACGAGCGCCTTGGCGATCGCCAGTCCGATCCCGGCGCCGCCGTGTTCGCGGTCGCGTGCCGCATCGGCACGGTAGAACCGTTCGAACAGGTGCGGGAGGTGTTCGGCGGCGATGCCGTCGCCGGTGTCGGTCACCTCGATCACCAGCAGCTCGGGTCGCTGTTGCGCGGTCACCTCCACCCGGCCGCCCCGGGGGGTGTGCCGCAAGGCGTTGTCGAGCAGGTTGCCGAGCACCTGCCCGAGCCGCTCCGGGTCGGCCCACAGGCGGGGAAGGTGCGCAGGAACGCGAGAGGTCAGCGTCACCTGCTTGGCGGTGTAGCGGTCCGCCGCGGCGGTGAGAGCAGTCGAGAGTAGTGCGGTGGGGTCGACCCAGGTCGGCTCGATCGAGGTCCGGCTCTCTTCCGCATGGGAGAGTGCGCTGACGTCGTCCGAGAAACGGACCAGCCTGCGGGTCTGATCGCGCAGCATGATGATCGTGTCGGCATCCAGGGTCTCGACCCCGTCCTCGAGTGCCTCCATGTACGCCTCGAGCACCGACACCGGGGTGCGGATTTCGTGGGCGAGGTCCCCGAGGAGTTGGCGGCGAGCGGTCTCGACCGATTCGAGCCCGGCGGCCATCCGGTTGAACGCCTCGGCGAGTGCGTCGAAGTCCTCGCCCAGGTGCGGTGAGGTGACCCGGATGTCGTAGCGCCCGTCGGCCACCGCGGTCGCCGCGGAGGCCACCTCGGTCACCGAACGCTGCAGGCGCCGACTGAAATACCAGGTCACCACCAACGCGGCCAGGGAGGCCACCCCGAGGGCCACTGCCAGGGAAATGGCTGTGGCCGAGCGGTACGCCTGCTCGGCGTGGAACTGCTCGTCGGACGAGGCCGGCACCCCGGCGCGGTGCAGGTGTTCGCGGAAGAGCGGGGGGCCGGCGAACACCGCGACCACCCAACAGGTGGCGACACCGGCAACCAGGACCAGTGATTGGGCCAGCAGCAGCCGGACGCCGAGGCCGGGGCCACGGCCTCGCACCGGACCTTGGCCGAGGGTGCGGGGCCGGTCCCGATGCGAGGTCATTGCCCGGTCCCCATCCGGTATCCGATGCCGCGGACGGTGGTGACGTACCGGGGTGCGGCGGGGTCGTCGCCGAGCTTGCGGCGCAGGTGACCGACATGGACGTCGACGAGGTGCTCGTTCCCGACCCAGGATTCTCCCCACACGGCCTCGATCAACTGACGCCGACCAAATGCCATACCCGGCCGGGACGACAAGACCGCCAGCACATCGAACTCGGTGCGGGTCAACATCACCGGCTGCTCGCCGAGGCACACCTCCCGGCCCGCCACGTCGATTCTCAGCGCCCCGAAGACCCGTGGCGGAGCCTCGGTCACGCCCGGCCCGGGCGGCGGTGTCTCGTACACCGGGGCCTTCCGGGGCCGTCGCAACATGGCGCGGATGCGGGCCACCAGCTCCCGGGGGCTGAACGGTTTGGTGACGTAGTCGTCGGCGCCGACGGACAGCCCGATGATGGTGTCCATTTCCGCGCTGCGGGCGGTCAGCATCACCACATAGGCGTCGGAGAACGTCCGCAGGCCCCGACACACCTCGATTCCGTCCATGCCCGGCAGCCCGAGGTCGAGGACCACGACGTCGGGGTCGATCTCCCGGGCCAGAGCCAGCGCATCGACCCCGTTGTGGGCGACGGCGACCTCGAAGTGCTCCCGTTCGAGGTAGCTGGCGACCACCGCCGCCAGCGGGCGCTCGTCGTCGACCACCAGGGCCCGATATCCCGCGGCGCCCTCGGGCGAGTGGGGCGGCGTGTTGTCCATGGTCTCCATCGTCGCCGGTGCCCTCCCGATCCGGTGCGGGCCGCCCCGAATCGGCCATATCTTCAGCGAAACAACACAGAACCCACATCGATTCACCGCATCCGGAATCAACGATGGAGAGCAACGAAGGGCGAACAACCATGATGTGGTGGAACAGCGGAATGGGCTACGGAATGGGCTGGGGCGGCTGGATGCTGATGGCCGGGCTGATGGTCGCGTTCTGGGGGTTGGTCATCGTCGGGGTCATGGCACTGTTCCGCACCATCGGCGCGGACCACCACCCTCCCTACGACACCGACGCCACCAGCCGGCCCAGCGCGGACAAGATCCTCGACGAACGCTTCGCCCGAGGGGAGATCGACGCCGAGGAGTACCGCATCCGCAGAGACCAACTGCGCACCGGACATGACCGATAACCCGGCAGGACCGCACGACAGCGTCGTACACCTGGCGCACGTGTACTGGGCGCAGTGCGAGAGAGAATCCCGTGACCAACGTGCCTGACAACGGATTCGGCCTCAACCGGCGCGCCTTCCTCACCGCCGCCGCGGGACTGGGTGGCCTCGCCCTCGCCGCCTGCACCCGCGACTCATCCTCCCCCGGCCCGCATCCGGTCGCCGCGGACGCCGTCTCCGCTGCCGAGGCGGCACGGTCGCACACAGGCCGCACCGTCGACGCCGCCCTGAACCCGCAGACCACCGACATCGACCTCGGCGGGATACACGTGCGCACCCTCGCCTACGGCAACGCCGTTCCCGGGAAGACGATTCGGGCCAACGTCGGCGACGAGATAGTTGCCGCCCTAACCAACGGCCTCGACCACGAGACCTCGGTGCACTGGCACGGCATTGCGCTGCGCAACGACATGGACGGGGCCAGCCTCGCCAGCCGGGACATCGGACCGGGTCAACGCTTCACCTACCGATTCTCGGTGCCGCATGCGGGCACCTACTGGGCGCACCCGCACGTCGGCCTCGACACCGACTACGGGCTCTACCTTCCCGTCATCGTCGACGACCCGAACGAACCCGGCAACTACGACGCCGAATGGATCGTCGTCCTCGACGACTGGACCGACGGTATCGGCCCCGGCCCCCGGCAGATCTTCTCGAACCTGCAATCGGGTGGGATGGACTCGATGGGCGGACCAAGCGGCATGGGGAACATGCCCGGAATGGGAGGAATGGGCGGTGGCACGGATCAATCCGGCGCCGACACCGCCACTGCGACCTCGACCGGGGTGGGCACCAGCAGCCTCCTGGGCGGCGACGCCGGCGACATCACCTACCCGTACTACCTGATCAACGGCCGGATCCCGACCGCACCGACGACGTTCACGGCCGCACCCGGCCAGCGTGTACGGATCCGCATCATCAACGCCGGCGCCGACACCGCCTTCCGCATCGCCCTGACCGAGCACACCATGACCGTCACCCACACCGACGGCTACCCGATAACCCCGGTCGACGTCGATACCCTCCTGCTCGGCATGGGTGAACGCTACGACGTGATCGTCACCGCCGGGGACGGTGTCTTTCCCCTTGTCGCGGCGGCCGAAGGCAAGAACGCGTACGCCCGGGCCGTGCTGCGCACCGGCGCGGGATCCGCTCCCGGCCCGGGATTCCGCCCCCGCGAACTCGACGGCCGGGTCGGGACCGTGGACACCTTCGTCGCCGCCGACACCGTCCAGCTGCCCGGGGGGCGCCCGGAAGTGAACCTGTCCGCGGATCTCGGCGGGGGCATGATGGGCTACCACTGGACCATCAACGGCCGCCCCTACGATCAGACCGAGCCGTTGACGATCCGGCAAGGTCAACGCGCCCGGCTGACCTTCACGAACATGACGATGATGTGGCATCCCATGCACCTGCACGGGCACACCTTCCAGATCGTCACACCCGACGGCACCCCCGGCCCGCGCAAGGACACCGTCATCGTGCCGCCGATGCGCTCGGTCCCGGTGAACGTGGTCGCCGACAATCCCGGTGACTGGATGCTGCACTGCCACAACGCCTACCACCAGGAAGCAGGAATGATGACCCGCCTCGACTACGACAGCTGAGGCGGCTGCCGGTCATCGGCCCGGCATTGATCCCTCGACCAGCCCACCGACGTCTAGAGCCTTCCCGTTGCCGCCACGACACCACCACCGGATCCGAGAAAGGAGGTGAGGAAAATGGGAATGGACACGATGATGATGTGCATGCGCATGATGGGCATATTGCCGCCGATGATGAACATGCCGATGACTATGCCGCCCATGTGATGCGACGCTCGGCTTAGAAACTGACACATCCGCCGCACACACCTCTCGCGAGCCGTCGCGACCCGGGAGGAGAACCACACTCGCTCCGCTGCTCACTGGGCCTTGTCCGCCTGAAGGTAGCGCAGCCAGGGTTTTTGTTCGCCGGTTGTGGTGGTGTGCAATCCGGCCTGGTCGAGGAATACGGAGAATTCGTCAATCGGGGCGTGCTGCATGGCGTGCCCGGCGAGGGCCCCGATCAGGTGGTTCGCGATCGGGTTGGTCGGCGGACGGAAATCGGCGACAAGCACCCGACCCCCGGGTCGCAGGACCCGGGACATTTCCCGCGCTGCCGCGGATCGGGCGCCCGGGGCGATGTGGTGAATGACCAGGGTCGAGGTCACCACATCGAAGGAAGCGTCGGGGAAGGGCAGCTGTTCGGCGGCCGCGACGGAGAAGCCGGCGTGCGCGGTGCCGCGCCGCCCGGTGGCGTAGTCGATCATCGGCGGGGACGGGTCGATACCGTCGACTCGGCCGCCCGGCTGCACCGCCGCGGCAAGTCGGGTCGCGAAATAGCCGGTGCCGCAACCCACATCGAGGACGCGGTCGCCCGGACCGGCGCCGCTGAGGGACACCAACCGGTCGAAGACCCGGCGGCGCCTGCCGAGAAAGACGGCTGCGGAACAGAGTTCGTACAGCCGCGCCCGGCGGATCAGTCCGCCGCTGGCGTCGTCCGCGTGACCACTGTGGTCACCGAGAAGTCGTGCACCCAATCCCACGGGGATCTCCCTTGATTCCCACCATTGCCGCACCGGCGGCGGCCGGGATTAACACCCCCAGCCCGAACGAGGCCAGTCGGGCCCCGGCGGTGCGGTGACCGGCGAAGTGGAACATGGCCAGCCCGGTGAGCCCGGCGGCGGCAGCGGCCGGTATCAGGTAGAGCACGGTGAGGACCAGCACCGCGCCGCAGCCGACGACCGATCCGGCCAGGGCCCAACCCCACCGCAGATCCTCGACCTCGAGACTCGACGCCGCACTCACAACAACTCCTCGCTGACCTGCGTTCTTACCCGGAACGTTCCTCTCCCTCAGCCGGCCCGTAAACCCCACATGGTTGCGCAAGTGCGCACATATAGGATTATGGTCGGGTCGGTAGCAGTTGTGAAGAGGTCTGGAGATCCCCAAGGTGCTCGAGGTGCTGCGTCATCGCACGTTCGGCCGGTTGTTCGCCGCGCAGAGCGTGGCCTCGGGGGCACGGGTCTGCTCACTGTGGCCCTGGGCCTTTTGACCTACGATCTGGCCGGCGCCGATGCCGGGGCGGTGCTCGGGACCGCGTTGGCGATCAAGTTGGTCGCCTATGTCGCGGCGGCGCCGGTGATCTCGGCGCTCGCCGATCGGGTGCCGCGGAAGGTGCTGCTGGTCGGGGCCGACGCGATCCGGGCGGCGGTGGCGCTGATCCACCGCATCACGGCAGTGGCCCGGGTAATGGTGGGCCGCCCGGTGCTGCGGGGATTGCTGGCAATGAACATGGTCGTCGCCGCCGCGACCGCGCTCGTGGTGGTCAACACCGTGGTGTACGTGCGAGATCTGCTCGGCGGGTCGAACACCGGGGTCGCGGTGGCGCTGGGCTGCTTTGGCGGTGGTTCGATGCTGGTGGCCCTGACGTTGCCGCGGCTGCTGGTGGCCGCCGAGGATCGGCGGGTGATGCTCGCCGGGTCCGCGATCCTGCCGGTCGGGCTCGCGGCGGCCACGCTGATGCTCTTCGCCTCCCCCGCGCCGTCGGTGGGGTGGGTGCTGCTGGCCGGGATCTGGATCGTGCTCGGCGCCGGGACGTCGATGATCAACACCCCGTCGGCGCGGCTGCTGCGTTACGAATCCGACGAGCAGGACCGGAGCGCGGTGTTCACCGCTCAGTTCTCGCTCTCGCACGCCTGTTTCATCGTCACCTACCCGCTCGCCGGGTGGGCCGGCGCGCAGGTCGGGCAGGTCACCGCGGCCGTCGCGTTGACCGTGCTCGCTACACTCGCAGGATCGGTCGCCGCGCGGGCCTGGCCGGCACGGACCGCGCCGCTCGTCGAGGCGGTGGTGGCGGGAAGGCGGTAATGCGATGGACCCGATGACCGAGGCGGTGGCCCCGGCGGCGAGCCTGAGTCACCCCGTCGCGCCCGATTCCCAGCGCCTGGACACCGCCACCGAAACCTTCCGGATGCTCGCCGCCCCCATCCGGTTGCACATCCTGTGGATCCTCACCCGCGGCGAGGCCGATGTGACCGCGCTGATCGAGCAGACCGGGGCCTCGCGGACCGCGGTCAGCCAGCACCTGGCGAAACTGCGGTTCACCGGACTGGTAGACACCCGCAAGGAGGGCCGCCGGGTGATCTACCGCATCCACGACGGACACCTGTCCCGGCTGATCCGCGAGGGCATCAACCACGCCGACCACGTCGTCACCGGCGAACCCCCACACGAATAAGTCCACCGCCCCGGCTGACACCTGAACGCACGGGACGCGGGTGGAGCGGAGCAGAGCCCGATCAGGTCGCCGGTACTTCCTCAGACCGGGCTCACGGGAACATCTGTTCCCCGGTCACCAGGAAAATCACCCGGCGCCCGACCACGACAGCATGGTCACCGAAGCGCTCGTAGAAACGCCCCAACAAGGTGACATCGACCGCGGCCGGGATGGTGCCGGTCCAGGCCGGATCCTCGATCAGGGTGAGCAGCCGGCGATGCAGGCCGTCGAGCTCGTCGTCGCGTCTGCCAATCTCCGCGGCCAGTTCGGGATCATGCGTGCGCAGAACCCGTTCGGCGAGGCCGGCCAACTCGGCCGCCACCCGCCCCATCCGGGAGAGCAATTCCTCCGCCTCACCGGAGGCGACGTGCTCGGGATGGCGGCGACGGACGCTTTCGGCCACATGCTGCACCAGCCCGCCCATCCGGCTCAGATCCGCCACCAGGTGCACACCGGTGACAACCTGACGCAGATCCCGTGCCACCGGGCCCTGCAACGCCAGCAGCGCCATCGCTTGGTCCTCGCACGGACCGCGTAGCTCCTCGATCTGTTCGTTGAGGTCGAACACCCGCTCGGCCAGGGGCAGGTCCGCCAGCACCAAAGCATCGGTCGCCGCCCGGACGGCATCCCCGGCCAGGTGGCACATCGACGCCAGACGGTCTGTCAGCTCGTCGAGTTGCTCGTGAAACTTCATCCGCATGCGCATCATCCTCGTGCACCAGTCGAAGACATACCAGACAACACCACTGCGGTGCGACGCGCTGACGGCGGGGGGCGTCAGCGCGATTTGTACACCGAGTAGCCGGTGCGCCGCGCGACCCGCAGGATCGCCGCGTGCAGATGCTCCGCTCGGCGATACAACTCCCGCCGGCGCAGCTCCCGCCGCACGTCGGGCTCGTTCTCTAGGTCCGCGATGGCCGCACGGTAGGCGTGCTCGGCCCCCGACAGTGCCTCGATCGCGCGGTCCGCGTACTTCGCCGCAGCACCCCCCGGCAGCGCCCGCAGCCCCTCCGCGAGGGGAACGGCCGCGTCGGCGAGTGAATCGAGCAACCCCACCAAGTACGGATCCGGGGCCAGACACGTCGGCCCCGAACACGACAGCTCCGACTCCCGGATCAGCGCATACCCGGCCTCGGTGATCTCACCGAGCCGCTCCCCCAACTCGAACAGATCCTCCGCCTCGATCGGCGTGCTGAAACTGTCCCGCACCGCATGATGAAGATCGCGACGCGCCACGCGCGCGGCCTCGGCGACGACGCGCAGTTCCGCGGACGCATCGTGGGTCGCGACCTCGCCGTGCCCCCACCGGTTCAGCACCCGCATACCCTGCTCCACCAGCACCAGCTGTGCGCGCAGCATGCCGAGCACGTCGAACGAACGCGGCAGAAACCAGGAGGTCGGCAGGCGCGGCCAGCGCATCAGATCGCCTCCCACACCGGGAACAGTGCCGCCCCGAGCAGGGCGGTCACCGGCAACGTGACCACCCACGCCAAGCCCATCTCCTTGACCACCCTCCAATGCACGTGCCGGGTGCGGTGTTGTGCCCCCACACCTACCACACCGGCCGCGACCACATGTGTCGTGCTCACCGGCGCACCGACGAGTGAGGCGCCGAGGATCACTCCCGCGGCACCGGATTGGCTCACCAGACCGTCGAGCGGAGTCATCCGAAACACTCCACGTCCCACGGTACGCACGATCCGCCACCCTCCGAACGCGGTGCCGACGGTCAGGCTCGTCGCGGCCGCAAGCTTGACCCACAGCGGCACCGTGAACTCCGACAGATGTCCACTCGCGACCAGCAGCAGCGTAATCACACCCATCGTCTTCTGCGCATCGTTGCCGCCGTGGCTGAACGCGAGCGCGGCGGCCGTGCCCCATTCGGCACCCCGCACCGGAGCGAGTGCACGCCGCCGAGCCCGCCGCATCACACGCCAGGCGAGCGCCCCGAGCAGCGCACACGCGAGCGCCCCCATCACCGGGGAGAGCGCCAGCCCCGCAAGGATTCCCACGACACCCGTGGGACGGCCGTCGGTGAACCCACCCCAGTGCACCCCGCCCGTGCCCGCGGCGATCAGACAGGCGCCGACCAACCCGCCGACCAGCGCATGCGACGAACTCGACGGCAACCCGAACCACCAGGTCAGCAGGTTCCACGCAATCGCCGCGGTCAGTGCGGCACCGACCGCCGTCACCGTCGCCTCCGCCGGCAGCTCCACCACCCCGCCAACGGTGTCGGCGACCGCCGTGCCGACAAGCAACGGCCCCACGAAGTTCCCCGCCGCCGCAAGCATCAACGCGTGTCCGGGCCGCGCAGCCCCGGTGGCGACGAGCGCGGCGATCGAGTTCGCCGAATCGTGGAAACCGTTGGTCAGGTCGAACGCGAACGCCGTCGCGATCGCCAGGAGCAGGGCGACCTCCATCGGCTCAGTACCGGGGACCCAAGCACTGGCACCCGAAGGCCAGACGGTCAGGCGTATGCGGCACCGATCCAGCCGCCGGCGGCGCGACATTGTGCCGGACCGGACTGAGATGGAGAGTTGTCATCACAAAACCTCCTGGCCCACAGTCTGAGCCACCCAACGACGCCGCGCGCACGAACGCGGCCACACAACCGTCGGTTTCTGTCCGTCGTGCTCAACGGTCGCGAGCCGGAAGCACGGCCCATACAAGTCCGATAACGGGGACGCGCGCAGACCCACCGGGTGTATGCCGGGAGCTATAGCGATTTCGTTGCCCGCAAGGCGTACGCAGGGCTGAATCGGCAGGGCATTCGGGTGGCCCGGTGCACCCTCGATCGGCTGATGCGCACCGAGGGGCCGCGAGCCGTTACGTGCTCAATGATTCCCCGACAACGATCACTACGGCAGAGACCGAAAGACTTGCCGACACGGTGGATTCGACCCCTTCATCATTGGCCCGTGCAGTTCGCCTGCACGGACGACAGGGACTATCCGTGGGCGAGAAGGCAACGCCACCGGGCACGAGATGGTGACGATACCCCCGTCGCACGTGGCGGTAGCATCATCCTCGCGGACATCGACCGACAGCTCGATCGTCCGCTCGAAGCACCGTACCTGAACTGCGACCGCCCGGGAGACGTGCGAGGGAAGTTGCGTTGAGCTTCGATCACCAATTCCCGTCCAGTGATCTCTACGGTCACATCGCGGGTGGGGATCTCGAGTCCAGGTAACCCCGCGCGCACCAGATAGCATTCGCCGGCGATCTACTCCTCGACCCGGATACGGCGCACGTTCCGCCAGGCCGACCTCGCCCAGCTGCGGTCGAATCGCAGCCACGTACATCGGACCCAGAAGCGATTCAGGTGGCGCCACAACCAGCGCTAACCGACCAAACGACTCCGTTGTTGTCCCCATTGCCGGGGTCAGCTGGCGCAGTCGCGACAGAATTTCATCCCTTCCTTAAGTTGCTGCCAGCCGCGAGCAGCGGTGAACCAGGAAGCACCCGGAACACACGAATCCGTCGGCTTTTCTGGGAACTACCGCACGGCCAGTTCCTCGGCGGACAGGTCCGCTCCCGGAAGCTGGAACGACTCGATCTGAGCGTCGTCCTCAGCGTCCTCGCCGATTCCCGACATCAGCCCCGACGACTGGCGGGCAGCTGCCCCACCGAATCGTCGTCGCCCTCGACGTCGTCGTCGACGTCGTCGTCGGGCCGGGCGCTTCTCGGGCCGCATCGTAGCCGCTAACCACGCCTACCTCGCAGATTTTCTGGGGAAACGGGTTTGTTAGCTCGATGCCTAAGACCACCACCGAAGCGGCGACAGAGTCTTTGGCCACCTGAGGCAGGGAGCGCCGGTTCGTCACCGCGCAGAAACAGGACATCGATGGCAAGTACACGGTGCAATCACCGCGCCATGTGTAATGGACGCGTATGACTGACGCCGAAAACACCCGCCCGACGCCCCGCAGGCGCCGGGTCGAATGGGTGATCGGCGGCCTGCTCGTCGTCGTGCTCGCGGTGGAAATCGTCCTCATCTGGCCGGACCTCTCGAAGAGCGTCCGCGACCTCGGCGACCTCGAATGGGGATGGGTGGCCGCGGCGGTCGTGGCGTCGCTGGCTTCGATGTGGAGCTTCGCTCGGCTCCAGCGCTGCCTGCTGGGCGTCGCCGGCGTGCACATCAGGCAGCGGCAGGCGCTGTCGGTTACCTTCGCCTCCAATTCGATGAGCGTGACCCTGCCGGGTGGGCCGGTTCTGGCGACGACGTTCAGGTACCGGCAGACGCGCCTCTGGGGTGCCTCACCGATGGTAGCGACGTGGCAACTGGTGATGGCCGGCGTCCTCCAGGCAATCGGCCTGGCGCTCGTCGGACTGGCGGGCGCACTGCTCGTCGGGGCTAAGACCAACCCGTTCTCGCTGATCTTCACGTTCGGCGGCCTGTGCGCTTTCCTCGTCGTGGCCCAGTACGCCGCATCACGGCCCGACGCCCTCGAAGGCGTCGGCATCACCGCGCTACGCGGATTCAACACGCTCCAAAAGAAGCCACCGCTGACCGGTGTTCGCCAGTGGAAGCACATCGTGAACCAGATGAGCGCCGTCCGGATGGATCGCCGCGACACCGCCCGCGCGTTCGGGTGGTCGCTGTTCAACTGGATCGCCGACGCCGCATGCCTCACCTTCGCGTGCTACGCGGTCGGCGCCCATCCCGGGTTCGCCGGACTCGCCGTCGCGTACGCGGCGGGCAACGCCGCCCGTTCGGCCATCCCACTCCTGCCCGCCGGGCTCGGTGTCATGGACGCCGTACTCGTCCCCGCACTGACCGCCAGCGGAATGACCGGCGCCGAAGCGGTGTCCGCGATCGTCGTCTACCGGCTGGTCAGCTTCCTGTTCATGGCCGCCATCGGCTGGATCGTCTTCGCGGCACGCTTCCGGGGTGCGCAACAGCAGGGCGACGAGGGCCCAGACCTCGCACCGCTGTGGCGCCGCCGAAAGTAGAACTCTCGCGCGGCGAGCGCACGACCAGACGCCGATTGCCCGACACCGACATCAACGCACTCGCCGGACCCGCCGTAGTCGGGGATCGACGGACTGCACACACCAAACCTGCCATCACCATGACATTCGAAGAAGCCACACTGCGGCAGTCCGACCTCGTGGCCGTCAACGGTTCCGTTAGCCAACGAGGCCGGGCACCCGCGTCGATGCAGTTCGGCCGATCCAAGCCGCATCCGGACCGGACACCACGGTTCCATCGTCGGCACGAATCACACCGGACAGCTTGTCCTGCAAATATTCTCGTAACCGATCGTGTTCGGCGAGCTTCGCCGGCTTCGGGCGCCTCGCGGCGAGATCGGCCTTCCACTGCGCGGTCGACGCGCGATATTCGAGCTTGCCATTGCGGGTGGCGGCGTTCCGCCGCAACTCCCGCGAGATCGTCGACGGGGACCGTCCGATCCGGTCAGCGATGCCGCGCATACTCATACCCTTGGCTCTCAACAGCGCGATATCCTCACGCTCGGCGAACGACAGGTACCTCCCCGATGGCGGGGTCAACTCGATCGGTGGCATCCCACCAGCCTGGCGGAACCACCGTGTCCCCACCGGCCCCGACACGCCGCATGTGGTCGCTGCGTCGTCGCTCGTGAGACCCTCGGCGATCCGCGTCCAGAATGCCCGCTCTAGATCTCCGCGTATCGGAGGCCGTCCCGGTGACCGCATCACCGCACGCCCTGTCAACGCTGCTGCCCACCCGGGTGGTCGTCCCATTCCCACACCTCCGTTATCGAGTGTTGCTTCCACCGGTTGAGCCTGGTCAGTTCCGTTCCGGAATCTTCGTAGAATTGCTGACCTGCAATGGTTTACAAGGATCAATGGGGAAGGTTGGGGCATGTGGTGACAATGCCGCGATGGAATCGTTCTTCGCGTTGCTGCAACGCAACGTCCCCGACCGGCGCCACTGGAGCAGCCGTGAGGAACTACGGTTGGCGATCGTCGAGTGGATTGAGAAGACCTACCACCGGCGTCGCCGGCAGCGCGGTCTCGGTCGACTGACACCCGTCGAATATGAGACGCTCCATCAGACCGCACACGCGGCCTGAAACTGCACACCCCGTGTGTCAACCAGGGTGGGGGCAGTCCCGATCGTTAACCCGCCCAACTCCCGCCGTGTTGGACGTGGAGTCCGATAAACCGATGGCCAAGACGGGCACTATGACCGCAGAACGCCGTTGAGCCCGTTACGCCTCCTTGACCAGGCCGGGTTGCATGCTGCCCTCGTGATTTCAGCGGCCTGTGTGGCCGCTTCACCGGTAACGGCGCTCCCACTGCTAGGGGTGTGCCAGGATTTATCCGAGTAAATACTCGGGCCGAGCCCGAACACAAGGTTCGGGCGGTCGCCATTTCAGGGTGGTTGACATGCGGTTTGTGAACCAAATAACGGCGATTGCGTTTGTCTCGATTCTCGCCAGCTCAGCATGTAGCAGCAATTCCGATCCGTCCGGTGCGCCACCGACGACTGTGGCTCATCCGCCGGCGGCATTTGTCGAGGGGCCGTGCGCGAAGACGCCAAATCCGGTCCCACTGCTGGAGAATGCTCGCTGCGGGGAATTGTCGGTACCGGTGAACCGCACCAGAGAAGACAGCGGATCCTTGCGCTTGGCAGTTGCGATCGTTCCGTCGCAAACGCAGCCGCCGGCCAAGGCTCCGATCGTCTTTCTCATGGGCGGGCCCGGTCAGGATGCGGTCACCGATCCCCCGATCAACCCGGACGTCCCGCTGAACCATGATCGCGATCTGATCCTGATGGGACAGCGCGGCAACATCACGTCCAGCTCCCCATTGCCCTGCCCGGAGATTTTCGAGTTCTTCGCCCACAGGATCGGAATGGCGTGGAACGCTGAGTCCACACGGGATGCGTACGTAGAAGCGGTGAAGGAGTGCCACGACCGCCTGGCTCCCACCGTTGACCTCTCGGCATTCAATTCGACCGAGAGCACCCATGACCTGATCGACCTACGCAAGGCACTCGGCCTCGAGAAGTGGAATGTGTTCTCCCACTCGTACGGTACCGACCTTGCGCTGATCTACATGCGTCAAGACGCCGACGCTGTCAAGTCGATCGTGTTCGACGGCGTGACGCCTCCCTCGGCTGCTGCCCTGGGGTGGACCTGGGCCAGCGCTCGCCAAGCATTCGACAACATGGTCACAGCGTGCGAGGACCAACCGGCATGCAACAAGCGCTATCCCGACCTGGGGGCAACGTTCATCCGACTGGTCAATGAGCTCGAGGCGAAGCCCATCACCACGACGGTCAACGTTGAGGGTGTAGGAGAGACGAAGGTTGTCGTCGACGGCGGAATGCTGCTGAACTGGTTTGTCCCCGTGGCTACCCATCTACCGAAAGAGTTCCCATCAACGGTCGATGAGCTCGCACACGGGAATGCGCAGCCCATCGCGTCGCGGTGGGCCGAAGTGTGGGGGCATCCGGAGAGGGGCGCACTCCATTGGGGCCTCACCCTGAGCATTTGGTGCCGTGAATGGATCCCGTTCGAGACCGTCGAGCAGTCAATGCAACAGGCGGAAAAGGAATTCCCTGAACTCCCGGAGCCCGTTCGGGCCCAAGCGCCACAGCTGCCGTTCCTGCGCGACGCCTGCCAGGTGTGGGACGTGCCGAAGGCCCCTGACTCGATCCGAGACATCACCGTCAGTGACATCCCTTCGCTTGTGCTGTCGGGTACCTACGACGGACAGACCGGAGCGGTGTGGGGCGACTACATCGCGAAGGATCTCTCGCAATCCATAGTCGCGGTAGTGCCCGGAGCTGCACACGGTGTGTATGCAGAGCCACCGTGCGGAGCCGAGATCATCGCGTCGTTTTTCGACAATCCGGAGAAGCCGAACACCTCCTGCACGGACACGACGCAACCGCCGGCATACGACATTCTCCCGCCACCCTGATGACCACCGAGGTGTTCGCCGTCGGTGGCCCTGAGTTGTCGCGCCTGACGCCGCTGCCTCTTCCTGATCCTCGGCTCGCCGCCCAGGGTGTCAGCGGGACCACCACTGAGCAAGAACGAACGCTGCTGATCGGTCTCCGAGCGTTCCGAGCTGGGGTCGGCGGGCGACGGCAGGGGAGGTCGACCACACGCACATATCGCGGGTGACGGCCCCGGCGCCGCCTACTGGTGGAAGGCGACCGCCACCCACCAGGGCACCATCGACCCGCCCGGCATCCCCGCCACCGGCAAACAGCTCGAATTCGACGGCGTCGACATCCACGAATACCGCGACGGCAAGATCGCCGAACTACGGATCATCGTCATCATGATCGACATCGCCATACAGCTGGGCATGGTCCCCGAACCCGGAAGCACCGCAGAAAAGATCATGGTCAGCATGCACAAACTCAGATCCCGCCTCACCCGCTCCTGAGCCGCGGCACCTCCCCTCAGTCCGGGACGTGTCATCTTTCCAGGTCAGAGGGCTCGCCCAGGCGGCGGTTCTTGCCGTCCATCCATGCGATGACGTCGAAGACGCGCAGTGCGGAGATCTCCTCCGGCAGGCCGGCCTTCTTCCGGATCGACACCAGTCGGCGGTGCAACGCCCCGTCGTCGGCGCGCAGCGCCTCCCGGACCGGGTTCAGATGTGCTCGCTCGGTGCACAGGACCTGACTGACCACCGAGTCCCAGATCGGGTACAGCCGGGGACGTTTGCGGGGCAATCAGCTTCGTGGCCTTCGTCCGGCCGATCCCCGGCAGCGCCCACAGGGCCGTTTCCAGGTCCCAGGCGGGCCATCCCGGGGGGATCGGGTCCGGTTCGTCGACCAGGTCCCGGTCCGGGTCCACCGCCGGCAGAGGGGCGTTCAGCGCCTCCGCCTCGGTGTGCAGGATCGCCCGCGCCGCGCACCGACAGGAACACCCGCCGCGACCAGATCGTTTGCGGTGAACCGGTCCGCCTCCCCGCCCGATTACCGGAGCTGGACCAGGCGTCGAAGTGCGCGCCCGCGTAGGCGTCTTCGCCCAGGTACGGGCGGCCGTAATACTCCGGCGGAGCGCTCTGGCGCACGGTGCGGCTGGGCACCCTTCGTGGTGCCCGGGTACGGCTCTTCTAGTCCCGCAATGTTTTATTGCGAGCGTGTGCTTGATGTTCGGACGATCAGCGTGCTGGGAACTGTTCTATTTGGCGGGATTTCGTGTGTCTCGATCCGACGGATCAGTGCTTCCGCCGCCAGTCGTCCGAGCATGGTCGGCTCGAGATCGACCGAGCTGATTGGTATTCGGTGGTGTGCGGCGGCTTCGCTGTCCCCGAGCCCGGCGACCATCAGGTCTTGCGGGATGTCGACGTTCGATTGTTGTGCGCCGGCGACGACGCCGAGTGCGAGTCGATGGAGGGTGGCAAAAACTGCGTCCGGCGGTTCCGGTTGCGCGAGCAGATCGAGCGCGGCGAGCCTGCCGCTTTCGTCTGAGAGTCCACTTTTCGTGACGACGACCTGTGCTGGGAGGTGGTGCTCAGCGCACCACCGTTCGTATTCCGCGACGCAGCGGGTGGCGTACGAGGCGTCGATGGGGCTACTGACCAGAGCTGGTCTGCGGGCGCCGTTTGCCCAGAAATGGTCGAGTACACCGCGGACGGCGGTTTCGAAGTCGTTGTCGATGATGGTGGAGGCGACACCGTCCAGGTGGCCGATTGTTACGAGGGGACGCGATGCCTGGATTGCGCGGTCGACTACATAGTTTCCAGGTACGGGATCGACGACGATGGCGCCATCGAAGCTGATCTCCGAACGGAGTCCATGCGGGTCGGCCGGGGACAGCGCCAGGGCGTAGCCGGCGTTGAGAGCGACGGTTGATGCCGAGCTCATGACGCGGACGAAGAACTCCACATGTGAGCTGTCGGGTGTGCCCCAGACGGTGAGCTCGTCGAGCAGAACATGGGCTGCGGCCGGCACGTCGGTGGTGTCGTGGGTCGGGTTGCCGGCGAGCACGGCCTCGACCTGGTGGTGGTATCCCCGTTCGCTCAGCGAACGGCGGTAGAGCGAGCCCATGCTGGTGAGGTAGAACGCGATCCACCAGGACGCGATCCACCAGGACGCGATCTCGCGGGCCGTTGCCTGATCGGCCGCGACGGCGGTGGGAACTGCCGGACACACCAAGGGGCGTGTGGTGTGTCCGGATCGGGCGCCCGCCTGCTGGAGCAGGTCGATTCCGCGGGGCAGCCACGACCGCGGGACCAGGAAGGGCGTCCAGCCGTCCGCCAGTTCGCCGGCGAGCTGGATGGATTTGTTGCCGAGTCCGGCGAGGTAAATCGGCAGGCCGGTGCGCGCGGCGACACCCAGCCGCAGGGGCCGGTGGTCGTGGGTCGCCGTCGGCAGGACCCGCTCGCCGTCGAGCAGTCGACGGACCTGTGCGGTAACCGCGCGCAGCTTCGCCACCGGCGCGGTGAACGATTGGTCGTGCAGTCCTTCGACGAGCTGTGGACTGCTTGCCCCCAAGCCGAGGACGAAACGGCCGCGTGAGACCTGGTCGAGGCTGGCGGCGAGCATCGCGAGGGTTCCGGCTGTGCGGCCCCAGACGCTGAGCACACCGGTACCGATGGTGATCCGCTCCGTCCTGGTGGCGATTTCGGTGAGCAGGACAGCGGCATCCTGGCTCCACCCTTCGGCGAGGTAGAACC
Source organism: Rhodococcus wratislaviensis (assembly GCF_041228765.1). Classification (NCBI taxonomy): domain Bacteria; kingdom Bacillati; phylum Actinomycetota; class Actinomycetes; order Mycobacteriales; family Nocardiaceae; genus Rhodococcus; species Rhodococcus wratislaviensis. Next base: position 4,163,091 of record NZ_CP150488.1, on the reverse strand, counting down.
CGTCATAGCCGAGATCTTCGGCGCGGCGGGCGACGTGCAGTATCACGTCACGGCGCGTTTCCAGTGGGGTCACGCAGATGCCGAGGCCGCGCCGGGTAGCGCTGACGCCGGCGGCGACGACGTCGGTTGTGTGGGTGCTCATGCGCGGGTTGCCGTCCGTTCTGGTGTCGATTCTCCACTCGCCAGGCGTGTACGCACCGCGAGGCGGGCGCGGTCGAGATAACGCGTGTCGGCGAAGAGATGGAAATACGAGTTGGCCGCCAGCAGTGTGCCTTCCAGCTCGAACGCGAGCTGGTCCGGATCGGTGTCGGTGCACAACTCACCGGATTGCTGTGCCTCGCGTGCCGCCTGCGCGAGGGTCCCCATCCACTGGCGCTGGCACTCGGCAACGGCGTCACGCACCGGGCCGGGCGTCTTGCCGTCGAACTCGGCCATCGCGGCGGCGAAGAAGCATCCCCCCGGGAAGACTCCCCGTTCGACATACGACAGGAACGACTCACAGAGTGCGGTGAGGCGTTGCATGCCCGGACCCGACCCGAGCGCCGGTGTGACCACCTCGCGCACGTAACGCTGGCGCGCGACCTCGATGGTGGCCAGTTGGAGGTCTTGCTTCGACCCGAAGTGGGCGAACAGCCCACTCTTGCTCATCCCGGTCAGGCTCGCGAGATGCCCGATGGTGAGTCCGTCCAGACCATCGATCGATGCGACGTCGGCGGCCGCGTGCAGCACGATCTCCCGCGTCTTGGCCCCTGGGGTCGTGTTCCGCTTCTGTGCCATGAACTCATCCTAGTACAGTACGAACGATCGTGCTATCTTTGTTTCAGACGGCCATTCAGACCGGCCCGAAGGAGAAGGCCCGATGTACGACGTGATCGTGGTGGGCGCCCGGTGCGCAGGCGCGTCGTTGGCGATGCTTCTGGCACGCGGTGGGCACCGTGTCGCGGTGGTCGATCGAGCGTCGTTTCCCAGCGACACCATGTCCACCCATTTCCTGTGGCAACGTGCCGCGTTCCGACTGCGGGATTGGGGGTTGCTCGATCGGTTGCACGCCCGCGGCTGCGCACCGATCGAGCAGATCACCTTCGACGTCGGTCCCGTGCAAATGTCGGGTATCGGACCTGGCGTCGAGGGGCAGACGGCCGTGTACTGCCCGCGGCGGACCGTCCTCGACACGGTGCTGGTCGAGGCGGCCGTCGAGGCGGGCGCCGAACTCATCGACGGCGTCGTCGTCGACGACGTGGTGTGGGCGGATGGTCGGGCATCGGGCGTGCGCGGCCGTCGCCGAGGCGGCGGCGGCTCGTTGTCGCTGCGGGCACCGCTGGTCGTCGGGGCCGATGGTCTGCACTCGACCGTCGCGCGACGAGTCGCTGCTCGTGTCTACAACCACCATCCGCCGCTGACGTGCGTGTACTACTCCTATTGGAGTGGCCTCGGCGATGTGCGCGCGTCGTTCCACGCCCGAACCGGCCAGCTGATCCTGGTCTGGCCCACCAACGACGGACTCACCTGCATCTACGTCGGTTGGCCCCGCCGGGAATTTGCGCGCGTCCGCACAGACCTCGACCGAAGCTTTCATGCCGCCCTCGATCTGGTGCCAGGTCTGCGTGACACGGTCGCCTCCGGCCACCGCGAACAACGTTTCGTCGGTACCGCCGACCTACCCAACCAGTACCGAACATCGGTCGGACCGGGATGGGCGCTGCTCGGCGATGCCGGCCACCACAAAGACCCCTCCACGGGGATGGGCATCGCCGATGCATTCCTCAGCGCCGACCTGCTCGCGGAGGCCATCCACAGCGCGCGCGCCGGCCGTCCCGTCGACGACGCACTCGGCGACTACCCACGTCAGCGCGACCAGCTCACCGCCAACGGCTTCGAACTTGCGCTCAACACGGCCCGCCTCGCGCCGCTCTCGAACGGACTCACGGCGTTCTACAGAGCGGCTGCGACCCAACCGGAGGTAGTCGAACGGATCTTCGGCGTCCTCGGTGGGTCGGTGCCCATTCGAGACGTCTACTCTGCGCCGCGCATCGCGTCGGTACTCGCACAAGCCCACGCGTAGCGCGCATTCCTTTTCACGTGGTCGATGGCCGGCACGTCAAACCCGGACATGAAGATACGCAACCACATCCGGCAACTCGAAGCCCTCCGCCAGGAGATCCTCGCCACCGAGATCGTGAACGCGACAACTGCTGAGCCTCGCCGAATACCGGCCACCGGTGGAATAATCCAACCAGGAGGATCGTCCACCCGAAGACGACCCTGCAAAACGTCGACCCCGGCCCAGGGCCTCAGGACCGCCCGAGTGCGCCGGGGTCGGCCCAAAGAGGACGGGTGTGGTCGTGCGGCAACCGACGGTGTGCGGACGACACCGACGAACCCACAACCGACACGGAGGGCCCCGATTTCTTGTCGCTCTTCTCTGACATGCGGTAACAAGTCGGAGCCCGTCACCGACGTACTAGATGTCATAGTCAACGATGACGGACCCGAACTGCGGGCGCTGGACTCGGAAGCGAGCAGGCAAATGAACGGACTGCTGAGCACGCCGCCGGAGAAGCACCGGGAGATGGGGTAGTGCCACGGGAGTTGTCCGCGTGGCTCGACACGAGCCATCGCGAGTGACGAGGGCAGGTGAGAAGTTTGGCTAGGGGCATCAAGCGCAACGGCAATCCCGATGCCGATCTCCCAGGAGACGACGCACCGGTGGACGTCGCGGCAGTGCGCCGCGACGACGCTTTGATCGACGCGATCGCCGCCGGCGGTCCCGTCGCAACGGATTCGCCGGAACAGGACCAGCTCGCGCTTCTGCTGACCAATTGGCGCGCCGACATCGTCGCGACGCCGATGCCGACCGGGCCGCTGCTCGACGACGTGATCGCGGCGATCGACGCCTCGGACGCCCGTTCCGCACGCAGCGCCGCCCGCGGCAAGCTCCGCTTGTTGCGACCGATCGCAGGCGCTGCCGCCGCGATCGCAGTCGTCATGGGTGGCGCCACCATCTTCTCGTACAACGCCGCACCCGGCGATCCGCTGTGGAGCGTCAAGTCGGTCGTGTTCAGCCAGCAGGCCGATTCGACCGTCGCGCAGATCGACACCACGTCGCAGCTGCAGGAGGCCGAGCGGCTGATCGCCGCGGGCGACGCGGAGGCGGCGAAGAACCTGCTCGAGAGCGCCGCCGACCGTGCCGGCGGGGTACGTGACGCCGACATGCGCACCGAACTCGACGCGTGGCGTGCGAAGCTCGCCGCGGAGGTCGAGAAGATCGCTCCCACCACGCCGCCTGCGACGACCACGCCCGGTACCACCACCACCGACACGCCGACCCAGACCACCGAGTTGCCGGCCACACCCGGCTCCACGACGGCGCCGGGAGTCGAGCAGTTGCCGGGAACCCTTCCCACGGATATGCAGGTTCCGGGACTGCCGCCCACTTCACTGCCGCCGCTACCCACGACGACGCTCACGCTTCCGCCCGAGACGTTGCCGTCCACCAGCCCTGAGCCCACCATCACGATGGTCCCGCCTCCGCAGCCGCCCCTGCCTGTCCCGTCCGACAACCCGACCACACAACCACCCCCGCCTCCGCCGCCGGACAACCCGACCCCGCAACCGCCCCCACCTCCGCCGCCGGACAACCCGACCCCGCAACCGCCCCCGGCTACGCCGCCGGACAACCCGACCCAGCAGCCGCCGCCGGAGCCTTCTTCGGCACCGCTGCCGCCGCCAGTCCCGACCAGCTGAGAACTCGGCGGCCGTATCGGCGAAGGCCCCGGGACGTGTCATCGTCCCCGGGCAGAGCTGTCACCACGACCGCGTTCCTTACCGAAGTGCTATCGAGCGGGCCGCCCTGCACGACACGGCTGAGTCATTCACAACAGATGGAGTGATCGCATGACCGACCTCGACCAACCGATAGCCGGCGTACAGCAGCAGGTCCGCCGTCTGGCCGACGTGCGGCCGCACCTCACCACCGCCGCCGTGGCGCCCTGGGATGTGATCGTGTGAGCACGCCCGCTGACCTCGACGAGCAGGTAACCAAGGTCCGGGATGCGCTGCACGCCCTACGTCGAACACTCCTCGACCTCGAGCGTACCTTCGCAGACCTCGATGCGAACGCGCTCGACGTGGACGCACTCGGCGACCCGACCACGGCACCGGAGGCGTTGGAGAGCGCCGTCGACGCCCTCCGCGCCGCTCAGGACACGCTCGGAATCGCTGACGCCGACCTCGATGTAGCGAAGCGACACACCTCACGGTTGAAAACGCGCGAATGACCGCGGCCTGCGGCGGTGTCCCCGGGCGGTACCGGACCCGTCCCAGGCCAGCTCGTGGCTGCTGGTGGTGCGGTGCACCCCCGTACACGGCCGTCGGCGCACGAGCCGTGCCGCACCAGTCGTGGCTGCTGCTGCAATCGGCGACGGTAGCTCCTCGCACGCGACTGTTTCGGTAGCGCACCCTTCTGCGAGTGACATGCGTCAGGTACCGAGACTGGTCACGAGTTCGGCTGTCGCAGTATAGGATTGTCGATCTGTTCGCGAAGGATGTCGCCGTGACCTGCATGCCTGGCGAACTCCTGGATCATCAGAATCAGTGTCCATCGCATGCTGACGTTTCCCTCGCGGGGACTGTCCTTGTGATCATCGAGATCGAAGCGGGACGCGATCTCACGTGATCGTTGGCTTGCTCGCTCGAACTCAGCGATGACATCTGCCAGCGACTCGTCGTCGGCGACGGCGAACGTACCCTCGTCGCGGCGCGAATAGCCATCGCATTCGGATTCGTCGAGCCCCGCCCAGAACCGTTGGAACCAGATCCGTTCAGCGGCGGCGGCATGCTTGATCAACGAGATCGGTGTCGTCAGCGATGCGACGAGTCGTCGGCGAGCGTCGGTATCAGAGAGGCCTCGCACCGTCTCGATCAGTGCCTCACGGTTCCGGTCGAGTGTGTCCTCGATGATCGAACGCTCCGCGCCGGAAGCAATTATGTTGGTGTACATGCGCTTTCACACCATCCTGTCATGTGGTTGGTCAAGGAGCACGCAATGTATCGGTCGGGCTGGGTTACGCAAGAAGGCAATCCATTTCGGGAGAGAAGCGAAGCGCCCGGCGCCGAGAAAGGTAAGAGCATGTGATGCGCTTGCCGTCAGGGACTGTGCGCTCGGGAGTGCCGCAAGAAGGGCCGACGTCGACACCGCATCCAGGCCGTCAGGGGACCTGCTGCTCAACACAGCTTATCGCACACTGGGCGGTAACCGGACAACATCAGTCCGCTGGACGCGAGAGATCCCGCGACGGCCCGTGTGCGGACGAGGCCCATTCGAGCGAGCACACGCCGACCGTCCGAAACGCTCGCCATGAGACGGCCGCGATGAGCGGGTCCGCGCCGGTGGAAGCGGAAGGGACACCGGTCACCGGGTGAAAAACCCCGAATCAGCATTCACCGCCGCGACCGGAAACCACCACCCGATAGACCCATCCAGTTGAGAAATCTTGATGGGCAATACAATTCGCCCCATCGATGGCTCTCAGGTCGACAATGACACACCCTGATCGGTACGCAGACCGCCGTGATCCCACAGCAATCCCCGCCGGAATGAATGGCACTTTCTTGTCGATGACTATCTCGACATCGAGCAGGTACCAACCCGCATGACGTTGTCCACGTCAGGATCGCAGTAGAACGCAATCCAGAACCACAAGTCGGCCCACCGCTCTGCTCCGAGCAGCGGCATGCTTGCCGATACGGCAAGAACTCTCGCCGAAACCGTCGGTGTTACTGCACTGTGTTGATATGGAAGAAGCGGGCGAAGACAGCGAAGTCACGACGACATCAAACGAGGCGGACGAGTGGGATGCGCGCTACAGCGAGCGGGATCGCGTGTGGAGCGGAGAAGCCAACGGCGCACTTGTCGAGGAGATGACCGGCGCACGGCCCGGACGCGCCCTGGACGTCGGTTGCGGCGAAGGCGCCGACGCGCTCTGGCTCGCCCGCCAGGGATGGGCCGTGACCGCGCTGGACGTTTCTCGAATCGCCCTCGACCGGGCCGGGGCCCACGCCGACGGGGAAGACGTGGACATCACCTGGGTGCTGAGCGGACTGCTCGATGCCGATTTGCCCGCGGGCGGTTTCGACCTGGTCTCAGCTCAATACCCCGCCCTGCGCAGTAGCGCCGACCGCGCCGCCGAACGCACGCTGGTCTCCGTCGTCGCACCGGGCGGCATCTTGCTCGTTGTGCACCACGACGTCCGCAACGCGGATACGGCGCGCGAGCACGGCTTCGATCCCGACGACTGGGTCTCCCCCGGTGATGTGGCGGCGCTACTCGATGACAGCTGGCACATCGACGTGAACGAAGTGCGGGAGCGTTCGATCAGTGGCGGCGCGGGTGCACACCACACCCACGACGTGGTTCTGCGGGCACACAGGCTGCCTCACCGTAGCCCTGCCATCGGACACAGGACAGCCGGTGGTTCTCTATGCGCCCACTCACACGATCGCACCCGCTACTGGGACCACCGAGAGGCGCGGTGGGTCAAGCATCATGTCAACCGACCCCGAGACTAGAGGCCGTCATCACCGGACTGGGCGAGACGCCCACCCCTGGCGAACGATGATGTCGGCAGCTAGATAAGTACCTGACCCCACCACCACCGGCACGGCACCTCGATCGTTACCGACCTCGCGCCCCTCAGCGTCAGCGAGATGCGCAGGCACCTTCAACACGAACTCGCCCACAAGCCACCCCAGGCCCCGCCCACCGCATCACCGACCCCCTCGACACCGAACAACCCGGATAACAGGATTAGTCGGGGGTGAAGAACAGCTCCATTCCGATGAAGAACCACGCCACCAACGCCGCCATCGGCGCGAACGCGCACACCAACGGAACAGCGAACTGCCGGGCGGGCCGCCACGGAACCGTCATCAACCCGCACGCCACCACCAGCACCGCCGGACCCGCCCAACTCACCCAGTACCCGGCCGGCGGCGGATCCGACCCGAACGAGGTGAACGAGCCGTGCGGATACACCCGCGGCTGCGGAACATTGCCGTAGTGCTGCCACAAGCAGATAACAGAAGAACCCCAGCAGCAGACCCGCGCACACCCCTAGCGAAATCCGCCAACCCCTCGCCGACCCCGCATGTGTCACCTCGTCCACCCGATCCATCATCCGCAGCACCCCGCGCACGGCCTCGATCGGGGTCACGATGGGGGAAAGGGCCCGCAGCAGGGCCTCACCCACAGTCCGTCACTCCGTCACGGTCGCACATTCACCCAGGAACGGGCGCAACTCCAGCCACTCGTGGATCGGCGTGCCACCCGCACCCGGAGCTGCGGACAATTCGCCGGCCAGCTCGAGTGCCCGCTCGTAGGTGTCGACGTCGATCACCATCCAACCGGCGATCACGTCCTTGGTCTCCGCGAACGGGCCATCGGTCACCGGCGGCCGCCCCTCGCCGTCGTACCGGACGAACGTGCCCTCCGCGGAAAGTGCCTGACTGTCGACGAACTCGCCGGTGCCCTCGAGCCGAGCGGCGAAGTCATTCATGTACTGCATATGGGCCGAGATCTCCTCCGGCGTCCACTGGTCCATGGGCACGTCGTTGACCGATGCCGGCGCGCCACGGTAATGCCGGTGTTGACCCCGATCGCCCTCGGGACGTGTCTCGGATACACCCGGGGTGTTGGCGGTCGATCCGCCACCTCGCCATCATCCCGCCCCTATCGCCGTCAGAAGGGCATTGAACGCCTCCGCCTCGGTGTCCAGGATCGCAGGCGCCGCCCACGGCGGAACGACCGACAGACGACCGCCCAACGGAACACTATTTTCAATGTTCCGCGATGAGTTCGGCCGTCTCCGCCGGTCTGTTTAGGTATATCTGGTCCATTCGATCTTTGAAGGAGTCGCCCATGCCCCGCACCCGGATCCACAACATGAACATCTCCCTCGACGGCTACGCCGCCGGCGAGTTCGTGACGTTCGACGCCCCGATCGGCGGTGCCGAACGGCTATTCGATCGGTTCGACGGACGCGTCATCCACGGGGTCGACCGGGTAGACGCCCCCGTCACCCTGGACCGCGCCCTGACCAGCCTGTGGAGCCAAGGCATCGGCGCGGAGATCATGGGCCGTCGCAAGTTCGGCCCCCAGACCGGCGAATGGCCCGACGACGGGTGGCGAGGCTGGTGGGGCGACGAACCGCCATTTCAGACACCAGTGTTCGTCATGAGCCACCACCCACACCCCAGCATCGACTTTCCCAACGGAACCAGCTTCCACTTCGTGGACGCGCCACCCCGTGAGGTGCTGCGCATGGCCCAGGAAGCTGCGAACGGTCACGACATCCGGATCGGCGGAGGTCCCTCGACTGTGCGGCAGTTTCTGCAAGCCGACTTGATCGACTTCATGCACCTGGTGATCGTGCCCATCACCCTCGGACGCGGCATATCCCTCTGGGAGGGCTTGGACGGCATCGAAGACCGCTTCACAGTCGAGACCGTCGCTTCCCCCAGCGGGCTTATCCATCAGCTCTGGAACAAAATCCGGCACGACTGAATCCGGTTCTTTGGCCAGTCGGGATCGGTGAGGTTCATGACGGGAATTCACGTCGAGTACAGCTTTGTGTCACCGATCCCGTGTGTGGTCAGTGCCCTTCTGCGCTGACGAAAAGGTGGGCGCGGGTGCCGTCGCTGGTCAGAAGCAGTGTGACTTTGTCGGTGGGGAACTCGCTGTTCGCTGGGTTCTCACTAGCGAGTAGTTGCATCTCCTTGGTACAAGAGAATCCTAGGATTCCCCACTCGAGCGTGGCGACTGCCGGATCGGTGCACTGGATTGGTTGCAGGGGTGGAAACGTCGAGTTGGCGGCGGACAGTTGGGCCGAATTCACGAAGACGGTCTGGGGCCCGTCGTAGCGACCCAGGTATGAGTTCGCACCCGAAAAGACCTGCGATTCGTACATCTGACCGAATCTGAACGTGGACGGGATCTCCACTCCACGGCTCTTCAATGCATCACGGGCAGCATCCTCGTCAATCGAATGAGTGCCCAGCCCGTCGCCGCACGCGGTCATCGCAAGGGCCGCCACTACCACGAGACTCGCCGACCCCGATCCCCATCCTGGCTTGCCGCACCTCACCAATGAATCCTTCGTCATCGTCATCGTCGTTGGCGATCGGGCTCGCAACTCTTTACGAGCTTATCCGGGGAACGAATCCACTCGTCGAACGAAGACCGACACGAGTCGTCGGAACCTTGAACAGTTCGAGCGGTTCCCGGAAGCGGATCCGTGAGCGCTACCGCAGTTGGTCGCGGCGGCGGGTCAGGTAGGCGGTCTCGGCGGTGTTGCCCGCCAGCCCGATGGCTTTGTCGTACGCCGCGCGCGACTGCTGACTAAAGCGTGCCGCGCGCGCACTCACCAGCGAGGAGAGCCGGGACCTGTCCTCGACGAGCGGCATCCTGGCCGGCAGCTCCTATCGTCTGCTGCCGGCCTGACGGGCCGGCATCACTTCAGGTGCCGGGCGAAGAACCGGTTCCCGGCGTCCCCCTCGAACTGCGGAACGCCGGTGTGCCCGCCCATATTGGCGTGCAGCGTCTTCTCCTTGGAGCCCAAGGCGTCGAACAGGTCCAGGGCCAGTTGCCGGTCGTTTCCTTCGTCGTCCCACTGCAGCAGGACCTGCAGCGGAATGGTGACCTGCCGGGCCTCCTCGAACGTGGTGCGGGGCACGAAACTCCCGGCGAACAGCAGGGCGGCCGAGACGCGCGGCTCGACCACCGCCAGCCGGATGCCGACAGCGATCACCCCTCCCGAGTACCCCACCGGGCCGCCGATCTCGGGCAGCGAAAGGAGGGCGTCCAAGGCGGCCCGCCATTCCGGGACCGCCGTCTCGACCAGCGGGAGGACGAGCCGGTCGATGATCCCGTCGTCGACCGACTCGCCGGCCTCCAGCGCCCGGTGCAGGTCGGCGCGGGCCTGTTCGGCGGCGGCGGAACGGGGCCGGTCGCCGCTCCCGGGGAGCTCGATGGTGGCCGCGGCGAAGCCCTCCGCCGCGGCGCCCCGGGCCCGGGCCACAAGTCGGGGGTACATCTTGTGCAGTCCGCCGGGGTGGCCGACCAGGATCAGCGGCGCCGGTGCGGGTGGTGCAGATGCGGATCCAGGCGTCCACAGGATGCCGGGGATCTCGCCGAGAGTGAATTCGCGCTCGAGGACACCGTCGCCGAGGCGTTGTTCGGAAGTGAATTGCATTGTCGTGCCTTTCGGGAGTGCTTCGTCAACGGCGCTCCCGGGCGACCCATCGCCCGACCGTGACCCCGAAGGGGAGCACCCATGTCGATACTGCGTTCACGGGTACCACCTCCTCGTTCTCTCGCACGGCCTCCAGAAAAGTAGCAGTGGCCGCCGTGGTCCGCCAACAGGTTTTTGCGGACGCTCCGGGCCCGCCGACCACCCCCGCTATCGGGAGTAGATGGACTCGATGTCCGTCGTGTTGCTCGAGGACGACCTCGCGCTTGATCGATGGCTTTTCTGCGTCCACTCGGCGTCGAGGATTCGGTATTCTTTGATTTGCTCTGCCCTGGAGACCTTCTCGTTGGTTTCGGCGACCGCGGTATCGATTTGGGCGATCAGGTCGCGATTGCGGAGTAACTCCGGCAGTGGCGTGGCGGGCGGGACGCCGTGTCGGTCCTTCCAGCTTGGTAGGGATCGGGATCGAGGGTGATCAGGGCGCCGATGCATGGGCGTGCATCGCCGACCACCATGCACTGGCTGACGAGGGGTGGGCGCGCAGGAAGTCCTCGAGATCGGCCGGTGAGACACTCTTCCCGCGGGCATCGATCCATCTGCACCACAACGTAACTAGCTAGCCTGTCGGTGACCGGCACCCTCGGCACCCGGCACTGCTGACACATCAGCGTGCCGAAGAAACCTTTCGCCGCCGTCGCTGGGAGAACTGCGCTCTCCCATTCGGGACGACCCGACGTCGGCCATGTCATTCGGAGCATGGGCATCAGTCAACCCTCGTAGGCGGCGGCCACCTTCTTCGGCACGCACATGCGCCACGCGTCGACGAGTAGCTCTCGCAGCTCCTCGACGTCGAGGGCATCGAGCCGTACGCAGACCCACCGGAACCGCATGTCGGAGGCGCGGGGCATCAGGAACTTATCGGGCTCCGAGGCCACCAGCGCCTCTCGCTCTTCCCTAGGGAAGCCGAAGCCCATAATCGTGTCGTCCTGGTAGAACGCCGCGTAGACCACGCGTCCCACCCGGAACCTCACCTCGTCGCGTACGAGCGCCTCGTAGGAACGAGGCAACGTGCCGGCGATCGCCCGGGCATCGTCGATCGTCACCCCCATCGTCGATCCTCACCCCATCGGCGGCGCAGCACCTCGGCGGTGCCGTGGTCAGCGGGCAGGAACGCCTCGAGGTGCAGCTCGGCGAGCGTCACGTCGGCGGCGGTCGCGAACGACGTGAGCGTCGTGATCAGCCGGAGGTCGCCATCGGCCGAGCCCAGCTCCAGCGGCACCGCGAAGCCGAGCACGTCGGCCTCCTCGGGCAGCGGCGGAAGGTAGGACTCGAGTTCGGTGAGCAGCGCCTCCAACGCCGGGTCGGGGCTCTGCGCCAGCTGAGCCCGCAAGTGCTCGGTGATGTGCCTGCCCCACTCCGGCAGGTTGCGCACCCGGGGCGCGTTCCCCTCGGGGTGTAGGGCCAGGCGGAACACGTTGACCGGTGGTGCGAGCAACGCGGGGTCGACGCCTTCGTAAAACACCTCGAACGCCCGGTTGGCGGTGACGAGGATGCCGTGCGGCCGCACGACCATCGCCGGGTACGGGAGATGACCGTCGAGAATCGTTTCCAGCGCCTGACGAACCGGGCGCAGCGCCTCGTCGTCGAGCGATGACTCCGGGAATGCCGGGGCGAAGCCGGCAGCGAGGAGCAGCTCGTTGCGCTCCCGTAGCGTGAGCTCCATCGACTCCGCCAGGCGCAACACCATGCCCCGCCCCGGGCGGGAGCGGCCCTGTTCGATGAAGCTCACGTGCCGCTGGGTGGTGCCCGCCCGAAGCGCGAGATCGAGCTGGCTCATCCGGCGGGCCGTGCGCCAGCGCCGGAACTCACTGGGGAACCGCGTCATCACCAATCAATCCTCGCTCACCCCGGGGGATCGATGCCATTCCTTCCAGGGAGTTGCTCACTGTCGGGCTTCGGCTGTAGCCAGCACGCCAACACCCGTCCTGAAGCGTAAGAGAACGACCAAAGTCTCTTGGCTCGGCAACGCCACGTCCCCGGCTGGCATGAAGTGAATTGGAACGCGCGGCGACGTGAGGAGGGACGCGGTCGAGTACAGAACTCGTTGGACGCCACCGTGCCGATGATGACGATCATGGCCACCGGGATGCCGTACATCGGTCGCGGCTGACCGAGCGGGCCGTCAGACACGCTGCCGAGAAAGCGGTTGCCCCTTACACACCCGGGATGTCGGAGATTCTGACGTCATCGGTGTTCAGGTCGCGCAGCACCTCGCTGCGCACCGAATCGAGGTAGCCGATGTGAGTCGCGAATGCCTCACGGGCCTTTACCGGGTCGCCGGTGGCGATCGCCTGATACATGCCCTCGTGCTGTTCCATCACCAGGCGTCGATCCAATCGATCGACGAAGACACGGTTGGTCACCGGGCGGATCAGGTGCACCGAGGTCATCGCCAACTCCAGGATCGGGTTGTGCGCCGCCCGGGTGATCGCGGTGTGAAATTCCAGGTCCAGGCCGAGCCACTCCTCGATGTCCATCTCGAAATCTCGCGACGCCAGCACCGGCCTCCAAATGGCCTCGAGGTCTCCTTCGGTGTGGCGCTGCGCCGCCATCGCGACACTGAATTCCTCCAGCACCCGGCGCGCTTCGTCCACGTCGTGCACGGTGACGTCGCCGGCGCGGAACCAGAGGCGGATGGCATCGCCGAGCAACTCGGCGATGTCGTCCGAGTCCGGGACGGCCACATAGGTGCCGCCTCCGACGCCGCCGCGGACCGAGGTGAGCAGTCCGGTCGCGGTCAGCAGTTTGAGGGCCTCGCGGGCGGTGTTGCGCGACACGTCGAACGTGTCCGCGAGATCGAGTTCGGTGGGCAGCCGCTCCCCCGGGACCCAGACGCCGTCGGCGATCGCCGATCTGAGCTGCCTCGCGATCTGCCCCGAGGCGTCCTTACGGGTCAGCGCCTTCGGCCTGAACGCTCGATCCATTGCGGGACACCTCTCCGTTGCCTGATGTTGTGCTCTGCATTACAGTAACGCCCAACGTTCAATGTCCAACATTGAACGTTGGGCGAAATCCCGCCCACACACCTCGACAAACAACCCAACCGCCGCCCCGGCCCGCGCGCCGGGCACCACGGAAGTGACCACAGATGAGCCTCGACTGGGATATCCAAGAAGCCACCATCGACAGCGTTCAGCAGGCCTATCGCAACGGCACCGCAACGACGCGCGACGTCGTCCAGGCATACCTCGACCGCATCGCGGCTCTCGACCAGGACGGGCCTCGACTGAACTCGGTCATCACCGTGTCCGACACCGCCCTCGACGACGCCGACGTGCTCGACCGCTCCTTCGCTCTGACCGGGGAGCTGGCAGGGCCCCTCCACGGAGTGCCCGTCCTGGTGAAGGATCAGGCCGCGACCGCAGGGATGCGCACTACCTTCGGCAACAAGAACGCCGCGAACTACGTGCCAACCGAGGACGCAACCGCGATCAAGAAGCTCAAGGCCGCCGGCGCGATCATCCTCGGCAAGACGACGATGCCCGACTTCGCCACTTCATGGTTCTCGACCTCCTCCGTCTCCGGGGTCACCAAGAACCCCTACGACCTGACCCGGGATCCGGGCGGATCCAGCAGCGGTTCCGGAGCAGCCATCGCGGCAAATCTCGCCCTCGTCGGTATCGGAGAGGACACCGGCGGCTCGATCCGTCTCCCCGCCTCGTTCTGCAACCTCGTCGGCTTCCGCGTCACACCCGGCATGATCAGCCGCAACGGCATGTCGCCCCTGGTGGTACCGCAAGACACTGCCGGCCCGATGACCCGAACCGTGACCGACGCCGCCAAACTCCTCGACGTCCTGGTCGGCTACGACCCCACCGACGATTTCACCACGGTGGCTCGCCATCACCGCCACTCCGGTTCCTTCGCCGAGAACATCAAGGGCGCGACTGTGGCAGGCAAGCGGATCGGCGTCCTGCGCAGCGCATTCGGCGACGCGAACGATTCGGCCGGATCAGCCGTCAACGAGGTCATCGACAACGCACTCGCGGAGTTGGACGCCGCCGGTGCTGAACTGGTCGACGTCGAGATCCCGAAGCTCGACCACTACGTCTCGTTCACCTCGCTCTACTTCACCCGCTCCCGCAACGACATGAACCGTTTCTTCGCCGAAAACCCCGATATCGGAATCGCCGGTGTCGACGAGGTTCGCCGAAACGGCACGTACGACCCGCATCTCGACCTGTTCGAAGGCATCACCGACGGCCCCGCGGACCCCAAATCCGATCCCGACTATCTCGACCGCGTCCTCGCACGCGAAGAGTTCGCGCGAATCGCCACAGCGCTGTTCGTCGAACGCGCCCTCGACGCCATCGTCTTTCCCGACCTGAAACTCCCGGCGCCCACGCACGACGACGTGCTCGGCGGCCGCTGGACCTGCCTGACCTATCCGACGAACACCGTCATCGCTTCCCAACTGCACTTTCCCGCAGTCTCCGTCCCTGCCGGATTCACGGCAGACGGACTCCCGGTCGGTCTGGAGATCATGTCCACCCGCTTCGAAGAAACGACACTGCTCCAGGTCGCCCGCGGCGTCGAACTCGCCGTCGGTGCGCGCAGGGCACCCTCCCTGGATGTTCCCACGGGAACGGACGCCTGATGTCCATCACCCTCAACTCGGACATGGGCGAAGCCTTCGGCATTCACACCTTCGGCAACGACACCGCCCTGCTCGACTACGTCGACACCATCAACGTCGCCTGCGGCATGCACTCCGGAGACCCGAGCACCATGGCGCACACGGTCACCGCCGCCCTCGACGCGAATGTCACTGTCGGCGCTCACCCGGGGCTACCCGACCCGGTGGGTTTCGGGCGTCGAGAAATGATGCTGACCGCGGACGAGATCCGGGATCTGATCCGCTACCAAGTGGGCGCCCTGACTGCATTTCTCGACGCCGTAGGCGCACCGTTACATCACATCAAACCGCACGGCGCCCTCTACGGGATGCTCTCGCGCAGCGAAGAGTTGATGGAATCCGCCTGTGATGTCGCCGAACAGTACGGTGTCCCGATCCTCGGCCTCCCCCACACCGCCCATCAGCGCGTGGCCGACCGCCGCGGTGTGGAATTCGTCGCCGAGTTCTACGTCGATCTCGACTACAACGACGACGGCACCATCATCGTCAACCGGACCGCCGCCCCCCATGATCTCGTCCACATCGAAGCCAAAGCACGCCGGGCACTCGTCGACGGCAAGACGATATCGATCCACGGCACCGAGATCGACGTGACCGTCGAATCACTCTGTATCCACTCCGACCTGCACAACGCACCGGACGTCGCGGCGCGACTCCGCACGATGGTCGACCAGCACGCAGGCAATACCTGAGCGCTCCCCTCGGAACGCACCGTGCGGGCGGCACGGTTTCATGCGAGCCTCACCCCGCCCAGTCGACCCGGTCGGCCAGTGTGTGCAGCGACCGTTTCCTGCTCACGTTGGATTCCCCGACCCAGGCGATGCGTCCGTAGACGTATTCACGGAAATGTGATCTGCCGTCACGATTCTGCGAATCGGGTCCGTAGCGAGCGCAATTGAAGAGCAGCGCTCGCAGGTCGTCGTAGTCGGCTCGCGCCGCCTGCGGACGGGTATTGACCACCAGCCCCGCCAGGTGCTGGCATCGGTGTGCCCGCATGATCCGGGTCTTGCCGGGGTGTACCGAGAAGCCTTCGTCCGCAACGATGCGGCCGACGGCGTGGATCAGCCGGTCCGCCGCCAGTTCCGTGCCGGAGAACGCGAGGTCGTCGGCATACCTCGTGTAACCGGCGCGATGCGTTCTCGCGAGTCCGGTCAGTCTCCGGTCGAGTCGGTGTGCGACGAGATTGGCGAGCGCCGGCGAGGTCGGTGCCCCCTGCGGAAGGTGCGCACCCCGGAGCCGACTCGCCACATCGAAGGGAAGCTGCGCGAGGATACCGGGCGGGGTGGACGTGGTGCAGAGCCCGGCGAGCACGCGTGACACCCGGGTCGGATAGCCGAGGGCATCGAAGACCGCCCTCACCCGAGTCCGGGAAACCGAAGGAAAGAAGGCGCGGAGGTCCATGCGCACCACGACCTCGTGTCCTGCATGGGGAGCGGCGAAGGTGTGGACGCTGCGGCCTCGGACGAATCCGTGCGCCGCGACGTGGGGAGGGACGCGGTCGAGTACAGAGCGCAGAATCCGGCGCTGCACCTCTCGAAGTCGTTCCTTGGGCGCCTCGAGCAGACGGTTGTCCGAACGGATCCGATAACGGTAGTGCTGCAGCGGAGTGGCTTTCGTGCGCAGCCATCCGCCGGGATCTGCGAACCAGTCGAGTTCGGCGGGGGTGAGACCGACCGCCTCGGCGACCGCCGCCGTGCGCGACCACCGCGGGACGTCGAACTTCCAGTCACTGCCGGACACCTCGACGACCGTCTCCGGTTGCTCGATCTGCGGGAGCTCCGACAGCAGTCGATAGACGCTGTCGACGCCGTCGATCGGCGGGGTGGGCATCAGGTCGTGGAGCCGTGTCGCGATCCGGCCGGCATCCGGCACACCGGTTTCCTCGAAGCGGAGCACGAGGCCGGCTCTGGTCCAGGCCCCGGCGGTCGCCGCCGAAGCGAGGCGACGAGCGATTTCAGGCTGCAAGGCCCGGCCGGCTGTCATGTGTGCGACGGTGCGAGGTGACCGATATCTGTCGTCTGCGGCGCGCCCCGGCACGCGGAGCATACGGTCGCGCGTCGGACGGTGTCTCCGATGAACACTGTCGAGCCAGGGGTTGCCCCTGACGTGGTCGCGGCCGGAACACCGGCCGCACCACTCTCACCTCCGCACCGTCGCACCTCGTGAGAATGCCACATGATCTCAGCCGTGCGGGGCCCTATCGGGACTGGGTTTTCTCGGGGCACAGAGCGACGACGTCGATTTCGACCAGGAAGTCGCCGAGATGCGATCCGACGGTGGTGCGCGCCGGGTACGGGTGCGAGACGAACTTCTGATAGGTCTCGTTGAAACCGGTGAAGTCTCGCGCTGGATTCTGCAGGTGGACGGTGGCTTTGACCACATGTGAGAAGTCCGAGCCGCACGAGTCGAGTACGGCCGCGAGGTTGCGCATCGCCTGTTCCGTTTGTTCTTCGATGGTGGTGCCGACGAGTTCCCAGGTGTTCGGGTGGTGGGGAGTCTGGCCTGCCGTGTAGAGGACCCCATCGGCAATGATCGCCTGGGAGTAGTGCCCTGCAGGGCGGGGTGCGTGCTCGGTGCTGACGTGTTGCCTGTTCATGTGTCCCTCAGTCCTGAGTGTTCGTTGTTCTCGATGTCGGGCGGGCGGGTGAGCTGTTCAGAGGACCTTCGAGAGGAACGCGCGGGTTCTCTCCTGTCGCGGATTCCCGAGAACCTCGGACGGCGGGCCTGCCTCGACGACGACCCCCTGGTCCATGAAGACGATCTGATCGCTGACCTCGCGGGCAAACCCCAGCTCGTGGGTGACCACGACCATGGTCATCCCGGCTTCCGCAAGGGACTTCATCACGTCCAGTACCTCACCGACGAGTTCCGGGTCGAGCGCTGAGGTCGGTTCGTCGAAGAGCAGCAACTTGGGCTTCATCGCCAGTGCCCGGGCAATCGCAATCCGCTGTTGCTGTCCCCCGGAGAGCTCCCGCGGGTATGCCTGACCTCGGTTCCCCAGTCCGACACGATCGAGGAGCACGTGCGCCTCGGCTGTCACCTCGGCGCGGGATCTGCCGAGAACGTGAATCGGGGCTTCGACGATGTTCTCGAGAACCGTCATATGTGGAAACAGGTTGAAGCGCTGAAACACCATGCCGGCATTCAGCCGAGACCGTGCCGTCTGCCGTGGTTTCATTTCGTGAAGCCGGCCATTGCGTTCCGTGTAGCCGATCAATTGCTGGTCCACGTACAGGCGTCCCGCATCCACCTTCTCGAGGTGATTGATGCAGCGCAGGAAGGTTGTCTTCCCGGACCCGGACGGTCCGATGAGGCATGTCACCGATCCGCGCTCGACGCTGAGGTCGATGCCCTTGAGGATCTCGGTGGTACCGAAGCGCTTCCGGACGCCCTGTGCTTTCACCATGACGGTGTTCATTTCGCCCTTCCCAATGCATATCGACGGCGTGTGGGGGCTACCGACGCGGTGAATCCGCGCGCGTAGTGTTTCTCGAGCTTGTCCTGGAAGAAGCTCAGGATGGTGGTCATCAGGAGATACCAGAGGCTCGCGACGATGAGCAGCGGGATCGTCTGGTAGTTCATCGAATAGATGATCTGCGCGGAGTACAGCAGATCGGAGATCGCCAGAACGCTGACGAGGGTCGTCCCTTTCAGCATCGAGATCACCTGGTTCCCCGTCGGGGGAAGCACCACACGCATGGCCTGGGGAAGAATGATGCGGCGCATCAGCTGAGGCCTGTTCATTCCCAGCGCCTGAGCCGCGTCGTACTGGCCGTTGTCCACCGATCCGATGCCACCGCGGATGATCTCTGCCATGTAGGCCGCTTCGTTCAGAGACAGCCCGAGGAGAGCAGCCCCGAGCGGCGTGATCAGCGTGTTGACGGAACCGACCATGAACTCGGGTCCCCCGAACGGGATTCCGATCGAGATGGTGGGATAAAGGGCTGCGATGTTGTACCAAAAGATCAGCTGAACGAGGAGCGGGGTTCCCCGGAAGAACCATATGTAGCCCCGCGCGATCGAATTGACGATCGGGTTGTCCGACAGTCGCATGACGGCAAGGAGCGTTCCGAGCGAAATACCGGCGGTCATCGAGACGATTGTCAAGATGATCGTCAGAACGACGCCTCGAAGTATCTCCGGGGCAAAGAGATAGGACGACACGACATTCCAATGAAATCGGTCGTTCGTCGCGACGTTCCACGTCACTGCCACGGCGACGATGAGCAGTGCCAGTCCGAACGTCTGTCGCACAGGATGTTTGAGCGGCACAACCGGGATGGACGTGTCCGGGGACGCCGATACCGCGGACGGAGGAGGGAAGGCGTCTCGCGAGGCCAATTGTTGCATGGTAGGTCTCCTTATTGAGCCGCGTTGACGCGAGCTCGAGTGATCATCGCGGACTCCGAACCGTATTTTCCGAGCACTTCCCTGTACGCATCGCTGGCGATGACGGAGTCCAGTGCCGCGGACACGGCGTCGACGAGTGCGGGTTCCTTGGTCACGCCCACGGCGACGGGGGCGTAATCGAAGGTGTCCGACAACTCGAGGTCGGGACTGTTCGCCGTGGCGTACGAGAGAATCGGGGAATCTGCCAGGACGGCGTCTTGCCGGCCGCTGGTCAGCGCAGAAATCGCCTGCCGCGTGTCCTGGAACTGGCCGGTCTGGATCGGAGGCTTACCGGCGGCCACGCACTCTTGCTCATACGCCGGAATGGTGACGGTGAGCTGATACGAGCCCGTCAGGACGCCGACCTTCCTGCCGCAGAGTGTGTCCTTCGTGACGGGCTCCCCTCCCTTCGCGACGACGATGGCGTTTCCCATCTGCATGTAGTCGACGAAATCCATTGCCGCCATCCGCTTGGTGGTGGGCGTCATCGAGGACACCGTCATGTCGTAGCGTCCGGCTGCGATGCCGGGAATGATGGAGTCGAAATTGACGACCTTGATGTCGACGTCGAGGTTCAGGGCCTTCCCGATGAGTCTCGCGATATCGGGGTTCGTCCCCGTCATGTACCGGGTGCCCTCCGAATAGAACTGGGTGGGCGGTTCATTCGTCGGGATCGCCACCCGCAGTGTGCGGCGTGCTGCCACCGTGTCGGGCAGCAATGCGACGGCCGCGTCGTTCACCGCGAGCGCGGGCGTACTGTCGCCCTCGACGGGAGCCGAGGCCGGTGGGTCCGCAAATTCCTCGAGCCGACCGCAACCGGCCGTGGAGAGGAGAAGGGCGGCGAGTGCGCCGGCACACAGGAATCGGTGAGAGTAGCCTCCGGCACGACTTGTCATGACGAGGACTTCTGCTTCCGCGCGGTCTGCGTTCCGGTGTACGCGTTCGTCGAGGCGGCGAAGGCGGCGTGGCGGTTGCGCACGAAAGACGGTCCGTTGTCCTGCAGTTCCTTGATGCTCGAGACCCCCAGCAGCATCATCGTCCGGGTCATCTCCTCCGCGAAGATCCGCAGCACGTGCGCGACACCCTCCTCACCCGCCGCCGCGAGGCCGTAGAGGTACGGGCGTCCGATCGCACACGCATTCGCCCCCAGCGCCAGAGCCTTGATCACGTCCGAGCCGCGGCGAATGCCACCGTCGACGATGATCTCGACCCGACCGTTCACGCGGTCGACGATCTCCGGCAGAACGTCCATCGGGGAGGCCATGTGATCGAGTTGCCTGCCGCCGTGGTTGCTGACCTGGATGGCGTCGATCCCGATGTCAGCGGCGATCGCCGCGTCGTCGGCGCTGACGCACCCCTTGAGGACGATCGGACCGCTCCATCGGGAGCGTAGGTCGCAGAGGGTGTCCCAGTCGGTGGGCTCGTAGGAACCCGACAGCAGGGTTCGCCACATATCCGGCGTGCTCGCCAGCGGCCCTTCCGCGATGGTCCCGTCGAGATTGGGGAAGGCGATCGCGTCGTTGCGCAGAAACCCCCACGCCCACGCGGGATGTAGTGCCCCTTCGATGACCGTCCGCGGCTTCAGGGACGGAGGTGCCGTGAAGCCGTTGCGGTAGTCGCGTTCGCGATGGCCGATCGCTCGGCAATCGACGTTGACCAGTAAGGCCTCGTATCCCGCGTCCGCTGTCCGGTCGAGCATCGCCTGGAGCATGCCCTTGTCCGCCATCGGTTCGATGTTGAACCAGCGACGAAGGCCCGGGGTCTGCGCGCTGACCAGTTCCATCGGCGTCGTACTCAGGTGTGCCAGACCATATGGGACATTCGCGGCGAGAGCAGCACGCGCCGCACCGAGTTCGCCCTCCGGGTGAAAGAGCCGAGTTCCCCCGGTGGGAGAGAGCATCAACGGCATGGATACCGGCTCGCCCAGGAGTGTCGACGCCAAGTCGAGGTTCTCCACCGCACCCCACCGTGGCACGAAGGACCAGTCGTCGAACGAGGCACGATTGCGGCGGACCGACGCTTCGTCTTCCCCGCCGCCCTCGATGTAGTCGAGGATGCTCAGCGGGAGACGTGCGGCGGCCATCTTGCGTACGTCTTCGATGCTGTGGCATCGCCGTGCGAGCCGTTGTGACACGGACCGAGCGGGGCCCTCGACATTCACTAACGACCTGATATCTCTGAGTTTCATGGGGGCTCCTCGAAATGGTGCTGACACCCGGTGCGTGGGGTGAACCAATAGTGATCCAGACCTCACCTAGTTGATATGGAGGAGTTTCCAAGCTCGGATTCTTTGCTTGTAAGATATTCCAATGGACCCCTCGGAGGAGTTGTCGAGGCACGGCGACGCGACACCTGTGCCGATCGCGCTGTCGGCCTGGACCGACCTCGTGCAAGAAGATCTACTGCACGCGAATCCGACGGCAGAGAACCTCCGCCGCCCCGTCGCCGACGTGCAGCTCTACGACGCACTCGACGATCAGGCGAACGTCAGGAACGCAGTCGTCCTTGCGATGGGGGTGTCGTGCGGATCGGTGGGATTCGAGCGAGTACTCGTCCACGCCGCCGACGGCGAGGCCGCCGCCGTGATCGTCAAAGCACGAGGAACGCCCATCGAGGAGCTGCGGGCCGCGTCCAGCCGTCACGACGTTCCGGTGCTCGTCGTCGGAGACGACGCGGATTGGACACGGCTGATTGCGATGGCACGAACAGCGGTCGCGGGCGCTGCGGTCGATTCGGTATCGGGCGTGCGTTTGGGCGATCTGTTCGCCTTCGCCAACGCCGTTGCCTCGATAGCCAATGGGGCCGCCAGCATCGTCGATCCTTCGGGCCGCATCCTCGGATACTCCACAGTGCCGGGCCAGCCGATCGACGACCTTCGGCGAGAGACGACTCTGACCCTGCAGGAGCGGACGCCCCCGGCCCTCGACGCCGATTTCAAGGTCGTCTACGCCTCCACCGACGCACTGTTCGTGCAGTCGCCGAGCGGGATACGGGACCGGCTGGCACTGGCGGTCCGGGCGGGCGGGGAACTGCTCGGATCGATCTGGATCATCGATCCCGGAGGTGAACGCCGCCAATCGGCTCTCGATGCGCTCGACAGGCTGGCGCCACTGGCCGGTCTCCACATGCTTCACGCCCGGTCCGCTTCCGACTTCACCGAGCGCCGCAACGCCGACCTGATGCGGACGTTGATGGACGATCCGGCCCAGGCCTCGTTCGCTGCCGCCCAACTCGGACTCGAGTTCACCGATGGATTCGCCATTGCGGCCTTCGCTCTCACCCACCCGAACACCGGCAGCCTCGACGCCATGCGTGAGCAGCATCGGCTACTTCAACTCGTGACCGTCACGTGCAACGTCCAGTTCCGCAGTGCATACAGTGCCCTGATCGACTCGGTCGTGTATGCGTTGCTGCCCTGTGCAGGCGAGTCTCCCCGTGCAGCCCACCGTCGGGTGATTCGTGACATCGGCTCCTATGCGACGACGATCAGCGCGCATCCCGTTGTCGCCGCAGTGGGCGGTATCGCCGAGCAGATCGGCGAGCTACCCCGATCCCGGACCGAGGCGGTGCGGACATTGCAGTACCTGATGCACCAACAGTCGGTCACGAGAGAGAATCCGACTCTGCACCCCCCGGCAGCGGCAGTGTTCGAAGACTATTGGACCGAGCTCAACCTGCTGGAGATCGGCACGTACATAGCCGAGAAGCATCTCGGCAGGTTCGACGTCATCGATGCGATCCGGGCATATGACGCCGCCCATCACACCGACTTCCTGATCACTTTGCGTGCCTACTTCGATTCGAACGCGAGCGTGTCCACAGCGGCCGACCGAATGCATGTCCACGGCAATACCATTCGGTACCGGATCACCCGCGTCGCCGAGGAGTTCGGTATCGACTTCGACAATCCGACCACGCGTCTATGGCTGTGGCTCCGACTCGTTTCTGCAGATCTCAGGTGAGGGGGCGCATCCGGGGTGGGTCCGCTCCCCCGCGCTGTACCCGCTCTGGGACGTGACCGTTTCGGCCTGCACCCCGGGCGCCGGGAACGCGAGAATCGTCAGCGCCATGGCGCCGATGACGAGGCCGGCGAGACAGGCCGCGCCACCTACACTCGCGCGAATCGCGTGAAGTGGTTGAAATCTTCGGCCTCTGCGTTGACTCACCATGACGATCTCCGTGTGCTCTTCACCGTGCCGCGCGCCGGCGACGTGGAAGCCAGCATGGCCGCTACTCGTCGTGACCACATCGGCCGAAGTACGCGTGCACATACCTGCTTTCCGATCACCCTGCTCATCCGACAATGGCTCGCTGACGAAACCGGACGGTCAGTACCGCGGCCGCGCCTGCAGCCGCCGGAACGACGCGGCCCGTTCTGCGACAGCGCGGCCTCCCAATAGGCGGCTGACAGGCCCCTGCCGCGACCCGCATGTTGCGTGCCACATCAAACGACGATGAGGCCGGTCGAGCAAAGGTGATTCTGGGGCGTCGGCCACGCCAGATCGTCCGGTCATGCTGGTTCACCGAAAAGTCGACTGTCCATCGTTGAGAAACTCACTGCCATCGAGAAATCTACTGTTATCAATCGGATTGAGCGGTCATCGGTAAAATCGAAAGACAGGTTCTGCCACGCACACGGGCTTGTCCACCGCGGTGCAATGCACTATTGCTCGGACAACGATCTGGATGCCGCCGGCGATGTCTTCGACGGTAATCAGCTCCGCGCTCAGTCGGACCTTGGATCCGACAGGAACTGGTGCCGGAAACCTGACCTTGTTCAGACCGTAGTTCACTGCCATCGACGCCTGCCGAACGGTGAGGACCTGCAGGAACATGGCACTGAGTAACGACAGCGTGAGGTAACCGTGGGCGATGGGCCCGCCGTAGGGGCTTTCGGTATTCGCGCGCTCGACGTCCACGTGAATCCATTGATGGTCGTCGGTGGCGTCGGCGAAGGTATTCACCCGGTCCTGGGTGATGTCGAACCACTCACTGCATTCGAGTTGCTGTCCGAGAAGGCCGTGGAGGCCGTCGACGTCCTCGACTGTGGTGGGCATGATTACCTGCTCTCGGAGAGTGAAGAGATCGGCGGATGGTCACGGGGTCGACGGAACGATCAGGTGATGGTGACGCCGCCGTCGACCGCGAGAGTCTGTCCGGTGACGTAACCCGCGGCATCCGAAGCCAGCCAGACGAGGGTCGCGGCAAGTTCCGCCGGCTCACCCGTCCGCCCGAGAACCATCCGGGACGCCAGACCGTCGAGGTAGCCGTCGTGATACTGGTCGGTCATCTCGGAGGCGAAGAAGCCCGGGGCGATCGCGTTGACGCGAATTCCCTTGCGTGCACCCCATTGTTGGGCGAGGTCCCGGGTCAGACCGACGATGCCGGCCTTGCTGGCACTGTATGCGGCCTGGGGCAGGCCGGCGGTGGTGAGTCCGAGGATGCTGGCAATGTTGACGATGGAGCTGCCCGGTTGCATCACCCTGCCACACGCCTGGGCGGCCCAGTACGAGCCGGCCAGGTTGATGTCGATGACCGACCGGAACTGATCGGGGGTCTCGCGGGTGGCCGGGAAGGCGGTCGCGATTCCGGCGTTGTTGACGAGAACATCGACGCGGCCGAACTCCGCCATCGCCGCGTCGACCATCGCCGTGCATTGATCCGGGTCGGCGATGTCCGTTGCCACAGCGAGAGCGCGGCGTCCGCTGGCCCGAACCATCGCGGCCGTGTCATGCAGCTTGTCGACGCGCCTGGCCGCGAGCACGATGTCCGCGCCGGCCTCGGCGAAGGCCTTGGCGAACGCGACGCCGAGGCCGGACGACGCGCCGGTGACGATGGCGACGCGGCCGTCGAGACGGAATTTGTCGAGCACACTCATGCGCAATGTCTCCTGGGGTTCAGAACCAGCTGGGGTTCATGTCGAGGGTGGTCCGGTCCAGGCTTGCCAGCAGGTCGAGTTGCGGTGTGACCTTGGGCAGCTCATGGCGGTAGAAGTAGCGGGCGGCGTGGCGCTTGCCGTCGTAGAAGTCGCCTTCTTTGCCGTCGACTGCGGTGAGCTGCTCGAGCCACATCCACGCGATCACCGTGTGCCCGACCGCCTCCAGGTACACCGACGAGTTCGCCAACGACGTCGTCGCGTCGCCCGCAGACCACAGTGTCGCGGTAACCTCGACGGTCCGGTTCCACACGGCATCGAGTTCGGCCGCGTAGCGGGCGGTGTCGCCGCCGATCACACGGCCGCGCTCGATGGTCGCGGTGACCTTCGATCCGAGCAGTGAGAGTCCGGCACCGTCTTGCATGGTGACCTTGCGACCCAGCAGGTCCAGTCCTTGAACGCCGTGCGTGCCTTCGTGGATCGGATTCAACCGGTTGTCGCGGTAGTACTGTTCGACGTCGTAGTCGCGGGTGTAGCCGTATCCGCCGTGGACCTGGATGGCGAGGCTGTTGGCTTCGAGGCACCATTGCGACGGCCAGCTCTTCGCGATCGGGGTGAGGACGTCGAGGAGCAATGTTGCTTCCTCGGCCGTCGCCGTGTCCTCGGCGGTGTCCTGCTCGTCGACCAGGCGTGAGCAGTAGAGGCCGAGCGCGAGAGCGCCTTCGACGTAGGACTTCTGCGCCAGCAGCATGCGGCGGACATCGGCGTGTTGGATGATCGGAACCGGCTGCGAGGACGGGTCCTTGGCGCCGAGGGGGCGGCCCTGGGTTCGCACCTTCGCGTACTCGAGCGACTTCTGGTAGCCGACGTAGCCGAGGGAGATCGCAAGGAAACCGACACCGATCCGGGCCTCGTTCATCATGTGGAACATATACGACAGGCCCCGATGTTCCCGCCCCACGAGGAACCCGACAGCGCCGGATTGCCCTGCTGGGGAATGTGTTCCGTCACCGAACGCGAGCAGGGTGTTGGTGGTGCCCCGGTTGCCCATCTTGTGGTTGAGGCCCATCAGCGTGACGTCGTTGCGCTCGCCGACCGCGCCGTCGGCGCCGGGAAGGAACTTCGGGACGATGAACAACGAAATGCCCTTGACCCCGGGACCGCCGCCCGGGATTTTCGCCAGCACCAGGTGCACGATGTTCTCGGTGAGCTCGTGGTCGCCTCCCGAGATCCACATCTTGGTTCCGGTGATCCGGTAGCTGCCGTCGTCCTGCGGCACCGCCCGGGTGGTGATGTCCGCCAGCGACGACCCTGCCTGGGGTTCCGACAGGCACATCGTGCCGAACCAGCGGCCCTCGAGCATCGGACGGACGTAGTCGTCGATCTGCTGCTCGGTGCCGTAGGTCGCGATCAGGTTGGCGTTGGCGGCGGTCAGGAACGGGTAGGCGGCGGTGCCGGCGTTGGCGGCTTGGAACCAGGCCATCGCCGCCCGCGCCACCGTGGTGGGCAGTTGCATGCCCCCGACGCTCTCGTCGAAAGATCCGGCGATCAGGCCCGAGGCCGCGTAGGCGTCGAGCGCCGTCTTGACCTCGTCGATCATGTCGACGGTGCCGTCCGGTCGCATGGTCGGCTCGTTCGCGTCGGCCTTCTTGTTGTGCGTGGCGAAGTGCTTGTGCGCGATGTCCGCACTGAGGTCGAGGACGGCGTCGAAGGTGTCCTTCGAGTGTTCGGCGAAGCGTTTGCGGGAGGTCAGCGAGACGACGTCGAGCCATTCGTAGAGCAGGAAGTCGATGTCGCGCCGGGAGAGTACGTCGGTCATGGGTTCATCCGTTCAGAAAGTGGCGTCAGATGGAGACACCGCCGTCGACCGGAAGGACGACGCCAGTGATGTAGCCGGCCTCCTCGGAAGCGAGGAAGCAGATGGCGTCGGCCATCTCGGACGGGTCGGCGAACCGCGAAATCGGGCCGGTGAGCTCGGCGATCTTCTCCTCAGGAATCGAGGCCGTCATCCGCGTGGCGGCATTCGGCGAGATCGCGTTGACGGTGACACCGAACGCGGCCAGTTCCTTAGCCGCGGTCTTGGTGAACCCGATGATCCCGGCCTTGGCGGTGGCGTAGTTGGCCTGGCCCCGGTTGCCGTGCAGTCCGGTGTAGGAGGTGATGTTGACGACCCGGCCGAATTCCTGCTTCCTGAAGTGCGGCACGCAGGCCCGGGTGAAGCGGAACGTCCCGCCGGCGTGGACATTCAGGACCTGGTCCCAGTCGTCGTCGGTCAGCTTCCACAGCACCTTGTCCCGCAGGATGCCGGCATTGTTGACCAGGACATCGATCCGCCCGGTTTCGGCGATCACCGTGGAAACGACGTTCTCGACGTCGTTGGTGCTGCTGACGTCGGCGGGGATGCCGACCGCGCCGACCTCACGGGCGGACTTGTCGAGTTCGTCCTTGTCGAAGTCCACCATGAACACGGTCGCCTTGGCGTCGGCGAAGTGGCGTGCGAGTGCCTGGCCGATGCCGCGGGCGGCGCCGGTGACGATGACCGATTTGCCGGTGAAATCGTAGGTGATGTTGCCCATCGAGGTTTCCTGTCTTTGTTGTCAGTTGAGGCGTTCGAGGACCATGGCCATGCCCTGTCCGCCTCCGACGCACATGGTTTCGAGGCCGAACTGCTTGTCGTGGGTGGTCAGGTTGCCCAGCAGCGTGGCGGTGATGCGGGCACCGGTCATGCCGAACGGGTGACCGAGGGCGATCGCGCCGCCGGAGACGTTCAGCTTGTCCTCGTCGATGTTCAGCTCCCGCGCCGACCCGATCACCTGCACCGCGAACGCCTCGTTGATCTCGACGAGGTCGATGTCGGAGATGCCCAGTCCCGCGATCGCCAGGGCCCGCTTGGACGCCTCGATCGGGCCGAGACCCATGATCTCCGGCGACAAACCGGACACCCCGGTGGACACGATCCGGGCCAGCGGGGTCAGTCCCAGCTCGGTGGCCTTGGTGTCGGACATGATCACCAGGGCGGCGGCGCCGTCGTTGAGCGGGCACGCGTTGCCGGCGGTCACGGTGCCGTCCGGACGGAACACCGGCCTCAGCTGGCTGACCGCCTCGTAGGTGGTGCCGGCGCGGGGGCCGTCGTCCTTCGTCACGACGGTGCCGTCGGGCAGGGTCACCGGGGGGATCTCCCGCTCGAAGAAACCATTGTTGATGGCCTCCTCGGCGCGGTTCTGCGAGCGCACCGCCCACCGGTCCTGCTCCTCGCGGGTGATGCCGGTGATCTGCGCGACGTTCTCCGCGGTCTGGCCCATCGCGATGTAGGTGTCGGGGACCAGCCCCTCCTGCCGCGGGTCGACCCACCCCTGGCCGCCCTGGGCGAGCTTCTCGGTGCGGGTCTGCGCATCGGCGTACAGCGGATTCTGGGTGTCGGGCAGCGAGTCGGAGTTTCCCTTGACGAATCGGGAGACGGTCTCGACGCCGGCGGAGATGAACACGTCGCCCTCACCGGCCTTGATCGCGTGCAGAGCCATGCGGGTGGTCTGCAGCGACGACGAACAGTACCGGGTGATGGTGGTGCCGGGGATGAAGTCGTAGCCGAGCTGGACCGCGACGTTGCGGCCCATGTTGAACCCCTGCTCCCCGCCGGGCAGGCCGCAGCCCAGGATGAGGTCGTTGATGTCGGTGGGGTCGAGCGCGGGCACCTTGTCGAGTGCCGCCTGGACCATCTGCGCGGCGAGGTCGTCGGGGCGCATGCCCTTGAGCGATCCCTTCATGGCGCGACCGATCGGGGAACGGGCGATGGAGACGATGACGGCCTCGGGCATGAGTAACTCCTACCGATTGACGTGGTGGACGGCAGTCGGTGCGGACCTGCAGCCCCTCAGTTCTAAGCAAGTGCTTATTTTCTATGCGCTCGCATATACTGGCGGCGTCGATAGATACCTGTCAACCCCTACCGATTGAGAGGCAGTGCGGTGAGTGCATCAGCGCCTGACGTCGCCACCGAGGTGGGTACATCCAAGGCCGCCGCGCGTATACGAGCAGCGGCCATCGAGGTCTTCGCCGCCAAGGGATACGGCGCGACCACCACTCGGGAAATCGCCGCGAGTCTGGACCTCAGTCCCGGAGCCGTGTACCCGCACTACAAGACCAAAGAATCGCTGCTCTTCGCGATCAGCCTGGAAGGGCACTATTCGGCGCTTTCAGCGATCACAAAAGCCGATCAACCCACCGCACTGCCGGTCGACAGGCTCACTTCCACCGTCGCTGCCTATGTGGAGTGGCACGCACGCAACCATTCCCTTGCGCGGGTAGTGCAACACGAGCTGCGATCGCTCTCACCCGAACACTTCCAAGCAATCGCGGCGATCCGACGATCGACGTCGAAAGTCTTCACGCACATCATCGAAGCAGGCGATGCGTCTGGCGATTTCCGAACGATCGACACCGAAGCCGCCACCCTCGCCATCACCTCACTCGGCGTCGACGTAAGCCGATGGTTCCCCTCGAACACGCACTCCGACCCAGCGATTCTCGCTCAGCGGTATGTGGAGCTGTCCTTGCGGATGGTGGGTGCGCAAGGCGTGTGATGCACGGGGAATTACGGAGGCCACCCAATCCTCCGCCCAATCCAGACCCAAGGTCCGTCGGGAGCCCCAGAACTGAGACACTCCACCTGCCCGCAGGAGATCTAACGTCGAGCCAACGATTTGGATCAGTTACCTGAGGAGCAGAAGTGGAACAGCGAGTTGAAATTCCCAGCGACGGCGAGACATTCACCCCCGGTAGCCATGAGTCGCAGTTGACCCAGCCAGATGCCCTCGCAGCCGCATTGGTCGAGGCTGCAACCGGGTAGTCACAAACTAGGCGGCCTGCGAATCGCCCTTCCTCGGGCGTGTGCAGATCCGCCGGTGCGGACACTTGCGGTGAGGCAGTCCACTCCCCCGTCAGCGCGGCCTCACCGGCGGCTCATGAGAGTCGAGTCGGAACTCTGCGAAATGAGCGCCGGTTGGGCACCCGCGCCAACGATGCGTAGGTGTGATTGGTGGCCCGCAAGCCGCTCTAGCGGGCCACGGATTTCAGGGACGCCGGGCGGCTGGACTCGTGGGTGTGGAACAGGAAACGCGACATGGCGGGGGTCATGGTGGCGTCCTTGCGTCGGATGAACAGGGTTTCCGCGCGCGCGTCGGCAGGCGCGAGGTGATGTACCTTCAAGGCCGCCGCCAACGGCGACGTGGTCACCACACCCAGTGGCAGCAGGGTCACGCCCATCCCCGCGGCCGCACATCCGAGGATGCCCTCGAGAGTTCCGAACTCGAGGACCGCCGGGCTCGGCACTCCGTGCTGTTCGAAGAGCCGCTCCAGCCGGGCCCGGTAGGCGCAGCCGGCCCGGAGGACGAGAACTTTGTGCCGCCCGCCGTCGGCCGGTATCGAGTCCAGGTCCGCCATGCGAACGCCGCTCACCAGCACGAGCTGCTCGACGAAGACCTGCTCGGAGACCAGGTCCGGATGCCGCACCGGGCCGCAGACGAAAGCACCGTCGAGTCGATGCTCGATCACCTGGGTGGTCAGCGCGTCGGTGGTGTCGGTCGCCAAGGTGAAGTCGACTCGGGGGCACTCTTCGCTGAAGGAGGCCAGCACACCGGGGAGCCGCAATCCCGCGGTGGTCTCCATGGAGCCGATCGCCAGTCGTCCAGCCGGATCGCGATCGTCGCTGACGACCTGCGTCACTTCCCGCACGAGCTGAGTGATTTGTTCGGCGTACGGCAGCAGACGTTCGCCGGAGTTCGTCAGGGTCACCCCACGGGCATGACGGCGGAACAGTGCCACTCCGAGTTCGTCTTCGAGCGCGCGGATCCGTGAGCTGATGTTCGACTGAACCGTCAGAAGTTCCTTCGATGCCCGAGAAATTCCGCCGGCGCGGGCCACGGCCAGGAAGAAGTTCAGATCGCCGATGTCCATGGGAATTACGGTGTTTCACTCCACAGGTCCCGAACGATCTCCCCTGCGGGGGCCGAACGAGCACTGCGATAGCCGATGCCGGCCCACAGGGCGAGGCCGTGCGGGTCGCCGCTGGCGGCGGCTGCGGCTCGCAGCCCAGTGGTCAGCAGGTGTACCTGCGGATATGCCGCCACCGCATACGCATCGAAGTCGGTGATGAAGTCATTGACCAGACCACGCGCGGGACGACCGGAGAACGCGCGAGTGACGACGGTGTCGGTGAATCGGGCGTCGTGCAACGCGGCCCGGTGTGCGGGTTTGGTCCCGGCCTCGTCGGCGTCGAGCAGAGCGGTGCCGATCTGGACGGCGGTGGCACCGGCCGCGAGTGTCGTCGCAACATCTGTTCCGGTCGCTATCCCGCCCGCCGCGATGAGGGGAAGGTCGACTGCCGAGCGGGCCGCCTCGACCAATTCCCTCGTCGAACGTGGGTCCGGCTCGGCGTCGGGGTCGAGCGTCGCTCGGTGCCCGCCCGCGTCGACTCCTTGTAGGCATATCGCGTCGACGCCCAAGCGAGCGGCCGAGACCGCCTCGTCGACGTCGGACACCGTGGCCACCACCGCGCTGCCGGCGTCGTGTAACCGATCGACGACCTCCCGCGGCGGAAGGCCGAAGGTGAACGACACCACGGGAACGGCACGCTCGACCGCGAGGTCGACCTTGGCGTCGAATGCGTCGTCGTCGAAGTCGACGATCGCCGGCAGCACCACCTGCCGGCGTTCGGCGAGCAGCTGCAGCCGCTCCCGGTAGGCCTCCACCGCTGCGCGATCGGCCAGAGGGCGGCCGGGGACGAAAAGATTGAGTCCGAACGGTGCGCTCGTCAGCGCGCGGACCGCGTCGACCTCCCGTCGAACCGCGTCGACTGTCTTGTACCCGGCCGCAAGGAAGCCGAGGCCACCGGCGGACGAGACCGCGGCGACGAGCTCGGGCGTGCTCGGCCCTCCTGCCATGGGCGCCCCGATGATGGGAATTCGGAGGCCGTCGTCGAGATCGAACACCGGGATCCTTTCGGTCGATGTGTGCGTGGTCTTTCCGTTCCTCATCGTGCACCGCCGCTTTGCGGAGCGGAAATGCCTATTCGGCTGGATCTATGCTTGGGAGTTATGTCCATCGAACTGCGGCATCTGCGGGCGGCCGTTGCCGTCGCCGAGGCAGGCTCGTTCACCGCCGCGGCGAACGAGCTCCACATCACCCAGCCGGCGCTGACTCGAACGGTGCAGCAGCTCGAGACCTCGCTCGGCGTTCGATTGTTCGACCGGACCTCGCGGGCACTCGCCCTCACCGAGGACGGTGCCGGATTCGTCGAGAAGGTGCGCGTCATTCTCGGCGATCTCGATTCCGCGGTTGCGCTGTACACCAACCGATCCCTCGTCCTCGGATTCAGTTGGCTCCTCCCCGATCCGTGGGCGCAGCAGGTGATCGACGACGTCGAGAAGAACTCCCGCGCCACCGTCGTTCCGCGTCGCTACGACGACCCCGTCGCCGCGCTGAACAACGCCACCGTGGACGCCGCCGTCGTCCGCCGGGATGTTCCCGGCGACGAGTTCGTGCAGCACCCGTTGTTCGAGGAGCAGCGGATTGCGGCGGTCTCGACCGCGTCGCCTCTCGCGACCCGTGATTCGATCGACTGGGCCGAGTTCGGAACGCTTCCTCTGGTCATCAATACCCTCAGCGGCACCACATCCGAAGATCTGTGGCCGAACCACGACGGTCCGGTGGTGACGTGCTCGAACTTCGACGAGTGGCTCGAGTTGATCGCCGCCGATCGCGGTGTCGGCACGGTTCCCGAAGTTGCCCGGAGGCGGGTAACCCATCGGAATGTCCAGTTCATCCCGCTGGTCGGTGCGCCGCCCGCGATCGTGAGCTTCGTGTACCGCCGCAACCGGGTGACACCGCTGCTGCGGGTGCTGCGGGACGCCGCGATCCGGCACTCTCCGCCACCCGGCGGTGCCACCGCCGGTCACCACGGCTGACCGTCGTCGTCGTTGTGCAGGCGGAGCCGGGTGATCTCCCGCTCCAGTTCTGCATTGCGGGATCGCAGCGGTTCGATCTCTTCCTGTAAACCCTTGCGGGCCAACGTGAGCGATTCCTGCATCCGCGCCTCGCCGTACTTCGGGGGGATGTTCTTCGTGCAGTTCCGGTCGAGCGCCTCGACGTGGACGACGAACGCACGATCGCATCCGGCCGTACCGACCCCGTCCGGTGTCGTGAGAAGCCGTGCGATGAGATCCGGATCGTCGGCACGCTCGACGACCTCGGCTCGTCCGTAGACCTTGACTCTGGTGCGGGTGGGGTAGTCGATGAAGAAGAGGGCCACTCGGTCGTTCTCGTCGAGGTTGCCGACCGTGACGAACTGCTGATTCCCCGAATAGTCCGCCAGCGCAATCGTCGTCGGGTTCGGGACGTGCACGAATCCGGGCGGGCCGCCGCGGTGCTGGATATAGGGCCACCCGGAGGGCGTCACAGTCGCGATGAAGAACGAATCGGTGGCTCGGATCAGGGCAGTGACGCGGGTGTCCAGTTCGTCGGGCAGGCCCGGGTCGCCTTCCTGCGCCCGCATGCGCCCGTACCAGTTGATGCTCCCCGTCGCCTTCTGCCGCTCGGCCACCGGAGCAGTGAACGCGATCGCGCCGTACCGGGTCGGGTGTCTCATGACGAGCACGCGGAATCGATCTGCTTCCACGCCCGCCGGACTATCGGGCTGTCCACTCCACGCCGCAACGTCAGCACGAACACCACTGCCGTGACCGTGGTTACCGCGATGGGGTAGATCAGCCCGGCGAGGACGTTCCCGGTCGCCGAGTTGAGCGAGAGCGCCACCAGAGGAGTGAAGCCACCGAACACGCCGGTCCCGATGTGGTACGCCAGCGACAGTCCCGTATAGCGGATCTGTGGCGGGAACAGTTCGGACAGGAATGCCGCAGTGGGCCCGTAGACCATGGTGACGAAGACGACCTGAATCGTCAGAGGTACGACCATCTGGATGTGGTGGCCGTGGACCGCGGCATCCCGGATCCACAGGAACAGCGGGAAGTAGCCGACCGCCGAAAGCACCAAGCCGCACAGAATGATCCGAGTCCGTCCATACCTGTCGGACATCTTGCCGAAGATGACGAAGAACGGTGTCGCGATGACCAGGGCGATTCCGACGGAGACGTTCGCGGTGAGGAAGTCGATCTTCAAGATCGTCTGCAGGAAGTAGAGCGTGTAGAACTGGCTGGTGTACCAGGCAACTCCCAGCCCGGCCGTGACTCCGAAGAGCACGACGAGCAGCAATGCGAGGGCCGGCCCGTGCGCGACCGCATCCTTGATCGGTGAGCGCGAGAGTTTTCCGCTCCGCCGCATCTCCTCGAACACCGGTGATTCGTGCATCTTCATGCGGATCTTCAATGAGAACAGCACCAGGACCGCGGACAGAAGGAACGGAATCCGCCAGCCCCACGAATTGAATGCCTGCTCGCCCAACCCGACCCGGCAGAGCACGATGACGCCGATCGACAGGAGCAGACCACCGGTCGCGGTGGTCTGGAGAACACTGGTGAGGGCTCCGCGTTTCTTCGCCGGCGAATTCTCCGCGATGTAGACGACTGCGCCCCCGTACTCTCCGCCGATCGCGAGACCCTGCAGCAGCCGCAACGTCACCAGCAGTATCGGCGCCAGAATCCCGATGTGGTCATAGGTGGGCATCAGGCCAAGCATCGTGGTGGCGCCGCCCATGATGAGCAACGTCGTCATGAACGTCTTCTTACGTCCGACGCGATCTCCCATTCTGCCGAACACCACGGCACCGATGGGGCGTACGACGAAGCCCGTGCCGAAGGCGGCAATCGTGACGAGAAGTGCTGCGGTTCCGTTTCCTTCGGGAAAGAACATCCCGGAGAACACGACCGCGAGGCTCCCGTAGATGTAGAAGTCGTACCATTCGATCAACGTTCCGACGCTCGACGCGGTGATGATCTTGCGAAGACTGCTCTTCGCGACACCGCTCGCGAGAGCAGGTGGTGACACGGACTGGCTGGTCATGGGGAATCCTTCTGGGGACGCGCGGGGTGAGGGTTTGCGAGGTCGCACCGATACGGCGCTAGGAGCCGATCGCCGCCAGGTGGTGCGAAGTGCGGCCCAGGATGGCGGCGGCGGAGCCGACCATGTCATCGATGATCGACGCGACGGTGTCGACACGATCGATCTGCCCGACGACCTCACCGACGATCAGATTCGCGACCTCGTAGTCCTCGGCCTTCACCGCTGCCCGGAATTGCTCCTGCTTCTCCTGAAGCACGCCCCGGAGGCCGGACTCGTCGCCGTGCCATCGGCGAATGAAGTCGTTGTGCAGGACTCGGCCCGTGTACCGACTCGGCCAAGGCTTCTCACGCACGATGTCGAAGGCGCTTTGCCTGATCGTGTCGTCCCCACTCGCCCGTAGCGCACGGTGCTGGGCGGCACGGGGAATCGCCGCCTCCTCGGCCGCCCAGAACCTGGTCCCGACGAGGGCACCGTCCGCTCCCAGCGCGAGGGCGGCCGCCAGGCCTCGGCCGTCACCGATTCCACCGGCCGCCAGCAACATCACATCCGGTGCCTTCCGCTGGAGAAGGTCGGCGATCTCCGGTACCAGGGTGAACGTCGATCGGGTTCCTGTTCCGTGGCCGCCTGCTTCGCCTCCTTGCGCAGCGATGACGCTCGCACCTACCGCCACCGCGCGGCGCGCTTGCTCGAGATCGTGCACCTGGCAGATCAGCGGGATTCCCGCCGCACGAATCGCAGGCGCATGCGGTGCCGGGTCGCTGAACGAGAGGAAGAGGGCCGCCGGCCGGTAGCCGATCGCCTTCTCGAGGAGCTGCGGTTGCTGCGCCATGGACCAGGTGATGAAGCCACAGCCGACCGCGTCGGTCGTCACGCGGTCGAACTGATCGCGCAGCCAGGACTCGTCGCCGTACCCGCCGCCGATCAATCCCAGCCCACCTGCCTCGGCCACCGCAGAAGCCAATCGCCCATCGGAGACGTAATCCATCGGGGCAAGGACGATGGGATGCTCGATTCCGAATTTCTCGGTGAAACGGTTCTGCAAGCTCACGCTGGACTCCTCCACAAAATCTCCGACGTGTCGCAGTGGTTCCCACGTGCTGCACGTCACACCGGATGGCTATGCGACAACGCTAGAACCGGGCGGAACAGTGGTCCAACAGTTTGTACCGATACCTGCGTTCTCCGGAACAGAACGCTCGCGCGCGCCGAGCAGGACACGTGAAATTGACTGTCCTACAAAAGAACCTGCGCGATCTTGTTCGTTAGCCGTGCAACGGCGAACACGACCATCGATTCTCATGGTCGTTCCCCCTCCTTTCCCCGATCCTGCAGTCGCCCATATCGTGTCGGCGAGAAACGCGGACCCGTCGTGAATCCTCTTCCCAAGCCGCTCACCGACGGGGTGTGTCACTGCTCGATCCGGTCGCCGAGTCCGGCGGCGAGATGGTCGACGAGTGCGCGGATACGACGGGGCACGTGCGACGTGGCGGAGTACAGCGCATTGATGTCGGCGGCGGGGGTGGGAAAGTCCGACAACACCTGGACGAGCGCCCCTTCACGAAGAAGCGGAGCGACATGCCACATCGAGCGCATGATCACACCGTGCCCTTCCACGCACCAGCGGGTTGTGACGTCCCCGTCGTTGCACAACAGGTTCCCGGCCACCCGGATGGCGATCTCGTCGTTGGCCTCCCCGAACCGCCACAATGCGTAGTCGCCCTCGTTCTCTCGCAGCACGATGCAGTTGTGGTGTTCGAGGTCCTTGGGCTGTGTGGGAGTTCCGTACCGTTCGAGATACTCAGGGGAGGCACACACCACTCGGCGGTTCCGGCTCAGGCGTTTGGCGGTCAACCTCGAATCCTGCAACGAGCCGACTCGGATGCCGATGTCGAAGGTGGTCCCGGCGATGTTGAGCGGGAGCGGCGAGAGATCGAGTTCGATCTGCACCCGCGGATGTTCGTCGAGAAACTGACCGACCAGCGGGGCTATGTGCGCCCGGCCCAACCCCAAGGTGGCATGCACCCGCACCCGGCCGACGAGTTCGGCATGCTGCTCGGAGATCGATTCCTCGAGCTCCGTCAACTCCGCCGCGATGCCCGCGGCCCCCGCCGCATAACGCTCCCCCTCAGGGGTGAGGGTGAGGCGGCGCGTCGTGCGCTGGATCAACCGCACGTTCAGCCGTTTCTCGATCCGACTCAGTCGTTTGCTCACCGACGAGACCGACACGCCGAACTCGCGGGCCGCTTCGGTCAAGCTCGACGACCGCGCAACCACGTCGAAGAACAGGACGTCTTCCGCTGATGCATCACTGGACATGGTCCCATTCTTTCCTATTTGGAAAAACTGTCTTGCTCATTTGCGGCTTTCCAGGCCGATTGTTGCCTTATAGGCTGTGATCAGTCCCACAGTAGATGGCATCGCGTAGTCCGGTCACTCCGTCTTCCGCGAATTACGCCGCAAGCCAGACATTCTCACCCCAGCAAGGAGCACACGCATCATGGGCGCAACGCATCGGATAGCAGTCATTCCCGGAGACGGAATCGGCACGGAGGTCGTCCCCGAGGGGCTGCGGATCCTCGAGGCCGCGGCGTCGGCATTCGACTTCCAACTCGACTACGAGCAGTTCGACTACGCCAGCGCCGACTACTACACCAAGACGGGCACGATGTTGCCCGACGGCTGGTTCGACCAGCTCAATCGTTTCGATTCGATCTTCTTCGGCGCGGTCGGCTGGCCGGACGTGGTCCCCGACCACATCAGCCTGTGGGGAAGCCTGCTGCAGTTCCGCCGCCACTTCGACCAGTACGTGAGCCTGCGCCCGGTCAAACTTCTCCCCGGCATCACCAGCCCGCTCGCCGGCCGCGAACCCGGTGACGTCGACTTCTACGTCGTGCGGGAGAACACCGAGGGCGAATACTCGAGCATCGGCGGCAAGATCTTCGAGGGCACCGACCGCGAAACCGTCATCCAGGAAACGGTGATGACGCGAACCGGTGTCGACCGAATCCTGAAGTACGCCTTCGATCTCGCCCAGTCCCGGCCGAAGAAGCATCTGACCTCGGCGACGAAGAGCAACGGCATCTCGATCTCGATGCCGTACTGGGATCAGCGCGTCGAAGCGATGGCCCAGAACTTCGCCGATGTCGCGGTGGACAAGTACCACATCGACATCCTCACCGCGAACTTCGTTCTGCACCCGGACTGGTTCGACGTCGTCGTCGCCAGCAACCTGTTCGGTGACATCCTGTCCGATCTCGGCCCGGCCTGCACCGGCACCATCGGCGTGGCCCCGAGCGGAAACATCAACCCGGAGCGCAAGTTCCCGAGTCTGTTCGAGCCGGTCCACGGGTCGGCCCCCGACATCGCGGGCAAGGGCATCGCCAACCCGATCGGGCAGATCTGGAGCGCGAGCATGATGCTCGAACACCTCGGCGAGACCGAGGCCGCCGCCGCCGTCATGACCGCAGTCGAGGACGTCCTCGCAGTCGGCGGCGACACGCTCACCCCTGACATGGGCGGCACGGCCACCACCAAGACTCTCGGCGAGGCAGTGCGCCGCCAGTTCGAAACCAACACCAGCATGACGTTGGTGCGATCCTAGAGAAATCAGCAGCTCCTGCCGGGTGTCGACCCGGCCGATCGGTCACCGGTCGGCACCCGGCCCACCGAATTCTTCGTCGTGGAGGACCTCACCTCCTCCCGGCTCGTCGCCGATATCCGGCGGTTCGCGCATGATGCGCAGCTTCATCGAGCGTGACGCCTCCGCTCCTTCCACTTGCGGCTAGCGAGGCCGCCACACCCCCCGAACGGGAATCCCATGAGCATCGAGACTCGACCACGCCTTGCTTCATCCTTCCGCCGTCCCCGTCTCGACGGCGTGCCACTGATCATTCCCATCGCCCTGACCGCCATCGTGATGGTCGCAGGCCTGTTCAACTCCATTCCCAAGAACATGATCGGCGGCCTCGCGGTCATCGTCGGATTGGGAATGCTGCTCGGACCGTTGGGAAATCGGCTCCCGATCATCTCCAAGATCGGCGGCGGCGCCCTCGTCTGCCTGATGACCCCGTCCATCCTGGTCTACTTCGGGGTCTTCAACGACAACACCCTCGACGCCGTGCACTCGCTGATGAAGGAAGCGAACTTCCTCTACTTCGTCATCTGCACCCTGGTGGTCGGCAGCATCCTGGGCATGAGCCGCAAGGTCATGATCGGCGGCCTGGTCAAGATCTTCCCGCCGCTGTTCATCGGCACCGTCGTCGCCGTCTCCGTCGGCATCGGCGTTGCCATGCTCTTCGGCTACGACTTCCACCGCGCATTGTTCTTCATCGTCGTCCCCATCCTCGGCGGCGGAATCGGCGAGGGAGTCATCCCGCTCTCGGCGGCATACGCCTCGGCGATGGGCGGCGAATCGTCCACCTACATCTCGCAGCTCATCCCCGCCGCGATCATCGGCAACATCGTCGCCATTATCAGCGCCGGCGTCCTGCGCCGGATCGGCGACCGCAAACCCCACCTCGACGGCGGCGGGCAGCTGGTCAAGACCGGCGACACCGACGACCTGCTCGCCCCGTCCGACGACTCCGCCGATCGGGAGACGAGCACCTCACCCAACTACGCCATGGGTGTGCTGACGATCTGCAGCCTGTTCGTCCTGGGCACCATGCTCGAACATTTCGTCCACCTGCCGGCACCGGTGCTCGTCATCCTCATCTCGGTGATCTGCAAGCTGTTCAACGTCTTCCCGCAGAGCGTCGAGGACAGCGCCCGCGGCGTCTACAAGATCATCTCCGGATACTTCATCTATCCCGTCATGATCGGTCTCGGCATGCTCTACGTGCCGCTGGCCAATGTCATCGATGTCGTCTCCATCGGATACGTGATCACCTGCACCGCCGTGGTGCTCTCGATGGTGCTGGTCGGGTTCTATGTCGGCAAGGCGATCGGCATGTACCCGGTCGACGCGTCTTTGGTGACCGTCTGCCACAGCGGCCTCGGCGGCACCGGCGACGTCGCGATCCTGTCGGCGTCCAACCGCATGAACCTCATGCCCTTCGCGCAGATTTCCACCCGACTCGGCGGTGTCACCACCGTCATCTCCGCCGCCTCTCTCATCCGGATCCTCGGCTGACTCCCGAGGTCCTCGGTCCACTCCCAGCAGGAAAGAAGACAGCCGTGAGGGTTCTGGTTGCTCCCGACAAGTTCAAGGGAAGCCTGTCCGCGTCGCAGGTCGCCGACCGTCTCGCCGAGGGACTGGCGGAGGCGGGCGTCGACAGCGACCGACTTCCGCTCGCCGACGGCGGCGACGGCAGCGTCGACGCCGCCTTGGCCGCCGGCTTCACGCCGCACCCGGTGACCGTGGCCGGGGCAACAGGAACCCCGCACTACGGCCGGATCGCCGCCCACGACGGCACAGTCGTGGTCGAGGTCGCCGACACCTGTGGCCTGGCCACTCTCCCGGGCGGCCGCCGCGCTCCGCTCGACGCCTCCAGCCTCGGGATGGGGCAAGCCATCGGTCAGGCACTGCGCCACCACCCCACCCGGCTGGTGCTGGCCCTGGGCGGGTCCGCCAGCACCGACGGCGGGATGGGCATGCTCGCCGCGCTGGGATTCACCTTCGCCGACGCCGACGGCCGTCAGCTGCGGGCCTGCGGGCGGACCCTGCACCAGGTTCACACGGTCGACGCCTCCCGAACGGTGAACCTGTCCGGCATCGAGATCGTGATCGCCGGAGACGTCACCAACCCGCTGACCGGACCGCACGGTGCCGCCGCCGTCTACGGCCCGCAGAAGGGGGCCGACCCCGCGGCCGTGCGCTTCCTCGACGCCGGCCTGCGCACCCTCGTGGAGGCGTTCACCCGCAGCGGCTACCCGCACGCACGGTGTCTGGCGGATGCGGCCGGGGCCGGTGCCGCCGGTGGCCTCGGCTTCGCCGCCCTGCTGCTCGGGGCCCGGATGGTCTCCGGCGCCGAGTTCTTCCTCGAACTGCTCGACTTCGACGGCCACCTCCCCGGCGCCGACCTGGTGATCACCGGCGAGGGCAGCATCGACGAGCAGACCGAACACGGCAAACTTCTCACCGTCCTGGCCCGCCGCGCCCACCCGGTCCCGGTGATCGCCGTCGCCGGCCGCAACACGCTCTCCCGGAACCGTTGGGCACCGGCTGGTTTCGAGTACATCCATGCCCTCGGCGACTACACCGACCGCAACACCGCCGCGGACCCGGAGCTGACCGGCAAAATCCTCACCCGCATCGGCAGGCGAATCGGCCGCTCCACCACTGCCGTCGCCGCACCTACCGCCGGATGAGCGACGCCGTGGACGCCCGTGCCAAACGCATCTGCCAGGACTGCCCCGTCCTCACGCACTGCCGCAAGCACGCCCTCGCGGCCGGCGAACCCTACGGAGTCCGGGGTGGGATGAGCGCCAAGGAACGCGCCCTGCACCCGGCCACCTCGGCAAGGTCGCCGTTCCACCGGTCGGGTCGACCCACTGACGCCATCGAAGTGGCCCACCGCCGCTCGTACCCCCACTGTGCACAACGAAGGATCCTTGTGACTCTCACCGACATTCACTCGTCACTCGCTGCCGAAGTCGACTCGGCTTCACTGCTGTCTCCGCGCAGGGCGAAGATCGTCTGCACGCTCGGCCCTGCCACCGCCACCGACGAACGCACCCACGCCCTCGTCGAAACCGGGATGGACATCGCCCGCCTGAATTTCAGCCACGGCGACCACACCGACCACGAGGCCAACTACCGGCGCGTCCGCGCCGCGGCCGGCAGCACCGGCCGGGCCGTGGGAATCCTCGCGGACCTGCAGGGACCGAAGATCCGCCTCGGCCGCTTCGCCGACGGCGCGGCGGTGTGGGCGGCCGGGGAACAGGTCCGGATCACCGTCGAGGAGTGCGAGGGCACCCACGACCGGGTCTCGACCACCTACCGCCAGCTCGCCGAGGACGCGCGGCCCGGTGACCGCCTCCTGGTCGACGACGGCAAGATCGCGCTGACCGTCATCGACGTCGACGGCAACGACGTGGTGTGCCGGGTGACCGAGGGCGGCCCGATCAGCAACAACAAGGGCGTGTGTCTGCCCGGGATGAACGTCTCCGTTCCCGCCCTGTCCGACAAGGACATCGACGACCTCGAATTCGCCCTGCGCCTCGGGGTGGACCTGATCGCCCTGTCGTTCGTGCGCGCCCCCACCGACATCGACCGCGTCCACGAGGTGATGGACCGGATCGGCCGGCGGGTGCCGGTGATCGCGAAGATCGAAAAACCCGAGGCCGTCGACGACATCGAGGCGATCGTGCGCGCCTTCGACGCGGTCATGGTCGCGCGCGGCGACCTCGGGGTCGAGGTCCCCCTCGAGCGGGTGCCGTTGATGCAGAAGCGGATCGTGCAGATCGCCCGGGAGAACGCCCGACCGGTGATCGTGGCGACGCAGATGCTCGAGTCGATGATCGACAATTCCCGGCCCACCCGGGCGGAGGCGTCGGACGTGGCCAACGCGGTCCTCGACGGCGCGGACGCGGTGATGCTCTCCGGGGAAACCTCCGTCGGCGCCTACCCGATCGAGACGGTCGCGACGATGGCGCGGATCCTCTCCGCCGTCGAACACGAATCCACCACCGTTCCCGCCCTGACACACATCCCGCGAACCCACGGCGGCGTGATCTCGTTCGCCGCCCGCGACATCGGCGAGCGGCTGAACGCCACCGCGCTCGTGGCGTTCACCCAGTCCGGGGACACAGTGCGACGTCTCGCCCGGCTCCACACCCCGCTACCGCTGCTGGCGTTCACCCCGGTACCCCAGGTGCAACACGAACTCGCCCTCACCTGGGGCACCGAAACCTTCCTCGTCGACCCGGTCGAATCGACCGACGAAATGATCCGCCAGGTCGACACCGCCCTCCTCCGACTGGGCCGCTACCAGCGCGGCGACCTCGTCGTCATCGTCGCCGGCTCACCCCCGCACACCGTCGGATCCACCAACCTCATCCACGTCCACCGGATCGGCGAAGACGACCTCATGAACTGACACGACCGTGCTATCCGTCACATTCCGTTCCCAGGCCCGCACACCCGACGCGGTGACGCCTCACGCCACATGCGCGTCGCGCAGATTCGCTGCCTCCTCCAGGAGGTCGGGGTCAGCGGTCCGTTCGTGGACCACGCCGAGTTCGGCGAGGATCGCGGCCCGGACCTGTTCGAGGGTGACGTCCGGGTTCAGGTCCGTCAGGGACGCCGCCGTGCCGGGGTCGAACTCCAGCTCGAGGGCGGCATTGACATCGGTGAGCACCGCCCGCACGGGGTCGGGATCGGACACCACCAGTTCGAAACCGAAAAGCCACGCCCCGGCGACTATTCGCTGCGCGGTTCCTGCCAGCTTGACGCGGCCTGCGCCGTTCACCGTCCAATCACCGGGGCAATACTCACCAGGCACCGGTCCGATGCGCGCATCGACACCGAGCTTCCTCAGCACCGCGACGAGCCTCGGGGTGATGCGCTGGAAGCGCGGGCGGGCCCCGACCATGCCCTCGGCGTCCCGGGAGATCATCTCCACGACGAGGCTCTGCTCGTGGTAGGCCGCCGCCCGACCTCCGGCGCCGCGGACGACGGGGGTGAATCCGTGTTGCCGCGCCACCGCGGTGGCGGCCGGAAACTGCGCTCGAACAGCGTCCAGCCGCCCGAACGACAGCGTTCGCGCGGGACTGTAGATGCGCACCAGCGCAGGGGCATTCGGCTCTCGCGCGGTGCGACGCAGAAGTGCCGTGGCGAGCGCCGCGTCCATCACGGGATCGTCCGGAAAGTGCGTGGTCAGCAACTGCCTGATCGTCATACCGTTCCCGTCACTCCGTTCCGCAACACACT
Organism: Rhodococcus wratislaviensis; assembly: GCF_041228765.1. Lineage (NCBI taxonomy): Bacteria > Bacillati > Actinomycetota > Actinomycetes > Mycobacteriales > Nocardiaceae > Rhodococcus > Rhodococcus wratislaviensis. The sequence continues at coordinate 4,119,004 of NZ_CP150488.1, read as the reverse complement.
GCCACGACGTCATTGCCGCAACCGGCACGTCACTACAGTGTCGCCGAGCGGGACGACACGAGCACCCGCTTCGCCGCGCAGCTGCGCGCGACCCCCGGCGCGGGCGGAATGGCCGGGCCGGGAGTCGCGTCGCCCCGCCCGGCAGAACGGACCGCGGGAAATGGTGCTGCCGTGTGCGGATTTACGCCCCTACGGCGGTTCGCGCAACCTCCTCGATACCTGCGGCGTCGAGCTTGTAGTGCCGGTACAGGTGGGTCGGCGGTCCGATCAGCGCGTATTCGTCCTTCACACCGTGTCGGACGACACGTGTGCCGTACCCGTGCTCGGCGACGACCTCCGCGACCGCACCCCCGAGACCACCGATGACATTGTGTTCCTCCACGGTCAGGACGATGCGGGACCGCTGTGCGGCGCGGGCGACGGCTTCGGTGTCGAGGGGCTTGATGGTGTGCATGTCGACGACACCCGTGGAGATGCCACCGGCGTTCAGTGCTCGCGCCGCCGCGAGCGCGGGATGCACCATCGACCCCGTGGCGATGATTGTCAGGTCGGTGCCGGCGCCGTGTTCGATGGCGGTGCCGATGGTGAAGGGCTGAGTGCCGTCGGCGTAGACGTCCGGGTCCTGACCACGGCCGATCCGGAAATAGATCGGTGCGGGATGATCGACGGCGGCACGGAGCGCGGACCCGAGCTGAGCGGTGTCGGCGGGGGCGATGACCGTGAGCCCGGGGATGCTGCGGGTGATGGCGAGGTCCTCGGTGGCGTGGTGCGAGGTGCCGTAGAAGCCGAGCGTGATGCCGGCGTGATGGCCGATGAGCCGGACCGGCTGCTTGGTGTACGCGATGTCGGTGCGGATCTGCTCGCAGGCCAGGTAGGCCATGAACGACGCGAAGGTGGCGACGTACGGCTGGAGCCCCGTGGTGGCGAGTCCCGCTGCGGTGGAGACCATGTGCTGTTCGGAGATGCCGAACTGAACGTATCGGTCGGGGTGACGCTCCTGGAATGCGACCAGACCGTTCGAATACTTGAGATCGGCGGTTCCGGCGACGATGGGATGCCCCTCGTCGACCAGATCGGCCAATGTGTCGGCGAGTATGTGGAAGCCGGGGGCCCGCTCGATCAGGGTAAGCAGGTGCCAGGACTCGGCCTGCAGGCCGGGTGCGACGCTCATCGGTTGTTCCTCAGTTCTTCGATCGCGTTGATTTCGTCTTGTTCTGCCAGCCAGCCGAGATGCCAGCCGAATTCGGATTCCATGTAGGAGATGCCCTTGCCCTTGACGGTGTTCGCGATGATCACGGCCGGGCGTGTTCGTTCGGGGTCCTCGACGATCGAACGGAAGGTCGCGAGCAGTGCGCGGACGTCGTGTCCGTCGACCTCGTGCGCGTCCCATCCGAAGGCGCGCCATTTGTCGCCGAGCGGCTCGATGTTGGTCACGGTGTCGATGCGGCCGTCGAGGGAGTGGTCGTTGCGGTCGACGATCGCGATCAGGTTCGAGACGTCGTGGTGGGCCGCACTGAGCGCGGCTTCCCAGATCTGACCTTCGTGCAGTTCGCCGTCGCCGAGGAGGACGAAGACGTTGGAGGGGCGGCCCTGCAGGCGGGTGCCGAGAGCGATTCCGGTGCCGGTCGACAGGGCGTGCCCGAGCGATCCGCTGCTGAAATCGATGCCGGGGATCCGGGTCATGTCGGGGTGGTCGCCGAAGGCGTTGCCGAGGCGGGTGTACTCGTCGAGCTCGGCCGGGTCGAAGAACCCCCAATCCGCCAGGAGCGGATAGAGCGTCGCCGCGGCGTGGCCCTTGCCGAACAGGAAGCGGTCTCGGTCGGGCCAATCCGGCTCACCCTTCCGAAGCCGCATGACGCCGTAGTACAGGGTCGCGAGGATCTCGGCACAGGAGAAGCCGGAGGCGTAATGGCCGGTCTTGGCGATGGAGATGAGGCGGACCGTTTCGAGGCGTGCGAACAGCGCGCGTTCGGAGATCAGGTCGACGAGGTCGTCGTCGTGGTCGGTGACCGGTGGGGTTGGTGTCAGCATGGACGAAAAGTACCAACTGTCAGACGCCTTGTCCATAGAGCAGTAAAACTATTTGATGGACTCTTTGTCCGCTGAGCGATAATCTGAACGCATGGCAAATGACGGAAGTTTGATGTTGGTACGCAAGGTCTCGGAGTTGCTCGACTTCCTGGCCAAGGGGGAGGCAACTGCCACCGAAATCGCGGAAGCGATCAACGAGCCGCGCAGCTCGATGTATCGCCTGCTGGCGAGCCTGCAGGAGGAAGACCTCGTGGAGGCGGGATCGCGGCGCGGCAAGTTCCGCCTCGGATTCAAGCTGGTGTCGCTCGGCTCGGCGGTGGTCGAACGGTTCGACGAACGCCAATTCGCACAGCCGGTCATGGAACGCCTGCACGCACTCACCGGCGAGACGGTGTTCCTCTGCGTCCCCCGCGGTGACCAGGCAGTGTGCATCGAACGCCTCGACGGCAAACGCGTGCAGTCGCTGGCCCTGCGCCTGGGCGGGTCCCTGCCCATGCATACCGGCGCCGCCTCCCGCGCCATCCTGGCCTTCCGGGACGAAAGCGAGTGGGAGGCCTACATCGCCCGCAACACCCCACTGACACGGCTGACCCCCTCCACCCCCGCCGAGCCGTCCGAACTGCGTGCACTGCTGCGGCGCACCCGCGAAGAGGGGATCGCGATCAGCGACCAGGACGTGACGGTCGGCGTGGCGGCGATCGGCGTCCCGATCATCGACTACCAGGGCCGGGTCCGGGCGGCACTGTCGATCAGCGGCGTCCGTGAATCCATCCTCGGAACCGACGGCGACCGCTGGAAGGCGGAGGTGATCAGCGGTGGACAGGAGATTTCTCGTGCCCTCGGCGTGGATCTCGCCGGCCGGAAGGTCGCGAACTTCGGGTAACGCCGCGCCCTACTCGCGCCTCCCCGCTTAGTTTGTCTCGCCTACTAGACATGTCGTCCGTGAAGTGAGACAGTGGTGAGCACCACAGTCCGTGGTACGACTCACCAGCAGGAAGGCAAGGACATGAGCGGCGAGCTCCACGACCGCGTGGTCGTGATCACCGGTGCAGGGGGCGGCATCGGCGGGGCCTGTGTTCGACACGTGCTCGCGGCGGGGGCCAAGGTGGTCGGCGCCGATCTCGACGTCACCACCTCGGACCTGCCCCACGATTCCGAGCACCTACGCCTGACGCAGGTCGACCTCCTCGATCCGTCCGGCGCGCAGACGATGATCGACTTCGCGCTCCACGAGTTCGGACGCGTCGACGTCCTGGTCAACAACGCCGGCGTCGCGCCGGTACGCGACAGCTTCCTGACGACATCCGACGAAGACTGGGCCCTCACGCTGGACCTCAACCTGATGGGCTACGTCCGGGCGTCCCGCGCCGCGATCACAGCGATGCGCCGGCACGGCGACGGCGCCCTCGTCCACATCGCATCGGAAGCGGCCCGGATGCCCAATCCCCGGTTGCCCGACTACAGCGTCTCCAAAGCTGCAATTCTGATGCTCTCGAAAGTCCTCGCCGCGGAGTTCACCCCCGACGGCATCCGGTCGAACGTCGTGTCGCCGGCGTTCATCCGATCTCCGATCTACGACCGGCCCGGCGGTATCGCCGATTCACTGGCGGCCGAGTTCGGCGTCGACAAAGAGACTGCGCTCGCCAAATACGTTGAATTGAACAAGATCCCGGTGGGCCGGCTGGGAACCGTGGACGAGGTGGCGGGAATCGTCGTCTATCTCGCGTCCACCCGCGCAAGTTTCGTGTCGGGGGCGAATTTCTGCATCGACGGCGGCGTCACGCCCGTCGTCTGACCGATCCAGACCAGCAAGAAGGAACAGCCTGATGTCAGTTCACGATAGAACCTGCCCGCGTGCGAAAACGCCGTCGAAGATAGTCGCTGCAGTGGGCACCGCGCTGATCGCGGCCGGCACCATGACAGCGTGCACGTCCGGCGCGGGTGCCGGAGACGACGGCAAGACCACGATCGGCGTCACCCTCAACGCGGCGTCGAACCCCTTCTTCCTCGCGGAAGGCCAGGCGATCGAAGCGGCCGCCACCGAGAAGAGCGTGGAAGTGTCCGTTCAGTACGCCAATGCCGACGTCGCCGTGCAAAGCGACCAGATCGATACGTTCATCCGGCAGAAGGTCGACTCGATCATCGTCGACGCCGTCGATTCCGACGGCATCGGTCCCGCCTTGCTCCGGGCGACGCAGGCGAACATCCCCGTCGTCGCCGTCGATGTCACTGCGGTCGGTGCCGACGCGACCGTGACCAGCGACAACGTCCAGGCCGGCCGCGAAGCGTGCACGTATCTCGTCGAGCAACTCGGCGGCTCCGGCAAGGTGGCCATCGTCGACGGGGCCGCGGTATCGGCGATCGCGGACCGCATGCAGGGATGCCGGGAAGCGTTCGACGCCCACCCGGGCATCGAGGTCGTCGCCACTCAGCGCGCAGATCTCACCCGTGACAAGGCCATGAACGTCGCGAGCACCATCCTCACCGCGAACCCCGACGTGGACGGCTTCTTCGGCGTCAACGATCCCACCGCGATCGGAATCTCCCTCGCTGCACAGCAGAAGGGCACCGACGTGAAGGTCGTCGGAGTGGACGGCGCGAAACAACTGACCGACCTCCTCGGCAAGAGTTCCATCATCGCCACCTCGGGGCAGGACCCCGCCCAGCTCGGCCGCTCGGGACTCGACACCGCCGTTCGTCTCGCCGCCGGCGAGAAGGTCGACAGCGCACCGACATTGATTCCCACCGTCCTCGTCACCGCGGACACCATCAGCGCCTACAAGACCTGGGGATGAACCATGGGTACGCTCACGAAGGTCCCCGCCGCGCGACTCGAAGGCATCACGAAGTCCTTCAACGGCAACTCTGTCCTGCGCGGGGTGTCAATGTCCTTGCAGTCCGGATCGGTGTCCGTCCTCGCCGGTGAGAACGGTGCAGGCAAATCGACCCTGATCAAGGTGCTGACCGGAATTCACCAACCGGACTCGGGAACGATCCACGTCGCCGGCAACCCAGCGCACTTCACCGGCCCCGGCGACGCACGCGCACACGGACTCACGGTCATCCATCAAGAGCTGAGCGTGGTTCCCGAACTCACCGTCGCCGAGAACATGGTGCTCGGCCGGGAGCCACGGCGGCGCCTGGGTCGATTGGACCGCGGTGCCGCCCGCCGACTCGCGGTCGCCGCCCTGGCCCGGGTGGGGTCGACCATCCGTCCCGAAACCTATGTGGCCGAACTCAGTACGGGGCAGCAACAGTTGGTCGAGATCGCCCGCGCCCTGTCCGAAGAGCCACGGATCCTCGTTCTCGACGAGCCGACTGCCGCACTCTCTCAAGACGAGGCCGACAACCTGCTCCGCCTGGTCGCCGAACTCAAGGCGCACGGTCTGGCCATGTTGTACATCAGTCACCGGATGGCGGAAATCGACCGCATCGCCGATCACGTCACCGTCCTCCGCGACGGTGTCGTCGCCGACACGATGGCCCGAGCGGAGATGACCCCGGACCGGATCGTCACCTCGATGGTGGGCAGGCCGGTCGAGACGATGTATCAGCACCGGCGAGCCACGGCACGCACCGACGTCCGACTCCAGGTCAGCGACCTCTCCTCCGACCGAGTGCAACCCTGCTCCCTCCAGGTCCGCGCGGGCGAGGTCGTCGGATTGGCCGGCATCGTCGGCGCCGGAAGAAGCGAACTGTGCCGCCTGGTAGCAGGCGTCGACAAAGCCGCTGCCGGCCGCGTCGAGGTCGACGACCAACACGTCGACCTCGGCAACCCCCGCTCGACCGCGGCAGCCGGGATCGTGATGCTCCCGGAGAGCCGTAAGGAACAGGGCCTGTTCCTCGACATGTCGATCGCCGACAACGTCTGCCTCGGTACGGCGTTCGGCCGCCACCGCTTCGGCCGGACCTCGCCGGCAGCATTGGAACACGCGGCCACTCGGTACACCGAGCAGATGCGCGTCAAAACCACCGGCGTCGACCAGCGCGTCGGGGACCTCTCCGGCGGCAATCAACAGAAGGTCCTGCTCGCACGCTGTCTGGCCAAGCAACCGTCGGTACTGATTCTCGACGAACCCACCCGCGGCGTCGACATCGGAGCCAAGGCCGACATCTACGCGCTCATCAACGAGGTCGCATCGAAAGGCGTTGCAATACTGTTGATCTCCTCTGAACTTCCGGAGGTCATCGGACTCTCCGACCGCATCCTCGTCATGCGCGAAGGCGGGATCGTCGCCGAGCTCTCCGGCGACTCCATGACCGAGGAAGACATCATCCGGCACGCCACCGGAAGCGCGACTGCCCCTCCATCGCTCACCGAGGTAATCTCATGACCACCCGACTTCCCTCCCCCACCCTGCCGGCGGCGCCGCACCGCTCCCCGCGGTCGAACGGCATCCGACACCACGTCACCGCACTCGCCGATCGGCTCGGCGTGGCGCTCGCACTCATCGTGCTGATCGCCGTGTTCTCCGCGGTCGCACCGTATTTCCTGTCGGTCGACAACCTTTTCGACGTCGCCCGGCAGATCTCCGTGACCGCCATACTCGGTGCGGGACTGACCTTCGTCATCATGACCGGAGGCATCGACCTGTCCGTCGGTTCGGCGGTGGGCGTGACCGCGTTCGTCGCCGTCGCCCTCTCCATCAACGGCGCCCCCGCCCCGGTCGCCCTGCTCGGTGCGCTGGCCGCCGGCCTGGTCATCGGCTTGATCAACGGTGTGTTGGTGGCCGGACTCGGGCTGGCGTCGTTCATCGTCACCCTTGCCGCGCTGACGTACCTGCGCGGAGTGACGTACGTCGGTACCGACGGCAAGACCCTGTTCTCGACGGACCTCGGCTACGCCGTCCTCGGCCACGGCTCGATTCTCGGTATGCCGATTCCGGTGCTCGTCATGGCCGCGGTCTTCGCGGGCGGGTGGTATCTGCTCAATCGCACCGTCTTCGGACGCTGGGTTCGCGCAGTCGGCGGCAACGCCGAAGCCGCACGGCTGGCCGGGATCCCGGTCCGGCGGGTGCTCACCACCGTGTACGTGATCTCCGGCATCTGCGCCGCCGTGGGCGGAATCATCGCGTCGGCCCGTCTGCAGAGCGCGGTGCCGGACCTCGGCGCCGGATACGAATTGTCGGCGATCGCCGCCGTGGTCCTCGGCGGAACGTCACTGATGGGTGGGCGAGGCTCACTGATCGGCACCTTGGTGGGTGCGGCGATCATCGGCGTCCTCGTCAACGGTATGACGCTGCTCGACGTCTCGACGTTCTACCAGCAGATCATCCAGGGCGCGGTCATCGTGCTCGCGGTGGCGCTGGACCGGCTGCGCATCAAGTCCTCGGGGACGCAGCATGCTTGACACACGATCAAAGGAAACCATGACGTACGAAACCATGAAACCCGATGCCGCACTGGCAAAGGTGCCCACCGATCTGTTCATCGGAGGCAGGTGGGTATCACCCGGAACGGGACAAACCATTGCGGTGGAGAACCCCGCCACCGGCGATGTGATCGCCGAGATCGCCGACGGCGGGCTCGCCGACATGGCCGCCGCTCTCGACGCCGCCGCGGCCGCCCAACGGGACTGGGCGCGCACCGCTCCCCGGGTGCGCTCGGACATCCTGCGCCGCGCCTACACGCTCATGCTCGAGCGGTCCGACCATCTCGCCACCCTGACCACGCTCGAGATGGGCAAGCCGTACGCTCAGGCCCGAGCCGAGGTGACGTACGCAGCGGAATACCTGCGCTGGTACTCCGAGGAAGCTGTGCGCATCGGCGGCCGCTACACCGTCACCGAGTCGGGGGTCGGCCGGATCGTCACGATGGCCCAGCCCGTCGGTCCGTGCCTGTTCGTCACACCGTGGAACTTCCCCCTCGCGATGGGCACCCGCAAGATCGGCCCCGCGCTGGCGGCGGGCTGCACCTGCATCGTCAAACCCGCGAAGCAGACTCCGCTGAGCATGCTCGCGACGGCGTCGATCCTCGAGGAAGCCGGTGTTCCCGCCGGAGTGGTCAACATCGTGCCCAGCAGTGATTCCACCCGAATCGTGGCCGCGGCAATGAACGATCCCCGGCTGCGCAAGATCTCGTTCACCGGCTCGACCGAGGTAGGACAGTCACTGGTCCGGCAGTCGGCCGACCAATTGCTGCGCGTGTCGCTCGAACTCGGCGGCAACGCCCCGTTCATCGTCTTCGACGACGCCGACGTCGGCTCGGCAGTGGACGCCGCGATACAGGCGAAACTGCGCAACAACGGGGAAGCCTGCACCAGCGCCAACCGCCTGTACGTCCATTCCTCGATCGCCGCCGAGTTCGCTGCCGAACTCGCCGAGCGCTTCTCCGCGCTGACCATCGGCCCCGGCATGGACCCCGGCACCGACATCGGCCCGCTCATCGACGACAAGCAGCGACGCCAGGTGCAGAGGCTGGTCGACGACGCCGTCGCCAAGGGCGCACGCGTCGCGACGGGCGGGCACGCCCTCGACCGTCCTGGCTACTTCTTCGCGCCCACCGTCCTCACCGATGTGCCCGACGACGCGCTCCTGATCCAGGACGAGATCTTCGGGCCCGTCGCGCCGATCATCTCCTTCGACGACGACACCGCGGTCCTCGAATCCGCCAACTCGAGTAGGTACGGGCTGGCCGCCTACGTGTTCACGCGCGATCTGGACCGCGCGATCCGAGTCGCCGAACAACTCGACAGCGGAATGGTCGCGATCAACCAGGGAACGGTGTCGAACCCGGCAGCACCCTTCGGCGGTGTCAAACATTCCGGCTACGGGCGGGAAGGCGGCCCGGAAGGCCTCGACGAATACCTCGAGACGAAGTACGTCGCACTGGGCGCGGGCACCGCACCCACGAGCATCGGAGGCAGGGCATGACCACCGGAAAGACTCTGGTCGTCGGCGCCCACGGGGTGATCGGCAGCGCAGTGGTGCGGACGCTGACCGACGAGGGCAGGGACGTGGTCACGGTGGCACGCCGCGGCCCGGTCGAGCTGCCGGGCGGGACGACAGTCGCCGACCACATCCAGGTCGATCTCCTCGACGGCGCGGCCACCTCGGCTGCGTTCGCCGGCCGTGCCGACATCGACACGATCGTCTACACGGCATACACCGAACGTGAGTCGATGGCGGCGACCGTCGCACCGAACCTCGCGATGCTTCGGCACGTGCTCGCGGCGGTCGGCGGCTCACCCTCCACCCTCCGGCACGTCGTCCTGATCGGCGGTGGAAAGTCGTACGGCGAGCACCTCGGCTACTACAAGACCCCGGCCAAGGAAACCGACCCCCGCCACCTCGGTCCCATCTTCTACAACGACCAGGAGGACCTGCTCTTCGCCGACGCCCAGCAGCACGGGTACACCTGGACCGTCCTCCGCCCGGATGCAGTGCTGGGTGTGAGCATCGGATCACCGATGAACATGCTGACCGGTGTCGGCGTCTACGCAACCCTGTGCCGGCATCAAGGTCTGCCGCTGCGCTTCCCCGGCACCCCGAAGGCCTGGACGGCGCTACACCAGGCGACGGACAGTGCCGTCGTGGGCGCCGCGGTGCACTGGGCGCTCGAGGCCGAGACGGCACGCGGAGAGACGTTCAACGTCACCAACGGCGACAACTTCCGCTGGCAGCATCTGTGGCCGGACATCGCCGGCTTCTTCGGCATGGACGTCGCGCCGATACAGCCGATGACGCTCGCCGAGCAGATGGCGGACAAATCTGCACTCTGGGACGACGTCGTCGCCCGGCACCAGCTACGCCCGCTCCCGCTGTCCGCGGTGGCAGCCTGGCCGTTCGTCGACGGATGGTTCGCCATGGAATCCGACATGGTGCAGAGCACCATCAAGATCCGCCGGGCCGGCTTCACCGCGTGCATCGACACCCACGAGAGCTTCGTCGCCAACCTCGAGCAACTCCAGCGGCTTCGCCTGATTCCGTAATCCCTTTACACTTTCGACAGGACTACATCATGACCACCACATTCAGTGACACCGACCTTCGAACCGACGCGCAGGCGTGGCTCGACGGATTCTCCCGGTTCCTCACCGCCGAACTCGCGCCCACGGCTGTCTTCGCCCCGCAGTCCTACTGGCGCGACGTGCTCGCGTTCACCGGGGATCTGCGCACCTTCAACGACGAGATTCCCGCGGAGTTGCTCCGCCGCCAGGAACTCGCGAAGGCGACGAACATCCGGATCGCCGAAGACCGGACTCCTCCCCGTCTGGTGGAGCGGGCGGGTATCCCCTGCCTGGAGGTCATCTTCGAGTTCGACACCCTCGCCGGGTCCGGGGTCGGGGTTGCGCGGCTGGTCGACGTGCCGGACCGCGGTCTGCTCGTGCGCTCCCTCTTCACCACACTCGACCAGCTTGCCGACCACCCCGAACGCACCGGCGAGCACCGCCCCGTCGGGCAGGCGGACTCGTCCAAGTTCGGTGGCCCCAACTGGCTGGACCGCCGCGTCGCCGCGCAAGCCTACGAGAACCGCGACCCCGACGTGCTGATCGTCGGCGGTGGGCAGTCGGGACTGACCCTCGCGGCCCGGCTCGGGCAGCTCGACGTCGACGCCCTGGTCGTGGACACCCATGCGCGGCCCGGCGACAACTGGCGCACCCGATACCACGCCCTGACCCTGCACAACGCGGTGTGGCTCAACGACCTTCCGTACATGCCCTTCCCCGCAACCTGGCCGCAGTTCGTTCCCAAGGACAAGCTTGCCGGATGGTTCGAGGCGTACGTCGAGGCCATGGAGATCAACTTCTGGGGTGCCACCGCCTTCGTCGGCGGAGACTACGACGAACAGTCCCGATCCTGGGTTGCGCGAGTTCGTCGCGGCGACGGCACCATTCGCACCCTGCGCCCCAAGCACGTCGTGATCGCGACCGGTGTCAGCGGCATCCCGTACGTCCCGGAGCTACCCGGACTTTCCCAGTTCGCGGGTCGCACGCTGCACTCGAGCGACTACGACGACGCCGGCGAATTCGAGGGTCAACGAGTCGTCATCATCGGAACCGGGAACAGTGCCCACGACGTCGCCCAGGACCTGCATGCTCACGGTGTCGACGTGACGATGGTGCAGCGCAATTCGACCACCATCGTGAGCGTCGACCCCTCGGCCGCGGCGGCGGACGCGTCGTACCTCACTGCACCGACCCTCGAGGACTGCGACCTCCTCTCGATGGCAACGGTCTATCCCGACCTCTACACGGGCAGCCAGATGATCACCGCAACGATGAAGGAACTCGACAAGGATCTCGTCGCCGCCCTCAATCGCATCGGTTTCCGAACCGACTACGGCGAAGAGGACACCGGACAGCAGATGAAGTTCATGCGCCGTGGTGGCGGCTACTACCTCAACGTCGGCTGTTCGGATCTGCTGATCTCCGGGCAGGTCGGGCTGGTCCAGTACGCCGACACGGCCGGGTTCGTCGCCGACGGTCTGAGTCTGACCAACGGCGACGTCGTCGAGGCCGACGCCGTCATCCTGGCGACCGGATACCAGACCCAGCAAGAGGGTGTACGCGCGCTGCTGGGCGACGAGATCGCCGACGCGGTCGGCCCCATCTGGGGATACGACGACGAGGGCGAGGTCCGCAACACGTGGAGGCGGACCGCACAACCCGGACTGTGGTTCTCCTCCGGCAACTTCCAGCTCTGCCGGATCTACTCCAAGGTCCTGGCCATGCAGATCCGCACCGACCTCGACAACGGCTGAATCCGACCGGCCCGGGCGCCGGTTTCGCGGATATCCCCGCGGCCGCTCCCTCCGGAGCCCTACCCTGGACACGCCGAAATGCACTCCCCTGGATGCCTGCGCGCCGTGTGCGGGGCCAGCGCGCCGAGAGGTCGTCACGATGCTCCTCAGATCGAGTGTGGTCGTCTTGTCCTGTGCCGTGGCCGCGGTACTGGCCGCTTCCCCCGCCCACGCCACGCCGTCTTCGGGTGTGACCGCGCAGATCCTGTTCGAGACCACGGTTCCGGCGGTCGCGGGCAGCTCGGCGGGCACGGATCTCACGTTGCGGCGCATCGAGATCGCCCCCGGCGGCACGACGGGATGGCACTACCACGACGGTCCGGTGTATGCGTTCGTCGAATCCGGTGTGCTGTCCCGCACCCTGCAGGACTGCACGAAAGCGGTGACGACGGCCGGTCAGGCGATCACCGAGGACCACGGAAGCGATCACGTCCACGAGGGCTCGAATCTGGGGGCCGAACCGCTGGTGCTGCTCGCGTTCTACACCGAACCGGAGGGCAAGCCCCTGTCCGAGGACGCGCCGGCGCCCGCCTGCTGACAGGTCACCGTGCCCGTCTCCTCATCGGATGACCGAGTCGATCCACTCGAGCGCTCCCGCGACGTCGTCCACCGTTGCCGTCCCCGACGGCAACGGTGGACGACGGATCATCAGGACCGGAACGCCCAGATCACGGGCGGCGTCGAGCTTCGCGTCGGTCTGACCGCCGCCGCTGTTCTTGGTGACCAGGACGTCGATGCGGTGCTCACGCATCAGCGCTATCTCGTCGGGCACCGCGAACGGCCCGCGGGCGAGGAGCAGCGTCGACTGCGGCGGCATCGCCACGTCCGGTGGATCGATCGCGCGGATGAGGAACCACAGTGCCCGCAGGCCGGCGAACGCGCCGACACCCTGCCTGCCGATGGTGAGGAAGACTCTCGTTCCCAGGTCGGGAAGCAGGGCGGCCGCGTCGGCGAGGTCGGTGGCGCGGTGCCAGCGTTCGCCGGGGCGCGGACACCATTCGGGGCGCCGCAGCACGACGAGCGGTATCCCGCGACGGTGCGCGGCGTCGGCGGCGTTGCTCGTGATCTGCGCCGCGAACGGGTGCGTCGCGTCCACGATCGCGTCGACGGGATGTGCGCGCAGCCACTCGTCGAGTCCGTCCGCTCCCCCGAATCCGCCGATCCGCACGTCACCGACGGGCATGCGAGGATCGCGGACCCGGCCGGCGAGAGAGGACACCGCGTCGACGCCCGGAACGTCCGCGAGTGCGGCGGCGAGCGCCCGGGCCTCCCCGGTGCCGCCGAGGATCAGGATCCGTGCCACGCTCAGTGGGTGGTGCGCTCGCGGGTGGCGGAATACAGGTAACTGTCCGGAAACCCCTCGGCAGCAAGCACTTTACCGACGATCACCACGGCGGTCTTCGTGACGCCCGCCGCCTTCACCTGCTCGGCGATCGTGGCCAGGGTGCCGCGGAGCACGATCTCGTCGGGACGCGACGCGAACGCGACAACCGCGGCGGGACAGTCGCGACCGTAGTTCTCGGCGAGTTCCAGGGCGATCTGATCGATCCGGTGCGCGCCCAGGTGCACCACCATCGTGGCACCGCTGCGGCCGAGGGAACGCAGGTCCTCTCCCTCCGGCATCGCGGTGGACAGCGTGGACACCCGGGTCAGCACGATCGACTGCGAGACACCGGGAACGGTCAACTCCCGCCCCAGCGACGCCGCCGCGGCGGTGAACGCCGGCACCCCGGGCACCACGGTGTACGCGACGCCTGCGGCCTCGAGCCGGCGCACCTGTTCGGCGACGGCACTGAAGATCGACGGGTCACCCGAATGCAGGCGGGCGACGTCCTGACCGGCCGCGTCCGCCTCGATCAGCAGGGCGACGATCTCGTCGAGACTCAGTCGCGCCGTGTCGATCACCCGCGCACCCTCGGGGCATTCCGCCAGGAGTTCCTGCGGGACCAGGCTGCCCGCATACAGGCAGACGGGGCTCGCCGCGATGATCCGCTGCGCGCGGACCGTGACCAGGTCGGCCGCGCCGGGACCTGCCCCGATGAAGTACACCGTCATGCCGCATCACCTTTCGACTGCTTCGTCACCGACCACTGCGCCACCGGCAGTTGCGGCCGCCACGCGGTGAACCCGCCGAGCGGCTCACCGCGGTACACCTGAAACTTGCGGAGCTGCCCACCGCATTTCGAGAACCACTGCAGCAGAAGTGCTTCCGATTCTGCCGTCACCGCGTTGGTCACCATGCGGCCGCCGACCCGGAGCCGCGACCAGCACTCCTCGAGCAGACCGTCCTGCGTGACGCCACCGCCGACGAAGATCGCGTCCGGCGTGGACAGTTCGGGTGGCACGTCCTCGAACGCTGCGGGTGCGTCACCGAACACCTCGAGAGACGGCACCCCGAGCCCGGCCGCGTTCGACTCGATCTGGCCGACGCGTGCCGCGCTGCGCTCGAAAGTCACTGCCCGGCAGAGGGGGTGGGTACGCATCCATTCGATCGCGACCGTGCCGGACCCGCCTCCCACGTCCCACAGCAACTCCCCCACCGCAGGTGCGAGGGCACACAGCGTCAGGGCGCGGATCTCGTGTTTGGTCATCTGCCCGTCGCCCGTGAACGCGACGTCGGGCAGTCCTGGCATCCGGGTCAGCCGGAGGGTGCCGGAGTCGGCGCGGCAGTCGATCGCGATCACGTTCAGCCGTGCCCCCGGCTCGTGTGACCATGCCGACGCCGTGCCGTCGAGCCTCGACTCGTCGGGTCCGCCCAGTTCGCCGAGCACGCTGAGCCGCGACGGTCCGAACCCGTGTTGCGTCAGGAGTTCGGCGACGGCGGCGGGGGTGTGCTCGTCGCGGCTCAGCACGAGCAGTCGCGCGTGCTCTCCGAGTGCGGGCAGGAGGGTGTCCACGGGCCGGTTCACGAGACTGACCACCTGTGTCTCGTGCGCCGCCCAGCCCAGCCGGGCACACGCCAGGGTGGCCGAGGACGGGTGCGAGATCACCCGCACCCGCTCCGCGCCGAGCAGGTCGACGAGAGTGACGCCGATGCCGTGGAACATCGGGTCTCCGCTGGCCAGGACGCACACCCGCCGGCCGTGGTGCTGTTCGAACAGGCCCGGCAGCGCGGGGACGAGCGGCGACGGCCAGGCCACCCGTAGTGCCGGCGACTCGGGGATCAGGGCCAGCTGACGCCCGGACCCCATCACGACGTCGGCGGCCTGGATCTCGCGACGCGCGGACGGCGACAGACCGTCCCACCCGTCGGCACCGATCCCGACGACGACGATCGGGTCGATCATCGCGGCATCCGGCGCCAGACCGCCTGCGGCAGCAACCTCATGACGAAGAACACCGGGCGCAACCGTCCCGGCACCCACACTCGGCTCGCACCGCGGTGCAGGCCCCGCACGACCGCGTCCGCGACCTGTGCCGGTGTGCTCGACATCGGCGCCGGCGACATCCCCTCGGTCATCCGGCCGATCACGAAACCGGACCGGACGAGCAGGAGGGAGACACCGCTGCCGTGGAGGGCGTCACCGAGACCGGAGGCGAACCCGTCCAGGCCCGCTTTCGCCGACCCGTACACGTAGTTGGCGCGGCGCACGCGCACGCCCGCGACGGACGAGAACACCACGATCCGTCCCGACCCCTGTTCCCGGAGCACGGTGGCGAGATGCGTGAGCACACCCACCTGCGCGACGTAGTCGGTGTGGACCACCGCAACGGCGTGCCGTGCGTCCCACTCAGCGCGCGCCTGATCGCCGAGAATGCCGAACGCCAGCACCGCCACCGACAGCGGGCCGTGCGTTTCCACCACGGACCGCAGCAGCTTCTCGTGGCTGTCGAGGTCGTCGGCGTCGAATTCCACGCAGTCCACCACGGACGCGCCCGCGCCGAGCAGGGCCTGCCGTTCGGCGGTGAGTTCGGTGCTGCGGCGGGCCGCGAGGACGATCGTGCGGCCGGGCGCGAGCCGGGAGGCGATCTCGAGGCCGATCTCGCTGCGACCCCCGAGGAGGAGTACCACCCCGTCGTCGCCGGGCTTGCCGCTGTTCTTCTTCGATCCCAGGCTCACCCGTCCAGTGTCCTGGATTACCGTCGGGGCATGGACCGCACCCCCACCACTCCGATCCGCCTGACCGACGCGGCGCTCGCCTTCCTCGGCGAATACCACCTCGGAACGCTCACCACGCTCCGCAAGAACGGCACCCCGCACGTCGTCGCCGTCGGCTTCACGTGGGATCAGGAGCACGGGCTGGCGCGGGTCATCACCAACGGCTCCTCGCAGAAGGCCCTCAACGCCGAACACGGAGGATACGGCGCGGTGAGCCAGGTGGACGGACCGCGCTGGATGACCCTGGAGGGCCCCGCCCGGGTACTGACCGACCCCGAGTCCGTCGCCGACGCCGTCGCCCGCTACGCGGCCAGGTATCGCCAGCCCCGGGTGAACCCGACCCGTGTGGTCGTGGAGATCGCCGTCAGCCGCGTACTCGGCTCGGCTGCGCTGCGTCACCACTGAACCGCAGCTTCCACGGGACCAGCGCGGACTCGATCTGCACGGCGAGACTCATCTTGGACACGCCGTCGGTGCGCTCCTCGAACCGGATCGGGACCTCGGCGATGGTCATGCCTCGCTGCACGGTGCGGTAGTTCATCTCCACCTGGAACGCGTACCCGTTGCTCTGCACACCGTCGACGTCGATGGCCCGCAGAGTGTCCGCGTGCCACGCCTTGAACCCAGCGGTGGCGTCCTTGACGCGCAACCGCAGGATCGCGTTGACATAGAAGTTCGCCCACGCCGACAGCGCCTTGCGATGCCAGGGCCAGTCGCTGGCGACCGCGCCGCCGGCGACGTAGCGGGAGCCGAGCACGACGGCCGCGTCCGTCGTCGCCAGGGTCTCCACCATCCGCGGAATGGCCTCGGTGGGATGCGACAGGTCGGCGTCCATCTGGATCACGATGTCCGCACCCTCGGCCAGCGCCCGGGTCATCCCGGCGACGTAGGCCCGTCCGAGGCCGTCCTTCACGGTCCGGTGCAGGACCCCGACCGGGATCGGACCGCTCTGCGCGAGCGTGTCGGCGACCTCACCGGTGCCGTCCGGCGAGTTGTCGTCGACGACCAGCACATGCAGGTTCGGAACATCCAACGCCGCGACAAGCTCGACGATCTTGGGCAGGTTGTCGCGTTCGTTGTAGGTCGGTACGACGACGGTTACCTTCGGGGCGACGCTTTCCATGACACCTTCGCGTGATCTGTGATCCCGACTCCCCGCAGACGTGCAGCGGCGAGTGCGGTCGTGAACAAATGGGAGATGTTACTACCCGCGCCGCATCGCCCCCGCACGCTCCCGGTCCTCAGCCGGGAAGAACCGTCAGCCCGTGCGGCCGGGTGTTGACCGGCTCACAGCCGTCGGCAGTCACGATGACGATGTCCTCGATCCGCGCACCCCACTCCCCGCGGAAGTAGATGCCCGGCTCCACGCTGAACGCCATGCCCTCGGCCAGTTCGATCGCGTTACCCGACACGATGTACGGCTCCTCGTGCACCGACAACCCGATTCCGTGCCCGGTCCGGTGCACGAACACCTCGGCCAGGCCCTGCGCGGCCAGCAGGTCGCGGGCGGCCGCGTCGACCGCCTCGGCGGTGACGCCGGGACGCACCAGGTCGACGGCCGCCGCCTGCGCCTCCTCGAGTACCGCGAACTTGGCGGCCACACCCGGATCGGGCTCACCCATGCTGTACGTGCGGGTGGAGTCGGAATTGTAGCCGGGTTCGACGGGTCCGCCGATGTCGATGACCACGACGTCACCCGATTCGACGACCCGTTCGGACACCTCATGGTGCGGGTCGGCGCCGTGCGGTCCCGAGCCGACGATGACGAACGCCGCCTCGGTGTGCCCCTCCGCGAGGATCGCGGCGGTGATATCCGCCGCCACCTCCGCCTCGGTGCGGCCGACCTTCAGGAACTCCCCCATGCGGGCATGGACCCGGTCGATGGCCTGACCGGCCCGGCGCAACGCGTCGATCTCCGCGTCGTCCTTGACCATCCGCAGCTCCCGCAGCACCCCGGTGGCCAGGACCGGTAGCGCACCGAGCGCCTCCGACAGCGGAATCAGGTGCAGCGCAGGCATCGCATCGGTGACGGCGGTCCGGGCAGGCGACGGCAGCAGTCCCGACACCAACGCGTACGGGTCCACCCCGTCGACCCAGTCGCGGATCGTCAGACCGAGTTCGGACGCGGCCGACTCGGTGAGCGACGCCAGTTCGAGCCGCGGCACGACCACGGACGCGGTGTCACCGTTCGCGGGAACCACCAGGCAGGTGAGCCGTTCGAACGACTCCGCGCGCGAACCCAGCAGATACCGCAGATCGGGTCCGGGCGTGATGAGGAGGCCGTCGAGTCCGGCGTCGCGGGCCAGTGCGCCTGCGCGGGCGATCCGGTCGGCATAGATGGTGGTCGGGAAGCGTGAAGTCGATGCGCCGAGGGAACTCATGGCTTCAGGCTAAACCGGTTTGGCAGGATGAGGGTCATGACAGGGCCTCTGCTTCTCCTCGACGGTGCCAGCCTGTGGTTTCGCGCGTACTACGCGCTACCCGACTCGATCACCTCACCCGACGGTCGATCCGTCAACGCGGTGCGCGGGTTCACCGACATGGTGGCCGCACTGATCACCAAGCACCAGCCGTCCCGGCTCGCGGTGTGCCTCGACCTCGACTGGCGGCCCGCGTTCCGCGTCGATGCGGTGCCCACCTACAAGGCGCACCGGGTCGCCGAGGACACGGGAGGGGCGGAGGAAGAGGTACCCGACACCCTGTCGCCGCAGGTCCCGATGATCCTGGATGTCCTGGCCGCCACCGGAATCGCGACCGCCGGTGCCGAAGGCCTCGAAGCCGACGACGTGCTCGGCACCCTGGCCGCCACCGAGACCCGCGACACGACCATCGTCGTCACCGGGGACCGCGACCTCCTGCAGGTCGTCACGGACGACCCGGTGCCGGTGCGGGTGCTGTACGTGGTGCGCGGCCTCGCGAAGGCCGAACTGCTCGGGCCGGAAGAGGTGGCAGCCAAGTACGGGGTGCCCGCCGACCGGGCCGGCGAGGCCTACGCCGAACTCGCCCTGCTGCGCGGCGACTCGTCCGACGGGCTGCCGGGAGTGAAGGGAATCGGCGAGAAGACAGCGTCGAGCCTGATCATGCAGTACGGATCGCTCGCCGCCCTGCGGGCCGCCGCAGTCGATCCCGAATCCGACATGGCGAAGGGTGCGCGCGCTAAATTCGCCGCCGCAGCGGACTATCTCGACGCGGCACTGCCGGTGGTGCGGGTGGTACGGGACGCGGATGTCGAACTGTCCCGCGAAGACACGCTGCCTGCCGAACCGGTCGATACGGACCGGCTCGGCAGGCTGGCGGAGGAACTCGGAATCGAGAATTCCGTCGGCCGCCTCACGGCGGCGCTGAAAAAGGTGGCCGCCGCACGGGTTCCGTGACGGCCGGGTGAGCCGCCTAGCTCGGGCGGCTCACCTCGTACGTGCCCTTGTCGTCGGTGAAGGTGAGAGTGACCTGCTTCTTCTCGCCGTCCACGGTGAGACTGCACGTGAAGCTGTTGCCCTTCTTCACTTCCTGATCCGCGGGGCAGGTGACACCGGACACGTTCTCGGCGCCGTACGAATCGGTGACGATGCGCTCGACACCGTCCTCGGCCGCCTTCTGGTCGAGGGTGTCCGTGCCGAACACCGTGAACGCGAGCACCAGGGCGATACCCACGATCACCAGCAGTGCCACCACACCGCCGATGATCAACGGCAGCTTCGACTTCCCCGACGACGGCGGCTGCCCCCACTGCTGCTGGCCCGGGGTCGGGCCCCACTGCTGCGGCTGGCCCGGTTGCTGACCCCACTGCGGCTGCCCGGGCTGCTGCCCCCACTGTCCCGGACCCGGCTGTCCGAGCTGACCGGGTTGCGGCTGCTGACCCCACTGCGGCTGCCCGGGCTGCTGGGGGTGCTGACCCCACTGCGGCTGCCCGGGCTGCTGAGGCTGACCCGGTCCCGGCTGTCCCCACGGCTGGGCGGGCGGCTGCTGACCGTACTGCGGCGCCCCGTACTGGCCGCCGGTCTGGTCAGGGTTTCCCTGGCCCGGTTGCTGTCCCTGGGCCCATTGCCCGTTCGGGTCGTTCGGTCCGTAAGGGCCGCTCATCGTCGCCTCCCGCTCACGTGTCAAGTTTTGTACCTACCGTAACGCCCCACCATCGGATTCGGGCCTTCGGACGGCGTGCGAATCCAACCACACGGCGTCGGGTCACGCAGCATCCACGGCGACGACACCGCGGCGGATCGCCGCGACCGCACGACCTGCGGCCTTGCCGACCTCCGGATCGGGGGACGTCGACCGGACCTGTTCGAGCAGGTCGATCACCTGCCTGCACCACCGCACGAAGTCGCCTGCAGACAGCGCACGCCCCTGATCTCCTGCCGCGATCAGCGCCTCGACGAGCGAATTGTCGCTCGCCCAGTGGAAGATCGCGGCAGCGAAGCCGAGGTCCGGCTCACGGGTGGGGGGCAGTTTGTGCCGGATCTCGTCCGCCCGCAGCTCCCGCCACACCCGCACGGTCTCGTCGAGGGCGTGCCGCAGCGCTCCCGGACCGCCGCTTTCGACGGTGTCCCCTTCACGGCGTGATTCGAAGATCACCGCGGACACGACGGCGGCGAGCTCCGCGGGCCCGAGACCCTTCCACACACCCTGCCGGAGGCACTCGGCCACCAAGAGGTCGCTCTCGCAATAGATTCGACTCAGCCGGGTGCCGTGTTCGGTGGCGTCGGGGTGTTCGCCCGGCGAGATGTAGTCGCGCTCGGCGAGCAGCGACAGGATGCGATCGAACGTGCGCGCCAACGAGTTCGTCGTGGCAGCCGCCTTCTGCCGCATCGTCTCGGTCTCGCGGGCCAGCCGGTTGTAACGCTCACCGATCCGGCTGAGCTGCTCGCGGTCCGGCCAACTGTGGCACGGGTGCTGCCGGATGGCGCGCCGCAGCCGCGCGATCTCGGCGTCGTCGGTGGCTGCACCCGACTTCTTACGCTTCCGGCGCCCCGGCGCGACGATTCCGGTGCTGCGCAACGCCGATGCCAGATCGCGTCGCACCCGGGCGGTGTGGTGGTCGAAGCGCCGCGGCAACCGCATCGATCCCAAAGACCGTGCGGGCTCCGGGAAGTCGCCGGCCGACACCCGGCCCGCCCACTTCGCCTCGGTGAGGATCAACGGCTTCGGATCCGTGGGGTCCCGGTCCGGTTCCAGCACCACGGCCAGACCGGAGTGCCGTCCCACGGGGATGGCGATCACGTCGCCGCGCCGCAATGCGACGAGCGAGGCGACCGCGGCGTCCCGGCGTTCGGTCCGGCCTGCCCGTTCGAGTGACCGCTCCCGGCTGCTCAGCTCTTCCCGCAGGCGCGCATACTCGAAGTACTCGCCGTCCTCGCCGCCCAGCCGTTCGCGGAGCGTGGTGAGCGCGGCCTCGTTGCGTTCGATGCCCCGCGTCAGGCCGACCACGGACCGGTCCGCCTGGAACTGGGCGAACGACCGCTCGAGCAGGGCCCGTGATTCCGCCGCGCCCATGCGATCGACCAGGTTGATGGTCATGTTGTAGCCGGGACGGAACGAGCTGCGGAGCGGGAACGTGCGGGTGGAGGCCAGCCCGGCGACGTCCACGGGTTCCACCCCGGGCTGCCACAGGACCACCGCGTGCCCCTCGATGTCGATGCCGCGACGTCCGGCCCGTCCGGTGAGCTGCGTGTACTCCCCGGGGGTGAGTTCGGCGTGCGCCTCGCCGTTGTACTTGACGAGGCGTTCGAGGACGACCGTGCGGGCGGGCATGTTGATGCCGAGCGCCAGCGTCTCGGTGGCGAACACGGCCCGGACCAATCCCTTGACGAACAGTTCCTCGACCGTCTGCCGGAACGCGGGCAGCATCCCCGCGTGGTGCGCGGCGAGGCCCCGTTCGAGCGCCTTGCGCCATTCCCAGTACCCGAGGACCTCCAGATCTGCCTTCGGCAGTTCCGCGGTGTGGGCGTCGATGATGGTCCGGATCTCGGCGACCTGCTCGGGCGTCGTCAGATCGAGGCGGGACCGCAAGCACTGTGCCAGCGCGGCGTCGCACCCGGCACGGCTGAAGATGAACGTGATCGCCGGGAGAAGCCCCTCGTCGTCGAGACGGGAGATCACTTCCGGTCGGGGCAGCGGCCGGAAGTCGCTGGAGAACCCGCGGCCGCCGCCTCGGCGTCCCCTACCCCGCGACTCCCACGAGTCGGCCCGCTCGAGGGCCTGCCGTTGTTTGACGTGACGGACCAGATCCTGGTCGACCACCAGATCCTTGCGGGCGTCCCCGCTGCGCGCCCTCGTGTCGAACAGGTCGAACAGCCGCTTCCCGACCATGATGTGCTGCCACAGCGGGATCGGGCGGTTCTCGTCGACCACGACAGTGGTGTCGCCGCGCACCGTTTCCATCCACGCACCGAACTCCTCGGCGTTGCTGACGGTCGCCGACAGGCTGACGAGGCGGACGTCCTCGGACAGGTGCAGGATCACCTCTTCCCACACGGCCCCACGGAACCGGTCCGCGAGGAAGTGCACCTCGTCCATGACGACGTGGGACAACCCGCGCAGCGCCGGGGAGTCGGCGTACAGCATGTTCCGCAGCACCTCGGTGGTCATGACGACCACCGGGGCGTCCGAGTTGATGCTCGAATCGCCGGTCAGCAGCCCGACGGTGTCCTTGCCGTACCGCCGCACCAGCTCCGCGTACTTCTGATTGCTCAGCGCCTTGATGGGTGTGGTGTAGAAGCACTTGCGCCCGGCCGTGAGCGCCAGGTGCACGGCGAATTCGCCGACCACGGTCTTTCCCGCACCGGTCGGGGCGCAGACGAGGACGCCGTGGCCGCCCTCGAGCGCGCGGCAGGCGTTGATCTGGAAGGGGTCGAGCACGAAGCCGAGCTGCGCCGAGAACACATCGAGTTCGGTGCCGCCGGTCGTGTCACCTGTTGTCACTGCCACCCCGTCAGATTGTCACAGGGTGTCGGAGAAGTCCTGACCCGGTGTGTTGCTGCCGGTCGTGCTCGCGTCGTCGGTCTTGTTCGCGCGGCCGGACTTCCCGGACTTGCGTGACCTCCGGAATCGGCCCGCCGGCTCGGGGACCGGTGTGGCGGCAACGTCGAACGCCTCGTTCAGGTCCGAGGGCGCGGCGATCGTCGACGCCTCGTCGTCGTCGAGAGCACCCCACTCCTGCTCCGCGCGACGGGCCTTGCGGCGGTCGTTGATGCGGGCGATCTGCACGGCGACCTCGAACAGCAGGGTCAACGCGAACGCGAGGGCGAGCATCGAGAACGGGTCCTGCCCGGGGGTGGCGATCGCGGCGAACACGAACAGGGCGAAGATCAGGCCGCGGCGCCACGCCTTGAGTTTCGCGTAGGGCAGGATGCCGACGAAGTTCAGGGCGACGATGAGCAGCGGGATCTCGAAGCTGACTCCGAAGATGATCAGCAGGTTGATGATGAACCCGAAGTATTCCGCGCCGCCGAGTGCGGTGATCTGGACGTTGTCGCCGATCGTCAGCAGGAAGTGCAGGGCCTTCGCGACGACCACGTAGGCGAGGACGGCGCCCGCGATGAACAGCACCGCGCCGGACACCACGAAGCCGATCGCGTAGCGGCGCTCCTTCGCGTAGAGGCCGGGGGTGATGAACGCCCACAGCTGATACAGCCAGATGGGGCAGGCGAGGACGATGCCCGCCGTGAGCGCGACCTTGAAGCGGAGCATGAACTGCTCGAACGGTCCGGTCGCGAGGAGGCGGCACGACCCGTCGCTGGTCAGGTCGGCGCGGCTCGACGCCGGCAGCGAGCAGTACGGCCCCTGCAGGAGCTCACCGAGGCTCTCGATCCCGAGAATCTGGTGGGAGTACCAGTAGAAGCCCACCGCGGTGGTGACCAGGATGGCCAGCACCGACAGGAGCAGTCGCGTCCGCAGCTCGTAGAGGTGATCGACCAACGACATGGTGCCGTCGGGATTGGTCCTCCGCTTGCTGGTGCGCGGATCGAACGGAATTCGCACTGTTGTTCGCCCTAGTCTTGGTCAGCAGGCAACCGGGGTGAAGAGTCACCCCGGTTGTCAGGCGGCTCGGGCTACGCCGACTTGGGCTCGGTGTGTTGCGGCTGCACCGGCGCCGGAGGGGTGACCGGTGCGGTGGTGGTGTCCGCCACGGGCAGCTCGGCGGGCGCGCTCTGCTGCGCGGTGGGCGCCGGCGTGCTGTTGTCGTTCTGCATCTCCTTGACCTCGCTCTTGAAGATGCGGAGCGAACGGCCGAGTCCACGAGCCGCGTCGGGCAGCTTCTTGGAACCGAACAGGATGATGACGACCAACGCGACGATGGCCCAGTGCCAGGGGCTCATGGCTCCCATGATGAAACCTCCAAAAGATCAGGTGACCCTGATGCTACCGGACATACACGGCACCGGTCCGGCCGAAACCGGCTAGTTGCGCTGCCGTTTACCTGTCGCTTTCCTGAGTGCTCACTGTGAGCGCAGATCGGCGAGCAAGGTGTCCCCGGACCAGTGCCGGTTCCCGCCCGCCTCGGCCTCGCGGACCAATTCGACCAGCCTCGCGTTCACCGGCGCGGCCCTGCCCGACGCCGCGGCCAGCCGCACGATCTCCCCGCTGATCCAGTCCACTTCGGTCCGCCGGCCCGCTTCGAGGTCGTCCCACATCGAGGATCGTGCGTGCGGGTCGATGGCCAGCATCCGGCTGCCCGCCACCCGGAACACCGCGTCCGGGACGGTCAGCAGCCGGGGAATCCACTGCGGCGGCAGCGGTGTGAGCTTGGCGACAGCGATGCCGCGGGCGGTCAGGAGAGCGAGCGCTTCCCGCTGCGCCAGGGCGACCGCGCGCCGGAACGACCGCTGCGACAACTCCTCGCGGAGCGGCAGGCCGGACAGGGCGTTGACCGCGTTGTTCAGGTTGAGCAGCAGCTTCGCCCACTGCACCGAGCGGAAGTCCGCACGTGCGTGTAGCGGCAACCCGGCGTCGTCGAATACCCGCTCGAATGCGCGCACCGCCGGATGCTGCTCGATCTCGAGGTCGCCCTCGGAACCCTGGTGGAAGTGCCCGCCGCCGCGGTGCACCACGTTGAACGGGACCATTGCCGCGAGGACGACCTGCTCCGGCAATGCCGCACGCAGGGTGTCTGCATTGCCCAGCCCGTTCTGCGCACTGACCACAACCGTGTCGGAACCGATCGCGGATGCCAGCGCGGCACCCGCGTCCGGTGTCCCCGCCGATTTCACCGAGACGACGACGAGGTCGGCCGTGGCCGCCGACGCGGGGCCGGTGGCGAAGCCGATCCCGGAGGCACCGACCCGGATGTCCACTCCGTGCAGGTCCGTCAGCCGCAACCCGTGTTCGCGGATCTCCGCGCCGACGCGCTCCCGGCCGATCAGGGTCACCTCGGCGCCGGCCGCGGCGAGCCGGCCCCCGAGATAGCATCCGATGCTGCCCGCGCCGAAGACGCTGATCCGCAGCGGACGTCCGTCGCCGTTCATGCCTCGACGGCGTCGTAGGCCGACAGCGCCTCCACGGCCCGGCGGCGCACCTCGTCGACCAGTTCGGCCGGTTCGAGGACCGTGATCCCGGCGCCGAAACCGAGCACGAGCCGGGCCATCCACTCGAGCGCCCCGTAGCTCATGCTCGCCTCGACCGAGCCGTCCGCGGCAACCGCCCGGACATCCATCGGGTAGTAGTCGAGCACCCACACGCAGTCGGCGCCGATGTGCAACCGGGCCTGGGGAAGGGACGCGTCGCCGCTGAACAATTCCAGGTTGGAATCCCGCACGAGGGCCTGCGCCGGCGGTGTGGACGGCTCGTCCAGCTCGGTGGCGGCGTCGATCCGGTCGAGCCGGAACAGCCGGACCCCCTCGGCCTGCCGGCACCACGCCTGCAGATAACTGTGGTTGTCGACCAGCACGATCCGCACCGGATCCACGGTGCGCTCGGTGACCCGGTCCCGGGACGCCGAGTAGTACGTCAGGTGGAGTGCGCGCCGATGATGGAGCGCGGACCGCACCGCGGCGGCGATGGGATCTTCCGCGACGTCCTCCACCGCATCCCGCTCCGACGCCGGCGTCACCGCCGCGCGGGCCGCCGCGGTGCCCGCGGCGTCCTCGATCTTGGCGATGGCGCTGTGCGCCGCGGACGGATCGACCATGCCCGGCATCTCCACCAGCGAACGCAGGGCAATCAGCAGGGCGGTCGCTTCGGTGGACGTCAACCGCAGCGGGCGGTCGATGCCCGCCGAGAACGTCACCTCGATGCTCTCCTCGGAGAACGAGAGGTCGATGAGGTCGCCGGGACCGTAGCCGGGCAGGCCGCACACCCACAACTGGTTGAGGTCGGACATCAGCTGGGTGGTGGTGACGCCCAGTTCGGCGGCGGCCTCGGCCGCGCTCATCCCGGGGTTCGCGATGAAGTATGGCACCAGGTTGAGGAGCCGGGACAGTCTCGACGACAGCCTGTTGCTCACGACGTGCCCCCTTCCCCTGCGGCGTCCTTCAGCTTGGTCAGCACGTCGTGGCGTAGTTCGGGCGGATCGAGGACCAGGGCGTCCGCACCGTGGCCCGCGACCAGCCGCGCGATCCAGTCCCGCGAACGGACCGGGATCCCGAGCACGGTGCCGCTGCGCTCGTTCACCCGCTTCTCCTCCGCCGTGGTCGCCAGTCGGCGCAGTTCCTGGGCTCGGCCCTCGGCCACCCACACGGTGGCGGTCCCGGTGACCTCCCCCGAGCCGGTGACCCGGTCGACGATCTCCCGGAGGTCGACGCCCGCCGGTTTGTGGACGACCCCGGACGGTCCGAACTCCGTCACGTCGTCGCCGATCCGCGACAGCCGGAACGTTCGTACGGCCTTCCTGTCGACGTCGTGACCGACGAGGTACCACCGGCCGTGCGCGGTGACGACACCCCAGGGTTCGACGGTGCGCTCGGTGTACGGCTCGTTGAGGGCGCCGCGATGCGGGAAATGCACGGCGCGGCCGGCATCGACCGCCGCCAGCAGCTTGCCGAGCGCCGGTTCGGAGCCTCGGGTGCGGGCGGGGACCGCCGTGATCGGGGTTGCCGCCGAATCCGGATCCACCTGCACGCCCGCTGCACGCAGCTTGAGCAGTGCCCCCTGGGCCGCGGACGTCAACTCCGGGGATTCCCACAACTGGACCGCCACCGCGACTGCCGCCGACTCCTCCTGGCTGAGGTCGATGTCGGGAAGCTCGTACGCGTTGCGGTTGATGCGATAGCCCTCGACCGTAGAGAACCGCGACGCCTGCCCGGTCTCGAGCGGAACACCGAGATCCCGGAGCTCGTTCTTGTCGCGTTCGAACATGCGGCTGAACGCCTCGTCGCTCGCGGAGTCGGCGTACCCGGCAACGCTCTCGCGAATCTTCTCGGCGGTGAGGAACTGTCTGGTGGACAACAAACAGATCACCAGGTTCATCAACCGCTCGATCTTGGAAGTCGGCACGCCCGGAAGCCTAGTGGGTGAGCCCGTTACGGACTCCCACAGCGCCGCTACATCGAGGCAATCAGGCGCTCCACCCGCTCGTCGACCGACCGGAACGGGTCCTTGCACAGCACGGTCCGCTGGGCCTGGTCGTTGAGCTTGAGATGCACCCAGTCGACCGTGAAGTCCCGTCCGGCCTCCTGCGCGGCGGTGATGAACTCGCCGCGCAGCTTCGCCCGGGTGGTCTGCGGCGGAGTGTCCACGGCCGCCTCGATCGTCTCGTCCTCGGTGATCCGCTTGACCAGACCCTTCCGCTGCAGCACGTCGAACACGCCGCGACCGCGTTTGATGTCGTGGTACGCCAGATCCAGCTGCGCGATCTTCGGATCGGCCAGCTCGAAGCCGTGCCGGTCCTGGTAGCGCTGGAACAGCTTGCGCTTGATCACCCAGTCGATCTCCGTGTCGACCTTCGCGAAGTCCTGCGTCTCGACCGCGTCGAGCATGCGACCCCACAGGTCGACCACCTGCGTGACCTGCGGATCGGGATCCCGGTTCTGCAGGTGTTCCACCGCGCGCGCGTGGTACTCCCGCTGAATGTCGAGGGCACTGGCCTGCCGGCCGCCGGCGAGCCGCACCGGACGGCGTCCGGTGACGTCGTGACTGACCTCGCGGATGGCGCGGATCGGGTTGTCGAGCGCGAAGTCGCGGAACGACACCCCGGCCTCGATCATCTCGAGGACGAGCGCGGCGGTGCCCACCTTGAGCATGGTGGTGGACTCGGACATGTTCGAGTCGCCGACGATCACGTGCAGGCGGCGGTACTTCTCCGCGTCGGCGTGCGGCTCGTCACGGGTGTTGATGATGGGCCGCGACCGTGTGGTCGCCGAGGACACACCCTCCCAGATGTGCTCCGCGCGCTGCGACAGGCAGAACGTGGCCGCCTTCGGCGTCTGCAGGACCTTGCCGGCGCCACAGATCAGTTGCCGCGTCACCAGGAACGGGAGCAGCACGTCCGAGATCCGGGAGAATTCGCCGGCCCGGGCCACGAGGAAGTTCTCGTGACAGCCGTACGAATTGCCCGCCGAGTCCGTGTTGTTCTTGAACAGGTAGATGTCGCCGCCGATGCCTTCCTCGGCGAGCCGCTGTTCGGCGTCGATCAACAACTCCTCGAGTACGCGTTCCCCCGCCCGGTCGTGGTTGACCAACTGGATGAGGTTGTCGCATTCGGCTGTCGCGTATTCGGGGTGCGAGCCGACGTCCAGATACAGGCGGGCACCGTTCCGGAGAAACACGTTGGAGCTCCGGCCCCACGACACCACCCGCCGGAACAGGTAGCGCGCAACCTCGTCCGGGCTCAGTCGCCTGTGACCATGGAAGGTGCAGGTCACACCGAACTCTGTCTCAATTCCCATGATTCGTCGCTGCACACCTCGACAGTACAACGCGGATCACCCGGCGGAGCGGTAAAACCGTTCGGCGACACCCCGCGCATACCCTGAGATGGTGAACCGACACCTACACCGAATCCACCGGGCCGACGAGATCGTCTTCGACCGCAGCGCCGATCTGAGCCCGTCCGGGCTCGACCGGGCCATGCGCTTCCTCAGCCGCGCGGCCGACAAGGGGCTGCTGTGGTGGTTCGTGGCGGCGGTGCTGGGACTGGTCGGCGGGCGCGCCCGGCGCGGTGGTGTGCGGGGCCTGCTGTCCCTCGCGATGGCGAGCGGTCTGGCCAACGGCATCCTCAAGCCGCTGTTCCCGCGGCGCCGCCCGCCGGCCCGCGTATGGACGAACGTGCTGCGTGGGGTAGCGATCCCCCGGTCCTCGTCGTTCCCGTCCGGACATGCGGCGTCGGCGGCGGCATTCACCACGGGTGTCGCCCTGGAATCGCCCGCGACCGCTGCCGTCGTGGCCCCCCTTGCCGCCGCGGTCGCCTACTCCCGTGTGCACAACGGCGTGCACTGGCCGACTGATGTTGCCGCCGGGCTGATACTCGGCGGGGCCGTCGCATCGGGCACCCGCCGCTGGTGGGCGGTGCGCACAGAGGAACCGGCAGAGCTGGGCCCCACCGTCGACGCACCGGCACTTCGGGGCGGTGAGGACCTGCTCGTGGTGGTCAACCCGGATTCCGGGCCCGACAGTGTCGATCCCAGTGAGGAGATCACGACCGCTCTCCCCAAGGCCGACGTGCGCGCACTCGACACCGACCGCGATTTCGCCGAACAACTCGACGCCTGGGTGACCGACCGGAAGCCCCGCGCCCTCGGAGTGTGCGGTGGCGACGGGACCGTGGTCGCCGTCGCGTCCGCGGCAGCGCGTCACGCATTGCCGCTGGCGGTGTTCCCGGGCGGAACGCTCAATCACTTCGCGCGGGACGCCGGCGTCGCCGACATCTCGGACACGGCGAACGCCGTCGAGACCGGACATGCGGTTCTCGTCGATCAGGCCGTCGTCCACACCGACGTCGCGGAGCCGGCGCCGTTCCTCAACACCGCCAGTCTCGGTGGCTATCCCGACGCGGTGCGACTGCGGGAGAAGTGGCAGCCGCGGTACGGCAAGTGGCCCGCGGCGTGTGTGGCGATGATCCGGATTCTCTCCGCGGCAACACCGCTCGCCGTCACCATCGACGGCAGGCCCGTGAAGGTCTGGATGTTGTTCGTGGGGAACGGTCGGTATTCCCCGGCCGATCAGGTCCCGATGTCGCGTCCCGCCATCACCGGCGGACTGCTCGACGTCCGGTACGTGCGGGCCGACCGGACAGCGTCCCGGCCGCGGCTGCTGTTCGCCGCCGCCACCGGGACGCTCGGAAGCAGCCGGGTGTACGTGCGATCCCTCGTGCCCCGGCTCACCGTCCGCGTGGACGGCTCGCCGGTCGCGCTGGCCACCGACGGTGAAGTGGTCGCCGACGCCCTGAGGTTCGACTTCCGGACGGTGCCCGAAGGTATCGCGGTGTACCGGCCTCAGACCTGAGGGTCGGCCGGCTTCGTCTCGGTGTCCGGCTTCGACTCCGGAGCGGGCTCCGAGGCGGCCGCAGGCGCTGCGGGGATCAGCTGTTCGAGCGCGGGTCCGGTGATCCGCCGGAACGCGCGGCGAGGCCGGGACTGGTCGAGCACGGCCACCTCGAGGCTGGCCACGTCGACGTTCCGCTTCTCGCCTTCCCCGGCACCGCCCTGACGCAGCGCGTTCACCGCGATACCGACCGCCGCCTCGAGATCGAGGTCGGCACGGTACGACTCGCGCATGGCGGTCGCGATCGGCTCGGTCGTGCCACCCATCACGACGAAATGCTGTTCGTCGACGATGGATCCGTCGTAGGTGATGCGGTACAGCTGGGGAGCCTTCGGGCTGCCCACGCGCCCGACCTCCGCGACGCAGATCTCCACCTCGTACGGCTTGGGCTGTTCGGTGAAGATCGTGCCCAGGGTCTGGGCGTACGCGTTGGCCAGCGATCGGCCCGTCACGTCACGGCGGTCGTAGGAGTAGCCGCGCATGTCGGCGTGGACGATCCCGGCGCGCCGCAGGTTCTCGAACTCGTTGTACTTGCCGACGGCCGCGAAGCCGAGCCGGTCGTACAGCTCGCTGACCTTGTGCAGCGCGGTGGAGGGATTCTCGGCGACGAACAGCACGCCGTCGCGGAACGTGAGCACCACGACGCTGCGTCCCCGGGCAATTCCCTTGCGCGCCAGTTCCGAGCGGTCCCGCATGATCTGCTCGGCGGAGGCGTAATACGGCATGGTCATCGCGCAGACCCCCCTTCTTCGGTGCGCTCGGCGACGATGCGCCGAGCCAACTCGGACGTCGTCTCCTCGGACACGTGTACGGC
Source organism: Rhodococcus wratislaviensis (assembly GCF_041228765.1). Classification (NCBI taxonomy): domain Bacteria; kingdom Bacillati; phylum Actinomycetota; class Actinomycetes; order Mycobacteriales; family Nocardiaceae; genus Rhodococcus; species Rhodococcus wratislaviensis. The sequence goes on along the minus strand of NZ_CP150488.1, from coordinate 4,087,907 downwards.
ACCGGCCTGGGTGATCGTGACCGCGGTCGGGTAGATACCGCGGGTCAGGTCGGGCCCACCGGTGGCCGAGTCGTCGTCGGCCGCGTCGTACAGCGATTCGATGGCCGCCCGCAGGGCGGTCTCCTCGTCGCTGTCCGGCGAGTAGATCTTCTTCAGTGCCGACTTCGCGAACAACGATCCCGAACCGACCGCGTGGTATCCGGCTCGTTCCTCGTACCGGCCGCCGACGACGTCGTACGAGACGATCCGGCCCGCGTGGGCCTCGTCGTCCGCGTCGAGGTCGTAGCCGACGAGCAGCGGGACGACCGCGAGACCCTGCATGGCCGCCCCGAGGTTGCCCCGCACCATCGACGCCAGGCGGTTGGCCTTGCCGTCGAAGGTCAGCTGAACGCCCTCGATCTTCTCGTAGTGCTCGAGTTCGACGGCGAACAGGCGGACCAGTTCGATGGCGATACCCGCGGTGCCGGCGATGCCGGCCGCCGAATATTCGTCGGTGACGTACACCTTCTCGACGTCCCGGCTGGCGATCAGGTTGCCCTGGGTCGCGCGCCGGTCGCCGGCGAGCAGGACGCCACCCTTGTAGTTGAGCGCCACGATCGTCGTTCCGTGCGGTGCGAGATCACCGCTCTCCATCCCGTCACCACCCCGTGTCGAGTGCGAACGATGGCCGATCCGATTCTCCGGCAGCAATTCTGGTGCGTGACCACGCAGATACTCGGTGAACGAGCTCAGATTCGAACCGAAACTGAGCCTCGTCTCACCGTCGCCTGTCCGCAATGCCGGTCGATCCGCCGTCACTGGCCGCCCTTCTGGACATAGGCCCGGACGAAGTCCTCGGCGTTCTCCTCGAGCACGTCGTCGATCTCGTCGAGCAGGTCGTCGGTGTCCTCGGCCAGCTTTTCGCGACGTTCCTGACCCGCGGCACCGTCAGCACCCGGGGTGTCGTCCTCGTCGCCGCCACCAGTTCGTTTGGTCTGCTCTTGCGCCATCGCAGCCGACCTCCTTGTGTGAAGGGAGCTCTTCTTCCGAGCGTCCTGTCCTGCCAAGCAGTCTGACTACATCATCCGCTCGGACCTTCACCCTACCGAGCGTCGCCGCCCCACGTGTGCCGACGCGACGGCGAGTTCCGGCGCAGATCCGTCCGGGACCGGTCGACGGGTCAGTTCGTGAGTTCGTCGACGAGCTCTTTCGCGGTCTCCACCGACTCCAGCAACTCCCCCACGTGCGCCTTGCTGCCCCGCAGCGGCTCGAGGGTGGGGATACGGACCAGGGAGTCGCCACCGAGGTCGAAGATCACCGAATCCCAGCTCGCGGCCGCGATGTCGGCCCCGAACTTGCGCAGGCACTCACCCCGGAAGTAGGCGCGGGTGTCGGTGGGCGGGGTGTCGACGGCGTCGAGCACCGCCTGCTCCGAGACGAGCCGTTCCATCGACCCGCGCGCGACCAGCCGGTTGTAGAGCCCCTTGTCCAGGCGGACATCCGAGTACTGCAGGTCGACCAGATGCAGTCGCGGCGCGGACCAGTTGAGGCCCTCACGGTTCCGGAAACCCTCGAGCAGCCGCAGCTTGGCCGGCCAGTCCAGCAGGTGAGCGCACTCCATCGGGTCCCGCTCGAGGAGGTCGAGCACCATCGCCCACTTCTCCAGCAGATCGGCGACGCGGGGGTCGTCGTTGCCCTCGGCGGACATGAACTTGTCGACGCGGTCCAGGTAGATCCGCTGCAACGCAAGCCCGGTCAGTTCCCGGCCGTCGGCCAGCGCGACCGTGGCGCGCAGCGTCGGATCGTGGCTGATGTGATGCACGGCGGTCACCGGGCGGGCCAGCTGCAGGTCGGTGAGGTCGACACCGGCCTCGATGAGATCGAGGACCAGCGCCGTCGTCCCGACCTTCAGGTACGTCGACATCTCGGCGAGGTTCGCGTCGCCGATGATGACGTGCAGACGCCGGTACTTGTCCGCGTCCGCGTGCGGTTCGTCGCGAGTGTTGATGATGCCGCGCTTGAGTGTCGTCTCGAGCCCGACCTCCACCTCGATGTAGTCGGCCCGCTGGGACAGCTGGAAGCCGGCCTCGTCACCGGACTGGCCGATGCCCACCCGGCCCGACCCGCAGATCACCTGACGGGACGCGAAGAACGGGGTCAGCCCGTTGATCACCGCGGAGAACGGCGTGGCCCGGGACATCAGGTAATTCTCGTGGGTGCCGTACGACGCGCCCTTGCCGTCCACGTTGTTCTTGTACAGCTGCAGTCGCGGGGCGCCGGGGACGCTCGAGGCGTGCCGGGCGGCCGCCTCCATCACCCGTTCGCCGGCCTTGTCCCAGATCACGGCGTCCAGGGGGTCGGTGACCTCCGGGGCCGAGTACTCGGGGTGCGCGTGATCGACGTAGAGCCGGGCGCCGTTGGTGAGGATCATGTTGGCCGCGCCGACCTCGTCGGCGTCGATCACCGGCGCCGGGCCGCTCAGCCGGCCCAGGTCGAATCCGCGGGCATCGCGCAGCGGGGATTCCACCTCGTAATCCCATCGGGTGCGCTTGGCGCGCGGCACTCCCGCTGCCGCCGCGTAGGCCAGCACCGCCTGGGTGGACGTCAAGATCGGATTGGCCGAAGGCTCGCTGGGTGAGGAGATTCCGTACTCGACTTCGACACCGATGATCCGCTGCATGCTGCCGAGCCTATGCGATCACCCACATCACCCGGCGGCACACTCCTACCGCGCGAGCCGTCCGCGTCCGGCGACTAGCCCGGCGAGCACTCCAGGTACTGGTCCGCCGAGATCGCCCGGAGCACCGTCCGGACCCCGGCCGGAGCCCAGGAGTGGGTGCTGTCGGTGACGACTCTCGGGTCCGTCAGGTGCACCGTCCGGCGGCGCGTCACGATGGTGCATCCGCCCGCCGCCACCACGTTTCGCACCCAGTCGCTGTGCGCACCGTACGTCAGCGCGAACCGGTAGCGGCCGTCCACGACGAACACGTTGACGGGTGTGCGATACGCCTTGCCCGACCTGCGGCCCCGGTGCTCGACCATCGCGAACCCGGGCAGGATCGTCGCGACGTGACGGCTCACCTGATTGGTGACGACCCGGTTGAATCGGGCGACCGAACGCGGCAACGCCATGCACTCTCACCCCTTCGGCACCGGAACGAGCAACCGACCTCGACAGTACCGACGTCCGCCGGGGTGCTGGCAGGATCGACACATGGATTCCGCACCGAACACCCCACCCGGCACGGACGAAGTGGTGGCGGTGTTCGACAGTGCGGGACGACCGGTGGGGTCCGCCGAGCGTTCCCGCGTCTACGCCGAGGGGTTGTGGCATGCGAGTGCGGGCGTCCTCGTCCGATCCGGCGACGGGAAGCGCCTCTACGTGCACCGACGCGCGGACACGAAGACGGTGTTCGCCGGACATCACGACTGCCTGGCGGGCGGGGTGGTCGATCCCGGGGAAACCCCGGAGGAGGCCGCGAGCCGGGAGCTGGCGGAGGAACTGGGCATCACCGGAGTGGGCCTCACCCCCATCGCGACGGTGGCGTGGGACGGGCATTGGCAGGGTCTGCGGCTGCGCTGCCACCTGTACGCCTACGAGACGCACTGGGACGGGCCGATCGTCCATCAGGCCAGCGAGATCGCGTCGGGCTGGTGGTGGACGCCCCACGAACTGGTGACGCACCTGCACGACCCGCAGTGGCCGTTCGTACCGGACACCCGGGCGCTCCTCGAGGACTACCTCGTCACACGGGACCGCTGACACACAGCACACCTGCGCGGCGGGAACCGGGTTCGGGTTCCCGCCGCGCAGGTGGTGCCGGACGGCTTACAGGTACTGGCCCGTGTTGGATTCGGTGTCGATGGCGCGGCTCGCGCTCGCGTTCTTGCCGGTGACCAGTGTGCGGATGTACACGATCCGCTCACCCTTCTTGCCCGAGATCCGGGCCCAGTCGTCGGGATTGGTGGTGTTCGGCAGGTCCTCGTTCTCCGAGAACTCGTCGACGATGGAGTCGAACAGGTGCTGGACCCGCAGGCCCGGGGCACCGGTGTCGAGCACCGACTTGATCGCGTACTTCTTGGCGCGGTCGACGATGTTCTGGATCATCGCGCCCGAGTTGAAGTCCTTGAAGTACAGGACCTCCTTGTCGCCGTTGGCGTACGTGACCTCGAGGAAACGGTTCTCCTCGCTCTCGGCGTACATGCGGTCGACGACCCGTTCGATCATCACCCGGATGCAGGCAGTGCGGTCGCCGCCGAACTCCGCGATGTCGTCGCTGTGCACCGGCAGCGTCTCGACGAGGTACTTCGAGAAGATGTCCTGTGCCGACTCCGCGTCGGGGCGTTCGATCTTGATCTTCACGTCGAGGCGGCCGGGACGCAGGATCGCGGGGTCGATCATGTCCTCGCGGTTGGACGCGCCGATCACGATGACGTTCTCGAGTCCCTCGACACCGTCGATCTCACTGAGCAGCTGCGGCACGACGGTCGTCTCGACGTCGGAGGAGACGCCCGATCCGCGGGTACGGAAGATCGAATCCATCTCGTCGAAGAACACGATCACCGGGGTGCCCTCGGACGCCTTCTCCCGGGCCCGCTGGAAGATCAGCCGGATGTGCCGCTCGGTCTCGCCGACGAACTTGTTCAGCAGCTCGGGGCCCTTGATGTTGAGGAAGTAGGACTTGGCTTCCTTGCTGTCCTGCCCCCGGGCCTCCGCGATCTTCTTCGCGAGCGAGTTGGCGACCGCCTTGGCGATGAGCGTCTTCCCGCACCCGGGCGGACCGTAGAGGAGCACACCCTTCGGTGGCCGCAGCTCGTATTCGTGGAACAGGTCCTTGTGGAGGAACGGCAACTCGACGGCGTCGCGGATCTGCTCGATCTGCCGTCCGAGGCCGCCGATGTCGTCGTAGTGCACGTCGGGAACCTCTTCGAGGACCAGATCCTCGACCTCGGCCTTGGGGATCCGCTCGAACGCGTACCCGGCCTTGGTGTCGACGAGGAGGGAGTCGCCCGGCCGAAGTTTGCGGGTGGGCGATTCCGCGTCGTACGCGATCGACTCCCTCTCGCTGTCCGCGTACACGGTGGCGAGGGGTTCGGCCAGCCAGACGATCCGTTCCTCGTCGGCGTGCCCGACCACGAGGGCGCGCTGACCGTCGTCGAGGACTTCGCGCAGCGTGCTGATCTCACCCACACGCTCGAAGTTGCCGGCCTCCACGATCGTGAGTGCCTCGTTGAGGCGTACGGTCTGGCCGAGCTTGAGGGTCTCGGCGTCGACGTTCGGGGAGCAGGTCAACCGCATCTTGCGCCCGGAGGTGAACACGTCCACGGTCTGATCGTCGTGCACTCCGAGCAGCACGCCGTACCCGCTCGGCGGCTGGCCGAGGCGATCGACTTCTTCTCGAAGGGCGATGAGCTGCTGACGGGCCTCCTTGAGGGTGTCCATCAACTTGGTGTTCCGGATGGACAGCGAGTCCACTCGCGATTCCATCTCACGAAGCTGTTCCGGCGACTCCGCGAGCTGCCTGCGCAGTGCCGACGCCTCTGCGCGCAACGCCTCGAGCTCTCGTGCGGCCGCAACCGAATCGGGGTTCTCTGTCGAGCTCATGTGCGTCTCCTCCCAATGAGATCTATCAACGCTACCGGCACTGCCCGAATTCTGCGCCGTGACACGGATTCTGCCGATTGCGAATCGGCATACACGACACCCTGGGCCACCGAACCTCTCATGTTAGCCTTACCTACTTGTCAAGCAGTTGCCTCTCTGTCCTGTGTAACGAAAGGGTTCGTCGTGATAATCCGCAAGCCCGTGAACGGCACATCCTTCATCGGTAGGTCCGCGGTTGCCGTCGGCGCGGTGGTTCTCGCGCTGGGGATGTCGGCCTGCTCGTCCGACGACGCTTCCGACGCCGCGGCGACGACGTCCGCGGCCACATCGTCGGCGGCAGCCGAGGCGGTTGCGGCCCCCACGTCGGAGGAACTGCTCGGCACACTCCAGCTGCTCGTGGATCCTGCCCGACCGGTCGACGAGAAGACCGCCGTGGTCGTCGACGGCGACGAACGCCGCCCGAATCTGGAGGCCATGACGGCGGCGATGGCCAACTACCCGGTGTCCTTCACGGTCACGGATGTGCAGGTAGAGGGCGATACCGCGACGGCGAACGTCGCGATCGTCAGCCCGCACGGCACAGCCGCTCCGACCGCGTGGACGTGGGAGAACGTCGACGGCACCTGGAAGGTGTCGGACGAGAGCACGTGCACCCTGCTGGGCATGGCACGCGCCGGCTGCAGCTAGTTTTCCTCCTTCGGCGGCGCCCTCTCCGGGCGCCGCCGAAGGCGTGTCTCAGCCCTTGCCCGAGCGGCGCTGCGGCTTGGGGGTGACGGTTCCCTCGGCGAGACGCCGGGCGCTCACCAGGAACGCGGTGTGGCCCTGCATCCGGTGTTCCGGGCGCACGGCGAGCCCGACGACGTGCCACCCGCGAACGATCGATTCCCAGGACCGCGGCTCGGTCCAGCACTCCTGCTCGCGCATCGCCTCGACCACCTTCGAGAGCTGCGTCACAGTGGCGACGTAGACGATGAGCACACCGCCGGGAACCAGCGCCTTGGACACCGCGGGCAGCGCGTCCCAGGGGGCCAGCATGTCGAGGACGACCCGGTCGACCTGACCGCCCGCCGCGTCGGCGTCGAACTCGGCGACGTCGGCGATGGTCAGATCCCAGTTCTCGGGGCGTTCCCCGAAGAACGTCTCGACGTTCCGGACCGCGTGTTCGGCGTGGTCGTCGCGCACCTCGTACGAGATGACCCGGCCTTCCGGACCGACCGCCCGCAGCAGTGAGCACGTCAGCGCGCCCGACCCGGCGCCTGCCTCGAGCACGCGGGCGCCCGGGAAGACGTCGCCCTCGTGGACGATCTGCGCGGCATCCTTCGGGTAGATGACCTGCGCCCCGCGGGGCATCGACAGGATGTAGTCGACGAGCAGCGGTCGCAGCGCGAGGTACGGGGTGCCGTTGGTCGACTTGACCACGCTGCCCTCGTCGGTGCCGATCAGGTCGTCGTGCAGGATGCCGCCGCGGTGGGTGTGGAACTCCTTGCCGGCCTCCAGGTTGACCGTGTAGTGCCGGCCTTTCGCGTCCGTCAACTGGACGCGATCGCCCACCCGAAACGGTCCGCTCGGTCGCGTTTCGCGTCCCACCATCGTCACCGACTCCTCAGCCTGTTCGTCCGGCGCCGTCCGACGCCCACACCGCGCCCGACTCGACTGTCGGACCGGGGGCCTACCCTGCCAGGTGTGAGCATCTCAGAGTCGCCAGCCCCCGTCACAAAGGGTTCCCCGTCACAGCCCGGCGACACTTCGACCACCCGCAGGCGCCCCGCCCTGTCACCGTCCCGCGCCGGCGACTTCAAGCAGTGCCCGCTCCTCTACCGTTTCCGCGCCGTCGACCGGCTCCCCGAGGCGCCGTCACGCGCGCAGGTGAAGGGCACGGTCGTGCACGCCGCACTGGAGACCTTGTTCGGGCTGCCCGCGGCCGAACGCGTCCCGCAGAAGGCGGTCGATCTGATCCTCCCGTCCTGGGAGCGCATTCTCGCCGAGGCCCCCGACCTGATCGACCTGGTCCCCGAGGAGGAGCGCGACACCTTCCTCGACGAGGCGCGTTCCCTCGTCACCGCCTATTACGAGCTGGAGGATCCCACCCGGTTCGAGGCCGAATCGTGCGAGCAGCGCGTCGAGACCGAACTCGCCGACGGGGTGCTGCTCCGCGGATTCGTCGACCGCATCGACGTCGCCCCCACCGGTGAGGTGCGGGTGGTCGACTACAAGACCGGCCGCGCACCCCGCGAGATGTCCGAGTCCAAAGCGCTGTTCCAGATGAAGTTCTACGCGCTGGTCCTGCTCCGCACCCGCGGCATCGTCCCCGCGCAGTTACGGCTGCTGTACCTCGCGTCCGGCACGGTCCTCACCTACGCACCCGACGAGGACGAACTGCTGCGGTTCGAGCGCACGCTGTCGGCGATCTGGAAGGCCATCCTGGCGGCCGGGGTCACCGGTGATTTCCGACCCAAGCCGAGCCGGCTCTGCGACTGGTGTGATCATAAGTCCCTGTGCCCCTCGTTCGGCGGAACGCCGCCTCCCTACCCGGGATGGCCGGAGGGGCCCGCCGAAGACGCACCGGGTTTCGAGGAGATTGTCGAATGAGTTCCGAGTCCTATTACGTACCACTCGGTTCGGAAGCACTGAGTGCGCCGGAAGTGGACTCGGACCAGAAGATCACCGTCGAGCGGTTCGACAGCACGGATCTGACGATCAGCGTGTGGGCCGAGACGATGCAGCACGGCGCTCCCCCGTCCGCGCTGCTCGTGCGAGCACTCGAGCGCTGCGCCCCACGCGACGACGTGCGTCTCACCCGGGTCGTGGTCGAGATCCTCGGTCCCATCCCCATCGCCGAGCTCGAGGTCCGGTCCTGGGTGCAGCGACCGGGACGCCGGGTGGAGCTCGTGGTCGCCGAATTGTGGACCGTCGGCGACCGGCCCCGTGCCGTGGCGCGGGGCTCGGCCTGGCGGATGGAGACCGTCGACACCAGCGACGCCGTCCACGTCGTCGACCCGCCACTCGAACCGCGGTCCACCGGCCGGGACGGCAAGTTCAGCGAAGCCTGGAATTCGGGCTACCTGACGACCCTCGACTGGCGGTGGATCGCCGAGATGGGATGCGAGGGCCCGGGCAAGCTGTGGGCGAAGCCGCGGCCCACACTGGTTCTCGGCGAGACCCTGACGCCGCTCGAGCGACTGTTCTCCATCGCGGACATCGCCAACGGTGTGGGATCGAAACTCGACCCGGCGGACTGGACGTTCCTCAACACCGACCTCACCGTGCACATCTTCCGGGTCCCCGAGGGCGACTGGGTGGGGGTCAGCTCCGAAACCTCCATCGGACCCGACGGAGTGGGAATGTGTGCGGGCGTGCTCTACGACGAGACCGGCGCCGTCGGCCGGATCGCCCAGACCGTACAGGTCCGCGCCCGCCCCTGAATGGAGCGAGCACGGACCGTGCTGCGGTGGAACGGGATCAGAGTGCGCGGCAGGACCGGATGTTGGACGCGAGGATGGCCTTGGCACCGAGGTCCGCGAGTTCGTCCATGACTCCGTTGTGGCCCTTGATCGGCACCATCGCCCGGACCGCGACCCAGTTCTCGTCGGCGAGCGGCGACAGCGTCGGCGACTCCAGGCCCGGGGTGATCTTCAACGCGTCGTCGAGGATCGTCTTGGGGCAGTCGTAGTCGAGCATCAGGTTCTGCTGCGCGAACACGATGCCGCGCACCCGCTCGACCAGCTGGTTGCGCGCGGAATCGTCGGCGGGCGAACCGGCGCGCTCGATGAGGACACCCTCGGAGTCGCACAGGGTGTCGCCGAACGCGATCAGGTTGTGCTGGCGCAGCGTGCGGCCGGAGCCGACGACGTCGGCGATGGCGTCGGCGACGCCGAGCTGGATCGAGATCTCCACGGCGCCGTCGAGGCGGATGACCGAAGCCTCGATCCCACGTGCGGACAGGTCGTCGCGCACCAGGTTGGGGTAGGACGTGGCGATCCGGAGCCCGGCGAGGTCCTCGACCGACCAGTCCTTGCCCGCGGGGGCGGCGTACCGAAACGTGGAGCGGCCGAAGCCGAGCGACAGCCGCTCGGAGACCGGGGCACCCGAGTCGCGGGCGAGGTCGCGGCCGGTGATGCCGAGATCGAGTTCACCGGATCCGACGTAGATCGCGATGTCCTTGGGGCGAAGGAAGAAGAACTCGACCTGGTTGGACGGGTCGAGGACGGTCAGGTCGCGGGAGTCGGTGCGACGGCGGTAGCCGGCCTCGCTGAGGATTTCGGCGGCGGACTCGGACAGCGAGCCCTTGTTGGGGACTGCGACGCGCAGCATGGCTGAGGGTTCCTTTCGGGAGCGGGTGGAGGAGTCTCGATCACCGATCACAGATGTCGGTAGACGTCCTCGAGCTTCAGGCCCTTACCCACCATCAGCACCTGCGTCCAGTACAGCAGCTGAGAGATCTCTTCGGCGAGCGCCTCGTCGCTCTCGTGCTCGGCGGCGATCCACACCTCACCCGCCTCTTCGAGGATCTTCTTTCCCTGCGAATGGACGCCGGCGTCCAAGGCGGCAACGGTGCCGGACCCCTCGGGGCGGGTAGCGGCACGCTCGGTCAGCTCGGCGAACAGGGATTCGAAGGTCTTCACGAGGACCCATTGTTTCACGCCGCCGCGGACCTCTCCGAACCGGTCACCACCCGAGTGTGCGGCGACTCTCGAACCGGCGGACCTCGCCCGAACGGGGATCGGTGAACTCGATGGCCCGCGCCAGCAACCGCAGCGGGGTCGAGAAGTCGCCGGGCTCGGATCGGCGGAAGTCCGGGTAATAGTTGTCGCCCTCGATCGGCAGCCCCAGCGACGACATGTGCAACCGCAGTTGATGTGTCCGGCCGGTCTTCGGTAGCAGCCGGTACCGCGCGCGGCCCTCCCGGGTCTCGATCAGGTCGACGACGGTCTCGCTGTTCGGTTCCCCCGGTTCCTCCGTCGCCGTCATGATTCCGTGTTCCTTGACGATGCGGCTGCGGATGGTCCGCGGAAAGGCAAGCGCGGGATCGTGGTCTGCGACGGCCTCGTATTCCTTGGTGACCTGCTGGGAGACGAACAGTTCCTGATACGCCCGGCGGTCTTCCCGCCTGATCAGGAACACCAGGACACCGGCCGTCATCCGGTCGAGCCGATGCGCCGGCGTGAGGTCGGGCAGGTCGAGCGCCCTCCGCAGCCGCACCACCGCCGTCTCGGTGATGTGCGCGCCCCGCGGAATGGTCGCGAGGAAATGGGGCTTGTCGATCACCACGAGGTGGTCGTCGCGGTGCAGGACGTCGATCTCGAACGGAACCGGGATCTCGGGTGCGGGGTCGCGATAGAAGTACACGAAACGGGTCGGGGCATAACGGGTTCCGCGGTCCACCACCCGGCCGTGTTCGTCGACGACTTCCCCGCCGTCGATCAGCGACAGCCAGTGCGCCCGCTCGTCCGGGTACGTCTCGACCAGGAACTCGGCGACCGTCTTCGCGCCGTGGCCTGCCGGCATCCGGATGCGATCGGGACCGAGACCGTCGCGGACCGGCAGCGGCGCCCCGGCCACGTCAGCCCACCCGATTCTCGGTGCACTCGGCGCACACGAGCGCGAGTTCGCGGCCCCGGTCGTCCGGCAGATTCTCGTACCGGGACGTCGGGCCGCCACACCGGGTGCAACGTCCCAGCGTCTTGGCCTGATCGCTGAACTCGATGTTCATCCGCTTGTCGAAGACGTACAGCGACCCCTCCCACAGGCCCGTGTCGCCGAACTCCTCGCCGTAGCGGACGATGCCGCCGTCCAGTTGGTAGACCTCGCCGAAACCGCGCGAGCGCATCAGCGACGACAGGACCTCGCACCGCACTCCCCCGGTGCAGTAGGTGACGACGGCCTTGTCCTTCAGATGGTCGTACTTGCCGCTGTCGAGTTCGTGCACGAACTCGCGCGTGGTCGCCACGTCGGGCACGACGGCGTCCCGGAATCGGCCGATCTCCGCCTCGAAACCGTTGCGCCCGTCGAAGAAGACGACATCGTCACCGCGACCCTCGACCAGTCGGTGCAGCTCTTCGGGCGCGAGGTGGGTGCCGCCGCCGACGACGCCGTCCGCGTCCACCTTCAGCTCGCCCGGCGCACCGAACGTCACGATCTCCGACCGCACCTTGACGCTCAGCCGCGGGAAGTCGTCACCGAGCCCGTCGGACCACTTGATGTCGGCGTCCTTGAACGGGGCGTAGCTGCGCGTCCCCTTCACGTACCGCTTGACGTCGTGGATGTCACCGCCGACCGTCGCGTTGATGCCGTGCTCGGAGACGAGGATCCGTCCGGTCAGGTTGTTCGCCTCGGCGAGTGTGTACTGCCACAGCCGTATCGCCTCCGGGTCGGCGAGCGGAGTGAACACGTAGAACAGCACGATTTTCGGGACAGCCACGGGAAACCAGACTACCTAGAGACGGACGCCACTCCGCTGCGCCCACACCTCGACCAGGTCGGAACCGGTGAGACCCTCGAGACTGTCCCGGAACACCCGCCCCGGGCCGTCGGCCACCGCGATCTCGCACGGGACGATCAGGACGACGCACCCCGCGGCCTGCGCGGACGCCGCACCGGTGGGCGAGTCCTCGATGGCGAGGCACTGCGACGGATCCAGTCCCAGCAGTTCCGCGCCCCGCAGGTACGGGTCCGGATGCGGTTTGCCCGCCGGCACCTCGTCGCCGCACACCGAGTGGTCGAAGTGGTGCCTGCCGAGCGTCTCGAGCGCCCGCTCGGTGAGCCGGCGCTCGGTGTTGGTCACCAGCGCGGACCTCAGGCCGTGCGCCCGGACGGTCCGCAGTGCGTCGTGGGCGCCCGGTCGCCACGGGATCCCGTCGCCGAACAATTCCTCGACGCGGGTGAACATCCATTCCTTGGCCTCGGCGAGCGCGGCCGGATCCCGGTCGAGCCCGAGGGCGTCGAAGATGACGCCGAGGGCGTTGGCGCTGGACGCGCCGATCGTCTTCAGCCGCGTCTCCTCGGTCATCGGCCCGCCGAGGTGCAGCGACAACTCGCGGACAGCGACGTCCCACATCTTCTCGGAATCGAGCAGCGTTCCGTCCATGTCCCACAGAACACCTGCGAGACCGTCGAATGCCTCAGACATTGAAGTACTTCGCTTCGGGGTGGTGCAGCACGAACGCATCCGTGGACTGCTCGGGATGCAACTGCAGTTCCTCCGACAATTTCACACCGATCCGTTCGGGTTCGAGCAGGGCGACCATCTTCGCGCGGTCCTCCAGGTTGGGGCAGGCGCCGTACCCGAAGGAGTACCGGGCACCTCGGTAGGCGAGGTCGAAGAACCCGGACACCTCGGACGGGTCCTGCTCGGCCACGTTGTGACCGCCGGGCAGCACGAGTTCCTCGCGGACCCGTTGATGCCAGTACTCGGCCAGCGATTCCGTCAGCTGCACGCCGATACCGTGCACCTCGAGGTAGTCGCGGTACGCGTTGGCGGCGAACAACTCGTTCGCGAAGTCCGCGATGGGCTGCCCCATCGTGACGAGCTGCATCGGGAACACGTCGACCTGACCGGTCTCCTTCGCCTCGGTGCGGGACCGGACGAAGTCGGCGACACACAGGAAACGGTCGCGGTGCTGGCGCGGGAACGTGAACCGGAAGCGCTCCTCCGCGTCGGGTGTCGGGTCGGTGAGCACGACCACGTCGTCGCCCTCCGACACCGCGGGGAAGTAGCCGTACACGACGGCGGCGTGCGCGAGGATTCCCTCGGTGCTCAGCCGGTCGAGCCAGTACCGCAGGCGGGGGCGACCCTCCGTCTCCACCAGTTCCTCGTACGTGGGACCGTCGCCGGAACGCTGCCCGCGCAGACCCCACTGCCCGAGGAACAGGGCACGCTCGTCCAGCAGTCCCGAGTAGTCCGACAGCGAGACACCCTTGACGATCCGGTTGCCCCAGAACGGCGGGCTCGGCACCACGATGTCGGTGGCCACGTCGGATCGCTCCGGCACCTCGATCGGGGTCTCGGCGGCCTTGCGCTTCTCCGCGATCCGCTTGGACCGCTCGTGCCGTGCCTTCCGTTCGGCCGCCTTCTCGCGGGCCGCGATCGCTTCCGGGCTGTCCGGGTCGGGTCCGCCGCCACGCTTGACGGCCATGATCTCGTCCATCCGGTGCAGGCCCTCGAACGCGTCGCGCGCGTAGCTGACGTCGCCCTCGTACACCTCGGCCAGATCGTTCTCCACATACGACCGGGTCAGTGCGGCACCGCCGAGGAGGACGGGGAACTTCTCCGCGACACCCTTGGCGTTGAGTTCCTGCAGGTTGTCCTTCATCACCACGGTCGACTTCACCAGCAGCCCGGACATGCCGATGACGTCGGCCTTCTGCTGGATCGCCGCGTCGAGGATCGTCGCGATCGGCTGCTTGATGCCCAGGTTCACCACGTCGTACCCGTTGTTGCTCAGGATGATGTCGACGAGGTTCTTGCCGATGTCGTGGACGTCGCCCTTCACGGTGGCGATGACGATGCGGCCCTTGCCGTCCTCGTCGGTGGCCTCCATGTGCGGTTCGAGGTATGCCACGGCCGCCTTCATCACCTCGGCGGACTGCAGCACGAACGGCAACTGCATCTGCCCGGACCCGAAGAGTTCGCCGACGGTCTTCATGCCGGACAGCAGCGTCTCGTTGATGATCGCGAGCGGCGGCTTCTCCTCCATCGCCGAGGTGAGGTCGTCGTCGAGGCCGTTGCGTTCACCGTCGACGATGCGGCGTTCCAGCCGCTCGAACAGCGGAAGCGCCGCCAGTTCCTGGGCGCGGGATTCGCGCGCCGACGCCGCGGAGACGCCCTCGAACAGTTCCATCAGCTTCTGCAGCGGGTCGTAACCCTCGCGGCGGCGGTCGTAGACCAGGTCGAGGGCCGTTTCCCTCTGTTCGTCGGGGATCCGCGCCATCGGCAAGATCTTCGACGCGTGCACGATGGCCGTGTCCAGGCCGGCCTCGGTGCACTCGTGCAGGAACACCGAGTTCAGGACCTGCCGGGCCGCCGGGTTGAGACCGAACGAGATGTTGGACACGCCGAGGGTGAAGTGCACCCGCGGATGCAGCTTCTTCAGCTCGCGGATCGCCTCGATCGTCTCGATGCCGTCGCGGCGGACCTCTTCCTGACCGGTGGAGATCGGGAACGTCAGCGCGTCGATGATGATGTCGGACTCGTCGAGACCCCAGTTCACGGTGAGGTCTTCGAGCAGACGCTCGGCGATGCGGACCTTGTGCTCCGCCGTACGCGCCTGGCCCTCCTCGTCGATGGTCAGCGCGACGACGGCGGCGCCGTGCTCCGTGACGAGCCGCATGATCTTCTGGAACCGGGAGTCCGGTCCGTCGCCGTCCTCGTAGTTGACGGAGTTCACGGCGCACCGGCCGCCGAGATGCTCGAGGCCGGCCTGCAGGACCGCGGGCTCGGTGGAGTCGAGCATGATCGGCAGCGTCGACGACGTCGCGAACCGGCTTGCGAGGGCGGCCATGTCGACGGCACCGTCGCGTCCGACGTAGTCGACGTTGAGGTCGAGCATGTGGGCGCCGTCGCGGGTCTGGTCCTTCGCGATGTCGAGGCACTTCTGGTAGTCCTCGGCGATCATCGCCTCACGAAATGCCTTGGAGCCGTTGGTGTTCGTGCGTTCACCGATCATCAGGATGCTGGCGTCCTGCTGGAACGGCACCGCGGTGTACAGCGAGGACGTCCCCGACTCGTGCACCGGGTTCCGCTCGGCCTTCTCGACCAGGCGAACCGCTTCGGCCACCTGCCGGATGTGCTCCGGCGTGGTGCCGCAGCAGCCGCCGACCAGACCGAGACCGAACTCGGTGACGAAACCGCTGAGCGCCTCGGCGAGCTCCTCCGCGGTGAGCGGGTACTCGGCGCCGTTCGGGCCGAGCTGCGGCAATCCGGCGTTGGGCATCACCGACACCGGAAGGGAGCTGTACTTGGACAGGTGACGGAGATGTTCGCTCATCTCGGCGGGACCGGTCGCGCAGTTGAGTCCGATCATGTCGATACCGAGCGGCTCGAGCGCGGTCAGCGCGGCGCCGATCTCGCTGCCGAGGAGCATCGTGCCGGTGGTCTCGACCGTCACGTGAGTGATGATCGGCAGCCGCGACCCCAGCGTCTCCATCGCCCGCTGACTGCCGAGGATGGCGGCCTTCACCTGCAGCAGGTCCTGGCAGGTCTCGACGAGGATCGCGTCCGCTCCCCCGTCGATCATGCCCATCGCCGCCTCCGCGTAGGCGTCGCGGAGGACCGCGAACGGCGCGTGGCCCAGCGTCGGCAACTTGGTTCCGGGCCCCATCGAGCCGAGGACGAAGCGGCCCATGCCGTCGCGTCCGGGCCCCATCTCGTCGGCCACGTCACGCGCCAGCCGGGTGCCCTTCTCGGCCAGTTCCCGGATACGGTCCGAAATGTCGTAATCGGCGAGGTTGGGTAGGTTGCACCCGAACGTGTTGGTCTCGACGGCGTCCGCCCCGGCCTCGAAGTACGCGCGGTGGATGTCTTTCAGCACGTCAGGGCGGGTGTCGTTGAGGATTTCGTTGCAGCCTTCGAGCCCGAGGAAGTCGTCGAGCGTGAGGTCCGCGGCCTGCAACATGGTGCCCATGGCTCCGTCGCCGATGACAACGCGCTGGTTCAACGCATCGAGCAGGGCAGAGTGAAATGGCGCAGACATGCCGTCCAGACTAGTGGGCGCGCGAACCAATGCTGGCCGTAGGCTGGGTGGGTGAGTTCCAGTGAGTTCCCCGTCACGCCTGCGGGCCGCGCCGACGACACCCCCGACACCGCGGATGCCGGTGCGACGGACAGTGGCGTGCCCGTACTTCGTGACCCTGTCCTCGTCGCCGCCTTCGAGGGCTGGAACGACGCCGGCGACGCCGCGAGCGGAGCCGTCGAGCACCTCGAGTTGACCTGGGACGCCCAGCCGCTCGCCGAGCTGGACTCCGAGGAATACTACGACTACCAGGTCAATCGACCCACGGTCCGGCAGGTCGACGGTGTCACCCGGGAGATCGTGTGGCCCGCCACCCGCCTGTCGGTGTGCTCGCCTCCCGGCAGCGACCGCGACGTGGTTCTGCTGCGCGGGATCGAACCGAACATGCGCTGGCGCAGCTTCTGCGAGGACCTCCTCGAACTGGTCGATCAGCTGCAGATCAACACCGTGGTGATCCTCGGCGCGCTGCTCGCGGACACCCCGCACACGCGGCCGGTCCCGGTGACAGGCAGCGCATACAGCAGCGAGGCCGCCGAGCGGTTCAAGCTCGAACAGACCCGCTACGAGGGGCCGACCGGAATCACCGGGGTGCTGCAGGACGCGTGTGTCCGGGCCGGTGTTCCCGCCGTGTCGTTCTGGGCGGCCGTGCCCCACTACGTGTCCCAGCCGCCGAATCCCAAGGCCACGGTGGCGCTGCTGCAACGCGTCGAGGATGTCCTGGACATCGAGGTGCCCCTCGGGGAACTCCCGTCCCAGGCCGACGATTGGCAGGAAGCCGTCACCGAGATGACCGCGGACGACGAGGAGATCGGCGAGTACGTCCGCTCACTCGAGGAGCGCGGCGACGCCGAGACCGACATTTCCGACGCCATCTCGAAGATCGACGGTGACGCGCTCGCGGCCGAGTTCGAGCGGTACCTCCGCAGGCGTGGGCCCGGCAGCTTCGGGCTGTGACGAAGAACTCATCCGAGTCGCTTCGTTCCTCGCTCCAGCGCACGGCGCTCTACGCCGGCGGTTTCCTCGGTCCGTTCGGCGGCGGGGTCGTCGCCTCGATCCTTCCCGAGATCGGTGACGACCTCGGCGTGAGTGCGTCTGCCGCGGCGGGTTCGCTGACGGCGTATCTGCTGCCGTTCGCGTTGCTGATGCTGGTGTCGGGCACGCTGGGCGCCCGGTGGGGGCAGATGCGGACCGTGCGGATCGCGTACGGCGTCTACCTGCTGTCGTCGCTTGCCTGTTTCGCGGCGCCGACGCTGCCGCTCTTCCTCGGCGCCCGCGTGCTCCAGGGGTGTTCGAACTCGTTCACGACGCCGCTGCTGCTGGCGGCGCTCGCCGCCTCGACGCCGAAGAAGCATCTCGGCCGGGCCCTGGGGATCTTCGGTGCCTTCCAGGCCGCGGGACAGTCGAGCGCGCCGCTCGTCGGCGGTCTCGCGGCAGAGGTCGACTGGAGGCTCGCGTTCCTCGTCATCGCCCTCGTGGCCGCGGTGCTGGGGCTGGTCGGCGTTCCCGACAGCCCTCCCGCCGAACCGGGGGCGCCGCGCCCGCGACTGCGCGACGCCCTCACCCCGTCGGTGCTGAGGATCGGGGTGGTCGCACTCCTCGGCTGGGGCGCGCTCGGTGGGCTGAGCTTCCTGGTCGCGTTCCGCGCCGAGGACGTCTTCGGGCTCAGCCCGACCCAGCGCGGGCTGCTGCTCACCGGGTTCGGCGTGGCCGGCATCCTCACCGCACGCCTCGTCGGCGGTGTCATCGACAAGATCGGGGCGCGGTCCGCGGTCCTGATCGGTGCGCTCGGCGGGGCGATTCTCGTTGCGGCCGCCGGGACCGTGTCCCTCCTCGCGGTCGTGGCCGTGGCGTGGTTCGCGGCCGGAATCGCCGGTCAGTTCATCCTGGTCGGTGTCAACGCCGCCGTGCTCGGTTCGCCGGGCCCGAACCGGGGTGGCGCGGTGTCCGTCGTGCAGGCGCTGCGATTCATGGGCAACGCGCTCGCCCCGATCACCCTCACCCCGGTGTATTCGGTGTCGCCCGCGGCCGGTTTCCTGCTGCCCGCACTGCTCCTCGCCGTGCTGGCCCCGCTGCTCATGCCCCGCGACCGCGCACCTGCCTGACATGACTTCCGGGAGGGCTGTGAGGTGTTCCTGATTCCCACGTAACGTGCGCGCAGCCGTTACGACACTCCCGGGGCGGAGCCTCGACGCATGGCCAACACTCCGAGTTCGAGCAAGCTGCTGGTCGTCGGCAACGGTATGGCCGGCGCACGCACCGTCGAGGAGATCCTGAACCGTGGCGGCGGCGAGCGTTTCGAGATCACCATGATCGGCGACGAGCCCTACGGCAACTACAACCGGATCATGCTCTCGCACGTGCTGTCCGGGGAGGCGGCCGTCGACGACGAGGACCTGATCCTCAACCCCATGGGCTGGTACACCGCGAACGGCGTCAAACTCCACGCCGGCGATCGCGCGGTCGCACTCGACCGGTTCGCGAAGACGGTCACGTGTGAGAGCGGCCGCGTCGTCGACTACGACGTGCTCATCATCGCCACGGGAAGCAACACGTTCTTCCCCAACATGGACGGGTTGCGGGAGCACGACGGGCGCCTGGCCCGCGGGGTGTTCGGATTCCGGAACATCGCCGACACCAACGGCATGCTGCAGATGGCGCAGGCCCGCGACGACGTGTCCGCGGTGGTGATCGGCGGCGGCCTGCTCGGCTTGGAGGCCGCGTACGGGCTGCGCACACAGGGTCTCACCGTCAACGTCGTGCACTCCCCCGGGCACCTGATGAACCAGCAGCTCGACGAACGCGGCGGCAGCGTCCTGCGCGCCGAGATCGAGAAGCTCGGCGTCGGCGTCCACACCTCGATGCGGACCACCGCCGTGCTGCGCGACGAGGCGGGCCTCGTGACCGGGGTGTCGTTCGTCGACGGCTCCACCCTGGACGCCGACATGGTCGTCGTCACCGCCGGAATCCGGCCCAACACCGAACTCGCGCGTGCCGCCGGGCTGGTGGTCGAACGCGGCGTCGTGGTGGACGACCAGATGCGCTGCGAGGACGAGGGTTCCGTATACGCCGTCGGCGAGTGCGCACAGCACCGCGGGGAGACCTACGGCCTCGTCGCCCCGGTGTGGGAACAGTCGGTCATCCTCGCCGAAGTCCTCACCGGCTCGAATCCCGAAGCGGCGTACGTCGGTTCACGCACCACCACCCAACTGAAGGTCGCCGGTGTCGACGTGGCCGCGATGGGCGTCAAGGGACCCGAGACGGCGGACGACGAATTCGTCCAGTACTACGAACCGCGCAGCGGCACGTACAAGAGCCTCGTCGTCCGCGACGGAAAGCTGATCGGCGCCACCCTGATGGGCGACATCAGCAAGGCGGGTTTCCTCACTCAGGCGTTCGACGGCAAGGTGCCGCTACCCGAGGAGCGGATCAGCATGCTCTTCGACGTCGGAGCCCCGAGCGCCGCAACGAGTGTCGCCGACCTCCCGGACGACTTGCAGGTGTGCAACTGCAACGGCGTGAGCAAGGGCGATCTGGTCGCGTGCGTCCATTCCGGCGCCAAGACACTCACCGACGTCTGCGCCCAGACCCGGGCAGGCAAGGGCTGCGGGTCGTGCAAGGGACTCGTCGCCGACATCGTGGCCTGCGCCGCAGGTGGCGAACTCGAGGCCGACCCCTCCGCCGACTGGTATGTGCCCTGCATCCCGATGGCGAAGCCCGAACTCATCGCGACCATCCGGGAACGCGACCTCCGGGCCGTGTCCCAGGTGTTCGCCGAACTCGCGACGGACGCGAAGGAGGACGCGTCCGCGAAGATGCCCCTGGCCTCGCTGCTTCGCACGATCTGGGGTCCCGACTGGGTGGACGAGCGCGGCGCGCTGTTCATCAACGACCGCGTACACGCCAACATCCAGCGCGACGGCACGTTCTCGGTGGTTCCGCAGATGAAGGGCGGCGTCACGACGCCGGAGCAACTCCGCAAGATCGCCGACGTGGCCGACAAGTACGGCGTGCCGCTCGTGAAGGTCACCGGCGGGCAGCGCATCGACCTGCTCGGCATCAAGAAGGAGGACCTCCCCAAGGTGTGGGGGGACCTCGACATGCCGTCCGGGTTCGCCTACGGCAAGAGCATGCGCACGGTGAAGACGTGCGTCGGAACCGATTTCTGCCGCTACGGTCTCGGCGATTCGACGAGCCTCGGCATCGCGCTCGAGGAACGGTTCCAGGGCCTGGAGACGCCCGCGAAGCTGAAACTCGCGGTCGCCGGGTGCCCACGCAACTGCTCGGAGGCCCTGTGCAAGGACTTCGGTGTGGTCGCGGTCGGCGACGGCCGATGGGAAATCTACGTCGGCGGCGCCGCCGGAGCGCACATCCGGAAGGGCGATCTGCTGGCAACGGTCGAATCACCGGACGCCGTGGTGGAACTCGGCGGACGGTTCATCCAGTACTACCGCGAGAACGCGAAATGGCTCGAACGCACGTACGACTTCGTCCCGCGGGTGGGACTCGAACATCTTCGGGCGCTGCTGGTCCGAGACGAGGAGGACATCGTGACGGGGTTGGACGAGCGGATCCAGACGGCGGTGGACGGCTACCGGGATCCGTGGAAGGAGCGCAGCGCGCCGAAATCGCCTGCACAGTTCGCTCCGTCGCTCCCGCTGCTGCCGCTCCCCCAGGTGCCGGTCCGATGACCGCCCTGATCGAGGGCCCCTCCGAGGTCGCTGTGGGACCGGTCAGCGACCTGACACCGGGCGAGGGCCGGACATATGTCGTGCAGAACCGTCAGGTGGCCGTATTCCTGTTGTCGGACGGCACCGTTCGGGCGATGGACGCGGTGTGCCCGCACAAGGGCGGTCCGCTCGCCGACGGTCAGATCGACGCCACCGGCGTGATGTGCCCGCTCCACCAGTACTCGTTCGCCTTCGACACGGGCGCCTGCGCATCCGAGGGTGTGAGCTCGGTCCGCACCTACACCGCATCGGTTCGCGAAGGGTCGGTCGTCGTGCACGTCTGAGTGGCCACTCACCAGCGCTCTGACCCGATACGGCGTGCCTTTCGGGAAAGTCTCGGCACCGCTGTCATCATGAGCTCAATGCTGCAGCTGAAGGGGCGCGTCGCATGGACAGATCGCTGGTCGAGTGAATACCGTCGCGAGCCCGGAACGACGGCGCCGATCCGGTAGCCGTCCACCGATCGGCGGCCGGCCGGCCGACACCGTGTTCCGCGCCGACATCGAGGGTCTGCGGGCCGTCGCGGTGCTGGCCGTGGTCCTCTTCCACGCGGGCGTCCCCGGAATCGGCGGAGGGTTCGCCGGCGTCGACATCTTCTTCGTCGTCTCGGGGTTTCTCATCACCGGGCTGCTGTGGCGGAGCGTCGCGACCACCGGCCGTGTCCGGCCGGCCGAGTTCTACGGCGCGCGGGCCCGCCGGCTGCTGCCCGCCGGGTGCATCGTGCTGGTGGCCACTGCCATCGGCGCGGCCCTGCTGCTGCCCCCTCTGCAGGCCCGCGCGGTCCTCGGTGACGGGATCGCCAGTGCGCTCTACGTCGGCAACTACCGGTTCGCCCTGCACGGCACCGACTATCTGGCCGCCGACACGCCCCCGTCACCGTTCCAGCACTACTGGTCGCTCGGTGTGGAAGAGCAGTTCTACCTGCTGTGGCCTGCGCTGATCATCGGGGTCGCGTGGCTCGTCCGGCGCAGGGCACGGCGCCGCGACGCGGACAACCCACCGTCGACGACGCCGTACCTGATCGTTCTCGCCGTGGTCGCGGCAGTGTCGTTCGCGGTCTCGCTCGACTGGACCCGGACGCTGCCGCCGTGGGCGTTCTTCTCGTTGCCCACCCGCGCCTGGGAACTGGCCGCGGGTGGGTTGGTCGCCCTGTCCGTTCGGCACTGGCAGCGGCTGCCGTCGGTGGTCGCCGCCGCGGCGGGATGGGCGGGTTTCGGACTGATCGTCCTCGCCTGCTTTCGACTCGGTGAGACGACGCCCTACCCCGGCACCGCCGCGCTGGTTCCGGTCGTCGGCACGGTGCTGGTGATCGGAGCGGGGTGTGCCGCACCCCGGCTGGGGGTCGGGCGGAGCCTGTCGCTGCCGCCGATGCGGGCGGTCGGGCGGGTGTCCTATTCCTGGTACCTGTGGCACTGGCCGGTGCTGCTGCTCGCGCCGATCGTGCTCGGCCGCTCGCTGGACCTGACCGATCGTCTGGCGATGGTCATGGTGTCCGCGGGTCTGGCCGGACTGACACTGGTCCTGGTCGAGAATCCCGTCCGCTTCGCTGCTCCGTTGCGCCGCTCGGCCTCACGCAGCCTCGTGCTCGGCGGCGCCGTCACCGCCATCGCAGTGTGTGTGGCACTGGTGCTGCTGATCGCGCGGCCGGTTCCGGTCGGACACGGAGCCGCGGCCACAGCCCTCACCGTCTCTGCGCCGGCCGAATCGGCGCCTCCCACAGTCGATCCGCGTGACGCGACGGTGCACGACATGACCGCGCAGGTACAGGCCGCTGTCGGCGAATCGGCAGGGCTGCAGGCGGTCCCGTCGAATCTGTCTCCACCGCTCGCCGACGCGCCTGCCGACAAGCCGGAGGTGTTCGTCAACGGCTGCGTGCGGTCGTGGCTCGAGGTGAGGCAGGACGAGTGCGCGTCGGGGGACGTCGCGTCTCCGACGACGGTGGCGCTGGTCGGCGATTCGCATGCCGCGATGTGGGCCCCGGCTCTCGAATCGGCCGCCGAGCAGAATCATTGGCGGCTCGAGACGATGGGCAAGGTCACCTGCCCGCTTCTCGACCTCCCCCTCACCAGCCCCTACCTCGGCCGGGAATACACCGAATGCGAGGAGTGGCGCGGCGAGGTCGTCGACAGACTGCGGGCCGAGCGGCCCCGGTTGATCGTGCTGAGCATGTCCCGGCGGTACGGCGCCGATTTCGGTTTCACCGTGTACGGCCAGGCCTGGCTCGACAGCCTGACCAGGCTGGTCACGGAACTGCGGGCCACGGGCTCGGCCGTCCTCGTCCTCGGGCCGATCCCGGATCCGCAGTCGACCGTGCCCACCTGCCTCTCCGCCCACCTGGACGACGCGACTGCCTGCTCGCCGCCGCGACCGGTCGCGGTGAACGACGCCGGCGTCGCGGCCGAGGCGGCGGCCACCGCGGCAGGCGGCGGGCGGTACGCCGACCTCACCTCCCTGTTCTGCACCACCGAGCGCTGCCCCGTCATCGTCGGCAACGACCTCGTGTACCGCGACGACAACCACCTGACCCTCGAACACGCCCAGGCACTCTCACCTGTCGTCGCCGCGCTGGCCGACCGCGCACTCGCACCGGGCTGAGCGGCGAAATTCGGTTCGGGTGTCACATTCCGCTCGTGGCCGGTGTCTCATGCCGAGAGCACACCACCGGAGGAGGAATCATGGCCGGCAATACCCGGATCCCGAAGGCCGAGCTGACCGGCGCCTACGGCGCGATCGTCAAGCGGATGTCCCGCAAGATGCTCGGCGACGTGGCCGAGCCCGTCGAGGTCGCGTGGCACAACCGAAAGGTGCTGAACTTCAGCTTCAGCGTCGGCCGCCGGGCTCAGAAGTGGGATCAGTGTGACCAGAACCTGAAGTCGTTCGCGCACATGGCGGTCGCGAGCCTGGTCGGCTGTAGTTTCTGCCTGGACTTCGGCTATTTCCAGGCCCACAACGAGGGACTCGATCTGACCAAGGCACGCGAGGTACCCCGCTGGCGCCAGTCGGACGTGTTCACACCGTTGGAGCGGGACGTGCTCGAGTACGCCGAAGCGATGACCCAGACCCCGCCGACGGTCACCGACGAACTGTCGGCCCGGCTGCTCGAGCCGCTCGGCCCGGCCGCGCTGGTGGAACTGACCGCGTTCATCGCGCTGGCAAATCTCGTGACCCGCACCAACACCGCGTTCGGCATCGAATCACAGGGCTTCGCGACGGCGTGTGGCCTGAAGCCGCTCGCCGCACCCTCGACGACATGAGCGACGTGGAACTGTCAGCCGACGTCGTACGACAGGACGAATTCGTAACCGCTGTCGCCGGGTCCCGCGATGGACAGGTCCGCGCCGCCACGTAGGTCGATCAAACCGCCGGTGCCCATACCCGGTACCACCTCGATCCGGGCTGACACCGAACCCTGGTCCTGGCTGCCGATGTGCTGGAATACGCACGTCCCGTCGTGCCCGCCGATCGAGCCCTCGAAACGCTCGAAACCGAGCACCGGCGCGGCATCGGCCTTGTATGCGATCAGGTAGACCACGGTGCTCGTTCCCTCGATGTCCCCGGAGTACGAGTACGCGACGGTCGCTCGGTTGGCACCGCGAGTGGGGTAGTAGGCGTCGCCGGCGGTCGTACCCTCGCCGTCGATGTCGACGATCACCGATTCCGACCACGAGGCGATGGAGAACTTGCCTCGTGCAATGTGTGAGTAGCTCATGACACGTCACTCTAGGTACGAGGCAGCGTGGCGTTCTTGAACATTCGCGACACTAGGATGAGCGAATGTCGACTGTGCCAGGACATCCCGAGGCGATCGTCCGCCCGACGGCCGCCGCACCGGGGTTCGAGGTCGAACGGGTCGCTCCCCGAGAGGCTTTGGCCGAATTCGTCGATTACCACTGGCTGGTGAGGTGGTCGGTGCCGAAGCCCCATCGACAGCAGGTGGTGCCCCAGCCCCGCGTTCATGTCGCTGCCGAGGACGGACAGTTGCTGGTGCACGGGATCTCCCGGTCGCCGTTCTACCGAACGCTGACCGGGAACGGCCACGTGCTGGGGGCCGCCTTCCACGCCGGAGGGTTCCGGCCTCTGCTGAAGGGCAGCGTCGGCGCGATCTCGGGAACCATCCAGCCCGGACGGCACCTGCTCGCCGGTGACGATCGCCCGGTCGCGGAGCGGATCCTCGCAGGCACGGACAGCGCGGAAATGATCGACGCCTTCGAGCGATACCTTCTCCGCACCGATCCCGTTCCGGATCCCACGGGACGGGAGATCACAGACCTGGTGGGCGACGCCCAGAGCAACCGCGACATCGTCCGGGCAGACCAGCTCGCCGCACATGCCGGCTGCAGTCTGCGCACCCTGCAACGGCTGTTCACCGAGTACGTCGGTATCGGCCCGAAGTGGGTGATCCAGCGATTTCGTATCCTCGACGCCGCCGGCGCCGCGCACTCGGGCGAGAGGATCGACTGGTCGGCGCTCGCCTACGAACTGGGGTTCAGCGACCAGGCGCACCTGACCCGTGTCTTCACTCACGTGGTCGGGACACCACCGGCCACCTATCAGCGCACGCACGGCCTGTTGTAGCGCGGCCGGGTTCGGTTCACTTGGCGAAACCGAGCCCCCGCTCCGCGAGTTCCTCTTCGAGGATTCGGATCGCCTTCGGTCCGACGCCGTGGATCTTCAACAGTTCCTTGGCGGTGACCGTCGTCAGTTGATCGAAGCGCGTATAGCCGTGGGATGCGAGCTCACGCCGGGAGACCTTCCCCATGCTCGCCGGAAACTCCGTCGGGTCTGCGGTGTCGGAAGAGGACATGTCCGCCCTTTCTACTCGTTGTGGTCGGCGTGCAGGTGGGCACGCTCCCCGTCGTGGTCGAAGATCGTGAGGATCTCGACGGGACCGTCGTGGGCGCCGATGGAGTGCGGGACCATGGTCGAGAATTCCGCTGCGGCACCGGCTTCGACAAGGATGGTTCGCTCACCGAGCTGCAGGCGGGCCGTCCCCGAGAGCACCGTGAACCACTCGTGGCCGGGGTGCACACTCACGTGCTCCGGGCCCGCGGGCCGATCGGGGGTGATGCGCATCTTCGCCACGGTCGCGCCGTGGAGTGCGCGTTCGCGAGACAGGAGCCAGATCGTCAGGCCTCGCGTGTGCTCGGGCTGCGGCCGGATCACCACATCCTCGTCCTCGACGGACTCGACGAGTTGATCGAGCGTGGTGCCGAGGGCGCGTGCAATCGGGACCAGTTGGTCGAGGGCAATCCGGCGGTGACCCGTTTCGATGCGGCTCAGGGTGGACGGACTGAGGAAGCAGCGCGCAGCGAGCACGTCCAGGGACCAGCCGCGGGCCAGCCGAAGGCCGCGGATCCGTTGACGGATCACACTGTCCAACCCGACTTCTTGCTTCATACGCAAGAGTGTATGCGCATAACGCAGGAGGTGGCTAGCCTGGAGCCATGACACAGCATTCCCATCACCACGCCCATCACCACGGCGGACACACCGGGGACCAGGAGGCAGCGCTGGCGGATCTACTGGACCTGGACGCAGAGGTCTTCGGCGCCTACCTGGACCCGGTGGCCGAGTGGGCCGGGCAGCGGACCCGCACGACCCCGCGCCGGGTCGTCGACGTCGGCGCGGGCACGGGAGTCGGAAGCCTGACCCTGACTCGACAGTTTCCCTCGGCCGAGGTGATCGCGATCGACAGGTCGGAAATGATGCTCGAACGCATCCGCACGGCCGCACACGGGCAAGGCGTCGCCGACCGGTTGAGCGTCCTGCACGCCGATCTGGATGCCGGCTGGCCCGCAGTCGAGGCGGCGGACGTCGTGTGGGCAGCCTCCTCGTTGCACGAGGTCGCCGACCCGGACCGAGTACTCCGCGACATGTACGGCGCGCTGAACACCGACGGCGTGCTGGTGGTCGTCGAAATGGACGCGCTGCCGCGCCTCCTGCCGGACGACCTCGGCCTGGGCCGCCCGGGCCTGGAGTCGCGCTGCCACGAGGCCTTGGCGCGGTTGGACTGGAACTCCCACCCGAACTGGCGGGCGCACGTGGAACGGGCCGGTTTCGTGGACGTCGAGGAGCGCAGTGTCTCCAGCGAGGCAACCCCGGCCCCGCCGAGCACCGGACGCTACGCACAGACTTTCCTGCGCCGCATTCGCTCCGCGCTCGACGGGCAACTGGCCACCGACGACCGCGGCACGCTCGATCGCCTTCTGGCGGTGGACAACCCCGACAGCGTCCTGCACCGCGGGGACCTGACGGTGCGGGGCAGCCGGACCGTCTGGACGGCCCGGCGTCCCTGAACCTGCCGTGACGGAGTGGAACTTCCCCACGCCGTCACGGCGTTCGGGGACCGGTTCACGTGGCGGTGGTGAGTGGCGATGGGATCGGGCTACTCGATGGCGCTGGGAGCCGACCACGATTATTCGGTCTATTTTACGGTTCCGTCTCGGACCGACTGAGTAGACTGGCGACGTGCCGAATCAGGAGAACGCCGAATTCGCAGGTAGCGAGCCGAAGGTGCCGTTTCCCAAGCCGGAACGCGACATCGATCTCTACCGCCGGGCGATCGCCACCCTCCAGGCCGCACTCCCCCACGGCTGGACCTTGACGTCCGGAAAGTCCCGCTCCCTCGCCGACGCGCCGGAACGACTACTGGTCGGCGCACCCAACGGCGAGGTGGCGTCCTTCTCCGTCATCCCCGCCCGAGGGGTTCTCGCCGGCGACGCCGCCCGCTTCGCCGACGGACTGTCCGGGTCCGATCGAGGATTCGTCTGCGCCCGTTACCTTTCCGAACCCGTTCGCCGTCAACTCGACGCCAGGGGTCTTTCCTACGCCGACGCGACCGGCAACACCTCACTTGCCGCGGACCGGCCCGCGATCTGGGTGCGCGACCGCGGCGCGGACGCCGACCCGTGGCGTGGCCCCGGTCGTCCGGCCGCCCAACTGACCGGCGATCCGGCCGCCCGGGTCGTGCGTGCCCTCGTCGATCACTCGGGTCAGCTGACGGTCCCCGAACTCGTCCGGCTGTCCGGAGCGTCCACCGGCGCGACCTATCGGGTGGTCGAAACCCTGGAGGAACGCGATCTGCTCGAGCGACTCCCCCGCGGGCCCATCACCAGCGTCCGGTGGCAGCAGATGCTGCGCGCCTGGAGCAGCGACTCCAGTTTCAAGGACTGCCCCACCGTCGGCTACTTCGCACCCGAGGGAGTGCAGTCGTTCGTCGCGAAACTCGCGAAGGTCTCCGGCCACCTCTATGCGGTGACCGGGTCACTCGCAGCAGCGGCGTTCGTCGAATACGCGCCGGCGCATCAGGTCCAGATCTACGCCGACCACGGCGAGGCGCTGGCAGGCGCACTCGAGCTACGCCCCGTCGATCAGGGCGCCAACGTCCTCGTCGCCACTCCCCGATCGGCTGCGGTCTTCGAGCGCACCCTCTTCCGCGACAACGTCCGCCTGGTCGCCCCCGCGCAAGCCTTCGCGGATCTACTCGCCGGCACCGGTCGTCATCCACAGGAGGCGGAGCACCTCCTCGACTGGATGACCGAGAACGCGCCCGAGTGGAGAACAGCCCTCGGCGCACCGACGGTTACCTGACGATCACTCGCCGGGGGCGAAAATGCCCGAGTGTGCGCAATACGACCACGCCACGCCGCGCGTGATGGCGCGCACAAGCGCGCTCGGGTAGCAGGATGTACATCTTGTGGCCTCACCGAGTGAGTCGGAACGGGCCTGACGGAAGTCGCAATCCGTTCGCAAAACGAATAGGGGTACGTGCATGTCCATGGGAGTCGGGCTCAGGATCGGCAGTGTCGTGTCCACGGCGGTGGTGGCGTCGAACGATCCAGGATCCCCGGATCCGGTCGTCATCGTCCGGGACACCGTCCTGCACATGTGCCCGGACGGCACCGCAATTCTCGGCGGATCGGCGCCGCACACGATCGGCGACACTCACACCGTGTCGGGGTTCCTTCCCCGCGTCGGCGACCCGGCCGGTGTCGCGGTAGGCGACGGATCCCGGTATCGCGCCGAGGACCTGGTCGCGGGCGCGATGCGGTGCCTGCTCCGGGAGTGCGAACCTCTCCCCGACCACGGCGGCCGGACGGGCGGCGCCCCCGACATCATGGCCACCTACCCCACCCGCTGGGACTCGGCCGCCGTCGCGGCGCTGCGCGACGCCCTGGACTACGCCGACATGTCCTACCTGTCCCTCGTCTCGGACGCCGAAGCCGCCGCGGCCTGGTTCGAATCCGAGATCGCGGAGCGTCCCGGGCAGCTGGTCGGCATCTATCACGTCGACGACACCGGCGCGACCGTCGCGCTGATCCGCTCGGGCGTCGAGGCAGGCAAGGCGTTCCGCTTCTCCTCGGGGGGTTCCCCCACGGCCCAGATCGCCACCGCGCTCGGTGCATTCGGCTGGCTCCCCGGCAACCTCGATGCCGTGGTCGTGACGGGCGACGGCCTGATCGCGAGGGACTCCGCGGCCATTCACGGGTTCGCTACCACGGTCGGTGAGAAGTTCGGTGTGCGGTGTGTCGTCGGCCCGGGCCCCGAGCAGACCGCAGCGCTCGGTGCCGCCATCCGCGCCGCCGGGTTCAACCCCACCACGCACAGGGTCACCCCGATCGGCCTGCCGCCGTCGTACGACGTCACCGAGGTGATCGATGCCGTCGTCGGCGAGCCGGTGCCCTCGACCTCCACGGCCGCGAGCCGGCTGGCGACGCGCACGCACAACCCCGCGTCGGCCGCGGCGGTGGGCGCGTCCCCCGCTCGCGTGTCGGGCGGAACGGCGGTCGCGACACCGCCGGAACCTCGCGCAGTCGCGCAGTCCGGGGACGAATCCACCGCCGACTCGACGTCCCGGGCGTCCTGGCTCGTCGCCGCAGCGGTCGGGCTGGCTCTCGTGCTGGTGGCGATCGTCTTCGTGCTGTTCATCCTCTGAATGCCCGCCTCCCTTCATCGGTGCGACGGTGTGGGGAAGGGGCGAATGGTGACGATGGAACCCCGGCGCCGCTGGGTGGTTCGAACCGAGCCAGCCCCGTAAATTCGGTTAATTAACGCATTCCGTCATGGTCCGATTCAGATATCGGCGTTGATGACGCAGGTCGGCACGGCGTTCGCTCGACGGCTACGCGACCGCATAACCTGTCACGGTGAGTGAATCAGGCAGCGATCCAGGTCGGTCCCCCTCGGGGCTGCGTGCAGCGCGCCCGGCGGTTCCGCCCCCACTCCGGGACGACCGGTTGAAACTGTTCGCGTTCACCACTGCCGAGAAGCGCGCGGAGTACCTGTGGGTGCTGCGGGCCTTCGACCACGCCCGCGCCAACTACGTCGTCCTGCTCCACGCCGGCGACGTCGCCCGCATTCTGAACGGCCTCGCCGGCGACGATCCGGCCGGACAACTCGGCGCCGGAGACGTCACTTCCCTGCTCGAGCAACTCCACGTCTGGGAGGTGCTCGAACGCAGCTACGACGGAACACGCGCCGCGACGCTGGCCGAATACCGGAACCGGCACTTCGTCTATCAGTTCAGTCAGGCCGGCTACCAGGTGTTCCGAGCCGTCGAGGACGCACTGGCGGCCCGGCTCGACGACGCGTCGCTGTCCCGGCTGGCGCTGCCCGACCTCCTCGCCGACATGAACGACCTGGCCGCCGCCAACCGCGCGGCCGACAACGACCTCGTGTACCGGAAACTCAACCGTCTCGATGCGACGCTGTCGGACATGGCCGGACGCGCCGCCCAGTTCTACCTGACCCTGGGCGATCTCGTCCGCACCACGGAGATCACCCCCGAGACGTTCATGTCCCACAAGGACGCTCTCCTCACACACATGCGCGAATTCAGCTCCGACCTCTCGCGCTATGCACCGAAACTCGCGGCGGCGATCGCGCTCGTGGAAGACACCGGCGTCGAGACGATGGTGACGCGGGCCGCCGCCAGCGACGAGCGAGTGTTCCTCGGCATCGACGAGCGCGAAGCCGATTGGCGCGCGCGGTGGGCGGGGCTGACGCATTGGTTCGTCGGGAGCGAGGCGGGTCTCAGCGAGTCGGAGCGCCTGCGCGAGGGCACGATGAGTGCCATCGCCGCCGTTCTGTCGCTGCTGCGCCGCGTCACCGAGACCCGCAAGGGTGGTGTCAGCAGAGAGAGCCAATTGCGCCACCTCGCAGGCTGGTTCGCCGCAACTCCGACCGAGGACGCCGCGCATGCGCTGTTCCAGGCCGTGTTCGATCTCGGCCGTCCGCGCCACCTCTCGATGGTGCATCCGGACGCCGACATCATTCCCGACACACGGTCGTGGTGGGAGGCCCAGCCCGTGGAGATCTCCCGCACGCTGGCCGAGACCGGACGTCCCCCGTCGCCCGGCCTGCCCGCGCGGGTACAGCGCAACGAGGGCAGCGTGCGCCGCCTGCGAGAGGAACAGCTGACCGCACAACGACTTCGCGCCGCCGCCGCCCAGTCGCTGGCCCTAGGCGGGGTCTACGAGCGGGAGCTCGACGAGGCCGAAACCGACGTGCTGCTGAGTCTGCTCAACGCCGCGCTGACGGCGCGGGTTCCGGTCAGCGGCCGCGTGAACAGCAGCACAGGATCGGAGAACGGCGTGAAGCTCACCCTCAGCCCACACAGCGAATCGACGGTGGTGCGCACCGCCCGCGGACGTCTGCACCTCGACGGACTGCAGGTGAGCGTTCGGTGAAGGCACGGGAGATCTCGCCGCTCGCCCTCGATTCGTATCAGCGCGCCGCCCGCGTCATTCTGTCGAATCACCTGGTGACACAGACCTATCCGGATCGCATCGCACTCCCCCTGCTCCGCCGGTGGGCCACCGAACTACGCGACGATCTGATGACGCTCTTCGGGTACCGACTCGAAGTCACCGAGACGACCGCCCGGCTGTTCACGGTGAGCGACCGGCTCGACGCCGGGACGCCCGCCAAGACGGCCACCGACCGCACGTTCGACCGGTACCGCTACGCCTATCTCGCGTTGGCGCTGGCCGCACTCGGCCGCGCCGGAAACCAGATCACCCTGTCCGAACTCGCCGATCACGTGGCCGCCGACGCCGCACAGGTCGACGGTGTGGATCTGTCCACGGAACGCGCGTCCGACCGGGACGCGTTCGTCGACGCCGTCGGCTGGCTCGCCGCCCGCGGCGCGATCGCCCTCGCCGACGGTGACGCGGGCGGCTGGGCCGCCAATCCCGATGCGGGAGAAGCGCTGTACGACATCGACAGGTCCGTCGTCATCGCCCTGTTCCGGCCGCCGCGCGCACTGCAGCACCTCCGGTCCATCCGCGGACTGCTCGCCGGCGCGGACGCGGTGACCGAGGACGACACCTCGGATTTCGGGACAACCCGGCCGGTCGACGTGAAGGAGACCGCGCGGCGGGTCCGGCGTGCTCTCGTCGAACGGCCAGTGGTCTACGCCGCCGACCTGGACGATCACGAGCTGGTCCAACTCGCGCTCCCCCGCACCGCGGCCGACGTCGAGTTGCTCACCGGACTGGTCGCGGAGCGGCGTGAAGAGGGTGTCGCGATGATCGACTCCTCCGGACGTCTGTCCGACGTCCGGTTCCCCGGGACGGGAACGGTCGCGCAGGTCGCGCTCCTGCTCGCCGGAGAGATCGCCGATCGCGTACTGGACCCGGACGCCCCGGAGACGGCCCGGATGCCGCTGCCGCAGGGCCGGATCGACGACCTGATCGAACAGGTCGACAGCGCCATTCCGCAGTCCGGGATCTTCGACAGCCTCGCCGGCAACGACGGGTTCGAACCCGCAGACCCCGCCCCCGCGGACCGGCTGTTCCCCCTCGTCGAGGACGAGTGGATCACCGGCACCGTCCGGACACTGACCGAACGGTTCGGGCGCACATTCGCCGCCGGGTGGCAGGCGGACCCGGACGGTCTGGGACGGGCGGCGCTGGCGCTGCTCGAGCGGCTACGCCTCACCGCGGCCGTGCCGGGTGGTGTGCTCGCACTCCCGGCACTCGCCCGCTACCGGGGTGTGGTGGTCACGATCCGCGACCGCACACCCGAGATCGACCTGTTCCAGAGCTCAGCGAACGACAGCGAGGAAGTCACAGCATGACGAGTGCGCGTTTCCGGCCCACCCGCGCCGGAATCATCAACCTCTGGGACTACCGCGATCAGGAGTTCTCCTTCGCCGACGGTCGCCTCGTTCTCCGCGGTCCCAACGGCTCCGGCAAGACGAAGGCCCTCGAAGTGCTGTTCCCGTTCGTCTTCGACGGCCGGATCGAACCCCGGCGGCTCAATCCGTTCGCCGGCGAGGAACGCACCATGAAATCGAACCTCCTGTACCGCGGGCAGGAGAGCGCGTACTCGTACGTCTGGATGGAGTTCTGCCGCGGCGCGAAGGACGACCCCGAGGCCGTCACCGTGGGCATCGGCATGCGCGCCACCCGCACCAACGACAAGGTCACACGCTGGTACTTCGTCGCCGACGGTCGCGTCGGCGTCGACTTCTCCCTGCTCGGCACCGACGACCGTCCGCTCACGAAGAAGCAACTGGGCGAGCAGATCGGCACCGACTCCATCACCGACCGGCCGCTCGACTACCGCACCGCCATCGACGCCCGAATGTTCGGGCTCGGCGTCCAGCGGTACGACCAGCTGATCAACCTCATCCTCACACTCCGGCGGCCCCAGCTCGCGAAGAACCTCGACCCCAAGGGACTGTCGCAGGCACTCACCGACGGTCTCCGACCACTCGACGAGCAACTGGTCCTCGAGGCCGCCCGCTCGTTCAGCGACATGGAGGAGGTCGGCCGGGCGCTCGAGGGGCTGGCCGCGGCGGACCAGGCGGCGCAAAGCTTCGTCGGCGTGTACGCGAAATACCTTCGCCAGCAGGCGCGTACGGACGTCGACCACCTCGCGACCCGTCTCGAGGCCGTGCGGTCCGGCATCGCCGCCCTCCACAGGGCGGCCGCCGACCGGGCCCGCAGCCAGGAGAGCCGGGCGGCCGCCGAGGACCGCTTCACCGCCGCCGAACGCGCACTCGACCAGGCCAATGCAACCCTCGACGCACTGAAGCGGTCGACGGCCTACGAGGGACGGACGCAGCTCGACGACCTCGCGCAGGCCGTCTCGACGCTCGAGAAATCGACCGAACTGCAGGCCGAGAAGGCACGCAAGGCCAAGGCGACCCTCGAACAGCGAGCCGAGGAGCACGACAAGGCCGGCGACGCCGTCGCCCGCACCGTCGAGGCGCTCACCCACGCCGAAGACGAACTTCACCTCGCCGCCGAGGACGCGGGAATCACCTGGACCGCACTGCCCGAGAATGCGCGGACCGACCAACTGACCGCGGCGCTGCGCGGGCACACCGAGGAACGCGACGGCGACATCCGCGCGGTCCGGGCAGCGCTCGCCACCGTCGAGAGGGCGGCCACCGAACGGACCAGAGCCGACGAGGCGGCACGCCGCGGCAAGGAGCAGCTCGACACCGCGACGGTGGCCGTTCTCGAAGCCGAGACCGCGGTCGAATCGGCCCGCAGCCGCTGCGCCACCGAACTCCGATCCTGGTGGACGGAACAGTCGTCCCTCTACGCCGAGATCGAGGCGCCCGCTTCACTGTTCGAGGCCCTGGACGCCGCCCTCGCCCGGATCGGCGACGACGACGCCGCGACCCTGACGGAGACGCTGACCGAACAGACCACGGACGCCGTCGACGCGCTCCGGCTGCGCCGGCAGCAGTACGACCGCGACGCCACCTCCGCCGAGGAGGCGATCGCCGAACACGAATCGGCACGCGCCGCCATCGAATCCGAGCACGACGACGCCCCACCACTCTTGGCCGCCCGGCATGACGCCCGCTCCCGGCTGACCGGTGCGCCGCTGTGGCGGCTGGTCCGATTCGCCGACAGTGTCGACGCCGCCGCGGCGGCGGGAATCGAGGCCGCACTGCAGGCGGCGAACCTCCTCGACGGCTGGGTGACCGTCGACGACGCGCTCCCCGACGTCGAATCCGAACAATTCCTCGTGGCCCTTCCGGCCGAGGATCGGCCCGGCGGCACGACCCTCGCGGACGTTCTCGAGGTCGAGCAGGACACGGGTGTTCCCGACAATCGCGTACGCGGGATCCTCGAATCCATCGCCCTCGAATCCCTCGACCTGTCCGAAGGACCGGTGGGTGTCGCCGAAGACGGCGCGTACCGGCAGGGAATCCAGCGGGGACGCCACACGAAATCGGACGCCGAGTACATCGGGACCACGGCACGGGCCCGCAGGCGCGCTGCCCGTATCGCCGAACTCGACAGCACCCTCGAGGAAACCCGGGCTACGCTCGACGAAGCCCGGGCGTCCGCGGATGCGGCGGCGTCGCTGCTGTCGCGGACCACCGCGGCGGCGCAGGCCCTGCCCCGCACCGGAACGATCCTCACGGCGCTGAAGAAGGTCACCGAATCCGCAGGCGCACTCCGCAGCCGCTCCGACACGGCGACAACGGTCGGTCGCGAACTCGACCAGGCCATCGCAGACCTGTCCGCGAAGGAGAAGCAACTCCGGGCCACTGCGTCCACGCACCGGACTCCCCACGTCGCCCGCGAGATCGACTCGCTCGCCGCGGCCGTCCGGCACTTCGAGAAGCAGGGCGAGATGGTGCAGCGGTGCAGGCGCGAACACGCCAAGGAGGTGGAGCACACCCGCGAGTCCGAGGACCGACTGCACGAGGCGCGCGGCAGCGCGGAGGAGTTCGCGGAAGAAGCTGCCATCGCCGAAGAGGTTCTCGCGCAACAGATCCAACGCCTCGAGACGCTGCGCGACACGCTGGGAGCGGGGGCCGAGCAGTTGGACCGGCAGCTCGAGGAGGCGCACACGCGGATCGAGGCGTGCAAGAAGGAGCAGCGCGACGCCCGCAAGGCGGACAAGGACGCGGGTGAAGCCATCGGCAAAGCCGAGGGTGCGTACAACACGGCCGTCCAGACGCTCCGGCTGGCGCTCACGGAAACACACGCCGACGCCGCCCGCCTCGCGCCGTATGCCCGGCGCGACCTACTCGAACTCCTCGGCGTCGACGGCGGCCACACCTGGCCGGCGAGCTCCGCGGCGTGGATGAGTGCCGAACAGCTGGTGTATCGCATCCAGAACGCCGAAGACGACACCCCGATCCTGCCGCCCGAAGTGGACGCGCTGTTCCGCGCACTGGACGGCGCCACCGAATCGGTGCGGGTCAGCGACTCGGCGCGCAAGTCGACGCGCACCGCGCTCACCGCCGCGCTGCAGGACTTCGACGCACAGTTGGCGGCCGCCGGCCAGGACTACCGGTTGCAGTGGGACGCCCCGGACGGCGTGACCGTGGTGCAGGTGCAGGACGACGAGGGGTACTCGTCGATCGGCGAGTTCGCCGCCCGCATCGCGTCCGCGCGCTCCGATCAGGAATTGCTGCTCACCGAATCCGAGCGTCGCATCCTGGAGGACGCGCTGCTCACGGGTCTCGCACAGCAGATCCACGAACGGACCGTCGACGCCCGCGAACTCATCGCCCGGATGGGCACCGAGATGCGGGAGCGCCGGATGTCGTCCGGCAACACCATCGGCGTCCACTGGGTGCTCGCCGACAACCTCGACGACAGCGCGAAGGCGATCTCCAAACTGCTCGAGCGCGACACCTCGGCGCTGGGGCCGGACGAGCTCGCCACGATGCGCGCCCACTTCGCTCACCAGATCAGGACTGCCCGCGCCGCCCATCCGGAGCGTTCGTACCCGGAGATCCTGGCGTCCGCCCTCGACTACCGGCGGTGGCGGGTGTTCTCGTTCACCCTCATCAGCGGCACCGGCAACGAAGACCGGCTGACCGTCGCCCGGCACAGCGCCCTCTCCGGCGGCGAGCAGTCCGTCTCGCTGCACCTGCCGTTGTTCGCCGCAGCGCACGTCATGCTCGATTCGGCCGACCCCCATGCACCGCGACTGCTGGCGCTGGACGAGGCGTTCGCCGGCGTCGACGACAACGGCCGGGCCGAACTGCTCGGCCTCAGCGTGCAATTCGACCTCGACCTGTTCATGACCGGGTTCGACCTGTGGATCACGTACGGCGGTGTGCCGGGGTGCGCGCACTACGATCTGGCGCACTCGACGGCCGAGCAGAGCGTCAGCGCCACGCTGCTCGTGTGGTCGGATGGCGAACTACTCGCCGAACACGACGGCACCGACCTGGCGCAGGCGCTCGGTTCGCCCCTCCGCAGGCGGGTCCCGACGCCGGCGGAGGGTGCTCTCGAGTTCGCCTGACCCGTGAGTACTTGTTAACCGCGGGCGGTTTGTGCTGTCTACGTAGATGTGAGACACGGGTGTCTACGTAGATGTGAGACAGATTTTAGGCGGGGCGGAGTTTGCCTTGGTAGCGCTTGGTGTGGTCGAGGTGTAGGTGGCCGATCACGTCGCCGTCGGTGGTGTAGGCGGTGACGTGGTCGTCGTCGCGCAGCAGGGTGACGGTCTGTCCGGCCATCTTTCGGCCGACGCTCAGGCGGGCGCGGGAGTCGACGCACACGGTGCCGGTGGAGGAGACGACGAGGGCGTGCACGGTGGCGTCGTGTTGGATCGGAAGGTGCTGTGGCCCACCGTGGATCGCCGCATTCCGCCAGGCCTGCAGCGGTGGCATCTTGACGGCGCTGTGCGGGCGTTCGGTGTTGTAGAACCGCTGGTAGGTCTCGCACAGTTGCTGCAGTTCGGTGGTGGTGGCCGCGGTGGTGGGCCGTGCGGCCAACCATTGCTTGAAGGTGCGGTGGTGGCGTTCGACCTTCCCGCAGGTCTGCGGGTGATACGGGGTGGAGTGGATCAGCCGGGCCCCGGCCTGCTCCACGACCCGGGTGAAGCCGGAGATGCCGCCCTTGGTGCGGCGGGAGGTGAACGCGCTGCCGTTGTCGGCGAGCACCAACGCCGGGATCCCGAAGCCGGTGAACGCGGCGGTGATCGCCGCGATCGCCCCGGCGGCGGTTTCGGCGTCCGCGACCCGGGTGGCGACCAGGGTGCGGGTGCAGTCGTCGAGGACCTCGAAGACGACGACCTTCTCGCCGGTGGCCAACCGGACCTGGGTGGCGTCGATCTGGTAGCAGTCGCGGGGGTTGCGGTAGCAGAACCGGCGGTACGACGATTTCGGGCGTTTCTTCGGTTCCGGGATCACCAGGTCGTAGCGGGAGAGGATCGTGTTGATCGTGGCCCGGGACGGGATGGTCCAGCCCTCGGCGGCCCAGTGGTGTTTGTCGGCGACGGCCTGCAGGTGGTAGGCGATGGTGTCGGCGCCGCGCTCGTGGTGGGGCAGGTTCAGGCGAAGCCGGACGATTTCGATCTCGACCGGTAGTGGGGTGGCGTGTGGGCAGGAGGTGGGCCGGCGGGACCGGGTGGTCCACCGGCCCTCCTCCTCGATCCGTTTCTTGTGTCGGTAGGCGGTGGCGCGGGAGATCCCGTGGTCGGCGCACCAGCGGGCGAAGTTCCCGTCGAACATGTCGGCGCCGGTGGCGTGGGCGAGCACCAGCAGGGCGTGTAGCAGGTCCATGACGGCATCCGTTCCGGTCATGAACCAAGTTCACGACCAGTCAGGTGCCTCACACCTCGTCGACGGCAGCGTGTCTCACATCTGGGTAGACATCATCTGTCTCACATGTCCCCAGACTCAACAAACCGCGGGCGGTTAACAAGTACTCACGGGCGCCGAAGGCGCACACCGAGGAGGGCGTCCACGGCGGCAGCGAATTCGCTCGGCGCGTTCGTGTCCGCGCCACCGTTGTCGAGTGCGCGACGGGCCCAGCCGTCGAGGGCGTCGAGCGCCTTCGGGGTGTCGAGATCGTCCGCGAGATGCTGGCGCAGCCGGGCGATCGTGTCGGTCGCCGACTGCGCGGACTCGAGTGCCGCGGCGTCCTTCCACAGTGTCAGCCGGGTGTGGGCGTCGGCGAGAACCTGCTCGGTCCACGGACGGTCCTGCCGGTAGTGCCCGGACAGCAGTCCGAGGCGGATGGCGGCCGGGTCGACACCCTCGCCGCGCAGCTTCGACACGAACACGAGGTTGCCGCGGCTCTTCGACATCTTCTCGCCGTCGAGACCGATCATGCCGGTGTGCACGTAGTGGCGGGCGAAGCGACGGTCGCCCGTGGCCGACTCGGCGTGCGCCGCGGAGTACTCGTGGTGCGGGAAGATCAGGTCGCTGCCGCCGCCCTGCACGTCGAAACCCGAACCGATGCGGTTGAGGGCGATGGCCGAACACTCGATGTGCCAGCCGGGACGCCCGGGACCGAACGGCGACGGCCAGGACGGCTCCCCCGGGCGGACCGCACGCCACACCAGGGCATCGAGGGGATCCTCCTTGCCGGGGCGGTCGGGGTCGCCGCCGCGTTCGGCGAAGAACTTGTCCATCGTCTCGCGGTCGTAGCCGGACTCGTACCCGAACTGCTCCGTCGCGTTGGCGCGGAAGTACACGTCGGGGAATTCGGGGTCGTCGACGACGTAGGCGGCGCCGGACGCGACGAACTTCTCGACCATCTCGATCACTTCGCCGATCGACTCCACCGCGCCGATGTAGTCGCGCGGGGGCAGCACCCGGAGGGCTTCCATGTCTTCGCGGAACAGCGCCGTCTCGCGCATGCCGAGGACCACCCAGT
Source organism: Rhodococcus wratislaviensis (assembly GCF_041228765.1). Taxonomy (NCBI): domain Bacteria; kingdom Bacillati; phylum Actinomycetota; class Actinomycetes; order Mycobacteriales; family Nocardiaceae; genus Rhodococcus; species Rhodococcus wratislaviensis. The sequence continues at coordinate 4,048,273 of NZ_CP150488.1, read as the reverse complement.
CCTCCCCGTCGCGGTTGGCGCGCTCGAACAGCGGGTCGTCGACGTCGGTGACGTTCTGGACGTAGTGCACGTCGTGGCCGGCGTCACGCCAGATCCGGTTCACCAAGTCGAACGTCAGATACGTGGCCGCGTGACCGAGGTGGGTGGCGTCGTAGGGGGTGATACCGCACACGTACATCGTGGCCGTGCGCCCGGGAGTGACGGGACGTACCTGCCGGTCAGCGGTGTCGAACAACCGCAGCGGAGGCCCCTGGCCTGGAACGGACGGGACAGCGGTTTCGGACCAAGACTGCATGACAGCGAGCCTAGTGGACCCGCATTTCCGCCTCGGAGGGAGCCGCCGCCCCCAAGGGCGCCGAACGGTTCCGTCAGAACGCGGGCCACGGAATCGGCCGGTGACCGTTCGGCCGGGGCATCACCGGCGCCGCGAGGAGGTCCACGGCACGCTCGTACAGCGCGGCGACCTCGCCGGACGTGATGTGCTCGCCCAGTCGCGCACCGAACTCGCCCTCGAGCGAGGAGATCAGTTCGGCGATGTCGACGACGAGGGCACCCGGCACCTCCGTCCCGGCCCACCCCCACAACACGGTCCGCAGCTTGTTCTCGGTGTGCAGGCAGATGCCGTGGTCGACGCCGTAGACGGAACCGTCGAGACCCTCGAGCGCGTGGCCGCCCTTGCGGTCGGCGTTGTTGATCAGCACGTCGAGGACCGCCATCCGCTGCAGCCGCGGGTCGTCGGCGTGGATGAGCGCGACCGGTTCGCCGTCCATGTCGGTGGCTCGCAGGATTTCGAACCACCCCTCGGGGACGGCGTCGGGAGCGCAGATGTCGACCAGATCGAGACCGCCGGTGTCGTCGGCGTGCCGGTCGGGGGTGTCGACCCACCGCTGCACCATCCCCGGGCCGAACGGGCCGTCCCGCAGGAGAGTGCGGGGAATCACACCCCACCCGAGCTGCTCGGACACGAGATACGACGCGTATTCACGTCCGGCGAGCGTGCCGTCCGGGAAGTCCCACAACGGACGCTCCCCGCGGACCGGCTTGTACACGCAGCGGACGGTGTTCTCACCCTCGACCGCGTCGCACACCAGGGTGGCGTTACTGGCGTGGGTGATCTGGCCGATGAGGGTCAGCTCGCCGGACTCCAGAGGATCGGACTCCTCGGCAGGCAACCGTCAGTCCTCCTCGTCCATCTCCGGGGTGAGGCCGAAGCTCTGGCCGCGGCGGTACCCGTTGGTTCGGATGCAGATGTGCCCCTCCGGGGCCAGTGGCTCACCGCACAGCGGGCACGGCGCGCGCCCGGCGGCGATGACCCGTTCGGACCGCAACGAGAAGTCACGCGCCTGCAACGGGGTGAGGAAGACGCGCACGGCGTCCGGTCCGTCCTCGGAGTCGTCGAGAACGACGGACTCGTCGAACTCCGTCTCGCTGACGGCGAGCAGTTCCACCACGACGGCTCCGGCGTCCGCGTCCCAGCCCAGGCCCATCGTGCCCACCCGGAACTCGGCGTCGATCGGGGTGACGAGGGGGCTCGCGTCGTCGAGTTCGGCCCCCTCCGGCGGAACCTCCGTCCCGAACCGTCGGTGCACTTCCTCGAGGAGGAGCCCCATCCGGTCGGCCAGTACCTGCACCTGCTGTTTCTCCAGCAGGACGCTGATCACTCGCGCCTCGTGTACGGCCTGGAGATAGAACGACCTGTCGCCGGGCTCACCCACCGTCCCGGCAATGAATCGGTCAGGAGTGCGGAATACGTGAATTGCGCGTGACATTGCACCTCCTTCAGCTGGAGCCGGGCCCTACTGCGGCGCTGCCCACTCGTTGTTCCGTCTCGGACTGTTCCTCGCAGCATGTTGCGTTCATTATCCGTCAATCGTCACAGGCGGACCTCCCCGCCGGGCACCGATCCGGATACTTCGGCCCGCGCCCCGTCTCCGGAGACGGGTGGCGTGTTCACTCCGGACAGATCGGCCCCGGTGTCGTTCATCTTCAGCACGTACGGACGGGTGGAGGTGTACCGGACGACGCTGATCGAGGCCGGCTCGGCGACGATCCGCTGGAAACCGTCGAGGTGCGCGCCGAGGGCGTCCGCGAGGACCGACTTGATGACGTCACCGTGCGAGCACGCCACCCACACGACGTCCCGGCCGTGCAGTTCCGCGAGCCGCGCGTCGTGCTCGCGGACCGCGGCGACGGCCCGGGCCTGGACTTGCGCGAGCCCCTCTCCTCCCGGGAACACGGCGGCGGACGCGTGCTGCTGCACGATCTTCCACAGCGGTTCCTCGAGCAGGACCTTCAGCTCGCGACCCGTCCACTCGCCGTAGTCGACCTCGACGAGCCGATGCTCCACCACGGGGGTCAGGCCGCGTGCCCGGGCGAGCGGCTCCACGGTCTGCTCGCACCGCACGAGCGGCGAATGCACGATCTCCTCGATCGCCACGTCCGCGAGCCGGGACACGATGGCCTGCGCCTGCTCGCGGCCGCGGTCGTCGAGTTCGACTCCCGGTGACCGGCCGGCAAGCGTGTGTGCAGTGTTCGAGGTCGACCGCCCGTGGCGCAGCAGCACAACTGTCATTGGCCCAGCCTAGTGTCGTGCACTCTCCAGCCGCCCGATCTCAGGTGGCCGACACGACGCCGGTCGCGAGAAGCGACAGGACGACGACGCCGAGGATGATGCGGTAGCCGACGAACCAGTACATCGAGTGGTCGACGACGAAACGCAGCAGCCACGCGATCGACGCGTAGCCGATGGCGAACGCGATCACGGTCGCGACGAGGAGCTGCGGGCCGCTCGCGTTGAGACCTTCCCCGGCCGGTTCGAACGCGTCCGGCAGGCTGAACAGCCCGGACGCGACGACCGCGGGGATGGCGAGGAGGAAGGAGTAGCGCGCCGCGGCTTCGCGGGTGAGTCCGAGGAAGAGACCGGCGCTGATCGTGCCGCCCGATCGCGAGACGCCCGGGATCAGGGCGAGCGCCTGCGCCGAACCCATGATGATGCCGTCCTTGGCGCGCAGGTCCTCGACGGGACGCACCTTCCGCCCGTAGTACTCGGCCGCCGCGATGACCAACGCGAACACGATCAGCATGGTGGCGATCAGCCACAGGTTGCGGGCACCGGTGCGGATCTGGTCCTTGAACAGGAAGCCGAGCACACCCACCGGGATCGTGCCGATGATCACATACCAGCCCATCCGGTAATCGAGGTCACCGCGATGCTCGGGGTGAAACAGTCCCCGGAACCACGCGGCGATGATTCGTCCGATGTCGCGGGCGAAGTAGATGAGCACGGCGGCTTCGGTGCCGAGCTGGGTGACGGCGGTGAAGGACGCACCGGCGTCGTCACCGAAGAAGATCTCCGACACGATCCGGAGATGGCCGGACGAGGAGATCGGCAGGAACTCGGTCAATCCCTGGACCGCACCGAGGACAATCGCCTGGAGCCAGGACATCGCCTCGCCCATCACTCACCGGTCCCGAGGTCGAATGTGCCGCTCTGACGCCAATTTCCCATGTCGCGTTCGTAATTCACCGGCGCCACGGTACCGGGGAGGGCGACCTCCGGCAGAATCCGGCGTGGCAGGACCCACTGCCACGCAATACCCCACTACTCTGCACCTGTGGTGGCCGGTCCCGGGGGGCACCAGCATCTTCGGGGGCGAAGCCCGGGTTGCAGCTACGGTACGAGACGCAGGCGGTTATGGAACAGAGATCGGTCGGAGCAAGCGGGTTACGAGTGTCACGTCTCGGCCTGGGCACGCTCACCTGGGGTCGGGACACCGACGGCGACGAGGCCGCGGCGCAGATCGCGGCGTTCGTCGATGCGGGCGGAACGCTCGTCGACACCTCGCCCGCGTACGGCGACGGTGTGGCGCAGCGGATCCTGGCGGAACTGCTCGACGACGTGGTGCCGCGAACGGAACTCGTCCTGAGCTCGAGTTCCGGGATCAATCCGTCGGGTCCGTCGCGGATCGACTGCTCGCGACGGGGTCTCGTCGCCCAGCTCGACGCCACCCTGCGCGAGCTCGGCACCGACTACCTGGACATGTGGCAGGTCGCCACCTGGGATCCGTTCACGCCCGTCGACGAGGTCGCCGCCACACTCGATTTCGCGGTGGCGAGCGGCCGGGTCCGGTACGTCGGGGCGCGGGGTTACCTCGGGTGGCAGCTGGCCACCGCGGCGGGCGCGTCCCGGGGCACCACGCTCGTCGCCACCCAGGTGGAGTACTCGCTGCTCGCCCGGGGCGTCGAGGAAGAGCTCGTTCCGGCGGCGGGGCATCACGGCATCGGTGTGTTCGCTGCCGTCCCGCTCGCCCGCGGGGTCCTGACCGGCAAATACCGAAACGGCATTCCCGTCGATTCACGCGGCGCCGACGACGCGCACGCGCAGGACGTCCAGAGTTACCTCACCGACTCCTCCGTCCGGGTGGTCGACGCGGTCGTGACCGCGGCCGACGGGCTCGGCACGTCCCCGCTGGCCGTCGCGCTCGCGTGGGCGCGCGACCGTCCGGGTGTCGCGAGCGCGGTCGTCGGGGCGAGGGACATCGCACAGCTCACCGGTGTGCTCGTCGCCGAGGAACTGGAGTTGCCCGCCGCGATCGCAGCGGCGCTCGACGACGTCAGCGCCTAGCGTGTGCAGGAGCCGGCAGACGTGCACCTGCAGTTCACGTGCAGGGCAGGCTAACCTGGTGCCCACCGGCCGACGCCGTTAGATCTGCAGGAGAGTCCATGACCACGCTGAACGAGGCCGACGCGGCCGATCGCCGAGCCGTCGGCTTCGCCGAGCGCATCAAGACAGGCACGGACGCCGCTCACCGGGAGACCGAGCAGTCCCGCTTCGTCGGGGCCCTCCTCGCCGGTGAACTCACCTCGGACGGCTACGCCGAACTGCTCGCGCAGACGTACCTCGTCTACCGCGAACTCGAGGACGCGGGGCGCACCCACACCGGCAGCCCCGTCGCGTCGCCGTTTCTCCACGACGAACTGCTGCGGGTTCCGTCGCTGGAAGCGGATCTCGAGTTCCTGCGCGGGCCGTCGTGGCGCGAGACGGTGTCCGCGCTGCCCGCCACCACCCGCTACGTGGAGCGGCTCCGCGAGGTGGCGTACGAGTGGCCCGCCGGTTTCGTTGCGCACCACTACATCCGGTACATGGGAGACCTGTCCGGTGGGCAGATCATCCGGCGCATGCTCGAGCGTGCCTACGGATACACCACCGACGGCCTGCAGTTCTACATCTTCGACGAGATCCCGAAACCGAAGGTGTTCAAGGACACCTACCGCGCGAAACTCGACGCCGCGCCCCTGTCTCCGGAGGACCAGCAACGGGTGATCGACGAGGTCAATCTCGCCTACCGTCTCAACGGCGACCTGTTCGCCGCCCTCGAAGCGGACATCGACCGGTACCTCGCACGATGAGATCGGTGTTCCGGACCCGCACGGACAGGTCGCTGTTCGCCGTTCTCGTCCTGCTTCTCGTGTCTGCGGTGGGGGTGTCGGCATGCAGTGCCGGCACCGGTGACAGCACCGGCGGCACCGGCGGTGCGCGCACGGCGGTCCTCGACGATCTGAATCCCGAACCTCTCGCGTCCCCCGCCACACCCGCGCTGCCCGTCACGGTCCGCAGCTTCGACGGGGCGGACGTGACGATCACGGACGCGAGCCGGATCGTGACCGCGGACCGCTACGGAACGCTCACCGAGACGGTCTTCGCGCTCGGACTCGGCGACAACGTGGTCGGGCGGGACATCGCCTCCGAGTTCCCGGCCGCACAGGACGTGCCGGTGGTGACACCGGGCGGGCAGTCCCTCAACGCCGAGGCCATCCTCGACCTGGCGCCGAGGGTGATCCTCACCGACACCAGCATCGGACCGCAGGCCGTGCAGGATCAGCTGCGGGCCGCCGGCATTCCGGTCGTCTTCTTCGATCCGACGCGGACCCTCGAGGGCGTGCCCGATCAGATCACGGCGGTGGCGAATGCGCTCGGCGTGCCCGAGCAGGGCCGCGAACTCGCGGCCCGCACCGAGAGTGAGATCGCGGCCGCCCGGAGCCGCACCCCCCAGGGCGACGATCCCCTGAAGATCGCATTCCTCTATCTGCGGGGCACCGCGATCACCATGATGGGCGGCCCGGGCTCGGGCGCCGACTCGCTGATCGACGCTCTCGGCGCCGTCGACGCCGGCACCGCATCGGGGATCACGCAGCAGTTCGCGCCGATCACCAGCGAGGCCCTGATCGCCGCCGCTCCCGACGTCCTCCTGATGATGACGGGCGGGCTGGAATCGATCGGCGGCATCGAGGGGCTCGAGAAGATCCCCGGGGTGGCGCAGACCCCGGCGGGCCGGAACCAGCGCGTCGTCGACATGCAGGACGGGGTGCTGCTCAGCTTCGGCCCCAACACGGGCCGTGTTCTCGGCGCGTTGGCCGACGCCGTCTACCCGACCGACAATCCATGACCGTCGAAGACCTCCACGCTCCGGGTAAGCCTTCCTCACGCACTCGAACCGGTGCCGTCCTCGGCGGTCTGCTGATCGCCCTTGCCGTCGCCGCCGTCTTCTCGGCCTGCATCGGACAGGTGCCGACCGGCCCCGGAGAGGTTCTCGGCAGCATCCTGCACCGCATCGGACTGGATCTCGGTCCGATGCCCGCGCACCCCAGCGGCGAGGTGACGCTGTGGGAGGTCCGGTTCCCTCGGGTGGTCCTCGCCATCCTGGTCGGGGCGGCGCTCGGATGCGCGGGTGCGCTGCTGCAGGGTGTGTTCGCGAACCCGCTCGCCGAACCCGGTGTCATCGGGGTGTCGGCCGGTGCCGCGGTCGGCGCCAGCGCCGCGATCGTGGTCGGCGGCGCGTTCGCGGCCGGGTGGACGGTGGCCGCGGCCGCATTCGTCGCCGGACTGATCACCACCGTCGCCGTCTACGTCCTCGCCCGGCACGAGGGCCGCACCGAGGTGGTCACCCTCGTCCTCACCGGTGTGGCGGTCAACGCGTTCGCCGGCGGCCTCATCGCCTTCTTCACGTTCGTCGCGTCCCCCGCGGCGCGGGATCAGATCGTCTTCTGGCAACTGGGCAGCCTCAACGGGGCCACCTGGAACGCGGTCGCGGTGGTGGCACCGATGACCGTCGCCGGGATCGCCGCCACGATGATGATTGCCGGGAAACTCGACCTGCTGTCCCTCGGCGAGAGCGCGGCCCGGCACCTCGGCCTCGACGTCGAGCGGCTGCGTCAGATCGCGGTGCTGATCGTCGCCCTGCTCGTCTCGTCCAGCGTGGCGTTCACCGGCATCATCCTCTTCGTCGGACTGGTGGTCCCGCACCTGATGCGCATCGCCGTCGGGCCGGGTCACCGGGCCCTGATCCCGGCGAGCGCGCTGTGCGGCTCGCTCGTGCTGCTCCTCGCCGACCTGGGCGCCCGGTCGCTCGTGGCGAACGCGGACCTCCCGCTCGGCATGCTGACGGCCCTCGTCGGCGGGCCGTTCTTCTTCTGGTTGCTGCGTCGCACCCGGGCCAGTCAGGGTGGGTGGGCATGAGTCCGGCATTCCACCCGCTCCGCACCCGAGTCGGCGAGGCGATCGAGCAGAGCCTGTTCCGGCGGACCGACCCGGTGCCCCCGCCGCGCCCGTCGGGGTCCGTGACGCTGCGGGCGCACGGGATCGCGGTCACCCGGGGTGGCAGGCCCGTGCTCGACGACGTGTCCGTGGACGTGCGGATCGGCGAGGTCCTCGTTCTCGTCGGCCCGAACGGGGCGGGCAAGTCGACGCTCCTCGCGGCGCTGTCGGGCGATCAGGATGTGCACGCGGGCAGCGTGCACCTCGACGACCGGGACCTCGGCGAGTGGACGGCGCTCGAGATGGCCCAGCGCCGGGCGGTCCTCCCCCAGCAGAACACGGTCGGATTCTCGTTCACCGCACGTCAGGTCATCACGATGGGCCGGTCCCCGTGGGCACGCACGCCCCGCTCCGACGACGACGCCGCCGCGATCGCCGAGGCCATGCGCATCTGCGATGTCGTGGCGTTCGCCGACCGGCCGTTCACCGCGTTGTCGGGCGGCGAACGTGCCCGGGTGGCTCTGGCGCGGGTGCTGGCGCAGCGCACCGAGACGATCCTGCTCGACGAACCCACTGCCGCCCTCGACCTCGGGCACCAGGAGACCGTGATGCGTCTCGCCCGCTCCCGCGCGGAGCAGGGAACCGCGGTGGTGGTCGTCCTCCACGACCTCGCGCTCGCCGCCGCGTACGCGGACCGGATCGTGGTCCTCGAGCAGGGCCGCGTCGCCGCCGACGGGCCTCCCGCAGACGTCCTGTCCGAGGACCTGCTGACTCGGGTGTACGGGCACCCCGTCGAGGTCATCGAGCACCCGGTGACCGGCGCGACCCTCGTCCTCCCCCGCCGCGATCGGCGTTAGACCGCCGCGGTCACAGTCCGTCGATGACCGCCCCGAGACGGCTGAGGACCGCCCGCACGGTGATCCCGTCCTCCGGCGGCCCTGCCCCCTGCGAATCGGGGTCGGACACGGCATCTCGCACGACGGCGACGATGCTGCGTTCATCGGTCAGGTCGATCTCCCGGACCGAGCGCCGCGCCGACGCCACGATGTCGTCCGGAGCAGGGACCTCGGTTTCCACGTCGGCGCGGTAGACCTCGACGTGCATGGTGCTCTTGCGCACCCGGAATGCGTAGGAGTTACCTTCTGCGGTCCGGCCGAAGCCGTGTGCGTGCGGTCCGACCGAGATGTCTTCGACGGTGAACGTCGGTGTTTCGGGTGTTTCCACGGTCTTCTCCTCGATGACCTGGGCCGGCGGTCGGAAGACCGCCGGGCGCGGGGTCGATGTTTCTCACGGTATCGCCTCGGCACCCGCTGGGCACCGACCGCATTCGTGGGCGTTTCGCGGATCAGGGATGCTTGTAGGCAGTTGTGCAGGTGTAGGTCGATGAGAGAACCCCGAGGAGCAGCACATGGGTAGACCGGGAGCGCGCGTCGTCGCCTCGTGTATCGGAGTGGCATTTCTACTGGTCACCGGCTGTTCGTCGAACTCCGACGAGGATCAGGCGATCACGATCGCCCCCGCGAGTGCCGCGCAGTCCCCGGCCCAGAACATCACGCCCGCCGGTGTCGTTCACCCTGTCGGCCTGCCGATCGAGTCCACCACATTCGACCCCGAGACCCGCACGACAGTCGTCCTGGGAGGCGGAGGCAACCAGATCCTGCTGTTCCCGGCCGGGGATTTCACGGCGGTTCCGCGGGTGGTTCCGCTGGACGACACCGTCGCCCAGGTCGCCCTCGCCCCCGGCGGTGTGGCGTTACTCGCGATGAACACGCAGGTAGGACGCCTGGACCTGCGCACGGGCGAGGTGACGTTCGTACCGGCCGGCGGTGACGTCCGGTCGGTCGCCCCACTGCCCGACGGGCGGCTGGCGATGGGCCTGGGCAATGGCGAGATTCACATCGTGAACACCGAGACGAACGAGTCACAGGTGATCGGCGGACTCACGTCCGTCGACGGGCTTGCCGTCGTCGGCGACTCGCTCACCGCTCTCGACCGTGGTCAGACGTCCGTGACCGCCATCGACGTCCCCGGTTCCGCGCTCGGTGTCGCGCTGCGCGCCGGTGAAGGCGCCACACAACTCACGACCGACCACTACGGGCGGATCCTCGTCACCGACACCACGGGCGACGAACTGCTCGCCTACACCACCGACACACTGATGCTCCGCCAACGGTTCCCCGCCGGGCTCGCGCCGTACGCCGTCGCCTACGACGACACCGCCGACCGGGCGTGGGTCACGCTGACCGAGACCAACGAAGTGGTCGGATTCGACCTGTCGAGTGGAGTGGGCGTGGAAACGGCACGGTATCCCACCGTCCGGCAGCCGAACTCTGTCACTGTGGATACCGTGAACGGTGACCTCCTGATCGGTTCCGCGACGGGAGACGGCCTGCAGCAGATCCCGACGAGGAGTTCGTAGATGGCATCGCATTCACGTCGACTCCCCTCCGGGTGGGAGATCGAATCCGAGGACTTCGAGTACGTGCCGCTTCGGCTGCCCCCCGACGTCACCCGCATCAGCGCCTCGATGAGGTTGGCCATCCAGGCGGAGTTCGGTGGCTGGGAGCTGTCCCGAGTCCGCCTGTACTCCGACGGAAGCCGCCGTGTGCTGCTCAAACGAAGGAAAACCGCTCACCATGTCCCCGACCCCGCAATCTAGGGAGACCTCCTTGTACCACCTGCTGTTACAGGTGATGTTCCGCGTTCCTCCGGAGCGGATTCATCACCTGGCCTTCGCTGCGATGCGCCTGGTCACGCGGTTCTCGCCGCTGCGTCAGCTCGTCGGCAAGGTTCTCGTCGTGGACGATCCGGCTCTGCGGAACACCGTGTTCGGACTCGACTTCCCGGCGCCGCTCGGACTGGCCGCCGGGTTCGACAAGGATGCGACCGGCGTCGACGCGTGGGGTCCCCTCGGCTTCGGGTTCGCCGAGGTGGGCACCGTCACTGCCCAGGCGCAGCCCGGAAACCCGGCTCCCCGCCTGTTCCGGCTGCCCGCGGACCGCGCCCTGATCAACCGGATGGGTTTCAACAATCACGGCGCAGGCAATGCCGCCAACCATCTCCGTCAGCGCCGGGCCGGTGTCCCGATCGGCGCGAACATCGGCAAGACGAAGATCGTCGACGCCGCGGACGCCCCGGCCGATTACACGGCGAGCGCGCAACTGCTCGGCCCGCTGGCCGATTTCATGGTGGTCAACGTCAGCTCACCGAACACCCCGGGACTGCGGGACCTGCAGGCCGTCGAGTCTCTCCGGCCTCTCCTGCGTGCCGTTCTCGACTGCGTGACCGTCCCCGTTCTGGTGAAGATCGCCCCCGACCTGTCCGACGACGACGTCGACGCGGTCGCGGATCTCGCGCTCGAACTCGGCCTGGCCGGCATCGTCGCCACCAACACGACCATCCGCCGGGACGGGCTGAACACCCCGGACGACGAGGTGGCGGCGATCGGTGCGGGCGGGTTGTCGGGTCCTCCGGTCGCCGAACGATCCCTCGAGGTCCTCCGCCGCCTGCACGCGCGGGTAGGTGATCGCCTGGTGCTGATCTCCGTCGGCGGCATCGAGACGGTCGACCAGGCGTGGGAACGGATCCTGGCCGGGGCGTCCCTCGTGCAGGGTTACACCGGCTTCATCTACGGCGGGCCGTTCTGGGCGCGCCGCATCCACAAGGGGCTGGCCCGGAAGGTGCGCGCGGCCGGCTACTCCTCCGTCGCCGATGCGGTCGGCGCAGGCGCCGTGCGCTGACACGGACCGCACACAGACCGGTGGCCGGCGAATCCCGAGGATTCGCCGGCCACTCGTGTCTTCCGGAGCTATCGAGCTACTGCTCGTACGTTCCCTGGATCTTCGCGCGAGCGATCGCATGCGAGAACAGGTTGAAACCCAAGAACGCCGGCGTCGAGTCGGCGGTGACCCCGTCGAGAGTCTCCACGTCGAGCGCGTGGACCACGAAGATGTAGCGGTGCGGTCCGTGCCCTTCCGGCGGGGCCGCGCCGAGGAAACGACGCAATCCGGCGTCGTTCTTCAGCGTGATCGCACCGCTCGGGAGCCCGGTTCCGTCGTCGTCGCCTGCCCCGCTCACCAGCGTGGTCGTGTCGGCCGGAATGTTGGCGACCGCCCAGTGCCAGAATCCGGACGCCGTCGGCGCGTCGGGGTCGTACACCGTCACCGCGAAGCTCTTGGTCTCGGCGGGGAACCCCGACCACGACAGCTGCGGTGAGTTGTCGTAGCCGCCGGCGCCGAAGATTCCGCTGACCTGTTCCTTGTTCAGCGGCTGCCCGTCGGTGACGTCGGTGGAGGTCAGCTCGAAACTCGGCAGGTCGGGAAGGGCCTCGTACGGGTCGTGTGACATGCGGTTCCTCTCTTGTCGCGTATCGGTTCTCGGATCAGCTGTGGAGCAGAAAATGTTCCAGCACGCGTGTACCGAACAGTAGTGCGTCGACCGGTACCCGTTCGTCGACACCGTGGAACAGCGCGCTGAAATCCAGGTCGGCGGGCAGCTGCAGCGGAGCGAACCCGAAGCACCGGATGCCGAGCTTCGCGAACGCCTTGGCGTCGGTTCCACCCGACAGCATGTAGGGCACGGTCCGGGCACCGGGATCGTGCGCGAGGATCGCGTCGTTCATGGCGTCCACGAGATGTCCGTCGAACGTCGTCTCGTAGGAGTCGAGTTTCGTGATCCATTCGCGCTGGACGTCCGGCCCGATCAGCTCGTCGACCGTCGCCTCGAACTCGGCCTGCCTGCCGGGCAGGATCCGGCAGTCGACGACCGCCTCCGCGGTCTGCGGGATGACGTTGGCCTTGTAACCGGCCGAGAGCATGGTCGGGTTCGCGGTGTCCCGGAGAGTGGCGCCGATGATGTTGGCGATGGTGCCGAGTTTCGCGAGGGTGCCGTCGAGGTCGGGCGACTTCGGGTCGAAGTCGAGTCCGGTCTCCTCACCCGCCGCTTCGAGGAATTCGGCCACCGAATCGGGGATGACCAACGGGAACGTGTGCGCACCCAGCCGCGCGACCGCCTGCGCCAGGATGGTGACGGCGTTGTCGGTGTGCAGGAACGAACCGTGCCCGGCCCGGCCCTTGGCCGTCAGCCGCATCCATCCGAGACCCTTCTCCGCGGTCTCGACGAGATAGAGCCTGCGGTCGGTGCCGTCCGGTCGGGGAACGGTCAGGGAGAAGCCGCCGACCTCGCCGACAGCTTCCGTCACACCCTCGAACAGATCGGGACGATTCTCGACCAGCCACTGGCAGCCGTACTTGCCACCGGCCTCCTCGTCGGCGACGAAGGCGAACACGAGGTCGCGAGGAGGAACGATTCCCTCGGCCTTGAACTGGCGGGCGACCGCCAGGATCATCCCGACCATGTCCTTCATGTCGACGGCACCGCGTCCCCACACGTAACCGTCCTCGACGGCTCCGGAGAACGGGTGGACGCGCCAGTCGGCCGGCTCGGCGGGAACGACGTCGAGGTGGCCGTGCAGCATAAGGGCGCCGCGGTCGGGGTCCGAGCCCTTCAGCCGCGCGAACACGTTGCCGCGGCCCGGTGCACCCGACTCCACGTACTCGGTCTCGTAGCCCACCTCCTGCAGCTGGGCCGCCACCCACTCCGCACACTCGCGTTCGCCCTTCGTCGTGGCGAGCTCTCCGGTGTTGGACGTGTCGAAGCGGATCAGCGAACTGACGAGATCCACGACTTCGGCTTCGGCGCGACCCTGGCCTGGGGTTTCCTGTGTAGTTGGCACTCCACTTTCCTACCACCGCAGCAGCGGAAACGCTCAGGTGAGAGGGGCGATTTGGGCCGTGGCGGTTCATCGGTTAATCTTTTGCAGCACCCAGGAAATGGGGGCAAGCAAGTCCGAGTGGCGGAATGGCAGACGCGCTAGCTTGAGGTGCTAGTGTCCTATTAACGGACGTGGGGGTTCAAGTCCCCCCTCGGACACTCTGAGTTGAGACAGACGAAAAGGCCCCGGTTCATCGAACCGGGGCCTTCTTCGTGAGAGGGCGAAGTTCGATGGGTGAAACAACGACGACGATCGATCCGGCGGATCTCGAGATCTGCCTGAAGGTTCTCGATCAGGCGGCGGAACTCGACGATGCGGATCCCGATTCCGTCACGGTCCAGCGCGCTGTCGGTCACCTCTTCAAGAAGTTGAAGAAGCGCAGGCGGATCGCGGCCCGCGACGCCGTCTCCGAGGCCGACCGTCAGGTCGTCGCCGCGACCGCGACGGGTTCCCCCGATCGGATCGACGACGAGACCGCGGGCATCCCGCTCACGTCGAACGCCGACGGCGCGTCCGCGGGCACCCTGATCCGGCCCCGCCCGTGCTACATCTGCAAGCAGCGCTACACCCGGGTCGACGCGTTCTACCACCAGCTGTGCCCCGACTGCGCGGCAAAGAGCCGCGCCAAGCGGGACGCACGCGCCGACCTCACCGGCCGCCGGGCGCTGCTGACCGGCGGTCGCGCCAAGATCGGGATGTACATCGCCCTGCGGTTGCTCCGCGACGGAGCCCACACCACGATCACGACGCGTTTCCCCAACGACGCCATCCGCCGGTTCAAGGCCATGGAGGACAGCAGCGAGTGGATTCACCGGCTGCGCGTCGTCGGCATCGATCTGCGCGACCCGGCGCAGGTCGTCGCGCTGGCCGACTCCGTTGCCGCACAGGGCCCGCTGGACATCCTGATCAACAACGCCGCACAGACGGTGCGACGCTCCCCCGGCGCCTACAGCGCGCTCGCGGATGCCGAGTCCGGCGCCCTTCCCTCCGGCGACCTGCCCGACGTCCTGACGTTCGGCAAGACCAGCGACGCCCACCCGGCAGCACTCGCCGGTTCGCTGTCCGACGTGTCCGCGATGGCGGGCGCCGCACTGTCCCCCGACGCGGTGAGCTCACTCGCACTGGTCGCGAAGTCGGCTTCCCCCGATCGCATCGACCAGGGTCTGGCGATCGACGCCGGCGGACTCCTGCCCGACCTCGCGCACACGAACAGCTGGGTCCAGACGGTCGAGGAAGTCGACCCGATCGAGCTGCTCGAGGTGCAGTTGTGCAACTCGGTCGCCCCGTTCATCCTCGTGTCCCGGCTGCGGCCCGCGATGGCGGCGGCAGGCGCCCGCCGCAAATACGTGGTGAACGTCTCCGCGATGGAGGGCCAGTTCAGCCGCGCCTACAAGGGTCCGGGGCATCCGCACACCAACATGGCGAAGGCCGCACTGAACATGCTCACCCGCACCAGCGCCAAGGAGATGCTCGACGACGGCATCCTCATGACCGCGGTGGATACCGGGTGGATCACCGACGAGCGGCCGCATTACACCAAGATGCGCCTGGCCGACGAGGGTTTCCACGCCCCCCTCGACCTCGTCGACGGCGCCGCCCGCGTCTACGACCCCATCGTCCAGGGCGAGCAGGGCGTCGATCTGCACGGCTGCTTCCTGAAGGACTACGAGCCCTCACCCTGGTGATCGAGCACCGCTCGGATCCACCTACGAGAGCATCGACACAGCCGGAGCACTCTCCGGCGCGGGGATAATAGGGGTCGTACCGATACCTGAAAATGGAGGCGCTTCATGGCGATAGCCGTTGTCCACCGAGACAGCCCGGAAGGCCGGGCGGCCATCGTCCACGCCGCCCGCGAGGCTGTGCAACGACGGGAACAGCTGCTCGTCCTCCACGTCCTCGACGACGACCCCGGGCAGGACGCCGAGTCCGACCGCTCCGCCCTCCGCGCCGAGATCCAGGCGACGCTCGAGAGCGGCGGAGTCGGCGAGTCGTCGTGGGAACTGCGCACCAACGAACACGACGGCGATCAGGTGAGCGCGCTGCGCGCGCTGGTCGACAGCAGCGGTGCGGATCTGCTGGTCGTGGGGACCCGGCGCATGTCCCCGATCGGCAAGTTCCTCCTGGAACGATGGCTGCAGCGCCTCCTCCTCGAGGTCGACATTCCGATCCTGGTGGTCAAGGAAAACGTGCGCGGCACCGCCTGAGCCCGTTACCCGGCGGACCCGGCCGAGCGACGCCTACGATGGCGTATGGGGGAACTTCGGATGTCAGGGGTGCATCGATGGGGAGCGTCTTCTACGAGGTCGTCGCCGACGCCACTGCCGTCGCGCACTTGATCTTCATCCTCTACGTCGTCTGTGGCGGGTTCCTCGCCTGGCGCTGGCCTCGCACGATCGCACTCCACCTCGCTGCGGTGGCCTGGGGATTCACTGGCCTGCTGGTCGGCATCGACTGCCCGCTGACACACGTGGAGAGCTGGGCCCGCGTCCGCGCCGGGCAGGACCCGCTCCCCTCGTCCGGGTTCATCTCCCACTACCTCACCGGCGTCGTCTACCCGGAATCCGCCGCGGGAGCGATGCAAACTCTCGTCGCGCTCGGCATCGTCACCTCGTGGGTCGGCTACGTCGTCCTGCGGGTCCGCACCCGGGTACCCCTCGCTCCGACCCACCCCGGCGGTACCGGAGTCTGAGCGCGTCCTTCCCTACCGCCGAGTAGGGTCGTGCCATGACAGACAGCGCACGTGAATTGGATCTCGTCGTCTACGGGGCCACCGGCTTCGTCGGCAAACTTCTCGCCGACTATCTCGCACAGCACGCCCCGGACGGCGTGCGGATCGCGCTCGCGGGGCGCACAGCCGCCAAGCTCGAAGCGGTGCGGTCCGCACTCGGACCGCGGGCGGCGCAGTGGCCCCTCATCGTCGCGAACTCCGACGACGCCGCGTCGCTCGCAGCCCTCGCTGGACGCACCCGCGTGGTCGCGACGACGGTCGGCCCCTATGCCAAGTACGGACACGCCCTCGCAGCGGCCTGCGCCGAGGCGGGCACCGACTACGTCGACCTCACCGGTGAGGTGCTGTTCGCCCGCGAGAGCATCGACGCCAACCACGACCGGGCCCGCGAGACCGGCGCCCGGATCGTCCACTCCTGCGGGTTCGACTCCATTCCGTCCGACCTCGGGGTGCACGTCCTCCACGAGAAGGTCCGGGAGGACGGCGCCGGCGAACTCACCGACACCACCCTGGTGGTCACGTCCGTGCGCGGCGGGGTCAGCGGCGGCACGATCGATTCGCTGCGCACGCAGGTGGACGTGTCGAAGAAGAATCCGGCGTCGCGGCATCTCGCGGCTTCGCCGTACTCGCTGAGCCCCGACCGCTCGAAGGAACCGGACCTCGGCAAGCAGTCCGACATGAGCGTGGTCAACGGCGAGGACATCGCACCCGGTCTGAAGGGGTGGAAGGCGCCCTTCTTCATGGGGCCCTACAACACCCGGGTCGTGCGGCGCAGCAACGCGCTCCGCGACTGGGCCTACGGTCGGGAATTCAAGTACCGCGAGGTCATGAACGTCGGAAGCTCCCCGATCACACCGGTGATCGCGGGTGCGGTGGCGGCCGGCCTCGGCGGAATGATCGTCGGAATGGCCCTCCCGCCCACCCGGTACATCCTCGACCGCGTTCTGCCCTCGCCAGGCGACGGCCCCAGCGAAGAGGCGCAACGCAAGGGTCACTTCACCATCGACGTGTACACGACCACCACCACGGGCGCGCGCTACACGTCGCGGGTGAAAGCGAAGGGTGATCCCGGATACCGCGCCACCGCGGTGATGCTCGGCGAATCCGCGCTGAGCCTCGTCCTCGGCGGCGATGCACTGCCGGATTCGGCCGGCGTCCTCACCCCCGCGACGGCACTCGGCGACGTCCTGGTGACACGGCTGCGCGACGCGGGCTTCGAGATCTCTGCGCGAAAACTGTGAGCGGTTGGGCGCGTGTGAAGATGACACGCGCCCACCCCTCCCGCTAGTGTCGAACCTTGTGCGCGGACGGCCGCGCACGCGACGAGAGATGTGGGAGTTCGAGTGAACGGCACGAGCGCGCAGGCAGGCCCCGCGGCCTCGCTCGCCCTCATGCCCTTCTGGCCCTCCCGCCGAGGCCATGCCTTCGACCAGGGATGTTGCTGACCAGCCTGCTCGCTGGTCTTTGCTGCCCTGACGGTTCGCTCTCTCGGTCGGAGTCTCGATGTTCAAGCTCTTGATTTTCACGCTGGTCGGCGTGGGTGCCCAGTTGGTCGACGGCGCTCTCGGCATGGCCTTCGGCGTGACTGCGACCACCCTGCTCGTGTTCAGCGGCGTCGGACCGGCACACGCCAGCGCAGCAGTGCATTTCGCCGAGGTCGGTACGACGCTCGCCTCCGGTGCGTCGCATTGGCGGTTCCGCAACATCGACTGGGCCCTCGTCCTGCGCCTGGGCGTCCCCGGCGCCATCGGCGCGTTCCTCGGTGCGACGGTGCTGTCCCAGTTGTCGACGGCCGCCGCCGTCCCCGTGACGTCGACGATCCTGCTGGCGATCGGTGTCTACGTGCTGCTCCGCTTCTCGATCCGCCCTCCCGCCGTCAACGACGCCCGGACGTCGCCGCACACGGCGAAGTTCCTGTCACCGCTCGGACTGTTCGGTGGATTCATCGACGCGAGCGGCGGCGGCGGCTGGGGGCCGATCACCACCAGCACGCTGCTCTCGCGCGGCAAGACCGCACCGCGCACCGTCATCGGTTCGGTCAGCGCGTCGGAGTTCCTGGTGTCCGCCGCGGCCAGCATCGGGTTCATCTTCGGTCTCGGCAGCGACTTCTTCGACAACATCCCCATCATCGCGGGGCTGGCTCTCGGCGGCATCATCGCCGCACCGCTCGCCGCCTGGCTCGTCAGCCGGGTGCCCGCGACCCTTCTGGGAACCGGTGTCGGCGGCATCATCATCATCACCAACGCGCAGAAGCTGTTCAAGACGTTCGACGTGACCGGTGTCGCTGCGACCCTCGGGTACCTCGCTCTCGTTGCGGTGTGGGCCGGACTGCTGGTCGTCGCCTGGCGTCGGTCGCGTCTCAGCGCTGCCGAGGCCGCTGGCGATCTGCACCGGATCGACGCCGAGAACGACACACCGATCGAGTCGGAGGCCCCGTCGCTCGAGCCGTCCACCGGAGAGAAGGCCTGACCTCACCTCCCGCCCTCACCTTGGGAGCGAGCCCTCACGACATCCGCCACACCGCATCCTTACCAGCGGGTAACATTGGGTGCGGTTCATGGCACCCGTGCGGTGCTCCGAGAGCGGAACAGTGAGGCATTTCATGACTGAGCGTGTTGAGGTCGGCGGTCTGCAGGTCGCGAAGGTGCTCTACGACTTCGTGAACGAGGAGGCGCTGCCCGGGACCGGGGTGTCGGTGGACGGGTTCTGGTCGGGTGCGGCCAAGGTGATCGGGGATCTGGCGCCGAAGAACCAGGCGCTGCTTTCCACCCGCGACGACCTGCAGGCCCGGATCGACGCCTGGCACCGGGACCGGGCCGGCACCGCGATCGACCCGGCCGAGTACACGGCGTTCCTCACCGAGATCGGGTACCTGGTGCCCGAACCGGCCCCGTTCGCGGTGTCCACGGCGAACGTGGACACCGAGATCACCGCCACCGCCGGCCCGCAGCTGGTGGTCCCGGTCCTCAACGCCCGCTTCGCGCTGAACGCCTCCAACGCCCGCTGGGGGTCGCTGTACGACGCCCTGTACGGCACCAACGCCATCCCCGACGACGGCGGCGCGGAGGCGGGCGACACCTACAACAAGGTCCGCGGCGACAAGGTCATCGCCTGGGCCCGGCAGTTCCTCGACACCGCCGCCCCCCTCACCACCGGCTCGCACGCCGACGCCGCCCGCTACACCGTCGACGGCACCGCCCTGCGGGTGCAGCTCGCCGACGGCACGATCACCACCCTCGCCGAGCCGGGCAAGTTCGTCGGCTACCTCGGCGCCCCCGACGCCCCGACCGGTGTGCTGCTGCGCAATCATGGGTTGCACGCGGAAATCCAGATCGACCCCACCTCCCCGATCGGTCGGACGGACGCGGCCGGGGTCAAGGATGTGGTGCTCGAGTCCGCGGTCACCACCATCATGGACTTCGAGGACTCCGTCGCCGCCGTCGACGCCGACGACAAGGTGATCGGCTACCGCAACTGGCTCGGCCTCAACCGCGGCGACCTGGCCGAGGAGATGACCAAGGGCGGGAAGGCGTTCACCCGCCGCCTCAACCCCGACCGGGTGTACACCGCCCCGGACGGGTCCGAACTGACCCTGCACGGGCGGTCGCTGCTGTTCGTCCGCAACGTCGGCCATCTGATGACCACCCCGGCGATCCTGCACCCGGACGGCACCGAAATCCCCGAGGGCATCCTCGACGCCCTGATCACCTCCCTGTGCGCCGTCCACGGGCTCGGCACCTCCGAGGCGACCGGCCCGCTGGTCAACTCCCGCACCGGGTCGATCTACATCGTCAAACCCAAGCAGCACGGCCCCGACGAGGTCGCGTTCACCACCGAACTGTTCGGCCGCGTCGAGCAGGTGTTGGGATTGCCCGCCAACACCCTCAAGGTCGGCATCATGGACGAGGAACGCCGCACCACCGTCAACCTCGCCGCCTGCATCCGGGAGGCGTCGGAGCGGGTGGTGTTCATCAACACCGGGTTCCTCGACCGCACCGGCGACGAGATCCACACCTCGATGGAGGCCGGGCCGATGATCCGCAAGGCCGAGATGAAGAAGCAGACCTGGATCACCGCCTACGAGGACTGGAACGTCGACGTCGGCCTGGCGTGCGGGTTGCAGGGGCGGGCGCAGATCGGCAAGGGCATGTGGGCGATGACCGAGCTGATGGCCGAGATGCTCGAGCAGAAGATCGGCCACCCCAAGGCCGGCGCGAACACCGCGTGGGTGCCGTCCCCGACCGGGGCCACCCTGCACGCCACCCACTACCACCAGGTCGACGTGGTCGCCGTCCAGAACCGGCTGACCGGCACCCGGCGGGCCACCCTCGACGAGATCCTCACCATCCCCCTCGCCCCGAACACCGACTGGTCCGAGGCCGAGAAGCAGGAAGAACTCGACAACAACTGCCAGTCCATCCTCGGGTACGTGGTCCGGTGGATCGACGCCGGCGTCGGCTGCTCCAAGGTCCCCGACATCCACGACGTCGCCCTGATGGAGGACCGCGCCACCCTCCGCATCTCCTCCCAGCTGCTGGCGAACTGGATCCGGCACGGCGTGGTCACCGCCGACCAGGTGGTGCAGTCGCTGCAACGGATGGCCCCGGTGGTGGACCGGCAGAACCAGGGCGATCCCACCTACCGGCCGCTGGCCCCGGACTTCGACACCAACATCGCCTTCCAAGCCGCCAAGGAACTCATCCTCGACGGCACCCACCAGCCGTCGGGCTACACCGAACCGATCCTGCACCGCCGCCGCCGCGAATACAAAGCCGCCAACGCCTGACCGATAGCCCCCACGTGAGTGGCGAAGCGTGCCCCGGCACACTTCGCCACTCACGTGTCAGGCGAGGCGATCCTGCGCATCACTACACTGCGAGGGTCAACGTCAACTCGTCGGACAGGGGCTGGAAAGCACGTGGGGCAGCATCGCGGCGAATCGCGCGCCAGGGGTATCAGCAGAGGGCCTTTGATCGTGCTCGGTCTCGTCGTCGTGATCGTGCTGGGTGTGTTCGGCTGGTTCCAGTTGCGTGACCGGATCAACGATCAGGGAGTGGCAGCCGCGGGCGCCTGCGTCGAAGGCGAATCCGTGCTCGCGGTCGCGGCGGATCCCGACATCGCACCCCAGCTCCAGACCCTCGCCGACCATTTCACGGAGACGGCGCCGGTGATCCGCGATCAGTGCGTGTCGGTGACGGTCACTGCCGTCGCGTCCGACACCGTGCGCGACGCCTTGTCCGCGGGGCCGGACGGCCCTTGGGACGCAGCGGCACTCGGTCCTCGCCCCGCTCTGTGGATTCCGTCCAGTTCGCACTCCGTCAAGCAGGTTTCGGCAACCGGCGTCATCAGCGGCGAAGCCCGGCCCCTGGCGACCAGCCCCGTGGTGCTCGCCGTCCGGACGGCGTTCGCGAACGCACCGGGCACGACGGCCATCGACTGGAAGGATCTGCCGTCGCTGCAGACCGGCCGCGACTCCCTCGCGACGCTCGGCCTGCCGGGCTGGGGCAGCCTGGGCGTGCCGCTCCCCGTCGGCCCCGGCGCCGAGAGCACGGAGATGGCAGTCGAGGCGGTCGCGGCCGCGGTCACGGGAAGCAGCACGGGGCCGGTGACGGAGGAGCAGGCACGTTCCGTACCCGTCACGTCGGCGCTCACCGCTCTGGCGCTCGGCTACGAGGCGTCGTCGGGGACGAAACCCGCGACGACGCGGGAGGCACTCACCGCGCTGGCCGAGCAGGGCGATCCCGCCACCTCCGGCATCCACGCGGTCGCGGCCACCGAACAGCAGGTCTACCAGGCCCTGCGCGACGCACCCGGAGCCGACATCACCACCTCGATGCCGAAGGGTCCGACACCCGTGGCAGATCACCCGGCGGCCGTCCTGGCCGGCCCGTCCGTCGACGAGACGCAGAGCCGCGCCGCCGCGCAGTTCGCGGAGTTCGTCCGTCGGCCCGAACAGGCACAGGTCCTGGCCGACGCCGGGTTCCGAGTCGAAGGACTCGCCCGGCCCGACGACACCCCGTTGGCCTTTCCCGGTTTCGAATCCACCCTGGTTCCCGCGGATGCAGCCGCTGCGGCCGAGCTGATGCAGGTGATCCGGAATCCGATCACGCCACGCACCTCCACCGTCCTGCTCGACCTGTCCAGCTCGATGGGCGAGCGTGAGGGGACGGCGACGCGCCTGGCGAACACGACGGCAGCGCTCGCAGCCCACGTGGACCGTTCTCCGGACTCGTCGAATCTCGGGCTGTGGGAGTACAGCACCGCGCTCGACGGGTCCCGGCCGTATACGACCGTGGTCGCGACCGGTCCCCTCTCGGCGGGCGGTTTCACCGAGGGCACCCGCAGGCAGGCGCTCGACGCCCGGCTCGCCAAGGCGACACCCGCCACGGGGTCCTCGACCTACACGTCCCTCGAAGCTGCCTACACGAGCGCGGTCGACGGATACACGCCCGGCCGCACCAACTCGGTGCTGCTCGTCACCGACGGCGCCAACGACGACTCCGTGGCGCGCGCTGATCTGCTGTCCGCCATCGCCGCGGCCTCGAGCACGTCGAAGCCGGTGCGCATCGACGTGGTGACGATCGGCGAGAACTCCGACCTCAACACGTTGCAGGCGCTGGCCGATCGCACCGGCGGGTCGCTGGAGAAGGTCGCGTCCTCGGACGGAGCGGCATTGCCGACCGCGATCAGCAAGCTGCTGTCGTGACAAGGCTCCTGGTCTTCGCGGTCTTCCTCGCAGTCGTCACCTGGTGGCTCCACCGGCGACTCGTCCGGGCCACCGGACTCGGTCGCCCCTGGTCGGTGGTCGTCGACGTGACTCTCGTGGTCCTGTGGGTGCTCGCCGTCATCGGAGTCGGCAGCGGCGAAGCCTTCGACCCGGGATGGGCGCGTCCCCCCGGGTGGGTGGGCTGGGTGTGGCTCGGCGCGATGTTCTATCTGGTGCTCGGGCTTCTCCTGGTTGCGTTGATGTCGCTGCTGACGCGGCTGTTCGGCCGCCTGCGCGGCACCGCGAACGGCGAACGGGTCGACCTGTCGCGGCGGCGAAGCCTGCGCATCGCCACCACCGTCGTCGTGGTGGGTGCCGTCGCCGCCGCCGGCTACGGGGTGTCGGAGGCCGCGCGGCCGCGGATCGTGCGGGTTCGGGTGCCGCTGACACGTCTCCCCGCCGAGTTCGACGGTGTGCGGGTGGCGCTCGTGTCCGACCTCCACGTCGGCCCGGCGCGAGGAGTCGATTTCACCCGTCGCGTCGTCGACCTGGTGAACGCGGAGCAGCCGGATCTCGTCGCGATCGCGGGCGATCTGGTCGACGGGACCGTCGCGAAGGTATCGCCCGATCTGCAACCGCTCGCCGACCTCGAGGCCCCACTCGGGGTGTTCGGTGTCAGCGGCAACCACGAGTTCTACGCCGACGACGGTGGCCGGTGGCTGGACGTGTGGGACCGACTGGGCATCCGGACGCTGCGCAACGAGCGCGCGACGATCACCCGCGGCGGCGCCACCATCGACATCGCGGGCATCCACGACTATTCCTCGCCGGCCCCCTACGAACCCGATCTTCCCGCCGCGCTCGCCGGACACGATCCGTCGACGTTCGTCGTGCTGCTCGCGCACGAACCGCGGCAGGCACTGGAAGCGTCCGACCTCGGTGTCGACCTGCAACTGTCGGGGCACACGCACGGCGGGCAGATGTGGCCGCTGGGTTATCTGGTGCCGCTGCAGCAGCCGTCGGTGACGGGACTGGACCGCATCGGGAACACCGTCCTGTACACGACCCGCGGTGTGGGCACGTGGGGTCCGCCCGTGCGTGTGGGCGCCCCGCCGGAGATCACGATCCTCGAACTGGTGCGCGAGGACTGAGCGAGCGATGCCCGCCCCGCGTGAGCGGGACGGGCATCGTCTGTGTCAGGCGCCTTCGAACGCGGAGATCGGCGGGCAGGAGCACACGAGGTTGCGGTCGCCGTGCGCACCGTCGATGCGCCGGACGGCCGGCCACACCTTCGGCCGTGCCTTGCCGCGGGGGAACACCGCCGTCTCACGGGTGTACGGGTGGTTCCATTCCGCTGCCAGGCAACCGGCCGTGTGCGGGGCACCGCGCAGCGGGTTGTCGTCCACCGGCCACTCCCCCGCGCCCACCCGGTCGATCTCGGCGCGGATCGCGATCATCGCCTCGCAGAACGCGTCGATCTCTTCGAGGTTCTCGCTCTCGGTGGGCTCCACCATCAGCGTGCCCGCCACCGGGAAGCTCATCGTCGGTGCGTGGAATCCGTAGTCGGCGAGGCGCTTTGCGACGTCGTCCACGGTCACACCGGTGTCCTTGGTGATCGGCCGGAGGTCGAGGATGCACTCGTGGGCGACCATTCCACCCTCGCCGGTGTAGAGGACGGGGAAGTACTCGTCCAGGCGGCGGGCGATGTAGTTGGCCGACGCGATCGCGGTCAGGCTTGCCCGGCGCAGTCCGACGGCGCCCATCATCCGGATGTACGCCCACGTGATCGGGAGGATCGACGCGCTGCCGTAGGGGGCCGCGGAGATTGGTCCGCCGGTGCCGAGTTCCGGTGCGAGCGGATGTCCGGGCAGGAACGGCGTCAGATGGGACCGCACACCGATCGGACCGACACCGGGGCCACCACCACCGTGCGGGATACAGAACGTCTTGTGCAGGTTGAGGTGGCTCACGTCGCCGCCGAACCGGCCGGGACGGGCCAGGCCGACCAGGGCGTTGAGGTTGGCGCCGTCGACGTACACCTGGCCGCCGGCGTCGTGGACGGCGGCGCAGATGTCGGCGATCTCGTGCTCGTACACACCGTGCGTGGACGGGTATGTGATCATGATCGCCGCGAGGCGCTCGGCATGGTCGGCGATCTTCGCCCGCAGGTCGTCCAGGTCCACGTCACCGTTCGGGCGGCAGGCGACGACCTCGACGCGCATCCCGGCCATCACCGCGGATGCGGCGTTGGTGCCGTGGGCGCTCGACGGGATGAGGCAGGTGTCGCGGTGGTCGTCTCCGCGGCTGAGGTGGTAGTTGCGGATCGCGAGCAGTCCCGCGTACTCGCCCTGGCTACCGGCATTCGGCTGCAGGCTGACCGCGTCGTAGCCGGTGACCGCCACGAGCCAGTTCTCGAGGTCCTTGATGATGCGGAGGATTCCCGGCGTGTCCCCGGTCGGAGCGAACGGGTGCAGCCCGGCGAACGCGGGCCAGGTGATCGCTTCCATCTCGGCGGTGGCATTGAGCTTCATAGTGCAGGAACCGAGCGGGATCATGCTGCGGTCGAGTGCGATGTCCTTGTCGGACAACGCCCGCAGGTAGCGCAGCATCGCCGTCTCGGTGCGGTACCGGGTGAAGGCCTCGTGCTGCAGGTAGTCGGATCCGCGGAGCTGCGCGTCGGGGACGGACGTGCCCGCTTCGTCGGTCACCGGGCCTTCGCCGCCGAACGCCGCCAGCACATGTGTGACGTCGTCGGTGGTGGTGGCCTCGTCGCACGCGATGGCGACGTGATCGGCGTCGACGAGCCGCAGGTTGATGCCGGCGTCCTTCGCCTTCGCCACCACGTCCGCCGCCCGGCCGTCGACACGCACGAGAATCGTGTCGAAGAAGTGCTCGTGGACGACGACGGCCCCGGTCTTGCGGAGCGCCGCAGCCAGGGAGCGCGCCGTGTTCGCCACGCGCAGGGCGATCGCCTTCAGTCCTTCGGCACCGTGGTAGCTGGCGTACATGGCCGCCAGAATCGCCAGCAGCACCTGAGCGGTGCAGATGTTCGACGTCGCCTTCTCGCGGCGGATGTGCTGCTCGCGGGTCTGCAGCGCCAGTCGGTACGCCTTGTCGCCGTCGGCGTCGACGGAGACGCCCACCAGACGGCCGGGGAGTTGACGTGCATGCTTGGTGTGCACGGCGAGGTAGCCGGCGTGCGGGCCACCGAAGCCCATCGGGACACCGAACCGCTGCGTGGTGCCGAAGCAGGCGTCGGCCCCGATCTCGCCGGGCGGGGTGAGGAGGGTGAGCGCCAGCAGATCCGCCCCGACCGCGACCAGTGCGCCGCGCTCGTGGGCGGCGGCGATCACGTCGGTGTAGTCGACGATGCGACCGGACCCGCCGGGCATCTGCGCGAGGACACCGAAGAAGTCACCGTCCGGGAGGCCGGCGGACAGGTCGGCCACCACGATCTCGATGCCGAGCGGCTCGGCCCGGGTCTCGACGACGGCCAGCGTCTGCGGGAACAGGTCGGAGTCGACGACGAACCGCGGGGACTTGCTCTTGCTCGCCCGGCGCAGCAGCGTCATCGCCTCGGCGGCGGCGGTGGCCTCGTCGAGCATCGACGAGTTGGCGACCTCCATGCCGGTCAGGTCGGCGACCATCGTCTGGAAGTTGAGGAGGGCTTCGAGGCGGCCCTGGCTGATCTCGGGCTGGTACGGCGTGTAGGCCGTGTACCAGGCCGGGTTCTCGATGATGTTCCGGATCAGGACCGGCGGGGTGAGGGTGTCGTAGTAGCCGAGACCGATCATGGACGTCGCCACGGTGTTCTGCGCGGCGAGTGCGGACAGTTCGGCGAGCGCCTCGTGCTCGGATACCGGTGCGGGCAGTGCGTCGAGGCCGTCGGCGATGCCGCCCGTGACCCCGTCCAGGATGACGGCGGGGACGGCCTTCGACGCGAGGTCGTCGAGCGAATCGGCTCCGACCAGTTCGAGAATGTGCGCGAGTTCCGCAGCGTTCGGGCCGACATGACGATCGGCGAATGTACGGCTTCCAGCGTCGATCACGACAACTCCCAAGCAGTTCGGAGGATCAGGACACGCCCCGCGTAGCGGAACGTCCCTCCCCCTCTGTCGCCTGCTCGAGTCGAGCGCCTGAGAGATTCGGTACCGTCGTTCGCGTGTGAAGACGGCCCTTTCCCCGTGGGCGGGTGGGTGCTCCCACCGCTTTCCAGAGACGTCGGAGCCCGCACGGTCCTGTCTGCCTGAGAGATTGACGGGGAGGTGTTGCTCCTTCGGCGCCCGAACTCCCGCACACACGATGTTTCTGTGCTTGCAGTGCCCGGAACTCTCCCGCACGGCGTCGACGCACCGCCCAGTCTATGTCACGGCTGCAGATGGCGGCGCAGGCAGCGCCGCCGCCGACGGATACGGGCTAGCCTGTCTTGCGGCTCGCTCGGTTCTTGCGCCGCGACGCCAGTTCGTCCTCGGGGCTCTGCTCGCTCTCGCCGCCGTCGGCGCGCTCTGCCGGGAAATCGGCGATGGTGCCGGTCAGTTCGCGCATCGCACCGCTCACCGCGATACCGAAGACACCCTGCCCGCCCTGGAGCAGATCGACGACCTCTTCCGGGGACGTGCACTCGTAGACCGTGGTCCCGTCCGAGAAAAGTGTGATCTTGGCCAAGTCCCGCACTCCGCGCTTACGGAGGTGGTCGACGGCCACTCGGATGTTCTGCAGGGATATTCCGGTGTCGAGCAGACGCTTGACG
The DNA here is from genome assembly GCF_041228765.1 of Rhodococcus wratislaviensis. NCBI lineage: Bacteria > Bacillati > Actinomycetota > Actinomycetes > Mycobacteriales > Nocardiaceae > Rhodococcus > Rhodococcus wratislaviensis. The sequence continues at coordinate 4,020,779 of NZ_CP150488.1, read as the reverse complement.
ATTTTGAGGACGAGGATGTCTTTGAACGAGTACAGCCGTTGGCTGCCCGAGCCTGCTGCGCCACGAATGGACGGCACGACGAGGGATGTGCGAGCCCAGTAATCGAGCTGGCGGTAGGTGATTCCCGCGATCTGGCAGGCGATGGGGACGCGGTATCCGACGAGGTCGTCGGGCACGGAATCGTCCGGGAAGAGGCCCGGTTGGATCTCCTCGGAGCTGAATTCGGACTCGGCAACGTTGTCGCCGGGCGCAAGATTCAGCGCATTCTCCTGCGGCCGATCTCCCACTGACTACTCCCTCTCGCATGTTGCACTGAACCCGACGATCAGTGCGCCTGTGACGCGCGTCGCCAGTGTCCGCGGCACAGCCGCAGCACATCGGGCGGCGCAAGCGCCACCAGTGACATCGAGCTAGTCCGTACCCTGAACCTACTCAGCGTACGCCCGATACAATCTGCAGGGCAGAAAATCACTGCACCGAACGCTATGACTCCGAAGAGACCGGGTCAACGCAACGCGCCGGGAGAACGTCAACCGTTACCGCGCCCGAGGCTTTTCTGCAGGTGCACATCAGCCGTCAGTGGCCTTGAAATCGTCCGGCGACACGGACTCGAGGAATTCCTTGAACTTCTCGACCTCGTCCTCGCGCTCGTCGGGCATGACCAGACCGGCCTCCGTGAGCACCGCTTCCTCGGCGAAGATCGGAACCCCGATCCGGAGTGCGATGGCGATCGAGTCGGACGGGCGAGCCGAGACGCGGGTGTTCTGGTCGAATACGAGGTCGGCGTAGAACGTGCCCTCGCGGAGGTCGACGATGCGGACTTCCTTCAGGGTGCGGCCGAAGGCTTCGATCAGGTTCTTGATCAGGTCGTGGGTCAGTGGACGCGCCGGCTCGACGCCCTGCTGTTCGAGTGCGATAGCGGTGGCCTCGGTCTGGCCGATCCAGATGGGCAGGTACCGCTCGCCGTCGGTTTCCCGCAACAGCAGAACAGGTTGATTTTGGGGCTGCTCGACACGAACTCCGATCACGTGCATTTCGCTCATCGCGTCTGCCTCCACCCTGCAATGGTCCGTCCGCGGCACACAATGCCGTACCAGGATTCTATTCGATTCGTGTCTGCTCTTCGACCGTACAGCCGTTCGAGCGCAGCGTCGTTGGGAACTTCCGAGGTGGGACGGTCGGCGAACGCACGTCACCGATCGAGCGCACCCCGGACTGCCGACTTCACCAGGCAGGTGTGCAACGTGAGGGACAACGCGGCCAGTTCGCGCACCATCTCCTCGGCGCGATCACGTGCGCCGGCGTCACGGCCCTTGGCGACGGGCCCGGCGATCTGCGCGACCAACCCTGCCTCGCGGTCGGCCGCCAGCTTGAACGCCCTCAGGTGCCGGACCTCGAGTCCGAACTCGGACATCGCCCTCGCTGTGCGCGCCAGTGTCACCGCGTCCTCGTCGAAGAACCCCGCCGGTCCGGGAACGACCAGGCCCCCACGGGTCAGTTCGCCGAGGAACTTCTCGTCGATTCCCGCCCGGGAGATCAGGTCGTCGCGGCTGATCCGCACCTCACGGTCGGTGAGGAACTCCTCGGGAGACACCTCACCCGGGGCCACGGTGAGCGCGCGCGGCCGGCGCGGCGAAGAATCGCCTGCGCCGACCGTGGCCACACCTCTGTCGATGGCCTCGAGCTGCTCCTTGATGACCTTCAGCGGCAGATACTGATCGCGCTGCGCAGTGAGGACATAGCGCAGTCGTTCACAGTCGGCGATCGAGAATCGCCGATACCCCGAGGGAGTGCGCTGGGGGCTGATGAGACCCTCGGCTTCGAGGAATCGGATCTTCGAGATCGTCACATCAGGAAAATCGGGGCGGAGTCGATCCAGCACGGAGCCGATCGACATCCCCGATTGCGCCTGCTGCTGCCGCACCGCGGTCATTGGCTACCCGCACCAGCTGACGTCTCACCGATCTGCGAGCCACCGGCCGTGGTCCGGGGTCCGGTCAGGAAGACCAGCCGGAACTTGCCGATCTGGACCTCGTCACCGTTGGCCAGGACAGCCGAGTCGACCGGCTCGCGGTTGACGTAGGTGCCGTTGAGGCTGCCGACGTCGACCACCTGGAACTCGTCGTCCTCCTGGCGGAACTCCGCATGACGACGGCTGACGGTCACGTCGTCCAGGAAGATGTCGCTGTCGGGATGCCGTCCCGCGGACGTCGTCGGCTGGTCGAGCAGGAAGCGCGACCCTGCGTTCGGTCCACGCTTGACGACGAGCAGAGCAGAGCCCGCGGGCAGTCCCTCCACACCCGACACCGGAGCTTCCGGGGCCTGGGTTGCCGAGGAGTTGTCGAGCTCATTGAGAAAGTCCGCGCGGAAGACCGACGTGGTTTCCGCCGGCGTCTCCCCATAGACCGCGTCGTTGCCGTTCTCGCTCACCGTTTCTCCTCCTAGTTCGATCATCCAGCAAGATTCGCTGGACTACGCAATGCCACTCGGTACTACATAATTCGGTTCCCGTGCACATTAACTTCCGTGCAAACTCCCACGATCACATTCAAACTACGGACCTGCGCCCCGACACGGCACATGCGTTCAACATCGACCGTACCCTGCGCACGCCGGTGCGTGTAGTGAGACAGGCCGCCAGCACATTACGAACCGGTATTCCGACAGCGGATTTCTCCGGCAACCCGGTTTTCCGGGCTGTCGGCACCTTCCGAAACTATCCGATTACCGCTTCGCGTGTTCTCGGGAAATTATCCTGCCGTGATGTCTGCATAGCCGGCGGCGTCCAGCATTTCGGCCAGTGCCGAATCGAGGGTCGCCTCGTCGTCGACACCGAGGTCCACCAGCCACCCCTGCCCGTACGGCGCGGAGTTCACGAGTTCCGGGTTGCCGTCCAGATCGGCATTGGCGGCAACGACTTTCGCCGTCAGCGGGGCGAAGATGTCGGAGACGCTCTTGGTGGATTCCACCTCGCCGAACGATTCGCCCGCCGTCACGTCCTCGTCGACCGCCGGAAGCTGGACGAACACGACGTCGCCGAGCTGGGACTGCGCGAAATCGGTGATGCCGACGCGTACCGTCGTGGGCCCCGTCCGCTCGACCCACTCGTGTTCGGCGGTGTACCGACGATCGGCGGGGATTTCGAGCTCACTCACAGTGGCTTCCTTTCGATGGCAATCCGCGGGCGGATGCGAAGATCAATTTCCGGGCTGAGCGTATTGGCGAGGTTTCGCCTCCCGCAAGGCGGAGATCGTGACCTGCTGCGATTGTTCGATCGTCAGCTGTCCGCCGCTGCGCGCGACCGTGTCGACCACCCCGCCGGGAATGTTCAGGGCCGCCGCCAGAGTCGGCGGATCACCGATGGCGACCACCCCGTAGGGGGCGTTCACCTTCCGGCCGTCCACCGACACGCCGCCGGCCGAACCGGACACCCAGGAGTCGACGCCGATCCGGATGGGCGGGCCCTCCGCACCCTGGATCTGGACGGCTTCGGCGCCGGCGGCACGCAATTCCTGCACGAGGTCGAGCAGAACCTCGGAGCCGACCCCCTTGTTGGGGTCGGTGATGCGCATCGTCACCCCCGGGCCGGTGGCCGGTGCGCTGCCGACCTGGATCGACAGTGCCGTCAACCGGGCCTGCGCCTCGTCGAGGGCCGCCCCGGAACTGCCACTCTGTTGCAACGTTGCCAAGGTCTGTTCCAGCGATGCGATCTCCTGCCGCAGAGCCGCCTCCCGCTGGTTCAGCGTGTCCAGGACGACCAGCAGATCCGCCGGGCTCGCCGAGTCGAGGGTGTCGCCGGACCCGGTGTTCTTCACCTGCGTCACGATCGCGATTCCCAGCCCACCGAGCAGGAGCGCGGCCAGCAGCGCGAAGACGACGTGTGAGCGCTGCGACGTCGCCGGTTCGTTCCCGTGCAGTTCGTGTCTTCCCTCGTGTCCGCTCACGCCGCGATCACGCCCCGAACAGTCGTCGCCGGAGCGCGGCCGCGTTGCCGAAGATGCGGATGCCCAGCACGACGACGATCGCGGTGGACAATTGGGTTCCGACACCGAGTTGGTCACCGAGCCACACGATCAGGGCCGCCACCAGGACGTTGAACACGAACGAGACGACGAAAACCTTCGAGTCGAAGATCTCGTCGAGGTACGCGCGCAATCCGCCGAACACCGCGTCGAGCGCGGCGACGACGGCGATGGGCAGGTAGGGCTGCACGGCGTCGGGCACTTGCGGGCTGAACACCACGCCCAGCACGATGCCCACGATCAGGGCGAGCACCCCGTAGATCGCGGATCCGCCCTTCAGTGCTGCCTTCATTCGTGTGACGCCTCCATTCGACTCCGCCGTTGTCATCGTGTTCCCACTTCCCGGGCCGCCCGCACTTCCCGCGCCGGGGCGGCGGGCAAGTGGAGATCGTCGGCCTCCGCCACCGCGAAGCCGATGCCGTACAACTGCGCCACGCTGGACATCCGCAGGTAGGCGTCGCTCACCACGAATCCGGTCTGCATCGGCCCTTGCGGGCCGATCGCCGAGACCACGTACGGCGAGAACACCGGCTGATTGTCCACGAGCATCGCGCCACCCGCCTGCCGGATCGTCACCGACGGCCCGATCCGCACGTCCCCGACCGCGATGGCCTCGGCGCCGCTCGCCCACAGTGAATTGACCACCGACTGGAGGTCGCGGTCGAGCACCACGGCCTTCCCCCCGACACTGCGCTGGGACGAGTCGGACAGGTTGGGCTTGGCCGCGGGGTCCGTCAACGTCACGGTGAGCCCGGGACCGTGCACGGCCTCGACTCCGGCGTCTCCCTCGAGGCCACGAAGCTCGTCGAGCAGTGCCGCACCCCGGGCGTCGCCGGCCAGCGCGGTGGCGCGCGCGTCGTCGGTCTGTGTCGACAGCGTGTCCCGGGTGGCGGCGAGGGCGCCCGCCCGGTCCTCGGCGTCCTGCACCTTGCTCAGAAGCTCGGACCGCACCTGCTCGGTGCCGGGAAGCCGTTCGGTCGCCTGCCGGTAGGCGACCGACAGCACCAGACCCACGAGCAGCGCACCGATCGCGATCCACACCTGCTGACCGACCCGCGTCTGCCGTGAATGTCCCTGCTCACGATCCTCCGCCGCACCCTCGTAGCCGGGGTCCAGATGATCGTTCATCAGAGACCGCAGCAGGGACGGCACCGGATTCCTGCGGATGCCGGAATCTGTCCGTTTCATCAATGGACCTCGCGTTCCTCGCCGCCCGGTCCTCGCACGGGAACGGTGCGCGCGACGGTCAGCGCGTTCACGGTGTAGAGCAACCCGGTCCACACGTACAGCACCGTGCCCCAGATCAGGAGCGCCGCGCCGAGCGGCTCCGCCACGGTCGCGATGCTCCAGTCACCGTGCGCCGCGAGGGTCATGGGCAGCGCGAACATCAGCAGGAACGTGGCACCCTTGCCGAGGTACATCACGTCGGGGGGTGGCAGACCGCGGCGTCGGTAGATGAACAGCGTGAGCGCGAGAACGGCGTCGCGGCCGATCAGGATGGCCGCCACCCACCACGGGATGAATCCGCGCAGGACGAACGTCACCAGCGTCGTGACGACGTAGAGCCGATCGACGAAGGGGTCGAGCAGCGCACCCAGCTTCGACGATTGGTCCAGGATCCGCGCCAGCTTGCCGTCGAGCCAGTCGGTGAAGCCGCTGATCATGAGGATCGCGAGCGCCCACCCGTCGGAATGGGTGACGAGCAGCAGGTACACGAACAGCGGCACCCCGAGGAGTCGAACCACGCTCAGGAGGTTCGGGACGGTCACGATCCGGTCCGACCGCGTAGTGTCCCGGTCCACCGAATTCACCAAAATCTCCCCAGCGTCGAGTGCGGACCTGTCTTCGGGCGCTCGTCGCACCGCTCTCGCCACTCTTCCACAACCGGGATGGTGTTCAGTCGATCGTCCCGTCCGTCCGGCCGTGTCATTCGCCCCGCGCGACGCCCGGTCGCGGTGGGGCCGGAACCCGCGCTACGGCGTCCGCGGTCAGACTTCCCAGGTACAGCCACCCGTCGTGTTCCCGCACACCGGTGACAGGTGAATAGCTGCCCTTGCCTCCGCGCAGGCTGTGGACGATCTCGCCGCGGTGATCGAGGGCGATCACCCAGCCGGCGTGCTCCGGATTCGGTTGCACGGCCTCCGGCAGGTTCGCCGCGACGATGCGCAGCGTGGGGTAGGGCGCGAGCAGGTCCAGCAACCGCATCCGCGGGCTGTAGAGCGCCACCCAGAACAGCCCGTCACGTGTCTGGGACGTCATGTTGTCCGGTATGCCGGGCAGATTCGCGGCCCACACCGACGCCGCACCCTGCGACGGGCCGGTCAGGTCGACGCGGGAGATCTGGTACGAGCCGGTCTCGGCGACGAGGACGAACGATTCGTCCGAGGCCAGTCCCACGCCGTTGGCGAACTGCAGTCCTTCGGCGAGGACGTCGGTCTCCCCTGTCCGCGGGTCCAGGCGCAGCAGGCGGCCGGTCCCCCGGTGCTCGAGAAGGTCGTAGCAGTGGTCGGCGATCGTGAAGTGCGCCGAGGAGTCGGTGAAGTACACGATGCCGTCCCGGCCGACCGCCGAGTTGTTGCACGCCACGAGCGGGCGCCCGGCCGCGGCGTCGGCCAGCACGTCGACGCGCCCCTTCTCGTCGACCCTCAGCACACCGCGCTCGGCGTCGCAGACCAGGAATCGGCCGTCGTCCAGGACCTCGACTCCGAGGGGGCGCCCGCGGGTGTTCGCGAGTTCGGTGGCACCGCCTCGGCTGTCGAACCGCCAGATCCGGCCGTCGTTGCCTCCGGTGACCACCCGGCCGTCGTGATCGACGGCAACGTCCTCCGGGCCTTCTCCGGTAGGGAGCGTCCAGCGGTGCGCGCCGTCGAGCACACCGTTGGGAGCGAGCACTCCCGTGAGGGGTGGCGGCGGCGGGGCGTGCCAGACGACGGGGTCGACACCGGTGCGGTCGAGCTTGCGGGCGAGAGACTCGAAGAGGGTCACGAACTGTGAGATTAGTCGTGCCCGCCGGTCGATGGGGTCTCGCTAACGCCAGGCGAAGACCGGCTGGTCGAAACCGTCGATCCGGGTGTGCCTGCCGTGCAGCGCGACCTCCCGGAACTGGTACACGACTGCGCCTGTCGGGGCGTGCACGAGGTGACGCCGGAACGGCCATTGGATCACCGGTTTCGACGATTCGGGGATCTCGACGAACCGCGGCTCCGCGTCGATTTCGGGAACGCCCACCGAGAACACTTCCGCCACTTCCTCGCGGTTGGGGACGAGCGACGTGATCGGCTGGTCCGACCACACGACGAACGGTGTGATGACGTACCCGGAGCGGGTGACATAGTCGTCGAGCCGGCCGAGCACCGCGGACGGCTCCACGTCGAGGCCGAGTTCCTCGTGCAGCTCGCGCCGGGCGGCGTCCTCGCCGGTCTCCCCCGGATCCACTCCGCCGCCGGGCAACGCGAACTGCCCCGGGTGCGCGCGCATCTTGCTGGGGCGCATGGTCAGCGGAACGGCCTGACCGTCGGCGCCGTCGTTCATCACGGCGATCACGACCGCCGCGGACCGCCGATTCGTCGGGTCCACGATCCGTGGTTCGAAGCGCGCCAGCGCGTCGGCGAGCCGGTCCCTGCTCAGTGCGTGCCCATTCACCATCACCCGACAGTATCGCCAGTCGCGGCGAAACCCACGCTTCGATCCTCCGCGTTTCGAACCCCGCGCCGGCCGTCAGCCGAGCAACTGCTGCCTGATCTCGTTCTTGAGGACCTTCCCCAGCTTGGAACGAGGCAGATCGGGCCAGACCAGGATTTCCTTCGGGGTCTTCACACTGCCGATGCGCGCTTTCACGAACGCCGTGAGTGCGTCGGCCTCGATCGGTGTTCCGGCTCGGGACTGGACGACGGCGACGACACGTTCACCCCATTTCTCGTCGGGGAGCCCGATCACCCCGCAGTCCTGGATTCCGGGGTACGCCATGAGCGCCTGTTCCACTTCGACGGAATAGACGTTGAACCCGCCGGTGATGATCATGTCCTTGGCCCGGTCGACGATGTACAGGAAGTTGTCGTCGTCGAGGTACCCGATGTCGCCCGTGTGATGCCAGCCGTGCGCCGACGCCTCCTGCGTCGCAACGGGATTCTTGTAGTACCCCGTCATGACGAGCGAGCTGCGCACGACCACTTCGCCTCGCTCACCGGCAGGCAGCAGCGTCCCCTGCCCGTCCATGATCGCGACGGTGACCAGCGGGGAGGGCCTGCCCGCGGAGCTCAGCCGGGCGGTCGCGACCGAGCCGTCCGCGTGGAAATGGTCTTTCGGCGCCATCGTCGCGATCATCATCGGCGCCTCGCTCTGCCCGAACAGCTGCGCCATCACCGGCCCGATCCGGGTCAGCGCCTCGTCGAGCCGGGTCGGCGAGATCGGCGCCGCGCCGTACCAGAAGCACTGCAGCGAGCTCAGGTCCGTCGTCTCCAGGTCGGCGTGGTCCAGCAGCATGTAGATCAGGGTCGGCGGGAGGAACGTGTGGGTGACGCGGTTCCGGTCGATGTGCGCGAGGAACTGCCCCAGGTCGGGCGCGGGCATGATGACCACCTGCCCGCCGAGGGCGAGGATCGGAAAGCACAGGACGCCGGCCGCGTGCGTCAACGGCGCGAGTGCGAGGTAGACCGGTCTGCCGTCGAACGGGTAGCTCATCAGGGTCAGCGCAGACATCGTCTCGATGTTCCGGCCGGTGAGCATCACACCCTTCGGCTTCCCCGTCGTCCCGCCGGTGCCGACGATCAGCGCGAGGTCGTCGACGGGCTCGGCGTCGAGACGTTCGGTACCCAGCCAGTCGTCGAACGGGTGGGCGTACTCCTCGTCGCCGTCGAGACACACGAGGGTCGTCAGCAGCGGCAATTGCTGCCGGATCCGATCGACCAAGGGCGCGAACGCCTTCTGGAAGATCAGGCAGCGACAGTCGAAGAGGTCGAGCAGGTCCCGATTCTCCGCGGCCTCGTTCCGCGGGTTGATCGGGCACCACACCGCCCCCGCCCGGCTGATCCCGAACACGCAGGAGAACGCGGTCGGGTCGTTGCCGGACAGGACGGCCACCTTATCGCCCGCGGCGATCCCCGACCGTGCCAGCGCGGCCGCGACGCGCCGGCTCAGGTCCTGGACATCGGCGTACGACAGTGTCCGGTCGCCCATCGTCAGGCACGGCTCCGACGGTCCGAGCGAGGCACCCTTGTCGAGGTAGTCGGTCAAGCGCATCGTGGGGTCCTCCTCGAAGTCGCGGCCGGGACGATCAGCTCTGCACGGTGAGAACCGGCTCCATCACGAGGCCGAAGCTGCGCAGGATTCCGAGAAGTTCGCGATGCCCGAACGCCTGGCACGCCGACGCGAGACCCGTCCGCTTCGGAGGCTGCTGCAACAGGGAGTACGCGGCGTACGCCTGCAGGAGCCCCGTCTGTTTGTAGTTGCAGTTTCCGTGGATGACGCAGTGCGCCCGACCCAGCGGGCCCGACGCGTACACGGAGTCCAGCGACGTGTTGACGCGCGGGTTCTCCCTCGGCGGCATTCCCGCCTGCACGGAGCCGGCGATCTCCGCGAGGGCCGCGTCCTGCTCGTCCGCGGGAAGGGTCTTGATCTGCTCCTCGACCATCTTCTGCGTCGCGACGACACCCTCCATCACGGAACGGTCGAACACGCCTCCTGCCGCCTTCACGTTCGCCACCCGCGGATCGTCCTTGAACCACACGGGATGGCAGGTGCCGCCCCACGGCAGCGCGAGGGCCATCTGGTGCTGTCCCGGCACCACGACGTCGAATGTGGTACCAGGGTCCCACTTCTCGTACCGGTTCTGTTCGAGGTAGTACCAGTCGGCCTTGAGGATCGTGAAGATCGTCTGCGTGGACGCGTAGGTGGGAAAGCCCTTCCACAACACCAGGATGTCGAGAGTGTCCAACCCCGGCGTCTCCAGCGCGATGTTCGCGGCGATTTCACCGGTGGTGTACATCTGCGCGACGCCCGGAGACAGCAGCAGCCCCTTCTCCGCGAACTTGTCGCCGAACTTCGCCTGCACGTCCAGAACCCAGTCCTGCTCACCGGTCGTGTCGGTGTAATGACAGCCCGCGGCGAGAGCCGCCTCGACGACGACGGCGCCGTGCTTGATGAACGGGCCGACCATGTTGCTGACAACCCGTGCGCCGCTGAACAGTTCGGTCAGCGCCGGCACAGTGTGCTCCACCTCGACCACCTCGTGGTCGACGGTGTCCAGCCCGGGGATGCGGTCCAGCACTTCCTGGATCCGCTTCTTGTCCCGGCCCGCGGCGACGAACGGAATGTTGAACTCGCGCAGGTATTCACACACGAGCCGCCCGGTGTAACCGGAGACTCCGTAGACGATGACGGGCTTCTTGTCGGTCATGACGTGCCTTTCAGAATGTGAGAAGAGTCCGGGGAGATCGGTTACATGCCCATGCCACCGTCGACCGGCAGGCCGATTCCGGTGACGAAGCGAGCGGCGTCGGAGGCCAGGAAGACGACGGTGTCGGCGATGTCCGCGACCTCGCCGAGTCGCCCGAGCGGCGTCAGGCCGATCACGTCGGCCACCGCGGCGTCGGCGCTGGGCCACAGTCCGAGCCTCTCCATGTCGGCGGCCAGCCCGAGTCCCATCTCCGTGGCGACCAGCCCGGGGTACACGCAGTTCACGCGGACGCCGTACCCGAGTTTGCCTGCCTCTTGGGCCGCGACCCGGGTCAGCCGGTCGACGGCCGACTTGGTGGCGGAGTACCCGGCGATACCCGGGAACGGGATCGTCGCGGCCACCGACGAGACGTTGACGATCGCCCCGCCCGCTCCCGCCGCGCCTCCGGGACGCATGGCGCGCAGACCGTGTTTCAGACCGAGCGCGACACCGAGAATATTGACGTCGCACATCCGGCGGATGTCGGCGGGATCGATGTCGACCACGAGTGACGAGATCTCGATGCCCGCGTTGTTGACGAGGAGGTCGAATCCGCCGAGTTGCTCCACGGTGGCGGCGACGGCGCGCTCCCAGTTGCCGTCGTCGGTGACGTCGAGTTTCACGAATCCGGTGTCGACGCCGGACTTCCCGACGGAATCGGCGGTCGCGTGCCCCTCCTCCTCGAGGACGTCGCCGATCACGACCGCCGCACCGGCGTCGGCGAGGGCGGCAGCCATACCGGCGCCCAACCCCTTCGCACCACCGGTGACCAGCGCTTTCCGTCCTGCAAGATCACTCACGCTCATTCCGACCTGCCTTCGTACGAGACGATTCGCGGAAACCACGTCACGAGACCGAGCCGTGCAATGTGGTGTGGATCACAGAGTATTCGACTTTGGACGACTGTCAAGAATTCTCTTGACGACTGTCAAGTTTTTGTTACACAGTCGTCAAGGAACGCGAGCTAGACTGATGCACACCGTGCTGGACCATGCGAGCCGAACAGGAATCATTGCCGTGACACCCGTCGCCGAGAAGAACGCCGATCGGGTCTCGCGCCGCCAGGTCGACAAATTCGCCGAGCGCCGGGATCAGCTCGCCGAGGCCGCGTTGCAGACCCTCTCGGAACTCGGCTACGCCCGCACCAGCCTCCGGGAGATCGCCCAGAACTCCGAGTTCTCCCACGGCGTCCTGCACTACTACTTCAGCGACAAGGTCGATCTGATCACGCACTGCGTCCGGCACTACAAGGCCCGGTGCGTCACGCGATACGACGGCGTGGTCGCCACAGCGCAGACTCCCGAGGAGTTGAAGGCGGGATTCGGCCGGGTGCTGGTGGATTCGCTCCGCGACGAGGCCACCATGCATCGCCTCTGGTACGACCTCCGCTCGCAGTCGCTGTTCGAGGAGTCGTTCCGCGCAGACGTCGCCGCGATCGACAAAAGTCTCGAAAACATGATCTGGCGCATCGTGTCCCGGTACGCGGAACTGGCGGGGCGCACGATCACCATCGCCCCGGCCACCATGTATGCGGTCTTCGACGGACTGTTCCAGCAGAGCCTCGCACGGTATCTGTCGGGCGACGACACCGCGGCGGACAGCCTCGCGGACAACGTCGATCAGGTACTGGAGCTCGTCATTCCGGCACGGTAAGGCCGGTCACTTCTCCGCGGCGGCCTTGATCCGCTGCGCGAAATCGGGTGCGTCCTTCCGGGCCGCCCGAAGGGCGAGAGGTGCGATCAGCTTTCCTATTCCGTGCCCCTCCAGCACGTTGAAGATCGTCACCTTGGTCCCTGCGCCCGAGGGTTCGAGGTCGTAACCACCCTCTTTCGCGGTGATGGAATTCTTCGAACGCTCCGCCCAGCGAATCTTCCGTGGCACCTCGAATTCGGTGATCTCGAACTCCCGCTTCGTGGTCATCCCGGCATCCTTGACGGTGCTGACGAAGATGGTCCCGACGCCCGGCGGACCGTCCGTCTTCTTCACGATCTCCTGCACCCGGGGACTGAAGTCCCGGTCGTTGACCCCGGCGGCGAGGTACGCGAACACTTCCTCGATGGGGCGATTGATCACAACAGTGCCTTCGAACCGTCCAGCCATGCCAGCCTCCCGTTTCCGTGACCTGCCGGGTTCCGACAGTACTCGCGACGCAGCCGCGGCGCGGTCACATCACCGCCGGGCCGTCGGTCATAGAAGTGACGGACGACCACTGCGGCGTCCTCTGCACGAACCCTGAGCACAGAAAGGCTTCGACATGGACATCTCGGTCGGCGATACCTCCCGGGCCGGACGATCGACCCCGGCACGCCCGTTTCTCTCCACCGCCCGCGGCACTCTCACGCTGGCGCTGTTGTGCGCCGTGGCATTTCTCGACTTCGTCGACGCATCCATCGTCAACATCGCCCTGCCCGACATGCGCAGCGACCTGGACATCTCGGTTCAGGAACTGCAATGGGTCCCGAGCGCCTACCTCCTCACCTACGGCGGATTCATGCTGCTCGGCGGCCGCCTGGCCGACCTGCTCGGTCGCCGTCGCGTGCTCGTCACCGGCACCGTCGTGATCGGGCTGTCATCGCTGATCGGCGGGTTCGCCGGAAACGCGGAGATCCTGATCGGCGCACGGCTCGCGCAGGGTGTCGGTGCGGCACTGATGCTTCCGGCCGCGCTGTCGATTCTGACGACGACGTTCGAGGAGGGCCCCGAGCGGCATACCGCACTGGGTGTCTGGGCCGGGGTGGGCGGTCTCGCATCCGCCGTCGGTGTGTTTCTCGGCGGCGTGCTCACCGAGGGGCCTGGCTGGCGATGGGTGCTGTTCGTCAACCCACTGGCGTGCGCGCTCGTGCTTCCGGCGGTCTTCGCGCTCATTCCCGGCGACCGGCGCCGCGCCCGGTTCGCGAATTTCGACGTCGCGGGCAGTGTGCTCGGCACCGGCGGGATGCTGGTGCTCGTCTACGCCCTGGTGAAGGCACCCGACCAGGGATGGGGCAGCGCCCGCACGATCGCCGAGTTCGCCGGCGCATTCGTTCTGATCGTGGCGTTCGTGATCAACGAGCAGCGCAATCCGCACCCTCTCCTGCCGCTGTCGATATTCCGCGTCAAAGGGCTTGCCGCCGCCAATGTCACAGGGCTGATTGCTTTTGCGGGTCTCATCGCGATGTTCTTCTTCCTGACTCTCTACATGCAGAACGTTCTCGGCTACTCCCCCATCCAGACCGGTGCCGCCTACCTGCCGCTCTGCCTGGGTGTCGGTGTCGCCGCCGGGATTTCCTCCCAGGTGCTCACCCGGACCGGACCCCGTCCCGTCATCGTCGCGGGCGCGCTGGTGGCCTCGGCCGGCCTGTACCTGCTGTCCCGGATTCCCGTCGACGGGTCCTATCTCGACGATCTGCTGCCCGGACTGATGATCGTGTCGTTCGGTCTCGGCGCCGTCTTCGTCGGTGTGACGACCGCGGCCAACGCCGGTGTGCCTGCCGGCGAGGCAGGGCTCGCGGCGGCGTTGTTGAACGCCTCCCAGCAGGTCGGCAGCGCACTCGGTCTCGCGATCTTCGCCGCGATCGCCACCTCGCATTCCCAGCATCTGCTCGCAGCGAATTCGCCTGTGCCCGAGGCACTCACCCTCGGCTTCCAGCGAGCGCTGCTGACCGGCAGCATCTTCCTCGTCGCCGCGGCCCTGATCGGCCTGCGCACCGGCAACGCACACGGAGACGGCGAGCACCGCACGAACTGACCACGCTGGGCTCGTCAGTCGAGGTTCTCGACGACGAGCCCGGCGAGGCGCTCGCGGTCGGCGAGGATGTCGATCTCGACGATCTTCCCCCGCCGGATCGTGACGCCCATGACCGACAGCAGCTGCCCGTCGGAGATCGCGACCACCCCGGCGGCACCGTTGACGAGCGCCGGATGCGCGAATCGAGCCAGCCGAGCGAACCCGAGGACCCGGCCCGCGACGGTCTCCGAACCGCGCACCGTCGTGGAGGCGCCCACAGGCAGTGCTCCGGTATCGGCGCGGAGCACGACATCCGGATCGAGCACCGCCACGAGCGCGTCGAAGTCGCCGCTCCGCGCGGCCGCCAGGAACGCGTCGACGACCGCCCGCTGGCGGACCGGATCGGTGTCGGGAACGGGGGCTCCCTGCAGACGCCGCCGTGCGCGGCTGGCCAGTTGCCGGGCGGCCGCCGGGGTTCGCTCCACGATCGGGGCGATGTCGTCGAACGGCACCGCGAACATGTCGTGCAGCACGAACGCCAACCGCTCGGCAGGAGCGAGCGTGCCGAGGACCACGAGCAGCGCGAGACCCACCGAATCGGCCAGCACCGCCTCGTGTTCGGGGTCGCTGCCGTCCGCCCGGGTCACGATCGGGTCGGGCATCACCGCGTCCAGGGGATCTTCACGCCGCGACCTGCGTGACTGCAGCATGTTCAGGCACACCCGCGCCACCACCGTCGTCAGCCAGCCGCCCAGGTTCTCGACGGTGTCGGCGTCGGTGCGGCTCAGTCGCAGCCAGGATTCCTGCACGGCGTCCTCGGCCTCGCCGATCGAGCCGAGCATCCGGTAGGCCACCGCGCGCAAGTGCGTGCGATGGGCCTCGAACTGCTGCGCCAGCACGTCGTTCTCGTTCACCGGTCACATCCTTCCGTCGCGGTCTGTCACCTATGTGACCGGCGAAACGCGGCCGATGTGACGACGTCGCGTCGCCCGTAGCTCTCTGATGCGCACAATGCATCCAGTTTCCCTGGTTCCGCTGTCGGATATCGCCGTGGTTAACTGAAATGACGCTCACAGTCGCTGAAGGGCTGGACGTCATGTCGAAAGCGCAGCAGGTCGGACGTCTGTTTCTCGTCTCGGTACTCGCGGCGCTGGCCGTGTGCGCAGTGAGCGCCACCGCGGCGGCGCAGGCCCCGGCCGTCACCGGGAAGATCATCACCCCGGCACTGTCCCCCGCAAGCGGTCAGGTCGTCGGCATCGCGCACCCCGTCGTCGTCCGGTTCGCGTCACCGGTGTCCGATCGCGCACTCGCCGAACAGGGTGTCCGGATCATGCCGTCGACACCGGTCCCCGGGCAGTTCTCCTGGATCGACGACCGCACCGTGCAGTGGACCCCGGAGCACTTCTGGCCGGCCCACACCCGGGTGACCGTCGAGGCGGCGGGCGCGAGATCGCAGTTCCAGGTGGGTGACGCACTCGTCGCCGTCGCCAACACGACGACGCACCAGTTCACCGTCAGCATCAACGACCAGGTCGTTCAGACCATGCCCGCGTCCATGGGCAAACCCGGATACGAGACACCGCTCGGGACGTTCCCCGTCATCGAGCAGTTCCGCGACATGATCATGGATTCGTCGACGTACGGCGTCCCGATCGACTCGGAGGAGGGCTACCGGCTCTACGTCGAGTACGCCACCCGAATCACGTGGGGCGGGATCTTCGTGCACGCCGCACCGTGGTCGGTGAACTCTCAGGGCTTCGAGAACGTCAGCCACGGCTGCATCAATCTCAGCACTGAGAACGCGCAGTGGTTCTACGACAACGCGAAGATCGGCGACCCGGTCATCGTGACGGATTGAGTGCCCGAGACACAGAAAAGGCGGTTTCCCGTTTCCGGGAAACCGCCTTCGCTGATCATCTGGTCGGGCTGACAGGATTTGAACCTGCGACCACTTGACCCCCAGTCAAGTGCGCTACCAAGCTGCGCCACAGCCCGTCCACACCCTCGTTCAGGTGCTCGATGAGATTACATCAGGGGCAGTCCGTAACGCTAATCGCCTGGTCAGAGCGCATTCTGTCGGATCAACGACTTCGCCGCTCACGCTTTTCCCGCACCCGCACCGAGATGCGGACGGGGCTGCCGTCGAAATTGAACTCCTCGCGCAGACGCCGCTCCAGGAACCGGCGGTAGCCCGCCTCGAGGAACCCGGTCGTGAACAGCACGAACGTCGGCGGACGCGTTCCGGCCTGCGTGGCGAACATCACGCGAGGCAGTCGGCCACCGCGCATCGGTGGCGGAGTCGCGGCGACGACTTCCTTGAGCCAGGTGTTGAGCCGGCCCGTGGGAATGCGCTTGTCCCAGGATTCCAGTGCGGTGTCCAGGGCGGGGACGAGCTTCTGCACCGCGCGCCCCGTCTGCGCCGAGATGTTGACTCGCTGTGCCCACGGCACCCGCACCAGGTCCCGATCGACTTCCCGGTCCAGCTGGAGTCGCCGGTCCTCGTCGACGAGATCCCACTTGTTGAACGCGATGACGAGGGCCCGCCCGGCGTCGGCCACCATGCTCAGCACGCGCAGGTCCTGCTCCGAGATCGGCTCGGATGCGTCGATCAGCAGAATCGCGACCTCGGCGGCCTCGATGGCGCTCTTCGTCCGCAGCGATGCGTAGAATTCGGCGCCGCTGGCGTGGCTGACCCGCTTGCGCAGACCGGCGGTGTCGACGAAACGCCACGGCCTGCCGCCGAGCTCCACGATCGAGTCGACCGGATCGACGGTGGTCCCCGCGACATTGTGGACCACCGAACGCTCGTCGCCCGACAGCTTGTTCAGCAGGCTCGACTTCCCGACGTTCGGCTTCCCGACCAGAGCCACGCGTCGCGGCCCGCCGCCGGGGATGCCTTCACGCGGGGTTTCCGGGAGGGCGGCAAGCACCTCGTCGAGGAGATCGCCGGTACCGCGGCCGTGCGTCGCACTCACCGAGTGCGGCTGTCCGAGACCGAGCGACCACAGTGCGGCCACCTCGGATTCGGTTCGGCCGTCGTCGACCTTGTTGGCCACCAGCAGAACCGGGGTCTTGGACCGGCGCAGGACCTTGGCCACAGCCTCGTCCGTTGCGGTGGCGCCGACGACGGCGTCGACGACGAGGAGAATCGCGTCCGCGGTCTGCATCGCCAGTTCCGCCTGCCGGGCCACCGACTGCTGCAGGCCCTTGGCGTCGGGTTCCCAGCCGCCGGTGTCCTGCACCATGAAGCGGCGGCCACTCCAGTTCGCCTCGTAGGAGACACGGTCGCGGGTGACACCGGGGATGTCCTCGACCACGGCTTCGCGTCGGCCGATGATCCGGTTGACGAGCGTCGACTTGCCGACGTTCGGGCGACCGACCACTGCGAGGGTGGGGACCGGGACGTGGGACTCTCCGTCGCCACCGTCTTCGAGGTCCAGGACCTCCCAGTCCGATTCCTCACTCCAGGTGCCGTCGCCTGCGAACTCGGTGGTGAATTGTTCGGTCACTGCCCTGCTCCCCTTCTTTCGCTAACCACCAGCAGCAACCTGCCGATCACGTCGTCGATTCCGAGTTCGCTGGTGTCGACCAGCACGGAATCGTCGGCCGGCCGCAGCGGCGACACGGCGCGCGTGGAGTCGAGGTGGTCACGACGCTGCACGTCGGCCAGCACGGCCGCGTAGTCGTCACCTCGTCCTTCTGCGAGATTCTGCGCATTTCTGCGCTGTGCCCGGGCTTCCGCCGAGGCGGTGAGATAGATCTTCACGTCGGCGTCCGGGATGACGACGGTGCCGATGTCCCGGCCTTCGACGACGATCCGTTCGGCCTCGCCCGCGAGACGACGCTGCGCCGCGACAAGCAGTTCACGCACCGCCGGCACGGCGGAGACAGCCGAGACGGCCTTGGTCACCGCGTCGCCGCGGATCTCCTCCCCCACGTCCTCCCCGTCGAGCAGAACCTGCTCGCCCGCCGGGTCCGTGCCGATCGACCACGGCAGCCCTGCGGTCGCGTCGGCGATCGCGGCGGGATCGGTGAGGTCCACGCCCTTACGCAGCGCATGCAGCGTCGCGATCCGGTACATGGCGCCGGTATCGAGGTACCGGGCGTCGAGCCGCTGCGCGAGCATCCGCGAGACGCTCGACTTCCCGGTTCCGGACGGGCCGTCCATCGCGACGACCAGCGGCGAGGTACTCACAGGCCCACCGCCCCGTAGAGACCGCCGACCTCGCCTCGACCGAGTACGCGGAGCGTGCCGGGACGCTGGTCGCCGAGAGCGACCGCGCCGATGTCCGTCCGGACGAGCCGGATGACGGGGTGTCCCACGGCGTCGAACAGGCGGCGCACGATGTGCTTGCGGCCTTCGTGCAGCGTGACACGGACGAGCGACTTGCCCTCGTTGATGTCGAGCAGGGTGAACGTGTCGACCTTCGCCGGTCCGTCGTCGAGCTCGACACCCTCCTTGAGCTTCTTTCCGACGCCGCGCTCGAGGGCACCCGACACAGTCGCCAGGTACGTCTTCGACACCTCGAAGGACGGATGCATCAGCCGATGCGCCAGATCACCATCGTTGGTGAGCAGCAGCAGTCCCTCGGTGTCGGCGTCCAGTCGACCGACGTGGAACAACCGCTGACCTGCGGCGACCCGCTCGGAGACGATGTCGCCGACGCACGGGCGACCCAGGTCGTCCGACATCGTCGACTGCCAGCCGCGGGGCTTGTTCAGCGCGAGGTGGACCAGGTCCTTCTGCACGACGACGCGGACACCGTCCACGC
The DNA here is from genome assembly GCF_041228765.1 of Rhodococcus wratislaviensis. NCBI lineage: Bacteria > Bacillati > Actinomycetota > Actinomycetes > Mycobacteriales > Nocardiaceae > Rhodococcus > Rhodococcus wratislaviensis. The sequence continues at coordinate 4,001,846 of NZ_CP150488.1, read as the reverse complement.
GCACCACCGCGTTCTCGGGGTCGATGCGCAGTCCCTGTTCGATGACGATGCGGCCGTCGACCTCGACTCGCCCCTGCGAGATCAGTTCCTCGGCCGCACGGCGCGACGCGACACCGGCCTGGGCGAGAACCTTCTGCAGTCGCATGCCGTCGCCCTGCGGCGGGCCGGCGGGCCGATCGGCGGCGTCGGCGTACTGGTGCCGGGCCGGCTTGGCGTTGCTGATCTTGGGCGCGTGGGCCTGGGCGCGCTGCGGCTTGGCCGACTTGGGTTTGCCGCGCTTGTTCTTCGCGGCCGCGGCGTCGGGCCTGCCCGGCTTCCCCTTGACGGCGTCCGACCTGGTCGGACGCCGATCGGTCTCGGAGCGGCTCGGTCGCCCTCCAGCTTCCGACCTGTCCGAGCGACCCCCGGTCTCCGACCTGGTGGGGCGCTGCTTCTTGTTGTTGTTGCGATCCGGTGTGCCATCTCGGCGAGCGGGTTTCTTCACTTTTGTACTATCCCTGTCAGTCTTCGGTGTCCAGCCCGGTGTCCAACTCTTCTGTGGAAGCCGTAGCTTTATTCATTCTCGCAAATCGTGGGTCAGATTCCAGACTGTCACTGATGTCATCTATCAGATCCACATCCGGCAACAGCGGAGCCAAGGCGGGAAGATCGGCGAGAGACGCCAAGCCGAGCCGTTCCAGGAAGAGCTCCGTCGTCGAATACTGCGTGGCGTTGGTATCGGGATCGACGCCGGCTTCGGCGATCAATCCGCGAGCGAGAAGTGTGCGCACCACACCGTCCACGTTGACGCCACGCACCGCACTGATCCGTGCGCGGGTCAACGGTTGACGGTATGCCACCACGGCCAGAGTTTCCAAAGCCGCCCTCGTCAGTTTGGATCGTGCGCCGTCGAGCAGGAGCCGTTCCACGTAGGGCGCGTACGCGGTGCGTGTGTAGAGACGCCAACCGTCACCGGCATATCGGAGGTCCATCCCGCTCCCGCGGGCGGTGAGCTCGGCGGACATGCGGTTCAGCACGTCCGTGATGCGATTCACAGAAGCGCCGGTCGCGGAGGCGAGCTGTTCGGCTCCGGCGGGAGAGTCGACGATCAGCAGGAGCGACTCGAGAACGGCTTCGAGTTCGGTGTCCGACAGCTCGGGATCTGCGTCGACGGCGCCCTGGTCGTCCGACTCGTCGAACGGGACCGAACTCATCCGTAATCCTCCTCGGTCACCGGGGCGTCTGTGCCCTCCCCGGTCCAGCTCACCAACAATTCCCCGAGCGGCTCGGGCTGTTCGAACAACACCGACTGCTCGCGATACAGCTCGAGCAGCGCGAGGAATCTTGCCACGATTTCGACCGTCACCTCGCACTCCGAGACCAGGTCGCCGAAGGTCGCCCATTCCCCGGCCCCTCGTTCGCGGAGCAGTTCCAGCATCCGCGCCGCCTGTTCGGGCACCGACACCGCGTGCATGTCGTGCAGATGGTCGAGTCCCACGGTCGGCTTCGGGCGCGGAGTGAACACGGTCGCGGCGATCTCCGCGAACCGTTGCGGGTCGACACCGAGCAACACTTCCGGAAGCAACTGGGTGAACTGGTCCTCCAGTGCCGCCGAACGCGGGTACCGGCGCAGCGCGGCCGCCTCGAGCTCACCGAACAGTTGCGCCACCTGCTTGTACGCGCGGTACTGCAGCAGCCGGGCGAACAGCAGGTCGCGCGCCTCGAGAAGCGCGAGGTCCTCGGCGTCTTCCACCTGTCCTGCCGGGAGCAGACGCGCCGCCTTCAGGTCGAGCAGCGTCGCCGCGACCACCAGGAATTCGGTGGTCTGATCGAGTCCCATCTCCGCGCCCAGGGTGCGGGTGTAGGCGATGAAGTCGTCCGTCACCTGGTGCAGCGCCACTTCCGTCACGTCCAGCTGTCGCTGGTTGATCAGGGTCAGGAGCAGGTCGAACGGTCCCTCGAAATTCCGCAGGGTCACCCGGAAGCCGGGCTTGACCGCGGTCTGTGTTTCCGCGGCGTGCGATACGGGGGTCTGCGGGTCCTCGGTCTGCGGTGGAGCCGGAATGTCTTGCGTATTCACCACTTACCGGCCGGACCGGTGAATGACCTCGCGTGCCAGAGCACGGTACGCTTCGGCGCCGGTCGATTTCGGCGCCCAGGTGGTGATCGGTTCCCCGGCGACCGAGGTCTCGGGGAAGCGCACGGTGCGGTTGATCACGGTGTCGTAGACGAGATCCCCGAACACCTCCACCACACGGGCCATCACCTCGCGCGCGTGCAGGGTCCGTGCGTCGAACATCGTGACGACGATGCCGGCGAGTTCGAGCCGCGGGTTGAGCCGGTCGTGGACCTTCTCGACCGTATCGTTGAGCAGCGCCAGGCCGCGCAGGCTGAAGTACTCGCACTCCATCGGGATGATCACCGAGTCCGCGCAGGCCAGCGCGTTGACCGTGAGCAGTCCGAGGGACGGCTGGCAGTCGATCAGGACGTAGTCGTACCGGTCGAGCACCGGGTGCAGCACCCGTCCGAGCGTCTGTTCCCGCCCGACCTCGGTGACGAGCTGGATCTCCGCCGCCGACAGGTCGATGTTGCTCGGCAGAAGGTCGAGGCCCTCGACGCGTGTCCGCATCAGGACGTCGTCGATCGCGACGCGGGGTTCGACGAGCAAATTGTGGACGGTCAGTTCGAGGTCGTGATGCGCGACGCCGAGGCCCGCGGACAGCGCCCCCTGGGGATCGAGGTCGACGAGCAGGACACGCCGACCGAATTCGGCCAGAGACGCTCCCAGGTTGATCGTCGACGTCGTCTTGCCGACGCCACCCTTCTGGTTGCACATCGCGATGATCTTGGCCGGGCCGTGCGAGGGCAACGGGGCGGGTTCCGGCACCTCACGCGTCGGCCGTCCCGTGGGGCCGAGCTCTTCCTCCACGACCACGGCAGCGTCCTCGAACAAGGCTGCGGGTTCGGTCTGCCGCACGTCGAACATGTCGCCCTCCTGTTGCGAGTGCTCTGACTCCGCCGCTGGCGGCTGCGGTGTCACCACGGTCCGATGATCCCCTGTTCTCTCGATGATCGCTGCCGATCCCACATCGTTATACGAACGCTACCGCCTCGTACCGTGAATTTTCCCCTCGACACGCTTTCCGTCACCTAGCCCGGGGATGCGCTCCGGCCCACACCTCGCGCAGCGCACCCACTGTCACCAGCGTATATATCTGGGTGGTCGTCACCGAGGCATGTCCCAGCAGCTCCTGGACGACGCGGACGTCGGCGCCCCCGTCGAGCAGGTGGGTCGCGAACGAGTGGCGGAGCGTGTGCGGTGACACCGCCGAAGAGATGCCCGCGGCGTCCGCGGCGGTCTGCAGCACCGTCCACGCGCTCTGGCGGGACAGCCGTCCGCCGCGGACATTGAGGAACAGCGCGGGTGTTCCGCGTGATGCCAGCGCCGGCCGGCCCCGGATCAGGTAGGCGTCGAGGGATTCGACGGCGGGCCGGCCCACCGGCACCACCCGCTGCTTGCCTCCCTTGCCCCGCAGCAGCACCGACCGGGTCTCGGTGTCGACATCGTCGACATCCAGGCCGACGGCTTCGGAGATGCGGGCGCCCGTCGAGTACAGCAACTCCAGCAGCGCGCGGTCGCGGACCGCCCGCGGTCCGTCGGCGGGTCCGCTGCCTCCGACTGCCTCCAGCAGTGCCAGCACCTCGTTGACCGGAAGCGATTTGGGGAGCCGTTTCGCCGGCGACGGCGGCCGCACGTCCCGGGCGACGTCGACGGCGGTCATCCCCTCCGCCGCGGCGAACCGGTGGAATCCGCGCACCGCGATCAGGGCGCGGGCCGCCGAGCTCGCGGCCAGCGGCGGCAGTTCGCGTTTCGGATCGCCGGTTCGTAGGGCGATCACGAAGTCGCTGACGTCTTGTTCGCGGATCCGGCCGATGTCGGTGACCTCCCGCTCGGCGAGGAACTGCGTGTACCGCTCGAGGTCGCGGCGGTACGAACCGAGAGTGTTGCGGGCAGCTCCGCGCTCGACGGCCAGGTGGTCGAGGTACGAATCCACCTGCCGCGCAATCACCATGTCATGCCCGCGCGGCCTCGTCCCCGGCGGCGCGCGAGCGTTTCCTCTCACTGAACCTGGCGGGGCGATCGACCCAGGGCGCGGTCACGTCGCGGAGTTCGCCGAGACCGCCCGGCCGGGACCGGGCAGCGGCGAGGGCCATCACCCCGGCCACGGCCGTGGCGTTGACGATGGTCCCGTTCAGCACCATCGACACCACGTCGTCGAGCGGAATCCGCTCGATCTCGAGGTCGGCTTCCTCGTCCTCCGGGTCCGGCCGGTCCACCTCGTACAGGTCCTCGGCGAGGAACACGCGCACCGACTCGTCCGTGAACCCTGGCGAGAGAACGACGTCCACCAGAACGGACCAGCGACGGGCCCCGAGCCCCGTCTCCTCCGCCAGTTCGCGGCCGGCGGCGTCGACGGGGTCCTCCCCCGGCTCGTCCAGCAGGCCGGCCGGGATCTCCCACAACCGGCGCCCCACCGGGTGCCGGTACTGGTGGATCAGGACGATCCGGTCCTCGTCGTCGAGAACCACGACGGCGACGGCGCCGTGGTGCTCGACGACCTCACGTTCGGCGGTCCGGCCGTCCGGCATCGCGACGTGATCCACCCGCAGGGCGAGGATCGCGCCGCTGTACACGGCGCGCGAGTCGAGAGTCTCGAATTCGTGCCGGCCGGTGTCGGTCATGGTCGGTCTCGCCCTATCCCGCGCTGTCGACGGACGCGACCTCGTCGCGGTCGGCGGAGTCGGCGAGCTCGTCATCGGCGGCGACGGCGGCCCGCTCCTCACCGTGCACGTCGACGGGAAGCCGCTCTTCGAGCTTGTGCTTCAGCGCCGCGTCGACGAACGCCGCGAACAGCGGGTGCGGACGCGTCGGACGGCTCTTCAGCTCGGGGTGCGCCTGCGTCGCGACGAAGAACGGGTGCTGGTCGGCCGGGTATTCGACGAACTCGACGAGGTGACCGTCGGGCGAGGTTCCGCTGAATCGGAGTCCGCTCTTCGCGATCCGGTCGCGGTACGCGTTGTTGACCTCGTAGCGGTGACGGTGACGCTCCGACACCTCTTCGCTGCCGTACGCCCGGGCGACGACGGACCCCTTCGTCAGGACGGCGGGGTACGCACCGAGGCGCATCGTGCCGCCGAGGTCCGCCTCGCCGGCGATGACGTCTTCCTGATCCGCCATCGTGGAGATCACGGGGTGCGTGGTCTCGGGCTCGAACTCGGCGGAGTTGGCGTCGTCGAGACCCACGCTGCGCGCGGCTTCGATCACGACGCACTGCAGGCCGAGGCACAGGCCGAGCAGCGGGATCTTCCGGTGACGGGCGTAGCGGATCGCGCCGAGCTTGCCCTCGATACCGCGGATTCCGAAGCCACCGGGAATCAGCACGCCGTCGACGTCGCCGAGGGCGGCCTGCGCGCCCGCCTCCGTCTCACACGCGTCGGACGGCACCCAGGAGATTTCCACCTTCGAGCGGTTCGCGAACCCGCCTGCACGCAGTGCCTCGGTGACGGACAGGTAGGCGTCCGGCAGGTCGACGTATTTTCCGACCAGGGCGATCCGCACGGTCTCGCGCGGCTGGTGGACGCGCTCGAGCAGGTTGCCCCACACGGTCCAGTCCACGTCGCGGAACGGCAGACCCAGCTGACGCACGACGTACGCGTCGAGGCCCTCGCTGTGCAGCACCTTCGGGATGTCGTAGATCGAGGGTGCGTCGGGGGTCGAGATGCAGCCGTCGACGTCGACGTCGCACATGAGTGCGATCTTGTTCTTCAGCGCCGGGGGAACCTCGCGGTCGCAGCGCAGGATCAGCGCGTCGGGCTGGATACCGATGTTCCGCAGTGCCGCGACCGAGTGCTGGGTGGGCTTCGTCTTGAGCTCACCCGACGGCGCCAGGTACGGCACCAGGGAGACGTGGAGGAAGAAGACGTTGTCCCGCCCGACGTCGTGGCGCACCTGACGGGCGGCCTCGAGGAACGGCTGCGACTCGATGTCACCGACGGTGCCACCGATCTCCGTGATGACGACGTCGGGCTGATGGCCCTGGAGGTCCGGTCCGCTCATGGCCAGGATCCGGCTCTTGATCTCGTCCGTGATGTGCGGGATGACCTGGACGGTGTCGCCGAGGTATTCGCCGCGCCGCTCCTTGGCGATGACCGTCGAATACACCTGGCCGGTGGTCACATTCGCCTGACCGGACAGGTCGCGGTCGAGGAAGCGCTCGTAGTGGCCGACGTCGAGGTCGGTCTCGGCGCCGTCCTCGGTGACGAAGACCTCACCGTGCTGGAAGGGGTTCATCGTGCCCGGATCGACGTTGAGATACGGATCCAGTTTCTGCATGGTCACGCGCATCCCCCGCGCGGTCAGCAATTGCCCGAGGCTCGAGGCTGTGAGGCCCTTGCCGAGTGAGGAGGCGACGCCGCCGCTCACGAAGATGTGCTTGGTAGCGGTACGCGAATGAGTGCGTGACTGTGGCAAAGGGGCTCCCGTGACGACTGTGCAGGGCTTGGTCTGTTCGAGCAATGCTGGGGCCTGCCGACCCACGGGACTTCACGGTAACACCTTGTCGTACGTCCCGGAAACAACGCGCCGCGATTGCCCGCCCCGATGTGATGCGCGCTACGCCGGTGTGGCCCCCACGGTGACACCGGTGGTGCCGGGCCCCGTGCCGTACCGGCCGGCACCGCCGTTCAGTTGCTCCTGCAGCGCGAGCGGAACGGTGATCTTGCCCGCTTCCCGGTCGATGTTGTCGATAGTGGTGAGCGCCGCGGAGAGAGCCGCGTCGGCCCGCGCCACGGCGACCGCACCGTTGCCCTGCGCCGAGGCCGGACGCCCGGCGAGAACCGCCCCGGCCCCTCGCGAGTCCAGCGCGCCCGCGAACCGGGCCACCACCGCACCGCGGTTGCCGCTGACGCCGTCCTCCACGTCGCGGTCGCCGGTCAGCACCACCGCGACCTGTGCCGGTTGGACCGCGCCGTCGTCGTAGCTGACGAATCCCGCCCCGCGGAGGGTCTCGAGGGCGAGCGCCATCTCCTGCGCGGAACTCTGCGGCTGACCCGTCTCCTTGCCGAGCATGAGGACCGAGCCGAGCAGGTCGCCTGCGAGGCTGCCCTGGTCGACGGCCCCGGTCTTCAACGTGACACCAGCGGGGATCACGTTGTTGACGACCGTCCGCAACCGGTCACCGCCGGTGGCGTCCACGAACGAGTCGGTCAGCGACACCCGCCCGGTCACCGACCCGCCGGCCTGCGCGATCATGCGGTTGACCCCGTCCAGGTCGGCGGGGTCGGCATCCGGGGTCGTCACGACCATCACGGTGCGTTGCGCGAGAGAGTCGGCCACCACGCGGCCGCCGACCGCGGAATCGAAGCCGTCCGCCGAGTTCAACTGCTCGGTCAGCTGGTTGTTGCGTTCGGTCGCCTTCTCCATATCGGTCTGCAGGTCGGCCTTGTCGTCGCGCAGCCCCGAGACGAGACCGCTCGACAACAGGCCGGAACCCATCACCACGCCGATTGCCAGAGCCAAAAAGATCGCCGCTATGGAAATGGCATGTTGACGCAGAGAAATCACTTGAAGAACCCCTGAACCCACAACGCAAAGCTGTTCCACGTCGCGACGGCCCAGTCCAGTGCCTCACCACCGATGTTCGACACCACCAGGGCCACGATCACCGCGACCAGTGCGGCCAGCACGAGCAACGCGATCGCACCGCCCGACACCCGGCTCCGGTACAGGGTCGCCACGGCCTTCGCGTCCACCAGTTTCGGCCCGACCTTCAGGCGGGTCATGAATGCCGACGGGTTGCTGTCGCGGCGGCCGCGGTCGAAGAACTCGTCGAGGGAGACGGTGCTCCCGACCGTGACGATCAGCGACGCGCCGTGGTGATCGGCCAGCAGCAGCGCCAGGTCGGACGGGGACCCGGACGCCGGGAACGTCATCGCTCCGATGCCGAGGTCCTGGATCCGTGACAGACCGGGGGCGTGACCGTCCTGGTCGGCGGGGAGAACCACCTCGGCGCCCGACTTCAACGTGGCGCTCGTGATGTCCTCGGGGTCACCGACGATGAGATCCGGGCGATAGCCCGCCGACTTGAGGACGTCGGCGCCTGCACCGACGCCGATGAGGATCGGCGAGTACTCCTTGATGAACGGCTTGAGGTTCTTCAGGTCGGATGCGTGGTCCGGGCCGTCGGACACGATCACGACGTGCCGTTCCTTCATGTCGACGTCGACGTCGGGGACTCCGACACCGTCGATCAACAGCGGACTCTCGGTGCGGATGAACTCGATGGTGTTGCCGGAGAACGCCTCGAGGTGGTCGACCAGACCGGTTTTCGCCTCGATCATCCGGTCGGAGATCTCCGCCTCGGTCTGTTCGTCGCCCTTGGCGATGCGCCGTTCCCCGGAGTAGACACCGCCCCCGTTCACCCGGACCTTGCTGCCGTCCTTGATGCTCTTGAAGATGTCGGCGCCGGCCGAATCCACCAGGAGGATCCCGTTGGCGACGATCACCTCCGGACCGAGGTTGGGATAGCGCCCCGAGATCGAGGGCGACGCGTTGATCACTGCGAGAACGCCGGCCTTCACCAGGGCGTCCGCGGTCCCGCGATCGAGGTCGAGCTCGTCGAGAACGACGATGTCACCGGGTCCGACGCGTCGCAGCAACTTGGCCGTATTGCGATCCACCCTGGCGATGCCGCTGACCCCAGGCAAAGTTTCGGTGTTACGTGACAGCAGTGCCGGCATCTTCATGAGTTCGATGATGGACCGGAAGCAGGACCGACCTGTGGAGGCGCGCCGAAGCGTTTACCACATCAGTCACACCATTACCACGGGTGCGGCCGACGGTCCGCCGGGCGGGGTTCAGGCGGAACGCTCGGCGTTGGCCGTGGCCAACAACTCCTCCGCGTGGGCGCGACCGGTCTCCGTGTCGTCGAGTCCGGCGAGCATGCGGGCCAGTTCCACCACCCGCTCGTCGTCGGTGAGTGTGTGCACACCACTGCTGACGACGCCATCCGCGTCGTCGACCTTGTCGACCACCAGGTGAGTGTCTGCGAACGCCGCGACCTGCGGCAGGTGTGTCACGACGATGACCTGGTGCGTCCGGGCGAGCCGGGCCAGTCGCCGGCCGATCTCGACCGCGGCCCGACCGCCGACACCGGCGTCGACCTCGTCGAACACCATCGTCGCGCCCGAATCGGACCCGGCGAGCACCACCTCGAGGGCCAGCATCACCCGCGAGAGTTCACCGCCGGACGCGCTCTTGCTGATGGGCAGCGACTGTGCGCCGCTGTGCGCCGACAGCCGGAATTCCACTTCGTCGACACCGGACGATCCCGCGTGCAGTTCCGTACCGTCGACGGTGAGCGGTGCCGTGTCCTGGGGTCCGGCGATCCGGGGGCGGACCGACACCTCGAGGGCGGCCCGGCCCATCGCCAGACCTGCGAGTTCCGAACTGACGGCCTTGGCGAGCTTGGCCGCCGCCTTGACGCGGGCCGCGGTCAGCTTCGACGCGGCCTCCGCGGTGGACGCCGCAGACTCCTCGACCTGCTTCGTCAATGCCGCCAACGCATCGGAGGACACATCGATCTTCTCGAGCCTCGCACGGGCGTTGTCTGCCCATTCCAGTACGCCGTCGACGTCGGCGGCGTACTTGCGGGTGAGGTTCTTCAGTTCCGCCTGCCGCGACAGCAAGGAGTCCAGTGCCCCCGGGTCCGCCGGAAGCCCGGCGAGATACGTGGTCAGGTCGGCGGAGACGTCGGTGACCACTGCGATCGCGTCGGCGAGACGCGGTCCGAGCCCGTCGAGTTCGGGGTCGGTGGCCGATTCGATCCGGGCCCGCGCCTCGGACAGCAGATCCAGCGCGGGTGCGCCCACGCCGTCGCCGTCCATGTCGTCGCCGCCGGCGAGCGCGGCGTGCGCTTCCTCGGCAGCCGAGCGCAGCGAGTCGAGTTCACTGAGTCTGCGCACCTCCGACACGATCGACTCGTCCTCGCCCGGGGTGGGGGCGATGCCGTCGATCTCGTTGAGGGCGAACGTCAGCTGGTCGGCTTCCTGCGCGAGTTCCCGGGTGCGCCCGGTGCGTTCGATCAGCTCGGATCGTGCGGTCACCCATTCGTCGCGGTGCTTGCGGTACCGCGCCAGCAGCGGGCCGACCGTCTTGTCCGCGAACCTGTCCAGCGCGGCGCACTGCTGGTCCGGGCGGAGCAGCCGCAGCTGATCGTTCTGCCCGTGCACGGTGAGCAGCGGATCGGTGAACTCGGACAGCACGCCCGCCGGAACGCTGCGCCCGCCCAGGTGGGCGCGGGACCGTCCGTCGCTGCCGACGGTCCGCACCGCGATGATGGTGCCGTCCTCGTCCCGCTCGGCGCCGGTCGACTCGAGCAGCCGGGACACGGCACGTTCGACGTGCTCCGAGCCCTCATCCGTCATGAACCGGCCCTCGACCACGGCACGGGGCGCGCCGAGACGCACCCGGCCCGCGTCCGCTCGTGCACCGCTGAGCAGGTGCAGGCTCGTCACCACCATCGTCTTGCCCGCGCCGGTTTCACCGGTGAGCACCGTCAAGCCTTCGTGGAATTGCGCCGACGCCTCGGAGATCACACCGAGGTTGTCGATCCTGATCTCTGCCAGCACGTCTAGGGCTTCCTTCCTCGCCACCCGGTGACGGGCAGCTCGAACTTTCGCACCATCCGGTCCGCGAACGGCGCCGAATCCAGTCGTATCCAACGAACGGGTTCCTTGCCACGCACCACTTCGACGCGGGCGCCCGCGGGCAGCTCGAGGGTCCGGCGACCGTCGCAGAACACCAGGCCGTCGTGGCTGCCTGCCACCGTCTCGACCGCGATCAGCGAATTCGGGCTCGTCACGAGGGGGCGCGCGAACAAGGCGTGCGCGTTGCTCGGGACCACCAGCAGGGCCTCGAGTTCGGGCCACACCACGGGGCCACCGGCCGAGAACGCGTACGCGGTCGACCCGGTCGGGGTGGAGATGAGGACACCGTCGCAACCGAAGGCCGACACGGGGCGGCCGTCCACTTCGAGCACCACTTCGAGGACACCGAGCCGGGACCGGTTCTCGATGCTCGCCTCGTTCAGCGCCCAGCCGCGTTCGATGATTTCGTCGTCCACCCGGACCAGCACGTCCAGTGTCATGCGGTGTTCGATGCGGTACTCACGACGCACTACCTGGGCGAGCGCCTCGTCGAGGTGCTCGGCCTCGGTTTCCGCGAGGAACCCGATCCGGCCCAGGTTGATTCCCAGAACCGGGATGGACGCGGCCTGGGCGAGTTCCGCTGCCCGGAGGAACGTTCCGTCCCCGCCGAGGACGAGCACCATCTCGCAACCGAGGGCGGCGTCGGGACCTGCCTGAACAATGGTGACTTCCAGCCCGGGAACCAGGAATTCGTCGGCTGCCATGCCGTCCATCGGTTCGATGCGGGTGCTGTCGACCTCGTCGACGAGGACGCGCAGCCCGATCCCGGCACGCTCGAAGATCTTGCCGACGCGTCGCGCGGTCTCCGTGATCTCGGCGCGGCCCGGGTGCGCCACGAGCAGGATCTCCCGCTCGCCTTGCTGGGTGCCGCTGCTTCCCCCGCTCACTGTGGTCCCTCCTGCACCGCGGTGCGGATCAATTCTTCTACCGACTCGACCGGTACATCATCCGTCCCGGGTGTGACATCCGCGCGGAGCCACAGGAAGTATTCGACGTTCCCCGACGGTCCCGGCAGCGGACTGGCCACTGCACCGACGGTACGCAGTCCCAGCGATTCCGCCGTCTTCGCGACATCCAGTACCGCGGCGACACGCAGCTCAGGGTCACGCACCACTCCACCGGAACCCACGTGGTCCTTTCCGACCTCGAACTGCGGCTTCACCATCGGAATCAGATCCGCGCCGTCGGCCACGCAGGCCACGAACGCCGGGAGGACGAGCTTCAGCGAGATGAACGAGAGGTCCGCGACCACCAGATCGACCGGGCCGCCGATCTGCTCGGCGTCGATCGATCGCACGTTGGTCCGGTCGACGACGTGGACGCGGTCGTCGGACTGCAGCCGCCACACCAGCTGGCCGTAGCCGACGTCCACCGCCACGACCTCCCGCGCGCCGTGGTGAAGCAGCACGTCGGTGAAGCCGCCGGTGGACGCGCCGGCATCGAGGCAGCGCTTGGTCTCGACCTGGAGCCCACGGGGCCCGAAGGCCTCCAGCGCACCGAGGAGTTTGTGCGCACCACGCGATGCCCAGGACACTTCGTTGTCGACCTCGACCACCCGCAGCGGAGTTCCCGCTTCGATCGCGGTGGCCGGTTTGGTCGCTGCCGCACCCGAGATCAGTACGCGGCCGGAGGCGATGAGTTCTTGCGCGTGTTCGCGGGACCGGGCCAGTCCCCGCCGAACGAGTTCGGCATCCACCCGTGCTCGACGGGCCACGTCAGATCTTGTCCACGGTGGCCAGCGCCTCCACCAGCACGTCGTGCGCCTTCTCGAGAAGATGGGCTTTGCGTGGGATGACCCCGGCGCCGTGCTCGTCGTCAGGATCCGGTTCGACGGCTCCGAGCCGCGACAACAATCCGTCGACCTCCGTGTGGATCTTCTCGGGGTCGACACTCTGAGGAGGCCCAGGTAGATGGGCTCCCGGGCGCGGTATTGGCGTGCTCATCGGGCACAACGCTAGTCCATCGCGTTCCGATACGCATACAGCGAATCGCGTGACGAACAACGCGGGTCTGCCGGGTTTCAGGCACCCCAGCCTGAGACGACCGCGCTCACCGCGGGCGTCTTCGACGTGATCCGCGCGAAGTCGGGGAACTTCCAGGCGCCGACGGCCACGGCCCGTAGCAGCGCAGCCGAATCCACCGGCGCGGCGGAATCGGTGGTCGGTTCGATCACCAGATCGGTGCCGTCGAACTCGACGGACCACCGGCTGTCCTCACCGATGAGGGATTCCTCGGCAGGGCGGTTGAGGGCGTCCAGTTCGGACGCCAGATAGGTGGGCCGTTGCTCCGGCGCGGCGCGCAGCACGTCCACCGCGGTGCTCACGCCGGTGAGTACCAGCAGCGAGTCGAGACCGACATTATTGGCACCTTCGATGTCGGTGTCCAGCCTGTCGCCCACGACGAGCGGGCGCACACACTTGCTGCGGCGCATCGCATCCTCCATCAGCGGCGCGGCCGGTTTACCCGCCACGAGCGGTTCCCGGGACGTCGCCGTGCGCAGCGCTGCGACCATCGACCCGTTACCGAGGACGAGTCCGCGTTCGGTGGGGAGGGTCGAGTCCAGGTTCGCCGCCACCCAGACCGCGCCGGCCCGGATCGCGAGGGTCGCCTCGGCGAGTATCGCCCAATCCGTCGTCGGCGAATGACCCTGAACGACAGCCGCCGGCGCGTCCTCGAACGACCGCACCGGCCGCAGTCCGACGTTCCGGACTTCGTCGGCGAGCGCTTCGGTGCCCACGATCAGGACCGGCGAATCGGGGGCAACGTTCTCCGCGAGAAGCCTGGCCGCGGACTGCGAACTCGTCACCACCGTCGACTCGTCGGCGTCGAATCCGAGTTCGGTCAGGTGTTCCGCGACCTCCCCCGGGCTGCGACTGGCGTTGTTGGTCACGTAGTAGCAGGACTGCTCCCCGGCCGCCAAAGCCTCTCGCGCACCGGGGATTTCCTGCGGCCCCTGGTACAGGGTGCCGTCGAGGTCGAGCAGCAGGGCGTCGTAACCGTCGCGCAGAACCGTCACTGATCGTCTCCGGTCAGCTCGGCCACACGCTCCTCCGCGTCGGTGTCACCCTCGAGATCCGCCGCAGCGGAATTGAGGAACCACTTGAGTCCGTCCTCGATGCGACCGGCCGCCACCAAGGCATCCGCGTACGCGTAGAACAGGCGAGCGGCACCCGGACCGGTCCGCGAGGCGTCGAGATCAGGGGTCTGCAGCGTGACCACGGCCTGGTCGAACTGACCGAGGTCCATGCGCGCTCCGGCGACCACCATGCGCAGCTCGGCGGCCTCGTCACCGGACAGCGCTGCAGCTTCCTCACTCCGCCCGAGTTCGATCGCACGCTCCGGGCGGCCCAGTCCACGTTCGCAGTCCGCCATCACCGCGAGCAGTCCAGGACCGCCGGCCATGCGACGAGCAGCGCGCAACTCCGACAACGCCTCCGCCCATTCGCCGGCGTGATATGCGGTGATACCCGCGGCCTCACGCACGATGGCGATACGGCCCGCACGCTGGCGCGCGGCGCGGGCATGCGCGAGCGCAAGACGCGGATCGTCGTCGACGAGCTTGCCGGCCATCACCAGGTGACGCGCAACCGTGTTCGCGTTTGTCTTGTCCAGGCTCAGCAGGTCGCGGCGTACAGCGGGATCGAGCTCGCCGGCCTCGACGTTCTCGGGCAGATCCGGTTCGTCCGGACGGGCCTGCTGCCGCTGCGGACGGTCGCCTTCACGTCCGCGAGGCGCGAAGCCGCCCTCGCCGCCACGACGGGGTCCGCCACCGCGACGATCGCCACCGGCACCGCCACGATTGTCGCGCGAATCGCGACGGGGACCACCGGTCGAGCCACCACGACCCGAACCACCGGCGCCGCCACGGTCGCTGCTGGACGCACCGCCTCGATTGTTGTTGGAGGCACCGCCTCGATTGTTGTTGGAGGCACCGCCTCGATTGTTGTTGGAGGCACCGCCTCGATTGTTGTTGGAGGCACCGCCTCCGCGGAAGGACCGACGTCCGTCGTCACTCTCCGACACAGTCATTCCTTTCACACAAACCACGAAAGGGGACCCAGTATCTTGGGTCCCCTTTCGGTAACGGATGTTCGGCGGTGTCCTACTCTCCCACACCCTGTCGGGTGCAGTACCATCGGCGCTGGAGGGCTTAGCTTCCGGGTTCGGAATGGGACCGGGCGTTTCCCCTCCGCTATGGCCGCCGTAACTCTATGAAACTGTCACACGGAACATCAGCGAAGACACACAACAACCGGTGTTGTTGGTGGTGTTCTTCTTCTTCTGTTCTGAAACGTGTGTGTTGTTTCAGATACTGCACAGTGGACGCGTAGCTTCTTTGTGGTAAGTCCTCGGCCTATTAGTACCAGTCACCTGCATCCGTTACCGGACTTCCAGTTCTGGCCTATCAACCCGGTGGTCTGCCGGGGGCCTTACCCCCTCGAGGGGGTGAGAAACCTCATCTTGGAACAGGCTTCCCGCTTAGATGCTTTCAGCGGTTATCCCTTCCGAACGTAGCTAACCAGCGGTGCTCCTGGTGGAACAACTGGCACACCAGAGGTTCGTCCGTCCCGGTCCTCTCGTACTAGGGACAGCCTTCCTCAAGTTTCTAACGCGCGCGGCGGATAGAGACCGAACTGTCTCACGACGTTCTAAACCCAGCTCGCGTGCCGCTTTAATGGGCGAACAGCCCAACCCTTGGGACCTACTCCAGCCCC
This sequence comes from Rhodococcus wratislaviensis, assembly GCF_041228765.1. Lineage (NCBI taxonomy): Bacteria > Bacillati > Actinomycetota > Actinomycetes > Mycobacteriales > Nocardiaceae > Rhodococcus > Rhodococcus wratislaviensis. The sequence goes on along the minus strand of NZ_CP150488.1, from coordinate 3,986,385 downwards.
AGGATGCGACGAGCCGACATCGAGGTGCCAAACCATCCCGTCGATATGGACTCTTGGGGAAGATCAGCCTGTTATCCCCGGGGTACCTTTTATCCGTTGAGCGACACCGCTTCCACTTGCCGGTGCCGGATCACTAGTCCCGACTTTCGTCCCTGCTCGACCTGTCAGTCTCACAGTCAAGCTCCCTTGTGCACTTGCACTCGACACCTGATTGCCAACCAGGCTGAGGGAACCTTTGGGCGCCTCCGTTACATTTTGGGAGGCAACCGCCCCAGTTAAACTACCCACCAGGCACTGTCCCTGAACCAGATCATGGTCCGAGGTTAGAGGTCCAATACGATCAGAGTGGTATTTCAACAACGACTCCACACTCACTGGCGTGAGCGCTTCACAGTCTCCCACCTATCCTACACAAACCGAACCGAACACCAATACCAAGCTGTAGTGAAGGTCCCGGGGTCTTTTCGTCCTGCCGCGCGTAACGAGCATCTTTACTCGTAATGCAATTTCGCCGAGTCTATGGTTGAGACAGCTGAGAAGTCGTTACGCCATTCGTGCAGGTCGGAACTTACCCGACAAGGAATTTCGCTACCTTAGGATGGTTATAGTTACCACCGCCGTTTACTGGGGCTTAAATTCTCAGCTTCGCCACCGAAGTGGCTAACCGGTCCTCTTAACCTTCCAGCACCGGGCAGGCGTCAGTCCGTATACATCGTCTTACGACTTCGCACGGACCTGTGTTTTTAGTAAACAGTCGCTTCTCACTGGTCTCTGCGGCCCCACCCAGCTCACACTGCAAGAGTGATCACCGGACGAGGCCCCCCTTCTCCCGAAGTTACGGGGGCATTTTGCCGAGTTCCTTAACCATAGTTATCTCGATCGCCTTAGTATTCTCTACCTGACCACCTGTGTCGGTTTGGGGTACGGGCCGTGTGAAAGCTCGCTAGAGGCTTTTCTCGGCAGCATAGGATCACTGAATTCGCCTCATTCGGCTATGCGTCACCTCTCAGGCTTAATGAATGGCGGATTTGCCTACCATTCGCCCTACAGGCTTACACCAGTATTACCACTGACTGGCTCAGCTACCTTCCTGCGTCACCCCATCGCTTGGCTACTACCAGATCAGGTCCCATGCATCCACATCCAGGGCCCCCGAAGGGGCGTAAGGACGCTTCAGGATGGTTAGTATCACTGATTCACCAGGGGCGCGTTCACACGGGTACGGGAATATCAACCCGTTGTCCATCGGCTACGCCTGTCGGCCTCGTCTTAGGTCCCGACTCACCCTGGGCGGATTAACCTGGCCCAGGAACCCTTGGTCATTCGGCGGACGAGTTTCTCACTCGTCTTTCGCTACTCATGCCTGCATTCTCACTCGTGTGGCC